>CAWIAE010000017.1:0-222380 GCA_963833995.1 uncultured Acidobacteriota bacterium | reverse complement strand
CCGTGATCGTGAGGGGTGCGCTGGTGCCGCTCGACAGCGAAGTAGCGAGAGTAGGAAGCGACACTCTGTAACACATAGGTCCCGTCGGGGACGGTCGTCGTGTTCCACTGGGCGATCCAGCCGTAGATGGTCGGGACGGCGGTGGCGATGACGTCGTCCGTGAGCGTGCCGCCGCCGAGCTCAAAGCTGACAGAGGTCACGTTGGCCGACGCGGTGGCGTCGAGGACCGTCGAGGTCCCCGAAACGCTGGCTCCGGGCGAGGGAATGATCACCGCGGTAGTCGGGGTGGATTGGTGACGGTGATCGAGATCCCCCCGAGGCTCAGTTCATAGTTGCCGGCCACGTCGGTCACCAGGCTGTTGAGCACGTAGCTGCCGTTGGGGACGGTGGTGCTGTTCCACTTGAGGATGTAGCCGTACATGGTCGGCGTGGCCGTGCCAAGGACTACCTGGTCCAACCCCCCACCCGTGACCGTGAATTTGACGCTTTCGAGCGGGGCCCCGTCGGGGGAAGAGGCGGAGGCGTCGAGAATGACCGAGCTGCCCGAGAGGGTGGCCCCGCTCGAGGGGACGAGCACTGCAGTGGTCGGTACCGGATTGGTGACTTGGACCGAGACCGGGAAACTGGTCGTGGTGCCGCCGTTGGCGTCGGTCGCCACGCTGACGACGTCCCAGAACCCGCTCGCCACGCTGGTGGTCGTGTTCCACTTGGCGATCCAGCCGTACGCGGTGGGAGCAGCCGTACCGATGACCTGTCCACCCGTTTCGAAGACCACCTTGGTGATGGCGGTCCCGGGTGCGTCGTACGCAGCCGCATCGAGGTAGGTCACGCCACTGACCGTGCCGGCTTGGGGCACCAGGATCTGCGTGAAGAAATCGCTGAGCGTTCCGCCGAAGGTCGCAAAGTTGTTGTACGCGGTGGTGAGGACGGTCTGCACCGCTCCACCGGTCCCGGCAAATGAGCCCGTCCCCGCCGAATGCCCAGGGTCAGTTCGAAGATGTCGGAGACGGGGGTGATCCCGGGTCCGCCCGTAGAACAGTACGTGGTGTTTTCCGGCCCGGTGGCATTGCCGCTGAGCGTGCCGACGCCCGTCGTGATCGTGAAGGAGCCGGAAAAGCTCGAGGCATCGGAGTCGAAGCATCCCCCCACGTTGAGGGCGACCGTGCCGACAGGCGCCTAGCCGGTAGGAGCCGGCGAACGTCAGGAAATCGCCACTGCACCCGCTGGCGGTCGTCGACGATCCCGTACCGCTGAACGACGAGGTGACGAGGTTGGCCACGCTGACTGTCGGTGGTGGCGCTGCGCCGACTGCTGGCGCCAGAACGGTTGGAGCGACCATCACTGCGACGACGGCAAAGCCGACAACGGTGACAAAACGTCCGATCATCGACAACCCCCGAGCTCCGAGCTTCTTGGGTCATCCTCCACCCCTTGGCCCTCGTCGAGGTCAATCGACTCCCGGGAGCAGGCGGAAAGCACCCTCCGGTCGGACGCCGGAGGCGCCCTGCCCTTCGGCCCGACCGAGCCCCTCGTCTTCGTTCGCTGCTTTTTTGGGGTCTACCCCTCGTCTCGGACAATCTCGGCGATCTGCCCGTCGCTCAGCTCTCGGCGCAGGACATCGCCCGCTCCCGAATCCCTCGGCGCTCCCGGCAACGTGCGAGGAGCTGTCCTCTCGTCGGACCTTCTCCACCTCGACGGACCGGGCATTGTCGATGGCGCCGAGTGCTGAGCGGAGTGCCGACGTTGCGACCATGTCACGCGACTTCATGGCCTCTTTGAGTGCGGCCCGCAACCGTTCTTCCAATGCACTCATCGTGCAAGCGTGGCGGCAGCTCCCGTCTGACCCGCTGTCTGTCTACTCGGTCGTCCGCTTCTTGAAGGAGTGCGCCGCCAGCGGGCAGGCGACGGCGAGGATCGCCACCGACCAGATCAGTGCCTGTTCGACCGGGTGCTGCATCGGCCAGGCCTGCACCATGGCGGAGGGGTTCGGATTGCCCCACAGGTCGCGGGCGCCCGCCACGACCGCACTCACCGGGTTCCAGTTGGCGACGGCCTGCAGCCACCCCGGCATGTGCTGGGTCGGCACGAAGGCGTTGGAGACGAAGGTCAGCGGGAACAAGACGATGAACCGAACGAGCCGGCCGACTCCGGGCTCTTGGAGTTCAGCCCGACGCACGCCGACACCCAGCCCACCGCGTAGGCGAAGAACAGCAGCAGGCCCAACCCGCCGACGACCGAGATGGCGCTCGAACCGGGACGCCAACCAACGGCCAGCCCGGTGAGGATGACGATGGTGGCGCACAAGACCGATGTCAGGAAGTCGGCCGCCGAGCGGCCGACCAGCACCGCCGAGCGCCACATGGGCAGGGTGCGGAAGCGGTCGATCATGCCCTCGTGCAGGTCGGTACTCAGACCGATCGCCGTCCCCATGGTCGAGGTGGTCAGGTTCAGCGCCAGAATGCCGGCCAGCAGGAAGTCGACGTAGCTGCCGCCGCCGGGAATGGGATGGCGCCGCCGAAGATGTAGACGAACAGCACCGTGAACAGCAGCGGCTGGATCGTCACGTCCGAGAGCTGCATCGGCTCCCGGGAGATGTGCACCAGGTTGCGCCGGGTCATGGCCCAGATGTCCGCCAGGGAACCGAGGAAGCTGCCACCCCGAATGGGGGCGGTCGAACCCGGTGCTCGACGGTGTCAACACAGCAGTAGTCATCCGCGTACCCCTTCCAGTTCGTGGCGGCCTTCGCCGGACCCGACGGGACCGGCAGAGCCGGCAGCGGCGCCGGAGCCCGAACCCGAGCTCGAGACCGGCTCGTCGCTCTCGTCGGAACCTTCCTCTTCGATGTGCCCGCCGGTGAGCGAGAAGAACACATCGTCGAGCGACGGCTGCCGCACCTCAATGTTGTCCACCAGCACGCCCGCGTCGTCCAGCGCCCGCACGACGACCGTGGCCAGGCCCGTGGACGAGTCCACTCCGGCACTCAGCGTCAAGCCGTCGTCGCTCACGATGACGTGACCGGACACCAGCGGCGTGATGGCCTCGACGGCCGCAGCGTGCGGTTCGGCCAGGGTCACTTCGAGCCGGGCGCCCCGGCTGGCCTGCTTCAGTTCCTGCGGCGTCCCCTGCGCAATGACCCGCCCGTCGTCGACCCTCACGATGTCGTGGGCCAGCTCGTCGGCCTCCTCCAGGTACTGGGTCGTCAGCGGTGACGCCCTAGAGGCTGGGAGACCGGCTGCTCTACGCGCAGGGATGCGGCCTGCTTTCGGGCGAGGATGCGAACATCCTGAAACATCTTACCTTTGGCGGTCCGGCCGGCCGTGGCGAACGAGCCTGTTCCCGACGACGCGAAGACGATCAGAGGCGGTAGAGACGGCAAAACAGGCCGATATGCCGTTCTGGCTCTGGGAGAGCCCACGAACTGGATGGAGGGCGAAGCCTCAAGCCGGGTCATCTGGGTTTTACGGGTTCGCAGGAAAAACTGCTTGAGGCTGTGGCGGCGACTGGCAAACCACGTGATCCTGGTTGTTTTGGCGGGACGGCCACTGGTGCTGAAATGGGCGGCCGCGCATGTGCCGGCGATCCTTGAGGCGTGGAGCCCGGGCATCGAGGCTGGCCCGGCGGTAGCCGATGTGCTGTTTGGCGACGTGAACCCATCGGGCAAGTTGCCGGCCGGCCTGCCCCGCGCCGTCGGGCAGGAACCCCTTTATTACGATCAGCTTCCCACTGGGAGGCCGGCGCACGGCGACCTCAGCCACATGCCGCGCAACTCTGAAGAAAAGTTCCTGTCGCGCTACATGGATGAGGAAAATTCGGCGCTGTTTCCGTTCGGATGGGGGCTAAGCTACACCCGGTTCAGCTTCTCCAAGCCGACCTTGAGCCAGCAGAAGTTCCGGTGGGGAGATCCTGGATGACCACAAGCCGGTGACGGTGGTGGGCGTGGAAGTGACCAATACCGGCAGCGTGGCGGGAACCGAGGTGGTGCAGCTCTACATCCGCGACACGGTGGCCAGCGTGGAGCAGCCGGTGCGGGAGCTGAAAGGTTTTGCGCGCGTCGAACTCGCCCCCGGCGAGACGACGCACGTCACGTTTCCCCTGGGTTTTGACGAGCTGAACTTCTATAACGTTGAGGTGAAGCGCACCGTGGAGCCGACCATCTACGACATCTGGGTGGGCGGCAGCTCTCTGGCGACGGCGGAAACCTCGTTCAAAGTCACCGAATGAGGGGCGGGATTGGGTCTTCAAAAGTGGCATATGGGTGCCACAGTTGAGGGGGTGAGTTTTTTGGATCAAAGTGTGCACATGGAAGTGCACAGTTCGCTTAAAAGTGTGCACATGGAGGTGCACAGTTGGTCAAAAGTGAGATTTGGCAGAGAGCTGGGGTCAGAGATCAGTGGCTGTATTCGAAGATTTGCGGATTGTTTCGATGATATGATCGGGCTGCCCAAAGGAGGAATTGTCCATGGCAGATGAGCTCCCCACTTACGAAATGACACCCAAGCCCTTGGGATTCAGAGCACTCATCGGCGGTGGATTGGCAATCTGCATTGGGCTTCTGCTCCTCGCGTTCGATCCGAGTCCAGCCGATCGGATAGCTGGGGTCTTTGTTGGCGTCGGTGTCTTCTTCGTAGTCGTCGGTCTAGTCGCTTCCCAGTTGTCGCACGACTAGCTGCCCACCCTAGTCTTTTCCAATTTCAGCAAATTGGGTGCCCCAGATTTAGGCGAGGGTCTTTCAAAGGAAAGCATGGGCGGTGATACTCCCGCTCGCGCATCCTTCCCCTTGCCTGTCATCCTGAGCGAAGCGAAGGATCTGCGGTTGTTCTTTCCGTCACCGCAAAAGCAGGCACCACCGGATGCGATGCCATAGATCGGCGAGCATAGCTATTTCACATACATCATGGCGAGCCGCAGCCGCACGCTCTACATCGGCGTCACTGGCGACCTTCACAAACGTGTGTTTCAGCATAAGTGGAAAGAGCTCGACGGCTTCACGGCAAAGTACAACTGCGATCGGCTCGCGTGGTTCGAAGGACACCAGGATATTGCACGGGCGATCGCCCGAGATAAGGAACTGAAGGGCTGGAGACGAGCAAAGAAGATTGCGTTGATTGAGTCGATGAACGCAGTCTGGACGGATTTGAGCAGTGACTGGTACGAATACGGACCAGCAGATTACAAACGAGCCCTGGATCGAATGGAAACATAAAACAACCGCAGATCCTTCACTACCTTCAGGATGACAACGGTTTGGGGTTGGGGTATGCGGGCTGCCTCGAGATGGTCGGGACGTGGCCAAACCGGAAGTAACCCGTTTGGGAGCTGCTTCCGGGTGGGGTGTCATCCGGTGGTCATGGCGCATTGTGCCGAAGCAATCCTCCCCACCGATTATCCTGAAATGTGACGGAAGGGCTCGACATACCCACCAGGACAACGCCTCGGAAGAGGGCTCTCCGATCTTTCCTGGAATGGTTTGCCCTCGGTGTAGTGGCCCTTTGGTTGCTCGCCGCGTTTGTGCTTGTGGCTGCCCGGTGGATCGACCCACCGACCACCGCGGTGCACATCGAGCGCCGTTTGCAGGCCTGGATTCATCGCAAGCCGTACCAGGAACACTACAAATTTATTCCGCTCAGCCAAATCTCGCCCAATCTCCAGCACGCCGTTGTTGCCGCGGAGGACGCACGATTTTATCAGCACCATGGGTTCGATTGGCACGCAATTCAAATCGCCGCCGAGGACGATATGGAAGGCGGCCGCATGCGGGGCGGTTCCACCATCACGCAGCAACTGGTAAAGAACCTGTTCTTCGGCACAGGCCGCTCCTTCCTGCGCAAGGGCGCGGAGTTCACACTGGTGCCGGTGGCCGAACTGGTGCTCGGCAAGCAGCGCATTCTTGAGCTCTACCTCAACGTCGTCGAGTGGGGCCCCGGAATCTATGGCGCGGAGTCGGCGTGCCGCACCTATTACAAAACCTCGGCCCGCAATGTCGACCGAGACCAATCGGCCCGGCTCGCCGCGATTCTGCCGTTACCCCGCAAGCGACGGCCCGAGCGCATGACTCATTACAGCGCGATCATCCTTGAGCGCATGCGCCAGATGGGTTGGTGATCCGATCTCTGGGATGGGTTGCGCGCGGCGGTTTACTTTGACCGCGGACGCGGCGTAACTTTGGTGGGTACGACGAATTACATTGGCCGATCAGCTTTCTTTGTCCACATCGCTCCGTCTGAACTGAGAGGAGAAGCCATGTCATTGAAACTGTGCCTTGTTGCAGGTTCGCTCTGTGCCGCGTCGATGTGTCTGGCTGCAACCTCCGCGAACGCCGCCTGTTTGCGCGGGCGAAGCAAGACCAACTCGGGAGCGGTGGTCGCGAACGCATCCATTGCGGTGAAAGCCAGCGGCACATTCTCGCGTGAGGTGCGCGGCAACTCAGCGGGCGAGTTCGAGATCTGCGGCCTGGAGCCGGGCAAGTACGAGATCACCGCGCAGCATGACGGATTCGCTGAAGAAGTTCGTTGGGCGACTGTGGCCGACGAAGACGAGTCTCTCGACATTCAATTGGCGCAGACCGATCTTCATTCGGGGACTCCTCATCCGGTACAGGCCTCTTCTGAACCCGATGTGAGTGGCGCGGATGAGACCGCGCACCCCACCAGCGTGGCGGGCGAGTTCCAGTACCATGCTGCACCTTCGCCGCCTGCGACCATCCCCGATGCTCCGGGCTTCGACCGCGATCATGCCCCGCACGGCCAAGCTTATGGTTTCTGGGGATCGGGCCTCGCGGGTCGTGGCGATGTGCCCGTCCCGACGCAGTTTCCGCTCTCGCAGTTGGGCGCCTCGATCGGTGGCGACATCGGCTCCGGCCGTACTTCTTATTTCTTTGCCTTCGACCAGTTCGGCATGGATCCGCAACGCCTGGCCTCGGCCCTCGCCGCTGTGGAAGCGCACAGCAGGCCTCTTCCCGCCAACACCAATGTGCTGACCTTCTCGTCACTTGACGCCCGCATCGATCACCGCTTCAGCGCGCGCGATTCCATGTACACCAGAGTGAACGCCGGTGATGCTCGCAGCAGCCTGGCCGGCCGAGGCGCCGACGGATCGCCCAAACTGGTGAACACCCGCCATTTGAGTCAAATTTCCGCAACGGCTGCGAATACCGCGGATCTCTCTCCCGACACCGTGAACGAGACCCGCGTGCAATTCACTGCCGGTGAGATAAGCCTGCCCGCGGGCTCGCCGGAGGTGGGTGTTCAATCGGGCCTGCCCACCGTGCGGCGCGACCGGGTGCTGGAGGCCGCGAACAATGTGTATCGCCAGGTAGGAGGCCAGAGCCTCCGCTTTGGCGGCGACTTCCTGTTTAACGAGATGAGCGTGTCGTTCCTTGAATCGGCCATGGGGAGAGCGGGTTCCGGCGATTCATCATTCAGCCAGTCCAGCCGCGGCGCAGGGCTCTATATTGCGAGCCAGCGGCAAGTTCGCCCGAATCTGCTGCTCACCAGCGGAGTGCGTTACGAGATCCAACCGTTGAAGGGCTTCAAAACGGACACCAACAATCTTGCTCCCCAGGTGGGTTTCGCATGGTCTCCCTCGTCACGCACAGTGATTCGCGGCGGCGCGATCTATTACGATCAGCTCCCGCTGCCCATGCTGCCTGCCTCCACTAGGCCCGGCAGCCCGACCGATATTCAAGACGCCGCCCACTTCGCGAGCCGGAGCGGAGGGACGGCCGGCCAGATGGCCGACTTCACGCTGGTGAGTCCCCTCATTCAGAACTCTTATGTCGAAACGGCAAACTTCGGCATCGAGCAGCGGCTGAGCGCCCACACGTGGGTTTCCTCCGACTACCAATTTGGCCGGGGCGTGCAACTGGCCATGCCGGTGTTTCGCCCCGCACTGCTTTGCGCCACGCCCGCCGCATGCCACTCGGGCAATACTTTTCGCGGCGCAGAAGAAGGAACCGGGGCGGAATCGTCGTATCAGGGGCTCTCTGTCTCCTTCACGCAGGATCCGGTTCGCTGGGGCAACTATCGGGTCACCTACACTCGCTCGACGGAAGAGGGCAGCGGCACCGAGGGCAACGGCTCTTATATCAGCGACGATCTTCGCCGTGTTTCCTTTACCGGCGTGTTGCACACCTCGGGGGATCCGGCATCGAACTGGCGCCAGCGATTCTCTCACGGCTACGTGCTCAGCGGCAGCGGCGATTATTCCAGCCGCACCGAGTTTATCGGGATGAACTTCATCGATATGAATGCCCGCCTGACCAAGACTCTCGCCTGGGGCCAGCGCTTTCGTTTTGACGCATTGGCGGAGACCTTTAACAGCCTGGAGCGCACCAACGCGGCCTTTCAAAAGTCCTTTGCCAACGCGGGCGAAAGCGCCGGCAGCATCTTCTCCGTTTACCGCTCCATTGCTTCGCTGCAGGGGCCGACGGGCGCGCAGTTTGGTCTACGGCTGGAGTTTTAGTTTAGTCGGGCCGTCCTGTGTAGTGGGTTACGTGATGCACTTCGGAGTGATCCTGAAGAGATTCAAGGTGGGTGGTGACCTCGGCGGGCACCTCCAGATCCATCATCAGGCGCTCTTCGAGCATGGTGGCCAGGCGATGTGCTTCGCCTACCGCCATGGTGTGAGGAAACAGCAGGTGCACTTCGATGATCTGCCGGTAGCCGGTGTTGCGGAAACGTACGCCGTGGTATTGCAGCCCCAGATCTTCGCACAAGAGATCGAGGCGATTGCGAATCTGGTGACCGATCCTGGGGTCGGAGTAGTCGAGCAACCCCTTCGTGGAATGCCACATGAGCCGGCCGCCTGACCACAGGATATTGGCGGCGACGGCAAAGGCGACGAGCGGATCGAACGGCTTCCACCCGGTGGCCATGACCAGCAGCAGGCCGGCGACGACGCCAAAGCTGGTCCAACTGTCGGTGAGAACGTGCTTTCCATCCGCCTCAAGGATGAGGGAATGATTGCGCCGGCCCGTGCGCAGCAGATACCAGCCCAGGATGGCGTTTAACACGCCGGCAGCCAGGACCAGTGCTATACCGTTTCCCAGATGATCGAAGGTGAGACCGCGCATCCACTTCTGAGTGGTGGTCACAATGATGCTTCCGGCGGCCAGCACGATCATGGCGCCTTCAAAGCCGGCGGAGAAGAAGGTGATCCGCTCGAATCCATAGTGGAATTCCGGAACGGCCGGCCGGGTGCTCAGCCACAGGCTGAAAACCGCAAATGCGACAGCGACTACATGTACGACTGATTCGGCGGCATCGGAAAAGATGGCCGAGGAACCGGTAAACCAGTAGGCCGCGACTTTGCCGACCAGCATGAGCATGCCGACGACCAGAGAGAGACCCATGGCGAAGCGAGCATCGCGATTTTGCTGCTCGATTCTTCCTCTTGGCGGCGGTTCCGGCAAAGCCGTCATGGCTCGTCCTTCGTACAAATCATGCGGAAGCTTCAGGGCCAGTCTACGCTTGTTCTGAGCGGGCGCGGTCAGGCGGATAGGCTGGAGATTCCCTTGCCGGGAACGCCGCTGGCGGGGCGGCGAGACGGACTTTCTCCAGTCAAGCTCTCGATTTTCCGTAACAGGTCAGCCGGATGCAGGGGTTTTGGAAGCACCTCGAAATGATGGCCGTTCTGGCGCACGCCTCCGCGACGGTCGGAGGTAACGGCCTGCCCGGAGAACAGCAGAACCTTGCAATTTGGGCAGTTTTCCAAGACTTGCACGGCCAGTTCGATTCCCGAGAGCTGGGGCATGACTACGTCGGAGATGAGCAGGTTAGGACACTCGGTCCGGGTGGCCAGCAAGGCTTCTTGCGGATGGGTGAAGGGCTTGGCGTCGAACCCGTTGGCGCGCAGGATCATCGCCAGACTGCTGGCGATGACGGGCTCGTCATCGACGACGAATACGCTGCGCAGTTTTTGCGGCTCCGACATAAATTCTTCCCATGGGCGCCGGGTGAGAAGCCGCGGACCAAAGGCCGATCACCCGGTACGGTCAACATTGAAGGGAAAGCCGATACTTGTAACTTAAGCAATGGACGCGGAAAAGTACGTTCGGTAGCGGACAATTGAGAGATTTAACTGGAATTTTAAAGCGGTTCCACAGATCACGCTGTTTTTCAAGATCGTCCAGTGTGGGCATTTTGCTGAGGAAAAGTCGCTCAAATGCGGAAATGAGGGTCTTCATTTCCCCGGCGTCTCCTGCGGCAGAGCGGCGATATAGCGGGTCCAGATTCCACTGAGCGCCACCCAGTCGGACTCCGGCGGTTCCTCCAGGGTGGACTCGGTATGGTGTATGAAATAGAGCGCCGGGATTCCGATGGAGGGCTGAGCCTGCATATATTGCCACCAGGTTTCGAGGGTTGTGGAACTGGCATTGTCGGTGTCTACCAGGGGCCATCCGGAGATATGGGCGATCCGCGCGCGCTCTCGCAGCACATTCACCACATCGCGGGTGGCGTACCAGATGTCGTTCAGCCGGAGCACATCGGACGAGTCGCGGAAAGCTACGTTGGGCGTCTGAGTTTCCACCATGGCATCGGGCTTTGAGCGATGCGCCTCGGTATAAAGAATCTGCTGAAAGCGCCGCACGGCCTCGATTCCGGCGAACTCCGGGGACACGGGGAGACCAGCCGTATCCGGCGCCCACACCCAATCTTCCTTGAATCCATCCACTCCTACGTTCCCGACCAGGTTGCGAATTTGAGCACGCAGGAAGGCTTCATACTTGGGATTTCCCAGGTCCGGCGCTATGCATTTTGCATGCTCGTCGTGAATGCAGAGCGCATCCGGCAGGCCATCGGTATGGGCCACGGGAACCCACAACAGGACGTGCCTCCCACGCGCATGCTGTGCGGCCACGAAACCCTTCAGGTCAGGCCATTTCTGCGTATCGACGTCGAACGAGCCATAGCCTTTCTGCCACTTGTCGTCGATGACGATGGTTCCCACCGGCAGCTTGCGCTGGTCCAGCTCCGCCACCCACGCTTCGTAGTTCTTCTGGGTCGCCTCGGTGTTGGGCGCGCGGCCAAAAGGAACGGCGCGCGTGGTTTGCTCCGCCCATCCGCAAAAGACCGGGAGGTGGTGCCAGGCCACATCGGGGAAGCTTGGCGCGGTGCCGAATCCACTTTGCCGCATCCAGCTGGTGTACTGCTGCAGCGTGTCGAGCGCGCTGGAAGCAAAATGCACGGCCGCTACGGGCGAGTGAAACTCACCGCCGGGCGCTCTGCTGATAGTCTGATAGCCTAGGTAGTCTACCCACCAGGCGGCCCCGGCATAGCGCGAACCGGAATACTCCAGCGCGGGGAAGCGATATTGGCCGGGCTGGGTGCCCACGCCCACACTGGCCCACTCGCCGTCGCGGTGGAAGGCGAGCATCAGCGGCGGCGGGCTGAAGAGGTCGTTCATCTGCGCGGGGCGAAAGTCCTGCTCGGACCCCTTGCGTGCGTCGGAGCTGAATCCGAGTGTCTGCGGCTCGGCGATCGAGAACTCCCACTGGTTGGCATGGTTTGGCGCAGGGGTCCAGTAACGGTCCGGCATGAGGGTAGTGTTCCAGGCTGGGCCGTCGCTCTCGCCTTTGTCCCAGCGCCCCGGCATGCCGTCGGAGAAGAAGTAGCAGCGCCCCAGCTTGCCATCTCCCCAGGCGGCCTGGTCGAACTCGATGTGATCGGCGTAAAGACGCCAGTGGAATTCCCGCCGCGTCCACAAGGAACTGGCGGCGGTGGCTACGATCTCGTAGAGCGCGCCGCTCCTGGCGGGCTCAAGCGGGCGGACCTGGTATTGAATTCCAGTGAGATGCTCGTGTCCGGAGGCTGAATCGAGGCCCGAAATCAGGGGGAAGCGAAACATGAGCTGTTCATTCCGGTAGACCTCGAGAGCCGGCACCGGGCCCAGTTCGGTGCCTTCGCGCAGGCGGACGCGGTAGGCAGGGAAGCTGGCCTGAAATGCGCCGGGGGTGGCTGTGGTCTGCGCGGGGCTTGTTTCCGCGGCGGGTTGCGCCTGCACTGCCGGCAGCGCAGCGGCGAGAGCGATGAGCAGCAGGAGAGCGATTCTGGCGCCGGTCGTCTGGCGAGTTGAACCGTGGTGGATCGCGCACGGCGGCGTCTTGGGGGCAAAGCTGAAGGGGTTCACGATCTCATTATGCATCGCCGCCATAGCCCTGGGGGCTGGCCTGAATCGGCGAGCTTGGAAAGAATCAGGGTGGGCCACCCACGCTGACCGGAAACCGCCAACGATGAAGAACCCGCTCGATGACGCCGCAGACCAGCAATCCCAACAGGAAAAACGTGATGGCTGAAATCAGGGTGTTGGCCGTCAAGTGCACCAAAGGCCGAATTCCCCGGTGGACTGGCTGTGCGTAATAAGCGCGAAGGAGGCCGACGAGGATGGCAAGGGCCGGCAGGGTAGCCACGAAAGTGCGCCTCTGCGCTCCATCAAAGCGCAGGGCAGCCGGATAGGCCGACGGTTTGCTGGTGCGGTACCAGTGCCAGATCCAAACGGCTACCACCACGAGTCCAAAGGCACTGCTGCCATACTCGAGCAGTTTGCATATCTGCATTTGGCCGGTCAGCGGCAGCTCGACATATCTCCGCAGGAGTGCCCAGTTCTGAGAGATCCCTGATGTGTTGTGAGTGAACGCATCCCAGGCAAGGTGCGTCGCTGTGCCGACGAGGATAGAAAGGATAATCAGTCCAAGACGCTTTAAGGGCCAGAAAGAAAAACTGGTCACGCTGGTCCTGAGCCTCCGCCGAAACCCATCCGGCAGAAACGTCAGCATCGGCTTCTTGATGAAGGTGTGAAACAACCAGAGCGCCACCAAAGCGAGCGGCAAATCAACCAGAAACATGCCAGGAAACGTATGGCCGTAATACATGCGAGGCGATAGGGAAAGCAAATGGGGAAAATCGGGCACAAAGCATCCCATTACGAGTGCGGACATGACAAAGCGAGTCCGCCGAAATGGAATGACCGCAGCGGCGTGTGAAAGTGTGAATGGCACTTCTTCAAAGTATCGCCGATGGAGCGCGCTCTATGCTCACCGGGCCGTCACGCCTCGTCGCCACCGCCCTGATCTTTGCGATCGTGACCGGTCGCCGGACGGCGCGCAACGACCGGAAGATGCCAGGGAATGTCAGGAGCCTGTGGGACGTTCTGCTTCCAGGACTTCATCGAGGAGTCCGCTGAGCGTGGCAACGCGGGCGCGGCCCAGAGCGGCGTCGCCGCCTGCGGATTGCGAAAGCTCGTCGGCCAGGTTGAGCGCGGCCAGCACGGCTACGCGCAGCGAGTCCACGGTGCGCCCGTGGGCGGCCACGGCGCGCATTTTAGCGTCGACGCAGGCGGCCAGTTGGCGGACATGTTCGGGGTCCTGTCCGCTGAGATGATAGGTCTGGTCGTAGATGCTGACCGTGGTGTATCCGGAGCGGTTCTGGGTTGGGGCCTGGGCCATGCCGACCTCACAGTTCAAGTGAATCGAGTTGGGAAAGCAGCCGCTCGACGCGCTGCCGCACCTGATCACGCTCGGCGCGGAGAGAGCTCACTTCCTGCTTCAGTTGATCGACGAGCGGGTCCTGCTGGCTGAGTTGCGCCTCGACCTTGGCGGCGCGCTCTTCGGCGGCGGTGCGAGCCTGGCGCTCGTGCTTTACGAGTTCGATGGCGCGCAGGACGCGTTCTTCGAGAGCCGAAAAATCATTTGCGCTGAGAGCCAGAGCCGCGGGTTCGGCAGGCGAATCCACGGCATGTTGCTCCGTCTGCGGCGCTTCGGCGATATCGGAGTTCCAGAATGATTGCGACATGAAATTTTGACCTCCGCAGGTCGGGCTTTCCGTGCAAGTATAGCGCCAACGGGAGCGGCATTGGGGGTTAAGTGCGCAGGCGCGCGCCGGCCTTGTTAACAGCTTGAACGATGTGCACCTGGAAGCTTTGCAGTTCTTCTTCGCGCAGGGTGCGGTCGGGAGCCTGGAAGGTGACGCCCATCAGCAGCGAGTACTCGCGCGCGCCGAGGCGGGCGTCGCGAAACACTTCGCGGACGCGCCACTCGACCAGTTCGGGAATTTCGAGCGACGCCAGGGCGCGGTCCACGGCTTCCCATGGAATGCTTTCGTCGAGGATGAGGGAGAAATCGCGGCGCACGGGCTGGAAGCGCGAGATTTCGCGCGCGACGGGTTGGCGCAGCGGCAGCTTGTAGAGGCGATCGAGGTAGAGCTCGCCGATGAGAACGGGTTCCTTCAACTTGCGGGCCGCGGCTTCGCGCGGATGGAGCTGGCCGAACCAGCCCACGGTGATGCCATCCGCCGCGGCGCGCGCTGACCGGTAAGGATGGAGCCAGGGCGGCGTGAGGCCGGCCTCAGGAGGAAAGCGGTCGAAGTAGATGCCGTGGGCCTGAAAGCGCGACAGCACCTGCTGCACCACGCCCTTGAGGTCGTGAAACTCGATCTTGCGCGGAGGGTGGAGCGAGCTTTGCTCCGGCAGGCTGCCGATGGCGCCGAAGGCGAGGGCGGGTCGCTCTTCGACTTTGTCAGTGGCGCCACTAAAGACGGTGCCCAGTTCGAAGAGGAGTACGTCGTCGACGTCGCGATTCAGATTGCCCGAAACCATGGCCAACATGCCGGGAACCAACGAGGGGCGCAGGACGCCGGCTTCTTCACTGAGCGGATTGCCGAGCGGAACGACCAGGCCAGGCTGCGGAGCGGTGAGCGCGGCCTCGGGGGCGGAGCAGAAGGTGCTGGCGATGGCTTCGTTGAAGCCCGCCGCGAGCAGCGTGCGGCGCACGGTGGATTCGGCTTCGGCCCACGGCAGCGCCTGTACGCCCTCGCCGAAGGAGGGCAATGTGTTGGCAAAGCGGTTGTAGCCATAGACGCGTGCGACTTCCTCAATGAGATCGATTTCGCGTTCGAGGTCGAGGCGCCAACTGGGGAGGGCGACTTGCCATGAGGCGCCTCCAGGCGTGCTTGCGTGGTGGGCAGCGAGCTTGCACCCGAGGGCGGTGAGGACCGACTCAACAGTGGCGGCGCTGATGCCTTGACTGTCGAGGGTGGTTCCGAGGATGCGATGAACTTCACTGAGCGCGAGGGAGATGGGCTCACGGAGCACAGTACGGGCTTCAAATGCGGGGACGCGTACATCGACCAGATCGCCTTCGAGCGAGCCTCCGTTGGCCAGCAGGATGCGGGTTACGAGAGCCGAGGCGACAGGAGCGGCGTTGAAATCGGCTCCGCGCTCGAAGCGATGACTGGCATCCGTGTGCAGGCCGTGGCGGCGCGCAGTGCGGCGCACGGCCATGGGCTCGAACCATGCGGCTTCAACGAGCACGTTTTTTGTGTCGGCTGTGATCATCGTGTCCCACCCGCCCATGACGCCGGCAAGGCCGAGTGGCTTGACGTGGTCGGCGATGATGAGGTCTTCGGGATCGAGAATGCGCTCGACGCCGTCGAGCGTCTTGAGGCGCTCGCCTTTACGCGCGCGGCGGACGAGGATGCCGCCTTCGACTTTGTCGAGGTCGAAGACGTGGGTAGGCTGGCCCATGGCGAGCCAGACGAAGTTGGTGGCGTCGACGGCGTTGGAGATGAGCTTCTGTTCGAGGAGACTGAAGTACGTGGCGACTTCCGCGCCGGGGAACCAGTCGCGCGAGGCGCCGATGGTGATGCCGCGCAATACGCGCGCGGTGAAGCGGCCGCAGGCGTCTGCGGCTTCGATGCGAACCGGAAAATCGTGGGCGGACGGCTGAGGCTTGGGGAGAGTGGTGACAAGCGGCACCAGCTCAACGCCGTAGATGGCGGCGGCCTCGCGCGCGATGCCGTAGTGGTTCATGGCGTCGACGCGGTTGGTGGTGATGTCCATTTCGTAGAGGGAGCCGTTGCCGGGGCCGAGATCGTAGATGCCCTCGACGGCGATGCCGCGGAGGGTGAGGTCCTCGGCGAGCTGGGTGTCGGTCGCCGGGATTTCCGGGATGTAGTTCCGTAGCCACTTTGTCAGAATCTTCATTCCCTATCTGCCTTCACAGAGAATCAAACGAATCTTGTCGAACGCCCATTAAGTCTGAACCCTGATGTCCCGATACAAAATCAAAACGAGTTTGCGGACCACCGGAGCCAACGAATACCCAATTGCGGCGACCCAGGTCCCGAGAAACATCACGTTTATGCCGCAATCGGGATTTCTGCCGATTCCAAGCACCTTGACGTTCGAGCATTTGGGCATCAGAAAACCTTCATAGAAGCTCTGCCAACTGATCTGGGCCAGTGAACCGCTTTCCTTCTGAATCGCATACCAGAAGAAGACGCCTGCCAGGAGAACCGGGCTTACGATCAGCCAACTCCATGGTTTCAGCACTTCTAGCTTGAATCCCTCATATGTCATGCCGCTCTTTGATCGGAACCAGCCGCGTCCCGTAAAGTTCGACCCAAGGTAAATCTGGCCCGTTCCCAAGCCGATCAAGAGCATTGTGACCAGCAAGTGCTGATGCATCTGGCTGTTCAACCCATAAACCCCGATCCTAAGAAGCAAATGATCGATCCGCAGCAATCCCAAAGCAAACAAGAACTGAAGGAAAATGAAAACAATGAAGGCAACATATACGCGAACGATCCAGCGCCACATGGCCTCACCTTTCCGCGAGTCGTCTCCCTAACTCCGCTAACACCGCTAACTGCTAACTCCGCTCTTAACTATCTCCGCTGGTTCACGCGAACTGCCCCAGAAACCGCATATCGCCCGCATAAAGCTGTCCGATTTCGCTGATGCCGTACTTCATCATCGCGATGCGCTCGACGCCCATCCCGAAGGCGAAGCCGGAGATTTTTTTCGGGTCGTAGGCCGGCTGCTTTTCCGCGGCGAAGGCGAAGACCGCGGGGTCGACCATGCCGCAGCCGAGCAACTCAATCCAGCCGGACTGCTTGCATTTGCGGCAGCCCTTGCCTCCGCAGAAGATGCAACTGATCTGCACGTCGGCCGAAGGTTCGGTGAAGGGAAAAAACGACGGGAAAAAACGTGTCTTGACCGACGATCCGAACAGGGCCTTCATGGCGTGGTCGAGCGTGCCCTTCAAGTCGCTGAAGGTGATGTTGCGGTCGACGCAGAGGCCTTCAACCTGGTGGAAGATTGGCGAGTGGGTGGCGTCCTGCGCGTCATTGCGGTGCACCTTGCCGGGAATGACAATGCGCACCGGCGGCGGCTGCTGCTCCATGGTGCGCATCTGTACTGGCGAGGTGTGGGTGCGCAGCAGCAGGCGGTCGCGCTGCGAGCGGCGGTCCTGGTTGGCGATGACGAGGGTATCCTGCGTGTCGCGAGCGGGATGGCCGGGGGGGAAATTCATGCACTCGAAGTTGTAGTAGTCGGTTTCGACTTCGGGGCCTACGCCGACTGAATAGCCCAGGGCCGCGAACACGCTGGTGATTTCGTTCAGCGTGCGGGTGATGGGGTGCTCGGCGCCGGTGAGGCGGCGTGTGCCGGGCAGGGTGATGTCGATGGCCTCGGCGGCGAGGGCGACGTCGTTCCAGTTGCCGCCCGCGTCTGCGGCGTCGTCGAGCAGCTTTTCGACCAGCGACTTGAGCGCATTGAAGCGCTGGCCAAGCGCCTTTTTGGCCTCGGGCGGTGCAGCTTTGAGCCAGCGGGCGGAGACTTCGTTGAGGCGGCCCTGCTTGCGGCCCAGCCACTCGAGACGGAAGGCTTCGAGGGCCTCGGGCAAGTTGAGCGCGGCTGCGTCGTCGCGGGCCTGTTTGGCCAGCGCGGCAAAGGCTCGATCGAGCGCGGAGTCGTTAAATTCGTGCAAATTGGGGATTGCTTCGTTCGTCATTGCGTAACCAACAGGATAAACGATTGCCTTGCGCCAATGCGCGCCCGAACGAAGGGGCCGCGGAGTCTGCGGGATGACACTTGTTCTTTCACGTGGTGCTCATCTCAGTGCAACAATCGCCTGCTACGAATCTCCTTGCAACGGGCGTTGTGGCTGGAGTCTTTGGCCTGCCGCCCTGTGCGTACTCCCCATTTCCCCACACATCTGGAGGATCCCATGACCCGTTTCTTGTCTCTTCGAACTCTTGCCGGCCTTGTCCTGGTAGCTTCATTTTGCAGCCGCGTCGTGATTGCCGAGGATCACGATAATGATCAGGACGACCGTCAGATCAAGCACGTGTTCGTCATCGCCCTGGAGAACCACGACTGGACACAGCCCACCACCGTGACCGGCGCAATTCAGCCGATTTATCAGAATCCGAACGCGCCGTTTATCAACAGCCTGGTAAATGGGACGGCAACGGCCTACATCGATGGCCAATTGGTGAACATCAGCCCGCATGTGGCGTACGCGACGGCGTACCACAACGTCTTGGCCACCGAAAGCGGGACCAATCCGCATATTCATCCTTCGGAACCGCAGTACCTCTGGTCGGAAGCGGGAACGAACTTCGGCATCCTGGACGATGACGATCCCTACGCGGACAATCCTCCCAACGCACAGACCACGACCCAGCACTTGAGCGGTTTGCTGCAGCGCACCGGGCGGACCTGGAAGTCGTACCAGGAGGACATCGACCTGACGACAAGCAATGGCAAACTGATCAATCTGCCCCTGCCGGAGAATCAGTGGACAGTTCCGCTGGCAAGCCTGTCGGGGGTGTTTGGGCCAGGCAACTACCTGAATGCCTATAACGACTCTACCCAATACAACTACGCGCCGAAGCACAATCCCATGGTGTTCTTCAGCGACACGAATGGCGGAAACGATTTGTCCACCTCGAATCCGCTGGCAAGGAACTACGCCCCGTTACAGCAGTTGGCCTTCGACCTGGCCGACAATCGCGTGGCGGACTACAACTGGATTACGCCGGACCAGTACAACGAAATGCACAGCGGTCTCTCTGGGGGCTTTGTGGGATTGACGGGCGATGCTTCCAACATCAGAGCGGGCGACAACACGGTGAGCCGGCTCGTACCGCTGATCATGGGCTCGCAAGCGTATAAGGACGGAGGCGTGATCATTCTGTGGTGGGATGAAAGCGAATCGGACGGCGAGGCAGGCGACAACGCGGACGACTTCGCCCATACCATCGGCGAGATCGTGATCTCTAACCTGGCGCACGCGAACGAGGGAGGACTTCCCTACGCCAGCCCGATCGACTACTCCCACTCATCGGACCTGCGCACGATGCAGGAAATCTTCCATGTAAAGGCAACGGGTGGATCATCTCCGTATCTTGGAGATGCGGCCAACGCGAACGACTTGTCGGATATGTTTGAGCCGGGGGTGATTCCTTCGCAGCCCTGAGCGATTCGAACCTTCACTGAAAAAGCCCCGGCTTGCGCCGGGGCTTTTCTGTGCGATTTACCGATTTCCCTCATTAAGAAGCCCTGTCGAGGGGACCACCAGTCCGGGTGGAGTCTTTCCATGCTGCTCTGGCAGTTTATGCGGCCTTGGCGGCAAGAGCGGCTTTGGCCTGCTCGGCAAGCTTGGTAAAGCCGGCAGGATCCTTGATGGCGATGTCGGAGAGGATCTTGCGATCGAGTTCGATGCCGGCCTTCTTCAGTCCGTTGATGAACTGGGAGTAGCTGGTGCCATTGAGCTTGGCGGCGGCGGAGATGCGCACGATCCAAAGGGAGCGGAACTGGCGCTTCTTCTGGCGACGGCCGGTGTAGGCGAACTTGAGGCCGCGCTCGACGGCTTCCTGGGCGGCCTGGTAGAGCTTGGACTTGGTAAGGAAATAACCGCTGGCGCGCTCAAGAATCTTCTTGCGGCGGTCGCTGCGCTTGGTACTGCGTTTTACACGGGGCATGGTGCTTCTCCATTTAGCGTTTCTGTGCTTGCGGCTGGAGGCAGGAGGCGCGGCCTTTGGGGGCGGCGCGGTGAACCTCTTCACTCGCTCTTGTCGTGCCTGATCTCTCGCCGGTCCAGACGCTGTTCGGACTGGCGGGGGCCTTGTTCTGGCCCATCTGCATTTGTGGCGCAGCCCTTATCCAAAGGGCTGCCCCATTCAAAGGTCAGGGCAATGGTCAGGCGTAAGGAATCATGCGCGCGACCTTCGCGAAATCACCGTCGGAAACGAGGACTTTCTTGCCGAGCTTCCGCTTCACTTTTGGCGATTTGGACGAAAGGATATGGCGCGTCTTGGTCTGGTGCCGCACAATCTTGCCGGTTCCAGTCTTCTTGAAGCGCTTTTTCGCGCCCGTATGGGTTTTCAACTTGGGCATTTTCTTCTCTTTGTCCGGCGAAAGGATCAACTCCGCCGCATTTGCCTTGAGACAGGGACACCCCTGGCCACTTGAGGCTTCAACCAGTATAACGCAAGGCTGGTGCTGCCGCCAGACAAAGCTTCCGCTGGGTTCGCGCTGGGTGCCCTGTTTTGGACGGCGAATCCCCCCACGGGTTAAAGTCCTCACGGCACGATTGAAATCGTGCCCTTTCAAAACTTGCCGAACAGGGCAGTACCCTTCCGCTGCTCCTACTCAAACCGATAGAGCTTTACCGTTTCGGTTCTGACCTGCCGGGGGTCAAAGCGCCAAAAATGTCCCCCGTCATTTTCATCGCCGTTGAGGCGACGGCCCGGAATCCATTTACCTTCTTCGAAGTGACCCTCATCGATCGCGGCGATGCCTGCGTGCAAGCCGGTGCGCGGCTCGAAGGTGACGCGGAAGCCCTTGCCGGCGCCCAGGAACTCGTCCGGTCCGGTGGCCATGACGAGGCCGAAGCCGCCCTGGGCATGGTTGCCGAAGATCTCGTCGAGCGTCACATGGACCGTGTAGCCGCTCATGGTGAAATCCACCGAGGAATGATCTCTGTCGAGCACGAAGCCGTGCACGTCGCCGGCGCCCTGGTGCTGGAGCAGCAACGGCGTGAAACTGGCGATCTCCCGATAGCTCGCGGCCAGGTCGCCGTTGGGATCCATTTCATCGTCGATTCCGAAGGGAGAGAAGCCGAGTCCGGCCTCCTCGCCGAGCGCGTAAAAGACATTAGCGGCTCCGGCGGCTCCCCCACGGGTCTCCGGCATCCACAGGGGATTGCCTTCGCGGTGGTAGCGTCGGCACCACTGGGTAAAGTTTTCCGCATATAGGTCGGGCGAGTAGACATCGATGGCCGATCCAGCGGCTTTCCACACGTCGACGACCCAGGGCTCGGGGCCTCCGCTGGGATATTCGCCGGGGGTGGTGTCATCGCCCGCCAGCCAGGTGTTCACATACATGGGAATGTCATAGGCGGCCTTACCCTGAGCCGTGACGGCCTGGATGAAGCGGGCGTACTGCCAGGCCATGAAGATTTCGTCGGCGTGTTCGGTGTCGCCGAAGACCTGCGCCCAGGTTCCTGCGGTCTTGTCGCCGTTGGCATCCCACAGCGTCTTTAAACGGGGATAGAGCGCGTCATGGTGCGCCTTGAGATAGCTGGTGAGTTCCTGCGGCACGGCAGAGTCGAAGGCGCGGTTGGCTGCGTCGGAGTGGTCGCGGGTGTCGCCCAGCACGCCGACTTCGTTCTCGATCTGCATCATGAGCACGGTGTGATCGGTATCGACCTGCTTGATGTGCTGCATGAGGGCGGCGAAGGCGCGGGCGTCGGCCTGTTGGGAAGCGGCACCCTGCGGACTTAGGACCTCGACTTCTGTGCCATGCTCGACGACGCGCGGAAAGCGATGGGTATCGGCCTTGACCCAGACCGGCGCGTAGCTCGACACGCCGTTCTTCCACGTGGCGAGCCAGAGAAAGACGATGCGCTCATGCTGCTCGCGCGCCTGGGCCAGGAGGCCGTCAACCAGGGCGAAGTCGTAGACGCCTTCCTTCGGCTCAATCAACTCCCAACTCAGCGGCGTGACCACCGTGTTGAGGCCCATGGCGGCGAGCTTGGGCCAGATGGGCTTCATGTAGTCGAGGCTGGACGAGGAGGAGTTGTGGAGTTCGCCGGCCAGCATCAAAAAGGGCTTGCCATCGACGATGAGCTGAAGGGTAGCGCCGCGTTTTTCAAGATGCGGCGCGTTGGCTTGCTGGGCAGAAAGCGTTGTGACCGGTAATGCAGAGAAAAGCAGAAGAATTGGCAGCGCACAAAGTCCGATTCGCATAACGACAGGGAGTCTAGCACAGCGAATTCAGAGACTTTGTGATCTTGGACCAAGTAAAAAGGCCCCCGAGGCGGAGGCCCTTCGTGGATGGGTGCAGACTACTGGGCCTGCGAAACGGGCGGGCGCGGCGCGGCCTGTTGCTGGGGTACGGAGGGCTTGGGCTTGGGCGCTTCCTGCTTCTTTGATGGAGCCAGGATGGCGTGGAGGATGGTGCCTTCCATGCGCGGCATGAACTCGACGATGCCGGCATCGCCGATGTCCTGGATGAGCCGGTTGATGATGTTGTATCCCAGCTCGCGGTGAGCCATCTGGCGGCCACGGAAGCGGAGGCTGGCCTTGACCTTGTCGCCATCGGAAAGGAAGCGGACGGCCTGATTCTTCTTGGTCTGGTAGTCGTGCTCGTCCACAGTCACGGAGAACTTGACTTCCTTGATGGTGATGACTTTTTGCTTTTTCCGGGCGGCGCGCTCGCTCTTTTCCTTCTCGTAAAGGTAGCGGCCATAATCCTGGATGCGGCAAACGGGCGGGACAGCGGTGGGCGAAACTTCGACCAGATCAAGGCCGCGTTCGCGGGCAATCTTGAGCGCCTCAAAGGGCGGCAGGATGCCGAGTTGCTCGCCGTTTTCGTCGATTACGCGGATTTCGCGTGCGCGAATTCGGTCGTTGATGCGAATAAAGGACTTTGCCGAGCGTTTATCGAGTGCGATGATGCTCCTCCAAAAGGTGATCGCTGCCCGCGTGCAGTGGTCTTACGGCCTCGCGACGGGCTCGCGAACGCACCCTGAGTATAACATTGGTTTGGCTGCGAGCGAGGCGTGCTGCCGGGCAGGTCAGACAGCGGCATACAACGCGGGCGCTGTAGCAGCGCGAGCCGCTTCGGTTGCAAGCAATACAGTTTCGGCCCCGATTCCGGTGACGCGGACGCGAACCAGCCGGTTGGCGGGCATTGAAGTTGCGATCTCGACGGGAAGAAAATTCTCACTCAGCGCGGAGGTGCGGCCGGCACGCGCTTGCGCCTGCGGCGTGTGCAGGGTGATGGCGTCGAGTTCGCGTCCGATGAAGCACCTTCGGTGCGCTTCACTCTTTTGCGCGGCAAGTGCACGAAGGGCGGCCATGCGCTCCTCAACGACCGGGGCGGGAACGGGATGCTGGGCATGGAGGGCCCAGGCCAGCGTGCCGGGGCGAGGCGAAAACGGGAACAGGTGCAGGTAGCCAAAGGGGAGGGCGCGGATGAGGTCCATTGTCTCCTCGAACTCGCGGCCGGTTTCGCCGGGAAAGCCAGCCATGACGTCGGCGCCGAGGGTGAGATGGGGACCGGCGGCGCGGAGCAGAGCGGCAACCTTTTCGACGTAGTGCCACGGACGGTAGCGGCGGTGCATGCGGCGCAGCACGGCGTCGGAACCGGACTGCAGTGGCAGGTGAGCATGGCGGGCGAGCCTGCTTCCGCCATACTCGGCCATGAGCGCGATCAGTGCGGCGTCCCAGTCCATGGGCTCGATGGAACTGAGGCGGAGGCGGGGTAGATCCGTCTGCTCGATGAGGTCGCGGACGAGGCTGGCGAAAGTGGGTCGGGTTGCAGTAGTTGATGGTGCGAAATCACGGCCCCAGCGGCCGAGGTTGATTCCCGAGAAGACCAGTTCGTTGCCGCCGGCGGCGACGAAGCCCCGCACCTGGCGCAGGATGATTTCGGCGGAAAGACTGCGCGAGGAGCCGCGGGTCTGCGGAATGACGCAGAACGTGCAACGATTGCCGCAGCCTTCCTGGATCTTCAGGTTGGGGCGGGTTTGGGCGCCGGGAACGACTTGCGCTTCTTCAAGGAAGGAGTGCGCGAAGCGGTCGTCAGCGAGTACGACAGGCTGGTTCGCGGAAGCAAACAGGGATTGGATCGTGACGATGGCCGGCGAATTTTGGGAAACTGCTGCGCCTGAAACGCATTCCTCAGGGGCTAAAGCCCTCGACGATGCGGGCGAATCGATGTACGGGCTGAAGCCCGTACCCTTCAGAGCGGCCTGATCATTGGCCAGGTTGATTGCGATTTCCGGGGCGAATGCCTTGTGGCTGTTGCCGACTACGGCGGCGACGCCGGGAAGAGCGGCCAGTTCCGCCGGCGCGCGCTGGGCATAGCAGCCGGTGGCCACGATGCGGGCCTCGGGATTGAGCCGGTGGGCGCGGCGGATGAAGGCGCGGGCCGCGCGGTCGGCCTCGGCGGTCACGCTGCAGGTATTCACGATAATCACATTGGCTTCAGCGGTCGGCTGCATGCTATGCCCGGATGCGTGCAGGCGATCGGCAATCGCCTCGCCATCGGCGCGGGCGGCGCGGCAGCCGAAGTTCTCAATGTGGAAGGACGTGGCCATGGATTGAGTTTAGCGGAGTTGGCGTTGTCGGCGGAGTTGGCTGACTTGGCGGGGTTGGCAAATGACACTTCGATATACTGGGGTAGCTGCTCCTTTCTCCACTGGCTACCTCTTACCGCATGAACTCTTCCGCAACGGACAGCCTTCGCGCCCCTGCTCCTCATTCTTCACAGGGGACCTGGCGGATTATCGGGTATGTCTACTTCACGTTTGTGGTGTATCTCGCGATCGGGCTTCCGCTGGCAATTCTGCCCGAGTACGTGCATCTGCGCATGGGCTATAGCGCGGCGCTGGCGGGGCTGGTGATCAGTATTCAGTACATTGCCACGTTACTGAGCAGGCCCTGGGCAGGACGCATCAGCGACCATGCGGGCGCCAAGATTTCGGTGTTGTGGGGTATGGGCGCCTGCACGGGAAGCGGAGTGCTGCTGCTGATTGCGGCGGCGCTGCATCGCAATCCGCCGTGGCTGAGCCTGACTTGCCTGCTGGCGAGCCGCCTGGTGTTGGGCGTGGGCGAGAGCCTGGGATCCACCGGCGCGACGCTGTGGGGCATTATGAGCGCGGGGCCCGAGCATACGGCCAAGGTAATCGGGTTCAACGGCATTTGCACCTATGGAGCCCTGGCGCTGGGCGCGCCGCTGGGCGTGGTGATGGAGCAACATTGGGGGCTGGGGTCAATCGGGTTGGTGACCGTGGCCATCTGCGGGGCGAGCTTTTTGGTGGCCGGCGGAAAGCGGCCGGTGCCGGTGGTCCCCGGCGAGCACCTGCCGTTTCGCGATGTGCTGGGGCGAGTGACTCCGCATGGCATGGGGTTGGCGCTGGGCGGCGTAGGCTATAGCGTCCTGGCCACGTTTGTAACGCTCTTCTACGCCAGCCGCCATTGGAACGGCGCAGCGCTGTGCCTGACCGCGTTTGGAGCCACGTTTATCGCGGCGCGGCTGCTCTTTATTCATTCCATCGATCGCTTTGGCGGTTTTCCGGTGAGCATGGTGTGCCTGGCGGTGGAATCGGTGGGGGTGTTGCTGCTGTGGCGGGCGGGGTCGCCCTGGATGGCTCTCTGCGGCGCCGGCCTTGCGGGGTTTGGCTTTTCGCTGGTGTTCCCGGCGCTGGGCGTAGAGGCGGTGAGGCACGTTCCCGAGCGCAGCCGCGGAACGGCGCTGGGGGTCTACACGGTCTTTGCGGATGTGTCGTTTTTCCTGGTGGGGCCGATTGCCGGCGCGGTAATCGGGGCATTCGGATATGCTAGCGCGTTTTTGTTCGCACTGGGGTGCGTGCTGGCGTCGTTGGGGATCGTGGTGGTGCTGGCGGGAAGAGAGAGAAGCAGCTTTTAGCTTCTAGCTGCTAGCTGGCCGGTGAGGGTTGTTGCTTTCCCAGCCTAACCGCAAACTACGCGGTTAGGGTGGGGCACCCGGCGGCCGGCGGCTTGGGGAGTGGAAACCATTAGCCCTAAACGCAGAACGGCCACCCCGTGGGGTGGCCGTTCTGCTTAACTGACTACTGACAACTGATCACTGACGACTGACGCTTACCGCTCGTTCTTGCGCCAGTTGAGCAGATCGCCAAGAGTTGTGGTGGAGCTGGAGACGGGATGCTTGTGCGTATCCGCCTTGTAGTTCTCGACCACCGCGCGGCTGGCTTCGTGGCCAATCGAGCGCAGGCTGAGACCCACCTTCTTTTCTTCCACATTGATCTTGATGATCTTGAACTCGTGTTCCTGGCCCTGTTCGAGCTTGACCGGCGTGCCGTCGTCCATCACCGCTTCGGAGATGTGGCAGAGGCCTTCAACGCCTTCGGCAATCTCAACAAACGCGCCGAACTGCGCGGTACGCAGCACCTTGCCGTGGACCACGTCGCCCACACGATGAGCAGCGAAGAAGCTCTCCCAGACGTCGGGTTGAAGCTGCTTGATGCCCAGCGAGAGACGGCGGTTCTGCGGCTCAACGCCGAGAACGACAGCCTTGACCTTTTCGCCCTTCTTCACGATCTCAGAAGGATGCTTGACGCGCTTGGTCCAGCTCAGGTTGGAGACGTGGACAAGGCCGTCGATGCCATCTTCAATCTCGATGAAGGCGCCAAAGTCGGTGAGGTTGCGAACGCGTCCTTCGACCACGGTGCCGGCCGGGTAGCGCTCAGTGAGGTTCTCCCAGGGATTCTCGAGGAGCTGCTTCATGCCCAGCGAGATGCGGCGGTCGGCCGGGTTCACGCTCAGAACCACGGTATCGACCTCGTCGCCCGGCTTGACCAGCTTGGAGGGATGCTTGAGGCGCTTGGACCAGGTCATCTCAGAGAGGTGAACCAGGCCTTCGATGCCCTGCTCGAGCTCGACGAACGCGCCGTAATCGGTGACCGAAAGAACGCGCCCATGAACGTGAGCGCCCACGGGGTAACGCTCGGAGGCGTCCAGCCACGGGTCGGGCGTCAACTGCTTGAAGCCCAGCGAAACGCGCTGCTTGTCCTTGTCGAACTTGAGCACCTTCACCTGGATCTCGTCGCCGACGTTGACCAGGTCGCGGGGATGCGTAAGGCGTCCCCAGCTCATGTCGGTGATGTGAAGCAGACCGTCAATGCCGCCGAGGTCGACGAATGCGCCGTAGTCGGTGAGGTTCTTCACGGTGCCGGTGAGGACCGCGCCTTCGCCCAGGTGCTCGAGGGTGGTGGAGCGCTTGGCGTTCTGCTCTTCTTCCAGAATCTCCTTGCGGCTGACAACGACATTGCCGCGCTTCTTGTTGAGCTTGATGACGCGGACTTCAATCTGCTGGCCGAGATAGCCGTCGAGGTTGCGCACGGGGCGAATCTCAAGCTGCGAGCCGGGCAGAAAAGCCTTCATGCCGATGTCGACGGTGAGGCCGCCCTTGACGCGGCTGACCACGGTGCCGATGACCGGCGTCTTGTCGTTGGCAGCCTTCTCGATGGTGTCCCACACGCGCAGGCGCTGGGCCTTCTCGTAGCTGACGAGATAGCCGCCTTCGGGCTCCTCGCGCTCGATGACCACGTCGA
This sequence comes from uncultured Acidobacteriota bacterium, assembly GCA_963833995.1. Taxonomy (GTDB): domain Bacteria; phylum Acidobacteriota; class Terriglobia; order Terriglobales; family Acidobacteriaceae; genus Telmatobacter. Next base: position 194,998 of record CAWIAE010000017.1, on the reverse strand, counting down.
TCACGTCGCCGGGCTGGAATTTGACCGCTCCGGTGTGATCCAAAACCTGTTCAATCGGAACCAGTCCTTCGGACTTGAGGCCCACGTCAACCACGAGGTGCTTGTCAGTCTGCTTGAGGACGGTGCCGGAAACCACCTTGTCGCCATATGCCTCGACGGCGGCGGCTTCAGCGGCCTGCTCGCGCTCGAAGGCTTCGAGGGCGGCAGAAAAATCGTCCCTGGACTCAAGTCCATGTTCAGAGTGAGGGGCCTTTTTAGGCGTTTCGACAGCCGGCGCCGTTTCAACGGCAGGCGCGGCCTGGGCCTCAGATGTGTTTTCTGGTTCGACCTGTGCAGCGGGCTCGGCGGGCTCATGAACGCTGGCCGCAACGGATTGCGTGGGCGCAGGCTCGGTGGTCACCACGGGCTCGGCCTGGGCTACAGGCTCGGTTGGGGCATCGGCGTCCATCGCGAAAGAAACAGGGGTTTCGGCGGTCTCAGGGTTGGACGTGGATTCGGACGACGGCTGTTCAAGCTCCGTCGCAGGATCGAGGGTGGGCATTTCCAATTCGGTGTTCAGGGTTATGCTCTCGGGTTCGGGATTGAGGACGTTTGCCATTGCTGCAGCTCCGGGATTCCTTGCTCCCGCGACGGACGAACATGTCGCTGGGGGGTGGCACACCCGCTGCGGACTGTCCAGGCGGGATGCCGGAGACCTGATCTTCCCGCGCTGCCACCGTGTGATCTGCAGTTTCCCGTAGAGACAGCCTTCCCGGCCAGTGGAGCTGGCATGAAAAGCGACTCGTCTCCTTCAGGAAACACCAGGCGCGCAACGGCTGGCGGGAGGGCGGCCGCAGCTCTCTGCTGGAATCCGCGCAGGGAGCTACGCTTCTGAGTGTAGCAACCCCTGCTTTCCAGCGTCAATGCAATAGGTTGGCTAAACCGCATTGTGAAAGCAATTACCATTGGAATTTCACGCGCCACAGGGCAGGAATGAGAAGCAAACCGGCAGTCATGGGACGACACTTCTGCGGCTGCGGGCGGGGCCGGGCGCGCCCACTATACTGATGGCGACGGCATGGTGAGATGGACCTGCTCTGGACTCCCTGGCGATTTGCGTACGTAACGACAGCAGATGGGGCTCCGCGTCCCGGCATTCCTGCGAGCCTGGCGGCATGGCCCGGTGATACGGGGTGCGTCTTCTGCAACCTGATCGCTTCAGTGGACCACGCCATTGCGCACGGAATGAGCCCGGAGCTGGCCGAAGCGGCGGCCGGGCTGGTGCTGGCGCGGGAAGCATTGCTTTATCTGCCTGAATGCCTACCCCTATACTTCTGGCCACGTCATGGTGGTGCCGTATGCGCATCTGGATCGGCTGGCGGCGCTGCCCATTGAGGCGGCCCATGAGCTGATTGACCTGGCACAACAGACGGAAAAGGCGCTGGAGCAGCTATACCATCCGCACGGATTCAACTTTGGCATGAATGTGGGACGGGCCGCAGGCGCCGGCGTGGCCGGCCACCTGCACCTGCACGCGCATGCCGCGCTGGGCCGGGCGACACCAACTTCATGACCACGGTCGGCGAGACCCGCGTGCTTCCAGAAGACCTGTCGACGACCTGGAAACGGCTGCGGGACGTGTTTGCGGAGATGGAGAAGCAGCGGGGTTAGGTGCGCCGCGAAACTCAAGACCGCACTGGAGAGCACGCTGAAAAGCTGGACCTCTATGTGGAGTTTGTCTGGGGTTTTCTCCACGTCTCCCTGGAGCGTTAAATCTCTCCGGCACTAAATGTTTGTGCTGCCCTCCTCTGCTTCGGCGGCGAGAGCGAGGCCGGGCTCCTCTACATCGGCGCGGTCGAGTAGATTGCGCGGAAGTGTAAAGGATCTCCAGAGACAATGTGTAAAGGATGTCATGGAACTGAACACCCTCGCTTTTGGGGACCGGGGAGACCGCGAACACAAACCGACCCACTCTCAGAATTTCTGACGTTCCGGTCGAGTCACCGCCATCTCAGATCTTTGGCGGATTTTCGCTTTTCCCGACTGGCGCGGTTAGCCCATCGTGATCCATCGGCCTCGAAACTTCCCCATCGGCCACGATCCGCCAACAGCAAATTTTGAACAATCAGGTCGGACTCCACCGTGCCCCCTCTTTCACTCGCGAGACTTGGATATACTTTGTGGAAGCTTTGAGGAGCGAGCAAGGTGCGCTCTTTCTTAAATCGCCGGGTCTACACCAGGATTCTCATCTTCGCGTCCGCAGGATTACTAGCATTGGGCTGTGCTGCCTTCGCCGTTGGCTTCCAGAGCTTAGATGATGTGCTTGGCTTCGTTCTTCGCGATGCGGCAGAGAACGGTAATCTACCCAGAGTCAAGTGGCTGCTTAAGGACCGTCCCAATTTGGTTTTTAGCAAAAGCAATCGAGGCTGGACACTTTTGTATTGGGCCGTGGTTTCCGGCCATAGGGACGTTGCGGAGTTCCTGCTGGCCAACAAGGCCGACGTCAATGCCAGGGACGACAACACGTGGCCGCTATTGCACACCGCGGCGTATCTCGGCGACGAGGAGACGACGGAGCTGTTGCTGACCCACGGAGCCGATATCGATGCCACGAACAACCGCGGCGATACGACCTTGTTCTCGGCAAAATCAAACGTGGTGGAACTGCTTCTGGCGCATGGAGCCAATGTCAATGTCAGGGACAACTTGGGCAGCACACCATTGCACTCGGCGGCGGCTGGGTGCGATAAAGCGAAGGCGGAGTCGCTGCTGGCCCACGGAGCCGATGTCAACGCCAGGGACCATTTCTTCGGGGATACGCCATTGCTCTCCGCGGCGCAGGGCTGCAAAGATGTGACAGGGCTGCTGCTGGCCCACGGGGCTGATATCAATGCAAGGCAGTTTGACGGCACCACGCCCTTGGACCTCGCAGCGATGATGGGCTACGAAAGCGAAGCGGAGTTCCTGCTGGCCCACGGAGCCGATATCAACGCAAGGGATAAAAATGGGATCACGCCTTTGAGATGGGCGATGCAGGATGGCCACAAGGACTTGGCGAAGATGCTACGTCAGCACGGCGGCCACGAATAGACGGCTGAGTTGCGTGCCCTCACAAGCTATCCGCGAACAGCCCACTTATTTCGTTGTGCCTGATTAACCGTCGACTCGGAAGTTAGCATTTTTTGTGAGTGGAAAGCTCGAAAAGGCAACCGCAGATATTTCGACTCCGCTTCGCTGCGCTCAACATGACAGTCTTTGGTGCTCATGAACGGATAACCGCCTGCGGACTACTCCGGTGGGCCAGAAAGACTGTCTTCGGCTTCGGCGGCGAGGGACAGTTCCTCTTGATCGACGTCGGCGCGATCGAGCAGACGCTTGGGGATCGATTTATTGGTGCGCAGGCCTAGTTCCTTGAGCAGTTCAACCTGACGGATAAGATTGCCGCGGCCGTCGGCCAGCTTCTTCATTGCTTCTTCATAGTGCTTATCCGTCTTGCGGAGGCTATCGCCGATCAGTTCCATATCCGTGACGAATCCCGCGAATTTCTCGTAGAGTTCGGTGCCGCGTTTCATCACGTCGCGTACATTGCGCGCCTGGCGTTCCTGCTGCCAGAGCACGTTGATGATGCGGATGACATAGAGCAAAGTGGTCGGACCGACGAGCAGAATCCCCTGCTTGTAGGCATCGGCCCACAGTTCACTGTCGTACTGCAGGGCCATCAGGAATGCCGGCTCGATGGGCACAAACATCACCACGAAGTCGGGAGCCTCGACGCCGGGAAGGTTGTGGTACCCAGCCTTGGCCAGGCTGGAGATGTGGCCTCGCACCGAGATCAGGTGCAATTTGAGCGCTGCCTTGCGAGAGTCCTCGTCGGCGGCGCTGACGCAATCGGTATAGGCGGTGAGCGAAACTTTGGAATCAATGACGAGGTTGCGGCCTCCCGGCAAGTAAATGATGACGTCCGTGCGAACCGAGCGCGCGCGTTCGCCATTTTCGCCCTCGACCGCAAAAGACTGCTGAAATGCGTATTGCTCTCCCTCGCGCAGCCCTGCCTTGTCGAGCAGGTCGCGGAGAATAAATTCGCCCCAGTCGCCTTGCGCCTTTGACGAGCCACGCAATGCAGTGGTCAGGTTGCGCGCCTCTTCGGTCAAGGCCTGGTTGAGATTGCCCAACGTGCCGATGAGCGTTTTTAGTTCCGTGACTCCGGTTGTGGAGTCGGTTTGCACCTTCTCCACTCTTTCGCGGAATTCCTTGATCTGATCGCGGAGCGGGGTGAGGAGCGTTCCCAACTCTTTCTGACTGCCCTCTGAGAACGACCTGGATTTCTGGTCGAGAATTTCAGAGGCGAGGGCCTGGAACTGGTCGGCGAGGGTTTGCTTTGCCGTTTCGAGCAGAACGACCTTCTCGGCCATGTTTTGGCGCTCGTTATTCAGTTCGGCCTCAAGCTGGCTGATGCGAGCGACCTGAGCGCGGGCGATGTCGGAGCCGGCCTGCACCTGCTGCCGCGCGGCATCGCGTTCGGTGGTGACGAGGACGATGGTCTTCGCGCGCTCGGCGGCGAGGGATTCGAAGCCGGCGCGAGCGTCGGCCGAAGCCTGCGCCTGCGCGAATTGCCTTTGCGCGGCGGCAAGCGCTTCGGTGCTGCCGCTGACCTGCTTTTCCAGCAAGGCCTTCTCGGATTTGGCGGAGTTTCCCCGGATGATGTAGCCCAGCAGGATCCCTGCGACCAACGCCGCCACGGCAATAAAAGCTTGCATCATGATTTCTGGTCCTCTTCGCCTAATGTACGCCTTTTGGCTGTGCATATTGGGGCCAATCTGGTCTGATTTCACATCGCGGTTCCCTGCCCGTCGGGGCTTCAGCATCTTCTTGCTGGCTGCGCCAGTCTTTTCCAATTGAAAGATGAGCCTGAAGAAGCGAAGGGTAGGCGAAGCGGGTTTTGTCCTTTCGGGTTTTGAATTCAACTCAGCTTAGCAGTTGGTTCCGGGGCGGAGGGAATGTGGGAATCGCTCCGCATGATCTTCGTTTTCTGCTGCTCTATTGGAGCGATTTCCAAGGTCCTGTGGGAAGGGCGGAAAACAGTATCATCGTTTTCCGGGCTTTCCATAGGCCGCCATTTCCTCGGCCCTGTTGGTTGGCCATCGATCCTATGCGGTGAGCCGTAAGCGCTCAAAGAGTTTGGCTTTTGCTTGCTGCATCCGCCGCGCCGCATCGGTATCGCTGATGGCGGCGGCAACCCTTTTCAGCGCGTTCATACTCAGTCCCTCGCGCAGGTATTGTCCTGGTTTGTCCAACAGCGACAGGGTCTCCAGCGGGGTCTGATAGCGCTTGTAACTTACCCACTTGCGCCCTTTCTCGTCGATGCTCACATCTGCCTGAGCACAGGGGCGATGATAGTTCAGATACGGATTCAAGTACTCCTGGTAGAAGTCGTTGATGCGGTCTGCGTGGCTGGCATCGATGTATCCATAGCCGATGTGTTTGCGAATCACCGCGCCGTTCTTGGTCTCCACCAGGCCATTGTCACCGCTCTGTCGAGGCCGGCTCTTGGTCTGTTCGACGCGCAGCTTCTCCAGCAGTTGGGCGACGGTTTTGTTGATGAACTCGCTACCGTTGTCGGAGTGGAAGCCCAGGATGCGAAATGGAAACTGGCGCAGCATGTGCTCCAAAACCGGCTCCAGATAGGCCTCCGAGATGCGCGGCGTGGCGCCGGCGACCTGCCATTGCGTGACCTCATCGACGGCGTTGATGTGATAGACGCCCTTCTCCCCGCCGTTCGGCTGATCGCCCTGATGCACCGTGTCCAGACGCAGAAATCCGGGCTGACCTTGTGGCTGTGGCTTACGCCGCTCGCCGATCGAAACCGTCGTGGGCCGCGTCCTGGTGTAGTTCAGAAGCCGCTCGCGGTATCGCTGGCTCTTGCGCAGGTTATACAGGTGAGCCACCGAGATCCCCGCCAGCCGCGCATACTCCTGCTTGCCGTAGAGCTGAACCTCGCGCTCCAGAATGCGCCGTGTTGCCGGTCCGCTTAAGGTCTCATGCGCTTCGTCGACCGAGGCCAGCAACTCGATGTCGGCACGCGTGTAGCGTTCAGCAAAACGGCGACGCCGGTAGATGGTTGGCCGGATTCGCCCGGTGGCTGTGTAGCGTGCGATCAGCCGCGTCACCTGAGAACGGCTCAGCCCGGTCATCTTCACAATGTAGCGCCCTACCAGGCCACGATCTGCCTTATCTTGCTGAGCGTACTCCCGCTCGATCAGCACTTGCTCCACCCACCCATACACCTGCTCCCGATTCTTGCCCTCAAAACGGATATTCTCGCTGGCCTCCACGAACCGGCCAATTGCTTCCAAACTCAACTTCTCTGCCTCGTCCATGCGGATGTTCACTACCCAGCATGACCGCCCCTTCAGGCTCATCTTGTATTGGAATCAAAGTCCTCCTTCAGGCTCATCTTGTATTGGAAGAGAGTGCGCCTTTACACACCCCAACCAGCCCGGTAGACTTGGAGTTTCGGGGCCATGCGCAATTTTTGGCGCGGTGGTTGTGTTTCCATGCCGCGGGCCGGTATTGTAGGCAGGCGGAACATAAACGGATATTCGCTCCGAAGTGCACCTAAGTTCCGAAGAAAACGAGGAGAAGCACGCATGGCTGTTGAAGAAAAAGTAAAGCAGATCATCGTCGAGCAGTTGCAGGTGGACGAGGCTGAAGTGACCCCCGGAGCCAGCTTTCAGGAAGATCTGGGCGCGGATTCGCTGGACGTGGTCGAGCTGGTAATGCAGTTTGAAGAGGCTTTTGACCTCGAGATTCCGGACGAGGACGCCGAGAAGATCAAGACCGTGAAGGATGCGATTGATTACATCGAGAAGAACGAAAAGACGAAAGGCAAGTAGCCGGTGAATCGTCGAGTCGTCATCACCGGCCTCGGGCTGGTGTGCGGTGTGGGCAACACTGCCCCGGAGGTGTGGCGGCAGCTGCTGGCCGGAGCCAGCGGCATGGCTCCGATTCAAGGCTTCGATGCGACTGGATTCCCGGTCACCTTCGCCGCCGAGGTCAAGAATTTTGACCCGCTGAATTTCCTGGACAAGAAAGAAGCGCGCAAGATGGGGCGCTTCATCCACTTTGCCTTTGCCGCCACCGAGGAGGCGATTGCCCAGTCGGGCCTGGAGATCACGCCGGAGCTTGGCGACCGGGTGGGCGTCTTTATCGGCTCCGGCATTGGCGGATTCGAAATCATCGAGCGCGAGCACTCCAATCTGCTGGCCGGGGGCCCACGCAAGATCTCCCCCTTTTTCATTCCCGCGGTGATTGTGAACATGGCGGCCGGCCAGATCAGCATCCGCTATGGCGCCAAGGGACCCATTTCAGCCACGGCTACGGCCTGCGCCACCTCGGCCAACTCCATTGGCGACTCGGTGCGAATGATCATGCACGGAGACGCGGACGTGATGATCGCCGGGGGCGCCGAGGCTTCTGTCACGCCGCTTTCGGTGGGTGGATTCGCGGCGATGCGCGCGCTCTCAACCCGCAACGACGAGCCCACCCGCGCCAGCCGGCCCTTTGACAAGGATCGCGATGGATTTGTGATTGGCGAGGGCGCCGGCATTGTGATTCTTGAGGAACTGGAATTCGCGAAAGCGCGCGGAGCCAGGATTATGGCCGAGGTGATCGGCTATGGCATGAGCGCCGATGCCCACCACATGACGGGCATCGCTCCGGAAGGCATGGGCGCGCAGCGCAGCATGAGGGCGGCCCTCAAAGACGCGGGCATTGAGCCGGAGGAAGTGGGCTATGTGAACGCCCACGCCACCTCGACTCCGGCCGGCGACGGCAACGAGTCGCGGGCCATCGAAGTGGTGTTTGGCGAGCATGCCTTGAGCGGCGCGCTGAAGGTGAGCGGCACCAAGTCGATGACCGGCCACCTGCTGGGCGGTGCGGGCGGCCTGGAGGCCGGCATCACGGTGATGGCGCTGCAGAACCAGATGCTGCCGCCGACCACCAACCTGGACAACGTGGACCCCGAGTGCCGGTCTGGACTACGTGCCCAACACAGCCGTGGCGCACAGCTTCGACGTGGCGCTGTCGAATTCATTTGGATTCGGCGGCATCAATGCGACGCTGATCATGCGGCGGTGGACGGAGTAAGGCAGCGATCAGCTTTCAGCTCTCAGCTTCAAAAGCGAACGGCGCGCATCTTGCGATGGGCGCCGTTGGTTTTCGAGGCTGGTCCGGTCGTTAGCTCATGGCGGCGGCCCAGCCGACGCCAATGAGGACGAACAGCGCCCACCAGCCGAAGACGGCGATGTAGCCCGATGTACGCTTGACTCCGGCGACCGTCGCGATACCCATGCCGAGCAGGACCAGCGTCCAGATAGTGATGGCATCGAGCGACGTGGCCAGCGTGTAGAGCGCCGCATTGGTGTCGGCCGGGTTCAAAAATGCGCCTACGTTGGTGGGAGCGAAGTTTTTGATGTTGAACGACTCCGGCGCTACTCCGGCAAAGATGACGATGGTGCCCAGGAACGTCTTCACGATGGTGGGCAGCCCGGCAAACATCCATACAGCAAAGATGCTTCCGTATTTGGCCTTGCCGCCAAAACCGAAGTTGATGGTAGCCAAAAGGCCCAGTGAGCCAAGCGCAAGCACGCCCAGCACCAAAAGCGGATTGGCGATGAAAACTCCTTCTGTGATGTAGAGCGCGATTTTCATCCCCATCTCGCGTTGCGCGGGCGGCGCCTCGGCCATCTTTTCTTCCTGCTTCGGGTTGAGATGGATCTGGTTCTCTACCACCTGCTGCATTCCGATCTTGAGCGCAACGGCAGCAAAGAAGATGTAGCCCACAAGTACCAGAATGACGAAGGGCAGCCACCAGCTTTTGTTGCCGCGCTTGATGTCTTCGAAGGTTTTTGAAGGCGCGGTGAATGTGTTCGTGACCCGCTGCCACTGGGAGAGTCCGGGCAACGCCGGGGTTGCGGGCTGAATGGTTTGATCGTTCATGATTCCGCCTCTCGGAAAAAAGCCGGTTAGGACCAGGTTGCTTTTTTGCGGGCGGCGGGTGGCGATCTGTGGACGGTTGCAATTGGTTCGAACGGCCAACCGTTTCTGAGATTCGCAGATGGGCTGCTCGCGTGGAAAACTGTTCGCACGCGATTGTACCGTTGAACACGGCCCGAGGTGGAATGAATTTCTTGGGAACCGCGGAGGGAGCGAGGTTAGCGTCCCCCGGATGCGATCGACGGAGGCCTCGGCGGATCGGCAGAGTCGGGATCGGCGGAGCTGGGGTCGGTAGCGGCAGGGGCCACGGGTGCGGTCACCCGCTGACGCGGCATGTGCAGCGGTCCGGCGCCCACATAGCTCTTGTAGACCGTGATGTGGAAGCAGGACTGATGAAACTCTTCTTCCACATCGATTTTGCCGGCGGCCTCCAGACTGTTGAGGCGGTCGCGCATCCAATAGATTTCGCGCCGGCTCAGGCCTTGCTTGGCAATGTCGATGGTGGCGCCGGTTAGATGGGGGCTGGCAATATCGCCTTCGGCCTGCGCGGCGTTGCCGTTGATCTCCATGAGGCGCTTCTGGTATTCGACGGTGCGAACCGCGGAGCTGACATCGAGCGGAGTGTGGAATCGGGCTTCGTGAGCGCGCGCCAGGTCGGCGAGAAAGGTGGCCGTCCAGGGACGGCAGTAGCGGCGGTTCTGGGGCAGTTCGGGATTGACCATGAGCCCGGCTGAGACGGGAACCGGCACCAGCATGCCGCGGGCGATGCGGTCGTTCAGGTCGTTGTCGTCCAGAATGCGTTCGAGGCCATCGGCTTCAGTTTTTTCGTTCTGCCTCTCCAGCGATTCGAGGGAGCCGCGCAGAGGCGCGATGGCGACGATCCGGGTCTGGCGCAAGGGAATGGGGTCGGGGGCGATGGTGACAGGTACGATGGTGCGTTTCGCTTCGGGAGCGGGAACCTTGAAGTCCTGGGGCGCCGGGGTGCGGTCGTCAAGTTCAGGAGCCGCCGTCTCCCTGGTCGCAGAAACACGGGTGAGGCGCGGAGCGCGATAGGGGTATGCGGCGGTCCGGCGCCGAGCACGGTGGTGAACCTGGCGGCGGACCCGAACGCGGCTTTCAGCGGGGCGCGCGGCGTGGCTGGCATAGCTGCGGGCGGCGCGATGAGTTGCATGATGAGTCGCTGTGGCGCGATGGGACACGGTGGCGTGATGGGACACGGCATGGGTGGCGCGCGAAGCGGCGTGGCGCGCGTGGTGATGCACGCGAGTGGTGCCATGCCTGTGGGCGGTGGGCGAAGGTGCGGGTGTGCCCGCGGCCGGCACTGCAAGCAGCGCGGCGAGCACAAGCGCAAAAAAGGCGAAGCGCACCATGGGGAGCGTGCGAAGAATCGAGAGCATCACTAGTGTAAGACGCGGGAAGTGCGGTTTCGAGTAGCTAGAGGGGTACGGGTTTGTCTGATAAAAGGGCGGGTGAGTTTACTTGCAAGTGGGCGCTTACTCCTGACCGGTCAACCTCTGCACATGCAAGTAAGTGAGCACTCACTTCAATGTCACCCATTGACGAAGTAGCTCAAGGCACGCTGGTTAGGTTCGTGCTTTCCGACCCAAGCAAAGCTTGGATCGGGCACCATTTTTCCGGCTGTCGGTGATTCGGATTTATTCCGCGCGCGGTGACGCATTCGCTCAGAGAGATGGGCCGGCGGAGCGGGATTACGATATCAGAATGGAAATTGATGAGTCGAAGGTCGATTACACCTATGTGCCGGAGCACCTGAAGGAGCGGGTGAAAAACTGGCGAAGCCTTTCTTTTCAGGAGCGAATGGAATTGACCTTCGAGTTGAGCGTGGCGGCCTGGGAGAAGCTTGGTGTGCTGTACGATCGGAGCAAGCCGATGGATAAGACGATCCGGCGGGTGGAGCGCTCCAAGGCTTGATGGGGTGCGTGCGCCACCCCATAAGACCATAGACGTGCCTCGATGATGTGACAGATCTTGCCAGCAACAATAGCACACCCTGACTCTTCTCAATAGAGCGAGGTGATTACTGCAACAGCGTGCCGTGCTCGTCGTCTTTGCCGTTCAGCTCTTCGGGTGGGATGATGACGGCGGCGGCTACTTTGTCGTCGGGTTCGAGGCTCAGCAGACGCGCGCCCTAGGCAGCCGCGTCGAAGCGTTGAATTCTGGGCCGCTTTTTGTGCGAGGCTTGCCACATATCGTAGCCCGCCTGCAACTCGTACCAAAATCCGGCGTGGGTTCCAAGCGCATCGGATAGACGCAGCGACATGTCGGCTGAAATGCCAGCCGCTCCGTTGAGAATGCGCGAGAGTGTGGTGCGCGAGACGTGCAAGCGCCTGGCAGCGGTGGTTACGTCCATCTCGCCGAGATATTCGCGCAACACCTTGCCTGGATGAGGTGGATTGAACATTTGTGTCATGGTACTAACTCCCGTGATAGTCCTGATAGTCAACGAGAATTGCGTCTTCTCCATCGAACCTGAAGGTGAGCCGCCAATTGCCGTTGACGCGAATGGACCAATGGCCTTCCAGATCGCCTTTCAGTGGATGCAAGCGCCATCCCGGCGTGTTCAAGTCGGCCGGACTTCTTGCCGCATCGAGCGCGTAAAGCTGTACCGAGAGCTTCGCAGCGTGAGCCGGTTGAATTCCTGCCTTGCTTCCGGTCTTGAAGAACTTCTCGATACCGGCATGCCGGAAGCTCCTGACCATGCGTTAAGTGTAGCGCCTCACGCACAACCATGGCAAGTCCCGAATGGGGGGCACTGGAGCGCACCACCGGGCGCGCAGTTCCTACTGCAGCAATGTCCCCTGCTCGTCGTCTTTGCCGTTCAGTTCTTCGGGCGGGATGATGACGGCGGCGGCTACTTTGTCATCGGGTTCGAGGTTCAGCAGGCGGACGCCCTGGGTGGCGCGGCCGGCGGCGCGGATGGTCTTGGTGTCGATGCGGATGATCTTGCCGAACTGGCTGATGACCATCAGTTCGGAAGTATCGTCGACCAGTTGAATGCTGCTGACGCGGCCGATACGCGGAGTGACATTCATGTTCTTGACGCCTTTGCCGCCGCGGGTCTGAAGACGATATTCCTCCACATCGGTGCGCTTGCCGAAGCCATTCTCAGTGATGGCGAGGATGCGGTATTCGCCCGGCTCGTGGACCTTAGGGGTGACGGCGACGCCTACGACGTAGTCGCTCTTGGCGAGGTCGATGCCGCGCACGCCGTAGGCCGGGCGCCCCATGGAGCGCACGTCGTTTTCGTCGAAACGAATGGCCATGCCGAGGTGGGTAGCAAGAAATACGATCTGCGAGCCGTCGGTGATGCGTGCCTTCACCAACTCATCGTCTTTGTCGATGCCGATGGCGATGATGCCGCGGGACATGACGTTGCAGAAATCCTTGAGCGGAGTCTTCTTCACCGTTCCCTTCTGCGTGGCGAAGAAAACAAATTTGCCTTCTTCTTCAAGATCGCGCACGGGCAGGATGGCGCGGACGTTCTCTCCCTGCTGCAGGTTGAGGAGGCTCTGCATGCTCTTGCCTTTGCCTGCCGCACCCACGTCGGGAATTTCATATACCTTGAGCCAGTAGACGCGGCCGGAGTTGGTAAAGCACAGCAGATAGGCGTGCGTGGAGTCGACGATGAGCTGGGCGACGAAGTCTTCTTCGCGGGTCTTCATGCCCATGCGGCCAGTACCACCGCGGCGCTGCTGGCGATAGATGGAGATGGGCGTGCGCTTGAGGTAGCCCTGGTGGCTCACGGTGACCGCGACCTGCTCGTCGGCGATCAGGTCTTCAAGTTGCAGCTCCGCCGACTCGTCCACAATCTGCGTGCGGCGCGCGTCGCCGTAGCGGTCGCGCACGTCCTCAAGTTCCTTGATGATCACCGCGCGCAGTTTCTTGTCGCTGGCAAGGATGGATTCGTACTCGGCAATTTTGGCGCGAATCTCCTTGAGTTCGCTGAGAAGTTCGTCAACGGAGAGCTGGGTCAGGCGGTAGAGCTGCAATTCGAGAATGGCATCGACCTGGCGCAGGGTAAGGCCGCGCTCTTCGTGGCGCAACCGCTCGCGGTCGAGGTTAATGATGATTTCATCGCCCTTGCCCCAGGCATAGAGATTTTCGCGGGCCTCGGCGCGCGATCCCGACGCGCGGATGATACGGATGACCGTGTCGAGGTTGTCGAGCGCAATCTTGAGGCCTTCCAAAATGTGCTCGCGCTCGCGGGCCTTGCGCAGCAGGAAGACGGTGCGCCGTTGCACTACGTCGATGCGGTGATTGATGAAGCAGCGAATGGCCTCATCCATGCCCAGTTCGCGCGGCTGGCCGTTGAGCACGGCCAGAAAGATCATGGAGAAGCTCTCCTGCATCTGGGTGTGCTTGTAGAGCTGGTTGAGCACGATCTCAGGCTGGGCACCGCGCTTGAGCTCGATGACGATGCGCATGCCGTCGCGGTCGCTCTCGTCGCGCACGTCGCTGATGTCGTCGACGATTTTTTCGGTCACCAGTTCGGCAATGCGCTCAATGAGCCTGGATTTGTTGACCTGGTAGGGAATCTCGGTGACGATGATCGCCTGTTTTTCCTTGGTCAGGTTTTCCGTGGCTACGCGGGCGCGCATCATGAACCGGCCGCGGCCGGTTTTATACGCCTGGGCGATGCCGGATTTGCCGTAGAGAAAGCCGCCGGTGGGGAAGTCGGGGCCTTGCACGTGCTTGAGCACTTCAACTAAGACCGGCGTTGGGATTCTTGACCAGCTCGATGGCGGCGTTGACTACCTCGGTGAGATTGTGCGGCGGGATGTTGGTGGCCATGCCCACGGCGATGCCGCTGGAGCCGTTGACGATCAGATTGGGAATGCGTGTGGGCAGCACCGTGGGCTCGAAGGTGGACTCGTCGTAATTGGGCGTGAAGTCGACGGTCTCCATCTCGATATCGGCCAGCAGTTCGCCGGCGATGCGCGCCATGCGGCACTCGGTGTAACGCATGGCGGCGGGCGGGTCGCCATCGACGGAGCCGAAGTTGCCCTGGCCATCGACCAGCGGGTAACGCAGCGTGAAGGGCTGCGCCATGCGGACCAGGGTGTCGTAGATGGCCGAGTCGCCGTGGGGATGGTAGACGCCCATGGCCTGGCCCACGACCTTGGCGCATTTGGAGTATTTCTTGTTGTACTCCAGGCCCATCTCGCTGAGGGTGTAAAGCACCCGGCGGTGGACGGGCTTGAGGCCGTCGCGGGCGTCCGGCAAGGCGCGCCCGATGATGACCGACATCGAATAGTCGAGATACGAACGCCGCATCTCCTCTTCAATGTTGATGGGAATAAGGTTCGTGCCGCCGTTGGGCGGAGTGCCGCCATCGAGAGGGAGCTGGGGGTTCTTATCGTCTGCCATAGATGTTTTCTGGCTCGTAGGAAGGCGGCGGGAATGGTCCGATGAAAACGGGCCGGACTCTGACGAGCTGACAAATCTATTTTACGCCTTGGAGGGGTGATTCAGCAAGGCGATTGACGGCAAACAAGTTCTTTATTTTATATGAGTTATGGATCTAGGGAGTATCTCAATCCGGTGCATGCGAGGGCTCAGGCCGCGCGATGCGTTTTGATTTTGCCGCCAGTGGCTTTTCTGGTCTTCTTTTTGGCCTTTTTTCCACCCGAGTTTTCACCCAATCCGGCCAGAATGTCTTCAAAAGCCTAATGTCTTGAAACACATCTTCCCTCTGGGCTCTTGAGCAAATCGCCGCCACCTCCTACAGCAGCCCCGGCAGGCTGAGGAGGCAGAAGATGGCCTGCAATGCAACGATGGCTGCGCCGGCTGCCATTGCGATGCGGCCCCGCGGGCTTTCATACGCATCGGCGAAGACTCCGCCGACAAAAGTGAGCAGAAAAGGCAGCGACCACAGCCAGGGACTGCCGGGCACGCCGGTCAGGATGAGCGGGAACAGGACAACCGCACAAATCAAGGGAGCGGTATTGCCGAAGTAGCGGGAGCGGCGCAGGCCGAGGTAGAGCAGAAGAGCCGCGGCCGAGGCTACGGAGATTCCGGCGTTCGCCAGCGTGGAGAAGAAACGGCGGATCGGGTCGAGCGAGAACCAAACGAATCCGGCTGCGGAGCGGAAGACATAACTGAAGGCGTCGGGAGAGAAGCCATAGCAGGCGAAGACGATGACGAGGGCCCCGACGGAAGCCAGCAGCACCACAGGCAGAACCTGGCCGCGGCGTCCTTCGGCGACCCACAGCATTAGAACCAGACCCAGCAGGGCCGCGACCGGGAGGGCCGCGATGTGCGAAGAAGCCGCGATGCCCAGCGCTGCCGTGAGCAGCACGATGCGCGGGCGCCATTTGCGCCGCGGCCCCTGCATGGCATGGGCAACCCCGATGCAGGTATACACCGCGGCATAGACCCCGAGGGCAGCAAGCACCTCGGGATTGGGCGAAACGCAGGCCCTGAGGATGGCCGGCGAGAAGCAATAGAGGGCCAGCGCCGTATAGCCTCCCAGATTGCCGTAAAGGCGGCGGGTGACCCACCACAGACCGGCCGCCCAGCATGCAGCCGGCCAGCAGAAAAGGCAGCCGCAGCAGCAGCAGGATGTGAGTCATCTGGTGGCGCAGTTCCCATGTGCTGAGCTCGCTGCCGGTTCTCCCTGGGAAGGCCCGTTGATGCCGGTCTGCACCACGCGGTCTTCCGGCTTGCGAAAGCGATCGAGGACCCGCTCGGCGAGCAGGTCGAGGGTGAGCGGCAGGCCGGCCAGGCGATAGGCCAGAATGCCGTCGTGGATATTGCCGCAAGTGGTGAAGTAGCCGGCCAGCGGCGACGGGCGCTCCCAGGTTTCGCGACCGCAGCGCGCGTACTGGTAGTCGCGGTCAGAGAGCGTTTGGCGGCTGGTGAGCCACAGGCCCTGCGCCAGGAAGAGCAACAACAGTCCGGCCGCGATGCGCTGGGGCAGGTTGAAGCGAAAGCGGCGAAGACGGGCGAACCGGTGGGTCATCACGATCAAGAGAACCCTACCAGTCTAAATGGCGGGTAGGGGCAGTCGGGTACACCAGAAAAGAGGCCGCCCCGAAGAGCGGCCCCTTGGCGATGTTCATGGTTGAAGACTAGTTGAAAATGGCTCCGACGGAGATGTTGGAGGTATCGACCGTTCCGAGGGTTACCTGGCACTGATTTGGACCGGCCGCGGTGACGGGCAGGGTCGGTGTGCAGTCCCAGGACCATCCGCCGAAGGAAACTCCCGATTGAGCCGGCGCGGTTAGCGTCACCGTGGTTCCCAGGGGGTAGGTGGCCGTGCAGATGGAGGCGCCATTGGGGGCGCCGGGTCCGCATTGGATGACATTCGGCGTACCGGTCGCGGAAGGAGCAGTGACCAGCCAGTTGCTCTGGTTCAATCCGGCGTTGAAGACAGTCAGCGTCACCAGCAGTCCCGATGCGATCGTATGGTCATTGCAGGAACCTAATGTGGGGAGGACGGGCGGCGTAGCGGTGGGATTGCCAGGATCGTAGGCTACATAGGGGCAATTGAAGGTCACCGACGGACTGTAGACAATGGTGCCGTCGGGGTTCGCAGCCACCGCATAGACCGCGGCCGTTCCCGACCCGACTGCAGTGACAAGTCCGCCCGTGGATCCCGGAGCTCCCGAGGAGTTCACCGGGAAGATGGTCTGCGCGCCGGAGATCCAGGTCACCGGGGCTACATAGCCATTGTGATTGATCCCGTTGGTGATATCCATGACGGTTGGCGGGGTCGAGAACGTCCCGTACGCCAGGTATTGCCCGGTTCCCAGCAAGTCATTGATGGTAATGGAACCCGGCAAAACAACGATCGAAAGCAGCGGCTCGCCGGCGATGCCCCCGGAAGGAGCGGTTACCGCGACCGTTGCGCTGGAGACGACCGGACCGGCATACCCATCTGCGCTGGCAGAAATGGTTGCGGTGCCCGCCCCCACCGCCGTGGCGAGGCCGGAGGAACTGACCGTCGCGACCGCAGGAGCGCTGGTGCTCCAGGTAATTCCTGTCGATATGGTCTGCGTCGAGGGATGCTTGGCGTTTCCGTAGGTTCCGGTTGCCATAAACTGTGCCGTCTGCCCAACCGTCAGCGCCTGGTTTGCAGGTGAAACCTGAATAGAATCCAGCCCGGTGGGATTGCCGCAGCCGGTCAGTGACACCACAATGCCGATGAGTAGCAGTGCGCCCAACGACGAACGATCACGCATAGAAATCTCCTGGCGTTTCCGCCCGGCCAACCCGGTTTTATCCAGGACGTGGCCCAATAAGACGTTATTCAACTCCCGGTAAGATGAAGACATCTCGATCCGGTCCGTACTTCTTCCCGATCCAGCGGCCGGCAGTTCCCCGCCCCGGACCCGCGGTGCAAATCCTTCCCGAACTTGGGTTTAGCCGCGGACAGGGATGCTTTGCCCGCAGCTTCCACGGCCGACCAATCGGGTAAATGCCTCTTGTGAGGTGGCGCAATCATACGGCAATTCAATCTGCTGAATCAATAACTTCTTTGGGTCATTGAACTCGAAAGTTACTTATGCCGGAGACTTTCGTCCGGGGTGTGAATCAAGTTCTCCACACGGTCAAAATCAAGCGCAGGGCGGCCGCGTTTCGCTCCGGAGAGAATCGGCTGAACTGTTGCGTTTTGCCGTGACCCCTGCCAGCCGCTACACTTCTCCTCAGCATGGCGATCGCGCGGGAAAATTCTCCGGAACGGCTGGTCAGCGCTTCACGGGCTGAAGAAGAGCAAGGGTTCGAGCTGAAGCTGCGCCCGCGCTGGCTGCGGGAGTTTATCGGCCAGTCCAAGGCCAAGGAGCAGTTGGCGATCGCCCTGGAGGCCGCCAAATCGCGGGGCGAAGCGCTGGATCATGTGCTCCTTTTCGGGCCGCCGGGGCTGGGCAAGACCACCCTGGCCACCATCATTGCCAATGAGCTCGATGTGGGCTTCCAGCAGACCTCCGGTCCGGCATTGC
Source organism: uncultured Acidobacteriota bacterium (assembly GCA_963833995.1). Classification (GTDB taxonomy): domain Bacteria; phylum Acidobacteriota; class Terriglobia; order Terriglobales; family Acidobacteriaceae; genus Telmatobacter. The sequence continues at coordinate 177,062 of CAWIAE010000017.1, read as the reverse complement.
AGATCCAGGGCGACCTGACGGCGATCCTCACCAACCTGCGCGAGCGGCAGGTGTTATTTCTCGATGAAATTCACCGCATGCAGCCGGTGCTGGAAGAAAAGCTCTACACAGCGCTCGAAGACTACAAGCTGGACATCATCATCGGGCAGGGGCCGGCGGCGCGCACGCACGTGATGGAATTGCGGCCCTTCACCTTCATCGGCGCCACCACGCGACCGGGTCTGCTGAGCTCGCCGCTGCGTTCGCGCTTCGGCATTCTGCTGCGCCTGGAGTTTTATACCGAGGATGAACTGCGCTTCATCGTGGAGCGCTCCGCGGAGGTGATGCAGATTCCCATCGACCTGGATGGAGCCGCCGAGATCGCCCTGCGCTCGCGCGGAACTCCGCGCATTGCCAACCGCCTGTTGCGCCGCGTGCGCGACTATGCGCAGGTGCGCGGCACCGGCAGCATCGACCGGCCCACGGCCAACGCGGCGCTGACCATGCTGGAAGTGGACGCGCATGGATTCGACGAGATTGACCGCCGCCTGATGCTGACCATCATGCAGAAGTACGACGGCGGCCCTGTGGGGCTGGGCACGCTGGCTGCCACGCTGGCCGAAGAAGAAGATGCGCTGGAGGAAGTCTATGAGCCGTTCCTCATTCAGATTGGATTTCTGGACCGCACGCCGCGCGGGCGCGTGGCAACACGGCTGGCTTATGAGCACTTTGGGGTGGCCATGCCGGGCCGGCAGCCGGGGCTGTTCTGAAGTTAGCGCGGTTGGCGGAGTTGGTGGAGTTACTCAAATCGCGGAGATAGGCGGGGCACAGGAGGAATTCACATGTCACTTACAGAATCCACCATGAACATGGAGTTGGGCGCCGAGGCACCGGACTTTGCGCTGCTCGACGTAGTTACCGGAAAGACGGTGCGGCGCGATGACTTCCGCGGGCAGAAGGCACTGCTGGTGATGTTTATTTGTACTCACTGCCCTTATGTAAAACACGTCGAGAAGGGTCTGGCCGCGTTGGGCAAGGACCTCGACGGCGAGCCGGTAGGCATTGTCGCCATCAGCAGCAACGACGCCGACAATTATCCCGACGACAACCCCGCGGGACTGAAGCGGCAGGCGGAACGGCTGGGGTTTCGCTTCCCTTACCTGTATGACGAGGCACAGGCCGTGGCGCGGGCCTACAACGCGGCGTGCACGCCCGATTTCTTTTTGTTCGATTCCGGCATGAAGCTCGTCTATCGCGGACAATTCGATCGCAGCCGGCCGGGCAACGGGATTCCCGTATCCGGCGAGGATTTGCGCGCCGCGATCGACGCGGTACTGCGGAGCAAGCCGCCGCTGGCCGAGCAGCGTCCATCGATGGGATGCAACATAAAGTGGAAGAGCTAGTGTAGTTAGCGGAGTCAGCGGGGCGAGCGGAGTTAGCGGAGTTATAGACCGGTGTCATCCCGGGTTTGCTAACTCCGCCAGCTCCGCTAACACGTTCGCGCAGCGCACGGCTAGCTCCGCTGCTTATGGCTAACTCCCCTTTTCACAGAGCGAGAGCCCCTTCAAATACTCGCGAAACTTCGGGCCCAGGTCGTCGCGTTTCAGTGCGAACTCGACCGTGGCCTGTAACATGCCGAACTTGTCGCCCGCATCGTAGCGCTTGCCTTCGAAGGTGTAGCCGAAGACCTTTTCTTCTTTCAATAGCGCTTTGATGCCGTCGGTGAGTTGAATTTCGCCGCCGGCGCCGGGCGTGGTTTGCTCCAGCAACTCGAAGACGCGGGGCGTAAGCACGTAACGGCCGATGATGGCCTGCTTGGAAGGCGCCTCTTCGAACTTCGGCTTCTCCACCATGCCGGAGCAGTTGAAGATGCGCGGGTTCTGAGGATCGGGCGAGCCGGTGAGCACACCGTAGGCCGAGATGGCCGGCCCTTCCACGGTTTGCGTGGCGATGACCGAACCGCCGCGCTCTTCAAATACGTCGATCATCTGCTTGAGGCACGGAATCTCGGCATCGATCACATCGTCGGGCAGGATGACGCCGAAGGGCTCGTTGCCTACCAGTTCCTTGGCGCACAGCACGGCGTGGCCCAGACCCAGCGGCTCCTTCTGGCGGACGTAGCTGATGCGGGCCAGCGCAGCCACTCCACGGGACACGGCGAGGAGTTCGTTTTTGCCGCGCCGCTCGAGGGTCGCGTCCAGCTCGAAGCTATGGTCGAAGTGGTCCTCCATGGCGGCTTTGCCGCGGCCGGTGATGATGATGATGTGTTCGATGCCCGAGGCGATGGCCTCTTCAACGCCGTACTGGATGATGGGCTTGTCGACCAGCGCCAGCATTTCCTTGGGGATGACTTTGGTGGCCGGCAAAAAACGTGTGCCAAGCCCGCCGGCTGGAAATACTGCCTTACGTACGTGATTGCTCATTGCATCTCCCGTTCTGCGAAATATTTAAGACTGCCCCGGTTTTCGGCCTTCTCACGACAATACCCGCGACCGAGCATATACCTCATGAGTGGCATCCGCCAGCAGGCTAACTGTTCAGAGCGTTGGTGAATCGTCTCCCAGCAGCGCTTCGCGCACGATCTTGACGGGCGGGAAACCCTGGCGGAGGAAGTTGTCGTGGAATTGTTCCAGCGAGAAGGCCGCTCCCTGTTTCTTCTTCAGGTCTTCGCGCAGCTTCATGATTTCCAGTTTGCCCAGCGTGTAGTAGAGATAGGTGGGGTCAGATGTGCCGCGCTTGGCTTCGACCATGGCGGACTCTTTCGACTGGTATCCCTCCTTCTGAAAAAACTCGACTGCCTGATCGAAGCTCATGTTGCCCGTGTGCATTTCGATGCCGACGATGAAGCGGGCGTTGCGTAGCAGCGCATCCTGCAACTGGCCCAGGCGCAGAAAACTGGATTCGCGCTCGTCTTTGGCGCCCTGACCCGGCTGCCCATAGCCCTGGTCGAGCATCATCTGTTCGCAATAGTGCGCCCAGCCTTCCACATCGGTATTGGCGCCGAGCAGTTTGCGCACGCGGCTCGGAGCCTGCGGCAGCCACAGGAACTGGACATAGTGGCCGGGATAAGCCTCATGCACGGCGGTCGAAATAACTGTGCCCACATTGAAGGAGTGCATGAAGCCTTCCACCTCGGCGGGGGTCATCGAGGGATCAGGCAGGGTGACGTTGAAGTACGCCGTCTTGGAGTGCGTCTCGAATGGGCCGGGCGTATCCATAGACGCGAAGGTGGTGGCCCGCATGAAGGGCGGAGTTTCCTCCACGGTGGGCCGCACATCGGACGGGATGGTGACGATGTGGTGCGAGCGGATGAAGGCGACCAGTCCATCGAAGGTGGCGCGGAAGGTATTGAGCAACTGGCCGGGCGCGGGATGATCCTCGCCCAACTCTTCGAGCACGGCATGTGGATCCTCGTTCGGCTCCAGCTCTTTGGCTACCTGGTTGAAGTGCGCCTGATTTTTGCGCAGATCGGCCCAGCCAATTTCAAGCAGCCTGGGGAGCGGAATGTCGACCATCTCGTCGTACTTGAGTTTCTTCGAAAAAGCATCCGCGCCAATGCGGAAGTCGCCATTCGACTTAGGCAGCAGGTCAGTCTTCAGCCAGTCCAGATAGCTTGTGAGGGCGGCGACCACGGCAGCATTGGTTTGAGCGAAATCGGATTTCAGGGCGGGGTCTGTGGCATCGGCGAAGGCCAGTGGGACGTCGTGCTGAAAGAAGCTGATGATGCCGGGCAGTTGCTCGATGGCGATCTCGGTATAGATGCGCGGCGGGTTCTGGAGGTTGACGCGCGCGTCGCCGAGCAGTGCAGGCATCTGCTTTTCGCGGGCAATGAGCGAGCGCAGGCGGTCGTCTACCGGGGCAAATTTTCGCTCCATCAACACAAAGGCGCCATTGGCGCAGGTGCTGGAGTAGTTGTCGGCATTCTTCTGCCAGGGACGAATGGTTTCGAGCGTGAGCAACTGCGAACGGATGTTGCCGAGGACGATCTCGCGGTCGCTGCGAGGGACGAAATCGGCCGCGGCCGCGACGGGATGAATCGCTTCAATGCGCTGCTCAAAGCTGTGCAGCGCGGCAATCTCCGCGTCGAGGTTCTCGCGCGAGTAATTCTCCAGTTGCGCGTCGTACTGGTGATAGCCGACCGAAGTGCCCGCCGAGGGCTGATAGGGAAAGTACACCTGGTCGAAGTACTCGTCGGAGGCAGTCTGGAATTGCTGTTTCCAGTCTTCCTTTTGTGCGTTTGCTGGTGCGGCGGACGACATGCAGGCTCCAATCACAAGCAGTACGGCAATTCGTTTCACGTTTCCTCTCATCGGTAGAGGCGGTTGTCATGCATTGACCGGCGCCGGGGCCAGCTTGGCGAGGAGTTCACGAATTTCAAGCAACACATCGTCGGGCCGCGAAGCAGCCAACGGATATTTCAGCACGCCCTGCGGCGTGAACTGCGCGCCGCGCTTGGCGTTGCGGGCCACGAGGCGCATCAGGTGCTGCGGATCGATGTGCGCATTCTCAGTGAATCGAATCTGCAATTCGCCGCGCTTGCGGTCGATCTGCGCGATGCCCATGCGTTCGCACTCGAGGCGCAGAGCGGCTGCTTCAAGCAGGAAGACAGTCGCATCGGGCAATGGGCCGTAGCGGTCTTCCATCTCCGCGCGCAGATCGGCAATGGATTTCTCGTCCACGGCTCCCGCAATCTTCTTGTAGAGGCGCAGGCGCTGATTCTCTTCGGGCACAAAGCTCTCGTCGATGCGCAGCGCGATGCCCAGATTGAGTTGCGTGGACGGACGTTCCTCGGCGCCTTCGCCCTTCAGTTCCTTCACCGCGGCTTCGAGCATTGAGGTGTAAAGCTCGAAGCCCACGGCCTCGATGTGGCCGCTCTGTTCGCCGCCCAGCATGTTGCCCGCGCCGCGCAGTTCAAGATCGAGCGCGGCGATTTTGAATCCCGCGCCCAGGTCGCTGAACTCCTTGAGCGCGGCCAGGCGGCGGCGCGCGATCGGGCGTCAATTCCTGCTCGGGGGGAATGAGTAGATACGCATAAGCGCGGCGATTGGAACGGCCCACGCGCCCGCGCAACTGGTAGAGTTCGCTCAGCCCGTGGCGATCGGCGCGATTGATGAGGATGGTGTTGGCCAGCGGAATGTCGAGGCCGTTCTCGATGATGGTGGTGGCCACCAGCACGTCGTACTCGTGACTCATGAAGGCCAGCATCACCCTCTCAAGTTCGCTCTCGCCCATCTGCCCGTGGCCCACGGCGACGCGCGCCGCGGGCACCAGTTCCTGAATGCGCGCGGCAATTTCGTAGATCGATTCCACGCGGTTGTGCACGAAATACACCTGGCCGCCGCGCTCCAGTTCCACTTCAACCGCCGAGCGCACAATCTTTTCATCGAACTTGGCGACCACGGTCTGGATCGCCATGCGGTCCTTGGGCGGCGTTTCAATCACGCTCATGTCGCGCAGGCCGACGAGCGACATGTGAAGTGTTCGCGGAATGGGCGTGGCGCTCATGGCGAGCACGTCGATCTCCTTGCGCATTTGCTTCAGGCGCTCCTTGTGGCGCACGCCGAAGCGCTGCTCCTCATCGACGACCAGCAGCCCGAGGTCCTGAAACTTGATGTCTTTCGAAAGCAGGCGATGGGTGCCGATGAGGATGTCGACCTTGCCGGTTTCCACGCGCTCCACGATGAGCTTTTGCTCTTTCGGAGTGCGGAAGCGCGAGATCATTTCAACGTTGATGGGGAACTGCGCGAAGCGGCGTTTGAAGGTTTCAAAGTGCTGGAAGCTGAGCACGGTGGTGGGCGTAAGCACGGCGACCTGCTTGCCGTCCTGCACGGCCTTGAAGGCGGCGCGCATGGCCACTTCGGTTTTGCCGTAGCCCACGTCGCCGCAGAGCAGGCGGTCCATGGGCGTGGTGGCTTCCATGTCGTGCTTGATGGCTTCGATGGCGGTAAGCTGGTCGTCGGTTTCGCGGTAGTCGAAGGAGTCTTCAAACTCGCGCTGAAACTCGTTGTCGGGCGAGAAGGCGTTGCCCTGCGCGGTGTGGCGCTCGGCGTAGAGCTTGAGCAGTTCGCCGGCCATATCCTGCATGGCCTTGCGCACGCGGGCCTTGGTTTTGGTCCACTGCTGCGAGCCCAGCTTGTTGAGCACGGGCGCAGGGCCGGTGTCGGTGGAGCGGTATTTCTGAATCAGGTCAAGGCGCGTGAGGGGAACATAGAGGCGGGCCTGCTCAGCGAATTCCAGGATCATGAATTCGATGGAAAGGCCGTCCTGCACGATCTCCTTCAACCCCTGGTACTGCGCGATGCCGTGCTCCACGTGGACCACATAATCGCCGATGGTGAGATCGCGAAAATCCGAAACAAAGGCCGCGGTCTTGGAGCGCTTGGGCTCGGGCCGCGCGGTGATGTCGGCCTCGTCGGAGAGATCGTTGGCGCCGAAGACAATGAGATTCGACTCGGGGAAGCTGACGCCCGTGGCCAGTTGCGTGCGCACGATCACGGGCACGCGCAGATCGCCGGCCAGGTAGCTGGCTTCGTCGAACATGGTTTCGCCCGCCGGGTGCGAGGGGCGGCTGCCGAGGCGATAGGGAATCTGGTACTCGCGCAGCACGGTGGCCATGCGCTCCACGTCGCCCTGCGTAGGCGCGGCCAGCACGATGCGCTGCTCGGCGGCGATCAGGTTGCGCAACTGCTCAGTGAGCGCGGGGATGGAGCCGTGGAAACGCAGCGTGGGGCGCGAGTTGACTTCGATCTCGCCCAGGGTGTTGTCTGCATCGAGCACATCGACGGCGCCAAGCTGATCGAGATCGAGACCGGGATGCGATTCCAGCAGGCCCTGCAGCACTTCGGGACGCAAGTAAATATCTTCAGGCCGGATGAGCGAGCCGATGCCGCTCCGCTCATGGCGCTGCTCGACCTTGTTCCACCAGCGGTCGATCTGGTTGTGCACCATGGCCGGCTCATCGACAAACAGCACGCTTCGGGGCAGCAGCTTGAGCAGATGATTTTCAGCGCCGGCTACGCTGCTGAAAAACTCCCATCCGGGAAAGACGCTGACCCCGCCGGCTGCGGCCATTTCGGTGGCCATCTCTTCATCTTCGCCTGAGTTCTCCACTTCGACGCGCTGGCGGCTGAGACGGGCATGCACGGCGGCCAGCAGGTGCTCGGTGACGGGCGTTTCGGTCAGCGGCGACAACTGCGTTTCGTCCAGGCCGGATTGCGAACGCTGCGTCTCAGGATCGAATTTGCGGATGGTGTCGATCTCGTCGCCGAAGAACTCGATGCGCACGGGGCGATCGGATTCGGGCGAGTAGACGTCGAGAATGCCCCCGCGGCGGGTGAACTGGCCGGGCATCTCCACCAGGTCCATCTGCGTGTAGCCCACGCTGGCGAGATGCGCGGTAAGCACTTCGACGTCAATCTCTTCGCCGCGGCGCAGGGTGACAGCCAGGCTGGCGTAGTAGTCGCGATCGAAGAGCCTGAGGGCGGCGGCCTCGGCGGGCGCAATGAGGATGGAAACGGCGCCGGTGGCGAGCTTCCACAGCGCGGCAGCGCGCTGCTCCTGCACGTCGGGGTGGGGCGAGAGATTTTCAAACGGGAGCACGTCGTGGGCGGGAAAGCGGACGACGCGGTCGGGATCAATGGCGCCGGTCAGCTCGCAACCGGCGCGAAGGGTGGGCTCAAGAGCCTCGGCGGCCTTGTTGTCGGCCACGATCACGATGACCGGATGCTTGGCGGCGCGCGCCATCAGCGGCAGGTAGAGCGAACGCGCAGTAGCGGTGAGTCCAGACACACGTCGACGCCCCGTACCCAGGCTGAGGTGCCTGCGTACGCGCTCGAATGCGGAGGAGTGCTCCAGCTCCGCGAAGATTTCGCGGACGAACGGGAGGATCATGCAGTTTCTAGTTTAGCAGCGGGAACGAGGGTCGTGCGCCGACCGATAGAGGCTTGACCCCGCAGAGCGTGTTTCAAAAATAATCAAGCAGAATTGGCTCGAAATTCCAGGGACTTTGCCCACAAGTGGATTCTGGCTGCGCAAGATTGGTGGCCGGGCGTTCGGCGCGAGACGGGACTGCATTTGGGTCAACTCTGAGCGAGTCGGTACAGCCTGTAGCCCACGAAAAACAGCCATACCGTTGCTAAGAGGGCGTTCCCGATAATTGCCACACTCAGGCCGGTGAGCGAAGCGAACCCAAAAACGCCGGTGGCTAAAGCCAGATAGGCCGTGACCTTGTCAAAAACCCCTCTCAGCATGACGACGCCCGTCACCAGTATCCCAAACGAGAGGGTTACGATTGCATACACAATTTCCAGCGGAGACGTCAGCACCGCGGATCCATAGTCGGCAGCAGCGAGGTAGCCCGCTCGCTGAAGATCAGAGGTAGCTGCGCAGTACTTACTGTAAAGCACCAGGAGTGAAGCGTAATGCGTCCAGGTGATTGCCAAATCCAGGACGACAAACAGCCCCATGAACGCAGTCGCCAGAATCATGGCGTTTCTATTGATTTTTTTGAGTGCCTGGTAAAGGACCAACGCAAGGGGCACATAAAGAAAGTCGGTAAAAACCGATAGTGCAAGAATCGCCCACCAAAGGGTCGTCTTCCCGGGAAGGTACTTGAACCAAGCCTCGCCACCACTCGGCGGAGCTCCGACGCGGGCGTAAAGCGGAACGATAATGACGTATCCAATGCCGAGGACGACTGCGGCAATGCTCCCCGCTCGGTACCAACGCTTTTGATCCAGGCTTTCACCGGCCTCAACCGGCACCCCCACTTTCATTGAAGATGTACTCCGGTTTCTCGCGCAGAGGCGTGGACTTTCGCCAGAAGCGTACCACATCCGGGCGTTCTGCTCACTCGTCGCCCAGCGCCTTGGCAAACGCATAGAAGAAATCCAGCGACTTCCAATAGGAGTCGATGGGCAGGCGCTCGTCCTGGCCGTGGGCGCGTTCGTCGTCGCGCTCGAGCGCGATGGCCGAGTAGCCGTAGCAGGGGATGCCGGCCTGCGCGAAGTAGATGGAGTCGCTGGCGCCGTTTTCCATCACCGGCGTAACCGGCGTGCCGGGCCAGATCTGCCTGCGTAATGCGCGTCAGCGGATCGAAGACCGCCTTGATGGGCGGCGGGCGGCGTCATCGCTTTGCGCTCCGGCGCCGTGTCAGGGACGATCGCCGGCGTCGGAGACATATTTCACGGTCAGCTTGGGGTCGGCGAAGAGGGCGATCAACTGCCCGCGAATCTCCTCGGGCGAGTGGCCGGGAAAGATGCGGCAGTTCACGTTGGCCTGCGCGGTTTGGGGCAGAGCGTTGTTGGCGTGGCCGGCCGCGAGGCGCGTGGCCACGCAGGTGGTGCGGAAGTTGGAGTTGAAGCTGGGCTCGGCGCTGAGGCGGCCGGCGGCAGCCATGTCCGGCGGGTGGCGAGAATGGCGCGCATGTCATCCGCGGTCTGGCCGGTTTCGCGGTCGGACGAGGTTCTTGAAGTAGGTGCGGGTGACCTCGTTCATCTCGAAGGGAAATGCGAAGGCGGCGAGCTTGTTGAGCGCTGTGGTCAGTTCGTAGATAGCGTTGTCCGGCCGCGGCAGCGAGCTGTGGCCGCCGCGGTTGACGGCCGTGACCTGAAAGTCGGAGTAGACCTTTTCGGTCGCCTCGACGTCGGCGACCATGGGGCTGCCGTGGTCCAGTTCCACTCCGCCGGAGTCGGGATTGATGACGAAGGCCGCGTCAACCAGGTCGCGATGATGCTCGACCAGCCAGTCCGCGCCGTTGAACTTGCCGCCTTCCTCATCGGCGGTGAGGGCCAGGATGAGGTCGCGACTGGGGCTGGTAGCCTTCGCGGTGCAGGCGCAGGAAGGTCGCGACCAGCGCGGCGTCGGAGTCTTTCATGTCCTGCGTGCCGCGGCCGTAGAAGTAGCCGTCCTTCTCAACGAATTGAAAGGGATCAGTGTGCCAGTCGGAGCGCAGGGCCTCGACCACGTCCATGTGGCAGAGGAAGAGCACGGGCTTTTCGTTCGATGTTCCCGCCGCCCGATAGCGGACGACAAGATTCTGCTTGCGCGGGTCTGGCCCCAGCAGGTGCACGTCCGTGGCAGGAAAACCTGCATCGAGAAAGCGCTTCTGCATGGCCGCCGTGGCCGTGGTCACGTTGCCCTGCGGAGTGTCGGTGGTGTTGATCTCGATGAGCTGCTTGAAGATCTCGCGCGCCTGGGCGCGCTCGACGGGCGAGGCCGTGGGCAAAGGGCTTTGGCCGGCCGCAGGCAGGCAGAAGAAAAGGATAAGGGCTGCCGGGCCGGCTGGAAAAAGAGGATGTCGCATGAGGGAATTCTACGGTGCATGGGTCGTAGAGCACCCTCGAATCGCGATGGGTTCGGTTTTACAGCACATGCCAAATCGATTTATGGTGGAACCCGCGAGACATTTTCGAGGTGCACCATGTTTTTCAAGTCTCTTTCCGTTGCCGTCATCGCCGGTTTCACGGTTGCAGCCGCCGCACAAGCTACGCCGCCCATGCCGAAGATCACCGGCATTTCGCACCTGGCCGTCTACACGTCGAACCCCACGGCCACGGACCACTACTACCGCGAGATCCTGGGGCTGGCCAAGGTTAGCGACCCTGAAAATCCGCAGGGCGTGCGCTACATGGTGAATGCGACCCAATATGTTGAGGTCCTGCCGCTGCCGGCTGGCTCGGGAGTGAACCGGCTGGATCATACCGCCTATAACACCAGCAGCGCTGAAGGCATGCGCAAATACCTGGCAGCCAAGGGCTGGAAGACCCCCGACAAGGTGATGCAGGGCTCCGATGGCAGCCGCTGGTTTGCGGTTCTCGATCCGGAGGGCAACAAGGTGGAGTTTGTGCAGCCACCCGCGAATCCCAAAACACCCGATGAGCCTCACGCCATCGGCCACCAGATCATTCACATCGGCTTCCTGGTCCACAGCCGGGCCAAGGAAGACACCTTCTACCGCGCTCTGCTGGACTTCAAGCCGTACTGGTATGGCGGGATGCAGGAAGGCAAGATCGACTGGGTGAGTCAGCAGGTGCCCAACGGCCACGAATGGCTGGAATACATGCTGACCAGCGGGCCTTCAGGGTCGGGGATTCCCGCCAACATCTCGCAGCACCAGTTGGGAGTGCTAGATCATTTTTCGATCGGCGAGGTCAGCGTCCCGGAGGCCTATAAGGTGCTGGCGGCCGACAAGCGCCTGGGCGGGGTGCACGACGACGGGCCCAAGATCGGCAAAGACGGCAAATACCAGTTCAACCTCTATGACCCCGACGGCATTCGGACGGAGTTGATGAACTTCCACGCCACGGATAAGCCGTGCTGCTCGCCGTTCACGGCGGCCGATCCGACGCCGGGCCCGGCGGCCGCGAATCCGGCGGAGTAACCTCCGGCGCAGTGGGATTCGGGCCAGACCTCCAGAACAACAAAGCGAGGCGGTGGAATGAGGATTGCCGGTTGGCGCACCTGCAGAATCGACAGCCGCGTATCGCATACGCTGAACGCGCGCGGAGCGTTCTGGCTGGCAGCGATTATTGTTCTCGGCGCCGGAGCCGCTATCTCAGTGGCCCAGACGACGGCCGCGCCCGCCACCCTGCTCGCGGCGGCGCAATCAAGCCATCTGACAATGGGAACCGCCGCCGATTCCGGATTTCTTTCTGAATCGCTCTACTCCTCCACGCTGGCAAGTCAATATGGCCAGCTTGAGCCGGAGAACGAGATGAAGTTCGGCCCCATCCACCCTGATCCGGGTACCTACAGCTATGCCGGGCCGGATAAGCTGGTGGCGTTTGCCCAGGCCCACTCCATGAAAGTGCGCGGGCACAACCTGGTGTGGCATGATCAGTTGCCGGATTGGGTCAGCTCTCCCAAGGTTCCCTGGACACCCGCGGCCCTCAACCACGTCCTCGCAGACCACATTGCCAACGTGGTGGGGCATTACAAGGGCAAAGTGTACGCATGGGATGTAGTGAATGAGCCATTCAACAACGACGGCACGATGCGCAGCACCATCTGGTACAACTCGCCGGGAATCGGCTTTGCCGGCCAGGGCACCAGGACGATTGAACAAGCGCTCAGGTGGGCGCATGCCGCCGACCCGGCCGCCAAATTGTTTGTGAACGAATATGGCGCCGAAGTCATCAACCGCAAATCGGATGCGGTGTATACCATGGCGCAGGATTTCGTGAAGCGTGGCGTCCCGCTGTCGGGCATTGGCCTGGAGCTGCATATCGGCGCCGACTTCGATCGGGTGAAAACCCTCGACTCGCTCAGCCGGAATATTCAAAGGCTGGCGGCTCTTGGTCTCGAAGTGCAGTTCACGGAACTCGATGTCCGGCTGCCGAACCACAGTGCGGCCGATTTGAAGTGGCAGGCTCACACCTACAGCGATCTGCTCGCCATCTGCCTTCGCCAACCCGCCTGCACGGCGTTTCAAACCTGGGGCTTTACCGATGCGCACTCGTGGATACCGGAAGAGAATCATGGATTCGGATGGGCATTGCCGTTTGACCGGCAATACAGGAAAAAGCCTGCCTACTTTGCGATGCTGAAGAAGCTTGATTCGCGTGATGGCGCCCGGCCGCGATCGAAGACCTCGCGTTAAAATCGTATTTAATGATGCCGGCTCCCGCGCTTTCACCCGAAGTCATGGCCAGGTACGAACCCGTGATCGGGCTTGAAGTCCATGTGCAACTGCTGACCAGCACCAAGGCGTTCTGCGGTTGCGCCAACCAGTTCGGCTCGGCCCCCAACACCAATATTTGTCCCGTGTGCCTGGGGCTGCCCGGCTCGTTGCCGGTGTTGAACGCACGGGCGGTGGAGTTTGCCACCCTGGCCGCGCTGGCGCTGCACTGCGAGGTGCGGGAACGCTCCATCTTCGCGCGCAAAAATTATTTCTATCCCGACCTTCCCAAGGGCTACCAGATTTCGCAGTTCGACCAGCCCATCGCCGAGTTCGGATGGATCGAAGTGCCGGCAGGCGGTGTAACGGCAAATGGAAGCGGCGTCAAGCGCATCGGCATCACGCGCCTGCACATGGAGGAAGACGCCGGCAAGAGCCTCCACGACGGCTTTCCCGACTCTGCCACGCGCACCTATGTGGACCTGAACCGATGCGGCACTCCGCTCATCGAGATTGTGAGCGAGCCCGACATTCGCACGCCCGACGAAGCCTTCGAGTACCTGACCCGGCTGAAGGAGATCCTGCTTTACACCGGCGTTTCCGACTGCAACATGGAAGAAGGTTCGCTCCGCTGTGACGCGAACGTGAGTGTCATGCCCAGGGGTGCGGAGCGCTTCGGGACCAAGGTCGAAGTAAAAAATGTGAACAGCTTCCGCTTTATCCGCGCGGCGCTGGAGTATGAAATTGAGCGGCAGATTGAAGTCGTCGAGTCGGGCGGACGCGTGGTGCAGGAGACGCGGCTGTGGAATGCGAACGAGGGCCGTACCTACTCCATGCGCTCAAAGGAGCAGGCGCACGACTACCGCTATTTTCCCGAACCCGACCTGCCGCCGCTGATTGTATCGGCTGATTTTCTCGAGGCCGCCAGGGCGAAGCTCCCTGAATTGCCCGAGGCGCGGCGGGCGCGCATGATCGCCGAATACGAATTGAGCCTGCAGGATGCACACACGCTGACCGCATCGCGCGAGTTTGCCGATGCCTTTGAGGCAGCCGCCCGCAGCGCGAGGAATCCGCGCCGCGTGGCGAATGTGCTGCTGAGCGAACTGGGCGGAAGGCTGAAGGCGCTGGGATTGGAGCAGGAGCAATCGCCAGTGTCGATGGCCGGCGTGGTGCTCGCCGCCGATCTGCTGGATGAAGGCAAGATCAGTTCCAAACAGCTCAAACAGCTTTTCGATGCGAGCTTTGAAAAAGGCGAGGACTTCGCCGCCGTCTACGAGCGGGAAAAGCCGCAGCAGATCACCGACAGCTCAGCGCTGGAAGCCATGATCGACCAGGTGATCGCGGCCAACCCCAAACAAGTGGAGCAGTACCGCGGGGGAAAAAAGACCCTGGCGGGATTCTTCGTGGGCCAGGTGATGAAAGCGTCGAAGGGTCAAGCCAACCCGGCCCTGCTGAACGAACTGGTGACCAAAAAGCTGGAAGGCTGAAAACGGGCGGCGCCGAATCCGGAGTCGAATCCGAACCACGGACCTGCCGCCTACTTCATCTTCAGTTCCGTTTCAAACACCTTGCGGGCGTCCCATGAGCTCACCGTCTTGGTGGCGGTTTTCCTGGAGCCCTTTTCTGCCCAGAGATCGTAGTCCTCTGCCATGTTGACCTGGGCAAAGTAAAAGCGCCCGTTGTTGTTCGAGGTATAACTGCGGATAGCCTTCGTTTTAAGGTTCTTGAGGAAGACTGTGGCGTTGGCCACGGGGTTGGAGTTGTCATCGACCACGGCGCCCGAAACGGTGCGCTGACCCATGTTCTGGGCTTGCGCCAACGGCGCACCAACCATTGATCCACTATGCGGCGTTCCCGGTATTACCCCCGCCGAAAGGGCGGCAAAGACCGCCCAGACGGCCAACTTTCCGCCGTTTACTTTCAATCTTCCTCCTCTTGCTCGCTGAGTTCTTCTTCCTCGTCCAGGTCTTCGTCCATCCGCGAAAGTTCCAGCGGTTCGACGCCGACCACCTCATATTCTGTTCCGCACTCGTCGCAGACGATCACATCGCCTTCTTCCACCTCGTCTACTTCGATGTCTAATTCATTTTCGCATTCCGCGCAGTTGGGCATGGCGGCCTCCTCTCCCAAGGCATGTTTCGGGTTTATGATGACGGACTTTCGTAGTACGACTCCGCTAGTTTTAGGTAGCACCCGGCCATAGGTCAAGGGGGCGGCTTGCGACCTTGCGGTACGAAACTACCCAAAGCGGCCTCATTCCCTGGTCGATTCCTGCTCTGCGAACCACATTGGCGGGGACAGTATGGGCGCGCCGTCTGACGATTCTTCGGCGTGGCGCCGCCATCGTCTACCGATTTCGATTTGCGCGCGGTCAGAGCCGTTCAACCCGCGTCGATAGAAAAGACGCTCAAGAAGCTGGATCGTTTAAGAGTCAGCGGCACTCTTTTGAGCGCTGGGCCGAATTCTGCCCGCACAGGGAGATGGACGTCGCGACCGGGGACCTTCGTGGTTCCCGCCGCTGTAGAGCTTCAATTTTTTCAGGTTTATCACAGACAACATTTCCCTTTGGGATTAGGCTGTTCGCGGTGCAACTCTTACAAGTTCATTCTGTCACCGCCAGGAGGCGAGATGAGACCGACCAGTCTTTCTCTTGAGTGGAATAAATGGAACCGCACTCTTCGCCCAGGCGCTTTGGGGATGCTCATTTCTGCGCTTGCTGTGTCCACCATTTCGATCGCGGGCTGCGGCTCGAGCCCGTCCGGGTCCAGTTCCGGGTCCGGATCGGGCCCCATCGCCGGCGAATCCACTACCGCGGTCATCCAGCTTTCCAGCACGGCCAACGACGAGTTTATCCACTTCAACATGGAGATCAATTCGATCTCGCTCACCAACAAGGCCGGCGTTACCACCACCATCTTCAACACTCCGACCAATGTGGATTTCATCCCCGCGAACGGGAATGCTGCGCCCTTCGCCACCGTCAAGGTTCCGCAGGACGTGTACACCTCCGCGGCTGTTGCCGTCTCCAACCCGAGCTTCTCCAACGTCTCAATGGACTCGCAGGGGGAGATCTATTTCAATACGGATGCCTATGGCTACACGCCAACCCCGCCGGTCGTGACCCTTGTAAGCCCCATTACCGTAATGGGCTCAACCATGGGCATGATTCTCAACCTGCAGGCGTCTCAATCCGGTTCCTACACGGGGTTGCAGCCGAATCAGACTGCATACACGATCAACCCTACGTTTGCCCTCTCAACCTTCACCATCCCGACAGAGCCGGCCACGCCGCTCGATGGCAAATGCTTCGGCATTGCAGGGCAGGTGACCGCCATCGACACGGCAACCAATTCCCTGACCGTCGCACTTCCCGGCAATCAGTTCATGGGTATTCCAATCCTCACCGCGGCACTCAACTCCGCAACGGTATTTCAGAGAATCACGTCGGCCAGCGCCCTCTCCGTCGGGACCTTGGTCAACATGGACATTGCGCTGCAACCTGACGCCTCTTATCTCGCCACCCGCATCGAGGTCGATGACACGACAGCTACTGACGTTGTCACCGGGCAACTGGTCGAGGTCGATCCATCCTACAGCGGTTTTATTACGACCACGGCCATCCAGCAGGTGGGAACAAACGTTTCCGTGCAAGGAGTTGGCATGGGAGCTCCTTACATGTACGCCGGTTCGACAGAGTTCCTGACTTCGGCACGATACTCCGATTTGAGTACCCTGCCTTTCAATGCCAACTTCAGCGCCGCGTCTCTTGCCCCCGGACAGATGGTGTCGCTCGGTTCGGAAACCTTCTCATTGCACTACCCCTAACCACGCCTACCAGCATCACGCTCTATCCGCAGACCATTAACGGCACAGTCACTTCGGCTGGAACCGCGAGCGGCAGTGATTACGCAGTCTACTCTGTTCAGTTGGCGCCCTACGATCCGATTGTGCAGATGAACAGCGCAGCCAGCGCCCCCGTAAACACTGTTTTGACCAACGCGAATACGATCGATGTCTATGTGGGCTCCAAAGCAGACCTGTTGAACTCCACCCCGTTGGGCGCTGGGGGCACCTTCCGCTTTACCGGCCTTCTTTTCAACGACTCGGGAGTGTTCCGGCTGGTCTGTAACCAGGTGAACGACGGCGTTCCGCAGTAGAAGGGCATTCTGCCTATCGCTCCTGGCGGGTGTATCCGAAAATGGCGCGCTTCGGAATTCGCGCATTAACCGGGCAGATTCTTCGCCACCCGATGACACCCGCACGCCTTACACGTTACCCTGTTGACTACGATGCGCAGGATTGGCTCTACCCCGTTTTCCTTCCCCGACTTCCACGGCGCAACCCGCCGCCTGGTGCTGGTGAACCTGGCTGCCTATTTTGTACTGGCGCTGGGGCTGATGCTGTTCCGGGAGACGGCCGGAGACATTTTCAGGCTGTTCGCGTTTGATCCCTATTCGTTCCTGCATGGCGCCCTGTGGCAGCCGTTCACCTACAGCTTCATTCACACCAGCCTGATGGGGACTTTTTTTGAGCTGCTGTCACTGTGGTTCCTGGCCGGCTTTCTTGAGAGTTTTCACACCGACACCTGGGTGATGGGACTTTATGGCGTATCGGTGCTGGGGACGGCCCTGGCAGCAGTCTGCTTTCCCTGGGTGGAAATCTGGCCAATGCGAATATTGCCCCGGCGGTGCTGACGGGCTGCTTTGGCGGCATCTTCGGGCTGCTGGTCGCCATCGGGCTGCTCTACGGCGACATGGAGTTCCTGCTGTTCTTCGCCATCGGCATCAAGGCCCGCTACATGGCCATCATCTATGGATTGGTGGCGGTCGCCATGCTTTTCGGCGAGCAGCGGATCTACGCGTTTGCCGAATTGGGCGGTGCGCTGGCGGGCTGGTTATATATCCGCATGGCGCCGCGGCGGGGGTTCTCGTTTGCCTTCAGCGAGCGCTTGTATGGCCTGCGCAACCGCTACTACCGCTGGAAGCGCCGCCGAGCCGCGCGCAAATTCGAGGTCTATATGCGGTCCCAGGGCCGCACTGTGAAGTTTGACGGCAACGGCCGGCAGATCGACGAAGACCACGAAGACAAAAGCCGCTGGAATTGACGGATGAACGCAATTCCGGGTGGTTTTCTCCACCCGAATCGCCCCGACACGACTCCCAATTATTTCTCCTAACATGAATGGGTCATCCGATTCCCCTAAAGATGCATTGAGTGCCGGCACGTTCCCGCCCACACTGAAAAACGAAGCCTGACCTGCGCCAGACCCGGTCTCTTGTTGCTTCGTTCGAGGAGTAAATCCAGGATAGCCACCAGAGATGGTGGCTGGCTTTTTCATCCTGGACCAGCGAGGCTGATGGTGAAAATAACTACCCGGATCGTTGCGGCGCCTCTGTTTCCGCTTGCCGCCCTGATGTTGCTCGGCCTCGCCGGTTCCTTTGAACTCGGGCGTCGCCTCAATGCCGAGCCGGTGAGCGTCTCCTCTTCAGATTCAAACGGCGCACAACCGGCTCAGGGAACCCCGCGCACCCCACCGGAAAACCGGATGCTGGGCACCTTGACAGCGGCTGCCGAGGGACTCTCGCTGCTTTTTTGCGGCACACTCTGCGGCCTCGGCTTTCGTCGCCGCAACCGTGCAAATCGCGCCTCCCTGCCAACACCGCAGGCCGAAACCTTTCTCCAGAAGAAGCGCCGCGCCGCTGAGAATCAGGCAGAGGACCGCACCGGCGAACTGAGCGACGAAGAGAAGGATCTGCCTCGCGCCCTGGAGCTGAACCGCGCCTACCAGCACGTGCTTGAGATGCTGGTCTCTCCCGGAGAACTCACGACAGAAGATATTCTGGGACATCTGACGAATACCCTTGCCGCGCAAGGCGAGACCTGGAGCTGCGCGCTGCATCTGGCGGATCCCGGCAGCAAAAATCTGCGGCTGGTGGCCAGTTCCGATGTGGACGAGAACCTCAGGAACTACCTCAACCGAGTCGGCCTTGACCTGCAGCATGCTCCCGAACGGCGCGCCTTCGGCTCCAGCGAGACGTGCATCGCGGATCCCTCGGGCGATGTTCGGACCTGGAGCGAAGTTCTCGTGACCGCGGGGATTCGTGGGGTATGGTCGGTTCCCTTTCGCGTCAACGACTCGAGCCTGGTGACAGGCACCTTGAGCGTGTATTCAACCCAGCCCGGCGAACCCACGGCACGGGAGTTGGAGATGGCGGAAACAGCATCGCGCCTTGCGGCGTTGGTGGTGGAGCACCGCCGCATTCACAGCGAGTTGGTGCAAAATGCGTATCAGGACGCGCTCACGGGGCTGCCCAATCGCCGTGCGGGCGAGCAGGCCTTGGCGTCGGCGATCCAGGAAGCCGGCCAGCGCGGCGAGTCGGTGGCCGTCCTGTGGATTGACATCAACCGCTTCAAGCGCATCAACGATCAGTATGGGCATGTGGCCGGCGACATGGTGCTTCGCACCGCAGCCGAACGCCTCCGCCTCCATGCCACGCCCGCCGGCACGGTAGCGCGGATGGGCGAGGACGAGTTCCTGGTGCTTCTCCGGGGACCGGTGGACTCGATCGACCCGGTCGAAACATCGCGGCGAATCAGCGCGGCCCTCGCCCGGCCCATTCACGCTGGTTCGGCGCTGATCTCGCTCTCTGCCGGCATCGGCGTCTGCCTCTATCCCCAAGACGGCGCCACCGCCGAGTCGCTGGAGCGCAACGCAGAATTCGCGATGTACCGCGCCAAGGCCACCGCATCGCCCTGGTGCGCCTTTACGCTCGCCATGAGCGAGGAAGCAAGCGAAGCACTGGAGATCGAAGAGGCGCTCGGCGTGGCAATCGAGCAGAACTATCTCCGCCTGGCCTACCAGCCGCTCTACTCCCAGGGAGGCGAACTCACCGGCTTTGAAGCCCTGTTGCGCTTCCAGCATCCGCGGCTCGGCATTATTCCACCTGCCCGCTTCATCCCCATTGCGGAGGAGACTCGCCTCATCGTACCCATCGGCAACTGGGTTCTGCACGAAGCGTGCCGCCAGTTGCAAGCCTGGCATCAGGCCGGACATCGCCGCGTGTACATGGCCGTGAACATCTCCGCGCTGCAATTTGCCCGCGACGACTTTGCCGACACCGTGGCGCGCATCTTCACCGAGTGCAACCTGGCCCCGGAACATCTGATCCTGGAACTGACGGAGTCGGTGGTCATGGAAGACTATGACACCGTCGTGCGCCAGATGACTCTGCTGAAACAATGCGGGGTCCGCATTGCCATGGACGACTTCGGCACCGGCTACTCCTCATTGAGCTATATCCACCGGATTCCCATCGACGTGCTCAAAATAGACCGTTCGTTCATCGAACGGCTCGCCGATCCCGAGGGCACGCGCCCCATTGTGGAAGCCGTGATTGCCATGGCCCGGCACCTGGGCCTGCAGGTAGTCGCCGAGGGGGTAGAGACGACCGAACAGCAGGACATCCTGCAACAGGCGGGATGTCATTCCTACCAGGGTTTTCTGTTCGCCCGTCCTCTGCCGGCCGAGGAGGCCGAGGGCTGCCTCGCCGCCAGCCGTAGCACTCCGTTCGCCAATCCGCGGATGCGTCCCACGGCAGCCAAGCTGGCCGTCGCTTAAAACAAAGGTGGCCGGGAACGCACCCCGGGCTTTACCGTGCTCCACAGACATCCGGCTCGAATCAGAAACAAGGTGCGACACGGTACAATCCTCTCTGGAATGACCACCAAAATTGCCTTTCTCTTCCCCGGGCAGGGTTCGCAGGTCGTGGGTATGGGCCGCGAACTTGCCGAACATTTTGCGGTTGCCGCCGACACGTTTCGCGAAGCCGATGAGGCTTGCGGATTCGCCCTGTCGCACCTCTGCTTCAACGGGCCGGAAGAAGATCTGAAGCTGACGGAAAATACGCAGCCGGCGATTCTGACGGTAAGCATTGCGGCTTTGCGTGTGCTGGCCGCGCATGGCGTGGAGCCTTCGCTGGCCGCCGGGCACTCCCTGGGCGAGTGGTCAGCGCATGTGGCGGCGGGAACGCTGAGCTTTGCCGATGCGGTTCGTGCGGTGAAAGCACGTGGCCGCGCCATGCAGCAGGCTGTTCCCGCCGGCGTGGGAGCGATGGCTGCGGTGCTGCAACTGGATGCAGCGCAGGTGGCCGAGGCCTGCGCGGAAGCGGCTGCCGCAACGGCGCTGACCGTGGCCGCGGCCAATCTGAACTCGCCCGGACAGACGGTGATCTCAGGAGCGCTGCCGGCGGTGGAGAAAGCCGTCGCCATCGCCAAGGCTAAAGGCGCAAGGCGCGCCGTGATGCTGCCCGTAAGTGCGCCCTTCCATTGCGCGCTGATGCGGCCTGCGCAGCAGGAAGTGGAGCGCGTGCTGGCGGCGCTGCAGTTGGCTCAGCCCCGCATTCCCGTGGCCGCCAACGTCACCGGCGAGCTGGTAACCACGGCCGATGCTGCACAGGATGCCCTGATCCGGCAGGTAACCGGGACGGTGCGCTGGGTGGATTGCATGCAGTCGCTGATCGCGGCTGGGGCCGGGGCGTTCGTCGAAGTTGGCCCCGGCAAGGTGCTGTGCGGGTTGCTGCGGCAGATCGATCCTTCGCAAAAATCGATGAACGTGGAGGATGCGGCCAGCCTGGAAAAAACGCGCGCCGAGTTGCAGGCTCTGTAGCCTCGTCTATGGACCCAGGTAAAGCTGGACTGGCGAGAAGCCCAGCGTGTGGTCGTGCGGGTCATAGGCCAGGAAAAGCGCATTGCTCTTGAGTCCGTTGATCTGGATGCCCATGATGAGTACGTTGCCCGAGATGCGCGTCGCCACGATCTTGTGGCTCTTGATGACGCCGTACTCGTTTTGAGAACTGGTCGGGCTCCAGTCCTGCTCGAACCGCGAAAACGGGTAGACTTTGTCCTTCTCCGGATGCTGTTGCCAGTCGGGGTCGTGTGCCCAGACACCATAGGCCTTCTGCATGTCGTTGTGCTCTATGTCGTCGAGGAAATGATTGGCCGTCATCCTGCCGCGAAAATGCGTCCACCAGTTCCAGGGCCAGTCAACCGGCCTGCCGGCCACGAACCAACTGGTGATGAAAAGCGCCACCAGCGCGCCAATCACGACGTAAAGAATGGTGCGGTTGCGGCGATAGCGGGCCTCGTTAAAGACGGGTGCGTCGAGCAGGGTCATCGGACAATTCCCTCATGGGTAGGATACGGCAAGACGGTGTCAGAACCGGGACCAGGGAATAAGTAACAGGGGCTAGACATCAGGGGCTCGGAATCGGTGGCAGTGGATCCTGAAAGACGCGAAGCAACCTCCGGCATGCGTGCACCTCGATTCTCCCTGCTGAGTTAGACACCGCCGCAGTGATTGCTGTTCCCTAGTCCCTGCTGTACGTGGTGCGGGCTTTTTCCTGCTGGCGTTCGAGGGCCAGTTCGATGAGCCGCGTGATCAGGTCCTGGTACTTGATTCCGGTGGCCTCCCACAGCTTGGGATACATGCTGATCCGTGTGAAGCCCGGCATCGTGTTCACCTCGTTCAGATAGATGCGCTGCTTTCCGTCGGGCTCCATCAGGAAGTCCACGCGCGCAAGTCCGGAGAGATCGCAGGCGCGAAATGCGGCCACGGCCATCTCGCAAATCTCTTTCGTCTGGGCGCGGGTGAGGCGGGCGGGAATGATCGGCACCGACCCCTCGGAGAGGTACTTGGCCTCGTAGTCGTAGAACTCCTTGCCGGGAATGATCTCGCCCACCACACTGGCCTGCGGATTGTCGTTGCCCAGCACAGCCACTTCCAGTTCGCGGGCCTTGGCTGCCGCTGCGCCGCGCGGGCTCTTGCCGCCGACGCCCTGCTCGACAATCAGTTTGCGGTCGTAGCGCGCGGCCAGGTCGAGCGCGGGACCCAGTTCCCTGCGGTCGTGCGCCTTGCTGATGCCCACCGAGGAGCCGAGGTTAGCGGGTTTGACGAAGAGCGGGTACTTGAGCGCGGCTTCGATTTGGGCGATGGACTTGCGCGGAGATTTTTCCCACTCGGCGCGCAGCAGGGCGACATGTTTCACGATGGGAAGTCCGGCTTGGACGAAGAGGCGCTTCATCACGTCCTTGTCCATGCCCGCGGCGGAGCCCAGCACGCCCGAGCCTACGTAAGCGATGCCGGCCAGTTCGAAGAGACCCTGAATGGTGCCGTCCTCGCCAAAGGTTCCGTGCAAGACGGGAAAAACCACGTCGAGGGACTGGCCTTTGCTCCCCGTCGATGCAAGTGCGGGGGCAGAGACTGGCTCCGGAGTCATCAACGTGGGAATGCCTTCGTGCAGCAGCTTGGCTCCGGGCGTTGCCTCAGGATCGCCCGCGCGCAGCCGTCGGGCAACCGCGCCGTCGTTGCCTTCCAGCAGCCCGTGCGCGTCTGCGGCCGCCAGCCAGCGGCCTTCCTTGGTAATGCCGATGGGCGCCACGTCGAATTTCCTGCGATCGATTGCTTTCAAAATGGAAGCAGCCGAGAGCAGCGATACCTCATGCTCCCCACTGCGCCCGCCAAACAGAATGCCAACTCGCAATTTTTTTGCCATTTCATCTTATTGTCTCTCAATCGGCTCGCCGGCGAAATGCGCTTGGATTGCCTGATACGCGCACCGAATCCTATACTTGCGTCCTCCTGGAAGAACCCGCGCGGCAGAGGGCAAAAGGCGGCGTATCTCACAGGAACGAAATAGGGAGCGGAATGGCAATCGACAGACGGGAATTTCTGGTTGGATCTTTGGCGGCAACGCTGGGAAGCAAGATGCGGGCTTTGTCCCTGGCGCGGCAACCCGCAGTACCTGCTGGTCCGCGGCCGATCAGCGCGGTAAAACCAGGCGCGCCCGTCCGCTTGACCAACTGCACGGGAGATACGTGGGTCGCAGCGTGGGCCGACGACGGCAATCTCTATACGCCCTCGAATGATACTTCGGGATTCGATAAGGCCTGCCAATCCAATCTGGCTTTCAACCGTCTTGAAGGCAACGACCCGCAGCATCTGACCGGCACAACGGTCAATGCCATGTCGGACTACGGCAAATGGACCGAACTGGGCCCGGATGGCTGCTCCTGGAAATCGTCGGGCTGTATCTGGATCGACGGAGCGCTCTATTGGGTGGTGGCCCGTCACCTCTATGGAGAAGACAGCGCCGACCCACTGCGGCGGCAGACGGCGCAGAATGCCAGCATCATCCGCAGCACCGATTACGGAAAGACCTGGACCCGCGCGGTGAGCGAAAACTACCAGCATCCGATGTTTCCCGGCCGCCGCTTCGCCACGCCTTACTTTATCGACTATGGCCGCGACAGCAGCGGCGTGGATGGCTCGCACGATTATGTGTATGCCACCTCGAATAACGGCTTTTGGGACTGCGGCGATGACGTGGTGCTGGGCCGCGTGGCCCGCGCCAAGCTCGCTCTATTGAACGGCAAGGATTGGGAGTATTACACCGGCGGAGATGGCATGACCGCCGATGCCTGGTCGCCCCAGATGAGCAAGGCTACGAGACTGCTTGAAAGGCGCGCCTCCTTCGGCATGACCGGTTCGGTCTACCTGGCGGCGCGAAAGAGATACATGATGATCGCCTGGCGATATCCTGCTGGAGGCGGCAAGATGCCCGGCGCCGGCACGCACTCCACATGGGATTTCTACCAGTCTCTGCATCCGTGGGGTCCGTGGACGCAGATTGGCTCCTATGACACCAGCCCGGCCGGCTGGTACTCGCCCGGGATTTGCCCCAAGTTCCAGAGCACCGATCGCGTCTACGTTTTCGCCGCCGGATACTGGGAAAGTGAGGCGGATTACCGGCTGACGGTCGTGCCCATGGAACTCGACTGAGGCGAGTTCTCACAGGATCTTCTTCCCAAATGCCGAGCAGGCCAGTTCGACGGCCAGGTCGGCGGTGCGGTTGTGCTCGTCGATCACCGGGTTCACTTCAACCATTTCAAAGCTGACCATGCGGCCGTGATCGGCAATGATCTCCATGGCCAGGTGGGCTTCGCGATAGGTTGCTCCGCCGCGAACCGGTGTGCCCACGCCGGGCGCGTCTTCGGGGTCGATCCAGTCCATATCGAGCGAGACGTGGTAGCCGGCTGTCCCGCGGCCGGCGGCGCGCAGCGCCTCTTCCATCACCGCCCGCATGCCGCGCTCGTCGATGTCGCGCATGGTGTAAACCTCGGTGAGGCCGGCGCGGCGAATATTGGCGCGCTCGGCGGCATCGATGTCACGGACCCCGACCAGCACCGTGTTGTCGGGCACGATCTTGGGCGCATAGCCGAAGATGCTGGTGAGCGCCTCCGGGCCCAGGCCGAGAAGACAGGCCAGTGGCATGCCATGCACGTTTCCCGACGGCGAGGTGTCAGGCGTATTGATATCCGAGTGAGCATCGATCC
The DNA here is from genome assembly GCA_963833995.1 of uncultured Acidobacteriota bacterium. Classification (GTDB taxonomy): domain Bacteria; phylum Acidobacteriota; class Terriglobia; order Terriglobales; family Acidobacteriaceae; genus Telmatobacter. The sequence goes on along the minus strand of CAWIAE010000017.1, from coordinate 152,077 downwards.
AGAGCACGCCGATTTTCTGACCCTGACGGCGATAAAACTCCGACACGCCGGAGATGGAGCCCACCGCCAGCGAGTGGTCGCCGCCCAGCACCAGCGGCGTCATGCCTTCCTGGAGCGTCTTGACCACCGCATCGGCGGTGCGCGTGCATGTTTCGGCAATCTGCTTCAGATAGCGCGCGTTCTCGCTTCCGGTGGGCTGGGTCTCCGCGATTTCAACCAGGATGTTTCCGCCGTCGGTCACCTGGTGGCCGAGCGCTTCGAGTCGCGCTTCCAGGCCGGCCACGCGCATCGCGGAGGGTCCCATATCTACGCCGCGGCGGCTCGCGCCCATGTCCAGCGGTACGCCCAGGACACGAATGCGGCGGGTGGGCTGCGCCTGGGTTCCGCTGGATGGGTAAATTGCTGCTGGGGAAGGCGTTTCAGAGTTTGACATGCTTGGGTCCTTTGCGCACGCAAGCGGTTGCCCCTATAGAATGCATGCGCCGCAGCTTTCAGAATACGCGCCGTTGCCGGGCTCTCAGGACATGACTCAAGTTAGCCCCAATGCCCCAAAAGAGCTATTAAATCAATTTCACTTCAGCGTAAGATGAGTGCCAGAGTCTCGTATTTTGTCTGTATGTTGTTGGCGGAAACTGCCTTGCAAAGTGTTCAAGCAAGGGCGGCCCTGGAAGGAACGCGCAATGGGTTACGCTGGGGGAATCAGGCTGCCCAGGTCGGGCAGAACTGGGTCCTTCCTCATGCGAACAATGGCTTGCATGGCGGCGATTTTCGCTGTGGGGGTTTCTGTGGCCTGCGCGGAGCCGGGGCCGCTGACTTCCTTGCGCGTTCTTCATGCCATCACCAATGCGGAGGCCAGCCACGCCCTTCCGGTCGAAGTGCAGGCAACCGTCACCTACTTTCGCAGCTACGAACAAGCGCTCTACGTGCAGGATGGCGACACCGCGATCTATGTTCAGACGCCTCCGAACCTTCTACTGATCCCCGGTGACCGTGTTCTGATCAAAGGCACGACCAAGGATGGCGTCAAACCCATTGTGGTCGCCGAAAACATCACTGTCCTACACCATGGCCCGCTGCCGGCCGCTGTGCCAGCCACGTTTGACCAGTTGATCCGCGACGACTTCGACTCGCGGCTCGTGACGGTCTATGCCCTGGTGCGGAACGCCGACACCGTGATGAACTCGGGTGTTCGAAGCAGCTTCCTGCAACTCCATACGGAGACCGGAGAGATCGACGTCGCAGTCGACGCCGATAAACCCGATGTGCTGAAGGACCTGCTCGACGCCCAGGTACTGGTGACGGGCTCAGCTTCCATCCGCTTCGAGGGCAAGATGCAGCAGACCAGGGTGCTGCTGCATGTCGATTCCCTAAGCGGAGTAAAGGTGATCAAGCGCGCAGTCGCCAATCCATGGACGCTGCCCATTACCCCGCTGGACAAGGTGCTGACCGGCTACCACGTCAGCAATCTCAGCCACAGGGTCCGGGTTCACGGGACAATTACCTACAATCAGCCCGGCTCCGCAGCGGTGTTGCAGGATGGCTCAAGAAGCCTTTGGCTGATGACCTCGTCCATCGCTCCGCTTGAGATCGGTGACCTTGCCGATGCCACTGGATTTCCGGATGTCCACGACGGATTTCTCGCACTCACCGGCGCCGAGATTCAGGACCGCGGGACGCAGGAGCCGGTTGCTCCCAAGCACGCGACCTGGGATGAGCTCTCTACCAGCAAGTACCTGTTTGACCTGGTCTCGATTGACGGAGACGTGGTGGCTGAAGTGCGAGGAGCCGGCCAGGATGAGTACGTTCTGGAAGCGGACGGCAACGTCTTCTCGGCCATCTATAAGCACCCATCCACGGCCGTTCAGGGCTCCGATCCGCCCCCGCCTATGAGGCATATGCAGGCGGGCTCGAAGGTGCAGGTGACCGGCATCTGCTTCATGAACTCCTCCAACCCATTCGACACCCGGGTGCCGTTCAACATTCTCCTGCGCTCTCCCGACGACATTGCGCTGGTGTCGGCGCCACCCCTGTTGACAGTGGGAAATCTCATCCGCCTGATCGGTATTCTGTTTTTCGTGCTGCTCTCGATCAGCGTCTGGAACTGGGCGCTCAGGAGAAGAGTGCGGAAACAAACCGCGGCCATCACCGCGCAGAGCGAAGCCGATGCAACCCAGGAACGCCGCGTCATCCAACTGGAGCAGAGGCGGAGCCGCATTCTTGAAGATATCAACGGTTCAGAGCCGCTGGCGGACATTGTGGAGCACATCGCAGAGATGGTGTCGTTCATCCTGAATGGCGCGCCCTGCTGGTGCGATGTGAACGATGGTCCGCGCCTGGGACATCCTCCGGCCAAAAATGACGGCCTGCGGATCGTCAGCCGCGAGATTCTGGCCCGCTCCGGGCTGTTGCTGGGTTCCCTGTTTGCGGCGCTCGACACGCCCGAAGGCAATGAGAAGGTCGAACTCGAAGCACTCGCCGCCGGCACCCGTCTGGCGACACTGGCCATTGAAACCCGCAAGCTCTACAGCGACCTCGTGCATCGATCGGACTTTGACATGCTCACGGATATGTTGAATCGCGCCTCGCTGGACCGCTGCCTGGAGATGCAGATCGAAGCGGCCCGGGAGAACGCGTCCCAGTTCGGCCTCATCTATGTGGACCTGGACGACTTCAAGCTGGTGAACGACCTCTACGGCCACCACGTAGGCGACCTCTATCTGCAGGAGGTTTCGCTGCGCATGAAGCGGCAACTCCGCACCGGCGACGTGCTGGGCCGCCTGGGCGGCGACGAATTCGCAGCCCTGGTTTCGGTGATGCGCGGCCGCACCGACGTGGAGGAGATTGCGCTGCGCCTGGAACGCTGCTTCGACGCGCCCTTCGCCATGGAAGGCTATGTGCTGCGCGGCTCGGCCAGCGTGGGCATCGCCATCTATCCTACCGATGGCGCCACCTCCGACAGCTTGTTGAGCGCTGCCGATTCCGCCATGTACATGGCCAAACACAGCCGCAGCGTGCACAGCAAGATGGGCGTGCGCTGAGACCGCTGAGCAGCCGGTCGTGCTACTCGCTCCTGCAGAAACATCTCTGAACCAACGCGGCGCTCGAGAAGCAAAAGGAAGGCCCGGCTTCTTAGGCCGGGCCTTCTGATCACTGACAACTGACCACTGCCAGCCGTCCCTACTCGGCTGCCATCTCTTCGGCTTCGCCTTCCTGCCGCATGAGCTCCAGTTCGCGCTCGGCAGCTTCGATCTCTGCCGAAACTTCCTGCTGAACGCGGGCTGCCGCTTCTTCCAGTTCCGGTGAGAGCTGGACGTTGCGGTAGTATTCCAGACCCGTGCCGGCGGGAATCAGGCGGCCGACGATCACGTTCTCCTTGAGGCCGCGCAGGTTGTCCACCGCGCCGTTGATGCTGGCTTCGGTGAGCACGCGCGTGGTCTCCTGGAAGCTGGCCGCGGAGATGAAGCTGTCGGTCGAGAGCGAGGCCTTGGTGATGCCCAGCAGCAGCGGACGCCCGAGGGCCGGACGGCCACCTTGCGCCTGCACCCGCTCGTTCTCTTCGCGGAAGCGGAAGCGGTCCACCTGCTGCTCGAGCAGGAAGTTGGTGTCACCCACTTCGTCGATCCGCACCCAGCGCAACATCTGCCGCACAATCACTTCAATGTGCTTGTCGCTGATGGCCACGCCCTGCAGACGGTAGACTTCCTGGATTTCGTTCACCAGGTAAGCCTGCAGCGCCTTCTCACCCAACACGTTGAGAATGTCATGCGGGTTGAGAGGACCGTCCATCAGCGGGTCGCCCGCGCTGAGCCGTTCGCCTTCCTGTACGTTCACGTGAATGCCGCGCGGCACAGAGTATTCTTTCTCGTCACCATTGTCGGCGGTGATGTAGATCTTGCGCTGACCCTTGGCGACTTCTCCGAACCGAACCACGCCGTCGATCTCGCTGATGATGGCTGTCTCACGCGGTTTGCGCGCTTCGAACAGCTCAACCACGCGAGGCAGACCGCCGGTGATGTCCTTGGTGCGTGTGCTCTCCTTGGGAATCTTGGCCAGCACATCGCCCGGACCTACCTCATCGCCGTCCTGGATCATGAGGTGAGCGCCGCGAGGCAACAGGTATCGCTTGCTGCCCTTGGCTCCCTTCACGACAAAGGTCGGCTGCCGCTTCTCATCGGGAGCGTCTGCAACCACCCAGCGCGAAAGGCCGGTGACCTCATCCACTTCCTCGTTCAGCGTGATGCCTTCCTGCAGGTCCTTGAACTGCACCGTGCCGCCAATTTCAGTCAGGATCGAGTACGTGTACGGATCCCACTCGGCAAGCAACTGGCCCAGCTTTACGTGTTCGCCGTCCTTGGCTCGCAGACGCGCGCCATAGACCACCACGTAGCGCTCTTTCTCACGCCCGCGCTCGTCCACGATGGCGATGGAACCGGAACGGTTCATGGCCACCAGCGTGCCGTCTTTGCTCTCAACGTAGTTGAGATTGATGAAGCGCACGAAGCCGTTGTTCTTGGCGTCGAGGCGCGACTTGTCCTGCACGCGGCTGGCAGTACCGCCCACGTGGAAGGTACGCATGGTGAGCTGCGTTCCGGGCTCGCCGATGGACTGCGCCGCGATGACGCCGCAGGTTTCGCCGAGTTCGACCATGCGGCCCGAGCCAAGGTTACGCCCGTAGCACAGCCCGCAGACGCCGCGACGCGATTCGCAGGTGAGCACGGAGCGAATCTTGACCTTCTCCACACCCGCACCCTGAATGGCCGAAGCGATGTCTTCATCGATTTGCTGGTTTACGTCGATTACGACGTTGCCGTCGTAGTCCTTGATGCGTTCCAGAGACACGCGCCCGATGATGCGATCGCGCATGGGCTCGATAATCTCGCCGGACTCAACAATCGATCCGACGTAAATTCCCTCAGACGTACCGCAGTCGTATTCGGTCACGATCACGTCCTGTGCCACGTCGACGAGGCGGCGGGTCAGGTAGCCGGAATCGGCTGTCTTGAGCGCCGTATCCGCCAGTCCCTTGCGCGCGCCGTGGGTCGAGATGAAGTACTCCAGCACCGTCAATCCCTCGCGGAAGTTGGCCGTGATCGGCGTCTCGATGACTTCGCCCGAAGGCTTGGCCATCAGTCCACGCATACCGGAAAGCTGGCGAATCTGCTGCTTCGAACCGCGGGCGCCCGAGTCGGCCATGATGTAAATCGGGTTCATGGCTCCGTCGTCGTCCGCCTTCTTCATGTTGCCGAACATCTCGTCCGCCACCTGGTCGGTCACCGCAGACCACATCTGGATGACCTTGTTGGAGCGCTCGCCGTTGGTGATGGCGCCGTCCATGTACTGCTTCTGGACTTCGATGACCTTCTTGTCGGCTTCGTCTACCGTGGTGTACTTGCTGGCCGGAATCACCATGTCGTCCAAGCCAACCGACAGCCCCGACTTCGTGGCGTAGTTGAAGCCCAGCGACTTGATACGATCCAGCATGCCCACCGTAACCTCGAGACCGAGGTTCTGGTTGCAGTAGTTCACCAGTTGCCCGATGCCCTTCTTCTTCAACAGTCCGTTGATGTAGGGCATCCCCGCGGGCAGCGCATCGTTCAGGATCACGCGGCCGACGGTGGTGGAGATGTACTCCTTGTTGAAGTCCACCGGCTCGGTATGCGTCAGGTCCTGATCGTCGTAGGCCGTGGTCATGTCGAGCACTTTGCCTGTGTAACGCAGGCGGATGGGCGTGAGCGTCTCCACTTCCCTGGCTTCAAGAGCCATCAGGATCTCTTCGGTATTCGAGAACACGCGACCTTCGCCCGTCGAGCCCTTCTTCGCCTTGGTCAGGTAATAAAGTCCAAGCACCATGTCCTGCGTGGGCACGGTGATGGGCTGACCTGATGCCGGCGACAGAATATTGTGCGAGGCCAGCATCAGCACGCTGGCTTCAATCTGCGCTTCAGGCGACAGCGGAATGTGCACGGCCATCTGGTCGCCGTCGAAGTCGGCGTTGAAGGCGGTGCAGACCAGCGGGTGAATCTTGATTGCCTTGCCTTCAACCAGCACCGGCTCGAACGCCTGAATGCCGAGGCGGTGCAGCGTGGGAGCGCGGTTCAGCAGCACGGGGTGGTCCTTGATGACTTCTTCAAGAATGTCCCACACCACCGGCTCCTGCATCTCCACCATCTCCTTGGCCTGCTTGATGGTGGTGCAGTGACCGGTCTGCTCAAGACGGTGATAGATGAACGGCTTGAACAGTTCGAGCGCCATCTTCTTGGGCAGGCCGCACTGGTGCAGCTTCAGTTCGGGGCCTACGACAATCACAGACCGGCCCGAGTAGTCGACTCTCTTGCCGAGCAGGTTCTGGCGGAAGCGGCCCTGCTTGCCCTTGAGCGTGTCGGAGAGCGACTTCAGCGGGCGGTTGTTGGCGCCACGCAGCACGCGGCCACGGCGGCCGTTGTCAAACAGCGCGTCCACGGCTTCCTGCAGCATGCGCTTTTCGTTGCGCACAATCACTTCCGGCGCGTGCAGGTCCATCAGCTTCTTCAACCGGTTGTTGCGGTTGATCACGCGGCGGTAAAGGTCGTTCAAATCGGAGGTCGCAAAGCGGCCGCCATCCAGCGGCACCAGGGGGCGCAGCTCTGGAGGAATGACCGGTAGCACATCCAGAATCATCCACTGCGGCTTGTTCGCGCTCTTGCGGAACGCCTCCACTACCTTCAGCCGCTTGGCATATTTGATCTTTTTCTGCGCGGAAGTCTCGGTCTTCATGCGCTCGCGCAGTTCGATCCCAAGCTCGTCAATCTGCACGCGCTTGAGCAGTTCCTTGATGGCCTCGGCACCCATCATGGCCTTGAAGCCCGAGGGACGGTACTGCTGATCGAGTTCGCGGAACTTGCCTTCGTCCTTGATGATCTCGCGTTCTTTCACCGGCGCGTCGCCCGGATCCACAACGACATAGGACTCGAAGTACAAAATGCTTTCCAGGTCGCGAAGGGAGATATCAAGCAGGTGGCCGATGCGCGACGGCAGGCCCTTGAAGAACCACACATGCGAGCACGGGGAAGCCAGCTCGATGTGGCCCATGCGCTCGCGGCGCACTTTGCTGACCGTCACCTCGACGCCGCACTTGTCGCAGATCACTCCGCGGTGCTTCATGCGCTTGTACTTGCCGCACAGGCACTCCCAATCCGTCACGGGCCCGAAGATACGGGCGCAGAAAAGCCCGTCGCGCTCCGGCTTGAAGGTGCGGTAGTTGATGGTTTCCGGTTTGGTGACCTCACCATGCGACCAGCTGCGGATTTTTTCCGGGCTAGCCAGCATGATGCGGATTGCATCAAAATCGGTAATCGGGCTGGTGAGTTCAAACGGGTTTGAACGGAACAAGGCGACCCTCCTTGGCGGTCCTTCTAGGACCTGCCTCGGTTTTCCCCGGGATGACTGAAGGATCCTTCCTTCCCGGGAAGCGGCGGTTACCGCTTTCAAGAAGGACCCGAAATACAGCTTCTAGCTTCTAGCCACTAGCTTCCAGCTTTTCGTGGCCTGTCGGGGAGCCGCAAAACTCAGCGGCGGCACAGACAAGGCTAGAGGCTGAAAGCTAGCAGCTAAAGGCTGCTTCTCAATCGGCCACTGCTGCCATCTCCGGCGTCGGCACTTTCTTCACCAGATCGGCGCGCTTGATCAACTCCACGTCGAGGCACAACGACTGCAATTCACGGATCAGCACATTGAACGACTCGGGCACGCCCGGCTCGATAGCGGCTTCTCCCTTAACGATCGCTTCGTAAATCTTGGTGCGGCCGTACACGTCGTCCGACTTGGCAGTGAGCAGTTCCTGCAGGATGTACGCCGCGCCGTACGCTTCCAGAGCCCACACTTCCATCTCGCCGAAGCGCTGCCCGCCGAACTGCGCCTTGCCGCCCAAAGGCTGCTGGGTGATCAGCGAGTACGGCCCGATGGAGCGAGCGTGAATCTTGTCGTCCACCAAGTGCGAAAGCTTGAGCATGTAGATGTAGCCCACCGTGACAGGCTGCTCGAACTGCTCGCCGGTCATGCCGTCGTAGAGCGCCGTCTTGCCCGAGGAAGGCAGTCCGGCAGAAGCCAGCAATGCCTTGATCTCATCTTCCTTGGCGCCGTCGAAGACCGCCGTTCCAAACCAGATGCCGCGCTCCATGCCGGCTGCAACGCGCAACAGCATCTCGTCGTCGAGCTCGAGCAGCTGCCGCAGCGTAGCGGTTCCGGCAAACTCTTTCTTCATCAGTTCGCGCGTGGCTTCCACGTCGCTGTTGGCGCGAACCAACTGGGCAATCTTCTTGCCCAATGCATGCGCGGCCCAGCCCAGGTGCGTCTCCAGAATCTGGCCCACGTTCATACGGGAGGGCACGCCGAGCGGGTTGAGCACGATCTCCACCGGGGTTCCATCGGGCAGATACGGCATATCCTCTTCAGGCAATATGCGCGCGATCACGCCTTTGTTACCGTGGCGGCCGGCCATCTTGTCGCCGACACTCAGCTTGCGCTTCATGGCAACGTAGACCTTGACCAGCTTGATCACGCCCGGAGGAAGTTCGTCGCCCTTCTGCAGCTTGGCGATCTTCTCATTGGTGATCTTGCGCAGCACTTCGATCTGCCGCGAAGTCATCTCCTCGATCTCATCGATCTGCTCGTTGACGCGGGGATCCTTGTCGGCGTAGCGGATGCGCTTGAGGTTCTTGGTGGAGATGCGCTCGATGGTGTCGCGATCGAGAAGCGCACCCTTGGTCAGCAGGCGCTTGTTGGTCCGCTCATCGTGCAGGTCGGCCAGCACTTCCTTCGCGCCCAGGATGCCATCGAGACGCTTCAGACGCTCGTCGGTCAGAATACGGATTTCGTCGCCCAGGTTCTTTTCCAGCTTCGACACGTATTCGGCCTCGATCACCTTGGCGCGTTCGTCCTTCTCCTGGCCCTTGCGGCTGAAGATGCGCACATCGACTACCGTGCCCTCAATGCCCGGAGGGCAGGTAAGCGATGCGTCGCGCACATCGCCGGCCTTTTCACCGAAGATGGCGCGCAACAGCTTCTCTTCCGGCGTAAGCTGCGTCTCGCCCTTGGGCGTGACCTTGCCCACCAGGATGTCGCCATGCCCGATCTGGGCGCCGATGCGGATCACGCCGCTCTCGTCCAGGTCGCGCAACGCGTGCTCGCTCACGTTGGGAATATCGCGGGTAATTTCCTCGGGACCCAGTTTGGTGTCGCGGGCCTCGATTTCGAACTCCTCGATATGGACTGAGGTGTAATAGTCCTCCCGCACCAGCTTTTCGCTGATGAGGATGGCGTCCTCAAAGTTGTAGCCGCGCCAGGGCATGAAGGCCACCAGCACGTTGCGTCCCAGCGCCAGCTCGCCCTGCTCAGTGCAAGGACCGTCGGCGATGACCTGGCCCTTGACTACCCGCTCGCCCTCGCGCACCACCGGCTTCTGGTTGATGCAGGTGTTCTGGTTGGAGCGCTTGAACTTGATCAGCGTGTAGATGTCGGAACCCACCTCGCGCGAAAGCTGCGTGGGATGATGCTCGCCCTCGACGCGCACGATGATGCGCTCCGAGTCCACCGAATCGATCACGCCGTTGCGGCGCGCCAGGATCACCGCGCCGGAGTCGCGTGCGGTCACGCCCTCCATGCCCGTGCCCACCAGCGGAGCCTCGGCCACCAGCAAAGGAACAGACTGCCTCTGCATGTTGGCGCCCATCAGCGCGCGGTTGGCGTCGTCGTGCTCCAAAAACGGAACAAGAGACGCGGCCACCGAAACAAGCTGCTTCGGCGAGACGTCGATATAGTCCACGTCGCCGCGGTTCACCAGCACAAAGTTGCCTTGCCGGCGCGCATTCACCAAGTCCTCGGTGATCACGCCGTCTTCGTTGAACTCGATGTTGGCCTGGGCGATGGTGTGTTTGTCCTCTTCCCATGCCGAGAGGTAGAAGCTGAACGGGATATGGTCAATCTGCCGCTTGCCTGCTTTTTTGAGCGAAGCATTCAGGCGGGCCGCCTCTTCCTTTTCGATGTGATCGCCCACCCGCAGGCCGCTGTCGCCGGCGTTGGTGATCTCAACGAAATCGAGAATCCGCGATTCCTTGACCTTGCGGTAAGGAGACTCGATGAACCCATACTCATTGATGCGCGCAAAGCAGCTCAGCGAGCTGATCAGTCCGATGTTCGGACCTTCCGGCGTTTCAATCGGGCAGATGCGGCCGTAGTGCGTGGGGTGCACATCGCGCACTTCGAAACCGGCGCGTTCACGCGACAAACCACCCGGCCCAAGTGCCGACAGGCGGCGCTTGTGCGTAATCTCCGACAACGGGTTGGTCTGGTCCATGAACTGCGACAACTGCGACGAACCGAAGAACTCGCGGATGGCCGCCATGACCGGCTTGGCATTGATCAGGTCGTGCGGCATGGCCGTGGTGAGTTCCTGGTACACGCTCATCTTTTCCTTGATGGCGCGTTCCATGCGCACCAGGCCAATGCGGAACTGGTTCTCCATCAACTCGCCCACCGCGCGCACGCGGCGGTTGCCCAGGTGATCGATGTCATCCACCATGCCGATGTTCTTGCGCAGCTTGAGCAGGTAGCGGATGGTCGCGTAGAAATCCTCGGGCGTCAGGGTGCGGCGGTCGAGCTGCGTGGCGTCCTGGCTCTCATAGAGCTTGATGTTGAACTTCAGCCGGCCCACGCGCGAGAAGTCGTACTTGCGCGCGTCGAAGAACATGCCTTCGAACAGTGCGGTGGCCGTGTCCAGCGTGGGCGGATCGCCCGGCCGCAGCTTGCGGTAAATTTCAATCAGCGCCTCTTCCGGCTTGTGCACGGAGTCGCGCTTGAGGGTGTTGGTGATGATGTTGCCCACGTCATCGCGCTCGGGGAAGAACACTTCAAAGCTCGACGCTGCGCTCGCCATCACCTTGTGAAGGCGGTCGGCGGTGAGCTCGACGTTGGCCTCGACCACCACTTCGCCAGTGGCCGTATCGACCACGTCGGCTGCCGTATAGGCGCCATCCAGCTCTGCTTGCTCTACTTCAACTCTTTCGATCCCCGCTGCACGCAGCGCCTTCAGCGTGTGCGGCGTGATCTTGCGCCCGGAATGCGCAATCTCTTCGCCGTGATGCACCACGGCATGAGCCGGCTTCGAGCCCAGCAGGTTGGTGCCGGTCTTCACATCGGGCTGCACCGCCCAGAAAATCTTGCCGTCGGCGATGTGCATCCGATCGATCGTATAGAAGGTCTTCAGAATTTCTTCGTCCGAGCGCAGTCCGAGCGCGCGCAGGAAGATGGTGCCCAGGAACTTACGCTTGCGGTCGATGCGCACGTAGAGCGTGTTCTTCTGGTCGTACTCGAACTCCACCCACGAACCACGGTAGGGAATGATCTTTCCCAGGAAGTAAGTACGGTTGTTGGCCGTCTCGAAAAAGACGCCAGGCGAACGATGCAACTGCGACACGATCACGCGTTCGGTCCCATTCACGATGAACGTGCCGTTGGGCGTCATCAGCGGAATATCTCCGAAGAACACCTCTTGCTCTTTAATGTCGCGAATGGTCTTGTTGCCGGTCTCCGGATCCTTGTCGTAGATGGTGAGCCGGACCGTGACCTTGAGCGGCGCGGAGAAAGTCATGCCGCGCTCTTCGCACTCCTGCTGGTCGTACTTCAACTGCAGGCCCACCGGGTCGCCGCACTTGTTGCAGAAGTCAGGCGTGTTCTTGTTATAGGTGCCGCACTTCTGGCAAAGCACTTCGCCGGGCAGGAAAGGATCGGTAATCACCATGGCGCCGCAATGGACGCAGGCGGTGCGCAGGTGATGCAGCCCTTTCAAGTGGCCGCACTTGCACTCCCAGTTGCCGATCGCGTAGTCAACGAAATCAAGTTGCGAAATGCCGCGAAAATCGGTGATGGGAAAAACCGAGACGAAAACCGACTGCAGCCCCGAGTCGTCCCGCTCGTTGGGCAGTTTGTCCATCTGCAGAAAACGCTCGTAGGAGCGCCGCTGCACTTCGATCAGGTTAGGAATCTGGGTTGCCGTGGGAATCTTGGAAAAATCGAGCCGGCTGCGAATCGCGCGCTTCTCGTTGGGCATGCTTCACTCCTGAAACTCATGACTCCGTCGCTGCCTGGGCCGCGTCGGACCAGCGCCTGAGTCTCGCGGCGCCGGCTGTTTACGGTAAGAAATCAAGTAGTCCGGACTGGCTACCTCTAAAGCCAATCCCTCCCGAGCATTCCGGCGAGCCCTGGGCAAGGCTGCCGTGCCGGAGATCCGATGCCAAGCATGTCTGCATGAGAGTCGCGTTAAAAAACGTCGCAGGCGTTGTCGCATTTCGAGCTTGTGCGCTAGACTGCACACAATTGAAGAAGCAGGCACGCAGTTGAACCACTTCGAACATTCCCGCACGGTTCAGGAAGATCTGGTCGGAAAAATCCCTAGCTACCGGGTCAGGAAAGACACGAAAGGCCCGCAAGGACGCAATGCCCCACGAGCGCGGCCCAATGCCTGTGCTCCCATCCGAATTCTCTTTGCCCTGTTATCGCCGATCCCAAAGCTCGCTTCTGCCGCTCGCCCGCCACTCGCCATTCGTCAACTGGGAATCCCGCCCTATCCTGCTGACCCTAAGGCACTTATTATCGCCCGATGTCCACCCCTGGAGTGCTTGGCTCTGCTCCAGGCCTGCGGACGCTTGCGTGCCCTGCCGCTCATCTCAAGACGCGCCACCCACTTCCCGCCCAATCCCCCAAAGAAGGCGGAATGAGCCGAAAAGACGCGCAACCTTTATCGTAGCGCGTCTCGGCTCGTTTTGCAAGTCCCACTTGGTTACTTGACTTCGATGGTGGCGATGCCTTCGAACTTCTTCTTGATGGCCTCCGCCTCTTCCTTGGTCGCGCTCTCCTTCAGCGCCTTGGGGGCGCCGTCGACCAGGTCCTTCGCTTCCTTCAGGCCGAGCGAGGTAACCTCGCGCACTGCCTTGATGGTGTTGATCTTGTTGGCGCCGAAGTCCTTGAGGATGACCTGAAACTCGGTCTTCTCCTCGACCGCGGGCGCTGCCGCCGCGCCGCCGGCTACCATCACCGGGGCTGCCGCCGCCGCTGAAACACCAAGCCGCTCTTCCAGCTTCTTCACCAGGGCCGCCGCTTCCAGCAGGCTCAGGCTTACAATCTGTTCTTCCAACTGCGCGAGATCCGCCATGTTTTTCTCCAATCAGAATCGTTTGAAATTGTGTTTCCCGTCGAGTCTCCTCGACCAAAGGCCTGCCCCACGCAGTGGAAGTTTCCGATGCGCCAGACCCGCGCCCTTCACGCCTGCTTGACCGCCCGTAAAACCCTTGAAAATCCGCCGTCAGCTCTCAACCAAGCCGGCTTTCCTAAAAGCTGAGGGCTGAAAGCTGCTTTTACGCCGCTCCTGCGAACTTCTCTTTCTCCACGCCCTGGCCCAGCACCACGGCTAGATCGCGGCCGGTGGCATTGATGACCGTAGCCAGCCGCTGCGCCGGTGCATTGATCAGGAACAGCAGCTTGGCAAAGATCTCATCCTTGCCCGGCATGGTCGCCAGCGCCTTCACTTCTTCCACGCTCAGCAGCTTGCCGTCCACAATGCCCAACTTGAACTGGAACTCGGCATTCTCGCCGACCCACTTGGCGAAGCCCTTGGCCAGAGCCACCGGGTCACCAGAGGTGAACGCCACTGCGCTCACGCCCTTCAACCCCTTTAGCGCCGGCGCAATCTGGGTGCCGTCGCCGGAGATCGGCGCCAGCCTGTTCTTCACCACGCGATATTTGCCGCCCGCCTCGCGGACCACCTTGCGCAGCGCGAAATCCTGCGCCACCGTCAGCTTGGCAAATGTCCCAACGATTGCCGTCGTCGAAGTCTCCAGCTCCTTGGCCAGCGACTGAATCTTCTCTGCCTTCTTGCCTCTTGAAATCGCCATCGTGTGCTCCGCACAGCGATCAGTGAACAGTGGTCAGTTGTCGGTAAATCCCGAAACGCCCGGCCTTTTCTGCTCCCCGATCTCTCTTCTCGCCCCAACAGGCGCTGGTTCGAATCTGTTTCTCAAAACTCTTAGAATGGATACCATTGTCGGTTGTCGATTCCGCCAACTGATCGCTGACAACCGTCTTTAATGCTTGCCGGCCGCGTCCGCAACCGCCGAATCCAGCGGTACGCCTGGCCCCATCGTCGAGCTCAGCGTAACGCTCTTGATGTACTTGCCCTTGGCGGCCGAAGGCTTGGCGCGCACGATCGAGGAGATCACGGTCGTGGCGTTGTCGATCAGCTTTTCAGGCGGGAAACTCAGCTTGCCCACCGGCACGTGCACCAGGCTGGTCTTGTCGGCGCGAAATTCCACCTTGCCGGCCTTGATTTCTTTCACCGCGGAGGCCACGTCGAGGGTCACGGTCCCTGTCTTGGGGTTCGGCATCAAACCCTTGGGACCCAGCACCTTGCCCAGACGACCGACCACCTTCATCATGTCCGGAGTGGCGATCAGTGCGTCGAATGCGGTCCAGTTCTCTTTCTGGATCTTCTCGACCATCTCTTCGCCGCCTACGAAATCGGCGCCCGCTTCGGTCGCTTCCTTCTGGCGGTCGCCGGAGGCGATTACGGCCACGGTCTTGGTTTTGCCCAGTCCGTGCGGCAGCACCACAGTGCCGCGCACCATCTGGTCGGCATGGCGCGTGTCCACGCCCAGCCGCATGGTCAGATCGACCGTCTCGTCAAACTTGGCGTACTTGACCTGCTTCAGCAGGCTAACGGCTTCGGGCAGCGGATACGCCGGCTTGATGACAGCGGCGCGCGCCTTCGCAATGTTCTTACTGGGTTTTGCCATTCTTCCCCTCGTCTCCCACCGCTTTTGCCGGCCCCGCTTTGCAGGGAAGCGCTAGCCGCGCAGGCAACGTTATCTGTCGCCGCACTGGCACAAGCTCCAAAAGCCGTGGTGCTATTGACTAGCCCCGAGACAACTCCGGGCACATCTATGAAGCTTACCGGAACAGCGGCTGAAATGCAATGCCTGGGCCGCACCAACGCCGCCGCCTGTCTCAATCAATAATCCGGAAGCACGATCTTATCGGCGAGGCCGCTGCCCAGCGCAAGATTCGCAACCCAGCCAATCGACATCAGGTTGAAAATGCTGTTCCGCAAGAAAAGCGAAAGCTTGGACTTGGGAGCAAACGAGCCGGCGAATCGAAGCGCGGCTTTCTGCTTACTTCGAACGAAGGGGCCAAACAAATCCTGGTAGCGCCTGAATGCCCCCGCATAGTCGCCATTGGAACGATGCAACTCACCGGCAAGAACATAGGCCGCCACCATGGCCAGCGCGCTCCCCTGCCCGGCCAGCAGGGAAACGCAGAAAGCCGCATCGCCAACCAGGGTGACGCGGCCACGGGTCCACAATCCCAGTTCCGGCGGCATCTGAATCTGACTCACGCGATCGAAGTAGAAATCGCGGCATTCCTCCAGCGCGTCCAGAATCCGTGGGCATTCCCAACCGCTCGAGTTGAAGCGCTTTCGCAGCAGCGCCTTCTGGCCTTCTGCGGTCTCCGGGCTCTCAACACTCTTGTCGGCAAACGTAAACAGGAAAAGGGTACGATTGTCGCGCATGGTGAATCGGCCTACTTGTTGCCCCACCTCGGTGTAGAGGACATAGACCAGCTCGTCCCTGGGGCGATACCCCTCCACCGCGGCGGCTGCGACCTTGTAGCCCAGGAATTTCTCGTAAAAGCGTTCAGGGCCAAAGGCAAGTTCGCGCACACAGGAATGAAGGCCGTCCGCTCCAACCAGAAGGTCGAACTCCCGCACGCCTCCGCTCTTGAACGTCGCACGAACACAGTGATCCATCTGCTCAATCGCAGCAACGCTGTCGCCGAATATGGTTTCGACGTTGCCTTCCAGCCTGTTGAATATCGATGCGGCCAGTTCAGACCGCTGAACGCTAATGTAGCGGTCACGCGTCATGCGGGAGAATACGTCCACTGGAAACCCGGCCACGCGATCTCCATTCCGATCAACCACCTTCAACTCGCGAACCTTGTAACCTTTGCTGAGCACCTCGGGAAGGATGCCCATCTTCTCCGCGATATCGAAACCCGCACCCCAGAAATCGATGATGTAGCCGCCGCTACGCAGGCGCGGAGCCGCTTCAATGATCGTTGGGGTGAATCCATAACGCGCCAACCAGAACGCGAGAGTAGGGCCCGCAATGCCCGCTCCCACGATTAAAACCCTCATAAAAGGCTAGATGTAAGCCGCCATTCTCCAGATGTCCATGACGTTTACGCGGACCTGCACGAACCGATCACCGCAACAATTTCTCTGCGATCACATCTAACCAGATGGAAGGGTGGAAATGGAACCATTTGCAGGCCCACCCGGGAGGAAGTAATTCAATGAAAACACTGGGAATGGCCATGTTGATGGCCGCCGGAGCGGCAATACTGGTAGCGCCGGCATCCCCTGAACCGACGCAAGGGCAGGGCCAGGCAGTGGTGACAGTACTGCCCAAAAGGAACCTGGAAGCGCCGGTCAACATCACCGCGCAGGATCTTCAAATCAGGGTGAATGGAAAAGATTCGAATGTGACCAACTGGGTCCCCCTGCGGGGCGAGAACGGCGACCTGGAGCTTGTTGTCCTGATTGACGGGTCGGCGCGGAGCAGTCTCGGGGAACAGCTCAATGACGTCGCCAACTTCATTAAAGGTCTGCCGCCGAATGTGAAGGTAGGCTTGGCCTACATGGAGAATGGCCGCGCTGCCCTCGCCGGTCCGCTGTCTGGGGATCACGCCCAGGTCGCGCACGAAGTGCGTTTACCCGGCGGCTTTCCCGGCTCAAGCGGCAGTCCCTATTTCTGTCTTTCTGACCTGGCACACCACTGGCCTTCGAACGACCGAGCGGCGCGCCACGAAGTCGTGATGATCACTGACGGAGTAGACAACTACGAACAACGCTTCGATCCGGACGACCCCTACGTGCAAGCCGCAGTGCATGACGTAGTGCGGGCCGGGTTGGTGGTCTATTCCATCTACTGGCGCGATAGCGGCATGCTGGACAGATCCCTGTACGGCGCCGTTGACGGCCAAAACCTGATTTCCGAGATAACTCAGGCAACGGGAGGAGCGAGCTACTGGATCGGAACCGGCGACCCAGTCTCTTTTCGGCCGTATTTTGAGAACATCAGCCTCCGTCTAGAGAATCAATACCGGCTCAGCTTCGATTCAGGTCTGAAAGGCAAGCCTCAGATCGAGACCATGAATCTGAAGGTTGGCGGCCCCGCGTCGAAGGTATATGCGCCACAGCAGGTCTACGTCACTCACCCTGCCGGCGAGTAAAGCCAGCGAGCTAGTCCGGGCAGATGTAATTTGGGCGCGCAATCGACCCTTCAATCGGTCGGTTGCGCGCCCATCCTTTTGGCCGAAGTTACCAATTCGCTCTAGCCTTCCGGTACAACCGGCAGTTCATCGTTCGCCTGCGGCCGGCATCATCGTCATTGAATCGGCTCGCGCATTTCCCTATAGTCTTCTCTTACCGGTTTTCAAGCGGAGGGGCTCGCGAGGTCCCTAGTCTAAAGGGCAGATTCAAGCGTCGAAAGCTCCATCAACTTGGAGAGCAGAAGAAAGCTGATCCCGGCAGGTGGCAGCAATGACCACGAGATTGCAAGAGGCGAAAAAAGCGGTTCGAAGGTTCTGGGTAGCAGGAACGGCGGGCGCCTTTCTGTCAGGACTTTCCCGCACGATCCCCGTGGATTTGGCGACGATAAGCCGGACCCCGAATTGGCCTTATACGGCTGAGCTGGTCCTCCGCTACATCTACATGCTTTGGTTTCTCTCTTACTTCGCGATTGCGTCATTCAGCACCGAGCGGGAAGCGGCGGATCACAGCACCAAGTGGAATATTGCCTACGATGTCACGCATTCGATGCTGGCCATAGTCGCCGTTTACTACCTCGGATTCGTCACCAGAGGAAAACCTGAAAACATTGCGGAAACCTTCCAATATGCCAACTTCGCGATCTTGTTTTTGAGCGCAATGTCGTGGTTGATGTTCAAGAGCTGGGAAAGACCTTGCTCGCGAATCTCCGTCCTGCGCCTGCTTGCAGGGATTCTTTCGGGCCTGGGATTAGCTTCTGCTGTGTTTTTGGCAAATTCGCTGCGGGCCAGAAACCTCGGAATTCAGATTTGGATGTTTGTCCTGCAGCTTGGCCTGATTTGGGTTCTTGGGTACTACGGAAAGATGCACTGGACCAGGGATGACATAGAAGCCTTTGAGCGGGAGCCATTTGCTATCACGGCCCGGCTCTGCATTTCGCGGCGCAAAGAGTCACCAGGACGGGTTCGGCCTCCCGAACCGCCTGCAGTTGAAACAGAGACCAGCGCCGTTGGATCTTCAGTTCAAGCCGCGGAAGCAAAACATTGAAGGTGGATCAGGGCCGGAAGTGAGGTTCCCAGCTGGCCCTTTTCGCCAGGCGGGCTTTTGTGTCATGCTGAGTCCCATGGGAAACAAAGACAGAGGCAAGAAGGAAGTCAAGAAAGCGCCGAAACCCAAGCCCAAACCAGAACCCGGCCAAAAGCGCGAAGTATTTACGCCGGCGCCGCCTAAGTAATCAGCAGCCGGACGCCGTCGCTACGGCCGCTGCGCACGCAAAAGAAAGCCCTCCTGTGTGCCAGGAGGGCTTTCTTGCGTTTCAGACTTGCCGGACGTATCGACCGACGCCGCTTTTACGCGACCACTTCAATGCCCATCGAACGGGCGGTTCCCTTGATGCTCTTGATGGCCGACTCCACCGATGCGGCGTTCAGGTCGGGCATCTTCTGCGTGGCGATCTCGCGCACCTGTGCTTCGGTCACCTTCCCGATCTTTTCTTTGTTGGGCGTGCCGGAGCCTTTGGCCACGCCCGCCGCCTTCTTCAGCAGAACCGCCGCGGGCGGCGTCTTGGTGATGAAAGTGAAGCTGCGGTCTGCATAAACCGTGATGACGACCGGAATGATAAGACCGGCCATCTCCTTGTTCTGCGTGCGGGCGTTGAACTGCTTGCAGAACTCCATGATGTTCACCTGCGCCTGGCCCAGTGCGGGTCCGACGGGCGGGGCGGGTGTGGCCTTTGCGGCCTCGATCTGCAGCTTGACCTGCGCAGTTATTTTCTTCGGAGGTGCCATGAATGTTTCCTTCGGAAACCAGCTTCCAGCTTCTAGCCGCTAGCTACTAGCTCTCTTTTCCTTCAATTGATTTTGACGTCGCAGCCATCCGCTCTGCCCCAACTGATGTCCGCTAGAAGGATGAATCAGCTAGAAGCTGGAAGCTAGAAGCTAGAAGCTGCTATTCAATCTTTTCCACTTTGCCAAACTCCAGTTCTACCGGGGTGGAGCGTCCGAAGATGGTCACCATGACCTTGAGCGTCTCGCGATCTTCGTTGATCTCATCCACCACGCCGTTGAAGTTGGCAAACGGGCCGTCCGTGATGCGGACCTGCTCGTTCTTTTCAAACTTGATCTTCATCCGCGGCTTGTCTTTGGCTGTCTCGGAACGGAAGAGGATCGAACTCACTTCTTCCTCCGACAACGCCACCGGCTTGTCGCCTGTGCCCAGAAAACCCGTCACCTTGGGCGTGTCTTTCAACACGTGCCACAGATTGTTGTCGAGATCCATCTCCACCAGCACGTATCCGGGCAGGAATACCTGCTCCACGGTGCGCTTCTTGCCGTTGACGATCTCCGTTACCGGCTCGGTGGGAATCATCACCCGGCCCACCCTGTCCTTCAGCCCGAAGGCTTGCACGCGGCTCTCGATGGATTCGCGCACCTTGCGCTCAAAGCCTGAGTAGGCATGCAGGATGTACCACTTGAAGCGCTCGTTGCGCTCCGGCTGTGGCTGCTCGGGAGATTGTTCCAGTTCTTCTGCCATTCTGTTCTCGATTCGCGGCCGCGCGCCTTACTGCGCGCCGCCTAGCCGGCTCAATATCTGGTGCACCGCTCTGCTGAAGACCATATCCACAACAAAAAAGAAAAATCCGAAAAGAAAAACCGTGATAATCACCACGGTGGTGGTGGTCTGCACTTCTTTCCGCGTAGGAGCCACTACCTTGCGCATCTCTGCGCGAACATCGCTCAGAAAACCGGTAAAGCGGTTCCACACGCCCATTACGCCGCCTGTCATGTTAGACAGCGCACCCGATTCCTGCAGCTTGGCGGAACGTTGCTCACCCTTTTCAATTGCTGCTTTGCTTGCCATACATCTAATCCTTTGCGCCCGGCGTTCTGCCCGGCGCATCCCGTACTAATTCTGGCAGGGGCGGAGGGATTCGAACCCCCAAGTTCGGTTTTGGAGACCGACAGTTTAACCGTTGAGCTTACGCCCCTAAAGGCAGCTTTCAGCCTTTAGCCCTCAGCTTTCAGCTTATTACCGATTGACCCAGAATCACCGGCCCGTCGATCCAAAGCTGAGAGCTGAAAGCTGACGGCTGACAGCTGTCTTACTTCGATTCCTTGTGCGGCTGGTGCTTACGGCAGCGGTTACAAAACTTCGAGAACTCCAGACGCCCCGTGGTCGTCTTCTTGTTCTTCGTCGTCGAATAGTTCCGCTCTTTGCACACCGTGCACTGCAATGTCACAATTTCCCGCATTTCCATTCCTTCCGAGTCTTCAATGATCAATGTTCAGTTTTCAGTGTTCAACGAACAGTGATCAGATTTCGCTTGCCGTTTCAGCTTTTAGCCCTCAGCTCTCAACCTACTTGATAATCTCGCTGATCGTGCCCGCGCCCACCGTCCGGCCGCCTTCGCGAATCGCGAACCGCAATCCCTTTTCCATGGCCACCGGCGTAATCAGCTCCACCTGCAGCTGCACGTTGTCACCCGGCATCACCATCTCCGTGCCCTCGGGCAGCTCCGCCACTCCCGTCACATCGGTCGTGCGGAAGTAAAACTGCGGACGGTAGCCCTTGAAGAACGGCGTATGACGCCCGCCCTCTTCCTTGCTCAAAACGTACACTTCGCCCTTGAAATTGGTGTGCGGCGTGATCGATCCCGGCTTGGCCAGCACCATCCCCCGCTCCACATCCTCTTTCGGAATGCCGCGCAGCAGGATACCGGCATTGTCGCCCGCCAGGCCCTCGTCCAACTGCTTCTTGAACATCTCAACCCCCGTGCAGACACTCTTGCGCGTCTCCCGGAAGCCCACAATCTCCACGTCCTCGCCCACCTTCACCTTGCCGCGTTCGATGCGCCCCGTGACCACCGTGCCGCGCCCCGAGATCGAGAAAATATCCTCGATCGGCATCAGGAACGGCAGGTCGATCGAGCGCTGCGGCTGCGGCACGTTCTTGTCTACCGCGTCCATCAACGCATCAATCTGCGCCTCCCACTTCGGCTCCCCGTTCAGGGCGCCCAAAGCCGAGCCGCGAACCACCGGCACGTCGTCGCCGGGGAACTGGTACTTGGTCAGCAACTCGCGGACTTCCATCTCCACCAGGTCGGTCAGCTCCTCGTCCTCGACCGCGTCGCACTTGTTGAGGAACACCACGATGTAGGGCACTCCCACTTGCCGCGCCAGCAGCACGTGTTCCTTGGTCTGCGGCATCGGACCGTCAGTCGCCGCCACCACCAGGATCGCTCCGTCCATCTGCGCCGCCCCGGTGATCATGTTCTTGATGTAGTCGGCGTGGCCCGGGCAATCAACGTGCGCGTAATGCCGGTTGGCCGTCTCGTACTCCACGTGCGCCGTCGCAATCGTAATGCCCCGCTCCCGCTCTTCCGGAGCGTTGTCAATCGAGTCGAACGAACGGAACGTGTTCTTCGGATTATGCTTCTGCAATACCTTGGTGATCGCCGCCGTCAGCGTCGTCTTGCCGTGATCGATGTGCCCGATCGTCCCCACGTTCACGTGAGGCTTCGAACGATCAAACTTTTCCTTCGCCATGGAACCTCAATCCCTTCCGTTGAACTTGATTCATTTTGCCCCGGAGATGATCCGAAGCCCCAAAACCCGAATGTACGTCTCAGTAATACGCGTAAGCCCTGAAATATCTCTGTCGCAACTCCGGCGCCACCGCTTCCACCAGCCGCAGATAGCGCTCGCGGGTCAATGCCTGGTCTGAAACCGGCAGTGCTGCATACAGCCCAACGGCGTCCTTGCCCAGCAACCCGCGCTTCATCACTTCCTCAAAGTCGCGAATCCGCAGTTTGAAGCGAATCACGCGATTCAGCAGAACTTCCACATCCCGCGCATCAAATGCCTCATCGATCAGCCTGTGAAGCTGCGCAAAACCCTCTTCGTTCCGTACGGCAATCGGCGCCTGCTCAAACATCCTTGACTACCCTCGTGAGAGCTTTCAGCTATCAACTCTCCGTTACATTCCGCTCACACCGGCCGCTTCAACCCGCCTGCCGCGCAATCTGAAAGCTGAGAGCTAAAAGCTGACAGCTTCGTTCCTGGAGCGGGAGACGGGGATCGAACCCGCGACCAACAGCTTGGAAGGCTGTGACTCTACCACTGAGTTACTCCCGCCTGAAAACAGCCTCTAGCTTTCAGCCGTCAGCTCTCAGCTTCTGCTTGCCGGAATCAGCCGCTTCGGCCCGATTCACCACGGAACAAGCTGAAAGCTGAAAGCTGACAGCCAATTGCTGCATCTCTGGAGCTGATGACCGGGTTTGAACCGGTGACCTCTCCCTTACCAAGGGAGTGCTCTACCAACTGAGCTACATCAGCCCTTCTTACAAACTCAACGGCCCCTGCCGTCGCTCCACAAATTGCGATACCCGAGGCCACCGCCCTGAAGTGGGATTTTCCTTAAGAAAATGCCACCTTGCACGATACCAGAAAGGGCACGTGATTTGTGGAACCGCCCTAACTGCCGCCCTCATCCCCGTCGCGGCGAATCTTCTCTGCGTGCCGGGCTACCACGGTGCGCAATGCAAAGCTGCCGATAATCACAATCGGAATCAGCCGCATCTCCACTGGCCTGCCCATCACCATGACCTTGCCTACGCCCATGGTGAACCAAACCAGCACCGCCAAAACACCATACAAAGCGAGGGCCACCGGGTACCTCCGCTCCAGATCGGACCCACTGCGCGTTCCCGGTTGCGATGCTGCGCGCATTTCAGTCCCTCAACTCGTGGTGCACAGGGGAGGATTCGAACCTCCGTAGCTCCAAGGAGCGGCAGATTTACAGTCTGCTGCCATTAACCGCTCGGCCACCTGTGCCCAGACACCCCGACGACGAAGACCTGTCGTCGGGAACTCCGCAAATGCACCCCGTCGACAATAAACCCGTCACCGGGGATCAAACTCACCCGCACTCCACCCCAACCCATTCAGCGTGCCTATTCTGCACATCACGCCCCGCCCGGAAAATCTCCGGCCTGTCGGAGCATGCACCTCAGTGGGATCACCGCGGAGGACAGACCCGGCAACGCCAACTCGCGCACCCGGCTAATTCCTGCTGCCGCCTCGAAACCCGGTTTCAGGCTTCTGTCGAATGGAGCTGGCGAAGGGATTTGAACCCCCGACCCTCTGATTACAAATCAGATGCTCTACCAGCTGAGCTACGCCAGCCCGTACCACTCATGGAAACCGTCCCGGCAATCCCGAGAAACCGCGCAGACACACACTCCTGCTCCGCGCATACCACGGCACAGACTCCAAGGTTAGCACACCCCCGCGAGGGGAGCAAACCCGCGACAATCCATCAAAACACGTTGACTTTGCATCGCGAGCGCGGTAAATTCCTCTGACCGGTTAATCCCCCATCACAATGCCTACGAATAAGGAAGAGGCGTATGGAACAGGCCCGGCTTTTTCGCGCTATCGGATTCGCTGCCGCCGCTGCGGCCCTCGCCTCGCTGCTCTCTGCGCAGGTTGGCGACCCCGCAACGCTCATCCAGCAGAAGCTTGTCTCCCAGATCAAGATCACCAAACCCACCGCCGACCACTCTGACATCGTGACCGCCGGCGACGTTGTGTTGCTGCACAAGGACGGCCTGATGATGTGCAGTTCGGCCTCCTCGTACGCGTTCTCAAATACCTACAGCAACGGCGTTCTGGCGGCGAATTACAAGAATCGGGCCAAGGATGCGGCCAAGTCCTTCTTCAAGGGTCGTCTCCCCTTCGGCGGAGGCGGAAGCGCAACCGACGCCGCAAATAACGGCTGCCCCTCGCGAAAATTTGTCGCCGGAGAGAAGTTCTGGATCACCGGCGTCGATCTTGCAAAGGATGGAATCCTGATCGCCACTTTCAGCGACCCCTACCCGGACGCTTCGGGCAATCAGGTCCGCTACTACGGAGAGATCAGCTTCCCGTTTCCCAAGGGCAAGGTGCCGGCAGCGGACGATTTCGTCAAAACTGTTTCAGAACTAATGACGGTGCAGCCCGCGGACGATAAAGATTCTGGTGGCCAAAACAATCAAGCCAGTCAACCGGCCCAGGCAGCGGCTCCGGCCACTGCTCCGGCTCCTGCTGCGCCCGCGGCGCCATTGGCTGCCATTCCGCCGCCTCCGCCGCCCGCCGATGCTGCGCCGCCCACCATCGCGATCGGCCAAACCAGGGATCAGGTCACCGCGGCCTTCGGTCAACCGCTCAGAGAAGCCAAGCTAGGGCCGAAACAGATCTACTACTACAAAGATATGAAAGTAACCTTCACGAATGGAAAGGTGAGCAACGTTGAATAGGCTGTCGGCGCATCCGCAATAAGCGGGCGGCCTGGGTCGAAAACAGGATCGCGGACTGGGCTGGGACGCTGAGTTCGTGTGCCTGTGAAGTCTTCCCCCGCAACCTCAGGAAAGGCAAGGCAAATGGTTCACACGGGGTGGTTTCGTTCATTCGCATTGATTTCGATTACCTTCATGCTCAGTCTCACGCTGATGGCGCAGGGTGACTCCGCGGCCATCCAGCAAAAACTCTCCGCACAATTCAAACTCTCCACCATCACCGCCGACCGCACCGACATCGTTACCGCGGGCGACATCGTCGTCCTCCACAAGCCGGGTCTGGTGATGTACGCCGTGGCCTCACCGATGCCCCCGTCGAACACCTACAAGAACGGCAAGATCGGCCAGGGGTGGGGCGGCTTCGGCAAAGACCTCGCAATCGGCATGTCCACGCCGGGTGGCGGAACCG
The DNA here is from genome assembly GCA_963833995.1 of uncultured Acidobacteriota bacterium. Lineage (GTDB taxonomy): Bacteria > Acidobacteriota > Terriglobia > Terriglobales > Acidobacteriaceae > Telmatobacter. The sequence continues at coordinate 126,982 of CAWIAE010000017.1, read as the reverse complement.
CGGCCGATTATCCCCATCGCACGTTTGTGCCCGAAGAAAAGTGCTGGGTTACGGGCGTCCAGGTCCAAAAGGACGGGGTACTCTTCACTCTTTACAGCGATCCCTACAATGACGTTCGCTATTACTCGACACTGAAGATCCCCTTCCCCAACAAGAAGCAGGTTCCCCCAACGGAGGTTGCTCTCCAAACCGTAGCGGACGTGCTGACAATAGCCCCAGCCGACAACCAGCAAGGACCAGGCCAGGGAGGTTCAGGCGATCAGGGCGCCCAAAGCAATCAGACCGGACCACCGGCTCCGGTACCCCCTCCGGCTCCCGCCGCCCCCTTGGCCGCCATTGCGCCGCCTCCGCCGCCCGCCGATGCCGCGCCGCCCACCATCGCCATCGGCCAAACCAGGGATCAGGTCACCACTGCCTTCGGTCAACCGCTCAGAGAAGCCAAGTTAGGGCCGAAGCAAATCTTCTACTACAAGGACATGAAGGTAACCTTCAAAGACGGAAAAGTCAGCGACGTTGAGTAACGCGCCTGCGGCTCCCGAATAGAACGCGGTTCTGGAACAGGAATGAGGATTAAAGATGATGAACTCTGTTCGCAAATTCGTGAGGTATGGTTTCACGGTGCTGATTCTGGCCGGACTGTTCGGTGCAATCGGCGTGGCCGGCGCCGCTGACAACAAGAAGCCCGCTCCGGCGCCCAAGGCAGCTCCAGCGGCCAGGCCGGCGGCCAGGCCGGCCGCGCATCCCGCGGGAGGCGCAGGCGGGGCCGCCCACGGAGGCAGCCCCGGCGCATCTGCTTCGCACGGGCCCACAGCCAACGGCGCAAGCCACGGGCCCACGGCCAACGGAAGCGCCCGCACCACAACCACAACCCGCACCACCACTACGACCCGCACCACAACCGGTGGCCCGGGCGGTGGCGCGCGGCCCGCTGCCCCCGGGGGTGCGGGCTTTCACAACGCCTCTGCCGGCCATTCGGCCTTCGGCGGCCGTCCCGCCGCTCGCGGCGTCAACGAACACGTGACCCGGAGCGGAAGCGCAGTCCGTATGCGCCCCGGCGGCCGGGTGAGCGATGTTCACGATGCGCGCAGGGGGATGGATGTACATCACGGTCTGGCCGGCGGGCGCAGAGTCTCAATGGAGCGTGCCGACCACAGCCGCGTCTATGCCGAGCGCGGCCGCCGCGGATTCGTCGAGCGCCCCTACTCCTATCGCGGCCACGATTTCGCGCGGCGCAGCTACTACTATCACGGCCGCGCCTACGAACGCTATTACCACGGCTACTACTACCGTGGGGCCTACATGAATGTCTATGCTCCCGCGTTCTATTATGGCCCCGGCTTCTACGGATGGGCCTATAATCCCTGGGCCGTTCCCATCTCCTACGGCTGGGGATGGGCGGGCAATCCCTGGTACGGCTACTACGGGGGCTTCTTTGCTCCCTATCCTGTGTACCCCTCGGCCGCATTCTGGCTGACCGACTACATCATCTCGCAGGATCTGCAGGCTGCCTACGCGGCCCACCAGGAAGCGGCTGAGGCTGCAGCCTCTGAGCAGGCCGCAGGCGGCCCGCCGGCGCTTACCCCCGACGTGAAGCAGATGATCTCCGACGAGGTGCGGGCCCAGTTGGCGCTCGAAAATCAGGAGGCAGGCCAGAACGCCCAGCAGCAGGACGTGGACCCCGGCTCCAGTGGAATAGCGCGCCTGCTGAGCGATGGCCGCCCGCACGTTTTTGTTGCCGGTGGAACCCTGGACGTGGTCGATGCATCCTCTCAGCAGGAATGCGCCATCAGCGACGGCGACGCACTCCAGTTGCAGAGCCCTCCGCCGCCTGACGCGACCGCGGCTAACCTGGTCGTCCTGGCCAGCAAAGGCGGGGCGGAGTGCGCGCGCTCCAGCACCGTCACCGTGCAGTTGGCCGACCTGCAGGAGATGCAGAATCACATGCGGGAGACCATCGATCAGGGCCTCCAGGACCTGCAAGCCAAGCAAGGCAAAGGCGGCTTGCCCCCGGCTCCACCTTCCGCCCAGGCTGCACCTGCTCCGGCAGCCTATGCAGCCGTTGCCCCTCCGTCCGACCCCAACGTCGGCCAGGAGATCGCCCAGGTGGATCAGCAAAGCGACGAGGCAGAGAAGGACGTAACCACCGAAGCGGCCCAGGACAGCGGCGCACCCTCGCCGGTAGCCTCTGCTGCGGCGGCGGCTCCACCGGTCCCGGCCGGGCCGCCTCCGTCGGTTGAACTCGGGCAGACCCCCGACCAGGTGAAAGCCGCTCTCGGCCAGCCCACCCGGGAAGCCAACCTGGGAGCCAAGGTCATCTACTACTACAACGGCATGAAAGTCACCTTCAAGAACGGCAAGGTAAGCGACGTGGAATAGGCCGGAACTCGAGTGACGCATTGTCACTCCGGGTACCAGTTGGAAATGCCCGCCGGGCGCAAAGCCTGGCGGGCGTTTTCTTGCTGCCGACACTCAATCGCGAAAGCCCTCGCCCGCATCTTGATTTGCCCACCAGTGATAGTCATCACCGAGCGCGGTTGCCTCAGAGTGAAACACTCTCGCTCTGAGGTGAGAGGACTATGAAGAGACTTCTCGCAATGCTTCTCTGCATCCTGTTTCCAGTTATTGCCTTGGCCGGCGACGCAGGCTACAAAATTTCCTACGACGGCGGGTCGATACCCGGAGCCAAAGCCGGTACAGATATGCAGCTTTACATGGATGGAAGCAATATTCGCGTCACCAAGGGTAAAACTGAAATCGCCGTGATTCCCGCCGCCGCTGTGACTGAGATCAGCTACGGCCAGGACGTTCACCGGCGGGTTGGTGCAGCCATCGGTATCGGCGTCTTCACCTTGGGAGTCGGAGCCCTGATGGCGCTCACCAAGTCGAAGAAACATTTTGTGGGATTGACCTGGGATGACGGCGGCAAGAAAGGCGGGTTTGCGTTCCAGGCAAACAAGAATGATTACCGCGGCTTGCTGGCAGGTCTCGAAGGCATAACCGGCAAAAAAGCCGTCGATTCAGAAGCCATGACGGTGAAGAACTAAACCGAAAAGTTCGTAGAGCAAGCTCCGTCAACAAGTCCTTGCACCGGGAACCATCCGCCGACGCCGAAAACTGGCGGCCCGCAGTGTTACCTTGGACTCTGACGGCACTTCATGCACCGACGTACGCGCAGAACGCTCCTCATTGTCGCTGGGGTCGTGCTGTTTCTGGCCATCGCCATCTTCTTGCGCTCCAAGGCCCCGCCCGAGGCCGCCCGCCTGCTGCCCGAGTCCGAGGGCATCGTCTACGTCGACATCAAGCCCTTCCGCGCCTTCTTCCACAAAGACCTGAAACCGCCTCAGCGTGTGCCCGACTACCAGCAGTTTGTCGACGCCACCGGCATTGACTGGGAGCGCGACCTGGACCAGGTGGCGATTGCCCTGCACCGCATGCCCAACCCCAGCGGCCCCAACGGCCCGGTGGCTTATTCCATGGTGCTGGTGGGCAAACTCACCGGCAAACGCCTCAACGCCTGGCTCGACGCTCACGCCGCCTCGCGAGAAACCTACGCCGGCAAGACCATCTACAACATCCCCTCCGACGGCCGCACCGTGCGCGTGGCGCAGATCGGCTACGACATGCTGGCCGTCAGCAACACGCCCACCCCGGAACAGATTCACTCCATCATCGACCGCCATCGCACCGCCGCGCTACCCTTTTCCGGCTCAACCCTGCTGTCGCAGCATTACCACGAGGTGCCCCTGCTGGCGCTGGCCTGGGGCGTGGGCCAAATCGCGCTGCCCTTCTCTGAAAGCGGGGCCATCAAGGTCTTCGGCTTCTCGCTGCCTTTGGAAGACGGAGCCACCATCGTGGCCAGTTTGACGCCCTCGCTGCCTCTGGCCGGCTCCTTGCACCTCAAAGTGGAAGAGATTTCGCCCAACGCCCAGGATGCCGCCAGCCAGGCCGCCGCGCTGAATGCGCTGGTCGCGATGGCCCGAGGATTCGCCGCTCCCCTGCCCTCGAACCCCGCCAACAACGGACTGAAGCAATTGCTCAAGACCGCTGAAATCACCCAGAAACGCGACCGCGTGGTGGTCACCGCCACGCTTTCGCCCTCGTTGCTGGCCAAGAACGTAGCCGACGCCCGAAAAATATTTTCCGCCGACACAACTCTAGTCAAACAGAACGCATCTTATGCCCACATAGCGCGCTTCCCCGCCGCCTGTGCTTCCTGCTGCTGCGGAGACTAGCCGCCGGGGTTCGCCGCGTGCGCATCAGACGCCAGAGCGAAAAAACTCCCGGCGGCTTTGCCTTATGCGCTTATAATCGTCTCGCATTGAGCAGTTTGCGCCTCCCCTTTCCACTTCCCCGATGTTCAACTTTCCACCCAGAGGTCCCATGAAACGCGCCTTGAAAACCTTTTACCTTACTTCCGCCCTTGTTCCCGCTCTCGCCCTGCCGGTGGCAATCGCCGCCCGGGCCCAGCAGTCCTCTGACCAGCACCCCGTTCTCACCGGCCAGGCCGCCTTCACCGACGCAGCCCATGAATCCCCCGGCACGCGCCGCCACGTCACCATCGCCGATCTGCCCGCCCCCGAGCCGGATCAGTCCGTCGACAACGGCCCCAGCGTGGTTGCGCGGCCCGCCAACGCCTGGCCCATCGCGCCCAAGGGATTCAAGGTGGACCTCTACGCCAGCAATCTCGAGAATCCACGTGAGATTCGCACCGCGCCCAACGGCGACCTGTTTCTGGCCGAGAGTGAAGCCGGCGAGATCAAGGTCTTTCGCGGCGTTGGCAAGGACGGCAAACCGCAGCAGATGTCCGTGTTCGCCTCCGGCCTGCATCAGCCTTTCGGCATCGCCTTCTACCCCCTCGGTCCCAATCCACAATGGATTTACATCGGCGACACGGACGAGATCGTGCGCTTTCCTTATCGCAACGGCGACCTCAAGGCGCGCGGCGCCATGCAGAACCTGGCCGACCTGCCCGGAGGCGGACGCCTGCGCGGCGGCGGCCACTGGACCCGCGACCTGGTCTTCTCAAAAGATGGCACCAAACTCTTCGCCTCCGTCGGCTCGCACTCCAACATCGACGACCCTGACACCCACCCCGAAGAGTTCCACCGCGCCGACGTGCTCGAGTTTCTTCCCACCGGCAAGTTCGTCAAGGTCTACGCCTGGGGCATCCGCAACTGCGTGGGCGAGACCATCAACCCCATCACCGGCGAACTCTGGTGCTCCACCAACGAGCGCGACGCTCTCGGCAACAACCTGGTGCCCGACTACGTGACCCATATTCAGGAGGGTGGCTTCTACGGCTGGCCGTGGTTCTATATGGGCGGCCCGTCCGGCGGCCGTTGGGACCCACGCCACCAGGGCAAGCACCCCGAACTGCAGCACAAAGTCATCACCCCCGATATTCTCGTCAACCCCCACTTCGCGTCGCTGGAGATGCTCTTCTACGAGGGCTCCCAATTTCCCGCGGCGTACAAGGGCGACGGCTTCGCCTGCGAACACGGCTCCTGGAACCGCGCCAAGCGCTCCGGCTACGAGGTGATCCGGCTGCCCATGAAGGACGGCCATGCGACCGGAGAATATGAGGATTTCCTCACCGGGTTCACCAACGGCGACGGCACGGTGTGGGGACGCCCCGTCGGCGTAGCCGTAGCCCCCGACGGCTCCCTCTTCGTCTCCGACGACGGATCAAGGTCTATCTGGCACGTGAGTTATGTGGGGAAGTGAGCGGAGTTAACAGGGTCAATGCACCTGACGCCTTAGCAGACGGAAAACTCAATTCGGCAGCTTCCTTCGGAGACCCAGTCTTGGCTGGAGTCTAACCACGGTCGGACATGGCCTCTTTGGAAGCGCCGTAAGTACATCCCGAAACCCGAAAAACCCGCGACGTTGTGCTTGATGCGGAGTCTATAATGATGATTCTTTGTGGGCAGCAGGGGAGATTCGACGAATTGCCCGGCCGGAGCCTATCGACGATATTCGCCAGCGCGCCAGAGACCGGTGTTCTCCGCACCAGGACTCCTGCACAGTGCCCATATCCTCCATGGAAACAGATATTTAGACCCTGCACTCTCGGGTTCGTCGGTTTAGCGATCGTAGTTGCACTCTGGGGCTATGGCTACAAACTGTCCCTCTACCATCGTCATGACCAGAATTCATCAAGAGTCTCGGTCGCGAAAATGTGGATCGAGCCGCGCCTTGCTTCCGCGGTGCCGGCTTCCAAACTCAAGGCCAGGCCGCATGTTTACCCGGGCTCACAGGCTCTGTCCCTCTCCATCCAGAAATTTCCAAACCTGAAGTGTGCGGTCACTTTCACGCTGCCTCTGGTCACCCGCGACGTTGCATATATAAATCTTCTGATTCCCTCCCGGTCTCCCCCTTCACTTCACTTCCGCCTGGCTTAGCCGGCACCGCGACTCGTTCTTTCAGCAGGCCACCATGGCGGCTTAAGAACGCGTTGCACGTCGAAGCATTCTCACAGTGGAGGAAAACACCATGTATTCCATTTGGTTCCTGCTGGCGATGGCGCCGGCAGGCGTGATGTATCACGTCTGGCGGACGAGAAGATCTGGAAGGCTCCAACGCACCGAAGTTAAACCATCCATTCCCGAAGCGCCCACGGCGCTCGCGAGCGTACCCGAGTCTGAAGAGACCCCCCACCGAATGATGAGATGGATCTTCATCGTCGAGTTCATGGCGATTCTTCAAAAGTGCAGCGATCTCATCGTGATCGATTTGCGCGCCGAGGCGAGGTCAGCACCGTTTTGCGTCCCGGATAGGCTTGTACTTCCTGTCGCGCCCAACGACTTGGTTGAAGTGCTGGAATGTCTTCCCTCCAATAAGAGCGTGGCCTTCTATGACGCCTCCAACCTCAGCATATTCCTGATCACGAACAGCCCTTGTATGGAAGGTTCGGCGCCCCTTTATCTCCTGGAAGGCGATCTGGACCTTGCGGAGGCTTTATGAACAACCTTGAAAAGGTTACGGAGAGCGAAAACGGAAACCCCATCCAACGCCTGGACCGAACAATTCCGCGAATGACGAAGACGATCCACGTGATCTCCGTGGGATCCGTGGCTCACGGCAACATGATCCACGATGTGCTTCTCGAACTCATGGACTTCCGACTCTCAGTTGTAACGGATTATTCGAGATTATGGGCGATTCCCAAGCAGGAGCCGATTGACATCGTGGTCCTTCGTAACACGTTCTCCTCTTCAGAACTCGAGGATTTCTGCCGTTTAATTCGACGGAGGTGGCCTCATGCCGGAATTGTGCTCGTCCATCGCGGAGAAAGCTTTCTTGAAGATGCTCTCTACGATGACTGCGTGGTCCCCAACGTGGCGCCGGAAGTCCTGCTCTCGACAATTCAACGACTAAAAGGAAGATGGCAGGGATGGAGGTCTGGAGATGTTGAACTGTAGCGCGGATATTCCGGAATTAACCGGCGTGGCTCTCATATCAGCAGAACAAGAAGACGGAGAGGCCTCGGTGGGTCTTCGCATCAACGAGCAGATGAATGCGTCGACTGTAAACAAGCTATGCCGCATCCCAGGCAAGGATGGACTGGCCTCTCTGTCCGAAGAGAACCGATCAGATGTTAAACCACGCGGCGGTGAAGACGCAGAATTCGAATCCGGCTCCGCCGCTTGGGAAAGCAAGCTGGTTGCTTTCGTTCATTTTGCCGAAGCGCGCCGTGAACAGCTTTTGTGGCGTGCTCTACGCATCACGCATAACCGTGAAGAGGCCGAGGACATCGTACAGGAGGCACTTTTAAAGGGGTTCAAAAACCTGTCCAAATTCCGGGGTGAGTCGATGATGAGTACCTGGCTGGTTGCGATTGTTACGAATGTCGGTCGCGAGTGGCTGCGAACCAAGGGGGGACGAACATCGAAGGTGCTGGGAAATTTCGGAGACAAAGAAGAAATTCCTTTTCTCGACGATCTTCCTGATCCGTGCGAGGATCCGGAGCAGTTGTGCGGGCGCTGGGAGATAAGCAGAGCCCTGCTCTCCGAAATAAATCAACTTGATTCCGTCTGTAAGCATGCTCTCAGAATGTGCGCCATCGAAGAACGCTCGCACCTCGATGCGGCGCGTGCACTCGGAGTCAGTGTCAACGCCGTCAAGTCCCGGCTATTTCATGGAAAGCGAATGCTGAAACGCGCCGTTCACCTGCGGGCTGGCCTTCGAGAATGACAAGCGCTTCCTTCATCATCGACGAGGCTGCCGGGGCGCCTGCCCCATGTCCAGCTTTTGGGACCCGGCAGGCTAACTCCGCCAACTCCGCTATTTTCCCAATCCCAGCGCCTTCACCACTGCCGGATCAACCTTGGCCGGCTGGCCGTCTTCCTTCCACACCACGCCAAAACCGCCGCGATAGTCCCACATCGCCCAGCCAATGCCGTCCGCCTCCAGCGCCGTCCGCACATCGTGAATCCAGTTCATGCGCGACTGCGGATCGGTATGCTCGCGATACGCGCCAAACTCATTGCAAATGAGCGGCACGTGGTTGTCGCGCCCCCATGCCGCCGCTTCGTCGATCAACATCCGGATGCGATGCGCGTCCCAGTGATCGAGCCAGTAATTCTCCAGTTCGAACCGGCTGGTCAGGTCCGGCACTTCCTTCAACGACTCCGCCATCGAACCTTCCGTCGGCGGATAAGGAATGTTGTGCGTATAACTCCACCACGGCTGGCCCCAGCCTGCGCCCTGGTGCGTAAACTCGTGCGGATCGTAGAAGTGGAAGTTGTAAATCACGTTGCCGTCATCCAGCGGATGCATCCGCAGCAGGTCCACAATGTCGGACCAGTTCGGCCCCGTGGCAATAATGGTGTTGCGCGGCGCCGCCTCGCGAATGGCCGCGGCCGCGCGCGCCTGGATGCCGGCCCAGCGATACGGGTCGTTCACCTCCGGTTCGTTCATCACCTCGAAGAAGACCTTCTCCGGGTCGCGCGTGGCAAAATGCGCGGCCAGCTTGCGCCACAGCATCACAAAGCGGTCCACTGACTCGTTGTTCGAGCGAACTCCCAGCTTGTAGCTTTCCTCGGGATGAATGTCGATCTGGACTGCCAGCCCATCGGCCAGCATGGTATCGACGGCGTGGTCCAGGCGGCCCAGAAAATCTGCGTTCAGGCCGTCTCCCCCGCGCGGAGACGCCTCCAGCGGTACCGGGTCAATGCTGAGCCGCACATTGTCAAAACCCAGCTTTGCCATCAGCGCAATGTCCGCATCGTCGGTATAGCGGCTGGTGCGCGCGGCGGAGTAGTCACTGGCCGATTGCGCAAACCACTCCGATGCGTTGATACCATGGCGCAGGTGCTGGGCGCGTGCAGTGGCAGTTTGCACTCCGGCAGCACGATCCTGCCCGAAGCACGGCAGCACGAGAACCAGAAGAACGGCAAGCAATCCAGTACGAAAACGCAACGGGTCCCTCCGCAAAGCGAAAATTTACCGAGGCAACCATACCACCTTGTCGCCTGCCGAGCACTTTTCAGCCCCAAAACAAGAGCGGCTCCGCCGGGGAGCCGCTGCATGCTTTCAAGTGAATTGAGGCCCTACTTGCCGGCCCCGCCAACCGCCGTTCCGTCCAGGGCGGCTTGCTCATAGGTCATGCGCAGGTACTTGTGCGGATTTACCGGCACATTGTGGACCCGCACTTCGTAGTGCAGATGCGGTCCGGTAGCGCGGCCCGTCTGGCCCACATAACCGATGACCTGCCCGCGAATGACATGTTGCCCCGGCACCACCGCAATGGCGGAGAGGTGGCCGTAGATGGTCTCTACCTCGTGGCCGTGGTCGAGAATGACCTCGCGGCCATAGCCGGCCCCGGTCGAACCGCCCATCACATCGCCGTCGCCGGCGGCGCGCACCGGCGTCCCATAGGGAGCGTCAATGTCGATGCCGGGATGGAATGCGCCCTCACCGTTGATCGGGTCCTGGCGCTCGCCGAAGCTCGAGGCAATTCGGCCTTCCAGCGGCCACAGCGAAGGAGCATCGGCAAACTGGGTCCAATCGCCGGTAAAGCTCGAAGTCAGTCCACCCTCGAGCGCCCGTGTCACCTCGCCCGACATAGCCTGGGCGCGCAGCGCATAGAACTCTTTGATTGAGAGCGTGACATCCTGCTGATTCACATCGTCGCTTACCGCCAGCGACTTGGGCGTGGGCGCTGAAGCTGCCCCTGCTGCGGCCGTCGGCCTGGCTGACATCAGCTTGTTCTGCCGCAAGCCGTAGAGCGCCGTCACTTCACTGGCAAGCGCCCCCAGCGACGCAACCTGCACGTCGCGGTCGTGCGCCACCTGCGCCATGTGCTTGTAGTTCTGGCGGAGAGTCTCCCGCTCCTGCCGGACCTGGTTGAAGCTCTCGGTCTTCAGCAGCATGCGCGTATACGAGCCCGCCAGCCCTGCAATGGTGAACGCGCCCACCACCGCCGCGGCCACGAATCCATACGCGTAATGCAAGGGAAGCGGAATCTTCCGCACCCGCCCGTCTTCATCTCTGGCAACAAAAAGGATGTAATAGCGTTTGCGCAGCATAAACCTTCTCTCATTCCCACTTCTGGGAAGGCTGCAATTCGCCAAGACACAATAAGAAAGCGAAAGGCGCTCAGGTCTTGCACAAAGACCAAAATTCTACGGTCCAGCCGTCTGAAACCCTGCCTGCCGCAGAACGTTTGTTTAGGCTAACAGCCGCTGGCCCGCAAGGTCAACGAAATCAGCAAGGAAAATCTTTTCAAAAGTCTAGTTAAATCGAATTTCAGGTATCGGGGCGGTTACCTCGGCCGACACCCTCTAAAGTGCCCTATCCTCTTCATAAGATGCCGAAAAAGCTCAAACCGTTCGCCAAGGCACTATCCAGGCAGGCCGGCCAGCCGCCGGGCGAACTCGCGTTGCTGGCCCAAATCCGCAGCCGGGCCGCTCGCCTCGGCTCGGGAGAGCTGCGTCTGGGCATCGGCGACGACTGCGCCCTGCTCCACCCCCGGCGCGGAGAAGAACTGGCTATCACCACCGATTTGTCCATCGCAGACCGCCATTTTCGCCTGGATTGGCACCCCCCCGAATCCGTCGGACACCGCGTTCTGGCCCGGGGCCTCAGCGACCTGGCCGCCATGGGCGCCCGGCCCATAGCCGCCTTTCTTTCCTTGGGTTTACCTCGTGGACTGACCCGCGCTCGTGGCCGCGGAAAACCCTGGATCGAGGGCTTTTTTGATGGCTTCTTTGCCTTGGCGCAGGCCTGCAGCACCCCCCTGGCCGGCGGCGATCTGGCAGAGTCGCCCATCGCGCTGGCAGACATCGTGCTGGTGGGCAGCGTTCCTCGCGGCAAGGCGCTATTACGCTCCGGCGCGCGCCCCGGAGACCTGCTTTACGTAACCGGCAGTCTGGGAGGCGCCGCCGCCGGCCTGGCGCAACTGGGCGAACTGCAAGCCGCCAAAACCAACCGGGCAAGGCTGGCCGACATTCCTGCAAGAATTCGCCCCCTGCTTTCTCCCCATCTCTACCCGCAACCGCGCATCGCCACGGGGTTGTGGCTTCAACGGCGAGGCCTGCCGGCGGCCGCGCTCGACCTGAGCGACGGCCTCTCCACCGATCTCGCCCACCTGTGCGCCGAGTCCGGCGTCGCCGCCGAAGTGGATGCCGCCGCCCTGCCCATCCATCCCGCCGCCACCCTGGCCCAGGCGCTCCATGGCGGCGAAGACTACGAACTGCTCTTTACCGCTCCGCCCGCCGTTCGCATGCCTTGCGCGATTGCCGGCGTCCCCGTCACCCGCATCGGCCGCATCACTCGTACCCGCAGCAACCGCCCGGCAATCACATTGATTACCCCGGAAGGATCGCAGCCCCTCGAGCCCCGCGGCTGGCAGCATTTTTCTCCAAACCTCACAACCGCGGTACCGCGCAAATCCAACGACCGGCTATGATCAGGAAGTGATGGATAACAAAAAGATTCGCGTGCGTTTCGCTCCCTCTCCCACGGGAATGCTGCACGTGGGAAATGCGCGAACGGCTCTCTACAACTGGCTGTTCGCGAGGCGTTCCGGCGGCGACTTCATTCTCCGCATTGAAGACACCGACGTGGAGCGCTCTGAGGCCCGCTACGAAAAGCAGCTGATTGAGGACCTGCGCTGGCTGGGTCTGGACTGGGACGAAGGACCCGACGAACCGGGCGTGCCGGCGAAAGGCGAATTCGGCCCCTACCGCCAGTCGAAGCGCCTGGGAATCTATGCCCGCTACACCGAGCAGTTACTGAAAGAAGGCAAGGCCTACCGCTGTTTCTGCACCCCGGAGGAGCTCGAAGCCGAGCGCAAACAGCTGGCGGAGAAGAATCTGACCCAGGTCTACTCCGGCCGCTGCCGCTTGCTCAAACCCAAAGCGGTAAAAAAGCTGATCGAGGCCGGCACGCCTTATGCCGTCCGCCTCATCATTGGCGAAGAACCTTTGCGCTTTCACGACCTGGTTCGAGGCACCGTGGAGTTCCCGTCCGAAGCGGTCAGCGATCCCATCCTTGTCCGCTCCGCGAAACCCGACGAGTTGGGAATGCCCGTCTACAACTACGTTGTCACCATCGACGACGCGCTGATGGAGATCACCCACGTCATCCGCGGTGATGACCACATCTCCAACACGCCCAGGCAGGTCGCCATCTACCAGGCATTCGGCTGGCCCGTGCCGGAGTTTGCCCATCTCTCCACCATCCTGGGCGCTGACCGCGAGCGGCTTTCGAAGCGCCATGGCGCTACCTCGATCGCCAGCTTCCGCGAGATGGGCTACCTGCCCGAAGCGCTGCTGAACTACCTGGCCCTGCTCGGCTGGGGCGCTGAAGATGGCAAGACGGAAACATTTTCAAAGCTCGAATTGATCCGCGCCTTCTCCCTGGAGCGCGTGACCCCGTCGCCCGCCGTGTTCGACTTCGACAAACTCAACTGGCTCAACCGGCACTATATCAAGGCTTCCTCGCCGGGGCGGATCACCGCGCTCTCCTGGGAGTACTTCGGCGGGTTGATGCCTAAAAAAGAGGATGCCAGCGACGAAGTTCTTCTCTGGTTCGTCAAGCTGGTGTCTCTCTTTGCGCCCTATGTCGACCGCCTTGGCCAGTTGCCGGCAAAGGCCTATTTTGTCTTCGGATTCGATCCCGATGCGGTCCGTGAGAATGAGCAAAACACCACCGTGCTGGCAGCCGACTCCGCCCGGACCGTGCTCGGCGAACTGGCCAACCGCACACGCGCCCACAGCGAGCACGTCACCCCGGAACTGTTCAAGACCTGGATGAATGAGATCAAGGAAGCAACGGGCGTCAAGGGCGCCGAACTCTACCATCCGGTGCGCATCGCCCTCACCGGCACGCACTCCGGACCGGATTTCGACAGGCTCATCCCCCTCATCGAAGAGGGGTCGACCCTCGGCCTCGGCATCCCCAGCATCCAGGAGCGCGTTGAGCGTTTCGTGGGAGTCTGACCGGCCGTGAACGCCAAATCGCGCCCACCGGTCCTCGACTTCAACTTTCCTCATCGCTGGCAGGCTGAGATCCTGTCTGCGCGACCCCTTATCCTGCCGCCGCGCCACTTCGTCTATCCCCGCGAAGCCGAAGAAGTGGAACGCGGCGCGCTTGAAGTGCTAGTCCGCCCCGAACCCGGCGGACCAGCCGGAGAATCAACTCCGAAACACCCACCCTCTGCTCAGGAGTTCCTGGCCACCTGCGCACTCGGCTTCCGTGACCCAGCCGTCCCAACCGGCCTCTGGTCTACTCCGGAACCGGAAAAAATCTGCGCCGTCTCCGGCGGCTACGCCTACCTCATCGACACCACCGCGCCGGAGCGATTCACCATGATCCCCTATCGCCCCGTGCTGGAGGTGCGCTCTATCCCCGCCGAAGATCTCCTCCTCTTCGTCGGTCATTACGCCATCATGGCCTGGGGCCATCAAGGCGAAGCATGGCAGTCGGAGAAGCTCTCCGATGAAGGCATCGCCATCACCAGCACCGGGCACGGCGTCCTTCACGGCCGTGGCTGGAACATGATGACAGACAAGGAAACGCCCCTGATCCTCGACCTGCGCACCGGACGTCGTCTTCCCTAAGCTGCCTCCAAAAGCGAAACGCCGCCTCAGCGCGACCATCGCAAGGCGGGAGTAAGCTGAAATTGCGAGGATGCCTCCTGTTGCAATGCCGGCAGGCGATCTAATTCGATCTTGCAGCTCAATTTATAGCGCCCCAACCAATTTCCGCCTTCTTGGCGCCGCGCACCTCGCCATCCTCTCCGCCATTCCTCTCCTGGCGGCCATCCTCGCGGCGGTTCAGCGTCATCTCCGCCCCGGAACCAGGGGCCTGCGCATCGGCTTTGGCGCCGTCCTGCTGGCGGACGCGGCCGGGTGGTACGCCTATCTTGCCTGGCTACACCAGCTCACATTTCCCAATGGTCTTCCGTTCGAGTTGTGCGACGTCACCCTGGCCCTGGTCATCATCGCGTTGCTCACAGCCAGTCCCGCAGCCTTCGACCTGGCCTACTACGGCGCATTGGCGGGAACATCGATGGCCTTGCTCACGCCCGACCTGTGGGAGTCCTTTCCCTCCCTGTCAACTGTCCAATTCTTCATCGCCCACGGCCTCGCTGTTACCGGCGTGCTTTACCTGGTGTGGTCGGGCCTGTTGAGACCCCGGCCCGGGTCGGTCGCCAGAGCCATGCTGGCCCTCAACCTTTTTGCTGCCGTCGTGGGCACCTTCGATTTCTATTTCAAAACTGACTATATGTATCTGCGCGCCAAGCCTGAGAATGTCTCCCTGCTCAGCTTTCTCGGCCCCTGGCCGTGGTACATCCTGGGTTGTGAAGGCGTGGCCCTGGTGCTCTTTCTGCTGCTCTATCTTCCCTTCCGGCCAGCCCGATGATGTTGGGCTTCATCTCCACCCCCAGGCGCAGCGCAACTCTGGAGCATTTCTCCCGGTGGTATGATGTGGGCGAAAAGGCGACTTCCGTTTTGCCCACCAGCCGGGAGTCAAGTGACACCTTCAGCGCCCTGAGGTCCTGAATGCTCTGGTTCTACGAAGCTTTCTTTCCCGTGGTCTGGATTCTCTTTCTCCTCTACTGGGAGATCAGAGCCGCCAATACCAAATCCACCCAGCGCCTCGAGCCGGCTGCCTCGCGCATCCTGCGTGTCTTCATCTTCCTGATCGCAATCATCCTCTTCTCGACAACGCGCATCCCGCTGCCCTGGCTTTATCTCCAGCCCTGGCCGGTTGGCCTGTGGCCCTTCTGGCTGGGAGCTGCCGTCACCATCGCAGGCCTTCTGTTCGCCGTCTGGGCGCGCGAGCACCTCGGCCGCAACTGGAGCCGCTCTGTCACCATTAAGCAGGGCCACGAGCTGATCACCAGCGGTCCCTATGCCGTGGTCCGCCACCCCATCTACACCGGCATTCTGACCGGCTTCCTTGGCATGGCGATTGCCGTCTCCCAAGTGCGCGGGTTCATCGCTTTCGTTCTCGTCTTCCTCGCGCTCTGGATCAAGCTCCGCATGGAGGAACAGTGGATGCGCTCCCAGTTCGGCGAGACATATTCCACCTATGCTCATCAGACAGCTGCCCTGGTGCCTTACCTCTTCTGACCGCTCGCGCAAAACTGCTTGGGGCAAAGTGCGCCGTTCCCGATGTGGAGATCTTTCGAAGGTTCGGATCGCCCCCATACACTCCGAACGCGGAAGCGGAAACTTCAACCATGTTCGATGAGTGGATTGGGTCCGCTGGAAACGGTGGACAAATAAGGCGGGATTTCTTTACTTCTGATAAAATGTAAAGAATGGAGGGCCTCATCTCATGGAAGCTACGCTCAGCAGTAAAGGGCAGGCAACGATCCCCAAGGCGGTTCGTGATCGCCTGCAGATAAAACCGGGGGACCGGTTCAAATTCTTCTTCCACCCAGACGGTGTGATCATTCTGCCCAGGATGTCAACTGCTCGACTCAAAGGCATGATTCCAAAACCGGCCAAACCGGTATCTCTTGAAGAAATTGATCGGGCGATTGAAGAAGGTGCAACCCAAAGATTTCGGCGAAAAAAATGATAGGTCTCGATACCAACGTCCTCCTGCGCTACCTCGCGCAAGACGATCCGACGCACTCCCCGCGTGCCACGGAGATCATCGAACAGCGCTTGAGTGAGCAGGATCCCGGATTCATCAGCCTCGTGAGTATTCTTGAAGTTGTCTGGGTTCTCAAAAGCCTTTTCAAGCGTTCGCGGCAGGAAATCGCCAACGATATCGAAATGCTGTTAGCAGCCGATACGCTTGAGGTTCAGAATGAGCAAGAGGTCTATTACGCCGTTGTTTCGCTCCGCAATGGGACCGGAACATTCGAAGACGCTTTGATCGGCTCTCTGGGCGCCTGGAGGGGTTGTTCGGCTACCCTCACGTTTGATGCAGATGCCGCAAAACGGCTCCACGGGTTTCAACTGATCTGATGGTTCAAAAGGCGTCTTCTCTGCCGCCAGCCCCTCCGATTGCGAAGCTGAAAAATCCTTCGAATGATTCTGAATTTGGCTTTGCACCGACATTGCGAAGGTGTCACCCCCTATCGCGAAATTACACCGAAGTTATGAACAATTTAGCTGTTAGCCGCTGTGTAATTTCCCCATTGGCCACCACACGTCCGGAACCTTGGAATTGGAAATCAGATTTACTCGAAACCAGGATCACAACTCAGAGAATTCAAGCACCCTAACGTGCCTCATGAGCTTGTGAAGGGCTGCGCCGCACAATGCGAACGGAGAGACGAATTGCAAACGCCAACGCCATAAGCCCGAGGCAAATCCCTAGAATCGCTGCGAGACTCGATGGGGGGTACAAGAAAAACGGGATCATATACAGAGGTACAATCGCCGCGAAAGCCAATCCCACGGCCATTGATGCTTTGTGCATGACCCAAAAGGGAAGACGCTTCGCGAATGTCGCATAGACCCCGAGTACGGAGACTGTGGCAGCGTACCCAATAAAACCGAAAAGCAGAGAAATGCAAAGGATTAGAGCTGATCCCCTCAGAATTTCAAGGATTGTCGCGTGTCCCTGGTTCAGCGCCTCCGGAAAGTAAAGAGCGGCCATTGAAAGCCTTCCTCCTGCTGTGCAACCCAAGCATAGCGCGAAATTCTTCACGTTCCGAGAGAATCACCGCGTATGCGGAAGTTATAGATGCTTCGTTCTGTTACCTCAAAACTGAAGCGCAGGCGGCCAAACGGTCTGAACCACAAGCCCTGTCATCTTGAGCGGAGCGCAGCGCAGTCGAAAGATCTGCGGTTGCCTTTAACCAGCCCTATGAGAGCATTCGATCTGTTGCGCTGTAGGTCCGCCGGTTCGACGTCGTACCAGTCCCTGCTCAGGTCCAGCCACGCCGGATTCGATTTCTCGATCAATGCGATCTTCTTTTCGCGTCGCCACCCCTTCAATTGCTTTTCTCGGGCGATGGCGTTTTGAATATCCTGATGGGTTTCAAACCACACCAGCCGATCGCAGTTGTAACGTTCCGTGAAGCCGTCATGCTCTTTCCACTTGTGCTCGAAGATGCGCTTTTGCAGGTTTCCGGTCACGCCGATGTAGAGTGTGTGGCTTCGGCTTGTAACAAATTAAGTGAGATAGGATCCCGCCGACATGGTCAACATCGTACATAGCCGGTGGCCCTGGCGCAGTGACAAGAGCAACCGCAGATCTTTCGACTGCGCTCCGCTCCGCTCAAGATGACAGTGTTTGGTGACTTGGGCGTATTACCGCCAATGCGGAAATTACTATTGCAACATCACTCATTGCCTCACCGCCGTTGCAAAACCTACAACTCCCGCGTAGCCCGCAAAGTCTCATAGCCCGCATACACGCCTTCGAAAACGGAATCCCAGCTGGCCGTGAGCGCATATTCCCGCGCCGCCAGCCGCATCTCCGCGTGCTTCACCGGATCGCCAAGAATGCCCGCCACCGCCGCGGCGAAGTCCTCATCCGCAACGATGCGTCCCGTTTCGCCGTCGCGCACAATCGTCTTCGGCCCGCCGTCGGGCGTCACAATCGCCGGAACTCCGCTGGCCAGCGCCTCCAGCACCACGTTGCCGAACGTGTCGGTGTGCGAGGGGAACACGAACAGGTCCATGCCGGCATAGGCTGCGGCCAGCACCTCCCCGTGCAGCACTCCGGTAAACTCGGCGCGCGGCAAGCGCTCGCGCAACCATTGCTCCTCGCCGCCATGGCCCACAATCCGGAACCGGAAACTCCGGTGACCGAGCCGCTCCAGCCCTTCCTGCACCGCAACCAGCGCGGCCACATTTTTCTCCACTGACAACCGCCCCACAAAGCCCAGTACCTGGTCGCGGTCTTCGGGCGAACGGTTGCGCCTGGCGGGTTGAAAAAGCTCCGCATCCACCCCGCGCGGCATCCGAAAGCAGGGCCGCTGCGTAAGTTCTTTGAGCAGCCTGCACAGCTCGGGATTGGGCGCATAAAGCACCTGCGCCTGGGCATAGAACTGCGCGGCGACGGCCATCGTCAGGTCTTCAATGGTCTGGCCGGCCGCGGCCGAAGGCTGCTTCGGCAGGAAGCGCAGAAACCACTCCGAACGCCGCGCCAGATATTCGTGCACATTGGTGTGCCAGCTTGCAGCCAGCGGCAGGCCCATGTCAGATGCCAGGCCCGCACCCACCATGCCCAGTTCGCTGGGACCGGTAATGTGAATCAAATCAGGCCTGAAGCGCTCGACTACTTCTTCAATCAAAGGCAAATGGCGCAGAAAGACGGGGTCCCAGCTTAGGTCTTTCTCAATAGGTACGGAGAGCGGGCTGCGCGGCAACTCCAGTGTCCACACGCTGCCATCTTCGATCAAAGGCTGGCTGCGTTCGCCGGCCCGCACGCATAGAAAAGGCAGGTTCCGCCGCCGCGCAAAGGCCTCAAAGTGCCGGCTTGTGTGGGCGACCCCATTCACCTCGTGAAACGAGTCGGGAAAGTAGGCCACCCGCGGCATTCGTACTGTCATCGTCCCCGTCTGCTCGCCGGCAAATCAGAATTTCGTCTCAAGCCAGCCCATCGTGCTCACCCAGCGCCAGCCGCAACTCGTGCGCTTCGCTCCAGGCCAGCCGCAGGCCTCCGGAGACCGGCCCCACGCCCAGCATCTGCACCAAGCCAATCAGCCATCCGATGCTGCGCGGCGCCCGCCCCTTGGGCCAGATCTCGCTGAGAGGCCGCACCACGCCCTGCGAATCGGGATGATAGGCCCGTTCGTCCCAGGTCCGCGAACCCTGCGGAAAATCAGGATAGCTGCGAATCGCATCGAGGGTTGAGCGCAGAATGCGATGCTTCCACGGCTCCGCATACTGCGGCATGAACAGCACATTGCTCTTCTTCTGGCGGCGAATCTCCAGCACGAATTCCGTAAACGTGGCGGCATTGGTCAGGTTGATGTTGGCGTTCGGCTCTACGCCATGCCGGTCGCCCCCGCTGATCAGCAGCATGTTCCATTTTTCCGCCAGCCGCTTCACCGCGCGGTTCTCATCCCAGTGGCGCAGCCCGTTCAGTTCCAGGGCGTGAATCCAGGCGCCGTTCTTCTGCAGAAACTCATTGACCAGGAACTCGTGCTTGTCCTGTCCAACCAGATACAGGTCCCACATGGGATGGTTGAAGACCACCAGCACATTCGGTTCCTCGTTCAGCGCAACCAGAATCTCCGTCAGGCGCTGGTCGCTGGGGTTGGCGGTGAAGTTCTCCAGCGTCTCCATCCACTCGGTTGCGCGGGCACTGGGCAGGTTGTGTATGCCCAGGTGAAACGATTGCACGCCGCCATAAGGCGCGCTCCATTCCACTGAAACGGGAATATGCCGCGCGCTCGGCACCGTGCGCAGCAGCATGGGAGCCGTGATGGTGTCGTGGTCGGTAATGGAAACCATGGGACCCACGTCCAGCTTCTCGATCTGCCGGCTCTCCAGGTCGAAAGCCAGTTTGGGTGTCATTGGTGGAGTCCAGTAGCTGGCGGCGTAATCCACCCGCACCCCATGCATGGCCTCAGACCGGCTCTCCAGCCGCGCCAGCAGCGGACGCAGCAGCGGGTACTGGTTCCCGAGATTGGCCAGAAAATCCAAGGTCTCCTTGGACTGGTTGGTGTGGCTGTGCAGAGAAATACCGCTGCGGAATCCGTGGGCAGCTTTGCGGTCCCGCCATAGGTACGAGATGGTCGATTGGGCCATTTCTCCTCCTTAAGCCGGCTTTCTGTCTGGAGTTCCGACGTCTAAGTATCTTGTTTGGCCCATCAATAAGGCGTTAAGATGGCGCGAATACCGCTTCAATTCCCAACAGAATCAAATGAGTAACGAGAACTCCCGGCGAATCCCGGCAAAACCCGGAAAATCTCGAACCATAAATGTAACAATTCGCGCCCCTGCCCATGCCACGCATTGACCAAAGTGCTGAAGAAGGGGGGAAATTTTTCTCTTCCGGCCACGCGTCTCCGCAATAGCAGAAAGACGCAGCGGCACAATGAAAGCCAGGCTGGCTTGGCAGATTTACCGAGGACCCTTCGGGTCGGACCGGTTCAGCCCCTCGTCTCACCCTACTCGCCGAGGCTTACTCCGATGGCCTACTACTCCCCAAGGGCGAGGTTCAACTGGTGCGATTCGCTCCAAACCATCCGCAATCCGCCTGAGACCAGTCCCTTGCCCATCAACTGCAGCGCCTGGATGCAGCGGGTCATGACCCACGGCGCGGAACCGTCGGGCCACAGGTCGCACAGCGGACGGACAACGCCGTTCCCATCCGGGTGATACACCCGCTCATCCCACCGCCGCGACCCGGCCGGAAACTCGGGATACTCCCGCACCGCATCGATGGCCGATTGCAGAATCCGATGCTTCCACGGCTCCGCATATTGCGCCATGAAGAGCAGCCTGCTCTTTTTCTCCCGCCGCACTTCGTGCACAAACTCGGCGAAGCTGGTGGCATTGGTCAGGTTGATGTTGGCGTTGGCTTCCACACCATGCCGGTCGCCGCCGGAGATCAACAGCATGTCCCACTCTTCCGCCAGCCACCGCACCGCACGGTTCTCATCCCAATCCCTGAGCCCGTTCAGTTCCAGCGCGTGCAGGTACGTGCAGTTCTTCTGCAGGAACTCACTCACCAGGAAATCGTGGTTCTCCCGGCCCACCATGTAGAGATCCCACAGCGGATGGTTGAAAACCACCAGCACGTCCGGCTCCTCATTCAACGCCACCAGGATTTCCGTGAGCCGTTCCTCGCTGGGATGTGCGGTGTACTCGGCCAAAACCGACATCCATTCGGTGGCACGCGCGCTGGGCAGGTTGTGGATGCCGAGATGGAAGGACTGCGAGCCATAAGGAGCGGTCCACTCCACTGAAATCGGAATCTGCCGCCCGTTGGCAACCGTCTGCAGCAGCATTGGCGCTTTGATGTTGTCGTGGTCTGAAAGCGATACCATCGCGTCCAGATCCAGAGCCTCAATTTGCCCGCTCTCCAGATCGAACGCCAGTCTCGGGGTCATGGGAGGCGTCCAGTAAGCAGCCGCGTAATTCACCGGCATCCCGTGGTTCGCTGCCGATCGCCGCTCCAGCCGCGCCATCAGCGGACGCATCCACGGAAGCTTGCTGCCAAATTTCGCCAAATGGGCCAGCGTTTCAGTGGATTGGTTGGTATGGCTGTGCAGCGAGACACCTGACCGGAAACCCTGTGTGGCCCCTGTATCGCGCCACACATATGAGATGGTCGAACTGGCCATTCCTGCTCCTTCTTTCGCAATTCGCCCGGGGCACTCGCGATTCCAGAGCAGACCTGCGATAGCAGTCGGCGAACGTCCTGCGTTCTGCTGCTCGTTCACAGCTCTTCGCTCGACCACAATTGCTGCTGCGAGGGAAATTCCCCGAAAAGACGAAAAACTGCAATACGGATCAAGGAAAACGTAACCCAATTCGGGCAAAGGTGCGGAATTACCGGACCGGGGACTCGCCAGAATACGGGAAGAGCTCTCTAACAAAGTTACCAGAATCTGCCGGCTTTAGAGCTACGCAAATCTGTTTTTGGCGTTGATACGCCAGAAGATGACAGAAAATTCATCAACAGGCCGGGCATAAAGCCTTCTACTTGGCAGTCTTGGCCAGCTCCGGTCCCAGGAAATCCTCCAGCGTGGAGCCCGGCATCAGCTCCTTCACAGGATGTTCGCTAGCCGCGGTGGCCTCGGGAATCAGGTAGTTTTCCGTCAATCCATGGCGAAGCAGTCCGAACGCTTGCTCGGGAGTGTCGGCAAACTGGAACAGCTCGATGTCTTTGGGCGAAATCGCGCCCGTGTCCACCAGTGCATCAAGATTGAACACCCTTTTCCAATAATCGGAGCCGTAGATGACCACCGTGATCTTCTTTGCCAGCTTCTGTGTCTGGGCCAAAGTGAGGATCTCGAACATCTCATCCAGGGTGCCGAACCCGCCCGGAAATACCACCAGCGCCTTGGCCAGGTAAGCGAACCACAACTTGCGCATGAAAAAGTAATGAAACTCGAAGTTGAGCGCAGGCGTGATGTAGGGATTGGGAGTCTGTTCGAACGGCAGCCGGATATTCATCCCGATGGTTTTGCCGCCAGCCTCGTGAGCGCCGCGGTTGGCCGCCTCCATGATGCCCGGTCCCCCGCCTGAAGTGACCACAAACCGGGAACGGCGCGAGGGGATTCGCTGGGCCCATTGCGTCAGCATGCTCGCCAAACGCCGCGCGTCTTCGTAGTAACGGGCCATCTCCACCGCCGCCACGGCGCGCTTGCGCTGCAGGTCGCTGGCCTTGCCGGCGGCAATCTCCGGCGGCTTGGCGGGCTGCTCTTCGCTGGGAGCGGGCCGGTTTGAGCCGGTGTTCTCAAGCAGTTCCAGCGCGTGGTCCGCCTCTTCGCGGCCGCGAAAACGCGCCGAGCCGAAAAACACCACCGTGTCCTGGATCTGCTCCCGCCGGAACCGCGCCAGCGGCTCCAGGTATTCGGAGACAATGCGAATCAGCCGTCCGTCAGAGCTGTTCAGAAAGCTCGAATTCTCATATGCCAGCGGTGCCGACTCGAGCGGCGGCGGCGTGCCGTTGCCTGGAATCCTGGCCTCCGGCAAAGAACAACCCGCCTCGGCGGCCTGCCGATCGGGCGCTTCTGAAACCTGTTCCCTCTTCTGTGTCGGGTTCTCCGGCAAGGGGCTCGCCCCCGCTGCAACTCCCGATGCGTGCTCTGTGTCTTTCATCTCTTATTTGTCCCGGTAGCGAATCGCGTCCTGAAAAGCAATCCAAAGATTCAACAGCCCCAGCCCTGAGATAATTCCACGCACCGCTCCGTTGGCCGCGTAAATCGAGAGCGTGGGAAACTGAACGAAGAGCGGATTCTGGTCCCAGAACAAGGGCGACCACGGCGCATAGCAAACCGCCAGGCCAATGTACATCCGCAGCAGCACCCGAAGAAACAGCTCGGCTCGCTCGAGCCAGCGAGGAATGCGCTGCGGGGTATGCGCATCCCGCGGAGATATCGGCGGGGCGGAAGAGTCGCCCGGCGCGTTCCCAGGTTCAGGAGCCGGGCTCGCGGGCAACGAGGGCGATATCGATTCCGGCTGCTGAGGCATTCGTGAAAGCCTGTTTCGCTCCCCGGACCTGAATTTCGATCGGGAGGGCCGGCGCAGGATGCCGTATTGCAACGGTAACACAGCAGACGGAGCCAGGCAGTCTCAGCGTCGCCCGGAAGTCACCGGCTGCAGACAGCGCAGACCGCAACCCCCGTTGATTCCACCCCCACACCGGCGTATTTTGTTCGTGTACGCGGTTTCTCTTCTAGTAAGGAGCCCTGTCATGAACCGCACCTCCGCTCTTCCTATTGCCTTCCTTCTCGCTTCACTGGCTCTTCCCGCGCAAGACGCAAGCAAACATCAGAAGCCGTTAAACTTCGTCATCCCCGCGCCGCTCAGCTTCGCTTGTCCCGTTGTAATGGACGCCCGCCACGAGGATGGCCTTCACCGCCGGGTGTTGGTCAACGGCGCCGCGGCTCAGGAAACTCCCGGGCTGCGCTTCGTCCTCACCCTGATCAATCCGCAATCCACCCGCATCGTCAAGGCCAAGGTGACGGTGCACGGCACCAACGGGAAATGGCAGCTTTTCAAGGCGGACACGGCGCAGACCGGCTCTGCCGAAGCCAGCAAAACCCTGGAACTGGAGTTCACCTCGCCGGGCGACGAGAAAAACGTCTCCGCCAACCTCATGCTGCCCGGCTTTACGTCTGTCACCTCAATCGAGCTCGATTCGCTGACCTACGCCAACGGATCCAGCTGGAAGTTCGCAGGGCGCGGCAGTTGCCAAGTGGCTCCCAACCCCTTCATGCTCGTCGATGCGCAGATGGCCCACTGATTCCATGTCTCTTTGAAGGGGGCGAGCTTCACATGCTTGCAGAAAGACCCCCGATTTTGAAGGGGCACGGCTTCAGCCGTGCCGTAAGTACAGGAAAATAAAGGCTCGGCTTTAGCCGCTGAGGGATGTCTTTGCGCTTTACCCACCGCAAATAATCCAGGGATTCAGACCCCGCGTTGCATCTTTCACCCGCGGCATCAACTATTTCCCCAGGCAGCCCGTACATCAAATTTCTTCGAAATCACCGCGGGCTCCTAGCCCCCGCGGTCCAGTTCCTTCAAATTCGCCGACTACCGTCAATGCCGCCTGTCGTCTTGCCGTGATAGGCTCTGTTACATTCCGTCGAAAGAATGAGCACGCCGCGGCAAATGAGAATCGTTCTCTTCACCGAAACCTTCATTCCCAAAGTCGACGGAATTGTCACCACCCTCTGCCAATCCATCAAGCAGCTCAAGATGCTGGGCCACGATGTGCTGATTGTTGCGCCCCAAGGCGGCTTCGAGGAATATGAGCAGTGCCGCATCGCAGGCATACCCGGTCACGCATTCCCGTTCTATCCTGAGCTTCGTCTTTCCCCGCCCCGCGCTTCATTGCGGACCATCATCCAGGAGTTCCGGCCCGACCTGATCCACGCCACGGAACCCGCTTTTCTGGGCATCGCCGGCCTCTATTACGCGGGAGGTGGCAATGGCGGAGCCCTGCGGCTGCCGCTGGTCATCTCCTACCACACCGATCTGCCCAACTACCTGCACTACTACGGGCTGGGTTTTCTTGAACCCTGGATCTGGCCGCTGCTTCGCCTGCGCCACAATCGCGCCACCGTCAACCTGTGCACCTCCGATGTCATGGTCCGCCAGTTGGAGGAACACGGCATCGCCCGCGTTGCTCTGTGGCCCGGCGGCGTGGATGCCGACCGCTTTCACCCCTCCCGGCGCAGCGACGACATGCGCGCCCGCCTCACCGGTGGGCGTCCCGAAAGCCCCCTGCTTCTCTACGTTGGCCGCCTGTCGGCTGAAAAGGATATTGAGCTGCTCAAGCCGGTGCTCCAGGCCATTCCCGAGGCGCGTCTCGCCCTGGTGGGCGATGGGCCGCACCACCAAGCCCTCAAGCAGCATTTCGCCGGCCTCCCCGTCCACATGGCAGGTTTCCTTCTCGGCGACGAACTGGCCGCCGCGTATGCTTCCAGCGACATCTTCGTGATGCCCTCGCGCACTGAGACCCTTGGATTGGTCGTTCTTGAAGCCATGTCTTCCGGAGTGCCGGTCGTGGCGGCCCGCGCGGGCGGAATTCCCGAAATGATCGAAGAAGGGGTCAGCGGCTATCTTTTTGATGACGCGGCGCAGGCCATCGCCGCCATCCGGCAGCTGCTGCCGTCAGCCGAAAAACGGAAGGCCATGGGTGAGATTGCGCGGCTGCACGCAGGCGAGCACAGTTGGAAGGCGGCCACCGCAGTGCTGTTGGAGCACTATCGCACGGCCTGCGCCAACCAACGCATTGAATCCGGCGTATCCCCCGCGCCCAAAGGCCTGCGCCGGCGCATGCGCAAGGCATTCAACGCTTCCACACTTTTTGCGATCCGCAAATTATTGCCCTAATTCAGTGACCTTCCGGCTGCCGGCCGGCGCACCCTCCACCGGAACCGCTCCTGCCATCTCAGGCACAACCTGGTAGGGCCCATAGTGGATGGTCAGCACCGCCGTGCCGCCGATGCGCACCTTGGTTTCGCTGCGGTTCTGCTCCGGCAGCCAGAAATCGCCCGTCTTCGCACTGGTAAAGGCGATCTGGGTCCGGGAGATCCACATGGAAGGACTCTTGGCCGGCTCGGCGTCGATCTTCGCCACCGCAAAATCCGTCGCATCCACCCAGATTTTTCCGCGATAGAGGAATTTGCTCGCTGCAATCGGCACCACATCCAGCACGTATGTGGGACGGCCCGCCAGGGTTTCGCTTCCCAGGAGCTGAAACTTGTAGTTTGCGTTGGTCAATGCGGTCGAGGATTTATCGTGCGATGCTTCCTCTTCGCCATCCACCGCTCGCTTCAACACTTTGTCGCACAGAAACTTCGATCCGCTCTCGGAGACAATCCGGAAGCTCTTTCCCGAGTTCGCATCGTACGCGGCTTCCACGTCCATGGTGGCTGAGGCGGACGCGGGAAACCCGTGATAGTCCACCGTGTAGTGGCGCAACGACTGGTAATGTTTGAGCGTGTCATTGCGCGCCCGGTTATGGACCGCCATCTGATCCACAATCTGCGCCGCGGTCAAGACCGGCGGCGGCAGCAGTTCCGCTTTCTCTGACCAGCCTTCGGCGGCAGCAAAAACAAACACAACCCCGAGGGCCAAGCCTCTGGTTTTCCAGGAGAGCATGGCCAATCATACCCCTTCTAACGGTCTTTCCCGTGAAAGTTCCGACTCAGTAACGTGACGCAGGGGGACATTCGTGCGTCACCCGATGTGAGGAATGAGCTACCTGTTCAGACGCCTGACCGCGCAATTGGTCATCGATTGACCGAGGCATTCGCGGCCTCCACCCCGGCAGTTCACCGACGCCGGCGCCGGAGAACCGGGCATCCGTCGCTTACACCCGTCCGGTACGCAATCCCACCGCCCAGTCCGCGCGGCCATTGGTCTCCGCCAGTCGTGCTGCGCCATCCCAGTCATAGGCCAGCTCAATTTGTTCAACCGACCATGCGCCATTGGCGCGCTCCGCCACCGCATACCGCGCGTGCGGAGATCCAGCTTCCATAATGTGCGAATGAGGCCACTTGGCCGGATAGGCCTGCAACCCGACGCTGCCTGGATTCAGGACCATGCGCCCGTCCCCAAGCCGCATTTGGCGAGGCAGATGCGTGTGCCCGCAGACGATCAGCGAAGCCCCACAATCAACGGCCCGGTCCTCCACCTCAGCAAGCGCGGCAGGCCGGCACCCGGTCTCGTCCACCGTGTCGAGAAAATAGTCCAGGTCGCGTTTTGGAGTGCCATGGCATAAAAACACGCCTTCGATCTCCAGCGTCTCTGGAAACCCCGCAATCCATGCGCGCTGCTCGTCGCGCAGTTGCGAGGTGGCAAAGCGATCGGACTCGCCCATCTGCTCCACCATGAACGTCAAAAGCTGCCGCTCGTGATTCCCGCGGATGGTCGGGATCGACAACCCCATCAGCCGGTCGGCGGTTTCCCGTGGCTGCAACGGGCCTGAGACCACATCGCCCAGGTTGACCGTCATCTCCACGTCCCGCCCTTCAATGTCCGCGAGCACGGCCTCCAACGCGCCGAGATTC
This sequence comes from uncultured Acidobacteriota bacterium, assembly GCA_963833995.1. GTDB lineage: Bacteria > Acidobacteriota > Terriglobia > Terriglobales > Acidobacteriaceae > Telmatobacter. Next base: position 99,357 of record CAWIAE010000017.1, on the reverse strand, counting down.
CCGTGAATGTCCCCGAGGATCGCAATCCGCATGGCCCGATCATAGCAATTCCTTCAGGCCGCTCAGCTTTTCTTCAGAACCGGAAATAGGCGCCGATCATCGGCTCGGCGGTATGCGTGAAGGCATCCGTCGATGTGTAAAGGGTAGTCAGGTCGGGAGCCTTGTAGAGATTGCCGCGATACTGGAACCGCAGTCCCAGGTGCGGCAGCAGGCCCCAGTCCAGACCTGCTCCATAAATAAAGACCGGCTTGGTGGAGGTGGTGGTGCTGGTTTGTCCTCCGCTCGGCACATCCAGCAGAAGCCCCACGCCGGCCAGCGCAAAAGGCCGCACGCTCACCAACTTTACTGATGCCACCCAGTCGGCTGTAATTTCATGCGCATTGGCGCCTACCTGTGCCGGCGGCGGAGCGCATGGGGGCGTCACGCCTACCGGGCAGCTGTTGTACGCGATGCCGGGAGAATACTCCTGGTCGGCGCGATTATAGGAATACGTCGCTTCATAGCCGACGATCGGATTGGAGATGTGCCGCAGCTCGATCATTCCGCCCGCGGAATTCGACGGACTCTGCACCGTTCCATTGCTATTCGTGGCGCCGTTGAATGCGCCGTAAAGACTCAACGCCACATCCGTCTGCGCACAGGCAAGCGTACTGCCGAGCACCGCCAGTCCGGCCAAAAGAAAAATGCGATGAAACCGATGGCTCTGCATGATCGCCTCCTGAATTCAATTGAATTGAATTGTTTGGAAAAGGATCGACCTGGCGTTGCCCTCCAATGCGTCTGATGCGGGGAGCGCGCTCCGTAAAGGACGCCTCCTTGCGCCAAGCATGAATCCCCCGGCAGTCTTCCAGGACTCAGAAGCGGAAGAACGCGCCGCCCATCGGCTCAGCAGTCTGCGTGTAAACGCCCGTCGTGTAATAAATCCCTGTAATGTTTGGAGTCTTATACAGGTTGTCGCGGTACTGGAAACGAAGCCCGAAACGCGCAGCAAAATCCCAATCCACGCCGCCGCCAATGACGAAAGCAGGCCTGACAATCGTGTTCAGGTCATACAGGTCGCCGGAAGGCACAGCAATAAAGAAGCCCAGGCCTCCCACTGCGAATGGCCGCAGGCTTCCAAACTTCTTCGACACCACCCAATCCAGCGCAACCTCGTGTGCCCTGGTCGTGATCTTTTCCGGCGGATTGCCGCATTCATACGTGCACGCGCCCACTTCGGGAGAGAGAGATTGGTTATCAGGGTTGAACGCGTAGGTAAGCTCGTAACCGATAATCGGCGAGGTGATGTGGCGGAGTTCAAACATTCCGCCGATGGAATCGGTGGGTACTTGGACTGTTCCGTTGCCCGTGGTCGAAGTATTGAAGGCTCGGTAAGCACTGAGCGCTACATCCGTTTGCGCGCGTGCCGCGACCTGGCTCAAAGTGGTAAATCCGAGCAAAACAAGCACAAACCGATTGCAATTCCTTCCCATTGAGCGTCTCCAATTTGGATTGGGCGGAGCTTTTGTCGGTATCGAAGGGATGCTCGTACAAAGGTTTGACGGGTTGAGAAGGTCATTGGTGGCTTAAACCGGCTTCGCATGACCTAAAAAAGCCATCTCAATGCCTCTCTTCCATTTATTCTTTCAGGAACCGATGAATCGACGATCTCTTCTCCCCATCCTGGCTGCCCTCGCATTCGCCGGGCTCTTCATCTCAGCCATCTACATCGGCCGCAGGGGCACGGCGAGCGTGCTTGCCTATCGCGGCGAACAACCGGTTCGTGCTCGTCACGGGATGGTGGTCAGCGTGCACCACCTCGCCGCCGATGCCGGACTAAGCATCCTCGAGCAGGGCGGCAACGCCGTGGACGCCGCCGTCGCCACCGGCTTCGCCCTCGCCGTAGTCCATCCTGCAGCCGGAAACCTCGGTGGCGGCGGATTCATGCTCATCCGCACTCACGACGGCAAAACCACCTTTATCGACTACCGCGAGAAGGCCCCGCTCGCCGCCACCGAAAACATGTACCTGGACGCGCACGGCAACGTCATCCCCGACGCCAGCATCCTCGGCTACCGCTCCATCGCCACGCCCGGCTCGGTGGCCGGCCTCGTCTACGCCGAGCGCAAATACGGCCAGCTCGGCCTCCAGCGCGTCATGGCTCCCGCCATCAGCCTCGCCACCGACGGTTTCGAACTCACTCCGCAGGAAGCCCACGAACTGGCCGACCCCGACCTGGCCAAATTCCCCGCTTCCAAGCACATCTTTCAGCGCGACGGAAACCTCTACAAGGCAGGCGAAGTCTTCAAGCAACCTCTGCTGGCGCAGACCCTCGGGCGCATTGCGGCCGATCCCGACGACCTCTACCACGGCAAGATGGCCCATGAGCTGGTCGACGACCTGAAAAAAGGCGACGCCCTCATCACCCTCGACGACCTGGCCCAATACACCGTCATCGAGCGCAAGCCCATCACCGGCACATTTCACAACTACACCATCCTCAGTGCGCCGCCACCTTCTTCCGGCGGCGTGGTGCTGGTCAGCGCTCTGAATATCCTCGAAGGCTACGATCTCTCCAAACTCGGCGACCGCACCACCGCCTGGGTCCACCTGGTCACCGAGGCCTACCGCCGCGCCTACATGGATCGCGCCGACTACCTGGGTGACCCCGACTATAACCAGATTCCCGTGGCCCAGCTCACCAGCAAGCCGTATGCCGCCGCGTGGCGAACCAGCATCCTGCCCAATGAAGCCAGCCCCAGCGCTACGCTCCAGCGCCCTCCGGGCTTTCTGCCCCCTGCGCCCACCACCGCCGGCGTGCGCGGTCCGGAATCGCAGGACACGACCCACTATTCAGTCGTCGATGCCGCGGGCGACGCCGTCTCGGTGACCACCACGCTCAACGACAGCTTCGGTTCGCACGTCGCCTCCAGCTCTCTCGGATTCCTGCTCAACGACGAGATGGACGACTTCGCCTCAAAGATGGGCGTACCCAACATGTTCGGCCTCATCCAGGGGCCGGCCAATGCCATCGCGCCCGGCAAGCGCCCGCTCAGTTCCATGACCCCGACCATCGTCCTGGAAGACGGCAAGCTGCGCTATGTGCTGGGCTCACCCGGCGGCGCGCGAATTATCACCACCGTGGGCAACATCTTTCTTTCGGCAGCAGAAGGTGGCCTCAACATTCAGGAGGCAGTCGATGCACCCCGATTCCACCACCAATACCTGCCCGACAAGCTCTACCTTGAACCCGGCTTCAGCCGAAAGACCCTGACGGGTTTGCGCGTCATGGGCTACAGAGTTGATCCCCGTGGCGGCCACTGGTCCGACGGCGAATGCATCGCCGTAGACCCTGAAACCGGCGAGCTACTGGGCGGACAGGACCACCGCAGCCACTACGGCAAGGCTGCCGGCTACTGAGCGGCCCGCCTTTCTGCCGGGGTAATCCCTGAAAAAATGGATTGCAACTTCAGCAACCGCACCTTTCCATACAACATCCATCTGAGGTAAGTAGTTGTAAAAATGCAACAATAGAGGGTGCGCCTTGGCAAAAGTTGTCCGGCAGCCCGGCGCGGGAGGCCTCATGACCATGTTGCGCGTCCTTTCAACGCACCTGTTCCTGAACCAGCGCCTTCACCCTGGGCTGCTGGAGCTAGCCGACCGTTCAGGAGCCCAGGCGGTGGAGATTTTTGCCGCCCGGCAGCACTTTGACTACACCAGCCGCGAGCACGTAGCCGAGCTGGCCGCCTGGTTCAGTTCCAACACCTTGACTCCCTTTTCCATGCATGCCCCGCTCTTTCCCGACCGCGAGATGGGCCGCGCCGGCGCTCCCGCCGTCAACGTTCTCCACCCTGAGAAGTCCCGCCGCATCGATGCCATGGACGAGATCAAGCGCGCCCTTGAAGCAGCCGAGCGCATTCCTTTCAAGAATCTTGTCCTGCACCTGGGCGAGAAGGACGACGGCTGGTCGCTGCGCACCATTGAATATGCCGAAACGGCTCTCGAACATCTGGGCGCTTTCGCCCATCCGCTCGGGGTGCGCCTGCTGGTCGAAAACCTGACCAGCGAGCCCACCACCCCCAGCCATTTGCTCACGATTCTTGAAATGGGCCATCTGCCCAACATCGGCGTCTGCCTCGATGTAGGCCACGCACACATGAATGTGGGAGTGGCCGAGGCCATCGCCACCCTGGGTGACCACATCGCGTCTGTCCACATCCACGACAATCACGGTCTGAAGGACGAGCATCTTTGGCCGGGCGACGGCACCATCGACTGGCCGGCCACCGCCAGAGCACTGAAAGCGCTGAAAGAGCCCCCGGCTACGGTTCTCGAAATCAACTACAACCTCGCAGAAAAGGAAGCCGCTCTCCACACCCGGATCGAGAAAGCAATCGAACTGTTCGGCTGATCGTGGACGTCGGCACTGCAGATGCCGAATCTCCGCGTATGATGTCTGTCATGATTACCGCACAATCTGTTTTTCGCCGCATTTGGCCTTTGCTGGCGTGCGTGCTTTTCACTGCCCCTGCCCTGGCGAAAGATGTAACCCTGCAAACCATCGACTGGCCTGCTACCGGCACGCCTCTGGTTCGCTTCACCTTCGGCAAGTTCAAATCGCTTCCCGGCATGGGCAGCCTGCACGGCTATGTCATGGACACCACTGCGCAAAACCTGTCGACCAAGCCCATTTCATCGGCCCGCTTCTCCATCTATCTTTACGACAAGAACAAAGTCCGCGTGGGCGAAGACGCGATCGGCCTCACCAACGTCGGCCCCGGCGAGACAGTTAAATTCGAGACCACGATCTCTGCATCGGGCACGCCGGTTTCCGTTTCCATCGATGCCCTTTCGCAGGCGCCGAAGTCCATCACGCTCACTGTGAATTCAACACCGCAGGGCGCGATGCTCAAACTGGACGGAAGTGAAGTGGGTCCGACTCCGCGGCTCATCACGATCGGCGCTGGAAAACATACCCTCGCGTTCACCAAGGACGGTTTCGCAGCAGGTACTTTTCCGCTCGAAATAGGCTCCAACGATGTCTCCGGCGGAACGGTAAGCTTTGAGCTGTCGGGGGCTGCATTCGACTCCATCGAACTCCGCGATGGCAGCGTGCTCAATGGCGATCTCGTCTCGATTTCAGGAATGGATGTCGAGGTTCGCGTCGGCGGAATGATTCAGCATCTCGATCGCAACAAGATTCAGCGTGTGCTGCTCGTCCAGCGCGACGCCCCCGCGCCACTGCTGCCGCCGGCCGCAGCACCACAGCAATAGGTATTCTCCGAAGCCGTCGGCTTGATGACTTCGCTGGCTTGCTGACTCGCTACGCCGCAGAGCGGCCGGTGCCCCAGGTCTCGTTTTTGAGACCTGGGAAACCACGAACTTCAACCGGCCGAAAACAGGGAAATTCATCTTTCTTCAGCAGATCCGCGGCAACTGTTCGCCAATCTGCGTCGGGATGACGCGATTCGCGCCCATTCCGGTGCGCGCTACCAGCATGCCCGGATGCTGCGCCGTCACCTGGCCAATGCGGGCGGCATCGCGCCCCAGCGGGTGAGCGCGCAGCACCTCAAGCACCTTGCCCGCTGCTTCAGGAGCAACAAAGAAGACCGCCTTGCCCTCGTTTGCCACATACACCGGGTCGAGGCCGAGCAAGTCGCACGCCGACTGCACCTCGAGCCGCACCGGCAGACTCTTCTCGTCAATCTCCATGCCCACGCCCGATGCCGTCGCAATCTCGTTCAGCGTCGAAGCCAGCCCGCCGCGCGTGGGGTCGCGCATGACATGCACCGCATTTCCAACTGCCGCGAGCACTTCCGCAATCAGTCCATTGAGCGCCGCGCAGTCTGACCGGATGGGACTTTCAAAATCCAGGCCCTCGCGCACGCTCATGATTGCCATGCCGTGGTCGCCGATCATCCCCGAAACCAGCACCGCATCGCCCGCCTTCGCCCGCTGCGGACCGACGTTGATCCCAGCACGCAGCACGCCCACGCCCGCCGTATTGATGTAGCAGCCGTCGCCATGCCCGCGCTCGACGACCTTGGTGTCGCCGGTAACGATGCGCACGCCCGCGGTGGCTGCCGCATCCGCCATGGCCTGAACCACGGCGGCAAGTTGCGCCAGCGGAAATCCTTCTTCCAGGATGAAGCTTGCACTGAGGAATTTGGGCTCCGCGCCCGAGACCGCGAGATCGTTCACCGTCCCGTTCACCGCCAGCGCGCCGATGGAGCCGCCGGGGAAAAACAGAGGCTGCACCACGAAGGAATCGGTGCTCATGGCCAGCCGCCCCGCAGCCAATTCAAATACCGCGGCGTCGCCCAGATTTTCGAGAGCGGGATTGCGAAACGCGGGCAGAAACAGATGTTCGACAAGCTCATTGCCCAGCTTGCCGCCGCCCCCGTGGCCCATCACGATGGAGGGGTAGTCCCTGAGTGGCAGCGGGCAGATCCAGTTGGAAAAGTCCGGCGCGCCCGCGTTCTCAGCCATCAACCCGGCCTTTCCTTCCTCACCCATTGCCAGCACCCGGTTCCCTTCAAAATTTGCGAAATTCAATCTGCCGCTACCGTGGTCCGCCGCAGATATCATCTTTCGTGTTTTGAAAGCGCACGACCTCAGTCGTGCCGTAAGTACAACGATAAAAGCCCGGCTTTAGCCGCTGAGGGACGTCCTTGGGGGGCCCTCCTCATGCCTAAGGCTCAACCCAAGCTACGACTTCCCCGCCCCAGCCAATTCATCGACGGAGATGAACCGCCCATAGTTATAGTAGGCGGCGCAGGCGCCTTCGCTTGAAACCATCGTCGCTCCCAGCGGATGCCGCGGCGTGCACTCCTTGCCGAACGCTCCGCACTCCGCCGGCTTGATGGCCCCACGCAGGACATCTCCGGAACGGCACAGCGGCGACTCCTCAGTATGGATGCCGGTGATGTGGAAGCGCTCTTCGGCATCGAAGGCGCGGTACTCCTCGCTCAACCGCCAGCCGCTCTTGGGAATCACGCCGATGCCGCGCCAGGCCCGGTCCGTGACCTCAAATACCTCGGCCAGTAGCTTCTGCGCGGCCTGGTTGCCGTCGAACGTGACGATGCGCTCGTAGGCGTTCTCCACCTCATGCGTGCCGGCCTCCAGTTGAATCACGGCGCGGCGAATTCCATCCAGCAGGTCGAGCGGCTCAAACCCGGTCACCACCAGGGGAATCTTGTACTTCTCCGCGATCGGCGGATACTCCCAATACCCCATCACGCTGCACACATGGCCCGCCAGCAGAAACGCCTGCACCAGGTTTCCCGGCGAAGCCATAATGGCCTGAATGGCCGGCGGCACCAGCACATGCGACACCAGCAGCGAGAAGTTTTTAAGCCCGCGCCGCTTGGCCACATGCACGCTCATCGCATTGGCCGGGGCCGTAGTCTCAAACCCCACCCCGAAAAACACCACCTGCTTGCTCGGATTCTTGGCCGCCAGGTCCACCGCATCGAGAGGCGAATACACCACCCGCACATCTCCGCCTTTGCCCTTCACCTGAAACAGATCGCCTTCGGTCCCCGGCACCCGCAGCATGTCGCCGAAGCTGCAGAAAATCACTCCCGGCTGCCCCGCAATCGCCAGCGCCTTGTCAATCAGTTCCAGAGGAGTGACGCAGACCGGGCATCCCGGCCCGTGAATCATCTCGATCCCAGCCGGCAGCATCTGGTCGATGCCGTTGCGAATGATGGAGTGCGTTTGCCCGCCGCAGACTTCCATAATCTTCCACGGCCGCGTAGCCACCTGGTGAATCTCCCGCGCAATGCGCTGGGCGATTTCGCCGTTGCGAAATTCGGTGAGGTACTTCATCTGCAACTCCTTCTGGCGCCCCGCAGGCAGGTCTTCGTGGATGGGGGAGCAGCCCGGCATGCAAAACCGAGAAATCTTCATCGGGCAACTTGAAATTCAGGAATGGAAAAACCGAGGCCAGGCCCCTCGTCCCATAACCACTCTCTTTCTGCTCAGGGGCGGCAGAAATCAAATCTCAACTGGGGCTTTGGCCTCTTGCCGGCCAGCCGTCTCGGTCTCGCAACTTCCATCCGGACACGACGATTGCGGAGCCGCCGCCGCCCGCGCAAAATGCTCTTCCTCGCTGGCCAGTTCCTCCTGCAACATTCCCATCTGCTCAAACACGGCCAGCGTCTTTTCGGCGCTTTCCTGGTCGATCTTCGACAGAGCAAACCCCACGTGCACAATGGTATAGTCGCCGACCTCAATCTCCGGCACGTAGTCCAGGCAAACGCGCTTGACCACCCCGCCAAAGTTCACGCGGCCTATCCGCAGATCGCCTTCAGTGAGAATCTCTTCGACTTTTCCTGGAATCGCTAAACACATGGCAACTACTCTATACCCTCTTGGATGCGCCGTGCAGGGTGATGAGGATCACGTCAAATCATTTTGTGCGAGATGAATAAAGGCATCCCTCGCCGACGACCCGGCCTTGACCTCTGCGGCAAAGCCCGCGGCGATGAAGCGCCCTGTTCAGCCTGCCTTCCGCTCATTCTCCGCCACCCGCGCCTTCACCATCTTCTTCACCAGCGCCGCCGGCAGCGGCTTGTCCAAGTCAAATTGCAGCGTCCCCTTCGAAGTGCGGTATCCCTTCAACTCTTCCTGCATCTCGTCGATCAGCGACGCCTGCATCGGAAAGAAGCTGCAATGCTTCTTGAACGCCGCATACCCCACCAGTGCGCCCCGATAGCGAAACGCAGGAATTCCGTAGCTGAGGCACTCCGTCGCCTCGGCTGGCGCCGCCGCCCGGATCGTCGCCCTAACCCTCTCGAGCGTGCTCCGCGCCGGTTCAGGCACCTTGGCCAGATAGGCTTCCACTGCCTCCACGCCCGTGCCGGCGGCGTCGGTCTCACTCTTCCCGCTCTTCATTTTTCCCTCCGGCGCCGGCGCGCAGCTTCATCTCCCCTGGAAAAAACGAAGCACTGCACCGCAGCACTCCGCACCCAGGCCGATGCTCATATCTTGTGCTTGGGTGCGGGCGGCGGCACCGCCGAGGTCGCAATGTCCGCCACGGCCTTCCACGACCCATCCGCCTGCTTGCGATAGGTTGTCACATAACTGCCGTGGTCCTGCATCGGCTTATGTGTCGTCGGATCAGTAATCGTCAGTTGATACGAACCCTGCGTGTAACCCATTTCGCCTGACTTCGCCACTTCCACCCGGTCTGCCTGGAATGTCAGCGACATCGCGGGATCCGCCATCATCGTCTTCAAAGAGCTGCCAATCGCATCTTTCCCATTCGTCGCCGGCATGCCCGGAACCATCAGGACCGCGTTGTCCGCATAGTGGGCCGCGATCTTGTCGGCATCCTTCGCCGCATAATCCTTGTTCCACTGGGCTTCCGTATCGCTGATCGCCTTCACGTCGGCATCGTGCGTATCCGGTGCGGCCGGAGGAGCCTGGTTACAGGCTGCCATCGACAGCGCGATCAGCGCTGCTCCACAGAAACTCGCAATAGCTTTCATGTTGTCTTTCCTTCTCCAGGGAACCTTGTTTACGTAGGAACCATGGCTGAATGATGGCGATAGAGTACTGGGGAACGCATTCCGATGAAGGCCGATTCCGTTCCCTCCGCGCCCGCGCAGAAGCTTCCTCGGGCGGCCAGTATATGCCAGCCGGGACTGCCCGAATCAAGACCTTTTCAGACTATTTTTTCGCCCGCCCAGCGTTCCGGATCATCCGCCGTCAGGAAATCGAAGCCACCCGTTGCTCTTGCAGATAGACCAGCCACTCCGCCATCCCCGCGCCCGTCTTCGCCGACGTCTCAAACACCCGTATCCCCGGCCGAATCTCGTTGATATTCCTGAGCGCCGCCTCCCGCTCAAACCCCACCGCCTCCGCAATATCCATCTTCGTGATCACCGCCGCGTCCGCCGAGTTGAACAGCGTGGGATACTTCAGCGGCTTGTCTTCGCCCTCCGTCACACTCAGCAGCGCCACGCGAATCTTCTCGCCCAGGTCGTAGCTCGACGGACAAACCAGGTTCCCCACATTTTCGATAAACAGATAATCCAGCCCGCCCAGTTCCCATCCCTCCAGGTGCTTGCCCACCATCTCCGCCTCAAGGTGGCAGATGCCATGCGTATTGATCTGCCGCACCGGCGCGCCGCTCGCCGCCAGCCGCCGCGCATCGTTGTCCGTCTCCAGATCGCCCACCAGCGCCGCCACCCTCGCCCCGCCCGCGCGCAGCTCCGTCAGCGTCCGCTCCAGGAACGCCGTCTTCCCCGTCCCCGGACTCGACACCAGGTTCAGCACCAGCACGCCCGCGGTGGTAAACCGCTCGCGCAGCCCCGCCGCCAGCTCGTCATTCTTCTTCAGAATCCCCCGCCGCAGCTCCACAATCCGCGTCGTCATTTTGTCCTTCACCGCGTCGTCTCCACCACTTCCGTTTCACCCTCCTCAATCTCGCCCTCTTCAATTTCAATGGACTCAATCTCCAGCTCCCGCCCCTGCCGCAAATCCCCCACCAGCTCGCCGCAGCGCGGACATCGGAAGCTCTGCACTGTCTCCAACTCCACATCCGCATCGCAGCGCGTGCAGTGCATCACCACCGGCAACATCTTCACCACCAGCTCCGACCCTTCCAGCGGAGTCCCTTCCGTCGCAATGCCATAGCAGAACTGCAGCGAATCCTCGACCACCGCCGACAGCGCCCCGACGCGCAGGCGCACCTCCTTCACCCGCGCGCCAGGATACCGCTCCAGCGACTCGATCACCGAATCCACCACGCTCGAAACGATGGAAAGCTCGTGCATACCCAATGGATTCTACGCCTGCATCCGCTCCCCTCTCCGTCCCGTGCATCCACCGCAATCCCGGGTGGTGCGCCAGTTCAAAGGGAATGTGCTTCACCCGCTGCGGGAAACCCGGGCTTTGAAGGGGCACGGCTTCACACGCTGCGGAAAAACCGGGCTTTGAAGGGGCACGCCTTCAGCCGTGCCGTAAGTGCGACAAGATAGTGCCCGGCTTTAGCCGCTGAGGGAAACCCAGACTTTGAAGGGGCACGGATTCAGCCGTGCCGTAAGTGCGATAAGATAGTGCCCGGCTTTAGCCGCTGAGGGAAACCCAGACTTTGAAGGGGCACGGCTTCAGCCGTGCCGTAAGTGCGACAAGATAGTGCCCGGCTTTAGCCGCTGAGGGATGCTTTTGGGGAGTCTCCTCACGCTTGATCCTTTTTTTCTTAGCCTGCTTGGCCCTTGGGGTCCATCCCTTTCAAACTGATCCACTACCAATCGCCCCGCCCGTTCCACCCCCATGTAAAATTCCAATAGAGGTCGAAGACCCGTCATGCCCCAAACTCAGGCTCCGCACACTACCTCCCGCCTTGCCCTCAGCGAGCTAGCCCCCGGAGCCATGCAGTCTGAAATCCGCGCCATGACCACCGAATGCGACCGCATCGGCGGCATCAATCTCGCCCAGGGAGTCTGCGACACTCCCGTCCCCGCGGTCGTCGAAGCCGAAGCCCACGCCGCCATCCACGCCGGCCACAACATCTACACCCGCCTCGACGGCATCACCCGCCTGCGCAATGCCATCGCAGAAAAGCAGCAGCGCGACTACGGCCTCAGCTACGATCCGGAAACCGAAGTCCTGGTCGCCAGCGGAGCCACCGGCGGACTCCACGCCGCCTGCATGGCCCTGCTCAATCCCGGCGACGAAGTGCTCCTCTTTGAGCCGTTTTACGGCTACCACGCCGCCACCCTCAAATCCATGCGCGTCAAGCCAGTCCTGGTAGCGCTCTCCGAGCCTGACTGGGACCTCGACGCTGATGCGCTCCAGGCCGCCATCACCCCGCGCACCCGCGCCATTTTGCTCAACACCCCTGCCAATCCCAGCGGCAAGGTCTTCTCCCTGCCCGAGATCGACCAAGTCGCCGCCGCCTGCCGCGACCACGACCTGTTCCTCTTCACCGACGAGATCTACGAATACTTCCTCTACGACGGCCACCGGCACATCTGCCCCGCCACCCTCGAAGGCATGCGCGAGCGCACCATCGTCATGTCGGGATTCTCGAAGACTTTCTCCGTCACCGGCTGGCGCCTCGGCTACGTCACCGCGCCCGCCCAGTGGATGGCCGCCATGGCCTACTTCCACGACCTCACCTACGTCTGCGCGCCCTCGGCCTTCCAGCACGCCGCAGCCGCCGGCCTCGAGCAGTTGCCGCCCGAGTTTTATACCCAACTCGCCGAAGACCACCAGTCCAAGCGCGCACGGATGCTGGCCGCCCTGCGCGACGCCGGCATGGAGCCCGGCATCCCCGCCGGAGCCTACTACGTGCTGGCCAAAGCCTCCCGCCTGCCCGGCAAAACCGCCGCCCAGAAGGCCCGCCACCTCCTCGCCGCCACCGGAGTGGCCTCAGTAGCCGGCTCAGCCTTTTTCCGCCCCGGCCGCGGCGAAGATCTGCTCAGGTTCTGCTTCGCCAAGCGAGACGAAGACCTAAACGCCGCCTGCGAACGGCTGCGGCAGGTTTGAGGCTGACTATGCGCAGGTTTGAGGCTAATTGGAAGTCTGTCATCCTGAGCGAGTCCGCCGCGGCGGACGAGTCGAAGGACCTGCGGTTGCTCTTCAATGCTCGTACAAGCCGCCGCCTTGAAGGGTACGGGCTTTAGCCCGTACATCAAACCATTTACCGAAAAAGAAAACATTCAGCGCGGCGCGAGCCGCGTTGAATGTTACCCCGTGCCCTCAGTCGCAACAACAACCTCAGGTGCGCCGGCGGCTTGAGCCTCCCGCTTCCTCTCCTCCACAATTTTTTGGAACCACTCGATCCCCCTCTCCAGGTTCGCGATCTCCGCTGGCGTCCCCTTCTCCGGCCCCTGCGTTTTCTCCTCCAGCCACCGCTCAAACCGCTTCACATTGCGTTCCGCCTCTTCGAGAGTGAACCGATGCAACTCGACCGGCTCCGACTTCGGCCGCTCCGGTTCCGGCCGCTTCCACGCTTCTTCGATTGCCTTCCGCAGCCGTACCTCTTCCTCTTCTTTGGTCTGCAGCGGCGGGCCGCCCACCCGCTCTCGGCGCAACTGCTCTATCTGCCGCGTAATCAACTCTCTCAGACCCTCCTTCGACTTCGACGCCTCGGCCTCCATTCTGGCCAGAATCCGCCGCAGGCTCTTCTCTTTCTCCGTCATTCCCTCCGGTTCCGCCGCCCTCTCTTTGCGCGTCTTTGCCTGGTTCGCGCTCATCTGCGCCGCCCCCATCTTCAGCAGTTCTCCCACGTGTTCCATCCTTTCTGCTTCCTCCTCCGGCGCGGCCTTCGCCGCCTTCCGTGGCTCCGCCGACGGTTGGCCTTGCCGCTTCAACCGCTTCTTCCACGCCTGCGCCTCGGCCAGTTCGGCCAGAGTTCCCTTCACCGGCACAATCGAATAGGTCAGCTTGCACCCCATCGCATGCGCTACCTCGTCCATCTTTCCAAGCGTTGGGCTCATCTTCCGTTCGCTCCGCTCGAACCGGAAAATCGTCTCCGGGCGCACGTTCATCTGGACCGCCATCTCCCTGGCTGTGACCCCAAGAGCCTCGCGCACCTTGCGCAACCACGGCCCATGGTTCCGGTTCACCTCGCTCGCCCGCCGGTAGAACTTTTGCTTCTCGTCCAGTTTGTGAATCTCCAATGGCCGCTTTTCTTTCCGCATGCCTTCCCCCTGCGTTGGCTCCGCTTCCGCTCAAAATGAGGATGGCCCGGCAAACGCCGGGCCATCCTCCGGAACCCTGTCTGGGTTCCATCCTTTTTCCACTCTACCCGAGGCAGCCGAGATAATATGCAAATGCCGGCTGGAGAAAATCACACTTTAGGCAAAGTGTGCACTTCCATGTGCACACTTTTTGACCGACTGTGCACCTGCAGGTGCACACTTTTGCCCCAAAAACTCACCCCCTCAACTGTGGCATACGTCCTGCCACTTTTTCAGCGCAGCGAAGCCATGATCGCGAGGTTCAAAACGATCATCAGGACGGCCGAGCCGGGGATGAGCAGGAGCGCTTTTTTCAGGCGCAGCGGGTCGCCGCCGGCGATACCGCCGATGAGCCGCGAGCTGACCGCCAGCCCCGCCCATCCGCAGGTGATCACGAAGCCGATGGCCGTTCCCGGCATGCGCGTGAAAGCAGTGCCCACGATGGCCAGCGTGGTGGGAAACACCGGCGCCATGGCCAGTCCGGCGATGAAGACCAGCGCGGCCGCCGCGCCCGGCTTGTTGGTCCGGAGCATGAAGAACGTGGTGATTGCCATGGCAATGGACGCGGCCAGCGTGACTTGGGCGGCGGGCACGCGAATGAGGATAGGCGAGACGCCGACGCGGCCAACGAGCAGGCCCAGCGCGAATCCCAGGGAGAGAATGTTCAGGGCCTTCGATTCGGGAATGCCCTGGGCGATGAGATGGCGCGGAAGCCAGTTCCACACCCCCACTTCGCAGGCCACGTAGAGGAAGAGAAATGCTCCCAGCAGGAAGAGCAGCGGCCGGCCAAGAACCGGTCCAGCCTGGGAGAGGATGAACCCTCCGGCGCCGGTGGGGGCCGGCATTTTGGCCACGGCCTGGATCGCGAGCGCGACGACCGTGAGGGTTGCGACGGTATAACAGAGCCGGACCCAGTTGCGCTTGAAGAGATTGGCCGATATGAACGGGGTGGTAAGTCCGCCGAGGCCGAAGAAGAGGTTGACCAGGTTGAGGGCCGTGGCGCGATGCTCTTCGCTCACTCCGCTCACCAGCGCATTGGCCCCGGTGACCACGATGCCGCCGCCAACCCCGAGCAGAAACAGGAGAAATACGATGGAGCGGAATCCCGGCGACCGCGGCAGCGCATACAGCGCAATCGCGATCAGCGCCAGCCCGAGAATGAGCCCGATCTTGTCGCCTTCATTGTCCAGCAGCGGACCTACGCCAACCGAGGCAACCATAAGCCCCAGTGCCTGCATGAAGGCGATGGTTCCGTTTTGCGCCGGCGTCAGATGAAACCGGTCAGACAGGTCGGGCAGGATGGTGCCCAGCATGGCGGCAATCATTCCATAGACGAAGATGGCGAGGATGGCAGCAAAGATCAGCATAGGGCGGAAGTCCTTTCGGGAGCGGGTTCAGGGCGCACCAATGGAAGAGGCATCACGTTTTGAGTTCGGTTGCGTCCGAATTGTACTGCCCGGCGGCGGGGGTGGGCTAACACCGTAGCTTCAGCCCAAAAAAGTGGCGGGACGTATGTCACAGTTGAGGGGGTGAGTTTTTTGAGCGATAGTGTGCATCTGCAGGTGCACACTTGGTCAAAAAGCGTGCACCTGGAAGTGCACATTTTGCCAAAAGTGTGACACCCGCGAAAGCGAATTCAACAGTCGCATTCAGAACGAGCAAGTCAGTGCCGCTTTGCGGCGTGGCAAGTTAGCGAGTCAGCGGCAGCATCCGATTCTCGGGGATTGACGTTGACAGGCGGGGGTGGGTGATGGGCGAGCTATGGAATGATGTGAAGCACGCGCTTCATCTCTTCATCAAGAGCCCGGGGTTCACCATTGCCGCAGTTTCCGCTCTGGCGCTGGGGATTGGCGCCAACACTGCGATCTTCACGGTGGTGAACGCGGTGCTGCTGAAGCCGCTCACTTATCCCGATGCCGATCGGATCGTGGAGATTGAGCTCTCCGGGCCGGATCGCAATGACCCCGCCGCCTCCATTCCGAAGTTTCATATCTACCAGCAGCAGGCGAGCATCTTCAAGGAAGTTGCGGCATACGACTTTGCCGGTCCGGGTTTCAACATCACCGGGGGCAGACCCGAACAGGTGCACGGGATCCATGTCAGCGAGGGCTATTTCAGGCTGTTTGGCGCGCCGGTGATGCTGGGGCGCACGTTCACGAAGCAGGAAGACTCACCCAACGGTGGGAACGTAGTCGTGCTCAGTTACGGTTTGTGGCAGCGCCGGTTCGGCGGCAATCCGAAGGTGATTGGCAGTTCGCTTTCACTGGGGAATGAGCCCTACACGATTGTCGGCGTCGTAGGAAGGGACTTCGTCTCCGATCCGGAGGCTGACCTCTGGGTGCCGTTCCAGTTTGAGCCGAACAGCACCAACCAGGGACATTTTTTCCAGGTGGCAGGAATGCTGCGGCCGGGGGTGACGCTGGCGCAGGCGAATGCGCAGATGAGACTTGCATTTGCCGAGTTTCATCGCTTGTATCCGCAATCGAATCCGAAGGTCGGATTCGCTGCGGAGCCGCTGCGCGACTCGATTGTGGGCGATGCGCGCAGATCTCTGCTGGTGCTGTTGGGCGCGGTGGGGATGGTGCTGCTGATAGCCTGCGCCAATGTGGCGAACCTGCTGCTGGTGCGGGCGACGGGGCGCAAGCGCGAGTTCGCAATCCGCTCCGCGCTGGGCGCAAGCCGGGGGCGCATCATCGGCCAGTTGCTGACGGAAAGTGTTTTGCTGGCGGTGACCGGCGGGGCGCTGGGACTGGCGCTGGGCTATGCGGGGGTGCGGGCGCTGCTCGCCATCAGCCCGGCGGGACTGCCGCGCATTGGCGAAAACGGCGCAGCAGTGGGCGTGGATTGGCGGGTGCTTGGTTTCACGCTGGCGGTTTCACTGCTGACCGGGATTTTGTTCGGTCTGTTTCCCGCCATCAGCGTGTCGCGCACCGATTTGAACTCGTCTCTGAAAGAGAGCAGCGGGCGATCCGGCACGGGATTCCGACAGGGCAACGCGCGAGCGCTGCTGGTAATCAGCGAGGTATCGCTGGCGGTGGTGCTGCTGATCGGGTCGGCGCTGTTGATTCGGACGTTCATGGCGTTGCGGGACGTGAATCCGGGATTCGATTCGCACAATGTGCTCACGATGGAGATGTCGCTAACCGGCTCGCGCTATGAGAAGACAGCGAGCGTGGCTCAGCTTTCGCGCGAGGGGCGCGAGCGGCTGAATGCGATTCCGGGAGTTGAGGATTCGGCTACAACATGCTGCCTGCCGATCGAAGGCCAGTTCGGATTGCCGTTCACGATCGTGGGTCGACCGGTAGACCAGGCCAAGGGCGAACCCGGCGCGGGATGGATGAATGTATCGCCGGACTATTACAAGCTGTTCAGGATTCCGATTCTGCGGGGGCGAGAGTTCACCGAGCACGATACGGGTTCTGCGCCGCCGGTGGTGCTGATCAACGAGGCGTTTGAGAAGCAGTTTTTCGCGAAGGAGAATCCCATAGGCCAGCAGATCAATGTGGGCAAGGGGATGGGACCTCCATTCGAAGAGCCTGCGCGGCAGATCGTGGGCGTGATGGGCAATACACATGATGGCGGTCTGGGCCGCGATCCCGGCGCAATGATGATCGTCCCCGACGCACAAGTCACGGACGCCTTGACCGCTCTGAATGGTCGTATTCTGCCGATGAACTGGGTGGTGCGCACGCACGGAGACCCGCACCAGGTGGCCGATGCCGTGACGGAGCAGTTGCGAATCGCCAGCGGAGGGTTTCCGGTGGCGCATGTTCGCACCATGGACGAGATTGTGGCGCGCTCGACATCGCGACAGAGCTTCAACATGGTTCTGTTGACGATATTCGGCGCGGTGGCGCTGGTGCTGGCGGCGATCGGCATCTATGGGCTGATGGCCTACTCCGTGGAGCAGCGGACGCAGGAGATGGGCATCCGCATGGCCCTGGGCGCGGATCGCGCTACGATTCGGAAGCTGGTGGTGTGGCACGGGATGAGGCTGGCGCTGATGGGGGTTGTGCTGGGGATTGGCGCGGCTTTCGGGTTAACGCGGCTGATGGCCAGCTTCCTGTTTGGCGTCAAATCCTGGGACCCGGCGGTGTTCGTGACGGCGCCGCTGATTTTGAGCGCGGTGGCGCTGCTGGCGGTGTGGTTGCCTGCCGCTCGCGCCGCGAGACTCGACCCGATGCGGGCCCTTCGGGAGGAATGACGGGCGCGGCATCAGCCTGATGCAGGTGTTTGCGACTCATATGGTCTGCGGCCCCGGCAGGTCTCCGGCTCCGGTAGACTGGGAGGGCAATGTGTAGACAAAGCTGGGTGAGGGCCGTGCTCGCGGGCGCGCTGGCTGCGGGGTTGGCGGGGTGCGGAACGCCGGGGGCTCCGCAACCGCCGTCACTCGATTTACCGGATCGGGTGACGGATCTGAGTGCGACGCGCACGGGGAACACGGTTGCGCTGACCTGGACCATGCCCAAGAAGAATACGGACAAGCTGCTGCTGAAGGGCAATGTGGACACTCGGGTGTGCCGGAAGGAAGGCACAGGACCGTGCGAGGCTGTGGGCGGAGATTTGTGGCTGGCTCCGGGAGCGCATGGAGGGTTTGATGATGGTTTGCCGCCAGCCCTGGCCTCGGGCGCCGGGCGGGTGCTGAGTTATTTTGTGGAGTTGAAGAACCGCAACGGGCGATCGGCGGGGTCGTCGAATGCGGCGGTAGTGGCGGCGGGCGAGGCTCCTCCGCCGGTGACGGACTTGACTGCGACGATGCGCAAGGCGGGCGTGGTGCTGAGTTGGAAGCCGGAGGGCGCGGACATGGAGGTGCGGGTTGAGCGCAAGCTGCTGACCCCGCCAGCGGCTAAACCCAAGGAGAGTTTGCTGGGGCTGCCTGCTGAACCTTTAGAGCAGACGTTGCTGGTGGAAGCCGGCGCACACGGCCACGCGCTGGACAGGAGCATCCGCGTGAGTGAGACGTATGAATATCGGGCCCAGCGCGTGGATCGGGTGAACGCGGCGGGGCAGATGCTGGAACTGGACGGGGAGTTTTCAGCACCGGTCCGGGTGGAGACGCTGGATGTGTTTCCTCCGGGTGTTCCCACAGGGCTGGCGGCTGTGGCGACGGAGAGCGAGAATGGCAAAGGGCCGGCGATCGATCTGAGCTGGCAGCCGGATACTGAGCCGGACCTGGCCGGTTATATTGTTTATCGCCGTGAGGGCAATGGCGCGTGGCAACGTATTTCGCCCGCGCAGCCGGTGGTGGGCCCGGCTTTCCACGATGCGCGGGCAGAGCCCGGCCACACCTATCACTACGCCGTGAGCGCCATTGACCGGAGCGGGCACGAGAGCGCGCGGTCGGCTGAGGCCGAGGAGACGGTGCCGAGTTCATGACACGAGGCTGCCTTGCGAAGGAGAGGGTTCGATGAGATATTGCCGCTTCCTGTATAAAGACCAAATTCATTACGGCGCCGTGGAGGAACGCGCGGGCGAGTTGTGGATTGTGGATCTGATGCCCTGCCCGGAGGAGGACCTGGGCTGCAAGCTGGTGCACGAAAAAGCGACTTCATGGAGTTTCGATTTCGAACCGATGGCGCTGAGCGCGGCCGCTCTGCTGGCGCCGGTGACGCCGTCGAAGATTGTGTGCGTGGGCCGCAACTATCGCGAACATGCCAAGGAACTGGGCAACGAAGCGCCGTCGGAACCGCTGCTCTTTTTCAAGCCGTCGTCGTCGCTTCTGGCTCCGGGAGGCGCGGTGCGGATGCCCCAGGCGTCGTCGCGTGTGGATTTTGAAGGCGAGCTGGCGCTGGTGATTGGACGACGCGCCAGCAAGCTGAAGGCGGACGCGGACTGGCGGAGTTTCATTCGCGGATACACGATGGCGAACGACGTGACCGCCCGCGACCTGCAGAAGAAGGATGGCCAGTGGACACGGGCCAAGGGGTTTGACACGTTTTGCCCGTGTGGCCCTTTGGTGAGCGACGAAGTAGATCCCGAAGCGGGGTTAACGGTGGAGACGCGCGTTAACGGCGAACTGCGCCAGCATGGATCGACCGCGGATTTCATTTTTTCGATTGCCGAACTGCTCAGGTATATCACGGCGGCGATTACGCTTGAGGCGGGGGATTTGCTGCTGACCGGCACGCCGGCGGGGGTGGGGCCTTTGGCGGCTGGAGATCGCGTGGAGGTATCGGTTCCGGGGCTGGGAGTGCTGAGCAACACCTTTACTGCTGAGATGGGCTGAAGGGTTTGCAGCCTGGGGCAATGGCATGAGCGGCGGTGGCAGGCATTCCCAAGACTGCGTCCGCTGCGGCGGATTTGGCCTGGGCTATTTTCCTGCTGTCCCTACGGGACGCTGGCCGCAGGCTATTTTTCTGGTGTCGCTACGGGACGCGGTGCCGCGATTGGCGGGTTAAAGCTCGAAAACGAATCAGCCTAATCGACAAAATCCTTTCATCCGGTTGCCCTGGTCTGCAACCAGGGCCGTGCGGCACGAATCCAAACAGCGGTACACTGAAGCCGGACGCATTCCCTAGAGGAAGCGTCGCTTCCCCAGGAGGAATCATGCCGCAGAATTTGCTTGAGCAGTTGCGCAAGTACACCGTGGTGGTGGCCGATACGGGCGATATTGAGGCAATGGAGCAATTCCGCCCCCAGGATGCCACGACCAACCCTTCCCTGATAGCCACCGCGGCGGGGATGCCGCAGTATCGACCTATTGTGGACGGCGTGCTGATGGATGCGCGCAAGGAACTGGGCGAAAGCGCCACCGATCCGGATGTGGCGAACCTGGCGTTCAAGCGCCTGGCGGTGGCCTTCGGCAAAAAGATTCTGGCCATCATACCGGGTCGAGTATCGACGGAGGTGGATGCGCGCTTATCGTATGACACGCACAAGACGATCGATCAGGCGCGAGAGATTATTGGGCAATACGATGCGGCGGGAGTGGGCCGTAATCGGGTGCTGATCAAGATTGCGTCCACGTGGGAGGGGATTCGCGCCGCCGAGGTGCTGGAGAATGAGGGGATCCACTGCAATCTGACGCTGCTCTTCGGGCTGCACCAGGCGATTGCGGCGGCGGATGCCAAGGTCACGCTGGTTTCGCCGTTCGTGGGACGGATTCTGGATTGGTACAAGAAGGACACGGGCAGGGATTATGAGGGAGCGGACGATCCCGGCGTGCAGTCGGTGACCAAAGTTTACAACTACTTCAAAAAGTTCGATTACAAGACGGTGGTGATGGGCGCGAGCTTCCGCAATATCGGCGAGATCAAGGAACTGGCTGGATGCGACCTGCTGACCATCTCGCCGCAGTTCCTGGG
Source organism: uncultured Acidobacteriota bacterium (assembly GCA_963833995.1). Classification (GTDB taxonomy): domain Bacteria; phylum Acidobacteriota; class Terriglobia; order Terriglobales; family Acidobacteriaceae; genus Telmatobacter. Next base: position 78,377 of record CAWIAE010000017.1, on the reverse strand, counting down.
TGAGCTTGAATCCACCGAAGGCGAGCTGCCGCGCAAACTCGACCCGGCCGAGGCCAAGGCTCAGTCCATCGAGAGAATTGCCATGGACAAGGACACGTTCGATAAGATGCACGCGGCGGACCGCATGGCGACGGACAAGCTGAAGGAAGGCATCGAAGGGTTCTCGGCTGCCCTGGTGAAGCTGGAACAACTGCTGGCCAAGCGGCTGGCGGAGCTGGAATCGCGCACGCCAACGACGGTTTGACCGTAGTTTCCGTTCGACGACGAGGGGCAGCCGCGATGGCTGCCCTTCGCTTTTCAGGAAAGAAATGGAAGTTTTCAGGCGATCATTGGAAACCGCGCTCCCCCCTGACCAAAGTGATTACCGGAGTGATTTGAATCACACGCAAAAACGATTTTCGCTGTAGACTCAGTGCAACAAGCTAGAAAGTTCAGCAACGCCCGGGCACTCGCCCCGGATTGCGCACGTTGCACCGGGGCCCAGCCTTCCAAGCGGCTAAGTGCGCGGTCAGGGGGGACGTGTATGCAGACAGAGGCTCATCGGCTCGAATCCTTTTTTCATCATGCGGTTCGCCACAGCTATCAGGGCAAGCTTCGGCTGAACGATCCGGAAATCACACTTTATGTCGCGCGCATGCTTTGCGATTTTGCAGAACCTGAGAATCTGTTCAGGCTACGGGAGACAACGGAGCGCACGATTGAAACATTCCGCGCAATGGTGCGTGCGTCCGACCCGATTCAGGGTGGAGCGACATCGTTCGACGCGGAAAGGGCGATTCGCAAATACATCGGCGATTATGCGTTGTTTATTGCCGGCATGTTTCTCGACGTGGTGGAGTCCGGCCCGAACCCGGAGTCCGATCGCGCGGTGCTTGCGGAACTGATTCAGCTTGGTAAGGAAAGCTATTACATTGTGAGTCAATTCAACGTATTCGAGTACAAGGAAGAGGCGGCGTTGTTTGGGCGGCTCTCTGACCGCTTCGAACACTGTGTGCTGGGGCTGGCGCTGCTGCGGGAAGAGCTGGGCAACGAAACGGAAATGCTGGCCCCGTGGGCGGACCGGATGGCGAACTAGCTAAATTCAGGCGCAGGAATCGAGGCGCGCGGGATCCTGTTTGCAATCATGCATCTGAATTGCCAGAAAAATTTTGCGCAGGCGAGGCAAAACGCAACATTTCCGGTAATCTCGATGTCAAAGCTATGTAAATGGCAGTGGCTGGTTTTCCCGGCTGCACGCAAATGAGCAACCGGCCATGCCGCAAGAGGCAGACCGGCTGCGCGAGCAGCCATGGGAGGCGTGTATGCAAGGGCAAGGTCATCCGCTCGAACCCTTCTTTCAACAGGCGGTCCGCAACAGCTATGAGGGCAAGCTGGGGCTGAACGATCCGGACGTCACCGGCTATGTAGCGCATTTGCTCTGCGAGTTTTCAGAAGCAAAGAACCTGTACAAGGTGCGTGACCGGAGCGGACGTCCGATCGAGGAGCTTGAGGCGATGGTGGAGGCGGCCGATCCGGTGAACGGAAGCGCTTCCTCTTTCGATGCCGAGCGCTCGGTGCGTAAGTATATCGGCGACTATGCGCTGTTTGTCAGCGGTATGTATCCCGAAGCAGTGGTCCCGGGGCGTCGGAGGCGTGGAACACACCCGAGTCTGGGGGAGCTGATCCGCGCGGGCAAAGAGAGCTACTTCATCGTGAGCCAGTTCAACTTGTTCGAGTACGAACAGGAGGCACCGCTGTTTGCGCGGCTTTCCGATTGGTTTGAGCGCTGCATTCTGGGCCTTTCGCTGGTCCGGGAAGAACTGGACAAGCGAAAGGCACTGCCTCCGGCGGTGAATTAGGGCGGTTCTGCAAAAAGCACTGCGGGAATGGACCGATGCGGGTCGGGGTTCGTTGCTTTCCCACTCTAAACCTGGCGTTTCTTCGAAACTCCAAGTTTAGAATGGGGCACCCGCTGTTCGTGTTTGATCAAGCGCGAATTTCATTCACAGAGACGCTGTTACTCCGACCAGACGCCGAGCACGTTGCCGGCACCGTCGTTGAAGTGGAGACGCCGGCCACCGGGAAATTCAAATGCAGGCACCACGATGCTGCCGCCTGCCGCAGTGATTGCATCTTCTGTCGCCTTGAGATCCTTGGAATAGATCACGACGAGAGGTGCATAAACGCCCGGAGCCTCGTGGGGATCGCTTTTATAGAAGCCGCCATCGATGCCCGCGTTATCCGCAGTGAAGCTAAGGTAGTCCGGGCCGTAATCCTGAAAGCTCCAGCCGAAGACGGCGGAGTAGAACTGCTTTGTGTGCACGATGTTGGTGGAGGCGAACTCGATGTAGTTGATGGTGTGGTGACGAGCAGGTTGGCTCATGGAACTCTCCTTTGCGTTAGGGATGCGTGGAGTAGAGGGAAGGGCGATGCGCATATGGGGCGCAAGCGCACCCTATGCGGATGCTCCGATACGCCTCCATCCACAATCACCCGGAAGCCGGAGAGTGCAGGTAGAGCCCGCTGGTTGGGGAACGGCGCGGACTGCCGAGGTACAGGAATGAAGATAGCAAAGGAGCGGGGCGTGGCGCAATTGGGAATGAGGCTTGCCAATCAGTGAGAATCAGAAGGCTCGACCAAGGCAGAGGGAACAGAATTTTCATTCGGAGCAGCCCTCCCGTTCCTGTTATTCAATCCAGCCACGGATACGTAGACAAGGCAAAACAGAATCAGCGATGCCAGGATAAAGAAAGGAATCTTCAGAATTGGCCATGCCATTGGTGGCAGTTGATCGACTAATTTATCGCGAAATGTTTCATTGAAGCGCGTAGGACGGTCCTCGTCCTCGGCGGGAGGCTTCCAACGCCAGGCCAGAAAGGTTGCGCGGACGTTGGAGAGGAGCACTGCACCTATGATGAACACCAAAACGCCAGGTGGTCTGCCGCTTTCCAATTGGCCGATGACATAGATCGCGAAGATCGCGACAGCGGCAGGCCAACTCGACTCACGTACACCCATACCACCGACGGCGTAGACGAAGGATATGATTCCGGCGAAAACAAGGGTCAGGGGCATCGGGCTGGGGCTTTCCGAGGCTGTGAGAGCGGTGAATGCAAGACTAATGATACCGATGATTAGGCAAAGCCAGAAGCCCTGCTGGCCGAGGTAGTCCACATCCCATGCGTTCTCGACGGTTGGCCAAAAGAGGCTCTTCAGTCTTCCGTCGGTCTTCTTGCTTTCGCCGGAAAGACCAAGTGCTTGCATGGCAATGATATTGACCCAGCAAGCTGTCTAAGTCAATGCAACCAATCTGCGCAACGAATAGCCTGCGAACGAAGCTGAGGCGAGAAGCAACCGCGGATCCTTCGACTCGCTGCGCTCCCTCAGGATGACAACCAACGACGGGTAGAACTCGTGACCGGATCATCACAGGATGTAGCGGCTGAGGTCCTGGTCTTTCACGATGGTGGCAACCATTTGCTTGACGTAGTCGGGGGTGATGGTGAAGACCTTCTCGGGGCCGGAGGCAGTCATGCGCTCCTGATAGGGCAGGGGCGTGGATGCCTCGCTGCGAATGACCTCAGAGAGCGCAGCGGCGGGTTCGCCTTCCGGCGCGCGGCGGACGACATCGGGCGCCAGAAAGCTCACATCTTCGAGTACGCGCTCCATGATGGTGTGCAGGCGGCGCGCGCCGATGTTCTCAGTGGATTCGTTCACCTTGAAGGCGAATTCGGCCATTTCGCGCAGAGCCTCGGGCTCGAACTCAAGGCGTACGCCCTCGGTTTCAAGCAGGGCGGTGTATTGCTTGGTGAGCGAGGATTTGGGTTCGGTGAGGATGCGCAGGAAGTCTTCCACGGTGAGGGATTTCAGCTCCACGCGCAACGGGAAGCGGCCCTGCAGTTCGGGGATAAGGTCGCTGGGTTTGGAGACGTGGAAGGCGCCAGCGGCGATGAAGAGGATGTGGTCTGTCCTGACCATGCCGTAGCGCGTATTGACCGTAGTTCCTTCAACGATGGGCAGGATGTCGCGCTGCACGCCTTCGCGGGAGACATCGGGCCCGTGCGAGCCTTCGCGGCCGGCGATCTTGTCGATTTCGTCCAAAAAGATGATGCCGTTGGATTCGACGCGCTCAGTAGCGGTGCGGTTCACCTGGTCCATGTCGATCAGGCGGCCTTCTTCTTCCTGGACCAGGTAGTCGAAAGCGTCGCCGACTTTCATTTTTCGTTTCTTGGTGCCGCCGCCGAAGATGTTGGGCAGCATGTCCTTGAGGTTCATCTCCATGTCCTCAAGGTTCTGGTTGCTGATGATACCGAACTGGGGGGTACCGCGATCGCGCACGTCGAGCTCGACCATGCGGTCGTCGAGTTTGCCCTCGCGGAACTGCTGGCGGAGTTTTTCGCGGGAGCGCTGGTGGCTTTCAGCGCCGGGCAGGATAAGCGGGCCATCTTGCGATTGAGGTGTGGCGGGCGGCGCGGGCAGCAGGACATCGAGCAGGCGCTCCTCGGCGTTCATCTCGGCGCGGTCTTCCACCTCTTCGAGACGCTCTTCACGCACCATGTCGATGGCGATTTCGACCAGGTCGCGGATCATGGACTCGACGTCGCGGCCCACGTAGCCGACCTCAGTGAATTTCGAGGCTTCGACCTTGAGGAAAGGCGAATTGGTGAGTTTGGCAAGACGGCGCGCGATCTCGGTTTTACCCACGCCGGTGGGGCCAATCATGATGATGTTCTTGGGCATGATGTCTTCGGCGATGTCGGGCGGGAGCTTCTGGCGGCGCTGGCGATTCCTGAGCGCAATGGCCACGGCGCGCTTGGCGGCTTTCTGGCCGACGACATGTTTGTCGAGCTCGGCGACGATCTCGCGCGGCGTCATCTCGTCGAGCGAGAGGTCTTGTTCTTCGGCGGATGCGGGAAGGTAAATGGCCATTCTTCTCTTTGATTGCTCCAGTTGCTGCGATCAGTTCCTTCGCTTATTGAAGGCTTCATTCCCGATGTCAGCATTCTCTCAGGGGCTAAAGCCCTGATTAATTTTTGCCCAATCGCCGTACGGGCTGAAGCCCGTACCCTTCAAATAGCAGTACCGTTCAAGACAGCATCCTTAGCTCTTCAGCTCCTCGATGGTGACGCGGTCATTGGTATAGATGCAGATTTCTCCGGCGATCTTCATTGCTTTCTCGGCGATCTCGCGGGCGCCGAGTTCGGTGTTCTCCATGAGGGCGCGGGCGGCTGCGGTGGCATAGCTTCCGCCCGAACCGATGGCGGCAATGGGCTCATCGGGATCGATGACGTCTCCCGATCCGGAGATGAGGAAGGTTTGTCCCACATCGGCGACGACGAGCAGAGCCTCAAGATTGCGCAGCATCTTGTCGGTGCGCCAATCCTTGGCCAGTTCGACGGCGGAGCGATTCAGATTGCCGGCGTACTGCTCCAGCTTGGTCTCGAAGCGGGCGAAGAGCGAGAAGGCGTCGGCGGTAGAGCCGGCAAAACCGGCCAGTATCTTGTCCTGGTAGAGGCGGCGGATCTTTTTTGCGGAGTGCTTCAGGACGTGGTCGCCCATGGTGACCTGGCCGTCCGCAGCCATGACTACGTGGCCGTGGCGGCGGATGCAAATCACCGTGGTCGACCGAATTCGAGGTTTGTGAGCCGCGTGAGTTGGTGTATCGAAAGCCAATAGAGACCTCAAGACGCAGTCCTCAGTATAGGACACGTGGGAGGGGCCGGTTGCAGGGTTCGGAGATGGGTGGCGGGTTTGACGCACCGGGGCTGGGGCAATAGCTTTGAAGAGTGCGGGGCAGCGAATCTGCGCTCCGCTTGAAGGAGCAAGGATGCGCAGAGGAAATTTTCCCCGGTCTGTTTCCCGGTTCTGGAGCGGTTTTCTGGCTTTGACGCTGGCGGCAGTGAGCTGCCAGGCTGGCATGGCCCAGGACCTGAAGAGCTTCGAACAGAAGATCACGACCAAGGTACTGCCCAACGGGCTGACGCTGATCATCTGCGACCGGCCGGAAGCGCCGGTTTTCAGCTACACAACCTTTATTGATGCGGGTGACGTGAACGATCCTTCAGGCGAGAGCGGCCTGGCGCACATGTTCGAACACCTGGCGTTCAAGGGCACCACCCAGATCGGCACCAGGGATTACGCCGATGAAAAGGTGGCGCTGGCCAAGGTGGAGGCGGCCAACGATGCCTACGAGGCCGAATACCTGAAGCCGGTGGGCCGCGATCCTCAAAAGCTGGCGGAGTTGAAGAAGGCCTTCATTGAGGCCCAGGCGGAGGCGCACAAGTATGTCATCCCCAACCAGTTCACCGAGGTGGCGGAGCGCAACGGCGCCAACGATCTGAACGCCGAAACGGGGCTGGATCAGACGGAGTATTACTGGTCGATGCCGGAGAACCGGCTGCAGCTTTGGGCGTGGTTGGAGAGTGGCCGGCTGTCGGACGTGGTTCCGCGCGAGTTCTACAAGGAGCGCGATGTGGTGATGGAGGAGCGGCGGATGCGTACCGACTCCAACCCCATTGGGCGGCTGGTGGAACAGTTTCTGGCGACGGCCTACGTGGCGCACAACTACGGACGCAGCGGGATTGGATGGCCCAGCGAGGTGAGCCAGATTACGGCGACCGAGGCGATGGCCTTCCACAAAAAGTATTACGTGGGATCGAACGTCGTGGTGGCCGTTGTTGGCGACGTGGATGCGCAGAAAGACCTGCCCATGCTGGAGAGGTATTTCAGCAAAATTCCGAGCGGCCCCAAGCCGGAAGACACGACCACCGTGGAACCGAAACAGTTCGCGGAGAAGTCGGTGGTGATTCGGGAGCAGACGCAGCCGTTTTATATCGAGGGCTATCACCGGCCGAGCTATCACGATCCGGACGATGCGGTGTATGACGCCATCAGTGACATCATGTCGAACGGAAGGGTGTCGCGGCTCTATCGCAGCCTGGTTCGCGACCAGCAGATTGCAGCGGAAGCCGAGGGCTTCAGCCCTTTCCCCGGCGACAAGTATCCCAGCCTGTTTGCGTTTTATGCGGTTCCGCTGCCGGGACACACGCCGGCCCAGATGCGGGAGGCTATTCACAAGGAAATTGAAAAGCTGAAGACAACGGATGTGACCGACGAAGAGCTGGCCATGTACAAGACGCGCACTCGCGCCGACCTGCTGCGCGGACTGGCGGACAATCAGGGGCTGGCCAATGCGCTGGCGGAGTACCAGACGCGCTATGGCGACTGGAGGCAACTGTTCCTGCAACTCGACCGGGTGGACAAAGTGACGAAAGCGGACATACGGCGCGTAGCCAACAAGGTATTTGTAGCCTCGAACCGGACCAGCGCGGAAATTGACTTTGAGGCTCCCACGGCCACAGCCAAGAAAGATGGAGGAGCGCAATGACGGACAGGGATCAGAGATCAGGGGTCAGGGGTCAGTTGGGATTTGCGTTGGCTTGCGCTTTTCTGGTGGCATTGGCAGCTCCGGCTAATCTGAGCGCGCAGGGCGCCGCGGCGGCCAAGCCCTGGGAGCAGATTCCTATTCCGCCGCTGCATGAGTTCAATCCGCATCAGCCGAAGCGCATTGAGCTGAAGAACGGGATTGTGCTGTTTCTGCAGGAGGATCATGAGCTACCGTTCATCAGCGGTTCGGTGCTGATTCCGGGCGGCTCGCGGGACGAAGATCCGGCTAAGACGGGCCTGGTTGACTTGTATGGGCAGGCATGGCGCACCAGCGGCACGGAAAAAATGAGCGGGGATGCGATGGACGATCTGCTGGCGTCGAAGGCTGCCCACATTGAAACCGGCGGAGACGTGGATTCGACGGCCTTGTCGTGGAACTCACTGAAGGGCGACTCCGACCAGGTTTATGGGCTGGCGATGGACCTGCTGTTCCATCCCAAATTCAATGCGGAAAAGCTGGACCTGGCAAAGCAGCAGGATGCGACGGGAATTGTGCGGCGCAATGACGATGAGAGCGAAATCGCGAGCCGCGAGGCGGAAAAGCTGGTCTACGGCGCCGACAGTCCCTATACGCGCCAAGAGGAGCTGGCGACGATTGCGAAGGTCAATCTGGATGACCTGCAGGCATGGCACGATCGAACGATTGGCGGCAAGCTGATTGTGAGCGTGAGCGGCGATTTTGATCCGGCCGCAATGGAAGCAAGGCTGCGCAAGACGTTTGAGGCTCTGCCGGCTGCGAAGCCTTTGGCGGCGCGAAACGACCGGTTTCACGAGACGGATCGAGGCATCTTCTTCATCAACAAAGAGGACGTGAACCAATCGAACGTTGAGATTGTGGGGCTGGGTACCGATCGGCACAATCCCGATGTGCCATCGCTGGCGGTGATGAACGATATTCTTGGCGGCGGATTTGGAAGCCGGCTCTTCCAGAAGGTTCGCACCGAACTGGGCCTGGCCTATGCGGTGGGTGGTGGTTACGGATTCGATTACGACCACCCGGCGACATTCCGGGTAATGGTGATGACCAAGAGCGAATCAACCGTGGATGCTACCAAGGCCGCCATGGCGGAGATCTCCGGGCTCACCTCGAAGCCATTCACTGAGGAGGAGCTGAAGCGGGCCAAGGATGACATACTCAACTCGTTTCTCTTCCGCTACGATACCAGGGACAAGGTTTTGGCCGAGCGGGTGCGGCTGGAGTTCTACGGCTACCCGGCGGATTACCTTGAGACCTACAAGTCAGCCTTGGAAAAGGTGACGGTGCCGGACCTGGAAAGAGTGGCGAAGAAGTACATCCATCCCGATAAGCTTGCCGTGCTGGTGGTAGGCAACGGACCGGAGATCAAGCCGGGGCTGGATGCCTTGAGCCTGGGGCCGGTTCATCCCGTGGACATTACGATTCCTCAACCCAAACAGACCGTGGCGGAGGAGAAAAAGCAGTGAGCGATGAACGAGACGGGGGCCTGCAGCCGCAATCGGAACTGGCGATTGTGATCATGGCGGCGGGCAAGGGTACCCGGCTGAAATCGCGCCGGGCCAAGGTGCTGCATGAAATCGGAGGAAAGCCGCTGTTGAGCCACGTGATGGCGGCGGCGGGGCACCTTGTGTCAGCGGCCGATATCTTCGTCGTGATCGGGCACCAGGCGGACCGGGTGAGGGAGGCCCTGGCTTCCACCGGGGTCCATTTCATTGAACAAGCGGAGCAGCGCGGTACAGGGCATGCGATCCAGTGCGCGAGAGCGGCAATTGAGGGCTATGAAAATGTGCTGGTGCTCTCAGGGGATGTGCCACTCATCCGCAATGAGACCCTCGAAAAGCTGTGGAAATTTCACCAGAGCGAGAGCGCTGCCATGACCATTCTGACGGCCACGCCGGAAGATGCTTTCGGCTACGGGCGAGTGCTGCGGAGGACATCCGGAAAGGCAGACGTTGAAGCGATCGTGGAGCAGGTTGACCTTACGATCGATCAAGAAAGCATACGAGAGATCAACTCCGGGATCTACCTATTCAAGGTGCCGGCTCTTCTGGCGCATTTGGAGGAGCTGAACGCGAACAATGGCGCTGGAGAGCTTTACCTGACCCAACTGGCCGGATTGCTGAGGGGCGCGGGCGAGCGCGTGGTGGCCATTGAAGCAGCCGAAGCAGGAGAGGTGCTGGGGGCCAACACCCTTGGCGAACTGGCGGCGCTGGACGCTACGATGCGCGCCGCAACCGCCGCCCGGCTGATGGCTGCAGGAGTCACGATCCTGAGACCCGACACCTGCGTGATTGATGCAGAAGTCGAAGTGGCACCGGACACGACGATCGAGCCGTTCGTGCAGTTGCTGGGCCGTACAAAGATCGGCGGCGAGTGCCACATCCGCTCGTATTCGGTAATCGAGAACTGCACGCTGGGCAACGACGTGCTGGTTCGCCAGAGCTGCGTTTTGTCGGAGAGCGCAGTGGCTGACGGCGCAAGGATTGGGCCCTTTGCGCACTTGCGGCCGGGGAGCGAAATCGGCGAAGACGCCCATATCGGCAACTTTGTGGAGACCAAGAAGGCGAAGGTGGGCAAGGGCGCGAAGGCCAGTCATTTGACCTACCTGGGCGATGCCGAGGTGGGGGCAAAGACGAACATCGGCGCCGGCGTGATCACCTGCAACTACGATGGTGTCCATAAGCACACAACGCGGATTGGAGAAGGGGTTTTTGTAGGCAGCGACTCCACGCTGGTGGCGCCGGTCACCATCGAGGATGGCGCCTATGTGGGGGCAGGCTCGTGCATCACCAAGGATGTTCCGGCAGGTGCGCTGGCGTTGGGCCGGGCGCACCAGATCAACAAGGAAGGGTGGGCGATCAGGCGCCGCGCGCGCCCGACGACCCCGGAACAGGACGCCACCGAGAAGCGTTGAGGCTGCCGCGGGAAAGGCTGCGAACTGGCTGAACCGGGCAACTCAACACTGGACAAATGCTGCATGGCTCATTTAATAATGGGTACTTGCATTGGAAACGCTTGCGCTGGGCTCTTTGAAGGACGTTGCTCCTCTTTGCCTTGGGCCCGGTTTGGCAGTGGGTGCGAATGGCACGGTTTGAATTGGACAAGACCGGCTGAAGTTGCCCCACGGTACTAACATTGCCCGAAAAGGGGATTTCTTCCTACTCCTGCGTCGGATGAACAACAGATTCTTCGTTCGGATTCACGGGATTAAGGCTTCAGGGCCAGCGAGCGGGTGATAATCGGTCACGTATGCCCCCGACCCGAACGGAGCCAAAGCGACGGTGCGCAGGAGAGAAGCGGGTTTGGCAACCAACCTGGCAGATCTGGGAGGAATGAACCCCACGACGCATTCGGCCGCGGAGACGCGTTCAAGTGCGCGCACTGTCAGGTCCGCACGCATCCTTGTAGTGGATGACGAGGCGCCGGTTCGGTCAATGATCGGAGCCACTCTCGAGCGACAGGGATATGATGTGCAGCTTGCCAGCAGCGGCTCTGAGGCCCTGCAACTGATGGTACGGGACACCTTCGACCTGATCCTGACCGATATCGTGATGCAGGATGGAAACGGCATCGCACTGCTGGAGCGCATCCACGCGGAACAACCGCATCTTCCGGTCGTCATGGTGAGCGCGATTCATGACATCAGCGTAGCCATCGATTCGATGCGCCGCGGCGCATACGACTATCTGTTGAAGCCGTTTGAGCGCGAACACCTGGTCTCAACGGTACAGCGGGCGTTGGATCACCGGCAGGCTCTTCAGGAAAGCCACAATTATCAGCAGAACCTGGAGCAGGTTGTCCGCGCGCGCACTGAGATGTTGCGCCAGGCGATGGAAGATCTGGAACACTCCTACGACGTGACGCTGGAGGCGTTGGGGGATGCACTGGACCTGAAGGACTCAGAAACCGAAGGACATTCAAAGAGAGTAACGGCATATACGATTGCGCTGGCGCGCGCCATGGGAGTTTCTCCCATGGAGATCAAGGTCATCGCACGGGGCGCTTTTCTGCACGACATCGGGAAAATGGCGATCCCGGACAGCGTCTTGCGGAAGCCGGGGAAGCTCACCCCGGAAGAGGAAGAGATGATGCGCGATCATTGCACGCGGGGCTATCACATTCTGCGCAAGATTCCATTCCTGAGCGAGGCGGCGGCGATTGTTCATGCTCACCAGGAGCACTTTGACGGTGGTGGGTATCCAGGCAAGTTGCGCGGCTCTGAAATTCCGATTGGCGCGCGCATTTTTGCCATCGCCGATGCCCTGGACGCCATCACCAGCGACCGCCCGTATCGAAAGGCCCGGACGTTCGACGCCGCGCGCGAGGAGATTCTACGTTGCTCGGGCACGCAGTTCGATCCTGGGGTTGTTGAGGTCTTTCTAAAAATCCCCAATGAATTGTGGAATGAGCTGCGTGCGGAACTCAACGCCGAGAGCCGCCAATTTTCCTCATTCGATCTTTCACCTCCTGATCGCGCGGCCCAATAGGCGGTTGCATCAAAAGACCTGCAGGCTTCTATACCCGGCTGCTCTCCAACTCCTGCTCGCGAAATTTTCGATTGGTGATGAGAGGCTTGGCCCACAGCGAAACAGCAAAGACCCATCCAAAGGTGACATAGAGCAGGCACATTCCCGTGCGCAGGCCAAATGAGTCGGCAATTCGGCCGATGAGGAGGGGTACGATCGCTCCTCCCATGATTCCAGTGCAGAGGATACCGGCCAGGGCGCCCTGGTGTTCAAGCACCGAGTTCAGCGCGAGAGAGATGGTGATGGGCCACATCACCGACGCGAAAAGCCCGACGCATGGAAACGCAAACCTGGAAATCTCCGCCGGACCAAACAGTGCGATGGAGAGACAGGCCAGCGCGCCAATGCTGAAGACGCCGAGAACGCGGCGGCTGTCAAATACTTTCAGCAGGACCATGCCAACGAAACAGCCCACAGTCATGAGGCCCCAGAACCATGCGACTGCTGCTGCTCCGGCGGTGTGCGGATCATAGGCGTGGTACTTCCACAGAAACTCCGATATCCAGTTGGATGTACCTTGCTCTGCGCCTACATAGAAAAAGACGCTGAAGAAATAGAGCCATACCACCGGTTTCTGAAGCAGGTATCGATACATGCCCGCGGATCCCGCGGATTCATCCGCCTTTCGCTCGACTGCCGGAAAGCGAGAAAAGGTGAGTGGCAGCATGATGGCGATGACTACGGCCGCGAAGAGCCAGTACATCGATATCCATGGCATGGACCGGGGCACGATCGCGGCCAACGTTGAAGTGATCAGGTTCCGGGAAGGTTTGCGACCCAGGCTGCCAATGACGTAGGAGTAGATTTGGGGGCTCACAAACGACGCAATTCCAAAGACAAGTTGCGCAAATGCCGAATTGAATGCGAAGTGCTCTTCTCCTCCGGCCACGCGCAAGAGCGGATTGATGGCCACCTGCAAGGCAGCCATGCTGCTGCCGATGAGGAACAGCGAAGCCATCGCAACGGGAAATATGTGCAGTTCGGCGAACAGGAGCGAACCCAGCAGCGCGATCGAGAACATCCAGAGAATCACTTTCTTCTCTCCCCATCGTTCGACAAGGAAGCCGGCGGGAATGGAAAACACCCCGTATGCGATGAAGAAGCTGAACGGAAGAAGCGCTGCGGCGAACAGGCTGAGGTGAAAGCTCTGGATTATGTCAGGAACGAGCGGGCCAAGGATGTTGGTCACAAGCGAGATGACGAAAAAGATGGCCAAGACGATTGCGACTATGTACCTGCTGCGTTTCATGGAGCGAGCCTCGGTCTCGAGCTACTCTTCGGTCGTGATTTTTGTGACGTGCAGGAAACTCCCAGCCTCTATGCCTGCGTTTGCGGCCAGGGCCAGCGTGAGCATCTGGATTGGCAGAATCTCGACGATGGGCAACATGCGCCGTAGCGCATCGGGGATGTGGAAGGCGGAAATTTCAGCGCCGGGTCCGATCATTTCTGCTCGACCTCCGCGCTCCCGGATGTCGCGGACCAACTTGCAGTTGAGTACCCGCATCTCCGGGTCGCCCTCGAGAACCAGCACCATGGTTTTTGGGCCAACCATTTCCATGGGACCATGGCGAAAGGCTGCACTGCTCATGGCTTCTGCGGGCGAGCGGGTCGCCTCCTTTGTGATCAGCGCTCCTGTTTGGCACGCGGCGAGAGACCGTCCTCGCCCGATCATGAAGACCTGGCTTATGTTCTCCATTTCGTCGGCCAGCAACTCTACATGCTCGCGCCAGTTTGCCAGATAATATTCCACGACCGCCGGGGCCGCTTGCAGTTCGGCAAATGGAGCGTGGGATGCTTCGCCGGACCATGCCGCCCCCAGGATCTCCAGGGCCGCCAGCGTTCCCACGTACGTCTTGGCGGAGACGGAGAACTCTTTTCCGCATTGAGTGAACATCAGCAAGTCCGAGTGCTCGGCGAGGGGGCTGTCTGGGGTGTTTGTGACGCCAATGACGGTGGCGCGTTTTGCGTTCTGATCCAGAAGGTGAACGATCTCTGCGCTTCTGCCGGACTGCGACACGGCCACGATGGTTGTGGCTTGAACCAGCAACCCCGGCATGGAATAAATCAGTTCCGAAGTCTCAACGCGAACGACGGTTTCTCCAAGAGCCACCAGCATGAGTTGCAGGGGGTAGAGCGCGTGCAATGAGGATCCCATGCCGGTCAAGACGATCCGCGTATGCCCACGCCTACGCATCTGCGCGACGCGGCCAAAGAGGTCGGGCTTATGCCGCAGATCGTTGAGCGTGGCGTGCAGGGCCTGGGGCTGATCCAGGATGTCGCCCAGATAAGGACCCTCAATCACTCGGTAGGATGACCTCTTCACAATTGCTCCTGGTGAATATCACCGATTGAAACGGCTGTGCCACACTTGCGCGGCTCCGATGACGCCGGCGTCGGCACCCAGGGACGAGACCGCAATTTCACAGCTCTCCACAGGAACGAAACGGCAGTTGTTGCGAACGATGGCGCGGATGGGACCGAGCAGCAGGTCGGCACTCCGCATCACGCTGCCGCTTAATGCAATCGCCTCCGGAGCCACCATCGTTAACACATTCGACAATCCGATGCCGAGATATTTTGCCAGGCGATCAACTGCCTGTTTTGCTTGAGCATTGCCGGTACGCGCCAGCGTGCAGATCTCCTTGCCGGTTCGGCGGTCCTGGTCTGGATTCTGCTCAGCGTACCACCGTTCGAACGCCGGTCCCGATGCCAGGCTCTCCCAGCATCCGGTGGCGCCACAGGTGCAAAGCGGACCATCAGGTTCGATGATCTGGTGACCGATCTCAGGGTGGGTGGAGGCTACGCCACGATAGACCTCTCCGTTCAAAACGATGCCGCCTCCGATGCCGGTGCCGACGGTGATGCTGACCAAGCTGCGCTTGCCCGCACCTATGCCCCAACGCGCCTCACCCAGTGCTGCCGCGTCCGCGTCGTTCTCCAGTGCAGTTGGAACACCAAAGGCATCGGCCAACTCCATCATGGGGTTCCAGCTCTGCCAACCCGGAAGCGTGGGTACATCGCCAACCTCGCCCGTGAACGGATCTGCGGGGCCCGTGCACCCAATGCCGACGCCCTTCAACCGGTCACCGGTCTCCTGAATCATCTGGCGCAGAACTTTCAGGATTCTATCGCGGGCGTTCGCGGGGCCGCGATCGATTTGAACTGGAATATCGGCGCGCCGGATTACAGATCCGTTCTCGTCAACCAAGCCGAGAGCAATCTTTGTGCCGCCAATATCCACGCCGGCTATCATGCGGACCCCTCATTCGCAATCTCGATTCGATTTGCAGGCCAGGATTGCTCCATCATACGGGTCGAGTTGCGGAGATCATCCTGACTGCCCGTGCACGAACGTGCGATTGCAGTTGCCCGTCATATGCCTCGGTACGCGGATGGGAAGGACCGTGCCAATCCGAACGCCGCTGCTATGGTTTCGGCGATGGGTCGCCGGGCTCTGCAGCTTTGTCGCGAATTCGATTCCGTGCGTGGGGCAGTTCCAGGCTGCATTGGCGGAGGACCGCGATAAGCTCTGCCACGATGGCAATCGCGATCTCCGCGGGTGTGGCTGCGCCGATGTCAAGGCCTATAGGCGCAAAGACGCGCTTGAAGCTCTCCGGCGAGACGCCCTGCGCTTCTAACTCCTGATAGACCGCCAGCACCTTGCGGCTCGATCCAATCATGCCGATGTAGTGGGCAGGCGTATCGAGAGCCCAGCGAAGTACCTGCATGTCGTGCCGGTGTCCGCGCGTGACGATGACAATATACGAACTGTCGCCGGGCGCCAATGCAGACAAGACCTCTTCCATTTCACCGGCGTGAACTTCATGCGCTTCCGGGAATCGTTCGCGATTGGCGTAAAGTTCGCGATCGTCGGACACGATGGTATCAAAGCCGGCCAGTGTCGCCATCTTGTGCACATTGAGGCCGATGTGGCCGCCGCCGAAGATGTAAAGCTGCGGCTGCGGGATGACCGGCTCGATGAAAACCTGCAGCGATCCGCCACACACCAGGCCGGTGTCGTCATCCGGTTTCTGGTCCAGATTGAAGTTGAAGGTTCTAGCCTTTTCGTCGCGCATCACTTCCATTGCCCCCTTGCGGACATCAGACTCCACACATCCACCGCCGACGGTGCCGGCAATCGAGCCGTCGTCGCGAACAAGCATCTTGGCAGCCACGACCGATGGAATGGATCCGCGAACGTTGACGATGGTTGCCAGCGCCGCTCGCTTTCCCTGGCGTTTGAGCTTGACGATCTCTTCAAAGATGTCCATATCATCTCCCCATTTCACGTCGGTCGAACTTGAGTTCGATGAACCCTGCGATTCCCAGACAGCATCTTACCCGCCGGACGCATCGGTTGTCGTCCAAAAGAATTTGGACTTCTCACGCAACCGTTGCACTGCTCCCGGCAACACCGAGATCAAATGCTCAACGTCGCTGATGCTGTTCAGTTTTCCCAGGCTGAAGCGAAGGCTTGAGCGGGATTGTTCGCCCGTAAGTCCCATAGCCATCAGCACGCTCGACGGATCGCTCTCTCCCGCTGCGCATGCCGCTCCCCGCGAGGCGGCCACACTTAATTCATCGAGCGCCAGCACGAGAGCATCTCCACCCGCATTTTCGAAAAGAATATTTGTTGTGTTCGGAACTCGTGGAGCGGATTTCCCGTTGATGCGCGTGTCGGGTACGCGGCTTACCACAGCATCTTCAAGCTGATTGCGCAGCGCTGCTATTCGTTCAATGGAACCATCGGTGAATCCCGAATGGGCGATTTCGCAGGCTCGGCCCAACCCCGCAATGCCGGCCAGGTTTTCTGTGCCGGGACGGTGGCTCCTCTCCTGGTGCCCTCCGTGAAGTTGCGGGCGCAACGGTGTGCCTCGACGAACAAAAAGCGCGCCGGCGCCTTGCGGGCCATGAATCTTGTGTGCAGAGATGGTGAGCAGATCGCAGCCGGTTTTCTTTACAGAGATGGGAACTTTGCCTGCTGCCTGCACAGCATCCGTATGGAACCAGACGTCAGCCTCCAACGCGATCTTGCCGATTGCTTCGACGGGCTGCAGAACGCCCGTTTCGTTGTTCGCCATCATGACGGAAATGAGGCGCGTGTTGTTGCGCAGAGCGGAGCGTACGCTCTCGGGATCCACTTGCCCATCGGCGTTCACGCCCAGGCGCGTCACTTCGCATCCCAGATGCTCCAGCCAGGTGCAGGTGCTCAGGATCGCGCTGTGTTCGATTGCGGAAACGATGATGTGGTCTCCAGGTCTCATCATTCCCTTGAGCGCGAGATTGTCGCCCTCGGTTCCGCCGCTGGTAAAGACCACCTCAGAAGGCAGACAATCGAGCAGCGCGGCGACCCGCTCCCTTGCCTGCTTCAGCTTCGCGAGCGCGCGGCGGCCGCGGTGGTGGATGGAGGAAGGATTGCCGAAGGATTCGGTGAAGCAAGGAATCATCTCCTCCAGAACTTCCGGAATCATTTGAGTGGTGCTGTTATTGTCGAAGTATGAGATGTGCATCTGATCAGGTTCCCTGTGCCTGAAGCGCCGCCAAATCAGGGATCAAAGTGATTTCTTCGAGCGCCTGGACTGTGGGAGGAGTGAAATTGAGCAGCTTCAGGCGCGTGCGCTTACCTGCGAATTCGATGATATTCAGGCAGCCGTAGTCCTGGCCTATGCAACGAATATTGGAAGCCGGAATGCCCAGAGCATGAGTAAGGATGATGCGGTTCACGCCCGCATGACCAACCAGCAAGACATTTCCTGTTGATCGATCCAGAATTCCGCGCAATGCCTCCATCACACGAACCCGGCAGTCGGCAAAGCTCTCCCCTCCGGGTGGACGCCAGTTCTCGATGTCGTTGCCCCGCGCGGCGTACTCTTCGGGAAAGCGCCGTTGGATTTCGCTGAAGCTACATCCTTCCCATGTGCCCAGGCTGATTTCGCGGAAGGCTGGGATTGCCTCCATCGAATGTGCGGCAGCGCCGGCGATGATCCTGCACGTATGCTGGGTCCGAGAAAGATCACTTGAAATGATGCGGCTGAACTCAACCGGAATGAGCCACCTTCGCAGAGCCCACGCATGCTCAACGCCTTCCTCGCTCAACGGTGCGTCTATCTGGCCCACGTAAGTTTTGCCGGCACCGCAAACGATGGCTCCGTGGCGAACAAGATAAAGGACGGTCGAAGTCATGGCTCTGCATGCACCTCGATCTTTCGTTTGGCTCCCGTCGGCGGAAATGGCGCAGAGGAGCGGACCGCTACCAATTCAAGCTCATGGCGTGCGCAGCCAATGCGAAGAGCCGGAACGGTGCGAAGAGCGTCCAGCACAGTCGCGCTGAAATCGACTGCGTGGATCGCCGGAGCGTAGACCGTAACTTCCAGCCGGGCGCGTGCACCTTGGGAAAAAATTGCGGAGAAATCAAGCAAGTTTGGCACCGCGAAGAGAGCTTCGTCGAGCATGGAAATATTGAAGCAACCGCTTATGCCCACGCGAATGGATGCGTCAACTCTTCCTCGCACCAAATCAAGCCGTTTCAGAATCGTGCCACACGCGCATGGCCCGGGAACAAAGTGCGAAAGGTCACCGGTGCGGTAACGAATAAACGGCATGCCAATGCGGTTCAAAGTGGTGAAAACAACCTCGCCTGTTTCGCTGTCGGGCAAAGGCTCGCCGGTTTCGGGATTCACAATTTCGAAGTAGAGGTCGGCTTCACGCAGGTGATATCCCATGTGAGCCTCGCAATCGACGCCTCCGCCAAGGCCCATTTCGGTCATGCCGTAATGCTGAAAGACTTCGGCGGCGGAGTGGCGGCGGAGCGTGCGCACAAGACTCTCCGGTACATGATCACTGCACAGGACGATGGAACGTAACCGGCGCAGCACGCGCAAGGCAACGGCACTCCCGCTCACGGCAAGGGCGAGAATCTGGACGGGCAGACCGATGATGCATGTGGCTCTTTCGCGCTCCATGTGTGCGAGGGTTTCGTCTGGGTCGACGGAAAGCCCGTGCGGAATGGCAATGACTCCGGCGCGGGCAATGCCTTTGGCAAGTTGGTAGCCGACGCTTCCCTCGCGGTCACCGGGAAGAGCGATAAGCATGCGGTCGCCTGCCGCGGCTACGCCGGCGATGCCATTCGCAAAGAAATCCAACGCAAGTTCCTGGTCTGCCGCCGTGAAGAAGAGGCGCTTCGGTGCGCCACTCGTCCCGCTCGACTGCAGAGTCACCACGCGACTGATTTCATCCTGCGAGACACACAGGAATTGGGGCGTGTTTTCGGCAAGGTCCGCAGCGGTTGTGAGTGGAAGAAGCGCCACTTCTTCGAGGCAGCGAGGAAAGCCTTCCGGCAGCGCAGCCAGGCGGTGCGCATAAAACGAACTGTGACTCCGCGCCCATGCAACTGTCTCTCTGATCGCTTTCAACTGGTGTTGGGCGATCGTTTCGCGAGTGAGCGACGTGCCGGGCGGCGCAAGACGTTTGGCGATCCAGTTCTCGATCGGGGTCCTTGCGAGGCTTGGAGAAACTGTGCTCACGATGCCGCTCCGATGGCTTCGCGCCTTAAGGCATGGGCGCGATACAGCGTTTGGCCCTTTGCTCCTGTGAGATTGAAGGCGCACAACGGGACGAGTTTCTGCTCAGGACTGAGAACGTGCAGGAAACACTCGCGGAGACGCTCGAGATCAAGATTCCATGCATCCTGAAATGCCATTCCAGAGATGCAGAACGACTGCTTATCCTCTGTCAGGAAAGCGTCGAAGCTGGCCGTATTGATGCCATTGTCGGGCTGATTTTGCTCGGACTGCAACGGATTGTTCGCGGGAAAGGACCAGTGTTGGGCTACGAATCGTTGTGCGCGCCGCGCGCCCTCACCCTGCTCGCGCCTGGGGCCTCCCAACTGTACGAGTGTGGGCTCTGGAACGGGCCCGCAGCACGGCACCGTCGCCGGCCGCGCAGCAGGCACGACCTTGCCTTCCGGATGGAGCCAGAACTTGCCGTGGAACGAGCAGTAAGGGTTTTCGCCCGATGCTGCATAGAAGTTGGCGGTGGTGAACTGGCCTTGCGTCTGTTCTTCGATGAGCCGCAGCACTTCGGGAATCGTGATCCGGTCCGCATCCTCCGGCGGAGACGGGTAGCGCCCGAAATAGCTGACTGGCTGAAAATGGACGGCACGAATCACGGGGGCAAGTGAAATAGCCATGCGAAGAATCTCGCCGATCTGACCAGTGTTCACACCAGGAACCAGCGTGGGAACCAGAACGACTCCAAGTTCGTTGTCGCCGCAATTCCGAATCGCGGCGCGCTTCGCGTGCATCAACGCACGCCCACGTATGGCTTTGAAGACCTCGTCCGTCACTCCGTCGAACTGCAGAAACACGCAGGACAGGCCAGCCGCTTTCAGCGCACCTGCATACTCAGGTTCGAGAGACAGACGAACGCCATTGGTATTGAGCTGGATATAGCTGAAGCCGAGTTTGCAGATTCTTGCGATGATCTCAGGAAGATCGCGGCGGACGGTGGGTTCACCGCCGGAGAGGTGAATGCCCACAGGTCCGCTGGTGGCCAACAGCGCCCGGCACCAATCTTCAATTTCGTCGATGCTGGGATCGGACGCAGTCGACGAGTTGGCAGACGCGAAGCAAATTGGGCAGGCAAGGTTGCATCGTGCAGTTACGTCCAACACTACGCAGCAGGTATGCTGGCGGTGATCCGGGCAGAGACCGCAGTCGTAGGGACATCCTTTTTCAACTGCGGAACCGCACAGTGCGGGCCGCGAGGCAGTGCGCTTGCCGCTTGCCCACGATGTGTAGGACGCCAGGCCCCTCCATATCACAGTTTTAAAGGCGCCATGTTCCGTGCATGTCTTGCGAAGATAGACAGCATCGTCCTCAGCGACGCGCTCGGCAGCAATACGCCGCAGGCACACTGGGCATACACTCTCGGTGACGCCGAGCGACGCGCCTGGTTCGAATTCCAAGGCTTCCTTCATCGGGTTCCCACCTTGTGCCTGGGGCCAGCAATACGATTGTTCGAGTCGAACTCCCCATTCGCAATGGTTTCCACACTTGCTCCGACCCGCAATTCCACCATGCGAGCCACCTTCTTCGCTTTTTGCATTCGTGCTCGTGCCGCTTGCAGCGCGGCGGGATTTTTGCTGAATCGCGTGAATGCGGGTTTGAAGCGCTCTTTAAGCGTGACCAGTTCATCACCGCGAACGAGTTTGTCGGCGAGATAGACGATTGCCTTTTCGTTGAGCCTGAGAGAACTGCCAAGATCAGTGTGCGCGCTTACGATCTTCGCAACCGGATCAAAGCCCATGCGACGCAGAATAGACGCGGCCGCGGTAGCGTGATTCGGCTGGCCCTTGGCCACATCGTGAAGCAGCGATCCGGACCGCACCAGTTCCGGACTCAGATCTACCCCACAGTTTACGAGCGCCAGCGTGATGCGAACGGCCACCTCGGCCACTTTGCGCGAGTGGCGAACGATGCGCGCATCTACATGCTGTTCGACGAGAATCGCTTCGCACTCTGCGGAGGTGGGAATGTCTCGCCGTGCGGAGAGCGCCGCCAAAGCTTTGTAGTCGGCTTGCGTGTCCATGTCCAGGTGAATAGCCTCATCCGCGACGGGCACTTCAATCGCGTCGCTTTCGTAAGTTGCGAGCAATGCAGAGAGCGGACCCTCAGCGCCGTCCTTGGCCACCTGGTCAAGGATCTGTCTTCCGATCAGCGGTGGATGTCCGCGATGCCCGTTGAAAATGGGATAAACGATGCCAGCGCGGCGCGCGGCCCAGGCCTCGACGAGGCGGCGAACTGTGCCGGCCCGCACCAATGGTATGTCCGACGGCAGCACGAAAGCTGCCTCAGCCCACCTGGGGAGTGCGCGGCTTCCAATAACGATCGAGGAGTACATGCCTTGATCAAATTGCGGGTTGAGCACACACCGCGCTCCGCTCTGTTTTGCCAAAGGGCGCAACTCGACGGCTCTGTGACCGAGGACGGCAATCACCGCATCGATTCCCGCAGAGCGAAAGATATGAAGACATTGCTCAAAGGCCGTGCTGCCGCCCAGAGGCAGCAATGGCTTGAACTCCACCATGCGCGAAGAGTAGCCCGCGGCCAGAACGATGGCGGCGAGACGGTTTCCAGTGGAGTCAATCGAGCCGTGTTGGATTGCTGAACTCATAGTTGTTTTCGGCCAAGATCTCCTTCAGTTTTGTAAGACTCTCCATCACGACGCCGGGGCAGCGCGCCATCCGGTTGCGCATATCGTCCTGCACGATCTCTGAGCAGTTGATGCCGCCATAGCGGGCCGTGTATTCAGCCTCGAACCATTCGGCGAATTGACTCAGCATCGTTTGCAGGCGGTCGTCGGCGTTGTGCTCGGCTGAATGTTTCCCCGCGTAGAGCCCCAGCACGCTGCAGCCTCCGGTCAGCGCGCCACAGGTCTTGCCGCAACCCATGCCACCGGTCAGGCCCGTCATGGCGCTCACCAGGCCGCGGTTTTCCCTGCCCTGCGCCTCAAGCGAAATTTGCACCAGGATCTGGCTGCACTGAAAGCCCTGCATAGCAAGATCCATCACGCGAAAAGCATCGTCGTTCATCGTTCAGTCTCCCCAGCCTGCACATCACGCCGATTGCGCGTCGCGATCATCAAGAAATAGCCGGCACGCGCAGCCCGCATCGCACTCTGTATCGTCTCCGCGGAGTCCTCTCCGTTGCAGTTCCACATCCCCTGGAGTGAACCGTGCTCAAGAATGAAACGGGCTGCGCATTCGCGCAAAGCCTGCGAGTGATCCTCCCAAAGTTCGACTGTGAATCCCTTTGCCACCAAGCGCGTTTCCAATTCCTCGCGAACGATCATTCCGGCAACGCAAGAGCGCTTGAGCGCACGAACCGGCGCGATAGCATCCGGCTGCCGTGCGTACAGATCGCTGATTATCAGACGGGCTCCATCCTTGAGCACACGCGCACATTCTGCCAGCACACGATCCTGATTCTGCATCAATGACACACTGCACTCCGCCAGTACGCCGTTGACGGAGCAGTCGTGAAATGGGAGATTTTCGGCGCTCGCAACGATATGTACATGTGAATCCAGCCCGCGTGCTATCTGTCGGGCGTCGCCCAACTCACAATCGATACCGATCGCGTCGATTTCCAATGCACGCAGATACGCGACGCTCTGGCCTGAGCCGCAACCAAGGTCGAGAACTGTGGAACCCGCGCCCAAGTTCGCCAAAGCTATGGCCCGCGCAGTCAGTTCCAATCCGCCCGGCCTGAAGAGGCGGTCGTCCTCACGCGCTATTTTGCCGCTCGCATAGGCGGGCTGTTCGCGGGCTGAGCAGAGCGAGTTCACTTGTCCTCCAATGCTTGTTCCACTTGCAGCATTTTGCCGGTCGCGAGAGACTCCGGCACCAGGATTTTTCCGCAACCAGGGCACTTCCATAATTCAATGGGGAACTCGCTTCCCAGGTACGAAGCGGTCACTTTTCCCAGTTCCAACGGCACTTTACACTTGCCGCACATCAGCGGAGCGGCCGGGGGCGGGCCTGCCGGTGAGCTCATCTCATCGCACCTCCATGCGGTGGGAGTAGGCGTTGTGCACCACAAATGCAGGGCCATCGGCGGAGTACTCTACCCAATACGTGACGCATGTGGCACGCAGTGAAGCCATCGTTCCGCCGGTGGCGGGGTTCTCGATCTTGTCGCCCGTCTCCTCTGCCTGTTCGATTGTCCGACGCACATCTTCCACCAGGATCATGCGCTGTTCGAGGAGTTTCAGAACCTCCTCGGAGATGTGCAATTCAACGGATGGCTTCATGGCGATCTCCTCTTCTCCCCAGACCTCGCGCAGCAACTGAGTCTTCAGGCGGCCACGGTTCTGCTGCCGCCGGGAAAAGCCGGGGTCAGGCCGCGCAGCCGGATCAGTAGTCTCGGTTTCCGCGTTTCCGTTTGCGAAGACCAGGTCGAGAATATGAATGGCGCGCTTGCCCTGGTGTGCGAACCGGTCGCGGCACATGGCGCAATATGTGACGAAATCCGCATCGCTCTGCTTGGCGCGGCGCGTGACGGTCTTTTCCGCAATTGCAGGATTGGCAAACAATTGCAGGCCGCCATAGCCACAACAAGTCGTCTGGCCCGGCGCGTTCAATTCAACAACGTCGATGCCAAGTTCTCCGAGAAGAGTGCGTGCACTGCCCTCCACTTCGCTGATGCCTCGCGTCGAACAGGGATCGTGGATTGCCAAGGTTCGCGATGCCGCCTGAGGCAGCGCCTCTGAAGACAGCACAGAGGAAAGGTGCGGCCAGAGCGGCTCAAGCGGGATTTCCGGCAGGTGTTCTTTGATTGATTTGAAGCACGACGAACAGGCTGTGATGAGGCGCGGCCGGCCAAGGGAAGTCCAAGCGGAGCGGATCGCCTGCAGCGCCTGCTGAAACTTCACTTCATCTCCTGCCCATCGAGCGGGCGCGCCACAGCACTCGAGAATCAATCCCACGCCGCCGGGCAGCGTCTTGCGCAAATGCTCGTAACAGCGGGCGACGTGTCCGGGAGATGAAGCCGATAGCTGGCACCCGGGAAGGAACGCGGTCTCGCTCGACTGTATACCCGGCGCATTCCTGGCCAGGGTGAATGCATCGCTTTGACTGAACTCCATGTCGCGCAATGCAAAGTCATGGGCAGACGGAGGCATCTTGTTGGTGCGAACCATGCTTTGCCGCGCGTCAAGAATCACATCGGCCATACTGAAGTTCTCAGGGCAAACCGCGGTGCACAGGCCGCAGAGAGCGCACGAGTTCACCATGCGATTGGCTTTACGCACGCCCATTACAATGCATTCGTTGTTGTAGATCTGGCGCACGTAACGCTTGGGATACGAGCCATACTCCTCAAGATACGAGCACACCTTCACGCATTCAAGACACTGGCACGGAATGCATCGCGCGGCTTCTCGTTGCGCTTCTTCTTTCGAGTAGCTGTTGGCTCGATTGTCAGGTTGAACCGCCGGCAAAGTGACAAGCCCGCTGGTATTTACGTAAAGCCGCGAGGCATACGCGCCCTGGTTGTCGCGGTTGGCGGAGAGCGAAGCTCCCTGCAGAAAACGATCGATGGAAACGGCTGCATAGTTGCCATCGGCGAGTGATGCAATGGGCGAATAGGGCGCGGGTGCATAGCGCTGCGCACCCCCGGAAAAGACCTTGGCGTGGCTGGTCGCAAGTGTCAGCGGATCGATCTGGATTCTTCCCTGCGGTGTCCGTGCCAACGCCAGCGCATCTTGGTCTTGAGGCTCGGGTCCGGGCGCGAGATACACGGCGTCGAAGTCCCGAGCCATTGCGTCGAGACCGAACGGGCCGGAATGACGACTGATGAGAGCCTCGCACCTCACCTCAACTCCCAGACGCTTGAGGACTGCCAGATCGGTGTTGATCGCGTGGGCGGGCACCACGACATCGCCCATCCGGCGCAGCCGCTCCAGCAGTTGCGGTCGCGCTTCAAATATGGTCACGGCATATCCGCGCGTCGAAAGGCCCACAGCCGCGGAGACCCCGCTCAATCCACCGCCGACAATCGCCACTTTCTGATTCTTCATCGTCTGAGGACGCGCCGCCAGCGCCGGCGCACCGTATTCAGCACAAGCGCGTTCCAGCAGTCCAATTTGAATGTCGTCCCCGGCATCGGAGCGCCTGCATTGCGCCTGGCATGGATGGTCGCAGATGTGCGCAAGAATCAGAGGAAGTGGAACTGCATTGGCGAGAACGGCGAGTCCGCCTTTGAAGTCGCCGCGTGCTACGCACTCAACCAGCTTGCGCGCGTCGACGTGCACGGGACAGGCGGCGGTGCAGGCGGGCGCCTGCTCCTGAATGCATTGAATCTCCCACCGCCGAACTTGTTCACGATCCATGATGCGACCTCCCGGCGTTCAAGCTAATCTGCTGCATGTCTAGCTTGAAGAGAGTGTCTTTGCGCTCTGTTCCGCCAAATTCGGGAAAGGAAGAACGGCACATCGAAAGACTCTCAGCACGGCACAGACCCCTTAGACCAACTGCCTTTTGCAATCGCTCCGCGGAAGCCTGTGGTTCTGCTTACTTCTAAAATGCCGGGACGAAACCGTAGCTTTGTCTCGGCGATTTGTGCCGCGCACGCGGCTTACGCGTGCGCGAGTTGTTCCTGCTCAGCCTGAGCATCCAGCGCCGCCTTCACGATCTTCGGCAGCGCGGGAACCTTGAGGATGCGCACACCGCAGGCGTTGTAAATGGCGTTCAAGATGGCCGGATGAGGGGCGGTCAGCGGCGCCTCGCCCACACCGGCGGCTCCAAATGGACCCAGCGCGCGCGGTGTCTCCTGGAAGATGATTTCGATGTCGTCCGGAATGTCGCTGATATACGGCAGCCCGCACGCCTTCAGGCTCGTGTGCACCTTCAGGTCTTCGAAATCTTCGCTGAGCGCCAGGCCAACGCCCTGGGCGAGGCCTCCGTAAATCTGACCCTCTACTGTGGATCGATTGATGATGGTGCCCACATCCACCACAGTTGTGAACTTCACTACGCGAACTTTGCCCGTCTCGCGATTGACTTCGACTTCAGGCATGAAGATCTCGTACATGTAGACCGGGAAGGGATTGCCCTGACCGGTTTCCGAGTCACATGCCGTGCAGTCGGTGGCCACCCATTTACCGTCGTAGCGCAGTGCAATCTTTTCCGCGACCATCTCGTCGTAGGTGCGATACGTGCCATCGGGTTTGCGCATCGCATTCACCAGCATTTCGCAGCTCACGCGCGTTGCGTTCCCGGTGAAAACGTTGGAGCGGCTTCCACCCGAGGGACCGCTGTTCGGCAGCAAGGTGTCGTTCATCTCCAGCTTGATCTGCTCCGGAACGATGCCCAGCGGGCGCAGTGTCTCGTGGGCAATTGTCAGCGCGGCCAGATCGCCGCCCTGACCGTGATCCTGCCAGCAGTTGAAGAGCGTCACGCCGGTCCTGGTCAGTTCTACAGAGGCTTCTGAGCCGTCAGGTCCGTCGAGGCCGCAGCCGTACACGCCGAGAGCGAGGCCAACGCCACGCGGCTTTTGCGGGGTGGACAATTCTGCGCAGCGCTTCTTTGCTTCCTCGTACTTGGGACGAAGCGCATCAAACATGCTCTCCAGGCAGTACACATCCGGCGTTTGTCCTGTGGGTGTGGTTGCCGGCGTGCGATAGAGATTGCGATAACGCAGATCGAATGGGTCGATGCCCATCTGTTCTGCCAGCATGTCCATGGCAGTCTCGGAGGCGAGCAGCGCCTGCGGCGAGCCATAGGCGCGGAAGGCCGATCCCCACGCATGATTCGTGCATACGGTCTTGCCACGGCCGCGGATGTTTGGAATGTCGTAGCCTGCGCCGGTAAACTGCGCCTGCCGGACGGTCAGCAGATCGCCGAACTCCGAATACGGGCCGTGGTCGATCCACCAGTTGGTTTCCATCGCCACGAGCTTGCCATCTTTGTCAGCAGCGAGTTTGATTTTCACGTCGCCCGGAGACCGCTTGCCGGTGTAGGTGATGTTCTGATACTGGTCGTAGACCAGCGAAACAGGGCGTCCGGTCGCCATGCAGGCAACGCCCAGCAGAGCTTCCATGGTGGGAGAGAACTTGTAACCGAAAGTGCCGCCGGCTCCGTTTTGGATAAGCCGGAGCTTGTCCGGCTCAATGCCGATTCCGGGGCCGATCATGGCCGCATGCAGGTGCAGCCCGATGCTTTTGGACTGAATTGTCAGCCGGCCATTGTCCTCGAAGTAGGCGCAGCCGCAGTCAGGCTCGAGGTGAAGGTGAGGCTGCCGGCTACAGTAGGTCTCGGTCTCGACAACGTATTCCGCGGCATCCATCAGGGGCTTGGTGTCTTCGCCCTTCTTCACGCCTTGCTCGTAGTACACGTTGGGAACGCCGGGATGAATCTCAATGGCATCAGGCGCCATGGCCGCCAGGCGGCTCATGTAGGCAGGCAGAATCTCGAGATCCAGCTTCACCTTCTTTGCCGCTGCGCGCGCGTGTTCGTCCGTGTCTGCGCAAACTATCGCTACCGCGTCACCAAATTGGAATATTTTGTCTTTGCAAAGAATCGGCCGATCCCATCCATCGCCCTTGTTGGTCGGGAAGGTGATGAGTCCTGTGATTGCGTTCTTGCCCTTCACGTCTTTCCACGTCACGACCTTCGCAACGCCCGGCATCGTTTCCGCTTCGGATGTGTCGATGCCCTTGATGTTGGCGTGAGAAACTTCAGCCTGCACCAGTGCCAGGCGCAGTGTATCGGGAGGCATGTGGAGGGCCACATCGGCGCCGAAGTCCCACGCGCCTGTCACCTTGGCCAGCGCGGATGGGCGGCGGTAAGTGGACCCCAGGATGGAGCCATTGTCGGCGGGTTCAAACAGCAGATCGTCTTTCTTCTTTTCTCCGCGAACCACCTCTGCCGCTTCCATCACCGCGTCCACCAACGGCTTGTAGCCTGTGCAGCGGCAGGCGTTTCTATGAATGTCAAACCACTTTCTTACGTCGTCGCGGCTGGGAGAAGTGTTCTTATCCAGCAGTACCTTGGCCGACATGAGGAAGCCTGGCGTACAAACGCCGCATTGTGCGCCCCCGTGCGCCATCCATGCCACTTGCAGCGGATGAAGATTATCGGGCGTGCCGATACCCTCAATGGTCGTAATCTTTGCGCCGGGCTTCACTTTGTCCATCGGTGTCAAACAGGCGCGAATCGCCTTCCCGTCCACGATCACCGTGCACGTTCCGCATTGCCCTTCGCTGCAACACACTTTGCAGCCGGTCAGCAACAGTTGATCGCGCAATACATCGGCGAGGTTTTTTTTGGGGTCGACGACCAAAGAACGATCTAACCCGTTGACATTCAGAGTCCGCTTCTCCATAAATTTCTCAACTTTCTTTCGCAATGAAAATGATCGCGCCGCGCCCAGCCCCTTCGACTTTAGGTTCCCCTGCCGTGCGGATAAGATTGCTTCAGCAACTGCTTTGGAGTCTTGCTTGAGTCTTCCGGGCTTCGCGGTGACGGTGCATTACGTCACACGCTGCAGTCTATTGAAGCCATGAATGCGTTCATCCGATGTGATTGGCGTCACATCTGGCGAAGGAAATCCAGTGTTTAGGTATTTCAGGCAGTGTTGCACGTGGGTTGTGATTTCGATTTCAGGTTCGGCACGTGGCGATTTCCGCAGTCAACCTGGGCACGCTGAATTTCAAACCAGGGCGAGTTTGACACATCTCGAGGATGGTAATCATGTCGCGCGCATTCGTCATCAATGACCGTTGCATCAAGGACATGCGCTGCGTGTCTGCCTGCGTGCGGAAGGCAATCCATCCGACCCTCGATGATCCCGGTTACGCCGATGCAAAGCGGCTGCATATCAACCCGCAAAGGTGCATCGGCTGCGGGGCCTGCGCCAACGCGTGCCTCAGCGACGCAATCTTTGGGCCCGAAGATCTTCCCGCAGAATATCCGGAATTTGCTGAAGTCAACGCCGCCTGGTACCGGAGTTAGCGAAGCCAAGTCCAAGAATGGATCTCTAGGATCCGGCCAAGCGCCGGTAGAGCGTGCTGCGGTGGAGTCCGAGCTGGCGTGCAGCGGCAGTCATGTTTCCACTGTGATCGTCGATTGCTTTGCGGAGCAGTTCATCGGTGAGCACCGAGAGCTTTCCTTCGGTCTGCATCTGGGTCGAGATGTCCTGTGGCAGGCTGTCGGTGTCAATCCAGCTTGCGTCCTCCGCCAACGCCACGAGGGTGTGCAGCAGGTTCGACAATTCGCGCAGATTTCCCGGCCAGCGATAGTCCAGCAGCACCTGGCGCGCGGCTGGAGTTAGTCGAATTCCGCGTTCTTGCGCGCCGAGACTCATCATCATTGCATCCAGAATGCCGGCCAGATTGCGGCGTTTCCGCAAGGGCGGAAGAAACAGAACCATGTGGCGTAGCCGATAGTACAAATCTGCTCTAAACTTGCCTTCGGCAACCGCAGCCTGCAAATCGCGATGGGTAGCCGCAATCAGCCTGAAGTCCACACGAATCGAACGGCTGGCTCCCAGTGGAGTGACTTCGCCGTCCTGCAGAACACGCAGCAGTTGCGCCTGGAGCGCGAGAGGCATGTCGCCGATCTCATCCAGGAAGAGCGTGCCGCCATCGGCTCGCCGGATGTAACCTGTGTTGCCCTTGCGCCTTGCTCCGGTGAACGCGCCGTCTTCATAGCCAAACAGCTCAGCTTCCTGCAGTCCCTCGGGAATCGCAGCGCAGTTCACGGGAACCAGCGGAGCGGCAGCGCGAGAAGAATGGCGATGGATGGCGCGAACCAGCACTTCTTTGCCTGTGCCGGTCTCGCCCTGCAGCAAGATCGGAATGCTAGCTTCGTAAGCGCGTCGCGCTTTGCTCAGCATCTGGATGGTATCGCCATCCCATACTCCGTCGTCCTGCACAATGACTTCTGACGGGCTATTGTCGGGCCTGACCGTCGTCGACGCCTGGACGGCCTCTGCCCTTTGCACACTTGCGTAGAAGATACCCGAATGATTACGCGGCGAGAGTTCGACCTTGCCAAACGCAGGCGGGTTGCGGAAGATCTCGCTCCAACCGATCCGATTGATCGCCATCGGATCCAGGCCGAGGAGCCTCAACGCGGCCGGATTTGCGCCCACCAACATCCCATTGCGAAACGCCAGCAGCCCCTCATGTGGCGTACCCAGCCAGCCGGGGTGAGGATGAAATGCAGCCAGAAGATCGTGCGCGCAATTCCGGCTCACCCACTCATGCTCGATTTTCGCGGATGCCAATTGCACGAGCATGGATGTGTGCATCGGCGGATGTCTGACATCGCCTGAGATGTCCAGTATCCCTGCGATTTCTCCCGTCGGACTCATCACAGGAATTGCAGTGCAGATGAGAAAGCGGTTCTCGTCGAGAAAGTGCTGGTCGCCCACGATCTGCACGAGTCGACGTTCTTCCAGCGCTGTTCCAATCGCGTTTGTGCCTTCTTTGATCTCGCTCCAGGTGGCCCCGGGGCGAAGAGATACGCGCTGGGCTTTTTCAACGAAGCTGTTGTCTCCACAGCCGTCCAGAATCGTGCCATCGGGATCGGCAAGGAGCACCAGTCCGTCTGCTCCCGTGATGGCTCGCCGCAACACACACAATTCGTTCTCCGCGAGTTGGACAAGTGTCCTGTGTCGTTCTTTGCGCCGCTTTAGTTCTGCCTCAGCCAGCAGATCGAGGCTTGGCAAGCTGGCGCGCAAAAGCCCGAGCTGACGGCAGCGCTCCCATGAGGCCGCAATCGGCGACAGACACTGCGGAGCCGCAGAGCGATCTGCGGAGAGCAGCGACAACGCGGTTTCTCCGTGCTCTTCTTCCCACTTGTTTCGAAACGAGCACAATTGAACTTGCGGCATAACGACGCAAATTCTAGCACCGCTCAACAACGGTTGTCGCAGGATTCCCCGCATTCGGGGACCACAAAGTGTTGCTGGCCTGTCGCGGCGCCGTCGCAAAATGCGACGGTTGGCGGTGAATTCATGTTCCGAGCGGGCAGCAAATCTTGCTCGATAAAAAGAGCCTAACCCGCTGCAACGTAGCAAGATGCGTCCAGCCCGCTACTCACCTGCGGCGGTCGCCGCGCGAATGGCCCCCGGATTGCCAACATTACTGCGGGAAAAAAGTTTTCAGGTCTGAAGGAAAAGGAGCGATTCGGATGTCCGCAAGCATGACTCAGTCATTGGCGTTGCATGAATTGACGGAGTCGATTACGTTCCGCGCCCGCTATGAAAACTACATTGGGGGCATGTGGGTCGCGCCTGTTGCGGGCGTTTACTTCGATGACATTACGCCCATCACGGGCGAGCCATTCTGCGAAATTCCGCGCTCTAATGCGGCCGATATCGAGCTGGCGCTCGATGCCGCGCATGCAGCGAAAGACGGATGGGCAAGGACAAGCATCACGCAGCGTTCGATCCTGCTAAATCAGATTGCGGACCGGATGGAGGAGAATCTCAGCGCCCTGGCTCTGGCCGAAACGTGGGACAACGGCAAGCCGATCCGCGAGGCCATGGTGGCGGATATCCCGCTCGCGATCGATCACTTCCGCTACTGTGCGAGTTGCATCCGTGCGCAGGAAGGCGGCGCGGCGGAGGTTGATCACGATACGGTCGTATATCACTTTCCCGCACCGTTGGGTGTGGTCGCGCAGATCATCCCCTGGAATTTTCCGCTGCTGATGGCGGCATGGAAGCTTGCGCCGGCGCTGGCTACGGGCAATTGCGTTGTCCTCAAGCCGTCTGAACAGACACCCGCCAGCATTCTTGTCTGGGCGGAACTGGTGGGAGATCTGCTGCCACCCGGGGTGCTCAATATCGTCAACGGCTTCGGCACCGAAGCGGGCAAGCCACTTGCTTCGAGCCCGCGCGTCGCAAAGGTGGCCTTTACAGGTTCCACCGCGACGGGCCGATCGATCCTGCAATACGCAAGCCGAAATATGACTCCGGTCACGCTCGAACTTGGCGGCAAATCGCCCAACATCTTCTTTGAAGATGTTGCCGACAAAGACGACGACTTCTTCGACAAAGCGCTTGAAGGGTTCGCGATGTTCGCCCTGAATCAGGGAGAGATCTGCACCTGCCCCAGTCGCGCCCTGATTCAGGAAAGCATCTACGACCGCTTTATGGAGCGGGCTCTGCAACGTGTAAGCGCCATACGGCAAGGCAGCCCACTGGATCCCACGACGATGATTGGCGCGCAGATCACGAGCCGCCATCTGCAGAAGGTCCTGAATTATATCGAAATTGGAAAGCGGGAAGGAGCAGAGCTGTTGATCGGCGGCGGACGCGCCAACCTTCCCGGTGAACTGAGCGGCGGGTTTTACGTTCAACCCACTGTTTTCCGCGGGAACAATCGCATGCGTATTTTTCAGGAGGAGATCCTCGGGCCAGTTGTCTCGGTGACTACTTTCAAAACCGAAGACGAAGCGCTGACCATCGCCAACGACACGCTTTATGGACTGGGCGCCGGGATCTGGTCGCGCGATGCGAATCTCTGTTATCACATGGGCCGGCGCATTCAGGCTGGCCGCGTCTGGACCAACTGTTACCACGCTTATCCTGCCCATGCAGCATTCGGCGGTTATAAGCAATCGGGCATCGGCCGTGAAACGCACCGCATGATGCTCAACGACTATCAGCAGACAAAGAACCTGCTCGTCAGTTACAGCCCCAAAAAACTGGGGTTCTTCTAAAAGATGGCGCATCTCTCATGCCCCTGCGACGCAGGTCGCCAGAGGCATGAGAGATGCGCAAAAAACCTGGATGTGCTCCGAGCGGAAAAAACAGTTCCTCCGGATGAATGATTGAAGTTTCTACGTTATTGGAGTGTGCATACCTTCCACTCGGTGTCTTGGCTTTAAAGGCCCCCTGATCGATTGCGAGTGGGCTCCTTTTGAGGGGCTGGCAATCATAAACCTCCGAGCTTGCCGGAGAACACTTACGAGGAGAACATCATGGCTCTTGCGGATCAAACTTTTGGATTTTTTATTCCCACCGTTTCGTTAATGGGAATTGGCTGCGCAAAGGAAGCAGGCGCACAGGCCAGGGCGCTTGGCGCAAAACATCTTCTGATCGTCACGGATGCAGGGCTGAACAAGCTTGGCGTCGCCGACACGATCAAGAATTACCTGGTGACGGCCGGCCTCGAAGCAACTATCTTTTCCGGCGCCGAGCCGAACCCGACCGATAAGAACGTGGCTGACGGATTGAAGGTTTACAACGAGAACAATTGCGACGGAATTGTTTCACTGGGCGGCGGCAGTTCCCACGACTGCGGCAAGGGCATTGGCCTCGTAGCTTCAAACGGCGGCAATATCCGCGATTTTGAGGGTGTGGACAAGTCGACCAAACCCATGCCTCCGTTTCTGGCCATCAACACCACCGCGGGCACCGCGTCTGAAATGACCCGCTTCTGCATCATCACCAACACCGATACTCATGTGAAGATGGCAATCGTCGACTGGCGCGTCACACCGAATATCGCCATCAACGATCCGCTGTTGATGGTCGGCATGCCCGCCTCTCTTACCGCCGCCA
This sequence comes from uncultured Acidobacteriota bacterium, assembly GCA_963833995.1. Taxonomy (GTDB): domain Bacteria; phylum Acidobacteriota; class Terriglobia; order Terriglobales; family Acidobacteriaceae; genus Telmatobacter. The sequence goes on along the minus strand of CAWIAE010000017.1, from coordinate 44,373 downwards.
CCGGCATGGATGCGCTGACCCACGCGGTTGAGGCCTATGTCTCCACCATCGCGACACCCATCACCGATGCATGCGCGCTGCAGGCCATCAAGTTGGTTGCCAGCTACCTGCGTCCCGCAGTTGCCAACGGCACCAACCTTGAAGCTCGCGACAAGATGGCTTATGCCGAGTACCTCGCCGGCATGGCTTTCAACAACGCCAGCCTCGGCTATGTGCACGCCATGGCGCACCAACTGGGTGGTTTCTACAACCTGCCTCACGGCGTTTGCAACGCCATCCTGCTGCCTGAAGTTTGCGAGTTCAATAAAATCGCCTGCCCGCAGCGCTTCGCCGACATAGCCATCGCGATGGGCGAAAGCGTGGACGGTCTCTCTGCCATCCATGCTGCAGACGTGGCCATCGCTGCGATCCGCAAGCTGTCGAAGGACGTAGGCATTCCCGCAAATCTGTCCGAACTGGGCGTGAAGGAATGCGACTTCGAAGTGATGGGAATCAACGCGAAGAAGGACGCCTGCCAACTCACCAATCCGCGTCTGGCCACCCTGAAACAGGTGATGGGGATGTTCAAGGCTGCTCTTGGTTCGGTCGAAGAACCCATTCCGATGGGCTCAAGCCAAATCCCCGGAGTCCTAGTGTAAGGCTCCAGCGGTCAATCTATCTCTACTCCTGAACGGCGGCCCAACAGCCGCCGTTCAACCTTTTGATGATCTGTAACGATCAATTGACTTGTTCAAGGATGCTCTGGACGGCCTGCAAGCGCATCGTGGACTACTTCAGTAACCAGTCGATCGCCCCTTTTCAGATGGCGAAGTTCTATACGTCCTCGCCAATCAAGAGAGCACATGAAATGACAATAGCGGGCGAAATTCCGCGGCATCCAGAAGACGGTAGGCTGCGTCCAGCAGTTGTTTTCTAACGGGCTGCGACGGGCTCATTCGTGATGTCCGGTTAGTGCTTCTCCTCAAAAATGCGACCGGGGTTATCTCTTACAACGACTCCTTCGCCCTGCTCGCCCTGATCCAGGAGTAGCTGTCGCAGAGCGGCATCGTGCAGAACGTTGTTGGTGATCACACAATTCTGAAGGCCTTTATAAACGATGCCATAAGTGGGGCTGAACGTCCCCATGCCGCCATCGTCGCGACCCGCCTGCAGATTGTTTCCAACGCAAGTTACACCTCGCGATCCATCCAGGAAGATCTGCGATGACTCCTTACTCCCAGGATCAATGAGCTTGCCGCTGCGTTTGAAGAAGTTCCCCGTGATCGTCATCTGCGTGCAAGTTGCGTGATTCCGCCTCAGGGCGAGCCCGCAGGTTCCGGCGCGATCGAAGAAATTTCCCGTAATCTGATAGCCGTCGCCGCCAGTCACGAGCATGTTCTCCTCATGATTCCATTCGATCCGATTGCTGGTAAAAGTAATGGAGGCATTCTCCTGTCGGGCAGCGAAGCCGGCGTGTCCGTTTCCCGAGAACCAATTATCTATTAGAAACCCATCCCAACCTCTCAAGTTCAGGCCATCACCCTGGTTATAGGCGAACATCGAATGGCGGACACTGAAACACCAGACGCGCATCAAGCTGGCGCCGTCGCCGCTGAAACGTGCGACCTGGCACCGCTCGATGCGAAAGCCGTCTTCATGTTTTGCATACTCCGATCTGTTTACGAAGAGTCCGTGAACATTCCGGCCCAGTCCGCGGCCATCGAGTGCTAGTCCATCGATGGTGGCTCCGCGCGCATCTGTGAGATTAAGCAGGCAGGTAGAATCACCATCCGCGAGGCGTAGAACAGACCCGCCCGGGCCGCCATAGTTCCACGCCGGAATGCCCATCAATGCGATTCCCGGCCGCACATGAAGCTCCTGGGTCAGGTACACTCCGGGGGGTACAAACACCGCGCCACTTGTCTCCGCGGCAGCATCGAGAGCGTGCTGCAGAATTCGAGTGTCATCCGTCTTTCCATCACCGGCCGCGCCCAACCTACGGGCGTCGATCAACCCATGAGTCCCCGAAGTTGCGGCGCTTGCCTGGGCTGCGGCGCTGAACAGAAGAGAAGCGCCCCCGATCATGGCGCTCTTCGCCACTTCGCGTCGATTGAGAAATGTGCTATCAGTCTCGGCCATGGTGCTCCTCGTGATGTAACGAAAGTGGAGAAATCACCGGCTGATTTTCACTTCGCCGGCCAAGAGGTCATGCCGCCGCGATGGTACGCCAGGTTTCCAATATGGCCAGCCCTCGCTGCAGAAATTCCTGTCTCGACGGGTGCGTTCGGCTCGTTGCGCGACTTGATGCAGTCGAAGAAGTTCCTCATGTGCGGCGTTGTTCCGTCCTCGAAGCTTTCTTCCTTCAGCACAGGATTTCGATCGGCCTTCACATTGTCCTGGAAGATACTCATTCCGGCACGGGTGATCTTCAGCGTCGCCTCGGTGCCTCGAAACTCAAGCCCTCCATCGTCGATCGATGAGCTCATCATGCCTTCGTAAACCACGTCAAAACCCGGATAGCGGAAGGCTGCCTGAATGGTGTCGGGGCACTCCCATTCCTTGAACACGTGCTTGTCACCCAGCATCAGGGCCATCGTCGGCTGGTCCGCTTTCATCGCCCATTGTGCGACGTCGATCCAGTGAGTGAACAAGTCAGTCATGGCTCCGCCGCCGAAGTTCCAGAACCACCGCCAGCGGTTGTACTTCTCCAGGGTGAATGGCTGATCTGGTGCCCCGCCGAGCCACTGTTTCCAGTCAAGCTGCGCCATATCAACCGGTTTCGGCACCCAATTGGAGCCGTAGTTCTGCCACCAATATGTGCGCACCTGGGTTACCTGACCGAGCGCACCACCCTGGATGAGGTCAACCGCGTTGCGGAAGTGGGGCCAGCTCCTCTGCTGCATTCCGCACTGCAGGATCTGCCGGCTCGATCGAACGCTCTTGTGCAGCGTCTCACCCTCTTCGAGGGTATGGGTGACCGGCTTCTCCAGGTACACATCTTTGCCCGCGGCCAGCGCCGCTCCCGCGATCCGAACATGCCAATGGTCCGGGGTTGCGATGATCACTGCATCGATGCTCTTGTCGTCCAGCACATTGTTGTAATCCACGCAGGTAGTCGCGGTCGCCGCGCTCGTCCGCGTTTTCACCTCTTCGCGGTGTGGCGTGTACACATCGCTCACCGACACGATCTCGAACGGGACGCCCGTACTCTCGGCCGAGTTGAGCAGTTGTCGCATTCGGCCCCCAGCGCCGATCACACCGATCCGAAGTCGGTCATTGGCCCCGAAGGCAGATGTGGAGGCGAGCGCGGTAAGTCCTCCCGCGATGAGGAAGCTGCGACGATTCAGCATGTTGGACATGGCACTCCTGTGGATCTTTCAGTCCCGAGAATGTTAACAAATGCAGCTCAGCGTTTGGTTCCGGCACCGTTCGTCGTCACCCGAAATGAGGTGGCGATCGTTCGCGGTAGAGAGTTGTAGATATAAGGCTCGCGATCATTTTCCGAGACGCGGCGTTACTGCGACTAGACAACCAGATGCGCCAAATAGTCGTAGTCGACTTTAATTGCCTCGAGCGCCGGCATTTCCTTGAAGGGAGGCTCCTGCTCTACGAAGATGCTACGGATTTCACCTTTGCGGGCGACTTCAAGGATTCTCGTGTAATCAATGGCGCCTTCTCCGAGCTCAGTTGGAACCGGACCTCCGGGAGCATCCATCATCAACGTGGTTGTCGGGGTGAATCCCCTTTTGAAATCCTTAATATGTAATAACCGGTAACGTTTTGGGAACTTGGTGAGATACACGACTGGGTCCCGGCCCGCCACTCTCATCCAACCGCAGTCCAACTCGAGGCACACCAGGTTCGAGTCAGTGAGGCGAAGGAACTCGTCATACCCCGTCGTGTCACCGATCCTTCTGAACTCAAAGTTGTGATTGTGATATCCGAGTTGTAAGCCGGCTTTCTTGATCTGCTCGCCGATCCTATTAAACTGCTCTGCATTCCATTTCCAATCATCGAGAGTCAAGCCATTGAGCATCGCGCGCATGGTCGCCATCTGATTTTCCGGAGAGCTGCCTTGAAAGCGAGAAAGATCGGCTACCCAGGGAACAGTCACGATCATGAACTCTTGCCCAAGATCCTTCGCGGAACCAATCCTCTCCTCAACGTTGGACATCAGATCAGGCAACAGGAAATGTCCAGACGGGCTTTTGAGACCGGATTCAGTGAGGGCCTTCTTGATTTCTTTGAAAGGCACCTTCGTCAGAGGTGACAGCTCAACTTCCTTGTAGCCTGTTGCGGCTACCTTTTGGAGAGTGCCGATCGGGTCTTCATCGAATTGAGGGCCAACGGTATAGAGTTGTAGCCCGATGGGAAAAGCTGGGGGTTGGGCCGGCATGGAGCTTGCGCCAACTGGAAGATGAACTGCGACACCAGACGCCACTGCAAGTTTCACAAACTCCCGGCGGGAAGTGCTCTTCAACTTCATTTCGGCATCACCTCTGTTGTTTTGTCGAGATTACGTCGTCGAGCAATTGTCGACGATAGGCTCGACTTGCTCAATATACCTCAAGTGTTCGCTCGAAAGAGGTAAAGCGCTTTGACACATTTGTGCGTCTTGAGTGTATAGTTGACGCGATTTGTGATAACTTGTTCGGCCGAACTTAAGACGAGACAGATCCAGGTCAGGACCCGGCTGGAGCCCACATGGCACCTTTGAGGCGGTTTTCAATTGAAGAGTTCTCCAGATGCGGAAGTTGAGCGTGTGATCCGTCGGGCACACACGGTGATTCGGTCTGTTTTAACTCATGTGCGTATGCGCAGTTTGTCCAATTCCATTGGGTTGGGCATGCTTTTTCTCTGCTGTATGGCGGGCGCTCAATCTTCCTCGACGCAGAGCCCGAGCGAGCGTCCGTGGATGAACCAGTCCCTTTCTGCCGAAGAGCGTGCGAACCTGCTCATTCGCGAAATGACGCTCGATGAGAAAATCGCGATGATGCACGGCGTGAATCGAATCAAGGGCAATGCAACTGTTGGTTATGGTTTCGACCTTCCGCCAAACGGCTATGTGGGGTATGTTCCGTCGAACCGGCGACTTGGGATTCCGGGATTGACATTAGCTGATGGCCGGGCCGGCGTGGGCAACAAGGCGCGCGAAGTAACTCTGTTGCCTGCTCCTATTGCTGCGGCGTCGAGCTGGGATACAAGTTTACTGAATGAGTTTGGACACGTGCTTGGAAAAGAGCAATGGGGCAAGGGGACGATTGTAGAACTGGGACCATCAATCGATGTGGTTCGCGTACCTGAGTGGGGACGAACCTTTGAGAGCTATGGCGAAGACCCCTACTTCAACGCGCAAATGGCCGTGGCGGAGATCAAGGGCATTCAGAGCGAGGGCCCACTAGCCGACGCAAACATGTATTTGACAATGAATCAGGAGAGCGACCGCTTCAGGGCAGACTCCGTGGTGGATGAAAGAACACTCGTGGAGATCTACCTACCGCCCTTCGCGGCAGCGGTTCAAGAGGGACATGTTGGTACGTTCATGTGCGCCTATGTGAAGACCAACGGCGTTTACTCTTGCGAGAATGCCGAACTTTTGCACAAACTTCTTAGAGATCAGGTGAAGTTCAATGGGTGGGTGATGAGCGACTGGGGCGCAACGCATTCGACCGTTGACTCTGCGAAGAATGGCCTCGATCAGGAGATGCCGGGCGATGAATTTTACGGTGCAGCTTTGAAGAAGGCCGTCCAGGCGGGCGAAGTTAATACGGACATCATCAATGAACATGTCCGCAACATTCTTGCGCCGTTGTTTCGCCAGGGCGTGATGGACAAGAGGCCGACAGGGACATGGGCTTCAAATGTACGGTCCCCGGAGCATGACCAATTCGCGCGCAGGGTCGCCGAGCAGGGCACAATTCTGCTCAAAAACGAAGGGGCGATTCTACCTTTGTCAAACGTGACGACGATCGCGGTGATCGGCGCCGCGGGCAGCCTCGCTCCCAAGGCGGAGGGCGGGGGCAGTTCGGGGGTGATTGCTCCCTATATAGTCAGTCCGCTCGACGGCATTCGCAAACGCGCGGGAGCCGGAGCGAGCGTGACCTACGCAGACGGCAACGATTTGGCAGTGGCGTCAAAAGCAGCCGCAAATGCGCGGGTTGCAATCGTGGTCGGCAATACTGACGAAACCGAAGGAGAAGACCGGCCCAATCTTGAACTGCCTGGGAAGCAGGATGAGCTAATCGCAACTGTAGCGCGCGCAAACAAGAAGACGATTGTCGTGCTCGATACCGGTGGACCCGTCCTGATGCCATGGGCTAACCAGGTGGCAGGCATCATCGAAGCGTGGTATCCGGGCCAGGAGGATGGCAATGCGCTCGCAGCTATCCTGTACGGCGATGTCAATCCTTCAGCAAAATTGCCTCTCACTTTTCCTAAAACCGCAAATGCAATACCAACTGCAAGCAAAGAGCAATGGCCTGGAGTCGGCGGACGCTCCATTTATAACGAACGCCTCAACGTTGGCTACCGCTGGTACGACGCGACGAACACGCAGCCACTGTTCCCGTTTGGATTTGGTCTGTCTTACACGACCTTCCAGATCAGCCACCTGGTCGTCAGTCCGGTCTTTGCCGCGCGGAACTCAATCTCCACCGGGGCAAGAGTATCAGTTAAAGTTGATGTTACAAATACGGGTCAAAGAGAAGGCGCGGAGATTGTGCAGATCTATGTAGGCCAACCTGCCGCTAATCAAGAACCACCGCATCAATTGCGTGCTTTTGGCAAGGTTGACTTAAAACCTGGAGAAACAAAGAACGTGAGTCTGACACTGGATCCGCAGTCATTTTCGACTTACGATTCCACAGAACATAAGTGGGGAGTCCGTGAAGGAGATTACGAGATATTTGCAGGGACATCATCGCGTGACCTTCCGCTGAAGACCAGCTTTACACTCAAGCAATAAATTCCTTATTGCTCCGGCGCAAGCAAGGTCACGGCACGAAGGTGGCCCAACATTTGGCGGCCCGCGCAGGGTCGGATACAAACATTACACTCTCTGGATCATCGACGAACTGGCGGTACAAGCTGCGTGACGGATCAAGACCAAGTTCAGGGTAGGTACGCGCACCGTGTTGCTCAATTCTGGAAGGCAAGTATCGCGGATTCGGCTCCCATTCGAGGCCGGAAGCAGACAGCCTGGGGAACCAGGCTAGTCCGTGGTGCGCGCGAACTCCGATATAGTCGAAGCCATATTGACGATCGCACCAGGCCCCGAACGGCATGCGATGCAACGGGTCGGCATTGATCACGCAATGCGCCCAACCTGGCGGGACTACGACCTGATCTCCGGCGTGCGCCAGAACGGCGACGCATCGGCCCGGATGATCCTCCGCGCGCTCCTGCGCGTAGACAATTGCTGTACCACTCCATATTTCGAAGATCTCCGGCGGAGACCAGCCGCTGTGCGGGGCGATGGCGTGAATGTGTCCCTGCGAGCGCACGGGCTCAGAGCCGAGTGCGCCGGCGGCATACACAACAGCGCCAAACAGCAACATGCGCTCCTTAAGCATCGACCGGTCGATTTCGCGCCCAATTTCCATGGCGATCCCGTAGACGGGATCCGGTCCGTCGCATTCAGGGTTGCGCAAACTCGAACGAATCCCGTCGAGGCGGCGCATCTCGGCCTCCGGTCCGAAGATCCCAGGCCCGTATTCGAAGGCGAGGCCTGTATCGCAAAGTCGTAATGCCAGACTGGGGTCGAATTCGAGTGATAGAGACATCACTTGCCTTCCCTGACATAGGCCTTGATCGTGGCGAGCGGTTTGGTGGTTGCTGTTGCTGGGCGAATTGTGTACGGTCCAACGGCGGCAGGAACGATGAAGGTCTCAGCGTAATGCGCGGTGAAAGGTGGAAACGCATCGCTCGGGCTCTCCACAATAGCAGCGTCTCCTTCAACCAGATTAAGCACGTTCAGGTTGCCGCTCGTAGAGTGGTTGACGGGTGCCGTGAACCAGTGACGACGCGTCTCAAGGAACTCCAGGGGGTGCAATCCAGTTCTCTCCTCACGCCAGCCCTCACCCGAATCAACGGTGGCTTCCTGGCGGATCAAGTGTTCTCGCACCCATTCTGTTGTGCGGTCCCACTGGATATTCTTGAGGCCATGTTCGAGATGGATCGGACGAGGACGGCCATCCAGACCAAGCCGTCCCCAATCCCAGAGTTTAAAAGTGAAGATATACGGGGTCGCGCTGATTTCGAGCACCATGCTATTGCGTCCCGAGCAATGGATTGTGCCCGCCGGAATAAGAAAGTGGTCGTGCTTGCGCGCGGGCCATACGTTCACATAGGATTCAGCCCGAAATGCAGGGCCGCCCGCCTGCGCCGCACGGAGTTCGGCGCCCATGGATCGGGGATCAATTCCTCCGCGCAAGCCCAGGAATACCGTCGCATCCGGCGCGGCATCGAGCATGTAGTAGCTCTCATCCTGTGTGTAGGCAAGACCGAAGTGCTCGCGAATGTAGCTGCTCAATGGATGGACTTGCAGCGAGAGATTTCCTCCCTCGACGGTATCGAGAAAGTCGAATCGGATGGGGAACTCGGCGCCGAATTGGCGAACGACTTCCGCACCGAGCAATTCATCGGGATGTTCATGAACCAGCGTGAGCGCCGGCAGTTCAAAGCAGCGTTCGCCAAAGCGGAGTACGAGACTGTTCTCTTCCGGAACGCAGTTGAAGCACCATGCGTAATTAGGAGGGCCTTCGGGCAAATTGAAGTTGCGGCGCATCCACTGGCCGCCCCACGGGCCGGGATCGAAAAATGGCACTAGGCTGAACGGTTGGTGGGTGACTTGCGCGAGTGCGGACTGAAGCGCCTTTCCGCTTAGCATCGCCGGCTGTTCCGGCCGATTGCCGTCGATCCAGAAGTCAACCTTCTCGTAGAGTTTGTGCCTGGTACGGTCGGCTGCGCGCCAATCAAGGAAGAACGCCCGCTTGTAGAGCTGTGCCGGTGATGAAGAAGCGGCGTTCATTAGTCCTAAGTTCGAAACCTCGCCGCGGCGCTGACGGCGCTGAATCTCCCAGCGCGAGAGGTCCACATAAATTAACAGGTCAGGTGACGGCAGCAAGAGGGTTGCGCCGGTGCCAATTGCGATCACGCGGCCGACGGCACGATCCGCAGCGCGACGAACGCGATCGATCTTCTCAGAATCGAAGAACTCATCGAGAGTGGCTGGAGACATTTGTCCAAATACTGGATCGTCACCCAGGACGGCCGCGAATTTCGCTTCGATGGCCGGCGCAGATAACATCGCGTCCGTGCTCTCAAATACTACGTCCGCGCCAAGCTTGGAGACGAGTTCACTTCGCAGAGGCTCCAGCAGAGTGCCGGGATAACACTCAATCGCAATACGATGCGCACTGCGGTGCGCGTTCAAACGATCCACGATTTCGTGCCACCCAACGGCACATTCATCCTCGGTTTGTGAGATGGTCACGGCTGGATGCTTGTTGAAGACGGATCGGTTTGTCAAAGAGCATACTCCGCTAGTGCAACGGCGCCGAGAAGCGCGGCGTCGGGTCCGAGGGCTGCGGGCCGCAACGGCACGGTGCGTCCTGGAGTCCAGGCGTTAGCATCCACATACTGCTGGAGGCGTGGCAGAATCTCCGCAGCCCTCTTGAGAACTGACCCTCCAAACACGACAACCTCAGGGTCGTACGCATGGATCAATGCAACCGTGAGCGCCGACCAGACGCGAAAGCAGTGTTCAAGCGTCGCGACCGCGGGTTTGTCGCCGGCTTCGACGGCGTGAAACAACTCCACGAATCCGAAGCTGCTCTGGCCCCCGAGTGCCCCTTCAGAAGCGCTTACCTGCTCGTGGTAGATGTACGGCAGAAACGCAGTCGACCCCTCAGACTCCGCACATCCGTGATTGCCGCAGGAACACAGCCGTCCATCAAGGACTACTGGCAGATGTCCACCAATTGTTCCGGCGAGCCCATGCGCGCTCTGCAAAAGTCGTCCGTCGAGCAAGGCCGCGCCACCTATTCCGCTGCCCAGCGTGACCATCACGGCATCTTGTGTGCCACGCGCCGCGCCAAAACGGTGCTCACCCAGAAGTGCGAGGCGCGCATCGTTTTCTATGAGGAACGGCACTCTAAACGCTCGCTGACACCAGGCTTCCAGATCAAGTTTCGGCGCATCATTAAATTTTTGGTTGGTGGCGAGCACACGCCTGTCACGCGCATTCACAATGCCGCAGAAACCAAGAACAACGGCCGAACAAGCGGCGCGATCAATCCGGGCGGCATGCAGACAATCAAACAACGAGTCCTTGATTGCGGGCAGATGGCCTTCAAGATCGAGTCTGCCGTCTGTCGGAAGATGCTTACTCGCGAGGACCTCACCTTCCCGCACAACCGCGCAAGCAGCATGCGAAGCGCCGAGGTCAATTGCGAGAACGGTCAACGGAGGCAAGGCTCACCATTCTGAAGCACCATGCGCTTGCTGAACCCGGTTTCCCGAATTCGAGCGTAATCGTGCCCTGCATCACTCGGCCAACTGGCAAGAAAGACCAGAGGTTCATCGCCTGTATTGGCGACCCTGTGAGCTACATTTCCCGGAATGTAGTGGACCGTCCCCGGCTGCATCGTCTGGCTCCAGATCTCGGCATCTTCGCGCATTATGATCAACGCGCCTGTTCCTTTTATGGTGCAGTAGAACTCAGCGCGATCGCGGATGACGTGAAAATGACCATGCGTCATGAAGTACTCGTCGCCCACGCGTCCGGGCTGGAGAACGGTGCAGCCCCAAAAAAGTCCGCCGGTTTTTCCGTCAGGAACCGGCCTCCAGTAGCGAATCCGATATACCTCGGTGAGCGGATTCATGGCACGCCACTCAGTTTCATTTTCAAAGATGCCCTGGAGTTGGCCGAGTGTCTTAACTGACTCTTCAATTCCGTCGCCCGAAATGAAGCCCGTGCTCCAATCCACGAGCGTAGGTGGAGGACTCGTGTTCTGGATTGTGCTCATACGACTATATCTTAGTCACTAGAATGCCGATTTTCAATTGGACAGCACAAGACTCGATCTTCGATATCGAGAATAAGAGACAGAAAGAAGACATAAGATCGGGAGATCCGGTCTTCAACTCAAGGTCGCCGCAAAGTCCAACATAGGATCGTTGGCGTACACGTGGTCCACATTGTGCGCTGTCAAGAGCTTGTGGTGTGTGAGGATGGCAGGCGCCACGAAACGACGACTTAGAATATCGAGGGCCAAACGCACCAATCCTTCGCCGTACGTCTCCGGAAAGTAGGCAACGGAGCCCACCAGACGGCTATTTCCCTTGCGGAGTTCCTGCCTTGCTTCTGGTGAACCGTTTTGCCCGAGGATGGCGCAATGTTCGGACCGTCCGGCCTCTTCGAAGGCACGCAACGAACCCAGCGCGGAGTTGTCATTCATCGCGACAACCAAGTTTCGGGCGCTGCTTACTGACCGCAAGTGTTTGCGCACGACCCGCCAACTCGCATCAAAATTTCCATCTCCATCCAAACAGACCACTGGAATCTTGCCTGCGTTCGGCCCCAGAACCTCCCGAATTCCCCGCACCATGCCAGTCATTCGAGTCTTGGGAACCGCTCCCGCTCGACTGAGTTCCAGCTTTATGATCTGGTCCACTTCCCCATGCCAATGCGTTCGCGCCCACTTGCCCAGATACCGTCCTCCCAGCAAACCGGCTTCGTAGTTGTTGGCTCCGAAGTAGGTTGCTCCGGGCTGTGGATTATTCACGGCTATCACTGGAATATGGGCATCGCGATAGGCGTGGGCAAGCATGGCACCTACCTCTTCATCTATCTGGTACTCGATCACGAGACTTACTCGCTCTCGAATAAATTGTTCAGCATTTCGCAGAGTAACCGCAGGTTTGTAGCGGTGGTCGAGGGTCAGCATCTCCAGTTCACCACAGCGGTCCACTGCCACCCTAAGACTTTCTGCCACCGTCCGCGTGAAGAGCGTGTCGATACCTGGGGCACCGTAACCGATTTTCCAGTGCCTGTTGGCGGTTCTGCGAAACAGCGATCGATACATCTTATTCTCAAGCTTCTCGATGATTCGCTCGCACTCCAGCGTATATAACAGGCGATGCACAATACCGCGGCTCAAACCGGTTCGCGTGGCAATCTCTCCCGGACTCAGGATCTCTCCGGGAACCTCAAAAGAGGCCAGAAGCCGCGCCGCGTGGGCGACCGATTTGATCAGATAGACGTCTCGCATCAGGCAGACTCGGACGTCGTGACTATAGCCGAAAATGTTCAAGATGCAAACACAAAATTTATCCGGGGCCAATCGAGGGCCTGGGTCAAGAATGCCATAATCTACTTTAATTTCTGATAGATGAATGATCTCTCTATCCACTTCTCCGTTTGCATTGCAAACATTCACCTCAATTCGACTATTCGCTTGACAGGCTCGGAACCAGAAGATGATCCTCCTCCAGTCATCGCAATGCCAGATCAACCAAGCGGACGACGATCGGCTGATGACGGCCAGCCAGAAGAACAGAGGCGGTCATCAACTGCGAGGATGCGAAATCATGGAGGCTAAGGAACATGATCAATCGGATAAAAGGAATTGTTCCGCTCGTTCTGAGTTTGGTATGCATGAGTTTCCTCACCCTGGCACAAGCGGGCGCGCAGGTCACCACCGCAGACATCGTGGGAATTGCGACCGATCCAAGTGGAGCGGCGGTGGTGACCGGAACTGCGACTTTAACCAGCCTGGCAACCGGAGTGACGCAAAAGATAGCGCTCGGCAGCACGGGCGGTTTCGAGTTTACGCTTCTGCCGGCCGGCACCTACCGGATAAATGTTCAGTCACCGGGCTTCAAGACGTATGAGACCCAGGTCACGGTAGCAATCGGCGATCGAGCGCGAGTGGCCGCGCAGCTAAGCGTGGGACAAGCACAGCAGACGGTCACGGTTGAGTCGACCACGCCCGCTTTGCAGACCGACGAATCTTCGATCGGAACTCTGATTACGAGTCAAGCGACCCAGGACCTTCCGCTGAACGGACGCAACGTCCTCAATCTGGTTACCCTCTCTGCGGGCGTAACTCTGGGATTGAGCAACGCGATGAACAGCGGTACGCGACCGGACGATCGCCGGCAAGGTTCGAACTTCTCTGCCAACGGGCAGAGCGATGAAATCAACAACAACATGATCGACGGTATGGACAACAATGAGCGATTCATCGGCAGCGTGGGCGCCAAACCCGCCATCGACGCCGTTGAAGAGGTCAAGGTCCTTACCAATTTGTACACGGCAGAAGTGACCCGAACGGGGGGCGGAGTCGTCGACCTGATCACCAAGTCTGGCACCAATAAATTTCACGGGACGGCCTATGAGTTCCTGCGCAACGACAAACTGGATGCGAGAGACTACTTTGATACCGTCGGCCCCAAGCCGGAACTTCGCCAGAATCAGTTCGGGGGAAGCATCGGCGGACCTATCCACAAGGACACGACTTTCTTCTTCTTCGACATTGAAGAACTCCGGCTCATCAGGGGGGTCACCAACGACTCGACGGTGCCGACTCTCTATGAGGAACAAAACCCCGGAGATTTCTCCGACCTGCAATTGTCGACCGACACGTGTACCGGAACGAATATTTCGGCGACCGGACCGAAGGGGAGTTTGCTTGCCAAAGACAATGGCGGCATTGGTATCGGAATGAATTACTTCCTGCTGTATCCCGCGCCCAATCTCACCGTTCCGCTACCGGGGGGCTGTTCTCCGCCGTCAAACAACTACAGTTTTACAGGTGGCGAGACCCAATTCACGAAGACCTGGGATTTAAGGATTGACCACCATATCACGCCCAAAGATTCAATCTTCGGCCGTTACACATTCAATAACGCCAACGTCTACATTCCCGGCAATTATCCCATCACGACGGTTGCCGGGGTTTCAGTCAATCCGGGCCAGGGTCCGTACGGAAACTTCGCCGGCCCGGCCGTCGATCAGGACCAGAGCATAGCGGTGGGCTACACTCGTGTGCTCTCCCCCGACTTGATTCTCGATCTCAAAGCTCAATACATGCGGCTGAACCACGACTCGAATCCAGTGAACGTCGGCCAGAACACGGCCAATGCTTTCGGCTTTCCGTGCACCGCGGGCGCGTGCGTCAACATCGGGGGATTCGTGGCCACTACGGGGCTGCCGAATATGAACTTTAACCAGGGTTATGGCGGGTTGGGAGACGCCGACTACGTTCCGTTGCTGAACCAAAACAACAGTTTTGAGTACGTGGGCGCTTTCTCGTGGGTCAAGCGTGGACATAGCATGAAGTTTGGCGGGAGCGCAATCCGCCGTCAGGGCTCATTGGATCAGAGCGCTCACCCGCGCGGCCAGATTTTCGATACCGGCTACCTCTCCGCTTTACAGACCGGCAGCATCGGCAATTCACTGGCCGATATGCTCGAGGACTATGGAGAGGCCACCGACAGAATCGAAACCCTGGTGCCGCCCTCGTTGCGCACCTCGGAATTCGGGGCTTACTTCCAGGATGACTGGCGAGCGACCTCGAAACTTACTCTCAATCTCGGCGTTCGCTGGGACCTCTATACTCCATTCTCGGCGGCCAATGGGGCCTGGGATAACTGGAATCCTGCACTTGGAGTGATTATTGGACCTGACCTGGTGGAGTCCAGCATACCGGCCCGACACAGGGTGTCACCCGTGACTACAACGATTGGGCTCCGCGCATTGGGATGGCTTACTCGGTGACCCCGACTCTGGTGGTCCGCACCGGCTATGGCATCGGCTACTTTCCCGGCAACGACGCCAACGGTGGAGTGGCCGCCAATGCGCCTTGGGAATATGGCTTCGGTTGCGGTACCACACTGGGTGGTTATACGACCGAGGGCTCATGCCAGACAGCCACTTCTAATTTTGGCAACCTTGCTTTGGATCCGCTGGGCGGTTATTACATGGATAAGTCCATGCCTATTCCCGTGGTGAATACCTTGCTTGCGACGGACCCCTACAACTACCAGGGAACCACGGTTTATGCAAGGGGATTCGACTACCGGAATCCTTATCTGCAGCAGTTCAGCCTCAACGTCGAAAAGGACTTCTTCCACGGCAACGTACTCACCCTCGCCTACGTAGGGAACCGCGGAGCGCGATTGCCGCTGAATGGCACCAATCAGAACCAGTTGCCTTATCCAATCGCAGATGGAGGGCAGTTCCCATATAACGGCATTGTTCCGGTCACCTGTTCTCAATATGCCGACTGCAACTCCTATTACACAACCGGCGCGGGTTCTACTGGCACAGGGATCCTTGATACGGTGAATGTCCAGATTCGCGAGACTGTCCTTAAGTCCAATTACAACGCGGGACAGGCTTCTCTGCAGCGGCGGTTTAAAAACGGACTCTCCGCCAACATCAACTACACCTACTCCAGGAACCTGACCAATGCGCAGGTCATTGACGAAGGTCAGGGCGTGGGCAACTGCGTAGGGCCATGCCATGTGGATGATGGTCACGGCAACGCAGTCACCTACAACAGCTACTACCAGTACGACTATGGCAATGCGGATCTTGATACGCGACACAGCTTCTCTTTGACGGGTTCGTACGATCTGCCCTGGGGCAAAAACGCGACCGGACCGCTTTCGTACGCCGCCAAAGGCTGGTCATTCAACGCGATCTACTTCGCGCATACGGGCGAGCCATTCACGGTCAATAACGCGAACGGTTCGCTAAGCGGAATCGGTCTTGGAAATGATCGGCCAAACTATGTGCCTTCTTCGCAGCATGGTTTCCACAAGACCGTTCAACAGTGGTTCGACGTTACCCGCTTTCAAGCGCAGGGGGTGGGCCTGCAGGGCAACGAGGAAAGGAACCAGGTCTACGGACCGGGAGTGCAGTCGCTGGACCTCTCGCTCTTCAAGACATTCCCAATCTACGAATCTCTCAAGCTTGAATTTCGGGCGGAGTCCTTTAACCTCTTCAACCAGGCGCCGCTCGGCACTCCAGGGTCGGGAATCAGCGATTACCTCCTGCCAGACGGCTCGACCACGGGCAACCCAACCCCGGGCGGAATTGCTGTACCGAATACCGGTGTCGGAGAGATCAGCGGCACCAATCCTCTCTTGTTTCCCCGCCAGCTTCAGTTTGCGCTGAAACTGATCTTCTGACGGGCAGACTGCGACCGACGCAACAGGGCAGAGGAGGCGAAAGCTCGCCTCCCTGCCCGTGGACGGACCTGATGCGCTAAGGACGAGGGAAAAAACGACCAAACTTTATCGCGTTAACTTTCGAAGAGTTGGGGTGTGAGTCGCGTTTCGGTGCAAGCCGTCCGCGATCCACTTGCTCGCGGATCAATGCGCAAGCCAGCCGCCCCCAGCACTGAAAAACGGGGGCCTTCACATCAACCAAAAGAGGACAATCATGCATCGTATCGGCACGGTGACACGGCAGACAATCGTTCAGATCTTGCTTTGGGCCAGTTTGGAAATGTTGGCTTCGACGGCCTGCGCGCAGCGCATGACTATCTCACTTGACGGTACCTGGGCCATTGGCGACAGCGTTGCACCCAATGCTCCACCGTCCGATTTCGAGCACACGGTGCCTGTGCCAGGATTGGTACATTCGGCGAAGCCGGGATTTCCCAACGTGGATCAATACCAGACCCAGGAGTTCATCGGTACGATGATCCGGGACAAAGTATTTCCGCCCTCTGAAGCAATTGAGACGTTGGGCCGGACCCCTCAAAAGCGAATGTTCTTCTGGTATCGACGTTCATTTCAGGCGCCGGGTCGAAAGCAGCGTGCATTGCTGGTGGTAAACAAGGCTCAATTCGGAACCGCGGTCTGGCTGAACGGGATCAAGGTGGGTGAGCATTTGGGTTGCTTCACGGCCGGCCGCTTCGACATTACATCGGCAATCCATTGGGATTCTGAGAATGTGATCCTGATCCGGATTGGGGCTCATCCCGGGGCGCTACCATCCACGGTAATTTACGGCGGTGACGGCGAGAAGGAGTTTTGGACCCCGGGCATCTATGACGATGTATCTGTGATTCTTTCCGATGCACCCGCCATCGAAAGCGTTCAAGTGGCGCCCAATATCCAGTCGTCGGATGTCGTTGTCGAAACAGAACTGACCAACGTGGGACCGGCGCGGCAAGTGACGCTGCGCCAACAAGTGAAGACATGGAAGGGCGGGCGTGAAGTTGGGCAACCGGCTATCGAGCATTTCCCGATGGGCGCGGGCGAAAGCAAAGTCGTCAGGGAGACGATTCACGTGCCGGACGAAATCCTCTGGAGCCCCGACAATCCGTTCCTTTATACCCTCGACTCCACCACTGAGGGCGACGATTCCACAGTGCGGTTTGGCATGCGGGAATTGCATTTCGATGCGGACCGCGCGATTCTGAATGGCAAACCCATCTATCTGCGTGGAGCAAGCATCACACTGCACCGGTTTTTTGGCGACCCAAACTCTGCAGAGTTGCCATGGGACGATGCCTGGGTGCGGAAATTCCTGATCGATATCCCCAAACGGATGCATTGGAATGCGTTTCGCCTTTGCATCGGGCCGCCGCCGCAACATTGGCTGGATGTGGCCGACGAAGCTGGATTGCTGCTGCAATATGAGTTTCCAATCTGGGACGACCGTAAACCGCTTCACCAGAAGCTCTGGGATAAGAATGAGATCCTGACGGAGTTCAAGGAATTCGTGCGCGACAATTGGAATCATCCGAGCGTGGTGCTGTGGGATGCGTCAAACGAGACTCATTGGTCCTATCTCGGGGACGTGGTCATTCCGACAGTCAGACCCATGGATCTTTCCAACCGGCCATGGGAGAACGGCTACAACGGACCTCAGGGCCCGCACGACCCTTACGAGATCCATCCTTACAAGTTCGCCGATTACCATTTCGAGAGACATCCAGAGCATGAGTTTGAAATGTCGGACCTGGAGAAGCCCGACGAAACGAAGCCGCAGTGGCCCGGCCACGCCACGATCGTCAACGAGTACGGCTGGCTCTGGCTGCACCGGGATGGACAACCCACAATCCTCACCAAAGAAGTTTTCGATCACCTTCTCGGGCCGGATGCAACGGCGGATCAGCGATTCTCGACTGCTGCTTATCTACTGGCGGGTCTTACCGAATATCACCGAGCATTCCGGAAACATGCCGCGGTAATGTACCTGGCATATCTGGATGGAGAAGGCCCGCATATCTTTACTTGCGATAACTTCCGCGATGTACGCAAGCTTGAATTCCAACCGTATTTCGAAGATTACATGAAAGAGGCGTTCAAGCCGCTAGGGGTCTATATCGACTTCTGGGAGCCAAGGCTCGATGCCGGGTCCAAGCGCACTTTCCGCGTGATGATGGTCAACGACACCCAGCAGGATATGGCGGGCAAACTGACTCTGACTCTGGAGCCGTCCGCAGGTGGTGAAGCGGTGGCCCACGCCGAGACCGGATTCGACATTCACGCATTCGGCCAGGGGAACTATGACATCGAACTGCCGATACCACAAGTCGAGGGCGACTTTCTGCTGAAAGCGACTGCGGACCCCGGCGATGCGGAAGGTCCCACGCTTAGTCGTCGCAAAGTGACGCTAACGGAGGCGCCGCGCTGACGCGGACGAAGAATCATGCTGAACTCACTTCTCATTGATGAACTGAGCAGTGTGCAGATCCGTCGGCGGATCGACGATGGTTGGGACACAGTGATCGTTCCGCTGGGCGCCACAGAGCAACACGGTCCGGCGTTGCCGCTCTGCGTTGACAACGTTCACGGAGTTGAGACGGGCTTGCGCGCGGCGCTTCTGCTGGGCAAAACTCTGGTGGGTCCCGTGGTCACGTTGGGTTACTCGATCGAGCACGTGCGATTTGCCGGCACAGTATCGCTTTCGCAGACGACACTGGCGGGAATCCTGCACGACATCGCGGAGAGTCATGCGCGTAGTGGTTTCAGGCTTGTCTATTTCTGGCTCGGACACGGAGGCGACAACCCCGTACTGCAAGATATGCTTCCCCGCCTTGAGTCGAAATGGCCGGGCTGTCATGTGACGGGCCTCAGAAACCTCGCCCGGTACGTCTCCGAGACATGGGAAAGGGTCCCACTCGAAGGCGGCATCGCACTTTCCGCGTCGGGATCGCATGCCGGCGAATTCGAGACCTCGATGATGCTGGCTGCGCGCCCCGAGCTGGTCCAGATGGAAGCGGCCGAGCAGGGCAATCAGGCGCCGTTTGAATTGATCCAGGAAACCATGATGAAGGATGGGATCGATGCCGTCTCCGCCAACGGTGTGCTTGGCGACCAGCGGGCGGGAAATGCGGATCGCGGCCGACTTTATTTGGATGCGCTGGCCCAATACCTGGCTGCAGACCTGGTACGCGCCCGAACAAACATAGAGGAAGGACGTTTGGGATGAAGCGTCATCGTCTCGCATTCGTTGGTGCAGGCCGGGTTGCCGATGTGCATTACGGTTCAATCCAAGCCATGCCGGAACGAGCCCAACTCGTGGCCTTCTGCGAAAGCCGGCCAGAAGCACTGGATCAGCGGCAATCGCAATGGGGCGTCCCCGGCTTTAGTTCTTTCGATCGAATGTTGCGTGAAGTTGACCCGGATGCGGTGTGCCTGTTTCTGCCGCATAACATCCATTTGCAATACGTGACCGCCGCAGCTCGCGCCGGTAAGCCGGTATTCATGGAAAAACCGGTGGCCGGCACGAGAGAGGACGCCCGCAAGATTGTCAATGTTGTAGCAGAGACTGGCATCCAGTTGCTGGTGACGCATACGGGCTTGTTCCATCCGGCGTTCGAACGAATTCTCGAATTCGTCCGCAAAGGCTGGTTGGGGCGTCCGCTCTTCGCCCGGGGTACATCCGCCGGCTGGCTCACCTTCCGGCCTTGGGATTTCCGGCTAAGCCGGGAACAAACCGGCGGAGGCTGCTGGGTAGATGCTGGAGGACACCTGGTTTATTGTCTGCGCGAGATCTTCGGAGAGGTCGAGTCGGTAACCGGCTACATCGCCAACCTCAGCCGCCCCGAGATGGAGGGCGAAGACCATGCCGCGGCCACGCTGCGATACCGATCCGGGGCCCTTGCGCAACTCTTCGTGAGCTACGGGCACAAGTTGCCTGGTTATCAGCACGACTGGCCAATTGGATATCTGAACTCGATCGAGATCTCAGGCGATAAGGGCGCAGTTCAGTACGTCATCAGCCCGGAGCCGCGTGTCAGTTACTTCTCTGAAGTGGCCGAGGCAATGCCAGAGGAGTGGCAAGGCTGGCTTACACACCAACCCCCGGAAGGGTACGGATACAGCTTCCAAGCCGCGCTCGCTCACTTTCTGGACTGCCTCGACACCGGCGCCAGACCACGAGTGACCGCGGAAGATGGCTTGGCGACTCTCGACACCCTTCTTCGCCTGTATGAACACTGCCACGTCGAGGCCACGTTATGAGTACCGCTACTCCATTTGTCCCAACAGGCTCCGCGCCAGTTGAGGAGATTCGAATCACCGCTGTGGAGCCGTTTCTGCTGCACGTGCCAGTGACGGGCGCACACATCGCGGACAGCATGCACAGCATCACGCACTGGGGCATGCCTGGCGTTGTCATTCGCACAGATTCCGGGTTGAGCGGCTACGGCTACACGGGCACACATGCTCACCGGGAGTGCGATCTGCTGATTACCGAGTGCATCTCCAATGTCTATGCCCCTTTGCTTCTCGGGGCGCCGGTGCACGACGTACCAGCGCTTTGGAAGAAGGTGTATCACTTCCCGCCTGCTCAATGGGTGGGCCGTGCCGGTATCACGCAGCTGGCCCTGGCCGCGGTTGATATCGCTCTCTGGGATTTGAAAGCGAAGGCCGCAGGTCTACCGTTATGGCAGCTGATGGGAGGTAACGGGCCGAAAAGGATTGAAGCATACAACACCGATGGCGGCTGGCTGAGCTTGAGTAAAGAGCAACTGGTGGATAATTGCCGGCGATCAGTCGAAGAGCAAGGCTTCCACGGCGTGAAGGTCAAGGTTGGCCTGCCGTCCGCTCATGAGGATATCGAACGCGTGCAGGCGGTGCGTCGCGCGATCGGCCCAGGGGTCCGGTTGATGGTCGACGCAAATGGATGCTGCGATCTGTCGTCCGCTATCGAGTTGGGGCGTCACTTCGAGGAGTTTGACATAGGCTGGTTCGAGGAACCTTTGTGGTACGAGGACGTGGAAGGCCACCGGCGCCTCGCGCAGTCCATCCGGACTCCGATCGCCCTGGGGGAACAGCTTTATTCGCTCGATGCCTTCGCTGTTTTCGTCCTGGCCGGCGCGGTACACTTCCCCCAGCCGGACGCTACACGGCTGGGTGGTATCTCGGAATGGTGGCGGGTAGCTGATCTGGCGCACGCGCACGGGCTCCCCGTTGCGCCCCATGTTGGAGACATGATGCAGGTACACCTGCAACTGGCATTGGCACACCCCTCCTGCGCCATACTCGAATACATTCCGTGGACCCTCCAGTGCTTCAGAGAAGCAGTTAAGGTGATCGATGGACAATTTGTACCTCCTGAGCTGGCGGGCGCGGGCACGGAGCTGCGCTCTGATGCAATCGACCGGTTCGGAGTAAGACTTACATGATGAGCTGGCTGGGAATCGCCGCCGCCGGGATGCTGAACGGCACCTTCGCGGTTCCGATGAAGAGAGCGTCGGGCTGGAAGTTCAATCACATCTGGGGTGTCTTCTCGATTCTCGCGATGATGGTGATCCCCTGGATTGCTGTTCTGTTGGCAGTGCCGGGCTGGAGACTCATTCTTGCTTCGCTTCCACCGGGAGGGCTCGCGGGATTGATCGCACTTGGGTTGCTTTGGGGCGTCGCTTCGCTTCTTTATGGACTGGCCATTGATCTGCTCGGCATCGCCCTGGGCTTTTCGATTCAGCTAGGGCTCTCAATCGTGATCGGGGCATTGATTCCCTTCGCCAACATACGTGGATTCGCCGTCAGGACGGAATCCGATGCCGTATTTCTGGCGGGCGTCGTCGGAATGGTGGCCGGCGTGATTGTGTGCGCGCGTGCGGGACGCAGCACTCCGACCAAGGCGGATAGCAAGAAGTTCCGCCTGGGACTGATCATCGCCATCATTGGCGGCATCGGCTCGCCGCTTTTGAACATCGGAATCGGGTACGGAATATCGCTGCTGCCCCAGACCGCTGAAAACTCTCGCGTGGGGCAGTGGGTAGCCTGGGGCGTCTTTCTGGCAGCGGCTTCTGTTTCCCAGGCCGCAATCTGTTTCTACCGGATCTCGAAGGCCGGCGAGTGGACCGTGTTCACCGGTTCGGGAAAAGGCCGGAATATCTGGCTGGTGGTGGGCATGAGCATTGTTTGGGCGGCCAGTATCTTTCTCTACGGCGTAAGTGCCGCCAGCCTTGGTCAGCTGGGTACGAGCGTTGGCTGGCCCGTGTTCATCGGCACCATCGTGATTACATCCAATGCCTGGGGCGTCGCATTGGGAGAATGGAAAGAGCGATCGAGGTCCGACTTGCGCACAATGTTGGCAGGCAGCGCGATGTTGATCGTTGCCGCATTCGTGATCGGTCAGGCTCGGACAGGCTGGTAGATCTTGCCACGTACAAATTTAACGCGACTCTTAATTCTCGCCTGCAACCGGCGGCACGCGGTCCAAGGTGGAGGACTTTAGGTATTGCTCGATTACATCCGCGATGCGGCGATTTCCCAAATCGCTGGGATGGAGGTTGTCTTTGGAGAAATAGCCGCGATCTGCCGCGGCCGCAGGTGGACCAAAGGCTTCGTACGGAGAGATATAGCCTGTTGCGAACTGCGAAGCCAGCAGCCTTTCCTGGACACGAATGGCGCTCTGCGGCAGCGTCGTAGCTGATTCCCCAAGGCGAGTGGGAATCTCGTCGAAGATTACGATGGGCATCGCCGGATCCAGCGCACGAAGGTGTTTGATGATTGTGGCCATGTGTTCTCTGTATTCGTCGGCGGTGGTACCGGTTCCATTGATCGAGTCGTTTACGCCAAGCGACAAGATCGCAAGTTGAATGCCGCCGCGTATCTGAGAGAGAAAAGCCAGTTGCGCCTCGGGGTCTCCTCCCCATGCCTCCGAACGGGCATATCCATGCGCAAGATTGTGCAGCGAAATCCCGGTTTTGCCATAAGTGAATTCGACACCATAAATGTAAGCGCTGCCCGAGTCGGAAGCCGCCGAAAAGGATAAGGTCGAGGCGCCGACCTTATCGGAAGGGAGGTTGACCCTTTGTGCCTTCAGCGTCGGCGAAGTTAGTTGTCCGACGGTGATGGTCGGTCGATCGTCGTAGCTTACCCGAATCCCTGCGGTCGAATCAGGCGCGGAAGCGTAATACAAAGTTATGCCATCAGGAGGCTTGACGGGAAGAAGCACAGTAACCTGGGCCGCACCTTTCAATCGAAAGACGCCACCAAAAGCGCCCTTCGCCGCCTGGTACGGACCAAACGGCACTGTGTCAATATTGCCGTCCTGGGGATGGAGTGACCATGGGGGGTTCGTGGACAAACCGAAGTCGTCGCCAATCGGGATGATGCCGCTTCCGTGATTTCCATATTGCAGAGCTTCAGTCTGCCGTAGAACATTGGTCCAAATGTTCTCGTAATCCGTCGGTCCGAAGCAACAGGCGATTGAGTCTCCGAGAACGACGATGTTTACCGGATGAACCTTGGCTTGGGAGACTCTGTGGCGCCAGGCCACCAACACGCTGTCTTGCGCAACGTGCGCCTTCGATTGTGATTCGATTGCTGTTTCGTTTCGATGGAGTTTAGAGCTCGCACAAGGCGAGGGAACTGCTTGAGCCAGAATGGCCGATGTACAGATCAGGATCAAAGTCCTTGTCGCTGGCATCGCAATATTGAACAACATATGCAGCTTACAAGATTGGCGTCCGCCTGCATACGTCCAACACTGAAAGCGTGAATGGCCGACGGAGATTACGATGCCAACAGTCCAAAACCATTTCGCAGACGATCACGGAGGCTAGCACCAAGCGTTCAAATCCGCATCCCGTCCGGGCCGTGTGTTAACCGTACGTGAGGTCGGTGCTCTGTCCGACTTCGATGATATAGCCGTCCGGATCGCGGATGTAGCAGCGTATCTCGCCGTACTTGGGTATCGGCTCCGTGATGAACTCCGCTCCTCGACTTTTCCATAATTCATAGCACGCTTGAATATCCGCAACGCGGAAATTCATAAAGCTGTTGATGTGATTCGGGTCGGGGACGCTGAGCGTTACCGTCGGCTTATCCGGGGTCGGCCCGCCCCCGACGTTCAGAATCATCCAGATATTCGCAAGCTGAAGGTACCCGGGCGCGTTGCCGTCACCCAGGCTCAGAATACGAGCGCCGAAGACCTTTTCGTAGTAGCGAGCCGATCGCTCGATGTCGGTGACGGTGAGAAAATGCGCGATGCTCATCCCCTCTCGCGGGGGCATCTCATAGCTCTTCTGCTCAATTTGTACGCTGCTCATTGACGACTCCAATTCCGATAAACAGTGTTTATCCGCTGATTCTGGTTCTTTCGTATTCATACCCGCTGCCGGTCAAGCCTGACGAGGAAAGACAAAGCAATTGAACCAAGGACGACCCTCCATCATGCGCAAAGAGACATTCGCATCAGCGGATGTTGTGGGTTATGACCGCGGGAATCCGAACATCAACCACGACTGATTGGCTACCCAATGGGGGTACAGCTCGGTCATTTGATCGAACAGCTCCTGGTCGGACGTCGCGGTTTTCTGCGCCCGATCGAAGTCCTGCAGGTAACGCCTGGTGTCTTGGATCGTCGAGGGAGAGTCGGGCGCGCCAGGCTTCTTGTGACCGGCGACAACAATCGCCGGGTTCAGCGCCGCTAGGCGGTCTAGCGCTGCGATCCAATTCTTTCGGCTCTCGGGGGTGGTGTCGCCGACGTAGATGCGGCATTGGTTGTACACAACGTCGCCAGCGACGATCAGGCCGATCGATGGAACGTATAGAGACGTTGAATCGGGACTATCGGTGCGGCCCTGTTCGATGATGCGCAATTCATGGCCCTCGAGAGTGAATGTGTCGTGCTCATAGGGCTCAGGTGGAACCAACTTAGTGGGCACTTGCCCAGGAAACATCCGGCGGGCCAACCGCTCCACCGTGGGAGTGAAAGACATTTGCATGGCGTTCACCGTCCTGGGCGTTGCTATCGCCCGGGCGCCCGGGAAACGGTCAAGCAGAATACTCAGACCGTAGAAGTGGTCGAAATGGGCGTGCGTTATGTAGATGGTTTCCAAGTTGCGGTTGTGCAGAGCGACCCAATCCGCGAGAGCCTCGGCCTCAGCCACTGTCCCCATTGCGTCCACCAGCACCGCGTCGTACTCGCCGAAGATTAAGGTCGACGTGATCGGGTCAAAGCCGAGCGCTTCGCCGAAGGGCTTTGGCCGCTCGCCGACCATAGCCTTTCCCGGGGCGGTAAAAACATTCACACTAAGCGAGTTCAACGCGACAGGAGCGGTCACGCGCGTGGTCTCTTTGAGTCCATTTTTGGCGTCCATTTGATACCCCTTTCAATGTCAGAGCGAGTGACTGCTTAAGACAAGAGTGGCAGAAGCGCGACGACGAATCCATTGGACTAACGTATCGATTGATACCAAAGTCTCGGTTGGGCATTGCGGTCAGAGAGAGGCGCACACGGCTTGAGAGGCAGTTTTTACCTTGAGCGCTAGTGACGAACGCCTTGAGCGCGGCGAGGGGCCGCAAATCTCGTAAGACATTGATACTAAACAGAATAAATATGGTGGAGGCGGTGGGAGTCGAACCGGACATTAGTCTTGAAAACGCTCAACTTATTGATTCTGAGAATGCCCGAATTGGCATGATTTCCAAGATTGCCAAATCTACTGTACGGTCACCGTACAGTCTTTTCCCGGAATTACTTGAATTCGCAAAGCTATTCCTAGTGCTTGTTTTCGTCTGCGTGACAGCCCCACCTGAGCAGTTTTGAACAGTCTCGTTCTGCCTTCGCACCTCACCCAGCTGCCACGGAAGTGCCCCTCTTGCCGTTCACACGTTCAATGCATTGGAGAAAGCAATGATGTTCGTCCATTTAACAAATATTCAAGTCATCATAGTTGGATTTGCTCTCATCCTTACTATCGTTTTTACCTTAGCTGAGTTCTTGGACATCCGCTGGAGAAAAGCGGCTCCGCTCCGCGACTTCGGCCCTAGCCATAAACCCAATTCCTTCCTGCAAAGCTTGGGCCCCGACGACAGAGACAGGGCGAGCGATCTTCACACGCGCCACGCCGATTTAACTGCCCGTGGTCTCGGGACCGCTGAGCAGCGTATTGCGTTCCGAAGCAAGAGACAGAAGAATCGCGTTGGGGTTGATCCCGCGGTTGTTCTCACCAAAACGACAGAATGGCCTTCGACCTTAGCGCCTTCCCGGCGCCACTCAGTTGAACCAGGATGTTCCCATGACGCCTTCCCGATGAGCTCCGAAAGCCCCATTTAAATGAGCGGAGACGAGCACATCCTTGACTGCACCTTGGGCAACTCGAAGTCCTCCCTGATGGTTTGCTCTCTCTCGAATAGGTGTCTGCTGAAAAGATAGGTCGACACTGTCGACACCACCGCGCGGCATGGAGATTGGCTTGGAAGTGCCCCAAATGCTAGGCTACTAAAGAACATCGGCACCCGAAGCAGAACGACATAAATCCTTAGGAGGCTGGCCATGCCCCGATCCAAGCCTACGGTCGTTCGCACATCTCTCGCCAAAGCCCTCACAGGAATCCAAGGACTGGATGAAGTCACAGGCGGAGGTCTGCCGAAAGGCCGTGTTTCTTTGGTGTGCGGGAACGCGGGATGCGGGAAAAGCTTACTCGCGATGGAGTTTCTGGTGAACGGCGCAATTCGATATGGCGAACCTGGCGTCTGCATGAATTTCGAAGAGACCGAGGAGAAGCTGATCGCCAATGTCGCATCGCTGGGTTTTGACTTGCGCGAGCTTTCCAACCTCAAGAAACTGTCGATAGATTACGTTTCCATTGAGCGAAACCAGATTGCCGAAGCTGGCGAGTACAACCTCGACGGTCTGTTCATCCGTTTGGCTCACGCGGTAAAAACGATCAAAGCAAAGCGCATCGTCCTGGATAGCGTCCAGGCGCTTTTTGCCGGGGTGGGTGACTCAGCGACACTACGCTCGGAACTGCAACGCCTTTTCCGATGGCTGGAAGACCACAAACTCACCGCGATTGTTACCGGGGAAGCCGGCGTCCACACCTTAACCCGCTACGGGTTGGAGGAATACATTGCCGATTGCGTGATTGCGCTTGACCACAGGGTAACGGATCAGATTTCCACCCGGCGTCTCCGAATCGTCAAGTATCGGGGCACCTCCCACGGCACCGATGAATATCCGTTCCTGATCGATGAAGACGGCCTATCGGTGGTGCCCATCACTTCTCTCGCCCTGACGCACGTCGCTCTCAGGGACCGCGTTTCAACGGGAATTCCCACCTTGGACGAGATGATGGAAGGTAAGGGGTATTTCCGTGGAAGCAGTGTACTGGTAACCGGCACGGCGGGAACCGGGAAATCCAGCATGGCGGCGAACTTCGCCAGCGCCGCCTGCGCCCGTGGCGAACTTTGTTTGTATTTCACTTTTGAAGAGTCTCCCAGCCAGATTCTACGCAACATGCGCTCGGTTGGCCTTAACCTGGAGCGTTGGGTTAAGAATGGCCTGTTGCACTTCAACGCAATGCGGCCAACCAGCACGGGCCTTGAAGGGCATTTGGCCTCGATTCACAAATTGATCGCCAAGCTTCGACCAAGCATCGTGATCATCGACCCGATTACGAACCTCGTTTCAGCCTCTGGCAATTATGACGTCAAATCGATGCTCGTACGCCTGGTAGATTTTCTAAAGGTGAAACAGATCACATCGATGTTCACGAATCTGACGTTCGCAGGAGACCCCCAGGAGAGAACTGCGGCGGCCGTTTCCTCTCTCATGGACACGTGGATTGTATTGCGGGACAGTAAACCCAATGGACGACCCAGACGCGAGCTTTACGTCCTGAAATCCAGGGGCATGGCGCATTCGCGCGAAGCCTATGAGCTGATCGTGAGTAAGAAAGGCCTCGAATTGGGCATGGTGTTGAAGGATCATGTGCTGGCCGCGAACATCGAAAGCCCAACCGCTGTTGCCGCAGCCGAGTAGCAAAATTGACCCATTTTGATCAGAAACCGAGCAACGGCATGAAGACGAGCATCGGTAAGAAGAGTTCAGCGAAGAAGCGCCCGGCCAAGACCAGCCGGAGCGACTTTTACATACTGCGGCTTTACATAGCCGGCCAAACCCCTAATTCGGTCACAGCAATCGCCAACCTCAAGAAAATATGTGAGGACAAGCTTAAGGGTAAGTACCGAATCGAAGTCGTCGACTTGCTTGAGAAGCCGCAACTGGCAAAGGGCGACCAGATCATCGCTATTCCAACCCTGGTACGGAGGCTTCCACCACCGGTCAAGAAAATCATTGGGAACCTTTCCAAGACCGAGAATGTCATCGTGGGATTGGATCTTCAACCCGTACGCTAAATCAAGGGTTTAATAAGAAATGTCCACCAAGCGAGCGCATTCCGATGGCCGTGTTCTGCAAGGACGCCTACCTGGCAAAGCCGGTGCGCCGCAAAAAGTTCGCAGGGACTCCAAGTCTCCGCCACGCAGAGGATCGCCGTCGACTACTTCTGATCCGCAGACGAAACTCCGCGCTCGACTGAAAAGTGCGGAGGAGACTCTTCGCGCCATACAGTCCGGCGAAGTGGATGCGTTGATGGTTTCAGGCCGTCACGGAGAGCGGGTGGTTTCTCTAAAAGGCGGCGAACCCAACTATCGCATGCTGGTGGAGGCCATGAGCGAAGGCGCGGCTACTCTGTCACGAAAAGGTGCCGTCCTCTACTGCAATCGCAGGTTTGCTGTTCTGATGAGCAAGCCACCAGGAAAAATGATTGGAATTGCGCTGCAGTCGCTGGTTGCGGAAACAGAGCGAGACAGATTTGAAGCATTGCTTTGCGATGCTCGGAAGGCGGTTGCGAAGGGCGAATTCAGCCTGCGACGCACAGATGGAAATCTGATTCCTGTCTATTTGTCTCTCAACCGGCTTCGCGGATACAAGGGCCAGGCCCTGGGCATGGTAATAACCGATTTGAGCGAGCAAAAACGCAAGCAGGGCGAAGGAATCAAGCAGGCCGAAGCGATGCGCCGGCTCCTCCTGGAACGCACGCTTTCGGCGCAAGAGGAGGAACGGCGCCGGATTGCACGGGAATTGCATGACGAAGCCGGTCAGTTACTCACCGCCCTTTTGGTTGGCCTGCGCTCCCTGGAGGACGCGCGAAAGATGGCAGATGTTAAGGAACAGGGACAACGACTCCGGGAAATCACAGCCCAGGCCATCGACGAGGTCGGCCGGCTCGCCCGCGGACTTCACCCAACGGTGCTGGACGACCATGGCTTGGGTGTTGCACTCAGCCGATACGTTACCGAGTACTCAAAAACCTACAACATAGCTGTGGATCTCACGCTTCGTAATCTTGACTCCAGCAATCTGTCGTCAACGATTCAGATCACCCTGTATCGAATTCTCCAGGAAGCCCTGACCAACGTAGCCAGACATTCGGGAGCCAATGCGGTCAGCATTCGATTCGCCCATTTGGCCGCGGCCGTGGAGGTGGAAGTAATCGATAATGGATGTGGCTTTGACGCTGAGGCGGTCGCTGTCTCTTCTCACCGCCTGGGGATTCAGAGTATGCGAGAGAGAGCGGGAATGCTGGGCGGAACGGTTCGTTTTACTTCTCAACGCAAGGGAACCAGGATTCTCATCCATGTCCCATTTGCCCACCAGGATCTTGATCCCCTGGAGAAGCAGAGGAGCACTTGAAATGCCGGCGCGAACTCACAAGATCCGAGTCATGATTGCGGATGATCACGCAATTCTCCGCGCAGGACTCAGAATGCTGGTCAATGCCCAAGCCGATATGGAAGTCGTCTCAGAAGCCGCCGATGGCGAAAAAGCGGTTCAAACTGCTCGGGAGACGAGACCGGAGGTGGCCTTGCTGGACCTGACCATGCCTCGGGTCGGCGGCATGAAGGCGCTGCAGGAGATGGCGCGAGACTGCCGTGAAACCCGGGTGCTTGTTCTCACCATGCACGATGACCCTGCGTACCTGCGATCGGCGCTGGCTGCCGGGGCCTCTGGCTACCTGTTGAAGAGGGCGGTGGACGCAGAGCTGCTTGCCGCAATACGAGCGGTGCATCGCGGAGGGATCTTCATCGATCCCCGTTTAGCCAACATTCTTGTCCAGGACGTACTCACAAAGAAAAATACAAGAGCTGGATCCAAGGGCCCCGTAAGCATCCTTAGCCAGCGCGAGTTGCAGGTGCTCAGACTCGTGGCCCGGGGTTACTCCAGTGCAGAAATCGCCAAACAGATCTTTGTGGGCGTGAAGACTATCGAGACCTATCGATCACGTTTTGCTGAGAAACTCGGCCTTCGGACGCGCAGTGATGTGATTCGTTATGCCGTGCAGATGGGTCTATTGACCCCTGAATCCCTGGAGAGTGAACCAGGCGGTTCGGCTCGGTAGAGAGCCGGAAACAGTCCGCCTTCCTGCCCGGTATATTACGGACATGCGGATCTTGTCAGGGTTTTTCCGGACAAATCCTCTCATTATTAGCACTATCCCCCATGGTCTGATTCTTCCCATTGCGCGACTCTAAGGACAGTCTGCGAAAGTGTATCTGCCCCATGGACCCGGTTCAGAAACCGGTCACGTTGAAATGAGTGCAGAGCGATGAGAACGACATCCAAACCGCCTCGAAGGAAGTTCCATGTTGATGAACGATAAGAACTCCTCAACATTCGACCCTATTGCTTATCTTGCCCACACCGGCCTTGGTCGAAGAACTATCAACGTGAAGGCGAACCAGCCCTTTTTTACCCAGGGAGATCCCGCAGACTCCGTCTATTATCTTCAGAGCGGCCGGGCAAAACTTAGTGTCGTTTCGCACCAGGGCAAAGAGGCTACCATTACGTTCCTCTCCGTCGGCGACTTCGTTGGAGAGGAGTCCCTGGCGATGGTGCACGGACTTCGTCTTGCCACGGCCACTGCGGTAATTGCGTGCACAGCGCTCAGGATCATGAGGGCGGAGATGATTCGGGAGATGCATGGCGAGCCTGCGTTCGCGGACATGTTTTTGAAGTTCTTGCTGGCACGCAGCATGAGAACCCAAGCGGATCTGGTCGATCAGCTCTTCAACTCCAGCGAGAGGCGCCTGGCGCGGATTCTTTTGCTGATGGCGGAGTTTGGCAAGCCGGGAGAACCGGAAACCTTGATTCCTCCGATTTCGCAGGAAACGCTGGCCGAAATGATCGGCACGACAAGGTCACGCGTCAGCTTTTTCATGAATCGATTTCGCAAGCTCGGCTTCATCGATTACAACGGACGCATCCAGGTGCACAAGTCGCTTCTCAATGTGGTGCTTCTCGACCAATTGCCCGCGAACAACTTTCAGAAGGCTCCTGTTGTTTCCACTACGAACCAGTTGTCACAGAGCTAGCGTCGGAATCTTTAGGCAAGAGAACACTTGAACGGCGGGAAGAGACACTGCGCGTGACTCAAATCCAACCGGTCGGCAAGTGAATACAGTGAAGCGCCAGATTCATCAACGTTCACGCCAGGGTGAGCTTTAATGAGCACATAACGGTGTCATGATTTGAGATGATGTCAAGAGGAGTAGTCGTGAGATGCAAGAAGCGCGCATCCGCAACTCTTGAATTCCGGAGAGCACGGTTGGCCGGTTGGGGATGTGACAGATGACAAAGAGACCAGCCAAGACCGTGCTACTGATCGAAGATGAACCAGACGAAACTCGCTTGATCCACGAGATGCTCGACGACCCGAACTCGGGTATCTTTGAGTTGGCTCACGTTGGGTCCATGAGCGACGCCGAGAAGTATCTCGCAGGGCAGTCTGTTGACATGGTTTTGCTGGACATCGGATTGACCAATCCAACAGGCTTGGAGGCGGTCAAGAGGGTCCGCGCAGCCGCGCCCCGCGTCTCGATCGTGCTTTTGTCCAGTGCTGATGACGAACAGATCGCAGTTCAGGCGATTCAACAGGGCGCACAGGACTACCTGATCAAGGGTCAGATCGAGCCGCGCGAACTGACGCGAGCCCTTCTCAATGCCGCTGAGCGCAAGATCATCGAAGAGGTTCAATTTGCTGAAAAGGAGCGTGCTCAGGCCACCCTCGACAGCATTGGCGACGCCGTAATCTGCACCGACGCATCGGACAAAATCACATTCCTCAATCGCGTCGCGGAAACCATGACGGGCTGGTCACTGAAGGAAGCGGCGGGGCGGCCGATGGCCGAAACGATCCAGATCGTGGACGCCATTACCCGGAAACCCATCCTGGATCCGATGGCGAAGGCGGCATCGCAAAATCGAAAGGGAAACTTGCCCTTGAACTGTATTCTGATCAGCCGCGACGGAAACGAAGTTTCCATTGAAGATTCCGTCGCCCCCATTCACGACCGTGAAGGCAAGGTGACCGGAGCGGTTATCGTGTTCCGCGACGTGAGCGCAACGCGGGCATTGGAGGAGGAGCTGACCCATTCCTCCCAGCATGACTTTCTCACCGGGTTACCGAATCGAAAGCTCCTGAAGGACCGTGTTGGCCAGGCGATCTTGCTTGCGCGGCGGCAGAGGTGCCACGGTGCGGTTTTGTTTCTGGATTTGGACAGCTTTAAGCACATCAACGATTCCCTGGGGCATCTGGTCGGCGACAAGGTTCTTAAATCAGTGGCAAAACGGCTGCTGGATTGTGTTCGCTCCCCGGACACGGTAATCCGCCACGGGGGCGACGAGTTCGTTGTGGTACTTCAGGAGTTGAAGCGCCCCGAGGACGCAGTGTTTACAGTGGCAAGGTTGTTGAAGGCGATGGCAAATATTCACACGATCGATGAACACGAGATTTCTGTCACGACCAGTATTGGTGTGAGCGTCTATCCGGACGACGGGCTCGATGCCGAGACGTTGGTCAGGAAAGCGGACACCGCGATGTATCACGCCAAGAAGAACGGGAGTCAGAACTATAGATTCTTCAGGCCGGAGATGATCGCCGAAGCCCAGGAGGGCCAGTCCATCGAACAGGACTTGTGGCGTGCTTTGGATCGGAATGAATTCTCACTGCACTATCAGCCCAGGATCGATCTGAAGTCGGGAGCGATCATGGGGGCGGAGGCGTTAACCCGCTGGAAGCATCCCGTACGAGGACTTGTACCTCCCGCGGAGTTCATTCCCGTCGCAGAGGAATGCGGCTTGATTGTGCCCATTGGCGCCTGGATCCTGCGTGAAGCGTGCACACAAGCCCGAGCTTGGGCCGATGCGGGTGAGCCTGCGAAGATGGTTACCGTCAACATCTCGGGAATTCAGCTGCAGAGTAATAAGTTTCTGGATAGCCTGTTCCAAATCCTCAACGAAACCAAACTGAATCCTGAATCGCTGGAATTGGATGTGGCCGAGAGCGTTCTGAAAAACAGTCCCGAGGACACGGTACCCATCCTGAGAGTCCTGAGAGACAGGGGGGTGAAAGTGTCAGTCGATAATTTCGGCAAAAGCGACACCAGCTTGAGCAGTTTGAAGAAGCTACCTCTCGATGCCCTGAAGATCGACCGGTCATTTGTTAGCAGAATAACCGGCAACCCTGACCAGGCAGCTGCCAAAGTGAGTTCAATGATCGAGCTGGGCAAAGACCTCAACCTGCGAGTCATCGCTGAGGGTGTTGAGTCAGTTGAAGGTCTGGAGTTTCTGTGGGCGCACAATTGTGATGAAGGTGTTGGGTATTATTTCGGCCAACCGGTCCCAGCGGAACAGTTCGGCGAGAACTTGCAGCCACAGAGGTTCTTGAGGACGAGGAACTCGTCCGGGACGCCAGCGAACTGAAGTGGAAATCATTCACGGTTTTCAGCCCTGAGCAATAATGCACGGTCTCCAAGCTGTGGCACCCGTACCATCTTTCAAGGTGTGCCCGCACCAAAAGCGGCGGCAGCGATGCCAGGCTATTCGGCTATTTACCGCATTAGGGAAATCGCGTGGCGCAGTCTGAGCAATAGCGCTCTACCCAGGCACTGTTACAGTTCACCGCTGAAGTGTGATTCTGTGTCCCGGCGATGAACTACTGATTCGGTTGCACTATATGTTGAAGATGAGCATTAATACACAGACTCGGCATTGCATCCTATGGAAGTCTTGGGCATGGCGCATCATGCGTCGCCTTTTGGTCCACGCAGCCCGAGTTGGTTCCGCGCAGGTGGGTAATCGAAGGATGAATTGGCAAGAGGATCTGTATGCGTACCATCCGCACTTTACTAGCATTTCTTGCATTGGCCATACCGGCCGCTTTGTTCGGGCAGCTTAGTGTATCTATCTCCATTGGTCCGCCGGCATTGCCCGTCTACGAGCAGCCGATTTGCCCCGGAGATGGCTATCTGTGGACGCCTGGTTACTGGGCATATGACGACAGCGTTTCAGATTATTACTGGGTCGACGGTGAATGGGTAATGGCGCCGGAAGAAGGCTTCCTTTGGACGCCGGGTTACTGGGGCTGGGGAGACGGTGGATACCGCTTCAACGAAGGTTACTGGGGTCCTGAGGTCGGCTTCTATGGCGGCATCAACTACGGCTTCGGCTACTATGGCGATGGTTATGAAGGCGGACGTTGGGACCACGGTCACTTCTTCTATAACCGCTCGGTGAACAATGTAGATGTCGCGAGAAATCACAATGTCTATGACACCCCCATCAACCACCGGAATGAGAGCCGCGTCAGCTTCAATGGCGGAAATGGCGGCATCGAGGCCAGGGCCACCTCTCAGCAGGAAGCGATATCAAGGCAGAGACATGTCGCGCCCGTAGCTTCTCAAACCGAACACGCGCAGACCGCGCGAGCCAATCCGGCATTGCGAGCATCGTCAAATCACGGCAACCCAGCTGTGGGCACTGCCTCCAGACCAGAAGCCGGCAACGATCATCAATCTACCGCGTCGGCGCGTGCAATGGATACATCCAAGCCCGAAGGTAATGGCGGGACCAGCGAGCCGCGCGACGTCTCACCGACAAAGCAGGCAGATGACTCGCATTCGCGCACGGTTGTCCACCCCAATGATCTGGCGCCTATTCAGCGACCCGAGCCAGTCAACTCTGGTAATGCCAAGGCAGACAAGAAATACCAAAAACAGCAGGACAACCTGATCACCAAGCAGAACCAGGAACGCCAGGGCCTGCAGCAGAGGCAAGACACCGAGCATCAGCAGCTGAGTCAGCAAGGAGCCAGCGATGCCCGGACTCAGCAAGTAGAGCAAAAACACCAGCAACAGACGCAGCAGTTGTCACAGAAGCACGCGTCACAGCAGCAGGCATTGCAGTCTCGGCAACCACAGCCGAGACCGCAGAAGGAGCAAGGTCGCCAGAACAAAAACAATTGATTTTAAGTTCGGTTCGTTTGCGGCCGGGTATACTTGCCCGGCCGCTTTTCTTTTGCCGAATTCGAGCAATGCACGGCTCGAATAAGCCGCAAGTACGCTGATAAACATGAGGAAGAGAAGGTGGCGGCCGTTACTGCTCAGTCCGCAAGAGCCCTTTTGGTTCGCGATGTATTGTTTCCCGTAATAGGAGATTTGCGCAGACCACGTATCTTCCATATCCCGAAGCAAACGCCGGCAACCAGAAGTCCTGCAAGCAGCGGAGCCGACGACCTCTGGAGCGTTCCCGACCACAGCTGGATCACGTGGCGTCCGTAGACCACGCCAAGCCAGGCAATCAAGGAGTAGCGCAAGGTACAAGCCGCGCCGTAGACGATGAGGAAGCGACTTCGCGAGACACCCAACGCACCGGATGCGAGCGCAAATTCGGGCTGGGACATGCCGGTGGAGAGCGTCCTCGCCTCCTCTGCGTCCCACGTCCCATGTGGTAGAGCCGCCCATAAGGCGCCAGCGTTTGCATTAGCCTGCATATCTCACACGCGGACGGTTGAAGGGGAGAGTCTGGGCGCAAAAATATAGTTGGAAAGGCCGTCTTTTCTGTGGCATAACTGCGTTGTCGAAGCGTAGTGATGGCCGAGGAAAGGGCGGCCTTTCTCATGACAGAGTGTACTCAAGAAGTATTCGTCTTTGCAGCTCATTTTTCGCGCCGGGTGGAAGCCAGTTTCACCGCCGGGCAGGTATCGAGCGACGGTGGAGCGCTGTTGTTGCGCCAGACCGATCGCAAGATTAACCTTCTGAGTCGCGTGGCGGGCTGCTTCACCGACCGGCGGTCGCCGTTGCGGGTTACGCACCGGCTTACGGAGATGCTCTCGCAGCGCATTTACGGTCTGGCGCTGGGCTATGAGGACATCAACGATCACGAGCAGCTGCGCTCGGATCCGCTGATGGCCCTGCTGAGCGGCAAGCGTAAACTCGATGCGCCGCTGGCGGGCAAGAGCACGCTGAACCGGCTGGAGCTTGCGGGCGGCAACAAGCGTTATCACAAGATCGACTACGAGCCGGAGAAGATCGACGCGCTGCTGGTGGATGTGTTCATCGAGTCGCATGCGGAGCAGCCGGAGGAGATCGTGCTTGATCTGGATGCGACCGACATTCCACTCTACGGCCATCAGCCGGAGCGGTTCTTTCATGGCTACTACGACAGCTACTGCTATTTACCGCTGTATATCTTCGCGGGCGATCAACTGCTGTGTGCGCGGCTCAGGCCGTCGAACGTGGACGGGGCCGCGGGCGCACTGGATGAAGTCAGGCGCATCGTGGCCAGGCTGCGCGCCCGGTGGCCGAAGGTGCGCATCGTGCTGCGCGGCGACTCGGGCTTCTGCCGCGAGGAGTTGATGGCCTGGTGCGAGGCCGAAGAGAATCACGTGGACTTCCTGTTCGGCCTGGCGCGCAACACACGCTTGCAGAAGATCGTCGGCAAGCAGATGCAGGAAGCCAAACTGGAACATGCCGCGACCGGCAACGCGGCGCGCGTCTTTACCGAGTTCGACTACCAGACCCGCAAAAGCTGGGCGCGGGCCAGGCGCGTCGTTGCCAAGGCCGAGGTTCTGGACAAGGGCGAAAACCCGCGCTTCGTGGTTACTTCGCTGGGCACCGACAAGTGGGCCGCGCGCGAACTCTACGAGAAGTTCTACTGCCAGCGCGGCGAGATGGAGAACCGCATTAAGGAGCAGATGAACCTGTTCGCCTATCGCTTGTCGACCGAAGAGATGAAGGGCAATCAGTTGCGCTTGTACCTGTCGGCGCTGGCCTACACGCTGGTTGAAGCGCTTAGGCGGCTGGCCCTGAAGGGCACCGAATGGGCCGAGGCGCAGGTCGATACCATCCGCCTCAAGCTGTTCAAGATCGGCGCGCTGGTGCGCATCAGCGCCCGGCGCGTGTGGCTGGAGATGAACTCCTTCTATCCATGGAAGCGCATCTACGCCCGGGCCTTCGACGCTCTGCGCTGCTGAGCGTCAAAGCCTACCCAAACAGACTTTTCCACATCGGCCGCGCAACAGAGTCCGGCGGAGCTATGCCCCAAATCCAGCTTCGGCACTGAAAAACTCCCTCCCGGCAAGCGCTGAGCCGCTTCGAGGACAACTTCCTACCGGAAAACTACTCTCCAGGCCAGCACAGCCCCGCCACTCCCGCGAAAATCGACCCCTGTGAGAAATGGCGGTTAGAAGACCTGAAAGGCCTCCAGCTTCGGCTGGGGCCTTTCGGGTAATGGGATCAAGAATGGTCAACATTCGACCCGATTACATGGAGATAGATTCACGTTGAAGAGTAGAAGACGTCATGTCTGGCCGCCCGTCCCGGCAGGCTGACGCTTTCCCATTGCCGAAGGCGACGTCGGCACCTCCACGGCCCTGCACAGCTTCTGGGTCATAACCTGGAAGTGATAACCCATTACTGCCAGGGTCATGGCCGCACCCACGCAATGGCGATAGCGTGTAGCCACTGTAAGCAGAAACTTCCAGTAGCTCCAGCGCTGCGGGCCGAAGACTCCCTGGCGGACGATGGAGGTGATAAAGGCGCGTGCATTGGCGCGGGTCAACCACTTTTGCCTGGACAATCGTCCTCCAGACCGCGGCTGAGTGCGGCTCAGATACAGCTTGACACGATCATAGTAGGCCTCGCAGGAGTAAATACTCTTGAGCACCGAGCGGTAACCCTCTACCAGCCTTGCCGCGTCCATCCGCGGAAGAAAGTTCAGCTTGTCGCCAGTGTTGTCACCGTGGCCCGCATCCAGAATTCTGCCCTCCCGCCACAGCCGTCGAAATAGTTGTGTTCCGGGCATAGCCTGAAGCAGACCAACCATCGCAATGGGAATTCCACTGCTCTGGATAAAGTCCACCATGCGCTCAAAAATGTCTTCGCGATCCGTGTCGAACCCAAGAATGAAGCCGCCCATTACCTGCATGCCGTAACTCTGGATTCTCGCCACGCTGTCGAGCAGGCTGCGTCTGGTGTTTTGGAGCTTGTTGCTGGCGATCAGCCCCGACTCATCCGGTGTCTCGATACCAAGAAAGACCGAGACGAAGCCGGCGTCTTTCATCAATTGCATCAACTCTGGATCGTCCGCCAGGTTAAGGGAAGCCTCGGTATTGAAATCGAAGCTGGTCTTGTATTGGCTTCGCCATTCGGCCAGGGCGATGCAGAGTTCTTTCGCGCGCGCCTTATTGCCTATGAAGTTGTCGTCGACGATAAAAACGGCTTCGCGCCAGCCTGCCGCGCGCAGTTGGTCCAGCTCGGCCAGTACCTGCGCGACGGCCTTGGTGCGCGGGCGCCGGCCGTAGATCTCGATGATGTCGCAAAACTCACAGTTGAAGGGGCAGCCGCGCGAGTACTGCACGGCCATGGTGGAGTAACGGCGCATTTTAATGAGGCTCAAATCGGGAAGGGGGCTGGTCTCCATCCCCGGCCGTTCGGCGGCTTCATAGACAGCTTTGGCGCTGCCTTGCTCCAGGTCCCGCGCCAGATTGGCGATCAGACTCTCGGCCTCGCCGATTACCACGTGGCCCGCGTTCAACTCGGCCGCCGGTACGCTGCTGGCGATGGGCCCGCCCACAACGGTTCGCAAGCCGCGCGCGCGGCAACGGTCCACGATGGCCATGAGGGATTCACGTTGGATGTGCATGCCGCTCAAGAGCACCACATCGGCCCAGTCCAGATCGCGGTCGCGTAAACGCTCCACATTGGTGTCTACCAGTCGTTTTTTCCAGGTCGCCGGCAGCAGCGCCGCCACGGTCATCAACCCCAGCGGAGGCTGCGCTGCCCGCTTGCCCACGAACTTGAGCGCATGTTTGAAACTCCAATAAGTCTCGGGAAACTCCGGGTAGATCAACAGGGCGTTCATAGGCCACCTCTCTCAGAAGAAGGGCGCGCTGCAAGCATGGATCTACGGAAAGGGTTCGGAGAGTCGCTCCGGCGCATAGCGATTCATTGCTGCTGCGTTCGGGACGGTAGCGCACTTCTTCCCCACCAGCATGTTATACTCGGTCGCCGAAAAGATGGACAAAAGCGATCACTTTTCAGATGATGAGCGAGTTTTCAGGCTTCAGATTCTCGCGGCGCTTAAGCCTTCCGACGCTTCTCCGCCTCTGCCCGCTTCAGAGAACGCGGCGTCGGCCTGTTATGAGGTTGAAGATGAGGATGATCAACGCAACCACCAGCAGAAGGTGAATGAGACTACCGGCTACGTGGAAACTGAAGCCCAGTAGCCACAGAATCAGAACTACGACAAAGATTGTCCAGAGCATAGATACCCGTCCTGTGCATTGCGGGTGCCGGAGACCAGAAATTTGGCCCCGACACCCGCAATATGTTGGCAAACGGTCGTTAGTTCGAGGCGACAGCCTGTTGCTTTGCATCCCTGACAGCATCAAGGAACGAATGCGCCGAAGCCGGCATAGCTACTTCTCCGCTCAGAATCCGGTGATTCGAAACGTCACGGCCGTAGATCGCCTTTGTGGAATCGTCATCGCGGCGAATCGAAGCGCCGTTCAGTGTGAGTCCGGCAAAGGCTCCCCTGGCACGTGAATAAGTCAGGATCTCAGCATCCATCTTCCAGTCGGTGTCGGCAGAAGCGTGGCGGCCTACCGGCCCCGCTGCCGCTGAGGCATCCGCACCTAGCTCAAATTTGCTCGAGAGCAGCTGCTTCATTCCTCGTTCATTCTGCACAATCATGACCAGGTCAACGCCCTCGACACCAATCTGCAATCCCCAGCTGCCGCCGGTAATTGCAAAGAAGATGGGCGCGCTCCAGCCGTTTGCGGTCTTGCATGTGGCCACGCCCCTGCCATTCTCTCCGCCGAAGACGAAGCCGCCCTTCAGCAGATGGGGTACAACGGCCACGCATCTGGCGTGTTCCAGAACTTCTTCCGGAATCCCGCTATCGGGCGCTGACATGATCTCGTGCAGCACGCTGCCCGCATGATCCATCCGGTCTACCGTTGATTCACGATTGGTTCCCGCCCAGCCGATGCTCGTCAAACTGAGTACCGCGACTAACGTCATAACTTTCTTCATGCAACTCACCATTTTTCTACCCATGCGCAGCGTCACTTGCTTCCGCGCACTGAGGCGCACAAGGTAGTTCTGACATTAGGGCGATTGCGTGGCAGCGTCTGAGCAATAACGCTCTAAGAAGGAGTTAGCGTCCCATTTATTTCTTCCGGAGCAGAGTTCAACTTCGCTACGAATATCCTCGCGAATATCGCATTCTGCCGGCGCGGCTTACCTGCCGGACCGCAGTATGCGTATCCAGGCCGACCTTGTCGATCAACTCTTCAACTCCAGCGAAAAGCGCCTGGCGCGCGTTCTGCTGTTGATGGCGGAATTCGGCAAGCCGGGTGACCCGGAGCAGTTTATCCCCAAGATCTGACAGGAGACTCTGGCGGAGATGATCGGCACGCCAGACGACCGCGCCAAAAAGCCGTCTGCTCGCCTCAATCCATCGGAATAGCTCGAAACCAGCCAATGCCGGCCTGGCGGAAGTGTTCAAAACTGAACAGCTTGGCGATTGCATTCATGGCACACTCGCTCCAGATCCAAAATTTATCTGGTAGGAGAGGTGGGCCGTGCCCAACCCTGAGAAGCGCATTCTTGTTGTCGACGATAAGGAATGCATTCGAACGTCTATGTCGCTCGTATTGACTGAGATGGGGTATCAAGTGCGTTCCGTCAGCGACGGCCTCGCCGCACTGCGCGCGATCCGCGAGGAAACTCCCGAGATTCTTCTTTCCGATCTCAATATGCCGGGAATGTCTGGATTTGAATTGCTGTCGGTGGTCCGGCTCCGGTTTCCGGCAATTCTTGTGATCGCCATGAGCGGCGCGTTCTCCGGTAACGAGGTGCCCTCCGGGGTTCCCGCGGATGCCTTCTATCAAAAGGGCAGCAGCCCGACCGCGCTCTTGCAAATTTTGAAAGAACCGCCCCGCATGAAACGGCCTGTTCCCCATCCTTACCATGCACCGGCGCCTCTCTCGATTCAGCGAAACGGAAACGGAGTTTCAGGGAAGGCAGATGCGATTACTTGCCCGGAATGCCTTAGGGCCGTTCCCCATGATCTCGATAGTTTTGAGAACCTCTTACGCGGAGTGGAGTGTATTCATTGCGGTAATTCGATTCAATACGAGATTACCGAGCCGACAGGTCCAATGCCTCAGCAGACTTTTCGCCGGGGAGACAGCGCTCCTTCATGGGCACCGGATCTGTCCACCCTCAGCAATTAAATACCAAAAGAAGGAGACTCGACCGATGCGCACGATAGCTGAGCTGAGCCTGCTTTTACGGGTGCAGGTTGAACTGCCCCAAGGTCTAAGACTCGCGACCGATGAATTCCGCGAAGGCTGGGGTTTTGCGCGGTCAGTCGATGCCCACCGCCTGAAGAACAGGATTTTGAAGCGGGGATGGAGCTTCATCAAGATTGAAGCTAGATCGCAGAGAAGCGGCGTGGGAGACACAGCACAGGAAGCGATCGCCAGCGCCCTGACCTTGGCTCTTCGCGAGATAAATGAACACATGAATGCCGTCGAAATAGAGCACATCCACTTGACGCATTATCCATGGTTCTTTCTCGCCAGGGTAGGCGTCTCTCCTTATTCCATTCAGGAAGGCGCTTTCTTGTCCCTTCTTAATAATGCCGCCGCTCGACCCCTCGCATCGCGGCCGCCGCGGTTGCCGCACAAGTCAAATGGACTGTTTCCACAATTCGCCAGCGCTCTGCCCCAGCCCAGACAGATGCTGATTTCATCCGACCGATCGGAGAATTGCTCACTATGATGACGCTCCAAATTGTGTGCATGTTGTTTCTGTTTCTGCAACCCTCGCTCTTTTATTCAGCGCCAATTCGTCGCCTCGCTCAGGCTCCCGTTCGCCATAGAGTTGGCTCTTGAATGATAGCCTGCCACCGCCTGCGCACGGGCGCGTTGCAGAAGCCGAGGCCGGGATGCTCTGACCTGCTGCACAGAATGGCAAGGTGGTTCTAACTTATGACCATCAATTGGAAATTGATCTCTGCGCGTGCGGCTGCAATCATTCTGGTCGGGATTTTGTCGAGCGGGGACCTGTTTGCTTACTCCGTTCTCACCCACGAAGAGATTGTCGATCTGGCCTGGACATCGGAGATTTGTCCCCTGTTGCTCCTTCGCTTCCCCGGTCTCACTGAAAACCAGATCAGAGAAGCGCACGCTTACGCCTATGGGGGCTCAGTCATTCAGGACCTCGGCTACTATCCTTTCGGCAGCAAGGAATTCAGCGACCTGGTGCATTACGTCCGCAGCGGAGATTTTGTTCTTGAATTGCTTCGTCAAAGCCAAGATGCCGACGAGTACGCCTTCGCGTTGGGTGCGCTGTCACACTATACGGCAGACATCGACGGTCACCCGGCAGTGAACGAGGCCGTTGCTCTCCGCTATCCAAAGCTGCGCGCGAAATATGGCAAATCAGTTCGCTATGCGCAGGACACAACCGCGCATTTGAAGACCGAGTTTGGATTCGACACTTTGCAAGTGGCCAAAAATCGATATCCGTCGGACCAGTACCACGATTTCATAGGATTCAAGGTCGCACAGCCGTTGTTGGAGCGGACTTTTCCAGTCGTATACGGGCTGGAACTGAAAGACGTCCTCCCGCACGAAGACCTGGCCATTGGTTCTTATCGCTTTTCAGTCAGCCGGCTCATTCCACAAATGACCAAGGTCGCGCTTGAGACGCACAAGAAGGATTTGATGCGTGAGACACCAAACTTTGCGAAGAAGAAGTTTCTCTATCGTTTGTCTCGCTCAGATTACGAGCGGGAATGGGGAAAGACCTACACCAAGCCGGACTTCGGCACTCGAGTCTTATCTGCACTCTTGCGCTTCATTCCCAAGGTTGGTCCTTTTAAAGGGTTGGGATTCGATAACCCTACGGCCCAAACGGAAGACCTGTATATCAAGAGCATCAATACGACGGTCGATCAGTACCGCGTGTATCTGGCAGAAGCGCGCGCAGGAGCGCTGGTGCTACCCGACCGCGACCTTGATGACGGTGCAATGACCACAGCAGCGGAATATACTCTGGCCGACAAGACCTACGCAAACCTCCTGGCCAAACTGGCCGAAGGAAAGTTCAAAGGCACTTCTCCGCAACTTCGCGGCAATATTCTGGCGTTCTATTCCAATCTTTCGCTGCCGATTGAAACGAAAATGGATTCATCACGCTGGCAGGCTGTCCTGACCAATCTCAACGCATTGGAGGCCGCAACGCCATCGCCGGTCGCTGAACACCCAGCGGCCTTATCCATCGCGCAATGACGAGGGTCGATTTCAATTCTCAGCCGCCTTGTACTTTGCATTCTTCTCACGTCACTTCGGGAATGCATGATTGAATGCCCTACCGGATCGTATCTCAGGAATGTCAATTCCGATACTCCAGCGGCAATGGTCTCTATTGCTCAGACTTCGACAACTCAGACATCTAGGGTGAAGATTGTAGGGATAGATAGATGACAGACCTGAAGTTCTGGGCATTTGAGGAACAGTTGCAAAAATCCTTATGGTAGCTGCTGTTGCTGGGTTGTTCTTTACGGCCACACACAGCGTCCCACGCAAACCCAGGAAACGCAGACACCTTAAGGGGGACACACATGCGCGGACTCAATACTCTACTTTCAACTACAGCACTGCTCGCGGGACTGGCCATGGCGCCGGCGGCTCATGCCCAGATTTCCATTAACATCGGCGTTCAACCCGTCTGTTCTTACGGTTATTACGGGTATGCGCCCTACAG
>CAWIAE010000016.1:0-772382 GCA_963833995.1 uncultured Acidobacteriota bacterium | reverse complement strand
CGCCTTCGTCATCGCGGATTGCGGCCAGAATGAGAGCGGAGGTGCGCTGGATGACCTCAAGGCTTTCAGCCAACAGGGTTGCGTTGCCGTTGTACATCTGGATGTAATCGCTCGAAGCGTTGCCCATCTCCAAGCCAATTGCCTGACCCACGATGAAGGCCACGGCCTCGGCTTCCGTCTCGCGCACGGTTGCCGTGGTGAAAGTCCGGCGCTCTGCCTTGTGCAAGAGTTCATGCGCCGTTTCGTGAACCAGAGTGACGAACTCTTCCGGCTTTGACTGGCCGGGAAGCAAGGCGATCTTGCCGCCGTAGCTCACGCCCAAAGCCGGGGCGATCCTCTCGTTGAACTCAAGCGCGATGTTCTGCTGCGCGAGAAAATCAATGAGCCGGTCGCGTTGTTCGCCCACTTCGCCGGAGATGTTGTGCTCGAACTCCGGCAAGTCATCGCCTTCGGTCTGCGCCACGTCGAACACATACACGGCGCGAAAACCGATTAGTACAGGCTGAGGCTTGGCGTTGCTGTCCGCGTCGCGTGTTCTGTGCGGCCTCGGCATTCCTCCGCCGGTAGCCGATCATCGGCGCA
Source organism: uncultured Acidobacteriota bacterium (assembly GCA_963833995.1). Classification (GTDB taxonomy): domain Bacteria; phylum Acidobacteriota; class Terriglobia; order Terriglobales; family Acidobacteriaceae; genus Telmatobacter. The sequence continues at coordinate 771,800 of CAWIAE010000016.1, read as the reverse complement.
AGAATCTGGATGCCCTTTTCGCCGCGCTTCACGAACCGGCCCATCTCTTTCCATGTGCCGAATCCCGCCACGCGCGTAGCCGTGGGCCGCTGCCGCGCAATGGCAACGATGTTGCCAAAGCTGTAATTGTGGAACCGCGCCATCGCGGTAAGGTACGCGGCCAAAGTCTCGCTCTTGCCCGCTTCCACCTGCCGGATGAGGAAGTCCACGGCCTGCTTGATGATGAGTTGTGTTGGATTGTCTTTCTGCGCTGTCCGCCCCTGATAAGGCGAATCGCTGCGGTTGCGCTGCGCCGCATTTTTCCTGTGCGGCGCAGCTTGGCTGCTGGCTGTGCCATTGCTGGCGGTGGTGGCTGCGATGCTGGTAGTGTGGTTGCTGAATTCCATGACGATGCTCCTGCGAAGCCCCGTGGGGCCGATTGGCGTCCAGAAGCAAGAGCACTCAAACCTAATTTTTTTCGTTGAGTGCCCCCGCTTCATGGCTCTTCGCAACGGGCGGAGGCGGGAAGGTTCGGTCAAGGCCGCGCGTTCTGGTGCGCGTTCATCGCAGCGCAGCGGAGACCCTTGACGGGTTCTTCCCGCCTCTGCCAGACCGTTGCCTGAAGCGGGGGCACTTGACGAAGAAAGAAATTCGGTTCACTTCCTTATTGCTGTACGCTTGTACGCACGTAAGGGCCGGCGTTGCGGGCAGGAACAGGCCCGCTGGGATGGGTGAGCGGAAGACGCCGGCACGATCGGCGGCTGAAGCGAGGGAAGGGCCTCCTTCCCTGCAAACAGATTGTTTGTTGCTGCTGGCGGAGACTGTCTGTTGCGAATCGCGAATGGAAGGACAAGCACAACTAGGCGAACTCAGCGAATTATCGACAGGAGATCAGCGTAGGATAGTTGGCATGGTAAAAGACCAATCAACCCGGGATCTCTTCAGAATTGGCGTCAAGGGTTCGAGAGTGCATTCGCTTTTGGAGGTGATTCAGGAGGGAATGCTTCCGACCTCCGTCATGTTTCACTTGGAGCCACCTCGGAGAGTAGGCGATCCATGCGACCTGGAGCTTAACTTGTTCGGCGAGAAGCTGAATTGCGCCCTTCGACTTCAGAAATCAGGCTCGGCAGTCGTGGATGTTAATTCAAACTGGTGGGGCGAACGTTGGATGACTTGGAGGGAGGAGATCATCGAACTGGCTCTTCAGCAGTTTGCAACGGTTCCGAATGCGCATTGACAGAATTATAGATGGCTATCCGACAATCAGGACACAATCACTTGGCGAAGAAACTCCTCGTCAACTGAGGTGGCCTTTTCATCCTGGTCCAATCCGTACCACCTGCGATCCTCCACGCGGAGATACAAAACATGCTTCCTGTATCCCCCATCAATGAAGACTGAGCCGAGATACAACTTTCCATCGCGGTCCTGAGTAAAGCGGGCCTCGGGATGCCCAACGAGAGCTGTGTACCTGGAGATGGTCAGTCTTGGATGAAGCTCTTTGAAGAGCTGCTTGATCTCTTCTTGAACACGCGCAGTCACCAGGTTACACACGTGCGCCATCGTCATCATAGAAATCGGCGTGATGCCGGACTCCCACCTGCTTACAGAGGTTGGAGTAGTGTGAAGTTCTGCGGCGAACTGCGATTGGGTCAACCCAAGGAAATCCCGATACAGTCTCATCTGTTCGGGCTGGTTGGGCAGGGCTGCCTTCTTGACTACTGGCATCTGAAAACCTCCGCTCTATAACTATACACAGTGTAATTACACTCCGCAAGCAAACGTGAATATCATCGGCACGCGCGACCGCCACTTTTCTGTTGACGACATGCTGTTTTGGCGTGATGCTTAGGTAGAAGGTGTGTCTCTCTTGAATCCTGAACGGTATCTCGAATCGGCGTTTGAGAGGGTCAATCGAAACGTGGGACGCTCGGCTTGAATAGGAGGCATGTGATGGAACTGACCAACTGTATTTTTTGTGGCGCAGTTTTAACGAATTCTTCGTTGAACCAGAGTGCCTCTCGGACCAAGGAGCATGTGTACGCACGGTGGTTCAGGGACTACGTCGTGAACGACAAGATCAAGATGTTCATATCCGATGGCAAGACCACGACGTTTTGCCGACAGACGGAGCTGGAGAAGTTTTGGAATCGCTCGGTCTGTAAGAGCTGCAACAACGGATGGATGTCGAGGCTGGAGGAAGAGGTTGATCCCATTCTCGATAAGCTGAAAAGCGGGACCGACTTCAATCTACTTAGTCTCGGGGAGGTCGAGACCCTTGCACGGTGGACGGGCAAGACTACAATTGTTCTTGGCTATCTGACGCCCATCCCGGCGATTGTCCCTGAGCACATACGTCGCACGTTCCTCCCCGCAAGCCCCGCTCCCCCACACATGCACCTCTTCTACCAATCTATTCAAATGGACCGGACCCTCGAAGGAGGGTATCTCCAACTCAGCTACGGTTCGGAGATTCCCGTGATCGGCAGTGCAGGCCCATCTGGTCTACGCGTCACGCTCTGCGTATACAACCACATGCTCACCGCTGACTTTCCACCGATGCTCGCCGGCCTCCGTTATGACCTAACAAATAGTGTCAGCGCAGAGGTGTGGCCCAACCGAATCCCTGCCGGAACCGCCGAGTTGAACTTAACTCTTCCCGCGTCTACGCGGGATTTTATCAGGGATTTGCTGTTTCGCATCTGCCACGGAATACAAGTGCAGTTCGACATTAACTCGATTCGTGTCTAACGCAGCAGTCTGCCTCTCTCATCCCCTCCGGCTCCGGGATCAGTGCCTACTGGCCCTTCTCTTCCAGATGCAGCATTGTCTTTTCCGGTCCCGGCGCGCAGATTTGTCCGGTTCAGATCCTCCGAGGGGGCGCGGATGGTTTTTGCCCGGAGCGACAGCGGGCCAAAACCGTTCGGGTGTAGCATCTATTCGGAATGGCCTGCGCCCTGGCTGGCGCGTCAGAAACCCTCAAAGAACTGGTGCAGATTCATCCCGAGCGCCTGGGCGATTTTCTCAAGCGCCCTGACGCCGATTTCCTTGTGACCGTTCTCCAGTTCTGAAAGGTGCTCCCGCGTCAACTCGGCATGATCCGCGAGCATGGCCTGAGTCCACTCGCGTTCCGTTCGCAGGACGCGAATGCGTCTTCCGATCCGCACGCAAATGTCTTTTGCCATGCCTACAGCATGGCTGTATGCTTGGCTTACACGTAAGCTATGGCTTACATCGAGATGCGGTTGCGGGAGACGCCATGCTCAAGCATTGGAATGATCGGCGCTGGGTTGAAGCCAGCAACCGGAACCGAAAAAGGAACGGCTATGAATTTGAAAGAAGGAACGCGACGGCTGGCCCTGATCTTGGGCGCGGTGGGTGCTCTTCTCGGCGGGTTTGCTTCATACATGGAGTTGCAGACCGTACTGAGCCAAAGCGCGCTTCACAACAAATTTGAGCGGCTTGCGAATTCGGATGTTGTGAAGCAGGCGCGGACAGATTGGGTCTTCGCCAGGATTCCGCCAGACTATGACGCAGTGGCTAAGAGCTTAGGTGGAACCACAACCGTCCCGCTCTTCGATCCTCAAGGAAGAGTCCGCGACGTGCCTTCTGGAGATGTGAGCAAGGCTCTGCGTCAGGCGGTGAAAGAGCGATCCGATTCAAGGCCCCAGACGGGAAAGAGCGGTGGGTGCGCGAGAGCGAAAGGGATGCTGCCATAAAGTCTGGGGGAGTGCCAGATGCTCCCGACTACAGCGATCAACAAAAGTTACTTGCGACCACCTGGCGGTCATTCGGCCAGGAACGACGTGATGAGCTAATCGCGAAAATGAGTCCGGAACAAAAGAGCAGGCTGCAAACTCTGATTGAGCAACAAGCGCAGCAGGGGCAGGATTGGTTTATCGAAAACGCTCCTACCCGTCATCCGAAGTGAACAAAAGCGACATCAAAACCATTCACTGGAGTAACGACCTCGGAGTGGACTCAGCTGAGACAGAAGACGGCAATACGCTTTACCCGACACCGGCACCACCCGCATGGACGTATTTCTTGACTGCACTCTTTCCGATACTTGGATTCTTCATCCCGTGGGGTGCAATTCGCGCAATCGGATGGGTGGGAGCTGGTTTCATAGCAGGCTCAAGATGACCACGCTCCTTGAATACGAGAGTATTGTTTGCCGCGATCCAGTTTAAATCGTAGTAATCGAGTCACCGAAGATGACCGGCGTGTCCGCGCAGCTCGGGAGGGAAACGCCTATGGACCGTTTGGAAGAGGCAAGAGTCTCAGTAAAGGAGTGCCCATGCATTCGATACGGGTTTTGGTACTAATTTTCTCGGTTGTAGTCTTGCAGGGCTGCGAAACTACGAAGCCCGCATGTGCTATACAGCACGGGCAGGATTCTCAAATTTCAGACCTTCATCGCCAGAAGGACGACACTCTGTGCGAAATCCAGCTACGGCAAGCCGAACTCGACCGAATTACGGCAGCCGTGAGCGCAAGAGGGGTGGTTGGCGGGAGCCGTGACGAGCTGGGGCGAAAGGCCGAAGGCGATTTGACAGAGAAGATCACTCAACTGAGAGCAAAGGTTCACGACCTAGATTTTCAAATGGCGGCCACGGCGCTAGCCAATTTCAACAATCTGATGGGTCAGGCAAAGCTCGCTGTTCAACAGCATTCCGAGACTCTGAAGGACCCCAAGAATAGCGCCGCGCAGTTAGCTCTCATGGCCACTTTCCTAAAGGCTGTCACTGACGGCCATAGCAGGGGAGAATACATCACTAAGGCTGAGTGGGACGCCGCTACAGTGACTTGCCCGTGCTTGGTTGGCATTGAACCACAATTTGGATCCGATGGGTATATGACCGGAGCGACTATTTCTCCCGGCCAAGCCACTCGAATACTTGGCGCTATGAGAGACAATGCGAATTCGGCTCTTGGTACCTACAAGGAACTGAAGGAATCCGTAGACAATCAAATTCAAGCGGACATGGAAGCAGCCGGGTTGGGGAACAGTCTGAATCCGACACCTGCCTCTGTGTCTACGTCACAGAAGCCGAATCCACAAACGCATATCTTCGATCCGGCGGCATGGTTAGCGGCAAATCCCCATGGCGACGTGAAAGCCGCCATCGCACAAGCTAAGGCAGAAGGATATGAGGTGAAGTAATGCCCGAGACACTGATTGCTCATTGACCTTGAAGGGTACCCGACTCCTTCCCGGCACAAAGAGGTTGGAACTGCACTAAGTACAGCCGCCAGCGGCGGCACGTGCAGAGAGATTTGCCGCTAAGAACGCCCCAGCGGGGCAGCGGCAAATCAGAACAATCTCAGGTGAGGAGCGTCCGGGCCGGACATTGGGACGACTACGTCCCTGCGCCAGCCTCCGCCAGCGGCTCCGGCAAAAGACGGCTTCGGGAGGTTTATTGTCAACGCGCCTTGCTGCGTTGACCTCCTTTAGACCTATCGTGAACCTCTGCCGCCTTCACCGCCTTGGCCTTGCTATAGTCCGGTTGCGGCAGTTCCCACCCCGCCATCCCCTGCAACACGCGGTCCGCGTGCTTGATGGTGTTCACGTGTCCATAGTGGGTTTCAATCATGTGGACGGAAGTTCCCATCTGCTCGGCAAGGAAATACACGTCCACGCCTTCCTGCAATCGGAGCGTGGCGTAGGTGTGCCGGAAGCAATAGGTCGAGCGCGGCACGCCCTGCGTGCCTTCGCGCAGTTTCGCTTCGTTCAGAAGGTCGGCAATCAGCGAGCTGTAAAGAGTTTTTGCGGGCTTGCCCGTGATGTTGGTAAATACTCTGTCGTCCGGTTCCGTGGCTTTGGAGATCACGCGGATACGTTCCAGATACTCTCCGACGCTTTTAGGAGCCACCAGCTTGCGCGACTTGCCTTTGCCTTGGACAAACAGCACAACGATCTCACGCCCCTCGCGGTCTTTTGCAGGCATAATGTCGCGCCAGCGGAGATTCTTCATCTCCGCCGGCCTCATGCCTGTATTGCAGGCAATCAGGATCATGTTGTAGGTGACGGTGCGATACCAGATGCTTGAAGGTTTATCTGTCTCGGCAATCCACTTCCTTCCGACAGTGTGGAGTTTGCGGTATTCCTCCAGCGTAAACTCATCGCGCCTCATCGTCTTGAGCTTGGGGCGCTCGTCGAAACGCTGGCTGGCCGCAACGTAGCGTTTCTTGATGGCGTAATTCATCACCGCACCGAAGATGGACATCTCCAGGCGGATGGTGGAATCGCTAATAAAAGGAACCGTCCGTTCTTCGGAAGGTTTGACTTCAATCGGCTTCAAAACCCGGATGCCCAAGGTTTGCTGAACCTTGGTGCGGCGCTCGGCTTCCGTATCCGCGAAGGCTTGCGCCATGTCGGCAGTGACTTCCCGAACGCCGTTGCGCCTGTTGCGTCCCGCGCCGTTCTCCCGCCGCCATGCCGGATAGCCGCCCCAAAGCTCATCGCCAATAAGGTGGACCTGCGTTGAGCCTACATATCGGTCTAAAGCGCCTTCGATGATGGCGCGAACTTTCCTGGGCCGCGCCGCGCTGATCTCTCCGCGTCTCGCCCGCGCCTCCTGCATCAGCAGATACTCTCGCCCCACCTCGCGGAAGGGATGGTTGAACACAGGAACGTCATGCTTTAAGCGGAACCGGATGTCTGCGTCCTGGTCGAAGGCGCGTTCCCGCGCCACCTCGATGTCGGTCGTCTTGAGCGAAACCGTCTTGTAGCGGTCGGCTTTGGGTATTTTCATGCGGCAATACCACATCCGATGATCCACGTCGCCACGCCGGAAGAGAACCAGGCCCGGCTTGAGTTCCGCTTTGTCGGTGACGAATGCCATGTTCGCCTCTATCTGTTTTCGATGCGTCCTGTGCAGATTCCGTGCAGATTTTTCCGGCAAGTCATTGACTCTGCGTATCTGTGCAGGACTTGTATAGATGATATCAAAATATTATGTTGCTTGTTTATATATATTTACGATATATTTGTCATCCTGAAGCGTAGTGAAGGATCTGCGGTTGTTTTATGTTTCCATTCGATCCAGGGCTCGTTTGTAATCTGCTGGTCCGTATTCGTACCAGTCACTGCTCAAATCCGTCCAGACTGCGTTCATCGACTCAATCAACGCAATCTTCTTTGCTCGTCTCCAGCCCTTCAGTTCCTTATCTCGGGCGATCGCCCGTGCAATATCCTGGTGTCCTTCGAACCACGCGAGCCGATCGCAGTTGTACTTTGCCGTGAAGCCGTCGAGCTCTTTCCACTTATGCTGAAACACACGTTTGTGAAGGTCGCCAGTGACGCCGATGTAGAGCGTGCGGCTGCGGCTCGCCATGATGTATGTGAAATAGCTATGCTCGCCGATCTATGGCATCGCATCCGGTGGTGCCTGCTTTTGCGGTGACGGAAAGAACAACCGCAGATCCTTCGCTTCGCTCAGGATGACAGGCAAGGGGAAGGATGCGCGAGCGGGAGTATCACCGCCCATGCTTTCCTTTGAAAGACCCTCGCCTAAATCTGGGGCACCCAATTTGCTGAAATTGGAAAAGACTAGGGTGGGCAGCTAGTCGTGCGACAACTGGGGAGCGACTAGACCGACGACTACGAAGAAGACACCGACGCCAACAAAGACCCCAGCTATCCGATCGGCTGGACTCGGATCGAACGCGAGGAGCAGAAGCCCAATGCAGATTGCCAATCCACCGCCGATGAGTGCTCTGAATCCCAAGGGCTTGGGTGTCATTTCGTAAGTGGGGAGCTCATCTGCCATGGACAATTCCTCCTTTGGGCAGCCCGATCATATCATCGAAACAATCCGCAAATCTTCGAATACAGCCACTGATCTCTGACCCCAGCTCTCTGCCAAATCTCACTTTTGACCAACTGTGCACCTCCATGTGCACACTTTTAAGCGAACTGTGCACTTCCATGTGCACACTTTGATCCAAAAAACTCACCCCCTCAACTGTGGCACCCATATGCCACTTTTGAAGACCCAATCCCGCCCCTCATTCGGTGACTTTGAACGAGGTTTCCGCCGTCGCCAGAGAGCTGCCGCCCACCCAGATGTCGTAGATGGTCGGCTCCACGGTGCGCTTCACCTCAACGTTATAGAAGTTCAGCTCGTCAAAACCCAGGGGAAACGTGACGTGCGTCGTCTCGCCGGGGGCGAGTTCGACGCGCGCAAAACCTTTCAGCTCCCGCACCGGCTGCTCCACGCTGGCCACCGTGTCGCGGATGTAAAGCTGCACCACCTCGGTTCCCGCCACGCTGCCGGTATTGGTCACTTCCACGCCCACCACCGTCACCGGCTTGTGGTCATCCAGGATCTCCCCCACCGGAACCTCCGCCTGGCTCAAGGTCGGCTTGGAGAAGCTGAACCGGGTGTAGCTTAGCCCCCATCCGAACGGAAACAGCGCCGAATTTTCCTCATCCATGTAGCGCGACAGGAACTTTTCTTCAGAGTTGCGCGGCATGTGGCTGAGGTCGCCGTGCGCCGGCCTCCCAGTGGGAAGCTGATCGTAATAAAGGGGTTCCTGCCCGACGGCGCGGGGCAGGCCGGCCGGCAACTTGCCCGATGGGTTCACGTCGCCGAACAGCACATCGGCTACCGCCGGGCCAGCCTCGATCCCCGGACTCCAGGCTTCCAGGATGGCAGGCACATGCGCAGCCGCCCACTTCAGCACCAGGGGACGTCCCGCCAATACCACCAGGATCACCGGCTTGCCCGTCGCCACCACGGCTTCAAGCAGTTTTTCCTGCGACCCCGTAAAGCCCAGATGTGCGCGACTTGAGGCTTCGCCTTCCATCCAGTTGGTGGGCTCTCCCAACGCCAGAACGGCGATATCGGCCTGTTTTGCCGTCTCTACCGCCTCGGCAATCGTCTTTGCGTCGTCGGGAAGAGGCTCGTTCGCCTCGGCCGCGGCCGGACCGCCAAAGGTCAGATGTTTCAGGATGTTCTCGTCCTCGCCCGAAAGCAGGCCGCATCCCACCGCGTAGAGGAGCCGGTCGCCCAGCCTCTCTGTAAGCTCCGCCTTCAGGGTAACCACATCCTTGGGATTGCTCTGCCCGGACCAGGCGCCCAGCAGGTCGACCGGGTCGTCGGCCATGGGGCCAATCAGCGCCACCTTCTTCGCCTTGCCCTTCATCGGAAGCAGCGTTCCAGCCCCCTCCACCGCGTCGTTCTTGAGCAGCACCATGGTCTCGTCGGCGATCTTGCGCGCCACGGCCCGCTTTTCCTTCGTGGCTTCGTACGGCGGTCCCGGCTGCGTGTAGGGATGGTCGAAGAGGCCGAGCGCGAACTTGACCCGGAGAATGCGCCGAACTGCCTCATCCACAATAGATTCCGGAATCTTTCCCGAGCGCACCTGGGCGGCCAGGGTGGTTCCGTAGAGGTTTCCCTCCATGTCCATATCGACACCGGCCTCCAGAGCCTTGCGGGCGGCAGTGGCGCCGTCCGCGGCAATGGCGTGGTTCAGCAGCTCGGCTACCGCGCCCCAGTCGGAGACTACAAAGCCACCGAAATTCCACTCCTTGCGCAGAATCTGCGTCAGCGTAAGCGGATCGGCGGTGGCGGGAATGCCATTGATGGAGTTGAACGAGCTCATCACCGTAGCCACGCCGGCGTCCACGGCGGCCTGGTAGGGCGGCAGGTAAACCTGTCTCAGCGTGATCAGGCTCATGTCGGTCGCGTTGTAGTCGCGTCCCGCAATCGCCGCGCCGTACGCGGCAAAATGCTTCACGCAGGCCGCCACCGAATCCGGCTTGGAAAGATCGTCCTGCTGATACCCCTTCACCCAGGCCCGCGCCATGGCTGAACCGAGGAAGGCGTCTGCCCCATTTGACTCCACAATCCGTCCCCAACGCGGATCCCGGGCAATATCCACCATCGGCGAAAAAACCCAGTTCACGCCATCGGCGCGGGCCTCCTCGGCACCGGTTCGCGCCACTGTTTCCGCAGCGGAGGTGTCCCAGCTTGCAGCCACAGCCAGGGGGATGGGAAAGGTAGTCCGGTGACCGTGAATGACATCCAGCCCAAAGAGCAGGGGGATGTGCAGGCGCGCTTTTTCCATGGCAATGTGCTGGTAGTGATTGGTCCTGTCCGCGCCTACCACATTCAACATCGACCCCACCTGGCCATTCGCGACCAGTTGGTCGTAGCTCAGGTTTGAGGCGGCTGGCCCAGTGGCGAAGCCGGCCGAATACGACACCAGTTGCCCGATTTTTTCGTCAAGCGTCATCTTGTTCAAGAGGGACTCGACGCGCGCCTTGGTTGCGTTTGAATCGATCTGGGCATTCGGTGTAGCTTGCCCCTGCGCGACACCAGCCAGCGGTCCAGGCCCGGTGAGAAGGAATGAGAGGAGGAAGAGAGGCGAGAGGCGGCCGAGTGCAGTTTTCATAACCCGGCCATGATAAACGGTTTCAGCCGCTAACGTCGGGCAGCGGCTATGGCCCATCGACAACGGGCCGCCTTTGCGGACGAGAAATCCTGCGGCGGGCGTGACCAGAGTGCGCAGAAATGCTCTACTGTTGCTTGTGACTCGCATGAGATATTTTATTGCCAAGCTACAGAAGGCAATCTGGCTGGCCCTCGAACACGACATGTTGAATACGGCCAAGGCGGCCGCTTACTCCGGCATGCTGATGCTGTTTCCAGCGGTTGTAGTGGTCACCACACTCATGGCATTGATACCGCAGGGGACCACGTTCATGGGCGAAATTCGCAACTCTTACGTGCATTTTCTGCCTGAAGATACGTTGTCGCTGCTGCAGTCGTCGATGCAAGCGCGCCACTTGCTGTCAGTTCAGTTGCTTTTTTCTGCGGCCAGCCTCAGCCTCTTCGCCGGTTTGGGGACAATGCTTTCGCTGATGGAAGGCTTTCGCCGCGCCTATCGATTGCCGCGCTCGGAGTGGGATTTCTGGCGGCGCAGGCTCCGCGCACTTCTGCTGGTGCCCATCGTGCTGATTCCCATGGCTCTCGCTACTCTCGTGCTTGTCTTCGGCAGACAGATTGAATCGTGGATGATCGGAACGGCGAACCACGAGCTGCGCCACATTGTGCTTCTCTTCTGGCGCATGGTGCGGTGGGCAATCGCGTTGTTCACCGGTGCCGCCGTTCTCGGCGCACTCTATCATTTTGGGACCAAGCGGACGGAGCATTGGGTGCGGGTGATGCCGGGCGCGATCACAGCAACAGTTGCCTGGTTCGCAGCTACGCTGGCCTTCGGTTGGTATGTGACGCGGGTAGCTGACTATTCCAGATTTTACGGTTCCTTCGGAGCCGGCATCGCCACCCTGGTGTGGCTTTACATTACGGCGTTCAGCGCGCTTCTGGGTGCGGAGTTGAACGGAGTGCTTTTCAGGGCGCGCCAGGAACGGGATTCCACCGAAGGCTTTGCAAAATCGATTTCTTCCCCAAGTTGACGGGCCAATTGGCCGTTGCACATGCGGCGATGAGCGGAGTTCGAGCTGAGCCCCCGTGTACAATAGGACAGGTTTCTTATAATTCAATTTCCCCTTTTCCCAACCCAAATCTTTTGGAGTTTTTGAATGCCGTTCTCTGACACGAGCCTGACCGAATCCCCTATTCAACGCCGCGCAAAGATTGTTGCCACTCTCGGGCCGGCATCGAATACCGAACCGGTGTTCCGCGAGCTGGTTCGTGCCGGTATCGATGTTGTTCGATTGAATTTTTCCCATGGCACGCACGAGGAGAAACTGGCCCTGATCCAGATGATCCGCAAGGTGAGCCGCGAAGAGCATAAACCGCTGTGCATTCTGGGCGATCTGCAGGGGCCCAAAATCCGCACCTCGAAACTGAAGGATCGCCTGCCTGTTTTGCTGAAAGCCGGTCATCGGCTGACCATTACGCCGCGCGACGTTCCGGGAACCGCATCGCTGGTGGGAACCACCTTCAAGACGTTGGCAGAGAATGTGGAGCAGGGCTCGCGCATTCTGCTCTCCGACGGCCTGATCGAGTTGCGCGTCCACGAGGTCGTTGGTCGCCGATGTAGTTTGCGATGTCATCAACGGCGGCATGCTGGGAGAGAACAAAGGCATCAATCTTCCCGGCATTCCGGTGCGCGTTCCCTCGCTGACCGACAAGGATTCTCTCGATCTTGAGTTTGCGCTCAACAATGGCGTGGATGCGATCGCCGTCTCCTTTGTTCGGACGGCGGAGGATGTGCGCCTGGTGCGCAATCGCGTTTCGGCCTACGGAGGTGAAACGTGGATCATCGCCAAGCTGGAAAAGCCGCAGGCCATCGAACATCTCGACAGCATTCTGCAGGCCGCCGACGGCATCATGGTGGCGCGCGGCGATCTGGGCGTGGAGGTGCCTCCGGAGAAGGTGCCTGCTATTCAGAAGCACATTATCCGGCGGGCCGCGGAATATCCGCAAACCGGTGATCACGGCGACGCAGATGCTGGAGTCGATGATCGAAAACCCGCGGCCCACGCGCGCCGAGGTTTCCGACGTGGCCAATGCGGTTTACGACGGTACCGACGCGGTGATGCTCTCTGGCGAATCGGCGGTGGGGCAAGTACCCGGTGGAGGCAGTCTCAATGATGGCGCGCATTGTGTCTGAAGCCGAGCGCCACATCAAGGAAGATATCGAGACCGAGCCTCGCCAGCGGCTGAGCCATCTTTCGATTGCCGAAACCATCTGCGAAGCGACGGCGCACGCCGCGGACGATCTGGACCTGCGCGGGATTGCGCTGTTCACTGAATCCGGAGCCACGGCGCGGCAGCTTTCGAAGTATCATCCGTCGTCGCCCATCTTCGCTCTCAGCCCGATCGATGTCACCATCAACCGCCTGAATCTGCTCTGGGGAACGATTCCAATCCGCTGCCCCAAGGTTAACTCCACCGAAGCGCTGGTGGAAGTGGCGGAGAGCCTGCTCGAACAATACGGATACGTCCGCAGCCGCGAGGTGATCGCGATTGTGGCCGGCACCCGCACCAAGTCCGGCTCTACCAACTTTCTGCGCCTGCATGTGCTGGGTGAACACAAGCAGGAGGGTGTGCGCTTCTTTGCTCCTCACGCAGAGGAAGTGGTGGTCTCCGCACTTTCGCAGGCTGCAGTCGCGGCCAAGCCAAAGCGCGGCGCGCGGAAACCGAAGACCTTCCAGAGATTTCCGTCGCCCAATCCGCCCAAGATATCAAATCCCTGATTGTCTACTGCGTTCATCTGGACGAAAAAAAGAAACGCCACTCACGGCAAAGAATGGCGTTTTCTGTCGGGTTTTCGGTTCCAGGCGATTCGCGGGGTTCGTTTACTTTGCTGCGAGCTGCCGCAGCACATACTGCAGAATCCCTCCGTGCTCGAAATACTCAATCTCCTGCGGGGTGTCGATGCGGACCTGAGTGTTGAACTGCTTCACCGTCCCATCGGGTGCAGTGGCTTTCACAGCGAGGACTCGGCCATTGGCAAAGCGAGATTTGAGCATCGCGGTGAGGCCGGGAAAGTCGTAGAGCTCCTCGCCGCTGAGGCCGAGCGTCTCGACGGTCTGGCCTGCGTCAAACTGCAAAGGCAGAATGCCCATGCCGACAAGGTTGGAGCGATGGATGCGCTCGAAGCTCTCGGCGATTACGGCGCGAACGCCCAGCAGTTTGGGCCCTTTGGCCGCCCAGTCGCGCGAAGAGCCTGAGCCGTACTCCTTGCCGGCGAGAATGATGAGTGGCACGCCGCGCTCGGCATACGCGACACTGGCGTCGAAGATGGACATCTGCTCGCCCTCCGGCAGCAGGCGGGTAACGCCGCCTTCGGTGCCTGGCGCGAGCCTGTTGCGCAAGCGCACATTGGCGAATGTGCCGCGCACCATGACCTCGTGATTGCCTCGCCGCGAACCATAGGAATTGAAGTCCGCCGGTTTCACGCCATGTTCCACAAGGTATTTGCCTGCCGGACCGTTGGCCTTGATGGAACCGGCGGGCGAAATGTGGTCCGTGGTTACCGAGTCGCCTAGAACGGCGAGCACGCGCGCACCCAAAATATCGGAGAGCGCCGGTGGGGTTTGCGTCATGCCATCGAAATACGGGGCCTGGCGGATGTAGGTCGAGTCCGGTTCCCATTGGTACACATCGCCGGTGGGAAAGCTGAGGCCCTGCCAGTTTGTATCCCCATTGGAGACGGTGGCGTACTCTTTGCGGAAACTCTCGCTGGACAATCCTTTCTCAATGGCCTCGGAAACCTCTTTCTGCGTGGGCCAGATATCCCGGAGATACACAGGCTTGCCTGCCTGGTCATTGCCCAGGGGATCGGTCTCGAAGTTGTGGCCGATTTTGCCGGCGAGCGCATAGGCCACCACCAGCGGCGGACTCATCAGATAATTTGCGCGGACATCCACATTGACGCGGCCCTCGAAATTGCGATTGCCGCTGAGCACGCTCACGGCAACCAATCCGTGCTCGTCGATGCTCTTCGAAACGTCCGCGGGCAACGGGCCGGAGTTGCCGATACAGGTTGTGCAGCCATAGCCCACGACGTTGAAGCGCAGCTTTTCGAGATAGGGCAGCAGGCCGGCCTTGGTGTAGTAATCCGTTACCACGCGCGAGCCCGGTGCGAGTGAAGTCTTTACCCACGGCGGCACGGTCAACCCTTTTTCAACGGCTTTCCTGGCGAGGATGCCTGCGGCCACCATTACCGAGGGATTCGAGGTATTGGTGCAGCTGGTGATCGCGGCGATGACCACCGATCCGTGGTCGAGATACTGGTCGGGATCGACGCCGAATCGGGCTTGGACGGTGTTTTGGGCGACGGTCGTCATAGGGGTGGTGCGGAAAGATGGGTTGACCGCGACGGAAGTCGAGCCCGAAGCGGGGGGACCCTCGAAGTCTTCGACGGCCACGGCGGCGTCCGTGACGGCCTGACGCTTCCATGCGGCGGCTGTCCGCGATCCCAGCGGCTTGGCGGTGGGAGCGAGAAGCGTGGGCAATTGCTGCGCAAAGCTGGAGGCGGCGTCCTTCAGCAGCACGCGGTCCTGGGGCCGTTTGGGTCCAGCCACGCTGGGCTCCACAGCGCCCAGGTCCAGTTCCAGGGTCTGCGTATATTCGGCTTCCGGTGAACTGCCGGTGTGGAACAGTTCCTGCGCCTTGTAGTAGGCCTCGACCAACGCGATCTGCTCTGCGCTGCGGCCGGTCAACTTGAGGTAGCGCAGGGTCTCCGCATCCACCGGGAAGATGCCGCAGGTGGCGCCGTACTCGGGCGCCATGTTGCTGATGGTGGCGCGATCGGCCAGCGGAAGCTCGGCGATTCCCGGGCCATAGAACTCGACGAACTTGCCCACTACACCCAGCTTGCGCAGCGCCTGCGTCACTGTGAGCACCAGGTCGGTGGCCGTGGCCCCTTCAGGCAGTTTCCCGGTGAGCCGGAAGCCGACCACCTGCGGGACCAGCATGGAAACTGGCTGACCGAGCATGGCCGCCTCGGCCTCGATTCCGCCCACGCCCCAGCCCAGCACGCCCAGGCCGTTGATCATTGTGGTATGGGAATCGGTGCCGACCAGCGTGTCAGGATACGCAAGCATTTCGCCGTCGACTTCAGTGGTAAAGACCACGCGGGCCAGGTACTCCAGGTTCACCTGGTGGCAAATGCCCATGCCCGGAGGCACGGCGCTGAAATTGCGAAAGGCCGTCTGACCCCATTTCAGGAATGCATACCTCTCGCGGTTGCGTTGGAACTCAAGCAGCGTATTGGCCTCGAAGGCAGCCGCGGTGCCGAATTCATCCACCTGGACGGAATGATCGATGACCAGTTCGGCAGGCACCAGGGGATTGACGCGCTCGGGATCTCCACCCAGGGTCTTGATGGCGTCGCGCATGGCGCCCAGGTCCACCACAGCGGGCACTCCGGTAAAGTCCTGCATCAGCACGCGGGCGGGCATGTAGGCGATCTCGCGGCTCGGTTCGGCTTTGGCATTCCAGTTGGCCAGAAACTCGATGTCCGCGGCCGTAACGTTGACGCCATCTTCCCGGCGCAACAGGTTCTCGAGCAGAATCTTCAGGCTGAAGGGAAGACGGGTCAGATTGAAACCCCGTGCGGCGAGCGCAGGCAGGCGATAGATGGTGTAGGAGCGATTGCCGGACTCGAGCTTGGCACGGCTGGCAAAACTATTCATGGGAGGAAACCTTTCTATCCGCAGTCGGGCGGATCGACTCTGAAATCAGAAAATGCGGACTCCGGCCTTCCGGAGCCAGTTGGCGGCCGCGCGAAGAGCCCCCCGGCACTGGCCGGAAACTGTTCAACGCGATAGATTACTCAGCGCCGGGGGCGACGTCCACGGTCGGGGCGGCCATGGCGAAAGCGCTTGAGAAAAGGCGTGACGGAAATGGCGGGGTAGGCGCGCATCGAATACGTCAAAATTCTATCGCGGACGGCTGATTCCGGGGAATCGTTGGGCCCATTTCGAAGCTTCCCGTTTGTCAGGTTGTTGATGCCGAACGTTCCGAGTCGTCCACAGTCTGAACCGCTGCGCGATGCTTGCACCTATACTTGAAGAGCAAGCATCCCGCACAGATGTGCAAGCCCTTCTTGGTGAGGTCGAAAACAAATTGAGTTCATGGGCCGGATTGGCAGGTCTTTATTCGCGTTTTGTCGCCTGGTTGATGGACCGGATGCCGAACGAGCGCCAGCGGCTGCTGGCGTTCACGATTCTAGCCGGCGGGTTGTGCGGGCTGTCTGCCGTAGCTTTTCACATAAGCGTCGCCTACCTTTACTCGTTTTTCATCAATCGCGCGACCTCGGCCCCCGGTAATTCCTGGATATGGTGGACGATTCTGACGCCCGCGCTGGGCGGCCTTGTCGCCGGCCTCGGCCTTTATTACTGGGTACCGGCGGCGGCAGGCAGCGGCATTCCGCAAGTTAAGGTGGCCTTCGTTACCCGTTCAGGATATGTCTCCCTCAAGGAGACAGTTGCCAAGTTTGTGCTGTGCACCCTGCAACTCGGCGTGGGTGCTTCGCTGGGCGTTGAAGGCCCCACCGTTCACATCTGCGCCGGCGTCAGCAGCTTGCTGGCCCGCATCGGCAGATTCAGCCCCAAAAACAGCCGCAGGATGACCTCGGTGGGCATGGCGGCAGGCATCGCCGCAGCCTTCAATGCGCCCATTGCCGCCGTGACCTTCACCTTGGAAGAGCTGATCGGCAGCCTGGACCAGACCATGCTTTCCGGCGTGATCGTGGCCGCGGCGCTGGCCGCCGTGGTGGAGAACAGGGTCCTCGGCTCGAATCCGATCTTTCATGTGCCACGGCATTACGAACTGGCTAATGACTCATCTCTGGTCTGGTATGCACTGCTCGGCCTGCTGGCTGCAATCGTATCGGTTGCATTTACCGATTCGCTGCTGTGGCTGCGCGCCTGGTTCAAACGGCTTACCGCGGTTCCCAAATGGGTACACCCGGCGCTCGGCGGAGCGGCCACGGGCAGCTTTGCCGTGGTGGCGATTCTGTTCTTCCACCAAAACGGTATCGCAGGCGATCCCTACAAGACTCTCACGCTTGCTCTTACCGGCGCCGAATCGCTGACCGTGGTGGCCATGACCGCGCTGTGCGTGCTCAAGCTCGCCGCAACGGTCACCTCTTATGCCAGCGGCGGCGCGGGCGGCATCTTCGCCCCAGCACTCTACATGGGGGGAATGTTGGGGGGCGCGGTCGGCTACCTTGATGTCGCGGTCTTCCATCACTCAGCCGACTCGATTGGCGCCTTCGCGGTGGTGGGGATGGGCGCGGTGTTTGCCGGAGTGGTGCGCGCGCCCATGACCTCGGTGCTCATCATCTTTGAGATGACCGGCGGCTATGGACTGATTCTGCCGCTGATGATCGCCAATATGAGTTGCTTCGCGCTGGCGCGCTACTGGCGTCATACCCCGGTTTACGACGCGCTGCTTGAGCAGGATGGAATCTTTCTGCACTCGAAGCCTACGTCTGTCAATCCGCCAAGTGCGCCCAATCTGCCTCGCCCCGAGGCACGCGTCGAGATACCCGCAAAAGAAGCACAAGCACGTTAGAGGGATTGTCTGCTGGCTGCGGTGGGAAGAAGATCCTTGCCCGGGCTCCCTGTTACTTGGGCTCCATGTTATAGAGAAAGATTGCGCGGAGTTCCAGGTACGGCCCATGAAACTCTCTCGGGAGCGGGGGATAGTTGGAGCCTGTCAATGCTCCCCAGGCAGCGCGATCGAGACCGGTGTCGCCGGAACGACCTTCGAGTACCATGCTTCCATCCATCAGACGGCCATTGGGCAGCACCTTGAAGCGGATAACGACTGCGCCGGACTTGAGAATCGGAGGATTGACTTCATCCGGGATCAGGGGATCCCAGGTACGTTCCGTCTCCCAATGCCAACGCTGCAGCCAGTTGTTGAAATCCACGCCTTGCGTGTCGGAGAGGACCTGCACTCCGCCGCTGCCCGCGCCGGGGTGCTGGGATAATCCTCCGTTGGAGGGAAGGTTGTTCACTCCGGAGCCGGGATTGCGCGCTGCGCCCCGCATGGCATCGCGCAACTGGTCGGCGGGATTCTGCGAGCCCATGGCAAAGTTGGGCCGGGCTGGAACCGCCTGGGGCTTGGGTGCCTCAAATTGAGATTGCGACTCGGGCTTGGGCGGGGTCGGTGGCGGCTGAACGGGCGGCTGCACCTCCGGTTGTTTTTCCGGAACCGGAAGCGGCGGCGGAGTGGTTTTGTTGAGCGCCTCCAGCGTCTTTTTGTCGATTTGCGGCGGCTTTTCAGGAACCGGCTTGATCTTTACCTTGGGTTGAAGCTGGCGCAGGGCATCGGGAGGCAAATCGAGATAGCTCAGGTCTTTGCGTTGCTTGATGGCGTCAAACGGGTCTATCACCGCCGGGACTTTGAAGATGTATTTTGGAATCCAGGTGATGGCGGAAAGAACCATCACGTGAATCAGAATGGCGAGCCAGATGCCTTCGCGCAGGCGGGCCCAGCGTCGCTCGTCTTCGAGCTCGCTGATCATTTCCAGCAGTTCGTGGGTGTCGTAGTCGATCCAGCGCGAGGTGGAGATAACGGGCCGCTCGGGTTGTTCGCCTGGCGGTTGCGAGCCGTTCGGGGTCACGCTGCCTGTGTTCGGGCCAGTTCCGGTGGGCTCGTCAGGCTCGTTCACAGTAGTTTGGGATTCGGTGATGGGCATTCATCCAGCTGGAGCTTCAAGGCGCTCCGGCAGCTCCGTTGCGAGTCCTTCCTGTCTATTCTCTCATCTCCGAGACAACACGCAACCCCGGCGATGTCCATCCAAGGACCGTACAATGATCCTTTTGGAATGGACGGATTTGAAGACGGAAAGAGACCCATTTGAAAGAGTTTCTCGCACGAATTGTTGCCAAATGGAAGTTCGCACTGGCGTTCATGGCCCAATTGGGGTTCTGGGGAGCCGGCGTGTCCGCGATTCTCGACTCCTCTTCCATTCCGGTGCCGATGGATCTCTTTATCGCTGGCTGGGTCTGGCACGACAAGAGCCACTTCTGGGCTTATTGCCTGCTTGCTGCGGCGGGTTCGGCACTGGGAGGATTGGCGCCCTACGGACTGGGGCGAGCCGGCGGGGAACTTTTCCTGCTGAAGCATGTGAACCGCGATCGGCTGGAGCAGTTACGGAACAGGTTTGAAAGGCAGGAGTTTCTGGCCGTCATGATTCCTTCCATGATGCCCCCGCCAACTCCCTGGAAGATATTTGTATTTGCCGCCGGCGTGTTTGAGATGAGGGTACTTCCCTACATGCTGGCGGTGTTTTGCGGCCGCATGGTGCGCTGGATAACGCTGTCGCTGCTGGTGCTCAAATTGGGACCGGGAGCGGTGAATGTAGTGGCGCATCACGCCCTGACAGCTTCCCTGGTGGTGTGCTGTCTGGCGGTGGGCGGGTTCTGGTGGTGGTTCAAGCGTCGGCGGAACGGGGCGCGGGCAAGCTAGCCGGAAGGACGCAGAATTGGCGCGCGGAATTCAGGCAAGGGGCCGATTCTGCTGAACCGGCCCGGTTCGGGATCTACTTGCGGGCGAGAGCCGGCTGAGGTTCGACACCTTTCAAGCGGCGGACCAGGACAGGCACTCCGAAAACAGCGCCGGCCACCAGCGCGGTGGAGATGAGATCGTTGCGGTAAAAGGGCACGGCGGCGGCGTAGCAGGCTCCCAGGCCGGCGAGGCTGCGAGGATACATGGCGCCCGAGGCCCATACGGCGTAGTTCGAGACCATGAAGAAGGACGTTGGCCCAAGCACGACGCCCGCCGCCACGCGGAGAAACGTGGTGCGGGTGTGCAGCAGGATCCAGCCCAGCGCCATCACCGCCAGGTACCACGCCCAGGTGGTGATGTAGGCCTGCCACTGAAAGGCGTAGTGGTATGAGAAGACGGTGAGGCAGTAATCGGTAGCCATCAAGGCGGCCAAGGGGGCCAGCATCTCGCGCCACGAGCGCCGCGCGCCGAAGAAGAGCAGGGCGCCGCCCACAGCGGTGAAGTTGAGCCAGTCAGGGTGAGGCACAACGCGGCTAAAAACAGCGAATAGCAAAAGCAGGTAGGCGGACATGAACACCTCTTGATCGAAATTCCCCGATAGAACGTTTTTCGGGGTGAGGCAGTGCTCTATCCATTCTGAGGGTCGGGGGTCAGTGGGTCAACCAGGAAGGCCCGCAGGGTGAACAAAACTTTTCATTTCATGCGAAGCAATGTCGCGCATTGAACCCCAGGCGGCTAAGTGGCGGAGCCCTCAGCCCGCCTGCTGCGCCGCAATTGCGCCGATGATCGGGATGCGGTACTCCTTCTGCTGGTACGCCTGATACATCACATAGAGCCAGAACAAAAACAGCCCCAGCGAGATCAGCAGTCGAATCGGGGCTCCGATGAAG
This sequence comes from uncultured Acidobacteriota bacterium, assembly GCA_963833995.1. Classification (GTDB taxonomy): domain Bacteria; phylum Acidobacteriota; class Terriglobia; order Terriglobales; family Acidobacteriaceae; genus Telmatobacter. Next base: position 750,979 of record CAWIAE010000016.1, on the reverse strand, counting down.
TAGAGATACCCGCTGATATTGAGCAGGAGTCCCCAGAAGATCCTCCACCCCATCTGAATGACAATCCAGGCAAAGCAGAAAAGGATGGACTGAAACGCGTGAAAGCGAACAAACCGATCCCGTTTGTACGGCTCCATCACAAGGAAAAGGACTCCGGTGATGAACCCCAGAAGATAAGCGAGCGCAGCCGCGACGTTGGGTGTGAGCGCGGATGCTACGAGGGGTGGGGCGCCGGATACGGCAATCGGCTGTGCAGCGATCTGGTTGGGAACCTGCGACCAGCCGGGGCTTGGCGCACCAGCCTCACTTGGGGGCGGGGTCGAAGGAGTGGGCGTCCAACCGGAGGCTGACGCTGTGGATGGAGGGGGGACGGGCTGGTTGGGAATCTGGGTCCAGGCTGAGCCCGATGAGCCGGCTTGCGCGGCAGGCGGGGTCGGAGGGGTCGTCCAACCAGCAGCGGAGGGGCTGGCCGGTGGCGCAACCGGCTGGTTGGGAACCTTCGTCCAGCCGGAGCCTGTTGTATTCTCAGCGACGACAGGAGCCGATTCCCGCAATCCTGTCGGTTTGCCGCAGCTTTCGCAGAAAGCCGCTGCGTCGTTCAGAGCCGTACCGCAACTGCTGCAATATGCCATGGGGTCTCCTTTGTCTTCATGTCTTCATTTCGTCGAAGCGTTCGAAAGGATGCCGGATGGATGAACCGCCAAGGGGTTTTGGGGAACGCACTCTCCGGCGTTCTCCTGATCAGCCATTGGCTCGTGATGAAGCTATCACGACCGCGATCCATCCGGCACGCAGAATTTTGCTGAACCACGGAATGGCGTCCGGAGCAAGCGGGGGTCGCCCAAGGACGCTGTTCTCGGCTACTTCTGTTCGCGGCCGCCCAATGCTTCGCCGGCTTCGTCACGGCCGTCGACGATGTACACCCAGCCACTGAGAGGCGAGGGACCGGTGGGGCGTCCGGTGCTGCGGAACGAGTAATCAAAGCGAAGGTCGGAGAACTGGACGGTGGTCCAGGTGCGACCGGGCGGCAGTTGGGGAGGCGCCATGGCGGGCACAGGCTCGGGTCCCAGGTCGCGGACGACGGCCCACGTTCCCCAGTCGAGATAGACGCGGCCGAGGAAGGTGCGTTTGGCGGCCTCGACGGCCGGGGTATCCGTGGGCTTGTAGAGGACGTCGCGTTCGGGATCGCTGTCGATGGAGCCGTTGTTGGTGTTGATCTCGGCGGTCTGGTAGTAGCCGGCGGTTTCAAGAATGGCGTGCCAGCGAAAGGGATTCACCGGATAAGGCTCGATGGCAATGCGCGTGACGGGAGCAGTGGCGACCTGGGTGGCCTGGAGCATCGCCTCGGCTTGCGCGTGCTCCGACCAGCGCCAGCAACCCAGAACGAGAAAGCCGCAAAGAGCGAAGATAGCCCAGGCACGGCCTCTGAAAGGGACGCGGCGCGCGCCGATTTCCCGGTCGGCGAGGCCGAGCAGGCCGGGAATGACGAGGGCGGCAATGAGCAGAACCCAAAGGACCGGTTCGACGATGAAGAAAAAGCTCCCCGCATACCAGCGCGGGTTGAAGGGGAAAAACGGGCGGATGCCGTAGTTGTTGGTCCAGTCGAGCAGGATGTGGCTGAAGGCGGCGATGAGGGCGGTGATGTAAAGCCAAAGCCATCGGACCGGCTGGGGTGGAGCTAAGGGCGCAGCATTACTGAGTTCGAGCAAAGCGGCTTTGCGGGCGCGACGGCTCTCACGCCAGCGATGAAGCAGCCACACCGCGGCGACGACTGTCGCAGCCACGAGCGGAGCGCCGATGAAGGTGTGGGTGATGCCCCGGTGGTGCTTGAGCTCATTAACCGGGCCGGCAAAGCCCCAGAGCATGTCGATGTCAGCGGCCTCGGCGGCCAAAACGGCGACCAGCGTGGCGTAGGCGGATTTGCGGTTGAGACCTGCGCGGCCGATGCAGGCGCCGGTAAGGAAATGCGTGACTGGCTCCATAGTTCGCTGGAGTCCATAGTAACGGGCGAGCTGACGGATAAGAACAGGATTTGAGTTTTTATCATTTATCAACATAGCGCCGCTTCGCGGCAGAGCGAGTCAGCAAGTCATCGCGGTCCGTTCGCGGTTGGCATCCTATAATCCTGCCCATGGACGAGAAGGACAAGAATGAGAAGGCGGCGCGGCGGGCGGAGACCCTGCGCGCGGAGTTGCGACGGCACGAGCACTTGTACTACGTGATGGACGCACCGGAGATCAGCGATGCGGACTACGACGCGCTAATGAATGAGCTGAAGCGCATGGAGACGGATCACCCGGAATTGCTGACGCCGGACTCGCCGACGCAACGAGTCGGGGGTAAGCCGGCCGAAGGGTTCAAAAAGGTGCGGCACTCGCGGCCCATGCTGAGTTTGGATAACGCTTATTCAGCTGAAGAATTGGCGGATTGGGACAGACGGGTACGTGAGCTGGCGGGGCCGCTGCCGGTGGAGTATACGGCGGAGTTGAAGTTGGACGGGTTGAGCATCGCGCTGCACTATGGGCCTGCAGTCGGCGGAGGAGCGAGCCTTGTCGCCGGAATCACGCGGGGGGACGGGCAAACGGGCGAGGAGATTACATCGAACGTTCGCACCATTCGCAGCGTGCCGCTGAGCGTTTCGGCGGCGCAATTGAAGAAGGCGGGAGTGCCGGCGGCGTTTGAAGTGCGCGGCGAGGCGGTGATGCCGGAGACGGCCTTTGAGCGGCTGAATGAAGAGCGCGAACGGCAAGGGCTTGCGCCGGCTGTGAATCCGCGTAATGCGGCGGCGGGCACACTGCGCACCCTGGAGCCGAGCATTGTGGCGCAGCGGCGGCTGGTGGTGTACGCCTACTTTTTGCTGGTGGAGGGCGAATACCTGGCGGCAGGGCAGACAGCGACGCTGGATGCGTTGACAGCGCTGGGATTTCGCGTGAATCCGCATCGTGGGCGGGTGAAATCGGTGGACGACATGATGAAGTTCATCGATGCGGCAGAAAAGCAGCGGGCCACGCTGGGTTACGAGATCGACGGAGTGGTGTTGAAGGTGGACTGCGCATGCCACGCAGCAGCGGCTGGGCTATACAGGGCGCGCGCCGCGGTGGGCGATTGCGTACAAATTTACGGCGAAATCGGGCGTGACGCAGATGGTCGACATCATGATCACCGTGGGACGCACCGGGAAGCTGACTCCAACGGCCATGCTGACGCCGGTTTTTATTGGCGGCACCACGGTGAGCCGGGCAACGCTGCACAATGCGGATTTCATTGAGCGGATGGGGCTGCTGATCGGGGATTGGGTAAAGGTGGAGCGGGGCGGCGACGTGATTCCCAAAGTGGCTGAGATTGTGGAGGACGCCCAACACCCGCGAGGAACGAAGAAGTTCGTGTTTCCCAGCAAGTGCCCTGAATGCGGGAGTGAAGTGGTGCGCGCGGAAGGCGAGGCGGACCACCGCTGCGTGAATGCCGACTGCCCGGCGAAGCTGCGCGAATCGCTGCTGCACTTTGGCGCGCGCGGGGTGATGAACATCGAAGGGCTGGGCGATGCGGCGGTGCAGCAGTTGCTGGAGCGCGGCCTGGTGCACAGCGTGGCCGACCTTTACAAGCTGACCGTCGAGCAGTTGTCGGGCCTTGAGCGCTTCGCGGAGAAATCGGCGACCACACTGAAGGAGGAAATTGATCGCTCAAAACATGCGGGACTGGCGCGGGTGCTGATGGGGCTGGGCATCCGGTTTGTGGGAGAGCGTACGGCGGAGTTACTGGCCGAGGAGTTCGGTTCGATTGACGCGGTGATGGCCGCGAATGCCGAAGAACTGGAACGCGTGGAGGAAGTGGGGCCGCGGATCTCAGAGGCGATCCTGGAGTTTTTTGGACGGGCGAAGAATCGGGAATTGGTGGAACACCTCCATGCAGCCGGCGTAGACATGACGGCGGAGAAAAAGCAGCGGTCGACGCAATTGGCGGGGCTCACATTTGTTCTGACGGGGACGCTGCCTACGCTGACGCGCGATGAGGCCAAGGCTCGGATCGAAGCTGCCGGCGGGAAGGTTGCGGGGTCGGTGAGCAAGAAGACCAGCTACGTAGTTGCGGGCGAAGAAGCGGGGTCAAAGCTGGACAAGGCGCGGGAGTTGAAGGTGCCGGTGCTGGATGAAGCTGGGCTGATGAAGATGTTGCAGAAGCAGTGATCAATGGCCAGGGATTCGGGGGGCAGTGGTCGGGGCTCAGGCTATGGAGCGGCGGCGGGGGGTGTCAGTGGGGTGATGGGCGGCGCGCTCTTCACGCTCGCGTTCGCGCTTCCAGGCTTCAGCACGCCAGGCCCGGGAGGAATAGCTGGGGATGTTCTCGACGAAGGGTTCATCGTTTGCCGTTGCGGTTGAAGGAACAGCGGTTGCCGGGACCCGGGGTGACGGCGGCGAGCCAAGCACGGATCGAGCCGGCGCAGACGCGGGGATAATACGCGCTGAGGATTCAAATTCGTCGGCGAAGGCGATGGTGACGGGATCGGCGTGGCTGATCGCCGCTGAGTAAGGTGAAGTCAGGCTGGTGTCGTTGGACGCAACTTCGGGACGCGAAGATTTCTGTTGCTTAAGTGGGGCGAGGCTCTTGGCGGCCGGGGCGGACGGTGCGCGCACGGCCAGGGTTCGGGCCATGAAATCGTCAACCAGCTTGTGGAGGCAGGTTTGCCCGCACAGATGCTTGGCGCCGGTGCGAAGACGAATACGCGAGTTCCACCCGCTGAGGCGGAGTTCCTCACCGTGGTCGTAGGCCACAAACCAGTGGTTGGTGTGCTGCATTTCAGTTCCGCAGATGTCGCACGAAATGGCCTGCCGGATCACCGGATTCTCCCTTGTTCTTATTTCATCGCGGATTGGGAGAAACTCAGAAGGCGGAACCGGAAAGATTCGCAGGACGGTGCAAGAGTGGAGAAACTGATGGAAGAGAGTTCTGAAATGGGACAGGTGCATCATTCTTCCTCAAAATGCGGAAGAATGATGCACCCGATCGCAGAGCGATGAACCGTTTCACCGCGCACACACGGTGCTACGGACGCGGAGCGAAGTATCCCTTTTTAGCGCGCACCTGGTATCGCCGATCGGTGCAATAGAGGTAGATGGTGCGGAATGCGCCGTCATCCTTGAAGTCGGCAGGCGTGTAGTTAAGCGCATATTGGCTGCGCAGTTCTTCTTCAATGTTTTTGAAGCTGTTGGACATGTCTTCGACGGATGGCGGGAAGAAGACCTGGCCACCGGTGGCTTCGGCCATGTCGCTAAGAATCCTTGTCGCCCTTGCCGCGACTGGGGGTCCAGTTGGTGCTGATGGCGTAGATGATGGTTTCGGCGCGCTGGCACATTCTTGATGGCTTCGTCGGGATGGACGCGACTCTGATTGTCATCGCCGTCGGAGATGAGGATCATGGCTTTGCGCACCGGTTCGGTGCCGCGCGCGGAGAGCAGCTTGTCGCGGCAGGCGGTGTAGACAGCATCGAACAGCGCGGTACCCCCGCCGGGGCGCAGCCGGTTGATGCCGGCTTCGAGCGCATCGAGATTGTCGGTCCAGTCCTGCTCCACCGTAGGCGTGACATCGAAGCCCATGACGAAAGCGCGATCCTTGTTGGACTTCAACGTCTCCAGCAGAAATTCGGAGGCGGACTGCTGCTCAAATTGAAAGCGCGTGCGAATGGAGGTGCTGGCGTCAATCACGATGCCGACCCGCAGCGGCAGATTGATTTGCTGATGGAACGAGTTGACTCTTGCCGGGGCTCTCTGGTTGTCGAGCAAGGCAAAGTCGCTGAGCTTGAGGTTGGGAATGTAGTGGCCGTGCTTGTCGGTCACGGTGAAGATGAGGTTGACCTCGTTGACGCCGAGGCGGATAGTGGGCGCGTTCTGGTCGGTCGGTGCGGTGGAGTCTGAGCCCGGCGCCTGTGCATCGGAGGCCTGCACAGATTGCGCAGGAACGCCGGTCGGCGGAGCTGCCGGCTGTTGAGCTTGCAGAGCCAAGACAGGGAACGCCGCCGCAAGAATCATGCCAAAAATCGTTCGGTTCATATCTCCCTTATTTTATCAATCGCGCCCTTGCTTCCCGACATTCCCGGGAGCGCCAGCTACAGTATTGTCTTCTAGCTTTGCGAGAAGTGTGTTCAATTCATCCGGCAGGGGCGCTTCAAACTCTAACAGCTTACCGGTTGCGGGGTGAGTGAATTCGAGTTTTGCTGAGTGAAGGAAATTGCGGTTGAGCCGGAGCTTCTCCGGTGCAGCCTTCCGGCGCGCAGCTTTGGATTGCGCGGCCTGCGCGGCGACCAGGTCAGTGAGTTGGCTGGCGGCGCCGTAGAGCGTGTCCCCCACGACCGGGTGGCCGATGGAAGCCATGTGGACGCGGATTTGATGAGTGCGGCCGGTCTCAATGCGCACTCGGAGCAGCGTGAATTTGCCAAAGCGGGTTGTGAGCCGGCGAACCACTTCATAGTGAGAGACGGCGGAACGGGCATTTTCGGTAGGTCGCGCGGTCATGCGCGTGCGCCGAACGGGGTCGCGGCTGATGGCTGAGTTGATGGTTCCCTTCTGGCGCTCGACGGCCCCATGGACGAGAGCGATGTAGGTTTTGCTGATTCGACGGCTGGAGAAAAGCTCGGCCAGCGCGCCGTGAGCCGTGTCGTTCTTGGCTACAACCAGGAGTCCACTGGTGTTTTTGTCGAGCCGATGTACGATGCCGGGGCGAAGTTGGCCGCCGGTGGAAGAGAGCGCCTGAAACCGGAAGAGCAACGCGTTGACGAGGGTGCCGCGGTTGCGCGAATCCTCGTTCTGGCCCGAGCCTGCGTGCACCATCATCCCCGCCGGCTTGTTGACCACGGCGAAGTGCGCGTCTTCAAAGATCACATCGAGGGGAATGTCTTCAGGGGTGGCTTTCAGCGGCGCGGGGCGCGGTTCGCCGGTAATGACGATCTGCTCGCCACCGCGGAGTTTGAGGGCGGGCTTGGTGCGCGCGCCATCCACCAGCACGTCGCCCTGATCGAGCAGCAGTTGCACGCGCGAGCGGCTTACGCCTTCGAGTTGGGTGGCGAGGAAGTGGTCGAGGCGCTGCCCGGCAGCTCCAGGAGGCACGGCGATGGTGCGCGAGTCATTCATGCTTTACCTCGCCGGCATGCTGTGCCTCGTTAATGTACGGCGCCTGCTTCGGGTTTTCCGTTGCTGGGACCGGCTTCTTTTCGGCGATGCGTGCGCTGTTTTGCTGGCGGAGAAGGAGAGCGCCGGCCAGCACAAATGCGATGGCGGCAAGTTGCGGCCCATCGAGTGCGCCGTGTAGCATGACCCCGCGGCCTTCGGGATCGCGCCATAGTTCAGTGAAATAGATAGAGGCGCCGGTCAAGAGGAACCAGAGGCCGGCGATGTCTCCGCGCTGGCGGCGATAGGGAAGCCAGACGAGAAGCGAGATGGAGATGGTGAGGAAGGCGAGTGCGGCATAAGCCTGGACCGGGTGGACGGGAACGCCGAGGGGAGCGCCACTCCAGCGCGCGGCGAAAGGGTTGGTGTAGACGACGGCCCAAGGCATGGAGGTTTCTCTGCCGTATCCGGAGCCGGCCAGCAGCGCGCCGAACTGCTCGAAGGCCATGGCGAGCGCCAGGGGAGCAGCCACGGCGTCGGCGGTGTTGCGCATCGGCATGCGCTGCCAGCGGGCGTAGACAGCCGCGGCGGCGAGTGCGATCAGCGAGCCTGCGGCGGCCAGCAGCGGGTGATGAACCATGGCCAGGCTGAGTAGCCAGGCAGGATGACTGCGCACCACGGTCCAGTTGACGGCGACCAGCAGAAGGCGCGAACCGAGGATGGCGGTGAACAGCGCGACGATGCAAAGGTTCCAAAGATGATTTGGATTTACCGGGGCGATACGGGCGGTACGCAAGGCGACAGTAAGCGCGAGCAGCACGCCGAGTGCCGCCATCGCGCCGTAGGACGGGATGAGGACGGGACCGATGTGAATGAGAACGGGATACACCTGAACAAGAATAGCGTCTCAGGCCAGGGTCTTGTGTTGGGAGTCGCTGTCAGCGAGGGATGCACTTATGCCGGGAAGATTTGGTGGAGGGTAGAATCCGGCCCACTGGGCCGTGAATGATGCGCTGGTGAACCCGTCCTAAGACGGTGGAGCTCTCCGCGGTTCATTAGGCATTCCGGACTGGCGGACACGGCACACAGAACCGATTGTCGAGTCGAGCTCCTGTTCATTGAATGTTGGTTCAACCAGCGTTGGACCACCCACCTGCTTTGCAGGCCGGTTTCTATTGCGGATAGTAGGTGCACTGGCCGGGAAATGCAAGTCTTGTGCGATCGCAGCGAAGTGTGATACCTTTTTGCGCTTTCCCGATCCGGGACGTTGTTCCGGAATTGATCTGAGGCACCGAGCACAATGACGGCGTTGAGCGACGCGGAGGTCCCTCGTTTGCCACGGCAGTCTGTTTGCTATCTCACTTCGAGCATGCGGTCGAGGGCGACTTTGGCCCAATTCTTCACGCTCGGCCCGTACCTGGATGCGGTTGACCACGCGGCCTTCGACGAGGTTTTCGAGAGCCCAGGCGAGGTGCTGGGGGCTGATGCGGTACATGGTGGTGCAGAGGCAGCCGTGGTCATCGAGGCTGACAATGCGCTTGTCCTGATCGGCGAAGCGGTGGGCCATGCGATTGACGAGATGAATCTCAGTGCCGACGGCGAATTGGGAGCCTTCAGGAGCTTGTTCGACGAGAGAGATGAGCTGCTCTGTGGAGCCGAGAGCGTCGGCTTTCTGGCAGACTTCCCAGCGGCATTCGGGATGGACGATGACTTGGATGCCGGGATATTTGGCGCGCACCTGGTCGACGTGGCTGGGCAGAAAGCGCTGATGGACGGAGCAATGGCCCTTCCAGAGCAGAACGCGGCTGGCCGCGAGGCGCTCGGCACTTTCACCTCCCGCCAGGGCCCACGGGTCCCAGACGGCCATCTCATTGAGCGGGATTCCCATGGCGTAGCCGGTGTTGCGGCCCAGGTGCTGGTCGGGCAGGAAGAGGATGCGCTTGCCTCGCGCGAAGGCCCACCGGAAGGCAGCGCCGGCGTTGGACGAGGTGCAGACCAGGCCGCCGCCGCTCGCCGCAGAAAGCCTTGATGGCGGCGGCGGAGTTCATGTAGGTGAGGGGAATTGTATCGGCATCGAGGTGAAGGCGCTCGAGGGCTTCCCAGCAGGCTTCAACCTGGGATATTTCGGCCATATCGGCCATGGAGCAACCGGCGTTGAGGTCGGGCAGAATGACCTGCTGACCGTCGTGGCCCAGCACGTCGGCGCTCTCGGCCATGAAGTGCACGCCGCAGAATACGATATATTTCGCGTCGGTCTCCGCGGCGATTTTGGAGAGCTTGTAGCTGTCGCCAGTGAAGTCGGCAAAGCGCACGACTTCGTCGCGCTGGTAGTGGTGCCCCAGCAGGACGGTTGTCGACCCGAGCGTGGCGCGCGCCGCCGCAATGCGGGCGTCCATCGTGTGGTCAGGGAGGGTGAGATAGTTTTCAAGACTGCAAGTCGCGGCAGCATCCGGCGCAACCGCCGTACCTTCATCAAGGACCAGATTCACTGTCTTCCGCCTTCAGCCCTGCTGGTCCCGTTGGTGGACAGCGGGCGGGGATGTTGAAAGCCAACCGGCTGCAGTGGACGCGCTGTGGTTGATCCAGACGCCGGCGAAAGGCCGGAGTTTCTGAAACAACGCCCCCATCCACGGGGTTGTTGCAGCCCTTTCACATACAAGCAATGCGGTCTCCGGCCGTTTAGCCAGGTGTGAACCGCTTTCCTTGTTCCTATTTTAACAAACCGGGCGGGCGACGACCTGAGACAAAGCGGCAATCGGAGTGACGGGAGTACTTTGATGAGCGGGCGCTCCGTTTCAGGAGCCCCCGGATGAGCAAGTCCGACACCAGCTGGGGTAAGCTCGGGTCTAAATGTATAGAACGGAGGGTGACCGATGACGAATGAATTGGAGCAGGTTCTAACGGGCGACGGCGCTGCGTTGCCCCCCGCCGCAATTCTTGAAGGGACCGACCAGACGCTGGCGCATCGGGTTCAGCCGGGGGCGCCGCGGACCATTTACGAAGAGTTGTGGCATATCACGCATTGGCAGAAGGTTACGCTGGACTGGATAGACGGGCTGGAGACGCCTTATCCGGTGCATGCAACGGACGGTTTTCCTTCAGAGGTCGATGCGGGGCGGGAAACGTGGGATGAGTTGCGGCAGCGATTTTTTCATGGCAATCGCCAGGCCGCAACCATTGCGCGGGACGTGAGCCGGCACGAGAAGCAGGTTCGTTGTCCGTCGCGGCCTGGGTTGCCCGATCGCTTGATGACCGTGCGGGATCAACTGGCGAGTCTGGGGGCGCATAATGCCTATCATTTCGGGAGAATTGTGCTACTGCGGCAGCTTGCCGGGGCCTGGCCGCCGCCTTCGGGCGGGTCAGCCTGGTAACCACTTGGCGGAATGTGCCCGCTGAGTTTGTGAGCCTTGCGCGCGGGCAGGTATCATTGATCTTCATGGGCACACCACCAATTGAATTCGGCAGCATCGGCATGGCCGACTCGCTGATCCTGATGATCATGGCGCTGGTGGTGTTTGGTCCGCGGCGGCTGCCGCAGATCGGGCGGCAGATCGGCAAGCTGATGTATGAGTTCCGGAAGGCCTCCAACGACTTCAAGTTCCAGATGGAAGAGGAGTTGCGGATGGCCGAGGACGCCGACCGCCGCAAGCAGGAAGAGGAGCGGCGGAAGCAGCTTGCCCTGGCGACGCCTGCGCAGGAGTCCGTTTCGGCCGATCCCCCGCCGGCGACCGTCAACACGATTGAATCGCCGTATCCCGGCGAAAACCAATATCCCGAAACTACGGCCGCAGAAACGGCACGCACCGAAGACGCCGCGGCTCACACCGGGGACACGACGCTGCAGGTTCTGCCGCCTTCAACGGGCGAGATAGTACCTGCAACGCGGCCTGCGCGGCTGGGAGGCTCGATGGAGCCGACGGCCGAGAGCATTGACGCGGGCGAATCCCATGCGGCTGCCGAGCCAGAGGCTGCAGGGCAGGCAGAAGAGCCTACCGGGCCGCGAGTGGAAGCGGAGGCCGAGGACGCCAATACTCCGGAACGGACTGGCTCAACAACGGAATCAAGCGCCCCGGAATCAAGCGCCCCCGCGACGGAGGCAGTAAGTCACCATGGTTGACCCCGCGGAAGCAATTGGCAAGGCGCGTGTGGCAGTGACGCAGCGTGCGGACCTGCCCGGCATGAGCCTGATGGAGCACCTGGATGAGCTGCGCCGGCGGATCGTTCATTCTGCGATTTATCTGGCCCTGGGTTTTCTTGCGGTCTGGTCGTTTCATAACCGGTTTGTCGATTTCATCCAGGCTCCGCTGAGCCATATCGGCAAGTCGCTTGTGTTTACCCACCCGATGGATGCGTTGAATCTGGATTTGCAGGTTTCGCTGGTGGGCGGAGCGATTGTTGCATCTCCATTCATCCTCTTTCAGGTGTGGTTATTCATTGCGCCGGGACTCTACCAGAAGGAACGGCGGTTTGTGGTTCCTTTCATGCTGGCTACGGTTGGGCTGTTCCTGACGGGCGCGGCTTTCGGCTACTACTGGGTGCTGCCGGGCGCGCTGAAAATCCTGGTCGTCGACTTTGGCCACAACTTCACGCCCATGATCACCATTGAGGAGTACAGCAGCTTCTTTCTGTCGGTGATCCTGGGCTTGGGCATCAGCTTTGAAATGCCGATCCTCATCTTCTTTCTGGCCATGTTCGGAATCGTGAGCCCGAAGTTTTTGTGGAAGAACATTCGCTACGCGATTCTGGCGGTGTTTCTGGTGGCGGCTATCATTACGCCCAGCCCCGATCCGTGGACCATGTGCATCTACGCGGTTCCCATGCTGGGGCTATACCTGATTGGAATTGGCGTGGCGTGGTGGGTCCATCCTTCGCGGCGCAAAGCAAAAGAGGTTACTTCGTAATGTTCTCGTTTCTGACGAGAGCCGTGGTTGGCGCGGTGCTGCTGGCGTCGATTGTCGCGCATCCGCTGATGACGCAGGCGCAGCGGCACTCTTCGACGGGCTCGGGGCAGGCTTTCAGCGGTGGCAGGGCCTATGAGTACGCCAAAGATTTTGTGGCCATCGGGCCGCGCTGGCCTACCAGCCCCGGGCACTCCAAAGCGGAAGCTTTCCTGCAGGCGCACTTTGAGCACGACCAGCTTGAACAGGACAAATTCACGGCCGACACACCCATCGGCCCAGTGAATATGTGCAACTTCATCGTGCGCTTCCCGGGCAAAAAAGACGGCGCGATTGTGCTGGCGACGCACTACGAGACCAACTACTGGCTGCGCAATATAAATTTTGTGGGCGCCAATGACGGCGGGTCGACGACAGGATTGCTGATGGCTATCGCCGACCAGTTGCGTGCCGAGACTGCGCACGGCAAAAAGCTCGACGGCTACTCGGTGTGGCTGGTGTTTTTTGACGGCGAAGAGGCAATCAAGAGTTGGTCGGCTTCGGACTCAACCTACGGCAGCCGCCACCTGGCCGCGAGATGGGGCCGCGATGGAACGCTGGGTCACATCAAGGCGTTCATCCTGACCGACATGATCGGCGATCGCGAGCTGGATATTCAGCGCGAGAGCCGGTCCACGGGTTGGCTGGTGGACCTGGTGGAGCAGGCGGCGAAGAAGTTCGGCGATGAGCGCTTCTTCTTCCAGACCGAGGAACCGGTGGAGGACGATCACCTCCCGTTTGTCGAGCGCGGCGTGGCTTCGATCGATTTGATCGATCTGGACTATGGGCCTAATAACAGCTATCACCACACAGCGCAGGACACCATGGACAAGATCAGCGCGCGCAGCCTGGCGATTGATGGCGACGTGATCATGGAGACGATCCGGCTGATCGATATGCGGTGAAGCAGTGATCAGTGATCAGCGATCAGAGGTCAGTGATCAGAGAACAACTGGCTCCGGAAAGGGTGTTTCCCCTATGACAGCTATTCATGCCGAAGTTACTACGCTCTTTCTTGAGTCTTCGCGGCGGACGCTGCTGGAAGAGTACTGGCCGCGAGTGCGAAAATGTGTCGAATCGCTGACGGACGAGCAGGTCTGGTGGCGGCCCAATGAGGCATGCAACAGCATCGGGAATCTGATGCTGCACCTGAATGGAAATGTGCGGCAGTGGATTGTGTCATCGTTCAACGGGATCGAAGACCAGCGCAAGCGGCCGGCGGAATTCGGCGAAAGGGAATTGATTACAGCATCGGCGCTGCTGGAGAAGCTGGGCGCAACGCTTGAGGCAGCTTCAGGTGTTCTGGCACGGCTCACCGCTGACGATCTGCTGGCTCGCTATGAGATTCAAGGGTACGACCAAGTGAGCGGACTGGATGCGGTTTACCAAGTCGTGGGGCATTTTGGAATGCACTATGGACAGATTCTCTACATCACAAAAGAACTACGCGGTGCGGATCTGGGCTTTTACAGAGAGTTGAACAAGACGGGCCGGGTTGGCTGAAGGTTGATCGAATTGATGATCGCCGGCGCTTCGTGGGGATGGTGGATCGGATTTCATGCCGCGGTGCTGGCGCTGCTGGTTGCCGACTCGTGGCTCCCCGGCCGTCGACGTGAGACGGAGCACGCACAGAGGGTTGCGTGGCTGTGGACCGCGGTGCTGGCTATGGCCGCAGCAGGGTTTGCGGGCTGGATTGCGGTGGTGCAAGGCCATCAACGGGCGCTTGAATGGGTCGCCGGCTACACAATTGAAACCTCGCTCAGCATCGACAACCTATTCGTTTTCCTGGTGCTGTTTCAGGGGTTCCAAATCAGCCGCACACGGCAGCATCGTGCGCTGCTTTGGGGCGTGGCGGGGGCGGTCGTGTTGCGCGCGCTGTTCATTGCCGCGGGCGTCACGCTGATTCAGCGGTTCGCCTGGGTCACGTGGATCCTGGGTGCCTTTCTGCTGTATGCGGCGTGGCGGCTGGTGCGCGGCGGCTCGGCCAAGGCAGCTATTCCCGAGTGGATTCGCAAACTGCAGCCTGCCAAGGGTTCGTTGCTGCCGGTGATTCTCGCGGTCGAAGTCACGGATGTGCTGTTTGCGGTCGATTCCATTCCCGCGGTGCTGTCGGTCTCGCACGATCCGTTTGTGGTGTACACGTCGAACATCGCGGCGGTACTTGGCCTGCGCTCACTCTATTTTGCGCTGGCATCGTTGCTCGACCGGCTGCGCTACCTGCATTACGGCCTGGGAGCGCTGCTGGCCTTCTTTGCCTTCAAGATGCTTGCTTCGCACTGGATCGACGTATCCATTACGATTTCATTGGCGGTGATTGGCGCGATTCTTGCAGTGTGCGCGGTAGTGTCGATGATGGCGGGGGCGAGAGAACAGGGATCAGAGAACCGGGAAAAGAGAAATACGGAATACGGACCGTGAACCACGTCCAGCCATCAGTTCATCGAAATCCGCACCAAGTCGGACTTGGACGCAGGCGTTTTCTGATCGCGCTCGAGCCATGCCGGCAGGGCGAAATGGCGCGCGTTGGCGATGATGCTTCCGATGCGCATAGAGCCATGCAGGAGATGACCTGCCTTGAGTGGACCGGCAACCCGGATTCCGCTTACCCAGTGCGCCGCCGCACTGGCCGAGCAGCCGCATTGCGAGCAGTCAGGATCGCCGCCGAACACGCAAGGCTCGACATGCGTTTTCAGATCGGCGGAGTAATTCTTCGAGAGCCGCGAAAACGTGCAGTTCCTGGGCGATGAAGGCGGATGCAGCAGGGCCCGTGTGAACCCTTCGGGCGTGAGGAGCTTGGGATACTTTCTGGAGAGTTTCGCAAGCTCACTGGCTACTGATACACGCTGAACGGCGCTCAGGCGTTCTGCGCTCTGTTCACCGCGCTGGGGGGAGTAAAGGCTCACCCAGATTCTGCTCACCTCGCTGCGAGCGCTCCAGAAGCGCACGTACTCCTCGATGTAGCCAGGTCGCTGGAGCATTGGCGCGGTGATTGTCCAATGGACATTCACGTGGCGGCCGGCGATGTTGGCGAGGATGTGCTCGTAGGTTGCAGGATGACGGCGCACGTTGTGATGCTCGGGAAGACCATCGATCGAAACCGCGGCAGTGAAGAGCGGCAGCTTCATCCATTCCATGGGAATGGGAATGATGCCGCTGGTGACGACCATGGAGAAGATGCGGCGCACTGACAGCTCGGGCAGAATGCGGCTCAATTCACGATGGCGCACCATGGGCTCACCGCCCACCAGTGTCACCTGCAAAGGCTTGTGGCGATCCACCAGGGCGAGCACACCACGCACCAGATCATCACCGCGTTTGTCACTCAACTCGCGCAGGGTTACGTCCCCGCCGAGGTGATTTGAACCGTAGGCATAGCAACCGGGGCAATGCAGCGGGCACTCGCGCGTGATTTCGATGGAGAGTAAGGGGGTGTGTCCCCGGAGGACCTTGCCCCAGGACTGCAAGATGTGTTGAGCGCGCAACCTGTCACCTCATGATTGAGAATCGACAGCCCGTGACGTTTAGATGTTCCATGGTGGAGAAAGGTGCTTCACGAAAATGCAGATAATCAATTCCATCAAGCCGATGAGCGAAATGCAGAGAACCAGACCCATTACGTCCGGCATACTCAGGTTGATGCGTTGCTGGTTCCCAAACGCGTTTCGTCGTATCCTGATAGTAGGGAAACCACCATGAAGACCTTCACACTCGACGAAGCTCAATCGTTATTGCCGCTGCTGGAATCGCTGCTGAAGCGCGCCATTGAAGGCAAGCAAGCGGCCGAAACGGCGGAAGAGGGTCTCTCCGCGCTGGCGCAGCGCATTTATCTTGCGGGTGGCATGCGCGTTGACGTGGAACAAGTAACCAAGCAGCGGGCCGAGGTGGAGGGCCACCTGCAGAGGGTGCGCGAAACGATTGCGGAGATCGACACCATCGGTGTGCAGGTGAAAGACCTGGAGGCGGGACTTCTTGATTTTCCCTGCCGCCTGGACGATGAAATTGTGCTGCTCTGCTGGCGCATGGGTGAAACGGCCATCGAGCATTGGCACACGTTGGAAGCCGGGTTCAAGGGTCGTCAACCTGTGGATGAGCGCTTCCGCCGCCGTTCGAATTCAAGCAACCGGCCTAACTAGGCTGAGCGGGAGCACGTTGCCCTCTGGCACCTCGTAGTTTCATAGAGGGTTGCTGCGGCGGCCTTTTTAACAATGGCTTGAATCGCGCTTCCTGACTTAGTCTTTCGACCTTAGTCTTTTCTACTCGGGAACAGTCGTGTGTGTCTCCCATAGGAAGTCCACGCAGGCTTGACCTATGAAGCACTTATTCCTGCGATTTGCTGGACGCTGATTGATTGCCGACCGTCTCGTGATGCCGCCGCCGCGCTCCATTCTCCGCGCCCGGAGATGCGGGGGCGCCGATAATGGCTTCGGGTGTTGCGTGTGATATGACATTGAACACATTAGATGGATGAAGCCTGGAATAGATTCATTCTCTTCGTTCGACTAACGCAAACATTGTGGCGTCCCATCTTTTATTCGCAAAAGAGCCATTTCGTAGATCACTTATAGGACGCGACTTAGATGAATCAACCAAGCAGCGGGTGGCTTCTATCCTGATGTTAGAAAACCATTGCATCAAAAACCTCGTCTAAGTTAGTGAAGCAACAAACCTCCAGTTCGAGTTCATCGGGAGGCGCTAGCAATTTCAAAAACAGGAGAGTGTTTCTCATGAAAAGAACTGGAGCCGCTATTAGTCTTTCGGTTGCCGCATTTTCGTTCGCGCTTCTCGCGCCAAATTTTGCTGAAGCGCAGAACGCGCAGACTGCCGAGTCCCAGGTGTCACAAAGCACTGTGAATTCGAATGCCGGCCGCCAGGAAGCTGCGGAGATGGTGCCCGCGCGCGCTGCGCTGGTGCGGACCCTCGACGCCAAAAACGACCGCCCGGGCGAGCAGTTCGTAGCCAAGCTGAGCCAAACGGTGCACCTTAAGGACGGGCAGGAACTGCGGAATGGGACTGAACTGATTGGCGTAGTTTCTACTGACGATATGCAAAATGCCGGAACATCCGGAACATCGAGACTGGCGCTGCGCTTTACTGAAGCGAAGCTGAAGGACGGGAAAGTGATCCCCATCAAGGCGACCATTGTGGGCGTCTTTGGTCCTGAAGCGGAAAACAGCCAGGGGTACGATGTCCAGGCGGGCGATCAACAGCCAAATTTCTGGAATAAGGGAACGCTGCAAGTCGATCAGATCGGTGCGATGTCCGGTGTCGATCTGCACAGCAAGATCGCCAGCAGGAATTCGGGCGTCTTCGTCTCCAGCAAGAAGGATGACGTCAAACTGAAGTATGGCAGCGAACTGACGCTGGCCATTGCTGCGAAAGGCAATAGCCAGGCTGCAATGGACAAACAGAACAACGGTTACTAAGTCTCTGACCGCATGATTCCGTTTTCCGGCGTTCGTGGTTTCGATCCTGCTGGAAAAAAGAAGAAGAGTGGAGCACTGATGTGGCAGAAGGATCATTGGTCAGCAACTTAGTGCAGCCGGGTTGAAGCTTCAATCGAGCAGATTGAACCAAGTCGCGACAACGACAGCGCCCTCAAGGGCGCTGTCGTGCGTTGGGCCGCGCAGCGGTTCACACCCAATTTTCACCCGATGATCGGCCCTGCTTTCTTGACCATTCCGGTTCCGCTGTTTTCCCACAAGCGAAATTTCGCGCGGTGCGTCTTTATCTGCAGAGTTCAGGCAGCGCTGTGCGCCTAGCGTGTAGACCATCCGGGACGGAATCGGGCCCGAGGCGCTACCCTTGTGCTGTAGATCCCCTGACACTGTGGAAGTCGGCGAAGGAGCGGCAATGACGATCGGGACGTGCGCGAGACTGGCGCTGTTGGCTTCACTCCTACTGGCTGGTTGCAAGGGATTCTGGGATTTGCCCGCAGGTTCCAGCGGAAGCGGCACCACGACCGCATCCAGTGGAAACTTCTACATCGCAAACGTCGCCGGTAGCCAGATTGTCGGCTACGACATCGTTGCGGGCGTGGTGACGGCGCTTGCGGGGAGCCCTTATGCTATGCCGGCGGCTCCAATCGCCATTACCGTGGCGCCCGACAACGCATTTCTCTATGCCAGCACGGCGGCGGGCATTTACGTCTACAGCATTGGCAGCAATGGCCAACTCACGCTGGGCAATTCGGGTGGGCCGATTTCGAACGATCCGGCTTCAAGCATGCAGGTCGATTCGTCCAATTCCTGGCTCGTCGAGGCGGTTTCGGGCTCCGCGAACGTGTATGCGATCCCTCTCAATACTTCCACGGGAGTGGCTGCCTCGGCCACTGAGCAGTTTGCCGCTCTGCCGGTGTCGACGATTCAACAACTGGCTATTTCACCCGATAACACCTATGTTTTTGTCGCAATGGGTGCGGGAGGAACGGCGGCGGTTCCCTTTAACTCTGGGAACTCGAAACCCTTTGGCGCGGTGGGCAATATTCCGGTGATCAATCAAGCAGGCGCAGCCCTTTCTGTGGCCGTGGATCCAGTGGTATCGGGTCAGACCAGCCCACGGCTGGTTTACATCGGTGAGACTGCTGCTACCACCGGGAGCAACACCGGCGGCCTGCGTGTATTCGCATTCAGCACGTTGAAAGAGATTACCGGCTCGCCGTTCGCGACCCAGGGGTTGGCGCCCTATTCGATTCTGCCCGAATCCGCAGGCGACTACGTGTATGTGGCCAATCGGCAGGTGAGTGGCAGTTCAACCGGCGTGATCGCGGGCTACTCGATCACGTCGAGCAACAGCGTCTATTCGCTCACCGCGCTGGGCAGCACCTTTGCGGCGGGCACCAACCCCCAGTCCATGGCTGAAGATAGTACAGATACCTTCGTTCTCGTGGTCGATTTTGGCGGCAATCCGGATTTGAAAGGCTACACCTTCGACACGACCAATGTCGGATATCTGGACGCAGTGCTTTCTTCGGCAACGGGAACTGATCCGGTGGAGGCTGATGCCGTCGCCGCGTGGCACTGAAGAAGACGCGGCGGGCGAGTCCGATGCGCGCGGTCAGCGCTTTTGCGCGAAAAGGCCCGTTGGATGATGGATTCCTCTCGCGGTGCGTTTCAGCATCTGCAGCACCGGTGCGCGGACCTTCGGTGCTATCCTCAAGCTGACTGCCAGTGGCTGTGTTGACGCGATTGCCGATTCAGGATTTTTCCCCCTCGAGGCGCCTGCGGTTCTGTGTGCCTTGTCTGCTAATTCTCTCTTTTCTTGCAGGTACGGTTGGCTGCACCCGTCTGCACCAGCAACGGCACGAGGATGTGTACGTCTGGACGCGGAAGATCTACCTGCGCGACCGGGTGGCCGCCGTTTCCAATCGCGTGGCCGAAGTGGAGAACGGCGAGCCGCTCGAAGTGCTTGACCACGGCCGGCGTTTCCTGAAGGTGAAGACCAGGAAAAACGAGATCGGGTGGATTCCCGAACGGGCAGTGATCGACAGCAAGACCTACGACGGTTTTGTCGAAATGGCGAACAAGCACAAAGACGATCCGATCGTCGCTACAGGTACACTACGCGACGATATGTATATGCACATCAGTCCGGGCCGGGAAACCGACCGGCTTTATCTGCTGGCTGAGAACGCGAAGGTGCAGATGCTGGTCCGGGCGTCGGTGCCCAAGAATCCCCCTCCGGCCGTGACGGTAAGACACACTGCACCGACGTCTGCCGGGGCGAGGCCTGGGCCGGCAATCGTGGCGCGTCCTCCGGCCAGTGAGCCGGTTTCAGCGGAGATGACTGTGGGCGAGCCGGAGACGCCGCCGGTAATCATGGAAGACTGGTGGCTGGTGCGCGATGGCCAGGGGCACACGGGGTGGCTGCTGGGCAATCGCGTGGATGTGGACGTTCCAGACGACATCGCGCAGTATGCCGAAGGCCAGCGCATCGTGGGAGCGTACGTGATCGCAAAGGCGAACGACCCCGATGCGCCGGGGGCCAACCATGAGATTCCAGAGTATGTTACGGCGCTCAGCGCTCCCAAATCCGGGTTGTCCTTCGACTTTGACCAGATTCGCGTCTTCACCTGGAGCCTGAAGCATCACCGCTATGAGACGGCCTACCGGCTGCATCCCATTCAGGGCTATTTGCCCGTACGCATCACCTCAGAGCCGGCGCCCGGCGGGACCGAGCCGGTGTTCAGCTTCCAGCTTTCGAGTTCGCCGGATGTTGCGATTGACCCCGAAACAGGGATCGCGCGGCCGGCGACGCTTCGAACCATTTCGTTCGCGCTGCGAGAGACGCTGGTCCGCCGCGTGGGTGCGGATATGGGACCGATTCCCCTCATGCGCGACGAGGAAGCGAGGCGCAAAGCGGAAAAAGGGGCGAAACAACGCAAGTAGTCCGGCCCCGGCTGCCATCTGAATAGACCTTCGTCCGCGGTGCGATCCGAACCATTTACAGGCGCCACAAGCCACTTCCTTCAAGATGCGCATCCTACGGAACGAGGGTTTCCGACTCCGCATTCTGCCTGGCCGCTTCAAGGCGCAGGTACATAGCAGGCTCAGTTCGCGCTGCTCGCGGATGTGATAGGTGCGATGTGGGCCAGATACATTCAAAACTATTTTTGTATATATTTCTCGTTTTCGCTTCAAGCAACGTTGCGTGCCAGGCGCAGGCGCGCATCGATCCTTCGCTACCCGAAGCGCCGCTGACGCAGAAGAGGGCGTGGTTTGTATCACCCGGGTATGGAACGGTGATGGATCCCGATACGCCGGTGCCTCCTCTGCGTTCGCGGCAGAAGTTTCAGATCGCGTTCGACAAGATGGCGAGCTCCTCGATGCTGCTTCGTGCGGGCTTCGCCTCCGAGTTTGACAAGGGATTCAGCGTGGGGCCGTTCTATGGACCGGGTGGGCGCGGCTTTGCGCAGCTTCTGGGATACAACGCCGCGAATTTCGGATCGGCGACCCTCTTGACGGATGCGGTTTTGCCGGTGGTGTTCCACCAGGACCCTCGTTATTTTCGCAAGGGCTCAGGCAGCATCAAGTCGCGCGTGGGGTGGGCGCTGCGAAGTGAGGCTGTGGCCTTCAGCGACAAAGGTAAGGAGATGCCGAATCTTGCGGGGGTGCTGGGTTATGGGATGTCGGCTGGGCTGAGCTCCGCTTATATGCCTCCCGAGAATGTTTCTTTCTGGAGAACGATGGAGGGCTGGGGCATCAAGGAAGCAATCAGCTCCGGTTTTCGGGTCTTCAGTGAATTTGGCGGCCTGGACAATGTGAAAAAGCACTTGAAACAGAAATATTTCAAGCGGCGATGACGCCAACGCCGCCGCTCAGGATGCTGTGCGTGATTCGCGAATGGTGGAGCTAGAATGGACAAACATCAGAGAATGAACTTTCGTAGTGCCCATGCAAGTGGAGGCAACTATGAAGACCGCCCACAGGACCATTCTGTTGACCTGCCTGGCTTGGCTCGGCCTGAGCGGTTGCGGAGGCAAGTCGCCCAGCGCGTCCGGCAGCAGTGGTTGCTCCGGGGTAGTGATCAGCGGCACTTTACAAGACTCGCTCACCCATCAGCCTGTCGCGCAAGGCACGGCGGTTCTGGAAGCCAGAACCGAGCTAGGCACAACCCCGGCCTACGAGTTTTATCCCACGACGAAGGCGGCTACCGATGCCGCGGGAACCTTCAGCCTGTGTACGCCATCGATTGCCGCCCCCTCGGCGGTGGTGATTGAGGCAATGGATTCCACGGGCAAGGCTTACCCTCCCTTTGTTGCCCCTGTCTCGGGAGCTACCGCGCTGGGCGTGATCCCTATGGGCGGCTGCACCGTGATCTGCGGTCTCGACGGCCAGCAGGAGACGTCCTCGCCGGCGACCATCACCGGTGCTATTACAAGTGCTCCGACCGCGATCGTGGGGACGGTGACGCCGCAATTTGCCTTGGAGGCATTGGACGGATCGAAGTCGGCGAATGGAACGCCAAATCTGTGGGCTATTGCGATTCCCAGCCTCAACGCGGCGCAGAGTTTTGCCTTCCAAACCGCTGCGGGCACTTGTGCGGCATCGGCGGCGTTCTGCGGCACTTACAGGTTCACGCTGCCGTCGCAAAGTCCTGTATGGCGAGTGAGCGGCGGAACGCTGCAGCCGACCGTAGCGCCCACTTACCTGATCTACGCGACCGCGGACAGCACTGCCGACTGTAATCCATCCTCTGCCGTCACGATTTATCAGGCGGATGGCGCATCGCTGTTGACGGCGAATCCGGGGGCGCAACTCTCCGCAGCGACCCTGAGCTTTTCGGGTTGCCATTGACGCGTGATCGGATGGCGCTGCTTCCCAGGATCTGGCTGCTCACCACTGCACGCCGGGGTAAAGGCTGGGCAGGCGGTCTGAGCGGAACTGATTTGAATTGGGTGTTATCCCTTGCCACACAGCCTGGGTTGCCTGCGGGTTGAGTTCCTGCACAATCGACCCGTTGAACGCCGCACAAAAGTCCACATGAATATCGCCATTCTGCAGCAGGCTGACATTTCCCCCGAAGAAGCTGTAATAACTGGGCGGGGGAACATAATGCGTCACCATGGTTGCCGTCATGTTGGTCTCGTTCAGTTCCAACACGGGCATGGTTGAATAACACGTGGCTATCGGGGGGCCAGACTGTTTGCAAAAGACGGGGCCGGTCGGAAACATGCGGTCGTTTCCATTGTCCATCAATCCGATGCGAAAGACGCCGGTGGTATTGGGAGTGAAGAAATTCATGCCATGCTGTGCGTAGAACCAGTCGGTGGGATCCAGTGCTCCGACGAGCTTGAAGTCGCCCCCCTCGCCCAGGTGCCAGATCACCTTGCCCGAGCCCTGGCCGTCAAGATACTCGATCTTGATGATCCAGTTCTGGTGGCGCATGGAGAGGAGCAGATTGTGATCGTCAGGCGAATAGAGTATGTCATTGGAATGCGTCCAGTCAGGAAAGTTCATGGGACGGCGGTTGATATCCAGATGATCGAAGGTATTCCACGCCCACACCGGATTGAGATTCTGGTCCACATCGACCAGGGCGTCTCCAATCACATTGGTGATTCCGGGCAGGCCGGATAGATTCGTGTAGGGCTTCACTTCAGTGGCGAGCACAATCCAATGGCCGTTGGGCAGCGCGATAACGCTGTGGTGAAAACTTCTAAGCTGGTAAGTATTTCCGGAGGCGTCGCGCAGGTTCGATGCCGCCAGTGATGTGTTCAACGCGTCCATGGTGAGGCTGTGGATGGTGTTTCCCGCCAGATCGACCTCCCGTATCTCATTCAGTAGTCCGGGCTGCGACCCGATCGTCAGCGAAGACAAATACGAAATGACCATCAGGAAGTGCCCGTTGGGCAGCAACTGGATGCCCTGGAGCAGATCCGAACCTGTGCCCTGGTAGGTGTAGGTCCAGATCACGTTTCCGCTTAAATCGGTGGCGAAGGCCTGGGTCACGCCTTGCGGCAGCAGAGTGTTCCACATTTCGATTCCCGGCTGCGGTGTCGCTCCACTACCGGTTATCTGGGTCGGCGAGGTCGCCGGCGGAGTCCCGGTGGTGCAGGTTTGATCGGCATCGTTGAATGTAGCGCCGTTGTTCAGAACAACCTGTCCGCGCATGTGATAGAGGGTCTTGCCCAGCATGCCCGCAACGTAAAGCTGCACCTGGCCGCCGTTGGCTGAGGGCGTGGCCACCTGCCAGGTGTTGAGCCCATAGCTGGTGGTTTTTCCGAACTCGACAGATACGTTCCCTGGGGCAGGAAGATAGATGGAATAGCTCGCGACCTGCGGATTTCCCGTAAAGGGAGGGCAAATGACCTGCGCCGGCCGAATGATGGCAACGGCCGCGGTGGCCGAATTCTGCTGGGCAGAGGAGGTGAGTGCGACGGTGACCGTTACGTTTTCGCTTTGGCTGATGGAAGCCGGAGCGGTGTAGCTCCCGGATGAGTCGACTGTTCCGGTGATGGAACTTCCCCCGACCGCTCCATTCACCATCCATTCCGTTGCCGCGCCGCCGGTGTTGCCTGCGGTGAACTGGATCTTCTGGCCGGGAGCAAGGGCGGCATATTGCGGCGAGATGGTGATCGCTCCCGTTTGGCCCGAGCCTGGCGGCGGTCCCTTGGGTGGGGGATCCTGGGGACCTGCAGGGTTCACCCAGAAGCCGCAACCTTCAAGGAAAATTACCATGCTAAGAAGCGCAGCTAAGCGTAGTGCTTTCGCGAAGCGGTTGATTTTGGGCAGCCGAATCTGCGACCGGTGACCGGCTCCTGGGATCGAACTCATCTCGGCACTCTCGAGCGGTGAGACACGGTTGGGAGGGGAATCTGCCAGGGCGCATTCATTGCCCTGTGTTGGTTTTGACGGGATTATCTGAAAATAGGGTGCTTGCTGCCTTCGAGTTTTTTACCCGCCCAAGTGAAAAGCCGATGCCTGAGAGGCTGGAAGGGTCACGCGCGGGTGCGAAGCGCGTGCTCGACCACGCGCATCATGTCCGCCTCGGGGGCCGGTTTGCCGGTCCATATCTCAAACTGGCGAGCCCCCTGCTGGACAAACATTTCAAGGCCGCTGATGACGGCAATGCCCTTTGAGCGGGCCAGGGCAAGCAACGGGGTCTCCAGCGGGTTATAGACCATATCGAAGATGATTTTGGCGTTCAGCTCATTCTCGGCGATGGGCAGGGCCTGCCTGTTGCCCTTCATCCCGCAGGGCGTGGAGTTGATGAGGGCGTCGAAATGCTGCTTCGCAAACACTTCGTGCTTGAGCGACTTGACCTTTGCCCGACGGGCGAGCGCAACGGCTTTCTCGTGGGTGCGGTTCACTACGAAAACCTCGGCTCCCTGTTGTGCCAGGCCGAAGACAGCGGCGCGGCCTGCGCCTCCGGCTCCCAGCACGGCGATCCGAGCGCCTTTCAGCCGCAGCCGGCGTTCGAGGGGCCTGACCACGCCGGCCACGTCGGTATTGAATCCATAGAGCTTGCCGTCGGCGCCTGTGCGCAGAGTATTGCATGCGCCGATGAGGCTAGTGAGCGCGTCCATATTCGCCAGGTGGGGCAGCACCTCCTGTTTCAGCGGCATGGTCACGGCCACGCCGGCGAGTGGAAGCTCCTGGACCACGGTCAGCAGGTCGGCGAGTGCGCGCACTTTCAATGGCAGCAGAACGGCGTTGACGTTCTCGCGTCGGAAAGCAGTGTTATGGAGCAGCGGGGAGAGGGAGTGGGCGATCGGATTTCCGGCCACTCCGAAGACGCGTGTTGCCTGGTCAAGATGCTCGACACGATAGAGGTCATGGAGGGTGCGGGCGGACACCTGTCCGGGGGCGGTTTCGGTTCCGAGAGAAGGCGCCGCAAAGGTGAAGGCGGCGCCGGCCCGCGGACCGAGCACGCGGCTTATGAGTCCTTCTTCGCCCATGGCGATGCCCACGACGTGGGCCGAGATGGAGTGGTCTTCAATGAAGCGCAGGACGGCGAGGTTGTCAGCGAGGGTGCGAGCCGTGGAAACTACTTTGACGAAATCAGGCTTGAATGCTTCGATGCGGACGGCAGCCTGTTCGAGGCTGCGGGTACGTGTAAAGTCGTGAAAACTAATCAGTAGAGCTGTTCCAGCAGTGCGGAGGCGGCCCAACTGTGCGGGTTTTGCCTCCTCGGCGGACTCGATTTCGATATCGACGATCTGGCAGCCGGCCTGGGCGGCCTTGGCAAGAATATCGAGCTCGGCTGCGAGCGTGCCCTCAAAGTTGCCACCATATTCCTTGCGGCGGCAGGTGGCGATGGCCGTCACGTCGCGATGATCGGCGAGGAAGTCCTTTAGTTTAAGCAGTGCAGCCGCCGGTTTCGATAGTGAATCCAGGCGAAATTCGAGGAATTTTGAATCGTGGATCGCCGCTTCAGCCCGCTCAACCATCTCGGCAGGCGTCCCGGCCTGGATGGCCACGCACAGCTTGCCCACGCGCAGGGGGGGGCTGGCGGGGTGCAAGGCAAGCGCAATGGCAGCGGTTTGCGGCATCACTTCAATTGACGCATATTAGATGGTTTGCACCCGCAGTGTCCATCAAAGATGAGACTTGCGCGCCGGGCGAACCTGCTATGCGTTTTGCGGGGCGTGAAGAATGTTGCGCAGGGTTTCGAGGATTACCACAGGAGGGATCGGCTTGGCGAGAACGTCGAAATGGTGGCCGCGCCTCTTGGCTGCATCCAGTATCGCGAGTGCATCGGGGTGGCCCGAGATCAGCAATACCCTGCAGTCCGGCATCAGCTTTTGTACTTCCAGGGCCGCTTCGACGCCGTTCATGTCCGCCATGACTACGGCGGTGACCAAGAGGTCGAAATGCCGCATACCGGCCAGTTCTACGGCATACGCCCCGGTGTAGCCTGCAGTGGCCTCGAAGCCACTGAGGTTTAGAACGTCTGCAAGAGTATTCGCAACGGCAGGATCCTCATCGATGACAAGGACTTGAGGCTCAGGATTGCCGGTCACAGACCGCATTCTCTTCATGCAGCTTAGCTCGGCTGGGTCAGATGCTCGCTCTTCGGGTTGAGTTGCCTGGGCGGCTCCTTTTCTAGCTCCCTACTCGGCGCAGGCCAGCGCCTCGGGGGGCATTCCAGGCCGCCTTGGATCCGCAACATGGAGCCATTGAAAAAGCGCTATGTCCGCCATCGCACATAAGATGCGAATTAGGCAGATTTTCACTAGTTTTTTCAGGGCTGTTACGGATAGCATTGCGCTACGCTTTTGTACGCCGTGGGCGCGAGAACGACACGGAATTGTCAAAATATGGCTGTTCAGCGCATTCTCCGCCTCCTCAACCTCCTCCGTGGCACTCTTGTCCTCTTGGGTGATTACGCGGAAAACAGGCAAATCGCGCCTGTGCTGCTCGATCTCAAGGTCTCTCTCTTCAATGCAATCGCAGAGCTGGAGCGTTTGCCTAACGCGTCGGTCGGTGCCCCGTCTTCCATCGAAAGCTCGACTTCTCACTCTCCAATCCCCAGGGAGTTACCCAAATGACCATTTCTTCCGCTCGTGGCCTATCGAATGTCCTTCGGAGCACCCTCACCCTCGTGAGTTACTACGCGGAAGAGCGGCACCTCGACTATCTCCTGGACGAGGTGAAGCACAGCCTGGTACGCACCATCATCGAGCTGGACAAGCTTTCGGAAACCCAGACCGACACCCAGCCAGCCCTCGAAACCGGGATCGCCTCTGCCCCGGAATGGGGGGACACGACTGAAGCGCCATCAAGTAAATGCGCCTGAACCACCAGGCCTCCATCCGCCGCAAGTTCGCAACCGATCGCTGAGAATGCCACAATGCTCCTAGCGCGAAGCCTCATTAACGTCCTCCGCAGCACCCTCGCGTTTGTTGACCATTACAGCGCACTCCGGCCCCACGCGCCGAAGCTGGGTGAGCTCAAACTTTCTCTCGCGGCCACCATCGCTGAGTTGGAAAAGATGCCTGACGTGCTGCCGTCCCCCGACGGCACGGCCCAGCATCCAACTCTTGAAGCGCCGCACGGTGAGCAGGCCCCGAAGCCATAGAGAGTGGTTCTACAGAGTGGGGCGTGTTTTTCGTCCGCCGCCGGACGTCCAGAAGATCCATTGCAACGCGCCGACAGGCGTGGCGGACCGGTCTGCCTGCGTAAGCCGCGCTTGAAACATTCGTTGGATCAGCCCGGCGCGGGCGCGGCTCGCTGTGGCAATCTTGAAGTGGGGAGGGTTGTGCCTATCATGGCTGCTGAAACCATTGCCGCTGCTCAAGTAACTGAGGATCTCCACGCCTGGGAGGTGGGGGGAGCCCAGTCTGCCGAAGCACTTACCGCCTGGGTTGGCGCGCGCCTGGCCGCGCACGAAGCCGCTCTTGCGGCTCTGCTGGCCGTGGAGGGCCCGCGCACGCCCGCGAACTCATTGCGGCTCTACGACGTGGCCATTGAACAGTTGAACCTGGCCGGAGCGCAGGCGGGGGTGCTGAACTCGGTTGCGGCCGATCCGGCGGTTCGAGACCAGGCACAACTGGAAGCGCAGCGGATTGGCGTGGCAGGGAGCGCGCTGGGTTTGAATCGCGCCGTCTATTTGGCGCTGGCTGCCATCAATCTTGAGGGCGCCGATCCGGCGACAAAGCACTATGTGGAACGCACTCTGCTGAGCTATCGGCTGGCCGGCGTGGACAAGGACCAGGCCACGCGCGACCACCTGCAGACTCTGCATGAGAAGGCGACTCGCCTTGCGCTGGAGTTCAGCCGCAACATTCAGGAGGGCAGGAAAACAATTATCGCTGCGCAGGAGGAACTGGCGGGTCTGCCGAGCGATTATCTTGGCCGTCATCAGCCGGATGCGGATGGGCAGATCACATTGTCCACCGACCCGCCGGATATGCAGCCAGTGATGACCTTCGGCGCCAATGCGGGGCTGCGGGTAAGGATGTTTCTGGCCTACAACACCCGCGCCTACCCGGCCAACAAGCAGATTCTGCAGGATCTGCTGGCGATCCGGCAGGAGATTGCGGGCATATTGGGATTTCGAAGCTGGGCGGACCTGGCCACGGCGGACCAGATGATGGAGTCGGCAGCCAATGTGCGAACCTTTCTAGCGAAGCTTGACCGGGCGAGTCTGGAGGGCGCGCGCCGCGAGCACGAACTGATTGTGGAGTTTGCGCGAGGTCGCGAGGAGGGGATGAAAGAGATCGACATCACCAGCCGCGGATACTGGTATGAGCAGTTCCGGCGCGACAGGTTCGATTTCGATTCGCAGTCGGTGCGCCCGTATTTCCCTTATGCGCAGGTCGAGGCGGGCGTGCTGGAGACGGCGGCCCGGCTGTTCAAGGTTGAGTTTCGCCGCTCGACCGCATCGGGATGGGATCCGGCGGTGTCGGTCTTCGACGTGTTCGATGATGGCAGGCACGTGGGGCGGTTCTATCTGGACATGCATCCGCGGGAAGGCAAGGACAAGTGGTTCAGCGCGGCGCCGGTGGTGACGGGCGTGCGCGGGCGCTACCTGCCCGAGGCGGCGCTGATCTGCAATTTTCCGGGAGCACCCCAGCGCCATGGACCCGGCGCCGGGGGCCCCGATGGTGGTGACGATCAGGACCCCGGGCTTCTGCAATACAACGACGTGGTGACGTTTTTCCACGAGTTCGGCCACCTGATGCATGCGATTCTGGGAGGGCACACGGAGTGGGCGGGGCTGTCGGGCTTTGCCACCGAGGGCGACTTCATCGAAGTGCCGTCGCAGATGCTGGAGGAGTTTTTCCGCGATGAGAAGCTGCTGCAGGCCTTCGCGAAGCACTACGAAACCGGCGAGGTGCTGCCCGCAGAGACCATCAGAAAGATGAAGCTGGCGGGGGCTTTCGGGCGCGCGGACTGGGTGCGCTCGCAACTTTATTACACGACCCTGTCACTCGATTTGCACGATCAGGACCCGGCGGGGATCGACCTGGACCAGACGACCAAGCGGCTCTATGAGAGTCTGCAGCCGTGGACGTGGATCGACGGGAACCGCATGTATGCCAGCTTCGGCCACCTGACAGGCTACTCATCGAATTACTACACCTATGCCTTCGACAAGGTGATTGCGCTGGATTTCTTTGCGCAATTCGATCCCGCGAACTTGCTTGGGGGCGAGACCGGAGGCAGATACCGCAAGCTCGTGCTGGAACAGGGCGGATCGAAGCCGGGCCGCGAGATGGTGCGCGATTTTCTGGGGCGCGATGAGGATTTTGAAGCGTTCAGCAAATGGCTGAATGAGGAATTCGAAGGCGAGCTGGCGGGCGCTCTGAAATGAATGCGGCTGACTTTCGCCGGATCGCGTTGAGCTTGGAAGGCGCCGAAGAAGGCTCGCATATGGGGCAGGCCGATTTTCGAGTTGGCGGAAGGATTTTTGCCACGCTCGCGGCGGAGAAACTGGGCTACGGGAACCTGATGCTCAGCCCGGAACAACAGGCGGCGTTTGTCGCCGAGGAGCCGGAGATGTTTCTTGCTATTCCAGGCGGATGGGGCAGAAACGGGGCGACCCACATCCGCCTGGCGGTTGCCAATGAAGACCTGCTTGCTGGCGCCCTGCGCACCGCATGGAGTCTGCGCGTGGAAAAGAACAAACTGCCCAGCCAAAAGCGGCGAGTTCGAGCGAAGTCACCGAATGCCGCAAAACCATCGAAACGTGCAAAGTAATCTCGCATCGGCAACAGGCGAGAGATTCATCGATAGCAAGGTCTGTGCCGCGAGTCCGCTATGATGGACCGCGATGGGGAGCATACAGGATTTTCGCGGCAAGTGGGCGCTGGTTACGGGAGCCAGTGCGGGAATCGGTGTTGCGATTGCACGCGAGCTTGCGCGCTGCGGAGCAAAGCTGATCCTGACTGCAAGACGCAAGGAGCGGCTTGATTCTCTCGCCGCGGAGCTGACAGCAAAAGGCGTCGAGGTGCGTAATGTGGTCGCGGATCTGAACGATCCAGTGGCGCCGCAATTGATTTATGCCGCCACCGAGGACGCCGGAATCCCGGTTGACATCCTGGTGAATAACGCGGGGCTGGGTCAGTTTGGCGCGTTCTACCGAAGCCCGGTAGATCAGGAGTTGAGCCAGGTGCGGGTGAACTGCGAGGCCGTGGTACGGCTGTCGCGGCTTTTTATTCCGCGCATGGTGGAGCGGCGGAGGGGCTGGGTGCTGGTGGTAGCCTCTACAGCGAGTTTCCAGCCGGTGCCGTATCTCACGACCTACGCGGCAACCAAGGTCTTTGACCGCTTCTTCGCGCTGGGGTTGGCGGCAGAGGTTGCCCGCTTCGGCGTAAAGGTGACCGCTCTTTGCCCCGGAACGACGGAAAGTGAATTTTTTGAAGTGGCTCGTTCCAATGTTTTTAAGGGGCGCGGAGTGCAATCGGCAGAAGAAGTTGCGCGACAGGGAGTGGCGGCCCTGGCACGCGGCCAGCGGACAATCGTACCGAATCTTGCCGGCGGGTCGGCTGCTTTGCTCGTGCGTTTCTTCCCCAACTCTCTCATTACATGCGCTATAGAAAAGTTCGTGCGGCGCAGGGCGAAGCTGGATTGAGCCGGTTGCGGTGTTAGGGCCGACAGGAGGAGAATGGCTTGGATGGATGGACCTTCAAAGATTCGGCAGGGTGTGGAGGGCCGATACCACACAAAAAAAGATTTGCACAGGCTGGCAACCCGCCTTGCAACCTTTCCCGAAATCCTGCATCCTATTGAACAACAAGCAGAGGCTTCCCCGAATTATGACCCTTCCGAGAAAGGTAACTGTTCCTTCTTGAAGGTCCGGAAACGGACCCCTTCTCTTGACCCCCTCAGGACCCCCCTCCTAATAATGCCTCTCGAGCGGGCCTGCCGGAAGGCAGGCCCATTTGCTCCTCCCGAGCGAATGCTTTGCTGAACCTTCCCGATACAATTTAGCTGTGAAGCGGACATTCTCCTCGCCCGACGACCGTGCCGACCTGAATCTTCAGGCGATTGACGCACTTTTCAGCGATGCCGGACTGGTGCGCAATCGGCATGGGAAGGGTGCCGGGATCGTGCGTCAGCTTCGCATGGAACGGGCCACCCCGGAGGAACTGTCGCCCAGTGCACCGGCGCCTTGCGTGGCCGGCAACGGTGTGGAATGGCTGCCAGTTCCGGGGTGGGAAAAGCTGAAGTGGCTTTGGTGCGGCTTCAGCACGCGAAGAGGGGGAGGCAGCCGGGCCTATTGTGCCGAAGACGCTCCGGGCGAGTTGAATCTTGGCTTTACCGCGGATGACAGCCGCGAGATTGTGGCCGGGAACAGGCGGCTGCTGGCCGAAGCGGTCACTGGCAATTCCGCAACGCCGCTCGTAACTCTGCGCCAGATCCATTCCAACCTTGTGGCGCGTGCCGGGGCGGGAGACGTAGTTCGAGAGCGGCCAAGAAAGGGCGACGGGTTGATGACCGCCGAGCCGGGGGTGCTGCTTGGCATTCAAACTGCCGACTGCATTCCCGTGCTGGTGGCGGACCGCAAGCGTCGCGTTGTGGCAGGGTTCCACGCAGGCTGGCGGGGAACGGCCAAGCGCATTGTTGAGAGCGGCGTGGGAAGAATGCGCCTGGAGTTCGGCTCCCGGCCGGAGGACCTGATCGCGGCGATTGGGCCAGGGGCGGCGGCCTGTTGTTATGCGGTCGGCGAGGATTTGCTCTCTTGCTTCGAGGCGCAGTTCAGTTATGGCCGCGAGTTGTTTCGGGAGGTCTATGACGCTGACCCGGTGCGGATGAAATATCCCATGCTGTTTCTCACCCAGCGCGCCCCGGGGCACTCGCCCATCGGGCCAGGCCTGCACCTCGATCTGGTGGAGGCGAACCGTCGTCAGTTGATGGATGCGGGATTGCAGAGCCGCGCAATCAAAGTGATTGGCGGCTGCACCAATTGCCAGCCGGAGCTATTTTTCTCGCACCGCGCCTCACATGGGCATGCAGGGCGCATGATGAGCGTCATCGGCATCCGACCGGACTGAACAGTTTTGGAGCTATGCGCTTGAGTCGGGGAAAGCGCGCTTTGACTGCACATGTGTTCTTACGAGGCGGTTGCTGCTTCTCCCGGGTTGACCAGATCGCGCAATTCTTTTGAAGGCTTGAAGTAGGGAACTCGCTTGGCGGGGACTTCTACGCGGTCTCCGGTTTTAGGGTTTCGGCCAATGCGGGGATTGCGTTGGCGGATACGAAAAGACCCAAAGCCGCGTATCTCAATTTTGTCGCCATTTTGCAGCGCGCCGATTACGGAATCGAAGACGGTTTCGACGATTACCTCACCGTCTCGGCGAGTGAGATCGCCCAGACGAGTGACCTTCTCCACCAGGTCTGCCTTTGTCATGTCGTTAGACCTCCCCTCTCAGCATAACCGGATTCTGGCCCTTGCAATGTCAAAAAAGCAAGGACCAAGGTGAGAATTGCGCCTTTTGCTTCAGCAGGTTGGGGTGAAAAGGCGGAATCCCGCAATTCGGCTGGGTCAACCTTGTGCCGGGGGGGTATTCTATGCAGAGTCTTCCCCGAGAAGCGGTGCGGAACAAGGTGGGGAGGGAGCGTGGAAGTGGCCCAGCATCCCAAATACAGCATTGTGATTCCAGCCTTCAATGAAAGCGCGCGGATCCCCGCGACGCTCGAAGCCGTGGTGGCCTGCATTCGCGCCAAGGGTTGGGATGCCGAGGTTGTGGTGGTGAACGACGGTTCCACCGACTCGACGGCCCAAATCGTTACCGATATCGCAAGGCGGGCCCCCGAGGTCCGTTTGCTTGAGAATCCAGGCAATCACGGAAAAGGCTACAGCGTTCGCAATGGCGTTTTGCATGCGCTCGGCGACGTGGTGATGTTCACCGATTCAGACTTGTCAGCTCCCATCGAAGAGGCCGACCGGCTGTTTGCTGCCATCGCCGGCGGCGCCGATATTGTGATTGGATCGCGCTGGCTCGAGAGTGGTCGGCAGACGCATCGCCAGCCTCTCTATCGGCAGTTCTTCGGGCGATGCTTCAATGCGGTGTGTCGCATGGTGATGCGGCTGCCATTTGCGGATACGCAATGCGGCTTCAAGGCATTTACGCGCACCGCTGCGCAGACCGTCTTCCAGTTGCAGACCATCGAGCGCTGGGGCTTTGACCCGGAGATCCTGTTTATCGCGCTGAAGCGAGGAATGAAGGTGGTTGAGGTTCCCGTGAGCTGGGCGCATGACGAGCGCACCCGCATGAGCTATCTGAAAGACGGCTTGCAGATGCTGAAAGAGTTGGCGATCGTGCGTTGGAATGCTCTCACCGGCCGCTACAGCAAGCGGGTTGACACCGCGCTGCGCGCCGACGAAACACGCTAGAGGAATACCGCCGCCGGTGTGTTTCGATTCGAGCCAAGCGCGTGCCGCCTCGCTATTTGATCATTTTTCCTTCTCCCGGCTTCACGTCGCCACAATCCGAGCCAAGATAATGCGACACCATCGAAACGTTGATCGTCATGGGCTGCGGCAGGTTCGGAGCGGCAATCTTCATCACCACCGTTCCATGTGAATGCTCGGTACTATCGATGAGAATATCGACGTGTATCGTATTTGAGCCGCCCCTGCAGGTTTCGTCGAACGAGACCTCGCGAGCGTCCTGATGCACGTTGCTCAGTGTGCAGTCATGTTGCTGTCTGGCATTGAATCCCTGGATATCGCTCTTCCACTTTTCAGGCGTCAGGCAGGACTGCGTTACATGCGGCCGCCCCATGGCCGCAGCCATTCCGGCCATCGGCGTGTTTTCGATGCCGGTCACGATCGAGGTGGATTCGGTTTGCCAGAGGCCCATGCTGACGGGCGGGGTCTCGGAGATCTGCGCGGCAGCCACGACAGCAACGGTAAGGGTGGCGAAGGAAAGCAACAGCGGCCACGATCTTGTCTTGGTGAATGACGTCTTCATGTCTGGGATTCCTTTGGTGGTGAGTTCGCCTGCCGGGACGCAGGTGTTGGAGGTGTTTTGGCTTATACCACAAGCAGAGCGCGGATCGCCAGAGATCTTTCAGGAAACCGGGGCGTTCAGGCCGTGGCGGTCCGCGCCACCTGTTGCAGGTCGCGCGCTTCAATCTCGAACTCGCGAATCTTGTATTTCTGAATCTTGCCGGAAAGCGTGGCAGGGAAATCGTCGACGAAGCGGACGTGCTCCGGAATCTTGTAGTAGGCGATCTGGCCCTTGCAGTAGTCGCGAATTTCCTCTTCGGTTGATTCCTGGCCGGGACGCAGGCGCACCCAGGCGACCACGATCTCGCCGAGGCGTGCATTGGGAATACCAATCACCTGCACCTCGCCCACCTTGGGGTGAGTGTAGAGAAACTCCTCTACCTCGCGGGGATAGATGTTTTCACCGCCGCGAATGATCACGTCGCGCGATCGTCCAGTGAGGTGAATGCACCCGTCGTCGTGCATTACGCCCAGGTCGCCGGTGTGCAGCCAGCCGTCTGGCTTGATCACTTGCGCGGTGCCTTCGGGATCGCCGTCGTAACCCTTCATGATGGCGTAGCCTCGGGCGCAAATTTCACCTTGCTCGCCGATGGGCAATGCGTCCCCGTTCACGGTTGAGACCACCTGGATCTCGGTCTGCGGCATGGCACGGCCGACGGTGTTGACGCGAACCTCAATGGAGTCACCAGCGTCGCTCATAGTCACCACCGGAGAGGTCTCCGTCTGTCCGTAGGCAATGACCAGTTCGTGGATGTGCATCTCATTGAGCACGCGCTTCATGAGTTCGACGGGGCAAGGCGCGCCGGACATCATGCCTGTGCGCAGGCTGGTGAGGTCGAATGTGGCGAAGTCCGGAAGGCCAAACTCGGCTACGTACATGGCCGGAACGCCGTAGACTGACGTGGCGCGCTCATCGTGAACGGCCTGGAGCGTCGCGCGCGCGTCGAAGGTCCAGTTGGGCAGAATAATGGCGGCGCCGCTGTTTACCGCACTCATGGTGCCAATGACGCAGCCATAGCAATGGAAGAGCGGCACCGGCACAACGATGCGGTCCTGCTCGGTGTAGTGGAAGCCTTGGGCAAGGAACTGGCCGTTGTTGACGATGTTGTGGTGGGTCAGCAGGACGCCCTTGGGAAGTCCGGTGGTGCCGCTGGTGTACTGGATGTTGGCAATGTCGTCGACGGCGACGTGATCGGGGAGGCGGCCTTCGGCATCCCTCAGAGCTGTCCATTCGGGCGAGTCGAAATAGATGGTGTGGGCCAGTTCCAGGGTCAAACCATGACGCGCGCGGCTGAGAATCTCCTCGTAGTCTGCGTGCTTGTCCTTGTGCCAAAGGAAGAGCGCCTTCATCCGCGAGCGGGCCAGGGTGTAGCTGAGTTCGTGGGAGCGATAGGCGGGATTTACGTTCACCAGGCCGGCACCGGCGCGCGCGCAGCCCATGTGCATCATCACCCACTCGATACAGTTGGTGGACCAGAGGCCCACACGGTCGCCGCGACGGATGCCAAGCGACCAGAGCCCGCGCGCTACGGAATCGGCCGCATCGCTGAGTTGGGCCCAGGTCATTCGCCTGGATTGGTGGCGAGAAGCAACCCCCAGCCGGTCGGGGAAGCGGCTGGCGGTTCGGTGCAGCAGGTCGCCGATCGTCAGCTCAAGCAGGGGACGGCCAGGGCCGGAACTGTAACTCAGGGTCGATTTCACTTCGTCAACAAGCATACGGCAGGCTTTTGAAGCGGTTCCACTTTTCACGCGCCCTCACCGGGATCGTTCGGGGTGCAGCAATATTGGAACTGCTGTAGGACAACGAACGGCAGTGTAAATTGCGGATCTTCTATCCAAGCGTGATCCAGCACACAGCGCGTAGGGATTGATCGGGGCGAAGGTTTCTTCATGTCCAATACACGTCGGAAATTCCTGCAGTCAAGTGCGGCCTTAGCGGCGGGCCTGATGAGCGGCGCGCCCAGCAGGTTGGGAGCGGAACCGGCACTGCCGGTTGAGGCCCCCAGCACGATCGCGGCTAGCCAAGCCTCCGCAGCGCCCAGCAGCGCTGGGCAGGTGCAGGTTCCGAAGATGAAGTTCGGAACAGCGGAGATCAGCCGCCTGGTTCTGGGGGTGAACCCAATGTATGGATTCGCTCACTACAACCGCAACTTCAGCCATGCGATGGCCGATTGGTACACCCAGGACAAAGTGTGCGAGGTGTTGCACCGGGCCAACAGCTTCGGCATCAACGCATTCAACTACGTCAACGTGGAGCGCGCCCCGCAGGACCTGGCGCGGTTCCGCACCGAAGGCGGCAAGATGCACCTGATCATCCAGGTGACGGCGGACGACGATGCAGCTGCGCTGGTCAGGGACTTGAAGCCGCTGGCGCTGCAGCGGCGAGGTGAAGAGATGGACGCGGCCTTCCAGAACGGCACCCTGGCCAAGGAAAGGGAGTGGTGCAAGCGGGCACGAGACCTGGGGGTGATGGTGGGCGTGGGCACCCACAAGCCCGAAGTAATCGAACTGGTGGAAGAGCAAGGATGGGATGTTGATTTCTATTCCGGATGCGTTTACAACCGCACGCGCACTGAGACGGAATGGAGACAGATTTTGAATGGGAATCTGATGGAGATGCCACGCGACATCTACCTGCAGGGCGATCCGGCGCGCATGTACAAGGTGATGCGGCAAACAGTGAAGCCCTGCTTTGCGTTCAAGATTCTGGCCGCGGGGCGCATCGCCGACGAAGACGTCGCGCAGGCTTTCCGCACGGCCTTTGAAAGCATCAAGCCGGTTGACGCAATCTATGTCGGCATGTTTCCGCGGCGCAAGGATGAAGTGAAGGAAGACGCCGAACTTGTGCACCGCATTTTGAACCGCGCCTGACCAGACTGCGGGACTCACGCAGAAATCGAAACTCCGTGACTTCTCCGAATCAGGTCTGCGGCGATTCCCATTGGCCGGTTTCACCGGAGCGAAAGATCGCTTCAATGACGGCCATGTTTTTGATGGCGTCTTCCAGCGGGACGGGAACCTCTGTGCCCTCCAGAACTGCCCTGGAAAAGGCGTCGCCCTGCATCGTGTATTGGTCGGCAACGGGGAAGGTTTCCGTGCTGATTCCGCTTCCGGTCAGATCGCCGGTCGAGTCGATGAAAAGACGTGTGGGACGATCTTTCGGTGCGTTGAAAGGGATCTCGATTTCGATACGCCCCCTGGTCCCCAAGAACTGCACGCGCTGGTATGGCACCAGTTGCATGCTGCATGTGAAGATGGATTGGCCGGCGGGAAAATCGAGAATTGCTGAGGTCAGCCGGTCGACGCGCAAAGCGGGGTCACGGTCGATTTTCGCAACCACGCGGGTGGGCTCCTGCGCGAAGGCGTAGCGCGATGCCTGGATGCAATAGCACCCGATGTCATAGAGGGCGCCCCCACCGCACTCCATCTGGTTGCGGATGTTGGCCGGATCGTTATTGAAGTAGCTGAAAAAGCCGACAACCGACCGCAGTTCTCCGATCCGGCCGCTGGTGAGCAACTCACGCAGCCGCCGCCACTGGGTATAACTGCGGATCATGAATGCTTCGCCGATCTTGACGCCAGTGCGCGCACGCACCGCCAGCAGGGTTTCGGCCTCGGCCACGGTGAGGCTGAGAGGCTTTTCGCAAAGGACGTGCTTGCCGGCCTCGGCCGCTTTGGCGGTCCATGGCACGTGCATCTGGTTAGGAAGAGGATTGTAAATCGCATCGATATCCGGGTCGGCGAGCAACTCCTCATAGGAGCCATAGGCCTTCGGAATCCCGAGAGCGTCCGCTGCTTTTCTAGCTTTGGCGAGGTCGCGCGAAGCGATGGCGTCCACCGTGCTGAACTGGCCCTTCTGCATGGCCGGCAGCACTTTTTTGAGACCGATATTTGCGGTGCTGAGTACTCCCCAGCGAAGCTTCTCTGACATGCGGGTAATGATAAAGCACAGGGTCGGCTCGCGGCCGATGCGACAAAACCCGATCCCAGGCGGAATGAACATCGAAGGCCACTATTTGAAGGTCCCCAACTATGGTATGCTCTTCGCAGTTTTCAGTCTTGTCCCCCACCACCTAGTTCACCCGGGTTCCAGGAAACGCGGAGCAAAGCTCTGTCCAGGATGGTTAATCATGAACGCGCTCGTCGAGCGGGTTGCGCCCGCCTTGGGTCCCGTTTGGCTGATTCCGTGTGCATTGATCGCGGTCAGTCTGTTTCCAACTCATTCTCCTGCCCAGACGTCGGCCGTTCGGATCAATGGCACGATTGACGATTCCTCCCGGATTACATTGCGAGGCAACGTCAACCCCATGGCGCAACCGCAGTTTGACCATGGCCCCGCGCCGATTTCGATGCCCGCCAGCCGATTGCTGCTGGTGCTCAAGCGCAGTACGCAGCAGGAGGCGGACCTCGAAACCTATCTGCAATCGGTGCAGGATCCTAACTCGCCCAACTTTCATAAGTTCCTGAGACCGGAGCAGTTTGGTGACCGATTCGGCCTGGGGGACACCGATCTTCAGACCGTCCAAAAATGGCTCTCGGATAACGGGTTCAAGATCAACCAG
Source organism: uncultured Acidobacteriota bacterium (assembly GCA_963833995.1). Lineage (GTDB taxonomy): Bacteria > Acidobacteriota > Terriglobia > Terriglobales > Acidobacteriaceae > Telmatobacter. The sequence goes on along the minus strand of CAWIAE010000016.1, from coordinate 711,985 downwards.
GTATCGAAGAGCCGGATGCTGATCGAGCTCTCGGGGACGGTAGGACAGGTTCAAAACGCCTTCCATACATCCATTCATAGCTATGTGATCGGTGGAAAGGAATACTGGGCCAATGCAACCGATCCGCAGATCCCGGCAACACTGGATCCGGCGGTGGCTGGCCTCGCGTCACTGAGTAGTTTCGGACCCAAGGCGCAGTATATCCGGGGACCAAGCGGCGTCTATGACTCAAAGACGCACAGGATAACTCCCACTTATACGATTGGAAGCGCCAACTCGCAGTACTATATCTTCCTTGGTCCGGCTGACGCAGCCACCATCTATGACACGCCTACTACGCTGAATGCGAATTTCACCGGCAGCTCCTATGACGGCACAGGCGTGACCATCGGCATCGCCGGTGATTCGAATATCAGCCTGGCGCAAAACGCAAATTATCGCGCCACGTTCGGACTTGCGGCCAAGTCAACTTCGGTGGTGGTGGACGGCAGCGACCCCGGAGAAAATGGAGATGCCATTGAGGCATATCTTGACACCCAGGTTGCAGGCGGGATCGCTCCGAACGCGAATGTCATCCTATATACCGCTGCGGACACGTCGTACCAATCGGGTTTATTTCTCGCGATTGCGCGCGCCCTGGATGACAACCAGGCCGACATTCTGAATGTAAGCTTTGGTGCCTGCGAATCCGCGCTTGGTGCGGCAGGAAATCAATACATTAATGACTTGTGGGAGCAGGCTGCGGCACAGGGAATCTCTGTAACTGTATCGACAGGCGACAGCGGCTCGGCGGGATGCGACGATCCCAATTCCAGGGAGGTTGCGAGCGGCGGACTGGCCGTGAACGGCCTCAGTTCGACGCCATTCAACATCGCGGTTGGAGGCACCGATTACGACGCTCTCTACTCCAACTTTCCTACCAGCTTTACCAACTATGTGGATGTAACTAACACCAAGGCCAACCATCGCAGCGCCCTCAAGTACATTCCCGAGGAGCCATGGAACGACTCCACTCTTCCAAATACCTCGATCTCGGCCAATAAGCCACTTTCTGTCTATTCCGGAGGTACGGATAACATTGTTGCGGCCGGCGGCGGACTGAGCGGAGTTTATCCATTGCCCACGTGGCAAACCGGATTTGGCGCCACCGGAGGGCGCAATGTCCCCGATGTCTCGCTGCTGGCGGGGAACGGATTCTATGGCGCAGTCTGGGGTATCTGTACCGACCTCGATAGCGACGCATCCGGGAATCCAGTCGCCGACTGCGCAGCGGGCGCCACGGCGAACAACTTCAATCTAACCGGTGTAGGCGGCACCTCGGCGGCCGCACCCGCCTTTGCCGGCATGCTTGCATTGGTTGAGCAGAAAGCGGGTTCCCGGCTGGGTCAGGCAGACTATGTGCTCTACGCCCTGGCTAAGTCGAATTACGCTACCGTCTTTCACGATGTTACAACCGGAGATAACTCAGTTAACTGCACTGCGTCTACGCCCAATTGCGCTGCCAATTCACTTTCTTATGATTTCCTGACGGGTTATGACGCCGCCAAGGGCTACGACGAAGCAAGCGGCCTGGGCAGCGTGGATGCCGCGGAAATGGCCAGCAACTGGAGTTCGGCGGGACGGACCGCAACGACTTCGTCACTGAAGCTGAATGGGGCAACAACTGCGCTCAATATCACTCACGGGCAGAGTGTAACCGTGAATGCGACGGTGACGAGCAGCAGCGGCACTCCTTCAGGGGACGTCGCGCTGGTCGACAGCCTGAGCCCGGCAAACCTGCCTAATAACGAGAGCATCGGCGATTTTACGTTGTCAGGCGGAGCAGCGACGGGCACGACCACCTCCCTGCCGGGCGGCACGTACCAGGTTTCAACCCATTATGCCGGCAGCAGCACCTTTGCGGAAAGCGATTCGAACTCAATCCCGGTAACGGTTGGGGCAGAAAGCAGCAGTACCAGCCTGACGATCGCGGGATATTATGACCCGGCCAATGGCAAGTCTTCCGCCACGCCCTACTACGGCTTCTTTTATTTTATTGACGCTCAGCCGTATGGCAACAGCGCGTCGGTCTCAAACCCGAACGGGAATGCCACCGGCACGATTACCTTCAAGAACGGAAGCACATCGCTGGGAACCGCAGCGCTTGACAGCAACGGCATTGCCGAGCTGGAGACCACTACGCTTCCGGGCGGGAATGACAGCCTGACCGCAGCATTCCCCGGAGATGCGAGCTTCCTTGCCAGCACCAGTTCGCCCTCGGCGCTTGCCGTCGTTCCTTCGGTCACGACGTTAAGCACGCCGTCACTTCAGCCCGGCTTGAATGTCAAAGCAGGTACTTCAATTACCATCGCGGTTTCGCTCTCGGCAGATAGCGCGGGCGTGGCGCCCACGGGTTCGGTGAACTTTGAGAATGGCTCGACGAAAGTGGGAACTGTCCAACTGGCCGGCACCGCGTCATCAGGCACGGCGCTCGCGGGAGGTACAGCGAGTTTCTCCACGACCAGCCTGCCGGCAGGAACGGACAGCGTTACCGCTGTCTATCAGGGGGACGGCAATTACGCGGGCACTACTTCACCCGCTGTCTCAGTCACAATTCAGAAAGTCTCGACCTCGATCGCGGTGACGCCCTCTTCATCGACCATCTTGGTGAACCAACCGCTGCAAGTGACCATTACACCTGCACCCGTCTCCGGCTTGCCATTGCCCACGGGAACGGTGACGGCGGGAATTCCGGGCTCTCTTCAACCCGCTGTGAACCTTGTTAACGGCACAGCGACGGTCACGATTCCCGCGAACTCTTTGCCCCTGGGCAGCGTCTCGATCCTCGGGAGCTACAGCGGCGATGGCAATTACCAATTCGTTTCCGGCAATGCGTCGGTCACGGTGAATTCCGCCGGCGCGCTGAACCCGACGGTCACGGTCACTCCGCCGTCCGGAGTTCTGACCGCGTACCCGTTTTCAATTACCGTGGCGGTGAGCGGACCCAGTGGTGACCCGACTCCGACAGGATCAGTATCGCTCGCGAATCAGCAGTACACGGGGAATCCGCAACCGCTGGTCAATGGTCAGGCGAAATTCACAGTTCAAGGGGGCATGGAAGGGGGCGCCAACAAGTTCACCGCAAATTATCCGGGCGATTCAAACTATGCCGGAGGTAGCGGTACGGGGACCGTGACTTTCATCGCGACCCCAGAGTTCAGCTATTCGCCCACATTGCCGACTGTCGCCCTGAACGTGACCCTGACCCAGACCATTACTGTGATTCCGGCAATCCTGGTATCCGGCGACGTCGTCAATGTTCCCACGGCCACGGGCACCATCACGGTTTCCAGCGGAGCCTACAACTCCGGGCCCATTCAGCTCATCAGCGGGATCGCCAGCCTCGCAATTCCCGGCAACTCGCTGGCCATGGGAACGGACACGCTGAATGTGGCTTATAGCGGCGATACGAACTATAAGTCCGGCAGCAGCTCAGAAACGGTCACCGTGACCGCGGCTGTTCAACCGGGTCTTACCGTCTCGGGGACCTCCCTTTCGCTTGCTCCCGGCGCGACCAGCGGCAATGTTTCGACAATTACGCTGATGCCCAGTGGAGGCTTCACGGGTTCTGTCACGCTGACGGCGGCCATCACCAGCAGCCCGGTGGGCGCGGCCGATATGCCGACGTTCAGTTTCGGATCCTCGAGTCCGGTGAGTGTCACCGGCACAGGCCCCGAAACGGCGACATTGACTATCTCTACGACCGCGGCGACCAGCGGGGCTCTGCACCGCCCAGCACATCCGGGCGCAGGCTGGCTCGGCGGCGCTGAGGTGCTGGCGTGCGTGCTGCTGTTCGGAGTCTCCGCCCGCAGACGCAGATGGCAAACGATGCTAAGGCTGGTTGTGTTTCTGATCTTCCTCAGCGGTGGTGTGCTGAGTTGCGGCGGCGGTGGATCCGGTGGCGGCGGTGGTGGCGGAGGCAGTCCGGGCACAACGGCGGGAAACTACACCGTCACAGTGACGGGCACATCGGGCGCGATGACTGCCACCGGCACAGTGTCTCTCACAGTGCAATAGTTGGCCGTCGAGCGTGGCCACCATGCGAGGATGTGAAGGGTGCGGTCTGAATTTCGCACCTTTCACTTCCGTCCACCCCCGGAGCGCGCCATACCTTCGTTCTGCGCGATACAATCTGGGGTCAGACCAAAAAAGGACAAATCATGGACCTTCGCAGGGCATGCCGGAATATTGCCGCGGGTTTTGCTTTGTTGCCGGCCGCTTTTTTCGGGTTGGCCGCATATGCCAGCGGCATCGAAGCCGGGAGCGTTACCGCGACGCATAGTCAAGACAGCTTCGAGCTGGAAAATCATGCGATTGGCGTGAAGGGTGGTCTCTCCAACGGGCGAATGAACAGCCTGGTGGTGATGGACCGGATGCATGGTGCGGAACTTCGCGTTGAAGATCCTTTCGCCATTCTGCTGAACAACGGCGCGATCTACGACACCGCCAATCTGAACGTCACGGGCGAAGCGGCGATGCGTGATCTAACCCCACGTCCCGATGCATCGCGCATGGCCGGCAGGCTGCATGGCGATGAGTTCGACCTGGCCATGGAAAGCAGCGACCATACTCTTCGTGTGAAGTGGTCGCTGGTTCTTCTTGACGGCTCCTCCTACGTGAGACAGCTTCTCACCATCACCGCTGTGGGGCAGGATGTTCCGATCAGCCGCGTGCAGTTGATCGATCTGCACCTGCCGGGCGCGCATGTGAGCGGATCGGTGAAAGGCTCGCCCATTGTGGCTGGGGATTTATTCCTTGGATTCGAACATCCGCTGTCGCGGAGCAAGGTGACGAACGGCAGGGCAACCGCCTGGATAGACCGCGATCTGCCGTTGCGGTATGGCCAGTCGATTACCTACTCATCGGTGATCGGAGTTGCGCGCGACGGGCAGATGCGGCGCGACTTTCTAGCTTATGTTGAGCGGGAGCGGGCACACCCTTACAGGACGTTCCTTCACTACAACTCCTGGTACGACCTGGGGTTTGATACGCCCTTCGACCAGACGGGCGCGTTGGATCGGATCAACGCGTTTGGACAGGAACTTGAGCAAAAGCGCGGCGTGAAGCTGGACTCCTTCCTGTTTGACGACGGATGGGACAAGCACGACTCGCTGTGGAAGTTCAACGCCGGATTCCCCGACGGCTTCACGGCGGTGAAAGAGCTTGCGGAGAAGTATGGCGCCGAACCGGGAGTGTGGATGTCACCCTGGGGCGGTTATGACGGGCCGAAGCGGGAGCGGATTGCGTTTGGGAAAGCAGCCGGGTACGAGATCGTCGCCGGCGGATATGCGTTGTCGGGTCCGAAGTATTACGCTGCATTCCGCGATGTGTGCATGGAGATGATTCGCAAGTACGGCGTGAATCAATTCAAATTCGATGGCACCGGCAATGTGAATTCGGTGGTTCCCGGAAGCCGCTTCGACAGCGACTTCGACGCGGCCATCCATCTGATCGGCGAGATTCGAGAGACCAAGCCGGATATCTTTATCAACCTGACCACGGGCACGTGGCCCTCGCCGTTCTGGCTGATCTATGCAGATTCGACCTGGCGCGGCGGCGATGACGACTCGACGACCGGAGTTGGAACTTACCGCGAACGCTGGATCACATATCGCGACGCGGAGACCTATGAGAATGTGGTGCAGAATGGACCGCTGTATCCGCTGAACTCGCTCATGCTTCATGGCCTGATCTATGCGAGATTTCATAAGGAACTCGACAAGGATCCGGGGAACGATTTCCGCAATGAGATTCGGTCGTATTTCGGCACGGGTACGCAACTGCAGGAGATGTACATCACACCTTCATTGCTGAGCAAGGCGAATTGGGATGACCTTGCCGAAGCGGCCAAGTGGTCGCGCGCCAACGAGGATGTTTTGAAAGATACCCACTGGATCGGCGGCGACCCTGCATGGCTTCAGGTGTATGGCTGGGCTTCGTGGACGCCGAGAGAAGGTATCCTGGTGTTGCGCAACCCAAGCGACAAGGAGCAGACGATCGGCATCAAGCTCGAACAGGCCTTCGAGCTGCCGCCTGGGGCTGCGCAAACGTACCAGGCGAAGAGTCCGTGGAAGGATGATGCGGGCAACCCCGCGATTTCGCTGGATGCCAATGAGGTTCACGAGTTTCACCTCGCTCCATTCCAGGTTCTCACCCTGAATATGACGCCCGAAGGCATTTCACACTGATGACATCTCCAACACTCCTCGTGCTGGCCGCGGGCATGGGCACCCGCTATGGCGGCTTGAAACAGATCGACCCGATTGGGCCTGGTGGCGAGACCTTCATAGACTATTCAATCTACGATGCCCTGCGAGCCGGCTTCCGCAAGGCTGTGTTCGTGATTCGCAAGGACATTGAGCAGCCTTTCAGGCGGATCGTCGGCAGGCGGTTTGAAAATCGGATGACGGTTGAATACGTCTTTCAGGGACTGGACAGTCTTCCGTCGGGTTTTCAAGTGCCTGCCGGGCGCACCAAGCCGTGGGGCACGACGCATGCGGTTCTGATGGCCGCAAACGCGATTCACGAACCCTTTGCGGCGATCAATGCGGACGACTTTTACGGGGCGGAAGGATTCCGCGTGCTGGCGTGCCATCTGCAATCCGAAAGTGCCGACTCCGCAATGGTGGGTTTCGTTTTGCGCAACACCCTGTCTGAATTCGGCACGGTGGCCCGCGGCGAGTGCCGGGTAAGCGACACCGGTTACCTGGAGGGCGTGGTTGAATTGACCGGGATCGAGCGGGATGGCGCCCATGCCAGGAACACGGATGCCGCAGGGCACGTGACCAGGCTGACGGGCGACGAGATTGTTTCCATGAACATGTGGGGATTCCAAAGCGGGATATTCGAAGATTTGCGCGAGAGCTTTCTGAGATTTTTGAAAGTCAGCGGTTCCGATCTACGGTCAGAGTGTTATCTGCCCGGCACGGTGAATGAGTTGATCACAGCCGGGAGAACGCGAGTGAGAGTATTGTGCACGCATGACCGCTGGTTTGGCATGACCTACCAGGGGGACCATTTGCGCGCCGTTGAGACCATCAACCACCTCATCCAACACGCTGACTATCCGGAGAGACTGTGGGCATGAGTTTGAAACACGACGTCAGCGCTGTGGCTCGCGAATTTCAAATCAACGGCGAGTACGTTGTTGCTGCGCCTTACGGAAGCGGACACATCAACGACTCCTACTGCGCCACGTTTGATGAGGCGGGCTCGCCGGTACACACGATCCTGCAGCGCATCAATCACAATATCTTCAAAAATCCGGTCGCCGTGATGGAGAACATCCAGCGCGTGACTTCGCACCTTGCGGCGCAGGTAGACGGTGAGCCCGACAGCGGACGTCGCGTGCTTACCCTGATCCTCACTCGCGATGAACGAGCATTCTACGTGGATCCGGAAGGGAATTATTGGCGGGCGTATCGCTTCATTGAGGGCGCCAAAAGTTACGATGCGGTGGAGCGGACCGACCAGGCCTTTCAGGCCGCCAGGGCGTTCGGGCGATTTCAGCAGATGCTGGTGGACCTTCCCGCGCCTCGATTGCACGATACGATTCCGGACTTTCACCACACGCCGAAACGATTTGAAGCGCTGGAACGGGCAATTGCGCTGGATGCGGCGAACCGCGCCAACCTGGCGAGGCCGGAGATCGATTTTGCCATCGCGCACAAGCCACTGACACGTGTTCTGCTCGATGCAAATCTGCCGGAACGCGTGACGCACAACGACACCAAGTTCAATAACGTAATGCTGGACGACTTGACGGGCGAGGGAATTTGCGTGATCGATCTCGACACGGTGATGCCCGGACTTGTGCTCTACGACTTTGGCGACATGGTGCGCACCACCACCAGTACGGCAATGGAAGACGAGCAGGATCTTTCCAAGGTGAGCATGCAGTTCCCGATGTTTGAAGCGCTGCTGAGCGGGTATCTGAGCACGGCCGGCGGATTCCTCAGCAAAGAGGAGAAGCGGCATCTTGTCGTGTCCGGCAAACTCATCACGTTCGAGATCGGCATCCGGTTCCTCACCGATTATCTGGCGGGCGACACCTATTTCAAGATCCACCGCAACGGGCACAACCTCGACCGCTGCCGGATGCAGTTCAAACTGGTCGAGTCAATCGAGCAGCAGGAAGACCAGATGCAGAGGCTGGTTGAATCGCTTGAGGAGTGACAGTCGCCGTGCGCGGTTTGGCTTCAAGAGCGGGAGTCCTTGCCCTACGCTGCTGAGATTTGCGTTCACTTCGGCGAGTCGTCTTCGGTGGGCTGGTACCAAGGGACGTCTTTTTGTTGAAATAGACCGGGCGACCTCGACAGCAGGTACGAGAGCACGCGGGTGGCAATCTGAACGGAATGCTCAACTTCCGCGTCCCATTCCGGTTGGGAGGCTGTGTTTACTGCTTCGCGCGGCCACCTTGCGGTGCGGATCGCGAGCACGAGGCTGCTGGCGATCAGGAGGCTGGGGCCAAGTCTTGGATGATCGAGTCGCTTATGAACGCCGCCAACCTGCATGACCCAAGTATAGGCGAACAGATGGCGAATAATCCGTGCCAGCGGGAAAACCTGAAAATTAAGCTACCGAGACTCACAGATGGCTATGCGGCGGCCTGCTCACTCTCGCCGATTGGGCGGATGGCCCCCGCAACCGTGAACGAATTCAGCCCGTAGAGACATATCGCGGTTTGAATTCCGCCGCCGGTTAAAACCAGCCGAGTCCTGGAAAGGAACACCAGCACGACGGAGGATTCAAGGTGGTCGCGGAATTGCAGGTTACCGTAGCTGTACTTGCGGCCGGGGATGCCGTTCGTAAAGTCCTGCATTTCGATCAGATTAAAGCGAACCGAGAGCTTTGAGCCTCCCGGCCAGGAGATTGAGCCTTCCTCGTTCAGTATCTGCAAAGTGGTTCTGATTTCATTGGCGGTTCCAATATCGGTTCGCATAAGGGCCCTCAGGATTCGGCTTCGATGGGATTAAGGTAACCGCGAAAGGAACCCGATTCTGTGATCTGGATCACTCTCGGAGGGATTCTGAGTGCGGGTGCATTGACGGTCCGCGCTGAAGGTTGGAAAGGCTCATGCAGCGCCCAGACGCCCAGCGAACGTGATTTGGGGCACAGACTAGGCAGGTCCATCGCACCCAAGATGGACGGGAAGAGGCTTACCGGAATTCTCACCTTCGTCCGCCGATAGGCATTTTCCCGGAATTGAATCCGAGTCCGTTGAAGGTGTGCCTATGGTCCCGCCTGAAAAACGTGGCGTTCTCACGCGGCGGCAGTTCGTGGCCGCCGGCGCCTTGGGAAGTGCGGCGCTCGCGATCGGCTGCCGTAATCGAAACAATGGGAACTGGGAATATCTAAGCGACGACCAGGCCCGAACGCTTGCGGCGATTTGCGATCAGATCATTCCCGCGGATGATTTTCCCAGCGCTTCGCAGGCTGGTGTGCTGACCTACATCGATCGCCAGCTCATGCGGCACTACAAGCGCCATCGGGACGCATATCGGCACGGCCTTGATGAGGCTGAATCGCTGAGCCGCGACCGGTTCAGGCAAGGGCTGGACAGAATCTCATCCGAACAGCAGTTTGAGATCGTGAACGCTCTCTCGGAAAAGGACCGGATTTTTTTTGATCTGGTTCGCAACCACACCCTCGAAGGCTACTATGGCTCGCCCCGGCACGGCGGCAATCGCGATGCCGTGAGCTGGCGAATGCTGGGTCTGGCTGAACCGCCTGTGCGAGGCCGCGCCCAGTATGACCTGAGAAAGGGCTCGTCCTCATGAAGCGGGTGAACGCGGTAGTGGTGGGAGCCGGCGCGGCGGGCGGCATTGTGGCCAAGGAGCTTTCTGTCGCGGGATTGAGCGTGGTTCTGCTGGAACGGGGCAAATGGTACACCCCCAACGACTGCCGCAAAGACGACCTGCGCAACCAGCGCACCACGCTGCTGGGCAATGCGTTTGGTCCGGAAGATGAGGGCAACGCCCGCGTGTGGCTGGATGCCAGGGGCGAGGCTCATCTTGTGCGGCCCAGCGAAGGAGGCTACCAGAACAACGCCGCCTGCGTAGGTGGGGGAACGCTGAGCTACGGAGCCCAGGCCTGGCGCTATATGCCCCAGGACTTTCGCATGCGTTCGACCTACGGAGCCCCGGCGGGAAGTTCGTTAGAAGACTGGCCCATCTCCTACGACGAGCTTGAACCGTTTTACGACAAGGCTGAATACGAGATCGGCATCTCCGGAGACTACTCCGGCACGCCGTTTCACGGCCCGCGCCGGCGTCCGTTACCCATGCCGCCGCTCGCGCCCAATCGCGAATTCGGAATCCTGGAACCCGCTGCGAAACGCCTGGGGCTGCACCCATTCCAATTGCCGATGGCCCGCAACAGCGTACCTTATAACGGCCGTGGTCCCTGCATGCGCTGCCGGTGGTGCTGCGGATTTGCGTGCGAGGTGGATGCCAAGAATGGCTCCCAGAACACGGTGATTCCGACCGCCCTGGCGACGGGGAACTGCGAGCTGCGCACCGAAAGCATGGTGAAGGAAGTCATCACCGACGACCAGGGACGCGCACGCGGCGTCTCGTATTTCGACGCCGATGGACGATTGCAGGAACAGTTCTCAGACATTGTTGTGATTTCTGGATGCGCGACGGAATCCGCGCGGCTGCTGCTGAATTCCAAGAGCCGCCTGTTCCCGCAAGGGCTGGGAAATCGCCACGACCAGGTGGGCCGCAACCTGCAAGGCCACCACTATACTGGTGCGATCGGCTACTTCGATTTTGAAACCTACGACGACGTGGGGCCGGGCGCCAGCATCGCCATTTGCGACTACAACCACGGAACTCCGGGCCTGTGCGGCGGAGGCATGTTGGCCAATGAGTTTATCCGGCTGCCCATCCACATGATCGACCGGTTGCCCGCGAATACGCCACGCTGGGGCCTGGGGCACAAAAACGCCATGCGCCAATGGCACAAGCGCTCCATCGTGATCATGGGTCCGACACAGCAGATTCCCACCGCTGACGGCCGCGTTACGGTCGATCCCACCGTGAAAGACAAGTGGGGACTGCCGGTGGTGCGCTTCTCAGGGAACGTACACCCCCACACGTTTGAGATTGGCGAGGTGCAGGCTCAACGCGCGGAAGCCTGGCTGAAGGAGGCGGGGGCGGTCCAGGTTTCCAGGATGGCCGGCAGGCCTGAAGTGGTTTCGGCGGGTCAGCACCAGGCCGGCACCTGCCGCATGGGCAACGATGCGCAGAGTTCGGTGGTGAATCGCAACTGCCAGCTTCACGATGTGGACAACGTGTTCGTCATCGATTCAAGTGTGCATGTAAACAACGGTGGTTTTAATCCTGCGCTTACCATCATGGCGATTGCCTATTTCGCATCGGAATCGCTGGTACGCAACTGGAAGGGCACGAGATTCCAGTCATGAAACGATTCCTGAAGATTACGGCAATCGTGGTTGCCTCAGTGGCGGCGGTTGGCTTCGCAGGCACTTACGGCGCGTCGATCTACTATTCGTCCCAGCACGGGCAGGGTTGCGCAAGCTGCCACGAGATGGCCTCTTACGTCAGCGTGATGCACAATTCAGCGCACCGCAACGTGGGCTGCATCGATTGCCACAAGGCGAGCCTGGCTACCAAGCTGCGTCATATCCGGGTCCACCTGATGGGCAACTGGCCTGAGGCCATCCGGCTGCGCGACGTGGACGTTGTAGAGATGGTGCCGAGTTGCCAGAGTTGCCACCAGCACGAATACGCTGCATGGCACGCCGGGCCGCACAGCGCCTCGTATCAGCAGATCTTTGCCGATCCCGAACACAACTCCAAGCGCCGCCTGATGGATGACTGCTTCCGATGCCATGGCATGCATTTCAACGGCTCCGTAAGGGACCTGGTTCAGCCGCAGAATGCGCAGGGTCCATGGCATTTGACGCGCGCGGATTTAGCGGATCAGCCGGCAATGCCGTGCCAGGCGTGCCATTGGGCGCATCGGGAAGGCTCGCCGGAGACCAAACCTGCGACACGCGTGTCGGTGGCGGGCGCGGCGGTGAACGATTCGCTGGCATTCTATGACCGGCGGGAGAGCATGCATTTTGCCGCAGCCGCGCTCTCGATTCCGCAACTGCACGATGGCGCGCGCGCCGTGAAGATGAACCAGGACGCGCGGCAGGCGATCTGCTACCAGTGCCATGCTCCAAGACAGCCCGAAGCAGGGTCGCCTGCGGCGGTGAATTCCTGGGGGCCGCAGGTGGGTTCGGGGGACGATCGCACGCCTCTGGGAGTGCATGAGGGGTTGAGTTGCATCTCCTGCCACGGCGGACACAATGAAAATGCACGGGCATCCTGCAAGACATGCCACCCGCAAATGTCCAACTGCGGCCTGGATGTGGAGAAGATGGACACGACCTATGCCAGCGCGTCCAGCCACCACAATATCCACTGGGTCAAGTGCACCGATTGTCACCAGCACGGCGTGCCCAAGGTGAAGACGCAAGTGGCGTTGAATCAATAAATGTGACGCGGCCTCGGGCTTGACGATGGTTCGCCCCTGTTCCCAACCTGCTTCAGTTTCCTGTTGAAAACGGTGACTTCGGGATACAGCTATTGTGGAACCGCTGTAGGATGGAGCGGATGGACTACTTCCTCTTCAAAACAGAACCAGATGTGTACTCCTTCGACGATTTTCTGCGCGACCATGAGACGGTGTGGGACGGGGTGACTAACCCGACCGCGGTGAAGCACTTGCGCGAGATGAAGCCGGGGACGAAGTGGATCTTCTATCACACCGGCGACGAGCGCACGGCCGTGGGCACAGGGACTGTGGTGAGCGTGGACCCGAGCGACCCAAAGGCGCCCGTGGTGCGCGTGAAGGTGGGGAAGCGGCTGAAGAAGCCCAAAACGCTGGCGGAGATCAAGGCAGAGCCGCTGTTTGCCAAATCGCCGCTGGTGATGATCGGCAGGCTATCCGTGGTTCCGCTGACCGAGGAGCAATGGAACTGGTTCCTGGCCTGACCCCGACCAGCAGGCAGATGCCCGAATCTTCCGCCCGCTACTTTCCGCCTTCCAGCCAGGCGCGGGTGTTGAGCAACTGGCGCTGATCGAGGGCCCAGACTTTGCCGGTCAGTTCATCCGGGCTTTTGCCTTCTCGCGCAGACTTCTCAAACTCGCTGCTCACGGCTTGCATCTTGGCGTCGAGGTCGTCGAGGAAGTTGAGCACCAGCGCCTCGGGAATCATGGGCAGCTTGGGCGAACCGAACTCGAGCTTGCCATGATGCGACAGAATCATGTGCAGCACCAGCGTCCTGAGCCGCGGCGGGAAGTTGGGCAGGCCGTCGATGGTCTTTTCCACCATCTCAATACCGATCTGGATGTGGCCGAGTAACGTGCCTTCAATGGTGTATTCGAAGCCGACGTCCCAGGCCAGTTCGCGGACCTTGCCGATGTCGTGAAGGATGACGCCGGTGAGCAGCAGATCGCGGTGAAGCATGGGATAGCTGGGCGCGACGCGATCGCCGAGGTTGAGCAGGCTGACCACATGCTCCAGCAGGCCGCCGAGCCACGCGTGATGCAGTTGGCGCGCGGCGGGCGCTTGCCGATAGAGGGCGGCAATTTGTGGATCGCCGAGCAGCGTGGTCAGCAGCAGCTTCAGGTTCGGATCGGTGAAGCTGTCTACGAAACCCAAAAGCTGACGCCACAGTTCGTTCACGTCGCAGGTGGTGGAAGGCAGCAGGTCGGCCTTGTCCACCTCGTCCTCTGTGGCCTTGCGCAACTGCTCCACTTTCATCTGCAGCCGGTCATCGAAGCGCGAAACGCAGCCGCGTGCTTTGACGATGTCGCCGCGTTCGATGTCTTTGTAGATCCGAGGATCGGCGGGATCCCAGATGCGCCCTTCAAGCTGGCCGGTCTTATCGCCGAGGATCAGGTTCAGGTAGGGCTTGTTGGTTTTAGTAGTGCGGTGCTGCCGCGAAAGCAGCAGAAAGAAGCAATTGAAGACCTTGGTTTCATCGTAAGTTCCCAAATCGGCGACGTAGATATCTTTCATGCGAATACCTGTGCGAACAGAGTTGACGCGCGTTTTCTGAAGGCAGGATGAAGGCCGGAAAGCCGCAAAGTCACCCGTGAATCCCGCCGGTCTGACGCCATGCGGGACAAGAATATCACTGTTGCCGGGGCGTGCTTCTTAAGCGGAACTGAAGCCCGTCTTGTGCTCGCGGTCTCGCGATCCGCTTTTAGAAAGTGAATCGCGAGCCGAACTGGAATTGACGCGGCGAGTTGCTGTCCGCAGTGATCAGGCCGAATGGCGAAGTGTCATATGGAATTGTTGTCGCATCAAGCGGATATTCCGAGGAACCACGTCCGGCGGCGCAAACTGCGCCTTGTTGGCAACATTGAATGAAGATATTTCAAAGCGGAGATCGCGCTCTCTTCCCAATTTGAAGCTTTTGGAGAGGGTGAGATCCAGATCGTTGGCGCCCATGGTGCGGACGTGGTCAAGATACGCCGGCGCGGTTCCGGCCACGAACGGGCTTTGATTATCGCTGGGGTTGGAGAAGCAGGCCGGAGTGAACCATTGTGCAGCCGTGTGGGGTGCGCCTTTACCAGGATCGCAATTCAAATTGGGGCGCTGATTGAAGTAGGCGAGCGGCGCGTTGACAAGTGGCGAAGCGATGGGAATGCCGCTGCTGAGGTAGAAGACGCCGTCGATCGTCCAGTCGCCCACGACGGCATCCGCCGGCCCGCCCAGATTGAGCGCCCTGCCCTCTGCCGATGGGCAGGTCGTAGGATGCCTGCCAAGTGAATTGATACTTTACATCCTGCGGGCTGATGGAGTGCTCGAGGTTCAGATTCTTCGCGTCCTGCGGAGCCCCGGCATGAGAGCCGACGAAATCCCAGCGGAGGATTGCCGTCGTCGGTCATGATTTTTCCCCAGGTGAAACGACGCCAGGGTAGTGAAGTGGCTGAGTGAGGCGCTTCTGCACCTTGGTCTGCAGGAACTGTACTCGGAGTCGCCGCCCGGATAGCCGTTGACATTCGACGCCGTTGCCCGAGCCGTAATTGCCGTTGCCGAACTGCGGGAACTGCTGCAGGCTCACCCAGAGCGGCACCGTGGCCGAGCCAGAATTTGTTATTTGTACCCGGCTGGATTGCCGCCCAGGTGTTCGGGACCATGACGCAACTTCGGATCTGCGGTGTCGACGCACAACGCGGAACCGTTCGACGCAATCACGCTCAAAGGAAGCTGGTTCAAATCCAATACTCCCAAAGGCAGGAAGAGCCCCCTGCTGCCCACGTAGCCCGCGCTTACAACGAACTTCATGCGGGAACTGGTATTCAACGCCGAAGTTGAAGTTATAGGTCTCCTGCGTGCGCTGCGAGTGCAGCATGGTGCTGAGCGTGTTGCCAAGATTGTTGCCGAGCCCCGTTGGCGAACTGATCAGCGGCACCACGCCCTGGGGAAATGGATCGGTGACTGAATAGGGCGCGGTGTAAATCCCGGCGTCGCCGGGGCCAACCTGGGGCCGCATCCCGAGGAGCCGTTAAAGACGGTATTGTCGTCCTCGTTTAAGCACGTGGCGGACCAGAATGTCTGCGTGACGTATCCGTCGCTGTCGAGGTTGGCGCTGCCGACCATCTCCGCGCTGGGGCCAAAGTAGAATCCCGCGCCGCCGCGGACGACCAGCTTGCTCGCAGGCTGCCAGGCGAGGCCGAGGCGAGGGCCAAAGTTATCAGATTGGTGGTGAAGGGAGAGCGATTGCCGCTGCCGACGTACTCCTCGGCGCCGGTATAGGAGACGCCATTCACCGTGTCTCGTAGCGTTGGGATTGAAGTATTCAAGCCGGTTATGGCGTTCTGTCCGGCCGCCGAAGATGTCCCAGCGAACCCCCGCGGTGATGGTGAGGGCGTGGGTGGGATGATAGGTGTCCTCAATGAAGGCCGCGTAATAAGGGCTCGCTTCGGCGACGAACAGGTCCTTGGTGAAATTGGCAACGTCATTGCCCTCTGAGCCCGGTGTTTCCCCCATACCCATCAGGAACGAAGCAAAGTCGCTGCCTCCGCCACCATTGACCGTGCTCTGATCCGAAGCGGAAACGTCAAAGGCATAGGCGCCCGAGGGCGCGGGCGGCTGCCCGGCATTGAGGAGGCGCTTCATGTATTCAAACCCAGCGCCGAGTTCGTGCTTGCCCAGCACCTTGGTCAGCGTGACGCTGGCGTCGTTGTTCTCGCTGGCGTAGATGAACGTGTTGTAGTTGGCGGTGCCGCCGATGCCGTCGCTGATGCTGCCGCTGCCCAGGTCGTCGAAGTTCACATAAGGAAGGGTCTTGTAGACCTCATCGGCTGCTGTCGGCGTGACGAAACCGAGCGACGACAGGCTATCGACTGCACTCTGGCCGGGATCGCCGCCTTGATTTTCATAGTGGCGCGTGAAGGAGTAGCGCAGTTGCAACACCGTGGTGGGGTTGATCGTATAGTCGTCGCCGATGATGAAATTGCGTCCGTTGGTGATGTTCTGGGCGTAGTTCAGGTCCCAGGGATTGTTGAATGCGTTGACGCCCGAGGTGAAGAGCCGGTCGAAGGAGAAGCGGCCGAAGATGAGCTGCTTCTCGCTCTTGTCGAAGTCGATGCGCACGTCGAATTTCTGCTGAGTCGTGGGGTCGAGCCCGGGAACATAGAGATTGGGCACGGCATCGGTCGTCGCCGAATCGCAGGTGGAGGCGCTGGGGAAATTGCACTTGGGAAACTCGGATAGAAACTTCAGGGCAACCGGATTGGGGTTGGCAATCATGTTTCCGGGCACCGGCTGCCGCGTCTGATCGGCGTTATCGGGCAGCGTCGGATCGTAGATTGTAAAACCCATGTTCGAGAAGTCGCCGGTGCGCTCCGCGGTGGTGGGAACGGTAAAGGTGTTGGATCCATCGAACATCTGCTGCTGGGTCGCTTCATAATCGCCGAAGAAGAAAAGCTTCTTGTGAATCATGGGGCCGCTGATGGAGCCGCCTTCCTGGTAGCGGTGAAAGGCTGGCGACTGGTTCGACAGCCCATTCAACAATTGGCTTTGCTTGTTGAAATAGTCGTTGGCGGCAAGGACATTGGGCCGGAAGACGCCGAAGGCATCGCCATGGAACTGATTGGTGCCGGATTTGCTGACCAGGCTGATGACGCCCGCGCCGCCGCTCTGATAGGAGACCGGCGTGTTTTGAGTTTCGACGCGGTACTCCTCGATGCCGTCCTCGGGAATCTCCATTGCGGGAATAATGGCGGCAGCGTTGTTTTCTGCAATTCCGAGCGGGCTGCCATCGAGCATGTAATAAACCGAGCCGACGATGGCGCCATTGATGGTGTAGGAGGAGACATCGACCCCCGGACGGCCCGACGAGATATTGATGATGGCCTCGGAACTGGAGGAGTTGGGCGATCCGTTGGCGGGGGTGACGCCGGCGCTCAATTGGACAAGGTCATAGACGTTGCGGGTAAACAGCGGTACGCGGTCAATAGTCTCAGCAGAGATGAGCTGGCCGACGGTGGAGTTGCTGGTGTCGACCAGGGAACTGGATTCGTTGACTGTGACGACCTGGGTGATGTTGCCGATGCGGAGGGTGATATTGACGGTAGTGACCTGATCCACGGTGACCAGGATGTTGGTTCGAACCGCGGTTTCGAAGCCCTTCTCTTTGGTGGTTACCTGGTAGATGCCGGGGGAAAGCGAGACAAAGGAGTACAAGCCTGCCGCGGTGGAGACGGTGGACTGTCGATTCCGGTGGCATTGTTTTGCGCCGTGACACTGGCTCCGGGGATGATGGCTCCCGTGGGATCGGATACCAGGCCGCTGATGCCGCCGCGTCCGGCCTGGGCGAATGCAGTGCACCCGCGCAACAGAAAACCATCACAACGCAGAGGAGAAATCGCCCAGAATAGGCGCCCGTTTTCCCGGTTCTCATATTCATCCCCCTATTTGATTCTTGACATTCAAACGTTTCACCTTTAGAAATGCCAATGTAGGTGCAAAGTTTTCGCCTGTCAAGGGAAAACCAACTTGTCGGCGGTTTTCCCCCGGCCGTTGACCTTGAGCACCGCGATCAACGAATCCTTGTCGCGATTGCGGGGATCTGCGTCACGCGTGTTCGTTGTGCTTCGGTTGAAGCGCGAAGATTCGTCCTGCCTTTGCGAAACGCCAGCGAAGGTGAGGCGAGGGAGGGGAAGAAGTGGCCCAGCGAAAGTCCGGCCATGTGACGCTGCTCGATATTGCCCAGGCGTGTGGGTTCTCAGTGTCCACGGTCTCGATCGTGCTGAGCGAGGCTGCCGCTCTCGCAGAACGTGTCGGCCGCCACCCGCGAGAAGATCCGCGCGATGGCGCGGCAGCTTGGCTATCATCCCGACGCTTTCGCGCGCTCGCTTCGCCGGCGACGCAGCCAGACGATCGGGCGTGCTGGCCTACGACCTCGCCGATCCATTCTGCATTCCCATTGTGCGCGGAATTCAGTCGGGCCTTCATGCCACCAGCTATCTGCCGCTGCTGATGGACGCGCAGACGCAACGCAAGCTGTTTCGACAGCTATCTGAAGATGATCCTGGAGCGCCGCGCCGAATGCGTGATCGTGATTGCCAGCTGGGTCTTCGAAGAGACCAACCTGCTGGCCGACATCGAGAAAAACCACGTCCCCATCGTCATCGTGGGCCGCGATCTGACGCAGCAGAAGAATCAGTTCAGTGCTGGTGGATAACGAAGCGGGCGGCGCGCTGGCGATGCGGCATCTTTGCGAACTGGGACACCGGCAGATCGCGGTTATCCGCGGGCCCGGAAGAGCTGTTTGACAGCGAGCCGCGCTGGGCGGGCGTGCAGCGGGCTGCCGCCGACGCCGGCATTCGCATCGATCCGCGGCTGGTGTTTCAATTGCCGCGGCATCGTGGATGCAATTTCCGGTTTTGAGGGCGGGCTGCGAGTTTCGCAAAGCAGATGCTGGAATCTGGACTGCCCGTTCACTGCTGTGCTCGCCTTTGACGATCTGACTGCCCTGGGCGTGGTGAGCGGGCTCTCCGAGGCGGGCCTGCGCGTCCCTGAAGACTGCTCCGTGCTTGGCTTCGATGACGTTTTGCCGGCGGAGGTCGCCACCCCCGGCATCACGACCATCCGGCAACCGTTGAAGGAGATGGGATTGCAGGCGGTGTCGTGGGCGCTCAAGGCGCTGGATGCGCAGGGAACGCGGCGTGAAAGGCAAACCGCAGTTGTACAAAGCTTCGCCCCAGTTGGTGACCCGGAAATCCACCGAGCGCACCGCCAAACTCAAAGAAACATGCGCCAAAGGTGCGGAAATGAATCGCGCTTGACAAAGCTGGGAGGTCTCAGATGATATTCGCCTTGATTCAAACCTTTGAAGCACGAAGGTCTGCGCAAGAGCTTAGATCATCGCTCCGCGTCGTGCCAATTCGTCCATGCACATTTCCGCTTCAGAACAGAGAAATCACTGGTGTCGCTTATGATGAAAAAGTTCGCGCCATGTCTCCTCGCTCTTGCTTGCGCTGCCACTGGCTCTTCAAGCTGAAAACCGATTACCCCTCTCCACGATGGATGGCGCCTGCAGTCAGCATGCAAACTCCAGGCCGACGGCGACCTCGATTGCGCTCGGCAGGATTCCAGCGTTGACGGCTGGCTGAAGACCTCGGTGCCGAGTACGGTGCTGGCCGCGCAAGCCGCCGCCGGAGCGGTTCCCGATCCCTACTTCGGCGACAACCTGCGCCAGATTCCCGGCACCATCTATCCCATCGGTGCAGGATTTTTCCAATCTGCCTATGCCGGCCGACAGCCCGTACCACTGCGGCTGGTGGTATCGCACGGAGTTCACGGCGCCCGCGCGCATGGCGGGGCAAGATGCGACGCATTCTGGCTGCATTTTGGCGGCATCAACTACCGCGGCGAAGTTTGGGTGAACGGGCACAAGGTCGCCGACTCGACAAGACGGTTGCCGGCGCCTATCGCACCTACGACTTCGATGTGACGGAGTTGTGCTGAAACCCGGCAAGACGAATGTGCTCGCGGTGGAGGCCTTTGCGCCCACGGACAAGGACCTGGGCATCAACTGGGTCGACTGGAATCCCTGCCCGCCCGATAAGGACATGGGTCTCTGGGGCGCGGTGAATCTCGTGGCAACCGGCGCCGTTACGGTGCGCTCGCCCATGGCGGTTACGCACTTTGAAGATGATACGCTCACGACCGCCGATCTGACGGTGTATGCAGAACTTGCATAACGCGACCGATCAGCGGTGAAGGGCGTCGTCTCCGGGTCGGCAGCCGGGGCAGCGATTGAACAGCCCATTGAACTGGCGGCGCAATGAAGACCGGACCGTGGTCTTTGCGCCGGAGCAATTTCCCTGCCTTGCGCATTCACAATCCGAAGACTCTGGTGGCCCTATCAGATGGGCGATCCGCATCTTGAACGCCTCACGATCGAGCTTTTACGCTCAGGGTCAAAGTGACCGACGAACAGAGCGTAGACTTCGGGATCCGCGAGATCACTTCGGAACTCACCACCAACGGCGAGCCGCCTGTTTCGCGTGAACGGCAAGCGCATCCTGATTCGCGGCGCCGGCTGGTCGCAGGACATGCTGCTGCGCACCAATGAAACCCGCCTGCGCGACCAGATCCGCATGGTGCGCGACATGAACCTGAACACCATTCGCCTGGAAGGCAAGCTCGAAACCGATGACTTTTTTCATCTGACCGATGAGCAGGGCATCCTTGTGATGCTGGGCTGGTGCTGCTGCGACCACTGGGAACATTGGAAGCAATTGGACGCCGCAGGATCTCGACGATCGCGACGGCCTCATTGCGCGCGCAGATGCTGCGGTTGCGCCATCATGCCAGCCTGCTGGTCTGGTTGAACGGCAGCGATAATCCTCCGCCCGCCGATGTGGAGAGCGCTTATCTCAAGGTGGAGTCCGATACGCACTGGCCCAATCCAATTCTCTCTTCGGCATCCGCACACCGACAACCGTGACGGGCGAAAGCGGCGTGAAGATGACCGGGCCTTACGACTACGTTGCGCCCAGCTATTGGTATTTCGGAGTGCACTATGGCGGAGCGTTCGGATTCAACACGGAGACCAGCCCAGGGCCGGCGATTCCGTCGCTCGCCAGCCGGGAGAAATTTCTTCCCGATCCTGACGCATGGCCGCCAACACCCGACTGGGCACTGCATTACGGCGGCGGGGAATTCGACGAACCTGAAGGTCTTCGACCAAGCCATGGATGCCGTTTACGCCAAGCCCGATTCGGCTGCGGACTATGACGCGCATGGCGCAGACCATGGAGTACGACTCCGAGCGCGCCATGTTCGAGGCCTACAGCAAAAACAAATACGTCTCGACCGGCGTGATCCAATGGATGCTCAACAACGCGTGGCCATCGATGATCTGGCATCTCTACGACTACTATCTCGATGCGGGATGCCGGATACTTCGCGACGAAGAAGGCCTGCGAGCCGCTGCACATTCAATACTCCTACGATGACCGCTCGGTTGTGGTGGTGAACAGCACGTATCTGCCCAATGCGGCCTGCATGCCAGCGTTCATGTGCACAACCTGAGCATGGAAAGAGTTGTACAGCGCGGAAACGCCGGTGATAGCCAGGGCTGACAGCTCGCAGCGGGTCTTCCATATTCCGGATGGCCTCTACTCCGGCGCGGACAGGATTCTTCTTTATCGACTTGTCGCTTACGGATGCGGCCGGGAACGTCGTCAGCCGCAACTTCTACTGGGTTCCGACGACGCTCACCACCTTTGACTGGGAACGAACCGACTACACGCACACGCCGGCGGAGCGCCAGGTTGACCTGACCGCGCTAACGCATCTGCCGCCGGCCAAGGTGCCTTCGAGCGCGGAGATCATGAATACGCCCCAGGGGCCGCGAGGTGCGCGTGCATCTGGAGAATCGCTCGCAGGGGCTGGCGTTCCAGATCCATGCTGCGGCGCGCACCTCGTCCGGAGGACTCATCGCGCCGGTCTTCTGGTCGGATAACTGGATCGAGTTGACTCCCGGCGAATCCACCACCCTGACTGCGCTGCTGCCGCAGAGCGAATCGGACACGCCTGCCATCCATGTGGAGGGACTGGAATATTGCGCCGGTCACCCTCACTCCGACGGTTGCCATTGCCGTACACTAAGGACACTCATGGCAGGGACCACGGAGACCACACGGCCGTCGACGATCAGCCTCAAGCGCAGTCTCGGCTTTTGGGACCTGGTGCTTTACGGCATTATTCTCATCCAGCCGACCGCGCCCATGCCGGTCTTCGGCGTTATTTACAAGGAGTCGCACGGCCACGTCGTTGCGGCGATCCTGCTGGCCATGGTGGCCATGCTCCTGACCTCGGTGAGCTATGGCCGCATGGCGCGCGTTTATCCCGCACGGCGGGTCGGCGTTTCTCTATGTAGGCAAGGAAATTCACACCAGCCTGGGCTACCTTACGGGCTGGTGCCTGGTGATGGACTACGTTCTTAACCCGCTGATCTGCACCATCTGGTGCAGCCGGGCGGCGATGAACTTCCTGCCTGGAGTGCCCTATGTGGCCTGGGCCATCTTCTTCGCCGCGTTCTTTACGCTTCTTGAACTGCTACGGAGTTGAGACGTCGGCGCGCATCAACGCGGGCATGGCCGCCGCGCTGGGCGTGGTCATCGTGCTGGTATTGGCGGCCGCGGTCGAACTGGATTCTTCACCTCTCGCATCCGACGCGGCTTTTTTCCTCCAGCCCTTTTACGATCGCGCCGACTTTCACATCGGCGGACTGCTGCGCGGCACATCGATCGCGGTGCTCACTTACATCGGATTCGACGGCATCTCCACTCTCACTGACGAGGCCAAAGATCCGGCGCGCAGCGTCCCTCGCGCCATCGTGCTCACCTGCTTCATCACCGGCATACTGGCCAGCATCGAGGTCTACGTCGCGCAACTGGTCTGGCCGCGCGGGCTGGCATTCCCCGACATCGATACCGCCTATGTGCATGTTTCAGGCCGCATGGGCGGCCCGATTCTGTTTCTTGATCGTCAACGCTGCGCTGCTGCTGGCAACTATCGGCTCGGGCATGGCGTCGCAGCTGGGCGCGGCGCGCCTGCTTTACGCCATGGGACAGGATGGCGCGCTGCCCCGTCGCTTCTTCGCCGCCGTGGATCCCAAGAATCGCATTCCGCGCAACAATGTGCTGCTGATCGGCGCCATTTGCCTGGCGGGCGCGATGGTCTTCAGCTATCAGCTCGGAACGGAACTGCTGAACTACGGAGCGCTGCTGGCCTTCATGGGGGTCAATCTCGCCTCCATGTTCCGCGGCTGGCGTCAGGGCCGGTTTACAGCAGTGGTTCCCATGCTGCTGTCGCTGGGCGGGCTGATTACCTGCCTCTTCCTGTGGATCAATCTTGGCACCCTGGCGCGGATCGCGGGCACTGGCTGGGCGCTGGCCGGCATTCTGCTGTGGGTCGTCCGGCGGCGTTTCACGGTTCTTCCAGGCGAGACGGTGTGAGCCGCGCCTGGTTCATGCGAAGGTCAGGGCTTTAAGATGTTTTCAGACCGTCGGTTGGTCCGCTGCGAAGCCTGCGAGCAAAACAGTCCCTGCGAATAGCATGGTGTCGGCCACGTAATTGATCCCTTCCACGGCCAGCGCGGAGTGGAGCTCCATCACCATGATGGGGCCGTAGAAGAAAAACGTGAGCAGAAGAAGAACGATGCCCGCCCCGGCGGCGGCGATGCGAATCGCAGGCCGGATGAATAGCCCAATTCCTCCGAGCAGCAGGGTGATTCCGACGAGATAGGCAAGAAGCGCCGGCGCCGGCATCCACGCCGGCGTGAGCTTCTCCAGCGGAACGCCGGGCGCAAACCGTGGAAAGAGGAAGTGCTGGATGGCATAGAAGACCATCGTCGTTGCGACGATTCCGCGGCCCAGCCGTAGCAGCGTTATGCCTGCCCACTTTCCGCGCGGCCAGAGGCTGCCCGCCAGCACCATCGCTCCGGCGGCGAAGCACAGCTCGCGAACGGTCAGCGTCCAGAAGAGGCGCTCGTGCGTGTGCATGGGCAAGTCGGGCAGGTCGACGGTGGCAACGATGATCAGGAACAGCAAGGCGAGCAATGCCGCCGACCATCGTACGCACCGCCAGGCGATGAAACTGATGGCCGCAGCCAGCAGCGCGGCGCCAACGAAGTAAGTCCAGAACAAAGGCCCGGGCAGCCAGTGCGGCACGATGGGCATAAGATCGCGCGCCGCCAGAAAGTGCTCCGCTGCAAAAACCGCGAGAGGCGTGGCCTCGAAGACCGGCCCCAGCACCAAAACTTTTTCGGCGCCGGAAACTGCCCGGAACCGCGCCTGAACAAGAACGAGTCCCGCAACCAGCGCGGTGAAACCCGCCCCCATCATCCCCCAGACCTCTAGTGTCATGACTATCTCCTGCGATTGAGAACCCATACCGAGACCGGATCAGGGTCTGGCTAAACCTTCGAGGAATCCGATTGCCCGATGGGTGTCCACTCCAAAATCGTCATATGTATAATAGTCCCCAATGTCTACAACAACTTCGGGATTAAGACACTCCGTCCCGCTCGGATTGAAGCGCCTTCCTAGTGTCTGGGAGACTCGGTTTGCTCCCTTCCTTGAGAAGTATTTCTTCCCTCTGTGCGCCTCCTTCATTGGCATCGCCTGTGCCCGAATCATCGCTACGTATAATTCGTTGAGCCTCACCACCGATGAGCCCGATGACTTGTCTGCCGGCCTCGAATTCATTGCAAAGCATACCTACACTCTTAGTGTTGCGCACCCGCCTTTATCCCGCATGATGCAGGCAATCGGGCCATATCTGGCAGGGGTCAGATTGCCAAATCTGTCCGGGTTTGCCCAGTTTTCCATCAACTCGATCGCCTTGAGCGGACAGGTGCAACGAACCATATTTCTGATGCGGTTGGGTAACCTGCCTTTTTACATATTGGCCTGCCTGGTGGTCTGTGGGTGGTCCTGGTATGCATTTGGAAAACCGGTTGCCGTGGTTGCCACGGGCTTGTTTTCGCTGCTCCCGGCGACCATGGCCGACGCTGGCCTTGCCACAACCGATATGGCATTGGGGGCCACGGTGGGCGCGGCTTTCCTGACCGCTATTCTTTGGGGCAAAAACCCTACATGGACAAGGGCAGCGCTCATGGGTTTCTTTACCGCGCTGGCCTGTCTATCAAAGTTCTCTGCACTGGGCTTTATACCGATCTGTCTGGGCTTGTCCGTGTTTTTTTACCTGGTTGTCCGGTGGCCCGGTTGGCGCAAACTCTGGCTCCTTGCCAGGCACCGTGCCGTGACGTTGGTGTTCGCAACCATCGTTGCGGCCCTCGTGATCTGGGCCGGATATCTGTTTTCTTTCGGCACGTTTTATAGCCATCGGTTGCACATGGTTTATTTCCTGCCCGCTCCGGAGTTCCTTGCCGGGGTCCGGAATACTGTCACGCATAACAATGTGGGACACGGTTCTTTCCTTCTCGGCCAATTCAGGTGGCAGGGCTGGTGGTATTACTTCCCGGTAGCTCTGGCCGTCAAGACGCCCATCTCCTTCCTGCTATTGGCTGCCCTGGGGATCTTCGTTTGTTTCAGGGATCGAGTGCGGACCGCGTACCTGTTCCCGATTGCCTTCACCCTTGGGGTCCTTTTGCTGGCCGTGCGAAGCCATATCGACATTGGAATTCGCCACATTGAACCCATATGGATCGGCCTCTCTATTATCGCGGCGCTCGGATTCAGAGAACTGCTCCGATGGACACGGACCGGCCTTGCCTCGGCGCTGGCAGGGGGGTCCTTGGTGTTGTGGATGGTGATATCCGTTGCGGTTTATCACTCCGATTATCTGTCTTATTTCAATGCATTCGCCGGGAGCAAGCCTGAAGAGATCCTGGTCGACTCAAATTATGATTGGGGGCAAGACCTCAAGCTGCTTGGCAACCGTTTGCGCGAAATGGGTGTGCAGAATGTCTCGCTCGCAGTAACTGAGGATGCGGGAAACCGTTTTCCAACCCACTATGAGCTTCTTCAAGCCTGGTATGGGCTGCCCCACGCGGAGGACGTTGATCCTTGTGTTCCTGCGCCCGGCTGGAACGTGGTGAGCACCACGGTCGAAAAGTCCTTAAGCTATTGGCCGACCAGCCGGTTCTTTCGCGGCCCAGGTGCGCCGGTCGCGTGGTATGAGCAAGTCGCTCCGACCGAGCGTCTCGGCCCGCTGCTTCTCTACAATATTCAGCCTGGCTCAACACTGCGCTCCCAGAATTCAACTGGATTCTGTCCATCCTTAACCAGCAGCGACGGCAAATCCTCCGCCGGCGCCTTCCAGAAGTAAATATCGCGAAAAGGGGCTCGATAGGCCTCTCGACGACCGCAGATCGCTCAGGTCTTCAGGAATTCGTTCCTCTTCTGGAGCCTCTCCGGCTTGAGCGCATACGGCTGAGAAAAATGTCTGTGGCCTCTCCCATCCTTTGTCAAAAGGCGCACGAAGGGCAAGGTACGGGGTCCTGTCGACACTGCAATCGAAAAAGCCCCAACAACAAACCGGGCCTGGGAAGCAGAATCCCAGGCCCGGCACTGCTGCTTAAAAATCCGTCTACTGTTGCGGCTGGGGGGCGTCGGCGGGGGCCGGCGCGCCTGGCACGGGGGCGATGGGCGTGGGCGCCGGGGGCTGCTGCTTCTCGGCGGCGGGCTTCTTCTTCTCGTCGCTCAGGCGCGTCTTTTCCCCAGTGGTGGTGGAGTTCTTCTTCTTTTTGGAAGCCGTGTCTCCGGCCAGACCCAGGGGAGCGGACTGCTCCTGGCGGTCGGCGATGTCGGCGGGGCCGGGCGGCGCAGGGGTCAGGGCGTCCTTTTTCTTGGCACCGGCTTTTTTCCTTTGACCCTTGGGCGTTCTAGCGCGGTCGCTGAGGCGGGTCTTCTTCTCTGGAGGAGCGGTTTCGAGAGGATTGTCCGGCTCGGGGGCGCTGGCAGTCTCCGTCGGAACCGCCCCCGCATCTTCCGTCTTCAAGGCGGGTGAATTGGGAAGCGTCTCCTGCGGGGCTTTGCCGTAGCGGATTTTCTCTTTCTTGCCAGGCTTCAAGGAAGCCTGATCCGCCTTGCTTTTCTTCTTCTGCTTTTCAGGCTTGGTGGCCGACACCTGTTCAAGCTGCGGAGATTTCTGGCGGAAGGTGCGCGTGGTCTCGCGGAAGCGAGTGCGCTCCACCTTCTTTTTCTTTTTGGAGGTGGGCGGAGTGTAGGCCGAATAGGCGATGGGGAATACGCGCTTGTTGGGGCTGGCGCCGGTATCGACATACCCCGGCTTCACCTCGAGATACGCGTCGTCGCGCATCTGGGTCAGGTAATCGCGCATGGCCGGTTCCATCTGGCTGACGTAGTAGGCCTGCTCCACATCCTGCTGGACATCTTTGTATGGGGGAACGCCGCCCGGCGTATGCTCCAGGACCTTCAGAATCACATAGCCCTGCTTGGTGAGGATGGGCTGGGTGTACTCGCCTGCTTTGAGCGAAAAGGTCTGGTCTTCCAGCACCTTGCCCAGCGCGCCGCGGCGAAATTGGCCCAAATCGCCGCCCTCGGCAGCCGTTTGACCATCGCTGAAGCTCTTGGCCAGTTGGCTGAAGTCTCCGCCCGCGTGCAGCTTGGCTTCGATGTCGTCGACTTTTGCCTTGGCCGCTGCTACTTTTGGCGGATCGTCCTGGTCGGCCCCGGTGCCGGTGGAGACCAGAATTTCAGCCAGCTTCACGCTTTCAGGCTGCGCATACTCCTGCTTGTGCTCTTCAAAATAGCGCTGCACTTCGCCGGGAGTGAATGATATCTTGCGGCCAACCTCCTGGCGCATTACCTCCTGGGTAATGATCTGGTTGCGGATATTGGCCTTGAAATCCTCATACGAGACACCCTGCTGCTGGGCGGCCTTTTCCAGGTCTTCGAGCGACGCCAGGTTGTATTGCTTGCGGATCTCGTTGAGCCGGTTGACCAACTCCGTTTCGCCGGTGATGCCCAATTCCTTGCCCTTGGAAAGCCAAAGCTGCTGGTCGATCAGGTTGCGCAGCAAGTCTTTGTGCGCATCGGAGATCTCCTGCATGCTGGCGCCGTGCTGGCGCTCCTCCTGGTCCAGTTCTTTCATGGCCCGGTCATAGTCTGACTGGGTGATGATCTGATCGTTGACCCGGGCAATGATGTCTTCAACCGTTCTGCCGCCGTACGGGCTCGCGGGCGCGGCGGAACGGGTTTGCGCCATGGCGGGGACTGCGAGCAGCGCCGTGCCTAACAGGAGAGCTGCGGGGATGCGAATGAAAGTCAGGGTCATAGGTCGGCACAATGCAGGCAGCAATTCTTTCCCACCTGAAGCATAGACGCCATTGTAAATGCCCGGATAGCCGATGCGCGATTCCGGGAGGCGTCTTAAATCTGAAAGCGCGCGTCCGCGGCTGAATCCCTCTCTGATCGTGCGGCCTTTATGCAGGGGTTGAAACCGCCGCCTTCCTCCGGATTGTTGTGTTTACCGCACGACTGGAGTCGCGCCCTGTTACACAGCCTCTGTCAATCCCGGCTTGGACATCCGGTTCACGCTACCCGATGGGGCGGCGGGCACGTCAAACAAGCCGATGGTATAATTTTTCCCAAGACCGCCTTGCGAGGCCCCTTTACGGCGCCTTCCGCAGTTGCCGTCCGGAGGTTCCTCCCGCATATGACTCCCCCCGCCCGCAGGGCACTTTTCACCCTCATTGTTTTCTTCACCGTCTGCGCCGTGGTGGGCAGCATCATGCAGCGCAAGGTGGGGGCGCAGTCGTCTGAAGACGAGAGCCAGATCCGCGACAGCCTCAAGACGTTTACCGACGTGTATGCCCTGGTGGAACAGAACTACGCTGAGCCCATCAATGGCGACAAGGCCGATGCGGCCATCTACGACGGCGCCATTCCGGGCATGCTGCGCGTGCTCGATCCGCACTCCAACTTCTACGATCCCAAGGCTTATGCCCGGATGCGCGAGGACCAGCGCGGCCACTATTACGGGGTCGGGATGGTGATCCAGCAGCAGGGTAACAAGGTGTACGTGATTACGCCGTATGAGAACACCCCGTCGTACCGGGCCGGCATTCGTCCCGGCGACGTCATCGCTTCCATCGACGGCAAATCTGCCGAGGGCATGACTTCAGACCAGGTGGCCAAGGCGCTGAAAGGCCCCAAGGGGACGCACGTGCAGGTCACGATGGTCCGCGACGGGCAGCCCAAGCCGCTGGTGTTCGACCTGATTCGCGACGAGATTCCGCACCCCTCGGTAGACCTGGCCTTCGAGATCCGGCCCGGCGTGGGCTACATTCACCTCACCCAGTTCCAGGAAACGACGGCCCAGGAAGTAATCGACTCCATCAACGGGTTCGGCAACCTGAAGGGGCTGGTTTTTGACTTGCGCAACAACCCGGGCGGCCTGCTGAGCCAGGCCGTGGAGGTTTGCGACCACCTGCTGGCCAAAGGGCAGACCATTGTTTCGCAGCGCGGGCGCGCCTATCCCGACCAGGTGTATACGGCCACCCACGGCAACGACGGCAAGACATTTCCCATCGTCGTGCTGGTGAACCGCAACACGGCTTCCGCGGCGGAGATTGTATCCGGCGCATTGCAGGACCACGACCGCGCGCTGATTGTGGGCGAAACCACCTTCGGCAAGGGGCTGGTGCAGACGGTCTATAACCTCAGCGAAGACACGGGGCTGGCGCTGACTACCTACCACTACTACACGCCCTCGGGACGGCTCATCCAGCGCAACTACTCGGGCGTTTCGCTTTACGACTACTACTACAATCACGCCGGCGCGCTGGCTGCCAACTCGAGCAACCGCGAGGTCAAGTTTACTGACGCGGGCCGCACGGTTTACGGCGGCGGCGGCATTACGCCCGACGAGAAGATCGAGAGCCCCAAGAGCAACGACTTCCAGGACGAGCTGCTCTTCAAGTCAGCATTCTTCCACTTTGCGCCCTACTACCTGGCGAACCATACGGTGGACAAGAACTTTCAGGTAGACGACGCGGTGCTGAAGTCGTTCAAGGAGTTTCTGACCAGCCAGAGCATTCCCTGGACGGAAGCCGATCTGAATGGAGTGATGGACTGGGTGAAGATCAACATCCGGGAAAAAATCGTCACCAGCCAGTTTGGCGAGTTGCAGGGCTTGCGCGCGCTGGCAGAGTGGGACCCGATGATCCAGAAGGCAATCACCTATCTGCCCGAAGCCCAGGCGCTGGAAAACACGGCCCACAAAGTGCTGGCCGAGAAGGCGCAGGCACGGGATGAGGGAGCCCAGCAGGGCGTGCCGGTTCAGCCGTAGCCGCTCTGGAGTGTTTCAGCAAAAAGGCCATCCTCGTCGAGGATGGCCTTTTTGCTGGTGGCAGGTGGCCTGACCCGAAGACCCGTTCATCGCGATGAAGGCCGCGATGAACGGGCACAGTCCCTGAGACCCGAACCACCTGGTGGGAATTCATGAGTGCGGTGGCTGCCGAGACCGGGTGGCGGGTGGCCCATCCTAATCTTTTCCATTCCCACCGAATTGGGTGCCCCGTCCTAGCTTGGCTAGGGCGGGATCGTCATCTGCTGACTGGATTGCGACCGGCGGCAGAAGTTGCGCCTGTTCGCGTTGCCGTGCTGTCCATCTCGACTCAATTTCGACGGTTCCTTCCACGCCCGTCGCGTGGTGGCGAAAACTCGACCAATCCCACTGCTCCGGCTTTTCGACCAGTCCGCGCACGACCGGATTGCGGTGAATGTAACGTAGCTTCTCGATGTGCTTCTTTCCGGTCCAGACGTTGAAGTCATAGTACCGCGCCTGCCAGAATGGTTCGGCCTGGCGTAAGGCCAGGGTGCGCGAGACGGACTGCTTCAGTGCCTGCAAAGCGGTTGCCAGCAGCGCTTTTTCCGGTTCACTGACCAGCAGGTGGACATGCTCAGGCATGACGACGTAACCGATGACGCAGAACCTGTAGTGGTACCGTGTCCACTCCAGCGCGTGCTCGAAAACGGCACGTGCCGAGAGCGTGCCGAGCTTGGGTTGACGCCGATAACAACTGAAGGTGATGAAGTGCAGGTCCCTGGTTTGTTGATACCGGTGAAGGTTTGAGGGCACGGGGAGAGTTTCGCGTGGAGTGAGAGACGGTGTCGGTGATCGGGACTACATCCCTCCCGCCCTAGCGGAGCTAGGACGGGGCACCCAGGCACCCAGGCACCCAGGTTTGGGGCGAGATTGGGGTGGGCCACAGCGACAGGAGCTGCCTCAGAAGTCCAGCCGCAGAGACATCTGAATCTGGCGCGGGCTGCCGATGGTGTGGGTCACGATTCCCAGCCCCGAGGGGCAGGCATAAAAGCTTGAGTTGGACTGGGCTCCGCTGGCCGTGCATCCGGACGGTAGAGGAGTGGTGCCGGCGCTGGGGAATGCGCTGTAGAACTGGTTCTGCGAGACCTCGTTGCCGGGAACGTCGAAGCTGGTGGTATTGGTCAGGTTGTAGACGTCGAAGGTGTACTTCAGACTGTACCGGTCGCTCATGAGGAGTGACCTTGACCAGCGAGGCGTCGGCGCGTTTCTGGAAAGCCTGGCGGAAGATGTTGCGCTGGCCGGTGGTGAAGCCGGTTTCGAATGGGTCAGAACTGGGGATTGCGCCGTTAAGGCCGCCCGCCGGCAAGCAGCGGAAGGGTGAAGCACTGGGGCTTCAAGGCCGACACCCCCGTAACCGAGAACCATGCGCCAGAAGCGCCGTGTCAAAGCGCTCTTGGCCGTGCAGCCGTGGGCCAGCGGAACGATGGGGTTGGTGATGCCGTCCGCGGTGGAGTAGTAGATGCTGCCGACGGCGCCGGAGAAGTCGATGATGCTGTAGGGCTGACCGCTCTGCAGTACGGTCAGGCCCACCAGAGCCCACCCGTCGGCGAGCTTGCCGGCCAGAGAGTGCTCTGTTGGCCAGTCCGGGAATCTGATAGATGTAGTTGAAGTTGATCACATGGGTGCGGTCGAAGTCGGAGGAACCATAGCCGCTGCGCAGGTTGAGTGGATTGTTGCCGTTGTAGAAGAGGCCCAGCCCGCTCTGCTCGTCGAGGGCATGCGACCAGGTGTACGAGGCGCCCACCTGGATTCCGTGGCTCATGCGCTTTTCCATGTGCGCCTGAAGTGCGTTATAGGCGTCGATGCCGGCAGCCATGTAGCTGATGGATTCGGCCGCGTAGCCGATGTAGGGAACGCGCAGATCGACGTTGCCGCCTTCGTAGTTGGCCAGATACCGCAGGTTCCGGTGGCGCGTGCCGGGAGCCGGAAGTCGCTGCCGCCCACGTTGTAGCCATAGCTGTAGTTCTGCTGGTAGGGGCCGCCGGCGAGCGCCGGGCTGGTGGGGGAAGCGATGGTGGGCTGATTGAAGGGAACCGGAATGACCTGGTGGCGCCCCACATTGCCCACATAGCCTAGCTCGACAGCCAGGTCGTTGCGCGGCTGCCACTGGATGTCCAGCGTGTAATTGATGGTGTAGGGCAGCTTGTTGTCGCGGTCGTACACGCCGAGCGAGATGGGCTGGCCGTTGTTGATCAGACCCGGCTGGCCGTTGATGGTGCACGAATCCGGCACGCCGGTGTTCACGATGCTGCAGGCGTTGGGCAGGTAATTGCTCAGGTCCGACGCCTTGGGGTTGCTGGGCGCGGCGTATTCCAGGCTGGTGCCGTAGGGATTCTCAAGATTGCCGGTTTCAGCCGTCGGTGGCCCCGTGGGTGGGCCAAAGCCGCCGTTGCCGCCGCAGGTGGGAATGAAGTAGGAACCGTAATCACCATAGAGCGATTGGGAGGTGGTGGGGCAGGTTGAGGCGTTGACAAAGGGGAGCTGCTGGTTGACGCCGAAGGGGCCGCCGGTGACGGTGCCGATGGCGTAGCCGGGCGAGAAGTAGGTGAAGAGTTCGCCGCGGTCGTAGTACATGCCGCCGCCGGCGCGGACCACCACCTTGTTGTGGAACATTCCGGGCTGCCATGCGGCGCCGACGCGCGGTGCGATGCCCCACTGGCGGCCGGTGAGCGTGGTGTTGCTTACGCCTTGAGTGCCGTTGGCGTTGTTGCCGGCGATGATCAAGCCGGGGTTGGTGATGGTATCGGAAGCGGCGTTGTAGCTGTAGAGGGTGGGATCGAAGTTGAAGATGCGCCCGTATTTCTCCGTCAGGCCGCCATCCCAGTCATAGCGGACGCCCGCGGTGAGCGAGAGAGTTCGGCGTGATCTGCCACTTGTCCTGCACATAGGTGCCGAGCTGGTTGGCGCGGTAATAGCGGCTGGCGTTGCCCTGCAGGAACGAGGTGACGTAGAAGCCGGTAGCCGAGCTGCCGGGGGTGACGAAGCCCTGCACGAACTGGCTGAAGTCGTCGGTGGCGATCGTGCCCTTGCCGGTGCGCTTGTCGATGGTGTTGAGCTGCGTGTAAGTGTAGCTGGCGCCAAAGCTCAAGGTATGTTTGCCGATGATCCAGATGGCGTTGCCCGAAGGAGCGACGCGGTTCTGGAAGACGCCGGTGTTGGCGGATTGCGACTCCGCGTTGGGGCCGATGTTCAGGTAAACGGTGCTCACTCCGGTGGGCTGATATTGTCCCAGCACGTTGTAGATGGAGATGCCGGGGAAGTAATTGGACCCGAACACATTGATGGATCCTGTGCCGGCGGCGCCGCCGGGGATGGAATCGGGGCCAAAGGCCTGCTCGTTGTCGCCGCAGATCTTCTCGCGAATGAAGCCCAGCGTCTCGGTGGTGCTGAGGTTGGACTTGAGGATCAATGTGTTGGTGATGGAGCCCACCTGCGCGCCGGAATCGAGGTGCTCGGAAAAACCGGGCACGCTGGAGTAGGAATAGGGCGCGAGGGTTGGATCGTGCTGGTAGAAGTACTTCAGGCTGACGGTGTCTTTGGTGCTGGCGTCGTAGTCGAGGTCGGCCACGCCCTGATCGGCTGTAAAACGGCCGGTGCCGGGGATGAACGCGTTATCGAGATGGGCGACTGTGGGTGCAGTGCCGTTGAGGCCATCGTTGGGGATGAGCCATTTGCCCGGTTCGCCGGGAAGTGCGGGGGAGTTGAACAATACCAGGCCAGGGGATCGACGTTGGCACTGGTGATGTTGGGGTTCTCGATGTTGGCTCCAAATGAGCCGTTGCTCACATTGACCAGGCCGCTGGCGGAACGATCGTCGCTGAGGCCGACGGGCACGTCGAGGAAGGAGTCGCCGATCTCCTGGTCCGAGACGTGCAGGTGCTGATAGCCGAGGAAAAAGAAGAGCTTGTCTTTGATGATTGGACCGCCCACGGTCGCGCCCGCAACGTAGCGGTGCAATTCGGGCACTTTGTCGTAGGCAGGCACGTCCGGATCCTGGTTGAAGAAGAATGGAGCGGCGTTGATCGCAGTTCGTTCCGCGGTGAATGTAGGCCGTGCCATGCAGCTTATTCGTGCCTGACGCGGTGCTTAGGTCGATGTGCGCCCCGGAGGTAGAACCCTGGGTCGCGTCGTACATGGAAGCATTGACGCGCACCTCTTGCAGGGTTTCAGGTGCGGGGGTGGGAATGGCATTTCCGATGGAGAGATAAATCGAAGCCGCGGACGGAATCACGCCGCCGCCTCCGCCTGGGCTGGTTTGCACGCCAGTACTGTTGATGACGCGCGCCGAGGCCACCTGGCTGGTGCTTTTTCCGTTGAACAGGTTGCTGGCGTCAACGCCGTTCAGCGAAAAGCTGTTGCTCGTGTCCCGCTGGCCGTTGGCCCAGATCGGCGCGTTGCCCAGGCCGGAGTTGGCGCCGGTGCCGCCGGGCAACTCCGCGCTCACTCCCGTCGATTGCGTGGCCAGCCCCGTAAAGCTGCCGGTGGCGAGCGGAACCGCATCGATCTGAGACTTATCCATCACGTAGCCGTCCGTGGTGTCTACCGCGTTGATCAGCGGCGAAGCTTCCACTTCCACGGTGGTCGTGGTCTGGCCGACCTTGAGAGCGGCGTTCACGGTGGCTGTGCGATCGGCCTGCACCGCAATGTGCGGCGTCTTCTGCACATCGAATCCGGTGGCCGTATAGGTCAGGGTATAAGTGCCGATGGGCAGGTTCACAAAGGTGTAGCCTCCAGTGCCATTGGTCTCGGCAGAACGCGTCAGCGACGTCTGTTCGCCCACCACTGTGACCGTGGCGTTGGGGATTACTCCGCCCGAGGCATCCGTCACCGTGCCGGTGATTCCGCCCAGCGTTTGCTGTGCCAACAAAGGAGAGCTGCACAGCGCACCGGCTGCCACAATCGCGAGTAGCCGGGGAACCAGAATGGAGATGATACGCATGGAATACCTCAAGTGGCATGGCCTCGAAAATGCAGAATTCCCGGGGTCTTTCTGTGGCTCAGGAAAGCCCTGGGTTGAATGAGAAGTCTTGAATTCTGAATCGTGCGAAAAAAAGTAGCAGGAATGCGGAGCCTAGCAAGGTGGCCCGATTTGGATCGGTTTGAATTACAGGTCAGTTAGAGAATAGCGGTTCCGGCATAAGGATCATCTAAAAAATTCGCCGTCCGCCGACAGCGGGAATCGTGCCTTGTATGTTTCCGCAAATGCTTCAAAACTCAGCCTGATTTGTTCACCTGGCCAATGAAGAAACCGATGCCGAACTGCCCGGCCTTGGATTTGCACAGGCGACTCTGATTCCGCTGTAGGATGAGCCATGCCCCAAGCCTGCTTTGCGCCGTCGATAGCGACTGCGCCGTCGGCCGGCTTCACCGTTCCCTTGAGGTTGCTGTCATGATTACCCGCACCACAAAAATTCTTTTGTTGGCAGGCATCGGCCTGTACTACGCCCTGATCGTCTTCAACAATCTCAGCGATTTCAATTCCAATTACGAGTTTGTGCACCATGTCTTGTCCATGGATACGACTTTCCCCGGCAATCACGGCATGTGGCGCTCGCTGCCTTCGCCGGCGGTCGAGCTGGCTTTTTACCTCGCCATCATCGCCTGGGAGATGGCCAACACCATTCTGCTGTGGTGGGGCGTGCTAAACCTGTTGCGCGCATTGAAGGGGCCGGCCGCCGATTTCAACGCGGCCAAGCGCCTGCCTGTGATGGCGCTGACGCTCTCCATGCTGATGTGGCTTGTGGCGTTTCTTTCCGTGGGCGGCGAGTGGTTCCTGATGTGGCAGTCGCACGGTTGGGATGGCCGTCAATCCGCTTTTCGCATGTTCACCGTGGTTGGCCTGATTCTCTTGCTCATCCTGCAGCCCGACGCCGATGCTCAACCATGAAGCGTCAGTCGACCGGAACGGACGCGCGCTTCCTCCGCAACACGTACCAGGCATTTCCCGCGCCGATATAGACGAGATAGATGTATGGAATCCGGGAATGGATCTCGTCGGACGTGGAGCGGAGATCGAAAACTGTGATGAGCACCAGCACCACCACGGTCAGGACGCTGACGGCGGCGACAACATGCGAATGCTGGCCCAGAGCCCGCCGCGCAAAGGGCAGCGCCACAGCCACGAGCGCATAGGCAGTGAGAAAGCCGAACACCGAAAGCGAGCCCAGCAGGTCGTACATATCCGATCCTGTAAAGCCGCGCAGCAGCATGGCGGCGGTGGCGGAAAAGATGATCGCGATGGAGACGGCAATGCTCGCGCCCGGCGTGCCATGCCTCGGGTTGGTGCGCTGAAAAACCGCGGGAAGCAGCGCGCCATGCGCCATCCGCATCAGCACCCGGGCCGCCGCCGTGGTGCAGGCCAGTACGCATGCCACCATGCTGACCAGCGCGCCGATGTCGATGGCCACACCGAGCACGGGAATGCCGGCGCGGTTGGCCAGCAGGTGCAGCGGGCTGGTGGACTCGCTGAGCTTGCCGGTTTCGCCGCGGAAGCCCAGCACCTCAGAGTACGAGCAGAGCATGAAGAATGCGCCGGTGATGATGGCCGCCTGCAGCACTGCGCGGGGAATGGTGCGCAGTGGATTGCGCGCTTCGGCGCCCAGTGTTGTGGCGCTCTCAAAGCCCACAAAACTGAACATAGAAAGCACCAGGGCCGGGCCGAGCACGGAGAACGACACTCCCTTCAGCCGGAACTGGTCGAAGTCAATGTGAAGGCCGAAGCGTATCGGCATCACCGCCAACACCACGACGATCAGGCTCACGGAACAGACCTCGATCCACAGCATCAACTCCGCGGAGAGCTTGACGTCACGCCAGGCCACGAATCCTGCAGCCAGGCAGACCGCGGCCAGCACGGGAAGGGCGGGCGGCGTCCAGTGGAGGAATTGCAAGGCGAGCAGGTTGATGTAATAGAGCGCTCCGCCGGCTACGGAGGCGCCTGTCGCCAGGTATGCCAGCAGCAATCCCCAGGCGGCCGTGACGCCGAAGATGGGCGCCAAGGTGCTGGCGGTATAGGTGTAGAGCGACCCCGGCGAGGCGGAGAGACGCGCAAAACGGCTCACGCAGAAACCCACCAGCAGAATCGCGATGGTGGCCATGAGGTAGACGAACCATGTGGCGTTGCCGGCCAGGGCAAAGACCAGCGGAATGGTTAACGAAGGCGATGTGGAGGGGGCTACGGCAGAGATGGATTGCGCCAGCGTCTCGATGGGGCCGAGCACGCCGGCATGAAGGCCATATTTTTCAGGCGCGGCTTGTCTCGCATACACTTCGCCCGTCGTGCTGGTCTGGTCCGTCACCGATTTACCTTCGCATTTCCGATTGTCAACAGGTTGGTCTAGTTTTGCCCGCGATGAACCGCGAAGTCAAGATTGAGCGGATGGCGCGGTACACTGGAACCGATGACCGTTGCCGCCATCATTCTTGCCGCCGGCGCGAGCCGGCGCCTTGGCCAACCCAAGCAACTGCTGAAATATCGCGGAGAAACGCTGCTGGAACGAGCGCTTCGTGCTGCCAAGGAAGCCGGAGCCTTTCCCGTGCTGGCCATGCTGGGCGCCCATTTTGCGCCTATCTGCGCCATGATTCCATTCGACGACGCGATCCCCGTGCTCAACGATCATTGGGAGCAGGGCATATCCACTTCCATCCACGCCGGCTTGAGCGAGGTGGACGTGCGCGCGCCGGATGCCTCAGGAGCCCTGGTGATGGGTTGCGATCAGCCGCGCCTGACTGCAAAGCATTTGCGCTCGCTGCTCAGGGCGTTTGCCGAGCAGAAAACACCTTCGATCGTGGCGTCGGCCTATTCCGGCGTGCGGGGCGTGCCTGCCATTTTTCCCCGCTCTGTGTTCTCGGAATTGCTTGCTCTTCGCGGCGATAGGGGTGCACATTCACTGCTGGTTCAACCGCCGTGCCCGGTCATCGCTCTGCCTTTCGCAGGCGGCGAACTGGACATCGATGTTCCCGCCGACCTTGAGCAACTTGAATAGCGGTCAGCGTTCCACTGTGGCCTCAATGGAACCGTGCGGCTCGTCGATGGGCACAAAGATGTGGTTGGGATTGTCCTGCCCAAACGGGCTCAGGTCCGCCAGCAGGTGATGCAGGTTAGGCATGGTCAGCGTGATGCGCGCGATCTCCGGCGCAGCATCGAGCGCGGCTTTGCCCATGTCGAACAGCGTGTGCTGCACGCTCATGCTGTTGTGCGCGGCAAACTCCTTCAGCAGCGCGGTGACGACGCGCGCACGAACCTCGCGTAATCCGGAGCCGCCGCTGCGTAATCCCACTTCACCGTCGCGCAGGTGCCGAAGAATGCGGTCGGTCGCGGGCTTCAGCGTTGTCAGCTTGTC
The DNA here is from genome assembly GCA_963833995.1 of uncultured Acidobacteriota bacterium. GTDB lineage: Bacteria > Acidobacteriota > Terriglobia > Terriglobales > Acidobacteriaceae > Telmatobacter. Next base: position 673,235 of record CAWIAE010000016.1, on the reverse strand, counting down.
CTTGATATAGCCGGTAAATGCCGATTTCGTGGTCTTAAGAATGACCAGGCCGTCCACGCCCGAAGTGACCGACCACTCGCGGCCCTGTTCGTGGTCCCGTCGCGAACGGCGCGCACGGTGTTCACCTCCGGCCCATTGACCTTGAAGGTTGTCGGCGTCCGGCGCGCCATCCACCATCATGCGCTCCCAACTCTTCTCTTCGATCTCGATTGAGGCGCCGGAGACCTGCGCGTTGTTGCCCAGCAAATAATCGCCGAGCTCCATTGCAAACTCTTCAATGGTGGCGGCCTTCGAGTCGCGCGCCACGAAGTAGACGGTGTTCTTCATCGTGTCGGTGGGCAGGATCTTGCTGTTGTCGGCCGCGGTGAAGCTGGACTCGAAATCGCCTTCCAGCATCACGTGCACGGTCCACTCGTTGAACTCGTGACGATCTGCGTGCCGCGTGATGCGCGACAGGCGCACCCGCGATTTTCCGTAGCGATTCTCTCCCAGTCTTGCCATCTTCAGCTTCCTCGGTAGGTGGTGTAGCTGTTGTCGCTCAACAGCAGCGGAAGATGATAATGCGCTTCGCCGCGCAGATGAAGGTGATGGAAATCTCAGGATAAATGCTGCTGCGGCCGTTGCGCGCAAAATAAGCGCCTGTGAAAATGTGAGCCGGTAATCGCCTGCGGCGGCGTTCGCGGCAAGATCGCGGCAGCGGCCATCGGCGTCTGTTGTGCCGGTTGGCAATCTGCGGCTCCAGGCGCCATTCATCCTGCCTCATTTCAAGACGCACCGCGATCCCGGCGGCAGGCTTGCCCAGCACCGTGTCCAGCACGTGCGTTGTAATTCCGCTCATTGATGCCAGCCACTTTCCCAAGCGAATCTGCATGATCTGCCGTTGTTGTTCGGCTGCCTCGCGCAACTCCGCGTCGCGGTCGCTGCCAGCCGGCGCTTGAGAATCGCCAGCATCTCTTCGGCGCTCTTGCCGGTGGCGCACACAATGTAAGTGAAGCCGAAGCGCTCCTCATAGAGCCGATTGCCTTCGGCCAGTTCAGCCATCACACGTTCCTCAGCCGTCTGCGGCGGCCGATTGCTCCTGCCGCGACCACGCCGTCGATTGCGCCGTGGCATGCGCGCGTCTTGCGTTCGCCGATGCGCGGATGGCACGCGAATGCCTCCATCCAATCCGCCTCCTCCATCGTGCTCCACACGCGATCCGCCGCCGTGCTCAGCTCCACGATGCTGCGAAGCGGACGCAGAGCCACCATCGCTGCAGCCCATCGCGTGCGCGCCGCAGCACGCCATCATCGTGTCCAGCGCCTCTGCCTCGCCGGCGCGTCATTCCACGCCGCAAGATTGGCATTCATTGCGGCGACCCTTCCGGACGCAGCTCGAGCAGGAACTCTTCAAGCAGGTTCGCGCCGACGCGCCGCCGGTACTCGGCAGTGGAGCGAATATCGTCGATCGGCTGCGCCTCGGCAAGCAGCGCCTGGCGCGCCAATTGGATCTGTTCTCCGCGTGACCGTGCTGTGCCCAGCAGCGCCGCTCTCGGTTTGCGGACAGCCGCGTGGGAAACGGCGCCAGACTCGCCGCGGCCAGGCGAATCTCGCTGATCACGCCATGCTGCAACAAGCGCCGTGGCCGCCAGCGCAACTTTTGCAATCGCCATGGCGCGCCGCGTTCCCACCTTGCGCAATGTACTGCCGATGCTCTGCGAAACGCCGCGGCAGGTGAATCGCGAAGAGCAGTTCATCCGCGGCCAGCACATTACGCTTGTAGCCGGTATGGAACTCCGCGTAAGGAATGCGCCGCTTGCCGCGCACCGAAATCAATTCCAATCTCCGCATCGTAGACCAGCAGCGCCGGCGAAGAATCGGCCGCAGGCGACCATTCACCAGGTTGCCGCCAATGCGTGGCGCGGCTCTGGTTGGCAATGGAGCCGATCCAACTCGCCGCCTTGGCCAGCAAAGGCAACTCCGCCGCGATCGTCGCGTTGCCGCGCAGATCGAGAAACGTCGCGCCTGCGCCGATGACGATGCTTTGCGGCGTGGCCTCGATGAATCGCAGATCGGGAATGCCCCACAGGCTGACGAGCTTGCGCGCTGCAGCCTGCCCGCGGCGAAGCGCCACCATCAATTCCGTGCCGCCGGCAATCGGCGTCCACTGGCCCGGCTCGGCGGCCAGCAGCTCCAGCACCGCGGCCAGGCTGCCGGGCGCGATCAGTTCATGCGCCTCCGCATTACCGCGCATGGTGCGTCGCCTCGATTCTCTTGGAGGCTCGCAGTTTCGCGTGCGCCGCCGCGGCAGCACCGATTCGAAGATGCGCATGAATCCCGTGCAGCGGCAGAGATTGCCCGCCAGCGCCTTCGCGAATCTCGGCCATCGCTGGGGTGCGGATTGTGATGCGAGCAGTTGCGCCGCGGCCATCAGCATGCCCGGCGTGCAGATGCCGCACTGCGCGCCGCCGCAATGTGAGAAACGCCTCCTGCAGCGGATGAAGTTCGCCATCGCTGCGCCAGTCCTTCGACGGTCTGGATCGCTGCGCCCTCAGCCTGCAGCACGGGCACGAGGCAACTGTTCACCAGCTCGCCATTCATGCGCACCGAGCAGGAACCGCATTCGCCCTCGCCGCAGCCTTCCTTGGTTCCGGTCAGATGCAGATCTTCGCGCAGCACATCGAGCAGCCGCTTCATCGGCGGCGCATGCACACACGCGCTTTTCGCCATTCACGGTGAATTCGATGCCGGCCAGTGCAAGTCGTGACTCATACGCAGCGGCCGCCTCCTCAACCGGTCGACCCGCGGCAAGCTTCTGCATACAAGATCCTCGGGCAGCAGCGGAATCGAAGCAAAGCTCACGCCCGTGGCATCCCTGATCGCATTCAGGATTGCGGGCGCGGGGCCGTCGTGCGGCAACTCGCCAATGCCCTTTGCGCCGTATCCGCCGTGGCGAAAGGAATCTCCTCGAAATACACATGAATCGGAGGCACATCTTCGGCCGTGGGCATAATGTAGTTGGTCATCTGGTTGTTGGCCATGTGGCCGTTCTGCGAGCACGACCTTTTCGTAAAGCGCGTAGCCGATGCCCTGCGCGATGCCGCCTTCAATCTGCCCGCCGGCCAGCACCGGATTGCATGCACGCGGCCCGCCTCCTGCACGGCCCAGAACTCTTCCACTTCGGCGGAATAGGTGACGGTGTCCACCGCCACCTGCGCCACCTGGATCGACCACGCATACGCGCGGATATGCTTCGCCGCGATATTTCTGATCGTCCCAGAAGATGCCCGGCGGCGCTTCGTAGCGGCACAGCGAAACGACCTCACCTTTCGCGGCGCGATAGCGCTCGCACGCGGCGAAAAACTCTTCGCGCGTATAGCGTCTCGCCGAGCCCCGCATGCTCGCGCAGCATCTCAACAAGCTGCAGACAGGCGCGCTCAATCAGCCGGCCCACCACCATGGATGTGCGCGAAGCCACGGTAGGCCCGCTGTTGGGAACGATGCCGGTGTCGGCGGCGGCCATCGTCACATCGCTGTAATCGATGCCCATAGCCTCGGCGGCAATCTGCGTGAGAATCGTGTTTGTGCCCTGGCCAAACTCGGTGTTCGACACCAGCACGCGCACTTTGCCCTCGGGCGTCACATCCACGCCGGCCAGCGAATTCAAATAACGCTCGCCCGAGCCGGTGAAGCCCGAGCCGTGATAAAACGCCGCGATTCCCATGCCGCGCTTCACCGGGCTCGCCTGCGTTCTCGCTGCGCGAAACGCGCGCGTTTGGCGTGATAGTCGCTCTCCTGCGAGCGCGCGATCGAGCAGTTGATCCAGAATCACCGGCTCGCGCATCACTTGCTCGGTTGCGTTGGTGTCGCCCTCGTGCAGAAAATTCCTGCGGCGCAGCTCCACGGGATCCATGCCGATGGCCGCGGCAATCTCATCCATGTGCCGCTCCATGGCAAAGATGGCCTGCGGCGCGCCGAAGCCGCGAAATGCGCCGTAGGGAACGGTGTTCGTGGCCCACGACGCGCGAACGGACGCGCACATTGGGACACACATAGGGTCCGGTGGAGTGCAGCGTGGCGCGCGACAGCACTGTGGAAGAAAGCGTGGCAGTAAGCGCCGCCGTCGGTGGCAAGATCGATCTCCATCGCCAGCAGCTTGCCGTCTCTATCGAGCGCGGTGCGATGCCGCACGCGCGAAGGATGGCGCTTGGTGGTCGCGGCCAGATCTTCCATGCGGTCGTAGACCATCTTCACCGGATGGCCGCTCTTCATCGCCAGCAGCGCCGCGTGGCACGCCAGCGTGGAAGGATAATCCTCCTTGCCGCCGAAGGCGCCGCCGGTCTCAGTCTGGATGACGCGCACCTTGTCTTCGGGCAGATCGAAGACTGCTCGTCAGCGATTTGATGCACGTAGTAGGGGCATTGCAGCGAGCCCCACACCGTGACGCCGTCCTCCGCGCTGTACTCCGCGATCATGCCGTTGTTCTCGATGTAGAGATGCTCCTGCGCGCCGGTGCGGTATTCGCCCTCGACGATGTGCGCGGCGTCGGCCCAGGCAGAATCCACATCGCCTTTTTCAAGCAGAAAGCTCTTGAGCAGATTGTCCGCGCCCCACACAATCACGTCCTGCGCGCTCGCTCTCTTCAATGGTGAAGACAGGCGGCAATGGCTCGTACTCGATGTGCACGGCGGCCACGGCCTCGCGCAGCTTGTGCTTGTCGGGATGCGCCAGCAGCAGGATCGGCTCTTCGCAGTGATTCACCTTGCCGTCGGCAAGGCAGGGCTGATCGGCCACGATCAGTTGAATGTGATTCTTGCCGGGAATATCGGCGGCGGTGACGACCGCGAACTCGCTCCAGTCGATGCGGCGGTCGAAGGCGATGGAGCGAATCGAGCCCGCGCGGAATGGTGCTGCGCACAGTGGCTCCGTACCACATGCCTTCGCGCTCCATGTCGTCGACGTAGCAGCGCGCGGCCCAGCAGCTTGTCCACCCCTTCTTTGCGAGGGACGGGGGCGCCAACGATGCGGGTTTTCGCATGCGTGCTCATGGTTGGGGAGCCGGAAATCACCGTGCGGGTTGAGGCATAGCATACAACGAAGCGCCGAGAGTTGGAAAGCGGCCGGCTCAGCTTGCCAGCGCGGCCAGTGTGCGCGCCAGCACGTGCACGCCGCTCGCCGATCCACTCCGGCGAGGCGTACTCGTCGGGCCGGTGGCTCACCCCGCCGCGGCAGGGAATGAACAGCATGGCGACGGGCGCAATGCAGGCCACGAACGAGCGAATCGTGGTAGGCGCGCGCTCACCATCCTCTTGTAACTCTTGCCCGCCTCCATCGCCGACTGCTTCCAGCGCGGCCAGAATCGCCGGATCGCAGGTGGCGGGCGGATCGGCGTTCACCAGCTCCGTCGTGATCGCCACGCCGCGTCGCGCTGCGACTTCTGTGCACGCTGCCTTCAGCGCTTCGAGCACGCTGTCGCGCCGCGCGCCGTCGGTGTCGCGAATATCGGTCTCAGTCGCACGCGCGAGGGAATGCTGTTGACCGCGCCGGGAAAGACCTCGCAGACGCCCACGGTGCCCACTGTATCGATGGCGCCGGTCGATTTGGCCGCCGCTTCAAGCGCCAGGATCAGCTCCGCCGCCGCGGCCAGCGCATCTTTGCGTCCCGGCATCAGCTTGCCGCCGGCGTGGCCGCCTTCGCCTTCAATCACGATGCGCTGGCTGGCCGGGGCGGCAATCTGCGTCACCAGGCCGACGTCGATCCCTTCCTGTTCAAGAATGCGGCCCCTGTTCAATGTGCAGTTCGACAAACTGGTGAAAGCGTCCGGTGGACACGGCAACCGATTCGAGCGGTCCCGTGAATCCGGCCTGCGTGCGCAGTTCTTCCAGGCCGCGGCCCTCCTTATCGCGCAACGCGAGCGCCTGTTGCGGAGTGAGCACGCCGGCCATCATGCGGCTGCCCAGGCAACCGATGCCGAAGCGCGTGGGCTCTTCGGCAGTGAAGATGACCAGTTCGATCGATCGCCGCGGCTTGAATCCAAGCTTCTGCAGCACGCGAATCGCTTCAAGGCCGCCCAGCACGCCCACGCATCCGTCGTAGAAGCCGGCGTTGGGAATGGCATCGATATGCGAGCCGGTGCCGATGGGCGCAAGCGCGGGCTCGCTGCCCTGCCAGCGCGCAAAGGTGTTGCCGATGGCGTCTTCGTGCACGGCGAGGCCTGCTTCCGCGCACAGGCCCTTCACATAAGCGCGCGCACGCATGTCCGCCTCGCTGAAGACCACGCGCGTCACCACCGGCGGCTCGGCCTCGGAGATCTGCGCCAGGGCCGTCAACTCCGCCATCAGCCCGTCAATAGTGAGGTCGGGGTGCTGAGCTTGAGATGTCTGCTGACCATCTGCTTCACGCTCCCAGCGGATGCCTGCGCCAATCCTTGTAGATGAGGTATTTCGCCGGCCGCTTGCCGAGCGCGCCAAACCACTGCGGGCAATAGGCGCCATCCAGATGAAGTCGCCGGCCTCGACCGGATACCACGAGTCGCCGAGCCGGTAGATGCCGCCGCCCTCGAGCATCAGCAGGCCGTGCTCCATCACGTGAATCTCCACCATGCTGAGCGCCGCGCCGGGATCGTAGGTCATGGTGTTCACGGCAAAGTCGTAGGCTGGTCCGTCGGGCATCAGCGAGCGCACGCGCAGGCCCTCATCGCCCATCAGCGGCTACGGCATTCGTGGCGGCTTCGTCGCCGACGACGATCTGCGGGGTGGCTGCGCCTGACTGCGGCTCATAAGGCTTCTCGATCACTGCCGCGCGCGCAGCCCTGATGCGCGCACAGTGTGCGGCGCGCCCTGCGGCAGATAAGCGAAACCGCCGGGCGCAAGAACGTGCTGCTTGCCCGGCGCTTTCAACTCCAGTTTGCCTTCGAGCACGTAGATGAAACCGCTGTGCCGGCGCCGGGCCCAGCGTGCCGCCGGCCGCAAACTCCGCCGTCATCTGCGTGAACCGCGCGCCCAGTTGCGGCGCTGCGTGAACGATGAACTCTACCCCTTCGGCGCCCGGCAGAGGGGTGCGCACAAAAGTGTCCGGCGTTTGCAGCAGGTGATCCGGTTTCAGACTGCTTCGAGTTGATCCTGAGATGATGCAATGGGGGATGTTCGCAAGCGCGGCCTCGTTCCAAATCCGTTGCTCGATTCTATCCAACCTCCGCCGCAAGCCGCTCAAGAAACTTTGCGCCCGACCTGCAATGCCGCTTCAACGTCCTCTTCGCGCACAGCCTCAGCCGGATGATGGCTGATGCCGCCGGGACTGCGCAGAAACAGCATGGCCGTGGGCATACGCGCCGGCCATCACCATGGCATCGTGACCGGCGCCGCTGGGCATCTGCTTCGCCGGGAATCCGGCCGCTTCCATCGATCTGTCAGGTAATGCGGTGAGGCGCTCGTCCATGGGAACCGCCGGCTGGTCCATCTGGCGGATCACCTGCAGCGCCAGTCCGCGGCGTTCGGCAATCGTGCTTGCAGTCTGCCAGCAATCTCTTGCACCGCGCCGATGCGCACAGCATCGTGCGCGTGGCGCACATCCAGGCTCATTCTTGCAGTTCCGGCAATCACGTTGGCCGCATTGGGCTCGCCATCGATCTTTCCCACTGTGGCGACCAGGCCTTCGGTGCGGCGGCCTTGCGACTCGACGGCGGCGATCCACTCCGCGGCGGCGGCAAGCGCATCGCGGCGCAAGTGCATGGGCGTGGTGCCCGCATGGTTGGCGTGGCCGGCGAATTCGAGGCTCAGCCGCGTCTGGCCCACGATTGCCGTGACCGCGGCGACGCTCAACCCTTCCGCCTCAAGCACCGGGCCCTGCTCGATGTGAATCTCGAAAAACCCGATCGCGTCTTCGGCCGCCGCAGCTTCACTCAGTCGCTCGGGATCGAGGCCGAAATCTCGAATTGCCTCTTCCAGCGTTACGCCGTCCGCATCCTTGAGCTCGAGCAGTGCGGGATCGAAGCGGCCGGCCACTGCGCGGCTGCCGATAAACGGCACGCCGAAGCGCACGCCCTCTTCCTCAGAGAATGCAATCACTTCGATCGCCAGCGGCAGACCGAAGCTCCTGCGCAAATCGACACCAGTTCAAGCGCCAGAGTTACGCCCAGTACGCCGTCGAAGGCGCCCGCATCGGGCACCGTGTCGATGTGCGATCCGAGGATCAGCCGCTTGCCGGGCGCGCCCTGCGGCTGCCAGAGGCCGCGCAGATTGCCGGCAGCATCCACATGCACCACCATGCCCATCGCTTCCATGCGGCTGCGCAGGTACGCATGCACGTCATGCACGGGCGGCGTGAGAAAGCGGCGCGTGATGCGGCCCGGCTCCTCGCTCATGGTTGCGATGTGCCTGCATTCCTCAATGGCGCGTTGAGCGCGTTCTCCTCATCCGCGCACCAGCTCTCTTCCGCGTGGATCGCCTACGAACTCACCCTCGCGAAAAACGCTTGACCGCGCAGCCAGGTCTCCATCACGCGCCCATGTAATTGCGCACCGAGGTAAGGCGAGAGCTTGTGGCGGAAATGCAGGTGTTCAGGCGCAACGGTCCAAACGTATCGGGATCGAAGACCACAAGGTCCGCGTCCATGCCCGGCTGAAAGCGCGCCTTTTCGTCCGGCCAGTCCTGCCAGCTGCGCGGGCGCCGCGGCCATCCACTCGCCAATGCGCTCCAGGCCGCAGACGCGCGCTGCGTCATCCCAGTCCACAGCACCGGCAGCGCCAGTCCGAGGCTCGCAATACCGCCCCAGGCCTTATCCCAGCGGCCTTCTTCACGGTGCTTCATCTCCGGCGGACACGGGGAATGGTCCGTCGCTACCATGTCGATCAGGCCGTCTTCAAGCGCCTTCCACAACCGTTCGCGATTCTCCGCGCTCCGAATCGGCGGCGCGCATTTGTACTCCGTCGCGCCGTCGGGAATCTCCTCCGCGGCAAACCACAGGTAGTGCGTACAGGTTTCAACCGTGATGGGCACGCCGCGTCCGCGCGCTTCGGCAAGCATGGGTACAGCCTGCGCGCTCGAAAGATGCACGATGTGGATGGGTGTGTCGAACTCCTCGGCCAGACGAATCAGAAGCGCGATCGCCTCAAGCTCCGCCTCATCCGGCCGCGAAGCAAGGTAGGTGGAATATCTCCGCCAGTCTGCGTTCGACGCATGGAGCGATTCGGTGGCCCTGTCGACCGGCCCCGCCACCTCAGCATGCGCCAGCAGCGGCAAGCCGGACCCGCGCAGTTGTGCCAGCGCCAGCCGCAACTCCGCCTCATCCACCCAGGCAAATCCGTCGATGCCGGAGTGAATCAGGAAGCACTTGAAACCTGGAACGCCCGCCTCAATCATCGGCTTCAACTCCGCCGAATTGCCTCGCACCACCCCGCCCCATGCGGCCCAGTCCACCCACGCTTTTCCGCCTGCGGCAGCGCGCTTCGCTTCCAAGGCCTCAACGTCGATGGTCTCCGGCACGCAGTTCAGCGGCATGTCAACCAGCGTGGTCACGCCGCCTGCTGCCGCCGCGCGTGTGGCCGTTTCAAATCCTTCCCATTCCGTGCGGCCCGGCTCGTTGATGTGCACGTGCGTGTCCACCAGCCCAGGCAGGATAACCATGCCACCCACATCGTGAAGCGTAGAATCCGGCGGCACATCGCTCCACTCACTCACGGTTGCAATCCGGCCATGCTCCACCACCAGCGTCGCCGGTGCGAGCCCTTGCGCGCTCAGAACCCGGGTCGATCGGAAGGCCTGTGCCATACTGTGTTTACTTTCGCCGTTCCGGGAGGTTGAGAGCAAGCGCATATGCAACGCCAGCCAAATCCCGAGTTTCTTCGCCGTGCCATCGCGCTCGCCACGGAGAACGTGGTGTCGGGCAATGGCGGCCCTTTTGCAGCGCTCATCGTCCACGATGGCAAAATCGTGGGCGAGGGCGCCAACTCCGTCACGGCCACCAACGACCCCACAGCGCACGGCGAAGTCAACGCCATGCGCGCGGCATGCAAGACGCTGGGTACATTCACGCTGGCCGGATGCGAACTCTACACCAGTTGCCAACCCTGTCCCATGTGCCTGGCCGCATCCTACTGGGCGCGCCTCGACGCCATCTATTATGGCTGCAGCGCCGCCGATGCCGCGCGTGCCGGATTCGACGACGCCTTTCTCTATGCTGAATTTTGCAAGGAACAGCCTGCGCGCTCGCTGCCCGCAACGCCGCTTCTGGGCGACGAAGCCTGGGCCAGCTTTGCCGCCTGGATTGCGTCGCCCAACAAGGTTGCATACTGACCGCCGCAGCAAAACAATCCCATTGCCCAACCCGCACCGATGCTTTAACGTCAAAGACTCACACGTTCCACGATGGGAGTGAGAACATGCCCCGAGTTGTTCGCTGTTCCATCATTCAGGCGTCGAACGCCGTGCCCGCCACCGAGCCGCTGGCGGCGCAGAAGAAGGCCATGATCGAGAAGCATCTCGGCCTCATCCGCCAGGCTGCTGCAGACGGCGCGCAGATGGTCTGCCTGCAGGAGATTTTCAACGGCCCCTACTTCTGCGCCGAGCAATCGGTCAAATGGTATGAGACCACCGAACGCGTTCCCGATGGGCCCACCGTCACCCTGATGCAAGCGCTGGCCAGAGAACTCCGCATCGCCATGGTGGTGCCCGTCTACGAAATCGAGCAGGAAGGCATTTTCTACAACACGGCCGCGGTCATCGCCAACGACGGCGCCTACCTGGGCAAGTATCGCAAGACCCATATTCCCCACGTTGCCCCAGGCTTTTGGGAGAAGTTTTACTTTCGTCCCGGCAACCTCGGCTATCCGGTCTTCGATCTTGGGTTCGCGAAAATCGGCGTCTACATCTGCTATGACCGTCATTTCCCTGAGGGCGCGCGCTGCCTGGGTTTGAACGGCGCGGAGATTGTCTTTAATCCGTCTGCCACTGTGGCCGGCTTGAGCGAATATCTCTGGAAACTGGAGCAGCCGGCCCACGCAGCGGCCAACGGTTACTTCATCGCCGCCATCAATCGCGTGGGCACGGAGCCGCCGTGGAACATCGGCGAATTCTACGGGTCGAGTTATTTCGCCAACCCGCGCGGGCAGATCTTTGCTCAGGCGTCGCGCGACAAAGACGAGGTGCTCACCGCCGATTTAAACCTGGACGAGATTGCCGATGTGCGGCGCACCTGGCAATTTTTCCGCGACCGCCGGCCCGATCTGTATGGCCCGCTTGTCGCGTCGTGAGGCAGTTTCTAAACTGGATAGCTGTGAGAGGTTTCCGAACGCGTTTAAGAGGTGAAGCGAACCGGAAATTTCTCCGAGGTCTGCATGAGCAGCGCAACACTACCCGACGATCCTCGATTGCGCGAACGCTTCAGCGAATTGAAGCCGGCCCTTGCGCCCCAGGCGGCATTGATTGAGGCCGACCGCTGCCTGTATTGTTTCGATGCTCCCTGCACAGCCGCCTGTCCAACGCACATCGACGTGCCCGGATTCATCAAGCGCATCGCTTCCGGCAATGTGCGCGGATCCGCGCTTCGCATTCTTGACGCCAATATTCTGGGTGGCAGTTGCGCCCGCGCCTGCCCCGTCGACGTGCTGTGCGAAGGCGCTTGCGTGATGCATCGCTATCACCGCGAGCCCATTCAGATTGCACTGCTGCAACGGCACGCAATGGATGCCTTTCACGCCTCGGGCGAGGATTTGCCCGCCGCTCCCCGTGCATCGCGCAAACTGCGCGTGGCCTGCATCGGCAGCGGCCCCGCGTCGCTGGCCTGTGCAGCGGAGCTGTGCCACCAGGGCGCGAGCGCCACCATCATCGAGAGGCACCCGTTGCCCGGCGGGCTGAATACTTACGGAGTGGCGGAGTACAAGCTGCGCGCCGCCGAAAGCCTGCACGAAGTGGAGATGATTCGCCGCATGGGCGTTGAGTTTCGCTTTGGCATAAGCATTGACTCTGCGGCTGCGCTTGAAATGCTCGATTCCGAGTTCGATTTCGTTTTCCTGGGTCTCGGCCTGGGCGCGATGCAGCAGTTGAACATCCCAGGCGAAGATTCCGACGGCGTGATGAATGCCCTGGAACTGATCGCCGCTTACAAGACCGGACGCCTTCGCGAAATCGAAGGCACCGTCGTTGTGGTGGGCGCGGGAAACACCGCCATTGACGCCGCGAACGCCGCGCGCCGCCTGGGTGCGGAGACTGTTTACCTGCTCTATCGCCGCGGCGAAAGCGACATTGCTGCGTTCGACTTCGAGTATGAACACGCCAAGCAGGAGGGCGTGCAATTCCTGTGGCGCCGCCAGCCTGTTGCCATCCGCCCCGATGCGCACGGGCAGCTCTTGCTCGACACCGTGCAGGTGCGCGAAATCGACCACACGTTGTTGCCAATTCCGGACTCGGAGTTCACCATCAAGTGCCACCTGGTAGTGCCGGCCATTGGCCAGTCGCACCTTGCAAAGCTGATGCGCGAGGCTCGCCAGATTGAGGTGCTCGACGGGAGAATCGTCACCGATCGAGCTACAGGGCGCACGCGGAATCCGCGCTATTTTGCCGGCGGTGACTGCGCCAACGGCGGCCGCGAAGTAGTGGATGCGGTGGCCGATGGCAAGCGTTCCGCGCTGGCCATGCTCAAGGTTGCGGAGGCCGCGCATGCCTGACATTCATGTTCGCCGATTTGCCGGCGGAATCGATTCGCCGAACCCGTTCTGGCTGGCCTCCGCGCCGCCCACCAACTGCGGCGAGCAAATCATGCGCGCTTTCGACGCCGGATGGGGCGGGGCCGTGTGGAAGACCATCGGCGAGCCGGTCACGAATGTCAGTTCGCGCTATTCATCCATCGATTGGCAGGGCCGGCGCATGATGGGGTTCAATAACATCGAACTCATCAGCGACCGCAGTGTTGAAGACAACCTGCGCGAGATGGCCGAGGTCAAGAAGCGTTATCCGCAGAACGCGGTGATTGCTTCGCTCATGGTGGCGTCGAATCGCGAGGCGTGGCACCAGATTGTTGCGCGCGCCGAAGATGCGGGCGCAGACGGACTGGAACTCAACTTCGGCTGCCCGCACGGCATGAGCGAACGCGGCATGGGTTCGGCAGTGGGGCAGGTGCCTGAATACACCGAGATGATTACCGCGTGGGTCAAGGAGAAGGCGCGCACACCGGTGCTGGTGAAGCTCACGCCCAACATCACCGATATTCGCGCCGTGGCGCGCGCGGCCAGGCGTGGCGGGGCCGACGGCCTCTCTGCGATCAACACCATCAACTCCATCACCGGCATCGACCTGGATACGCTGATGCCGAACCCCAACGTAGACGGCAAGAGTTCGCATGGGGGTTTTTGCGGGCCCGCGGTGAAGCCGATCGCGCTCAACATGGTGCAGCAGGTGATGGCGGATACCGAAGCAGCGCTTCCGCTCTCCGGCATCGGGGGCATCGAAACGTGGCGCGATGCCGCGGAGTTCATGCTGCTGGGCTGCGGCACGGTGCAGGTCTGCACCGCGGTGATGCACTACGGCTACCGCATCGTGGAGGACATGACCGAGGGCCTCGAAGGCTGGATGCGCTCCAAGGGTTTCAGCACCATTGAAGATTTTCGCGGGCTTTCCATTCCGCGGGTCACAGAATGGAAGCACCTGAATTTGAATTACAAGATCGTCGCGCGCATCGACGAGCAGAAATGCATCGGCTGCGATCTTTGTCATATTGCCTGCTGGGATGGCGCGCATCAGTGCATTCACCTTGACCGCGTCTCCGGGCCTGTGGATGGGCGCGTGCAGTTGCATTCCACTCCCGCGGAGATCGAGGCCCGCAGCCGTGCCGCCATTGCGGTCACGCCGGTTTCGCGCAAGGAGCGTGCCGCGCTGGCCAATGCGCAAGAGCCGTATCCCACGCCGTTGGCGCGCATTCCGCGGGTCGACGAGACGGAATGCGTTGGCTGCAATCTTTGTTCGCTGGTGTGTCCGGTGGAGGAATGTATCACCATGGTGCGCGTGGAGAATGGCCTCGCGCCGGAGACCTGGGATGAGCGCTCACACGGTGTGATCTGTTCTACGGAATCGCCGCAGTCGTAATCGGCTACCAATTTCGCTTTGAAGGGGCACGGCATCAGCCGTGCCAAAGACGCAACGAAATCAGCGGGGCTTTAGCCCCTGAGGGAATCTGGCCCAAAGTATGGCTTCACTCCTCATCCAAAACGGAACCATCGTCAACGCCGATTCAACCGTGCGTGCGGACCTGCTGGTTGACGGCGCAGTCATCAAAGAAATGCGCCCCGGCATCCCCACCACGGCCGCGAAGACTATTGTTGACGCCACCGGCCTCCTGATTCTGCCGGGCGGCATCGATGCCCATACTCATTTGGACATGCCTTTCGGCGGCACGATGTCAGCCGACGATTTTGAGACCGGCACGCGCGCCGCTGCCATCGGCGGAACCACGACGATTGTGGATTTCGCCATTCAGGCCCGCGGCACCAAGATGCGCGCGGCGCTCGACACATGGTGGAAAAAGGCAGACGGCAAGGCCTGCATCGACTACGGGCTGCACATGATCGTTACCGACCTGCCCGACGCGGGCCTTGAAGACATGGACGACCTGGTGCGCGAAGGCGTGGCCAGCTTCAAGCTCTTTATGGCCTACCCCAATGTGCTCATGGTGGACGACGCCACCATCTTCAAGGCCATGCGCCAGACGGCGAAAAACGGCGCGCTGATTTGCATGCACGCCGAGAATGGGTCGGTGATCGATGTGCTCGTGCAGCAGGCGCTGGCCGAGGGCAAGACCGCTCCCATCTATCACGCGCTCACGCGGCCCACCCAGGCTGAGGCCGAGGCCGTGCATCGCGCCATCGCCATGGCGGAGATGGCGGGCGTGCCCGTTTACATCGTGCATCTCTCCAGTGAGGCCGCGCTCAACCAGGTGCGCGAGGCGCGCGACCGCGGCCTGCCCGCCTTTGCAGAGACCTGCCCGCAATATCTGCTGCTCTCGCTTGAGGACGTCGCCGATAAAGGCTGGGAAGGCGCAAAGTATGTCTTCACCCCGCCACTGCGCGAAAAGAGGAATCAACCCAAGTTGTGGGATGGCCTGCGCAAGGACAATCTACAGGTGGTTTCAACAGATCACTGCCCGTTCTGTTTCGAGGATCAGAAGTCGCTGGGCAAAGATGACTTCAGTAAGATTCCCAACGGCGGTCCCGGCATAGAAAACCGCCTGCAACTGCTCCATCATCACGGAGTGGGCAAGGGCAATTTTTCCATTAATCGCTTCGTCGAACTCGTCTCCACCGCTCCCGCGCGCATCTTCGGCATGTATCCAAAGAAAGGCGTGCTGGCAGTGGGCAGTGACGCGGATATCGTTCTCTGGGATCAAATGGCGGCTCACACCATCTCTGCCGCGACGCACCACATGCGGGTGGACTACTCCATGTTTGAGGGGTTCAAGGTGCGTGGCAATGCGCGCGACGTGTATTCGCGCGGCGAACTAGTCGTTTCAAAGGGCAATTTCATCGCCAAGCCCGGCCGCGGCAACTATCTGCGCCGCCAGGCCCGCGGGGGCGCGTGGAAATAGCTTGATTCCATAGGAGGCGCGTGACCACGAACGATCCATCCCTCTCCAACCGCGACCTGGCCCCCACCACGCCCGCGCAGCGTACGTGGACGATGTACAACTACATCGCGCTGTGGTTCTCCATGTCGATGGAGATCACGACCTATCAGCTCGCCTCTTCGCTGATCGCCAAGGGCATGGACTGGAAGCAGGCCGTGGGCACGGTGCTCCTCGGCAACCTCATCGTCCTGGTGCCCATGCTGCTCAACGCCCATGCCGGCACCAAATACGGCATTCCTTTCCCGGTCTTCATTCGCGCGCCGTTCGGAGTGCGCGGGGCCAACCTGCCCGCCATTCTGCGCGCCGTCGTGGCCTGCGGATGGTTCGGCATCCAGTCGTGGATCGGCGGCACGGCGATTCACGCCATGCTGGCGATCATGTGGCCGGCAACGGCCAACGCTCCCGGAGTTCTGTGGGCATGCTTTCTGGGGTTCTGGCTGCTCAACATGATCGTGGTCTGGCGCGGCGTTGAATCGATCCGCCACCTGCAGGCCTTTGGCGCGCCCTTCATGTTCATCATGGCCGCGGCTTTACTCATATGGGTCCGCATGAAGGCAGGCAGCTTCGGCACCATGCTTTCCACGCCCTCGCAGTTCCACACCACGCGCGAATTTCTTGCCGTTTTCTTTCCGTCGCTCACCGCGATGGTCGGCTACTGGGCAACGCTGGCGCTCAACATCCCCGACTTCACGCGCTACTCGAAGTCGCAGACGGCGCAGGCCTGGGGACAGGCCTTCGGACTCCCCGTTGCCATGACGCTTTACACGTTCGTCGGCATCTCCGTCACATCGGCCTCAGCCGTGCTCTTCGGCCATCCCATATGGAACCCTATCCTGCTGATCGGTGCATTCCATCAGCCCTTCGTCGCCTTCATCGCGATGATCGCCATTCTCATTGCTACGCTCAACGTCAACATCGGCGCCAATGTCGTCTCGCCATCGAACGATTTTTCCAACCTCTATCCGCGCCTCATCAGTTTCCGCACTGGCGGCCTCATCACCGGCTTTCTCGGCCTCGCCATGTGCCCTTGGAAACTGCTCGCCACCCCGGATGCCTATATCTTTGGATGGCTTGTCGGCTACTCCGGCCTGCTCGGCCCGGTCGCCGGCATCATGGTCTGCGATTACTTCCTGATTCGCAAAACAGAGCTGGACGTGAATTCGCTCTATCATCGCGAAGGCGCGTATCACTACACCAGGGGCATCAATCCCCGCGCAATCATTGCGCTGGTGCTTGGCGTGGGGCTGGCGCTGGTCGGCCTGTTTGTCAGGCCGCTGCATTTCCTCTACGACTATGCCTGGTTTGTGGGGTTCTTCGTGGCCGGCCTTGTTTATCTCGCGCTCATGCGCTGGGCGGCGCCTACGCTCACAGGTTCGCTGCAACCGGCCGGCGCAAAGGGCACTTCAAACTAAAAGAGAATTCTCACCTCCGAGATGAGATTGTGGTTGTAAAGGTGGAACTGCGAAGTGGCAATCTGCATGCCCGCATCGAGCACCACGACGGAGTGAGCCGGTCCCCAATCCCTGCGTTTCACGGCGTAGAAGGCCGCCGGCGTAATGAAGTTTTGCGTCTTGCCGTCGGCCACGCCGCCCACGTTGAATGTTGCATTGTTCTCGAGGTCGAACCAAACGTGGGCATTGGGGTGCAGTTGCGCGGTGGCGTTCCATTCGATGGCCCGGCCCTGTGCTGCAATCTGGCCCGTTGGCAAAAAGCCACCCAGCGTCGATTGCACGTTGAAGCGCCCAAATGCCACGCCCGAGGCCACCTTGGGGCAGTAGTAGCTGGTCAGCATGTCATTCTCGTAGGCGCGTGGAGCAAATCCGTGAAACACGATCGCCGTCAGTGCGAAGTCGCCGTGCTCCGCGTTCCCTGACGCGATGCGGTACTTCACCTGCGACCCCGCGTTGCCGAAGCCGTCTTTGAACGCGGCGGAATGATTCCGGAAATAGGATGGGGGATCGAAGTCGATCTGAATCCGCCGCGCGGCAATGAAGCTGATGCCGTGATTGTTGCCGTAGCTGATGATTTGCGCACCGGGAGCGTACGCATTCGAAACCGAAATCCGCACCGCCTGCGCCAGCCTCGCATCGGACTGGATCAGCGGCCCCATCCACGCGGGCTGCACCGCGGTCATCTCTGCGTTGTGTCCCCGGAATTGCCGGTACACCGACTCTTGCGCGAAGGCGTTCGCCAAGCCCATCAAGGCAGCGGCGAGCGCCAAACAAATGTGGATGAAACGTCTGTTCACAGGTTGTTCTTTTTATAGCGGAGGTTCCAATCGCGCGTCGTGATATGGGTCACGCAAGGATTGGCCGGGTAGCCCCTGTGATGCCCCGCCCGGTTGCGGAGTCTTCGTCAATCTCGGGGTGCCCGAGGATATTTATACTTCCAATCATGCGATCTTATGGGCTCCATGCGCTCGTGGCCGCGGCCGTCGCAGTCTTAACGGCCGGTTGCGCGATGCTTTCGGCGCAGTCTGTTCAAGAGGCGGGAAGCCACAACGCTCCCCCAGCCTCAACCAATTCCGGGGATGTGTGGCAGATGCAATCGTCGGGCACTAAAGCCGGCCTGCGCGGCATCGATTCAGTGGACGGAACAGTGGCCTGGGCAAGCGGCAGCGGGGGCACGGTGCTTCGCACCACGGACGGCGAGCACTGGGAGACATGCGAACCACCCCACGACATTTCTGATTGGGCAACGCTTGATTTTCGCGGGATTCAGGCGTGGGATTCGGCCACCGCGATCGTGATGGCCTCGGGACCCGGCAAGAAAAGCCGCCTCTATAAAACTGTGGACGCGTGCGCGACGTGGGAACTCTTGTTTGATAATCCCGACAGCCCCAATGGATTTTTTGATAGCTTCTGGCTCAACACACTCTATGGACAGGGCATGCTGCTGGGCGACCCTGTGAAGGGCTCGTTTGCCGTATTCACGACCGATGACGGCGGCAAGACCTGGAATCGGGACCGCTCGCGTGAGATTTCTACCGATGGCCGGGTGTTGGACGCGTTTGCGGCCAGCAACAGCTCCATCGCACGGAGTGACGCGACCTACCTGCGGGGCTTTGTCACGGGTGGAAAAGGCGGCGCGGTTCTGTTCCGGCGCTGGGGAGGGTCGCTTCTGAAACATCGCTTGCAAATGAAGCCGCCCAGGCTGGTCGATTCCGGCTGGTCACAGGTTGATCTTCCGCTGGCTGGCGGGTCGGAGGGTGCCGGAGCCTTTTCCCTCGGATACCGCGTCGCGGAAAGTCCCTCGACCGAGTTTTTTCTGAGGGGCGGTGGTGGCGGATATATGAATATCTGGCGCTTCGTGGCCGTGGGCGGCGACTACACCCAACCCAACAAAGCAGTGGGCACTGCCGCCTGGTGCTCCGACGGCGAGCACTGGACCGCCTCAACGACCCCGCCGCACGGCTACCGCTCCTCGGTGGAATGGTCTGGATCCCTCACCGCCTGGATCGCCGCCGGAACCAACGGCTCCGATATCAGCCGCGATGACGGCCGTAGCTGGCGGCCGCTGGACCACGGCAACTGGAATGCGTTGTCGCTGCCGTTCATCGTGGGGCCCAATGGCCGGATTGCAAAGCTCAACCCCACGGCGCTGTCGCCCGATTCGTCCACGCACTGAAGGCGCTGGACCGGCGGTAGGTGTTTCCCACCCTTTCCGCAGAGAAAAGCGAAAAGGATGGGGCACGGGTCGTCTTTGGTACCCTCTTGAATTTCACGCGTAAACCGCGCCAGCCTCACCGCACGCGGCACCCAGGTAATCAAAATGCCCCACCAGCTTTGCAGAAAATCTTGACGAAGCACTGTAGAATAGTTTCAACCGGATGAATCAAACCTTTCCAGCGGCTGCCAGCCAGGCATCCCGCTTAACGCGGGCGCCGGAGTCGCGGGCGCCGATCATCGAAGTGCACGCCCTGGAAAAGACATACCGGACAGCACGCGGAACGCTGACACTCTTCCATCAATTGGACTTGAACGTCTACCCCGGCGAGCTGGTGGCCATTGTGGGCCAGTCCGGTGCAGGAAAAAGCACCCTTTTGCACATCCTGGGAGCACTTGATCGTCCGACCCAGGGAACTGTACACTGCGCGTCAACCGATCTAGCTGGACTCTCTCAGCGTGAGGCGGCGGTGTTTCGCAACAGCCAGATTGGCTACGTTTGGCAGTTTCACTACCTGCTGCCGGAATTCTCGGCGCTCGAAAACGTGGCCATGCCTCTAATGGCTCGCGGAAATGGTAGACGCGAATCGCTTGCAGAGGCATCTAACTGGTTGAAGGAGGTTGACTTGGAGGATCGAGCCGAGCATCGTCCGGGCGAGCTTTCCGGTGGCGAGCAACAGCGCGTGGCGCTGGCGCGCGCCCTGGTTGGCCATCCGCGGCTGCTGCTGGCCGACGAACCGACGGGCGACCTGGACGAAACCACTGCCGGCAAAGTGTTCGACCTGCTGCAGCGGCTGCATACTTCACACGGGCTCACTTCGATCGTGGTGACGCATAATCCGGATTTGGCCGCGCGCTGTGCGCGGACTCTGCGCCTGGAGAGCGGGCGCCTTGCTGTTCTGGGGCAACCTCCCCAAACAGGAATTCACCCCGGAAACGTATGACGAATTTGCACCATTCCGGGTGGTTGTGAGTCTGAATAGGTAACAAGCCCGGGGATCTGGGGCGGGAACTCATTCAGGCTGGCGGTTTTCGGATGGAAGTCTTTCGGGCGCTAGGCCCGTAGACATTCGGGCAAAAGCGGGTCCGGGACCATCCTAATTGCTGTTCGGGGCATATAAGGATTTTTGAGAGCGGCCTCCGGCGGCGAATTTAAAAGAAAGGCGCGTGGGGATTGGGCTGAAGCCGGTGATTCCACTGGACGGCCACTTCTTCCGAGAGCCTGGGTTTAGGGGAGATACATCATGTTCGAACGCTATACGGAGAAGGCACGACGCGTGATCTTCTTCGCGCGATACGAGGCAAGCCAGTTCGGTTCGCCCTATATCGAGACCGAGCACTTGCTGCTCGGCCTGCTGCGCGAGGACAAGGCGTTAACCAACCGCTTTCTGCGCTCGCACGCTTCAGTGGAGTCGATCCGGAAGCAGATTGAGGCGCACACCACCATCCGCGAAAAGGTTTCGACCAGCGTGGACCTGCCGCTTTCCAACGAATGCAAGCGGGTGCTGGCCTACGCGGCGGAGGAAGCTGAGCGGCTGGGCCACAAGCATATCGGTACCGAACATCTGCTCCTCGGTTTGCTGCGTGAAGAAAAATGCTTTGCGTCGGAAATCCTGCAGGAACGCGGCCTCAAGCTGGCCCAGATCCGCGATGAACTGGCCCGCGTGACCCAGGAGAAGGCTCCGGTACAGGCGCGGCAGCGCGAATCCAGCCTGCTGGCCGAATTCAGCCGCGACCTCACCCAGGCTGCCATGGATGGACAGCTCGATCCGCTCGTCGGGCGCGATGGAGAACTGGAGCGCGTGGTCCAGATCCTCTGCCGCCGCACCAAGAACAACCCTGTGCTGATCGGCGAACCCGGCGTGGGCAAGACGGCCATTGTCGAGGGCCTGGCCCAACGTATCGCCGACGGCGAGGTGCCAAGCTTCCTGGCCGACAAGCGCGTGTTGGGTCTGGATTTGTCGCTTATCGTGGCCGGCACCAAGTACCGCGGGCAGTTTGAAGAGCGGCTGAAAACCATCATGAAGGAGCTGATGGAGAATCAGAACTCCATCATCTTCATCGACGAACTGCACACCCTGGTGGGCGCCGGATCGGCTGAAGGTTCGCTCGACGCGGCCAACATCCTGAAGCCGGCGCTCAGCCGTGGCGAAATTCAGTGCATCGGCGCCACCACCCCGGCCGAATACCGCAAGTCCATCGAAAAGGATCGCTCCCTGGAACGGCGTTTCCAGGCCGTGAAGGTGCCGCCGCCCAACGAGGCGGACGCCATCAAGATCATCAACGGCATCAAAGACCGCTATGAGAAGTTTCACGCGGTCAGCTACACCGACGCCGCCGTCGAGTTCGCGGTTTCGCACTCCAACCGATACATTCCCGACCGCTTCCTGCCTGACAAGGCCATCGACTTGATCGACGAGGCCGGCGCGCGCGTCAAGCTGCGCCAAACCTCGCTGCCCGAGGAGATTACCGAAGTCCAGAAGCGCATCAAGTTCATCGTTCACCGCATGGATTCGGCCATCGCCAACCACGAGTTTGAGAAGGCGCGGTTCTACTCCGACGAGGAACGCAAGGAGCGCGAAAACCTGCGCGCCCTGCGCGACAAGTACCACCTCGACGACTCCGCTGCCGGCATCGTGGGCCGCGAAGACATCGAAGACGTGGTCAGCCGCTGGACCGGTGTCCCGGTCACCAGCATCAAGGAAGAAGAGACGCAGAAGCTGCTGCGCGTTGAAGAAGAGCTGCACAAGCGCGTCATCTCGCAGGAGAAGGCCATCTCTGCCCTCGCCCGCGCCATTCGTCGCTCGCGTGCCGGCCTCAAGTCACCGCATCGTCCCATCGGCAGCTTCCTCTTCCTCGGCCCCACCGGCGTCGGCAAGACGGAGATGGCGCGCACCCTCGCCAACTTCCTCTTCGGCTCGGACAAGGCGCTGATTCGCTTTGATATGTCGGAGTTCATGGAGAAGCACTCGGTCTCCAAGCTCATCGGATCGCCTCCGGGATACGTGGGCTATGAGGAAGGCGGCCAGTTGACCGAACGGGTCAAGCGCTCGCCTTACTCCGTGGTCCTGCTCGACGAAATCGAGAAGGCGCATCCCGACGTGTTCAACATTCTGCTCCAGGTCTTTGAGGATGGGCAGTTGACCGACGGCCTCGGCAATACGGTCGACTTCAAGAACGTGATCCTCATCATGACTTCGAACATTGGCGCTCGGCACCTGCAGAAGAAGCAGGGGCTCGGCTTCCAAAGCGATCGCGAAGACATTGTCAGCGAGAAAGTGGAGGAGTTGGTCAAGCAGGAGGTCAAGAAGACCTTCAACCCCGAGTTCCTCAACCGCCTCGACGAAGTGATTCTCTTCCAGTCGCTGTCGGATTCGGATCTGCTCCAGATCGTCGAGCTGCTGGTGCAGCAGTTGAATGCCAACCTGGCCCAGAAGGCCATCACCATCTCGGTCACCGAGGATGCCAAGAAATGGATTCTCGAGAAGACCTTGGTCGACCGCAGCTACGGTGCGCGTCCTTTGCGTCGCGCCCTGCAGCGTTACGTCGAGGACCCCTTGTCGGAGGCCCTGATCGCCGGGCAGATTCTTACCCGGCCGGCCTTCCTCGAGGTCTATCTCGACACCAACCAGCTCTTCTATCGCCCCGTCAGCGCCGAAGAGGGTGGCAGCGAGGAAAAGGCGGCAGGCGTTCTGCTCTTCAGCAACTAGGAGGAGCGGAAACAGACAACCAGCTTGGGCACCCCATCGCTGGCGCAGTTCGATCGCGACAAAGATGGGGAAGCCCATCAGCCCTCGGCCAACCAGCCGGGGGTTTTCATTTTGCGCCTGTGAGGCTGTTCCGACCGGCCTGCTCGAAACCGCGAACGCGATTTGGTCTGCCAAAAACGCGCCAAAACGCCAATAAGTGCCAAAAAGCGCCAAAAAGTGGCTAAAAGTGGCTAAAAGTGGCTAAAAAACGGCCGTTGTCGCGGAGGTAAGTTGATTCTTGTGAACGAGATATGAATCGCGCGGAGATCGCAAGAAAAAATATGACTGTGAAGCTGTGAAACTGTGCCGGGTGGCCTGCCATGAATTCCCGAAAAAGTCCTTGTGCGACTGTGAAGCTGTGAAACTGGGCTGATCGGGTCCGCGAAATGTTCCCGGTCAAACCTGAGCTACCGGTCTTACAGATTCAATCCCAAGCGCTTTGGTTTTGTGCTATCATCGACTTTATGCCAACCGTCCCGTGGATTGGCAACTTGAGGGTTGTCGTTTACCCCAACGACCATCGCCCCGCCCATGTTCACGTCATTGGACGGGGTCATGAGGCCGTCTTCGAATTGAATCGGCGCGAAAGCACAGTTTCGATCCGCGAAAACTACGGTTTCGGCAGTCGGGATTTGGTCAGAATCGAAAAGGGGCTTATCCATAATCTGGCCGAACTTGTGATAGCGTGGGAGCGAATTCATGGAACAGCGTGAGGAGTTCGAGTTGGCCGGGCGGACGGCAAAGATGCTTCAGAATGCCGTGCCGCGCGTCGTCGAAGCTTACTACGATAAGAGGCGCGGCCGGATTGTGGTCCGCCTGAATACCAGGGTGGATCTGGCCTTCGCGCCTGCGGATGTGCAGGGACTGGAGAATGCGACTCCAGCGCAGTTGAGCGTCATCGAGGTCTCTCCGTCTGGATTTGGCCTTCAGTTTCCGAAATTGGACGCCGACATCTACGTTCCCGCCTTACTCGAAGGGTTTCTTGGCTCGAAGAACTGGATGGCGCGTCGTCTTGGTGAGCAAGGCGGCAGATCGAAAAGCCCGGCGAAAGCGTTGGCAGCCAGGGAGAATGGCCGGCTCGGAGGCCGGCCCAAAAAGAAAGCCGATCGAGTCGCCTGAATCCTTGACGGGTCCGATGACCCCGGAAAGCCACTGCTGCCGAGGGATTCCCATCGCAGACCTCGGCGCCAGTAACGTAGCATGGATGAGAAAGTTTCCGCCCCGAGGTCACTCATGAGCGATACCCTTGCCACCCCGGATTTGACGTCCGAACAGGTCAGCCAACTCACCCGCGAAACCAACTACGGCACCTGGCGCTTCCAGAAATCCTGGAAGCCGCTCACCATCGCCGATGCCGAGGGCTGCTGGTTTACTGACGGGGCGGGCAAGCGCTATCTCGATTTCAGTTCGCAGTTGATGTGCGTCAATCTCGGGCACAAGAATCCGCGCGTCGTCGAAGCCATCGCCGAGCAGGCAAGGGAACTGTGCTATGCCGCCCCCGGCTACGCCACCGCGGCTCGCGCAAAACTGAGCGCGAAGCTGCTGGAAGTGCTCCCCGAAGGAATTGAGAAGTTTTTCTTCGCCACCAGCGGCACCGAGGCCAATGAAGCGGCATTCAAGATTGCGCGCATGTATACCGGCAAAACAAAAATCATCTCCCGCTACCGCTCCTATCACGGCTCGACCATGGGATCGATCGCGGCCACCGGCGACCCGCGCCGCTGGGCCATGGAACCGGGCGGCAAGGGCGGCGGATTCGTCTTCGCCCCGGAGACCAACTGCTACGACTGCCCCATCCGGCACACCTATCCGGGCTGCAACATAGCCTGCGCCGATTACATCGAGCACATGATCCGCAATGAAAGCGACGTGGCGGCCATCATTGTCGAGCCCGTGGTCGGAACCAACGGCGTCCTCGTTCCACCGCCGGAATACCTGCCGCGCCTTCGCGAAATCTGCGACCGCCACGATGTTCTTCTCATTGCAGACGAAGTGATGGCCGGATGGGGCCGCACCGGCAAGTGGTTCTCGGTCGACCACTGGAATGTGAGGCCCGATATTCTGGTTACTGCCAAAGGAATCACGTCGGCTTATGTGCCGCTCGGCCTCTGCGCCACCACGAGGAAGATCGCCGATTACTTCGAGGATCATTATTTTTCCCACGGCCACACCTACGAGGCGCACCCTATCACCCTCGGTCCCGCCGTCGCCACCATTGAGGAGATGCAGCGGCTCAAGCTTGTCGAACGGGCAGCCTCGCTCGAACCGTATGTCCGCGAAAAGCTCGAAGCGATCAAGACGAAACACCCTTCCGTGGGCGATGTGCGCGGCCTCGGTCTCTTCTTCGCCGTCGAACTGGTGAAGAACCGCACCACAAAGAAGCCCTTCAACACCATGCGCGACAAGGTGGAAGGCAAGCCATTGGTCGTCGATCAGATCGCCGCCAAGATGATGGCAGACGGCGTCGCCCAGCAAGCCTGGGTGAGCCATTTCGTCATCGCCCCGCCGCTGATCGTTACCAAGGAAGAACTCGATCTTGGCATCGCCGCGCTGGACAAGCATCTGGATATCGCCGACGCCCTGGTGGAGAAATAGTTGGGGTTCGCCGGCGCCGGCCGGGTAAATGCCGGGCGCTGACGAATCGGTATCTTTTCCCGGAAGACGCCGACAGGGTAACATCAGCGCACCATGACGGATGGAATGCAATCCGACGAAACAACCCTACGCGGGTCGGTGCTGGTGTTGTTGCAGTTCGACGTGTGCGAGGCGATCCGCCTGGAGCGTCTCAAGGAGCTGATTCGCGCCCGGACGGTGCAGCAGCCGAGCCTGAAGCATCCCGCGCCCAGGTATGTTCGGTACAAACATCCGCCGGTGGTGGTGCCGGTGGAAACCCTGGTGCTCGAAAGCGGCGAGCGGCTCAACGGCGAGATCAAATACTACGATTACGGCGTGGTGAGCCTGGTCTTCGAACTGCCGTTCGTCGGGGGCTGGAGCAAGTTGATCGGGCTGGCCAGCCGCTGGGTGTGGGACATCGATTTTGCGGAGCGGGCCACGGCCATTGTCCGCGCCAGCCTGGAGCGCGCCGCTCCCGCGCTGATCAAGCCCTATAAGGATTGGCTCAGCGAGGATTACCTGATCTTTCACGTGCGGGAGATCAGCGGCTCACCCTCGGTGGCGGATTTGATTCATGGGCAGGGTTCGCAGATTGCGCAGGTGGTTCGCGGCGACACGGGACAACTGGCCGAGAGCGAATGCAATGAGGTTCTGCAGTCGCGCATTTCCTACTACGCCAACGATCTGGCCGTGATCGGGTGGAATGCGGCCTTTCTCTATGACACTTCATCGGGTGCGGAGACAGCCATTCAACTGCTGGAGTACGCCAACTCGCAATTGCTCGAATTCCGGCACTATGACGAACTGCTGACCGAGGAACTGGAACGGGTGTACACGCTGGTGGACGAAGGTACGGGCGTATTCGCGCGATGGCGGCTGGCGCGGTCGGCCACCGCCTTGCACACCGTGCTGCTGGATGTGGCCGAACTGACGGAGCACGCCGATAACGCCATCAAGTTTCTGAGCGACATGTTCTCGGCGCGCCTCTACAGGCTGGCGTCTTCAAAGGTGGGCGTGCCCGACTACAAGGACCTGGTCACCCGCAAAGTGCGCACCGCCGAGGAACTCTATCGCTTCATGGTGGACCAGTTCAACCAGAGCCGGGCATTCTTTCTGGAACTGACCGTGGTGATCATTCTGGTGGTCGAGCTGGTGTATCTCTTCCGCGGAAAACCGCTGTAGGGCGGCGCCGCACGATCGGTGTCCAGAGTGCTTGCCAATCGGTGCCGGTCCTCATACTCGGTCGTCGTCTCAATCAAAAACAACGGTCTTGTTTCCGTAACAGAGAATGCGCCGGTCAAGATGCCAGCGCACGGCGCGAGACAGAACCAGCCGTTCCAGGTCACGGCCTCGGGCGACCAGGTCTTCCACCTGGTCGCGATGAGAGATGCGGGCCACATCCTGCTCGATGATCGGCCCGTCGTCCAGCACCTCGGTCACGTAATGGCTGGTGGCGCCGATCAACTTGACACCCCGCGCGTGGGCAGCATGATAGGGCTTGGCCCCGGTAAACGCCGGCAGGAACGAGTGGTGTACGTTGATGATGGCGGCCGGATAACGGGCCACGAAGGCGGGCGAAAGAATCTGCATGTAGCGCGCCAGAACCACCAGCTCGATTCCGTTTCGTTCCAGAACCTCCAACTGGCGCGCCTCGGCGTCGCCGCGGGTGGCCGCCGTAACCGGCGCAAACTCGAAGGGAACCTCGTAGAACGCAGCCAGTCTCTCCACCGCGCGATGGTTCGAGACGATCAATGGGATCTCGCAGACCAGTTCGCCGGTTCTCCAGCGGTGCAGCAGGTCGGCCATGCAATGGAGATACTGCGAACAGAACAGCGCCGCCCTGGGCCGCTGGTTGGCGAAGCACTTCCAGCGCATGTCCAGTTGCGCGGCCAGGGGCGCGAAGGCGGCTCGAAAGGCGTCCAGATCGAATGGCGGATCGCCCGGCACCGGCTCCAGCGCCCATTCCACGCGCATGAAAAACAGCCCCAGTTCGTGATCCTGGTGCTGGTCGGCATGCAGAATATTGGCGCCATGGTCGTAGAGCAGGCCGGCCACGCGAGCCACCAGCCCCTTGCGGTCCGGGCAATCGATCAACAGGACGGCTGAATCTTTCATTCTCATTTCAGATTACGCGATGCGTTCAAAGTGAAGCTGCGGGGGAAAAAAGCGCCGGGACAGATTCGTCCCGGCGGCGCGTGCAACGCAATGAAGTGGTCAGTACTGCAATCTTGGGAGATACACCAGCGCGATGTAGCCCGATTTCAGGCGGCGGTTTCGCGGCGCGCCTGCGAGGGCAGACTTAACTGCTGGCGCAGGCTGCCGGCCAGATCGACCACCACCTGCAGCTTGTCGGCAATAGAAGACGGGACCTCGCCTCCGGAAAGCGCCAGTTGGGAATTCAGCAGCAGTCCGGCGACGGTGGTTTTCAGTTCGGTTTCGATGGCTGCGGCCGCCGCCCGGCGGGCCAGCGACTGCTCCCGCTCGCGCCGGTGCAATGCGGAGCGAATCTCGCGAATGAGGCGGGCCGCGCCGGAGAGCGCAAAGTTAATCTGCAGAGGAATGGCCAGACCGGAGTTCTCCCAGATGGCCTCCGCCGCTGCCGGATCGCATTCGGCAATGGTTTCATCCACCACCACGGCGGAAAACTCCCGCTTGCGCAGCGCGGCCAGGGCGGCTTTGCGGCCTTCCGCCACTTCTACTTCCTTGCCCAGCTGCGATCCCACCACCGCGGCGCAGTTGCGGGCGCCTTCCATTCCAGTCACCATCAGTATGCCCATGTCGTCTCCCAGATTCCGATTATTGGTTGAACCTTTACAGTTTTAGCCTTCAGCTATCAGCTTTCACCTTGTCCGTGCTCGAAGCAGTCCTGCAGCTCAGTCGAAGAGGCCGGGGCATCACCTGACAGCTGAAATCCGCCTCTCCGCCTACTCGTCAGGCAGTGGATCGGCGATGCCGTACTCTTTCAGTTTTCGATAGAGAGTGGTTTTGCCGATGCCCAGCAATTTGGCGGCCTGAAGCTTGTCGCCATTCAACGTACGAATAGCTCCCAGGATGGCCTCGCGCTCCAGATCTGCCAGGGATTTGACCTGCTGCGCCTTGTCGGCTCCCCCCGCCTCCGGAGACGCTGCATTCGCGCGAAGGGCCGCCAGACCCTGCTGCTGCAACTGCGTGGGCAGGTCGCCCAAGCGCAGCACCGGCCCCGAAGACATGGTGCAGGCGCGCTCGACGGCGTTCTCCAACTCGCGCACGTTCCCCGGCCAGTCGTGGTGCATCATGGTGCGCAGAGCCTCGTCGCTGAGGATGAACTTGACGCTACGTTCGCGGCTGATGCGTTCGAGGAAGTGGGCGGCAAGCAGCGGGATATCCTCGCGGCGGTCGCGCAAAGAGGGCAGCCGAAGGTTTACGACGTTGAGACGGTAGAAGAGATCCTTGCGAAAGGTGCCCTTCTCGACCATGGAAGCCAGGTCGCGGTTGGTGGCGGCCACCATGCGTGCCTTGATGGGCGTGCGGTGCGAGCCCCCCACCGGACGCACTTCCTTTTCCTGCAGGGCGCGCAGCAGCTTGGCCTGCAGATCCAGGGAGAGCTCGCCGATTTCGTCCAGAAAAACCGTTCCGCCTTCGGCTGAAACCAGCAATCCGTCCTTGGAGCGGTTGGCCCCGGTGAACGCGCCCTTCACATAGCCGAAGAGTTCGCTTTCAATCAGGGTGGGAACCAGCGACCCGCAGTCGACCGGAAGGAAAGGCTTTTGTGCATTCGGGCCGTAGGCGTGCAGAGTGCGTGCCACCAGTTCCTTGCCTGTGCCGCTCTCGCCCAGGATCAGCACCGGATGCGAGGTTTGCGCCACCTTGGAGAGAATGCGATAGAGCTTTTCCATCTCCACCGAGCGGCCGATCATGGCGCCCAGCCCCTGCGAAAGCCGCAACCGCTCGCGCAACTGGCGCGTGGCGTCATCGCTGGTGTGGGCCGATGCCGCACGCTCCAGCACCGTCGAGAGCTCGTCCACCGCGAATGGCTTGGTCAGGTAATCGGACGCGCCGCAACGCATGGCTTCCACGGCCGTGTTCACCGAACTCGATGCGGTCATGGCGATCACCGAGGTCTGCGGGTAGAGCAGTTTGACTTCGGAGACCAGTTCCAGGCCATGGCTGTTGCCCCAGGGCAGATTGACGAGCAGGATGTCGGCCGCCTGGGCGCGCAACAGGCTCTGCGCCTGGACCATGTCGCCGGTGCTCTCGACGGCGTAGCCCAGGCTGGCGGCAATCTCGGCGCAGGCTGATCGCACCGCGCAGTCCGCATCCACCACCAGCAGGTGCAGTTTGGCCGGCGGCTCTGCAAGTTGAGGGATAAAATCCATGGGCCCTGAGTAAAGTGCTGTTTCGAGCATTGTATTCGCCTCGTGCTTCCCCTGGCTAAAAGTCACTTAATTCCCGGAGGTTTCCGGCAACGGCTCCGCAGCCGCTGGCAAGGTTCCGACGGGCAACTCGATCTGGAAGCAGGCGCCGGAGGGGTCGCGATTGGCGGCTTGAATCCGTCCGCCCGCCGCCTCCACGATGGAGCGGGTGATGGACAGGCCGAGCCCGCGATGTTCGCTTCTCCAGCCTCCCCTTCCGTTGGCGATATCGGCCCGCGAGCGGGTGGTATAGCCGGGCTCGAAGATGCTCTCCAGGGCCTGGCGGGGAATACCGGGTCCGTTGTCCTCGACGTTCAGTGTCAGCCAGGGATCGGCGCCCGGTTCAGGGAGACTTTCGCGGAGCACCAGCCGGATCCTTCCCCCGGAAGTCATG
Organism: uncultured Acidobacteriota bacterium; assembly: GCA_963833995.1. Lineage (GTDB taxonomy): Bacteria > Acidobacteriota > Terriglobia > Terriglobales > Acidobacteriaceae > Telmatobacter. Next base: position 642,836 of record CAWIAE010000016.1, on the reverse strand, counting down.
GCCTCGATGGAGTTCTTGACCAGGTTCACCAGCATCCGCGTCAGATCCTCTCCGGTGAGGCGGACAGGCAGCTCGCCACGCTCGATATCCACCAACACTTCGATCGAGGGGCCGGCCAGGGCGGCCAGCAGATTTCGATTGGAGCGCAACTCCTCTGCCAGGTCCCCTATCGTCGTGGCCGGGGGAAGATCCCAGCGCTTCCCGGTCCATGCCTGGCTGGGAATCTCCTCCATCCAGGGAAAGGCGGCTCTTTCAATCGCGTTGCCCTGCGAGTTGGCAGTTGCGGGATGCTCGCGGCTCTTCAGGCTGGCTAGTTTCTCCACCAGCCGGCGGCTGGCCGCGGCCACCATCTTCAGCTCGTTCCCGTAGTGCTCGAACGGGGCAGCCAGCACCCCGGGGGCCTCGAGAAGATCGCAGTATAGCCCCAGCGCCGTGACCATGTTGCGGGCGTCGTGCGCCACCTCGGCAAGACTCTCGCTGGTGTTGCCGGGGCTGGCCAGCGTGTGCAACGCAGCCTCCACCTCTTCCCCATCCGTTCTGTCCAATGCCGCCCTTGTCTCCAACTGTTGCATCTGCAGTCCCTTTCTGTCTCGCGTCTTGCGCCGCGCCGGCTTTCCCGGTTGCGCCTTGGCATGGCTCAGAGTTTCCACCCTTTGCCTGGTCCAAGCGCTTCCCATTTCTGTTCCCATATGTGGGATTTGTCTTCTTCTAATACACGCGGCGTGCCAAACCCGGACACTTTTCCTAAACCGCTCATAAGAAACGGCATGAGCTGAGGACCTCGCGGGGAAGGGACGGCCGCTCACAAGGAATGAGTGCCAAAACGGGAAGGGCTTGGGTCAAAGCTGAGGACAAACCCTTCGGATTCATCGGTTTCGGGCGTATTCCCCTTCTGGAGCCATGAAACGTGCCGATTCCCGATCCGGAACGGCTTCCCCCCGACGAGGCAAACGTACCGGCCCCGTCCCTTACAATCGCCCTATGCACGCTCCCGATTCACCTCCCTACTTCCGTCCCGGCGGCAGGACCCCTGCCCAGCTTCGACCGCTTTCTCTTTTGCCCGGTTTCGTGCAGACGGCGGAGGGATCGGTGCTGGTTTCGCTGGGAAACACGCGGGTGCTGACCAATGCCACCATCGAGCAGGGGGTGCCGGGGTGGCTGCGCAACTCCGGCCGAGGGTGGGTGACAGCCGAATACGCGATGCTGCCCCGCGCCACCCTGACCCGCACTCCGCGCGAGAGCGAACGGGGCAAGATCGGCGGGCGGACCCACGAGATTCAACGGCTGATCGGGCGCAGCCTGCGGTCGGTGGTGGATATGCGCGCTCTGGGCGAGCGCACTGTGATTCTGGATTGCGACGTGATCCAGGCCGACGGTGGCACGCGCACCGCGGCGATTACCGGTGCGGCGGTGGCCCTGGCGCTGGCGCTGAATGCGCTGGTCGAGGCCGGAACGCTGAAGCAGTCGCCGCTGAAACAGTTTGTGGCCGCCACTTCCGTGGGAATTGTGGGAGGCACGGCGCTGCTGGACCTCTGCTACGAGGAGGATTCGCAGGCCGAGGTGGACATGAATGTGGTGATGACCGCCGACGGCGGCCTGGTTGAGACCCAGGCGACCGCCGAGAAGGGCAGTTTTACACGCGCCCAGTTGGATGGGCTGATCGACCTCGCCGAGACGGGAATGAAAGATATCTTTGCGGCCCAGAGGGCGGTTCTGGGGCAATGAACGGCCGGCGCCACCGGCGCGGATGGTGACCCTTCAGCCAACCAAACCTGCATTGCTGAGGTGTGGAACCAGGCGCGCGGCTGGAACGTATTCCGCGATCAGAGCCGATATTCGGCCAGGGAGCGCGGTCCCGCGAACTGCCGTCAGATTCCAGAACAAATGCTGAGAGGAGATTCCAATGTCCCCACTTCCCCTCAATCTCCGATTGGGCTCAGGCGCCCGGTGCGCCGTAGTCCTTTACCTCATTTTCGGGTGCTTTGCCGCAACTGCGTCTGCACTCGCGGGCCCGCAGGCCGGGCAGCCGAGGGTGCCTGCGTCCGACATGGACGGCGGCGGAATGGCCCCCATGGCCGGACACATGCATCTGACGATGCTGCGGCCACGCCAGCCCGGCGACCAGGCCAAGGCGGATGCGATTGTGGCCGCGGCTCGAAAGGCGATGGCCCCCTATCAGGATTACCGCCAGGCGCTGGCCGACGGATATCGAATCTTTCTTCCCAACATTCCGCAGCCTCTGTATCACTTTACAAATTACGAGAATGGGCGCGAGGCAGCCACGCATTTTGATCCTCTGAAGCCGACTTCGCTGCTCTACAAGAAGACGGCGGACGGGGGATACAAACTGGTGGGAGCGATGTACACCGACCGGTTGAGAGCAAGCGAGGACGAACTGAACGAGCGCATCCCGTTGAGCGTGGCGCGCTGGCATCAACACGTCAACTTCTGCATAGCGCCCGCAGGAGAAGGGGCTGCGTACTTCGGTCCCGATGCGAAGTTCGGCTTGATGGGCTCGATTCACACCAGAGAGGACTGTGAAGCGGCAGGCGGGACGTTTCTCCCCCATGTCCTCGGATGGATGGTCCACGTGTATCCCTATGAGACGGACCCGAAGAAGATCTGGTCCATCGATGACGATGACCAGGGGCACGACAATATGGATCACTCGGCGATGCCGGGAATGAAGATGAATTAGGGTCTGTCGCCTCGGCGTGCAGGCTGCTCATTTCCACAGACGAAGCATCATGACGCCCCCTTTGGGAGGGGTCGCGATGTAGGAGTCCTGAAGCAGGCCGAGGTCCCGATGCGCCCAAAGATCGCGGGCATGCACCGGACCCTCAAACCCGATGTCCTTGAGCCGGAGGGTGATGGGCTGAGGCACGTCGTCGGTGACAAAATTGAACAGCGCCACGGCTTTGGCTCCATCGGAGAGAGGCCGAACCCAGACCTGGAGCGGCCCCAGGCGGGATCCCTGGATGCCCAGCTTGTCCTGATCGACCGCGATCACCTCTTTGTTCATCAGAATGCTTCTGGTGGTCTCATCCATCTTGCTCAGGTCGTTGCCCGCCAGCAGCGGAGCCGCCAGCATGGCCCACAGACTCATCTGGGTGCGATATTCGTCGGGATTCATGCCTCCGTTGCCGATCTCCAGCATGTCCGGATCATTCCAGTGTCCGGGCCTGGCGAAGCGCTCGAGTCCGGCTTGAGAAAAACCGATCAGCGCCATACTGCGAAAGCTGTCGCTGATGTCGTCGGTGGTGCGCCAGAGATTGCCGCCCGCCTCGGCGCCCCACTCCCAAACGTCGTCGGAGCCGTACTGGCAGATGCTGTAGACGATCGGCCGGCCGGTTTTCAGCAGAGCCCGGTGCATCTTGGCATAAGCTTCGCGCATGATCGCGTTGGCTTTCCCGGGATCGTGGGTGGGGTTGTACACATCCATGATCCCGCGCAGGCCGCAGAGGTCATATTTGAGGAAGTCGACGCCCCAATCGGCGTAGGTCTGCGCGTCCTTTTCTTCGTGGCCGTAGCTGCCTTCGAATCCAGCGCAGGTCTTGGGACCGGGCGAGGAGTAGATGCCAAACTTCAAGCCTTTGGAGTGGACGTAGGTGGCCAGCGCCTTCATGTCGGGGAACCGGCTGTTCGACTGGATGCGGCCCTCGGCGTCCCGCTGACCCTCCCACGTGTCATCGACGTTAACGTAGATATAACCCGCATCCCGCATGCCGGTGGCAACCATGGCGTCGGCTGCGGCGCGCACGTCGGCATCGCTGACCTTTTCGGCAAAATGGTTCCAGCTGTTCCATCCCATAGGCGGCGTGGCCGCCGGTTGCGTGGACTGCGCCTGAGCGTTTACCACAAATTGTTTTGCCGGGAACAGTGCGAACCAGACGAACATGCAAAGCAGATGCAGTTGAGCGCGGATCATCAAACGACTCTCTTTTCGATCCCGGGCTGCCACACCCGTTTCGCACGGAGACAAGCGCGCACATTCGGAATCAGGAAGTTTCGTCCATCGTATCCGGTCCGCTTACGCTCCACAATGCTTGCGTCCATCTTGCGCATTGACACAGTTGGAAACGTCAGCGCCTCTTCAGCGCCTCAAGTTCTTCCAGGGTGCGCGGCCAGTCGGAGCCAAGCAGGCGCGACAGGCTGCGGTCGGCCAGCACCTTGCCGCCAGTCTGGCAGGGGGCACAGTAGTTGGTTTCGTTATCGGCATAGCGGATGCGCTGGACTTTTTCTCCGCAGCGCGGGCACGGCTGGCCGAAGCGCCCGTGTACCGCCATTTCAGGGCGAAAGGCGGTGACCTTCTCCGGGAATTTCTTCGCTCCTTCTGCGCGAAGACGGTCGATCCAGGCAGTCATCGTGGCGCGCGTGGCGGCGAACAGGCGGTCCCATTCCTCGGGCTTGAGTTTGTGGGTGAGCGCGATGGGCGAAAGCTGCGCGGCGTGCAGAATCTCGTCGGAATAAGCGTTGCCCACCCCGCTGATAAGGCGCGGATCGGTGAGAGCGCGCTTCAGGGTGCGGTTTTCCAGAGTGAGGGCAGCGCGAAAGCCTTCGAGGTCCGTAGAAAAAATCTCGACCCCGCCCGGGTCGATCTCCCGCAGAGCCTCCTCGCCGCGCAGCACATGCAGCGATGCGCGCCGCTTGCGACCGGCCTCCGTGAGCAGGAGCGTGCCGTCCGGGAAGTCAAGAGCAAGAAGCGATTTTCGGCCGGCAAGCTTCGCCCCCGGCGGCCGCCAGTGCAGACGGCCGGCAATCATCAGGTGAATGACCAGCCAGAACTCGGGGTCCCCAACGACAGGTCCTCGTCGTTGGGGTGAAAGGAACTCGGGGTCCCCAACGACAGGTCCTCGTCGTTGGGGTGACTCGACGCCAATCGCGATGCGCTTTCCAATGCGGCGAAGTTCCCGCACCACCCGGCCCTCGACGCTCGCAAGCGGCGGATCGACGGTGCGCAGCAGGAAGGCAGATCGCAGGCGAACATGCTCCAGCGGCTGGCCGAGGATGCGCGCTTCGAGTGCAGTGATGTAGGCAGTGATGTCGGGAAGTTCCGGCATGGCTTTCAGCTTGCAGCGGAGGCTGCGTCTGCGCAATCAAGTTCTTGCTGATCCTCACGCAACGATGGTGTTATCGATCAGCCGCGTTGCGCCCACCCAGGCCGCGACCGCGAACAGCGTGCCGGGCGCCGCTGTTTCCACCGGCAACAGCGTGGCCCAATCCACAAGCTCAACATAGTCCACGCGGACCGCCGGCTCCGCCGCAAATTCCGTCCGCGCCACCTCAATCAAAGCGGCCGCCCGCCGCTCGCCCTGCGCGACCAGCGCCTCCACCTGCCGCACCGCGCGGCTCAACGATAAAGCCTGGGCGCGTTCAGCGGGACTCAGGTACGCATTGCGCGAACTGAGAGCCAGGCCGTCGGGCTCGCGCACGATGGGACACACCACGATCTCCGTCGCCACGCGCAGATCGGCCACCATGCGGCGCAGCACGGAAACCTGGGCCGCGTCCTTCTGCCCGAAGAAAGCCCGGTCGGCCTCGGCGGCGATCAGCAGCTTGGCCACCGCCGTTGCCACGCCGCGAAAATGTCCCGGCCGTGAAGCTCCGTCGAGCCTGCCGCTCAGTCCCTCGACCTCAACAAACGTGACCGCGCCCGCGGGGTAGATCTCCTCCACGGACGGCGCGAAAATCACATCCGCGCCCTCCTTCTGTGCCAGCGCGAAGTCCGCCTCGAAGCTGCGCGGATAGCGGCTGTAGTCTTCGTTGGGCCCAAACTGCGTGGGGTTGACGAAGATGCTGACGGCGACCCGCACGCACGATGCCGCCGCGGCGCGAATCAGGGAAGCGTGGCCCGCGTGCAGCGCGCCCATAGTCGGCACAAGCCCGATGAAATGACTGGGGCCGAGGTCGCACCGCGTGGTCCGCGACCACTGCCGCAGTTCGGCGACTGTACGGAAGATCTCCATCAGGCTTTGCGCAGTACATGCGGCTTGGCCGTGGCTTCCGGCTTCGGCTCCAGCGCGCTGCGCGCCGCGCTGGAGAGATGATAGCTCTCCTCATCGGAGGGAAAGGCGCGGTGTTCCACGTCTTCGCGATAACGCTCCACTGCATCGCGAATGAGCGCGGCCGCGTCCCCATAGCGGCGGACAAACTTGGCCGGGGGCGCAAAAGTAAGGTTCACCAAGTCGTGAAAGACGAGAATCTGCCCGTCGCAATCGGGTCCTGCACCAATGCCGATGGTAGGAATGGGGAGTTCTGCTGTGATGGCGGCAGCAGCCTCGCGAGGAATTCCTTCCAGCACCAGGGCTCCGGCGCCGGCTTCAGCCAGGGCGTGAGCGTCGGACTGGAGCCGCGTGACAGCCTCGGCGGTTCGCGCCTGCACGCGATAGCCGCCCATGCGATGCACGCTCTGCGGCGTGAGTCCAAGATGGCCGATCACAGGAATCTCGGCTTCGGTCAGCGCGCGCACCAGTTCCACCCGCGGCCCCTCAATCTTCACCGCCTCGGCTCCGGCCTCTTTCACAAAGCGCACGGCATTGGCTACGCCGTCGGCTACTGTGCCGTGATAACTGCCGAACGGCATATCGGCCACCACCAGCGCGCGGCGCACGGCGCGGCGCACAGCCCGCGTATGGTGCAGCATCTCGTCGACCGTGACGGCCAGCGTATTCTCGTAGCCCAGAACCACCATGGCCAGCGAGTCGCCTACCAGCACCAGGTCAATCCCAGCCTCGTCCACAAGGCGGGAAGTGGCATAGTCGTAGGCGGTGAGCGCGGAGATGGGTTTGCCCTGGCGCTTCATTTCAGCCAGCGCAGGCATGGTGACTTTTGGGATGGCGGAGCCGGTGGCAGAAAGACCACCGCCGGGGAAGTTGGTCAGACTCATATTGTCTCCAGTGCCGCTCCGCACACTCAGGATGCGACCCGAACAATTGCGAGTATACGCCCGCAGGAGGGAGCGAATGCAAAAGCGGCGTCCCATTTTCCACAGGCCGTGGAAGCAAGCAGCGGTTGAATGCTTGCGTTCATTGGCCCCCGGCCGCACACTGATAGGCAGAATGCTTTCTCCACTGGCTACAGGGGTTTACGCGGGACTGGGCGCGCTGGCGGCATTCAGCCTGGCGGCGGGCGGCTGTGCCTATGCTGCCATGTGGCCCGCCTCACAGATTTTTGGCGAAGCGCTGATTGCTCCGCGCCGAGCCGGGGAACTGGCCCTCACCTTCGACGACGGCCCCAACCCCGCCTGGACCCCGCGCCTGCTCGACATCCTGGCCACGCACAACGTGCGCGCCACGTTCTTTCTGGTAGGGCGATTCGCCCAGGCGGAACCGGAACTGGTTCGCCGCATCGCCGCCGCGGGCCACCTCATCGGCAACCATTCCTGGAGTCACCCCAACCTCGCGCTCACTGCCCCCAGCCGCATCTACCAGGAACTCCGGCGCACCAGCGACACCCTCACCCAGATCACCAGCCAGCCGGTGCGCCATTTCCGCCCGCCCTTTGGAGCCCGCCGGCCCTATGTGCTCGACGCAGCCAGGCTCATGGGCATGATCCCGGTGATGTGGAACGCCATCGCCGGCGATTGGAGCGATCCCTCGCCGGAACGGATCGCAACGCGCCTTAAGCGAAGGATCGATCAACTTGAACGGCGCGGTTGGGCAACCAACATCGTGCTCCACGACGGCGGCCACCTCGGCCTCGGCGCCAACCGGGGTCCATCGGTTGCGGCCGCGGGACAGCTCATCGTCAGTTGCAAAGTTGCGCATCGCTTCGTAACGCTGGAGGCCTGGAGTTAGCGAGAACCGAGCCTTGCGCTAAACTGCCTGGAATGCCTTCCGCGACGCTTCAATCGTCGCCCGTACTTCGGCCTCTCCGTGCGCCGTCCCCAGAAACGCAGCTTCAAACTGCGAAGGCGGCAGCCACACACCCTGGTCCATCATGGCGCGGTGAAAGCGCCCGAATGCCGCCGTATCGGAGTTCGCGGCCTCATCGTAGTTGGTCACCGGACCCGGATTGAAGAACCAGGTCCACATCGCCCCCACACGGTTCAGTGTGAGAGGCACACCCGCCTGCTCCGCCTCGGCCGCAACGCCCTCAGCCACAGCCCTAGCCGTTGCCTCAAGGCGCGGATACACGTCAGTCGCGTGTTCCTGCAGATAACTGACCGTCGCAATGCCGGCTGCCATGGCCAGCGGATTCCCACTCAGGGTTCCAGCCTGGTACACGGGTCCAAGCGGCGCAAGAAGATCCATAAAACGGAGTTTCCCTCCGAAGACCCCCACCGGCAGGCCTCCGCCCACAATCTTGCCCAGCGTCACCAGGTCGGCGTCCAGATCATAAAGTTCCAGCGCCCCGCCCAGCGCAACGCGGAAGCCGGTCATCACCTCGTCCACAATCAGCAAAGCGCCTTCGCGTTTGGTCAGAGCCCGCAATCCAGACAGGTATCCCGGAGCGGGTGGAATGCAGCCGGCGTTGCCCACCACCGGCTCCAGAATCACAGCCGCAATCTCATCGGGATGAGCGTCAAAAACCGCCTCCGCCTCGGCCAGGTCGTTATAGGGCAGCGCATGAGTCAGGTGCGCGATCTCCTCCGGCACGCCCGCCGAGCCGGGAATCCCGAAGGTAGCAACACCGGACCCAGCCTTTACCAGCAACCCGTCGGCGTGGCCGTGATAGCAGCCCTCGAACTTCACGATCATCTTGCGCCCGGTTGCCGCACGCGCCAGCCGTATCGCCGACATGGTGGCCTCGGTGCCTGAACTCACAAAGCGCATCTTCTCAATGGCCGGATAGCAGGCAACCACGCGCTCCGCCAGGTCTGCCTCCGCCGCTGTCGAAGCGCCGAAGCTCGCAGAGTTGCGCGCCGCCCATTCGATGGCCTCCACCACCGGCGGAAAAGCATGGCCCAGGATCATCGGCCCCCACGAGCCGAAGTAGTCGATATAGCGGTTGCCGTCCACGTCCGTGATCCATGCGCCATGAGCCCGCTCCACAAACGGCGGCGCCCCGCCCACAGCGTGAAAGGCCCGCACGGGGGAATTCACGCCGCCGGGGAAGAAGCGCTCCGCGCGCTGTTGAAGGGCCTGGGACCGCGTGTGGCTGGAGGTTGGAGCGTGGGCACTCATCGTGGGTCCAGTATAGTGCCAATAGAGTGATTGACCTGAGCGTGAAGTTCAACCCATCTGAATCTCGGTGTTCGTCCCGGCGCTTATCCATTCACTCGCAAAATTTCCCCGGTTTTTGAACATAACCCGCGTTCGTCACCTCACTGCCGACCCCTTCAAATCCTGCTAGAATCGACCTTTCCGGACAGCAAGGCCGCTCGCAATTTCCGTCCGCAGAAAGTCGCATTGTGCCCGACGAACCCAAAGCCAAATCCGTAACCTACGCCGATGCCGGGGTGGACATCAGCAGCGGCGACCGTGCCAAGGACCGCATCAAGTACCTGGCACAAAAGACCTTTAATCGCAACGTTCTGGGCGGCATCGGCGGATTTGGGGCCTTGTTTCGGCTCGACTTGCAGCGCTGGAAAAACCCCATCCTGGTCAGTTCGGCTGATGGGGTGGGCACCAAGCTCAAAGTTGCCTTCGAACTGGGATTGCACCAGAGCGTGGGTATGGACCTGGTGAACCATTGCGTCAACGATGTCGCGGTGCAGGGCGCTACCCCCCTGTTTTTTCTCGATTACCTGGCCAGCGGCAAGCTTGACCCCGAGGTGACCGAGAGCGTGGTGACCGGGCTGGCCGACGCCTGCAAAGCCAATGGATGCGCCTTGATCGGCGGCGAAACCGCGCAGATGCCCGGCTTCTACAGCGACGGCGAATACGACCTGGCGGGCTTTATTGTGGGCGCAGTCGATCGCGACAAGATGGTCACCGGCGCGGGCATCAAACCCGGCGACGTACTCATCGGCATGCCCTCCACCGGCTTGCATACCAATGGCTACTCTCTGGCCCGCAAATTGATGTTCGAGGTGGCCGGCTACAAGCCCACCCAGTATGTCACCGCCATCAAAGACAAGGCCGGCGCGGCGTTGATGAAGACCCACCGCAGCTATCTCCACGTGATTCAAAAGCTGGTGGCCGCGGGAATGACAACCGGCATGGCCCACATCACCGGCGGCGGAATCACTGAGAATCTGCCCCGCATCCTGCCTAAAGGCACCGGCGCGCAGATCGAACTGGGCTCATGGCCGGTTTTGCCCATCTTTGAACATTTGCGCGAACTGGGCCAGGTATCGCAGGAAGAGATGATGCGCACCTTCAACATGGGCGTGGGTCTGATTGCAGCTATTCCAGCAGCCAAGTTTACGCGCGCCAAATCGCTGCTGGATCGCGCCGAAGAGAAGTTCTACGTGATCGGCCGCGTGGTCAAAGGCGAACGCCGGGTGCAGTACACATGAGCCCTGAAGGCGGCGCGCCTTTCCGCCTCGGCATCCTTCTTTCCGGCCGTGGCTCCAATTTCCGGGCCATTGTCGAATCCATTCGCGATGGCCGCCTGCCGGGCGTCGAAATCGCGCTAGTAGTCTCCAACGTGGCGGATGCGTTTGGTCTCAGTGTTGCAGCTCAACTGGGTTTGCCGCACACGTTGCTCGTCTCCAAAGGCCGTCCCCGCGTGGAGCACGACGCCGACCTCACCGCCTGCCTGCGCGAGCGCGGGGTCGACCTGGTCTGCCTGGCCGGCTACATGCGCCTGCTCTCGCCGGAATTCATCACCGCTTTCCCCAACCGCATTCTCAACATTCACCCCTCGCTGCTGCCGGCCTTTCCCGGCCTCGATGCCCAGCAGCAGGCCTTCGACTACGGCGTCAAAGTGGCCGGCTGCACGGTTCACTTTGTCGATGAGCATCTGGACCATGGCGCCATCGTGCTGCAGCGCGCTATCCCTGTGCTGGAAACCGATGATGCGCACACGCTGGCCCGGCGGATTCTGGTGGAAGAGCACCAGGCCTACAGCGAAGCCATTGCGCGGGTTGTCAGCGGGGAGTACGAGATTCGCGGGCGTCGCTATGTGAAGCGAACGCTGGTGTGATGATTATCACTTTCGCCTTTCGCAATCCCTGCCAAGATGGCTGTGATGTGGGCGGCAGGCGTTGTAGGGCTCTTTAAAGCGTCTTAGTTCTGCCGCCTCATATCCTGATTCAGGCTCTAGTTTTTCCCCTCTGCGCTGTTCCCAGGTTCGACCCGAAACGCCGAGAGCCCGAAAGAGCCTGCAGAGTCCGCTTCTGATAGAGAGGTTTTTCATTATGGCAGCTGCACATGCACTACCGGCACAAACCAAACTCAGCCCTAAAGTCGGGCGCATCCGCAGGCTGCCGCGCGAGACCGAATCGGTTCGCATGGTGGCCGGTTTGGGTCGGCTCCTGCTGCTGTTGACGTGCCCGCACCACGCATGGACCTGGCCGCGCACCAACCAGGAGGAGCATGTCAGTGGCTTCGACGCCCACCAGACCTGCCTCAAGTGCCATTCGCGACGTCTCTTCGATTCACGGGAATGGCATCCCGGTCCCATCTACCAAAACCGTCGCCACAGCGGTTAATCTTTCCGCCACCCTTCTCCGCTACACTAGCGGCTATGATGCCGCACGCTCTGGCTCTGGCCGTGGAAGTGGCGACCACGGTGCTGGCCGTGGCCGGGATGGGCTACTTTATGGCTGCGATGATCGCGGCCCGCTCCTTTCTGGTGGCGCGACGGGCGCGGCTGGCGGCCTTCTCTCCGGACGTAAGCATACTCAAGTCGCTTAAGGGCCTTGATCCCGGCATGCTCGATGCTTTTCGCAGCCATTGCCGGCAAATTTATGCGGGCGGCTACGAGATGCTTTTTGCCGTCTCGTCGCTCTCCGACCCCGCAGCAGCGGCAGTCGAGCAGTTGCAGCGCGAGTTCCCCAATCAGGCAATCCAGCTTATCGAATGCCCTCAGCGGATGGGAACCAACGGCAAGATCAGCGCGCTGGTGCAGCTTGTGCCGCATGCGCGCTACGACTTTCTGCTCATCAACGACTCTGACATCACCGTTGGCCCCCACTATCTTGAGCGGGTGATGGCCTCCTTTACCCAGGATCCAGGCGGGTATCCGCAGAACCCCACGCCCGTGGGACTGGTCACCGCGCTCTATCGCGGACGCGCGCACCATACCGTTGCCTCTCGGCTTGAGGCGCTGGGCATTGCCACCGACTTTCAGGCCGGGGTGCTGCTGTCGAAGATGATCGAGGGCGGTCTCCATTATGGTTTCGGCTCCACTCTGGCCGTGCGCCGCGAGGCCCTCGAACATATTGGCGGCCTGGCCCCGCTGCTGGACTACCTGGCAGACGACTACGAGCTGGGTGCACGCGTGGCCGGGGCCGGCTACCGCGTAGAACTCTCGCCGGAGGTAGTGGAGACGGCGATTGCGGCCTACGGCTGGCGCGGCTTCATCGATCACCAGCTTCGCTGGGCGCGGACCGTGCGCGATGCGCGGCCCCGGGGCTATGCGGGCATGGTCTTCACCCATGGACTGGGTTGGGCTCTCCTGAATGTGCTGGCCAGCGGGCTCAGTCCCTTCAGCCTGTGGCTGCTGGGGATGAGCTTTTTTCTGCGGCTCATGATGGCCATGATGGTGGGCGCCGGAGTGCTGGGCGATCACCAAGTGTTGCCCAATCTCTGGCTGCTGCCATTGCGTGACATCGTAGCCATGGGCACATGGGTGGCGGGCTTTGCCGGCAATACCATCGTGTGGCGCGGCGAGCGCTTTGTGCTCCAGCACGGCAAGCTGAGCGCAGCGGAATAACCGGGCCCCGCAAGGCGTCAAGCCGCTACTGCACCCGCATGGCAGCCACCGGGTCCACGCGCATGGCTTTCTGCGCCGGCAGATAGCACGCCACCACGGCAATCAGAGCCAGCAACCCCGTCACCCCCGCAATCGTCAACGGATCTGTTGCGGAAACCCCATACAGCAGCCCGGCAAGGAATCGCGTGAGCCCCAGCGCCAGCGCCAGGCCCAGCGCAATCCCGATGACCGTAAGCCGCAGTCCCTGGTAGAGAACCAGTTTCAGCACGTCAGCCCGCGCAGCCCCTAAGGCAACCCGTATGCCGATCTCGTGGGTGCGCAACTGGGTGCGGTAAGCCACCACGCCGTAGATGCCGGAGGCCGCGAGGATCAGGGCCAGAAATGCGAATGCGGTGGCGAATGTACTCTCCATGATCACGAAAATGCTGGAGAGCTGCGTCGTCTCGCGCATCGGACGCACATCGAAAATGGGCAGACGCGAGTCGATCTGGTGGACCGCTCTCTCGACCGCCGGGGCAATCGATTCCGGGTCTCCCTTCGTGCTCACCTGGATGATCGTTTCGCTGTCCGCGATCTGCAGGTAGCTGAGATAGATCATCGGCTCCATCGCCTCGCCCATCCATTGATGCTTCGAGTTCTTCACCACCCCTACCACTGTGTGCGGTTCGCCCCAGACGAACAGTTTTCGGCCAACTGCATCCTGTCCGGGCCAGTAGTGGTTGGCAGCCGTCTGGTCCACAATCACCACCGGGGGGGCCTTTTCGTTGTCGTCGCGGGTAAATGGGCGTCCTTCGACGATCGGAATGCCCATGGTGGCGAAGTATCCCTCGGAAACCTCCGCGTGGCGCACTTCGAGCGACTCGTGCGGCTGCGGCAGGTAGCCCTCCGGATAGGCGTCAGCGGTTTTGCGGTTGAAGTTGAATGGCACCCAGTCGGTCAGCGAAGCGAACCGCACGCCGGGCAAGGCCGCGGCGCGATCCAGCAGTTTGTGGCGGATCGCCCGGGTTTCGTTCTCCGAATATCCGGCGATGCCCAGCCCCACGGATGCGGTGAGAACATGAGATTGATTGAAGCCCGGATCGGCCTCCCGGGCGTTCTGGAGAGTGCGCAGAAACAGGCCTGCAGCGATCAACAACGCCAGTGACAGCGCAATCTGCGCTACCACCAGGCCGCTGAGCAAGTGGCGATTGTGCATGCCCCCGGAGACGCTGGCAGCCTCATCTTTCAGTGCCTCCGCGGGGGATACGCGCGACGACCGCCACGCCGGCAGTGCCCCGCAAATAACGCTTGCGAGCACTGAAAGCAGAAGGATGGCGAAAATCACCTTGCTGTCTACGGCGCCGTTGAGCACGATGGGATTCGCGTTGGGCGGGACAAAAAGGGCAAACATCTTTGCCGACCACGAGGTAAGAATCACGGCCAGCGCGCCTCCGCCGAAGGCCACCAGCAAGCCCTCCAGAATCATCTGGCGCATCAGTTGGATGCGGCTGGCGCCCAGCGACTGGCGAATGGCGATCTCGCGCCGCCGCGCAACAAAACGCACCAGCGCCAGCGTGGCCACATTCGCGCTGGTCAGCAGCAGCACCACTCCGGCGATGGCCAGCAGGAAGGGCAGAGAAGCCGCCAGGTAGACGTTGGCCCCAAAGGGCGCACGCCACAGCGGATCGAGCGTGATGGTGTTCACCCCCAGGTGGTCATTGGGGTACTCGGCCACCAGGCGCCGCATCAGGGTTTCCAGATCCGCCGTGGCGCTTTGGCGGCTTACGCCGGGCTGCAGCCGGCCCATCACGTTGAGCCAGTGTTCGCCGCGATTTCGCATGCGCTCCGAATTCCCCATGGGGTCGAGCGTCAACCACGCATCCTCGCGAATGCCGGGCATGCAGCCGATGAAGCCTTTGGGCGCAACGCCGATTACCGTGACCGCATGTTGCGCCATCTCGATGGACTTGCCCACAATCGCCGGATCGGAATTGAACCGCGTCTGCCAGAGAGAATCGCTCAGCACCAAGTAGGGAATGCTGCTCTGCGTCGCTTCTTCATCCGGCCGGAAGAAGCGGCCCATGGAGGGCTTGATGCCCAGCACATCAAAATAATTCGTTGACACATTGGATACGTAGATACGCTCGGGAATCGCGTTTCCTCCGGTCAGCGCTACCCAATCGTGGTTATAAGCCAGCATGCCGCTGAAACTATGGTTGGCCTGGCGCAGGTCCCGGTAGTCGGGATAGGAAAGCGGCGGAGCGGGGGAGTTGGTCCATGCTCCCCGCATGACTGTAACCAGGTCGCCGGTATCCCGTGCGCCGGGGACAGGATGCAGCATGGTCCCGTTGATCCAACTGAAAACGGTGCTGTTGGCGCAGATTCCCAGCCCCAGCATCATCACGGCAGTAATTGCGAATCCCGGGCTCTTGCGAAGCTGCCTCAACGCGTAGCGGACATCCTGAAGCAGTCCAGCCATACGGTCGCCCCCACGTTCTTCTTTCGTGCGACTTCTGTTGTGCGAAAGATTGATTATGCTCCTATCTTGCATGTGCTGCGCCAAAACCTGGTGCCGAGGCAAACTGCTGAAACCGTGTCGTTTGCCTGGAAATCCGGCGGATAGATTGGGCAGCTGCCCTGTTCGCGGCCGCACAGAATGTCCGGTTTCGCACACCTTCGACCGGCCGGGGCCCGCCAGGCGCGGCGTCCCCGCCCCGAATTAACCCGGAACCTTTTAGCCGGCCCGGGCGTATGATTCTTTGTGCCATCCGCGAGGGTGCGAGTCCGCGTGCGCATGGCGGAAAGAGCCGTGGGATGAAAGCTCCCACCAAGTCCGATCGATTGCAGGAACCGGAATGCCAAGCCGGGTCCGCAGGATCGATGGCGTCTTCTTCTCATTCTGACCATGTATACGATCTGCGGCTCGTTGACGGCTGCTCCGACGGTTTCTTCGCCAATGTAGCTGGATTTTGCGACGCGCTGCTGGAGCAGCTGGAGCGGCGTGCGGCGCCGATCCTCGATGGCTATAGCCGGCACGTGCAGATGAAGCGGTGCGAAGCTCCGCGCGGCCGCGGAGAATATGCGCTGGATCTGCTCACGCTGGGCATGGTGCTGCGCATCTACGCGCCGAGGGCAGAGAAAACACCCCAATGGGCCGTTGCGGCGGCCAGCGCGCTGGTGTCTCTTCGCCATCACGCCCCGTGGTTGAAGCCTGCTGCGGATCTGGCTCGGGGCGCGCTCTTCAAGATGATTCTGGATGCGAAATCCGGCCCGCAAAACGGGCGCGAGGCATCCCCCATAGCAGCAGCGGAGAACAATGCGACTCCGCTGCAACGCCTCCCCCGCCTCATCCACTGGCTGCGTGCCACTGGCGAGTTGGAGCAGGAGGCCTTACGCCTCGATCACTGGCGGAGCTACCTCAGCACCCTCGATCTGCCCAGGGCCCGGCGGTCGATGGCGCTCGCCGGCGAACTGTTCGACGACTTTGAACGCGAGGCCGCCACCGTGCTGGGTCCCTACACGCAGGGAGTGGAAAAGTTTCTCGCCACCGAATATGCGGGTCGCGGTTTCCGCCACAGTTTCCGCGAAGACCAGCTCTTTTGCGGCCGTGTGCCGGCCGAGTATCACCTGAACATGGCGGCCGCGGAGATGATGAATCGCGGTCTGCGCATGGCTTTCGAGCGCACTCTGCGTAAGGCCGTCCTGGTGCCGGCCTGCATGCGCGGCGCACAGGCCGCTTCCTGCAAGGCAAAAGTGCGCGGCGTGGACATGACCTGCTCGGCCTGCGACCCGGAGTGCGCCGTCAACCGCATCACCCGCCGCATGCGACCCCTCGGCGCGACAGTCTACCTGGTCACCCATACCAGCGGATTCAGCCGCTGGCTCGACCGCTGGGAACGCGAACCCGGCGTGGGTGTCGTCGCCGTTGCCTGCCTGTTGAACATCCTGCCCGGCGGCTACGAAATGCGTGAGCGCAGAATCGCCTCGCAATGCCTGCCGCTCGATTTCCCCGGCTGCAAAAAACACTGGGACCCCAAGGGAATCTCAACCGCAGTCAATGAGGATCGGCTGGTGCAGATCGCGGCAGAGCGCTGGCCCTGACTTTTGCCCGGCAACCCCTGGTTCCGGAAATGGTGCTCTCACTTGTTCGCGCGGCTGCGCTTCTTCTCCATGTACATGGCAACGTCTGCATTCTCGATCACCTGCTGAATGCTCTCGCCAACCCTCCACTCGGCCACTCCGATCGCGGCATCCATCTGCACAGTGATTTGCCCTTTTCCCGTCCCTGTCTCGATGGTGTATTTGCCGAATGCCCATTCCCTCACTCGTTCAATGTGGGATTGGGCGCCGCTCAGGCCGCATGAAAGAGCGGTTACGAATTCATCTCCGCCCCAGCGTCCGACCAGGTCACCCGACCGTGTAACCAACTGCAGTTCCGTCGCGAACTGCTTCAGCAGGTTGTCCCCTGCAAGGTGTCCGTGTCTGTCATTGACCTGCTTGAAGCGGTTCAGATCGAGCATGACGACGCAAAACGTCTCTTCTTTTTCGATGTTCCATCGGATTCGATCTTCGACGCTGCGCCGATTCGCCACGCCCGTCAGCGCATCCTTCAGCACAAGGTGTTCCACCGACTTCAGCCTGGTTTCGTAAATTGAGATCTCGGCTCGAAGTTGGGCCACCAGCTGTTGGCTGTCCCGGGTCATTTGATCGACGCTTTCCTTCAGTTCCGTCACCCGCTCCACCAGAGAGGTGCGAATCTTGGTCAGGTCTTCGAGGTTGGCTATTTGCTCAAACCTGCCAGTCAGATCCTTGAACTTGTTGGAATAGCCCTGATCCCGTTCGCCCACAGATTCTGCCGTCTTCGCAACCGCGATCAGTAGCTCCCTGACCTCGTCAGCTTGAGCCTTGAAGCGCTCTGAAGTCCTCGTCCCCCACTCCTGCAGTTGTATTTCGACTTGTCTTTCAATCCGCTTTATGGAGACAGCTGACGGGTTCACCGAAGCTCTGCGGCTAAGCCCGCGCAGATTCGTTTCAAGGTCCGTACCCAGAGCAGGGCAGATTTGAATCGCCCTCCCGCCGATGGCCGTCAAAGCGGCGCAGTAGCACTCCAAAGTCGCCACGAGAAGTTCATCGGGCTCAGGTTCGGCAAGGTCCGGTTGATCCATGTCGAGGTATTTTTTCAATGAAATCATGCCAAAAATCTCCGGTGTCGAGCCCTTCTCAGCGGTGAATCCACCCGTTCGTCTCCAGTCCGATCTGTCCGAGAAGAAGTGGTGTTGAAACCCCTTGCGGCCCCGCCCGGCCGAGCGAAATGAACAAGTCTGCGGCCAAAATGTCAGACCGCTCCTTCTATCGGCATCTCCCCCTTCGGCTTTTAGCCTTTCGTATCAACTAAATTGGCGCCAGTTTCTCGTGGAGCGTTGGCAACCCGCCCGGCCAGAATGCTATGGTGAGTGCCACATGCCGTTCCTGACTACAACGGAGGCAGGCGTTCCCATCCAGGGGCCCACCGCCACGCTGATTTACGACGATTGGTATCCGGCCCTGCGCACCTCCACGCTGCGCCAAGGCAAGCTGGCCAAAGCCATGCTTCTTGGCGTTCCCCTGGTCCTGGGAAAGTTAAGCAGCGGGAAGCTGTTTGCCATGCGCGACAACTGCCCGCACCGCGGCATCCCCCTCAGCGTGGGCTGGTTTGACGGCCAACACGTTACCTGCCGCTATCACGGGTGGGAGTTCGAGCCCTGCAGCGGACGCTGCGAACTCATTCCATCCCTCACCGGCGACGATCACCTTGACGCCACCCGCATCTACGCCACCGCCTTTCCCTGTGAGGAACGCGATGGCCACGCGTGGGTCTTCGTTCCCGGCGCAGGCAGCGGCCGAAAAAGTGAAAGCGCGGAGCGCCGGCCCCCCCCGGAGGTTCAGAAGTTCGGCCCGCGTTACCGCACCGCCTTCCTCACCGCTGACCTGCCCTGCAATGTGGACCACGGCATCATCGGCCTCATGGACCCCGCGCACGGACCCTTCGTGCATCAGGCATGGTGGTGGCGTTCGCGCGCCAGCATCCGCGAAAAAACCAAGCGCTTCGAGCCCATCCCCGAAGGCTTTCGCATGAGCGCGCATGCGCCCAGCGGAAACTCCGCGCCCTACAAGCTGCTGGGCGTCTACGGCCAGCCTGTCGAGACGACCATCGATTTCACCCTGCCCAACCGGCGCACTGAGATCATTCGCTGCGGCGACAAGTGGTTCAGCAGTCTCACCACCGTCACCCCCGTAACCGCATCCACCTGCCGCATCGATGTTGTTGCCGCGTGGAACGTCTTCTACCATGTGCCGCTAGTCACGCCCATCGCCAAGTTCTTCGGCGCGCGCTTTGTCCGCCAGGACCAGGTCACCATGATCCAGCAGGCTGAAGGACTGCGACACAACCCCAGCCTCATGCTGATCGACGACGCCGACAAGCCCGCCAAGTGGTACTTCGCGCTAAAGCAGGCGCGCCTCGACGCAGCCTCCGGCGACGCCAAGCCCAAACATCCCATGGATGGCCCGGTGGAACTGCACTGGCGCAGCTAAGCCCCGGGTGCCCCATCCCTGACAGCTCTTGGTCAAGGGAGGGAAGCCACCCCCACCTGCGCCCCCAAATCCGGGTTCCGCGCTAGGCCCCGAACTGCCGCAGATGATGATCCAGATGCTTGTACATCAGCGTTGCCCACTCCTGCGGTTTCAGAGGGCCAAAAAAGCTGTGCGGATGGGTGGTGCAGCCTTGCGGTCCGCCCGCCGCAAACCGGTCGACCAACCGGCCAAGCCGCCCTTGTTCTGTTGGCAGATCGCGTTCATCGGCCACCACCAGGGTCTTTGCCGTGGGCGAATTGCGGCGCATGGGCTCGTTATCGCGAAGCACCAGGGGCTTGATGATGCGGCCCACAATGCTCCCGAAAAACATGCGCGGCGGAACGCTGTCCCCCACCGCCCACTCCATGCTCGCCGAGCAGTGCGCCACCGCCTGGGCCACACTCATCGTGCCCCACAGCCGCGGGCTATCCGGCTTCAACTGCGCCACCCGCTCTTTGACCTGGCTGACCGTTGCCGGCTCGAAAAGGTTCTTCATGCCATGTCCTCCCGTGGACGCGTTCAGCATGAGTGTACCCAAACCAGAGGCGACGCGGCGTCAATGCCGGAAGGCTGAGCGACCCCCCGGTTTGATGTTCCCCACTGTCCATCCGTCTCGGTTCGCCGTGGCGGGATCAACAGGGGAACTCATTTCTAGTTAGGTCCCGGGTTCAGGTCTTCAAGCAAGTGGGGCTGGACGCTGGTGGCGCCGGGTCTTTGGGTTCTTGGCGAGGGCCGCCCGCATCTGCGATGGCTGAGGCGCATACTGAGCGATGCATTTGCAACTCGCTTTGGGCGCGTTCCATCTCCACAGCGTCATAGGCTACAAACCTTGAGCTGAACTGAGAATACGTGCCTGAGCAAGCCTCGACATATTCGCCGTTCCTGCTCCTGAGTGCTTCTTCGAGATAAGTGCAGGTTGAACAGCCCATAACTTCCTCTTCTGACCGCTCGGCCAGTCTTTTGTTAGTTGAGATAGGGCTGTATTAGCGCGCGAGTATCTGATGCTCGGCGCGGAGCCAATCTTGTATATCGTGGCCGGGTCTGCTGCCGCGGCTTTCATAGATTTGGAATGCGCGCTCCCTGATTCTGTCCTGTGAAACGCCAATTCCGTGCGTGGTCTTTTCAGTTGCTGGTGAGCCTTGCGCAGCAGCAACTTTAGTCGCCTTCTGTTTTTGAATATTGGAAACGATCATTGGGGAACCTCATGTCGATCAAGAGCTAAGAGATAAGATACTTCAGAGTAACTGCCTTAGTTCAGAGAACCTGAAAGAGGAGAACTTTGCCTCACTCCATCATTGAGGTTACGCTCATTACTCGCCCCCTGCAAATAGTATGAGGAAGTTTTCCCACTTAGGCATTGAAGTTATCAACTTACAGAGCAGGGTGCCGGTGCCCCATCCTTGACAGCATTTGGTCAAGGGTGGGAGACCACGAACCCCGACAACGCCCGGGTGCCTCAGCTCGCTTCTGAGACCTGGGATCGATGCGTCACGGGGTGGGAAATCACAAACCTGCTTCCAACCAATCCCGGGTTCCCCGCCAGGCCCCGAACTGCCGCAGATGATGATCCGGATGCTTGTACATCAGCGTTGCCCATTCCGCTGGTTTCAGCGGCCCAAAAAAGCTGCCGCAAAGGGCGCACGATCTCCCGTGGTGGGGCGGCGTCGAGGGCGCGGAACTTTGGCGTTCATCCTGGCGCGAAGCCGCCGGTCTGGAGCCGGTTGGGATTGGGGACTTTCACGATTGGAAATAACCCACAGGCTGCGGCTCGTAATAAACGCACCACAGCCTGTGGACCGTTGCGCCCCACCGTCTCTCGCTCAGGAGAGGCCCTCAGGACAGGTATAAAAATATTTAGAAGTCGATCTAGTTTGAATGGATACTATCCGGTGTTCCGGGAACGTGATATGGAATTCTTGCCCGCCAACGTTACGGACGTGCTACCCGCGAAGAGGTGGCGAGTGGCCGACCCTGGATATCCCCACAAAATGGGAAACCCGAACCCCGACCACCAGACCTCCCCGTCACCCCTCACGCCGCCTTGCGCACCCTCTTCTTTTTGCGGCTCCCGTGGTGCCACCCGCTCAGCGCCAGCAGTGCTTTCACCGATTCCAGCAGCCGGAACGGGTCGCCCTTCGATCCGCGCCTCGGCCTTTCCGCCGTCCTCCGCAGCCGCTCCCGTTCCACCTCCGTGGCCAGGTCCTCCAGCGTGCCCGCCCTCGGAACCACCGCGTACACCAGCTCGCATCCCAGCGCTTGTGCCCCCGCCCGCAGCTTCTTCAGAGTGATCGAGTGCTCTGCCTCCGCCACCTCCAGCCGGAAAACCTCTGACTCGCACACCTTCATCCGCCGCGCCATCTCCGCCACCGGCAGCCCCACCGCCTGCCGCACGCCGCGCAGCCATCCCCACTGCGCTCGCCTCACTTCCTTTGACCGGAAGACCCGCATCTCGTCCTCCATCTCCCGCCGTGCTCTCCTCCGCAACTCGCTCCGCATCGCCTATCAATCCTTTCCCGTTACCTCAGTCCCAAGTCCCTGTTCACTGTCCACTTCCGGCCGAGAGGTCTTTTTCCGAAGGGGTGGCTGTCAAGTGTCCACTGAACCCTGATCCCAGTCTGCCCAATTCCCTCAATTAATCTGCAAAGCAAGCCCTCATTTCTCCACTTGGACCTCGAGCGAATCAGGCCCCGCTCCACATCCAGCGCGAGTTTTGGGCATGGCGCGACGCGCGCGGGTGTCCCCTCCGCCGGGAACTGGAGAATTTCAGTGGTAGATGCCCAGGATGTGGGCGGACCAGTCAGGGTTGCTGCGATGCTTGTGCCGTTGGGGCTTTGCGGTCACTGGTCGAGAGACGCAGGGAGGCTCACCCTCCGGTGGAGATGTGAGCCTGCCCGGATGCCGCTCTTGGTTAGTGCTCTTCCGCTTCGCGTTTCGCGTTTCCGAAGTAGTCCGCCACGGTTCGCAGGAATTCTCGTGCGGGCGGGGGCGGTGGCACGTCACCGGCGAGGATTTGGTTGAAGGGATGGACCGAGCCATACAACTCGGCCGTATCGGCTACATTCTGGCTCACGCTGACGCCCTTCAGATCAATGCCCGCAAACAGTCCTTTGCTGCGCGACCAGGAAAGGAGATCCGCTCTCATCGAAACATCCGTTGCGGCCACCGCAGTGCGACCCACCGGCCCAGCTGCAATCGAGGCCCCCGCGCCAACTGTAAACTTATCGGTCAATAAGTCATCCAACCCGCGTTTATCCGTCACCACCATGACCAGGTCCGTTCCTTTGCCGCCGATCTGGAATCCCCACGACCCGCCGGCCATCCGCACAAATACCGGCCCGCTCCAGCCATGGGCGGTGCGGCACGTGGCCACGCCCTGTCCATACTCGGCGCCGAAAATGAATGCCCCCTTGAACAATCCCGGCACCACGATCACGCACCGCGCTTTCCGTGCGATGGCTTCGGGGATATTCGTGGTCGAATGCATGATGCTCTCGAGCGTAGAGGACGCAGAGTCCAGGCGGTTGTCCAGCTTCACTTTATCGCTGCCAACGTCCGCAGCATGCAGAAACAGCGGGGTCACCGCTATTCCCAATATGATGATCAGTTGAAGCAATTTCTTCATAAATAGACTCCTCTTTTTGTTCCTTAAGGTGATTGCTCTCTTCAGCAATTCGAGATGTCGGGCAACTGCCGCTCCGTCATTCTCTGAGATGCAGACTCCGCCCGCCAGGGCGACTCCGCTTTGGCGAAACCCGCCATTGCGGATGCGCGCGTTTGCGGCTGGCGACGCTCTGCTGGGAGCTCGTCAACCTCGCACTCTGTCGCAATATGTTTCAATAGAAAGGATGGGTACTCCCCGGAGGTCGACGGTGCGCGGGCGCAGGATTGCGGCCCAGCGCAAGCTGCGCGAATACGCCATGGTGGCACACGCGCTGGCTTCGACGTCGCATCCGGTGCTGGCGCAGATTGTGCCGATGCGCTTTTGCAATCTCTCCTGCGCCTACTGCAACGAGTACGACAAAGTCTCTAAACCCGTGCCTTTAGAGGAGATGATCCGGCGCATCGACCATCTCGGGCGGCTGGGCACGGCCATGATCGGCATCTCCGGCGGCGAGCCGCTGACTCATCCCGACCTCGACGACATTATCCGCCGCATGCGCCGCACCGGCGCCATTGCCGGCATGATCACCAACGGCTACCTGCTGAAT
This sequence comes from uncultured Acidobacteriota bacterium, assembly GCA_963833995.1. GTDB lineage: Bacteria > Acidobacteriota > Terriglobia > Terriglobales > Acidobacteriaceae > Telmatobacter. The sequence goes on along the minus strand of CAWIAE010000016.1, from coordinate 619,272 downwards.
GTGGAGCGCATCGAGCGGCTGAACCGCGCCGGCCTCGACCACCTGCAGATCTCCATCGACAACGTCGAGCCCGACGACATCTCCAAGAAGAGCCTGAAGGTGCTCGACAAGAAGCTGCAAATGCTGGCCGAGTACGCTGAATTCCACGTCAACATCAATTCAGTCGTCGGCGGCGGCTTTAAAGACCCCAATGACGCGCTGGTGATCGGCAGGCGTGCGCTGGCGCTGGGCTTTGAATCGACCATCGGGATTATCCACGACGGCAGCGGCCAATTGAAGCCGCTGAAGGACGACGAGGCGCGGGTCTACTTCGCGATGACGAATCGGAAGAAGACCAACTACGCGCAGTTTGACAAGTTTCAGGCGGCGATTGCCGAGGGCCGGCCCAACGATTGGCGTTGCCGCGCCGGGTCGCGCTACCTGTATATCTGCGAGGATGGGCTGGTGCATTACTGCTCGCAGCAGCGCGGGTATCCGGGCGTGCCGCTCTCCGAATACACCACGGCGGATGTGAAGCGCGAGTTTCTGACCGCCAAGAGTTGCGCGCCCAACTGCACCATCGGCTGCGTGCACCGGATCAGCTACATCGACCACTGGAGAGCGCCGCAGACCAGGACCATTTCGCCCGGCGAGCAAGGTGAGTTGGTGAATATCACCGTGAGCGGTCAGTGATTAGATTTCAGCGATCCTGCTTTGCCTGAACCGGGTACGCTCGGCCCGGTGCGGACTTCCGGCTGTTCGCAGCGTCTCTTCAATCCTTCGGCCTCGGTGGTGAGGTACTCCCAATTCAGTTCGCGCAACATGCGCGCCATGACCCGGCCGACGAGGCCTGAATAGCGGAGCGAGAGCGTGGCGCATGTGCCGCTCTTGAACCATTCCACCTGGTGGCGGGCGGTGACAACGATCCCGAGGCCGCTGACGACCCAGGTGAATGCGTGTGCCATTTCGTCCAGTTCCGTCACGCCCCAGACGGCCGGCTCCAGTTTTGGCTGGAGAATTCTTGTACGGCTGCCGATTGCAAGAGGCCCCGTTTCGAGGCGCTCGACACGGGTGACGGTGGGGGTCCATTCCGGCCAGCGCTCTACGTCAAGCAGCACGGCCCAGACCCGTGCCGGCGGGGCATGAATTTCGACCGTGGTGCGGAAATCCTTCATCACAGAGCCCGGGGGAAGCATTGTCCGGCTACTTGCGTGCGGTTTTGGTGGTCTTTTCCGAGGCGGTTTCGGCCATGGCCTGGTCGATCAGCTGGAAGAGCTTGGTGCGGTCGACAACTTCGACAAACGGCGCGGCATGGTCGCCATTGGTGACGACCCAAATGGTGGGCGTGTGCTCAATTCCGATGCGCTGGCCGAGGGCGTAGTCTGCCTTGACCTCGGCGGCCAGCTTGCCCTGCGGATCGATGGCGAAGGGCAGGGCGATGCCGCGCTGCTGCGCGAACTTTTCAGTGAACTGGTGCAGTCCGTTCAGGTCGACGATGGAGGTCTGGTTGGCGAAGACGGCGTCGCGATACTCGTCGCCCAGCTTCTTGCTTTTGGTGTCGAACCAGCGGGCGTTGATGGCGGCCTGCGTGCTCCAGGCGTGAAAGGGCAGCGGAAAATCGTGGCGCACCCAGGGGATGTGGTATTTCTCGCTGGCCTCGCGGAGCAGCGGGTTGGCGGCGCTGCAGTCGGGGCACTCCATGTCTTCGAATTCGACGATGGCCACACGGGCTCCAGCGGGCGGCTTTAAGGCAGCGGGGTCGTGGACCGGGGTTCTGGCCGGGGGAAGAAACTGGGCGCAGGCTCCCGTAGCTGAAACGAGCAGCAGGGCAGAAGCCAGGACAAGCAACAGGCCGGCGGGATTGCGGCGAACGGGGAAGCGAAGGATGGAGAACAGGTGCATAACGATTGGACGGCCCCCTTTCCTCTATTGTAATGGCAGAAACGATGGAAAGTTGCTGATCGTTGGCGGCACGGCAGGCGAGGTTACTGGCGGTCGCGCTTCCGCTCGGCCATCCACTGACGCCACTTGTAGTCCGCCACCAGGGAGATGACGAAGACCAGAACGACGGCGATGAGGAGAATCCATTTCATGGGAAAACCGGGGATCAGACACCGGGGGCAGATTTCGCACGAACACCTGCGGCCTCTGAATCCTGCCATATTGTCGCATTGTGAAGCCGGGCGGATCAGCGGGATGCCGTCCGGAGCAGGCCTCGGCGGTCCATCGGGAAGGATCAATCAATCTCATTTCCTTGCTACCCCCCCCACCCCTATTCTGTAAAGAAGTCTCTTGTTTTCATTGTGTTAGCGCATGGATCCCGCCGCAAAGATCAGATTCGACAGGACTTGGTCGCAGAAATCAGATATGGAAGCAGTTAGCTCCTTCTTTCCGGATCGGCGCTCGTGATTTCGCTTCTTGGGCTCGTGCAGCGGTGGGGCGAAAGTGCGACCGGAGCAGCCGTTTTGCCGAGCTTTAGTTAATTGTGCGCTCTCCGGCGAATTGATCAGCAAAGTGGGAAAGGGCATTTGCGAGGAAGCGACTGCGCGGGCCGCTCCGTTGGTTAGGGTCAGGGTGGGCGGCACGCCTGCTCTCCTCATTCGTGAAATCAAACTCCCACGGCCCTTCCTTCCCACTTCACGGTCAGCACGGTGATGTCGTCTTCCTGGCCGAAGGCCTGGGCGGCCAGCGACACTTGATCGGCTGATTCGGTAGAAATTGCCCTGGTGCGCTCGAAGCCGAAAAGCTGGCCGTTGGCGCTCATGGCTTCCACGACGCCATCGGAGAGCAGTGTAAGGGTGTCGCCGGGGACAAGTTGAAGAGTGGTTTCCGCGTATGTGACATCGTGGCTGAGGCCGAGCGGGAGCGCCGGATCGAGAGCAACCTCTTCGCCATTGTGATAGGGCGACAGGTGCCCGGCATTGGCCATGGTGACGGCGCCGTCGCGATGCATGCGCAGGCAGAGACAGGTGATGAAGCCGTCGTTTTGCGCTTGAGCCATCTGGCGGTTGAGCCGGGAGAGCAAGGGGGCGGGCCCAAGGCCCTCCGCGGCCAGGGTGCGGAACGCCCCGATGGCCAGCGTCCCCGTCATGGCGGCTTTCAGTCCTTTGCCGCTGACGTCGCCGATCACGATGAGCGTGGAGCCTTCAGGCTGTTCCACCACCTGGTAGAAATCGCCGCCGACCTCCTGCGCGGGCAGATAGGCCGCTTCGATGCGGCACCCGGCGACCGAAGGCAGAACGGCGGGGACGAGGCGCTGCTGGATCTCGCGGGCGGCGCTTAGTTCGGCTGCGGCGCGCGCCTGGTCGCGGCTGACGCGGGTGAAGCGGAAAAACATGACGACCCCTACTGCCAGCAGAAAGAGGAGATTGCCGGCATCGAGGGGCTGGAGCTGAGTGGGGCCGAGTTGGATGGGATTGTCGAGGAAGTCGGCAAATTGCCATCCGAAAAAGATGGAAAGCGTACCAAGGTCGTTGAGCGAGATGGTAGCGGCGGGCAAAAGGCTGGGCAGGATCAGCCATCCCGCTTCGCGATTTCCGCGCCGGTACCAGAGGAAGAGAAGCACCGGCAGGAGCACCGCGACAGGGACGAGGATGAGAGCTTCAATGACGACATACACTGCGCTGGGAAATAGACCGCGCCAGGTAAGCCAAACGAGCATGAGCGGCGCCAGCAGGAGCGCTTCGTAAATCCGCCAGGGAAGACTGACGCGGCGGCCGCCAAAGCTGAAGGTGAACTCGATCTGGGCGATGGCGACGGCGTAGAGGAGCGGATCACCGACAAGAAAATTTGCCGAAAGGGGCAACAGGCCGCAGACCTGGCAATCCCAGAGCAGGTCCGCGGTTCCCAGCAGGAAGAGATACAGCCCTACCCAGCGATACTCAGCATGGGTGGGCTGGCTGCGATTGAGAGCGAAGGCCGCCAGACCGGCGAGCATCAGCAGCAGGTTAATGAAAATGGCGGGAAGGGCCGCATAGAGGCGTCCGCTCTGGAGGGCCTGGCGCTGGTTCTCGACGGCGTCCGGCGTGCCAAGCGACGCCGTCAGGAACAGCGGCAGGCGCCATGCGGCATAGCACTGCGGCGTATGAGTGCGCAGGGCGATTTCAAGATCGGGACCGGAGACGTTGAGCGGCATCGTGCGCTCGGTTGGGCGCTTGACGCCAAAGCTGGACTGGATCTGCGGGCCGGGGACAGGAGCGCCGTTCAGGTAGACCGCGTATGTGCCGTCGCCGCCTTCGAGCAGGAGCGCCAGTTCACCGTGGCCGGCGGGCAAGTTTGACGTGGAACCGGTACCAGTGCCAGCCGGGCTCGGACGCGCCAAGGTTATCGAGATCGGCAGATTGCCATGTGCTGACGTCGAAGTTCGGACGCGCCCAGGCTGGGTTATCGCCATTGTGGACGCGCCAGCCCCCACCCAGGTCGATGGTCCAGTCCTGCAGGTGCGCGGTATTCACTGCCTGCGGGGCGACGCTCTGGGCCAGCAACACCGGAGCCGCGAGAACCAGCAGCAAGGGAAGCTTTCTCATGGTTTGCCGATTGTACGGCAGCGCGAATGCGAGTAAAGGCGATGCCGGGAGAGACTATTCGTCCGGCAACTCGTCGCCTTCCGGATCACCCTCGATGGAGATGCGAAGGGAGCGAAGGAAGTGGAGATCGTTGGGCGTGAAGGGACCGCCGCCCTCCCCTGTTTGCTCGGCGCCGGCCTCGGCGTTTTCCGCATCCTTGGCTGTAACCTCGTTGAGGCCAATGGTGGCCTCGAGCATCAGCAGCACATCGAAGCCGTGGCGGCGAATATCCTGCACCACCCCGGCAATCTGCTCGCTCTCAATGACGGACTCATGGATGGCTTCACCAAGTTGTTGGATGAGTTCGCGCAGGCGGGATGTCACGGATACCTCCAGTGCGGCGGCCGGCGCGGAAACGGCGCAGGGAGCGCTAGGGATTTATACACCTTACGTCCGCAGCGGGCCAAGGGCAACTGGCAAATCCGGGAAGGCTGTGATCGAGCAGCACACCCACCGTCGCTGCTACCATCATATCGGAGTGAGACCGCAAACCATCGGACGGGTACTGGGTATCGGGCTGCGTGTGGCCGGGCGTGTGGCCGGACAGCAGCTGAGCGGGAGTGCGCAGGCCCCACGTGGGCCCGTGGCTAGCGTGCCCGTGAGCAGCTTTGCAGGGGAGACTGCGGTGCGCGGCCGGGCAGCGGGCAGGTCTGCGGGGAGGTCTGCGGCGCGAGCCCCCGGCGGACTGATGAAGGGAATTGGCGGATTTCTGCGGCCTTTCGGGCGCGTGGGCGGGATTCTGTGGCTCGAGGTCACCGGGGTTTTCTTCCTGATTTTTGTTCCGGTGTTTGTGTGGCGGGGGATGTGGCCGGCGCGCGCGAGCTATCTGCACGGACCAGAGCACTTGAAATTCCTGGTTTACACGGGCCTTGCGCTGTTCTTTCTTTATCTCGGCGTGAGCTCGTTCTGGCGGGCGCGACAAGCGGTCGGCTGCGAATTAACGCCGCTTCCACCACAGGCGTGGCGCGATGGCGTAGTTCAACTGCACCAGTACGATTACCCCAATGCTGACCCACGTGTTGATGAAGCACAGGGCCGCTCCGGCGGCATAGAGCGACTGCGCGATGCGGATGCGGCCGCAGATGCTGTTGCGGACTTCTTCGGGTGTATCGGACTTGATGAGACCGTCGCGGGTGGCGTGCGCCCAACTCCAATAGAGCATGGCGCCGGGCGCGAAAATATTGAGCCAGTAAATGCCCAATGCAGCGCGGTAGGTGATGAACTCGGCCAGCAGGCGCGTCGAGAGCGGCATGAGGGTGATAGTGAAGAGGAAGCCGAGGTGAATCCAGGTAAGGTCGCGTGTGCCCTCGCCGATGTGATTGAGCTGGGTCTGCTGTCCGGCCCAGAAGATGCCCAGGGTGAGGAAGCTCATGAGGTAGGCGATCCACTGCGGGCCCAGGGCGGCGAGGGCCACGAACAGCTCGCGCCCTGAATGGACCTGGCTGGCGGAAGGTATGTGCAGGTCGAGCACCAGCAGGGTCATGGCCACGGCGAAGATGCCGTCGCTGAGTGCGGCGAGGCGCTCGAGGTTGCGGCCCTGAATGCGGTTGTAGAGCGTCGGCATGGAGTGATGATTCCTCCGGGCAGGTTCGTCGCAGAGCGGTGTTTGCTCAGAGTCGCGGAGGTGGCGGCCTGCGGGTCAAATGCCAGGCGGCCAGGCCGAGAGCCAGGACTCCCAATCCATAGGCCATCCAGGCATAGTGGCCGATGTGAATCTGCCAGCCACGGTAAAAGGCGAAGGCCGCAGCCAGCAGCATCAGGATCCCGCGAACCGGATTCATGTTCCTTCTCTTCATTGCGAATGGGCCCTTCTGATCGTACGGCACAGAAGCGGGGTTTGACCCGGCCGGTACGCTATCCCTATCGTGGATAGGGTAGATTTTGGATTGTGAAAGGATGCCCCCATGGTCACTCCCGCTGCGTCTGTCGCGCCCGCTCTGAAGAAAACGGCTCTCAATGCTACGCATCGCGCCCTGAAGGCGAAGATGGTGGATTTCGGTGGGTGGGAGATGCCGGTCGAATATCCTTGCCCGGGTGGCGGCCTGATTGCCGAGCATCTCGCGGTGCGCACGGCGGTGGGGCTATTCGACGTGAGCCATATGGGCGAGATTCAGTTTCGCGGGCCAGGCGCCCTGGCGGCCGTGCAGCAGATCACAATGAACGACGCCTCGCGGCTGAAGGACGGGCAGGCGCATTACTCAGCATTGCTGACCCCACGGGGGACGTTTGTGGATGACATTCTGGTGCATCGGCTAGGGGAGAACGACTACCTGCTGGTGGTGAACGCGGGAACGAAGGACAAGGATTTTGCCTGGATCCGGCAGCAGGTGGGCGCGTGGCCGGGGATTCATATCAACGACTATTCCAGCTACTATTCGCAGCTGGCGTTGCAGGGGCCGCGGGCCCTGGAGACTCTCAAAAAGCTGACGCTGGTGGACCTGGCGGCGATCAAAAACTACTGGTTCACGTGGGGAACAGTGGCGGGAATCAGGAATGTGCTGATCGCGCGCACGGGCTACTCGGGCGAGGACGGGTTTGAGGTGTACATCCCCTCGGACGAGGCGACCACGGTAAAGATGTGGGATGCGCTGATGGACGCAGGCGCGGAGTTTGGTATCCGGCCGTGCGGGCTGGGGGCGCGGAACACGCTGCGGCTGGAGGCGGGCATGAGCCTCTACGGACACGAAATTTCAGAGGAGATCAACGTACTGGAGGCAGGGCTGGCCCACTGGCTCAAGCTGGACAAGGGCGAGTTCATCGGGAAATCGGCTCTGCAGGCGGTCGAGGCAGCGGGAGGGCCAAAGCGAAAGATCGTGGGCCTGGAGATGGTTGAGCGGGGCATTGCACGGGACGGGTATTCTGTCGTCTCACTTTCAGGAGAAGAGATTGGCCGGGTCACGTCGGGCTCACCGGCACCGTTCTTGAAGTCGAACATTGCCATGGCGCTGGTGCCTGTTGAAGTGGCTGCAGACGGCGTGGATGTGGTGGTGCAATGCCGCGGGAACCAGGTGCGGGCAAAGCAGGTTCCGCTGCCGTTCTATAAACGGGCGAAGAAGCAGTAGAGCAGTTCAGGTGCGATTTTCGGGTTCTGGGGCCTGCGGTTCCGCAGCGATGTCGCGCGCCTTGGCAAGCTCACTCTCAGCATCGCGGAGGTCGGCCATCACCTGGTTGACAATGAGTTCATTCAGCCAAGGACGGGGAATCGGGGATGAATTGGATGGATGCGGGGTAAGGAGCACCTTGGCCATTTCCACCAACTGCGAGGCGGCCAGGTTGAGTCTCTCCCTCGTTGTTTCCAGATGCGTTTCAAGCTGCGCCGAACGGAGCGAGTCGGCACGGATTTGGCTGATGTCCTGTCCCGTCACGGGGATTCCTAAGGCACGGATTCACTCACGGCGTTCGCTATTTGGTTCGGATGCAGAGTTCGCCAGGAGGGCTGCCCGCACGCCCGGTCGGGAAGATAGAACGGATGAAAGTCTCCGCCGTGATCGTGGCTGCAAGTGTCTTTGAATCCGGACCGGTTTGACTGCCTCGTTCACACCTGCATGACTTCGGCTTCTTTTCTGTGGGAGAGCTCTTCCATGCGGCGGATTTCTTCGTCGGTCATCTTCTGGACTTCTTCCAGAGCGCGCTTCTCTTCGTCTTCGCTGATCTTCTTCTCTTTGGCGAGCTTTTTGAGGGCGTCGTTGCCGTCGCGGCGGACGTTGCGGACCGCGGTGCGATGCTCTTCGAGCACCTTGTTGAGATGTTTGCAAACATCGCGGCGGCGCTCCTCGGTCATGGGAGGAACCGGGACGCGGATGATCTTGCCGTCGGACTGAGGATTGAAGCCGAGGTCGGACGCCTGGATTGCCTTGTCAATATCTCTCACGATGGAAGGGTCGAAGGGCGAGATGAGAATCAGTTGCGCTTCGGGGGTGGAAACCTGCGCGAGCTGCGTGATGGGCATGTGCGTCCCGTAGCACTCCACCTTGATCTGGTCGAGCATGTGCACGCTGGCGCGGCCGGTGCGCGTGGAAGCCAGGTTGGCCTGGAAGCCGGCGACGGCCTGATCCATGCGCCGCTTGAGGTCGGCTGAAAGCTCTTTGAGCGCCGGAATTCCGGCCATTGTCGAGACTGCCATCGAGTTCACCCTCACTGTGCCTGTTGCCAACGGCTATTTTACAACCTGATGGCGGGAAAGGCCGCCGCCAGATCCGGAGTGGACGACAAGGGGCGCGGAAGGAGGCCTCCTTCGCTTTCTTGGGGTTATGCGGGTGCTGGGTCGATCGGGGCTGATAGACTTCCGTCGAATCCGTCAGACAGAAATCGGAGACTCGAATTGAAAAACCTGTTTGTCTACATTGCCGGGGTTGCCGTGCTTTGCACCGTGTTTGCTGAGCCTTCGGAGGCACAATCCGCTGAGCCACAGGCTACCTCTGCGTGGCATGGTGGCAAATTCGTGGTGGATGTGTCGGGAGTGATCGGGCGCTCGGATATTGTGCTGGGCAGGCCGAACCTGGATGCAGGCGAGGCGATGCCGTTGGGGAATGGCAGACTCGGTGTTGCCGTGTGGTCGGCCGACGGGCTGACGGCGCAACTGAATCGAAACGACACCATGCCGGACCGCTTGTCGCCGGGGCAGTTAATGATTCCGGGGCTCTCCAGCCTGACGCGTGCGAAGGATTACGCGGGGCGGCTGGACCTGTATCACGGAGAGTTTCGGGAGCGGGGCGGCGGGATGACGGCGACAGCTTTTGTGGAGCCGGACACGGATGTTCTGGTCGTTGATGTGACAGGGGCGAATCCGGATCAGCCGCAAACTGCGGTGTTGAGGCTCTGGGCGCCGCGCACTCCGCACGCAGTTGCCCATGACCACTCAGGTCTGCTTTCCGAGGGCTGGGTGGATAACAAGAATCCGGGTGCGTCGGGGCGCGCGTTTGGTTCACTTTCGGCAATTACCGCGGAGGGGCGGGATGTATCCGCCTCGGTTACGAATTCGCTGACCGTCACCGTATCCTTCAAGCCTTTCGAGGATGGCCATTTCCGGATTATCGCAGCGGCGCCGCACTACGACGGAACGGGAAATGCGGAGGCCATTGCGGCTTCGGCGATCTCTGCGCAGCCTGCCGCCGCGCACCGAAACTGGTGGGATGCCTTCTGGAAGCGCGCCGCGGTCATCAAGATCAATTCGAAAGACGGTGCCGGAGAGTATATGGAGAATCTCCGCAATATCTACCTGTTTGTCGCGGCCGTCGAGAAGGGTGTCGATTATCCGGGGTCGCAGGCAGGTGTCGCAGATATGATTTCGGCGGCGCGGGACGAGCATCGCTGGGATTCATCGGCATTCTGGCATTGGAATCTGCGCATGCAGGTCGCGGCGAATATTGGCGCGGGCCTGACGGAACTGAACGAGCCTTATTTCAGTCTTTATCGCCAGGATCTGGCGAGCATCGAGAACTGGACGAAGGAGCACATGAAAGGGCTGCCCGGCGTTTGCGTGCCGGAGACGATGCGCTTCAACGGCCCGGGGATCGAGTACGAATCCGGCTGGCAGCCGATCGCGATGGGTTTGGATTGCGACGCAAATTTCAGGCCGTATTACAACGCGCGGACGATCTCGACCGGCGCGGAGGTATCGCTGTGGGTGTGGCAGCAATATCTGGCAACCGGCGATCGCAGATTTCTTGCCGAAAATTATCCGCTGATGGCCGCCGCGGCGCGGTTTCTTCTGGCCTACCAGAAAGCCGGCCCGGACGGAATGCTGCATACGAGTCCCTCGAATGCGCACGAGACGCAGTGGGATGTGACCGATCCGACGACCGACCTTGCGGCCATTGCGGCTCTCTACCCGGCCACAATTGACGCAGCAAAACTGCTGGGGAAAGATTCCGACCTGGTGCGGCAAATCGAGGCGGCGCTGCCCAAGGTTCCGGCTTTGCCGCGGACGCAGGCGAGCGGGCCGCACACATTGTTGCCGGCGTCAGCCGATGCCGATGGAAAAGACGTCATTGCAGAGTCGTACCTGCCAGGCGCGGAAATCCATAATGTCGAAAACATCGGGCTCGAGCCGGTTTGGCCGTACAACATCATCGGCGACACGTCTCCGTTGTTCGCTCTGGCGCAGCGCACCTACGCGCATCGGCCCAACGTGGCGAACATCGACTGGAGCTTCGATCCGATTCAGGCGGCGCGTCTCAAGTCAGGCGCAGAGGTTGGGTCAACTCTTATCCGGATCACGGAGAAGGTGCAGAATTTTGTGAATGGCATGGCCAAGTGGGAGCCGACGGCCAAGGAATTCTATGTGGAACAGACGGGCGTGATTGCCGACGCGTTGCAGGAGGCGCTGGTTCAAGACTATGACGGGGTGATCCGAATTGCTCCGGCGATTCCGCCGGGATGGGACTTTGAAGGCAGCGTGTATGTGCGCGGAAAAACCAAGGTCGACGTGCAGACGAGAAATGGCGCGGTGACCACGGTCGTGATCGAGGCAGGGACGAGCGGGCCGCTCAGGATGCGAAATCCGTGGCCCGGCATGCCGGTCGATGTGATCTCCGGGGAAAAAGGCCAAAAAATCGTGAGCGGTGTCACGGGGACGCTGATTGTGTTTGAGGGAGCCGCCGGGACAAGTTACCTGGTCGAGAATGGTGACGAACCCGGCGCGAAGAGTGGCTTCGCAGCGGTGAGCGGCACGCCGGCGAAGTTGGCCAAGAAACTCGGACCGGTTCAGATTGGGCTTTTTGGTGACGGCCAATGACTACCGGCAACGGTCCGGGCGCGCGCCTGTTGATGATCGGCGCGCGCGGGTTTTAGGTCAGTTTTTGAGCCTTGTTCGTGGGTTAGGCAACCAGTTGGGTGCAGTGAGCGCAGCGCTTGGCGGCCACTGGAATCTCGCTCAGGCACTCGGGGCAGGTTTTGTTAGCTGGCGGAGCTTCGGGAATGGGCTTCTTGAATCGAGCCATGAGCGAGTTCACAGGGAGCACGATGGCGAAATAAACCGTCACCGCCACGATGAGGAACGAAACTACGGCATTGAAGAAGTTGCCGATTTTGATATGGCCGCCATGGACGTCAAAGATCACGCTGCTGAAGTCGGGCTTCCCCACAATCGCGGCGATAAGCGGGTTTAGAACATCGCCGACCAGCGAATTGACGACACCAGTGAATGCCGCGCCAATGATCACCGCGACGGCCAGGTCCATCACGTTCCCACGTAATACGAAATCACGAAAGCCTTTCAGCATTTCTTCCTCCCGCACGTCTTCGATATACCGGCTTCGAGCGGCTGGGCGTTCGGGGTGCTCGAGCCGCAATCCGCCGGTTCGACGTGCGCTCTGCCCATGCTACACGCCCAGCGCGAATTGGGCATCTTGAAATTGCGCTAAACTCGCCCGGCTACCTGCACGGCGGGAGGCGGCTCAGGGATAGGCGACCAGAAACACAATCATGGTCAAGATCATCAGGTTGGTGTAGAGGAGGAGAAGCACGCCAGCGTGATAGAGGCTCCATTTGCGACGAAGACAGCGTGCCGTTTCGCCCATGCCCCAGGCGGCTACTATGAGGGCGGCGAACTGCCAATGCGAGCCGTGAATGTTTTCGATATGGGGAAAGCCAGCCAGGCGCAGACTAGCCATGAACGCGCCCAGCGAGAGCAGGATGGCGCGAACCAGGGATTTTTGCCGCAGGCGGAAGATGGAGAGGCCGGGAAGCACAGTCCTTACAACTGTAGAGGCTCAGCCTAACCGGCAACCATCTCCATCTCTTTCAGGCTCTCGGTATAGGGGGCGCGCAGGACGCCACGCTCGGTGATGATAGCGGTCACGTATTTGGCCGGAGTGACGTCGAAGGCGGGGTTGCAGATGCCAACGCCATTGGGGGTGAGTTGCTTGCCGCCGTGGTGCGTGACTTCCACCGCACTGCGCTCCTCGATGGGGATGGCGTCCCCTGTGGGCGTTGCTGTGTCAATGGTTGACCAGGGCGCCGCCACGTAGAACGGGATGCCGTGCTCTTTGGCTAATATGGCAACGCTGTAGGTGCCGATCTTGTTGGCGGTGTCGCCGTTGGCAGCGATGCGGTCAGCGCCGACGACTACGGCCTGGATGCGGCCGGCGCGCATGAGGCTGGCAGCCATGTTGTCGCAGATGACGGTAGTCTCGATGCCATCGGCCATCAGTTCCCACGCGGTAAGGCGCGCGCCCTGCAGGAATGGCCGGGTTTCGTCGGCGAAGACGTGAATGTGCTTGCCGGCCTCGACGGCGGAGCGGATGACGCCAAGAGCGGTACCGTATCCGCAGGTGGCGAGGGCTCCGGCGTTGCAGTGGGTGAGAACTCCTGCCTCATCGGGGAGCAGAGCGCCGCCGAACGCGCCCATGGCTTTGCAGGCAGAGACGTCTTCTTCATACATGGCATGCGCTTCGGCGAGCAGCTTCCGCTGGATTTCTTCTATCGATGCTCCAGCGGCCAGGAGAGAGGCGAAGAGGCGTTTCATGCGGTCGATGGCCCAGAAGAGATTGACTGCGGTGGGCCGCGTTGCTGCCAGGCGGGCGCAAATCTCTTGAAATTCCGGCGCGAATTCCAGCGCAGAGGCGGCCCTGGTGCGCGTTGCCCCCAGAACGATGCCGTAAGCTGCGGAAACCCCAATGGCCGGGGCGCCGCGGACAACCATGGTGACGATGATGTCTGCCACCTGCTCATAAGTGGTGGCGAGCACGTAGCTCTCTTCGAGGGGGAGCTTGGTCTGATCGATGAAGCGGACGCCCTCAGGGGTCCAGGCAAGGGTCGGAATCATGCACTTCCAGTGTAAACTGCCGGGGGTTGCACGATGTGGAAGCACCGACTCTGAAAACCTTTTCATTTCCCACTGGACGGGCCTCCGCCCTTGCCCGTAAAGTTGTTGCGTATTCCTGTTTCAAATTGCAGGTGCCCGCCTTCAAGGAGCAGTCTTGAAACTCACGTCCGTTGACTGGCTGATCATGCTGTTGTATTTCGTCTTTGTGCTGGGCATCGGATTTGCCCTCAAGCGCTTCATGAAGACGAGCAAGGACTTCTTCCAGGCTGGTCGAGCGCTGCCCACGTGGATTTGCGGGCTGGCCTTTATCAGTGCCAACCTGGGCGCGCAGGAAGTGATCGGCATGGGCGCCTCGGGCGCCAAGTACGGCCTTGAGACTGCGCAGTTCTACGGCATCGGCGCCATCCCCGCCATGATTTTTGTGGGCATCTTCATGATGCCCTTCTACTACGGCTCCAAGGCGCGCTCGGTGCCCGAGTTTTTGCGCCTCCGCTTCGACGAAAAGACACGCGCGCTCAACGCCTGCTCGTTTGCTGTGATGACGGTCTTCAGCTCCGGCATTTCGATGTATGCGATGGCGCGGCTCATCCAGGCGCTGCACGTCTTCGACGGGTTGTTCAGGATGCTGGGCTGGTCGCCGGATGGAATCTTCACATTTTCCATCGTGCTGTCGGCGGTGATTGTGCTGCTTTACATCTTTCTCGGCGGCCTGACGAGCGCAATCTACAACGAAGTGCTGCAGTTTTTTCTGATCATTGCGGGGTTTCTGCCCCTGGTGCTGCTAGGCCTGAAGAACATTGGCGGGTGGAGCGGCCTGAAAGCCTCGGTGCCCGTGGCTTACATGCATGAGTGGAAGGGCGTGATGCACGCCAGCACCAACCCCATGGGCATCGACATCATCGGAATTGGAATGGGGCTGGGATTTGTGCTCGGCTCGGGCTACTGGTGCACTGACTTTCTGGTGATCCAGACGGCGATGGCATCGAAGGATACGGAGTCAGCGCGGCGCGTTCCGCTGATCGCGGCGATTCCAAAGATGTTTTTCCCGTTCCTGGTGATACTGCCCGGGCTGTTGGCGATCGGGTTGGCCACGCCGCACACCACCACGATTGTGGAGAATAGAAACGGCGCCATCATCCACAACACCACGGTGGTTCCCAAAGCGGTGGAAGAGGGCCGCGGACTGATTCCGGCCAAGGTGGACCCGCTCACCGGCAAGGTGATGCTCGACGTCAGCGGCCATCCGATTCTGGACTACGATCTGGCCACGCCCAACCTGCTGCTGCACTACTTTCCGACGGGCATTCTGGGGTTGGGTCTCACGGCGCTGCTGGCCAGCTTTATGAGCGGCATGGCGGGCAACGTGACGGCCTTCAACACGGTGTTCACCTACGATCTCTACCAGTCCTACATTCACAAGGGCGCGAGCGACCGGCATTACATGGCGGTGGGCCGATGGGCGACGGTGGGGGGCATCCTGCTGTCGATCTGCACGGCTTATGCGGCCATCAACTTCAACAACATCATGGACACCCTGCAACTGGTCTTCAGCTTTGTGAATGCGCCGCTGTTCGCAACGTTCCTGCTGGGCATGTTCTGGAAGCGAGCGACGGGCCACGGCGCGTTTGCAGGGCTGATTGCGGGCACGGGGGCGGCGGTGTTGCATCACGGGCTCACGCTGCCCATCCAGGCTCATGCCGGCATTCACGGCGGCTGGATTACGGTGCTGCACCACTACCCCAGCGACATGGCGCAGAACTTCTACGGCGCCATCTACGCCTTCAGCGCCAATCTTATTGTGACGGTGGTGGTGAGCCTCTTCACCAAGCCGCATCCCGAGTCGGAACTGGTGGGCCTGGTGCACTCGCTTACGCCCAAGCCAAAGCGTCCGGCGAATGAGTTGTGGTGGCAGCGGCCTGAAGTTCTGGGGCTGGCCATTCTGCTGGTGGCTGTTGCATTGAATATCTTCTTTGCCTGAGGAGAAGGACACCATGAATCTCGATCTACGCATTCCCATGGGATTGATGTTCACGATCACCGGCCTGGTCCTGACCCTCTTCGGGGTGGCGACCCATCACGACGCGGATCTCTATGCCAAGAGCCTGGGCATCGACATCAATTTCTGGTGGGGCCTGGTGCTGCTGGCTTTCGGACTCATCATGTTCCTGATGGGACAGCGGCGACAGAAGCAACTCGCGAAGTTGCCGCCGGAAACGGTGGTTGAAGAACCCATAGCGCGCCGGGGGCATTGAAAAGTAGGGATCAGGGTGCAGGGGATGGGGGATCAGACCTGGAGTGTGATCCATCGATCGGCGGATTCTCCCCTGGTTTTCTCAGACCGTTCCATCGCCGCCGTGGCTACCGCATCCCTCGCGCGCTTGTTGCGAAAAAAAAAGGGATACGCCGTGGTTTCCCGCGGGGCATTGTTCTTATCCCAGGTATTTGTGGTACCATCCCCGGCACTCCCCTCAAATATTCCCATTGGAGGCGAAAGATGAAAATGCCAATCGTGCGGTGCTCAGGGGCTTGGTTTGTTCTTACGGTGGCAGCATTTTGCCGGAGCGGCGCCGCGACGCCGGCTGCAGCTCAATGCGCGACGTTCCCCTCTGGCTACGTGCCCTTCACGCAGGTCTACGCAACTTATCCTACGAGCCCAGGCAGCATCGTCGTGGGAGCCATGACAACCGCCAGTTACAGCGGGCTCTCTTCGGTTCCGTTGCCCTCAGCTCCAGGTCAAACGTTCTGTGTGCCCATTCAGCTCGCGCCTGGTATCTACGTTATAGCGTACGTGCCGACCGCAGCAGAACGAATCGGAGACTTCTCCTACTACCTGCAGGTGCCGCCGTACACGCAGCTTCTCGACCCTCTCAGTGGCGCTCTGTTTCCCAATGACCAAATACCCCCCGGTAGGCTGCCCGGAGTTCTGCCCGGGGTATTCGCCTGGCACATCGCTGGTCCTGCGCTCGCTCCGCCCGGTGCAACCCAAGCCATCATCAGCCGGGTGAATGCGCTTTACTCTCAGGGCGTGCTGAATTTCGGCCAGGACAACTCGCTGGTTAAGCACCTTCAGAAAGCTATCGACATGATGAACGCCGGCAAGATCGATGGAGCTATTGGAAACCTCCGAGGCCTCACCGGCGAGGTGCAGGACCTGGAAAGCTCCGGAGTGCTGACATCAGAGCAGGCAACGGTTCTGATCGGTGCCGCCGATACCGTGATTGCGGAGCTCACAGCAGCTTAATAGCCGTGGCCGACCCATGCTTTTCTCGAGCCGTTCCACCACCAACTTGGGTGCCCCATCCTTGACGCGTTCTTAACGGCAAGGGTGGGAAACCTCCTCGGCTAACGCGCTTCAATCCCATCCAACTCAGGCGTCGGCAATCGCAAAGCCAGGTGCCCCGCCCGCGCGTCCGCTTCCCACCTTCTGTAGCGATCCTGGTACAAGCAGCGCGGATGCAGCAATGAAGTATGGATTCGCCGCGCAGCTCGGTTTCCGCTTGCCGAATATCATCATCTCGCCTTTCGCAAGGCGGCATTATGTTTCCCACACGCCCATGGATCACACCGCGGTGATCAAGTTTGTTGAGGACCGTTTCATCGGCCCATCAGCACACTTGACGGCGCGCGATAATGCGCAGCCGAACCTGCTGGAGCTTTTTTGATTTCAGCAAGATTCCATGGGCTACGCCTCCGACCCCGCCCACGCCGGCGAGCCCGTCGTCGCTGGGTTACAACCCATGCGGCCCAACGCTCCTTGGGCCGTAACGTTGCAGGACAAGCGGCGAGCTGCGCTCCGCTTTGGAACAAAGCAATCGCCCTTACTGCGTATTGAAACGGAATTCATCTCGGGCCGGTACACTTGAACTGAGCCAGAGATGAAGCGCAAGACGATTGAACACTACGAGATTCTCCGGCGGTTGGGCGCCGGCGGCAGCGGGGTGGTCTACCTGGCCAACGACACACTGTTGCAGCGCCCGGTTGTAATGAAGATTCTTCGCACCGGTTTGCTGTCAGCGCAGCAGTTGCGAAGCACAGTGTTGCGCGAGGCACGTCTGGCCTCGGCGATCGAACATCCCAACGTGTGTGCGATCTATGAAGTGGGCGAGGCCGGGGACGAAGGCTATATCGTGATGCAGTATGTGCCCGGGCAGTCGCTAGACAGGTTGATTGCTCGTGGTCCGGCGAGCCCGCAACTGGTGCTCTCAGTGGGGATTCAAATTGCTGACGGTTTGCAAGCCGCGCATACGCTGGGCATCTTTCATCGCGACCTGAAGCCGCAGAATGTGATGCTGACCGATGGGGGTCTCGTCAAGATTCTCGATTTCGGGCTGGCGCGGCGGCTGCGCCCCGAAGACGCGAGCTTCGACCCCGGCAAGCCAGGCCTGGCCAAAGACGCGTCTCTGGAGGCGACATACACCGCGCGCGGTGGAACCATTCGCTACATGGCGCCGGAGCAGTTCGTTACCGGCCAGTCGAGCGTGCAGTCGGACGTGTGGGCGCTGGGGGTGATTCTGTATGAACTCACGAGCGGTCGCCATCCCTTTACCCGGCCGGATGTCGAGGATTTCCAGGCCATTCGCGCGATTCAGTTTTCTGATCCGCAGGACCTGAGCGGGATTGTTCTCGAGGTCTCGCCTGAGATGAAGAGCGTGATTGCGGCGTGCCTTGAAAAGAATCCAGCTTCCCGCTACGCCTCTGCCGCCGAGGTGCGCGAGGCGCTGAAGACCATTATGAAGGCGCTGCAGATCGAGACCGGAATTATTCCCGGCGAGGCGGCGGCCAACCTGCCCACCACAGGCGCGGAAGCTGAAAAGCGCGCCACGGGTTTTCTGTCAATGCTGGCTGAGCGCTTCCGCGAGTCGGCGAATGATCGTACGCCGCAAAACTCCGTGGTTGTTTTGCCTTTTGCAAACCTGGGCGCGACGGAGGTGGCTCCGCTCTACGGTTATGCACTAGCGGATGCGATTGCGGCGCGCCTGGCACGCATCCCGGCGCTGGTGGTGCGGCCCTCGAGTACGCTGATGTCGCTGCCAATGGCGCAAATGGATCCGCTTTCGATTGGTCAGCAGTTGCTGGTTTCGTTCGTGTTGGCGGGCAGTTTTGTGCGCTCCGATACGGGGTTCGATTTGAACTGGCAACTGCTCGATGTGGGGTCGCAAAGCGTTCGTTCCGGTGGAGCGATCCAGGTGGCTTCTCTTGATTTGATCGCGGTGCAAACTGAAATCTCGAACGAAGTGTTTGCCGCTCTGCACGGGCTCAGCGCTGGAGATCAGATCGATTCACCGCGCCCAGGGCCGCGTGAGGCTTCGCTGCCGGGCCCGGTGAGCGAGAAGTATCTTCAGGCGCGTGCGGTGCTGAGTTCGTTCATGGTGCGTACCGGATCGCGCGGCGACCTGGATCGCGCCCACGCGTTATTTGCCGAAGTGACCAGCAAGGACCCCGAGTTTGCGGCCGGATGGAGCGGCCTTGGCATCGCCGAGCTGCAATATGTGCGCCACGGCTTCGCGGGGCAGATTCACGTGATGCATGCACGCCGCGCTTTTGACGAGGCGCTGCGGCTCGATCCGGCTTCGATTGAAGCGAATCTCTACCGCATTTACATGCTGCTTTCGCGCGGCGAAAAGGAGTCGGCGCGCCACGGAATCGCCAACCTGCTGGCGGCGGCCGCCAACGACTGGAATGTACACATGGTGGCCGGACTTGCGCTGCGCGGCGACGGCATGTACGACGAAGCGTTGTTGCAGTTCAGCCGCGCGCTCAAGCTGAACCCTGCCAATGCCGCGATTCTCTACAACCATCGCGCGCGCGTTTATCAGTATCAAAACCAGATCGAGCTAGCCGGCGATGAACTGGAAAAAGGCCTCGCGCTGGAACCGCGCCACCCGCTGCTGCGGACGTCGGCGGGGTATCAACAGATGCGGCTGGGCAATTTGAATGCTGCCATCGAGATACTGGAAGGAGTGGTCCGCGATGACAGCTCGCTGCGGATCGCCGTACCCACTCTGGCTTTATGTTATGTGCAGGCGGGGGACCGCGAACGGGCCGCGGCGCAACTGAAGGATGACACCTTGGCCGCGGCGGAGGCGGACAGCGAGATGGCTTACCGGCTTGCAACCTACTTTGCCGTTGAGGGCGATTCCAGTGAAGCGCTGCACTGGCTGCGCCGCGCCATCTACCTCGGCAATGAGAACTATCCCTGGTTCCAGAAAAACCCCGCATGGAACAACCTGCGCACCAACTCGGACTTTGAGCGGATTCTCGACGATCTGAAGAAGGGCTTCCGCAGAAATCAGAAGACGTGGAAACGTCTGCTGGAGCAGGTTCCGCCGGAGAGCGAATAGCTGCTCAAAAAATCCTCGAATGGCTCCGCGGGGATGGACGCTGGAAATCTTATCGATGGTGAGACATTCCAGGCAACGATATTCAGCAGGCGACATCTAACCGCAATTATCGTCATGCCTCAGGAGCCGCCCGAACGCGAGCAAATCGATCGCTTCATAATGGACGAAATTGATTCTGTTCCTCAATTGGAAGCGTTGCTCCTCATCTGGAACAATCGTCCAAAAGAATGGTCCTGCGAGGACATGGCGAAAGCTCTATATGTTTCCAGCGATGTTGCTCAGAGCATTTTGAAAGCCCTTGCCGCCCGCCGGCTCATCGCTGAAGTCCCTGGCGACCGAGGGCAGTTTGCATTGCTTGCCGAATCGCCTGAAAAGGAGGTCATGCTGGCGGCCCTCGACAGGACTTACCGGCGCGAACTCGTGCGCATCTCCACTATGATCCACTCCAAAGCCTCGCGAGCGGTCCGGGATTTCGCACGGGCGTTTCGTTTCACCAAGGATTGAACGAGTATGGGACCTGCCGTTTACATCCTGGGCACTCTGGTTTGTTTGGCTTCGGCAGTGCTGCTGTTGCGCGGGTACTTCCAAGGCCGGCATCGGCTGCTCCTATGGAGCGGCCTGTGCTTCATCGGGCTCACGTGCGCCAACTTTCTTCTTTTCCTCGACCTCGTGATTTTCACGAACGTGGATCTTTATGTCTGGCGCCTGGCCGCAACGGCACTTTCGATGCTGTTGTTGTTGTACGGATTGATTTGGGAAGGGGAGTGAGTGAGATGCTTACGGGATTTCTTCTCGGAGTGATTGCCACATCCTCCCTCATTGCCGGGATGTTCTTCCTCAAGTTCTGGAGGCGAACGCACGATGTGCTGTTTCTCGCTTTCGGCGCAGCTTTTCTCATCGAAGCATTTAACCGCGTGACTCTTCTGTTTGTTGGTCATCCCAACGAAGCCAGTCCATGGTTCTACATGGTGCGCCTGTTCGCATTTCTGCTGATTCTTGCGGGCATCCTCAAGAAGAACTATGGCAGCGGGTAAGGTTGACCGGCTCGAATCGGGAGAAGAAGCACTCCAGGCCGGTCATGAACAACAATTATCTGAGATTCACCACAGCTTGCAGCGGCAGGTTCTGCGACGAACCGCCTACCATGATGGTGTAATCGCCGGGAACCAGGGTCCATCCATCTTTCGCTTCGTCGTAGATGGACAAATACTTGGGATCGACTTCGACGGTTACAGTCTTCTTTTCTCCGGGGGCAAGATACACCTTGCTGAAACCTACCAATCGCTTGGGCGGCTCCTCTGTGCTGGCGGGCAGGGCTGCATAGATTTCGGCGATCTCAGCGCCGGCGCGCGAGCCAGTGTTGGAAAGCGTGAAACTTACCTTCACCTTATCTCCCGGGGTTACGCTCAGCCCTGAATAGCGATAAGTGGTGTAAGACAAACCATAGCCAAAGGGAAATAACACGGGCTTCTTTTCTGCGTCGTACCACTTATAGCCGACCTTGACTCCTTCGTCATAGACAACCTGGAAGGGCGGCAGTCCACTGGCCCGCTGTTCCCGAGACACTGCCCCGGAAAAATGTTGCGAAGCAGGCGGAGGCATGATGAGGGAAGGATGCGGCAGATCGGCCACGCTGATTGGGAATGTGTTAGGCAGCTTACCGCTTGGGTTGACGGAGCCGAACAGAACGTTGCCCACCGCATCGGCGCCGTCGCTGCCTCCGAACCAAGCTTCAAGAATTGCCGCAGGTGCATCGACCCAGGGCATCGTCACCGGACTGCCCGTTTCCAGCACCACAATGGTATGCGGATTGGCCGCAGCTACGGCGGCGATCACGTCGTCCTGGTGGTGAGGCAAGGAGAGATTGGGCAGGTCCATGCCTTCGCTCTCCCACTCATAGGCGAAGACAATGGCAATATCCGCGCCCTTGGCAGCAGCAGCAGCCGCTGCGGGATCGCTGCCGGGGTCATACGTCACTTTTGCGTCGGGCGCCCGCGCTTGAATCGCTTTCAGCGGCGAAGTCGGAAACCAAATCTCTTCCTGCCAGTGGGTCGCGCCCTTGCCGGGAGGGTCGATGGCGTTTCCACCGATAGGATCGACCTGCGCCGAACCGCCGCCGGAGATCATGCCGACGTCGGAGTGGGAGCCGATGACCGCAATGGCATGCAGCTTCGTGGCATTCAGGGGCAACGCGGCGTGCTCGTTTTTGAGCAGAACGATGCCGCCTTCCTCGATCTTGCGTGAGATTTCAAAGCCGGCAAAGGGATCGACAACACTGCGCTGGCGTGGGTAGTCGATCACTCCCGCGGCAAACATGGAGCGCAGAATGCGGTGAACGTGCTCATCCAGTTCAGCGGTTGGAATTGTGCCCGCCTCAACGGCTGCCTTGTAGCGGTCGCTGTAGAAGATGCTTCCCGGCTCCTCGTTGTCGAGTCCCGCCGCCGAGGCCTTTTCCGTGCTGTGCGTGCCTCCCCAGTCGGAAAGCACAAAACCCGGGAACTGCCAGTCCTTCTTCAGCACGTCGGTGAGGAGGTATTTGTTTTCGCAGGCGAAGTCGTCGTTGACGCGGTTGTAGGAGCACATCACGGCCGCGGGATGCCCCTGTATAACGCCAATTTCAAAAGCCAGCAGATCGCTCTCCCGCGCTGCCCGCTTGCCAATGGTGATGTTGACGGAGTTGCGTCCGCTCTCCTGGTCGTTGAATGCGTAGTGCTTGATGTCGCCGATCACATGCGCCGACTGGGTTCCCTGGATGAGGCGAGCCACCAGGGTTCCGGCCAGCACGGGGTCTTCGCCCAGATACTCAAATGTGCGCCCGTTGCGGGGCTCGCGGGTAATGTCCACGCCGCCGCCGAGCGACATGTTGTAACCCTGCGCGCGCAGCTCGCGGCCAATCAGGGCGCCGTATTCAAAAGCCGCATCCGTGTCCCAGCTTGCCGCCGCCGCCACGTTGGCCGGCAGTGCGGTTGAGTAGCGCCCGTTCACCCCGCTGGACCTGACGCCGTAGGCAGCGTCACTCATGTCGATCCCCGGAATCCCAAGGCGCGGGACCCCGACGGCGTAGCCCACGCCGCGGTTAGAGGGCGCATTTTCCGGAGTTACGGGTTCATCGGTGGGCATGCCGATGCCGTGAAGGAGCGCGATCTTCTCATCCAGGGTCATCTCTTTGAGGACCAGGCCGGCGCGCTCGTCAGGCGAGAGGCTCGGATTCATCCACGGCCCGGTGGGCATGGGCGCCGCCTGGCGCCGCTGCGCGAAGCCCGCGGTGGACAGGCAGAAAGCTGAAATCAGCGCGAATGCAGCGATCCCGGTTGCGCGCGACAAATGCCTCATAGGTTCCCTCGCTAAAACGTTTTTGTAAGGACACATCATCCTATCAACAAATCCGGCTCGGAAGCCAGAACGGAAGCAATTGGCGTCTCACGAGGTCTCAGTTGCTGTCCGCGGCGTGTCTCAGCGGATGCGTTCGTAGGGCGGATACACAGGTTCCCACACGTAGGCACGTAACTGCTCAAGCAGCGAGTCTCGTTCCGCGACTGCCGTGACGTGATCGGCGATGGCTTGCTTCCCTACCGCTTCGGCAACCACCAGACTCACCTTGCGCGAATCGGCAATCGGCGGCAGCAGTGGCGCGTTGCGATCCGTACGCGCCGGAGAGAGCGATGCCAGCGCCCTGGCGGCGGCCATGATCATGGCGTCCGTGACGCGGCTGGCGCGGCTGACCAGAATGCCGAGCGCGAGACCGGGAAAGATGTAGGAGTTATTCACCTGCGAAATGGGAATAAGCTTTCCATCCACCTCGACCGGGGCGAAGGGACTGCCGGTGCCGATGAGCGCAAGTCCGTTGGTCCAGCGCATCAGGTCAGTGGGAAGGGCTTCAGACTTCGAGGTGGGATTGGAGAGCGGGAAAATGATGGGCCGCGGCGTGTTGCGATCCATCTCGCGCACAATCTCCTCGGTGAATGCGCCGGCCTGTGCAGACACGCCCACCAGCACTGTGACCTTGGCGTTGCGCACAACATCCAGAAGAGAGATATCCTCGCCTCCGGAAAGCTTCCAACCCGCCACGTCCTCCCGCTTGTGAAGCAGCGGAGTTTGGCTGGGGCGAATTCCCCTGGCGCCCTCGACCAGCAGCCCATAGCGATTGAAGCTGTAAATGCGCTTGCGCGCCTGCTCTTCGGTCAGCCCTTCTTCTTTCATCGCGGCGACGAGCAATCCCACGATGCCGATGCCCGCAGAGCCGGAGCCGAACATGGCAATGGTCTGCTCTTTCAGCGGAATCCCGGTGGCATTGACGGCGGCCAGGAGAGTCGCCGTGGTTACGGCCGCGGTTCCCTGGACATCGTCGTTGAAGGTGCAGAGCCGGTTGCGATAGCGGTCCAGTAGCTGCAGCGCGTTGGTTCCGGCGAAGTCTTCCCATTGCAGCAGAATGTGCGGCCACCGGCGCTCCACTGCGCTCACGAAGGCTTCGACGAACTCGTCGTACTCATGGCCGCGCACGCGCTTATGCTGCCATCCGACGTAGATCGGATCGTTAAGCAGAAATTCGTTATCCGTGCCTACGTCGAGCAGCACCGGCAGGCAATGCTCCGGAGGAATGCCGCCCAGAGCTGTGTACAGCGCCATCTTGCCGATGGGAATGCCCATGCCGCCGGCACCCTGATCGCCCAGGCCGAGGATGCGTTCGCCGTCGCTGACCACGATGCAGCGGATCTCGTCGTAGCGCGCGTCGGCGATCATCTGCTCGATGCGGTGCTTGTTGGGATAGCTTATAAACAGGCCGCGCGGCTTGCGCCAGATTTCGCTGAAGCGCTGGCAGCCCTCGCCCACCGCGGGCGTGTACACGATGGGCAGCAGCTCTTCCATGTGGTGCTCAATGAGCGAGTAGAACAGGACTTCGGTGGTGTCCTGAAGGTCGCGCATCAGGCTGTATTTGGCGAAGTTCGTGGTCTCGGCGTCGAGCACCTTTTTACGTCGCTCGCGCTGGTCTTCCAGGGTTCCGATGTGCGGAGGCAGCAAACCGTGGAGCACGAATGTATCGCGCTCTGCTTCAGTGAATGCTGTGCCCTTGTTGAGACGGGGATGCAAGAGCAGTTCGTAGCCTGCAAGGCGGGTGCGGACCACTTGATCGTGGGACGGCTGTGAGGTGGGGGATTTCGTTGACACTGCGGTGGGCTCCTGGATTTCGATTTCCTCACAATCATCGAGGAAGAAACTTCATTCTATCCATCGATCATTGGGGGCGTCGGTGAGCCAGCTCACTCTTTCAATGCGCAGGCGCTTCCCACAGAGCTAAAGCTCACGATTCTTTCAGCTATTTGCAGCACGGCTGAAGCCGTGCCCTTTCAAAGCCGGAGTTTTTCCGCGGCCTATTTCTCCTCCACAATTGCCAGGTCCCACGGGGCAAGTTTCAACTGCTGCCCATGAGCCACTTCGTTGCCATCCAGCAGATTGGTGCCCGCGCCGTAGGAGTAGACAGATGTAACCTCTGCTTCTGAGTAGTTGAAGTAGTAATGGATCCGCTTGCCGAGGCGGTTAATACCATGCTGAACATGAACGGTAGCGGGCAATTGTTCGTCGGGATTACTCAGTCCTGCTTCTGCTACTGCCTGCTTGAGGATGGCGGTCTGCAGCGCGTCGGAGAGATAGGTGCCCTCATAAAGCAGCGTGCCTGAGCCGTACTGGTTTTCGGTGATGGCCGGCCACTTTCCAAAGAAAGGATGGTCGTAGTATGCCAGCGCCTTGGCATGCTCGGGCATCAGGAACTCGGCCCAGTACTCCACCTTGTTGCCATCACCCGCGTGGAAGGGGTCGCCCTTGAGCCCGAGGGGATGTTCGAGGTTGGAGAACTCCTGATAGCTGAACCCGGCGGCCTCACGCAGAGGTCCGGGCGCGCGAACCCAGCGGACGGCGGAATTCTCATTGGCGAAACCGCTCTTGAAAGTCATCACCACGTGGCCGCCGGCTTTTACATAATCTGAGATTCGCTGCAGCAGAGAATCGTCTGCGATATAGAGCGCGGGCACGATCAGCAGCTTGTATTGCGAAAAGTCGGCGGTCTCAGGGAAAACGAAGTCGGAGCCCACGTTGAGATGGTAGAGTGAGCGGTGCATCTGCTGGACGAGTGAATCGTAACCGGCCGAGGCGCGGCCCGGCTCCCAGGCCACTCCGGCGCTGGATGTGAAGGGCATGAATTCGATGGCATTTGCCGAGTCGCGGCTCCAGAGGATGGCGACGTCGTTATGGATTTTGAGGCCGACCAGCTGCGGACCGATCTTCTGGAGTTCATGCGCGGTGCGGCTTACCTCGGCATAGGCGCGATTGGGTTCGAGATCGTGCGAGAGCACGCCCTTCCAATAGGTCTCCTGGTTGGCGGGGATCGAGGCCCAGTGCCAGTACTCCACCATGTTGGCGCCGTTCGAGAGGTGGGTATAGACATCCTCGCGCAACTGGCCGTCGTACGGCGGGAACTGGAAGGCCGAGGTCCAGCCGATGGTCTGGGCGTTGGTCTCGGTAATAAGGAAATTTCCATGCTTCAGCGAGCGGGTGAAGTCACCCTGGATGGATTGGCTGGTTCCGTCATAGTGGTCCTGGGTTCCGTGGTAGATGTTGTCGGCGGGAATGTCGAGGAATGAGGCGATGGCCTCTTCGTTCACATCGTGGCGCATCATGCTGCCGTAGTCGGTGGTGACGAACTGGCTGGGAGACGCGCATTCGCGCACCAGGTTGGCCTGCCAGTGGAGGAAATCGGTCACGCGCATCTGGCTCCAGCGCGTCCATTCGAGCTTGTAGCCGGTGCTTTGCGCGCCATTGCGCGTGGGCAGGTCTTCCCAGGTGTGGATGTTCTGGCCCCAGTAGTTGAGGAACCACGCCTTGCTCAGCGCTTCGGGGGTAACGAACTTCTTTTCGAGGTAGTGCTGGAAGCCGATGAAGACGTCTGGGTTGGCCGCATCGTAGCTTGACGTCTCGTTGTCGAGCTGCCAGCCGATGACCGTGGGGTTGTCCTTGTAGTGCGCGACGATGTGGCGGATGAGGCGCTCGGCATAAAACCGGTATGCAGGCGAATCGGTATCCATGTTCTGGCGCATGCCATAAGTGCTGGGCTCGGCGGGACCGCCAAACGCGCCGCTGGGCAGCCGATCGGCCAGAATCTCCGGGTGCTGGTGTGCCATCCAGGCGGGGATGGAGTACGTCGGGGTGCCGAGAATGACCTTGATTCCAGCCTTGCCCATGGCGTCGACGATGCGATCCATCCAGGCGTAATCGAACTGCCCATCGGCGGGCTCCCACAGGCTCCATGTGGATTCGCCCATGCGGACCACGTTGAGGCCGGCGGCCTTCATCAGGGCAACATCCTTGTCCAGACGGGCGGCCTGATCTCCCGGCATGTACTCGTTGTAATAAGCCGCGCCATAGAGGACGGTGGGGAAGTCGAGGGTCTTCGATGCGGCCGAATCCGCAGGGGATGCAGAGCCGGTTGACTGCGCTGCTGCTGCCATTGCGGCCAGCGATAGAGCGATTGCCAAAGACGCAGGAAAGCGGTTGCTGCGATGATTCATGGATCGTCCTCTTTCGCGACGGGAATTGACTTTCAAAGCGGAACACCTATCAGAACACTTCTACTCAAAGCTGAGCAAGACGATCTCAGGATGAGTGCCCACGCGCATGGGCGGTCCCCAGGTGCCTGCGCCGCTTGATGTGTACACTTGCAGATCCCCAAAACGCTGCAATCCATAGGTGAATTTGCCAAACGCCCGGCGCGTGATCCAGTTGAATGGAAAGATCTGGCCGCCATGGGTGTGTCCGCAGAGTTGCAGGCTTACGCCTGCCTGTTCCGTAACTGAGAGCCGGTTAGGGACATGTTGTAGCAGGATGCTGGCGGCGCCGTCCTTGAGGTCGAGACCCATGAGGAAGCTTCGCAGGCGGATTGGAAAATTGGAGTCGCTAAAACACACGCCGATCACCTGCAGGCCATCGAGGACGACTCGCTCATTGTCCAGCACCTTGAAGCCTGCCCGCCTGAGTGCCTCCTCATAATGGCGTGAGCCGCCGAACTCTTCGTGGTTGCCGGAGACAAAGAAAATTCCGAAAGGGGGCGAGAGTTCGTACAGCGGCGCTGCAAGCCGGTCCGGATTGGCTTTCGTGCCGTCGAAAAGATCGCCGGGCATGAAGATGACGTCGGGGGCCAGGCGCTGAGCCATCCTGGCGATGCGGCGCGCAAAGCGCACGCCGTTGATGTTGCCCAGATGCAGGTCCGTCATGAGGAGCGCTTTGCGACCCTGCCAGCATGGAGGTAGATGGTCGAGTTTGACCGGCACGCGCCGAAGGCGAATCCAGCGAGCGTTCAGGATGCCGTAGATGCCGGCGAAAAGGGATGCGCTGAAGAGGACGAGGGCGATCCATGGGCGGGCATAAAGATGAGCTGCGTGGGGAAGCGCGAGCCAAAGCACGAAATCGGTTGCCCAACAGAGGCAGGTGGCAAAGAAGGAGAAGTTCAACAGGCCCAGCCAGACCGCGGCGAGTTGATAGATGAAAGCAACGAGCCAGTTTGAATATCGGAAGCCCAGCAGCGCCGCGGCCATGAAGCTCGCCGACAATGCAATCAACGCAATCCGCAACCCGAGCGTGGCCGGCGGGCTCAAGGGCCACCAGAAGTCAATCAACGTGAAATACAGAAACAAGTGGGCAAGGCAAAGAAGAACTTGAACGATCAGAATGCCCAGGATAGGCCACGCTTTCAAACCGGATCTCCTTCTCTCATTCTGGCATGGATTGGAGGGCCTGCCGGCTGGCGTGGCCGGGGTTGAGGGAGGAGGAATTCCGAAGCCGTGAAACAATGGTTTGATGGCGGATTCTGAGAGCGATGCGCTCGGCCTTTACATTTCGATTCCCTTTTGCCGTTCGAAGTGCACCTACTGCAATTTTGCCTCGGGAGTTTACCCGGCGAGCGAGCACGCACCCTATGTGAAGCGGCTGATCGAGGACCTTGCTGCTGCCGGGAAATGGGCGGCGAAGATGGGTGTAGCGCTGCCGCGGAGACTGGACACGATTTACCTGGGTGGGGGCACGCCCAGTCTGCTCGAACCCGGTCTGATCGCGCGGCTCTTCGCGGGGGTGAACGCGGAGTTCGCAGTTGAACCGAAAGCCGAAATCACCGTCGAGTGCGCGCCGGGGCAACTCTCCGATGCGACGCTCGATGCGCTGCAGCAGGCCGGGGTGAATCGCGTCAGCCTTGGCGTGCAATCCTTCATTGACCGCGAGGCGCAGGTGAGCGGACGACTGCACAGCCGCGCCGTGGTGCTCGACGATCTGCGGCGGTTGCGCGCAGCGGGGATTACCAACCTGAACGTAGACCTGATTGCCGGGCTGGCGGGGCAGACTCTCGCCTCCTGGGAGGAGTCGCTTGCGGTGCTGGTCGACTCGGGCGTGCCGCATGCCAGCATCTACATGCTGGAGGTGGATGAGGACTCCAGGCTGGGCCGCGAGATGCTGACCGGCGGCGCTCGCTACCACGCCGGCCTGGTGCCGGAAGACGACACGATTGCGCGCATGTACGAGACAGCCGTTGAACGGTTGACCGGCGCAGGTTTGAAGCAATACGAGATTTCCAACTTCAGCCGGCGCGGTTTTGCATCACGCCACAATTTGCGTTATTGGCAGAGGCGGCCTTACCTGGGGTTGGGACTGGATGCCTCATCGATGCTGCGAGAGATGGACGGCGAAGGGGTGGGGTATGTGCTGCGCTCGACGACCACCGACGACCTGAAGGTTTACCTCGACGAGTCGGAGCGGACAAGATCTGGTCCGCGGGGTGGTGGAGAGCCGGCGGAAACCGCCTGGCTTTCACCGGAGCGGCAGCACGAAGAGGCGTGGTTTGTCGGACTGCGCCTGAATTCAGGGGTCAAGCCGGCTGCTCTGCGGCGGGAGTTCGGCCGGGAGCCTGTGGCCCGGGCAATGACGGTTGTGGACCGGCTGGTGAACGATGGGCTGCTGACTTCGGACGGAAAGTCGGTGCGGCTTACACCGCGGGGACAGCTGCTGTCGAACGATGTCTTCCAGGAGTTTCTGGGTGTGGCGGAGGAGTGCAAGGTTGCAGAGGATGCGCGAGTCCAGGCTTGATGTTGGGGGTCTTATTTAGCAACGCAAACGGGCTCCGGAATCTTTACCGGGCCGGAAATGCGTCGCCGGAACCGGGCGAGAGGATACCAACTGGAGCGGCGGTCTGGAAACTGATGTTGAAGCACTCGATGGAACCGGGGCCAGCCTGTTTTGCCTTCTGCAACGCCTGTTCGGCTTCACGCAGGACTACCACAGGAGATCGGCCTTCGCTGGAGGCGATGCCGAAGCAGGCAGAGATGCGAACAGCCTCTCCCGCAGCCTGAAACGGCTCGGCGAAAACGGCCACATGGAGCCGCTCCGCCAGTGTTGTGGCATCGGCTGTGATGCACCCAGGCAATATCACGAGGAACTCGTCCTTTCCGGTGCGGCCCAGCATGTCGTAACTGCGAAGGAGCCGCGGTACGCGTCTCACGACCTGGCCAAGCAGGTCATCGCATCCGGCGGCGCCAGGCTGGGAATTCCGATCACCCAACTCGTTGATGCCGAAAAGCATCAGGCAGAGCGGAGTTTTCATGCGCTGCACGCGGTCGGTTTCTCGAAAGAGCAAGGAGAGCATGGCGGTGCGATTGTAGACCCCCGTGAGCGGGTCTATCGATGCATTCAGCGCAGCAGTTTCTTGAAGGGGCTCAAACTCACGCATTTCGGGATAGGCGCGCGCCATGTTGGACACCTCGATAAAGTATGCATCGGCGCCGGTTAGAAATTATTTAGTTATACGGTGCGAATTCTGAGCTTTCTCCAATGGCCTTCGGAGGCCAGCACGTCCTGCGGCAACTGCGGACGGCCCGCTGCGGTCCTGTCGGGGCGCCTGCAGCCTTATTCAGTGACGAAGCACTGCGATGAGCAACCGAATCAGTCGACGAAATCCACTTGCGGGGCGATGGGAATGATGCCCCGCTCGTAGCCCACTTTGAGCAGCTTGCGAATGGCCGCGCGTCCGTCCGCGCCATAATCCAGGGTGCGGTCGTTCACGTACATGCTGACAAAGCGGTTGGCAAGGTTCGAATCGAGGTCGCGGGCGAACTGCATGGCATATTCCAAGGCCTGTTCGCGATGGTCAAGGGCGTGCTGAATGCTGTCGCGGACGGCGTTGGAGACGATCTTCTGTGAGGCGGGGCCGAGCGAGCGGCGGATGGCGTTGCCGCCCAGGGGCAGCACAAATCCCGTGGTTTCGCGCCACCAGACGCCCAGGTCAAGCACCCTGTAGAGTCCGCTGCTCGAATACGTGAGCTGGCCTTCGTGGATGATCAGTCCCGCGTCGTATTTGCCCGCCAGGATGGCCGGAATGATCTGGTCAAAGGGCACGGTTTCCGTCTCAATATCGGGATTGAAAATCTTGAGCGCCAGATATGCGGTGGTCAGGGTACCGGGCACGGCGACGCGGATGCGGCCCAGGTCGTCGTGGGTCATGGGGCGCATGGAAACCACCATGGGCCCATAACCCTCGCCCACGCTGCCGCCGCAGCCCATCAGCGTGTAACTTTGCTGGACGTAGGGATAAGCATGAAAGCTGATGGCGGTAACGTCGAAGAAAGCTTCGTTCTGAGCACGTCGGTTCAGCGTTTCAATGTCGCAGAGGGTGTGCGAAAAGCGGTAGCCCGGTACGCGGACCTTGTTCGTGGCGAGGCCGTAAAACATGAACGCGTCGTCGGAGTCGGGGCTGTGCGCGATGGAGATGTCGGTGATGGAACCTGTGCTGGCCACTGAAGATGACTGAGTGCTCACGGGGTTCAAACTTCCTTTCAACTTGTAAAGCTCGTTCAGCTAGGAGTTCAGGTGTTTTGAGAATCTAGTTCGAATGCGCTGAAAACCTGCAGCAAGCGAGGCGGCCGCTGCGACTTTGAGCGCATCGCCCGGCAAGAATGGCAATACGGCGAGGGCCGGTATTGTCCGCACGGGGACATGGGTCAGGAAAGCGATCCAAAGCGCGCCGCAGAGCAGGATTAGCAGGTCGCCCAATGCAGCGCTGGCAAGGGCCATTGGAAAGGTGGGGCTGCGGCGACGGAATAGCAGGGAAATAAGTACGGCCGCGATGGGGTACGCCATCAGGTATCCGCCGGTAGGGCCGAGCAGATGGGCCAGTCCACTGGTTATCGCGGGTACCGGGGCAAAGACAGGCAATCCCGAGGCGCCCTCGGCCAGGTAGGCGCAGAGTGTGGCGGCAGCCATGCGCGGCGTGAGCAGAAGGCCCAGCAGGAGCACGGCAAAGGGCTGCACGGTCAGAGGCACCGGGGTGAACCAGAGGGGTAGCGCCAGATGAGCGCAGACGGCCAGCAGCGCACTCCCTGCCAGAATGACACCGGCAGTGCGCAACCAGGGAGCCGCGATCTTTGACGCGGCCCGGGAAGTGGCCCAGGAGGCGATCGGAGTCGAGAATTCCTTGTTCACTGGTGTTACCCCTTACGGCTCGGATTCCAGATCTGTTTCATCGATGACCCTGCGGTCATCGGGCGGAGTCTTGACCCGCGAGTTTTTGCGCTGCTGCCGGATATGACGCGCCACGCCCGCTGCTGCCAATAGCAGCGCCCCCAGCGAGACGAGAAAGCCAATTATTAGCCAGCGCATGACGGCAAAACGCCAGAATACCAGACCGGAAGGGCACCGGCTGCCGCTCGTCGAGGCCAGGAGAAGGAAAGCCTATGGACTCTTGAGGTTAGATCGTAGCCATTCGAGATACTCCGGGGTACCGGATTCCACCTTGAGGACCAGGAATTCGGGCGTCTGGTAGCTGTGCAGGGCGCGGAGCCGGGCCTCAAGTGCAGGCAACTGTTCGAGTTCGGTCTTGATCAGGAGCAGGGTTTCGCTGGCTGACTCAACATTGCCTTGCCAGCGGTAGATGGATTCGGCGGCGGGGAGCATCGTGACGCAGGCAGCCAACTGCTCGTCCACCAGGGTGCGAGCGAGGCGGGTGGCTTCTTCGCGGTTGGCGGTGGTGGTCAGGACGATGCGGGCTGTCGGGCTGGTTTCAAGCATGGGTATTTCCAAGGCCAGTGTACGCGGGGCTTCCACGGCAGTGGCGCCGCTCTCGACCACTCCCGCGCTTGCCGTGCCCGACCGAGTGTTGCAGTATGGACCTTGCGGTACGCTGCGGCGGAGAGATGGAGAAAGACGATGAGTAAGGGGATTCGATTTGGCACCTCGGGCTGGAGGGCCATTGTGGCCGACGAGTTTACCGTGGCCAACATCCGGCTGGCGGTGGCGGGCATTGCTGCCTATGTAAGGTCGCAACCGGAGCCGCACCGCGTGCTGGTGGGGCGCGATCCGCGCTTTTTGGGCGAGAGCTTTGTGGCCGAGGCGGCGGGCGTGCTTGCGGCAGGAGGCGTAACGCCGATTGTGATTCCCGAAGCGGCCCCGACGCCAGCCATTGCATACGCTGTGCGCGAGATGAAAACTTCAGGGGCCATCAACTTCACCGCATCGCATAATCCGCCGGAATATAACGGCATCAAATTTTCGACGCATGACGGCGCTCCGGCGCTGCCCGAAGTGACGAAGCAGATTGAGGGCGCAATTGCCTCGCTGGGAAGCGAAACAATTCACAAAGCGGCCCCGCCCGAAAACGGATTTGAGACCGCTGACGTGAAGCCGGCATTCCTGAAACGGCTGGCCGAGCTGGTGGATCTGAAGGCAATTGCCAAGTCGGGGATCAAGGTTGTCTACGACCCTTTTTGGGGAGCGGGACGCGGCTATAGCTGTCACATTCTGCGCCAGGCCGGAGTGCCGGTCGAAACGGTACATGATTATCGCGATGTTCTCTTCGGCGGCCATGCGCCGGAGCCTGACGATCATCTGTTGGGGGATGCAAAGGCGAAGATGAAGGAGATCGGCGCAAAGATCGGCATTGCTACCGACGGCGATGCGGACCGGTTCGGCATCGTGGACGAGGACGGCAGCTTTATTCAACCCAATTACATCATTGCCCTGCTGTTCGACTACCTGGTGGAGACGCGCGGCTGGAAGAACGGCGTGGCCAAGAGCGTGGCTTCGACCAACCTGATCAATGCGCTGGCCGAACTGCACAAGGTGCCGCTCTACGAGACGCCGGTGGGCTTCAAGTATATTGGCGAACTGATCATCGCGGACAAGATCGCGATTGGCGGCGAGGAGTCGGCCGGCCTCACCATTCGCGGACACGTTCCGGAGAAGGATGGCATTATCGCCGGTCTGCTGGTGACGGAGATGGTGGCCACCCGCGGAAAGAGTCTGGGCACGCAACTGCGAGAATTGTTTGCCAAGGTTGGTTCATTCTATCCAGTTCGCGAGAACTTCCGCTTGACCCCTGAGCGCATGGCCGCGTTCACTGAAAAGTTGAAGGGCAATCCCACCGAGCTCAGCGGCCGGAGAGTGGCGAGCGTGGTGCGGACCGACGGACTCAAACTGATCCTGGACGATGGGTCCTGGGTTTGCTATCGGCTCTCGGGTACCGAGCCGGTGGTGCGGGCCTACACTGAGGCGCGCAGCGAAAAAGACATGGTTGCGCTGCGACATGCGGCAGAGAAGTTTGTTTTGTCGTAGGCGGAATGAGGTTGAATGCAAGACGGGAAGCCACAAACCGGGAAGGGTGCTGAAGTGGCGGCGCCCGCCCCATTGCGCCAACGGGCCATGGACTGGGCGCAGCACGCGTGGCGTCCGGCCGGCACGGTTGTGGCCGTGGCGCTCGCGCTCTTGTTTGGCTGGGGCGTGGTGAATGGGAAACATGGCCTGTCCGCATGGGAACAGCAGCGCGCGCAGGACAAGCAGTTACGCCAGCAGATCCAGGACCTGGAGCAGGAGAACGCGCATCTTCGCGATCACGTGCAGCGGCTCAAGTCGGATCCCGACTCGATTGAACACGAGGCGCGCGAGCATTTACATTATGCCCGTCCAGGCGAGGTGATCTACACTCTGCCCCCGCCACCGCAGATACAAACGCCGCCTGCCGGAAGCGGCAAATAGCACGTTTTGCAAGCGCCGACCCCACATTGAAACGCAGGGTTAACTTGCGGTGTCAAATTGCGTCGGAATGAAGCGCTTCGCATCCCGGTTCAGCCGGAGACGCGGCCGAGTCGGCGAACCACGCCACCCCTGCGCCGACGAGGGGCGCGTGGTCTCCGAGCGCCGAGATGCGCAGTTCCATCGGGAGACCTTTCAATTGAAGCTGCGCGGCGGGTAGAAACAGGTCTGCGGACCGTGCGATGCCTCCACCGAGGACCACGACATCCGGTGCAAAGGCGGAAAAAAGACTGCGCAGCGCCAGGCCGAGTTGCCGGCCGAATTCCGAGAAAACCTCGGCGGCTGCGACGTCGTCCTTAGCTGCCGCCGCGATCGTGGCTACGTCGCGTTCCAAGCCGGTGCGCTGCCGGTAGGCCTGCTGGATCGCCCTGGTTGAGATGAAGTCTTCTACAATCCGGCCCTGGTAGGGCTGATTCCAAATCTCTCCGCCGGGTGGCACGCCAGGTCCATCCACTTGAACGCGGCCATCCACGGCGAAGGCCGAGCCAATGCCCGTTCCCAGGGTGATAATGACAGCGCGATCAACCCCGCGCGCCGCACCGGCGCCAATCTCGCCCAGTAGGTGGGAGGCGGCGTCGTTCAGGAAGCGCACCCGGTCTGGTTGCCAGCCCAAACGCCGGGCCAGGGCCTCGCGCAGGCTTATGCCATAAAGATAGGGCAGCTTATGCCGCATCCAACTGACGCCGGCGGCATAGTCAAACGGGCCTGGCATTGCCAGCTCCGCCCCCAGAACGTCGCGGAGGTCAGGGGACGCCTTCAATGCAAGCGAATAGAGAACCTCGACGAAGGCATCGGCTGTCTGTTCTTCCGGGTGGCTTGCGGTCTCGATGGGGCCCAGACGGTGATCCTGAAAGCAGAGAGCGGCGGAGACATGGCTTCCTCCAATGTCGTAAACGACAATGCGCTTCTGGAAATCCGCAATCACGCGCACCTCACTCGGGGCACATCACTGGGGGCATGAATATTTGTAGCACAGCGTCTAGCGCCCTTGCTTTGGTGCGGTGGACAGACGCGACTCAAAAATCCACGTGCGCACGGACTGAGCCAACCCACGCAGGACCGCGGTCGCGGTTGTAGCCAGGGTCGTTGATGTGTTGCACATCGACGGCGTAAAACAAGCCTCGCCAGGCGCGCCACGTGTAGTAGCTTTCGATAATGTTCTCGCGGCCGTAGTTCAGATTGCCGTCGCCAAGAAGGAAGCCCAGTCCGCCGTATTTCAGATAATTCTGATGGTCGCGCTTGATGGCATTGGAGACGATGGCCAGGCCGATTTTGTCCAGGGGGCGATGCCAGCGGGCTCCAGCGTAATCGCCACCCGCTTCGATGGTCTGGTCAACTTCGGTGTAGGCGAAGGACTCGGTCTTGCCGTCGTTCCATCCAAAGCGGCCAAAGAGGCGCAGATTGGCGGTTACGTCCTGCTCTGCGTTGTAACCGAAGCCATATTTAAGGGCGCTGAAGTGCTCGTGCAGCCTAATGGTGGGAACGGCCACGCCAAAGCGTGCCGTGTCGGAACCATTGAGGAAATCCTGGACAGCCTCCCTGTAGGTTCCCATGTGGGCGCGGTTGTCATAGAACAGGATGCGTTGCGTCCCTTTGCGATTCGGAACGAAACCTCGCCGCAGTTCAAATTCGCCGTTGTGGCCATGGGCACGGCTGAAAGCCCAGTCGAGGGAGAGGCCGTTGGCCACGGTGGGCATGGCAAAGAGGCCGTAGCGGAGGCTCCAGTTGCGGTCGTCATATTCAGCCATGCCGCCCACGGTGTAGCCGCGTGTGTCGGCGGCGTAGTCCCATGCGCCATTGTTGTCTACCGTCCAGTTCATGAACTGCAGGTGGCTGTCGGAGCCGACCTCGTTGACATCGAAGAAGTCCGGCAGGGTCATTTTGCCGACACGGAACTCAATGCGGCGTTCGGGAGCGCTGGGAGCTAGCGCAAAAAAATTTGGCTCCTGGGAAATATTTTTAGCGGTGAGGCCGATGACCTGGTGAATCTCGTACCGCGCGAGGTAAGGCGCCCCGCTGAGGTAGGGATTGCGAACTACGTCGAGATTGGTAAACCCGGCCAGCCCGAGCGCCTGACTGAGGCCGCGGCCACCGGCGCTCTCGAGATCGAAAATCAGGTCGGTGTTATAGCGGACGGACCGCGTGAGGCGCAGTGCCGTGTAGAGCGTTCCGAGCAGGGATGTCTTGTATTCCGCGGAGTTCCGAAAACTGTTCTGACCCTGGTAGGCGGAATGGAAGGGTAGGCGCCCCTGGTAAATGATGTTGGCCTGGCCGGAGATCCAGAAGCGGCTGTCCTCGGGGTGCGGCGCCATGGTGACGACGGGGTCGTTGGCGGCCTGCGGCTGGGGCGCGGAAGGAAGCTGCGACGGATGATCGGTGGGGGCATTTTGTGCGCAGGCTGTCGCTGCGGTTGCGAGCACCAGAAGGCCCGCGACGAGGCGAAGGCGGTTCAGGCTCGAATTGGAGCGGCGGAGGTTCAACTTGCCTTCTATTGGATCGACACGGAAACTAGGGGTTACAATGGAAGCGAAACAATACCCTCGTATGGTTCATACTATACCATGGATGGGTATATTAGCAGGAGGATATCGATGTCCCACCAGGAACGCGAGAAGGTGAAGCTTTTGCAACGGGTTCGCAAAATGCGAGGCCAACTGGATGCCGTGGAGCGCTCGCTGATGGCGGACGAGGATTGCGGCGGCCAACTGATGCAGCTGGCCGCGGTACGAGGAGGAGTGAACGGCTTGATGGGCGAAGTATTGGAGACGCACATTCGTTTCCACCTGGTGGACGGAGCGAAGGAACAGATTGCCCCGGAACTGGCTGAAGACCTGATCGACCTGGTGCGCGCCTACTTGAAATGAAGATGGATTCCGAAGAGATCGCATGCTTCTACTCCCGTTCATGGTATCCCGCTGGCCCAGCGCGCTCTGTTAACGTTGGTTGAATCGCAGACGATCGTCTTCCTCCTCATGCGGCCGCTCGTAAATCGCGTATCGATTTGAATCAAGAGAGCTTTGGCAGAAATCCTTTTCGAGGGAAAGCAGCGAAATGGCAGGCCGCGATGGCATTCAGATATGATGATTGGCAAACTTTTATCGTGAGAATGAATTGGAGAGAAACCAAGTGCAGACCTCCTTTCGAATGGAAGATCTAGAAAGACGTGTCTCTGTTGCCGGGCCGGAATACAAGCCTCGGTCGATTTCGGAAACAGGTGTGCGGGATGCAGTTCTCGAAGACATCGCGCTCAAGACTCTGTATGCCTCCGGTCCGTTCTCGGTGATCGAGCTTTCAAAGCAGACCCGGCTGAGCTTCGAAGTTGCGCACGATCTGTTTACGCGGATGCGTGGAAAGCTGCTGTGCGAAGTGGTTGGGATGACCAGCAATGTTCCCCAGATTGCGATCACGTCGCAGGGCAGGTCCAGGGCGCTGGAACTGCTGGCGCAATGCCAATATTACGGCGCGGCGCCAGTTTCGCTGGCGAGCTATGTGGAGCAGGTTCGGAAGCAGAGCGTGCGCAACGTGGCAATACGCCAGCCCGACGTGGAGCGGGCATTTTCCCATCTCGTATTCGACAGGAAGACGCTGGCGCAGTTCGGCACGGCGCTGAACTCGGGCGCGCCGATCTTCCTGTATGGACCTCCCGGAACTGGAAAAACGGCTGCGGCCGAATCGCTGTCGCAGGTAATGGCTGAGGATGAAGTCTGGATTCCGTATGCCGTTGAAGTGGATGGCCAGATCATTTCGGTCTACGATCCCGTGATCCATCAGCCGGGGAAAGTGGAGGAACCAGAGAATCGGGATCTTCGCTGGATGCGATGCCATCGCCCCACGGTGATGGTCGGCGGGGAACTGACGGTCGAAATGCTGGACCTGCAATTCAATCCATCGACCAAATATTATGTCGGCCCCATGCAGATGAAGGCCAACAATGGAGTGCTGATCATTGACGACCTTGGACGCCAGCGAATTCGCCCGGAGGAACTGCTGAATCGCTGGGTGGTTCCGCTGGACCGCAGGATCGAGTTTCTCACCATGGCGGGGGGAATGAAGATTGAAATCCCGTTTGAGATGCTGGTGGTCTTCGCGTCCAACAAGAATCCGCTTGAACTGATGGATCCTGCTTTTCTGCGGCGAATTCAAACCAAAATTTATATTGGCCCCGTGTCCGATGGGCAATTCAACGAGATTTTTTGCCGTGTTGCCGCGGCAAATGGCATTGAAGTCGATTCTTCCATCGTGAAGGAACTGATCAGTGTGCTCCGCGACAAGTTGAAACAGGAACTGCTCGCTTGCCATCCGCGGGACCTGGTGAACCAGGTTTGCTGGGCGGCCAGATACGAGGGGATCGCGCCTGTGCTTGACCGAGCCGCCTTGATGCGAGCCGTAGAAACCTATTTCTTGCACAAGGAATAGGAAGATCGACCAAGCATTCTTCCGGTCCAATATCGTCGTTGCGCCGCCAAGGTGGTTTATCGTGTCCGGCGGGCAGAGGCATGTGGTCAGAGCCTCGTCCATCCGCTGATGAAAAGCACACCCGCCGCGAGCAGCGTGAGGTCAATAATGAATACGAATACGCGCTCCGGCAGACGGTCGACCACGCGCTTGCCCGCGAAGGAGCCACCCACCATGATCGGCCCAAGCGCCAATCCCACGAGAATTGAATGGAGCGGAAGGATGGCGGATTCGCGATAAGCGATCAGCTTCGCCACGTGCATTACAACGGTGGAAAGAGCTTCAGTGCCGATGTACGCGCCTTTTACCAGGCCGTAAGCAAGAAAGAATGGCGCCATCAGCGGGCCGACGCTGCCCAGAAGAGCAGACAGGAAACTGGAACCGGCTCCGATGATGGCGAAGGATCGGAGAGGCGGCTTCCATGTGGAGGTGCGCGGCACATGCCGCCAGATTACGATGAGGATCAGAAAGCCGCCCAGAATGCGAGTTAAGGCAGCGAGTGGAGCGCGGGCGAAGAGCATGCCGCCGACAAGAGCCATGGGAACGCCGCCCAGCGCGAACCATGCGACAACCTTCCAATTCAGCTCATAGCGGTTGAACCAGACCCGGCTTGCATTGCCGATGAGTTGCGCGACGGTAAGGATGGGGATGGCCTCGCGCACTCCGAAGATCAAGACGAGCATGGGGAGAAGGACCGCGGCGCCTCCGAAACCGGTGACGGCGGCTAACAACGCGGCGGTGAAGGCGGTAACTGCAAGGAGAACCAGTCGAATTGGTCCAGGCATCATGAGTCCTTCATCTCCCAAACTCACCGGCCGAAAATCGATGGGCTGAAGTCTAGCGATTCCCTGACCGGGCGCGGCAAAATTGTTCTTGTTATTTTCGCAAAGAATAGAGCACAATTCTCGTCTGGCTGGGATGGGCTGCATTCCTCAGATCACGGCTTCCTGAAATATCCCCCTGGTAACCAATCGCATAACTGGAGGTTTGCAATGAGAAAGCTTGTTTTCGCGGCGTCGCTTGCGGCGCTGTTGATCCCCATGACGGCTGCGGCGCAGAGCGCTTTTGACGGCACGTGGAAGGACGATCTCAGCTCGATGAATCCTTCTCAAAAACCTGACGAGTTCCTTCTTGCCAATGGCATGTACGAGTGCAAGACGTGCAACCCGTCCTTTAATGTGAAGGCCGACGGGACCGACCAACCGATCAGCGGCAATCCTTATGTTGACACGATTGCCGTGACGGTAGTGAACGATCACCAGATCACGGAAATCGACAAGAAAGGCGGCAAGGTTGTCGGGAATTCAACGACGACAGTTTCTGCAGACGGAAAGACCATGGCTTTCCAATTCACTGACAGCAGCGACACCAACGGCGGGCCGCCGGTGACCGGCCAGGGCGAAGCAACCCGGGTGGCGGATGGGCCCCCGGGGGCGCATGTGGTTTCAGGCGCGTGGAGGTTCAGCAAGATGGAGAGCTTGTCGGACAACGGACTGGCGTGGACCTACAAGGTGAATGGAGACGAGATTACCATGACGACGCCGACAGGTCAGACATACACGGCCAAATTAGACGGCACAGACACGCCGATGAAGGGTGATCCGGGAGTTTCCAGCGTCTCCGTCGTGATGAATGGCAAGGACACGATGGTGGAAACCGATAAGCGCGACGGCAAGGTGATCGGCGTGATGACGATGATCGTTGCCGGGGATGGGAAGACCGCCAAGATCAGTTACGAAGACAAGCTGATGAATCGTACCAACGAGGTCAGGGCAATCAAGCAGTAGCGTTGGCAATGCGTGCAGATTGGGCCGCGAAGGTGCGGGCCAACGGCGGCTATGCGCGGCCGGCGAACTCGCGGGTTTCAGTGTAGACCTTGACCTTCTCACCTTCTTCAACGAAGAAGGGTACGCGGATTTCGAGGCCCGTCTCGAGCCTTGCGTGCTTGGTGACGGCGCCGCTGGCGGTATTGCCACGCGCGCCGGGCTCGGTGTAGGTGACCGCTAATTCGACTTTCTCGGGCAATTGCAGACCGATGGGGTTGCCATTGAATTTGTCGAGCTTGACGATCGCGCCTTCGATGAGGAAGTCGAGGGCATCGCCGAGCTTCTCGCTGGTGAGGGTGATGGTGTCGAAGGTTTCCTGGTCGAGGAAGTAGGAGCCTTCGGCGTCAGAGTAGAGATAGGAGGCCTCGACGGTTTCGAGGTCGGGCTCCTTGAATTTGTCACTGGCCTTGAAGGTCTTGTCGAAGACGGCGCGGGTGAGCAGGTTGCGCATTTTGAGGCGGACGAGGGTCTGGCCGCCGCGCGCGGTGGGGGTGGAAACTTCCGCGTCCAGGCAGTAGTAGGGAGTGTTTTCAAACTCGAAATACATTTTGCGCTTGACTTCGATGGCGTCGATAAGTGCGGGCATGGAGGTTCCTTGACGTAGCTTTTCTCATTTTAACGTCAGGGGGAGAGGTCAGGACAAAAGACGCAGGACAAGTTGTCGTCAGTCGGGGGTTGTCGCTGCGCCGATGAGGCGATGCGCCTTGACATCGCGTATTGGTGGCTGGCCGAAGAAGCGGCTGTACTCCCGGTTGAATTGGCTGGCGCTTTCATAGCCCACTTCGAAGGCGGCGCTTGCGGCATCCAGACCGTGATTGAGCATCCGCTCTCTGGCTACATGCAGTCGAAGCTGCTTCTGGTATTGCAGAGGACTCATGGCGGTGAGGGAGCGGAATTGATGGTGCAATGTCGAGACGCCCATTCGCGCCATAGTGGCGAGTTCCTCTACGCGCAGGGGCTTTGCGTAGTTCGTCCTGAGCCACTCGACCGCCTTCGCAGTCCGATGCCCTTGCTCGCCCAGGGTGGCGATGGCGCGGAGGTGCTTTCCCTGTGGGCTGCGAAGCAACCGGAAGACAATCTCGCGCTGGATCAAGCTGGAGAGAAATGGTATGTCCTGCGGGGCGTCGAGAAGATCAACGAGACGGGAGCATGCGTCAAGGAGCTCGCGCGAAGTGACACCGACGGCCATGCCGCGAGCGTCAGCGGATTCCTCGTGCTGTTGAAACTCCTGCTGCGAGAGAATCTCCCGGACCGCCGGCATTTCGAGTTTGAGCACCAGGCCGAGTATCGGTTCCTTTTTAGTTGCGCAGATGACTTGGCTGACAACCGGCAAATCGATGGAAGTGAGGAGGAAGTTCGACCCATCGCATATATACGTGGTCTTGCCAACGTTGATTCGCTTCTGTCCCTGAAGGAAGACAACCAGACTGGGTTCGTACGCAGCTGAGGTACAAGCGGTTGTAAGAGAACGGCGGTACAAGCGCAGACCGGGTATCAGTGTGGGCGTGTCTCCTTCCGCGACGGCGCGACTTGCAATGTTGCGGGCCAGATCTCGCCGCATCTCAACCACGCTTTGGGCCCTTTGCGCCGCGCTCGCGACCTTTTGTTTCGTATCTTTCACCCGCTTGACCCCTTGAAATAAAATTAGCGCTGATTCATCATTCTGTGCACAAAAATGCAGGCATTGACAGGAATAGGCAATAGATTGGCAGGATCAGGATACCGCAGGAAGGGTGCCTTTTCGTAGCCTGATTTGGGAGCGAGTTGATCGCCATTTTTTTGGAGAGGTTGGGGATTTCTCATGTACAAGGCAAAAGCTTATTCGGTCGCCAGCGCGACATCGCCCTTTGTTCCTACTACCATCGGGCGGCGCGATCCCACAGAACACGACGTGCAGATGGAGATCCTCTTTTGCGGCATCTGCCACTCCGATCTGCACCAGGCCCGCAATGAGTGGAGCGGGGTGATGCCGACCGTCTATCCCTGCGTTCCGGGTCATGAAATCGTCGGCCGCGTCACCAAGGTCGGGTCCGCCGTTACCAAGTTCAAGCCCGGCGACCTCGGGGCAGTCGGGTGCATGGTGGACTCGGACGGCACCTGCCCGGAATGCAAGGCCGGCCTGGAGCAGTTCTGCCCGAATTTGACTCTCACCTATAACTTTCCTGACAAGCACACCGGAGGTGTTACGTACGGTGGCTACTCCGACAGCATCGTCGTGACAGAGCGCTTTGTACTGAAGGTTCCATCGAACCTCGATCTTGCCGGAGCCGCGCCCCTGCTGTGCGCGGGGATCACGACTTACTCACCGATGCGGCATTGGGGCGTGGCGAAGGGACAGAAGGTTGGCGTGGTGGGTCTGGGAGGACTGGGCCACATGGCCGTCAAATTCGCGCACGCTCTGGGGACTCACGTGGTGGTGTTTACCACTTCACCCGGCAAGAAGGACGATGCTCTCCGCCTGGGCGCCGATGAGGTCGTGATTTCGCGCAACGCCGACGAGATGCAGAAGCATATTGGCAGCTTTGATTTCATTCTCGATGCTGTCTCCGCCAACCACGATATCAATGCCTACATCAACTTGCTGCGCCGCGACGGGAATATCACCCTTGTGGGCGCTCCAGAAA
Organism: uncultured Acidobacteriota bacterium; assembly: GCA_963833995.1. Classification (GTDB taxonomy): domain Bacteria; phylum Acidobacteriota; class Terriglobia; order Terriglobales; family Acidobacteriaceae; genus Telmatobacter. Next base: position 575,604 of record CAWIAE010000016.1, on the reverse strand, counting down.
AACCATTGGCGCTGTCGGCGTTCGGGCTGATCATGGGCCGACGCAGTCTTTCCGGCTCGCCAATCGGCGGCCTGCCGGAAACCCAGGAGATGCTCGATTTCTGCGGCAAGCACAACATCATCGCCGACGTCGAAGTGATTCCTATCCAGAAGGTGAACGAAGCCTACGAGCGACTGGTGAAGTCGGATGTGAAGTACCGCTTCTCCATCGATATGGCTTCGCTGAAGTCTGAGTAATTGTCGAACGAGACACACTTGCATGGCGCCAGACAGACCGTTCCACAATAGTCTTGAACAGTCCAGGAGTATTCAATGCAGAAGCGTAAATTGGGAAAAAGCAATCTTGAAGTTTCGACGCTCGGTTTCGGCTGCATGGGGTTGAGTTATGGTTACGGTCCTGCTCTCGATAAGCGGCAGGCCGTCGCGGTGATCGAAGCAGCCGTCGAGCGCGGCGTGACGCTCTTCGATACTGCGGAAGCATACGGCCCGTTCACCAACGAAGAACTCGTAGGCGAAGCACTCGCTCCGCATCGTGAACGGGTAGTGATTGCCACGAAGTTTGGTTTCGATATCGCACCTGACGGACAGCGGAGAGGTGGGCTTAACAGCCGGCCAGACCATATCAAGCAGGTTGCTGACGCGTCACTCAAACGCCTCAAGACCGACGTCATCGATCTCTTCTACCAGCACCGCGTCGATCCAGACGTACCGATCGAGGATGTTGCAGGCGCAATCAAGGATCTGATTCAGGCTGGTAAGGTCAAGCACTTCGGACTTTCTGAGGCCGGAGCGAACACCATTCGTCGCGCACATAAGATTCAGCCAGTCACTGCGGTCCAGAGTGAGTACTCAATTTGGACGAGAGACCCAGAACCCGAGGTGCTTCCCACCTGCGAGGAATTGGGGATCGGTTTTGTTCCTTGGAGCCCGCTTGGACAAGGATTCCTGACAGGGAAGATCGATGCCTCAACGAAGTTCGAAAGCACCGACTTCCGAGCAGTATTTCCCCGGTTCTCCGAGGAGGCTCGTAACGCAAACCTGGCCCTGGTGGAACTTCTGAAGCAAATCGCAGGGCGAAAGAAGGCCACACCCGCACAAATCGCACTGGCGTGGCTGCTCGCGCAGAAACCCTGGATCGTTCCGATTCCTGGAACAACGAAGATACATCGACTGGAGGAGAACATTGGCTCCGCTTCGGTCGAGCTGACGTCTGAGGATCTTGACGAGATCAACACGGCAGCTTCCAGGATCTCAATTCAAGGCGAGCGCCTTCCAGAATCAATCCTGCGAATGTCTTACCGCTAAGTGGTTCGCAACCGCCTCGGCGGCAACCGGCCGAGAACGTCGCCCAGTGCCGTCAAGGAACTTTCAACAACGGGAGTAGAGAATGCAAAAGCGCAAATTAGGTAAGAGCAACCTTGAAGTCTCGGCCCTCGGGCTGGGCTGCATGGGCATGAGCTTTTCGTACAAGCCGTTTCCGGAAAAGCACGAGTCGATCGCTCTTCTCCGTGCGGCCGTCGAGCGCGGCGTCACTTTTTTTGACACCGCGGAGGTCTACGGACCTTTCACCAACGAAGAACTCGTCGGCGAGGCCCTCGAACCCTTCCGCGGGCGGGTCGTCATCGCCACCAAGTTTGGATTCGATATCAATCCCGATGGAACACGCGGCCCCAAGCCCACCGACAGCAGCCCTGCACGCATCCGCAAGGTCGCCGAAGCCTCGCTCAAGCGGCTCAGAGTCGATGCCATCGACCTTTTCTATCAGCACCGCGTGGACCCCGGCACCCCCATAGAAGACACCGCCGGCGCCGTCAGGGATCTCATCGCCGAGGGCAAGGTCAGGCATTTCGGCATGTCGGAAGCCGCGGCCAAAACCATCCGCCGCGCTCATGCCGTGCAGCCGGTGACCGCCTTGCAGAGCGAATACTCGCTCTGGTGGCGCAAGCCCGAGGAGGAAATCATTCCCACTCTCGAGGAACTCGGCATCGGCTTCGTTCCCTACAGCCCGCTGGGCAAAGGCTTCCTGACGGGAAAGATGGACGAGAACAGGACATTCGACAAAACCGACATCCGCAGCACCATCCCGCGGTTTGCTCCGGAGGCGCGCAAGGCGAACCAGGCGCTGGTCGATCTGCTGGGCAGGATTGGGCAACAGAAGAAGGCGACGCCTGCCGAGATTGCGCTGGCGTGGCTGCTGGCGCAGAAGCCGTGGATCGTGCCGATTCCTGGCACAACCAAGCTCCATCGGTTGGAAGAGAACATTGGAGCGGTTGACATTAAGCTTTCAGCCGACGATTTGCAGCAGATTGAAAGCGCCGCCGCAGAGATCAAGGTGCAGGGTGCGCGGTATCCGGAACAACTGGAGAAAATGACAGGGCTTTGAGCGCCGGAAACCGGACATGGCTCAGTCCAGTGCTTCCCCAGGTCGTCCGCCGCGGCGGACGAGACCTGGGGCACAATGCAACGAGATCTGGACCTATGTTCTACGGCACAGACACGGTTGTGGTATTTGACCGAGTGCTTTCAACACCGGAACTGGCGACGCTCGTCACGTAGTATTCATACGTCACGCCGGCCTGTGCTGAACCATCCTCGTACGCTGTTTGTTTGTTGACACCGGAGTTGAGCCGTTGGAAAGAACTGCTTCCGGTGGAGCGATAGATGTTATATCCCGCCACCGGAGCAGGCGAGCTTGCCGGCGCGCTCCAACTCAGATCGACCTGGTGGCTCACTCCTGTGCCACTGAGACTCAGTTTAGCGAGAGCCGTGCTTGACGAAGTGCTGACGATCGTCAGCTCTCCGCTGGCTGTCCCTGCCGTAGTGGGGTCGAATTGTACGTTCAACGTGGCATTTTGACCGGCATTCAGGGTTAGGGGAAACGTAGTTCCCTTGAGTGAAAACCCTGCTCCAGTCACCGTCGCTGCACTGAGAGTCACCGCCGATCCGCCGGAATTTGTTGCGGTCAGCGACTGGGTTGCCGGCTGGTTGAGCGCAACGTTCCCGAATGACAAACTGGTTGCGTTTACGCTGATTGTTCCTCCGGAAGAGCCGCCAGATGAGCCACTGGTGCTCGCACCGCCGGTGGCGCTGAAGGCCGAGGCGCCAAACTCGGCATCGGCAGCAGCCGCGGTTCCCAGAATGTTCTGGATGTAGAAACCCATGCCTGGCGAACCCGAGGTGTATTTCGAATCAGTTGCGGTCAGCATGGACTTTCCATTTTTGTACACCGTGATGGTGCTCCCTGAAATCGCAGCCTGCACCACGTCGCCGCTCACGCATCCGGTCGACACATTGGCCAGCACAGTGTAATTGCCCAGTGGGCCATTCCAGCGCGAAATGCGCAGAAAGGGGTCGTTGGGGCTGATCGAACAGGTAACTTGATAACCGGTAATACTGTGTGCCGCGATGGTGGTTCGCACCCACACTTCCTCCAGTTCCTCAGATGCATTCGACGTCGACTTGATCTTCACCGTGATCTGCGCCGATTGATTCGCGTTCCAGTTTCCCGACAGTACGCAGATCGAATCGGCTCCTATTTTGCTCCCCGCCTGCGTTCCAAATGCGAACCCCGGCGCAGATTGGCAGTTATTCCAGTCCAGCCCTGTTATACCCCCATTGATCCACTCGCCGTTCTGCGATAGCGGATTTTCAGTATCCGGAAACCCGGTACTGGTGCTCGCACCGCCGGCGGCGCTGAAGGCCGAGGCGCCAAACTCGGCATCGGCAGCAGCCGCGGTTCCCAGAATGTTCTGGATGTAGAAACCCATGCCTGGCGAACCCGAGGTGTATTTCGAATCAGTTGCGGTCAGCATGGACTTTCCATTTTTGTACACCGTGATGGTGCTCCCTGAAATCGCAGCCTGCACCACGTCGCCGTTCACGCATCCGGTCGACACATTGGCCAGCACAGTGTAATTGCCCAGTGGGCCATTCCAGCGCGAAATGCGCAGAAAGGGGTCGTTGGGGCTGATCGAACAGGTAACTTGATAACCGGTAATACTGTGTGCCGCGATGGTGGTTCGCACCCACACTTCCTCCAGTTCCTCAGATGCATTCGACGTCGACTTGATCTTCACCGTGATCTGCGCCGATTGATTCGCGTTCCAGTTTCCCGACAGTACGCAGATCGAATCGGCTCCTATTTTGCTCCCCGCCTGCGTTCCAAATGCGAACCCCGGCGCAGATTGGCAGTTATTCCAGTCCAGCCCTGTTATACCCCCATTGATCCACTCGCCGTTCTGCGATAGCGGATTTTCAGTATCCGGAAAATTTGTCTGATAACTCTGTGTATTGCTGGTGGCCTCATTGGTGGCCCCCGTTTGGAGCAAGCCATTCTGACTATAAAAGCCACAACCTGAAAGGAAGATACAGAAGCAGGAAATTGTAAGACCTGTGAGCGACGCCAGGGATCGAATGGGTAAAGGCCGCGGTCCGGAAAAAGGCCTGTGCGGTTTGGCAGAACGTGTGCGAATCAAGGAATAAATGCGAATGAATTTCGGGTAAGCGGCGCAAAAGACACGTATCGTAGACATCTGCATACCTCAATAATTGTTGTCTGTGCGTGATTGGGGATGGCAATCCTGTCCGCGCCATAGGCAGAGAGGCTCAGTCGATATCCGCGGGTGTTCAATCGACACACGAGCGCGTCGCCACCTAGATGGCATTTGAATTGTCGTTAGTCGTGCGTGGTTCGGGTTGTGGTCAAACCTTAGGCAAGGAGATAGTTCAGTTCTCTCGGCACATCTTTAAGACCGAAATGATTGGATCAGTGCATGGATCGCGCACAAGTGCTGCATTGCAGTTGATCCCCTTGGTTGGTTATTAAGTTTCGTTCGAGTGTATGCATTGAGCGTGCCAAATCGCCCGCAAGCCAAGTCTCTTGGCTATTTCACACGATTCAGTCATCTTATATCGACTTCACGATGAACTACGTGCAACCGCCTGGATTTCAGGAGATGTAATTTTTACGTCTCGTTGTAGTTTTTACTCTTTCTAAATCCAGTTGCATTTATCATGCCAAGTCAGCATGAGGATGGTGCTCAAGTCGTAAAATCAGGTGGAGCTCAGGAATTGGAGTTCGCATCTTAAGATAAGCCTGTTGTCCTGAATTAGTGCAATGGTCTCAAGAGTTAGGAGGCCCCCATTTAAAGTGCTTCTTCTGCTCGGAGCCGACTTAGCTCGGCGAGTACACTTTCAAATTCATCAGTTACACGGATTGCCGCAAACGACTTGTACACATCGAGGCGTTGATTGAAGTAGAATGAGCACAAAGTCGGCTGGCTCGTTGCGAGGCTTCCGTATTGGTTTGCATAGAATTCGCCATGACTATTCCTCCCCGAAGAGGCGTTCCTTGTGTTGTGGACGCCGGTGCAGTTGAACCTGCGAGCTGCACCAGCGTTTCGATCACCGACCAGCCCTCGCATCCCCGATCATTCCTTCCAGCCGCACATAACTCGCTTCCATCCCGCCTTCCATGCCGCTCGAAAGCATCGCCGCGCGCGTTTGAGCATCAGGCAGCGTCATCCGTATCGTCATTAGCGTGCCTTCGCCATCCGCAGCGAACGTGGTCTCGACACGGTTATCCGGAGTAGGATCCGGCAGGTACATGCGTTCAACATGGACGATGCGGCTTGACGGCTCCAATTGAATGTATTCGCCCGTCAGGTAAAACCCCTGGCCTTTGCCGTTGCTCCATTCGTAGCGGATCTTGCCTCCCGGCCTTGCCTCGCTCACACAGACCGGCATCGTCCAGCCCGGCGGTCCAAGCAGCCATTTCTGGATCAGCGCGGGATCGGTATGGGCGCGGTACACAGCGTCGGGAGGCGCTGCGAATCGCCTGGTTACAACGATTTGCGTATCGCCCTCGGTCTTAAGTGTCAATTTACTCATGATCGCTTTCCTCCTTTTTTCTTCGGTTCTTTCATGCCGGCCAGAATTACATCCAGCCGCTCGTAATTCATCTCCAGTGCCTTTCGCAACATTTCCAGCCACTGATCCATTGCCGCAATCGCCGGCTTGGCGAGACGACGCGGACGCTTCGTGCCATCGATTCGACTTGTCACCAGCCCGGCGTCTTCAAGGATCTTTAAGTGCTGCGAGATTGCCGGCTGCGTCATCTCAAACGGCCTGGCGAGCTCCATCACGCTCGCTTCCCCCCTGGCCAGGCGTGCGAGGATTGCACGCCGCGTCGGATCGGCCAAAGCGGAGAATGCGGCGTCGAGTCTTGCGGGCTCAGGCATAAACGATAACTTATATAAGTAATAGCTTATTGTCAAGTGGAATTTGATCCGGCATCGAAAATCTCTCTTCCGAGGGGCATTTCGAGGTTGCGTGGCCGTCCCTGGGGCGACTACGCCTGATGACGGGTATGGGGAACCGGGACTAGGAATGAGGGATGAGAAGAGGGATATCTATGCCCCGGCGGGAGCGCGCATGGCTTCCAGGGCGGCGGTCAGGTCGGTGGCCAGGGCTCGCTGGGTTTCTTCGGTGAGCTTGGCGCCATGGCTGGTGAGGTAGAAGACGTCGATGGCGGTTTCGCCTTCGGTGTCGATGAGGGCTACCTCGATGTTGCACTGGTGCGTGCTGAGGGTCAGGGCGATCTGGCGCAATAGGCCGGGGACGTCCTGCGCGATGACTTGCAGAAGCGTGGAGTGCGAGGACGATTCGGAGTCGAATTGCAGGCGGGTAGGCACCTCGACCTTGATGTTGCTGGTGTCGTTCATGTGGCGGCGCGCTTCGAGCAACTGCTCGACTGGGACTTTTTGCGCGACGACCTCGTGGAGGTAGTCGAGGAAACGATCCTTCTCGCTGGGGTTGAGCTCGATGGTGCGGAAGACGTCAGAGAACTGGAAGCTGTCGACGATCACGCCGGCATCGTTGGAGAAGGCGCCGGCCTTGACGATGTTCATGCCCCAGGCGGCAAGGGCTCCGGCCACATCGGCGAAGAGGCGGCGTGCGGTCGCGGACGATGACGGTGAGGTCGAAAAGCTGGCGGTGAGGGCGCAGATCGAGTTGGACAGGATCTTGGTCGAGGTTGCTTGCCAGCAGGAAATGATTGCGGATGTGCTCGGGGAGGCGGGTTTGCAGGTAGCGCTGAGGCAGACCCTCAAGGAACTGCTTGAGCGCGTCGTACTGGTTGGGCGGCACCATGGAGCGGATGCGGTTGAGCAGGGTGGGATCGATGGCGGCGTGGTAACGGACCTCGTCGACGCTGCGGTCCATGAAGTTGGCGGTGGCCATGTAGAACTGCCACAGGTTCTCGGCCTTCCATGGGGTGAGGGCTTCGGGATTGACGGCCTTGATGTCCGCGTAGGTCATCAGGGTGAGCATCTTGAGGAGCATGGGGCTGCCGATTTTGTCGGAGAAGCCGCGCACGTTGTCGAGGTCGAAGATGTCGCGGCGCATGGCGTTCGACATTTCCAGGTGCAGGCGGATGAGCTTGAGGATGGACTCGCGCTCCTCGGCTATCGAAGTCGAGGCGGGCCAGGAAGCTGTCGGCCAGCTCGACGCTCTGGCCGGTGTGCTCGCCGGTGCGGCGGCCTTTGCCGGTGTCGTGCAGCAGCAGTGCCAGAAGGAAAAGATCGAGGCGATCGATTTCGGGAAGCAGTTGCGCGAGGCGGTGTTCGTAGTCGTGGGCGGGCTGGCGCAGGCCGTGCACATTGTCGATGGTGAGAAAGGTGTGCTCGTCGACGGTGTAGCGGTGATAGCTGTCGCGGATGACGAGAGCGTCGATGCCGTGGAACTCGGGGATGAGCATCTCGAGAACGCCGAGAGCGTGCATGGTGCGGAGCGCGTGCGCGGCGTGGGGGCCGAGCAGGACTTCGCGCAGGGCATTCCACAGATACGGCCCCTCGGGGATGTGGATGGCGAGGGCGGGCAAGCGCGTCGGTGATGCGATCTTCGGCGGCCTGCGAGAGCGTGTAGCCGTGGGTGGCCATCAGCGAGAAGATGCGCAGGATGGCGGCGGTGTCGTTGAATTGCGCGCCCGGCAGGATGTCGATGCGGCCCTGGTCGAGAATGAAGTCAGTCCCGGCGATCGGGGTGCGGCGGCGGCGGAACTGGCGATAGAAGCTGACCGGTGCGGGCAGGTGTTCCATGAGCAAGGCCGCGCGGCGGTAGATGATGCGCGCGTGACGGTAGTAGGTGCGCATCCAGTAGGCGGGATCGGCGGTGCCGCGGGTTTCTAGACCGATGGAGTTGGCCGCGGCTTCGTCCTGCGACTGCCAGTCGAGCGTGTTGTCGTCGCGGCCATGGCGGAAGTGGAGGAAACATCGAGCGGCGGCAAGGAAGTCGAAGGCGGCCTCGGCGTCGCCGCGGGCGCTCTGGAAGACTCCGCCGCGCTGGCGGGGCCATTCCTTAGTCTCCTTGAGATGAAAAAGAAGGGCGAACCAGACGGCGAGGTGGTAGTCGCGCAGGCCGCCGGGACACTCTTTGAGATTGGGCTCCAGGTGAAAGATGGTGTTGCCGTATTTGGCGTGGCGGGCGCGGGCGATTTCGCCGAGCTTCTGGGTTATGGTGTTCCACTCGCTGAGGACGAGGCCAGGGAAGATGGTCTGGTGAAGCTGCTGATAGAGGGGGAACTGGCCGGCGAGGAAACGGCGGTCGAGGGTGGCCAGGGTGAATTCGAGGTTGTCGGGGTCGAAGCGGCCGGCTTCCTTCACGGTGCGGGAACTGGGGCTGGCGCGAAGGCCGATGTCCCACATGCCCTGGATAATGATGCGAACCGCTTCCCGGGACTGTTCTTCGGTCTTTTCGTCGGCGAAGGCGAAGAGTACATCGATGTCGGAGTAGGGGAAGAGATCTTTGCGGCCGTAGCCGCCGAGAGCGAGCAGGGAGACGTTCTGCGCGGTTTGCCCGGCAAAGGCCCGGCGCCACATTTCAATGAGGATGCGGTCGACCACGGCGGAGCGGCGGCGGATGGCTGCCGTGCCATCGCCGGTGCGCTCACAGGTCTGGCGGACAAGCGCCATCTCCCGCGTATACTGCTCCCGAAGATCGTCAACCGCAAAAGCGACTGGATTCATGAGGATGATTTGCGTGGCCTGCCGAAGCAAGTAAGGATTTTTAACAGAATAAGCGATGTTGGCCGAGAACGTGAATTTTTGGTGACAGAAGAGTGTTCAGACCGGGCGGTAATACCGGAACACAGGGGATCTGGGGAAAAGGCGTGCTTGTGCTCCGTAATACCGTTCACTGACGAGGAGCCATTGTTTGCTCATGCGGAGGATGTAGCCGATATGCCTGTTTGGCGCCCCAGCGCGAACGCTGATCGATTCGACGACGACTTTTCTGCCCTCCGCAGAGACCTTGATCACTTGAGAAACGCGTGGTGTGGTTGAATTCGGCCCGGTTGCAGGATTGTTCCAGACTATGGTCCGAAGCGTAATCTCAATTTGACTTTGACCACCCAGCCCACCGATTTGAAGAAGCGACTGATATTTTTTTGCGAGCGCCGGGTCTTCTTCAAGGCAATGCATGGCTTCCTTCATGGAACCGCGTGCCCAAAGCCTCTTCAGGCCATCGTCTCCTAGCGCGAGTCTTGCGACCTTGTTGCGCGAAACCGAGATGGGATCGCGCACCCATTTCCCCAGGAAGGGCGCGAGCGGCGACGGAGAGAAGCTGATCACATTGTCCATAAGACAACGTTCCGGAACGGTGCGATTCTAATGGATCCTTGCTACAACGCAGCTTCGCCGCGTTCGTCGTTGCGGATGCGGATGGCTTCGTCGATGCGGCTGACGAAGATTTTGCCGTCGCCGATGCGGCCGGTGCGGGCGGCGCCCATGATAGCCTGGATGGCGTTTTCCTTCAGTTCGTCGGTGACCACGAGCTCGATCTTGACCTTGGGAAGAAGGTCGACCGTGTACTCGCGACCACGATAAAACTCGGTGTGGCCCTTCTGCCGGCCATGGCCGCGGGCCTCGAGAATGGTCATGCCTTCGATGCCCGCCTCGAGCAGCGCATCCTTGACCGCATCCAGTTTGGAAGGCTGCAGAACCGCCTCAATCTTGAGCATATGCAAATGCCTCGTTTGCCAGCGTATCAGGCCGGGGCACTCCGTGCAGGAGTGCCCTCGGATTTTCTTTCAAGGACAACTCAGGAATTCAGGTCGTAGCCTTCTTCGCCGTGCTGCGACAGATCGAGACCTTCAGACTCCTGCTCAGGCGAGACGCGCAACCCGATGATCTTATCGACAAGGATGAGCAGGACCAGTGTACCAACGACGGAGATGCCCCAGGCGACGCCGACGCCGGCAGCCTGGTTGAGCACCTGGCCCCAGTGGCCGTCGATCGCGCCGGTGGGCACGCCCTTGCCGAAGGCCGCATTGATGGCGCTGGTGGCGAACAGTCCGGTGAGGAGTGCGCCGAGGGTTCCGCCGGCTCCGTGAACACCGAAGGCGTCAAGGGAGTCGTCATAGCCGAGGCGGCTTTTGACTTCGAAGACCATGAAGGAACAGAAGGCTCCGGCAATGACGCCGATGAGCAGGGCGGAGAAGGGCTGGACGAACCCGGAGGCTGGAGTGATGGCGACCAGGCCGGCGACCGCGCCGGAGATGGCTCCAAGAGCAGTGGGCTTGCCGTTGTGGATCCACTCGGCGATGGTCCAACCAAAGGCAGCGGCGGCCGCGGCAAAGTGGGTGTTGACGAAGGCCGAAGTGGCCAGCGGTCCTGAGCCGAGAGCCGAACCGGCGTTGAAGCCGAACCAGCCTACCCAAAGCAGGCAGGCCCCGATGAAGCTGAGGACCATGGAGTGAGGCGGCATATTGGAGTGGGGATAGCCAAGACGTTTGCCCAGGTAGATGGCGGTGATGAGCGCCGAGACGCCCGAAGTGATGTGGACCACTGTGCCGCCGGCAAAATCGAGGCTCGGAATGCGGCCGCCGTTGGCGTTGAGCAGGCCGCCCACTCCCCAGACCATGTGAGCCATGGGGCTGTAGACGAACAGCGACCAGAGCGAGAGGAATACAGCCATGGCGCTGAACTTCATGCGCTCAGCGAAAGCGCCGGTGATGAGGGCCGGAGTGATGATAGCGAACATGAGTTGGTAGACCATGTAGGTCTGTTCGGGGATGGTGGCGGAGTAGTCGGGATTGGGGGTGAGCCCCACGCCCCGGAGAAAGAAATGCTCGAAGCCGCCGATGAAAAGATTGCCGTGGCCAAACGCAAGCGAGTATCCGGCGACGGCCCAAAGGATGGTGACGAGGCCCATCATGGCGAAGCTCTGCATCATGGTTCCGAGGATGTTTTTGCGGCGCACGAGACCGCCGTAGAAGAGCGCCAGGCCCGGCCCGGTCATGAGCAGAACAAGGGCCGCGGAGGTCAGCATCCATGCGTTGTCGGCGGACGACTGGGCGTTTTGGATGGCCTGCTGGAGTGCGGCGACCTGGGCCTGGGTGGCCGGGGCCTGTGCGGCGGCGGCTGATGCGGGCGTCTGCGCCAGAGACAGGGCTGGGCAAAAGAGGAATGCGGATCCCACGAGCTTGATACTGCGCATGCTTGATTCTGCTCCGAAAATTGCGTACTTCAGCCGGATGCGGGGCCGGGAAATGGCTCCGAGGGCTCGTTCAACCTGCTGAGCAAGGATGAAGTTTCCCGGTGGCCGTTCAGCGGCGCGCGCCCTTCGACTGGGCGCCGTATCCCCTTGGCATGAGTTGGTGAACATTGAAGAATAGCGCACGCGAGTGCTTTCCCGCCCATCATTTGCGGAAGACAGCGAAAAATCTGCGCGGAGTGCCGCTTTCGATGGTGCCGGGCCTCGCGGCCAAAAGCCTCGTGATTTGGCAGGCCTCGGTGTGTGGGCAGAAGCTCGTTCACTTTGAATTGAAGCCGGCGCATCTCACACTGATGCCCTATCGAGGCGCGTAACGCTGGCCCGGAAGGGTTTATATTTGTTGTATGGGTCCAGTTCAGGAGCGCGACCGCTACGTATTTGGTGCACTGGAGAGCAGTGCGAAGAACCGCTTCAAGGTGAAGGAAGCGAACTACGGCTTCGAGCAGCCGGAGGGCGTGCTTCTGACTTCACTGGATTTTGCCATCAATTGGGTGCGCAAGAGTTCCATGTGGCCAATGACGTTTGGTCTTGCCTGCTGCGCCATCGAGATGATGTCGATGGGCGCATCGCGGTTTGATATTGCGCGCTTCGGCGCCGAGGTCTTCCGGCCTTCTCCCCGCCAATCGGACCTGATGATCGTGGCGGGTCGAGTTTGTCAGAAGATGGCTCCAGTCATCCGGCGGCTCTACGATGAGATGCCGGAGCCGAAATGGGTGATTTCGATGGGAGCCTGCGCCACTTCCGGAGGAGTTTTCAACAACTATGCGGTTGTTCAGGGAGTAAACCAGGTGGTTCCCGTGGACGTGTACGTTCCAGGATGTCCGCCACGACCTGAACAACTCATTTATGCAATTACGCTGCTCCAGGAGAAGATTCAGCGCGAACCGCGCAGTCTGCTCAAGACTTTGAATGCAGAATGAAGTGAAGTGTTTGCCATATCGGTTACCGGCGCAAATCGCCTAGGCAACGAATGGTTGTGCGTGCGTTATCGTGTTTTGGGGGATTCGGGGGAATCAATCGAACATTGTGTTCTGTCGAGTGCCTCCAATGGTAGGTTTATTGGGTCTCTGTGCTGTGTTTGATTACCTCTTTCAGAGCTGATCGCTCTTTACTCTAACCGGAAGCTGTTCGCTTGAACGGACTTTTCCGCTTTTTTGTCAGTAGGATTGCGGAGGAAAAATCAAAATGCAATTGCGAGGTTTGAAGTCTGTTTGTCTGGTTCTGGCACTCACGTGTTTAGCTTTCCTGCCAATGGGGTGCAAGAAGGCTCCGCCAATTACCTTGGCGTGCAATGCCACCCCTCCTTCTGTTTTCCCTGGTGAGCAGGTCACGGTCACGGCCACTCCCGCATCGGTGAGCACCAAGAAAAACAACAACCTGATTTACAGCTGGAGCGGAGACGGAGTAACCGGCAACGGCACGACGGCTACGGTGAACACAGCTTCCCTGGCTCCGGGCAGCATTACGGTGAAGGGTGATGTGAAGGAAGGCAAAAAGGGCAAGGAAGGGTTGAAGCCCGGCCAAACCGCCGAATGCACAGCCAGCTTTACCGTGAAGGAATTCGAACCACCGACGGTCAGCTGCTCGGCGAGCCCCAGCACGATCAAACCCGGGGATACGAGCACAATCACGGCGACGGGATCGAGTCCTCAGAATCGGCCGTTGACCTATAGCTACTCGGCATCCGCAGGTTCGGTGGAAGGGACGGGAACGACCGCTACCTTCTCGTCGACCGGTGCGCCGACGGGTCCCGTCAGCATCACCTGCAAGGTTGCCGACGACAAGAGCCACAACGCGAGCGCCGACACCAGCGTGACGATTGTTGCGCCGCCGCCGCCGCCCGTCCCTCACGTCGAGGCGCTCTGCTCGCTCAGCATGGATATGGACAAGCGGCGTCCGACTCGCGTGAACAACGAAGGCAAAGCCTGCCTGGACGAAGTAGCCCTCGACCTGCAGAAGCAGTCCGATGCCAAGATCGTTGTGGTTGGCAATGCGGATGCGAAGGAACAGGCGAAGACCGCGAAGGAAGAGAAGTACGCGGCCAAGCACAAGCGGGCAAAAGTCGAGGACTTCGCTGCGCAGCGCGCGGTGAATGCCAAGGACTACCTGGTGAAGGAGAAGGGCATCGATCCTTCCCGGATCAGCGTAGCCACCGGCACAGAAGACAGCCAGAAGGTGGAAGACTACCTGGTGCCCGCGGGAGCGAACTTCTCCACGGACGTCCAGGGGACTACGCCTGTGGACGAGTCGACAGTGAAGCCGCAGGAGCGCAAGGCTCTGGGTGCACGGCATCACCACAAGAAGTCGCAGTAACCGGCTGTCGACCGTGTGTTCCGCTCGCGGAAGGCACGGTTGAAAAGCTGTTGTGGAAACCAGACCGCCGGCCAGGCCTCTTTACAGAGAGAGGGGCCTGGCGGCATTGTCCCTGGGTGGTTTCCGGTCGTTTAGAGGTTGGCTTGGTTCGAGGACGTCCCGATTGAGGCGCCAAGGGGTTGATTTCGATGGCATTCCATCATGTTATGTGCTTGGGCCTAAGCACCTTATCCCGCGGGCTCCGAGGAGAGTTCTCGCCTCTTTTCGCGCTCCGGCAAGGTAAGGCGCTCCAAGGCTGTTCTCAATGGGGACGGGCAGGATGTGGCCGCTTTCAGGAGAGCGGGCGATTGCCGGACGAAAATCGGTGATTGTCGATGGAAGCGAATGTCTGAGGACGCTTTACGGCGGAGCAACTCATTTATCCAACTGCGCTTCTACAAAAGAAGGTTCGGTGCGCCTGCGGTCCGCTCAACTCCTGACGCGCGGATTAACAGCGATTTTTTCAAGCACTGACCAGCCGTGAAAGCTGCCCAGGGGGGACTCGTTTCGCGGCATTTTGGGGTGGTATTGGCGCGCTGCCCATTCCTCCTATGGTAAGTTTGACAGTGTTGAATTGCTGTTTCGCGATCCAATTTTCACTGGAGCCCAGAGGTTTACTGCGGGGGTTTCACCGCTATCAGGCGATCTGCCGCAGGATTGAAAACATGATCAGTTGAACCGCGGAGGATAAAAAATGCACTCGATGAAATTGAAGTTTTTGTGCCGGGTTTCAGCGTTGGCATGTGTCGCCATCATGCCCATTGTCTTGTCAGCGCAGAATTCGGCAAAGCCAGTCGCAAAAGGCCCTTCGGCAGATTCTCCCTCAAGGTGGGATATCTTCGCCGGCTTCAGTTATCTGGCGCCGAAAGGTAGTGTGAGCGTGCCGCAGGCGGACGGGACGGTGATTCCCTTCAACTACAACGCCGTGAACGTGGGCGGCCTGTTCAGCGGTGCGTATTTCTTCAATAAATACGTAGGCGCGCAGGGGGAGTTCGGTCTGCACGAGTGGGGAACGCAGAATCCCAATGGAAGTAACGTCGGGACACACGGAAACGACGATGGATTCACGACCCTTGGGGGCGGCATCATCTTCCGTTTTCCGACCGAGGATCTGACGCCATTTGTGCATGGTCTAGTCGGGGCGGCACGCGTTGACGGACCCGACCACAACCCTTTCAGGTGGGGACCGGATCTGACGGCGGGCGGCGGAGTGGATTATGAAACTCCGTGGTTCAATCATCGGTTGGCCATTCGGATATTTCAGGCGGACTACGAGTACATGCACGCCGACTTTGGCCCCGGCGTTTCTGGCGGCCGCGCCAACATCAATGCCGCGCGCCTGAGCGGCGGACTGGTGTTCCACGTGGGGACACTTGCTCCGCCCCCGCCGGTGACGCTGGCCTGCTCGGCCAATCCGACTTCGGTGTTCCCTGGCGAGCCGGTGGCGCTGACGGCAACGGCCGGCGCGCTGAATCCCAAGATGCATGCGGTGTATAGCTGGTCAGGAGAAGGCGTGACCGGGAATGACACTACGGCCACTGTCAACACTTCTTCGCTGGCGCCTGGGTCCTACACCGTGAAGTGCAATGTGAAGGAAGGGAAGCCGGGAAAAGAAGGCCTGAAGCCATGGGAGACAGCGGACAGCACGGCCACCTTCACGGTGAAGGAATTTGAACCGCCGACGATCAGTTGCTCGGCCAGCCCCACCACGATCAAGCCGGGTGAAACGAGCACGATTACCGCTTCCGGCGTGAGCCCGCAAAACCGTCCGCTGACCTACGAGTATTCGGCGGCATCGGGATCAATCAACGGGAACGGCACTACCGCGACGTTCTCATCGACAGGCGCGCCGACCGGTCCGGTCGACATTACCTGCAAGGTATCGGACGACAAGAGCCACAGTGCGACTGCGACCACAACGGTGACCATTGAAGCACCGCCGCCGCCGCCGCAACCGCACGCACAGGCGCTTTGCTCCCTCAGCTTCGAAACTGACAAGCGGCGTCCCACGCGTGTTGACAATGAAGCCAAGGCTTGCCTGGACGATGTGGCGCTCGATCTGCAAAAGCAGGCCGACGCCAAGGCGGTGTTGGTAGGTGAATCAAACGCCAAGGAGAAGGCAAAGCAGGCGCGGGAAGAGAAATACGCAGCCCACCACAAGCACGCCAAGGTGGAGGACTATGCCGCGCAGCGCGCCGTGAATGCCAAGGCTTACCTGGTGACGGACAAGGGCATCGATCCTTCCCGCATCAGCGTGGCCACGGGCACTGAGGATGGGCAGAAGGTGGAAGACTACCTTGTGCCGGCCGGAGCGAACTTCTCAGAAGACGTGCAGGGAACCACGCCGGTCGACGAGTCAACTGTGAAGCCGGAGGTGCGCAAGCCCCTGCCGCAACGGCATCATCACAGGGCGCATCCGGCAGCCCAGTAACTGAAGTTCCGTTGAGCCTGCTCCTCAGCCTGGAGCAGGCTCACGGGCTGGGCACTCCCGTTGAATACCGGGCAGGTAACCAGCGGGTAAGGGGACTGGCCGGAGCAAGAACCGATTCCTCTGCAATTCTGCGAGGCTGACCGGCGTGCCGGTCGGCCTCTTCCATTTAGTAGCGCTTTTTTGTAGCCTTGAGGTAAGACTTGGAGCAGCTTTCTTGATGCGGTGTCAGCTGATACGCCTTGCTTCACCACACCGGCGCGGTTCATTGGTTCCGGCTTTGTTCGTTTTTTTCCTTGTGTTGGCTGCAGCCGGGCTCGGTGCGCAGTCGCCGTGGAGTGCCATCGGCCCTGACGGCGGGGATGCTCGATCCTTTGCTGCGGTTCCCGATCATCCCAGTCATCTCTATCTGGGCACCACCAACAGCTGCATCTACGAATCGACCGATGGCGGTGCAAATTGGCACCGGCTTTCGACGCTGGGCGCTTCAGATGACCTGGTGGTCGACCACATCGTTGTGGATTCAGCGAATCCGGCCATTGTGTATGCGGCGGCATGGGCGCTGGACGGAACGGGCGGCGGGCTCTGGGTGAGCCAGGATGGAGGACGGAACTGGACCGAGGCGCCGGGATTGCGCGGACAGTCCATCCGGGCTTTTTTGCAGGCGCCATCGGCCCCGGAGATGCTGGTTGCCGGCACTCTTGAGGGAGTGTTCCGCAGCCTGGACGGGGGCGCTACCTGGAACGAGATCAGCCCGCCGGGCAGCCGCGAAATTCACGAAGTTGAGTCGCTGGCGGTCGATCCGGCCAACCCCGATATCGTGTATGCCGGCACCTGGCATCTGCCCTGGAAGACCACCGACGGGGGAAAGACCTGGCACAACATCAAGAAGGGCCTGATCGACGACTCCGATGTGTTCTCGATCATCATCGATCCCGACAAGCCGCGCATCGTGTATACGAGCGCGTGCAGCGGGATCTACAAGAGCGAGAATGCGGGCGCGCTGTTCCGCAAGATTCAGGGCATTCCTGCGACGGCGCGCAGAACGCGCGTGTTGCGGCAGGACCCGGACGAATCGCGAAGTGGTGTATGCCGGAACCACCGAGGGACTCTACAAGACAGTGAATGGGGGCAGGACCTTCAGGCGCATGACCGGGCCGGACGTGATTGTGAACGATGTGTACGTCGATCCGGCGAATCCTGAGCGGGTGCTGCTGGCCACGGATCGGGGCGGCGTTCTGGTGAGCGATGATGCGGCGGCGAATTTTGTGCCCACGAACAAGGGATTCTCAGAGCGCAAGGTGGAGGCGCTGCTGGTGGACCGCCAGCAGCCTTCGCGAATCTTTGCCGGTGTGGTGAACGACAAATCCTACGGCAGCGTCTTTGTCTCAGACAACGGCGGAGCGCAGTGGAAACAGATTGCCGATGGGCTGGACGGGCGGGATGTGTTTGTGCTGGCGCAGGCACCGGACGGCACGATTCTGGCGGGCACCAATGACGGCATCTTTGCATTGGAGTCTGGCGCGTCGGACTGGCAGCCGAGAGAAACGATCGCCAATACGCTGGTGAAGACGGCCCATGAGACACTCCGCGGCACACGCGTGAACATCGAAAAAAAGGTAAAGGATCAGCCGCGGGAAATGGACGGGCGCGTGTTTGCGCTCGATTTCTCAGGCGACGCCTGGCTGGCTTCTACCGCAGGCGGCCTTTTTACCAGCCGGGACAGCGGCGCCACCTGGCAGGGCGGCCCGGTGATGGGCGTGGCGGGATACTTGTCGGTAACCGCGCACGGGGCGATGATGGCCGCGGCGCGGCCGGACGGCGTGGTGCTTTCAAAGGACGGCGGGCAAAGCTGGTGGCCGCTGGGAATTCCCACCATGCTCACGCGCATTCATCGCGTTGCGTTTTCTCCCGACGGCACGCTGTGGCTGGGAGCGCGCGAGGGCGTCTACTTTACACGGGACAAAGGCAAGACCTGGATGTGGGTTCACCGGCTGCCCCTCGCGGATGTAGATGATCTCTACTACGATCCGCGGCTGGACAAGATGCTGGTCAGCTCGCGGGGCAGCGATTTTGTCTATGCCATCGATACCAAGACGCTGGACTGGAAGTGGTGGCAGACGGGCTACCGGCTTTCCGCAGTGCGGGCGGCAGGCGGGCGGTTGATGGCAGCCTCGCTGAACCAGGGCGTGCTGGTGGAACCGCGCGCGGCCGGTCCGGAACTGGGCCTGAGGTGATGCGTCTCACCGAATTTCGGTATCATTGAGAGATGAAGACTGAGTCGGCGGATTCCGGTCAAACACGCTCCTTCCGGAGTTACGACCCGCGGCTTGAGCCGATTGCCGCCAAGGTTATGGCAGGCGAGCGGCTCGACTTCAACGACGGGCTGGCGCTTTATGGCTCGCGCGACGTGCTGGCCGTGGGCTGGCTGGCGAACCATGTGCGCGAGCGGATGCACGGCGATGTGACCTACTTCAACGTGAATCGCCACATCAACCCCACCAACGTGTGCGTGGCGGCGTGCAAGCTGTGCGCCTTCGGCCGCAAGAAGGGCGACCCGGCCGGCTACACCATGGCTCTGGAAGAGGCGTGGGAGACCGCGGCTTCGGGCTACTCCGAGGCGGTGACGGAGTTTCACATCGTCGGCGGGCTGCATCCCGATCTGCCGCTGGAATACTTTCTCGACCTGGTGCGGGGACTGAAGGAGCGCTTTCCCAAGGTGCACATCAAGGCCTTCACCATGGTGGAGGTGGCCTACCTGGCGCGGCGGGCCAAGCTGACCATCGAGCAGACGCTGGTGAAGCTGCGCGAGGCGGGCGTGGACTCGATGCCCGGCGGCGGCGCGGAGATTTTTGCGGCGCGGGTGCGGTCCATTATCTGCGACCACAAGATTGACGGCGATGAGTGGCTGGAGACGGCGCGGCTGGCGCACAAGCTGGGATTCAAATCGAACGCGACCATGCTCTACGGCCACATTGAGAACGACGAAGACCGCGTGGACCACCTGCTGAAGCTGCGCGCGCTGCAGGACGAGACGGGCGGTTTCCAGACCTTTATTCCGCTGGCCTTTCATCCAGAAAACACGCCGCTCGATCACCTGCCGGTGACCACGGGGCTGACGGATATTCGCCAGATTGCGGTGAGCCGGCTGCTGCTGGATAATTTCCCGCATATCAAGGCGTACTGGCAGATGATGACGCCGAAGATCGCGCAGATTGCGCTGCGTTTCGGCGCCGACGATCTGGACGGCACGGTGATCGAGGAGAAGATTTATCACGATGCCGGCGCGACCACGCCGCAGGGCATGACGCGCAAGGAACTCTGCCGGCTGATCACCGAAGCGGGGCG
Source organism: uncultured Acidobacteriota bacterium (assembly GCA_963833995.1). GTDB lineage: Bacteria > Acidobacteriota > Terriglobia > Terriglobales > Acidobacteriaceae > Telmatobacter. Next base: position 555,927 of record CAWIAE010000016.1, on the reverse strand, counting down.
CGTGCCGGTGGAGCGCGACACGCTGTATCACGCGGTGACGCGCAGCGAGGACAGCTTTACGGTGGCGGTGTAGGTGATTCAGCTGGAGCTATTCCGAGTTGGTTGTAACGATCTGAGGCGAGAATGGACGCGAGAGGCGAGCCGATGATTGACTTTGGGCTCGCGGCGGTGTTTGGACTTTGCATCGGATTTCTTTGGGGAATCGGCTGCTCGCTCGCGATCCTGTATTCGATCTATCTGGGCGGCTATCGCAAGGCGGTGGAGGAGTCGCTGGAGCCGGCAAGCACAAGCGCTTCCGGCTGGCGCTTGAAAAGCTCCATGCGCGGCGGGCGCAACAGGCCGCGACGTCGGCAATGAAGTAACCTTTGGTCACTGCCGCACGACCTCGCCGTTCTTCATCACAAAGCTCACGTGCTCGACGACGCTGATATCGTCGAGCGGATTGCCGGGGACGGCGACGATGTCGGCGTAGTAGCCGGGCTTGAGTTCGCCGATCTGGCCCTCCCAGCCGAGCAACTTTGCGCCGTTGATCATGTCGGCCTGCAGCACGGCCAGCGGCTTCATGCCGTATTGCACCATCAGCGTCAGTTCGCGCGCCTGCGTGCCGTGCGGGAACGGACCCACGTCGGAGCCCACGGCAAAGGGAATGCCGGCGGCCATCTGCTTTTTGAACTCGCTGATCTTGTAGTCGAGCATCGCGCCTTCGCTGCGGCTTCCGTGGCGCCGACTGCGGTGGTGGGCGAAGTAGTCGAAGATGGTGAAGGTGGGCACGGCGAAGATGCCCTTCTCGCGCATCAGGCGCATGGTTTCGTCGCTGAGCTGGGTGGCGTGGTCGATGGAGGCGACGCCGGCCTGCGCCGCGTAGAGCGTGCCGGGCTCGCCCATGGCGTGGACGCCGACTGTTCGTGCCGAGGCGCCTGGCTTCTTCGACGGCGGCGGCCAGTTGCGCCTGCGGTGTATTGGTAGGGCGTGTGCAGCACGCCGTCGATCATGGTGATCCGGGCCGGTCTCATAGATCTTGACGAAGTCCGAGCCCTTCCTTGTGCTGCTCGCGCATGACTTCGACGATCTGTTCGGCGGAGTTGGCGTAGTCGGCATTGGAAAGCACGTGCTGCGCGGGGTTGAAGCCGATGGCGTCTTCGTGGCCGCCGAGAATGTCGATGGCGTTGCCGCTCATGCGCATGCGCGGGCCGGGGATGAGGCCCTGGTCGATTGCGTTGCGAATGGCGGTGTCGGCGGAGCCTGCGCCTTCAGTGCCCATGTCGCGCTCGGCGGTGAAGCCGGCCATCAGGTCGGCCTTGGCGGCCTGCTCGGCGAGAATCACGCGCCAGGGAACGGACTCCTCGACGGTCTGCAGGTCTTCCGCGCCGGGATGCAGAAAGAGGTGGACGTGCGCAGTCGATCAGGCCGGGCAGCAGCGTGGTGTCGCCGAGGTCGATGACTTTGGCGCCTGCCGGATGCTCGACCGAGGCGCCGACGGCGCGGATGCGCTCGCCTTCAATGAGCACTTCGCCGGGCTGGAGAATGTTGCCGGTGTCGACCTGAAGCAGGCGCGCGGCGTGGAGCACGATGGGTGCGGGAGCAGGCGGCTGCGCCATCGCAGGGAGAGCAGGAATGCCGGACAGGGAGATGAAGAGCAGAGAGAGGACTTAGTCTGCGCATGGTTTCGACTATGCCGCATCGTGCCAGGGTTGTCGAGTGTTGCTTTTGAGGAGGCGACGTGGATGGTAGAATTCCCGCGAATCTTTGAGGCTAGATGCGGATAGATCGGCCTGCGGAAGGCGGTGATGAAATTGACGGAAGGCACGCGATCGGGTCGGCGAACCATTCTCGGCTTCGACATCGGCGGCACGAAGACGGCCTGCGTTGAGGGCACGCTGGAAGGCGAGATGCTGCAGCGGATCGAGATGCCGACGCGGGCGGCCGAACCGTTTGCCGCCACTTTTCCCGCGATTGTTGAACAGGCGCAGGCGCTGATGGACGAGGCGCGGAGCGCGGGGCGGAACATCGGCGCCATCAGCGTCTCTGTCGGCGGGCCGCTCAGGATCGATGAAGGATTCCTGCTCGATCCTCCGCATCTGCCGGGATGGCATCAACGTGCCCTTGAAGGCGCGGCTGATGGAAGCATTTTCCCGGGATTCCGGTGGTGATCGAGCACGACGGAAATGCGGGGGCACTGGCCGAATTTCATTTTGGCGTGGGCAGAGACCGGACGGATCTGCGGCATCTGATCTTTCTGACGTTTGGGACCGGAGTGGGCGGAGGGTTCATTGTCAATGGCCAGATCCTGCGCGGAGCCAGCGACACTGCGGGCGAGATTGGCCATTGGCGGCTGGCGGAGGATGGGCCGCTCGGATTTGGGAAGAGGGGATCCTGGGAGTCATTTGCGTCGGGCGCGGGGCTGGTGGAGCTGGCGGCGCAGATGTTTCCCGCGCGCTGGAGCACTGAAACGCCGATTCGCGCACTGGTGGAGGCAATGGTGAGCGATGATCCCGAGGCATTGCAAGTGGCCGGGGCGGCAGGCAAATGGATGGGACGCGGACTGGCGCTGTTGATCGATGCCTTGAATCCGCAGGTGATCGTCTTTGGTTCGCTGGGCGTGGCGCTGGGTGAGCGCATCCTGGGGCCGGCGCGCAGGGTGATTGCGCGAAGAGGCGCTGCCGCAGGCCGCGGCTGCGTGCGAATTGCTGCCGTCGGTCCTGGGAAAGCAGATTGGAGATGTGGCGGCGCTGATGGCGGCGCTGACCGATCCATTACTGCGGCGGAAGCTTGAGTGCGATGAACGCGCAGAGGAGCAGGGGCAGCTTTGAGAGCGCTGGATGCATTTTCAAAAGGTCCCGACTTTCGGATATCGTCCAGCGTCGCTGATTAGTTACTAACATGCGGGAACATAGTTACTCATGAGTCTAAGTTGGCAAGTTACTAGCTTCCTTGAAGACTACGGCCACTTAGCTTGCCAACTTATCTGATGGCCGGCTTTTTTGAGGGAGTCGGCCAACATACGATTAAATCTCCAATGCCAAACCACTTTTGCACAGCTTAGCGAATAACTGCGACGAGATAGAAGTTGTTCGCGTGGTAGTATTCGCCCAAGGATAAGACCAATGCCCATTAATGGCTATAATCTTGCTTTCGAACAAGCGACCGAAGAGAGAGCGGAAATCCGAGTGAAGATTGAACAGTTGATGGTTCGGGGCGGGATGCTGGATAAGTTGATGGAATGCCTGGAACCATTTGTTTCGGTTCCTGCGCCGATTGAAGAAGCGCACGTCGCCGCGTCGGAAGCCCCTGCTGCGGAAGCCGCTGCGCCGGCTCAACAGGAAGAGCATCAGGAACATCAGGAACAATGCGAGCACCAGGAAGCATGAGAACCGGATTGCTTCAATAAGCGGCGATGCCGGTGAGGTGCTGGCCGAGGATCAGCGCATGGATGTCGTGGGTGCCCTCATAGGTCTTTACGGACTCGAGATTCATCATGTGGCGCATGATGGGATAGTCCTCGGTGATGCCGTTGGCGCCGAGGATGTCGCGCGCCATGCGCGCCGTTTCGAGAGCCATCCAAACGTTGTTGCGCTTGGCCATGGAGATGTGCTGGTGGCCCACTGTGCCCGCATCTTTCAGGCGGCCAACGTGGAGCGAGAGCAGCTGGGCCTTGGAGATTTCGCTCGCCATCCACACCAGTTTCTCCTGGATGAGCTGGTGGCTGGCGATGGGCTGGCCGTGAAACTGCTTGCGCGCTTTGGCATATTGCAGGGCCGTGTCGTAGCAGGACATGGCCGCTCCGATGGCCCCCCAGCCGATGCCATAGCGAGCCTGGTTGAGGCACATGAGCGGGCTCTTGAGGCCGCCCGTGCCGGGCAGCAGATTCGCGGCTGGGACGTGCACGTCCTGGAGCGAGAGGCCGCTGGTGACGGAGGCGCGCAGGCGACCACTTGCCGTGGACCTCGATGGCGGAGAAGCCGGGGCGGTCTGTTTCCACCAGGAAACCACGGACCATGATTGTCTTCGTCTTCGACTTTGGCCCAGATCACGGCGACGTCGGCGATGTTGCCGGAGGTGATCCACATTTTTTCGCCGTTGAGGATGTATTCGTCGCCGGATTTGCGCGCGGTGGTGGTCATGCCGCCGGGGTTCGAGCCGAAGCCGGGCTCGGTCAGCCCGAAGCAGCCGAGCTTTTCGCCGGTGGCGAGGGCCGGAAGCCAGGTGTTCTTCTGCTCGTCGGAGCCGAAGGTGTAGATGGGATACATGACCAGCGCGGACTGGACGCTGACGAAGCTGCGCAGGCCGGAGTCGCCGCGTTCGAGTTCCTGCATCACGAGGCCGTATTCGACGTTGGACATGCCGGCGCAGCCATAGCCTTCGAGGTTGGCGCCGAAGAAGCCCAGTTCGCCCATGATGGGCACCAGTTCGCGCGGAAAGCGCTCGGTGCGGAAACACTCCTCGATGATGGGGATGAGGTTGTCTTCGACGAAGTCGCGGGCTGTGCGGCGGACGAGCAGCTCATCTTCACTGAAGCTGGAATCGAGATGGAGAAAATCGAAACCCTGAAATTTGAATCCCATGATGCACCTGCCGTTCGTTGAGAAACTCGAAACTGCAAGGCTAGCAGATGCGGGAAGGGGCGCGGAAGACGCGGTTTGTCCCGTTAGGCCGAACTTGGCGCAAGCCGTAGCATGAGGCGAGGGTGCGCGAGCGATGGCTGAGGCTGCAGCGCTGATTCTAGCGGTTCACCTGGCATGGCTTGGACTGGTGATCTTCGGCGCTTTGTGGACGCGCGGGCGCCCGGTGTGGAGCGCCGTGCATATTTTGGCGCTGCTGTGGGGAATTGTGGTGGAAGTGAGCCCGTGGCCATGCCCGCTGACGCTGGCCGAGGAGTTCTTTGAATCGCGAGCCGGCGCGGCGGCGTATCAGGGCAGTTTCCTGTTGCACTACCTTGACGCGATTGTCTACCCGAATCTTCCCGGCTGGATCGTGGCCTGTGCCGGAGTCGCGGTGTGCGCGCTGAATCTCTTCATCTATGCGCGGCGATTCGCAAAGGCCTTGATGCAGCGACGGAGTCTGCGCAGAGGGCAATGAGGCGTAAGCAGGATGCGCCATCTATTCATTCTTCTCTGTGTCGCCGTCGTACATGGGATAAGGCTGCATCTCGATGCTGGTGGGCATGGTCTTAAGGATTTGGAGATCCGCAAGAACCTGCGCCCATTTCTTTGGGTCCTTCTTGGTGGTGATGGGCAGGTTTGGATTTGCGTAGTAGGCCAGGATGTCTTCCTTGATGCCGGGAGGAATGGGCTGCCTGGGATGGTGCGTGAGACGGCGGAGAAGATTCGCGTACGTCGAATCCGTCAGCGAATAGCCACCCGGCTGTACCACGCGCCCCGTGTCGAGGTCGCGATCCGGCAGAGGATGCCGGGGGTCGTTCGATTGCAACAAGTCTTTCGCCGCCGCGGCCGAGTCTCCCGGACGAACCTGCACCGGGGAATGCGCTGCATGATGATCGCTCGCGCTTGTGTTAGGAGCCAATTTCCGGGTAGCCGAGGGTGGAGTGAATCGATTCAGCATCCGTCGAAGGACAGTCGTGGAAAGAATCACGCTGTGAGCGTATTCCTCCTTCGTGGCCTGAGTCGGACCCTTTACGTCCACCAGCTTCAGTGGGCCAACTTTAGGGATGATGAAGATAAGCCCGGCCAGGGCATAGGTCCCGATTCCCGCCTTGCGTCTGTAGAGTTGCCAATCGTCTTGAGCTGCTACCGCAGCCACTTCGCTTTCGATTTCGAGCAAATCCGGAGTATTTGAATCGACGGGCTCGTCGTGGCGATGCAGGAGGGTAATGGCATATGCGATGCGCGGGATAAAGCTGCGCACAGCGAACCGGTAGCCTGGAACATTGAAGAGCCGTTTACGTCCGCCGGAAAACTTCTCGGTGATGCCATAGGTCTGGTAAAAGGCCAGGGTCAGTTGCCGCACCGGTACCCGAAGCCCGATATGCCGGAGATAATGAACCGGCGCCATCCGATGATGCGAAATCTCTTCGATGTCGAAAGCGAACTCCGTCTGCACATGCTGGTGTTTGCCTTCGGCATAGCTCACTGCAGGACCGTATTTCGCGCCCAGCTTGGGGAACTCGAGGGGCACGGCGAGATTCGTGGCCTGGGAGTGGCCGATGGAATCGCCGACATAATGGGAGAGCGCGCCCACGGCGAAGGCGAGCTCATTGGCGTTCTGTGCATCGCGAAAGAGATTCACCACGAAATCGCCGGAACGCACGTAGTGGGTGAGGTTGGAGTAGGAGAGGTCGCCAAAGGGATAGTAGCCCATGTCCTGGATCACGCAACCGCCGTACGCATAGGATCGAGCGCGATCGAGCTCGGCAGCCGTGAGGTTGGGATAGTGGCTCAGCAGGAGGGGAACGATGGAGTCCTGCCATGTGAGATCAATAAGTTCTTCGTGGGTCAACAGGGAATAGGCAGACGCCTGTCTGCTTGCCGTCGCAACGAGGAGCAGAACCAGCAAAATGGCTTCCAGCAATCGTCGCAAGTTCGTCTCCGATGAGTCCGCGTCCCTGTGCCGGTATCGCCGATGATCCAGAGCGATTTTTCTCGTATCCAATACTTCGCGCAGCCCGGTACTCTCGCTCCGCAACGATACGTTCTGCACTGCGAGTGAGACTACATACTGCCGATTGGATGCGAAATCGACGAAAGGCGGCGCGGGTCCTACTCCAGAAACTCGCGCACGAACGGGTCTTGACTGCCGACGAGTTCGCTCAGGGTGCCGTCGAAGATCAGCCGTCCTTCATTGAGCATGAGGAAGGTTGTGTTGGGGTCCGTTTCGCCTTTAGGCAGCGGGACCATGCGGTCAGCCGCGGGGTCGAAGCGATGGGAGGTCATGGTGAAGGCGTCCTGCAGGCGGTGCGTCACGAGCACAGAGGGGGTCCGGTTCACGTCGCGTTCCTTTACGATGAGCTCGATGATAGTGGTGGAGGTTACGGGATCCAGGCCCCCGGTGGGTGAGTCATAGAGCAGCAGGTCAGGATGGTGAATGAGGGCGCGTGCGATGGCCACGCGGCGCCGCATTCCGCCGGAGAGGCTATCGGGAAAGAGGCTGAACGTTTCGTCCAGGCCCACAAAGTGCAGTGCCTCGCGCACGCGCTTGTCAATCTCATCGTCGGCGACACCCTGCTGGATTAACAGGTATGCGACATTGTCGCGAACCGTGAGCGAATCGAAGAGAGCACCCTCCTGAAACACCATTCCGGTGCGGGTGCGAAGGGGAAAGAGCTGCTGCTCCTTCATATGCGAAAGATTTTCGCCGAAGAGCAGAACGCTCCCCTGGTCCGGACAGAGCAGTCCGTTGGCCAGTTTGAGCAGCACACTTTTGCCCACGCCGGCGGGCCCCAGCAGGATGCGCGTTTCGTGCGGTGCAACGGAAAAGCTCACATTTTCAAGCACCTGCGGCCCGTCAAATTCGATGGATACATTGCGGAAGGCCAGGGCCGGAGTTGTTTCGTCCGTTGTCGCGTGGGAAGCCTGCGGCGCGGAGATCAAATTCCCGCTCATCGATTGAAGATCCCCACCATCAACTGGCTGATGAGAAAGTCGACGAAGATAATGAGCACGGAAGAGGTGACGACCGCCTGAATTGTGGAGCGGCCCACGCCCTCGGTGCCTCCCGTGGTCTTCATCCCATAGAAGCAGCCGATGGAAGCGATGATATAGCCGAAGATGAGCGGCTTGACCAGGCCCTGCAGGATATCGGGGAAGCGCAGGTACTCGTAGGCCATGGAGAAGTATTGCGTGCCGTTCTGGTGGTTCATGAAGACGGTGACGGCTGCGCCACCGAGGATGCCGAAAAAGTCCGCCACGATGGTGAGGAAAAAAAGCATGGTGATGCAGGAGTAAATGCGCGGCGTAACCAGCTTGCGCATGGGATCGACGCCCAGCGAACGCATGGCGTCAATTTGCTCGGTGACCACCATGGAGCCGAGTTCACTGGCCATGGAGGACGCGTTGCGCCCTGAGACCATGATGCCGGTCAGCACCGCGCCCAGTTCGCGGATCATGGACATGGCGACGAAGCGGCCCGTGACGGCGGTGGCGCCGAAGGCGGCCAGGGTGGCAGCCGATTGCACGGCGAGCACGCCGCCGGTGAAGAACCCGGCGAGCACCACGATGCTGGCGGACCCGACGCCGATAATGTCCGACTGAATGAGAAAATCGGCCCAGTAAATTGGCGGGCGGAAAAGATTCATGACAGCGCGATATGAGAACAGGGAGTAATCCTGCACCGTGAGCACGATTTGCTTGGCGGGTCTTTCGATCGTTTCTAGCGCCATCAGACTCCCGGACCACGTGGTGCAGCATGGAGAGGCAGCCGCTCTCATGCACAGAATAGCTCATGGGGCGCTAGGTGCCCCACGGGTTTGCTGGAGTCCCGCCTCTTTCATCCAGGCAGGAAGTGGCTGGATGGGGTCGGATCGCTGGCCAGACGGCGCTCTTCCGATATGTTTCTGAAAAAGGAGGGGTTTCCCTGGCGGCAATGCCAAACCGTCTTTCGGCCCTTCTGCATCTAACTGGAAAAGTGCGGAGCGTATCATGTATCTAATAGAGAGCGGATAGATAGAGAGAGCGGAGGGAGCCAGATGCATTCATTTCGCTTGCGGCTGATCATCGCTCTGGTCGCCTGCGTCACTCTTGTCTCCGTTGCCTTCACGTACTTCGAAGTTCTGGCCCATAAACATCTTTTGCGGGAGGAACTGGAGCGGCGGTCGATGTGGCTTGGCTCAACCATCCAGCCGGATTTTGAGCGCTCGCTCGCTGCGGGTTACATGGCTCCGCTGGTCGAGCTTGTGAATCGGTCCAAAGAGAGGGCCGGAGTTCTTCTGCTGGCTGTTTACGATTCTCAGGGATCGTTAATCGCCTCTGCCGGTCCTGATGTTTTGTTGCGCTCTCTGGCTCCGGCTGAGGTTGAAAAATCTCTCCGCAAAGGCGCGGTAATCGCGGGTTTCGGCCATACAGGGGATACGCAATGGTTGGAACAGGCCGTTCCTCTGCACGACGGCAATCGGCTGCAGGGCGCCCTGGTGCTGGTATCTGACGCGGGATTTATTCGCACCCAGGGAAATGATCTGTGGAGAGGGAGTTTCTGGCGGATTCTGGCGCTGGTGGTTCTGATCGCACTGGTGACGTACGTGATGGTGCGGTCGTTTCTGATGGAGCCTGTGACGCGCATCGCGGAGAGGCTGCAGCATTTGCGCCTCGGTCATATCGATCGTAGCGCCACTCCCAGTCCCGATGCGCTCGGCATATTTACTCCCCTGGCCCGCGAAATGGAGACCATGGCGGAGAGCCTGATTGAGGCCCGTGCCGCAGCCGAGACGGAAGCCCGCCTGCGCGATGCCGGCGAGAACATGTGGACCGCGGAGAGACTTGCCGTGCACATGCGGGAGCGCTCCGGTTCCAGCCGAATCTTTGTGGTGTCGAACCGCGAGCCCTACATGCATGTGCGGCAGGGGCGGGAGATCGTGTGCGAGGTGCCCCCGAGCGGGCTGGTTACGGCTATTGAGCCGGTGCTGCGGGCGTGCGACGGGGTGTGGATCGCAACCGGCAACGGCAACGCGGACTCCGAGACGGTGGACGAGTTCGACCGGCTGCGCGTACCGCCCAAGGACCCGCGTTACACATTGCGGCGGGTCTGGCTGTCAAATGAGGAGGAGTCAAGCTATTACGATGGCTTCGCCAATGAGGGGTTGTGGCCGCTGTGCCACATTGCCCACACCCGCCCCATCTTTCGCGCCGGCGACTGGGAGTGCTACCAGCGGGTAAATGAGCGCTTCGCTGCCGCAGTGCTGGAAGAGATGGAAGATTGCGAAGCGCCGGTCGTGTTTGTGCAGGATTACCACTTCGCGCTACTGCCGCGGCTGTTGAAAACGGCTCGACCGGATGCCCGCGTGGCGATCTTCTGGCATATTCCCTGGCCCAATCCCGAAGCCTTCGCGATTTGCCCGTGGCAGGCCGAGTTGCTTGACGGGCTGTTGGGCGCCGACCTGATCGGATTCCACATTCCGCTGCATTGCAATAATTTTCTCGACACCGTGGATCGCGTGATGGAGGCGCGCACCGATCGCGAGCACATGACCGTGCGGCGACACGGACACATGAGCTCCGTAAAGCCTTATCCGGTGAGTGTGGCGTTTGAAGGAGGGCCGCACCCAGGTGTCGAAACGATCGATGTGGAACTGGAACTGGAGGAGAGGAAACTCGCGCGTCAGGAGCTGCTGCGGGAGTTCAATGTGCGCGCGGAGTCCCTGGCCCTGGGCGTGGACCGGCTGGATTACACCAAGGGCATCGTGGAGCGGCTGCTGGCGTTTGAGGTACTGATCGAGAAGCACCCCTGGCACGCGGAGCGGCTGACCATGGTGCAGATCGCCGCGCCCAGCCGGACGCGCATCCCGAGCTACGTGGAACTGGCGCGGCGAGTGGAGGAGACGGTAGAGCGCATCAATCAGCGGTTCCAGACCGCCCATTGGAAACCGATTGTGTTGATCGAGCGCCAGTGCACCCACGAGGAAGTGAATCGCTGGTATCGGGCCGCTGATTTGTGCCTTGTGACCTCACTGCACGACGGCATGAACTTGGTTGCCAAGGAGTATGTGGCGGCGCGCGACGATGAAGATGGCGTGCTGGTGCTGAGCAAGTTCACCGGCGCGGCCGTCGAGTTGCGCGACGCGCTGCTGGTGAACCCCTATGACATTGCCGGTGTAGCCGAGGCCATTCATCGCGGTCTCGACATGGACCGCGCCGAACGCCGGCTCCGTATGCGGCGCATGCGCCGGCAGGTCATGGAACACAACATCTACCGCTGGGCCGCCAACGTGCTGGGCGCGCTGCGTGAGCTTCGCCTGGAGAACTACGACGACGTGGATGATCGTTCCGTGGGGCCCGCTTCTGAAGATTCGAAGGACTCCGCCAATCGCAGGCTGGCATAGAGAGCGAGTATTGACCCCAGAAACCGTCGACAAGTTGAGTGAGTTCTTTGGCGCATTCGCCGGCGCACCGCCGCCTCTTTTGCTGCTGGACTACGATGGTACGCTGGCGGACTTCCGCATTGATCGCTTCCAGGCGCGGCCCTGGTCCGGCGTTCGCAGTCTGCTGCAGCGCATACAGCGGCAGGGCCGCACGCGCATGGTGATAATCACCGGCCGTCCGCCGGAGGAGATCGCACCGTTGCTGGGCCTGGAGTCGCGGCTTGAGACCTGGGGACTGCACGGAGCCGCGCGACTTTATCCCGATGGCCGTTACGAACTGGAAGCGGCGACTCTCGCGGCAGATCAAGAACTTCGAAAAGTGCGGGAGCAGTTGAAATGCGATGCGTTCGGCGGCCTCTTTGAAGACAAACCGAATGCGGCGGTGATGCACTGGCGCGGGCAATCGCCCGGCAAGGCGAAACGCATCGAGCGGCGCACGCGGGAGTTATTCGAGCCTCTGGTGGAGATGGATGGATTGAACCTTCTGGAGTTCGAGTCGGGCCTGGAACTGCGCGTGGGGCGTGACAAGGGCGGAGCGGTGCGGGAGATTCTGCGCGAGGTTGGCGATGGCGCGCCGGCAACCTATCTGGGCGACGACATCACGGATGAGTCGGCTTTCCGCGCCGTCAAAGAAGCGGCGGGTCCGCATCTCAGCGTGCTGGTGCGGCGCAAATGGCGTGACACGGCGGCGGATGTGTGGTTGAGGCCCCCGGGGGAGCTGCGGGAGTTTCTTCGCGCGTGGCTGAGGGCGGCCGGGAATTGAAATTCCGGTTCGTCACCACACCTTGCACGGGCAGTGTCAGATATCTCCCCGGTTCAATATGTCAGCTATGTGCCCGGTCCGTACCCTCCCGCTTCCCCCTCCCCTCCCGGTAGTTTGCGGGTAATTATTCATTTTCAATCGTATGCGGGATGACATCTGCTGCAACCGTTGCAAGCACAGCTACTTAGTCGCAGAATCTAGACAGCAAAGGGGTTGCGGGCGAAATTGTCGGCGCGGGGAGGCTTGAGGGGATTTGCCCTGGAGGTCCTTATGAGTATTGTGCGTGGAAGGGAGGTAATTATGTGCAAATCCCTCGGCAATTTTAATCTGGGGGAAGAAGGGGCAGGGTCAGATTCTCGGCGGCTGCGGGGCGGCTGCGGGGGGCTTTCTTGAAGGTGGCGTCGCGGCGGTGGCCGGGGTACTCGGGCTGTTTTCCGTCAAGAAGTTGCTGAATGGTCAGAATCTGGAGGCGCGGATAGGCTGGTTGCCGTCGGACGAGTGTAAAGCCCGGCTTCGGCGGCTTCGCTTGAGCATGGGCCTCGTGGGCTCCTCGAAGCAGAGGAAGACGCCAATTTCGGCTTTCTCCGTGCTCGATGACGCCGCGCAGGTCGCGAAGCTGGGAGATCGGTGACACCTCCGCGCTTTACGGAAAAGATGATCTGCTTGGATTTGCCGGATTCGTCGTCGTGGAAGTAGAGACGGCCATCGATGCCGCGGTCGGCTCCCTTTTTCTGATCGGCGGGACGCGCGCCCACCTGACCGAGCGCCCACCACTGGAACTGGTATTTGTCTTCGGCAGCGAGGGCGGCGGCTCCGGCGTAGTCGGTGGGCTCGCCGATCACGTCGTAGGTGGATTTGATCGCAGGGCCGAAGGCATCGGAGAGGCGCTTTTTGATGAGGCCGATGGCGAGGTGGGTGATGTCGATGCCGATCCAGCGGCGATTGAGGCGCTGCGCGACTTGCACGGTAGTGCCGCAGCCGCAGAAAGGATCGAGAACAACGTCGCCCTCGTTGGAACTGGCTTTGATGATGCGTTCGAGAAGGGCTTCGGGTTTTTGGGTGGGGTAGCCGAGGCGCTCCTGCGCCTTGATGAATATCGGCGGAATGTCGTCCCAATATCTTGGAACTGCATTCCTGGTCATGTCGTCGCTTGAATCGCTTAGAAGTCTGCGGCTCATCCTCTTGCCCCCTTGGCCAATAGATGAACCCGTCTCTTCGTTATCCAGTTTCTCCATTCTCTCTTGGGAACATTGCCCAACCATTCGCATGCGGCTTGTAACGCCCTGTGCCACCTTATAGTTTCAGATCCCGCCCGGGCGACTCCCCTCCTCGTATTCCGCACAGGTTATGGTTCGAGAGTGATAACGTCCCCTTTCGTCTTTCTCGCGATAATAGTTCTCCTTGACGTAGCTTCATCAAGAGTTGGCAGGTATCAAATTGCTTTATGTGTATCCGGATATTTACAGTAGAAAAGGAGCGTCGTCATTGCACGGCCCCAAAGTTTCTCGATGCATTGACTGTGGCGCTTGTCCTCTTCCAGATGATCTCGTTCGTGAAGTTACTGCGGCCCAAATACCGCATCCATCAGAATTTTCAAATAGTGGCTGGCTGTGGGGTCGCAGTGGAGATAGATGGAGCCGGTTTCCTTGAGCACGCGGCGGAGTTCGACGAGGCGCGGGGCCATCATGGCGAGGTAGGCCATCATGTCGCTGCCGCCGAGGAAGGTGCGGAAGGCGCGGAGGGCGTCGGCTACGCGGCCGCCCTGTTCGACGATGTGTTGATAGGATCGCTCAGCGTCAATGTTCCACTCCCATGTGTCCTCGAAGGCGTGAATCTGGGAGCTGGATTGGGAGCCGTCTTTCTCGGCGAAGAGGACGTTGTAGTCCTGGCGGGAGTTGAAGGGCGGGTCGAGGTAGACGAGATCGACCGACTCGTCTTTGATGTAGCGCTGCAGGACTTCGTAGTTGTCGCCGTAGTAGAGCTGGTTTTTCCAGGTGGACACGATGCCCCGAGATTAGCATCCCGGCGGGAAAGCGGAAAGTGACTGGCGCGGTTCTGGCGCCGGTATCAGTCCCTGCCGCGCTTGCGAATCTCGATGTTGAGGCGCTTGATCTTCTGGTTCAGCGTGGAGAGCGGGATGTGGAACTGCTCGGCGGCGTCGGTCTGGTTCCAGTTGCAGCGTTCCAGCTTTTCGATGATGATGCGGCGCTCGATGTCTTCGAGAATGTCGAAGAGCGAGGCGTTGGGGTTGTGCTCGAGCAGCGCGTCCTGGAAGCTGCGGCCGGTGATGTGGCCGGGCAGCAGATCGGAGCCGATGACGGGACCTGAGGAGAGCACCACGCCGCGCTCGATCGAGTTTTCCAGCTCGCGCACATTGCCGGGCCACTCGTAGTCGATGAGCGCGCGCATGGCGTCGGCGGAGAGCTTGCGCGGCGAAAGGCCGTTCTCGTTGGCGTAGAACTCAAGGAAGTGCTGGGCCAGCAGCGGAATGTCTTCGCGGCGGGCGCGCAGCGGCGGCAGATCGACGGTGATCACGTTGAGCCGGTAGAAGAGGTCTTCGCGGAAGCGGCCGTCGCGCACCGCCTGGCGCAGGTCGATGTTGGTGGCGGCGATGATGCGCACGTCCACCTGGATCTCCTGAATGCCGCCCAGATGCATGAAGCGCCGGTCCTGCAGCACGCGCAGAATCTTGGCCTGCGTGTCCATGCCCATGGTGGCGATCTCGTCCAGGAAGAGCGTGCCGCCGTTGGCGACTTCAAACAAGCCCTTCTTTGACGCGACGGCGGAAGTGAACGCGCCCTTCACGTGGCCGAAGAGCGTGGACTCCAGCAGTTCCGAAGGCATGGCGCCGGTGTTGATGGGGACGAAGGGCTTGTCGCGGCGCGGCGAATTGGCGTGAATGGCCTTGGCGATGAGTTCCTTGCCGGTGCCGCTTTCGCCCTGAATCAGCACCGTGGAGCGGCTGGGCGCGACCTGGGCGACCAGGTCGAAGACCCGCAGCATGATCTCGCTCTTGCCTACGATGTTGGCGAAGTTGTAGCGCTGCTTGAGGGTGCGCTTGAGCTGCAGGTTCTCTTCTTCGGCGCGATGGCGGGCAACGGCGGAGCGGATGTCGGCCATCAGCTTCTCGTTGTCCCAGGGCTTCTGGACGAAGTTCTCCGCGCCGGCGCGGATGGCTTCGACCACGTTGTCCACGGTGCCGTAGGCGGTGATCATGATGACCGGCGTCTCCGGCTGGCGCTCGCGAATCTGCGGCAGCAGCTCCAGGCCGCTCTGGCCGGGCAGGGCGAGGTCGAGCAGCACCAGGTCGAAGTTTTCCAGTTCCAGAATGCGCAGCCCCTGCTCGCCGTCGGCGGCCATCTGTACCGCATATCCTTCGAGGGTGAGCAGCACTTCGAGCGACTCGCGGATGCCGGCCTCGTCGTCGATGACAAGGATGCTGGCGCTGGTGCTGAAGGCGGACCGGACGCGGACGTAGAGAGATTGAAAGGCTGGTCGACCTCAGGCATGTACTGACTTCCTTAATAGGGGAAACTCGAGATGAAAAGTTGTGCCGGCGCCCACGGCGCTTTCGACATGAATCTTGCCCGCATGTTCCTGAATGATGCCGTAGGAGACAGACAAGCCCAACCCCGTGCCGCGCCGTTCGCCGGGCCGGGGCGTGGTCTTGGTGGTGAAGAACGGGTCGTAGATGCGCTTGAGATGTTCGGGCGCAATGCCGGCGCCGGAGTCGGCCACCACAGCTTCGACATGTCCGTTGACCAGTGTGGCCACGCGCAGGCGGCCGCCGCCGGGCATGGCTTCCTTGGCGTTCAACAGCAGGTTCAGAAAGACCTGCTGCAGCTTGCCGGGATTGCCGTGAATCGCGGGCAGTTGCTCGGCCAGGTCCACGTCCACCAGAATCTGCGCCGTCTTGAACTGGTGCTCGAGCAGCGAAAGCGTGTCGCGAATCACCTGGTTCAGGTTGGTTTCGCGGAACTCGGTGGTGGAGGTGCGCGAGAAATTCAGCAGGCCGTTGGCGATCTCGGAGGCGCGGAAGCTCTGCTGGGTGATCTTCTCGAGCACCGGCCCCAGGCGCGGATCGCCGCGCATCTGTTTTGACAGCATCTGCGAGTAGGACGAGATGACAGCCAGCGGGGTGTTGATTTCGTGGGCCACGCCGGCGGCCAGCAGGCCGATGGAGCTGAGCTTGTCGGCCTGCGCGAGCTGGGTTTCAAGCGACACGCGCTCGGTGATGTCGTCCACCAGCACGATGCGGCCCACGGCGATGAAGTCGCGCGACAAGAGCGGGGCGATGGCGATGTTGGCGGTGCGCTGTTCGCCGGCGCGGGTGGTCAGCGGGAACTTGTAGAGGTGATGCACGCCCGGACTCGTTGCGGGCGCCGTCGAGCGCCTCGACGAACTCGGCGGGAAAGACGCTGGCGAAGCGCCTGGCCGATGGCCTCGGCGCGGCTGAGGGCGTACATGGCCTCCATCTGGGCGTTCCAGCTCTCGATGCGGTCGTCGAGGTCGAGGGCCAGGATGCCGACGTTGATGGATTCGACGATGTTCTCGTTGAACTCCTTCAGCCGCTCGAACTCGCTGATCTTTTCTTCGAGGCGCGCGTAGAGGCTGGCGTTCTGCAGGGCGATGCCGATGTAGCTGGCCAGCGATTCCAGCAGTTCCACGTCTTCGCTGGAGAGGAAGTCGCCGCCGATGGTGCGGCCCAGGCCGATGACGGCGATGGTGCGCGTGGCGGCGCCATCCTGCACGCGGCAGGGCAGATAGTAGTTCAGGTCGAGCAGCGCGGCGGTGCGCTGCTGGACTTCAGGCAGGTGCAGGGCCTGCTGGGCGTTTTCAAGGAAGATGTGGGAGTGGTCCGTCGCCCGGTCGAAGTCGAGGAAGCCGAAATCGAGCGCACAGGCTGTCGGCGCGGTCTGAGTGGCGCCGCCTCGGCAGGCAAGCCGTGCGATGCGGCCAGGCGCAGATCGGCCCTGATCCTGGCTGAGGAAGACGGCGACGCGCGCCACCAGCATGGTGCGCGGCAGCCGCTCGACGATCGACTCGAGCAGCGCGTGCGAGATCCGTCTCCGAACTGAGACCGCGGCCAAACTCCACCAGCGCCTTGCGGTAGTCGTAGCGATGGCGATCGAAGGCCCTGTCGACCCATCCCTGAATCCGGCGCTTGAGGGGATCGAAGATGGCAGCGCGTAGGCCACGATGGCGACTGCCCAGTGCCCACTCGGCATGGCCTCGCGGCAGGCCGTTGTGAACCAGCTACCGCAATCAGCGCGATGACGCCGAAGTACACGCCCAGCATCAGGCCCGTGGCCAGCGTGTAAGCCACGCCGCGCTTGAAGATCAGGTCGGTATCCATCAGCCGATAGCGGACGATGGCCCAACTGAAGGTGAGCGGCAGAAAGACCAGCGACAGGCCCGCCAGCTTGGTGAGCACGCCCGGCATGTGCACGTCAAACAGGATAGGGAACGGCGTAGAGGAGCGTGAAGGGCACGACCGCCAGCAGCGGCGCCGCGGGTGAGCCACTTCAACTGCTGGCGCAGCAGCGGGTATCGGCGCGGCGGTAGCTGTGCAGGAAGAAGATCGGCTGCCAGGACGTAGAAAGCCGCGTCGTAGGCGGTGCCGGCCTGGTCCAGCCGGTGCTTCAGCAGGCCCGTGGCCTCCCAGCGGTTGATGGCCATGAGCCACAGACCAAAAAGCGCCGCGCCGGGCGCGTAGACCAACGGCATCAGCCAGCGGCGGCGAATGTTCTTGAGACGCTCCTCAGGGAAGCTGAGCGCAAAGTGCAGAAAGAGCGCGGGTTGCAGCGATTCGGCCACCACATTCAACCAGAAGACGGTCCAGTCCAGCGGATCCAGCTTGCCGGTGAACTTGAGGGCGTACAGAGCGAACGAAACCAGGCAGAAGAGATAAAAGTGGGTGGCGCGAGGGCGCCGTCCAGCGGCGGAAGAGCACGTAAATGCCGATGGCGAGATAAATGAGCCCGATGACCCGCAGGGCCTGCTGCAGGCTGCGGTCGGGCGGCTCGGGAATCACCACTACGGCGTGTCCAGCTGAATGCCGTCGCGGGTGATGGTGTATTCGACCTTGCCCTAGACGCCGGTGCGATAGAGTTCCCGCTCCAGGTCCGACAGGTGGGCGATGGGAGCGTCGTTCGACGGCCGTCAGCAGGTCGTGCTCCTGAATGCCGGCACGCTCCCCGGGGCTGTTGGGCAGGACCTTGTCGGCGATGAGCCCGCCCCCGCTGGGCGCCTCGCTCCACCAGACTCCGTCGTAGGGCTGCTGGAACTGTCTCTCCTGGCGGAAATTCAACACCGCGAGTAACACCAGTCCGACCGTGGCCACGGCCAGCAGTGTCGCCTGCAAGCGGTTGAATAGACTCGTCTCCATGGGGAGAGCACCTTACGTCATTAAACTGCGTTGCACGTCAGTTGCCATGCGGGGAAATTTGGCCATCAACCCTCGGCAGAACTGAAGAGCAATCAATTGAGAACACGCGAGATAGAGAACGTGCTCCCAGAGAAAAAGTCAACCCGCAGCACTGGCGGATGCTGTGGAAAATGCAGAAAACAATAGGGTCGTCTACGTGGAAAGGAATGGACCTACTGAAATCGGTAAGCCCTTCACGGCGTGCCACTTTCCGTCGCAAATGTTCCGGATTGTGCCTCGGGTTCACTCGCGAGAGAAGCTCGGAGTTTTGGCTCGCCGGCTCCCCGGATCACAATTTAGGCGCTGGCCATAAGTCGCCTTCGGGCCGTGCTTGCGCAGGTAGTGGTGTTCGCCGACATAAGGCGGACTCCGGCCACAGACGGATTGAGCAGAACACTGCGAAAGCCAGGCGGGCAATGTATTCCAGGACGTCGGCATGTTCCACGGCCTCGGAGGCCGATTTTCCCCAGGCAAACGGCGCGTGACCAGCGACCAGCACGCCGGGAACAGCGATGGGGTCAAGCCCCTCGCAGCGGAAGCGGCGGACGATGACGGCGCCGGTGTTGCGCACATAGGCCTCGGCGACTTCTTCTGCGGTGAGCGGCTCGGTCACCGGAACCGGGCCGTGGAAGTAGTCGGCGTGGGTGGTACCGAGGCAGGGAATGGGCCGGCAGGCCTGTGCCCAGGAGGTGGCGAACTCCGAGTGGGTGTGGACGATGCCGCCAATTTGGGGAAACTCGCGGTAGAGCAGGGTGTGGGTGTCCAGATCGCTTGATGGGCGCAGGGTGCCTTCGACGATTTTTCCGTCGAGTCGGTGACGACCAGGTCGGCGGGTTTCAGTCTGGCGTAGTCCACGCCGCTGGGCTTGATGACCACCAGCGGCTCGGCGCCGGTGCCACCCCGGTCGATGCCGCTGGCGTTGCCGAATGTGTGCGGAGCCAGGCCGCGGCGGGCGATTTCCTGATTGGCGTGAAGGACTTGTTGGCGGAGCGATTCGAGCAGCATGGGTGATTTCCTTGCGGTTTTCTGGTTGAGAAAGCGTTTACCGAAATCAGATTATCAGCAGATTTCGCCCTCGCGGCAGCATATCTTCAGCCATTTCCAAGTATGATGGGCGCCGGATCTGAGAAATGCCGGGTGCGCTGTAAACCCGGCCCAGATGCAGGCGTCTACCTGAGTGATGGCAGCCGGCACAGCATTGGAACCGATGACCATGGCCACGGCGAATGAGATATGCCGCGCAGGAGTTCTCCGCTGTTGTTGCGAGCCACCGTCCTGCAGATTTTCAGGTTTCTGCTGGCATCCACGCGGGACATGGACCTGGCCGAAACGCTGACGCAGGAATGCTTTCTGAAGGCGCACCGGAACTGGTCGCAGTTTCGCGGGGACTCCAGCGCCATGACCTGGCTGATGCGCATCGCCATCAACCTGCAGAAGGACCACTGGCGCAATCGGCGGATGCAGTTCTGGCGTCAAGCATCCACCAATACGGTGGACCTGGACGAGGCCAGCGAGTGGCTGGCGAGCGGAGAGCGGACAGCAGAGCAAAAGATGCTGGCGCGGGAAAAGGTGGCGCACGTCTGGCGCGCTGTGGAGGGTTTGAGCGAGCGGCAGCGAACGGTATTCCTGCTGCGCTTTGTAGATGAGTTGGAATTGGCTGAAATTGCGCAAACGACGGGACTGAACGAGGGTACGGTGAAGGCGCATCTTTCGCGGGCGCTGGCCAGGGTGCGGGCGGAGATGGGAGGCAGGAGATGAAGGAGAATGGCGAAGTGAAAGCCAGAAAGGAACAGGCCGCGTGGGAAGCGCAGGAGCCTGCGTTGAGACAGGCTCTGGACGACTTCAAGGCCAGCGTGCACGCCTGGAGCGAGGCCGCGGCGAACCGTCCGCGCACCCTGCGCGAAGCGGTGGTCCGCAGAACATGGCGACTGGCGGCGGGTTGGGCATTGGCCTCCCTTTTGATCGCGGGTGCGGCTTCCGGCGGCTTGTACGAACGCCACCATCAACAGGAATTGGCGCGCATTGCGGCGCAGCGCGAAGCGGCGCACCAGCGTGAGCTTGCCGCCGAACGCGCCGAGGCGACGGAGAAGATGCTGGCCAGCGTGGACAGTGATGTGTCGCAGGAAGTTCCGGATGCGCTGGAACCGCTGGCGGCTTTGTCGACTCAGGACGAATCAAGGTAGAGCGTAAAGGATCAGGGGCAGGCGACAAAATAATGAGGAGGAAGGGGAAAAGGATGAGAGGAACGATAGCAGCGAGGGTGGGATTGGCGATTGCGGCAATTCTGATGGCGGGGTCGGGGTGGGCACAGGCGCCAGGCGATCCGCCGGCGGAGGGAATGGGGTCCGGCCCGGGGATGGGTATGCACAGGCCCCCCATGGAACGCGCATTTGTGCGCCACGGCATCGAGGGCCGCTGGTGGAACAATCCGAGGATCATCGAGCGGCTCAAGCTGACCGACGCGCAGCGGAAGGAGTTTGACAACATTCTGCTGCAGCACAAGGAAAAGCTTATCGATCTGCGGGCCAACGTCGAAAAGGCGGAGTTGGAGATGCAGCCGCTGGTGGGCGCCGATCAGCCGAACGAAACCCAGATCCTGGCGCAGATCGACAAGGTTGCGCAGGCGCGGGCTGAGCTGGAAAAGGCGAACGCGCGCTATCTGCTGGACTTGCGCAGCAAGTTGACCCCGGAACAGTGGAAAGAAGTGCAGGATTTCCGCCAGAACCGGGGGATGGAGCGCGACGACCACGGATGGGGAAAGGGTGGCCAAATGCGCGGTCGGATGCGGGATGGAAATGGACCGGGAGCTGCACCCTCTGGACAACAGGGTGCTCCGCCGCCACCGCCGGCGGGCCCCGGTTCGGGAGACAACCAATAATTTCATCAGAGCAACTGCAGCTAGCAGGGGCGGCAGGGAAATCCAACCCTCCCGCCCCATTTTTTTGGTCGGTTCACCGCTCATTTTGGCAGCGGCATCGATCCGGTGACGGTGAACCCGGCCTCTGACTTTGCCGCAGTCTCTTCTGGTTGCGCTCCGCCGACGGTCAGCGTGTATTTGCCGGCAATAATAGACCGCTTGCCCTGATCGTCCACGCCTGAAAGCGAGCGCGGATCCATTTTCAGGGTGACTTCCTTGCTGGCGCCGGGCGGAATGGCGACGCGATCGAAGCCGACCAGGGAACGAATGGGCCCGTCGGTCTGGGGTGTCTTCAGGTAAGCCTCGACCACCTCGTCGCCGCCCACTTGGCCGGTGTTGGTCACGGTCACGGTCGCGGTCAGCGGCTCGCCGGCCTTGAGGGTTTCCGCCGACAAGCTGACCGGGCTGTATTTGAAGCTGGTATAACTAAGCCCGTAGCCGAAGCCCCACAGCGGTTTGCCGGTGAAGTAGCGATAGGTGCGGTTCTTCATGGAGTAATCGGTAAATGGCGGGACGCCGTCGAGCGAGGCGTAGAAGGTGACAGGTAGCCGCCCTGCCGGATTGTTGAGACCGGCAAGGGTGCGGGCGATAGCCGTGCCGCCGTCGACACCCGGATACCAGGCTGCCAAAACTGCGTTGGCGTGTTGATTGGCCCAGTTCAGAGCCACGGCGCTGCCGCTTTGCAGCACCACGATCAGCGGCTTGCCGGTGGCGGCCAGGGCTTCAAGCAGCTTTTGCTGCGGCGCGGGCAGATCGATGCTGGTGCGGTCTCCTCCGTTAAAACCAGGAATCCTGATGGGCATCTCTTCGCCCTCAAGCTGGGGCGACAGGCCGACGAAGGCCACCACGACAGCCGCTTCCTTGGCGCGGGCCACGGCTTCATCGAGTTGCGCCTGCGGGGGCGCTTCCCACTTCAGCATGACGCCGCCGCCGGCGCGGTCGCCGGAGTGAGAATAGTCCAGTTGGAATTCGTGCGGCCTGGTGTCGTCAAAGTCAACGGGGATCGACGGCGTTCTTGGGTTGTTCATCTCAGGCGGGGCGGTGGGTGAGGCTCCGGGAGCGGCCTTGAAGTTGCCCATTGCCGAAAGATCCTGTCCCCCGCGCAAGCTTCCTTCGGAGATCACTTTGCCGTCGAGCAGAAGCCGATAGCTCTCTTTGGGCGAATAGGGGAAGCTGTCGGCCGGTTCCAGAGTAAACACGTAGTGGCCGGGCGCAGGTGCTTCGATGGTGCCGGTCCAGCGCACGGAATAGTTGACAGTATCGACCTCGGCGTTGGGCTTGGCGTTTTCCCAGTCGGCCTGGATCTCGGGCTCGGTGGTTACGGCTACGGGGCGGCCGGTCCAGTCCGCCGTGGCGAAGAACTCAGTTTTCAGGCCCTTGTTCAGACCAAAGGCAGTGCGGGGGACGGGTACGCCCACGCCTTCGGCCAGCGTGGAGCCCTGCGCGTAGAGAATCGGCGTGGAGCGAAATTGGTTGTAGATGCCTTCAAGCGGAGTTACTGGATTCAGCGGCGTACCGACGTAGTTGCCCAGGATGGACGGCAGGAGGTCTGCGGTGGGGCCGATCACCGCAATGTGGCCGGGCTCGCTTTTCAGGGGCAATGTGCCGTCGTTTTTCAAGAGCACCATGGCTTCTTCGGCGGCTTTGAGCGCGAGTTGGCGGTGCTCCGGTGAGGCATCGGCGGAGTAAGGAATCTTGTCGAGCGGATTAGAGCCTTGCGGGTCGAACATGCCCAGTTGGAAGCGCGCGGTGTAGAGGTGCTCAGCGGCCTGCGTGACCAGGTCTTCGGAGACGAGCCCCTGGCGCACGGCGTCGGCCAGGGTGTTAAAGCCCGGAGTCCACATGCTGCAGGAGAGGTCGGTGCCTGCCTTCAGGGCCATGGCCGAGGCATGCATGATATCGGGCGCTTTCTTGTGTCCCTCATACACGTCCACAATCGCTCCGCAATCGGAGACGACGAAGCCCTTGAATCCCCATGCATCGTGCAGATGCTCCTTCAGCAGCATGGTGTTGGTGCAGGCTGGCCAGTTATCGATGGAGTTGTAGGCGCACATCACGGATTGCACATGGCCCTGGGTCACGGTGGCGCGGAAGGCCGGCAGGTACGTTTCTTCAAGGTCGCGCGGCGATGGGTCCACGTTGAAGCCGTGGCGCAACGGCTCGGGGCCGTTATGTACGGCAAAGTGCTTGCTGGTGGCGACAGCGCGCAGATGATCGAGGTCGTTGCCCTGCACGCCCTCGACGAACGCCACGCCCATTTTGCCGGTCAGGAACGGGTCTTCGCCGTAAGTTTCCTGGCCGCGGCCCCAGCGGGGATCGCGAAAGATGTTGATGTTAGGCGACCAGAACGTGAGGCCGAAAAAGATGCGGTGATTGTCTTCGCGCTGGGCCTGGTTGTACTTGGCGCGCGCCTCGGTGGAGATGACGTTACCCATGGCGTGCACCATCGCCGGATCCCATGTGGCCGCCATGCCGATGGCCTGCGGAAACACGGTGGAGTAGCCGGCGCGGGCCACGCCGTGCAGGGCTTCGTTCCACGTCTGGTAATCGGGAATGCCGAGCCGCGGGATAGAGGTGGCCCAGTCTTCAAGCTGATTGGCTTTTTCGTCCAGCGTCATGCGTCCAACCAGGTCGTGGGCACGCTGAGCCGGAGAAAGACTGGTGTCGAGATAGGCGGGCTTTTGAGCCGGCGCGAGCAAGGCAAGAAGGGCAAAGGCGAGCGGCATGAGGACAAACCAGCGGCGTAGCATGGGCGCATTCCTCCACGGGCGCAGGCAACGTCTGTCAAGACTCATGGTGCGTCCGCCAAGTCCGGTTCATTTGAAATTGACATGGATACCAAGCTCTTCGGCGATCCGACGCAATGGTTTGTCCCGGCTCCAGAGCTTCGTGCCGTGATTGAGCAAAACAGCGGCAAGCAAATGAGCATCAATCCAGCCGATGCCACGATTGTAAAGGTTCCGACCTTCGATCATGCTTCGGACCTCTCTGCTCTGCGCTGCTTGCACCTGGGGCAACAGGTCCAAATCTGCAAGCACCTTGGCGCGGTTGCGCAATGGACCCAATGCGAGTTCCCCGATCACGAACGAATGCGTGGCGATCCGCCGGTTCTCCAGCTGCCTGCGCATCTCGGGCTCTTCCCCGTTGATGTGAGCGATCCAAACGCTGGTGTCGGCGATTATCATAATGCGTTCGCCTTGCGACGTGGAATCTTGGGGAAGCCCGGCATGGTGCCTCCGAGCGTCGCCAGTCGGCGCGAAGCCTCCAACTCGATCAAGGTCTGAAGAGCCTTGCGTACCAGGGCCGTTTTTTCGGTGATGCCGGTGAACTCCTGGGCCTTCTCTACCAGGTCGTCATCGAGTGCGATTGTCGTTCTCATACGCCCTCCAGGCACTCATCATAGCATCATTCGATGACCTATAAAGTGCTCTGGAGGGGTCCCCCGTTGGTCGTCTTCCTTAGTACTTCGACTTGATTGCGTAGGTCAGGCCCATGGTGAACTGGAATGAGTTTCGTTTGGTTGGCGGCAGCGAAGCCGGAGGGTCGTTCAGGTAGCTGTCCAGTGTCCCGACGGAGAAGCTGAGGCTCTTGTAGGCCGGGAAGGCAACGGTGTTGGTCTCATTAGCCGAATAGGCCCGTGCGTTGTTGTAGGCGGGGATGAAGGCCACGCCTTGCGTGTACGTCAGAAGCTTCTTGTGGAGGACGTAGTTGGCCGCAAAGGTCGATCCGATGAGGTTTTGGTTGCCGCTGGAAGTGCCACTGATAAACTGCTGCTTCTCATACTGCATGGTTGCTTTCAGGTCTGCTTCCTGTGTCGGCGTTTTGAGGATTGTCAAGCCAATTCCGCCGCCATAAATCTGTTGCAGGTCGAGGTCCTGTCCGTAGTTGTGATCGAAGGCCGTCTGCGCCAGGGCGAAAAAACGGGGCGAAAAATACTGGTCGCGTTCGGCCTCTGCGTGGTAGATGGCCGATTTGGTAGTCACCGCCGGCACGGTCACGCCCGCGGCAACATAGGCCGGCTGCGTGATCTTTCCAAACGATCCGGTAAAGCCCACCGAGGTCCGGTTGCGCGGATCGAGCCAACTTGCCGTCGGCACCACGCGCGCCAGGGCGACAGCACCTGAAAAGGTGTACTGGTTTTCGGTCGCCGTCACCAGCGTCGCTCCAGCGGTCGCGGCGCCGTTCCACCCGGACGTCAGGCTGGGATGGTGATAGATCTGCTTTTCCAGCGTAGTCTGATCGACGATGTATTCAGCATTCTTCACAGGAATCGGCTGGGGCGGCGCGGCGTTTTGCGGATGCACGGTGACATTCTGGTTGGCTACATCGACCGTCCCGATGGGAACGTTCCCTTCAATCTTCTTGCCGCGCAGTTTTACGCTGTTTTCGAGCACGGCCACTTTCTGGCCAGTGTGCAGTTCCTTGATTTTGTCCCAGGTGAGCGAAATGTCACCCAGCACATCGCTGTGGAACGTGACTTTTCCTCCAATGGAGTTCACGAATTTGCCGTGCAAGGTGTCGCCGTTGCTCAGCACCACAACGTCGGGAGCTGTCTGCGCGGAGCAGACCAGGGCTGCGACCGTAAGGACTGACAAGACCAGAAGACGTATGCCGCGGTTGGGAAGAGGAGAATGGGTGCGAATTGGGAGATGAGAGGGAAGAAAGCACAGGGTCATGGGGGGCACGATCCTTTCGTCAATTTTGCTACCCAGGGGACAGGCAGAGTCCGAGGAAGACCTCGGCCCTTCGAAAGATTCTAAACCGGCGTGTGCCGCAGCGAAACCGTTCGCAATCAATACGCTGCCCAAACCCTATGATCCGGCGCGACGGCGAGGGTAAAAAGAAGTCTGGCTCGGGGGTGGCTTGTGGGGGCCGTTGCGGGGGCTGGTCCCAGTCTGTACGATGATTTGGAAACCAAGGGACAGAGGATCGATGCGACCTAATGTAAACCTGATGAAGGCGACCCTTACCGGGGCGCTTGGCGGCCTGCTTTTCGGCTTCGATACCGTTGTGATTGCGGGCGCGATTGACGCGCTGGTTCGCCTTTATGGTCTAAGTCCCCAGGAAAAGGGTTTCACGGTCGCCATCGGCCTTGTCGGAACAGTAATTGGGGCGCTTGGAGCAGGCCAGATCGGGCAAAAGCTCGGGGGCCGCGAGACCCTGCGCATGACCGCGATCCTCTATGTCGTCTCGGCCATAGGCTGCGGTCTTGCCTGGAACTGGGATTCATTTCTGGTGTTTCGCTTCATCGGCGGCCTTGGCATCGGGGCGTCGTCGGTCCTTGGTCCGGTTTACATCGCGGAACTTGCTCCGGCCAAGTGGCGCGGCCGCCTTGTGGCCACCTTCCAGTTCAATGTTGTATTTGGAATCATGGTGGCCTACACCTCAAACTATTTCATTCGTACACTGCACCTGGGCGCAACCGAATGGCGCTGGCAGGTGGGTATAGCGGGTATTCCGGCGATTGCCTTTCTGATTCTTCTGTTCCGTATTCCTCGCAGTCCCCGCTGGTCGGCCTCCAAGGGGCGCATCGATGAAGCGCTGGCAATTCTCAAAATGATGGGGGATCCCGATCCGGAATCCGAATTGAAAGACATTCGCGCCGCCCTGGCTCAGGAACATGCCACCGCGCACGAGCGGGTTTTCCAGTGGAAGTATCGCTATCCGCTCTTTCTTGCAATTTCAATTGGCGCCTTCAACCAACTGGCCGGCATCAACGCGATTCTGTATTACATCAACAACATCTTCGGCGCCGCCGGCTTCAGCCAGATTTCGAGCGACCAGCAGGCCATCGCCATCGGCGCCACCAACTTTGTCTTCTGCTTGATCGGCATGTCGTTGATCGACAAGCTGGGCCGCAAGACGCTGCTGTTGATTGGCGCCGTCGGCACCGCGGCCTGCCTCGCCGGGGTGGCCTGGGTATTCGGAACCAATTCGCACCAGAGCTCCCTGCTTTGGTTGCTCATTACGTACATCGCCTTCTTCTCAGTCTCGCAGGGAGCAGTGATCTGGGTCTATATCGGCGAAGTGTTTCCGACCTCGGTGCGCTCCAAGGGCCAGGGCGTGGGCAGCGCCAGCCACTGGTTCATGAATACCCTGATCCAGCTCGAGTTTCCGGTGGTCGTGCATTCCATGAGCACGGCCACGCCTTTCGTCTTCTTCTCCATCATGACCGTTGTCCAGTTCCTGGTGGTTCTGTTTGTTTACCCGGAGACAAAGGGGCAGACACTGGAGCAGTTGCAGCGCGAACTGGTGCCGGCGAAGTAAGCCATCTTCGCAAGCCGCTTTCCGCGGCTGAAGGCCTCATTCGTGACCCAAATCACCAGCTCAAGGGAGTGATTCGTCCTATACCTGATCCAGGGCCAGTTGGGCTGGAGACCGGCTTTTGGGTTGCCGGACGAACCAACTCGAATCACAGAAAAACCAGAGGGTGGTCATGGAACAGCAGACAGCTCCGAATGCAGAGCCGGTGACGGAGGCAGTTCAGACTGCCATGCGGGTGCCGCGTCTCGATGAGCTCTCGCCCTCGGCGGCAGCCAGTTCGCGTGAGGCCGAAGCGATGCGCGCGGAGATCATCACCGTGGGCCGCAAGCTTTGGGAGCGCCAGTACGTCGATGGCAATGCCGGCAACATCAGCGTGCGACTTGGCGCGAAGTACGTGCTCTGCACACCCACCTTGATGAGCAAGCGCGATATGGAGCCGGCGGACATTTGTCTGTCGGATTTTGAAGGGAAGATGCTGGCAGGCGGCCGGCCGCGCACCAGTGAGCTGCTGATGCACCTCGAGATCTACAAGGCCAACCCGTGCGCCCGCGCCGTGGTGCATTGCCACCCGCCTTATGCCACGGCCTTCGGTCTCACCGGTTCAGCGCCGCCGGTCGGGCTGATCGCAGAATACGAGTTCAATATTGGGCCGGCGGCCATTGCGCGCTATGAGACTCCGGGCACCCAGGCCTTTGCTGAAACGGTGCTGCCGTTTGTGCAGGATCACAACACCATCCTTCTTCCCAATCATGGGGTGGTTTGCTGGTCCGACACGGTGACCCACGCCGAGTGGCTGGTCGAGGTTTTTGAGAACTACTGCAAGACGTGCATCATTGCGCAGCAAACCGGCAAACCACTGATTCCGATCCCCGAGGAGAAGATCCGCGAGATTCTGGTGCTGAAGCGGCGGGCTGGCCTGCCCGATGTGCGCCTGTCCAGTTTGCCCGGCGCGCCGAATGCCGAACCGGCAAGCAGCGCTGAGCTTGATCAGGTGGTTGAGCAGGTGGTAGCGCGGCTTGAGGGGCGCGTCTGACGGCGCAGCGATTTCAGATCAGTGCGTTACCGGTCCTTAATCCCGCCGTCGCGTGGCCAAAGCGTCTGATTTTGCTACGCGCTCTTTTCGTTGCTCATATTTTCCGTAGGCGAACACGCTCGCAAGCGCTACGAGGCTAGAAATGATCGCCACGAGGCCGTCCACACTTCTTCCGGTCGCGATCAAGGAAAATCCGCCTATCAGCACGACCAAACAAAGGATGAAGGCGAAGATTGAGCCTCTCTTCTGGCTGGCAATATTCCCCGCCACAACTTGCGCTTCCAACGACTCACGATGAACGCTCTGTCGTTCGGCCATGGTCATGATGCGTTCTGCCCCGTTTGGGATCACCTCGTTATATCTTGCAAGAAGTGCCGGAGGGGGCAGAGGGCCAGAGAATGAAACCGACTGATGGGTAAGCGTTGCAACAGCGTTGGGGGGTGGAGGAGGGGTTCCTTGATTCCTGTTCTGACGATTCTTGCTCACGGAATATCAGGCGACCTTGAGTTCTGATTCGTTCTGCTCGATGGCGTCGTAGATATCTTGTCCCGCGACGAGCCAGTCCGAAGCGATTGCTTTCTCATCCGCTTCCATGGGGGTCGCACTGATGTTGTAATCATCTAACACTCCCCAGAGGTCAAGGACACGGGCCGCGCCGGAAATAAAGGAAGGTTGCGCAAAGAGAAAATCTGTTTTTACTTTTTCCATGGTCTCCTCAGCTTTCAGGGAAGCTGATAGTTTCGATCATTTAGATGAGTTTGGATGCCCAAGGTTCCCTAGTCTGAAGAAACCATTCGACACTTGACGTTCCAAGTATCGTCACGAGTTCTATTTAAGTCTACCAAAATCGTTGTGAATTCACAGGCAGGAGCTCATTAAAGCTCCAGACGCAGGCAGAGACCGGGCCGCCGTCGAATGAAAAGCGAAACCGTGCTACACTGTGTATGCGCTCAGTGATTTGGTCGTGAGCGGCGGTTTGCCCTTCCCAAGGCAATTCTGCCTGGCACAGATTTCCCCAAGCCCCTACAGCGTAACCACCTGGGCTCCTTCGAGAGCAACGTCTTTTTGTGTAAAGACGTGCGTGGTGCCGGCCGGCAAATGTGCCTCCTGGCGTATGAAGTAGCGTGTGGCAGCTCCGGGCCCTGGGCATTTTCGAATGCCGGTCAGCCAGTCCTAGTACGACTTTCGGTTCTCCCTTACGCATATCGATAGACAGGCGCGCGCCCTATTGGTGCCTCGCCTCCGTGTCCGGTTCCGTTTGCAGGCCCCAGTTCAAGATTGGCGGCTCCCGGAGCCCAGGAAGATCTCTATTTTGACGAATCAGTTCTCGCAGTTCTCCATTTCGCCCGCCCTCATGGCGCGGCTCAACGCCAACAAGTTTGAAATCCCCACCCCGGTGCAGTCCGGCTGCATTCCTCCGGCTCTTGAGGGCCGCGACGTGCTTGCTACTGCGCAGACCGGTACCGGCAAGACACTCGGTTACCTCATTCCAATTGTCGAAATGCTGCAAAAGACCAAAGACATGAACACCGCGTCAGCGCTTATCCTTTTGCCCACGCGCGAACTTGCAATGCAGGTGGAGCAGGCTTTTCTTGCCATTCGATCGAGCTCACAGCAGACCGTAGCCCTGGTGGTTGGCGGCCTCGCTGAGCGGTCGCAACTCGACGCGATCCGCCGCGGCGCTCGCCTCATCGTCGCCACTCCGGGACGCCTCGAAGACTACCTGAAGCGCAAGCTAGTTCGGCTCGACCAGGTCAAGATCCTGGTGCTGGATGAAGTCGACCGGATGCTCGATATGGGCTTTCAGCCGGCCATTGCGCGCATCGCGGCCACGCTGCCGGCGGTTCGCCAAACGCTGTGCTACTCGGCCACACTCGAAGGTTCCGTGAAGGAAGTAGCGCGCAAATACCTCCACAACCCGGCGCGCATCGAGATTGGTTCGGTGCTCAAGCCGGCCGACAATGTCGAGTTACGCACCTTTGAAGTGGAGCCGGACAAGAAGCAGGAACTTCTCGAACATTTGCTCGGTTCCGAGCAGGGCAGCTTCCTGGTATTCGTGCGGACCAAGCATGGCGCGGACCGCGTGGCGCGACGTCTCACCCGCTCCGGCTGGTCGGCGACGCAGATTCACGGCGATCGCTCGCAGGCGCAGCGGAACTCGGCTTTGCGGAGTTTCTCCGAGGGCCGTCACCGCGTGCTGGTCGCTACAGATGTCGCTGCTCGCGGCATCGACGTGGCCAACGTGGCGCATGTGATCAACTTCGACATGCCCAAGGTGGCGGAGGACTTCGTTCATCGCGTGGGCCGCACCGGGCGCGCCTCGGCAAAGGGCGTTGCCTCTACTTTTGCCGGTCCGGCAGAGCGCGGCGACCTGCGTAAAATCGAGCGCACGCTTTCGATCCAGATGAAACGGTTCCGGGTGCGGTCAGTGGGCGAAAACGCTGCCTGATCGGCGATGCCCGCGAAACGCAGCACAGGAACGAGTGCCCCAGGTCGGGGCACTCGTTCGTTCAGTAGCCCAATAGCCCCGCTTTTCGTTGACTCTGCACCTTCAATCGAGTATTCTAAGGTTCTTGCGCGGTGTCGCGCCTGGGCTCTGTGTGTCGGGCCTCCAGCGAAAGATGTTGGGTGCTGGAGATTGTCAGCTCACCCGGAACCGGCTTGTTGGCCCCTGAAGGGGTCGGCTGGCACAGGCAATAGGCAGTTGGACGGCGGGATTCAGGCGTAGGTCCAGACCAGCCCTAGCCCTTTGAGGGTCGACGCCCGCAGTCCTCACCCGAACAGGATTGTTTGGAAGTGGGTGGAAATAGGGCCCGCGCATTTTGCGTGGGTGCAAGCGATTTGCGTTGTGGCTTTCTATGCGGCAGGCCGGCCACCTGAACCGTGAGCACCATGGCTGGGCCGAGATTAATAGAGGGCAGGAGAGAGATGTCGACCTTTGTTCCGAGCGGCAAGGAAATTGACCGCAAATGGTATGTGGTGGATGCCAGCGGCCAGACCCTGGGCCGGCTGGCGACCAAGGCCGCCAGTGTTCTGAGCGGCAAGCTGAATCCCCAGTATGTGCCGTACATCGACATGGGCGACCACGTGATCGTGATCAACGCGGAGAAGGTGCGGCTGACCGGCCTGAAGAGCCAGAGCAAGCTGTACCGCCGCTACACCGGTTTTCCGGGCGGCCTGCGCGAGGAGTCGTTTACGCGCCTGATCAACCGCAAGCCGGAAAAGGTTCTGGAGCAGGCGATCAAGGGCATGCTGCCCAAGAGCAAGATGGGCCGCCAGATGGCGACCAAGCTGAAGGTTTATCGCGGCGACAAGCATCCCCACCAGGCGCAGAAGCCGGTGGCATTGGAAGTGAAGTAAGGCAGCTATCAGCTTTCAGCTGTCAGCTTTCAGTTTTCCGGCTGGTGGAAGGAAAGTTCAGAGCGGCGCAAGGATTGATGCAAGCAGGACGATGCTGAAGGCTGAAAGCTGACAGCTTGAGAGCTAAGAGGAAAAGAATGGCAGATCTGGTTCAGTATTACGGGACGGGGCGGCGCAAGTCGGCGATCGCGCGCGTTTTCCTGCGTCCCGGCACGGGCGAGTGGAAGGTCAACGGCAAGGCGTTCGACGAGTACTTCGTCACCGAGCAGCAGCGCGTGGCCGCCAAGCGGACGCTGGTGGTGGCCGAGTTGGCCGGAAGCTTCGACGTGGTCACCACGGTGAGCAGCGGCGGCGTGGCCGCGCAGGCCGATGCCGTGAAGATGGGCATTGCCCGCGCTCTGATCGAGTTCAACCCCGAGCTGCGCAAGCTGCTCAAGGCCGAAGGCCTGCTGACCCGCGATGCGCGCCAGAAGGAACGCAAGAAGTACGGTCAGAAGGGCGCGCGCAAGCGGTTCCAGTTCAGCAAGCGCTAAAGCGCTTGAGCTGTTAGCTCTCAGCTTTCAGCCATCAGTTTTTTCCTTGCTGGACTTGGGGTCGCCTGATAAGCGATCCCCGGCACGGCAAGCTGAATGTTGACGGCTCAAAGCTGAAAGCTGGTTTTTCAATCTCCCGCATAAGCGGGTTCAATCCGGGCCACAGTGGTATCAGCCCGGATGCAATCCACGAAGGAGGACAATTGGCCACGATCACCATGAAGGAGCTGCTCGAAGCGGGTGTTCACTTCGGGCATCAGACCAAGCGCTGGAACCCCAAGATGAAGGAATACATCTTCGGCGAGCGCAACGGGATTTACATCATCGACCTGCAGAAGACGCTCAAGCTGTTCAAGGATGCGTCGAAGTTTGTCACCGATCTGTGCGCCAGCGGCAAGACGATTCTGTTCGTCGGCACCAAGCGCCAGGCGCAGGATGCGGTGGCCGAAGAGGCCAACCGCGCGGGCATGCCCTACATCAACCAGCGCTGGCTGGGCGGGCTGCTCACCAACTGGGTGACGGTGCAGAAGTCGGTGAAGCGCCTTCAGGAACTGGATGAGATGGCCACGGACGGCCGCTACGAGCTGCTGACCAAGAAGGAAGTCATCAAGCTGGAGCGGGAGCGCAAGCATCTGCAGGCGAACCTGGCCGGCATCAAGACCATGAAGCG
Organism: uncultured Acidobacteriota bacterium; assembly: GCA_963833995.1. GTDB lineage: Bacteria > Acidobacteriota > Terriglobia > Terriglobales > Acidobacteriaceae > Telmatobacter. The sequence goes on along the minus strand of CAWIAE010000016.1, from coordinate 522,937 downwards.
GCTGCCCGACGCGCTGTTCATCGTCGACTCGAACAACGAGGCGATTGCGGTGAAGGAAGCGCGCAAGCTGGGCATTCCGGTGGTAGCGGTGGTGGATACCAACTGCGATCCGACGGTGGTGGATTACGTGATCCCGGGCAACGACGATGCGCTGCGCGCCATTCGCCTGTTCACCTCGAAGATTGCCGATTCGGCGGCCGAGGGCGTGAACCTGGTGGGCGACAAGGCCTTTGCAGCGGAAGAACAGCCCGTACCGGCTGTGGAAGAGGCGGCGATTGAGAGCTGCGCCTGCCGAGGAAGTGGATCTGGAAGCGGCCTTGGGCGGCGGCATTCGCAAGGCGCCGGCTGCGGTGGCGGCTCTCTTGAAGAGGCCGAAGTGGCCGAGGGCGCTCTTTAATCTTACCTGCGCACATCAGTGCGTACACTAAGACAAGCGTGGCCGCCGAGGGGTGAGTGCCACGCTTTTCTTATGCCGGTTGCACTCCGGCGAGAACCGAATGGGACTGGAAGGAAAAGAGAGATGACGACAGTGAGCGAAAAGATTGATGCCAAATTGGTGAAGGAACTTCGCGAGAAGTCCGGCGCGCCCATGGGCGACTGCCTGAAGGCTCTGCAGGAGACGAAGGGCGACATCGAAGCCGCGTTTGTGGTGCTGCGCAAGCGCGGCATGGCGTCGGCGCAGAAGAAGGCCGCGCGCACCACCAACGAGGGCGCGGTGGGCACCTATATTCATGCCGGCGGCAAGATCGGCGTGCTGCTCGAGCTGAACTGCGAGAGCGATTTTGTGGCCCGCACCGACGACTTCCAGGAGCTGCTCAAGGACGTGGCCATGCACATCGCGGCCAGCGATCCGCGCTACGTGAAGCCCGAAGACGTGACCCCGGCCGACCTGGAGCGCGAGAAGGAGATCTATCGCGCCCAGGCTGCCGCCACCGGCAAGCCGGCCCCGGTGATCGAGAAGATCGTGGAAGGCAAGATGGCCAAGTTCTACGAGGAGGTTTGCCTGCTGGAGCAGCCCTTCATCAAGGATCAGGCCGTCAGCATCAAGGAGCTGATCGCGCAGAAGGTCGGCAAGCTGGGCGAGAACATCACCGTGCGCCGCTTCGCCCGCTTCAAGGTGGGCGCGCCCGACTGGACCGTGGCCCAGACCAAGCCCGTGGAAGCCGCGGGCGAGTAACCGCGGTATTCTCGGCGAGAAATGGAAGGCCCGGAGCGACTGCTCCGGGCCTTCGGACCGTTTGGCATTGCCTCTAACGCAGGTGGTCCAGATTATCCAACAATCTGGCTGCGGTCCATCCAACAGCGTAGATAAGCGGCCTGCCCCACGTGGTATGCCTCGTGGAATGCCAGAAAGGTGACCATCCCGCCCACCTTTCCGTCGAAGCTAGGCGATTTCTCCGGAGCTGGAGCGGACAGGACTTCATCCGTCGCGCCTTCCAAAACCGCCGTGAGGCTGGCGGAGATCTCCTGCCAGTCCCGCACCATCTCTTCGGCCGGTGGATACTGCGACGGATCGAGTATCCCGGCGCCACGGGCAAAGAGCGAAAGCCACGGCCGCTCCCACGGTGAGCCGAGCAGCTTGAGCGCCATAGAGCGCGCCCAGACCACGTGGCCCAGGATCCAGAGCACCGGGTTCGAACTAGGTTTCGGACTGCTGAGCCATTCTTCATCCGTGAGCCCGTCGAAGGTCTTGTTGAGGAGTGCAGCGTTTTGGCGGTAGGCGTGGGCGGCGGTGGATATCTGGGTTGCCACGGGCATGGTTCGTTCTCCTTCGAATTCGGCGTGGGCTAGGATTGCGCCGCGCGCTCCAGTTCGGCGATGTCGAGTTTCGTCATTCGCATCATAACTTCCATTGCTTTGGGAGATTTGATCAGCTCCCCCAGGCGCGCAGGCACAATCTGCCAGGAGAGGCCGAACTTGTCCTTGAGCCAGCCGCATTGCACTTCGATGCCGCCTTCAGAGAGCCTGGACCAGTATTCGTCCAGTTCCTGCTGGTTGTCGCAGCGGACGACAAACGATATCGCCTCGTTGAATTTGAACATAGGTCCGCCGTTCAGGGCGGTAAAGCGCTGGCCTTCCAACTCGAAGGCGACGGTGATGACGCTACCTTTCCGCCCGCTTGGATCGTCGGCGGTGCGCCGGAACTCATCCAGACGGCGTGAGTTTTTGAAAACCGACAGGTAATAGGCGACCGCCTCTTCAGCGTTCGAGTCGAACCAGAGAAACGGCGAGATGCGGGGAAAATCCTGAAGTGCGCACATGGCAACCACCTGGTGTAGAGGTTTCGGGAACCTGCGTTCCTCCTGCGAAACGGTCCATCCGTGAAAGACAGGCCGAAACTGCAGGAGGCCATTGTAAACCCGGAATAGATTGCAAATTGCAAGTAAAATGTTTAAGCTGCTTTCGTGGCCAAGCAGACGGCTCAAAACCGGCGGTCGGGGTGTCCTGTTTCCATCTCCCTCGAGCAATTCGGCGATCGCTGGTCGCTGCTGATTATTCGCGATCTGATGGTGCGCGGTTACCGCACATTTCGCGAGTTTCAGCGAGCCGGCGAGGGCATTGCCTCCAACGTTTTGGCAGACCGATTGCGCAAATTGGAGGCGGCCGGCATCGTGACCGCCGAGCGGGCGGAGGAGGATGGAAGAAGCATTCATTACCGCCTGACCGCCAAAGGCATTGCATTGGCGCCGGTCATGCTCGAGCTGCTGTTGTGGGCGGCGCGCCATGAAGATACAGGTGCGCCCTGCGGTTTCGTCGAGCAGATGGAAAAGAACCGCGAAGCCGTGCTGGCCGAAACCCATCGACGCTGGGAACAACGCGACCCCACGCCGCTGATTCCGCCTTTTCCAAGTCCAACCAAAGCCCCGAGGAGGAAAAAACCATGAAGATGAGCACTTATTTGAACTACAACGGAACCTGCGCGGAAGCTTTCCGTTTTTATGAGAAGCACCTGGGCGGCAAAATCGGGATGATCATGACTCACGGGCAATCGCCCGAGCAAAGCCGCATGCCGCCTGAATTCAAGGACAAGGTTCTTCACGCCAGCATGACCATCGCCGGCAACGCCCTGATGGGTGCGGACATTCCCGGTGCCGAGCCGATGCGCAGCGCCTACATTTCGCTGTCAGTCGACAGCGATAGCGAGGCAGAACGGATTTACGCGGCCCTTTCGGAAGGCGGCGAGATCTTCATGAAAATGCAGGATACGTTTTTTGCCTCGCGATTCGCCCAGTTGCGCGACAAGTTTGGAACGTCTTGGATGATTCTGCACGAAAAGCCCATGGGACCACCGCCCGCGCTTTAAGAGCCTCCCGTTCACTTCCAAGCCCGTCCCTGCTCCCAAAAACAGGCGCATGGACGGGTTTGCGCTCACTACGCCAAAATAGAGTCGATGCGCGTTGCAAGGCTGATTCCATCGGCGACATCGGGTCCGAGTTGCGGCCGGGCAATTTACCAAAGCTCACGTCCCCCTTATGGCTCAGGAGCCGCGCTCGGCTTGCGATGCGCAGGACGTGGCTGTTTCGCCTTGGCCAGCAGCGCGTCGAATTCGCTGCGCGGCATCTTCAGTTTGTCGGGATGAGCATCGATCCACTTGGCGAAGGCATCGTACTTTTCCGGTGTCCAGCCTCCTTCGAACTCCGCGCCGTTTTTCCCTTCTCGATTCAGTTCAAAGTTGTAGGCGTCGGTCAGGGCGGTGAATTCAGCGGAGCTGATCGCGTCTTCGGCGAGGATTGCAGGAATGAACAGCACGCCCTCCCGCTTGGCGAGCACCAGGTCTCCCGGCAGCACAATCGCTCTGCCAATACGGATAGGAGCGTTGATGGCCGTCAGTTCCATGTCCGCCCAGGCTGAGGGATCGTAGCCCCGGTAGAATCCGTTGAAATTCGGAATCTCGCGGTTTTCTTCCTGGTCGCGTATGCCGCCGTCGAACACGAAGCCGGTATGCGTATGCGCGGCCACTCCATTGCCCAGATTCGACCCGATCAGCGTGCCCTCGATAATCTTTCCGAATCCATCGGCAACATAAACGTCCCCGATCTGCAGTTCGTTGATGGGCCAGCTATTGGTTCCGCTTACCCGCCCCTCTGCCTTGCCCTCTGCGGCAATCGCCCTTGCCATATCAGGACGCGTCGGCATGTATTGAGCGGTAAGCGCGCGCCCGGCGAAGGGCTTGTCGATGTGCAAGGCTTGCCAGCCCGATTCGAACTGGTTGCGGTACCCGTGATCGCGCAGATATTCCCATACGTCTTCAATGGTCATATCTGTCGCCCGCGTCAGCAACGAATCCGGTAGCTTCGGCCGGCCGTCGGGAAAGCGGTCGCCTTTCCATTCCGAGGTATAAAAGAGGATTTGGTCGCGGGTCATCTTCACCTGGCCAAATGCAGGCGATCCCCCCAACAGGGCGCAAAGTGCCAAAACCATCGAGATTGCGTTTTTCATAGGGCTCTCCCTCAACACGGTGATCGAATCAACGAACAGGCTCCAAGAGCATAGCAATTGTAGAACCGCAGGCAGCTTAACAGGAGACGCAGGGGCTATTCATGGCTTCTTTGTTCTTGGATTTAAGAACTTGTGGAGGGCCTCAAGAGCCACTTTCGTTCTTCTTGTTGCCGACGGCAAGCAGAGTTTGAAACTGCGGAGCGCCAGGCTCCTTGTCCACCACTGAAGTTTGGATATCGCCAAAGCCCGCCTTTTCGAGCAGTTCTTCCAGCTCCGATTCGCTGAAGCCGAGCCACTCGTCGGCGTAGAGTTCGCGCGCTTCCTCGAATCGATGCTTCACCAGGTCGAGAATGATGACGCGCCCTCCGAGGCGAAGAATCCTCCATGCCTCCTGAATCGCGGAACCGGGATGAAGAGCGTGATGGAGCGACTGAGAGAAGAAGACGAGGTCCACTTCCGCGTCGCTGATAGGCACCTCTTCCATATCGCCCATCCGGAACTCGACATTTCTGACGCCGTGGCGCAGAGCCTGCTCGCGGCCCACCTCGATCATCCGGGCCGACGTATCGACTGCGATGACCTTCACGGCCTGTTGCGCCAGAAGAAGGGCAAATGCTCCCTCGCCGGTACCCAGATCGGCGACCACCATGGGCGGCATCAGGCGCAGCAGCGCCTCAGCCAGGCTTTTCCATGACTTGCCCGGGACGTAGTCTTTTCCCAGCCGTCCGGCCACGCTATCAAAGAAGCTGCGCATCTTATCCTGGCGCTTGCGGAGCACGCGGCGCATGGCCGCCTGATCCTGCGCGGCCTCTGGAATTTCGGCTCTTGCCCGGCCGAGCAACCCATCCAAAACGCCACCCCCACTGGAGGTGGCGGAGGTGGTGGCGAGGCGGTAGAGATTACTTTTGCCCGTGCGCCGGTCCTCGACCAGCCCCGCCTGCTTCAACTGCGACAAGTGGGTGGAGATGGTGCTTTGGCCCATCACGAGAATTTCCTGCAACTCGGCGACGGAGAGTTCCTCGGTGCTCAGGAGCAGCAGGATGCGGAGCCGGCTGGGATCGGCTACCACGCGGAGGATTTTCACAATGGACGGCATAGTTGGCGATTGACGGCGATCGTTGAATCTGATACATATCAACATATCACGATAGGACGATATAAGGAGAAATGGAATGGCAGCTACAACAGTTGAAATCGCGGGCGCGGAGTACAAAGTCGCCGATCTGGCATTGGCGGAGTGGGGTCGGAAAGAGATCGCCATCGCCGAGCACGAGATGCCGGGCTTGATGTCGATTCGCAATAAATATGCGGCGGAGAAGCCGCTCGCGGGCGTGCGCATCACCGGCTCGCTGCACATGACGATTCAGACGGCAGTGCTGATTGAGACGCTGGTAAGCCTGGGCGCGGAAGTCCGCTGGGCAAGCTGCAACATTTTCTCCACGCAGGACCACGCGGCCGCGGCAATTGCGGCGAGCGGCGTTCCTGTATTCGCCTGGAAAGGCGAGTCGCTCGAAGAGTACTGGGACTGCACCTATCGTGCGCTCAGCCATAAGGGCGGCAAAGGTCCCGAACTGGTGGTGGACGATGGCGGCGACGTGACGCTGCTCATCCATAAGGGCTACGAGCTTGAGGAAGGCGACAAGTGGGTCAACAGCCCCTCGGGCAATCACGAAGAGCAGGTGATCAAGGACCTGTTGAAGAAGATTTATGCGGAGGATCCGCAGCACTGGCACAAGGTTGCGAAGGCGTGGCGCGGCGTGAGCGAAGAGACGACCACGGGTGTGCATCGGCTCTACAAAATGATGGAGCAGGGCAAGCTGTTGGTTCCGGCCATCAACGTGAATGATTCGGTGACCAAGTCAAAGTTCGACAATCTTTACGGCTGCCGCGAGTCGCTGGCTGACGGCATCAAGCGCGCGACCGACGTGATGGTAGCGGGCAAGGTAGCAGTGATCTGCGGCTACGGCGATGTGGGCAAGGGTTCGTCGCACTCGCTGCGTGGCATGGGCGCGCGCGTGATCGTCACGGAGGTCGACCCCATCAACGCTCTGCAGGCGGCGATGGAAGGTTTCGAAGTTGCCACCGTGGAAGACACGCTGGGCCGCGGTGACATCTACGTCACCTGCACCGGCAACGTGGACATCATCACCCTGGAACACATGAAGAAGATGAAGGACCAGGCCATCGTCTGCAACATCGGCCACTTCGACAACGAGATTCAGATGGATCTTCTGAACGCGGAGAAGGGCGTCGAGAAGCTGAACATCAAGCCGCAGGTGGACAAGTACACATTTCCCGACGGGCACTGCATCTTTGTGCTGGCCGAAGGGCGCCTCGTGAACCTCGGCTGCGCGACGGGCCACCCGAGCTTCGTGATGAGCAACAGCTTCGCCAATCAAACGCTGGCGCAGATCGACCTCTGGAAGAACAAGGACACCTACAAGGTGGATGTGTATGTGCTGCCCAAACGGCTGGACGAAGAAGTAGCGCGCCTGCATCTTGAAAAAATTGGCGTGAAGCTGACCACGCTGACGCCCAAGCAGGCCGACTACCTGGGCGTATCGGTGAATGGCCCATACAAGGCGGAGAACTACAGATATTAGTCGACAGTGAACAGTGGTCGATGGTCATTGAACGGTGGACAAAGTTCCGTGCCCCATCCTTTTCACGATGTTGTGAAAAGGGTGGGAGGCCACGAATCTAGTCGGTAACATAGTGTCACTGATTACGACGGATGGGATCCCATATGGCCTCATTGCAAAGCTTCTCGTTCGAGCTTTTCCCGCCGCGCACACCCGAGGCCATGGCCAAGCTGCCGGGCGTGATTGGCCAGCTCGCCTCAATGGGGCCGGAGTTTTTCTCCGTCACCCACGGTGCCGGCGGTTCCGACCAGGACGGCACCTACGAGACGCTGTTGACCGTGGTCGAGCACTCCGGGGTCGAGGCTGTGCCGCACCTTACCTGCGTGGGCTCGACGCGCGCCAATGTGGCAGCACACCTGCAGCGCTATCGGGACGCGGGCGTGAAGCGCATCGTGGCTCTGCGCGGCGATTTACCGGCCACCGCCATGAGCGCGTCGGCGCCGGGCGAGTTCCACTACGCCAATCAACTGGTGAGCTTCATCCGCGAAACACACGGGGACGCCTTCAAGATCGAGGTGGCCGCTTACCCTGAGATGCATCCGCAAGCGGCCAGTCCCGCTGCGGACTTTGAACACTTCTGCCGCAAGGTCGAGGCCGGCGCCGACGGCGCGCTGACCCAGCTCTTCTACAACGCCGACGCCTACTTTGAATTCGTAGAGCGCTGCCGCAAGGCGGGAATCAAGATTCCCATTGTGCCGGGTATCATGCCCATTACCGGATTCGCCAACACCGTGCGCTTTTGCAACGGCTGCGGCGCCGACCTGCCGCGCTGGGTGCGCCTGCGCCTGGAACAACTGCAGAACGACAAGCCTGCGCTGCTCGATTTCGGGGTGGACGTGGTGACGCGGCTTTGCGAAACCCTGGTGCGCAACGGAGCGCCCGGACTGCACTTCTATACCATCAACCAGGCCGAACCAACCTTGCGCCTGTGGAAGAATCTGGCGCTGCCCGTGCCGGCGTAGGCTAGCGAAGCAGCCTGGCGTTATCGACTCTTTCGGTTGAAGAGCCGTCGATAGAGCCGCCACGGCGCGCTGTGCAGCAGGTTGGTCTGTTCGGCCTTCAGCGCAGCATACGAGTGCTTAACGTAGACATCGAACTCCGGTGGCCACCCGATCGTGGAACGGCGCTCGGTGTAATCGCCCTCGGCCCATTTCGCTAGGACAGCCTTGTAGCCCACCACGTGGGTCACAAAGTCCAGCAGGCATTGTGGGATTTGCTCCTCGATGATCAGGTGAGCCTTCTCGATGATGACCTTCTCGCGAATGTCGTTCAGCGGCATGAAGATGGTGGTCATCCACAGCACCCAATCCTTCATCTCTTCGTCCAGAATCGGATCGCTTTTCTCCTTCCCCTGGCGCCTCAACAGTGACCGATACGCGATATTGCCTGCCTCGGATGCAACATACAAGGGTCCATAAAACTCATTCAGACGCTTGTTGACGAGGCGCAGCTTGTCGCGGCGGCGAGCCAGCATGCGCGCACTCAGAAAGGTGACCAGATACCCGGCGAACGCCAGAACGACAGTGAGGATGGCAGCGTTCTGCGACAGCGTGAAGGTGGTGAACGACGATGTGTCCATTCCGTGGATCGCCTCGCGGAAAAGTATACGTGTGACAATGAGTCCTCGACTGTGACGGCGAGACGGCTTTCACACCTGGTTCCAAAATGCTGCTTTTATCGCTTTTTGGGAATAGAACTGGACTTTTCCGGAATCACTTCGATCTCGAAGATCTTCGGCCATAGCTTGCCGGTCACCAGGATCAGATCGTGCGCTGCATCGTATGCAATGCCGTTGAGAACCGCCTCCGGACTGGACCGCTGGGAATCCGGCAGCAGGCCGGTCAGGTCAATCCAACCCAGCACCTTCCCGGTGGCGGGTGAAATGCGCGCGATGCGGTCGGAATGCCAGATGTTCGCGTAGATCTGACCATGGATGAATTCCAGTTCATTGAGCTCGGTCACAGGAGCGCCGCGGTCCCTTACCGCGATCTTCCGCACCTCGCGAAAATCCGCGGGATCAAAAAATCGCAGGGTTGCGCTGCCGTCACTCAGAATCAGGTCCTTGCCATCCTGCGTCAGTCCCCAGCCTTCGCCCTGGTAGTGGAAGGTTCTCAGTAGCTGGAACGTGGCGCGGTCATAGACGAAGGCGATGTGCGCCTGCCACGTGAGTTGGATCAGCGTGTTGCCCCAGTCGGTAAGCCCCTCGGCAAAGTACTGGTCAGGCACTGGGTAGAAGTTCAGAATGCGTCCTGTCTCCAGGTCTTCCTCGCGCAAGGACGAACTGCCTTTGATGCCGGTGCTTTCATAGAGATGGCCATCCACGTAGACCAGTCCCTGGGTGAAGGCATGTTCATCGTGGGGATAGGTGTGGATGACCCGATACGTATCGGCCGCCGGAGCAAGAGAGGCTGTGGCGAACCACACGGCAACAACGAATATGCGGTGAAGCAGCGAAGAGCGCATCTGCTGAAATTCTATCGCCTGGAGTTTGCGTCCGACTGAAGGTGCAGAGATCGATTCATCTCCCGCCATGAAAGCGCCCGAATCCGCGGGCCGACATGACCGACACAAACAACATGCCTGCGCCAACCATCACCACCTCCTGCGTACTCAGCAAGCTGAATCTTCCCACGCGGCAGATCAGCAGGTAAGCGACGACGAGATTGAAAAAGCCCCAAAGAACGTTGACCGTGGAGGAGGACAACCCCACTCCCGGCGGCTTTGCGAAAGGACTCTGGAAGGCGTGTCCGGATATCCCGTTGCCGAGATGAGGGAGGCAGTTCGCCAGGAATGCTCCACCGAAGAAATAGGCAATATAGTCGTACCAGTGCATTGTGGCTGCCTCCCGGCCCGCTAATCAACGCTCAGCAGTAATTCTAACTTGTTCCGAGATAGATAAAACGAAGCAGGAAGAGCCCCGCCAGTGTGTAGAGCAGCCAGTCCTGTTTGCGGTAGTGCCCGGTGGCGAGGTGCAACACGGCCCATGCAATCACGCCGAATCCGAGCCCGTTGGCGATCGAGTAAGTGAGCGGAATCAAGACCAGAGTCAGAAAGGCCGGAATGGCCACCAGGGGATCGTGCCAGCGAATCTCAACGATAGTAGCCAGCATCATCGAGCCCACCAGGATGAGCGCGGGCGCGGTGGCAGCTTGCGGAACCACGCCCACATACGGCGCAGCGCCAATGGCGCAGAGAAACAACAGGCCGGTGACGATCGCCGTGACTCCCGATCGGCCTCCAGCCATCACGCCCGCAGTCGATTCCACGTAGCTGGTCACCGTCGAAGTACCCGTCAACGAGCCGAAGACTGTGGCCGTGGCGTCAGCAAACAAAATACTGTTGAGGCGCGGAATGGAGTGGTCATGGGCGATCAGGCCGGCGCGCTTGGTCACGGCGACCAGGGTGCCAAGGTTGTCGAACAGGTCCACGAAAAAGAATACGAAAATAATCTCGAGCAGACCCTTGTTGAGAGCGCCGCGGATGTCGAGCTTGAACGCAGTGGCGGCCAGCGATTGAAAGCCGCCCGCCGCCGGAGTCCAATGCACCAGGCCAAACATCCATGCGATTCCGGTCGTGACCAGCACGCCGATGAGGATGGAGCCGCGCACCTTCCAGACCTCCAGAACCACCATGAGGATTAACCCGAAGAGCGCCAGCGCAGCCGTGGGGTTGCGAATATTGCCCATGCCGACCAGCGTCGCGGAATCGCTGACCACAAGGCCCGCGTTGCGAAAACCGATAAAGGCGATAAAGAGTCCGATGCCGCTGGCTACCGCGGCATAGAGTTCATGAGGTATGGAACGCAAGATCATCTGGCGGATTCCCGCCGCGGTGAGTGCCAGAAAAATGACGCCGGAGAAAAACACCGCGCCCAACGCCGTCTGCCACGGTATGTGCATCTTAAGGCACACGGTGTAAGTGAAATACGCGTTTAGCCCCATGCCGGGCGCAAGCGCAATGGGATAACGCGCAACAATCCCCATGAGAATCGACCCGAAAGCCGCGGAGAGGCATGTAGCCGCAGTGACCGCCGCGAGGGGCATGCCGGCAACGGAGAGAATGGCGGGGTTGACCAGCACGATGTAAGCCATGGTCAGAAAGGTCGTGACTCCGGCCAGAATCTCAGTGCGCCAATTCGTTCCCAGATGAGTGAATTGAAAATAGCTTTCTAGCTTTTTGAGCATAGACGGATAGAAGTAGAAGACCACAACCTCGCCGCAACGCAAAGAAGTTTTCAACTACGGCAGAGATTGATACAGGCGCACGGCCGTCTCTTGCCCTTGGGAGTAGATAAATCCACAAGCCCGCCGCAAGAAATTCTGCTAGCCTGATGCTCTCAGCAAGATCAGGCCCCTAATGGAATTCCCCACACTCCCCCAATGAAAACAAGGAGGTCCTTCATGCCCACCATCACAACCAAAGACGGCACCCAAATCTTCTACAAGGACTGGGGCTCGGGCCAGCCCATCGTGTTCAGCCATGGCTGGCCGCTCAGTGCCGATGACTGGGACACTCAGATGCTGTTCTTCCTCAATCACGGCTATCGCGTCATCGCCCATGACCGCCGTGGTCACGGACGGTCCGCCCAGACCGGCGACGGGCATGATATGGATCATTTCGCCGACGATCTTGCGGCATTGACGGCGCATCTCGATCTGAAAAGCGCCATCCATGTCGGGCATTCCACAGGCGGCGGCGAGGTAGTGCATTATCTTGCACGCCACGGAGAAAGCCGCGTGGCGAAGGCTGCACTCATCAGCGCGGTGCCGCCGCTGATGGTCAAGACGCCGGCCAATCCCGGCGGCCTTCCGAAAGAAGTTTTCGACGGATTGCAGGCGCAGCTCGCGGCCAGTCGCTCGCAATTCTATCGTGAGCTTGCATCGGGGCCCTTCTATGGCTTCAACCGGCCCGGGGTGAAATCCTCCCCGGCGGTGATTGACAACTGGTGGCGCCAGGGCATGATGGGCGGAGCCAAGGCGCACTACGACGGTATCGTCGCCTTCTCGCAGACCGATTTCACAGAGGATCTCAAGAAGATCACCGTGCCGGTGCTGGTGATGCATAGCGAGGACGACCAGATCGTTCCCTACGCCGATGCCGGACCCTTGTCGGCAAAGCTGCTGAAGAACGGAACCCTTAAGATCTACAAGGACTTCCCCCATGGCATGCCGACCACGCAGGCGGAGACCATCAACGCCGACCTGCTGGCTTTCCTTCGGAGGTAGGGATGGAATGGATGCCTGATCGGCGCAGATCAAACAATGACGCGCTTCCGGCTCATGCGGTGGAGGATCCAGTTCATTGAGCCGCCTTGAATCACGATGGAAAACACGACCACCAGGTAGGTAGCGCCCAGAATCCACGTGTGTCCCAGATCCTCGGGAACCGAGAGCGCCAACGCAATCGAAAGGCCGCCGCGCAGACCGCCCCAGGTGAGCGAAAAAATCGAACTGTGATGCCGGGGCTGTATCCATTTCAGCAGTCCGAGCAACAGGGCCACAGCCGCCAGCCGGACAAGGTTAACCGCAGCAATGGCGGCTGCACCCACGCGCAAGGTGAAGCCATTCAGCGTAACCGCCATGATCTCCAGGCCAAGCAGCACGAAAAGCAGTGAGTTCTGCACCTCGTCGATCACGCTCCAGAACCCATTCACGCTGTCGTGGGCTACGCGTTCGGCCGGCTCGTTTCGATTGAAGTAGCGCAACGCGATTCCGGCGGCTACGGCCTCAAGCGGGCCGGAGAGATGCCAGACATCTGCGATTGCATAGCCGCCCAGCGCCAGCGCGAGGGTGATCAGAATGTCGACTTGATAGGCATTCAGGCGGCGCATCAGTTGCGATGCGCCCCAGGCGGCAGCGATTCCCAGGGAGATTCCGCCGCCAGCCTTCAGCAACAGCATGCCGGCAATGCTCCACAGCGTGGACTGCTGCCCGCGTGCAGCTTCAAGCAGAGTGATGAACAGGACTGCGCCAATGCCGTCGTTGAAAAGAGATTCACCCGCGAGCTGGGCCTGAATCGGCTTGGGAGCGCCGGTGCGGCGCAGCATCTCCAGAACGGCGATGGGATCGGTCGGCGAGATGAGCGTGCCAAAAAGCAGGCATTCGATCCACGGTGTCTTCCCCAGGGAAAGCAATTCCATGAGCCCGGCCACGAGAAAAACCGACAGCACAGTGCCCCCAAGCGCAAGCAGCGAAACAGCCAGTTTTTGCTTCGCCAGTTCCTTCAGATCGAGCATGAACGTGCCCGCAAACAGGAGCAGGGGCAGCATTCCTTGCAGGATGAGACTCTGGAAGTCGATGTGCTGGGCGAAGCTCACGGCCCACTGATGGATTCCCGGCGCGAAATTCCCCGCACCCTTCATCGCCATTGAAGCGATGACCGTCAGCAGCATGGTTCCTACCGTGATCGGCAGCTTCAAAAAACGGGCGCTGATCCAGCCAAAAATGGCTGCAGTGGCGGCCAGAACGCTGATTACTTCCAGGGTGTTCATGAATCGCAACTCCTGCCGAGTACTAGAGGCGATTTATCAGGAAAGCATGGGTTTCAAGTCGACGCGACCATCAGGGGCGGCGACCCTGCTCAGACCCCCAAGGATACAGCGACTCCGGTTCCGCCCCAGGCGGGCTATCTCGATCGTACAGAAAGGGTAAGCTGCACGTTGGGAATTTACGCAGAAAGCGGGAGCGCCTGAATGATTCCGGGATAATGGGCCGGCCTCTCGAGTCTTGTGCTACAGCAGTCGGGCAGCATCCTTGGCAAAATAGGTGACGATGAAGTCCGCCCCTGCGCGGCGAATACCAAGAAGCGACTCGAGAATGGCGCGATCGCGGTCCAGCCAGCCCTTTTCGAAGGCGGCCTGCAACATCGAGTATTCGCCGGAAACCTGGTAGGCGCCAATGGGCACGTCAACCCGATCACGGGCAGCACGCACAATGTCGAGATAAGGCATCGCGGGCTTCATCAGGATCATGTCAGCGCCTTCCTCGATGTCGAGTTCAATCTCCCGCATGGCCTCCCGCGGGTTGGCCCCATCCATCTGGTAGGTCTTGCGGTCGCCAAATTGGGGAGCCGAATCGGCCGCCTCGCGGAACGGGCCATAGAAGGCGGATGCGAATTTCGAGGCGTAACTCAGAATCGGAGTCTGCGCCAGGCCGTCCTTGTCGAGGGCGCCGCGAATGGCCCCGACCCGGCCGTCCATCATGTCGCTGGGCGCCACCACGTCGGCTCCGGCGCGCGTCAGGCTGACGGCGGTGCGCCCCAGCAGATCGAGAGAGGGGTCGTTGTCCACGTCGTAGCCGTCCTCGGTCTTCACAATTACCCCGCAGTGGCCGTGGCTGGTGTACTCGCACAGGCACACGTCGGCGATGAGGACGAGTTTCTTTGCGGCCGCGGATTGTTTTAGCGCGCGAAGCGCCTGCTGCACGATGCCATCGTCGCTCCAGGCGCCGGTGGCCTGCTCGTCCTTTGCGTCCGGCAACCCAAACAGCAGCAGCCCCCCGAGTCCCAGGCGAGCGGCCTCCTCGGCCTCGCGCACCGCCTCATCGACTGAAAGATTGAAGACCCCCGGCATGGAGCCCACGGCATGGCGCACGCCCTCGCCCGGGCAGATAAACAGCGGATAGATCAGATCGCCGGGGTCAAGCGCAGTCTCGCGGACCAGCGCGCGCAAGCGCTCGTTGCGGCGCAGGCGCCGCATGCGCATCTCAGGAAAACTCATAAGACGATTCTATTCCAGAGGCGGCAGAGCGCGGCGCGTCGATCGCGACTTCGAGCCCTGTCTACAACTGGTCGTACAGGCTTGTATTGCGGTAGCCGAGCAGCGTCACCAACGTCCAAATGCCGAGCGCGGTCCCGATAGGTATCCTCAGCAGCGACAGGATGCCCGCAATAATCGCAACGATGCGGCCCCAGGACGTACGCTCCATCAGCCCCCAGCCCGCTACCAGCGCAAGCGCCGAACGGGCCACAATGAAGACCCAGCCAAAGCGCAGCAGTGCCGGCCAGAACCACATCGGCCCCATCGGACCGCCCCCCCAAGGCCCGTGAGCCCAAGGGCCGAAGTTGCCGTGGAAGAAGGCGCCGGCAAAAGCCAGCCCCGCGAAGCCGAACGCCAGCGAAAGGCCTCCGTATACGAACCAGACAATGCTCAGGGCTTTCACCCTGCCGGCGTAATTATGTAGCTGGAATTCCAGGTTGGGCACCGGGGGAATCGGTGGCGCCACGGGGCGTCCACATTGCGGGCAAACTGCCTGCCCTGGCGCCAAACCCTGACCACATCCGCTGCAAAACATAGTGCCCTCCGCAATCGTACTGAAATTACTACGGAATCCAATGGGGCGCGGTTCCTTTCGATTTCAGAACCGATGCCGGGAAGCTATCGCGCCGGTGCACCAGTCCGCCTTTCCCATCGTTCTTCGTGCCGGTCGTCGTGGAATACGAGGGCCGTGATATGGCCCTCAGGATCGCGGTCCACAAACAAACGGCTGATGCTGCTTCCGTTGGGATAAAAGAGCGCGGAGTAGGACTCGGCCTCCAGCTCTGAGATGGCCCCGTGCAGATCTTTCTGGTAGAGCTGATCGCCCTGCCGGAAGACGGTGATCGCGAGCAAGCCATGCGCGTCGTGATAATCGCCGGCAAAGCTTTCAAGCTGGGGCGGTGTAAGGTGCAGAGCGGGCGGATGCTGGGGAATAAAGAGACGCTCGGCCAGCGAGGGCGGCTCCTGCTGGCCGCGGTGGTGCATCAGCAGCCAGCGCGGCAGCTCGGGCTCATCGAAGGCACGGGACCAGCAGTCGTGCTTCAGCCCCTGATAAATCCACAGGCGAATGTTTCCGCCGGTCGATTTGAACGCCGCGAACATCAACTCGCTTTCGCGCGGCGAGACTACATTGTCGTCACTGCCATGAAAAAGCCAGATCGGCGTATGACCTATATCGCGGGCATATTCAATGGGAAGCGTGGCCGATGAAAGCCAGCGCTCGGGCGCATAGCTCCAGAAGATGCCGCCCGCGGCGATGGCCACCGCGGCCCACCGCTTCGGATAGATGCGCGCCAGTTCCCAGGCGCCGTATCCGCCCAGCGAGAGCGCGGCCAGGTAGGTGCGAGCAGGATCGGCTTGGAACTCGGCCGTCTCCTGATCCAGCGTGGACATGGCCATCCCCTCCATGTCTGGTTCGGTCCAATAGTGGTCCTGGGGGCATTGCGGCATCACGATGATGAACGGCCAGTGCTCCGGGTGGTCGCGCACTGCCGCGGGCAGGCCGATCTGGGTCTGCCACATTCCCTCTGAACCGCGCTCACCCCGGCCGTGAAGAAACAGGATGATAGGCCACTGCCGGTGGTCGTTGCGCCGCCACTCTTCCGGCAGGTAAACCTGAAAATGGTAAGAAACGCCGTGAATCTCAATGGTCCGGTTGAGGAACCCCGTCTCCTGCAGCGGCTGATGGTGGGAGAATCGAGAGTCCGCCGCGGTGGCGCCGACGATGGAGGGAGCGAACAGCCACGCAATACAGAGGCAGGCCGCCCAGGGTCTGAGGATACCGTGCATACCTGCATCCCATCATAGAGCCCCGACGTCCGGCTCTCTCAAACGATCCACGGCTGCCTCTTGAGCTTTCCTTTCCTTTTTCCATACGGCTTTCTTACGCACCGGCATGAAACAATCGATACATTCGACACGAAACGCCTATGAACGCACTCGAAACCGGAGAGACTCTCGACCACTACCGTATCGATGCGGTGATTGCCCGCACCGGAATGTCGGTGCTTTACAAGGCTACCGACGAGAAGACGGGACGCCAGGTCGCGGTCAAGGTTCCGCAACCGGAGATGGAGGCCGATCCGGTGCTCTTCGAACGCTTCAAGCGCGAAGAGGAGATCGGCCAGCTCCTGGACCACCCTGGGGTGGTGAAGACCTTCAACAGCGAACATCGCAGCCGCGTCTACATGGTGATCGAATGGGTCGATGGCCGGCTCTTACGCACCCTGCTGAACGAGGAGAAAAAGCTTCCCGTGGAGCGGGCAGTGAAGATTGCCTTGGGCATCTGTGACGCCCTGGACTACATGCACAAGCGGGGCATCGTGCATCGCGATCTGAAGCCGGAGAACGTGATGGTGAATGACGACGACGAGATCAAGCTCATTGATTTCGGCATTGCCATGAAGGAAGACGCGCGCCGCTTGACGTTTGTGAACCTGTCAGCCACCATGGGCACCCCGGACTACATCTCGCCCGAGCAAGTGAAGGGTCAGCGCGGTGATCAGCGCAGCGACATCTACGCCGTGGGCATCATGCTCTATGAGATGCTGACCGGTCGCGTGCCGTTCGTGGATGATAATCCGCTGGCGGCGATGAACGAGCGCCTGCTGAATGACCCCACCCCTCCCCGCGACCTGAACCCGGAGATTTCCCCGGAGCTCGAGGAGATTCTGTACCGCGCCCTGGAGCGCGACCCTCGTCATCGTTATGCGACGGCGCACGAGATGGCCTGGGATCTGGAGCACCAGGAGCAGGTGGGCGTGGAAGAGCGGGGCGCGCGGGGGGCCGGGCATGGGCGGCGCAATGGACTGAACAGGAAGGCCCTGCTCTATGTCGGCCTGGCGGCGATTCCAATTGCGCTTTTCGGGCTGATGCTGATACTGGCCAGAGGATAAGGCGCGTCGGCCTTCACACGGAGTCCGGTCCCCAAGCCATTTTCCAGCAGCCGCTTGCAGCCGCCTCAAAACCCTTCCTGGGTATGACTCCACAACCGTACATCGGCAAGTGTATGATTCCTGCGCCGCGTCCCCAAGGCTTTCACCTGCGCGGTACTTCTCCCGGAGGAACATTCGATGGCGACAATGGCAGAGACTGCACTGCACCCGGGCAAGCTCAGCGACAGCGTGAGCTTTCGTCCGCGCTATGGCAACTACATTGGCGGCAAGTGGGTTGAGCCCGCTTCCGGCCAGTATTTCGAGAACGTCACGCCCATTACAGGCAAAACATTTTGCGAGATTCCCCGCTCCAACGCCCAGGACATCGACCGCGCCCTCGATGCTGCTCACGCCGCCCGCGAGGCATGGGGGCACACCAGCCCCACCCATCGCGCCGTCATCATGAACCAGATTGCGCAGCGGATGGAGGATAACCTCGACCTGCTGGCCCTGGCCGAGACCTATGACAACGGCAAACCCATCCGGGAAACCACGGCCGCCGATTTGCCCCTGGCCATCGATCACTGGCGTTACTTCGCCGGCTGCATCCGCGCCCAGGAAGGCACCATCTCCGAGATCGACCGCGACACCGTGGCCTACCATTTCCACGAGCCGCTGGGCGTCGTAGGCCAGATCATTCCCTGGAACTTCCCCATCCTGATGGCCACCTGGAAACTGGCTCCCGCCATCGCCGCCGGCAACTGCGTGGTGCTGAAGCCGGCCGAGCAGACCCCGGCCAGCATCCTGGTTTGGGCTGAGTTGGTGGGCGATCTTCTGCCTCCCGGCGTCCTCAACATCGTGAACGGCTTCGGCCTCGAGGCAGGCAAGCCGCTCGCTTCCAGTTCGCGCGTGGCCAAGATCGCCTTCACCGGTGAAACCACCACCGGCCGCCTCATCATGCAATACGCCAGCCAGAACCTGATTCCGGTCACCCTGGAACTCGGCGGCAAGTCGCCCAACATCTTCTTCGCAGACGTTTGCCAGGAAGACGACGACTTCTTCGACAAGGCAATCGAAGGCTTTGTGATGTTCGCGCTCAACCAGGGCGAGGTGTGCACCTGCCCCAGCCGTGCGCTCATCCAGGAGAGCATCTACGACAAATTCATGGAGCGGGCGCTCAAACGGGTGGCAGCCATCAAGCAGGCCAATCCGCTGGAAGCCGACACGATGATCGGCGCGCAAGTCTCCAGCGAGCAGCTTGAAAAAATCCTGAGTTACATCGACATCGGCCACAAGGAAGGCGCGCAGTTACTGGCCGGCGGCGGCCGAGCCCGTTTGGGCGGCGAACTGGACGGCGGCTACTATGTGGAACCCACCGTCTTCCGTGGCCACAACCGCATGCGCATCTTCCAGGAGGAGATCTTCGGACCCGTCGTCTCCGTCACCACCTTCAAGACCGAAGCCGATGCGCTTGAGATCGCCAACGACACGCTCTACGGCCTCGGCGCCGGATTGTGGAGCCGCGATGCGAATCGCTGCTATCACCTCGGCCGCGGAATCCAGGCCGGACGCGTGTGGGTGAATTGCTATCACGCCTATCCCGCCCATGCCGCGTTTGGCGGATACAAGCAATCGGGCATAGGCCGCGAAACACACAGCATGATGCTCGACCACTATCAGCAGACGAAGAACCTGCTGGTCAGTTACAGCCCGAAGAAGCTTGGCTTCTTCTAAAAGTAGAGGGAACAGGGAGTAGGGACCAGTGAATAGTGGATTTAACTCCGCTAGCTTCGCGATCCCACTAACTCCGCTAACAAGGTGAAGTTATGGCCGAATTACCGCAGCAGGTGTTGGCGACAGACCTGGCAATCCACCTGGTACGGGTTCTGCGCGAAAAGCATGGGCCACTGATGTTTCATCAGTCGGGGGGCTGCTGCGACGGCAGCTCCCCGATGTGCTATCCGCGCGGCGAATTCCTCATCGGCGATTCGGATGTGCAGTTGGGCGAGGTGGATGGCGAGCCCTTCTACATGAGCCGCAGCCAGTTCGAGTATTGGAAGCACACGCAACTGATTCTCGACGTGGTTCCGGGCCGCGGCGGCATGTTTTCGCTCGATGGACCGGAGGGCCTCCGTTTCCTCATCCGCTCGCGCGTCTTCGACGATGCGGAGATCGATGAGCTGCGCGCCGCCGGGCGCATCTAATCCCCTCGCCGGTTCATCCAACTCACGGGAGCTTGAAAGCATGAAAGAGGCCGTGATCGTTTCGGCAGTGCGTACTCCGCTGGGCAAATTTCAGGGCTCGCTGCAGTCATTTTCCGCCCCGCAGCTGGGCGCGCTGGTGGTGCGAGAGGCGGTACGTCGCGCTGGCCTCGATGCGCCCCAAGGAGCCGGTAAGAATCCTCAGGAAGCCGACGCCCTCCAGCTCAAAGTCATCGACGAGTGCATCATGGGTTGCGTCATTCAGGCCGGCCTCGGCCAGAACCCGGCCCGCCAGGCCGCGATCTATGCGAGGCTCCCACCCCAGGCCAGCGCACTCACCGTCAATCAGGTCTGCGGCTCGGGACTTCGCGCCGTCTCCCTCGCCGCACAAAGCATCCAGACGGGCGACGCAGAGATCGTCGTTGCCGGCGGCATGGAGTCCATGACCAACGCGCCTTATCTGCTGGCTCATGCCAGGGCCGGCTACCGCATGGGTGACGGGTCGCTGGTCGATTCCATGATTCACGATGGGCTTTGGGACGTGTACAACGACTTCCACATGGGCTCGGCAGCCGAGATGGTCGCCGCCAAGTACGGCATCTGCCGGGAACAGCAGGACGCTTTCGCCGCCGAGTCGCATCGCCGCGCCGCCGCTGCCACCGCACAAGGACTCTTCCGCGACCAGATTCTCCCGGTTGAGATTCCAGCCACTCGCAAAGGCGAGAAGCCGCGCATTTTCGACACCGACGAGGCCGTCCGCCCGGAAACCACTGTCGAGATCCTTGCCAAGCTCAAGCCTGCGTTCAAGGAAGGCGGCACGGTGACGGCAGGTAATGCCCCCGGCGTCAGCGACGGCGCCGCCGCCGTCGTTGTCACCAGCGCCGAGCGGGCCGCGGAACTGGGCCTGACACGCATGGCCGTCATCCGCGCCCAGGCCACCGCCGGCCGCGAGCCGGCCTGGTTCTCGCTCGCGCCCATCGATGCCGTGCGCGAAGTGGCCGCCAAGGCGGGCTGGGCCCTGGCTGATGTGGACCTGTTCGAGTTGAATGAGGCCTTCAGCGTGCAGGCGCTGGTCGTGAATCGCGAACTGGGTTTGGACCCGGCGCGGGTCAACGTACACGGCGGAGCCGTAGCGCTTGGCCATCCCATTGGCGCCAGTGGCGCAGCCATTCTTGTAAAGCTGCTCTACGCCATGGCCCAACGCGGCGCGCGCAAAGGCATCGCCGCTCTCTGTCTGGGCGGCGGCAACGCTGTGGCTCTGGCCGTCGAACGCGCCTGACCAGGCCCCTCGGCACGCCGATTTGGGCAGCAAAGATGTCCGCCCAACTGTCCGAAATCGAACAGTTGGCCACGCAACCGGTCACCCTCCAGCTTCGCCGCGTCGCCCAGCCCGTCTCTAACCCCTTTGGTATCAGGCTCAAAAACAAAGGGAACTTCTGGCAGGGCAAATGCAGTATCTAGGGTGTGATGGATATCGCACGCCCAGACTTGAAGCAAAAGAAGAAACGCCGCCTGATGGTATGGGCTGGCCTCGCGGCGGTGATTGTAGCGGTTGCAACCGTGGCCGTGTACCGGCTTAAACCGGCCGCGCCCACGGTAGATCGCTCAACCATCTGGACCGACACGGTGAAACGCGGCCCACTCATCCGCCAGGTTCGCGCCTCCACCGGCTCGCTGGTTCCGCGGGAGGACTCGATTGAGCTGATTCCCGCGCAGACTGACGCGACCATCGTCCGCATCCGCGTCCTGCCCGGGGCTGAGGTCACTCCCGACACTGTTCTTCTCGACATGGCCGATCCGCAGCTCGAACAGCAAGTGCTGAACGCGCAATTGGCGCTGAAAGCCGCGCAGGCCGACTACAAAAGCCTTCAGGCCACGCTCGAAAGCACCCTGATGGACAAGAAGACAGCCGCCGCCGAGGTCAACTCCAACTACACCCAGGACGAATTGCAGGCCCAGACCGACAAGGCGCTGTTCGATCTTGGCGTCATCTCCGGCCTCACCTACACCAAATCGAAGAACACGGCCGACCAGCTCACAACGCAGCATAAGCTGAGCCAGGAGCAACTTGAAGTCAACCAGAAGGCGATCGAGGTGCAACTGGCTTCCGCCCAGACCAAGGTCGACCAGGCCAAAGCCCTCCTCGATCTTTACCAGAAGCAGGCAGGAGCTCTTGAGGTACGGGCCGGCATCTCCGGCACGCTGGCGCCGCTTGTAAACGCTCTGCAGGTGGGCGAGCACGTGACCGCCGGAACCTCAGTGGCCGAAGTGATTCAGCGCGACAAGTTGAAGGCTGCTCTCAAGATCCCTGAGACCCAGGCGCGCGATGTGCAGATTGGCCAGCCGGCCTCCATCGACACCCATAACGGCGTAATTCCGGGCCGCGTTACGCGAATTGATCCCGCCGTACAGAACGGAACGGTCACGGTTGACGTAGAACTACTTGGGCCGTTGCCGCAGGGCGCCCGGCCCGATCTCAGTGTGGATGGCACCATCGACCTTGAACGAATGAAGGACGTGCTCTATGTGGGACGCCCGGCGCTCGGTAACGAGAACTCCACGCTGAGTCTTTTCAGGGTCGATCCTGACGGCAAGGGAGCCACGCGCGTCCCGGTCAAAGTGGGGCGCGCATCAGTCAACAACATTCAGGTACTTGACGGGCTGAAGGAAGGCGACACAGTCATTCTTTCTGACATGTCGCGCTACGACAGCGTAGACCGCGTCCGGCTGGAGTAACCGCTCCAGGCAGGAACTGACCACTGACAACCGATCACTGAAAACTGATACGAGGGGGACGGGATGGCAAACAACGGCAAATTGATTGAGATCGAAGATCTGACCAAGGTCTTCTACACCGACGAAGTGGAGACCCACGCGCTCTCCGGCATTCACCTCACTATTTCGCGCGGCGAATACCTGGCCATGTCCGGGCCGTCGGGCTGCGGCAAGTCCACACTGCTGTCCATTCTGGGCCTGCTCGATACGCCCACCGGCGGCCGCTACCTGCTGAACAACCAGCCGGTAGAGAACCTCAGCTTCAGCGAGCGCTCCCGCATCCGTAACCAGGAAATCGGCTTCATCTTTCAGAGCTTCAACCTCATCGGCGATCTCACCGTCGAGGAGAATGTCGAGCTGCCGCTTACCTACCGTGCCGGCATGCCTTCGGCCGAGCGCAAAAAGCGCGTCAAAGAAGCGTTGGAGCGCGTCAACATGGCGCACCGCATGCGCCACTATCCGGCCCAGCTCTCTGGCGGCCAGCAGCAGCGTGTGGCTGTTGCTCGTGCGCTGGCCGGTTCGCCATCCATTCTGCTGGCCGACGAGCCTACCGGCAACCTCGACTCCAAGAACGGCGAAGCCGTGATGCATCTGCTCGCCGACCTGCACCGCGAGGGCTCCACCATCTGCATGGTCACGCACGATCCTCGCTTTGCCAAACATGCCGAGCGCGAAGTGCACCTGTTCGACGGAAAAGTCGTGTCGGAGGACGAGCTCAAAAAGCTTACTGAAGAAGTGGAGGCCTAACCGTGCTTCACGAACTTCGCTTCTCATTGCGCCAATTGCGCAAGAGGCCGGAGTCTGCCCTGAGGGCGCTGGCTTCGGCATCGGCGCTAGAGCATTTTCGATTCAAGTGTCAACAGAACTCCGTGCCCCATCCTTATGTGCGCCCTTTGCACGATGGGTGGGAAGCCGCAGACATTCTTCTCAACCGTAAGCACTCATGCCGAAAGCGCTCTAGCAGCGCCACCTTCTCGAATGCCTGCTCTGCGGTGTTGCGGGACGAATCGTAGTCAGTTCAGAATTTCGCGAAATGAGTGACCGGGATCCGTCGGGGCCACGGAGGACAAACAACATGAATCGCCTGCTGCAGAATTCATCTCGGAACCTCCGCTTCGCACTGCGCCAGTTGCGCAGGTCCCCGGGGTTCACTTTCACGGCCGTGCTGACCCTGGCACTGGGCATCGGCGCGCTCACCACGGTGGCCACGTGGACCAACGCCGTTTTCTACAATCCCTGGCCCCATGTCGCGGCGCCCCGTGCCCTCCGCTTTATTGACGCGACGGTGCTGGGCAGCGACGGATATTCGGTGCACTACAACGAGTTTCGTTTCCTCCGCGAACAGGGCCGGTCCTTCGAAAATGCGGCGGCCTTTGCCATCAACTTCGCCAACCTTGCTTCGGAGGGCCAGCAGCCCCAAGCCATCGCAACGGGCACGGTTTCGTCCAACTACTTTCAACTGCTCGGGTTGAAGCCGCAGATAGGCCGCTTCTTTCAGCCCGGCGTCAACGACCGCTCCTACGGCGCAGACGATGAGGTGGTGCTCTCGAACACGCTCTGGCGCCAGCGCTTCGGCGCCGACCCAAACGTGGTGGGGCGCGCCGTCACCCTCAATGGCCATGCTTTCACCGTTGCAGGCGTAGCGCCGCCCGAGTTTGCGGGCATCTTCGGCGGCATCGCGGAGTCGGTATGGGTGCCACTCTCAAGCCTGCGCGATCTCTCCGCCGATGCACCGCCCGACCCGCTCCTTTACTACGGATTACAGGTAGTGGTCCGACTCCGTCCCGGCGTCAAGGATGCGGTCGCAGCGGCCGAGGTGCACACGCTGGCGCGCATCTTTGCAAGCCAGCAGCACAATGACAAATACAACCCATGGGATCTGAACCTGAGAGATGCCGCGCACTTTCAGCGCGGATTGTTCGGCACCGTCGGCGAGCAGTTGCCCATCCTCTTCGGCGCTTCCATTCTCCTCATGCTGTTGGTGTGCATTAACATCGCGTCGCTTCTGGGACAGCATGCCGCCCGACGCCGCCGGGAAGTTGCCATCCGGACCACGCTCGGCGCCACACCGTCCACCATCGCCACCCAGGTGCTGAGCGAAACTGGATTGCTGGCCGCAATGGGGGCGCTGGCTGGGTGGGGCGCGAGTGTCGGCATGTCCAAGGCGCTCTACGTATTGCTGCCTGACTTCGGATTTCCGCTGGCCTTCAACCTGCACAGCGATGCGCGCCTGTTGTGGTTTGTCATCGGCCTTGCCGTAGTGGTCACCATGGCGTGCGGCATCTACCCCGTGCGGCAGTCCCTGCGCGTCTCGCAGAACGAAGCGCTGCACGAGGGCGGAGCCGCGGTCGCCGGGCGATCGCGCAACCGGCTCGGTCAGCGCATCCTGCTTGGCCTGCAACTCGGCATCTGCTTTGTGGTGCTGGTTTGCTGCGGGCTTCTCACCCGCACAGCCCTGAAAGTCTTTTCGCTCGATACAGGCTTCGACCGGGCCAACTGCTTCACGGCGCGCTTCGACCTTTCGCGGTCGGGATACGACAGCCAACGCGGCCTCGCATTTCAAACCGCGCTCCTCGACCGCCTGCGCAACGCACCCGGCGTGGTTGGCGCAACCCTCACCTCCCACCTGCCCATGGGCGACATGGGCTCGGGAAATACCCGAGACTTTCAGATCCCCGGCTATGCCCCGTCAAAAGGGGAAGAGATGTCCGTGGTGACGGACTTCGAGGGTCCAGACTTCTTCCACACCATGCGCATTGCCTTGCAACAGGGCCGCGAATTCAATGCGCACGACACCGCCCCTTCACCGCTCGTAGCGGTCATCAACGAGGCCATGGCGAGTCGTTATTGGCCCAGGGGCGATGCCGTCGGCCATAGCGTCGTGGTTGGTGATAAGCCGCGCCAGATCGTGGGCGTTGTTCACAACTACACCTATGCCGACCCCGAAATGTCCGTGCAGGATCCTGTACTCTATCTACCCCTGGCACAGAATTATTCAAGCCTGGTGTTCGTCGCAATCCGCACCCGAATTCCCGAATCTGCGGCGGTAACGCTCCTGCGGCGGGAAGTCGGAGAATTGGACAGTAAGCTCCCGCTCGAAAGCATCGAGACACTTGACGCGGTCGTTGGCATACGCTATCAGTTCTCGCGAATCCCCGCCGAATTGCTGGGCGTGTACGCCATGTCGAGCGTGCTGGTGGCCATGCTCGGTCTCTATGCGGTGATGGCCTTTTCGGTCATCGAGCGCTATCGCGAATTTGCCCTGCGCATTGCCCTGGGCTCATCGCGTGCAGCAATATTCCGGCTCGTCCTGAGCGGCATTGGAGTGACCGCGGCCATCGGACTGATGGCTGGCACACTCGGCTCCATTGCCGCCGTGCGCCTGCTGCACTCCATGCTGTTTGGCGTCGCGCCATTTGACCCCATCAGCTACAGTGCGGCGGCAGCGTTCCTGCTGCTCACCGTGTTTATTTCCGCAATGGCACCCGCGCGCCGCGCCGCTTCCATTGAACCCATGCAAGCGCTGAGAAATGAATAAGCAAGGCGACACCACTAACGCAACGGAGAATTCGAGACCATGAGCCAATTTTTTCAGGACCTCCGCTACGCACTGCGCCAGTTGCGCAAATCGCCGGGATTCACGATCACCGCCATCGTCACGCTTGCGCTCGGCATCGGGGCAAACACCGCCATTTTTACGCTGGTGCAGGGCATCCTGCTGCGCTCCTTGCCGGTCAGCGATCCATCGCAGCTTTACCGCATCGGTGACAGCGACGACTGCTGCGTAGAGGGCGGATTCCCCGGCGACGCCGGCCCTACCGGCGATTTCTCCATCTTCTCCTTCGACCTCTACCAGTACCTCAAAGCCTCCGCGCCGGAGTTCGAGCAACTCGCCGCGGTCCAGGCCGGTCAGTGGACATGGAGCGTACGTCGCGGCAATGCGCTTCCCAAGCCAATGCACGGCGAATTCGTCTCCGGCAACTACTTCTCCACCCTCGGTCTTGGGGCCTATGAGGGGCGCGTCTTCAGCGCCAATGACGACACGCCCAGCGCAGCGCCGTCAGTTGTACTCAGCTACAAGACATGGCAGGGTGAATATGCTACCGATCCTTCCATCGTCGGCTCCACCATCTACATTCAGGCGAGGCCCTTCAACGTCATCGGCATCGCACCGCCAGGTTTCTTCGGCGATCGCGAAACCGATAGGCCGCCCGATTTCTGGATGCCGCTCAACACTGAACCCTACGTCCTTGGCCCCATGGCCATCCTTCATCACGAGGACTCACACTGGCTCTATCCCATCGGCCGGGTTCGTCCCGGAACTCACATCGGCGCGCTGCAGGCCAGGCTCTCCGTCGTGCTGCGCCAGTGGCTCTCCGCCCGGTCCACCTACACAGCCAACGGGGGCAACACCGTCATCCCCAGGGAGCATGTCGTCCTCTCACCGGGCGGTGGAGGCATCCAGAGCCTGCAGCAGGAGACCGGCAAGGGCCTTACGATGCTCATGATTCTTTCCAGCGTCGTATTGCTCATCGCCTGCGCCAACATCGCCAATCTGGTGATGGCGCGCGGTACCGCCCGGCGCGCGGACATCGCGGTGCGCATGGCATTGGGCGCCGGCCGCCGCCGCGTGATTCGCCAGATCATTACCGAGAGCGTGCTGCTCAGTTGCGTCGGCGGTCTGGCCGGATTGGCTGTTGCCTACGCCGGATCAAGCACCATTCTCGGCCTCGCGTTCCCCGACGCGCGCAATCTTCCCATCAACGCCAGCCCATCTCTTGCCGTGCTGGGCTTTGCATTTCTCGTCTCGCTGGTCACCGGCATTCTGTTCGGCATTGCGCCTGCATGGATGTCGTCGCATGCGCAACCCGCCGAAGCGTTGCGCGGCGTCAATCGTTCCACCCGCGACCGCTCTTCGCTCCCCCAGAAAGCTCTCGTCGTCTTTCAGGCCGCGTTGTCGTTAGTGCTGATTGCCGGCGCCATCCTCATGACCCGTTCGCTCGCCAATCTTGAGCATCAGGACTTCGGCGTCGCCACAAGCAATCGTTACGTCCTCCATCTCGATCCCTCCGGCGCCGGGTACGCGGTGGACCGTCTGCCGGGCCTTTACCGCCAACTCGAAGACCGTTTCTCCACGCTGCCCGGCGTGGCCAACGTGGGCATGGCGCTCTACAGCCCGCTCGAGGGCGACAACTGGAGTGATTGCGTTCTCCAGCAGGGGCACCCTGCTCCCGGGCCTAATTCCAAGTGCGATTCCACTTGGGATCGCGTCAGCACACATTTCCTTGATGCCATCGGCGTACCCATCGTGCGCGGCCGGAATTTCACCGCCGAAGATACCGCCAACTCTCCTCAAGTGGCCGTGGTCAACGAGACCTTCGCCCGGAGATTCTTCCCCAATCAGAATCCCGTGGGACAACATTTCGGCATCGACCGTCCTCAGTACTCGGGCAGCTTTGAAATCGTCGGCGTTTTTCGCGATTTCAAGATGAACAACCCGCGCGAAAAGGTGCGCCCGGTCTATTTGCGCCCGCTTTCGCAGCAGTACACCGGTTACAAGGAACCCGCGATGATCTCCGGTGAAACGCAATCCATGTTCATCGATGCGATCGTCGTCGATTTCAAACGTCCGCAGCAGGACGCCGACACCCTGATCCGCAGCACCCTCGCCGGCGTCGATCCCAACCTGACCGTAATGGATCTGCGCACCTTCGCCTCACAGGTCGCAGGCAACTTCAATGAGGACCGGCTCGTCGCACAGATCTCCGGCCTCTTCGGCATCCTCTCGCTCATCCTTGCATCGGTCGGACTTTATGGCGTCATGTCCTACTTCGTCGCTCGCCGCACCAGCGAGATTGGCATCCGCATGGCGTTGGGCGCGACCCGTTCGAGTGTCGTCTCCTTGGTCATGCGCGGGGTACTCTGGCAGGTGCTCATCGGAGTTTGCCTCGGCATCCCTGCCGCGCTCTATGCCGGCTACCTGATGAAGAGCCTGCTCTACGGAGTCGCCGGCTACGATGCCATGGCGCTGGTGGGCGCGCCCCTCGTACTCGTTATTTGCGCCGCGGCGGCAGGGTTCATTCCTGCCCGTCGCGCCTCCTCCATTGAACCCATGCAGGCTTTGAGAATCGAATAGCCCCAGCCCATGAATTGTTTTTGAGATCGGAGTAAATTGCAATGATCGAACTGAAGAACATCGAACGCAGTTACAGAGCCGGCCACACTGAGACCTGGGTGTTGCGCCGCGTCGGGCTCACCATCAAAGAGGGCGAGTTTGTCACCGTCATGGGACCGTCCGGGGCAGGGAAGTCGTCGCTGCTGAACGTGCTGGCTCTTCTCGATGACGGCTGGCTGGGCGAATACTGGTTTGGCGATACGCCGGTCCACAAGCTCAATCGCAAGCAACGGGCTGACCTGGCGCGCCAGCGCATCGGCATGGTCTTCCAGAGCTATCACCTGCTCGACGATCTCACCGTTGCCGAAAACATCGACCTTCCGCTTTCCTACAAGAACATGCCCTCGAAAGACCGCGCCGGCATGGTGGCCGATATTCTTGACCGCTTCCAGATCGTCGCCAAGAAGGACCTGTTTCCCAACCAGCTCTCCGGGGGCCAGCAGCAACTGGTGGGCATTGCGCGGGCCGTAGTCCACGCACCCTCGCTCCTACTGGCGGACGAGCCTACCGGCAACCTTCACTCCACGCAAGCTCGCGAGATCATGGAGCTCTTCCGCGAACTCAACCGCGGGGGCACCACCATTGTGCAGGTCACGCACTCTGAAGAAAACGCGCGCTTCGGCAAACGCATCATCGAACTGCGCGACGGCTGGCTGACGCGCGATGAAAATCTGCAAGCCGCTTCCACGGAGGTTGGCGCCAAGTGAACTCTCCCACAACCAATTCGAAGATTCGTATCGGGACTCGTATTCAGGCGCTTGCCGCCATCATTCTGCTGCAGACAAACATGGCTCTTGCCGTGGAGCCGCCGTCAGCAAAAGCCGTGGCCGCCAATTCGCAGCCCACTTCGCCTGCGCCGGAGGCTCCAATGCCCGCGACGACCCAGCCGGCGCCGGCGCCCATTTCTTTGGCGCAACAGATGCAGCAGGAACAGCGCCAGGCGAGTGCCCCGCAACAACCATTTCACGTGGAACTGCCGCACTCGCACACGCCATTCTCACCCTATAGACCCAGCACGGCTCCCCCGCTGGACCTCAACAACTCACCGCGCCTGCAAAACCTGATGCGCGATGGAAAGCTGTACATTTCATTGCACGATGCCATCGCCTTAGCCATCGAAAACAACCTCGATCTTGCCTACTTCCGCTACAACTTCCCTATTGCGCAAACCGACTATGCGCGCACCAAAGCCGGCGGCACCGCAAATGGCGTCGACACCGGAATTGTGCAGTCCTCCACACAGGGCGGATTCAGTGGCGGCAATGCCGGCGGCGGAGGCGCCAGTTCCGGGTCAGCCGCTGCCGGCGCGGGCGGAATCGTAACCTCCACGCTCGGCGCCGGGACCGCGGTCCCTTCTTTCGATCCCTTTCTTAACTTCAAAGGCTACGTTGATCACACGGTTCTCCAGGAGGGCAATGCCTTCCAAACCGGCGTGCTCACATTTAAAGAGAACACCATCCAGGCCCTGGCGAATTTCTCGCAGAACTTTCCGTTGGGAACGGGCCTGCAAATCAACTACCAGGGTCAGCGTTTCGCCAATAACAGCCCCTATGAAGCTATCAATCCCACGCTCAACGCAAGTTTTCAGGTGGTTCTTACGCAGCAGTTGCTGGCCGGTTTCGGTATTGCCACCAACGAGCGCTACATGCATATTGCCAAGAAAAACATCCAGATTAACGATCTCGCCTTTCGTGCCCAGGCGATTGCGACCATCACACAGGTGGAGAACATCTACTGGGATCTCGTGAATGCCTACCAGGACGAACAGGTCAAGGAGCGTTCTCTCTCCTTCGCCCAGAAGACACTTTCGGATGATCAGAAGCAGCTTCAGCTGAACGCGATTCCGGCCATGCAGGTTACCAAGGACGAGTCGGACGTAGCCACCAGCGAAGGCGACCTCACCGTTTCGCGCGCCACTCTCCGTTTGAACGAGCTCCTCATTAAAAACGCCATCACCAAGACCGACGACCCGACAATTGACGAAATGCCGGTCATCCCTCTCGATAACAAAGGCCCGGCCGATCCCAACGCCACCAAATCGATCGACGATTTGATTGCCGAAGCCGAAAAGGACCGCCCCGACGCAGCCCAGGATGAGATTGCGATGCAAGTGGCGGAGGAAAGTCTGAAATCCATCCGAAGCGAACTGTTGCCTACGCTCAATGTCTATGGCTTCTATGAGGGCGCCGGTATTGCCGGACCGAAGAATCCGGGCTGCAACTTGTCCCCGGCTGAATGCGCCTCGGATCTCCCCACGGGCTTTGGCGCCATGTTCCAAAACACCTTTAACTACTCGTCACCGGAATATCAGTTCGGGATGAATTTGCAGATCAATCTTCGTAACCGTGTCGGCAAGGCCGACCAGTTTCGAGCAGTGCTGGAATTCCGGCGGAAACAGATTGCGTTCGAAGAGCAGAAGAAGAACATCCGCTTCGACGTGCGCAACTCGCAGTTTGCGCTGCAGCAAGCCCAGGCCCGCGTCGATGCCGCGCAGAAGGCCCGCGACCTGGCGCAGCATACGTTCGACATCACCCAGCAGGAGCAGAAACTCGGCGCCAAGTCCAGCTACGATACGCTGGTCGCGCAGCACGAACTAGCTATTGCCGAATCCACTTTTGTAGCTGCACAAACGTCGTTTGAAAAAGCCAAAGTGGACATCGACCGCGCCACCGGGGCAACGCTGCAGCGAACCGGCGTCTCGATCGACGATGCAAAGTTGGGCGTAGTCACACATGCGCCGTAGAATCGTCGTGGAGGCAGGCAATCCGTAAAGCAAGACCGGAGACTAGATGACAGACCCCCGCAAGAACGAGCGAATCCGGGTCCTCGTCGCAGACGACCAACCGCACATCCTCGAAGCCGTCGAATTGCTGCTGCAGCCGCAGGGCATCCACGTGGATAGCGTCCGCTCGCCGCAACTGATGCTGGAAGCGCTGAGCCAGAGCGACTATGATGTGCTGCTCATCGACCTGAACTACACCCGCGACACAACCTCGGGCCAGGAGGGTCTGGATCTGCTGGCGCGTCTGCAGGAGATCGATCCGCGCCTGCCCGTCATTGTGATGACGGCCTGGGGCAATATCAATCTCGCCGTCGAATCTATCAAACGCGGTGCCCGCGACTTCATCCAGAAGCCGTGGGAGAACGAGCGCCTCGTCAGCCTGATCCGCGTGCATGCCGAGTTGCACCAGGCCTTGCGCCGCGCGCGTCACCTGGAGCTCGAAAACCGCTTGCTCCGCGCCGAAGGCATGCCTGAGTTCATCGCCGGGGCGCCTTCCATGCAGCCGGTGCTTGAACTCATCGCCCAGGTCGGCCCTTCCGACGCCAACGTGCTCATCACCGGCGAGCACGGCACAGGAAAGGAGATCGTCGCCAAACTGCTTCACGCCGCTTCGCCGCGCAGCCGCATGGCGCTGGTGGCTGTGAATGCCGGCGGCCTGCCCGAGGGCACCTTCGAAAGCGAAATCTTCGGCCACGTCAAGGGCGCATTCACCGACGCGCGCACCGACCGCGTGGGCCGCTTTGAACTAGCCAGCGGCGGCACGCTCTTTCTGGATGAAATCGCCAACGTTCCTCTCCGCCAGCAGGCCAAGCTGCTCCGCGTGCTTGAAACCGGCGAACTGGAGCGCGTAGGCTCGTCGCAAACCCGACGCGTGGATGTGCGCATCCTTTCCGCTACCAATGCCGACCTGCAGACAGAGGCCAAAGCCGGCAATTTTCGCGAAGACCTGCTGTTCCGCATTAATACAGTAGAGATTCACCTGCCCGCACTGCGCGACCGGCGCGAAGACATTCCCCTGCTGGCCATTCACTTTCTGGGCCGCAACCGCTCGCGATATCGCAAGCAGGTCACCGGCTTTTCCGCGTCCGCCATGCAGCAGATGATGCAGTATCCGTGGCCCGGAAACGTGCGCGAACTGGAGCACGCGGTGGAACGCGCCGTGCTCCTCTGCCGCGGTGAAGAGATTGAGCCGGCGAATCTGGCCATCGCCTCGTCGCGCCCTGCCACCCAGTCTTTTGAGAATATGAGTATCGACGAAGTCGAAGCGCTGCTCATCCGCAAGGTCCTGCGCCGCTGCGACGGGAACATCTCGCAGGCTGCCGAAGCCCTTGGCCTGAGCCGCGCAGCCCTGTATCGGCGCATCGAAAAATATGGCCTATGAAAGCGAAAGGAAGGCCCGGCACATCCATCGCCGCTCGGCGGTTCGCCGCGCATGGCTCTACTGCCTGTTCCTCACCCTGCCGGCATTCGCTTTCTTCGCCATACTCATTTACCAGCGCCACATCAGCGCATCGCCCGCTATTCTGCTGGCCTGTTGCCTTCTTCTCTACCTTGTCCTGATTGCCGCGTCGCTCATTGAGGGTCTCATCCGCCCGCTGCAGACTCTCTCCAACGTGGTGTCGTCCCTGCGCGAGGGCGACTACTCCTTCCGCGCGCGCGGCGCGGCCTCAACCGACGCCCTGGGAGAGCTGGCCGCTGAAATCAATGCCCTCGCCGACCTGCTGCAGAAACAGCGCGTGCGCTCCCTTGAAGCCACTGCCC
The DNA here is from genome assembly GCA_963833995.1 of uncultured Acidobacteriota bacterium. Classification (GTDB taxonomy): domain Bacteria; phylum Acidobacteriota; class Terriglobia; order Terriglobales; family Acidobacteriaceae; genus Telmatobacter. The sequence goes on along the minus strand of CAWIAE010000016.1, from coordinate 489,532 downwards.
TGCTGGCGCGCATCCTTGAAGTGATGCACTCGCCCATCTTCGCCTTCGACCGCGACAATGTCCTGCAGCTCGTCAACGACGCCGGAGTGCTGTTGCTCGGAATTCCCTATGCGCGCTGCTTCGGCCGAACCGCCCGCGAATTGAGCCTCGAAAACCTGCTCGCCGCGCCTGACCAGAGCATTCATTCCTTCGGCTCCAAGCCCAATCGCTGGCTGCTGCGCAAGGCCGCCTTCCGCCAGGACGGCGCACCGCACACCTTGCTGCTGCTGGCCGACGTGAGCCGCCCCCTGCGCGAAGAGGAGCAAGCCGCATGGAAGCGCCTCATCCGCGTCCTGGGCCATGAACTCTCCAACTCCCTTGCACCCATCAAATCCATCGCCGGAAGCCTTCTGGCGCGCGTCGACCAGGTGCAGGCCGATGAGCCCACGGTGCGCGACTTTCGCCGTGGCCTCGGAGTCGTCGAAAGCCGCGCCGATGCCTTGCACCGCTTCGTGCAGTCCTACCGCATCCTCGCCCAATTGCCGCCACCGCAGCTCAAGCAGGTCCTGATTGTGCCGCTGCTTGAGAGGGTTGCTCTGCTCGAACAGCGCGTCCCGGTTCAGCTCGATTCCGGCCCCGCCGCAACCCTCGAGGCCGACCCCGATCAGTTGGAGCAGATGTTCATCAATCTGCTGGCCAACGCCGTTGACGCCTCGGTGACCAATGGGGCGCAGCCTGTTCGCATCCGCTGGCGGGTCGAGGACTCAAGCCTTGTTGTGGATATTGAAGATCGCGGGCTCGGCATCGCCAACACCGAGAATCTCTTCGTGCCCTTCTACACCACCAAGCCGACGGGCAGCGGCGTAGGCCTTGCGCTTGCGCAGCAGATTGCCCGCGCCCATGGCGGCGAAATCCGTCTCCTCAATCGCGAAGACGGTGAAGGCGCTCGCGCCATTGTCCGCCTCCCCCTGGCCTGACCCGCTCAGCTCGACCGCGCCGACGACGATTCACGAACGCCGATCTCCGCCGCCACCACGCAGTTGCGCCCGTTGTTCTTGGCGCGATACAGCGCCGCATCGGCCTCGCGAATCAACTCTTCATGGCTCGTCGGAAATCCTGAAGCCACACCAAAGCTGGCCGTCAATGAGATGACTGAGTTTCCTTCAACTACGCCCGCTTCGGCAATCGCTACTCTCAGTTCCTCGGCGCGCTGCCGCGCATTCATAAAGCCGGACCCCGGCAGGATCAGCAAAAACTCCTCGCCCCCGTAGCGGCCTACCCAGTCGTAGCTCCGAACCATATCCTGAAAAATGGCGGCTGCTTTTTTCAGCACCTTGTCTCCGGCCGGGTGGCCGTAGGTGTCGTTGATCCGCTTGAAGAAGTCCAGGTCGGCCAGAATGATGCTCAGTGGCATGCCTTCGCGCCGCGACCGCTCCACCTCGCCCCGAAGCCGGTCCACAATGATGCGATGGTTCCAGAGTCCTGACAAGTCGTCGTGCTCTGCGAAATGACGCATCTGCTCACGGGTGCGCACCAGCTCCGCCTTTTCCCGCTCCAGGTCCACCGTCCGCAAATTCACCGACGCTTCCAGCGATTTCTTCTGCCGAATCAGCATGCCGACCCGCCTCCGCCAGGCGATCCCCAGCAGGATGATCGCGATTAACCCCACGTAAATCTGCATCGTGCGGTCCTGCCACCAAAGCGGCAAAATACGGAACGTGAAAGTTGCCACCGGCGAAACCGCGTTCCCGGCCTGATCGGTCGTGGCCACCTCGAACCGGTAATTCCCGGGCGCCAGCCCCCCGTAGTGCACGTCCATCTCGCGCACAGATTCCCAGTCCGATCCCTGCCCGCCGATCAGCCGATAGCGGATTCCCATGTCCTGCGTTCCCTTGAAAGAAAGCAGCACCATCGAGATCGCCAGCGGACTCGAACTCCACTTCACCGAGCCTCCGTCGCTTAGCGTCTCGGTCCCATAAGTCACTTGCGAGAACGCGGGGGGTCGCGGCGACCCGGCGGGCGCCGTCTGCGGGTCAATCAGATGACTCAATCCGCCGGACGTGCTGATCCACATGCTGCCGTCGCTGTCTTCCTGCAGTCCGTAGCTGTCCGTATCGTTCCAGAGCAGGCCGTCGTCCTGTGTAAAGCTGTGCCACGCGTGGCCGTCATACATGGTCAGCCCCGCGTCCTGGCCCAGCCAGAGCCAGCCGCGGCGGTCCACTACCATCGAGACAACCTGTTGCGATAGAACGTGGGGGCGGGCTATATGCACCGTCTCCACCACCCTGTCTCCGCTCACGCGCAACCGCATCAGGTCCTGAGACGGGCCCGCGGCCCACAGATAGCCTTGATGGTCCACCGCGATCAGATCAGGATTCGCTCCGGAGGTTCCGGGATCGATGCGGCGCCAGCCCCGGCGGTCCCGCTTGAAGAGCCCTTGTTCCGCAGCCACCCAGAGATCACCGTTCGGGTCCAGGCTCACATCGTTAAAACGCCCCCGCGGATTGGAAAATGCTGCGTCCTGCACCAGGTGTGGCTGGCGGTCCGTCCCTTCCGTGTCCGCTTCGTAAAGCCCTTCCGCCGTGGCGGCCCAGAGATGTTTTTCCCTGTCGGTCATCAATTCCAGGACCTCTGGAGTCTTCCATTGCGTTCCCGCCAGCGAGTTGGGGTCGATCCGAATCAGCGCTCCCGCCGTGGTCCCCAGCCAGACGGCGCCGTCGGAAGCAATTTCCAGGGCTCCAGCGCGGGATGTCTGGATGCCCGGCTGCTGCCACACTCTCGGATTGACGCCACCCGCTGGAATCCAGTCCACGCCCGATTCGGTGGTGATCCATAATCTGCCTTTGGGGTCGCGCGCCGCGTCCCACACCAGGTCGTCGCTCAGTCCGTCAGCGGCGGTGTAACCCTCCCAGCGGTCCTGCCCCACCCACCGCTTCAGCCCGTGACCTACCAGGCCGAGCCATACAGAGCCTTCCCGGTCTACAAACAGGTCTTGAATCTCAAAACGCGAAAGGCCGTTGCGCTCCGTCACCATCCGCCAGGCGCCCTTTTCCCACAGACCCAGCGAAGGCCCCTGCGACGTCAAAATGCGACCCTGTGCGTCCTCGACGAGCTGCGGGTATGGTTCAGAGAACGAAGACCCCGGCAGGTCGTGCAGCGCAAACCGGTTTACTTCGGGCGTCAATTCGCCCACATGCTTGTTGCCGCGGAGCCAGATGTGGCCGTCCCGCGCCAGCAGCAAGCTGGACCATTCGTCATCCGGCAGGCCGAGAGATCCCTTCAGCCGTGTTGTTTTGCCGTCAGCCAGCCTGCAAAGGTCCTGGTTGCAGCCGTACCACAACGCCCCATCCGGCCCGTAGAGAACGCCAAACACATCGCCGCTCTCCAGGCGCATGGATTCGGCGATCCAGTCATCGCTGGCCACCTGCCGCAACAGGATGGCCCCGTCCCGCGTGGCCGCTACCACCTGGTCGGCCCGGTTCGCTGTAAACACCGTGCCCGCACGCTGTAGAGCCTGGCCCATATTCGCCGGCGGGTGCACCTCCGCAAACTGGCCATCTTTTTTTTCAAAGAAAATGCTGGAAGTCGAAGCCACCCAGAGCGTGCCGTCCATCCCCACGTAAAGGTTTTGAATCATGCGCTCGGGCAGGCCTTCAGCAGCGCCGTATCTCCTGAATCGGCTGCCGTCGTAGCGGTAAAGTCCGTTCTGCGTCCCAACCCACAGGTACCCGGTGCGGTCCTGGGCGAGGCAGGCAATATTCAGATTGCCCAATCCCTGTGTGTATTCGCGAAAACTGTAGCGCTGCGCCGCGCAACTGAGAGCCCCGAGGCAAAGAACCGCGATGCCACTCAGGAGTGACTTGAGCATGCTCCGGTGGCTGCGTGAGGTTGTGCGCAATGCCGGGTCCCTCTTTTTGCCCAGGCAGTTCAGCCTCAAGTCGGGATTCCGGCCATCGCCACCCTGAGGCCGCGGCTGAGGAAGGAACCTGCGATTTTATTCGAATCTGCCCGGATCTGTGGCCTATCTCTGTTGAAACAATAACCACTTCGCCGATCCTCGACCATCACCCGAAAGGCCCAAATGCAAGCCGAAAGAGTTCATAGGACTAGCACTTTCGCGGCGGCGTCATAACGCAAAGGTAAGGGCTTTCCTGAGAGGGTGCATCTCTTTCGATCCAGAGTCTTTTACTTGCAGTCAGTCGCAGACCAATTCGGCCTCGGGAAAGGCCGGTTCGTCTCCGCTGGCAGTCGCTGTATCCGCCTCCGCGCCTTCGGCAAGCTGCCGCGCAAAGAAGCCGTCCACTTCCGCCAGCACGGCCATCCCGGTGCGCGCCTCATAAATGGCCTTGCGCAACTTTGCCCCGCCCGGCACGCCATGGGTAAACCAGGTGGCGAACTGCTTCATCTTCCCCGCTGTTTCACCCATGCGCGCGTCCCGCGGAAGATCCCTGCTCGCCTCCGCCTCGTCCAGCAACATCTGGAAATAGGCCCGAATCATCCGGTAGCGATCATCGATGCTCGGTAGCTGGTAGCTCCCCGTCGCGGTGTATTGCGCAATCTGTCTGAAAATCCACGGGTTAGCCGGTGCTGCCCGTCCAATCATCACCGCGTCGCAAGAAGTCTCAGACACCATCGCCACGGCGTCTTCCGGAGTGCGGATATCCCCGTTGCCGATCACTGGAATGCCCACGGCCTGCTTCACAGCGGCAATCCATTTCCACTGCGCCTGCCCGCTGTATCCCTGCTCTCGCGTGCGTGCATGCAGGGCCACCGCGTTCAGTCCTTCCGCCTCCGCCATGCGTGCCAGTTCCACGCACACAATTTGCGCCTCATTCCAGCCCATGCGGAACTTCACGGTGAAGGGAATCGAAATAGACTTCCTCACCGCCCGGAAGATCTCGCCGATCCGCGGCAAGTCCCGCAGCAGCCCCGAGCCGCCATTTGAACCCACCACGCGCTTGGCCGGGCATCCGAGGTTCAGGTCCACCAGGTCAAATCCGGTCTCTTCCACAATCCGCGCCGCTTCGGCCAGAGTGTCGGGATTCGATCCGAACAGTTGTGCCCCGATCGGGTGTTCGTCGTCGTAGAAGGTAAGGTAGCGCCGCCGCTTGCTCTCCCGCATCCGTGCCAGGCCGTCGGCGGAGGTGAACTCCGTCATCAGCAGCCCGCAGCCCGACTGCGCATTCGTGACCGGGGCTTCGATTGCAGTTTCGCCGGGATCGGGAGCGGTGGAGAACAGGCTGGCATGGCGAATAAACCGCCGGAACACCGTGTCGGTAACCCCGGCCATCGGCGCCAGCACGGTGGCCGGTGCCACCCTCACCGTTCCCAGGCGCACCTCGGCTCGTACCCGCGCCTCCGCCGGCATGGTGTGCTCCGTGGGGTTGTCCCAGTCTTTCTTTACGGTGAAGCCCTTGCCGGCCACATGCCCCCCTTCGGGCTGGCTGAATTCGATGTCACACTTTATGCAAAGTGTGCACCTGCATATGCACACTTTCACGCCAACTGTGCACCTGCATATGCACACTTTCGCTCAAAAAAACCGCAACCGAGGCACTCCGAACGACAGTGGGCCTCCGCCGTGGCGGAGGCCCACTTGAACCAGCACCCCGGGGCGCCCTTACTTTTTGGCAGGCGCTGCCTCGCCCGCCTTGGCGTATTTGCGCCGGAACCGCTCTACGCGTCCGGCTGTATCCACCAGCCTCTGCTTGCCCGTGAAAAACGGATGGCAGACCGAACAGATTTCCACGTGGATATCGCCCTTGTGGGTCGACCGGGTCTCAAAACTGTTTCCGCATGCGCACAGAACGCGCACCGCGCCATAATTGGGATGAATCTTTTCCTTGGGCATCTCTAAAGGCAAACCTTTCCTGCAATCCTTCTATTGTAGGGACAATTGCCCCATTTCGCAACGCTGCTGGGCATCCAACTTCGCCTGGGAGCGCCGGTAAATCGCCGGGATCAGCCTTGTTCACTGACCGCTACCCCTATCTCTTACTGCGCCAGCGCCTTCTCGATGCCTGCCTCGGCCAGCGGCGCCATGATGGCGTAGCCGGCGGGATTGGGATGCACGCCGTCTTTGCTCAGATTGGCCGGAAGTCCGTCTTCCGCGTCTTTCATCGCCGAGTGGAAATCCACGTAGACGTATCCCTTGCCTGCCGCGTAGCCCTTCATCCATGCGTTGATGGCATCGATTTTAGGAGCTGGCGTGAGGCCGCGCTGCCAGGGATAATCGAAAGCCGGCGTAATCGAACAGAGTACGACGTGAATGTGATTGGCCGTCGCCAGGTCGGACATAGAAGCCAGGTTATCTTCGATCTGTTCCAGGGTTTCGGGGCCGGTGTTGCCGGCAATGTCGTTGGTTCCGGCCAGGATGACGACGACTTTAGGCTCGAGATGAATCACGTCCTGCCGGAAGCGCACCAGCATCTGGGGCGTGGTTTGGCCGCTGATGCCGCGGTTGATATATGGCTTGCCCGGAAACGACAGGTCCAGATGCCATCCTTCGGTAATCGAGTCACCCATGAACACCACTCGATTCTCCCCCGGCGCCGGCAAACCGAGGCTGGCGTCTGCCTCTCTGAACCGCGCCAGCCAGGGAAAGTCCGTGAGCATCTGCTCATCGTGCTCCGTCCAATATTTGTTGTTGGGGTGTGCGGGGGCAGCGGGCGCGGCTTGCACGGGAGGTGGAGCTTTGGTCTCGGGCACATTGCCGGGTTCCTGGGCGAACAGTGCCGCGGGTGCGAGCAGAATGACCAGGGCGATGGAGCCAAAAAAGATACGCAAGGCAGTTCGGTTCACGACGATTTCTCCCATTCGCGGACTAAAGGGGGCGATTTTTCTGTGCGCATCCGATTATAGGGCCGTCGCGAACCGGATTCTTTTGGCAATTGTTTTTCCACAAGCATGCACCCAATTCGCACCGCTCCCGACTCGGGCATCATGCGCTAGGCTTTGAAGAGTCATGACTGAATGTCCAATCTGCGGTGGGGTTGGCCTGGTCCCGGTGAATTCGGCATCGGGCCAGTGGGTTTCCCGCGCTTGCGAGTGCCAGAAGGATGAGCGTGAGGAACTGCGGTTGGCGGCGGCACACATTCCGGAACGCTACAGGGGCTGTTCGCTCGACAATTTTGTCACAATCCGATCCAAGACAGACCCTTCGCAGCGGGACGCGCGCAGGATAGCGTGTTCCTTCGCCAAGGAATACCCGGTGGGCACAGGCGGAAAGGGGCTGCTTTTTACGGGCTCGATTGGCGTCGGCAAGACCCATCTGGCTGTTGGGGTGTTGAGCCGACTGGTGCAGGAGCGAGGGGTGCATGGTCTCTTCTGCGACTATCGCGAATTGCTGAAGAGTATCCAGAACAGCTACAACCCCCAGGTGCACACCACGGAGCTGGAACTGCTGAAACCGGTGTTTGCCGCGGAGGTTCTGGTTCTGGACGATCTGGGCGCGCAGAAACCCAATGAGTGGGTCTGGGACACGGTGGCCATGATCCTGAATACTCGCTACAACGACAAGTTAACCACCATCATCACCACGAATTATGCCGACCTGCCCGCCGGTGCGGGGTTCAAAGTGGATAAAGATATGGCCAAGCCTGCTTCCGGCGAGGACACCCTCGGCGATCGGATTGGAGACCGCATGCGCTCCCGGCTGGCGGAGATGTGTGTCCTGGTTCCGATGACGGGTGAGGATTACCGCCAGACGGTGAAGCGTGCGCGATTCGATGAGAAGGCCGCCTCGAATTTGTAGGGTGCGGGTTGAACGCTCACTGAGTGAAGATTTCGAACTGGAAAAAATCCATGCGCAGATTGCTCGAAGGGGTTGCACTGTTTGCAATGGCGATGCTGGTTTGGATCACTTACCAGGCGTTCGCAGGGCCGGAGCCGCTGCCGGACCGGATTCCCGTCCACTTCGATATAAACGGAAATGCCAACGGCTGGGGCTCCCCGGCCATGCTGCTTTTGTTGCCGGTGATTGCAGTGGGTCTCTATATCGCGATGACCGTGAGCTCTCGTTTTCCCATGGCGTTTCACTATCCCGTCCGGGTCACGCAGGCGAATCTGCCTCGCGTTCAGAATTTGACGCTCGACCTGGTGACGTGGATCAAAACGGAGCTTGCCTGTCTGTTTGCCACCCTGCAGTGGTGGATGATCCAGGCGGCACGCAGCGGACACGGCCGCCTGCCTCCGCTGCTCGTACCGGGGTTTCTGGTGGTCATTTTTGCGACTGCCGGATGGTACATCGTGGCCGTAGTTCGAGTGGCAAGCTCGGGCGCTGACTCGCAGAAGTAGCTGGATTTGTTAGTCGATTACGGAAGGAATGGGAAAGCTGGGTGGGTTGAGGCGACAAACGAAGCGCTCATCCCCGTCAGCGACCGGGAATGGCCGAAATTTCCTTTAGAATACCCACGCGCTTACCAGAACGAGCAAAATGGATGCGATGGTGACTGCCTGGTACGCGATATCCTCGGTGCGGCGTGACTGGCGGGCCGGGCAGAGTTGCGGCGATGCTTCAGGAAATGCGGATTGAGAGGGAGACTGCGTCATTGGTCTGGCCTTCCCGGGCTGCACGGAACTGGTTACGATCCATGGGCGAATTCGGTTCCCGCGCTTTTCTCTATTTAGATGCCAAAGGGTCGCCAAAGATATCAAACAAAAGAGGCAGACTCGGTGACGAACGTGGTGCTCTTTCCTGTTCCATCGGCAAGCGTGGCAATTTCTATGCTCGAAATCAACAAGCGATAAGGGCGGAGGTGTTTCTTTCGTAACGGGTGTAGAATCCGCTCGTGAGCAGAGGGCACGAAATCGATGTGGTTCCCGGCGAGACGCGAGAGCACAACTGGCTGCCGCTTGCGATTGCAGCGGCGGTAGTGGTGCTTGTGGCTGCCGTTGTGGTTCTAACGATGCAGCATGGCCGGCCACCGGTGGCGGTGACCCCGATCTCGGCGCCTCTTGATCCGTACGCGGCCAATCTGCCCATTTCCGGGCTGGTAATGAGCGAGTCCAGCAACCTGACCGGAGGGAAAGTGACTTATGTCGACGGCCAGATTGCCAACGCCGGCACCAGAATGGTTACGGGAATTACGGTTCAGGTGCTTTTCCGCGATGTGGCGAAAGAAGTGACGCAGAACGAGACCCACCCGCTGAAGCTCATCCGCACGCGCGAACCTTACGTGGATCTCGAACCCGTTTCGGCGGCTCCACTGAAGCCCAGCGAGGAGCGCGATTTTCGGTTGATTTTCGACGCTGTTTCGCCGGATTGGGACGGTGCGTATCCCCAGATCCGAATCATCCATGTCGAGACGGAATAGCGCCCTCCCCGAGCTTACTCGGTAGAACTTACTCAGCCCGGTAAAAAGTACACGCAATTGGCTTTGGCATGTTGCTTGCTCAAGGCGCGCGTGGTTCCGGAGGTTTTCCGTAAGCGGCACGAAAACATCGGGATAGAGGACAAGGTGTAGATCGGCTGACTTTGGCACAGGCATTGCAAATCCAAGAGACGGCGGCATGTGTTTTTAACCGCGGAACGATTGCGGGTGCCGACACCAGAGGCTTAAACAACATGAAAAACACGACTGTGGTACGGACGTTGTTCCCCAGCCAATTCGCGGCGCTTCTCCTGGCGTCCGCAATTTCGGTTCCAGCAATGGCGCAGCAAGCGCAATCCAGCGAACCGCAAAGTACTCCTCCTGCCGCGGTGCAACCTTCCTCCCCATCCCAAAATTCTTCGGCGAATCCAAATGATGATCGCGAAGGATTCTGGGGTCGAATCAATCCCATGGCCCGCAAGAAGTGGGTGAAGAAACGGCTTGACCCAATTAACGACCGCTTGACCGAACTGGATGAGGTCAATGCGAAGAATTCTCAGGAAATCAAGGACGTGGATGCTCGGGCGCAGGCTGGTATTCACCAGGCGCAATCCACAGCCGATGCGGCGAATCAGGTGGCGACTGCCGCGGGCGCGAAGGCTGAGAGCGCCAACGGAATCGCTCAGGGCGCGTCAGGCCATGTAGACCGGTTGAACACCACCGTCAGCGGTATCGATCAGTATCATCAGATCAGCGACGTCGATGTTCCATTCAAGTCCAGCAGTCCTGTTCTTTCAGAGGATGCTCGCAAGCAACTCGACGACATGGCATCCAGTCTCGCAGGCCACCAGGGCTACATCATCGAGATTGAGGCGCATGCTCCAGGTGCGGGCAGTGTGGGCATTCAGCACTCCGCTCGGCTGGCTGAAGCGGTGGAGCGCTACCTTGTAACGCAACATCAGATTCCCGTCTACCGTATGCACTACGTAGCGCTGGGCAATGCCCAGGTTGCGGAGAACGATCAGGCAAATGGCGCGACCCCGAATGGGGCGACGCCAGGCACGGAGACTCATGCCGATCGAGTTCGCCACAGTAGCGTGCATATACGGCTGATGGAAAACAGTTTGGCGGCCCAGGATTCCACATCTCCCCATGGTGTGGCGTCCGCGACGGGTGCGGAGCGGCCGTAAAGCCGCGCAGCCACCCCCTGAGGCTCCTTTCCGCCCCGACGGCTCCCCGGCCGTCTGGCCGCCAAAAAAGCTCTCGCAACACGAGAGAACCAAGGCAACTTGGCCCCCGCCGAAAACGGGGGCCGTTTTTTGTCTGCATACAGATGGCTGATTCGCGCCCCGCCGGGGTTTCCTGGAATCCCCGAGGCAAAACTGCCATCGAATGGGCATGACCTTGAAAGCAGCCGAGAGGGTCGGCGAGCGCTATGTAAATCCGGTGCCGACGAAAGTCGGCGGCCTTTCCACGATATTCAAGGTGGGCCCGAGCTTCTTCTTTGGGGCAGCCGCACGTTCGCCGAAGAACCCTTTGGGACCTTTTCGGACAGACCATCGAGTCTATGAGACGCGTCCCGGCACTGGGCTGCGCATCACCTGGATCGGCCATGCAACTTCATTGGTGGAACTGGACGGCGTCACCATGCTGATCGATCCGGTTTGGGACGAGCGCGCGGCACCGGCTCAGTGGGCCGGTCCGAAGCGCTTTTTCCCGCCCACGATTGCCCTCGAAGATCTGCCGCCGATCGACGTCATCCTCATCTCGCACGATCATTATGACCATCTCGGAGCGGGCACAGTTCAAACCATTGCCCGCATGGAAAGGCTGCGCGAAACACGTTGGGTCGCTCCGCTTGGCGTGGGTGCAATTCTGGCTCGGCTGGGGGTGGATGCGGCGCGTTGTACTGAGCTCAACTGGACTGAGCGAGCTGAGGTTGGGCCGGTAAGCATCACAGCATTACCAGCCCGCCACTTCTCCGGTCGCAGTCTCTTCAACCGTTTCGAGACGCTTTGGGCATCGTTTGCGCTTATCGGTCCGGAGCATCGCGTCTACTATGGCGCCGACTCGGGAGAATGGTACGGTTTCAAGGAAATTGGCGAGACATTTGGCTCCTTCGATCTGACCATGCTGGAGATTGGGGCTTCCGATCCTCTGTGGGCCGATATCCATATGGGGCCGGAAGGTGCGGTTCGCAGTTTTCGCGCGCTTGGAGGCCAGGGCTTGTTAATGCCGATTCACTGGGGCTTGTTCGACCTTGCCCGCCATGAATGGCGGCAGCCGATTGAATATATCGCCGGCGTCGAGAACCTTAAGCTTTGGTCTCCCACCCCGGGAGTTCCGACAGAGGTAGTACGTGGCCAGGAAGTTCGTTCGAACTGGTGGCGCTGAACTGAGTGTTTGCGGATTTCATTTCGTGGTGTACTTTTGTCGCGAAGAGCGCGTAGTGGCTAAGGATGGATTGGAAAGCGTTCGGTTCCACCGCGCCGCGAGCGTGGTCTGCTAGAGTTCTTGGCTATGGAATTCTGCATGAGAAGCCGCGCATACCATCGCGTTCATTTGCTCGTTCCGCTGCTCCTAACTCTGTGTGCGGGGCCCCTATACATCCTCGCGCAGGCGAAGGCAGGTTCAGCGCCGGGCGTGCCGGATTGGGCATTGCCGGGTTCGTCTACCCATGTGCAAGTGCCACCGCCCAAGGATTTTCATCGGCCAAGCAGGAATTTCGATACGCCGATCGGTGTATTTGAAGGCCAATCCGACATTGGTTCAGCGGTGGCGCCGGGCAGCGCCAGCTACGACGCCGCGACGAAACAGTACACCGTCAATTCCGCGGGGTACAACATCTGGTACTCGCGCGACGAGTTTCGGTTTCTCTGGAAGAAGATGTCGGGGGATGTTTCCCTTGCGGCCGACGCCGCGTTCCCTGATCCAAACGGCTACGGCGACCGCAAAGCGGTCCTGGTGATTCGCCAGAATCTCGATGACGATTCGAAGGAAGGAATGATCGGCGAACATGGGGTGGGGATGATTCATTTGGCATACCGGCCCGAAAGAGGAACCTTCATCCAGGATCTGCAATACCGTTTTGGGGGCGGTCTCGCGGGAGTTCACGCCAAACGCATCGGGATCGAAAAGCGAGGGGACTCGGTTGCGATTTTCATCAGCCTTGAAGGAGAACCGATGCACCAGTTTGGTCCGCCTGTCGAGCTGCACTTCGACGGACCCTTTTACCTGGGCATCGGCTTCTGTTCCCACCTTCCCGACAAGGTGGATACCGCTGTCTTCTCCGATGTCTTACTTGAAAACGCGGCGGGTAAGGTGCGCTAGACGGCTTGGTCAGTTGACATGTTCTGTCGAAAATCGGTTGCATTCAGAACCAGCAAGTCAGCGCCGCTTTGCGGCCTAGCGAGTTAGCAAGTCAGTGGGACCTTCGGTTCTGACGCAGCCACTGTGATTGCTAAACCGCGACGAGGCTTGGCCCGGTAGAATCAGCCTATATGGAGATCGAAGACAAGAACCCAGCCGCGGTTGAAACCATCCTTGACGGCAGCCGTTTTGTGCGCGCCTGCCTGCGCAGGCCGGTGGATCGCACGCCGGTGTGGTTTTTGCGCCAGGCCGGACGCTACATGCAGGAATACCGCGACGTGCGCAAGCACCACACGCTGGTGGAGATCTGCAAGCAGCCGGAGCTGGCCGCCGAAGTGACCATCACCGCCGCGGAAAAGCTGGGCGTGGATGCGGCGATTATCTTTGCCGATCTGCTGCTGCCGCTGGAGCCGATGGGGCTGGACTTCGAGTTTCAGGCGGGCGAAGGGCCGGTGGTGCATCATCCGGTGCGCACCGCGGAAGATGTGCGCGCGCTGCGCACCGATCGCGCCGAGCGATCTGGCGTATGTGGCGCGGGCCATTGAGAAGGTGGCCGCGCACTTTCGCGACCGGCTGGGCATCATCGGATTTTGCGGAGCGCCGTATACGCTGGCCAGCTACATGATTGAGGGCGGCGGCTCGCGCAATTACATCCACACCAAGCAGATGATGTATGGCGACCCCACTTGCGTGGCGCAGGCTTTTGGACAAGCTTGTCACAGTGCTGACGGAGTATTGCCGGCTGCAGGTGCAGGCGGGCGCGGACGTGATTCAGATCTTCGATAGCTGGGTGGGCTCGCTGGCGCTGGCCGACTATCGCGACTACGCGTTTGAGGCATCGAAGCGGCTGGTGCGCGCGGTGCAGGCAGATGGGCGTGCCGGTGATTTATTTTGGCGTGGAGACGGCCGGCCTGCTGACGGCAGATGGCGCAGACGGGAGCGGACGTGATCGGCCTCGACTGGCGGCAGCCGCTCGACGAGGGCTGGCGCGCGGTGGGCGCACGGGCACGCGGTGCAGGGAAACCTTGACCCGATCACGCTGTTTGCGCCGCTGGAGGTGCTGGAGCTGCGCGTGAAAGAGATTCTGCGCGCGGCGAGCGGCCGGCCGGGACACATCTTCAATCTGGGGCACGGGATTGTTCCGGGGACGCCGGTGGAGAATGTGCAGGCCGTGGTGCGGATGGTGCGCGAGTTCCGGCTGGAGAGCGAGCGGTGGCTAAACAGGCTGTTCTGCTGCTGGCCCACGGAACGCCGGAGACGGTCGAGCAGATTCCCGAATATCTGCGCAACGTGGTGAGCGGGCGGCCGCTGCCGCAGGCAGGTGATCGAAGAGATTCAGCATCGCTACGCGCTGATCGGGCGCAGCCCGCTGACCGAGATCACGCTGGAGCAGGCGCGGCTGGTGGAAGCGGAACTGGCGGCAGCAGGGTCTGCGTGTGCCGGTGTATGTGGGGATGCGCAACTGGCGGCCTTACATTCCCGATGTGGTGCGGCAGATGCGCGCCGATGGGGTGGAAGAGGCGGCGGTGATCTGTCATGGCGCCGCAGAACTCGCGGACCAGCGTGGGACTTTACCGGCGCGCGGTGCGAGGCGGAAGCAGGCGGGCTGCGCATCGACTTTACGGAGGGGTGGGCGCAGCATCCGCTGCTGGCCGAGGCGTTTGCAGAGCGGCTGCGGCGCAGCGATGGCGAAGCTGACAGCGGAAACCGGGCGAGCCGGTTCCGGTCCTGTTTCACGGCGCATAGCGTGCCTTGCGCGCACGGTGCAGACTCCTGCAGCCAACGAGGAGCCGGCCTCGGCTGTGGCCCGGCGGGAGGCGCAGATCCCTACGCGCAGGAGGCCAAGCAAACCGCCGAATGGTGGCGAGCGGGTGCCGGAGATTCCGCAGTGGTGGTTTGCATTTCAGAGCCAGGGTGCGAGCGGCGGGCCGTGGATTGGCCCTGCGGTAGAGGAGACGCTGGACGCGATTGCCGCCGAGGGTGTGAAGACTCTGATGCTGCAGCCCATCGGTTTCCTCTGCGATCACGTGGAGATTCTGTACGATGTGGACATTCTTTTCCGCGGCTATGCGGGTAAACTGGGCATGCGGCTGGAGAGACCGGAGTCGCTGAACGCTTCGACTACATTGGCCAAAGCGGTGGCCGACCTGGCGCATCAAGGAGTTGCGCGGCTTGATTCTTCAGGAAGTAATTCGGAGGCGCCGGGATGGTCAACGGGCTAAGTGTTTTAGAATTAATTAAATCTCATCAAGAAACTAGAGGACTCCGAAGTGTCGCTAGCCACTAGCTTCAGTCTTGCTCCACCCAGGTCCCGTTTAGCATGTCCCAATTGTGGGAACCGGAACCTGCAAAGGCAGACTCGAATTGGATTCCTGCAGAGAAGCATTTTCCCGCTGCTGGGATATTACCCTTGGGAATGTCCGAAATGCCGGAAAACGAAGCTTTTTCGCAAGCGCGGCAAGCGCGTCAAGTTCAGATCGAAGCGGACATAATCAGATGAGCAGTAAGCTGCCTATCGGCGCAACATGTTCTTCGCGAGGAAGAGTACGTTGGCAGGCCGCTCCGCCAACCGGCGCATGAAGTAGGGATACCACTCCCGCCCGAAGGGAATGTAGACGCGCACGTTGTAGCCCTCGGCAACGAGCTTGCGCTGCAGATCGCGGCGCACCCCGAAGAGCATCTGGAACTCGAATTGGCCGGGCGCGATTCCGTTCTGGCGGGCAAACGATTTGGCTGCGGCGATCATGGCTTCGTCGTGCGTGGCGAGGCCATGGTAGACAGGACTGCCGAGCATTATTTCGCTGAGGCGGATGTAGTTTGCGTCCACGTCGGCCTTGCGCGGATAGGCCACTTCCGCGGGCTCCTTGTAGGCCCCTTTGCAAAGGCGAATTCGGATGCCGTTGGCGATGAGCTGTTCGACGTCGGACTGAGAGCGATAGAGATAGGACTGGATGACGATGCCGACGGCGCCGTTCAACTCGGGGCGCGCGTGCAGGCGCTGGACGATGTCGAGCGTGACCTGGGCCAGGGCCGAGTCTTCCATGTCGATGCGGACAAAGTTGCCGGTGGCGCCGGCGTGGGCAACGAGATCGGCGGCGATGTTTTCGGCCAGTTGCGGGTCGAGAGCGAGGCCCATCTGGGTGAGTTTGACGCTGATGTTGGAGTTGAGTTTGCGTTCGGCGATGGAGTCGAGCAGGCGGTGGTAAATGCCGGCAGCGGCGCGCGCTTCGGCCTCGGAGCCGACGCTTTCGCCGAGGGAGTCGAGGCTAACCAGCATACCTTGCTTGTTGACGGCCTGGGCAACGCGCAGGGCGTCTTCTATTTCAAGGCCGGCCACAAAGCGGGAACTGAGTTGGCTGCCGACGCGGGAGTGCTCACAGAAACGGCGAAGAGGTCGATTGTGGGAGAGGGCGATAAAGGCGGAGCGCAGAACGGGCATCGTGATCCTGCCGGCGAAGAACAGAGTCTTGCGGCTCATTGACCGGAAACATTAGTTTCGCATATGAGGGGGCGATGCGGCTGTGCGGAGCGGCCGTCCTTCATCCTCGGAGGTCTTTTGAATATGGATCGAATGCTGCGTGGAATCTCTTTGATGGGCCTGCTGCTGGCGGCTTGCGCGGCGTGCCTGTGCCAATCCATGCCGACCACGGCGGGCGAGACGCTCAGCGGAAGGCAAATCGTGCTAGCCGAGGCTACGCGAGGCCATGCTGCTGTTCTTGTGGCGGGCTTCAGCCACGACGGAGGAATGGCTACGGGTGCATGGATGAAGGCGCTGAGAGCCGATGCGGCGCTTGCCGGGATCGCTCTTTACCAGGTGGCCATGCTTGAAGAGGCGCCCGGTTTTGTGCGTGGAATGATCAAGAGGGGAATGCGGAAGGGGCTGTCCGCAGCGGAGCAGGATCACTCCGTGGTGCTGACGCAGGATGACAAATTATGGCGGAGCTACTTCGAGGTTAGTGAGGATAAGGATCCCTATGTGGTGCTGATCAATGGGGCAGGCAAGGTTCTTTGGCATGGTCATGGAGATGCAAGGGAGTTTGAGCCACAACTCAGGGCCGCGCTGCATTGAGGTGAAGGCTTGTGGTTTCCTATCCAGACGCGGTGAAGCTGCGCCTGGATGGGGTACCCGGCATCCAGAATCGGGCACACGGAGTTACTCGATGCGGAACAGGGCGCACCCGTGGGGTGGGAGTTCCACGTGGAGAGCTTTTGCGTTAGGCATGCGCTTCTGGTTCCAGACGTCGTAGACTGCGTGGGGCTTGTCGGTGAGATGGAAGACCATCCAGGGCAGATCGGATTTTGAGGGCTGGTCGGCGAGGTTGAAGACGGCGAGATAGCGTTTGGGATGGGCTCCGCCGGTGCGCGCATACCAGTAGCGTTGGGGAAACGAGTCGGCGCCGGCGTCCTTCATGGGCATAAGGCCGGGACCGCTTTCCACGGCCCCCTGGTCGATGTCCAGGACTTCTTTGTTGGTGATAAGGGAGCGGGTGAAGTCGTCGAGTTTGGTGAGATTTGCGCCCAGGATCAGCGGGGAGCGCGAGATGGCCCAAAGGGTGAACTCGGTGCGCTGCTCGTCATGGGTTTCGCGCGACTGGCGCGGATCGCCCCAGCCGGCGTGCGGGCCGAGCCATCCCCAGGGCAGCATGTCGTCGTCGGGCCAATTGCCGGGCTTCACGTAGGGCGCCCATTCGGCGAGGCGGTCAAAGGCGTCGCGAATACCGAAGGGGAATTCACCGGCGCCGGCCTTGTGTTCGGCGCTCCACACGTCCCAGTGATCGTCGGTGATGCGCCACATCTGCGCGTATTTGGCGACTTCGGCGGCATGATCAAGTTGGGTCGGGCCGGGGGAAAGGCTGAGCACGATGGGGCGATGGGTTTTGCGAATCGCCTCGGCCATCTGGCGAATTTCGGTGGGGCGATAGGGATGGTCGGAGATGCAGTCGACCTTGATGAAGTCGAGGCCCCAGCCGGCGTAGAGCTTCATCATGGAGTCGTAATAGGCCTGCCCGGCGGGAGTGTCGCTGACGCCGTAGTTGCCCTCGTCCCAAGGACAGACTGCGGCGGTGTCAGCGGCATCCCTGGCGTGATAGCTGGAGCCGGCAATGGGGAGATTCTGATCGACGACCTGGCGGGGGATTCCGCGCACGATGTGAATGCCGAACTTGAGACCCTGCGCATGAACCCAGTCGGCGAGTGGCTTGAACCCCGCGCCGTTGGCGGCGGAAGGAAAGCGGTCGAAGGCCGGGATGAGGATGCCGTTTGCGTCCCACACATATTTGCGGGCCGCGACGGTATCGGCAAACGGGTCCTGCATGTACCAGCCCTCATCGATGACGGAGTATTGCCAGCCATATTGTTTGAGCCCCGCGAGGACGGTGGTGTCATCGCGATAGTCGGCTTCGTTGATAGTGAGGCCGTAGGCATCCCAACTGTTCCAACCCATGGGCGGAGTGGGCGCCAGCTTTTCGGCGACTGCGAACGGGGCGGCACAGGTGGTGGCGAGCAGAGATAGAGCGCAAATGAAGCTGGTTCGGAACATGGGAAAACGTATATCACAGGTAGGAGGCGAGTTGCTGCGATGTAGCTCGCATATTTGACGGAAAAACCGCCGATCGAGTGCTGTGACGCAACTCACCTACATTTTGGCCTATAATGCGGTCGAATCAAGTTAACAGCTGCCAGATGCCCGTTTCCGACACCTGCAACTGAGGAGATGTGTCATGTTGAAACCACTTTTGCTCCTTACCGCGGTGGTCGTTTTTGTTGCTGCACCACTGTCTGCTCGGGCGCTTCCGCCGCAACAGTCCGGATCCGCTGCAAAGAATGCGGCGAACGCGGCGAAATCGAATACGCAAGCGATGGATAAAGCGAAAGGCGTATACAACATGGATTGCGCGTTGTGCCATGGGGCAAACGGAGACGGCAAAACCGATGTCGCCAAGGACATGGGCCTTGTGCTTGCCGACTGGACAGATCCCAAGTCGCTGAACGGCAGATTGGACGAGGAACTGTTCAACATCATCCGCAACGGTAAAGGCAAGATGCCGGCTGAAGACAAGAGCAGGGCGACGGATGACGAGGTAAAAAACCTGATTCTTTATCTTCGTGGTCTTTCAAAGGATCAGTCGGCGGCTGTACCCGCCGCGCCGGCTGCGGCCAACTCGCCTGCGCCGAACCAATAGCCGATTGACGGGCTCGCCAGGTTCCGCTATTGCGGTCCGGTGATTGTAGCTCCCCAGGATTCGGGGCTCACATTGCGCGCGTGCCGGGAGAAGAGCCAGTGGTGGCCCTCCAGGTCCACCACGCCGTACTGCAGCTCGCCGTATTCGGTTTCGTGCAGGTCTTCCACGATTCGGGCTCCAGCGGCCTTTGTGCGCGCAAAATGGGCTTCCACATCCTCCACAAACACGGTAAGGCTCTGGGTTCCAAAGCCAAGCTCCGACGGGTTTCGATAGCCTGGGCGGGCGGCTTTGAGCATAATCCAGGCGTCGCCGAGATGTACCTGGGCACCGGAAACGGGATCGCCATACCGGTAATGTTCAACGAGACCGAAAGTCCGGCTTAGCCACGCGATGGCATCGGGCAGATGGTTGTAGACGACGTGGGGAAGCAGGATATCCGCCGGCACGGAACGGTTTTTCATGAGAAGAGTATGCCTTGAGTCGTGAGTGATTGAAAGCCGCAGCAAAACGACGGCTGAGGGAGTCTAACGTTCACGTGCGATAACCTGATGCGGAGGTGTTCTGGATGCGATTTCGCGCTTGGAGCCGTGCGGCTCTTTTCAGTCTGGCGCTGGCCCTGGCATTTGTTTCGCGCCCCATGGCGGCGCAGGGGACTGGAGAAGACGCTGCCCTGCCGGTCATTCACGTCGACAACGGCCCCAATTCTGCAGAGGCGCTAAAGGCGCACTACGTAGTGCTGGTGTCGCTGGACGGGTTTCGCTGGGATTACGCAAAACACGATGGCGCGACGCATCTGCTGGCGCTGGGCAAGCGGGGCGTGTGGGCTCCCGAAGGCATGATTCCAAGCTATCCTTCGCTTACGTTTCCCAATCATTTCACCATTGTGACCGGGCTTTATCCGGAGCATCACGGGCTGGTGGCGAACAGCTTCTATGACGAGGCGAAGCAGGCGCGCTACGCCATGAACGACCCCAAGGCCGTGACCGACGGAAGCTGGTATGCGGGAGTTCCGCTTTGGAGTTTGGCGGAGGGCCAGGGCATGCGTGCGGCATGTCTTTTTTGGCCCGGCTCGGAGGCCAAGATCGCCGGCTATCTGCCGACCTATTATCTTCGCTTCGACAACAAGATTGACGACACCGCCCGGATTGCACAGGTGTTGGCATGGCTGGGGCTGCCTGCGGAAGAACGCCCCCACTTCATCACGCTCTATTACAACGAGCCTGATCACGAGGGGCACGAATTCGGTCCCGATGCGCCGGAGACGAAGGCGGCCGTGCTGAAGGTGGATGGACTGGTGGGCAAACTGGAAACCGGTCTCGAGGCGACGGGGCTGCCGATTGACCTGGTGGTGGTGAGCGACCACGGCATGGCGAAAGCGCAGGGCGGCTGGATTACGCTGGACCAGTTTGCCGACTTGTCAGGCTTCGAAACGGACGGCCCGCTGTTGTATGCGAAGACCGAGGCGGACCGCGTCCGCGTCTACAACCAACTGAAGAAGGCTTCGTCGCAGTTCATGGTGTTCCGGCGCAAGAATGTGCCGGCTGAGCTGAATTACAGCCGGAATGCTCGCGCAGGCGACCCCGTGGTGATCGCCACCGGCCCTTATGCCATTCGTGCGCACGCACCCACAGATGGAAAGCCCGATCGCCCGCCTACCGCCGGCATGCATGGTTTCGATCCGCATCGGATGCCGGAGATGAAGGCCAGCTTTTTCGCCGCGGGGCCGGACATTCTTCCCGGCCGCACTGTGCTGCCCTTTGAGAACGTGAACCTGTATCCGTGGCTGGCGCACATGCTCGGCCTCACTCCACCGAAGAATGACGGTAATCTGAATATTCTGGCAGGAACACTGCGCGACGATGGCGCCGAATCCGTTCATCCAACGGATTCGTCAACGAAGTAGAGGAGCGAGGGAACGATGAACGTGGTTTTAGGGATAGACGGCGGGGGAACGCGCACTCGCGCCACCATCGTTGGGGACGAACGGGTTCTAGCGTTTGCTGAAAATGGCTCGATCAAGCGATTGCGCGTGGGCGCACAAGCCGCTGAGGAGCACTTGAGAGAACTGCTCGCTGAAGTGTACAAGCAGGCCGGCATCACGGGCGTAAGTTCGGCGTCCGCGGGCGTGGCCAGCGCCAACATGCCGGGAGTGGCAGAGTGGATCAGGGTGGTTTTCGACGACTTCGGCGTCAAGCGCTCCGAAGTGGTGGGCGATGAAGTGATCGCGTTGGACGCAGCATTCAAGGGTGGTCCGGGAATTTTGCAAATCGCCGGCACCGGTTCCAATACCATTGGCCGCGCACCCGATGGAGGCCGTGAGACCGCGGGCGGGTGGAGTTCGCGGCTGGGCGATGAAGGCTCGGGTTACTGGATCGGATTGCACGCCGTTCGGCGCGCGCTCAGTGCCTACGATCGCGACGAGCCTACGCGCGTTCTGGATACGGTGGGCGGCATCTGGGGGACTCCGTCAATTGATCAGCTCGTGAACCTGGGCGACAGCACGCCGGGGCCGGATTTTGCCGCGCTGGCACCGGCGATCAGCCAGCTTGCGGAAGAAGGCGACGGGGTTGCCGCGGGGGTGCTGCGGCAGGCTGCACACGATCTGGCGGAGTCGGTCTTGCTGGTGCGAGCCAAGTTGCGCAGCAAGCACCATCTGACTGCAGAGGTTCCGGTGGCGTGGATCGGCAGCGTGATTGGCAAGGCGCGCCTGGTCCGCGAGCCATTCTTCGCCCAGCTTCGTGCTGCCGCGCCGGAAATGCCGATTGGCCAGCAGGAAGTGGTGGGGATTGAAGGTGCAGTGTGGCGGGCGCAGCGTCTGACCCAGGCTGCGGAGCAGTGAGGCAACCGGGGAGCTTGGTTTCCCAGCCTGGACGCGATCAAGCTGCCTTCAGGCTGGGGCATGGAGTTTCGCGGCTGGTTCAGGCTGCCGGCTGGGCGGCTTGGTGAACGCTCCGCCCACTGACGACGGATCCTGCCAGGCGCCCGGCCGCATCGACGGCGACCAGGTTGGCGGGCATTCCCGGGAGAAGTGAGCCCGCCTGGTCGGAAAAGCCCGTCATGGCGGCTGGATTGGTGCTCATCAGCCTGAGGCCCTGCTCGACGGATGCGCCGGTGAATGTGACAAAGTTGGTCAGGGCACGGTCGAGCGTGAGCACGCTGCCGGCGAGCACGCCGTCTGCCATGGCGCGGCCGTCTGCCACCTGCACCGGAAAGCCGCCCAGTTGATACGTGCCGGGGGGCATACCCGTGGCGCTCATGGCATCGGTGACGAGGATGGCGCGTTGCGGTCCCTTGGCCCGCCACCAGAGCCGCACGAGTTCCGGTTGATTGTGAATTCCGTCGCAGATCAGCTCGGAATAAACTGCGTCGTTGGTGAGCACGGTGCCCAGAATTCCGGGCTCGTGGTGGTCGAGCGCGCGCATGGCGTTATAGGTGTGGGTAGCGCTGATGGCGCCAGCATCGATGGCGGCGAGGGTTTCAGCCCGGGTGGCGTTGGAGTGGCCCAGCGAAACGCGGACTCCGCGGCTTTTGGCGTGGGCTGCGAGTTCGATTGCTCCCGGCAACTCGGGGGCCAGGGTGATAAGCCGGACGTGGCCTTCGGCCGCGTCGAAGAGGCGGTCGAAGACGGCGATATCGGGAGCCAGCAGATAAGCCGCGGGCTGAACTCCGCGCTTGGCGTGCGACAGGAACGGTCCCTCGAGATGAATACCAAGCGGACGCGCCTTGCCCGGCGAGAGCGGCTTCGTGATGAGCTTCGCAAGCCCTTCCACCGCGCGGAGCGTCGAGTCCAACGGAGCGGTTACGGTGGTGGGGAGAAAACTGCTCGTTCCGCGAGACGCGAGAAAACCGCTGATCGCATCGAGTGCCTCGGGAGTAGCTTCCATCACATCATGGCCGGCCGCGCCATGGATGTGTACGTCAAAAAATGCGGGAGCCAGCATGGCGCTGGGAAACTCCAACACGGGCGTGCCTTTGGGCAGATCTGCCGACCCGCGAGTGGAGATGGAACTGATTTTTCCGTCTTCAATAATGATCACCGGCTGGTTGATGATCCGGCTGCCGTCCCACAACTTCTCTGCAGTAATCACGGTGTCCATGCCGTAGATTATTGCAGGCATTGATGCTGCTGTGCAGGTGCGGGCCGCATTTCCAGTCAGGCGGCGGGGTGTGGCGGGCGCTTTGTCATCGCAGCGTAACGCGGAACGCGGGCAACCTTTGATATCGTTTTGACCATGAATATGAGGGGTATGTTCCCGGTCGCCTGCCTGGTCCTCGCTGCTCTTGTTGTTGGACCACTCGCCGCACAAACGCACAATCTACCCACGAGCAAGGAGTGGATGGGGCCGATTCCCGGGCAACCGCAGCGACTGAACAGCCTGCCCATGACGATGGTTGTCTCGCCCGATGGCCGCTACGTGGTCACGGTGAACGCAGGCTACGGGACATACGAGTCGAAGTATGAGCAGTCGCTGGCGGTGCTGGACACGCAAACGGGCAAGCTGGAGGATTTTCCCGATGACCGTACGCTGGCGCGAGTGGCGAAGCAGACGCTGTTTTCCGGGCTCGCATTCAGCCGCGACGGCAGCGAACTGTATGCCAGCATGGGTTCAATCGGCGATCCCTTGGGCACGGGCAAGGACGACACCGGGAGCGGAATTGTGGTTTATCGATTCCGTGACGGGAAAATCGAGCCGGATCGCTTTATCCATTTGCCGATGGAACAGCTTGCGCAGGGACACACAACCCGGCTGGTGGGTGAAACGGCGGGCAACATGGGCGTGCCGTTTCCGGCGGCGATCGCAGAGGTTGAGCAGCCTGGCGCGGAGAAGCTTCTGGTAGCCGAGAATCTCTCCGACGATGTTTTGCTGATGGATGCAGCGACGGGAAAGATCGAACACCGGTTCGATTTGGCAGAGAGCGATGCAGTGCCGTCGACGTATCCCGGCGCGCTCGAACTTTCAAAGGACGGACGCCGCGCCTTTGTCGCGCTATGGAATGCGTCGGAGATTGTGGAACTCGATCTGACCAACAACACGGTGGGGCCCAAGCTGGCGCTGCTGAAGCCGTCAGACCCCGTTGCGCCCAGCACACATCCTGGCGCCTTTGCGCTCACTGAAGATGGAAAGACGCTTTATGTTGCGCTGGCCAACCGCGATGCGGTGGCGGCAGTGGATGTGGGAGCAGGCCAGTTCGCCGTGAAGGGCTATTTCGATACGCGGCTGCCGGGGCAGAGCTACTTTGGTGCGGAGCCTGTAGCCGTGGCGCTGAACCCGAGCGGCAGCCGTCTCTATGTGGCCAATATGGCCAGCGACGCGGTAGCGGTGATAGACACACACAAGCTGACGTCGTCCGTCGCGCGCAGAGGCATGGTGGAACCGGATGGTTTTGTGCCCACGGATTGGCTGCCGTTTTCGATGGCGTTTCTGCCGTCGACGGAAGGAGGCAAGCTTTATGTGGCCACCGCGAAGGGACAGGGAACGGGGCCGAACAACTTTCCGCAGCGCGAAACCAAAGCGCTGCGGGAGAAGCACTACGAATCGAGCCGCACCTACATTGGAACGCTGCTGTATGGCTCACTGGCCGCGATCGATGCGACGGAGATTGAGAAGAACCTGCCGCAATGGACACAGGTGGTGCTGGAGTCGAACCGGATGAAGGCGGCGGCGGAGAGGATTCCGTTTGCGGGCGAAGAGAAGAATCCGATCAAACACGTGATTTACATCATCAAGGAGAACCGAACCTACGACCAGATTCTTGGCGACCTGGAGCAGGATGGCAAGCAAGTAGGTAATGGCGACAAGAGCCTGACCATGTACGGCGCGGCGATTACGCCCAACATTCACAAGCTGGCGCTGCAGTTTGGCGTGCTGGACAACTTCTTCGACTCGGGCGAGGTATCGGGCGACGGTCACGTGTGGTCGAATGCGGCGATCGGGTCGGACTATCTCGAGAAGACCTGGCAGCAGTCGTATCGCGGCGGGCAGCGGACGTACGATTACGAAGGCGTGGTGGCAGACGGATATCCGTTGCTGCAGAAGATACCCGATGTGAACCAGCCTGAAAGCGGCTATTTGTGGGGTGATCTGGCTGCGCATGGCAAGAGCTACTACCACTTTGGCGAGTTTATCTCGACGATCTTCTGCGACGAGCCGGCGGCGGTTGATCCGCAACTTGGGCCGATGCTGGGTGGGCGTCCATGCACCAAGAAGGCGATCGAGCCGGGTGAGGCAATTCCGGAAAATTGGGGCGGAGGCGTGAACAAATGGCCGTGGCCGATTCCGCTGATGGCGGCAAACACGGCGACCAAACCGGAGTTGGTGGGTCACTTTGCGAAGGAGGCACCGGACTTCAACCTGGCGGTTCCCGACCAGATCCGGGTGGATATTTTCATGCGGCATTTGAAGGCATGGTTGGCCGACAAGGAGCAGGGCAAAGACACCATGCCTAATTTCGTGATGCTGCGTTTGCCCAACGATCACACGGCTGGGACGCGGCCCGGGGGGCCGACGCCGAGTTCATCTGTGGCCGACAACGATCTCGCAGTGGGACGAGCGGTGGATGCGATTTCGCACTCGCCGTTCTGGGATGATACGGCGTTCTTCATTCTTGAGGACGACGCGCAGGACGGTGCCGACCATGTGGACGCGCATCGCAGCTATGCCCTGGTCATCAGCAAATATGCGCCGCATGGGGCCAACGGAGCGCCATTTGTGGACAGCCGCTTTTACTCGACGGTAAGCGTGGTCCGCACGATGGAGTCGCTACTGGGGCTGCCGCCGATGAATAACAACGATGCGTTCAGTTCGTTGATTTCGAGCGAGTTTACGGGGCCGGGTGATCAGCCTGCCTATTCGGCGGACTACTCCAACCGCGACAATAAACTGATCTACACGGCCAACAAGAAGAATGCTGAGGGCGCGAGCGAGAGCATGAAGATGGACTTCCGCCATGCGGACCAGGCGCCGGCACAGAAGTTGAATGTGATTCTGTGGAAGGATGCGATGGGCTCGAAGCCGGTGCCGCCGATGCTGACAGAGCAGAGGAAGAAGACCCGCAAGGACGACGACGATTAAGAAGGGCGCTCCTTGGGGTGTGAACACCGCAGAACGATGAACTTGACCTGGGCGTGTATGGTTATATTCGGCGGAAATCTTCTTGTCCGGAGGGACTTGTGCAGGGTTTGAATCGAAGGAATTTTTTGAGAGTGGCTGGAGCGGCATCGGCTGCGTCGTTGATCGCGCCCAGGCTGCATGCGCTGGCGGCAGTGCAGGAAGAGCCGGCCAAAACGATTGCGGCCAACGATCAAATCCAGATTGCGCTGATTGGCGCGGGCGGGCAGGGACAATACGATACGAAGACCGCAGTGCAAGTGCCGGGAGTGAAGCTGGTGGCCGCGGCGGACTGCTACAACGGACGGCTGGTGCACTGCAAAGAGCTATGGGGCGACGATGTTTTCACTACGCGGGACTACAACGAGATCCTGGCGCGCAAGGACATTGACGCGGTGATTATCGGCACGCCGGACCACTGGCATAAGCAGGCATCGATTGATGCGATGAAGGCCGGCAAGGATGTGTATTGCGAGAAGCCGATGATCCATCTCTACAGCGATGGTCCCGAGATGATCGAGACGGCGCGGGCGACGAAGCGCATTATCCAGATCGGCAGCCAGCGGGTGAGTTCGATTATCTATATCAAGGCCAAGGAACTGCTGGCTTCGGGCGCGATCGGCAAACTGAACATGGTGACGGCACGGTGGGACCGCAACTCGGCGATGGGCGCGTGGGATTATACAGTTCCGCCGGATGCTTCTCCTGAGACCTGCGACTGGCCGCGCTTTGAAGGCACTGCGCCGAAGATTCCGTTCAATGCCGAGCACTTTTTCCAGTGGCGCAAATGGAAGGCGTATGGCAGCGGCGTGGCGGGCGATCTGTTTGTACACCTTTTCAGCGGGACTCATTTCATTACCGGCTCGCACGGGCCTACGCGCGGAATGGCGACGGGCGGGCTGCGCTTCTGGAAAGATGGACGCGATGTGCCGGACGTTATGCTGGGGCTGTTCGATTATCCCGAAGGCTTCAACCTGAGCCTGCGCGTGAACTTTGTAGACGGCGGCGAAGAGAGCGAAGGTCTGATCTTCACCGGCTCTGAAGGAACGCTGGAGATTGGTTGGGATGGAGTGACGGTGACGCGCGTGCCGCGTGAGACGGCTCCCGGATACACGGTCGAGAGTTTTCCTGAGGCAATGCAGAAGGAGATTATCGCGGCGTACGACAAGAAGTATCCACCGCACTCCGGGAAGGAGTCGCTGGGTGGAACAGAGAAGTACACGGCGCCGAAGGGATACAGCGACAGCTACGACCATTTAAGGAATTTTTTCGAGTCGGTGCGCTCGCGCCAGCCGGTGGTGGAGGATGCCGTGTTCGGATATCGAGCTGCGGGGGCTGCGCTGTTGAGCAATCTGAGTTATGACAAGGGCGAAGTGATCAAGTGGGACCCGGAAGCGATGAAGGTGCTTTAGCAGGTGGCCATCGAGGCTGTTCAACATGTGAAGCGGATCGGTGTGCATTTAGGCACGGCGGGGGGCGCGTCGAATGCCGTGGAGAAGGCGCGGGAGATTGGCGCGAATACCTTTCAGATCTTTTCGTCGAGCCCGCGGATGTGGCGCGCGCCCAAGGTAGATCCCAAGCAGGCTGCGCGGATGCGCGAGCTGCGGGCCAAGTTTGACGTGGGCCCGCTGGTGATTCACACCAGCTACCTGGTGAATGTTTGCAGCCAGACCGCGGATTTCAGGGAAAAGAGTGTGGCGGCGTTTCGCGGAGAGATTGAGCGGGCGCTCACGTTTGGCGCGGAGTACCTGGTGCTGCATCCGGGGTCTTGGAAGGGTCTTACGCGGGATGAGGGGCTGAAGCTGGCGGCGGAGTCGATCGAACGCGCGATTGAGGGATTGTCGTGGCAGGGCACCGGGTTCAGCGTTCTGATCGAGAATACTGCGGGATCGGAGTGCTCGCTGGGCGGCAACTTTGAGCAGGTGGCGGAGTTGGTTGCGCTACTGAGGGCACACGCGCCGGTGGGGGTTTGCCTGGACACTTGCCACACGCACGTTGCGGGCTACGACATTGTGACTGCCGAGGGGTACGAAGAGACGATGCAGCAGGCCGCCGCCACGTTCGGATTCGATGCCGTGCGGATTTGGCACTGCAACGACGCCAAGGCGGAGCGCGGTTCGAAGCTGGACCGGCACGAGCACATCGGCCAGGGGCTGATCGGGGTTGAACCGTTCCGTCGGCTGCTGAATGACGTGCGGTTTGCGCACTGCGCGTTTATTGCCGAGACGCCGGTGGATGAGCCAGGGGACGAAGAGCGGAATGTGCGGGTGCTGAAGAGCCTGGTGGAGACCCCGAGCAGCTAATGCATCTTCTCCGTTTACACTGAAAGGTGATGGCGGACGAGAAAGAACTTCGATACGACCCAGCAGCGATTGAGCCGAAATGGCAACAGCGGTGGGCCGCGGACTCCGCGCTCTACGCGGCTGAGCCCGCTTCGAGCGGCAAACCGAAATACTACGTGCTTGAAATGCTGCCGTATCCCAGCGGCCAGTTGCACATGGGGCACGTGCGCAATTACTCGATCGGCGACGCGTTGGCCCGGCACATGTGGATGCGCGGCTACAACGTGCTGCACCCCATGGGGTGGGACGCGTTCGGGCTGCCGGCCGAAAATGCCGCGCTCAAAAACCACACCCCGCCGCGCGAGTGGACGCTGGGCAATATTGCCGCCATGAAGCGGCAGATGCAGCGGCTCGGGCTGGGCTATGACTGGGCCACGGAAGTGACCACCTGCCTGCCCGACTACTACCGCTGGAACCAGTGGTTCTTTTTGCGCATGTATGAGAAGGGGCTGGCGTATCGCAAGAAGAGCAAGGTGAACTGGTGTCCGGAGTGCGCCACGGTGCTGGCCAATGAGCAGGTGATCGATGGGCGCTGCTGGCGGCACGAGGACACGGTTGTGGAGCAACGTGACCTGGTGCAGTGGTTCTTCCGCATCACGGCCTACGCGCAGGAATTACTGGACGGACTGGACAAGCTGGACGGGTGGCCGGAAAAAGTACGCACCATGCAGCGCAACTGGATTGGCCGCAGTGAAGGCGCGGAGGTTGAATTTACCTTCGAGCGCAGCGCCAAGGGGATACGGGACGAGAACGAGGGAGTTGTTTCGCTGGCGGATCAGGGCGAGCGGGAGAAGATTCGCGTGTTCACCACCCGGATCGACACTATTTTTGGAGCGACCAGTGTGCAGTTGGCTCCCGAGCATCCGCTGGTGGCCACTTTGGCAGAGGCTGACGCGGGGCTGAAGGCCCAGGTTGCCGGCCTGATGGAGGAGCAGAAGAAAGCCAAAGAGCTTGGAGACGTGGGGGAGATCGAGAAGCACGGAATTCCCACGGGACATTTTGCCATCAATCCATATAACGGCGAACTTGCGCCGGTGTGGATCGCCAACTATGTGCTGATGGAGTACGGCACCGGGGCGATCATGAGCGTGCCGGCGCACGATGAGCGCGACTTCGAGTTTGCGAAGAAGTATGGGATTCCGATTCGGCAGGTAATTGCTCGGGCGGAACCGGGGGCCGAGGAACCGGCGCTGCCGTTCACTACGGAAGATGGAGTCCTGATCAACTCGGGCGAGTTTAACGGGCTGACCTGCGCAGAGGCACAGGAAAAATTGGCGGAGATTGCCGCGAAGAAGGGCTTTGGCAAGGCTACGGTCAGGTTTAGGCTGAAGGACTGGGGCGTGAGCCGGCAACGCTATTGGGGAACTCCGATCCCGATGATTCATTGCGAGCGCGATGGCATTGTTCCTGTGCCTGATGACCAGCTACCCGTGGTGTTGCCGCCGCAAATCGAGATCACGCAGCAGGGCGGTTCGCCGCTGGGGCGGGTGGTGGATTTTGTGAATGTAACCTGTCCCAAATGCGGCGGCCCGGCCAAGCGCGAGACAGATACGATGGATACGTTTGTCGACTCGAGCTGGTATTTCTATCGCTACACCGATGCGAAGAACGATCGCGAGCCATTCGATCCTGCCGTGGTGCGGTACTGGTTTCCGATTGATCAATACATCGGCGGCGTGGAACACGCGATCCTGCACCTGATCTATTCGCGCTTTTGGACCAAGGTGATGCGCGACCTGGGGCTTGTGACCAACAATGAGCCGGTGCGACGGCTGTTCACGCAGGGCATGGTGATCAAAGACGGCGCCAAGATGTCGAAGTCGAAGGGCAATGTGGTTTCGCCCGACGACATGGTGGCGCGGTACGGTGCGGATTCGGCTCGGATGTATTCCTTGTTTGCCGCTCCGCCAGACCGCGATCTCGACTGGCAGGAGGACGGCGTTGCCGGGGTGAGCCGTTTCCTGGGCCGCGTTTACCGCCTGGTGGTGAAATATGCGCCGGTGGCACGGACAGCGCGGGAAATCCCATCTGAAACGCCCCAGGGCGGAACCGGGCTCAAGCTGCTGCGCAAGCTGCACCAGACGATAGCCAAGATCACACTGGATTTTGAGGGGCGCTGGCATTTCAACACCTGCGTGGCGGCGATTATGGAATTGATGAACGAACTGCAGGCTGCCGACGCGCAACTTGCATCGGGAGAAGTCTCCCCGCCTGTGATTCGCGAATTGCTGCGGTCGTTGGTTTTGCTCCTCGCGCCGTTTGCACCTCATTTGTCGGCTGAATTGTGGGAGGAATTGGGTGAGAAAGGCGCGGTGCTGAGGGCCGCGTGGCCAGTCAGTGATCCCAAACTGACCAAAGAGGACGAACTCGAGATCCCGGTGCAGATCAATGGCAAGCTGGTGATCGTGGTGCGCGTGGCGGCCGATGCGGATTCGAAAGCGATGGAGGCTGCCGCGCTGAGCGATGAAAAAGTTCGGTTGAGGGTCGCTGGGAAGACGGTGGCGAAGGTGATTGTGGTTCCCGGCAAGCTGGTGAACCTGGTGGTGAAGTGAGGGCAGTGAATTGAGGGAAGGGCCAACCGTGGCGCGCCCTGTGCGCGGCACTCAGAAGCTCGTGGATCAGATGGGATGGGTGATCCGGAGGCCCTCTCTGACTCTGCTGGAGGTGGCGTGGCGGTGGCTCTTCGGGGTGCCGTTTCTGCTGATCTGCTGGCGGCAATTCCAGCAGATTCTGGTTGCGGTGCCGCCGGATTCCGCCGGAGTGAACAACCTGGACACGCAGAATCCCTGGGTGGCGGTGGTGCAGCTTGGGGGAGTGTGGATGCATTACCAACCGCATGTGGTGGAGGTGCTGAAGTGGCTGGCGCCCGCGGCGGCGCTGGCGTGGGTGGTCGTTTCCGGGGTGGGGCGCAGCATCGTTTTGAAGCGCCTGGAGCGCGGGGTGCGCTTCAGGCCTTTGGCCGTGATGCTGCTGCAGGCGGGATGGCTGATTTTGCTGGCGGCAGTTTTCTGGTGCTGGTTCCACAGCATTGAATGGGTTGCGGCAACTCATATCGCAGCCAACGGCGACGCTGACCTGGTGGGCTATTCCATCTGGGCCATCTTCCTTTCGCTGGGCTTCTTTTCTCTATGGGCGGTAGTGAGCTGGCCGGTCGGCATCGCGCCCATCCTGGTGCTGCTTGAGCACCGTTCTCCTCTCGCCGCCCTGGTTGAGAGTTTCAAGCTGGGAAAGGTATTCGTCAGCAAGCTGATGGAGATCAACCTGGTGATGGGCATTGTGAAGTTGATGCTGATCGTGCTGGCGATGGTGTTTTCCGCCGCGCCGCTGCCCTTCAGCGATGAACTCGGACCCGAGGCGCTGCATGTAGTCTCAGCGGCGTCTCTAGTCTTCTATCTGGTTGGCAGCGATTTCTTTCACGTGGTGCAGGTGAAGAGCTTCATCGAGTTCTGGCACACATATCGCGGAGAGAACGCGCACTGATTCCCGATGCCCGCCGAAGCTGGGGCATTCAGCGTTTTTGGGTTTCCGACTCGTTCTTGTTGATCTCGGCGGCTTCTTCCTTAAGGAATGCCTGGCTCAGCGTGTCTTTGTTCCGGGCCAGCGGCAAAAGGGTGGGATAGAACTGCACGAAGGTGGTGTCCACCGCGGCGTGGGCGGAGTGGCAGGCGTAGCAGGGAGCTCCTTGAGGAATGAGGGTGCCGTTCGATTTCGGCGAGTCGAAAGAGAAGAAGGCCCATTTGCCGGGGAAGCGCGCTTCATCCTTCACGTGAACTTCGAAGTCCATGACATTTGTTGCCTGATAGTGGCCGCGCTGGTTGATCGAGCCTTTGGTCTTCGCCTCTCTGACTTCGAGCACCATGACTGTCTTGTCGGGCCAGGTGCCGGCTGAAAGAAAGCTGCGGTAGGCCGCGGGATTGACAAAGACATTGTCGAACATGGAGTGGTCTGCCATCGTCCCGCTTCCGGGGATGTAGCTCATGTCGATGCCAGAGGTCAGATAGATCCACTCGCGGTAGTTCGCGGGCGGCAACAAATCACCTTTGGCGGTGTAGGCGGGCGCTGATGTTTCGGCCTTGACAGACGCAAGATGTCGGGAAGCAACGAGCACGGCGAAAGTGGCGGCGAGCAAGCACACCGCGCCTGTAGCAGCAAGGGGTTTGGGGAACATATTGACCTCCGGCACAAGCGATCCAATACAACGAACTAAACGCTGACCGCAGGGGGAAAGTTCCCGTATTTAAAACAGCTTGAGGCGGATCACGAGATATTTTTTCGGATTTTCCCGCATGCCCTTGATAAGTTGTTGGGCCTGGTCCAGGGTCTGGTCGGCGTGGTCGTAGAGACTGCGGTTCTGGACGAGTTGTCCAAGGGATCCCTTGCCCTGATCCACTCCGGTCAGGATGTTATCGAGGTGTGAGACTGTGTCATCCAGTTTCTGGGCGAAGGCGGGGTCCTGAGCGAGCTTGCCGATAGAGCCTTTACCGGCGTTGATCCCGGAGATCAACTGGTTGGCATTGGCTACCGCCGAGTTCAGGTTGTTGTAGAAGGTATCGTCATGCAGCAGTTTGCCGGCGCTACCTTTGCCCTCAGCGAGATCGGTGGTGATGTCGTTCAGTTTGTCAATGGCCGAATTGGCGCGGTTATAGAACGTTTCATCGGTCATCAGCTTGCCCAGCGATCCCTTGCCCTCGCGAATGTCGCTGGTGATCACCTCAAGGTCGCCCAGGGTCCGAGTCAGATTCTTATAAAGCTGGGGGTCGTTGATGAAATCGCCCGCAGAGCCTTTTTTCGAGTTCAAAGTATCGATCAGGGTTGTGAGTTTGCGCATCAGGACGTTGACCTGTTCAATCGAAACCTGACTGGAACTGATGACGGACTGGATGGTGGGAGACTGAGTGGCCCGGAGTTCCGCGTTGTTAGCGGGCGTCGGGCCTGAAGCGCGAGTCGAGTCGATATCCAGATAGCTGTCGCCCAACACGCCGGCCTGGGCAATGGAGGTGGTTGAATCGGTGTGCAGGTCTCGAGCATACTGCTCTCCCACCTGCATGGTGACTTCGACGGGGGTTGGGTTGCGGCTCGGCGCCACGCCGATGTGGCTCACGTTGCCGATCGTGACGCCCTCCAGGGTGACGGGCGCGCCGCTTTTGAGTCCGGCAGCATTGGTAAAATAGGACCTCAGCATGAGCTTCCGCGAAAACAGGCCGCCGGTAGAACCCGACATGAGAAAGATGAGCAACACCAGCACGGCCATGGCGACCATGACTAAAGCGCCAACTTTCAGCTGCGACCAGCGAATCTCCTTGCGACTTGGCACGGGCATTCCCCTTAGCTGAAACGAGCCGGTTGCTATCTACTTCGACGCCTTGAGGATAGCAGAAGGTGCGGGTTTATTGCCCGTCTTCCAATACAGCACTGGCTACGGCCAAGTCGGCTGTGTGGGTGATGGAGAGTGCGGCCCGGACTACCCCCAGGCGATCAGCCAGTTCGGCGGCACGCCCATGGAAGCGCAGAGTCGGCCTGCCGCCCGGCTCACGCACCACTTCAATCTCAAGCCAGTGCACCCCGAAGCTGATGCCGGTGCCCAGCGCCTTGGCCCCGGCTTCCTTGGCCGCGAAGCGCGCGGCCAGGCTCTCGGCAGCTTTGCGCTTGCGCAGGCAATAGGCTTGCTCCGCGGCCGTGTAGATACGGTCAAGAAACCGCTTTCCATAGCGATCCACTGACTTTTCGATGCGCGCAATTTCGACCAGGTCGATACCGCTTCCCACGATCATCTTGACTATCAAGCTATCATTCCCGGATGCTTGGGCTCCTGCGTTTGGGCCAAGGCCCGGTCGGGCGTTTTGGGGTGAGTTGAGATTTCGAATCGTCCTTCGAGAAACGAGTAAGGGAGGATCTGGTCCTGGGACATTCCTTCGCCGGTGTGCCAAAGCCGGTCATGCTTCGTCTCACTCCCGCACATCGGTCAAGCTCTTCCACAGGTCTCCGATAACCATGGTGTGAGAGAGTCAATTCCACTTCGCGATGCGGCGCAGACGGCTACGGCGGCATGGGCAATGCAGATGAGGGCGATCTCCATCGAAGAGCCGGGGCGGCTGGTGCAGAGGCTTACGGGCGCCATTCTGGGATGCGGCGGCTGGGTGCTGAGCCGGGGCGCCAACGATAGCGGCACCGTGAATCTCTTGTTTGAATTCGAGCGCCGGACTTGCCTGGATATCTATAGCGTCCTGATTGCTGTGGGCCTCGAACTCAGCCAAAACGCGCATGGTCGTTTCACGGAGCTCTGCCAGTGCACTCGTCTCCACCCGCGCGATTGCGGCGCGGAGATCGCCAGTGTGGACCTTGAAATACAGACCTTCCCGGTGGAAACTGCGAGTGAGACCCAGCCCTCGCAGCACTCCTGATGTGCTGAAGTTACCTCCCACGCCGCCCGGGGAACGTGACCCAGGTGCCTCGGAGGTTTTCAATTTGATGCCTAGCGGTCAGGTGCCGCTTTGGCACTGTCAAGCCACGCGGTGTAGATCATGTCGCGCAGCATGCTTGCGCCGGCGGCGAGCCGTCTGGCCGTAAACTCCCGCGACTCGGCTGTTCCCGCACCGGTGAAGCCGCCGGCTTTCTCCAGCTGATAGACCTTTTCCACGTAAGTTGCGGTATGGCGGAGGTAGGCCACGTAGCTGTCGAACTGGTCGCCATCGATGGTATGAGGAGGAGTCATGAGTGCTTCCACCTGTGGTGCGTGAATGTTTGCAGCGACGAACGGTCCCTCGAACATCCAGTGAATCTGATGGGCAGTGGTGTAGCCATTGGGGTTAGGACCCACCCAACCGTTGTATTGCACCGTGGTGTGCAGAGGTTGAGAACCGTCGCCGACGTAGTGGCCCAGCCACCCGGCGTAGAAGACGATGGCCTGCTCAACCGGCCGGGTGTCTTCTCCGCCGGCGGCCAGATGGCGGTACTCGCGCATGGCGGCCTTGAGCCGCTCCCAGACCTCGGTGGTTTCCCACGGCTGAAGGCCGATTTGTTCCGGCCGTTCTCCGGCGGCAAAGACCTTGGCTTCAAAGTCCAGACGGCGATGAGGCAAGGGGCCGAGGGCGTCGGCGGGTTCCAGATCGATGAAGTGCTCGGGGGCCTGGGCGGCGCTCAGTTCGGGTTCTGCGGGGGAACGCCAGCGGTCGGGTTCAGGGCCGAGGTATTCGATCTCATCCACTGCGGCTTCAGTGTGCAGAAACGCAGGGACCTCGGACGGCAAATCCTTGACAGCCAACCGGTTGATGATGCGATGACCTTCATTTCCCCAGGCATGGGCGGAGGAGGGCGGAACAATCAGGCATGCGAGGCCGAGACAGAGCGGTGCGGCCAAGCGAGGGGAAACAGGCAAGCGGAGCATGCAGCCAGTATACGAATCATGCGGGGAGAATTCAGCCGGAAGAGCGGGGTTGGTTCCGGTGTTGAAGAGCGGGATATCGCGCAATCACCCTTACGTGGCAGACAATCTCGTGCTCTTCAGTATTCAACAGAGCGTTTTTTGAGTAACATACACGTAAAACAGGCGTAGATTATGGACGGTGTATCACGCCCAATTGCGTTCCATGTGCTATCGGGTGCGGGAGCTTCCGATAGAACGGAAAGTCAGGCTTCGGCGCGGACGTGTATTTTCGATGAATCGTTGTGGAGTTTGAAGGTCGATCGCTCATCCTTTTGGCGAATGTGGACCCCTCGGCGTGTGAGTTAACAGCGAAAGGCGCGGAGCCGCCGGAGCGCGACCCCGATGCGCAACGGTAAGGAAGAACAGGCGCCAGAACGCGAATGCAGGAGAGCGGCAAGGCCATGGATACAAGCGAACCCCGGCAATTGAAAGGAGCGGCGCGGAGTCCGTCGCCGTCGACCTGGTCGGCGCTGGCTGTACTTGCGCTGGCAATGGCAGCGGGGGGCATTACTGCGCGATTGGAAGCCGGTCCGCGCTACGACTGGCTGCTGTTGATGACTGCCATCGGGCTGACGGGCGCTGTGGCCATGCGTTTGCTGGCTGACAACGCCGCCGAGCGCGAGGCGGCGGGCCGGTATCCCGGCGACCCTCTGAAGGATTTGCTGGATTCGGCCGGCCCGGTGATCGTCTCCATCGATCTTGACGGCAAGCTGATGTTTGTGAACACCTCCGCTGAAAGGCTGCTGGGCTATCACGCGTCTGAGTTAGTGAACAAGGAGCGCGCGACAGAACTGATTGCGCCGGGGGAGGCTCCACGGCTGGTGGCGGAGTTGCAGAAGATGTGCGGCATCGATAGCGTGTCCGACTCAAGCTCAGCTGGACGCCGGGCTGCCTTCGCAGAGATCGTGCGCTCGCTGCCGCCCAGCCTGGCGCCCAGCTTTGAAACGCAATTGCGGCGCAAGGACGGGACGATTTTTCCGGTTCGGCTGCATGTTTCGGCATTACGCAACCGGGATGGCGAACCGATCGGCCTGGTCGCTGTTGGGCTGGACCAGAACACAACGTCGCGGAAGGACCAGTGGAAGCGCGAGTCGCGGGAGCGGTACCGGGACGTGTTTGAGAACTCCAACGAGATGATTGCCACATTGGACCTATCGGGCCGGTTTTTGTATGTGAATCCTGCATGGAGAAGGTGCTTTGGCCAGGATCACGGAGTGCCGGTCGAGCAGGAGTTCTTTGAGCAGGCGTTTGGCCGAGACGGACGGGCAGAAGCCGCGGCGCTGCTGCGCAGGGTGCTGGATGGGGAAACCATCGACCGCGCGCCGATGCGCAATGAGACGCCAGATGGCCAGTTGCAGGAACTGGAACTGAGCCTGCACCAGCGGCGCAGGGCGGGAAAGCCGATGGCGGTGCAGTGCCTGGTGCGCGACGTAACCCAACAGAAGCAGCGCGAGCACCGCCTGGCCTTGCAGTTGCTGGTCACCCAGATCGTTGGAGAGAACGTCTCGTCGGAGATGGCGGCGATGCGCGTTCTGGAAGCGTTGTGTGTCTCGCAGGGTTGGGACGTGGCGGTGAAATGGGAGGTCAACACAGACGAAAACTGCCTGGAGTTCAGCACTGCCTGGGGAGTCCCGGGCAAAGAAGTAGAAGCTTTGATTCAGGAGAGCATCGGGACGACCTTGCCGCCCGGCGGGAGCCTGCCGGGACGGGCCTGGACAGACGGGCGCCTGGTGTGGGTGACGGACCTTGCCAAGGCTCCTGAGGATTCGCGGATTAAAGGCGCCTTGCAGCACAAAATGGTATCCGGGTGGGCCGCGCCTGTTCAGGTGGAGAGCAACGTATTGGCCGTGCTGGAGTTCTACTGCCACTTGAAGCTGCACGAGGACCGCGAGACGACGGCAGCCATGGAAACCGTAGCCGCCTCACTGGGTCAAATGCTGGCGCGAACCCGTGAGCGGGAGCGCGCGGAGGAACTGAGCCGCCAGCAAAAGATCCTTCTGCACTCGGTGGCGGATGGCATTTTCGGCGCAGACCGGAACGGGCTGGTCCGTTTTGCCAATCCTGCCGCTACGCGGTTGTTGGGCGCGCCGGTTACAAGCCTTATCGGTAAGCCGGTGCACGACCTGGTGCATGGCGCGGCCCCGGCCAACCAGAAATGCGGAGAGGGTTGTCCTTTACGCCGAGCGGTGATGGATCATGCGCCGTCGACCGGGGAGAATACCATCTTCCGGGCCAATGGTACGGGGTTCCCCGCCGAATACTTTCTCAATCCGATTCTTGATCAGGGCCGTTTTTCGGGGTCAGTGCTCAGCTTCCGCGACATCAGCCAGCGCTTCGCCCTGGACCGGCTCAAAGATGAGTTTGTCTCGACGGTGAGCCACGAGTTGCGCACGCCACTTACGTCTATCCGTGGCGCGCTTGGGCTGCTTTCAAGCGGCATTTTAGGTGACATCAACGACAAAGCGGCAAACCTGCTACGCATTGCTTTGAGCAATTCGGACCGCCTGGTGAGGCTGATCAACGACATTCTCGATTTGGAGCGCGCGCAGAGCGGACGCGAACCGCTTGTGTTTCGTCCCGTTCAGATGGCGGATTTGGTCCGCCAGGCGATGGACGGCATGCAACTGGTGGCTGAAGAAGCAGGCGTGCTGCTGATTCACGACAAGACCCAGATTGAGATTACCGCCGATGCCGATCGGCTGTTGCAGGTGCTGACCAACCTGCTTTCGAATGCGGTGAAGTTCTCGCCGCCGAATTCGGCGGTGTCGGTGATGCTTCGCCCGGGATCAAGTGGAGTGACGCTCTCGGTGATCGACCAAGGCCGCGGAATTCCAGCCGATAAGCTGGAAGTCATCTTCGGGCGATTCCAGCAGGTGGATGCTTCCGATTCGCGCCAGAAGGGTGGCAGTGGGCTTGGCCTGGCCATTTGCCGAGCCATCGTGATGCAGCACAATGGCCGCATCTGGGCAGAGCGCAATCCTATGCGCGGTTCGACCTTCCGCGTCTTCCTCCCGTACCGGCCGCCGGCAGCCACCAAGCCCAAGAGATTAAACCCCGAGCTTCCAGGTGAGGGTGTAGTGCTGCTGGCGAGCGACAATGAGACTTCGCGGCCTTTGATCGGCGCGCAACTTGCGGATCACGGTTACCACATTGTGGAAACTGCCAACATGGAGCAGACACTGGCGGCGGCTCATGATGGGGTAGAAGCCATCGTGCTCGACACCGGGTCGAAGGGCATTAACGCCTGGGATACCCTGCCGCGATTGCGACGAACGACCCCGGAATCGCATACTCCAGTGGTCTTGCTGAACCTGGACACGCAGATGGACTCTCCGACTCACTCAGGTAACGGACGGGGCGGCCCAACAAATGAAGAGGCTCTGATCGGCGAACTGGTCCGCGCACCGGGAGGGCCAGAAGAGAAAGGACGCATCCTGGTGGTCGAAGAAGACCTGGAACTGGCGCTGAAGATTGGAGAATTGTATTCACGAGGGCATTCGAGCGTGAAAATGGCTCACAGCCTAGAAGGGGCGGAGGAAGAGTACACGGGATTCCAGCCGCACCTCGTGGTGCTCGACATCAGCTTGCGCGATAACCAGGGATTCGGCTTCGTCGACTGGTTGCGAGAGCACGGGAATCTTCCCCGCGTTCCCCTTGTGGTGTACTCTGGCCGTAATCTCAATTCAACCGGCAAAGAGAAGTTGACCATGCCTCTTTCGAATCTGCTCAAAATTGCGCGCGTTCAACCGGAGCAGCTTGAGTTGCTGCTCTTGACTATGTTGCGCGGTGCGCATCAGATTGAAGAAGATCAACCGGATGTTTCGAGCGTCAGGTAATTCCGACTTTTGCGGGTCAAAGTCGACCCGCATCTCAGGCGCGTCTTTACGCGTCCGCATCCGCATCAAAGGGCCCCTCGCCAGACGGAGATCGCTGGCACGGCCGAAAGAAGAGCCGCCGTTCCGGGTTGGCCATGGAGACTTCGGAGATGCACCACCGCATCCTGATTATTGACGACGAGGACGATATCCGCGAAGTGGCTGCGATGAGCCTTGAGACCGTTGCGGGCTGGGAGGTGATGGTGGCCAATTCCGGGGCCCAAGGGCTTATTCGCGCGGCTCAGTACCAGCCAGATGCAATCCTGCTGGATGTGATGATGCCGGGCATGGATGGCCCCACCACTTTTCGCGAACTGCGCAAGAATCCGGCGACGGCGCGCATACCGGTGCTCTTTCTGACAGCCAAAGTACAGGCTACCGATCGCCGACGGTTCGCAGACCTGGGCATCATGGCCGTGCTCGTCAAGCCCTTCGATCCGATGTCGCTCTCAACTCAAATTTCCACCGTGCTCGGCTGGGACTGAGAGAGCGTCAATGCAACCAAGTCAACAGCTTTCTGTGGCTGCGGCGATGGACCGCTTATGGCAGCAGTTTCAGCCACAGTTGCAGGAGCGAGTGGCGATTCTGCAAAGTGCCGCGGCGGCCCTTGCGGATGGCAGTCTCACGTCGGAGCAACGCGAGCAGGCTGTTGCAGCGGCCCACAAGCTGGCAGGAGTCCTAGGTACATTCGGGCTTGCAGAGGGCACCCGCCTGGCACGGGAGGCGGAGGCCCTCTATTCCTGCGAGACCGAAGACGGTTCGGCTGCCGGTGAGCGTCTTGCACAAATCCCATTGCAACTCAAGGCGATGTTTGCTGCCAGGAAATGACCCCGTCGGCCCTCAAACAATTACACTCGTCTTTGGTGACTCCGCACAGTTCATCCGCGCGCCAGCTCGACCTTGTCTTTGAAGAACTGCAGTCTGCCCGCCGCGTTTGGCCGGTGCGCGAACTGGTGGAACGGGTTCGCGAACTTGTTGAGCAGAGGCACAGCGACGTGTGGGTGGAAGGAGAGATCTCCAACTTCCGTCCGGCGCCTTCCGGCCACATTTACTTCACTCTCAAGGATGCCGAGGCTCAACTCCCCGTGGTGCTTTTCCGGCGGCAGGCACTTCTGCTTCGTTTTCGGCCTGAGGATGGGCTGCACGTGCTGGTGCGCGGGCGGGTAAGCGTTTATGAGCAGCGCGGCCAGTTGCAACTGGTGGCCGAAACCATGGAGCCCGTAGGCGCCGGGTCGCTACAACTAGCATTTGAACAATTGAAAGAACGGCTCAAGGTAGAGGGCCTGTTCGACGCCGCTCGCAAGCGTCCGTTGCCGGCTTTTCCCCGAACGGTGGGCATTGTTACCTCGCCAACCGGAGCGGTCATTCGCGATTTCCTCAACATTGTTCGCCGGCGCCACTCTGGACTGAATGTGCTGCTCTTTCCGGTGCCGGTGCAGGGCGAGTCTGCTCCCGCCGAGATTGAGGCAGCACTGCTGGGACTGAACGCTTCGACCCTGGTTGACGTGATTGTGCTGGCTCGCGGAGGTGGTTCGCTCGAGGATCTGGCCGCATTCAATAGCGAGCGAGTGGCCCGGGCGATTGCCGCCTCTCAGTTGCCAGTGGTTTCGGCCATCGGACACGAAACCGATTTCACCATTGCCGACTTTGCCGCCGACCTGCGTGCACCCACGCCTTCTGCTGCCGCCGAACTCATTACGGAAGCGCAGCACAACATTGCCGAACGCGTGGACAGCCATACAACACGGCTTGAGCGCGCGGCACGATACCGGCTGTTGCAGGCGCATCGGCAACTTGACGCCCTGCCCGTGGATCGCACGGCAGGGCGTGTGACGGTGTTTTTGCATCGGCTGGATCAGCGCCTCGATGACCTTGGCTTCCGGATGGAAGCGGCTGTCGTTTCTCCTTTGCGCATTCGCCAGCGCGAAGTTACGGAGCTTACCGCCGCAGTGTCTGCGTCACGATCCACGGCAGCGGCTGGGGGCCGCTCGCGAGCGCCTGGCGGCCTATCGAACACGGCTCGACCGCGCTCTGGAACACGCACTCCAGGTCTCAGCCACCCGCATTCGCTCTTTCGATGCTCGTCTCCACGCGCTTTCGCCGCTGGCGGTTCTCGATCGGGGGTATGCGTTGGTGCAGGGGGCGGACGGAGTACTCATCCGCTCCGTTACGCAGGTTGCGGCGGGGGATCGCGTCACCACGCGCCTGGGCGATGGCGCCTTCGTCGCCCATGTAGAAGAAACGGCTTCATCGCGGCCCAGAAACAAAACCGGAAACCACAAGAAGTGAGACGATGAGCACATCATCCATTCGCAACCTTTTCGGAACCGACGGCATTCGCGGGATCGCGGGACAAACCCCGCTTGACCCAACCACGATCTTCGCAACCGGCCTGGCCCTTGGCCATTCTCTAAGGGAGATGGCCGTTGAGCCACGGGTCATCCTGGGCCGAGATACGCGAGAATCGAGCCCCTGGATCTCTGCCACGCTGGCTGCGGGCCTGCGCCGGACGGGAGCGTGCGTGGAGAGCGCCGGCGTTGTACCCACTCCTGCGGTTGCATTGCTGGCGCGAACCCAAGGCTTCCATGCCGGGGTGGTCATTTCCGCTTCTCACAATCCCTGGCAGGATAACGGCATCAAGCTTTTCGGCGGCGATGGCTTCAAGTTGCCCGATGCGGTGGAACTGGCCATGGAAGATGAGATTGTTCATCACGCCAGCTCCGTCGCTGCTCTCGACACGGATGCACCTCCGGCGATTGAAGACAATCTTGCCCTGCAAGCCGATTACGTCCAGTTCCTCATCGATGCCGTGCCCGGCCTGAACCTTGTTGGTCTCCACATTGTGGCGGACTGCGCGAACGGAGCGGCAGCAGCAGTGGCGCCGGAACTGTTTGCGCGTCTCGGCGGCGGTGTAACGCTTTTGAATATCAATCCCAATGGCCGCAACATCAACGACGGCTGTGGTGCGCTGCATCCTGCCTTTGTCGCAGCTGAAGTGAAAGCACGTGGAGCAAGCCTGGGCCTCACGTTTGACGGCGATGCGGACCGATGCATGCTGACGGGGGCAAACAACAACATCATCAATGGCGATGCGATCCTGCTGATGGCGGCACGGGACCTGAAGACCCGAGGGCTCCTGGCGGGCGATCTGGTGGTGGCCACCACGATGTCCAACATGGGTCTTGAAGCTGCGCTGAAGCGCTCGGGCATCCGCATGCTGCGCGCGCCCGTGGGCGATCGCTACGTGCTCGAACAGATGAGGGGGCAAAATGCGGCGCTGGGAGGCGAACAGTCCGGGCACATTCTGTTTCCGCACCTGGCCACCACGGGTGACGGTCTGCTCACCGCGCTTGTGGTTCTTGACCTGATCGCC
This sequence comes from uncultured Acidobacteriota bacterium, assembly GCA_963833995.1. GTDB lineage: Bacteria > Acidobacteriota > Terriglobia > Terriglobales > Acidobacteriaceae > Telmatobacter. Next base: position 446,569 of record CAWIAE010000016.1, on the reverse strand, counting down.
CGCACCGGGCGGAGCATCGAGGAATTGACGGCGGATTTGAAGGTATTTCCGCAGGTGATCGTGAATGTGAAAGTGCGCGAAAAGAAGCCACTCGAATCGCTTCCCCCTATCGCCGCTCGGATCCGTGCCGCCGAGGACGAACTGAAGGATTCAGGACGCGTGGTTATTCGCTATAGCGGAACAGAAAAGCTGGCCCGCGTGATGATCGAGGCAGAGAGCGAAGAAGCCATGCGCAGGCACGCCGACGCCATCGCCGACGCGATTCGGAAGGAACTGGGCGCGTAAATTCTCTAAGCCTGCCGGGTTTCGGCTATTTCACGTCGCGCCAATTTGGGCCGAAGGCTAAATCTGCGACGAGAGGCACATTGAGCTTTACCACGCCTTCCATTTCCGCGCGGACCAGTTTCTCCACTTCGGCTTTCTCATCGACAGGTACTTCAAACAGCAGCTCATCGTGCACCTGCAGAACCATGCGCGTTTTGAGTTTGCGCTCGGTGAGTTCGCGATCGAGGGCGATCATGGCCAGCTTGATGAGGTCGGCAGCGGTGCCCTGCAGCGGCGTATTAATGGCCGTGCGCTCGGCGAAGCCACGCTGATTCGGATTGCGGCTTTCGATATCCGGGATGGGTCGGACACGGCCGAACATCGTACGTACTTTGCCCTCGCGCCGCGTGGCTTCGAGCGTCTTTTCGATGAATGCCTTCACGCCTTCGTATCGCGCAAAATAGCGGTCGATGTAGGCTCGTGCTTCGGCCTGCGGAATGCCCAACTGAGCGGCCAGTCCGAAAGGCGAAATGCCGTAGACGATGCCGAAGTTGACCGCCTTGGCGCGGTTGCGGGTTTCCTTGTCCATGGCATCAGCGGATACGCCAAAGACCTCGCTGGCGGTGAGGGTATGGATGTCTTCGTTGTTTAAGTAGGCGCGCACCAGCAGCGGATCGCCGCTGAAATGGGCCAGCAGGCGAAGCTCGATTTGCGAATAGTCGGCGGAGAGAAGTTGGGTGCCGGGCGCGGCCGTGAATGCCGCGCGAATTTCTCGGCCCAGTTCGGTTTGGATGGGAATGTTCTGCAGATTCGGATTGACGGAAGAGAGCCTGCCGGTGGCAGTGGCGGCTGCCTGGAACGTGGTATGCACGCGCGAGTCCGCATCGACCAGCAAGGGCAGCGCGTCAATGTAATTCGATTTCAACTTTGAGAGATGGCGGTATTCGAGCACGAGGCGAGGCACTTCGTGTTTCTCCGCCAGGAATTCGAGCACATCCTGCGCCGTTGAAACAGCTTTGCCTTTGCCGCGGCTGGGCGGAGCGGGAAGGCCCAAATGAGTAAAGAGCACGACTCCAAGCTGCTTGGGCGAGTTGATATTGAATCGCTGACCGGCAAGCTCAAAGATGCGTTCACCCACCCGCTCCAACTCCACCGCAAACCGCTTCGACAATCCGTCGAGGACGCCGGTATCAATGCGTACGCCGGCGCGTTCCATGCGGAAAAGGACGGGCGCGAGCGGCAAGTCGATCTCGGTGTAAACACGCTCCAGTTCGGCGCGTTCCACTTCCGCGCGCAATGCCGGAGCGAGCGCGTAAATAGCCGCTGCGGCCGCGGGCAGGCCGGCCGGCGGAGTCTGGCCATTCCGCGCCGCTACGTCGGCGAGCGCCTGAGTGGAATGCGTGGGATTGAGCGCGTAAGAGAGCAGCATGCCGTCCTCTACTGCGCCCTGCAATGCAACGCCGAGCCCGCCGAGAACATGTAGCACCAACTTCCAATCATGCACGCGCTTGGGAACCGAGGCATCTTCCAGCAGTGCGCGCAGTTCGGGCGTAAGTTCGAGGCGCAAGGCTGTCGAGGGGTCGGCACAGACGCCAATGTTGCAACGGGTCTTCCGTTCCGCCTCTTCCACGACGTCAAGCAGTGACAATGTCTGTGGCGTTTCGTCTTCTGATTCCTCTACCACTGGCTCTGACGCGTCGAGCGCCAGCGCAAAACCGCCCTTACGCGCGGCGGCATAGAAAGCCGCAGACTGTTCGTTGTCCGGTTCCTCGATCAGCTCGACAGGGGCGCCACCGGTCGCAGGGGCGAGTTCGCGCAGCATCGACGTGAACTCGAGTTCGGTGAACAGCTCGCGGCAGGCTTCAATGTCCGGCTGTTGCGTCTCCATCGCACTCAGATCCAGTGGCAAGGGGACGTGGCAATCGATGGTGACCAGTTCCTTCGACAGCAAGACGGCATCGCGGTTCTGCTCGAGCGACTCGCGATAGCTTTTGCGCTTGACTTCGGCGGCGCGGTCGAGCACTGCCTCGACGCTTCCGAATTGGACGATCAGCTCCACGCTGCCCTTGTCGCCGATGCCCGGTGCGCCGGGAATGTTGTCGACGGTGTCGCCGCGCAGCGCCATCACGTCGACGACCTTCTCCGGCGGCACACCGAGAGTTTCCGTCACCTTATCGGGGTCGAGAATCAGGTTGTCCTTCTGCGGATTGAGGACCTTCACCCGCGGTGTGACGAGCTGCATCATGTCCTTGTCGCCGGAGACGATGAAGACCTCATGCTCCTGCTCGGCGGCCTCGCGAGCCAGGGTGCCGATCACATCGTCCGCCTCAAAGCCGACGGCTTCGAGGATCGGGATGCGCAAGGCTTCCAGCGCGCGGCGGATGTAGGGAATCTGGCGGCGCAGGTCCTCGGGCATGGATTCGCGCTTGGCCTTGTAGCCCTCGTAGCTGATCTCGTCGAAGCTCTGCGTCTTTGCAGTTCCATTTGCGCAGAGGTCCCATGGTGCGCGCGCGCTCGTCGCGGAAGACCTCGCCGCTTAGATCGAAGACCGCGGCAAAGTAGAGCGGCGCAAAATCCTGGCGCAGCTTCTTGATCATGTTGACGAAGACGTAGGTGGCGGCCGTGGGCAGGCCCGAGCGCGTGGACATGGGCCTGCTGCGCTGCATGGCGTGGTAGGCGCGAAAGATGAACGACATGGCGTCGAGCAGAAAGACGGGCGGCTTGGCTTGGTCAGGCACGCTACAGAGTCTATCAGCGTCGGAACATGCGTAGCGGGTCATTCGAGGCCGGCGCTGTCGAGGTTCTGCATGGCGCCGGAGCCCCGGTCGCAAATTTCAATACCATTGAGGATGCAAAAACACCGTCGCTCGTAGTCAATCACTCCAATAGGGTTATTATTATGCTTAAGCTGCACAATTGAATGATTTTCTTGATTCACGAAACTGCGACGGTAGCCTCCTGTGAGGAGTCAATGCTATGACTCAATCGGCTCCGCGTGTCTCTTGCCCGCAACTTTCCATCGTAGTTCCATGTCACAACGAACAGGAAGTATTGTCAGAGACCGCGAATCGACTGACCAAGCTGCTGGACGAACTTGAACAGAAGAAGTTGATCACCAAGCCATGCATCTTCTTTATTGATGATGGATCTATCGACGAGACCTGGTCCACCATAGAACACCTTGCAGCTCAGGACGCCCGAATTCACGGGACAAAACTTTCCCGGAACTTCGGACAACAGAGCGCAATCCTCGCTGGTTTGCTCACCGCTCCTGGAGACATATTGATCAGTATTGATGCCGATCTCCAGGACGACGTGGCAACGATTGAAGAAATGGTTCGCGCTTATGCCGGGGGTGCGGAGGTCGTATTCGGCATCCGGCGCAATCGCCAGACCGACAGCATTTTCAAACGAACGACCGCTGAAGGCTTTTACCGGCTGCTCCAGGCGATGGGGGTGGAGATCATTTTCAACCACGCCGATTTTCGGCTACTAAGCCGGCGAGTCGTCGAGGAATTACGCGCTTGCAAGGAGACCAACCTGCTGCTTCGAGGGCTAATTCCGCAGCTAGGTTTCCCTTCAGCCCTGATCTACTATGATCGGCAGGCGCGCTTCGCAGGAGATTCCAAATTTCCTTTCTCAAAGATGGCCTCTCTTGCTTTGAATGGCATCACTTCGTTCACCGAAATTCCTTTGAAGTTCATTACAGTTTTGGGCATGCTCATTTCTCTCTTCAGCTTTGGCCTGGCCGTGTGGGCACTGGTGGCAAAGTTGGCGCATGCGGCAGTCGTGCCTGGATGGGCATCCATTGTGATTCCCCTTTATTTGCTGGGGGGGGTGCAACTGATATCTCTCGGGGTCATCGGGCAATACGTGGCAAAGATCTACTCCGAGGCAAAAGGAAGACCGCGGTTCATCGTGGAAAAGACGCTATAGTCACCCGGTGATTCATTTCGGCCGCATGGAGCCTTTGGCTGTCAGCCTCACATTCACCTGCTCTTCAGGGGATTGAGAAAGCAAGTCTGAGGTGGCTGCAAAAGTCGCCGGATGTTTCCCGTGCAATGGCGCTTGCGCCAAGACCGCATATTGACCGCCGAGGGGAATTTTGGGAAGCATCGTTTCGAGAGCGCCGAATCGAAGAAACAGACTTTCCGGAAGAAAGAGGAAGTACCGGCTCGTAAGCGAGCTGAATCCCGAAGCTCTCAGCAGGCTCCGCATTTGGCCGGCCGTAAGGAGTTCTGCATCCGCATCCACCGGGCATCTCCGCACAATGGTTCGGGTGACCGGATTGCGAGGATTGTGTTCAATGATGCAGCACCATCCTCCCGGGAGCAGCACTCGGCGAATCTCATTCATTAAGAGAGTCCTGTCTTCCCCGTGAACATGATGAAAGACACAAACCACTGAAACGAAGTCAACTGTGCCATCGTCGAACGGCAACTCGACGGGAGATGCCTGCTCATACGTCTTGAAGGAGGTGTGCGAAGACAACATTCTCGCAGAAGGATCGCAGCCAAATGCGAGGTCAAAATTGTTGCCTGCCAGTTCCAGGAGTTCGCCACGGCCACAGCCAACATCCAGCCACTTTCGCGACTTTGTCTCCAATCCTCTGGACCGAAGAAGTCTCCGGATCAGGTGCCATTTCCTTCGGTGAAAATGGATCGGGTCACGAGCGAATCGATTCCTGAGGGGATCGTCGAGCAACTCGTCGTAAGAGGATGCAAATTTGTCGAATTCAGGGGATTTTCTGTCGATATCTTCCAAGGCGCAGCCCTCTCCCTTCGAGCCCATCTGACGGCTAGCAAACCTGCTTGATTCCGTCGGCACTACTCAGGTCGAAGCACCTATCGCAGTTGATTCGAATCCCGGGAGTTCCTTGAGGCGAGTCGAAATCAGTATCCCCCCAAAATGGTTGCTTCCTGAAGAAAAAAATCAGCTGCTCTCATGTTTTACAGGTTTTCAGGGTGTGTTTCGCACAAAAATCAAAGACTCCTGATCCGAATAGACCAACTTCCATCCGTTCAACAGCGGCATCACGTGTGCCATGGCAGATGTGCGTTCCAGAAGGCAGAAGTTTACTTTGTACTTCTGGAGGAGCGAATTCGGATCGCTCTGGAGGGTGGCCCAGTCACCGAATTCCTTGAGGACGCCAGACCATTCGAATACATCGGCACGGCCGTCGACGAAATCGGGGTATTCGGGCGCCGCCCAGATCAGGTAACCCCCGTAGGTATAGGCATTTAGCATCGGCCCAGGAAGATGGGTCTTTTGGATGAAAGACAAAGCCTTTACAGGGCTCCGGTCGTCGACCTGGGCAGTCAGGTTCTGGCTGCTCGGAAAGGCGAGTATCGCGAACAGCAGGGACGCCCCGATTATAAGAACATTCGGCCAGATGCGATCTGCTTTCGGATTGTACTGATCCCATGAATTGGAGAGTTGGCGCGACAAAATGGGCGCGACCAATATCCCGAATGCGAAAAGGGTACGCAAGTGACTTAAACCAAGCCAGGTACCTGCTGCAAGAAGAAGCAATTCATCCCAGAACAGTTCACTGCGACGGGTAATCAGCAGAAGCACGCTGGATAGAAGAGCGGCCAGAAGTCCAATCCCGCGGGGATCCGAGATGGGTGTTGGCTGCCATTCTTGGGAGGCCCCGAGGCCAATCGGTTGATGAAGGATCGTATTGATGGGATAAAGCATCTGCTTTACGCCATCCGGATTCAGGAACAGCGCCGCCACCGAAAGAACCATGGCCAGCGCCAACATCCACCGGCAATGTGGGTCCCAGCGCGCCGCTACCAGCGAACCGGCGCGGAATTCAAAGAGCGAGCTGAAGAGATAGGCTCCCGCTACGAGAAGTCCGAGGAAAAAGGATCCATGACAGTTGATCCAAACCGCGAACAGGACGGGTAGCCCAAAAAACCAGCGCGGGTTGCGCGTTCGTCCCAGATGGATCAACAGCAATTCGACGATGAGCAAAATGTAGCCGATCAACTGCGGTCGTATGGAAAACCCGATGGTTCCAAAGAACCAGATGGTCATCGCTCCCATGAAAGCCACTTTGGAGTTGCCCGAGTAGAGGGCGCAAAGAATATAGCCTGAGATGAGCGTGATTCCGGTAAGGAGGCAAAGCCACAGCATGAGGCCGGAATAGCCACCCCATTTGTAAGCGCCAAAAATCGAAGCTTGCGCGAGCCACTCCTGGGGTATATAGGCGTGATGATTGGTTGTATACGAGAACAGATCGGTTTCTGGAATGGTGTGGGTGGTCCAGATGATCTGGCCTATTTTGAGGTGCCACCACATGTCGGGGTCGTCGAATCGTCCTCGTACCGTCAGGCTGCCGAGGACGAAGAAAAGACTGGAGACTGCAACGGGGAAGGAAAAAATCCGGTGCAAGGCCCGCATCACAATCGATTTTTTCTCCGAATCACTCACGATTTCGGAATGTGGCGTATCCCAACTCTGCACCAGTATTGTCCTTATTTCAAAATCTTAGCCCCGTCCAAGATTGGAGCCGGTCAAGTGTCGATGTTTCAAGCCCGCGTCCCGGGCTGAATGATGTTTCGAACTCGGCGATCCAGGTCTAGCTCGCATTGGGCGCAACTACTGAAAAGGAGGTACTCTCGCGCCCCGTCGCACTTCTCGAACGTTCCGTCCGTGTCATGTAGGCCCAAAGATAAAAGATGGCCATAGCCAGCAGTATCGGAGAGGCAGGTCTTGTGATGACAACGGTCAACAGCTTTTCGGCCAGTCCTTGGTTGTCGACTGGCATTTTCCCGGCGAGAATGCCAATGACCGCCAAGGGAATCTCCGCAGTAAACACCATGCCCAAAGTACTCATGACCAGCGCCAGCCAGCGCGCGTTACCTCCCTCTGACCAGAGGATCGCGCAAGCGGGGACGGTGAGCAACAGAAGCTTCGCATCGTAAGGACGATGGTAGCCCAAGAGGATGGTTGTGGCCGCAGCAAAGGCAAGGGCAAACCAGATGTTATCCCGCGATGACTTCGATCGGAGCATGGCAATTGACCAGATGAGAAGCAGCGTTGCGCAGATCGCATAGCTGATTGGGTTGTATACGCCGGGGTCGTCACGCAGGAAACTGACAGATCCTTGCAGATCAATAATCGGTTCAGCGCCCAGGTTAAATACTCCCGTGGGGCCCGGATCCGTGAGACCGCCGCGGCTCGACATCTCGGAAAGGTTGGAGCGAACTTCGGGAATCCAATGAGGCGCAACCTGCCAGATCCAAAAGAAGGCCGGGATGCTTAGGAGGATAGTTACTGCGAACGTCTGCAACGACCGTCTTCGAAGGTTTCCGCCTGCCAGAAGAAAGCAGAGCCACACCAGGCCCGAATCGTGGGGTTTGATCGCGAGGCTTACCGCAAGGCACAGAATGCCGGCTGGCACAAAGCGGTCATTGATGATGCACCATACGCCAATCACGCAGATTCCTACGGCAATTCCCGCAGGATTGCCGTTGTGAAAGACGACGATGCAATTGGCCAGCAAGATGCAAATCAGTCCTCCGGAAAGTCTGGGCGCGTATTTCGCCCCAACTTCCCAAGTGAGGAAGGCGGCCAGCACAATGGAAACCGTGAAGAGAATCGTCCAGAGAAGTTGTGCAGGCCCCCACGGCAGCACCGCGAACGGAAGGATCCAAATAATTGACGAAGGCAGATACACGAACAGAGGCGCGATGTGATTGGGCGCGCCAGGATTCGGCGAGTTGATCTCACCGAGACCCCGATCAACACCGGTTTCAATATTCGCCCGGTAAGGGTCACGATGTTCAAGCACAACTTGAGTCGCGTTATAGATGCCCCTCAAATCCTTCATTGAATTCGTGGCCATGAAATGCATGGCAGCGCCGACCACCACAAGAATTGCGGCACCCACGAGGAGCAAATAGAGACCGTCTTGCCGATTCCTCGTCATCGTCTGTCGCTCTGTTCGTTACCAAAGATCGAAAGTCCAGGAGGTTTGCACATTTCATAACGTGCAATCTGGGCCAGCGTTTCTCGTTCCATGTCAGCGCCCTGATGGGCGCAGCGGTACCAGTTGACGGTCCATTCCAAGGCTGTTTCGATGCGCAGCCGGGGCTGCCAACCAAGCTCTTCGCGGGCTCTGCTCGCATCCAGCCTGAGGGCGTGAGTTTCATGCACGCTCGCGGTCGAATCCGCCGTCCATGACGCGCCCTCTCCCCACAGGTCCGCAAGCCGTGTTGCGATTTGCTCGACGGGCCAGGCTTCCCCGTCGCCCAAGCCAAAGTTGAACGAGGAAGCTAGCGGGCCCTCTGTCGAGAGCAGTTTTTCGGCAAGAACGATGTATCCATACAAAGGGTCGAGTACGTGTTGCCAAGGGCGAATGGCGTGGGGGCGACGGATGAGCACCGGTTGCCCTGTCTGAAATCCGCGGATCAGGTCGGGAATCAACCGATCTTCAGACCAGTCTCCTCCCCCGATCACATTGCCGGCACGGGCAGTCGCTATGCCTACGCGATGGTCGTGCAGTCGGTCGCTTGGGAAGTAGGAACTGCGGTAGGCCGCGCACACCATCTCCGCGCAGGCCTTGCTGGAAGAATAGGGATCGTGTCCGCCCAGAGGGTCAGTTTCCCGATAGGGCCATGCCCATTCCTGATTCTGATAGCACTTGTCGGTGGTCACGCAAACCACCGCGCGAACACTGGGCGTCTTCCGTACGGCCTCCAATACGTGAACCGTCCCCATCACGTTGGTCGCATATGTGCCCAGCGGATCGGCATACGACCGGCGCACGAGCGGTTGGGCTGCGAGATGGAACACCACCTCCGGGACAAACGCAGCCATCGACGACTCCAGCGTGGCGTAGTTCCGGACATCTCCTCGAACATCATCCAAAACGGCAGCGACGGATGCGGCGGTGAAAAGGTTCGGCTCGGTTGCAGGGTCAAGCGCGTATCCGCGAATCTGGGCCCCGCGCCGGGCAAGCCAAAGCGAGAGCCAGCCGCCTTTAAATCCTGTGTGGCCGGTGAGGAAAACCCTTCGGCCCTTCCAGGGATTCACCAGGTCTTCCACGGAGCCCTCCCGCTGGCCCAGAGCTGTTCCAGTCTCTGCTTGTCGCGCAACGTGTCCATCGGCTGCCAAAAGCCCTTATGAAAGTATGCCTGCACCTGTTTCTTTGAGGTCAGGCTTTCCATCGGCTCTCTTTCAAACATCGAGCTTTCATCCGGTATCTCTTCCATCGCCGCGGGAGAAAGGACAAAGAAGCCTCCGTTGATCCATCCGCCCTCACCCTCGGGCTTTTCCTGGAAGGCGCTGATCGAGGTTCCGTCGATGCCCAGTCCGCCAAAGCGGGCGGTCGGCTGCACCGCGGTCACCGTCACCAGTTTGCCGTGGCTCTTGTGGAACGCGATCGAGGCGGAGATATCGAGATCACTGACACCGTCTCCATAGGTCATGCAGAAGGTGTTCTCTCCCTCAAGGTACTGAGCGATCTTCTTGAGACGGCCGCCGGTTCCTGCGTTCTCGCCGGTGTCAACCAGCGTCACGTGCCAAGGCTCCGCGACGCTCTGATGCACATGCATTCGGTTCTCCTGCATGTCGAAGGTTACGTCGGACATGTGCAGGAAGTAATTCGCGAAATACTCCTTGATCAGGTAGCCCTTGTAGCCGCAACAGACGATAAAGTCATTGATCCCGTGCTGTGAGTAGATCTTCAGGATGTGCCACAGAATGGGGCGTCCGCCTATCTCAACCATTGGTTTGGGGCGCAGCGTCGTCTCTTCGCTGAGTCGAGTTCCAAGGCCACCGGCCAGAATAACCGCTTTCATTTCAATGCCTTCAATTTACGCAAAACGACCACTAGCTATAATTGGGTCAGTAGCACTTCGGTCGTAGGGCGCAGTTCTCCCTAATACAGTACACTGACGACTCCCGATTTTGTATGCTTAGTTTGTGGACTCCCAATGACCGACAAGAGCGCACGCCTTCGGCAGCAGATTCTCGACCTGGCCGTCGAGTATTTTGCTGAGGCTTTTCCCGAGAGGGAGTTTGTGCCGGGGTTGTCGCCGGTTCCGGTGTCGGGCAAGGTAATCGATGGCGGCGATCTGAGTTCGGTGGTGGACTCGGCGCTCGATAACTGGTTTACGACGGGCCGGTTTGCCGACGAATTCGAGCGGAAGCTGGCCCATTTTGTTGGCGTGCGCTGCGCTTCGCTGGTCAACTCCGGTTCTTCTGCGAACCTGCTCGCTTTGAGCGCGCTCACATCGTCCAAGCTCGGCGATCGACGGCTGAAGCCGGGAGACGAAGTGATCACGGTCGCGGCGGGATTCCCGACCACGGTCAATCCGATCATTCAAAATCGGCTTGTGCCGGTCTTTGTGGATGTGACTCTGCCAACCTATGAGATCGATGTCAGCCAGCTTGAAACCGCGCGCAGCGAAAAAACCAGGGCAGTCATGATCGCGCATACGTTGGGAAACGTCTTTGATGTTGATGCCGTGACAACGTTTGTGAAGAAGCACAATCTGTGGCTGATTGAGGATTGCTGCGATGCGCTCGGCTCCACATGGAAAGGCCGGAAGGTGGGCACGTTCGGCGATATCGCCACGGTCAGCTTCTACCCCGCGCACCACATTACCATGGGCGAGGGTGGAGCAGTTCTGACCGACAAGCCGAATCTGAAAGTGCTCATCGATTCGTTTCGAGACTGGGGCCGCGACTGCTGGTGTGATCCAGGCAAGGAGAATACCTGCGGCAAACGCTATGACTGGCAACTGGGCGACCTGCCGTGCGGGTACGACCACAAATACACCTATTCGCACATCGGGTACAACCTGAAGGCCACCGACATGCAAGCGGCTCTCGGTGCCTCGCAGATTGAGAAGCTGCCGCGGTTCATTGAGCGCCGCAAAGAGAATTTTCGCTATCTGCTCGGTGCGCTCAAACCGCTCGATGACGTGCTTCTGCTCCCCGAGGCGACACCGGGTTCTGATCCTTCGTGGTTCGGATTTCCGATCGCGGTTCGTGAAAGTGCGCCCTTCTCGCGAGAAGAACTGATTCGCATTCTTGACGCAAAAAAGATTCACAGCAGGCTTCTGTTTGGGGGGAACCTGCTTCGACAACCAGCCTATGAGTACTGTGATCACCGCGCGGTTGGAAGTCTGCCGAACTCGGATTTTGTCATGAATCGCGTGTTTTGGACAGGTGTTTATCCAGGACTTACGAAGCCGATGCTCGATTATGTTGCGTCTGTGATGATCGAGTTTGCCGCGAGTTGCCACTGCAGCCAGACAGAGCTGAGAGTGAATTGGTTGTCCAGTACACAGAATCGGACCTGAGGAAATCGAAAAATCTCTTTCATTCCCCAATGCCGCGCCAAAGGAGTTGAAATGTTGACTGCCGTGAATCCATCCCTGGTATTTCAAAATGCGATCGAGGATCACCTTGCTGTGATACAGGCGCTGGGAAGCCAGCGATCGGTGCTGGAACTGATTGCCTGCGAAATGACCCGGGCCATCTTCGAAGGGAAGAAGGTGCTCTGGTGCGGAAATGGAGGAAGCGCGGCGGACTCTCAGCACCTGGCTGCGGAATTGATGGGGCGTTTTCGGCGGGAACGGCGGGGCTTGCCGTCCATTGCTTTGACAACGGATACTTCGATCCTTACGGCCATTGGCAACGACTATGGATACGACAAGGTGTTTCAACGCCAGGTGGAAGCACTGTGTGTGAAGGGCGATGTGCTGGTAGGCATCTCCACTTCAGGCAACAGCAAGAATGTGTGCGGGGCGCTCGAAACGGCCCGGCAGATGGGAGCCTTCACGGTTTCATTCACCGGTGAGGGCGGAGGATTGATGGCCGGGATTGCCGAAGTGGCTCTACGCATTGCGTCGAAAGATACCGCGCGCATTCAGGAGGGCCATATTCTTTGCGGCCATATGCTCTGCGACTGGATTGAACTGAGCATTTGCGAACGCGAGCCGTCCTAAGGCAAGGTGACGCCTGTGGTCCAGCGGCGTCCCGACAATAGGCTTCCTGAGCAGGGTTTCCATCGAATGCATTTGTGCCAGCCGAGGCGGAGACCGCTCAGTCTGCTGGTTTTGTTCCTTGCTCCGGTTCGTAGCTTTTTACGGTCCGGGCGAAGCCCTCCTCGATGCCCGTGACTGGCTCCCAACCGAGCGATCGAATTTTGGACAGATTGAAATGTCCTCCAGTGGCTGGACTGACGATGTACGGATCGCCGGGTTTTCGCTCCTGGCGAATCACCCGGCATTTGCGCTCCGGAAACAGCCTGCAGAGCATCTCCGCGAGTTCTAGAACAGAGCACTCGGAATCGCTTCCAACGTTGTAGGCCTCGCCGCTGTTCCCTTCGAGCAGGATTTTGAAGAATGCCAGTGTCGCGTCCGACAGATAGCAGAAGGGACGTCTTGCGCTGCCGTCACTCTTCAGGACAATGTCCCGCCCCGCCACTATATCGGCCACGAAATCAGCAAACACGCGGCCATCGCTCAAGTCCATTCCCGGGCCGTAGGTATGAGACAGGCGCACGATTTTTGCGGGGACGCCGAATTGAGCATGCCAACAGGCGCAAAGCGTCTCGCCGGCCCGTTTGCCCTCACCATAGCAGGAGCGAAGGTCAATAGGGTCGAGGTATCCAAAGGATGTCTCCGTGGTTGGAACCGAGGTATTTTCGGTACGGCCGTACGCCTCCCCACTGCTGAAGAACAGAAACCCCTCGGATTCGGCATTCTTGGCAAGCTGCAGCATTCGCTGTGTCCCGATCACGTTGGTTTCAAACGTGCCAACGGGGTCGCTGCCAAAGAATCTTGGGCTGGCCTGGCTCGCGGCATGCACAATGAAATCGACCGCTCCCGGGCCGCTATAGGGGTCGCGAACGTCCTGCACGACCATTTTGAGATCTTTGCGGCCAGCTAAATGTCCAAGCCTCCGCATTGCCTTCTCGTAATTCCTGACAAGAGCGACGACGTGGATACCCGCGTCTGCAGTCTCGTTCAGGTAAAGCAGCGTTTCCAGCATATAAGCGGGGACAAAGCCGTTGGCGCCGGAGATTAGCACGGTTTTTCCAAATAGGCGATCCCACGGAACGGAAGAGGAGATGATTATCTTCAGATCCTGCTCGATAATTGGGTGTCTTCTGGTGTGCAACCCTTCCTCCTGGAAAGCCGAGGGCGCCCCGCATCCGGAACTCACTCATTAAAAAGAATCACGCAATAAGCATAACCCCCGGGTTCTAATGCCTTGCTATCGGGGCGAATGCAAGTCGAGAGCTTTGCCTGCTGACCAAGGTGGTGGATGGCAGGAGAATGAAGCAAGGAGGCGTAAAACATTCGTCCTGAAGGGGGTATCCGAGATTCCTTCGTTGAGTTCCAGCGGGATATCTTCAGTAACCATGGTCAGCCCGATCTCAAGCTAGGTCGCACATTGAAACTGCTATGATAGCCGCGGTGAAGTGTCGCGGATGATAGCGTGTTGGTCTTGGCAATAACCAGCCGGCTGATCCACAGAAGTACTAGAGGAGGAATATTCTCCATGAGCACGGTTAAGGTCGGCAATCGGTTGATCGGGGATGATCAACCCTGTTACATCGTGGCGGAGATCGGTATCAACCATAGCGGTAACATCGATCTGGCCAAGCGTTTGATCAGCGTGGCAGTGGGTGCGGGTTGCGATGCCGTGAAGTTCCAGAAACGCACCGTGGAGGTGGTGTACACCCCGGAAGAGTTAGCCAAACCGCGCGAGAATCCTTTCGGGCCGACCAATGGAGACTTGAAGTACGGCCTGGAATTTGAGCAGGATGAGTACGAGGAAATTGAGGCCTTTTGCAGGTCGGTGAAGATGCCCTGGTTCGCCTCGCCCTGGGACGAGGGATCAGTGGATTTTCTGGAGCAGTTCGCGCTGCCGGTTTACAAGATCGCTTCTGCCTCGCTTACAGACGATAGCCTGCTGCGGCACATCCGCAGGACTGGAAAGCCAATCATCCTCTCCACCGGGATGAGCACTTATGACGAGATCGATCACGCTGTGGAAGTGCTAGGCAAAGAAGAGCTGATTCTGATGCATGCCACCAGCACTTATCCGGCGAACTATGACGAGCTGAATCTCCGAGCCATTCCGATCATGGCCGATCGCTATGATGTGCCGGTCGGTTATTCCGGACACGAAACCGGTATTCCTACGAGCGTGTGCGCGGCGGCTCTGGGCGCCTGTTGTGTGGAACGCCACATCACGTTGGATCGTGCCAGCTGGGGGTCAGACCAAGCAGCATCGCTGGAGCCAAACGGCATTACAAGGCTTGTTCGCGACATCCGGCTATGGGAACAGTCGAGGGGCGACGGCATCAAGCGCGTGTACGAGCGCGAACTTCCCATTATCAAGAAGCTTCGCCGTGTCGGCGCGGCGGTATAGTCCCGCATGACTGAAATCAATTCCGAAAAAGCCGATCTTGCCCGGATTCGCGGCATCGCGCTTGATGTGGATGGAGTACTCACCGATGGAGGACTCTGGTGGGGTCCTGGCGGTGAAGAGTGGAAGCGTTTCTGCTTTGCCGACATTATGGGTGTTTCGCTGGCACTGCGCGCCGGTCTGGAACTGGCGCTGATCTCCGGCGAGAATAGTTTGCTCGTTGATCGCTATGCTCAGAAAATGCATATCCGGCACGTCGTGAAGGGCTGTCGAGATAAAGCAGCTGCTCTGCGAGGGGTTGCCGCTGCAGCCGGCATTGACCTGGCGGAGATATGCTGCATGGGAGACGATGTGAACGATTTGCCGGCGATGCAAATTGCCGGTCTTTCGGCGGCCCCGGCGAATGCCGTGCCGGACGTCCTGGCGGTGGCAGATTTCATTGCAAAGAGCGCCGGGGGCAATGGCGCCGTTCGCGAACTTATCGAGGCTTTGCTGGCGGCGCGAGGATTGCGGTCGCAGGATGTCTTCACCGGATCTTGAATCGAACAGCGTTTTCTCAAATCGAGTACGGTTTATCTCATGAAGCTTTCCGATTACGTTGTGCGCTTCATTGCCGACCAGGGGGTGAAGCATGTGTTTCTTGTGACTGGCGGCGGCGCGATGCACTTGAACAATTCACTCGCGGACGAGAAGCGGTTGGTTCCGATTTGCAACTCACACGAACAGGCCAGTGCCATTTGCGCGGAGGGCTATGCCAAGGCGACCAATCACCTTGGTGTCTGCATGGTCACAACCGGCCCCGGCGGAACAAATGCCGTCACCGGTGTCGCGGGTGCCTGGCTTGACTCGACCCCGACCCTGTTTATCTCCGGGCAGGTTAAGCGGCCTGACCGTATGTTCGACAAGGACGAGCACGCGCTAGGTATGCGGCAGCTTGGCGTCCAAGAAGTGGACATTGTGTCAATCGTCAAGCCGATCACGAAGTATGCAGTTACGGTCCTCGATCCTGATGAAATCCGATGCCACATGGAGAAGGCCATATATCTTGCCTTCCATGGACGCCCTGGTCCGGTGTGGATCGACATTCCTCTCGACGTTCAGGCGTCTCGGATTGCGGATCCGTCTACCTTACGCGCCTTTGATCCGGCGGAATTCGGAGAGCATTCCCACACTACATCTCTGAAACAGGAAGTAGCGCGCCTGATCGAGAAGCTGAACCAGGCAGAGCGGCCGTTGCTATTCGCGGGCAACGGTATTCGCCTTGCTCATGGGGAGCAGGAGTTCGAACAACTCCGCACAACTCTCAACATTCCTACGGTTGCCACATGGTGCGCGGCCGATCTTGTGCCCAGCGATGAACCCACATTTGTCGGACGTCCAGGCTCCGTCGCTGCTCGCGGCGCCAATTTCGCCATGCAGAACAGTGACTTTCTGCTTGCCATCGGAGTTCGCCTCGATTTCGCAATCACGGGCTATGCGCCGCAGAATCTGGCCCGCGAGGCACATAAGGTGGCGGTAGACATCGACGCGGCGGAACTCCAGAAGCTTCACCCTTACTTACAGCAACCTGTCTGCGCAGATGCGAAAACATTCTTGCTAGAGCTGTTGAGCCAAAAGGGCTCCATCCGAATGCAGAAACACAATGCATGGAATGCACGGTGCGCTGATTGGAAGACGCGCTATCCCGTGGTGACCGAAGAACACCGCAAAGCCGAGGGCAGGGTATCGGTATTCAATCTTGCAGAGGTAATCGGAACGGAGGTTGGTGCCGAAGACAAATTGGTGGTTGGAAATTCCGGCTCGGCCATCGAAATTTATCTGCTCGCTTGTCCAACATTGCATTCGCAGCGCCTCTACCACACGGCTGGCCTCGGCGCGATGGGTTATGCGGTTCCAATGGCGATTGCAGTCGCGATCGCGAATCCTGGCCGGGAAGTCATCGCCGTCGATGGTGATGGGGGATTCATGTTCAACATTCAGGAACTGGAGACGATCAGCCGGCTTCAGCTACCGATTAAATTCTTCGTACTGAACAACGACGGCTATGCCTCGATCCGCGCATCCCAGCGAGCGTATTTTGGCGAATCCAGGATTGGCGCCGACAGAAATAGCGGCCTTACGATTCCGGACCTGAGCCGGGTGGGGGCCGCATTTGGCCTCGGAACAGCTGTCATCGAAAATCAGGAAGATCTCCGCACAGACGTTCGCACGGTGCTTGAAATGAAGGGTCCTGTGGTGTGTGATGTGAGGGTGTTGCAGGATGAGATGCGTGCGCCCCGCCTGCAGTCTTATCAGAAGCCAGATGGTTCATTCGTTTCCAAACCTCTTGAGGATATGTTTCCATTCCTGCCGCGCGAAGAGTTTCTCGTCAACATGATTGTGAAGCCGCTGCCGGAATGAAGGAGTCCTCGAAGACATGCCGCAGACCGTGATCGGAATCATGCAGGGGCGACTGAGCCCACCGGAAGGCGGACGCTTTCAGTGTTTCCCCCGCAATTCCTGGCGACAAGAGATTGTTCGAGCTCGCGAGGCTGGTCTGGAGTATATCGAATGGATTTACGACGATTATGGCTCATCCGTAAATCCGATTGCGACGGAGCAAGGAGTTTCAGAGTTGAATGCGCTCAAGGCCACATATAGCATTGAGACGCCCGCAATTTGCGCGGACTGGCTGATGGACTTTCCGCTTGTTCGCTGCGACGTACAAGAACGCACGCGGCGCGAACACGTGCTGCATGGATTGTTACGTCAAGCTAAGAAGATCGGAGCATCGCGAGTCGTATTACCGTTTGTCGATGCGTCCTCGATGCAAACCGATGAGGAGCAGTGCGTCGCGCTTCGCGTTCTGGAACGGGCTTTGCCCGCGTCGGAAGAGACAGGCATCGAATTGCATCTGGAGACAGACTTGGACCCTTCAGACTTCGCGCGTTTTCTGTCGCGAATTCCTCACTCGTTGATCAAGGTAAACTACGATACTGGCAATAGCTCCGGTCTGGGCTACGTTGCGCAGGAAGAATTTGCGGCATATGGAAGCCGAATTGGCAGCGTCCACATCAAAGATCGCCTGCGCAGGCCCGGTGGTGGCGTCGAGAGCAAGCCGCTGGGTGAGGGAAGCGCTGATTTTGCAGAAGTCTTTGCATGCATTCGTAGCATCGGTTATTTGGGTGGTTTCACGCTCCAGGCAGCGCGTGGAACAGATGGCGATGAAGTGAACTGGGCGAAAAAGCAGATAGCGTTTATTCGCCACTGCGGGATGTAATGAGAATGGATCTGCAACTCAATGGCCGCGTCGCACTTGTTGCCGGTTCCTCACGGGGGATTGGTAGAGCTATCGCTTTTGCGCTGCTTCGCGAGGGATGCCGGGTCTGCATTACAGGCCGCGAGACCGTCACCTTGAATGAGGCCCGCGAAGATTTGCAGTTGAAGTTCGGCGATATGGTACTCAGCTTTGCGGGAGACCTGACGCAAACGTCGGTCATCGATGCAGCATTGCGCGCAGTCAATCAAGCATGGGATGCTCCGGACATCCTGATAGCCAATATAGGCAGCGGCAGTGGCAGGCCGGGATGGCAACAAGGAGAAGGCGAGTGGGAACGGTTGTTCAACCTTAATTTCTTCGGCAGTGTGCGGCTGGCCCAAGCGGTCATCCCGCATATGCAGCTGCACGGCGGTGTCATTTTGTTTGTGGGTTCTATTGCTGCCTTGGAGACAACCTTGGCTCCTTTGCCCTACAGCGCAGCAAAAGCCGCGCTTGTCAATTACAGCAAGAATTTATCTCGCGCTGTGGCCGCAGATAAAATTCGAGTAAACTGTCTCGCGCCTGGAAATGTGTTGTTTCCTGGAGGGTCCTGGGAACGGCACCTTACGAAGCGGCGGGAGGAAGTTGAACATTACATCTCCTCGGAGGTTCCACAAAAGCGGTTTGGTACTCCGGAAGAAATCGCCGATTTTGCCGCTTACCTCGTCTCCCCAGTTTCCGGATTCGCCACGGGAGCTTGTTACGTCATGGATGGGGGACAAACACACAAGATATGATTTTGTCTGATTCGAGGGGGCGCTTCTCATGAGAGACAATGGAGCCAGTCGCGCCAAATCACTTTTCGATCTGCGAGGCCGGGTTGCGATCATTACCGGCGGGGCGGGTCTGCTTGGCTACCAACATGGTGCAATCCTCGCGGAAGCTGGCGCTCAGGTGGTGTTACTTGATCTTGAAGCCACCGACCCTCAGGCTCGTTCAAATCAGCTCGCGAACAAGTATGGGCCAAAATCTCTTGGGGTAACTTGCGACATAACCCGCGAGAAGTCTGTAGAAGATGCGCGAAACAGAATTATTGAAGAATTCGGCCGTATTGATATTCTCATCAACAATGCAGCCAACAACCCAAAGGTCGAAGACGGCAACACAGCATGGTCGCGACTGGAAAACTTTCCGCTGGCAATCTGGGATGCGGACATCCGCGTGGGCCTGACCGGAGCATTTCTTTGTAGCCGCATCTTTGGAACAGAGATGGCGAAGCGCAAATCGGGAGTGATTGTCAACGTCGCTTCCGACCTCGCCGTCATTGCGCCAGACCAGCGCCTGTATCGTGTGGAGGGCTTGCCCGACGAGGAGCAACCGGTGAAACCAGTCACATATTCCATCGTTAAGACTGGGCTTCTCGGGCTCACACGCTACCTGGCAACCTATTGGAGCAGCGCAAACATACGAGTGAACGCCATTTCTCCCGGAGGAGTGTTTAACAACCAGCCGGACGTTTTTCTGAGCCGGATAAAGCAGTTGATCCCGCTCGGAAGGATGGCCGAGCGGGACGAGTACCAGGGAGCGATTCTCTTTCTTTGCTCAGATGCATCCTCTTATATGACTGGAGCAAATCTTGTGATAGACGGAGGTCGCACTTGCCTTTAAGCTCACTCGATTTGAAGAGCTCAACTCTGTTTTCCATTGCCGGTAGAACTGCCGTACTCACAGGTGCATCTGGCTTTCTGGGGCGTACATTCGCTCGCGCACTGTTGGTCAATGGCGCTCGCGTCGTGGCATTAGGGCGCTCCGAACGGTTGCAGCGCGAGGCGGAAACGTGGTCGCGCGAATTCGGCGAGGAGAGTATCTCGTTTCAACGGGTCGACATGTATGACATCGCGGCGCTCGGTCGTGTATTGGACCAGATCGCAACCGAAGAGAAGTCAATCGACATCCTGGTGAACAACGCACATGAGTTGGGAGCCGGGACTGGCTTCAATGTTCCAGAAGGCTCTCTCGAAAGCGCCACCATGGAGACGTGGATGCGTAATCTGACGGGAGGCGTCTACTGGGCGGCTTTGACGACACAAAAACTTGGCTCCCGAATGAAGCAGCAAAACTCCGGAAGTATCATTAACATATCCACCATGTATGCCCTTGTTGCTCCGCGGCCGCAACTCTACGCTGGAACGGAGTTTATCAACCCTCCTGGGTATTCCGCATCCAAGGCAGCTCTCCTCAGTTTCACCCGATATGTCGCGTCTTTCTGGGGACAGCATGGGGTCCGTGCCAACGCAATTCTTCCTGGTCCCTTCTCGAACACTGAAGATCGTGACGGCGACAATTCTGTCGATCCGGATAGTCCTTTCTTGCAACGTCTCAAGGACTCTACTTGCCTGGGTCGGACAGGCCGCCCGCGCGAACTCGCCGGTGCACTCCTGTTTCTTGCCTCTGATGCTTCCAGCTTCATGACCGGGCAGGCAGTTACCGTCGACGGCGGATGGACTGCGGTTTGACTGAGGGGCCGCAAAATTTGTGCCAATCGTTATTTGGGCTTTGACAACCGAAATCAGGAGCCAGCCAACGATGCGAAATAACCGCTGCCCGCTCTGTGGGTCAGAAACAGAACCCGTCTTAAAGCTTCGCTACAGCGCGAAGATGAATCTACCGACGGAGCCTGAAATTAGGCACTGTGCAATCGACCAGTTCCTTTTTGTGGCAAGCGGGTGTCAGGAGGATTACGACGAGTATTACAAATCTCAGGCAAACGATTGGATACATGCGGAGGTATCAGGTGGGGATCTTCATTCGCCGATCTCGATGCTGCAACGAGACCATTTGCTTCAGGCATTAGCCGGTTTTTTTGATCAAGCGAGGAACGTGCTGGATTTTGGCTGTGGTGAGGCCTGTCTGCTGGTTGAACTCGCAAGTGAACTCCCAAGTTCCACCTTCTTCGGATTCGACCCAGGACCGGCGGCCCAGGCCGGATCGAAGAAAGCGGCAGCGCTGGGATTGGATAATCTATCGATCGGTGATCTGAAAGTGTGCTCCGATCATGGTCCATATGATCTCATCATCTTGTCTCATGTAGCAGAGCATTTGATCGATTTCGACCTGCTTCATGTGACAGACTCACTATTGGTTGATAACGGGCTTCTGTATCTTGAAGTCCCTAATTCACTTGAGTATGGAACCCACGAACGTGAGGAGTTTCTCTATTATTTCGACCGGATTCACGTCAACCACTTCACGCCGCAATCGCTTGCTCGATTTGCGGCAGGTCATGGGTTCGGCTATATCAAGCATTTCGAATATGCGTTTCCGTACCGCGGAGGCGCGGGGTACCCTGCGCTTGGCATGTTGTTCGGGAAGGGAGAACATGCGCTCGGAATCTCCTCGCCGAGCATCCTTGAGGCCGCGAATCGCTACATCTCGCAGGAGAAGGAAAGAGCGGCGATCATGGCAAGGCGGTTCGCTAAAGATGACAGTCTTCTGATTTGGGGGGCGGGTGACAACTTTCACCGATCCCTTGAAAACGGCGGTCCGCTCGCTGGATTGCACAACATGGTCTTGCTCGACCGCCGCCCGCAGCAGATCTTAATCGGCGGACGAAATTACTCGACTGAGCTTCCACAGGAGGGGATCCGGCGCTATTCCTGGCCGTTGGTGATCACCGTGTCGGAGGGAAGAAAATCGATTTCCGATGAGGTTCGGCTAATCGATCCTTCCCGGCGTATATTCTTCGTTTGAACTTCGGCTCTAGCAGATTTCTCAGGCAGCCGGCTTTCCTGAAGACGATTTCACTTCTTCTTCGACAGGTTTGGGCCGAAAAGAAATATTCTTATGACCCAAGAAACTGAAGACTACAGAGACTACTGTCAAAATGGCTGCCGCTAAATAGGAAGCCGGTTCGGGGTTCTTGAGGGCTCCTCGCAGAATTGGAACCAGGATTGGCAGACCCACCAGACCGATAAGCATGCTGCTGCTGTAAACCCCAAAACAGCGTATGTATTCCATGAGATAGTTTCCGCGCGTGCGAAAGACAAACCACTTGTACCCCAGAAAGGCTACGGTGAGCGCGATCAGGCTCGAACAGCAGAAAGCCAACATGTAGCTATAAGAGCCAAGTCCTTTGAAGGACCAGTTTGCGAGTGCGAAAACGCCATAGCCGAAAACGGTATTGAATCCACCGACCATGATGTAGCGCTTCAGTTGCCATAACGACTTGTTGGAATTCTTATTCACGGGAGTCTTGTGACTAGAAGTTAATGCGTTCCTTTTCGGTAACCAGAGGACGATTCAATACGAGAGTATGGATTGATCCTACATATTCTCCAATAATTCCCAGCGAAATTAATTGGATCGAGCCAAGAAAAAAAAGGCCCAACACCAACGGCGCAACCCCAACAGTAAAACTTTTCCAGAAAACAAGTTTGTACACCAGGTAAAACATTCCCGCCACGAAGCTTATAAAGGCTGAAATAAAGCCGCACCCGATCACGAGGCGCAAAGGCACTTTGGATAGGTTTGTGATCCCCAACATGGCAAGGTCATATAATGCGTAGAAATTGTTCTTCGTTACACCCCGTTCACGGCGATTCTGATTGTAGAAGACTTTCGCATAGGGCAGACCAAGTTCCGCAATCATGCCTCGAAAGTATGGGTATGGGTCGCGAAAACTTGCGCGGAGTTGCTCGACCACAGAGCGATCGTAGAGACCGAAGCCCGTGAAATGCTCCAGAACCTCGACGTTGGTGAGACGTGCAACTAGACGATAATATGCTGTCCTCAAACGATACATCAGCCCGTTCTCATCGCTCGAATTCTTGATGGCAGCCACGATAGGGAACCCTTTCTCCCATTCGCGAATCATCTCGACGAACAATTCGGGAGGATCTTGCAAATCCGCATTAAGGCCGCCGACAGCATCTCCCTTAGCCTGCAGAAGCCCATGCATTCCAGAGCGTGCGGGCCCAACATTGCGCGCATTCACGATGACCTTGACGCTCGGATCGTTGGCTGCCATCTCGCGCAAAACATCTACAGTGCCATCGGTTGAGGCATTGTCAATGAAGAGATGGTCGAAGCGATACTGAGGTAGTTGCGCTGCAACCTCCATCAGACGACGATACACCTCGCGCACATTCAGCACCTCGTTGTAGCACGGCGTCACGATGGTGATCAGTTTTGGTGGCATGCTGTGTTCTCGATTATTTCGCCTTAGGGCGGCCTGATCCCGCGTTCATTTCCTCGTGAGCGAAGAGGAAAACTAACTTGGCTTCACGGCGATCATTGTAACAATGTCATGGAGGTTCTTTTTGAATTTTAGCTCACCTAAAGTGCTGCCGTTCAAACTTCCATAGATGCGGTGAAAGACCGACTTCACGTTGCCGCGCGACAAGCGCAGGAAGACTGTTTTGACCTTGAAAAGATGGCCGATGAACCTCGAATCCACTACCGTGAACCCGCTCTTTTCAAGCGTCCGTCGAAGCGTCTGTTTGTCGTAGTAGAACAAGTGGGATGGTGGAATGACGGCATAGAATCCCGGGCCTGTGAGTTTGGCGAAGAGACAGGAGATATTGTGTACCTTGATTGCGATGAGGCCGCCCGGCCTTAGCAGGCGTCGGCATTTCTCCAGCATCGGCAGAGGATCGCGAATGTGATCGAAGACATCTTGCAGAGTGATGACGTCGAAATAGCCTTCGCGCATTGGATAGTCTTCAAACGGCCCAAGAAATATGCGATCGCCGTGTTTCTCGCGTGCAGTCATTCCATAGTGCTTTGTGATTTCATTGCCGTGGCATTCCCAGTCAGGCATGGTGTCAAGAAACCATCCTCGTGCGCATCCTACGTCCAGCAGCCTCCCCGGCTGAGGGAAGCGTTGGCGAATCAGCGCGCCTAACTTGTGGTAGTAGTAGTTGAGACAGTCAACGTTTGTATCGCCGTAGGAGTCATCCTCGAAGCCCGCATAATAAGCGGCAAGCTCTTCTGTCGTTACTTGGTTTCGTACAAAGATAAGGGAGCACGCGGTGCACTTGGCTATTGAATAGCCTTCGACCTCCCAGAGCGGGACCATGTCTGATTGGCTGCAGAGCGGGCAGACCGAATACAACTTTGCTTCGTGAAGGGCGATCCGGCTACTGACCATTTCAAGATCCTATGAGTTCGAGAACGTTGTGACGAAGTTTTGGCGGCCTGTTGACCCTCGCGCGATTTCGCCGGAGTCTCGCAAGTCGGGAGTGCTCAATGTTTTTCCGCCAAGCACCATGCCATATCAGCTTTTCCTGCTCTGCTTCCGTAGGGATAGGTGCCTTTGGCAATCACCTCGCCGCCGCATTTCTCAGTTAGTAACTTAAGAGTATGCTCGGAGAAGTAGTTTATATGCATGTGCATCATATACAAAGTGGCAGGACGAAGGATATGCGGCACTGTCGCTGGGCGTAGCGCAGCCATGATGCCGATTTGCGCAATTCTCCTTGCGAGCCGGGGAAGACCAAATGGAAACTCAATAGGCACTTCAAGGAATACCAGCCCTCCCACTGGAGCCGCTGCGAAGATTTCGTTTACCAACGTGCGAGGGAAGCCGACATGCTCCAATACATTGCTATTGATGATGAGGTCGGCCTGGCATGCGGCAGGATTCTTTGTCGAAGTGACCCCCGGAGCGACTTCAACTCCTGAAATGTCATAGGAATAGCTTTCGGCGCCATCGAGCAATCCCATCACAAGATCGCCACGATCGCCACCGTAATCCAAGATGCGTTGGACCTTTCGTTGGCCAAGGTGCTCTCGAAGGATCGGAGCGAGCTTGGCGCGCCGGATCTCGTAGGAATGTGGTGATGCCAGATCTGCATTGAAGCTCGGAGTGTACCAGGGCTCCGTGGCGAAACGCGCCTTCTGGTGCTCTTCCGAACGAAAATCCCTGTATAAATTTCGCAAATCTTCCTCGTCGAGACGGGGATTGTAGAATATGAATCCGCAAATAGTGCAAGTGACCAAATCCACACAAAAGGGCTTGCGATTCCATGTTCGCCGAGCTACAAAAGGCGCGACCAGTGCACGCTTGAGCAGACGGATCTGGCCGTCGCAAATGACACATCTTGTGACTTCAATCATTCCTGGACTTTCCAAATCCGAACTAGACTTTTCATCGGAGGATTTGCTTGAATTCTACTGCCTTTCACCGCTAAATCAACCCAATACAGCCGTTCGCCTGAACTTGAGGTGGTACTTCAGTGCCGCTCGCGATTTGAGCCCGCTGATCACCGCTAATTTCGAGTTTCACTCATCGTTCGCTGGCTCATTTGCCTGCAGTCGAGCGCACGAAATTCTTTGTCGGCGACCACGGGGGCGAGCGTCCATACCCAGCCGCTTTTGTCCTTCCAGGCCGGATCATAAATGCGGGTGACGAGATACTGGATGCCGTATTGGTGGCAGGTGGCGCGTGCCTGTTCCGCCGAGGCTCCGTTGAAGAGGGAATCAATCGAGGCAGCCATGGCCGGGCAGCCTGACGGGTCTCCCCCTAACTCTGAACCACAACCCATCTGGTCGTCGATGATGGCTGCCTGGTGGTCGATGCCGGACCAGTCAATTGGATTCCATAAGGGGTCTAATTCCGCCGGGTTGAATTGCACGACCGCATCGCGGGGAATTAGAGAGTCCAACTGGGCATACCCGGCGAGCGAAATGTAAGCTTTTTGGGACCGGTGGCTCAGGGCGAAATCCTGTTTTGAGCTCGTTTGGAACTCGAGAAGAGGAAGCGTGAAGCGCACTTCGAGTGCCTGATAAAGAGTCGTGTAGATTCCGATGACAAGCCCGATAGTGGCTATCGATCGCAACCAGCGCGGCGTTTTTTGGGGTAAGCCGGCGAAGTCTGCCGGGAGGCCGAGTTTCTTGTCTGCCAGTCGCCAACTCATGACGAGCTCAGATGCCAGCAAGAGCAGGGGGAATTGGAGCAGCAGAGCTGTTCTCCAGCCGAAATCGTTGGTGACGAGTACGCCGGAACGCACGAAAGACATGAGAAGCAGCGTTGCGGTGGCGATAAAAATTAGCGACCGCTGCGCCGCTGTGAGTGCGATGCGGCCGCGCCATGCCGGAACGAGATAGAGGATGAGGACAAAGAGGAAGAAGCCCAATTCCACCACATACCCGGGAGCTAATAGAGTGAGATTGGCAAGGTTTTGTGACACAGCGGGGTAGCTGGAAGCCAGGTGCTGAAACAAGGGTGAGGCCAGCAATCGATCAGGAGGGATCGTTTCGCGGACGGCGAATGCGAAGACTGAGCCTTCTTGCAAATTGGATGAGGCGTGGGTCAGATCCTTCAAATACGGTACGAGCAGAACTGCGGCGCCAATGCCACCGGAGCCCAGGACGAGGGCAGGCCTGGACGTGCGCTCAATCGCCAACTGCCAAAGAGCCCATGTCAACATCACCAGGAAGAACGCGAATGCCACATAGATCGAGAGGCCGAAGGCGCTGGCCAGCGCCATGGCGATCAAGACGATGTTTGTGGCCAGGTGGCCCCGCTTGCCAGCCATCCACGCCAGCAGAAAAGCGAACATGCAGCACGCCATGCTGGCGATATGGTGTGGGTCCCAGATAATAGAGTGAAACCAACTTGAGATCTGGCCCGCCTTCCACATTTCGAGATATCCCGGAAGCGAGTCATGAAGATAGAGAATGTTCCAGAGATTGACGCAGATGTCGAGACCGGTGACGGTGAGAAGAAAGATGGTAGCTGTGAACTGCCTGCGCAACCGGGCCCCGTTGAGGAAATGTTTGAGGTAGAGTCCGATGAGAGCTGCAAGAACGAAACCAGACCACGCGCAACTTGCGGTCAAAACTGCACGGGTGGGCAAGATGCGCCATTTTTTCTACCGCGGCACAGACAACATACCAGAAGTAGTAATAACGCATGGGTGCAGGCTGCTTGTAGAGTAGAGCGAGTTCACCGGTGGCACACCGGTTCGGAGAACACTCTCAGTCCAATTGATCCGCATGCCGTGATCGAAGAAGGCGAGACTCATGAACAATCTGTGGCCGCTCTGCAGGTCAGCCAACAACAGTACAGTCACCAAGATCCAGATGAGTGCAAAGCTCAGCGCCTTACCGCCCAATGGATTGAATCCGATGGCCCACTTTTTGCCGGAGCGGCGCAGCTGGGTCCATTCCCGGATAAGCGTAGCGACCCAGACTGCGGCGCTGACGAGAAGAAACTCTACTACCGCAGCGAGTGAGAGGAATCTCCCGATCAGCACCGAGGCGATTGTGGAGACGGACAGGGATAGCGGCACGCTCCAGAAGATTCGCTCCACGATGGAGCGTTGCCGAAACTGGTGAAGGTTGGTAAACCAGGCCGTAATGTAGCCGGTGCAGACCATCGCCGGAATAAACGCCAGAATTGCCAGGAGACTGGCAACTATCTGTTGTGCGGTGATGGAAGAGAGGTGGAAGATGATGAACCCCTTGCAACGGTCTGATTCGGCTAAGCGACCGGTTCGGCTTGAATCTCCCCGGATACCGTCGTCCTGCCTTTCGTTGCGTAAAGGTACCAGCCGAGCCACGCAGGGATGGTCCACAGGTAGTACACCGTCGTTATCGGGACGTTGATGAACACTTCAAAAATCGCAGCGGCCAAAATCAATCCGAAAGGTATTAATGAGCGTCGGGTAATCTCCGCCCGATAGACCCCCGCCAGGACGGCCGGCAGCAGCAAGGCTTCGTCGGTGAAAAGGGAATAGGGCGAGCAGAGGATCGAGACGAGCAGGAGCAATAATCCCTGATCCATCCAATCCCAGCGGGCGCGCCGCGTATGGAAATACCACAGCGCCCAGCAGCAGCCCGCAAATTCGGGAATAAATTGGAGCCAAACAGCATCGCGATGCACGACCTGACGCAGCATCTCGCTCAATGTGGGAACAATCTCTCCCATGATGCCCGAGGTGCGCATCATTTGCTGGTATTGCGACCAGGCGTGGGGATCTACCCAGAATGCAAACGCGCAACTGGAGGCCAGTGCAATGCAGGCTGCGCCAAGGAGACGGTAGGCTCTAGTCCGAATTGCCCACAGAACAAGGACGATGCCAAATGGAACGAAAAGGTGCGGCTTTACAGCGCAGAGTAAGAGAGCCGCCCCGGCAATAGCAGGTCGTGTCTTGTGGAAGTAAAGAAAAAGCACCACGCCAAGCAGCAAGAAAATGCCGAATTGGCCGGTCATCAGACATTCCATCAGGGGCGCGAAGCAGTATCCGATCAGATGCAGGCGATTGTTGGGCCGCCCATTCATTGCCCAGATCATGCGGATCGATGCAACCAGGCCGGCAATTAGGCCGACGAGCCATAGAATGAGGCCCGTATTCGCGCCGACGAAGCCAAGGGGGAATGCCATAAAAAACGCAGTCGGCGGGTTGCGCATCACCAGGGCCTGGTCGCGATTGAATCCCGCGGAGCGCTCCAACGGGAGAACGGCAGCGAAATCATAGGGGTCTTTGCCGTGAATGAGCTGCTGTCCGGCCGCCCAATAGGTGATGAAATCCCGCTGTCCGGCGTTGTTATTCCTCACAATCAGGACGAGAATTCCGACCCCGACCGCCAGGATGCAGCCTGCAATGATCATGCGTAAAGGGCTCGTTTTTTTCATCTATGATCCGATCTCAATGTTTCAAACAGATGCACGCGTAACGGGCGCTTGCTGGGGGGCGCCATGCAGCGTCGCTTTGCGTCGGCCGGGGGCGCGTCGCACATATATCCACAAATAGAAGACCGCAATGGTCAGCAGCATCAGGGGAACCGGCCTTGCCAGCACAACGGTCAGCATCTTCTCGGCGATCCCGGTCGGCGGAACGTGCAGGTCTTTTGTGAGAATAATCATGATGGCCAACGGGACGTCCCCGGTCAGCACCGCCCCCGCCGTGCTGATCAGAAGTGCGAGCCATGCTAGTGTTCCGCCTTCAATCCAGAGAATGCAACAGGCTGGGATGGTCAGTAGCAAGAGCTTTGCATCGTACGGGCGATGATACGTCACGAGCATTGCCAGGGCCGAAATGGATGCAATCGCAAACCAGGCATTTTCTGCTGAGAAGTGTGACCGCAGAGTCTTCAGCGACCAAATGAGCAGAAGAACTCCGCACACAAGGTAGCTGGCTGTGTTGTAAAAAAGCGGATTATCGCGGAAAACGCTGAAAACTGTTTGCAGGTCGATGACCATGCCCGGAATTCCCATACCGATGGAAGCAGGACCCGGGTCGTTAATTCCACCGTGCATGGAAATTGCCGCAAGATTCGAGCGCATCTCCGGGATCCAATGCGGAGCTACGGATGAGACCCACAGAATGGCTGTGAGAACAAAACCGATTGTGACTGCCATCGTCTGTAGAGCGCGTTTCCTGAACGCGCCGCCCGCAAGCAGGAAGTAGAGCCAGATCAGACCCCCATCGTGCGGTTTGATGGCGAGACTGACGGCGAGGCACAGTACCCCGGCCAGGACGAAACGCTCATTGAGAAAACACCACACTGCCACTACGCAGAGACTCACAACGAGCCCGGCTGTATTGCCACCCGCAAAGATTACTTCAGCGTTGATCAGGAAAATGCAAACTAGGAAGAGGGAGACGTTGGGCGCGCGGCTCGCGCCAATGCTCCACATGAGCCAGGATGCAAGCAGGAAACTCGCGATGATGAGAATCAACCAAAAAACGTGCGCCAGCCAGAAGGGCAGCAAAGCCAACGGGGCGACAAAAAGAAACGTGGACGGCAAGTTTACATACAACGTGAGAGACTGCTGGCGTTGGATCGTTTCCGCCGGATTCTCTCCCCGTTTTGCGCGATAAAGTTCCTGCAGTTCTCCTACGTTGTAGGGATCGCAGTGCTGAATGAGACACCGAGTGCCATAGTAGACGCCCGGGAATCCCATGGCGCCTCCAGGCTGATGACGGTCCAGGGCAAATCCCCACAGAATGGAAATGCCACTGCAGACAAGCATCAAACACAGACTGATCCGCTGCTCTCTCTGCCCGCTCTGCATCATCGTAGGTAGCTTCCTTGGCCAAGGATAGCAAAGCAGGAATGGAGAGGTGCTGAAATGGAAGTGTCTTGCACGCCAATTGCAGACTGGTGGTGGATTGGACTCAGTGACATTCGACAGGTGTTTTCTTTAAAGGACTTCTCCAGCAAAAAAGTTGGCCGGAAGGTATTCAGCCTCATTTTGGTTCGGATGGGATAGGAAAAGTCCGATACAAAAGCTTGAGGGAGGAACTGTGGACACAGGTTGTGTGTCCTTGAACCTCCCCCCGAGAGAAACCAAGAAGATGACCTGCGCTTCACTGGCCCCGAGGGGCAAAAGTACGGCTGGCAGGCAATACTATCCGACTTCCTTAAGTGTGGTTGTGGTTAACCGCGCATTTCGGGAAGCAATTGCACTGCCGGCACCTGGAATTTAGCTAGGATTAGGCAAGCGCGCTTTTTGGTTATACATCCACCCAGGTGTGCACTCAGGTACTATGCTGAACGCTTCGGTGTATCAGAGCGTTTACTCCGACACGAAGCTTGAGCATCTGGTTCGCCTGATTCACTCCCAAGAGGGTTGACTTGCGCCGTTCACGTTTGTAATCGGCTCGGCCGGAATCAAATCCCGACGTACTAGATGCTGGTGCTGAGCTTCGTGCTGATGTTGCCGAATGCAGTGTTGATGCCGGTGGCCAATGCAGTCATACCAATGACGGCGCCAAAGGCGATCAGAGCCACGACGAGGGCGTACTCAACCAGGTCCTGGCCTTCTTCACGCGCCATCAGGTTCTTGCAAGTGATGTACATCTTGAGCATCAGATCGTTCATTTTTGTTTTCTCCTAAGCTTGATTTTTCCAGCCAGAAGCTGGTGTACCCAGTTATTAGCACGTGCTGTTCCATTCTTAGGCTTCCCAGCGTCCTCTTTAATTTCAATCACTTACGGGACGGCGAGAATAGCTATGTGTAAACCGCCGTATACACATCGAGGCGCCTGAGGCGCCCGCTCGTATACATTCCACAAAAGTGTGAGCGAGGCGAGAACCGTTGTGGATGGGAGCCAAGAAACGAATCCAGAGATCAATGCACTCAGCCACTTGTCCTGCACAATCACACTCCTTCGAAGAATGAGGCGAAACTCGCCGTCATTGCTTCCAGACTCCTTGACAGGTCACGATTGAGATACAGGACGGAATTCGAGCATGTCCCCCTTCTCGGTGCGCGTTTCGCGGACTGTGCCGGCGGGAAGCTCGATGATCGAATGTGCTGAGAGACAGGCCGAGAGACGCCAGGGGGGCACGCAGCTCTTCACTTTTTTGATGCGATGCTTGCGATCGAGATAAACGAGGTCGATGGTGAATTGCATTCCGAAAGTGTGCACGGACTCACACGGAACGATCCACATCCCCTCTCCAGGTGCGAGGCCTTTGCGTCCCAGGAGACCCTTAGCGCGTACAGGGCCGTTATCAGCGACTTCAACACTTTTCGCCAACTGGGTGCGCCGCGTCAGATTGATGACTTGCAGGCGTGTATTCTCTTTCGGTGCATGGGGTCGAGCAAAGCGTTCACGCAACCTCCCAAGAGACCAGCGAGACGGATGATTTGCCACTCTTGATTCCTCTTGCCTGCGGACGGGCCTGGTTTGCCGAGTTGCACCCGGCTCCATCGAACTTACCCGTCCGGAAAGTGGTGGAGCTGCCAGAAAAATACCGCCCCAGCGAGCGGCGCTCGCCGGGGCGGCTGGGTAGGGCGCTGATTCACGGCGAATCAGGCCGGATTCATACCATTGCTCGACTACGGTCCTGAACTGCTCCCGCCACCGCCCCCTGATGTGGTCATCCCGCCGGCTTGATCACTGAGCGGTTTCTCGGGCTTCATGCTTTCGATCAAATCCTCCACTGGCATGGTTGCCGAGGCCGGCGCTGGCGTGTTCTCAGCAGTTTTGGCGTCGGGGTTGTGCATGGGGATGGCTGAATTTGGCGGAAGAAATGCCTGCGGAAACTTCAGCTCGGGTAGGGGCGCGCCGGCTGGCATTGGAGCGACGATCTCCGGCGTCACGATGACGATGAGTTCAGTATTCGTCTTGGTTCTCTGAATGGACTGGAAAAACTTCCCAAGAATTGGAATGTCACCCAGGAACGGAATTTTTTGGAATGTTTCCGATTCGCGATTATCCAGCAGCCCGCCAATGGCAAAGCTTTGGCCGTCCTGGAGTTCGACCTCGGTCTTCACTCTGCGAACCGTGATGGCAGGTACGGTGAATCCGGAGATTGTGACAGCGTCCGCGAAGTCCAGAGCGCTGACCTCCGGGGCGACTTGGAGCCGGATGGTTCCGCGCGGGGTGATCGTCGGAATGAAGTTCAACCGCACGCCATAGTCTTTGAACATAATCGTGATGACCGCACCCGCGCCAGCTCCTGCTCCCTGAGCCACTGGATACGGATATTCACCGCCGGCGAGAAAGCTGGCCTGTTTGCCATTTTCCGCGAGCACATTGGGCTGGGCGAGTGTCTCGACCAAGCCTCTGGTCTCCAGAGCTTCTATGGTTGCACCCAGATTGATTCCTGGGTAGAAGGCAAAGAGGTTCAACTGATTCGACAAAGCTACCGTAGTTGAGGTAGAACCGTTGGGGAGAGTAAGCGAAGGTGGAGAGAACTGGCCGGTGCTGACGGCGCCAATCGTGTTGCCGGCGCCGGTGCTGAACAGGTTGATTCCAAGCTGCCGCTCTTTGGTGCGGTCCACTGCTTCGAATCGCACCTTCAGCAGAATTTGTGGCTCGGCTGTCGGGACATCCACATTCAATAGATTGACGACTTTGCCGGAGGTACTGGCGATACTCACCGCCCTCGCGGAGCTGCTTAGATCCCGGACCGTGCCCCGGAGAAAGATGTTGCCGTCTTCTTCAGTCACCCTTAGGGGTTGTCCGGGTAGCTCGGCTCTGAGTTCGCGCCGGAGCGACTCAAGGCGATCATTCGAGATAAAGTTGCTGGCGCGTACCGAGACATTGAAGAACTGGCGTCCGCCACTTGAGTCCCAAAGAATCAGGGTGGTTTCCCCTGGGGCTTTGCCGTTGACCAGAATCTGCGTGGGGCTCATTGCTGAAGCCTCGGCGAAATCTCCCAAGCCGACGACGATCCTCGTGATTGGCCGCGCCAGGTCAAGTACTACCGATTTGCCTACTGCAACGGATAAATCATTTGAGGAATCCTGGGTCGAAGGGCCGACGGGCTGCATGACCGGTTGAGGTATGGGCGCCTC
Source organism: uncultured Acidobacteriota bacterium (assembly GCA_963833995.1). Classification (GTDB taxonomy): domain Bacteria; phylum Acidobacteriota; class Terriglobia; order Terriglobales; family Acidobacteriaceae; genus Telmatobacter. The sequence continues at coordinate 413,405 of CAWIAE010000016.1, read as the reverse complement.
AGCAGGGGCTACAGGCGCTTTCGGTTGAGGGACAGGCGCTTTGGTCTGGGCAGCCGGCTGTCCAGCCTGAACCGCCTCCGCAGCAGCTTGGGCATGTAAAGCCAAACCAGGGCAGAAGATCAAAATAGTCGCGCCGAAACAGGCACTGATGATTGCGAGTCGTGCTTTCACTTTTGTCCCCCGGGAGAAACAAATTTTTCTTCAGTGCGGGTTGACCCGTTGATCACCTGAATCGTGAACGGTGGAGGCGGAGCCGGTTTGCGCTTGATGACGCGTGGCTTTCCCACCAGAACCGCCGGCTTCTCGCCTGTGAAGAGGCTTGCCATTTCCGTCTCAGGTACCGGAGCAATTGTGGTATCCAGCGGATTCCGCAGCACCAGTTGGATCCGCATCTGGCTTGCAGCCAGCGAGAGATCCTGTGCCTGCTGTGGCGTGACCAGCAGGTTTACCACCTGCACCTGCTTCGGCTTGCCTTCCGCATCCTTTTGGATATCGGTGCCGGCCGACAGAACTTCAATGTTCTGAAGGATCGTGTGCGATTCGGTGTCCTGGTTATTCCCGGAGTTTGGCGGAACACCTGAGATCAGCACGTCGACTCGCATGCCGGGAGTTACAAAACCAGCCACTCCAACAACGTCATCGACTTTGACCGCGCAGGCTCTTTTTCCTTGCGGGATAGTCGCCGCAAGACCGCCGCCGGATCCCATGGGAGCCAGCCGGTTGTCCAGAATCGGCTCGCCTGCGTAGATATTGGCAATGACACCCCGGCCAATGGCGCTCTTTGGGTCAGTAATGGCGCCTTGGGGGGCTGATCCCATCACTTGGATCGAATCCAAATCGGAGGATGCAAGCACGGTGCCGATCTTGATGTCTTTCGCGGCTGCAACCAGATTGTGCGTTGCCGGTTGCGCTTTGGATGCGGCCAGGCGCGCTCCAACTAGTCGCCACACGAGGAAAGCGCTCATGGCCGCTATGACGAAAGCGACGACGAGAATAATTAGCAGTCTTCGGTTCATTCAGAATCCTGTCTGCACCAGAAGTGCGGCGATTCAACCGTCCACAGAACCCTCGCTTTATCGCAGCGAATGGTTGCGGCGGGCGATTTCGCGCCGAGTTTGTGATCCACTTGGTTGAGCCCCAAATGAGGATTAACGGAGTTGAAGTATAGCACCATGTCATAGGTGCTTGGTCAACAAAAAATGCGTCTGGTAATCCAAGGTACCCGGAGGGCTAACCGAAGTTGTATTGCCTGTACGGCGAGTGGAATGGAGCTCTTTCCTGGCGCTACAAAAAGCATTCGTTTCCCTTAAGTTCGCGGTGCTTTCTCCCAGTTGCAAAGCGGCCGGGATGATCAGATCCGTCCTACTGGCCGGTTGAATTCCAGTCGCAGATACTAACCCATGACTTACTTTCGACTTTCCTGTTTCACTTTGTTGCGACTAAGTACCATGTCTCTTTGACAGGCCGGACTTCTAATTCGCCGAAATGGTCGTATTCGGTTCAAGAACGGAGAGGTGGAATTAAACGGTGAGTCCCCGCAACTCTGGTTGCCGCCGAATGCGTCGCGCGCCGTAGAGTTGGCCATCGATATTTCATCTTCTCATCGCATTCGCAAAACCAGTATTGATTTGAATGCGCTCGACGGTACTAAGGGCATCCGTCCCACCAATCGGCGAACATCCCTAATTCTTTGCGATCCATGTAAAGTAGGAACAAGTCAGTCCTGAGAGGAATCCGAACCGGATATGAGGTCATCCCGTCCGATTTCGCTTTTTTCCGAGCGACCACAGGAGAGCCAGAGGCCCGGGGCCTTCCTGGTTTCTATCCTTGTGCACTGCCTGGTGGTCGGAGTGGTGGTCTACGGCTTTCTTTTTGCGCCGCGGATCAACATGACAGCTGCGGCCGATCGCTACCTTGTGCGCGACGTTGAGCTGAATCGCCCGGACTCTGAAAGAAGGCGGCCCACCGGGAACGGTGGACTCTATCCGAGTGCAAAGTCCATCGCGCATTCAGAGATGTCGCATGGGAGCCTGGTTGCCCCGTCATCGAGCCTCCGCCAGATCGAACGGAGAGCTTTGGCGGACAAGACCCTGCTGCAACCGGATTTGGCTGTAAACAAGTTGCTCCTGAAGAAGACACCACTTCCGTCCTTACTCTTATGGACCGCGCAAAAGCCGAAGGTGCAACTCATCACGCCTCCCTTACCCACCAAGCCTGTGACTGCCCAGGTGCGGCCTTCACTCGAACGACCTAACCAGGAAGTCAATCTGGCCGATATCGCAATCTCTCCCACTCAGTACACGTCGCCCAAGCCGATGCCTCTGTCGAGTTCCACTTCTCCGGTCGCGATTGATGGCCCCGAACCGGAGCACGTTCCTGAGACATCTTCGACCTCTGCCATCGAGCCCAATGCCGCTACTGTCATGGCATTATCCGATCTCCGGATGAACCAGGGGACCGTGGTTCTTCCTCCGTCCAATCAAACGGCTCCAGGGAATCCGACGGGAGCTCTGGCCCCGGGAGTTTCGGGCAACTCCTCGCAGCCGGGCAGAGGCGATCCCTCGAGCCGTGGCATTGAAGCAGACGCGCTCCGTGGGCAGGGAACTCCTGGAAATCCTTCAGGGCCGGCAACCAGCCAGAATGGTTTTGGCGCCGGAAGGGCCGGTTCCAATGCCGGTGCGGGCGCCGGTTCAGGGGGAGAAGGAAATGGTCCTTCCTTCACGCGGATTACCCTGCCGCACGATGGCAAATTCGGAGTGGTGGTCGTGGGTTCAGCCATGGTCGAGCAATTCCCGGAAACGGCTGAATTCTGGGGAGGTCGCCTGGTATATTCCGTTTACCTCCACGTTGGCTTGGCCAAGAACTGGATCCTCCAGTACTCTCTTCCTGCTTCCGCTGATGCGGCATCAGCCGGAAGCGTCACCCATCTTGAGGCGCCGTGGCCCTTTTACATTGTTCGCCCCAACATCAACCCCGGAGACTCGGGCGCGGATGCGTTGATGATCCATGGATTTGTCAACAAGGCCGGTCGCTTTGAATCTCTCGCCCTCGGCTTTCCGGCAGAGTTCCCGAAGGGACAACTCGTGCTGGAAGCGCTGCAGCAGTGGCAGTTCAGACCGGCCACGCAGAACGGACAGAATGCAAGGGCTGAGATATTGCTGATCATTCCGGAAGAGGATGAATAGATCACGCGCGACTGAGCAAGAACTCTGGCATCTTCCAGGCACGCTGCCCGGCTCCTCAGCTTCATCGCAGCGCGACAGGGAATCGACAGTTGCCCATTCCGGCCTGACCGCTTGATCGTCGTTTCATAAAGCTAAAGCTAGAGGAAAGAGCTTCTATCCATGAACCCGCATCTCTTCGGCGGGTTCCTTCAATCGCTCAAGAAAGCGATCGAGAGTTTTCTTGTCCGCCCCGTTTTCCCGCAGGGCCTCGCCACTTTTCGCGTCGACTGCCCTGGATGGAACGAATGCGAGTCCCAAGCCATCGTTGCCCCACCGAACCACCCTCGACTGCACCGCGATCGATTCATCAAGATTTCTTCCGGCCGCGTCGGTCCTTTGCAGCGTCATCAAGACCATTGTGCCCGGGAACCAGCGTTCCTCAGTCAGAACGTAGAATCCGCTCGAACTGATATCGGATATCTGATAAGCCTTGGGAGCGCTTCCCGTCCAGTAGTATGCAACCAGGCCCGGCAATGGGTGCCGGTGCGCGCGTCGACGGTCTGACGATAGCCAATTCTGGAGCCAGGTCTTCAGTGAGTTCGGCCTGCTTGTCTTCGGCTCGAAGTTGTTCATCGCATCTGGCCGCTGAGAAATAGATTGGACATGCGTGGATCGGGTTTTCAGTGGGATGGGAATGGAAGAATTATTCTCTTGTTGTCTCCACGCCGCGGACACATTATTTGATGCAGTCGGAGAAGAAACAAACGAACTCGAAAGCCGCTCAAGCCGACGCTCCATCTCCCCAGCCACGCAGATTACCAGTTGATCTCCAGGCTGAGTCTGTGAGGAATAGATGGTGTGAGCCGGCATTACCAGTGCGCTTGCCGCCTCTTCCTTCAACGGCTCTATGGTCGAAGTCGGAAAGGACTCAACTTCTTGAATCACTCGATAATCGCAGTCAAGATATACCAGATCAATAGGGGAAAGTCCGCGCGCCGGAGGGATGCCTCTGTATGGCACCATCCACAGGCCGCTGTCCGGCTTTGTGTTGAGCCTCTCGACCAAGTCTCTAAGATCTCCTGCCCTGGCATCAGCGACAGTAACTTCCAGACTCAGGAAGCTTTCGCGAGTTTGGTTATATACGCAATATTTCTGGCTTTCCATATTTCCTCACCTGCCTGCGGGCTGCCAGATTGCAGGGTCCACCGCGACGCCAAATATCCATTCAGCCGATTCGATCCGGTCGATTCTTCAGGCTTTTTCATCAACAGCAGCTATGCCGTAGTTCATCCTGTTCGGTTGAAGAGTTTGCTGTGGCCGAAAGCGAATTCGTTCGGATTCAGTTTCATTCATATCCCGGCAAAAACAGAGTTGGAAACACCTTACGACCGGAGACACAAAGCATCCAGCCATGAAGGTCACGGGTGGACGCGCCGACTTCCGTTCCGTCCGACCACCACCCGTCCTTCGATGCAGCTTTCGCTACTTCACGCGTGTGCGGCGACGCTGAATCAGAATGACCAGCACGATCACAAAGAGAACGCCAGCAACAACCCGGATAATTGTGGTAGTGTCCATTTCAATTCTCCCTTTCCATCCAAGAGGATTACAACCATGTTCGCGGCGAGAAGCCGACGCGGACTACCGACCCGCCTGCAAAAAGATCCTGTTACTTCACGCGAGTGCGACGACGCTGAATCAATATGACCAACACGATCACAAAGAGAACCCCGGCGACAACCCGGATAATTGTGGTGGTATCCATTTCAACTCTCCCTTCTTAGTGATTGAACATCGTTTTGAACGACTGCGCCATAATGATCGCCGCTGGACCGATCACCACGACGAATAGAGCTGGAAAAATGAACAGCACGAGAGGGAAGAGGAGCTTGATGGATAGCTTCGCCGCCTTTTCCTCAATCTCCTGGACTCGTTTGGTTCTCAACATGTCGGAGTGAACACGCAACGTCTTGGCGATGCTGGTTCCAAACTGCTCTGACTGAACCAGCATGGAAACAAGGTTGCGCACGGAATCCACTCCTGTGCGGTCCGCCAGATGCTTCCATGCGTCGGAGCGGGCGCTGCCCGCCCTTTGTTCCAGTGCGACGATTCCCAGTTCGTCGCTCAACACCGGTTGAGCGCGGCGCAGTTCTTCCGCGGTTCTGGCTGTCGCCTGGTCGAGACTTAGACCTGCCTCGACGCAGATGACAAGCATATCGAGCACGTCCGGAAGACCGCGGCGAATATTCGACTGGCGGTTTGAAATCAGTTTTCCCAGCGCGAAATCAGGTATCAGAAACCCTATCCCCAAACAGGCGGCATAAATGAAAAACGGATTCTGCCTGCCGACGCCGCTCACCATCGCCACCACACAGAGCAGAAGCGGGCTAAGGGCCTTGGCGCTATAGAAGATTTTCACGGCCGAATCTTCCCGAAACCCCGCGCAGATCAACCGTTGTTGAACAACGGAAACCTCCGCCTCGCTCCTCGGCACCACGCGCTCGAGGTGTTCCACCATGCCACCGAGGAGGTTGCCCGTGTCCTGAAGCTTAATTTTCAAGCTCCTTTGCTTCACCTGTGGGTTGATCGCAGCCGCGATCCGCGCCTGAATTGTCTCGCGATAGAAGACAAGCAGACCGCCACTGGCAATCAGCAGGAATATGGCGCAGAACGAAAGAATTGCTACTCCCATAACTCCCCTTTAAACGTCCATGTTGACGATCTTGCGAATGATCAATCCGCCCACAACAATCATCCCCGATGTGATGTAGAGCAGCTTGACGCCAATCGGGGTGGTCCACAGCAAACTCATCATCTTCGGGCTGATGAAATAGAGGGCGCATCCCAGTACGATCGGCAGAAACGTGAGAATGATACCGGTCAGGCGTCCCTGCGCGGTATGCGTCGAAACCTGGCGCTTGAGACGGAAACGTTCGCGAATCACCTCGGCGGTCTTCTCGAGGACTTCGGCCAGGTTTCCGCCGCTCTCTTTCTGAATCATGATGGCCGTGACCACAATTTGCAGATCCTGTGTGGGCATGCGGGTAACCATGTTCTCCAGGGCGGTTTTCAACTCCAGACCATAATTCTGCTCGTCGTAACAAACCCGGAATTCCGAGCCAACGGGATCGGGACACTCACGGGTAACCAATCCTAGCGCGGAGTTGAGGCTGTGTCCGACGCGCAGCGCGCTGACGATCAGATCTAGCGCTTCCGGAAGCCCCTCTTCAAACTTGCCCATGCGCTTCCCGCGCTTGAACATGACGAAACCGATGGGCAGGAAACCAAGAACGAGGCCGCCCACGAGACCAAACAATAAAGCGCCGGTGCGAAGATAGATCAGGTATGCGGGGACCAGGAAACATCCGCCGCACATCATCATCAATCCACCCACGGTCCACTTCAGATCCGCCTGGTAGAGGAGACGGCGCAGGCGCGGCGTCAGTTCCACCCGCCGCAGCATCTTGTCGATCCAGGGGATCGTGCTCAACAGCTCGTTTTTCCGAATGTCCACGAGAAGGTCGGCCATATCGGACTTCGTCTTGTTTGTAGCCAGAGCCGAATCGAGGCGGGCAAGCATCTGCTTGTCCTGCTGCGAGGCACCGGTCCCGGTGGCCGCCGCAATCAGGGCGACAACCGCGAAGACTCCCAGGAACACCAGTAAAATAATCAGACCCATCGCTGCCAACCTCCTCTCTGCTTAACTCACTTCGGTTACGCGCTCGAACAGGCTCGGCGGCAGGAAGATGCCGGCGGTGCGGAGCTGTTCAAGGAATCTCGGACGGATGCCGCTGGGTTTGAACATGCCCAGCACTTTGCCGTTCGGTCCAATCCCCTTTTTCTGGAAAGTGAAGATCTCCTGCATGCTGATGACGTTCTCTTCCATGCCGGTGATCTCGTGGATGCTGACACATTTGCGGGTGCCGTCACTCAGACGCGTGCACTGCACAACGATGGTGAGGGCAGAAGCGATTTGCTGGCGGACCGTCTTTTCCGGAAGGCTCAGGTTGCTCATCGCCACCATCGATTCGAGCCTGGTCAAGGCATCGCGCGCCGTGTTGGCGTGCACCGTGGTCATCGACCCCTCGTGACCGGTGTTCATTGCCTGGAGCATGTCGAATGCTTCTTCTCCGCGCACCTCACCGATGATGATGCGATCGGGACGCATACGGAGACTGTTGATCAGCAGCTGCCTCTGCCGGACCGCTCCCTGTCCTTCGACGTTGGGCGGACGCGTTTCCAGACGCACGATGTTTTCCTGCGCCAGTTGCAGTTCGGCCGCGTCCTCAATCGTGATGATGCGTTCGTTCTGCGGAATGTACTGAGAGAGGATGTTAAGGAAGGTCGTCTTGCCGGCGCCGGTGCCGCCAGAGATCAGGATGCTGAGTCGAGCGCGCACGGCCGATGAAAGCAATTCCATCATCTCCGCGGAAATGCTCTTCAACTGTACCAGCTGATTGGCCGCCAGAGGTCCGGTGCCGAATCGGCGGATAGAAAGAGAAGGGCCGTCGAGCGCCAGTGGGGGAATGATGGCATTCACACGGGAGCCATCGGGCAAACGCGCATCCACCATGGGCGAGGACTCGTCGACTCTGCGGCCCACGCGCGATACGATGCGGTCGATAATTTGCAACAGGTGACGGTCATCGCGGAAGGCCGCGTCGGCCCTGGTGAGGAGCCCGCCGCGCTCAATGAATACGTGGTCTTTGTCGTTGACCAGAATGTCGGAGATCTTCTGGTCTTTCAGCAATGGCTCCAGCGGGCCGAGGCCGAATACCTCGTCAAGAAGGTCGGTTTGAATCTTTTCCTGTTCATCAAAACTGAGCGGGACTCTCCGGTCGCTGATGATCTCGCTGATAATGCTGGTCACCGCCTGCCGCGCCTGATTCGAGTTCACGCGCGAAAGCTTCTCGAGATCCAGCTTGGAAATGAGGGTCTTGTGCACTTCCGATTTAAAATTCTCAAGATTTAGATGTTCCACATTGCACCATCCCCAAAAACAGATTTTTCTTCAGGCCGTGGACTCAGCCGAAGAGGCTGAATCCTTTCTTCTTTTCGGGTTTTGGAGGCATCCCGCAAGCCGTTCGTGCCATCTCCTGGATCGCCCTGGCAATCGATGTATCTTCCAGCGCCAGCGGGGTAGCCTCGTTCTGCATTCGCCTTACGGTCACGTAGTCACTGGGTATCTTCCACTGCACGGGCCTGGTCAACGCCTTGGCGATATGCTCTTCGTCCACTCCACCTGAGCGGGGCATGAACCGGTTGAGCACGATCTCCAGGTTGGAGCCCCCGGACTTGAAGTATTCCGAAATCAGCCGGTGCGAATTGCGCAGCTCGGGTATTCCAGCCTGCATCACCAGGTACACCGTGTTGGCCCGATCCACCAAAGTGGTCCCGCTCAAATCGAATCGCGAGCCGGCATCGACCACCACGTAATCAAAGGCCTGGCGGGCAACCGCCACCAGTTTTTCCACCGCTTCATTACTGACTTCCACCTGGGGAAACTTGCCTGGAGCGGCGAGCACTGAGAGGCCCGAACTATGTTTTGCAAGAACCTTGGAGAGGAAGTTCTGGTCCATGCGGCTGGAATTCTGGAGCGCGTCCACGGTCGAAAACTGGGTGCTGATCCCGAGGTTGAGGGCAGCGTCTCCCAGGGGAAGATCGAGGTCGATCAACACCGTGCTCTGGGCACATTCCTGGGCCAGCGATACGGCAAAATTGCAAGCCACGGTGGTGACTCCGGAGCCGCCCTTCCCACCCAGGAACACCAGCACTTTTCCACCCTCTTTGGTGCCGACGCGCACTGCGGGGCGGCGGGCAGCAGCCCGGCCCAGGGCTTCTACCAGGGCGGCCACCGAAATGGGCTGTGGAAGAAACTCACGAGCGCCCGCCCGCATGCAATTCATCAGCAAGCCGGGGTCGTTCTGAAACGAATACACCATTACCGTGACCGCGCCATTGGCGGCGATGGCTTCCACCAACTGGAGCGCGTATTGCTGATCGCTGTCCAGATCGATCAGAACGACGTCATAATTCTGGTCCAGAATTCGCGGCACATCGTTCAACTTGCCGGGATAGGCGGTAAACTCCCGCACCGTGGTGACATCTGATCCGGCCAAGGCAGTGGCTACGATTCTGCGTCGCTGATCGTGCGGTCCGATCAATGCAACCGACATTGCGCCTACGCCGATACCGGAGTCTTGAATTTGGGTCGCCATTACAGGTTTGAAACTCCTAGCTACTTGCTTTCTTGAAGTTATTCACGGTATGAACAATTCTCGGTTTGGTTGCCGCATTCCTGCGGCGATCGTTTTTCAATGTGCAAAAAAGGACATCAGCGCTCCGATCGCGATGGCCGGAGCATACGGCATCTTGTGCGCTTTTGGGTTGGAGAGCGTCAACTCAGGATCGGCATGCATGCCTCTCTTCCTCCAGCCAAAGAGCAGATTGCCGGTGCCAGTGAAGAGCTCCCCGAGAAATCCACCGATAGCGGCCCAACCGAGGGCCATGACACCTCCCACAATGCCCGTCATGACGAGTGCAAAAATCAACTGTTTCGGACCCACCCATGCGCCAATCGCAGCGCATAGCTTGACGTCTCCCATTCCCATCCCGCCCATCCAGGCGAGAACCCCAAAAAGCAATGCGCCCAGCGCCAACCCTTCGAGGCTCTGAAGGATCCCGATCCCGTGCCATTTTGCCGGTCCAAACGACACGGCAACTCCGGCCACCAGAAACGGCAGCACCAGCCAGTTTGGAATGCGTCGGCTGCGCAAGTCTGTGAAAGTCGCCACTGCGAGAACTATCACAGTCGGCCACCACGCGATCGAATCCAACTCTGGCTCCCTTCATCGCCACAAAGACACTTGACTGCTATATGTATGCAATTGTCCCTCCAAATCCCCATAAGTCAAGCGCGTAATCTTTCAATATGTTACGAGTGTGTATATTTGGTGTGGTGTAGACGGATGTTTACTCGGTTTTCCCCGCGGTGAAGCGGAGCGTATACACCACTTGAATGCGTGTCCGGCAGGCCTGACGGTCTCTGAAAGGATCGCTCGCAGCAGCAGGTTAACGGCAGCAGGTCGCCTTCCGCCCCAGCGAGAAGCGAGCTTTTCTCTGTCAGTGTACCTCTTGATTCCTGCATGCTTTAGGTGATGGTCGTTGGTAACGGAAAATGATCGGAATCGGCTGCGCAAGCACGCGACTTGCGCGGCGCGTTTCAGCCTGAAATCGCAACAGATAAACCTGATGGCTAGCCTCAAAATGCTCGGTCCGGGCACCCCCGGGTAAGGTATCTGCTTTTGGCCGTTTTCGCCGCCGCAGCGAGGCGGGCTGCTAGGCGACAAACATGCAATCCCCGTAGCTGAAAAAACGATAGCGCATCCGGACAGCATGGCAGTATGCGGCCAGAACGTTTTCCCGCCCGGCAAATGCGCTCACCAGCATGAGCAAACTCGATTGGGGCAGGTGAAAATTGGTCAGCAGGGCGTTTACTACCTGGAACCGAAAGCCGGGCGAAATGAAGATCGTTGTCGCACCGGTGTTCGCCTTGAGCCGCGCCTCGCCAGTCTTCAGCGCCGCCGCCTCCAGGGTGCGAACCACCGTGGTGCCCGCTGCCACTATGCGCCGACCGTCGCCCCGGGCCCTATTCACGGCTTCGGCGGTCGCTTCAGACAGGGTATACGGCTCCCGGTGGAGCTTCACATCGTCCACATTCTCCACGCGCAGTGGGGCAAAGGTGCCCAGGCCCACATGAAGCGTAACCCGAGCCACCTCAACGCCGGAAGCAGCAATTGCGTCAAGTATTTTGGACGTGAAGTGCAATCCGGCCGTCGGCGCAGCCACTGACCCACGCTCGCGCGCGAACACGGTCTGATATCGCTCACGATCCGCCACATCATCGCCACGGCGGATGTAAGGCGGTAGCGGCATATGTCCGATTCTTTCCAATGCCGCATAAAAATCCCGCTGCCCGGCAAAGCGCACCACGCGCTCACCAAACACGCCACGCTCCAGCACCTCGGCCTCTAGCACTGGTTCCCCGTCGGGCGTAGGAAATACAAGCCGCTCGCCCACGCCAACCTTTCTGCCCGGCTTGACCAGCGCCCGCCATGTGTCCTGGCCAATCGGTTCGGTCAGCAGCACCTCGACGGTTCCGCCTGGCGCCTCCCGGTCGCGCACCACTGTCCGGCGGCCATAGAGCCGTGCCGGGATCACCCGGCTGTCGTTCAGGACCAGCAAGTCCCCTGGGCGCAGCAGACAAGGGAGCTCGTCAAACTGCGCGTCGCGAAGGGCACCCGTGCGGCGATTCATGACCAGCATGCGGCTTTGTCCGCGTGTCTCTGGCGGCTGTTGCGCAATTAGCTCCGGTGGTAAATCGAAATCGAAATCCGCGACGCGCAGTTCACTCATTGCGCGCCTTGCCAAGATAGCTGAGAGCCCGCAACCGCGCTCTTTCCAAGGCAGCGTTCAGATCTTCGCGTTTTGCTTCGAATTGCTCCGCCGGAAGATCGGCGGGTACATGTGTCCACTGCGCCCAGCTTACGCAGATCCGCGTAAAGGGCCTCGGCACCAGAAAGCGGTCCCATGAGCGCATGGTCCAGGCCCGCTCGGGTTCCAGATGGAACGCGCCGATCGGTGCACCTGTCATCTGTGCCAGCTTAATGGGGCCCATCTTGGTGCGATAGATGGGGCCACGGGGCCCGTCAGCGGTAAAGATGGCGGTGCCGCCCGACTCAATCACATTCATCAGGCCCAGCAGTCCTTCGCGCGCACCTCGCGAACTGGAGCCGCGTACCGCATCAAACCCGAACATCTTCAGGATGCGCGTGATCAACTCACCGTCGAAGCTGCGGCTGATGAGAATTACGGCGTGTGAGCGGCGGAAGTACATGGTGCACGGCAGCACGCACTGGTGCCAGAAACAGTAGATCTCCGGTCCGGGTTTCTGGCCAAAAAGAACCGGCGTCACGCCGTCTTCGGCAATCACCTCGTAACGCCATGTAAGCCCTGTCACCCAAACCAGCGCCCACACCAGGCGCGGCGCCACGGCCAGGGCAAGTCGCTGGCCTAGCGTAAACCTGGGGCTGGCTTCGGCAGTCACTCAGTTGATTTTAATGGACCCAGCCAAAGTGCAGACCTTTCACTTTGCTCAGGAGTAGCGCAGCCATCGCATCAGTTCGGGCAGCGTGGCGCGCTTTCCATACATCAGGATGCCCACTCGATAAAGCCGCGTGGAAACCCACAGTACGCCGTAAATGCTCGCCGCCAGCAGGGCAATTGAGACGGCGAACTGCCATGCGGGGGGAATCTCAGATGCCATGCGCATGAACATGATGACAGGCGCGGTGGGCGGAAAGAATGAGGCTGCAACCGACCAGAACGAGTTCGAGTCGTTGATGACCAGCAGGATGAGCGCAAAGCTCAGCCAGGTAGGAGCGGCTGCCAACGGCATGTACATCTGCAATTCCTGTTCCGTCTCGCAAGTTGCGGCAAGGCCCGCAAACAGCGAACTGTAGAGCAGGTAGCCAAGCACGAAGTACACCGGAAACAGTACGGCTTCAGTCCAGGTGAAGTGGACGGCGAAGTCGCCGGTCAGCATCGCAGCCGCAAACGGCGAAAACAGGATGGCCGCGCCCGCCACAAGCCAGATCCCGATCTGCGTCAATCCCACTGCGCCCACGCCGATCAGTTTGCCGGCCAGCAGATCTCCCGGCTTGGCGATGGCCAACATCACTTCAAAGATGCGCGAAGTCTTCTCCTGGATTACTGAGCGCGCCACGTTCATGCCGTAGATCATGGTGGTCATCGAAAGCAGGAAGGCCATCACGTAACCCTTCCAGAATGAGGCTTCGGCGTTGCTCCTCATCACGCTGCCGTCTTTCTTTACCTGGAAGGTCTCGATGGGAATGCCATTCACCAGCGCATCGGCCGAGGTCTGCTTCATGCCGCCATCTGTCAAACGCTCGTCCAGCATGGCGTGGTTCAGCGCCGACTTCAGCCGATCCATGGTGATAAAGTCACCCGACGACTGCGAAGTATAGGTTGCTGTGGGAGTGCCGCCCGCGGGAGTCTGCACCCAGAGCACGCCATCGAGGGCCTTCCTCTGTACCTGTTTCACCAGCGATGCCCGCTCTGGCGCGGTGGCTGGAGCAATCACATCTACTGTGGCCTTGGCCTCTTTGTCGCCCAGCAGCTGGTCGCGGATCTGATTGGCGAGCGCAAGGTCGGAAGCGACCACAGCCATGTGCCGGTTGGCTCCCAGGCCCAGGCTCGATAGATAGAACACGCCCACCACCAGTGCGAAAACCGCAGGCAAGCCTACCGTCGTCATCCTGAATGCGCGCCCGCGCACCTGCTCCATATACTCACGCCGGGCAATCAGCAGAATGTTACGCATCGGTCTTGCCCCCCACCGTCTCAATGAAGATCTCTTCAAGCGACGGCTCAACTAACTCGAACCGGTAGATGGTTGCTGCCGCCGATGCTTCGTGCAACAGTCGCTGCGCATTGCCATGCGGCTTCAGCCGAATCTCCGCATGCCCGGAGAAGTTCTTGGCTTCCGCAATTTCCTCGCTGTTCAAAAATGCAGCGCTGCCTTCAAACTCCACCACTACATGGTTCCGCTCGTAGCGCGATTTGATCTCGCGCATCCTGCCCTCCAGCACCGCTTCGCCGTTGTGGATCAGGCAAATGGAATCGCACAGCTTCTCCACCTGATCCATGCGATGGGTCGAAAACAGGATGGCTTTACCCTGGTCCTTCAATTCCAGCAACGTGCGCTCCAGCAGTTTGGCGTTCACAGGATCAAGACCGCTGAAGGGCTCGTCCATCACGATGAGTCCCGGATCGTGCAGCAGCGACCCGATGAATTGAATCTTCTGTTGCATCCCCTTTGAAAGCTCTTCCGTCTTCTTTCCCAGCACGTCGTCAATTTCAAGACGTTTGGTCCAGTCGGACGCTCGTTTGCGCGCTTCCCCTTTGGTCAAGCCGTGCAGTTCTCCGAAGAAAACCAGTTGCTCCAGCACTTTCATCTTCTTGTAGAGCCCACGCTCTTCAGGCAGATAGCCAACCCGCTCAAGGCTTTTGCGTTCGAAGGGCCGATCGAAAAGCTTCACCTCTCCTGAATCCGGTAAGGTAATGCCCATCATCATGCGAATGGAACTGGTCTTGCCCGCTCCATTCGGACCCAGCAACCCAAACATCTGGCCCGCGTCGATTGAAAGACTCAGATCGCGCACAGCAACTTTGTTCTCGTAGGCCTTGGTCACTCCCGCGAGTTCAACAATCGGCATTCATTCTCCTGCTGTCGCGTTGGTCGCAACCGGAACTGAGGACCGGGGGAAGGTCTCGAAGAGAAGTCTAGCAAAGCACCCACAAACTCTAATCGGCCTCTGCAATATAGTCGAGGATTGATTCTAGCTATGCTTGTTATATTCCGGCGTGCCGGCTATGGTGAGCGCGCTTTTCTTGTCACCATGAATGTACCAATAGCACCAGTCCGTCTCGAGCGCCGGCTTTTCAATCGAAGTCGTCATGTCCCGGTAAGTAACGCGGCCGTAAAGAAAGATATTTTTCTCCCAGAGTTCTATTTTCTCGAATTCCTCAGGAGTCTTGCAGATGGAGCGCACGTCATCCCGGCTGAATGTCTTGATGGCAACAGACTCGCTGGGAAGGAGCACGATCGGCTCGGGCCGGGCGGCTGATTTTGCACCTTCATACTCCGGCATCGCAGGCAGTTTCGTCTCATCAATTGCGATCTGCACATGATCCAGCAGGCCGACAATTCTTGCTGGAGAACGGCCGCGGTTTGTTGCCATCAGCCTGAAGCTGTTCTCCTTGGTCAACGATGGCTCGACCCTGACCACAATCCAAGGCCTTTCCGAATTCACGATGGCTTGCGTCTGCGCCAATGCACTTTGCGCGGTGTCCAGTGCGGCTTGCGCCGTGACTGCGCCCAACTCCGTGTGGGTTTCGATCTTTTTCAGCATGCGAATAAACAGAATGATTCCGAAGTATCCAAGCACGACGAGGACAATGTTCGCTCCCCAGGCGACACGTTCGCGCCATGTCCATGGCTCGACCACCGGCGGCGGGGGATTCACGATGATTTGGGGTGGTTGATTTACGCTTCCGGGTTGGTCGGGAGCATTTGTAGCTGGATCCGCAGAGTTTGTTGAAGTAGGTGTGATAGAGGCATGAGTTGGCTGAGTCTTGACCAAATTGGCGCCGGGATGGCTGGGTGACTGAGCCAAAAACGGCATCAGCGTCGCAAACGCGAGCAATGCGAGGAGTACCGCCGATCGCCATGACATGATGAAAGAAATATATCAGTTCAGATAACTCGATTCGAAACCAACAATGCAAAGCCGGGCCTAGTTCATATGGGTTTGCTATGCAAGATCTCAAATCGTCTTTTCAGACGAAGGAAAGGCGCTTCAAGATATTGATAGGAAACGATCGCTGCAGCCACCGTGAGCAGAAAGGCAAGAAAGGCAGAAACCATGGTGTAAAGAGGTCCACGGAATGAAGCGAATAGTGCATAGGCAAAATCGATCGATAGGACATGGTAGACATAAAGTCCATAAGATACTTTCCCCAAACCAGCAAGCCAGGCTGGGATTCGGGCCGGGCCAATGATGCAAAAACCCTGAAGCACGGAGCCGCATCCGAGGGCGATGAGCGCATAAGCAGCCATCAGGGCCGCGCCGCTGATGGCTGTCCCCGCCCCCGCCGGCTGCTTGGCGTGAAATACGAAGCATGCGACAAACCAGAGTATTGGTCCTGCCAACACGAGCATAAGTCCGATGAAAGAATTGCGCCACACATGCTTTCTAACCAATGCAAGCAGAATGCCTGTCGCAAACATTTCGAATTGCACAAGCGTGTTGGTCCAGACTTTACTCTCTGTTTCAACGTGGCGCCGGCCCATGGAAAAGAGTGCGATATTCGCTGCTGCGATAAGCAGAAGGGCACACACCATCAAACCGCGCCTCGAAAACCAGCGCATCGCCCATGGCCAAACTAGATAGAACTGTTCCTCGATCGAGATGCTCCACAACGCGGTCATTGGATTGTGGAGCCAGCCGAAAGCGCCGCAGTAGAAATTGCCTGCAAAGAGCAAATACCATACGAAGGCCATGGCATCGTTTGCCCGGTTAAGAATAAGAGCTATTCCGATACCGATGGCGACGCCTGAAAAGTAGAGCGGCCAGATTCGAAGGACTCTGCGGATATAGAACCTTCGGACTGAAACAAGCCCATTCGTTTCGCGTTCCCGAACAAGCAGAGTTGTAATCAAGTAAGCACTAAGAGTGAAAAACAGGCACAGACCCATCGCGCCGGTCTCACCGATTGCAAGTCGCAAGCGCCAGGCGTTCTGACCGGCAACGCCGGAGAAATAGTCTGATGCCATGAAAGTGGGAGATAAGAGTAGAAAATGATGAATGAAAACCAAGAGAAAGGCTAGAAATCGGACAGCATCCAACTCCGGCCGATAACCACGGACAAGTCTATTCTCAGCAGTATCAGCTGTCAGTGCAGCAGGAGCGACTTCGGTGATTACGGACCTGATAACAGCCCCCCGACACTAAATCGATCGGGATGTTTGAGCTTTCAAGCCAATTCTGGATCGCGTCTGATCCATTTTGGAGGCCGAACTGGTGGCTCCATCCCAATCACCTTCCATCCGAGTAAATCAGACGTGGTCCCTGGTCCTGGCACCCGATGCATTGGTCTTGAAAGTTACCCCAGCGCATCAGCGCATCAGCGCTCGATGTGTGTGAAGAACTCGAATCAGAGGTGTATTCTCGGGTCGTCTAAATTGGGAAGATGTTAGACCCACACCTTTATTCTTCAGAGCCAGGAAAGCCCTTCTAGAACCTGCAATTCTGGCGGGATGCAGTCCACCCGGTCCTAGGCGGAAGCTGTATTTACGTTCTCCTGCTCGAATACCAGGTCAGGCTCAGCAATGCGAATCAGGCGATGCAGGTAAGCACGGGAGATTCCGAGGCTGCGCGCGGCCAGGGTCTTATTCCCATTGTTTTCCCGCACGGCATCCATGGCAAGTCTCACTTTGTAGTCGCGCAACTGGCGCTCAAACGAGCCCTCCGGATTGTACTCGCTAATGTCGATGACCTTGTCCGCGTGCACGTGGAGCGGCAAATCTTCGGGTCGAATGGTCTTACCGGGGGCGAGAATAATGGCTCTTTGGATCGCGTTTTCCATCTCGCGCACGTTGCCCGGCCACGTATAGCTCTGCAGCATCGCCATAGCTTCGGTTCCAATCGCCTCCATCGGCTTCTGGAACAGCTCCGAATAATGTTTCAGATAATGCATCGCGATTTGGGGTATGTCGTCCGGATGGTCCGCCAGCGATGGCGAGTTGATCCTCATCACGTTGATGCGGTAATAAAGATCCTGGCGGAATTTTCCTTCTGTAACAAGCTTTGCCAGATCCTGGTGTGTGGCGAAAATCAGGCGAGCGCGCAGAGGGATGAGGCGACTGCTTCCCAAGCGGCTGAATTCCATCTGCTGCAAGACGCGCAGCAGTTTTACCTGGGTGTAAAGGCTCAGGTCTCCGATTTCATCCAGGAAAAGCGTGCCGTCCCGCGCTTGTTCAAAGTACCCTTCGCGGGCTCCCACAGTGCCGGTAAATGCGCCCTTTTCGTGGCCGAACAACTCGGCTTCAATCAGTGTTTCCGGAATTGCGCCGCAGGAGACAGCCACGAAAGGGCGCTCAGAACGAGAACCAAGGTTGTGAATAGCTCGTGCAATCAGCTCTTTGCCGGTGCCGCTTTCACCGGTCACGAGAACCGAGGCATTGAGGTCAGCCACACGGTGTACCAACTGATAGACCTGCCGAATCTGCTGGCTCGATCCGATCAGCCGATCACAGCTGCTTACGGCTTCAATGCGTTGATGCACGGTCTGAAGTTGCCGTTTAAGCGAGGAGTTCTCGCTTGCCCGGCACAGCATTGCTTTCAATTCCCGAATGGAGGGGGGTCTGCGGCAGTAGCCGTAGGCACCCAGCCTTACCAGTTCCACCGCGGTTGAACGCAGACCGTCATCCGCCATCACCACCGACGGCACCTGCGACGCAATCACGCGACGCGCGCTTTCCACGCGGTCTTTGATCAAATCGTTATTCGAGTTCAGATCCAGAAGAACTACGTCGCATTCCGCAGCTTCGACTAACACATCGACTTCATCCGCATCCGCCGCAAGTTCAATCTGAAACTCTTTTCCCAACGCTGAGGAAAGAAGAGGTTGAAGCGCGCCGTCTTCTGAAAGCAGTCCAATCCGAATCATAAGTGGTAAGTCTCTTTTCCTATCGCGCCAGCATGAAGACGGCGCAATTACACGCCCCCGGGGACTCGTACTGGACTATCTGTCGGCACACTTGCCGGATCTCAAAGTATGCCGGGATGCCTCTGCTAGGGAATCTGCTCAAGTTAATCGATCTTGCATTAACTTTTCAAAGACATCTCGTGATCGTGATTTTGATCGGCAGAGCCAGGCGGGTCAATACCACGTTGGTGCGAATCGGTAACACTGAGGTAACCCGTGGCTTTCCGGACCCTTTGCGAGAGTTTTCATTTCCCAACGCGAAACTATTGTGAGAATTGATCATGTCTTCACCCCGCACTTCTGCGGAGCAGGTGACCGGTGTACCCTCAAATGTTTGGATATCGGCTGTTTGTATCGTAACTGTTGCGCCCTCGGCCGTGAAGCGGGAACTTGCTCACAGGCCCGGGTTTTATAGTCCTTCGGTAACGTGGGAGTCCCCTGGATCAGGCCATTCAGCTTTCGCGGATATTAATGTATTGATATGAATGCCACGCCAGCCGAACAGGTCGGGAGAGGGTCCGCTATCAGCCCAGGGGGGGCGGCGAATCCGTGGTTATGCGTCTTTAACCGCCTCTTCTCCCGCCACCTGATGAACTGCGCGCTCCTGCTTACGCTCCCACTGCTTGTTGTGCCAACTCTCAACCTGGCCAGGACCCTGCTCGTCGACCCAGACATCTGGTGGCACCTCGCCGATGCGCGTTTCCTCTTCGGCACGCATCACTTTATCCAGACCGACCCCTATGCCTTCACCGTGGCCGGGCAGCGCTGGCTCAACTGGGAATGGCTTGCGGAACTGCCCTTCTGGTTCGGGTATAAGTCCATGGGGCTCAGAGGGATTTACCTGGTGACCTGGTTGGCCCTCGGTGCCAACGTCCTGTTCATCTACTGGCGCGGATACCTGGCCTCTCGCCACTCCGGGGCCGCGTTCTGGGCGGCGGGTGTGGGTTTGTTTTTAATGACCGTGAATGCCGGTCCCCGAACCATCGCCTTTGCCTACCTGGCCATGTCGGCGGAGATGGCGATTCTGGAAGCCGCCGAACGGGGCAAGAAGCACCTGCTATGGCTTCTCCCTCCGCTTTTCTGTGCTTGGATCAATCTGCATGGAACCTGGTTTATCGGCATCAACCTGCTTACCCTCTATATCCTTTGCGGGATCTTCCATGTCAAATTAGGCGTGTTCGATCAGGAGGCCTTCACACCGAAAGACCGAAATCGCCTGTTTGCCGTTCTGGGCGCCAGTCTGGCTGTGCTTCTGGTGAATCCTTATGGGTGGCGCCTCTTGTGGAACCCGCTCGACATGATTCTGAACCAGAAGGTCAGCGTGGCCACGATCACGGAATGGCAGCCATTGAATCTTTCCTCGCTTGAAGGGAGGGGCGCACTGGTTGCGATCGGTCTCATGGTCATCGCCAACTGCATCCGGGGGCGAAAGTGGAAGATCTACGAACTCGCGATCGTCTTTCTTGCCTGGTACGCGGCGTTTTCGCACCACCGCTTCACCTATCTGGCCGCAATTTTGACCACGCCCATGCTGGCCAGAGACATTGAGAGGAGTTTTTGCACCGAGTCGGACGAGAAAACAATTCCGGCGATGAACGCCTTGATGGTCGCAGGCGCCATCGTCGTGATGGTGCTCATGTTTCCGTCGGAGAATACTCTCAAGGACATGCTTGCCAAGATGTTTCCCCTACAGACCATTGCGCAAGTTCAGCCGACGTGGCGCACGTTCAATTGGGATTATGTGGGCGGCATGATGGATTTTGAATCCAAGCCCAATTTCATGGATTCCCGGTTTGACAGCTTCGAACACCACGGTGTGATGCAGGACGAGGGCAGAATCACGGATCTCGACGATTCCTTTGAACTGCTATCCAAATACCGGATCGATCATGTGCTGCTGAAAGAGGAAACGGGGCTTTCGTACGTGCTTCAGCACACACCGGGCTGGCGAGTGGCGATGCGGGAAAAGGCTTGGGAGGGTTATTACGTTCTATTCGCTAAAGATACCGCGGCGCCGGCGACATCTCTTCCTCTAGTGATACCCCAGGCGGCTGACCAACACTGAGGCATTCTTCGCGCATTGGATCGCCGGTCTTCTCAAACGGCCCGCAAATACAGCGTTTCAGGCCCTGCCGCTCTGATAACCCGGAATATGTGATTCGCATCACAATTTCTGCGCACGATCGGTGAAACCATACCTACATCGTCGCGCCGCTCGAATGATTGTACTGGTCGTCTCACCTTGGCGCTTGGAGAACTAGAGTGAAGCTTGACTCATCTGCCTTCGTTGCCGATCGTGAGTTGGTTGAGGCGCTGGAAAAACGATCAACGCCGGTCCTCTGCGAAAAAGATCGCGTCCTGTTCACCCAGGGTGAATCGCCCAGCGGTCTCTACGTTCTCCGCGGAGGAGGAGCCAGGCTCTCCATGAGTTCTTCAACCGGGGATGTGATCATGTCAATTCCGGTCGCCCCAGGTTCGTTGCTTGGCCTTCCCGCACTCATCGGGAATCAGCCCTACTCGCTCACGGCCAAGGCGCTCAAAGGGGCTGAACTTTGCTTCGTGTCGCGAGAGGAGTTCTCGCGTCTGATGCTGAATGAGCCTCACCTATCCCTCTGCATTTTGCGCGTGCTGGCCGCCGAAGTGCGCACCGCACGCTTCGCGATTTCCGAGGTCTAAGTCCGCCGCCCGCGTGAAAGACCCATTCGCACACGGCCCATATAAATGAGTTAGCATCCAAGGTGTGCCCGGCCTCGATACCCCAGTCATGTACGTGCGCGGGGTGGGTCCACGCCTGGCGGAAATGCTTGCCGCCAAGGGCATCCAAAGCGCAGAAGACCTGCTCTACCACCTTCCCTTTCGCTACGAGGATCGCCAGAATCCTCGCCCGCTCGACGAACTGAGGCCCGGCGAGACCGCCAGCGTCATCGCCGAGGTACGCGGAGCCGCCCTGCTGCGCACGCGCCGCATGCCGCTCTTCGAACTCACTGTGGGCCAGGGGCGCCATGCCCTCAAATGCATCTGGTTCCACGCCACCTACCTCGATGGCAAGTTCCACGCCGGACAAACCGTGGCACTCTACGGCAGGCTGGAGCCCTCGCGTTCGTCCAGCAACCTCAAAATGATTCAACCCCAGTTTGAGCTGTTGCCCGACGCCAGTGACGACGCCGAAACGCGGCTGCTCGAAGTGGGCCGCATCACCCCCGTCTACGAGTCGCTGGGCGGCAGCCGTTTGGCCTCGCGATGGCAGCGCAAGGTCATCTTCAACCTGCTCGAATCCATGCGGGGCACGGTGCCGGAATGCCTTCCAAAGGCCATGCTCGCCCGTCTCGATCTGACTCCCCGCGAAATCGCTCTGCGCGAGGTCCATTACCCGCCAGAAGGGACGTCCTTCGCGCAGTTGCAGGCATCCGCCACGCCCGCACATCGTCGCCTTATCTTCGAAGAGCTGTTCTTTCTGGAACTGGGCCTGGAACTCAAGCGACGCCGCATGCGCGAGCGCCCCGGTATCGGCTTTGCCACCACCGACAAGGTACGCGAGGCGATTCGGGAAGTGTTGCCCTTCCATCCCACCGCCGCACAAAAGCGCACTCTGGGCGAAATCGTTTCCGACATGCGCCAGCCCAGCCCCATGCGCCGCCTTCTCCAGGGCGACGTGGGTTCGGGAAAGACGATCGTCGCCCTTCAGGCCATGCTCGTCGCCATGGAAAACGGCTACCAGGCCGCCCTGATGGCTCCCACCGAGATTCTGGCGACGCAGCATTTTCTGGCGGCGCGCAAGCTGCTCGAGCGTTCTTCGCGAAACTATCGAATCGTCCTGCTCACCGGCTCGCTCGATGAGGACCGCAAGCGCGCCAATCGCGGCCTTATCAGCCGCGGCGAGGTGCAGCTTATCATTGGCACGCACGCGTTGATTGAAGAAAAAGTCGAGTTCGATCGTCTCGGCCTGGTCGTGGTCGATGAGCAGCACCGCTTCGGTGTGCTGCAGCGCTTTCGCCTGATGAAAAAGCCCAATCAGGCCGAGCCCGACATGCTCGTTATGACTGCCACGCCCATTCCGCGAACCCTCGCGCTCTCCCTCTACGGCGACCTCGACGTGAGCGTGCTCGACGAGCTGCCCCCCGGCCGCACGCCCATCGTCACCCGCCGCGTTCCCGGCGAACGTTGTGAGGAAGTGTGGGCCTTTATCCGAAAGGTAGTAACGCGGGAGCGTCGCCAAGCTTACATTGTCTATCCCGTAATTGAAGGAACCAAAGACGATCAGCCCGAGCTTGATTTTCCCAGTGACGCTGCCGATGCGGCCGACGCAACTTCGCCGCCGCGCAAAGCTGTCCGCAAAGGCAAAACAGCGGAGTTGTTTAGTCAGGCTGCGTTCTCGGCCTTATCTCCTGCATCCCGTAATGCTGCTCCAAAGAGCAAAGGAGCGGAACTGAGGTCCGCAGTGGAGATGCATCAGAAACTTAGCACCGGGCCGCTTCTCGGCCTCCGCGTCGGCCTGCTACACGGCCGTCTCGATGCCGATGAAAAAGAAATCATCATGCGCCGCTTCCAGCGCGGCGAGATCGACGTTCTCGTCGCCACTACGGTTATCGAGGTCGGCGTCGACGTGCCCAACGCCACGGTAATGGTGGTCGAGCACGCTGAGCGCTTCGGGCTCGCGCAGTTGCACCAGTTGCGCGGACGCGTGGGCCGCGGCGCAGCCAAAAGCTATTGCATTCTCATCAGCGGCTCGCGCGTTTCGCCCCTCGCCGAAGAGCGGCTCGAAGCCATGGTCCGCACCCAGGACGGATTCGAACTAGCCGAACTGGATCTCTCCATGCGCGGTCCCGGCGAGTTCTTCGGAACCCGTCAAGCCGGGCTCCCCGACTTCCGCGTAGCCAACCTGCTCCGGGACCGCCAACTGCTCGAGCTTGCCAAACAGGAGGCCTCTCGATTTGCCAGCACTTCGGGGGTTGAAGCAACGGATGCCGAGCGAGCGCGTGTAAAAGCGCAGCTCACGGAAGCTTGGCAACGCCGCTACGGCCTGGTTGAAGCCGGCTGATTTTCAGAACCGAATTCGAGAGATTTTGTCGAGAATGCCGCAATTGGTTCCCCACCTTCGGCGCTTTCTACGGCCCGAAGGTGGGGAGTCTAATCATTCTAGCTTTTGTTTATTCCATATTTCCGTATGTTTCACCGGGAGCGAAGCTGATCAGCGTCTCAGTCCCGAGCTTCTGCCAGCGCCGGAACACGCTGCAGCAGCGCCGTCAATGCAAACGTCATCAGAAGCACCGCCGGAACCGCAATCACCAGCCACGCGCCCAATGCCTGCCCCGCCATGCTTCCGGAACTCCATAGCATTTGCGCCGCAGATCCGCGCATTGACAGCCCAGAATGCTGGCCTGTCGTGAACAGCCACCCACCCAGCCGGACGAAAGGAAGAATTAGCAACACCTGCAGCGGCATCGCGGCATAATTTGCAACCTGAATCGCGGGCAGATTCAACCGGAGCGCAAGCGCCAACATCGCGCACAGAGCCGTGGGAATGCCCACCACGGGAAGGCACCCGATGGCGAAGCCCAGTGCAAGCGTCAGCGCCAGCCTGCGCGGAGAAATCCCCTGTCGCAGCCAGCCTGCCACTTGTCTCTCTCTCGTCTTGAGCCATCTGCTGATCATTGCCTTCAACTTATCTGTACGAGGTTCAAGGGCGTTTGGATTCACGTGAATTTCCAGTGAAAGAACCAATGCCGATACCCGCCTTGAGAGTAGCGCCATCTCAACATTCCTGGATGTACCACCTTTGTGTATGTCCGGGCTACGGAAGTGGAATTCCGGAAATTCAAGTCCTCCAGTTATAAAGAGTCATATTCAAGAGTACCGAAGGGGGTCAAAGGAAGGAACCTTGCTCCTTCCGCCAGGGGATGTGGCATAAGATGCCCATTTCCCTGGCCCGAGCCCTCGGTCCCAGCCTTCACCGTCCCACGAGCCGCACCAACCCTCGATCGCGCATTCGCCGCCAGCACCTGCTCCACCTTCCAGCCCAGTGCCTCCGTTCCATCCACCGTTGCCTGGTATTGCCTCCACACCGATTCCGGCGTCCTTTCCGGTCGTTCCATGTCGCGCTCGAGCAGGGTCGAAACAAACCTCGTCGGGTGTGTCCACATAAACGCTCAACTGGTATATCGGCAGCAGTTCGGGGTAGTAGAGCGCAAACAGCCCTTCCACCAGCAGAAATGCTCCGGCCCGCACTGTCTCCGTTTGCCCCGGAATGCGAACGTAGGTTGAAAAATCATAGAACGGACGTTCAATTGCCTCGTTCCGCCCCAGCGCAGCCACATGCGCCGCGAGCAAAGAGCTTTCAATCTGCCACGGGCCGTCGAAGTTCTGCCGTGCTCTCTCTTCCAAGGGGAGGTGAGAAAGATCGCGATAGTAGTTGTCGAGAGGGAAGTGAACTCGGCCGAGTTCGAGCGCCAATTCTATTGCAGGGTTGACTTACCCGAACCGGAGGCCCCTGCAATTCCCATCACCAACGGGGGAAACGGCAGGCGCGCGGTGTGCCACCCTTCCCTCATGGGGTCTTCGCTCAAGCCTCAGCTTCCAGCAGCGTTGCGATCCAAACCACCAGCCGCTCCAACAGGCTCGACAGCCGCCGTTCCACCAGGCGCGCTGTTTCAAACACCTCCTCGTGGCTGAGTCGATGCGTGCCCAGTCCCGCAGCAAGGTTGGTCACGCAGGAGATCCCCAGTACCTCAATCCCCATGTGCCGCGCCACGATGGTCTCTGGTACCGTGGACATGCCCACCAGCGAGGCCCCCAGAGTGCGAAAGGCTCGAATCTCTGCTGGAGTCTCGAAACTGGGGCCGCTCACAGCCACATACACGCCCTCTTCCAGCGTGAGTCCGTCATCGGCAGCCGCCTGATGGGCCAGCGCGCGCAAACGCTTTGAGTACGGCTCGGTCATGTCGAAGAAGCGCAGGCCGGTGCCCTTCCTGGTGGCAAAGCGCGGCTCATTTGGTCCCACCAACGGATTCCATCCCATCATGTTGATATGGTCGGAAAGCAGAACCAGTTGGCCCGGCCGGTAGCTCTCACGGATGCCCCCCGCCGCATTGGTCAGCACCACGGTTTTCAGCCCCAGCATCCCCAGCACCCGCATCGGAAACGTAACCTCGGCGAGGGAATAGCCCTCGTAAAAGTGAACCCGGCCCTGCAGGATGATGACCGGTGCGCCTCCCAGCCTTCCGGCCACCAGCCGTCCGGAGTGCCCGTCCACCGTCGATTGCGGAAAATGCGGAATCTCCCGATATGGCACAACCACTGTTTCAGTGACCGCGTCGGCCACGGCCCCCAGTCCGGAGCCGAGCACGACCCCCACACTCGGAGCCAGCCCGCCTAGCCTGCCGCGCAGAAACTTCGCCGCCTCAGCCACCTGATCGAAGTAGGTCATTGCCAATCCTGAGAGATGCTTGTGCCCATTCTACAGGCTCACGCTGTGCATGCACGGTCCAGTCGAGTGAAGATATAGTTACTGGTTCAGGCAGGTGTGAAGCACGCGCGCCTGTTTTGATGGAGGGGTTGCGGAATGTGCCGGAACATCAAAATACTCTTCAACTTCGATCCTCCCGCCACTGAAGAGGAAATTCGAGGGGCTTCGCTCCAGTTTGTGAGGAAGATCAGCGGATTCACGAGGCCTTCGCGGGCCAACGAGGCTGCTTTCCTCGCCGCTGTCGACGAGATCGCGTTGATCTCTTCTCGCCTGCTCGCTTCGCTTGAAACCAACGCCGCCGCCAAGACCCGGGAGGAAGAAGCGGCCAAGGCGAAAGCCCGCGGCGCGCTCAGATTCCGCAGCGATGGGCGGACGGGATGAAGCAGATCGTTGCGGTCATCTTCGGTTTGGGTCTGATTTGCAACGCGTTGCTCTTCGTTCCGCAAGTCGTAGCAGTCTGGCGGAAGGAGAGCGACGAAGGCATTTCGCTCATCACATTCGGCGGTTTCAGCGTGCTGCAGGCGATCGGCATCGTTCACGGCCTCTACCAGCACGATCTTTCGCTCATTCTCGGCATGGCGGCGAGCCTGCTCAGTTGCGGGACGGTGACATTCCTGACAGTCTTCTACCGGGTGAAGCGCTTGCGAACCGGAATTGCGTAGATTCGGGGGATATCGCGTTGCGGCTTCTTGAAATCCGCCGTCGTCGGTTTCGGCCTTCTCCCAGAATTTCTTGTCCGGTCCATCGAATGGCGAGGTTTTCGTCGCGTCCGCGAAGGCCAGATGATGAGAAAATCGGCTCCACAATCGTCCAATAGGAATCGACTTGTCCAGCTATCTCCCCTTAGCTGCCTCACCCCAGAAACATGCCCGCGATCGAAGCTGAAATCAGGTTTGCCATGGTCCCCGCCAGCATGGCTCGCACGCCCAGTCGCGCCAGGTCGTTGCGCCGCTCCGGCACCAGCGCGCCAATCCCGCCGATTTGCATTCCAATCGAACCGAGATTGGCAAAGCCGCACAGGGCAAACGTTGCGATGGTGAACGACCGCGGCGACAGCGTAGCCTTCTCTGCTCCCAGCGCGATGTACGCCACCACCTCATTCAGAGCCATGCGCGTGCCCAGCAAGTCGCCGATGGCCCTGCAATCGTGCCATGGAATGCCGATCAGCCAGGCCACCGGCGCGCCCACGAAGCCCAGAATCTGCCCCAGGCTTCCCGGCACCCAGTGCAGTCCGGCATGCATGTGGACCCAACCCAGCAAGCTATCAAGCAGCGCCACCAGCGCTAGAAAGCTGATCAGCATGATGGCTACATTCAGTGCCAGCTTGCCCCCGTCGATGGTGCCACGCGCAATGGCGCCAATCAGGTTTTCGTCCTTGTGCAACTCGTCTCTCGGCATCACGACCCGGCCTTCGGTAGCAGGCACGGCGGTCTCCGGTACCAGCATCTTCGAAATAAGAATGGTTCCCGGCGAAGTCATGATGACCGCTGCCAAGAGGTGCTTGGCGGCTACTCCCTGCGCAATGTACATGGCCATGATGCCGCCCGAAACGTGCGCCATTCCGCTGGTCATGATCGTCATTAGCTCGCTGCGCGTGGCCTTGGAAAGAAACGGCCGGATCGTGAGCGGCGCTTCGGTCTGCCCCATGAAGATGGATGCGGCCACATTCATGCTTTCCGCACCGGAGATGCGCATCGTCTTCAGCATTACCCACGCCAGCCCGCGAATAATGATCTGCATCACGCCGATGTGGTAAAGCACTGCAAAGAACGCCGAAATGAAGATGATGGTCGGCAGCACCTGAAAAGCAAAAATGGAACCCAGGGACGTGTTGGGTGTGCCGAGGGCTCCGAAAAGCACCGTGGTGCCCGCAGCCGTTGAGGCCAGCATCTTGTTCACCACATCGCCGGCCCAAGCCATCGCCCTCTGTCCGTAGTCGAAGCGCAATACTACGAAGGCGAAGACGATTTGCAGGCTCAATCCCCATGCCACCGTGCGCCAGCGGATATGCCAACGATCCGTCGAACCCAGCCACGCGGCCAACAGTACGGCCAATATCCCCAAAATCCCCGTAAATCGGTCCAAACCGAGATCTCCTCGCGGGGCAGCTCTGGGCCGACGGCTCACGCCCCGTCCTTATGCCAATGGCTACAAGTCAATTCGTAGATGCACGTCCGCAACTTTGACGAAAGCGGCAGGCTGAAGCTGGAAGCTGCTTTCCAATTACCTTACAGCATTCTTCAAATATTCCTCCGCGATTTCGCGGGTGAAGATGCCGCTCACCAGCGGAACGGGTTCCGGTGGGGCGCCGGAAATCACGATGGCGCGTTTGATCAGTTCAAGCGGCTCGGCCAGCATCTCGGCCTTCGTGGCATACAGCGTCGCCAGCGGCTGCCCCCGCTCCACTTTCGCTCCGCGCCGCGCATGGAACGCGATGCCCGCGTGCGGGTCCACCGGCTCACCCGCTTTTTCGCGGCCGGCGCCCAGGCGCTGCACGGCCCAGCCCAGCGCGGTTGTATCCATCTCGGTGACGTAGCCGTTCTCCCACGCCTCCAGCACCTGGGTTGCGCCCGGCTTGTGAAATCCCTGCAGATCATCGAAAACCGAAACATCTCCGCCTTGCGCCGCCACCATCTCCAGAAACACGCGTAGCGCCGACCCATCGCCCAGCGCCGTCTCGGCCAACTCGTAACCTTCGTCCAGCGTCTCCGATTTGCCGCCCAGGGCGATCATCCATCCCGCCAGTTGCAGCGACAACTCACGCAGATCTTCGCTGGCGGCCGGCCGCTCGCCGCGCAGCAACTCGACGCATTCCATGATCTCGATCCAGTTTCCAGCCATTCGTCCGAGTGGCTGCCCCATATCCGTCATCAACGCCACGGTGTCGGTTCCCGCTGCCTCGGCCGTTGCCACCATCAAAGCGGCCAAATATTCGGCATCCTCTCGTTTGCGCAGGAAGGCTCCCGACCCCGTCTTCACGTCCAGCACCAATCCGTTCAGCCCCGCAGCCAGTTTCTTGCTTAGGATGGACGCGCAAATCAGCCCCGGGCTTTCCACCGTTGCGGTCCTATCGCGCAGCGCGTAGAGCACGCGATCCGCTGGAACCAGCGTCGGCGTCTGGCTCACAATCGATGCGCCGCATTTCGCCAGCACCGCTTCAAATTCCGCAAGGGTCAGCGCAGTCCTGAAGCCGGGAATCGACTCAAGCTTGTCGAGAGTGCCACCCGTGTGCCCAAGCGCCCGTCCGCTGATCATGGGAACAACCAAACCGCATGCCGCGGCGATCGGAGCCACGAGGAAGCTGGTCTTGTCCCCTACGCCTCCCGTCGAATGCTTGTCTACCGCCATCTTGTTCAAGCCGCGCGGAGAAAACTTCTCGCCCGAATCCCGCATCGCGAGCGTCAGTACTCGGGTTTCGTTCAGCGTCAATCCTTTCAGCCATGAAGCCATCAGCCATGCCGCTAGCTGCTCCTGCGGAATCCGGGCAGAAACGGCTGCAGTCATAAGAAAGCCAATCTCGCGCGCATCCAGTTCCCCGCCGTCGCGCTTTTTGCGAATCAGGTCGATCATATGTATAGGTTCGTATCCGGAATCGGACAGAGCGGAATCGGACAGAGCGGAATCGGACATAGCAGCGCAAGACCTCAATTCCCCGCATGGTGTTTCTGACTTTTGAGCCCTAACCCCTTGATCCTGAGCCTAGTTCTTCAGCTTCATCTCAAACGCCAGCGGCAGCACGGCAGAGAAGGGCATGACCCTCACTCCATCCTTCTCGGGAAATACCACCGGCGCGTCGGGAAAAATGAACTCCGCCAGCATCTGCCGGCAAGCGCCGCAGGGAGGACTCGCCGCCTCATTCAAATTGGCAATCGCCACTGCCGTCACGCGCATCTCCGGCCCGAACTGGGCTACGGCCCGCACCAGGGCCGAGCGCTCCGCACAGATCGTCAGTCCATAGCTCACGTTTTCCACGTTGGTCCCCGTCACAACTTCGCCGTTGCTCAGCTTCAGCGCTGCGCCCACTCTGAAGCCCGAATATGGCGAGTAGGAGTGGAAAGCGGCCTCGCGCGCTCGCTCCATCAGTCCTATGAGTGCCGCATCCGGCGCCGCGTCCGGCCGGGTTGGATTGTCATCGCTGGAGTGCATGAACCTTGAGGCTAAAGCATTTAGTTCCCGTTGTACATTCCGGCGTCACTCCCGATGACTCTTTTGGGTGGCGTTCAAACCGGCGATCGCCCTGACAATGACCAAGGTACCCCCCAAAGGTTGTAGTTCTCTTTACACGAAGGTGGAACAAAGGAGTAAAATTCGCTTCTAATACAGATCTCCACCCGGCCCTCATGCCAGGCAGGGGTCCTGCATCAGGCTGCAAAATGTCCGTCGAGAATGCAGCGCTTTTGAAACGGAGGCAGCATGAATCCATTGAACAGTTGGTCCGAGAAATCCTCGTTGCCTCATCGGAAGAGGGCCGAACGACGCCCCGTTCCCGATCTTGCTGCCTACCATTGGAGTGGCGCCGGGCTGAGGCAGGAAGGCGTCAAAGACATCAGTTCAACCGGCGTCTACCTGCTCACACAAGAGCGGTGGCTCCCGGGCGAGGTGGTCTCCGTGACGCTGCAACGAAAGGGGCCCCCGGAGCAGATTTCGGAGCGCCGCATCACGCTGAAGACGATGGCCGTCCGGTGGGGCGAAGATGGCGTTGCCCTGTCGTTTGTGTTGCCCAATGACCTGGATGTAAGGCTGTGGGACAGTCCTCTCAAGCTCTCGTCCGATCACACCGAACCTGAAGACATTCTGCGGGAATTCCGAGTCGCCGAGGCCATCGCATTTCTGAATCGAATCTGCCCCTCTGCCACTGCGGAAGTAAGGCAGCTGCTTCGCGAAGGATTGAGCAATTACCGAGTCGCGTCCGCGGTGGAGATCGCTCTCAAAACGGAAGAGGGTTTTGCTGCCATACCCGAGAATGAGAAGCTGCGTGTTCATCCCCGCATCGTTGCACGCATTCTCGAGGACGGGTCATGGGCCGAGGTGGATTGGATCCAGCAGCTCTGGGCGGGACTCCTGATCTCATCCAGCACCTTTGACGGGAAGGACGAATCCAGTCTGTCGTTCGTCGATTTGCTCAGTCAGCTTACCCACATTCACGTGCGCATTTTTGTGGCAGCGTGCACGCGAACAAGCAAGTTCGTTTCAGGCCTCGGGCGCGTTTCTTCGCGGCCGTTCTCCTGCACAACGGAAGAGATCATGAAGATTACCGGTTCGCGCGATTTGATTCGGATCGAACGCGATCTTGCCCATCTCACCGAACTCGGACTGCTCGAAGAAAGGGTCAAGTCGCGGTTCTTCGTGGCAGTTGACGAAGCCAGCATCACGCCCACATCGCTTGGTCTGCAACTGTATGCGCGCTGCAAGGGCCATCGCGGTGCGTCACAGGATTTTTATAGAGGGGAGTCCCCTGAGGTTCCGACCTTGGCCAAAGAGTCTTGAGGCTTTGCTCGGATCCATCGGATGGGGCCAGCCGATAAATAACGATGGATCTCGGGAGTTTTCAGGGATCTTGGGGTTCTTCCCGTTTGCCCTACTGTTTTAGGAGGGTCTCCACCTCTGCGTGCAGCCGCTCGGTGACGGCTGCTTCGCTCTCTTCCGGAGCAAAGCGAATTGGCTCGCCCACGCGCACTTCGATGGTCCCAGACCGAAACCAGTTTCGCTTGCCCGTCTTCAATTCACCCAAGCCCTTGATTGCCACCGGCAACACCGCCGTCATGGTTTGTTTTGCCAGGAGCCCAATCCCCGGACGAAAGGGAGCGAGTTCTCCTGCCGCCGTCCGCGTTCCCTCGGGAAAGACCAGCACGTTGAATCCCCGATCCAACGCTTCGCCGGCATGGGAGAAGCTGCGCTGGAAGTCCCTTCTCCGCGGCAAGGGAAAGACATTGAACAGCGCCGTGACCAGGTAGTAAGCCGCAGGTCCAAGCAGCATGAAGCGTCGTTGTCCGGGCCTTCGCTCCGGATTTCGGAAATGTCGAAAATCTTCCAGCATCTCGCCCGACATGGCAACCGCCATGTGCCGTCGCATCCAGTCCGGCAACGCATACTCCAGAAGCGGCCCGTCGTACGCGGTCACATGGTTGCAAATGACCAGTATTGGCTCCGTATCGGCCAGCCCCGATCCCCCAACCACCCGCGGATTCGCCAGGAATTTCACCAGCGGCTGTGCCACCGCCTCCGCAAAAGCCATCCGCGCCAGCGCCACCGGCTTCCACCACGGCCATCGCGGATAAAGATACTTTTCCTTTCCGGCTTCTTCCGTCACGGCAATTGGCGGTTCCTTCGCCTCCAAGTGCTCCCTCCCGTTGCTCGATCCCTGTGCCGTCGTCCCCAACCCCTGATCACCGCCCCGCGAACCCTCATCTCCGACTCCCGCTCCCTGACTCCTAATCCCTGATGCCTGACCCCGATCTTCCGCCCCGCCCACCAGACGCCGAAGCTCGCCCAGCGTTTGTGCCTGGTCCACAGCTCCTTCGGGTGGCGGAACTCCCAACCTTTCTTCCAGAGCCGCCGACAGTTGCACCCTCCCCAGGCTATCCAGATGCAAATCCTCTGACAGCCGCAACTCGTCGCCCACTCCCGGCGGAGTCTCGCCTGTAACCTCGCGAATCAATGCCAGCAGCCAGTCCCCTCTGGCCGAAAAATCGGCTTTCCCGGTTCCATCTCCGGCTGCGGCAGACTGAACGCCTGCGAGCCATGCCTCGACCGCCTTTCGTCTCACTTTGCCCGTCGAGGTCCGCGGCAGATCGGGCTCCGGCCACAGCACCCAACGCCGGATTCGCTGGAACTCAGCCAGTCGCGTGTTGGCCTGCTCCACGGCCTTTGCGGCCTGCTCGCCCGTCGCCCCGCACGGCCAGCACCGCGCATGGCTCCGGCCCATTCGGCGTCTCCATCGCCACCACCGCGCACGCTGCAATGCCTGGTTGCTCCTCCATCGCCGCTTCCAGGTCCTCGGGATGCACATTTACCCCCGCTGCCGTCACAATCGTCTCGCTCTTGCGCCCCAGGAACTTCAGCTCTCCGGAAGGCTCCCGTTCGGCCAGGTCGCCTGTCGCCAGCCACTCGTCTCCGCGTGTTTTCAGTTCGCCGCCACTCCAGGTCGCGTTGGAGATCATCGGCCCCCGCACCAGTACCTCGCCATCTGGCCCCAGTTTCACTTCGCGCCCTGGCAGCGGCTTCCCGATCGTGCCCTGCGCCACATGGAAGGGATGGTTCAGCGTGATCAGCGCCGTGGTCTCCGTCATGCCGTATCCCTGCACCACCACGAAGCCAAGCGCATTCCAGAACTGCTCCAGCCCGCCGCGAGCGCCCCCCCACCTGAGACCAGCGCCCAGAACTTCAGCCCAAGCGCCCAATGCACGTCGCGAAACCGCCACCACCGCATCCAGGCCGAAATGCCCTTTGAAGCCGCGATCCGCTGCGTCAGTCCCGGCCGGCTCATCTCCAGATGTGTCTTCAGCAGTCCTATCACCCGAGGCACCGCCGCCAGCACTGAAATCCGCTCCCGCTTGATCGTCTCCATCAGCCGCGGCGCCACCAACCGGCTCTCGAAGTGCACCTCCGCCGCGAAGATCGCCGGAACCCATAACCCCATCGTCTGCCCAAAAACATGGCTTAACGGCAGCGTATGAAGAAACCGCAGCGGGTGCACGAACTTCTCGTAGCGCATGTAGGGCCGCGCGCCATCCTCGATCGGCCCCACGCTCGCCAGCACGTTGCCGTGCGTGTGCACAATGCCCTTGGGGTCGCCCGTCGTGCCCGATGTGAACAGAATCTGCAGCGGCGTCTCGCGCGAAAGCCCTGCCACGGGCCCAGCCTGGTTCGCGGGCAGCACTGCGGCCCACTCCTCAAATGCCAGGGTTGGAAAATCGAGATATGGGCGCCCCGGTTCCCGTTTTGGGGTTCGGGATTCAGCTGTTTCATCAGCAGCGCATCCCCCACCGCCATCTTCGGCCTCACATCCGTCGCCACCCGCAATGCAAAGTCCACGCTTCCATAGGCATCCAAAGGAACGGCCAATACCCCGCGCAGCATGCACCCATAGAACGCAGCCACCCACTCCGCGCTGTTCTCCGCCCAAAGCACCACCCGGTCGCCAGGGCCGATGCCTCTCTTTGCCAGCAGCCCCGCAAACCGTCCTGCCAGCCTCGCAATCTCTCCATACGTGGCCACCCTCCGGCGCACTCCGCGGTAGTGAACCACCGCGATCCCGCGGTCGAACCGCCGAAAATCATCCAGCAATGTAGCGAGGTGTTCCCGCATGGCACCCTCATCCTAGCAGCGACGAGTTGTCCGCTCCGTTCTCTGTGTTCACTGGCTGTGATTCTCTGCTTTTCTTCGCTTCCTCTTCGCTGGCACCGCGCTATTCTCTAGGGAGCCGTGTCTCCCCACAAGACAAACCCGGAGCCCGACCCTTTCGCCTGCTTCCACCCAGTCACAACGGAGTGGTTCAAGGCCGTGTTCGATGCGCCCACCGCGCCGCAGCGCCTCGGCTGGCCGGTGATCGCGCGCGGCGAAAGCGCGCTGATCCTGGCGCCCACCGGCACCGGCAAGACGCTGACCGCGTTCCTCTGGTGCCTCGACCGCCTCATGCTTCATCCCCGCTCTGCGGAATGGAAACCTGGCTGCCGCATCGTCTACGTTTCTCCGCTCAAAGCCCTGGCAGTGGACGTGGAGCGCAATTTGCGTTCGCCGCTGGCCGGAATCGCCAACATGGCGCGGCGCCAGGGCGTCGCTTTTCACGAGCCGCTCATCAGCGTCCGCACCGGCGATACCCCGCAACGCGAGCGCGCCCGCTTCCTCCGCCAGCCCGCGGAGATCCTGATCACCACCCCCGAGTCGCTCTATCTGATGCTCACCTCCCAGGCCGCCGATGCCCTTCGCACCGTCGATACCGTCATCGTGGATGAGATCCACGCCCTTGTCCCCACCAAGCGCGGCGCGCATCTTGCCCTCTCGCTTGAGCGCCTCGAAGCCCTGACCAAAGGACCGATTCAGCGCATCGGACTCTCCGCCACGCAGCGCCCGTTGGAAGAAGTAGCGCGGTTCCTCGGCGGTGTGGAAATTTCTGTGCAAAACGCGGCTGCTGCGAAGTGTACCCAAGAGTCTGACTCAAATAATTCAGAGACATCTGACACGGAAGCTCAAGTTATCAGTCAACTCTCGGCCAATTTATCTCTGGCGGCGGACCTGGCCGATCCCTCCCCTCTCCGTTATCGCCCAGTCACGATCGTCAACGCCAGTTATCCAAAGCAGTTAAAGCTGAGAATTGAAGTTCCAGTTGAAGATATGGCCCGTCTAAATGCGATGGAGGAAATCCCCTGCGGGCCTGCCTCGCAAATGCCCCGCCGCGTCTCCATCTGGAATGCGATCCATCCCCGTCTGCTTGAGCTTATTCGCGAACGCAACTCCACCATTCTGTTCGTCAACAGCCGCCAGGTAGCCGAGCGCCTGGCCGGCGCGCTCAACGATCTGGCCGGCGAGCCTATCGCCCGCGCCCATCACGGTTCGCTCGCCGCCTACCAGCGTTCCGTCATCGAGGAGCAACTAAAGGCCGGGCAGATCCGTGCCCTCTGCGCCACCTCTACGCTGGAACTCGGCATCGACATGGGCGCGGTCGACCTTGTCATCCAGATCGAATCTCCGCCCTCGGTGGCCAGTGGCATGCAGCGCATCGGACGCGCCGGCCACTCGGTCGACGCCGTCAGCGAAGGCGTTCTGTTTCCGAAATACCGCGCCGACCTGGTGGCCTGCGCCGCGGTCACGCGCGCCATGCACGAGGGCCACATTGAGTCCACGCGCTTCCCGCGCAACCCGCTCGACGTGCTCGCCAGCAACTGGTCGCCATTGTCGCCCACCCGCCCAACACGCTGAAACCGATTGGCTCTAAAAGAAAAAAGCGCGTCCGCCCAAATGAACTGGGCGCTCCGGATCTGGACTTTCTGACCTGGGAGAGCAATTCCACACCGGAAGGTCTGAACCAGCCCAAGCCCGAAGTTCCCGTCGATTCCCTCTACGACCTGGTCCGCCGCGCCGCCCCTTTTGGCAGCCTCAGCCGCTCAGCCTTTGAAGGCGTGCTCGACCTGCTCAGCGGCCGGTATCCCTCCGACGAATTCGCCGAGCTGCGCCCCCGCCTCACCTGGGACCGCATTCGCAACGCCGTCACTGCCCGCGATGGCGCCGCCCGCCTCGCCATTCTCAATGCCGGAACCATTCCCGATCGCGGCCTCTACGGCGTCTTCCTCGCCCACACCGAGGGCAAATCCGTGCGCGTGGGCGAACTCGACGAAGAGATGGTCTTCGAGTCGCACCCCAACGAGACGTTCATCCTGGGCGCGTCCACCTGGCGCATTGAAGACATCACGCACGACCGCGTGCTTGTCACTCCCGCCCCCGGCGAACCCGGCAAAATGCCGTTCTGGAAGGGCGACGGCCCCGGCCGTCCGCTCGAGTTCGGCCGCCGCATCGGCGCGATGGTCCGCGAACTGCGCGGCTTGCCAAAACCGGCCGCCCTCACGCGCCTCGTCGCCGAACACGATCTCGACCCCGGCGCCGCGGAAAATCTTCTGCAGTTTCTTGCCGACCAGGAAGCCGCCACCGGCCAGGTTCCCGACGACCGCACCATCGTGATCGAGCGTACCCGCGATGAGTTGGGCGACTGGCGCGTCTGCGTGCTCACGCCGTTTGGCAGCCGCATCCACATTCCCTGGGCCATGGCGGTCAGCGCGCGCATTCGCGCTGCCGGTGGGCCTGAGGTCGAAACGCTGTGGGGCGATGACGGATTTGTGCTGCGTTTTCCCGATACCGACGAGCCGCCCGATCCTGACTGGATCCTCGTTGAATCGGCCGAGGCCATGCAGCTGGTGCTGCGCCAGTTGGGCTCGACGGCGCTGTTTGCCGGGCGATTTCGCGAGGCTGCAGGCCGCGCGCTGCTGCTGCCGCGCCGCCGCGCCGATCAGCGCTCGCCGCTCTGGCAATTGCGCAAGCGCTCCTACGACCTGCTGAGCGTGGCCTCGCGCTATCCATCGTTTCCGCTGCTGCTCGAGGCTTATCGCGAATGCCTGCGCGACGTCTTCGACATGCCTGCGCTGATCGAGATCCTGAGGGAAATCGAGCAACGGAAGTTGCGCGTGCATGTGGTCGAGACGCGCAAGCCTTCGCCTTTCGCCTCGTCGCTGCTCTTCAGCTACGTGGCCAACTTTGTGTATGACGGCGACGCGCCGCTGGCCGAGCGCCGCGCGCAGGCGCTCACCATCGACCAGGATCAGCTGCGCGAGCTGCTTGGCGAGGCCGACCTGCGCGAGCTGCTCGACGCCGACGCGATTGCCGAAGTGGAAGAAGCGGCGCAATGCCTGGCGGAGAACTATCGCGCCCGCTCTGCCGATGGCATTCACGATCTATGCCTGCGCCTGGGCGATCTTTCGCGCGCGGAGCTTTCGCAGCGCGTCACCAGTCCATCTCTGCTCGAATCAATCGACCGCCTGGTCCGCGCGCGCCGCCTGCTTGAGTTGCGCATTGGCCCAAGCGGCGAAAAGCCGCCGCCTCATCGCCGCCGAAGATGCCGCGCGCTATCGCGATGCGCTCGGCATTCCGCTCCCTCCGGGACTGCCCGCGGCGCTGCTGGAGCCGGTGGCTCAGCCGGTGCTCGAACTGGTGCGCCGCTATGCTCGCACCCACGGTCCTTTCACGCTGCGCGAGGCTGCCGATCGATTTGCGCTCGATCCGGAAGTTGTCGAGAATGCGCTGCGTCATCTTGCCCACGAAGGCCGCGTGCTCGAAGGCGGCTTTCGTCCCGGCGGCCTTCCCGCAGCGCGAGTGGTGCGACGCGGAAATTCTGCGCCAGATTCGCCGCAAGTCGCTGGCCAGGCTCCGCCGCGAAGTCGAACCGGTGGAGCAGCACACCCTGGCCCGCTTCCTCACCCACTGGCAGGGCCTGCTCTCGCCGCGGCGCTCCTCGCATGCGCACCTCGATGCGCTGCTCGACGCCATTGAAAGCCTGCAGGGCGCGCCCCTGCCCGCATCGCTGCTCGAATCGTCCATCCTGCCTGCGCGCATTGCCGACTACGCTCCAGCCGGGCTCGATACGCTGATCGCCGCAGGAGAAGTGGCGTGGGCCGGCATTGAGCCGATCGGCGAGCGCGACGGACGCATCGCGCTGTTTCTTGCCGACAAACTGCCCCTGCTGGCGCAGCAGCGGCCCATCGCGGAACCGCTGACCGAGCGCGAAGAAAAGCTTCTGGCCGTCCTCGAATCCGCCGGCGCCAGCTTCTTCGATCCGCTGCATCAGGCCGTGGGCGGCGGCTATCCCGGCGAAACGATCGACGCTCTCTGGAGCCTGGTCTGGCGCGGCCTCATCACCAACGATTCGCTGCATGCACTGCGCGCCTACATCGCCCGCCCTGAGAGCGCGCGTACGCCGCGCCGCCTGCAGACCGGTTCGGTTTTTCGCTCGCGCCGCACCACGCCGCCCACCGCGCAGGGCCGCTGGTCGCTGCTCCCATTGGGTGCGCAAAAGGGAATTGGGGACACGTTGGGTGCCCCATCGTTGCGACGGCCTTCTGTCGCAGGGGTGGGAGAACACGAACTTCCTGCCGCCTCGTCGCCCACAGCCACCGAAGCCAGCCATGCGCTCGCTCTGCAACTCCTCAATCGCTACGGCATACTGCTGCGCGAATCCGTCGCCGCGGAAAACGTGCCGGGTGGCTTCAGCGCTGTCTACGACGTCCTCAAGGCCCTCGAAGAGAGCGGCCGCATTCGCCGCGGCTATTTCGTTGCCGGGCTGGGCGCCACGCAATTTGCGCTGCCGGCGGCGGTTGATCTGCTGCGCCAGTTGCGCACCGAGCCGCCTGCAGAGAAGCCGGAGTTCGTGCAGCTCGCCGCCACCGACCCAGCAAATCCCTATGGCTCGGTCCTGCGCTGGCCCGATCTGCCTGCCATGGATGACGATTCTGAATCTGCGCCGCGGATGCTCACCCGCGCAACGTACGCTGAAGTCATTCTGCGCAACGGCCAGTTGGTCGCATGGCTGCGCCGCAACAATCCCAACCTGCTTGTCTTTATGCCCGCCGAAGAGCCGGAGCGCTCGCAAGTAGCCGCGGGCCTCGCGCATTTTCTCTGCGCCCGCGGCCAGGAGCGCATGCGCGGCGGCAGCCACCAGGGCGTGCTCATCACCACCATCAACGGCCAGCCGGTGGCCGCGCACCCCATGGCCCGCTTTCTCATGGACGCCGGCTTCCATTCCGGCCCGCTCGGCATGCATCTGCGCCGCATTCCGCTCCCGCTGCCTCCACACGATCCATCGCCCGAGGATGCAATAATCCATGCCTGAAGGCGATACCATCTTTCGCACCGCGCGCACCTTGGGCCGCGCCCTCGTCGGCCAAGCCCATCACTGGCTTCCGCTCCACCTATCCGCTGCTCACGCGCTTCAACGACGACACGCCGCTCGCCGGCCAGATCGTCGACCAGGTGGAATCGCGCGGCAAATGGCTGCTGATCCATTTTTCCGGCGGCGGCATCCTCGCCACTCATCTGCTGATGAACGGCAGCTGGCACATCTACCGCCACGGCGAGCGTGGCAGAAGCCCGCGCGCCACATGCGCATCGTCATCGAGAACAGCGAATACCTGCGGTGGGATTCAACGTGCCCGTGGCCGAGATGCACACCGCGCAATCGCTGGCGCGCGACCGCCGAATCCCGGGCGTGGACGTCGATGTGCTCAGCGCCGACTTCGACGCAGTGCTGCTGCACAGCGCCTGCGGGCCTGCTCATCTGAAGAAGTGGGCGATGTGCTGCTCCATCAAGAGAGTCCTGGCCGGCGTCGGCAATGTCTTCAAATCGGAGATCTGTTTCCTCACCGGCATCAACCCTTTCTGCCGCGTCGCTGCGCTTACCCAGTCGCAAAACGTCGCTCTCATCGCCACCGCGCAGCGCTTGATCGCCGCCAATGTGCTTGAAGATTCAGGCGACATGATCGTCACCTTCCGCGGCATGCACCGCCGCACCACGCATCAGTCCGCTCCCGGGGAAAGCCTGTGGGTTTATGGGCGCCAGGCGAGCCGTGCCGTCGCTGCGGCGAGCCCATTCGCAGGCGCATCCAGGGCCCAGACGCGCGCGTCACCTTCTGGTGCCCGCTTTGCCAGCCCATGCCCGACGGCTCCGATCTCGATGGATGAGCCGCTAGTCGCCGCTTTTTCCGAGACCAAAGATCTTCTGCAGAATATTGCGATGATCGGCGGGGTGGTCGCAGGTATCCGCAGGCGCCGTGCCGTCGAGAAACGCGGCATCATAATCGTCGGGGCACGCGGCATCGGCCAGCAGATTCGTCGCCTTGTCCAGAGTCACAATCTGCACGCCGTCCGGCGGCGTGAACTCATGCGTGTCTGAGTACTGCGGCAACTGCACCGCCTTCTTCATAAACGCCGCCCAGATGGGCGCGGCCGCATCGGCGCCCTCGATCTTGAGATCGGTGTAGTCGTCGTTGCCCACCCAGACGATGCAGAGCAAGTTCGTAGTGAAACCAGCAAACCATGCATCGTGTTCGGTGCCCGTCTTGCCCGCTGCCGGAGCGAGGAATCCCATGTTGCGCACGCCCGCGCCGGTTCCGCAGAAATCTCGCCCTCCAATTTTGCAGCCATCTTTCCCGTTGCCGTGCAGAACAGCCTCCATCATGTTCGTAGTGAGGAATGCCACGCGCGGGTCCAGAACCTGTCTCGAGGTTGGCGTGTAATCGCTAATGATGTCGCCGGTCGGCGTGCGCACGCTGGCCAGCATCCACGGGTCAAGGTGCAGGCCATTATTGGCAAAGACCGTGTAAGCGCCTGCCATGTCAAGCGGCGACGCGTCGTAAGAGCCGATCGCCACCGACGGCGTGCCGCGCGCCGCCTTGATCCCCGCATCGCGCGCCAGCGCCGCCACGCGATCAAATCCGACCATCGCGGCCAGGCTGATGGTCGCATTATTGTCTGATCGCATCAGCGCGAGTCGCGCCGTCATCTCGCCGTAATATTCGCCCTGATAATTGCGCGGAGTATACTCCTGCCCGTCTGTGTCGTAAGTGGTCTGCTGGTCGTTCAGCATCGTCACCGGCGAAAACAGCTTCGTCTGACCCGGCAACATCGTGCCTTCCACTGCGGTCTGAAAAGCCGTCGCATAAACAAAGGGCTTGAAAATCGAACCGGTAGGCCGCTTGGCCACCGCGTGGTTTAACTGTGAGCCGCCGTAGTTTCGCCCGCCTACCAGCGCCAGCACCTGGCCGGTGTGCGGATTCAGTGCGATCAGCGCAACCTGCGGATAGATGATGGTCACAGGAGCTTTCGCGCTTGCCCCGCTCTCTTTTGCCGCAAGCCTCCTGCGCCGCGCATAGAGACGTCCACCTGCTCGTCCACTTCGTGGATGGTCGA
This sequence comes from uncultured Acidobacteriota bacterium, assembly GCA_963833995.1. Classification (GTDB taxonomy): domain Bacteria; phylum Acidobacteriota; class Terriglobia; order Terriglobales; family Acidobacteriaceae; genus Telmatobacter. The sequence goes on along the minus strand of CAWIAE010000016.1, from coordinate 371,981 downwards.
GTCCACTGCGGCCGTCGCGACTTTCTGCAGATCCGGATCGAGCGACGTGTAGATGTGCAGCCCTTCGCGGTTGAAATCGCGATCGCCAAGTTTCTGCACCAGGTCGTCGCGCACCAGGTCCACAAAGTAAGGCGCCTCGCTGGCGTCCACGCTGCCCGGCACAAGATGCAGCGGTTCCTGCTTGGCGCCTTCCGCCTGCTCCTTGGTAATGGCGCCTGTTTCAACCATCGAGTCGAGAACCAGGTTGCGTCGCTCAATCGCGCGGTCGGGATGCCGGAAAGGGCTCAGCCGGTTCGGGCTTTGGATAATCCCTGCAAGCAGCGCGCACTCCGCCAGGTCAAGTTGCCGCACGTCCTTGCCAAAATAAGCCTGCGACGCCTCGCCGAATCCGTCGATGGAAAAACTGCCACGCTGGCCGAGGTTGATCTCGTTGGCGTACATCTGGAAGATCTCTTTTTTCGTAAACCGATGCTCGAGCTGGAAGGTGATTACAATCTCGATCAGCTTGCGCTTGATGCGGCGCTCCGGCGAAAGAAAAAATCCTCGCGCCAGTTGCATGGTGAGCGTGGAGCCGCCCTCCACATAGCGGTGTCCCGGCGTTAGATCGTTGCGCAGCGCCCCCAGCAGGCGAATGTAATCCACGCCGCCGTGATCGAAAAAGCGGCGGTCTTCAATTGCCACAACCGCATGCACCAGGTTCTGCGGAATCTCGTCGTAGGTAATCAGCCGGCGCTTGGTACGGTTGGCATCGCTGAGGTCGGTAATAAGCAAAGGCTCCAGCTCATAACTCGCCAGTTCGTGGCCATTGCCGTCGATAATTGAACCCACCACGCCGTCGTTGATACGAATGGTTGCCGGGTCTTCGGAGTGGAAGGACTGCGGCCCAGGGTTCACCGAAATGCTCTCTGCGCCCTCGGCGTACGTGCCCACCGGAGACGGTTGAGACGCTCCGCCCGTGGTATAGCCGGCCTCGCGCAACTGGCTGGCAATCAGATGAATGCCGAGCTTTTGGCCCGGCCTCACCTCCCGCGGCGCAGCGTAGATCTTCGCGGTTTCGGCAAACAGCGGCTTCTTCAGCCGCGTATCTACGATCCCTTCATACTTGACGTAGTAAAAGCCAAACACGACGAAAACAGCCAGCGCCATCGCCGCGCCCGCCACCAGCGACACGCGGAGTAGCAGCATTGTCCAGGGATGTTTCCCGGTAGGCCGTGCCAGCTTGATTTTCAACGCGATTGCCAATACCTGTGTCCCACTTTCTTATGCGCCAATCAAAGGGCGCACATGTCTCGTTCGTCGTGCCAGCCCGATGTGGACGGGCGGAGAGACGATGGAAAACCGCGAACCCTCACACCGCCAGCAACAGAGCGTCTTCCTCAACCCGCTTCATCACGTGCTCCAGCACTTCGTCCAATGCCACGTCCACGCTGCTTCCGGTTGCCCGGGTCACCACTTCCACCTGTCCGCCGGCGGCCTTCTTGCCCACGTTGATCCGGTAGGGAATTCCCACCAGATCCGCGTCTTTGAATTTGACTCCTGCGCGCTCGTCTCTGTCATCCAGCAGTACGTCAAGCCCCGCGGTATCAAGCTCCGTCGCCAGCCTTTCGCCCGTCGCGCGCAGTGCCTCATCGGCCACATTGGTCACTGTAACCACTACGGTGAATGGCGCAATCGACGCCGGCAGCCAGAACCCATTCTTGTCGTTCGACTGCTCCACGGCTGCCGTCAGAATGCGTTCGATCCCGATGCCGTAGCAGCCCATGATCGGCGTCACTTCCTTGCCGTTCACGTCCAGCACCCGCGCGCCCATCGATTCGGTGTACCTCTTGCCCAGCTTGAAGATGTGCCCGACTTCAACCGCCTTGCCTACCACCAGCTTGCCGCCGCAGCCGTCTTTCGGGCAGCTCTCGCCCTCGTTCACGCTGCGAATATCCACGGCCTGTGTCCACGTAAAATCCCGTCCCGGCACCACATTGCGCAGGTGATAGTCCAGCTTGTTCGCGCCGGCCACCAGGTTCTGCCGGCCCTCAAGCGACTTGTCCACGATGACCGTTAGACCGTCTTCCAGTGGTTTGGCATCGTGTTGCAATCCCACCGGCCCCAGAAATCCCGCCGGCCCCTTGAAGTACTTCTCAAGCTCCTCGGCCTGCATCGTGCGCAGTTCCGCTGCCTTGACGGCCCCAAGGAGTTTGGTTTCATTCACCTGGTGGTCGCCGCGCAAAAACGCCGCAACGCCATGCCACGTGTCGGGCTTTCCACGGGTCCCGCGCTTCAGCGCCATGTACGCCACGCACTTGATGTCACTGGCCGGCGAGATCTTGAAAAACTCCGCTACATCCGAGATTGCGGCGCATCCCGGCGTCTCCACCAGCTCCGGCGTGCCGTCTCCTGTCGTCTCCATCTCCACAACCGGATCAAGCAACGAAGTCGCCTTTTCCAAATTGGCCGCGTAGCCGCATACCGGGCAGCTTGCAATCAGGTCCTCGCCGGCATCGGTATAGACCATGAACTCCTGCGACTGCGAGCCGCCCATGGCTCCCGAATCCGCTTCGACCGCTACAAACTTCAATCCGCAGCGCGTAAAAATCGTGCGGTAAGCCTGGTCGTGCAGGTCGAAACTTTTGTCCAGCCCCGCCGTGTCCAGGTCAAAGGAGTAGCTGTCCTTCATTGTGAACTGGCGCACCCGCAGCAGTCCCGACTTGGGCCGAGGCTCGTCGCGAAACTTGGTCTGAATCTGGTACCAGATCTGCGGCAACTGCTTATAGCTGCGCAGCTCGCTGCGCGCAATCGAGGTCATGATCTCCTCGTGCGTCATGCCCAGGCACAGGTCCGCGCCCTTGCGGTCCTTCAGGCGAAACATGGTGTCGCCCATGGCAGCCCAGCGCCCGCTTTCTTCCCACAACTCACGCGGCTGAATGGCGGGCAGGTAAAACTCCTGCCCGATCTTGTCCATCTCCTCGCGCACAATGCCGATGATCTTGTTAAGCGACCGCTGCCCGAGAAAGAGGTAGTTGTAGATTCCCGCCCCGAGCTGGCGAATGTAGCCGGCGCGAACCAGGAACCTGTGGCTGGCCACTTCGGCGTCTGCCGGGGCCTCGCGAAGAGTAGGAATAAAGAGCTTCGACCAACGATGCATAAAAGTGTGCGAGCAAACTTTCCCGTCCGCCATGGCGAACGCAAGGACAAACAACAGCAGTTTCTATTCTAAATGTTGGGTGTAGCCGCTACCTTGGCCCTTCCTTCAACTTTCTCAGTCTCCAGTCCCTTGGTCCTCGGCTTCAAATCATCTCCACTCCCCACAGATCATGCAGATGCACGACGCCTTCGACGCGCCCCTCCGCATCCACAACAACCAGCGAAGTAATCTTCCGCTCCTCCAGAATCGCCAGCGCTTTTGCGGCAAGTTCGCTGGATGCGATCCTCCGCGGATTTGCATTCATCGCCTCACCCGCGGTCCGGCTCAGCGCCGCGCCGCCTTCACGTTCTAACAATCTGCGCAAGTCCCCATCAGAGATCACCCCACGCAGGTGGCCCGCATCCTGCACCGTCGTCATGCCTAGTTTCTTCGATGACATTTCGTAGATCACATCTGTCATCGGTGTCGTCGTCGTCACCACCGGCACCTCATCGCCCGTGTGCATCAGGTCCCGCACCTTGGCCAGCTGCTTGCCCAGCTTCCCGCCCGGGTGCAACTCCGCGAAATCCTCCACCTTGAAGCCTTTGCGCAAACTCACCGCAATTGCCAGCGCATCCCCCAGCGCCAGCATGGCCGTGGTGCTCGCCGTCGGAGCCAGATTCAGCCCGCAAGCCTCGCGCTCCACCCCGCAGTCCAGCGCCACATCGCTGGCCTGCGCCAGCGTCGACTTTAGATTGCAGCAGAAGCTCACCAGCGCGTCGCCTTTGCGCTTCAGGGTGGCCAGCAGCCGCAAAATCTCCTCCGTTTCGCCGCTAGCTGAGAGCGCCACCACCACGTCCCCAGGCATCAGCACGCCCACATCGCCGTGCACCGCCTCGGCGGGATGCAGAAACAAGGCCGGCGACCCCGTGGAGCTCAGCGTGGCCGCAATCTTCTGCGCGATAATCCCGCTCTTGCCCATCCCCGTGACCACCACGCGCCCATTGCCCTCGCCGCAGCGCAAAATCAGCTCCACTGCCCGGTCAAACTCCGCGGCCATCGGCCCCTCAAGCCGTGCCGCCAGCGTTTCGAGCGCCGCAGCCTCGGTGCGCACCATCTCCGCCGGTTTCAGGCAGTCTTGTTCGTTCTTGGGTTTCATCGGTTTCTGATGGTAACAGCTTCCAAGGATCAGGATCAGACACTCGTCCGCCGCGCCGCAAACCTCGAAATGCAAAAGCCCGAAGGGCCCTCGTACAATGGAGACAGAGGTTTCGTCCCCGTGAAGCGCAATACATTCGTCCTTTTTGCCGTTTTATTCCTCCTGGCCGCCTTTGCCTGGGCGGGCTGGGCCAACTGGGAATACCGCAAGCAGGCCGCCGAGGCGCGGCTGGCCTCAGTTGCGCACGGCGAGCTTGTGGTCGGTGCCGCGGGCGACATTCCGCAGTACATCACGCCGCTGCTTCACAAGCCGGCGCCCGAGTTCACCCTCTCCGACGTGAGCGGCAAGAAAGTATCGCTGGCCAGCTTCAAGGGCAAAGCCGTGCTCATCAATTTCTGGGCCACATGGTGTGGCCCCTGCAAAATCGAAACTCCCTGGCTGGTCGAGCTCGACAAACAATACGCCCCTCAAGGACTTGAAATTCTCGGCGTATCGACGGAGGGCGACGACCTACAGAAAGGCGACAAAGATGGATGGGCCCGCGAAAGGACTGCGATTGAAAAGTTTGTCCAGCAGGAGAAGGTGCCCTACACCATCCTCATGGACGGGGACAGCATCAGTAACCCCTACGGCGGAGTGGAAGAACTGCCCACCTCATTCTTTGTAGACCGCGATGGAAACGTCGTCGCGGCGCAGCTGGGCCTAACCTCAAAAGAAGACATCGAGTCCAACATCAAGAAGGCGCTGGCGGCAGGGAAGTGAGTGCCCCGGCACCACGAACGATTATGAAAAACGCATCTTTCATGGCCGCATTGTTGATCGTGAGTTTGGCCGCGATCCCGCTGCGTGCCCAGTCCGACGATCCAGGTCGGTCGATCCTGAAAGGCGCGGCCGTCGAATATCTCTACCCCGAGCAGGTGACCGTCCCCACAGGCAAACCCAGCCCGGTCGAGATGCACTTCCGTGTAGGCGAAGGCTTGCACGTGAACTCCCACACCCCCAGCCATGACTATCTGATTCCCACGACTCTTTCGATTCCTGAGGCCTCCGGCGTGCGCCTTGAAGGCGCCACCTATCCCGCCGGTTCTGACATCACCCTGCCCCTCGACCCCGATACGAAGCTCAGCGTCTATACCGGCGAGTTCACCATCGCCACGCGCATCGTGGCTGCTCGCGGCAATCACCTGGTCGAAGCCAAACTGCGCTACCAGGCCTGCAACAAGGACGCCTGCATGCCGCCGAAGACGATCACCGTGCCGATTGATGTGATTGGGAAATAGAAGGAAACTGGAGCAGCGGGCTCATTCTCAAAGAGCCCATTTCGCGGTAAGATCGTCTTACGATGCAGACCAAGGTCTCCACAAAAGGCCAGATCGTTCTTCCTGGACCGCTTCGCCGCAAGTTGGGCATTCGCGCCGGAGATTCGATGGACATTTCCGTCGAGAAGGACCGCATTGTGCTGACGCCAGCCAGCAAGCCTAAGTACGAAGCGCGGATGGTGGAGGATCCGGTTACCGGATTCATCGCCATCGATTTGGGGCCGGATGCGCCGACCCTGACCAGTGAGATGGTGAGAGAGCTGCTCGCGGATTTTCCATGAGATATCTGCTGGACGTGAATGCGCTCATCGCCTTTGGAATCACTCAGCATCAGTTTCATCTCCGTCTTGTCGACTGGATAAGATCGAAGCGCGGCGCTGTGTTCCTGACGTGTTCGGTCACGGAAATTGGATTTGTGCGGGTGGTGGCAAGCGTGGCCATGTACGGCCTTACCGTGACGCAGTCCAGAATGCTCCTCCTTGGAATGAAGTCAAATTCAGCTCAGCCACTCACGTTCCTTTCGGATGCAAACGACATCTCCGTTTTGCCAGTATGGATCAAATCTCCAGCGCAGGTGACGGACGGGCATCTCCTGGAACTCGCGAGCGCGAACGGAGCGGTTCTCGCGACGCTGGACGAGGGGATTCCGGGGGCGTTTCTGATTCCGTAGGGGTGTGCCGCAGGGACCTCCGGCACAAGAATGGAGAGTCAATGCAGTTTGATTCGATAGAATCCGCCTTCTTTGAAGCGGAATAACTCGCGGCGGATATCGTCGAGCGTAACTTCTTCGCGAATCAGAGGCTCCTTTTCTTGTTCTTCATTTCCTGCCCAGACGCCATAAAGCTCGATCTCATCCTCGTCGAGCCCAGAGAGAAGCTGACACAGCTCCTCGCACTCTTGCTTGTCGCTTGCGATCACATCGGCGTCTTTTACCGGGTCCAGCCAGTACGGCCAATCCCCAGCTCCATCCGGCATTACCGACGGAAAAGCGCAACCACAATGTGATGTGGACCCTATGTATTGAATTTCCGGTTTGCTAAAGATCATCTGTGTCCATGAGTCCGAATCTTTCAAATCCCGCACATTCACGTGAGGATCACTCATGTTCCATGCGCTTCGCGGGAGCGGTTTGTTGGTTCCTGCGTAGAGCATGAAGCACATGGGCTTTTCAGACCCTCCTTCCGGCGGACCCGCTGACTCTCGATCCAGGGCACAGGTCAGAGCCCGATCTACGCCCCGGATTTCCTTTCAATCTTCGCCCATGAGTCTTTCAACGGCAGTGTCCGGTTGAACACCAGATTTCCCGCTGTCGAGTCGGGATCGACGCAGAAGTAGCCGACCCGCTCAAACTGGAAACGGTCCCCTACCTTCGCAACGGCCAGCGAAGGCTCAAGCCTGGCATCCGTCACGATCTCCAGCGAGTTGGGGTTCAGATTGTCCAGAACGCTCCCGCCTTCTGCGTAGTCGTTGGGATCGGGCTTGGTGAAGAGCTTGTCGTAGAGCCGTATTTCGGCGGAGATGGCGTGGCTGGTCGAGACCCAGTGAATGGTCGACTTGACCTTGCGGCCATCGGGTGAGTTGCCGCCGCGGCTGGCCGGATCGTAGGTGCAATGCACTTCGACCGGGTTGCCGGCCTCATCTTTTACCACGATGTGAGCCGTGACGAAGTAGGCGTTGCGCAGGCGCACTTCCTTACCTGGAGACAGCCGATAGTATTTGGGCGGAGGAACCTCGCGGAAATCATCCTGCTCAATGTAAATCTCCCCCGAGAAGGGAACTTGGCGGGTCCCGGCCGAGGGGTCTTCGGGATTGTTGGCGACTTCGACTGTTTCCTCTTGACCCTCGGGGTAGTTGTCGATGACCAGCTTGAGCGGACGCAGAACAGCCATCGCGCGGTTAGCATGGCGGTTCAGCTCATCGCGCTGAAAGTGCTCCAGCATCTCGATGTCGGTGCTGCCGTTGGTGCGCGAAACACCCGCGGCGGCCACGAAGGCCCGGATTGCTTCGGGAGTAAAGCCGCGGCGGCGGAAGCCGGAGAGGGTAGGCATGCGCGGATCGTCCCACCCGCGCACCACCTTCTCCTGCACGAATTGGAGCAGCCTGCGTTTGCTCAGCAGCGTGTAAGTGATGTTGAGGCGATCGAATTCAATCTGCTGCGAGGGGAAGATGCCCAACTGCTCGATGTACCAGCGGTAAAGCGGCTGGTGGTCGGCGAACTCAAGAGTGCACATGGAGTGCGTGACGTGCTCGATCGAATCCGACTGGCCGTGGGCATAGTCGTACATCGGATAGATGCACCACTCGTCGCCGGTTCGGTGATGCGTGGCGTGCAGGATGCGGTACATGACCGGATCGCGCATATTGAGATTGGGCGACGCCATGTCGATCTTGGCCCGGAGCACGCGGCTGCCGTCGGGGAACTCACCGGCCTTCATGCGGACGAATAGATCCAGATTTTCCTCGACAGACCTGTTTCGAAAAGGACTGTCCTGTCCCGGCTCGGTGAGGGTGCCGCGGTGCTGGCGGATCTCATCGGCGGTGAGGTCATCGACGTAAGCCTTGCCCGCCTTGATCAACTGCAACGCCCACTCGTAGAGCTGGCCGAAGTAGTCTGATGCATAGCAGAGCCGCTCCCAGTCGAAGCCCAGCCAGCGCACGTCCTTCTGGATGGAATCGACGTACTCCTGTTCTTCCTTTTCGGGATTCGTGTCGTCGAAACGCAAGTTCGTCTTGCCGCCAAACTCGTCGGCGAGCCCGAAGTCGAGGCAGATGGCCTTGGCGTGCCCGATGTGAAGATAGCCGTTCGGCTCGGGAGGAAAACGCGTCTGGACCTGCGCGTCCCCGTATTTTTGGGTGCGCACATCCTCGGCGATGATGTCGCGGAGGAAGTTGGAGGTGGTGCGAGGGTCCTGAGTTTCCGGATTTGCATTCGTCATAACTGCCATTCCTTATTCTTCCACGGAACAGGCCTCACTCACGAATCTTGGGCGCCCCATCCTTCGGACAGTCCTGCCACCAGCAGGGTGGGAAACCACGATCTTGATCCACGAGCGGATGTCCTCATTCAAGCGATTCAAGCTTGGCTTCGGCCAGGCGAATGCGAGCCAGACAAACCTCGCGGCCCAGCACAACCATGGTTTCAAACAGCGGCGGCGCGTTCTTGCGCCCGCAAACGGCGACCCGGATGGGCTGAAAGGCCTGGCCGGCCTTCAAACCGAGTTGAGAAGCCGCAGCACGAAGCGCATGGTCAAGGGAATCGTGGTCGAAAGCGGTTGTGGCCAGCACCTCTTGTGCTTCCTTTAGGACGCGGCGAGCCAGCGCTGCATCACCCTTCTGCGGGATCAGCTCGGCCGGGTCGTAGGGCGGAAGCTTGTCGAGAAAGAAAAAGTCGGCGGCGGACACAGCATCGCGCAGCAGCTTGATGCGTTCGCGGATGAGCGGGGTGACGGCCAGCAGTTTCTCCGGCGAGGCATAAAGGCCGGCCTCTTCGAAAAATGGCTGGAGCAATCGGCTGAGCTGCTCCACGGGCAGCGCGCGGATATGCTCGGCATTGATCCAGACCGCCTTGGGGTCGAAGGGATCTTCTTCCGTAAAATTCACGACGGCATTGGCGCGGTTGACACCTTCGAGCGTGAAAGCGGCGGAAAGTTCGTCGAGCGTCAGAAACTCGCGGTCGTTCTTGGGCGACCAGCCTAGCAGGCAAAGAAAATTGATGAACGCCTGCGGCAGGAAACCGGCGTCGCGATAGGTGGTGACGCTCACGACCGGGCCGTGCTTGCGCTTGGAGAGCTTGGCGCCGTCGGGGGCCACCAGCAGGGGAAGATGGGCGAACCGGGGCAGTTCCACACCGAGGCCTTCGAAGATGAGCAGGTGCTTGAAGGTGTTCGTCAGGTGGTCCTGCCCGCGGATGATGTGGCTGATGCGGAGATCGGCGTCGTCAACGCACGAGGCGAGGTGGTAAGTGGGAAATCGATCAGATCGCAGCAATGCAAAGTCTTCCACGTCGTCGGCCAGCTTTTGCTGCTCACCATAAACCCCGTCAACAAACCGTAAGGTCCGTCCCTCGCCGCGCGGAACACGATAGCGCAGCGCGAACAGCTCGCCCGCGGCGGCGCGACGGTCGCTTTCTTCCCGTGGCATTTCGCGCATACCGGGATTCGAGAGCCAGGCGCCTTGCGAAGAGGATTGGCTGTCGTCGCCTGCATGGGCGGGCGTGAAGTCGCGATAGGCAAGGCCCTTGGCGAAGATCGCATCGGCCGCCTGGCGGTGCAGGGCAAGGCGTTCGGATTGTTCGTACTCTTCGTCCCAGTCGAGCCCCAACCAGCGCAGCCCTTCAAAAATGGACTGGACGCTGGCCTTGGTATTACGCCCCACATCGGTGTCGTCCAGCCGCAGCACCATGGTCCCGTGGTTATGCCGGGCATAGAGCCAATTGAATATGAACGTGCGGGCACTGCCCACGTGCAGGAAGCCCGTGGGCGAGGGCGCAAAACGAACCCGAGGAGTTTTGGAGTGAGTTTCTTCAGCCATCGGCGAGGTATTTACCTCTTCGATGGTATCAGTCTGGCCGCTATATCTGTGGCGGCGGAGGCGGAGGATACGGATATCCCAACTGCGGCGGCGGAATGGGCAACACCTTCCAATCGGCGAACGCCAGCACGTAGATCAGAACGATATTCCCAAACGGCACAATGTTGATCAGAGAAAGCCAGGGAGAGAATCCCGCCTTTTTGCAGATAAACCAGAATGGAAGAATAACGATAGCCAGCCCGATGACAATGATGATCGGCATGATTCCCAGGAAAACCATGGCGATCTTCCTGGCCTGTTCGGGGTCCATCGTGTTTTGCAACAACAAGAGCGCGAAGTGCATGGGTTGCTCCAGTCTTGAAATGGGAACTCCCCGCCACGGTAAGGCCAATCAGTAAAAACTGCAACCAAAATCTTGATCAATTGCAGCGGCGTGACCTTTCTTGGTGATCACTGCCCGCTGTTCAATCTCCCCTGATCCCTGTTTTACGTAATGTCCTCTGTGTCGTAGACCGGCGGCGCAAGACGCTTTTTCGGCACCCCATGCACCGAACTCAGCAGGTCCTCCACCACATCTTCAAGCTGTCGCTGGCTTTCGATCACCGCGCTCATGCTCTTCAGCTCTTCGGGTTCCACCACGCGCTCCACCAGGGCGATGGCATGACACTGCGCCACATGGTCCAGGCTCAGGCCTTCCGGAGTCTTGGCCTTGATGCTCACCTGGTCGATGTCGACGCACAGCAAATCGGCAACCTTCGCACGCATCTCCCCGGCCACCGGGCCGATTTTTGGCGCGGCCAGCACCAGTGTGGTGTCGATGTTCACGATGCGATAGCCCGCGTGCTGCAGCTCTTCGAGAGCCAGGTTCACGAAAATCGCCGAATCGGCATCCTTCCACCTTGGATCACCCGGAGGGAAAAAGCTGCCGATATCGCCGGCCGCGACCGCGCCCAACAGGGCATCCGTAATCGCGTGCAAAAGCACATCCCCATCCGAGTGGCCCGCCAGCCCTTCGTGGTGCTCCAGTGTCAGCCCGCCGATGCGCAGCGGGACGCCCGCCTTGAATGCATGTGAGTCCCAGCCAAATCCGATCCGTGTGTCCATGGTCTCCGTGCCTGTCCCAGAAGGTCTTGCCGTCGGCGAACGCCGTTCCTCGTTGCGCGGAATCAGCGGGTGCGGTGGTGCAGATAAAACTCGGCCAGCTCCAGGTCGCCCGGCTGGGTAATCTTCAGATTAACCTGAGAGCCCGGAACCACAAAGACTGGCAGTCCGGCACGCTCCATGAGCGAGGCCTCATCCGTCCCCACAAACCCGTCCGCTATGGCCTCCGCAAAGGCCCGTTGCAGCAAACTGTACCGGAATCCCTGCGGGGTTTGCGCCAGCACCACAAACTCGCGCGGGATGGTCGAGGTCACCAGCGCGCCGTGCGCGGTGCGTTCCACCTGCTTGATAGTATCCACGGCCGGCATTCCCACAATGGCCGCGCCGTATTCCAACACTGCGTGTACTGTCCGTTCAATGGTTGCGGCGTCAATCAGTGGACGCACCGCATCATGCACCAGCACAATATCATCCGGTCCGGCAGGCAGGGCAGACAGTGCGTGCGCAACCGACTCCTGCCGGTTGGCCCCGCCTTCCACCACGTGCACCCGTCCCCCAAAACCGTACTCGTCCACCTGGGCCGTGACCCGCTCCAACTCCGTGTTGCGCACCGCCACGTACATCGCCGTCATCCCCTCCACCGCGTCGAACGCGCGAAGGGAATGAATCAGGATCGGAACCCCATCCAGAGAAAGGAACTGTTTTGGCGGTGTCCCCGACGACGAGTCCTTGTCGTTGGGGTGCTTCAGTTGCGGCCCGCCCATCCGGGTACCCAGCCCCGCAGCGGGAAGAATGGCAAACACCTGCATAACTCCGAGGAGTATACATCCAAGCCGGGTAGATTGCGCCAGAACGGTAGTCGATCGTCTTGAACATGGGCCTCATGCGCGTTCATCCGGGCATGAAAAATCAATGGAGCGCTCACGCCCGATTTGTTTTCAGGGGCTTGTGGCACGCCGTTACGAACCTGCTCCACGCTCACTGGGAGAACCGCTTTAATTGGCCGGAAGGGGTTGCGGCTCGGCCATGATCTGGCGCATCTTCAGGTAAACGGCATTGGTCCAGCCAAAGCCGATTTCGTTGGTCGTGTAGCCGGTGCTTACATGGACATTGGCGTTGCCCTGGACCACGTTGTACTTTTCGCGAATGGTGCCGTCGCGGGCAAAACCCGTGTCCACGGTGGCGTTCCACTTGCGGGCGAGGCGCTGCGCATCGGAGCGGTAGCCGGTGTCATCGAGGCCGTCGACAGCGATCCAATTGGTGGGCGCCCAGCCGAAAGGCTCATCCCACTGCATGCCGCTGTCGAAGTTACTCATGGATAGTCCGCCGGGCCGCTCGAATATGTCGAGTTTGGCAACCATCTGCTTGGCCTGTTCGCGCATGGCGACGCCGGCCCACAACGGATAAAGGGAGGTAATGTAGGCGTAACTCGATGGTTTGCGGCTCATGAAATCATAGTCGCCAAAGACAGAGCCTTTGGGTTGCCAGAGATAACGCTGAATAGCGGTTTCGCGGATCTGGGCCCGTCGCGCCCAGCGCTGCGCCTCCGCCGGTTTGCCCAGCAGCAAGGCGAGATGCTGAAGGTCGCGCTCATAGCGGAAGAGCAGGCTGTTGAGGCCAACCGGGGCATAGTGATGCGTGGCTCCATCGAACGGCAGCCATCGAAAGCTGGGGTCGAAGCCGGACTCCCGCATGGCGCGGTCCCCGAGATAGAAGTCGCGGGTGAGTCTGTAACCCGCGAACCACGCGCGCATGCACAGGACGCTCGATTGGACGTCGCAGCTTGTCTGCTTGAGCCGCGCCGCTTCGGCTGAGTTGGGATTCTCGGCACCTTTGATGAGAAATCGGTCTCCGCCCTGGTGAGGGTGAGCTGCGATCCATCGAATCACATCGACGTAGTAAGTGGCGTCATCGGCCATCTCCGGCACGGGGCCGTTTCCGTAATCGAAATAGCGCGCGAGCCTCGTTGTTCCGGCAAGGTGTTCGGGGCGGGTCCACGTGGAGTAATCCTTCTGCGCGAGGGTATAACCGCGTTCGAGCCATTCGCGTGCGGCGGCGCGTCCTTCGGGAGTGGCGGGGAAGCTGGCGGGATCTTCGTAGACGGCGCGAATCATGGAAGTGAGAAAGGGCGGCTGCGAGCGCGTGAGGTAGTAAGTCCGGTTGGCGTTCAACACGCCCCCGTAGTGCTCGATTTCAAAAAAGAAGTTGTCGACCATGCCTTTGGCCAGGGCTTCGCGATGGTCAGCTTCAAGGCCGAGGATGATGAAGTAGCTGTCCCATCCGTACATCTCATTGAAGCGTCCACCGGGCACGACGTAGGGATTGGGGAGATACAGCAATCCCTGCGTGGGCAGATCCCTGGGATTGATCTGGCCGATTTTTTCGACGCGTTGCGGCAGAGCCAGAATCCTGACGTGACATTTCTGTTCGAGGGCTGTGACTTCAGGGGGTGCAGACATCTCCGCCGGCATGTAGAGGACCGGATTCGCGGCGACTTTTACGTCGACCAGCGAGTGACAATCCGTCATGGAACGCGTGAGGGTGCCCCATGCTTCGTGAATGTATTGGAGGGTGGCCTCTGTGCTGGGTAGTCTTGCGGCCAACGCGGGGTTTGTGACCGTCACCTGGGCGCCCTGCGATTGCGCGCTTGAGATTTGAATTGCGGCGAATGCAAGGACAAACAAGCGAAACAGTTTCATATCAACTCCGGTTTCTTCGACCGCGAATCTTCTGGAGTGTAACGCACCGCATGCATCGATTTCCTCTTGAATGTGCAATGCGCGGGAACACTTCGCGTGCAGGCGGTGTCTACACAAGCACAGTGGCACCGATTGGGAACAACGGAAGGCCGAGGCGCATGGAGACAGGCCCTCGTTGCAAGGGCACACTGCCCTGAATTCCGCTCCCCACGCCGGGCGGGCGCAGAGCGGACGAGCCCGCTTGCGCTTCAAATCTTCGCCTCCCAGCCGGCGCGGCTGAATTGAACACCCCGGGAGGCAGGCCATGTTTGAAGACTCGACCTTCGAATCGACGGGCAGAATTCGCACCCGCAGTCGCAACTGGATGATGGCAACATTCACATTGAATGGATCGATCGTTCTGGCGCTGATTCTGATTCCGCTCATCTATCCCGAGGCGTTAGCGCGGCAGACGCTCGCCTACCTGCTGGAATCGCCCACCACCCAAACCGAATCGCAGCCGGCACCGAAGCAGGTCTTGCATGCCTTCCACGGCGCTTCGGAGATTCAGGACGGCCATATCTTCGCGCCTCGGCGGATTCCGCCGACCATCGGGATGTTCAGCGGGCCGGAAGCGCCGACCGGCGTCATCACCATGGATGAAGGTTCAGGGATGCCGAATGGAGCCGATGGGATTTTTATTGGGCGCAAGCCGGCGGCTGTCATTCGCGGTGAAGTGAAAGGGCCGGTGCGCGTCTCTTCCGGCGTGATGGTGGGACTGATCGTCCAGAAGACGGTGCCGGCCTACCCCGCGATTGCGAAGGCCGTGGGAGTGCATGGGACCGTGGTTTTGCAAGCCACAATCTCGAAGGGCGGAAGCATCGAAAACCTCCACGTGATCAGCGGGCCCGTAATGCTGCAACCGGCGGCGCTGGATGCGGTGAAGACCTGGCGTTATCGGCCTTACCTGCTGAACGGACAGCCTGTGGAGGTGGAAACCACAGTGAATGTGATTTTCACGATGGGGCATTGAACCGACGTGCCGCTCAATTGCACTATGCGTTCACGGCCTGGAGTTTTTCCCTGGTCAGTTCATTCCAGGTGACGAATGACTCAGGCATGGGCGGACTGCTGATGCCGGGCGCGATGCTTTCAATGACGCTTTGCGGATTAACGGCGCCGCGCGCATCGCGCAGAGTCCCCTTCACCCAGCCGATTGCAGCCACGCCGTTGCGAGCCGCAAAGGTCTGTTCGATGTAGAACCATTGCGTATCCCAGCAGACCAGTCGCGAGGCGACGGAGAAAGCGGACAACAGAGGCAGAGAACGGCGATAGGTCATCCATACTGCGCCAACCAGCGGCTTCCAGCGCCGGCGGATGATGTGGTCAAGCAATCGGGTGCGCGCGAGGAGGTGAGTGCGGGCGTAATCCATGACATTGAGATAACGCGCGTTATTCATGTGCATGTTCAGGTCAATGTCGTTGGGCCAGACGTGCAGGCGAATCCTGTCTTCATCGAGAACGCCGAGCAGCGGCAGTGGTCGAATATGCTGGCGGACGGCCAGAGCCGGAATGCGAACAAAGCTGATGAAGTGGGCCAAATCGTGCTCCCTTGCATCTAGTCTAAAGGGCGGCGGAACTGGCGCTTACGAACCCCGATGGGCGACAATTTCGTTTCATGGAGAATTTAACCCGCCGAGAGTTCCTTATGACCACTGCCGCTGTTACCTTTGCTGCTGCCGCTTCTTCGACCTTCGCTGCGCCTCACGACCAGCGCGTTTTTATTGCCGATGCGCAGGCTGCCACCCTCATGCAGTCCAACGTCGCTGCGCCTCACGACCAGCGCGTTTTTATTGCCTCCGGGTCGCCGGACGGCATCCTGGCGTATGACTGGGATGCTGCAACCGGCACACTGAAGACCGCGGGGGTCGCTGCGCATCTTTCTACCGTGGATTGGATTACGCCCTCTCCCGGGCGCGAATATCTGTTCGCCGCATGCGAGCTGGACAGCTTCAACGGCAAGCCTACGGGCGAGGTGGCGAGCGAGAGCCAGAAGGGCGGGGAACTGAGTCCGCTGTCGGCACAGAACTCGGCGAGCAAAGGTACGTGCCATGTGGCTCTCGACCACACCGGGCAGATGCTGATGTCGGCCGACTACGGTGGT
This sequence comes from uncultured Acidobacteriota bacterium, assembly GCA_963833995.1. Classification (GTDB taxonomy): domain Bacteria; phylum Acidobacteriota; class Terriglobia; order Terriglobales; family Acidobacteriaceae; genus Telmatobacter. Next base: position 355,915 of record CAWIAE010000016.1, on the reverse strand, counting down.
GGCAGCGCCGCCAGCTTTCAGGTAAAGGACGGCAAGCTGAGTCCGGCGGTGTGGACCCAGCACTACACGGTGCATGGGCCGAACCCCGAAAGGCAGGAGGGCGCGCACGCTCATTTTTGCTCCTACTCGCCGGATAACCGGTTCGCGTATGTCAACGACCTGGGCGGCGACATGATCCATATTTACCGCGTGGATGTGGCCGCCGCGAAGCCGACGCCCACGGGGGCATACCGTGGCGCTCCGGGGTCCGGGCCGCGCACGCTGCATTTCCATCCCAACGGACACACCGCGTATTGCATGAACGAGATTGTCTCGACGGTGGACGTGTTGGAGTGGCACAAGGCCGACGGCAGCCTCACATTCGTATCGCGAATTGACCTGTTGCCGGCGGACTATCACGGTCCCACGCGTGGCTGCGACACAGTGATTACGCGGGATGGACGGTTTGTCTATTTCGCCAATCGAGACAACAATTTTCTTTACAGCTTCAAGTGCGATCCGAAGACGGGGGCGCTGACGCCGATGGTGCGCAGCAATTGCGGCGGAAAGACTCCGCGCAACTTTACGCTCGATCCGACGGAGCGCTGGATGCTGGTGGCCAACCAGGACTCGAACCTGGTGAGCGTGTTTGCCCGCAACACAGAGACGGGCGAACTGGCCAACGAGGGCACGAGCGTGACCGCCGCTGCGCCGATGTGCATTCTGTTTTTGTGAATCTGTGAAAAATCGCGTGAGGCCGGCGGGGCAAGCGGGTTTATGCGAATGCCGGACTGCCAAGCTGTGCGCCGGATGCGGCGCCGGGTTCAGGCTCTTCGGCGTGAGTTGGTTTTACCGGCACGCGGGCCAGTTCCCAGGCGGAGCGGTCTTTCATGAGGCGGGAAACCAGGGCGGTGTGCATGGCGTGGCCGGCACGTTCAGCAACCACGTGGCCCTCGATGCGGCGGCCCGCCAGGGCCAGATCGCCGATGAGGTCGAGCACTTTGTGGCGGACATATTCGTCAACGAAGCGCAGGGGACCGTTTTCCGGGCCTTCAGGGCCGAGAACAATAGCATTTTCAGGGCTTGCGCCGCGGATCAGTCCCATGTTGCGCAGTTTCCGCTCGTCGGCTTTGTAGCCAAAGGTGCGCGCCGCAGCAATGGCGGTTCCGTAGGTTTCAGCAGCCAGATCGACGCTGGCCTTCTGTCGGCCGATGGGGGCGGGAAAGTCGATGGTGTATTCGATGCGGTAGCCGGGGCCCGGATAGACGCCGATGAACTTGTTGCCCTCGCGGACTTCGACCGGTTGCAGGACGCGAATGGATTCGCGATGGCGGCGCTGGGTACGGATGCCGGCGTGGAGAAATGCTTCGACATAGGGCAGGGCGCTGCCGTCGAGGATGGGCAGTTCAAGATTGTCCAACTCGACGATGACGTTGTCGATGCCCATGCCTATGAGGGCCGAGAGCAAGTGCTCCGTAGTGGAGATGAGAACGCCCTGGCGCATGAGACTGGTGGCGTAACTAACCTTGGCAATGTTGCGGCCGATGGCTGGGATTTCGAAGTTGTCGAGGTCGGTGCGGCGAAAGACGATCCCCGAACCGGCCGGAGCCGGCAACAACCGCATGGTAACCGATGCCCCGGAATGCAGGCCGACCCCTGTGAATTCAAGAGGTCCGGCAATCGTCTGTTCCAGGTGCGCGGAAGGTGACAAATCAACTGCTCCAGCAGGAAAACTTCGCAACCGATAGATTAGACGTGAAATGGAGAAATCGACTGTGGTATTTTTGCCACAGTTTGCGCTCGCCGGACCACCAAATTGGGGCAAATCCTGAAGAAAAAGAATGGAAAGATATGAATTCAGATTGAAATCCTTCTCTTCCCGACGCCTCCTGATGGTGCGCGACAATGTGGCGCGGAGAACAGGTTGGGAAGCCTTGGATGCGGAGCCTCATCGTAGAATCGGGGAGATTGTCCGGATGACACGATGAACGATTCAAGCCTGTCTGCTGCTGAACTTCCCGTCCCCATACGCGCGCTGCTGGCCGGAGCGCGACGCAAGCAGTCCGCGCTGGTTGAGCTGACGCGACGGCTGGTTTTGGCCGAATCGCCTTCTGACTGCAAGGCGGCTGTGGATGCCTGCGCGGATGTCTGCGATGTACATGCAAGAGCCTTGGAGGGAAGGGTGAAGCTGCACCGACAGCGCGCGTTTGGCAATGTGCTGGAGGCGCGGTTCGGGCCGAAGGCAGGGGCAGGGCGTGTTCTGCTGCTGGGCCATCTGGACACCGTTTGGCCGATGGGAACGCTTAAATCAATGCCGTGCCGGGTAGAAACGGGGCGGTTGTGGGGGCCGGGCACGTTGGACATGAAAGCCGGGGTGGCCATGGCTCTGACGGCCATTGAGATGCTGACCGAAGCGGGTTGGCTGGAGCGCGAGATCGTGCTCTTGCTGAACAGCGATGAGGAGGTGGGCAGCCCGGCTTCGCGGTCCATCACGGAACGGCTGGCGGCAGAATGCGCCGCGGTCTACGTTCTGGAACCGGCGCAGGGACTGGCTTACAAGACCGCACGAAAGGGAACCGGCGACTGGCGCGTCGAAATCAACGGCGTTGCCGCGCATGCAGGGGTGGATTTTGAGAAGGGAGCGAGCGCGATTCGCGAACTGGCCTGGGTGGTGGAGACCGTGAGCGGGTGGACGGACCTGAAGCGCGGGCTGACGGTTAGTGTTGGCACGGTGGGTGGCGGAACGAAGACGAATGTGATTCCAGCCGAGGCGTGGGCAGAGGTAGATGTGCGGATTGCGCGGAAGGCCGACGGACCGCGTATTGAACGCAAATTCGCCGCATTGAAACCGGTGGACAAACGTTGTTCACTTACGGTGAGAGGCGGAATGAACCGGCCACCGATGGAGCGGACCCGGGCAACGGTGAAGCTTTTCCGCAAGGCGCGGGCGCTGGCGGCTGAAATGGGTATCACGCTGGAAGAAGCTGCAACCGGGGGCGCATCCGACGGAAACTTCACGTCGGCGCTGGGTATTCCAACGCTCGACGGGATGGGAGCCGTGGGCGAAGGCGCGCATGCCAGCCACGAATCGGTTTTGATTGAGAATCTGGCGCCGCGAACGGCGCTGCTGGCGGGAATGCTGGTGGGTTGATCTTCCTGGCCAGCGGCCGGTTCCGCGTTAAGGGTGGCGCATGTAGTTATCGAAGAAGAAGTAGCCGGCGGTGACGAAGCCGATGATGGCGACGGTCCAACGCATAGCGCGCTGATTGACCTTGCGGCTGTAGTGCGCGCCCATGTAGCCGCCTATGCCGGCCAGGAAGGCCATTTCCAGACAAAACTGCCATTGCACGCGCCGGGCCAGGATGAAAGTGATGGCTGGAATCCCGATGGACACCACGGCAGTGACTACCTTGAGCGCGTTCATTTCGTGGATGTCGTGAACTCCGCAAAATCCGAACAATGCCATGACGAGAAATCCGCCGCCCGCACCGAAGTAGCCAACATAGACGCTGACCACCACCATGCCAATGAGGAGCCAGGTGTTGTAGCGACGTCCGCCGGAGAGGGTCTGCAACCAGCGGCCAAGGGGGAAGCTGAGTACGAACATGACTGCAGCGAAAAGCAGCAGCCACGGCAGCAACTCACGGAAGCGCCTGTTGGCGGTGTGCAGCAGGAGCCAGCCGCCAATCTCTCCTCCCACGCCGGAAGCGACCGCAAGCGGCAGTAGTTTCCAGCCGTATTCGCGCAAATGGTGGCGGAAGGCCACCATGGAGGTCAACTGTCCGGGCCAGAGAGCGACGGTGTTAGTGGCCTGGGCGGTGACGGCTCCTACTCCGATAGCTGACGTGCTGGCAAGAAGCGGGGGAAGAGAAAGAAACGATCCGCCTCCTGCAATGGCGTTCAATATGCCTGCGAAGGATGAGGCCACGGGAAGCCAAAACATACGAAGGAACTGCAGGGTGATCGAGGCCATACCCAACTCTAATGGCCAACCGCATAAAGACGCATAAAGGTTTGCGGATTCGTCAGCTTGAGAAGCGGCGGTCGCCGAGGTGTCGGCTGATACACTCCGGAATAAGAACCAGACTGGAGTTTTTCCACGCGATGAAGGCATTGACATTGATCTTATTGGCGGCGGCCAGTTCCGCCGCTATTGCGCAAACGCCCGCCAAACCAGCCTCGACGGCGCATCACGCAGTCACCAGTTCGGCCTCGAGCACCAGGCTGCCTGCGGGCATACCCGCGGTGCGAGGCATCATGAAGACGGCCTTTTCGCTTCGCTATCAGGACATCAAAATCGGCACGGGAACCGAAGCCGAACCCGACAAGCTCTACAAGGTGCAGTACACCGGGTGGCTGGCCGCGGACGGTCGCAAGTTCGATTCATCCTACGATCACCCGCGCCCTCCTGTGCTGGGCAAGGACGGGAAGCCGGAGATGGGTGCAGATGGCAAGCCGAAACAGGGCGAGCCCCAGCCGATCGTCTTTCCGCAGGGATTCGGGCGGGTGATTCCAGGGTTCGATCAGGGCTTTCACGGGATGAAGATTGGGGGCAAGCGCCGCCTTTTTATCCCTTGGCAATTGGCCTACGGCGCACGTGGCCGGCCGGGTCCTGATCCGGCACATCCGGTGATTCCAGCCAAATCGGATCTGATTTTTGACGTGGAATTGGTGGATGTAAGTGACGTTCAAATGCCGCCCAATCACCCGGGGATGGGTGGAATGCCCGGAGGCCGTCCGATGCCTCCAATGCCGCCCGGACATGTTCCCGCAGCTCCGCCCGCCTCGGCACCGGCAAGCCCGGAGAAGCCGGCGACGCCGCCCCAGCCGCAATCCAAGTAACGGCGGACGTTTTGATCTGAAGTTTTGCGGCCGGGTTAACTCGCGGTGGCGGGCAACTCGGGGGTAGCTGCCAGCAACTGGCGGGTGTAAGGCTGCCGGGGGTTGGAACAGAGCGCCTCGGCTTCGCCTGCTTCGACCAGCCGCCCATGTTCCATTACCGCGATGCGCGTGGACAGGTAGCGCACCAGGGGCATGGAATGCGAGATGAACAGGTAGGTCAGGCCGTGTTCGCGCTGTAAGCTGCGGAGCAGATTGACGATCTGCGCACCTACGCTCACGTCGAGGGCTGAGACGGGTTCATCCAGAATCAGCAGCCTGGGTCTGAGTGCCAGCGCGCGGGCGATATTGATGCGTTGCCGCTGGCCGCCGGAGAACTCGTGCGGATGTCGCCCGAGCGCAGACTCGTCGAGGCCCACGGAAGCAAGTAGTTCGACGGCGCGGGATCTCAGTCCGGAACCTTTGGTACCCTGCAAGCCGTGGATTACCCACGGTTCGGTCACGATCTCCAGCACCTTCATGCGTGGATTGAGTGCGGCGTAGGGGTCCTGAAAGACTGGCTGCATTTGGCGGCGCAGGCTGCGCATGGTAGCGGGTGAGGCATGCGCCAGGTCAACGCCGCCCACTCGTATGCTGCCCTGGGTTGGCGCGATAAGGCCAAGGATCATACGCGCTACGGTGGTTTTGCCCGAGCCGGATTCGCCTACGAGGCCCAGGGTTTCGCCGGCCGCGATCTGGAAGGAGACATCTTCAACCACCGCGTGCTGCTCCGTTCGCAGTCCGGTGCGCCGGGGATAGCTCTTTGAGACCGCATCCACCTCAACCAGGGCCATGCATCGATGGTACATGGGCAATGCACGCGGCGAGTCATCCTGCCTTCATCGAGCGCCGGTATGATTCCAGCAATTCGGCAGAGTTCTTCTTGCGAAACCCCGAAACGACTAAGTCAATTTCGTGAGGACTTTCCCATGCCTACCAATGGATTTATCTTTGCCAACCCAACTTATGCAGCGGATAACTTCTACACTTACAGCGCCGGGCCAGATTGAGGCAGACGCGAAACTCCAGGAAGAATAGACGATCGAACCGATTCCGGCGCCGAGGGTTCAGCCGCCGGTGTTTGATCTGAGCGCGGTTTTGCCGGCCGCGACACTGGCGGAGACACAATCCGTGGGAAATCTGGTGTTTCACGCGGTGGGCGACACGGGAGGAGTACTCAAAGCCGAACCGCAAATGGCGGTGGCGGATGTGACGGCGCAAATCAGGGAGTTGAAGGCCATGGGTCATCCGAAGAACAGGTGAACGATTTTGCTCGCGTTTACCCTGAAGGGGTGACCACCACAGGCGTTCTGCGCGTCGACAGGGCAGGTCGCACCAGTTCGGCGGGCCACACATAGACGGCCAGCCGACGAGAGTAATGCAACACCGGAACCTGGTCTGGAAGCTGGATTCCAATGGCTTGGGCGAGATCGTTGCGTTCAATATCCGCCTCTGCATCTTCCAACGGCCAGGGTACATGGTGAATGCCGGCCCGGACCAGCTCTCCCCGCGGTTTTGAGCGAAAAGGTAATAGCGCTCGGTCAAAAAATATTCGAGTGAGCCGCTGTGGCTCTCGGCCAGGCGCCGGGTAGGGCCTAGTCCCCGATAGCGCGCCTTGAAGATGACGGGCTGGCGCGCGAATCGGCGACTGCTGTAGAACGCAAATTCCCGTTCCGACTGTTGCTCGATGCGCATTTCTGCCCAGAAATACGGCAGATGATAGAAGGTACGTGCCGCCGCAACCGCAAGCAGATTGGAGGCGTCGAGGGAGAAGAAGAACACCCCCTGAACGCCTGTGTGCTTGTCCCGGACATAGGTGCGGAGATTGAGCTCAGGGAAACTGCGTGCTCCGGGGATGGGTGGCACACCGCGAATTTTGATGCGGTCCATCCAGAATGGGACCACCCCCAGCCAGGCTGAGCCCTGGAAGGTATCCACCTTCAGACCCTCGGGCAGGAGCCGCGCCACCACCCCCGGAGCGGCCTGCCAATGCGCAAAAAGGAGATCGTTCCAGCGCTGGGTCATTGCCCAGCGGCCGGGAGGTAATGGACGAGGGCGTTGCGAGGTCCGAAGTTTGATCTCTCGCATCGTTCACCTCCCCTCTCATTTTATGACGGCTTTTTAGGCGGCATGATCGGAAGGTGGGATTCACTGCTTCCCCACTTTCCTAATGACGTATTTTGTTCGCGAGCCTGCAGGTATGTCCAGTGAATCTTTTCTTCCCGCAAGCGCACGCAACTAGACCGATGTTCCGGCCGCGCGGCGACAGTATTGAAATAAAAGGTTTTCAGGAACTGCCCCCCAGGCTGAATTGAGCGAAGACGTCGGCAAGGAGCGCCTTTCTGTTGCGCTTTCCACACGATGAGCTCGAGCTATGCCCGCCCGGATTGGCTCACAGAGGCATCTAACCAACCGGTGCAATTCGGAACAGCTCGTCAAAGCGCTGTCTGAGCGAACGGTGGAAAGCATGAAAAGCCAGACGATACAACCAAGGATCGACACAGGCGTCAGCGGTCTGAACGATGTTCTGTCAGGCGGGCTTCCGGCAGGACAGATGTACCTGGTTGAGGGAGATCCTGGAACGGGAAAGACGACGCTGGCGATGCAGTTTGTGATCCAGGGCGTGCGGGCCGGGGTTAAGTCTCTCTACATCACTCTCTCCGAATCGAGGAGGGAGCTGGAAGATACGGCGCGATCGCATGGCTGGGAGATCGCGGAGCTTCCGATCGCCGAGTTCATTCCGGCAGAAGCGAGTTTGAGCCCTGAACAGCAGTACACGGTTTTTCATCCTAGCGAGGTCGAACTGGCGGAGACGATCCAGAAGCTGACGCAGCTGATTGACGAGCTGAAGCCGGACCGCCTGGTGATCGACTCGCTGTCGGAGCTTCGGCTGCTGGCTGCAGACACGATGCGCTATCGCCGCCAGTTGCTGGCGCTGAAACACTTTTTTTCCGGCCGCGATTGCACGGTTCTGCTTCTGGACGATCGCACTGCCGAGGGAAGCGACATGCAACTGCAGAGCATTGCGCATGGCGTGCTGCGCCTGGAAAAGATGCAGCGCACCTACGGGGTAGCGCGGCGGCGGGTGGAGATCATCAAGCTGCGAGGGAGTGCCTATCGCGAGGGGTACCACGACTACATCATTCGACAGGGTGGATTGTCGGTCTATCCCCGACTGGTTGCGAATGAGCATGAAGCTTCGTTTGACGGGGAACGGATCGGCAGCAACTTGCAGGCTCTGGACGAGATGTTCGGAGGAGGAATTCATCGGGGATCCGCGACTCTTGTGATTGGCCCTTCGGGTTGCGGCAAGTCCTCGCTGGCGATGCTTTATGCCTACGCTGCTGCGAAACGTGGCCGGCACGCAAGCGTTTATGTATTCGACGAAGTTCTGCGCACAGCGCAAGACAGGGCCGAAGGGTTGGGCATGCCGGTCCGCGAGGAGATTGCGAAGGGCACGTTGGCCATGTCGCAAATCGATCCGGCGGAGCTTTCTCCGGGAGAATTTGCGTGGGAGATCCGCAAGGATGTGGAGGCCAACGATACCCGGGTGGTAGTGATCGACAGCATCAACGGCTTTATGATGTCGATGCCCGGCGAACACGATCTGAGTTTGCATCTGCATGAACTTCTTGCGTATTTGAATCAGAAGGGAGTGGTCACCTTCCTGATTCATACGCAACACGGGCTGGTCGGAGGCATGCAGACGGAGATCGATGTGAGCTATCTATCCGATACGGTGGTTCTTCTCCGCTACTTTGAGGCGGAGGGCGCGATACGCCAGGTTCTTTCTGTGGTGAAGCAGCGCCTGGGCCGTCACGAACGGACCCTGAGGGAGTTTCATTTGAGTAGCCAAGGTATAGAAGTGGGAGAACCGCTCAAGAATTTTCACGGAGTTCTGACTGGAGTTCCTAAACTGACTGAACCCCTGCGGCAGAGAGCCGTGTGCAATGGGCCCGAGGTTTTATAGATGAGCTTAGTGGTGCGCGTGATCGCTCCGATAGGGCGGGATGCAGAGTTGATCACGTTAGCCCTGCGGCGGAACGGGCTGGAGGCCGAAACCTGCAAGGACCTTTTTTCGCTATTGAAGCATATAGAGAATCAGTTGATCGGCCCGCTGCTTCTTTCAGAAGAGGCGCTGAATCCGATCTCGATCAGAGAACTGGGAGAGCTGATGCAACGCCAGCCCACCTGGTCTGATCTGCCGGTCCTGATCCTGACCAGCAGCGGCCGTGAAACGACCCAAAGCCGCAGGTTGGAGCACAGCCTCGCGTCGATTGGATCTCCGGTGCTGCTGGAGCGGCCGATCCGCACGGCGACTCTTGTGAGCAGCGTTCGCGCCGCCATCCGCGCTCGCCAGCGCCAGTATGAGATTCATGACGCGTTTGGTGAACGCGATGCCGCCCTGGCGGAGTTGAGGCAGGAGCGGGAGACACTGCAGGTGATGCTCGACAATCTTCCCGTGGGCGTGCTGCTCGCCAAACCCAGCGGAGAGATCATCCTGGGTAATCGGAGCGTTGAACGGATCTGCCGGCACCCCTTGCTGCCCACCCCGGATATTGAATCGCATGGTGAGTGGGTGGCGTTTCATCCTGACGGACACCGCATGCGAGGAGAGGAACTTCCCTTGCCGAGAGCCATGAAGACAGGTCATGTGATTCCACCGGAGGATTACCTCTATTCGCGCGGAGATGGAACTCTCGCCTGGATCAGGCTTTCGGCGGCTCCCGTGTTCAACGAGCGGGGCGAGGTCTCGGGCGGGGTGGTTGCTGTCTCGGATATCGATCAACAGAAGCGTGCAGAGTCAGCGTTGCGGCAGAGCGAGAAACTGGCTGCGGTGGGCAGGCTGGCAGCCTCGATCTCGCACGAGATCAACAATCCGCTGGAAGCGGTGACGAATCTTCTTTACCTTCTAGAGCAGGCATCGCACGAGCCGAAAGTGCGCCAATTTGTAGACATGGCGCAGGAGGAACTTTCTCGCGTCAGCCAGATCGTGACGCATACGCTGCGCTTCCATCGCCAGTCGACGCGTCCGCGGTCCATTACTCCCGAGGAGCTTCTTGAACCTACGCTGGGCCTCTACCGGGCACGGCTGAAGAATCTGCACATTGATCTTCAATTGCAGCATCGTGGGACCGGTTGCGTGGTGTGTTACGAAGGCGATATCCGGCAGGTCCTGAACAATCTGATCGCCAATGCAATCGATGCGATGCGCAGGGGAGGACGCCTGATTGTTCGCACCCGCAGAAGCTTGTTTTGGAGCACCGGGACACCCGGCATGCGCATCACGATCGCGGATACCGGGCATGGAATACCGCAGGCAATCATGCGGCACATCTTTGAACCTTTCTATACGACGAAGGGAAACAACGGCACGGGGTTAGGCCTCTGGATCTCGCAGGACATCGTCCAAAAACATCATGGCCATTTGCAGATCCGATCCCGCGTCGAGGAAGGCAGGAGCGGGACTGTCGTGAGCCTCTTCTTGCCTGAGAACGATGTCGATCCATCCATGCTCTGACGGGCCGGTTGAGCCACGCCGATTTGCTTGCACTTCTCAGAACTGGTAACGCATGCCGGCGCCGCGTCCCCCACTCTTCAGCGGCAGCCAGACAAACTCCTGCCCGGGTGTCGACCATGTTTGCCAGCATCAGGCTGGGATATTCGGTGCTGACCGGCTCATTGGTGTAGAGCTTTCGATACGCTTCAACGCCGACAGTGGCCGAACTCATGCGCCATACATCCGCGCCCGCAGAGAACTGCTGAACCCGGATCGGCAATAGATTCCGATTTCCCGGCATGAAAGGCGCAAGCTGCGCGGATCTTCGATACAACATGTTGACGGCCTGGTGCTCGCTGATGGAAAACGCCAGTGAAGCACGCGGCTCAAGAACCTGGGCCGAGGGCAAACTGAACGTCTCCATGCGGAGACCGCCCATCTGCGTCCAGCGTGCGGTATCTGAGGTCGAGAGCAGGAGCAGGATGGCGGGCAGTGTGAGCCTGAGGAGCAGCCTGCCGGAGGAGGAGAAGTGCATGGAGCCCTTTTGTTCCCGACGGCTCCGGGGAGCAAAGATCCCAAATTACATCCACTGGGTTAGGGTTGCTCCTGCTATTGGATGGCACAATCTAACGGCCAAAAAGCCTCAGCACGCCTCGGTCTTACGCGATAGATGAATCGATGGGAGTTCTTTAATTCCTTTTCGCCGTAACGAAAGTTGAGGCGACAGCCTCTGAGGCAGACGGAGCTCAAACCGCCGGCAGGGAAGAAGCCATCCTGGAGTTTTTGTATGCTTTCAGCGCTTCAACGCAAGCCCACTGAAAATCTGACATTTCTCTTGCAGGACTGTTTGAGTGACATCATATAACGCACGGGGAGCGGTGCGTTGATTTCGATCACCGCATTTTTGCGACGACAGAATGGAAAGAAGATAATGCATGATTTGGCTGAGGTTACTCGCGGAAGACGCTGCCCTTGATGCGCTTTTCCTGGGTTCGGTGGTAGGCTTCCCTCTGTAGAAGGAACCAAAGGGGGGCCTGTGCACTTCAAATTGAATCACCTTGCCGCAGCTGTGCTGGGGGTTGGATTTGCCTTGGGGGTCACAGCGTTCGGGCCCAACGCAGCTTGCGCTCAAGCTGCCACAGGACTTAGAGACGCATTGCCGAGAGCCACTGCACCTCCGACCTTTCATTCTTCCGAAGAGACGGCCGATAACCCGGTCGCCGATCCCAAAGCCGTGGTCATTCTGGGCAAGTGCAGGTTTACCGTGCTGACGCCGCAGATGATTCGTATGGAATGGGCCGCCGACGGCAAATTTGAGGACCACGCTTCATTTGTCTTTCTCAATCGCCGCCTGCCGGTGCCCGAATACCGCAAAGAGATGACGGATAACCGTCAACATCTGACGATAAGGACGAATGCGCTGACACTGACCTACACAGAGACAGGCGATGGTCACTTTACGCATGAGAACCTTTCCCTGTCGCTGGTGGTGGACGGCAAGCCGGTGACCTGGCGCCCTGGCACGATCGATCTTCAAAATCTGCAAGGCACGACGCGTACCCTGGATGGCGCACTGGGAGACAAGACCAGGGAGCCAATCGGGAATGGATTTATCTCACGCTCCGGGTGGGCCGTGGAGGACGACTCCAGCCGGCCCCTTTTCGACATCGACGATTTCCGATTTCAGCACGGCGAAAACAGCCCCTGGCCCTGGGTGTTGGAGCGGCCGCCGGGCGAACGCCAGGACTGGTATTTCTTCGGCTATGGCCACGACTACCGTAAGGCGCTGGGAGATTATGTGAAGGTGGCGGGGAGGATTCCGCTTCCGCCGCGCTTCGCTTTCGGGACATGGTGGTCGCGCTACTGGGACTACACCGATCAGGAACTTGAAGGACTGGTGCGCGGGTTTCATGAGAACGATACGCCCCTGGATGTTTTCGTCATAGATATGGGTTGGCACATCAGCCGCGAGCAACTCCAGGCAGCCGGGGATGTGGATCAATCGGGCCAGTCATTGGGATGGTCGGGTTATACCTGGAACAAGGTGCTTTTCCCCGATCCCACGCAATTCCTGGACAAGCTGCACGGCGACGGTCTGAAGGTGACGCTGAACCTTCATCCTGCCTCGGGAATCCAGCCTTGGGAGGCTCACTACCCGGAGATGGCGCGCGCCATGGCCATCGATCCGGCAACCAAAAAGTATGTGCCCTTCGACCCCACCAACAAGACGTGGGCCACCAGTTATTTCAATCTGATTCTTCACCCCCTGGAAAAACAGGGGATCGACTTCTGGTGGCTTGACTGGCAGCAGAAACTCGACACCAAGCTGCCCGGCGTGAACAATACCTGGTGGCTCAACTACCTGCATTTCACCGATCAGCAGCGCGAGGGCAAACGTCCGCTGCTGTTCCATCGCTGGGGCGGACTAGGGAATCATCGCTACCAGATTGGCTTCTCAGGAGACACCATTTCGGTGTGGCCTTCCCTGGCTTTCCAGCCATGGTTTACAGCTACTGCGGCAAATGTCGGTTATGCATACTGGAGCCACGACATCGGCGGCCACATGCCGGGCGTGGTAGATCCGGAACTGTTTACGCGCTGGGTGCAGTTCGGCGCATTCAGCCCGATTCTGCGCACCCACACCACCAAGAATCCTGATGCGGAACGGCGCATCTGGGCCTATCCCGAGCCTTACTCGTCGATTCTGCGAACGGCCTTCCAACTGCGCCTCGCGCTCGAACCTTATCTCTACACAGAAGCGCGCCGCACGTTTGATAGCGGAGTAGCCTTCTTCCACCCGCTTTATTACGACTGGCCGGAAGAGGACAGCGCGTACACCAGCAAAGATGAATACATGTTCGGCGACCAGATGCTGGCCGCTCCCGTGGTTGCGCCGGGAGACAAGGTTACCGGGCTGGCGACGGAACAAGTGTGGCTGCCAAAAGGCGAGTGGATCGAGTGGCCGACGGGCAAGCACTTTACCGGACCAACGACGGTGCAGCGCGACTTCTCGATCGACCAGACGCCGGTATACCTGAAGGCGGGCGCGATGATCCCGATGCAGCCGCCTATGCTCCACACAGGCGAGAAGCCGGTGGATCCGCTGATTGTGAATGTGTGGCCGCTGAACCCGGGGACGAGTTCCAGCTATTCGGTTTATGAGGACTCAGGTGTCTCGGTCGATTATCAGCGCGGTGTTTTCGCCCGCACGCCCATCAAGGCCACGCAAACAGGAGACACGCTCAAGGTGGAGATCGGTCCCGTCGAGGGTCAGTACCCCGGCATGTTGAAGACACGCGCTTATCAACTTCGCCTGCCGGCGGACTGGCCGCCTGCCTCCGTCACGGTGAACGGCGTCGCGGTGAAGCAGGCTGGACTGCTGGGCCAGGATGGCTGGAGCTTCGAAGGCAATACGCTCACCACGATTATTCCTGTAGCGAGCATGAGCACCGCGGCCAGATTGTCTATAGAAGTGCGGCGTGCCGAGGGGCTGACTGCGCGGCGCGGAGAACTGGATGGCTTTGCCGGGGCAATGATCAGATTGCGCGGCACCTACGATGCGATGAACCGGACGATGCCCGTGGCGGCGCCGCCCGACGTTCTGATTGAGGCAATGCAAACCGGCGACCGGCTCGGCTACCATCCTGAGCGCGCGCAGGAAGAGCTTGCGCACTTCCATCAGGTGCTGCCGGAAGCACAGGCCGCGGTTGGTGTAATCGGTCAAGGGTTTGAGCAGCGAATAGAGGACTATGCCAAGCGCATGGCTGCGAGCAACCGGCTGCCTTCCGATGCCGAGTCTCAAAAGCAGAACCGAATCGACGAGATGGCAAGGGCGCAGAAGCTGGTGAACGAGGCGGGCAATTGAATTTCTTCGGGGGGGGCTGAAAAACCCAGAATAACTTACAGCAATTTGCGGCACGATTCGCCGCGGCGAATCGTGCCGTGTTACAGGGCGCCAGCGATGCCGAAAGAATAAGTCGAGTTGCTTAACTGCAATAGCCGAGATCTAACTATCTAAAGATCAAGTAACTCTCGCCGTTCAGGAAGAAATAAGTAGAACTGTCTATTGATACCTTCATTGAGATAAGTGAGAAGCGGCCGCCCGCCCCCATATCAGTAGGATGCCCCGGAGCACATCCCGGTTGTTCTCCAACTAAAGGCGGAGAAGGATCATCGATCGCTTTCCTGAGCACGCGCAAGCTGGCGCGAGATGCTCGAATCCGCCGCAGCTCGCGAGACGGGGAAGAGTGAGAGAGAGTCAACCTCGCACACTGGAGCAGCATCCAAATCACTCGACGTCCGGTGCAGACGTGAAGCACGCCGGAAGGTCGAGGAGAGCCAGATCGTCTCTTACACAACTCATAACTCGAAGGAGCAAAGAATATGAATCGAATCGCTATGATTGCATGCATCGGACTATGTCTTGCGCTACCGTCCTGGCTCGCGGCGCAGACAACCTATGCAGCTCAAACTTATCCGGCTGCACCTTATCCGGCGCAAACGGGTCACTCCGATCGATACAGTGGAATGAATCATGGAGAGTTCGGAGTCTACGGCGACTATCTTCGGTTTTCACCCGGAGGTTCGACCACCAACTTTGCCGGAGTCAACGCCCTGGTGGGAGTCAACTTTAATCCGAATGTGTCGCTCGAAGCGATGATGAGCTATGACTTCGCGCAAGACTTCACCTCAACTTCGTCCAACGGAGTGAGCACTACACTGGTGACCAGCAGTGTGCGTCCGATCACTGGTCTTTTCGGTCCCAAGATCGGGATCGGAGGAGGCGGCCCGTTCCGCGCCTTTGCAACAGGCAAAGTCGGTTTCATTGATTTCAGCGTGAACAATTCCGGCAACGTTTCGGGGAGCACGTTCAGTAATTCACTTCCGGGGATTGGCGGGGCAGGAACGCATCTCGCGCTCTACCCCGGTGGCGGGATAGAAGCTTTCGCTGGATGGTTTGGCATACGGGCGGAAGCAGGGGATTTGATCTACCTGAACAACGGGACGTATAACGATTTGCGAATCACGTTCGGGCCCACGTTCCGGTTCTAGAACTTGTCTCATTGATCGGGTTCGAAAGGCACGTTTATTTCTTAGTGCACTTTCGCGAAGCTATAGATGAGACCAGTCCCGGAGTCCCCGAAGAGCAAATGGAAAACAGCGGGGCTGTCACTGAGATAGATGACAGTGGCATCCCCGCCGCCCGTCTAAGTTGCGACTACTTCAACACGCATTGTTCGCCCACGAATCAGAATATCCGTGAGATAGTCAATTCGAACGGGCGCATTTCGACAGGACCGGTATTCAGGTTCTGGAAAGGCAGTGCGAGTGATTGAGATTTTCGGAGTTTGTAAAAAAGAGCGGCTGGCCGCGATATAGTTGCGAAGGGAAGAGGTTCTTTCGCATGGCTCTCGATCGCCGAGGTTTCTTAAGGAAGATAGGCTACGGAACAGCCACGGAGATTGTATTGAATAGAACGTTGCGCGCCTGGGGTATTGCGGCGCCCGAATTGCCGGAAGACTCGCCCGGCCGTTTGGCTCACGACCCATCCCGCCCGGAGTATCACCTGCTTCCACCGCATAACTGGATGAACGATCCCAATGGGCCTATCTGGTGGAAGGGAAACTATCACCTCTTCTACCAATTGAATCCTCATGGCGCCGTGTGGGGAGATATGAACTGGGGCCACGCGATCAGCACCGACATGGTGTATTGGCATCATGAGACGATTGCTCTGGCGCCCACGCCCGGTGGCCCGGACAGCGAAGGCTGTTTCAGCGGATCGGCAGTCGTATCGAACGGTGTACCCACCATCATTTATACGGGCGTACAGAATGCGCCGCCCGACATGGTGACGATTCACGATGGCTCCGACAAACTGCGCGAGACGCAGTTGCTGGCCGTCTCAGAAGACACCAACCTGCTGCGGTGGACGAAGCGGCCTGGGCCGGTGATTGCGAGGCCGCCGGAAGGAATGGCGGTGACCGGATTTCGCGATCCCTGCCCGTGGCGCGAAGCGGACGGCTGGTATCTCGGAGTTGGCTCGGGCGTGCGCGGCGAGGGCGGATGCGTGCTGCTCTACAAATCGCAGGATTTGCGCAACTGGCAGTATCTGCATCCGCTGGCCTCAGGAAAGCCCAACGGGCTGAAGACGGCCAATCCCTGCGACAGCGGCGAGATGTGGGAGTGTCCTGACTTTTTTGAAGTCGATGGGCATCATTGCCTGCTGTATTCGACCGAAGGGAAGGTCTTTTGGACGACGGGCGAATATGACCCGCACGCACATCGATATACAGAAAAGCGAAAAGGAGTGCTGGACCATGGCGCTTGCTATGCGCCGAAAAGTTTTCTCGCGCCTGGCAATCGGCGCGTGCTGTGGGGATGGATTCGAGAGACGCGGCCGGAAGCCGAGTTTGCGGCGGCAGGGTGGGCGGGAGTCATGTCATTGCCGCGCGTGCTCAAGGTGGGCGCGCAAGGGCAGCTTGAAATGCATCCGGCGGTTGAGGTGGAGAAGTTGCGCGGGGCTGTTGAGCGTGTTCGCGTGCACGCGGGGATGCCTTATCGGCAGAAACTGGCGACGCTGCGGCGAGAGTTGTTGCTGCCCGTTGGATTCTCGACAGGGACGGTGACTGTACGCCTGCTGAGCGACGGAAACAAAGTATGGGAGTTGACGGTGGATGTGGCCGGGAGTTCCGCGCTCTGCGGCGATGTCTCGTTCGCGCTGCCTTCCTTGCCGTGGTCACGGCCTGCACTGCGAGTGTTTCTCGATGCGTCGGTGATCGAGTCGTTCATCGGTGGAAGAGAAGCGATTACCAGCCGCGTGTATGCGCTGCGACCGGGCGAGAGCGAGCTTGAAGTGTCGCTGAACGGGGCGAGCATCGAGTTATCGATGTGGCCGCTGAATGCGATTTCTCCCGATCGGATGACGACCTAAGATGCCACTAATACAACGCAACCTATAATGAGCTTCGGAAAGGCGCGTCGTCGTGCGCGAGGGATAGGCGGAAGATGGCGAGTTTGCAGGGAAGAATTGCGCTGGTGACGGGGGCTTCACAGGGAATCGGGCGGGCGTGTGCGGTGGCACTGGCGCGAGTCGGAGCAACAGTTGCGCTGGCAGCGCGCAATGAGGCCAAACTGGTGGAGGCTGCGGCGGAGATTGTGGCGGCCGGAGGGCAGGCCGCGGTGTTTGCACTGGACGTGGCGAGTGAGGAGTCAATCAAGGCCGGCGCCAAAGCCGTGATGGGGCGATTTGGCAAGGTGGAGATCCTGGTGAATAACGCCGGTATCACGCGCGACGGGCTGATGATGGCGATGAAGCGGCCGGACTGGGATGATGTGCTGGGGACAAACCTTACCGGAGCATTTCTGCTGACGCAGGCGTTGCTGCGGCCGATGCTGAAGAATCGCTGGGGGCGAATCATCAACATCACCAGTGTGGTGGGGCGAACCGGGCAGGCGGGACAGGTGAATTACGCGTCTTCGAAGGCGGGGCTGATCGGGCTGACGCGATCGCTGGCGCGCGAAGTGGCATCGCGTGGAATTACGGTGAATGCCGTGGCGCCGGGGTACATTGAGACGCCGATGACGGCGGTGCTCGACGAGAAACAGCGCGCGGCAATGATGGCGCAGATTCCGCTGGGGCGCGCGGGAACGGATTTGGAGATCGCGCAGGCAGTGGCGTTCCTGGCATCGGATGCGGCGGCGTATATTACCGGGCACGTACTGGATGTGAACGGCGGGATGTTCATGGGCGGCTGAATTGCCTGGCCTGATGGTTGAAGTTACTGCGGCGGATTCCCGCGAGGTTCCATCCGGATTCCCTCCTGCGGCCGCTGGCCCATGACCGCAACCGTGGTCGCCAGAAAGCCTCCATCTTTCACCGCGCCCTCAACGCGAACCATGTCGCCCATCTGCACATCGGCCAGGGTGATGGGCTCACGGCGCTTGCGGAATGTGGTGTTTTCATCGGCTGTGAAGGTGTAGGGCGTCTTGTCGCGTACTCCTTCGATGGTTACTTTGACTCCGTCCACGCCGGTCACCTTGCCCATCAGCCACGTTTTGCCGTAGTTGGCTTCCATTGCGCGCATCTGTTTGGCGCGTTCGGGGTCGACGAGCATCACGAAGACAGCACCGACTGATTTCGCGGCTTCGTCCTGCTCGCCTCCCGCGGCGATGATGTCGCCGACCTTGATGTCGTCGGGCTTGATCGGCTGCGGAGGGGTGCGCTCTCCGCCACCTTCAGCCTCGCCTTTCCGCGGCGGAGCCTGCTTCATGATGCGGGTGTTGACGCTGAAGTGAACGGTGTAGGTCTCCCCAGTTTCGGTCTTGATGGTGTAATGGTCGGGGGCCACCGCAGTCACGGTGCCGACGGTGCCGCGGCCACCGCCCATGCCAAACCCACCGCGACCTTCTCTCTGGCCTTGCCAACGCCCTGAGCCCTGGTTCTGCGTGGTGGTGTCCGCGTCCTGAGCAATTGCGGGATGTGCGTAAATAGATACGAGAGCGAATCCGAGCGCGCTCGCTGACAGAGCTTTGCAATAAAAATGAGGCTTCACGATCACTCCTGCCGGCGAAACAGCACCGCCCCTCTTATCTAGACGGATGAAAGCCACACAGGGACGACACTCTGCTGCGACATCAGCTATGGCGCGCCACCCCGGCGAGAGATTCTGGCGAAACCCTCAGGGGTGCTGCCTCTATTGCGCCAGAAGCTGTTCGAAAGCAGGGATTCCGCGCAGGCTGGCGAACTGGTCGTTTGCGACAATCTTTTTCGGGTCAGTGTAGCCCTCGTTGAGCGCCTTTCGCAGGTAATCGATTGCCGGGCCTTTGATGCCGGCGCGCGCGCAGGCGACTGCCAGGTAGTAATTCATGGCTCCGCGGTCCTCATTGGAGGTGGGGTTGGCGACTGAAAAGCCAGATTGGCCCTCGAAGATCAGCGGGTCGAGGGCAGCAGCTCTGGCATACATTTGGCCGCCCCGCTTGTACTTACGCCGCAGCATGAGTTCCGTGCCGTAGTTCTTGAAGAGTACGGCGGAATTCGGATCGAGCTTGAGCGCTTTTTTATAGCAGCTCTGGGCGGCGCGGTAGTTCTTGAGAGAGACGAAGATAGTTCCGAGGTTATTCAGCACATTGCCATTTTTGGGGTCCACTTTGAGAGAGACCAGAAAGCAATGCATTGCCTCATAGGGTTCCAACAATTGTTGATACGCAATGCCCATCTTGTTCCAGACGTCGGCGGACTTTTCAGGAATTTTCTTGTAGGTGTCGATCGCCGCCCGGTAGTGTCTTTGCGCGAGAAGCAGATTCCCTCGGTCCTCAGGGGTGAGTTCAATTTGGGAAGCGCTATCCGGCTGAGTAGAAACCGGTAAGGCTGCCAGTTTTGAAGTGGTTGCGGCTCCGATGGCAGCGGCGCCAGCCGTTTGCATAAAGAGTGGGAGTGATGCGGCGGCCAGGATTGCGAGCATTGTTGCAAGCGGCGGCAGCCGGCGAACAGCGATTTTGGACACGGTCCCTCCTTTTGCCGAGAGCGCGGCAAAGGCCTCGGCTGGCCATCTGCCCAAGGCGTTTCGGTGGGAGCAAGCATCCAGTTGCGCGAGAGCGCCGTGGACGGGGAAGCCACGACTATAAATAAGACGAAAGAGAACCCGCCAGGTAATCACCACTGGTTCCCGCTGAGGCCTCAGGGGTGCTGCTTCTGTTCCGCCAGAAGCTGTTCGAAAGCAGGAAGTCCGCGCAGGCTGGCGAACTCGCCGTCAGCGGCTATTTTCTGCGGGTTAGTGTAGCCCTCATCCAGCGCCTTGCGAAGATATTCAACAGCACTGCCTTTCATGCCGGCGCGCGCGCAGGTCTTCGCCATGTAGTAGTTCATAGCACCCCGGGTTTGGGTGGGGGTTGGGTCGGCGACGGAATAGCCGGAGCCTGCCTGGAAGATGAGGGGGTCGATGGCCACGGCTTTGGCGTACATTTGGCCGCCTTTTTTGTACTTGCGCCGCATTAACAGGTCGGTCCCGAGGTTCTTGAAGATGATGGCCGATGTCGGTTCCAGTTTGAGAGCCTTCCGGTAATAGCGTTCCGCAGTTCGGTAGTCCTTGAACGAGACGTAGACCGTACCGAGATTGTTGAGGACGTCGCCGTTCTTAGGATCGAGCTTAAAGGCGGTGAGGTAACAATGCATCGCCTGATTGGGCATGAGCATGGCCTGATAAGCGATTCCCATTTTGTTCCAGACCGGCGCGGAATCGGTAGGGGCCTTCTTATAAGCTTCGATCGCGGCCTGATAGTGTCGTTGTGCCATGAGCAAGTTTGCCTGCTCTTCAGGGGTGCGTTGAAGGGCCTGCGCAGCGCCGGGTTGTGTTGCTGCCGGCTGCGGAGTGACCGGTGTGGCCGATGGTTGGGTAATAACTTGAATGGCGGGGGCCGGATCTGCGCCAGCGCGCGGCGGTAAGAGCAAGACGAGTCCGGCGGCGAAGAATGTGGCGACTGCCAAAGGCTGCAGCAGCGGGCGCAGGGGAATTCTGCCCATGGGACCCTCCTTTTGCCGGGTCGATGACAGCAGGCGGCCTCGGCTGGCGTCTGTCCAAGGGCTTTCGAGAGGGGCTCTCGAGTGGCATTCAGCCCAGCGAGCGCGAGCCCTGGATAGAAAAGCCACTTCTTTAACTATAGGACGAAAGGGAACTCATTGGGTCATGGCTTTTCAGCAAACGACTATTGCTCTTTTTCTTCCTCCATCAGCTTTTCGAATTCCGGGATGCCAAGCAGGCTGGCGAATTCGCTGTCGGCGACGACCTTTTTGGGATTCGTGAACCCTTCGTTGAGCGCCATGCGGAGATACTGGATGGCGCGATCCCTTAGCCCGGCGCGTGCACAGCTCTTGGCCATGTAGTAGTTCATGGCGCCGCGCTGCTGGACCGAGGCGGGATTCTGGACCCGCGGACCGGAATCAACTCCGAAGATATCCGGGTTAATGGCCAATGCGGCTTTGTAGGCTTCCCAACCCTTTTCGTATTGATGTTGCGCAAGTAGATCCGTCCCTAGATTTTTCAACACCAGGGCTGAATGGGGATCGATCTTAAGCGCTTTGTGGTACATCTTAACCGCCGATTTGTAATCCTTTGTGGAATCGTAAACAGTCCCGAGATTATTGAGAACATTGGGATTGTCCGGATCGATTTTGAGCGACACATGATAGCAGTGGGTGGCTTCCTCCAGATTGAACATCATCTGGTAGGCAATTCCCATTTTGTTCCACACAATTGAGGAGTCTTGCGGGGCCTTCTTGTAGGATTCGATAGCCTCCTGATAACGCTGATGCACAACCAGCGTGTCGCCGAGTTCTTCGGGACTGGGCGGAGGCTGCATTATGAGCCCGTTGACTGTTCTCGGTGGCTGGCTGGAGGGCGCGGAACCCGGTGAAGGACTCTGCGCGAGGGTTATGGATGACGCTGGCACGAAAAGAGCCAAAAGGGCGAGCGCCAGCAGGGTACAGGGCTTGGCAAACCTGCGCATATTCCCTCCTCCAAACGGAATCGGGGCGACAAACGATCAGATCGTCCTGTTTTGTTGAAATCATTAAACCACCAATCGAGGGTTTTTGAACATCGAAAAGGGGTTGCGTTTTTGGAAGAGCGACGGGCAATCGAATAAAAGAAACGAACGAAGCGCGCAGAGCATCGCATACCAAGCAAGATGCAACCCAAGGACAAGTTGTCTGGATTGAATGATGGACGGTTCCGGCGGCGGAGAACTGATGATCGATCGTCAGGACTGCGCCGTCGCGGGCTCAGCAGGTAAGGTTCCCAATTTTGTGCCATTTTTTAATGGCAGATGGATGACAGACGATGAGCGCAACTCCCTCCACGATTGCGAAGTTGGATATTGCCACACGGTTTGCCACCACCCGCCGGCGCACCCTGGAATTGTGCGGGCCGCTCACGCCGGAAGACATGATGGTGCAATCGACGCCGGAGGCCTCGCCTGCCAAATGGCACCTGGCGCATACGGCGTGGTTCTTTGAATCCTTTGTTCTGCGGGAGCAGTTGTCGGGGTACAAGCCGTTCAATCCAGATTTCCAATGGCTGTTCAACAGCTATTACCGGAGCTTTTCAGAGTTTCCGGAAAAGAGGCTGCGGTCGTCCTTCTCACGGCCGGGCATCGAGGACATTCTGCGCTATCGTGCGCACGTGGACGCGGGGATCGGACGGCTGCTGGAGAGCGGCCCGGAACCGGAGACGCTCAAGACGATTGAATTGGGAGTGAATCACGAGGAGCAACACCAGGAATTGCTGCTAACGGACATTTTGCATGCTTTTTTCACCAACCCGCTGCGGCCGGTTTATCTGGCTGAAACGAAGGTGAAGGAGGATGAGGATGGCGGATCTGGAAGATCTTTCCGCGTGGATGGGAAACCGGGGCACGCTCGAGGCAATGGACACCCGAGCTCGGCAGGAGCGCTGCGATTCCTGCCTTTTGAATGCGGTTTGTGCGAGGCGGGCTATGACGGCGAGGAATTCTGCTTCGATAATGAGAGGCCCAGGCATCGGGTATGGCTGGAGCCCTATTCGCTGGCTGAGAGGCTGGTTACTTGTGCCGAATACGCCGAGTTCATGGCCGACGGGGGTTATCGCAAGCCGGAACTGTGGCTGTCTGCCGGTTGGGACGCAATGCAGCAGAACGGCTGGCGGGCGCCGCTTTACTGGAGCAGCGAAAGCGGCGAATGGCGCGTATTTACGCTGCGGGGGGAACTGCCCATGGCGCAAGTTGGGGCGCAGCCGGTGAGCCAAGTGAGCTACTTTGAAGCCGATGCCTACGCACGCTGGGCGGGACGGCGGCTGGCAACGGAGTTCGAGTGGGAGGCCGCAGCGGAAGAGGTGCCTGTGGCGGGCAATCTGCTGGATTCGGGAAAGCTGGCACCTGCGGTCCATGGTGGAAATCCTGTGGAAAAAACGGTCCCGGGGCAGCTTTTTGGGGATTGTTGGGAGTGGACAGCAAGCGCTTATCTGGGCTACCCGGGGTTTCGGCCGCTGGCCGGTTCGCTGGGCGAATACAACGGCAAGTTCATGAGTGGACAGATGGTTCTGCGTGGCGGATCTTGCGTGACACCAGATCTGCACGTTCGGTCAAGCTACCGCAATTTCTTTGCGCCGGAGACACGGTGGCAGTTTTCGGGAATTCGGTTGGCTTCAAAGTAACTATCCAAGAACCCGTGGCATCCAAATGAGCGCATGACTACCATCTCTTTGCCCCAAATCACCCTAGATGTTGAGGATCACATTGCTTCGGCGGTCCGCGAAGGACTGGAAAGGCAGCCCAAGCGGCTTCCACCCTGGCTTTTTTACGACCATGCCGGATCGCGGCTGTTTGAAGAGATCACGGAGCGGCCCGAGTACTACCTGACGCGAACAGAGCGCGGGATTCTTGCTGAGAATGCGACGGCAATCATCAAGAAAGCGGCGCAGGGCGCGCGGCTGGGGATTGTGGAGCTGGGCGCGGGATCGGCGGACAAGACGCGGCTGCTGCTGTCGGCTGCAACGGCGCGCCAGAAGACCGTGGTCTACCAGCCGGTGGACGTTTCAGGCAGCGCGTTGGAAGCGGCGCAGGAACGCATCGAACGGGAGATTGCCGGGGTCACAGTGGTTTCGCATACCGCGGACTACACGCATGGCTTGCACCTGGAAGATAGCAACGAGCGGCAACTGGTGCTGTATATCGGATCGAGCATCGGGAATTTTGATCCGTGGGAGGCTGACGAACTGCTGAAGATGATTTGCGCAGGACTGAAGCCGGGCGACGGTTTGCTGCTGGGCGTTGACCTGGTGAAGGACGAAGCAACTTTGCTGGCCGCGTATGACGACGTGGCAGGCGTGACTGCGGCTTTCAACCTGAACATGCTGGCGCGGCTGAACTTTGAGCTGGGTGGAGATTTCGACCTGGAGGCGTTTGAGCACCGGGCGGTCTGGAACGCGGCGGAGTCGCGGATCGAGATGCACCTGGCGAGCCGGATCGCGCAGAGGGTGCGAATGGAAGCGCTGGAATTGGAAGTGCAATTCGGCGAGGGCGAAACTATCCATACGGAGAACAGCTACAAGTACCGGCCGGGGCAGCCGGAGGCGATGCTGCGAAGAGCAGGATTCGCGCCGGCGGCTAGCTGGACGGATGCGCGCGGCTGGTTCGGAGTGTACCTGGGGCGCGTGCGGTAGTTTGTTCGCCGAAACGGCCATTCATCCTGAATCTTTCGGTCGATGTGGCTTGTTTTGTAGAGGAGTCACGCGATAGCGGGGGCACCCCCCCGTTCGCGATTGGAGCCGGTTCGAGAGCAGCCAATCAAATGGATTGAGAGCGCGGTCCTGGGGAATCCGGGCGGTCGGAGAGGCAGTTTGCCGCGATTGTGACTTATACGTCACAGACCGTGGGGGCGCGCGATACCCGCTCATCCTATCCAGTTTTCAGCGCTTTGGACGCCGGATTCGATGGGCCGCCCGCCGGGTTGAGCTTCCCATCCGTGACTTATAAGTCACGAATGGGAGGGGGGTGGGGTGGCTGTCCCTGTCCGTTTGGAGCGGGCAGATGGCTGATATTTTGAACCGCTGACATTCTTGTTGTACACGGGGGCGCGTAATTATCTGCAAATCGAGGTGAGAATTTTTTGGGCGGATAGGCGTTGAGGTCATCGATGAGCCATTATCGCTACGGCGCTCGCAGACGCCGATTATGTCTCTAACAGTCGCGACGGCTCCTTCCGGGAGCGATTGGACGCGCGGCGCGATTGCCCGCAGATTGGCAGGACGAGGTTTGTTGCTTTCCCAGGTCTCAAAAGCGAGACCTGGGGCACCCATCCATGCTGGAGCCGGAATCCTGAGACCTGGGCCACCCGCCCCGGTGTTCCATATCAATTCTTATTCTGCGCGGAAGCGGGAAATGATCTGCAAATGGCGATGGCGAGAATGGCGAGCTAAATGAGGGACTTGGAAGAATTTTGTGGGCCTGGGGTCTTGACCGGTCTTTGGCGTGTTTCGATGCGCAGCCGCGAAAGGCCCTTTTGGCAGGCGCATTACTACGATTTCAACGTGTCGTCGCAGCAGAAGTTCGTGGAGAAGTTGCGCTATCTTCATCGCAATCCGGTCAAGCGCGGCCTCGTTACCAAGCCCGAGGAGTGGTTTTGGTCAAGCTATCGCCACTATCAAACCGGCATGCACGGCACCGTAGAAATCAAATCGGAATGGACGGCCCGCGAGCGAGGATGGCAACTTCCCGAGTGGATGCGCCACGGGCAGTTCGATTCTCCCTCCCCGGTCCCCAAAGGCTAGGGAGGGACCGGTGGCACCCTCAGCTTGATCATGTGCGGTATGAGACCAGGACCACCCGCCAGATTGGCTGGACGAGGTTCGTTGCTTTCCCAGGTCTCAAAAGCGAGACCTGGGGCACCCATCTATGCTGGAGCCGGAATCCTGAGACCTGGGCCACCCGCCTCTACTCCGCTTTTGTGCGAGCGATGGCGCGATGCGCGAAGGTCTTCAACGGAGAAGTGCGGGGCATTATTGGCGACCGAGTGATGATGCTGTTCGATAGCCCCGACTGCTATGCAAATGCTGTGTACACCTCAATCCTGATAAACAGCGTTTGCCAATATGTCATCAATAAGCGTTTCCCACATGAAGAAGTGAGCTTTGGAATTGGCATCGACTACGGACGCATGCTTGCCACTAAGACAGGAATCCGACGTCACGGTTCCGCGCAGCAAAGCTACCGCTCGCTTGTGTGGCTTGGGAGACCGGCAAACGTCGCCTCCAAGCTCACGGACAACGCGAACAAGCCTGAAGAGGCGCGCGAGTTCGTAAAGCTCAGAGTCGGTTACGACTACCTCTATAACGGAACGCCGCCGCTCTACCACGATGAATGGCCTCATGAGTTCGTTCAGAAATTCACCTACGACGAAGTGCGACGAGCGATGGTGGCACCAAACTTTCATTCCTTCACTGTGGTGAAGGAGCGCATCGTGATTACCCCAGCAACGCCGCCCGTCCTGATGAGCAAGAGGGTCTATGACGGGTTTAAGATGTCTCGCCCCTCCGCGCCTGAAATCCTAAACGGCTGGTTCACCAAAGTGAATAGAAGTATTCCGGATGTGCCTGACGAGGTATTTGGCGGAGATGTCATCTATACCGCTTTCGGGGCTTAGGGTTCAAACTCCACATTTGTACCGCCAAGTCGGCTATTGTTGGGGAATCTGATGGGCGGTTTTCAAACTGAAAGAATCATGCTTCGTGTTCCAGGGGGCTGACTTCGATTTCTGCTCTGGGGCGGCCGCTCCTGGTTTGGGACGTGGTGACGAGGGCTACGGCGACGATGACGGCGGCCATGCCTACGTACTCCGAGCGGTGGAGATGCTCGCCGAGTATGGCGGCGCCGAGAAGGACGGCCACTACGGGATTCACGTACGCATAGGTCGCGACCTTGGCTACGGGCACATGGTGAATGAGCCAGATGTAGCAGGAGAATCCGAAGAGGGATCCAAAGAGCACGAGGTAGCCGACGGCGCCGATGCTTTCCCGGTTCCACACGGCATGGGGCCACTGCCAGGTGAGGGTGGCGAGGATCATGTTCAAAAGACCGGCGGCGAGCATCTCCCACCCGGCGGCGGCGAGAGGATGTACGGGCAAGCGCAGATGGCGGAAGAGTACGGAGCCGGTGGCCCAACTGAGCCCGCCGAGAAGGACGACGAAGGCGGCGATGACCTGCATGGGGTGGCCGCGGCCATGGATGCCGGCGGCAGCGTGCAGGCTGGGCCAGAGCAAGGCCACGAGGGCCAGCAGGCCGAGGGCGACGCCGGCGATTCCGCGCGAGGAGAGCCGCTCTCCTGAGGGGAGCAGCGACTCAATGACGGCCACGTAGAGCGGGACGACGGCGACGAGGAGGGCGGCGAGACCGCTGGCGATGTATTTCTCGCTCCAGACGAGGCCGATGTTTCCGCCGAAGAGGAGCAGAAGTCCAACCAGGCCGAGGCGGAGGAGAACTCCCCAGCTATGGAAGAGCTGTTTTCCGGTGAGGGCGCAGAAAGCCAGCATGATGACTGCGCCGACGAGCATGCGCGTTCCGGCGAGAACGGTGGCGGGAAGAAACCGGACACCGATGCTCATGGCAGTGTAGGTGGCTCCCCAGCCGAGGTAGACACACACGAAGGCAAACATGATTGCCAATCGGGTGGGAGCGGCAGTGGTGGGGCGAGCGGCGGGCGGCATGTGTCTTCCATCGTACCGTTCGAGCTAGAGAGCTGCGGTGGGGGGCTATTGATGGGGGGATGCCGGGAAGCTGGGGAGCTCGCAAAGACTTCCCTCAGCGGCTAAAGCCGGGCATTATCTCTTGCACTTATGGCACGACTGAAGTCGTGCCCCTTCAAAACTCGGGCTGTCTTTTCGAGACTCGGGCTGCCTTTTCAAGACTCGGGCTGCCTTTTCAAAACTCGGGCTGCCCCTTCGAGACTTGGGCTGCCTTTTCAAAACTCGGCGTTTTGGAAGCACCGGGATGGGGCCACCCACTTCATCGCGGGTGGGTGGCGTCCTGGTGCGGTGGTGAGATTCGACTACTTTGGTGCGGCGATGCGGACCAGCAGGATGTCGTGCTCGGCCAGTTCGAGGGGCATGTTGTTGGTGAGTTCGATGTCCTTGCCGGTCCATAGGTCTTTGGCTTGTTGCGAACCGTGGAGGCCGAGCTTTTCCAGGTTCAGGTGGAAGGGATGGGTGGAGTAGCGGGGGCTGCCGGCGTCGAGCACGGCTACGGCCATGGCACCGCCCTGGAGATGGCGGGTCCAGACGTCGACTTCGCCGTCAGAATAGACGCGGCGGGCCTGTTTGCCGAGCGGATCCTGATCGATGGCGATGACGTCGCGGTTGGTGAGGATGGACTTGATCTCGGGCTTCATGTTGGGCAGGTCGTTGCCGGCGAGAAGCGGCGAGGCGAGCATGGCCCACATGGAGAAGTGGGAGCGATTTTCGGGCAGGGTGAGGTCGCCGTTGCCCACTTCAAGCATGTCGGGATCGTTCCAATGGCCGGGGCCGGCGTAGGCTTCGAGTCCCTCCTGCTGGCTGAGGATGGCGTAGACGCGATCCCAGTGGGGGTCGATGTCGCCGGTGGTGCGCCATGAGTTGCCGCCGAGGGCGGGCGCCCACTCCCAAACGGCATCCCAACCGTACTGGCAGAGGGAGAAGACGATGGGGCGGCCGGTGGCTTTGAGGGCTTTGGACATCTTGGCGTAGGCGGCCACCATGAGTCGCATCTGCTCGGCCTTGTCGTTGGGAGCCTGCTTCTCCATGACCTCGGGGATGAAGCTGCAGAGGTCGTATTTGAGGTAGTCGATGCCCCATGCGGCATACATTTTTGCGTCCTGTTCCTCATGGCCGAGGGAGCCGGCGTAGCCTCCGCAGGTTTTGGGGCCGGGGCCGGAGTAGATGCCGATTTTGAGGCCCTTGGAGTGGACGTAGTCGGCGAGGGCCTTCATGTCGGGGAACTTGGAGTTGGTATGCAGTTCGCCGCTGGCGTCGCGCTCACCTTCCCAGGTGTCGTCGATGTTGACGTAGATGTAGCCGGCGTCTTTCATGCCGGTGGAGACGAGCTGGTCGGCGGCGGCACGGATGTCCTTGTCAGTGACCTTGTCGGCGAAGAAGTTCCAGCTATTCCATCCCATGGGGGGTGTTGCGGCCACCACCTGCGGTGGGGCTGGCGTTTTGGATGAGGCGGTGAGGCAGGTCAAGGCAAGAATGGCGAGCGGCAACGATGCGGAGAGGCGCATTGCGGGGTCCTTTTGGAAACGATTTCAATTGCAGAGGAATGGTAAGCCGGGAGGGTGGGTTTGGGCAATGGCAGCGGGCTGGTAGCGAAGGAATTTGGCAGTTTTTGTCAGTCGGCGGCGGGGGCGACGGTATAGCGGGGCGTGGTGGACATGAGGGATTCGACGACCTGGACAGGGCCGATGCCTCCGCGGGCGCCGGTGGCGGTGCAATTGAGGGCGGCGGCAGCGCAGGCGAAGTCCAGCTGGCGGGCGAGGGGCCAGCCTTGCAGCAGGCCGTAGATGAAGCCGGCGTGAAAGATGTCGCCGGCTCCGGTGGTGTCGGCGACGGCGACGCGGTAGGCGGGGCGGAGATGGAAGTGGCTGCCGTCCCAGGCGAGGACGCCGTCTTCGCCCAGGGTTGCGGCGGTGACGGTGCATGCGTAGCGGCTCTTCATGCGGCGGAGGGCCTGCTCGAGGGAGCGCTCGCCGGTGAGGCGGGCGGGGAAGTCGCGGCTGACGATGAGGTAGTCGATGTTGTCGATGAGGTCTTCCACGCCGGGATACAGCTCGTCGAGGTCGGCGACGACGGGGATGCCTGCGGCGCGGGCCCAGCCGGCGGCCATGGTGGCGGCAGCGGTTTCAAAGCCATCGACGTGGAGGGCGCGGGCGTTCACGATCCAGGAGCGGTGGAGGTCGGCGGGCTGGAGGAGCAGGCGCTCGTCGCGGCGGCAAAGAACGGTGCGCTCGCCTCCTCCATCGACGATGATCAATGACTGTGGGCTGGCGGAGTGGGGCACGGTGATGAGGCGGGCGTCGACGCCGGTGCGGGCGAATTCGCGACGATGCAGAGTGGCGGCATCGTCATCGCCCAGCTTGCCGATGTAGCGGGTGGTGAGTCCCCAGGTTTGGCAGGCGATGACGGTAGTGGCGGTCTGGCCGCCGGGGAGGATGGATGCGTGGGAGTACTCGACTTTGGAGCCGCGCTGGGGGAAGGAGGAGAGGGGAATGAGAGTGTCAGTGGCGTTCAGCCCCACTCCTACAAGGTCAACCAGGGACGGCTCGGTCATGCATTTTATTGTACCGGGAGCTTCAGGAGAATTTCGTGGATCTCCAGAGTCCGAAGACGGTGGGTGGCCCTGGTCTCAGGGATGCTTCCTCACTTCTTACTCTGGGTGCCCCAGGTCCCTCGCATTTGGGGACCTGGGATAGCAAGACAGTACGCGCGGCGATGTATTCTAACCGCAAATGCCCCGTGGACTCGTTCGATACCAGCAGACCGGTCACTTTCATTTCCTCACTTTCAGTTGTTACCGGAGGCTTGCGTACCTGGATACCGCGGCGGCCCGCGAACTTTTCGAGTCCGCGCTGGAGCTCATACGACGGCGCTGTTGCTTCGTGGTCGCGGGTTATGTCGTGATGCCCGAGCATGTGCACCTGCTGGTGAGCGAGCCGCGCCGCGGCGCCCTGGCCCGCGCGCTGCAGGCGCTCAAACTGTCCGTGTCCATGAGACGCGGCGAGCGGCCCTTCTGGCAGGCGCGCTATTACGACTTCAACGTTCA
The DNA here is from genome assembly GCA_963833995.1 of uncultured Acidobacteriota bacterium. Lineage (GTDB taxonomy): Bacteria > Acidobacteriota > Terriglobia > Terriglobales > Acidobacteriaceae > Telmatobacter. The sequence continues at coordinate 325,239 of CAWIAE010000016.1, read as the reverse complement.
CAGCGAAGAGAAGCGGGTGGAGAAGCTTCGCTACATGCATCGCAATCCGGTGGTTCGCGGCCTGTGCGCTAAACCGGAGGAGTGGAAATGGTCGAGCTTCCGCCATTACGCAACCGGAGTCGAAGGAACCGTCGAGATCGAGTCATCGTGGACGGCGTCGCGCCGTGGATGGCAACTGCCGGCCGGATGGGAATTGGAAGGACGGGCGGTTGAGGATCGTGCTATCCCAGGTCCCCAAGAGCGAGGGACCTGGGGCACCCATCTTTTGTGGTAATCGAGCATCCCTAAAGACCCGGGCCAGCCGCCCAACTGCCGGCCGGATGGGAATTGGAAGGACGGGCGGTTGAGGATCGTGCTATCCCAGGTCCCCAAGAGCGAGGGACCTGGGGCACCCATCTTTTGTGGTAATCGAGCATCCCTAAAGACCCGGGCCACCCTCTATTTTGGTGAACGCAGTTGATGGGCGGTTCAAGAGAATCGCGTGGACTTCCAGAGTCCCCAGGCGCAAATGGCTGCGGTGACGATGAGCGCGATGGTGAGGACGGCGGTCCAGGCGAGGTTCATGTTGAGGTTGGGTGCGCGGGCGTTGAGGCCCAAACCGACGAAGACGCTGGTTCCGGCGGCTAGAATGGCGTAATCCCATCGTGTGCGCTGTGGCCCCTTCGCTCGATTGGGGTCGCCGCTGTAGTCCTGGAGCACGCGGGTGTAGTCCATGCCGTAGCGATTGCATTCGCGGAGGAGAGCCTCGTTCGTGGAGGCGTGTTCGCGCTCGGTGGCGACGGCGGTGGAGACGGCGAGGGCGCCGAGGATCATGACCAGCGAGCCGGAGATGACGAGAAGGCGATGGGTGGCGTCGGCATGGGCCAGTTCGCCGAAGACAAGCGCGCCCCAGGCGAGGCCCCAGAGCTGGTTGGTGTTGGAGAGCGGGATGCCGCGGCCGATGCCGAGGTACTTGGTGGCGTATTGCTGGAAGATGTCGCCGATGACCCAGACGAATCCACCGAGGAAGAGCCAGAAGAGTATTTTTCTGGTGTCGGGGGAGTGAATCAACGCGACAGTTGCCGGGCCGTCGAGCGCGAAGGCCAGGGTGACCATGGCGCCAAGTTCGCCGATGGTGAAGACGGTGACAAAGGAGAGCGGGTTCATGCCACTGACGTATGCCTTGCGGTAGGGAATGTACATGGTTCCCCAGAGGAGGCTGGCGCCGGCGGCGGCGAGAACACCGGCGGCGGCGCGATGGGCGTGGGGGCCGCTGGAATGAATGGTGCTGAAGCCTAGCATGATGGCGGCGGCGACGATGGCAAGCGCGCCGAGCAAGACCTTGGCGATGTTTTTGAGGCTTCCGCCTTTCAATTCCCCGAAAAGCACTCGACCCCAGAAAATGCCGACGAGGGAATTGGTGTTCCACAGGGGAAAAGCGATGGCCAGGCCGACGTCGCGAATGGCGAAGACGGTGAGGGTGTTGGCGACGGCCCACAACATGCCGGCGAGAATGGCGACGGGGATGAGGTGCTTGTTGCGGGCGAGATCGGCGAAGACCTGCCGGGTGCCTTTGAGAAGGGTGGGGACGGTCCAGCGGGCGGTGAAGACACCGGCGACCATGCAGAGGGAGATGGCGTAGGGCGACAAGCCGGAGTTGACCAGCTTGGTGGGCGCTTCAGCCGCGCCGAGCCAGACGCCGGCGCTGAGCCCGCACAGCACGCCGAGGCCGTGGACAGACGCGAAGGCTGGCGGCGCGGTGGTGTTTGCGGGTCGGTTCATTGGGGGCGGAGGTTCCTTTCTTCTCGCAATGGGTCGGCGTGCAATGGGGCGCGTGCACCTGACGCGGCGGTGGCTGCCTCAGTGCAGCGAGATGAGGAGCGCGAGACCGATGCAAAAGACGATGAGGGGGATGAGGAAGTGGGTGTCGGTGAGGATGGCTTGGGTCTTTGATCCGTTTTGGGAAGGTTTCATCGCTGGTCCTGTCGGCTAATGGACTGGCGCAAACATAAAGACGGGGTGGGAAGGCTGTCAAGGATCGGGGCAGGTTTCAGGGGCGGCTGGCGGTGACGACGCGGGGGATGCCTTGCAGGTCGGGCGTGAATTGGATGTGCTGAAAGCCCGCGGCGGCGAGAAGCGTGTGGACGGCGTGGGACTGGCCGAAGCCGATTTCGAGGGCGAGGTAACCGCCGGGTGCGAGTGCGGCGAAGGCGGCGGGAATGAGGCGGCGGTAGATTTCGAGACCGGTGTCGCCGGCGAAGAGGGCGAGGGCGGGTTCGTGGTCGCAGACTTCGACGGAGAGGGTGGGGCGGTCCGTTTCGGGGACGTAAGGCGGGTTGGAGACGATGATCTCGAAGAGTTCGCCGGCGACGGGGGTGAGGAGGTCGCCTTGTTTGAAGCGGATGGGAACGTTGTTGCGGGTGGCGTTTTCTTTGGCGATGGCTAAAGCGGGAGAGGAGATGTCGGTGGCGGTGATTTGCGGGATCGCATTTTGGAGGAAGAGTCCCCCAGGGGCTAAAGCCCTGGTGAGTTGCGCGGAATGGATGTACGGGCTGAAGCCCGTACCCTTCTTCGAGCCGAGACTCTCGGGAGTTTGAATGGACAGAGCATGGGCGAGGGCTATGGCGATTACGCCGGAGCCTGTGCCTATGTCGAGAATGCGGGGGGTTGTTGCAGGAGGGTCGAGTTGGTTGCTTTCCCACCCTTGAATCAAAGAACGATTCAAGGATGGGGCACCCAAGGTTTGTGGCTGGGCCGGAGCAAGCTGTGTGGCGAGTTGGAGGACTTTTTCTACAAGGTGCTCGGTTTCAGGGCGGGGAATGAGGACATCGGGAGTGACGCGGAAGGGCAGGCCGTAGAACTCGGTTTCGCCGGTGATGTATTGGATGGGCTCGCCTTTTTGACGGCGGTTGAGGAGGGCGGCATAGCCGATTGCTTTACATCCGGCGAAGTCGTCGTGCTGGTGGGCCAGGAGCCAGGCTCTATTTTTGCCGATGAGGTGGAGGAGCAGCGATTCGGCGTCGCGGCGGGCGCGGTCAGAGTGCGGACCGGCGCGGAGTTGGTCTTCGCCGTGTTCGAGCCACTCGCGGAGATTCATCAGGCGGCCTGGTGCGCATCCGCCTTCAACTGTTCCGCCTGGTAATGCGTGATGAGGGCATCGACGATGGGCTGGAGGCGGCCTTCCATGACGAGGTCGAGCTGGTGGAGGGTGAGGCCGATGCGGTGGTCGGTGAGGCGGTTTTGCGGGAAGTTGTAAGTGCGGATCTTTTCGCTGCGGTCGCCTGAGCCAACCTGCTGTTTGCGCTCCCTGGCGAGTTCGGCATTCTGGCGCTCCATCTCCACTTCATAGAGGCGGGAGCGAAGGACGCGCATGCCTTTTTCGCGATTCTTGATCTGTGATTTTTCGTCCTGGCAACTGACCACGGTGTTGGTGGGAATGTGAGTGATGCGGACGGCCGAGTAGGTGGTGTTGACGGACTGGCCGCCGGGGCCGGAGGAGCAGAAGGTGTCGATGCGAATGTCTTTGGCTTCGATTTTGATGTCGACTTCTTCGGCTTCGGGCAAGACTGCGACGGTGACGGCCGAGGTGTGGACGCGGCCCTGGGTCTCAGTGGCGGGGACGCGCTGGACGCGGTGCACGCCGCTTTCCCACTTGAGCTGCGAATAGACGCGATTGCCTTCGATGATGGCGATGATTTCCTTGTATCCGCCGACGCCGGATTCGGAGAGCGAGAGGACCTCGACCTTCCAGCGATGCTGCTCGGCGAAGCGCGTGTACATGCGAAAGATTTCGGCGGCAAAGAGCGAAGCTTCGTCGCCGCCGGTGCCGGCGCGGATCTCAAGGATGACGTTCTTTTCGTCGTTGGGATCTTTGGGCAGCAGCAGGACCTTGATCTCTTCTTCGATAGTGGACTCGCGTGGCTCGAGGGCGGCGATTTCTTCCAGGGCCATGGCGCGCAGGTCGAGGTCGGTTTCAGCGAGCATGGCGCGGGCGTCGGCGAGGCCCTGGCGAACCTGCTTCAGTTCGCGGTATTTCTGAACCGGGGTTTCAAGGTCGCTGAGCGCTTTGCCGGCCTTCTGATATTTTTCGCGGTCGTTGATGATTTCAGGCAGCGAGAGCTGGGACTGCAACTCGTCGTAGCGCTGCTCCATTTGTTCGAGACGGTCAATCACGGCTGAACCCCTCCGGGGTCTTGAGTTTTGGTGTAGTTTCTCGGGAACTGTAAATGGCGGAGAACAAGTGTAGGCGGCGGGCGCCGCTAGAGGAGAGCCGAGATGGGCTGATGGAGGATCATGCGGCTGCTTTTATTTTAGCGCGAAATGAGTTCAGAGTGGGTGTTGCAGACACACCTGTGGGTAGCGGATTTCCGCTTTTCGAGTTGGCGGCCGAGTTGGCCGCCAACTTTGCAGAGAAGTAGAGGTGGCCACCTGGGCTGCTATCTGGATGCGCCGAGAAACACGGGCGCTAGCATTTTGGATGGGGGTTCTTGAATACAACCTCGATGGGCAGCCAGTCGGACAGGCGCTTCTCGTTGACTTCAGCATCTCCGGCCTGGGGGCTGATCGACGACCTGGTAAGGACCGCAGATACCTTTATCTTCCCTTTCATGCAGTAAGCGCCGAGCAGTCTCGCCAGTCCTTTATCCGCCAGCTCCATGTTGTCGGCGGGAACGGCGCCCTCCGCGCCGGAGATATCGAAGGGACCAATCATGATCTGGTCCATGACCTGCTGGTCTGTTTTCTTCGCTCCTGAAGCGTCGAAGCGCACCACGAGGCTGACCCTGGTCTCGAGCGCGTCAGGGTTCGCCGTGTATTTGATATCCGGAATGGTGACGCCAGCCGGGTTCGGCTTGGGCGCCTTGGTGTCGAGCGCAAGGCGGTAGGCAGGCCCTTTCCATTTGGGCGTAACGGGAATGTTGGTAGCGTTGTTGCCCTGGTTGCCGCAGCCCGCCAAGAACGCCAATCCGCCGATTGCAAGTAAGATGCCTTTTCTCACGTGTTTCTCCTCGTGCCATTAATAAGGACGCGCCAGAATACCACTGCGGTGGGGTGTTGGGATAATGAGGCGAGTGAGAATCGAGCGCGGGAAGGGATTGTGCTTTCCCGCCTTAAACGCAGGGAACGCATTCAGGATGGGGCAACCGGCGTCGTTAGTTGAGGAACATGGTGCGGTAGAGGGTGTCGCGCTGGACGGGCTTGAAGCCGGCGTCGCGGATGATGCGGCGGAGTTCTTCTTCGGTGGTGCAGTTGCTGGTGCCTGCGGCTTTGACGACGTTCTCTTCGAGCATCACGGAGCCTACGTCGTTGCCGCCGAAGTGGAGGCCCAGCTCGAGGACCTTGAGGCCCTGGGTGACCCAACTGGCCTGCACGTTTTCGATGTTGTCGAGGTAGAGGCGGGCGATGGCGAGGACCTTGAGGTATTCGACTGAGGTGGCCTCGTCCCAGCCGCGGCCGCCGAGAGCGGTGTTGTGGGGCTGGAAGCTCCAGGGGATGAAGGCGGTGAATCCGCCGGTTTCTTCCTGGAGGCGGCGGACGACTTCGAAGTGGTTGATGCGCTGGTCGAAGGTCTCGCCGACGCCGAACATCATGGTGGCGGTGGTGCGCATGCCGAGCTGGTGGGCGGTGCGATGGACGCTGACCCAATCTTCGGTGCGGCACTTGAGGCGGGCGATGCGGAAGCGGACTTCGTCGTCGAGGATTTCGGCGCCGCCGCCGGGGATGGAGTCGAGGCCGGCGTCGCGGAGGCGGACGATGGTGGTGCGCAGGTCGAGCGTCGGAGTACTCGGCGATGGCGAGGATTTCAGAGGCGGAGAGGCAGTGGAGCCAGATCTGCGGGAAGCGCTGCTTGATGCCGGTGAACAGGCGCTCGAACCAGTCGATCTTGAGGTCGGGGTGAAGGCCGCCCTGCATGAGGACGCCGGTGCCGCCCATCTCGAGGGTCTCGGCGATCTTTTCGTAGATTTTTTCGAAGTCGAGAGATGTAGCCCTCGTCGGAGCGGGGGATGTTTTTGCCTTCTTTGGGGAGGGGGCGGATAGAAGGCGCAGAAGGTGCAGTACTCGGTGCAGAAGTTGGTGTAGTTGATGTTGCGATCGATGATGTAGGTGACCACGCCTTCGGGGTGGAGGCGGCGGCGGACGGCGTCGGCCTCGAAGCCCAGGCCGATGAGGTCGGGTGATTGGAAGTAGTCGAGGGCCTCTTGGCGGGTCAGCGGCATAGGTTGATTCTACCAATTTTGCACCCCTGCGACGAAGACCTGTCGCCGGGGACCCCGCCAATTTGTGGGATCGATAGACGCACAGGCGGCGTTATTTGCGGTCGGTCTTCCGGAAAAGGAAAAGCCCGCGGCTCAGGATGGGCTGACGGCGGGTGCGGGACAGGTTTGAGGCTGTCGAGATTCCGCTGAACAGGACGAAGAAATCCCAGAATGCCCGGAATGAATTCCTGATGGAGGAAGATGCTGATGACATAACTCGATCCACTCTATTGGACATGAGAGGAGGGTGGCGGGATGCAGGATTTTGCGGGGGCTGATTCTTGCACGAACTCAACCAGTCATTGCGACTCGCGGAGCAGGGCGGATGCGGCCCAGAGGACGGGAGCCTGGCCGTGGAAGTCGCCGGTGCGGCGGTGGCGGGCGAGGTAGTAGGCGAGGTCGTCTTTTTTGCCGGTACCCTCGCAGACGTTGGTCACGTCCCAGTTCTGGTCGATGTAGCCGACCACGGCGATCCATGCGCGGCGGGCTGCCGGGCCGTAGGTGGGGGCGGAGAGCCAGCCATTTTTGACGCCGGTGATCATGGCAAAGGTGAACATGGCGGAGCTGGAGGTTTCAGGCCAGGCCTCGTCGTGGTCGATCAGTTCGCGCCACATGCCGTCTTTGCCCTGGTATTTGAGCAGGGCCGCCATCATAAGGCGGTAGCCGGCGAGAATGCGGGCGCGCTGGGGGTGATCGGGAGGCAGGTCGCGCAGGATCTCGGCCATTCCGGCGGCAAACCAGCCGTCGCCGCGACCCCAGAAAAAAGGCACGTCGGGGGCGTGGTAGAAGAGGCCGTTGGGCTGCTGCAGCTTGTCGAGATAGGCCACCATTTCTTTGGCGTCGCGGTCGAGATAGACGCGATCGCCGGTGGCGCGATAGGCCTCAAGCTGCAGCATGGTGAGCATGTACATGTCGTCGACCCAGAAGCGGGTCTCAGCGGATAGGCCGTCGGGCAGCGGGTTTTCCCATTGGCGGTCGGCCCAGTATTTGCCTTCGGCCAGGTATTTGGGGTCTTTGGTCTGGATGGCGATTTGAAGGGGAATGATGCCGAAGATGGAGTCGTCGACATGGTGGCGGACGGGGCGGCGCGCGGCTTCGGCACCGCCGGGCATGAGGGGATCGAAACGGCGAATCAGTTCGGTCTGCAGCGCGTCATCGTGGGTGAGTTGGGCGAAGGTTAGCGCACCATACCAGGCGACGGCCTCGGAGTAGTGGATGGTGGCCGAGTATTGATGGGGGCTGGTGACGAAGTGCTCGGCGAGGTGCTTGCCCACTTCCTGGGGTGAGGTTCCGGCGGGCCAGTTGGTGAAGTAGTCGCCCGCCTGCGCCAGTGCGGGAATGGCTGAGGCGAGAACGAGAGCGGCCACCATGATCGCTGTTGGGCACGGTTTGCGATAGCTCATCCATGCACTCCGATTCTCAAGCCTTGACCTTATTTGTGCGGTTCGGGTTTGGGGGTGGATTTAGGGGTTGTCTGAGGTTTCTTCGGCGGGCTGGAGATGCCGAGGCTCATCAGGAAGAACTTCAGGCCGCTGCGCAGAGAATCAAGTACGCTCATGTTTTCGAATTCTCCCTGGTTGGACTTTGGTTAGTTGGGCTACTTAGCGGGCGCCTGGGCGGTTCCTCCGGCGGGTGCAAGCAGAGTGGCTGGCAGGGGCTCGCCGCGCAACGTCTGCAACGCGGCCGGGGGCAAGGGCTTGTTGGCGTTGGCCAGCAGCATGGTTACCTGCCACATCTGGGTATCGTTCAACTGGGTTTTGAAGTCTGGCATGCCGGAGAGCCGGATGCCGTTGAATACCTTCCAGTATGTTTCGCCGGGGGGATCGTCGCTGACGCCGACAACGTCCCCCTCGTGATGTTTTTCCCAGAGCCGCGGCGCACCGGGGAACATGTTGGAGCCGAGGTCGGAAGCCTTGCCATGAGTACCGTGGCACACGGCACATTTATCCATGTAGATGTGGGCGCCGGCGACGAGGGTTTCTTCATCGGGCTGAATGGGCGGCACCTGGACCATTTCGCGATCGATGCGGGCATGAAGCGCCATGCCGGTGATTTGCGCCTCATCGGGAAGGGGAGGGTCCGCTACAGCCACGGGCACGCTGCCGAATTTGAGCCATATCAGGAGGGCGATGGGGACAAGCACAATTCCGATAATGATTCCAAACAGAAATCGCAACATGATGGGAGCTGCCTCCGTTGTTCTGTCAATCGTAGAGCATGGCGGGTGGAACCCGGGGTGCGATTTTTGGTTCAATCAAGGTGTGGGAAAAAAATGAAGTCGAAGTTGCGACAGTTTCGCATACGCCGGCGCAGACACGATCCTTGACCGGCAGGATGAACCGAACTATAACAATGCCGCGAGAACCCCCAGGCCAGAGCCCATTCATCTGGCTGCATCCGCGGCGCGACACAAGTCGTGGCTGATAAGATGGTGTTGAGTCCCGCTCAAGAGAGAGTCGCCTGTGTCTTCAACGCCGGTTTTATCTTCCAGCAAGCCCACCGCACTCACCTTTCAGGATCTGCTGTTCCGCCTGCAGGCGCTTCTGGGCGGAGCGCGGCTGCGTGCTGCAGCAGCCCTACGACGTGGAAGTGGGCGCGGGCACCATGGCGCCGGAGACCTTTCTGCGCGTGCTCGGGCCCAAGCCGTACCGCGTCGGCTATGCGCAGCCTTCGCGGCGGCCGGCCGACGGCCGCTACGGCGAAAATCCCAACCGGCTGTTCAAGCACACGCAGTTTCAGCTCATCCTGAAGCCGCCGCCGGTGAACGTGCAGGAGCTTTATCTCGAATCGCTTGAAGCGCATCGGCATCGACCTCAAGCACGCACGACCTGAAGTTCGAAGAAGACAACTGGGAGTGGCCGGCGGGCGGCGCGTGGGGCGTGGGCTGGCAGGTGATGCTCGACGGCCTTGAGATTACGCAGTTCACCTACTTCCAGCAGTGCGGCGGCATGGATCTCGACCCGATCTGCGCCGAGCTCACCTACGGCATGGAGCGCATTGCGGCGTTCCTGCAGGATGTGGATTCGATCTACGACATCGTGTGGGCGCGCGATCCGGAGACCGGCGCGCCGGTCACCTACGGCGAAGTGCGCCTGGCCGAAGAGCTGCAGTTCTCGGTTTACAACTTCGAGTACGCCGACGTGCCGAAGCTCTGGGAGCACTTCAACCTTTACGAAGCGGAAGCGCAGTCGCTGCTGGCGCAGGCCGAACGCGTTGATGGCCGACGAAAAGGCCAGCGCGGCAGAGAAGAGGCGTTTCCCGCTGCTGGCCACCTACGAGCTGGCGCTCAAGTGCTCCAACCTGTTCAACCTGCTCGATGCGCGCGGAGCCATCAGCGTAACGGAGCGCGTGGGCGTGATTGGACGCATTCGCACCTGGCCGTGGGCGTGGCCAAGGCGTATGCGCTGCAACAGGCAGCGAGTAGCAAGCAGTTACGTTAGCGAAGAATCAATAAAGTCTATGGCAGATTTTCTGTTCGAAATCGGGCTTGAAGAAATTCCGGCCCGCATGATTGCCGGGGCCGAGGCCGAGCTGGGCCGCCGCGTCAACGACCTGCTCACGCGCGAGCGGCTGCTTGCGCCGAGGCGCCAAAGTCACCACCTACTCCACGCCGCGCCGCCTGGCCGTGCTGGCCGAAGGCGTTCTGGCTGCGCAGGCCGACACCGAAGAGCAGCTGACCGGCCCTTCGTGGAAGGTCGCCTTCAAAGACGGCGCACCGACGCCCGCTGCGCAGGCCTTCGCGAAGAAGGCCGGCGTGGCCGTCGCCGCGCTTGAAAAGGTCACCACGCCCAAGGGCGAGTATGTGGGCGCGACGGTCAAGCGCAAGGGACGCGGCCGCGCCGCAGATGCTCGCGGCTGAGCTGCCCAAGGAAGTCTCGGGCATTTACTGGGCCAAGAACATGTACTGGCGCGCAGGCAAGCCGGAGCGCTTTGTCCGTCCCGTGCGCTGGGTCGTGGCGCTGCTTGACTCCTCGATTGTTCCCCTGGAGATTGCCGGGATCGCCGCAGGCAATGCGAGCCGCGGCCATCGCGTGCTTCATGGAGCGGCGCCGGTATTGCTGCGGCAGGCAAAGGACTACAAAGAAACGCTGCGCGCGGCATCCGTCGTGGTCGATGTCGCCGAGCGCCGCCATACCATCCGCAAGGCGCTTGACGCGGCCACGCGCACTGTTCCCGGCGCGCGCTGGCGCGAAGATGAGCCGCTGGTCGAAACCGTCGTCCATCTCACCGAGTGGCCCACCGTCATTCTCGGCGACTTCGAGCGCGAGTATCTTGCCCTGCCTGAAGAAGTGCTGGTCACGGTGATGCGCGACCACCAGAAATACTTTGCCGTCGAAGACGCGAACGGCAAGCTGGCGCCGCATTTTCTGGCCGTGCTCAACACGCAGTGCCGACGACGAAGGCGCGGCGATCATTCGCCACGGCAATGCACGCGTGCTGACGGCGCGCTTCAAGGATGCGCGATTCTTCTGGGACTTCGATCAGAAGACGCCGCTGGTCGACCGCGTGGAGAGCCTGAAGAACGTCACCTTCCAGAAGGAGTTGGGCAGCTACTACTGGAAGACGGAAGCAGAACCTTGCCGTCGCGCGAGCCCTTGTCGTCGGCGGTGAAAGCCGCCGGCATTGCATTCGATGAACCGGCTCTGCTCAAGGCCGTCGAACTCGCCAAGACCGACCTCACCACCGAACTGGTCAAGGAGTTCACCGAGCTGCAGGGAGTCATCGGCGGCCTGTACGCGCGCGCGCAGGGACTCGGCGAGCGTACGGCGCTCGCGATCTATCGAGCAGTACACGCCCGGCTCGACTGAAGACGACATTCCGGTTTCCGTCGAAGGCCAGTTGCTGGGCCTCGCCGACCGCATCCAGACCATCGTCGCCATGTTCGGCATCGGCAATGCGCCCACCGGCTCGAAAGACCCGTTTGCACTTCGTCGCGCGGCCAATGCGATCGTGAAGATTCTCGCCGAGTCGGAGTTGCCGCTCACTCTCGAGGATGTAATCGGCAGCAGCCGGCGCAGATGACCTCCAGACAAGATCAGGTTTCCGCCTTTCTGCGCGAGCGTCTGCACTTCTATCTGAAAGACGTTCGCGGCTTTGCCTACGACGTGGTCAACGCCGTGCTGGCCGCGGGAGCCGACGACGTGCGCGACGCGATCGCCCGGGCCGAAGCGCTGACCGCAGCCCGCGGATCCGAAGATTTCGCCGCCATCTCCGCGGCGTTCAAGCGCATCAAGAACATCCTGCGCCAGGCGAAGAGAAGGGGTTTGCCGTCCAGGCGGCCACGCTCAGCGCCGCTGGCGCACGAGGCGCAGCAACTCGCCGATGCCGCTGCCGCACTCGCTCCACAGGTGGCAAAGCTGCGCCAGGAGCGCGCCTACGGCGAAGCACTGGCTCTGATCGCCACGCTGCGTCCCGCCGTGGACACCTTCTTCGACAAGGTCATGGTGCTCGATCCCGACCCGGAGATCCGCGGCGCACATCTCGGCCTGATCGACGAAGTGCTGAGCAGCTTCTCCGGCATCGCCGACTTCAGCGAGATCGTGACGGGGTGATCCCTTAAATCTGAGAATCGAATCCCGGGCGGACTATTAGCGGATCGAAAGTTCGTTGCTGAAATCAAACGCCCGAACCGCAGGTCCTTCGACTCCGTTTGGCGCAAAAAACGCGCCAAACTACGCTCAGGATGACAGCTTTTTGTAGAGCGAATTTAAGACTCAGGTCACCAGCCTCATTACGCCGCATCTTCGCATCCGTTTGCGCGTCTACAATCTAGACAGATGTCCGACACGCTTTATCTGAGCCTGTGGTACCCGAACCTGCGGGTTGCCGCCATCCCCGACAAGCTGATGGCGGTGCTGGAGGAGTTTGCCGCGCACGGCGGCGAGCCGCGGGTCTACGCGGCCACCGTCTGGCCCATGAACTGGAGCGAGTCGCCAATCTTCCAGCGCGTTTACGGACGGGGAGAGCGCGGCGCCGAGCCGCGGCAGGCCGTTGAAGAAGCGCTTGAGATCCTCCATGACGACTACGCCTACGAGTTCCAGATCGGCTGGAGCTTGTGGGAACTTGAAAGAAGCGAGGGCCTCGATCCTCGCTGGGCGCGCGAGCCGCGCCTGGTGCGGGTCACCGGCTTCGGCCCGCTTTTTGACGAAGGCGCCTACGAGCAGGACGGCCATATCCGCATCGACTTCGGCTCCGACGCGCCCTTCCTTGAAGAGGACCTTGATCTGGACCCCGTGGCCGCCCGCCACGTCGAGGAAAACGTGCGCCAGCTTGTCGAGTTAACGGCGGCTGTCGAAAAGGCGTCGGGCGCGACTGCGCGCCTGTTGTGGAGCGAACTGGGCGAGAGCCTTGCGCAGCGGCTGGCGGCCCGGCTCGGCAAGGGGAACTGAGCCCGTGCGCCTCACCATCGAACGGATGCGCACCCTGGTTCTGGCGGCGGGAGTGCTTCTGATTGTGGTGCTGGCGCTGTTCCTCACCATCGGGAAATGGAGAAATCCATTCAACCGCCGCGATATTCCCAAGCGCCTTGGCATCGAGATCCAGCAGGAGTCCAACGGCGTGACCTACACCCAGGCCCACGGCGGGCACACGCTGTTCAAGATTCATGCCTCGAAAGTCGTCCAATTGAAGCAGGGCGATGCCATCCTCCACGATGTGAACATCGAACTCTACGGCGCCGACGGCAAAAGTGTGGACCGCATTTCCGGCAGACGAGTTTGAGTACAACGCCCAAGCCGGAGTGGCCAAGGCTCCCGGCGTGGTGGAGATCACTGTGATGCGCCCCGGCGTGGCTCCGGCCATCGCTCCGCAAAAGATACCGGGCCGCGCGCCGCATAAAGTCCTGCCCAAGCCACTTGCGGCCGGCGCCGCCACGGCCGCGTCCGGCGAGATCCACGTGGAGACCAAGGGGCTCAGTTTCGACTGGCATAGTGGAGTAGCTACCACGGACCAGCGCGTCGACTTCTCCATGGTGCAGGGAACCGGCAGCTCCATGGGCGCCGTGTTTGACTCGCAGCAGGGTTCGCTGGTGCTGGACCATGATGTTGCAGTTGAACACCCATCGCGGCGGCCAGGCGGTTGAGTTGACCGCCCGCCATGCCGAATTGGAACGTGACGACCGAGTTTGCCGCTTGACGGAAGGGGTGGCCAGCTACCCCGGCGGCCAGGCTCGTGCGGCCGCGGCCATCATTCTGTTTCGCGATGATGGTTCGGCAGCCCGTCTCGACGCCTCCAATGGTTTTTCGCTCGCCACAAGCACGGGCGGCCATGTCGCAGCGCCCACCGGCACGCTGAACTTTGACGATAAAAGCCAGCCGACGCAGGGAATTCTCGAAGGCGGCGTCACCATCGACTCGATCAGCAAGGACCGGACCGTGCACGGCGCGGCGCCCGAGATGAATCTGCAATTCACCGCGGCAGGCGTGCTGAAAAGCGCGCATCTCGAGCGCGGGGTCAAGATCGAGAGCGATCAGCGGGCCGGCCCGGCCCGCGGAACGTCGCAAACTCACCAGGGATGGACGTCCCAGACCGCTGATTTGCAGTTTCGGAACACCGGCCATGGCCAGTTAGAACTGGCCTCGATTCGCGGCGCAGGTGGAGTGGTATTAACGGATGAGAGCCGCCGCGACAACGGCCCCGCCTCGCCCTCCCGCATGACTGCCGACGATGTGACAGGCACCTTTGGCGCCGGCATGTCGCTGACTCGAACTGATTGGCGTGGGCCATGCCTCCATTGAGCAGACCACGCCCACAGGGGCCTGGCAAAGCACCAGCGGCGAACGCCTCGTCGCGCATTTCGCCGCGGCACCAAACCCGGCCTCAAAAGGCCAGGAACAGGCCGGAACCCCCCTTTCTGCCCGGATCGATTCCGCCACCGTCGAGGGCAGCGTGGTGCTGCGGGAGCAGCCCGCAACAAAAGCGGGCACACCGCCTCCGCCGGTCTTGCGGGCCACCGCAGCGCAGGCCGTGTTTGAAGGCAAAGGGGAATGGCTGCACCTTACCGGAAACCCGCGTATTGAAGACGGAGGCTTGCAGCTCTCGGCAGACAAAGTTGACGTCTCCCAGGCGTCCGCCGATGCCTTTGCACACGGAGACGTAAAGGCCACCTGGTTTGGGACCAGTGCGAAAAGTGACAACCACGCGCCATCGGCCTCGCCAACCGCTGCGCTTGGCGGGGAAGGCCCGGCACACGCCGTCGCTGCCGAGGCGCAGTTGCACGAGGTAAGCGGCGAAGCCGTCTTCCGCGGGCAGGCGCGCCTCTGGCAACAGGCCAACTCCATCGCAGCCCCGCAGATTGTGCTTGACCGCACCCGGCAGACGCTCGTTGCGCGCACCACCAACCCGGCTGAGCCGGTCCGGGTCGTGCTGCTTAGCGCGGCCGCTGACAAGACGGCCAAACCAGGCGACGAAGATGGCCAAGCCAGCCGGCCCCAGCGTCATTCGGGTACGCGGAGGCGACCTGTAGTACTCCGAGGCTGAGCGCAAGGGGTGATGCGCGGCGGCGCGCTGGGCGCGGTAACCGCGGAAACCGGGAGGCGACACCACCTTCCGGCGAAGTGGACCTGGTTCTATGCCCCCGGCAACAGGCCGGCAAAGCACGGGCCGCAGCCCAGGTTGACCGCATGACGGCGAGCGGCACGTGGTGCTCACCTCACAGGACCGGCGCGGCACCGGCGAGCAACTGGTCGTACTCAGGCGTGACCGGCGACTATGTGCTCACCGGAACGCTCCGCGCCGCCGCGCTCACCGATCCCCAGCGGGGAACCGTGACCGGCGAGGCTTTGATTTTCAATAGCCGCGATGATAGCGTCAGTATCGAAGGCGGCGGACACGAGACCATCACCGAGACCACCGCGCCGAAATAATGCGACGGGAGAGTAGCGGCGGAAGAGAGCCAGCAAGAGCTACGATGGAAACACTGATTGCCGAGGGAATCGGCAAGAGCTACAAGGGACGGCAGGTTGTCCGCGGCGTCAACCTGAAGATCTCCCGCGGCGAAGTGGTGGGCCTGCTGGGGCCGAACGGCGCCGGCAAGACCACCAGCTTCTACATCATCGTCGGCCTGGTGGCGCCGGAGACGGGGCGCGTGCTGGTGGACGACACCGACATCACCCGCGCTGCCCATGTACCTGCGGGCGCGCAACTTACGGCATCAGCTACCTTCCCCAGGAGCCGTCGGTCTTCCGCAAGCTCACGGTGGAAGAGAACATTCTGGCCGTGCTGGAAGCGCAGCCGCTGAGCAACCGCGAACGGCGCACCCGCGCCGAGCGCCTGATCAACCAGCTCAACCTGGGCCACATCCGCACCACGCGCGGCTATGCGCTTTCCGGCGGCGAGCGGCGCCGCGTGGAGATTGCCCGCGCCCTCTGCATCCAGCCCAACTTCATCCTGCTCGACGAGCCGTTCAGCGGCATCGACCCCATCGCGGTGCTGGAGCTGCAGAAGATCATCTTCGACCTGAAGGCCAGCGGCATCGGCGTCCTCATCACCGACCACAATGTGCGCGAGACGCTGAGCGTCACCGACCGGGCCTACATCATCGCCGAGGGCCGGATCTTCCGCGCCGGCACGCCGCACGAACTGGGCAACGACGTGGAGGTGCGGCGCATCTACCTGGGCGAAGGATTCTCGCTGGCTTGAATGCGGCGAGAGTTCACCGCCGAAACTCCTGTATTCGGCAGTTTGCCCGCCTCGCGGATCGTCGAATCCCCGAAGGTTGCAAGTGCCGCCAATGCCAATTCGGACATCGGCTCTGCGTTGAGCCGGGATGTCCAATCCGGGACAATAGTGACCGGGTGACGAATGAAACTTTGCTCCGGCTGAGCTTTTTCCATCACGATTACACTTGACAGCTTTAAAGGTTGAGTCGCAATAGGGAATCGAGTCGCTTCTATGGCGCTGCTGCAACCGAGATTGAATCTGAAAGTAGCGCAACGCCAGGTCCTGACTCCGGGCCTGATGCAGATGGTGAGCGTTCTTGCCCTGAACAAGCTCGAGCTGAAGGAGATGATCGATGCCGAGATGGTGGAGAATCCCGTCCTGGAAGAGATTGACGAATCGGTTCCGATGCTGGATGAGGTGGCGGGCCGCTGAGGATGGAGCGGGAAGAGCGTCTCGAACGCGTGGAGAGCGCAACCGCCGAGCCGGCGACGCCGCCCAAGGATCTCTTCAACGAGATCGATTTTGGTTCGTATTTCCAGGATTATCTCGACCCCGGCTATCGCACGCAGCCGGAATACGAAGAGAGCGAAAAGCCCTCGTTTGAAAACTTTCTCTCCCAGCCTACAACTCTTTCCGATCACCTGGCGTGGCAGCTGGGGGCTCTGAGCCTCGATTTCAACCTTGCACAAGCCGCGGAGTTCGTCGTCGGCAATCTGGATGACGATGGCTACCTCACCGCTAGCGACGAAGAACTGGCCGAGGCCCTGCGCCAATTCCCCGGGTGCCATCTTGACGAATGCAGTCGGCCATTGATGTGGTCCGACGCGCCATCGACCTGGTGCAGCATCTTGATCCGGCCGGCGTGGCGCGCGCGATCTGCGCGAGTGCCTGCTGATCCAGATCGCGGCGCAGCAGGACGAGTTTGCCCATTTCTACTCGCGCCACGGCTCCGAACCGGCGGACGAAGAAGAAGATCCTCATCGCAGTTTCCGGGACGAGGCCGAAGCCGAAGCTCGAGGAGCGGCGGCGCGCGATGGAAGTGGCGGCGCTGATCGTGGACCGTCACCTGCACCTGCTGCAGAAGCGCGACATGAAAGACCTGGCGCGCGCGGCCCAGGTCACGGCCGAAGAAGCGCATGCCGGCGTCGAGTTCATCCGCACGCTCGATCCGCGCCCCGGGCGCCTGTACAACCGCGAGCAGACGCGGCTCATCGAGCCCGATGTGTTCTTTGTGAAGCGCGGCGGCGAGTGGGTGGTCGCAATGAACGAGGAGGACCTGCCCAGCCTGCGCCTGAGCCAGCGCTACCGGCGCATGCTGGTGGCCGAAGGCACCGAAAAGGAAGTCAAGGAGTACGTGAAGGAGCGGTTCCGCTCCGCGCTGCAGTTGATGCGCAATATCGCGCAGCGCAAGAGCACCATTCTGCGCACCTGCGAAGTGATTGTGCGCCGCCAGCAGGACTTTCTCGAATCCGGCGTCGAAGCGCTGCGGCCCATGATGATCAAGGAAGTGGCCGAGGAGATCGGCGTGCATCCCTCCACGGTGAGCCGCGCCGTGGCCAACAAGTACGCGCACACGCCGCAGGGCGTGCTGGAGCTGCGCTTCTTCTTCTCTGAAGGCTCGAACGGCCCCGAGGGCGCCGACACGCCGCTGCTGGTGCTGAAGCGCAAGGTCCGCAAACTCATCGAAGACGAAGATCCCGGCCACCCGCTCACCGACGACCAGCTTGCCGCGATGCTGCAGGCCCAGGGCATCCAGCTCACTCGCCGCACCGTGGCCAAATATCGCGAAGACATGAATATTCCTTCGACCCACCAGCGCCGCAGACGCGAAGCGTAGAAACACCGTAGACTCCGGCTGGCGAAAGATGTTCGGCCGGGGAGGAAATGCTATAGAATCCAAACTTCTCCAACCGCTACAACCCGGGTGGAAGACCAAAGAGCGGAGGCTTATATGGATGTTGAGTTCACCGCCAGACAAGTGATTGTTCCCAAGGGCTTGCGCGCGCAGGCCAAAGAGGGAATGGAACGAATCGCCCGTATTCTGGGCAAAACCGCCCACGCCAGCATCACATTTCGGGCGCAAAGACACATGCAAATCGCAGAACTTACGATAAAGGCACGGCTACAGACGATTGTTGCCGCAGGCGAGGCCGCCACCCTTGAAGCGGCACTGCGCCAGGCCTTGGCCCACGCCGAGCTGCAGGCTCAGCGCTATCGGGACCGCAACTATGAGCGCAAGCGGCTGCCTAAGGAGGAAAAGGTGCTGACGGCGCCGCCCGTGGCGCGGCCCAAAACGCGCGCCTCACAGCCGGATGAGGTGTCAGCCAACGGCAAAGCGGCCCGCGCATCCATCGCCGTCCATTCGTTTCCGGCTCGCGCCGCCGTGGTTGAGCCTCACATCCTCAAAAGCGGCGAAGCCATCTCCATGAAGCCCATGACCATGGAAGAGGCCGTCAAGGACGCGGAGTTCCGTGACCGGGACCTTCTCATCTTCCGCAATCCGGCGGGCGATCTGTATGTGCTGCATCGCCGCCGCGACGGCCAGATGGAACTGGTGGAGATTCCCTGATCGGCCGGGCCTTCTCTGCTCGAGACCTCGCCTGACTTCTGTCCCGGCACGGGAAATCCCAGGTGCCGGGCACAGAGTCTCTTAAAAACGCAGGCCGTGCTTTTTCCCGAATCTTTCCCCGCGTCTGGAAACTCTCATCCGGTGTAGGATGAGCCCATGACGGCATCCAATCCGGTGACCCGCACGCCCAACCGGCGGCCGGCCGCCAAATCCCTCAAGGCAATCGGAAAGCCCGAGAAAGAACTTGTGATCGTCACCGGCATCTCCGGTGCGGGGAAAGCCTCGGCCCTCAAGTCCTTCGAGGACCTGGGCTATCACGCGGTCGACAACCTGCCCCTCGAACTGCTCACCGAGTTTGCCGGCCTGGTGGGCAAGTCAAAGGAAGTGGAGCGCGCAGCCATAGTGGTCGATATTCGCGAAGGCCAAACCCTCGATCGACTTCCCGATATCCTCAAGCAGGTGAAGGAAGTGCTTCCGACTCGGGTCGTCTTTCTGGACGCGCAGGACGCGGTGCTGGTCCGGCGGTACTCTGAGACGCGGCGGCCGCATCCCTTGCGGCGGTCTGAGACGGTCGAGCGCTCCATCGTGGAAGAGCGTCAACTGCTCGATTCCATTCGCAACGTGGCGGACACGATTATCGACACATCAAATTACAACGTGCACGAATTGCGCGCGCAGATCCAGTCCCGATTCGGCCACAAGGACAAGGATCAGAGCCAGCAACTGCTCGTTTCCTGCCTCAGTTTCGGATTCAAGAACGGCGTGCCCCTGGACGCGGATCTTGTCTTTGACGTGCGCTTTCTTCCTAATCCCCACTTTGTGCCCGAGTTCCGCAAGAAGACCGGCAAGGATCCCAAAGTGGCCGCCTATGTGCGCGGTTTTCCGCAGACCGAGGAGTTTCTGGGCAAGGTCACGGACCTTATGCTTTATCTGCTGCCCCACTATGTCGAGGAAGGCAAGAGCTATCTCACCGTAGCCTTCGGATGCACCGGCGGACAGCACCGCAGCGTGATGATGGCCGAGGAGATGAACCGCCGTCTCCGCAAAGCCGGTTACAAGGTCAAGGCCCTGCACCGGGATATCCCGCGATAACTCAGCATTTACAGCGATTCCACAATTGCGGTATCCCGAGTGATCGAATTCAACTGGCGCCGGCGCGGGATAAGACGCACCCGGAACTTGTGGAAGTGATCAGGGTGAGCACACGACTATCCCAATGCCGCAACCGTTTTGCGATCAATGGGCGCTTTGAATCGCAATGCCTTGCAGGCAATTCGCGTTGGCGTTATACGTCTCCTGGGACATACTGATCTGCCAGACTTTTTCATTCGAATCCATGGAGCTATCGGTTGTAGCAACCGGGGCGCTATCCTTTGGATCGATAATGATCCTTACGTCCGCCAGTACCGGGGTATTGCTGGTCGTCATCCCGGCCTTGTCGACATAATTGAAGCTTATTCTCTGTTCGGGAGTGAAAGCCTTTGTCCAAAGGAAAAAAGGACAAGGGCGCTCCCCCGACATCAGCGAAGCAGGTTTCGGGTACGGTGTCAGCGTGAACTGCTGCAAGAGCACCACATTCGGCGCGTCTTGCCCGTGGGCAAGAGTTAACGGAAGGCTACCTGCAAGGATCATGAGCACCAAGGAAACAACGAGTGACAATTGGGTTTTCATTTTTTTCGACCTCTCACAATACATCTACTGTGACTCAACCAAAAAAACAGTTCAAGGGCAATCATGGAAAAACTGGGAAAAATGCCTGTCTTGCGACTCCCGATCCACAGTCTGCAGGCTCGATTTCTGCCGTGCCCTTCTTAGATGCAACGAGGGTGACGCCGGGTGGTGGCTGACCCGCCATAACCTCCTGAAAAGATAGGTGTTCCGCCCTTGACAGGCCCCAAAGGGGGTGCCCCATCCCTCCGCAAATGTATCGCGGAAGGATGGGGCACCATGAACCTCCGTGTGGCTGCCTCCCTGCCGCGCGGGTTTCACATTGTCATCTGCTCAGCTTGCGTGCACCTCAGCCAGCGAAACCGCATCCGGCTCTGATTCCTGACGGTTTTTGTAAACCGGAACCAGCCACTTCCGATATCTCTCCAGGTGTCCGCGCGTCGCATCGAAGTACAACTGCTGCACCTCGCGCGTGATCGCGCCAATCGTCCCGTTTTTCACCGGCCGATGATCCACGCGAACCACCGGCGCCAAGCCTACCGCTGTCCCTGTAAAGAACAGTTCATCGCATATATAAAGTTCGCTACGGTCAATCGGCCGCTCCATCACCAGCAGGCCGAGTTCCCGCTCAGCGAGGCGAATCACCGTGTCTCGCGTGATGCCCTCCAGCACGTTTTCATGCACCGGCGGGGTGATCAGTGTGCCCTTGCGCACCATGAAGATGTTGCACGTCGCGCCTTCGGCAACATGTCCGCTCTCGTTGAGCAGAATGGCCTCGTCAAATCCGCTTTGCCGCGCTTCGTCGCTGGCCAGCGCGCTGTTCACATAGGCACCGCAGATCTTGGCCCGCGCCGGAATCGCATTATCCTCGATCCGCCGCCACGAGCTTACTCCTGCGTGGATGCCCTTGTCAGCGTGGAGATACTCGCCAAACGGCAGAGCAATTATCGCAAACGCGTCCTGATCGTCGGGGCTAACGCCGACTCGCTCGGCGCTCTTGTAGGCCAGCGGCCGAACATACACGTTGGTCTCGAATCGATTGCATCGCATCAACTCGACCGTGATGGCGCACAACTCTTCCGGCGATGGCGGAACAACGATGCGCAGGATGCCGCAGTTCTGCTTCCAGCGCTCGAAGTGCTCCACCGGCCGCAGCACAAACAGCTCTTGCGCAGCCTCGTCCCAATGCGCGCGAATCCCTTCAAACACCCCGGTACCGTAGTGTAGCGCGTGGGTCAGGATTCCCACCCGCGCCTCGCTCAGCGGCATATATTTCCCGCCAAAGTACACGATCAGATTCGGATCCGCCTCAGCCTGCACAGCACACCTCCTGCAACGACTCCCGATACAGCATCCGTCCCCGCGCCAGGGCGCGTTCATCGAGCGCCACCCACCGCGGGTTTTTCACCAGGCGCTTGAGCGCGGCGTCGATGCTGGCCTGCGGCAGCGCGTCCGCAATCTCCAGCAGCGCGCCCAGCATCACCATGTTGGCAGCGCGCGCATCGCCCAGTTCATCGGCGATCCGCGTGAAGGGAAGCGCGAGCACGTGCACGTCTTCCCGACGGCATTCTTCGGGGAACGTGTCTCCGTTATAGATGACCCATCCGCCCGGTTTCACGCTCAAGTCGAACTTTTTGAGAGACGGCTCGTTCATCGCT
Source organism: uncultured Acidobacteriota bacterium (assembly GCA_963833995.1). Lineage (GTDB taxonomy): Bacteria > Acidobacteriota > Terriglobia > Terriglobales > Acidobacteriaceae > Telmatobacter. Next base: position 303,451 of record CAWIAE010000016.1, on the reverse strand, counting down.
ACGAGTAGGTTGGGCACCGTCACCAGCGGCGAATCGATCGGTTCCCGCGAAAGCCGCACATGGCAGTTCGAAGTCCCCGAGCGCATCTCCGGCCCATAGGACGGCAGCCACGAGACTTCCAGGCCGGCGTCCAGCCCGGCCTCCGCCAGCACCTCGCCGAGCAGCAATACCCCTTGGCCGCCAAAACCTGCCACACGCACGTGAAGATCAACGTTTTTGGTCTGCACTTCCGCAGCCGTTCCGCCATCGGCCACATCATCCTCGTCGATCCCAAGAATGTGCGGAATGCTCTCGAGCGTGGGCACCGTTGCCGGCAACGGCCTTGGCTGCACTTCTTTGGTGCGGTCCTTGAAGACACCCAGTGGAAATGTCTTCTCCATCACATCGCGCACCCAGCGCTGCGACTCCACCGGCGACAGCTTCCAGATGGTCGGACATGGCGACAGCACTTCGATCAGTGAAAACCCCAGCCCGCGTACCTGGTTCTCCACCGCCCGCCGGATCGCGCGCGCGGCCTGTGCGATCTGCTTGTTATCTCCAAGCCCCACGCGCTCGATATATACCGGCGCCTCGAGTGTTGCCAGCAGTTCGCTCACACGCAGCGGATAGCCTTCATTCAATGCATTCCGGCCGTTCGGAGTGGTGGTACTTTTCTGACCCAGCAGGGTCGTCGGGGCATACTGGCCGCCGGTCATGCTGTAGATGGCGTTGTTCACAAAGATAACGGTGACGTTTTCGCCGCGATTGGCCGCGTGCAAAATCTCCGCCGACCCAATGGCCGACAAATCCCCATCCCCCTGGTAGCCGATCACGATACTCTCCGGCCGGCTGCGCTTCAATCCCGTTGACACCGCCGGGGCGCGCCCGTGCGCGGCCTGCACGTTGCCCACGTCAAAGTAGTAGTACCCAAACACAGAGCAGCCCACCGGGCTCACGAGGATGGTCCTGTCCTGGATGCCCAATTCATCGATGGCGCGCGCCAGCATCTTGTGGATGGTGCCATGTCCGCACCCGGGGCAATAGTGCGTCTGGTGCTGCAGTTCATCCTTGCGCTCATAGGTTTCATAGAACGCTTTTGGCTTGACGTGCAGCACTTCATATTCAGAAATCAAGTCGCTAGACATGGGCCATCTGCTCCTCTTCCGGCGCCGTTACGCCCTCGGTCCGCTGCACCTGCCCGACGTGGTAGGGCAGCCCGCCGTGTCGCGCCAGCCCGCGCACAAATTTGAGCACCTCTTCGTGCGACGGCACATTGCCTCCCATGCGGTTCAGCAGTTCCACCGGCCGCGCGCCGTTCAACGCCAGCCGCACATCTTCAATCAGTTGTCCGTTGCTCATCTCCACCACCACGAACTTGAGTGCGCGCGGGATCAGGCGCTTAAACTGCACGGTTGGAAATGGAAAGAGCGTGATCGGCCGCAGCAGGCCGACATTGATGCCTTCTGCGCGCGCCTCCGCGACGACAGCCTTCAAAATGCGCCCCACAATGCCGTAGCCGACCAGCACAATCTCTGCGTCCTCCGCATACCAGTCTTCGGCCCGGGCTTCATGCACTTGCGCATCGCGATATTTCGCTTCCAGCTTGCGGTTGTGTGCCTCCAGGTCATCGATATCCATGTGCAGCGAAGTAATGAGATTGCTGCGCGACTCGGCAGTCCCCCTCACTGCCCACTCAGGAAATAATGGCTCGGTAGCAACCGGCGCGAACTCCACCGGCTCCATCATCTGTCCTACGAATCCATCCGCGAGCAACACAACCGGGGTGCGATAGCGATCCGCCAGCTCAAATGCCAGCGCCGTGAGATCGCCCATCTCCTGCGCGGAGTGCGGCGCCAGCACGATGGTGCGATAGTTGCCGTTGCCGCCGCCCTTCACGACCTGGTGATAATCGCTCTGCTCCGAAGCAATATTTCCCAGCCCCGGTCCGCCGCGGGTAATGTCCGCAATCACGCAGGGCAGCTCCGCGCCCGCCATGTAGCTGATGCCTTCCTGCATCAGGCTGATCCCCGGCCCGCTCGACGCGGTCATGCACCGCACGCCCGCGGACGATGCCCCGTAGAGCATGTTGATGGCCGCCACTTCGCTCTCGGCCTGCAAAAACACGCCGCCCACTTGCGGAAGATAAAGCGCCGCGGCCTCTGCAATCTCGCTGGCCGGCGTAATGGGATATCCATAAAACGCCCGGCATCCGGCAAGAATGGCGCTTTTCACGATCGCTTCGTTTCCCTTGATCAGTTGCTTGCGCATCAGATCGCTCCCTCAGTCTCCGTATTCAAATCGTCAAATCTGCAGTCATCGAAACCTGTGCAGCAGCGGGAATGCGATTCACTGCGCGCAGCACCGTGATCGCCCCCGGCTCGGGACACACCATGAAGCAGATTCCGCACGCCGTGCAGCCTGCGCCTGCGTAGTTCGCTGTGCGGTATCCGTAGTGATTCAGCCCCTCGCTCATGCCGATTACCTTGGGCGGGCAGGCCTCCACGCAAAGGCCGCAGCCCTTGCACTCATTCACATCCACCCGCAACAAGCCTCGATCCCTTTTCTGCGCGTCCATCTCGTGTTCTCCTCCCGCCGGCGCCGCTCAGACATACTCGGCCGTTGCCCTGCGTTCCAGGTAGTGCGCCCGCATGGCAAAGTTTTCAAGTTCTGCCTGAAACTTCGGATCCGCAATTCCGATCAGCGCTTCGGCCCGTTCGCGCAACGTCTTGCCGTGCAGATAGGCGATGCCGTGCTCCGTCACCACGTAGTGCACGTCGGCGCGCGACGTAACCACCCCTGCGCCGGGTTCCAATACCGGCACAATGCGCGACAAACGCGCGTGCAGCGCCGTCGAAGGCAACGCGATAATCGGCACGCCGCCCTTGGAACGCGCTGCGCCTCGAATGAAATCAATTTGTCCGCCAAACCCGCTGTAGGGCTTGGTTCCCAGCGAGTCCGCGCACACCTGCCCCGTCAAATCCACCTGCAGCGCCGAGTTGATGGCCACCATGCGGTCGTTTTGCGCCACCACAAACGGATCGTTGGTGTAGGAGATCGACCGGAACTCGAAGCTGGGGTTCTCATCGATGAAATCGAAAATCCGCTGCGTTCCCAATACGAACCCCGCCACCACTTTGCCCCGGTGCAGCGACTTGCGCTCCCCGTTGATGACCCCGGACTCCATCAGGTCGATCACCCCGTCCGGGCACATCTCGGTGTGGATACCCAGGTCGCGTTTGTCTTCGAGGCACTTCAGCACCGCGTCTGAAATTCCCCCAATGCCCGTCTGTAGCGTGGCTCCATCCGGAATCAGCGAGGCCACGTTACGCGCCACGTTCAGGTGCAGTTCTGTCACAGGCTCCACGCAAAGCTCGAGCAGCGGCCGCGAAGTCTCCACGATCGAAGAGATCCGGCTGATGTGGATGCAGGTGTCGCCGTGCGTGCGCGGCATCCGGTCGTTCACTTCGGCAATCACCGTCTTGGCGTAACGGGTCGCCGTCAGCGTGCTGTCCACCGTGGTTCCCAGGCTCATGACCCCGTGCGCATCCGGCGGCGAAACCTGCATCAGCACCACGTCGAGCGGCATGGCGCCGCTCTCAAACAGCCCTTCAATCTCGCTCAGGAAGATGGGAGTGTAATCGGCGCGGCCCTCGGCTACGGCTTCGCGGGTGTTGGCGCCGAGAAAGAGCCCCCGATGCCGAAAATGACCTGCATATTCCGGCTTCGTATAGTCGGCGCTACCCAGCGTCATCATGTGGACGATCTCCACATCCAGCACATCGGCGGCTTTCGCCACCATAGCCTTCACCAGCGGCGACGGCGTGCCGCATCCCGACTGGATCCATACCCGATCGCCCGACCGAACTGCGCTCAGGGCCTGCTCGGCGGTCATGGTTTTGGCGCGATACTCCGCGTTCCAGTTCATTGCCGCCCGCCCCCATACGCAAGAACTACTCGTCCGAACGCCGCGATTCTTATCATTTGCAAAGTACCTCGATATTCTTGCCTTAGATTCGAAATCAAATCGAGCCTCCTGGGCGCTGAATCTATTTTCTTTTAAGGCCCGAAATATATTCCTCTTTGCCGGGGATGAATCGCAGTGACAGACATCACCTTTTATCCCGGGCAGGAAGACTGCGGTCGCTGAATCAGATCTGCGGATTCGGGAAGATTCAGGCGTGATCGGGTCAAGCAGACGCCCTTGGATTTGAATCCTGGGAATCTTCCACGAAGCTGTTTGTTTTAAGTAGCGTAGACCGTTCTGCGTTTAGAGGCTTTTTGCCATGGGCGGCGCGTTACCCTCGCAATGCCTTTAGCACCTTAGCCGTTGTCACTACCTGGCCCACGTGGCGCTGGGTATGGTCGGCGACGTGGATGAGCGCGCCGCCGATCGAGGTCGGCAATTGTTTGCGCCCCACCCCGCGGAATGTTTCGAAATCGGCGGTCGCCAGCACCCGCACTCGTTCCGCCGCATTCGAGAACGAGGTCTTTATTTCGGTTAGCAGTTCGGCCAGCGTCTCCTGACCGCTTTGCTCGGCTTTCAGCGCGGCAAGCTGCTCTGGGGAAAGCTGTCCACCTTCGGCGTAGGCGAGAATGCGATCCGTCGATCGCGCGATATGCCGCAGATGGAAAGCCACCGAAGTCAGTCCCAGCGGCTCGGAATGCACTTCCTCATCCGTCAGCCCCGCTGTCCACCTGGTCAGATCATCGAGCGCCAGGTCGAGCGCGTGCAGCACGGCGCGGCCGACGGCGGGAACATCAGCGTATGTTCCGCACAGCCAGGGTTCGATCTGGGGAGTTTGCGTCGGAGAACTCGTCATTGAAGCATCCTCACACTCCAGATTCGGCCAGAAACTGAGCCGGCGTTCGAATCGCAATCCCGCGCCACGGATCGAGAACCAGCAGATCCTGATCGCTGCTGACGAGGGAATTCGCGCGAGCTGCAATGCAGAGGGCGAGGAACTGATCGTCTTTCGCATCCCTGCACGACCCTTTTACCTCGTCCAGAACCACCGTAGGCACAGCACAGTGCAAGGAGTCGCGGCAAAGCTTCTGAAAGAACTCGATCCGTGTATCGAAGCCAATGTACCGGTCGAACTTCTTCTGCCTGAGCACTCGCCCAACTTCGTTCAGCGTTTCTGTGCTGGCGCAAAGACAATGTTGCAGAATTGCATACGAAAGAGCTTGGTCGGGCAGAGACCCCGGCAGGATGGCGGCGCTGATAAGCGTGCTGGTATCAAACACCACACGCAAAATCATCGCAATTCATGGACCATGCGATTGATTTCTTCATCGGTCAGCGCTGCAGCCTCCGGGGTCATACTCTTTTTCGCTTTTTCCCGCCACTCCTCCCAGTCTGCCGCAATTCTCCTACGCCATTTCTCGCGGAGGTCCTGGATTTCTTCCATTTCGCGTGGCGAAAGGATGTATGCCGCCGGACGTCCGTGGCGGGTAATGGCGACCGGCTCGCGCTGCACGGTATCGAGCAACTGCCCAAACTGGTTCTGGGCCTCGGCGGATGTCTTGGTGATCATGGGTCAGCCTCCAATGTAGCTATTGTAGCTAAATTGGATAAAACTACAACAATGCGCTTATGGATGGAACCGCTCAACAGAAATCGGATGCTGGTGCCCGTCGCGCGTGACGATGGTCGCTGTTGCTGGATCCAATGAAGACGCGGGCATGGATCGGTCGGCTCGCCAAGCGCGAATACTGTCCACGAGTTCCTTTGGAATCGACGGATCGGATTGACTGCTCGTGTAGATCCAAAGAGCGGGATCCATGAAGCAAAACACTAATACGGGCGATCCTTTCGATGGAGCCCAAAGGAAACCGCATTCGCCAGCATGTGGTGCACAACCGTCCACTGTCACTTGCCCTGCTGAGGCGTGCACGCCGTCGTCTGTGCCAACCGACATATAAGCCGAAGCAAGTCGAGCCGAGCCCCACCCCTCGTGTTTTAGCGCCAGAAAACGATGGAAATCTCTGGCAAATCGAGGATCCCTCGTCACGAGGGAAGGGTGCTTAGTGTTGTGCTCGCGAATCCAGAAGTACGGAGATTGAGCAACCGCAACAACGGAAATCGTGAGGATTAGCGGTGCGAGCACCAAAAGCAACGACCAGCGAAATCTCCAAGTAAGAGCCATCTAACTTTCCCGGTAACTTTTCGTGTTACTTACTCGAAAAGCCATCAGACACTACCCCGCGCTCTTCACCCTAACCACCGTGATCTTCGCAAACCCCTCTTCAAACACGGGCGGTTTCAGCTTCTCTGACATCTTGCGCATGGCGTCCTCGCTTACTGAGCGATCGCGCTGGCGATTGCGGTCCAGGCACACCTCCAGCGGCACGTCGAAAAACACTGCCTGCACCTCGTACCCGAAGCTCTTCGCCATCTTGATCCACTGCCGCCGCTCGTGTACCGACAGGTTCGTCGCGTCCACGTAGTTCCAGGGCATCCTGGCAATCAGCCGGGCCCGCAGCAGCGAGCGGAGCGTGGAGAAGACCAGTCCCTGGTAGCGCTGCTCCTCCACATCGTCGAACAGAATATTGCGCAGCAAATCGCTTGAAAGCGGCGTGACTCCGCGGCGGCGAAACCAGGTTGTCTTGCCGGAACCCGGCAGCCCGATGGCCAGCACGACGTAGCCCTTGGGCGCCTGGGGTGATCGATCCGCGGCCTGCGGCTCCGGCGGCGGCACAGACGGCAGTTCGGGCTGCGTCTCCATCTCCAGCCGGCCTGAATGCGCCGGTTCGTTCCAATCCGGTTTCACCGGCCGATCCGGCCTTGGCGGGCGTTCCTGCCGCGCTGCCCGTTCCGGCTCGACGAGGCGCGCCGGTTCCTGCACCCGCGGCTCGCGCGGTCGCGTCTGGGGCGCCGGAGATTCATCCGGGTAGAGCGGCACCAGCGGTCGTGGCTGATTCGAAGGGAGTTCCTGGCCAATCTTGCCTGTGGATTCCGAAGTATTAGGGGCGCGTCTTGAACGTCTTCTCATGCGGCTTTCAACACCTGCGTTGTGATACCGGGATACCATACTTGCGCGGGGTGCTGCAAATACTGTGCACTCCGTCACATACCGCCCTCCATCTCAAACCGCACAATATCGATGACAGGGCTCTGGAGCGAATCCGGAAGTGATCGGTTTTCAATTCGTCCCGATGCCTGCGGTGTTACGATCAAGAGTTTGGTGGAATTGCGTGCTGAAGCGATTTTTCAGCCGAAGAACGCCATAACATAAAAACCTCAGCCTCATCCACTTTGAAGGAGAATACGCATGGCAGTTAAGGTTGGCATCAACGGCTTCGGCCGGATTGGCCGCAATGTTTTGCGCGCCGCGCTGGGCAATCCCGAAATTGATTTTGTTGCCGTCAACGATTTGACCAGTCCGGCAACCCTGGCGCATCTGCTCAAGTACGACTCGATCCTGGGCAATCTGTCCAACGACATCAAGGCCGGCGAAGACTTCATCTCCGTCGATGGAAAGAAAATCAAGGTCTATGCGGAGAAGGATCCGGCCAAGCTGCCCTGGTCCGACAACGGCGCCCAGATCGTGGTTGAGTCCACCGGCCGTTTCACCGACGCCAACGTCGCCAAGGTTCACCTTGGACCGACCGTCAAGAAGGTCATCATCTCCGCTCCGGCCACCAACGAAGACATCACCCTGGTGCTGGGCGTCAACCAGAACAAGTACGATCCGGCCAAGCACAACGTCATCTCCAACGCCAGTTGCACCACCAACTGCCTGGCGCCCGTGGTCAAGGTTCTGATGGCTCACTGCGGCATCGTCACCGGCATCATGACTACCATTCATAGCTATACCAACGACCAGGTCATCCTCGACTTTCCGCACAAGGACCTGCGCCGCGCCCGGGCTGCCGCCATCAACATGATTCCCAGCTCGACAGGCGCTGCCAAGGCCCTGAAACTGGTGATTCCGGAGACCGCCGGCAAGCTCGATGGCTTCTCTTTGCGCGTTCCAACCCCTAACGTCTCCATCGTCGACCTCACCTTCATCAGCGAGAAGACCACCGACGTCAAGCAAGTGAATGCTGTTCTGAAGGCTGCCGCCGAGGGCGAATTGAAAGGCATTCTCGGCTATGACGAGAACCTGCTGGTCAGCTCCGATTTCAAGGGCAACCCGCTCTCCTCCATCGTTGACGCTCCTCTCACCAAGGTCATCGGCCAGAGCGTAAAGGTGCTGAGCTGGTATGACAACGAGTGGGGCTACTCCAACCGTGTTGTCGACCTGATCAGCTTCCTGACCGCGAAGGGACTGTAAGACCAGTTGTCAGTTTTCAGTGGTCAGTGGTTAGCCATTCGCACGGCTCGCCACTGACTGCTGATGACTGTCTCACTGAGCACTGACCACTGTTCACTGTTATGCGCCAGAACATCAGCGGCGGTTCTCCTTACGAGCCCATCATCGGGTTCTCTCGCGCGGTGCGCTTGGGGAACTCGGTTCATCTCGCCGGAACCGGCCCTGTTGGCGCGGAGCACGAAGACGCCGAGGGCCAGACCCGCCGCATCTTCGAGGTTGCCCTCGAAGCCCTCGCCCAGGCAGGAGCCTCGCTCGACCACATCGTCCGCACCCGCATGTATCTGACCCACGTTGAAGACTGGGAAGCCGTGGGCCGGGTGCATGGGGAGTACTTCCGCACCATTCGTCCCGCTGCCACCATGGTGGTCGTCGCCCAACTGCTGAACCCCGCCTGGCGCATTGAAATTGAAATGGACGCCGTGATTCCCGAGGCCTCCAACCCCGCACAAATGGCTGACAGTGACCCGACGCACTGACCACTGTCCACTGACCACTGTTCACTGCACTGAAGGAAGACACCATGTCCAAGCTTTCCATTCGCGACATCGATCTGAACAACAAGCGGGTGTTTATCCGCGTCGATTTCAACGTGCCGCTCACTGAAGATGGGGCCACCATCACCGACGACACCCGCATCGTGGCCACGCTGCCCACCATCGTCTACGCCCTTCGGCACCATGCCAAGGTCATACTGGCCTCGCACCTCGGCCGCCCCAAGGGCAAGCCTAATCCGAAGTATTCCCTGCGCCCCGTCGTCGTTCGCCTGCGCGAGCTGCTCGACAAGCAAATCGGGGAGTCGGTTAACGTGGCATTTTCTCCCGACTGTGTGGGCGAAATAGCCAACGAAATGTCGCGCCAGCTTGAATCGGGCCAGGTGCTGCTGCTTGAAAACCTGCGCTATCACGCCGAAGAAGAAGCCAACAATCCTGCCTTTTCCAAGGCCCTCGCTTCGCTGGCTGAGGTTTACGTCAACGACGCCTTCGGCTCGGCGCATCGCGCCCACGCCTCCACGGAAGGGATTACACATTTCCTCAAGCCCGCCGTCGCCGGCCTGCTGATGGAAAAGGAAATTACCTACCTCGGCAAGGCACTTGAATCGCCTGAGAAGCCATTCGTGGCCATCATCGGCGGATCGAAGATCTCCGGCAAGATCGACGTCATCGACAACCTGCTCGACAAGGTCGATACCCTGGTGATCGTGGGTGGCATGGCCTATACCTTCCAGCGTGCGCTGGGCGTCACCACCGGCAAGTCGCTCGTCGAGGAAGACAAGATCGACATGGCGAAAGCGGCTCTGGACAAGGCCAAAGTCAAGGGAGTTAACCTGCTGCTCCCAGTCGACAATGTTCTCGCTGATAACTTCGCGCCCGACGCCAAAACCCAGCCATGGGACACGTCGGTCAACTTCCCACCCGACTGGCAGGGCCTCGACATCGGCCCCAAATCCGTGGCAGCCATTGAAGAGGTGGTTTCCACCGCCCGCACCATCGTATGGAACGGACCCGCAGGTGTCTTCGAGTTTCCGCGCTTTGCGGTCGGCACCAACGCCATCGCCAAGGCCGTCGCAGCCAACAAGGCAGCTATCTCGATCATCGGCGGCGGCGACTCGGTTTCGGCCATCAACAAGGCGGGTTATGCCGACCAGGTCACACACATCTCGACCGGCGGCGGAGCGAGCCTTGAATTCCTTGAAGGCAAGAAACTCCCCGGCGTGGAAGCGTTGACCGAGAAGCAGTGATCAGGGTTCAGGGATCAGTGATCAGTTAAAGCCGCATCCGGCGCCGGTGCGCTTGATGCGGCCTTTCATTGAACGAGGTTTGAGGTTTTCCACCCATTCCGCAAAGAACGTCTCGGGTTTGGGGAGCTAATTGGGCTTGTTAGATTCCCGCATCCATCGCCCTGAAATTGCCCTTGCGGGCGATTTCCAGCAACGCCCGGTCGGCAGTTACGAGTTTTGCGCCCAGATGCCGTGCCGTTGCCACAAGAATCCGATCTGCGGGGTCGGGATGCATCTCAAAAGGGAGCCGCGTGCTTTCCACCGCAATCTCCGGTTCCAGCGCGGCTAGCCGAACTCCGGGCTTTGACAGCGCTTCGCGAATCCACTCCATCACATCTTTTTGAAGGTCGATACGCTTCTTGCTGACCAGCAAGGCAATCTCCCAGGGGGTAATTGCGCTCACGGTGATCTGGTCCTTCCGGGCGGCTTGGTTGAGCATTTTCACGGTTCTCGCGCCCAATCGTGAATGAGCTTCCACCATCCACAGGAAGGTATGCGTGTCCAAAAGCAGCCTGTCCGATCGGTCATCTTCTGCAAGGGTCATTTCATTGCATCCCACTCGACATTGAGCGGAGAAATGATGTCGCCAAGGATCTTCACACTGCCCTTCATCGAGCCGACGATATCGCGTTGTTGCGCCCGTACCGGTACGAGCTCCGCCACCGGCTTGCCGCGCTTGGTAATCACCAGCGTCATGCGCTTCTCCGCGACCTCATCCAGTAGCTTCAGGCATTTCGCCTTGAACTGTCCCGCCGGAATCGTAGCCGTCATCGTGTTCCTCCTATAGTCACTGACCATGGTCATATTCTAACACGACCACTCAAAAGGATTTTTGGCTCTACTGCATCGGATTAGACTCAGGTATTGAGCCAGCCGGAATTCTGCGAGGAGTCCCGCATGTCCTATTCCACTCGAGTCCTTTCAAAAGACGAAGAATTCCCGTCCTTCGATGAGCTTGCGCAGTGGGTACTCACCGAGTACCCCGACTACAAGCTCACCCTTGAAGACGGCACCGAAGAAGAATGGGAATCCCTTCTCCTCTCCGGCAACGACGAAGTCGAGATCGCGCTGCTTGAGCGCATTCCCGTGTTTGACTGCCAGGACGAGGAATTTGCTGAGGAGATCGACGACTGCAAGCCCGAAACTGGTGTGGTGTGGCTCCGCGAATACCTTGCTTCCGTCAAAACCATCTACGCCTTCCAGCACCTGCAGGGAGCCGATACGGAAGAAGGCGGCAATGTTCTGCACGCCCTGCGCTCGCACCTCTGGGAGCGTGGAGACGCAATTCTGCAGGCCGATAACGAAGGATTCACCAACGAGGAAGGCTTTCATATCGTCTGGCAGTTCTCCGATTCGGTTTCAGGCCCGTGGAACATGGGTGTTCTGCAGGATGGCACCTGGCACCACTTCAAGATGGACCTAGGCGATCCCGATCACCGCGCCGCCTTCCTGAGTGGCGAGGTACCCGACGACCTCACCGCAATCCGCGTATCGGGCTCCCAAGGCGATATCTAGGACTCGCAAAGACAGAGGCAAGGTCGAGGAGTGAGTGAATCCCACCCAAGCAGAGTTTGGATGGGGCACCCATTTTCGTGGTGATCCCTGACGACTGACCACTGTTCTTTGTGCCCTCCGTCACCCGACCCTACAAATCCATCCGATAAAATTGCTTTGAGGAACCCCACAACATGTCACGCAAGAAATTGATTGCCGCCAATTGGAAGATGTACAAGATTCCCAGCGAGGCCAAGGCCTTCGTCGATGCCTTTTTGCCGCTCGTTGCCGGTCACACCCGCGATGAGATCGCCCTGTTTCCGTCGCCTGTCCTGCTGCCCACCGTGATTCCAGCCGCCAAGGGATCGAACGTCGCCGTGGGCGCGCAGAACATCCACTTCGCCGAAGAAGGCGCCTACACGGGCGAGACATCTGTCGGCCAGCTCATCGCCGTGGGTGGAACCCACACCCTGATCGGCCACTCCGAGCGCCGCCAATATTTTGCCGAGACCGACGAAATCGTAAACAAGAAGCTGCACACCGCGCTCAAGCACGGCATTGTTCCCATCGTCTGCATCGGTGAAGTTCTTGCCGAGCGCGAAGGCGGCAAGACCGAGTCGGTGCTCAAGACCCAGGTCACCGGCGCATTCGCCGGCATCACGGCTGAGGCGGCCGCGGCCATCGTCATCGCCTATGAGCCCGTGTGGGCCATCGGCACCGGTAAGACCGCGACGCCGGAGATGGCCGCCGATGCGCACAAGATTATCCGTGCCGAAGTGGCAAAGCTCCTCGGTCGCGCAGTCGCCGCCGGCATGCGCATCCTTTACGGCGGCAGCGTCAAGCCGGATAATGCAACCGCGCTCATGAGCCAGGAAGAGATTGACGGAGCCCTCGTGGGCGGCGCCAGCCTTAAACCGGACTCCTTCACCGCCATCGTGAAGTACTGATCTCCAGAAACCGAGCGCGGGTGCCACAGGTCTCGTCCGCCGCGGCGGATGAGGCCTGGGGAGACCACGCCCATAGCTGAATGGTGGCTTGCGGCGCAACGTATGATGTCTCATGGCCGGAAGCATGAACGCCGCACCTGTCGAATTCGTCGAGCACTCGGCGGCGCGAATGCGCCTGGCCCAACGGGAGTTCTACATCGACCGCGTGCGCGTGGTGATGACGGCGCTAGTCCTGCTGCATCACACGGCGATTACGTATGGCGCCATGGGCGGTTGGTTCTGGCATGAAATTCAGCCGTCCCGCACGAGAAGGTTCGACAAGCTACACCTTGGCCCGCAGCTCGCCGTTCTCCACTACTGATTCGAACACCTCGACCTTTAACTCCGGATCCTGCTCCGCCACGCCGGTGCGCAGATCGAAAGAGTAGTTATGCCACGGACACTCGATGCGGCCGTCCATGATGATTCCTTCCCCAAGCGGCCCACCCTCATGCGGGCAGACGCCGTCGAGAACGCTGATCTTACCATCCTCGTTGGCCACGCAAAAGGGCCGCCCCGCGGCGATGAACTCGTTAGCCTCACCGGGCCCAGGCAACTCGGATTGCGAACAGATGCGCACATATTCAGACATTGAGTTTTCTCCCTCCGGCGAACCTGCTCCTTCGCCCGGTTGCAATCGTGCAATTAGCATAAAGGAGTATTCCCGGGGCGCAGAAGTGTGCGCCGCCGAGCGACCACATGCCAGTGAAGAGATCCAACCAACCCGCGCGCTCCAATGCTCCCGCGCCCCGGCGGCGGCCCTCCCCTTCGCAGCCGCCGACCGTCTCACCCCGCTGGCTGGCCGGCGCCATCTCCGGGGTTCTGGTTGCCGCAGCTTTTCTTGCCTGGGGCGCTCTGTGCCTCGTGGTCTGGCAAGGAGGCTGGCAGTTGCTCTACCACCCCATCTCAACGGTAACCCGCACTCCGGCCAGCGTGGGACTTGCCTTCAACGATGTCGAGTTCGCCCCCAACGAAGGGGGCGTGCCCACGCTCAAGGGCTGGTGGATTCCGGCCGCGACCGATGCCAAAAACATCCGCTACACCGCCATCTACCTGCATGGCGCAAACGGGAATCTGGGCAACTCCGTTGACGCAGTCGCCCAGCTGCACAGCGCCGGGCTCAATGTGCTGGCCTTCGACTATCGCGGCTACGGCAAGAGCCTGTTCGTGCACCCGAGCGAAACGCACTGGCGCGAAGATGCCGCTTCGGCGCTCGAGTACCTCACCGGCACCCGCCATGTCGCTCCGCAAGACATTGTGCTGGCAGGCAGCGGCCTTGGAGCCAACCTGGCTGTTGAAGTGGCCGCCGCGCATTCCGAATTGGCTGGGGTAGTGGTCTATGAGCCGCTTCGGGCGCCTGCCAACGCCATCTTCAGCGACCCGCGAACCCATCTCGTTCCCGCCCACGCCCTGGTGAGCGATCGCTGGGACATGGCCGCGTCCGCCGCACGGCTGCACATCCCGTCCTTGTGGTTCTATCGCAACGGCGAAAAGGCAGCGGACGAGATGGAAATCTTCAGCAAAGTGACTGCTCCCAGAATGCTGGTGTGCCTTTCAGCCTCAGACAATGACAAGAAAGATTACATGGACGCCCTTCTCCGATGGCTCGACGGATTGCCGCGAAAGACCAACTAACATTTGCCCGGAAGAATATGTGCACTCTTCAGTGTGTATCGTGCGACCTCAAGGTTTCTCAGGTGCAATCTCGCGATTCAAATGCGCGGAATGATGAAAAGGAATCAACCATGATAAAGTCCCGTCAGGTGCTCCTTTGTTAGTCAGGAAAGCTGTTATTACCGCCGCCGCTCAGTCGCAGCGCGCGTTGCCTCTCCAGACCCTGGTTGATGGCGAAGGCAACAGGAAATCGCTGCTCTCGATTCTCATTGAACAGTCGCTCGCCGCAGGGGTGGAGCAGATTGCCATTGTTGTCTGGCCGGGCGACGAATCGACCTATGCCCAGGCGGCCGGGCTGCATGCCTCGTCGGTCCGTTTCATTCCGCAGCCTGAGCCGCGCGGTTACGGCCACGCGATTCTCTGCGCGCGTTCCTTCACCAACGGCGATCCATTTCTGCACATGGTGGGCGATCACCTCTACATCAACCCCTCGGCCAAGCCCTCGGCGCAACGGCTTGTGGAACTGGCCCAGCAGGAGCGCTGCTCGGTGAGCGGTGTTCAATCCACGCGAGAGAGCCTGCTGCAGCGCTACGGGACTGTCGGCGGCCGCCGTGTGCCCACGCGCAGCGATCTCTACCGCGTCGATACGGTCATTGAAAAGCCTACTCCCACTGAAGCCGAGCAGCGGTTGCTCATTCCCGGCATTCGTGGCGGGCACTATCTCTGTTTCTTCGGCATCCACGTGTTCACGCCCACGGTGATGGATATTCTGGATCGCCTGCTGGCGAAACCTTCCGGCACACCCGTAACCCTGGTCGACGCGCTCACAGACCTCGCGCGCCAGGAACAATACCTGGCCGTGGAGGACGCGGGCCGGCGTTACGATCTGGGTGCGCAGTACGGACTGCTTATCGCCCAGCTTGCCCTGGCGCTGAACGGCCGCGACCGCAGCGAGGTGCTTTCGCAGATGCTCGAACTGCTGGCCGACCGCGATCTGTCGGTAAATGGCGGAGGCCCGGCCTCGTGAGCCGCCTGGTCGCCGTTATTACCGGCAGCGGGGAAGAGCGCGACACTTCGCTCGATGCTTTGTGCCGGGGCCTGAGTGTCGACGAACTTCTCGCGGAATGCGACGCCCTTGAGAAGTTCCGCCGCGCATGCGACAACCTCTACGAACGCGTCCGGGCGCTCTTCTTTCTCTACGCCATTCATCGTTTTCACATTTCGCTCCTGCCGCAGACTGCCGGTCCGGCACCGATTCCTTTTGCCGGATTTGAGAATCTGCTTCAACGCCGATTTGAAGAAGCCATCGAGGTCTTTCTAGCCGCCCAGCGCGAACATGGCTCCAGCGCCGCCATCTCCAGCGCGCTGGCGGCGAGCTACCGGGCGCTCGGCTTCCAGACTCTTGCCGACCAGGTGCGCCGCAGCGTGCGCAGCGTCCGCGGCAACCAATGGATGTTTCGCGCAGGACACACGGACGACTATCCCCTCCGCCTCCGACCTGAGCTTCTCGCCGGAGATTCCGTCTTTCCCATTCTTCGCGAGGCGACTCCGGTGCGCATGGACCTGACCCACAGCGGATGGAGCGATATTTTCTTCCTCGGCATGGATTATCCCGAGGGCGCGCGCGTCCTCAACGTCTCCATCAATCTCGCTCTTCATGGGACAGTCGGGAATGCCTCGCAGCCCAGGCCTCCCGTCGAGGCCTGGTTCCGCGTCATCGATCAACCAGTCATCCGCCTCACCAGTGTTGATCTCCAGGCCACCACCGACGTTTTCTCCATCGCCGAAGTCTTCGACTTTCCCCGCGACTACCTCGGTCTGCTCAAAGCAGGCATCATCGCCGGCGGCATTGTTCCTCCCGGCATTGAGGGAGCAACCCAGCCGCTATCCGCGCTGCTTGAGCGCCTTACCGGCAGGCCAGGCTACGGCATTGAGATTGTCAGCAGCGTCAACAATATTCCTAAGGGCTCGCGACTGGCCGTCTCCACCAGCCTTCTGGCCTCAATCATCGCTGTCTGCATGCGCGCAACCGGCCAGATCCGCTCCCTCACCGGAGCCCTTGAAGAGCACGACCGCAGGCTGGTTGCAGCGCGCGCCATTCTGGGGGAATGGCTGGGCGGAAGCGGCGGCGGCTGGCAGGACTCCGGCGGAGTATGGCCCGGCATCAAGCTCATCCACGGAGTTCCCGCCGCGGAAGGCGATGCGGAGTTCGGCATTAGCCGTGGACGTCTGCTTCCCGATCACCACATCTTCACTGAATCCGAAATTTCCCGCGAAGCTCGCGAGAGACTTCAACAGAGCCTGGTGCTGGTTCATGGCGGCATGGCACAGGACGTCGGTCCCATCCTCGAAATGGTCACTGAAAAATACCTGCTGCGGAGTGAGACGGAGTGGCTGGGCCGACGCCAGGCAATCGAAATCCTCGACTGCATCACACGCGAACTTCAGCGGGGCGACATCCGCGCGCTCGGCCGGTCTCTCGAACAGAACTTCGAAGGCCCCTTGCAGACCATCATTCCCTGGGCGGCCAACCTTTATACCAACACCCTCATCGATCGTGCCCGCGTGGAATTCGGCGACAATTTCTGGGGTTTCTGGATGCTGGGCGGCATGAGCGGAGGCGGCATGGGCTTCCTGTTCAGTCCTGAAACAAGGCGCCACGCCCAGGACCGGATGCAGGTCATTATGAGCGAGACCAAGAGCCGCATGGAGCACAGCGTGCCGTTTGCCATGGAGCCGGTGGTCTATGACTTCGCCATCAACGAGCAGGGAACTGACGCAGCGCTGTTCACCGGTGACGACGCCCTAATGCCTCCCGGCTATTACATCCGCCAGGTGCCTCCGCTCATCCGCACTGAAATGCCCCGGCTTTCGCCCGCGCGCCGGGCAGAACTGGAGCGGTTCACCGCCGCCTGCCGTTCCAATGCGGACTATGCCGGCATGATTCAGACCCTCTTTGACCACATGCTGCCGGCCACCTCGGATGCCGAAGGGTCACAGGCCAAGACCCTGCGAGCCCTTCTCGATCAGCACGGTTTTGACCGCCAGCAGCACGAACAAATCCGCCAGGACCTTCGTTCCGGCCGCATCGGACTGGCGCAGAACCGCCTACCCGTGAGCAGCCTCATCGAGGGGGCCGCGCCCGACGAGTTGGACGAGCGCCACCGCGACGCCGGACTCGATGCGCTGGCTAAGGGCCGCGTCGCCGTGGTGACGCTTGCCGGAGGCGTGGGCACGCGCTGGACGCGCGGCGCCGGAGTGGTGAAGGCGCTTAATCCCTTTTGCAAACTGGGCGGACAATATCGCAACTTTATTGAGGTTCACCTGGCCAAAAGCCGTCGTGTCGGCGGCCAATACGCCTTTCCGCTTCCGCACGTCTTCACCACCAGCTATCTCACCCACGAGGCGATCGCCGCCCATCTTGCCGCCCAGCACAATCATGGATATCCCGGCCCGCTGCTGCTTTCGCCGGGACGCGCCATTGGCCTGCGCATGATCCCCATGGTGCGCGATCTTCGCTTTTCCTGGGAGGAGGTGCCGCAGCAGCTTCTTGACGCGCAGGCGCAGAAGGTGCGCGAAGGGCTGCACGCAGCCCTCATCCAATGGGCACAGAGCGCCGGAGAAGCATCCGACTATACCGCCAATGTCCCCATGCAATGCATGCATCCGGTGGGCCACTGGTATGAGGTCGCCAACCTGCTGCGCAATGGCACCCTGCAGCGCCTTATCGAGATGCGCCCGCAACTGAATTACCTCATGGTGCACAACATCGACACGGTGGCCGCCGATGTCGACCCGATGGTTCTCGGTTTTCACGTCGAGAGCGGCGCCGCTCTCACTGCGGAGGTGATCTCCCGCCAGCTTGAGGATCGTGGAGGCGGCCTGGCCCGCGTCGATGGCCGTCTGCGGCTGGTGGAGGGTCTCGCTCTGCCCAACGAAGAACTGGAGAGCCGCCTGAGCTATTACAACAGCGCAACTTACTGGATCGATATCGACCGTTTGCTCGCGCTCTTCGGACTCACTCGCGCGGCTCTTTCTGACGCCCCGCGCGTGGAGGAGTTGGTTCGCGCCGTGGCGGCACGCATGCCCACCTATATCACGCTCAAGGATGTAAAAAAGCGCTGGGGCAAAGGGCAGGAAGACATTTTCCCCATCGCGCAGTTCGAGAAGCTCTGGGGAGATATGACTGCTCTGCCGGAGTTGGAATGCCGCTTTGTAGCGGTGCCCCGCATGCGCGGACAGCAGTTAAAGGAACCCGCGCAGCTTGATGCCTGGCTGCGCGACGGCAGCGCCGCATACACCGAGTCCTTGTGCGCGTGGCCTGAAGGTCCACGCTGATAGTCTGGCGCATTTACATTCGCAAACAAGAAGCGCCGGGATGGCCGCGATAAGAGTCAGTCCTCCGTCCTCTCTTGACAGACCATAGCCTGAAGAATACAGATGGATTGCGTTGCAACTTCCCGGCTCCATCGAAGCACGCAAGATCGGCAATCTGAATCGAGCGTGCTCATCCGTATCAAAGGAAAACCAGAATGAAATGGATCAAGCCTTTGCAAATGGTTGTACTCCTGGCGGTCGCGGTTTCATCCGAGTCGATGAGGAATTCCGTAAGCGCTGCCGCTGGCGCTGCCGTTGAAACCTCGATGCCCCTCAAGATGGATCGGCTGGATCCGGCGATCGACCGCATTGTTCCCGCCGGCGCCATGCTGGAGCGCATTGCGACCGGATTCACATGGGTCGAAGGCCCGGTGTGGACGCACGGCAGCCTCTACTTCGCCGACATTCCCGGAAACCGGATCTGCAGGTGGACTCCCGGCGCGGGCGTGACCACTTTGCTGCACCCCAGCGGTTACAAGGGATCCACTCCCTACGGCGGCCCCGAACCGGGATCGAATGGGATGACTCTGGACGCGCGCGGCCGGCTCACGGTTGCCGGGCACGCGCAGCGCGATGTCTACAGGCTTGAATCGTTGAGCCCCGACGCGGCGATCACGATCCTTGCCGATTCCTACCAGGGCAAGCGGCTCAACAGCCCCAACGACCTGGTCTACAAGTCCGATGGCTCGCTCTACTTCACTGATCCGCCGTACGGGTTGCGCACGCAGAAAGACAACGACCCTGAAAAGCAGCTCAAGGTGAACGGCGTGTATCGCATTCCGCACGCGCTTGAGCAAAAGCCCGGAGCCCCGCCGGCGCGCGCCCAATTGCAGTTGCTCATATCCGATCTCACACGTCCCAATGGAATCGCCTTCTCGCCCGACGAAAAATATCTCTACGTCAATAACTCCGAACCGAAGAAGATATGGATGCGCTACCGCGTGAAGCCCGACGGCACATTGACCGGCGCAAAGCTTCTCTATGACGCATCTGCTGATACCCGTCCCGGCGCGCCGGACGGCATGAAAGTCGACCAGCAGGGAAATATCTACAGTGCGGGGCCGGGTGGTGTCTGGATCTTTTCACCTGAAGGCAAGCCTCTGGCAACGTTTTTGTTTGCGGAGAAAGTCGCCAATCTTACGTGGGCCGGCCCGGATCGCAGGACACTCTACATCGTGGCCAGCAGCAGCATCTATCGGGTGCATCTCAAGATTCCGGGTGCGCCGCTCATCCGGTCAGGCGGTCCGCAGCAGTAGTGCAGGAGCTTGTTGATTTTGGAGCTTGATCCAGGGATCGGCTGAGGCGGACGCTACAGCAATTTTCCGGCCGCCAGGTCCCGGATCAGACCCCGGTCCGCGGCCAGAAAGTCATAGCCCGGCAAGTCCTCAAGCCGCACCCATCGGAATTGCTGAAAGATCCGGTTCTGCAATTCTCCTGTGAACTCGTGCACCGCAAAGAACTGCAGGTCCACTGCGCCACCGTGCCGGTAGTTGTGGCGGACATGCGTGACGCGCGCACCGATGGTCGCTTTGATGCCGAGTTCTTCGTCCAGTTCGCGTGCCAGAGCCTGCTCGGGACTCTCTCCGGGCTCGATCTTGCCCCCCGGAAACTCCCATTGCAGCGCCATTGGTTGATCCGCCCGGCGCTGGCAGATCAGCACTTCACCGCCGCGCACCATGAGCGCCGCCGCCACAAAGCGCAGCGCCGGACCGACGGGTCGAGAGTTGGAGATCGGTTGTGCTTCTTCCACCTTTCCAGTGTAATCGCCGCGAAAGGTGGTCCAGGCTGTCGTCCGATTTCTTAGCATCAACACAAGCACGGCCTCTCGTCCCATCCCCAAACCTGTGTCACCTATTGCCGCTCTTTGGCATCCATTTCTCAGGAGGCAAGATGAGCAACGTGCCGCAACCTTTGCAGCCTGGTACCCCCGTTCGCCGGCCCCGCGTGGTCATCGTCGGCAGCGGGTTTGGCGGACTCCACGCAGCCAGAGCGCTGGCTGACATGCCCGTGGACGTGACGGTGGTCGACATGCGCAATCATCACTTATTTCAGCCCCTGCTCTACCAGGTCGCCCTCGCCGTGCTCTCGCCCGCCGACATCGCCCAGCCCATCCGGACAATTCTGCGCAAGCAGGAGAACACCCAGGTGCTGATGGATGAGGTGACTGGGATCGACGTCAAGGCGCACCAGGTCGAGCTGGCTTCCGGCGCGAGTCTTCCCTACGAATACCTGGTGCTGGCCACCGGGGCCACCCACTCCTATTTCGGACATGACGACTGGGCTCCGCTGGCGCCGGGACTCAAAACGATTGAAAATGCGCTGGAGATTCGCCGCCGCGTCCTGCTTGCATTCGAACTGGCTGAGCGCCAGACGGAGGAACACGGCTGGCATCCGCCGCTTAATTTCGTCATCGTCGGCGGCGGCCCCACGGGCGTCGAATTGGCTGGAGCCATCCGCGACATCTCCCAGGTGCTGATGCGGCACGATTTTCGCTACATCGACCCCGGCAAGGCCCGAGTGATACTGCTTGATGCCGGACCTCGCGTCCTGGCTACCTACCCTCCCGACCTCTCTGCCAAGGCGGAAGCGGAGCTGACCCACCTGGGGGTGGAGGTGCACACCCGAAGCAACGTCACCGCCATCGGTCCTGGCTGGGTTGAAGCGGGCGGCCAGCGCATTGAGGCCGCGGTCACGCTTTGGGCGGCCGGAGTGCAGGCTTCGCCCTTGGGCAAGATGCTGGGCGCGCCAGTCGACCGTCGCGGCTGCGTGCTTGTCGATGACCGGCTCAATCCTCCCAGTCTTCCCGAAGTCTTTGTCATCGGGGACCTCGCTCACCTGGAGCAGGACGGCCATCAGCTTCCCGGCGTGGCGCAACCTGCCATGCAAATGGGCGATCATATCAAGCACCTGATCGCTGCCGACCTGGCCCATAAGCCGCGCCCTGCGTTCCGTTACTTCGACAAGGGCGACATTGCCACCATCGGCCGCATGGCCGCCGTGGCCGAGGTCGAGTGGCCCTTCAAAGCGCACCTCAGCGGTTTCGCCGCCTGGGTCACTTATCTCACCGTGCACATCTTTTTCCTCATCGGATTCCGCAATCGCCTGGCCGTCTTTGCCGCCTGGATGTGGACGTATTTCACTTTCTCCCGCGGTGCGCGATTGATCACCGGCGACCAGCACTTGCCCGGCTGGGGGGACCTGGTCGCGGCGGGTCCGCAGAACTCAGCCGAGCGCGAAGCGGAAGTCTCTCGGAAGTAGACCGTGCCTGCGTCGTTTAAACTAAGAGAGGCATGCTCGACCTGAACTTTGTACGTTCCAACCTGGAACGCGTGGAAGAAAAACTGCGCGCCCGCGGCGCCGACCCAGCCAGCTTACTGGGGGATTTTCGCGCCCTAGACCAAAGCCGCCGCGCCGCTATTACGCAGGCCGAACAGCTCAAAGCATTCCGCAACGAATTAAGCCAGCAGGTGGGCGCTCGCAAAAAGGCCGGCCAGGATGCGGCCGCCCTGATGGAAGAAACCCGCGCCCTGAAAGTGCGGCTCGACGCGCTCGACAAAACAGCCTCCGCCCTCGACGAGCAGATGCGCCTGTCCCTGGCAAACATTCCCAACCTCACCCGCGACGAAGTCCCGACCGGCACTTCCGAAGCTGACAACGTTACGGTAAAAACCTGGGGCGCAAAACGCACTTTCGAATTTAAACCCAGGCCCCACTGGGAACTCGGCGAAGCTCTCGGCATTCTCGACCTGGAACGTGCCGCCAAGCTGAGCGGCGCGCGTTTCGCCGTCTACATGGGGGCCGGCGCGCGCCTTGAGCGCGCCCTCATCAGCTTCATGCTCGACCTGCACACGCAAAAGCATGGCTACACCGAGGTGCTTCCGCCCTTCATGGTCAACAGTAAGAGCTTGTTCGGAACCGGGCAATTACCCAAGTTTGCCGATGACCTCTTCCGCTGTTCTGACGCGGACGCGAGCGCAGTCAGCCGCGGAGAATTCAAGGACAACGACCACTGGCTCATCCCCACCGCCGAAGTTCCGGTCACCAATCTCTATCGCGATGAGATCCTCGACGAAGCGCGCCTGCCGATTCGACTCACCGCCTATACGCCCTGCTTTCGGGCCGAGGCCGGAGCCGCCGGCAAGGACACGCGCGGCATCATCCGCCAGCACCAGTTCCAGAAGGTCGAGCTGGTCAAATTCACGCGGCCCGAAGAATCCGACGCCGAGCACGAGCGTCTGACCCTTGACGCCGAAGAGATTCTGGAAACGCTCAATCTGCCCTATCGCCGCGTGCTGTTGTGCACCGGCGATACGGGCTTCTCTTCCGCCAAGACCTTCGACCTTGAAGTCTGGCTTCCGGGTCAACAGCTCTACCGGGAGATCTCTTCCTGCTCCAACTTCGAGGCCTTCCAGGCGCGCCGGGCCAACATCCGCTACAAACCCTCGGGGCCTAAAGCCAAAAGCGAGTTTGTCCACACGCTGAACGGCAGCGGCCTCGCGGTGGGGCGCACCTGGCTGGCCATTCTGGAAAACTATCAGCAGGCCGACGGTTCGGTCGCTATTCCCGCAGTGCTGCAGCCCTACATGGGCGGCATGGAACGCATCACAAAGTAAGGGCGCAATGAACAGGATTCTGAAAAGCTATTTCTACTGGACGTATCCGCGCGGCAACGTCCACTACGACGTGATGGTGACGCTGATTCTGCTCTTCATCTTCATCACTCCGCAACTGTGGGACTACGGCGACAAGCCGTCGCGTGCGCCGGCTCCCCTGCATCCCATCCAGGTGGTTGGCAACGACGGCCAGGGCGTCATTGTCTCCGTGCAGGCCCAGGACGTGAACATTCCTCCGGGCGCATCGGACCGCGAAGTGAAGAAAGTGCTGCGCAGCGCGATCGAGCCCGTTACCGGCGACGCGGTATTCGTGGAGCGCTGGGAGACGGCCAAGGATTCCGACGGTCGCCTGGTGTGGCGAATCTGGGCGCATCACTAAGACACGCGCATCTGGAGAACTGCCGGATTCCTCGCGGCGCAAATCGCCCAAAAGAATTCGCCGGTCCCACGCCCCGCCGCATCCAACCAGAGAAGGAAGCTCATGCTCGCAAAAAGAACCTTTGTTGTCGCCGCAACCATCGCACTGATTCTGGGACCTGCGCACGCGTTGCTGGCCGCCGACGACCTCCAGAGCGTTCTGCACCAGCTCGACGGGGCCGCAGACAAATTTCACTCCGCTTCTGCCGACTTCGAATTCGATTCCATCGAGACCGAACCCATTCCCATCACCGACGTTCAGAAAGGGGTCGTCTATTACGAGCGCAAGGGCAACAGCTTCCGCATGGCCGCGCATATCCACGAGTTCAACGGTCAGCCCGTCGATAAGGTCTACACCTTCTCCGATGGCGTGTTCAGGCTCTTCGAGGGCGGCAACATCAACCAGGTGACGACCTTCAGCAAGGCCAGCAAATTCGAGAGCTATCTGATGCTCGGCTTCGGCGCCAGCGGCAAAGATCTGACCGAAAAGTGGAACATCACCTACGCAGGCCAGGAGACTGTGGACGGCGTAAACACCGACAAGCTGGTGCTGGTGGCCAAAGATCCCACTGTACGCAAAAACCTTCCCAAGGTGACCATCTGGATCGATCCCGGCCGGGGCGTGAACCTGAAGCAGGTATTTGACGAGGGCGAAGGACAATCCAAGACCTGCCATTACTCCCAGATCAAGGTGAACAAGTCGCTGCCCGGCGACGCCTTCAGCTTCAAGACCAACAACAAAACCCAGTACATCAACCGCTGAACCCGACCAGGCCCATCCGGACCAGGGTAACTTCGCCGCTCGATTTGCTATCGCTCGCCTTCTACCGCGCTGACCACAGTCTTGGTCCGCAGGAAATTAAAGCGCAGTGTCCAGACGCTCGGTTGTGGTTGGCCGCCACGAATGGGCGGGTCGAACTTCCACGTCCTGGCAGTTCGAAGCGCGATCCTGGCAAAGTAATTGCCCGGACCGGGCGAGATGTTTTCCCCATTCGAAACCCTGCCGCTCCGGTTCACCCAGATCCGAACTACCGCCTCCTCCGCGCCGCGAATGCTCTGTCGCGCGCTTTGCGGCACGTTCGGCAGAACCTGCTCCGCAACAGCGCCCTCGGCGCTCGCCCGGTGCGTGGGACGAGCCGCCGGCGGTGGCGGTTTGGACGTGCCGGTCGCATTCTGATTCTGCTCCGGCGAGGAGTCCTGGGGCGGTTGTTGCGGCGCAGCTTGCCCGGTCGCAGGCGCGTTTTCGCCCTCACCTGGCGAAGACTCCTTCGGCTGCTGCTGCGGCGCAGACGCGCCATTTGCCGGCGAACTCTGGCCGTGCCCCGGTGTTGACTCCTGCCCTTGCTGCGCTGGCGCGGCCTCGCCCGGCGATGGCTCCTGCGACGGTGTCGGCGGCGCTGCCTGGCTCGCTGCCGGCGCACTTTGGGTCCAGAACGGCCAAGGAATTTTACCGCTTCTCACCAGCAGCACTCCCGCGACCGCCAGCAGAACCACCACCCCAATCACAAACGGCAGCACCGGAAATCCAGTGAGATTCGCCTCTTCAATGTCGGCAAACAACGTTGGGCCCCGGTCAAAATCCACGGGATTCTCTTCCTCGGCTGCTTCCAGGGCTGGCTCAACCGCCTCCTGGCTCCACCTCGACATGGCCGGCCCCGATGACAACTCCGACTCCGTGGGGCCGGGCATGGCCGGAACCTTCACCACGCGAGCGGGCGCTTCCCCAGCTTGCTCCATCGCGGCCGGCCGGACCTCGGGCACAACTTCCTCGGCGTCACTCGGCACGTCCAGCACCGGAACCGTACCCACCGAGGCAGGAGGGACGCCCGCGAGTTGGGCTTTGATCTCGCCGATCGTACTCCGTTGCGTCGGAACGGTCCGAAGGCATTCCCGCACGATCTCACCAAAGGGTTGAGGCAGCGACTGCGGCACGGCCGGATCACCCCTCGTGGCCCAGTTCCAAACCACCAGCCGCTGGGTCAGCGCCTCGGCCGTTGTCATACCTACTGACCACGCGTCTGCTGCAGGCGTCACCCGGCCGGTCACCAATTCCGGCGCATCATAATCTCCGGGAATCCGCGCCTGGCCCAGAACATCGCCCGCCAATGTCAGATCATCCGCCGAGAGTTTCACCTGGTTGGCGGCAATCAGGATGTTCGAGGGCTTCACATGACCGTGCACGAATCCCATTTCGTGAAGATACAAAAGCGCATCCAGAACCGACCCCAGCACGCCGCTCGCCTCGTCGCTGCCCAGCTCTCGCTCCGCAATGATCTGCGACAGAACCTGCTGGCCGTACTCGGTCACCACATACGCCAGTTCCGTGCCGTCAACCACGCATCGGCCGGTTTCCAGCACCCCCGCCAGGTTGGGATGCGACAAGGTCTTTGCCTTCTCCCATCGAGCGATCAGTTCGTCGGCTTCCGCTCTCTCGGCCGGTATCAGCTTGATGGCTGCCTTCCGGATTCCCTGCAGAACTGTGAGAAAAACGCCACGATCCTCGGAGCCGCCCAGCCATTCCAGAAGCGCGAATCTTCCGTCGATCAGCCGTCCCTCCCATTCCGCGTGAATCGAAGCAGTCCTCATGGGAACTGATTCTATCCAATATCACCGCGGCCAGCGTTCCCGTGGTGGGTATTCTTGTGCTGTATTTTTCATTGACTTACCAATCGCCGCTCTCGCCGAAGGTAAGTCTGTGTTTAGACTCAACTCGACATTGCATTTGGTCGCCCGATCAATTACTTCTGAACAGGATGGCCGATTCTTCGAGCTCAAACGTGACAAGAGGCCGCGTGAGCGCAGTTGCAACCATTGCGATTGGGCTCCTCTTCGCGGCCCCGTGGGCACGTTGCGCTGCTGGACCTCAATTCGAAAAGGCCCCACTCTTCGTCTCTGGACACAACGGTTTCAACACCTACCGCATTCCTTCCATCATCTCCACTGCGGACGGAACCGTCCTGGTCTTCTGCGAGGCGCGGATCAAGAGCTATGTCGATGGCACGCCAACCGACCTTGTACTGAAGCGCAGTCTCGACGGCCCCCGCCCATCAAACTCCGCGACGACGGGGGAGCCACCGGCCCACCACCGCGCGCGGGCGGGGAAAATGGCCTGGCAGCCGATGCAGGTGCTTCTCGTTTCCCGGGCTGGAGAAGCTTACATGAACCCGGTGCCGATCATCGACAGGAGCGACGGAACCATCTTCCTTCTCGTGAACTACTATCCGCAGCCCTATAAGGACGTTCCGGCCCATATCTGGCTGATGAAGAGTCACGATGATGGTGCGACATGGTCGTCTCCCACCGACATTTCTTCCGGCACCGGGCTCAAGGAACTTGGCCCGGGCATCGGCATCCAGACGAAGAGCGGAAGACTTGTCGCTGCCACTTACGATGGGGTCATTTTCAGCGATGACCATGGAAACACCTGGAAGTCGGGAGGCAAAGTCACCGGCCATTACAACGAAACGCAGGTGGTCGAACTGGCAGACGGCTCTCTCATGTTGAATATCCGCCAAGGCGGTCATCGCGCAATTGCACTGAGCAACGACGGAGGTGAAACCTGGGGTAAGCCCTGGACCGACGAGACATTGATCGAGCCGGGAGACTGGGACGGCTGCCAGGCGAGTCTTATCCGCTACTCGCGGAAGGATGCCGGGAGTTCGCACGATCTCCTCCTGTTTGCCAATCCCGCTAATCTCCAAGACCGTTTGGATACCACCGTGCGGCTTAGCTATGACGATGGCAAGACCTGGCCGGTGTCGCGGATGATTGAGAAGGGGCGAAGCGGGTATTCGAGTTTGACCGTTCTTCCGGATGGAACGGTCGGCATGGTGTATGAAGGCGGTACCACTTCTGGCGGCGTCGAAAATCATTTCGGCAAAATTTCCTTTGCCCGCTTCAATCTTGAGTGGCTGACCGGCGAGGCTCCGGAAGGGATCGCCGACCCGGCGAGAAATGGTGCGCAATAGCCGGATGCCCCGCAAAAGCGTTCGCGCGCTTCCTGGCGGTGCTTTTCCGCCAGGGTGGGAAAGCCAAATTCGGCCGCCGTGAAAGCGCTCATTGTTCGGTCCGAGATATCCACCGCTCCGTTTCCGGCGCTCTTTTCTATACTGGGAGTCGTGGCAAAAAACCCGGTCTGCGGATGGAAGCTCGAAAAGGCTGCGCGCAAGCTCGGCGCACTGCGCATCGCCGGGCTCGACGAAGTGGGCCGCGGCCCCATGTTTGGGCCTGTCGTAGCGGCAGCCGTGATCCTCGCACCCGGCTTCCGGCTCAAAGGCCTGACCGACTCAAAGATGCTCTCCGAGAAGAAGCGCGATGAGTTTGCGGTCGTTATTCGAGCCAATGCCGTGGCATGGGCCGTTGCGGCAGTTGATTCTGAAACCATCGACCGCATCAACATCCGCCGGGCGTCGCTGCTCGCCATGCGTCTGGCAGTAGAGCACCTTGCCCTCAGCCCCGACTACCTGCTTATCGACGGCCTCGACATCATCGACTGGAACTGCCCGCAGCAAGCCGTGGTGCAGGGTGACGCCACCAGCTTCTCGATCGCCGCCGCCAGCGTACTCGCCAAGGTCCATCGCGACCGTCTGCTGGTTGAATTGGACGCGCAATTTCCCGGCTACGGCCTAGCCAGCCACAAGGGATACTGTTCGCGCGAGCACCTGGCCGCTCTGGCGCGCCTGGGCCCAACCCCCCTGCACCGCAAGAGCTATCAACCGGTAGCGCAAACCCTTCTGCCCTTCGAAATTCTCGAAGATTAAGGGGTCGAGACATTTTCCCGTACAGCCGCAGTGCCAACCTTGCGGCGGCGTGTCAATGCCAGCACCGGCCTCGCCAGCAGCAGCACAGCAAGCACAATGGTAATGGCCAACGGCGTGCGCACTCCGGGCTTCAGTTGCCACCAGTAGTGGATCACTCCACAAATCGCGGCGGCATAAACGAGCATATGGAGGCGATTCCAGTTCTTGCCGCCCAGTTTGCGAATCGACCAATTGGTAGAAGTAGCGGCCAGCGGTAACAGGAGCAGCCATGCCGCCATGCCCATGGTGATGAAGTGGCGCTTGGCAATGTCGTTCACCATGGCGTTCACATCGAAACTCGTATAAAGTGCGATCCACGTAAGCAGGTGCAGGGTGGCGTAGAAAAAGGCGAACAGCCCGAGCAGGCGCCGGAACTTGATGAGCCAGCCAAGCTGCGGAACGAGCTTTCTCAGCGGCGAAATCGCCAGCGAAATCACCAGCAGGCGCAACGTGGTGCGTCCCGTGGCAAACGTAATGGTGGCCGTGGGGTCGGGCCCCAGGTTGTTGGTCACCGCTCCCCATATAAGCCAGGCCACCGGCGAAAGGCAGGCCAGCCAGGTGAAAGTCTTCAAAAGAATGAGCGTCGAACGCGTCATATTCGCTTTCGGGATTTGATGCAGCAGCCGATCCCTGTTTCTCTGTTTCCCTGCAATTAGTAATACTTCTTCAAGTTCATCCCGTTGTACAGGGACGCAACCTGTTCGCCATAGCCGTTGAACAGGAGCGTGTTGCGGCGCTGCTCGTAGAAAGGCAATCCGATGCGGCGCTCTGTCTTCTGGCTCCAGGGCACATTGTCCACATCGGGGTTCACATTGGAATAAAAGCCGTATTCGTTGGGTGCCTGTTCGTTCCAGGTGGTTGGCGGCTCCTTTTCCACAAAGCGTACGGTCACAATGGATTTGGCCGACTTGAAACCGTACTTCCACGGCACCACAATGCGCACCGGCGCGCCGTCCTGGTTCGGCAACGTCTCGCCATAGAGTCCGAAGGTAAGCAGCGTCAGGGGGTTCATGGCCTCGTCCATCCGAAGGCCCTCGGTGTAGGGCCAGAAGATAGTGGCGTCTTCGCTCGCCCATTTCTCCACGTGTCTGTCGTAGTAGGAGAGGAACTGGACGTATTTGGCCTTGGGCAGCGGATCGCACTGGTTGATGAACTCCGAGAGGGAGTAGCCCACCCAGGGAATGACCATGCTCCACGCCTCCACGCAGCGATGGCGGTAGACACGATCTTCCAGCGGCCGCAGCTTCAGCAGGGTATCGATGTCGAAGGTCTTCTTCTGCTTAACCAGGCCTTCCACCTGCACGCTCCAGGGCCGCGTGGGCAGGACACCGGCATTCTTTGCGGGCTGGTCCTTGTTGATTCCGAACTCGTAGAAATTGTTGTAGTGGGTGATGTCCTCGAAACTCGTCAACTGCTCGCCGGTGGTGGTCAGGGGGCTCTTCACCGTTTGCAGCCTGGTATCGGCCAGGGCGCGGGTGCGGGGCGAGATCAGGTTGGCCAGTTGCTCGCCGCCCAGCGCCGCGATGCCCGCAGCCACTGCGCCGCGCATGAAGCTGCGGCGGTTCAAATAGTCTTTCTTTGACGTAATCTCCGAGGAAGGAATCCCGGACGGTTTGCCGATCAGCATGGGGTGACCTCGCGTGGGGAAACTGGACGCAACTATTAGACACGATTTGGCCACTGAGAGTTACAAAGCTCTCGGAAGGGGGCCTAGGAAAATAGCCCGGGGACGAAGTTCTGGGAGAGCGCCAACTCTATTCGGCACCCCGTACGGGTCACGGAATGATTGTCATCTGATTTAGGCGTAAGCCGCGCAAGCTGCGGAAAATCAATTTGCTGGGAGCATGAGCCTTCATCCGTGCCAAACTCCCTTACCGGCTCAGCCGCGCAAATTTGCGGCGCTCTTCACCCGGGCTGGCAGGCTGCCCCGCGGGAACGACGAGGTTTGGCGCACCACCAGCCGCGTGGGAATCTGCCACTCCTTCTTGCGGGACTTCGTGTAATCCGCTTCAATCCCCGCGCGGAGTCCCTCGACGGCCGCGGCCGCAAGATCTCTGCACGACATCTGGATTGTGGTGAGCGGCGGCAACATGAACTGGGCCAGGTGAATGTCGTCAAAGCCCACCAGGGAGATATCCGCGGGAACTTTATGTGATGTGCGATAAAGCGCGTGGAGGACCCCGATAGCGGTCATATCGTTGGAGCACATGATGGCCGTGGGCAACGGATCGTGCGACAAAATCTCTTCGGTCGCCGTGATGCCGCCTTCCATGGTGTGCTCGCCCTCGATTATGTGTCCCTCTGGAACGGTGAGGCCAAGCTCCGCCATGGACTTCAGGAAAGCATCGCGCCGCGCCACCGCGGAGCGCAACCGAAGAGGGCCGCTGATAAACACAATGTGGCGATGCCCCAGCGCAGCCAGATGCTGCACTCCCTGGCGAATTCCTTCCCCATAATCGACCTTGATGATATGAATGTTGGGCAGATCGGGTCCGGCATCCACAAACACCAGTGGGAACTCGCGCTCAACCAGCTTTTGAACCAGGTCTTCCTCAATGCCGAAGGTCATCACTGCCACGCCGTCCACACTGCGCTGCAACATGCGGCGGATCAGCGACTCCGTCCGGGCCGGTTCGTAGTTGGTAGAACCGATCAGGACTTCATATCCCTGCGCCACCGCCAGGTTCTCAAACTCCTGCACCAGTTCGGGGAAAAACGGATTGGTAATTTCCGAAACGATCAACCCCAGCATGCGACTGCGCCCTGAGACCAGCGCACGCGCCTGCGTGTTAGGCAAGTAGCCTATTTCTTCAATGGCTTTCCACACCCGCCGGGCCAACTCGGCATTCACCGTCGGGATATGGTTCACCGCCCGCGAGACCGTCGCAATGGATACACCGGCGCGCTGGGCTACATCCCGGATGCTGATGGGACCTGGCCGGCGGCCTGGCGGACTGTTTCTGGAGCTGCTCACGAGTAGTGCAATTCTACGCTTTTCCCGCGTTTCTCGACTTGAAGTTATTCATTATTTCCTATGGTTTGGAAGGCTTAGCACGGGCGGAGCGCTGCGCGGAACGATGAACAGCAGCATTTTTGGAAAGCGTTTCCTGGAAAAGGCAACAAAAAATGCCGAAGTAATTCGATTCAGGGGTGCGTCTGCCCGCCCGCCGCCACTTCCAGCGCATGCCTCACCAGGACGACAATGTGGGTGATGCTCTCTTCCGCCCCGCGGCGGCTGCCCGGAAGATTCACAATCAGCGTGTTGCCTCTAAGGCCGGCGACACCCCGCGAGAGCCACGCAAAGATATTGTGCTCAGCTCCCTTGGCGCGCATGGCTTCCGCCAGGCCGGGCGCTTCCCGCTCAATCACACGCCGCGTTGCCTCCGGAGTTCGATCGCGCGGTCCCAGGCCACTGCCGCCCACGGTCAGCACCAGCGCAGCGCCTTGATTGCTCCACTGTTCGAGATGGGCCACGATCATCTCCTCGTCGTCGGGAACGAGCGCTGTCTGGATCTCTGCCTCAGGCCAATCTTGCTGCAGCAGACCCACCACCGCCGGCCCGGCAGTGTCGGTTGCCACACCCTGAGTGCAGCGGTCAGAGACAGTAAGAACAGCGAAAACCATGGGGTTGATTGTAGCTCCAACAGAGCACAATGGCTCTGACCGGGGCCCGTAAACCGTACAACCGCTCTATTGGGCCGGCAGCACCTTGATAGTATGCAGCCAGTCATCCACCCGCTGCGGCCAGGTGGTCACGGGCAGCGCGGTGCGGCGCAACCCATAGCCGTGCCCGCCCTGCGCGTAAACGTGCAACTCGGCTGGAACTTTGGCGTTCTTGAGCGCCATGAAGTAGACAATGGCATTCTCCACATGCACAGGATCATCCTCCGCCTGCACAATAAACGAGGTCGGCGTATCGGCCGTGGGATGAATATCGGGGTTGGGCGCAAAATTCTGATCCGCTAATGCCAGGTAGCCGGGATAGACGATCACCGCGAAGTCCGGCCGGCAATCCAGCTTGTCGGCCTCATCGACCGCATCGTAGAGGCGCTTCTCATAGTGAGTACTGAGAGCCGCGGCCAGGTGCGCTCCGGCTGAAAAGCCCAGCACGCCGACGCGATTGGGATCAATGTGCCACTCCGCCGCGTGTTTGCGCACCATTCCCAGGGCCCGCTGTGCATCCTGCAGGGCTGCAGGAGATTTGGGATATGGCCCTGTATTCGGCACGCGGTATTTGACCAGTACGCAATTCACGCCGATCGTATTCAGCCAGTCGCATACCTCCGTCCCTTCCAGATCGATGGCCAGAATCTGATACCCTCCGCCCGGAAAAACGACCACGGCAGCACCACTGTTTTCCCCCTTCGGGGCGTACAAGGTAAGGGTCGGCGTGGACACGTTGCCCAGGCGAACGATGGGCCTCCCGGCGATCAAAGGGTCTTTCGCTGTGGTGGTATCCACCTCGGGCGGCGGATTGGCCGGCGCTCCCGGCGCCATACCGGGCCACAGCGGCAAAGTAAGATGGCCAGGCGCGGGCTGCCACGCAGCCTTCTGAGCCAAAAGGGTGGCCGATGTTGCAGCGAGCAAGCAAAGGAGAAATGCATTTCTGTTCATGCAGGGTGCCTCATCAGGAGTAATCTTCGCAGCGATGATTGCAGCCCCGGCAGGTCAAACGCAAATGGAGGCAGCCTGGCTAGCCCCGATTCGCCTTCTTGCCAACCTGACCTTACCCCATATGCAAGCCGGTAACTCTACCTCCGGCAGCCGGAGGTAGAGTTACCGGAAAGGAGCACGCGAGGTTAGGCCGGGTCGAAGTCCTGGGAAGAGCGACAACTCTTCCCCCCAACAAGCCCCGCGAGGGCGAGGGGGTGAATGTCATCTCAATTGAACGGTGCGGAAAGAAGGGAGCAGGCGCCTTCAGGCCACCAGTTTTGAAAGGCCCTCCGGAGTTTCCGCCATGGGCAAACGCGCGGCAGGCCTCATGCCCAGGACACACACAACCTGGTGCTCTTCCATTTCATATCGGGCGCGCTCCATTTCAACGTTCTTCTGGGCGGCGAGTTTTTTGCTCATTCCATAAACCACCGAACTGCGAGCCGCCAGATATTCGCTGAGTCTGTTCTCATACGCTCGTTGCAGTTCTCTGCAGATTGGGCAACCCATATGCCTACTCCTCCTGTCTTCCGCCAGACCACCGGACGCTGAAAAGCGCCGTTCTATCGCTTGAGGATCTCTTGCACAGTGCGTTGCCAGTCCTGGTCTTTTTCGATTTCAGATCCAAACCGTCAATGGCACCAGCCCGCTCCGTCCATCTCGACGAACGATGTGGCGGGCCTCTCGCAATCCTATGAGAGGAGCCGCACAAGGTCATCCACAGTCCATTTCCGTGGACGACCTTTGTTGCAGCACCCTTATTGCAATAGGTTTCGAGGCAAATCTAGGAGAAATACAGCTTCCAAGCAGCTGTCTGCATCAGGAAGGGAACCCGAATTGTTGGCATGACTCAGATCGTTCATTGGACGAAAGTACAGGAGGTCCCGAAATTCCGATCCTCGTAAAATGCTTTCCCGAGTCTGAATGCTCCAGCAGAAAGTCTTCGGCAAATGTTAGTTTCGCAACTGTCCCTTGGGGTTGGAGGGCGGAGAAATCCGCCTTTACAGGCCGGCGAGGTTGCCGGTTTGGATGCTGACCTTCGCCATGGCCGGTAGTTAAATGATATTGAGGTTTGTTCCTTACTGGGCCCATAACAACTCCAGTCATTGAATTTCCAGTCGTTAGGTTGTGGGCTTAACAGTCGCCTGGAATAGAGAGGCTCAAATTCCAGGCAACTGAATGTGATTTAGGCGTCCACAGAGCACACCTTAAGCGCACTATTCACCGCCATCGGTTTGCGCGGTGACAGACGGCAACCCATATTTCTTCTTTTGAGCCTTTGGCATCGATCTTGTGAAGGCTCGTCGCGGGTTATGCCTATCGAAATCTTGCCCAGATTGATTGTATAACCAATCTGAACGCGGAGGAGGAATCGTGCCTATTCTCACTGATTACGCCTAATCATCCCGTATGTCAAGCTCTTTTGGCGAATTTGCATTTCAGCTTGCCTATTGAAACATATTCTGTTTTTCAACACAGGCCGAGTGAGATAAGGGGCGCTTCAGGAATGCGTTTTCACGGTTTCGCAACAGGATTGAACCGGCATGACTTTGACCCTTTCCGGCACTTATTTCTTTTCTGCGGCAGCAGAAGCGTCGGTGTTGCACGGCACGCAGAGTTCGCCCGTGATCCCGTGTCCCTCCTCAATCGTGAAGATGCGATCTACCGAGGGAATCCTGACCTTTTCTATCGACCCACTGGGCCAGTGAATCTCCAGCCCGTCAACAGCGGTTGCGTCGCCCAGGCCGAAGTGAACACGCTGATCGCTGGACGAAAGATAGCTTCCCCCACTGAGCACATCGCCCCGCTGGCGCGAGCCGTTCGCAGTTAAATAGACAGTGGCCCCAATCGCATCGCGCGGACTCTTTGGGCCGCCTGCAAGTTTTAGCTCAATCCAGTGATGCTTATCATCGCTCACGTTGCGCAGCAGCACGGGAGTGTGATCGATTACGTTAATCACGACGTCGATCTTCCCATCGTTGAAAAGATCGCCGAATGCTGCACCGCGACCCGCGAATGTCTCCGCCAGGCCAGTGCCTTCCACCGCCGGGACTTCAACGAATTTTTTCCCCTTCAGGTTGCGATAGAGCAGAACGCGCTGTGCGAAACTGGTTCCCCAGTCATACTTATCCACTTGCGGATAGACATGACCGTTCACCATCATGATGTCTTTCCAACCGTCATTGTCAAAGTCGAAGAATCCCGCGCCCCAGCCCAGGAATGGAATGCTGTCCTGCGCAATTCCCGCCTCATAACTCACATCGTCAAAGTTGCCATTACCCTGGTTACGATAGAGAACTTTGTAATCGTCTGAAAAATCCGTCACCAGCAAATCAAGGCGGCCGTTGTTCTCGTAGTCGCCTACGGCTAATCCCATCCCTGCGATTTCACGGCCATCCGCATTCAGGGCGAATCCCGAAGCATAACTCGCATCCTTGAATGTGCCATTACCTCTGTTGATATAAAGGTAGTTAGGGGTAGAGTCGTCGGCTACGGCCAGATCAGGCCTGCCGTCGCCGTTCAGGTCTGCAAACACTGCGCTGAACCCATAGTACGCGTTAGGGTCGCCAACTCCGGCCGTAGTGCTCACATCACTGAAAGTTCCGTTGCCATTGTTGCGAAAGAGATGATCATGCTCTCCCCGAAGCCCTCTGGGACCGCACATCACCGGCACATCGCGAAAACGGCAGGTAGGATAGGCGACAGCCGATGAACCAGGCACTGGTGGGTTGTTCATGTCATAGTGAACATAACCAGCCACAAAAAGATCGAGCCGTCCGTCTCCATCGTAGTCGCCAAACGTAGCCCCGGTTGACCAGTTGCCCAGTTGCACTCCCGCCTCTGCGGCAACGTCGGTGAAGGTTCCATCATGATTGTTGCGATATAGGCGATTCTTTCCGTAGTTACTTACAAAGATATCGGGCCAGCCATCGTTGTTATAGTCGCCAATGGCAACGCCGAAGCCCCAGCGATCATTGGTTACTCCGGCCTTCTTCGCTACGTCGGTGAACGTTCCGTCATGATTGTTATGAAAAAGTGCAGCGTGAGGTGGTGTGGTCTTGCCCGTCAAAGCATCATAAGTGGAGCCGTTCACCAGGTAGATATCCAGCCAGCCGTCATTGTCATAATCGAGCAGCCCTACACCTGAGCCATTCGTTTCGATAATGAACTTTTTCTCCGGAGTGCCCATGTGGTGCGTCCAAACGTCAAGACCTGCCTCATGGGTAACGTCCTTGAAAACGATCGGGCCACTCTTCACGAAGCCTCCGGCAGTAATCGGCCGGTTTTCGGAATCGTGTATGGCTGCGTGCGCCCCCCCCGTACTCTCTCCGCTCATCTGCTCCTGACCGGGAGGCGCGGAGTCTTGAGCAAATAAGATGACCGGCAACATCGACCAAACGACAGCAGCTACAACCAACCGCAGGCCTTTTGTCAGGCAATCGGGAATGAGAATGACGGACCGGTTCGTAGGAGCTTGCCTCTCTTTCAAATCCCTTGCAAAGAGCATCAGGGGGCAGATTTAGGCTGCGCATGTTGCCGGGCTTGTATCCGGCTGCAGATATCTCGCTCTCGTTCGGCCTCTGTGGAGCGGCCGAGCATGTTATACGCCCTTCCTAATACAAAGTGCGCCTGGGCAAATTCCGGATCTATTTCGGTCACCTTCTCCAGCGGAGGAATGGCCCGTTGGGGCTGCTTCAAACTAAGATAGCACTGGCCTAGCTCGAAAAGTGCATCCCGATAGGATGGATTCGCCGCTACTGCTTCTGTGAGATAGGGAATAGCATCAGCTGCCTTCTCTTGCTGCCGTAATATCTGGCCCATCATGAAGTTTGAGACCGGATCGTTCGGATATCCATTAAGTTCCATCCTGAACTCGGCTTCAGCGTCGGATACTTTATGTTCTCTCCAATCAATCAGGCCGAGGCTTGAATGTACCCCTGGGTAATGGGGATTGGCTGCGAGAACTGCCTGGAACTCCTTGGATGCATCCTGCTCCTTGTACATCACGTCATAGGCGAGCCCAAGCATGAAATGAGCTTCCGGCGAGTTCGGATTAACCGCCATAATTCGATTGAAGACGCCGTTCACGCCCGAGTAACTCCTGGCTCTCCAATACGCCTTGCCCAGAATATCCAGAGTGGGAAGATCATCCGGCTCCAGGCGGCTCGCTCGTTCCAGGTAAACTGCCGCTGCAGAATATTGATCGAGAGCAAACAAATCAAGCCCGGTAAGATCCAGCGACTGAAATGTAGGCGAGGCCGCAGCGAATGACCGCAGCAGGGGCAGCGCATTTTGGTAGCGATGCGCGCGAAAGTATGCAACTCCGAGATTTCTGCGCGTGATCGGATCGTTCGGTCTCAGGTTCAGTGCCCGTTGATAAAGAGCGATCGCGTCGTCATCGCGCCCCTGTCGAGCAAGTGAAATTGCAAGGTTGTTGAGGAGTTCAACTGAATCCGGATCGAGCGCCAGTGCCCTGCGGAACGACGCTTCCGCGTTGGCGTTGTCTCCTCTCTCCAGCGCGCGCGATCCTTCCGCCACAAACCCGTCGAACTGCTGGCGGACCGATAGGTGGCTGGCTTCCTGGGCCCGCGCAAGAGTGCCGGGATCTTGCCGCATCAAGACAGGAAAAAAGCACAGAGCAATGACGACCCTGGAAAAGCTTCTTCGCATTGTTCGGGTCAGCGACTCAAACATAGCGTCACATTAACCAAATACCACGAATCGGCAAAGGGGACAATCTCGGCATCCTCCTGACAGTCCACCGATAACTTCGACCCTGAATACTCTTGCGCGTTCTGCGACAGCCCTTCGATCTGCAGATTTGAAATCAAATTCGTGCAGGAGGAGCACGTAGCACGCCGTTCAATTCTTGACAAAATGATCAAAATTATGCAAACTCTGTTGCGAGGCGTCGGTGTTTTTTCGTTCTCCCGACGCATTGATCCTGGTTGACTCGGGAATGGTCGACAGCAACTGTTGAACCGCGAGAAATCATGCGTCTAGTACGCGCCACGCACGGCGAACGTGTGGATCAAAGACCTTCAAGCTGAACGCCAAAATCAAGACATTCGATGCTTGGTCCCGAACGAATGAATTCGAGATCGGGCATGCACGACAATTTCCGCGGGCTACTTCCCCTTTATCCCGCGGGGCTCGTGTTCGAATTCGTGGAGCCGTAATCCGGGCTGCTCTCGCGGCAGCACGCCACGGTTGCACGCCATCCAGGGTTCAGGCCGATTCCAGAGTGTGATCGCGCTGTGATCAGAACAAAAATCACTTCTGCCGTGTCAGAAGACTTCTTGAGGAGGCAAATCGATGCTGGGAAGAAAGATCCTTTTCGCAACCATTGTGCTCTTGCTGTCTTGTCCCGTCGTAATGAAGTGCCAGGAATTGGCAGGGACAATCAATGGCACCGTGAAAGATGTTTCAGGCGCTGTGATTCCAGGCGCAACCGTAACCATCACGGAGGAGGGAGTAAACGGCGTTTCTCGGGTCGTCCAAACAGATCCGCGCGGCAATTACACGGTAACGAACCTTCCCGCGGGTAACTACACCATCGCCGTAGGTGCCAGCGGATTCCGAACCTACAAAGCGCAGAATGTCACGCTTTTTGTCGCGCAAACCCGGACCGTTGACGCTCAGCTTCACTTGGGGCAGGTTAGCCAGACCGTCACCGTACAAGGAAATGCTGAGACAGTGGACACGACCACAAGTTCCCTGGAGGGCACGATCTCAGGCACGCAGGTGCGAGAGTTACAGCTCAATAACCGCAACTTCGAGCAGTTAGTCACCTTGCAACCTGGCGTTGTAAGTGGTCTACCTGACGAGGTTGGTTTTGGCCTGAGCAATACTTCCGAGGTAGCAGTGAATGGCACTCGCGCGACGGCCAATAATTGGACCGTAGACGGCGCAGATATCAACGACAGCGGATCGAATGCCACGCTCTTGAATGTGCCGAGCGTCGATGCCATTCAGGAGTTCACCCTCGAAAGAAGCACCTACGACGCCGGTTTCGGACGCAGCGGCGGCGGCCAGGTTCTTGTGGCAACAAAATCGGGCACGAGCCATTTCCACGGAGGTGCATACGAGTTCGACCGAAACAACGTCTTCAATGCCAATAGCTTCTTTAATAAGCAAACCAATCCAGTTACACCGCGCGCAATTGAGCGCTACAACGATTTTGGGTTCACCATCGGCGGACCGCTTTACATCCCCAAGGCCTATAACACCGCGAAGGACAAGACCTTCTTCTTCTGGTCAGAGGAGTGGCGGAAAGTAAGCTCTCCCGCCACGGCTCAATTCATCGTTCCCACGCCGGCTGAAATGGGGGGAATATTCACAGGCAACATTACCTCGACTGTAAGTGCTCCTCCAGGTTGCATCACCTACGACGCGGGCAGTAATACAAGCACCATCAACCCGACTTGTTACAGCCAGAATTCAAACGTGTACATCGCTAACGTCTACGACAAGTTTCCCGCAAATACTCCAGGGAGCCTCTATACCGCTTCCTATTCTCAGTTGAACAATACGCGGGAAGACCTTGTTCGTCTCGATTTCAATATCAGTCAGAAGCTGCACTTCTTTGCGCGCGCAATGCAGGACGAGACACCCGAGAACTTTCCTCTCGGCCTTTTCGAGGGGGCCAACTTCCCCGGCGTAGCTGGATCTGCCGTCAATGCTCCCGGACAGAATGTTGTGGGAAATCTGACCTGGACGATATCTCCGCGCATGGTGAACGAAGCTGAATTTGCTTATACCCAGGGGACTATCTCTTCCAGTTTTACGCCGGGTTCGATTGCCACGTCGGCGAGCGTCGCTTCGCAGTTGACCAACAATACCGCATACACCGATCCTTACGGCCGCATTCCCGGTGTCTCATTCCCCACTGGCGGCATTACCGGTTACGGCTATGGCAGCACTCCCTACTTTGAACGTAATCTCGACAGGAATTTCTTTGACAACTTCTCCGCCACCATTGGCCGCCATACGCTTCGTGTCGGGGCCAGCGTTTCGCAAATGCTGAAGACTGAGAATGCATCGAGCGGTGAGGCGACCTTTAGGTTCAACACCTTCCCGGATTTTTTGCTGGGCAACGTTCTGGTTTACACGCAAGCCAGCCGCGATACGGTTCCGGATCTGCACTACGTCAACTTTGAAGCGTTTGCCCAGGACGATTGGAAAGTTACCGACCGGATGACGATTAACGCCGGAATCCGATATAGCTACTTTCCCTCTCCGGGGGATGTCAAAGATACTCTGAATAACTTCGACCCCCTTCTCTTTAATTCAGCCAATGCTCCCCCGATCGATCCGATTACCGGCGAGTTTGCCGGCACGCAGATACCGGCTACTTATGTGAATGGGCTGATTTTCCCAAATGGGTCGGCATGCAGCCAGGCACAAGCCATTGCTCCGACTGTAACGTGCTCCCCTTTTGGAGCCCATGTGAATCCCGATCCCAAAGACAACGTGGCTCCTCGCATAGGGTTTGCCTATGATCTCTTCGGGAATCAAAAGACTTCGATTCGCGGCGGTTACGGCATCTTCTATGACCGCATGCTCAATGGTATCTGGGAACAGAATGCTTTCCAGGATCCGCCTCTTGTGCAGGTAGCGACCATCAACAATACGCAGTTCGATCATCCGCTGGCCGGCACTTCAAGTGTTTCGCTGGGGCCAAACCGCATCACTTCCACCGGCGATCCATACATGCCGAATCCTTCTTACATGGACTTTAACCTGACCGTCCAGCAACAACTGATGCCGGACATGATTTTCAGCGCCGCCTATGTTGGATCGCTCGGACGCCATCTTCTGGGAGAGAGGGAGATCAATCAGCCGACTCTCTCTGCTCGCCAGGCCGATCCCACAGCCTTTGTCACGGCTGTCGTTCCGTTTACAGGATATGCGGCATTCGAAGATAGGCTTCCCGAATACAGCAGCAACTATAACTCGCTGCAATTGGCGCTCAACACGCGCAACCAGCATGGGCTGACCTTTGGGATCGCATACACCTGGGGCAGAGTCCTGACCAACCAATCGAACGATCGCAGCACGGAAACCTATGACACCTACGATCCAAACCTCGATTATGGGCCGGCAACACTCAACCAGCCCCAGACCTTTATAGCCGACTATGTGTACGATCTTCCGTTTTACAGAGGCGAGCATGGACTTGCGGGGCATGCTCTTGGTGGCTGGGAGCTTTCTGGAATTTCGCAGTTCCTATCCGGCCAATCAACGACGGTCACACAATTTCTCGATAACTTCGATTGCCAAACGCCGCCTGCGGGTTCCAGCGCTCCGTGTGCTCCAGGGACTTATCCTGGCGGCCTTGATATGGACGCAAGTGACATTGCTCCGCGGCCCGACCTGGTCGCCCCGGTGCACATGATCAAGAGCCAGCTTCAGTGGTTCTCTACAAGTTCCTATGCCGACGCAATTGGCCACTTCGGAACGGCCGGCAGCGGAACTTACCTCGGTCCGGGACTGGAACTCTGGGACCTTTCAGCAATCAAGAACATAAGAATTGGCGATCGTGCCAAGCTCCAGTTTCGCGGCGAGTTCTTCAATGCTTTCAATCACACCAACTTCAGTACGGTGCAGAGTGCGACGGATGCTACTAACTTTGGACAGGTCAATGCCACGCACGACCCACGTGAAGTTCAACTGGGTGGAAAGTTCACCTTCTGAAGGATGAAACCCTCGGGTAAACACCCGTAAATCTGGATGCTCCCTGGAATAATCCCGGGGAGCATTCCTGTGAATCCAGGAGTGTAAAATCAGACGATGCCAGTCCGAGCCGATGCTCTTCTGGGTTTTTGACCGCACCTAGGTGACTTCTTGAATACGATGACTTTCCGACTTTTTGCCTTTCTTCTCTTTTGCGCCTGTATCCAGATTCACGCTCCCGCCGTGGAGCCCGACCAGGAAACGCCGCTTCCTCTCATGCCCATGCCGGCCCACGTCATGCCCGGCACAGGAGAATTCATTATTGATGGAAGCTTTTCCGTCACCATAGATGGGTACACGGAACCCCGGCTGGTTCGCGCAAAGCAGCGCTTTCTTGATACTCTCGCGCGCGAAACCGGAATCCCGCTCCCGCGCGAAACACGACCCAACGAAGCAAGCTTCACGATCAAGACCGGGGGGCCAAGTGCCATCGTACAGAAGTTAGAGGAAGATGAATCCTATCACCTGGAGATAACGACGAGTCATGTGGAGTTATCGGCGCCCAATCCATTAGGTGTACTTCACGGCTTACAAACCTTCCTGCAACTGGTTCGAATCACGCCGCGCGGATTTAGCGTTCCCGCGCTCGCCATCGACGACCAACCGCGCTTTCCATGGCGTGGGTTGATGATCGACGTTGGCCGGCACTTCATGCCTGTTTCTGTAATCGAGCGCAATCTGGATGGAATGGAAGCCGTCAAACTGAATGTCTTTCATTGGCACCTATCAGATGATCAGGGTTTTCGTGTAGAGAGCAAACGATTCCCCTTATTGCAGGAGAACGGCTCCAACGGACTCTACTACACTCGTACGCAGATCAGAGACGTAATCGAGTATGCCCGGGATCGCGGTATTCGCGTGGTTCCGGAGTTTGATATGCCCTGTCATACAACTTCGTGGTTTGTGGGATACCCGCAACTGGCCAGTGGCACGGGCCCTTATCAGATCGCGACCCGCTGGGGGGTACTGAATGCCTCAATGGACCCGACTCGAGAGAGTACTTACGAGTTTATAAGTGAATTCATCGGTGAAATGACATCACTCTTTCCTGATTCCTACTTCCACATTGGAGGCGACGAATGTAACGGAAAGGAATGGGATGCGAATGCGCGGATTCAGGCTTTCATGCGCGCCCATGACATGAAAGACGATGCAGCGCTGCAGGCTTATTTCACGGGAAGAGTGCAGAAGCTCGTCGCAGCTCGCCATAAGATCATGGAAGGCTGGGATGAAGTGCTGCAGCCCGACACCCCGCGCGATGTGGTGATTCAATCGTGGCGAGGTCCCACCTCGCTGGCCCAGGCAGCACGGCAGGGAAACCAGGCAGTTCTTTCCAACGGTTACTACATTGATCTCAATCAGTCCGCCGCACAGCATTACCTGGTTGATCCTTTGGGAGGCGACGCTGCTTCATTGACGCCGGCCCAGGCCAAGCGCATCCTGGGTGGCGAAGCCACCATGTGGAGCGAGTTCGTCACGCCTGAGAACATTGACAGCCGCATCTGGCCTCGCACGGCAGCCATTGCCGAGCGGCTTTGGTCATCGGCACAGGTCCGAGATGTGGATTCGATGTATCTGCGGCTTGCGCCTGTATCGCAGAAGCTCGAGTACTTTGGGTTAAAACATCAGTCGTTCACCCATATCATGCTGCAGCGCATGAGCGGGCAATCTGACCCGGTCCACTTGAAAGTTCTTGCCGCAGTGGTTCAACCTCCTGAGGGTTACGCCCGCGAAGATCTTCGGCAATACGACGTGTTCTCACCGCTCAACCGGCTGGTCGATGCTGTACCGCCCGAGAGCGAAGAAGGGCGCAAGTTTAATGACCTTGCAAAGCTGATCGCTTCAGGACACGCAACTCCGCAGCAATGGCAGGAAGCCCGGAATTGCCTTGCCCTATGGCGGGATAACGACGCGAAACTCCAGCCTATGTTGCAGGCCTCTGAACTAACCCAGGAGTTGAAGCCTGTCTCAGAGACCCTGTCTCAAGTGTCTGTCATTGGTTTGAAAGCCCTGGACGATTTGCAGAATCGACGTAGTGTCAATGCGGACGAGCGACAGAAAGACCTTGATTTCCTGCGATCTGCTGCAAAACCCGAGGCAGTATTGCGCGATATGATTGTGCCTTCCGTTCAGTTACTTGTGCATGCGACTAACTCTCAGTGATCACGCTTCGAGTTATGCGATTCCCTAACTGCGCCGACTGGTAGGTGATCGGTCCGGTGGCACACCGAGTTACATTTTGCCAACAGAGAAGTCCGCGACCGCGGAGACGGGAATCAAATGCGGTCAGGCTAAGTACGGAGACTGTGGTGAAGCCTTTGATCTGTTTCGTGTTTGTGCTCGGCACTCTCAGCGCGCAACCCGCTGCATGGCAGCCATCTACGGGACATGTGCAAGTGCCGATATGGCCCGGAGCGGCGCCCGATCCGCAGCCTGTGGCGGGCCCCGAGACCGCTAAAACCTCGGGCAAGGACTCGCTGGTTGCCGGCAGGCCGTTGGTTGCAGTGGAAAATGTCACGCGGCCCAGCATGACGGTCTATTCGCC
This sequence comes from uncultured Acidobacteriota bacterium, assembly GCA_963833995.1. Classification (GTDB taxonomy): domain Bacteria; phylum Acidobacteriota; class Terriglobia; order Terriglobales; family Acidobacteriaceae; genus Telmatobacter. The sequence goes on along the minus strand of CAWIAE010000016.1, from coordinate 259,146 downwards.
AACCGGAAAGAATACGGGCGCTGCCGTGGTCGTCTTTCCCGGCGGAGGCTATCAGATTTTGGCCATCGATCTTGAGGGCTCGGAGGTTTGCGACTGGCTGACGCCTCAGGGCATCACGTGCGTGCTGTTGAAATATCGTGTGACGGATGTGGGGCCGTATCCGAAATCGGGGCCGTATCCGGAGTCACCCATGGCTTTGGAAGATGCGCAGAGGACGGTAGGATTGGTGCGCCTTCATGCAGCGGAGTGGCATATCGATCCGCACAAGATTGGAGTGCTCGGGTTCTCTGCCGGCGGGCACCTGGTAGCCGCAATCAGCACGCATTTTGAGCATCGCTTGTATCCGTCTGTCGATGCTGCTGATAACGAAAGCTGCCGCCCTGATTTTGCGGTTGCTGTCTATCCTGGGCATCTTTCGCTTTCGGCGGCGGAGTGGGATGCCAGGCAGGGCGCCAAAAAGTTTGTAGTCCCCCATCCGCCTGCAGCAGATAGAGAACTTTCGTTGAATCCAGAGGTACCAGTCACCAGCCACACGCCGCCAACATTTTTGCTGCAGGCTGAGGATGACCACGTGGACAACGTGGACGACTCGCTGGCTTACTACATTGCGCTCAAGAAGGCCAAAGTTCCAGTGGAGATGCATTTGTATGCGCAAGGTGGGCATGCCTTTGGGCTGCGTCGCACGAGGCTTCCAATTACGGCATGGCCCGAGTTGGTTCAAACCTGGCTTCGGACTATTGGGATGATACCCGAGTAGATGCCCGTCATTTGCCCGCGGCATTGCGCTTCATAATTCTTGCCTGGCGCATGCCTCCGCGGAATCGTGCCCTCCTAAAAGCTATACTTGCTCGGTATCGGAGAAAACGGGATCATTCTGCATCCCACCCCATACTGCCAACGACAAAGCGGTCGAATGGAGACGAACCAATGGTAAGTCCACATGATGAAAACAATGCGGGCCAACACGAGGAGATAACTGCAGTGTCCGAGGATGCCACGGACCGAATTGACCGCCGGACGTTCGTAAAGGGGGCGGGATTTTCGATGCTCGCAGCAAGCATGAGCGCTAAGTCGTATTCGCGCGTGCTTGGAGCGAACGATCGAATTCGGATAGGTCAACTTGGCTGTGGGGATCGCAGTCACGGGCACGTGCACATGGTGCAACTTGCGTCGAAGCAGATGCCGGTGGAAACAGTTGCGGTCTGCGACCTCTGGAGCGTGGCGCGGGAGCACCGAGCCGCCCAGGTGAAGAGCGTCTTCAACCTCGACCCGCAGACCTACAAATACTCCGAAGAGATGCTGGCGCGCCCGGATATTGACGGCGTGATGATTGCCACGGGAGATTTTCAACACGCCAGGTTGTGCGTAGAGGTAGTCAAGGCGGGAAAGGATTGCTATGTAGAAAAGCCCTTCGCCAACGTGCTGACTGAGGCCCTTGAGGCGCGCAACGTTGTCAAGAAATCCAAGCAGATTGTCCAGGTAGGCACGCAACACCGCAGTCAGCCCTATCCTCTGGCAGTGAGAGACTTGATTCGCTCGGGGCGCATCGGCAAGATTGTCCATATCGAGCAGGAATGGAACGTCAATGAGGAGCGGTGGAGATTCAAGACGGAAGATACCGGGCTAACGAAAGAAATGGAGATGGACGTTAATCTGGAGTGGAAGCAATGGCTCGATGGCCGCACTTCGCAGCTTCGAGAAGAAGATACAGACTGGAAACGTTGGCTGCTGAACAAGCCCTATCGTCCCTTCGATCCACATGTGTATCTCGAGTTTCGCCTATATAAGGATTTTTCATCGGGAATCTTCGATCAGTGGCTAAGTCATGGGTGCGATCTGGTGCACCTCTGGACTGACGAAAGTTATCCGGAGAGTGTCGTTGCTAATGGCGGAATCTTTGCCTGGAACGATGGGAGAGAAAATCCGGATACATGTGTTGCAGCCGTCACTTATCCCAAGGGATTTCTTTACACTTATAAGACGATCTTTGGAAACAGCTACCGAAGCTTTTCCAGGATTCATGGGCGCGATGGCACCATTGAAAACTATGGCGGCGAGGGTGCGTCCTTGTTCACGGTCACGCGCGAAGGCGGAAGGCAAGAGTTCGATTCCGGGCCGTTCTACAACAAATTGCCCATCGTCGGACCTGAAAAAGACGGTGAAGAGACGGTGCACGTGACTGGAGTTGCGTCGCCGAACTCGCTGGGTCCGGACGATGATGATGCAGGGCATATGATCAACTGGCTGCAATCCATGCAGACGCGCACCGAGCCGAATGCTACCGTGGACCATGGCTTCTCTCATTCGCTGGTGTGCATCATGGCGGCAAGGGCCTACTGGAGCGGCAAAAAGCTGTACTGGGATCCCCACAAGGAGGAGATCCTCGATCATCCCGTATCTCATACCGCCTGATCGAACGCGCTGCTCTCGCTGCGCAAAGGCACCCCCCCAACGTTGCGATTCCACGATCAACCTCGCGAAGGAAAAGACCAAATGAGTGGCGCGTACCCAGCGGCAGACCAGATGAGCGGCGGCCTGAAAACGGGGAGCATACAGGCCATCACAAGCGCGCGCCCCGTCCCTGATTTATCCTCTTCCCGTGCCCAACACGTTGGTTGAATGCGTGCCCAACTTTTCTGAAGGCCGCGACCCCGCCAAGGTCGATGCCATAGTCGAAGCCATGAAAATCCCCGGCGTCTATCTCCTCGATCGCGAGATGGACGCCGACCACAACCGCTGCGTCATCACCCTGGCCGGCGACTGCGAAACGATCCAGGAAGCCGCCATTCGAGGCGTAGGCAAAGCCGCCGAACTCATCGACCTCACCCGCCACCAGGGCGCGCACCCGCGCATGGGCGCCGCCGATGTCGTCCCCTTCATCCCCATTCATGGCGTCACCCTCGAAGACTGCGTCGCCATGGCTCGGCACGTCGGGGCCGAAATAGCCCGCCGCTTCCAGATTCCCGTGTACCTCTACGAAGCCGCCGCCACTACGCCGGAGCGCCAGAATCTGGAAAACATCCGTCGCGGCCAGTTTGAAGTCATCCGCGACGAGATCGCCACCAACCCCGCCCGCATGCCGGACTTCGGCGAACCGCGGATTCATCCCACCGCCGGCGCCACCGTCGTGGGAGCGCGCAAGCCCCTAATCGCCTACAACATCTTCCTCAACACCGCCGACGTCGCGATTGCAAAGAAAATCGCCAAGGCTGTGCGCTTCTCGACTGGCGGCCTTCGCTACGTGAAAGGGGCAGGCTTCCTGGTCCGTGGCTTGGCCCAGGTCTCGATGAACCTCACCGACTTCGAACAGACACCTATCCACCGTGTTTTCGAATTTGTCAAGCGCGAAGGCGTACGCTACGGTGTCGTTCCGGTTTCAAGCGAGATTGTCGGCCTCATCCCCAAGCTTGCCCTCGAAGAAGCCGCCGAGTGGTTCCTGCAAATCGGGAACTTCGATTCCTCGCTCATCCTTGAGAATCGCCTGGCCGCAGTCATGTCCGGCAAAATGGTGGTCGGCGGTCTTCGCGCCGGAATCGAGCCCTTCATAGAGCAACTCGCCGCCCCTACCGCAACCCCCGGAGGAGGCAGCGCTGCTGCGGGCGCAGCGGCGATGGCCGCCGGCCTCGCTTCCATGGTAGCAAGCATGTCGCGCGGCAAAAAAGCCTACGTGCAATATGAAAAACAGCTGAGCGAAGCCATCGCCCGCCTCGCACCGCTTCGCGAGGAACTCAAGTCCGCCATCGACGCTGACGCCGAGGCCTACAACCTCGTCATGAAGGCATACAAAGCCGCCCGGGAATCCTCCGATGGCGTCCATGCCGTCAATTCCGCGCTCCAGCAGGCCACAAGCGTGCCTCTCGGTGTTGCCGAGCGCGCCGCTGAAGTGGTGCAAATCGTCGCCGCATTGAAGCCCATCACCAACCCCAACATGAGTTCCGATTTGACCACTGCAACCGCCCTCGCCGGAGCGGCTATCGGTGGCGCACTCTCTAACGTCGTTATCAATCTTGACTCCATCAAGCCCGTCTCGCCCGAAGACGAAGCCTTCGTGAGCCAGGCTCGTCAACGCGCGTCCGCGCTGAAGCCCCCAGCCGTAACGAACTCCACCGCCGATTGAGGTGCTGATTGAAGAAAGCAGAGCATTTCCTCTTTGTTGTGTTGGCAGTCTTGTCTTCAGCCGCAACATCACAGGCGAATTCCTCCGCGGAACTCCCGCAACATGCGGGGCTCATCCGTCTTGACCGGGTCACTGCTTCCCGGCCAATCGCCAATGGAATCGAGATCCACTCCGGCGACGCCATCCTCCAGATCACAGCCCTCCGCGACGATGTGCTCCGCGTGCGCGTCGGACCCGCCGGCCAGCTTCCCGAGGACGCATCATGGGCCGTGCTTCCCGCCTCGCGCACCTCCTCCGTCGCAGTCACTCCCGAGTCCACCGCCGCAACTGTGGGCTTCAAAACCGGCAAACTCCATCTCGCCGTGAACCAGGATCCACTGCTCATCACCGTCACCGATATGGAGGGCCATGTCATCGCGGCGCAGCTTCCCGGCCGGCCCATCGAGTACAAGGGCGCGTCCTTCCGCGTATCCATGCAGTCGCCCGAAGATGAGCACTACTTCGGCCTGGGCGACAAGCCCGGCCCTCTCGACCGCCGCAACGAAGCCTTCACCGACTGGAATACCGATGCCTTCGGCTGGCAGGAGTCCACCGATCCCATCTACAAATCGATTCCCTACTTCCTCACTTTCCGCCAGGGCGTTGCGGCCGCCGTCTTCCTCGACAACACCTGGCGCGCCAGCTTCGATTTCAACAAGGAGTACCGCGACGGCTACTCCTTCGGCTCCGACGGCGGCCCGCTGGACTTCTACATCCTTTACGGCCCTGAGCCAAAGTCGGTGGTCGAAAACTGGGCCTGGCTCACCGGTCCCACGCCCTTGCCGCCCCTCTGGTCGCTGGGTTACCAGCAGTCCCGCTACAGCTACTATCCTGAGTCCGAGGTGATGCGCATCGCCAACAAGCTGCGCAGTGAGCGCATCCCCGCCGACGTGATCTGGCTCGACATCGACTACCAGCACAAATACTGGCCCTTCACCGTGGACCGCGAGCGCTTCCCCCATTTCGAACAGATGATCAGCGATCTGAAAGCTGAGCATCTTCGCACCGTCCTTATCACCGACCTGCATATCGCCGACCAGCCCAAGGTGGGCTACAAACCTTACGACGAGGGCATGACCGGCGACCACTTCGTCCACAATCCCGATGGTTCTGTGTACGTGGGCGTCGTGTGGCCCGGAAAAGCGGTATTCCCCGACTTCACGCAGGATATTTCGCGTGCATGGTGGGGCACGCTCTACAAGGATTTCGTCGCCGATGGCGCTTCCGGCTTCTGGAACGACATGAATGAACCGGCCATCTTCGAGGTCCCTTCAAAGACCATGCCCCTCGATGTGCTCCATCGCATCCAGGAGCCGGGCTTCAAGACCCGCGTCACCACTCACCGCGAAGTCCACAACATCTTCGGCATGCAGAACAGCCGCGGCACCTACGATGGTCTTTTAAAGCTCCAACCCAACATGCGCCCCTTCGTCATGACGCGCGCCAGCTTCGCCGGCGGTCAGCGCTACGCGGTCACCTGGACCGGCGACAATTCCAGCACCTGGAATCACCTGCGCCAGACGGTGCCGCAACTGCTGAACCTTGGCCTTAGCGGCTTTGCCATGAGCGGGGCAGACGTGGGCGGTTTTGCCGGCTCGCCGCAATCCGCATTGCTCACCCGCTGGCTGGAGGTGGCAGCCTTCCAGCCCATCGACCGCGACCACACTGCCGTCGGCACCAACCCCCAGGAGCCGTGGGAGAATGGCACGCCGGAAGACTTGAACCTGCGGCGCCGATCCATTGAAGAACGCTACCGGCTCATGCCCTACCTCTACACCACTGCGGAGGAGATGAGCCGCACCGGGCTGCCCATCATCCGCCCACTCTTTCTTGAATTCCCGCATGGGGCGGTGGACGGCCAGCCGCTCGACCTCAGCGACAGCGGCAGCTTCCTTCTGGGTCACGATCTTCTCATCGCCGAGAGCCCATACCCTGATGAGGTGGATGACTACTCCGTGGCACTGCCCGCCGTGGGCTGGTACGACTACTGGACCGGCACGCGTGTGGAGGGCAGCACCGGCCGAAAAGCCATCGACAATTCAGAGGTGGTCGAGCCCGAGGTTCACCTGCACAACACCATCGAGACGCTTCCCGTCTTCGTGCGCGCCGGGGCGATTGTGCCTGAGCAACCTCTTGTTCAAAGCACGGATGAAAAGCCAGAAGGCCCGCTCACACTGCGCGTCTATCCGCCCATCGCTGACGGAGGTGCATGCGCAGGCAGTCTCTATCTCGACGACGGCGTCAGCTACGACTTCAAGAAGGGTGATTTTCTGCGTGTGGGGTTCACCTGCAAGCGGACGGCGCACGGGCTCGAGGTGATGGTGGCACCGCGTGAGGGCAGCTTTGCGCCCTGGTGGAATCAGCTCTCGGTCGAAATCTATGGCTCGGACAAGCCGGCCACGAGCGCCTCGGCGACTGCGCGCGGCGGCTCCAGTTCAACGCCGATCTCCACCGCTTTTGACCCAGACCACCACCGCATCACCGCCCAGCTACCGGACAACGGCAAAGGACTGGAGCTCAAGCTGAATTACTAGCAGGGCTCTGTCATCCTTCGACTCCGTTGATCGCGCATGCGATCAACGGAGTCGAAGGATCTGCGGTTGCTTCTCCAAAGTCAGAAGCGGCATTGCTTCCCAATCGCCCACGATCGATCCCAAACCTCAAACCCGCAGTCATCTCGAGCGGAGATCGCCGCGGCGACCGCAGTCGAAAGATCCGCGGTTGCCTTTCGGGTTATTTCCGAATCGCCGACGACACGACCGCGATCCGGAACTGCGCTAACCCGTAGCCGATTGTCCAACACGGAGATGGGCGGTGTTGAGCATTTCTTTCTTGCGCAATTTGGCGAAGGTAACAGGGATGGGGTAGGCCTGTTCGCTAAGGCCGGCTACCCAAGCCAGCTTATAAGATACCTTTTCATGCCCTCCAGATCATTACATTGGATAGTAATCATTTCTCCTGAGGTTGCTGCTGAGATAAATAACGGGAATGGCCGCGCCCGTTTCGCACTCCTCATACGTCATGGCGCTCCCCTCGAACTCACGGTTGTCGTCGGTCGTGAATTCGTAATACGTCGTAAATCGATTACGATTCGGCACACAACCTGTCACTCTTCCTTCGACCACAACTCCGATCCGTGCCAATTGTCTTTTTCTCCATCCCGCGATAATTAAAGCTCCTATTCCTGCCAGGAGTCCCAACCCCAAAACATAGAAAGGTATCTCCCATACCGAAAACCATTCCCAATTGACTGGCTGACTGACGCGCGGATCATTCGGCAGATATCGGATAAGAATCTTTTCGCCCGGAGCTTGAATCCTGTAGTCATCTGCGATCATTTTTGCGCTGCCGGTATAGATTGCTCCGTCAACAGAAAACTTATACATCACATCCACGCTGCCGCGGCCAGGATAGCTTTCTGTAACTTCGCCATTGGCCGCACTGCCTTCCTGGCGCAAGACATAGGACGTATGGACGTCAAATGCTCGCCAGCCAACCGGGATAAGCCACAGCACGAAGAAGAAGACTGTGAAACTGAAAGCGGCTATGATTCCATCGTCGAATCGCGCCGCTCTCGGTATCCTGGCATTAGCCTCTGAGACATCGATTCTGCTCAATAAATCATCCCTTCATCTTGGTACTTTTCCGAGTCAAAGGAGGCGCTAGGGTGCTTCACGGCCATACTCGGTTCTTCTTGCGATGTTCCTCCGCAGTATAGTTCCCGTATCACCGCCTATGCGGAAATCTCGGCTGCAGAAACGCTCTCTACCCTGAGACCACCTGAACGGACCGGCACGGCCCAGCCAGGAGCGGTTTCCGCCCCGTAACCCCCGCCGCAAACTTGCTGCCCGACCTGCGCCCAAACTGATACCCTAAAGGCATGAAATTCGGGGTTTTGGTCTTCCCAGGGTCGAACTGTGACCACGATACGTACAACGTGATCGCCGAGATCGCCCACCAGCCCGTCACCTTTCTGTGGCACGATTCCGAGGACCTAGCGGGAGTGGATGCTGTCATCGTTCCCGGCGGCTTTGCCTACGGCGATTACCTTCGCACCGGCGCCATCGCGCGCTTCTCGCCGGTCATGCAATCTGTTCAGAAGTTTGCTGCCGGAGGCGGCCTGGTGCTCGGCATCTGCAACGGCTTCCAGATCCTCACCGAAGCCGGTCTCCTGCCTGGCGCGCTCATGCGCAACGCCGGACTCAAGTACATCTGCAAGCAGGTGCATCTGCGGGTCGAAACCGCCGACAGCCCCTTCACCAACCGGCTATCCAGAGGGGACGTACTCGAAATCCCCATCGGTCACATGGAGGGAAACTACTTTTGCACGCCGGACGAGCTCGACCGGCTCGAATCTGAAGATCGCATCGCCTTCCGTTATGTAACCCCGGCCGGAGAAGTCACCCGCGAGGCCAATCCCAACGGATCGCTGGCCAATATTGCCGGCATTCTGAATGAAAAACGGAATGTCCTCGGCATGATGCCCCATCCTGACCGGTCGAGCGAGAAACTGCTGGGCTCAGCCGACGGTTGGAAGATTTTTGCCTCGATGATTGAAGCTTTGGCAACACGCTGAGAGTTTTGTTCTACGCGCTGGAAAGCGCAAAAAGATGATCGACATCCATTCTCACCTGATTTACGGAGTCGATGACGGATCGCCCGACCTTCAGACTTCACTGGAGATGGCGCAAGATGCCGCCATCGACGGCATCACCCACGTCGTGTGCACCCCGCATTCCAGTGATCAATACCCCTATAACGAAGCGCTCATTCGGGAGCGGTTCGCCGAGCTGCGCGAACGTCTTCGCGACGTTGTCCAATTGAGCCTTGGATGCGACTTCCACATGAGCGCCTCCAATATCCTCGACGCCATCGACCATCCCCTTCGCTATTCCATCAACGCCAGGGGATACCTTTTGATCGAGTTCCCGGACATTGTGATTTCGCCGCAGTTGACTGACGCCATGCACCGTTTGCGGCTTGCCGGGTACGCCCTCATCATCACGCACCCTGAACGGAACTCCGTGCTGCAGCGAACCCCTGAATTGCTGGCCGACTGGATGCGCCAGGGCTGCCTCGTCCAGGTCACCTCTGCCGCCCTCTATGGACGTTTCGGCAAGATCGCCGAGGTCTTCGCCAATGCTCTTCTCGAACGCAACTGGATTCATTTCCTGGCCAGCGATGCACACCAACCCGATTGGCGCCCTCCGCACCTGAAAAGGGGCTATGACTATGTTGCCAATCTCACCGGGGTGGAGAATGCGCAGCGCCTCTGCGTATCCAATCCGCAGGCAGCGGTCGATGGAGTCGCACTCCCCGCACAACCCGAGCCCCTGGGCCTGTGGGAAAAGGAGCCTTTGAAATTTGACCTGAAGACCGCGGCCAGGCAACGCAACGGAATCGGCGAGAAAACAGAAGGGGATGAAAAGAAGGGCTTCTGGAGCCGCCTGCTCTCCCGCTAGACTAAAACGCCCGCAAGAATCTCAACTCCGAGCCCATCCTTTTGATTGTTTCTGGCAAAAGGATGGGAAATCACGAAGGCCAAAAGAACGAATTCATGAAGTCAGAGGCCTATTCGCCGGCTACGCCCGATTCAATTCCCTCGGCCGCCATGGGACGAAAATAGCCCCAGCCTTTCTTCGCCGCCGCTTCCAGCAAAGATGGCGAAGGATTCACCGGAAACGCACACGCCGCGATCTCCAGCATGGCCAGATCGTGAACGGAATTGCCGAAAACAGCATCGGGACGAGTCAATCCAGCGCGCACCAGCGCCGTTGCCTTGGCTTCGTCGGTGGGCACATCCACCAGCTCGCTGGTAATGATCCCGTCTTGTACCTTGACCGTTGCTGCCAGCACGCGTTCTTCTGGAATGCCGAATTCGCGCACTCCTTCCGCCACCACCCATTTGTTGGTCGAGCTCACGGCCCACAACTCCACATCGGTCTTTCGTAGCATGTTGACCAGCGCCGCCATCTCGGGGAACACGCGACTTTTGACGAACTCGTTGAAGTATTGCGCCGCAGCCGCGCGCAGCTCCTGCTCGCGCAGCCCGGCATAGATCTGCACCATCTCGCCGCAGATTGCCACCTCGCTCAGGCCGCCCGCGAGGTAGGCGCGGTAGCGCGTATCGATCCAGTCGCTGGTCGAGCGCGACACCAGGCCCTGCTCAAGCGACCACACCATGAAGCCATAACCCGAGTCACCGCTCCACAGCGTTCCATCGCAATCGAACACAGCCGTTCTGGGATGACCGCTCACCACCAGTTTTTCCATCTCCTGTGCTGTCCACTTGCGCATTGCCGTCTGCGTAGTTGTCAATCGTTCCTCAATTCTGCTTATGAAATTCTCTTCTCCTATTCTCTTCGAACGCGCCGCGTTTTGCACGTGAACGTTGGATAGAGAAGAGACTTCGATATTTCTGGCTCGATAAACTTCATCAACTGCGGAATGGTTTCGTTGAGATGAATCGAGAATTTTTCTCGGTCAGACCGTTCACGTGCAAGCAATGATGCAAGGCGGCGCATATGTTCGCGCACGGCCGCATCCCATCGGCCTCTGCATGGCGACTGTGTGCAGCACGTCCTAGCTGCGTGTGAAGAAAGGAAGAACCCACTCGGATCGCACCGAAATCGAGAAGGGCGGGCAGGTACCTGACCTTCGTATTCTTTTACCGGGATCCTCGCGAGTTTTTGCTTGACGCCTTGCAGGTATTGTTTTAGCTTCAAGGCAACACTGAGTTGCGAATCGAATAGATCTTTTACTGAACTGCCCACGAAAGCCGTGTCTGCGGCTTTGTGTCCGGCCTTTCGGAGCAAGTGGGATTTTGCACGTTGATTGCGCTTCCTTGGAACTTCATTATAAAGGGCACTTTTTCATGAACTTATCCTCCTCCCTTTTCCTGGCGCTCCCTCTGTGCGCCGCGACCGCATTCGCCAACGTCAACATCATCAGCCCCGTCTCCGGCTCGCAAGTGGCCTCGCCTTTCGGGCTTTCCGCCAATGCGACGCCCTGCTCATCGCAGCCGGTCGTCGCCATGGGATACTCACTCGACAACAGCAGCAACACCGTGATTGTGCATGGGTCGCTGTTGAATGCTCAGGTCGGCGCTGGCAATGGCGGCCATACCCTGCACATCAAGTCGTGGGGTTCGGGTGGCGCAGTATGTGTCGCCAATGTGGGGATCAATGTGGCTTCACCGGCCACGTCTGCCGTCCCCTCGAATGCGATCGTTGTCGGCAGAATTCAGTCCCTCACCAATTGGGAAGCAGTGAGCGACACCGCCAGCGGCGGAGGGCAGGCATGGGGAACCACGCAGATTGTCGGTGCTCCGGCGGCGAGTGGAGCCGGGCGTCAATTTGTGAGCCACTACTCCAATTACAGCGGTGAACGGTACTTTGTTTCCTTCGGCGCCGATACCTATGCCACGAATTTCTTATACGATGCATGGGTTTATCTCGCTGGATCTTCGAACGTCGCCAATGTCGAAATGGACATGAACCAGGTGATGCCCAACGGACAGACCGTGATCTTCGGCGTCCAGTGCGATGGCTTCTCGAACACCTGGGATTACACCGTGAACACAGGAAACCCCTGGAATCCGTCTGACCAGTGGCGGCACTCTTACGCAAAATGCACGCCCGGCGCCTGGTCTCCGTACACCTGGCACCACGTTCAGATGCTGTATTCTCGCGACGGCTCGGGGAATGTCACCTACAAGACCGTTTGGTTCGATAATGTCGAGAACCCCATTTGGATCACGGTTCCCTCATCCTTCGCACTTGGATGGAGCCCGGTGCTGTTGACCAATTTTCAGGTGGATGGGTTTGCCGCGAGCGCCTCTTCCACGGTGTACGTTGACAACCTGACCGTCTATCGCTGGTGATGTCTGCCGCTCGCGCAGTTTGCATCCGGCCGCTCCATGCTGCTATATCTCCATTGGGATAAGAGATCATCCCAATGGATTCCGGCCAATTCATGTGGAGCGGATCCATCTTTGTGGAGAAAGCCGAATGCAATTTGAAAGAATCCCGCGCGCTGTGATGTCTGCCGTGGTTGCGTTGGTTGTAGTTTTTTTTGTCTTGCCACAATGCGGTGCTCAGTTTGCTTCTAATCCTGTTTCGCCGGCAAGCGCCCTGTCGATTCCTCAATCGCAACTGATTCAGCCCGGCGATTTGAACCGCATGCTGCGGGCCAACGGAACAGTCAAGCCTGTGGTGCTTCAGGTGGGTTCGCACGTGATGTTCAGCCAGGCGCACATACCCGGCTCCCTTTATGCGGGTCCTGGTTCGCAGCCGGGCGGATTGCAGTTGCTCGAAAGCTCAGTGGCCAAGGCGCCGAAGAACAGATTCATCGTTCTGTACTGCGGGTGTTGCCCATGGAGCCACTGCCCCAACGTTGGACCTGCCTACAAGCGGCTGCGCGACCTGGGCTATACCAATGTGAAGGTCCTATATCTTGCAAACAACTTCGGCGACGACTGGGTTTACAAGAGCTATCGCGTCGAACAAGGCGATTAGCCGGTGAGAGAAGATGGAATCCCTGGCTTCAGACCCTGAGCGATTTTCCGGGGCTGGTTCGATTGCGTCGAGGCAATCGGTTCGAAGAGCGGTCCTTTTTCTTTTGCTACTTCTTGTCGCTGCTTCACTCCGAGCTGCTCCGGCTCGAGATTCTCTTCTCCACCGGCAGGCACCTTTCTTCGTTCGCAGCGACCTGAGCGGCAATCGCATAAGCCTTCGTGCTTACCGCGGAAAGGTCGTACTGCTTAACTTCTGGGCCTCATGGTGCGGCCCCTGCCGCATCGAATTGCCGCGCTTCGCTGCATGGCAAAGTCGTTATGGCGTCGAAGGCCTGCAGGTGATTGCGGTCTCTATGGACGACAGCCCTGCCGCTGCCCGCTCCGTCGCCCGCAGCATGGCACTCGACTTTCCTGTGGTCATGGGCGACGAGAAGCTGGGAATGCGATACGGCGGCGTTCTTGGTCTTCCCGTCTCTTTTCTCATCGACCGCAACGGCCGCATCGCCGCTCGTTTTGAAGGGGACGCCGATCTGGAGTCCATGGAGAAAAGCATCAAAGATCTTCTCACCCCGCCGGGCCGGTAAAAATCGTCAGCCATGTTGCTGCATTTGATTCCTTGATGAACGAGGTTCGGTAACCTCTGCCTGGCCACCGGGGAAACCTGCACCACGCGGATAATCAAATGTGTGGAAGCTCAAGGCAATCTGCCGCTCCTAAGGGATTACAACGCCTATTTGCGCGTGGAAAAGGGACTGCGTCCGCTCACCTGCGAGGCGTACCTGGGCGACCTCAGAACATTTGCCGAGTTCATCGAGACGCGTCACGGCGTGTTGCTTACGGCCACCCAGCAGGACGTTGCGGCTTTCCTTGAGAACCTCCGCAGGCACGGCATCGAGTCCCGCTCCTCTGCGCGCAAGCTGAGCTGTTTGCGCGGCTTCTACAAGTGGCTTCTGCTCGATCGCCGTATCCATCACGATCCCACCGTAAACATTGAGTCGCCGAAATCGTGGAAGGTGCTGCCCAAATCGCTTGCCGAGCCTGAGGTTTCAGAGATGCTGGAGCGGGCGGCCATGGCAGCCGCACATCCCCAGGCCAGGGCGACAGCTCTGCGCGACAGCGCAATTCTTGAGCTGCTTTACGCGGGCGGCCTTCGCGTCTCTGAACTCACATCGCTCTCGACCGGCGACCTGGCGCTCGATGCCGGCCAGGTCCACGTCAGGGGCAAAGGCGACAAAGAGCGGATTGTGCCGCTCGGCCAGACGGCCATCGCCACGCTTCAGGAGTACCTGCGCGAAGGACGCCCGCATCTGGCGCGCATCGGCACCGATCGTAGACCAGCATCCCAGCGCACCGACTCGCAGCAACCTGGTCCGGCGCGCCTTTTCCTTTCGCTGCGCGGAATGCCGCTGACCCGCCAATGGATATGGCACCTCGTGAAGGCGGCCAATCGTGCTGCCAGCCCGCACCGCCTGCGCCATAGTTGCGCCACGCACATGGTCGAGCACGGCGCCGATCTCCGCAGCGTGCAGTTGCTGCTTGGCCACGCTGACATTTCAACAACTCAGATCTATACTTACCTTGCCCTGGGCCGGCTCAAGGCCATTCATCGCAAACACCATCCCCGCGCACTTGCAAAGCAGTCTGCTTCTGATTCTGAAACGCCGCATCCGGCCGGTCCACCCGCTACAGCGCGGGCGGCGGAAAAAATCCACGGTCGAGGACCTCAACTGGTGCCCCGGCGCCCATCAGAAGAGAATGAGGGCGAGCTATGAGCGCGAATCCGGCGCCACCCGTCGCATCCACCTCGCTCGACCCGCTCGTGTCGGAGTTTCTGCGCATGTTGGCCAACGAGCGCGGAGCCTCAGCGCACACCCTGCGCGCCTACCAGCGCGAACTACACGCGTTCACGGCCTATATCGCAAAAATTTACGGAGAGCAGCAGACCGCAGCCGCCATTGAACACACGGACATTCGCGCCTACCTCGGCACACTTTATGAACGCAAGCTTTCAAAGGCTTCGGCGGCACGGGCTCTTGCTGCGTTGCGTAGTTGGTTCAAGTGGCTGGCGCGTGCCGGGCATGTCGAAAAGAATGTAGCCTCGCTGGTCGCCACCCCGCGCCTGCCCAAGCATCTTCCGCGCGTGCCTTCCATCGAGCAGATGAACCGCATCGTCGATTCGGTAAAGGAAGAGGCGGCGAGCTGGCCTGCGCGCGATAAGGCCATCATGGAATTGCTCTACGGCTGCGGCATGCGCAATGCGGAACTCACCGGCCTTGATCTCGACGACATCCATTGGGCCAATGAAGCCATCCTGGTTCGAGGCAAAGGGCAGAAGGAGCGTTACGTACCCCTTGGCGATGCCGCAGCACTGGCTCTTCGGGCTTATCTCGCCGAGCGCTCGGCGCGACTCGCGGCCACTACGGCCGCTTCCAGTCCCGGCCCGGCAACCCCGGCCCTCTTTGTCAACCTGCAATTGCGCGGTCTGAACAGAGCCGGCGGACAGGCGCGGCTCACAACCCGCAGCGTAGGCCGCATCGTCAAGCGCATCGCCATTCTCGGCGGCCTTTCGTCGGATGTGCATCCGCACACACTGCGCCACGCCTTTGGGACGCATCTGCTTGAGGAGGGCGCCGATCTGCGCGCCATTCAGGAGTTGCTGGGACACGAGCGCCTATCTACAACGCAACGCTACACGCAACTCACCACCGCGCAACTGACGCGGGTCTACGACAACACGCACCCGCGCGCAAAATGAACCGCTAGAAGCTCACCTTCCGCTGTGGAAACCATGTCAACTGGATGGTTGTGCTGGTGACCGTATTCTGGTTCGCGGGATAAACGGGCACACCCGTGTTATAGATCGGCGCTTTCCAGTGCTCGAATGCAAAGTTGCCGTTGATCTCGAAATCCTTGCCGATGCGTTTGACCACCTGGAAGTTGATGTCATTCAGAGTGGTGCCGCCGGGAACAAAATCCTTTGCCACTTTTTGGTTGCGCGCGCCCATCTCAACCCATTCGTTTCCGCTCAGGTGATAGGTAAGCCAAGCCTGGCCGCCCTTGCCCTCGCGCCCGATCCAATCCCCAAACATCTGGCCGTTATTTGTATATCCCTGTCTCTGGATCGCCTCGAAGTACATGAACTGGCCATGCTGGCTGGTCGCGATCGGCGGATCGGTTGTGGCTGCTTCCACCCGCAGATCGAGCTTGGTCACGCCGGGAAAATGCGAGAGGTAGATTCCCGGCCGCCACGCTGCCCGCCGCGGAGCGTCGATGGGCGAGACGTCGTCATGCACCTCCCCATCCGAATAAAGGGTCAGCCAGTTGCGGACAAACGGCAGGCGATAGGAGAAGTCGAAGGCGCCAAAGCGGGCGCCGGGATCGTCGCGCGAAAGCTTCACTGCTGCGCTGGGCGACGAAAAGCTGAAAAAACTCTTCAGGAATGTGTGCAGCGTAACGGGCTCGTGGCCGATGCCGCCCCAGATCACGCTTCGTTCGAACCCGAATTCAAGATTCTCCGTAGGCCGGAAGCTGATCTTCTCAACATGTACCCAGGGGCTGACGGGATAAGCATGGCCCTTCAAAGGCCCAACCAGAAAGTCATAGCGGAAGGGACCCGTGAGATAGGAAAGTCCCGGAATGTGAAGCGGCTCGACTCGATTGATGCGGAATGAATAAATGTTCTCTGCATCGTTGGAGTAGGCCATCCCTCCGCCGATTCCGGGCCCCAGCCAATCGTCCTGTTTTCCGAACGAGATCTCGTGATTCAAAAAATGGCCCGAAATATACGCCTCGATCACCCGCCCATTGGTGGCGGTTGCAATGGGTCCCGCAGGGATCGTCGCTAGTTGGTTCAAAGGGATCGGTATGGTGGAGTTGAAAAAGTATGTGGTGCCATCCAACGCAGCGAGCTCTGTGGCCAACGCAGTCGAGTAGCCGGCCGCCGAGGGAGCGCCTTGAAACTCGCCGCGCGCATAAATCAGGAACCTGCCCATTCCCGCATAGCCACTCACACCCGTGTAGTTATTGAACCCGTTCTCGTAGGGGCGCCCATAGTCGTTCACAATTGTCTGTCCAAGATGGTAGCTATCCTGCAGCGGTGTGCCGCTGATCGCACGAGCCGTGGTGTAAACCGACTCGAGGCGGGTGATGCCCTCGTGGGCCCCGCACGGACCTTGCGTTTCCTCGGTCAGGTAATCGTTCAGGGCTTCATAAATACCCTGCGCCTCATCGGTAACCGGCCCGGGGTCGGCATCCTCAATGCGCGCTCCGGCATTTTCCAGCATGTGGCTCACGCTGGCCCGCGTCCATGGGCGCATGCCCAGGTAGACGATGTCGACGTACCCCATCCCATAGAGCCGCAGCACCGCCGGATAGACCCAGCTATCAACTGGAATGTAGGGGGAATCGAGCAACGAGGGCTCGCAAACAGGTTCGGGCCGGGTTTTGTCGCGTCCCGCTTGCCCACCGCTTGGAGGGGCTCCCGGCATCTCGCTCGCCAGCGCCCCGGCAGTTAAAATCAGGATTCCTGCCCAAACCGTTGCGCATCGCCTGGCTGGAGTAGAGGCCCAGCATCTGCTCACCGTCATACCCTCACTTTATCACCCGGTTTCTACCGGTCCTGTCATTCGCTGGGCTTGTTTCTTCAGTCAGATACGAACACAACGACGCCACGCGCTTAGGTCTTGGACTAGCGGGCCAAGAATCGGGTAGCGGCGTCCAGTTCCAGGTTGAATGCCGCAATGATCTTCCCCTTTTTTGCCGCGCTGAACAG
Organism: uncultured Acidobacteriota bacterium; assembly: GCA_963833995.1. Lineage (GTDB taxonomy): Bacteria > Acidobacteriota > Terriglobia > Terriglobales > Acidobacteriaceae > Telmatobacter. Next base: position 241,704 of record CAWIAE010000016.1, on the reverse strand, counting down.
GCCCTTGCGCGTGAGGTACGCTTCCATCGTGTCGATGGGGTCTTGCTCCCCTCGCGTCGCGCCATTCGAGCCGTTTCCAGCGCCTTTGCACTCAATGAGCGTTGGCCCGCGGCCACTGCGGGCGCGATGGATGGATTCGCTCGCCACCCGGTACACAGCCACTGCATCCCGGCCGTCCACAGTGATGGCTGGAACGATGCGCTCGTCTGTTTTTGTCAGGGAATCGCGAGAACGGCCCTGCGGCATCCGGCCTTTTCGTTCAAACTGGCCGTCGTTGTGCCAGACGAACACCATCGGCAGCTCGTGCAATCCCGCGAAGTTGATCGGCTCGCGCCAGCTTTCCCGCATGTCCGCCGCATCTCCACACGTCGCCACCACAATCCTGCTGTTTTTCGCTGCCCGGTGGACAAGGGCCGCGCCGCAGGCCATATCCAGCCGCGTTTGGAGGTCGGGGGCCGGAGCAATCACGTTAGCCTTGGGGTAGAAGCGCACTCTTGCGGGCCAATGCGAATGCCCGTTCCCAGCTCCAAGATGCGAAAACATCCCGTCCAGAGTCATTCCCTTGATAAAGCTCGACACGAAATCCCATCGCGAGGGGCTGAGCGTGTCCTCCGGCAGAAGGTCGACCGCCACGCCGGCAACTGCTGCTTCCCGCCCCACACTCGCCTTCAGGTCGCCTGCGAGCAGGCCCCTTTTCTTCAGAACGCTGGCGCGCTCGGCAAGCATGCGGCTCTTCAGCATCGCGGCATAAAGCTCCAACAGCTTCTTGCCGGAGATCAGCGAAAAGCCGTTCTTGTCCGGCGGCGTCTCCGCGCGTGCACTGTTGGATTGCCTCCAGTTTTTTGCCGTCATCGTGGCAGTGGCCTCTTCCTGGGATCAATTCTATTTGGACGCAGAGACTCTGTGTGCCGCTTGTCCTTCGACCAATTCCGTGCCCCACACTTTTGCCCTTTTTTTGGCAAAAGTGTGGGAAACCGCAAACAATCAATGAAAGACATCAGCCGATCAGACACCTAGGTCGAGTAGTCCGCGTTGATGTGGATGTACTCGTGCGTCAGATCGGTGGTCCAGAAGACGCATCTGCCTTCGCCCTGATTGAGCTGGATGCGGATCGAATATTCCCGCTGCTGCAGGTAGGCGTGGGCGGTGGCCTCTTGAAACTCTGTGGCACGCCCTCCGTCGCGGCAAATGCGCAGGTCGCCAAACCAGATGTCGATCCGCTCCGGATCAATCGCCGCACCGGAGTAGCCGATGGCGGCCATCAGCCGCCCCCAGTTGGGATCGCAGCCTGCCCAGGCCGTCTTCACCAGCGGTGAATGCGCAATCGCCTTGGCGGTCTTCAGTGCGTCCGCGTGGGTTGCCGCGCCATTGATGCGCAACTCCACAACATGCGTAATGCCCTCGCCATCGGCCACGATCTGCCGGGCGAGCGATTTGCATACCTGTTTCAGTGCCTCAGCGAAAGGCAGGTAGTAATCCGTACCGAGGTTCATTCCGCTTGCGCCTGAGGCCAGCAGCAGAACGGTGTCGTTTGTCGACGTATCTCCATCCACCGAGATCCGGTTGAAGCTGATCTCGGTCGCCTCGCGCAAATACCGGTTCAGCATTGCGGGCTCAATGGCCGCGTCGGTCAGAATGTAGACCAGCATCGTGGCGTGGGGAACAAGCTGGGGGTGAATCATTCCCGAGCCTTTGGCGACCGCGGCGATGCGGACTTCTTTATCGCTCCCGTCCGCGTCTTCGATTTCGAGTTGCAGAAATGCCGTCTTCTCCGCCTTGTCCGTGGTCATGATCGCTTGCGCCACCTGCTGGAAGTCAGAGGCTTCAGGCCCCAGGCGCGCAGCCAGTTCCGGCATTACCGCGGTCAGTTTCTCCACCGGCAGCGGTACTCCGATGATTCCTGTCGAAGAAGGGAAGACTTCGTCCGGGCTGCACCCGAACGTCTGCGCAGCCGCCACGCATGTGGCCCGTGCGGCGTCCAGTCCCGCCTGGCCGGCGGCACAGTTGGCATTCCCGGCATTGATGGCGGCCACCCGCACCCGGCCGCCAGTCGCTGACAGATGTTCCTTGTCCACCGTCAACGGAGCGGCGATCACACGATTAGCGGTGAAAACAGCGGCGGCACTGGCTGGCTCATCGGCCACAATCAGCGCGAAATCCGTGCGCCCGCTCTGCTTCAGCCCTGCCTTGGCCGCGCCAAACCGGAAGCCTTTGGGGATTACATAGGAAGAAAGGTCGCTCATCTGCTCTCGGAGCCCCCGGCGGCCGGCCTTCAGCGCTGGGGCAAAGGATTGAACTCATCTCAATCTAGCAGGCGGGCGCCGGGCTACGCGACCGAAACATCCCTGCTTGTTCGGGCCCGACCGGGCCCGATCGATTTGGCCATTGATTCCAATTCAAGTCTGTCGTAACATTCGTTTCACTTTATCGCGAAGCTGCATCCAAGTTTCTATTGGGCGCGTTGACACAGGTCAAAACAGCATGTATTGGAAACGGGTACGGCGTCCTGCGCCGTAAGGCAAGGGCTCTATGATCCCTACCGATCCTGGCTTCTATAAGGACCTCCTCGATCGCATGAGCGATGGAGTTTATTTTGTTGATCGAAACCTGCGCATTCTCTACTGGAGCGAAGGCGCCACCCGCCTGATCGGCTATCGAGCTGAAGAGCTTATCGGCCGGCACTGCCACGACGAAATCCTCTGCCATCTTGATTACGACGGCAACCGCATCTGCCATGAGGCCTGTCCATTGGCGGCGTGCATTGAAGATGGCAACCCCCGCGAGGCCAAAGTGTATATGCGGCACAAGCTGGGACGCCGCGTTCCTGTATCCGTGCGGGTTCAGCCTATACGCGATGCCGACGGCTCCATCGCCGGGGCCATTGAGATTTTCAGTGACGACTCCGCCCAGAACGAGGCGCGCCGCAGAACTGAAGCCATGAGGCGGATGGCCTTTCTCGACCACCTCACGCAACTCCCCAATCGCCGCTTCATGGAGATGGCCCTGCAGACCAATCTCAGCGAGTTTCAGGCGCATGAAGATCCCTTCGGCGTTCTGGTCATCGACTTCGACGGGTTCAAGAAAGTCAATGACACCTTCGGCCACACCTGTGGCGACCGGGTCCTGCAGGAAGCGGCCAGAGTCATGGCATCCGCTTTGCGTCCCGCTGACATTGTCGGCCGCTGGGGCGGAGACGAGTTCATCGCCATTCTTCGCAGCATCACTGAGGATTCCCTGCAGCGGTTGGCAGAGCGCTGCGCCTCTGTCGTGGGCCGCACTGCCTTTCCCGTGGGCGATGGCCGGCGCGTCTCCCTCGCCATCTCCGTCGGGGCCACCAGGGCTGAACTCGGCGAAACTGTGGAGGACCTGGTTCGCCGCGCCGATCAGTTGATGTACCGCAATAAGGCGCGGGGGCGTCGCATGGCTTCGGCCGGTTAAGCTGTGCCTCCCGGCGTGCGGCGATACCCCAGCAACACCCGCGAATCCACGTTCCCATCGCGCCTCTCCGTTACTGTCGGGTACAGTTGAACTTGCGGCAAAACTCAATGGATCACACCCTCGCCAGCCAGTCACCGCCTTTGCCCGAAGACGAAACGGAATTCCTCGCGCTGCGCCAGGTCAACGTGGCCCGTGGCGATCGAGTCGTGCTCCACGACATCGACCTCACCATTCGGACCGGCGAGCATGTGGCCATCCTCGGCCCCAATGGATGCGGCAAATCCACCCTCATCCTCACCATCACCTGCCAAATTTATCCCATCGTCCAACCGGGCATGAGCGTCCGCATCTTCGGCCGCGACCGCTGGGACCTAACCCAGTTGCGCCGCCACTTCGGCGTAGTCGGTGCGGGCCTCATGGGATCTGACCTTCCCGGCGAGCGCACCGCAGTTACCACCGGGCTCGATGCTGTGATCGCCGGTTTCTTCTCCGCCTCCACCCTCTGGCCCAATCTTCACGTCACGCCGGAGATGCGCGACGGCGCCGCCGAAGCCCTTGAACGCATGGAAGCCTCTCACCTTGCATCACAGCTGGTCGGCGAAATGTCGGCTGGCGAAAAGCGCCGCATCCTTATCGCCCGCGCCTTGGTGCACAGGCCGCGTCAGCTCCTGCTTGACGAGCCATCCAATGCCCTCGACCTTGCCGCCCAGCGCGAGCTCCGCGAGACCCTGCGGCGTCTCGCTGCCCAGGGCACCGGTCTGGTCCTCGTCACCCATCACCTTGGCGATATCCTTCCGGAAATCGAGCGCGTCATTCTCATGCGTTCCGGGCGCATCGTTGCCGATGGCCCCCGTCACGAACTGCTCACTGCGCCTCGCCTCAGCCGGCTCTTCAATGCCCCGGTCCGCATTGGCCGCGACGAGGAGTGGCTCCACAGCTGGTAACCGTGCCCTTCGCTTGACGGGCCATCCTGCATCAGTCTTCAGGCTCGTGCTAACATTTTCGCAAGCGGCTACCTTTCCCGGCCGCGGAGGTCTAAATGAGTCCATTCACTCGTCGTGATTTCCTCAAAACCTCGCTCGCCGTCGGAACTGTTGCCGGCGTCGGCACCCTTCCTCTCGCCGCCGAGACCCGCACTGCCACGGATAAGGTGACTCTCGGCAAATCTGGAATCGTGGTCACCCGCCTGGCGTTTGGCACCGGCAGCAACAACGGCCACGTGCAGTCTTCGCTCGGTCAGCAGGAGTTCTCAAAGCTAATCGCCTATGCCCACGAGCGCGGCATCCGCTTCTTTGAAACCGCCGAGGCCTATACCACCCCCGCCATGCTCGGCGAAGCGCTCAAGCCATTCCCGCGCGATAGCTACGTGCTGATGAACAAGGTCACTACCGACACCGGCGTCGATCCACATACCCGCTTTGAAGACATGCTCCGCACCTCGAACACCGAATATTTCGACATCATGCTGCTGCATTGGCAGCACACGGCCGATTGGCCCGAGGAGACCAAGCGCTGGCAGGAAGGCATCGATGCGGCCCAGGCTAAAAAGACCATCCTCTCCCGCGGCGCCTCCGTCCACGGTCTGCCTGCATTGCGGCAGATGCCCGGCAATCCCTGGCTCCAGGTGGCGATGATCCGCATGAATCAAAAGGGCGTCCGCATGGACGGCCCCAATTATGAAGACGGTAGCAACCCGGCCTATGTTCCAGAGGTGGTCGAGCACGTTCACCAGGTCAAGAAGAACGGCATGGGCGTGATCAGCATGAAGCTCTGCGGCGACGGCACCTTCACCCGGCACGAGGACCGCGCAGCCGCCATGCGTTTTGCCATGCAACAGGCGCACGTTGATTGCGTCACCGTCGGCTTCAAGAGCAAGCAGGAAATCGACGAAGCCATCGACAATCTGAACCTGGCCCTGGCCTAAGTCACTCAGGCCCTGGGGCCGCCGATTCCGGTGCTCACGAAGAGGTCTGATGAAATGTTGAACAAGCGTTTCACCGCGCGCCTGCAGAAGAGTCCCAGCAAGGGAGGTTGGACCTACGTGGTCTGGCCCGGTTCGGTTCAGTTCTTCGGCACCCGCGGACTGGTCAAGGTGCGCGGCACCATTGACGGGGTTCCATTCCAAAGCTCATTCATGGCCCTGGGAGACGGCACTCATAAATTGCCAGTTAAATCTGAGATTCGCCGCACAATCCAGAAAGATGCCGGCGAGATCGTCACCGTAGTTTTGAAGGAACGGGTCCTGACCTGAGCCCGCTGCTCATGGCGGGTGCGCACCTTAAGCACGTTTTGCGTTAGGCGCGTTTGCGCTCGCAGCAGGAATTTCCCGAAGCAATCTGGAGGTGTTGATGGCTCCGACCCAAGCCACGTTGCCGAATTCACCCCGAACACCAGCCGCTGTCTTCCCGGTGTGGCCGCCGTTGCCCCAGGGCGCATGGGCAGACACCTGCGTAACCTTGCAACTCTGGACGCAGATCGTCGGCAAAATCCGTCTCACGCTTACGCCGCCCATCAATCATTGCTGGAACGTCACCTTGTACCCCACTGCCCGCGGGCTCACCACGTCTCCCATGGCGCGAGGTTCGGTGATTCTACAAATCGACTTTGACTTCATCGACCACGTGCTCCTGGTCGAAAGCGCCCAAGGTGGCCGTCGAACCATACCCCTGAAACCCATGACGGTTGCCGCCTTCTACCGGCAAGTGATGGACGCGCTCGATAGCCTCGGCACTCCGGTGAGCATCTGGCACGTGCCTTCGGAGATCGAGCATCCCATTCCCTTCGACCAGGACGAGATTCACAAATCGTACGACCCTGAATTCGTCCAGCGCTTCTGGCATGTTCTGCTGCAGACGGAGCGGGTGTTCCGGGTGTTCCGCGCGCGCTTCATCGGCAAGGTGAGCCCCATCCATCTCTTCTGGGGAGCGCTCGACCTGGCCTGCACGCGCTTTTCCGGACGCACCGCGCCGCCGCATCCCAGCATGCCCGGCCTGCCCGACAGGGTCACGCGAGATGCCTATTCGCACGAGGTCAGCAGTTGCGGATTTTGGCCCGGAGCGCCCGGCATCGAGCCGTTCTTCTACAGCTATGCCTACCCCGAGCCGCCCGGCTACGCGGGATATGCAATCGGCCCCGCAGAGGCTTCCTTCGATTCCAAAATGGGCGAGTTTGTGCTGCCTTACGAGGCCATGCGCCAGTCCGCCAACCCTGACGCTGCCCTGCTCCAGTTTCTGCAGAGCACCTACGAAGCCGCGGCGAACTGCGCCCATTGGGATCGCGCGGCGCTGGAAGCCCAATCCGCCTCCGCTGGGAGATAGCGCCTGCCTCTTGACGCGCCGCGTCTGCCGATTTAGCTTAACGGTACACGGGAAAGGAGGTTGATCCAGCGAATGCAGATTGAATGTTCTAGTTGTTTCATACGTGAGGTGACTGAGGCCTGAGGCCCTTGCGCCCCAGCCCCAGATAAGACCCCGGCGGAAGTTGTGCCGCCAACGGCTCTGGCACTCGCGAAAGCGCGAAGGCCTCCAGTCCAATCCCAACAGTTCACCGGCAGCGGCCTGCAGAGCAAATCTGCGGGCCGTTGTTGCGTTTGGAGTGTCGTTTGGCAAAAAGCGCTACGGGATGAGCACCCGGCTACTCCACATCTCAAAGGCGAGATCCTTCGACATGCTCAGGGACAGGCTCTGGGGCACCCGGGCGGCCTCTCGCTACGATGGAAGCCCTTTGGAGTCATGAGGAGTCACGCGGAACCCGGGGGCACCCCTTGGGCAGCTTGCTTTGAGGATTTCTCTGAATCTCAAGGGACCTGGGAGTTGCATTTCGGATTTCTGCAAGCAGAGCCGGGAATGGCCGAGGTCGGGCTACAGAGGAATGGCAGTTGAAGTGCAGATGTGTGACTTATAAATCACATTTGCCGGGGGGGGGATAGGGGGTCCCCTGCCTCGTCTGTTGGCGGGTTGGGTTGCCGCATATCTACGATTGTGCTGGAAGAGGGGGTAATTATCTGCAAATTGTCGTTTTATTTTTCTGACGGTAGTTGGTTTCCGGCGGAGGGGACTTCGGACACCCCGCGATTCGGGGGAGGGGAAGATATCCCCCGCCCTAGCGGAGCTAGGACGGGGCACCCCGATTTGGGGCGAGGTTAGGGTGGGCCACCCGCCGCGGACTGTTCTTTTGACTCGGAAGGTTGCGCCTCCGGGGAAGACGCCATGGTTCTAGCCGGCTTTTTGCGGTTCCAGAGCCTGAAGGGGCCGCGCTAGTTGTGCTTCGTGTCGCTGTATTTGCATTCCTTGTTGCGTCCTCCGTCGCTCTTCGGGTGATAGAAATGCGCGGCCTGATACTTCTTTCCGGGTGCGCTCTGACTGTTCGGCCTTACTTGCTGCGGACAGCCTATGCAGAGAAAATCTCGGTGGCCCGCTTTTCGCAGGCTAAGCGCCTCTTCCACGGTTATGACCTTCCCGCCGAACCTGCATGTTGTGCTCCTAGGCATTTGAGACACTCCTTGTGAGCCATCCAGTTTGCCTGAATCTTCACTAAAACTCAAAAAGAACAACCCCGGCACGAGGCCGGGGTTGGTGATCGCTGCGAATCGGAACTGGTCAGGCCTTTACGCGGTCTACTTCTTTCAGACGGGCGGCCTTGCCGCGCAGTCCGCGAATGTAGAAGAGCTTGGCGCGCCGCACCTTGTAGCTGCGAATCTTCTCAATCTTGTCCACAACCTTGGAATTGAAGGGGAAGATGCGCTCCACGCCCTGGCCAAAACTCATCTTGCGCACGGTGAAGGTGCCCTGCGGCCCGTGGTTGATGGAAATTACCAGGCCTTCGAAAGCCTGCAAACGCTCTTTTTCGCCTTCCTTGATCTTCACATGGACGCGAATCTGGTCGCCAGGCACAAAGGCCGGCAAATCGGTGCGCTTCAGCTTGTCGGCCAGGCGCTGCATTACTGGATGGATAGACATAGACTCTTCCTGCTGATGAACTCAGAGACTCAAGTTTATCAGAGAACAGAGTTCAGTGCCTAATTGGCAGTTGGCTGGTTTGAAAGAGCTGGACCTCAGGGGCTAAAGCCCCCGATGAGATGGCAGAATTTGATGTACGGGCTAAAGCCCGTACCCTTCTGCTAAAGCCCGTACCCTTCTGCTAAAGCCCGTACCCTTCTGCTAAAGCCCGTACCCTTCTGCTAAAGCCCGTACCCTTCTGCTAAAGCCCGTACCCTTCTGCTAAAGCCCGTACCCTTCTGCTAAAGCCCGTACCCTTCTGCTAAAGCCCGTACCCTTCTGCTAAAGCCCGTACCCTTCTGCTAAAGCCCGTACCCTTCTGCTAAAGCCCGTACCCTTCTGCTAAAGCCCGTACCCTTCTGCTAAAGCCCGTACCCTTCTGCTAAAGCCCGTACCCTTCTGCTAAAGCCCGTACCCTTCTGCTGAAGCCCGTACCCTTCTGCTGAAGCCCGTACCCTTCTGCTGAGGCCCGTACCCTTCTGCTGAAGCCCGTACTCCTCAAACTGACCCACTACCTTTGAGCCTCTCGAGCTGGGCGAGGTGGTTCAGGTCATGGCCGGCCATGGTTTCGACGATGGTCTGGAAGGTCATTGCTCCGCGCTCGGGATGGGTAACTGGCTTGTCGGCAGCGGTGGGCAGAGCGCTTTCAATGAGCAGCAGGTTCCAGCGGCGCAGAGCGGCAAAGGCGGCGAGAGCCTGTTCGACGGCGATGCGCGGATAGTGTGCCGCCCACCTTTCCTGATCGAAGGGCTGGATGACGTGATTCTCCTCGGCGAGGGTCTGGCGCAGGCGGAAACCGAAGGCTAATTCGCAGTCGGCCAGGTGGCAGGCGATCTCAGCGGGACTCCACTTGCCCGGCGCCGGCGGGGTTGCCGCCTTTTGGGGGCCGATGGTCTTGATGAGTCCGGAAATCTTCGCGGGTGTCGAAGCGAGGATGACTTCCGGTGGGCGGCCATCCAGGAATTTTGCGTAGGGATTCAACTCGCTCATGGGGGTAGTTTAGCGGAGTTAGCGAACCGGCAGGAGCAGCGTCTTCCCCGCTGACTGACAACTGACTACAACTGGCCACTGCTCTTCACAGATACTCCCGCAGCATGCGTTCCCATGTGGGCCAGTCGTGCGCGTTGTACGAGTCCCAGATGTAGAGCTTGTGGGGAATGCCGCGGTTGCTCAGGATGCGATCGAGGTTCTGGTTCTGGCCGAGGCATTGGTCGTCCCAGCCGGTGGCCAGCACGTAGGTGTTGCGGCGATAGCGGTCAAAGAACCATGGATCGCTCAGCCGGGGCAGGTAGTGCGTGGGCAGATTGAAGTAGCAGTCCTGGTCGTAGTAACCGTGGAGGAAGTTGGAAAGATCGAAGGCGCCCGACATGGAAAGCATCGCGGTAAAGATGTCGGGGTGGCGCATGGCGATGTTCACGGCGTGGTAACCGCCGAAGCTGCATCCGAGCGCGGCGAATTGGGGATTTTGATTTTTGAGGCGAACGAGGGGGACGACCTCGTAAATCAGATAGTCCTCGTATTGCACGTGGCGGGCGATGCGCCAGCGCGGGGGCACGTTGCGGTTGTACCAGCTCTCCATATCGACCGAGTCAACGCAGAAGACCTGCAGATGGCCACCGTCGATTTTGCCGGAGAGGGCAGCGATCATGCCGCGGTCTTCAAACTCGTAAAAGCGTCCGCCGGAGGTGGGAAAGACCAGCACTGGAAGGCCGGCATGACCGAAGACAAGCAGTTCCATGTCGCGGCCAAGGCGAGGGGAATGCCATTTGTGATATTCACGGTTCATGGTGCGCACTCCCTGGGGGGTTTTTGATTATTGCCGGATTCTTGCCAGCCTGGGCACAAAGGTCCGCCGCGACAGACGCCGAGGGGGTCACGGCTGAAGCCGTGCCCTTTCAAAACCCGGAGTTTTCCGCAACCTGGAAGTCGTGCCCTTTCAAGACAGACCAAATTAGGACACTACTCGTCGAGGGGTACTCGTTGGAGAACCGCGGTTTTCTTGATACTGTAACAGCGGCGGGCCAGTTGCGATGGGGCATTCTGCGCCGGTACACGATTCGGCAAGCGGCCGGACAGATCGCAGGGGCTGCAGGGGTTGGATCCAGAGTCACAAACAGAACATGGGAAAACGGAAGGGCTGCCGGCGGAGGGCAATGCTGTGCCGCATCCGCGGCTTCGCGTCCATCGCGCCCTGGCCAGCAATTTTCTGCCGGAAAAACGCGACCTGATTGTCTACGTTCCGCCGTGTTATGCGCAGCATCCGGAACGCACCTACCCGGTGCTTTACCTGCACGACGGACAGAATCTTTTTGACGGGCAAACCTCTTTCATCCAGGGCCGAACCTGGAAGGTAGGCGAGCATGCCGATGCGGCTATCGAGGCCGGTGAAGTGGAGCCGCTGGTGATCGTGGGCATCTACAACACGGGTGATCGCCGGCTGGCGGAGTATACCCACGAGCGCAGCGTGCAGATGGGCGGCGGCGAAGCGGAGGCCTACGGCCTGATGGTTACACGCGAGCTGATGCCGTGGGTCGCGGCGCATTACCGAGTGCGCCAGGATCGGGAAGATACCGGGGTTGGGGGGTCTTCGCTGGGCGGGCTGGTTACGCTCTACCTGGGCCTGCGGCACCCGGAGAAATTCGGCAAGCTGGCCGCGCTTTCGCCCAGCGTGTGGTGGAACCACAAGAGCATTCTGGGCTATCTGAATGAGCGGGCGCCGGAGATCTGGGAGCGGCCGCGGCTATGGGTGGACGTGGGTGACGCCGAAGGTCTTCGCACCCTGCGCGACACGGAGCACCTGGCCAGAAGGCTCCTGGCCAACGGCTGGCGGCCCGGTGAGAACCTGCACTTTGAGCGCGTTGCAGGTGGAACCCACGACGAGACCAGCTGGTCTACCCGCGTGCGGCCGATGCTCAAATTCCTGTTTCCCGCCCGCACGGCCTGAGCGGGGCGCCCGGAACCGCGGAGCAGAAAAATCTTCCACTCTATTTCGGGATCGCATACCGCCTTCTACGTCCGGGCGGCCTATTTCTCAATCACGGAATTGCGCGTGCGCAGCTTTCGAACGTTCGACAGAGCTTGTTTATTGACCGGTATGTATTTCCCGACGGGCGCCTTGTGACTCTGCCACAGGTCGTAGACGCAGCAGAGGCGCAGGGGTTCGCTGACGCGCGATGACTATATATGCCGCGGCCGCGAAGGGCGGCGGTCGAAATGCCACAGATGGCGGCCGATTGAAAATCGGCTAGATCAGGCGGGAATAGATCTTCCATTCATCGTCTGGCTGAATCATGAGCTGGATCTGGTGGCTCTCGATGCTGCTGCGCGCCTGCTCCAGCTTTTGCTTTACCTGCTCGGGATCGCGTGTATAGAAGACCAGTTCCCGCATGCCGCTGGTGGTGATGGCGGCGACAAAAATGGACTCATTTGCCGATTGCAGCAGGCCGCACAAGTCATCTTCAATGGTGTCGAGATCGGCGTTTTCGGCGGAAGAAGGCAGCCCGGAGGGTTCGGGATCGACCAGCGGCATGGCAATCCCAACCTGGTGCGTATAGCCCTGCACTCCGCTGAAACGGCGGTAGGCGGCGTTCATGCGGACGATCATGGGATTGCCATTGTGCTCGCCTTCGGCCACCCGCCATTCCTCGCCGATGGGCAGGTCTTCCGGTTTCAGAGTCTTCTTCCCGTTGAATGGCCACATGGCGGACGGCGCTCCAAATAGATGGATCCAGTCTGTACGTTCTTCAGTATGCCTTGCCATGGCCGGGTGGGCGCAAAGAGCGCTTCCCGGCACATGAATCCCGGCACATGAATATAGATGTTTGAGTTGTGCAACGGGAAATATGTTGCCTTGCCAATACTTGCTCCGCAGCCCGCTTTCGGCGATACTTAGATGTTGAGTCTTGCGCAGGCCGGACGCTCTGTCTGGCCTTTCGTTTGGCAGGTGCGCCCAAGAAAAACGCCACCCGCCGTCCTGAATCGCCCCTGAGACGGGGAGGCTGCGGCAGAGCATTTTGAACCGTGGAGCGGCAAGACAGCACAGCGTTGATTTTGAAAGGAACCGATCAAGTGGTAATGATTCGTTTGGCGCGCGTTGGCGCCCGCAAGCAGCCCTACTACCGCATCGTGGTCATTGAGAAGGACCGCGCCCGCAATGGCCGTTCGATTGAAGTCGTCGGAACGTACAATCCGCGGACCAGTCCCGCCACGGTCGACTTGAAGCACGAACGCATCGCCTACTGGCGCGGTGTGGGGGCGCAGCTCTCGCCCAGAGTGGCCAAGCTGGTGGCCAAAAACCCGGCTCCGGCGCCTGCCGAGGTCGCCTGACGCTGAGCGTTTGATGGGTAGGGGCTTCACCAAAAGCTGCCAGGCACTCGGGGATTCCAGGCCTCTGAGGTCCGGCATCTTCACACCGGCCACGAACAGATACTGACGGGGCTGGGCTCGTGTGCTACTATTCGCGCATTGGTCCAGGATGCTTCTTTTTGATGCATACGGTCAGAGGCAAGTGCATGACCCAAATCGATATGGTGGCAGTAGATGAGCTGGTCCGCGAGATTGCGCGGGCCTTGGTGGATGCCCCCGATGCTGTTGAGGTGCAAACCGTAAACCGTGACGAAAACACTGTTCTCAAGTTGCGTGTTGCGCCGCAGGACGTGGGCAAGGTGATTGGCAAACAGGGGCGTACGGCCCGCTCGGTCCGCACCATTCTGGGCGCTGTGAGCATGAAGCTGCATCACCGCTACACGCTCGATATCCTGGAAGAGGACGACGAAGCCTAGGTGGCCCCGGGCGTCTGTCCAGAGGCAGCGATGGCCGCGGTCCAACAAGCTGAAGAGTGGGCATGGCTGGCCCTCATTCGACGCCCGCAGGGACGCAGGGGTGAGGTTTTCGCCGAGATTCTGACCGATTTTCCTGAGAAATTTGCTGAACGGCGGCGTCTGTGGCTGCTGAGCAGCATCTCCAGTGCGGCCGGCGGTGAATCTGGGCCCGTCAAGGCGAAGTCCGCTCCGCGCGAGGTGGAGTTGATTGGCCATTGGCTGCACAAGGGCGGCGTCGTGCTGCATTTTGCCGGGATCGATTCGATTTCGGGGGCTGAAGAACTGGCGGGGCTGGTGGTCGCGATTCCAAAAGCGGAACGGGCAGCCCTGGGCGACGACGAGGTTTATATCGGCGACCTGATCGGCTGTGCTCTGGTGGACGTGGCAGAAAAAGGCACTTCCAGTTCAGAGCCGGTGGTGGTGGGCGAAATAGAAGATGTAGACCGCACCGCCGGGCCGGTGCCACTGCTGGTCGTGCGCGGCGCAACCGGCGAAGTACTTGTCCCATTTGCGAAAAGCTACCTGCGCAAGGTTGACCTCGGCAGCAAGCGGGTGGATATGGCGTTGCCCGAGGGGCTGGCCGATCTGAACGCGCCAGGTCAAGCTTAATACTGCAGTTGTATTTGTATCCCGCCGTGCCGATCCGGGCCTGAAGGCCACGATATTTCGCGCCATTTCAGGGTGCTGAACAGGTTGCGGAAAAAGTCTGATAGCGGTGAGTAGAGCCCGAAGACATCCCCCAGCGGCTGAAGCCGGGCCTTTATTCGTTGCACTTACGGCACGACTGAAGTCGTGCCCTTTCAAAGCAGGGAGTTTTTCGGCAGCCTGTGAAGCCCCCCTGCTCCCTTCGCAAAAGCGAGAGCGTTCCGCGGGGCCGGCATGTCGTGCGCTGGTTTTCGCACCGCCGGCCCCGCGGAAATTCCCACCCCTGCACTTCCCTAAGGAATGGTCACGCTGGTCGTGTTCGAGGGAGCGCTTTCAACCGATGATGCATCGAACGCCTTGACGACATAGTCATAAGCCTGGCCGCTGGTTCCAGTCGTATCGACGTAAGTGGTTTGAGTTGCAGAAATGGAAGTCATCAGTTGATAAGAAGTGCCGCTATTGGCTGAGCGATAGACATGGTATCCCGCAACCGGGTCGCTGGAACTATTGGGAGCACTCCAACTGAGATTGACTTCGTGAGGTTCCCCGGTGCCACTGAGGCCGATCGTCGCGGTAGCGTTCTTGGAAGAGTTGCTGACGATGGTGAGCTGCCCCGTTGCCGCTCCGGTTGTGGTTGGATCGAACTGGAGATTCAGGGTCGCTGTTTGTCCGGAACTGAGCGTAATCGGAAATGTTATGCCGGACAAGGTAAAGCCGGTTCCCGTGATGGTGCCGGCCGTGACGGTAACCGGGGCCGTGCCGGTGGAACTCAGAGTCACAGACTGGGTTGCAGGCGAGTTCAGCACCACGTTGCCAAAGGCGATGCTGGTCGCGTTGATGCTCAGAATTGCAGTCCCCGTATTCAACTGCAAGGCAAAGGTTGTGGAGACGCTGCCCGCGGCGGCCTTCAGCGTAACCGCCTGCGCGGAACTGAAGGAGGACACGGTTGCCGTGAATGCGGCGCTGGTGGCATTGGCCGGTACTGTCACCGAGGACGGCACTGTGACTGACGTGCTGCTGCTGGACAAGGCGACGCTCAGGCCGCTGCTTCCCGCCGGGGCGTTCAGCGTCACGGTGCAGGCATCGGTTCCGGCTCCGGTAAAGGTTCCGGTGGCGCAGGAGAGCGCGCTCAGCGTTCCGGCTGCGGCCACGCCCGAGGCGCTTATGTTCACCACTGCCGTGGGGTTGGTGGAGGAGTTGCTGGTGATGGTCAGTGTACCTGTGAACGAACTCACATGAGGAGATGTGAACGTCATGGTCAACGTCGCAGTCTGGCCAGGATTCAGCGTGACCGGAGCAGTAACGCCAGATGCCGTAAAGAGGGAACCGGCAACCGAAATCCCCGAGATGGTAACCGGCGCCGTACCCGATGAGGTGAAGACCACTGCCTGCGAAGCCGTCTGTCCCACCGTCACGTTGCCATAGCTGATGCTGGTGGTGCTGAGGCTCAGGGTTGGCGTGCTGGCATTCAACTGCAGAGCGAAAGCCTTGGAGACGCCGCTTGCGGAAGACGTTAGCGTGACTGCCTGGGCGGAACTGCATGACGAAACGGTTGCCGCGAACGTGGCACTGGCGGCATTGGCCGGGACGGTTACAGAGGCTGGAACCTTGACCATTGCGCTGCTGCTGGAGAGGCTTACGCTCTGACCGCCGCTCGGTGCTGCCGCACTGAGCGCGACCGTGCAGGTGTCCGTTCCCGCGCCTGTCATGGATGCGCTGCTGCAAGTAAGCGCGCTCAGCGTACCCCCTGCTGCAACACCAGAACCGCTCATGTTGACCACGGCACTGGGGTTGGTAGAAGAGTTGCTGGTGATGGTGAGGGTTCCGGTGAACGAACTCACATGGGGAGACGTGAACCCCACGGTCAACGTCGCACTTTGACCTGGATTCAGCGTGAGGGGTGCGGTGACTCCAGACGCCGTGAACAGAGATCCGGCAACAGAGATGCCTGAAATGGTGACCGGTCCAGTGCCTGTGGAACTCAACACCACGGGCAGATTGGATGTCTGTCCTACAGCCACATTGCCGAAAGCCAGGCTGCTGGTGCTGATGCTCAGCGTTCCCGCCGCCGCGACCCCCGAAGCGCTCATATTGACTACCGCGGTGGGGTTGGTGGAGGAGTTGCTGGTGATGGTGAGAATCCCGGTGAACGAACTCACATGGGGAGAGGTGAACGTCATCTGCAAAGTCGCGGTCTGACCTGGATTCAGCGTCAGGGGAGCGGCGACTCCGGAGGCGGAAAACAACGAGCCGGCCACGGAAATTCCCGTGATCGTGACCGGAGCCGTGCCTGTGGAACTCAAGGTCACGGTCTTGATGGATGTCTGTCCTACGGTCACATTGCCGTAGGCCAGGCTGGTGGTGCTCACGGCCAGCGTCGGCGTGCTTTGCCCGAACAGCGCAAAGGGTAAACTGCAAAACACAAATGCGAGCAGGGCGATACGCCTGCCGTTAAATGAATGAATTCGGTTGGAAGGGTTTGAATCAGATTTTGCGAGTTGGTTGATCGACAGCGAACGAATTTTATTTGTAAATGACTGCCTGAGCCCAGAATATGACACGCACTCCGCCCTCTCGGTGTCACGCATGGTTTCTGCGTGCCCGGTTACAAATTGCCAAACCTTTCTGGCTGTGATTCAAGGATCGGCTGGATGCCCGAAACTCGAAGTGATCTATGTCACTAAAGTGTCATCTATATGTTACTTCTGTGTTATTCAGTTATATATATAACACTAAATAAGTTAGCTCTGTATCCAGTTCCGATCTGTCGCCAAATCCACGGAAAACCGGCAGAATCACCCCTATTTACAGGCTGGGTATTGGAAAACAGTAACTGGCATGATGGTTACTTTTAGGTGAGGCTGGCCCACATGACATCACAGCGAGGCGCGACAGAGAATTCGCGGCCGCGGATAAATGGTAAGTCCTTTGAAGGCTGGACTTTAGCCGCTTACAATGGGGTCAATCCGATCCTACCGGAAGGTCAATGGCTTCCACGCTCCATTCACTTTGAGGGCGAGCTGGAGCGGGCGGGGCGGGCCTTTGGGCGGGATGGTGACCTCCATCCAGAGCTCCTGGCCGGGCTTGCGCAAGCTGGGATCGAGAGCGTGTTCCGGGATATAGAAATCGACCGGCTCGTCGAGGCGGAAGTCTTCGCAGGAGGCCTTTGGCGGCGCACCGACCGATTGGCCCGCTGAATTTTCATCGCTGTCCGGGAGGCGTATGGCGACGAGCTTGTTGTTCTGGACCGCAAGCTTTGCCGGGAAGTGGACCGCCTGTGGTGCGGCGATGGCGTACTTCGATCCGTCTGGAACGCCATTGATGTTGCGCGGGAAAGCAGCTTGTTTCGCCGAAGGCAGGGTGCTTTGGCAGCCATCGACGAGGAGCTGGCTGCTGAGGTAACGGCCGCGCATGACCAACTCGGGATCGTAGGCGACGGTGCGCGTCCACACGCGGGGGCATGTCGAACGCTGATAGAGGTATTTCGCAGCGATGGACGAGACCAGCCCCAACTGAATGACCAGCACGGCAACGGACGCGGCAGAGAACTTGATTCCGGCCAGCTTCATTTGGCCTCCTCGGGGGAAGCATCGGTTTTGACCGAGGTAGTGTGGGCCATCTGGGTCAGCAGACGGCGGCGCATCTTTTCAAGCGCCCACCCCCCGGCCAGAAACAGGATGCCGATGCCGATGAGGCCCAGCGAGCGGCCGATTTTGTCGAAGATGTCGCTGAAATAGAACCACGCGACAGTAATGGCGAATCCCACGATGCCCAGATTGACGAGCGCCTTGCTGGCCTGGCGCACGCCCCACCAGATGATGAAGACGCAGAATGCCGCCACCAGGATGTGCGCGTAGATGTTCGGCTCGCTTTGGGTGTAGGAGCCCGGACTGCTATTGGCATACTGGTAGTGCTCCACCCAGTTGTGATTGCACCATGGCAGCGCGATGCTCAGCGCAATTGCAGCCGCCACGGGAAGCAGGCTTTTGCGAAGGCGGACGAGAGAGAAGAAGAGCGGCAGCAGGGCGATCTCGATCCAGCCCCAGACGCGAGTATGGAAGGGAAGAAATGTCTGTTGGCCCGACCATGAGCGCCAGCTTTCTGCCATCAGCAGCACGGCTACGACGGCGGAAATGGCAGCGACGGCAAAAAGGATACCTCGGACGATCTTGTGCCGGGAGCCGAGGAAGAGCGTGAGGTAGAGTACGGCCCAGACCATCAGGAACCGGCCGATGTAGACGTCCTGCCCGATGTGGCCTTCGGCGGCGAAGGCGAACTCCGACACGATCCAGGCGGGAAAAAGCAGGAGCGCCAGAGTTTCCTGCGCTTCATCCCGCAGCAGTGCCCATCCGGCCAGGGCGGCAATGGCCCACAGCAGAATTGCCGCGGGCCAGTGCTCCTGAATGTTGAAGATTTGTCCCACAAGGGCGATGGCCGCGCCGGTGGAGACGGTGCCCACAGCGTGCAGCGCAGTGGAAAGGCCGTGAAATTTGTCCCGCGTGACGGCGCCGCCGACGTGAAAGACGCAGACCATGGCCATCACCAGCGCATAGCGTGCGCCGGGGCCGATTTCGTCCCAGTGAGCGGAGACAAACAGGACCACGCCGCAGGCCAGCAGAATGGCTCCCAGAATCAGCGCGACCATACCTTGCCAGCCGAGGCGTTTGGAGCTTTCGGCGGCGGGCCCGGTCTGCGCTGACTCAAACACGCGGATGCGGTCAGCCGCTCCGGAGTCGAGAAGGCCGGCGGTTTGCCAGCGGTTTAGCAGAGATTCAATATCACTCATGGTGGTTGCGCAACATTAGAGCACATTGCGGCGAACTCTTCGGTGATAAACCTGAATATGATGAAGAGTGGCCTCTATGCGGTTTGAAATCATCACCATCTTTCCGGGTTTCTTTGCGGGTATCTTTGAGCACGGCATTATACGCCGCGCGCAGGCTGAAGGATTGGTGACGGTGAGCGTGCACGATTTGCGCGCCTATACGCACGACCGGCACCGCACCGTGGACGATCGCCCCTTTGGCGGAGGCGAGGGCATGGTGTTGAAGCCGGGTCCGCTGGCCGAGGCCATGGAGTCGCTGGGGGTTGAGGCGAAGACGTCGCGGCACGACGAGCGTTCCTCAGGGGCTGAAGCCCAAACCGGCTCCAATGCATTTTCGGCACGACTGAAGTCGTGCCCTGTTACAAGGCATGAGATTTCTTCGGAGGGTGTGGAGTCGGGTTCAGACGAAAGGAACCTAGCGGAGGCGCCAGAAGATGCACCGGAATCGAGCCGCACGCGCGTAATTCTGCTTTCAGCGCAGGGGCGGTCGTTTACGCAGGCTATGGCGCGCGAGCTGGCGGGGCTTGACCGTGTGGTGTTGATTTGCGGGCGATATGAGGGTGTGGACGAACGCATCAATCAGCTCTATTGCGATATGGAGCTCTCGATCGGGGATTATGTGTTGAGTGGAGGCGAACTGGCCGCTGCCGTGGTGATGGACGCGGTGATGCGGCTGGTGCCGGGCGTACTGGGCAATGAGGCCTCCAGCGAGTTTGAGAGCTTCGGCGTGGCCGACGCGGAGATCTCGACGGATGCCGAAGGGGTACCGCGCTCGCAGCACGGCGCCGGAGGGTTGCTGGACTATCCGCACTACACGCGCCCGGCGGAGTTTGCCGGGATGGCCGCGCCCGAGGTGCTGCTGAACGGCGATCATCGGCAGATACGCCGCTGGCGGCGGGAGCAGCAGTTGCGCAAGACTCTGGCCAATCGCCCCGACCTGCTGGAGCGGGCCGCTCTGAGCGAAGAGGACCGGCGGCTGCTCGAATCAATTCGCACGGACGGATGACATGGTGCTTAGCTTGCTTGAACAGATTGCGCTGGGCGAACTCGCGATCTGCTGGATTGCCTGGTCGCTGGCGTTTGTGCAGCCGCGCAAACGTGCGGCCGGCCAGACGAAAGTGGTCAGAGCTCCCGCTTCGCGGTGGGGCATTTTTCTTAACTTTATTGGCTTCGGGCTGGTGTGTGTCTTTGTGCGGCCGGCAGGATTTGAGAAGCCTGTAGCTGCGTCGATTGCTTCCATGTTGATTGGGCCTCCATCGGTTGTATTGGCATGGGCAGCCACCCGGCACCTGGGGAAATACTGGCGGTATGAGGCCGCGCTGAGCAAAGATCACGAGCTGATCAAGACGGGTCCATACAACCGGCTTCGGCATCCCATCTACGCCTCGATGCTGGGGATGCTGTTGGCCACCGGTTTGGCCTATACATGGTGGCCCATGTTTCTGGCCGGGTTTTTCATCTTCGTCCTGGGCCTTGAGATTCGGGTGCGTGCGGAGGACCGCCTGCTGGAAGAATATTTTCAGGACGAGTTCATTGAATATCGAAGTCGCGTGCGAGCGTATATTCCTTTCATTCGCTAACTGTTGGTTGGGCGCAGTCTAGAACGTCTTCTCAGGCTCCGGCTGCTCCATGGTCACCTTACCCAGGGCGATGGCGGCTACGTAGAAGTTTTCTCCGCGAACGGGAAATCCGGCCAGGCGGCGCAGCATGGCCAACTGGCCCACGTGGGTAAGCGCGTCGGCCACCGGGCCCTGAAAGAGACGATCGGCGGGAGCCTGAAGGGGCTGGGTTGAAGCCAGGAAATCGTCAAATGCCTCGAGGGCCGCAAAGAAGCGCCGCTGCTCGCCGGCCCAATCCAGGGGTTTTGAGTTGTGCCAGCGCTGATTCCCCTCGGCCATGCTGAGCGCCCAGTCAAACAGGTCGCCCATGTGGGCCAGGATGTGTGCTGGTTGGCGGCCGGCGCCGGCAAAAGTTGCAAACTCCTCGGGCGCTCCCTGAAGGGCGCGAGCCGCGCGGTAGGCCAGGGTCGCAAGCGTGTGGCGCAGCAAGGTGCGTTCTTCGTCCATAACCGGCACTATACCGTAAGGTGGGCCAAAAGGGGCGTGGGGCCGGCAGAAACCCAGGGCAATCGCATTTGGATTTGGAATCTTTCAAAAACGGCCTTGGCTTTAGCCGTGGAGGGATGGTTTTTCGGCTCAACCCCATCCCTCAGGGCCTAAAGGCCAGGAATTGTATTGGCAGCTTTCTACGGCACGGCTAAAGCCGTGCCCTTTCAAGGCAAAGTCTTCCCACATCTTGAAATGCGATTGCCCTAGGCAGAGACCGCCGGAATCACGCCAGTGCTTCCACGCGTCCCGTCATCCCGTACACAATGGTTCGCGCTGTCAGGGACTCATCCTCGCACGACGAAATCATCAGGTCGTAGAGATGCGGATTGCACCAGCCCTTGCCAAAATATTGCTGCAGATATTTTGCGCGCTCTCCATCCACGGTGCGGATGCGTTGTTCAATGTCGGTCCCCTTGGGAAGCCGCGTGCGAAGCCGCAGCACGCGTTCCTTCAGCGGCGCATACACAAACACGTGGTAAGCATCCCGTTTGTGCTGCAGCACGCACTGCGAGCCGCGCCCCACGATCACGCAGTTGCCTTCAGACCAGGCCTGCTCCAGGATCTTCTGCGTGACCTGCACCATCTGCTCCGCATCAAAGACCGACCCTTCGCCTAACTCCAGACCCGCGGCCAGCGCGGCGCTCCGCATCGCCTGCCGATTGATGCGGCGAAGCCACGAATCCACGTGCTCGTCATAGTGCTGCACCACGTCAGCATCCACTTGAGCGGAATAGGCGATTGCGTCGATAATGTCGCGGTCCAGCAGTTTCCAACCAAGCCATTTTGCAATGGTCTGCGCAATGCGTCCGCCGCCGCTCCCGAACTCCCTGTTCACTGTCAACACCCGGTATTCCACATGTGCCTCCCGTATTGCTGACACCTGCAACTCTATTCCCAAGTGGACCGCTCAATAAGTGATGCTCACCACTTTTGCTGGCTCACCGCATTGCCTGGCGATTGGCGGGCAAGAACCCAGGAAGAACCTGGGCTAGCCAAATATTGCCGTTTATTTGGGACAGAACAAGCTGGGCAGGCCGCATCTCAATTTGTACGTCGGGAGTACCGCATGTTTCGGATTTCTCTTTCCCTTCTTTGTTCGTTCGCATTTGCACTCCAGGTCCTGGTCATAGCGGGGTGCGGAGGTTCACCTTCAACGGCCAACAGCTCCGGCTCCGGCGGCGGCTCGGGGAATGGGGGCTCGGGGAGTGGTGGCTCGGGGAGTGGTGGCTCGGGGAGTGGAGGCGGCTCGGGCAGTGGCACGCTTCCGACTATCGGCTATAACAGTAACCCCAGTCCGGGATGTGGCGGAGCGGAATCGGGATATAACAACCAAAATGGCTCAATAAGCGGGATCTGGTTGCAGACCCCCGCGCCAGGTGAGAATCCAAGCAATGTCACGGTGAATGCAGCCGGATATTCCACCGCTACCATTACCCAGTGGACGGTTTGCCTTGACGGGCAAGCCGTATATCAGACGAATAGCCCTGCAAATACCATCTCCCAGGCGATCACCATTCCCACTGGCCAGCATCTTCTGTGGGCCAGCGTTGCGGACTCCAAGAATGATTCCGACAGATCGGAAATCAGGCTGATCCAGGTCGGGACCCCACCGGCGAGCAGTACGGTGCTGCCGACTCCACCCGCCAACGCAAAGGTGCTGACGGAGATGCAGAATGTCCAGTCCAACTGGAGCATCTGCAGCCTGTGCGCGGCCGGGACGAACGACACCAACAATTACACGATGACCTTTGACCAGAGCCAGCCCTCGCTGAGCGGCAGCAGCATGGAGATGTATGCCGGCGGGCCGTCCTGGAGCAACGTTCTGTTCAAGGACATCATCCCGGGGACCACTCCCTATACCCATTTCCTGTGGGACTTCTGGGTCTACCACGACCCCGCTGCCGAAGCCCACTTCTGGTCCTCGGAGCTCGATTTCTACGTGGTTCTGGGCGGCCAACGAGTTTATGGCCGGCAGCCAGTGCGACTTTGGAGACGGCTACTGGGCCACCTGGGATAGCCAGGGCTCTCGATGGCTTCTCGATCCGATCGCTTGTCCGCACTGGACGCCGGGCTGGCACCACGTTCAGGAGTACGATGACCTGCCCAATTCCACGCAGTATCGCTACGATACGCTGGTCCTGGATGGAACCCCCTACGGACTCAACCAGACCTGGACGGTCAACACTACCACCTGGGCAGGATCAGGTCGGCCTCCAATACCAACTGGACGAGGATCCCAGTGGTACTCCACTTCACGAATGGGTCGATAACGTGACTCTGACGATGTGGTAAGGCGAGCGGGTGAAACCAGAGAAGTGGCGCAGCATTAGGCACAAGCCCAGCCCCCCTGAATCCAGTTCGGTACACTGTTTCTGTGCGCGGTACGGGGTCTGCGGGGGGTATCAGGGCATGAAGAAGATTGGCGTTCTGTTCGGCATGGAAAACAGTTTTCCCGGTGCGTTGGTCGAGCACATTAATGCGCGCAACATCGACGGCATTCAGGCCGAGTTTGTCGAGACCGGCGCCGTCTTTCTCGGCAAGACTCCGCGCTACTCCGTCATCCTGGACCGCATCTCCCACGACATCCCTTTCTACCGCGCATTTCTCAAGCACGCCGCCCTTAACGGAACCGTCATCGTGAACAATCCGTTCTGGTGGTCGGCCGACGACAAATTCTTCAACTATTCGCTGGCGGAAAAGCTGGGCGTAGCCGTCCCCCCGACCGTGATCCTGCCCCACAAGCAGCATCCCGAAGGCACCACCGACCGCTCCATGCGCAATCTCGAATACCCGCTCGACTGGGACTCCGTTTTCGCCTACATCGGCGAGCATGGGTTCATGAAGCCGGTTGACGGCGGCGGCTGGCGCGACGTGCATCACATCCACAATCGCGACGAGTTTTTCAACGCCTATGACCAGTCCCGCGACCTGTGCATGATGTACCAGAAAGCCGTCGACTTCAAAGAGTATTTCCGCTGCTACGTGGTGGGCCAGAAAAAGGTCCACATCATGCCCTATGACCCGCGCCGCCCCCACGCCGCGCGTTACCTGCAAGATCCGCCCGCCTATCCGCGCAGCCTCCTGCGCCGTGTGCGGCATGATGCGCTCGTCCTCTGCCGAGCCCTCGGTTACGACCTCAATACCGTCGAATTCGCCGTCGAAAACGGCATTCCTTACGCCATCGACTTTATGAATCCGGCGCCCGACGCCGACCTGCACTCCGTAGGCCAGGCGAACTTCGACTGGATCGTCAAGGAAGTCGCGGACCTCGTCATAGCCAAGGCAAAGACCGCGCCGCAGGTGCTCGACCTGCGCTGGTCCGCCTTTCTCGGCGCCGACCCAGCTCCGTGGAAAGCCCCCAAAACAACAAAGACGAAAACCGCCCCGAAGAAGAAGACTCAGGCACCAACTGCAGAAGCGTGAATGGGTTCAGGTTCAAAACCTCGCCAGCGCCAGCGCAGTCGGTTAGAGCGGGTTTCAGGTAATGATTGTTCAGAACAAGGTTGTCATTCCTCAGGGGTTAAAACCCGTTATGTCTGCTGCCTTTTTCGGCCCGGCTAAAGCCGTGCCCTTGTTACAAAGCTGATTTGTGAAAGACGCTAAAGCCGTGCCCTTGTTACAAAACAGGCTTTTGAAACACGCTCTATGCTATTTTGCGGAAGGTCAGGTTGTAGCGGTACGGCCCCGTTATCGGATGCCATCCGGGCTTCAGAGGCAGCACGCCGTGGAAGCGCATGCGCGACGGCCCGCCCCACACGATGACATCGCCATGCTCGAGCAGAATGCGCTTCGTCTTGTCGGTGCGCTCAAGCCCGCCGAACAGAAAGATACATTCCAGCCCCAATGAAATGGAGACGATGGGTTGGCTCAGATCGATCTCGTGCCGGTCCTGGTGTATCCCGAGCTTCGTACCCGCCTGGTAGCGGTTGATGTGGCACGTATCCGGGCGGAATTGGGGAAACCCGGCCCTCACCGCGCAGCGCAGGGCGAAGTCGTAGAGCACCCGCGGAATGGGCGGCCACATGCGGACCCGATGCGGCTTCTCCGGGTCCCACCGGCGCTGAAACGCCCGCTCCGTTCCGCAGTCCGTCACCATCACTTGCATCGGCAGCCCACTCGGCGTGAATGCGTGGCGCAGCGGCGCGGCGGCAATGATTGTCTCTACCGCGGTGAAGAACTCCGTATGCTGCGGCAGAGCCAGCCCGCGCATCAGCACCGCCCCAGGGAAGAGCTCTTCATGTGTGGGTTCAACGGCGAGTTGGGAAAAGAGGTCGCCCACCAGAGCATCCTACCGTAAAAGCGAACAAAAGGCGAATCATTTGTCTCAAAGAGCGGCCGGTGCCCCTGTTGTCCACTCTGCTAAATGCTAACCACGGCTCACTATTCACTGTTCACTAACCACTGTCCACTGTCGTCTACAATTGCCGCAATGCGTTCCCCAGGAGCCGCCTATGCGTCCTTCCTTCTCGCTTGGCATTGAAGAGGAGTACCAGACCATCGACCCGGTCACGCGCGACCTCCGTTCTCATATCGAGACCGAGATGCTCTCTGTGGGCAAGATGCGCCTTCAGGAACGCGTCAAGGCCGAGATGCACACCTCGGTTGTTGAGGTCGGCACGCGCATCTGCACCAACATCGACGAAGCCCGCGAAGACATCTACGAACTGCGCCGCGAGATGATCAAACTCGCCCGAGAGCACAAGCTCACGCTGGTCGCCGGCGCGACCCACCCCTTCGCCGATTGGCGGACTCAAGAGATTTATCCCGACCCGCGGTATCACCAGGTGGTGAAGGATCTGCAACTCGTGGCCCGCGCCAACCTCATCTTCGGCCTGCACGTTCACGTCGGCATCGAAGACCGCGAGGCAGCCATCCGCATCATGAACTCGATGCGCTACTTTCTGCCGCATATCATGGCGCTGGCCACCAACTCGCCTTTCTGGCTGGGCCTCAATACTGGGTACAAGGGCTACCGCGCCAAGGTGTTTGAGAATTTTCCCCGCACTGGCATCCCGGACGCATTTTCGAGTTACTCCGAATTCGAGAATTACGTCAGCCTGCTGGTCCGCACCAACTGCATCGACAACGCCAAAAAGATCTGGTGGGACATTCGCCCTCACCCCTTCTTCAACACCGTCGAAGTGCGCGCCTGCGACATTCCCCTCCGCGCCGAAGAAACGGTCGCGATTGCTGCGCTGATCCAGGCCACGGCGGCTTATCTCTACAAGCTGCACGCCGCCAACCAGGACTTCCGCCAGTACGCGCGCCCGCTGCTGATGGAGAACAAATTCCGCGCGGTCCGCTACGGTCTCGACGGCAAGCTTATTGACTTTGGCAAGCAGCAGGAGGTGCCGCTCCGCGATCTGATCGAGGAGTATCTCGCTCTCATCGACCCTGTAGTCGACGAGCTAGGCAGCAGGGAAGCCATCGACGGCGTGCGGAAGATCCTGCACACCGGCACGGGCGCCGACCGCCAGCTTAAAGTGTTTGAGGACTCCAAGGGCGACTTGAAAGCCGTCGTCGACTACATGGCCATGGAAACTGCCGCCGGACTGTAGTTCTGTGAGTGCTCCATGCTTGGCGAGTCTTGTCTTGTTGTGCCAGGGGTGGCGCGTTCTTTTAAGGCAAACTCAAGATTCGTTGGGTCATGAGCAAAGAAAATGCAGGTTCCTCCGCTTCGGTCGGAATGACAGGATCGTCTGGCTCATCAATGCAGGTTCCTCCGCTTCGGTCGGAATGACAGGATCGTCTGGCTCATCAATGCAGGTTCCTCCGCTTCGGTCGGAATGACAGGATCGTCTGGCTCATCAATGCAGGTTCCTCCGCTTCGGTCGGAATGACAGGATCGTCTGGCTCATCAATGCAGGTTCCTCCGCTTCGGTCGGAATGACGGGACTTAGAAACTAACCCTGCGTAGCAATCGCCGACACCGCGCGGTCACGCCACTTTCCCCGCGTAAAGTCAGGAAACTCGACCGGCGCGCTTCCGCGGCTCACCGACGCCACGCTCAGCGGCGCTACCGCCGACCAGGAGGCGCAGTCATACACGTCCGAGTCCGGCGCGAGCCCACCGCGCACGGATTCGAGCAGCCGGTACAGCATGATGAAATCCATGCCCCCATGGCCGCCGACCTTCTTCGCGATCTCGCCTTGCTTCTCCCACAACGGATGCTGATATTGCTTGTAGGCGTCGATGGTTCCAAACTCTTCGTCCTTGTTCATGCCGTCGAAATAAATGCGCGGCGGATAGTCCTGGAAGAGTCCCTTGGTACCCGCGATCAGGTTGATGCGGTCGTAGGGGTGCGGGGTTGAAACCGCGTGCTTCACGGTAATTGTGAGTCCCTTTTCCGTCTTGATCAGCGAAGTGTTCATGTCGCCGGTAATATAGTGTTCTTTCCATCGCGGATCATCCGGCGTCAGGTGATCCTTGCGATACTTATCCAGGCCGCGCTCCGGCGAGCTCATCGAAACCATGTAGCCAAAGCGGTCACCGCGCTGCACACCCATGTAGTTCGCCACCGGCCCCAGTCCATGGGTGGGATACAGGTTCCCATTGCGCAGCGTATGCTCCGTGCGCCGCCACAGCCCTTCGCCGGCATTGGAAAAAAGCTCCGCGCGCAAGTCGTGAATGTACGCGCCTTCGCCATACAGGATGTCGCCGAACTCACCGGCATGAATCATGCGCAGGATCAGCGTTTCGTTATAGCCGTAGCAGCAGTTCTCAAGCATCATGCAGTGCTTGCGGGTCTCCTCAGAGGCCTGCACAATCTTCCAGCAGTCCTCCATCGTGGTCACGCCGGGCACTTCGATGGCCACGTCTTTGCCGCGCTTCATCGCCGCCAGGGCCATGGGCGCATGCCAGCTCCACGGAGTCGCAGCGATCACCAGGTCCACGTCGTTGCTGGCTACCATCGATTCGTAGTGATGCGGTCCATTGGTATAGAGCGTGGGCTTCTTTTGCCCCGCCGCCACCACCATTCCGGCGGCATGGTCTGCCTTTTCCTCGACCACATCGCACACCGCAACCACCTGCGCATCGGCGGCCAGCAGATTGCCCAGCAGAGAAGTCCCGCGCCCGCCGACTCCGATGATGGCAATCCGCGGTTCGCGCTTTTCAAACGGAACTTCCATCATGGTCTTGTGCGGAGAGGCTTCCTCCCCATCTGCCCGCTTCAAAACGCCAAGGCTTACCGCGCTCGCTGCGCCCAGTTGCACAAACCGCCGCCGCGTCCACGATCCCAATACGGAATCCTGCAATTCATCGCTCATTTTTTCACCCCGTTGTGTTCGTGAACATCATACCGAATCGGCCGCACCACCTCCCGCCGTGCCCATCCTGGGCGAAGCGGGGACGCGAAACCCTAACCTGCTGTCGGGCGCTCCGTCGCTCGGCTCATTTTTAGCTATGAGCGTGCGAGAGCACACATCGCGTCAATTCTCCACATGCCATCCGTGCTAAAAAGTGGTGACCCTTTAGTCTTGGTTCAAAGTGACCGTCAGGGGATGCGGATAACTGCAATAGCAGCTACGATTTGTACAGGTCGCCGAACCGCCCATCGAGAGCGCGCTTCCTGACAGGAGAGAAAAATACATGAAAAAGGATCGCAATCGGCACTTTCTCTCGATTCTTTCGGGGTCAAAGAAGGCCGGCCTACACGACGGGATGAGCGCAGAATCGTCCGAGTTGGAAGCCCGGCGCAGACTTGAGCAGCGAATCGAGCAGGTTCTCGGCACACTTGTCGAAGCCGCTCCGACCGAATCGGAGGCCATCGAGATCTCCAGCCCGGTTGCCTATGATTTTGCGGCTCTCGTGCCCGCTGTTGGGGAGAGCTTCAAACCCGGCACCGAGTCGTATGACGCTTGGGAGCAGGCAGTTCCCGCGGCGTGATGAGCGCCCGCGGATGGATTCAGATCGAGTCCCAGCGCCTGGAATGTTTTCAGCATGCCGTTGAATTTGCCGGCCATTGCTCCGGGCGCGCTTGCACAGAATGGGCGCCAACGCGCGCCGTTTGCTTTACCCGTATTTTCCGTTACCCTCAAAAGATACGCTCCGCACATCCGCGGGCCTCCTGAGGGGAGCACCCAACCTGACGCATGACCGAAACCACCGCGCATCTTCTTTCTCTGGCCTATCCCGCCGAGTTCGTCCCCGGAGCCCGCTCGGCCGTCATCACTTGCCTTCGCATTGACCCTGCGGAAAAGGTCACCCTCATCACCGACCATGCCACCGAGCCTATTGCTGCCGCCCTTGCCGCCCAACTCGCAGAGCGCGGCTGCCCCTGGAACGCCTTCCTTCTCGAAGAACTGGCCCGACGCCCGCTCATCGACATGCCTGCCCCGGTGCTCGCGGACATGGAAACCTCGCAGGTCTCCATCTTCGCCGTCCAGGTTCAGCCCAACGAACTCCGCTCGCGCATGCAGATGACCGACGTCGTCAATCGCCGGCGCATGCGCCACGCCCACATGGTCAACATCACCCCGGAGATTATGTGCCAGGGCATGCGCGCCGACTTCGATCTTGTCGACCGGCTTTCGCAAAAAGTCCTCGACCGCGTCCGCCGCGCCCGCCGCATCCGCGCCACCACCGCTGCCGGAACCGATATTACGGCCGACATGAATCCAGACTACAAATGGTTCAAAACTTCCGGCATCATCTCGCCGGAGAAGTGGGGCAATTTGCCGGGCGGCGAGTGCTTCACCGCTCCGGGCGAAGTGAACGGGACTTTTGTGGTGGATGGCGTGGTGGGCGACTGGCTCTGCGCCCGCTATGGGCTTCTCGCCTCCGCGCCCCTCACCATCCAGATCGCCGCCAATCGCATTGTCAGTTGTTCCAGCGAGAACAAGCAGCTCCAATCCGACTTCTGGGCCTACACGCACACCGACGAAAACTCCGATCGCGTCGGCGAGTTCGCCATCGGCACCAATCTCGGCATTGAGCGCGTCATCGGCAACATTCTCCAGGACGAAAAATTCCCCGGCATCCACATTGCCTTCGGCAATCCTTACGGTGAGCACACAGGCGCACCCTGGAGTTCCGGGACCCATATCGACGTCGTCGGCCTCGGATTCAATATCTGGCTCGAATCTGAGACTGCTTCCGGCCCGATAACGGAGCAGATCATGCGCGAAGGCCGCTTTCTCATCGCCGCTTAGAGCGGCCCTACAATTCACGTGACCTTTCTGGAATCGCGCCCGCTGCGGTGGAATTTTCATGTCTGGAAAAGCAAACCGGAAAACCAAACCACTGTATTCCTGCCTCTTATGCGTAGGAGGAAGTACGAAATGAAAAGCGTTCTTTCGGCTGTTTGTTGCATGGCTCTCTGCTGCCTTCCCGCGCTGGCTCAGCATAAGGCCAAGGGTGCATCCGCAGCGCCAATGTCTGACCAGGAGTTTGTCGACTTTGCCGCACAAACCGACATGTTGGAAGCCCATCTGGGCCAAATGGCACAGGATCAGGCCGGAACTCAGGCCGTGAAGGATTATGGGCAGATGCTCGTAACCGATCACACCAACGACTACCAACAGCTGAGCGACGCCGCGACCAAGGCCAATTTGACTGTCCCGAAGGGGCTCGACGCCGCGCACAACAAAATGATTGTGCCCTTTGAAAAACTGAAGGGGAAGGCGTTCGACACCCGCTACATCCACGAAATGGTCATGGGACACACCAAGGCCATTGAGATCTACAAAAAGGAAGCTTCTGATGCGCAGAGCCCAGACGTGAAGTCCTACGCGACGACTGCTCTGCCCGTGCTGCAAAAGCACCTGGACGGTGCAAAGGAGATCGAGAAGAACCCAGCGAAGAAGTAATCCGCAACCGGGTCTTCCTTCGCGGAGCGGCGTCACCTCCCCTGCGAGGGAAGACCTGGGAACCCCCGAAACCTGGCGTGATTCTTTTTTGAAGCCGCTCGCAGCCGCGTTCCATCCAACCGTATGTGATGACGACAACTTCTGTTTCGCAATCGCTGCGCACCCTCGGCAATTCCGACCTTCATCTCACCCCCATCGGCTTCGGCGCATGGGCGATCGGCGGCGGCAACTGGGAATTCGCCTGGGGCCCCCAGGACGACAACGAATCCATCGCCGCCATTCATCGCGCGCTCGATTTGGGCATCAACTGGATTGACACTGCGGCGATTTATGGCCTGGGCCACTCGGAGGAAATTGTCGGCCGCGCCCTCAAGTCCGCAAGTCACAAGCCGCTGGTTTTCACCAAATGCTCCATGCGCTGGCGCGCGGACCGCACCATCTACCGTTCGCTCAAAGCGACCTCGCTGGCCGAAGAACTGGATGCCTCGCTGCGGCGGCTCGGCGTCGATGCGATCGACCTCTACCAGATCCACTGGCCCGACCCCGATGAACGAAATCGAAGAGGGCTGGGAAACCCTGGCCAGATTTCAGGAGCAGGGAAAGGTGCGCTGGATCGGGGTGTCGAACTTCACCGTGGAGCAGATGAAGCGCGTCCAGAAAATTGCGCCCATCACCAGCCTGCAGCCGCCCTATTCCATGCTGCGCCGCGCCATCGAAGAAGAGATCCTGCCCTTTGCGCAAGCCAACGGCATCGGAGTCATCAATTACTCGCCGATGGTTTCCGGCCTGCTTACCGGCAAGATGACAGCCGAGCGCGTCGCCGCGCTTCCCGCCGACGACTGGCGCCGGCGCTCGGTCGAGTTCAAGCGAACCGCGCCTGAGCCGCAACTTGAAACTGGTGGAGTTGCTGCGCGAAATCGGCAGCGCCCATGGCGTAACGCCCGGCGTTGTCGCCGTGGCCTGGACGCTGCATCATCCGGCCATCACGGCCGCCATCGTGGGCGGACGCAGCGCACAGCAGGTGGAAGGCTTGGCGCCGGCGCTGGAATTCAGGCTCAGCGAGGAAGAGTACGCCCGCATCAACGCATTTCTGGCGGAGAATGCCGCCTGACAGCCGGCGCGATCAGCGCACAAACAAAAACCCCCGGCCGCGGCCGGGGTTTTTTGATTGGAAGAAGGAAGCCGTCTACATTGCAGCTACGAAATCGGGAAGCACCACCGCCGCATTCTCCTGGAGAAGCTGGGTCATGCGTGCAGCCATCCCGGTATACATGGATGCGGCGCGGAACGCGTTGACGCGGACGCCTTCGCTGGCCTGGCTGAAAGCGTATTGGCCAAGAGCCATCAGAACGCAAACCCGAATCTGCATGGCATCGCTGCGCAGGGTCTCAACCAGCTCACGGTCTACCCCTTCGCAGTTGCGCAAGGCGAAATCAGCCATCTCCAGCATGACCCGGGCGTTCTGATAAATCGCCCAGAGGCCATGGGGACCTTCCATGCGCTTCCACGCATCCTCGGGAGACGCGTTCAGCCCTTCCTTCCAGAGGAAATGATCGCTCAGTTCGCGCGCGCTCCAGTCAGGCCGGAGCCGGGCCAGAAGCGACTCCCACGATTGAGTGTTCCGGCGTCGAATGCCGGCTCTCCATCGACCAAGGTAAAAAGCCACAATGGCAATCGTGGCAATTTGAAGCAGAGGAAAAATCATCAGTCGCCCTCAGACCGGCTTACGATTCACCTTTGGTTACCGCCAGGTGCTCCCGGACAGTCCTAACTGTTCCTAATACTTGTAGCAGAAAACACCCACGCTTGTGGACAGAATCTGTTGTCTGCCTGTTGAATTCCCAGTTCACCAGTACCCAATACGCCAGTACACTTACGTAACTTAAGGTAACCTCTCGACTTGGTCAATGATACTTTCCGGGCAAAGAGTGACCCATGAGTGGGCTATCGGCTACCTTTATTGAGCTGTGAGCTAAATGATTGAAGAAGAGATGCATTACGACTGCGCTAGCATCGCTGGCGACATCCTGAGATTTCGACGCACAGCCTGCCGGAAGACATCTGAATTGCAATGCGATTTTCAGCGCTTATCGGCGTTTCGAGAGATCGAGCGCCGAGGATTCCCGCAGGGCGATCCGGTCGGCGCGAGCCACTCCGGCCACAGCCAGCAGCATGTTCTGCATTTGCGGGTTGAATGCCCGCCGTTCCGCCTCTTTCTGAGCGAAACTGAAGACCCAATAAATCAAAGTGCAGAGAAAGCTGGCGATCACCACTTGATTGAAGTGCTTGAACTGAAATGCTGTCGTCTGGTGGCGCGTAATCAGCATAGCCATCCCGAGGCTGACCAGCGAATAGAAGCCAAGTCCCGTTGCCACTTGAAGCTCGCGGTCCCGCAAGCCAATCGAGAGCAACTGGCTGCACCCAGCCAATACCACGAAGAACAGGATCCTGAGAATCGACACCGTTTGTTGAAGATGGCCGATCAGCCGTCCTAAGGATGAAGTGTCCGCCAGACCGGAAAGGGCCGCAAACGGCCAGATCGCCGCCCCCGCCATGAGAATAACTGCACCTATCGCCAAGGGAATAAAACGCGGAAGGGAGCCTCTTATCGGTCGCAACACAGACCATGACAGTTCAACGAGCACGCCGAACTGCAGGATGGAATCGATGACGATCTGTCCAAAGTATGTGGAGGGATTATAAGAGCCGGGGAAGAACTGCTGGACCAGGAAGCCCGCAGCGTTGCTCGCAAGGTCCCATAGGCAATAAAGACAAAACACGGGGAGCAAGCGCCAGACGCGCCTGTACAAAAGCAGTCCGACAACTGCTGATTCGGTAAAGATACCCACCAGCCAAATCGTGTTGTCCAGACTCATCACCGACACCCTGTCTGAACGAAATGATGCGATGAACTGAGTGTAGCAGCAAATTCGCCAAACTTACCGAACAGAATATTTAAGCTTTTGCCTTGCCACCGTCCGGAATGGGAATCGGCCCCATCGGGATCGCGCTGGCTACTTTGCCGCCGTCAGGAATGGGAATCGGTCCCATCGGGATCGCGCTGGCTACTTTGCCGCCGTCAGGAATGGGAATCGGCCCCATCGGGATCGCGCTGGCTACTTTGCCGCCGTCAGGAATGGGAATCGGCCCCATCGGGATCGCGCTGGCTACTTTGCCGCCGTCAGGAATGGGAATCGGCCCCATCGGGATCGCGCTGGCTACTTTGCCGCCGTCGGGAATGGGAATCGGCCCCATCGGGATCGCGCTGGCTACCTTGCCGCCGTCGGGAATGGGAATCGGCCCCATCGGGATCGCGCTGGCTACTTTGCCGCCGTCAGGAATGGGAATCGGCCCCATCGGGATCGCGCTGGCTACCTTGCCACCGTCAGGAATGGGAATCGGCCCCATCGGGATCGCACTGGCTACTTTGCCGCCGTCAGGAATGGGAATCGGTCCCATCGGGATCGCGCTGGCTACTTTGCCGCCGTCGGGAATGGGAATCGGCCCCATCGGGATCGCGCTGGCTACCTTGCCGCCGTCAGGAATGGGAATCGGCCCCATCGGGATCGCACTGGCTACTTTGCCGCCGTCAGGAATGGGAATCGGCCCCATCGGGATTGCGCTGGCTACCTTGCCGCCGTCAGGAATGGGAATCGGCCCCATCGGGATCGCACTGCAAGTAGTTGAAAGGACTAGAATTACAGCAAGAATCAGACCAGAACTCTGCAACGAACGTGAGCCCATGAAATTCACCCCTCGCATTTGAAAAAAGATATGCACAGAAAGACTAACCCAAACGGGGGAGGTTCGCTACGACAAAAGTACTGTTATTAGAAATATTTAATGGTCGAGGCAACGTTTTCTTAATGGTCGAGGCAACGTTTTCAGAATGGTTTGCGTCGCGAGCCCGAAGCTCCGGCCTCAGCCTCCATCGATTTGCAACCTGTGACAGCGAACTCCAACAGAACGTTCGAGATAGCGGGGCCGCAACGGAAAGGGGGCACGACGCCTGAACTGCTGGAATTCCGAGCCGCAAAGCTGTGGAAAACGCAGGCTTGGCACTGCAATAAATTCACTCCAGTTTTGCGAGGAATTCTCTGTCGCGCCGCAGGGCCTGCAGAGGGTATCTTGGACCTGAAGAAAGCCGTGCAGAATGAGAGGCAATGGGTGATTTCCGAGCTGCGCAGATGGTTCAATCAGGCGTATGCCCCTGAAAAGTACGCTATGCTGCAAGACCGACTTCGGGAGCGTTGCGGGTCAAGGATCGAGTTCCGGATCTCCGAAACCCCGATTTTCCTTCCTGCGCCTCTCCTGGAGGAGATGGCGGACCAGGGGGCGGCGCTGCTGCACAGCCTGATTGCCGACGGGGCCTATCTTGAGCAGGCACGCCAAGCGATTCCGCAGGGCTACCGCGTCGCCAATGAGACGCCTCATCCACACTTTCTAACCGCGGATTTTGCGCTGGTCCACGATACAGATGGTCGACTGGCCCCCCGGTTAGTCGAAATTCAGGCGTTCCCCTCTGTTTTTGGCTACCAGGCTGTCTTGTGTTCCGGCTACCGAGAGGTTTTCGAGCTTCCAGACACGCTAAGGACATTTCTGGGCGGCCTGAGCGAAGCCGGATACTGGGCTCTGCTCGCACGAACGATCCTGGGCGGCCATGATCGGGAAAACGTCGTTCTGACCGAAATCGACCCCATGCACCAGAAAACGCTTTCCGACTTCACAGTAACGGCGCGCAGGCTGGGCATCTCTGTGGTGGACATCGCCGGCCTGCACCCAATCAAGAACAAACTCCACTACAGGAACGCTGCTGGACGTCTCGTTCCGATCCATCGCATCTATAACCGCGCCATTGCGGACGAACTCATTGCCCGCGGAATTGAACTCCCCTTCGATCTCTCGAGACCGTGGGACGTGGAATGGGCGGGTCATCCAAACTGGTATTTCCTGATCAGCAAGTTTTCCATCCCCTGGCTTTCGCGTCGTCCGGTGGGTCGGACGGTGGTGCCTCCAGCGGTTTTTTTGAGCGATTTTCTTGAGGGACATGGGCGCCAGGACCTCCTTTCCGCCGGCGTTACTCTGCCTGGGGAACTACGCGAAGATGCGGTCTACAGTGAATTGCTGCTCAAACCGCTCTTCTCTTTTGCGGGCAAGGGAATCCATTTTGAGCCCACCCACGCTCAGCTTGAGGCGATTCCGCAGGATCGGAGGGGAGATTTTCTTTTGCAGCAGCGCATGCGTTTTGTGCCTACTATCGATACGCCTCATGGCCTCACTCAGGCCGAAATCCGCATCCTTTATATGTGGCCCGATGGGGGCAGTCTCACTCCAACTCTTTCTCTGGTGCGGCTCGGCCGGGGAAAAATGATGGGGGTCGATCACAATCGGAACCAGTCATGGGTAGGCGGATCGGCGGCCTTTTTTCCTGATCAGCGGTAGCCTTACATGCGCCGTTTAGGAAGTTTCCGCCCTAAGCCGATGTAACCTAATCGGTTACCCCGTACAAACTTTCGTGCCCTAGTTTGAAAGTTAAAACTCCGATAGAGTTGCGTGAGAGTCCCGGAAAGGTATATGGATGGAGTCTATGGACACTTCAAAACCGGGTTTGCCGCATAAGCATCGCCAATCTCGCCGGGGTGCCCCACGCAAGGAAGTCAGGTGCGCGGTTCGTTTCCCGCTCACCCTTCCGCTCGTGCTTTCTGCGGGCAAGGAAGAGCATCCAGGTCAAACACGCAACGTCTCAGCCAGCGGTGTGCTATTTGAGTTGCACGATCCGTTGAAAGTAGGACAGGGCATCGATTTCTCTCTGCGGATGCCGGGTGACGTTCTGGGTGCGCCGCGCGACGTCATGGTCTGCTGTTATGGCCGTGTGGTACGCTGCTCCTTAAGCCAAGGTCAATATCAAGCTGCCGCTACGATCGACGACTATCGATTTGTAGAGCAGTGATGTAAGCATCTGCGGTTAGTAAACCTATCATGGAATTTGTCGAAGAAAATCCAAACGGCGAAGTACTTGACGGTCCAGTCAGGCCGGGGACGATTCGGATCATCCTGGCGGACTCTCAGGCAATCTACAGGGTAGGAATTCGCAAGATATTTGCGCTGGAAGACGATCTTCGCGTGGTTGCTCAAGCGGATTCGCTGGAGAATCTGCGCGCTGCGGTGGAACGTTATCCCACCGACCTTGTCCTGCTTGAAGGCAGTCTCCTGGCCGGGACAACCAACGTCATTCCCGATCTTCTGCGGCTCTCACCCGAAGTCAGACTCATTGTTCAGGCGGTGGCGGCCGACGAGAACCAGACGGTCGAGCTTTACCGCCGCGGCGTGCGCGGCATCATCTCCCGTTCCATCTCGCCTGACCTGCTGGTGCGCTGCGTGCGCAGAATCGCCGCCGGCGAAACCTGGATCGACAACCAGTCGGTGAATTGGGTCATCGATGCCTACCGGTCCCAGGCAGCCTCCCTTGTGAGCCCGCGCAGCCAGCCCCGGCTCTCACCCAAAGAGATGGCAATCATCACCTGCATCACCCAGGGGAAACGCAATAAGGAGATCGCATTTCAACTGGGAACCACCGAGCAGGTTATCAAGAACTATCTTCGGAAAATCTATGACAAGCTGGGCGTTTCCGACCGGCTCGAGCTTGCCCTTTATTGCCTCCATAACAAGATCATCCAGGCGGATATGGATGAAGAGACCCTGGCAAAAAAGATCGTAGCCCGCTAGAGATCGTGGCCCGCCAGCGGTTCGACTGGCGATTCCTGATCGCCCTGCGTCCGGTTTCGCTCTAAACAGGCCCCTCGCCACAGCTCACTTGTTCTGAATCTTTGGCTCCGTTGCAACTCACAGGTGCTTGCGCATCTGTGCAAGTTTGCCGCGCCAGTTCCAGCAGACGGGTCAACTCCGCCACATCGCTTTCTCCCAGGTGGCCGAGCAGGTCCTTGGGCGCCTTCTGGATCATGGGATCCATCTGCCGCAGCAACTCCAATCCCGCTTCAGAGATTTGTGTCCACACCACGCGCCGGTCGTTCCGGTCGCGCTGTTGCCGAATCAGTTTGAGCCCCTTCAATCGCCCCAGGAGCCTGGTGATATCCGGGTCCGCGGTAATCATCCGGTCGCCGATCTGGGTGCAGGTCAGTCCCTGCGGGTGCGCGCCGCGAAGAATCCTCAACACGTTGTACTGGGTGGAAGTCACGCCCCAATCGCGGCTCCTTTGCTGAAAAGCCCGATGAAGACAATCGGCGGTTCGCAACAGGTTCAGGAGCGCCTCCTCCTCCGCGCTGGAGAAGGGACGCTCCTGTCCGATTTCATGCTTCAGACCCGCCATTCGGATATCCCCCGGGTTGGATGCCTCTGGGTTGAGGGACGAAGCAGAGGAGCCGTTCGATTTTGGACTCGTTACTGCTTCGCGATGTCCAGCTCGATGGTCAGTTTGACGTCGTCGCCGATCATGCTGGAGGGGTATTTTGGCGCAATTCCAAACGCCGTCCTGCTAATGGTCGTAGTGGCTGAAAAGCCCTCGTGCGGCTTGTGGTCCATGCCGGGAATGGGACCAGTCGGGCCTTCGACGGCGAGCACTACGGGCTTGGTTACGCCATGCAAGGTCAGGTTGCCGTCCACGGTAAGGCCGCTGCCATTCTTCGCCACACTGGTGCTCACAAATGTTGCGGTGGGGAACTGGGATGCATCGAAAAAGTGATCGCTCTTCAGATCGGCATCCCTGGGGGCCACCCCCGTGTCCACCGTGCTCACATCGATGGTGAAATTGACTGTCGATTTGGTGATGTCCGCGTCGTTTTGGACAATCTGTCCGCCGATGTTGCCGAACCGGCCATGAACCTGCGAAAGGCTCATATGGAGAATGGAGAAGTCGACCTCGCTGTGCATCTTGTCGGGAACCCAGCTGGAAGTTTGCGCCAAGGCCAGAGGGGCCGCGAGCGCGGCAACGCCGGCGAATAGTGCGAAACGCTTCATGAATTCAGTCCTTTCGTGATGGGCTTTCGGGCCGATTGGGGTTTCCCGGCAGGGGGCCTACATTCTGCCGAGGGGCGGAAACGGGAACGTTTGCTCCCAGGGAACCTCTCATGGGCTAGTGACATCAATGAGACGCGGGAGGGCAGGTATTCGTTGCAACAAATATTCGGCACCTGGCTCAACCACACCAGAATTGCAGCGAGGACCGGAGCCGCCGTCCCCAACCGTCTGCTATCCTCCCGTTCATGTCTTTCATCCGGGACTTCAGGCGTTTGAGCCGGGCGCAACGCCACACGTTTGTGGCTTCATTTCTTGGCTGGACGCTCGATAGCCTCGACTTTTTCCTGCTGATTTTCTGCGTGAAAGCCATTGCCACCGAGTTCAATACGAAACCGTCGGCGATTCTGGGAGCCGTGTTTCTGACGCAGGCGTTCCGGCCCGTAGGGGCTTTGCTTTTTGGCATGCTTGCGGAGCGCTATGGGCGCCGGCCCATCCTCATTTTCAACATCCTCAGCTTCTCGGTGATTGAGCTGGCTTGCGCCTTCGCGCCATCCCTCACAGTGCTGCTGGTGCTGCGAGCGCTGTTCGGCGTTGCCATGGGAGGCGAATGGGGCGTGGGCGCAGCGCTCACGTTTGAAACGCTGCCCAAAGAGGGCCGCGGCGCCTTCTCCGGCATCCTGCAGGAAGGCTATGCCTTCGGATCCATCCTGGCCTCGGCTGCCTTTGCTCTGTTTTTCCACTGGATCGGGTGGCGCGGCCTCTTCATGATCGGAGCGTCGCCGGCGCTGCTGGTGCTCTATGTCCAAACGCAGGTTGAGGAGTCGCCGGTGTGGCTGGCCGGGGCAGGGAAACGCCGCGAACGCCGCATCGGCTCCCTTATTCCGCCCCACCTGACGGAGTTTCTGCCCACTTTCTTGTTTCTGATTCTGCTCATGACGGCCTTCATGAGCTTCTCGCACGGCACGCAGGATGTGTATCCAACATTTCTTGAAGTGCAGGTGGGCCTGAAGCCGTCGACGGTGGGCTTGATCGGCGTACTGTATGGGCTCGGGTCTATTGCGGGCGGCTTTGTGTTCGGTGCGCTTTCAGAGCGATGGGGCCGCAAGCGGGCCATCGTCGCCGCAACGCTGCTGTCGATACCCGTCATCCCGTTATGGGCCTACGGGCACTCGGCCGTCATGCTGGGCGTGGGCGCGGTGCTCATGCAGTTCATGGTGCAGGGCGCCTGGGGAGTGGTGCCGGCCTATCTTACCGAGTTGTCGCCGGCCCCGGTACGCGCGACCGCTCCAGGGCTCGCTTACCAGTTGGGCGGACTCATAACTTCCTGGAATGGAAAGGCGCAGGCTTTGATTGCGGAGCGGTGGGGCACCTACCCGCCAGTGCTGGCGATCACGGTGGTCATTGTGGCCGTGATGCTGGCCGGTCTGGCCATGCTGGGGCATGAAGCGAAGGGTGCGGAAATGTCTGTTTAGGGCTGGCTGCGACCGCTGTTCAATGCCCAAAACGCGCAGTCATTTCGCCCTGGCCGAGTACGTGCCCTTTCATCGCGCTCTCAACCTGCGGCCTGGTTGCTCCAGGCGGCAGATCGACCTTCGCGTCCAGCGCGTAGAGCGTGAACACGTAGCGATGCTCCGAGCCGCGCGGAGGACATGGGCCCCCATATCCCGTCTTGCCGAAGTCGTTGCGGCCCTGTCGTGCTCCGTCCGCCAGCTGGCTCTGTTCTGGAAGGCGCTCCGCAAGCGAGCGCGTCTCCGCGGGAATGCCGTAAAGCACCCAGTGCGTGAAGGTCGCCGATGGCGCGTCGGGATCGGTGAGGATCAAGGCAAGGCTTTTCGTCCCCGCCGGCGGCGCGGACCACGCGAGTTGCGGGGATGTATCGGCCCCGTCGCAGGTGTACTCCTTCGGGATGCGGCCATCGCGAATGCTTGAACTGGTCAGTTCCATGGTTTTCTCCCCGGCAGCGAGCGCGGCTGGACCGTCGCCATGACAGCCCGCCAGTCCCAGAAATACCAGCGCAGCGGCAGCGCTAAATCCTGTCCGACGAACTCCGGTGCGATCGCCTCGCCGGGCTGCCAGCGCCTTGGTATCCATGGCCCGCCTTCACGCTTGAATCTCTCATTTCCGGCGCGGAGTTTTACACCCTGCCCGGCGATTCAGACGCAATTGTATAGCGGCTTGAATCTGCCACGGAGGCAATCTCTTCGACCGGAATTGATTTGGGCCAAACCGGGGATCTGCTTCACTCACAACGCCACGAAGGCATGACGGCCATTCCTGCCTGTTCACGTAAGGTGATTCGGCATACAATGTAAGGAGGAGCCATTATGGCATCGACTTCTCGCAAACCGTCCACGACTGTGGAAGCCACGGTGACCTCGAAAGGGCAGGTTACACTGCCCAGCGAGCTGCGCAAGCGGCTCGGCCTCGAAAAAGGGAGTCGTATCCGGTTCCACATTCCGGCAAGCGGGCCCGTGCAGGTGGAGCCTATCCGCTACACCATCGACGACCTATGGCGAATGTCCGACGCACGCGGAAGGCCAGGAGAATTCATGTCCTTTGAGGAAATGGACGAAGCCAAGGCCCGGAGGAAATGGTAATGATCGCCGCCGATACGAATATCTGGGCGCGGGCGTATCTGGATGACGATACGGCGCAGTCCGGGAAAGCCCGCGCCGCCATCAAGGCGGCGTGCAAGGCGGACGGCATCTTTGTTCCCCTGCTCGTTCTGGCGGAACTGGCGTGGGTGCTCCGCGGTCGATGGGAGCGGGAACGGGTGCTGGATACCTTGGGGGAGATTTTCAAGACGGATGGCATAGCCGTGGAATCCCGCGCGCTGGCCGAAAGAGCGTTGGCGGCATCCCGCGTCAGCGCTGTTGGCTTTGCCGATCTGCTGATATTCGAGGTTTCTTTTGCCGGCGGCGCAAGTGAGATTCTTACCTTTGATAAAGCCTTTGGAAGGCGACCGAGGGTGCGCCGGCTGAGTTGATGCGCGGTAGTTGACGGGTAGTTGATGGAATCGACTATTTCCGGTATTCATTTCGTTCAAGTCATTTATTTGTAAACGTATAGGTACTTGACGGGATACCGGGAAAGGCGGATAAACCTCCTCTTGAGAAATAGCTTGCGGTGGTGTGAGTCAAGCAGATACCGAGCTGGTCCAAATCTATTTGGGCCAGCTCTACTTTGGGCAAGCTCTATTTGGGTCTGACCAACTCGATTCGGTCCCGCGTGCGCACCCATGTGTTGCCCGCCATGCGGCCCACCGCATCCAGGCCAGCTGGATCGACGCGAAAATCGTCGAACAGGTCTTCGCGCACGTGAAAGCGAACCACCTCGCCGAGCACCACCACTCCACTGCCGGGCACGTGGCTGGTATAGACCACTTGCATCAGCCGGCACTCCATCTGCGCGGGAGACTCGGCAACCCGCGAGGGCCGAACAACCTCACCGGGGATGGGCGTCAGGTGCGCAAGCTCAAACTCATCGATCTCCGGCGCTACCTCGGCGGCGGCGGCATTGGCACCCGCGGCAATGGCTTCGCTGACCACGTTCACCACAAATTCGCCTGTCTCTTCCACGTTGCGCAGGGTGTCTTTGCGCTGGTCGGCTTCAGCATCGCCCACGGCCCGCAGGGTGGGGCAGAACAGTACCGTGGGTGGCACGGAGCCTACCCCGGTGAAGAAGCTGAAGGGCGCCAGGTTGGCAATGCCGCGCGAATCCAGGGTGGAAACCAGCGCAATGGGTCGCGGCACGATGATGCCGGTCATCAGCTTGTACATCTGCCGGGATTGGCATTCGGCAGGGTCAAATGTGCGCATGGGACGGTTTGAAGTGCTTGAGGCGTTCATGTCTTAGCGTAGAACATTCGCTCAGTTCGCACGCCAAACCGGCCCGCCGGGCGTCCAAGTCCACATCGGGGATCAATTTGCCGGCGACGTGTTGGTAATGGCACATTTTCTGAAATTTGCACGCCGGTAACATTCCATGATGCACAATCATTGGAAGGAGCAAAACGTTCTTGCCTCGGATTCATTTTCAACTTCAACTTGCGGAACTTAAGGACAAGATTCTTGCCATGGCTGCGTTGGCGCAGCAGGCGGTGGAGTCCGCGATCGACGCCTTCCTGCAGCGCGACAAGGGACTCTGCCAGTACGTGAAGCAGAACGAGACCGCCATCAACTCGGCCCAGCGCGAACTGGACGAGATGGCCTACGAACTGCTTGCCAAGGAACAGCCGATGGCCATCGACCTGCGCTTCATCCTGGCCGTCATCAAGATTAACGGCGACCTGGAGCGGATTGGCGACCAGTCCATGGGCATCGCCCGCCGCACCCGAGACATTCTCAAAACCGATGAGGTGGAACTCCCGGTGGATTATGCCGCCATGGGTGAATTCGCTTCCCACATGATCCGCACCGCCATCCAGTCGCTGCTGGAAGGCGATGCACGCCTGGCCGACACGGTGCGCGAAATGGACGACGAAATCGACCGCATGAACCGGCGCGCGCATGCCGACCTGCTCAAGCTGATCCAGGAAAAACCGCAATACACGCAGCAGGCCATGAACGGGCTGATGGTGTCGCGAAGCCTCGAACGCATTGCCGACCACGCCTCGAACATCGCCACGGACGTCATCTTCTGGGTCCGCGGCGCGGATGTGCGCCACCAGCTCA
Source organism: uncultured Acidobacteriota bacterium (assembly GCA_963833995.1). Taxonomy (GTDB): domain Bacteria; phylum Acidobacteriota; class Terriglobia; order Terriglobales; family Acidobacteriaceae; genus Telmatobacter. Next base: position 198,415 of record CAWIAE010000016.1, on the reverse strand, counting down.
GCCTCTCAATGGACTGAGCCCAGTCGTCTCCCGCACCCGCGGAAGACCTGGGAGTCAATTGGATTTTCTGCCTGCAGTGCGTCAACGCGTGGATTCAAACAGGAACCAGGCACGCCTCTCGGCTTCATCGATCCACTGTTCGATCATGCTGGTGGTGGCGTAGTCATTGGCTTCTTGCGCCACTTCGTGCGCCGAGCGAAGACTCTCGACAAACGCCCTGTTATCGGCGTGAAGTTCGAGCAGCATATCGCGCGCGGGCACGAACTCCTGGTCGTTGTCGGCGATTCGCTGCAGCTTGCTGATTTGTCCGATGGAGCGGATGGTCATGCCACCCACCTTGCGAACCCGCTCTGCGATGTCGTCGGTAATGGCGAAGATCTGCTCGCCTTGCTGATCCAGCAATAGATGGTAATCGCGGAAATGCGGGCCGCTCATGTGCCAGTGAAAGTTCTTGGTCTTGACATAAAGGGCGAAGGCATCGGCCAGGAGGGCGTTGAGGACGCTGGACAGATCCTTGATTTCCTCTGCAGGGAAACCATCTGGAACATTGGTCTTGGCGGCTTTCGATTCCTGATGCGTGTGGGAAGACATAGGGAGACTCCTTTTTGCTGGGAAGAGGCTGAATGGATGCACGGAGGGAGCCCCTCCGTGCCGGATCGCTGCACAAGGACTTGGATGCCGGCCCTGCGGCAGGGTTTCTCCGAGCCGGCAGATGAGGTGTGCAAAACCAAGGGCGCCCGTCCCGTCCGGGATTGGCGCCCTGATGTCTGCTAAGGGTCCGGCGAATATGCGTTTTACAGGGGGTGCGTGTCGTAGTGCAGCAGGACGGCCACGGCGCAACTGGTCAGGCGTGTTTCAGCCGAGTCCGCGCGGCTGGTCAGGATGACGGGAACCCGCGCGCCAAGCACGATGCCGGCAAGCTGAGCGCCGCCCAGGTACTCAAGCTGCTTGGCCAGCATGTTGCCACTCTCCAGGTCAGGAACCACCAGGATGTCGGCCTGCCCTGTCACGGGCGAAACCAGGTGCTTGATGCTCGCGGCCTTGGCGCTGACCGCGGTATCGAAGGCCAGCGGACCGTCGAGAATACCGCCTGTTATCTGGCCTCGATCGGCCATTTTGCACAGCGCCGCGGCATCCAGCGTGGACTTGATCTTTGGATTCACGGTTTCGACGGCCGACAAAAGCGCCACTTTGGGCTCGGGGATCCCGAGGGCATGGGCCAGATCGATCGCGTTCTGGACAATGTGAATCTTATCTTCAAGCTCGGGCTCGATGTTGATGGCCGCATCGGTGATGAGAAGGGTGCGGGCATAGGCCGGTGTGTCCATGACAAAAACATGGGTGATGCGGCGCGAGGTGCGCAGGCCCGTGTCCCGCGCCATGGCCACCTTCATCAACTCGTCCGTATGCAGGCTGCCCTTCATCATGGCCAGGGCGTGACCGCTGCGGCACATGGCCACGCTCAGTTCGGCGGCCTTGACCTCGGTTTCAGCATTCAGAATCGGATACAGGCTGATATCCACGCCGATCCTGGCGGCCAGCGCCTGCATTTCGGCTTCGTCGCCGATGAGTGTGGGCTCAATCAGTCCTTCGGCGGCGGCTTCAATCGCGCCCCGCAGCGCCACGTCCGACATGGGCCAGCACACCGCGGTGGTGATGGCGGGCAGATCTTTGCACCGCTCGAGAAACTTGTGAAAGACGTGGTAGTCGGCAGGATGGCCAACCAGCGGGTCAACGGCTACGGCTTCGGCAAGGGGGGCAAGATCGCTCATTCGGTAATTTTCTCCCGGCCGGCGCAAATATTAGCGGGCGGCCTCACGCACTTATTCTCACCCTGCCCTGCCAATGCACCTGTGCGGAAGGTCACACTCCGGAGCGATGTCTCTCAGTGCGGTACTTGGGGGATTGCGAGCCGACATGCCCTCGCCCGCCTACCGCCAATCCTCCATCACAAACGCATCGGCGCGGTCAAATCCCTGATGGGGACGATGCATCTTTACACCCTGCGCCGCGGCGCGATATCCGTGGGCGCGCATTCTGAGAAAAGCATCTTTACTTGCCAGGCTCACGCCTGCCTCCAACTCCGCATTGCGCGCTCTTGCGAATGCGTCGCAGGCTTCGAGCAAGCGGTCGAACCTCTCACTTGCCCCCTTGCCGCTCCGTGCCGCGCCGAACTTCACGTAGCAGGTTTTCTCGCCGCCCTCTGATCCCACTCCATTCATGCACACCGCAAACCCTTCCAACCCGCCGCGCGCATAGGTCAGCACCACGTCTCCCGTGCCCTGCGCCATAACCGCCCCAAGTTCCGCCGTTAGATCGAGCCCCTTATCGATCTTGCCGGTAAGCTTTGCGCACTCCGCTATGGCCCCCCTGCGCTGAGCTGCGTTCAGTTTCGAAAGCAAAGCCGGCGTTTGCAACTCCTCCCGGCTGTTTTCCGGCTGGCGCTTCATGATGGCTGTCAGATGTCCCGGCCAATAGCCGAATTTCTGGTATAACCCGATGTGCTTGGCGCTGTGCGGAAAGGTGAACAAGCCGCTGTGCCGCAAGTCCCAGCGGTCGAAGACCGCCATTGTATCGGTCAGCAGCCGCTGCGCCACGCCCTTGTCCCAGTATTCGGGCAATATGGTCAGCGGCCCGAAGAACGCGAACGAACCCCAGCGCGTCAGCACATTGGTGCCGATCAGCCTCCCGTCCGCGCGCGCAGCGAGCACCTTCACGTTCGACGACCGCCAGCGCGGCGCCATGAAGTTGCGATCACCCATGAATTCGGCTGGATTCGGCACTCCCAAAAACGTTCCGAAGGCGAGCCTCACAATCCGGGCGGCCTCGTCGAGTTCGCTCTCTTTCAACGCGCCGACCTTGATCGCTTGCTTTGCAACCATTCAGCTCGCCCCCCTTCCGCCGTGATGGCGAGAATCACGGTCAGCTCCGTGATTTCGGCCCAGTTTAGCGGATCAGTGCGGAATCGGGAAACCCCTGGGTCTTGAACGTTCTCGCTGACCCTCCGATCCGCCCTGTTTCCGGTCCCTCACGTCTCCCAAACCCTCGCATTTACCCGCGCCAAGCCGCCCTAAATAACTGCAAATTGGTATACTGATTGAGTGACTACAACTGTCCTCGACCCCACCTCGAACGATAGCGGAGCCGGAAGTTCCCCCACTCAAAAGAGGGTGTTGTTGCTCAAGCCGCGCGGCTTTTGCGCCGGCGTGGTGCGCGCCATCGACATCGTAAAGATCGCTCTTGAAACCTTCGGCGCTCCCATCTACGTTCGCCGCGAAATCGTCCATAACCGCTATGTAGTGAATGAGTTGGCTGAGAAGGGCGCGATCTTCGTCCATGAGATTGAAGAGGTCCCGAATGGCCAGCGCGTCATCTACAGCGCTCACGGCGTCTCGCCAGCCGTCCGCGAAATGAGCAAGCGCCGCAACCTCAAGGTCATTGACGCGACTTGCCCCCTGGTCACCAAGGTTCACATCGAGGCCGTCAAGTTTGCCAAGCAGGGCTATTCGCTGGTGCTTATCGGCCACCGCGACCACGACGAAATCGAAGGCACCCTCGGCGAAGCGCCTGAAGTCACCCAAGTCGTTTCGAATGTGGCGGAAGTCGATGCACTTCAGGTTCCCGATCCCGACCATGTCGCCTACCTTACCCAAACCACCCTCTCGCTGGACGAAGCGCGCGACATCATTCACGCCCTCAAGCTCAAGTTTCCCAACATTGTGGGCCCCCACTCGCAGGACATCTGCTATGCCACTGAAAACCGGCAGGTTGCCGTCCGCAATGTAGCCCACAACGCGGGATTGGTGCTGGTGGTCGGTTCGACCAACAGTTCCAACTCCAATCGCCTGGTCGAGGTTTCGCGCAATCTGGGTACGGTCGGGTATCTGATTGATAACTCTCAGGCCATCGACCCTTCATGGCTGAAGGACATCTCCACGGTGGCGGTCACGGCGGGCGCTTCGGCCCCTGAGATCCTGGTCGAGGACGTCGTCAATTATTTGCGTCAAAGCGGCTTTTCGAGCGTCGAAGAGGTTGAGGTGATGCCGGAGAATGTCCGCTTCGGCCTTCCGCCTGAAATTATTCAGGCCATTGGCCATGCGGGCGGAATCGAACCCGTGTCCGTGCGCTAGGGTGTCCCATCCAGTTTCATGATAGTTCGGTAGAGTCTAGCTCGGTCCGGTATCTCCGAAGGGCAATTGAGGCATCTCAACGCGCATGAGAGTTCAGCAGGAAAATTCGCATACCGCGGCACCGAAATTCGGGCGCATGGATGCAGATCTGGCCGACGTTCGAGTCGGCCATCCTGCACTCCCGGGAGTTTCTCCTCTCCCAGCAGCACCCCGAGGGATACTGGTGCGGCGAACTCGAAGCCGACTCCATGCTGGAAGCCGACTACATCTTCCTCCACGTTTGCTTGAGAGCGGCGATCCTGGCCGCCTTGCGCGCGCATGCACCGAGATGATGCGCTACCAGAACGAGGACGGCAGCTGGAGCATCTATCCCGGCGGCCCCGGCAACATCTCGCTCTCGGTCAAGTGTTACTTCTCGGCCAAGCTGATGGGTATGGGCGCAGACGATCCACGCCTGGTCAAATGCCGGCAGTGGATTCTCGCCCATGGCGGCGTCACCGCGTGCAACACCTTCACCAAGATGTATCTCTGCGCGCTCGGCCAGTACGACTACGATGCGGTACCGGCCATCCCGCCCGAGATCGTTCTTTTTCCCAACTGGTTCTACTTCAACATCTACGAGATCTCGTCCTGGTCGCGATCCATTCTTGTGCCGCTGGCCATCATCTACGCCAAGAAGCCGTTCAAGAAGATCCCGCCCGAGCAGGGAATCGATGAGCTTTTCGTCGGCGGCCGCGCCAACTCGATCCTTCGCCTGCGCATTGATCGCAAGTCGCTCATCTCGTGGCGCAACTTCTTCCTCATTCTTGACCGTCTCATGCATCTCTCTGAAGCCGTTCACATCCGGCCCTTGCGCAAGCTCGCCCTGCGCAAGGCGGAGAAGTGGATGCTTGAGCGCCTGGAGATGACCGACGGCCTGGGCGCCATCTATCCGGCCATGCTCAACGCCATCATCGCGCTGCGCTGCCTGGGCTACTCCGAAGACGATCCGCAGGTGATTCGCGCGCGCGATGAGTTTGAGAAGCTGGGCATCGAGCAGCCGCCCACGGCCGACATGCCTGAGCCCACCTTCCGCATGCAGCCGGCTGTCTCCCCAGTGTGGGATACGGCACAGGCCGTCTATGCGCTCGGCGAAGCCGGCGTTCCGCGCAATGATCCGCAGCATGGTCAAGGCCGCTGACTGGATTCTTGCCAAGGAAGTGCGCCACAAGGGCGATTGGGCGGTGAAGGTTCCCAGAACCGAGCCCGGCGGCTGGTACTTCGAGTTCAACAACGAGTTCTATCCCGACACCGACGACACCGCGCAGGTGCTGCTCGCCCTGAACAAAGTGGACAATCCGCGCGAGCGCTATCAGCACCAGGTGGCCGAGCGCGCCATCGAGTGGGAGCTCGCCATGCAATGCCGCAACGGCGGCTGGGGCAGCTTCGACAAAGACAACACCAAGATGATCTTCCAGTACATCCCTTTCGCGGATCACAACGCCATGCTCGATCCGCCCACGGTGGACATCACCGGACGCATGCTGGAGATGCTGGCCACCTATGGCTACACGCGCGAAGACAAGCGCGTCGAAAAGGCCATCAAGTTCATCTTGCCGAGCAGGAACCGGACGGAAGCTGGTTTGGCCGCTGGGGCGTCAACTACCTCTACGGCACGTTCCTGGTGCTGCGCGGCCTTGAGGCCATCGGCTTTGATCAGCTCGAACCGCAGGTGCAGCAGGCAGCGGAGTGGATTCGCATGGTGCAGAACTCCGACGGCGGCTGGGGCGAAACCTGCGGCAGCTACGACGATCCCGACACCCGCGGCATCGGCCCGAGCACGCCCTCGCAGACCGCGTGGGCGCTGCTCGGGCTGCTCGCCGCCGGCGACGACCGCTCCGACTCGATCGCCAAGGGCGTCCGCTGGCTGCTTACACGCCAAGAACCCGACGGTGGTTGGGACGAGTCGACGGGCGAAGGAAGCGCGCGCCAGGCACTCTATACCGGAACCGGCTTCCCCAGGGTGTTTTATCTGGCCTATGACATGTATCGCAATTACTTCCCGCTGCTGGCTTTGACCGGCTACAAGCGGGCCATGGAACGAAATGCGGCTACTAGCTTCTAGCCTCTAGCCACTAGCTAGCAGCTAGAAGCTAGCGGCTAAAACGGAGGGATCACCCAATATGGCAGTTCCAATTTCGCAGATGGGGACGGTTGCCAGCTACGTCCTGAAGAAGCGCCTCACCGGCAACAAGCGCTATCCGCTCGTGCTCATGCTTGAGCCGCTCTTCCGCTGCAACCTGGCCTGCGCCGGCTGCGGCAAGGTGCAGTACCCGCCCCACATCCTCAAAAAGCAGCTCACGCCCGAGGAGTGCTTTGCCGCCGTCGAAGAGTGCGGCGCGCCCATGGTCTCCATCCCCGGCGGCGAGCCGCTGCTGCATCCGCAGATCGTCGAGATCGTCAACGGCCTCATCGCGCGCAAAAAGTACATCTACCTCTGCACCAACGCGCTCGAACTCAAGCGCCGCCTGCCGGAGTTCACGCCGTCCAAGTACCTCACCTTCTCCGTGCACCTCGACGGCCAGCGCGAGCATCACGACTTTTCCGTTTGCCGCGAAGGCGGTTACGACATCGCCGTCGAAGGCATCAAGGAAGCGGTCAAGCGCGGCTTCCGCGTCACCACCAACGCCACCTTCTTCGACGGCACCGATCCCAACCAGGTTCGCGGCTTCTTTGACGATGTGATGGAGATGGGCGTCGAGGGCATCGTGCTCTCGCCCGGCTACAGCTACGAGAAGGCGCCCGACCAGCATCGCTTCCTGGGCCGCGCCCGCGTGCGCAGGCTTTTCCGCGCCATCCTCTCCAATCGAAAGCCAACCTGGAAGTTCAACATGTCGCCCCTGTTTCTTGAGTTCCTGATGGGCGACCGCAAATACGAGTGCACCCCATGGGGTTCGCCGGCCTACAACATCTTCGGCTGGCAGCGCCCTTGCTATCTGCTTCAGGACGGCTACGCCGACACCTTCAAGGAACTGCTCGAAACCACGAAATGGGAAGAGTACGGCGTTGCCAGCGGCAATCCCAAGTGCGCCAACTGCATGGTCAGTTGCGGCTACGAGCCCACGGCGGTGATGGATGGGTTTGGCTCGCTCAGCGGCTTCTGGGGCATGGTCAAGGGAACCTTCAAGAGATACAAAGACCAGCACGCACTCAACCTGCTCAACGAGCCTACGCCGCACGGCCCGGCATCCCTGGTGCAGATCGAGCGGCCCGAACGTGAACTGGCAAAGATGTAAGCAATGTGCCGCTAACCGGGCGAGACTTGAGTCGAGCCGCAGAAGCCGCGTGGAATGTGGGGTTTTGACCCCTGAAGGAATTCAATCATGACTGCCGAAGTCGCGAAATACACCATCGAACAAGTCGAAGCCCTGGAACTCGCTCCCGGCTCCGAGCACGAAAAGCTGGAAGGCTGGGTGCCCGCTCTCGCCAGCGAAGACGACATCAAAAACGCCCTCGAAAAAGCCTTCGACTACCGCGGCGATGTGACGCTCACACTCAAGTCCGGCGAACACATCGAAGCCTTCATCTTCAATCGCACCACCGGCGCAACGCTCGCAGATTCCTATCTCCAATACTTCACGCCCTCGGCGACCGACAAGCGCAAGGTGAGCTACGCCGACATCGCGCGCCTCGAGTTCAGCGGCAAAGATCGCGCCGCCGGCAAGCACTGGGAAGACTGGGTCAAAGCGTACAACGAGAAGAAAGCCGCCGGCGAAAAGAACATTGCGCTGCATCCCGACTCGCTGGAGTAAAATCCTCAGGCAAGCAACTCCGCCCGCAGTCCCTGCTTCGCCAGCGCCTCCACGGCATTCTTATCGAATGAGAAGAACACCTCCCCGCCCAGCCATGCACCTTCGTAAGCTATGACGCCATCGGCGAAATCAGCCCCTGCTTCCATCGCATCGAGACCGGCGGAAGCGGCAGCCCTGTCGGCAACCACATTCTCTGCCCCAAGCAGCCTACATATTGCCGTCCCAATCTCTGCTTTTGGCAATTTGTAGATTCTGCCCAGAACCCAAACGAATTCGCACAGTGCATGCCGACTGACGATAACTTGGTCGGCTTCTTTCAAAAGCCGCTTCGCAATGGGCGTTTGTGCAGGGTCATCCTGAACCGCGGCCCGCACCAGGACGTTCGTATCCGCAATGATCTTCATCGATGGAAGCTCTCGATCACCTCTGCGGCGCCTGCCTCGGCAATGGCCTCGTTCATCTCTTCAATCGTTAACTTGACATCGGTCTTCCCAGCCAGGCAGCCGAAAAAGTCCTCGATTCTGCCCTTCGGCTTAGAAGCCTGCACGATCCCCTTGCCTCCCGGCAGCAGTTCCAGCTCGATCTTTTCGCCCGGCCTTACGCCAAAGTGCCGGAGAACTTCTTTGCGCAGCGTAACTTGCCCCCTGCCGGTCAGTTTCAAGATAGGCATAGTATCAACTCCCCTTTCATATTGTAATGCATTGTTACATTACCTCGCAGTTTTTGATTTTGCTTCGATCCCCCGGGACGATGGGGCGCACCAATTTAAGATGGCCTATGAGAATCGAGTAAATGAGAGTTCTTGTAACAGGCGCCACCGGATTTGTCGGCCATCACGTGGCCGAAGCCCTCGCCGCCGAAGGCGCCGACCTGCGCCTGCTGGTCCGCAAAACCAGCAAGCTCAATAACCTCGAAGGCATTGCCGGCGAAACGGTGGTTGGCGATTTGCTGGAACCAGAAGGACTTAAAAGCGCCCTCGGCGGCTGCGATGCCGTGGTCCACGTGGCCGCCGACTACCGCCTCTGGGTTCGCGATCCCAAAGCCATGTATCGTGCCAACGTCGATGGGACGCGTGACCTCCTCCGCCTGGCCCGCGAAGCCCGCGTTCCGCGTTTGGTCTACACCTCTTCGGTCGCCACCATGCACTTCCGCACCGACGGCATTGTGATCAATGAAGACACCCCCGTCTCGTTCGCGGATATGGTTGGCCACTACAAGCGCTCAAAATTTATGGCCGAACAGCAGGCCATTGCCGCCGCCGAAGATGGACAGCAAGTCATCATCCTCAACCCCACCTCACCCATCGGCACCAACGACGCCAAGCCCACTCCGACAGGCCGCATCTTCGTCGATTTCCTCAACGGCAAATTCCCCGCCTACATGGACACGGGCCTCAACCTGGTCGATGTCGCCGAAGTGGCGCGGACCCATGTCACCGCGCTCTCTCGCGGAACGCCCGGTCGCCGCTACATCCTGGGCGGCGAAAACCTTACGCTGAAGCAGATTCTCGACAAGATGTCCGCCATCACCGGCATCCCATCGCCGACGACCAAAATTCCCTTCGCCGTCGCCGCGACCTATGCCTTTTTCGAAGAGATCATCACTGGCCGCATGCGTGGCAAAGAGCCCCGCGCCACCCTCGAAGAAGTCCGCATGGGCCGCAAGAAGATGTTTGCCTCTTCGGCGCGGGCGCAGCAGGAGCTAGGCTTTCGCATCCTGCCTGTGTATCCCGCCATGCGCGCGGCCATCGACTGGTATCGTGCCCATGGCTACGCGCCATGAAAGATCTCTCGGAAATATCCATAACCTACACCAAAGGGTTAGGAGGATCGGAGTGCCTTTCAACCATGACACAAAACGGAAAGTCGTTCGAGGCAAAGATGGAAATCCCCTTCCTTGCCGGATGTGCGGAATCTGCTATCCACTTCCAGATGCGGTTCATATCATTGATGAGAAGGAATGGAAGCAGAAAAAGAAATCGGACCTCCAGTGCAATGGCATTCCACTGTGTCCGAATTGCCACCGGGTCTTCGACGAGTATTTGAGGCCCAAACTTTTCAACGCGCTGAAAGAATTCGGCGTCGAGGGACTCCCAAAATGTTGGGAGAAAAGCGACAAGAGGTCCAACCCTGACGAAGAGCCTGCGATTGAAACCAGCAGCCGGTAAGTCCGGTGATTTTAAAGATGACGAAGTGACTAGCGAATGACCCGCGTCGCCATCATCGCCGCCATGCCCGGCGAATTGAAGCCGCTCGTTCGCGGGTGGCCGCATTCGACCCGCAACGGCATCCGCTTCTGGGCCCAGCGCATCGAAGAAGAAGAGTGGATCGCCGCCTGCGCCGGAGCCGGCATTGAGGCAGCCACTCGCGCCTTCGCGGCCATCGAAGACGGCGGTCCGATCGACCTGGTCTTTTCCATCGGCTGGGCCGGCGCCCTCACTGCCAGCCTCGCTCCCGGCAGCGGCCCACAATCTCGCCGGTGTCATCGACGTCCGCACCGGCGAGCGCTTTTACTGCGACGCCGGAGCCGGCGAGCTTTGGCTTGCCACCAGTCCCAGGGTTGCCGACGTAAGCCGAAAAGCACCGCCTCGCCTCAACCTACAATGCCGCCCTGGTGGATATGGAAGCCGCCGCCGTCGCCCGCCTGGCCGGCATGCGGGGCATCCCGTTCTACTGCATCAAGGGCGTCAGCGATGCTTTCGATGAAAAACTGCCCGATTTCAATCGCTTCATCTCTCCCGACCGGGCAATTCATGACCACAGGATTCCTGCTTTATGCTCTGGCCAGACCCTGGCACTGGCCCGCATTGGCGCGGATGGGCGAGAATAGTAGAAGGGCTTCCCAAAATATCGCGGAATCGTTGCTCAATATTTCTCGGATGAATGAGGTCACATCGAAAAACGGAATGGCTACCCAAATCTCAAATCCTGAAAGCATGGCGGAGACGAAGATCCCCGCCACCATGCGCGCCGTGGTCTATCGCGGCATTAATGACATGCGCGTCGAAACCGTTCCGGTGCCCCATATCGGCCCGGGCGAACTGCTGATCAAGGTTGCCACATGCGGCATCTGCGGCACCGACCTGAAGAAGATTCATTACGGCTCTCACTCGGCCCCGCGCATCTTCGGCCATGAGATGGCCGGAATCGTGGTCGCGGCGGGCGCAGGGTGTGACGGGCTTCGCAGTCGGCGACCGGGTCATGACATTTCACCATGTCCCCTGCGACGAGTGCTACTACTGCCGCAAAGGCACTCCTGCCCAGTGCCCGCTCTACAAAAAGACCGGCGTGACTGCAGGCTTTGAGCCCTCTGGCGGCGGCTTTGCCGAATACATCCGGGTGATGGACTTTGTCGTCGCCAACCGCGGCGTGGTGCGGATCCCCGATGGCGTTCCATTTGAGCAGGCTGCCTTTGTTGAGCCGGTGAACACGGTGCTCAAGGGCGTCAAACTGCTCAACCTTGCCCCGGACGATACGGTTCTCGTGATCGGCCAGGGGCCCATCGGTCTGATGCACGCCGTGCTCGCAAGCCGGATCGGGGCGAGGGTGCTGACCTCGGATCTTTATCCTGAGCGACATCGAATTGCAGCCAAATTCGGGCTGAAGCATCCAATCCACGCAGGGAGCGAGAACGTGGTCGAGCGAGTGTTTGCCGAGACCGACGGCCGCGGGGCTGACGCGGTGATTCTTGCCGTGGGCGGAACTGCCCTGGTCCGCACCGCAATGGACGCAGCAAGGCCTGGCGGCAAAGTGATGCTGTTTGCCCAAACCCAGCATGGCGAAGCTACCATCGATCCCGCCGCCGTCTGCGTGGACGAGAAGACCCTGCTCGGCTCCTACTCCTCTTCTTTCGGCATACTCGACGAAGTAACCGACCTGGTGTTTGGCGGTTATCGTAACGGATTCGACCTGACGCAGTTGATCTCCCACCGTTTTCCCATCGAGGAAGCGGTTGCGGCGATTGAGGTGGCATCGCACCCGCAAGCAAACTCGATGAAGATTATGATCGAGCCAGTCTTCGGGGCGGGGGTAGAGTAGGAGGCACCCGGTGGCGACAACCATGAGGGCCGCGGTCCTGCACGGGCGAGAAGACATCCGCATCGAAAGCGTGCCGGTGCCCGAGGCGGCGCCGGGAGAGTTGATTGTTCGCGTGGGCGCGGCGCTTACCTGCGGAACGGATTTGAAGGTTTTTCGCCGCGGATATCACGCGCGAATGATCGTGCCTCCGGCGCTGTTTGGCCATGAACTCGCCGGGACTGTCGTGGAGGCGGGCGCCGGTGTAACCGATTTTTCTCCCGGCGATCGCGTGGTGGCCCTCAACTCGGCGCCTTGCGGAAAGTGCTATTTTTGCGAGCGCAACCAGGAGAATCTCTGCGACGACCTGCTCTTCAACAACGGAGCCTACGCGGAGTTTATCCGTATCCCGGCCCGCATCGTCGCCAAGAACACTCTGCATGTGCCGGATCATGTGCCGCTGGAACATGCAGCCTTGACCGAGCCGCTGGCGTGCGCGGTGCACGGCTTTGAAGATTCCCGCCCTCGCCCCGGCGACGTGGTGGCTGTAATCGGAGGCGGCCCGCTGGGACTGATGATCCTCCACGTGGCTGCGCTGGCCGGCTGCGTGGCGATTGCGGTCGTGAAGCACGATGGACAGGTGGAGGCCGCCAAGCAACTGGGAGCGGCACATGTTGTCCAGGCCGGCACTATCCGGAAGGCCATCCGCGAGGCGCGCGCACTTACGCCCAAGAGTCGCGGCGTCGACATTGCGATTGAAGCAGTCGGTGTACCGGAAGCCTGGGAAGAGGCGGTCGAGATGGTGCGCAAGGGCGGCACGGTGAACTTCTTCGGCGGCTGTGCTGTGGACACCGAGGTGAGCCTCGACACCAATCGCATTCACTATAGCGATATCACGCTCCGCGCCACTTTTCATCACACGCCGGCCATCTGCCGCAGGTCGCTGGACCTGATTGCCAGTGGCCGATTCCAGGCGAGCGCGTTCATTACCGGTCATGCTCATCTTTACGAACTCAACCGCGTGTTTGAAAAGTTGATGAAGCGGAGCAGAGAAATCAAGACCGCGATCGTGCCCTGAGGCAATGAAATGACCACGACGACCTTGCACCAGGATCACGATGCGCTGGACGACCTGATCGCCCGCGGATGGGCTGCGCTCCCGCCCTCATATCGCACGCCTGATGTACCTCCATCGCTGGCTGAGGCGCGCGCCTGGTGCAAACGGCTGGCAGAATCGCATTACGAAAATTTCCACGTCGCCACATGGTTTCTGCCCCAGGCATTGCGTCCCCATTTTCACGCGATCTACGCATACTGCCGTGTCTCCGACGACTTGGGCGATGAGGTCGGAGATCCCGCATCAGCTCTGGCGCTGCTCGACCTGTGGGGAGCGGAACTGGATGCCTGTTACGAGGGCCATCCGCACCACCCTGTCTTCGTGGCCCTTTCGGAAACGATACGCGAATGTTCCATTCCGAAGGAGCCCTTTGCGGACTTGCTCACGGCTTTTCGTCAGGATCAGATTGTGACGCGCTACGCCACGATGCAACAGGTTCTGGAGTATTGCCGCTATTCGGCGAATCCAGTCGGCCGCCTAGTGCTCTACGCCTGCGGATACGCGGACGAGGAGCGGTTCAAGCTGGCGGATGCGACGTGCTCCGCATTGCAACTGGCCAACTTCTGGCAGGACGTGCGGGTGGACTTCGCCAAAAATCGCGTGTACCTGCCGCAAGAGGACATGCGGCGTTTTGGAGTGACCGACGAAATCATCGCGAAGGGAATCGCAACGCCCGCGTTTCGCGCGCTGCTCGATTACGAGGTGGATTTTGCACGCCGGATGTTTGAAGAAGGCCTGCCGCTGATCGGCATGGTCGGTCCCGAGTTGGCGCTCGATCTTGACCTCTTCAGCCGGGGCGGGCTTGAGATTTTGCGCGCCATCGAGCGCCGGGACTACGATGTGTTGAGCGCCAGGCCAGCCATTTCAAAGCGCACCAAACTCGCGCTGGCGCTGCGCGCTGTAAGCGGCAAGATGCTGCCATTTTTCCGCCTCGGGGTACGTTCTTGAGGGAAGGCGGCTTGACGCACGCACCAACATTGAACGAAGCTTACGCGACTTGCCGGGCAATCGCGAAACGCGAAGCGAAGAATTTCTACTACGCCTTTATTGCTCTTCCCGCGCCGCGAAAGAACGCAATCTGTGCGATCTATGCTTTCATGCGCCAGGCCGACGACCTCGCCGACGACGAAAGCATCTCGCGCGACGAGCGCCGGGAGCGCCTCGAAGCATGGCTGGGGGCGTGGCATGAAGCAAGCCACGGCGGCGCGACGGGCGATCCGGTGTTTGTTGCAGCGCGCGACGCGACGCAGCGCTTCGAAATCCCTCTCAGCCTGCTTGAGGAATTGGTCGCCGGCACCACGATGGACTTGAAGCAAGCTCCCGGCGATGCACCGGATACCTACGCGACATTCGCCGATCTCTATCGATACTGTTACCTGGTGGCCTCGGTCGTGGGCCTGGTCTGCATTCGCATCTTCGGCTACACCGATCCGCGAGCGGAGAAGTTGGCGGAAGAAACGGGCATTGCATTTCAACTCACCAACATTCTGCGCGATGTGGCCGAGGATGCGAGCCGGAATCGCGTGTATCTGCCGCTCGAAGATCTTTGTGCACACCGCGTTTCTCTTGGTGCGCTGCTGCATCGTGCTTCGGGGACGCCGCCGGCTCCCGAGGAACGGGCATTGTTGGCGGAGATTGCGCATCGTGCGGATGGCTACTACAAGTCGGCGGAGGCTTTGCTGCCGCTGATCGACCGCGAAAGCAGGCCGGCGCTCTGGGTACTCGTCTCGATTTACCATGCATTGCTCAAACGCATTCAGCGCGCGAACTACGATGTGTTCTTGCGCCGGGCGAGTGTGCCGCTGGTGGAGAAGATATCAATATTGGTTGTTGGCCTTACACGCATGACATTTGTAAGGTTGTTTGGACCGTAGCCTCCGAGGAGAAGCTTGGGCCTTTCTGGACAAAAGCCGCAGAGGACTGTGACCGTTGTTGGCGGCGGAGTAGCCGGCATGAGCGCCGCTTGCGCGTTGGCCGAAGCAGGTCTCCGCGTGCAACTTGTCGAGCGGCGCAGTTATCTGGGCGGCCGGGCGTCGTCCTACCTTCATCCCGGGGTGGGTGAGGTGATTGATAACTGCCAGCATGTGCTGTTTGGCTGTTGTACTAATCTGATCGGTTTCTATCGACGAATCGGAGTCGCGAATCGCATTCATTGGACAAGCGAAATGACCATGATCGAGCCGGGCGGGAGGCGATCTTTGCTGGGCCCTTCCTGGCTTCCGGCTCCGCTGCATGGCTTGCCCAGGCTGTTGGCAGCCAAAGCGTTCACGCGCGCAGACAAGCTGGCGCTGAGCCGAGCCTTTCGAACACTCATGCGGCCTGTTCCCGCCGATTCAACTGAGTCGCTGGGAGCATGGCTCAAGCGGAACGGCCAGACCCAAGGCGCGATCGACCGCTTCTGGCGGCTGGTGATTGCGAGCGCCCTGAACGCCGAAATCGATTGCATTGCGTTGCCTTACGCGGCCAAAGTGATTCGCGAACTCTTCATGAACTCCGCGCAGGCAGGCAGCATGGGTATGAGCACGGTGCCGCTGAGCGAACTTTACTCCGGGGCGGCAGAGTTTCTCGCGCAGCGCGGTTCGGGCGTCCATTTCAATGCCAATGTCGAGTCTGCTGTGTTCGACGAGGAAACTTCACAATGGAATCTGGACACTCGCACCGGAAACATCATCTCAGATTTGCTTGTGCTTGCATTGCCGTTCGATGCAACCGCGAAATTGATCTCGCGGATGCCGCCGGCCGAGGGTGCAGATGATCTGGCCCGGCAGATTGCGCGCCACGAGCATTGGCCCATCTGCAGCGTACATCTGTGGTTCGACCGCGAGATCACCACGCTCGATCATGCTGTACTTCTGGACCGTGAACTTCATTGGATGTACAACAAGAGCCGGTTGCAGCCTGGGCGCGAGCTGAAAGGCAGTTATCTGGAACTTGTCGTCAGCGCCTCGCGGAAGTTCGCGGCCCTTTCGCGCGAGCAGGCCATCGCCCAGGCGGTCAGCGAGTTGTCGGAATTCTTCCCGGCTGTCGCATCCGCGAAGCTGGAGAAGTCCGCACTGGTCAAGGAGGTTCGAGCCACCTTTGGTGTTCCGCCCGGAATCGACAGCGCAAGGCCGTCGTCAGTGTCGCCGTGGCCGAACTGTTTTCTCGCAGGCGACTGGACCGCAACTGGCTGGCCCTCGACCATGGAGAGCGCTGCGCGTTCGGGGCATCTGGCTGCGGAGGCGATCTGCAAATTTATCGGTGAGCCACGCAATATTCTCGATCCGGATTTGAAGCCGCAGGGATTGATGCGCTGGAGGCTGTGACCGGCAAAGAATAGGCATTGCTCGCCGTGGTATTGTTGACTGTAGCTTATTCGGGGAGATCGCAAACATGGCTGACAAGGGAGCAGTTGCGAAAGCGCTCGCAGATGCCCATCTTAAATTCGATCCGGCGATCAGCCGCATTATTCGGGTTGTCACCGACGAGGAGGCCGCAAGCCACGAGCCGGTCAAGCTGCTTGAGGTCAATCCGCAGACTCCGCAATCTGGCATCGTTCCGATCGCATTCGGTCCAGACCCTCCGAAAGTTCCATTTCCTTCGGTAATTATCGAGGTGACAGAAGAGGAGTATGAGAAGATACGCTCTGGCAGTCTGCCCCTTCCAGCGGGTTGGCGTCTCGCCGAGATCCTTTATGAGCGCGCTGCGTGATGAGATCCTGGAGTGAGGCTTTTGCCGAGCAGGCCGCGGCCGATCTAAGCGCATACGAAGAACTTGCAAATACGACATTGCCGCAGAGCCATCGTTTACATTACCTGCAAATGTGGCTCGAGAAGCTGTGTAAGGCCTATATCCATCATGCCAATCTGAGCGGCTTAGTAATGGATCACAACGTGGTCGCCAAGGTCTTACCTCGGCTGGTTGGAGAGCATTGGCGAAGGATTGGATTTGATCACCCACTCGATAAGCATGGAATAAGCGCCATTTGCAGAGAGATCGATCTCTTGCATCCGCAGGTGAAGGACGACAACCGCCGGCTGGATAACGTTGAATACCCTTGGCCTGGGACCTCAGGCGATATTGAAGTGCCTGCTCTTTGGAAGTTTAGATTGACCGAAAGGTTATACACAAATCTGGGCAAAGCACTTCTCAAGGCAGCTCGTTATCTAACGCAAAACCCAGCTATCTTCATCCAATAGCTCCCGACGGGCCATCGGGTCTGAGCCTTTCAGTGCGCCAGGAAGTAGACGCCGATACAGACCAGCACTGCGGCGGTCCAACGGCGATGGTCCACATTCTCATGCAGGAAAAATTTGGCGGCAATGGCATTTGTAACCAGGGTGAGCGATGCCGAGGCCGGCGCCACCAGGCTCAGGTTCAGATGATTCAGCGCGAAAAGAAGCGAGAAGAACGCCAAAGCCAGAAAGCTTACTCCGGCAAAGAAAATTGGTGATCCAACCACCGCGCGAATGGCGCCGAAGATGCCGGCCCGCGCGCGAATCTCATCCAGGTTGCCGATTGATTTCATAGCCGCGGCGGTCAGCACTTCGCCGGCGGTGGAACTGAGCACAATGGCCGCGATCATAGCAGCGGCGGCCCACGGTCCCGATGGTGTGGCAGGGTAGGGAATCGTCATCGCACCTGCTCCTGTTCCAGTTCGACCTCGGGCGCGGGCTTCTCTGTCAATGAGGGGCCTTGAGCAACGAACCCGACACCGATGGTGATCAGCAGGATTCCCGCCCAGCGCTGCACCGAGATGGGTTCATGCAGCCAGAACCTGGAGAGGAGCGCAACGATTACGTTGCCGAATGCGGTGGCAGGGAGCACGAAAGTAAGATCCGCCCACGACAGGGCAGTGAGGTAGCTTGCGAAAAACCCGATGAGCAGCGCGATTCCCGCGGCGATCCAGGGGGTAAAGACGGCGGCGATCAGGCTGCCGGGATGATCGAGAGTCAAGGGCGGCAGTCTTGTCATGCCGCGCGAAAGGCAGGTATCGCCCAGCGGCGCACAGACCGCAACCAAACCCAGAATCAGGTACTGCCTCGATGTGAGTGTGTGGTGCGTCATCTGTCTGCATTTCCCCTGTGCAGTCCGGAAAGAAACGGAGGGCGAATCACGCCGTGGCGGATGCCGCCCTCGATTGAGATGAACGCTAATCCGCTCTATGCGCCCGCGCTTACCGGAGCGGGAGGATCCGGCTGACGGCTGCGAGCCACTTTCACCATTTTGTTGCGCTGCGCACGGAGCTTCAGGAAGGCTTTTGCCTCCACATAAAGCCGCGGCACATCGCGGTTGATAATTGCTTTCCAGATGACGCGGAAGGCTGCCTTGGGCCGGAAGTAATATTCGTCGTAGAAGCGATGAACCATTTCGAGCACGTAGTCAGTGGGAAGACCGGGATACTCGATATGCGCCATCTGGTGGCCGCCCTCGTCCATCATGGCCGCCGTGTTCACGATGAAACCATTGGCCTTCGCGTAGTCGTAAAACTCGGTACCGGGGTAAGCATGGGCGATCGAAACCTGGATGGTTTCCACGTCCAGTGACTTGGCGAAATTGATGGTGTTGCGAATGGAATCCTTGGTTTCACCCGGCAGGCCGAGAATGAAGTCGCCGTGAATGGTGAGGCCGAGGTCGTGACAATCCTTCGCAAAGGCGCGCGCGCGCTCCACGGTGGCGCCCTTTTTTATGTTCTTGAGAATCTGCGGATCGCCCGACTCGAAGCCCACGATCAGCAGACGGCAGCCCGCCTCTTTCATCGCCTTGAGCGTGTCGTAATCGGTCGTCACACGGGAGGTGCAACTCCATGTCAGGCCCAGAGGCTTGAGTTTTTCGCAGAGCTCGACAGTGCGCACTTTTTGAATGTTGAAGGTGTCGTCGTCGAAGAAGAACTCCTTCACCTCAGGAAAATTCTCTTTCGCCCAGGCCAGTTCGGCGGCGACATCGTCGGTTGAACGTTTGCGCCATGCATGCCCGCTGAGAGTCTGCGGCCAAAGGCAAAACGTGCACTGCGCCGGGCAGCCGCGAGTGGAGTAGAGGGCGATGAACGGATGCAGCAGAAAGGGCACGTTATAGCGCGTGACGTCCATGTCGCGTTTGTAAATCCTGGTGGCCCATGGCATCGCGTCCAGATCTTCCACCTGGGGGCGGTCGGGGTTGTGAAAGATCTTTCCGTTCAGCTTATAGCTGATGCCGAGAATCTCATCGAGCGGCTTGCCCTGCGCAAAGTCGACGACAGAATAGTCGAACTCGCGGCGGCAGATGAAGTCGAGAGCAGCGCACTCGTTGAGAGCCTTGTCCGGGGACGTAGTTACAGGCGGCCCAACGAAAGCAATTCGAATGGAGGGGTTGGCCGCCTTGATGGCTTCTGCCAGCCGCTGATCTCCCTCCCATCCCACGGTGGAGGTGAATAGCACCAGAAACTCGTAGTCCCGGCAGATCTTGATGGTTTCTTGCGCCGAAACGTGGTGAGGCGGAGCATCGAGCAGCCGCGAACCTTCAAGGAGACCGGCTGGGTAGGTCAGCCACACCGGGTACCAATAGGATTCAATCTCGCGCGTAGCCGGCCAGCGCGAACTCGCTCCGCCGTCAAAGTTCTCAAACGAGGGCGGGTTCAGGAACAGCGTTTTCAAAGGCATAGGCATCCCTTCAATTCTATCATTTTCGGCATTTTTCAGGCGCTCTAACGGGGGAAACGGCCTATTTGGGGTGCAATTCGTTTAACCAGTCCTGCATGTGCCCAAGCGCTCTCAGCAGGCTCAACCGGGCTTTCACCAGGTCGAAGCCGGCGTCCTGCGCGTCCTCAAGCTTTTCGCTTTCGTCAATTCGCGCCAACTGCTCCTCTTTTGGCGAGAGCTGTGGCGTCGAGTTTGGTCCCGCTCCTGAGCCGTTTCCCAGTTCCAATTCAGCGAGCACAGTCTTGAGATGCTCGCCGGCGATCTGTTGTTTCAGACTTGCGATTTCGGCTTGGGTGTCGAGTTCCCGGATTCTGCCGGTCAACTCCGCGATCTGCACGTCATTCTGGTGCTCCGCCTGTTCGGCCTCAACCGTCGCTCGTAATGCGTCAGCGGCAGATTCTTTGGACCTTGCGCGGTGGGCCATGTCGAACAGTGGAATTTGAATGGAAATTCCCGAACTGAAGTTATTAGCCGGAAGCGGCCGGGCGAAGAACGAATTGACGTCGTTCAGGAGGGTGGTGTTGCGGTTATATTGGGCGACGAAAGTGAGCTGGGGAAGGTAGTTTATCTCTTCATCGCCCTTGGCTGCCCGCTGCTTTGACCGCGCCAGCATCTGCGCGGATTCAATGCCGGCAAGATGATGCGGCGGGGTGTCGCCGGTGACCTGCGGTAGTTCCGGAATGCTGGCGTGATCCGGGGTAATCGATCCAACTGGGAGACCGGTTAGAGCGGCTAGTTGCTGAGCCAGGGTACCTGCGCGCGCTTCCAGTTGCTCCCGTTTCAATTTGACCTGCGCAGCGGTCAACCGCGCTTGCAACAACTCGCTGAGCGGATCGACGCCGGCCTCGGCGCGCTGTTGCTCGATCGAAACCAGGCGCGTGGCGAATCCTTCCTCCTGATGTGCAGTCGTCAAGTCGCGGTCAACGGTGTCGAGTTCGATATAGGCGGTTGAAGAATCGAGCGCAACCTGCTCGCGCGCATCTTTCAAATTAGAGGTTGCTGCGTGTAACCCAAAACTCGCCGCCTCAATGTAACGTTTCTGCGAAATGCTGAAGACCAGCGACTGAACGGTCGCGGTCCAAATTGATGGGGGATTGCCTGTGAATCCCACCTCCGGGAATGCCGGGAGTCCGGTGCCCAGGAGCAGCGACGGGAAGATGACGTCCCGGCTTTCTGCCAGGGACCCGTTGGCCTTGGCCACGTCTGCCTCGGCAATCCTGACCGAAGTGCTGTTGCGCTGGGCGAGGTCCACGACGGTGGCCAATGAGACCTGGGCTGAGACAAACGCCGGCACAAAGGGGAAGGCCACTCCGATGAGGATGGAGGGCCAGAGCGCTCGGGGCTTGCTTCTGTAACTCACGTGATGAATTCCGGTCAAAACTTCAGTTCCTGTGCGGGAAGGTATTCAGAAGCCAACCCCAGCGCAGCAGTTTTTTCCTGTCGCGCAGCGGCAAGATCGCCAAGTTGAGCATGAATCCGTGCCAGCCGGGTCTGCGCCACAAATGCCGGCGCCTCTTCAGTTTTAGACGAGTCGGCAAGATAATCCTGAAGCATCCTTGCCGCCAGTTCCAGGTTTCTTCCCGACTCGCTCAGCACGGAAGAACCATTGAACAACGCCACACCGGCATGCTTATCGCGCTGCGCTGCTTTGAACCCATTTTGCACGGCCTCTTCCATCTCTGCCCATCGCTGACGATGGCGATAAAAACTGGCCAGTCTCATCCACTGGAAAGCAGGATGTTCGCTGACCGCGATCGCGTGCTTGAAATCCCGCTCAGCAGAGTCATAGTCTTTGAGTTGGTTTGCAATTCCGGCGCGCAGTTCATCCGCGCGAGCGGGGTCCAGCCGTTCCAGTTGTAAGGCAACCTGTTCGGCTTTGTCAGTGCCGCCGCCCACGATTCCGGGCGCGCTATAGTAAAACTCGCCCAGATCGGCCAGCGCCTCCAAATTGCGTGGATTCAGTCGAACAGCCTCTTCGAATTCCTGTCGCACTCTTTTTCCTAAGGAATAGGCATTCAGAAACGAAGCACGATCCGCCTTTTCTCCCAGCGCCCGGCCCAACCACATGTGATTCTCGGAACTCTGTCCATCCGCAATGACCGATTGTTGACATTCGCTGGCGGCCGGATCCCAATCATCCAATGTAAAAAAAACGCGGCATCTCAAGTTGTGGGATTCAGCGGACTGAGGAACGGAACTGAGCAAATTCATGGCTCTGTCTGCCTCGCCGGCCTGCAAAGCTGCATCGGCCTGCCTCAGTGTTTCGGTTGCAGACTGCGCAGACATGGCGGTAGCAAGGGTTGCCGCCAGAAATCCTGCGTGAAGTAATCTTCTCACTGCACAACCTTTACCGGCACGCCCTGTTGCAATGGTTGTCCCGAGGTCGATCCTGTCGCCACCCAGTCCCCTTGCTTCAGTCCGGAGAGAATAGCCTCCTGGGTCAGATTGAAGGCTCCGGTCACCACCGGGGTTCTGCGCAACTCGCCGTTCACCAGCTTGAACACGTAGGACTTGCCATTCTCAGAGTAGAGAGCCTCGCGGGGAATGCTCAGTACATCCGACTCGCTGGAAGTGGTCACGGTGACCGTCACATTGGTGTCCGGCAAGAGGCCGCCGTCACCGCCGTCGATCTTAACCGGGACCTCGCCCACGGTACGCGTGCCGAGATTGATCACAGTGACCGGAACACGTTCGATATGGCCATGCCAAACGTGTCCGGGCTTTGCATCCCACTTGATTACAACTGGCTGGCCGACCGCGAGACCCCCGATCTCCGGCTCGTCGAAATAGGCCCGCACGCGTTCGTTATGCAGGTCGGCCATCTGGAGCAGCAGAGCACCCTGCTCGACGAAATCGGAGCGTGCCACATTCAAGCGATAAACGGTGCCGGTGATGGGTGCGTGAACCGAGGTTTGCGCTTCGACTGCCTTCGCAGCCGCGAGACCAGCTTCCGCATCGGAAAGAGCTGCCTGGGCGCGTTCCACCTCAGGGGGCGCGTAGCGAGTACGGGAACTTGTCTCAGATGCATCGAGGGTAGCCTGGGCACTCTCAAGCCGTTGACGCGCCGCGGCCACTTCGCTGGCCGAGGCTGCTCCGGTAAGGTCGAGTTTGACGAGCGCTTTCAGATCGTTTTGAGCCTGGTCGCGGTCCATCCGGTCGCGGGTTACTTCTGCGGCCGATGCCTGGCGCTGCTCCAGTGTTCCATTATGGGTAACCGTATCCAGGGCGGCCTGCGCAGACTTTACGCCGCTCTCGGCGGCGGCCACCCTGGCGCGGGCCTCGACGTCGTCGAGCACCATTAGCAGCTTTCCGGCGGGCACGATGTCACCGGGCTGCACATAGATCGCTTTGACCGTAGTGGCGATGGGGCTGTGAATTTCCTGGTTATTCTCAGGTTCCACGCGTCCGTTGGTGCTGGACGTGCTTGCCAGCGGCTCGTGGACTACCTGCGCAACACGCACCTGCAAATGCTCCCTGGTGAGGGAGCGTACGGAGAAAAATACCAGGACCAACAAGACGATCGTGCCGAGCCAGAGCCAGCGCCGGTTCAATTGCTTTCGTGCATCAGCCATTCGGTAACCTGAGTCAGTATATAAGACTCAATAACATGCCCTAAGGGATCAGGAATTTATGTTGGGGAACCACGGTCCGCCTGCAATCAATCGATACAGAAAGACAGACCTGGGACCTGGATTTATAGCCCCGTACAATGAAGATATGGAACCCCGCTACACAGACGTCCACGCCAAGGCTGGTCTGGACTTCGCATTTCCCGCAATCGAAACCTGGCAGAACCAATTTCCCGGATATGAGATCTCCATCGACGATCCGGAGCTTACGTCTGTCTGCCCCAAGACGGGTCTCCCCGATTTCGGCGTACTGAACATTCGCTACATGCCTCGCGAACGCTGTCTTGAACTGAAATCGTTGAAGGAGTATCTCTTCAGTTATCGGAATCTTGGAATTTTTCAGGAGAACATCGTCAATCAGGTGCTTGAAGACGTGGCCAAGGCTTGCGATCCGGTCTGGGCGGTGGTGCGAGGGGAGTTCCGTCCACGTGGCGGGATCGGGACAACCGTGGAAGCGCGTTGGCCCCGGCCTGAGAAATAACAAGAATTACGACATCAAAGGCTGGGCTGCGGTTTGCCGGTTGTGATATTGGTGAGTCCTCGCCTTGTTCGTTCAGGATCAAAGCTCATTGCCGAATCCGGTCCAATCTGCTCGCGCATATGTCAGCCCCGCCCTGGGGACGTTTGTGTTGCTTCTCGGGCTCAACCTTCTGAATTACATCGATCGGTACATACTGCCCGGCGAGGTAACGCTGATCCAGCGCGAGTTTCACTCGACCGACCAGCAGATGGGTTTGTTGACAACCGCATTGTTTGTGACTTACATGCTGGTTGCGCCACTTACAGGCTGGCTGGGCGACCGTTTCTCGCGCAAGCCCCTGATCATCGCCGGAGCGATTCTTTGGAGCCTGGCAACTCTGGGAACCGCCTGGGTGCACGATTACTGGACGCTTTTCGTCCGTCACGCGCTGGTCGGGGTGGGTGAGGCTACGTTTGGTATCTTCGCCCCCGCAGTTCTGGCCGATTTTTATCCCGAGCGGGACCGAAACCGGGTGCTGTCGATCTTTTATCTGGCGATTCCCATCGGGGCAGCTCTCGGGTATGCGGCGGGCGGGAAGCTTGGCTCGATGTGGGGCTGGCGCGCGCCGTTCTTCTTCTGCGCGATTCCGGGACTGGTGATTGCGGCACTCTACGGCTGGCTGGGAAGGGAACCGCAACGCGGCGGCAGCGACCACATCACGCCCACCCTCAACCGCACTACTTTCCTTGGACTCTTCCGCAACCCCGCTTTCCTCACAGCCACCTTCGGGCTGGCCGCCCTCACCTTCGCCATGGGTGGCATCTCCAACTGGGTACCTACATTTCTGCACCGGTTTGCCGGGCTCTCGGTAGGTAACGCCAGTCTCGTTGTGGGTGGCATCACGGTGGTGGACGGCATCCTTGGGACGCTGGCGGGGGGATGGGTAGCGCAGGTGTGGCTGCGCAGCAACCATCGCGCGCTGTATCTGGTCTCGTTCTGGAGCGTCGCGTTGACGCTGCCGTGCGGCGCGCTGGTGTTTTTCGGACCCCCGTCCTGGGCCGTGCCATCGCTGTTGGCCGCCGAGTTCTTCCTGTTTCTGAATACCGGGCCGCTCAACACGGCGATCGTGAACTCGGTGTCGGCGCCAGTGCGGGCCACGGCCATCGGGCTGAACCTTTTCATCATTCACGCCTTCGGCGACACGTTCTCTCCCACCATTATCGGGGCCATTTCAGACCGCACGAAGAGCCTGCGCCTGGGGCTGGGATTCACGCTGATCTCGCTGGTGGTCTCGTGCGCGATTCTATGGGCCGGGTCGCGGGTCGCGCCGCCGCTGGATGAAACGCGCGCACAGGCTGGGTGATCTCGTCGAGCCAGACGGCTCGCTCAATGCGGCGATGTCTTCTTTTCGAGGGGCTCCTGGTCGCGGGAGTTCATGAAGGCTCGATGGCCGCCCTGGGGGCGCAGATTGGGATCGCGCACCGGGGGCCGGTCCTGATCGCCGCTGAATCCTCGCAAAAGCTTCGGATTGGGCCTGAATTTGGGCGGTCCTCCGTGAAACTGCCGGGCGTTGCTCAGTTCCATCCCGGTGCGGCCGTGCATGGGTCGCACGATGCCGCGGATATGCACGTCCATATCTCGATACTTGCCCAGTTCGCCCACATCAACGCGGTTTTCGCGGAGGCTCATGATGGTAAACCGGCACTGGGCGTCGGGAGTATCGGGGGAGCAGGTATCAAGGAAGGTGGTTCCATCGGCAAGCTCGGCCTCGTCGTAGATATGCACTGCGACGCAAATGTCCTTGTTGAGCAGGTTTGAGGCCTGTTCGGCGGAGACGCAGGGTTTGGGATGGCCTGCGAAGGCCATTACCGGAGATAGCATCACAAGGCATAGAACGAGCATCAGCGCCATTCGCCGCATCGCAGGAATCCTTTTTGGGGAGCGGATTCAGCTTACGCCAATTTGGCGGCGAGGAAAAGCGGGGGCATCATCCGGGGGCTGGAGATGGGGTCCGACCACCGGGCGCGCTAAAATGACGCAGCGATGGAAGGCAGCCAGCCATTTGGCATCATCGGAAGCGTCCGAAATCGTATGCCACGCCCACGTCCCATCCGTGTGGGTTGAACGCATGATGGTTAAAAAAGTCCGGCCAGAACTGATACTCGTAGTTCACGCGCAACCAGAGGTTTTCATAGAACCGGGTGTCTGCGCCCGCACTGGGAACATACATTGACCGGGTGTCGTGCGAATAGTTTGGGCTGACCGTAAAGTCAATGCTGCCATCGCCAAACAAGAACTTCGCATAAGGGTGGAACCTGCGGTAGAAATGGGTGGTATAGATCAGGCCACCCTCGAAGGTGTCCATGCGCAGTTTCGGATCACCCCCGGTGCGGCCGAAGTTCAGGTCACGACCTTCAATTTCGATGCCGAAACCATCCCACAACGGCGGGAGCTTGTAAAAATTCCAGTCAGCCCACACCGTGGCTCCGCTCAGGCGTCCGCTCCAGTCGGTGTTGTAGTTGGAATATGCCACGCCCACACTCAATGGCGGGCCTTTTCCTGTGCGCCCAGCCGGAACAACCTGGGAGACGGCGGGGATGGACGTGCAGACTAGAAGTACCAGGAGGGGATATTTCGTCATGAATCACCCTTTCATATGCCCAGTGAAATTCAATTCTGATCCGAGGTGTTCCCAGAGGACGACCGCAAAGCCTTTAGATGCACATTGGTGCTCTCCGGTGGCCTGCCTTTTCTCCAGCTCCCCAATTCTAGCCAAATCACGGCGTCCAAGCGAGGGAATATGGGTGCACTGTCAGGCAAAAGTATGACAGGGTGCCGGGACCCGATGGGGTGGAAGCGCTCCAAACCTCAATATCCAGACCCGGGGCTTCCGGGACTGGCGGGCTGAGATTTGTAATCTCCCACCCTGGAATCGCGAAACGATTCCAGGGTGGGGCTCGAGCTTAATTTGAATTTAATTTACTGGGAGTGCTTCTGGGCGTGGGGCTCCATTTCCTGCCGGAACACCGGAACCTCTCAGGAAATATGCGCGAATCGCCTGATCGAGCGCCATACGGTTGATATATGGCTCCCGGTCGTCGTATTGCGCGGCCCAGCAAACCTGCTCAACGATATCCCGCGGGTAGCAGGAACGGAGCTCCTGTTTCAGGTTGAAGCGGATGAATCCGATCAGGTCGAAGGGAATGGAGGGATCGAAACGGACGTTGTGTTCGCCGGTAACCCGACGGAAGATTTCGCAAAACTGATCGTCAGAGACAGCGCCAATCCTGATCTTTGTTTTGATCCGGCGGATGAAGGAAGGGTCAACCAGCTCAGCAGGATCGATGTTGGAGGCGAAGACAACCAGCATTTCGAAGGGAACTTCAATCTTTCTGCCCCCGGCCATAGTCAGGAAGTCAATTTTCCGATCGAGGGGCACGATCCATCGGTTCAGCAAGTCTTCGGGGCGCAAACGCTGGCGGCCGAAGTCGTCGATGATGAGGACGCCGTTGTTAGCCTTCATCTGGACGGGAGCCACATAAAATTTTGAGATCGGATTGAATTGCAGGTCCAGCATTTCAGCGGTAAGCTCGCCACCCACCAGGAGCGCGGGGCGGCGGCAGTAGACCCAGCGCGTGTCATGGCTACTGGATTCCGATATGTTTCCGCCATGATGAACGGATGGATCGAAGACTGTGATGATCTGGCCATCTATTTCAACCGCATGCGGGATCCAGATCCTGTCATCGGCGAGAACACGGGAAAGCACCTCGGCAAGGGTTGTCTTTCCGACACCCGCCGGCCCGTAGAGGAACAGAGAGCTGCCGGAGTTAAGAGCGGTGCCTAACTGCCGCAGTGTTTCGGGGTCGAGGACGAGATGATTAAACGCCCGCCTGATGTCGGCGGCATGCACATTCGCCTTTTGCGCACTTTGCTTTCGAGTTTGTCTGACGTAGTTGTCGAAAGAGACCGGCGCGGCGCCGACATAGCGATTCTGAGTGAGCAGATCCGCAGCTCGCGTCCGGCCCGAATTGGTAATGGCAATCTGAGGGACATTGCCCAGCATTCCAGTGACCTGACAGCATGTTTCCGTGCGGAGCCGACAAAAGATCTCGTTCGCCACGTTGTAACTGAGGCACAATCTGTTCGCGAGTTCGAGAACAGAGAGAGAGCCGACCAGATATAGAGTTTTTAGCGCCAGGTCTTCAAGGATGGCGGAACTTACATCGAGATCAGAGAGCGACTGCGGCCTTTGCATCGGGCCCTGCGCCGGTTGTTTCTTGAGAACTTCGGGTTCAAATTCATTCACTGCCAGCAAGGTAGCCATATCTTGTCTTGGCCTGCTCTCTGTATGGTTTGAATTCCACTAGTACTGAGGCCCGGCAACTGCCGACTGCAACTGGATTCAGCGTTCGCGGGCCCTATGCCACGGCGACGTTGCCCAAGGCGTAGTTGATCTGACGCTGTAAAGGATCGCTCGACAGTTCGGGAAGCACGCGAGGCGCAGCCTGGTAACTCGGCTCGAATGGCGAGTCGGCGTGTTGATCGGCGGGTGCAAACTGCTGCTCCGGCTCAACCAGCGGCCTGAGTGCTTCTGAAATTCTTTCGATTTGCGTACGCCGCTGCTGCAACTGTTCCATTTCGTTGAGAATGCTCTTCATTTCAGCTTGCGCTGCCTGGGAAGCGGCGCGATACGCGAGGTCTCGATCGGCTGAATTCATGACATCTCCTTCCTGTTGTGACTCTAGCCGCGGGTAATGCGGAACAGAATTACCTAAAAGGGGTAGACGCGGGTACTTTTGTGACACTTGCGAGCGAGGGATGATTTGTGGGCTATGACGACGAGGCGATGCCATGACCAGTTATATGGGGCACGCATGCGTGCAAACGTCCGCCAACAATGGCGGATAGAGTTACCCAGATCGCGCGGCATGGGATGGGGCGCTTGAACCGGCGCCTGGAGCGGGTGGCTGATGTCATTGCGCGCGCCTGGAGAGAAACCCGGCGGGAAGGCAGGTCAACGCAAACTATCGAGCCTCGACGAGTTCCTCGCTTTTTGCGCGCTGGCCGTAGTGGGTTTCAACGTAGCGGTCAAGGATCTGCTTGAACTCGGCTACGATGGTGTCTCCGCGGAGGGTGGTGTAGAGCTTGCCGTCGACGTAGACGGGGGCCTTGGGTTCTTCGAAGGTGCCGGGCAGGCTGATGCCGAGGTTGGCGTGTTTGGATTCGCCGGGGCCGTTGACTACGCAACCCATGACGGCGAGCTTAAGCTCTTCCACGCCGGCGTAGCGCTTGCGCCATTCGGGCATGGAGGTGCGGAGGTAGGTCTGAATCTGCTCGGCCAGTTCCTGAAAGTAGGTGCTGGTGGTGCGGCCGCAACCGGGGCAACTGGTGACCTGGGGCATGAAGCTGCGAATGGAGAGCGATTGGAGGATCTGCTGCGCGGCGAGGACCTCTTCAGTGCGGTCGCCGCCGGGCTTGGGCGTGAGGCTGACGCGGATGGTGTCTCCGATGCCGGCGAGCAGAAGGGGGGCCAGAGCAGCGGTGGAGGCGATGAGACCTTTGGAGCCCATGCCGGCTTCGGTAAGTCCGAGGTGCAGGGGGTAGGTGCAGCGGGCAGCGAGGCTGGTATAGACATCGATCAGGTCACGCACTCCGCTGACCTTGGCGGAGAGGATGATCTGGTCGGGGCGGAGGCCGTAGTGTTCGGCGGCGGCGGCCGACTGCAGAGCACTGACGACCATGGCTTCCATCATGACTTCGCGGGCGGGTTGCGGCTCGGGGCGGCGGCTGTTTTCATCCATCATGCGGGTGAGCAGAGATTGATCGAGCGAGCCCCAGTTGACGCCGATGCGGACCGGCTTCTGGTTTTCGACGGCGCACTCGACCATGATGCGGAAGTTGTCGTCGTCTTTGCGGCCGATGGAGACGTTGCCGGGATTGATGCGGTACTTGGCCAGCGTGCGGGCGGCGGCGGGAAATTTTTTGAGGAGGAGATGGCCGTTGTAGTGGAAGTCGCCGACGATGGGGACGCGGATACCGCGTTTGTCGAGGCCGTCCACGATGTGAGGAACGGCGGCGGCGGCGTTTTCGTTGTTGACAGTGACGCGAACAATCTCAGAGCCCGCAAGGGCCAGTGCGGCGACCTGTTCGATGGTGCCGGGAATGTCTGCGGTGTCGGTGTTGGTCATGGACTGGACGACGACCGGGACTTCCCAGCCCACGCGAACCTGCCCGATTTTGACGGTACCCGTCTTCCTGCGCTGAATTTCCGGCATAACGACCTCTGCTCCAGTTTACCTGTTTCGTGAGTTCTGCCGGAAGTGGCGTGTTTTGTGTACCCATTTTGGGTTGCGATGCACGATGGGGGTCTGGAGGCCAGCGCCCGGTGGATCGGGGCAGGGGGCTGAAGGGAAACTCTGGCTTGTGCTGCACTCAAGCGGGTACAATGAACGCCATGTGGTGCCGTCGTATCTCCCGTTTTGCCCTGCTGGCAGCCGTGTTTGGGCTGGCCGCGAGTTTTGCCGTTTTTGCGCAGTCCACCACCCGCGGACGCAAATACAAGGCGCCTCCGCCGACCTCGCGAGTGGAAGTGACGATTCTGCGCAACGATGACGGGAAGCCGATTGAGAATGCGGCTGTGATCTGGCACCTGGTGGGCGACAAGGGCAACATGGAACTGAAGACCAATGAGGACGGCAAATCGGTGATTGACGTGCTGCCGACCGGTTCTGAAGTCCTTTTGCAGGTGATCGCCAAGGGGTATCAGACGTACGGCCAGCCTTACAAGCTGGACAAGGCGCAGATTGCGATTCAGGTCAAGTTGAGGCGGCCGGGCGAACAGTATTCGGTTTACAAAGATGAGAAGGCCAGCGCGGATGCGGGGAAAGGTCCTGACAAGGACTCCGGCAAGGATGGGGCCAAGAAGGATCCGCCAAAGGATAAGTCGGGGGATTCCGCGAAGCAGGATGCGGCGCAACCCGAGGCCGGCCAGCCTCAACCACAGTAGCGTGTCTGGGGCCGGAGAGCCTGGACCCGCTCTGAAGTCTTCAGCAGCGATTGAATGCCCATTCAAACCTTAAGCGGCAAGTCGGCGCTGGTCACCGGGGGCGCACGGCGCGTGGGGCGCGAGATTGCGTTGGCACTGGCGCGGGCCGGGGCAGACCTTACCATTACTTACCGGACCTCGGAGTCGGATGCCGCCCAAACCGCGCGGGAGATTGAAGCTTTGGGGCGGCGAGCGCAGGCCGTGGAGTGCGATGTGCGCTCGGAAATCTCGGTACGAAGGGCTGTCGCTGCCGCCGCGGGATTCCATGGGCGAATCGACGTGCTGGTGAACAACGCGGCGGTTTTCGAATCCGTGGCGCTCGATGAAATCACCCTGGAACAATGGGATGCGGTGTTTGAGACCAACGCGCGGGGGCCGTTTCTTGTTACCCGCGAAGCGCTGCCGCAGCTGCGGGAGTCAAAGGGCAGAGTGATCCACATTGGCTCGCTGGGCGGTATCCGTGCCTGGGCCGACCACGCCCACTATTGCGCTTCGAAGGCCGCGCTGCACATGCTGACGCAGGCCATGGCGAAGGCGTTTGCGCCGGAGGTGACGGTGAACTGCGTGGCTCCCGGCTGGATTGAGCTGGGAGAAAGCTCAGGGAATACAGCAGAGCGATTTGCGGCTAAAACTCCCGTGAGGCGCAATGGGACCGCCTCGGATGTGGCCGATGCGGTGATGTTCTTCGCGAGGAATCCGGGATTTGTGACGGGACAAATTCTGACGGTGGATGGAGGACTGGGACTTTAAAGCCGTCAAAGAGCGGGTTCAGGTTTGGGGTTTCCCATCGTGAGATCAGAAAACGATTCAATGATGGGGCTCGGAACTCGGTTACCACTTGAATCGAAATGAAGCAAGCCAGCCGGGCTCAGGGGTGCTGTTCGATGGCGACGCTTACGGTGCTGGTGTTGCCGACAGCGGCGATGCCAATCAGGTTGGTTGGTACGCCGGAGATCGAAATGGGGCTGAAGGTGACCGTGCCATCCACCGCAGAGATGGCCGAGGAGGTTTGGGACGCGAGCAGCGGAGAAGAGGTGCAGCGGCCATGCGGAGAACAGGGCGGAGACCAGGCGTAGAGCGACTGGTAGAAGGCGACCGTGGCCCCGGCCATGGGGTTGCCGTTCACGTCGCGCACGCGCAGCGTGATCTGGCCGGGGATTGCGGAGACGGCCAGGCTTTGTACAACGCCCGACAAGGACTCAAGCCACGCGGACTGGAGGCGGGCGCCGGTGGCCGTGAAGTTGACGCACTGGGTGGTGCCGTTGACACAGGCGATTGAAATGGCTTGCTGGCCAGCTGCCAACGGACCCACAGTGAGCGTGGTGGCGGCGATGCCGCTGATGTTGGAGATGGAAGCTACGGTGCCGAGAGCGGTAATCCCCGAGGCGGACTGCCACGTCACCGTTTGGCCCGCCAATGGCGTGCCAGCGCTCAGCACCAGCGCCTGTGCGGTCCAGTTGAGCGTGGCGCCCGCGGCAACCGAGAGCGCAGGCGTGAGCGCCGTCAGCGCGGGAGCCGTTCCGCCGGTGAAATGGGCCTGCAGGCCGACTCCGTTGGTGAGGGAAGCACCCACCACAGCAGGGCTGTTGTTGATCGCTGTGACACTCATCGCCGCAAGGCCGTCGCCGCTGGTGGTTACGGAACAGACTGCCAGCCCGCAGCCCAGGGTGGCCGCGCCGCTGAGGATGCTGTAGGTGACGGTCACGCCACCGGCCGGGGCCATGTCTGCGCCCAAGGCCGCGACGGCGAAGGACATCGGCACCCCGGTGGGCACCGTATTTGAGGGAGCGGACAAAAGAGTAAGCGAGTCGCCGGTCCCGGAGTCGTAGCTGACTCCGCCGGAGATGATTGCCGCTGCGTAAAAGATGGGGAGGTCGTCCACCTCGACATCCACCGAACCGGTGACGCCAGCCGCGGCGGGGGGCGCGATGGCAGTAATCTCGTTGGGCGAAATGCTGGTGACCAGGGCCGGATGCCCGCCTACGAGCACCGTGTCAGAGGGACGGAATCCCGTGCCCTGGATGACAATCGGCCCCCCGGAAGCGGGGAGCCGTGAAGGCGAAACGGTGTCTGCATAGAGCACCCAGCCCACGTAGGCGTAGTCCGGGCGTCCGTCGCCGCGCATGTCGGCGATGCCCAGGCGGACCAGGTCATCGGATGCGGAGCCGACGCGCAGCCAGGTTTCGCCCGCGGCCCAGCCGTTCAGCCCCGGCGCCCAGCCCACCGAGGGTGAACCGATGGGGCTGAAGCCGTCCCACACGCCCAGTGTAAGCAGGGCCTTGACCTCGGAGGGAGAGCCCTTTTCATCAAGCGCCTGGGTTACCACGGTGAAGGTGCGTCCCGCCCGCACCGGAAAGAGAAACCAGTCGCACTGGCCTACCTGGCTGATCCGGCCCAGCCACTGGCCGCTTGGGGCCAGCATGCGCGGTGAGGCCTCGGTGGCGATCGAGTCCTGAAATCCCCCGGTTGCCGAGTCGGCGATGTTGACAGTCAGGGTTTGCGACGAGCCCGGCGCCAGGGCCGTCACAGAAAGCACGGGCATGGTCCCGGAGGGCGCCGGCGAACCATCCTCGTAGGGACCTACTGACTCCGTTTCCATGTAGAGCGGATTAATGGGCTCAAATGTGACTTGATAGCTGGCGGTGGGCATGCCGGGAGGCAAAGGCATGAAGCTCAGGTCGAAGTATCCTTGCATGCCGGGGTCGCTGGAGCCCCACATGGTGAGCGAATCGCCATCATTGTCGGCAAAGCCGCTGACCGGATTGCCATGATTGCCGCTGAAGTACGCTCCGGAGACGAAGGTGACGGTGTACTGGTAGAGGAGATTTCCGTTGGCATCCAGCGGACGCGCCACCACATTGACGCCTTGCATGCCGGTGCCGTTTCGGAACGCGATGGTCCCCTGAATGGAGACCGTGTTCGGCGCGGTAAGCTGCTTACCGGGAAAGGCGGCCAGGTTGGCAGAAGTGATGGGATAGATGCGGTTGAGAGCGGCGATGTCGTCATAACGAAGCGCCCCGGGGTCGGGAATGCAAATGCCGCCCCCCGACGCACAGACGCCGCTCATGGGCTGCATCACCGGCCATCCCAGCAGGCCGCCGACTTCTCCATTGTTCAGGGCCCCGGGGTTCACCTGCGCATAATCGAGCCCGAGGACGCGTCCGAAGGCCCGCTCCAGTTCAAAGCTCATCATCTCCAACTGGTTGGGTGTGGCCGCACACAGGCCGTTGAGCAGGATGATGGCGTGGGCGACCGTCGCATCCGACTGGATGTTGTCGAGCCACGTCATGACGCCGTTGATCTGGCAACTGGTGGGGTCGGCTGCGCCGGCACCGAAAATGGCATTGATCACCGAGCCATCGGCGTCGTAGATCACACCCAGCGGGTAGTTGACGGCTGAAGGCGCCGCGTCGGCGGGCTGGGCGAACACAACATTGCCGGCCACGACATTGGGGCCGCTTACGTCTTCGTTGAGCGATCCGGAATCCACGAGTGTTACGCCGGCAGTGGGGACCGCGCTCCACAGCGCCGCGGCTGCATCAACCATTGCGGTAGCCTGCTGGTTCGATATCTGGCTGTTCAGCGGGCCTTGATCGACGAAGTAGTGAAGCAGCCCGCCGGACCAGTGGACCGGTCGACCCGCCACTGCGGGATTGAAATAGCCGGCTCCGGCCACGTACTTGGGTCCGCCGGCATGTAGCCATGCCGGGGTCGCGGCAATGGCCACGAGCCAGAGCGCCGAGCGCAGACGAAAGCCGCGAGCCAAAGCCAACACCAGAGTCCCCGGCCCCGGATTGGGGCACGTTCTGGGCCGTCCATAACCCGCCTTTCTGAGGGATCTCTAATCGGGTGCCCGGCAACTGGGAGCCTTGCAATTCTGTTCGAGCGGGCTGATTTCGCGGAGTCGTAACCAGGAAAGAGTACTTGGGTGCTGCGGAAGGTAGTTCGAGTATTACTTTGGTTCCACACTTTTCCCTAATCTCAGCTAAGATAAACCAGTTACCTGACTCGAATTGGCTCAGAACATCGGGTTGCCCACGGCTCGGAGCACGGTCCCAAAAGGCCGGCTCCGAGCGAGGCAATGGAGTGTTGTTCCTGGGAGGACACCATCGCTACACGACTTCGAATGGGTGATTTGCTGGTCCGGGCAAAGCTGGTTACCGAGCAGGAAATAACCAGGGCGCTCGAGCGTCTGACCGAAAAGGGCGGACGGCTGGGCGATAATCTGGTGGCGATGGGCGTGATCACCCGCGAAAAGCTGGACTCTTTCCTGCATCGCATTCCGCGCGAGCCGGCCGATATGAAGGCCATTGGAATCGATGAAGTGGACCTGATGGGTCTGCTGCTGAAGCTCATCTACCGTGACCGGCTGGAGACTACGCGGCAATTCGTCGACGCGATCAAGCTGCCTTACCACATCGTGCTGGAACTGGTTCAGATGGCTGTGAACCGCCAATTGCTTCAGAACCTGGGGTCGCGCTATGCAGACAATCCGATCGACCTGAGCTATGCCTTCACCGAAGAGGGCCGTCGATGGACGTTGGATGCGCTCTCCCGGCTGCACTATACCGGTCCCGCGCCCGTGACCCTGGAAGAGTTCAACGACCAGGTCAGTTTGCAGAAGCTCACCAACGAGTTGATCACGGTGGAGCGCTTGCGCAAGGGGATGAGCGATCTGACGTTCGACGAGAGCATTATCGAGCAGGTCGGTCCGGCATTGAATTCCGGGAGGGCAATTCTGCTTTACGGGCCGCCTGGAAACGGGAAAACTTCGACCGCGCTGCGCATCACCAGCATCTTCCACGATGTGATTTACGTGCCCTATGCCGTGGTTGTCGAAGGGCAGATCATTCGGGTGCACGATCCGAGTATTCATACCGAGCTGAACCGGACGGAGATGAGCGATGATGCCGGCATCTCGGTGGTGCGGCGCGAGGACTACGATGCGCGCTGGGTTCCGTGCAGACGGCCTTTCGTGGTTACCGGCGGCGAATTGACGCTGGAGATGCTCGATCTGCGCTACGACGAAACCGGCCACTACTACGAAGCCCCGCTGCACGTGAAAGCGCTGGGCGGCACGTTCATCATCGATGATTTTGGCCGCCAACTCGTCAGCCCCACCAACCTGTTGAACCGCTGGATCGTGCCATTGGAAAGCCGCATCGACTACTTGAAGCTGCATACCGGAAAGAGCTTCAGCATTCCGTTCGAAGAGCTGATCATTTTCTCAACCAACCTGGAGCCCGAAGACCTGATGGATCCCGCCTTCCTGCGGCGTTTGCCCTACAAGATCGAAGTGGGATCGCCGAGCCTGGAGAATTTCAAAAAGATATTCATCAAGGAGAGCGAGAAGCAGGGGATGCCGCTGGAGGACCAGGTCTTCAACTACATTGTGCACAAGTTGATCCACGAGAAGCAGCTTGAGTTTGCCGCCTACATGCCCCGCTTCATCGTGGACCAGATCGTGGCCACCTGCCGGTTCATGGGTCAGACCTCGCATTATGAACCCCGCTATATCGACTATGCGCTGGACAACCTGCGGGTGAAGAGCGCGGCAGCGAAGAAGGCGCCGAAGACCTCGGCGCGGATAGCAGACTCCCAGCCCATCGCGGTTTGACGGGCGCCGCCAGAAGAGCGACGGCCGGGAGATGCGATCGACCGCCGTTCAGAGTTCCGGATAAAAATCGAAAAATGCATCGAGACTCTGCTTGAGCTGCTTTTCGATCTCCTCGCGCGAAC
Organism: uncultured Acidobacteriota bacterium; assembly: GCA_963833995.1. Taxonomy (GTDB): domain Bacteria; phylum Acidobacteriota; class Terriglobia; order Terriglobales; family Acidobacteriaceae; genus Telmatobacter. The sequence continues at coordinate 161,832 of CAWIAE010000016.1, read as the reverse complement.
CCTCCAGCACGTGCATGGTGACATGCGCCTCGTGCCCGTTGGCCAGCTTGAGCGTGGCATCGTGAATCTCCTTCACTTCGCCTTCGGGGAGCAGTCGCATTCCGTAGATTAGAGTCAGATTTGCCATGTGGAACATCTTATCTGCTGCCTGTGCAAACCGGAGGCCATCCAGCAGGGCTCTGTCTGATTCCTGGGCGGAAACGGAGCGCTTGCATCTACAATCAACACGGGAAACCACATGACAGAGACTCGCGATACCGTAATTCTGGGCTCCGGCTGCGCCGGGCTTACCGCAGCCATCTATACCGCGCGCGCCGGGCTTAGCCCGCTGGTGCTTGAGGGCCACGAGCCGGGCGGACAGCTTTCGATCACCACGCTGGTCGAGAACTTTCCAGGATGGCCGGAAGGCATCCAAGGGCCGGAACTGATCGACAACATGAAGAAGCAGGCGGCCCGGTTCGGTGCCAGCTTTCAGTTGGCCCACCTGGATACCGTGGACCTGAAGATCCATCCCTTCCACCTGCACACAGCGGCGGGAGAGATCCACACGCGCACGCTGATTATTGCCTCGGGCGCCAGCGCGCGATGGCTGGGCCTGCCCAGCGAGCAGGCGCTGATCGGGCATGGGGTTTCAAGCTGCGCTACCTGCGACGGGTTTTTCTTTCGCGGCAAACCGATTGCGGTGGTGGGAGGCGGCGACTCCGCCATGGAGGAGGCGCTTTTCCTGACCCGCTTCGCCTCCAAAGTAACGCTTCTCCATCGGCGGGAGGCGTTCCGGGCTTCGAAGATCATGCTGGAGCGGGCGATTGCGCATCCGAATATCGAACTGCGCACCAACACCGTGGTTGAGGAAGTGCTGGGCGTGGATGAGAAGGAAGTGAAGGGACTGCGGCTGCGCGACGTGAACAATGGCTGCACAAGCACGCTGGAGATCGAGGGGCTGTTTCTGGGCATCGGCCATGAGCCCAACGCAACAATGTTCTCGGGGCAGATCGATCTTGACGAGGACGGCTATATCCGCACCCGGGACAATGTGCTGACGACCCATAAGGGCGAGGTGGTTCCGGGTGTGTATGCCTGCGGCGACGTGCAGGACCGCCGCTACCGGCAGGCCATTACGGCGGCGGGAACGGGGTGCATGGCGGCGCTGGAGGCGGAGAAGTACCTGGAAGAGCACGGGCGCTGAAGGTGAGTGGAGCGCGATGACGGCGCTGCGGGAAAATCTTGAACGGCTGGAAGAGGCGATCGGCGAGGCTTGCCGGCGTGCAGGACGCGCGCGCGGCGAGGTCGAGCTGATGGCGGTGTCGAAGACCTATCCGGCGGAGACGATTGCAGAGGCGGCGGGGTTGGGGCTGAGGCTGTTTGGGGAAAACCGCGTGCAGGAGTTTGCGGTTAAGACGCCGGAACTTGGTTCGTTTCGGGGAGACGGCAACATCGCCGCGTCGGACGGCCCTATCCTGGTGCATCTGATCGGACATCTGCAATCAAATAAAGCAGCCCGTGCGGCTGAGCTGTTTGATGGGGTCGATTCGTTGGACTCGCTGCACCTTGCGGCGCGACTGAACGAGGCGGCGCGGAAGCTGGACAAACGGCTCCCGGTGCTGATTGAGGTGAAGCTGAGCCCGGAGGAGACCAAGGCAGGGCTCGATCCCGAGTCATATGCAACCGCGGAGTTGCTCGATGCCCTTGCGGACTTTTCGCACCTGGAGATGCGCGGATTGATGACGGTTGCACCCTGGGGTGTGTCGGAGGATGTGACGCGGGCATGCTTTCGTTCGCTGCGCGAGTGGCGGGACAGGTGGGCGGGGAAGTATCCGAAGCTGGGGTTGGACGTGCTGTCGATGGGGATGAGCGGCGATTTTGGGTTGGCCATTGAAGAGGGCGCGACGCGCATTCGCATTGGCACGGCGCTGTTTGGAAAACGGGCGCCGTGGACGGGGGAAGAATAGTGCTGCGCAGTGTGCGGGGTGGAGTGACACTGGCGGTTCGTGCACAGCCGGGGGCGAAGAAGACTGCGGTGATTGGAGTGTTGGGCGAGGGTGCGGCGGCGCAACTGAAGATTGCCGTGCAGGCTCCGCCGGTGGAAGGCCGCGCGAATGAGGCGCTGATCGCGTTTCTCGCGGAGAGGTTTGGAGTGCCGAAGCGGGCGGTTGAGCTGATGAGCGGGGAGCTTTCGCGGAGCAAGGTGTTTCTGCTGCGCGGAGTTAATTTGGCCAGGGTGGAAGCCGAGCTTCGAGGTTCGTTTTAGCGGCAGTGGTGGCCGAAAGCGGCGCACAGGACTTCTTCGGGTTCGGGGCGAACGCGGAAGTCAGCGTGGGCCTCGGCGAAGACGATCTTCCGATCCTTTGCGATGACGTAGGTTGCCGGAATGGGCAGGCGCCAGCTCTTTTCGCCGTTCACGAAGGGGATGTTGACAAGGATGGAGAGGTAGTAGTCGCGGTGGTAGTCGGGGACCGTGTAGACCAGGCCGAACTGCTCGGCCAGCGCGCACGCGGGGTCAGTGAGGATAGCGAAGGGCAGGCCATGCTGGCCGGCCATGAAGTCGCTTTGCCGTGCGGTTTGCGGACCGATGGCGACCATGAGTGCGCCGCGCTCGCGGATTTGGCCGTAGAGGTCGCGCCAGGTTTCGAGCTCGGTCATGCAATAGGGGCACCAGCGGCCGCGGAAAAACTTGACAACCAATGGACCGAGGGCGAGCATGTCCGCCGAGCGGACAAGCTTGCCGTTGGCGTCTTTGAGGGAGAAGTCGGGGGCGATGGCGCCGACGGGGAGGATGCGCTCTTCGATGCCGGTGGCGAAAAGCTCTTCGACCGCGCGTTCGCCGACGGCGAGGCGGTCGGGCTGGACTAAATGCCGCGTGTTGGCGGTGATCTCGTCGAGTTGGTCTTGCAGGTGGGTCATACGCGTTCTCTATCGCCCGAACTTCTGTTTGCCGCCCATGCCTAAGGCGCCCATGCCGCCGCGCAGCATTTTCGCACCCAGGCCGCCTCTGCCCATTTGCTTGAACATTTTGGCCATCTGGGCGTATTGGCGGAGAAGCTGGTTTACGTCCTGAACCGTGGTCCCGCTGCCGGCGGCGATGCGCTTGCGACGGCTGCCGGAGATGATTTCGTGGTTGCGCCGCTCCTTGGGGGTCATGGAGTTGATGATGGCTTCGAGGCGCGTGAACTGCTTCTCATCGACGTTCTTTGAGGCTTGCTGAAGGCCGGCGAAGGGCCCTACGGACGGCATCATCTTGAGGATCGATTCCATGGATCCCATCTTCTTGATCTGCAGCAACTGGTCGCGGAAGTCCTCGAGCGAAAAGCCGTCGCCGAGGAGAGCTTTCTTGGCGAACTCCTCCGACTTTTTGCGATCGAGGGTGGACTCGGCCTTCTCGATGAGCGACATCATGTCGCCCATGCCGAGGAGGCGCCCAACGATGCGGTCGGGGTGGAAGGGCTCGAAGGCGTCGGGCTTTTCACCGGTGCCGATGAACTTGATGGGCTGGCCGGTGACGTGACGAATGGACAGGGCCGCGCCGCCGCGGGCATCGCCATCCATCTTGGTGAGGACGACGCCGGTGAGGCCGAGGCGGGTGTGAAAGTCCTGGGCGGAGTTGACGGCGTCCTGGCCGGTCATGGCATCGGCTATGAACAAAATCTCTTGCGGGTTGAGGAGCTTTTTGAGGCGCTCCATCTCGCCCATCAGGTCTTCGTCGATATGCAGGCGGCCGGCGGTATCGACGATGAGGGTGTCGCAGCCCATATTGCGGGCCTCGCGGCGAGCTTCGTGCGCCAGACGCTCGACCAGTGCCGAACCGGCGGGTTCGCCCTTCTGGTCGCCCTCGTAGAGCTTGGCGTCGATGGATTTGGCGACGACTTTGAGCTGTTCGCGCGCGGCAGGACGGTAGACGTCGACCGAGACGAGCATGGGGCGATGGCCGCCCTTTTTGAGCCAGGCCGCCAGCTTGCCGCTGGTGGTGGTTTTGCCGGAGCCCTGCAGGCCCGCCATCAGAATGACGGTGGGGGGTTGCGAGGCGAACCGGAAGCGGGCCGTGTCTTTGCCCAGCAATTCGATCAGTTCGTCGCGGACGATCTTGATGACCTGCTCGGAAGGCGAAAGGGCGGTCAGCACTTCCGTTCCCACGGCTTTGGCGCGGATGTGCTCGATGAGATCGCGAGCGACGTTGAGGTTGACATCGGCTTCGAGCAGGGCGACGCGGATTTCGCGCAAGGCCTCGGCGATGTTTTCTTCGGTGAGTGTGCCCTGGCCGCGGAGATTTTTGAAGGCGCGCTGGAGTTTTTCTGTGAGGTTCTCAAACATAGGTCAACTTCAAGTGTAAAGGATGATGTGTGTGGGTCGGCGGAATCCCGCCTTGCCCGCAAAGCTGAAAAACGGCAACGATGGGTGTCCTTGCCTTCGTGGAAAGGGCAACCGCAGGTCCCCTTCGGCGGGCTCAGGGCAGGCTTTCGACTCCGGTCGCCGGGGCGACCTGCGCTCAGGATGACACGTTTTAGGTTGCTCTATTGCGCAGGCGTGATGAGGTATTGCTCCAGTTTGCCGTCGGGATAGGTGTAGGTGGTGAGCGTCAGGTGCTTGCCGGGGTAGACGATCTCGAAAGCGCGAAAGGTCATGCCGCCGCGCAGGGATTCGCGGGTTTGATGGAAGATGAGCGGCTCGCCGAGCGGACCGAGGCTCGACTGGAAATCGGCGACGGCCTGGGCAGTGAAGTAGTCGTTGAGATTGGGGGCGAGCAGGCTGCGGTCGAGGCGGCCCTGCTGAAGGCCGCGGTAGATGTCAAGGGCCTGCTGTTCGGGAGCCGAGAGCGGAAAGCCGGCCACAATGGGGGCGGCGAGGCGCGCGATGGCGGAGGCGGCATTGGCGGCCATCTGGTTGGTGAGCACGGCGACGGCCGCGCCATTGTCGACCAGGACCTCGTTGTCGGAGACGAAGCCGGAGACCTCGCCGGAATGATCAATGGAGCGGTGACCATCGCGATCGACGACCTCGACGCCGAGACCGTAATGCGTGCCTTTGCCGTCCTTGAGTTTGACCTCGGTGAACATTTCCTTGTAGCTCTCGGGCTTTAGGATGGTTTCGGCGATGAGGCTCTCGTCCCAGAGGGCCAGATCGTGGGCGGTCATGGCCAGCTCGCCGGCGGCGAACATCCAGCCGCGGCCTTCCTTTGGCGCAACGCGCAAGGGGCCGAGGGCGTAGCGATGGTAACCGGTGGCGTCGGCCTGGGTGAGTTGTTTCTGATCGGAGTTCCAGACGGATTTCATGCCCAGGGGGCGGAAGATGTGTTCAGTGAGAAAATCCATCAGCTTTTGACCGCTGACTTTTTCAACAATCTCGCCAGCGACGACGTAGTTGGTGTTGGAGTATTGCCATTGGGTGCCGGGCTCGAAGTCCAGCGGCTTTTTGGCCCACGTATCGAGGATCTGCTGCGCGGTTTCAGGCTTGAGCATCGGCGTCATCACGTAGTCCTCGGGCCAGAAGTCCTGATAGCCGGAGGTGTGGGAGAGGATTTCCCGGATGGTGACGATGTTGCCTTGGGTGAGTCCGGGCACATAGTTGCCGATAGGGTCGTCGAGGGAGAGCTTGCCTTGCTGCTGCAGGATGAGAATGGCCGCGGCGGTGAATTGCTTGGAGATGGAGCCGATGGAATAGCGCATTTCTGGCGTGGCGGGCGTTGGTGGTTGGAGGCGGCCCTGGCCGTAGGCGTGGGTGTACACGAGCTTGCCGCCTTTGACGATGGCAACCGAAGCGGAAGGGACGCCGGTCTGGTCCAGAACCTGGGCGGCGATGCGATCGATTTTGCTTTTGATTGCGGGGTCGATGGTGTCTACGGTCTGCGCTTGCACGGCCAGCGAGGCGGCCAGGGTGATCAGAAAAAAGAGCGTCGCGATACGTTTCTTCACACGAAAATTCCTCAAAGTGTTCCGGAAACACGTTAACAGGCGGCGTGGGACTTCAACCCAGCCCGATGGGGTAGGCTGGTGCTGGTGAACGCTGAGAAAGGGTGTGACGAGGCCATGGATCGGTTGATTGAGGGGCACAGGAAATTCCTGGCGGAAGTGTTTCCAGGACGGAAGAATCAGTTTCATCTCCTGGCAGAGAGCCAGGCGCCGGAGTGGTTGTTCATTACTTGTTCGGATTCTCGCGTACTGCCGGATTTGTTTCTAGGGACGGGTCCCGGCGACCTGTTCATCACGCGCAATGCAGGCAATGTGGTGCCGATGACGGGCCACGATGTGGACGGGTGCACGGCGACCATCGAGTATGCAGTGGAGGTGCTGAAAGTGAAGCACGCGATTCTCTGCGGCCACTCGGATTGCGGTGCGATGAAGGCGGCGCTGGATCGCGATGGAGTGGAGAAGCTGCCCAAGGCGAGCCGCTGGCTGTATCACGTGGAGGCGGCATTCAGTCATCGGCAGCCGCTGAATCCCGCGGATGGCGCCGGCGCCGAACTGGGATCGCTGATTCGCGGAAATGTGGTGGCGCAGTTGCTGAATCTGAAGGCGCAGCCCTCCGTGACACGGGCGGCTGCCGAAGGGCGGCTGACGGTGCATGGGTGGTATTACGACATTCTGAGCGGGCGGATCGAACAATACGACGAAGACAAAAAGCAATTCCTGCCGCTGCTTGGGTGAGCTTTGGCGATTCAGGTAAAAAGTATGGGCTGCGCACTGGAATCTGGAGGAGGAAACCTGGCGCAGCCCATTTTGCTCCGCGCAGCCGCTATTGCGGAGGATTCGAAACACCGGTCGGATTCGCGGGTGGCGGACTGGCAGGATCCGACGATGGTTGTACCCCCAGGGACGGTTCCTGCCGATTCGTCGGAGCCTGAGATTGCGCGCCTGGAGCGGTTGGCTGGACGCCGATGGCGGAGCCAGCGACGACTAACTGCACGCGCCGGTTCTCGGCTCGTCCAGAGTTGGTGGAGTTACTCGCGATGGGGTCGCTCTCTCCGTAACCGGCGGCTGAGATGTTACCACCCGGTACCCCCTGCGATGCGAGATAGTCGCGCACACTGTCTGCGCGTTCCTGAGATAACTTCTGGTTGTATTGGTCAGAACCGATGTTATCTGTATAGCCTTCCACCTGGAGCTTGAGGTTGGGATAGGCGAGAAGAATTCCGGAGACCTTGGCCAGCTTTTCGCGCGCTTCAGGCTTGAGGTTGTATTGATTGAAGGCGAAGAGGACGTCGGACATGTTGACGATCAAGCCGCGTGCGGTCTCAGTGGTTTGCAGCACCTGGTTCAGTTGCTGCTTGAGGCGTTCGCGTTCCTGCTCCGCCTGCTGAGTGGCTTGCTGGGCGCTCTGCTCGGCTGCCTGCTGGGCCACACGAGCTTTTTCAGCGCGGGCTTCCGCTTCAGCGGCCTCGGCCTGAGCTTGTTCGCGCTGGGCGGCCTGTCGCTCGGCATTGATTCGCGATTGTTCCGCCGCTTCCTGAGACTGCTGGGCAGCCTTTTCGGCATTGATGCGGGCCTGTCGCTCGGCCGCTTCGTCATCCGCCTTGATCTTGCGAATGGTGATGATGCGCGCATCCTCGGCGGCCTGCACCGCTTCCCGCGCGTAGGTGATGGTTTGCTTTCGGTCTTTCTTATGGAGATCAAGATCCTGCGCATTCTGAAGAGCGGTTTTGGCGGTGGCCATCGAATCGGCAGCGTACTTTTCCGCGCCGGCAGCGTCTGCTATTTGAACCGCATTCTCGGCTTCATACAGTGCGAGCGGCGAGCGCTCACCGCGGGTGATTGGATGCAGGACGGCGTGGCGTCCCGCAATCTCCTCATAGGATCCGCGGGGCAGCAGGGAATAGTGTGCATTTACCGGCTGAATCACGCCCTCTGTCTGGTTGTTGAGGACGTAGTTTTGCATGACCACCACATCGCTGGGCATGGTGACGGCAAAGTAGGGTTCGGCGGTTACGATCAAGCCGAAAGCCTGGAGGTCGGTCGTCACCGTGAGATGGTCACTGTCCTTTGATCCTGTGGGAAGGATTTCGCCGAGATTGATGGGTCGGCCTTCCGGGGTGATGGCCCACAGGACATAGGTGAGATATTCGACGCCGAAGCTGTTGGCGGGAGTGAGCCCTTCAAGATGCGCGTCGATGACTGTTCGGCCGAGCTTGCTGTCCACTTTGGCCCAGCCTTCGGCGTTGGGAAGAAGGCTGGTCCCCCGGAAGCCGATCTTTGTTGAACCGCTGCGATGGAAATAGTTGATAGCTGGAATTTCTCGTGAAACCACCTGGATCTTGTAGAGTGGTTCGCCATTCATGGTTCCGACCTGGCCGGCAGGTTGGGGGTTCTGAGGGTTGGCGGTTGGATTCGACACCTGTGCGATGAGCAAAGCGGGTGTAGTAATGAACAGCCATATGTAGTTGTATTTCCGAAGATGCATTAGGCTTGAGCCCCTTTTCGCGTTGCGCGAGATTGTTTTATGTTGTTTTCAGTTTTGGCGCCGGAAATGCGGACACTCAGGCGCAAACCAACCAACAAAAAATGGATGCTCTGAGCGGCGGCAGAGTTGTTCCAGAAGGAGCTCGGCTGTCCTTTTGGATGGGTCAACTTGTTTCAAATCAGGAGGTCCGGAGGTTTCGCGGTGGACTGGTTTCGCCCGAGCGGCCAAGGACAGCTCCGCCCCGGACGCACTTCGAATGGGCTGCGTAGCCGGTAGAATTTGGGCTGGAGTCAACTTGTTTTGGAAAGCTGCCCGCCTGTATTATTTGCGGGCGTCGCGGGCCGCCTTGATGTAATCGTGGGAGGTTTGGATATGAGCCGACTGGGCGGCCAGCATCTGGCGCACGGGGAGCGGCAGATACTCCTTCATGGCGGCGGAATAGGCTTTCAGCGCGGCATCTTCGCCCTCTTCGGCGGTCTCAAGAAGAGTGTGATCCCCACCGCCCAGTTTGGCCTTGACATCGGCCCAGGTGCGGCGCAGCGTGCCCCCTGCTGTCCCGCTTTCCTTCACGTCGTGAACGCCTTCCTGATGCAGCACGTTTTCAAGATCGCCGCGAAAGCGCGCACGCTTCAGTGACTCGGCGAGGAAATAACGCTTGAGGGTGTCGTCCTGGAGCCGGTCTCCGATCTCTTGAAATCGTTCCTGGCAGTCAATGAGGACGTCGATCACGTTGCGCAACGTGGACTCGGTTTCCTTGAGATCTTCGGATGGATGTGACATGGGGTTCCTTTCAGGAAGATTGCATTGGAGAGAAATAGGGGCAGAGTCCGGTGACTGTCATTGCGATTCTCCTTCGTCATCGGCAAGGTGAGGGAAATCGCGAAAACCCCAGCGCCTCTGCCCTCGAGTGAAACGGCACGCCCTCGGCCGGAGCGGGACGAGCCGTTCCTAGGGATAGAGGCGAGTTGGGGCGATGCGGTTGCCTTGGGGTGGATTGAAGCTCAGTGAACGCCGGGCGGTGGGGCGGCGTGTTTGATGGGCTTTTCGAAGAGCCAGACGGCTGCGGCGCAGAAGAAAGCCAAGACCGCTGTCCAGCGGAAGACGTCGACGTAGGCCATGAGGGCGGATTGTTGCTCCATCAGGCCGTACAGCAGGCCCATGGAGCCGGGACTGGCCTGGGCGCGGCCGAGGTGGTGGCCGAGATAGCCGGCGATGGCGGCCGAACGCTGTTGCAGGATGAAATTCGATGCTCCCAGGTTGGCGCCGATTTCATTCTGGTGCAGGGCGGCGCGGCGAATGAGCGCCGTGGTGGCCATGGCGATGCCGATGGAGCCGCCTATGTTGCGCAGCATGTTGAAGAGGCCGGTGGCGTTGCCCATTTCCTCGCGCGGAATGGTGGAGGTGCTCATGGTGGCGAGGGGGACGAACACGAAGCTCAGGGCAAACCCGGTAAGCAGGATGGGGAAGAGCAGGGTGTAGGGGCCGATGTCGAGGTTCACCATGCCGAAGATGAACGAGCAGATGCCAAAGCCGATGAATCCGGCACTGAGCAATTTGCGGTTGTCGATGCGGGAGCCGAGGATGCCGATGACGGGCGAGCCGATGAACGAGCCGATGCCGCGGGGGCCGACGACCAGGCCCGCGCTGAAAGCGGTGTAGCCGAGGACTTCCTGGTAATAAAGCGGCAGGATGGCGATGGTGATGTAGATGCACATGCCGAGGAGCGCGATGAGGAAGCATCCGGTGCGGAAGTTACGGTCTTTGAGCACATGTAGATCGACCAGGCCCTTCGGGTTGGACCAGGACCGCCAGACCCATGCGATGAGGGCGAAAATGAGCGCCGCGACCGCCCAGCGAACCCAGAGCGCGCCGAACCAATCGTCTTCCTGACCCTTGTCGAGCACAATCTGCAGGCAACCGGTCCAGACACAGAGCAGGCCGAAACCGATGTTGTCGAACGGGCCGACCTTGGCGTGCTTGATGTAAGGCGGATCGTGGACGAAGCGGCTGATGAGGATGACAGCCAGAATCCCGACGGGAATGTTGATGTAGAAGGCATAACGCCAACTGAAGGTATCGGTGAGCCAGCCACCCAATGTGGGGCCGATAACGGGGGCGACAACGATTCCCAGGCCATAGGCGGCCATGGACATGGAGCGCTGCGCGGGTGGAAAGCTTTCAAGGAGAATCGACTGCGAGAGCGGCTGGAGCGCGCCGCCTCCTGCGCCTTGCAGCACGCGGGCCAGCAGGATAACCGAGAGCGAAGGGGCCGCTCCGCAGAAAAACGAGGCGATGGTGAAGATGATGACGCAGGTGAGCAGGAACCGCTTGCGTCCGAAGCGGCGGGCGAACCAGTTGGAGGCGGGAAGAATGACCGCGTTGGCGACCAGGTAGCTGGTGAGCACCCAGGTGGCTTCAGAATTCGAGGCGGAGAGAGAGCCGGCGATGTAAGGCAAGGCCACCGAGGCGATGGCGGTGTCCAGCACTTCCATGAAGGTGGGGAGCATGACGGAAACCGTCACCAGCCATGGGTTTACGCCCTGGGTGAGGGGGTAGCGGGCGGCTTGGGCCTGGGCGGTGGTCATTGTGGCTGGAACAGTCGAGAGTACATGATGGGGGCCGCGCCGGGAAGTGATGGGCGCCGCAGGCCGAGGCTGGAACGAACCCTGGCCCGCGGGGTTTACTCATTCGAGAGACCTGAGGTAAGCGACGACCTGCCAGCGCTGGGCTTCGGGCAGGCTGGACCAGGAAGGCATGCCGCGGCCCAGGTCGCCCCGGCGAAGAAACCACTCGAGGTCGCCGTCAGTGGCCGAACGGACGCTCTGGGTGCGCAGGGAAGGCCGTTTGCGGCCGTCTCCGCGGGCGTCGGTTTTGTGGCACTCGCCGCAGTGCTCGCGATAGACGAGGGCTCCGGCCGCAATGGCTGCGGGCTGGCCGGAGAAGGGATTGGTTCGGCCCTCATCCTTGAGGGGGACGTTCTCCCAATGTGAATGAGAGGCGGCTGCGAAGGCGAGAGCCGAGCAGATGATCAGGTAAAGTATAGCGGCGATGCGTGGCCTCATTGGACACCTCCGTCGCCGTGGAACCAGCTACCAACCTGATTGAATTCAAAGGCCAGGCCGATGCGGTAAACGCGGGCGAGACTACTGGAGGTGAGCCCGAAGCCCGGAGAGAAACTGAGGCGCATGCCTTTGGGCAGATACCAGCCTAGGAGCGGGGCGATGTAGTGCGAGGTGTCTCGCAGGGTGAGAGAATCGGTATCGCCCAGGCCACCGTAAGCTTCTGCGCCGGCAACGAGTTTCTCCGCACAGAAGGTGCAAGGGCGCGGGCTGAAGCGAGTGCGGAGGGGGCGCGCAACGCCGAGGGCGTAACCGAACTCCCATGGGGCGTGGCCAAGGTCCTTTTCGGAGATGAAATTCTCGGCGATGTTCCAGGCTTTGAGGTTGGAGGAGAGAATCAATTTGAGTTCTGCCTCATGTTGGTGTTCGCGTCGGGCTTCGGCGTTGGACGCGGCCAGGTCGGCCTGCCCGTCGTGGCCAACGACCTCAAGGATCGTTTTGTCGGCGCCGGAGGTGTTCTCATATTCCACATAAAGCACTGGATTGACGGCGTGTTCCTCCATCAGAGGCCGAACGCGGTTTTCGATGCGGAAACCGGTAAAGATCGTCGAATCCTGCGCCGTGGCCTGGCCGTCGAGGTAGAGTTCCGCAGTCCACCATGCGCGCAGACCGTACTCCAACTCCATCGCCATGGCGCCATAGCGGTTCCCTCCTTCCGGACGGGCAAGAGCCGTCTTGGTTTCGATTTCCAGATTTCCGGGTTCCTCAAGATCCTGGGAATAGGTGACGAAGTAGGGCTTGTCCTGGGCCTTGGCAAAAGGCAGCCAAAGGAACGGCAGGCAGGCCAGCAGCAGACACGGCCCGGAAAGTCGAAGTGGTGTTCTTGAGAGCAAGGGTAGGTTCTCCAGATATGCGACCAATTCTGTCTTATTTAAATAAGACTAAATCAGTCTGATATAGGACTGCAATGGGTTTGTGCCGCATTGTGAGGTGGGAGGCCATTCGAAAGTTGAGGATGCTTTATATGGCGATCATCAAGAAAAGTTGACACTAATACACTCAATCATGCATCTTAATATGAGTCAGAAATTCTATAGGCAGGCAGGAAACCCAACATGGCAAAGATTATCGGAATCGATCTCGGAACGACCAACTCGTGCGTCGCTGTAATGGAAGGCGGCGAACCCAAGGTCATCCCCAATGAGGAGGGTTCGCGGACCACGCCTTCGGTGGTCGCGTTTACCAAGAACGGCGAGCGGCTGGTAGGCCAGGTGGCAAAGCGCCAGGCCATTACGAACCCGGAAAACACGATTTTTTCGATCAAGCGCTTCATGGGGCGCCGTTACGACGAAGTAACGGACGAAATGAAGATGGTCCCGTTCAAGGTCGTCAAGCAAGGCGATCACGTGGGCGTGCTGGCGCAGGGCAAGGAGTATACGCCGCCGGAAATCTCGGCCATGATTCTGCAAAAGCTGAAGAAGAGCGCAGAGGCCTACCTGGGCGAGTCGGTTACGCAGGCGGTGATTACGGTGCCGGCCTATTTTAACGATGCACAGCGCCAGGCCACCAAGGACGCCGGCAAGATTGCCGGGCTGGATGTAAAGCGCATTGTGAACGAGCCGACGGCGGCGGCACTGGCATACGGACTGGACAAGAAAAAGGACGAGACGATTGCCGTGTATGACTTTGGCGGCGGCACCTTCGATATTTCCATTCTGGAAGTTGGCGAAGGCGTGATCGAAGTGAAGTCGACCAATGGCGACACGCACCTGGGCGGCGACAATCTCGACCAGCGCATCGTGGACTGGCTGATTGCCGAGTTCAAGCAGGAGCATGGGCTGGATTTGTCGTCGAAGGGCAACGAGATGGCGTTGCAGCGGCTGAAGGATGCTGCGGAAAAGGCCAAGATCGAGCTTTCGACCACGGTGGAGACGGAGATCAATCTGCCGTTTATTACCGCAGACGCCAGCGGACCGAAGCACCTGGTACGCAAGCTGACTCGATCGAAGCTGGAGCAACTGGTGGGCGACCTGATTGACCGCTCGCTGGAACCCTGCAAGAAGGCCATTGCCGATGCGGGGGTGAAGTTCAGCGATATCGACGAGGTGGTGCTGGTGGGCGGCCAGACGCGCATGCCCAAGATCCAGGAACTGGTGAAGAACCTGTTCGGCAGGGAGCCGCACCGGGGCGTGAATCCCGACGAAGTGGTGGCCGTGGGCGCGGCAGTCCAGGCTGGTGTTCTGGCCGGCGAAGTGAAGGACCTGCTGCTGCTGGATGTGACACCGTTGACCCTGGCAATTGAGACGCTGGGCGGGGTGGCGACGCCGATGATTCCGCGCAACACCACGATTCCGACCAAGAAGACGGAGACGTTTTCGACGGCTTCGGACTCGCAGACCGAAGTCGAAGTACACGTGCTGCAAGGCGAGCGGCCGATGGCGGCGGCCAACCGCACGCTAGGCAAGTTCAAGCTGGCGGGGATTCCGCCGGCGCCGCGCGGGGTGCCGCAGATCGAAGTCACGTTTGACATCGACGCCAACGGCATTTTGAACGTGACGGCGAAGGATAACGCGACGGGCAAGGACACCCGCATCACCATCAGCTCGAGCTCCGGTTTGAGCAAGGAAGAGGTGGAGCGGATGGCCAAGGACGCCGAGGCCCACGCCGCCGAGGACAAGGAGAAGCGCGAGGAAATCGAGGCGCGCAACTCGCTCGACGGGCTGGTCTACAACATTGAAAAGATGTTGAAGGATGCGGGCGAAAAGGTGCAGGCGGCAGATAAGACCGAGGTCGAATCGGCCCTGGCAGAGGCAAAAAAGACTCTGGAAGGCACGCCGAGCTCGGGCGAACTGAAGGCCTCGCACGACAGGCTGACCCAGGCAAGCCACAAGCTGGCCGAGGTGCTCTACAAGGCCAATGCGGGGCAGGCTTCAGGTGCACCCGGCGGGCCGTCGACGCAGGCCGATGGAGCAGCCAGCACTGATGGGCAGAAGAAAGACGATGGCGTGATCGACGCCGAGTACGTGGACGTGGAAGACAAGAAGTAGGACTGGCCCCTTCGGCAAGCTCGGGGCAGGCTGTCCAGGGGGCGCCGCCTTCGGCGGAAAAACATTGGGGTGGGCGGCGGAAGCGTTGTCCACCCCATTTACTGCAGTGGTGGGGAGTTATGGGTTTCGCTGAACTCCCCGGGTTGAACGCCTAACGTGTTACGATAAGCGTTCAACATGATTCAGTCCTTTTCCGACGACGAGACAGAAAGAGTTTTCAGGACTGGAACGAGCCGACGGTGGCGCACGGTGGCACGGATCGCAGTGCGGCGGCTGCAGGCTTTGGATTTCGCTTCGGCGATTGAAGATTTGCGAAATCCGCCCGGCAATCGGCTGGAAAAGCTGAAAGGTGACCGGAAAGGAAGATGGAGCATCCGAATCAATGATCAATACCGGGTTTGCTTCCGTTGGGACGGAAACGACGCCTGGGAGGTGGAGATTGTTGATTATCACTAAGGAGATGACATGAGTATTGCCCGGAAACACGATCAGAGAGGTGTTCCGATCCATCCCGGTGAGTTCTTGCGTGAGGATTTTCTATTACCGCTGGGACTTTCAGCAAATGCATTGGCCATTGCCTTGCGAGTACCGGTGACGCGGATCTCGGAAATTGTTCGGGAACGCCGGGGGATTACTGCGGATACGGCGTTGCGCCTGGCGCGGTATTTCGGCACGACGCCGGATTTCTGGATGAAGATGCAAATGTCTTACGATCTGGCGCTCGCCAGCAGGGAATCGACGGGGCGGATCGAAGTGGAGATTTTCCCCCGGGCCGACAGCGGTGAATTGAAAGGCAGACGGATTGCCTAACCAGCATTTCATTCCGTTGACGCCGGTGTAGGGGGAAGTTCGATGACAGTGAAGAACGAAGAACCGAGTTCACAGGGATTATGGCCACAACACAAAACAAGGATTATTACGCTACGCTGGGCGTGAAGAAGACAGCGACGCCGGAGGAGATTCGCAAGGCGTTCAGGAAAGCTGCGCGCAAGTATCACCCCGACGTGAATCCAAACGATAAGAAGGCCGAGGAGAAGTTCAAGGAGATCTCCGAGGCCAACGATATTCTGAGCGACGAAAAGAAACGCAAGATATACGACCAGCTTGGGTTCTACTCCGACCAGATCGATCCGGCGCAGGCGGAGGCTTATGCGCGGCAGCAGAATTCGGGCGGGCGGTCGCCGGTGGATTTCGACGGCTTTGATTTTTCTGGTTTCCAGGGTGGTCCGGGGCAACATACCGGCAACGACGGGGGCCACGCGGGAGCCGGTTCCTCGTCTTGGGGCAGCTTCAAAGACATCTTCTCCGGCATTTTCAGCGGCGCGCAGCAGCCCGAGAGGCCGCGCGGTCCGCAGCCGGGAACCGATCTTGAATATCAGGCGACGGTGGACTTCTGGACGGCGATTCGCGGCGGGCAGGCGCGCATGCAGGTGCACCGTATGGAGGCATGCCCCACGTGCCACGGGCAAGCGCAGACCGGCGGCCCGATGGCGTGTCCGGAGTGCAACGGGACCGGCCAGGTGACGCAGATGGGCGGTCGCATGAAGTTCAATATCCCCTGCCCGCGGTGCAATGGGACGGGACGCACCTCAAACGACTGCGCGACTTGCCATGGAGAAGGGGTGGTGAGCCGGACCGAGACAGTCGAGTTCCGCATCAAGCCGGGAACGCGCGATGGGCAGCGGATTAGGCTTCAGGGGAAGGGAAATGCAGGGCTGAATGGCGGCGCGCCTGGAGACTTGTTCGTGATTGTGCGCACCGGGACGAATCCGGTGTTTACCCGATCTGGCGACGACATCCAGGTTACAGTTCCGGTGACGGTTCCCGAGGCTTCCCTGGGAGCAAAGGTAGACGTGCCGACGATCGATGGGCGGGCCCAGTTGAAGATTCCCCCTGCCACACAGAATGGGCAAAAGCTGCGCATGCGCGAGCGTGGAGTGGAGAGCGCGTCCCATCCGGGCCAGCGGGGTGACCAGATTGTGACCATCAATGTCGTAATCCCGCAACTGCAGGACGAACGCAGCCGCGAGATTATGCGGGAGTTGGGGAAGTTGAACAACCAGGACCCGAGAGTGACGCTGTTTGACAAGGTGTAGGAGGCTGGGACCAGGGACTCGGGACTAAGGTGATTTCGGAAAGCGAACAATGACCGCAAAACGAAAGTCCAAAGGCGCGTACATGATTTCGGCGGTGGCCGAGATGTACGAGATTCATCCGCAGACCCTGCGCCTGTATGAGCGCGAGGGGCTGCTGAAGCCGTCACGCACCGAGGGCAATACGCGCCTCTACACAGACGAGGACCTGGAGCGGCTGGAATTCATCCTGAACCTGGCGCGGGACCTGGGCGTGAACATTGCCGGGATTGCCATCATCCTGCAAATGCGCGAGCGCATGGAAGAGATGAACCGGCAGATGCAGAGCTTTGTGGAATACGTGCGGTCGGAGATGTTGACACGCTTCCACCAGGCATCGCCCGGTTCGGCCGGGGCGATTGTGCCGCTGCGCCGGACGGCGGAGATGCCCAAAGTCGTGTCTCCGCGCAAGCCGTAACGCGTCTTCCTCGGACCATTATCGGAATGGCCGCAAATCCTCATCGCCCTTTCCTCAGGCGTGCAGGTATGCTTAGACCTGCATCATGCACATCGTTCTTGCAATCGCCGTTTTCGGGCTGGTTACGTCGACTGTGTTCACGGGGTTGGCGCTGGCGGCGGTGCCCCGCTATTTGAGGGAGCGGCGGGAGGCTCTGGCGAAGCTGCGTTCGGGACCGGAATTTACGCCTCCCCTGACCCTGTTGAAGCCGCTGCATGGAGCCGAACCGGATCTCGAGGCTCACCTGACAAGTTTCTTCGAACAGGATTATCCGGAGTACGAGATTCTGTTTTGCGCCCGGACAGCCGAGGACGAGGGACTGGAAACGGCGCGACGGGTGGCCAAGATGTATCCCGCTACCTCGGCGCGGTTTTTCTGGACCGGGGAGCCTCCTTATATCAACGCCAAAGCAGCCTCGATGGAAATGATGGAGGAAGAGGCGCACCACGACATCCTGGTGATCAGCGACAGCGATGTGCGGGTGACGCCGGATTATTTGCGCGCGGTGGCGCTGCCTTTTGCGGAGGAGAATGTGGGTGCGGCAACCTGCCTTTACCGCGGCGTGGCAGCGGAAGGCGGGTTGTGGGCACGGCTTGAAGCGGTGGGCATGAGCGTGGAGATGACTTCCGGTGTGCTGGTGGCACGGTCCTTGGAGGGAATGCAGTTCACGCTGGGGCCGACCATGGCGTTCCAGCGAGACGCGATTCGCAAGATGGGCGGATTCCGCGTGACAGCCGATTATTGCGCCGACGATTTTGTGCTGGGGAATGAGACCTGGAAGCTGGGCCGGACGGTAGTCCTGAGCCACCACGCTATCGACCACATGGTGATCAACGCCAGCCTGGAAGCGTCGCTGAAGCACCAGGTGCGGTGGATGAAGTCGACGCGTTTTTCACGGCCCAGGGGGCACTTCGGCACAGCGCTTACGTTCAGCACACCTTTTGGGCTGCTCGCATGGGCGGCCGCGGCGCTGATCGGACATCCGTGGTGGGGACTGGGACTCTTTGGCTGGAGTGTGGCGACGCGGCTGGCGCTCTCAATCGCGGTGGGCCATGAGGTGGCCGGAGACCGGAGCTGGTTCGGGCTGCTGGTGCTGTATCCGATACGGGATTTGATGGGATTCGGGTTCTGGTTGGCCAGTTATTTCTCCAGCCGCATCGTGTGGCGGGGGCGATTGTTTCAATTGCTGCCGGGAGGGAAGATGCGAGCGTCCCAGTAGGGTTTAACGGACGTACTGGCAAATAGCGGTCAATGATGTGAAGGTGACATGGGGACGCGAACCGGCAATGTTCACCTGCGAACACTCGATTCCGTAATTGGACACATCTACACTTGAGAGCGCTGATTTTGTGATTGACATCACCTAAATACGGGTGCTGCGCCATCAAGTTTGGCTGCGCTCGTGCTTCAGTGTGTGCTGAGCGGTATGGTCCTCGAACGAGACGAGAGGAAGACGCGATGAATCGACTGCTGGCAGACATCTGGTACGCATTACGGCAACTGCGCCGCGCGCCGGGTTTCGCGCTCACGGCGGTGCTTACGCTGGCCCTGGGAATTGGCGCCAACAGCACCATTCTGAGTTGGATCAGCGCCACCCTCTTCAACCCGATTCCGGGCGCTGCGAATGTGGGCAGGATGCTCTCCATCCAGCGGGGAGAACGGAGCGAGCATCCGGTCCCGCCGTTATCTTATTCGGACTTCGTGGACCTGCGCGCCAACGCCAAAACGTTTTCCGGGATGATTGCCGAGCACCAGGACTACATCTCTATTACCGGAACGGCGAAGCCGGAACGCATCTTCGGCGAATTGACGAGTGCCGACTATTTCGAAGTCCTAGGCGTTCAGCCTTACCTGGGCCGTACGCTGATCTCCACCGGGGCGAACGAGAGGGCGGGCGCGCCGATCGCGGTGCTGAGTTACAGCCTTTGGCAGAAACGGTTCGGCGGTGATCCGGGTGTCATCGGCAAGCTCATCCAACTGAATCGTCATCCATACACGATCGTGGGCGTGGCGCCGAAGGGCTTCCGCGGCATCGTAATCGGATTGCGAACCGACATCTTTCTTCCTCTCGGCATGATGCCGCAGGTTTGGGGATGGAATCCGATCGACAACCGGGGCAGTGCGTTCCTCAATGTTTTTGGCGTGCTGCGTCCCGGGGTTGCTCAGCATCAGGCTGACAGCGAACTGAACCTTCTGATGCAGCGCCTGGTGGCGCAGTATCCCCAGGAGGACCACCAGGGAGCCAACCAGATCTCGACTGATCCGCTGTGGCGCTCGCCTTTTGGAGTCAACGTCTACATGGCGGGCACGCTGCCGATCCTGCTGGCCTTGGCAGCGGTGCTGCTGCTGCTGGCATGCGCCAACGTTGCCAACCTGCTGCTGGTGCGTTCGGTGGCGCGGCGGCGCGAATTCGCGATTCGCTTGTCGATGGGCGCCGGGCGTTGGACCCTGGTCCGCCAACTCATGATCGAGAACCTGTTGATCGCGCTGGCCGGCGGCGTGGTCGCGCTGTCAAGCACCTTGTGGACGGCGAAGGTGCTGGGCGCCTTTGTGCCCTCCACGACTCTGCCGCTGGTGATTGACGGAAGCGTTGATCGCCGGGTGATCGTGGCGACAATCCTGGTGTCGCTGCTGACGGCTGTTATCTCGGGAGTGGCCCCGGCCTTGCGGGCATCGAAGCTCTCGCCAGCCACGGTTCTCAAAGACGAGGCGCTCAGCACCTCCGGCGGGCTGAACAAATCGCGCCTGACTTCCGGGCTGGTGATCGCGCAGATCGCCCTGTCGCTGTTGATGCTTACCTGCGCCGGATTGTTCGTGCGCAGTCTCGACAAAGCGCAAAAAGCCGATCCCGGTTTCGATGCGAACCACGTCCTGCTAGTGACCTTCGGACTTGACCCGCTGGGCTACACCAACAAGGCCGGCATCGAGTTCGAGCGCCAAGTCCTGCTTCGCGTGAAGCAATTGCCAGGCGTCGAATCCGCGACGCTAGCCGATTTCTCACCGCTCAGCTTCACCATTCACTCCGACAGCGAGGTTCCGGAGGGCTATGTGCGGCGCCCGCATGAAGACATGCAAGTGGACCGAGCCGATGTCGGACCGAACTATCTGGAAACCATGCGCACCCCGCTGTTGGCCGGGCGCGATTTCACCGATCAGGACACGGCCGATTCGCAACCCGTGGCAATCATCAACCAATCGTTTATCGATCGTTACTGGCCGGGGCAGAATGCCATCGGCAAGCGCGTGTACGACGGCCACCAATGGAGATCCGTTGTGGGAGTGACGGTAAACGGGAAATACCGACGCCTGATCTACGACCCCGCTCCGCTCGTCCTGATGCCACTTACCCAGCGCTACGACGATGAGGTCATACTTCATGTGCGCACCCGGGGCGAGCCGATGGCGATGGCAAGCTCGGTGGAGAAGGCGATCCACGGGCTGAATGGAGATCTGCCGTTGTACAACATCACAACGCTCAAAGAAAACATGCAGATGGGGAGCGTCTTCGAGCGCATCGCAGTCACGTTCGCGGGCTCGTTCGGGCTGCTGGCGCTGTTGCTGGCAGCGGTGGGGATCTATGGGGTGTTGTCGTATACCACCCGGCAGCGGACCCATGAAATCGGAATCCGGATTGCGCTGGGCGCCGGGAAGGGTGCAATTCTGCGCGATGTGCTGCGGCAGGGCCTGATCCTTACCGTTGCCGGCTTGGCTCTCGGGCTGGCGGCTTCGTTCATTCTCACACGCTTCCTGCGCAGCATGCTGTACGGTGTGGGAACCACAGATCTGGTCACCTTTGCGACGGTGGCTTTTGTGCTGAGCGTGGTAGCGGCATTGGCCTGCTATCTGCCGGCGCGGCGCGCGGCGGCGGTGGACCCGGTGCAGGCGCTGCGCACCGAATAGATCGAGGAACGCAAGGATCAGGCGGGTCGGGGGATGAGAGGTGGAATGGGGTGAGCGGCCGACAAATTACAAATCCGTTCCAATCTTCGGTGGGAGGAACCTATCTCTTGCGGTCGGAGATCAGATCCAGGCCAACCCGGTTGAGGTGGTCCATCATGGCTTTTTCTGCTTCGTCGCCATCGCCTTTAAGAATCGCATCCACGATCCGGGAGTGCGAATCGAGCATTTGTGAGCGATCGGAGGCTCGCGCTCCGGTGATTTCCCGGCTTCTGTGAAGAAGGCGGGTCAAAGCGCTGTTAAATTCGCTCAGGATCGGATTTCCTGCGGCGTCGATGATGGCCGTGTGCAATTGGAGATCGTGTTCAGTCACCGATGCCCAACTTTCGGCCTGTTGGACTTTTACGCACTGCGCCTCGATCCGCTTAAGATGGGATTCGGTCGCTCGAGCGGCGGCGAGTTTGGCGGCCTTAGGCTCAATCATTTTCCGAACCTCCAACAAATCCAAGAGGTTGAAATCTCTTGTTCCGAGTTCCACTTTCGTAGGCAATCCAAGTCGAAGCCTATCCAGGGACTTTAAATAGGTGCCGTCGCCACGGCGGCTCTCCAGAACGTCGAGAATGGACAACGCTTTGATGCTTTCACGGATAGCAGGCCTGCCTACTCCGAGCTTTTCCGCGAGCGCCCTCTCGGTCGGCAAAACCATGCCCGGGGTATACTCTCCAGTCTCTATGAATGACTTCAGCAGAGAAAGTGCATCTGAAGGATTGGCGCGTCTTTCGCTGGTTCCAGCAGGCTGGTCAGACCTGTTTGTGCGCTTTGGTTTCATTCGAGCACCCGCCGATTGGGGTTTTATCTTCCGGGAACAGAATATTCCAGGCCAGCCCCTAAGCCAAGATAAAAGATGCGTTTCCCTGACACCAATGACCCACTGCCGAGCGAAATCCTAAAGACTGTGCCCCACAGAATGGGGGGTACGGAGTGATTTGACAGATCAGAGATGGGCGTCCATAATCCGTAGTGATCTTCAATTGGTCCTACCTGACTTCGAATAGGTCAGAATTTTTTGGTTGGAATGGTACCGATGCGAATTACGCAGGTCAAGAGCTGGTTGGTCGAAGGAATCAAGTACAACTGGGTCTTCGTAAAGATCTATACCGACAGTGGGATTACCGGAATCGGTGAGGGAACAAACTGGCCGGGGAGCCCGCTCGTACTCGAGGCTTGTCGCCATGTGGGCGATACGATAATCGGTGAAGACCCGACGCGCATCGACTATCTTTGGACCAAGCTCTATCGCGATTTCAACTGGCTGGGCCAGGCCGGCCCTTTGATGAGCGCGATCAGTGCGATTGATATTGCGCTATGGGATATCGCAGGCAAGCGTGCGGGGCTTCCAGTTTACGAGTTGCTCGGAGGCGCCTATCGCAAACAGATCAGGCTGTATGCCAACTATTGGTTCTTAGAAGGATCTGGGACGCCTTCGGATTACGCCGAGCAGGCTGCACGAGTCAAATCAAAGGGATTCACAGCCTGCAAGATGGATCCTTTCGCTCATGTCAACTACTGGTATGGCCAAGACCTGGCGGATAATTTAAGCCTTTCTGAGATTCAAAAGCAAACTGCAATCGAAAGACTCATGGCTGTACAGAACGCAGTGGGCCATGAATTCCCCATCGCCATCGAGACGCACGCAATGTTGAATGGCCCCACCGCGGTGGAAATGGCAAACCGCATTGCCGCGGCCGGTATCAACTGCATGTGGTACGAGGAACCCGCAGGTCCCGAGTTCCCTGCTGAGATTGCGGCGATCCGGCAGAAGATTTCCTTGCCTGTGTGCGTGGGGGAGAGGCTGCATTCAAGGTTTATGGTCCGGCCGATTCTAGAGAAGCACGCGGCGGATATTCTCATGCCCGACATCACTCGGTGCGGCGGTATCGGAGAAATGAAGAAGATCGCAACGATGTGCGAAGCGTACAACGTGCCTATCGCTCCCCATAATCCAAACGGACCGATTTCGACGATTGCCGCAGCCCACGTGATGGCTTCGGTGCCGAACTTTTTCTTTCAGGAATTTATGGTTACCGATGTGCCTTGGCGGGACGCAGTGCTGAACAGACCTTTGCCTGTTGAAAACGGATACTACGTATTGAGCGACGAGCCTGGATTGGGTTTCGATCTGATCGAGGAAGAACTAGAAAGGCATCCTGGCGTCACGCGTCGACGTAATGGATTTTACGTTTGACGGATACTGCGGAGAAAACAGATGTTCAGTGAACAAGGCCCGGTGTCACGGAAAAGCGCAAGCCCTTACCCACAAATGTGGGTGCGCTGGATCGTGCGGATGTTGTTCCTTGCAGTGATTCTTCTGCCATTTGTCGCTACTGCTGAGCCGCGCAACAGCGGTTCCGAGTTGGCGCCGACGCCGCCGATGGGCTGGGCAAACTGGAATAGCCTTGGTTGCAACTACGACGAGGAGAAAATTCGAGCTATTGCCGATCAAATGGTTTCCACCGGCATGAGGGATGCCGGCTATCGCTATCTCATTATTCAGGAATTCATCGTACCCGCCGGCCATCGTGCCGCGGATGGAACTCTCCTACCCGATCCTCAGAAATTTCCGCACGGAATCCCAGCCCTTGTCACTTACATCCATCAGAAGGGCTTGAAAGCGGGCATCTACACCGACGTCGGTGCAAAGACTTGCGCGGGATACGAAGGCAGCTACCAGCATGAAGAGCAGGATGCACGAACCTTTGCCTCGTGGGGCATTGATCTGATCGAGGAAGACTTTTGTAATAAGCCCAAAGGCTATACGGCGGCTCAGCTTTACACCCGGATGCGCGATGCAATCGCACACACGCATCGCCCTATGTTCTTCTACATCTGCAACTGGGGAAGTGAATTGACATGGACCTGGGCGCCGAAGTTAGGCAATGCGTGGAGGAGCACGGGCGATGTTGGCGTTCCAGGACAGGCTGATTGGAACCGCATCTTGCGGAACTTCGATCAAAATGCGTTGCATGCAGCTAGCGGCGGTCCCAATCATTGGAGTGATCCGGATATGCTCGAAGTCGGCGTTCCGGGCATCGACACCGTGGAGGAGCGCTCTCTTTTCAGCCTCTGGGCTATTTCCGCCGCGCCGCTCTGGGCGGGGAACGATTTGGTGACGATGTCTCCGGACACGCGAGAAGTTCTCACCAGCGGCGAAGTGATCGCCGTGGATCAGGATGCCCTAGGCCGTCCGGGTACACTCGTGCAAGAGAATGCGCCGGGACTGCAAGTATGGGCGCGGCCGCTTGCGGGCCGGAACTCTCCGCAGGCCGTTCTGCTCTTTAATCGAACCTCTGAACAGGCCGAAATGCGCATTCGATGGGAGGACCTGGGCATCTATGGCCCAGCAGATGCGCGTGATCTTTGGTCGCATCAAGATCTCGGGGTTCTTTCTCAAGAGTATGTGGCGAAGGTGCCGGCACATGGCGTTGTCATGCTCCGGGTTGTTCCGCGGGCCAAGGAGTCACACCCTTCCGGCGGTTGAGTTTTCTGCGACGGGCGATTTATTCCGCGCAAAGATCGAAGACGGGAAGGTAGTCGCATCGAAGTTTCGGTGCAACGGTATCGAAAAGATGTACGAGACACTCAGCGGTCCCATCGCCACAGAGAGCCGAAATTCCTTAAGTTCATTTGAAGCTTCAACGGAGAAACGATGATCTGGAAAAGCGATAGCGAATTGTTTCAGGAGATGCGCGCTCACCTCTTTACCGCAGTTGTTGGCGACGTGCTGGACCTGGAGGGCTTGCATCATCAGTTTTTGATGCCCAACTGTCGTCCGCTTGATCCCAGGATGGTGGTGTGTGGACGAGCGATGACGGTGTTTGAGACAGATGTGATCGAGCCCCCCGATCCTCCCTTCGGACGGATGCTAATGGCACTCGATTCCCTGAAGGAGAACGAGGTCTACATTGCGGCCGGTTCTTCTCCTCGATATGCATTGTGGGGAGAACTGATGAGCACGGCTGCGCGAGCGCGAGGAGCAGTCGGCGCCGTACTGGCCGGATATACACGAGACACGAATGGCATTTTAGAAATGAATTTCCCTGTTTTCTGTTACGGCAGTTACGCACAAGACCAGAGGGGCCGCGGGCAGGTTGTGGACTTCCGCATTCCGCTGGAAATCGATGAAGTGACGGTTAACCCAGGGGATATCATTTTCGGAGATATTGACGGAGTCCTGGTGGTTCCAAGGGAACTGGAAAGGCCTGTGATTACGCGGGCTCTTGAACAAGTGGCAAAAGAGAAAAAAGCCAAAGCAATGCTTCTGGGTGGATCCTCGGCGGAGAGTGTTTTTTGCGACACCGGCGTCTTGTGAAATCCCAGTGGTTTGGAACGCCATCGCGCGAGCCGGGGAAAGCGCCGATTCAGGGAATATAAATCTGGCCATTTAGATCGTGCGAGTGTCTGCGGTTGAAGCATTTCGAATTGGACGGTTCGTCGACGACCCGCAATCAAAGTTGATTTCGGCGAACGGGAGAGGCAAAACGAATTGATGATTGCCGGGATCGGTCTGGTCGTCCTCGCCGCAGTTCTCCAGGGCATCTTCTTACTGCCGATGTCGCGTACACGGCGGTGGGAATGGGAGCATAACTGGCTGGCTTTCTCCATTATGGGCATGCTTGTGTGCAACTGGGTTCTAACCTTGATCTTCTTGCCTGCGCCTGCGGCGATTTATTCTGCCGTTCCCCGACAGGAGTTGGCCGTACTGGCTGGCTTCGGTCTCGCCTGGGGAGTGGGAGCCGTGTTGTTTGGGTTGGGCATGGACATGTTAGGCCTAACCCTGGGCTATCCGCTCATCATGGGATTGAATGCCAGCGTTGGCACGTTTGCTCCGCTCCTTTGGATGTATGGAGGGGCGATGTTCGCCGGTCGGAGGCTTTTCATTGCCGCCGGGACAGCCGTCGCCATCGTTGGCATAGCCGCGTGCTCGGTAGCGGGCGCACGACGCGCGTCTGCGGTTTCTCGAGCGCAGGGTGCATCTCAATTGCGGTTTTTCACTGGTCTG
This sequence comes from uncultured Acidobacteriota bacterium, assembly GCA_963833995.1. Taxonomy (GTDB): domain Bacteria; phylum Acidobacteriota; class Terriglobia; order Terriglobales; family Acidobacteriaceae; genus Telmatobacter. The sequence goes on along the minus strand of CAWIAE010000016.1, from coordinate 135,796 downwards.
ACCATAGCGGTCATCTCCGGATTTCTTTCCTGCCTGCCAAACATCGGCCTCACTTTCGGCTCTGATACGGTGCGAGCGGCACGAAATCTGGGCGCATCAGCCGCACTCGCCGGCGATTCGGTGTGGTTCATCTTTTTCACATTTGGAGGTTTGGTCAATGTTCTCTATTGCGGTTGGCTGATGATTCGCCGTCGGAATTTTCGAGACCTGATTGCGGCCGGCAGCTTGGCCAATTGGTGGTGGGCTCTGGCCATGGGGGGGATGTGGATCGCCAGCTTTTATCTCTACGGGATTGGTACGCTGCAACTAGGTTCGAATGGCGGATCGATCGGCTGGCCGATTCTCGTATCAGTCTCGATTGGAATCGGGGTCCTTGGTGGCATGGGAAAAGGAGAATGGAAGCGCGCTCCATCCAGCGCCCGAAATCTACTTTGGGGGGGCTTGGCATTCATTATTCTGGCTGTCTTTATCATTCCTTTTGGCACGGGCGCGCACTAGCGTCAGCCCCGGAGGGGACATGGCGATGAGATTCAAGGACAAGGTTGTACTGATAACAGGCGCCGGATCAGGAATTGGCCGAGGGATTGCCGCTTGCCTGGGTGAAGAGGGGGCATTCGTAGTTTTGAATGACATCCGGCAGGATGCCGCCGAAGAATCGAGGAAAATTCTTGCGGGAGAGGGACACCGCGTAGAAATCGCGATTTCCGATATCAGTACGCCTGAGGGAGCAGCGAGTGCAGTTCATGAGGCTATTCACTACGGTGACCGCCTCGACTTGCTGGTTCACTGTGCGGGTCGCCAGATCGTCAAACGGATGGAAGATCTTCAGCCGGAGGAATGGGACATCGTACTCGACGTAAACTTGAAGGGAGCCTATCTGTGCGCCAGGGCGGCGTTGCCGTTTCTGGCCCAGCATCGTGGGGCAATCATCAATATTTGTTCGGTGCACGCCCGCGCGACTGTCGAAGGTTTCACGTCCTACGCGGCATCGAAAGCCGGCATTCTCGCATTGACGCGCGCTATGGCGCTCGAGTGCGCCCCAAAGGGAATCCGCGTGAACGCCGTGAGTCCGGGCACAATCGATACTCCCATGCTGCAGGCTTACTTCGACTCATGTCCCGATGCTGTACGGGCGAGGTCGGAGTTTCTCAAGTTTCACCCGATTGGGCGATTTGGTACGCCCCGGGACATTGGGAACATTGTTGCATTCCTTGGAAGCGATCAAGCTGCGTTTATTACCGGTTCGGAAATGATCGTCGATGGCGGCATGACAGCACTTCTTTTTCGACAATAGATCCCATTGCTTTCTGAGAGAAACAGCAAGGCCGATTGGGTGCGAAAGATCGACGAGCAGAAGTCTGCCAAGAATAGCGGCTGATCAAGGATTTCAACCTTTCATTGACTGCCAGGTCGCATCACTCGCGACAGAATTTCCACTTGACAAACCTGCATTCAGGTACTACCGTTGGGTCCGACTAAAAGATTGGTCAGACCTGGATTTCTTTTGCTTGGAGGCTACAGTGTCACAGCTTTTTCGAATATGTCGCATTATTTGCGCGGTGGCAGCGCTAGGTTGGGCTTTGCAGTCCGTTTGCCAAAGCAACTCCGCTAGTCTAAATGGAACGGTTGTCGATGCCAGCGGCGCGATTATAGCCGGGGCTCAAATTGCGGTTCGAAACATGGGGACGGGTCTAACTCAGGACGTCCTCTCGAATTCCTCAGGTAATTACGGCGTATCCCCATTGCCCGCCGGCCAATACGCCGTAACCGTTGATCGAGAAGGCTTTCGCAAGATCGTCCAGAGCGGTATCACACTCACTGTCAACCAGACCGCTACGCTGAATTTTACCTTGCAGGTCGGCAGCCAGCAGGAAACTGTCACGGTAACCGGAAGCCAAGAACTGATTAACCAGACCACAGCCGCAGTGAGCACGGTAATTGACGAGCAATCGATCAAAGACCTCCCACTGAACGGCCGCGATCCGTCAAGCCTGGTCTTTCTGGCTCCTGGCGTAAACAACGTCCTCAACAGCAGCGCAGGCGTTCTGCAGGGAACCGACTCGTTTCCCAACGAAACGGGAGCTTCGGCGGGCGGAGGAAGGCAAGGCAGCACCTTGTACTTGCTCGATGGGATACCGAACATGGATACCTATCAGTTGCTGGCTGCGCCCTTCCCGAATTCCGATGCGACGCAAGAGTTCCGGGTGATCACGAATAACTTCGACGCCCAGTATGGCTTTTCGCCAGGCGCTGTGGTGAGCATCGGTACCAAATCAGGTACAAATCAATTTCATGGCGGCGCATTTGAATTCGTTCGAAACAACGATTTGAATGCAGGCAATTACTTCACTCATGCTGTGGATTCGCTAAAGAGGAATCAGTTTGGAGCCTATGCGGGTGGTCCGATCATCAAAGACAAGCTATTCGTCTTTGGGAACTACCAGGCCACGCGTGAAACTTACGGCGCCTCCACAAACACGACCTTTACTCCGACTGTCGCCATGCTCAACGGGGATTTCAGTGCTGTCCCAACAACCCTGGCAGCTCCTTTTCAAACCGTCGGTGGCGTGCCCAATCAGGTGGATCCCAAATTGTTCAGCCAGGCGGCCGTCACAATTGCAGAGACCACCCTCCCCACTGGGCAAGTTCCTGCAACCGGACAGGTGAACTATGTTGTGCCGAATGTGAAGGAGTCGTTCGACGAAGGAACACTTCGTCTCGACTATTCGCTTTCGAGCAAACAGCGTATTTTCGCGCGCAGTTTCATCCAATCTTTGGTTGAACCGGCCGCCCTCGTAAAAGGGAACATGCTGGCCACCAATGAAGCTGGCATCGGTCGGTTTTACAACGAAGCTTTGAGCCACACCTGGATCTTCAGTCCAACGCTGGTCAATGTTGCCACTGCCGGTTGGTCCCGCAACGATTGGCAAAATTCAGCCCAGGTTCTCGACACCAGCGGAAATGCAATTTGCATGTCCAAGTACATCAACGTCGCCGACCCGGAGGGCTCGTGCTATATCGAGGGCCTGAGTGTTTCGAACGGATTTGGTTCGCCATGGGCTGAACCCAATCGGAACATTAGAACAACCTGGGCCTTTACGGATACTGTAACCAAGACGGTCAAGAACCACACGATTATGGTCGGGATGGATCTTTACCATCAATGGGCCGACACGCAGACGCAGTATCCCGCGCAGCCGGCTATCGGGTTTTATGGATACTCGGGGGATACCGGATTTGGGTTGGCCGACTTTCTCTTGGGCGAGGTATCGAGCCTGCAGCAGGGTGCATTCCAGAACTCCCCGACCAAGGGCTGGGAGATGGCCTTCTATGGGCAGGACCAGTACAAACTCAGGCCTAATCTGACCGTAACCGCCGGGTTGCGCTGGGAGCCCGAATTTCCTCCGGATGATGTGAACGGGGGCTCCGCTTTCATACCCGGACAGCAGAGTCAACGCTATCCGAATGCGCCTGTCGGCCTCAATTTTCCAGGAGACAAGGGCGTAAACTCCGCACTGATGCCAAACGATACCAGCAACTTTGAACCGCGCATTGGCGTGGCGTGGCAACCACACAATATGCCTCACACCGCGGTACGCGCGGGGTTTGGTCTATTTGCGGCGCCGATCTCTTACTCGTACTACAACCACACGGTAGGAATTGCACCCTTCGATCCGTTCTATTCCTTGAATGGGACGGCGGCCGATCCGATCTCCTTCGAGAATCCATGGGCAGGATTTGCTTCGACCGGCGGCCAGAGTCCGTTTACTCCGGCTACGTTCGTCCAGAATCCGAATGCTCCGAGCAGCGCAACATTCACCACGCCTTTTTCGATTCCGGCGTCCTTCTCCAGGAACTTTAAACTTGGCGTAACCCAGAGTTGGACGGCTTCACTTGAGCAACAACTCTTCGGCGTGTACGGTCTCCATCTCGCCTATGTAGGAAGCGAGTCGTACCATCAGACAACAAAACTCGACCTCAACCCCGGAATCTATGCCAACGCCGAAGCCAGGACAACTTACCCGCTCTTCAGTTCGATTCTCCAAGATACACCGGTCGGTACGGCGTCTTATCACGCACTCCAGATTGGCATGGAGAGGCATATGTCGAAAGGCCTTCAGTTCCAATCGAATTTCACATGGTCAAAGGCGATCGATCTCTCTTCGAGCGGAAATATCTCTTTCGGAAATACAATTGGAGACCCATTCAACCTTAGCTGGGATAGGGGAATCTCGGATCTTAACCTGCCACTGTCCTGGGTCACCAATTTTGTTTACGTAACCCCCTCTTTAGACGCGAAGAACATGTTGGCAAAGAATGTTCTGGGCGCCTGGGAACTTAGCACCATCTGGACCCTCCAATCGGGTCAGCCTTTCAGCATTATGGGAGGCAACGGTGACAACAACTCCGGAGCATTGGAAGGCGGAGACCGCGCCGATCTTACGGGAAAGGCCTTTAATGTCCACCAGGGGGGCAAGTCACAATGGCTCAATCAATACTTCAATCCAGCAGCATTTCAGCCGAATGCCGCGGGAACATTCGGGGACTCTGGGAAGAATATCCTCAAGGGGCCCGGAATCGACACGGCTGATGTTGCAATCATCAAGAATTGGAGGGTTGCCGAGCGATATGCACTGCAATTCCGATGGGAGATGTTCAACGCTTTCAACCATGCCAGTTTCAGTAACCCAAACAACGATGCGTCGCCGGGAAATGCCAGCGAGGGACAGATCACAAGTATCGGCCCAATTCCTCCGCGGGTCATGCAGGGAGCGCTAAAGTTCACCTTCTAAAGCCCTGTGAGAACGGGTATTTTATCGTAGGATCGGCGACCTGCAGCAGCCAGACGCTTGCAGGTTGCCGATCTTTCCCGTTGTTGCGTCCGACAGATCTCCAGAAGATCGGTGGTGTCGGGCCATAGTCCGATTGGAACAAACCGGGCATTTTGAACCAAAGCCGAAAACCTCTATTCGGCGGAACGTTTTTCAGGGAGCACAGGGTGGATAGAAGAACATTTATCGAAGCACTCAGCGGGCTGTTTCTTGCGGCAAACGCACCATTCCAGGGCAACGCGACCACTTCGAGCAATGGAGAATCCGGGACGGCGGTTGAACACAGCGGCCGGCATGTACTGCCACTACCGTCTTCTGTAAGTGGGGTCCTTGCTCCAGTTGTGGGTCTCGCGGGTACCTGGAAGTTCACTGCGGAACCAGCATCCGATTTTTGGAGAGAGGATCTTGACGTCTCCAAATGGTCCGATCTCCAGATGCCGAACGAGTTCGCGACGCTGGGCTATCAGATTACGCCTGACAGGGAATATCCATGCAGACGACGGATCAGGATTCCGGCAGACTTCGAGAATCAGCGCACCTTTGTGCGTTTTGACGGCGTGTATGGTTATGCGAGAGTTTGGATCAACGGGGTTTACGTTCGCGACCACTTCGGAGGCTTCACATCATGGGATTGTGAAATCACAGATCATGTCAAGGCCGGTCAGGATGCGGACCTTGTTTTAGGCATTACCGATCGAAGCGACGATATATCACAAGCCAGCTATTATGCGAAGCACTCAGTGGCGGGAATTCTCCGTGATGTGCGGCTGTTTGCAGTTCCACAAAACCATCTTGCTGCACTTTCCATGTCGGTGACTTTGGATGCGCAGTATCGCGATGGTCTCATCGATGTAGAGGCCGAACTATCGTCACAAGATTTTGATTCAGCAACACTGGCTTTCAAATTGATGGATGATAGTGGCGCCAACATCCCTCTAAAGGGCAGCAATGTTTCATTCAAGCCTAAGACAGGACGGATAACTCAGCAAATCGTGGTGCCCGGCCCGAAGCCATGGGACGCGGAGCATCCAAATCTTTATGAATTAGAGGTATCACTCTCTGTCAATGACCGAGTAACCGAAAAGGTGCGGCGCAGAATTGGGTTTCGTTCGGTGAGACGCGCGGGAAATCAACTTCTGGTAAATGGCCAGCCGGTAAAGCTCCGCGGCGTGTGCCGTCACAGCATTCATCCGATATACGGTCGGGCAGTTCCTGTAGAGTTCGACGAAAGGGATGCCGCTCTTTTTCGCGCCGCTAATGTAAACTTCGTTCGCACTTCTCATTACCCGCCAACAGAGCAATTCCTCAACGCGTGCGACAGGCATGGCATTTATGTGGAGGAGGAAACAGCCGTTTGCTGGTCAGAAGTGGATCACGGGCCTTCCTCGAATCCAGACTATGCAGATCGTTTCATCAGTCAATTTCAGGAGATGATCGCGCGTGATCGTGACCATGCTTCGGTTCTTTTCTGGTCGCTTGGAAACGAAAGTCATTGGGGCGAGAATTTTGCTCTCGAACATCGATTTGCAAAAGAACATGATCCAACCCGGCCCACGATCTTTAGTTACCCGGAAACGGCCCCTCTTGCCGGCTCCGATTTCGATATCTTCAGCAAACATTACGCGGAAGTAGACTCCGATTTAGGAAGCAGCACTTATCCCTTGTTGAACGACGAATTCGCACACGTTCCATGCTATGACCTCGATACTCTTCGGCGCGATCCAGGGGTCCGCAATTTCTGGGGTGAGAGCATCCGGAGGTTTGGAGAAAAGTTTTTAGCAGCAGAAGGCTGCCTCGGTGGATCCATTTGGGCCGGCATCGACGAAGTGTTTCTTTTACCCGATGGTCCAGTCGGCTATGGCCCCTGGGGCATCATAGATGGTTGGCGGCGGCAGAAGCCGGAATACTGGCTAACTAAGAAGGCGTATTCTCCAATCCGAATTGACGATCATCCTCTTTCGGCCCCAACGCGCGGGGATTCACTTACGATCCCCATAAAGAACGCATTCGATCACACTAACTTGAAGGAAATTGACATACGCTGGGTTGTTGGCTCCGACTCCGGAAGTCTGGAACACGTGGACATTGACCCGCATAAGTCAGGCTATCTTGAGATACCGTCGCGCGCCTGGAAACCAGGGGACGTCCTGGATCTCGAATTCAAATTTAGAGGGTCAATCATCGATCAATTCCGGCTGGCAGTTGACCCGCGGGCGCCATCGGTGCCGAAGCCGCAAGCCGCGTCTGCCGACCTTCACGAGAGTGGAGACAAAATTGCCGTTACGGGCCCAAACTTCTCTGTCACCGTAAGCCGGTCAACCGGATTGGTAACTGAGGCAGTATTCGACAATCAAGTAATCTTGAAAGGTGGCCCCTACGTTGATTTCGGAGAGGGACCGCTCATCTCTCATTGGCTCCTTCGAAGTTGTACAGCAACGAGCAGTGGAGATACCGTAATCATCCGAACCGCCGGAGAATGCAAGCTCGGAGAGGGAATTGAGAGCATTCCTGTTGAGTTCGAGATAGAGATCGATGGGGGTGGGCTCATCAAAACGCGGTACCGAATTGAAGGCGAGGCTCCGGCAAACCGTCAACTCGGAGTTGCATACCTCCTTCCGGCAAACGTCGACAAGTTGTCTTGGCATGGGGATTCGCTCTGGTCAGTGTATCCACCAGATCACATTGGTCGCCCCAAAGGTGTGGCCTTGAAGGTACCCAATCATCAGCCGCTTCGCTATACGGAGGCCCCGGATTGGGCATGGTCGGAAGATACCGGAGATTTCTTTCTTTCCGGGAAAAAGAGCATTGTTTCTCAGCCGTCTAACGATTTTCGGTCTCTCAAAGAGAATATCTGGTATGCGGCCTGTAGTCTGGCGGGGAGCGACGTTCGAGCTCGGGCTGAGGCTGACGGTGACTTGGCGGTTCGCGCTTCGGTGATGCCAGAAGGCTTGGTTTCTTTAAGCCTCTATAACTATTGGCCGTATCCTGACATCGTTTGGGGAAACTTTACGGGCCCAAAGACAAGCCCGGCCATCGGGGACCGCGAGGTAAAGCTTCGACTCACGAACCTCCGGGAGGAAGAACAAGCATGAACGGACCCCGATCATGAGTGCCGAGACGCGATCATCGCGAGTTAGTTTGTAAATGACATTCGGCGTGGCTACGATGGTTATGGCGTAGACATGAAAGCCTTCCGGGGTCCCTCTTTATTGGAGGATGGCGACGCGAAATGGAGACTTGTACCATGCGTCCGTGTTTGCCGCTTAAAAGACATGCCAGCCATTCAGCGACGACCAGGCTCAAAAGCTTGGGGTGCCTGTGTGTAGCTGCGATTCTAACCGCAGCGCAGGCGATGATTGCATCGCCCACAGACGCCAGCACCTCGGAATTGAATGCAGCAACTTCCTTTCACCGGGAAGGGAACTATTCCCGCTCTATTCCAATTCTGAAGCGTATTGTGGAAAGATCCCCGGGAAACTACGTTGCCAACCTTTTGCTCGGTGAGGACCTGCTTCACAGCGGCAATCTGCAGGATTCCATCGGTGCACTGCGAACGGCGTCCAGAGCTCAATCTGATGACGGTACCGCTGAGGTTTATCTGGCAGAGGCTGCGGCTGCGATGGGAGATTTTTCGACAGCATCATCTGCGCTCGAGTCTGCAGTTGCTCGATCCGGCGAAGGCGAACAATTCCTGGTCGCGTGGGCAGGTTTTAGCCTGGATCGCTTCCAAAAAACGGGGGCATTTCTTCAGAGCCTGAAGGGCGGTGAGGCGGAAGAGTTGCGATTCGAGGCTGCGCAACGGCCGGAAGGGAGCGATGCGAGAGAATCTTTGTTGGAGAAGTCCGCCGCTACCGACCCGAAGCAGAGAGGAATCTGGGGAGAATTGGGTTTGGCGCAGTTCGATCTTGGCCGGCGTTCACTGGCGCAGCAGAGCCTTCAGAAGGCATTGCAGTTGGATCCTCAAGGGACGGAAACGCTCAATCTCGATGCGCGTTTCGCTGCAAGTGCCCAGCACTGGTCCGACGCGCAGGACGACTTAGCACTGATTGGATCGCGATCGCCGGCAGAGCTGCGAAGGACCTTGGCTTTCTGGCCCCGAACTCTGGTGCCGGGTCTGGACGTCGCCGGGCCAATTTGGAATTGTGTCCGCAGTCCCGAGGTGGGGTGCTCGTTGGCCTCTGCGCAGCCCATTGGCGGAGGGACTTTGAGTGCAACAGAGCTCTACGCTGAAGGCCGATGGGAGCAACTTACCGCGATTCCTGAAGGCAGGTCGGCCAATACTGCGGAGTTCCTTTGGCGAGGCGTAGCTTTCGTGAGGACGGGGAATTGTGCGAAGGCAATTCCATTACTCGAACGTGGAATGAAGGCGGACGGACGAACCGCTGGCTTCTGGCTGGAAGTCTGTTACACCAACGAGATTGAGCGCACAGCCGCTCAGTTGAATGCTCACGGAATGTATTCCGCGCTCCATGAATTGAAGGGTGATGTGATGTTCCAGTTGCATGGCCAGGCAGAACCCGCTCAAAAGGAATACTTGGAAGCATTGGAATCCCGGCCAAGAGATCCGCGCCTGCTTGAGAAACTCGCGGAAACCTACGTCGTGCTCGGCAATACAGCGGACGCCCGGACTGCCGCTCTTTCTGCGCTGAATGCAGACCCGCGTCAATCGTCGGCGCTTCAAACCCTGGCCCAGATGGCCCTGAATGACAGAAGCTATTCCGAGGCTCTTGCCTTGTTGAAGAGGCTCAGGACGGTGGATCCAACGAGCGCCTGGTCAAGAGTGGAAACGGGAGTCGCCTACGGACAATTAGGCCACCCGGAAGAAGCCGTGCGCTACCTCAGGCCGGAGTTGTCGGCTGGTTATCCTGACGAGAAAGGCGCCCTCCATGGAATGCTCGCGACTGCTTTGCGCAAAATAGGCCGAGTGGCGGAGGCGGAGCAGGCTGCTGCTGAAGCTTCAAAGTTGGCGAACTCCTCGTTAGAGGATGCCGGGCCTGGGAGCACCGATGGGCCCAAGTAGGCGCGAGTTTCTTATACGAGCGGCAGCGTTGATCTCAGAGGTTGGGCTTGTCCGAAAGGGATGGACTTCCGCCGTCACGGCGCCTATCCGAATGGTCAACGGAGCGCCGGCTAGTGGATTGGATTTCCTGCTTCGCAATGGCGCAACCGGAAATTTGTACCAACCGGAATCGATGGCGGGCGGACTCGGCGTTATTGATTTTGACGGCGACGGTTGGCCAGATCTCTACTGTGTGAACGGGGCGACATTGCCTCAACTTGAAAAGAGTGATTCGACCTATTGGAATCGTCTCTATCGGAACAATCGCGACGGAACCTTCACCGATGTCACTGAAAAGGCTGGCGTGGCTGGGCACGGTTTCGGAATAGGCGTTGCTGTTGGAGATTACGACAACGATGGTCATGACGACCTGTTTGTCGCGGGCGTACACGGCAACCAGCTTTTCCATAACAATGGAGATGGGACGTTCTCAGATGTGACGCAGGCGGCGGGGCTCACCTCGCCCAGGTTACAAAAACTCTGGTCAATCGCCGCCGCCTGGGTCGACTACGACCGCGATGGAAAACTGGATTTATTCATTTCCAATTGTTGCGATTGGGCTCCGGGGCTCGATCCCATTTGTGGAGGGGCGACTCCGGGCACGCGGCTTTACTGCCATCCAGACAAATATCGCGCGGAGGCGATGCAGCTTTTTCACAACAACGGAGATGGAACCTTTACTGAGGTCACGGGAAAAGGACCTTTGGCAGAAGCGCTCGGCAAGGGAATGGGAATTGCGGTAGCGGACTTTGGCGGAGTCGGTCGGCCTGGGATATTCGTCGCAAACGATAATGCTCGCAACCTTCTCTTCGGCAATGCAGGTCATGGCTTTCAAGAGATGGGTCTCGATGCCGGCGTGGCCTACAACGAAGATGGCCGAAGTCTCTCAGGAATGGGTGCGGACTTCGGAGATATCGACGGGGATGGCCGCTTCGATCTTGTGATGACCGCACTGAAGAACGAGGGTTTTGGAGTTTTCATGAACCGCGGACATGGGGAGTTTGAAGATGGAAGCGTTTCGACTCATCTGATGACCCTGACCCGCCCGGTGAGCGGCTGGGGATGCGGCCTTGTCGATCTCGACAACGATGGCTGGGTGGACTTCTTCGTCGCCGCCGGCGGACTGGACGCGGGTGAAGAGATGACAAATCGGATATTCAGAAACCTGGACGGTAAATTCATCGATGTCTCAGAAGAATCTGGGATCGGCCTGGGTCCACCGCGTTTTCATCGCGGCTGCGTTTTCGCGGATTTCGATCGCGATGGCCGCCTCGATGTGGCTGTGAGTTCTTTAAATGGGCCGACCGAATTGTGGTGGAACAAAAGTCCAATGCAACATTGGCTGCAATTGCACCTGATTGGCACCCGAAGCAATCGCTCGGCAATTGGCGCGCAGGTTACATGCAAATCAGGAATGAGAACGCAGATTCGATGTGTGACCAACAGCGTGGGATACGCGTCCAGCAGCGACTTGACAGTTCATTTTGGATTGGGCAACGAGCAGACAGGTGCGATCGAGGTCCATTGGCCATCAGGGAAGGTGCAAAGACTTTCCGAAGTAGCGGCGAATCAGCGGGTAGAGATCAAGGAGCCAGCAGATTCTCAGACGTCGTGAATTGCCGTGCCAACCTGAACCCGCATCGACGCTGCATGGGATCCGCCGTACGACCTCCGCCACACCTTTGCGGGATCGGAGGGCGCACTGACTGGCTGTACAGGTGAGATGGATTGCAAGTCATGGCTTCTAAAGCGTGAAGCGATGAAGAACGACTGATGCGCGATGAGTCCGCGCCATCCATATTTCATATTGGAATTAACAAGTGGTTGACAATCCGGATAATTCACTAATATATTTCAATGAGGAAACAAACGAAGCCTAAGAGAAGTTGAACGCCGATCACGGAGATGCTGGGTTTCCCCGGTAACTCCGCCCTCGCGTGCAAGGTAATTGCGAATGCGGCGGAGAGATTGGGATGCCTGACTCCATATACTCATTGAGGATCAAGCGGTGGATTTATGCAGGGCCGGCTAGAGGGAGATTCCATGCAAAATGAAAAAAAGAGCGCAATCCAGGATCCCGAAGCAGTAGAAGTGCGGTTGGCAATTGATGGCGGGACGCCGGTACGAACCGAGCCCCTCCCTCTTGAATTTCCGGGTGTACACCATATGGGTGCGGAAGAGGTTGAAGCCGCTGCGCGCGTGGTGCGAAGCAGGTCGTTATTTCGATACTACGGCGTTGATCTGCAAAAAGAAGTTGAGACGTTCGAATCGGAGTTTGCTCGATTTCTCGATGTGTCGCACGTGGTGGCAGTGAGCAGTGGTACGGCTGCCCTGGGTGTTGCATTAGCTGCCCTTGGAGTGGGGCCGGGGCAGGAAGTGATCGTTCCGGCGTACATGTGGGTTTCCGTGGCTGCGGCAGTGGTCAATCGAGGAGCCATTCCCGTGCTGGCGGATATCGATGACACTTTCTGCATCGATCCGAAGGCTCTTGAAGATCGGATCAGCAGCAAGACAACGGGAATCATCGTCGTGCACATGAGCGGCGCTCCCGCTGATATTCAAGCCATCCGGGAAATAGCTAATCGCAGGAAGCTGTTCCTGCTTGAGGACTGTGCCCAGTGCATTGGGGGCAGTGTCAACGGTCAGCGGGTTGGGACTTTTGGCGACATGGGCGTCTTCAGCTTCCAGATGAACAAAAACATGACTTCAGGAGAGGGCGGCGCCGTGGTTACGAATACGCGCAGGCTTTACGACCGCGCCTTTGCGTGCCACGATCTGGGTTACGCGCGGAATGAGCAAGGTCGCCTCATTTTGAACGATCCTGATTTGTGTTTATGGGGGCAGGGGTGCAGGCTTGATGAACTCCGCGCTTCGGTTTTGCGGGTGCAATTGGCAAAGCTCCCTCGAATCACGGCCAGCATGCATCGCAGCAAGTATCGCATTCGAGAAACGCTGGAGAAGCTTCCCGGCATTCTCTTGCGCAGGATCGTTGATCCGGCCGGAGACACGTCTCCCTTCCTGATTACCACGTATATAGATTCAGAAACCGCACGGAAAGTGAACAGGGCATTGAGGGCGGAGGGAATTGTCACTCATTCTCAGGGGCTCTCAAACATTCTTATGACCGAGTGGGGATTCCATCTTTACTACAACATCGCCAGCCTGGTGCAGATGACGAGTGTCGATCGCGGTGGTTTCCCGTGGAACCTTTCAGAAAATTCCGGCCTGCGGACGCAGTACGCCAAGGGAACTTGCCCGGTGGCCGATAGCTTGTTTGAGCGGAGCATTCTCATTGCGATTCCCTCCTCGCTTACGGAGCGCGATGAGGGTGATATTATTCGCGCATTCGAAAAGGTCCATCAGGCGCTCCTGTCCGACTAGCGCGCCAATGCATAATTTGGGCGTGATCGGAAAAGCCGGCAAGGCAAGGTGATTGGCCGGTTTCGTCTTTCGACTTGAAAGCGGCGGCCCGTGGCTCGCCACTTCTTGGGTTCTCGCAGCCGTTGTTCCCTGGCCGGATGCTTGAAAATCGGAGGCAAGTCTTGCAATTCAATCGGCGAACGATCCTGAAGGGTATGGCGGCGGGAGTTATCTCGGCAGGAGCACAGTTTAAGGGACAAGAGCCAGGTTCAAAAGTAGAGCTGAATCGATCGTTCCGGGTTTGGGATATCCACAGCCATCTTGGAGCTCTGCCCGGCACTACGCCTGAGGAACGCATGGAAGTTCTGGTCCGTCATATGGACCGGCTCGGAATCGAGCGTCTCATTCTCTCGCAGGGATATGAAGAGTACGACAGCCACGCGACTCCGGATCAGGTGCGAATCGAGAATGATCGGGTCATTCGCGCGGCAAAGCATTTTCCGGACCGGGCATACGGGTCGCTGTATGTGAATCCCGAGCATGTCGACGCCAGCTTGCAAGAGTTTGACCGCTGCGTGCGCGACGGACCCATGGTTTGCATTGGCGAGGTGCAAACCGACCTCAGGTGTAATGCTCCGCAACTAGATCCGATTGTGGAACGCGCAATCTCAATGAATGTGCCGATTCTTCAGCACACCTGGCTCAACAGCGAGGGCAACGGGCCAGGCGAGTCGACCCCTCACGATGTTGTAGAACTTGCCAGGCGCCACCCGAAAGCGCAACTCATCTGCGGTCACACAGGCGGCAATTGGGAGCTCGGCATCCGCATCATTCGAGATACAAAAAACGTGTATGCAGACATTGCCGGATCAGATCCAACTTCAGGATTTGTTGAGATGGCCGTTCGTGAGCTAGGTGCTGAACGAGTGCTCTATGGCAGCGATGTCGGAGGCCGAAGTTTTGCCTCGCAGGTTGCGAAGGTTCTGGGCGCCGAGATCCCAGACGAAGCCAAAGGGATGATCTTGGGGGGAAACATCCGCAAGCTGCTGGAACCGGTTTTACGCGCGAAAGGGATGACGTCATGATCGATACCAACGTCAACTTGTTCCGCTGGCCTTTTCGTCGGGTCGTCGGAGACGACCCGGAAACCCTGGCGAGCCGCCTTCGCGCAAGAGGCGTGACGCAGGCATGGGCAAGCAGTTATGAGGCCCTGTTGAATCGCGATATTGCGGGCGTGAATCTCCGGCTCGCGGATGCCTGCAGACGGAACGGTTCAGGTTTCTTGGTGCCATTCGGATGCGTCAATCCAAAATTGCCGGATTGGAAGGAAGACTTGCGGCGCTGCCATGAGGTTCATCATATGGCAGGCATCCGCCTCTTTCCGAACTACCACGGCTATACATTCGCCGATCCCGCGATTCCGGAATTGATCTCCGCGGCATCAGACCGCAATCTCATCGTTCAGATCGCGCTTTCAATGGAAGACACACGCACACAACAGACGGTAATTCAACCGGCCGATCCTTCGCCGCTTGCCGATCTGCTGGCGCGCCTGCCGCGCGCACGCGTTGTCTTCCTGAACTCAAAGAACTGGACCGATGATGACGCCGGCGAGGGTATCGCGAAGATAAGAAGAGCAGAGAATGCATATTTCGATATTGCGATGAACGAAGGAGTAGGCGGACTTGGCCAATTGATCGCTGCAACTTCGCCCAGACGAGTCGTTTTTGGTTCGCATTCGCCATTCTTCTATTTTGAGTCAGCGTCGTTGAAGGTTCGGTCAGAGGCCCTGCCTGCTGAGCAGGAGCAGGCTCTGCTTGAAGGGAATGCGCGGACGCTGCTTCGCGCCTGATGGCACGCGCCGGTTCATCCAAACGTTGAGTCGCTATTTCTGGCCATGCTCGCCGAGCTTTGCCACCTGCTCGCCGGCAAGAAGAAAACCTCCAACGCCGAAGTTGTAACTCGAACTGGGCAGGTAGTAATCCGGTGCTCCACCCGTCTGCTGGATGTTGCCAAGCCGTCCGTCGGCGTAGATCTCATTTACCATTCCGCGCCAGGCTTTCGCAACGACTGGCGTATAGGTTGCTCGATCCAGCACGCCATGGTTCACTCCCCAGGCCAGCCCCAGCGTAATCAACGCCGATCCGGAGATCTCCGGCTGAGGATAGTCAGCCGCATCGAGTAAATCGGAGTGCCATAAGCCATCGTCAGGGTCCTGAATGGAGGCAAACTCGGCCGCCAGATCGCGCATCTGTGCCTCAAACCTGCCCCGGTTGGGATAGTCCTTCGGCATGTATTCGAGAGTGCGAGCGAGGCCGCCCATCACCCAGCCATTTCCGCGTGACCAGAAAATGGGTTTGCCGGCGTGGCCCTTTTTCCCGATGAACGTTTTGTCGCGATAGAAGAGATGGTATTGCGGATCGTAGAGCGCGCCGGATGTCTCCCACCAACGCTTGTCGAGGTAGTCGAGATATTTCGAGTCATGAGTTGCGGCGGCCATTCGCGCCCAGGCGGGGGGTCCCATGAACAGTGTGTCGCACCATTGCCACCAGATAGGGAACTGACCTTCAGGGACGGGGGGCATTTTGGCGGTAAAGAGGCTGTCAAAACCTTTCCGCGATGGATCGATTTTTTCGGGCGACGGATTGAGAAAATACAGTTCGAGATAGGTTTGCGCGAGTGCCTGATCGTTGTTATCGGGCCAACCTCTGCCCGCCGGGTCTTCGGCTCCGAGTTCCCAATGAAACTTCTGGGCCATCGCCTCCATGGCATTGCTGTAGCGAGGATCGCGCAACTCTCGCGATGCAGCCATAAATCCTGTATCGAGCACACTCCATGTCCAGTTCTGCGTGAAATAAGGTTGCGCGCGCTCTAACTCCCAGTCGGCCACTTTAGCCATGGCGGCGTGAACTGCTGCCGGGCTCATCGACGGGGAAAGATTTGCTTTGGGACCAGGGTCCGCCGAAACATCGCCCAGATGGCGCGAGATATCTTCGTCAATATCTGCTTGCTTGTCGGCACTAATCTCTGGAGACGTTGGAATGCCATGCGGCGAAAGTAACCGGGGCAGCAGAGCCGCGATGGGGCCGCTACCGGCGGGGACCGCCGTCTGTTCGAGGGCATCCATCAGGCGCTCACGTCCCTCAAGATCCCAATCGTTCGCGTGCTGCACCATGAAGACGACAATCAAACCACGCTTCGTATCAACCTTCATGTCGGTCTTGTAGGCTCCGCTATGCTCGAAGAAACCATCGCCCACATTCCAACCAAAGCCGTATGACTTGGCGACGGCGTCGCCGGTTTCCTTGGAAGTGATCAGCCGAACGGACTCGGGAGACAGATAGCGTTTCCCTTGAAATGTTCCGCCGTTCAGCATCATCTGGCAAAAGCGAGCGACATCGTCGGCCGTTGAAAACAAGCCACCGGCTGGAATGGGAAAGCGGCGCGCGCGGTCGCTGAGCGGATAGGTAAGTTGATCGATCGTCACCTCGCGAAGGCTGCCGCTTTCGTAGGAATTTGCGAGGCGCTTAAGTTGATCGACGGTCGGCCAGAACGTTGTATCTTTCATGCCCAGCGGCAAAAACAAGCGCCGCTCAAGAAAGTCTTGAAAAGGCATGCCGCTCACCACTTCAACTATTCGCCCTGCGGTATTGATGCCTTCGTTGCTGTAGCTGAATTTCACTCCAGGTTGCGTTTGCAGCGGCTCGGCGGCGTAACTCTCGACAGCCGCCTTGAGAGGAAGCAGGTCAAGCGCTCCCGGCTCGCGCCTTGAACTGAACGAAAGGCCGCTTGTATGGCTTAGAATTTCGCGTATCGTGATGGGATGCTTCAAAGGTTCAAGCTTGACCGGAGCCTTCTGCGCCTGTCCGGATGTCGCCGCCTGCGCGGAATCCGCGTCCGGAGCAGAAGACACCATCTGGCCTTTGAATTCTGGCAGGTATTTTTCCACGGGATCGTCGAGTGAAATCTTGCCTTCGTCCACAAGCATCATGACAGAAGCTGCGGTCATTGCCTTGCTCATCGATGCGATCCAGAACATGTCGTTCGACTTCATTGGCTGGTGGGCCGCCAGATCCGCATAGCCGATGCTCTCCCGATCAATCACTCGATCCCGATTAGCGATGAGGATGACAGCTCCGGCGATCTCATGATTGTCGATGTACGGTTCGATCACCTTAGCCAAAGGTCCCGTGTGGTCCTGGCCGGCAGTCTTGTCGCTCTGCGCGAAGCAGAGCGCTGACACCCCAAGACTTAGAAGAAGCGCTGTAGCCCTCATGATGAGTGCGGGATTGTGATTTCCGCACAGCGCATTTGCGATCGAAGCACGTATCCGGCCTGTCTTCGGCATTTCCATACTCGTCATCTCTAATTTCCCTCATTCAAATGGGCCATCGCGAAGCACGCCTTCATGATTCGCTGAAGTCGATCAATTTTGGAGCCACGCGGGATCCTCTTGTGTTTATGACGATGTAAGTGGAACAAATCGCAAACCAGATGACGTGCTCACCCTTCTGCAAATGGTGATTTCAGCCGTTCCCTGGCCGATGAACACCACAATGCGCGCGATTCATTCCGCGCTACGCCATCAGGAATCCGCCGTTGACCTCAATCACCTGGCCGTGAATGAAGCTGGCCTGATCGCTGCAGAGAAACACAATCACATCGGCAATCTCCTCGGGTGTCCCCAGCCGGCCAACAGGTGTCGCGGCACGCACTCCGTCGAGGCCCTCAGGCGTGGAGAACGAGCGATGGTAATTCGTGTCCACTGTGCCTGGCGAAACCGCATTCACGCGAATATTCAGCGGAGCGAACTCTTTCGTCAGGCCCTTCGTCATGGTCGAAATTGCGCCTTTAGCAGTTGCATAGGCAAGTGCGCCCACGCCGCCTCCGAACCGCGCAGCCACTGACGACACATTCACAATAAATCCGCGTTTGCGCTCAGCCATACCTTTCAGCACAGCTTGAGAAACAAAGAACGCGCTTGTCAGGTTCAGCATTATCACCTGTTCCCAAAGCTCAGGTGTAAAGTCCAGCACTTTGGTTCGCGCAATCAGCGACCCCGCGTTGTTCACAAGAATGTCGATCGCTTTGCTTTGAGCAAATCTCGACAGTTTCTGTGTTCCTTCCGCCGTGGTCAGGTCTGCCTGTACTAACTCCGCTTTGACACCGAGTTCCTGCACTTTCTTAAGCACGGCGTCAGCCTCTGCAAGCTTTGAGTTGTAATGGATGAGGACATCGGCGCCCTGCTGCGCAAGAGCAATTGATGTTGCCTCCCCAATGCCGCTGCTCGCGCCGGTCACGAGGGCGGTCAGATTTCGGAAAGAATGATTATTTTTCATACTGGGACGGTAGTTGACTCCTTGAGAGATTTTGAATCGGGTTGAAAGCGACCCATAAAATCGAAACGCAAATCAAAGGGCTGAGTCCGAACTACCAGAAGACCGGCGCATAAGAGTAGCGCTCCATAACCAAACTTGACTCAAATGCCGCCGCACTCTAATTCTTACGGCACAATGCGTTTCTCGCGTTCCAGATCAACAAAATTCGGTGATTAAATTAATGAACGAAACAATAGTAGCATGGGGTCCTTTTAAATATGGACAATACCGGTGCGTGAATGAAATAGATCGATCCTGGTTTTCCCTGAATCCACTTCTGGGCTTTTCCGCGAGAATTAGTCCCGTCAGCCTTCGCGTTTGCCGGGTAGCGCGGGAAAGATGGTAATCCGCAACTGGGTCGAACCATAGGGGACCAGAGTTAATCGCTCGAGTGTCTCGCTGACCTTGGTCGCGCTCAACTCCGGCAGACACGGAGTGAACCTCTGGCTAGGGTTGTCCGGATTGGCTAACAGTTCCCAGCCCTCGATCTTTCTTGCCGGTGCGGTAAGGGTGATGGGCGGATTGGCCCAGGGATCTTCCGCTTGACTCTGCGTCAGTGGCCGCTGCTCGATCTCAATCTCACTCACCAACTTGGCCGGATCAAGCGCAATTCCGTAGTTCCATGCGCTGGCCGGAGTAGCCTCCCAGCCCGGAAACTCGGCCGTCGTGTATTTAGGCTTGACGAACGACTTCCAATCTTCCTTGATCGGCAAGGAATACACCAGGGGCCCCCGTTCAATTCCCATGCCGTTTTCAGGCCAATGCGAAACCGCCACCTTCATGGGAAGAGTTAGAGCCACTTGATCGCCGGGGTTAAACGTGCGCTGTAAAACCAGGAATCCTTTGTCACTCCGTGTGGCTGACACCGTTTTGCCATTCACCGTGAGGCGTGGCTCGTCGCACCAACCAGGAATTCTGAATGAAAGTGGAAATGTAACCGAAGTGCTGGGATTGATTTTGAAGTGTATTTCTTCATCGAATGGATAGCTTGTCGTTTGGACAATCTCGATCTGCCGGCCTTCGGTTCCTACCTTTGCATTTACCTTCGACGGGCCATAAAGAACGGCAGCCAGTCCGCCGTCGTTGGTCTTCGTCCACATGCGGAGAACATAGTTGGGAAAAATACGATGCACATTCCCGCCGCAGCATGCAGTCTCTTCCCCAGGATTAGGCTGATAAGCCATCCAACCGTTGCCGTACTTCTCGATGCAGTGGTTGGACGTCAATGTGGCCAGGAACTGGTTGGGGCAAGAGAAGTATTGCACCGCCTTCCAATCGTTCTTGATGGCCCCCGGTGCAGCATTGAAACACGCGCGCTCCACGCGATCCGCCCAGATTGAGTCTCCGGTAGCCGCGAGCATGTAACCCCATGACCAGGTCTGATCGGAGATATCGCAAGTCTCATGAGCGTCGAGCGAAGTTACCGTTCGGTAATCCTCCGTGGTGGAAGCTATGCCGTCAATCAGCATGTGGTGGTCAAAGATGCGGCGTTCTGCCGCCAGCGCAAACCTGAGATACTCGTCGTTGCCCGTGTAGAGATAAAGAATGGCGGGCAACTTCATGATCTCAGCGTAGGTCACTCCATGGGCCAGGATGGGAGTGTTGGCATAGACACGCAGAGGCGTCATGTCTCCATG
Organism: uncultured Acidobacteriota bacterium; assembly: GCA_963833995.1. Classification (GTDB taxonomy): domain Bacteria; phylum Acidobacteriota; class Terriglobia; order Terriglobales; family Acidobacteriaceae; genus Telmatobacter. Next base: position 115,530 of record CAWIAE010000016.1, on the reverse strand, counting down.
CTCCGGGTCGGCAGCTAGCTTCAAATTCTCCTGCCACGCCTTCTCAGCCATGTCAAGCAGGCGGGATTCGCCGGTGTGGCCGTAGCACCACAGCATCGCCTCGATGTTAGTGACGTTTCTTATCGGCTTTGAATAGGAAGCCGTATCGTTCAAATAGTGCTTCTGCATCTCTTCGACAATGGTTGCGCGGGATGGCAATGCCAGCGGGGTCTGAGCGTCGCCCAGTGCGGCGAAGCCGCGGAAAAGGACTGCATGAGGCCAGCGATGATCGTCTGGGGTAGGACCCTGGAGATACTTTGGCCCCAGGTATCCGTCGGCATCAACGTGACTCAATGTGTAGTCGATAGAGGTCCGAACCAGGGCCATAAGCTGCTGGTCGTGAAGCACAACGGCTAAACGAGAGGCCCCATCTATCCAATAGGCCTTCTGTTCCCAGGGCCACCATCTGTATCCTGTCGGATCTGTATATTCGAAGCCACTCCAAAACTCACGGTTAAACGGATACGAGATTTTCGGCAGATTCGAGCCCAATTGCGCCGCCTGCTTTTCCATATACTTGCGGAGCCATCCTTCAGGCTGTACGGCTCCGGGCGCCAGGAAGCGCATTGCAGCATATTGCGACGAAGCCGAATCCGTCTCCTCACCCTCCAGCAACTCGCTCGAACCCGCGAGCAGCGCCGAACTCATCAAGGAAAGGCGAATGAATTCACGGCGATTCACTTCATACCCTGCCGGCTCCGAACCAGACTTCATGACCGCCTCATTTCAGTTTTGACCTTGGGGAAGTGGTCTCAGCCTGGGCGATTCTACCATTGGGCCATACCCAAGTTGTGATATCGCCCACGGCAACGCTCGCCTCCATTTCGGCTTCCGTCAGAAGAGAACACGCAGACAAACGGGGCGACCCCAACGGCACATAAACGGCTGAAACAAAAGAGACGTTGTACGCATCATATTTTATTTTTTAAAATAATCGGGCAACGATTCCCGGATAAATGGCACAGCAATTTTGGCTCCGTTGAGGGCAGATGGCCGGGGAAGGCCCGGATTTCAGGTAAATCACTTGTTTTCTTGGCGGTCATGTCAAACGATTTGTAATTCCGGCTTGTGATATATATCACAGACAAGTATCATTATGCCTGAATATAAAAATATCCTTGACGCTTATGCTCAATAAAGCATAGTGTTATTTTCAATTTGAATTGACAACCAATAGGTCTCACAAGGGAGGGTCCTGGGCATGATCCTGAACCAAATGTTCTACGGCAGATTCGCCGCTGTTAAGCAACGGACATCGTCGATTATCTCCGCAGCCAACAAAACTCGGCTGGGGGTTTTAGTGCTGCTGCTGGGGCTGGCTACCTGCCCCCTGTTCGCCGCAACCACCGGTAGCATTTCCGGCACCGTAACCGATGCGCAGGGTGCCGTGGTTGTGGGAGCGACGGCTCGGCTGCGGAATGAGTTAACCGGCGTCGAGCTAAACGTCCAGACCGACTCCGCCGGATTCTACAAGTTTCCTTCGCTTCCCGTCGGTGTTTACGACGTGGATTTTCAGAAGAGTGGTTTCCAGAAATTTGAACAAACCAAGATCGTGATCGATATCGATACAGCCCAGCGGGTCGATGCCACGCTGAGTGTGGGCTCGACATCGGAGCAGGTTACGGTAGTCTCTACGGAAGCGCAGGTAGATACCGAGAACGCGCAGCTAGGGGATGTGATCAGCGGAGAATCAATGGCCGAAATGCCGATCTCCGATCGCTCATACACCGACCTTTTGGCGCTTCAACCGGGAGCTGTCGCCATCAGCGTATCGCAATACAGCACGATTCAGCCCGATTTCACTGGCAACAACGGCCTCATCTCCATCGGCGGCGCACAAGATGTGCACAGCGGCTTCCTGGTCAACGGAGCCAACACGGTGGACGGATTGGGTGAAGGTACTTACCTGCTCCCGGTCATGGATTCCATCGCGGAATTTCGCATTGTCACCAACAACGCCGGGGCCGAATATGGCGGGTATGGCGGCGCCGTCGCCAACGTCGTTACCAAGTCGGGAACCAATCAATTCCATGGAGACGCGTTTGAGTACTTAAGCGAGACAGATCTCAACGCGGCCGACTACTTTACCCACACGAATTCACCTTACCAGCAGAGCATCTTTGGCGGTACGGCGGGCGGGCCGATCCTGCGCAACAAACTTTTCTTCTTCGCGGACTACCAGGGCACCCGAGAGTCGTCCAACAACCAGATCCTCGGCCAGGCTCCCACGGCCGCCGAGAAGACCGGCGATCTGTCTGATCAAGCGTCTCGTTTGACGGGCAGTGTCAACGGCTCCTATTTTGCTGAAGTGTTAAACCAGCGACTGGGTCTCCCCGCGGGCACCATAACCAGCGGCGAGCCTTACTACACGTCTGACTGCACCAGTACTACGCAGTGCGTCTTTCCGGGTGCGGTCATTCCAACAGCAGCGTGGTCGCCGGTCAGCGCGAATGCACTTACTCTGTTCCCCTCGTCGAATACAACCCTGATCAACGGCCAGCCGGCTTTTACCGCGGCAGCGGCCCAGAACACGCAGACGGATAACAAAGGCGGGTTCAGGGGCGATATCAACACTCGATTTGGAGCTGTTTCAGGCTACTATCACTACGATCCCTGGTCGCTGTACAACCCCCCCGGCTACGGCCCAACCGTCCCCGGTTTTCCCAACTTAGAGTCCGGGAAAGCGCAACTGTGGGTTGCGACCCTCAGAACGACATTCGGATCGACCGCCGTGAACGCTTTCACCGCCAGCTATACGCGTAATTTGAACGTCCAGGGCTTGACCTCATCGGGTGGGAAAGACCTGGCCTCCCTGGGCTTTGACACCAACCCCGCGGATGGCGGCATTGTGCAGCTTGCGCCGGCGCAGTATCAGAATTGGCCGGCGATTTCCGTGAGTAATCTCGGCAGTGTAGGAGCACCGCTTTCGATCGTATCCCAGGCCAACAATACCTACGGGGGCACGGACGACTTCACGAAAATTGTCGGCACCCACTCGCTGCAGTTCGGCGCCCAATATCACTGGGATCAGGTGGACCTCACCCATCCCAACAACGGCAGTAACGGCAGTTTCAACTTTAACGGCACCGAGACTGGAAGCGGCCTTGCCGATCTGCTGATTGGCGCGCCGACGAGCTGGGCTCAAGGAGCTCCCGCCGGCCTGAATCTCAGGAACTTCTACGCCGGGATCTACGCTGAGGATAGCTGGCGCGCGCTCAAGAACCTGACCCTCAACTACGGTGTGCGCTGGGAAGTGGATCCGTTCTGGAGAGAAGAGCATAACCTGAACCCCGTGGTTCTGCCCGGGCTGCAATCGACAACTTTCCCGACTGCCCCGCTAGGGTACGTTTTCCCAGGCGATGCCGGCGTCCCGGAACACCTTTCGTTTATCAACTGGCATGACTTTGGCCCACGGTTGGGAGCGGCCTATTCTCCCGATTTCTCCAGCGGCTTGTTGCACACAATTTTTGGCGGGGCAGGCAAGAGCAGCATTCGAGCGGGATACGGGATGCACTATACCAACATCGAAGGCTATAACGACTTCAATCTTGCGGCTCCTCCCGTCTCGCTGTACAACCCCATCAATCAGGGAGTTATGTTTGCGCAACCGTTTGTCATCCGGCAGACCGGCGCCCTGCTGCCAAACCCGTTCCCGATCCCTCCCTTTTCAGACGACAAGAATTTGGACTGGTCGAGGTATTTGCCCCTTGCGGCAAAAAGGAACCCGCTCCTCCATTCTCCGAGCCCGTATGAAGAACACGTCGATCTGGCTATTGAACGAGCGCTTACCTCGAAGACCCTGTTCAGTGTGAGTTATGTGGGGGCGTTCGGGCATCACCTAACGGTGACCGCGGACCAGAATCCGGCCAGTGCTGCGCTTTGCTTGAGCGTGAGTCAGACAAGTGAGGTAGCGCCTGGCTCACCCACGTGCGGCCCGGGCGGTGAGGAACAAGTCTATACCACAGCCAGCGGCCAGATAATCGACACCACGCGCGTCGGAGCCCTTGGACCGCTCTTTAAAGCCCAGGGCCTGGAGCTCAATGTGGGTAACTCGGCTTACAACGCTCTGATTGGCACGGTGCGGTATACAACAGATCGCCTGAGCTTCAAGGTTGGCTATACGTTGAGCAAAGCGATGGACAATGGGTCTGGACGTGGCGACCAGATATTTCTCAATGGCGACCATAACTTTTTCCGATCTGAATCCGACTACGATTCGCGGAACAACTTTACTGCCAACTACATCTATGAGCTACCCTTCGACAAGCTCTTCCGGCATGACGGCAGGTTAACGCGGGGCTGGAAGGTTTCCGGCATCACTCAATTTGAACAAGGCGTCCCGGTTCTCATCCAGGATGAGTACTCCGACAACTCGTTGGTGGGCGATCAAGGCGCCAGCGCGTGGTCCGGCACTACAAACGAACCCGAGTACACCCCAGGGAAGATTGTGGGCGATCACAACCCGCGGCACGGCAATCCCTGGTTCAACGTCAATCTTTTCAGCCCGGAACCGATTGGCCAGCAGGGTAACGCTCGAAAGAGATTCTTTGCCGGGCCGGGCTCAGATAACACCAATTTGAGCCTGATCAAGGCGGTCAAAATCACGGAACACACTTCGGCCGAATTCCAGGCTTTGTTCAATAACGCGCTCAACCACGCATCGTTCGCTGGAATATTTAATGTGGATGGCGAGATTGCCGACCAAGGTGGCGACTTTGGATATGCTCTCGGTGACAACGGCCCGCGTTCGGGCGTGTTTGTCATGAAATTCAACTTCTAACTCGTTCTCCGCACCAGGCTGCTCACGCCCGCGAACCATCGGGCGTGAGCAGCTTTTTTGTTGGGAGATTATCGAATGCGCCGATCGGCGGGGGATCCTCGGCTTGCACTTCTTGATTGGTTTGCGCCGGCGGCCCTTCACGCCGCAAAGAGTGGAAAGCGCTGCAAGGTGGCCACTCATGCCTTAAGGTTCTTCGTTAAACGGTCGGGAACTCGGCAATCCGCAGCCTCGAACAGCCATACGGAATGAGTTCAACCGAGGTTTCCGGAGAATCGACATGCACCGGGCTTGAGGGAACCTGGCCGGCATTGGCTCCGTTCATGCCCCACCCAGGAACGCGCCTGGCCTTGACTTTGAGCACGATGGAACGTCCTCCTGCCACGGCAAAAACTCGCTCGCGCCAGGCCGTTTCACAAACTCTCCCTTTTGTGCAAATGGCATCGAAGTGGTCTTGGTCGTGATCATCGTGAACTTGGGATTGATACGGTCGATTGCCAATGCGTAGTTCCAATCGGTTGTAGGGGTAATCTGCCAGTTGACGCAACCGGGCGGAGCAGGAACCACGTTATTGCTGCGCGGAACATCGAGTGGGATGCTTCGGAACGATTCCCCAATTCGGAGGACAAAGTAGAGCGGCCCCCAGGCAATCGCTACCGCATTGTTTCTGCGGTTTTCTGTGCGGACCTTGAAGTTGAAGGTCAAAGTAACCACGTCGCCGGGTCTCCAAACCCGCTCGACCTTTAAGAAGGTCCCTTCTTTCGGGTGATGCAGATCTGGATCAGTGGAGACATGGTAGCAGCAAGCTGCTGACATTCCGTGTCACGAACGACACACCGCGGAAGCCTGGTTTGCGACCCCGAGACTTGGCTGCTCAGGGCGCAAGTCGGCTCATGGGCAAGCACAAGATGTGCTAAGACGAGCCGAGGCTCCTCAGCTTGTCGACTCTCGGGAAGATAGTGACTCGCAGTTTCGCGCACCCATAAGGAACGAGCGTCACCAATTCGGTGTCTTCTGACAGTCGAATCCCTGAATCTGATCGCGAGGGTAGTTGCGGAGTGAAAACGAAATCTCCTTTGCGTAGCCAACTCGGATCATCGTATTTCGTGTCGTACTTCTTTGACACAAGACCGGGGTCGTCGATCCCACCCTCGACGATGATTTCGCTGGGCCGATCGAAATCCCAACCGATGACTCGTCGAGCTGGAACCTGAAGTTGAATTGGAGGTTCCTTTGTGCTCCACGGAGCGTCTTCGTGCCACTCGTTTTGAGTTACCCGTATGGCGCTTCCGACATTCTCAGAGTTAATGTCCAGTGCATAATTCCAATGACTCTTCGGGTAGACATTCCGTCCAAGCAGGCCCGGGTAACGAGAACGTATGTTATAAACTCCGAGGAGTTCGACGGCCGATTCAATCAATTTCGTCGTTGAATCCCATTCCTCATCGATTTTCAGGGAGTAAACAAGAGGACCTCTCTCAAGGGCGATTCCATCGAACGGCCAATCACTCGCTTTTATCACCTGCGGAAGGATCACGGCGACCTCATCGCCATCACGAAACTTCCGATTGATTCTGACAAAACTACCCGACATCAGTTCCTGGCTGAGGGGCTGATGGTTCACAAGCACGCTCGCGTTCTTGCACCAGCCTGGTATCCGCACCGTGAAAGGGAACTCGCAATCTTCCTTCATATTCATCGTGAAGACAATGCGATCAGAGAATGGGTAGCGAGTATTCTCGGTAATTACTACTTCGCGTTGCTGCTTTCCAACGCGATACTTCACCTGCGACGGCGCGTAGAGGGCGGCAACCAGTCCATTGTCCTTGTCCTTCATCCACATGCGCGATGCAAAGTTGGGCATGATGCGATTCACATTACCCGAACAGCATGCGGCGATATGGGCTGTCGCGAAAGACATGGTCCGGTCACCGCGAAAATAGACATTGTGATTCGTGTTGTGCGCCGCAACCACCTGGTTGGGGCAGGAGAAATACTGCAGGAAATTGAAATCTTCGGTTACCGCACCCGGCGCAGCATTAAAGCAAGCGCGCTCAATTTTGTCAGCGTAGTCTGGGTTTCCGGTAGCCATCAGCAGATAGCCGACGGTCCAAGTGTAATCGGCGATATCGCAGGTTTCGTGGGATTCGAGAGGCGTTACTTCGCGCGTCTCTTCACTGGAGCTGTTTACTCCGTCAACAAGCATATGGAATGCGTCGAGTTTTCGATATGCTTGAACAGAGACATTCAGATAATCCTCGTGGCCAGTCTGCATGTACAACATAGCCCCTAGCTTTGCCATTTCGTTATAGCTCACGCCATGAGCGTCGCTTGGTTTACCGTCACAGTACGTCGCGGGGGAAACGCCGTTCACTTTCAATGAAGTCTCGAACTTGCGGTAAACATCGCGTGCGAGGCTCAACAGCGCTGGATCTTTTTCGCGTTCGTACGTCCAGATGATTGCTTCGATGCTGCATGCCTCTCGACCGAGAGTGTATGGGTAGGGTGAGGAGAGAAAATGGCTTTTAATTGCGGGCGGTATGCGTCGATCGCCGGTTGCAGACCAATGCGCGAAGAGAGCCCGGAAAAAGACTACATGAGGCCAACGCGATTTTGTTTTGAGGATCAATGGTCCAAGGTATCCATCCCTGTCGGGATGCTCAATCACGTAGTTAGTGTGACGCGTCGCCTTTTCGATTGACCTATCATCCTGAGTCAGGTAAGCGCAGCGGATCATTCCGTCGATCCAGTAACCAGTCTGTTCATATGTGTACGGATTATGGGAAACATCTGAGATCTCGGGTGCGGCCCATCCGTCTGTGTCGAATGGGAATCCCCCGGTCTTATCAAGGTGTCCGGTAATGCCGTCCCGTTGTGTCTCAAGATACGCCTTGAGCCATCCCTGAGGCTGAATCGAGCGAATCGGAAGCTCGCTGAACTCTGCAAATTGAGAGTGAGGGGCAAGATCGTTGCTGTTCGAGGAAGAACCACTCTGAGAATTGTCCACAGTATCGGGCTTGTCGTTGCACGATGTATCAACACTATCCGCCAGCGCGTTTGGCAAGGTCAGAAGGGAAGTACTGCTCGCGATCGCGTTCAGGATAAATCCGCGACGTGAAACATTTGCTTTTTTCATATCAGTCTCCAGCCAGCTTACGAACGCGTCACACACACACACACAGGCATCGAACGATGGAAGCCCGTATAGATTCAAATTCAAACACTCACCGTGCCCGACGGAGAGCCACCTCTGCCAGCGGCCCTTCACTGCCGTCATCCCACGGTCGCCCTAAGTTCCACCTGCTTCGTCGCGATCGTCAGTTTTGATGTAATTACCGCGCTCCCCTGCACAATGGTGCTCGCCTCAATTTCCATCGTGTCCGCCCGCCTGGTCGATTGCACAATCACTTGGGCGAGGCCGTTGAACAGCGAACGTTTAGGCTCCTTGTCGCTCTCATGGCAGTTCGGATCCCCATTTCCCACGCCGATCAGCACACCCTCGCCGCTTACTTTAAAGTTGACCAGGTTCGAAGCCGTCGGAATGGTCCTTCCCGCGCTGTCGAGTGCATCCACCGTAAGAACCGCTGCGTCTTCGCCGTCCGCGTCGATCGTTGTGCGGTCCGCGGCGAGCCTCAGCGCGGAAATCGCACCAGTTGTCTCTCGTTTCTCCGTAAGCAGCAGCTTTCCGTCTTTCCATCCTTTTGCTTCGATCAAGCCCGGTTCGTAGCGCACCTTCCACTCCACGTGCCCAAGCCGAGAAACCTCTCGCCGTCCCGCGCTTTTGCCATTCACCAGCAGCTCCACCTCATCGAGGTTCGAATACACCCACACCGGAATCTCATCGCCTACTCTGCCCTCCCAGTTCCAGTGGGGAAACAGGTGCAGCACCGGCTTCTTCGTCCACCATGCCTTGTAGTAGAAAAAGATGTCCTTGGGAAATCCGCACGTGTCCACGGCGCCGTACTGCGAGTTGATTGACGGCCATCCGTAGGGGTCTGGCTCGCCCCGATAATCGAACCCCGTCCACGCAAACCCGCCTGCTGCCCAGTCGCGAGTGGCATAGAACCTCCACCACTCTTCGGCCGATTCCCCCCAGTCGGCGGGGTTCACGTCGTAGGCACTCACCGTGTTTCGCAGTGGATCGGCTTGGTACACGCCGCGGGTCGAAGTCGCGCTCGCCTCCTCCGATCCAAAGATCGGTCGCGCCGGATGCTTCTTGTGATACTTGTCAGGTAGATTCAGGGCATAGTTGAACCCGATGATGTCGAGCGCATCCGACGGTCCCTTCTCGTTGTCGCCATGTACGGCAGCAGAAACGACGCGGGTCGGGTCGAGTTCGTGGCACCGTCTCACCATGGTCGCCGCGATCTTCGCGCCTTCTTCCGCCTCATCGCTTTGCAGCCGTGCCTCTTCGTTGCCGATGGACCACAGAATAATGCATGGTGAGTTGCGGTAGCGCTTGATCATCACTTCGAGCTGTGCCAGCCCTTCGGGACTGGAACTCATTTGCCGTGTCTCGCACATCATCATCATTCCCATGCGGTCGCACGCGTCGACAAACTCGGGCGTTGGCATATTGTGCGAGGTGCGCACCGCATTGCAACCCATCCCCTGCAGCACCCCAATTCGGAACGCCTGAAGCCGGTCCGGCAGCGCCATACCCACCCCGGCATGATCCTGGTGGTTGCAGGTGCCCTGAATCTTCAGTGGCTTCCCGTTGAGGATGAACCCATGGTCGGCGTCGAAGCGCATATTGCGCAGGCCAAACGTGATGCGCTCAGCATCGCGCGCCTGGTCACCCGATTTGACCGTAACGACGGCGGTGTAAAGATTGGGCATCTCCAAAGACCACAGCGCTGGCCGCGCTATCTTCGTTGTCGCCTCGAAGCGCGCGGTTCCGTCCACAGCGATCTGCTGCCCAGGCGCCAAGGCTGTCGCAACGAGCCTGCCCGCCGCGTCCAGGATTTGCCAGCTTACCGATGCCGATTCTGTATTGTTGCCCTCGTTGACGACAACTGTTCCGAGCGAAAGCGCCCCATCATGGCCAGCCAATTCGGTGCGCACGGTGCTTTCCCACCTGCCAAGGTGCAGTGGATCGGTCTTGGTCAGCCACGCATGCCGGTAGATTCCCGCGCCTTCGTAGAACCAGCCGTCGCCATAGCTCGCATCGACGCGTAGAACAATGCAGTTCCTGGCGCCAATCGCGAGAAAGTCGGTAATTTCAAAGCAGAACGGAGCATATCCGTTGTCGTTTCGGCCGATAAAACAGCCATTCACGAAAACGAGAGTGTCGCGGAAGGCGCCGTCAAATTCAACCGAGAGTCGGCGGCCCAGATCGCTGGCCGGTATTTCAAACTCGCGGCGATACCAGCCCACGCTGGTCTCTGGGTAACGGCGTCCAAGGGGCTTTGAGCCGTGAAGCACCGTGGACTCATCGCCATTGGGATTCTTCACCTCGTCGCGTACAAAGGGCAACTCAACAGCCCAGTCGTGGGGTAACTTCAGCGAGCGCCATTTCGAGTCGTCATAACCCACCCGTGCGAATTCGAAGTCGCCGGTCTTAGCGAAGGCCTCCTGATCCAGGGCGAACTCGAGGTCCTTGGCCGGATCGTTGCCACTGCCGAATCGAAACTTCCAGCCAAAGTCGAAGAGCAACTGCTCGCGTGGCGGCACGGAGGCTTGAGCCGAAACATCGCGAGTTCGAGCCAGCAGGCCCGCGGTTCGCGCCCACGCTGACCGAGCCACAAGAGAGGAGGTCGAAATCGCCAATCCCGAACAAAGTAACTCACGACGGGAGATGCCAGACATAAAGAACCTCTTTCCGAAAAAGTTCTTTCGGCTATGAAGACCGATACATAACCGAAGGAAAACAACGCTCGATAACTAACCTATTTGAACGGTCGTCTTAAGGCGAATGTCGGCAGAAGAGGATCCAATCATCAAGTCAACCGCGCCCAACAACACCCGGCCTGTGAAGGAGCGGATGACCGACCGATCGATGGCGAATTCACTGATCAGCATTTGATCGACGGCTTTTGCCAAATGATCCTGGTATGTGGCGCCACAGTTGATGTCGCATCCGGCATTCACCGCCAAAGCAGCCGCCTCTTCCAATGTCGGCACAAACTTATGCGTCTTTGAGATGTCTTCCACCGCGTCGCAGTCGGAGACAACATAGCCCTGAAATCCCCAGAGATTGCGCAAAATATCGGTCAGCAGGAAGCGGCTGCAGGAAGTTGGAACGCCGTTGAGGGAATTGTAGGAACTCATTACGGTAAAGACGCGCCCCTGTTTAACGACTGTCTCAAATACACGCGCATAGTATTCCCAGAAGCTTCGCGGATCGACAGAAGCAGAGGCGGTATGTCGATCCGCGTCAGTCTCGTTGGCAATGTAATGCTTGGCGCACGCAATGGTTTTGAGGAAACGGGGATCGTTGCCCTGCATCCCCGAGACAGTGGAGATTGCCATCTGCTCAACCAGATAGGGGTCTTCACTGTAGTTTTCTCCGACACGGCCCCAACGAGGATCTCGAGCTCCCATGTTGATCGTCGCCGGAGAGAACATCGCGAGGTCCATTCCACTTTTCTTGTGCCACGCCCAGGTTTCATCGGAGACGACATTGAACACTTGTTGGACAAGGGCGCGGTTCCAGGTGCAGCCGAGAGCTAACGGAAGTGGAAAGCACGTCACTGGGCCGTTATGATTCAGTCCGTGTAGAGCCTCATTGGCATAGTAGTTGAAAGTAGGGAGTCCGACGCGCTCGATTGCCGGCGCGTAGCAACCGAGTTGCGAGATCTTCTCGGGAAGCGTGAGCCGGGCAGCGATCTCAGCAGCGCGCCGCTTGGCCTCTGCGAATCTCTGCGGAGTAATTCCGCCCGGGAGTGGCTTAGCCGCTTCGTCGGCTGCGATCGAAGGAGGAGTTTCCTGGATCACCGTACCCTTGGCGTCATCGGTAAGTACCCATGCGGTGCTTGCCGCTGCGAGAGACAGGAATTGTCGCCTGCTGACGCATCCGCAAGAACTTCTCTTATGACCCGGCATACGATGCTCTTCCCCCATTTCCGGTTAGGTCAGCGCAGAGCAATGGCGCCACAGCAGCCCCGTGCGCAGGAAGATAGTTTTGATCACTCAGCCCATGATTGCGATTGCAGTCCGAGATTATTTTAAACATACAATTAAGCGTACAATCCAAGACAGAAAAAAAGCTGTTGAGAGCCACATTTACCTTCTAGCGACGTGAGGGGCCATGGGATTTCCAATGAAAACTCTGCGAGTCGCAGTGACGGCTCGATTGGGATCCTCTTCGAGACCGGTAGGGCACTCGGTTCGTTTGACGGTTACCGTGCAAAGGAAGTTTTCGCGCGCTTTACGGTGGACTGGTTAACAGATGGGAAGGATCACCTGGAGAAGGATCGATAATCAATTTAAAAGGAAATGAACGACGCAGACAGACCTTCTCATCGAGATCGGGGCCATGATGAAAAAAGCGCTGAGCTTTCTGTTTTGCGCGGTGGCATGCTTCCCGGCATGCGCGCAGGACCAAATAAGCCGGCTTAAGCCTGGCGCACCTGGCTGGGTAAATCGAGGTATTGAGGTAGCTTTTAAGGCGGGCCAAAGGAAAGCCATAATTCCTGCCGACACGTATTTTATTGAACCCTCCGGCGGAAAGAATATCTACCTGACGAACCTCTCGAACTTCGAGATCGACGCTACTGGCGTGACGTTCGTGTTTACCGATTCTCGATACGCGTCTGTCGTTTTGGAGAATTGTCACGATACGACACTGCGCGGCCTCACCATTCGGCAAGCCGTACTTCCCTTCACCCAGGGAACCATCGAGTCAATAGCCGCGGACGGCATGTCGTACGACATCCAGATTGACAAAGGCTATCCCCAACTCGATGATCCTGGGCATTTCGACGACGAGATTGTAGCGTACGTATTCGATCCAATTACGCGCGTGTGGAAGACGGGTGCTCGGGACGTGAATGCGCATTTCGAGCGGACTGGCCCCGGCCGATTTCGGTTGCACATGGAAAAACCAAGCGGGCCGAGTCCTTCCCATTCCGTAGCAGTTGGCGATCTAATAGGGATCCGCGGGCGCGGTGACGTCGGAGTCGAGATCGTAAACAGCGGCCGTATCCAGCTATCAAACGTTACCGTGCTTTCAGCGGGGGCGTTCGCCTTCTTCGAGCATGACGGAGATGGCGACAATCATTACACGGTGACTGTGAAACGCGGACCGCGGCCGGACGGTGCTATAGCTGAGCCGCTGTTTTCCTCTACCGCTGATGGGTTCCATAGCGCGAATATGCGAAAGGGTCCGACGTTGGATCACTGTTACTTCGAATCGATGCCGGACGATGGAATTGCGATCCACGGTTCGTATTCCCTTGTACTGCAGGGCGGTGGTGACAGTCTTGTGATCAACCGGAACCACTTTCGGGTGGGTGATCCGCTGCGGGTAATCGATATGGAGGGCACAATTGTGGCCGAAGCGGTGGTAAAAGCAGTTACTTCAATCCGCAACTTCCAGGTCACCAGAAAGAGCGAGCGTGTAGCAGGCAGCAATATCATGGAGGGACCATATGTCGAGTTGGAGCTCGATCGCGTGGTGCCGGCAAAATTCGATTTTCTTGTCTGCAATCCAAACGCTCTGGGGAGCGGTTATGTTTTGCGGAATAACGTCATTCGCAACCATCGTGCTCGTGGAATGTTGTTGAAGGCTGACGATGGATTGATCGAGGGCAATACGGTGGACGGCAGCTCCATGGGCGGCATCGTGGTGACGCCGGAGTTCTGGTGGATGGAAGCTGGTTATAGCCGGAACTTGATCTTACGAGGCAATGCGATCAGAAGGACATCGTACTATCCGCAGCAGGCTGCGGGGTTGCTTATTGGTGCGTTGGCACCCGAATTAAACAGAAATGCTGAGCCAGGCGGTTCACTTCCATCCGAACAGAAGGAGTTTGGTAAGGAACGCCTTGAGAGGGCCGCGCCCGGAAGGGGACATCAACATATTCTGGTTGAGGACAATACTTTCGAGGAGATCAATGAGGTCAATATTCTTGTTACCTCCGCCAAGGACGTGACCATCCGGCATAATTCTTTCGTTCGTCCCTATCAACGCCAAAAGTCAGATAAAGACAGGACGTTTGGCGCGACCCCGGGGACACTCCTGTGGTTTTCCCAGTGCGAGGACGTGCATTTGGAGGGGAATCTTCTCGACACACCCGGTCCTTATTTGAAGGAGATCGTTGCGACTGGTCCCGCGGCGCAGGTTACCGGTTTGAAAGAGGGATTGAAAGTCATCCCGGATGATTCCAGCACAAGCAGTCCGAAAAAAGCGCAGGAATCGCGCTGACACCTGGCTTCGATCGCCATCCGGTATGACCAAGGGAAGAGACTTACAAGGCAATTGGAAAACAACCTCAGTAAGACTTCCACGATTTAAGTGGGACCTGGAGCAGCAGTGTGATCGCTCGTAACGGCTTCTCGCCTTGGAGGAAAGGTATGCAGAATCTGGAAACACTCGATACCCGGTGTAACACCACCTGTGCGAAGGCCGTCGTCCTTGCCCTTTGCCTCCTGATTTTATCTGTCGTCAGTCTCGCTGCGCCTGTTTATCCCCTGAAGATATCGGCCAACAAGAGATATTTGGTCGACCAGACTGACGCACCTTTCCTCATGCAAGGCGACGCCGCCTGGTCGTTGATCGTAGCGATGAATGAATCGGAAGTCGAACATTACCTCAACAACCGGCGGCAAAAAGGCTTCAATACGGTTATGGTCAACCTAATCGAACACCGGTACAGCAAACATCCACCCCGGAACCTTGACGACGAAGCCCCCTTTACGACACCCGGCGATTTCTCCGCGCCGAATGAAAAGTACTTTGCGCACGCCGATTGGGTGATCAGAAAGGCTGCGGAAAACGGAATCCAGGTGCTGCTTTTCCCCATTTATTTGGGATACAAGGGCACCGATGAGGGATGGATCGAGGAATTGACGAAGCTGGACCCTGAAAAGTGCCTTGAGTATGGTCAATATCTGGGAAAGCGTTATAAGGAATTTCACAACATTATTTGGGTGATGGGTGGTGATCGCGATCCTAGACCCGTTCAGGAAAAGATCGATCTGATCGCTCTGGGAATCCGCGAATTTGATCGGCGCCACCTTTTCACTGCGCATGGCAATGGAGAGCCCACCACGCCCGAGCAATTTGGAAGTGGGGGATGGCTCGACGTTAACTCCAGTTATAACTGTGACGCCGTCCACCAACGCCTCTCGATTGATTACATCAGCGTCCCAGTCAGGCCTACTTTTTTGATCGAATCTTGTTATGAAGGCGAACACAACTCCTCTGAAACACAGATCCGCAGGCAAGCATACTGGGCAGTACTCTGCGGCGGATTCGGTCACGTCTTTGGCAACAACCCCCTCTGGCACTTCAACGGCCCGACTCTGTATCCGTTTGAGGGAACCTGGCAGCAGGCGATGGATCTTCCTGGCTCGGTGGACATGATGTATTGGGGGAGACTCTTTCGCTCGCGCCCCTGGTTTGAACTGGTGCCTGACATCTTCAAGCACGAGGTTGTGACCGCGGGCCTGGGCGAGTTTGAAGGGGACGACTTTCTGGCTGCGGGGCGAACGCCCGACGGCAGCACCGTGATTGCATATTTGCCGACAAGCCGAACGATCAGC
Organism: uncultured Acidobacteriota bacterium; assembly: GCA_963833995.1. Taxonomy (GTDB): domain Bacteria; phylum Acidobacteriota; class Terriglobia; order Terriglobales; family Acidobacteriaceae; genus Telmatobacter. The sequence goes on along the minus strand of CAWIAE010000016.1, from coordinate 100,007 downwards.
GTGAACATGACCGAGATCTCGGGTAACCAGGTCAAAGCCTGGTGGTTCAACCCGAGGAGCGGTGAAGCGTCAGCCGGCGGAATGTTCCCGGCAACCGGAACCCACAAATTTACGCCGCCCGGGGAGGGTGACTGGGTATTGGTGCTAGACGACGCTGCCAGGCAACTGTCTGCGCCCGGGAGCGGTCTGTAGGTGCTGGCAAGAACGAGAATGAGCCCGCCCTGCTTATCGGAGGAGCCGGGAAGCTAGGAGTTAGCGGATGTCTTGTTGTTTTTCTTTCTGAAAATCGCGCGACTTCTGTCGGGCCAAAACTCGTGGAAAACGAAGGTTACCGAGTCATGCCTCCTGCTCGCCGACATGCCGGCTCGGGTCATTTTTTGACGAGGGTGGCCGCCTTTTGGTCGTTTCGGCAGCTCGAAGCGGAAGTGGACTCGAGATTCCTGGCCCGCCTGAGATTACGGTGTACATTAAAAAACAATTCTTGTTGGGAGCTTTCATGCGCCGCCGCACATTTCTAACAACCCTTCCACTTGCCACCGCGGGCACGCTGCCTCTCGCCTCGCCCGCGGCCACGCCTGCACAAGAAGGAACCGAATCGGGAAAGTTCAGCGACCAGCAAGAGGAACTTCCCAAGTTTCAGCCTGAAGGAACAGAGCGCTTTATCCGTCCCGATGTGCACGCAGGGGACCGGCCTTCGGGCGCGAGCTTTGCGAGCCGCTCTGCGGCCATGGGCTGCCATGGCGCTGCCGGAACCGCCCAACCGATTGCAACCCTCACGGCGATCGAGATTCTGAAACGGGGAGGATCGGCAGCAGATGCGGCGATCGCAGCCAACGCCTGCCTCGGCTTTCTGGAGCCGACAAGCTCGGGCCTGGGAGGGGACTGCTTTGCTTTTGTTTGGGATACCAAACTGAACAAGGTCGTCAGTCTTGCCGGATCGGGCCGATCCCCCCAATCGCTCAGTCTCGAGACCGTGCGCTCCCGTGCAAAGAACGGTGTCATCCCCAAGTTGGGCGCGATTTCGGTTTCGACGCCGGGCGCGCTCGATGCCTGGTGGACGCTGCACCAACGCTACGGCCGTCTCAAGTGGGCGGAGCTCTTTGAACCTGCGATTCACCTTTGTGAGAGTGGAGTGCCGGTTCCGCAGATCATCGGTTTCTATATAAAGCGCAATATTGCGATATTCGTGCGTCCGGGCTCAGGAGTGGAGGAAACGGCGAACGCGCTCCACACCTATGCCCCGAACGGCAAGGCACCCGGCGAGGGAGACGTCTTCCGCAATCCGGACCTCGCCCGCACCTACCGCATGATTGCAGATGGTGGGCGCGACGTCTTCTACGATGGCCCCATCGCCCACACCATCGACGCCTACTTCAAGCGCATCGGAGGCTGGCTTTCGTATGAAGATCTTCGCGATCAGCATGCCGAGTGGCTTGACCCGCTGGTCACGAACTATCGCGGACTCGATGTCTACGCAATGGACGCCAACACGCAGGGCCTCGCCACGCTGCAGATTCTCAACATCCTCGAAAACTTCGATCTGCGGGCGATGGGCTTTCAATCAGCCGCCGCCATTCACACCCAGGTTGAAGCCAAGCGGCTGGCCTATGAAGACCGAGCTCGTTATTACGCCGATCCTCATTTCGCCAAAATCCCCATCACTTGGCTCAACTCCAAAGAGTACGCAAGGGAGCGCGCGAAACTTATCCGGCCTGACCGGATTCTCACGCCGGTCTACCCCGGGCAGGCGCCGAGCCAAGGCGACACGACGTACTTTACTACGGCGGACAACGACGGAATGATGGTCTCGATGATCCAATCCAATTTCCGTGGGATGGGGTCGGGCCTGGTCGCGGATGGACTCGGCTTCATGTTTCAGGATCGCGGAGAACTCTTTTCGCTGCAGGATGGACATCCGAATCTCTATCAGCGAGGGAAACGTCCATTCCAGACGATCATCCCCGGCTTTGCCACCAAGGATGGAAAGCCCTGGATGGCCTTCGGTGTAATGGGCGGCGATATGCAACCGCAAGGACAGGTGCAGATCGTGCTCAACCGCATCGTTTACGGACTCGATGTTCAGGCGGCAGGCGACAGCCCGCGCTGGCACCACGAGGGGTCATCGCAAAGCATGGGTGAAGATCTTCCCGGCCTTGGTGCCAAGGGCCTGCTGCGACTTGAAGCCGGAGTTCCGGTCGAGACGCGCAAGGCTCTCATCGATCTGGGATGGCCAATGGGCCCGTCGGATGGAGGCTTCGGGCGCTACGAGTGTATCGAGCCGCGGATGAATGGAAATGATCGCGTGTATCACGCGGCCAGCGAAATGCGCGCGGACGGTGTCGCCCTGGCATACTAGTCCAGCGATTTGCATTTTGTAATGTAAAGCTAAAGTCGGCTCCGCAATGCAAGTGCCGACCTTGCAAACGAAATGTCCTTCCCGGCGGCGTGGCAGCACGTGGTTACACCTAGCTCTCCCCTGATGACTTCAGCCCCGGACAAGACGTCCCTGAGAACATCGGCCTGCGCATTCGAACGGCAACTATCCCGACGCTGATCGCTAAATATGTGCACCGCTCTCGAACCAGGGCCTAGCTGTGGCCTTCCCCGCCACGGTGTCGATCCTGTAGTGTGATTTCGGGCCGAGCATTTCAATTTCGTCGAAGGATATGAATGAAGAAAGAAAAAATAGCGGAAGTTAGTTCTCATGCATGGAGCGTTCTACTTATGGCTGCTTGTGGCTTCATATTGAGCATTCGATTAGTCTCCGCTCAGGCATCAAAGCCGGACGACGCCCGCGTTGATTGCCTCGTCAATGCTTACGGCGCCAAGGGAGATGGGGTGACCCTGGACACGGCCGCCATCAACGCCGCGGTGCAGGACTGTCATTCACGCGGCGGTGGAACGGTGGTTGTGGAAGCTGGAACCTATCGCACAGGAACCGTTCACCTGTTAGACAACATCACACTAAGGCTTGAGCCCGGGGCGACGGTGCTTGGCAGCGACAATCTCATTGACTACACCCACCTTGCGCGCCCGTCTGAGGAGCGCGACACAGCCCTGATTGTGGCTGAGAATGTTCATAATGTAGCCATCGTCGGAGAAGGCACGATCGACGGTAACGGGTCTGTTTTTACAGACAATGGTGTTCCGCATTTCGTTCCGTATTTTGAAGGGGCCCAGACACGGCAGGGGGATGCATTGGTGTCACGCATGGCGGAAGGCCGCGAAGGGCCTGTCCACATGCGCGCGCGGCCAGGAATTCTGGTGCTTGTGCTGCACAGCGATGGCGTGATACTGCGCGACTTTCATGTTGTCGGCAGTCCTAATTGGAGCATTCATGTGGCCTGCAGCAATCACATATCGGTGAGCGGGCTCGATGTCCGCAACAGCTTGCTTGTGCCAAACGCCGATGCTCTCGATGTCTCCGGTTCAAGCAATGTCACCATAGCCAACTCATATCTCGAGGCTGGAGACGACGTATTGGTTCTGGGAGGACCTTGCGCGGATGGCTGGTGTCATCAGGCGATGGAGAATGTTGCCGTCTCAAATGTGATTTTGCATAGCCGTTCGGCGGCAATTCGCATTGGTCCATCAGCCGGGGACGACCGCAATATGACGTTTGAGAACGTGGTTATCCGCGACAGCAATCGCGGCATCAATATCCAGGCGCGAGGCGGGGAAGTAGTGGAGAACCTGCTGTTCTCAAATGTCGTGAGCGACACCCGGATGATCGATGGACCCTGGTGGGGAGCGGGTGAGCCGGTATCCATAACTGTGGCTCGCTGGGCCTACCCTTCGTGGCCCGACGCCCCGGCTCAAACCGCCGGCAAGATTCGACATGTTGTGTTCAACGGCATGATCGCGAAGAGCCAGTCGCCAATTGTGATCTACAGTACCGAGCCCGGCTTCATCGAAGACATTGCCTTTCGCGATCTGAAGCTGACTATGGAGTCGAGTCCATTACAAGCCATTCTCGGAGGCAATCTCGATCTGCAACCGACTACTCCAATCAGTCTCGGCCTGGTTCGTCATGATCTTTCTGCCGTGGAGATTCACAACGTGCGTGGCCTGGCATTTACCGGTTTACAGGTACATTGGGACGGAACATTTCCGGAGTTCTATCGTAACGCAGTGCACGCGGAAGGCTTTGACGGCTTGACCATCGACGGGTTCAAGGGTGAGGGTTCGGCTTCGAGCTTTGCTGCGCTTTCCTTCCTGCACGGCAGGAATCTTTCTGTTCGCGACGCCCAGGCGGCCACCGGATTGCTCATAGACCCAAAGGGAATGCGAGTCGCAACCGCTGGAGCGGGATTGAAGACGAGTGCCAAATAGTAGACTGTGTCGTCCAAGGAAGCACACACACAAATCTGGCGTGCCGTGATAGCGGAAGCTCTCATACGCAGCCTGCTTCCGATATTTGCCGGGCCCTTGTGCACGCTGTTCCCTTCAGCAATTGCGATCTTGCCTATCGAGGCGAAGGAACCTTCGCTTATCTTGTGGCCGCCGATTCCTTTGTCTCTGAGCACAGAGCAGTCGCCATCGTCAAAACCTAGCCGTCGGGCTGCTCGATACTTTGCGTCTCTCTTCAACAGTTCTCCAGCTGAACTTGCATTGCGAACCGCGAATGTAAATTGAACTGTTCAAATTCCTCTGTGGGAAGCGGCTTGCTGAAGAGATAACCCTGGAATGAATGACACCCGAGATCCATGAGGTAATTCCATTGCGCCTCGGTCTCTACACCCTCTGCCATAACCGGCAGGCACATCGCTTTGCCCAGAGAGACAATGGTCTGCGCAATGGCCCCGCTCGTGGTTTCCTCCAGTATGTTCTCGACGAACGAGCGATCGATTTTTAACTGATCTAATGGCAAATGCCTCAGGTAGTTCAGCGACGAATACCCCGTGCCAAAATCGTCGAGCGCGAATCGTAGTCCGTGCGCTTTGAGGCGATTCATCTTTCCGACGATTTCTTCGAAGTTCTCCACCAGGAGGCTTTCGGTAAGTTCCAATTGCAGGTGATATGGATTTGCTCCTGTGCGACAAAGCGCATCGAGAACCTGATCGACGAAGTTCGGTTGTCGGAACTGCCGGGTGCTGATATTCACGGCGATCGACAATGCAGACAGTTTCTCGTTCGCTCCCCACGTTGCGAGCTGCCTGCAAGCAGATTCCAATACCCATTCACCCAAAGGCAGGATCAGTCCGGTCTGTTCAGCAAGCGAGATGAATTCGCCGGGGCTTAAAAGACCTCGCCTGGGGTGTCTCCACCGGACCAATGCCTCAGCGCCAATCATCCGAGTGGAATCCACTTGCGGCTGATAATAGAGGAGGAGCTGATTCATCCGAATCGCTTGCCTCAGTTCCTCCTCCATCGATGCACGCGCATTGACCGCATTTTGCAGGGCGGGTTCGAAAAAGCGCATCGTATTGCGGCCGGCGGCCTTCGCCTGGTACATCGCGATATCGGCCTGCTGCAACACCTCGCTGGTGCTTTCTCGCTTATCCCCAAACAATGTTATCCCGATACTCGACGTGCTGAAGCATTCACGGTCCGAAAGCGAGTACGGCTCACCAATGGCAAGAAGTATCTTCTCGCCAACCGATTTGGCTTGGGCCGCAGCGTCCTCGGCTTTTGCGCTCAGTTCTTCGAGCATCACTACAAACTCATCGCCACCCAATCGCGCCACGGTGTCGGCTTCACGAACACAGGCGGACAGCCTTGCGGCCACCTGCTGGAGCATGAGATCGCCCGTCTGGTGGCCGAGGCTATCGTTTAAATCTTTGAAATTATCAAGATCGACGAAAAGGATAGCTTGCTTGCGCCCATTCCGAGCGGCGGTTGCCAAAGCGTGGCGTAAGCGGTCCAAAAGCATTCGCCGGTTAGGCAGTCCAGTCAATTGATCGAAGAATGCAAGATTTCTGATCTCATTCTCCGCCGCTTTTGTAGCTGACACATCCCGAGTGATCGAAATGAGACAAGGAACATCGTCGATCTCAGTCAGCGTTGCAGATACCATTCCCCAAAGAGTCTCACCGTTCTTCTTCCGGAAACAGGCCTCGAAGCCTTGAACGGACGAAGACTGGCGCAGCAATTCAAACAGCTTGTCTCTGTCTCCGATATCGACCCAGATGCCAAGCTCCAAAGCCGTCTTCCCAATCACCTCGCTCCGTTCGAACCCCAAGGCGGAGAGAAGCATATGGTTCACGTCGACGCATTGCCCGTTATCGAGCCGGTTGATCAGAATGCCGTCAAAACAAGTCTCGAATACCGTTCGATATCTCTCTTCGCTGGCCCGAAGGGCATCCACTGCGGCCGTGAGCATCTGCTCCGCCTCCTTGGCCGCTGAGATATCCCGCGAGACTGAGAGGACGCATGCGATGCCGTTTACTTCAATAAGCGATGCAGTCATCGAGGCCCAGAATGTCTCCCCGTTCTTGCGTCTGAACTTTGTTTCATGGTTATTGCGTACCGGGTTCAAGTTGAGCATTTCAACCATTTTCACCCGGTCGCCAGGCTCGGCCCAAATGCCAAGTTCAAGCGATGAGCGCCCAATGACTTCCTCCCGCTCATATCCCAGGATTGCCAGGAACGCCCCATTGGCATCAATATAAACTCCATCGCTCAGCCGGTTGATAACCACGGCGTCGGAACTCATCTCGAACACCTTACGATAACGCTCTTCGCCTATCTTGAGCGCCTGTTGGGCAGCGACGAGTCGTTCCTCAGCCATTTTGCGTGCATTTATATCTTCAGCAACAGTGATGTAATGAAGAGCATGTCCCTCATTGTCTCGCTGCAGTGAAACGGTCAGCTTTACCCAGGTCAGGCTCCCGTCTTTCCGAACGTAACGCTTCTCCCACTCAGAAGAACTGCTTTCGGTGGCCGATTCCGCCGTCATTTTCTTAAGCACAGCGTTGCTCTTGGGCAGATCCCCCGGAGCGGTAATCTGTTGAAATGTCTTTCCAGAAATCTCAGTTGCAGGGTAACCGATCATCTCGGCGAAGCGTTCATTACACCTTATGATCCGGCCATCAAGTGAGGTATGTAACATGCCCACGGATGCCTGCTCAAAGGTGGCGCGATAACGCTCTTCACTTTCGCGTAGTCGAACTTCGGCCCGTTTGCGATCTGAAATATCCGTGATGAACCCTTCGTAAACGACTGCCTGTCCGTTGGGGCCGCAAACAAATCTGCCATTCAGTGAAACCCACACAGGTGTTCCATCTTTGCGTCTCAATTGGCACTCGTGCCCAAGAAGGACTCCACATTCCCTGACTTTCTCTAAATAAGTGGAACGCTCCACCGGGTTCACCCAGACTTGGCTCGCAGAGTCTCTGACTAAAGCCAACATCTCATCCGGAGAACTGTAACCTAATATTCCGGCAAGGGCAGGATTCGCGGACAGGACGCGACCGCCAATCGTCGTTTGATAAATTCCCTCGAGGGCTCCAGTGACGAAGGCCTGATTGCTCCGTTCGGCTTCCAGCTTGCATCTTTCGACGGCTTTCAGCTCGGTTATGTCACGTCCGAAGACTGAAACCCCCAACACGTTCCCATTACCCATCATTCTATTGAGGGTCAACTGTGTAACACGGCCATCAGCGCGGGTAGATTCCGTTTGAAAAGAACCATCGGTCAAAACGCGTTTATAGCGTTGATACCAAATGGCAGCTCTATCGCGCGGGAGCAAATCCTCCGGTTGCATGCCGACCTCGGCACACGTTCCAAAATTGGTAGCGCAGTAGGCGCGCAGAGCCGAGTTGAATGCTACCAATCGATAGTACACATCCACCGACCAGATGAAGTCGTCAGTGCTATCGATCAATACTGACAGATCGGTATTTAGTTGGCTGGGCATTACCATTTATCTCGATCTCGCCGATCTCGCTTTCCATTGATCACCTGGACGGTGCAATGGTCGACGAAAAGGGTATGGGCGCGATTGCGAATTGCGTTCCACAATCAGGATCGGTTGTGCGCAAGTTCGCCATCGGTTTCACGTTGCGTATGTTTGGCTACATACATCGCCGCGTCGGCGGTGCTCAGCAAGCAGTCCATTCTCTCGCCATCCTCCGGATACATCGCAATTCCAAAGCTGGCGGAACCCTGGAACGAGCAGTCTTCGAGGACGAATGGATCGTCGAAACACCGCTTGAGGCGCTCTCTCACATCCTCCACATCTGTCTTACTGCGGACGGTAGGTACGAATGCAGTGAACTCATCTCCCCCGTACCGCGCCAGCATGTCCACATTGCGAAGCTGCCGCTTCATTCGTAGCGAAGCTTCCTGCAGATACAAATCCCCCACTCGGTGGCCGTACAGGTCATTTATCGATTTGAACTCATCAAGATCGATGTAAATGAGCCCGTAGATCCCGGCTCGCTCTTGTTCTTCTTCCAGGGTGGCCCTCACGCGTCTCTCAAATGAAAAACGATTGTGAAGTCCAGTCAACAAATCGAACTCTGATCGGTGGAATAAGTCGGAATAGACGCGCCTTGATTCGATTGTGAGAAACGCGAGCCCGACAGCCATCGAAACGATCTCGGATTCGGCGGATCCCGGTTCAGAATCTGCGTCGAGGGCAACAAAGATTTCGGCGAGCGGCGATACAGAACGGGCGGGTATCTGTTCGCGAACGATGCGCATGTTCGTCAATTCGGCCGGAGAATCTCCAGATTGGGATCCATCGGCAGTCCGACACCAGCAGGGCGCGCCCTCGAGCCGCGACGAAACCATGTTCACTATCTCGCAAAGGATCTCATCCAGGGGGCGCTTTCCGTGGATGTCCTCGAGGATCGAACTACGTTGGCGCTCGAGATCCGCTTCCCTTTCGATGCGCGTCGCCATCGCCACCGCTTGCTTCTTTACCTTGCGGTCGAGTGACCATCCCCGTGCCCCAACGATCAATACCAGCCCTATTAGGAAGCCAACCAGGATTAATAGACTGCGCACATTCACCAAAGAGGGACTTGCGATAACCGAAATATCGTCGAACGAGCGCAGCAGAATATTGAACGACGACTCCCCGCCCGGGTTGACGGAGGCCGTATCCAACATGGTGCAAATTCCAGTCACACGGATTCGCGAACCGAGAGGTATGTGCTTCATAGGCGCGAGCCCGGCGTCGCCAGGCGGATGACGATAGATTGCTGTCAGCATCCGGCCGCCAGACACTAGCACATATTCGTCCTGCGTTGCCTGCCGAGCCTCCGTGGTCACTTCCCCCTCGATCGACACCAGGTCATTCTGGTGTCCGCTCAGATTGTTGGGACTCCAGAAACCCAGTTCGCTCCACGTAGACTGCCGCGGCTTGATTGGCGCTGAAATGTGGCGGTCCTGAATTTCACCGTCGGACAGGGTCAGCACGTGATCGCGGGATTCTGGGAATCCTGTCGCATCGGCCTCGTCGCCTAGCTGCAGCGGTTCATGAGTACGAGTCGAGATCCAGATGCTCCTTGCGCCGTCCTGAAGCACCACTGCCGCACCTGGCTGGTGGTAGGTTATGACTCCGTGCACCCGGACCCTTTGCGTCAAATCACCCACGTGATAGACCGAGAGAATCTGGTCCATTGGGATGAGAGGAAGTGTCCATGGGCTAGCGCTTGCGCGCTTCACAATCTTGATGTCAGACAAACTCGGAATTTCGAGTAGAATCCCTGTCAATTGCATTTTACTGTCGAAACTTCCGGCAACGACAGCGGTCACCTCGACTTCAGCGTCAAGAAGGTCTTCTGTCGCGCGTGTCTCACTACTCACCACAAGGCCGTCAACGTACCCGCCATCCACGACCATATGCATTTTGATGATGTGTGAACCATCTTCCATTGCCATATCGGCACTGCGGACTACGCCGCGTAGCCGTACTCGCATGCAATCCAGTTGCACCCGGATCATCTGGTCGAAGGTGGCGCGTACCGGTTCAGGCAACGCCCCGTGACCCAAAAGTGTTACGCGATCGCCCACTACGTCAGGACGGAAACTATCCCGCGCGTGACCTTCTACAAGTACCCTGTCCCCTGGAACCAGGTTGGCGCCCCTTGTAAATTGCACATAGACGGCTTCATTGCCGTCCTGAACAAATAGGTCTATGTCTTTAGAACTGTAGTAAGTAACGGTGGCCTGGAAGGCGACGGCAAGCCCTTGCGCAGCCTCTTCGTGGCTCAATTCATGCACAGCACGCAGAGTAGTGAGAGTGCCGGGCGCCGCTGCATCTGCAGTGGACGCCCATCCAGAGATCAGCAGGATGGCGGCAAGTACGCTCTTCATCTAACAACCTGGGTTCCGGTTCCGGCCAATCGGCCTCGACCTGTAGGCTGTATATCGGCAAACTTCGCAAAGTGTAAATGCCACATTAGTTTATGGCGCCGGTTGCCACCAAGTCGGTAAGGGCCGGAAAATGCCACTCTAATAGCGCATACTTGCGGGCTGACATACATTGACGGATCGCATATCGCTTCTTCGATTGATCGCATCGATCAGATCGGTGTGTGGATCCCCATTCAACGGATTTGCCGACACCCCGGATGCGAGGAAAGGCAGGAGCCATAGATGTGAGGACGACATGAGAAGTCGGCAGGATCGGGTGCTTAAGTCCAATGATTTCTGCATGTGATGGACACGAAAAATTGACAGTTAACACTCCTGTCCGTGCCTCGTAGCGGCTACTCAGATTCCCAAGGGATCCACATTGAAGCGGTTCGCTCGCGCCGGCGAAATGCCAGTACACTTCGCGTCCTTACTGTTTCTCGCGTTCTGGCCTTGAAGTTGCCGGGACAGCGTGGCCAGTTTCGTCCTGGAAGCCGGTTAGTGCGCGGAGGTACGTCTCCCGGGATTGACTCAACAACCTGGGGGACGGCTGTGACCAAAGTCGCTGACGGTACCTTACTCGAGTGTCTACTGTGAAACATGAGGGAACCATCGGTCATGGGAGCACATGAAGGCGAAATTACCACGCACAAAGAGAAAAGGGCGCTGATTCGCCGGACACGTCCGGATCGGTCGCAACGCGTCAGGCACATTGTGCAATGGACGTTTGTGGTCTTAAACGGCTGGCTCGGCGCGCAGTTCTATTTGTGGGTCCGCTACTTTGAGGGCCACGGAGCGGGCGTCTATGTGTCTCGTCCTGCGGGAGTAGAAGGTTGGCTTCCAATCGCCGGCCTCATGAATTCGAAATATTTCCTGATCACCGGACATGTGCCTTCCATTCATCCAGCGGCGATGTTTTTATTCATGGCATTTCTTCTCATGAGCATTTTGCTGAAGAAGGCGTTCTGCGCATGGCTGTGCCCGGTGGGAACGGTCTCAGAGCACCTGTGGAAACTGGGCCGCAGAATCTTCGGGCGCAATCTGCGCCTGCCGCGGTGGGCCGATTTGCCGCTGCGTGGCCTGAAATATCTGTTGCTCGGCTTCTTTCTATTTATTATCGGCGCCATGTCTGCTGAAGCGCTTCAGGGCTTCATGGGCACGCCGTACGGGCTGGTGGCAGATGTGAAGATGCTGAATTTCTTCCGCGACATGGGGCAGACGGCGGCCATTGTGATTGGCTTGCTGGTTATCGGCTCCATGCTGGTGCAGAACTTCTGGTGCCGTTATCTCTGCCCCTACGGCGCACTGATGGGGCTTGTTTCGCTGCTGAGCCCAGTGAAGATTCGCCGCGACTCCGAAGCCTGCATCGACTGCGGCAAATGCGCACGCGCTTGTCCCGCCGGTCTGCCGGTGGACAAACTGGTGCAGATCCGTTCAGCCGAATGCAGCGCGTGCATGGCGTGCGTAGCGGCCTGCGCGGCGCAGGATGCCCTGCAGTTTTCGCTGCCTTCGAGACCGGCATCGACGCCTGCGCAGCGCTGGCGCCGCCGAGCCCTGGGACCTCTGGCCGTTGCGGGAATTCTGGTATACATATTCCTCGCAGTGGTGCTCTTCGCCAGGGTCACGAACCATTGGCAGACCATTTTGCCCCGCGCCGTTTACATGGACCTGGTGCCCCATGCAAACGAGGTGACTCACCCTGGAATTTAAGCATGGAAGCCAGCCATTTTGATATCACAGATCGCAGCGCGAGATACGCATCAGCCGCAATCGGCCCGGTGGATGCACGATTGGAATCTGTGGCTGGATTTGACTCTTTGACTCAGGGACTAAGATGTCAGTCTATCGCCTTGCGAGGCAGGCAGGCTGCAAGAATGGCGTCCACGACTTGCTGTGGGGTGAGCTCGTCCACGCGCAGATTGACGTGGGCGGCGCGGTAGAGCGGCAGCCGGCGATCGTAGCGGGCAGCGAGATTGGCGTGGTCGGCGAGGATAGGGCGCGTGTGCTCAGTGCCACGACAGCGCACCAAAGTCGTGGCCAAGTCAACTTCCAAGTGAACGAGCAGCGTTGCTGGTGAGGCTAGCAGAAGGTCGCGGGTTTCACGGTGCTCGATCGCGCCTCCGCCAAGGGCCAGGACGAGGTTCTGTTGGGTGACCAGGCCGGCAATGGTGGAATGTTCGCGGGCTCGAAACGCGGCCTCGCCGTAACGCGTGAATAGAGCGCTGATCGTGGCGCCGGCTTCGGCCTCGATCACATCGTCCACATCAATGAAGTTCCAGCCGAGGCGCGCGGCCAGCAGGGGGCCGACGGTGGTTTTGCCCGAGCCCATGAAGCCGGTAAGTACAATGCGGCGGGGTGAGGCGTTGCTGGCGGGTTCAGTTTGACTATGGGAATTCAAGTCAGCCCCTGCGGATTACAGAATCAATGTCTTCAGTATAGGCAGACAGGATCGAAGAGCAGCGCTTTCACTGGTGCGCAACGTGCGGGGAAGACTCAATTAGAAAGTCTGCCGCAGGAGAGCCGGTCGTGTATTCGCAAGCTTGAGGATCAGGTCTCCGAAGAGGGTATTGGCCCATGCAAACCAAGGCCGCGTAAACACTTTGGGATCGTCCTGGTCGAAGGACTCGTGCATGAAATCTGTACCAGCAGTGGTATTGCGCAGCCATTTGAGGCACATACCGATTTCGCGATCGTCTGTTGAAGTGAGCGCGCGCATAATGATCGATAAGGGCCAAATCTGTCCCAGACCGACGTGTGGACCGCCAATTCCATCGGCAGCTTTTCCTTGGAAGAAGTATGGGTTATTCAAGCTCAAAGCAAACTGCCGGGTCCGCTGGTAGATTGGCTCTGCCACGTCGCAGCATCCAAGATAAGGCAGACTCAGCAAACCAGGCGTATTTGCGTCATCCATCATCAGGGCATTTCCGTATCCATCCACCTCGTAGGCCCAGATCTCACCGATCTCCGGATGGTGAATGGTTCCATATTGCCTGACCGCGGGCCTCAGCTCGTTGAGAAGCTTTCCGCAGGCCTCCGCAAGCTTTGAGTCGTCGATGACTTTGGTCGCCAATTCCTGAAGCTGAACAAGGGAGCGAATCGCAAACAGGTTTGCCGGAACAAATAATGGGTAGATGCAGGCGTCATCCGATGGCCGGAACATGGAAAAAATCATCCCAACGGGGCGAGCCGGATTGCCGAAACCCGAAAGTGGGAGTGTATCGGTGGGAGTTGAGGTGAGGCGAGTAAAGGAATAGGGTCCTTTCCCCGTGAATCGCTGCTGCTCACGAAATGTCTCAACGATTCTCCAAGCCGCTCTCTTCCACGCCGCGTCGAAGGGCTTAGTCTCTCCGGTCTCGCGCCAGTAGCCGTGTGCGAGGCGAATGGTGTAACACAGGGAATCGATTTCCCATTTTCTCTCGGCCACACCAGGTTTCATCTCGGTGTTGTCGTGCACAGCCCAGGGGAGAGGCTGGTCCGAGGTGCTTCTCAGAAATGCGTTTGCGTACGGGTCGATGAGGACCATGCGGGCATGCCGCCTGATCAGGCCTTCGATGAGTGTGGATAGATTCTTATCCTGCTTTGCGAAGGGAAGATAGGGCCATACCTGCGCAGAAGAGTCGCGCAGCCACATGGCGTCGATGTCGCCGGTAATCACAAAAGTATCCGGATTGCCGGCCCATGCTCCCGGAAACACCGTGGTGTCGAGTGTGTTGGGGAAGCAGCGGCCGAACATCCGGCTGAGTGTCGGATCAGCAATTTGCCCCTGGACCCTGGAGATTACCGACTCAATCGCCGGACTTGTGAACTTGCGATCGGCAGGACTTGGACGCCCTTCCGCGATCTCCCAGGTAAATGCCGAGAGTCCGGCCGGGGCCGCGGACAGAATGATTGAGGTAATGCCAGCTTGAAGGAAGGTTCGCCGGGTCGGCCGGAGTTCATTCTCTTTCCCCTGCACGATGTTCGTCATCATTTCTTCACTTTCAAAGCGACTTGGAGTAGCGCTGCGCCTAACGTTCGGCCGCCAAGGTTGCATTCTCGCTCATGGACGGCGGTGCATCTTGCGGAGCGCTGCCCCACTGCAGGTTTGGCTTGTCCCCCATCTCCAAAACCAGCGTTCCTCCGTTGGCAAGATCCGAATGCCGGAACCATGCTTTGGAGAGCGGTCTTCCATTCAATTGGGCAGACTGAATGTACTTGTCGCGCGCCGAGACATGGTTTGCAACTACCGTGAACTCCTTGCCGTTTCCGAGCCGGATGGTGCTCCTGGCAAAGATCGGGCTGCCGATTTCATATACCGGACTTCCGGGGCATACTGGATAGAACCCGATGGCGCTCAATACATACCACGATGAAGTGGCGCCGCCATCGTCGTCGCCGGGGATGCCGAGCGGCCCGTCCCCATACCAGACATCCATCAGTTGCCGCACGCGCCGCTGCGTCTTCCATGGCTGCCCTGAGAAGTCGTACAAGTATGGGATGTGAAAGCTGGGTTCGTTGCCTTGCGCGTATAAACCGACGAGGCCGGTCGCATCCGGGAATTGGTCAAGAAAGTGGTACTTTGAGGTGCCATACTGTTCGACAAACAAGCGGTCGAGTTTGTCGTTGAAGGCCTCAGGGCCCCCGAAAGCATGAATCAGTCCTGCGACATCGTGCTGGACATGAAAGGTGTAGATCCACGAGTCTACTTCAGTGAAGTAATCCCGCCCTCCCTGTCCCCCACCCAGTTTGGGATCGAAGTGCGCTACCCATTGCCCATCTGAACTTTTTGGAGCCATAAAACCGATGGAGGGATTGAACACATTCTGATAATTGTGTGCCAGCTTGCTGAAGTAGGTTGCGTCCGATTGCTTACCCAGAGCCTTCGCGAGCTGTGCAACACACCAGTCGTCATAGCTGGTTTCAAGCGTGACCGACACGGCCTGCCTTCGTTCCTGGGTGACTTCCGGCACCGTTTCCTTTTCACCCCATGCCAGGGCAGGGAAGAATCCTTTCTCGAAGTAGGTCCGATCGAGGTTGGTGAGCGGGCCCCTGCTCCAGGGAAGCATGGTGGCCTCCGTAGCATTTTTCCGCATAGCCTGATAGGCCTCTTCCACATTGAAGTCACGATAGCCCTTCTCATAGGTATCGAGGATCAGAGCCGCGGCATGATGTCCGATCATGACGGCCTGTTCTCCGGCGGCTGATGGAAACGACGGCAGCCAGCCGCTCTGCTCATACATCCGCAGATAGGAGCGGATCATGTCCTCCTGCTGCCTCGGGTGGAGCAGCAATTGCAGGGGATGGAGCGACCGATAGGTATCCCAAAGTCCGTCATCAATGTAGAAATCGTGCCCGTCTGCATCGTGGACGGCATGGTCGTATCCGCTGAAGTATCGGCCATCTTCCGTAATGTCGGTCATGCGGCCAAGCGATCGATAGAGAGCGGTGTAGAAGATGGTTCGCTGCCGCTCCGTTCCTCCGACCGTGCTGATGCCCGCGAGGGCATTGTTCCAGATTGCCCGGGTATTCGACTTCACCGTTTCGAAAGTCCACCGGGGAATCTCTCGTTCCAGATTGCGGCGCGCCTGCTCCGCGCTGATATAGGACATACCGACTTTAGCCTCGATCACATCACCGGCAGTCGAAGTGAAATCGGAGACAAATCCAATGTGATCGCCGACCTGTTTTGCAGTCTGACCGAGAATCCCATTCTTCCACGTCTGGTAAGCGCTGAACGGGCGAGAAAACTGCACGTAGAAGTATTGTCTTGTCTCCTTGCCTGATTCATCGGTCTTCGAGATCGGCCCATTGAACCGCTCGCTTCCCTGAACCGCATCGTTGTCCGTGACCGTGAATTCAGCGTCCTCTTCAAGGTTGAGTGCCAGATGAGCGTGGCCGCTGGCCGGGAACGTGAATCGGTAGTAGGCAGCCTGATTCGTTGCCGTGAATTCTGCGCGTATTTCCCATGTTTGGAGATCCGCTTCATAGTAATAAGGAGTCGTCACTTCAAAATCGTGATCGAACTCCGATGCGTAGGCAGCAGGCGTAGTACCAACTTTGCCGACGGAGGCCATTAGAATTGCGGGCCCGGCGGGGAATCCATAGATCTTGTCGGCAAGATAGCGGTCGGTGATCTCCGGAGTAGTAATGGGAGCGAGCCTCGCCATGCCATGAGGACATTGCACATAGGGAATCGTCGCAGTGAGCAATTGTCCGATACCGCCAATGTTGGGCGATACATAATCCACTGGGTCTTTCTGGTTTTGTCCCAAGGATGCAAATGAACTGCCACCCAGAATTGCCAACAACAACAACTTCAATCCACTCTTCATTGTCATCTTGTCCTGATTGAATCTTCTGCCCGGCTGCCATGGGCCAGGGCAGATTCAGCTGATGTCCGAAATTCGAATTGTGGAGGTCAGATGTGCTTCACGGTGTAGTCGGTGGAGTTCATGGCCGCCAAAAAGGTTTACGCTAAGGATAATAGCAACAGCGGTATTCCAGCGATTCAGTATCCAGGAAAAGCCGGTGCTGATGTGAGTTCATCTTTAGCAGACCTCAACAAACTAGAAGCAAGGAGTGAACGATGAAGCGCCGTCAAATGATCCTCGGCTCGGCACAGGCCGGGTTAGCCTCTGCCATCCGTTGGACAGTACCGCCTGTATTGACCGGAATCGTGAGACAGGCATCGAGCGAATCGATTCAATCCGCTCCTCGCGCGCTTCCTTCAACTGATCAGATCGCCTGGCAGAATCTCGAGATCGGCATGTTTGTTCACTTTGCGCCGAATACGTGGCAGGACAAGGAATCCGACGACCTCTCTACGCCGCTCTCCGAGATTGATCCGAAGAATCTGAATACGGACCAATGGGCGCAGACTGCGCTGAGTCTCGGAGCCAGGTACATCGTGTTCGTCGCCAAACACCAGGGCGGCTTCTGCATGTGGCAGACACAGACAACGAACTATAGCATTCGCAACACCCCCTGGCGAGGCGGTCATGGAGACGTGCTTGCAGAAATCTCTTCATCCTGCCGCAAGTACGGGCTAAAACTCGGAGTCTATGTCAGTCCGCGCGATGACTACTTCGGCGCCAAGACGGGTGGTATCTGCAAGTCACCCGAGTTGCAGGCCCGCTACGACGCGATGTATCGCGAGCAACTGACGGAGGTATTGTCTCGTTACGGGGAGTTGGTCGAGGTCTGGTTCGACGGATCGACAGCCACTCCTGTAAGCGATCTGCTGAAAAAGCATCAGCCCCATGCCATGATTTTCCAAGGGCCGTCGGCAACCATTCGCTGGGTTGGCAATGAGGATGGGTTTGCGCCGTATCCATGCTGGAACGGCATCGGGAGCGCCGATGCAAAGACCGGCACGGCAACCTCTCTCAGCAGCGATCCGGACGGGGATGTTTGGATGCCGAACGAAGTGGATGTGTCCATCCGGCGGCCTGACTGGTTCTGGAGCACGAAGAATGCGAAGAAGGTTCTTACAGCCGATCAACTGCTTTCCATCTACTATTGTTCGGTCGGACGAGGGGCGCAATTGCTGCTCAATATCCCAGCAAATCGCGAGGGTCTGCTGTCCGATCCTGACTGCGCGTCGGCCAGGCAATTCGGTCTGGATATCCAAAAACGTTTTGCAAAGCCACTGGCTGAAGTTGCCGGACGCGGGATGCAGGTGACCCTGGACCTGAAGGCGCAAACGCAAATCGATACGGTGATCCTGCAGGAAGACATTTCCAAAGGCGAGCGCGTACGGGAGTACCGCATTGAAGGCAACTCTGGCGGTGAATGGCGCACGCTGGGCGTTGGCACTTCGATCGGCCACAAGCGTATTCAACCCGTGGCACCGACTGCCGTAGATGCGCTGCGCATTGTAACGACCAGAAGTGTCGGGACTCCGGCCATCGAACGGTTTGCAGTTTTTCTCACGGGGTCCGCCGCCCCCAACATAAGCGCTAAGCTAACGATTGACTGCGGGCAGATTCCTCTAAGCAAATAAGTTATGGGCAATTCAGGACCGTCTTCCCGTTTCTGCGGCTGGAGGGTACTGAGCTCTGGGTCAATTGTGCGCTATTCGTAGAGACAATCTGCAAACTCGGGAAAGATTTTCTTCCGGGATTATTCTTTTCTTGAATAGCACGGCACTGTGTGGGATTCGAGCATCCCGAAATGCAGATCCTTCGACTGCACAGGTTAGCAAAGTGTGCGACCCGCTTCGCTCAGGAAGACAGAAAACTAGAAGAACTACCCCCGCAGGAAGTCTTTGGCTTCCTGGATCAGCACGTCGCGGCTTACGTCGGAGATGGCGTTGGTGAGGGGAATCTGCTTGGGGCAGACCTCGACGCAGTTCTGCGCGTAGCCGCACTCCTGAATGCCGCCGTCGCCGGCCAGGGCGCGCAGGCGCTCCTCTTTGAGAACCTTGCCCGTGGGGTGGTTGTTGAAGAGCTTGACCTGGGCGATGGTGGCGGCGCCGACGAAGCCCGTTGACTCATTGAACTGCGGGCAGACTTCCATGCAGCAGGTGCAGGAGATGCAGTTCGAGAGCGGGTAATTGGCCTCCTGCTGCTGCGGGAAGACGCGCGGGCCGGAACCGAGATCGTAGGTGCCGTCGACCGGGACCCAGGCCTTGACGGCATTCAGGTTCTCGAAGAGCACGGAGCGGTCGACCTGCAGGTCGCGGACCAGCGGAAACTTCGAAAGCGGCTCGACACGGATGGGCTGCTCCAGATTTTCCACCAGGGAAGAGCAGGCCATGCGCGCCTTGCCGTTGATTCTCATGGCGCAGGAGCCGCAGATTTCTTCCAGGCAATTCGAATCGTAGGTGATGGGCGTGGTGGGGCGGCCGTCAGCGGTGACGGGGTTGGCGGCGATCTCCATCATGGCGGAGATGACGTTCATTCCGGGACGCCACTCGAGTTCAAACTTCTCCCACACAGCGGGCGCTTCAGGGCTGGCCTGGCGCTTGATTTCGAATTGCACGGTCTTGGTTGCCATGTTTCCCTCAGGGGCTAAAGCCCCGATTTCTCCTGGTCTCTTCCGGCACGACTAAAGTCGTGCCCTTTCACAGCCCTACAGTGGCGCCCTTTCAAGATTGGGTTCGAGCTTTCCCAGGTCCCAAGACCGGGACCAAAAGGCACCCAAACTACTTCGTTGCGTCGTAGCGGCGCGGGCGCGGCTTGATGAACTGCGTGTCGACTTCTTCGTACTCGAAATGCGGGCCACATGGGTCGCCGGTAAAGCCGGCCTTGGTGGTCTTCAGAAATTGCTCGTCGTTGCGTTCCGGAAAGTCGGGCTTGTAGTGCGCGCCGCGGGATTCGTCGCGCAGAATCGCGCCCTGCACCACGACCCGCGACAGTTCCAGCATGTTCTTAAGCTGGCGCGCAAAGGCAAAGCTAGTGTTGGCCCACTGGCTCTTGTCGCTCAGGTTGACGCTGCTTGTAGCGGTCGAGCAGCTCGACGATCTTTTCGTCGGCCTTCCGGAGCCCGTCGTTGTAGCGGATCACGGTGGCGTGCTCGGTCATGGTCTGCGCCCAGTTCGCGCCAAAGCCTGAAGGGATTCTCCGTTCCTGCATTGTTGAGCAGGCTGGCCATTGATCTCGGCCTGCCGCGCGATCTCGGCGGCGTGCGCCGCCATCGCCTTCCATGGCGGGCACGCTCTTGGCGTAACTGAGCGCGTTCGGACCGGCGTGAAATCCGCCGAAGATGCAGCTGACCAGCGAGTTGGCGCCGAGGCGGTTGGCGCCGTGGTACTGGTACTCGCACTCGCCGCAGGCAAAGATGCCGGGAATGTTGGTCATCTGGTTGAAGTCGACCCAGAGGCCGCCCATGGTGTAGTGCATGCCGGGGAAGATCTTCATGGGCTCGTCGTGCGGATCGACGCCGACGAACTTCTCGTAGATTTCGAGAATGCCTCCGAGCTTGCGGTCCAGCGTCTCGCGGTCGATGTGAGTCAGGTCGAGGTAGACCATCGGCTGGCCGTCGATGCCGAGGCCGATGCTCGTAGACGACCTTGTGAATGGCGCGCGTGGCCACGTCGCGCGGAACGAGGTTGCCGTACTTCGGATACCACTCTTCGAGGAAGTAGAAGCGCTCCGACTCGGGGATCGACTTGACGGGGCGCTTGTCGTCCAGGCGTGCGCGGCACCCAGACGCGGCCGCCCTCGCCGCGCGCCGACTCAGACATGAGGCGCAGCTTGTCTTCGCCGGGAATCGAAGTGGGATGCACCTGGATGAATTCGCCGTTGGCGTAGTACGCGCCCTGCTGGAAGATGGCCGACTGCGCGGAGCCGGTGCAGACGACGGAGTTGGTGCTCTTGCCGAAGATGGCGCCGATGCCGCCGGTGGCGAGGATGATGGCGTCGGCGGGGAAGGAGCGCAGCTCCATGGTGCGCAGGTTCAGGGCGGTGATGCCGCGCGCCTGCGCCTTTGGAGTCGATGACGGCGGAGAGGAACTCCCAGCCCTCGTACTTTGTGACTTTGCCTTCGGCCTCGTAGCGGCGGACCTGCTCGTCGAGCGCGTAGAGCAACTGCTGGCCGGTGGTGGCTCCGGCAAAGGCGGTGCGGTGGTAGAGCGTGCCGCCGAAGCGGCGGAAGTCGAGCAGGCCCTCCGGGGTGCGGTTGAAGGGCACGCCCATGCGGTCGAGCAGATCGATGATGCCGGGAGCGGCTTCGCACATGGCCTTGACGGGCGTCTGGTTGGCGAGGAAGTCGCCGCCGTAGATGGTGTCGTCGAAGTGCTGCGCAGGTGGTGTCGCCTTCGCCCTTCAGGTTCTTGGCGGCGTTGATGCCGCCCTGGGCGCACACCGAGTGCGAGCGCTTGACCGGCACGATGGAAAACAGGTCGACCGTGCCGCCGGCTTCGGCGATCTTGATGACGGCGGCGAGCCCGGCCAGGCCTCCGCCAACCACGATGATTCTGGGTGCTGCCATGTAGTCTTCCTTTCAGAGATCAGAGGTCAGAGATCAGGGATCAAGTGACCCGTTTCGGGTTCCCGACTTGCGGCCGGAAGCCAACAGAGGTTCAAGCAGACGTATTCCAGTGTGAGCTCGGCTCGATGCATCTGGAGACTAGCAGGCGCGGATTCTCCGGCGCGTTGGGATACTTGGGTCCGACAAACGCCCAGATGCTGGCGATTCCCATGACGGCGAGGAGCACGCCGAACAGCAGCGCAGACATAGCCGAAGCGTTTGCGGCGCGGTGGCTCCCGGGCGTGATGCCCCACTTGGCGGCGAACAGCCAGACGCCGTAGGCGAAGTGCCAGCAGACGGCGATCATGGCGATGACGTAGACGGCCAGCATCCAGGGATTGGCGAGCTCGTGCTGCACCTTCCAGAAGGCGGCGTCGGGATTCTCCGGCAGGCTGACGCCCATGAAGCGCTGCGTCGCAACACGTGCTGGACGATGTAGACGAAGGCGATGAGGCCGGTGTAGCGCTGGGCCAGGTACATCCAGTTGCCGGCCCACGGGTAGTAGACGATGTTGGACTTGCCGCGCAGCCAGATCATAGATGCCGTAGATGCCGTGATAGAGGATGCGGCAGAAAGATGAAGACCCACTCCAGCACGCGGACCAGCGGCAGGCTGTTGAGGAACTTGACCTGCTCGCCGTAGGCGACGGGGCCTTTCAGCGCCTCGAAGTTCGAGAGCAAGTGCTCCAGGAGAAATGCGCCGATGGGGACGATGCCGAGCAGCGAATGCAGCTTGCGCCAGAAGAAGGTGTCCCTGACCGGCGCGCAGCGGCTGGACGCCGCGGACGCAGAGTGGGCGCGGCGGGATGTTGAGCAGTTGCCATGAAGAGTTTGGCTCCTAAACGCTGATGGGTCGAGGCTTTCGCCTTCAGTAGAGGAGGCTGTAGTTCGTCGAATGCCTATAGCATTATTCGTGTCCACCATTGAGAGCGTCAAGGCGGAGGGGTGCCAGAATTGCGACGCGGTCAATATCTCTTCGAGACTTTGCAGCCGATCTAGGAGCGGGGCAACAACGCTGCGAGCGCGCGGCCGCGGTGGCTGAGCGAGAGCTTGGTTTCCAGATCGATTTCAGCCATGGTGCTTGTCGATCTCGGGCAGGTAGAAGAGCGGATCGTAGCCGAAGCCGCCGGTGCCGCGCGGCGCCTCGAGAATCATGTCCTTCGACAGCGCCCTCAGCGGTCTGGACGAGCTGGCCGTCCCGCGCGGCAACCAGAACACAATGGTAGCGGGCCGTGCGCAGGGCGGCCGGGATGCCGGCCATGCGCTGCATCAGCAGCATGTTGTTCCACACGTCGGTGTTGTCATTGGCGTCGGGCGAATCGACCAGCCCGGCATCGGCGGCAAACCGGGCAGAGCGCACGCCGGGCGCGCCGCCGAGGGCGTCCACTTCGAGGCCGGAATCATCGGCGAGAACCAGTTCGCCGGGAACGAAGCGGGAGTAATAGAGCGGCCTTGATCATGGCGTTGGCGGGGAAGGTAGCGCCATCTTCTTCAGGTACCGGAATGGAGTCGAGCCCCGGACAACGGCTCGATGCTTACGGCGTGGGTTTCCGCGGCAGTGCGGAAATCGCGCAGCTTGCCCTGGCTGGTGGTGGCGACAAAGAGCCGAAGTGCCATGCAGCAAGTGTAAACGGGCCGGAGAATGCGCATTGGCGCCATTAGCGGCAGCGGCTTGGGCGGGCGCAAACTTCTCTTTGACAAAGCCATGCGAGCTTGCATAAGGTTCTAGGCTGAAACTTTTTCATTGGAGAAAAGGATCCTACATATACGGTCGCCTAAGGCCGCGGCAGAAGGCTCGAGTTCCTGGGGGGGAGCGCGCGCGGGATTGTGCGGAAACCGGCGCTTTCTCTCAAGGATGCGGCGGATTTCGCGAAGACGGCATTCATGCTGGAGAATGGGCAGTTCAACTGAAACGGACGCGGGGGAAAAGGGTATGGGGCGAGGCGTGCGGAGATTTGCGTGGGGAGTGATCTGGATGGCGGCGACGACAGTTTCGACAGTGCAGGCGCGCACAGAGGCCGGCCCGGTGGAATTGCGCGTGGACAATTTGCAGGCGCCCCTGGGAATCGATGATGCGGCCCCGCACTTTTCATGGCAGTTGCAGGACCCGTCGCGTGGAGCGAAACAGACGGCGTATGAAGTGCAGGTGGCCTCAAGCGCGGAGCTGTTGCAGACGAGCAAGACCGACGTGTGGGACAGCGGGCGCATGGATGGGCCGCAGTCGCTGAACGTGAAGTATGGCGGACCTGGGCTTAATCCGAGTACCCGCTATTTCTGGCGGGTGAAGGTGTGGGACGCGGCGGGACACCCTTATCCAGAGAGCGAAATTGCGTGGTGGGAGACGGGGCTGATGTCACAGGGCGTGTGGCGCGGCGGGTGGATCGGCTATGAGACCGCGGAAGAGGCCGCGGTACGCCACGCGCCGGCGGAGTGGCTTGCAAGCCGGGATGCGAAGACCCTGGCAGCAGAAAAGGGCAAGGTGCAGCACTTTGCCTACCGCGCAACCATCACACTGGACAGGCCGGTGCGCCACGCGACCTTGTACGCGACGGGACAGGACACCGTTTCGGCCTGGGTGAACGGGGCGCAGGCGCTCGCGGCGAATCCGCTTCCGCCGTACAAGCAGATGCCGTGGAAGAAGTTTGTGGCCGCGAACGTGACGGACAAGTTGGACAGCGGCGCCAACGCGATCGCCGTTGAGACGGTGCATTACCTTGAAAACCCCAATGGGATGGCGATGGAAGACGCTCCGCCGATGATCGCAACGCTGGTGGTGGAGTACACAGATGGAACCACTGCGGCATTTGCGAGCGATGCGTCGTGGAAAACTGCGATTCACTCACCGGAAGGGTGGCAGCAGAAGAGCTTTGATGACGCGGGTTGGAAGCCGGCGGTGGTGTGGACATCGAACTCGGGTTCCGACGCAACACCCCTGGGACACCCATGGATTCCCGACTCGGTGAAGGTGCTGCGGCATGGTTTCGAGGTGGGCAAGCCGGTGAAATCGGCGCGACTCTATGCGACGGCGCTCGGCGACTATGAAATGTTCCTCAATGGCAAGCGCGTGGGCGACCAGGTGATGGCGCCAGGATGGACGGACTACCGCGAACGCGTGATGTACCAGACCTATGACGTGACCGCGCTGATTGCAGATGGGAAGAACGCGATGGGCGCGCTGCTGGCGCCGGGCTGGTATGAGACACCGCTCGAGTGGTTTCAACAGCCGAACAACTATGGCGATACGTCGCCGGCACTGAGGGCGCAGTTGCGCATCGAGTACACCGACGGCAGCGTGGAGTGGGTATCGACGGGCGCTGATTGGCAGGCGAACACCTCGTACATTCTGCATTCGGAACTCTACGACGGAGAAAGCCAGGACGCGCGGCACATGCACCCTGGTTGGGATACGGCGCAGTTCAATGGATCCGCATGGAAGAATGCGATCGCAATTGAACCCAAGCCGGCGACGATCGAGGCGCAGCAGTATCCGCCGATTCGCGTGGAGCGGACATTGTCGGCGGTCGCGATGACGCAACCCAAGCCAGGCGTATATGTGTATGACTTTGGACAGAACCAGGCAGGCGTGGAACGCGTCCGCGTGTCGGGGCCCGCGGGCACCACGATACGGCTGCGGTTTGCAGAAATCCTGAATGCTGATGGAACCCTCTATACGGAGAATCTGCGCACAGCGAAGGCGACGGATTATTTCACGCTGAGCGGCAAAGGCGTAGAGGAGTTCACGCCGCAGTTTACCTATCACGGATACCGCTACGCGGAACTAACGGGACTTCCGACAGCGCCGGCCAAGGACGCCGTGACCGCGGTGGTGTTCCATACAGATGCGCCGTTCGCCGCACAGCTCACGACAGGTAACCAGATCGTGAACAAGTTGTGGAGCAACATTCTGTGGGGTCAACGCTCGAACTTCATGAGCGTGCCGACGGATTGCCCGCAGCGCGATGAGCGCCTGGGTTGGATGGCCGATGCGCAAGTCTTCTGGCGCACCGCGAGCTACAACATGAACCTTGCGGCGTTCACGCGTAAGTTCGCGGGAGATATGCGCGGGACGCTGGTGGGGACGCCGATCTACGGGATCTATGCGCCCGGCACGGCCAAAGAAAACATGGGTACCGGGGCGGGGTGGAGTGACGCGGGCGTGATCATTCCGTGGACCTCGTGGCTGCAGAACGGCGACACCAAAGTTGTCGAGCAGAACTGGGACGCGATGGCGAACTATGTTGGGGCGATCGAGGCGGCGAATCCCGATGGATTGTGGAAGAACCTTTCAGGGACGCCGTTCGGCGACTGGCTCGCGCCGGAAGGGAAGACCGATCAGACGTCTGATTGCCACGTCCTCGTGGGCATACGACGTGACGCTGATGCGACAGATGGCCCATGCGACCGGCCGCACGGGCGACGAGCAGAAATACGCGGAACTTTTTGAGAAGATTCGCGCCGCATTTGAAAAGCGGTTTGTGCATGACGACGGGTTTGTTGCCGGCGCGGATAACACTCCTTCGCCGTTCGGGCAGATCAACAATCCGAACGCGAAGAGTAAAGGCGGCGACACGCAAACGGGATATGTGCTCGCGTTGCACATGAACCTGGTGCCGGAGAACCTGCGCGCGGCAGTGGCAAAAAAGCTCGCGGATAAGATAGAAGCCAATCACGGGATGCTGGCTACCGGTTTTCTGGGTACTCCCTATCTGCTGGAGGAGCTGACCAAGGCGGGTTACGCGGACCTGGCTTACAAATTGCTGCTGAACACCGCATATCCCTCCTGGGGTTACCTGGTGGAGCATGGTGCGACGACCATGTGGGAGCGTTGGAACGGCGACAAGATGATGGGCGATCCAAGTATGAACTCGTATAACCACTATGCTTATGGCGCAGTGGCGGACTGGATCTATCGCTATGCGGCAGGTGTGGATGCAACGCCGCTGGATGCGGGCTTCCACACGGTGGTGCTGCATCCGGTGTTTGATGCTCGGTTGGGCAACGTGGACTTCAGTTATCCATCGAGTTATGGTGCGATTCGCTCGAACTGGACGATAAAGAAAGAGACGGCGGATTGGAACGTAACAATTCCGGCTAACACGACAGGTTGGCTGAGCACGGAAAACGCCTCCCGGTATAAGTTGGATGGATCGCCTTTGGCGCAAAGCAAGTCATCCAGGTTAGTAACTCACGATGGGAACAACGGCTATGAGTTAGCGGCGGGGACTTATCGGTTTGTGGTGGAGTTGAAGTAAGCAGCCGGCATCGGAACAAAGGCGGCTGTTGTGGTTTCGATGAGACCTGCGAGGACGGGGTGCGCGGGAGCGGGGATAAGGAGAACGAATGTCAATCATCGCGGGGATTGGGTGGCATGTGATCGGGGCGGGAATGGCGGCGTCGTTTTATGCGCCGATTGAGAAGGTGAAGAAGTGGTCATGGGAGACCACATGGGCGCTGGCAGGATTTTTCTCGTGGATTTTGCTGCCGATCGGCGTGAGCCTCATTCTGTTGCCGGATTTTCGCGGTTTCTATGCATCGATGGGGCCACACCTGCTGCTGAAGGTGGCGTTGTTCGGCGCCATGTGGGGCGTGGGCAACGTGAGTTACGGCCTTACCATGCGGCATCTCGGGATGTCGCTGGGCATTGGCGTGGCCATCGGCGTGACCCTGATCGTGGGCACGTTGGTGCCGCCGTTAATGCACGGACAGGGCGCGATGCTGTTCAACACCAGGGGCGGCCTGCTGACCATGGCGGGCATCCTGGTGGCCTTGATCGGGGTGGCCATCGTTTCCTATGCCGGACATCAGAAGGAAGTGCAACTGCAGGGCGAGCTTCAGGAATTCAATTTGACGCTGGGACTGCTGTTGGCGGTGATGTGCGGGATTTTCTCCTCGGGTATGTCGTTCGCGATCGATGCGGCCAAACCCATGGAGGCCGCGGCGCTGCACCTTGGCGTGAGTCCGCTGTATGCGGCGCTGCCCAGCTACGTGATCATCATGGGCGGCGGAGCGGTAATTAACCTCAGTTACTGCTTTATCAGGCTGGGGGCACTCAAGCGGCTCTCGCTACGCGCCGATCTGGGACAGCCGCGAGACGTATTGGTGAAGAATGGATTGCTGGCCGCGACGGGCGGAATCATGTGGTATCTGCAATTCTTCTTCTACGCATGGGGAGCGGCGAACGTTCCGCAACATCTCTCGTTTGTGAACTGGATGCTTCATATGAGTATCTACGTGTTGTGCGGCGGCATCGTGGGGCTGGCCCTGGGCGAGTGGAAGGGCGTCGGCGGCAGACCGCTGCGGCTGCTGTGGGCGGGGATGCTGGTGATCATTGCAGCAGCGAACCTTGTGGGGCTGGGAATGGCGTCGTAAGAGCAGGGAATAGGGACCAAGGAATAGACAACAATGCCGGAGCATGTGCTTCGGCATTGTTGTATTCAGACACTCACCTGCGGGTTTCAAACGACTCGACAGTTTGGTTGAGGCGCAGGTCGCGTGAGGATGCGCCTACGCTGAGGGTGCGCTTGCTGGTTGCGGTGACCCACTTGGTATTGCCCGTGGACCAGTACTGCAACTGGCGCAGCGGGACGTGCATGGTGATGTTCCTCGTCGCGCCTGGATCAAGATGGATGCGGTCGAAGGCGACCAGCGCCCGCACCGGGAACTGGACCCCAGAGGGAATCTCGCTGGGTGCGCTGAGGTAGGCTTGTGGAACTTCGTCGCCGGCTAAGTTGCCGGTGTTTTTGATGCTGACCTGAACGTAAAGGCCGCCGTCGGAGGCCCTTTCGACCTTGAGATTGGAGTAGTCGAAGGCAGTGTAACTGAGGCCGTGGCCGAAGGCGAAGAGCGGTTCGATCTTCTCCTTGTCGAACCAGCGGTAACCAACATTGACGCCTTCGCTGTAGGTGGTCTTACCGTCGACGCCTTTTCGCGAGCGCTCCGGGTGTTTAGGATCGGTGGCAGGGTAGTCCGCGAGGCTCTTGCCCCAGGTGACGGGTAGGCGGCCTGCGGGACTGGATTTGCCGAGCAGAAGATTCGCGGTGGACCAACCACCTTCATCGCCGGGCCACCACATTTCGAGAACCGCTTTTACCTTGTCGACCCAGGGCAGGGCGACGGGCTGGCTGGTGTTGAGCACCACGATGGTGTTGGGATTGACAGCAGCGATTTCGTCGACGAGCATGTCCTGATCGCCGGGGAGGCCGAAGACCGGCTCGAGACGCGTCCATAGGAAGACGACAGCCACCTTGGCGCTCTTTGCCGCGGCAATGGCGGCTTCGTGGTCGGCTTGGCGCTGCTCCGGCGTATACCAGTTGAGACGCACCTGGACAGGCGAGCCAGAGGTGTCGGGGCTGGTTTTGATCTCGATGGCATGCGGACCTGGGGTGAGCTGAATGGCGCGGCGCACGTTATCCAGGCCATCGGGTGTAGGAACTACGTTGTCCTGGTTGGCTTGCAGAATGTCGCCGTGGACGCCGCCCTGGGAGGCGCCGGTGCGCGCCAGCGGCTTGCCGTCAATCGAGATATTCGCGTTGGTGCCGAGTGCCTGAAGGTAGATCCAGTAATCGCCAGCGTGAGACGGCGTCAGCATCCCCCTCCAGTCGACGGTGGAGTTTGGAGGCAGTGCATTCTCGCCGGTGAAGTTGAGCTGGGCGTCAGTCTGTGAGTTGCCCATTCCGGTGCGGAGCAGGCCGGGCTGGCCGTCGTGGCTGAGGGCGCTGGCGGGCACGGTCACGCCCGTCATGTCGTCGTTCACGGCGAACTGGATATCGGAGTTGCCGAAGATTTGTTTCATCGCCGCCAACGGGCCAACTTCGCGCCAGGGCAAGCCGACAGAGCGCTCGCCGTTGATGCCGATTGAGTCGACCTGGCCCGCGGTGGGGCCGATGAGGACTACAGAATCGAGATCGGCGGCTTTGAGGGGCAGGGCAGCGTCTTCGTTCTTGAGAAGCACGGCGGCATCTTCGCCGGTTTTCTCGATGATGCGGGCGTTAGCATCGATATCCTGCGCGGTCACTTCGTGCTTCTGCTCGCCGTCCATGTAGCCAAATTTGACGATTTCATAGAGCACACGGCCGGCGGCGCGGGTGACGGCGGCTTCGGTGACGGTGCCGTCCTTGAGCGCCTGCGGCATTTTCTCAGGGCTTAGCTTGACGCCGAAATCGCCAAGGTCCATGCGGGCAGGAGCAGGCTCTTCGGGTATGTGGCTGCCGAACATCGCCATCATGTCTTCCATCATGTGCGGAGGAGGAGGAGGCGGGACGGGCAACGAATCAAAGAAGGAGGGAATGGAGAAGCCACCGCCATTCCTGGGCGGCTCGCCCGGCATTTCCATATCGAGGCCGGCGTTGATGAAATTGACGGCGTGGGTGGCTCCCCAGTCAGAAGTGACAAAGCCCTTGAATCCGATCTGGTCGCGAAGGATTTTCGTCAGCGTGTCGGGGTTACCGCAGGCGAAAGTGCCATTAACGCGGTTGTAAGAGCACATGATGGACGAGACGCCGGCCTTGACGGCGGCATCGAAAGGTGCGACGTAGATCTCATGGAGCGTCTGATCATCGACGAACACATTGCCGCTGTTGGAATCGTAGGCGACAAAGTGTTTGACCTGGGCCATCACCTGTTGCGATTGGATACCCTTGATCTCAGCGGCGCCGATTTGGCCGGTAAGGTAAGGGTCCTCGCCAAACGTGTTGTAACCGCGGCCGAATTCGAGATCGCGATCGATGTTGACGAAAGGCTGCAGGGAGACATCAATGCCGAGCGCTCGGGCTTCACGCCCGATGACCACGCCGTTCAGCTCCGCGTCTCTGGTGCTGAAGGTGGCGGCCACGCCCATGGTGGCTGTTTCGCCCTGCGATGGGTGACGCGTGAGTACGCCTGGGGGTCCGTCAGCAAAACGCAGGCCCGGAATGCCGAGGCGCGGAACGCCGGCGAGATAGCCCGCCTGCCCCTGATAGACCGACGGATCCTCCTGCGCGCCATGGATCAGCGTAAGTTTTTCCTGCAGCGTCATTTCGCTGAGCAGTTTGTCGACACGGGTATCGCCCGTGACTACGGGCACCGTCTGCGCCATCGCAAGGGTTGCGCATAAAGCGAGAGTTGCGGTTCCCAGCACGACGCACCTGAGTGTGCGCGACGCAAGTTCTGATGAAGATAAATTGAGAGACTTCACCTGTATGGCCCCCTGACCTTTGTCTGCGTGTTCGAGGCGGACATTCCCCTGAAAAACGCAGAATATCTGCGTTCTGTCCGGCAATGAAACGATTGATTTCGCGTGAAATGCCCGACGGCTAGTCAGTGTAATGCATGCGGCCACAATCCTGCTGTGCTGCGAGGTGGCCTGAAGCGTGACGCCATATTCAGGCAGGCAATGGGAGATGCGCGTCAAGGCCTGCGGCAACCAGATCCTGGCGCAGGCACTCAACGCTGGTGAACAAGATGGCCGCCATGCCAAGGTCGCGCGCAGCTTCAATGTTTACCCG
The DNA here is from genome assembly GCA_963833995.1 of uncultured Acidobacteriota bacterium. GTDB lineage: Bacteria > Acidobacteriota > Terriglobia > Terriglobales > Acidobacteriaceae > Telmatobacter. The sequence continues at coordinate 69,271 of CAWIAE010000016.1, read as the reverse complement.
CTTGTCGTCGATGAACAGGGTTTCATCGGGACGAGTTCCGAGCTTTTGAAGCGTGTGGAGATAGATGGCGGGGTCGGGCTTGGCCATGTGGAGCTGATAGCTCCAGACCAGCACGTCAAAGCGGGGAAGCCAATCGAACTCGCGCTGCATGTTGGCGAGCACGGAGTCGCCCATGTTGGAGAGGATGGCAGTGAGAATGCCGCGCTGCTTTAATTCAAGTTGCCAGGCCAGCATGGCGGGATTCTGGGTGGTCCACATGCGGGCGTCATTGCGGTTCAGCTCTTCGATTTCGGCCTGCCCCAGGTTTAGCTTGGCATCGCGCACAATGTTTTGCCAGAACGCGACGCCGGTGAGCTTGCCCTCGTCATAGGCGTGGCGATCGGCCCAATAGAGGTTCTCGAATTGATCCGCGGAAAGTCCGGTAATGCGCACCATGGCGGCGTGCGCTTCCTGGTCGGGCTGGCCAGTTAAAACCATTCCGTAATCGAAGATGACTGCGCGCAAAGCCAATGTGCCTCCATTGGACGCCCGTGTATGGTTGAGTGGGACGCCTGCTTCTATTGTGCACGACCCATTGGGTGAGGGCAGAACCCGTGGAGCATTTTGGCTTGAAACACATGCGCTTTTCGCAGCGAACGAACTGGAATACGGATGAGAGCGAACTGGCCAAGGCCTGGCGCCGGCGCCTTCAGTCCGGCATGCCGATCGCGGACCTGACAGCCTCGAATCCGACCCGATGCGGATTCCGGTATGACGGCGGGATCCTCGCGGCGCTGAGCGATGAGCGAGCACTCGACTATGACCCGCAACCGAGGGGAATGCTGCGCGCGCGGGAGGCAGTTTGCTCTTACTATGCCGGGCACGGAGCGGCGGTTGCTCCCCAACAAGTTGTGCTGACCACCAGCACCAGCGAGGCGTACAGTTTCCTGTTTCGGCTGTTGTGCGATCCCGGGGACGAGATCCTGGCGCCGCAGCCGGGATATCCACTGTTCGACTACCTGGCGGGGCTGGACGATGTCGGGCTGAAGGCTGCACCGCTGGTTTACGACTACGGCTGGCAGATCGATCCGGAGGGGTTTCGCCGGGCCATCACGCCTGCCACCCGCGCCTTGGTGCTGGTGCATCCCAACAACCCTACCGGGCATTTCACCAAGGCTTGGGAGGCCGAAGAACTGGCGCGGCTCTGCCGGGAATTTGGTCTTGCGTTGATTGTGGATGAGGTTTTCCTGGACTACCGGTTTGGCGAGGGAGTTTCAAAAAGCTTGGCCGGGGGTCTCGACGGAGTTTCGGTGTTTGTGGTCAGCGGGCTGAGCAAGATTGCCGGGCTGCCGCAGATGAAGGCGGCCTGGATGGTAGCCTCCGGGCCGGAATGCGCCCCGGCGCTGGAGCGCCTGGAAGTGATCGCGGACACCTTCCTTTCAATGAATGCACCTGTGCAATGGGCCATGCCGCAGTGGCTGGAGGGTAGGGAGTCAATCCAGAAGCAGATTCGGACGCGCACCACGGTCAACCTGGCGGAGCTGGATCGACAACTGGCTGGGCACCAGGCGATTCGACGGCTCGAGGTAGAGGGTGGGTGGTACGCGGTGCTGCGGATTCCAGCGGTGCGGCCGGACGAGCAGACGGTGCTGCATCTTCTGGGGCAGGGAGTCTGGGTCCATCCCGGGTATTTTTTCGGGATGGAAGAGTCGGGCTGGCTGGTGACAAGTTTGCTAACCCCAGGGGAGGAATTCAGCACTGGAGTAACCAATCTGATTGCCTTTTTGGGAACGCATCAAGGTGGTAACAAAACCTGAATCGGTCTTCAAGTTTAACTTAACGAAATATCATCAACATGCAGAGCATACATAAGTTATGGGTAGATTACTTCGGGGCTGTTACGCATGCAGGAACGGGTTGGACCGCCGCTCCTCGCCGATGGTCGTAGCAGGCCCGTGACCGGGAATCACCCGCGTCTCGTCGGGGAGGGTCAGAAGGCGGGTGTGGATGGAGTCGATGATCTGGCCGTAGTCGCCTCCAGACAGGTCAGTGCGGCCGATGCTGCGGGCAAACAGCGTGTCCCCGGCGATCACCATTTTGAGCGGAACAAAGTGCAGGCAGACGGAGCCCTGGGTGTGGCCCGGGGTGTGAAGCACCTGGGCGGGATAGGCAGCGAGGCCGACGCTCTGACCGTCGGCGAGGCTCTCGTCGGGCGGGGCGGTTTCAGGCGGTGGTACCCCCAGCCAGGCAGCCTGGGCAGCCATCATCTCCAGCAGTGGCAAATCGTTCTCGTTCAGCAGAATGGGAGCGCCGGTGAGGCGCTTGAGGCGGAGTGCGCCGCCTACATGGTCAATGTGTGCGTGAGTGACAAGTATCTGTTTAACTTTTAGACCCAACTCATTGATGCGCCGGTGGATGCGACTCACCTCATCGCCAGGATCGATGACAATGGCTTCGCCGCTGGCCTGGTCGCCGAGAAGTGTGCAGTTGCATTGCAGCGGGCCGACGGGAAAGGTCTCGATGATCATGAATTCATTTTAGAGCCTGCCTGGGAAATGGCCCCAGGAACAGAACAGGCAGACCGGTGGAGTCTGCCTGATGGGCCTGCGTGTTTTCCCGAGAGGCCGGATATCGCTTGCTTACTTTCCGGGCTTGGCCGGGGCGGAGGCGGGGGCTGTCGTGGTGTTGTCAAGCACCGAGTGTCCGTGCTGGCCTCGCACGTAGAGGATGGTAAGTGAGAGCGAGGTGCACATGAAGATCACGGCCGACCAGGTGGTGAGCCGGGTGAGCACGTTGGCTGCGGCACGGGGGCCGAAGGCGGTCTGCGAGCCCTGGCCGCCGAATGCGCCTGCCAGGTCGGCCGAGCGGCCCTGTTGCAGGAGGACCACTCCGATGAGGAACAGGCAAACGATGATGTGGACGACGATGACGACGTAGAAGAGCATCTGCATTGCTTTAACTGCTTTCCGAGTTTGCGCGGTGATTCCGGCGCGAATTCTCTGGTGCGGAGGAGGGGACTTGAACCCCTATGCCTTTTGGGCGCCAGCACCTCAAGCTGGTGCGTCTGCCAATTTCGCCACCTCCGCAGTGATGGACCTTATGAGTATAACAAAGACCGGGGCCTGGCACCCGGGAGAGACGGCCGATTGACGCGAATCAATGGCCGGAAGTTTCGCTCGGCGGTGATGGGGCCGCGGCCATGCGGGCGCGCATGCGCTTTTCGTCGTCGGCGCTCCAGTATTTGCAGTCCAGGCGGATGAAGACCGAGGTGTAGGGAATGGTCATTTTTGTCTTCAAAACCAGCACTTGAAATTGCCGGCCGGCATCGGCGATGTTGGCAATAATCTGGTCGTGCGGAAGCGATTGGATGGGATAGGCATGGAGAATCGTGCCGATCTCGGTACGGTAGGCCGAGGCGCCGGGCGCGTCCGCATCGGGAACAAAGGGCAACTCGGCATCCATGTAAACAAGGGGGCGAACGTGGATGGATGCGTTGATCTGGGCGAGCACCGCGCGGACCACATCCAACTGGCCGGCGTTCGTTTCGATGGTTTCCACCCCAGGTGAAGTTTGAAGGGGGTAGGCCGAGTCGACGATGAGGACCCAGTTCCTGTGGCCGAGCAACGGCATGATCCGGGCAACCTGGGCCTTCCAGGTTGTGGGCGCGGCGGGTGGAGCAGCAGAGGCGATGAGGGTTGCCGGCACGAGAAAGAGAAAGGCTAGATACTTGCGCATGGGTTGCTCCGAGAAGCGTGGTGGATGATCGATATCAATGACGCCTAGAGTACGGGCTGAAGCCTGCACCTTTCAAGCTGGAGTTTCGAGTATTTCGGCTGATCCGCTGGCGGCCTTGCGATACTACGGATTCAGCCGCTCCATCCAGGCGGCGAGTTCCTGCTGGTCCGGAGTTCCGGCGGCGTGGGCATCGTGGACGTTGCAGCGCTCTTGCGGCGCGCGGTTCTGGCTGAGTTTGAATTTGCCTTCGATGCGCGAAATCGGAATGCGGAAACCGACAATGCCGGCCAACATGCTGCGGCGAAAGCCTTCGGGCAGATCGCGCCACCGGCCGGCATAGGCCGGCTCATTCTGCGCGATGAGGCCTTTGAGCAGTGCGTCTTTTCCGGGATCGTCTTCGACAAGTTGCATTGTGCCGTAGGCGTGGATGGCGATGTAGTTCCAGGTGGGAACAGATAGCGGATCCGAGTAAAGCGCGGGTGAGACATAGCTGTGCGGGCCGGGGAAGACGACCAGCGTTTCGCTTCCGGCGAGGGACTGCCAGTGGCGATTGGCGCGGGAAAAGTGTCCCTCGATGAGGCCGTGTTGGCCTTCGTCTTTCACCACCAGTGGAAGATGGGTGGCGACCGGGGTTCCGGCCGATTCCGAATCGAACTGCAAGCCGAAGAGGATGGCGAAGGAATAGGCGCGCATGGCTTCAATGAGTGTGGCACGATCGGCGACCTGGTTGAATTTCGGTATGTACATGAGGGCCCCTTCTGGAGACTCGTGGAGATTCGTGGTTTCCCACCCCGGCCACAAGAGCCAAAACGTGGCCAGGATGGGGCACCCAGGATTTCTGGTGCTCCTTTGTGACTACTGAATGCGCTCGAAGCGGAAGCCGGCTTCGCGGAGCGCGTGGCTGATGGCGGTGATGTGGGTTGCGCCGCGGGTTTCAAGGGTGACATCGATGACCGTCTCGCCCAGGCTGACGCCGTAGTAGGCGCGGTTGTGCACCGTTTCGACGATGTTGGCGCGTTCGCGTGCGAGAATCTGCGTGAGATTCAACAGCGCGCCGGGACGGTCCTGCAGATAGACGCGGACGCGCAGCAGGCGGCCGTCTTTGACGAGGCCGCGCTCGATGATCTTGGCCAGCAGCGTGACGTCGATGTTGCCGCCGCAAACCAGCACGACGGTGCGGCGGTGGCGCAGGTTGGTCTTGGACTGCACCACGGCAGCCAGGGCGGCGGCGCCGGCTCCCTCGGCCAGCGTCTTCTCCTGTTCGAGCAGCATGAGGATGGCGCTGGCGATCTCCTCGTCATCGACGGTGACAATCTCATCCACGTAGCGGGAGACCAGGGGCAGGGTGATGTCGCCGGCACGGCGAACGGCGATGCCGTCGGCGATAGTTGCTTCCGGGGCGATGGTGACCGGAGCGCCGGCCTCGCGGGCGCGCAGCATGGAAGGCAGTTTCTCCGGCTCAACTCCGATCACGCGGATTCGGGGATTGGTCTCTTTCAGCGCGCAGGCAATGCCGCTGATGAGGCCGCCGCCGCCGATGGGGACTACAACGGCTTCAATGTCGGGAACCTGCTCCAGCAATTCAAGGCCGATGGTGCCCTGGCCTGCAATTACATGGGGGTCGTCGAAGGGATGGATGAAGGTGCAGCCTTCGTCGATGCGACGGCGCATGGCTTCGTCGCAGGCCTCGTCGTAGCTGGCGCCGTGCAGGATGACTTCAGCGCCGAAGCCGCGGGTGGCAGCCACTTTGACCAGCGGTGTGGCCAGCGGCATCACGATTTGCGCGCGAATGCCGCGGGCGGCAGCGTGAAAGGCCACTCCCTGCGCGTGGTTGCCGGCGCTGGCGGCAATCACGCCACGCTTCCGCTCTGACTCGCTCAGCGTGAGCAGCTTGTTCAACGCGCCGCGCTCTTTAAACGAGCCAGTGCGTTGCAGGTTCTCGAGTTTCAAGTGCAAGGGCAGGCCGGCCAACTCGGACAAATGGTGAGAGAGGTGGCAAGGGGACATGTGAATGGCCTCCCCAATGCGGGCTCGCGCCACCTGGATACTGGAAAGACTAACGGATTCCAAAAAGAACCTCCTGAAGCAATGGCAAATAATAGAAAAGCCACCAGCCGCGTTCGCGGGAGGTGGCCTGTATGCTGCTCAACTGCTACATCCGCTGGTTCAGGCTCTTGTTTCCCCGCACGCGCTGTGGCTGCTAATTCGAATAGAGGGGACCGACACGTAGGTGCAACACAACGGGGAAAGGCTCGTGCTGGCAGCGTGCAAGTGCATGTGTTTGATTGAAGTAAAACAGAGACACGGGAATAGCGTCAAGGGATGATGAAACGCTCTGCCTCTTCGGCAACTTCTTCCGGTTCGCCTTCTTTTTCTTCGGCGATGGCACGCAAGTGATATTGAAAATAGGCGAAGGAGAAGAGGAGGGTGAGAAGCCAATTGAGGCGCAGGCCAATCGGTTCACGCCGGTTATAGTGTGCCAGCAGCTCTTCTCTTACTTCGAAGATCACAACGATCCACAAGATCCACGAGAAGAGGAAACCCGTGATGAACGAGGCGAGCGCCCAGTAGAGGGAAGTTGATTTGCGATCGACCTTGCGTATCCAGATGCACAGGTAGATTGGCCACGCAGCCGCTACCAGGTTGACGAGAAAATCGCGGACCGAACCGGGCGCCAGCAGCATGAGCAGGCCTTCCGCGCTGACAACGATGGCTAGCAAGACCGCCCAATGCACGCGAGGGGGCGAGGGATAGAGAGTGCTGAAGCTGGAACCCAATGGAACTGCGGTTCTATGCATCGTCATCCCAAAGTCCTCGACGCTACAAGATAGCATAGACACCGCAAGAATTCAGCATGGAAGCGGACCGCGGCGCGTTACAAAAGGGACTACGGCGATTACTCTTGCGGGCGATTAAAAAATTTCAGTAAGCCCGACAAATGAATCGAGTTCCACCAGTTGCTGTCCGGGCGGCGCGGGATCCACTTCAGCGTGCTCCAGTATCCATGTGTCCTTGTGGAAGAGGAAGACCGCATGGAGGCCCGCGGCCAGCGCGGGATTGATGTCGCTTTTGGGGCTGTTGCCGATCATCCAGCTGGTGTGCGGCGTCAGCTCGTGGCGCGCAATCACTGCCTTGTACGTGACGGGATCTTTCTCCGCAACGATTTCAACTGCAGTGAAGTGCGGAGCAAGACCGGAGCGGGCCAGCTTGTCTGCTTGTTCGGCGTGGTTGCCCTTGGTCATCAGGATCAAGTGGTGACGCAATGCAAGCTCCGCAAGAGTTTCATCCACACCCTCCAGCAGTTCGATCTCCTGCTCCCTGATGGTGTTGGCGAAGCTGATGATGCGGTCGCGTTTTTCATCCGTAAACGGCTCGGAGCTTAGTCGCTGGAAACAGGCAACAAGCGAACGGGTGAAGCTGCTGAGACCGTAACCGTGCTCCAGGATGGTTTCGCGCTCCACAGCGTTCAGCGTCTTGCGCACCTCGGCAGGGGTATACGCATGGTGATTCAGATAACCGATGAACGAGGCGATCGCGCGCTCGAAGTAGATGTTGTTCTCCCAAAGAGTGTCGTCGGCATCGATAAGCAGCGTCTGTCCTGACGGAAACTTCGGCATGAGCTTCATGGTACCGAATGCGAATGAGAAAAGGCTGATGCGGGGTGGAGGATTCGGAACACACGCCTGAAGGATTCGAGGTCGAGCGGGCCGCAGAGACGTGCGAAGAGACGCGCAGATGGATTTTGTGATTCAGAGTTCGTCTTTGCAGATTGCGGCGACGCTGACGTTCCATTCGCTTGAAAATAATCACTCTGAAAATAATCATTGACAATCGTTTTGAATTCAGGCTAAAGTTGTGACGGTCACTCTTGACCCAATGGAGACTCATCATGCGCAATGTTTTTGTTGCAAGTCTGTTTCTCTCCACCGTGCTGCTCAACGCCCAGACAGCAACGCAGGGCCAAAGTGCGACGCTGGAGGCTCGCAGAGAATCCACAAACGCGCTGTCGGCGCTTGCCGCAGCCCCACCTGCAAGCGATTTGCCTTCCACAACGCATCCACGCCACCTCAGCACTGGAGTGATTGCGCCGAGGTTGATCGCCGGACCGAAGATCGTTGTGGCAACTTCCGATTTCTACACCGAAGATCTGGCCAGCCAGTTCGTGGTTCTTCATCTTCGCGTGGATGAGAGCGGCAAACCGCATGACGTGCAAATCACAAAGTCGGCCAATCCCACCATCGACTCTCGGGTGCTCGCGGCGGCTCGCAAATATCGTTTTGCGCCGGCCACACTCGATGGTCAAATCGTTCCCCTGGAAATGAATCTGCGATTCAACTTCCAAACCGAATAACCAAACCCCCGAAAATCATGAACACACTTGGGAGAGTCCTCATGGAAACAGCGAGGGCACGGCAGAGGCCTACCTTTTTTCGAGGAACTCTCCCAGGTTTTTCTGAGCTTGAACACCACATAGTGAGCATTGCAAATTCCTCGTGCGGCAAAACGGTCCTCTTTCGGCAAACTCCGGCTGACAGTGAAGCATCTATTCCTGCAGACCAGCAAGACCAATCTATCCATGACTGATCTCAGTTCCGAAAAGGAGAATTATGACCGACGTGGTGCGCGAGATGGAGAAGAGCTTCAGAATGAGCGAGACTGAACAGAAAGTGAGATATGGAATCGGTTCTGCCGCAGCAGCGGCGGCGATCTTCGCTCCTCTGAGCTACAAATGGAAGGGAGTACTGACGGCCATTGCGGCGGAGACAATTCTCTCTGCCGTGTATGGAGTTTCCCCTATAAAGCGCCTGCTCACTTCCTGACCCTGGGGCGGATGGCGGCGCTTTGCTGTTATCCGCCGGGCCCCCGCCAATCGGATCGGTTCCTGTGCGCTTTTGGGGCGAACTGTCGCAGGATTCCGGGGGCAGGAAGCAGAATGCGCGCCTATCTGCGCGTGCGCCAATGGCATTGCCGCGCGGACGAGCGAGCTAACGGGCACCGCGGGGACAGAATCTCAAGATCCTCATGCTGAACGGTGTTCTGATTGCGATCGTGGCTCATGGCCTCATAGGGATTTCGTTGGTCTGGGACAAGGTTCTCCTCCAGCGGAAGGGAATGCAGGATCTTATTCCGTATGTCTTCTGGCTGGGCGCGATCAGCATCTTCGGCCTGCTCCTGATTCCTTTCGGATTTCATATGCCATCGTGGAAGACGGCAGCCATTGCGATGGTTGCGGGCTTCTTCGATCTCCTGGCGACATGGTTCTATTATTCGGCGCTGAAAGCAGGAGAAGCCTCAGAAGAGGTGGCGGCGATGGGCGGATTTACTCCCCTGGCTACCCTTCTGCTTTCGATCCCTTTGCTTGGGATTCACTTCGGCGGCCGTCTCACCGGATTCGCGATGATGACCGGAGGCGGCTTTGTCATGTTCTTTGCAGAGAAGATGCCGCTCAGGAAGATGCTGCCTCGCGTGCTCGCGGCGGCCGCATTGTTCGGGTTGACGGATGTGCTGCAAAAAATAGTTTTCAATGAAGCGAAGTTCGTCAGCGGTTACGTATTCTTCACCATCGGCACCTTTGCGGGATCGGCAGCGCTGCTTTTGCGTCCGGCCTGGAGACGTCAGATCTTCAAGGACTCTGAAGAGGCGCCGCCGAGGAGCAAGGTGGGGTACATGATCAATCGGTTTGTGGCCGGTGTGGGATCGTTCCTGGTGGTGTTCGCCATCAGCCGCGCTTCGCCCTCAATAGTTGAGGCGATTTCAGGTGTTCGATATGTTGTCATCTTTTTCGGGGCTTATGCGATCACTCGATGGAGACCGTCATGGTTTCGTGAAGATTTCACACGGCGAGCTCTGCTGGTGAAAATCGTCGGGACGGGGTTGGTTGTGGCCGGGCTTGTTCTCGCAGCTTTGCAGGGAAGCCCCGTTGGTTCCGGAGGTCCGAGCTAGCGGATAAGTTGGGGGAGTGGCCTTTACCGCGAGCACCACTCCCATGGTTACGCAAAGGACGCCGACCCAGCGCTTCCACGGGATGTGCTCACGCAGAATGAAGCGGGCACCCAGCGTATCCACCACAAAGCTGAGCGCCGTGGCCGGAACCGCGAGGCTGAGTTGCGCGATGGAAAGCAGACTCAGCAGAGAGAAAAAGGCAGCCGCGTAGCACAACACTCCCAGGATGACCATGCGACGGGTGATGATGTAGCGCACCGCCCGCACCATGGCGGAGGGGCCGGAGTACTCGAGCTCGCCGCCCATTGACATGCTCTTGGCACAAAGAATATCGCCGCATGAGCTTGAACATACGGTCAGCAGGATCAAGGCCCATTTCATCATGTGGGAGCCTGCGGAGTGCGGGACTTGGTGGTCATCGGCGTTTCAGCTACCAGCGTTACCCCAAGGAAGATGAGGAATACGCCGAGCCATCGGGCCAGCTGCACATGCTCGTTGAGCACAAACTCGGCCAGGATGGTGCTGAGGATGTAAGAGGACGCGGTGCAGGGAATCACATAGCTGAGGTCCGCCCAACTGAAGAGCGAGAGTTGGGCTAACGCATATATCGCCAACAGTGCCGCACCGGGCAGAACAAACGGATTCTCAATGAGGCCAAGCAGATAAGTGTGAAACGGCACATGCGAGAAGTCCGGCATGCGGTTCATCCCCACAGCGAGCATCAGGGTTCCAAAACTGTTGGCAAGAACTGCAACGGCGAGAAAGACGATGGTTTTGGAAGTTCGACGCAGAGGAGGATCGCCAGTCATCTTAATCGGATTAGAACGCATTCGGATTGCAAGCAGTTGCCGAGGAAACATCAAAAAATTGAGGCGGCAGCCCGCGGCATTGCGCGCCGGCAGGCGAGGGTTTACAGCAAGTTGCCTTTCGGCATCCAAACGAGTGTTCGCAGTTGCGCCGATGCTCGGAAGCGTGGGCGACGGCATGTAGATCCAATTCGCAGCGACCGGCTCGGGAAGGAGCGAGTCAGGCGCCGCGCACAATTTTTGAAACATCCTTCTCATGTCGCATGAGAGCACCGAACCGGGCCGGGGCGTTGTCTACAACCTGCCGGCGCGGTTGAGCGACAAGCTCAGGAGCTTGCAATTCGATCAGTTCTTTCATCACTATCGGGGATCGTCGTTTTCGGTGCGAACAGCCGACGGGTGGTCCTGGAGATCGGCTACCGTCCGTCCGCCCGAATTCGTGGCGACGTTTCGCACCCGGGAGGAACTCGACGCTGTTGTGGGCGATGCCAGGGAAGCTACACTCGGCCGCATCTTTCTCGACGGCGACCTCGACATCCAGGGCAACATCTTTGCCCTGGTCTCGGTGGCGGAATACACGCTGCGTCATTCCGACGGGCTCAGCAACAACCTGATCCAAACGATCGGGCGCATCAGTTTCGATTTTTCAAAGCGGCTGATACCCGGTCGCAAGGCCACTGCGGTGCAGAATTGGCACTGCGTGCCTTGCCCGCTCGACCTCCCGGCAGAATTCTTTGAGCCATGGCTGGGCTCTGGCCTGGGACACTTCTGCGCATTGTTCCGTAACCCCGATGAAGACTTCGAACTGGCCCAGCGAAATGCACTGGAACGCGCCTGCGACTGGCTGGCGCTGGACCGGGGAGATCGCTTGCTCGATGTTGGATGCGGATGGGGCAGTTTGCTGCTCTATGCGGCGGAGCACTACGGCGCCGACGCGCAGGGGATTACGTCGAGCGAAATGCAGATGCAAACAGCGACGGACCGCATCTCCCGCGGAGGGCTTGAATGGAAATGTTCTGTGGCGATCCGCGACGTGCGGACCTCACCGTTTCGAGCTGAGACCTTCGATAAGATCTCCGATCTCGGGATCTTTGAACAGGTCTCGTCTTCCGATCTGGGCAAGTATCTCGCGTGCATGCAGAAGATGCTTGTTCCCGGCGGTCTGCTTTTATTGCATCGGATGACCCGTTCGCGCGGCAGCGGACCCATCATCCGGTCAATGCATCCCGATCTGCTGTCGGAGCCGCTTTCAAGAGAGCTTGAGACAGCAGAAATGATCGGAATGGAATTGCTGAATGTCGAGGCCCTCAAGAAAGACTTCGAGGAGACTCTTCGCGAATGGATTGCGCGTCTGCGGCAAAATTGGACGAGCGAAGTCACCCGCCGTTTCAGCCGCGAATACCGCGCGTGGCTGCTCTACCTGGTTGAGATTGCGACCAGCCTGCACACGGAGGAGATACAGATTCACCGGATACTGCTTCGACGGCCGAGGCGGACGAGCCGGCCCGAGGAACGGGAACCGAGCGCGGCGTACTGGGATCAAAGTTGAGTGGCGGGGCCGTGGAATCCCATGGGTTCCGCGCCCGTCTTTCACCGGCTCATTTACTCATCGGGCCACATACACGGTCGCATTTCCAACCGATTGCCGGTCGAACCACTCTTCGAGGCCGAACGCAGTTTCGACCCCACCCAGCAACAGCCAACTGCCGCGAAACATGGTGCCGTGCAGTTCCTTCATGATGTTCCTCTTTGTTTGCGCATCGAAATAGATCATCACGTTGCGGCAGAACACCAAGTCGAATGGCCCCAGCGCGCGCATGCTGTTGCGCAGGTCGATGGTCTCAAATGTAACCATCCTGCGCACCGCCTCGCTTAACTGCCAGTCCACGCCGCACTGGCGAAAATGCTTTACCAGCATCGCCGCCGGCAAGCCTCTGTTCACTTCGATCTGCTGGTACTTGCCCGATCGAGCTCGTTCTAATACTTGCGATGAAAAATCGGTGCCCAGGATCTGAATGTTCCAATCGCCCAGTCCCAGCCCGAGCAATAACATGGCCAGGCTATACGCTTCCTGGCCGGTGGATGCAGCGGCGGACCAGAAACGCAGCTTTTTTGTCTGGCGGCGTTCCTCGATCAGGCGCGGCATCAGGACAGTCCGAATCGCATCGTAATGCGTTGGATCGCGGAAGAAATAAGTTTCGTTGGTAGTCATCGCCTCCACGACCTGGCGGCCTACCTCTGTTGCCGACGACGCCTGGAGCAGCGCACACAAATCGTTGATGGTGCCAAGACCGAGTTGCCTGACAATAGGCGCAAGGCGGCTTTCGAAAAGATAGTGTTTGTTCTCTTCAAGCACGATGCCCACCTTGGAATACACATGTTCCTGAAGGAACCTGTAGTTCTCAGGGTGGATTTCGGCGATCGGCGATTGGCTCTGCATACAACGCACCTCAGGCTCGGTTCACCGCATGCAGGATCTCTGGCACGATCTGGTCCAGCGGCAGCACACGGTCGGCAAGGCCGGCATTCACCACCGCGCCGGGCATTCCCCACACCACACTTGAAAATTCATCCTGCGCAATGATTCTCGCCCCTCGCGCTTTGAGGATCTCAGAGCCGCGCAGCCCATCGTGCCCCATGCCGGTGAGAATGACCGCGATTACCGCGCTGCCATAGACCTCGGAGATCGAGGAGAACAGGGCATCAACCGCGGGACGGCAGAAGTTCTGCGGTGGCGATTGATCCAGGCGCGCCCGCACAGTGCCGCCGATCGAATCAACCTTCAGATGAAAATTTCCCGGCGCAATCAAGATTTTGCCGGCATCCACGGGCGCGCCATGGCTTGCTTCTTCCACCGGCAACCGGCACGATGCGGAAAGACGCTCCGCCAGCAGACGCGTGAAGAGTGGCGGCATGTGCTGAACAACGAGCACCGGTAATCTGAACCCGGCAGGCAGTTGCGGCAAAATCGCGGCCAGCGCCGTGGGTCCGCCCGTCGAGACGCCGATGACGACGACCTTAGGAGGCGCGCTCTGCGCCCCTTGCATGGATTGCCATGATGGCTGAGGCAAAGCACGCCGGAGAGGTGCGGCGCTTTTCTGCAGCGGAAGCCGAAAGAACTGCTTGATCTTGGGGATCAGCTCTTCGCGCAAGTGCGCCATCGACCGGTCCAGCGAGCCTTCGTTTGAAGCCTTGGTCACATAGTCGTCGGCGCCCAGCGTCAATGCCTCCAGCGTAACCGATGCACCGCGCTCGGTGAGGGTGCTGAACATGATGACGCGCAGATTCGGATAGTCGCGCTGCACGTGCCGCAAGGTTTCCAGCCCGTCCATCTCCGGCATTTCGATGTCCAGCGTAAGCACATCGGGATTGAGCTGCGGGATGCGCTGCAATGCAATTGCACCGTTTGCGGCCACGCCCACCACTTCAAGTTCCGAGTCCTCCTCCAGGGCGTGCGTGATCAAGCGGCGAATCACCACCGAATCGTCGACCACCAGCACTCGAATCCGCTCTCCCGGTTGAAGCATTCGCCTGTTCACCGCGGCCATCTCATACTCCTCAAAGATCGATTCCTGTCAGTTCTAGTTTTCCTACGAGGATGTCTTTGGTGAACGGCTTCATCACGTACTCATTTGCGCCCGCATCGAGAGCCTCGCCGATGTGATCGAGTTCGGTTTGAGCGGTCACCATGACTACTACCGGTGAAGAGATCTCCGGGGCCTGGCGTAACCGTTTGAGCATCTCCAGCCCATTCATCTCGGGCATGTCCCAATCCAACAGAATCAGAGTGACCGCTTTTTTCTCTGCTTCGATCACCTCTAAAGCTTCTCTTCCGTTTGCCGCTTCGAGAACTTCGAATCCGATCTCCCTGACAGTCTTGGCGAGAATCGCTCGAATGGTTCTCGAATCGTCTACTACCAGCGCTTTCGGCATCCCATCACCCACTGTTGCTGGGTTGCGTGACGAAAGCGGCTGGGCGGATATGTTTTGTCCGCCGAGCCGCGCTCGCCACCTTCGTTGCGATCAGAACGTAAATCTCGAAACGACTTTTTGCAGTTGTGCGGCCATGTGGCTCAGCTCCTGCGACGCCTTCTGCGTGTCGCCGGCGCCTTGCGTGGTGTTCTTGGCCGCCAGGGCCACGCCGCCGATGTTTCTGGAGATGTCGCCCACTCCTTTGGCTGCTTCGGCCACGCTGTGGCCGATTTCGTTGGTGGTGGCCGTCTGCTCTTCAACGGCCGAGGCGATGCTGTTGGAGATATCGTTGATCTGGTTAATGATGGTGCTGATCTCCTCGATCGCCTTGACGGCTCCCTTGGTGTCGCCCTGGATGGCCTCGATCTTCTGGCCGATCTCTTCGGTTGCCTTGGCGGTCTGCTTGGCCAGCTCCTTTACCTCGTTGGCCACCACCGCGAAGCCTTTGCCCGCTTCCCCAGCGCGCGCAGCCTCAATGGTCGCGTTCAGCGCCAGCAGGTTGGTCTGCTGCGCGATCGAGGTAATCACCTTGATCACGTTGCCGATCTCCTGGCTCGACTCGCCCAGCTTGCGGACGGTTTCGTTGGTGGAATGCGCCACGCTGACCGCGTTCTTGGCCACCCGCGCCGACTCGTTGGCGTTCTTCGATATTTCGCGAATGGAGGATTGCATCTGCTCGGACGCGGAAGCAACCGAAGCAACATTGGCGGAGACTTGCTCGCTGGCTGCCGCCACCACGTTGGCCTGGGTTGCGGTCTCCTCGGCGTTGCCTGCCATCTGCTGGCTGACTGCCGTGAGCTCTTCGGATGAAGACGCCAGGGCCGTCGCATTTTCCGCCGTAACTTTCAACGGCTCGACGACCATTTCGAGAGTCTTGTTGATGCCTTCGACGATTCTGCGGTAATCGCCCAGATGCTGTGTGGCGTCGGCGCGGGTGCCGAGTTTGCCTTCTCCAGCGGCCTTCACCAGCGAATCGGTGTCGGCGATCAATCCGTTGATGTTGGTCTTCAGCAACAGCAGCCACTCGTGAATCTGATCCTGATCGGAAGCCTTCACCATACTGGCAGTCATGTCGCCATTGGCAACCTTGGTCACGTAGGCAATCAGATCGGTCAACCAGCCATGAACGCCGTTGATGGAATCCTTCATTTTGGCGTGGTCGCCCTTGCAGGCAATCTCCACCTTCTCGCGCAGGTTGCCGCCGCGGATCAGCGAGAGCACACGATTGCCTTCGCCGATGGGCACCAGGATGGCGTCAAGCATATCGTTCACGCCTTTCACGATTCCCGCATAGGCGCCCTGGAACTGTTCGGGCTTGCCGCGCTCGGAGAGCTGACCTTCGCGCGAAGCCTCCGTCAGCCGTGCCAACTCTTTCTGCAGCCCTTGCAGCACGGCGGCCACGTTGTTGACCGACTGCTTCATCTTTTCGTGGTCGCCCTTGTAGGTTTCCGCGATCAGCTCGTCGATCTTTCCGTTGGAGATCTGGGCAAGCACGCGATTGCCTTCGCCAATGGGCAGCAGGATGGCGTCGAGCATCTCGTTCACACCCTCGAGAATGCGGCGGTAGTCGCCATGATGCCGGCTGGCATCGGCGCGCGTTGCAAGTCTTCCTTCACTCGAAGCCTTGATGAGCATATCGGTTTCGCTCACCAGTGCCTTGATGTTGTCGATGCAGGCGTTCAGGTTGTTCTTGATCTCGTTGAAATCACCGTTGTAACTGTCGGTGATCTTCGGCGGAATGTCGCCCTTGGAGATACGATCAACATACTCGGCAGAGACGTTCAATGGTCCGATCACCGCATCCAGCGTGGCGTTGACACCTTCAACAATCTTGCGGTAGTCGCCCTGGTGCTTGCCGGCCTCGGCGCGGACTCCCAGTTTGCCTTCGACGGCGGCCTTCGACAGCAGGCCGGCGTCGGCGACCAGCGAATTCACAGCGTCGATGCAGGCGTTGAGGTTGTTCTTGATCTCATTGAAGTCGCCACTGTAGCTGTCGGTAATCCTGGGCGGAATGTCGCCCTTGGAGATACGATCGATATATTCGGCAGAGACGTTCAATGGTCCGATCACCGCATCCAGCGTGGCGTTGACACCTTCAACAATCTTGCGGTAGTCGCCCTGGTGCTTGCCGACCTCGGCGCGGACTCCCAGTTTTCCTTCAACGGCGGCCTTCGACAGCAGGCCGGCGTCTGCAACCAGCCAATTCACAGCGTCGATGCAGGCGTTGAGGTTGTTCTTGATCTCGTTGAAATCGCCGCTGTAGCTGTCGGTGATTCTGGGCGGAATGTCGCCCTTGGAGATGCGATCGACATACTCGGCGGACACGTTCAATGGTCCAATCACCGCGTCCAGCGTGGCGTTCACGCCTTCAACGACTTTGCGGAAATCTCCCTGGTGCTTGCTGGCGTCGGCACGGGTGGAAAGTTTTCCTTCGACCGCGGCCTTAGTCAGCATGGCGGCGTCGGCCAGCATGGCATTCAACGCGAGCTTCTGCTCGGTCATGTCGGTAGCAAATTTCACCACCTTGAAAGGCTTCCCGTCGGGATCCAGAATGGGGTTATACGAAGCCTGGATCCAGACCTCCCTGCCGCCCTTGCCGATGCGCTTGTACTCCGCTGCCTGGTACTCGCCGCGGTTCAGCCTCACCCAGAATTCCTTATATTCCGCACTCTGGCGGAAGGCTTCATCCACAAACATGCTGTGGTGCCGGCCTTTGATCTCATCGAGCGTGTATCCCAGGGCGCCGAGGAACTTGTCGTTGGCATCCAGAACCGTTCCATCCATATTGAATTCGATCACCGCCTGCGATTTGCGAATTGCGGCAACCTGCCCGGCGTAATCGGCAAACCGCTCCTGGTCGAGAGCCGGTTTGGAGCCCTTGGGGGCCGCAACTGTGAGGGCTGGAGCGTAGCGTTGAAATCCATTTCCGTTTTTGCTGGTGGGTCCGTGTTCCGGTGCATCCAGCACAGCGGCGCCGGCGGATGAGTTGTGCTTGGGGCTTGATCCCCTGTTGTAGCTTGTCTGTCGTGCCATTTTCCTTCTCCTTCTCTCCTGTTGCGTTTGCTACGCCGCCACCGGCGCCGGATGTGTTAAAAAACTCTTGCCGCGAACGGCGATTCGCCGCCAACCTTGCTATTTCATGCTGCGCATTTGCTGCTCTCCACCTTGCGAAACAACTGTCCGTCTGGAATCACACGCTCAAACAAGTGTGCGAGCTCAGCAGGCATCTCCTGCGTTTGCTCCGTTGCCAGAAGACCTTCTGGCCCCAGCGCCCGGTGAAACATGCGCAGCACTTCGATCCGCTCCTGCGGTTGAAAGTGGAGTAGCACGTTCTTGCAGATCACCAATGCATACCCGTGACCGATCTCTTTGAATGAAAGTAGATCGTGCCATTGATAGGCGACTCGCCCGCGTACTTTCTCGATCACCCGATAACCACCGCTCTTGCCGTCCGGCTCAAAGTATTTGCCGAGAATGCCTTCAGGCAGCCGCGACAAGTCCTCACCGGGATACACAGCTGCTTCGATCGCCTGGGCGAACTGCCCCGTGCTCTCCACATCCGTTGCCTCAATGCGCAGATTGTTGAAGGCGAAATGTCCCATCCGCTCGGCAAACAGAATCGCGACCGTGTACGGCTCCTGACCCATGGCCACGCCGGCATCCCAGATGCGCGGATGATTGCGCCCGGCCAGGCTGTGCAGGCTGTACTCCACCACCCGCTCCAGCACGTGCTGATCTCGAAAGAAGAACGTGAATGCCAACTTCGTTTCTCCTCTGCCCCCATGCGGAGCCTGTTGCCGCATCTCTGCTTGCAGAATCTAAGCCGCCCGTCCCACCGCGAGATCCACTGTTCGCTCCGTGTCCAGAACGAGGAGGAGCCGGTCTTTCAGCTTGTAGACGCCGCGAATGATCTCCCGCGCCGCGGGTTCGAGATTCTCCGGCGGCCGTTCGTAGACCGCCGCATCCATATCCAGAACGTCTCCGATCTCGTCGACCAGCAGGCTCACGGCGCCGTCGTCGGTGCGAACCACCATGTTGGTCGGCATCAGGTTGCCGCTGCGCGGCGGCAGTCCAAGGCGCCGCCGCAAATCGATGGCGGTCACGATCTGGCCGCGCAGGTTGATCAAACCTTCGATCACCTCCGGGGCTTGCGGCACGTGGGTCATCTGCTGGAAGCGCAATACTTCCTGGACGCGGAGTACATCCACGCCGAAAAACAGGTCGGCTACAAAAAACGTGGAGAACTGCCCGCTGGTCTGCACACCTTCGGATTTCGTCATCGCGCTCTCGGCCATCGCTTATTTCTCCTCTCCCACGCACACTGGCGCCATTTCTGATGAAGGTGATGCCGTAAGCATCCGCGCCACCGAGTCGAGCAGAGCCTCGCGGTCAAACTTCGCCCGGCAATCGTGGAAACCCATCTTCTGAGCGGCGGAGGACTGTGCCTGCTCTGCGGTCTCGGCCAACGCCAGCACCGGAATCTGTTCCCACTCCGGCCGCATCGCGGCCAGCAGCGCAGTGGCGCCGTTGTGCGGAAGATCGAGCGCCGCCACCACCAAATCTGTCCGTTGCTGCCTGAGCGCGCGAATCGCTTCTTCTTCGTTGGCCGCTTCCATTACGCGATAGCCCGCCATGTCAAGGCTGCTGCGGATGAGGCCGCGAGAAAACGCCGAAGCTTCTGCGATAAGAATGCTCTTGCCGCTCGCGGGCCCACCCGCAGCCTGGAACCATGCCTGATCGGCAGCGTGAATCACCTGGTTCAGATCGAGAAAATCCGTGACCCGTTTGCCCACGACGCCGGAGCCGAGCAGCCCCTTGCGAGTTGACTTCTGCCGAATCGTAACCACATCTTCGGCCACATCCAGAATCTGGTCGACCACCACGCCCACGCTGCGGTCGCCGTCGTTGAACACGATCACCTGCAGCGGATCGGCTGCCGCGTCGAGGGCGGGAACGCTGGGCTCAAGCACGCTGCGCAGTGGAACAAGGGGAAGAATGCGATTGCGATACTGCACCACCTGGCATCCGCCGGCTTGCTCGATCACGCTGCGCGGAAACTCCTCAAGCCTCGCAACCAGCGAGAGTGGAACGGCCAGGCGATCGAAGGAGCCGGCCCGGAACAGCAGCAGCCGCTGCTGCTCCACGCCCGTCTGAGCTTTTTGCTCCGCCGCCGTGCGCGCCTGCTCGCGCGACTCGGTCAGCACGCCGGCACTCTGGCCGATGCCGAGCACATCGAGGATCAGCGCCACTCGTCCGTCGCCCATGATGGTGGCGCCGGCATACACGGTGATCCCCTTCAACTGCTTGCCCAGCGGCTTGACCACGATTTCCTGCGTGTCGTTGATGCCGTCTACGACCAGGCCGAACTGGCGGTCTTCGGCCTGCAGCACCACCATGCTGACGGCCTCGGCGCCCTCCGCCGACTTGAGCCCCAACACCTGGTTGAGATAGGCGACGGGCAAAAGGCTTCCGCGGCGGCGATAGACCGGCGTGCCGTGCACATGCTCGATGCGCTTTTCAGACGAATCACCTTCCAGGCGAACCAACTCCAGCAGACTTACCTGGGGAATCACGAATCGTTCTCCTCCGCTGGTAATCACCAGGCCGGGAATGATGGCCAGCGTGAGCGGAATTTTGAGCTTGACGGTTGCGCCCTCGCCCAGGCGGCTGAAAATATCGACGATCGCCGCCGATCTTCTCGATGTTGGACTTTACGACATCCATGCCGACGCCGCGGCCTGAAACGTTGGTGACGGTTTGCGCGGTCGAGAAGCCGGGCTGGAAGATCAGGTTCAGCGCTTCGCGATCGCTGAGCTTCTCCAACTGCTCGGACGCGCAGCAGTCCCTTTTCCATGGCCTTTTGTTTGACTCGCGCAACGTCAATGCCTGCTCCGTCGTCGCCGATCTCAATGTTGACCTGGCCGCCTTCGTGATAGGCGCGCAGCGTGAGCCTGCCCTGGGCGGGTTTGCCCGCCTGCGTGCGGACCTCTGGCGGCTCGATGCCGTGATCGCACGAGTTGCGCACCAGGTGCACGAGCGGGTCCTTGATGGCTTCGATGATGGTGCGGTCGAGTTCCGTATCGGCGCCATCCATCTCCAGGCGAATCTGTTTGCCGAGAGCCACGGCCATGTCGCGCACCACGCGCGGCAGCGTGTTCCAGACCATGCCGATGGGTTGCATGCGCGTCTTCATCACGCCCTCCTGCAACTCGCTGGTGATCAGGTTCAGGCGCTGCGAAGTGGCATTCAGCGCGGCATCTTCGCGTTCCGCTGTTGAACTGGAGAATCTGGTTGCGCGTCAGCACCAGCTCGCCGACCAGGTCCATCAGCTTGTCCAGCAATCCCACACCGACGCGGATATTGGCATCGGCCACGGCGGACGATTTCACGCCGCTCTCTTCTGGCTTTGTCCTTTCGGGCGCCTCGCAAGCGTCCTTCGAGTTTTCGCGCGCTCCGCTGGGGGTGCGGGTGCAGCGACAGGTTCGCGGACCACAATCGGCATCCGCGGGCGATAGCGCGGCGAGGCGCAGCCGCTCCGCGATCTCCTCGAAGCGGTCTGGACCTTCTCCTCCGCTCGCCTCGATGGAGGCCAGCACTTTGCGCGTGGCATCGACGGTTTCCAGGATGAGCGAGATCAGCGACGGCGTCAGTTGCCGCTTGCCGTCGCGCAACTGGCTCAGGAGGCTCTCGGCCTCATGGGTAATCCGCTCCAGAGTCGAAAACGCAAAGAAGCCGCAGGTTCCCTTGATGGTGTGCATGGTGCGGAAGATGCTGGCCAGCAGCGCCGTATCCTGCGGCCGCTTTTCCAGTTCAACGAGTTCCTGATCCAGGCGCGAGAGGTTCTCGTGACTCTCCACCAGGAACTCACGAATCACATCCTGATCTTGCATGCGGTGTTCTCCACGGAGTCAGTGCGGTTTCGCCGCTGACCCAGAGCGCAAAGCCAAACGGTTCGCCTCGACTTGCAGTTGTCGCGGCGGAAGCAGGGCAGCGCTCACACTGATTCCCTTATCGGCGGGGGAAGGGAAACAGTGAAGGATGGCGATCTATCGGCGCATTTTACGGGAATTGGGGACAGAATCGCGTGGCGAAATGGGAATTCCGGGCGCGCGATGAGAAGACCGGTTCAGTGCCCAGCAATCTATCCATAGGCGCAGGGTGTGTTCAGAGGGCGATGTATCATCTCATCGTGGCCTTGCGTCACACAGTACGGATGCGGAATCCCATCAATTGGAAGTGTTGGTCGACCTTTGCATTCGCAAGAGGAGAGATCCATGAAACACGAGCTATCGCGCAGAACGTTCATTGCTTCCACAGCCGCTTCCATTGCGTCACCCGCGCTTGCGTCCGTTCAGCCAGGGGCCGGTGGACTCCTCTCATACTTCGCTGACGAGCCGCAGCCACCGGCCGCTGCAACCGGGACATGGAGCAACGCGGGTGTCATCGATCTCTCTCATTCTCCTTTCGCCAAATTGAAAACGGTTCCGGTGCATGCGGTGAAGCTGGGTGATGGTTTCTGGACGCGGCGGCGCAAGACCAATGTCGATTCCAGCATCCCCAGCATGCACGATGAGTTAGTGGAGCACGGACGGATGGATAACTTCCTGCGTTTGTCGGGGAGATCTTCCGAGCCGCAGAAAGGGCCTGTATATTCCGACTCGGATATTTATAAGTGGACAGAAGCTGTAGGTTTCGCGCTGCAATCAAACGATCTGCCCGACCTGCGGAAAACTACGGAGACGATGATCAAGGAGGTGGTCGCTTCACAGGAACCGGGCGGCTATCTCAATACTTATTATGTCGGCGATAGAAAACCGCTGCGCATGTTATACGAGACGCAAGAGACAGGGCACGAGTTATATTGCATTGGCCATCTGCTGCAGGGCGCCATCGCCTATTATCGGGCTACGGGAGACAGGACTCTTCTTGATGCCGGCATCCGTTTCGTCGATCTGTTTCTACTGCCCAACTACGGACCCGGGGCGAATCAAAAAGCAATTGTTGCCGGGCATCCGGAGATTGAAATGGCGCTGATCGAACTTTATCGCACCACCGGGAAGCGCGACTACGTCGACCTGGCGGGTTACATTCTCCACGGAGACAGCAGGATTCCGCTGCGGCCTCGTCAGATCACCTATATGTTTTGCGGAATACCTTTGACGTCGCGCACCAAGCTTGAGGGCCACGCGGTTCGCGCTATGTATGCGTGCTGCGGCGCGACAGATTACTACCTTGAAACCGGCGATCCGAGTTATTGGAAGAGTCTAAATGCACTCTGGAATGATCTGACTCAGCATCAACTCTATGTTACGGGCGGTGTAGGTGCGCGCGAGGCCGGCGAGGCATTTGGCGACGCCTATGAACTGCCCAACGCGCGTGCCTATGGTGAAAGTTGCGCAGCCATCGGCAACATGATGTGGAACTGGCGAATGCTTGCGGCTTCAGGAGAGGCGCGATTTGCCGATGTGATGGAACGCGCGCTGTACAACGGCATCAACTCCGGAATGTCGCTTGACGGGAGGACTTACTGCTATCGGAACCCGCTGGCGTTCGATCCGTTCGACGGATCGGACGACGAGCTTTCTCCGGAGGGCAAGATCCGCAATCCGTGGTACGACACCACCTGTTGCCCGCCGAACCTGGAGCGGACATTCGCATCGCTGCCGGGGTACTTCTACAGCACCAGTTCGGATGGCATCTATATCCATCTCTATGACAATTCGGAGATGAACTGGCATCTTCAGGACGGCAATGCGCTCAAGATTCAACAAAAGACAAACTACCCCTGGAGTGGTGAAGTCCAGATCACGGTGAGCCCCGCGACGCCGAGCGAGTTTGTGGTCTACGTTCGCATTCCCGGTTGGTCGCAGAAAACCGATGTGCAGGTAAACGGGGTAGCGGTTGCCGGCGCTCAACCCGGCGAATATCTCGCCATCCGTCGCCGCTGGTCCGGCCGGGAAACCATCGTGATGACCTTCGACATGAGCACGCAACTGCTCAAAGCGAACCCCGCCGTGAGCGACGACCGCGGCAGGGTTGCGTTTCAGCGCGGCCCTCTCGTTTTCTGCATGGAGCGGCTGGATCAGCCCACGGAGCAGGGAATCGATCTCGCCGGTTATGCGGTGCAACTGGATGGAAGCACGACGGCACGCTTCGAACCGGACCTGCTGGACGGCGTAATGGTGCTCGAACATCCGGGCTCGGTTTGTCAGCCGGTTTCAGCTAAAGCGCTCTACTTCGCTACCGACGAGGCGAAAACGGTCCAACCGATCCCCGCCACTGTCAGGCTGATCCCCTATTACGCCTGGGCCAACCGGAATCCTGCAGCCATGCAGGTCTGGATTCCCTACAGCCACGCGTAGGCTTTGGCTGCGTTGAAAGGCCGATTGGTGAGTCCGCGCGGCTCCTGCGCAGCGCGGGCGGCGCTGCCTTTGATGCCGCGATTTCCGGCGTTACTCCGGTTTCGCCCAGGGGCGCGCTGCGGCGAGCAATTGGGTGAATGGCTGGCAAAGACGGTTATAGTGGTGGTAGTCAGATTCGTCTCCGCAGGCACGAGGGCTCTCAATATGGCGGTGGTAATTCTTCAGCAAATTTGTTTTCTGCGAGCCGGGTTGAACGAGAAAACTCTGAAATGCTGGGAAATACTGTGAACCTGCCCAATTCCATCACGATGAGCCGGATCGTCATGATCCCTCTGTTTTTGTGGATCCTGTCCTCGCACTTTCCGTTGCGAGGCGCGCACGGCGAGCAGGAGATTCTGGCCTCGATCCTGTTTATCCTCGCTTCCATCACCGATGGCCTGGATGGCTACCTGGCGCGCAAACGCAGCCAAATCACCACCATGGGGATGCTGCTTGACCCCATCGCCGACAAGGTCATGGTAACCAGCGCGCTGGTCGCCCTGGTCGCCTATAACCCCGAAGTGGTTAAAGTCTGGATCGCCGTGGTCATCATTGGCCGCGAGTTCCTCATCTCCGGCCTGCGCTCCATCGCCTCGTCGGAGGGTTTCACAATCCAGGCGAGCGACCTGGGGAAGCTCAAGACGGTTCTGCAAATCATCACTGTGGTCTCGGCCCTGCTGGCTCATCACTGGTACGAGTGGCAGTTTGGCGACGTGATCGTTCCGGTCAAGTGGATCGCCGTGGCCGCTATCTATTTCACGGTGGCCGTTTCCGTCATCTCGGCCATCGACTACTTCGTCGGGTTCTGGAAGCAGATCGACCACGCGTCAAAGGACCGCCGCAAATCCTTCGTTCTGACCCGCCGCAAAAGCGAAAGCAGCCCCAGCACCCACTAAGAAGCATCACGCAAAAAGCCCCGGGCTGGCCGGGGCTTTCGCATGTTTGCTGCCTGGTCGAGCTAAACCAGTGCTGGAATAGGTTGCTCAATGGAGACTGAGATGGTCTCCGCCGTCCGAAGGGGCTCAACCGCCGCCGGTTGCGGCTGCACGTGGGCTCCGCGCGTGAGCCGGTGCACAAAGTGGTAGGGTGGCCATGGCCCTGAAAGCTGCAAATGGCACTCGCGCATCATGGCGCTGGTTGAGGCAAATTTGTTCTGGTAGCGCTCCACGAACTTGCGTTCGATCAGGTGAGCGATGTCCAGCACCATCTTGCCGCTTTCGGTAAGGCGGCAGGTCACTTCCTCGTCCAACGGCATGAAAAGCCGGTGCATCTGGAAGCTCACCGCACGCGCCCGCGTCTGGCGCTCTCGCTGGCGCGCGGCGTTTTCCCTCAGGTTGCTGAGGTATTCGCGGCCCACGCCTTCGGCCGGCTGGTGCTTGGCAATTTCGCGGCCGCAACAGTCGTCCACAAAGATCTTCAAATGCATTTCGGTCTTGCCACGCAGTTTGTCAATGTTCGAGAGAAACTGGCGCTGGTTTGACCGAATGGACTTGCGCAGGCTTTCGTCGTCGCCGAACACCGTCCCAAAACGGAAGGGCAGCACTGTGGAATGCTGGAAACAGTCCGCAATCACGCGCGCATGCTCCACGCCGGATTTCTGGCTGAGTCCTTCTGCGGGGTTGTGCTCGCTCACGATCACGGCCAGGTCGCTCGCGGGATAGAGAAAAACCTGGTTGCCGCTGACTCCGAGGACAGACTCCATCGGAATCGGCTTGCGATGGCGGGCTAATTCTGGAAAGGCTTGTTTCTCACTGATGCAGTAGGCATACCATGCCATGGCCAGGAACTCCGTGTGCTGGCGGCTTAACGCCGCTCGTTAGTGAAGCTCTGTGAACTTGAGAGCAACTGCATTGTGCATTGTGTGCGGAGCAAATGATGCCCTGTGACTAGAGGGAATACTAGCCCTACAAAAATACGACTGGCAATGTCTTGCATCACGAAGTTCGTAAAAGATAGCAAAAGACGCCCAATTCGGTTTTATTGCATCAATCTGCCGTTTAATGAAATGAAAACGCGACTCGCGGTTGACCCCCCCCCCTCGACAACGTCTTGCCCATGACGACCGGGGGGGCCAAAATTGGGTCAAAATGACGCATACGCCACTAATTTGCATACCAATTTTGTAATTTTTTTAACATTTCTTTCAAATCACAAGTACACACGTCGCTTTTTTTCAAACTTCTTTTTTTAAGAAGTGCCGGAGCGCTGCCGGAGCGCTCAAATAAGTGCCGGAGCGCTCAATGCCTCAAATTGGAAGTGGTGGAGCTCCGCTCCGGCAAGCTCCGGCTCAAATGCAGCACTGCTTATAGGTATAGTAGATAGTAACAAATCATGAACTATATACACTGATCTCTATTAATAACTAATAGAGGTTACTAATAGAGAAAAAAATTTATATAAATATAAATTTGACGAAAAAATACAAGAATTAAGAAATCTGCAGGCGTCTACTGACTGAGGACGCCATCCAATAATCAAATTTCAACAATAATTTATGCAGAAAAAGTTGGACACTGTCCAGAAAAAAGAGCGAGAGTGATCTAGGTTCGTGGGCAGTGGCTCGTGGGTTTAAACTAGCCTACCTCGAAACAATATTTTAAATAATTTTTCCATGTCTCCTACAGAAAATATCTAGGCCTACAAGTGCCAATTTATTGGTGCAAACTCTTCAAAAAATGTAGGCAATCTTAACGGGCAAAGAAAATTCTTCAATTGCATGGTAATGAAACAAAGAATATACTGGCAGTCCAACCCCTACCTGGGCAAAAAGGCAACAAAAGAAGGGGAAGGGACCCTTCGCTTTGCTCTCTAAGCAATCAACCAGACTGTAATAGTCTCATTCCTACACAGTAAACGTGCACGGTTCATAAACACAAACTCTCCTAAATCAAACAAAAACACTTGAAAACAGTGCGGTCATCCTTAAAGGAATAGTAACCTGACCTTCGAAATGACCTTGTGGAGACCTATTTTTTACTCAATGGACAGTAGCGAGGCCTAAGGCGGTCAACCAATCAGAAATTAAGATTTCGATGTTTTTCTCGAACTCTCACAAACAAGTTAGGCCTTCAATACATTCCTATACAAAAACGTCACTTTTCGATATCAATTTGCGATTTAATTACTGAACGGTTTTAAAATCTGATTTCAGATTTAAATAGTGAAAAATTAATCGAATAAAAGCCATATTTTTGTTATTTTACGACTAGTCAGGTTTTTTTTAACTTTGAGAGAAGAATTGCTACGTTTCTATTGGTTTGGGAAGCTAAAACAAAGTATTTGATTGGCTGTAAACGGTCGTCGATGCTGTCTATATGATCTGGGAGTGGGGGGAATTGACCTTGGAATAATCTGAGACAAGCTGAATTTATTTTTTTACAGTTAAGTATGTTGTAATCTATGAGCCAGACCATCGGTCAAAGATTCTGGAATGGGGAAAGCGAAAAAATGGCGAAAAACAAAATGGCTGCCGAAATGTATAAAAATAGGCCAAAACTCGGATACGAGATTGTCTGACAAGGGCACATTACTGTGCTAAATAGTGCAATATAAACATGTCATTGAAATATTCTTAAAGTACTTTCGAAGACCTTTCCAAATCTGCAAACTAAAAGGAAATCGGTTCAGAAATGGCGAACTCAGTGAGGTTTGAAATCGTGCCTCAGTACCAATGTAACCATTTTTCGCACATTTTTCAACACTATTTCCCAAATTCCGCAGCCAAATATTGCAATACCAACATCTCATTGGTATGCTCTTAAAGTACTTTCAAATACCTTTCCAAATATGCAGACTAAACCAAAATCGGTTCAGAAATGGCGAACTTGTTCAGATTCAAAATCTGGCTTCAAACAATGATTTCACCATTTTTCGCACATTTTTCAACACTATTTCCCAAATTCCGCAGCCAAATATTGCAATACCAACACTCCATTGGTATACTCTTAAACTACTTTCAAAGACCTTTCCAAATATGCAGACTAAACCAAAATCGGTTCAGAAATGGCGAACTGGTTCAGATTCAAAATCTGGCTTCAAACAATGATTTCACCATTTTTCGCACATTTTTCAACACTATTTCCCAAATTCCGCAGCCAAATATTGCAATACCAACATCTCATTGGTATATTCTTAAACTACTTTCAAATACCTTTCCAAATATGCAGACTAAACCAAAATCGGTTAAGAAATGGCGAACTTGTTCAGGTTCAAAATCTGGCTTCAAATACTGATTTCACCATTTTTCGCACATTTTTCAACACTATTTCACAAATTCCGCAGCCAAATATTGCAATACCAACATCTCATTGGTATACTCTTAAACTACTTTCAAAGACCTTTCCAAATATGCAGACTAAACTAAAATCGGTTAAGAAATGGCGAACTGGTTCAGATTCAAAATCTGGCTTCAAACAATGATTTCACCATTTTTCGTACATTTTTCAACACCATTTCCCAAATTCCGCAGCCAAATATTGCAATACCAACTCTCATTGGTATACTCTTAAAGTACTTTCAAATACCTTTCCAAATATGCAGACTAAATGGAAATTGGTTCAGAAATGGCAAACTTGCTGAGGTTCAAAATTTGGCTTCAAGTACATATTTCACCATTTTTCGTACATTTTTCATCACGTTTTCACAAAATTCGCAACCAAATATTGCAATGCCAACATGTCATTGATATACCCTTATACCACTTTTAAAGGACTTTTCAGATAATCTAGACAAAGCTGGAATTGGTTAAGAAATAGCAAACTGGTAGAGGTTAAAATTCTGGCTCCAAACAAAAATTTTAACGTTTTTTAACCTTTTGGTTGTAAAGCAGAACCAAAAAAATTACCGCGATCACTGCTTAATTAGTGCTTATATTATGCACTGCTAGAAATTAAAATACAAAAAGCAAATGCAATTGCAATTGCATTTGCTATTGCAATTTGTGCGCAACAGCGCAAGGTTCGATTTAATGCCAAAAACCAAATTTTTCATTTTTTATATTGAAAATTTAACTTTTTTTATCTCGCGAACTTTACCCAAACTAACCCTAAAAACCCTAGCCCTGACCCTAACTAACCCTAAACTAACCCTAACTAATCCTAAACTAACCCTAAACTAACCCTAACTAACCCTAATCCAAACCTACCACGCCTAAAATAAAGCACAGCGGAAATGCGGAAACCGGTTTACCGAAAACCGAGAAACCGGAATGGGCCCCAAACTTCAAATTCGAAACGTACCCTAAACCCTAATCTAAACTAACCCTAAACTACCTAAAGCTAACAAAAAACCAACCAAAACTTACCCTAAACTAACCACAATTTGCGGGGTGTCAATAACCGGGTCCGGTGGAGCCCGGTGGAATGTTTATTGACACCGCAATTTGCGGGGCACATACTGTAATACACCCCTAAAGGCTAGCCCTAACCTTAATCTGAGCCTAAACCCTAACCTTAACCTAACCCTAACCTTTGACGACAATATTGGTCGACAAGTTACACTACAAAGCAAAAATTTGCCATTCGGCAACTTCGCGGTCGGCAACTTCGCGGTCGGCAACTTCGCGGTCGGCAACTTCGCGGTCGGCAACTTCACGGTTGGCAACTTCGGTAGATACGGTGATACCGTGTGAAGTAGGCTACATCCTTATATTACCTAACATTGTTCCCACATCGTTGAGAGTATGTTAAGACTTTTATGACTTTTACAACTTACTAGCAGTGATCATTAAGACGGACAACTAGCAGACTAAGCAGAGCCACAGTATAGGAAATACCTGAGCCTGGTAAATGTTGGCTGAACAGAGTTAGATAAACTTCAAGTTCTTTAAAAACCGGCAATTTCGGCTAACAATATGATATTTTTTGATTAATTTTAAGTATCATTTGAATTTAACATGAATAGGCCTACATTATGGGACTTTACAATGGAATAATTTACCGGCCACGCCGAGGGCGTCCAGTGGACGACCTTCAACGTCGGCGCGCAGTACTACTTCCCCGGGCTCGACGGCCGGCTCTTCGTCGCGGGCAACGTCCTCCGCGCGAGCTCGGCGAACTCGGGAGACTTCCTCGGCGTCGCCGCCGGCGCCAAGCCGGCCGCCGTCACCACGGCGCAGGGCAAGGTGCGCAAGAACGAGATGATGTACGACGCGAGCATCGTCGGCGACCCCTACCCCGGCGTGCGCTTCGGGCTGGAGTACGCGCACTACGCCGACACCTACCTCGACGGCGTCACCGCGCTGAACCACCGCGTGCAGTTCAGCGGGTTCTACATCTTCTGAGCTAGCGGTAGGGGTCCGGCTTCATCGCGGGCGCTTCGGTCGGCCTCGGTCGGAGCGGGAGCGCCAGGTCGAGCGTCTGGTCCCTGTCGAAGACCACGAGCCGCGTCAGCGGCGCGAAGCCGGCCGCCTCGATCTGGATGCGGTGGACGGCCCCGTCCTTCATGAACTTGCCGTCGAAGGGGTTGGCGGGCAGCGCCGCCCCGTCGACGAGGATCCGCGACTCGGGTGGGGTGGAGGCGAAGTGGACCTGGATGTAGGCGTCCGCGGGCGTCGTGCTGGGGGCGACCACGGCGGCGGTCGCGGTCGCCGGGCCTCCCGTCGCGCCTCCGATCGTGACGACCGTCGCGCCGGTGGTCGCCGGGTGGCGGGCCAGGGGGAAGAGGTACGCCGCGCCGGCGACGCCCACCAGGGCGGCGGCGACCATGAGCAGCGGCGTGCGGCCGGCGGGGCGGGGGGTCTGGCGGTGTCCCCCCTCGTGCCCTGCGGGCATCGTCGAAGGAGGGGGCGTCTCGATGCTCGGGGGGGCTTCGCCGGCGGCGCGGGGCGGCACGCTGCGCGGGCGGCCTTCGCCGCGATCGAGCTCGAGCAGATTGGCGTTGCCGCCGTGCTCGACGAGATTGACCTGGCGCGCCAGCGCGGCCTTGATGTCGCGGCGCTGGTCGTGGAAGAGGCCCTCGACGAGCGCCCCCAGCGCCTCTCCCGAGCAGGGGGGCACGGCGCGCTCGAGCTCGGCGCGCAGCTCGGCCGCGCTGGCGTGACGCTCGTCGCGCTCGAGCGCGAGCGCGCGATCGCAGATGCGCCCGAGCTCCGGATCGACGGCGGGCACGGCGGCGCGGAGCCGCGGCACCTCGCGGACGAGGGCGGCGATGATCTCCGGATCGCCCATGCCCTGCCAGAGGCGCCGCCCGGCCAGAAGCTCCCAGAGCACCACGCCCACCGAGAAGACGTCGGCGCGCCGATCGACGTCGCCGAACGCCTGCTCCGGCGCCATGTACGAGACCTTGCCCTTGATCACGCCGGTCTCGGTCTCGACCGCGCGGCGCGCCGCCTTGGCGATGCCGAAGTCGACGATCTTCACCTGCCCGTCGTACGTGACGAAGATGTTCTGCGGGCTCACGTCGCGGTGCACCACGCCGAGCGGGACGCCGTCGTAGTCGGCGAGCTGGTGGGCATAGTGGAGGCCCGCGAGCGCGTCGCAGAGGACGCGGGAGATCGCCGCGAGCGGCAACGGGCGCCCCAGCTTCTTCGCCTGCACGAGCACGCGGTGGAGGGGCTGCCCGTCGAGGTACTCCATCGCCATGAAGTACTGGCCGTCGACGCGGTCGACCTCGTTGGTCTGCACCACGTTGCGGTGGTTGAGCCGCGCCGCGAGGCGCGCCTCGTCGAGGAACATCGCGCACAGATCGGGGTCTTCGGCGAGGTTGGGCCGGAGGCGCTTGACGACCTGGAGCTTGTTGAACCCGGCGGGCCCCATCGCCACCGCGAGGAAGACCTCGGCCATCCCGCCGTGCCCGAGCGTGGCGACGAAGCGATACTTGCCGAGGCTCTGCGGGAGGCCGTCCGGCACGCGCGTCAGCGCGGGCGCGTCGCGCTCTCTCTCCTCCGGCCCCGACACCGGCGGATGGTCGGCGCACCCCCTGCCTACGTCAAGCGAACCCGCCGGGCACGAAGTACCGAACCAGAAAAGGAAACGGCCGGGTGCTACCCGGCCGCTCTCTCATCTTGCGACTGCTCGTGGACCTGACAGGGATCGAACCTGCGACCTCTAGAGTGCGATTCTAGCGCTCTCCCAACTGAGCTACAGGCCCCAACGAGAACGAGCGCGCACTCTACTCACGGTGCGCCCTTCGTCAAGAGCCTATCGACGCGATCGTGAGCGCAGGATGGCGCAGGCGACCGTGGTGCGCACGGAGGGCTCGCGGTCGGTGGCGACCAGGGCCGCGCGCCCCAGATCGCCGTAGGCCGCCAGGGCCGACCCGGCCTGGGCGCGCGTCTTGGCGTCGTCGGCGGTGCTGGTGCGCAGGAGGATGGGCACGACCTGCGGTTCGCCGGCCTCGGCCAGCGCCTCGCGCGCGGTGACGGCGCCGAGGCCGGTGCCGGCGGCGAGGGGGAGCAAGCGGGTGAGGATGGCCGCGCGATCGGCGCGCTCGGAGGGGGCCTCGAGCCGGTGGGCCATGGCGGCGGCGGCGACGGCCTCGTCGGGGTCGGTCTCGGCCTTGATCACGGCCTCGCGCAGCGCTGGGGCGTCGAGGGGCAGCAGCTCGATCGTGCGGATGCGATCGGCGGTGGGGCCGTCTTTGACGGCGCGCTCCAGCGTGTTGGCCGCCTCGGCGGCGCCGGCGCCGCCCGCGTGGACCAGCGCGCTCGCGGCCAGGATCGCCGGGAGGCCGTGCTGGGTGTCGACCACCCAGCCGAGCTCGCGGCGCCCGCCCTCGGCGAACGATTGCTCGGCGGCCCAGGCGTCGACGATGGCCTCGCGCGCGGAGGAGTCGGCGCGGGGCCAGAGATCTTTGAGCGCGATCACCACCCGCTCGCCGCCGAGCGCGCCCGCGGCGCGGATGGCCTGCTCGCGGGCGGCGGGGTACGGGTCGACGCGGGCGGCCTCGAGGACGATGTTGGTGTCGGCGGCGTCGCCCGCCTGCAGAGACGCGTGGAGGGCGTTGCGGCGCACCTCTTGATCGGCGTCGGCGACGAGGCGGCGTCTCTGCTCGCCGTCGCTGCTGGAGACGAGAGCGCGCGCGCCGAGCGGGCGCCAGGCGGCCTCGGGCGCGTCGGCGGCGAGGGAGGCCCAGCGCGAATAGCGGCGGGGCGAGTCGACGCCCGCCTCGACGAGCACCAGCGCCGCGGCCGCGCCGAGCGCGTCGTGCTTGTCGGCGCGGTCACCGAGCGGCCCCGCGATCTCGGCCGCGCACCGCTCGAGCTCGTGGAGGCGCGCGAGCCCGGGCTCGCCGGTGGCGCGGGAGATCTCGCCCCCGGCGACCGCCCGCGCGAACCGGGTGGCCTCGGACGCGCCGAGGCGCCCCTGGGCGAGCTCGCTCGCGAGCGCGTCGTGCAGGCCCTCGAAGCGCCCCTCTTCGGCGGCGCGCAGGGCCGGCGAGCCGGCGCAGTGCGCGCAGCCGAGCGCGGCGGCCACGAGGAGCAGCCGCGAAGACGGGGCAGAGAGGGCCCGGGGGCGCAGGGACCGGATCACCCGCTTTCCGTACCAGACTCGGCTGCACCCCGCTTCAAACTTTGAGCAGCGCGCGGATGTGGTCGCCCCAGAAGAACCAGCTCGCGGCCGCGGCCACCAGCACCGTGACGACCCCGGCTCCCACCAGGAGGAGGCCGCTCGATCGCGGCGCCTCGCGCGGCGCCCCACCGGCGAGGCCGGGGATGGGCGGGACGGCGCTCGCCGCCAGCGCCGGGATGGGCGGGACCGCGCTCGCCGCCGGCGCGGGGATCGCGTCCGGCGACGTGACGGGAGCGAGCGCCGCCCGCGGAGCGACCTCGGTCAGGGGGACCGGCGTGGGGGGACGGGCCGCCAGGACGCTTGCAGGCGAGGGCGGGGGTTTGGGGGCAGAGCTCGGCGCTGCGCCGAGCGGAGCCCCCATCGTGACCGGAGCGGCGAACAGATGATACGGCCGCGAAGCGAAGGGGGACGCCGCGTCCGGCGGGGGCGCGGCCGCGGGAGAGGGGACCGCCGGTGCGGTCTCGATCTCGACCGGCGCCTCCAGGCCGCTGTCCATCAGCCAGCCCTCCATTTTCAACGAGAAGGTCTTGGTGCTGGGGCCCTGCTCCGCGCTGGGGTCCGGAGCACCTTCGGTCGGCGGGACGCGTCTCACCGGGTCGTTGGCCATGGCTCGACGTGAAAGGGTACGCTCAACTGGCCGCTGCCCGCTACTCCCTCACCATGCGCATCGACGTCATCGTCAACACCACGGCGCGCCTCTATGCCACGCGCCCCGCCCTCGTCGGTCGCCTCCACCGCGTCTGCGCGGGCGGCGCCGTCGTCCACGACACCGCCACGCTCGCGGCGCTCGCCGCGGCGGCCGAGGCGATCGCCGCGCGAGGCAGCGACCTCGTCGTGCTCACCGGTGGAGACGGCACCGCCATGGCCGGTGTCACCGCGCTCGCCCGCGCCTTCGGCGAGGAGCGGCTCCCCCGCCTGGCGCTGCTCCCCGGCGGCACCGTCGCCACCGTGGCGCGCAACTGGGGGATGACGGGCGATCCGCTGGCGCTGCTGGAGCGCCTCCTCCGCGACCGCGACCACCTGCGCTTCGTCCCGCGGCCGACGCTGCGCGTCACCGGCACCACCGCGGGCGTCGCCGACGAGCGCCTCGGCTTCATCTTCGGCACCGGGCTGGTCGCCGGCTTCTTCGACGTCTACTACGCCCGCGGCGCGCGCGGCTACGGGGGCGCGGCGCGGATCGTGGCGCGCATCTTCGCCGAGTCGTTCTGGGGTGGCCCGCTCGCCCGGCGCGTCCTCGATCCCCTCCCCTGCACCATCGAGGTCGACGGGCGCACGCTCGCGCCCGAGGCCTGGTCGCTGGTCTGCGCCGCCGTGGTCAAAGATCTCGGCATCCACATGCTGGTGACCTACCGCGCCGGCGAGGATCCCGAGCGCCCGCACCTCGTCGCCAGCCCGCTCCCCTCCGGGCAGCTCGGCCCGCGCGCGCCGCTGGTGCTCGCCGGCCGGCGCATCGGTGGGCGCGGCCACTTCGACGATCTGGCGCGCTCGTTCGTGGTGCGCTTCCCCGACGGCGGTCACGACGGAGGCGGCCCCTACGTGCTCGACGGCGACGTGCTCCGCGCCGCCTCCGTCCGGGTCAGCGCCGGGCCGGTGATCCACGTCGCGGCCGCGCCGGCCGGGCGTGGTTGATCCCGGCGAGCAGGCTCTGCGCCAGCCGGACGAAGTCCGAGCTGGTGACGATGCCCACGAGGTGGTGGCGCTCGTCGATCACCGGCAGGCACCCGAGCTGCTCGGCGAGCATGGTCTGCGCCGCCCTCTCCACCGGCGTGTCGGGCCGCGCCGTCTCCAGCACTCCGCGCATCACGTGGCCGACCTCGACCCGGCGCTTCAGCTCCAGGTCTTCTTCCTCGCTCGGCTGGCTGATCGTCGAGATGGACGCGGCGAGCAGGTCGCGCTGCGTGATCAGCCCCAGCAGCACGTCGCCGTCGACGACGGGCAGGTGGCGGATGCGCTCGATGTTCATCAGCTCCTCGGCGAAGGCCAGGGTGTCCGAGCGGTCGACGGTGACGGGAGGCGCACTCATGATCTCGCGGACAATCACGCCTCGCCTGCGTTGCACGCGGCGCGCCATCGGCCCTCGTGACACGAACATGACCCGTTGAGCTCGGCGACCTGACGCGACCACGCGATCGTGGGCGCACCCGTGACGCCCTCGACCCCCCTCCGCCTCACCTCGCCCTCCCGGTTGACCCCCGGCAACGTCTTCAACTTCCTCGGGATCGCCGCGATCCACGTGTGGACCGTGGTGGCCTTCGTGCGCGGCGGCACCGTCAAGCTGGTGGCGCTGGCGGTGGCCCTCTACGTGGTGCGCATGTTCGCCATCACCGGCGTCTACCACCGCTACTTCGCGCACCGGGCCTACCGGACGAGCCGCGCGATGCAGCTCTTGCTCGCCGTGCTCGGCACCACGGCGACGCAGAAGGGCCCGCTCTGGTGGGCAGCGACGCACCGGGTGCACCACCGCTACTCGGACACCGAGCGCGACGTGCACAGCCCCGCGCGCCGCGGCTTCCTCTGGTCGCACGCAGGCTGGTGGCTCAGCAACGAGCACACGGCGACCCGCCTCGACCTCATCCCCGACTTCGCCGGCTACCCCGAGCTCCGCCTGGTCGAGCGCTGGAACGTCCTCGGCCCCCTCGGCCTCATCGCCCTCCTCCTCGCGGTCGGCGGCTTCGACGCCTTTCTCTGGGGCTACGTGGTCTCAACGTGCTTTCTCATGCACGGCACCTTCACCATCAACTCGCTCTCGCACGTCTTCGGCTCGCGCCGCTACGCGACCACCGACACCAGCCGCAACAACCTCTTCCTCGCCGTCATCACCATGGGCGAGGGCTGGCACAACAACCACCACCACTACATGAACAGCGCCAACCAGGGCTTCTTCTGGTGGGAGGTCGACGTCACCTTCTACATCCTCAAGGCGCTCGAGAAGGTCGGCCTGGTGTGGGATCTGCGCGCCGTGCCCGAGCACATCAAGCGCAAGAACCTGCTGGCCGAGGTGGGCGAGCGGTGTCCGCTGCTGGTGGCGGGAGAGAAGAAGACGAGAGAGGTCGCGGGGGCGGTGACGGTGGGGGATGTGGTGGAGGTGGGGTAGTAGAGGGCGCCATGCGCGTTAAGCGGAATGCGCTGCCGCTTGCTCCGTGGATTTCAACCCGGTTCCTTCACAGGACGAAACCCTTCGGGCCACAAAGTATTCGCATCCCAGATGGCTCCGCAAAAATCTGCCGTCTCGACCCTCACGCACCGAAGGTCGGCCCCCTCCAGGCGACAGCCTCTGAAGCTAACGCTCGTGACATCTGCTCCCTTCAAGGTGGCACCTCTCAGGTCTGAACCTTCCAAGTCAGCGAAGTTCAGTCCTGCCGACGACAGGTCGGCCATCCTGAACGAGGCATTCCTCGCTTCAACGAGCATCATTGCGGCTCCGATGAGATTGGTCCCATCCAGAATCGCTCCATCAAGATAGGCGTTGCGAAGAACTGCGCGGGACAGCTTGGCCCGGCTCAGGTCAGCCCCCCCAGCTGTGCCCGATGAAGATCAAGGCCAGAAAGATCGGCAGCAACGAGAGTATTTGCAGCCACTTCAACCGAGTGTCCAGTGGAGCAGAGGATCCGAATCATTGCGTCGCCGCTCCAACTTGCACGGCCTCGGAGCGGAATCCATCGCCCATCACGGCTCCTCTTCTTCGGGCAGCACTCCTCGCTTCCGGAGGGCAATCTCCTGCTCTTCCTCCAGCCGGTCCGGGCGGTACTCGCCAAAAAGCTCGAGATGACGC
Organism: uncultured Acidobacteriota bacterium; assembly: GCA_963833995.1. Lineage (GTDB taxonomy): Bacteria > Acidobacteriota > Terriglobia > Terriglobales > Acidobacteriaceae > Telmatobacter. Next base: position 32,154 of record CAWIAE010000016.1, on the reverse strand, counting down.
CAGTAGATTCCGGCAAGGTGGAAGTCGCCTCCCGTGGGCAGCCTCATCTTCCTGTCGCGAACCAGTCCTTCGAAATACCTCTGATTCGCGGCAGGGTCCGGTTGGTCCAAGATCTTCGGCTCATAGGGCGTCTCCGTATAATTCGACCACTCCGACATTCTCTTCCCCAGGTAGTCCTCGAGAGATCGGATGCACTCGTCGAACGTCTCGTACTGTCCGGTATACTTCAGGCCATATCCCTCTCCGGTCCCGTGTACGTAATCTACACACGTTTCGAACTCAATCGTCACGTGGTCCTCGTAAATCGTGACCGTGCGCAGGTTTCCGGGCGCTTCGTTGACCTCCCGCACATCAACTTCCACCGAGTGCACGAGGCTGACGTTGAGAAGCCGTTCGATTTCGGTGCTGTTCAGACTCATGGTCACTCCGTTCGAATGATGATGGCAGCCTTCTCGCCGTTGAAAAAGTACAGGTTGAAGTGCGGACCCAGCGCATGCTGGGGCGGCGCCGTACCCGGCGGATGAACGTAGGGCGCCGTTGGATCGGCGGTGTTAAGTAGATCGCCCCGATAGGTGCCCCTCGGAGCGGGTGCGGCGGGGAGGTAACGCTGGCTCGTATACGGCTTCAATCCGGAGTTCTCCAACAACATACGTCCTTCCGCCACGTTACGAACAATAACGTCTTCACCGAGGCGCAGCCTGTCGAGCATTGCCGCTTGGCCCCTCGTCAGTCCGTTCGCACCCTCTGCGGTGGGGGCCGTCTCCGCAGGTGGCCCCCCCCTTCCTCCGAGCGCCGTCCCTGCGGCTCCCAGGGCCACCGGTACACCAATCTCGATCGCTCTGTCCAGCGTCGACGGCCGATCAATCGGCACCGTGTTGAACGTCGGTGCGAAGGCACTGTCCGGACTGAACAGCCCCAGGGCGACGGCAAATACGAACACCTGAACCGGCATTACGTATGCGACAGTGGCGAGGGCGTACTGGCGCGGCAGGTCTGCGATCGATCGGGCGGCTGCGTCGTTGAATGCCGCAATCGCCGGCCCCGCATCGGCCCCGGCCGGCCACGGCTGCCACGTGATGTAGACGGGCTGCGCCACGTGCCCCGGCGCGCTCCCGGTCGTGCTCACGTCCACGGGCCGCGTCGCTGCTCCGACCTGCACAGCCTCTCGCGAGCCTTCTACCGGCGGAGGCGGAGGCGGAGGCGAGTCGTTGCACTTGGGGCCGATGCAGACGTACAACGTCGGTTGGCCCGGAACCATCGGCGCTTCTTCAAATCCGCTCGGGTCGACGTAGTTCAGCGGATTGTTGACCACGTAGCTGTACGGGTTCCAGCTCTGCCCCGAGAGCGGCTCCGACACGATGGGGTCCGTCGTCAAGAACCTCCCCACCTTCGGGTCGTAAATCCTTCCCTTGAAGTTCACCAGCGCCAGCTCAACGTCGCTCTCCTGCCCCGTGTACCCCAGCGTGGTGGCCGGCGGCGGAGGCGGAGTCGTGTCCCCCCAGGTCGCGCTCCGCGGCGCCCCGAAGGGATCGTAGCTCTGCTTCCCGGCCGCGTTGCCGCTCGCATCGGTGAGGGTGTCGACGGACCCGAGGTGATCCACGTGCACGTAAACCGTGCCCGGCTTGGCGCCCCCTGGGTGACCATCGCGACCACCCGCTCCGGCGAGTGGACGTAGTAGCGGTGGGCGGTCGTCGCAGGGGCAACGTCGGTCACTCGCTCGTAGAGAATCGCCGAAGTAGACGGTCTCCTCGTTCGGCGTGCTCTTGCGGATCCGCTGCTCGTCGCCGTCGTAGGCAAACGTCACCGCCCCGGTCGCGCCCGTCATCGTGCTCGGCAGATCGAACGGCGTGTAGCTCACCGTCGCGCCTCCCGGCCGCGAGGTCTGGTTCCCCACCGCGTCATACCCGAAGCTGTCGCTCCCCGCGCCGGTGACGGCGTGCGGGTGCGCCGGGTCGCCGTAGGCGAGCGTTCCGACGTCCGACTTGGCGGTGAGGTTGCCGTTGCCGCTCGGGTCGTAGCCGTAGCTCAGCGCGCACGGCGCTGACGCGCTCTCGGTGACGCTGAAGTACGCGCACGTCAACCGCTCGACCGGATCGTAGCGGAAGCGCTCCGTGGTGTTCTGCGCCTGAAGCGTGTCGGTTCGGCTCGCCAGGTCCCTCCGCGCATCGTAGTCGTAGGCGAGGTTCTGCACCGTCGTCGCACCGCTCGTCGTGACGATGCTCTGGAGGCTCTGCTTGTCGGGGAAGTAGCTCCGCGTCGTGGCGGCGCCGTTTCCGAACACCTCCGACCGATAGCGGCCGGCGTTGTCCACGCCGGTGAGGTGCCAGTACGGCTTGTTCGTCGTGCCGTCGCTCACGGTGAGCATGTGGCCGTAGGCGTCGTAACTCTGGATCACGCTGAACGGCGCCGCGCCGGCCGGCGTGGGGTAGGTGATCGTGCCGACCCGGCCCAACGTGTCGTAGCCGAGCGTCGCCTGGAGGGTGTCGCTCTCGCCGTTGACGGCGAGGGTGATCGTGTTGAGCTGCGTGAGCCCGGTGTACGTGTAGCTCTTCGTCCCGTCGGGGCTCACGAGCTGCGCGAGCTTGCCTACACCGTGCGCCGCCGTGTCCCAGGTCCACGTCGTGGTGAGGCTCTGGCCGGCGTCCTGATCGAGGCGGGAGAGCGTGCGGCCGAGCCCGTCGTAGGTGAAGCTGACCGTGCGCTCGCTGGCGTCGGTTGAAGACATCAACTCGCCGAAGCCGTCGTGGACCGAGGTGGTCGTACCCTTGTCAGGGTCGTCGAGCTGCCTTACGCGGCCGAACGCATCGCGCGTGGTGCGCGTGAGCGCGCCGCCCGGCGCCGTGACGGTGTAGAGCGCGCCGAACGGGCCGTAGGTGTAGGAGGTGAGCGCCTGCGTCGCGTCGCTCACTCCCACGACCCGACCCAGAGGATCCAGCGCGGTGATGGTGATGGCGAAGAGCGGGTCGATCCGGCTGACGTTCAAGCCGCCGTACAACGTTCGCGTGACCGCGTTCCACGGCGTGGTGTGCTGCACCTCGCGCCCGAGGGCATCGTAGAGGTACGTGTCGTCGAGGAGCGCGCTCTCGGGCGTGCCCTCGCTCACCGGCACGGACCGCCGCGCGACGTGCTCGCCCAGCGCGTCGTAACCAATCTCCTGCATCACTCGCGGGGCCGTGCCGGTGTCGGGCCCGTGCCACCACCACCGGATCGAGCGGCCGAGGCTGCCGTATTCGACCGTATCGTCGGCGCCTCCGGAGACGGTGCTGCGTTGCACGACGCGCCAGGCGTTCTGCTGCGGGCCGCCATCCTTGGTGCGGGCGAGCGTGACCGTCGTCGTCGTGCTGTCCGGGCGCTTCTCGAGACCAAGGCGCCCGAAGCCGTCGTAGGCCCGCGTCGTCACGAGCAGGTTCGGGTCGGTCAGCTTGGTGAGGACGCCGAAACGGGTGTCGAAGTCGGTCAACGTGGGCTGCTTCTGCGGGTTCACCAGCTTGGTGGGAAAGATCCCATCGGTGGGATCGTGACGTCACGGTGGACGTCCGCGAGTGCCCGAACGCATCGTTCGCGGTGGTCCCCGTGATGTTGCCGAAGCCGTCGCGGGAGTAGGTGACCGTGATCTGCGTGTCCGGGAGGCCGTCGTCGCTGGCGGTGGACTCGTCGTGGACCTCGCCGAAGATCGTCGTGTGACGCGTGATGAGACGGCACTGCGAGAGCCCCGCCGCCGAGCTGCAATCGGTCTCGGTCTGGAGCTGACCGATGACCCAGTTGGTCGTGTCGCCGTTCGAGAACGTGCGCTCGAACGTCCATCGTGAGATCGACGCCGCTGGTCTTGATGTTCGCGCTGAGCACGTTGCCGAACGTCGGGTCGACCTTGGCAACGGTCAGCGTCGTATCGCTCAGCAGGGTCGCGCCGCTGGTGGAGGCGATCTGCTCGACGTACGTCTCCATCGTCGGCGCGGTGCCGTCGGGGTAGTCGCCCTCCTCGCGCCGGACCTCACGCGCCATCGGGATCGTGAAGTAGGTGGTGGCGCCGTTCGTGAAGAAGATGCCGGGCGTGACGTCGGTGAAGGACAGCTCGATCTGGTCCGAGTCGGCCTGGTTCGCGTTCCCCGGGTACCAGCGCCACGCGTGCAGCACCTGCCCCGCGTAGGGAAAGACGTTGAGCCCCGCGGTGAACGTGACGTTGTCGGTGAAGTCGGCCGTGCCGGCGAGGGTGTCGAGATCGGTGACGAGGCGCTCCTCGAACCCGAGGAAGCCGCGGCCGAGGCGGTGGTAGCGCCCGTCGCGGTAGCGGACCCCGTAGTGCCTCAGGCTGTCGGCGCCGTTGTTGGTGGCGTAGGCGCTGACCACGCGCCGAGGGCCCACGGCACACGAACGCGGGTAGCCGCAGTCGTTGGTGGCGTCGGCGTGGGAGAGGTAGAGGTAGCTCGAAAGCGCGGTGCCGCCGGTGATCGCGGCATCGGTGAGGTGCCCGTAGGAGACGCTCACGTTGGGCGTGAACCCGGGGTCCGTCGGGTCGTGCGCGTTCATCCCGTCGGTGACCGTGACGAGGAGATCCTGATCGGGCGCGAGGTTCTGGAAGACGTTGAAGACGCCGCTCAGGGGCAGGATCACGTCCTCGGCGCCGTCGCCGTCGACGTCGCCGACGCGCGGCCCGTGCGGATCGGCGAGCGTGATGCCGGTGCTCCCCAGCAAGGGCTCGAACGGGATCTTCGGGTCGACCCGCGTGAACGTCGGCCCGTTCGCGCCCGCCTCCTGCGCCTGGAGGATCGCCCATGCAGGGGCCACGTTGGTGCCGGCAGCGAGCGGTATGAGCAGGTCTTGCCGGCCGTCGCCGTTGTAGTCGAGGGGCGTGGCGAGGTTGAAGAACTGGTCCTGGAGAACCTCGCCGAGCGGGTCGGGAGGGAGCGCGTTCAGCGGTACGGTGCCGAAGGTCCCGCCGGTGTTGTAGTACGTGCGGAGGACGTGATCCATCCAGCCGGATTGCACCGCGTCGGGCAGGCCGTCCCCGTTGACGTCGAGAAACACCATGCGCCCGCCGGGCTGCACGATCGGGAGCTGGGTGTCGTGCGGGATCCAGGTCCCGTCCTGCATGCGGGTGAGCGCGCTGTAGGTCGAGAGCGGCACCCTCTGCGTCCCGTCGATCGTCAGCGAGTTGCCCACCAGGAGATCGACCTTGCCATCGCCGTCGACGTCGACCGTGTAGAGGTCCGTGTCGCAGGCGAACCCGTCGAGTGGCTTGATCGGTGCGCCGCTGACGTCGAAGCCTGCCGGCGCCCCGCCCAGCGCCGGAAGCCAGAGAATGGAGGACCCAGGCCGCCTGGCTCGGGTCGCCGGTCTGCACTTCGCTGTGATCCTGGCACTGGATCAGGTCTGGTACGCCGTCGCCGTCGACATCGGCGAGGTGCGCCGAGCCCCCGGCGCTGGTGAGGGCCGGCAGCGTGGGGGGGACCCCGAGCGCGAAGGGCTTGGGGATGCCCGTGTCGTGGAGCTTGAAGGTGTGGTCGGGCTGGGCCAGGAGCACCTGCCAGTTGACATTGGAGTCATAGACGTCGTGAACGAAGACGTCCATCCGGCCATCCTGGTCGTAGTCGATGGCCGTGCCGAGCTCAGGCTGGATGGCCGTCGGGATCCGAGGAGTCGGAGGGATTGGCGCCCATGGGCCAGTCCTCCGAGAAGCCGAGCGCGGTCGGCGAGAGATACCCCGTCGATGCGCCCGGCCCGTGGTTGTGAGCGACAACCCAGTCGGTGATCGGGATCTGCGGGGTGCTGAGCGCGCTGTTCGTGTCGGGTACCACCAGGTCGTCGAGCCCATCCCCGTCGATGTCGAGCAGCATCGGGCTCGCCAGCGTGGAGGTGGGCGTGGGGATGCCGGTCGCGATCTGCTTGAACCCGGCGGCGCTGCTGCTGAACTGGAAGCGCGTCGGGGGCTTGCACACCCCGTCGCCCGCGCACTCCTCGACCTGGGTCAAGAGCGTCCGGTTCGTCGTGGGCCCGAGCCCGTACGTGAACGCATACTTCCGGACCAGGGCATCCTGCGGGCCCAGCATGTCGATCTCTTCGAGCCGGAGCGAGCTCTTGAGCGCCATCCCGCCGGAGTAGAGCGTGTGAACGTCGCCGGCGTCCTTCGTCCCGTAGACGAACGCGACCGTCCGGGAGGGCGCGACCGAAGGGGCGCCTGTAAAGCTGGTGTAGGTGATCTCGTCCAGCGCGTACTCGGCCGTGTAGACCTCATCCGCCCCGGCCCCGCCGGCGCCGCTGGACCCGCTCGCCCCGCCCGCCCCGGGCTCGAAGCAGTACGTGTAGGTCATGGCGTTGCCGCGGCCGTCGTGGGCCTGGGTTGCAAGCCAAACACGCGGGACGCCGCCCGGCGTGAGCGGCTTGCCGGCGTCGGTGTCGCCGTACTCGACGACGAGGCCCGAAGGGGTCTGCACCTCGAACGAGAGCGGGTCGCCCGCCGCTCGCAGCGAAGTGCCCGAGCACCCGCGTGAACGTGTCGGGGAAGGTCCGGTACTCGGTGAGGCCCTGCTGTTGGGCGACGGGGACGAGGCGCTTGCCGTCGAGGCAGAGCTTGTCTGTGCCGTCGTAGACGACCCCGACGATTTCGCCGTCCTGCGCGAGGTTCTGGGGGCAGCGCGTAATCGCCGAGAGACCGGCGAGGGAGAAGCCCGCACCGAGCACATCGTCATCGCCGGCTCCGTCGTAGGTGAGCGCGAGCCGAGGCTCCATGCCGGCGCGCCCCGGGACGCTGACGAGGGGCATGACGTAGGTCGCCTCCCCGGTGTTCGTTATCGAGAAGCTCCCCGCGATCGTGCCGGCAGGGACGGTCGTTATCGACCCGGCGGGGGCGGTGAAGCTGCTCGGCTTGCGCACCCGGCACGTGCCGGGCCCGGAAGCGATGGCGAGCGGGGTCGGGGAGCTGCTGCACCCGACGGGCGTGAGCACGCACAGGAGGAAGAGCACGAGCGGAGCCATGGCCCGGAAGGCGCGTTGCGAGACGGCCTCGCCGAGCGAGCCTGCATTCGGTCTCACGTTCTCCATTGGCTTGCTCCTTGGAAGAAGCCTACTCGGTCGTCGAGCACCTGTCCTTGTCCGACTCGTTGCCGTTTCGGACGTTTCTTGTCCGAACGGCAGGGCGGCGGCCGGCGACGTGCGGCCGGGTCTCCTGCTACCACGTCAGCTCCGGCCCCAGGGCCCGCAGCCTGCGTCTCCGTTCTTCGTAGTCCGGCATCGTCCGTCCCAGCGTGGCCCAGAACTCCGGCCCGTGGTCCCGGTGATCGAGGTGGACCAGCTCGTGGGCCAGCACGTAGTCGATGAGCGGGATCGGCGCCTGGATGATGCGCCAGTTGATCCGCAGCGACCCCTGCGCGTCGCAGCTCCCCCACCGCTTCCGTTGCTCGCGGACGACGAGGCTCGGCGTCGCGACGCGCGCCCGCAGGCACACCTCGGCGAGGCGGTCGGGCAGGTAGCGGCGCGCGTGCTCCTGGAGCGAGCCTGCGAGCTTCTGGCGCACCTCGCGCCGGCGGTCTTCGCCCTGGAGTGCCGCAGCGATGGGCACCTCGTACCAGCCGGCCCAGATGCGGGGGTGCCCGGCGCCGCCGTCGACGACCTTCAGCCGCAGCTGCCGTCCGAGGTAGAGGACGGTCTCGCCCGTGACCAGCTCGCGCCGTCCGGGCGGCGGAGGCTGCGAGCGGGCCTGCCGGATCCGCTGGACGACCCAGGGGGCCTTGTGGCGAACAACGGCGTCGAGCCTGGCGACGGTGACCTCGACCGGAGCCGTCACCACCAGCTTGCCGTCGTTCTCGATGGTCAGGGCCACCGTCCCTCGCCGGGGGCTGCGGCGGATGACGAACGGGATGCGCGTGAGCCCGTACTGCACCTCGGACCGCTCGGCCGTCACCGGCTGCTCCTCCGCTTCAGCAGGTCGACCACGCTCTCGGCCGCGGCGTCGATCCGGTCCGCGGCGTAGCTCGCCGCCCGGAGCTGGCGCTTGATGAGCCGGCGCATCTCGCGCTGGACGTCGTCCTTGTGCGCCCAGTCGACGATGCCGACCTGGGGCGCGAGCTGCTCTTCCAGGAGCGACGCCAGCGCCGTCTTCGCCTCGTCGACCGTCGCCCCGTAGGGCGTCCCCTTCGTCTCCGCGGCGGTGAGCGGCGCCGGGCCCTTCAGGAGCCCGTAGATGGCGAACCCCGTCTCGGAGAGCCCGAGCTTCTCGGCCACGCCGGCCTCCCCGCGGATCTCCCGCGTGAGGGCCTCGAAGAGCTTGAGCTGCTCGGCCGCGTCGATGCGCTTCGCCTTGCGGTCGAGGATGATCTGCTCCAGCCGCTCGCGGAGCGAGGTGAAGAACGCCGGGTTGTCGTCGAGCTTGACGTGGATCTCGTTCTTGACCGCGTGCTCCATCTCGCTCGCGCGGGCGTCGTCGCTGCGGAGCGCCTGGAGCTTCTCCTCGAACTCCGGCGTGAACAGCGAGACCTGCTTCACGAGGATCTGGATCCCCTCGGCGATGACCGCCTCCTCGATGAGCTGCCTCACCTTGGCGCCGCAGTCGGAGATATCGATGGTGTCGTCCCGGTACCGGGCCGCGGCCGTCCCCGGATCTTCCCCAGCCAGCGCGCGTCGCCGACGTAGGGGAGCGCGCGCGGATCGGGGAGCATCATGTCGAGGCTCTGCGCGAAGCGCCTGAACGCCAGAGCGAACTCGGCCCGCACGTCGGCCGGCTCGAGGATGGCCACGCACGCGTCGAGATCGTCCCTGTCCTTCACCCGGACGAAGGTCCGCAGCACCGCCGCGTGCCGCGTCTGCAGCCGCGGGAGCTCGTCCCCCTTGGGCGTCATCGCCCCCTTCACGTCGGCCGGGGCGAAGATCGCGAGCGCCTCTTGCAGGGCCTCGGACACGCCCCAGTAATCGACGATCAGCCCGTAGGTCTTGCCGTCGGCCGTGCGGTTCACGCGGGCGATGGCCTGGAGCAGCGTGTGCTCCTTGAGCGGCGCGTCGAGGTACATCACCTGCTCGACCGGCGCGTCGAAGCCGGTGAGCAGCATGTCGCAGACCACGAGGATGGAGAGGGCGTCTCCCTTCTTGAGGTAGCGCTCGACGAGCTCTTTGCGCCGCTCCTCGGTCGTGTGGTGCCGCACCAGCCGCTCGTCGTCGTCGTTGCTCGCCGAGATGATGACCGCCGACTGCGGCGCGTTCAGCCGGTCGAGCGTGTCCTTGTAGAGACAGGCCACCTCGCGCGAGCAGGCCACGATCTGCGCCTTGAACCCGTTCGGTGCGATCGCCGTCGTGTAGTGTTCGAGCAGATCGAGACAGATGGCCTCGACCCGCTTCGGCGCCCCCGCGATCGCCGCCTCCCTCGCGTACTTCTTCTTGATCGCCTCGCGCTCCTCGTCGGAGCGGTCGTTGAACACGCGGTCGAACACGGCATCGAGCGTGTTGCCGATAATCCGCAGCTCGGGCAGGCGCCCCTCGTAATAGATCGGCACGGTGGCCCCGTCGGCCACCGCCTGCTCGATGGTGTACGTGTCGATGTAGCCGCCGAAGGTCGAGAGCGTGCTCCGATCCTTCTTGTCGATCGGCGTCCCGGTGAAGCCGAAGAACGCCGCGTTGGGCAGCGCCTTGCGCAGGTTGGCGGCGAGCCCGCCGTACTGCGTGCGGTGGGCCTCGTCGGCGAGGACGAAGACGTTGGCGGCGGTCGACAGCAGGGGATACTCCTCCTTCGCCTTGCGCCGCGTGCCGTCGCCTGCCTCCTGCACCTCCTGAAACTTCTGCACGGTGGTGAGGATGGTCTTCCCCGTCGGCCCCGCGAGCAGCGCCCGCAGGTCGCGCACGCTCTCGGCCCGCTCCGGGTTGGGGAAGCCGCAGGCGTGAAACGTCCGGGTGATCTGCTCGTCCAGATCTTTGCGGTCGGTGACGAGCACGATGGTCGGGTTCTCGTGCCGCGCATCCCGCCGCAGCTTGAGCGCGAGCCAGAGCATCGTCAGGCTCTTGCCCGACCCCTGCGTGTGCCACACGACGCCGCCCCGGTCCGTCGGCGTCTTCGCCTTCCCCGCCCTGGCGATGGCCTTGTTGACCGCGCCGAACTGCTGGTACCGGCACAGCTTGCGGACCGTCTTCCCCGTCGCCGCGTCCCGCTCGAAGACGACGAAGTTGCGCACGATGTCGAGCAGGTTCGCCGGCGCCAGCATCCCCTCGAACAGCATCTCCTGCGCCGAGGGCGCGCGCCCGTTGGCCTTCACGAAGCCCGCCTCGCTCGACGGCCACAGGGTCTTCCACTCCGCGTAGAAGCGGTGCGGCGTCGTCACGGTGCCATAGACGGCGGCCTGGCCACAGGTGGCGACGACGATCTGGACGGGCTCGAACAGCCTGGGCGCGCCCAGCCCGCGGAAGCGGGGCTCGAGCTCCTGGTAGCGGCTGAACTGGTCGAGGGCCTCGTTTCTCCACGCTTCCCCGAGGGTCGGGCTCTTGCACTCGATGACGACGAGGGGAATGCCGTTCACCAGGAGGACGATGTTGGGGCGGATGCTCTTCTTGGCACCCTGGACGCGAAACTGGCGGGTGACGACGAAGTCGTTGTTCTTCGGATTGTCGAAGTCGAAGAAGCGAACATCGTGGCTCTTCTTGCCGTCACCGCGGTCTTGCTCCAGGGCGATGCCGTAGGTGAGCGTGGTGTAGAGCTTCTCGCTGGCTTCGAGGATCGAGGCGGCCGGGACGGCGGTGACGGCGCGGAGGGCCTTGCCGGTGTTGTCGTCGGAGAGCCAAGGGTTGAGGCGCTCGAGAGCCGCGGCTAAGCGGCGGGGAGGACGACGTCTTTGGGGGAGTCGCGCTCGGGGTCGAGGGCCGCGGGGGCGACGTAGGTGTAGCCGAGGCGGCGGAGGTGCTCGACGGCGGGGTCTTCGGAGAGGGTGGCTTCGTTCCAGGATTGGCCGGGGGTCATCGGGGTGGGGTTCCTCGGCCTGTCGACTACGACCGCGGGCTCCCCGGCTGTCGCGCGGCGCGCTTCGGGCCGCGCGAAGGCGCCCGCTTCTTCTTCACGGTCGAGCCCACCGCACGGAGCTGGACCACCAGGCGGAGCGCCTCGTTCACGCTGGCCTCGTCCGCGAACGCAGCCGCGACGTCCTCGTCGAGGCGCACCAGATTCTCGGAGCGGAGGAAGCGTTGCACGAGCACCTCTCGTCCGCGCGCACCGAGTCGCTTCGCATAGGGGTTCGGCTTGCTCCCGGTGAGGTCGTACTCGTCACGCATGTTCTTCACCTCGCCTCGATGATGCCGCGTTCCTTGCGCGTCGCCAAGCGCGCGCTGACGATGCGGAGCCGTTCGCCTCGCTCGACGTGAACCACCAGCAGCGTGCGCAGCGCGAGGGACGCGCCGACGAGCAGGAAGCGGTCTTCGCCGGCCGAACGGTCGGGATCGTCGAGCGTGCGGGCGAGCGGGTCGAGGAACACGGTGGCGGCCTCCTCGAAGGAGACGCCGTGCTCGCGGCGGTTCGTGGTCGCCTTCGCCCGATCCCACTCGAACTCCAGGTCGCCGGCAGCAAAGTGAATCGTGGTGCTCATGCCGAGTCCTCGCGCTCATCGGTCGGCCGCGCGTCCCGGCGGCTCCGGCACGCTCTCCTCGTCGGGGGTGACGCGGACTTCGCCGGTGAGGAGGACGGACATGATGTCGGCTTTGAGGCTGCAAAGCGAGCTCACGACATCTGCCTCCTGAAACCTATGAAGCTCAATGGACGTGAGCACGCCGGCGATTACTCGCTGCTCTTCGATCGGTGGGAGTGGGACACGCATGGCCTTAAAATACGGAAGACCGATCGTCTTATTCGTGGTGCTCCCGATTGCGACCCGAGCGAATTCAGGCTTCTTATGCTGGAGCCACCAATAAAGGAAGTGGTTGTCCAGGTTCTTGCTGGACGTCCACGCCATGAAGTGCTGACTCACCGCCATGACGGCCGTCAGAATCCCGCTTTTCCCCACTCGCGAACCATCGCGAGAAAGGATGACGGTGCCGGCAGGGTGTTCGACGGCGGAGGAGTTTGCGATTCCGTGCGCCGTAATCTTCTCGGAAGTGTCGTTGAGGTAGAGACGATCAAGTCGTGGCGAATCCGTCAACGATACCCACTTGATGTCACCGCTCCAATATTCGGGATGCGTCTTGCTCGGCGTATGCCCGCTTCCGCGCCTCGCAACATCATCAAGCAGTGGAGTCTGCCACCCCTCCGGCACCTCGCCAATCTCGGTCTGCTTGAACCGCGTGTGCCGCCCTGCCAAGCCGCGGGTTAGAAGCTCGGCCATCATGGCCTTCTTCACAACCTGGAGTTGATCAATGACCGACTGTGCCGCCTCGATGGCTTCATCTACGGACGAGAGGATGGCGGCGATCTTCTTCTGCTCACGCAGCGGCGGAACGGCTAGCAGGATCGATTCCAGCCGGTCGCTGTGAATATGGAACACTGAGCTGCCTTGGCCCAGACGCCGTTTTTGTGCATTGACCTCCGAACTGTTCAAGCCGTAGCCGAGAAAACGGCTATCGAGCCTGGCAGTCGGTCGAAACAAGATAAGATCCCCGCCAACGAGGGCTAGCTCGGAGCCAAGGAACGCGGCAGCCCTCCCGATGTCTTCCAAAGTTTCGCCCGACCCTGCAAAGAGGATGTCACCCGTTTGCAGCGGCGTGTAGGCTGCTGCCTTCTCCGCTGGAACAAACGAGTAAAAGCGACGAATCAGGTTCTTATGCCGAGTGTACAACTCGCCGTAACGCACGACCGGAATACCCGTTGAAGACTCGTCCTTCTTCGTTCCCCCGCGCGCTTTGATCATCATGCCAAGCTCGCCGAGATGCGTGCGAACCCATCCGTCAGGCATCATATCCAAGCTCCTTGAGGTAGGCGTTCATCCTCGCCTCGGCCTCGGCTCGCTTCCGCTCCAACTCCCTCAGCTTGGCGATTGCTCGACCGACGTCGACCTTCACCGCGGCGTCCGCCGTCTCCACGTAGCGGCTGATGTTGAGGTTGAAATCGTTCTTCTCAATCTCCGCGAGGTCGACGACCCTCGCGTACTTATCGACGTCCTTGAACGCGTGGAACGCAGCGGCGATCTTCTTCACATCCTCCTCGCGAAGGTAGTTCTGCGCCGATCCCTCCCGGAACTCGCGCGAGGCCTCGATGAAGAGTACCTTGCCCTTCCGCTCCGCCTCCTTCGCCTTATTGACGACGAGGATCGCCGCCGGAATCCCCGTCCCATAGAACAGATTCGCCGGCAGCCCTACCACGGCCTCGACCAAGTCGTCCGTGAGCATCCCCTTCCGGATCTCCCCCTCGGCCGCGCCCCGGAAGAGCACCCCGTGCGGCATCACGACGCCGACCATTCCGGTCTTATTCGCAGTCGCAATCATATGCCCGACGAACGCGAGGTCCCCCTTCGTCTTCGGCGGCACCCCGATAGGGAAACCTCCCATAAGAATCCCTCTCCGCCACCTCCCTCCCCCACTCATCCAGCGAGAACGGCGGATTCGCCACCACCCGATCGAACAGCATCAGCTCCCCGCCGTCGCGCAGCTTCGGATCGCGGATCGTATCCCCCTTCTCGATCCTCGCATCCGGCAGCCCGTGCAAGAGCGTGTTCATCTTGCAGATGGCCCACGTCCCCAGGTTCTTCTCCTGCCCGAACAGCGACAGGTTCTTCGCGTTCTTCCCCTGCCGCGTCAGGTGGTGCGCGCACTCGATGAGCATGCCTCCCGACCCGCAGGTGGGGTCGCAGATCCGCATCCCCTCTTCGGGCGCCAGCAGCTCGACGATGAGCTCTACCACCTTCTTCGGGGTGTAGAACTCGCCACCCTTCTTGCCGGCGTCGTCGGCGAACTTCTCGATCAGGTACTCGTAGGCTCGACCCAGCATGTCCGGCTCGGAGAGGTTGGCGTTCTGCAGACCCACCTTCGAGAAGTGCTGCACCAGCCGGCCGAGGACGACGTCGCGGTTGCGTGCGTCGCCGAGCTTGCGCTCGTCGTTGAAGTCGATGCCGGCGAGCACGCCTTCGAGCGAGGTGTTCGCGCCTTCGAGCGCGGAGCAGGCCTTGTTGAGCGCCTCGCCGACAGAGGTGGCGACCCGCTGGAGCTCGGGCCAGCGGGCCCGCCTGGGGACGAAGAACGGGTGATTGTCGCGGTCTTCCGGGTCGTCGCCGGCGGTGACGAGGGTCTCGCACTCCTCGTCGAAGCGGTCGCTGAGGCGCTTCAAGAACAGCAGGCCGAAGATGAACCCCTTGTAGTCGGACGAGTCGATCGACCCGCGCAGGATGTCGGCGGCCGACCAGAGGTACCGCTCGAGCGCGTCGATGGTGAGCTTGGCCCCGGCGGGGATCTCAATCGGCTCGGCCGCGCCGCCGGTCGGCCTGGCGCCTGCCGGCCTGGCGCGGGGCGGCGGGGCGGCGCTCGCCTCGGGGGCGGCGTCTCCACCGGGCGGCGCCCCGACAATCCGCGCGACGATGGCGGCCTTCTCCTTGCCGCTGTCGTCGAGGCCGAGGGCCCGGCAAATCTCTTTGAGCCGGTCGCGCGCGAGGTCGGCGAGCAGCTCGGGGGCGGCGGGGCCCTTCTCTTCGAGGCGCTCGACGAGGTGGGCCTTCTGCTGGCGGCTGCCGACGATCACGCCGTGGTGGTCGACGAGACGGAGCAGCTCGTCGCGGGTGAGGAGATTGAGGATTCGGGCGCGCGGTCGACATGGGCGGCCGGGAGGGTACGCCATGCGAAGAGGGGGCGGAAGCGGGGGCAGGGGCGCGAGGGGCGAGGCACCGCGGTGTGACCCTCCGAAGGGCGGTGGAACCCTCCGAAGGGTGGTGCAAGGGGCCAAATCGCGCGCAAAGGGTCCGAGTGGCGGTGCGAAGGGTCCGCAACGCCGGGCAAGGGGACGACCGGCGATCCAAAGCGTCCGAAACGCCGGGCAAGGGGACGACCGGCAATCCAAAGCGTCCGAAACGCCGGGCAAGGGGACGACCGGCGATCCAAAGCGTCCGAACTGCGGTACGACCCTCCCCCCGGGGGTGCCAACCCTACGGTCGACGATGCGGACCCTTCGACGGGCGCCCGGACCCTTCGACGGGGGCCCGGACCCTCCGACCGGCGGTGCGGACCCTACGAACCGCGGTGCAGACCCTACGAACGCCGGTGCAGACCCTCCGAACCGCGGTGCGGACCCTCCGACCGCGGTGCAGACCCTCCGACCGGCGGTGCAGACCCTCCGCACCCCGGTACGAACCCTCCGACCGGCGGTGCGGACCTTCCGAACCGCCGTGCGAACCCTCCGACCGGCGGTGCGGACCCTCCGAACCGGCGGTGCGGACCCTTCGACGGCGGTGCGGACCCTACGACCGGCGGTGCGGACCCTCCGACCGGCGGTGCGGACCCTCCGACCGGCGGTGCAGACCCTCCGACCGGCGGTGCGGACCCTTCGACCGGCGGTGCGGACCCTCCGACCGGCGGTACGATTCCATGAACATCAATCGAAGCGGATTTAACGTAACAATTCCCATTGCTTGAGCGCCGCGACGATGTTTAGTCGTCGCCCGCATTGGACGCTTTTTTGGACGATTGACTGCCCTCGCCGCCACCTTGGCCCGGGCCTCTGCCCACCCTGCCCACCTTGCTCGCCGCCGCCCTTGCCCCGTCGGCCCCCGCCTCGACGGCGGCGGGCGCTGGCGGGCGCTGCGGCATCGGCGGGCCCCGCATCGGGCAGGAGCAGGTCATCGGGGAGCGGAGGGAAGGGCTCGCCGAATCCCGGGCCCACCACCTCCGCGGTCCGCAGGTAGCCCTCGGTCGTCGCGAACTTCGCGTGCCCGGCGCGCTGGCGGATCTTGAGCGGGTCGTCCCCCCGGATGCCGGCCCACGTGATTCCCGTCGCCCTCAAGTCGTGAAAGCGGAGCGGCTGGCGCGTCTTGTCGTTAGCGAACAACTCCCCGCGGGTGATGCCCGCCGTCCGCAGGTCGTCGCGGAGACGGGCGGCCCAGTCGACGAAGGCGAGCGTCACGAGATGGTCTCGCCCCACTGCCTTTGCCTCTGCGTAGAGCACGCGAACGAGCGGCGCGACGTGGGCCTCCACCGGCATCTTGCGAGCATGGCCGGACTTCGTGCTCTTCTCCTCCCGCGTGTGTTGGTCGAGCGCGCGGTGCACGTGCACCGTGTCGTGCTCCGGATCGACGTCCTCCAGACCGATCGCGCGAATCTCGTTGCGGCGAGCGTAGAGGTACGTGGCCAGCGCGTAGACCCTGCGGTGGTGGCGTGGGACCGCGGGGCACGAGACCAGCGTCAGGAACTCGGACGGGTAGAGCCACGACTTGGACCGCTGGGCTCCGCTGTCGGGGCCACGGACACCCAGGCAAGGGTTGGCGGTGAGGACGCGCAACGCTCTGGTCTTCGCATTGGTAGCATCGTCGAACGCCTTCCGGAGCACCTTCCAGACCTTCTTCGCGTTGGCGGCGGAGGTGGAGCCGTCCGCCGCCTCGCCATCGAGATCCTCTACGAGGGCCTCCATGTCGGCACGGGTGATCTCGGTGATCGGGCGCTCCCAGATCCGGCCGCAGTGACCGCGGAGGTAACCTGTCTCGTGGCGGGCGGAGGATAGGCCGCGGGCGACGCGGTCTACTGCCCGCCTCGCGATGTACTCCGCGACCCTCTCGCCAGCGGCCACCTTAGCGGCGTTGCGGTCGAGCACCGCATCCCCTTCGGCGGCCCTTTCCGACATCGCGGCAGCTCGTTCTTTCGCCCGCTCATAGGTGTCCCCGGCGGGCAGATGGACCCAAGGTCGGGTGCCGTCGGGAAGTTGGATGCGGGCGTCCTAGTGGTCGCCGTGGAGCTTGACGGTGCCGGTGCGTGCGCGCCCCATGGTTCAGCCCTTCCCGTTCGCCCACGCCACGATCTTCTTCGTCTTCTTCGCCGCGAGTTGTTGGCGCGCGTTCTTACCTCCAGGCCCGTAGCCATGAGCCACGACGAAGGCCGCCACGGAGCCGTACTCGACCTGGATGACAGCCGACTCCGCGGTCTTGTCGTGTCCGGTCAGAAAGAACGCTCCCGGCTTGGTTGGCTCGTCGCACCCGCACCAGCACGTACCAGTCGGCATCGGCGGCCCCTTGCTCGCCGTGGGCTCTCGACTCATCAATCATGATTCTTGAGCGTTCGGCCGCGTTTGTCAAGGCGGCATCGTGCCCCGACCCCATACGGGAGCTGACCCCGCGCGCCATCCAGCGCGGCGCCGAGCCTGGGAGCGCTCTGCCGCCGGTGCGCGGGCGCGGGCTCGGGCTCTTCATCGTGGGGGAGATCACGCGGGCACACGGCGGAGTAATCGCGGTCTCCCACACCGCCGAGGATGAGACGAAGTTCACGGTGCGACTCCCGCTCGTGAACGCGACGGCGGCGCTCGCGGAGTGCGCGTAGCCAACCTTCACGCCATCGCTTTCTGCGGCGGCCTTCTCGACCACGTTGACGCTCATCGGGTCATCGTCGAACACCAGCACCGCTCGCGTCGCTCTTCCATCATGATCGAGCTTCGGGCTCGTCCACCACGTCACGCTCTGCCTGAACGAGCAGCCCTACCGCTCGCCCGCAGCTTTCGCAGCCGCATTCGCAGAGGGTGCGCTCCTCCGACTCCCGGCAGTCAGGGCCATCGCAGTGCAAAGCCGGCGAGCCGTCCGCTTCGCAGGCCAATTGCAGGAAGTGCCAGCGTTCAACGATGCGTTCATGAACGGAGGCCGCGTGCGCCGGGGCGTGGGCCAAGGCCACGCGAGGGCCCACGATCTCGATGGTCGCCTGTTCATACAGTGCCCGACGCAAGTCGCACGACAAACAAGGACAGCCACAGACGAACTCACTTCTATCGCACTTCGGCCCGTTGCAGTGAGCTGCATAGATGCCGTCGCCTGCGGAGAGGCAGACCTTGGACGCGAACCGCGCCTCAATCCGTCGCATCGAGCGCGTGTTGAGCGCGTGCAGAGAGGGCGGGGAGAGACCGACGTAGCGAAGAGCGGGCGGCGCGAGTTTGTACGCGTCGCGGACGGGGTAGACGCTGGCGCTCGGCCGCTCAACCGTGCCGTGCGGGTCCTCGACCGGCGAGGGCCGAGCGCGCGGCGGAACGGCCTGACCGGAGCGTGCCGTGGCGGTGGAAGAGTGTGCCGGCCACACGCCCGAATGCCGAGCGGCGGGCGCAGCCGGCGTCCTCACGCCGCCGCGCGCCGGGCCGCCGTGCCCCCTGGGGGCGGACGCGAGCCGCGTCGCTACTCTTTGCCCCATGCACGCGACACGACGTATGAACGGAAGAGACACTCGCGCGACGAACGCGCGCACTGCGGACATGATGCTCATGGAACCCCCCCGGGAGAGCGGTCGAACTGTCGAAGGTACAACGGACTAGTTTTGATCCTTTCGCGTGCGCGGTTCTGCGGTGTCCTCAGCGTTATGGTCGCTTTGGCAGAAGTGCCGCACCCGCAGCTCCGAGCGCGCTGTATCGGTTAGGTCTTGCGAGGTGAGGACCGCTGTGTCCCCTGGCACGGTCATGCAGCCGCCCCAGCGCCCGAGCAAGGCGACGGCCACGAGGAAGCAGAGGTCTCCGCTGCCGGGAGGCTCTCCGACCTCAAGCAAGATCCCGCTCTGCGGGGCCGCGCCGAGGTGCGCAGCGACGTGCTGGGGCACCGTGATGCGGCCGGCGAGAGTCTCGCCAACATTGCGCGCCCATACTGTCCGGCCGTCACCCATCCACCACAAATCGCGGTGGTCGCCATTGACAGCCCTCGCACCAAGGCGGTGCGTGCAGTGGTTTACGAACACCTCCTCGTCGACCTTCTCGACGAAGAACAGCGTGGCTTGTCTAGGGGTCTCTGTGCTCATCGGTGCCCCGAAAGACGCCTGAGGTGCTCCACGACCACTTGGCGTAACTCCAGGAGCGATGGGAAGGGCTTCTCAAGGTGCCATATGAATGGCTGCCAGAGAAACGCCTGCGCGTAGGGCGTCACGGCCCCTCCGGTCATGAACACAACCCTCTCGACCAGCTCCGGCGCGATGTCGGCGATTCGCTCGTAAAAGTGAATGCCGGTCAGGTCGGGCATCAGTAGGTCGCACAGGATGAGGTCGAACCTCTCCCCAAGGATGATGCGGTCAAGCGCCTCTCTCACGCTCGTCACCACGGCGACGTCGTGATCCCTACCGAGCATCCTCGCCAAGGATCTTCCAAGCGGCGCCTCATCGTCGATCACCAGCAGCCGGGCGCGTCGTCCATCCATCCTGGAACCCTCCATCGGAGCCTCAGCGGCTCCCACGTCTCAGCTCTGTCGACGCAGCACGACCGCAGTCGCGTTGTCGAAGCCCGTCTCCGCCGCCCGATCGACGAGGGTTTGCGCGGCGGTGGCGACGTTCGCCGCATCGAGCAGGATGCTGGCGATGACATCCGAATCGAGGCAATTGGACACCCCGTCGGTGCAGAGAAGCACCGTGTCGCCAGGCTCCCAGCGCCGCCCGATGGGCTGGAGATCCACAACGCGCCGGACGCCGATGACCTGGGTGAGCTTGTCGGCGTCTGGCAAGAAGAGCACTTCATCGCGGGGCATACCCCGACGGCGCGCCTCGCCGGCCAACGTGTGGTCCTCGGTGAGTTGCGCCAGCCAGCCCCTGCTGGCCCGGAGGAGTACACGCGGCTGTCGCCCAGGTGGCCCACGCAGAGCTGATCGCCGCAGACGACGACCCCTGCGAACGTTGCGCCGATCCGCGCCGCGCGCGCGGTCCACGGCGCGTAGAGCCGTCGGTGCGCCTGCTCCACGCCGAGCAGGAGCCGCTCCCCAGCTCCACCACCGTTCGCCGGGTGCGTGGGGACGACGCCCAAGGCGTGAGGAAGAGCTCCCGGACGCCCTCGAGCGCCATCTGTGCGACGAGGAAGGAGCGCGGCGTGTCGCCGATGCCGTCGGCCACGGCGTAGAAGCCGGCGACGTTGTCGAGCAGGGCTGCGTCGGCATTCGTGTTGCGCCGGCCGATGTGGGTCGCCGAGGCGGCCTCGATCTGAAAGACCGTCGGCCGCGCCTGGGAGGCCGGGGGGTGCTGTTGGCTCTCCATGCCGCTACACGACTCGCACGAGCACGGCGGTGACGTTGTTGGGGCCGCCGAGCTCGTTCGCGCGGTCGACGAGCCGTGCCGCCGCAACCGTCAGATCGCGCTCGCGGAAGAGGATGGCTGCGATCTCGTCTTCGTCGACGACGCCGTGCAACCCATCGCTCGCAAGCAGGAAGGTGTCGCCGGGTTCCAGCCCCACGAGGCGCGTGTCGATCTCGACGATCTCCTCGGTGCCAACGGCACGGGTGAGCGTGTGGTTGTGTTGCGACGTTGCCACATCCTCTTGGCGGAGGATGCCAGCGTGCAGGAATGAATTGGCGAGGGTGTGATCATACGTGAGCTGCTGGAGGCGGCGTCCTCGAAGGCCGTAGATCCGCGAGTCGCCCACGTGCGCCAGGGCGACCCGGTCTTCCAGCACGAGCATCGCGGAGAGGGTCGTGCCCATGCCCTTCTTGGCCGGGTCGGCGCCCCCCGCCCCGTGAACGCACGCGTTCGCACGCTCCACGCTGGCGCGGAGGAGCGGCAGGTCCACGGCGGTAGGCCGGAGCGAGAGCCCACCCGGCCAGGTCAGCTCCGGGTCCTCGAACACCGCGCGGACGCTGTCGACCGCCAAGCGCGATGCCACTTCTCCGCTCGCACGGCCGCCAACCCCGTCAGCCACGATGAAGAGACCGAGCTCAGGGATGACGGCGTACGCGTCTTCGTTGGTTGAGCGGAGCATGCCTTGGTGCGACAGTCCGAAGGCTTGAACCCGCGGCAAGCGCGGACCCGAGACGGGGGCGACCGACGGGGACACAGACGATCTGGCAAGCAACGTGGACATCGACCTCTCCCTGGAGCCGCACGAGCGACCCATGACGACGACGAACGGCCAGCGCGCCGACGCGCGAGCCTGCTAAAGCGCGAGCACGTGCTCGCTGGGCGTGCCGCGGAGCAGCTCGGTCGAGCTGGTGGCGGCGATGATCTGGTTGTGCTGCCCAGCGACACGATCCGCGAGAAGAAATCCGCGTGGTGTCTCGGGTGCACGTGGAGCTCCGGCGTGTCGATCAAGACGAGCGCGTTGTCGAGACCGAGCCGCCGGAAGGTGACGGCGAAGAGAACGCCCTGCTGCTCGGCCGCGGACAGCTCGTCGAGAATCGAGCACGTCCCCGTCGCGGCCCCGGAACCGCACCCGATAGCCACCGCGCGCCGACTCGATGCCGTCGAGCACCTTGCCGTGGAGGAACGGACGCACGAGCTCGCGCAGCTCGGTCAGCGTGTCGGCGCCGGCGGCGCGCAGCGCGATCCCGTCGGCGCGAACGCGAGCGATGAGCGCCAGCGCATCGTCGAGCAGGGCCTCGACGAGGTGGGCACGGACGCCGCGGTACTTCTCGACGCTCGTGCCCAGGCGAAGGGGTGCCTCTACGCCGTCGCTCGTCGGCGGCTCCCCCGCGCCTGCGGGCAGGGAGCGCCCGGCATGAAAGTATTCGACCTTCCAGCTCCCCGACGCTCGCGCGTCGGCGCGGAAGAGCGCCGAGAGACCCTCGGGGTGGGCAACGGGCTTGTCCTCGCCGAACACGGACACGGTGGTTACCCGCGCGTCGTCGACCTCAGCGCGGGCCTGCTCCCACGGCGACAAGAGCCATGTCGCACGGAGGGTCGCGCCATCGTGTCCCTCGCACACGAGCGACGCGTGCGGCGGCCGGGCAGCGTACGCGCCGACGTCCTCCTTTGCTGCGATGATGGCTTCGAGAAGCCTCGTCTTGCCCGACGCCGGACCGCCCGTCACGAGCACGACGTCGCACGGCGCGTCACTGCCTGGCGCACGAAGTCGAACCCCCGGTCCGGCAGCCCCTGATCCCTTGCGTAGCGATGTGAACAAGCTTCACGGCGTCTCCATGGCCCCAGTGATCGGCTCAGCGAGAAGTGGGATCGTCGACCCAGCGAGGAATCGCGAGGGGCTCCCCGGTTTGCGGATCGAAGCGCATCAACCACCGCCTGCGACCATCCGCGGGCGGTCAGGGCCGAACGGCAGCACGGTGGCCGGGGGCGGCGGAATGCAGGGAACCTCCAGCGTTCGCTCGACGGCGTCCGCAGGCCCGGCAATCCGAGGGCGCAGGGGCTCCATCGGGCGGAGCGCCGGCATCAGGGGAGGCGCCACCCTGAACGGCATCGCGGGTCCCGCGAGAGGGAACGCGACCGCCGCAGTGCCCTCGGTGGGGTCGGCGTCCGGTGCGTGCTCGGCATCGGTGTCCTCTTCAGCCAGCCGAATCGGCAGGGCGGTCCGTGGTGTCAACGCGGCCTCCGCCATGGGCCGGTACCTGGGCGGCTGCGGGCTTGTGCGTACGCTCGAGCGAACTGTCGAACGAGCTCGGTGGCGTCGCTGGCGGCAAGCCAGATCGCGCCAGCCAACGCAGAGCGGTTGCCACACAACCTCGTCGAGGCTCGCCGCAGCGAGGATCTCGGCACGCTGGACGAACCCGTCGTCGAGCTGCGCGCAAACCTGCGCGAAGTGCTCGATCGACAGGGCGACGGGGGGTAGGGCCGGCGTGTGCATGGCTGCTCAGGGTTTGGGTCTCCGGGGCGGGCGCCGATGGCTTTGGTCGCCCTCTGGTAATCAAATCGGCGCAAGGCCGGCGTAGGCGGCGGAAATCGACATCGCGGCCCCCGAGCACGCCGGCCTTCATTTTTTTGCTGCCTCGTGGGCCGTGCCTCCGATTTCTCCTAGTAGGCCCAGGAGTCGCATGACTCAGCGTGGGCGGGGCACTCATGTCTCCCTCCCGAAGACAGGTCCGCATGAACGGTCGTGACACTTCATCCTCCCCGAGCGACGACCCGCTTCACGCAACGCCGTTTCGAGCGCTCCGCCAGCTCGGCGAGGGCACCATGGGCGTCGTCTATGAGGCGGAGCACCGCCTCCTGCGCCATCGCGTCGTCGTGAAGGTGCTCCGTGGAGAGCGGGCGACGGATCCCACCATGGTCGACCGGCTTCGCCTGGAGGCCCAGGCCGCCGCGAGCCTCCGTCACAATCCGCACATCGTGCAGGTGTCGGACCTGGGCTTCACGCCGGACGGGTGCCCCTACGTCGTGATGGAGAAGCTCGAGGGACGGGATGCTGCGTGCCGAGGTTCTCGCGCGTGGGCCTCTGCCGGTCGTCGAAGCCGTGGCCTTGGCCCGACAGGTGCTCGCGGGGCTCGCCGCTGCGCACGCGATCGGCATCGTCCACCGCGACATCAAGCCCGCGAACCTCTTCCTCTGCGCGTCGGATCGCGGGGCGGGCCTTGTCAAAATCCTCGACTTCGGCCTCGCGAAGGTACTCGCGACGGCTGATCCCGGCCGGGCACCGAGCCCACTGACGAAGCCGACGCTCGAAGGCGTGGCGCTGGGGACGCCACAGTATCTCTCGCCCGAGCAGGCGCTGGGGCGGCCCGTGGACGGGCGGAGCGACATCTACGGGGTCGCCGCCGTGCTCTACTGGCTGATCGCCGGACGCGCGCCTTTCCAGCATCAGAAGGGAACGTTCGCCGTGATGCGCGCCCAGGTGACGGACCGGCCCGCGCCCCTGTCCTCGCTCGCGAGGCAGCCGATCCCGGCGGCGCTCGACAGCGTGCTCCTGAAGGCTCTCTCGAAGGAGAAGAGCGACCGCTTCAAGACGGCCGAGGAGTTCAGCGCTGAGCTGGCGCGCGTGCTCGAAGCGGCACCCATTCCACAGCGCTGGCCTCAGACGGAGCGCCTCGACACGCGGGAGTTCCAAGCGGCGATGCAGGCCCGGCGCGGCGCCACCATCGCCGTGAGCGAGCCCGAGCCGCAACGAGAGTCCGCGACGGAGACACTTCCGTTGGCCAGGGCAGAGGTTGGCGTCGCCCAAGCCGACGGTGCGCGCCTGGGGACGCCGTGTGATACCGCGGCGGGCATGCTGCCTGCTCCGACGAGGGGCGCCCCCGTGCTTCAAGAGCTCGCTGCTCACCGTCCCGTCGCCGCGCCGACCGCGCTCCTGGTCCGGACGGTACGAGGTCCCTACGCGCGCCGCTTGGTCCTGGGGGCCTTCATCCTCGTTGCCCTCGCATCCGCGCTTCTGCTCCTCCTACACTGGATCGCCCGCGCCAGCACATCTGGCCTATGATGGCCGAACGGGATCGCCCCATGTGGAAAGATCATGCCTGCCGGTACGGCGACCTTGTACGTGACCCACGCACGGGCGACGAGTACCGCGTCCTGGAGCTCATCGGCCGCGGCTCCTACGCTGAGGTCTACCGAGCGGAGAGCGTGGCCACGGGTGCGCCGTTCGCCCTCAAAGTTCTCCAGATTCACCGCGAGGTGAGCCAGAAGACCCGCCAGCGCCATCAGCGGGAGGGGGAGATGCTCCTGCGGCTGCGGGATCGGAACCTTGTACGGGTCCACGCCATCATCGAGGCCGGCGACGGCCGCATGTTCATGGTGATGGATCTGCTCGTCGGCCGCACGCTCTCCAGGCTTCGCGTCGACTGCGGCGGCAAGCTCCCCATCAACACGGCGGTCGAGATCGCGCTCCAGGTGTGCAGCGCGCTCGAAGCCGTGCACGAGCTGAAGGTCATCCACCGCGACATCAAGCCCGACAACATCTTCGTCGGCGACGACGGGATCGTGCGTCTCTGCGACCTCGGGGTGAGCCACTTCTCGCACGAGACGCGCATCACGACCGAGGACACGACCATCGGCACGGTCGAGTACATGTCGCCGGAGCAGTTCTGCTCGCCGAACTTGATTGGCCCCTGTAGCGACCTCTTCGGGCTCGGAGTCGTCCTCTACGAAAGCATCGCAGGGGTCAGCCCGTGGGCGGTCGAGGGTAAGGTTTCGGCAAATGTGAAGGAGCTCGCCATGCAGATCCTTCTACGGCCCCACACCCCGCTCGTGGTTGCTGCGCCGGAGACCCCGAAGTTCATCGCGGCCGTCGTCGAGTGCCTGCTCGGAAAGGAGCCGGCGGACCGGTACGAGTCTGCTGCGGTCGCGTGTGACGTGCTCGAGGCAGCGCTCGCGACCTACATGCTCGAGCTCGCCGCGCAAAATGTTGCGCCGCCGCGGATTCTCGTTCGTCGGCAAGCTGCCCCCGGTGCCCCCCATCGACACCGACCAGGTGCCGGTCCTCCCCGGTTCGGCGAACCCTTTCGTGAGCGTCTCCGTGCCGCCGCAGGAGCCCACGGCCGCGAACGATGTCGACCCGCGTGTTGCCGAGCAACCTCCGGGTGCACCTGCGCGCACGGGAGGAGCTACCGATTGGCACCATCGAAACCGGTCGTCCGGCGCTCCATGAGCTTCCGCAGCAGCGCGCAGCAGGGCAGGCTGGGCTCCCTGCCCGCGGCGCGACCGTCAGGGTGGAGGTCCCCGCGGCCAGGGCCGGCTCGGTCCAACGCATCCCGGGCGTCCCGAGCACCGTGAAGATGCCCGCACAGATGGCTGCAACGGGGACGCCCTTTGCCCGAGGCTTGCCGTTGGCGGCCCCCTCCCCCGCATCGATCATCACCCCGGCCGTGGTGCGCGAGGGTGGAGCCGCGCCAGGGGTGCCGGAGACCGAGGAGTTGCCGACGCTCCACGTGCGCAAGCGCCAGGAGACGTCATCCACGCCCGCGGTCGTCTTGCCGGCCCATGCTCGGCTGCGGGGCACCGCGGAGGACGTGGAGGACCGTCCAGCGCCGGCGAGTAGTCCACCCGGCGAGAGCGCCACCTCAACAAGTACGGCGGTTGTGCTGGCCCCCGCGTCGTCCCCGATGCCCGCCGGTGAAGCATTGCGGCCACCTCGCAAGGGGCGGGCCGCGTTGGCGTGGGTCTTGGTGGGCGCGTTGCCCCTCCTCGCTCTGGGAGTCTGGGGCGCCCGTCTCCTCTCCGCACGGGATAGCGCCCCGACATCCGGCAGCACGGCGACGGCCGCAGCTCCCTCCATCGCGAGCCCGCCGGCGTCTGCTGCCGCGCTGCCTCCGACCGCGGCGACGCCTCCGACCGCGGCGACGCCTCCGACGGCGACGCCCGTCGGCTCCCCAGCGCTGGCGCCCGCCGCCCCGCCGCCCGCCCCCAGCCCGTCGGTGCCCGCACCGGCACGAGATCCGTCCACGCCGCCATTCGTGCGACTGCGCCGCCGGTGGGTGGGGCCGCTCACGGGGCGCCGAAGCCCAAGGATGCTGCACCTCCGGGCCGCGCTGCCCCCGCTGCCCACACAGCGGAGCCTACAAAAACGCCGGACCCAGCGCCATCGGTGGCCGCCCACCGGATGTTCGGCGTCGAGAACTGAGGCCGCCGCGACCGCACTTCATTTTTGCTGCCCATCGGGGCTCGCCGTCGATTCTTGTAAATAGGGGCTGGCCGCCCCCCGCGCGGATGAGGTTCTGGAGGTTCCGATGAGTGATGCGCCTGACAAAGACTTCCTCGAGGCGGAGGTAGAGAGCTCCCTGGTCCCCTTGCGCGCCATGGGTCTCTCGCCCGCCGCGCTCGACGAGGCTGCGAACGTCCTCCGGATGGCTCTGACGGGCCACCCCGCCGGGCGCTACCTCATGAACCGCGCCAGGCCCCGGGTGGTGAAGGAGAGCGGGCCGGCCGCGCTCGACACCCTCAACGGCACCACGAACGGGCAGGCGAAGACGGGGGGCTCGCGATGAGCGAGACGGTCAAGCTCACGCCGGACCAGAAGAAGTGGGTCCGCAGCGTCCCGGGCCTGGCCGAACGTGTCGCGCTGGAGGCAACGAGACGCTTTGGGTCCATCAAGCCCATGGACGCGATGGTGCGGAGCGCCCACTACGGGATTGCGCTGGCCGCGCGGACCTTCGACCCGACGCGCGGGCCGACGTTCGAGGAATGGGCCTCCCTGAAGGCCCTCTGGACGATCGTCGACGACGCGCGGGCCGAGCGCCGTCAGGCGGACCGGATCGCCGCGGGACGCTGCGCGGCGATCGAGTTCCTGCGCTTCGAGCACCGCCCTCTCCGCGACGAAGACGCCTACGCCACGGAGCAAGAGGACCGCGCGGAGCTGAACGCGTACAAGGCGGGCGTGGTCGCCGCCTACCTCCGAGGGATTGCCGTCACGCCGTTCAGCGCAGGGGGCGAGGACGAGATGAACGAGCGCATCGACGCGACGCGCACCGCGACGGCGCTCAGCAAGGTGTACGAGGGCCTCCGGCCCGAGCAGCTCGAGCTCCTGGCGTGTGAGACCGAGGCGGAGCTCCAGGCACTCGCTCCGAAGTGGGGCAAGAGCTGGTGGACCCTCGGTCGCGCGCGCGCGCAGCTCCAGAAGCTCATCGGAGCGCGGCTCGTCGGCCAGAACGTGGAGGCGATGCCCGCCTGGGACGATGAGGTTTGGCGCCGCTTGCTGAGTGTTTCCGACGGCCAGGCGACGACCTCGGAGCCCGCACTGCCATGACCGACGATCGCGACAAGCCGAAGCCGGAGGCGGCGCGGGCGGCGTCATCCCGGCCGCGGTGGAGCCGTTCCTCCGCAAGCGCGTTCGGCCCAAGCCGCAGAAGCTCGGCGAGGATCCCGATCTCGATGCAGCGGTCGCGGCCTTCAAGGCGCTCGACACGGATCTGGCCGTCGACGAGGCGCCGCCGGTGCAGGACCTCTCGGTCGGCATGGGCAACGCAAGCGCCTACGTCGCGCCGACCGAGGTGAAGGTTGCGAGAGTGCCGGCGGCAGGCGATTCGCCCAAGGTCGAGTTCGGGATGGCCGACGTGCCGCGAGAGCTCCCGGAGGGGAACCCGATGCGCGAGACGGCCGAGATGAAGGTGCTGCGGCGACCTCCAAGCGGAGACGACGAGCCCACCCGCCGTCGGGAGGGCCGGACCCCGCAAGAGGGGCGGACCGTCGGTGGTGGCACGGCGCGGTTGCCGGTCGTCAAGGTGGAAGCCGCTTCGGCGCAGGTCGTACCGGTCGAGCTGCCGTCGGTATACGCGCGCCCGCGTGGGCCCGGAAGCGACCCAGCAACCCCCACCGGGCGCGGGCGCAGCAAGGGCGTCGTGCTGGCCGCTGTCCTCTTCGGGGTCGCGGTGTTCATCGTCTTCCGCGTCGCGACGACGAGACCCGACGGAACCCAGGAGCGACCCGCCGCTTCGGGGGTGGCAACGACGACGTTGGGGTCACCTTCCGCGCCGATCACCGCGCCGACAGCGGCGGCGCCGCCGGCCTCCGTCGCTCTGCCCCCCTCCATCCCGCCCACGGGCACCGCAGCAGGGCCGGACACGCCGGGGGCAAACACCAGCGCGCCGGCGGGAGCGCCGACAGCTCCCAGCGGCGTCCGTGCTCCGCCGGGGAAGCGCCGACCGGTCGACGAGCCGCCTGCTGCGGCCGTCACGCCGCCCCCCGTGGTCACGGCGGTGCCCGCTGCGCCACCCACCACGGCGCCGCCGGTGCCGCCCACCACGCCACCGCCCCAACCCGCTGCGGCCCCGAAGCCGCCGGCCTCGGGGACCCCGTTCGACAAGCCCAACTACGACTGATTCTGGACCGCACGATGACCCCCACCCGATATCTCCGACATGCCGGCCTCGTCCTGGCCCTGGGCGCCTCTGCCATTGCGTCGAGCAGGCCAGCGCGCGCCGCGGCGCCTGTCGATGCGGAGGCGGCGGGCGAGCAGGCCGCGAAGTTCTTCCGCCAAGGCAACACCGCGTTCGAGCAGAAGAAGTGGCCGGAAGCCGAAACCGCGTACCTCCAGGCATGGCGTCTCGCACGCACGTTCGACGTCGCGGCAAATCTGGGCGAGGTCATGCTGCAACTCCACCGCCCCCGCGAGGCGGCGCGCTACCTCGCCTTCAGCGTGCGCTCCGCACCGCCGTCAGCCAAGGCGCCTCAGCGTGAGCGCACCAAGCACTTCCTGGAGGAGACCAAGAAGGAGGTCGGCACCGTCGTGGTGCGCGTGAACCTGCCCGATGCACGGGTCACCATCGACGGAAGCCCCGTGGAGCCGAGTGAGCTCCCCTTCGAGCTCTTCGTCGACGCCGGCGCGCACACGATCGTGGCCCAGCACGATGGGTACCTGGAGGCGCGATCCCACCATCCAGGCGAGCCCCGGTGTGGTGAACGAGGTGCCGCTCGTCCTGCGTCGAAGCATCGTTCCGGGGGTGCTAGCCGGCGTCGCGGGTGCTGCCGCAGTGACGGGCGTGGTGCTCGTGGTCGTCGGCGCGAACAAGCGCAGCACCTCACGGAGCCTCAGCGCGTGATCCTCGGTGACCACCATAGCTGCACCGCTGGCGCGTCGAACTTCGACCGCGCTGCTCGCAGCTCAACGACACCGCGATCAGCGCCGGCACGTTCCACAATGCTGGCGTCGGCGTCCTCGTCGGTGCAGGCGCGGCGGCTGTCGGGTCGGCGGCCTATTTCCTCTGAGAGTGCGTCAACCCCGAGCCGTGCGGTGCGCGTCACGCCCACCGTCTCCGGGACGAGTGCCGGGGTGGTCTTTACGGGGTCGTTCTAGCTCTTCCTGGTGTACGAGGGACGTCATGCGCAACGAACGGTGCGGTGTGGTTGTAGGAGCGCTCCTCGGCTTCGCTGCGGTGGCGCACGCGGCCGGCTGCGACACCACCTGGGACGACTATTACAAGCCGCTGCTGAACCCACAGATCGCGACCTTCACCGACGCCGGAGCAGACGGTTCGGATGGCTCGGACGGCGCGGGTGGCAGCGCGCCCACATGCTCGGGCGATCCCACGGAGTACCCAGCGATCGTGCGCGACGACTGCGGCGTCTTCGTGAGCGCGAGCGCGGCGCCCGGCGGCGACGGGAAGGAGGCGACCCCGTTCCAGACCTTCGCGGCGGCGGCGGCGGCTACGCCCTCCCGCATCTTCGCGTGCGCGGGGATGTACGCCGAGCCCATGCAGGTGAGCTTCACAGGCGGGGTCGAGGTCTACGGCGGGTTCACCGGCTGCACGGCGAAGAGCTGGACGTGGTCGACGACCATGCAGGCGCAGATCACGACGGCGCCCGATATGACGGGCGTCGTGCTCACCGGCGGCGCGAACAAGCTGGAGAACGTCACCCTGACCGCACCGGGGGCAACGAAGCCGGGCGGCTCCTCGATCCCGCTCCTGGTGAGTGGCGGGTCGCTCGACATGACGAACGGGGCGCTGACGGCGGGGAATGCGCAGGACGGTGCCCCAGGCGCCGCTGGCAACGCGATGAGCCTGGACGGCGCCGTGGGCGGTAGCGGCGCGAACGCGTGCGATCCCGGCACCACGCACCCGGGCCGACGGGAGGAACCAACACGTGCACGACGGGCGGCAGTTCCACCGCTGGCGGGGCGGTGACGGTGGAGACCAGCAGGCGATCCGGCGGGCAGCGGTGCGGACGGCGGCCCTGCCAACACGGCCAGCCGACCCACGGCATCGGTGGCGTCGGCGAGGGTCAGGGCACGCCGGCTGCAACTTGTGCGTGAGCGGGACCGACGGATGCCTAACGGAACCGCCGGCGACTCGGGCGATGGTGCTGCCGGCATCGGCACGCTCTCGGCCAAGGATGGCTATAGCGGTATCGTCGGCCAAAGCGGCATGAACGGCGCCCCTGGCCAAGGCGGCGGCGGGGGCGGGGGCGCGGAAGGCGGGCTCAGCATCCTGTGTGGTAGCTCGACTGTCGCTGTCCCCGGCGCGAGTGGTGGCGCGGGCGGCACCGGCGGTTGCGGGGGCGCCGCGGGCAACGGTGGACAGGCTGGTGGGAGCAGCATCGCGCTCCTCGTGCTCGACGCGCAGGTAGCCCTCACCAACGTGACACTGGGGGCGGGCAAGGGTGGCAATGGCGGCGCCGGAGGGAGTGGGCAGGGCGGAGGGAGAAGGGCCCCGGTGGCGTGCCCGGCGCTGGTGCTGGGAGCGCAATGGAAGTTGTCCAGGTGGATACGGTGGCCAAGGTGGCCTCGGTGGACCCGGCGGCGGTGGGCAGGGTGGACACTCGGTCGGCATCGCGTTCCAGCGCGCGTCCACGGGTACCGCAGCGCCCGCCGGAGGCACCTTCATGATCACCATGACGAACGCCGGGGCTGGCGGCGAGGCGGCACGGGCAACATGACGGCCGACATGGGCCAGGGCGCCAACGGCGTCGCCAAGAACTGCTGGGACTTCGTTGCCAACGCAACGTGCCAGTGAAACGTCGCGACGAGGGGGGCAGCGGTCGCTGCGGTCGGCGACCACAACGCTTTCGACGACCACGAGCCGAAGGGATGAACATGAGGACCGTCTGCTACCTGCTTTTCGTTGTCTGCTTCCTGTCCGCCGTGTGCCCGCTCGACGCACGCGCGCAAACGTCCACTGCCGCGCGGTTCGGGCAACTCTTCGATCAAGCCGAAGCCGCATACGCGAAGGGCGACCGCGGGGGGCCTACGACGCCTTCAAGGCCGCGTGGGCGCTGCAAAAGAGCTACGACATTGCGGGCAACTTGGGCGTCGTCGAGGTGAAGCTCGGCAAGTCGCATGACGCGGCCGAGCACCTCACGTTCTCGCTCGAGACCTTCCCGCCCAGCGGCGACCCGGCGAAGCGGCAGAAAACCGGGAGAAAGCTCGAGGAAGCGCTCAACAGTCGGCAACGCGAGCCCGCGAGTCGGGGCAAGCAGCCCGGCCCACCGCCAGGCGTGAGTGCGCTGATCGATCACGCAGACCGCGTTGGTGAACGGGGACAAGCAAGGGCCTCGACGGCTACAGGGCGGCTCGGCACCTTCAAGAAAGCTACGATTCGCAGGCGACCTCGGCGACGTCGAGCGGAAGCTCGGCAAGCTCTGCGATGCGGCCGGGCACCTCGCGTTCTCGCTGAAGACCTTCCCGCCCACGGGCGATGAAGCGCAGCAGCAGACGACCGAGAGGACGCTCGCGGCAGTGCTCAAAGAGATTGTGGGCCTGGACATCCGGTGTTGCCGACGGCGCGAGCGGTTCCCGACGCCAGCTCGTCGCGTAACCTGGCCGCGCGCTCTGCAACACGTCATCGACAAGAGGAAGGAACATCCGTGACGTTCCCCGTGGTGCCTCTCGTTGCGCCGTGTCGCGCCGACCTCCCGATCCTTGCCGACTCGCTCGGCCACCTCACGCCCGGCCCCGCGTACCCAGCGCGGACCGTGAAGAAATCTGCTGCCTCCTCGTGCCTGGCGGCTCATTTCAGCAACACGCAGTCGTCAAGGTACAGGGAC
>CAWIAE010000015.1:0-260154 GCA_963833995.1 uncultured Acidobacteriota bacterium | reverse complement strand
CTCGCGCTACTCCATGGGAATGGTATGGCCCACGCGCCGCAATGGCAGATGCCGCTTTCACATCTTTCGAATGGCGGTGCGGGATACGTGGAGGGTGTAAAACGCCTCGGCATCCCGCCTTTGGTAATTTCTGATGCGGGCTATGGAGTGAGAGACAGCGGTGCAAACGGTAGGTATTCGACGGCTATGCCATCGAGTTTAGGCGCCGCGCGAGCTGGGATCCGGACTCAGCTTGCGATTTTGGAACCGTGATCGGCAAAGAGTGCGGGCACAAGGATTCAACATGACTCTGGGAGGCGGAGTCGATCTGGCCCGCGAACCCCGCAATGGGCGCAACTTTGAATATGCAGGCGAAGACCGCTCCTTGCCGGTACCGTCGTCGGTAGCCTGATGAAGTGCGAGCAGGAACAGCATGTCGTCGGTGACATCAAGCACTACGTGATGAACGATCAGGAGACGGGACGCTTCTTTGTGAACGCGGTCATCTCGAAGCGAGCGATGCAGGAGTCCGATCTGCTCGCCTTTCATATCGCCATCTCCATCGCGAATCCCGGCGCGGTGATGTGTTCCTACAACCGGATCAATGGTGACTTCGGTTGCCAGAACCCGTACACGCTTAACGACGTACTCAAGAAAGATTGGGGCTTCAAAGGATTCGTTATCTCCGACTGGGGAGGAACTCACAGCACAGAGAAGGCGTCTGCAGCAGGTCTCGATCAGGAACAACCGATGGCGGACTTCTTTGGTTCGAAACTAAAAGAGGCAGTGGAAGCCGGAAGAGTGCCAATGTCGGAAATTGACGACCATGCGCGAAGAGTTCTCTACGCTGAATTTCTATCTGGAATCGTCGACGACCCGCCTCAGAAGAGCGTCGTCGATGTGGAGAAGGGATTCGAAGTCGCGCAACGTGTAGAAGAAAAGAGCATCGTTTTACTGAAGAATAGTCCGACAGTACTTCCGATTGTGCCCTCGAAGGTTCACAGCATCGCGATCATTGGCGGCCACGCCGACGTCGGGATGATTTCCGGCGGAGGATCAGCGCAGGTAGATCCACCGGGCGGCAATGCCATCATGCCTCCGGGCAAAGGCGCGACGATCTGGCAAAAACCCGTATGGTTCCCAACCTCTCCTTTGAAAGCGCTCGAGGCGAAACTGCCGAACACGAAGATTGAATTCGATCCCGGAACGGATACGAAGTCGGCAGCAGGTTTGGCCAAGAGCGCCGATTTGGCGATTGTGTTTGTGTATCAGTGGGAATCTGAAGATATGGACCTGCCAAGTCTTTCGCTTCCTGACAATCAGGATGCCTTGATCGAGCAGGTAGCGTCGGCGAATCCGCACACCATCGTCGTGCTGGAGACCGGGACTGCTGTGACTATGCCCTGGATTGACAAGGTGGCCGGTGTAGTCGAGGCTTGGTACGCCGGCAGCTCGGGACACAAGGCGTTGGCGGACGTACTGGTTGGGGACGTCAATCCATCCGGCAAACTTCCGCTAACTTTCGCCAGTAGCGAAGCGGATCTTCCGCACCCGGAGCCTCCGAAAATTCCTGCTGAAAGTCAGGCTCACGCTGGAGATGTAGCGGACAACGGAGCTCCTTCTTCGAACGCTTCTGCTCACACAGGCTATGCTGTCCACTACGACGAAGGTGCAGCAATCGGTTACAAGTGGTTCGAAGAGCGGCACAAGAAACCGCTGTTTGCCTTCGGCTTTGGTTTGTCTTACACCACCTACGCATACTCCGGCCTGAATATCAATTCAGGCGCGAAGACTGCGAGCTTCACTGTTAAGAACACTGGGAAGACGCCCGGGACCGAAATCACCGAGGTGTACGCACGGCTTCCGAAAGGCACAGACGAATCCTACAAGCGGCTGGTGGGATGGATTCGGGTCGCACTCGCGCCCGGCGAATCGAAAGCAGTTTCTGTTCCGATCGACGACCGCGTATTGAAGACATTCGATGAAGAGAAGAATGCCTGGAATATGACACCGGGGGATTATCAAGTCCTGGTTGGTGGATCGTCTGACAACACGCCGCTGACTGGGACTCTCGTGGCTCGTTGAGCCAGTGCGATGAGCTGTCTCTCTGAATCTGGACTGTATTCCAACAAGACGCGCGGTAGTACAACGCTGAGCCCCAACTATGGAGTGATTTAATTGATGAATGTTCCCGTTGTTGTCGACCACACCAGTAGCGGAAAACAGCATTTTGAAGTGTTGGATGGGCTGCGAGGCAGTGCTGCGTTTCTGATCGTCGGGGTTCCCGGGCAGGCAGGAGAAGTACGATGATGTCGATATTGAAGAGGCTCGCACGTTGTGCCGGCCCACTACTAACACTGGGATTGGTGTTTGCAATACCACTCCCTGCACAGGATCAAGCCGCTTTTGGGTGGCATGGGTTTTTGCACGACAGTGCTGGCGCGCCGATCGCAGACGCCAAAGTGAAGCTGACGGGTGCGGTCACGGCCGAAGCCAACACCGGTGTCGACGGAAGCTTTACGCTTTCTGCACTACGTGGCGGGCAATACAGGCTCGCAATCATCGCCGAAGGCAAGACCGTTGCCTACGCCCAGGCTATTACTCTGGCCTCCGATGCTCCGCCTGTTGTCATCACGTTGTCGAGCCGGGGCGAAATCACTCTGGCGGCGCAGCAGGGGGCAGGTGCAACGGGAGGTGAAGCACTTTCCGGCCAGGCCGTGAGTTCTCTACCTCTGAACGGCCGTGACTTCAGTACTTTGTTGCTCCTGGCAGCCGGCACTATGACCGATACAAATGGTGCGACAAATTTCACCCAGCAGTTTGCCATCAATGGCCAGCGCGGGGTGGAGGCCACATTTGCCATGGATGGCGCGGACATCAGCGATCCGGAGATGGGTGGCAGCATCATGCCGAACTTCAACGTAGACGCCATTCAGGAACTGCAATCGAGTTCCGGTTGGATGCCGGCTGATATCGGTCGTGGGGCGTCGGGTTTCACAAACATCATCACTCGCTCTGGAGCGGCCGGCTTCCACGGCTTGTTTTTTGAGTTCGTGCGCAACTCAGCGTTTGACGCGCGCAATTTCTTCGATCATCCGACGCCTGCATACCCGGGGCGCATTCCCCCGTTCCGTCGTAACGAATTCGGATTCACCGATGGCGGTCCTGTCTACATCCCTCATGTCTATGGCGGGCGTAAGCGCACCTTCTACTTTACTGAGTACCAGGGCTTTCGCCAGGTGCTGGGCACAACACAGGTCATGCCGGTACCCACCGCTGCACAACGGCCTTCAGGAGGCTCAAATATCGTCTCCGACACGGTGAGTTTTTCCGACGGCACATCAGATTCGTTGGCCATTCCGGTGAATCCATCAATTGCTGCGATACTGGCTCGATATCCGCTGCCGAATCTTCCTACTGGCTCCTTCGGTGCGAATACCTATGCAACCGCTTCGAAGGTGCCCACCAATTCCGACCAGTTCTCGTTGCGCATCGACCACAAGCTTTCAGTAAAGAACCAGTTCTTCGCGCGGTTCACGATGGACAACCTGGCGGGACCGACGACAAACCCGGATCAGACAGCAATTGATCCCGCCTTCGCCGTCGAGTACCTCGATCAGCAGCGCAACGTCGTCGGGACACTCACGACGACGTTCACCCCAAAGCTTGTGCTTGAGTCCTCGCTCTCGATAACCCGATCCACCCCTGGCTTTCCTACCCCCGATCACACGGACCCCGCGGTGAAGTTTGAAGACGGTCTCTTCGAAGCCTTCAACAGCGCCGGCGGATCGGTGATGCAGGCCTACGGCAATCTGTTCCAGGAGCAGGAGAACATTAGCTCCACTGCCGGACAACACGCTCTGAAAGCGGGCTTCGAAGTCAGGGAGAATGTGGACACCACTTATTTTGGAATTCCACCGAACGGGGAGTACGATTTCGGCGGCGGTACCGCCTACGCAACGGAAGCGATCGCGTCTGCGAGTGGCAAGCACGACATCAACCTAGGTGATCCTCTACCGGATACGCTCTCTGGTTTCCTCTCAGGTTCGCCATTTGCCTATATCGTAGCCATTGCGCCTCCAGGAGTTTCAGGTGGTGCGCACATCGGTCCGGCTGCCATCAACCGCAGCGATTACAACGCCTATGTCGAAGACGATTGGAAGGTAACGCCAAAACTGACGCTGGACTACGGTGTCCGCTGGGAGTCTACACCCCGATCACTGAGCGTGCACATCGCACTGGCTCTTTCCGCACACTGAATGGAGCCTTGGACTATGTGGTCAATCCTCAGCCAGGATATTCATCCACCTGGAATGGATGGGGCCCAAGAGTACAAATCTCCTGGGCGCCGCTTAAGAACTTTACCGCGCACGCAGGCGGAGCGGTGACGATACCCGCCTAATATCTGGCAGGACAACATGCTCACTGGTTCTACACCTTTCTCGATCAATCCGCGGCGTCAATCCTCATCGAGCGCACCACTTGCGTATGGGTTCACGATCACCCCATTGATGTTGCCCATTGCCTACGATCTGAGCGGCAATGACATTCTGGCGAAAGGAACGAAGAATATTCCTGCCAACACGCCGATGGACGTGGACCGCTATGAGAAGGAATTGGCCAACGTGACTTCCTCCGGTGCGGTGAGTGCTCTGAACCTCTCCGGGATCGATGCCAAGTTTGGCAATGGCACGCTCTACACCTGGACACTGGGCCTCGAGCGCAAGATCGCCAACCTGACTGCGGACCTGGGTTACGTGGGAACTGGGGCTCAGAAGCTTCCGCGCATCTCTTTTCCGAACGCCTATCCCGGCGCTACCCCTGAGTTCGCACCCTACACGCAATTCAACTCCGCGGGCGACGTAACCGGCGGCTTTGGGGTGATGAACGTGATGACCAATGACGTGCACTCCAACTACAACGCGCTACAGGCTTCACTGTTTGGTACCGTGGGTCGCGGCGGACCCGGCATTCAGGCCTCGTACACATGGGGTAAGTCGATCGATACTACTTCGGTCGTGTTGAGTGGTACGGGTTCAACAGGTGCTACTACCTCGGGAGCGTCACAGGACCCATTCAATCTTCGCGCTGAGAAGGGACCCTCTTCTTTCGACGTGAACCACAGCTTTGGGCTGAGTGTGGCGCAGGACCTGCACATGGAGAGCGCGAGCTTCTTGAGCGCGCTTCCGCGGAGCTTTACCTATGGGTGGGAACTGCTCTCCATCTCTTCAATATCGTCCGGTGCTCCGTTCACCATTTACTCGGGCATACAGCAGACGGGAGCGGGCGCGAACGGCGTCGACCGTCCGGATCAGATTGCCAGGCCGAAGTTGTCCACGGCGCGCACGAACCGCCAAGACTACTTTGGGATGGGAGCGGCCAACGCGAGCACCTATTTCAATATTCCCGTTCATATTGCCGGCGGCACGGGACCGAACCAAGGACGCTTCGGCACTCTCGGACGCGACTCTTTCCGCGGGCCTGCCTACTACGATTACGACTTCGCAATGATAAAAGACACACCCTTTGGCAGAAGATCTTCCGGCGCGGAGCGCATGGACGTCCAGTTCCGCGGAGAGTTCTTCAATCTGTTCAACATTGTCAACATGGGGCTTCCCTCGAACATCCTGAATGGATCTGGTTTCGGCGAAATCTCCAAGACTGCCGGCACTTCAAGGCAGATTCAACTGTCACTTAAGCTTATCTACTGATCGAGACCGCTTGACATTTAATGCCGCAGGATCGGTGTCCGACCATTTCAATCAGATTAGCGCGTTTAATTTGCTGCAATGCGGTTAATTTGGGAATTAAAATCCGCAGGCCTTAACCGGTCGCGGGGGCAAGTCCCCCTCCGGGCACCAGAGGATAAGGGCAGGGTCCGGAGGATCCCCCATCAGCCGCACTGTAGGGTTGTTGGTCCAGTGCGGCTATGTGGAGACGATGCCTTTCCCCTCGACGATGAGGATATATCGGTTTGGTTCCAGGTGACTCAACGTCTCAACATGCTTGCTGGGAGCCGGCCAGTGGATTTCGAGTTCGTCAATCAGGGTCGCAGTGCCAATGCCCAGAACCTCACGCGGATCGTGATAGGACAAGTAACTGCCGCCGCCGTTCTTTAAACGATGCCATATCTTGCCATTTGCCTTCCAAACGATACGTGCACCGATCGCATCGCGATTACAGGTAACTCCCTCTAACCTGAGCCCGAGCCAGTTATTCCCGGCGGCGGCATTGTTTCTCAGCAATACAGGAGGTCCGCCGTTGATGCCGATCAACACATCAACGGCGCCGTCGTTGTTGTAATCTCCTACTGCGAGTCCGCGTGCGGCAAAGTCCTTCTGAAATATGGGACCCGCATTCCGGCTCACATCGTGCAGCTTTCCGTCCTCGCCCTGGTGATAGAGAAGCAGGGGTTCTTTGTATTTCACTTGAATTGAGTAAAGGTCGATCATGTCATCGGGGTGGCCGTTGGCGAGAATCAGAT
Organism: uncultured Acidobacteriota bacterium; assembly: GCA_963833995.1. Taxonomy (GTDB): domain Bacteria; phylum Acidobacteriota; class Terriglobia; order Terriglobales; family Acidobacteriaceae; genus Telmatobacter. Next base: position 253,691 of record CAWIAE010000015.1, on the reverse strand, counting down.
CGATGGCTCCATCATTATCGTAGTCGAAGTACTTCAATCCCCACCCACTCATCAGCCGAGTATCTTCGGCAACACCATTGGTCTCGGCGGCATCTGAAAACGTCTCGTCCTTGTTGTTGATGTAGACGGAATATCTCTCGTGATCCACGTTGGCCACGAAGAGATCCTCCCAGCCGTCGCCGTTCAGATCGGCAGCATCTACGCCCATTCCCGAACGAGGCCGCCCGCTTTCGCTGAAGCCAACCCCGGACTGCAGCGAGATCTGATCCCAGTTCCAATGGCCGCCCTCACCCGGCCCGCGATTCACGAAGAGAAAATTCTCCACCGTATCGTTGGATACAAAAAGGTCCATTCGCCCATCGTTGTTGATGTCGGTAGCAACCACACCCAGGCCTTTACCCAGCGCGGTTGCGATGGCGGTTCCTTTGCTTATCTCGGTAAATGTTCCGTCACCGTTGTTATGGTAGAGAAAGCTGGCCGTCGGGCTGAACACGCGCGGTACGCAGTAGTAATTGCGGCCAATCTTGTTGTTGCCGCACTCCAGCTTGTGCGCACCGGAGTAGTCAACAAAGCTGCATACAAACAAATCCAGGCGGCCATCATTGTCGTAGTCGAACCATACCGCGCTGGTAGTCCAGCCTGGCGTGGCGAGACCGGCATGCTCGGTAACATCGGTGAAAGTGCCGTCGTGATTGTTCTTGTAGAGAATGCACTCGCCGTAAGAGGTTACGAAGAGGTCCGGCCAGCCGTCATTGTCATAGTCCGCGACAGCCACGCCCATTCCGAAATAAGCTCCGCCGACACCAGCTTTCTCCGTTACGTCAGTGAAGGTGCCGTCGTGATTGTTGTGGTAGAGAGCGCTGCGCACGGGCTTCGTCGGTTTCCAAAAGTCGCAGGGGCCGCTATTGACAAGATAGATATCCATCCAGCCGTCATTATCGTAGTCAAAGAAGGCGCAGCCTGGTCCGAGTGCTTCGGGCAGGAACCGGCTCGGTGACATGGCATTTTCATGCACCCACGCGATGCCCGATTCAGTGGCCGGCACCTCGATGAACAAAGGCTGTTTGTCCGGCGACTGGGCGAGCAAGGGGAGGCGCAGCAGTTTGGCGGCTCCGGCAGCCAATCCAGCTTGCAGAAAACCGCGTCTGGAGTGCATCATTCGAATCATTCTATCTTCAGGGCAAGGTGCTGCCAATTTCGGTTATTCCGGCAGTCGAGCAGCCGGCCAAATGCTATCCGGGGTAAGGTTCACCTGGCTTCACGATGCGAATGCGGTGATCCGTGAACCTGTAGTGTGCGCCTGGCAGTTCAAGCTTCGGCATATGACAATTGACGCAACCTGAGGTTGAGACGCGGCAAGTCTTCGCGCCAGATTTCCTGCCGCCATGACAGGCTAGACACCTGGCGTTGTAATCTGCCGGCCTCGAGTCGAGTTCCTTGTGCGGATCGTGACACGCGAGACAACTGATCCGCTTATCATCCGGGTCAAAGCACTTACTTTCTGTCAAACGATAGGGCTGGAAGCGAACATTGCCGATGCCCGGGTTCCGTTCCGAGGCGATCTCGGCCCAGGTTCGATGGCAGTTCCCGCAGAAGTCGGATACCTGCTGCGCGGAGGTTCCTTCCAGCTGGAGGGATTGCATGGGCGCCGGCTTCGTGGGCAGCGGCCAACCTTCCTGTTCTGATAAGTGCGTGTCGAGATTTGCATGGCAATGTGCACATTGCACTCCGGGCTGCAATGTTTTCAATGTAAGCTCGCGGTTCAAGACAGCGTCGGTCGCATGGCAGCCAATGCAGCGAACTTTCTCGTCATGACTGATGAGCCTCCCGGCAGCATCATCTACGCTGACCGGAGTGTAGTCCTGGCTTCCCATGGTGGGTCCGAGCCCTTTCAACTCGCGAAACCAACTCACGCGGCTCTCGTACCAATTGCCATCCTTCACAAGGATGTATGTTTGCCCGATGGCAAAGCTGGCGCCTAAGGCCCAGAGAATCGGCATGCTGACGGTGTTAGTCCCGTCTGTAACTGAGTAAATGCTCTGATCGCCCTGGCGCTCGATGCGATACGTGTATTTACCCCGGACAGTCGTGAGTACAGGGTGTGTGGCCAGAACCTTGCATTGCGCTGCGGTCTCCAATGCCTTGCCCATCATGGTGGAGGGTTGGGTCGTCGCCTGCCAATGACATCCGCTGCATTCGGCAGAAGTGTTGGTGGCCGGCTGAGCCGCAGCGGCCGCGCAAAACAGAAACGAGAGGAAGAGTCCAAAACGAGCTTGCATCAACATTCAAAACCCAAGGCAGACTGGCAGGCTGGTCGAGCCGGCCGAATACTAATGCTGATTGACGCCGGGCTGCTTGGCCTGCGCCTCCGCTGTCAACTTCTGCACAATGTCGCGCTCACGTTTGCTGTCTTGCGGCCGCTTCAAACGGTAATATACCAGCGCCAGGGAGACGTGCGCCTCGGTAAACTGCGGCGATTCCTTGACCAGCGATTCGAGAATCCGGCAGGCATCTTCCAGCCGGGTTTGATCGATGGCGACCAAGGCAAGCTGATAACGAACTCCGGGGTCATCCGGCCTTGTCTCTTGCGCGCGGAGCAAAAGCTTTTCGGCCTCATCGTAATTCTGCTCCTGTCGCGCGTTGGCCCCCAACTGCAAGTTAGCCTCGAAACTATATGGCTCAACGGCAAGTTCGGCTTTGAATTCTTTCGCAGACAGATCAGAGTCTCCGGTCATCATCAACGCCTTGGCGTAGAGTGCATGTGCGTCCGCGAGATTTGGGTTCAGTGCTACCGCTTTGGCAAATTCATCGCGAGCCCCTGCAAAGTCCGAAACGTTCATCTTCGCCGTGCCCAGCATCAGATGGGCCTCGGCGGAATCACCATTGCGCAGGATGCGATCCACGAGGACCTGGCCTTCATCCACGCGCTTCTGGCGAATGAGAGCTGTTCCCAGCAGGTAAGAAATTGCCAGATCATCAGGGTATTTCTTCTCTTCGGGCTCCAGCACGCGAATGACGTCTTCTTCTTTTCCCATGCGCATGTAGCAGTCGCCCAGCAGCAGGCTGGCCTGATGGTTGGAAGGATCCTCAGTATGGACCCTGATCAATTCCGTTGTGGCCTCCTGAATGCGGCCCATCTTGTAGTAGGCAAGGGCAAGATTCAGGCGCGTGCCCACGAGTTTGGGAGATTGTTCGAGCGCAGTCTTATATTCGGGAATGGCCTCTTGAAACCTGCCGAGGCCGACCAGCGCTACGCCTAGATTTGAGTGGATTGCGGTTGCCTCGGGATGAGACTTCAGGAATTCGCGGTATTCAGTGACCGCATCCTGCAACTGGCCCGAACGCTGCTTCTCTAATGCGTCCTGCACCAGTTCCTGAGGAGATTGCGCCAATGCAAGCGCCCTCACGCCGACAAAAAAACAGAGGATGACATTTCGCATAGCGACCCCCTCACCTGAACATCATAGAGGAATCGCGAAATGTCATCCCCACGTTGACTACCTTATGAACTGATTCGGCTACAGCGGTTCCACGATTGCTGTATCCCGAAGGCGCCGCCCTCAGGTGGCATTTTCCTTAAGAAAATGCCACCTGCACAATACCAGAAAGGGCGGGTGAATTGTGGATCCGCACTAGAAGTAGAACTTCGATGCGAACTCCACGATGCGTTGGCCCTGCTTTTGTGTCGTGCTGCCGAAGGCCGCGTTGGTCTGTGTGAACCCCTGAGTGACCGGGTCCTGGTCGAACTGCAGCGTCAAATTGCTGCCGGTCGGGAAGGACCAGAGTGGGTGGTTGAGGAAGTTGTAGGCCTGCATACGGAGTTGCAGCCGCTTGCTCTCTGACATTTTGAAGTTCTTGAACAAGGCCAGGTCCGAGCCGACGAACCACGGGCCGTAGGTAGCGGGTAACATGTTCGGGCCGTTTGTACCCGGAACGGTCGGTACAGCGAAGCAGCTTCCGTTCACGAATTGATGCGATGCAAGGTGCGAGGTCGGGTTGCAGGTCAGCAGCGGGTTGAGCTGTTGTGAAGGTGTTCCCAGGATCGACTGGTTGTTGATCGCGATGCCGGTTGGATTTGCCTCGCTTACCGAGCCGGGGATGATTGCGGCTGCTTGCGGGCATGCTGCGTCGGTGCAGTTGTACTGGACGTTGAAGTTGGTGTTGGAGGTGTAAGCGCCGGAATAGGTGAGGTTCGGGCCGCTCTCAAGCTGGGTAGTGCCGGAGAATTGCCATCCGTTTACTGCGCCGTCCAGGAACGGGTTGACGTGAAGCCGGTTACCCAGATCAATCGAGTAGGCGGCATTGAACAAGTGCCGGCGGTCCGTGGGCAGGGGGCTGTAGTTCGCTTTGAGGTTGAACGGATCCACCGCGGGCGACACGATTCCCAGCGCTTTTTGCCAAGTGTAGTTCGTCTGGATGGTATACAACCCTGCATGGCGAGCCCAACTGATCTGCAACGAGTTGTAGTTGCTGTAGAGGTTGTTGGTCGCCAGGTTCAAATCGCCGTATCCCAGGAGCGGGCGATAGCCGTTCGAGTTCGCAGATCCCGGATTGGTCGCAGTGGCCGTGGTTATGGATCCCGCCGGGATCAGGTTGAGGTTGCTGCCGTAGCCGCCTTGCGTGTTCTGCAAATCCTCACTCCGGTTGCCCACGTAGGCCACTTCCAGCAGGCCGGCCCACGGGGTCACGCGATCGACGGTGGCGCTCCAGCTATCGGTGTACGGCTGTTTGTCGTCGGTAGAATCCACGGCCGCCGGGCTTGCCGGGGTGGCCGCGAGGTTGAGGCACGACAGGTAGACAGCGAACAGCGCCGAGCCGGTCGAAGGATTGGTCGGGCATCCGGTTCCTCCAACCCATGTCGACGTCGTGACGGTAGTGCTTTTAACACCCGCCGAGGCGTCGAGCCCGCTGGTGAACTGGCCGGAGTGATAGTAGAAGCGACCCCAACCTCCACGAAGGACCGTCCTGCCGTTGCCGGATATATCGTAAGCGGCGCCAAGCCGGGGCTGATAGAACAAGGCTCGGGTCGGGAATCCACCCACAGGAACTGCCGCATCCTTGGCGTGCCACTGGAAGCCGCAATAGGTTGGGGAAGCCGCGCAGTTTGCATTGTAGTCTGACATGACAAAGATGGAGTAACCGTCACCCAGCCCGTCAATCCACGGTTGGAAATGGGTGAACCGCATGCCGAATTCGACTGTCAGCTTTTTGGTCGCCTTCCAGGAGTCCTGAAGAAAGAACTCCGTGGTGCCGTAGTTGATGTCGTTCACGCGATTGAAGTTGGTTTCGGTGTAACCGTTGGTAAGGTTGCCGGTCAGCAAATCGGCATATTCGTTGCCGTAGCTGAATTGGTTACCGGCTGACACCAACGCCTCGCCATTGGTGTTGTTGTTTGCCGGCTGCGCGTTGCGGATCCACTCGTAAAAGAAACCGGCCTTGATGGTATGGTCGTTGAGGACCTTGGTGAACGTATCGCTGACGCTGGGCATCCATTTGTTGGCGTAGAGTCCTTCTGCGCCGCCGTCTTCAAATCCGCCGGGATTGAAGACCAGTGCGGCTTCGCTGGGTCCAAAATTACCGAAGGACGGAATCTGTTTCACGCCGTTGTTGAACAGGCCGGTGTAGTTGTAACCGACGGTAGTGCGGTCCACAGCCGAGGGGTTGGCAAGAATATTGGGGAAACCTACGAAGGTGTAGGCCATGACCGTTTCGTTGGTCATGCTGGGGCTGAAGACGTGGGTGATTGTTCCAGACACCGAGTCTGAACGGTTTTTGCCTTGGATTGCAGTGGGATAAGGCACCTGGTCTCCGTTGCGCCACCACAAGCCCACCGGGAACAACTGGACTTCCCGCTGGTAGTTGTAGCGGACGAAGATCTTAGTAGCGTCGCTGATGCTGTAGTCGCCGCGGATCGTCCATTGCCGGTTGTTCTGATTGAAGATCTCAGACTGAGTGTAGTTGTAACCCTGGGTGGTGTTGGGGTCCACGTTGGCCTTCGGGAAGAGCTTCACCAAGGCCAGCATATTGGGGTCGATACACTTGCCGTTGGGCGTGCCGGTGCACGCCGGGATTGTCGTGCCGCCGAACGCTGCAAGTGCCGTCGAGTTTAGTTGCCCCGGAGCCTTTCCGGCCGCGGTGACAAGCTGGCCCGAGGAATTCAGTCCACCCTCTGCGTTCACCGAGTCTGGAGAGAAGTCGCCCGTCAGTTCGCCAGGAGTCGGCACGGTGGCGCGAAGCAAACCGGTGTCCAGCACCTGGTAGAAGTACTCGAAACCTGTAAAGAAGAAAAGCTTGTTGCGGTTCTTGTTGAACCTGGTCCCCGGAATAATGATCGGTCCTCCGACCGAGCCGCCGGGATAGTAGTACTTGTCTTGCGGCTGTTGAACGCCGCTATCCTTGTTCAGCCAGTCATTGGCATTGAGCGCGGCGTTGCGGGCACTGAAGAAGGCGTTCCCATGGAACTGCGAGCCACCCGCCTTGGTCACCGACGTGATCAGGATGGGCCCCTTCTGATCTTCGGCGCTGAAGTTTGAGGTCAGCACCTTGAACTCCTGTAGGAAATCGGAGTTGGGGTTGACCGGCGTGTCGCAGTTGCAACCGGGATCGGAGACGTGTGCGCCGTCCGCAACGATATCGAGGGAGTTCTGCGGCAGGCCATTGTAAGAGTAGGCCGCATTCAGCGGGCTCTGGCTGCCGGAGTCGCCATTGGCGTTGATTCCAATGGTTTGGCCGTTGTAGTTGGATTTGTTCTGAGTGCCATTGGAGATACCGAAACCCGGAACGATCTTGATGTACTCGGCCGCATTGCTTCCCACCTGGGTGAAGTTCTGCAGTTCCTTGGTATCCAGGGCAAATGACTTTTCGCCGGAATCCGTGACTGCCACGTCGATGTTCTCCGCGGTCACCTCCACGTTTTCACTGGCTGCGCCGACTTGAAGCTGAACGTTGACGTTGCGATGTTCGCCGCCGCCCAGGGTGATGCCGGTTGTCGTGTAATCCTTGAAGCCCTTCGCCTGGACTTTAAGGCTGTAGCCTCCCACCGGGACTGAAGCAAAGGTGTAATAACCCTCGCCGTTGGATTCCGTCTCGCGGCTGGAACCGGAGAGCGTATCCTTCAGCACAATCCTCGCATTGGCAACCACGCTGCCCGTGGAGTCCGACACTACCCCGGTCAGCGTTGCGAAGATACCTTGAGCCCTTGCGGGCACTGCACTGGCCACCAGTACACACAATGCAACAACACACAGCTGGTTACTCCGTGTTTTCACAGAGGCCTCCCTTTTTTGCGATCTGATACGTTCAACTTTTTAAAAAAAGCAGGGAAATAGAGAGAAGCCCAATGAGTGATCACACACACTTCAATACGGAACTGGTACGGTTGTCAAGTGTTTTTATCAAAGGTTTTAGCGGGAGGAAGAAAAGCCCCGGATTATCGGCTCCAAGCCCCCGGCGAAGACGATGATCGGAGAGAAGATACGGCTCGTATGAGTTCGGAGCAATCCCTCAGTTGCCGGCCCGTCGCAGCCACTCTGCCATCATCGCCGCCACCTTTTGCGGCTGCTCATACGCGGCAAAGTGCCCGGCATCGGGCAGGAGATGAAACTCGCAGCCTCCCGGCGCAGTTCTATAGACTTCCATCTCAGCCGGCGCTGTGGTCGGATCCTCGCCTCCGGCAACCGCCAGCACAGGAACATGTATCGTGCTGACCGTGGGGACCGAATCCGGACGCGTAGCCAGACCCGCCTGCACGGCAACCAAACCCGTGGGCGTGACGTTCATGTGGGCTCGCAGTTCGGGAACAATCTCAGGACGCCTTGCCCGCGCGGTGGCGCCGATATTGTTTTGCGCCATCGCGTCAAAAAGGGCGTCCGTCTCACCGGCTCGTGCCCGCGCAATGGTAGCGGCGCGCTTCTCCACATTCGCTTGGGCGTCGGGCTGCGGCTTGGAGCATACAATCGCCAATCCCCGCATCCGATCCGGCGCTCGGCGCCACAACTCCATCAGCACATAACCACCAATGGAACACCCGGCAAACACCGCATCGGGAAGCCCAAGATGATCCATCAGGGCAAGAACGTCGGTGGCCAGCTGCCCCATGGTCAGCACGGGCGCATCGGGAACACGCGCAAAGCCGCCGGCAGGCAAATTTTTGCCCAGTTCAGAATCCCCATGCCCCCGGAGGTCGGGGAGAATGGCGCGAACTCCGCCGATTTCGTCCACCAGCGGACGCCAGTAATCCTGATCGAGCGGGGTAGGATGCAGAAAAACGACAGGCGGCCCCGTCCCGCTGTCGCGGTAAGTCAGCCGAGCGCCATTCGACGGGTAGAAACCCTTCATACATTAGGAGGATACGCTCCGGGCGTCCCCAGCGGCTCCTCAGGAATCCCTATCCAGCCCGCAAGATACGCTACTCCAACCAGGCCGCCGGAAACGCAGAATCCGATGACCGTAAGGATGCGGACAACGGTTACGTCCCAGCCGTTTGCCTGCGCCAGTGCCAGGCAAACACCCGCAATCTGACGGCCCACGCGCGGGCGAATCAGCGGTCTGCCGGGAATGTGTGCCGACGATGCCACCACTGTTCCACAGCTCGAACAGAAGCGCGCCCCCGGCGGCAATGCCGTTCCGCAGCGATGACAATACAAACCCATGACCGATCCCCCTTCTCGTCCTCTTGCCCAAATATACGAGAAAGATACCGTGCCGGTTCCGTCAAGCCCTGCCGAGCAACCCTGCCGCTAATTGCCTTGATAGGGTCCGCGAAGATACTTTTTGGCCGTATCGGCTCGCGACGTATTCGAGCCGGCGGAGATAGCTGCCTGGTAGTCCTTGATTGCCTGCTGGCGTTGCTTGTTCAGGTCGCGGCACTCGCCTGCCGCCAGCAGGGACCGGATCTTCAGTTCCGGGCCCACGTTTTTTGTCCAGGCGGCCTGTTCGTAGGCCTGGGCAGCCTCTCCGTAGTGCCTCTGCCCCCGCAGCGCATCGCCCAGGCCAAAATCCGCCAGTTCCAGCCGCGCCTCGGCGAAATAGCCGGGCTTGGCATTGTCCGCTAGAATCGACCGATAGGCATCCACCGCGACCATTCCTTCTCCCGCATCCTTGCGCAGGTTCGCCTCTTCAAGACAGAAAAGGTAGTCGTGGGGATACTGCGAGATAAGGCCGTGCACCACCTGAATCGCCTCTTTGTAGCGCCCTTCGCGGCGCAGAAACAGGGCGATCACCGTCCGCGCTTCCACGCTCGTCGTTACCCCGCGGTTTCCGTCGTCATAGAGCATCGCAAGGCCTTTGCTCTTCGATCCCGTGATACCCGCAACGCCAATCAACAGCTTGAAAGGCCACGGCAAGGCTCCCACCACGTACTCATATACGCCCACCACCAGCTTGGCGTCAATGTAATCGGGGTCGAATTGCAGAACCCGGGCCTCGTCGTCCTTGGCCTTCGTCGCCAGCCGGAATGCGCCGCCAAAGCTTCGCTCCACCATGGCCAGGTAGGTGCATTTCAAGCTCCGTGCCCAGCCTCGCGCATACAGGGCATCCACGTCGCGGGAATTCCTGTTCAGCCGCCAATCGGCTTCTCGAATGGCTTCGTCGGCGAGCCCAAGAATACGATCCCGCGTCGCCGGATCTTCCTCCGTCGCATGACGTCCGGTTAAGAAGCCATCGTTCGCATAGAACGTTGTGTCCAGCAAATCAAGCCGGTAGAGCTCCTGAAAAAGCACCGCATTCAACAGCAGGGCAGTGGCCTGCGGGTCGCCTGGATGTTCCGCATGGAACCTCTCAAATCTTTCCACCGCTCCCGGATAATCCAGGTTGTAGAAGTGGGCGTAGGCCTCCCGGACCAGCGGTTCTCGATTCAGCGGATTGGTATGCACCTCTGAGCCCCATGCCGCGACCGCAGCCCCCAACAGAAGGGCCACACATGCCGTCTTCCATTTCGGGAATCTCCCTGTTATCAACCCGCTATCTCCTTGGGCTCCAACTGAATCAAGCTCAGTTTAACGGATTTGAGTTCCGCTACTGTTTCAAGTGATCAATCCACAAGAAGTCACAGATGCGGTAGGATTCAGCTATGCCCAATCCAGAGCGGCTGAACCCGTCTCCCGGTGCCTCGCGTTCACTGGAATTGGATCCGCTGGAGGGCGCGCGCCAACGCCTCATCGTGGCCCTCGACGTCCCCGACGCGTGCACTGCAATGGGCCTCGTCGACAGCCTTGAAAACAACTGCCGATGGTTCAAGGTGGGACTCGAACTGTTCATCGCCGCGGGACCGGCCATTCTCGAGCCGCTCGCGGTGCGCGGATACTCCGTCTTCCTTGACCTCAAGCTGCACGACATCCCCAACACCGTGGCCGGCGCCGTGCGCTCGGCCGCGGCTCTTGGCGCGCGCATGCTCACCCTTCATGCTTCAGGGGGTCCGGCCATGCTCGCGGCCGCCCAGGCTGCCCTGGAAGGCATCGCACACCCGCCTGAGTTGCTCGCCGTGACCGTCCTCACCAGCATGGACTCCGTCCAGGTAGCCGCCATCGGCCTCGACCGCTCGCCGGCGCAGCAAGTTTCACTCCTGGCGCGCATGGGCCTTCAGGCCGGAATCCGCGGCTTTGTCTGCTCGCCTCAGGAAGTCGCCACTCTCCGCGCCCTCACCGGGCCTGAAGGCGTGCTTGTCATTCCCGGCATTCGCCCGGCCGGAGCCGATATCGGCGATCAAAGGCGAATCGCCACGCCGTCCGCAGCGTTGCGCCAGGGCGCCAGCTATCTCGTCGTCGGCCGCCCCATCATCGCCGCGCCCCATCCCGCCAAGGCCGCCGATGCGATATTGAATGAAATGGCTGGCGTCCTGCGCGCCTGAATATTACGCAGCGAAGCCCGGCAACTTGCCGGGCTTCGCAGAAAAATCCAAAAACTCAACCGGAAGTTAGAGCTTCTCGTAGAACTCGCACGCAGAGCAGGAGATATAGACTCCGCCTGGTATTCCGCGCTCGCGGTCCTTCACTCGCTTCACAATCCGCGTCGGCTTGCTGCATTTGGGACAGTCGGTCGACTTGGTCGTGTCCATTACCTTCTTGCGATCACCAGTTTTGGCAATTTTGGCCATCGGTTCTGTTGTTTCTCCTTCTTGGGGTGTCTCTGCTCACACGCGCGCACATGGCAGTCGCGCGGCTTCAACGGCGCGGTCCCTAACCCACCTCATGCCGCACTTTGTGAGGACAAAGCAGTGGGACTCGCTCCCCCAAGTTTACATGAATACTCCTGTCCAACGAAGGGAGCATTGGGACCGTATAGTTCCCCGACAAAAGAAGCTCTACTGTGACTGACTGCCGCCCGTCGCCGGTTTGGCTCCCGCAGGCTGCGATCCATCCGCCGGTTGAGCACTGCCCGCAGCCGGTGTAGTCGTCGCCGGAGACTTTGCCGGATCCTGGGGCGCCGTCTTCGCCGCAGTTTCCGCCGGCTTTGCTGCGGTCTGCTGGCTGTCGGCCGTGGCGCTTGCGTCATCATCATCCGGCTTCTGCTTTGGAAACTGCACCGGCTTCATCACGCCCACGCGGGAATTCTTATTGTCGTCGGGCGGCAGCTTCTCACCCGGCTCCCGGAGGGTGGGGGGCGGGGCGGCTGCCTGGGTGTCAGGATTCCGCTGCACATCGCCCAAGGCAACCGTACGCGGGCTGGTCTCAGGGGCCAGCGGAGTCCCGTCGGTCCGCATCATCCCCTCCACCTCATCCTTGGTGAAAATCTCCACCGGCTTCCCCACTGCGGCCACTTCAACGCGAATGACGCGGTTGCCATTAATCCTCACAAAATCCACGTCCTGGGGCGGCGAGCCGTAGATCCAAATATCCACCGGCATCTGCCCATCCATCTCGTGCATCTTCCGCTCCGGCCGCCCTTTGGCGAACAGCAGCATGTCCGTGCTCATCCCTACCATCACATGGTGATCGAGTATCGCCTCCTTCAGTTTCGGCGGCAGGGTATCGGTAAATGCCTCGATCGGCGTCTTCACCTCAAACGAGATCAGCGGTGCCAGCAGGGCCTCCACTTCCTTGCCGGTCAGTTCCGGAACTCCATGGGGGAACACCAGCGTCAGGCGGCTCCCCGTCGGTCCTTGGTCGTCATTCGCGACCACGGGGTTCGTCATATTGGGGTCACCCATGCCAATCTGGATGTGGCGCAGAAAACGGTGCTTCGCATCCGGACCGCCATTGATCTGGAAGACAATCCTCGACTTGTCGATCTTCACGTCGGACAGGACAAGTCTGTCGCCCGGCTTTGCGCTCAGCCCGTTGGCGGTCACCAAGTCCAGGTAAGATTCTCCTGCCGGCTCCATTTTGCCGTTCGCCACCAGCGTCAACCCCTTGTGGCCACGGGGAAAGGGCCGCATGGCAAACCCTTGATCTGCTTCCAGAAAACGAACCAGGTTCAGGCGTGTCTTGGCGTCGAGTTCGTTCTTAGGCAGCGGAATCTCGGTTGGCTTGATCTGCGCAAACCGGCGGTCCACAGTTGCAGAGGGGCTAGTGGCGTTCCCATGCGTGTCGATCGTGATCACCTGTGCCATCCCAGGCGCCGCCGCCATTGTGGCCGCAAACGCGCAAAGACCCGCCAGGCGCCAAAAATGGATGAATGACCTCGAGCTCCGAACAGACTTTTCCCTGTTCTGAGTCCTATGGGCTGAAGAAGACCTCTTCATGGGACCCTCCCATAGCAGCTTCATGCGATGTGCAAACAATAGTTCTGTTCTAGCGGAAAGGTCAAATCGGCACGACAGCCGCGGAAAAGTATCTGCAATTTCAACGGGAATCAGCCGGAAGTTCCGGCGGTCTCCCCTCTTCCCCCTTGGATGCAGGCGGCGCATTTGCGGGCAGTATCTGGACCAGCGATTGAGACACCTCTTCTGCGGTTCCCATCGCGGCCTCATGCTGGCGCTTGGCCGCGGCATCCAGATCCACCGGGATTCCCCCCGGAATAATCACTGGGGCGTTGTAGCGGAAGTCCAGATCGCGCGTCACGCGATACACCACCGGAAGCGCTACCAGAAATACGAAAAATGTCACCCAGCTCCCATCCAGGCCATAGCCTCCGCCGGTAATCCAGAACGGTCCCATGGGATTTCCCTCGACCACCGAGGAATGGCTGCTGACCCCGCTCACCGTAAGACCGAAAATCAGGGCACGGCTGGCCTTCCATGCAAAGTTCAATCCCCAGCTCATCCAAAGGGCCCGGGTACGCAGATAGGCCATCGAAAGCACCAGCGTGAATGCAATGGAGACGGCGACGCTGGCGTGATTGGCTCCCGGTTGCAAAGCCTGCACAATGGCAAAAAAAACGGCGAAACCAAGCGAGGCACCGATGGGCCCCACTGAATCCGCGAAGCGCTGAAATCCGTAACCACGGAACGCTACTTCCTCAGCCATTGCGGCCACTGCGAAAAAGGCAGCGTCGGCCAGCAGCCAACCCCAGGCTGAGGGCTGCAGAACCAGCACCACGGCGATTCCGCCAGCGACCGTCATTGGCAGTACACACAGCACCGCCGCCGCCCAACCAATTGCCGTCCCCAGTCCGGCCTCGCGCGGCCAGCCCGGACGGCGAGGCAATCCCTGCTCACGAACTGGATGTTTCTGCCCATCCAGAAGGAATCCAAAGGCGGCGTAGCCCAGAATCAGCAGAAACAGCAGCATTGCCTGTTCAATCAGGGGCAACCATGCATCGTTCACCAGCCCCGCCGCACCGCGATGCGCAATTGATCGCGCCAGGAAGAAATAGATGACCGCCGCGACAAACTCCAGGTAGGCGCGCATCCTTCCGCCAAACATTGGAGCTGCGCTCATCGGCAGCCCCCGGCTGCGCACAGCTCCGTGCCGCAAACTTTGGTTGCCAAACAAAGGTCACGGTATCTGCCGACCTGATGCAAGAGCGGTTGCGCCACCAGAACTAGCCTTCCGTATAAAACTGGGCAATCTCGCGGAACTTCTGCTGGCGGGCGGTGATCAACGCATCCAGCGGAATGCGCTTCAGCTCGGCCAGATGCTTTTGCAGCGCTCTGCCCAGCAGGCCCGCACCCGTCTCATGATCTGTGTGTACACCGCCCGACGGTTCGCCGATAATTTCATCCACACAGCCCAGCGCAGAAACCTCCGGAGCTGAGATGCGCATCGCCTCGGCAGCCAGTTGCTTCTGCGCAGCATCGCGCCACATGATCGCCGCGCACGACTCCGGCGTGATGACAAAATAAAGCGCGTTCTCCAGAATCAGCACTCGGTCGCTTACCGCCAGCGCCAGCGCGCCGCCCGATCCACCTTCCCCGCTGATTACCGAAATCGTCGGCACACGCAGCCGCGCCATCTCGCGGATGTTGCGCGCAATCGCTTCCGCTTGACCGCGTTCCTCGGCGCCCAGTCCAGGATAGGCCCCCGGCAGGTCAATCAGGCTGATCACAGGGCGCTGAAATTTTTCCGCAATTTTCATGCAGCGGAGCGCCTTGCGATAGCCCTCGGGATGGGGCATGCCGAAATTGCGCTTCACGCGTTCCTTGGTGCTGCCGCCCTTGCGGTTGCCGATTACCAGCACCTCGTCTTCGCCCAGCCGCGCCATTCCGCACGCCACGGCTTCGTCATCGCCAAAGGCGCGATCGCCGTGGATCTCGCTGAAATCCGTAAAGATTCGTTCAATAAAGTCCATTGGGTACGGCCGCTGCGGATGGCGCGCCCTCTCGATTCTGCTCCATGCAGGCGAAATGCCCTGCGGCTCCTGGGAACTGCCTGTCGACTCTTCGCTCATCGGTACCTGGCGCCGCCCTGGCCTGGAACAGTGACATTCCAGACCTGCTGACTGCTCAAAGGTGATTCTACGGGTCACAGCCGGTTGGGACAAATCCAACTCGACTCCGGGGTGCCCGATTTGCAACGGAATACGGACCGCATCAAAGTTTCGGCGCTCCAACCCAAACAGCCTCACAGACCTCATGAGAGGCGGATAGTATAGTTTCCCTGAAACCAATATCGATCCGCATTACTACGCAATATCAAAGGGAAAAATGTCCACATCGCGAAGAGACTTTGTCGCTCTCGGTTCTCTGGGATTGCTCGCAACCGCCCTCCCCGCCCCCGCCTTGCAATCCCCCGACACGCAGATTCCCACTCCCGGCGCCCCTCCGGCTTTCGGAACAGCCCAGCCGGTCGGCCCGGAAGTGTCTGCGGCCACCTTTGCTGAAGCCGAAAAGCTGGTTCAACTCGACGTGACTCCCGCCGACCTTGCCCAGGCCGCCGGCAACTGGCGCATGCAGATGGCGCCTCTTTACGAGCGCCGGGTCGGTCCGCGCAAGCTCGCGCTCGAGCCCGATCTCGTTCCCGCCACGCTGTGGAACCCCTCTCTCGCCAGCATCGCCAATGATAAGCCCGACTCCGACACCTTCGTCCGCAGCGCCAATCGCCATATGCCGCTCCCCGCCGCCGAAGAGGAGATCGCATTTGCTCCCGTGGCCCTGCTATCCCGCTGGATCGAGACGCGCCAGCTCACCTCCACACGTCTCACCGAAATCTACCTCCGCCGCATCGAGCGATTCGATCCCCAATTGCACTGTGTCATCACCCTCGCCCGCGAACATGCCCTGGCGCAGGCCCGTCAGGCCGACATCGAAATCGCCGCCGGCAACTACCGTGGCGCGCTTCACGGCATCCCATGGGGCGCGAAGGACCTCCTCGACACCGCCGGCATTCCCACTACCTATGGCGCCGAGCCTTACAAGGACCGTGTCCCTGCCAAGAACAGCGCCGTCGTCGACCGCCTCAACGCCGCCGGCGCCGTGCTCATCGCCAAGCTCAGCATGGGTGCGCTTGCCCTCAACGACATCTGGTTTGGCGGCCAGACGATGAATCCCTGGCTCCTCGAAGAAGGATCATCCGGCTCCAGCGCTGGACCCGGCGCGGCCACCGCCGCCGGTCTCGTCGCGTTCGCTATCGGCAGCGAAACCGAAGGCAGCATCGTCAGCCCCTCCATGCGCTGCGGGGTAACTGGCCTCCGACCCACCTTCGGCCGCGTCCCCCGCACCGGCGCTATGACCCTCTGCTGGTCGCTCGACAAGCTCGGCCCGATGGCGCGCAGTGTCGAAGACACGATGCTGGTCCTCCACGCCATCTCCGGCCCCGATCCAGGCGACCTCGCCAGCGTCCCCGCCAGGCTCGCCTTCAACGCCGGCCAAAGCGTCGCCGGCCTGCGCGTGGGCTATTTTCCTGCGTGGATGAAAGAGCCCCCCGCCACTGACGTCGACCGCGCCGCTCTGGAAACTGTCAAGAAGCTCGGCATGACGCCCGTCGAAGTCTCCCTTCCCGACTGGCCTTATGATTCGCTCAATGTCATTCTCTTCGCCGAAGCTGCCGCCGCATTTGAGGATCTTACCCTCAGCCATCGAGTCGATGAGTTAAAGGCGCAGGTCCCCGATGCGTGGCCCAACGTCTTTCGCCAGTCTCGCTTCCTCTCCGCCGTCGACTTCGTGCAGACCGACCGCCTTCGCCGCAAGGTTGCCGAGGAGATGGCGCGTGTCATGTCTGGCGTCGATCTTCTCCTCGTGCCGTCTCTCCGCGACGAAAACCTCGTGATCACCAACTTCACCGGGCATCCATCACTCACCCTGCGCGCCGGATTTGTCGAAGTCTCCGAAGCGCGCAGTGACTGGGCCCCCGATCCCAAGCATCCTCTGCCCAAATTTAACCCGCCGCGCCGCGTGCCTCACGGGGTTACACTCGTCGGCCGTCTCTTCGACGAAGGCACTGTAGCTGAAGCCGGCAGTGCCTTGGAGAAAGCCTTTGCCGTAGCCCCCGACCGCCCCCCAAACTTCTAATGTCATCCGGAGAGAGAACGCGAGCCAAGGAGCCGCCGCCAAGCGGCTCCTTGGCCTTCCGCCTCAGAAATGCATCGGCGGTATTCCCTTTAGCAGGAACTCGTAGCGATCGCGCACTGTGCTCGGCCCGGAAGTGATCGGATCGGTCAAATGGACGAGTTCGTGGTCGGCGCAATACTTCGGCCAGTTGGGCTGGTCTGCCCCATTTGGATCGCCCGTCCGGGCGAAGTTGGTCCAGTAGGTCATCATCTGATCGCTCAGCTTCCAATCCTCGGGACGCCAATCTGCACCGGGCCTGGTGGCCAGCGTGCCGAAGACATACTCGATGTCATCGGAGTGGAACGCATACGAACCAGCGTGAAACTTGCTGGGCGGCGCAGCCAGCTCGAAATGATAGCGGTAGACGGGTGCGGCCCCCGTCTTGCACTGCGCTTCAATCCATTTCCATGTGCCGAAGGCGATGAAAGCGTCGCTGCCGTAATCGATGGCCGAGCGCAATGCCTGCTCATCGGAATCGCCCGGATAGAGCTTCAGGAATTCAGCAGCCCGGTCTCCGAACCGCTCTTCAGCCGTCTTCTTCCACTGTTCCGCCGTCATCCCATGCTCGGCCATAAAGCTTCCTTCATCCCGATTCCATCCTGCCAGGAGAGGAACGTGCGCCTGTTTGCCCAGCGCATAGGTCTCCGGCACTGGCTCAGTCAGCAGCTTTCCATCCACATCCGGCGCAAACCTGATTCCCTTTAGGCCCTTGGCTGCTTCCAGAATCTTGTCGGTCGGCAGCGCGCGCAGTTCCGCCAGGGAGCTCACGCCGAGCGAATCCACCCACTTGGCATCCATCTTGGCGCGCACGGCTACACTTTCGCCGCCCAGGTTCAAGGCGCTCGGAAATGCAGCGCCGCTCTCGCCGATCGCCTTCTGGAACAGGCCCTGCGCCATGGGCGATGCCATCAACGTGCTCACCGCAAACGACCCCGCGCTCTCGCCGAAGATTGTTACGTTGTTCGGATCGCCCCCGAAATTCTTGATGTTGGCATTAACCCAGTGAAGTGCGGAAACCATGTCCATCAGGCCGTAGTTTCCTGCCGAACCATTGGCCTCCTCGGCAAGTTCCTTGGTCACAAGAAACCCGAACACGCCCAACCGGTAGTTGATCGTGACCAGCACTACGCCTTTCAGCGGGAGAAAGTCGCCGTTGTGACGCGGCTCCGAGCTGGCGCCGCTGGAATAGCCGCCTCCATGAATCCAGAACATCACGGGCAGCTTGCTCTTGCCTTTGGCACCGGCGGGCGTATACACGTTGAGAAACAGGCAGTCTTCGCTGGGCCCGGCATCTTCAAAAACCATGTCTTCGGATTCTTCGGTCGTGGCGCATCGCGCACCATATTTGGTTGCATCGCGCATGCCCTTCCACTTGGCCGGCGCCTCAGGCGCCTTCCAACGCAAATCGCCGACCGGGGGGGCCGCGTACGGCATCCCCAGAAACGCGCGCACCTTGCTGTCGTTGATCGTCTTGCCTTGCACCTTGCCTTGTGCGGTCTTCACCGTGAGTGAATTGCCATACGCAACCCCGGATAATCCCAACAGCATTCCCACCCCCGCCATGGCACACATCATCTGCATACGAATCTGCATTAGAAGTTCCCCCGCGAAATACGTTATCAGGACGACCCGCGACCCGTGGAGTAGTGGGGCCGGAATGGTCAGGTGGTGAACATCTCGGGCGAAAGCAGATCGGAAATGGTCTCTCGCCGCCGAATCAGCCGGACGCGACCGCCTTCCACCAGCACCTCTGCCGGCCGCACACGGGTGTTGTAGTTTGAACTCTGCGCCATCCCGTAGGCGCCCGCATCGAGCAGCGCAACCAGATCGTCCGGCTTAACAGGCTGCAGTTTTCGGTCGCGCGCAAAAAAATCTCCTGTCTCGCACACCGGCCCCACCACATCGACTGCCCGCGGCCTGCCGACGCGTGGTCTCACGGGCACAATCTCGTGATGTGCCTGATACAGCGCAGGCCTGATCAGGTCGTTCATCGCCGCATCTGTAATCACAAACGTCTTCTTGCCGTTGCGCTTCACCTGCAGCACGCGCGCCACCAGCGCTCCGGCCTGCGCCACCAGGAACCGCCCCGGCTCCAGCAGCAAGCGCCCATTAAATCCACTCAGCGCCTGCTCCACCGCTGCAGCGTACTCGCCCACCTTCGCGGCCGCATCGAAACTGCCTCCGTGGTAGTCGATTCCAAGCCCGCCGCCTGCATCCACGCATCGCAGTGCGATCCCTGCACTCGCCAGTTGCCGCACCAGCTTGTTCACCCGTTCCATCGCCGCGCCAAACGGGTCCGCCGAGCGAATCTGCGAACCGATATGCACGCTGATACCATTCGCCTCCAGCCGCCGGTCCCCGGCCACACTCCGATAAATCCTCAGCGCTTGCCGGATGTCGATGCCGAACTTGTGCTCGCGCAGCCCGGTGGAAATGTATGGGTGCGTCTCCGCAAACACATCCGGATTCACCCGCAGCGCGAAGCGCGCCTTCGTTTTCATTTTTCGTGCCCGCGCTGCGAGCAGCACCAGTTCCGCCTCGCTCTCCACGTTAAACTCGAGAATCCCCGCCGCCAGGGCCCGGTCGATCTCGGCGGCCGTCTTGCCCACGCCTGAAAATACAACCCGGCCTACGGCCTCCGGCGCGGCAGTCAGCACCCGCTCCAACTCGCCACCGGAAACGATATCGAATCCAGCCCCGCGATCCGCGAGCAGCTTCAGAATCGCCAGCGCCGAGTTGGCCTTCACCGCATAGCAGACCAGGTGATCCCGCCCCGCGAATGCGTGCTGGAAAAGCTGCAACCGCTCGACCATCTGATCGGCTGAATATACATACAGCGGCGTGCCGAATTTCCGTGCCAGCGCCTCAAGCGAGACTTTGCCGCAGTGCAGAGCGCTCTTTGGCTCCGGATAATTGAAGGGTCGCGATGAAGAGGATAAGGATGTGCTCAAGGGGATTCCCGGCGGAGAGATGTGCTCTTTTGAGCCTATCGCATTCCAGCGCCGTTCGGTGCGCCTTCCTACCGGGTGGCATGCGGGTCAGACCGAGGGCACTGCTCCGGCTGAAGATTTCAAGTGCGCCCGGGCCTTGCGCCGTTCGACCGCGAACACCGCAACGCCCACGCCGATCAGCACCAGTGTTCCTCCCAAAACTTTGGCAACGGCGAGCGGCTTGTTGGTCTCATCGGCGCCCGGGATGAGGCACAGGACGATAGTTGCCGAGGTGCTCGCGAGCCCTAGCGACGCCAGCGCGATGGCGACAGGCTTGCCGCCGAGGACGCGGCGCACTTCGGGGCCCGCGGATAGGCTTTGCATCCGGATCATGGCGGCGAAGAGCAGGAGATAGGGCAGGAAATTGGCAATCACCGACATGCTCACCAGCACGTCATAGGCTCCGCGAACTGACGTTCCCGCCTGCCCGAGCAGCGCAACGACGGCACCCGCCGCGCCATAGACGGCGATGGCTACCCAGGGTGTACGGTAGCGCGGATGGATTCGCCCGAAGGCACTGGGCAGATAGCGATCCACGCCCGCGACAAAGGGAAGGCGCGCGATGGATGAGAGATTTCCCGCCGTGCCGCCTACGGCGTTTAGCGCCACCAGGAGCGCCATGGGAGCAAGCATCCAGCCGACTCCGAGATGCGCGCACAACTCGCGGATTCCGTTCATGAAGCCTCCCGGCCCGTCCATCGCTTCGCTGGGCAGCGCGACAAGCAGCGCCAGGGTGCCGCCGATATAGCCGATGGTGAGAATGGCTCCGGCTAGCAGCAGCGCCCACGGAATGGCACGGCGCGGATTCTGAATCTCGTCTCCCATGGACGACACAGCCTCGATTCCCGCGAAGGCAAAAAAGATTCCCGACCAAAACACTGCGTTGTCGAACGACCAATGCGGAACCAGGTTCGTCCTGGTAAAGTGCGTCGCCGCGCCAAAACGCAGGTACGAAACCGTTGCCATCACGATCAGTGCGCTCAGCGGCAGCAGGGCGCCCAGCGTGCAGACATTGTTCAGCCATTTCCCCACCTGGACGCCGCGGATGTTCAAGAGCGTGATCAGGGTCAGCCACCCCAACGAAAAGCTTATGTAGTACAGCGGGTTTGCAGCCAAAGCCGGCCCGTGCGAGCCAAGCGCGAACAACGCCGATGCCGCGCCAAAGTAAAGCAGGCTGGCGAAGAGCGGCAAACAGCTCATCCAGTAAATCCACGCGCTGATGAATCCTGAAAAATCGCCGAAGGCCTCGCGGGTCCACACATAAAGTCCTCCCTCTTCGGGATGCCGAGACGAAAGCTCCATCACGCTGGCGGCCAGGGGAATGAAGAAGCAGATCAACGCCGCGATCCACACCAGCAGGATGCTGGGACCCGCGGCTGCGCCCGTAGCGGTCCAGCGAATGCTGAGCACCACCACGATGTAGAACAGGACCAGATCGCGGAACTTGATACCTCGTTTGAGGGCCGGAGACAGGAACATGTACGGCGGAGAATAGCAGAGCGGCGCAATGCGGTGAAGCTAAATCTTTCCGAGGTCCTTCAGCACGGCCATGGCTGCGTTACGGCCGTTGATGCCGATGACGCTGCCGCCAGGGTAGGTGCAGGCTCCGCAGAGATAGACCCCTTGCATGGGGGTGCGCGCGGCGAGGCGGTTGGACCACATGTAGGGCGGCAGGCACTCGCCCTGAAAGATGTGGCCGCCGGTGAGGCCGACTTTCTGCTCGATGTCGGGCGGACCGAGGACTTGTGCGTCAATCACGGCGCTGTCCATATTGCTGCAGAAGCGGGCGAGGGAGTTGAGGGCGAGTTTGCGAACTTCGTCGCGTCGTTGGTCCCATGTGCCTTTTGCAAACCTGTAGGGCACATATTGGGCGAAGACGCTCATCGTATGGGTGCCGGGCGGAACGACGGACGGGTCATGAACGCTTTGGAAATAGAGTTCGCACCAGAGATTTTCGGGCAACTCACCACGGCGCGCTGCGGCATAGCCGGCCTTCCATTCGGCCTTGGTGAGCGGGGCGTTGATCTGCCCATAATGGTGCGGTTGATCAGTTCCGGGACGGGCAGTGAAGTTGGGCAATTCGCGCAGATGTAGGTTGAGTTTGACGGTGCAGCCTTCCATGGGAATGCGCTCGACGCGTGCGCGCCATTGGCTGTCGGCGGCCGGACCAAGGATGCGCAGGGTTTGACGGGGGTCGGCATTGGAGACGATGACGGGCGCGAAGATGCGCTCGCCGCCTTCGAGCAGGACGCCTTCGCCGGGAATGATCTGAGCCACGGCCACGCCGGAGACCACGATTGCTCCGGCCTCGCGCGCCGCATCGCAGAAGTAGAAAGAGACCATGCCCATGCCGCCACGGACATAGCCCCACATGCCGTGTATTCCGCCGAGACGGCCGGACGCGTGATGGAAACGGATAGAAGCGGTGCCGGGGTCGAAAGGGCTGGCATTGGTGCCGATGACACCTTGGCCGAGGTAGGCAATCTGGAGCCGCTCGTCGCGTAGATAGTGTTCGACGAATTCGGCGATGGACCAATCGAAGAGGGCGGACCGCGCTTCAGCATCGTCGCCGAGGCGTTCTTCGATCTGTTCACGCGAGGGTGGTTCGCCAATCCAGATGTCGCGGGCATAAGCGTCGGGGCCGGAGAGACCATTTCGAGGCGAAGGCCTCAACGCATCGCGCAGGCGGCGGATAACATCGCACATGGCATTGAATCCGGCCGCATCGCGGGGAGCGAACGCGCGGACTTCCTCTTCGCAGCGGGCGTCGTCATCCCAAAGCTGAATGCTGGAGCCATCGAGGAAGGGAACGAAGAGGCCGTTGACGGCGGGGGTCCACTCATAGCCGCGTCGCGGAAGTTCAAGCTCTTCGATGACCAGCGGATGCAGGAGGCCGGCGAGATAGGCACACGGAGACATGCGCACGCCGGGAAAGGGTTCCTCGATAGTGCAGGCGCCGCCCACACGCGCGCGGCTTTCGATGACAAGAACCCGCTGCCCAGCGCGCGCCAGGTAGGTCGCGCACGCGAGGCCGTTGTGGCCCGCGCCAACGATGACCACGTCCCAGGTGCGGGCGGCCAGTTCGCGGATGGGGAAGGGAAGGCCGATTTCGCCAAGGACGGCGGCCGTGGGTGACGTCATACGCGTCTTACGCTAACACTTTCGAATCGGGTGGGCGGGCGGCCGCCGGTTTGAGACGTGAGCGTTTTTCAAGCCCACTCGCACCACAGGGCGACCCCGCCCAGAAGGCCGGCCTCGTTAGAGACGATCTCGATGTTCTCCCCGGGCGTGAAGTCGATTTTCTTGGTGTTGCCGCCACCGATGTAGAGGTGGTCCCAGTTGAACAGCTTCAAGGTTTGATCGATTGCCTCCTGCAGATCCTTGTTCCAACGCTTCTTTCCGTACTTGTCCAGTCCGCGGCGGCCGAGGTAATCCTCGTAGGTGTGCTTTTTCCAGGGGTGGTGACCCAACTCGAGTCCGGGGCAGAGATGGCCGCTGGTAAACAGCGCACTTCCCATGCCGGTGCCCAGCGTGAGCGTCAGCTCGACGCCATCTCCGGTAATGGCGCCGTAGCCTTGGACCGCGGCGTCGTTGGTGGCGCGGACCGGCTTTTTCCATCGCTTTTCGAGCTCGACCTGCAGGGGAAAGCCCGCCCAGGCGGGGTGGAGATTGACGGCCGTGTAGGTGATGCCCCTTTTGATCACGCCGGGAAAACCCACCGAGACGCGGTCGAAGGCGGGCAGCTTTTTCCGCAACACGTCCAAGCTGGAGAGAACAAGCTCTGGCGTAGGCACCGCAGGGGTGGGGACGCGTTCGCGCTCACTGACCGGCTTGCCGGCAGGATCAAGGAGCATGGCCTTCAATCCCGAACCTCCAATGTCGATTGCGAGGGTGATGGGTGCGGAGGTCCGGGAGGACGCGACAGGCGCAGGAACTAAGGGCTTTGGATTTTGGGCAGTCATCAGCAGGAATTGTAATGCTTGGGGCCTGGAATGCAACCGCACACCGGAGTCGCTGTCCGTAGCCTTCGCATGTTTTGCTTGTCGAACCAGGGCGAAGAAGTCAATGGCGATGACTTGCTCAAAGAATAAATTCCGGTTGTCCTTTCGTTGGCTACTCCCCGCCAAACAGGCGGCGGAAGAAGCGGCCGATGCTGCGAAAGAAACCGGACTTCTTGGGGGGCGCATGCGGAGTTTCGGGCAGCGAAGACGAATTGGCACCCGCCAGGGGCTCCGGCGGGGCGATCGCGAGCGACTGAGGCGCGTGATCGGCGCTCTTGTAAACCAGTGGCTCCGTAATGTCCGGCTTCGCACCCACCTGGACCGATGGAGCCGCGGCTGGTGCCGGCAGCGGCGCGAGCCCGGCGCTCTGGGCCAGCGGGAATTCATTGCTCCCCGGATGCGCCGGCGCAGGACATCCGCAGGGCTCCTTCTCCTGATCAACAACCTCGTGCAGACTGCCGTGCTGGAACATAACCCGCTGCCCCGCCTGCACGCGGTAATCGCTGCCATCGAACACGCTCGTTACCAGAACATAGGGCGCGTTCAACCCCGGATTGTCCACGCAGGTGTCGCCATGGTCGCCCAGACGCACCTTGACATCCGCAGCGCCCGGTCCGCCGATCAGGATGCGGAAGTCTGGTGTGAGCAGGATGTCGGCATTGCGGCCGGTGGCAAAACTTGTCTCGATGGCGCCGTGGTCAAGCGCCATCATCAGTCCGGGAATATCTCCTGAAGGCACGCTGGAGTCCACGGCCAGCTTCACCGTTGTTGAAGCGCACACCCGCAGCGTACCACGATGCGGCAGAAGCACCTCAGTAGTGGCTGTGCCCGACGTGACCGTACCGCTGGCGGCAATCAGCGCTTTGCCGCCCGTGACCCGAAGTGCTCCCGTCACCGCCGCGGCGCTGCCCGCATTATTGCTGTCGAGCGGAACAATGGCAATCGGCGCGGACCCGGCGCCCGCAACAGAAATGGCGTCGCCGGAAATTGAAGAGCCAGGCGGGGAAGAGGAAGTCTGAGCACGGAGCCCGCCGCTCCACCCGGCGGCCATCGCCAGGCAGAGCCACGCTACAGAAACGAACGCTACCGGGCGGATTCTTCTGTGTAGTTGGGCAGCTTGCATCCGCCTACATTCCCAGGAAATTGCGGATCATCTGTTTTCCGCCTTCGGTGAGCACGCTTTCAGGATGGAACTGGACCCCCTCGATAGGCAGCGAGCGGTGCCTCAGGCCCATGATGACCGAGGTTCCTGCTTTTCCCGCCCCGTTGGCCTGCGACGTACGTGCGGTGACGATGAGTTCGGCAGGAAGTGTGTCTTCCTCCACAACCAAAGAGTGGTAACGGGTGCAGGTCAGCGGGGTGGGAAGACCCGCGAAGATTCCCTTTCCATCGTGCGTAACAGGACTTGTTTTGCCATGCATTAGGTGTTCTGCACGCACCACCTTGCCCCCGAAGGCTTCCCCAATCGCCTGGTGGCCCAGGCAGACGCCCAGGATCGGCACTCTCCGCGGCGATTGCGCCATGTGGCGGATCAACGGAACCAGGATGCCCGCTTCTCCTGGCGTGCAGGGGCCCGGCGACAACAAAATCCGCTCCGGCTTGAGGGCCTCGACGTCCTCCGCCGTAAGTTCATCATTGCGCCGCACTTCAACTTCGGCGCCCAGTTCACCCAGATACTGGACGAGGTTGTAAGTGAAGGAATCGTAGTTGTCGAGAACAAAAACCATGGTGGAGTTCAGTGTAGCGCGCACGCGGCAACTCTCCGCAAATCTGTAGCGGGACAATATGCCGGCAACTTTTTCGGAGTTGTACCTGAACCTCTTTTTCACAGGGGCCTGTGGAGAAATTCGTCAGATTCCGTTCGGTAAGAGACATACTTTCAGGTTGTGATTACTTAAGTTCGCGGTAATCGGCTTTCCCAGGTAATTTTCCTGCACAGCCGGGGGGTTGATTGGCTTTTGGTCCGTTGCCCGCCAACCCCCCGGAAACTGTGAGAGGAGATCTATGCCCATCGCACAGAGGCTTCGCCGCGTATTTGTGGTGGACGATGAGCCGGTAATCGCATCGACCCCGAGCACGATTCTGTGCATGCATGGGTTCGTGGCCACATTCTTCATCGAGCCGCGCGAAGTGTTGCTGGCCACTCATAGCGAGACTCCAGACTTGATGATCTCCGACGTCGTCATGCCTCAGCTTTCCGGAATTGAACTTGCGATTCAAGTGCGGGCAAAATGTCCGAATTGCAAAATCCTGCTGTTCTCCGACCAGGGCAATCGGTTCGGACCGGGAAACGGCGGGCAGGGTTTTGAGGTGCTTTCCAAGCCGATCCATCCAACGGAGCTATTGCGGAAGATCAAGGAATTGGCTGAGGCAGCCCCGCCGCACTATTCGGTGAGGCGCGCTTCTAAGGAAGATATATTCATGCTTCGCTCAGCCTAGCCACTAGATTGACTGAACCGGCAGCAGGGTCAGATCGTCCACCAGCCCCACCTCTTTTTGCACGAATGGCTCACCGTAGCGCACACCAGCGAGCAAGCCGTAATGGCGCGCTTCGGCAAAGGTCCGTTCCCGGATCTCCTCCTCGGGAACGAAGAGGCCGCCGGCGTTGGCCTGATTCGCATATTGCGAGCGGTAGGCCATCAGAGCGGCGTGACGCTGGTCAATGAAGTTGGTGATATCCACCACGAAACCGGGGCGCACATCGGCGTATAGGCTGGCATACACAATCTTGAAGGGGCGGTGGGGAGACTCTCCGGTATCGATCTTCGCCAGCCCGGAGAGAAAGCACGCCTCGTACCCCAGCACCCCAGAAGTGGCGTGATCGGGATGGCGAGCCTGCCAATAGGGCAGAATCACAACTCGCGGCCGCAGTTGCCGCAGCACGCGGACAATCTTAATGCGGTTTTCAAGGGAATTCTCAACCGCGCCGTCGGGCAGATCGAGAGCTTGCCGCCAGCTTACCCCCAGCAGGCGGGCCGCCTCTTCGGCTTCGCTCGCCCGCTGCTCCGCGGTGCCTCGGGATCCGGCTTCGCCCCGCGTCAGGTCGAGAATGGCGGTGCGCAGGCCACGGGCCGCCATGCGCAGCAAAGTGCCGCCGCAGGTCTGTTCCACGTCGTCCCGGTGCGCGGCTATGGCAAGCACATCAGCCGGAAGCAGATCGGAAAAAGCAGTCATCGGAATCAGTACACAGTGTTGTCTGCGTCGGTATGCGCATCCATGAACGCCACGTCATAGGCCGTCCCTGTCACCGTCACATACTGGTTGTTGATCGATGTGCCGTCCGTGGTGGCGTAAATGTACACCTGTCCGCCTTGCGCAACATACACCTTGTGGAGGCCGGTAACGGCGGCAATTCCCGTCGCGTCTCCCAGGTACGGCTCAATGGTGGTAACCGAGTTGGTCGAGGTGTTGTACATCGTGAGGCAGCCGTAAGACTGTCCAGTGGCATAGCGAGCGCCGTTGTTGCACTTCGTCATGCCTACCCAGAGCGTGTTGTCATCGGCCAGGATCATGCGGCTCATCGCCCCAGGCTCGCCATCGCTGATCGACGTGGAACTCGTAGCGCTGATGGTGCTGGAGGCCGTGGAAGCAAGACTCACCGCCGTCAGATTCCCCGTGAACAGCCCGTCCGTTGCCTGCTCCTGCCCCACCACGTACATCACAGAGCCATTCACCAGAGCGTTGCTGGCTCCTCCCGGAATGGCAAGCGTACACGTGCTTGCGTTGGGGGTTGCGGCGCAATCTGAAGCAAGGCCTGCCGCCGTGGGTAGCGTTCCCGAGGCTTGCCCGGCGAGAAAAATCAAGGGAGACGTAGACATGATGGACACTGAAGCCTTCGTGCCCCCGCATTCAGGCCCGCAGTTCAGCACATACGCGGTCCCGCCGTCTTCAGAGAAGACAGCCTTGACCGGCCGGTCAAACGTCAGCGGCTTGAGGTTCCCGCTGGTGCTTGAAGGATCCAGCGCCTGAAAAATGCAAAAACCCGGTGCGTTCTGCGGTTCGCAATCCTGCGCGCCCAGCGGCCAGGTGCCTGAGCCGCCCGAATAGGCGAGCGTTTGCTGCGCGGTTAGCTGACGAACATAGTAGATGGAGTTGGAGTTCTCTACGAACGCCAGGGCGGCTGATCCGCCGGGATTCACGCTCACGCGATAGACGCCGGGCAGGTTCAGCGCGAAAGACTGGCCAGACACCCGATTGACCACAGTCAAGACGTGAGATTGCTGGCTGGCGCAGAAAGCATAGCTCTGATTTCGCGTGATGAACACGCTGGAACACGGAGGATTCAGGTTCGACACGGTCCCGGTGGTGTTCTCCTTGGCATAGCTGATCAAGGTCAGGGAGCCGTCGCCGGAGCCGTAGACAGCGCCCTCTTCTTCTTCAGGCATGTTCTGGATGGTGGTCGGCAGCGCGCCCGAAAACCCGGAGATCGAGAAACTGGGAGTCTTAGAATTGTAGCTGTAGCGGATATCGTAGAAGGCGTCCACAAACTGCAGGGCGCCCTTGGTAAAGGAACTGGGGTTCTGGATTGCAATCAAAACGCGGTTGGACAACCCGCTAGGCGGCAACGGCCGGCCCGCAAAATAGGTTGTTGACCCACATCCCGCCAGCGCAACTGCAACCACCAGGGCTCCGGCGGCGCTTAACCAAAGACTTCTTTTCTTCAAAATCCCTTACCTCGATAAAAAACCGCGGAGAACGCGAATCATCTTTTCCGATTTCGAAGTCGCTCGGCGTTCACAGAACCACTCTGCGAACGAAAATTTGTCCGTCGGGACCCCGACTCGTGTCTCTCCTCGACTCCCGGAAAAATGGCTCTCGTCACTCACGCCTGAGATTTAGATGACAGACCGTTTGACTACCGAAGTATAACAAAGCGAGCCGCTCGGCTGGCGCGGCTCGCCCGCGTGCCTTAGCATGTCATCAGAATGCCGCAATTTGCCGACATCTTCGCTAATCGTCCAGTGCTCGCCGACGGCGCCATGGGCACCGTCCTCTACGCTCGGGGCATCTTCATCAATCGTTGCTACGACGAACTCAACCTCTCCGACCCCGGCCTCATTCTCTCGGTCCACGAGGAGTACCTGCAGGCCGGCGCCGAGATTTTGGAATCCAATACCTTCGGGGCCAACCGCTTTCGGCTCACGCGTCACGGATTGGGCGGGAAAGTCGCCGCCATCAACACCGCCGGAGTGAAAATCGCGCGCGAAGCCGTGAAGCACCTGAAAGAAAAGCAGGCCGGCGATGCGTGGGTAGCCGGTTCCGTGGGTCCGCTGGGTGTGCGCCTGGAGCCGCTGGGCAAGACGGGTCTTGACGAAGCCCGCGCCGCCTTTGCCGAACAGATGCGCGCGTTGGCAGAGGCGGGAGTGGATCTTCTGATCATTGAAACCATGCCCGCCCTGAATGAGGCTCGCGAGGCCCTGCTGGCTGCACAGGAAACCGCGCCCGAGTTGCCCGTGCTGGTGATGGTGACGGTGGACGACGAGAGCAACTGCCTCGACGGCTCGTCGCCGCAGCAAGCCGCTGCGCTGTTGACCAAGTGGGGCGCCAATGCCATCGGCGTCAACTGCTCCACCGGTCCCACTACCGTGCTCACCGCTATCGAGGCCATGCGCCCGGCCACCACTCTGCCCCTGGCGGCCATGCCCAACGCGGGCATGCCCCGCGCCGTCGAAGGCCGCAACATCTATCTCTGCTCGCCGGAATACATGGCCGGCTTTGCGCGCAAGGCCATTGCTGCGGGAGCCCAGATGGTGGGCGGCTGCTGCGGCACTACCCCCAATCACATTCGCGCCATGCGCTCGGCCATGCGCGCCATCGATGCCCAGGCGCGCACCGTGGAAGCCGGAGCGGCAGCCGCCGTTTCCACTGAAACGCCGCCTGAGCGGCTCGGTCAGCGCTCCCGCGTCGGGTCGCTCATCGAGCAGGGCAAATTCATCACCCTGGTTGAAATTGAGCCGCCTCATGGGATCGACTGCTCCCGGGAAATCGAAGGCGCCATGCTGCTCGCGCAGCTCGGAGTTCACGCCATCAACGTGCCCGACTCGCCCCGCGCAGCGGCTCGCATGAGCGCGCAGAGCCTCTGCATTCAGGTTCAGCAGCACACCGGCATCGAGACGATCCTCCACTACACCTGCCGCGATCGCAACATCCTCTCCATTCAGTCGGATCTGCTGGGCGCTTCCTCCATCGGCCTGCGCAACATTCTCTGCCTCACCGGGGACCCACCCAGGCTGGGCAACTACCCCGACGCAACCTCGGTCTTCGACGTGGATGCCATCGGCCTGGTGAATCTCGTTCGCCGTCTCAATCACGGCCTCGACGTCGGCGCCAACTCCATCGGCGCATCCACTAACTTCACCATCGGCATCGCCGCCAACCCCGGTGCGCCCGACATCGAGCATGAGCTCCGGCGTTTTGCCTACAAGGTGGAGGCCGGCGCCGAGTACGCCATCACTCAACCGGTCTTCGACCTTCGCCTGCTCGAGGAGTTCCTCAAGCGCATCGAGGGTTTCCGCATCCCGGTGATCGCGGGTATCTGGCCGCTCACCAGCCTGCGCAACGCCGAGTTTATGAAGAACGACCTGCGCGTCTCCATGCCTGAGGAAATCATGCTGCGCATGGCCCAGGCGGACACCCCCGATGCGGCCCGTGAAGAAGGCATCCTGATCGCACAGGAGATGCTGGAAGTGGTGCGCCCCCTGGTCCAGGGGGTTCAGGTCAGCGCCCCCTTCGGCCGCTACAACGCCGCCGCCGAAGTGATCGCCAGTGTTCTGCCCAGGGTCAATGTTGAAATGGAGTAGTCGCTATGCCGTCGTTTGAAGAATCGCTCAAGAAGCTCGAAACGCTCGTCGATCAGTTGGAGAAAGGCGATCTGAGTCTCGAAGAATCGCTCAAGCTTTTTGAAGAAGGGGTGCAACTCTCCGCCGCCTGCAAAAAAGAGCTCGACGCCGCGGAAGGCAAGGTACAGATGCTCATCAAGCAACGCGACGGAACCCTCAAGGCGGAGCCATTCCCCCCAGGCAAGTAGCTCAGAACCGGCTCAATTTGCCTGATTCGTGTTTTGCTGATCCGCCGCCGAAGCCGGCCAACATCTCGATGGAAACCTTCGTCATGCCGCGTAAAGGCATTTGCAATTCATCACACTAAAAGATAATCAGCGCGACTTCGGCAACTCCAGCCGCACTCAAAATCAGCCACAGCAACGAGCCACGCACGGCGGCTACGAGGCCCAGGATCACCACGATCAGCGCCCCATCCAGTTGAAACATGTGGCGCACAGGCGAAGGCGTCTTGCCCATCGCCACCAGCAATGCAACTACGATGGCAATCGCAATTCCAACTATGCCGATTGCATTCTTTTTCATCCCACTCCGGTCCCGGTCGCTCCGCCGGTCTCACTCACGGCCTCTCCGCAACTTTGGTCGAGCGCTTTGCCAGCCGCGTCAGCGTGGCCTGTTCGCGCAGCACCTGCCTCAACGGGCGCGCCGGCGTGCCCCACAGAACCGTGCCCGGCCTGAGTCCGTGGTTGGTTAGCGTCTTGCCGCTCAACACGCCTGCCTGGCCGCCCAGGATTACCCCCGGGCCGATGTGAACGTGATCCCCGATGCCCACCTGGCCCGCGATCACGGCGCTGTTGCCCACCGTGCTGGAGCCGGAGATTCCGGTCAGCGCCACCAGGATTACATCTTCGCCGATGTCGCAGTTGTGGCCGACGTGCACCAGGTTGTCGATCTTGGTTCCCCGGCGAATTCGGGTTTCGCTCAGGGCCCCGCGGTCGACGGTGGAGTTGGCCCCGATCTCCACGTCGTCCTCGATCACCAGCTTGCCCTGTTGCGGAAACTGGGTGTAGGCGCCGGTGACATTGTCGCGCACGTACCCAAATCCATCTGCCCCCAGCACCGCGCCGGCGTGCACCACGACGCGGTCGCCCAGTGTAGTTCCGGGATATAGCACCGCGCGCGGATAGATGTGGCAGCGCGCCCCGATCCGCGCCCCCTGGCAGATGATTGCCCCGGCTTCGATGCGCGTTCCAACGCCGATATGCGCACCGGCCTCGATAATGGCGCCGGCAGCCACGGAAACACGCGACGACAGCACGGCATCCGATGCAACCAACGCTCCATGGCTCACTCCTGACCCGGCCACCGGCTTGGCCAGCAACTTGGCGGCGCGCGCAAACCAGAGGCGAGGTTGCGGCGTTTCGACGATCGACTTGCCGGAAGGATAGATGATCTTGCTACCCGGCCGCAGCACCACGGCGGCCGCGTAGCTGTCGAATGCCTTGGCAGCCGAATCCACGTCTTCGGCAAACGCAAGATCCAACGGGCCTGCATCATCGGCGGAGTTCACTCCGTCAATCACAAGGTCCGGATCACCCTTCGCAAGAGTGCCGTCCAGTTGTTCAACCAGCTCACCCAGCGTCATGTGTTTCTCCTCTCCCGGGCCCACGGATCTGGTTCAAGAGCAGCGGTCAGCGACGACTAATAGAGAGCCGGTTCGCCTTGAGGCCGAGTCTTCCAGCGGCGGTGTATCCACAGCCACTGGTCAGGATACCGTCGAATCCACGATTCAAGCGCATCATTGCACAGCTGGGTCGCCGCCCGAATGTCGCCCTCGTGATAGCCGGTAGGTTCAAACATAAGCTCGGGACCAAAGTGCAGCACGTATTTTTGCTCGCCCGGCTCCCACAGCATGAAACCCGGCAGCACGGCCGCACCGGTCTTCAAGGCCACCCGCGCCAGGCCTGCGGCAGTGCAAGCCGGGCGCCCGAAAAAATTCACAAACACGCCCTGTGGCGGGGTCATGTTCGTATCCATGAGGATGCCCACCGTGTCCCCGTCGCCCATGGCGGTAAGCAGGCCGCGGGCAAAGTCGTCCTTATGCAGAACCCGGTTGCCATGCCGGCAGCGGATGCCATTCACAAACTCATCCAGAACACGATTGTCGAGCCGCCGAATCACCATGCCCATGGGATATCCCATCAGCGAATGGTAGAAGCTGGAGAGTTCCCACGCTCCCAGATGTCCAGTCAACACCAGTACCCCCTTGCCGCGCGCTCGCGCTGCCAGGTAGTGCTCCAGGCCTTCAGTACGAATCCAGTTCCGGGTATTTTCTGGCGTGTAACGGGTCATGCGGCAGAACTCCACGAGCTGCCAACCCAGGTGTTGATAGACCCCGCGCAGGATTGTCTCCCGTTGCTGCGGCGAAAGCTCCGGAAGCGCCAGCGAAAGATTGCGCACACCTACGCGGCGAAGCCGGCCCATTCCGCGATAGACCGCCCACGCCAGTGCGCCGGCGAACAGGCGCGCAAGACCACGCGGCGTCCGGCCCAACGCGCGCGCCACGGCCAGCACCAGCCAAGACTCAATCTTCTCCCGCATCGTAAAGGGCAAAGATCAAGTGTAGGTCATTGCCGCGATGGCCGTATCCCCGCTCTCTTCGGGGCGGGGTGTTACGCGCCTCCAGGCAACAAGGGCGACTCCGCTGGAGCCGCCCTTGTTGTCTGGTAAATCGTGCTAGTAGTTCTTCTTTGCAGACACGAACTTGTGGGCAACGTCGCGTACAAACGGCTCAGCGCCCGGAGGAACCGCAACTTCGCCCTTCAGAATCGACTCGAAGCTGTGATCGCCGCCATAGTAGGTATCGGTATCGTCCTTGTTCTGGGTCACGCTGGTCCCGTCAAGATCGATACCAGCAAACAGACCCTTGGCGCGGGAGTAACTGAGAAGCTCGGAGTTCATCTTCCAGTCCGTAGCTGCCTGGCCCGCGCGGCCAACTGGGCCAGCCGCGGCGGAAGCATCGCCGCCAATCTTGAACTTGCTCTTGAGCAGGTCTTGCATGCCTTTGTAGTTCACCGCGATCAAGACCAGGTCGGTGGACTGGCCGCCGATCTGCAGACCCCACGAGCCACCGGCCATGCGAATGAAAACCGGCGCGCTCCAACCGTGTCCGGTTCGGCAGGTCACCACGCCCTGCCCATATTGAGCTCCGAAAATGAAGGCTCCCTTGATCATGCCCGGCACCACGGCCACGCAGGTTGCATGCTCGAGCACGTTCATCGGAATGGTGCGGTCCTGAGCCGTTGTAATCTCGTTCAGGACGGTTCTTGCCGCGTCAATGCGGTTCTGCAAATCCTCCCGGGACGACGCTGCATGCGCGACGCAGGTGAAAAAAACGCAGAGACAAAGCGACGCAATTGCTTTCCTCATAGAAATCCTTTCCAATCCGCACCCTGGGCGGCGCGGGTTATCGGGTTACAAACCAAACCGCAATGCGCAGCCGCTGCCAGACACCGGGGAAAAGCGTAACTGCGCTTTCCATCAGATTATGTCCCAGATCAGCCTACATCATGTCCCTGAAAACGACAGAAACAAAATGCGGATCAGAAGGACCTTGACACAACGATAAAGCGATATCAGTCAAGGGCCTGCTGAGCACAGTTGCACCAAGAACCACTTGAGACTTTGATGCTGAGAATCTTGAAGGGGTAGGCTGATCGGGGTGAGGCTGTTTGGTTAGGAGAGTGCAGCGCAAAAAAAAGAGGAGTTCCCAGGCTTCATCGTATAAATGCTGCCTGGGAACCCCTTTCCCCAGATCTGCGTTGTTTCTATATGAAGTGTCGCGGAACAAACCTGAATTGCACAAGGGTACTTAAGGATGGTGGCTTTTAGTAACCAACAAACGCCCGCGCGTAATCGTTTCACCGAATTCCGTCGTTAGCGACCTTGCCTCGCACTCGTCTTCGGCACCAACGCGCCGTGCAATGCCCACATCGAAAGATCGATCCGGTTTGCGGCGCCAGTCTTGCGCATCAGCCTGCTCACATGGGCCTTCACCGTACGCTCTTCGATGCCGAGTTCATGGGCGATCTCCCGGTTGGAATGCGCCAGCAGGATCAGGTCGAGGACCTCGCGCTCGCGGGCGGTCACATGCGGCGGAACCAACGGTCCACCGCCCCCGGAACCAGAAAGCAGACGATCAATGAGCGTTGAGAGCAAACGCCGCGGAGCCCAAATGGACCCGGAGATGACAATCTCAATCGCCTGTCGTACCACATCTGGACCAGCGCTGCCGTCCATGTAGGCACGCGCCCCGGCCACGATCGAGTCCATCACGAGTTGGTCGTCGCCTTCCGGGCCGATCACGATCAGGCGCAGATCGGGACGCGCTTGACGAATCTCCGCGAGCGAATCCAGCCGTTCGGAGGACTCGCACAGGTCGACGACGAGGTAATCGATGGACTCATTCGTCAGCAGATTCTGAAGGTTTCCCACCACCGGAAGCAATTGCGCCCGGCCAGGCTGGGGCTGCTGTTCGAAAATCGTGGCAAGGCCCTCCAGCCGGATAGGTTCTCCAGCCAGCAAGCCCACTCGAATCGGTTTGGGTTGCGTCGAGGACATTAAAATACCCGGCTAACGCGATTGCAGCAATTCACTTCAGCGCATCGCATCCCGCAGACTGCGATGAACGCCTGTCGTGGGCCCGGATAGGACCCGATCGAGCGAATCGACATACCTCTCCTCTTCCGAACCGCGTCCGGGTTGTCAGCGGGCGTTTGTTGCCGGTTGAATGCTTCATCTTACGAAACGCACCCGCCGATGACAACCGGCGCGGCGATGGAATGGCGCGTTCATGTGCAGGCTTGCCATAGGCTCGTCGAGCACGTAGATATTGCCTTCCTCGTCCATCTCAGCGGCTACGAGCACTCGGCGGGTTAGGCCCTTGGCTGGTCCCGTCTCATCTTATTTGAACTCTGGCATGATAAGCATACGGAAGAGGAAGCAGCCGGGGAGTCCGGGAAGAGCAGCCTGGTGGGAAGGGAGCATTCATGACGAAGAAGAGCGGTTCCCAGAGTACCGAATCGGCATCTGGCCAATCTGCGTCTCAGCTGATCGACGCGAGAATCCAGGAACTGGGCGACTGGCGCGGAGAGATGCTTTCCAGCCTCCGCGTTCTGATCAAGCAAGCCGATCCTGACGTCATCGAGGAGTGGAAGTGGGAGAATCCTGTGTGGTCTCACGACGGGTTGATATGCACGGGCGAGACCTATAAGAAGGCCGTAAAGATGACGTTCGCCAGGGGCGCCTTCTTGGATGATCCCTCAGGTCTTTTCAATTCTAGTCTCGAAGGCAGAGTGAGGCGCGCCATTGACTTCGGCGAAGGCGACAAAGTGAACGAGAAGGCGCTGAAAGCTCTGATTCGCGCCGCCGTGGCCCTGAACACGTCCCCGGCCTAAGACGGCTTAGGGCATCTTCGATTCAAATGTCAACAGCTCACCCCTCCGCCGACTCTCGGCCAATGTTCTCTCCCCGCGCGTTCACAACCTGCCCGCTGTTTTTCGCTGGAAAGAGCACGCCGATGGTGCGGCTCGGCGGTCGCAGTGCCCACGATGCCACGGTAAAACCCGCGATGATGAGCGGCGCGAGGACGTGAAAGCCGTAAACGCCGTAACCGCCGACCGCAGCGACAGATGCGACCGCGCCCGTGAGATCGAAGAAGATGCCGGCATATGCCCATTCCTTGAGCCGAGGAAAACCCGGCACGAGGATGGCAATGGCTCCCAACACCTTCCAGAATCCCAGGATGGCGAAGAAGTACATTGGGTAGCCTAGGACGGGCACGACTCCATGGGGATTGCCCAGATATTGCGCCACCTGCGCTGCACCGCCGCTCCCGATAAAGAACACTACGAGTATGGTCGTAGTCCAATAGGCAATGGTGTTCGTTTTCATTGTTCGAACCCTCCAACGACGCGCTCCAGGTTGCTGATGAACTTCTTCCAGCCGTATTTTGCACCCTTGTAATTTGCCTGTTGATGGGGACCGAAGCCGGACTGCTCCACGCGTACGTGTGTGCCGCGCTCAGTCGGTGTCAACGTCCAGGCGACGACACTCTCCAAACCCAAAGAACCCCAGCGATACGAGAGCCGTGAATTCGGTTCGACCACCAGGACTTCACAGTCGATGACGCCGTTCCATTGTGGCATGGGCGTGGCGCGGAAACTGAACCGGTGGCCGACCTCCGGCTGGAAATCGTTCTCCATCAGCCACTCGGCGATCAATGAGGTTTCGGTCAGCGCGCGCCAGACCTTCGACGGTGGAAAGGGCATTTCTTTCTCGATGACCAGAGAACAAGTCTCCCCGGTTGGAGCGTTCATGAGTCCATCCTTTCCAGGAGGGATTCGAGACGGTCAAACCGGTCGCGCCAAAAGGCGCCGTAGACGCTCATCCAGTCGACCAGCGGCGCCAGAGCTTGGGGTTGTGCGCTATAGTGCGTTTTGCGACCTTCGTGGCGATGCCGCACCAGCTTCGCCTGCTTCAGCACGGTCAGATGCTTGGAGACGGCCGGTTGTGAAACGCCGGAACGATCGGTCAAGGCACGCACCGTCTGTTCCC
Source organism: uncultured Acidobacteriota bacterium (assembly GCA_963833995.1). Lineage (GTDB taxonomy): Bacteria > Acidobacteriota > Terriglobia > Terriglobales > Acidobacteriaceae > Telmatobacter. The sequence goes on along the minus strand of CAWIAE010000015.1, from coordinate 216,442 downwards.
CGTCGCGGGCCAGACGCTCGAAGATCGCCCGACGCGTCGGGTCGGCGAGCGCCCTGAAAACATTGTTCGCGACGGCTTGCATGCAAAGTCCCCCCAGGCCTGTGGCGCGCTACCAATCCAGATGTGTGATCTGAATGAGATTTCCGCATGTGTCGTCAAGCACCGCGATGGTAGAACCCGTGGTCTTGGTCGGCTCCTTGATGAAGGTCACGCCGTGTTGTTTCAGCCTATCGTGCTCTTTTTGGACGTCCCCGACGAAGAAATTAGCCGCGGCTATCCCGTTCCGAAAGATCTCTTCTTGATATGTCTTCGCGGCCGGGTTATAGCCGTGGTTAGCCTCTAGAACCAGTTGCGTGCCTTCTGGTTCTTCAGGAGACACCACGGTGAGCCACCGGTAATTCCCCATGGAGAAATCCATTTTCTTGATGAAGCCCAGAACGTCGGTGTAGAACTTCAGGGCCTTGTCTTGATCGTCCACGAAGACGCCGGTCAGTTTGATTTGCATGGTCCGTCCTTTCTGCTCTGCCTCTTGAGGTTTGGCGAGGGTGTTGAAACAGTCATCCGTCACAGCTTGCACGACAAAAGCATAACCATATGGTTATGGGTTGTCAATATTCTTCTTCGACTCCGATTCTCCTCTGGTGTCGCCTCTGTCGCGTTCCAATCCCTTTGTTCCCACGATGTGGTGTGATTTGAATCACAGCAAATAATGCGGACTTAATTTGTCGTATATTCAGAATCAGCGAAAGAGGACTAAAAGAGTCGTATATGCGAAGAACGTCAGAATTCCTGCGGCACCTGCACCTCAAGATCGGATCGCCTCAAAGTTTAGGCTTCACCGGGAGCTTTCTGTTTCTTTTTGCGTTTCTTATTTGTTATCAAAGGCCTGCAAGTTCTTTGCCAGTGCCGGAATATGGCGTTTCGGGCAAAGTTCAAGACGCGAGCGGCGCGCTCATCCCCGGTGCTTCGGTCACTCTGAGGCGGCCCGCGGACGCGACTCCCTTGGCTTCTCACCCCCCTTTAGCGTCTCAAACAGACGACCAGGGAAAATTTCGGGTCTCACTCCCCGCACCCGGGACTTATGAACTGGAAGTTCAGGCCCCCGGCTTCGCACCCTACGAGGTGCAGGTGTCCGTAACCCCGTCTGTGCCATCTGCCGACCTTGACCTGACTCTCAAAGTCGACGGAACCACCCAGACGGTGGAGGTGACCGCCGATTCCCTGGTGGCCGCCACCACCAGCACGCAGCTTGGTGAGACGCTCACCACCAGGAACATTGAAAGCGTGCCTTTGAACGGTCGGAGTTTCACTGATCTGATGGCGGTTCAACCGGGCATCGTGCCGCAGAACACCGCGCAGCCCGGCGCTGTGATCATGTCGGGCGTCGCTTCCACGCCGCCCTCCGGCGATATCAATCCCGGCAACCTTTCCATCAGCGGGCAGCGCGAGTCCTCAAACGGGTTCCGCGTCAACGGAAGCGATGTGGAAGAGGACGTGAATATGGGCACTTCGATCGTGCCCAATCTGGATGCAATCGATAGCTTTCGCGTGCTGACTTCCAACTTTGACGCCGAATATGGAAACTCCAGCGGCGGACAAGTTTTGGTGATTACCAAGTCTGGAGAAGCGCAGATCCACGGTTCCGCCTTCGAATTCCTGCGCAACACGTCTCTGGATGCGCGCAATTACTTTTCGCAGGACCGCGGTGCATATCGGCAAAACCAGTACGGCGGGACCCTCGGTGGCGAACCATTTCACAAGGGAGTGATGGCCTTCGCCGACTACCAGGGCACGCGACTCTCTGAGGGAATCGACACGGGCAACATCTCCGTGCCCTCCATGGCAGAGCGAGCCGGCGACTTCAGCCAGCAGCCGCTGACCGGCAGTGTCAACGGCGACTACTGGGCGGCTTTACTCTCGTCGCGATTGGGCCGCACGGTTACTCCCGGAGAGAGCTATTCCGATGTCTTTCCCGGCGGCCAGATACCGCAATCCGCCTGGCCTGCACCGGCCAGCTACCTGCTCTCGTCGATCCCCGCGCCCAACGCTGGCACAGCGCTGTTTACCACCTCTGCCGGTATCGAGGGACTGCAGGACAACAAGGGCGCGCTCCGCCTGGACTGGAGACACGACAAGAGCACTCTGACCGGTTATTACTTCCTTGACAGCTACTCACTCGACAACCCCTATCCCACCGGCACGGGCGGGGCAAACGTTCCAGGCTTCAACGCCACCTCCAACGGCCGCGCGCAGCTCGCCAGCCTGGCTCATTCCATCACTTTCGGCGGCAATGCGTTGAATGAGTTGCATCTGAGCTACATGCGCAATTCGAATGCGGTCGGCCAGCCGCGAGGCGGCGTGGGACCGTCGCTTGGCCAGCAAGGTTTCAACGGGATCGTGACGCTCAAGCCTTCCACAGTTGGCATTGAGAACGTCGCCTTCAACGACTTCACCATGGGCGTCGACACCACGGCGCTGGTGCAGGCCGAAAACGTCTATGAGGCCAGCGATGCTTTCTCACGCATGGCCGGCCGGCACGGGTTCAAGTTTGGCGGCGAAGTGCATGCCAACCAGATCAACACTCACCCGGACGTGGTGTTCAACGGGAGCTTCGCGTTCAGCGGGTCGGAAACGGGCCTTGACTTTGCCGACTTTCTTCTGGGTGTCCCGTCGAGCTTCACTCAGGGCCAGGCCCAGGACTTTTACAATCGAGACCTTTATGCGGCGGCCTTCGTTCAGGACAGTTGGAAAGCCACGGATTATCTCACCTTCAACTACGGAGTGCGCTGGGACCGCATTCGCCCCTGGAGCGAGAAGTCCAATCAGCTTCAGACACTGATCGAGGGCGAGCAGTCGCAGGTTTTTCCAGGGGCTCCGCGCGGTCTGGTCTTTCCCGGCGATCCCGGCGTGCCTCAGTCGCTGGCCCCCGCACGCAACAATTTCGCTCCCCGCTTTGGCGCGGCATGGTCCCCGGACTTTTCCGCTCCCTGGCTGCACAGGCTTGCCGGTCCCGCGGGTCAAACCACGATCAAGTTCGGCTACGGCATCTTCTACACCGCGTTTGAAGGACTCTCCGCCGGCATCATGAGCGCCAACCCGCCCTACGGTTACACCTATACATCCGCCGCGCCTCCCCTATTTGAGTCCCCGTTCACCGTGGCTGCAACCGGGGCAGACGCCGGGCAGCGATTCCCGCTCCAGAAAGTAGCATTCGGCGCCAGCCGCGCACATCCCGACACCACCGTCGATTGGAGGCAGTTTGAGCCGCTGGTGGGTATTCCCGCCGTCGATCCGCGCGATGTGACCCCCTACGCTGAGCACTGGATGACCAGCATCGAGCGCCAATTCGGCTCTTCCACATTGGCCACCTTCAGCTACGTTGGCGCTTCCTCGCATCACCTTCTGGTCCTCGAGGAAGCAAATCCCGCGAATCCTGCACTCTGCCTGAGCCTTGGCTCCGCTTGCGGGCCGTTCAACGAGCAGACTGCCCGTACCGAATTCGGGCCGGCTTTTGGATCCGTCGAGTTGCAGCGCACCATCGCCAATGCCAGCTATAACGCCCTCGAAGCTTCGCTCAATCATCGTTCCCATGGGCTTGAATCATTGTTGAGCTACACTTTCTCGAAATCCCTCGATCAGTCCGCCGGCTTGCCGGAGCCCGTAAATCCAATCGACCCAATGCTGAGCCGCGGGCTTTCCGCTTTTGATCTGCGTCACAATTTCGTTGCCAGCTTCCAATACCAAATCCCAGGCAAAAGGCGCGGGGCCCGCGTCAGAGAGCTTTCCTCTGGCTGGGCCTTCGCAGGCATTGCCCGTCTCACTTCCGGCCTGCCCGTCACTCTGCTCAACAACACCGACACGTCGCTTTTGGGAACCATCCCCAACGGAATCAACAATAATGGCGTCGACACGCCGGATTGGAGCGGCAAGTCCCTCAATCTCAACACCAACCCAAGAGGCGGCCGAGCGGTTTTCGACGCCTCTCAGTTCTCTCTCCCGGGCCTCGGAACGATGGGGAATGCGCGGAGGCGGGGTTTCTCAGGTCCCGGCGTCGAGAACTTCGACGCCACGCTCTCTCGTAAGTTCCTCGTCAAGGATGATCGAGCGCTCGAATTCCGCGCCGAAGCCTTCAATCTCGTGAATCACGCGCAGTTCTTTGGCGCTGCAGCCGTTGAGGGCAACGTTTCCAGCGGCAGTTTTGGCGAGGCCATATCCGCCATGCCGCCTCGCCTGATGCAAATAGCCGTCCGGTACCGTTTTTGATCGCTCCGCCAGACAGCCCGGCGTCATGCGGGTTCTAGAAGGGGCGCGGCCTCAACCTCGCCGCCGGATTTGAAATGGGGCTTTGATCCGAAACAGCCGCCGCTGCTTCTTCATCATCTAAAATATCTATGCAGCGGCGGTTCCGGTGTTCCACAATCGGAGCAAATTCTGTACCATCAATCCCGTAGAGCGTGGTACAGTCGTTTCCAGTCGCGCCAGCGAGGTAACCGCTTTGATTAAGCAGGACATCGTACATCACGTGATCGAGCGCACGGGCCTGCCCCGCACTAAGGCTGAGGCTGCGGTGGATACGGTCTTCGAGGGTCTGAAAGAAGCCCTGACGGCCGGCGAGCGCATCGAGCTGCGCGGGTTTGGCGTCTTCAGCGTTCGGGCCCGCAAGACCGGCATTGGCCGCAACCCCCGCACCGGAACTGAGGTCAGCATTACCCCCGGCAAAGCGGTGCGCTTCAAACCGGGAAAAGAACTGCACACGTTGACCAACGGCGACAAGACAGAGAAGTAAAGAGGCTGGCCGGGCCCGTAAGTCCAATTTCCCCGTCCCGCAAGCTTCCTCGCCGTCACATCAGCCGCTGTGCATCCACATCTACCACCAGGTTTTTGCGCGGAACCCCGGAGCTGTCGGCGTGCGCGAGCATGCCTCGCAGCGTCCCGTTCAGCGCCCGGCGCGATCCGGCTTTGAGAATGATGTGAAATCGATAAACGCCCTTGATCCGCGCAATTGGCGCGGTACATGGCCCCAGGACGCGCACCTCCTGTGGCGCAGCTTTCTGCAACCACTTTCCCAGTTCTGCTGACCAACCGGCCGCTTCCTCAAGTTTTTGCGATTGCACCAGCACATTGGCCAGCACCCCGAACGGCGGATAGTGCAGCCACCGGCGGTACTTCAGCTCGCGTTCCACGAATGCGGCATAGTTGTGGGTGGACGCAGTCAGAATGGCATAGTGGTCGGGATAATAGGTTTGCACCACCACCCGGCCCGGCAGCTCTCCACGCCCGGCGCGGCCTGAGACCTGTGTTATGAGCTGAAAAACTCGTTCCGCGGCACGAAAATCAGGCATGGAGAGCGCGTGATCGCATCCCACCACCCCCACCAGCGTGATGCCGTGAATGTCGTGCCCCTTGGCGATCATCTGCGTGCCCACCAGCAGGTTGATTTCTCCCGAATGCAGGCGCGCCAGGAGCCGTTCAAGATCGTGGCGTCCGCGCACCGTGTCGCGATCCATGCGCCCGATGCGCGCTCCCGGAAAGATCTCACCGAGCCGCTCTTCTCCTTGCTGGGAGCCTGCGCCGAGATAGTAGAGATGTTCGCTGTCGCATTTGGGGCAGCGCGCGGGCACGGTGCGCCGGTAACCGCAATAGTGGCACTCCAGCCGCTGCCCTGCGCGGGCCAAGCCTGTGTCTTCTAAACTTGGCTTGTGATGCGTGAGTGCAATGGCGCAGTTCTCGCACTCCAGCTTTTCCCCGCATGCGCGGCAGATCACCGCAAAGGAGTAGCCGCGCCGGTTCAGCAGGATCAGCACTTGCTCATTGCGCTCCAGGGCCTCGCGCGTCTGCGTGATCAGTGCGCGCGAAAATAACTGATCCTGTCCCGTTTCCTTAAATTCCCGGCGCATGTCGATCAGTTCCACCTGCGGCAGCGGCCGATTCATCACGCGTTCCTGCAACTCGATGCGCGCATATTTGCCCTGTGCGGAGTTCTGCCAGCTTTCCAGCGACGGCGTAGCTGACGCCATCACCACCACAGCATTCGCCAGCTTGGCGCGCATCACGGCGACGTCGCGGGCATTGTAGCGGGGAGTCTCCTCCTGCTTGTAGCTCTGGTCGTGCTCCTCGTCGACCAGGATCAAGCCCAGGTTGGGCACGGGTGCAAAGATGGCTGAGCGGGTACCCACCACTATGGGCGCCTCGCCGCGATGAATCCGTCGCCACTGCTCCGTGCGCTCTTCGGGAGTCAGCGCGGAGTGGAGCAGCGCAACCCTCGCGCCGAAGGCCGCGTCCAGTAATCCCACCATCTGCGGCGTCAACCCGATCTCCGGAACCAGCAGAATGGACGCCAGCCCGCGGTCAAGCGCACGCTGCATAGCTGCCAGGTAGACCGCCGTCTTGCCCGATCCCGTGACCCCATGAAGCAAGAAAGGACGAAACGCCCCCAATGCAGTAACAATGGCCGCGAGTGCGTCAGTCTGCGGCTCGTTCAGGCGGAAGGGTTCCGCCGAACTCTGGATGCCGCCCAGGCGAAAAGCCGCAGCGCGCTCTTCGATGCGCAGCAGCCCTCGCCGCACCAGTGTTTGCAGCGTGGAAGACGGCAGCCCTTTGCGGCGCAGTCCCGCCAGTGAAAGCTCACCGCCGCATGCAGCAAGCTCGGCAAGGATGGCCTGCTGCTTCGCGGTCAGAGCGGGCAGACGCGTTTCGGGAAGGAGCACGACGAAGCGCTCTGTCCGGCGCGCATCGCGCTCCACGGCTGAAGTCTCGCGGGAGATCCACTTCTTTCGTAGCAGGCCCACAAGCACCGGGAGCGTGACGCCGGTGGCAGTCCGCAGGGTTGAGACCTTCACCGCTTCACCTGCCGCCAACCGCTCCAGAACCTTGCGCTCCAGGTCCTGATCTTCGCGCGACAGCCTGCGCTTTGATGCAGCCAAATCTCCGTCCAGGCTACCTGCCAGCAAATCCCGCCCCAGGTCTGTAAGCCGGTAGTAGACGGTGCGGCGCACCTCGGCCATCAAGGGCAGCATGCCCCTCAATACTTCGCCTAGCGGCGCAAGGTAGTATTGGGCGATCCACTCTGCCAGGGTGAGCAGATTGTCGCTTAACAGCGGTTCCTCATCGAGAGCCGCTTCAATCGGGCGGACTTCGAACTCCGCGGGAGCAACAGAGGAAAGCGCAGTCACCACACCGATAAGTTTTTCGTTGCGAAAGGGCACGATCACCCGCACTCCGCGCTCTGGCCGCATGCCCTCTGGAACCGCATATGTGAACGTGCGGTCCAGCGGCACAGGCAGAGCGACTTCGCAGTATGAGGGCATGGGAGGCAAAGATCAGTGTAAAGCGGGAACGCGGAATTGAATTGTGTTGGGATCAACGCTTGTTTGAGATATGATTCGCAAACCATGGGCTACGTCAAAGTCACCGCGCTTTTCTGTGCACCCCTCCTCATTGCGATCTGTGCGGTTGAACAGCAGAAAACCGCCGCACAACCTGCCGCAGACCCGCTCCATGCCTGGATGATTGGCAGCGATCCGGCAGCGCTCGACACCTGGGTCAATCAGCGCCTTGCCGATAGTAAAAGCGATGTGGACAAGCTGTTGGCCGTCGCTGGCCCGCGCACCGTGGAAAACACGCTGCGCCCCTTCGACGATGCGCAGAACGAGTTGACGCTGGCCGGCAACAATGCCTATTTGCTCTTTTCCGTGGCCGATGCGGCGCCCATGCGCGACAAGGCACAGGCCATGACCTCCAAAATCTCGTCCGCGGCCACCGACCTCAGCCTCAATCAGGGCGTCTACAAGGCGCTCGCGGCGATTCCCTTGCCCACCAACGATCCGGCTACGCGACATTACCTTGAGCGGACGCTCCTTGAATACCGCCTCAGCGGCGTGGACAAGGACGGGGCCACACGCAAGAAGATTCGCGCCCTGCAGGACAAGATCACTGATCTTTCGCTTACCTTCGGACGCAACGTGGCCGACGGCACATTGAAGATAACCGCCACGCGCGCTGAGCTCGATGGTATGCCCGCCGACTACATCGCCCGACACAAGCCGGGCCCCGACGGCGTCTACACGCTCACCACGGATGAACCCGACTCCCGGCCAGTTTCTGACTTTGCCGCGAACGCCGATCTCCGCATGAGGATGCATCTTGCGTACACCGAGCGAGCCTATCCGAAGAACGTCCCCGTTTTGAAGGAACTGCTGGTCGCACGCCAGGACCTGGCGACCACGCTCGGCTATCCCACGTATGCCGACATGGCCACAGCCGATCAGATGATTGGAACGTCGCGCCACGTTGAGGACTTGCTGCAGAAGTTGGATGAAGCCTCTCGCCCAAGCGCAAAACGCGAGTACGCCGAGTTGCTGACATTTGCCCAGCAGCGCCAGCCGGGGTTGACCAGTATCTCTGCCGCCGATGGACGTTATTGGAAAGAGCAGTATCGCCGCGCGAGATACGACTTCGACGCGCAAAGCGTGCGGCCCTACTTTCCCTACGATGAAGTGCAGGCCGGGATCCTGAAAACCGCGGCGCGTTTCTTCCACATTCAGTTTGTGGAAGCCAAAGATGCAAGAACCTGGGATCCGTCGGTGTCGGTGTTCGATGTCCTGGACGCGGCCGAGCCCGGCAAAGGCAAGTTGCTGGGCCGAATCTATCTTGACATGCACCCGCGCGAGGGCAAGGACAAGTGGTTTTCATCGGCCCCCATCGTTCCCGGAATTCGCGGGCGGCAGGTTCCGGAAGGCATGCTGGTTTGCAACTTCCCGGGCGGCAAAGCCGGCGATCCGGGACTCATGCAGTATTCCGATGTCGTCACTTTCTTTCATGAGTTTGGACACCTTATGCATCACATTCTGGGCAGCCAGGGCCAGTGGTCCGGTCAGGGCGGGTTCAACGTCGAGGGCGACTTTGTCGAAGCGCCTTCGCAGATGCTGGAAGAGATGTTTCACGACCCCACGATTCTGCAATCATTCGCCAAGCACTACCAGACGGGCGAAATCCTTCCCGCCGGAGTTATTTCCAAAATGATTGCCGCCGACGCTTATGGACGTGGAGACTGGATTCAGGGCCAGTTGGAATTTGCGAATTTCATGCTGCAAATTCACGACCGCCCGCCTGCGGAAGTAAATCTTGATGCGCTCGCCCGGCAAGATGCCGAGCGCTATTCACCCTATACATTTGTCGAGGGGAATCGCTACTACGCCAGCTTCACCTGGGTAACTGGCTATGCATCCAATCTTTATACCTACCTTCTCGACAAGGTCATCGCCATCGATTTCTTCGCCCAGTTCGATAAGCACAACCTGCTCGATGGACCGGCCGCCATGCGCTATCGCCGTACCGTGCTCGAGCCCGGCGCGAGCAAGCCCGCGGCCGCTCTGGTGCGTGATTTCCTTGGCCGTCCACAAAACATGGACGCGCTCAGAATCTGGATGAACCAGGAATTTCAACAACAAACCGCGAAAGGCCAATAACATTGGCTGACCTGCGGCGGGCTTCGAACTCCGCGGGAGCAACAGAGGAAAGCGCAGTCACCACACCGATAAGTTTTTCGTTGCGAAAGGGCACGATCACGCGCGCTCCGCGCTCCGGCCGCATGCTCTCTGGAACTGCATATGTGAAGGTGCGGTCCAGCGGCATGGGCAGAGCGACTTCGCAGTATGAGACATGGGAGGCAAAGACCAGCGTAAAGCGGCCGGTCCGGGATTGAATTCTGTTGGGTACGATTTCGATTTGGGCGCATTATTCCCGCACTATTAGTGTTCGGTTGGGCGCTCGCTCACCCGCCGTGACTGCTAGTATTCCTCTCCCTGTTGACTTTCGGCGTCGCCTCCATAGATGACCTGCCCATATTCGAGGATGGTGACCAATCCGACACCGCCGCAGATATTTCCCATTACAGCCGGAAAGAACCACATTGGATACGAGACCCATGGAGTACGGTGGGTCAGGATTGCCACGAAGATCTCGCACGAACTGGCGATGCAGTGTGCGAAGTTGCCAAGGCCGACGATGAACATCAGCATCCAGATGATCATCACCGATCCGGTGATGGAGTGAGAGCCGGAAACCATCCATGCGGTGAGGGCGATGACACAGCCGGCTATTACGCCCGACCAGAAGACCTGGGTGGCAGGATGCTGGGTCGCATGGAGGCCCAGCGTGGCAAGAGAATCGATCGTGGATGAATCGAATGCGGAGGTCCAGGCGGCCAGCATTGCAAAAGAGAAGGCGCCCGCCACATTGGAAGGGAGCACCACGGCCCAAAGCCGCATTGTGTTCCAGAACTGTCTCTTCTCGGCGAGGACGAGGGCCACGGGGTACAGGGTGTTTTCAGTGAACAGTTGAGCGCGCCCGATGATCACCACGATGAATCCCAGCGGATAGAACATGCTTGAAACGAGGTGCGCGGTAGGAGAATTTCCCAGCATGCTCACGGCCATGGAGACACCGAGCGCCGAAAGCCCCATGAATACGCCTCCGCCAAAGCCGGAGATGCCGAGAGCCGTGTTGGTGCGCTTCAGCTCCTGCCGTGCGTTGGTGGCAACCTGCTTGTAGATTTCTTGTGCCGAAGGCCGCTCGAGATTCTTCTGCGGCTGCTGGTTCAGTTCCGGTGGCGGGTTGGTTTCGGTGCGCTTGCGCCTGAATCGGATGGGCATGGAGCCGTTCCCCCTTGCGTCGAATCGCGGGGCGAAAATGCCCACCTAGCGGATTAGATGCAGGATTTCGGTCGGGTTGCTCTTCGCGGCCGTCAGAGCTCGCGGGCGCGCTGGATGGCTCGAATTACGGCTTGGGCCTTGTTGAGAGACTCCTGGTGCTCGAGTTCGGGCACGGAGTCTGCCACGATGCCCGCGCCGGCCTGCACGTAGCCTTTTCCGCCCTGGGTGAGCAGGGAGCGGATGGCGATGCAGGAGTCGAGATTCCCTGAGAAATCCGCATAGAGCACAGCGCCCCCGTAGGTGCCGCGGCGCGCCGGTTCAAGTTCCTCGATGATCTCCATGGCGCGCACTTTGGGTGCGCCGCTCAGGGTACCGGCAGGGAAGCAGGCACGCAAGGCGTCGACGGCGGTGAGTTCGGGCTTCAGGCGGCCTTCGATGGTGCTGACGATGTGCATCACGTGCGAGTAGCGCTCCACAAACATGAGCCGGTCTACCTTGACGCTGCCAAACTGGCTCACGCGGCCCACGTCGTTGCGGCCGAGGTCGACCAGCATCACATGCTCGGCGCGCTCTTTCTCGTCGTGGAGCATCTCGTGTTCCAGCGCCTGGTCCTCCTGATCACTGGCGCCGCGGGGGCGCGTTCCAGCGATGGGCCGGTACTCTACCTGGCCGTCGTGGACGCGGACCAGCAGTTCCGGCGACGACCCCGCCAGCTCCAGCGCCATCTCCGATGGTCTTGACTTTTTGGAGGAGATTTTAGCCTTACCGGGCCGTGCACCCAACGGGCCTTCCGGCGTGAAGCGCAGGAAGTACATATAGGGGCTGGGGTTCACGGTGCGCAGCGACCGGTATACCTGGAAGGTGTCGAGATGCGGCTCCACGTCAAAGCGCTGCGAGAGCACGGCCTGAAAGATGTCGCCGGCCGCGATGTATTCCTTCGCCTGCTTGACGGCGGCCAGGAAATTGCGCTTGCTGGTGCGGTATTTCACCTTGAGCTTTGCGCTGCCTTTTGCTGCGGGCAATTTGGGCAATGGACGGGTGAGGCGCTTTTCCAGCTTCATCAGACGTTTTACGGCCTTGGCGTAGGCCTCTGAAGGGGAATCCAGGGTGGTGTCCGCGGTGACGACGAGCCAGATTTGCTTTCGCACATGATCGAACGCCAGCACTTCATCGAAAAACAGCAGGCAGGCATCCGGCACGCCCAATTCGTCCTTGGCCAATTGCGGGAGACGCTCGATCTGGCGAACCGCATCGTAAGCAAAAAAACCTACTGCGCCCGCCGTGAAGGGAGGCATCCCGGACAGACGCGCGGGCTTGTGGCCGCCGAGAGCGTCGCGCAACACGCTAAAGATATCGCCCTCGATGCGCGTGGTCTTTCCGGCTTCGGTGATGGCGATCTGACGTCCGCGGGCCACGATGCGCTTGTAGGGGTTGAGCCCGATGAAGGTGTAGCGGCCCACCTGCTCGCCGCCCTCGACCGACTCGAGAAGAAAACACTCGCGCTCAGGCCAGGCGGTTCGCAGGAACGAAGAGACGGGCGTTTCCAGGTCGGCCGTGAGGGTGCGGTAGACGGGGACAAGCGTGTGCTCTCTGGCAAGCGAAAGGAACTGTTTGCGGCTGGGCTGAATGATATCGGATGAGGCTTTCACACTCACCAGTGTACTTGCTTCGAACCCGTCGAGGGCGATGCCCGGAGGGACGGGTACGCGCATTTCTAGATCCGGTGCGCCGGCCCGATGAGATGCCAGTTTACGGCGAACCAGCAAAGGATGAGGCAAGCGAGTCCGACCAGCGAAAACTTCATTTTCGTGATCCAGCGCAGATTTTGCCGGGACCAAATTCGAATTGCAGAGATGATGGCAAAGAGACTGAGGAGGAGCGCGACGCCGGTGACCCAGTTCATGGCCACAAACCACCTGAACCATGCCGGCGTGGGCGGCATAAGGTCGTCGCCCTTGACGGCGAAGAAGACTGCGATGCTGCCCAGGAACAGCACCCAAACAAACGCCGCCAAGCGCGGACCCCACGTGATCCAGATCGTCCCCGGTTGCGGAGCGGGACGGGCGCGTCTGCGCAGAAAGATGCGCCTACCCGTGCGGATGAGGCTGGCGAGGACCACGAGCACAAGAATTCCCAGGCTTGAGCCCACCAGCGTAAGAACCACCCCGTGGTTGTCGTAAAAGGGCACGCGCTGCAACTGCACGCCGGGAAAATCGAAGGCGATGCGGACTACTTTGTTGCGGGAGTCCCTGATGGCAAACAGTCTCTCCTGGCCGTCTTCTTCCTGCCAGAGGTCTTTGCCGATCGGCTTCCACTTGATGGGATGCCCACGAAGGTTTTTGAAGTTGGGAACGTGCAGCACGCCGTCCTTATCGACCTTTGCGGTGTCCTGGCTGAAAAGCTCGAGCAGCTTCAATCTTGTGCTGTCGGCCCGCCGCGTGGTCTGGTAGGTTCCGTCGATGGCCTTGAGCTGATTGAGCGGGATCTTGGGGTGCTCGACTTTGGGTGCTCCTGGAAAATAGCGGTCGGAGAAGAAGTCGATGATCTCCGGGCGCGGCTGGCCCCCGCCACCTGCCGAATTGTAGGAGACGAAAAGGATGATTTTTTGTTGCGGCTCAACGAAGAACAAGCTGTGGAAGGCGATCAGATCGCCTTCGTGGCCGATCCAGTGAAGGTTGCTGCGCCAGTCTTCATAAAAGCCCATGCAGATGGGCGGCAGTTGATCGCTGGCGCGGAACTGCGGGGTCCACATTTCGGCGATCGTTTCCGACTTCAGGATGCGGTTCCCGTCAAGTTCGCCGCCATTGAGCAGCGCCATTCCGAAGCGGCCCATGTCCGACGCGGTTGAAGAGAGGCCGCCCGCGCCAACGGGATTAAGGATCTCGAACCCGACCGGGGGCTTCAGCGTGCTGGAGCGATATCCCTGTGACGGCAAGTCGGCCAATGGCTTTTGGAGAGGCTGGTAAAACGAGGAGTGCGTCATGCCGAGCGGGGCGAAGATATGCTGCTGCACATACTGCTCGAAGGGCTGGCCGCTGACACGCTGCACGATATAACTGGCGAGTCCGACGCCGTAGTTGGAATAAGCCGGGATTTCGCCCGGCGGGAAAAGGCGCATGGGCTGGTTCTGAATCAGGTCTTCGCGGAGCGAAACAGCCTGCTTGGGGTCGGTGATAATGATGTCGTTCAGCACCTCTTCGAATCCGCCGGTGTGGGTCATCAGGTTGCGCAGGGTAATTGGCTTGTCGAAGGCGGGGCGAATCTGGAAGTCGAGGTAGCGATTGACGTCGGTGTCGAGGTTCAGCTTGCCTTGCTCTTCGAGCTGCATCACGGAGACCCAGGTGAACAGCTTGGAGATAGAGGCGAGGCGAAAGATTGTGGTGTTGGGATCGACGGGCTTCCTGGTCTTCAGGTCAGCATAGCCGTATCCCTTCTGGAGGAGGATGTTTCCGTTCTGCATCACCAGCACGGATGCTCCAGCAATGTCGCTGCGCTCCAGTTGCAGAGGCAGGATGCCGTCGAAAAAAGCCTCGAGGTCGGCTTGCTCCAGGGGGTGAGCCCCCGCGGGTAGAGACGGAAGCGGCGCGGCATGGGGCGGCAGCGCAGTGGGAGAAGGTGCTGTGGGAGTGACCGCTGTCGGCGCCTGAGCAGTGGGAGAAGGCGCTGTGGGAGTGACCGTTTGTGGCGCCTGGGCGGGAGAAATGCATGCCGCGAACAAAAGCACTGCACTGAGGGCCTGAAGTCGAGTCACTTGCATTTCGCCTCTCACAGACAAGCAGTTTTGATTCGACAGAGCGCGATACGTGTCGATGAAATCGTGCGGCTTGGCAACAGATTCAGGCCGGCGACAGATCGTCCCGGCCGGCCCGGAACATTATGGATTGCGAGAGGAGTAGGCCGCAAGCCACGCCACGAGGTCGGGAGCGGAAAGAGGCGGGCTCAAGAGATAGCCCTGGGCGCCATCGCAGCCCATTCCGCGCAGCATTTCAAGTTGCTCGTTGGTCTTCACGCCTTCCGCCATCACTTCAAGGTTCAAATCATGTCCCATTTCGATGATCTTTTCCACCATGACGCGATCACTGTCGCTCGCGTGCATATTCTCGATGAGACTTTGGTCGATCTTGAGTTCCGTGGCGGGGATGTTCTGCAGTTGGCGCATCATTGCGTAGCCGGTGCCGAAGTCATCGATGGAAAGCTGAATCTGCTTCATGCGCAGCCGGGTGAGAACGTCCAATGTGCGTGAAAGCTCGTGAATGAGGCCGGTCTCAGTGATTTCGACGACGATATTTTCGGCGGGGATATTGTGTTTGGCGGCCAGGCCCATCAGAATGTCTGGGAAGCGGAGATCGCGGATCGTGTAGACGGAAGCATTCAGAGAGAGCCGGGGCAAGACGCCGTCCTTATCGGCAAACATTCTCATCTCTGCCAGGCCGCGGTCGGCGCTGAGCCAGCAGAGTTGGTCCATGAGCCCGAGAGCCTCAGCACGCGCGATGAAACGATCGGGAAAGATCAATCCCAACTCGGGATGCAGCCAGCGGGAAAGCGCCTCGACGCCGATCACTTTGCCTGTAGCAATGCTGATCTGCGGCTGGTAGTAGAGGACGAATTCGCCGCGCTCGAAAGCGCGTTGCAATTGCTCGTCGGGAAGGGCAGCCTCGGGGCCGGCGGACGATGCGGCCGGTGCTTCCGCCGTGGCATTGGCTTCAAAGACAACTTTGAGGTCGACAGCGGGAAGGGCTTGAGCAGGTGCCCGACGACGGAGAGGCCAAGGGTCTGGGCCAGCTTTTCGGCGATCTCGATCACCCGTTTGTCCATCCCGCTCATGAGCACGATACGGGACTTGCATTGCTGCTCGCCGAGCAGTCTCAACACCTCGATGCCATCCATCTCCGGCATCATGAGATCGAGCAGAATCAAAGTTGAGGCGGAAGGAACGAGGCTGAGGCAGGTGGCGGCATCCTTGGTAACGACGCATTGCAAACCCAGCGCATTGGCCGCAGCAGAGACAATATCGCCTACGACTTTGTCGTCGTCGATGACCAGCACCTTGTCCACGGTCGTCATCGCCACTCCATCATTCGCAAGCAAGCCTTCCGTCATACCCCATCGAGGTCAGGGCAAGAACAGCAGATTCATAATGCAACGGGCTCTGATAAGTGTAACTTAGCTTACAAAACTTTGTGGGGCATTTGTCCTGCGCGCCGCTCTCGAGGTAACTGAGGCGACATGGCTCCACTCTTCACCAGTAAAAGAATGGGGATAGGTGAGCCAGGGATGCGATGGAGTTGTCCAGCCGGGGAGGCTTTTGTTCGCGGGGACATCTGGCGCCCGCCAAAACAGGTTTCCGCATAGTACCAAAGGGGGGTCCTACTCCTATCCACAAGGCTTGACGGGGAGTGCCGGCGGGCCTAGACTCACAGGGGTTTGGGCTCATTCCAGTTTTCAGGGTGCGCCCAGTATCCCGGCCTTTTAGCGTTCGGGGCAGGGCCGGCGAAAAGAATCCGGGTAACCGGGGAAGTTCTGTCGCATCTGAGATTTGCAGGTGGTCGAGTGTGGTACCACCGCTCCGCGGCAGGCGAAGAGAATTGGAGAGAATATGGCGATAGCAACCCCAGCCGTCACTTTGGACCAGGAGATCAATCCCTGGGAAGCCCAAAGTGCACGGTTTGATTTTGCAGCAAGAAAGCTGAATCTGGACGAGGGACTGTGGAAGTTGCTCAGGACTCCGGCACGCGAAATCATCGTGCATTTTCCGGTTTCAATGGACGATGGCCGCATTGAGATGTTTACCGGCTTCCGGGTGCAACATAACATAGCCCGCGGGCCGGCCAAGGGCGGTATCCGCTATTCGCCCGATGTGACGCTGGATGAAGTGAGAGCGCTGGCCAGTTGGATGACCTGGAAGTGCGCCGTGGTCAATATACCTTTTGGTGGGGCCAAGGGCGGAGTGATCTGCGATCCCAGAACGATGAGCCAGGGCGAACTGGAACGGATGACCAGGCGCTACACGTCGGAGATTATCGATTTCATCGGGCCGGAAAAAGACGTTCCCGCCCCGGACATGAATACCAACGAGCAGACCATGGCGTGGATCATGGACACTTACTCGATGCACATGGGCCGGACGGTGACCAGCGTAGTGACCGGCAAGCCGCTCAATATCGGCGGCTCGCGGGGCCGGATTGAGGCTACCGGACGCGGCGTGATGGTGGTATGCGACGAGAGCCTGCGCTACCTGAAGATGCCGATCGAGGGGTGCCGGGTGATCATTCAGGGATTCGGCAATGTGGGTTCGAATACCGCCCGCCTGATGATGGAGCACGGATACAAGATTGTCGGCATCGCCGAAAAGGACGGCGGCCTCTGCAATCCGTCCGGCATCGATATTCACCAGCTCATTGAATTCAAGTACCGCAACAACACCACGCTTGGTTTCCGCGGCGCCGACGCGATGCCGAGCGAGGAACTGCTGGTATCTGACTGCGACCTGCTGATACCCGCGGCTACCGAGAACGTCATCACCAGCCGCAATGCCGACAAGATCAAAGCGCGGATTGTGGTGGAGGGCGCCAATGGGCCCACCACCGCGGTGGCGGATGAGATTCTGTCGGACAAGCGCATCTTTGTTGTGCCGGACATTCTGGCCAATGCAGGCGGCGTGACTGCGAGTTACTTCGAATGGGTGCAGGACCGGCAGGGGTACTTCTGGAAGGAAGCCATCGTCAACGAACAGCTTGAGACGATTCTGCGCGACAGCTTCGACGATGTGGTGCGCTACGCCGAGGCTCACAACGTGAACAACCGCATCGCGGCCTACATGCTGGCGATTGACCGCGTGGCGTTCACCATCAAGCAGAGGGGCATTTACGCCTAGCGATTCGGGCGAACTCGAGTTTACGACAACTGCAATGGCGGGAGGGGTCAGCAGCCCATCCCGCCATTCGCTTAAGTGAATGAGACTTTTTGCCGCTCTTTGTTGTCAGTCAAATGCGTGAATTGCCCGTCAGGAGTAAGGCATGAAAGTCGCTCTCATAGTGTTGCTTTTTGCAGCACCCGCACTGGCCCAAAGTCTGTTTGCAGCTCTTCCTGGAGCCTGCGGACCTGCAAACGTGAGTTTCAACGTGAAACTGGACGACACCCAGCACACTCCGCCGCTGCCTGAACCTAGGAAGGCGCAAGCCTATTTTATTCAGGACAAGGGTGTATATCCCTTTGGCATCGGAGGAACTGTCGAATCCACGATTGGGATTGACGGAGCATGGGTAGGGCAGAACAAGAACAATTCCTATTTCTCTGCGCCCGTGGAACCAGGGGAGCATCACGTGTGCACGAGCATGCACTCCCATGTCGGGAGTCCCACGGAACTCGCGCATTTCACAGCAGAGGCAGGAAAAGCCTATTACTTCCGCGCGAGAGTCGTTCCCACTCCTTACGGCTTGTATTTGTTTCTCAGCCAGGTCGATAGCGACGAGGGCAAATACCTGATTTCGATTTACCCACTGAGCGTGTCACAGCCAAAGAAGTGAGGTTGCGGCCTCGCGCTGTGCGGACGTCTCGATCTGGGCTTGACATCCTCTCATCGCGTTACCCTGTAATCGCAAATCAAAACAGTGAGATCGTCCTCCTGTGCCTTTGACCACCGCCGTACTGAATCGAGCTGGTCGGCCGTCGATCATCAGCATGGCAACTGATGGTAAATGATTGCGCGTACCTCGACCCTGGCGCCAACGAAACACGCCGCAAAATTCACATTGCAGCAAAAGGCGCCTACCAGTCCGCTCAAACCTATACTGAAACGGGTGATTTTGATGGCGAAACGCAGCGCGGGCTTGTTGATGTATCGAACTGCGAATGCCGGCCTGGAAGTATTTCTGGTCCATCCGGGCGGGCCCTTCTGGGCGAAGAAGGATACTGGTGCATGGTCGATCCCCAAGGGGGAATTTGCGGAGGACGAAGAACCGTTGGAGGCTGCAAAGCGCGAATTTCAGGAAGAGACGGGCTTTGCCTCGAGAAGGGATTTTCTCGAACTGGGTGAGGTCAAGCAGGCCGGTGGAAAGACGGTGACGGCCTGGGCATTTGAAGGTGATTGCGATCCGCAGAAGCTGGCCAGCGACCGTTGCCGGATGGAGTGGCCGCCGCGCTCCGGCCGCCTGATCGATTTCCCAGAAGTCGATCGGGGCGGCTGGTTCTCCATCGCCACGGCCCGGGAGCGCATTCTGAAAAGTCAGGAGCCTTTTCTAGATGTGCTGCTGCGGAAGCTCAGGGTTGCCTGAGCGGGGCGTGCAGGGAGAGCAAGCGAATACCAAGCAGCACCAGCGAAGCAGGATTCGAGGCTTTTGTTGGGGATGGGGCGCGATAGAGTATATTTTCTTCTCATGAAGCGCATTGAGTTTTTTAGATTGCTCGCATTTGCGGCCCTGATCTCTATGGCCGTCCCCTTGTTCGCATATTCCCCGGCCTCTTCCAATGGGGCGCAACCGAATGGAGTCTCGGCACCGTCGCAGGCGACTACGCCACCCAAGCCGAAGCCCGAGGAAACGGAAGTTTGGGAGCCTGTACCCCCGGTGGTGACTCCGGGCGCAACCTGCGGCGCAGCGCCCTCAGACGCGGTCGTATTGTTCGACGGCAAGAACATGGACCAATGGGTTTCGGTTCGGGACAAGTCGCCGGCCGAATGGAATGTTCACGACGGCGTGATGACAGTGAACAAGGCGGGCGGAAGTATCGAGACGAAGCAGAGCTTCAAGGATTACCAGCTTCACGTCGAGTTCAAGATTCCCTCGGACATTACGGGAAGCGGGCAGGCCCGTGGCAACAGCGGAGTTTTTCTGGCCTCGACGGGCCCTGGAGACGACGGATACGAGTTGCAGGTTCTGGACAACTACGGAAACAAGACGTATGTGAACGGGATGGTCGGCAGCCTCTACAAGCAAAGCATTCCGCTGGCGAATCCGAGCCGCAAGCCGGGAGAGTGGCAGACCTACGACGTGGCATGGACGGCGCCCCGGTTCAACGACGACGGCTCACTGAAAACACCGGCTTATGCCACGGTCTTTTTCAACGGTGTGCTGGTGGATAACCACTTCGAGTTGAAGGGACAGACGCTCTATATCGGCAAGCCGTTCTACAAGGCGTATGACACCGCTCCCATCAAGCTGCAGGCCCATGGCGATAAGAGCAAGCCGATCAGCTTCAGGAATATCTGGGTGAGGGAGATCAAGCCCCCAGGCGAATGAGCGCGGGTTGGCGCAGGCCTGCGGGGCGGCCCGCAGGATTTCTTTAAGCGCAAAAAACAGATCGAGGTATGCTTTCAGCGGGGCGGCGGACCGAAGGGCGGGCTTCGGCCTGCGCCTGTGCATTCCACATCACATTCAAATCGACGAGGAAGGATTTATGATGATCCGTTTCGTGGAGGTGTGTCCGTGGAGTCAAAGACATCTCGCCGTGAGTTTCTTTCTGCCGGGTTGATGCTTCCCGTGGTGAGCGCGGGGGGCGGCATGGGGTTGATCAACGCTCTGGAAAACCCGGCGTCAAGCTCTGCCGGTTCTGCGGTAAAGCTGAGCTACAGGACTTTGGGCCGCACCGGGCTCAAGGTGACGACGGTGGGATTTGGCTGCATGATCACATCTGATCCCAGCGTGATTGAGCGCGCCGCGGATATGGGGATCAAGTACTTCGATACGGCGCGGGGCTATCAGCACGGTAACAATGAGCGGATGGTGGGCGCGGCGCTGGGCGCCAAGCGAAAGCAGGTTGTGCTGTCGACAAAGTCCGGCGCGCAAAGCAGGGATGGCCTGTTGAGCGATCTCGACACCAGCCTGCGCGAACTCAATACAGATTACGTGGATATCTGGTATCTGCATGGCAAGGGCAGCTCGGCCGACATTCGCGACGACATGATCGAGGCGCAGCAGACGGCGAGGAAGCAGGGCAAGATCCGCTTTGCCGGAGTGAGCACCCATGGGGGCCAGCAGGAACTGCTGCCCTGGCTGGCGAAGGCAGGAGTGTTTGACGTGGTGCTGACGGCCTACAACTTCTCAATGGAGCCGGCGATGGAGCAGGCGATTGGCATGGCTGCCGAGGCCGGTATGGGCGTAGTGGCCATGAAGGTAATGGCCGGAGGGTTCCGCAGCCTGAGACCGGCTGACCCAAATTACCAGCGACTGCATCGGGAGGGCGCGTTGCTGGCGGCCTTGAAATGGGTGATCAACAAGCCTGGCATCTCGACCACCATTCCCAGTATGACCGACATGGATCAACTGGAAGAGAACGTGAAGGCGATGGAGCATTCGTTTTCTGACGGGGACGAAAAGCTGCTGACGGCGCATCTGGAAATGATCAGGCCGCTCTATTGCCGCATGTGCGGAAGATGCGACGGAACATGCGAGAAGGGCTTGCCTGTGGCGGACGTGTTGCGCTGCCTGACCTATGCCGATGGCTACGGCCAGTTTGCGCTGGGGCGGGAGAGATTTCTCGAATTGGGATTGGAACGGGGCGCGGCTGGCTGCGGGGATTGCGGCGAGTGCACGGTGACGTGTCCTCACGGGGTTCGGGTGTCGAATCGGATGGCGCGCGCCCAGGAGTTGTTTGCATGAGGGCTGCGGGATTGTTGCTGCTGGGCTTTCTGATGGCGGCAGCGGCACATGCTCAGGCATATCTCGATTGTCATTTTGCGCCGGGATGGGAGCAGTCGGGCGCGAAACGGCAGTATGTTGCCGACAACCTGTATGACTACAAGGACGGCGGCGCAGAAGGTTACCTGATCTTCGGCTTCGTGCGCATGCAGGGAATGACGTGCAAATCGGGCGCGGACACGCTGGACGTGGATGTTTCGGAGATGAGCGATGCCGACGCGGCATACGGCATGTTCGCAGCCAATCTCAATCCCAGCCTGCCCATTGTAAAGCTTGGCATGGGCGGACAGGTGCAGCGGCAGAGCGCCAGCTTTGCCAAGGGCAATAATTACGTTGAGATTGTGGAGACGGCGGCAAATGCGGATAGCGACCAGAGTGCAATGCTGACGGATTTTGCCGGCAAAATGCTGGAGCATATGGAAGGGCGAGACAGCGCACCGGAGGCCCTGGAGTGGTTTCCGAAGGAGGCGCTGGTTTCTGTTCGCCTGGTCCCTGAGAGCGTGCTTGGTCTCCGGCAGTTGAAGCGCGGCTACGTCGCGAAATACAAGGTGGGGCAGGCGTTTGTTGTGCAGGAGGCATCACCTGAAGCCGCCGCGGAGGTGATCAAAAGCCTTCGTGAAAAATTTGAAGGCGTCCCGTTGAAAGCCCCGGGGAACGAGGCTTTCCAGGCGAAGGTGAAGTACCTCGACGGAATCTGCATTTTTCGCAAAGGCCGCACGCTGGCAGGGTACGCAAACCTGCCGGAATCCCAGGATGCCGCTTCAAAAGCGGCCGTTCTCGCCGCCCGAATTCCCTGAGTATCCCGAAAGAAATCGTGTTCGGCTGTTCGCCCGCGGAACCCAGAGGGTAAATCGTAAACCTTCGCCGGAGGGCGTAAAACCTTGCGCCTGCTTCCCGGGCTGGATATGTTGGTGAAGCAGCTAAAGGAATTCAGGGAAGAGGTTCATGGTTTTAAAGCATCTTTTCGAGCAGCATTTCCACGTGCCGGCCGAACAGGAAGAGCCGCTTCAGGGCGAACTGGGCGGCTCTGGGCGCGCCATCGTGCGGTTGGCCGGCGGTGGATATAAAGCCATAGGCATCCTGGGCCCCGTGCGCGAGGAGAATGTTGCCTTTCTTGAGTTCTCAAAGCATTTTCGCCGGCACGGATTGCCAGTGCCGGAGATCTATGCGGAGGCCTTGAGCCAAGGCGCCTATCTTGAGGAAGATCTCGGCGACACAACGCTCTTTGAATTTCTTGCGGAAAACCGTGCCGGCGATGCAATTGCTAAGGAAGCGGTTGAGGCATATCGCAAAGTGGTGGCAGTTTTGCCTCACTTTCAGATTGAGGCGGGTCGGGATCTCAACTACAAAGTGTGCTATCCGCGCGGGGTTTTCGATCGCCAGTCGATCGGGTGGGATCTCAATTATTTCAAATACTACTTTCTGCGTCTGGCTGGAGTGCCCTTCAACGAACAGGCGCTGGAGAATGATTTTGGCCGCCTGACAAAGTTTCTGCTGAGCGCGAACCACGATTATTTTCTTTATAGGGATTTCCAGTCGCGCAATGTGATGCTACGCAATGGTGAGCCGTTTTTTCTGGACTACCAGGGAGGCCGTAAAGGGGCACTGCAATACGACATTGCCTCTTTGCTGTACGACGGCAAGGCTGATCTGCCCCCCGAATTGCGCCAGGAATTGCTCGACCACTATCTGGATTGCCTGAAGGGTTTTATCGATATCGAGCGCGATGCTTTCATGGAGCACTACTACGCATATGTGTATGTGCGCATCATGCAGGCATTGGGCGCCTACGGTTTCAGAGGATTTTATGAACGCAAGCCGCATTTTCTGCGCAGCGTGCCCTACGCGTTGAAAAACCTGCGCTGGCTGGCTCATCACGTGAAACTGCCCATTGCGCTGCCGGCGCTGATGGAGGCTTTTCAGGGGATGCTGGGATCAGCGAAATTGCAGAACCTGGCTACTCCGGCGGGAGCTTTGACAGTGCGGATCTTCAGCTACTCATTTCATCATCAGATGCCGACCGATGAGACGGGGAATGGCGGCGGGTTTGTGTTCGATGCGCGCAGTCTTCCCAATCCAGGGCGCGAGGAACGGTTCAAGCAATTAACGGGCAAGGACGCGGCAGTGATCGATTATCTCAACCAGCAGGAGAGCGTGCACCAGTATCTTGCGCATGTTCTGTCGCTTGTGGATGCGAGTGTGAGCCAGTATCGAAGCCGCGGGTTCAACAGCCTGATGGTTTCGTTTGGGTGCACTGGCGGCCAACACCGGTCAGTGTACCTGGCGGAGCAGTTAGGCAAACACTTGCGCGGCAGCGACGGCGTGGAAGTCTTCGTCCGGCACCTGGAGTTGGAGAAGCAGGGTGAGTTGGAGAAGCAGGGCCAATGAAGGCGATGATTCTGGCTGCGGGGCTGGGGACTCGTCTGCGGCCTCTCACGGACGACCGGCCCAAGGCACTGGTCACGGTGGCGGGGCACACTCTGCTGGAGATCGCATTATGCCGTCTGCGCGAATTCGGCGTGCGCGAGGTGATTGTGAATGTTCACCATTATGCGGACAGCATTTGTAAATACCTGAAAGACCACAGCGACTTCGGGATGCATGTTGAAGTGTCACGCGAGGAGACGCTGCTTGACACTGGCGGCGGATTGAAAAAGGCATGCGCTTTTTTCCTCGAAAACGGGAGAAATTCGCAGGAGCCTTTCATTCTGCACAACGTGGACGTGATCAGCACAATCGACCTCGGGCGCATGGTGCGGTTTCACATAGAACAGGGCGCCTTAGCTACGCTCGCAGTGCAGAAGCGCGAAACTTCGCGCTACCTGCTCTTCGATGAAAAGGGACAACTCTGCGGGCGCCGGATCGGGACCGATGAAATGGTGCGGCCTGCTCTTGAGGTGAGGACGCTGGCGTTTTCCGGTATTCACGTCATCTCTCCCGCTCTGTTCGCAAAAATGAAAGAGGAAGGCGCGTTTTCCATCATTGCTGCCTATTTGCAAGGTGCGGCAGCGGGAGAAAAGATCGTTGCATTTCGAGCAGATGATTTTTATTGGTGCGATGTTGGGCGGCCGGAGAGTGTGCAGCAGGCTGAACGGGATTTTGAAAGGTGGAGCTTGGTTTAGGAGTTAACCCGAAACGGTCGCGGGCATCACGGGGCAGGGAGCGAATCGAGCGGCCGAGGTTGCTTGAATTTGGCAAAATCAGTAAAGATTATACGTATAAAGATGATTTGATATGATTTAATCTTACGTAAGTCGTATCTATCCGTTTCATCGCTGCCGGATCTCTTTTCCAGAATTCCTCCTCAAACGGCGGCACACTGTGGAGGTCCTCGTGAATTCCTGCATGCGGCGGAGCCGTTCACTGCGTCCCTATTCACTGCGCTCGGTTGACTCGATTTTTGCCCCACTCCTGCTCATGGCTGCCGGCTTTGCGGTGGCACAGATGTTCGTTTCGAGTGCCGTGGCCCAGACGTCATCGAGCCTTACGGGTTTAGTGATGGACCCTTCCGGCGCAGCGATCGCCGGGGCGAAAGTGGATGTGAAAAACGTGAACACCGGAGTGGATCGCGCCACGGTCAGCGACGATTCCGGCCGATACCAGGTTCTCTCTTTGCCGGTGGGAGACTATGAAATCATCGTGGACAAAAAAGGCTTTGCACCAGCGGTCAGGACGGGGATCCACCTGGTGGTGGGCGAGGTTGCAGCGGCGGATATGAAGCTCAGGGTGGGTGGGGTACAACAGCAGGTGACCGTAAACGCGGATGCCAACGCGCTGAATCTTACGACGGCCGACATTTCCGGGCTGGTGGGGGAGCAGCAGGTGAAAGACCTGCCGCTGAATGGGCGCAGCTTTGACGAGTTGCTGACCCTAAACCCCGGTATCGTCAATTTCACTTGGGAAAAGACCGGCGGAATCGGCGTTTCGAACTCCACCGTCGGCAACAATTTTGCCGTATCTGGCAACCGTCCGCAGCAGAATCTTTTTCTGCTAAACGGAGTGGAGTTCACCGGCGCGGCGGAGAACAACATGCAGCCCGGCGGCACCAGTCAGGAACTGCTTGGCGTGGATGCGGTGCGAGAGTTTAACGTGCTGCGCGATACATATGGCGCGGAATATGGCAAAAGACAGGGCGCCCAGGTGTTGATTGTGACCGAGAGCGGTTCCAACCGCGTGCACGGCTCGGTATATGAGTTTCTTCGCAACAATGACCTCGACGCGCCCAACTATTTCGACAAGGGCTCCGCGCCTGGCTTTCAGCGCAACCAGTTTGGAGCCTCCCTCGGGGGTCCGATCCAGAAAGACAAAACCTTCCTCTTCGGTAATTTCGAGGGTCTCAGCCAGCACCTGCACCAAACCGGCGTCGACCTCGTTCCGGATGCGAATGCTCGCAATGGCATCTTGCCCTGCAGTCTCTACTCGGCTCCTACGGGACAAACAAGCCTTTGCCCCAATTCTTCCGGCACTGCCGATGTCGGCGTCGCGCCAAGCGTCGTCCCGCTGCTCAATCTATGGCCGACGCAGAGCGCCGGCGCTCCCGACTTCGGTGGCATCGCTGAGGCATTCAACAGCCCGCTGCAAACCATCCGCGACGACTTTGGCACGGCTCGGCTCGACCGCGTCTTTTCAAGCAACGACACGTTCACATCCGTCTACACGATTGACGACAGCGCCGACGTAACCCCAACCAGCATCAACCTCTACAGCACAGACCTTGAGAGACTGCGCGAACAGGTGCTGAGTCTCGAAGAGACACACATCTTTTCTCTCACCCTGCTGAACATCGCGCGGGTGGGCTACTCCCGCGCCTCGTATTACTACACGGGCGAGCCCTCGCCAGATACTCCGGCGGCTGCGGTTCCAGGATTTGTGGCCGGCAGGCCGGTGGGAACCGTCGTAGTGGGTGGAAGTGCCGCTGCCAATCCCGCTGCACAGGTGAGCCAGGCCGGAAGCAATACCGGCAGCAATTTGAACATTGCGCGCAATCTCTTCATGTATCAGGACGATGTGACCTGGAGCAAAGGACGGCACACATTCAGCGCAGGAGCATGGTTCCAGCCATTGCAGTCGAACGAGGATCTGGCCCTGACTCAATTCGGCCAGGCGACATTCACGGGCCTGCAGCAATTTCTGTCGGGCACCGTCGGCACTTTCCTTTATGATCCCGCGCCCACCGAGATGAACTGGCGCTCACTGCTTGGCGCCTGGTATATGCAGGATGTTTTTCGCGTCACGCCGAAGCTGACCTTGTCGCTCGGATTTCGCGACGGATTCACCAGCGGATGGAACGAGGCACACGGACGCGCGGCAAACTTCATCATCAGCAACGGCATCATTCAGACGCAGCCGCGGGTCGCCAACTCGGCATTCACTGTCAACCACGCGAAGTTTCTGCCGCAGCCGCGCATTGGCCTGGCGTGGAGCCCTGTCCGTTCAAAGACGGTGCTGCGTGCCGGTTTCGGCATGTATAACGATCTGCAGGATGCGCTGGGATACCGCATG
This sequence comes from uncultured Acidobacteriota bacterium, assembly GCA_963833995.1. Classification (GTDB taxonomy): domain Bacteria; phylum Acidobacteriota; class Terriglobia; order Terriglobales; family Acidobacteriaceae; genus Telmatobacter. The sequence continues at coordinate 189,654 of CAWIAE010000015.1, read as the reverse complement.
GATCAGAACGCCCCCTTCAATCCGTCGTACAGCATTGCCAGCCTGCCCGTATCGGAACTGCCTCTGCCCGTTTCGCCGGTTCCGGCGAAAGCCAAGATCGCGCCGGCAGGGGTTCAGCCGGACCTGCGCACGCCTACGCTCATTTCTTACTCTTTCCGGCTCGAGCAGGAGTTGTCCCCCAATACCGTGTTCACCATCGGGTATGTCGGTTCGCATGGGTACCATCAGATCGTCAGTCTGGACGACAACGAGCCTACTCCCACGGTCTGCCCGGCCTCACCGTGCCCTTCAACTTACCCGAACGAGAATCCCGCTTTTCCTGCTCCCCTGGCGGGGGCCCCAATTCCGGCGGGCGCGTATTACATCCCTGCCGGGACACCCGCGGCCAATCCCGCCCTGGGCAGCGCATGGGCGTGGTTCTCTGTGGGCGACAGCTCCTATAACGCGCTGCAGGTTGACCTGAATCACCGCATGAGTGGTGGCCTTCTGCTACGCGGTGTCTACACATGGTCGAAGGCGCTGGACGACGGCGACTCGCTCAATGCAACTGCAGCAGGCAACGCGCCGGGCCTCGTTTCCAATCCGTTCGACATACGGGCGGACTGGGGGCCGGCCACCTACGACGTGCGAAACGTGGCCGTGATCGACGGAACCTATGAGCTGCCGTTCGGCCCGCACAAGCCTTTCTTGAGCCACCCGGGCACTCTATCCAAAGCACTCGCCAGCGGCTGGACGGCAAATTCCATCGTGACATTGCAGTCGGGCTACCCCTTTACGCCTCAACTCAGTTACAACCCATCGAACAACGGAGACACCAAGAATCCTGTGCGCCCGTTCGTGAACCCCGCATTCTCAGGCGCGATGATTGTTGGAAAGCCAAGCCAGTGGTATAACCCCGCGGCGTTTTTGCCGCCACCGCCAAGTAGTGGATTTTATGGGAACCTTGGGCGCGACACTCTGACTGGCCCCGGACTCGCAACGTGGGACATATCCATGCTGAAGAATACGACGCTTCACGATCGGTTGAATCTGCAGTTCCGGGCTGAGCTTTTCAATCTGTTGAACCGGGCTAATTTCAATACGCCCAACCTGGTTGTCTTCACTCCCTCAGGAGTGTCACCCACGGCAGGAGTCATTACAAGCACGTCGACCACGTCGCGGCAGATTCAATTCGGCATGAAGCTTCTGTGGTGAGGCCGCAATTCTACATTCCACGTAAATGCGTGAAAGTCCAACTCAGAGCGCCCCGCACAGCACGCGTTTGATGCATTCGACATCTTCAAGTATTCAGAAATTTGTGCGCTCGGCCCCTACTTTTTTCTTACATTCCAGAACGCTTCGAAACTCGAATCCCGAACGAGACCGGCCTCATCTACATACAACCAGCAGAGCGGAAATGAAAGACGGCTGGTACGGCGGTACGCTCGGCGGCATGGAGTTTCCCAGTGATGAAAATCAAACTACTTTTCTTTGTCATCCTATTGAGTGTCTGTGTGGCAGGACCGGCAGTGGCACAACAGGTTGCCGCGCCTGAGGCGCAAGCAGGGAGCATTAGCGGAACAGTGATGGATGTGAACGACGACATCATCCCTGGCGCCACGGTTGTTCTCGAGGGCCTGGTTCCCGCAGAGAATCAAAGCGAGACAGCCAAGGACGACGGGTCGTTCCATTTCAGCGACGCGAAGGCCGGAGTACCCTATCACGTGCAGGTCAGCGCGGATGGATTTGTGACCTGGACATCGCCGGCGATCGTTCTTAATCCTGGCCAGTTTCTCTTCCTGGCAGGAAGCAAGTTGCAGATTGCCGGTGGGGCGACATCGGTTACGGTGTTTTCTTCTCCAACCGAGATGGCAGTTGAACAGGTGAAGTTGGAAGAGAAGCAGCGCGTTCTGGGCATCGTGCCGAATTTCTATGTTGCTTACGATCACGATGCAGCGCCGCTGACGAAGAAGCTGAAGTTCTCGCTCGCACTGAAGGCTGAAACCGACCCGGTGACCGTTATCGGGATTGGATTGGTTGCCGGAATGGACCAGGCGGGAGCTACGCCGAACTATGGCATGGGCGCGGAAGGTTATGCTCAGCGGTTCGGCGCGCTCTATGCAAACGGGTTTAGCGACATCATGATTGGCGGCGCTATTCTTCCGTCTCTTCTGCATCAGGACCCGCGCTATTTCTACCAGGGCACGGGCACCAAGAAGTCGCGCGTTCTGCATGCAATTTCAAGTCCCTTCATCTGCAAGGGAGACAACGGGCGGTGGGAACCGAATTACTCCAGTATCGGTGGCGATCTGGCCTCGGGCGCTATCTCGAATGCATATTATCCCGAGACGAATCGAGGGCCGGGCCTGGTGTTTGATAACGCACTGGTGACGACTGGCGGCCGCATGGTGAACGGCATCATTCAGGAATTCGTCTTGAGGAGGTTTACTTCCGGCGCGAAAGAGCAGACCTTTTAACCGGGGCACCGGGCGGCTGGTCAGGTCCGATGTGAAGTGCCGCTTGTCCCTCGATGTGGTTTGTTTTGCAGAGGAGTCACGCGAAACGGCGGGTACCCCCGTTCTCGATTGGAGCCGGTTCGAGAGCAGCACCTTGAAGGGATTTGAACGTGCGGCGGCAGCGAACTGGAGCGATCCGAGTGGCGGATTGCTGCGAATGTGACTTATAAGTCACAGACCCCGGGGGGTGGGTGATCCGCGCTCATCTTATCCAGTTTCACCGAATTGGGTGCGAGGTCAGACTGGCCGCGCGCCGGTTTGAGCTTTAGATTTGTGACTTATAGGTCACAAACCGGAGGGGGGTGGGGTGCCTGCCCCTGGTATAAACCGGGTAGACTCCTGACAATTTGGACCGCTGACATTCTTGTTGTACACCGGCGGCGAGTAATTATCTGCAAATCGTGGCGAGATTGTTTTGGCGGGTACGCGGGGGCTGGGAAATGGTGAGTTGACGATTTGGCTTTTCACGAGACCTCTTCACGCGGCGTCCAAATTGCGGTCAAGGAGTGAATCGGGCTGTTGTTAGCAACAGTTGAGCTCGAACGAGCTGATCGGTGGATACCGGTAGTCTAGCCGGGACTGAGATCGCATCCCCGGTCCCCAAGTGCGAGGGACTGGGGATACCCTCCATCTGTGGCTCGAAGGAAATGAAGTGCCGGAGCCACTCGCCCGCCACGCTTCTCCGATTTGCATGGACTTTGCCCGCGCAAGGTGGTATCAGTTGCGGTATTCGGGCTCAAAACTCATCATGGAGTGACCCCCATGACTGTCTTCGTTGAAAAGCAGGAAGACTGGCAATCCATCGCAGCCATCGGCGGACCGGTCGTCGATCCCATGATTCTCCGCTGCGGAGAGGTCTTCCTTCGCGGCTCCGGCAATTCCTACGATCAGAACTCCGCCTGGGACCTGCTCAGCAAGAACATCCATGCCCTCGGCACGTTCTTTGATCGCCTCATTCTTGAAAAGCAGATCCCCGTTTTCGACTACTCCGCCACGTTCGACGTGGACATGCCGTTTGAGGGACGCACTCTCGCTGCGATCAATGAGAACGAGGAAGTGCTGGTCAACGTCAATGTCCGCTTCGAAGCCTACATGGACGTGAAAAATGCGGCTCTCGCCGAACTGACCAAGTTCTATAAGGGCGGGGTAGCCGGAGTGAGCGGCCAGCAGGCCCATGAAATCCTGAGGGATCTGGCCTCGATCGTGGGAGAACTCACCACCTCGGGTTACGCCTGGTATCCCAACCTGGGCGACCTCACCTTTGAAAACCCCGATGAGCAGCGCCTGGCGGCCTACATCCTGGGGGGGCTGATCTTCGGCGCCTATGCTCAACTGGCTGGTACCGACCACCTGATGCAGCCCAAGCGTTCGCGCCTCTTCCTAGCGCTCACGCTCAACCAAAACACCGCCCGCGGCGCCGAAGACTACTTGTTTACCAAACTCGGTGAGCTCTCAGGCAGACCCACCGCCGACATTCCGTACACGCCCACCTTCTTTCCACTCCTGCTGAGCGAGAGCAATACTCCGGCCGAACTGTTGAAGAACGCGATGAAGTATCGCAAAAGCCCCGAGGTCCGCGATTATCGCGCCTGGCTCAACGAGGCGCTGGACGACTTCAACCGCAACCGACATATTGCTACAGAACGCTTTCGGGAAGTGGAGCGAATCGCAGCATCCATTCGCGGCAAACTCGCAGGCATTCCCTTTCCGCAGATCGAAATCAAAACCACTGTGGCTGATGTAGCCGGACTTAAAACCCCAGGGGTGGGCATCGATCTTACCGCGCCTGCGAAGGCCGCATGGGGCTGGATGATCTCCCAACTGCCCGGCAAGCGCCATCGCAAGCTGCTCACCCGCGCAATCATCGCCGACCGCGAATACATCGATCTCGGCATGCGCACCTCGAAGGTCTGGAGCGGCAGCGGCGTTCCCGCGTGATGGGTTCATCTCTAGAGACCGATAAACGGCTTCAATCTCCCAATCTGTTCCTGTCGTCAACGAGCGGTAAATTGCCAAAGCGCTCACCGAGCAAACCTTGGCTTCAAAACCCGCATCGGCCTGTTAACTGGCCAATCTGTGCCCATTTTCAGGTGTGGTCGTGAGAGGCGCTTCAATGCCGATCGTCATGCTCTTAACGACCCGTGATCTTATGCGTCCCGATCGGAATTCCGACTTCAGCTGGGCGCGGTGCAGAGCGGCCTACCATGGATTCAACTACCCGGTACCCAATTCGTCGACTCTGTTGCCTTCCTACCCTGCAGGAACGCCCGCGTTGGTCAGCGGGACCACAGATGGAAGGCAAACATTAACTCGCCTGCTCAAGCTGAAGTAAGAAGAAACCGGCTAAAGAATAATACAACACGCCTCTCACCCGCGCCAGATCAGGCGAATTGCAATTGATGGCATAAACGGAAGTTGGCCGGTTATCTCACTGAAGTCGTCAGTCGAGGACACTTGCCCACGCTGCTCGTATCCGGAGTTGACACTGCACTCCGGTTCTCAGCTAACTTGTTCGGAGCTTTATCCGCAAAATAAGTCATCTCAATGGGCCATTAGACGGCCCATTCACCGAATCGGCGCATGATCTCCATGAGCCAACATCCCAACAGGATGACAGAGCCCCACAATATGAAGGGAACGCCGTAGAGTATGAGATGCTTGCGCGAACGGGCCAACTCAAACACTCGTACCTTCACAATCGCGTACACGTTCGCTGCGAGATAAGCAGCCACCAAACAGCTCACTACCAGGTTGTGCATGTTCATACTCCTCCTTTGCCGGCGCAGCGAGACAGATCGAAGCCCGTTACCAGTGCCAAACTGTCGGTTCCCAGCTTCGCACTTGCCCCTGTTGGGTAATGTGGCCGAGTCCTGGGAACGGAAAATGAGGCACCAACACTAACGATCTTTCAGCAATTACCTGATTGAGCACTCGTAGCCTTGTGCGGGCTCCCAATTCCTGGTCGTTATCGAACCCGACATGCCACTCGGGATGCACAATGCTGAGGGCGAAATGATGCAAGGCATCCGCAGAATAGAGGAGGCTCTCCGACCCCGCTGAAATATTGAAGGCGAGCATACCGGGCGTGTGGCCGAACGCTTCCACGGCGGTAATGCCGGTGACGACCTCCTGGCCCGGCTTCACGAATTCGACTTGCTCCTTGATTCCGCCAAGATGACGTTTTGCCCCCTCAACGATCATTTGCTTCCACTCATCCGGGAGCAGATTTCCGAGCTTGATGTCTGGCTTCATCCAGTAGGCCCATTCCTGCTCGCCAATCACGTAGCGGGCATTCGGAAATACCTGGGAGCCGTCGGGAGCTAGGGTGCCGAACACGTGATCCAGATGTGCGTGCGAGACGATGATGGTGTCGATTTCTTCGGGAGCGACACCGAGGTTCCGTAGATGATCGGGCAGGTGTCCGCCGGATGGTCCAAGGTATGGCCCCATGCCGTTGTCGATAAGAACTTTGTGTTTTCTGGTGTCTACATACAGTGAATTGATCTGAAAGTAAGCAGTTGTGGAGGGGAGAAACTTACTCTCCATGAAAGCCCGAAACTCCTTTTCACTGGCTCCTGCCGCGATCATGGTCTTGGGATTGTCGAATTGGAGGAATCCGTCGCTGACGGATGCAACTTCGAACTCTCCAATCTTGAAACGGTAGAAGCCAGCGCCTTGTTCTTTACTCATTCCGCGTTCTCCTTTGGGGCCGACCGCCGGTGAAGCGGTGAAAGCCGATTCCTTGTTGTTCGCACCCTGTAGCACCGCTTCCTGTCACTGGTACTATAGCGCACACTATAGTATGATCGGTGAGGTTGTCAATGTTGTGTAGCTATCACTACACAACTGCATCGATGCCACAGGAGGGCACAATATGCCAGCACTACAGGGAAAGGTCGCAATCATCACGGGCGGCAGTAGCGGAATTGGACTCGCTATCGCGAAGCGCTTTGTGTCGGAAGGCGCATACGTCTTCATCACCAGCCGCCGCCAATCGGAGTTGGATAAGGCAGTGGCCGAGGTCGGGAAGAACGTCACCGCGGTTCAGGGCGACGTTTCAAAGCTAGAGGATTTGGATCGGCTCTATTCGGCCGTTTCCTCCGAGGGGCGGAGAATCGATGTCGTCGTCGCAAATGCGGGTTTCGTCGGAATGGGTCCAATCGCAACCGCGACACCTGAGTTTTTCGATCAGACCTTCGATACGAATGCGCGCGGAGCATTCTTCACCGTCCAGAAGGCGCTGCCACTGATGAACGACGGTGGTTCGATCATCCTCACTACCTCCGCGGGGAAGGACAAGGCTACCCAGGCCGAAGCGCGTACAGCGGGACCAAAGCAGCTCTGCGATCTTTCGTTCGCACCTGGACAATGGAACTGAAGGATCGAGGTATCCGCTCGAATGTTCTCAGCCCGGGAGCCACCGAAACGCCGATCCTCGAAAGAGGCTACTGAGGCGGGAAAGGCGCAATTCGTTAAGGCGACTCCGCTTGGCAGGATGGGCCGGCCTGAGGAGATTGCGGCGGCAGCGTTTTTTCTGGCATCGAGCGAGGCCAGTTTTATTACAGGCATTGATCTCGTCGTGGATGGCGGATTGAGCGCTGTTTAACCGAAACCAAGCATTCCAACCAAATAAGGAGCGAACGAAATGAAGATCCAGAGAATCATCACTGCCGAAGGCAAAACTGGCGTAGCCACTCGAATCGATACCATCGACGCAACAACAGCTGACTTCCTTACCAATATCTGGGGATTCGACAACGTTCCCGACTTGCCGCTAACGCCAGAGCAGGTTCTGGGCGAATATAAACCGTTGGGGATGTTTGGCCCGCTTGGCGGAATTCGGGTCGATCTCTTTACGCTGGCCCCCGAGACGCCAGAGGGACCGGCGGCGCTTGAACGTGCCGCCTCAATCGACATGGGTACCCCAGGAATGGTCCCGGGCAAAGAAGGTGACGGAATGCATCGCACCGACAGCATCGATCTTGCCATAGTGATGGATGGCGAAGTAAACGCCGGCTACCCTGGCGAAGATGGCCAGGTACACGAACTCACGATCAAAACCGGGGATCTGGTTGTGAATAACGGAACGTTCCATAGCTGGCATAACCGTTCGACCAAGGCTTGCACGATTCTCTTTGTCGTTCTCGCGGCCGAGCGCAAAGCGGCTTAACTAATCCCACCACTAGACCGTCCTCGACGTAGACTTGGCCGTAGGCGGGGACCTGATAGCCTTCGATGATCGATTGTAGGCGGAGTCGTATGCTGCAACAGGCATACGATTCCACGTAATCTTCAATGAGCGCCTGCCGGACCTTTCCCTGGCTTCACCTTCTTGAATATCCAGACAATTGTGTAGCAAGTGGTATAGTAATGAAAATAGGCTATGGGGCGTGTTGCCCCCGACAGGGCCTCGTATGGCTGCAATCAACCTTTACAACTCCGGCCCCGAAATCGTGGATCGGACGATGAGATCTGGAGGCAGAAAACCATGGTCAGTATTCCCAAGCACGTTCAGGATTTTTTGCCAGGCAAACTAGCATGGGTGGCAACCGCTTCTCGCGACGGTATTCCCAATGTGACTCCCAAAGGTTCCCTCATGTTGTTGGACGAGCAGCATGTCCGGTTCGCCGACCTGTTCTCGCTGAAGACCGGAAAGAACCTGCTAGAGAACAAGAATGTTGCGGTCACCGTGGTGGACCCGGGAACGGGCAAGGGATACCAGATCAAGGGAACGGCAGAGATAATAAATTCCGGCCCACTCTTAGATGGGGCGATCGAGCAAATGAAAGCAGCTCCAAAAGGCCTTCCGCCGGTGCATCACGTGGTAAACATCGCCGTCGAAGCAGTCTTCGATCAGTCGGTGGGCCCTGACGCCGGCAAGCAGATCGCCTGAATCACTCGATCCTCGCCGAGCGCAAAGCGGCTTAGCAAACTCCACCGCAGGTTTTGTCCTTGTGAGAAACCTGCTTGCAAAACGTGGACGCCTCAATGACGTGAGGCGTCCATCGCAACATCGGAGTCGTCTCTAGCGAATGAAGGCGTCGCGCTGAGCAACTCGAAGCCACTACTGTCGAAGGCGCGGGGACGCGCTCTTACGGCTGGTCGGCCTCCGTTCCGGTCTTGGAACAGCTGCTGAAGGCCACGCCGCGAGACCCACGGCGATCGCGCTGTACAGGTCTTTCCGTTTCGCTCCCGACTGAGCTTCTACCGCCAATCCCCACGCAGTGACTGCGATATAGCGTGCGAGCGCATCGGGATCAGCATTCTTGGGAAGGTCGTTGGTGCCACTGGCTTTGGCGAATCGTTTGCGAAGTCTGACGGTCAACTCGCCGCGCAGATTGGCGAGCCAAGCGCGAACTGTGTCGTCCTCTGCACAAGGAAGAGAACTGTTGAGAGCCAGGCAACCGGGTGCGTGAGATGGGCCGGTGAGGACGTCGGCATAGCCATAGAGAAATCTCTCCGCCACACCTCGCGCGGTCGGCTCCCTAAGCGCACTCTCGAGAAGATTTATCTGACTTTCGTAATACTGCTCGATGACTCTCCGGAAGAGCTTTTCCTTGTTTCCAAAGGCAAAATAGAAACTCGGTGCCGTAATGCGCATAGCACCCGTGAGATCACTAAGCGATGTGCCTTCGTAGCCCTTTCGCCAGAAAAGCTCAGTCGCCGTCTTGATGGCCGTGCCGATGTCAAATTCGCGTGGACGTCCCATAGCTGTTTCTCATTATTCTATACCAGGCATTACATAAACTTGACACTTAATACTCGCATACTATAACGTGCGGTATAGAACTCGATGATGCGCGAACGCGCGCGACTTGCAAGGAGAGAAATGGCACATACCACCTACGAAATGTTTCCCAGCACGGGTTTCACCGTGACACATTTTCTCGTTTCGGCTGACAGAAAGAAGTCGTTGGATTTCTACTCGCGGATCCTCGGCGGGAAAGTCGTCATGGACGGCGAGAACGGCGCGCCGTACGTCGTCCAGCTCGAAAACACCTGGGTCATCATCAATGTCGGCGGCGGGCCGACCGACGACAAGCCGGCCGTCTACCTCGCGCCTCCGAAGGATGGCGAGGCTGTCAGCAGCTTCATGAACATCCGCGCCGCAAACATCGCAGAATGCTACGAACGTTGGCAAGGTCTCGGCGCGGAGTTCCTTACCGAACCGAAGGTTCACGAGGCCGAGACACGGTGCTACATGCGCGATCCCGACGGCCACCTCATCGAGGTCGGTGAGGCGAAAAAGTAGCGCGAGTCGCGAGATCGAGCCGCTACGCGTGTTGAAACCTCCCGATCCGAATCCCACGTCGGGGCGCTATATAACGGCTGGCGCAGAGAGCGTAACTACCTCGACGCGATCGCGCCAGCACACACAGTTTTCGGAGGTCCGAAGTGTTCACAATCAATGTTCCTGTTCTGGTAGTTGATGGCGTGGTAAAGCTTCCTCCAGAAGCAAACGGTGCCGTCGTTGTTGGCGGTTCGAATGCCACGGCTTACGCGGCGTATTTCTCGGCCAAAGCTGGCGTTCGCGCTGCCATACATCATGACTGCGGCATCGGTCGGGATGAGGCGGGGGTCAGAGGTCTGCCTTGGGCGGACCAGCATGGCATGGCTATGGCGGTCGTAGCGACGGACAGCGCCCGGGCCGGCGACGCCGCGACATGCTCCACCGGGGGATCATCAGTCGCGGTAACAAACTTGCGGCGACGTGTGGCGTAGAGACCGGTCAAACCGTCGCACAAGCAGTGGAGCTATTGAAGTCTGCCCCCTGGCCCCACGCAGACGTGGAGGCACCGGTAGAGGAACGCGCCTTTGTTGACGGCCTCCTCTGCATAGGCTCCATCTCATTTGCTACTCCAGAAGATGCAGGCTTGGTCGTGGCAAGCGGTAGTCATGGCGGCAGAAGCGCCGCTCCATTTACGCGTTCCTTCAAGCCACGCCTTGTTTTCTTCAACGATGCCGGCTTCGGCGTCGATCGCGCGGGCGCTGCCTGCCTTCCTCTTCTCGATTCGGACGGTATTGCCGCCGCTACGGTCGCAGCGGATTCGGCGTGTATCGGTGATGGCGAGTCAACGCTGAAACAGGGCATTATCTCGGCGGTAAATGAAACCGCATACCGACTCGGTGCGAGGGTCGGGGAGACAGCCCTTGATGTGGCGCGCACCGTAGCGGAGAGAGCCTGAATAGTCCGGAGCCAACAAGATGTCTACGGACCATGAGCCCGGCATCTTCGGATTCACGGCGATTTTCCGTCAAATACCGGGCTGCGCTGCAGGAGACGTTCCCCCTTGTGCACTTTCCCCTTGACTGCCTGCGGCCCTTTAAAATGAACTGAAGCGCGTTCATGAGAACTGATCCGTCTCAATGAGTGCATCTGCCTGCTTACTTCAGTTGGGAACGCCTGGTCAGACGGCCCATTCATCGAATCGGCGCATGATCTCCATGAGCCAACATCCCAACAGGATGACAGAGCCCCACAATATGAAGGGAACGCCGTAGAGTATGAGATGCTTGCGCGAACGGGCCAACTCAAACACTCGTACCTTCACGATGGCGTACACGTTCGCTGCGAGATAAGCAGCCACCAAACAGCTCACTACCAGGTTGTGCATCTTCATGATCCTCCTTTTACCGGCCTGCGTCTCCGCGCCGATACTCATCGGTCAGCTCATCTAGCGAGGTCCACACCTTAGAGTTGAGACCATCCTCCGTCTACCGGAAGCTCTGCTCCCGTCGTGTAGGTTGCATCAATCGCCAGGAATGCCACGGCCTTGGCAATTTCCTCCGGCTGGCCCATACGCTTCATCGGAACGCTTTGCGTCATCTGAAGGTAGACCTGATCTTCCGCCTCTTTCGGCATTCCTACCTTCTGGAGTATGGGCGTTACAATTGGACCCGGGCTCACCGCATTAACACGTATTCCACGGGGCAACAACTCAGCGGCAAGGCTCCGAGTAAGTGAACGAAGCGCGGCTTTGGCGGCGCCATAGGCGCTCAAGGTTGGCATCCCCTTCACGTTGGCAATCGAAGTGGTAAAGACCACCGAACTTCCTTCCGGCATGAGCGGCGCCAGTTTCTGGACGATGAAATACGGTCCCTTGGCGTTCAGGTTGAGCATCTCGTCGTAAACTTCCTCAGTCACCGCCTCAAATGGGATAAATCGACCATAATCCCGCGTTGACGAACAGCACATCGAGCTTGCCGAACGTCTCCTTGACCTTCTCCGCTAAGGCATCCATATCGGGAAGCGAGGTCGCGTCGCTGTGGATTACGACAGCGTTATCGCCAAGCTCAGCCTGAGCCGACTTGATTGTTGCAGAGGTGCGCCCAGTCACGATCACGCGGGCACCTTCGTTGATGAACAATTTGGCAGTCGCCAAGCCGATGCCGGTGGTTCCGCCTGTGATAAGTGCTGTTTTCCTTTTGAACCGATCCATGTTGTCTCCTGTGGTTTATCTGTCTTAGAGCATTACGTACGTTGGAGTACGCTAGTCACAGCGGCGATGCAAGTAATTTCGTACGCAATGGTACTAATATTGAAAAGCGCGCCTGAGGACGTCCACAAAGGCTTTATCCACGACGAAGCACTCGACGGCGACTGGCGCTCCTTCAGGACACTAGCGTTCAAGGATGCTGGGTTAAGACAAGTCCACGCCGGAGACCTTGACGACGGCCTGCCACGCGGCTTCCTGGCTGGCGCGATCGTGGAGGTGTGGGTGGCGCTGCGCCTCAATTGGGCCTGAGAACTTCCCTTGAGCCGAGGCGAAGAATTGCCCTGAGACGTCGGTTCCGAACCCCGACGCTTGGAGGTACCGACGGGCCGCGGTCTCCGGCGTCTGATTCATGCCGGGAATGAGGTTCACGATTGGGATAAACAGATACTTCAACAACGGGCCAGCGTTTCGCACCACCTTGGTGTCGGTCGCCCCACCGGGCGATACGGCGTACACGGCCATGCCGGCGGGCAGCCGGTGGGCCAGCGCCGCGGTCCACCAAGCGATGATGAGCTTCGCGTCAGCATACGCATTGTTGGGCAGGTACTTCACGTTCGGCCCGTTGCGCAGCAGGGCTTCAACAGCCGCGGTTTGGTCGCCCCGGTAGTATTTGGCCGCGAAGGCTGGCACGTCGGTGTACTTGAACATGGGTACGCCCCCGCGGGCAGGCTCCGCGCCGGCGATAACAATCCGCGCGGTCGGGCTCAGCAGGTTGGCGCGGAGCAACCCGACAGTCAGTTGATGATGGCCGATCAGTGGGGCCTGAGAAGCCTCAACGCCCGCCGCAGTGATCACGCGCTTCTTGGTTGGGACCAATCCGGCATTGAGCAGTAGGAAATCGATCGGCCGCTCTCGCTTGACCAGCGAGGCGAGGGCGGTCTGAACGCTGGCTGGCGCGTCCAGATCCAGTTCCAGCGGCGTGAAGACCTGTGTCTTGGTCTCAGCCGCGAGCTGAGCGGCCGTTTCCTGGATCCGGGCCAGGCTGCGCCCGGTGACGATGACCTCGCGGTAGCCCTTGGCGGCGAGCAAGCGGGCCGCCGCATAACCGAGCCCGGAGGTGGCGCCGGTGACGAGTGCGATCGAATGTTCCATGGGCGTCTCCGTGGTGTTTATCCGTCTTGAAGTATTACAAACGCGAGAGTATGATAATCACAGCGGGAATGCAAGGAGTTTCGTACGCTATGGTAACTAATATTTTGAAGCGCCCCCGAGGACGTCCAAAAGGATTTATCCCCGACGAAGCACTCGACCGTGCCGTTGAAATGTTTTGGGAGCATGGGTATGAAGGAGTCGACGTAGATCGGATCGCCCACGCCGTGAACGTCACCAAACCCGCGCTATACCGGGCCTTCGGAGACAAGTCCACCCTGCTGCTCAAGGCGGTCGAGCGCTATGCAATAACGTATGGAGCTCCCAGAATGGCAGCATTTCAAGCGGAGCCGGACATCCACAAGGCAGTAACCGCGTTTTGCGAGGCTACCATCGACTCCTGTACTGGCGAGGCTCGCAGCGGCTGCATGATGGCCGCTGCGGTGCTCGGACAGTCGGAGCGAGTAACGGAGATCCGTTCGCGTGCCGCGAAGGCCTTCACCGCATCCGCTGATATTTTCGCGAAACGTTTCGAAAAGGAGATGAAGGCGGGGCGCCTGACTCGCACACCCTCAGCCAAGGTGCGAGGCCGTGTGCTCGTTGACTTGTTGCAGGGTTTGCAGCTTCGCGCCAAGGTTGGTATTTCGCGCGAGCAATTGCTGCAAGACGCTCGGAGCTATGTGCCCATGATTCTTGGCAAGTAAATCTGCCCCCAGACAATCAAATTTGGCGAAGGTGGAGATCATGACTGTATGACGAGACTCGTACAGATCGGTATTCAGCCCACAGAGCCTGCCGTCGCATGGGCTCCGAAGGCACAACCGCTAACTCGGTCTTCTGGCTTCAGGACTTCTGAGGATTTGACTTCCACATTGCTCTTGAAACATGCATCCGGCTCGTTACTAGCAACGGAGTAAAGGGTTCTTGACGCCCTTGACGCCTCGTTATTATTAGGAATGCGTTCCCTCGTTCTGCTTCTTGCCATCGCTCCATCGACCGCATTTACTCAAACCTCGCCGCAAGCTAAAGTCGCTGCTATCGCGAAAGACGTCAAAGGTACCGTGTCCGTTTCCTGCATGCTCCCAGGCACTAAGCTTAATTGTGACCTCAACCCTCATAACCACCCCCCAATGCAGTCCATGTACAAATATCCGCTTGCCCTCACAGCCCTGCACTTGGCGGACACAGGAAAACTGTTGCCCAATCAGCGCCCTGGGGAATCTATGGACGTTACGCTGGATCGAACCGTGCGATTTCTGCCGGCAGACATAATACCGGGATCTTACAGTCCTCTTACGGATCGCTATCCTAAAGCCAACGTCGATGTGACGTTGCGTGAACTTGTCCGCTTGGCAGTTGGGCAGAGTGACAACGGTGCTGAGGAGGTTCTGATCCGCCTCGTTGGCGGTCCCCCTGTCGTGCAGAGCTACATACGCTCCCTGGGAGTTTCCGCTTTTCATTTGGTCTATAGTGAGCGCGATTTGGACCGCGACGAAAATCTTCAATATCAAGACTGGATTGAGCCGGCAGCAGCCGTACAGCTGCTCGAATGCCTCGTGAACAATCCCCCGATATCGCCGGTGGCCAACGCCTTTCTCTTACAAACGATGACCGACTCTGTGACTGGTCCTGGTCGACTTCGCGCCGGACTTCCTCCCAATACGGATCTTGCCCACAAGACTGGCTCTTCCGGAACTCATGGAGGCATAACAGCCGCCACCAACGACATAGGATTGGTCACTTTACCTGATGGCCGGAGACTAGCCATCGCTGTGTTCGTGACTGATAGCAGGGCCGACGAAGACACTCGTGAAGGCGTCATTGCCCGCATCGGACGAGCTGCGTATGATGCGGCAATCGCTACCAGATAACATATTTCGCCTCACTACTTGGGAGTTGGGAGCTGGGAGCTGCACTCATCGCAAACCGAGCCTTTGAAACATAGATCCGGTTAGATGGAACGGTGCAAGTAGATGTGGAACGTCCATTCAATCGCCACCAACAGCAGGGTGACAACGGCAATGGCTATCTGGATTGACTCAGCGCGCCTCTTCTCGGCACTCACCGGCGCAATTCTCCATTGAGAAGAAGGTCGGGCGCGTAGCGACCTTACGTGCCATATCGTAAAGAGGTTTACCACCGACCCAACAATTGCCAAAATCTCCATAGGGATACGAATCGCCTCCCCATGGATGGAGTCGAGCAAACGCAGACCGGTTGTCGCGGCGGCTAGGGACCCGATTCCAATAAGCAGTCGAAGGCCACTGATCGCCATAAAGGCTGTGCATGCGCTCTGGAGCAAAATAAAGAAGAGGCTGGTGAGTCCGATGATCCAAGCACGGTTCTTTACATTGTTCCGTGAGCGAGTATCGACGGGCGCATCCTCTTCGAGCAAGGGAGTTCTCCATCAGCAATGCTAAATCTTTTGGGGCTGCCTTTGGCTCGTATATGAGGCGTAGTCAGACGATCGCGCCCGGATATCCGGATGCTGCACGGTTCAGGAAAGCGAGGGATAGCTCGTGTAGCCGGCAGCGCCTCCTCCGTAGAAAGTCGTTGGGTCCGGTTCATTCAGAGCGGCCCCGAGTTGCAGCCGCCGTGGTAGATCCGGGTTGGCCAGAAAGTTGCGGCCGTATGCGACAGCGTCGGCATGCCCAGTTCGTAATGCTTCCTCTCCCCTGGGCCCGTCATACCCGCCATTCACGACGTAGAGACCTTTCCAAAGTGTTCTAAGGTGAGCCGACATGGCGAGATCCTCCTTGGTGCTCCCTTTGCTGTTCTGAGCCGTTTCAACAACGTGGAGGTAACCGAGCCCATAGCTGTTGAGTCTTTCAACCGTGACGGAGAAGGTTTCAAGTGGGTTGTCGTCCGTCATATCGTTAAAACCACCCGTCGGAGAGATTCGCACACCGACTTGCCTGCTGTCCCACACGTCGAGGACTTTTTCAACTGCTTCATTGAAAAAGCGGACTCGGTTTGACGCAACACCGCCATATTCGTCCGTTCGCTGATTTGATCCTGTTTTGAGAAATTGATCGATCAAGTATCCATTCGCCGCATGAATCTCGACCCCGTCAAATCCTGCTGCCTTCGCGTTGCCTGCTGCCCGCCGATAATAGTCCAAGGTCTCTTTGATCTCGCTAGCCGTCAAGGCAACTGGCTCCGAAACCTGTACCAGACCCGTGGCAATTAGCGTCTGGCTATTGGCACGGATTGCGGATGGAGCAACGGGTTGCGCGTTGTTTGGCAACAAGGACGAATGAGAGATTCGTCCGACATGCCACAACTGAAGGAAGATTCGGCCTCCGCTCTTATGAACGGATTCAACGATCCGGCTCCACCCTCGCACCTGCTCCGGGGAATGAATCCCTGGAGTATTGACGTAGCCTTTGCCCATGGGCGAGATCTGCGTCGCCTCGGTCACAATGAGCCCAGCCGAAGCGCGCTGCGAGTAATAAATCGCCGCGAGTTTGCCCGGAACGCCATCTGCGTCAGCTCGGTTGCGTGTAAGGGGCGCCATGAAGAGGCGGTTTGCCAGGACCAATGACCCAAGCTGAACAGATTCGAATAGATTCGGCATTTTGTACTCCTGTTGATTTAGTGACGCAGTGGTCGTTCGTGATGAGCCGGCGGTGAAAAACCCCTGTCATGTTCGACACACTTCGCCTCCGCCTTCGCACCTGTGCGGGGCAATGGTTCGGCAACTCGCTAAGCCTTCTCTGCTGCCAGTTGGTTCCAAACATCAAAAGCAGTGAGCAATCCGAGGAGGAGAACGATAACGGGAATCACAGGCAGTTTGATACCGAGAGGAAGAACGCCAGCAGGCACACCAGGCTGCAGATGGATATAGATGGCCACGGCCATCTGAGTAAAGAGGATGAAACATGCGGTCAGCAGGATTTGATCTTTGGTTTTTGCGCTCAGCGATCTCCGAAGCCATGGCAGTAAGAAGAGGACGCCGGTAAGCACTTCCGTCAGTTTGCCCGCGAGAATCGCCTCGTGGGGCAGATGACTCTGTTGAATCTGGATATCAAACCATCCACGGAATGGCTGGAAGAATTTCAGGAATCCGAATGTGAACATCAGAACTCCCAGGAACAGTGATAAAGCCTTGCATAGGCGACGAAACATTTTCTTTCTCCACTTTCGAAATTCTTCAACCGGCTCTTCAAGACAGACAAGTCTGTCTCATCTATAAGGAGTGTAGACAGACAGGTCTGTCTTCTGTCAAGATGAATTCGATGAAAACACAAAAGCAATCCGATCCGCGAGAGAGAATCCTGGCGGTAGCCGATCGTCTCTTCTACGCAGAGGGGGTCCGCGCGACCGGCACCGAGAAGATCATGTCCATCGCCGAAGTCGCAAAGGCGACCTTTTATCGGCATTTCGAAAGCAAGGATGCCCTCGTGCTCGCGTACCTCGAAAACCGCGATCAAGCCCTTTGGGACTGTCTCTCACAGCCCACTCCCCCAAAGGATCTGCGTGGGGCTCTGACCAAATTTGAACAAATGGCGAACTGGCCCGAAATCATCGGCTGCCCGTTCCTGCGGATCGCATCCGAATTCCCGGATGCTGCCCACCCGTTCCATCGCCTGGCGATCCAACACCAAAACAAAATTGTTGACTATCTAACCGACTTGCTAGAGCCCTTCGCAATCGACAAAAGAGCTGCTGCTGCGGCGATACTCAGCGTCATCGATGGCGCCTTCTCCCTCCGAATGCTCTATGGGAATTCGAAGGTGGTTCCGATTCTTTCGCCCGCTGAGGCAGTACTCAAGAGCTTTCAGAGCACGCGAGCTCAACGCCGCAGATGATCGGCTGTCATTATGTAACCGTATGCCTTACGCCTGAGCAATCATGTGTCACAACTGCCACTTGAACATTCCGATTTCGTCGGCCCCGGTGCTGCGAGACGCGGTTTATTTGAGCGGGCGTGAGCCTGCGATGAGGATGTCCACTAGTCTCCTGGCGCTTTGCTGCCAGTCGGCGCCGGAGCCGACATGGGAGACGCCGATCAAGGCTCGAAGCAGGTCGGATGCATCCAGATCTTTGCGCAGATCGCCACTCCTTTTGGCCCGCTTCACCAGCCCATCGATCGCGCCCTGGATGAGGCTGCGCGAACCTTCATGAAGCCGGGACGGGCCTCCGGCAATGGTATTGAGCGCGGGCGCAATGATGTGCTTGGCCGCGATGTATTCGACCAGGAGCAGCATCCAGGCTCGAAGGGCTTCGAGCGGGGACATGGTCTCGGCGAAACGGGGCGCGGCCGCCGCGAGTTTCTCCACTTCGTTCCTGTAGACACCTTCGATCAGCTCATCGCGCGTAGGGAAATGGCGATAGAGGGTACCTGGTCCTACACCCGCCTGCTTCGCGATTTCCTCCAGGCTGGCATTGGCGCCTTGCCGGGTAAAGTTTTCCTTCGCAACTTCAAGAATCCGCTCGCGGTTGCGCAACGCGTCTGAGCGCGGTTTCCGGGCGGTCGTCGAGCGCATCCTTGTCATCTCCAAATTTCTTGCAACCGGAGGCTGCCTCCGATTATCTATGTATTCGGAGGCTGTGTCCGTTTTAGTTGAGGCGGCATCCTTTCGTCAATCATGGCTCGAATGAGATCAGGGAGGCACATATGCGCGTATTCGTTACTGGAGCTACCGGATTCATCGGTTCCGCCGTCGTGAAAGAACTCATCGGTGCTGGCCACCAGGTCCTCGGGATGGCGAGGTCGGATGCAGGCGCAAAGTCGCTTGAAGCCGCCGGGGCTGAGGCACATCGAGGCGATCTGGAGGACCTGGAAAGTCTGCGCAGCGGAGCAGCCGCGACCGATGCCGTCATCCACACCGCCTTTCGGCATTACTGGACAAGGTTTGCGGAGAGCTGCGAACTGGACAAGCGCGCCATCGAGACCATCGGCGCCGTTCTTCAGGGTTCAAGCCGTCCGTTTATCGTCAGCTCCGGCGTCGGAGTGGCTCAGGGCCGTGCCGCCACCGAGGACGATCTACCGCTTCCTTCTTCTCCATCCCTTCCTCGCGTATCGGAGGTGACCGCCGTCGCCCTCATGGAGTGCGGAGTCCACGCCTCGGTGATGCGCCTGCCGCAGGTCCACGACACGGTAAAACAGGGTCTCGTCACTCCCCTGATCGCTGTAGCTCGCGCCAAGGGAGTCTCGGCGTACATTGGCGATGGTCAAAACCGTTGGCCTGCAGCGCATGTTTCCGATGTCGCTGATCGGCTTCTACGCCGCCACCAAATGGGCAGTCGAAGCGCTCCACGAATCGCTGGCGCAGGAGGTCAAGCCGTTCGGCCTCAGCGTAACGATCGTCGAGCCGGGCGCATACGCCACCGACTTCGGTAAATCCGCAAAGATCGCCGATGTTCTGGAACCGTATGCGGACTTCCGACAACGGTTCATCGAGAGATTGACCAGCATGGAACGCGGCGATCCCAAAGCAACCCCGGAAGCCATCCTGAAGCTTGTGGACACGGAGAATCCGCCGCTGCGGCTGGCACTGGGGTCCGAAGTTCTGCCGCGGGCTCGCGCCTTTTACGCGGATCGCATCGCCACCTGGGAGGCCTGGAAAGACATCTCGAATGCGGCGCGGGGCGAGCCCGTGAAAACTTCAATTGCAACGTGATCGCTCAGGCAGTGGGCTAAAGAAACCGGATCAGACCCTCTGCGAAGTCTACCGAGGGTGAGCGGGTAAAACTGCATCGCCAATTGTGCAAACGCAGGCCGAATTGGGGTTGTCGCAACCCACTTTGGCCCCACAGCAAGAATTCCTCAACGCTCTTCTAAAGGGCTTACAGCGCCAACCGCTCCCGTTAAGTCGTTGAAAGTACATGAATTATTCATTTTGAAGGCAGAGGGTCACAGTTCGATTCTCCGCCGGACGATCAATAGTTGATTCAATTGCAGATCGCCCTTGAGCACTCGAAGAGAGCGCGCCTTTGGCCGATTTTGTGGCGCCGTAACGAACCTGCGACCTCTGCCGTTACGAGACAGAGGACTTTCGCCCATGTTTCGTCAAAAGCAGCGTCTTCTTACACGGAAAACGGTGCATTGGACAGAGGTCGAGTGGACAGCGCACGTGGGTGCGATAAGGGTTCGATAACTGTTCCTCTGGGTGTCTCAGAGCGCCAAAAGGAGCCATCCATTGCGCTTGTTTTCAATGAGTTAAGCGTTTCCGCCTTGCTGTCACGGCAGTGGACAAAATTCCAAGGGGACGTAAAGTCTTTGGGCTGTATCTGAAGTGCCCGGGTGACGAGGCGTGGCAGAGATTGGCAGCGGGGTGGGCACTTCAGATACAGCGACTTGAAGGAAGCCGCTGCGACGGCGGACGCTTATGTAATTTGAATGGGGCGATGGATGCTTTCGGTTGAGGCAACGCTCCTTTTTTGCACGCTTGTTTGTGACATGGAGCGCTGAGGATCAACGAAAGCTGGACCATCCGGGGCGGGGAGAACAGCGGCTACGGCGGCAGGAGGCGGTTGCAGGCCGAATGAGACAGGTCTTCCCTGTGCGCGCCGATGAACGCGAAAAGATCGAGATGAGGAATAGGGGTTCATGCGGCGCACCTGAGAGTCTGGGGCGGAGAGCGGAGCAACAGCTGGGCCGCAGAGATTCGTTCGACGACGCGCATGGTTCCGCCGCAGAGTGGGCAACGCCAGCTCGAACACTGCTGACATCGGGAGGCGGCATCTGCTGGTGCCTTTTGCTCGGTTGAACGGCATAACAGTTTGAAACAGAGGGGCAGCAGGCTGGCACGGTGGCGGTTGGCGAGGAAGCCGAAGTGGCGAATGCGTACGAAGCCGCGGGGGAGCACATGCAGCAGAAAGCGCCGCAGAAACTCGTCCGTGGGCAACGTCATCAGCTTCTTCTTATTGCCATGGGCCGAGTCGCGCCATCGGAAGGTCACGTTGCCTTCGTTGAGAGTAACAAGCCGATGGTTGGAGATGGCGACGCGGTGGGTGTAGGCGCCCAGATAACGCAAGGCATGTTCAGGCCCGCCGAAGGGACGCTTGGCGTAGACGACCCAGTCATGGCGGAAGAGAGTTCGCAGCCACGCTCGAAAAGCACGCGGTTCGGCCATATGCATGAGGCTGCCGTGAAACTGCAGCGTGCCGGCCAGAAAGGCGGCCTTGAGGCCGGCGACGAACTTGCCTCGGAACACACGGCTGAGCACCTTAATGGGCAGAAAGAAAGCCCGAGAAGATCTGATCCAGCTACCGCGATCTGGAGCCAGGCCGCCTGCTGCCAGGACACAGTGAACATGCGGGTGGAACAATAATCGCTGATTCCAGGTATGAAGCACGCTGAAGAAGCCGACCTCCGCGCCCAGATGACGTGGGTCGCGGGCCACCTCGAGCAGCGTCTCGGCGCTGGCATGGAACAACAGGTTGAAGATGACCTTCTTGTTCTGCAGAGCCACCGGCGCAAGCTCGCGCGGCAGAGTGAAGACAGCATGCACGTAGCGTGTGGGCAGAAGTTCCTCCTCCCGCGCTGCGAGCCAGCGCAAGCGAGCGTTGCCCTGACACCGCGGGCAATGCCTGTTGCCGCACGAGTTGTATGAGATGGCGACGTGGCCGCAGTCTGAGCAGCGGTCGCGATGACCGCCGAGCACGGCCGTGCGGCAGCGCAGGATCGCCATCAGAACCTTGCGGTGCTGCCAGGTGATCCAGCCCCTGCTATGTTCCAGGAATGACTCTCCAGCACCGCGGATGATGTCGGCCACCTCCAGAGGTGGCCGGGTCATGCGTTGTGCGTGCGCCCTCCCGAACCGTTGATGGTGAGCGCGTCCAGGGGGCTGGCCGTCGCACTGAGATGCCTGCTCGACAGGTGCAGATAGATGGTCGTCTCTTCGAGGTCACGATGGCCGAGCAGCATCTGGATGGTCCGCAAATCTGCACCGGCCTCGAGCAGATGTGTGGCGAAGCAGTGGCGCAATGTGTGTGGATGAATGTTTTTGTGCGCGAGACCGGCGCGGCGAGCCGCGGCCCTGCACACGTTCCAGATGGTCTTATCGGAGACAGGCTGGTCCAATCCACGATGGCCGCTGCTGCTCGGGAACAGGTAGACTTGCGGCCGTCTGGAGCGCCAGTACTCACGCAGCGCATCGAGCAATCTGGGACTGAGCATGACGTCGCGGTCCTTACGTCCTTTTCCGCCCTGGATATGAACAACCATGCGCCGGCTGTCGATGTCTCTGACCTTCAGCATCGCCACTTCCGCCCGGCGAGCCCCGGTGGCGTAGAGCGTCATCAGCACCGCGCGCTGAAAGGGTGTTTGTGAGGCATCGATTAGACGCGCCACCTCCTCCGAGCTGAGGATCTCCGGCAGGCGGATGATCTTCTTCGGATAGGGCGTCTCCGCAATGCTCCAGTTCCGCTTGAGCACCTTAATGTAAAAGAACCGCAGCGCACCTAACCGCGCGGTCACGGTGTTCGGGCTGTACTTCAACTTACTGAACAGCATCGCCTGGTACTGCCGGATGTGTTCCGGACCAAGCTGATCGGGACTGCGATGGAAGTGCCGGCTGAAGTGCTCTACTCCGTGGACGTACGCCCGAATCGTGGACTCGGCGAAGTTGCGGCGCCGCAACTCCTCAATCATGAGCTGACGTAAATGGGTCACAGAAAGGACCTCCTTCCTGTGAGCAAAGCTAATCCGCAGCCATCAATGTTGGCTCAGGAACACGCGTAAGCGTCCGCCGTCGGAGCGGCTTCGTTCAAGTCGCCATCTCGGACAGGTGAACAGGGGCATCCGCGCCCTCACTGAGGTCGCATCTCGAATAAGTCCGATATGTCGGCCAGGCTTCTCCGCCGATCCGATTCCGCCCGGTCGTCGGTTTACCGAGATCAGGTGAGCTCAGAGTTCATGACCGTTCGTCTTCTCTCAGTCCCGGTAGCGATATCAGATCCAATTTCGGAGCAGCGCTCTCAGTCCGAGCCTCCACGACCATAGCGCATGGCGGTCAGTGGCGCCGCCTGGTTGTGCATCATCCAGGCCAGAAGTTGCGCGTCAAGCTGAAACTCGGGCATCTTCCTCCTGCGAGGTTGTCGTTCACAGGCCATTGTCGATGTCCATTCACTAGATTCTGGATCAAGGACAACGTTCCGCGTCGCTAGAGACCAGCAACTGCGGACTTCATTCGGACAGAGAATTCCTCGTTCAAAAACCATAGATTTCCGACTGGTCCGGTAGGAGGCGGAGACCAGCCACTCGGAAGTGGTGTAGCGAAACCGTCCGCCTGAAGCCGGCAGTAACAATACGTCTTTGGATAGAAGCGTTAGCTTCGGTCGCCGACAGGCGCTTGGGGATTACAAATCCAGTGTGCTGATCCACGCTACGGAACAATGGACCACGCGAATCTGAAGTCATACCTGCCGTTTTCATATAAGCGCTCACTGCCTCTTCAGCCTCCGGGACCAGAGGCAGCGTGAACCTGGGCTGCCGAAAATATCTCGTTTTCGTCACTTTCTTTGCGCATACTTGCAGCCGGTCCCTTACACCTTGTTCGGTAAAGTCGCTGCATAAAAGTCCTAGTGCATCCGAGGGGCGAAGATGATTGTGAAACACCAGGGATATGAGCGCTCGATCCCGAAGGCCACAAACGTCCGAAGCACTGATCGAGTCGAAAAGCCGGCGCGCATCGAGGTGGCTAAACTGCGGTTTAGGAGGTGCTACTGGTCTCGGGGGTTGCCGATAATTTCGGTCGCCAGGCATCTGAACCTCATCGTAGCTGTCGGTCGCGACAGCTGCTCTGGAGAATTGTGGCGCGAACGATGCCTTGCAAAATGAAGAAAATGGAAGTTCTACTCGAACTCGGATTAAGAGTTGCAACTACTTTTACAAGTCATTGAAAAGGCGTAGCTTTCGCGTAAAAGTATAGTTTTTATATATATAACTCTGGGTGTTCGTAGGAACTTTGACTTGCTTTTTCAAAATGAAGAATTGTGCGGAAACACTTAAAATGCAAGTCGCGATCACAAAATGCAAGTCCAGGTTAACTTGCAAGTTTCCGCGAGACTAAGTCAGGTACTAACGAGGTTAGGAATCGCCCTTCAATCCAATGGGTTCGATTCTGGAATCAACAAACGAGAGTGGTGGGGTGAGATCACAGAAGGAAGAATCCGTGATCTCACCCCTTCTCCATTTCTGCAGGAAGGCTGATTTGCCAATAAGAAAAGCCCATCAGGTTACCGATGGGCCCCAGCATGCCTTGAAGTGGAATTTTCAGAGAAGCAAAGATCACCAAGTTCAATTCACTCCCTTGGCCTTCGCACCCTTGAATGTATGTCCTCGCATAGTCAGATAGAAAAGTAACTCGATGCGGCTTGACACGCCCAGCTTTTCAAAGGCGTGGAAGAGGTAGTTCTTCACCGTGTGCTCGCTTAGACTCAGTTCGCCGGCGATCATTTTGTTGGTCTTGCCGGTTGCTGCAAATTGCACTACTTGCAATTCACGCGCGGTCAAGACTGCGGAATCGGCGGATGTCAACATGCTGGGCGATGGAATGCTCTTCATTGCAGAAAGGAGGTGAGCAGTTTCTGCGGGGCCGGCCCAGATGAATCCTTTGCCCACTCGCTCAACGCAATCAAGGAACTCGGACATTGGCAATTGACGGGAGAAGACGCCCGTTGCCCCGGATCGGAACGCGCTGATGACCGAGTCATGGCTTGCGTTATTGAGCAGCATCACGATCGAGACGTCGGGATGAGCACGCTTGACATTTAGCGCAAGATCGAAACCATTACCCGGCTTAAGGTCGATTTCTGCCCCGATGACTACGAGGTCGACATCACTGGCAGAAAGCACGCTCAAAAGATCGCCCGCCCGGATGACCGCGCTCTCGAATCCACAATCTCTCGCCAGCGTGTTGGCCAGAAGGTCGCTGGTCATCGAGTCGCGATCCACGATGATGACACGGAACGAAACGCAGCCTTGCTGGCCGATTCGAACAACATTCTCACGCTTGAGCAGCTTGGGCGAGATCCAGCGGACCGCCGTCGGAGACTCTGCGCCAGAGTTGGATGGATTGTTTAAAGGCACTGTCAACTCGAATCTATCTCCCGTTGGGAACACGGAACACGTTCGGGACGGTATGGCCTTGGCCGCTCTGACCCTTCACGAATTATTCGCTTCGATGACTTCGGAATTGAAAATTGATCACCGACCGGAAAGGCATTGCAAGAGGCATTCTTGCCTTCAAACAGCAAGTGTAGATCGACCTGAAGAGCGTGGCAACTAAATTGAAGCAACCAACCAACTTACTCCTAATTTACATATTCCTGTCCATTTTGCAAGTAGAATTCCCGTTTCGACTGTTTTTGGCGCCATGCGCACCTGCTCGAATGTCCAGATGTCGCGAGCAGTGTGGAGGGAAAAAATTGGAAACTTCTCCAACCTACAGTACATACTTTCTTCTCTATTGCCGGGTCCGAATCTCTCTATGGATTCACACGGCGATCTTTCCCTCATGCGGGACTCTCTCTTGAGAAGATCGCACGGGATGCCGAGCCGATCGGCTCACGCAATATTCAAACGTTCGGCATCTTGCTGTGCCCGTGGAGGAGCCGTAGCCTGACTTTCACTATGGGTCATTCCCATATACTCCCACGCCCGTACCAACGCAGGACCGCAGTAAGGTACAAGCTGCGTCTTCCGGTGATCTTCCATTGGAATGACGGGCTCGAACATACGTCTGGAGGTTTTACCAGTGACGTGGCTCTGGACGGGGCGCTGATCTTGTGCAGGGAATGCCCACCGGTTGGCTCAGAAGTACGAGTTGAAATTCTCATACCCTCTCCTGAAATGGAAAATGAAGAACTTCACATTGGTTGTTCAGGAAAAGTGATCCATTCATCAGAAAGAGCCGGCTACTCGGCCTTTGGGTTCCATGGCGTGTTTGAGGACGACCAGCTTACACGTCACGTCTTGCACTTTGAAAGCAGAAGATAAAGGCCGGCCAGGCTCAAGCTGCAGAGTTAGGTGCGCGGCGCGCACCGGGGGCATGAAGAGGTGCATGAGGTGACTTCCGCACGTTGGGGCATTAAGCCTTTGCCCAAGTTCGCGAAAGATTCGTGAGGCCAAGACGGGCGGTTGTTTCTGGTTGGTGGGAAGGACTCAAATTGCAGCCAGATTCGGAAGTCGATCTGGGACTGAGAGGGCGAAGCTATGTCTGGCGTTACGGAAAAAGGTCGAGGCGAAAAGACTTATGTGCCAGCCCAGTGTTTGACCGGAATGAAAGACCGCCCGGAAGGCCGCCGTGGCGACTCACAATGGTTTGCCGTGTCGACTCGATCGCGCCAGGAGAAAGTGGCTGCCGCCATGATAGAGTCGCTCGGCGTGGCGAATTACCTTCCGCTCAAGACCGAGTCGCGGCAATGGAGCGACCGCAAACAGAAGGTCACCATACCGATTTTCAGTGGCTACCTATTTGTCAGAATGCATTTGCTGGACGGCAGCAAACTCCGCGTCCTCAAAGTGCCTGGAGTCGTCGCCTTTGTCGGAAACAGCAGCGGTCCGCTGCCCATTCCGGATCAGCAGATCGAGGCCATCCGCGCAGTCGTAGCGCATGGAATGGAGTGCGCGGTTCATTCACTTCTCGAAGAGGGCAGTCTGGTGCGAGTGGTGCGCGGCGCCCTGGCCGGCGTGGAAGGCCGGCTGATTCGCCTCAATTCCGCATCGCGCCTGGTGATATCGATCGAGATGATTCATCGCTCGCTCTCCGTGAGCATTTCGCGCGATGATGTCGAACCACTTCACAGTTGCGCCGCGTAACGCGCCATCCATTTGAGTCCTCGAGGCTGGGTGCAAGTCGCCGGTGCGAGACGCGGAACTTTGAGATCACAAACATAGTCAGAAGGAAACTTGGAGGACTTGTCCATGATGAAGCAGAGAACTTTCCGAGCGATCGCAATCGCATTGTGCGCGGTGGCGTCGCTCCTTGCAGGCGGAGGCGCCGTGTGCCACGCGCAATCGGCGAACCTCTCCAACCCGGTCCTCGAGCAGCGCCATCCCCGCTATGTCCTGCAGCGAGAGGATGTGTTGTTGATCAGCTTTCCGCTTTCGACTGAGCTTAACCAGACTGTCACGATCCAGCCGGACGGGTACATCAGTCTGCTCAACGCCGGCAGCGTCTACGCGCAGGGGCAGACGGTGCCGGAACTCGTGGATGCGGTCAAGAAGGCTTACGCAGGCATCCTGCACGATCCGGTCGTGAACATCGACGTACAGGATTTTCAAAAGCCGACATTCACTGTAACCGGCCAGGTGGGCAAGCCTGGCCAATATGAGCTGCGGTCCGACATTACTGTCGCTGAGGCCGTGGCAGTGGCCGGCGGCATGACCATGCAGACAGCCAAGACGCAGGTCTTTCTTTTTCACCGCGCCTCAAAAGACTGGGTGGAGGTGAAGAAGGTGAATCTGAAAGATGTGCTGAAAGGCAAAAACGTTAATGAAGACGCGATGGTGATGCCTGGAGACATGATCTACGTCCCCGAGAAGTTTATTGCCAACTTCAGAAAGTACGTGCCCTATACCGTGGGCGCACTCGCCGGTTCGTATCTGCAGCCGTAGCCCGATCATTCGCCTAGCACACCAATTGCAGCCGTTCACAGAAGGTGGAGGAATCACTGCCATGCAAAGGAAAATTGCTCGAAGCCAAGTGAAGCCGGAGGATGAAGGTATCTCTCTGCGCGACCTGATTGCGCCGCTGTTTCGCCGCAAGAAGATACTGATTATGACCCTGGTCGCGGCTTTCGTTGTGCTGGTCCCGCTGGGGCTTTCAGTGCTTTACAAGTTCAAGTCGCAGATGGCGATCCTAGTCAATCGCGAGCGCGTCGACTCGCCGGTCACTACCGGCGTGCCGAACCAGATGATTACCGAGCAGATTGCCGTTGCCGAGGAGGAGATTAACTCCGAAGCTGAGCTGATGCTCAGCCAGGACATCCTTCAGAAGGTGGTGATCGCCAACCACCTGCAGGACAACATGCCGTGGTTGATCTCGATCCTTCCCGGCCATGATGAGGCCTATCGTATCGCGACCGCAGTCAAGACCCTGGCGCGGAGGATCAAGGTGAGACCTTCGACGAAGGCAAATATCATCGACGTGTCCTACAGTTCCGACGATCCCAAGCTCTCCTATTCAGTGTTGAACTCGCTGGCGGGCTTCTACCTGGAGAAACACGCTGCGGTATATCGTCCACAGGGATCGTACGAATTCTTCTCCGCGGAGACGGACCGCTACAAGAAAGCTCTGGACGAGGCGGAGACGCGGCTTCGCAGCTTCGCACGGACGGCAGGCGGAGCGGCGCCGAACATCGAGCGCACGGATCTCGATGCGCAGCTGGCCAACTCCATCGGCCAGTTGCACACCACGCAGCAGACCATCGCCGCCGATGAAATGCGCATCCGCGACGACAAGGGACAGTTGAAGTCGACTCCAGTGCGCTCAACGACGCAGTTGGCATCGGCGCCGCCTGACATGCTGCTCCAGAACCTGGGGTCCGCCCTGCTTGCGGCCGAGACGAAAAAGACTCAACTGCTGTTGAAGTACGATCCCAGTTATCCGCTGGTTAAAGAGGCCGACCAGGAGTTGGCTGAAGCCAGAGCGGCGTACGACAAAGCGGCAAACACCAAGTACGTGACGGAGAATACGAACGTCGATCCCACCTACGAGTTGCTGCGTGAGGATCAGGCAAAGACTGAAGCGGATCTGGCCTCGCAACGTGCCAGCCTGGCCGCAAACCAGGCCAGCATTCGCAGTATGGAGGGGCAGATGACCCAACTGGCCGGGAAAGATCTGGACCAGGCAGATCTGACCCGCGAGCAGAAGGCCGACGAAGCGAACTATCTGCTTTATCTGGCCAAGCGGGAGCAGGCCCGGACCTCGGACGCGCTGGATAAAACCAAGATCGCAGACGTCGACATCGCCGTTCCACCTAACATTCCAGTGCTGCCCGTTATGTCGCCAGTGATGGTGATACTGCTGGCCTTTATGCTAGCCGTCTTCCTGGCCATCATGACGACCTACGGCTTCGACTACTTCGATTCGTCCTTCCACACTCCGGACGAGGTTGTGGACACGCTGGGTATTCCGGTGGTCGTTACCATGTCGAAGAAGATTGCATAGGAGCTCTATGGTTCTGCGCCACTTCAATCTGCGCGAGCAACCCTTCGGCGTTACGCCCGATCCGCGTTTCCTTCTGTCTACGGAAACGCACCGCGAGGCGCTAGCGGCGTTGCTTTTTGGCATCGAGTCGGGGCTTGGTTTCATGACCCTGATCGCCAGTCCCGGCATGGGCAAGACCACAATAATCTTTGAAGCACTGGCGCGGCTGCGCGATCGGGCGAGGACCGTCTTCCTCTTTCAGACGATCCAAGATCCCGTCGATCTGGTCCGCGCGGTGCTTATCGACCTGGGAGAAAAGGACCCGCGGGGAAGTCTGGTCGATTTGGAAACACGATTGAACGAAATACTGGTTCGCGAGAGCGAGAACGGAAAATCCCTGGTAGTGGTTCTGGACGAGGCGCAGAATCTCAGCTATTCGGTGCTCGAAGCGGCTCGTGTGCTCTCGAACTTTGAGAC
This sequence comes from uncultured Acidobacteriota bacterium, assembly GCA_963833995.1. Taxonomy (GTDB): domain Bacteria; phylum Acidobacteriota; class Terriglobia; order Terriglobales; family Acidobacteriaceae; genus Telmatobacter. The sequence goes on along the minus strand of CAWIAE010000015.1, from coordinate 159,993 downwards.
GGCCAGCCGCAAGCTCGTGCAGATCGTTCTCTGTGGTCAACCGCAGCTCGCGGACCGGCTCGCCGAGCCGCGACTCCTGCAGTTGCGGCAGCGGATTTCGATCTTTGCACGGTTGAAGCCGCTCACGCCGCTTGAGACCGTCCAATATATCGAGCACCGTCTAAAGGTCGCCGGTTACAACGGTTCCATACCGCTCTTCACAGAGGAGGCCGTGGACCTGATAGCGAGGCACAGTGCCGGCATTCCGAGAAACATCAACAACCTTTGCTTCAACGCTCTTTCGGTCGCCCGTGCGCTCAAGAAGGGCGAAATCGGTGCGGACGCCGTTCGGGAAGTCATTGACGACATGAGCCTGCGCCGGGATGAGACGGCCGAACGCATCACAATTACAAAAGCCGACCAAGCGCCAGACAAGCCTGGCGTCACGCCGCCGCGGTTGGCCCGATCCGGTCTTCGTGTGGCTACTATGATGGCATCGCTCTGCGCCATCGCACTCGTGTCGGGAAGGCTTCTCCTCTTCAACTCTGCGGCAATCGGCGCTGGAAGCGCTGGAAGCGAAGTTGACTCTGGAGGATTTGTCCCCGCACCTGTGCTGATCCCGGTCCTTAACGGCGATGCGGTTCCGGCCCAGGTTAAAAATCCCACTCAGCAACCGGCAGCGGCTCAATACATCTCTTCTGTACAACCTTCCACACCTCTTCAAGTTCAGCCTGAGAACGCCGCTCTTGATTTGCCCATTTCAACTCATACGTCGGGAGAGCGGCGTAGAAGTGGGGCTTCGACTCTTTCACCGGATTGGCCGGAGAAGACGGGTCAGGGCGTTCAGCTTGTCGAAGTCCACCGCGGGCAGTCGCTGAGCGCCATCTGTACCGAGCAGTTCGGCGAGTGCCGCGGGACTATGCTGAACCGAATCATTGAGCTCAATCCGCACATTGTTGACCCGGACTTCATCCAGACGGGCAATCGAGTGATTGTGCCTGTTGCTGATAATCCTCCTTCCGGCAGGCGCCGCGGACGGACCGGCGATTAGTGCGGATCTTCTATGAGGCAAAGTAAGCTCGAAGCCGATTGTCCTTTGAAAGAAATCCGCATCGCACGATTTCAGAGGTTCAATGAACTGGGAACTGCACCAATCACCAGTAGAAACGAGAAAGGTACACAATGAGCAAACACTTTGAACTAATGCAGCAGATCGAGAAGGAACGCATCTTCGCCCCCGAAGCGGATGCCTCTGTGACCATCGCCTCCCGGAATGGAAACCGCGTCCCCTCCGAGGACGGATGGGCGGGCGAAGAGGCGCTGCGCCTGGTACAGCAGATCTTTGCCCTGCAGGCGCAAGAGCCTCCACACGCAGTGGTCTTTGCCGGAATCGATCATGGCAATGGCTGCAGCCGGATTTGCGCGTCAGTGGCCGAGACCCTGGCCCGGAACGGCCGCGGGCGTGTTTGCCTTGTCGAGGCCAACTTTCGCTCGCCGGCGCTGCCCGAGATGCTTGGCGTGCCTAACCACTTCGGTCTGACCGAGGCTCTGCTTCGCGATGGGCCGGTAGACAACTTTGTCAAGCCGCTTCGCCAGGAGAACCTGTGGCTGATCTCCTCGGGCAGTCTGGCGATCGACTCACCGAGCCTCCTGTCTTCCGACCGCTTGCGCGCCCGCGTCGCCGAATTGCGCCTGCAGTTCGATTTCGTCATCATCGACGCGCCCCCGCTGACCCGCTATTCAGACGCAGTCGTTTTCGGCCAGCTTTCGGACGGTCTTGTCATGATCATCGAAGCCAACTCGACTCGCCGCGAGGCGGCGGCGGCGGTAGCGGAAAACCTTCGCACCGCCAAAGTGCCGATCCTGGCCGCAGTGCTCAACAAGCGGACGTTTCCCATTCCCGAGAAAATCTACAGCTGGTTATAAGGCGATCGTGCCGCGCGTCTTCAACTCGCGCTTCACGATCTGCCGCCGTGCCGCATTAGAGGAACGCGCGCCGTCGTTGCTTACGCTGAGGCATAGAAGGAATCCCCGCCTCAAAGAATGGCAACTGAGTACGTGTTCGCATATTGCATTCCGTTCGCACCAAGTGAGACGCGGAGAACATCCATGAATGACCGTCACCGATTAACGATCGGCCTTCTCAAGCTGTTCGACCTTTTCCTGGTCGTGCTGGCCTTCGCATTGACGACGATTGACCGCGTCAACGTCGAGCACAGTGTTCCGCTCGGACATTTCCTGTCGATGCGAGCAAAAGTATCCAACCTCACCATCCTGATTCTTGCTTTCTTTATCTGCCACACAATATTTAGTCTTTGCGGACTGTATCGTTCGCGCCGCCTCAGCGGGCGCAGTGATGAAGCTCGCGACGTACTGCGCGCCACCACAGCCTTCACAGCCTTCTTTCTCGCGCTTAGCTATGTCCTTCATATCCGCATGATCACCATGGAATTCCTCACGGGGTTCTGGGTACTGAGTACCTTGCTGCTCGTGATCACCCACTTTGCCTTGCGCCAGGTTGCGGACCGCATCCGCGTGCGCGGACGCGACCTGCGCCATATGCTCATTCTGGGATCCAACGCGCGGGCGATCGAGTTTGCGCACCGAATCTCAGCCAGCCGGGAGCGCGGATACCGGTTGCTCGGCTTCGTGGATGACGATTGGCCCGGCATCAAGGCTCTCAAGAACGCGGGGTACGAAGTAGTGAGCCAATGTGCAGGTTTGGACGAATATCTGCGCCGCAACGTGGTCGATGAGGTAGCAATCTACCTCCCCCTGGCGTCCTATTACAAGCATTCGTCGCACGTGGCAGCCCTATGCCAGCAGCATGGCATCACCATGCGCATCAATTCAGACCTCTTCGACCTCAAAACCACACGCTGGAAGGCCGAGGAGTTCGAAGGCGATCAGTACATCAGCACTTACACCTACTCGAGCGAACTCTGGCCGCGCGTCGTGAAGCGTCTCCTCGATATCGTAGTGGCATCTTCTGCGCTGGTGTTCTTAACTCCGATTCTCGTTGTTGCGGCAATCGCAATTAAACTTAGCTCGGCCGGGCCAGTCTTATTCCTGCAGGAGCGCATCGGTGTGAACAAACGTCGATTTAGAGTCCTCAAGTTCCGTACTATGATCCGGTCCGCAGAGCAGATGTTACCGGCACTCGAAAAGCAAAACGAGGCGGGCGGCCCCGTCTTCAAAATCAGGAACGATCCGCGCATCACGCCTGTCGGAAGGCTGTTGCGCAGGACCAGCATCGATGAACTGCCACAGTTGGTGAACGTTCTCATGGGCGACATGAGCCTGGTGGGTCCGCGGCCGCTGCCAGTGCGCGACTACGAAGGCTTCAACGAAGATTGGCAGCGACGCCGCTTCAGCATTAAGCCGGGCATCACTTGCTTGTGGCAGGTGGGTGGCCGCAGCGATCTTTCTTTCGAACAGTGGATGCGACTTGATCTCAAATACATGGACGAGTGGTCGCTTTGGCTCGATCTGAAGATTCTTTCCAGAACCCTGCCAGCCGTTTTCCGTGGAGTCGGCGCGGTGTAGAGCACCCCTCAAAACGCATCGATCTTGCGTAAGCAACTGCGCCGATTTGAGCGTGTCCGTCGATATCCACGTGACACATGGAATCCCCAAAGTCTTCAGGAATCCGCGCTCAGGCGAGGTCTACAAGATCGATTGCGCTGTGCGAAGAGATCACCGGCAACGAATTCGCGTATGAATACGTGGAAGAGAATCGTCGTGGAGACCACATCAGGCGGATCAGCGACTTGCGCCGTTTTCAGGCTCACTATCTGGAGTGGGAGATCACGATCGATGTGCCGCGAATCATGACGGAGATTTACGAGTCGAATATTGAGCGCTGGAGAGAGATATGCGTCAGCTAGGAAAGAAGAACGTTATCGGCATTCTGATCGACGCGGTGGATTACGAAGCGAGCGTTGACTTCATCTTTCGCGCTGCGCGCGACCGAAGAGGCGCTGCGGTCTCGGCACTCGCCGTGCACGGAGTGATGACCGGAGCGCTTGACTTGACGCACAAGTTTCGCCTTAACCACTTCGATCTTCTCGTCCCCGACGGTCAGCCGGTGCGCTGGGTTCTGAACTGGCTGCATAGAGCGGGGCTGGCCGACCGGGTTTATGGTCCCAATCTAACGCTGAAGGTTTGCCAACGCGCAGTGGTCGAAGGCCAGTCGATCTACCTTTACGGATCGACGACCGAGGTCCTTTCCGCGATGCAGAGGTCTTTGGAAGAACGGTTTCCTGGCATCCGCATTGCCGGCAGCGAGCCCTCGAAATTTCGCCGCCTTACCAGCGCGGAGAAATCGGACCTCGCAGCGCGCATCGTCAACTCCGGGGCGTCGATCACCTTGGTCGGGTTGGGCTGCCCGCGACAGGAGTCCTTTGCGTATGAGTTTCGCAGCGCCCTCTCGATGCCTATTCTTGCTGTGGGTGCGGCGTTCCCATTTATCGCGGGCCACGTCACGCAGGCGCCGCGATGGATGCAGGACCGAGGTCTTGAATGGTTGTTCCGGCTTTGCATCGAACCCCGGCTGTGGCGTCGTTACCTCTATCTGAATCCGGCGTATCTGTTCCTGGTGGCGCTGCAAGCCTCAGGCCTCTCACAATTCACCACAGACGGCCAACTTCCGATCGAAGAAGTTCTCGCTGGATGAAGCGACATGCAGCGAGAGGCGAGAACCTCAGGTGGGCCAGAATATGCTGAGGGCGCGAATCAAGAGCAGACTGGCGAGAAACATGCTATGGATGTCGATGGGGCAGGGGCTTCGCCTTCTTGTCCAGGCAGTTTACTTCACCCTGATCGCCAGGGCACTCGGGGCCAGCAACTACGGATCTTTTGTAGGCGTGGCGGCCCTGGTTGGGATCCTCTATCCGTTCGGTGCGATGGGCAGCGGGCATCTGCTGGTCAAGTCAGTGGCGCGGGACAAGGGAATGTTCTCGATCACCTGGGGGAATGCACTGGTAACCACCGGGATTGGTGGCGCTATCCTGGTCGCGGCCGTGATTCTGCTTTCCCGCACCGTACTGCCGGGCACCATCCCGGTGCACCTGGTGGTGGTGGTGGCCATCGCGGATATCCCGGGGCTCAGCCTGATTACGATCGCAGGGCAGGCCTTCCAGTCTTTCGAGCAACTGCAGTGGACGGCGGCTATCAATCTTCTGATCAGCGTGAATCGGATGCTGGGTGCGATGCTGCTTATTGTTTTTTACCAACACCCGACGGCACTGCAATGGGGATATGCGTACCTGACCTGTACCGCGGTGACGGCAACTGTATCGATCGCACTGGTTCTTTCCCGGCTGGGAGCCCCGAGGCTCAAGCTGCGGCTCTCCCCCGAGGCGCTGTGGAAGGGCTTCCATTTTTCCGTTAGCCTGAGCGCGCAGACAATCTACAACGACATCGACAAGACGATGCTGGCGCGTCTGAGCTCTCTGAATGCGACGGGCATCTACGGCGCGGCGTACCGGCTGATCGATGTGAGCTTTGCCCCGGTGCTGGCCTTGCTCTATTCGGCTTATCCGAACTTCTTTCGCGAGGGCAGCGCTGGAATTTCCTCAAGCTTTTCGTATGCCAAGCCGCTGCTGCTGCGTGCGGCGGGATACGCCGCGCTGGTCGCTTGTGCGATCTTGGTCTTCGCCGGGGTCGTGCCCTATGTGCTTGGGCCCGAATATGCAGAGACGACGGTGGCCCTTCGCTGGCTTTCGCCGCTGCCATTGCTGAAGGCAACACACTATTTTTTGTCCGACACTTTGACCGGAGCCGGGCACCAGGGCCTGCGCAGCGCAATCCAGGCCGCAGTGGCTCTCTTCAACGTGCTCATTAACCTCTGGCTCATTCCGCGGTATTCCTGGATGGGAGCGGCATGGTCGAGCATCGCGTCGGATGCGCTCCTGGCGCTATCGGTCGGAATGGCTGTCTACGTACTGTCGAAGACCTCGCGGGGTTTGGCGCAAACGGCGAGATAGTGCGCTGGATCGAGCCCGCCTGCGCGAAGCGATGACGGGACTGAAGCAAAACCGGATCGTCCACAAGTTCAAGGTTCGGCGCTGCTCGAGTCCAAGAGGAGAATCTGTTGTTTTCCATCAGACGCGTTCTCGTATGCGCGCAAGCCAAACTGGTTAGATTGCTGGCACCGGCTGTGATTGCGCTGTCGGTCGCATCTGCCGGGAGTGCTTCGTTGCAATCGTCCAATCTCTTGAATCAGCCAAGCGTGCCGGTGCCGGCGTCCTACTTTTCGATGAACATCCTCTTCCATCCGCTGAATCATGTACCGTGGCCGGCAGTGCCCATCGGCGCGTGGAGAACGGCCCATGTATTTTGGGCGGACATTGAGCCGCAGCCAAACCACTGGTACTTCGATCTGCTCGACAAGTATGTCAGCTGGAGCCAGGCGCACCAGACTCCGATTCTCCTGCAGCTTGCCTATACGCCCAGATGGGCCTCCAGCACTCCGGACGCTCCCACCGATGTTGAAGCGACGAATCCTCCCGGGCTTTCCGGAACACCGCGCAACATGGAGGATTGGAGGAATTACGTGAAGACTGTCGCGACGCGCTACAAGGGTCGGATTCACGACTGGGAAATCTGGAATGAGCCCAATCGGCCTCAGAGTTGGACGGGAAGCGTGGACACCCTGGTGGAGATGACTCGCGAAGCCTCCGCGATCCTGAAGCAGATCGACCCCACGAATGTCGTCGTCTCGGCCGCCCCTACGGAAACGCGAGGGCTGGCATATCTGGATGCTTATCTTGCGAAAGGCGGCGGCAAGTATGTGGATGTGATTGGATACCACTTCTACGTCGGCCGCGAACCTCCTGAAGCGATGGTCACCCTCATTGGCGGCGTGGAAAAAATTCTCGCCAAACACGGTCTAAGCTCGATGCCGCTTTGGAGTACTGAAGCTGGATGGCTGGGCCCGGACCTGCTGCCGCCCGACACGCAGGCGGCTTATGTTGCGCGAGCTTATATTCTCAGCTGGGTATCCGGCGTGTCTCGCCTTTACTGGTACGCGTGGGAGAACCACCACGGCACGCGGATCGAACTGGTCGGCCCTGACAATGCCACTTTGACACCGGCCGGCAAGGCCTTTGGCAAAATCCAGACATGGATGACCGATGGGGTGCTCACCGGTTGCAGTGCCACGGCGAATGGGGTGTGGACCTGCGGCCTGGAACGCGGCAACCGTACTTCGCATCTGGTTTGGAGTGCCGGAAGCGAAACCCCGTTTCCTGTTCCTGGCGTCTGGCAAGCGGTGGAAGCCGACTCACTTGACGGCGACCGGGTGCCGATCAAAGGCAACTCGATCCTGGCCGAGAATTCGCCGGTGTTGATTCAATAGTTCGTCGCAAATCTGCCTCGTAGACGAAGGAGCTTTTGTGCAAAAGGTCGAACGGATTGTTATCTTCATCCTTCTCTTGTTTGCCACAGGAGCAGGGCAGGCCTTTTTCGTCAATCCGGACACGTCCTCGATCGCTACCGGCCAGCCCGTGACCGAGGCCATGTTCGCGCTTATTTACTTCGTCGTGATCCTGTTTCTGGTGAAATACCGCAGCGTCGCGCTCCGCTTGATGCTCACTGAGAAGTGGCTCGCGGCTCTCTGTATGTGGGCGCTAGCCTCGGTGGCGTGGTCCGCGAATCCGGAAGAATCGTTGCGCCGAGCGCTGGCGCTGATCGGGACCACGATTGCCGGCCTCTACCTCGGTCTGCATTTCGAACCCAAACAGCAGCTCAAGCTGATCGCTTATGCAATCGGGGTGGGCGCAATTGCCAGCGTAGTGGTGATTATTGCCGTTCCTTCCGTCGGCATCACTCCCGAGGGAATGCAAGGCGTCTACAACCTGAAAAACTCGCTGGGGCGAATGATGTGTCTTGGGGCGCTTTGCTTCGCCATGTTAACGCTAAGCGAGCGGCGTCGCCGGGCAGCAAGCGTCGTCATGTTCCTCCTCTGCTGCACGCTGCTTCTGCTTTCCAAGTCGGCCACCGCAGTGGTGGTAACCCTGCTGATGCTGGTTCTGCTGCCGTTCCGCAAGCTGCTTTATCTTCGCACCCGGCGCCTACTGGCGGCCGTGGCCATCCTGATCCCAATGATGGCGGCGGCCACCTTCTGGATCGTCGAATCCTCCGAAGATATTCTCAAGGTGCTGGGCCGCAATTCATCCTTGTCGGGTCGGATCCCTCTCTGGCAACTCGTCTTGAAGTCGATCTCTGACCATCCCATACGCGGTTATGGCTTCACCGCCTTCTGGAACAGTTGGGCGGGAGAGAGGGTGAGCCACGCCGTCAACTGGGATGCCGCCGTGCCCCACGCGCATAACGGATTTCTCGAGGTCTGGCTGGGCCTTGGTCTCATCGGTCTCGCCCTGGTTCTCATCAACCTTTCGCGCAACTTTCTCTTCGCTCTCGGCGTCGCCACGCGCAATCGCGAGGTCGAATACTCGTGGCCATTGTTACTGGTCGTTTTCACCGTGCTCTATAACGTGACCGAAAACTCGCTGCTGGCCGTAAACTCTTTGCCTTGGATTGCTTATGCCGCCACAAGCTACTGGCTGGCGCGGGCTGCCCGCGAGGAGGCAGCGGAGGCGGAACAGCAGGCGGATGCAGAACCGGCATACTCGGCTTGACCTGCCCTCGATGCCCTTGAGTAATTTTTCGGGAACGCGAAGGATCGGATTTGTGAGGAAGTCATGAAGCTCGTACTTGTAGCTCTTGCTCTGCTTGCCGGACAGGCGATGACCACGCAGGATAAGCCGGTGGTACATCTCAAGCCACACACCGACATCATCCTGGAAGCCTTCGGCGCATCGCTTCTGGAGTTGAGCCAGGCGCCGCAGACAATCTATCTTCCCGCTACGCCGCCTAAACCCGACGGCAAAGGCCAACAGTGGACGATCGACGTGAGGAACTTTGGCCCGCTGCCCGTGACCGTGGCCGATAAGGGCCTCCTCAGCGTGCCCGTCGCGGTCGGCCAGACGGTCCATATTATCTCAAACGGAAACAAGTACGTCGTCAAGCACTGAGCCAATGCCGCACGCGCGACCTTCATTCTTCTCATGTCTACCCTTCAGCCGTTGATTGAATCCGAAGCGATTGCGCGCACAGCAGCGCCGCTGCGGGTGCTTGCATGGCCCATCGATCCAGGGAACCCATATACGGCTTCGCTGTATGCGCAAATGGGGCAGGGCGTGGAAGTGGAGGCATTCTCGGCAGGAAGTCTCGCGCATCGCCAGGAAATTTGGCACGTTCACTGGCCGGAATCGCTCCTGAATATTCGAAACGCGGCATTGGCCGCATTCAAGCTATGGAGCTTTCTGGCCATGATCGATTGGGTCCGCCTACGGGGCGGCAGGATCGTGTGGACAGTACACAATCTCAGGGCCCACGACGGCCTGCATCCAATGCTCGAAGCGAAGTTCTATCGCCGCTTCATCCCGCGTGTCGACGGTGTCATCAGCATGAGCGAAACAGGACTGAACCTGGCCCGCGAACGATTCCCGCATCTTCGGGATTTGTCCGCCGCAGTGATTCCTCACGGGCACTATCGCGACGAGTACCCGCTATACGAAGGCAACAGAAGGGTCGAACTCGGCATTCCCGCCGATGCTCGTGTCATTCTCTTCTTCGGCGAAATCAGGGCCTATAAGAATGTCGACACTTTGGTCCGCGCTTTCCGCAAGGTCAAGGCCTCGAATGCGCTGTTAGTGATCGCCGGTCGGCCAAAGAGCGCGCCTATGGGCGAGAGCCTCGCGAAGGAAGCGGCGCTCGACAACCGCGTGCGCCTTGTTCTTCAATTTATCGAGCGCGAACAGGTTGCGAGGCTCTTCTCGGCAGCCGATCTTGTTGTGCTTCCATACCGGCACATCCTGAACTCCGGTGCGGCGCTGTTGGCGCTTTCGCTCAACCGGCCGGTCCTGGTTCCCGACCTGGGCTCGATGGGCGATCTGCGAGACGACTTCGGCGACGAATGGGTGCGGACTTATTCAGGCGAGATCGGTCCCGAAACGCTCGAATCGGCGCTCGAGTGGGCCGCGCGGTTCCGTCCCTCTATCTGTGCGATGCCAGATGAATATCAATGGGAGCGGATTCGCTCGCAGACTGTCTGCTTTTATAGAGAGGTGCTGAAAACCCGGTGAAAGAGAGCGCGAAATCAATCGCGGCCCAGGCCGTACATTCATCGCCAAATTGAAGGTTTCAAGGGGAAACATGACCCAATCCGTCGCCACAAAGTTAAAGATGGCCCTCAAATCACTGCTTCCGGGGGAGCTGCTCATGCGGCTGCGTGTCTTAGGAGAACTGAAGCGGGGCGAGCCCGAGCTGAAGCTCGTGCGCTGCATCTGCGACCGGTCGGAACTCTCCATCGATGTGGGAGCAAATCGAGGAGTTTACGCCTACCTGTTTTCGAAATACAGCACGCACGTCCTGGCAATTGAACCGCACCCGCTGATGGTCGAGCAGTTGAAGAAGTCGCTTCCCGGTTCGGTCGAGGTTCTGAATTTCGCCGCCTCGGACCGGGAGGGCGAGTGCGAATTTCATATTCCCCAGCGGGCGGGAAGGGACATCGATTCGCGCTGTTCGCTGGAACCAGGGGTGAACAACGAGTTCGCGATGCGGACAATTTATGTTGAGCGGAGACGGCTCGACAAATTGCCTATCGAGGGACACAGCGTCGGCGCGATTAAAGTCGATGTCGAAGGCCACGAGTTGAACACATTGCGGGGCATCACTGGGTTAATAACCAAATCCAAGCCGACCATCATCGTGGAGTCTGAGGCGCGTCACCATGCCGGTGCGCCGCAAAATGTCTTTCAATTTCTTCTCAAATTCGGGTACCGGGGATACTTCATTCACCGGGGCAATCTGCGTGCGCTCGCGGAGTTCTCCGTTGACAGGTTTCAAGCCTCGAATGCTGAGAAGGCGGTCGACGGCGAGAGATCGCCAGACTATGTGAATAACTTCCTTTTCATCCATCCCTCTCGCGCCGGTTTGCTCGACCGTGTGAAGCGGATCTTTCCGTTGATCTCGCGGGGTTCGGAACTCGAGCCACGGATCCAACCGGGTTCTGGGCACTCACGAGAATCGCGACGGGCCCACGAAATCGCACTGCGGCGCATTTCACTTTTTTCGCGCACCAAGCAGTAGAGCCCTCAACGAAGATTGCGGACTGCCAGCAGGCGGCTTGAGAGAGGAGCACCATTGAATATACTCATGCTTCACAATAGCTACCGGCACCGCGGTGGCGAGGATGAAAGCTACGAATCGGAAGTGAGGATGCTGCGCGACGAGGGGCACTCTGTGGAGACGATCCATGTCAACAATTCCGGGATCGAGTCGAAAGGAAAGTTCCAGGTTGCTCTTGAATCCCTTTGGTCGTCGTCATCTTACGACCTGGTGGATCGCAAGCTGCGAGAGAGACCGTTTGACGTGCTCCACGTGCAGAACTTCTTTCCTCAGCTTTCGCCGTCGGTTTACTACGCCGCGAAAAAACATCGCGTTGCTGTCGTACAAACGCTTCGAAATTATCGCATTCTGTGTCCTGGAGTGTTTTTCTATCGCGACGGCCAGGTCTGCGAGGACTGCATCGGGAAGGTCGTCAAATATCCGGGCATCGTACATGGTTGTTATCGCGGCAGTCGGCTCGCCACGGCGACAGTTGCGGCGATGACCGCTTTCCACAGTATCAGGGGAACCTGGCTTAACTCGGTCGACCTCTATATCGCTCTCACACGATTTGTTCGCGACAAATTCATTGAGGCCGGTTTTCCAAAGGACAAGGTTGTGGTCAAGAACAACTTTGTCTATCCCGATCCCGGATACGGCGGCGGGGAAGGCGATTACGCCCTTTTTGTGGGTCGGCTAAGTCCGGAAAAGGGCCTCGACACGCTACTGTCAGCGTGGAAGGAATTGGACCGGAAGAACTGGAGGCTGAAGATCGCCGGCGACGGCCCCATGTCTGCTCAGGTTCAGGCGTTCTGTGCCGTACACAGGGGTGTGGAATGGGTTGGAGCCCAGTCGCGCGCGGAGACTGCCAAACTCATGGGGAGTGCCCGGGTGCTCGTCTTTCCTTCGCAATGGTACGAGACATTCGGCAGGGTGGCGATGGAGAGCTTTGCTGCGGGCACACCCGTGATCGCATCGCGTCTCGGCGCGATGGAAGAGGTTTGCGATGACGGGCAGACCGGTCGTCTCTTTGAACCTGGCGATGCTAACGACTTGGCGGATAAGCTTCGTTGGGTACACGACAATCCGGACCGGCTAAGATCCATGCGACCCATCGCACGGCAGACTTACGAGTCCAAGTACACAATGCGCCCCAATTGCCGGGTGCTCATCCAGGCGTACGAGACCGCGCAACGCATGTCAAGCAGCGCAAATTGTTGGACAGGGAAGCGTTCAGACTGCCGTGCGTCCTAAAAGGCGCTTCACTTGGCGAGCGGAGAATGGTCCTTTCCACCTTGAGGACCTGGATTCTTCTTACTGCGTGGCTTCAGCCTCTTCAAGGCGTTGAGAATGCGGTTGAGCAGCCGCCGATCCGGCCAGGAGTCGCGCATGAGTTCTCGCACCAGAGCTGGCTGTTCCCACGGAACATCGTGGTATCCGGTGGTGAAAAATTGATTCCTGGGGTCGGTCTTCCACGCATGTGGAAAGAGCGCGATCGTATTGTTGTGAATACGGCGCGCACTGGCCACCGGTAGGTCAGTTCTGTTCATCAATTTCGCTGAGAGTGCATCGGCGAGATTGCCCCGCGGAGACACATTCAAATGACCCAATTGCGTGGCGCGAGGATTCATCTCGATCAAGTAAGCAGCTTGGGTCGCATCGTCGATAACAAAATCGAGGCCATGAAGACCACTGAGTTTGAATCGCTGCGCCAGCAGTCGCGACGCGCGCTCAATCTCTTCGTGGTTCAGCAACCGCACTATGATAGCTGCCCCGCCGGCCCCCTGCGTTGCCAGGATCTCAACGGTTACGCTGGCCAGCACCTCGCCCTGCCAGCATGCGAACATGGTGGTCGCCTGCCGCCCGGAGATGAATTTTTGCAGCGTGACAGTCGAGCCGTTTCTACGCCGCCAGAGCCACAACGCAAGAGGATGACGGTTGACTAGAAACTGCTTCCAAGCCAACACCGTGCGTCGCGCACCAAAGAGCGAGGGAAATACCTGTTCTGCGTGCAGGGGACTGAGAACATGCACCACTCCGTCGCCGCCCCACGTTCCGTCGATCTTCAATACGGCCGGCCACTCCAACCGCGGGTTGCGGAAGTCCCTGGGCGATTCTATGGGTCGCGTAGGCGGCACTCGGATGCCCAACTCGACAGCAACTTGCAGTGTTTGGCGCCGGCTTTCGAGCGCGGAATAAGCCTCGCCGGCTCCAATCGAACGTTCGATCAGCGGTCGAAGCTTCGCGTCGCGCGCGTGGAGTTCGTGGAGCTGCCAAACGGCGCCGTCGTCACAGGCGATGATGAGATCGGGTCGCGCCGACTCGATGGCCGCTTTGAGTGAACCGGTGGAATTCAGACCGCGATAGGTGTAAATCGAATCCACTCCGGTTACTGTCCGAAGCGGATGACCAGGCGGGCAGATCGCCGAAACCCTGCAGCCGGACTGCAGAAAGGCCATCGCCAGGCGAGGAGAAGTGGACCACCACAGGGTTGCGCTCAGTAAGACCACTGGATGGGACGTATCGTCCAACCGCTCACTCTCTTTCGCAGCCGCCGAGTCAATCTTAAGAAAGATAACGCAGAATCATTTGGCCATGCAAACTTACAGACGTTTTGTATGCGCCGATGCAGGGCCGACCGCATGATCAACCAAATGAGCAGAAGGCCACAACCGTTGAATCTCAAATCTCTCCCTTAAGGTGGGCTGAACACCATGATCCTCGATGTCGCCATCATCGGCGCAGGGCCCTATGGCCTATCAATCGCCGCGCATCTTGCCAAGACCGATTTTTCCTTCCGGATCTTCGGTTCGCCGATGCAAAGCTGGCGCAAACACATGCCCAAAGGCATGCACCTCAAGTCGGAAGGTTTCGCTTCTGACTTATACGACCCTGACGACTCCTTTACTCTTCGTGACTATTGCGAAGAGAAGAATCTGCCCTATTCCGGCATCGGTCGGCCAGTTCCGCTCGAAACATTCATTGCCTACGGCCTCGAATTTCAGAGCCGTTTCGTGCCAACACTGGACGAGACCGAAGTAACGACCGTTGATTACATCGATGATGGTTTTGAACTGAAGACCTTGGATGGGCAAACGATTCGGGCGCAGCGTGTCGTGGCAGCCACCGGCATCACTTCCTTCGGCTACGTTCCGCCGGTCCTCGCCGGGTTGCCACCACAATTTGTCACGCATAGTTCGGAACACCACGAACTGTGCGGTTTCTGCGGGAAGAAGGTGGCTGTGCTCGGCGCCGGGGCATCGGCCCTGGACCTCGCCGCCCTTCTGCACGAAGCTGGCGCAGAGGTGAAACTGGTGGCTCGCCGGTCGAAAATCGCGTTTCATACTGCCCCCCGGGAACCGCGTCCGCTGTGGCAAAGGCTGCGAAATCCCCGCTCAGAACTGGGCATCGGATGGCGATCGCGTTTCTGCTCCGACCTCCCTCTTGTCTTCCACATGATGCCACAGGAATTTCGCATGCGTGTGGTTCGCTATCATCTCGGGCCGGCGCCGGGATGGTTCATCCGCTCCCGGGTCGCCGGCAAGTTCCCCATGCATCTTGGCACAACAATCGAGAGTGCGAGGGTCGACGGCGGTGTGGTCCGTCTCGACTTGACGGCGCAAGGTGGAGAGAGATCCGAGCTAGTTGCCGATCACGTGATCGCCGCAACCGGATACAGAGTCTCCCTGGCAAAGTTGAGATTTCTTTCCGAGTCGGTGCGACAGCAGATTTGTTCGGTTGAAGATACACCGGTTCTTTCTCGCAGCTTTGAAACCTCCGTTAAGGGGCTGTACATGGTTGGCATAGCTTCTGCGAATTCGTTTGGCCCCATGATGCGCTTCGCCTGTGGTGCTGGATTCACCGCCCGGCGGATTTCAAAGCATCTGGCCGCGCAGGCGCGAACTGCGAGGCTGGCGCAGCCGGGCACCGGAAACGCGGGCCTGGCTATTGATTGAGTGGATCCCTCGTTTGGCGTGCGGGTTGACCGAGAGACGGGCGCTTAAATGCAAATCGCAGACTGCCAAACTTGAACGGGGACCGACGGGAATCTGGCCGATCTATTTGGACGCAGTCGGGTGTTGCAGTCACCCCCGCAGTAGTCGTTTACCAGCCATCATCTGAAAAGTAGTCTATAACTCGATAGCTCGATCGCCGCAAGACAACATCCTTCCCAGACTCCTCGCATTCTCCTCACTTTGCCAATCGTATAGTCCATCTCCTTCACTCCCATCGACATCCCGCGCCCACGTCGTATCGATTCCGTCCCTTACCGATCGACTGCTGTGCTCCCTCTTGTCTCGTTCCGCTTCAGTCTCACTGACTCCGTCAGAATGCGCTTGAACTTTCAAGGAGAATTGGAGTGGTGGAGATTTCGACGGTTCCGCCGCTTACCGGCCACACGACTCCAGAAAGATCGTGGTATTGAACGAATTGACTTGGAATTGATACGGACTTTGCCGCGGCTGTGTTCCAGATTGCTTCGGCAACATAGCCATTCGGCCGCGTATAGCTACATACAAAAGTGGTTTGATCACTTGGCAATACGGCACACGGCTGGCTTACCGTCGCTCCAGTTAGCCATTTTGTAACCTGCTCATAGGCCTCTCCCGCCGAGTTCAGACCGCTCGCGCTCGTCCACAGCGTTCCCCAGGTCGGGATGTCATACGAATACCAGAATGTCCGCTGTATGCCGATTGACTGTTCCAGCAGGAGGTGTCTCGCGAGCCATCCATCCTGGTCGATTGCGGCGGGGATGTTCGTATTGTTTCTCCAGCTTGACTCGGTATCCCAGAGGGGTAGGGAGCCCACGCCATTCTGATTCATTGCAGCCTGAATCTGGTACACGCTCCCTTGAACTTGCTCCGGCGCCAAGCCGATGCTGGGATAACCATGAATTGCGACTACGTCGATGTAATTCTTGCCGCCCATCGCCAACCAATTATTGAGCCAGGTAGTTCCGCAGTATTGGGCGCTACCGAGGCACTCAGCCGGCGTTTCGTAAGCTCCGGTAACTGTCGGACTTAGAAAGACGGCCGCCGGGTCCACGCTCTTGATAATCCTCTGCGCATCTTGTGCCATTGCCACCAGAGTGTTCGGATCACCCTGCCAATAGATGGGATCGTTGGCCTCGTTCCAGAGTTCCCAATACTGGATAGCTCCTGGGCCAAGATGTGAGATTAGCTGTGTCACGAATGCATCCCATTGGCTCAGGCTAGCGGGCGCCTCGGCGCACATCGTCGGGGCGTAGGCGCCGCCACAAGTAACACTGATGGTGCCGGACGACGACGAGCTATTTATCCCCGTTTGGGCATAGGTGAGAATATTGGCACTTGGTGTACCCGTGAGATAGAAACTTCCGTCAAAGCTCGCGTCGGTAACATGAGCCACCGTAAACATACTTTGCGATGCTGAGGGCTGGGTTGAGTTGTAGTACAAGCCATGGGGTGATGTGGTTGTTACAGTAACGACTCCGCCAGACCTGGTGATCGACGCGATGGGCACGTTGGTCGGGAGCGCCCACGGCGGAACCCCGCCAAATGTGAAGAGAAGCTTTGAATTGTTGGCTCGAGCCATGTTAATCTGCCCGTCCAGACTAGCCCACTGAAACGTGCTCTCTGCTGGGTTCAGATTTCCCCACTTCGTCCCCGAGTCCCAAAGCCTGATTGTCCCGACGGGCAAATCGGGCCACGGAGTGCCGTTGAGCAGATATGCAATGTTCATTCCAAAAAAAGTTGATGACGTGTTAGGTGGTTTGATCGATGTCGACTGGGGGACGATGATGTACGACGCGGATGCCACCGGGCTCGTCGGAGCGCCGGGAACCGCCGCAATCGCCTCAAGAGTCATGTTGCGGGCCACCGTGACAGGCCCCACATAGAGAGTCGACATCGTCGTTGGCGTTACGCCGGTGACCGTGTAATAGATTGAGGCGCCGGGGGTGGCGTCACTGATCGAAATGATTTGGTTGCCCTGGTAAGTCCCTGCGGGTTCGCTGAAAGTCGGCCGCGCTGCGAGAACGATGGTATAAACGGCGCTTGTAACCGGGCTGCTGGGACCACCCGAAATCGCCGCGACCGCGCTCAGCGTCATATTGCTCTTTACGGGGATCGGGCCTGTATATTTCGCCGACAAGGTCGTTGGCGTAACACCAGTCACTGTATAGTAGATCGTGGCGCCTGAGGTTGCATCGCTGATCGTGACAGTTTGGGGGTTTTGGTATGACCCGGCCGGAACGTTCAAAGTCGGCGCCACTGCTGGAACAAAGGCGTACGCGGCGCTTGCAACCGAGCTCACCGGGCCGCCCGGAACCGCTGCGATAGCCTTCAGCGTCATGTTGCTATTCACCGAGACAGGCCCCGTATAGAGCGTCGACAAGGTCGTTGGTGTCACGCCAGTCACGGTATAGTGAATCGCGGCACCGGCCGTTGCGTCGCTGATGGTCACAGACTTGAAAACCTGGTAGGTTCCTCCCGGTACGCTGAAGGTGGGCGTCGGCGCGGGAACAATCGTGTATGCGGCGCTTGCAATCGGGCTTACTGGGCCGTTCGGAACAGCGGCAATCGCCTTGAGCGTCATGCTGCTGCTCACGGTGATTGGTGCGGAATATTTGGCCGACAAGATTGTCGGCGTTACGCCGGTTACTGTGTAGTAGATTGCGGCGCCGGGGGTTGAATCGCTCACTGTGACGGTCTGAGGGCTTTGATACGACCCAGCCGCCACGCTCAGCGTAGGCATTACCGCGGGAAGAATGGTGTAAGCAGCCGTAGCAATTCCGCTGGCAGTCCCACCTGGAACTGCCGCAACCGCCCTAAGGGTCATGCTATGGTTCACGAGGAGGGGTCCCGAATATTGCGTCGACATGGTGGTCGGCGCGACACCCGTGACGGTGTAGTAAATCACGGCCCCGGCCGTCGCATCGCTGATCGTTACCGTCTGAGGGTTTTGGTAGGTCCCCCCCGCTACGCTTAACGTCGGAGTTGTAGCGGGAGAAGAGCTTGCAAAGCATGAAGGAAGAAGGAAAGAGAGAAGAAGGCTGGCAATATATGCAAACCGTGGAACGGACATTAAATCTCCTAACCATTCGAGATACCATTCCTGGTTCGCCTGCAACGGACTCAATCACGTCGAGGCGGAAAAATCGCAGGCTCTGCTTATATTATTGGGAGTAAGCGGAAACGCGGGAGCAATAGTAACTCTACAATGGATTACCAAGGTAATAGAAAGAGTCATCTGCGTTGTAAATCCACGGTCTGAGTTACCCCACTTCGCCCCCGGCCACGAAGCTCCTTAATCCCGTTCGCACATCTTCACCAGTTCCGCCAGAGAGCCTACTTTCATGTTCTCGATTACGTGTCGCCGATGCAGCTTGACACTTATTTCGCTCAGATTGAGCTGGCCAGCAATCTGTTTGTTCAAGAGGTCTGTGGTCACCAATTGCAACATCGGCAACACTTCGCTGCAGGTGTCGATCAATTTGGTAATTCCGGATCGGCGGTTGTTCCGCAGCGCCGGCAAACGTTTCTCGACGATTGGACAGAACAGGCATCCAAGTGCGGTGTAGAGCCGCGTTTTGCTGGACGAACGCATTTCAGAGTGAACGGTACTTTCCATCGCGTTTGTTGAGGTAGAGCAGTCGGTCCGCGCGAACAAACGCGTTCGTGATGCTCTCTCCCTTTTTCAGCAACACGAGTCCAATGGAAACCGACGCCTTCGCGTGACGATCTCCCACTGGTATCGCGACCTCTGCCAGTACCTGACGGCATCTGCCGGCCAGATGCCCCAGCGAATCAGTCGTTACATCTCGAGCCACGACCATAAACTCGTCCCCACCCCATCGACCCAATACATCGGTGGGGCGCAGGGTGCGCCGGAGCGCCTCACAAACCGCTTTGAGAAGCCCGTCCCCAACGAGATGGCCATACGTGTCGTTGATTTCCTTGAAGCCATCGACATCGATCAGGATTAGGCCGTAGGGGCGATCAAAAAGCTCGACCTCCTGAATAGCCTGGTTCACCTTAAGGTCGATGTATCGCCGGTTTGCAACTCCGGTCAGGCCATCGGTATACGCCAGGGCTTCCAGTTCGCAGGCTCTCTTTTCCAGTGCCCTGGCCGCACTATTGTCGCTGAATATCTCGACTGCGCCGGCGATCAATCCCTGTTCGTCCCGGATCGGGGAGACGCGCACCGAGACAGGAACACGGTGGCCCTGCTTGTGGCGCAAGGAGACGTGGGCCTCACGCTCTTGGCCATCGGCGATGGTCTGGCGCAGCGGACAACCCGTGAGGCACAGAAGCGAGCCACCGTCATCCATGTGAATCAGAAAATTGTCGAAGCAGTGCTTGCCGACCGCTTCCTGTGCGGTATAGCCGGTTAACCGTTCGGCCCCTTTGTTCCAGTATGTGATTTTCCGGTGCTTATCCACGAAATAAATGCCGTCGTAGAGGCAATCGAGTAACTTCCCTCGAAACCCGCTTTCGTCCTGCTGCACGAGCTTGTCTGGCAAAGCTGGTGGTTTTTCAATCTGCTGGGACAGCGTGGGGGAAGCAGGGCCTTCATGGAGAAAGTAATCGGTCTTGATCCGTTCAGGAACAATGGGGTCCGGGTGGTTGTTATGATCCGTCATTGCGGCCCGCTTTCTACACCAATCGGCGCCTCACCCTGACGGCAGAAGACGCGATTGGAACCAATATCGATGGACCTGGCTCGTTTTTCGAGTGCCACTAACAAGTCGAGATCGGCAATAGATGCGGTCGAAACTTGGGACACGGCCAACCTCCATCAACCAACCGGGCACGGGATGGTCCGGAAATAGGGAATCGGGCGAGAAAACCACGAGGTTAAATTGTTTCATCGGCTTAGCTTTGGACAATGTGATGAGCATCACAGTTGAGACGACCAAAATCATCTCGCAACCAAGCATTCGAGTGATCTAAAGCACATCAAAGGCGAAGATTCTGGGAAACCCTGGCCATAATTCTCCGCTTGGCGCGACCGCCCTGATTCGATCGCACATTCGATGTCCGATATGTGCTCGGGCAAGCGTCCAGGCGCCGCAGTCTGTTGCGCAAGGTTGGAATTGGAGCCCACTTCTTTGGGTACAGGGGCCTGCTGGGCATGGAAGCAATCAACAAACGCGTCTATTGTCAGACCAGCAAGATTTGAATGTCAGACCAGCAAGATTTGAAAATCGTGCACTTTCCAGATGGGCACCCCAAAGGCACTCTGTGCATCGTTGGATCAGACGCGCGGTCCGGGCATGCCGGCCGCCAATTCGATTGCATGCATGCTAACATTCACTCATCCGGCTCGCCCACCGGCTTGAGCCGCGGAGGTCGAGATGAGTGCAACCACACGGCGTAGTTTCCTCAAAACAGGTTTGGCCGCCGGAGCCATGGCGACGGCAGGAATTCTTCCGCTGGGCGCCGCCAAGCGCACCGCAACCGATACGGTGGTGCTGGGCCGCTCAAAGATGGAGGTGACGCGGCTGGCCTTCGGAACGGGGACGGACGGTGGGGCGGTGCAGGCCGCGCTGGGGCAGCAGGAGTTCACGCATCTTGTCCGCTACGCGTATGACCGCGGCATCCGCTTTTTCGAGACGGCTGAGGCCTACCAGACGCCGGGCATGCTTGGCGAGGCGTTGAAAGGCCTGCCTCGCGATAGCTATCACTTGATGAGCAAGGTGACCACGTTCCACGAGGGCATTGACCCGCAGGCCAAGTTCGACGAACTGCGGCGTATCTCGCAGACCGAATACTTTGACATCATGCTGTTGCACTGGCAGCACACGGCCGACTGGCCGGAGACCACAAAGCGCTGGCAGGACGGGATACTTAAGGCGCAGCAGATGAACATCATCCGCACGCATGGCGCCTCAGTGCACGGGCTGCCGGCGCTGCGACAGATGCCGGGCACGAAGTGGCTCGATGTGGGACTGATCCGCATCAATCACAAAGGCGCGCGAATGGACGGGCCGACCTATGAGGACACCAACCACCCCGATAACGTGAGCGAAGTGGTCGATCACATTCACCAGTTAAAGAGGGAAGGGTTGGGTGTGATCGGCATGAAGTTGTGCGGCGGCGGTCAGTTCGACCATAGTCACGACGACCGCGTAAAGGCGATGAGGTTTGCTTTCCAGAATGCAGGGGTGGACTGCGCGACGCTTGGCTTCAAGAGCACGCAGGAGATCGATGAGGCTATCGGCAACTTGAATTTGGCGCTGGTGTAAGCTTTCGAACCGAACTCATGCGTGGAAGCCGATCGAATTCAGCGAGACTGTTCGCTCGCGAAGGCAATTATCGCTGCGTCTCCGCTCGATGCAGCGTCTGGCGTATCGCCGCCAACCCGGCTCTAACTCCATTTTGCATCGACACCAAATCCCAAGCGGTTAAGGTCGCATGGGGAAGTGGGGCGACGGATTATCTGTGATCGTCTCTTGCTCTCAGCGCACAGAGAGTGTCGCACCAAAGTCTACGACAGACAATACCTCTTGGATTCCAGGGTGTCTTCAAGCGACCTCCTGCGTCACGAAGGCATGAGCGAGAAGCAGGCCCCGGAGCCATTTATCGATATGTTTGAAGTATTCTTGCGACGAGGGGCGGATCATGAGTGAGCTGGCTCGAGATTTTCGCATCGCCGTTCGACGATTGCTGCGCTCGCCGGGCTTCACGGGGACAGTGGTTCTAATGCTGGCACTGGGGATAGGAGCAAACACGGCAATGTTCAGCGCATTGAACTCCGTACTTCTGAAGATGCTTCCCGTCCGCAATCCGCAACAGCTCTACACGGTTTCACTCGTCAACGGAGGCACGCAGCCTCCGAACACATCTGGCACCGGCTATGGCAATACCTCCTTTTCATATCCAGTCTTTCAAGCTCTTCGGCAGAGAACCGACGTCTTTGCCGACCTGATCGCACACGTACCGCTCGGATACGGTAAAGTCCCGGTGCGTTTTGGCGATACACCGACGGAGCGTCCAGGTGAGGAAGTCAGTGGGAACTACTTCTCCGGCTTAGGAGTTCCAATGGTGCTGGGGGCGGGCTTGACGGAAGCGCAGGAGCGCGAGCACAGCCCGGTTGCGGTGATCAATTACCGCTTCTGGCGAGATGGATTCGCACGGGACCCGGATGTTAGAGGGAAAACGTTGTACATCAAGAGCATTCCATTCACCATTGTTGGCGTGACCGCACCCTCGTTCAATGGAGTCAGCTACTCCGGAGCCGTGGATTTCTGGGTTCCATTGCAAACGAACCCGCAGCTCAACGCCTGGGGAGAACCTGAGTCAGACGTTTCGCGATTAGGCTCGCCGAAATGGTGGGACTTGCCGATGCTGGCCCGGCTTCGCTTCGGCATTCAGCCCGACAAGGCGCAACGGATTCTGCAACCAACCTTCTGGCAGGCTGCTACCGAGGGTGCCGGTCAGCTAGATCCCAAGCGGTGGCCTGCCCATTTAGGGTTCGACCCTCTTCGGGGAATTCCCGGTGCCCAGGACCGCTATCGCACGCCGTTAGAGATCATGATGGCCTTGGTAGGGTTGGTACTTCTGATCGCATGCACCAATGTGGCGCTCCTGGTCATCGCCAGGAATACAGTTCGCCAGCGTGAGTTCGCGGTGCGCATGGCCTTGGGTGCGCAGGCTTCCCGCGTCTTCCGGCAACTGCTTGTCGAGAGCGGCCTCTTGGTTGGCTCAGGCGCTTTGTTGGGGTGGGCAATTTCGCTTGGCGCAACGCACGCTCTAGCGGCATGGGCCAAGATTGACGCTGGTCTTTCTCCTGACTGGCATGTGCTGCTCTTCACCCTGGTCCTGGCCGCCCTATCGGTTTTTGTATTCGGCATCATTCCATTGCGAAGCGTAATTCGAATCTCCATCGAACAAGAACTGAAGACCAGCAGCCAAAGCATCGGCCAAAGCCGCGCAAGGGTGCGGAGCGGCAATGTTGCTATGGCACTTCAGATAGCAATGTGTCTTGCGTTGCTGGTGGCCTCGTCGCTGGCAGTACGCAGTTTACTGAATTACGAGCGCCAGGATCTTGGGATGCAGGCCGAGAGCCTCCTGGCCTTCGATGTCACCCCGCAGAGCGTTTCCGATGACGCGCACGCATCCATTTTTTATCGGATGTTACTGGATCGGATTCAGGCCATCCCGGGCGTTCGGAGTGCGTCGCTAGTTCGCAGCCGCCCCGGATCGGGCTGGCTACATAGTGGAGGCGTCACTTTAGATGGAGTGGTGCCCCGCGACTCTTCCGGTTCTCGAACCGAGATTTATTTCAATGAAGTTGGTCCAGGCTATTTCCAGACAATGGGCATCCCCATGCTTCAAGGTCGTGATATAGCTGAAACAGACGGTGCCCAAAGCCCTCTGATTGCGGTGGTCAATGAGGAGTTCGCCCGGAGGCTCCTTCCTGACGGAGCATTAGGACATCGCATCGAAGACCATCCCAGCTACCAGATCGTCGGCGTGGTCAAAGACAGCAAATACAAACGCGTCGCCGAGCATGTCGCGCCCACGGTCTACTACGCACTTTCGCAGCGCGGCATGACGGGGCAAATTACAGTTGAGGTGCGCTCCAGCGGTGCTCCGGTGGCCCTTCTACCCGATATTCAGCGAACGACGCTTAAACTGGATCCCAACATGCCGCTGCAGAAGCCGATGACAGAGGAGGCACAGTTCGAGGAGACCTACCTGACGCCTCGGCTCTTCTCACGCCTAGCCGTAGGCTTCGGCCTGCTGGCGGCTCTCCTGGTCGCTACGGGTGTTTATGGGACGCTTGCCTACCGCGTGCAGCGCCGGAGAGGGGAGATTGGCGTGCGCATGGCTCTGGGAGCCAGCCGCATGTCGGTCTTGGGAATGGTTCTGAAGGAGGGTCTCTGGTTGGCGCTCGCAGGTTTTGCGGTTGGGCTGCCCCTGTGCTATGCCGTGTCGCGCCTGCTTCGCACGCAAATATACGGGCTTGACGCGCTCGATTTCGCGAGCTTCCTGGCGGCGGCATCGATTACACTTTTCGTCGTTTTGGGCGCTACGCTCCTTCCAGCCAGAAAGGCTGCTTCCGTGAACCCCATGGAGGCGTTGCGCGCCGAGTGACCAGGGATGGGCAATGCCGAGCGAGTGCAGGTGCGGTCCGGCATAATTTAGACGAAGGTATGGAGCGTAAGAAATGAAGTTACGCACTTTTCCAGTGTTCATGGCTTTTCTGGCCATGGGTTTTGCCGACGCTGTGGGACCATTTGTCAGCCTTGCCAAGAATGAGTTTCATCTCAGCAACGCGGCGGCCTCCCTCACTCCGTTTGTGGGGTTGGGCATGTTCGGGTTGCTCTCAATCCCTGCAGGCGTTTTGCAGAGTCGGCACGGCAAAAAGCTGGTCCTGATCTTGGGTCTTTCTGTTGCTCTATCCGGAGTTCTGATCGCCAGTCTAGGTCTGAGTTCATTTCCGCTCTTTCTGATCACCATTATGTTGCTAGGCGCAGGGGCTGCACTTCTACAGGTGGCCGGCAACCCGCTCATGCGCGATGTCTCAACGGAGGGAAAGTTTGCTCGCAATCTGTCATTAGCTCAATTTGTGAAGGGCATCGGTTCTCTGTCAGGTCCGCTTCTTCCGGTCATTGCAGCCAGATACTTCGGCGCAAGCTGGAAGGTCATTTTCCCCATTTACAGCGTGGCGCTTTTAGTGACGCTGTCGGCGGCTGGCATGTTACGAGTGCCCGCCAAACAGGACGAAACAACTGCGGCTACACTGCGGTCTTGCTTAAGCCTGTTGAAGAACCCCTTTATTCTGGCGATGACTTGCGGCATCTTCTTTTACGTGGGGGCGGAGGTTTCAGTCAGTGCCGGCATTCCTTTGTTCATCAAAGAGCGATTCGGCCTCGATATCAGCCGCGTTGGCTTGCTTGGAACAGGCATGTTCTTCCTGGCTTTAACTACGGGTAGATTCTGCGGTGGATTGATCCTGAACTGGGTGAAGCCGGCGCCTTTTCTGGTTGCGACATGCGTTCTTTCCCTGGCAGGGCTAGCGGCCATCTTTGTCCCGGTGGGTGGGGTGGCGGCGGCGGGTTTCTTTTTGACAGGCCTTGGCTTTGCCAACATCTTTCCGCTGATTTTCTCCGCAGCTTTGGAACACTTGCCGCAGCGCGGCAATGAGATCTCGGGCCTACTGGTGACGGCGATAATAGGAGGCGCAGTTTTGCCGCTGATGATGGGGCTCGTGGCGGACCACAGCAGCGTCAGAACGGCGCTATCTGTGCCGATTGCGGCCATCTTCTATGTGTTTGCCCTTTCCCTGTTTGACTTGAAAGCGACCCGCAACGGTAGGCGGCAAACTGAAGTTGCGGCTGCATAAAGCGAATGACGAATTTAACCGACAAAGCGGCTCCGATCAGTCTGCTGAAAGCAGACCTCGCGTTTTGACCGGCAGGAGGCCTGGAATCTTCAACCACTCCTTGTATTCCTCGAAGCTGACCGTGGGAGTGAATGCCAGATAGTGGTTGGTGTGAAGGCCGGTGTCTTCTGTCGTCCACTTCAACTGCCACATCTCATTCTTCGCCGGATGGGGTAGCGCCCCGAGCGTCGCCTTGCCGTTGGGTTCAACATCGAAAGCGGTGGAGAGCAGTTTGGCGGTCTCTCCCGCACGATTGATCTCCACGTGGCCCCGCGCAGGTTTCAAGGTGTCATTGACCACAACCACCGCATGTTGGCGGCCGGCTTCTTCGCAGCAGATCGCTTGTACGTCTCGCTGAACCCTTTGTATATAGTGAAATGCCAACTTCTTGTTGAAGTAGTAGTCCACCACCGCGTCAGAAAGAATTGGCCATCCATCGCGAATGTTCCACCACAGGATGCCCTGTTTCTCGCCCTTCTCCGTACCGGAGCCTTTGTTTTGTCGGAACAGCTCAACGAAGAACTTCATCGCTTCGGCCTGGGTGATCTGCGAGGCCAGGATGAACTCGTCGAGGGTTTCCGGACAGGTGCCGAAGAACGCCTTTATCTGATTGACCATCAGATCATTTCTTCCCAAGGTGCTCTTGTCATCCGGTGTGGAACGGCAAGACTTGGTGAGCCACTCTTCGTTCCACTCATGTCCTGTGACCCAGGGCTCAACAGAGTCCGCATCCATCATCCGCTCAAGCGATGACCTCGACGGGCAGCCATGATAGCCAATTTCGCTGGCGAAGTGAGCCGGCGACGATACATAGAATGAGTCCTTGAAGTAACCGCGCGGACCCCAAAGGTGAACTTCCGGCATTAAATCTGTTTTATTACCGGCGGCAAAAACCGCAGGGCTATGATACGGCGAACTGGGCAAATACGCGCGGTTCGGGTCGAGTTCCTTCAGCACACCTGGTATTGTTTTGCGGGTACTGACGTCCAGGTTGGGATCGATGGACGGCCTTCCGTCTCGCATGGCCCACTGGAATGCATCGTCGCACTCGTTGTTGCCCGACCATAGCGCAAGAGAAGGATGATTTCGGAACCGCGGAACAATTTTGCGTGCTTCCATGTCGATCGAATCGAGGAATTCCTCGGTTTTCGGGTACACGGCGCAGGCCATGTTGAAGTCCTGCCATACCATAATGCCCGCCTCGTCACAGAGGTCAAAGAACCGATCTTCGGGGTAGACGTTGCCGCCCCAGCAGCGGGCCATGTTGCAGTTCGCCTCTGTCATTAGTTCAACTGCGCGGTCAAGGTGTAGATGGTCGCGGCTATGCAGGCCGTCTAGACAGCTATAGTCGGTTCCCTTCACAAACACGGGTATCCCGTTTACCGTAAAGCCGAATTTGCCCTTTCCATCGATCAGGATGTCAGTCCGGTCCAAGTCGATGGTCCGGATACCAATCTGGTTCATACGCCGGTCAACAACTTTCCCCTGGTGATTGACCAGAGACACCGTGGCCTCGTACAAAGGTTGATCGCCATATCCGCGGGGCCACCAAAAGTCGACCTGGCCTAAGCTGAGTTCATGTTCGCCAAATGGCGCCGTGACGTCGGTCTCCCAGCGTGCAGTCATTATGCCGTTTCGGCGCAACACAACTTCCAGTTTGTGCCTGGCGCCCTCTGTGACGCCCTCAGTCTCCCACCCAACATTGACGGCCGCTTTGCCTTCTTTGAGGTCTACCGATTTTGTGCGCCAGTACACACTGGAGATGCGAGCAGGGCCGATCCATTCCACATAGACGTCTTTCCACAAACCGGCGCTAACGATGCGGGGCATGATATCCCATCCGAACATGTGCCCCGCCTTGCGGACATAGAGTGCCTCCCAATGACTGTTAGCCGGCTGTTCCCAATCAGTGCGGGGATGAGAAAGGCTAACCATCACCGCCGGGTCGATCCGGACCAAGACCTCGTTCATTTCCCGTGGCCGTAACACCGATGTGACGTCGAAACGCTGTTCCACGAGCATATTGGCCGACGTGCCCACTTCTTTGCCGTTTACCCACACGGTCGCGATGCAGTCGAGCCCTTCAAAAACCAGTTCTGCCTTTTCGTCTGGTTCTCCATCGCTGGCCGTGAACGTCCGTTTGTACCACCATTGATGGTTTTCAAGCTTCAAGGCCTGCAAGACTCGATTACCCTTTTCCAGCGGTTCGATTTTGCCGGCAGCAACCATGTCCAGTTCCACGTTGCCCGGCACTGTGGCAGGAATGGTGGGCCAGTCCGGCGGGGGGGTGGTGCCTCGCGTCTTCTCCGGGAATTCTGACAAAGGCCCATACGTCAGACTCCATGCCCCGTTGAGGCATGTAGCGCGCGGCGCCAATTTGCCGTCTACGCTCGTTGGCGCTGCCGC
Organism: uncultured Acidobacteriota bacterium; assembly: GCA_963833995.1. GTDB lineage: Bacteria > Acidobacteriota > Terriglobia > Terriglobales > Acidobacteriaceae > Telmatobacter. The sequence continues at coordinate 132,060 of CAWIAE010000015.1, read as the reverse complement.
AAGAGATTTAGAGAAGGCATTGGCCTTCAACAATGAGAACACCCAACAAAACATTGGCAGCTTCAGGATGCTGCGGCGTGTCAAGCTTGTCCGCGATTTGTCACTTGAACGGCCCATAATTTTCCTCGCTACCAGGTGCTGCAACCGATAGCTTTGGGCTGGTATCCAAAACCGCCGGCCAATCAATGAAGCGCCAAAGATCTTCTCACGAGTTTGGGAAGCCACTCATTCGTGATTGATTCCGGCCTCCGTTCAAACGACCGTGTGAGCGCTGGCGTCCATGGCGATGCACAAGGCCGCCACATCGCCGATGGCCTCGCCCAGAGCCGCCGGTACCACCGAGCATACTGCCAGTGAGGGCGGGAGTGCCTCCTGGAGCATTCTCTTGCGCGCCGGTTCCAGTAGCATATCGCCCAAGCGCACGGCCAGGCCGCCAATCACGATCCTGTCGGGATTCAAGACATCTACCAGGATTGCAAGTGCAAGCCCAAGCTTCTTGCCGCATGCCTTGACACAGCTTCGAGCCACCGTGTCGCCGTGTGCCGCAGCGTGCCCAACATCCTTTGCCGTCAGCTTGCGCCCCTTGGGGAGATCGAAAAGCAAGGACCTGCGTCCGTTCTTTCGCGCGGTCTGCAGCATCCGTTCGGCAATCTGCGCTATTCCTGCGCCGCTTGCCCAGCCCTCAACCGACCCCGCCTTGTTATAGCCTACGGGACCCGAGCGCGTGAGTCGCACATGACCTATTTCTCCGGCCATGTCACATGACCCGCTGTAAAGCTTGCTGTCGATGACGATGCCCGCGCCCATCCCTGTTCCCATCGTTAGAAAGACCATATTCCGAGTACCCCGCCCGGCGCCGTAACGATGTTCGGCAACGGCTCCTGCATTTGCGTCATTCTCTAGAAGTGCGGGGCAGCCAAATTCCTTTTTGAGAATGTCCACAATGGGAACATCAATCCAGGTGGGCAGGTTAGGTGGAGCCTCAATCACGCCTTTACGCGAATCAAGCGGGCCACCGCAACTCACTCCGATTCCTCGAATTGACTTCTTACTCGTCTTCGCTTCGGCGAGCCCCCTCTTGAGCGCCGACTTGATCTGGTCGATAGTTTGTTGCGGACCCTTGGCCGGCAAAGTCGGAAAGGCAGTTCGGAACATCACTTCAGGCGGATTGCGGGAAATCACGACGGCTGTCTTGGTGCCACCAATGTCTATGCCAACCCAAACCTCATTCTTCACTTTTCGATCTCTTTCTTTGTGCCAACACATGGCAATCGTGCGCGTTCAGCATGTCGCGAACGACCTTTGCCGGGCAGTCTGCAAAAAATTGGGACTGCGTCGAGTGATGCAGTAGTCTGCCCAAAAAACCGCCGATAGAACTAGTCTACTTGGCAAAGAATAACCGGAAAAGGAGATACAGCCAAAGAATACCTAAAGGACGCCGAGGCTTCCCCAGTCGCAAGGGCAAGCTCATGGCGTCGAAAATGAGGGTCTAGAATTGCGACATGATTCAGCCCTCTTGTTCGTCTCGGCGCGATTTTGTAAAGACAGGGATTACCGCGGCTTTCGCTGTCGCATCCACAGCCCATGCCAGTCCCAGCGCAAGCAGCGCCGAATGGCAGGCTTCCTCTAACGCTGCTCAGGACAGAGAACTTCCGCGCGTGGTAGTCCACCAGGAAGGCCACTTCCTGTCGGGAGTTGACGGGAGCCCTTTCTTCTGGCTGGGCGACACGGCTTGGCAGCTTATTCAGGGAACTACACGCGATGAATGTTCCTATTACCTGCATGCCAGAGCGCGGCAGGGTTTCACGGTTATTCTCACTGTAGTTTTGTCGGAGATGGGCGGAGTCAAGGAGCCAACCGCGACCGGATTGTTGCCCTTTGCGAATAGCGATCCGAGACGACCCAACGAAGCCTTCTTCGATAGAGTGGTCGAGATTATCGACGAGGCTGGAAAACTCGGTCTCTACGTAGCTCTGGTTCCCGCCTGGGGTGACAAGCTGACGGCTCCCTGGGGCTCTGGGCCGCGCCTCTTCCGCAATGACAATCTTGATGTTACCGCGAACTATGCTAGTTACTTGGCCAGGAAGCTGAAAAGCCGCACCAACGTACTCTGGATTCTGGGCGGTGACCGTCCTCCCCGACTCATTGGCGCGAAAAACGAGTACCTAACCACGCTTGGCCAAGAAGCAGGATTTCCGCCAGACCAGGACTGGACGCCTATTTGGCGCGCCATGGCGGCGGGACTCAAGGATGGCGGCGAAAGTACGCCCACCATCGTCTATCATCCACAGGGAGGAACCCAATCGTCCTCGTTTTTTCTCGAAAGCGAATCCTGGCTTTCGATCAATGGGATGCAAAGCGGGCATGGTGACGGTCATGACGTACCCGTGTGGAAGATGATTGCACACGATTATGCGCTAAGCCCCGCAAAGCCTACGCTCGATCTTGAGCCAAACTACGAAGATCACCCCTACAATCCTTGGCCCCGGTGGGACCCGGCCACGGGATACTTTCGCGACCACGACGTACGCAAACAGGTGTACCGTTCGGTTTTTGCCGGGGGGTGTGGTGTTACATACGGACATCATGCCGTTTGGCAGTTTGCCAACAAACGTCAAGAGGTCATCAACCACGCCGATCGCGACTGGGTGGACGCTATGTATCGCCCGGCGGCACGCCAGATGGGATTTCTGAGGCTACTCCTGGAGTCGCGGCCCTATTTCCGTAGGATTCCAGACCAATTGCTCATTGAAGGAGATGCTGGGGATGGCGCACTGCACATGCAAGCGACACGCGATCGCGAAGGAAGTTACGCGTTTGTCTACTTCCCCGTCAGCGACCAGAAAGCAACGCTAGATCTGGGAAGGCTGAAAGCAAAACATCTACGCGCATGGTGGTTCGACACGAGAACCGGAATCGGCACACCGATCGATGCCCCTGTTCTGGCAAGGACGCAGGAGTTCCGCTCTCCCCCCTATGGGCCCGACTGGGTTCTGGTGGTGGAGGATGCGGACGCTGGCTTTGGTCCTCCGTCGCTTGGGTAAACAGGCGTTCCAGGTGTCTAACTAACCTGATCCGGCGATAAAGTGACGTATCCCTTTCATTGCAGAGACGTGTGTCGCCCGAATCTCTCTTAATCCGCGGAGCGGCACTGGAGCCGGATCATCTCCAGTGCGTCGATCAACAGACTGCGGTCCAGGCCCTCCCGCATTGACTAGCCGACTTCTGCTTATCTGGTTGACTCAGCATACCCCAATGGGTTGCGATTGAGGTCCTTGGCTCCACGAATCTGCTCGTACTGGGTTGATTCTCGCCCAGTTCCGAGGCCAAGGAGAGTTTGAAATGCGGCCGCGGGTGTTTTGCGGCGGTTGTGCCGGAAGACGAATTCGTCGAGATAGACCTGGAGTTGGGGCTTACTTACTCCGTGATAGGTGCCAATCAGCCATTGCTGGAGATTTCCGATAGCCCGATCGGCGAGTGGAACCGCCGATTTCGCGCCCTTTCGGAGAGCGGATCGCAATGGTTGAGTTCGGGCGATATGTTTGAACCCAGCTTCCATCAGGCCCGAAAAGCTCTTGAGGCCATCGGTGTAGATGGTCGAACCGGGAGAGACATTCTCGTGGAGGAAGGCGATGATGGTGTTGCTCTTGAAATCTGGGATTACTCTCATGCGGACACGACCTGAACCCCTGCCACGCCTTTCCACTGCCACCAGAACGAGCGCTGCCCGTCGCCCCTTGAGTTGTCGGCTTCCGCGGAGGCCAGCCTGCTCGCCGCCAATCCATGTGTCATCAACCTCTACCTCACCGTACAGCGGTTCCCGAGCTACACTCACCATCGCCCGACGGAGTTTGTGAAGCAACATCCAAGCGGTTTCGTAACAGGACAGGCCGAGTTGCCGTTGGAGTAGCAAGGCAGAAACACCCCGCTTGTCCATGGTCATCAGGTAGGCGGCCCAGAACCACTGGGTCAGCGGGATCTTGGTCCGGTGAAGAACTGTGCCGGCTGTCAGCGAGACTTGGTGCCGGCAGCCGGCACACTGCCACCGCCGTTGATTCACCAACTCATAAGCTCGCCGATTTGCGCAGCGCGGACAGATGAAACCCTCGGGCCAGCGGCAAGCCGCGAGGTACGCTTCGCAGGCCTCTTCGGTAGCGAAGTCGCTTTGGAATTGCCGCAGATTTTTGGGAAATGGCGGCCTTGGCACTCCTCAACACTAGCCATTGGGGTATGCTGAGTCAACCAGATAAGCAGAAGCCGACTAACCGGCGGCTTAACACCGATTTGCTACACTCCGATTGCGGTCATCGGTTTGGACCGCAATGAAGGAGTCGCCGAGACAAGTTGCCCACGGGACGACGAGCAACCTAACATCTCAATCTGTGAAAACCGGCAAACGCTTCTCGGTCTTTCACAGGATGGAACTCCCGAAAACCGAAGGGAAAAATCATCGTGATCGCAATGAGTGAAGTGATGAAGAACATCGCACACGCATCTATCAAGAAGCGCGCCATGACCAATCAGGGCGTCCTCAATGAGGCCTATGCCTATGCCAAACCGAGTTCCTTCTCGCGGGGCATGCGGATCGACCTGAACGGCCTTACCATCCTGCTGATCTCGGGTACGGCCTCAATCGACGAGCACGGGATGAGCGTGCATGTAGGCGATTTCAGGGCACAAATGAAGCGGACACTCGCTAATATTACCGGGTTGCTGGAGAGTGAAGGCTGCACCTGGCACGATATTGTGCGCACATCATGTTATCTACGGGACATAGATCGCGACTATGAAGAATTCAACGAAGAGCGGACGGCATTTTTCAGCGCGCAGGGACTTGATCCGCTTCCTGCATCAACGGGTATCCAGGCCAAGTTGTGTCGGCCGGAACTGCTTGTAGAAATTGAGGCAATCGCAATGTTTTTTATGGATAAAAGTGTCGGTTCCAGGGGGAAATAGACTTGGGTCGAGAGGATAGGGTTGCGGCATTGACGACGAATGTTGGACGGCAACCATCTTGACAGGGGTATAGGAAAAGGCCAACAATCGACCGTAATTTAGTCGCATGAGAATTGGCAGCACGCCCGCCAAGCAGTTGAATCCTTAAAAGCTCAAATTGCACGAGATGGGAGGTGACATCGCTTTGAAGGCTGATGGTATCGATATCGTCGCAATGGGCGTCGTTGTCCTGGCGGGAATACTGGTTTCTGGCTCGATAGGAAATGGCGCCAGACCTGCGGTTTTGGCCGCGGAGGGAACGCCTGCCGCGATCACCATTGACTATCCACAGAGTGGGTCGATTTTCCCCCCCGAGATCACGCCGCCAACCTTCATCTGGCGTGATGCCGCCGAAGCGTCAAGGCGGTGGCGCATTGAAGTGAGGTTCAGCGACGGAACCAAGCCTCTACGGGTTGAATCTACCGGTGCCCCAAAGACCATTGGCGAGATCGATCAGCGGTGCATCTCGGTGCGCAATGAGTTGCCGAAATTGACCCCGGAACAGGCGGCGGCGCACACGTGGATTCCAGACGCGAAAACCTGGGAGGAGATCAAGAGGCACTCGGTCACGGGCCCGGCGAAGCTGACCTTTATCGGATTCAGCGCAGACAATTCTAGACAAGCACTCTCGGATGGCCAGGTTGTATTTTCGACTTCAAAGGATCCAGTGGGAGCCCCGATTTTCTATCGCGATGTGCCATTGATGCCTTCTGAAACCAAGAAGGGTGTGATCAAACCGCTGGCGCCTACGGCGATACCCTTGATTGAGTGGCGGCTGCGCTCGATCGACAGGCCCGAGAGCCGAGTGGTGCTGCAGGAGATGCACACCTGTGCCAACTGTCACTCCTTCTCGACAGACGGCAAGACCATGGGTATGGATATGGACGGGCCTCAAAACGACAAGGGCCTTTATGCCGTTGTCCCCCTAAAACCGCAGACGGTGATTCGCAGCAAGGACATGATTTCCTGGAATCCGACGGAAGATCGCCAGTTCGCGTTCAACCGGGTGGGATTCATGTCTCGGGTTTCGCCCGACGGACGCTATGTACTCACAATGGTGACGAGTGCGCAGCGGCCATCGGAGAACAACTACTACGTGGCGAACTTTCTTGATTACAAGTTTCTCCAGGTGTTCTATCCCACACGCGGAGTTTTGTATTGGTACGACCGGACTACGGGTGAGAGGCATCCGCTGCCAGGCGCGGACGATCCAGATTATGTGCAGACGAACGGGGTTTGGAGCCCTGACGGCAAATGGGTGGTGTTCATCCGGGCAAAGGCCCAGGATCCGTATCCGGTGGGCCGAGCCATTGCTACACATGCCAACGATCCCAATGAGATTCAGATCAAGTACGACCTTTACCGAGTTCCATTCAACGAGGGCAAAGGCGGAAAGGCCGAGCCGGTCGCCGGGGCTTCGGATAACGGAATGAGCAATTCCTTTCCGAAGGTCTCGCCCGACCAAAGGTGGATCGTTTTCGTCGAGGCTCACAATGGCCTGCTTATGCGCCCGGACGGCCAATTGTATATTGTGCCGTTCGACGGGGGTAAGGCGCGGAGAATGCGCGCCAATATGTATCCGATGAATTCATGGCACAGCTGGTCTCCCAATGGGCACTGGCTCGTCTTTTCATCGAAGAGCCGCGGTCCTTACACGCGGATGTACCTGACTCACGTTGATGCTGATGGTACAGACAGCCCAGCGATTTACATTGATAACCCGACTGCCGCTAATCGAGCGGTAAACCTGCCCGAATTCGTCAACATTCCTGCTGACGGCCTGGTAAAGATCAGCACGCCGGCGGTGGATATGTACCGGGAGTTCGATCACGCGGTGGAACTGGCGGAGAAGGGCCAGGAGGCTGAAGCGATTGCAGAGTGGGAGAAGCTGGCCTCGAGCAATCCAGAAAACGCGCGCATCCACAACAATTTGGGGGCGGCGCTGACGCGGACGGGCAAGTATGACGATGCCATCTCTCAATTTGAAAAGGCGCTGGCCGAGAACCCACAATACAACCTTGTCCATGTGAATCTCGGGCACGCGTTGATCGATGCGGGCCAGACGGATGCGGCGGTGGCGGAGTACGAGAAGGCGTTAGATTTCTATCCGGACTCGGCGGACTTGCGCGACAGCCTTGGCGCCGCGCTGGAACGACAGGGAAAAATAAGCGATGCGATCGCGCAATTTACGGCGGCAATTCAAATGAATCCGAAGCTCGCCGAAGCGCACAACAATCTTGGCCTCGCATTGCTTTCAGACGGTGAATCCGGCCATGCGCCCGAGGCGGAGAAGGAATTCAAGTCTGCGATTTCGCTCAAACCGAACTTTGCGGAAGCGGAGAACAATCTTGGAACGCTCTACGGCAATCTGGGAGACGACGCGGACGCCGAGCGAATGTTCCGCGATGCCGTCAAGAACAATCCGGCATTTTCGAGGGCGCTGGTGAATCTGGCCGCCACCCTGGCGAGTGAATCACGTTTTAGCGAAGCAAGCAAAGTGTTGCAAGAGGCTCTTCGCATCGCGCCGGATGACAAGGATGCGCGGCAACTCGAGGCCATGTTGAAGTCTCAAGGCAGCCGGTGAACTGAGATGTTGATTCAATTTGTGCATGGCGTAGCGAGCACTCGCATCTAGTCTCCTGAGTCATTGATTTCTTTCATAAGTGTCAGGTGCGTGTACGGCGAGAGTTGCACTGGCAAAGCGGGCAATGGATGCCAGTATCTGGTCTGCAGATTTGGTCCAGCGAAAGGGCTTTGGCTGTTGGTTGTGGATGGTGATGAATTCCCGAATCGCTGCTTCCAATTCCTGAACGCTGGTGTGCGAGCCACGCTTGATCTGTCGCTGTGTGAGGAGCGCAAACCAGCGTTCTACCTGGTTGAGCCACGAGGCGTGCGTGGGAGTAAAGTGCAGGTGATATCGGATTCGTTTCTGCAACCAGCGCCGGACCAGAGCGGTCTTGTGTGTGCCATAGTTGTCGAGCACGAGATGGACGACGAGATCGGCCGGAACAGAGGCATCAATCTTTTTCAGGAAGTCCAGGAATTCAACCGAGCGATGGCGCCGATAGCACTTGCCAAGGACGTTGCCGGTGGCGATATCGAGAGCAGCAAACAGGCTTGTGACGCCATGTCTCTTATAGTCGTGGGTGCGTCGCTCCAACTGCCCGACACGCATGGGCAGCACTGGTTGGGTGCGGCTCAGAGCCTGGATCTGCGACTTCTCATCGACGCATAACACCAGCGCATGATGGGGCGGATCGAGATACAGTCCGACAATATCGCGCACCTTGTCGATCAGCAATGGATCGCTGGAAAGCTGAAAGCCCTCCGCACGATGCGGCTTTAACCCGAAGGCCCGCCAGATGCGGCTGATCGTCGACTGACTCAACCCCGTCTTAGCCGCCAACATGCGACTGGACCAGTGGGTAGCTCCCTTCGGGGCCTTTTCCAACGTTAGCCGCACCAGCCGCTCAATCTTTTCGTCGCCGATCTCGCGCGGTGCCCCCGGACGCGGTTCATCTCCCAGTCCAGCAATGCCTTCGGCGATGAAACGGTTCCGCCAGAGACCCACAGTGAAACCGGTCGTGTGCAACTTCGCAGCAACGGCTGCATTACTCGATCCGCTGGCACAAGCCAGAACAATCCTGGCGCGGAACGACGCTGATCGGGAGCTGCGAGACTGCCGCGCAATACGCTCCAACTCTACCCGTTGCACAGCGCTCACGACCAGCTCATGCTTCTTCGGGCGTCCACGAAGAGTCTCCATATCCCAGCTTAAGACGGCGCCTACGTATATGCAATCTATTTATGACTCAGGAGACTAGCAGGGTGCTGAAAAAGTAACTTCAATTCCACAGCATGATGGGTTAAGAAGAAATCATGCGCGGAATCGATCATCAGCAAGCGGATATGTTCAGCTATTTGTCGCCGGAGCAGCGAGTGCGGAAGGACCATCCCCTGCGGGCGGTGCGTGCCATGACGGACGAGATTCTGGATTCGATGTCGCCGTTGTTCGACGCCATGTATGCCGAGTGCGGGCGGCCGTCGATTGCGCCGGAGAAGCTGCTGCGGGCGCAGTTGCTGCAAATGCTCTATTCGGTGCGTAGCGAGCGGCTTCTGATGGAGGAGATCGACTACAGCATTCTGTACCGCTGGTTTGTGGGATTGAACCTGGACGAGGCGGTATGGGATGCGACCACGTTTACCAAGAACCGCGACCGCTTGCTGGAGGGGTCGGTGGCCAAGGAGTTTCTGGCGCAGGTGGTGGAGCGGGCGCGGGAAGCGGGTCTGGTATCCGACGAACACTTCACGGTGGACGGCACGCTGCTGGAAGCCTGGGCGAGCCTGAAGAGTTTTCAAGCGAAGGAACAGAAGACGGCTGCACCGCCGGACGATCCCGGTAACCCGACGGTGGATTTTCATGGCCAGAAGCGGTCCAATGAAACCCATGAGTCGAAGACCGATCCGGACGCGAAGCTGGCGCGCAAGGGGCCGGGCAAGGAGGCGAAGTTGAGCTACAGCGGCAATCTGCAGGTGGAGAATCGCCACGGGCTGATCGTCAACGCGGAGTTGCTGGAAGCCAACGGGCGGGCCGAGCGCGATGCGGCGCTGCTGATGCTGGAGCAGGTTCCGGGCGACGGGCGCATCACGGTGGGCGGCGACAAGGGTTTTGACACGGCGGAGTTCGTAGCCGAATGCCGTCACATGAACGTGACGCCGCACGTGGCGCAGAACACCGGCAGGCTGGGTGGCAGCGCCATCGACGCACGCACTACGCGGCGCTCCGGCTACGCCGTCAGTCAGAAGAAGCGCAAGCGCATCGAAGAGTGCTTCGGCTGGCTGAAGGACATCGCTCTGCTGCGCAAGCTGAAACATCGCGGGCTGTTCAAGGTGGCGTGGATCTTTACCTTCGCGGCAGCGGCTTACAACCTGGTGCGGATGCGAAAACTGATCACGATTCCAGCCGCGGCCTGATGGGGTCGAAGTGTCTCTGCGGGCCGCAAAAACAGCTCGCAGAGTGCAGAAATCAACCGTAACGAAGCACGAAACAGCGTGAGAATCAACCGAAAGCGAACTACGACCGGCAAACAACTTAGTTTTTCAGCAGCCTGCTAGGCACCCGGTGCAAACGGTCTTCCCTTCACGGCCCCGATTCCTTCGCGCAAGGTGACAAGCTGATTCGCCGGCAATGATTTGTAATGCTCGACGGTGCCGGAAGGCCAGTAGACTTCAACACTCGCGCTAGATTCTTTGCCAAGCCCGAAGTGGAGACGAGGGTCATTTGAGGAGAGATAACTACTCTGGCTTAGAAGCGACTGGGCCTGAACATGTTCGCCGTAACGGACGAGGACCCGTGCTCCGATCGCGCTTCGGTTGCTCTTGGTGCCTTCCAACCGGACTTTGATCCAGTTGTTGCCAGGCGGAGCGTCATTGCGCAAAAGAGAAGGCGGTTCATTCTGGTTCATCACCAACATGTCAATATCGCCGTCATTGTCGAAATCACCGAAAGCGCAACCACGGCTGCAGTGAGCAGCTGAGAAGGCCGAGCCGGCTTCGTCGCCCATTTCGATGAATTTGCCATTTCTCAGGTTGCGAAAGAGAATCGGGTGACTGCGCGCAGGAAACCGGGCGAAAATACGCTCCAACTCCGGATAGACGTTCCCGGTGACATAGAAAATGTCGGGCCATCCGTCATTGTCGAGATCGAGGATGCAGTCGCCCCAACTGACAAAGCGGCGTTCACCGGCGATGCCGGAGACGTCTGTGACGTCGTCGAATTCGCCTTTGCCTGAGCAGTGATAAAGCCCATTGGTCTGCAGTTGGTAATGTGTTTTGAAGATATCGATGTGACCGTCAAGATCGTAGTCGCCAGGAGCGATTCCCATTCCGGCCATTTCCTGGCCATTGCTGCTAACAGACAGCCCTCGCAATAAGCCCTCTTCGCGGAAAGTGCCGTCGTGGTTGTTGATGAAAAGCAGGCTGGGCGTGGAATCGGCCGCCATGTAGATGTCTGGCCATCCGTCTTCGTCGACGTCGAATGAGACGGCGGAGAGCCCGTAGGAAGTCCTGACAGATTCGATGCCAGAGGCCTTGGACACATCTGCAAATGTGCCGTCGCCGTTATTGCGATAGAGGGCATGGGTAGGAAGAGGTAATCCGCGGGGCCCACAGTAGACAGCGACCCCCTGATAGGAACAGGTAGCCACCTGGATGCTCGGTTTCGGCGCAGTGGCCAGGTCGAATTCGACGTAATTGGCAACAAAGAGATCGAGATGGCCGTCGCGGTTGTAGTCCAGGAAGGTGCAGCCAGAACCGAAGCGATTGCCGGGATGAAGAAGTCCGGCCTGCGCAGTGACATCGGTGAAGGTGGCATCGCCATTATTGCGGTAGAGACGATTGTGGCCGTAGTAGGTGAGGAAGAGATCCTCAAATCCGTCGTTGTTGTAGTCTCCGACGCAGACACCGTTGGCCCATCCGGGATCATTGAGCCCGGCTTTGGCTGTGACGTCGGAGAAGGTGCCGTCGCGATTGTTGTGGTAGAGACGGTTGCCGGAGCCGGGTGGGGTGCCATCGAGAGTGCGGCCGCCGAGGACGAAAATGTCCATCCAACCATCGTTGTCGTAATCGAAGAAAGCGCAGCCCCCGCCCATGGATTCGATGATGTAGGTGACTTCGCCCGGGGTGCCATAGACGAGCGGCTGCGTCAGGCCTGCGTGCGCCGCTACATCGGTGAAACGGGAGAATGGGGGAAGAGCGGGCGCAACACTCTGAGCCGCGTGCAGCAACTGGGGCGCAATCGCAGGCGCAGCGGCAAGTGCACCGGACTGGAGGAGGCGTCGACGTGACCAAAGGGAGTGACAGCGGTTAGACATTTTGAGCTAATTTGGCTTTTGAGTGGCGGAGCGCTCGCGCGCCGGGGCTGATCCGGAAGTCGGGTTTTCGTCGCTTTGGACGGTGGGCAACATCTGTCGGAGACGGAGCGCGTCCGCATTTTTCGGGTCGAGCCTTAATGCACGTTCGATGGCGTCGCGAGCGGCGGAGAAACGGGACTCACTGGCCAAGGTGGCTGCCAAGTTGATCCATGCTGGGCTATATCGCGGATTGACAGTGACGGCGGAGCGAAAGCATATCTCTGCCTCGCTGTCGCGATTCTCCTGGCCAAGCAATGTTCCCAGATTATTCTCGGCTTCGGCGTAGCTTGGAGCAGCCGCAAGGGCGTTGCGGAAGTGCTTTTCCGCGGCGGCAAAGTCCCCGGCCCGCGCGGTAATGTATCCGAGTTGATTCTCGGCCTCGGCGAATCCCGGCCTGAGTTGCACGGCGATTTCGAGAGCTGCCCTCTCGGCAGCCGCGTCGCCTGTTCTGTCCAGGGCCAGGGCGAGGTCGTATCGGAGTACGGCATCCTGTGGCAATGCGGTGATCGCATCGCGGTAGAGCGAGACTGCCAGAACGGCATTTCCTGCATCAAGGGCCGCTGCCGCCTGACCGGCTTTGGTCTGTCCAAGGGCGAGGTTGGTCGTCGCCTGCTGGCGCTCCTGGAATAATTTGAGCTGCGTCTTCGCCTCGTCAGTCTGTCCAAGAGCCCGCAAAACCTGTGCGAGATGGAAATGGGCCTCGGCCTTGGATGAATCGAGAGCTAAAGCTTTCTCTAACTGCTCGCGTGCAGCCTCATTCTGCTGCAGATGAGAGAGCGCGATGCCAAGATTGAAATGCGCGTCGTAGTGGTTGGGGTTAAGGGCGACGGCCGCTTTAAGATGCTCTGCGGCGGCGGTCCAATCTTGCATATCGTTCTCGATGACGCCCGACAGATAAAGCGGGTCGAAGCTGCTGGGATGAGAGGCCAGGAGGCGACGCGCAATCGGCTGAGCGTCCGTGTCATCGTCCTGGAGCACAAGCAGGCGCAGATAGAGCAACTCCGCGGCGGCATCGCCGGGATGAAGCTTCAAAGTCGCACGCATGAGATTGGTCGCATCCTGATACCGATGCGATTGGGCGTAAATTGCGGCCAGGGCGGAACTCAGGCGTAATTCTCCCGGCGATTTCGAGAGTGCCGCGTTCAACGTCGCGGCGGCCTTGTCGAATTGGCCAGCCTGGGAGTAAGCGAGAGCCAGGTCCAGTATGAGATCGACATCGTGCGGAGCCGTCGAAAGGAGTTCTATGGCTGCTCCGAACTGTCCATCCGAGATGCGCGCCTTGGCGAGCCAATCCAATGCAGTCACGGAATCGGGATCGATGGACAAGGCAGTTTCCCATGCATTCTCGGCGTCCGCGTTTTGGTTGAGCTGGTGAAGCGCGACGCCCAAAGCAAGACGGGGCTCAATGTCATTCTTGTCCAATTCGATCGAACGGCGGAATTCGCCGACGGACGCCGACGCTTTGCCCGACGAGTAGAGTGTCAGGCCCAGGAAGTAGTGCATGCGGGACGAGGCAGGATCGAGACGAACGGCCGCCTGAAATGCGGAAAGGGCACAAGGAAAATTGTGCTGTTCGCCGAACCAACCGCCGAGCGCTCCCCATGCGCGCGCGGAGGGGTGCGCCCGGACCTGTAGGCTGAGTTGCTGCGGACCGTTACATGCCAGTGAAGCGGAGAGACCAGCCTGCGAAACAGTGGCCAGACATAGTCCGGCAATGGCGATTCTACATCGCATCCGGAAGCGAATTGGATTGACCGGGTCCATGGAGCGCCAGCTTCGATGAGGTATCGCTAACATCGCGCCAGAAAGCAGCAGCACCCACCAGGGGAGCTTCATCGAGCAATCTTGATGGTACCAATTGGAACCCAAAACTGTTGATCTGTTCTTGCGCAAAAGGGAGAAATAGATGGGACGAACGGGAGATTCCTCCACCAATGACCACGACCCCAGGGGCGAACGCCACAAGAAATTCGCGGACGACCTGGCCGAGATTAAGGCCAAAGGTTTCGAATACCAGGCGTGCGTCAGGGTCGAAAGCAGCAGCAGAAGCTATCGTTATCACGTCCTCGTTCTTTCCCGTGCGAAGCGAGTATGCTGCTTTAATCGCGCGGGTGGAGAGCATGTCCTCAACGATTCCTTCGCCATAGGGGAGGTTCCATATCTCGCCACCCGGCGGGATGAATGTGCCGCTAGTGACCGACCGGCCGTTGCACGCAAATGCGGATCCGATTCCTGTGCCGAGAACTACGCCCACAGCCCTCTCGGTACCGCGGGCGGCACCTGCCCCAACCTCGCCGAGGAGGAAGGCGACGGCATCACTGAGAAAACAAAGATGACCGGGTGTCCAGCCGAACCGAATGGCCAATTCCCCCCGCAGATCAAGGCCGTAGAGCGATTTCAGCTTGTGGCGCATATGACTGACGCCGACGTCGAAATCAAAGGGCCCTGGAAATGCCAGAGACGCTCCGGCCACGTTTCGGAGGTTGCCGGCCACTTTGTTGCCTAGCTGAAAAACAAGATCAATAAATTCTTCGAAGGTAGGATCTTCTTTCAATGGGGCCCTGTCCAAGGAACTGATCTGCAAGGTATTGAGGTCGCACAATCCCGCGGTAAGATGGCTGCCACCCACATCAAACGCCAGAATGAATGGAGGATGCGGACTTAATTCGATTCCCAAGGGAGATCCTTTATGATTTCGATATCATTTGTAGCACACCATCGAGGAAAGTTGTCGAGTTTTGAGAAAAAACAGCTTGACAAAGGCAATTGCGAAGACTATCAATTTCTGGGTCGATGATAACGCTACCATGATGATTTGTAACGGGGCGCTATCGTAAGCGTGGAAGGTGGAGGGGTCTTCGAATTGACCAGCCCCACGCCACATTTAGGGTTACATCGGCAATTCAGGAGGCAGTATGGCAGCATTTCGTAGAATCTATTGCCTGATCGCAATCGTCTTTCTGGGGGTCGTCGCTTTGGCGCAGACGCCTACCGGCACCATTCAAGGACTGGTGACGGACAAGACGGGCGCGGCGGTTCAGGGCGCTACTATCACTATCACGAATGCGGGAACCAACGAGGAGCGGAAGACGGGCACAGATTCAGGCGGTCGATTCGTCATCCCGTTCGTGGCTCCGGGCACGTACAACGTAAATGCAACGGCCAATGGATTCCGCACGGCGCAAAAGAGCAACGTCCTTGTCCAGGTGACAGAGACGCACGCTGTGAATTTCGTGCTGGAAGTCGGCTCCGTCACGCAATCGGTGGAGGTTTCGGCAACCACCGAAACGCTGGACGTTGACACATCCGCACTGGGCCAAACGATTCAGAGCCAGTCCATGCTCTCACTGCCCGACAATGGGCGCAACCCATTCGACTTTGCCACGCTGGTTCCAGGTGTGAACAACGTTGGAGGTGCCTCGACACCGCATATCGGCGGCAGCCGCAACGCCAACAACGAGCAGCAAATCGATGGCATGACCAACATTTTGCCGGAGAACAACGTCGGAAATAACTCGTCGGCATATACGCCAGTCGAGGATTCAGTCCAGGAAGAAAACGTGCAGACGAGCGTTCTTCCCGCCGACAGCGGCCGCTTCTCGGGTGGTGTAATCTCGCTGATCACCAAGAGCGGCACAAATCAATTTCACGGCAGCTTCTTTGAGTTCATTCAGAACGGCGCCATGGACGCCATCCCTTTCGGCGCGCCGGGCGTAAAAAACAACGGCGCGAAGCCGGACCAGCACCAGTACCAGACGGGCGGTACGATCGGCGGTCCCATCCTGTTTCCCCATTACAACGGACGGAATCGGAGTTTCTTCTTCTTCGATTACGAAGATTCGCGCGCGTCCAATGGGCAGACGAGCACCTACTCCGTACCCAACCCGGCATGGTTCACCGGCGATTTCACCAGCCTATACGGATCCACAACCCCGATGCTGTTCGATCCGGATTCTGTGGCGAAGAACGGCGGCGGAGTTTACGAGCGCGCGCCATTCGTGACGAACGGAGAGTATAACGTTCTGCCGGCCACGCGTATTTCACCGGTCACGCAAGCGGCACTTGCATATTTCCCGAAACCGAATGTGGCTGGGGCAGGCACCTACAACAATTACCAGCAGACGGGTGCGGTTCCATCGGACTATTGGCACTTCGACTCGAGAATTGACCAGGACGTCACAAAGAAGTGGCACTCGTTCCTGAAATACTCAATGCTGAAGCAGACCGGTTCGACTTTGAACGACTACAACAATGCCGCCTCGCCGGGAAATTATGGAGGCACATATCACGGGTACGATTACGAAGGCATTTTCAGCAACACGATCACATTCTCTCCCTCGCTTCTGGGCGAATTTCGTTATGGCCTGAGCAAGGACACGTATAACCGTGTTCCAGTGGGCGGAGATTTCAATCCCGGAACGCTCGGGTTCGATGCCGGATTCGTGGCGCAGTCAGCGCTGGAAGGGGAGATGTTCCCGCACTTTGGTTTCGGAGGCAATGGGGGCTTTTCCGATCTCGGACCACTTGGCTACGAACAGTTCCAGGAAGATCCTCTGGCGCAGGACGTCAACTACAGCCTGGTGAAGATTCTCGGCGCTCATACCCTCAAGGTGGGCGGCGAATTTCGTGCCCTGCGACTGAACTTCTACCAATGGAGCTATCCATCAGGCACTTTTAGTGCGGACGACTCATGGACCCGTGAATTTCCGCAGACCTCCGATTCAACTGGATTTTCGGTTGCCTCATTGCTGCTCGGACTGCCTTCAGGCGGTGACATTTCGGAAGATGAAAAGTCGGTTTCGACCAGCACATATTGGGCTTTCTACGGGCAGGATGACTGGAAAGTGTCGCCCAAGCTGACACTCAACATTGGTCTTCGCTACGACTGGGATACTCCGCATGAGGAGCAGAACAACCAGTTGAGCTATTGGGACCCGAACGCTCCCTCTCCACTGCAGAGCGCGAATATCGGCGCGAACCTGGCGTCAGGAGAAATCTGCCCGGCTTGCGGCAACCTTCTGGGAGCGATGACAATTGTCGGAACTCCAGGCGCGAAATACGGCCGGCAACAGGTTCCAACGCCCCACGATGATTTTGGACCACGTTTCGGATTGGCATATAACCCAAGCCCGAAGATCGTGATTCGCGCGGGTGCCGGGATCGTGTTTCAGGCCTCCGCATTCCAGGCGGCTGGAACCACAGGATCCCCGGGCAACGAAGGATTTTCCACCCAGACCAACTTCAACCCGTCCTTCGACAACGAGGACTCAGCACCAATCGCGAGTCTGTACAGTCCTGATCCGAACCTTGCCGCCTCAGCGCAGTCACCGTTCCCGGGATATTCCACTCCGCAGGGCCACCAGGCGTCCTGTCTGAATTCCGCCGCTTGCGTTCAAGGCATCGACCTTGGTAACGGGCTGCAGAACTCGTTCTTCGATTCGGACCGCACTCCGTACTCGATCCAATGGAACGGGAACGTGCAGTTCGCGATGCCCTTTGCCATCAAGCTCGAACTTGGGTACCTGGCGAACAAGGGCGTGTTCCTGGTGGATGGCGATCCGGGAAAACCCTATGACCAGCTGCCGCTTTCCACACTGGCGCAGTACGGCTGCACTCCTGGTGCTTCCACGGGCGCCTGCCAACTTCTGAACCAGGTCCCGAATCCATTCAATGGAGTCATCGGTCCGGGCACCGTCTACACGGTGGCGTCATCCGGGCTAACCAGCAACGCCACAGTGGAACAGGCTGCCCTGCTGAAACATTGGCCGCAATACAGCGGCGTATCGAGCTTCCGCAAACCCGGCTCTGCATCTATGTTCAACGGGTTTACCTTGCGGGCAGACAAACAACTCTCCCATGGGCTGACCTTTACGTTCTCGTTCACCGACGGACGTGAGTACGATAACGCGGCTTCGCCGGTAAACTATCTGGGCGCCGCCAGCCAGACCTACGCCGACCAGTACAACCCGAGGGCAGAGTGGGGCATCGGGACTCAGAACGTATCGTACGATATTGCCAGCAGCTTCCTGTATGAGCTTCCGTTTGGACATGGTCACACGTTCTTGGGAAACGCCAACGGCGCGGCTGACAAGCTCGTGAACGGATGGCAGATCACGGGCATCGAAAACTGGAGTACCGGCACACCGATCGTGCTCGGATCTGTGGACAACGGTACCACCAAAGAAACAGATCAAAATCCATTCAACCAGCGTCCTGCGTGGACGGGCCAGACGGCAAAGCTGCAGTCCCCCTCGTACAGACAATGGTTTAACGCGAATGTGTTTAGCATGCCGCAATCATTCGCAATCGGCAACGCGCCACGCGGATTGTGGGATGTGAACAATCCCTCTTACCAGGACCTGGATGCTGCTTTGTTAAAGAACACGAGGTGGTCCGAGCGCTACAACGTTCAGTTCCGCCTGGAAATGTTCAATGCGTTTAACCATCCGTCACTGGGTGCACCGAATACCGGACTGACCTCTGGCCAATTTGGAGTGATCAGTGGATACGCAGGAAATGCGCGGCGCATCCAGGTGGCGGCCAAGGTGACGTTCTAGAACAACGCGATGAGGGTCGAGGCAAAACAGCCTGGATCCTCGCTCGTGGATGAACCGAAAAATCTTCACCTTCCTGATCGGGTTGAAGGGACCATCGGGTCCTTTCAACCCGATCTCGTGTGCTCCTCAAATTGCGCACCCGTATCGCAAAAACGACAATGGTATCGGAAGCCGCTTAGGAACAGGAACACTATGCAAATTCGAAATGATTTTTTGTCGAGCCATGCGATACGAACTTCTGTTCGCCGGCTGGCTGCGAAGCAGACGGCAATTTTCTTTTTGGGGGCGATATTGGCGTCTCCTTCGCCGATAGGCGCACAGGCAGCTCCGATGGAGGCATACGGTCCCTACAATGCTGTGTTTCTCTCCGGAGGGCCGGGGCTGACGAAAGAATTGGCTGTGCCCCTTGCTGTGGATAGCCGCACCGAAGCGCTGCTGGAGAGGCTGGGCGTGAACAGGGAATCGCAGGCGGGCGACGCATTGCTTGCGGGGCGAGCGAAGTGGTCTCTGGCTTTGTGGTTCAGATCGTCCGAACGCATGTCGGGCACGCTCCTGATTGCGGGAATTGGCGATCCTGCGGCGGAAGATGCGCGCTTTGTCGGAATCGAGAACAACCATTTAGCGCTTTGGCTGGGGCGAGGCTCAGGAACGAAGCGTCTAATCGCGTCAGAGACTCCGCTGAGCAACGCGGAATGGCACTACGCCGTGGTCGTCGGGGACGGAGAAGAGGTTACGGCCTACGCTGACGGCAAAACAGCGGTGACGAGCCCGATCAACCAGGGAGATGTAGCCGGTCAGATTGAGATGGCACCGGAGCCGGTGGAGGGGCTCGATGCTCATCACTTCGGCGGAAAGATTGCAGGATTGAAGATTTACCGGGAGGCGCTCACCGCCGCGCAGATTGAAGCCCTATCTGCAGCGCCGCCGGACTTCGGGCTGCCGACGTATGAGGAAGCGTCGGCTCACTGGCCCGTGCAAACCCGCGGCATGATCGGCCAAGCTGAACCACAGAATCCTTCCACGCTTCCACACGGAAAGGGCAGTATTGAAAAGCCTGTCCCTGGGCCGTTGCCGCCGGTGACAAGCCGGATGGAGGCTGTGGGCACCAGTAGCTGGCGGATTCGTGGCGGATGGGAGCTTGCGACGGCCCCGAGCGTGCAGGCCGGGGGAAAGGAAATCTCCCAACCGAGCTTTGCCGCGAAGAACTGGATGGCGGCGACGGTTCCCGGTACGGTGTTAACCACGATGATCGATCGGGGCATCTATCCCGACCCCGATTACGGACTCAACAATCTTGCGATTCCTGAGAGTCTTGCGCACCAGGACTATTGGTACCGCGTGGAGTTCAAGGCCCCAACGCAAGCGCGCGGTCGACAGCTCACGCTCACCTTCGAAGGGATCAACTATGCTGCCGAGGTATGGCTTAACGGCAAAGATCTGGGTGGGATTACGGGAGCCTTCATTCGTGGCCGGTTCGACGTCACTTCGCTGGTTTCCTCGAGCGGAGAGAATGCGCTGGCCGTGCGGGTGAGCCCACCGCCGCATCCTGGAATCGCCAACGAAGAGTCAATCAAGGGCGGCCCCGGCGAGAACGGGGGCATGGAGGTGCTGGACGGCCCGACTTTCGCGGCGACCGAGGGGTGGGACTGGATTCCAAGCATTCGCGATCGCAACACCGGGATCTGGCAGGACGTGACACTCACGGCCACAGGTCCACTGGAAATTGGCGATCTGAATATCGTGACAACGCTGCCCAGCCCGGACCGCAGCGAAGCAGACATCGAGATTGAAGCGCCTCTGATCAATGCGGGTACGGAGACGATTGAAGGTGAATTGACTGCCAGCTTCGATGAGGTGAATGTGACCAGGCACGTCAAGCTTTCCCCAGGCGAAACGGTCGTGCGGTTTGAGCCCTCAGATTTTTCTCAACTCAAAGTGCAGCATCCTAAGCTTTGGTGGCCGAATGGCTACGGCGATCCGGCGCTGCACGCGTTGCGAGTCAGTCTAACCACCTCGGGCAGGGAAAGCGCGGAGCGCCAAATCGAGTTTGGCATGAGAGAAGTGAGTTACGAGACTTCGCTCTTTGACCAGGCCGGTCAAATGCGACGTGTCGAGGTGCTGCCGAGCCGCACGCACGATGAGGCACTTCCGCTGATTGATGAGAGCCATGAAGGCATCCGGCAGATTGACGACAAGACGCCGAACCTGGAGTCGCCCGCTTTCCCAGCCGGCAGGCCCGTCCCTCCTGAATTTCTGGAATGGCTGCGGCATACCTGGGTCCAGACGCTCGAGCCGGGCGCGGAAGACTCGCCGTCCATACGAGCGGTGGAAGGGGGCTGGCCCGGCACCGACCTGGTGATCAAGGTGAACGGAGTCAGGATCGCCGCGCGCGGCGGCAATTGGGGCATGGATGACAGCCGCAAGCGCGTGAGCGTCGCACACCTGGAGCCTTATTTCCGTCTGCATCGCGACGCGCATGTGAACATGATCCGCAACTGGATGGGGCAGGACACGGAAGAGAGCTTTTACGCACTGGCTGACAAATACGGTCTGATGGTGTGGAACGACTTCTGGGAGTCTACGCAAAACTACAACCTTGAAGCGCAGGATCCGGATTTATTTCTCAAGAATGCGCGCGACACCATTCTGCGCTTCCGCCATCATCCGTCGATTGTGGTGTGGTGCGGACGCAACGAGGGCGTGCCCCAGCCGATTATCAATCAAGGACTTGCGAAGCTGGTGCGCACTCTCGATCACACGCGTTATTACACGGGCAGTTCGAATCAGGTAAACCTGCGCAACTCGGGACCCTATCAGTTTCAACCCCTGGAAACGTACTATCGCATCAACCGCGGATTCAGCGTGGAACTGGGAATACCAAGTGTGCCGACGCTCGAAAGTATGAAGTCGTTTATTCCTGAACCCGATCGTTGGCCTATTAGCGACACGTGGGCTTATCACGATTGGCACCAGAGCGGGAATGGCGCGGTGGCGCCCTTCATGGCTCACATGGAGACCGAGTTTGGCGCCCCCTCCGGTTTTGAGGACTTCGTGCGCAAGGCGCAGATGCTGGATTATGTAGGCCACCGCGCCATCTTCGAAGGGTTTGCGGCTCACCTGTGGCAGCCAAACTCAGGGCGCATGATCTGGATGACACAACCGGCGTGGCCAAGCATGGAATGGAATTTTCTGAGTTGGGATTACGACACCCAGGCAAGTTTCTATGGAACGCAGAAAGCGTGCGAGCCGATTCATGCACAACTCGATCTGACGGATAACGCGGTGGATCTCATCAACCTGGGCGAGGCGCGCTCGTTCAAAGTGGAGACTCGGGTGGTGGGGATGGATGGCAAGGTGCTGAGCGACCAGACCAACCAGGTGGAGGCCACCGCCGATGCGCGCACTCCGGTTGGCAAGCCGGACCTGGATGAGCTGGCTAACGGTCATACAGTGCTGGTTGCGCTGAAAGTGAGCGACGCAAACGGGGAACTGGTGAGCGACAACCTTTATTGGTGGGCGAGGCGGGAAGCGTCATTGCGCGAGCTGAATGGATTGCCGAAGGCGAACATAACCGCATCGGCAACGGTAGCCCCGTCTGACGCGGAACGGAGGGTGACGGTCAGGTTGAAGAATGCGGGTCCTTCGCCGGCACTGCTGGTGAAGCTGACACTCGAAAACGCTGTAACGGGCAGGCGGATTCTGCCCGCCTACTACAGCGAGAACTACGTTTCACTGTTGCCTGGAGAGTCACGCACCATCACGATTTCGTATCCCTCCGGCGAGTCGAAACCCGATATCGCCCTGAGAGGATGGAATCTGGATTCATGGACGGTCGAGGCGAAGTGATGCTCGCGGCGGCGCCCCAATTGCATTGCACTGTGCCATTCAATTTCGGCAAGACGAACCTTGGCCGGCCGTCAGGTTTGAAAAAGCAAACTCTCTGCCTGTTCATTCTTGCGCGACGCAGCAGACTTGTGCCGCAATCCACAGGATTCTCGGATGACGAGCTCGACGGGAATCACTATGCGTTTCCCGTGCTCCGAAACGTCGCCGTTCAGAAGGCGCGAAAAGAGAATATTGGCACCCATTCGAGCCATGTCGGTGATTGGCTGCCGTACAACGGTGAGCGGCGGGTTTAGGATATTCGCAGTCTCAAAGTCGTCGAACCCAACCAGCGCAACCGTCTCCGGGATCCTGACTTTCAGGTGGGCGAGCGCATGCACAGCATTCCGCGCGATGAGGTTGTTGCTGCAAAAAAACGCGGTTGGAGGATTCTTCCTGTCAAGCACGCTGCGAATTGTGCCAAGCATCTCCATCTGAGCAGCATTGCCAAAATAGGCCTCAGGCTTCAGGTTAGCCTTCTTCAGGGCATCACGATAACCCTCGTAGCGGGCTTTGATCGTATAAAGATTGCGCGACAGGCCAAAGAATGCGATGCGGCTATGGCCATGCTGAATTAAATGCGCGACGCCGAGTTGTGAGCCAAACCGGTTTTCGACAACTACGCTGTCGTAGGCGCTGTTCTCGATGGGGCGATCGAGGGTGACAATGGGAATCCGGCTGAATTCGCTGCCCGCTATGCGCGAAATTCCTCCGGCAGCCGGAATAATTACAAAGCCTTCGACCTGGCGGCGGAGCATACGGCTGGCCTCGTTGTACTCGCTGTCTACATCTTCATCCGCGGTTGCGATGATGACCGAGTACAAGTGCTCTTTCGCGACCACGCTCACGGTCTGCGCACAAATGGCGAAGAACGGATCGACCAGGTTCGGAACAATGACGCCAATTTGATGGGAGCGCTGGTCGCGGAGCGCGCGGGCCACTTCGTTCGGCCGATAATTCAAAGCGGCGATGGCATCAAAAACACGCTTGGCGGTGTCTTCGCTGACTCTAACGCCGCCACTCAAGACGCGCGAAACCGTCATTGTGCCGACACCGGCAAGCTTTGCGACATCGCTCATGCGGGGCGCGCGGTTCACGGTTTTTACTCCCTCTCTGCTGCTCACTGGATATGATAGACCCAACCTTTTCACGGTATAGAGTCGGTGGTCAAGGCAATTGCATGTAGATTGCTGTTCACCATCGTGTCGTAAAGTTCAAGTCTTCTTGCCGAACCACTGGACGCAGCTGAGATTGATCCGTCGCGTCACATTTCAATGGTTGCATTGATGCGACCTCAAGAACCTTCGCTGTGCGGTCATTCAATTTCAATTTTGGCATGGAAAGGTCAAAGTATGATATCGTTCCCATGAGACTTTGTTCCCAGGCTTCGAGGCTCATTGATTGGCGGGGACGGTCTTGCCTATCGGGCCGTCGGGCCAGGGGAGGGATTGAGCCATGAGAATTCTCAAAGTTTCTGCGTTGCTTGGCCTGACGCTGGTCGCGGCTTCAGGTCATGTGAAAGCGCAGATGGTTCCCAATTACGGGGTCTCCCCTCACGCGGTACCTGTCAACCCCAACGCCACTCCCGAGGCGCGAGCGCTCCTGAACGAGATCGATTCGATCTCGGGACACTACACGCTAACCGGGCAACATAATTTCCCCAACAGCGTTTCCCGCTGGTCAGACCGCATATACGATCTGACTGGCAAGTATCCGGCGATTTTCGGACAGGATTTTGGATTTTTGGGCGGCGAAGATAAAGATTCGGTTGAGGGCCGGCCGTCAATGATTGAAGAGGTGAAACGCCAATACCATAACGGTGCCGTAATTGCCCTGACATGGCACGCGGTGCGACCGACTGACGATGAGCCCGTGACCTTCAGGGATAGTGTGCAAGGGCACCTGACGGACTTTGAGTGGAGTGAATTGCTGACCCCGGGAACGGACCTGAACAAGCGGTGGATCGAGCAAGTGGATGTGATTGCCGGCTATCTGCGTCAGTTGCAGGAAGCCGGTGTGCCTGTGCTTTTCCGTCCCTATCACGAGATGAACGGTAACTGGTTCTGGTGGGGCGGCAGGCCGGGCGAACATGGTTCAGCCGCGCTTTACCGGCAGCTCTATGATCGCTTCGTTAATGTCCATCATTTGAACAATCTTGTCTGGGTGTGGAACGTGAACAGCCCGAGCCAGAACGCCGGACTGATTACCGCTTATTACCCGGGCGCGCATTACGCCGATGTTGTCACGATGGATATCTACAGCGAATTCAAGCAGAGCTACTATGACGATATGCTCGCATTGGCCGGCGACAAGCCGATTGCACTTGCCGAGGTTGGCGCCATGCCTTCGCTCGATGTGCTGACGAAGCAGCCCCGCTGGGCTTATTTCATGATGTGGAGTGAACTGGCCGAGGCGTCGAATTCTCTCGATCAGTTGCAAACCGTATTTCACGCGCCCAATCTCCTCAATCGCGGAGACGCTCCATTTACAGCAACGGCGGCCCCGGCCGTAAGGGCAATTGATCCCGTTACATCGGAGGCTCCGTCGGGCGTAAGGGAGGTACTTGACCATCTTTATGAGAGCGAAGGTACGCGGGTTTTGAGTGGTCAGGTGAACAGTCCTGACTCACCGGCGGGCGCAACGCAGCAGGTATTTGAGACGACCGACAGGAAGCCGGCGATCTACGCTTCCGATCTGGACACGACGAGCGGCGGGATTTCTATGCAGCCAGTTTTGGAAGAGGCGATTCGGCAGAACCGGGAAAAGTCGATTGTCAGTTTGCGCTGGATAGCACCCAATCCCGCGGAGCTCGATTCTGCCGCGAGACGTGGGGGTGGCGATGCAAGACAAACTCTGCTTACAGATTTTGAGTGGAAAGAATTGATGACGCCCGGCACCCACCTGAATGAACGCTGGTGCGCACAAGTGGATGCCGTCGCCGCCGCACTGAAGCAGCTCGATCAGAAAGGCGTCACGGTGATGTGGTCCGCTTACCCGGACTCGAACGGAAAGCAGTATTGGTGGGCTGGGCACGCGGGGGTTCACGGCAGTGCGGCGCTCTATCGCATGCTCTTCGAGCGGCTCGTGAATCACGATCGCGTGCGCAACCTGGTATGGGTGTGGGAGGCCATGCCACCGGGCTTTGGGCTGGATGCGACGGGCTCGTATGCTCAGTATTTCCCTGGCCTGTTGTATGTTGACGCATTGGAGCTTGACACAAGCCACACAGATTCCCGTTTTCGAAGCGACGCATTTCTTCAATCATTCGCCGCGGGGAAAGTGATCGGCATATCTGTCGAGGGTTCAGTACCGGATCTTGCATTATTCGCGAAAGAAAGAGACTGGGCGTGGTTTCTGCTGGCTCCCCTGTCTGTCTCGACGGGCGGCATCCATGCTGGAGCGGCCGATGCGGCGGCACAGGCTTTGCGCTCTCTCTACGGCGACCCTCGGATTGTTTTGCGATGAAGCGGGCGACAGGTAGCTCGAACTACCACCTCAATCGCGGGGTTGTTCCGGAATGTACTCGTAGCTGACGAAGGCGACTCTGGAACTGTCGGGCGACCACGATGGAACATTGATGGTGCCCTGGCCGCCGAAGAGCGTTGCCAGCATATGGACTTTTCTATCCGTCATCGACATCAGATTCAGCATTACATCCTTGTCCGGCGGATGACCGGTGACACGCTTTCCGTAGGAGAGAAAGACCATCCATTTGCCGTCGGGAGAAATGTGAGGGAACCAGTCGTTGGTCTCGTCGGAGATGACCTGCTCCTGATCGCTTCCATCCGGATGCATTCTCCAAATTTGCATGATACCTGTGCGCTCAGAGTTGAAGTAGATCCAAACGCCATCCGGCGAGTACTCGGGGCCGTCGTCGAGTCCCGCGGCCGTCGTGAGCCGCTTTTCCTCTCCGCCATTCACGGAGATAGTGTAAATGTCGAAGTTGTCGCCGCGCTGGCCAGTAAATGCCAGCGTCGAGCCATCCGGCGACCATCCATGCCAGTAAGAAGGCGAGTTCGGAGTGATCTGACGCGGGGTACCGCCCGCCACGGGAAGGGTATACACCATCGATTTACCCATCTGCGAGGAGTCGCTGACGGCGATCATCGTGCCGTCAGGAGAGATTCCGTGATCGTTGTTGCACTTGGTTTCGGGCCCCGTCGAAATGCGCACGGGATCGTCTGCGCCGACATCGAGGCGATAGACGCCGCCCTGCTGATTGAAGAGGAAGTAGGAGCCATCGCGTGACCAGTTTGGAGCCTCAAAATGTGCGGGCGCCACATAGGCAACCCTGCGGTCTCCCGATGCGATGGGTACGGTCTCGAGCGTGCTATAGAGGAACAGCTTGGTGTCGTCGGACGGGGCGAGCTGCTCCACTCTCACATTGGAAAAGATCGCTGTTTGCAAGTCGTCTTTGTCGTGAGCCGAGATGCCGATGCCGACGTAGAATGGGCCGTTGAGGAGGAGTTTTGTCGACGCTCCGGCCGCCTCAAGCTTGCCGTTTTTAGCGGAAACGAAGGCGTAGAAATGGTCGCCGCGCTTTTCGAGTCTCACTCGCTGCGGGGCGGAGACGTTCGATTGGACTTCGCGCGTATTCGCGCCAGGGGCGTCTCGAAACTGCAATGAGGTAAGGCCGTCACCGTGTCGGGCAACATCGACGGCTGACGAGTCACCATCCAGGCTCTGGCGAATCATCAGGACGGCCTTGCGATGGTTGTTCCCTTTATCATCGACGAAGTTGATGTTTGCGGAGATCGCCACGTCACCGGCCATTTTCTTCCAGACGAATTGGAAATCGTCCGCGCCGAACCACATGTTTTCGCCGCTGCCGGTGACGGTGTAACTGGCATTTGCGCTGTCGTAGCGCGCGGAGCCTTGATGGAGTACAGTGCCCACGTCCCCATGACCATCAAAGATGCCAACCTGCTCATTGTGGGCCTGGGCAGAGATGACGACGGGTGCGTATGATGCGAGTGCACCAATCGCAATCAGCGCAGGGAATCGAAAGGCGAAGCGGTAGTTCATCTCACGTCTCCAAGGCAATTTTGAATACCGCCCTTTTCGCTTGCCACCGCGAACAGGGTCTGTTATGTTTTGATGGGAACGATATCATCCGATTCGTAACGCCGTCAATGCACGCCTCGATTGCTGCCAATCGACCTCGGATTTGACCTGTCCTTTCTTCCTGCTCAGGCCAATTTCTCAACAGGCTCGAAAGCTGGGAGTTCTGCTATGAACATTGATTGTCTTCTGCGCTTTTGTTTTCCGGTTGTTCGTCTGCGCAAGCTTTTGGTTGTCGTTTTCATTGTTTCGTGGTTGCCGACGCACTTGCTTGCCAAGGTCGTCGTTTTCTGGCAGCCGGGATTTCCGACCGTGGCAACCGGGCCAGTCGAACGCGCCGCTTTGACAAAGGCTCTTGACGGAATGGACGCAAAATTCGCGGATTTGGCGAACCTGAATGATGCCGCTACGCTTGCGGGTGCGGATCTGCTCATTCTGCCATACGGTTCGGCTTTTCCGGTTGACGCATGGAAAACCGTCGAGCAATATCTCCACGCGGGCGGCGACCTGCTCGTGATTGGCGGTCAGCCGTTGCGAGTGCCGGTGACAAAATCAGCCGACGAATATGTGACCGGCCGGCCACAGGATACTTACTCACGCGTCCTCGATTTTCGACATACATACGAAGTTCCAGTCCCGACGGACGCGCAGTTTGCGTGGAAGGCAGGTTATGCCATGGCGCATACACCGCACATTCACGCGCGCAGTTTCTTTGCCGTGGAAGGGCGACTTGACGGGCTCGGCTACATGGTTGACACCACAGGCTTGCTGGTTGCTGCGCCAGTCATAGTCGCCGACCACGCTGCTGGTGCGATGGCGGGCAGCCGCATTGTTGCACTCGATTTCGACGCGGAGCCGGGTTACTGGCAGAGCGATGATGGAATCTCGCTCATTCGTCAGGCAGCAAAATATGCGTGCCAGGGCGCGACCGAGTTTTCTATCGAGACTCTTTTCTCGACCATCAGGCCGAACGAACCCCCGCTAATCACGGTGCACCTGCGGAATCTTCGCCAGGAACGTCATTTGGAGTCGGCATCGGGGGAAGTGAAACTGACACTTAGATCTGAAAAGGAAGTTCTCGATTCGGCAACCCTACCCGTTACTGCTCAAAATGGAGTTGCAGATTTAGCCGCGCCCTTTCATAAGGCGCTGGCGCCAGGCTTCTATACCGTTTCCGGGGTCTACAGCGAGGGCGGTCAATTCCGCGAGTTTTACCGGAATGGCTTTTGGGTTGCGGAAACAAAGAACCTGTCAGCCGGGCCTGCGTTAAGCGTACACGGCAATTTTCTTACGCGTAATGGGGCGCCGTTTTTTCCGGTGGGTACCAATTACTTCACAACCGAAGAAAACGGTTGGGATTTTTCAGGACCACGGAATGCATGGGTATGGGAAAAGGATTTTGACGAGATGTCTCATCACGGTGTCAGCTATGTGCGCACCGGCGTGTGGATGCCCAACGGCAGGTTCATCGAAGAGAACACTGGTGGGGTGAATGAGCGCTTCCTCCGCAATCTTGAAGCTTTCCTTCTGTGCGCGCAGCGACATGGAATAGCAGTGAATTTTACTTTCTTCGCATTCTCTCCGCACTCCGGCAATCCAGGCCGCGAGAATCCTGACTCGATCCTGCCTAACCCTTATACCGATCCAGTGTCGGTAAGAGCGGAACAGGCGTATGTCCTTTCGGTGGTTCAATATTTCAAAAACGTGCCGTGGCTTTCATGGGACCTGATTAACGAGCCGAGCTTTTCGAATCCCCGCCATATCTTCAAAGGGAACTATCCGAACAATGATCCTACTGAAATAGCTGCATGGCATAAGTGGCTGCGCCAGCGATACGAGGACAAGCTTGCCAAGATTGCTGATGCATGGTCGCTTCCCGCGGAGCAACTGGAAAACTTCGACGCTATTCCACTTCCTACAGTCGCGGACATGACTTATGAACGGTATCGGAACCCTGACGAGGTGCGTGCGCTGGACTACAACCTTTTTGCGCAGGACATGTTCAGCGACTGGGTGGCGTCGATGGTGGGGCTGATTCGTAACTCGGGCAGCCAGCAACTGATCGATGTGGGACAGGACGAAGGTGGGGTAACTGATCGCGTACTGAATCAGTTCTACGGCGGCGCGGGCGTTTCTTTCACCACCAACCATACCTACTGGCAGGATGATGCACTTCTATGGGATTCCGTGGCGGCCAAGCGGCCCGGCATCCCAAATATTACCGGCGAAACAGGTTACCAGCCTGTGTGGGCTCCGGACGGAACTTGGCGCTACGATGAGTTCACGGGCCTGGGTTTGACTGAGCGGAAATGGGCTCTCGGCTTCGCCGCCGGCTCAAGCGGAGCGATGCAGTGGGACTGGGCTCGCGAAGTGGATTTCGGCATGCAACGAAGTGACGGCTCAGCCAAGGTCTGGGAAGGTATGATGCGCAATCTGGGCGAGTTTGCACAGAAGGCGGCGCCATCTGCCACCGCCCTCGATTTGCCCGAGGTGGCTATTGTCCTGCCGCAGTCCCTTCAATTGTCGGTTTATAACGCGCTTGCCTTGGAGGCGCAGCAAAATGCGGTTCGCGCCCTCTACAGTTACGCTCGTGGCGAGGCTTACGCGGTGGGCGAATACCAGGTTCAGCTCCTGGGTTCGCCAAAACTCATCATCCTTCCTTCGCCTTTCGGACTGACTTCAAGCGCATGGGAAGTCATCGAGGAAAAGGTCAGGGATGGGGCTGTCCTGCTTGTAACGGGACCGTTCGATGGGGATGCACATCTTCATTCTACGAAGCGGGAAGAATCAGTCGGACTTTCGTATCGCACAGCGCCGCTAACAATTCGCGACCAAGATTTTCATTTCCCTGGTGGCGACGAAAGCCTGGTCTATTCAGGGAATAAGACGACAGTTTTGAACCGCGCTTTCCTGTCGAATGGCGAAGATTGGATCGAAAAGCCGTTAGGCAAAGGGAAGATTCTATTCTCGGCACTGCCACTGGAACTGAACGATAATCTGAAGGCGCTGGGAGACGTGTATGCATACGCGCTAAAGACCGCGGACGTCGCGCCCGTGTACACTACAGCGCTGAAAGATCCCGGAATCCTCATTTGTCCCACGCGCTTTCCCGATGCAACGCTGTATGTGCTCACTTCTGAATCGAGCCAGATGCAGGTTTCGTTTAACGACGTGCGCAGCGGCAGGCACTTTGCCGGAACGCTGCAGAATGGGCGAGCGGCTCTTCTACTGGTTGGCGCCGATGGCAGGCTTCTTTCCGTCTACAACTGGGCAGGGAAGTAGTCAGCCGTAACCGTGAGGTTTCTGGAGAAAATAGCGTCATTTTGGACGATTTGAGTGGTTGCAGCTGGACCACAAGGCGATTGAGCAAGTCCTCATTGGCGGGGTGAGTATTAGCGAGAGTTCCGAAGTAGATCCAGTCCGGCAGGGTCGTCTGGCAGCGCTGCACAAGCAGGGAGTTCACCTGAAGTACGTCAAATGCAGCAGGTCGTTCGATCTGAAAAGTGGCATTGCCGGACTCATCTAAAGTGACTTGGGCGGTACCGGTGGGTGCCTTTTGCACCACCTGAACGAAATCGGTGTTTAATCCAAGCGAACTAATTTGTGCCATCGCCTTTGCATTTGATTGCCACCTATAAGCCTCAAAGCCGCGGCGGATTGGCAAAGGCAACCTAGGACAGGCCAGCACGCCGGCGGAACCGCTGTTATTCCTTCCGCTTCGAAATAGCCTATGCACGGTTGCGGTTCCCCTGTCTAACGTGATAATTACTTGGATCATGTCCAAACAGCCTGGTTCTCAGGACGCACTCAGTCTCCGTTTGTTCAATCGCCGTCATTTCCTGAAGGTTGCCGGGTCGGCCGCGATTCTCCCTGCAGCTCTTCCAGGCTGGGCCGCGCAGAGTTCCAAGAGTTCGGCCAACAACAGCATCAATCTTGGTGTCATCGGCATGGGCTGGCAGGGGCCGGGCAATACGCAATCCTTTCTAGCTTCGCCTGACTGTCAGGTAGTCGCGGCATGCGATATTGATGCGAATCATCTGCAGACTGCGGTCAAAATGATCAATGACTACTACGGGACCGAGGATTGTAAAGGCTACCACGATTACCGCGAGTTGCTCGCACGCAACGACATCGATGCCGTGATGATCGCCGTGCCCGATCACTGGCACGAAATTGTCGCGACCGAAGCCGCACGCCGCAAGAAAGACATCTACGCCGAAAAGCCCCTCGCGCACACGATCGCCGAACAGCAGTCCATTGTTCGCGCAGTCCAGCAGAACGGCATTATTTGGCAGATGGGCTCATGGCAGCGCTCGGTTCCGACCTTTCATAAAGCTGCGGAAATCGTCCGAAACGGACTTATCGGCACGGTGACCCATGTGGAAGTCGGCCTGCCGGGCGGCAACTCTGATTTTGACGATGTCCAAAAGGAGGCGCTGGCCAAGCTGGCTGCCCAGGGGAAAATGTCGCGAGCCTGGAGCAGGTTGAGCGCGGCACCAAGGCCTGGAATCTATTGGTTTCCGATCCTCCGCCGGAATTGGATTATGAGACGTGGATCGGTCCATCCAGGATGGAACCTTACATCAGGGCGCGCTCCCATAAATCCTGGCGCTGGAATTACAACACCGGCGGCGGTCAGCTCATGGACTGGATCGGCCATCATTGCGACATTGCGCACTGGGGCCTGGGGTTCGATAACTCCGGTCCGTCGGAAGTTGAAGGTAGCGGCGATCTGCCCCCAGCCGATGCGGTTTGGAACACCGCGCCGAAATACCGGTTTGAATTGAAGTATCCGCAGGGGATCAAAATGACCATCGCCGGCGGCTACCCCGACATCAGGGCAGGCGTGAAATGGATAGGCACTGAAGGTTGGGTTTGGGTCGATCGCGACGGATTTGACGCCTCGAACCCCGATTGGAAGCAGGGCAAAACCCTGCCCAGGGAGCTTCGCAAGGTGAAGCTTTACACCTCTTCCAATCACCAGCAGAACTTCCTGGACTGCGTAAGAACGCGCCAAGCAACCGTTACGCCTGTCGAAGTCGGGCACCACTCGGCGATACCTGGACACCTTTGTCTGATCTCCATGCTTACCAGAAGAAAAATCCGCTGGGATGTGAAGGAAGAAAAGATCATCGGTGATCCGGAAGCCAGCGAACTGACGATGCGAGAATACCGGGCGCCATGGAAAATGAGCTAAGCGCTTTTCTGACCGCACTCGATTTGATTGTTTGTTCCGGCGGTTAACAGCGGAAGGATTTGGAGAAACGTTGCAATTGAAACCTGGCACCGATCGAAGAGACATGACTGATACCACTGAAGTAAAGAAGGATCCTGGCCGGAAAGTCAATTGGGATTTTACTTTTGCCTTTCTGGCTTTGCGCCTCTGGCTCGGCGTGCGCGCCCTGTTTGTCGGCATTGAGAAATTTGGCGGTTATCGATCGGTGGCAATGCCGCTCATCGATCCTGCGACCGGCCAGCCGGATGCAAGCGGCGTGATGGTCAACGTGAACATCAAGTCCTACGCCCTGGCCAATTACGCGGGCATCCCCGCGGCGTTCGGAGATAAATTCTCCCATGAGCCGCTGTTTCCGAAATTCGCATTGGTGGCATTCGATAAGATGCTGGGGCCATTATTTATTCTGACGGGGATAATGCTCCTGATCGGCTTGGGCACGCGCCTTTCGCTCGCCGTTCAGGGGTTGCTTTTTATCGCGTTGACCGTCGGCCTGGTTCTCATCGATCAGGATGCCGGTGTGGCTTGGCTGGGCATTCACATTGGCCTGGTCGCGGGAGCTTTTCTGCTCGCCGAACACAATCGATTTGTGGTCCTTAAAAAATGGTAAATCCGTTTCCGAATCGTCGTGATTTCATCAGCGCGACCGCAGTCGCCGGCGCCGGCCTGTTATTGAACTCCTGCAAATCGGATTCCGGCCAAAAGACGAATGCCAAAACTTCTACGCTGAACACCCTCAACATCGCCCTCATCGGTTATGGCGAGGAGGGCAAGGTACTGCTAGAGTCCATTCTGAATATCGAGGGCGTCAAGCTTGTGGCGCTGTGCGATATCTGGGATTACCACCTCAACGAGGGCGCGCGCTACCTCGGAAAAGTCGGGAATCAGGTCCGCGCCTATGAAAACTATGATGACCTGCTCGCCAAGGAAAAAGACCTGCAGGCAGTGGTGATCGCTACGCCCGATTTCTGGCATGCGCCGATTACCAACGCATGCCTGAAAGCCGGTCTGCATGTGTATTGCGAAAAGATGATGAGCAACACGATCGACGGAGCTCGCTCCATGGTGCAGACCATGCGCCAAACTGGAAAGCTGTTACAGATCGGCCATCAGCGGCGCAGCAACCCGCGTTATCTTTTCACCTTGAATCGTCTGCTGCACGAAGCGCAGTTCTGCGGCCGCCTGACGGCAGCGCAGGCACAATGGAACCGGGCGGTCAAGGAAGACTTTGGCTGGCCCAAAAAATACGAGATGCCCGCCGGCACGCTTGCCAAATACGGCTATAAAGACATGCATCAGTATCGCAACTGGCGCTGGTACAAGGGACTGGGCGGCGGGCCGTTGTCCGATCTCGGCTCGCATCAGATCGACATTTTCAACTGGTGGCTGGGCACGCCGCCGAAGTCCATCATCGGCAGCGGCGGACTGGACTACTACAAGAACCACGACTGGTATGACAACGCGATGGTCATCTACGAGTATCCGTTGCCCCAGGGCGTGGCGCGCGCGTTCTATCAGGTGCAGACCACAACCAGCGCGGGCGGCGGCTATTTTGAAATGTTTATGGGCGACGACGGCACCATCAAGATGTCGGAAGATCCGTCGCTTTGCGCGATTTACCGCGAGGCCCGAGCCACCGCGGTTTCATGGGACGATCTCGCTCAGAAGGGTTACGTCCAAGCCAAACCAACCTCCGCGGAAGACGCTGCGAAAGTGGATGTGCGTGAAACCGCACAACTGGCGGAGTATGAAATTCCGGTGTTCTTCAATAAACCGCCCCATCAGCCGCACCTGGAGAACTTTTTCAACACCATCCGCGGCACGGCAAAATTGAATTGCCCTGGCGATGAAGCCTTCACCAGCGAATACACGATCCACAAGGCCAACGAAGCCGTGGCCGCGCAAACCAGACTTGTCATCACACCTGAAGAAGTGAAAGCTTGAGACAACGATGAAAATCCTTAGTAAGAATTCTTCCCTTCTGGCCGTACTGCTTGTGGCGACGGCTGCGCTCTCGCAGGACAAGGTTGTGTTGAAGACTCAATTGCCGCCGCCTCTCTTTGTGGGAACTCCCGTGCCCCTCAACGTGCCCAATCTCGAGCACCCGACAAAAGGCAAGCGACCTGATTTCTTGGTTCCCGCCGGCACGTCAAACCTGGCAAAGAACAAGAAAGTCACATCGAGCGACAACAATCCAGATGTTGGAACACTGGATATGATCGACGATGGAGACAAGGACGGCAATGAAGGCTCATGGGTCGAGCTCGGACCCGGCAAACAGTGGGTGCAGATCGACCTAGCGAGGAAAGCCAATATCTATGCTGTCCTCATCTGGCATTTTCATTCCCAGGCGCGCGTCTATCGCGACGTTGTCGCGCAGGTCTCCGATGATCCCGCGTTCAGGTCCGGCGTGACGACCATCTTCAACAACGACTTTAAAAACGAGCTTGGCCTTGGCGCCGGCAAGGATTTGAATTACATCGAAACGTATCAGGGTAAGCTAATCGATGCCAAGGGCGTAACGGGGCGTTATGTGCGTCTTTACAGCAATGGGAACACGGCCAACAAATTGAACCACTACATCGAGGTTGAAGTGTGGGGCAAGCCCGCGGCTTGAAACTGCCCATGTGCCAAGCGAGTTTTCCAGCGAGGCAAACCGTGGGGAATACCGTCGTTTCTCTGCGGTCGAGTCGTTGGGTGGCTTTTCTTCTTCTGGCGCTTCTCGGCCTTCTCCTTCGCCTGCCGCAACTGGGCAAGCGGCCCATACACACAGACGAAGCAGTTAACGCGTACATCGTTGGCCAATTGCTGGCGGGTCAACCGTTCACCTACGATCCGCAGGACCGCCACGGTCCGGCCTTGGCCGCGCTTGCCCTGCCGCTGGTCAGGATGCAGGGTGCAAAGTCGTTTTCTGATCTCACGGAATCGGAACTGCGCCTGGCGACGGTCCTGGCCGGAACGGTCACGATTCTACTATTTGGCGCGGCGGTCGAAATGTTCGGCCTCGTGCCCTGCCTGATCGCCGCGCTGCTGTTTGTCGGCGCTTCTCTGCCCGTCTACTATGACCGCTATTTCATTCACGAGTCTCTTTTTGCCGCTGCAACCTTTGGATTGATTTTGACTGGCTGGCGCGCATGCGAAAGGCACTCCGTCGGGCAGGCGACGATGGCTGGCGCCTGCGCTGCTCTGATGCTCGCGTGCAAGGAGACCGCCGCACTTCACTTCTTCGCGCTGGCGGCCGCTGCCTTTTTCTTCTGGCTCTGGAATCTACGCGGAAAAACTCTCGGCGGCTTGTGGCGGCCAAAGGCGGCGCTGGCCGCGATTGCCGCTTTCCTGCTGCTGAGCTTGATGCTGTTCACCTGGTTCGGCACTAATTGGAAAGCGCTGCCCGCGTTGTTGCAGGCCATCCCCAACCTCTTTGCGCGCGCAGGCGGTGAAGGCCATCAAAAGCCGCTTTGGTACTATGCTCAGCTTCTCACCGGTGGCTGGTCGGGCGGAATGATTTTGACTTTGGCGTGCATCGGCTTCTTTCAGACCACGAGAAAGCGCGATCCTTCGCCGTTTGGCTTTCTGGCGTTCTATGCTCTCTTTCTCGCCGTCATCTACAGCTTCATTCCATACAAGACGCCGTGGCTGGCGCTTAACTTTTGGCTACCGATTGCCCTGTTCGCTGGCTTGGCATTCGATTCTCTCTGGCAGATACCGACAGAGCATCCTGCTCTTGGCAAAGCAATTCCCGTCTCTTGCATCCTGATGGGAGCGGTTGCCATCGTGTTGATCGCCCATGATACGAAAGGGCGCGTCTTTGACCATCCTGCCGATGAAACTAATCCGTATGCTTATGCCCACACCTCGGAGGATTTGCTCGGATTGCCTGCGGAGATCGAAGAACTGGCGCACCAGAATGGAATCGCGGAGTCCCGCATCGCCGTCGTTGCCTCCGATCCATGGCCTTTGCCCTGGTATTTGCGCCATTTTTCCAAAGTCGGATTCTGGCAGCCGGGTCAGCGGATAGGAAACGCAGATTTCTACATCACCTCCACCGAAGCCGCGGAGCAATATGGAGATCAACTGAAGAATTTTCGCCCAGAATTTTTCGGAGTCCGGCCCGGTGTGCTGATCCTTTTGTGGTCGCCCGCGCCGAAATAAGATCCTATGGCTGACATTCACCAATTCAACCATCGCGCCATGGCGACCTACTTCGAGGTGCGCGTTGTCGATGAAGAAAGAACGTATGCGGCGCAAGCTGCGCAGGCCGCGCTCGACCTTCTTGATAAGTTGGAATCGCAGTTGAGCCGCTTTCGCGCCAACAGCGATATCGCACAGATCACTCAGCTCATGCCGGGCGAAAAGATGCGCCTGAGCGAGCCAGCCTTTGCCTGCCTGGAGATCGCAAAGAGAATGGAATTGGCCACAAGCCGTGCGTTTTCTGCCACGGCCGCTGCCTTGCAGACGCAAACCTCGTTTCCGCAATGGAATTTACTCCCGGAGGAGCTTTCCATTCAGTGTGAGAGTGGGCGGTTGCAATTCGATCTGGGCGCTATCGGCAAAGGATTTGCACTCGATCGGATGGCGGATCTGCTTCGTAGCTGGGATTGCCCATCGTTTTTGCTGGTTGCGGGTGGCAGCAGCATTCTGGCTGGCGATGCGCCGAAGGATGCCGCAGGCTGGTCCTGTGGCCTAGGCGATGACCATGCACCGCAGCGATTCTTTCTAACGCACACTTCGTTGAGCGGTTCGGGGTTGGCGGTGAAGGGAGAGCATATTCTTGATCCGCGCAGCGGTCGGCCAGTCCTGCGGCAGCACCGTGCCTGGGCCTTGGCCGATACCGCGGCAGAGTCGGATGCACTGTCGACGGCGTGCATGGTTTTGAGCGAGCCAGAACTGGAAGAAGTGCTAATGCAGGATCACTCGTGGCTATTTTTTCTCGAGACGGATAAAACCGCGCGTGCGCTGGGAAACCGCGCGCTACCGCCGCGAGCCTGATTTCTTGCGATAGGGGCTTGCGTTGTCCAAGAACAATTGAACAATTGTCTTTTCAAAAAAGCCCTTTTACATCCGATCGAATTGCTCACGGAGTTGCCCTGGCTTAAAGTGACTGAGTAGGTTTGGCATTTAGAGGCGCAATCGGACCCGCCAGCGAGTGAGGAGGCCGGCGGCGGCCAGAATGAATGCCGTGAATAGAGCGCATCGTACAGCTCCTTGCCAGCCGTAGTTAAAGTGCGTGTCGAAATAGCGTGATGCCTGCCACGGCCAGGATGTAATACCAGAGGTCCGGAAGCAGATAGGTCGTCAACGTATTGGAGCCGGCAGGATGTGCAAAGAAGGCCCATCCTGTTTTCTTCTTGATGTCGCAGATCCAATAGAGCGCGGTGAACAGCAGAACAGCAGCGCCAATGCTATAGAGGCTCCAGGTGGGCGTCGCCCTGATCTTGGAGATGCCGAGGGGAGTGAGAAACCATCCTTCGATCAGTGACAGGGTTCCGAACGACAAGCCGAGAAATGTTTTCTGACGGATCGTTTGCCAACGATGAGCGCCGAGAAAGATGACGGAGGTAACGATGCCGGCGAAGGTGATTCCGGCATGGGCTCCATTGCCGAATGGCCAGACATAGTACGGAAGATTCCGGTCGAACGTAATCCACCTTGCGGTGGTCAGGGCATTGAACGCCATGATTGCGACGAACCATGCCAATGGAGCCCAGAGCGTGCGGCGCGTCGGGATGTAGAGGATGGCAACGGCGAAGTACGTGCAACCGATGAGACCGAGAATCTCAGGGTAAGAGATGTCGATCCAGGAAGCGTGTCCAGGATTTGCTGTGTGGCGGAAGACCGCGAATATGGCAACGACCAGGACGAGGCCAACGATGCGCAGCCAGCGATGCAGCGTGGCATATCGCTCGGATTCACCATATTCGTTCAGGAAGAGAGCTGCGCCGGCGAGAGCAACGATGGCCCATAGGGCGGGGTTAATCATCATTCGCGACGCATCGCCGTCGTCGGCGTTGGCCAGGATAAGCCCGAGCGTCATCAGGCTTGCGGTTCGAAGCGCAACATGCAACCACAGCGCAGGAATGGATGGGTTCCGCTTGAGCCGACTTGCGATCGCAAGCGGCATTGACAGGCCAACAATGAACAGGAAGAAGGGAAAGACCATATCGACATAGGTCATGGCATCGACGTTGGCCTTCATGTGGTAATTCCACCAGGGCAGGCCCCTGACTCCGGCCAATTCGTTGACAAAGATCATCAGCGTCATGGTGAGACCACGGAAAATGTCGATGGAAGCCAGGCGCGTGGCCGTCGTACGACCTGGAATCGCGACGCATGGTGCGTTTGCCGTAGTGGTCATTTGACCCCACTTTGCGAACTGAGACTTCTATTCAGCCCGTCGTTGACGGCGTTGAGCAGCGCTCCGGTGGAGTCGCTTTCGTAATCCCAGAACATGATGCCCCTAAGTTTGTGGGCGCGCACATACTTGCATTTCAATGCGAGCGACTCCGGGTCGTCGTAGGAAACGAAGATTTGCTTCTCCGCATTATAGAGATATGGCGCCGCGGCGATGGGGTCCCAGTAGCGGATGAACCCGTTTTTCAGCATGGCCTCAGGCCCTTGGCCGTAGGACGCCTCGCCATGGGGAATTTCTTTTCCAGGTTGAAACAGCCCGTCGTTCAAAGCGGACACCTGTCCCCAGCTGTGCGCATAAAAGGGAACGCCGAGCACGATTTTCGCGGCAGGAACGCCGGCCTTTTCATACTCCCGAACCGAATTGTCATCCGAGATTTGCTTGGGGTCGGCAGGATTTGTGAAGAGGGGCGCATGGTGGCCGGTGATTGCGTCGGAGTCCGGTTCGTAGTAGTCGTAGGCCATCAGGTTGACCGTATCGACATACTTCTTCACTTTGTTCATCTCGGTATGCGATAGAAACTCGGGCGAGGCGCCGGTGGCCACGGTGATGTAGAGGCGGCGGTGGAGCTCCTTCTCCAGCTCGTTGAAGCGGGCGCGCAATTCTTTGATCAGCAGCGTGTAATTCTGCTTGTCTTCGGCGCGGAAATGATTCTCTGCGCCGGGTAATCCTGGGTATTCCCAGTCGATATCCAACCCATCGAGTTGATGACGACCCACAAACTCGACTACGCTCGCGATAAAGATGGCCCGGCTCTGCCGGGTCCGAGACATGTCGGAAAATGCGCCCGACCATAGCCATCCACCCACGCTGACGAGTACCGTGAGTGAGGGATTCTGCTGCTTCAATGCGACCAGTGAGGCCAGATTCTGATCGTCGTGGGAAAAGCCGCTGACGATGCGGCCATCCTTGATATTCGCGAAAGCATAATTGATGCGTGTCAGTTTTTGCGCTGATATTTCTCCCTGGAGAAGTGGGGTGTCCCTGGGAAAGACATAGGCAACGATCACCGGACGGGACACGGATGCTGCTGCGCACAATCTGGAACAACAGCAGAGGCATGCGAAAGCGAAGAGGCATGCACCCAACACAGTTCGGATTTTCGCTTCGATAAGTTGGCGCGCACGCACTTTCTCATCCACTCTCAGCAAGGCGTAGCCTCCCCACGTGCTTCGATTCGGTGTCGATCGGACCAATCATTTGCGCAAGCGTCTGCGCGTGCCAAGTGTATCAGTCAAAGTTCGAATCGCACCGTCCTTGATTTGTTTCGCTGGCGACCCGTCTCCGCGATGACAAAAGTTGCGTTCCGTGGCCGCGATGCGGCTAAAGAATCAACCAGCTTGACTCAGAATGGGGGTATATTGTCAGATAACTTGATTTCTATTGTGGATTGAATCCGGTTGCTCTGAAAGCGGTGGAGGCAACTGGGTCCGAGGCAGGTTTAAAGGGTCACGAACCACGAGACCCTGCCGCCGAATGCTTTGGATTTGGAGGGGGCATGAAAAGGAAAGTCTTCACCGGGCAGGAGCAGAACCGCCTGCCGCAATCTTGTTGGTTCCTGTTGGTCGCGTTTCTGCTGGCAATGCCGGCAGGGGCTTTTGGCCAAGGCTATTTCGGGACGATAACTGGTGTGCTGACTGACCCGACCGGCGCCGTGATCCCTGGAGCCAAGGTGACCC
This sequence comes from uncultured Acidobacteriota bacterium, assembly GCA_963833995.1. GTDB lineage: Bacteria > Acidobacteriota > Terriglobia > Terriglobales > Acidobacteriaceae > Telmatobacter. The sequence goes on along the minus strand of CAWIAE010000015.1, from coordinate 91,336 downwards.
TGACGGACCAGGAAAAGGGCTACACGTTCAATGCGACATCGGATGGGTAGGCCGCTATCTCTACCGCTCCATCCCTCCGGGTGTCTATTCGGTAACCGCAGAGACGCCGGGCTTCGAAAAAACGGAACGCACCGGCATTCGGGTGGACGTGAACCAGAATGCGACGGCCAACCTGAGGCTCAAGGTTTCCAGCTCCTCTGAAACAGTTGAGGTGAACGCGCAAGCCCAGGCGCTCGACTCGCAGGACGCAACCACCGGATTGGTCATCGATCGAAAATTCATTAACGACCTCCCGCTGGTGTCCCGCTATGTGATGGACCTTACAATGCTTACGCCGGGTGTAACCGAGGCGGACGATCAGTGCGCTGTGAATTGCACTGGAACCAACTTCGTCTCCAATGGCAGCCGCAATTCCACCGCCGATGTTCTGATGGATGGCGCCACCATTACCAACTATGAGCCCAATGGCGGCGTGACGCAGATCACCTATACTCCATCACCGGAGGCGGTTGACGAGTTCCGCGTGGAGCAGTCGAATTTCAGTGCCGAGTATGGATTTTCCGGCGCCTCTGTGGTCAACATGATCACGCGCTCTGGAACGAATACCTTTCATGGCAGCGGCTACGACTTCATCCGCAACACCATCACCGACGCCAACAACTGGTTCAACAATCTGAATGGAATCCCGATTCCACCGGTACACCGCAACAACTTTGGCGGCACCGTCGGCGGGCCCATCTTCAAGAACAAGACCTTCTTCTTCTTCGATTACGACGCCACGCGGCAAAGCTCCATGGCCACCTATCAGGCCGGAGTTCCCACCGACGCCGAGCGCAACAATGGCGACTTTGGCGAAGTGTGCGCAGCGCAGGGTGGAACGTTTGATCAAACGGGCATGTGCACCGTTGCGTCAGGACAGATCTGGGATCCGTATTCCGGCGTGTATCAGGCTTCAGCTCCCGATGGTTCCGGCGCCGCGGGAGCGTATCGGAGCACTTTCATTCCGTATAACAACGTGGGCGCCTATGCCAGCCCCGGAAACCCCAATCTGGCCGGTACACCCTACCAGTTGTCAGGAGCCGCCGGCGACCTGATCGACCCCATCGCTCAGGCGATGATGAAAATGTTTCCCGAGCCGACTGCGAACATGGCGAATCCAACTATCTATCTCAACTGGATCGCCTCCGGGGCCAGCAGCTATCCCAATGACCAGTTCGACATCAAGATCGATCACCGTTTCAGCCAAAACAACCTGATGAGCGCCAAGTACTCGCAGGAGTGGAATAGCGCCGTCTCATATAACTGTTTCGGTAACTTCGCCGACCCCTGTGCGGGCGGTCCGAACAAGGGCACAGCTCACCTGTTCACCTTGAACGATGAGCATACCTTCACTAAGACGCTGTTGCTGACCACGACGGTCGGTTTCACCAGGGGCGCCGAAGAGATCCTGGCATACAACGGAGCGGGCGGGGTTACCGATCCGGTCAACAAACTCGGGTTTCCGTCCTATCTGAACTCGAACGGGTTCAAGGGCGTTCCGTCGATGTTTATCGATCAGACGTCGAACGGTGGGTCATACAATTCCGCCGGCTACACAAGCATTGGCGGCGACCCTTACGGCAATTACAGGCAGGGGCAGGATACGGGGCAATTCACCATCGCCCTGAACAAAGTGTTGGGCGACCACGAGATGAAATTCGGCTTCGAGATCCGCCAACACCAGATGAACTACATTCAGACCAATGCGCCCAACGGCATCTTCAACTTCGATCATCTCGGCACCTCGCAATGCCCTAACGACTTCGCCGATTGCGGTGGAGACGGAATGGCCGCTTTCCTGATGGGCAATCCGGATGGAGGCGCGTACTACGAAATACAGGATCGGCCGGCAACCGAGGACCGCCAGTATGCATGGTTCGCCCAGGAAAACTGGAAAGTGAACCACAGACTGACTCTGAACATCGGCCTGCGCTATGACGTATCGATGCCCCGGACCGATCGATTCAACCGCCAGAACTGGCTGGACCTGAATGCGCCGTTCCCGGTCAACGTACCTGGAATGACCCTCACGGGAGGCGAAATCTTTGCTAGTTCCAAAGAGCGCCGGATTGTGAACGACGACTGGAAAGATATTCAGCCGCGCTTCGGCTTTGCCTACCTGCTCGACCCCAGAACCGTGATTCGTGGCGGATATGGCATCTATTATTCGCAACCGCGTTCCGGCGCCACGGGCGTCGCACCCTATGGCGCGCAGGGGTTCAATCAATACACCAATGCCATCACAACCTATAACAACGATGGCGCCACGCCCTATCTGCGCTTGAGCAATCCCTTCCCGAATGGATTAATCCAGCCGCCGGGAAACACTTTGGGCCTGTTGAACGATTATGGCCAGGCGGCAAATGGACCGCTGCGCAACGTGACCAGCACACCCTATGAACAGAGTTGGAGCTTCGGCCTCGAATTCCAGCTTCCTGCCAAGATTCTGACCAACATGATGTACGTCGGAAAGAAAGGTACGCACCTCTATTACTCCGGCGACAATTACATCAACCATCTTGGACCTGAGGTAGAAAGTTACACTGCCGATCAGATCAACAACCTCACCACCATGGTGAACAATCCCTTCTACGGGATCAACACGGACCCGGGCAGCATCCTTTCGCAGCAACAAATACCGCAATATATGCTGCAGATTCCTTATCCTCAGTTCCCCGGAGGTGTCACGATCGAACCGCCCCCGATCGCCAACTCGGAATATCACGCCATGCAATTGACCGCGGAGAAGCGTTATTCCAACGGTCTTCAGTTCCTGGTCAGCTTTGTGTGGTCCAAGTCAATGGACGATGCCTCAGCTCCTGACGACAACACCACTTGGCTGGGCAGCTTTTCGAGCCTCGTTGACCCCAACAAGCCGTGGCTGGAACGGAGCCTATCCACCTTCGACATTCCCTTCGTCTACCAATTCAGTTACACATACGATCTGCCGGTGGGCCGCGGCAAAGCTTTCCTGGGCCAAATGCCGGCAGTGTTGGATGCGATTCTGGGGGGATGGAAGACCAACGGCGTTTGGCGCATCTCCTATGGCCGGCCGATTACCTTGTTTACTTACGACGGCACCTCGTTGCCCACCTACGGAGGACAACGGCCCAATATCGTCGGCATGCCCCGGCGCACCAAAGGGCCCGACTCCACCTGGATCAACAACTACTTCGCAAATCCCGAAGTCTTCCAACTACCGCCCATCTACACGTTCGGCAATGCTCCACGGGCTACCGGAATGATTCGGACGCCGACGGCCTTCAACACGAATATGTCTGTGGAGAAAGAGTTTTCGCTGGCAAGACTGCATGAAGGGATGAATTTTGAGGTTCGCCTCGAAGCTGAGAATGCGCTCAACCATCCAGTCTTCGGCACACCGGATACCTCTGTTGACGACCCTAACTTCGGGATGATCACTTACACATCCAACAGCCCTCGTCAGGTACAACTCGGGGGAAAAGTGACCTTCTGAACGGCTGCGGCATAACAAGTCTGTGGCAGCCGTTTGTGTTTCGGATCGACATTGTCGCCGCATGCAATTCTCGCCTCTCTGGTAACGGCTGGAACCAAAGCAGGATGTAGTTGCCGCAAACGGCCAGTTCCTTCGCCTGCCGCGCGGAATGGCATCCATTTCAGCTTCAGGCGTGATTCAGGGAGGGTACTGACTCTTTTACGACCCTGGATTTGACGTTGAGATTCTATCTCCGGATGAGGATGTCGTAGTTGCGAGAACTTCACGGACAATCGCTATCAATTCAGAGCGTTGATATGGCTTGCGCAGCAGCGACCCCTTAGAGAGCGACAAGTTTCGTTCAGCGAGCGCATCAGCCGGAAAACCGGAACAGTAAATGACTCGGATATTGCAACAGATCTCAACAGCCCGCTGGGCGAGTTCAACGCCATTCATTCCGCCGAGCATGAGGATGTCGGTCATTAGCAAGCCGATATCATCGCGCACTTTGAGAACCTGAATTGCGCTGAAGCCGTCCGTCGCCGTTAGCACCGTGTAGCCGAGATCACTGAGGCATGTCGATGCGACTTCCAACAAGTCAGTCTCGTCGTCAACGATGAGAATTGTGCCTGTAGTGAACTCGGCGACATGCGTTTCCAGCCCGGGAGCGGAAGGCATTTTCGCTGCTCCCTCTGCAATCGGCAGGAAAAGCGACAACGTTGTTCCGCTTCCGGGTTCGCTATAGATGCGAACTGTGCCACCTGATTGCTTGAAGAATCCATAGACCATAGCGAGGCCCAGACCTGTTCCGTGGGGCTTCGTTGTAAAAAATGGTTCGAATACCTTTTGGGCCATTTCCTTCGTTATGCCGTGTCCGGTATCGGAAACGGTAACGAAATTCGTTGGTCCGTGTCGATGAACCAGACTTCGTCTTTCATCGCACTGATCAGTGCTGCAAGCGTGTCTCTCTCCTGTTGAACAGCATCCAGCAGTTTCTTCTTCTCCCCCTCTGCCTGCTTTTGATCGGTGAGGTCCCGTACGATGGCCACTAACCTGCCGTCGGATAATTGTCTCCCCATGATCGAACCGTCGAAGAGGGAGCCGTCTTTTCGCTTGAATCGCCATTCAGAATGCACTACGGCGCCCCCTGCGTAGCGACCAATCTCGTAGGGAAAGCCGCCCAACCTCTTTCGAGGGAAGAAGGTCAGGTAACGTCAGACCGCGTAACTCATCAGGAGCATAACCCATGAGTTCGACGCCAGCGGGATTGACGTCCAGATAGCAGCCTCGCGCATCAGCAATAAAAATGCCGTCTGGAATTTGCTCGAATAGCAACCGATACTCCTGATCGCTTTTTCTTAGCGTCTCTTCTATTCGCTTGCGCTCTGTAATATCCTGCACCGTGCCGACGGCATCAATCACCCGGCCTTCCTCGTCGCGTCGAATCTTGCCGATCGAGGACATCCACCGGATCTGACTGTCGGGCCAGATGACGCGGTATTCCGACCTGAAATCGACTTCGCCAGCCTCGAGTGCTCTTTTAAATGCGCTTTTGTACCTGCCTTTTTGATCTTCCGGATGCATGACCGAAAGTACTGCATCGTGAGTCATCGGAACATCATGCGGCAGCTTGAATAATTGATACATTTCCTCCGAGCAGAGGAACGTGTCGGGGGGCAGATAAGTCCAGCTTCCGATGTGTGCGTTATGTTGCGCCTCCTTCAGCCGTGTCTCGCTTTCCCGCAATGCAATCGAGATTCTCCTTCGCTCAGTAATATCGCTAAAGACCACTGCAACCTGCCGCAGAGCTGGCTCGCGGTGCGATAGGCACGGACTTCGAAGTAGCGGCCTAAGACCTTCGATGCGTTGAAAAAATGAGCGGGCTCGCCAGTGAGCGCGATCTTTCCATAAACTTCGATCCAAATCTCCTCAATAGCGGGAGCAGCCTCACGCAAGCGTTTCCCCACCACGTCATGGAGGCCAGTTTGCTTTTCAAAGACGAAATTGACCTCGAGGAATCGACAGTCGACAGGCTTGTCGTCCGGGTCGAAGATCATCTCAAAGATGCAGAACCCCTCGTCCATTGTGTTGAAGAGGGTGCGATAGAGTAATTTCCCTTCGCTAAGGGCACGTTGCTCTTTGTGGGCTGTGATGAGTCGTTGGCCGCGTCGATAATGCTCGGCGACCAGGCTCATAAAAACACCCGTGGCCGCAAATACAGCCAATGTAATATCTTCCGAGCGATCGGCGACGGCAAAGCCCCCAAGGGGCTCCACGGCAAAATAGGCCGCTAGCGAGCCTGCCAAAGCTGTAGCCAGAAGACCCGGTCCCAGGCCCGTCAAGAGAGCAACCAGCATGATGGTTGGAAAGTAAGTAATGAACGGCGGCAGTCTACGCCAAAATATCGAATCAAGGCGACTCGCAGCAGAAATGATGCGGAAACCAACACCACCGCCAGCGCGTAACGGACAAATGGCTTATGAAGCGCGTCTCTGACGAGAGTTGGCATCGTGACTGTATTGAGAGCATACTCCACTTTTGATTTGCACATTGGAGAGAAATACGAGAAGCAAGGCGACCGCAACTTCAGCTCCGCCAAGTTGATTTAGCAGCCATAATCCTGCGATAAACCACGGCACAGCGCGGGCGGGAGCGAGAGATGATTTCTAGTCGGAAGAGAATGAGACTAACCGCTTTTCCATCTGGAATATGGGACGAGGCGGTACCATACGGGGCTAGGACGGAGCCACCGAGTATGAGGTGTGCGATGCTGCAACCAGACGGGGGGCGCTAGTGCAATCGGCGTGGTTTACTTACTCCGTCACGCAGTCAATCAAATGAGGGATGTGCTCTTAGAAAATGCTCAGTAGCCACCGAAACGTGCTTCTTTATAGCTACCTCGGTCCACTTTCCGCAGATGCCAATCTCTGCCATGACCGATGGGAAAAACGCAATCATGGAAAAATAGCTTTCGGCCGCCGAATCCAACTCGGATGGTTTCATCGAGATCGTGTTTTCCTGGTGGGTCGCAAGCACCTCGCTAAGTTGCTTGCATCGCTGCGCCACCCCACTTTCGAAAAACAGGTTTCCCAGGAACGGCTGCTTCAAACTCTCCGAAATCACGAGTCGTCTCACTACTCCCATCGAGGATGAGAGCATGTCTTCGACAAGGGCGATGCCGATCAGATCGAGTTTGCTGCGTAAGCTTCGCATCTTCGCTGCGCTCGCTATTGCTTCGCGAAAACTCCGCTCCTGAACCTGCATTTCACGCATGACGACAGCCAAAAGCAGGGCTTGTTTGTTCGGAAACAGGGCATAGAGGTCGCGCTTGGACACTCGTGAACGACTAGCGATTTCACCAGTTGTCGAGTCTGCAAACGAAAACTCGGTAAAAACCTCTAGCGAGGCATCGAGAACTCGCTTGATTCGATCTTGGTTTGGGTTGCCTTGAATGCTTTCTGTCATTGGCAGCATCGATTCAGACCAGGCATTGGGTCGCTTTCGAGCAATACTGGTCGCCTGAAAACGATCATACACAATTTGTGGTACTGACGAGTACCAGCTATTCGGCTATCTTCTCTACATATCAATAAAGTTACTCGGAATTCGTCATCCGGAGGAGTAGAAGTAGGGTGAACCGGAATACAGATAAATACATTAGCTTTGGTGCTCTGCGTCGCGGGCTGCCTTTTCGGAGTCCGCAACGCAGACGCCCGAATCGTCAACTCTCCTGGCCAATGACAGTAAAGACAGCGAATTTGCCTCACACGATCGATTTGCCAATTCAAAAACCTTCTACCCTGAGCGCTATTCACTGAGCATGCCCATGTTGAATGGATATCTCGCTATAAAACCCATAAAAGGAAAGGTAAATGCTAACGTTTTCCCTTATCATTGCTACTCTCGGCCGCACCAATGAGTTGGAAAACCTATTCGAATCACTCGCCTCGCAAGGCCACTTGGATTTCGAGTGCATCGTCGTGGACCAGAATATAGACCGTAGGGTCAAAGATATTGTCGACCGGTGGAAAGGTCTCTTGAATCTTCGTGTTGTCGATTCCGTTCCAGGTCTTTCCCAAGCCAGAAATGTGGGTGTGGCATTTGCAACGGGCGACGTTCTCGCATTTCCCGACGACGACTGTTGGTACAATTCACAGCTTCTCGCAAGCGTCTCAAACTGGTTTGGACAACATCCGGAGCACGGTATTCTAACGGTCGGCTCCGAAGATCTCAATGGAGTCTTGAGCGACAACCGCTGGATACAAAACCGCGGCGAGATACGTCCCGGCAACGCTTTCAGGACCACCTTCTCCTCTACAATTGTCGTCCGTCGCACCCCCGCGACCCGACATGAATTGCTCGACGAGTCGATTGCTGCCAGCGCTGGATCGCGCTTCGGCTCTGGCAACGAGACTGACTATGGGCCTGATAACGACTGGCGTACGCGGCTACTTTGACCGCGCCTGGCACATCGTCCACCCCAAACGCGATATGTAAATGGTCAGATCACCCAATCGCGAGCCAACTCCTACGGCAGTGGGATGGGCTAGGTTCTTCGCAAGCACTCACAACATCTACTTGCCGCCAGTTTGGTGATTTATAACCTGATCATGTCCATTGCTGTTTCAATCAGGGGCGACTTAAGGGGGGAGCTTATGTCGCAGCCACGCCTGCGGGATTGTGGATGGATACCCCGCCCGGTAACCGGAGAGGTTCAAGTCGCCTTGAGGCCACTTCTTAATCTTAAGGAAAGTTCAGATGCATTTGTGCTATAGTGCGGTGGTTCCGTTAGTTCGGACAGGCTTTTCGGGATTTTAAGTGAAAAGATTATTCAGTTCGTCGTAGTCGAGGCGGTGGAAATGTGAAAATCGGTTTCATCGATTTCCAAGGTCTGTGGGAAGGGCGGGAAACGGCTCTATCGTTTTCCGCGCTTTCCATCAGACCGGCATTTCCACGGCCGGCTCAAGCTGCGCGTTATGCCGCCAGTGCCTCTGGCGGACGGTGGAAGTATACCTGGTCTGGCGTTTGCGCCCTCAGGCTCGAATGCGGGCGTTGGCTGTTGTAGAACGCGAAGTAGCGGCCGATCTTGGCTCGCGCCTCGGCCACCGACTCATAGGCATGAAGATAGACGTGCTCGTATTTCAGCGAGCGCCACAGTCGCTCGACGAAGACGTTGTCTGCCCAGCGGCCCTTGCCATCCATGCTGATCTCGATGCCTTCTTTCTTAAGCCGCGCAGTGAAAGCTTCACTGGTGAACTGCGCGCCCTGATCGGTGTTGAAGATTTCCGGCCGGCCGTACATCTCGATTGCCTCCTCCAGCGCCTCGATGCAGAAGCTGGTATCCATGGTGATCGACAGCCGCCAAGCAAGCACGCGACGGCTGAACCAGTCGAGGACCGCGGCCAGATAGACAAAGCCGCGGGCCATGGGGATGTAAGTAATATCCATGGCCCAGACTTGATTGGGCCGAGTTATCGCCAGGCCGCGCAGCAGGTAAGGATAAATCCGGTGTCCTGGCGCGGGCTTGGAAGTGTTCGGTTTGCGATAGAGGGTCTCGATCGCCATCTGCCGCATCAGCGTGCGCACATGGCGGCGGCCGACTTCCAGACCCTGCTGGCTGAGCATGTCGCGCAACATGCGACTGCCGGCGAACGGGTAGTTCAGGTGCAACTCGTCGATGCGCCGCATAAGCAACAGATCGGCGTCAGAGATGGGGCGCGGATGGTAGTAGACCGTGGAGCGACTGATCTGCAACTCTTCAGCCTGCTTGGAAATCGGTAATACCTGTTCCGGGTCGATCATCGCTTTGCGCTCAGCAAACCCGCCTTGACGAGCGCACTTTCTAAAAAATCGTTGGCCAGCGCCAGTTCGCCGATCTTGGCCTGCATCCGGGTTACATCGACCTTCCCTTGCTCCTCGGCCCTGTCTTCGCCAAAGACGGTGGCTGCACCTTCCGCCAGCCGCGTCTTCCAGTCTGTGATCTGGTTGGGGTGGACATCGAACTGTTCAGCCAATTCGGCCAGAGTCTTGTCTCCCTTCAGGGCGGCCAAGGCCACCTTCGCTTTGAAAGCCGCTGTGTGATTCCGGCGTCGACGTCGTGCCATCGTTGCTCCTCGTTTCTGCCATCTTAATGGCTGGCTGAGGAACAATCCTTCCACTCATCCCACTGTTCGAATTTCCGCAACCGGCTTATAGTGCGGGCGAAGACAAATGGGCCAACTTCCTCTTATCGGTCCGCGTCAGCCAGGTCGAATCGGGAAAATACTAAAGGGCTCCCGTGTGCGTATCCACGTCGTTCGCCGGGTTTCACGACGATCGCCTGGTTGCACCGTCGATGTTGGCAGGTGTCTGTTCAGCTTCCGAGAGCAGAGTGCGCGAGCCTGTGTTTATCCGCAGCATATTCGTGCCGTCGCTAAGGGCTCGTTCCTCCCCAATTCTTACCAGTGCTCTGATTCATTCCCATTCTCCGCAAATTCTTCGCGATTCCGACTCCTGAACAGGTGGGATAGCAATGCTGGAGAAGTAAAGACTAGCCCAATTCAAATTCGCGGTTAGACGAAGAAAGATATCCCGATGACAAAACAAAGAATACTGGCTCTGGACGACGACAAGGAAATCGGTGAGATTGTTGCCACAGCCGCTCAGGGCTTGGGGATGGAATGCGTTGCCACTTCAGATGCACGCGACTTTCTTGAGGCTCTCACGCCGGATGTCACCCTGATCCTGCTTGATCTCGTAATGCCGGGAGTCGATGGCGTAGAAATTCTACGAATGCTTGGCGAACAGCGATGCCGTGCCGGCATCATCATGATAAGCGGAGTTGGAAAGCGCATCATCGAATCTGCGGAATCCTTGGCAACCACGTTGGGGCTTTCCATCATCGATCATCTGGTAAAGCCGTTCAGCATCGCTCAATTGGAAGAAATTCTGATGCGCAGCCGCATCCCAGAAATCGAGCGCGGCGCGAAGCCAAATGGAGACCTGTCGTTCGGCGCCAACGAACTTTCGCGTGCTATCGAAAATGAAGAGTTTGTTCTTCATTACCAGCCCCAGATCGAAATTACTACCGGCAGATGCCTCGGAGTTGAGGCTCTCGTGCGTTGGCAACGACCCGGCTTTGGCCTGATTGGACCGGACGGTTTTATCGGTTTCGCCGAGGAACTTAATTTGATCGATGATCTGACCTGGATCGTCATTACGCGAGGCATGTCAGAGATGGGTGCCGTGACCGATCGCGAAGGCGAACCTCTCTCCCTCTCCTTCAACATCTCCGTCTTATCCCTGCGCCGGCTCACATTTCCTGACAATCTCATCGCCATCGCGAACCAATACGGTGTTTCTCCCGAAAAGATAATTCTTGAAGTCACCGAAACCGGCTTGATCCGCGATCTGTCGAAGACGCTCGCTGTCCTGACCAGGCTTCGCATGAAAAAGGTACGGCTATCCATCGATGACTTCGGCACTGGCTACGCGATGATGCAGCAACTGCGCCTCATTCCCGCCAATGAACTGAAGATCGACAAATCGATGGTGGAACACCTTCAATCGGAAAGTCAGCGGGTTGTGGTCCAAAAGATGATCGAGCTGAGCAGTGCCCTTGATATGGTTTCGGTTGCTGAAGGTGTTGAGACTCGCGAGCAATTGGATTTCTTGCGCTCGAAAAACTGCGACATCGCGCAAGGCTATTTCTTTAGCCAAGCACTTCCGAAGGCGGAATTCCTGGCCTGGCTCGAATCCTATCAGCCAAATGCAAATTCCGGTGGTTCGGGTGGGCCGAGTTAGGTTCCCGAGAATGTGAGAGGCACTAGTTTGAGCGGCGCGCGGGCCCTGCAAAGGTGAGTCAGTTGAGCCGGGTGGAATCCGCGGGATGAAGCCGCGAGTGACCGCCGGCGATTAGCCGGCTCGCAGCATGCCGTTTTCGCAGCGGAAATGCCTTTCTTTCAACGTTTGCGAGCCTCATCGCCCGACCTTTCAAAACCATTCACAGATCAAAGACATTTCTGCTGACAAGCAGATCCGTCACTGCTGGCGCACACCTAAGTTGTAGTATCCAAAAACATTTTTTTAGGGTCGGACTAGAATCTTCAAATCCATCCGCCGATAGAGTGCACGCAACAACAAACCACCTGCTCCAAGTAGCGATTCTGGACCTCTTTTGAAGACAGAACAGGTTCGGTGCAGGCGGAAATCGATATAAGGAGCAATACCAATGATCAGCGTACTCAATAGCGTTTCGCAGTTGGGCGCAGAAAACGCCCTTGCCTCCACCCAAGCTTCTCTCCAGAAGACCCTGTTGCAGCTGTCGACAGGACTGAAGATTAACTCCGGATCGGACGACGCAGCCGGCCTTTCAATCGCCTCCGGATTAGGCGCCAGCATTTCGGCCCTCACACAGTCCAGCCAGAATGCCTCCAACGGCGTAGGTTTTGCACAGACCGCCGATGGCGCGCTCTCGCAGGTAACCTCTTTGTTGAACCGTGCAGTCACGTTGGCGACGGAAGCCGCGAACGGTGGCCTCACGACCGCCCAATCGACCGCAGCGGACACCGAGTATCAGTCGATCCTGACCGAAATCGGCAACATCGGATCGCAAACAAACTTCAACGGAACGCAGGTCTTCAACGCGACCGCGATGGCAGTCTTCACCAGCGATGGCACCACCGCCGGCAACGGGGGCGCGTCAATTGCGACCGGTACCCTCACTGCCGCAGGCCTCAAACTGACTGGCGATCTGACATCTGCTGCGGACGCTACCAAGGAGTTGTCCAACATCACTGCTGCGATCGACACAGTATCCGCAACCCGCGGCACCATCGGCGCGGCCGTCAATCAGCTCTCGGCCGCAGAAAACGTTGAAAATACGCAGGTCACGAACCTGACCAGCGCACAAAACAGCGTTCAGAACGCCGACATCAGCGCCACTGTGGCGAAGATGACGCAGTACAACGTTCTGCAGCAAACCGGCATGGCAGCCCTGTCGCAGTCCAACCAGGCGCAGCAGGCTGTCCTGAAGCTCCTGCAGTAAATCACGCTCGTTGTGAACGGCTTGGGTGGCGTCTTCGGACGCCACCTTTTTCTTGACCGCCCACCTGAAAATCGGGGCGAAATGTGCCGATATTCAATTGCGGTTTGAATTGAGTGGATCTGGATCACAAGAGACAGGGAAATCCAGTCCAGAAGCAGGAACGGTTATGAGTTCAGTATCGGCCTTGAATTCGCTGTTGTCATCCACATCCACCTCCACTTCGGGCATCGATATCAGCTCGATTCTGCAGGCGGCGACGGGATCCGCGTCGACAGGCATTGATGTGACCGCTGCGGTCAATTCAGCCGTAGCCGCTGCACGCGCTCCGGAAACCGCATGGCAGAACGAACAGACCACCTTGCAGAGCCAATCCACAGCCTTGACCCAGATTCAGACCGACGCGACCAATCTCGATAACGACCTGCAATCTCTGAACAATCTGACCGGCCCGCTGTCCGCGCGGACGGTGACTTCTTCCAATTCAAGCATTGTCACGGCTACGGCGGCTTCGGGGAGCGCGTCCGGGAATCACACCGTCGTCGTCAACAACCTGGCCAGCACTGCTTCATGGGCCTCGGGAGCGGTTGCCAGCGCAACGACAGCATTGGCCTCCGGCAGTTTTACCATCATGGGAGCCGATGGCACTGTCACCACTATTTCAACAGGCACAGGAACAAGCACTCTCAACGACGTTGCGAGCACAATCAACAGCGATAACCTTGGCGTTACCGCAAGCGTAATTTCCGACGCAAATGGAGCTCGGCTCGCTATTGTCAGCAACACTTCGGGTCAGGCTACCAATTTCACGGTTAGTTCTGCGACGGGCGGAAGCTTGAGCTTTACGCAGGCTGTTACGGGTCAGAATGCCTCACTGACCGTCGACGGAATCACAATCGCGAGCGCATCCAACACGGTTTCCGGAGTAGTTGCCGGCGTGACCTTGAATCTACTGAACGCGAGCCCGGGAACCAATGTGAGCCTCTCGATTGCACCGGACACAAGTCAGGCATCGACGGTCATCAACCAGTTTGTAACTGATTACAACCAGGCAATCTCGGATTTGAACACGCAATTCACATTCAGCGGCACGAGTGAAGGCGTCCTCTCGACCGATTCGTCGGTGCGGAGCCTCCAGTTAGCTCTTGAAGCCGCGGTTTCCTACGCGAGCATGCCGGCATCCGGCACCACCACGGTATCGAACCTTTCATCGCTGGGCATCTCGATGAACAACGACGGCTCAATGACGTTGAACAGCGCGACTCTGAGCAACGCGTTACAGAACAACTTCAGCGATGTGCAGGACTTTTTTCAGGGAGCTGCCCTGAATGGATTTGCTAACTCTCTCGACCAGCAACTCTCCACCTTTATTGACCCCGCAGATGGCGCTTTTACTTTGGACCTGAAGAGCATCAGCACCGAAGAAAATAACCTGCAAACCGACATCAATAATTTCGAAACCAACTACATCACTCCGTTGAAGGCACAATTGCAAAGCGAATACAGCCAGGCCGAGATTCTGCTGCAACAACTGCCGACCGAGATGCAACAAATCAACACCGAACTGGGACTGAACAACAACAACTCCAATGGCTAGTTGGAAAAGACGATGACACCCACAGATCTGGCATATCGAAGAACGGCAACCGAGGGCGCAAGCGGCTTTGGCTTACTTATTTCCCTTTACGACACACTCGCTGGCGACTTGCGCAGGGCCGCAGAAGCCGAGCGGAACAATGACTTGGAGCGGCGCTGCCGGGAAGTCGATCACGCCATGCTCGTGATTGGATACCTCGAGGATTGGACGCATCGTGGCAGCGACGGCGAGCTGGCGCAACAACTTATCGCCTTCTATTCATCTCTCAGACGCAGGCTGGTTGAAGCCCAGGCCGCCAGATCGATCAAGATTCTTGAAGAGCAGATGGCATTGGTCCTGGATCTTCGCGAGCATTGGCAACACATCGATACTCGAACCGAGCCAGCCAAACCTGAAGTGCTGCCCCCTGCCCCGACGGCGGACTATCCCAAAGCCTTTACAGAGCAACCCGAACGCAGGAACGGCAACTGGTCAGCATAGCCTGACGAAATCTCCAATTCCAAAAGTACCCTTTCACGGATGAAGCCGTGCGAGTGCTGAACTTGCGGGCCTGCCTGCGGGAACCATAAAATAACATTGCCAGGGCGAGAACCGATTGGATCCCGACCTGGCAAATTTGCTTTGAGTTGCCTGTTACTGCCGAACAATCCCAACCTGGCTCGACAAAGAGCTCCAGTTAACTAAGACGGCGTAGATAGATAATTGAGGAGCGTGTTGGGAAGGACTTTCGCCGCCGCAGCCATCGCTGCGTTGTTCGCAGTCTCCGCCGCGCTCATATTGGTCGCAGCTGTGGCCATATCGACTCCAACGAGAGATGTCTGCTGCGATGTTAGGCTGACTGTTTCCTGTTGCAGATAAGTTTCCTGAGAGTTCAACTGGCCTTCGGCATTGCCATAGAACACACGCTGCTGACTGACGTAGTTGAGCGCCGCGGAGACGGCGTTTGTTGCGGTTCCGATATCGGCGGAGTTGCCGCTCTGCAATGCCGTAACAAGCGAACTCAGGGAACCGAGGACGTCGCTTCTCGAATTGGAAAAAATCTGACTACCGGGAAGGTTGACCTGGACGTTTAACTGGTCGCCTACGGCCACCGAATTCGTGTTGGCGTTGCCGCTATAGCTGTAGCCTGAGGCGGAAGATGGATCGGCCGTATATGGCGAACTCGTGTTCGCAGTGCCACCGAACAAGTACGAACCCTGATAGGAAGTGTTGGCCTGGGCCACCACGCTGGCGAGAATGGCCTGAACCTGCTGTGCGAGTGCCTGCTGATCCGAGGCGTTCGTCGTGCCGTTGGCTCCTTCGGTCCCATACGACACAGCCTGCGTAAGGGAGGTAACGACGGAACCCAGCGCCGAGTCGGCTGATTGGACAGATCCGAGCACACTGGTCACGTTTTGCGTGTACTGGTCGACTTCTCCGGTTTCGATGGTGTTTTGCACCATGTCGGCCGAGGCTTCCGGATTGTCTGATGGCACGCTCACGCTTTTCCCGGTGGCCACCTGTTGCAATGCAACATTCAGCGCAGCCTGGCTCTGCTGCAAGTCGGCGATAATGTTCGGCACGAAAGTCGGATTTATACGCATGTCGGTTAATAACTCTGAGTGGAGCCCATATCGAGGGTTACGGTATTGAGCGCTTGAATTGTGCTTACGATGCGGGCTGCCGCCTCGTATGCCGTCTGAAAGCGAATCAAATTGGTCGTTTCCTCATCGATGCTCACTCCGGAAACCGAACCCTGCTGATTTGTAAGTTGCAACAGGTTTTGACCGATGGCAGTGGATTGAGTTGAGGCATTCGAAGTGTCGGAACCAACTTGAAAAACCATATTCGCGTATGCGCCGGCTGCCGTTTGACCAGAGGGCAGGGCTGTTGTCAGCGCAGCAGAGAGATTTGCCACGTTTCCGTTGCTTCCTGCTGAGCCGTCGGAACTGACTGCAATCAGCGAAGGGTCGGTAATCGCCACGCCGATACCGGCTGCAGCTCCCGTGTTGCCCGATGGAAGCGTGAAGAAATTCTGACCAACATTGCCATTTGAATCGAAGCCCTGAGCTTGAGCGGCGTTGAAAGCAGTCGCAAACTGGCTGGCGAGGGTGTTCAGTTGCGACAGAAGGCCTGGCACAACCTGATCGCGTATTTGGATCGCCCCGCCAAGCTGGCCGCCTTGGATGGAAGAAGTGATGTCATTTCCGTTCGAATCCAGCACATGCTGCATTCCATCGCCGCCGGTGGTGGTTTGCAATGAGAAGCTCTGTGAGCCCATAACCAGAGGAGTTCCGTTGCCCGTAGTGATGGTTTCTCCTCCCTTGCTCTGAGTAACGGAGATACCGGTGAGCGTGGAGAGCTGCTGCACCAACTCATCGCGCTGATCCTGTACCGTGCCGCCATCCTTGCCGGCAGCGGTCAATTGTGAAACTTGCCCGTTGAGTTGCGCGATCTGCGCGGTGAGCGAGTTGATCTGGGCAACACTTTGGGTAACCTGGCCGTCGGCCGCGGATTGTGCGCTGGTAAGCCCTTGGGCAGTCGTATTAAATGCCTGTGCAAGATTCTGGCCGCTGACGAGCACGCTCTGCTGAGCGGCCGAATTGCTGGATGTGGCCGAAAGTTGAGTCAAGCTGGTCGAAAACGCAGTCAGCGTACTTGCTATGTCGTCACCGTTGGTTGTGAAGTAAGACTGGATCTGCTGAAGACTTGAGGATTGCGTGTTGACGCTGCTTTGCAACGATGTCTGCGCCTGAATTTGCAGATTGAGCAACTCATCTCGAACGCTTTGGAGGTTGTCGAGGGACACACCGCCACCTGAAACAGTGCTTCCAGAATCGTTAATCTGGTTCTCGGAGAAATCCACCACTTCGCGGGTGTAACCCGGCGTGTTGGCGTTTGAAATGTTGTTACTGGTGGCTGCAAGTGCGCCTTGCGCCGCTTCCAGTGCCTGCACGCCGATCAATAGTGAGGTATTCAATCCGCCCATTGCAATTAGATCTGGCAAGACCAGGTCTGATGTTTCGACCTGGGTGCAGAACCCTCCTGGAATTGTCCTTTGAATGAACTGAAAAGCGACACCATCAATTCGACTGAACGGCTGGAATGCTGGAGTAAAGCAGAATATCGCTGATTCAATTTCTGAAGCGTACCAGAGGCAGCGCCGATCTGTTGAATGAGATCTTCGTCGACGAGAGCGGGTGAGGCTGCGGTTGTTTCTCTAAGGTTCGCGCTCAAGCCATCGGCAAGTTTCACCAGACGAGCGCCCAGCGCCTGCTGGTTTGCGACGCTATCTTCAAGTTCTGGAAGGGAGTTCTGAGCGATTGCGTTCATGGCCCGTTCCAATTCGCAGGCAAGCGACCTTAAGAGCTGAAGATGTTCCCTCAGCTCGGTCTTCCGGTCCTGAACGTCCATCGCAATCATGCATGGAACTTTCTACGCTTATGCTCCACCGCGAACGAAGAGCTTAAGCGTGTTCGTCAATCATCGAAGAGGCAATCGCGGATGAATCGATCTTGTAGTTTCCGCTGTTCACGGAACTCTTAAGATCATCCACCAAGCTCTGCCTGATTGCAGGGGAGTTCATTGCCGTACTCACGAGAGATTTCACAGAGCTGGAGTCAGACGTAAGTGTTGTCCGATCGCCTCCGTCGGCTAGATCGGTGACAGGCGGATCCTGTTGGCCAATCCTTTTCGCATTCGGGTCGCTCGAGATCTGGCTCGATGTCAGCTGTGTTAGATCGATTCTCATTTCAACTCCTTGATCTGGGTCTGTGTCCCTATCGGCACCTAACTCACAAAAGTTTAACCCTAAGCCCAAGATTCGGCTTTAATTCACTTGGTTCCTGCAGATTCGGCCGTCATCGAGGTCTTCACTGCTGACTTATCTACCTGTGCATGCATAGCTTTAGCGATCATTTTAGCAATTCCGATACCGCCGGATGCCGCCATGGAATTGGCCAGAGATTGCACGCCCATGCTCATCATCTGATCGCGTCCTGCAGCGTCCTCATCATCTTCGGCGCCCGGGACGGTGGCCATGGATTGCTCGGCCTGCTGAAGCCAGGTGCTCAACAGCATGGATTCGAACTCCATCGCGCCCTTCTCAATCTTGCCATCGCCGCCGCCGTTTTTCAGCGACTGGATTTGGCCAAGCATACGGTCCTCTCTTGCCTGCAGGAGGCTGGATTGGGTCGCGAGCGAGGATGGACTTATGGAGTTTCCCATCTACTGAACCTCCAATTCGGCCTGCAAGCCGCCTTCAGCCTTGATGGCCTGCAAGATCGCCACGACGTCGTGGGCGGTGGTTCCGATGGCATGAAGCCCGTTGACCAGTTCTTCTACGTTCGCCCCCTGATCGAGCCGCATGGTCTGGGCAGGGCCGTCGTTCACGGTCAGGTTTGTCTGAGGAACCAGTACCGGCTGCAAACGATCGTCGCCTCGGCTCTTCCCTTTGCCATCGCCACCCAGGGTCCCGGTGGGCATAACAGTTGGTTCGTATGTGGTCACAACCTGAATCGATAGGCTCCCATGAATGACGGAAACGGGCGTGAGCTTGACGTCGCCTCCAAGAACGATGGTCCCGGTGCGCTCGTTGATTACAATTTTTGCCGGCGTCTGCACTTCGAGAGAAAGATTTTGTACGCGCGAAATCAGGTCCGGAACCGACTGAGTACCGGCATCAGCCACGTTGACGTCAACACGCGTGCTGTCAAGAACCGATGCAACATCTTTATGAAAGCTTTCGTTCACAGCATCTGCGATTCTTTTCGCGGTTGTGAAATCTGGATTACGGAGCAGCAGCGATACCTCTTTGAACGTGTGCAGATCAACAGCCGTATCGCGCTCGACGATTCCACCATTTGCGACCAAACCGACGGTCGTGGAATTGACCTCTTTCCCATTCAGCCCGTTGCCGACTGTATAACCACCCATAATCAGAGGACCTTGGGCTTCGGCGTATACCTGCCCATCGGGCCCGTGCAGAGCGCTCATCAACAGTACGCCGCCAACAAGGCTCTTGGCATCTCCGACTGAAGAAACTGTCACGTCCAGAGTTGCACCGGGGCGGGCGAAGGGCGGCAGCGATGCCGTTATAAACACAGCAGCCACGTTCTTCACTTCCACGATGCCCGGAGAAATCAAGACACCCATCTTCTGCATTGCGTTGGCCAACGTTTGTACCGTGAAATATGTTTGTTGTGTATCGCCGGTACGATTCAGCCCGACAACTAGACCGTAACCTACCAGCAAGTTGTTTCTGACACCTTCCACACTCGTGATATCCCGGATCAATACCTGGCGATTTGAACTGAGCGAGGCAGCGCTCGACGCGGGCGCAGAGACAACCACGCCGAGTGCCAGGGTGAATGCCTTCGGCAATGTTTTGCGCAACTTCATCATGGTGAGCCCAACTCTCATAATCAGAATCCCGTGAGCCATAGCAGTGCTCGGGTAATCATGTTCGGTCGGCGAACGCTGTCTGCGATGATCCCTTTGCCCTTCATTTCGATTTCAAGGTTGCTCAGCGCCGTTGAGGGCACAGTGTTGCTAGGGCCAATGTCATTTGGCCGCACCACCCCGCGCACCGTCACGTCTTCGTGCTGATTGTTCATGAATATTTTGCGTTGCGCCTCAACCACCAGATTGCCGCTCGGCAGCACGGCGATTACTTGCGCGGTCATGCTAGTTTGAAAATTGGAGCTCGAATCGGTTGCTCCCGACCCTTTCAGAGTCGTATTGGAGTTGGCATTGAACAGCGAGTTCACGCCCTTGGTGTTGACATCGCCCGCCAGGCCGGTGATTCCAGAGCTTGTCTGGAAGGCGCGCTGACTGTTGACGTCGGCGCTTTGCGCTGCGGTCGTTTGCACTGCGACAAGAATCACGACAGTGTCATTCAGCTTTCGTGCTTTATAGTCGTTGGAAAGATTGCTTAATTCGCTCCCCGGCGTCCAGAGACTGCCTACAGTGTGCGGTGCTGTTTGGGTGTCCTGTTCCTGAAGTCGCGCGATGTAGTCCGACCGTAGTTGTGCGGGGCTATTCTTCTTGGCCGTCGCCGCTAGAACCGACGGCACGGCAATGGCACTGACTAATATCCCAACAAATAGAAAACGCAATTTGGTGCGTTCCACAGTCGCCCTCATTGGAGCCTGCCCTTCAACAGTGATCCGTCGATCACTTCTGCCGTGTAGACCTGCCGATGATCGGGGCTCGACACCCGAATCTTCTGGCCTGCCGCGCCATTTTCAAGACAGATGACCGCGAGCCGGATGTGTACGCGATCGCTGTCGAGCAGAAGCGTCGCGGGCGATCCTGAACGAATCGCGAAAGATTTGGATCGACTATTGAATTCCGGCACTGGCTGCTGTGGCGAGCTCGCTTTTGAACTGGATTGTTGTACTCCATTCCCGTCTCCCGGACAAATGCTTACAAAGAACGGAAGGCATTCTTCGGGCATGTTGCATTCGAGGCGAACGATTATCCGATGGTCGCTCGATTTCTCCATCGATCGGATGGTCAACCTTGGAGCGCTTGTGGTAGCGACGACATTGGTCAGGAGTGTCACCTGTTCCGGCAAGACCTGGATTCCGATTCCGCTCAGTGCCGAGGCAATCAATTCCGTACGGATCGGAAAACGGCGGGATGCAGCAAACGTGGGCAACGCCGTGAAAACGAGAAGAACCCACGCCAGAATTAGCTTTTGTCGTGTCATCAGAGTCTTTCTCACTGTGCCAACTGATTCAACTGTTGAAGCATCTCGTCGGCAGCCTTAATCACACGCGAATTCGATTCATACGAGCGCTGCGCCAGAATCATGTTCACAAATTCATCCACGACGTTTACGTTGGACTGTTCCAGCATCCCTTGCTGGATGGTCCCCAGCCCCTCAGAGCCGCCCGCAGCGCCTACGACTGGATCGCCGGACGCCGTGGTTGGGAGATACATATTGTTGCCGATGCTATTCAGGCCTCCCGGATTGGCAAACGTCGCAAGTTGAATTACACCGACCTGTTGTGCCTGAGTTTGTCCGGGCAAAGTCACGCTCACAGTTCCATCTTGACCCACCGTGATGTTGGTCGCAGCAGTCGGGATGTTGATGGCGGGCTGAAGAGCATCCCCATTGGCGGTCACCAGGTTGCCCTGGGCATCTGTTTGGAACGATCCGGCCCGTGTATACCCCGTTTGGCCGTTCGGCATCAGAATTTGAAAGAATCCGCTGCCTTGGATTGCGAAATCGAGAGGGTTGCCAGTACTGCTTAGATCGCCCTGCAGTTGCACAATCTCTGTGTTGCCCGGACGTGTGCCAAGGCCAATCTGCAGGCCCGATGCGACAGTCGTTTGTTGGGTGGCGGCTGCGCCCGGCATGATGTCGTTCTGATAGAGAAGATCCGAAAACTGCACCCGACGCGACTGAAATCCCGACGTACTTGAGTTCGCCAGGTTGTTCGCAATGTTATCGAGATTCAATTGCTGAGCAGTCATTCCACTCGCTGCGGTATAGAGGGCGTGAAACATTTGATCTCCTTTAGCTAATCTTTGGCAGGTCTTGCGTTGCCGTCTTGTCAATTTCTGAATTGAACATCGATAGCGCGCGCTGCATCATTTCAGCAGAGCGTTGGGCCGTAACCAGCTCGACCATTCCGGCAATCGGATTCACGTTTGAGCTCTCCAGCATTCCCTGGCGCACATTTGAATTGGTCGCAGCGATCACGCTCTTCGGCGGTGCGGAGTAATAGGTATTGCCGGCGCTCGTCATCTCAGTGCCAGGGGTGAATTCGACGACTCTCAGCTTCCCTGATACCGCGCCGTTTGACGATATGGTGCCATCGGGGCTGATTGAGACCTTTCCGGGCAGAACCGAGATGACCCCCCGATCACCCATGACGGCGTCTCCGGTCGACGTGATCAACTGTCCATGGCTGGATATTTGGAATGCGCCGTTGCGGGTGTAAACGGGGCCATTGGCAGTTTGCACCACGAAGTAGCCGGGCCCTTCAATGCCGAGGTCGAGATCATTGCCGGTTTTTTGCAGGGCTCCCTGGCTCTGATCCAACGTGGTCCCGCTCAGGATGCCATAGCTGTTCATGGCCTGGTTCAGCGCCGACCCCGAAGCGCCTTCTGCACTGGCCAGCACCGAGCTGAACACATTGTGTTCGGCTCGGAAGCCGATGGTGCTTGCGTTTGCCAGGTTATTGGCAATCGTGTCCAAAGCCTGGGTGCGAGCTACCAGGGCAGTGCAGGCGGCGTAGTATCCGCTGTCCATAGAGGGTTCCCCTCCTCAGGACAATGCACGGCGGTGGCCACTTCGCCGGGCAAATTTTGCCCGAATAGTGGCACCAAATCTCTGAAAACGAGCTTGCTTGATGAGTTATTGATGAGAACGGTCGGGGAGCCGGATTCGATTCGATGAGAATCGGGCCGTTCTCATCGGAAAGCAACCTGAATGGTGTCGTAGTTTTGTCCGCTTGGCGGCGCCGTTGAACTATGCGACCGAATACGATGGCGAACGAAGGCGGTTGTGCAATGCGCTCTCGAACATCGACATGCTGACCAGTTGATGGGCGACGTCCACAATCGCCGTCCATGAATTCATTGGTTCTGAAGTCTGTCCCTCGCAGAAATACTCCCTGACGCAGCGGGGCAGCGCCCACTCCTCGGCCATCCACAAGCCCACATAGGCTTGGTCGGCCAAAGACTGGTCATTTTGATCCCAGCCGAGAAGCGCCGGCAATTGACCTAACTCGTGGAATAGTCCGACCAGATATGCTTCTTCGGGGTTGATGGTTCCCGGCGTCTCTTCAGCCCAAAGGCCGCAATGCTTCGCAATAGCCCTTGCGTGATTCCAAGCATCTACAATGGCGCCCTTCCGCGCATCACAGGTGACTGTGCGCTTTGACGCCACCTCGATACACGCCTGCAATCCGAGATCCGAGATGCAATCTTCAATGCGGTTGGGGCGACCCATCGCGGAACCGTATTCGTTTCCCGCCAGCCGGAAGACCTGCAGTGTGGCGCCGATGTCGCCCATGAGCAATTGGGAGAATTCACGCAGATTCACAGCGGGCTCGTGAATCTTGAGTTCCATACGCAGAAGCGTCTCCGGCAACACAGGAACATCGGGAAGGTGCTGCAAGAAGTCGCGCTCAAACAGTTGCGAATCGGATAGCGCGTTTCGCCCAGAACCTATTTCAAAAAGTCTCTTATTCAGCACCTTGCCACCGCCATACAACATATCGGCAACTGGCGCGATAATTTTTACCCTAAAGCAAGAGCAGGCTCTTCAAAAATCTCGGAATTCCTCTCCTGAACTGTCTGGGCCGCGTTCTTCAATTGAAAGATGACGTCAATTTTCCCGCGTTTTCCAGACAACCTTACCCATAGCGAGTTCTTGCACCGAGTAAACCCGGCTTCCGTTGCGCCGACTTCGACGGCTTGACGCCCCACAGTCCTCGCCATTTTCTCCGGCGTACCCGGATCATCTACCACGACTTCCTGATAATCCTGGGCGGCGGTCAACCGCTCCATTTGCTGCTTGAAGTCGGTTGGGCAAACGAAACATGGCTCCGGCCTGCAGCGGGTCATTTGCTCCACTGCCGCAAGAAAGCTGTGCTCCACCCGGTAGGCAAAACCCAGAAGAATCCGCTTTGCAGCGACAGAATGATGCAAGGGCACCGCGGCGCAGCTTTCGAGCAGTGCGCGAGGAATCTCCGCCGCGACCTCGTGCCCAATGTGCTCCTGAGAAAGGACGGGATAGCCCCATTGAACGGCTCTAGCGGCTGTGATTTGCTTTTCTCCGGTGAACCGAAGGCGGATGAGAGTCTCTTCTAACTCTTCACCGCACCGTTGACTTTGGGCCAGCGCCGTTTGAAACTGTTCGGCTGTCAAGTGCTTTTGCTGCAGCATGACAAGACCAACAGAAAGACGGGGGATACGTCGAATTTCGAGGAGTCTTCTTGTAGAGAGCTGCGCAAGCGGAACTTGCGAAGCCATCGCAAAGCAGTCCACGCTGCAATACCAAAGCTGGTCCACCCGAATACCCGGACGGGCATGCGGGATGCATTTCATCAGTTGCTTATTGTGGCACCTGGAATAGGCACATGTGGCACGGATTCGGTCCCATCCGAGATCAAGGCCGGGGACAAAAGACTTTATAGAAAGACCCATTGTTCTAATCCTCGCAACATTAATTGAGAAAGTTTGAGACCAGAGGCCGCGGAATTTCAGTGACGCGCAAGCCATAATTACCGTCAACAATGACAGCTTCGCCGCGTGCAATCAGCTTTCCATCAAGAAGCAGTTCAACAGGTTCGTCCACCATTCGATCGAGTTCGATCACGGAGCCACTACCCAGTTCCAGGACTTCGCGGAGCGGTAACTGCCGCTGACCAAATCGAAGAGAAACATTGAGCTCAACATCCATTACAAGCTTCAGGTTAATGGGATAAACTGCAGGCTCTTCAGAATCCCACGAGCGCTTGGGTGCTGAGGCATGCGCCAATGACTCAAGGAGTTGACCGTCAAAGTAGAGAAGAAGCGGGGATCCCGTGACATCAGCCGAGACAGCGAGGGATACAACCAACATTCCGCCGAATGCCAGACCTGCAACCGGATCAACCTTACACGTCGTCGCTCCATAATCTTTCGAGAGCGATTCGGCCAGGGATGACGTTGCTGAGGCGATGATGCTCGTCAGCATCTCGCGATGCTCGTCTGTGAGAGGCTCGGCGGGCCCTTTCCTGATCGTTGCAACCAAGCTGGACACTTGTGGTTCGTAGAACTCTACGAAACATTCCCCGTGGACGGCGCCATCCAAAGTCAAGCGGAAGTGAATCGGTACGTCCTTGCTAGTGGGAGGATTCGCACAGTCCATGACATCCAGAGGCCAGGGGTCCCCAATTGTCTTGGTTACCGATGCGGTCAACGATGCAGCGAAAACGGCCGCAAATGAATGCGCAGCCTCCCTTTTAGTCTTGTTGTCCATAATCTTTACCCTCTCTTCCAATCTGTTGTCGCTACACGACGACCGAGTTGTGCCGCCCTCTGTGAGCCGTTGCGCACAGGCACTGCCTCAAATAGTCCATGACCACCGGCTGTCAGCATCGCCGGAGACTGTACCGGAGCCCGAAGCTTTAGAACCGAACCCGGTTGAAGCGCAATCAGGTCCCTTACAGTTACTCTTAGACCGGTTAGTTCTGTTGCGACCTCCATATCGCAATCGAGAATTCGTTCACGAATTGGAGGTGTCGGAAAGTGGCGGACCGCGCCCTTCTTTTGCGGCTGGTCGAGCTTTATCTGCTTCATCAGGTATCCGGCAAATGCCGTCGGGAAGACCAATCGAAACGAAGACGGCTTCTCCGCGATCATCACTTCGAAATTCACAACCGTAACCTTTTCGTTGGCTGGGAAGAACTGGTTCAGCAACGCAGATTTGGCGCGGCGGTCAAAGGTGAGAGATTGTTCCGGCAAATGCCACGCACCTTCGGCTTGACGCACAATCAGCAAGAGCACGTACTGGATGATTTCTTCGTCTATTTCTGAGAGTTCACGCTCATGGCCGCGCATGTTCCCATCTCCTCCCATGAGCAGTTCGATCATGGGGAGGACAAGATCCATATCGCATTCCACGACGATAGTGCATGGAATCGCACTGAGAGAGAACACCACGTTGTAACTTAATTGAGAAATACCCGTGATGTGGTCCTTAACGGAGAGCCGATCCAGCGATTGCAACTTCGCTTCGAGACTTGTTCCGAGGTAAATATCCAGAGTGCTCGAAAGATTCATTGCAAAGGTCTCGTGAATTCCAGTTAGCGCACGGGCATCTTCGTTCGAAAGCCGCCCCGCGGCTCGAAAGTCGCAACGATGTATTGATCGCGATGCGGCATCCGCGTGTTGAGAGCCCGACTTCTGATCGGGGACATTCGTTGTCGTCACTTCATCCGTACTAGGCGATTTCAAGGTATCCTCCTGACATCGTCTCGCTCACTGTCGGGCGATTCTGAAGGTGTGCCAGCGAAGCTTTCAGCTTGCCCATTGTGGCCTGCCGAATTTGCGAGACACGTGAAAGCGCAATGCCGACAACCTCCGCAATTTCCTTCATCGTGAGTTCTTCACGGTAGTAAAGAGACAGGATCAATTGCTCCCTTTCGCTGAGCTTTGAAATCGCCTCAGCCAAGTGCGACTTCATCTCGCCTTTCAGGCACAGGTCGAATGGATTGGGATCGTCGATGCTGGGCGCCGATTCAATCACATCCAACTTCTCAGTGCGGTCATTCGAGACAGCGATCTGTTGACCTACAATGTGAAGCGAATCGATCTGCGCGATAATTTTGCGCAGTTGCTCCAGATCTATTTGCATCTCGTCAGCAATTTCGGATTCAGCAGGATGACGCCCCAGCCGAACCTCGAGCCGCGCCGTGACGTCTGCAATCTCGCGCCCCCTTCGGCGCATGTAGCGCGAGCCCCAATCCGATTCGCGCAAGCTATCAAGGATCGCTCCCCGAATGCGAAACTTGGCAAAAGTCTTGAACTGCACATTCTTTGAACTGTCGAAGCTGCGAACCGCTTCCATTAGACCGATGACACCTGCACTGACGAGGTCCTCCAAATCGACCTGCTGAGGCAGCCGTTCACGGATTCTAGAGGCGATGTAATAGACTTGGGACAGCTCCTGCATCACCAGGTCGTTGCCATCCACCGCGTCCGTCGCGCTCGTCTTGTAAGCAATTTCGGCTCTTGTCATTTGGTCACCTCGCAAACTCTGTAAGCTTTAAGTGTTTTCATTGCACCGATCCGAGCGACATCACCTGCGTCATGGGAGGAATCTCCGAAGGCGAGATCACGACAATTTTTGGAATGAAAGGTTCCAGAACACGCCGCAGATAGAAGCGGCCAGGAGACGCGCAAAGAAGTATGGGTGGCGCGACAGCAACCTGGTCCCCTAACATCGCGCGGAGTCCGTCGAGCACCCTGCGAGCCACCGAGATCTGAATCGCTCCCCCGGTGGGCGGGTGCATGTTTTGGGTTGAAGTGCGCGCACATTCTTCTTCGAGAGAGCTGGCCAGCGTCACCACGCTCAGCCTGCCTTGTTCATCGAGGAGCGGCCGTATCAGTGCGCGGCCGAGCGCATGCCGTGCGGCCTCAACCAGGAGCACCGGATTCTTGTTTGTGGCTGCTGTCTCTACAAGTGTTTCCAGAATCGTACCCAGATCGCGAATCGACACCTGTTCTCTTAGGAGGAGCTGAAGCACCTTTTGTACTTCCCCGAGCGTAAGAAGCTTTGGGATCAGCTCATCGATCAGCTTGGGATGTGACTCGGTGAGGCGGTCCACGAGGCGTTTGGTTTCGTGACGCGTCAGCAGATCGTGGGCGTTCTGCTTTATCAGTTCCGACAGATGAGCCGCCAACACCGAGGTGTGATCCACCACAGCGTATCCAGCGGAAATGGCCTGGGCCTGCAGATCGGGAGTAATCCATCGCGCCGGAGAGTTGAATGCAGGTTCTCGTGTCTCCTGACCAGGAAGGTCATCGGGCTTTGGATTCGAATTGACAGCGAGAAGACGGTCACGCCGCATCTCCCACCGTGCAATTTCGACACCGCGAAGGTAGACGACGTACTCGCGCTCCCTGAGGGCAAGATTGTCGGTGATATGAATCGACGGCACCAGGAATCCAAGACTCTGGGCCAATGTCTTTCGTAGGGAGCGTACGCGCGACAGAAGTTGACCACCTTGCTTTGCATCGACCAATGGAACGAGTCCAACCCCAACTTCCAACATCAAGTCGTCGAGCTTCAAAACAGCGTCCATCGGATCGATGGCAGGAACTCCCGTTTTGTCTGCCTTCGTTGCCGCCCTGGCGCCGGCCGCGATCTCGGCTGAGCTTTCCAACTTGAGCTTTGAAGCGGCAAACATTAGGCCTGCACCAAGTGCGAGAAACGAGAATTTGGGCATTCCCGGAATCAGGGCCAGTGCCAGCAAGACTCCGCCGACGATCCATAGAGGGCGTGCGGTGCGGAACATCTGCTTTCCGATGTCGGTTCCCAAAGAATGAGTGGAAGCGGCACGAGTAACCACAATGCCACCGGCGACTGAAACCAATAGAGAAGGAATGATCGCAACTAACCCATCACCGACTGTGAGGATCGTATAGGTCTTGAGGGCTTGCTGAAAGGGAACACCTTGCTGGAACACGCCGATCAGAAATCCCGCAACAATATTGATGACTGTGATGAGGATTGTCGCCAATGAATCTCTTTGGCTAAATCGAGCCGCACCGTCCATTGAGCCGCAGAATTCCGCTTCTCTCGCAACCTGTTCGCGACGTTGACGAGCCTGATCTGCATTGATTAAGCCGGTATTCAAATCAGAGTCGATGGCCATCTGCTTGCCGGGCATGGCATCAAGAGTGAAGCGGGCCGTAACCTCCGCTGTCCGGACTGCGCCATGGCTCACTACCAGGTATTGAATTGCGATGAGCGCAACGAAAATGACAAATCCGACGATGTAGTTGCCGCCCACTACAAATTGCCCAAAGGCCTCAATGACCTTGCCCGCGGCGGATGAACCTTCACTCCCATGCAGAAGGATGCGCCGAGTGCTGGCCAAATCGAGCGCCAGCCGCATTAATGTCAATAGCAGGATGAGGCTTGGAAATACGGAGAACTCGACCGGACGCAGAACCTGAATTGCCGTGAGCAGTACAAGGACCGAAAGCGTGATACTAAGAGTGAGTAGAAGGTCGAGAACGATGCTTGGCAACGGAACCAGCATCACGAATACAAGGGCAACGGCCCCGGTTGGAATGACCCACTCAGAGTATTTGCGAAGGGTGTCAAGCAATCCAGAAGTTTTTGTCACAACGGCCTCGCTTCAGTGGTTGGTGTGGCGAATGCTCTTCTTTGTGCATCACGATTTCTGACCTCAGCCTGGGCCTTATAGATGAGGACCAGGATTTCAGCCACCGCATGATAGAGAGCCGAAGGGATGGGGTCTCCCACCTCAGCGCCCTTGTACAAGGCTTGGGCGAGGGGTCGGTTTTCCATTACCGGAATGTCACGATTCCAGGCGATTTCCTTGATTTTCGCGGCCAGGACATCAAGGCCTTTTGCGACAACAACGGGAGCAGGCATATTCGCTTCATAACGAAGCGCAACGGCGTAGTGGGTTGGATTCGTAATGACCACGGTAGCTGTTTCAGCGGCCTTGAGCATCTGCTTGCGGCGAGAGTAGCGCTGTAGTCTCCGAATCCTAGCCTTGTTTTCAGGGCTACCCTCCGACTGCTTCATTTCATCTTTCAGGTCTTGGCGGCTCATCTTCAGATCGCCTTCACTTTTCCGCCACAGGAGCATGTAGTCCACTCCCGCCCAAAGAAGAAGAATCAAACCGGACTTCCAGCCGACTTCCAAAAGAATCGCACCCAGAAGGCTGGCAAAGTGCCGCGCGTCAACATACGAACTCGAAAGGATGCTTGACCAATGGCTCCGAATCGAATCCTCTCCAACCCAAGCAATGGCGATGAAAGGTAAAAAGGATTTGAGAATAGGGCTGAGCCCAGCGACTGAGAACATCTGCTGCAGCTTGTTTGTGGGGTTCAGGCGATCAAATTTCAGCGCAAGGGCTTCTGGAGCGAATACAAATCCGCCTTGTGCCACTCCCGCGAACACCGATACAACAAGAGCTGCCAGAAGAATTGGAACGACCCAGCGGATCGCTTCCATGCTTGTCCAGAATAGAAGCGGGCCATTGGGCTCGATTGAATCGGAAGAGGCAAGTTCAAGTGTAGTGCGAAAGAAGCGCGTCCAATGTTGAAGGGCCTGCTGGCCCAGGAGACACATGACACCTGCGACGGCTGACATTGACAGCGCACTGGTAAGGTCGCGCGAACGGGTGACCTGCCCCCGCTCCCTCGCCTTCTTCCGATGCTGTGGTGTTGCCTGTTCTGTTTTACCCGCGTCAGCCATTGTTTCTCACGAAGCCAAATGCAATAAATGTTCGCCATTCGCCACCGCGTCTGTGAACAGGTGGCGAAACAGATCGGGCCAATATCTCAATGTTGCGATCAGAATGGTAAGTCCGAGAAGGCTCTTCACAGCAGGCCCCAGCAGCATGAGGGGCATCTGTGGCGAAGCCTTGCCGAGCAACCCGAGCACAATGTCGGCAACCAGCGTGGCAGAGAGAACCGGAGCTGCGATCTGGATACCGAGACCAAACATTTCACCAACTGTCTTAAGGAGTTGCTGTGTAAAGAGGCTACTCAAGTGTGCCGTCCCCGGTGGCAAATAAAGAAAGCTATTACCAACTGCGCGAAGCAGCCAATAGTGCACATCCATCTGAAGAAAGAGCAGCATGACTATGCTCTGGTAAAACATGGCCATTACTGTCGTGTCGACCTGTGTCTGCGGATCGAGGATGTTGACCAGCGAGTATCCCATTTGAACGCCGAGGACCTGGCCGGAGAGCTGAACTGCCTCAAAGACGATATTGGTTGCGATCCCCATCCCAGCCCCGATCAGAAACTCGGTGAAGACAAGCAGCGGCCATTCGGAGAGACTGTGTGAAGCAATTTGCTTGCCCACGGTTGGAAAGAGCAGCAAGGTTAGTGCGCAGACAAATATAGCCTTGACACGTGGCGGAATTACGATGCTGCCGAAGAACGGCGCAAAGAGCATAAGCCCGGTCAGCCGCACGCTTATGGTGAGCAGGCCGCTGATGATCGTTAATAGGGGAATTTCGATCATTTGAGGTAGACACTAAAGTCAGAAAACGTTGTTAAAGTGAAGTGCGCAAGATGACGCCACATCCACGGCATCGAGACAAAGAGCGCCGCACCGGTAGCCAGCAAGCGGGAAACCGTAGAAACGGTTTGGTCCTGCATCGAGGTCAGCACCTGGACAATATTGACCACCAGGCTGACGATAATTGCGACGGCCAGAATCGGCCCAGCCAGGATGACCACCTCCTGCAGCATCAAACGTCCGAGTTGTACGACCTGGTCGACATCCATGGCGTTAACTAAAACTCCTCATGAGTGAGCTGATCAACAAATGCCATCCGTCCACCATCAGAAAAAGCAATAATTTGAGAGGTGTTGAGATGACTACAGGTGGCAATTGCAACATTCCAACTGACGTCGTAATTGAGGCGACGACCATATCGACGATCAAAAATGGTAGAAACAGAACTGTGCCGATCTGAAAGCCGGCTTTCAGTTCGGACAAAATATAGGCGGGCAGCAATACGCGCAATGAAAGATCATCAACCGAAGCGGGGTGCGGCTCCTTGGCCAGTTCGATAAATAAGGCCACATCTTTTTCGCGAACATAATGGCTCATGAATTTCCGCATCGGCGCTTCTCCGCGACTCAACGCCTCGGTGGCATTAATCTGCCCAGCCTGCATGGGAATGATCGCGTTCTGGTAGATCTGCAACGCGACAGGCTGCATGATGAAGAAAGTGAGGGTGAGCGAAAGTCCAATCAGTGTCTGATTGGAGGGAGTGGATTGGAGTCCCAGAGCCTGGCGCAGGAAGTGAAACACGATGAGAAGACGGGCGAAAGGGGTGACGCACATCAGGACCGAGGGAATCAGCGTCAATGCGGTGAGCATGATGATGATGGACCAGGGTACGGAACCGCCCGGCATGCCCTGGATCTGCAATACGCCGCCATTCGGGACCATTGGAAGAGCATTTGCAGTTCCTGGGTTCGGGATGACTACCCGCGACCCGGAAGCTCGTCCATCCGCCAGGGCCGCGTTCGTTGAAACACCTGTCCCAGCCGATTCACCTTGCACGGGAATCTGTGCTTCGGGCGCGCGATCTCCCCACTGCGCCTTGGCCGGAGCCAAGACTGCAGCGGACAGCGACATCCATATCGCGATTCCCCGAATGGCCTGGGACAAGCTCATGCAGAGCGCTCCGTGATTTCCTCAATCGAAGGAAGAGCGTCTGTGGGTTGCGCCAGTTTACTCAATTGCGTAAGGAGGCAAACTCCAGAAGCGCCTCCCCCAATCAGGAACTTGTGCCCGTCCGCGTGAATGATGGCGACAAAGCGCTTCTCGCCAAGTGAAACCGTCTCAGTCACGCGCAACTGTTTGATTGCAGCTACGCTGTACTTTCCTCGCAGCCATAAGAAGACGCGATTCAGTACGCCGGGACCTGGTGACGGCGCGGAACCCTTTGTCGGCGGGGGCACTCTCCGCACCTTTTGATGTCTGAGCGCATCGATTCTTTGATCGTCGGCATAGTGAGTGAGCGTATCAATGAACGGACTCGGCTCATGTGCCGGATGCGCTGGCCGGTTGATTGGCGTTGGACGCGCACTCTGAAAGAACGGACGTGGAATGCGAACTTTTATAGTCATGCCTGATCCGTCACGCGGACTGCGAGACGGTTACAGACCACTTCGAATTCCGTCCAGCCGATGAGAAGATTGTTGACGCGCAGCGGCACGTCGCTGGTGTGATGCCACCCGGTTTCGACGACTGAGCCTTTCGTCAAGGCGAGAAGGTCGCCAACCGTAAAGTGCACGACAGGCACATCGAGTGTGAGAGTGCACGGCAACCAAGGCACGCTATCGAGCGGATCTATCTGTTTGGGAAT
This sequence comes from uncultured Acidobacteriota bacterium, assembly GCA_963833995.1. Lineage (GTDB taxonomy): Bacteria > Acidobacteriota > Terriglobia > Terriglobales > Acidobacteriaceae > Telmatobacter. Next base: position 58,646 of record CAWIAE010000015.1, on the reverse strand, counting down.
CGAGTCCGAAGCGAACGGCTCCGCGGAAGCTGTCTTTATATTGTGAACTGCGTTGCTCATGGGTCCTTGCGCGCTCCAGGCCTCAGGCAGACTCTGCTTGCGGGCCGAAGGTCTGAGAACGGACCGGGCGGAGAGTCCTTCATGAAGCGTTCGCGTAAGGACTAATGCAATCGAAGGGCCGGAATGAGGGGCGTGCAGGCAGGAAATTGAAGAACGACCTGAGAGTACTCAGGTTATTGATTCAGATATGGTTAGAGGAGCGAATGCGCGGACGGTGCGGCCCCATGGCTGGTGAGACAGCCATGAGAGCCGGCAAACTGATCCAGACTTTCGCGAAAGCAAATGCCCTTATCGCGAAAGTCTCTAATCGTACGTTAAGAACTTCGCCACTTCCGAAGACCTAGGAAATCAACTGGATGGTAGCTTGCGAAACCTGGTCAAGCGTTGTTAGAACCTTTGCGTTTGCTTCATAGCTCTGCTGCGCAACGATCATGTTCGCAAACTCGGCGGACAGGTTTACGTTCGACAACTCGACCGAACCGCCGGTGATGGACCCGTTGCCGGCTACGCCAGCCTGCCCGACCACGGGAGCTCCTGACGAAAAGCTGGCTAAATAGTCGTTACCGCCGGTTTGTGTAAGGCCCTGGACATTCGAGAAGCTGGCGATCGCAACCTGACCAAGTGCCAAGGTCTGGCTGTTGCTGAACTGCCCCTGCACGGTTCCATCGGGAAGTACGGAATAACCGTTCAGCGTTCCGACACCATAGCCGTTCTGGTCGGTCGAACTGGTCGCACTGGTCGCGCTCTGCTGGGTAACCGTCGGGTTTCCGCTGCTGTCAGTAAGATTCCAGGTGAGGTTCATGGGAGCGGCTCCATCGGTCAATCCTGAAACCGTAATGCCCGTGACCGGAGCCGTGGGCGATGTCAGTACCCCCGAGGAGTTGAAGGTCAGAGTGCCGGTCGCCACCGGGGTCGGTGTCCCGGTGCCGCCTGTATCCGCGGACGGAACGCTGATGCTATAGTTCCAGGAATTCGCGCCTGCGTTCGTATACTGCACGGTGAGCACGTGCGATGTACCCAGGGAATCGTAGACTGTGATTGGCGCGCTGTAGGTTGAGCCAACGGCAGAAGCCGCGTTCAAGTTGGTTTCCATCTGGAAGCTTGAAGTGGCAACTCCGGGAATGTTGCTTGCCTGGTTGACACTGATTGGCGCGAGAGCCGAACTGGTTGAGACCACGCCATTGACGGCGGGATAGCCCATCACAAGTTGACCCTGCGGGGTGCAGAGTTGACCCTGAGAATTGACGGTGAAATCGCCCGCGCGTGTGTAGCTTGTTTGACCGCTTCCCTGAACCACGAAAAAGCCGTTGCCTTGGAGCGCCATATTCGAGGGAATCCCCGTCGAACTGACGCTTCCGTTGGTGAAGTTCGCGCTCTGGCCATCGACCTGAACACCGGACCCGTATTGAATAGGATCCCCATTCCCCGAAATTCCCTGCATCTGGTTGTAGACATCCGCGAAGTTTAGCGTCTCGTCCTTATAGCCATCCGTATTGAGATTTGCCAGGTTGTTGGCAACAACATTCAACGATGCGGAACTGGCCTCTAGTCCTGAAAGTGGAATTGAAAATGACGACATCTATCTACCTCCTGTTAAGTGATGTTTGAACTGGATTGTGGAAGCTGCTGTACAGATTCATCAGAGCCGAAGGAATTGCGGTTACCGGCGCCTCTGATTGACTTTGAATAAACGGCGCTGCAAAAGACGAAACCGGATTGGAAGCAGCCGTGCTCGTCGCGCTTGTCTGCGCAGCTGCGCTTTGGGTGGTCGCAGAAGCGCCTTGCGTTGCGCCGGAAGGTGTTGACGATCCGGACGTCAAATTTCCCAGGGTTTGATTGATGGAAATGAGCTGATCGAGCTGGTTCAGCGAAACCATCTGGCTGACCATCTCAGTCGGATCGACTGGAGACGTGGGATCCTGATTCTGCAGTTCTGTAACAAGCAGATTCAAAAAAGTGCTTTGCAAGTCGGAGGACGACGTCCCTGTCGTGGTACCCGACGCGCTGGTCGCATTGGCAGTTGGTCTGGCCGCACTGGCACTCAAGCCCTGAATCGGTGCGGTAATTGCCGGAACGAAGCCTTGAATATTCATTTCTTGTTCCTCTCGTTGAGTGGTCTCATTTCTTCTATGCCCTGATGTCCAACCGATAACCGTCGCCTGTCGTCGGCGTCACTCTCGCTGCCAGCCTTTCGATTTCAGCCAGCGCCACGGAGTTGACAGAATCGGGGGTTAAAACGGACGCCCTTTGCTCTCTTTGCGACGACTTTCCCCGTTCATCGGAAAATGATGCTCCGCCGTGATTGACCTGGATGGACGCATGCAAACCGTAATCGTTGCCGAACTTCTCCTGGATCGATGGAATATGTGCCGAAATAGCTGCGCTGAGGCCAACATGTTCGGTGGAGATCTGAGCCAGCATCTGCTGTTGCGAAACGGATGCGCGCACTGAGATCTCGCCGAATTCCACTGAATGCATTCCGACGCACATCTCCGATTCGCTCATCGATTGAATGAGCCGCGCCGTATTGATCCCGCTCGGGACCGTTGTTGCTCCGGAGTTCAACTGGTCCGATGACAAGGTTCCTGACGGGCCTGCGGGTAAGGAAGCACCGCCGTTATCGTTCCGGACGGAATCAGGGAGCGATGTTTGGTGAGAAGTCGCATGCGGCGCCATAGTGCTTGTCGTGGAGGCCGTGCTGCTTGATGCGGCAGTCGAAGTCGCTAAGGTCGCCGTGGAACCAGCCTCGGCGTGTTGACTACCTTGACCGCCGGCTTGACCGCCATTGGATGATGCCTCACCGCTCGGAGCCAGGTTCCCTTTAGCAGGTCCCGCCGGCGTTGTGGGCTCTGAATCGGCAGAGGGAACCATTTCCGAGTTCTTGCTTTGCGTTGACTTGATAGCCTGATGGCTTGCGATTCCATTACCGGCGATCGTTGAAGAGTTGGCTGTACTGCCATTCGAGGCAGAACTGCCGAGTTGTGTAATTGCCTCCACCGTGGGAAGCATTGCGGGGCCGAAAGCCGTTCCGGCCGCTAATGCAATTTCAGCGGTAGGTGAGGGAGATGAAAGATCGATTTGTTCTGCGCCCGCACGCCAGTTTTCGATTGGCTCTGTTTCACTGAGCTGAGATTCTGTCGTCTCGGTTTGATTTGAGGTTGGTGGCCTCCGTTGCCGAGAATCACCGACTTTCAGATCGGTGGCAGGTCTTCCCGCCGTCGCTCCGGCATCAATCGGCTCGGCAACTACCGAGGTTGCCCCATCGGATTGCAAATCCCTTTGCGGATCGCCGGATCTCTGGTTGGGTGGCATTTCAACTGGAGCGGTCAAAGTTGTTATTGGAGAGTTCGGATTCTCCTGGATCATCGACGTTGTTGACTTCTCGCCCTTGTCAGATGTGTGCACATTCACATTGGAATTGGAACGCGACTCCGAGCCCTCGGCATTAGACTTAACGCCTCGAATGCTTGCCCAGGTAGTGCCGGCGAGAATCGGACCGAACGGAATACTCGATTGCGGCGCGTCATCTGACCGCAGGGGTGATGATCCGATAGTCATCGATTTGGCCGCGATTCGCACGCCTGTCAAGTTGCACGCGCTCAGCCAACGATGAAAAGAATTTCAGTTGCGAATGCTGAAGATTAAACTGCTGATTCCACTACGATTTATGAATTTGAAGAGTTCGACCTGCTGGCGTCCGGTCCCTCTAGTGGGCATCTCTTGCCGCGTCAACTAGGCAATGCGTGCCTATTCGCTTGATCCTGGCGCTCATTATCTCGAAAACAGAAAGGGCGCACCGAGTCCATTGTCCTGCGCCTATAACTCATTTTTTGGTGAAGTTTAGTTTCGCTGAGAGCGGGATGCGAATATCTCATCGATGGATTTCTGCTGGGTGCGGACTTGCTCTTGCTCGTATTCGTTCTGCTTCTGGACCAGCATATCGGTTAGCATCTGGCGATTGGTATAGGCAGTCTGATAAGCCTTCATCTGTTTCTCGCGCTCGAGTTCGAGCGACCGGAGCGAACCATGCAGCGCCTGCCTGATGTCCATTGCCGCCTTCACCTCATGAAGAATTGCTTGCACCTCATATGAGAACACCGGCTGCCGCATTGATTCGTTCCTCGCGTTGTGCTTACCTGTGATCTCGTCGTTGAGTTCTTCGATGCGCCGTCGGACGCGCCCTATTTCGAACTGAATTCTCTGGAGAGCAAGCTCTTCGCACCTTTCGACACTTTCTCTAACCCGGAGAACCGCCGCCAGTGAAAATTTGAAAGCCATCGTGAATTGAGCTCCCGGTCGCTTGGTTCGTAATACATCAACTATTCAACGTCATCAATTGCTTAACCGCATCTTGAAAAGTTGAAAAAGAATCAGGCTTTTGAAGAAGGAACTTGTTGAGCGCCGGTAGGTTCTGCATTGCGTTATCAAGAACCGGGTCAGTACCCTTCTGATATGCGCCGATGCGAATCAGATCCTCAGACCGGGCATAAGCCGCCATCAACAGGCGCAGAGCATTGGCCTTTGCGAGGTGTTGCTCTGACACCATGCTCGACATCAGTCGGCTCACGCTCTCCAGAATCGAAATGGGCGGATAGTGGGTACGAAGAGCGAGGTTCCTGTCCAACACGACGTGGCCATCAAGTAGCGAGCGCACCGTGTCGACCACCGGATCCTGCTGATCGTCACCTTCCATCAGCACTGTGTAGAAGGCGGTGATGCTTCCCTGCGAAAAGTTTCCCACTCGTTCGACGAGGCGCGCCAACATGTTCAAGACCGAAGGCGTGTAGCCCTTGGCAGTAGGCGGTTCTCCTGCTGCGAGACCAATCTCTCTCTGTGCCATTGCAAAGCGCGTCAACGAATCAACAATGAGGAGCACATTTTTACCGAGGCTCGCAAAATGTTCTGCCACTGCGGTCGCAGCCAATGCTGCACGCAGGCGCAGGAGTGGTGATTGGTCGGATGTGGAAACAATGACAACCGACCGCCGAAGTCCTTCGTCCCCGAGAACTTCGAGAAACTCTCCCACCTCGCGCCCTCGCTCACCCACGAGCGCGAGCACAGTCATATCTGCCGACGTGCCGCGCGCCATCATCCCGATCAACGTACTCTTGCCAACTCCACTTCCACCGAAGATGCCGATACGCTGCCCTCGTCCACAGGTCAGGAATCCGTCGATCGCGCGAATTCCGCAACCCAGAGGCTCCCGGATTGGTACGCGCTCGAGTGGCAGAGGAGCTGAACCATCAATAATGATGGAATGCATCGCGCGGTAGTCGCCCTTTCCATCCAGTGGAGTCCCCGCTGTGTCAAGTACGCGACCTAACATCCCAGGGCCCACGCGAACGGATGGGCGCGCGCCCCAGGTCACGATACGATCGCCAAATCGGATGCCCTGGGGTTGATCGGCGGCCATCGATAACATGGTTGAGCCCCGAAATCCAACGATCTCTCCCGAATAACTCCGAGCACCTTCTCCGAGGATCTCGCACGACTCGCCAACAAAGCAGAACGGACCCTCAGATTCAATCAAGTTACCCACAACCTGAGTGATACGACCGCTCCAGCGCAAGGTCGAACCAGTATCGAGATAGTGGGTATAAGGAGCCAGAAGACAACGTCTCATCGATTCACCGGACGGAGCGCGAGTAAATCGAAGAAGCCTTGCTCCACTTCTTTCAATTGTTTATCCAGTCCAAAGTGTGCAATTCCCAGCTCGGTCTCGACCAGGCAATCTTGATCGTTGAGACTGGCGTCCTCGACCACCTCAACATGTTCCAATCTGGAATGCTCTGCAAAATAGGCTTTCCAGCTCCGGCCCCTTCCAATGCTCACGCGGACGACCACAGTAGATCCTTCACGCAATTTCTCAATTGCCATCCTCACCAATGTTGCCACGAGCATCGGATCCACCTGCGATTCGCGATGCAGAATCTTCGCGGCTATTGCAAGCGCGAGTTGGACAACTTCAGCCTCGATTCGCGCGTAGTAATCATTGCTTTGCTCTGTGAATCCTGCGATCGCGGCGGCGATTGGGGCGCGCGCAGCTGATAGCTTTTGCTCTAATTCCTGGCGCAACCTTTCCTCGGTCTCGCGCGCTGCCTCGGCGCGCTCTTGCTTGATCCTTGCGGTGAGCTTGAATTCCAGCAAGCGTTCTTCTGCCAGGGGCGAGTTCGGTTCATCCAGGTGGCCCGGCAATAATTCCGACTGCGGCGCATTGCTCTTCGGCTTCCCGGCAATGTCCCGATATTGGAGGGCAGACACTGGAACTGGCATTGCTCCCGACATTCCCGCGCTAGAGGACATATTCATCTTCTCCTTCGCTCTTCAAAACGATTTTTCCTTCGGACTCAAGTTTCCGAGCGATAGAGACAATCTCACTTTGAGCCTTGGCAACGTCCTTACTGCGAACGGGGCCCATCATTTCGGAGTCTTCCTTCATCATTTCAACCGCTCGCGAAGACATGGTGCGGTAGATATGGCTGCGCAAGTCTTCACTTGCCCCCTTGAGAGCGATCATCAGAGTCTTCTTGTCGATAGAGTTGATCAGTTCGCGCAGGTCCTGCTCTGGAACTTCAAGAAAATCTTCGAAGGTAAACATCAGGTCACGAATGTTGATCGCCAAACTCGGTTCGCTTGCTTCTATCGTCTCAAGTATTTCTTTCGCCGCCGCAGGCTCCAGGCGATTCATCATTTCGGCCAGACTTTTGACTCCTGTATCAGAACGTTTGCTCTGGTCTCCCACGGACCTCAAGCGGCGGTGAAGCACCGTAGAAATCTTTGCGGCAACCTGCGGCGAATACTTGCCCATCGTTGCCATTCGCCTCACACAATCAGCGCGCGATTCGGGCTCGAGTGTCATCAACAACGCAGAAGCCTGCTTTGCGTCTAGATGCCCGAGGATCAAGGCTTTTGTCTGACTCTGTTCGCCGGCGAGGAATCTTGCCAGTTGCTGTGGATCTGACTGCTTGAGTGGCTCCGCATTGAACGACGGTGCGTCGTCGGAGCGTGCACGCCTCTGCACCATGTTCTTCGCTCCCGCCTCTCCGAAGGCTTTCACCAACAAGCGCATCGCGACATCCTGGCCACCGACAGCAACGAACTCCTGAGCGGCCATCAATTGCTGGTATTCCTCAAGCACCTGCATCGTCATACTGATGGGCACTCGTGAAAGGTTTGCAATCTCATCGGTGATGCGCTCCAGATCACCTTCAGACAGGTTACGCAAAATGGGCGCAGCGGCGTCCTCTCCAAGAAATGCCAGCAGAATGGCTGCTTTGCGCGGGCCGGTGGCTTGCGCGCGTTCCAGCGAACTCATGATGGTTCCTCACTCATCCACGTCTGCATCGCGCGTGCGGAAACCAACGGCTTCTGTTTGATCAGCTCGATAGCCTGTTCTTTTAGTTGCGCAGCCCGTAACGAATCATCTCCCGCGCCGCCAGCGCCCAGCGAAGGCGTATTACTCCCCGCTAAAGCATGCTGTGCCAATGGATCGGCTGGACTGAGTGCGTGCTTTTGGACTGGGCGAAGAACAAACAAGTACGCGAGGATGAATAAGGCCAGAAGCGACACAGGCCGGAAGAGCGACGAGTAGTCAGACACAGTCTTTTGCACTTGTGTGGCCCAATTCGCTGCGGGAATATCAGCTTCGGCGGCATTGCCATCGAAAGACATATTCTGAACGCTGAGAGTGTCACCGCGCTTGGCATCGAAGCCAATCGCCGCTTCTGCCAGTTCCCGAATCTCTGCCAGCTCTGCTTGCGATCTCTTCTGTTTGGTAAATGTCACTTTACCGTTATGCTCACTTCTCACCACCGCATCGTCAACAAGAAGGGCTGCGGAAACTCTTTCAATTCGCCCAGCCGGCGTGATGGTGTGGAGCACCGTTTTATTTACCCCATATTGTGCGCTCTCAGTTTTTGATGACTGCGATCCGTTTGGTATGGGCGGCGTAGTGGCCGGCTTTCCCTGTTTTGCGACCGGGACGTTACTCGCAGTTCCGGGAACACCGCCCGTTGCCATTCCTCCGCCTGCCTGGTCCTCCGATTTCTGGTCGCTCAGCAGCGCGCTCACGGTCGGGTCGTATTTCTCCTGGCTTTCCTCGGATGAAGCCCGGTCATAGTCAATATTCACAGTTGCGCGGATCTTGTCTGTGCCGACCACAGGCTGAAGCGTGCTTATCAGGCGCTCGGTCAACTTTGCCTCTTCACCTTCGCCCGCATCCATTCCATCGTGACCCACGACCAGAGACCTGTCAGAATCTGCATCGATGACTGAAACGTCCTCCGGCTTCAATCCATCAACTGCTCCGGACACGAGGCGCGAAATTGCCAACACTGCATCCTTCGAGATACCGCTACGATGCAGTTTGAGGATTACCGACGCTTTGGCATCTCGTTGGCGATCCAGAAAGACTGACTCCGTGGGCATCACCAAATGGACGCGTGCACTGTCAACATCCGAGAGTGTCTTGATAGTCCTTTCCAACTCGCCCTCAAGAGCCCGCTGATATGCGACCTTCTCATCAAACTCGGTTTGTCCCCACGACATTTTGTCGAAGATCTCAAACCCCATGCGTCCACTGTGGGGCTGCCCCTGAGATGCGGTCTGCAGACGGGCAGCATCCAGTTTGTCGACCGGAACGCTGATCGTCTTTCCATCGGTACTGAGCTGATGGGGAATATTCTGTGCATCCAGTTGCGCGGCGAGCGTCTGTGCATCCGCAGGCTCAAGATCGGTGAAGAGAGGTTTGTAGTCGGGTGTGCCCAGAAGCCGGACAAACACCGCGAGCAAAACCACAGTGGCCACTCCTCCGCCTAGAAGAAACCCTCTTTGGCGGCCATTGCGGGTAGCCCAGAAGTTCTTCGCCTGATCGATTGGGTTATTAAAGCCTGCCATGGGTTCTCAATCCTAGAACTGCATTTTTTCGATATCCTGATAGGCGCTAACGATCTTGTTCCGGACCTGCATCATGAGTTGAAATGAAACATCCGCTTTTTCCACTGCGATCATCACATTGTTCACATCAGCGCCACCACCCTGAAGAAGATTGCCCACTTGCGCGGCTGCATCGTTATGCAGTTGATCTACTCCGTAAACGGCGTTTTTCAAGACATCGGTAAAACTTGCGCCTCCGCTCTCACCTGTTCTGCCCATGGAGGGCAGATCAGGCAAGTTCACACTCGGAATCCCATTCAGACTTACGTTGCTCATCATCCCTCTCCCTGATTACGAGGATTTAAGAATATCGATTGATTCCTGAATCATTTGTTTGGCTGCACCCACTGCCGACGCGTTCAATTGATAGGCGCGTACGGCCCCCATCAGATCGACCATTTCACTGACCGGATTGATCGCCGGATAGGCTACGAATCCACTCTTGTCCGCGTCCGGATTTCCGGGTTCGTAATGCATAACTGGAGCGGTATTGTCATTCACCACCTGGGTGAGTTGAACCGTCCCGGAGGGGGCCTGGGCAAAGCGGCCGACGCGGTTGAATACAGAGCGAAATGGCGACGCGTTTGACGCACTGAAAACTACTTCCTTGCGTACATAAGGGCCGCCGGAATCGGTGTGTGTAGTTTCCGCATTGGCAAGATTTGCAGACGTCACTTCCGCTCGCTGCCGCTCTGCTGAAAGAGCAGAAGCGCTGATGCTCAACATGTCAAATAGGCCCATGATCAGTTCCCGTCCTTAATGGCAGTAAGCAGCCGATGAAATTCTGCCTTGATGAGTTGCACACCCATCTGATACTGGAGTTGGGTTTGAGCTAGGAGGAGGCTTTCACGGTCGACGTTCACATTATTTCCATCGGGGCGTTCCGGCAATCCCTGTACCTCCTGCGACACAGGCACCATGCTCACGTTGTTGTTTTCGTCCATCGCTCTTTGCATTGCGACTTGGAAGTTGATGTCCTGTGTGTGATAGCCGGGTGTGTCAACGTTTGCCATGTTGGACGCAACCAGTTGTTGGCGATCCGTGGTGACCTTGAGATAGCCTTGGAGCAGCTGAAGTATCGGAGTCGTGGCCATGTTACGCAAACCTCCTTGGTGGAAGGCCGTATTCACGGATCTTGTTGCGCAATGTTCTTAAACTGATACCCAGCATCTCGGCGGCATGAGTCCGATTTCCATCGGTTAGAGCGAGAGTCTTTTCGAGATGCAACTTTTCGACCTGCCAAATAGGCGTTCCCGCCGGCGACGTGACCGGAACTGCTGACTGCATTTTGTGCGTCGCGACGACAAGACCATGAGACTCCATTTCAAAGCATCTTTCGTCGATTTCAAGGGTTCCGCTCAGGGTCAACACACGCCGCAAGAAGTTCGCAAGCTCTCTCACGTTGCCCGGCCAAGTGTGCGACTGCAGACGCTCAAGGAAACCCGGATGAAGGCGGGGGGCGCCTGAATCGCGCTCCGCCGAGAATTTGTCGGCGAAGTAGTGGGCGAGAATAGGAATGTCTTCACGCCTGTCGCGCAATGGTGGCAGCGACAGCGGGATTACGTTGAGGCGGTAATAAAGGTCCGCACGAAATTGTCCGCGCTCTACCATCGCAGCCAATGAAACATTGGTCGTCGCGATGACACGGATATCGACATGCACCGACCGTCCTTCGCCGAGCCTTTCAAATTCACGTTCCTGGAGTGCCCGAAGGAGCTTCGGTTGCAAGTTGATTGGCATTTCTCCAATTTCGTCGAGGAGAATGGTGCCGCCGTCTGCGAGTTCGAATTTTCCAGGTCTGGCTGCGAAAGCACCGGTGAAAGCCCCTCGTCCGTGCCCGAAGAGTTCGCTCTCAAGCAAAGCCTCGGGTACCGCTGCGCAGTTTACGGCGATGAAGGGTTTCCGGCTTCTGTCACTTGAATCATGGATGAATCGCGCAAGGAGTTCCTTGCCCGTTCCGCTTTCCGCTTCGATCAGGACATCTGCTCCTGTGCTCGCAGCGGCGCGGGCGCGCTGAATGGCGCGCAGCAGCAGCGGTGAACGGCCTATGATGTCGCCTGTGGCATAGATATCCTCCACTGGCAATTGCTTCGCCCGCTGCATGACTTCAGCGGCCGTTGCCTGCAGCCGATCAAAAGGAATTGGTTTGGTGAGATAGTCCAGTGCGCCGTCTCGCATGGCACTTACGGCATCAGACACTGAGCCATAAGCCGTCAAGAGGATCACAGCGGTTCCGGGGGATGCTTTGCGCGCTGCCCGCATGACCTCCATACCTGATCCGTCTGGCATGCGGATGTCTGTGACAACCAGGTCAAACTCGCGGTCCTGAACAGTGCGAATTGCATCGCGGACGCAAGAGGCAGTCTCAACCCTCCATCCGTGACGGAGAAAATTCGCGCGCAACGCAGTACGGATTCCCGGTTCGTCGTCAACCACCATCACCGACAGTTCTGTTTCACTTTTCATAAGGTTGGAAACTCCAACTGAAATATGCTTCCCTCGCTCACTCGGCTGAATACCCTTATTTCTCCACCGTGTTGGGTCATGAGCCGTCTGCAAACCGCGAGGCCAAGCCCCGGCGTTTCACCGGTGGCGCTGAATCCAGCCTCGAAAAGATGTTCAATGAGCTCATTCGGGATTCCGCAGCCACTGTCCGCGATCTCGACAAGTGCAAATGTGGTTCCCTGTCGAATCAGGCGGCGGGTCGATACTTTGATCGTGCCTCCTGGCGCAGTGTGACGGATCGCATTGCATGCGACATTCAAGATGATCTGACGGATCGCATCTTCGTTGCCCTGGATCGCGGGCGTGTCCTTTGCGGCGCGAAATGACAACAACACACCCGCCTGTTCGGCGATAGGTTGTACAAACTCCACTCCACTTTGCACACAGCTCTGGAGATCGACCGGGGCCAGGCGAGGATTGCTTGCGCCGTTCATGCTGAGGACGTTGTTCACCGTTCCCGAAAGCGTGCGAATTCCTGCTCGCAGATTCGATACCCACTCAGAGGGTTCCCCAAGGTCTTGATCGATGAGGCCTGCGAACAACTCCATGCTGGCTAACGGATTTCTAATTTCATGCGCCAGGATCGTCGATATTTCTGCCAGGACGGTTGCGCGCCGCGTAGCTTCCCGCTCCAATTCAGCTTGCTTATTCGCCGTAATATCTCTAAGTATCCAGATGCTTTGCAGCTGCGATGACCGGCCAGTCACATCGCCAGCCTTGGCGATTCCAGATAGTTTGCGGTTACTGATGGAGAGCCATCTCTTTGCTCCATCAGCCACGGCACAAACCTCATTTTCTAATTGTTCATTCGACCCACCCACCAGGGACTCGAAGTTCACCGGGCTGATCTTTGAAAGATCGCGGAGAGCGTTGACATGCACACAATCCAGATCAAGCAATCTGCGCGCTTCAGGATTGATCGTGACAATCTGCTCACATTGATTTAGGACGAGCACCCCGCAAGGCATGGAATCGATGACCTGCTGCAGGGTCGCGCGCATACGGTCGTTCTCAGCCAGGCTACTGCTCAGCGCAGCATTGCGCTCAGCAAGCTCTACCCCAAGATGCGCAACTTCCTGTTGAAGGTCACGATAAGACTCTTCAAGCAACGAGGAGGCAGAGATGAATTCAGAGAAGGCATCCGCGAGAAACTGCGGACTGCGGAGTCCGTCGGCACACCCTGCATTCATTGGAACCACATGAGAACTCGGCAGCATTTGCCTATCTCACATGCAAGGCGAGTGCCAAACTGGCACCGACAGCCCAAAACAGGAATGAAACTAAAGAACGATGTGCTCAGGGTGGATCTCATCACCCGATCCCACCAGGATTGTTCCACGCTCAATCGCGTTTCTGAGCTCGCGCACGTTGCCAGGCCAACTGTGCTGTGCCAGAACGTGAAGGGCATCGTTGGTGAGCGATGTCCCAGGGCGAAACTTCGCCACGAAAGCGTGAGCCAGATCCGGCAAATCGCTCAGACGATCGCGGAGCGGCGGTAGATGTATGGGGAACACGGCCAGCCTGAAATAGAGATCTTCGCGAAATTGCTCCTGCGCCACGCGCCTCTTTAAATCCGCATTCGTGGCTGCAACCACTCTGACGTCGACCTTGAGATTGTCATTTCCTCCCAGACGCTGGACTTCGCCTTGCTCGAGGAATCGCAGGATCTTGCTTTGGACTGACACCGGCATGTCGCCGATTTCATCCAGGAACAGGGTGCCTCCGTGGGCTGCGTGAATCCGTCCTATACGGGACTGAGTCGCTCCGGTGAAGGACCCCTTTGTATAGCCAAAGAGTTCCGCTTCCAACAGCGTTTCTGGGATTGCAGAGCAGTTTACGACCACAAATGGTTGATTTCTTCGCGCACTAATCAGGTGAATTTCCTGGGCGACCAGGTCTTTGCCGGTTCCGCTTTCGCCGGTGATCAATACCGTCGTATTGCGAGCCGCAACCATGCGCGTCAGACCATAGACACGATGCATGGACTCAGAATCTCCGATCATATTGCGCAATCTTACGGCGCCTTCGACCTGCACCCGCGGGGTCCTGCTGGCCACTTCTGGAATGGGTCCGCTCCGGGCTGCTGTGCCACAATTGACCACTTCCGCCAGCCTTCTTGAGACGGGGGTGGGTGATGCACTTTCGATGAGAAGCTGTCCGGTCTCTGGATTAAGCATCAAGACCTGCGTATTGGGGAACCGGCTTCTTACGATCCCGTGGAACTCGCTTGGCTCCAGATCCGGCAAATTAGGATCAACGAGGAGGATCCCATCATCCGTACCCTTCTTGCGGATCAGGTCCAGCGCCTCCGCGCCTCCTGCAGCATGGTGCAGGTTCCACCGTGGAAGGCCCAGTTTTTCATGGAGACCTTGCCTGAGTTTGGAGTCGGGGCTCACCACAATTACATCGATCGGAGATCGATCTTCAAAGCGTTCAATTTGAATGACGGGAGAGGCCATAAGCTACTGGTCACCAACCTTTGATGAAGAATTCATGAGACACCGAGGGAAAAGGCGAGGGGTATTACGGCGTAGCTGGGATGGCCCAAGTCTGCCTCCACACGAACCTGACAACAATTACAAATTTTACGCTTTTGCGGACCTGGAATCTGTATCTGATTGCCAAACGAGAGGAAACGCCCAAAGTTGATGACTGGATCTACGCTCAGGGGTTCGTAGACGTAGAAGTGTTTTTTCTCACATGTTCCTGCCAATGCAACCGAATTACGATGCCTTCTTTCATGACGCACTACGTAACTCATATCCAAACCCGCGCACTGTGTGAGTCAGCCTGGGCTCTCCAGGAAGATCAACCTTGTCACGGACGTATTTCATGTAGACGTCCACGATGTTAGTAGTGGGCTCTGAGGATGTATTCCACACCTCTTCAAGTAACGTCATACGAGAAACCGGACGTCCAGGATTACGCATCATGACCTCAAGGATGGCGAACTCACGAGGGGTCAGCTCGATTCTCCTTCCGTTTCGCTCAACTCGGCGTTCGTTCCGGTAGATTGTCAGATCGCCAACGGTCGAACAGTTCGAAATAAGACCAGAATTCCGCCGCATGAGAGCGCGGACTCTTGCCAGGAGTTCGACAAGCGAAAAGGGCTTGGTGAGGTAGTCATCCGCACCGCTCTGAAGGGCCAAAACCTTGTCTTCCACCCGACGCCGCGCGGTGAGTACGAGCACAGGCAATCGAGGGTGGATCGGCCTCAAACGCTGTATGAGACTGATCCCATCGAGACCTGGCAGGTTGAGCGCAAGGATCATGAGGTCATATTTCCGTCTTCCTTCGAGCGCGGACAATGCTTCTGGACCATCGTGAATCTGATCCACGATGAAAGTCTCAGCCTGGAGTTCTGCTGTCAGAAAGTTCGTCAGAGATATGTCACTCTCGACGAGCAGGATGCGCCGGCCAGACGAAGGGTCAAAATCCGCCAAACGCTTGTCTGGCCTTGATTGATCCTTGTTCCCGGTTTTCGTTGAATCCTGACTTCTTTCCGTAGCCACAGTTGCGTGCAAGACGTGCAAATCATCCAATGTGTTGCCTCCCAACCTCGGTTCAATGGAATCCTTCATGTGTAGTTGACACAACTGCGTCTTTCGCGAAAGTTCGTGTTAAACCTTGGTGGCACCCACAGTATAGATTCGTAGAGATAGCAAGAGCGTGAAGCTACAAGTTACCTGAATCTTCCTCGTAAATACCTGACTGATCAGTACGTTGCAGGTAACCGCCGGGGTAGATGCTCCTTACGCGCCCCCCTTGGTGACCAGACAATCGCGCAAGCAGAATAGGGGTGATTCGTTTTCTCATCTTGTTCTCACTTTGGCGCGAAAGATGTGACGAAGCTCACATTTGTGAACAGTAATGTACAAGTGCCATCCCAAATATTGAGATGAAGCCCAAAACCGAACCTCTCGTTCAAATCAGGGCTGTCCTATCCCAGCGAGCACAATGATTCGTCTAATTTTTCGCGGGGAGGATATCATCACAGAAATTGGCAATTTCTCCCGGGATTTTCCAGAAAAGTGCCGATAGAGTCTTTCCGGCCAAATGCTCTGCTAGCTGCAGCGCATATTTTCGGCGATCAAAGGGAACGAACCATGCAGAAGTTTGACTATCGAGCTCCACGATTCGCGGTCGATATTCCAGCGCGCTTAACGACAGAAAGTTCGACGCAGCTCGGACGGTGCAGGGAGATCAGCACGGAAGGCATGCGTTTGGAACTGCATCCACCCCTTCCGCCCGATTCAATCGGCAGGATATCCATGAGCTATCAGAGCCTGACAGTTGAATTGGGCGTGCGTGTGATGCGTTCCGATGCCAACTTCGAAGCGCTGAAGTTTCTTTTTGAGTGTGATGAGGAACGTAACGTCATTGCCCGTCTTGTCACACTTTTGGCAGCGTCCCAGAAGCGGCCCGGACCGGTGCTCCTTGGCTGAGGCGTGGTAGCAAAGTTATAAATGAATCCAACTTAGGTTCTAAATGGCTAGTTCTTGCTACTAACCGCGCTCGAATGAGTCAATGCGTCTGGAGGAGCGACCTCGGAACCATCGCTGACAAGGTATTGAACGATCAGCGAGATTCTGCGATTGGATGGATCTTCTGGTTGTTTGGGCAGGCGCAGCCGCTGATCTGCAAAGCCACGCACTTGTGAAACCTGATCGGATCGGACGCCTTCGGCTTGCATCAACCGCCTGGCTTCGTTTGCGCGTTCGGACGATAGATCCCAATTGTCGTACTGGCGGTGGCCCGAATAGGGTTTTGAATCGGTGTGCCCTTCAATCGAAATTTTATTTGGAAGCTGTCCCAACTCCTTGGAAAGTAGCTGAAGAAGTTCCCGAAGTGCTGGGGTTGGTGTGGTACTTCCCAGCTCAAAAAAAGTCCCCTTGGCCGATTCCATCAATTCGATCCGGAGTCCCTCCTGGGTAATCGTAATTTCGATCTGATTCTTGAGCTTGTCCAATGGATCGAGGTGATGGATCGACTTGAGAAGCTGTTCTTTCAGTTTCTCCATGTCTTCCTTCTTCATTACGACGAATTCCCCTGCTCCGTTTTTATTGGTGCCCACCATTTTCGCCATGCCTCGGGGATCTTTGAAATATCCGCCAACCGCCTCCTGAACCTGTTTGCTGGCATTCATCATCCAGAGGACAATAAACAGCGCCATCATCGCGGTCACGAAATCGGCGTATGCCACCTTCCAGGCTCCACCATGGTGACCTCGATGGCTTGCCTTCTTTTTGACGATGATGATTGAGGGTACTTCCGCCACGATACTCGTCCTTTCCAAACCCCATTAGGCAGCAGCTACCTTGCTTGGTTCATCCTTTTGGCGGCATGCTTTTTCGACTTCTTGAAAGCTTGGACGCACATGTTCCGGGATCGCACGACGCGCCAATTCAATCGTGAGGAGAGGAGACATTCCCTTGATGAACGACATCATTGCAACTCGCAGGACGTGATAATAGGCGTGTTCATCGTCTATGAGTTTGGTCAGGTTAGAAGCCATCGGACCGACGGCGCCGTAGCACAGCAAAATGCCCAGGAAGGTTCCCACAAGTGCCGCCGCGACTTTGTGGCCGATCTCTTCCGGAGGTCCTCCGAGCGCGCTCATCGTCACCACGACCCCAAGAACAGCGGCCACGATTCCCATGCCGGGCAAGGAGTCGGCCATTGTGGCTAAGGCGGAAGCCGGCTGCGTCGCCGCTGCGTGGTGTACTTCCATATCCAGGTCCATCATTTGATCGAGATCGAATGCACTGGCGCCACCGGTAATCGCCATCCGCATCGTGTCACAAACGAAATCTCGGATGTGGTGGTTTTTCAGGAATGCCGGATATTTCGAAAATACTCCGCTCTTCCCCGGCTCCTCGATATCGGTCTCAATGCCAGCCAACCCTTCTTTGCGCGCCTTGTTGAAGAGCGTGAACATCATCTTGAGTGTTTCTGTGTATCGCGGCTTCGAGAACTTCGATCCGCCCAGCACCAGCAGGCATCCGCTCGTGATCTTCTTCAATACGTGCAGCGGGTTCGCGGCCAGCAGGGCGCCGAGAGCGGCGCCACCAATGATGAGAAACTCAGAAGGCTGCATGAGGACAAGTATTGGGCCCTTTTCCATGAGGAAGCCGCCTAGCACGGCACCAAAAACTACAACGATTCCGATAATTAAGAACATGTGCTTTTCCTCTTGAAACCGACCGCTGAAACCACTCGCGCCCTTGAAACCGTTAGCCGCCCAGCCTTGCGCGGAGTTGCCCACTGTCTATCGGCATCCTTCGAACAAGTTTCCAGAACAACCCACGCGCGCCGCATTCAGATGAATCGCGGCTGAAGCCAAATCAAACCAATGATTGCAGCGATTGCAAACGCCCTCGCTCTAACTAGAGCCCGGCCAGAGCGTGCTGACTGAATCCCGTTCGCAGATATTGGGCTATCTGGTCGTCCGCAAGGGGCTTGCTGAAGTAGAAACCTTGGATTGTGTAGCACTTCTTTGCCCGGAGAAATGTCAGCTGTGCTTCGTTCTCCACACCCTCGGCAAGGACGGTAAGGTTCAGAGCCTTTGCCATTCGGATGATTGCAGCGGTGATCGTGGCGTCGTCGGAATTCGCCGGAATGTCCTGGACAAATGAGCGGCTGATTTTCAGACGGTTCACCTTGAATTGCTTCAGATACCCGAGGCTGGAATAACCCGTCCCAAAGTCATCGATCGCCAGTCTGACACCCATCTCCTTCAGTTCCTGGATGATAGAAAACATCACGTCGGCATTCGTCAGAAGCAGGCTTTCCGTCAACTCCAGTTCCAAATACTTAGGATTCAACCCGGAATCTTCGAGAACACTGCGGATGAGGTCGCGAAATCCTTGCTGGCGAAACTGGAGAGCCGACACATTCACTGCCACAGAAACAGCCGGCAGTCCTTCGTCTTGCCACCGGCGAGCCTGTGAACATGCCGTACGCAAGACCCACTCGCCAATCGGAATGATCAGGCCAGAACTCTCTGCAATTCCAATGAACTTATTCGGCGGAATAAGCCCCATCTCAGGATGTTGCCAGCGCAGAAGAGCCTCCAACCCAGTCACCCCTCCCGTGCGCAGGTCAACCTGCGGCTGGTACACCAGGAAGAGTTCCCCCCTGGTCAGCGCAAGACGGAGATCGTTCTCCAAGTGCATGCGCTCCAGCATTTGGGCGTTCATTTCTTCAGTGAAGAATCGCAGCTTGCTTGGACCATCTTCCCTCGCGGAACACATGGCGACCCCCGCGTTCTTCATCAAGGTCTCGGCATCTTCACCATGTTGAGGGAACATGCTGATACCGGCGTGGAACGAGATCTTCAGGGAATGGCCGAGAGGGGTGAAATCTGCGCCCAGCATGGCCAACAGGCGCTCGGCGGCTGCGCGAACTCGGCAAACATCATCCACTTCAGGGAGGATCACCGCGAATTTGGCGCCGGCAACCCGCGCGACGATGCTCCGTTTACCTGCGGCCTCCGTGATTCTCTCCGCGATTTCCTTGAGCAGACGATCGCCAAATGTGTCCCCGAGAGAATCGTTGAAAACTTTGAACCTTTCTATTCTCAGAAGAAGAACTGCAGCTCCGCATCCTCTTTTCCGTGCGATCCGGATCGCTCGATCCAGTTCCTCGTCGAAAAGAGAGCGATTGGCCAGGCCGGTGAGCTGGTCATGATATGCAAGAAAATGTTTTCGAACCTCAATGAGTTTCCATGCGGTAATGTCCTCTGCCGTTCCTTCGAATCGGGCAATTCCGCTTCGATCCAGAACCGCTCGCACATTCAAGCCGATCCATTTTAACTGTCCGTTGGGGCACCGGACCTCTACCTCTATTCCAGATCGCACGATTCCTTCTCTGTCTGAAGCTTTCCACTCTTCCCAACCCTTCGTGTCAATCACGATCGGGCATTCCCCCTGGGAGTCTTGAGACAGAAGCTGTTCGGGCGATTCATACCCGAGTATCTGAGCCATGGCGCGATTGATTCGCAAGAAGCGCCCATCCGGGCTCATTTGGAATATGCCAACGAGAGCCTCTTCAAAGATCGCCTTATATTCCACTTCCGATTGCCTGAGTTGCACCTTGTCGGCCTCGAATTCGACGAGGTGTCTTTGCAGGCAATCGATTGCCTCCTGCCACGAATTTTCGATTGTATGGTGGCGTCTGCGCTCAATGAACGGCCGCGGTAAAGGAAGATCGAGCAGGCCGTCACCTTCCTTTTGTGAGAGAGCAGCAGCATCGCGGTGAGCCTCTTCGTCTTGAACCGGCGGAGGCACACATTGGGGCCTGATGGAATGCATGACCACTCATCGGCCATTCGTTTCAAAAATTCCATAGACCGAAAGTTGGGCGACCCGGGATCTCAGAGCCGGCTGGCCTTTTCTTGTCTCGCGGTCTCCCCCGTGCAGTCAACTTAGCCACCGCAAACTCACCACGCCCCCAGGGCAACATATTGAAAATAAAGGTACTGAGAGCCATGTCGTTTTCTTCCAGGCCCCAGTTGAATCGAATACCCCAAAAGTGGCATTCGGGAAACACCAAACTTCATGATCCTTTTGCATTTGCGCCTGAAAAGGTCTAACGAATCTGCCGATAGCTTTGGTTCCTGACGATCGGAGTCCAGGCGAGGGCGGAAGGCTGCCCATCGACGCGCTCGCAGGAACGGTTGGAGATCACAGTGGATAGAAGCACCGTTGGCGGGATACTGATTGCACTGTGCGGGATCGGGTTTGGCTTGCTGCTCGAGGGCGGTAAGCTGGCCCAAGTGCTGCAGCCAACCGCCGCACTCATTGTGATTGGCGGCACCATCGGGGCGGTCATGGTGCAGTTTCCCCTGCCTGTCGTGCTCCAGGCGCTCGTACAGCTTAAAGACGTCTTCGTGAATCCGGAATCGGAGTCGGACGCCATCGCTCAGAACCTGCTCAAGTACGCGTACAAGGCGCGGAAAGAGGGGATTCTTTCACTTGATTCAGAGTTGGCGAAGATACAGGATCCATTCCTGAAGGAAAGCCTGATGTTGGCAATCGACGGAGTGAGCGCCAAAGAGCTGCGGAAAATGATGGAGTTGCAACTCGAGTATCGGGGTGAAAAGGAAGAGCGCGTTCCCAAAGTGTACGAAGCGGCGGCCGGCTTCTCTCCAACAATCGGCATTATCGGCGCCGTGCTGGGACTCATTCAGGTAATGCAGCACCTGCAAGACATCAACGAAGTGGGGAAGGGAATCGCGGTAGCTTTTGTTGCCACCATCTATGGGGTCGCTTCGGCAAATCTCCTGTTTCTTCCCTGGGCAGGAAAGCTAAAGATCCGCCTGCGCGAAAGACAGGTCATCCAGGAGATGACGCTTGAAGCTGTGCTTTCAATTATTGATGGTGTAAATCCACGTGCCCTTGAAATGCAACTGGGCAGATTCCTTGGGACACCATCGCGTCACCGCATAGAGAAAGTGTCCTCCAGATGAGACGAAGGGCGCGCGTTGAAGAATCGGTCAATCACGACCGATGGTTGCTTTCTTATTCAGACTTCATCACCTTGCTTTTTGCCTTCTTCGTCGTTCTCTTCGCCTCTACGTATCGTGATAATCAATCGATACGCAAGTTGTCCCGCGCAATCCACAATGGCTTCCAGACGCTCGGTGCTTTCTCTGATGAAAGTGGCAGTGGTGGCGCGTACTCTACCGTCGATAAAGACGCCTTCGACAACACATCGAGAGTTCAGACAGCGGAGACTCGAGAGAACAATGTCCCTCCAGGATCCCCAGTCGACATGATCGATCTTCGACGGAAGCTCGAAGCTGCGATGGGCCAGGAACTCGAAAAGCACGAAGTAGTCTTGAAAGCCACTCCGGAAGGATTTGTCATCAGTCTGAAGGAACTTGGTTTCTTCAACAGCGGACAGGCTGTCCTGCTTCCTGGGGCCGCAGCAAAAATCGAGCGGATTGCGAAGGTGTTATCGCGTCCCGGCCTGGAGCTTCGCATTGAAGGCCACTCCGACGATCAGCCAATTCACACTGCACAATTCAACTCGAATTGGGAATTGTCTACCGCCCGAGCCATGGCGGTTCTTCTCCTTCTTGTGGATGATGCCGGCTTCGACCCGCAGAAGCTCTCCGCTTCGGGTTACGGGCAATATCGCCCGGTCGCAGACAACTCTACGCCCGAAGGGCGCAGGATGAACCGGCGGGTCGATCTTGTTGTGGTTCAAACGAGTACGCAGCAGCCTCGCACTCATTGATTTCAATCGATGACCGATGCCGGCTGGCAATGGTCGCCGGGACCCTTGGCGAACACATTCTCGATCGACGGGCACAACACAAGAACCTTGTCGGGAATTGCTTTCTGTCGTTGGAAGTTATTGAGGCGTGCGATCAGAGGGAGAGTGATTTCGTGCCCACGCACAACAATCAGCAGCCCGCTCCCGGTCCATACGTCCTCGTGCAAGATCATTCCGGCCGCCAAATCGGAGATTCGAACGGCGCGCAATTCCGTGCTCCAGAGATCGCCCTGAAGACCCGCCAGACCTCGAATCACCTTAGGGCTCGCTCGCGAGATGTACTTCAGGCGGGTACGCGCTTCCGCATCACCGACATCTTTGAGTTTGAGATCATCGAATGCGATTGCAAGGCGCAAGATATCCGCGCCGACCTTCTGTTCCTCAGAGACGTCTGAATCATAGGTGCCAATTGCCAGGCGTTGCTGCGCTACAATCCAGCCAATATCCTGCACCCGTGGAATCTTGCTCAGCAGATCGCGCGTGACTCCCGGGTGCTTGTCGAACGCGTCCTGCTGTTCCAATGTCAAGCGTTCCCCGTGAAATGCGGCGTCGATCACCTCCGATGGAAGAGTGATGCAGCCTAATTGGGAGAGCAGCGCAGAAATTTCGTACTTCCAGCCCGATTCCAGATTCAGCTCGGCGACCAATTGCAGAACATACTTTCTAATGCGCACGGCCCTACTGAATGCCGCGGGGTTGGCAAGGCTGAGAATCTCGGCGAGCGCTCGCACACAGCCTATTAATGTCTTCTCCAAAAGTTCTTTTTCTGAAGTTATTAGTCGATTCTGCTCAATGCAGGCTGCGAGTGTATTCCTGAGGACCCCTCCGTCACACGGCTTTGTCAGAAATCTAAAGACCTTCCCATCG
Source organism: uncultured Acidobacteriota bacterium (assembly GCA_963833995.1). Taxonomy (GTDB): domain Bacteria; phylum Acidobacteriota; class Terriglobia; order Terriglobales; family Acidobacteriaceae; genus Telmatobacter. The sequence goes on along the minus strand of CAWIAE010000015.1, from coordinate 35,999 downwards.
TTTACCGCATCCATCGCGCTCTGGAAGTCTGCGTAACCGGTCAGGATTACACGAACTGTGTCTGGTGCAATCACGCTCACTTCGGAAAGCAGCTTGACTCCATCCATACCCGGCATGCGCATATCGGATACCAAGACGGCGTACGGGCCGTCCCTCTTGATCAAGGCCAAAGCTTCATGACCACTTGTGGCAGTGTCTGGCTGGTAGTAGTTATGAAGGCTCCTTCTATATCCGTCAAGGATCGCCGGTTCGTCATCGACAAACAGGATCTTATCGGCCATGAGCCTCTCCTTCGCTCCTTGCCAGGATGCGCTCTTCGTGAAAATCCCGCCAGAGGGGTTCCTGTCCAATCAAACCCATGCGCTCCACGTACGCGACATCGAATTCGCCATCGTGATTTAAAGGTGATTGGTCGCTCAGCGCCACGACCGCGTCGGCACAGTGCGCTGCGGTCAGCGGCGAGAAGCTTGTGTTGCGGTCCTCTGACGGACGGTGATGAAGCGCGACGGCGAGCACCAAAGGGGCAGGCAGTCCCCAAATGCTCATCAGGTATGCACCTATTTGCGCGTGGGTACAACCCAAAAATTGAGCTTCGAGCGCTAGGAGCGCGCCCGGCTCTTTCTCGCGATGATCCACGATGTAGCGATATTCTCGCGGCAACTCAGACAGGAGTACGGCTTTGCCCACGTCGTGGAGTAATCCAACCGTAAAGCACTGCTCTTCCATCGCTTCCGATTGACCCTGGAGACGAGCTATGTGCCGGGCAAGAAGGGCTACATCGACGCTGTGATCCCAGAGCGCGGGCAAATCTGACGCGGCGGTGGGATTATGCTCAAGCTTCGAGAATACCTGAACGGACAGAGCCAAAGCGCGGATGGTCTCCGTTCCAATGAGCGACACAGCTTGCAGGAGGCTCGAAACCTGGCCGCGCGCTCCAATGAACGCTGAATTTGCGAGTTGCAGAGTCTTGGCGGCCATCGCCGGATCTTTCGCGATGATCGACTCGATTTGCGAGAGCGAGGTGCTTTCCGAGCGCAGCGCCGCGGTCAGCTCATTGAAGAGACTGGGTAAGCTTGGAATTGATCGCATCCGAGTGACCACAGACTTGAGCGCGGGATTCAAGAGCAAGTCACGCATCTCAAACGCGAGGCTGAGGCGCAGTTTCAGCTCATTGATATCGCATGGTTTTGACAGAAACTGATGAGTCGGATCGATGGAACGCAGGAGTGCTTCCTTGCTTGTTTGTCCGGAAAGCACGACTCGGACCACATCGGCTTGGCGTCTCTTCACTTCTTCAAGCAATTGCGCGCCGTCCATCCCTGGCATACGCATGTCGGTGATCACAGCGTCATATTCTTCGCGTTCCAACTCGGCCAGAGCGGCAGTTCCTGTGTCCACAAATGTCATTTCCCATTCCTGCCGCATACAGTGCAGGGCACGCCGAAGCCCGTCGAGCACCATCTGCTCATCATCGACAAATAGGAGCCGTTTGGTCATCAGCTCTCCTCTTTCAGGCTGGAAAGATCGAGCGGAAGCTCAATGAAGAATGACGTGCCGCGACCCATCTCTGTGTCGAACCAGATCCTTCCGTGATGCTTTCTAACGATTACGCTATGAGCTAACGCCAGCCCTTGCCCAGTCCCTTTGCCGACCTCTTTTGTGGTGAAGAATGGTTCAAAGATTCTGGTTTGAATCGCTTCTGGAATTCCTGTTCCCGTGTCTGAGATCGAGATCTCTACAAACTCCCCTCTCGCAAGGGTGCAAATCGTGATCTTACCTTTGGTCCCATCTTCATACTTTCCTTTGATGGAGTGGGCGGCATTCACGATTAAGTTGAGGATGACCTGATTCACTTCTCCCGGATAACAAACGATCAGAGGGAGAGTCTCATCGAATTTTGTGACAATCTCAGCGACATACTTCCATTCGTTGCGCGCGACCGTGATTGTGGATTCAATCGATTTGTTTAGATCGATTTGCGTCTTGTCGGCCGAATCTGGGTGAGAAAACTCTTTCATCGCTCGGACAATACTGGCCACACGCTTTGCGCCATCGAGCCCCTGCTCAATTGCCCTTGGCACTTCTGAGGAGATGAATGCAAGGTCTTTTTCTTGCTCTGCTTCTTGAAGTGTTGCGATGATTTGTGACGATATTATCCCCTCGCAATCCTGAATCGATTCGCGGTACTTTGCAATCAATTGGGATGCAGCCGTCCAGGAGTCGCGGAGAAAAACGAGATTGTCTGTAACGAATTGCGTAGGGGTGTTGATCTCGTGCGCGATGCCAGCTGCCAATTGCCCAATCGCTTCGAGCTTCTGTGCCTGGCGAAGCTGGGCTTCCATCATTCGGCGTTCGCTGATGTCTTCTTTCATGGCGACGAAGTGCGTGATGGCGCCATTCGAGTTCACAATCGGCGTAATGGTTGCAGCTTCCCAATACAATTCGCCGTTTTTCTTCTTGTTCCGAAAATCTCCCCGCCATACTTTACCATTCGTGATCGTGGACCAGAGTGCCTTGTACCTGTCTTTTGTTGAATAGCCGGAGTTTAGGATTCGAGGATTCTTGTTGATGACCTCGTCTAATGCATAGCCGGTGCACTCAGTAAATTTTCGATTCACGTAGCTAATATTGCCTTTGGGATCCGTGATCAATACGGAAACAGGGCTCTGCTCGACTGCAAGCGAAAGCTGACTAAGAGTATCCTCATTCCTCTTTCTCTGGGTGATATCTCGAAAGGTCCAAATGCGGCCGTAGTACTTCCCGTCGCTGGCGACCACTGGAGAAGAATACCGATCCAGAATTGTGCCGTTCTTAAGTTCGATTTCATCACGGCTGGTCTCCATTGGATGACGATTAAGATGTGCTATTTTGGCCAGGAATCTGCTCGGGTCCAATATGAGACCAGTGACATAATTCAGCATGATCCGATCATCTGTGTCATCTAGTAATTCCATGGGAATTTGAAACATATCAAGAAATCGCTGATTCTGAAGGATCCGTTGACCCTGCGCATCGACCACCAGGATGCCGTCAATCGTAGAGTTGATTTGAGCTTCGAGAAGTGCCGTCTTAGATTGAAGCTCGATTTCCGCACTCTTCCGTCGAGTAATATCGGAGAGAGTTCCATCGGCATACAGAATTCCATCCTCTTCATAAGTGCGAACCGCGCGGTCATGAATCCATATCCACTCACCCCTTTTGTTGCGGATTCGAAATTCCTCGTCGAACGCCGTCTGCGACCCAAAAAGCGCCCTGAATGAGTGCCTCACTCGATCGAGATCATCTGGATGGACCCTCCCCCGCAAGAGGTCTCGACCGCCGGCATAAATTTCTTGCGCGGTGAACCCGATCACTGCTTCGATGTTGGGGCTGATATATACCGTTCGTCCGTTTTGATCCGCTGTCCAGCCAATGTCTGGCAGGTTGGCCAAAAGGCGACGGAATCTGCCCTCTTCTCGACGGCGGAGAACTTCCGTGTGACCCGTCTCAGTTGTATCTTTCGCCAGCCCGATGAAAGCGTGAGCTATTCCCTCACGGTTCAGCAGTGGGACTGCGTTATTCATCACCCAGCGAATAGAACCGTCTGCTCTTTGAATCCGATGCTCAGTCTTGATCGTCATTCCCGCTAACAAACGGCGATAGTCCGATTCAGCCCTGGGGCAATCCTCCTCAACGACTAGGTCAAACCACAGGCATTGTTTGGAGCTTGCCTCCTGGCACTTTCGTCCAGTGAGACTCTCGTAAGCCGGACCTACATAAGCGAATCGGGATGCACCGGGTTCAATAATGTAAAAGACCTGGTCATCGGTCTTTCGAACATTCCGGTGAGGCTCAGCATCCTCGGAATCCGATTGATCAGCATTGATAGAGTCTGCGAAGTCTCGCAGCGCGAATACGCGAAGAGCTGGAGTTCTCTGATCATCCATCGGAACTGTCAATCCTTCAACACCGAAGCGTCTTCCATTTTTCCCGCACAAAGAATCGTGTTCAATATAATCTGGAATGCCATCTTTTCGAAGAAAGCACTTTTCGACTGGATGTCGTGCCTCGTCCGGCTGTCTCTGATCGAAAACGCCGCGAAAGTTTTGTCCGATGAGTCCTTCAGGTGTGAAGCCGGTCATTTCAAAAAATGCTTCATCGCAAAGAATTGCCTTACCCATTGAATCAACGACACATAACGCATTGTCAAAGCGATCTAAAAAGGCCAGGAGATCCGAGTTCCAGATTTTCCCTTCCTGGTTGAACAAAACTTCCCCTGGCATCATTGCACCCCAGCAGAGCCTATCGGCAAAAACGGAAGTACTTTCCAATTGGTTCTCCAGTTGTTTGAATAAATATTGTTCGAGTTTTCAGCTTCAACAAGGAAGGCACACGCGCTTCAGGGCGATATGATGTCTTGTCTAAGAGCATTTCCCACGCGTTGCACAACGGATTGCCAGTCATTCATTTTCACTTGGCGGAACAGGCGAAGAGAGGGATACCAGGGGCTATCACTTCGATCCAGAAGCCAGCGCCAATCAGGTGCGAACGGCAGCACGACCCAGGTCGGAACTCCCAGAGCACCCGCCAGGTGCGCGGTGGAGTTATCAATTGTGATGACCAGATCCATTGCTGCAATTTGCGCTGCGAACTCATCCACATTTCTAAGTTGGTCGACATCACGATCGATCAGAATCGGTGCGTTCGCTTTTGCTACCTGCTTTTCCAAAGTATCGTGGTCTCCATACTGGAGGCTGATCCACCGGATACCTGCGAGGTCGAAGAGCGGCGCGACCATCGATAGGTCGACAGAGCGACTTTGCCCCGTCCTCTTGTTCGCCGTATACCAGGCCAGTCCGACAGTTTTGCGGCCATCGGAATAGCGCTTGCGGAACATGATCCGCTTCAATGTATCGGGTAGCAGATATGGCGATGAAGTTGCCGCAAAGGCCGCGCTTGATGTTCGGAAAAAGCCGGGCAAGCTACCGCAAGGTAGATGTGCGACAATATCCAATCCCGGATGGTCCGCAGGGACGGGACCAGGAGCTATGGCGATGTTGGGATATGAACGAGCAAACAAAGTCTCCAGCCGTGGATCGCAATCGAGCACGCAGGAGACCCCAGAGCGAATGACATCCGGGATAAGCCCGGCAAACATGATTTCGTCTCCGATTCCTTGCTCTGGCCAAATCAGCAATCGGCCAGGCAGCATCGGCTCGCCCGTCCAGCGCGGCCAGGGATAAACGCGCGGCGCCCTGTCGTGATCCAATGTATTCCAGCGACGTTCAGAACCTAGCCATCCAGCGGCAAAGTCACCCTTCAGCAACATGACCGCGGCTTCCGCTGTGGCCGCTTCGGCGAGCTGGGGATCGAAGCCCAATGCTCTGCGATAGCGAGTCAGGCTGGAATCCAGCTGGCCCTGCGCCTTGAAGATGTTTCCAAGGTTCACATAGATCTCAGCCGAATCAGGCTTCAGTTGTAGCGCCCGTTGGTAGCATGCTCCCGCTTGCGACAGCTTGCCTTGTGAATGAAAAACATTGCCAAGATTGGAATGATAGGACGCTGCATCACCTTTCATTTCAATCGCCTTCTTGATGAGATTGACTGACTCTGCGCTGCGCCCCATCTGGAAGGCGATCATGCCGAGCAAATGCAAACTGTCTGAATGTTTGGGATCAACGGACAAGATTTGCCGGTAAATTTGCTCGGCCTCTGCCAGGCGGCCCGTTCGGTGAAGGTCAAGTGCTTCGACGACCATGCTCTGAACGAGAGAAGATTGCTGGCGGTTCATGCTTCAGCCCGTTGATTGAGAGCGGATTGGCATGCTTTCAGGTCAACACTAATTTCGACGCAGGATCCCTGACGGACCGCTCCCGACTCACAGGCTGCGCAATTAATAAAGGAACGAGTCACCTTGTCACAGTCTATGACAAGGTGACCGCAACGCCGGATACGAATCACACGATCAGGCGCTGACTGAGAACATGTTCGAAGTCAACGCGGACGATATCTGCGTCTGTTGCCCACCATTCTGACTGAACTGCTGGAAATCTTGTTGCAGCGAAGTATAGGTCTGCTGTGCAGAGGATAGGTTGCCGGATTGGAGTTCCTGGCCCAGTCGGGTCATCAACTGGCTGATTTCACTCGAGCCACTGCTACCGCTGTCCCCGCCGTGATGGTGATGATGCCCTCCTACACCTTCGCTCCCCTGCGCAGAGCCGGTTCCCTGCGCCTGGGTCTGAAGGTCTTGCTGGATCGTAGCGTAGTCCTGCTGTGCTGCCGTGAGATTTCCCGCTTGGAGGTCCTGAGACAACTGGCCGAACGCCTCTGCGATCGGATTCTTGCTCTGTGAGGAGGAACTACCAGCCCCCCGGGGCAAGTCTTGCTGCAGGGTCACAAAATCAGACTCCGCGGCTGAGAGGTTCCCCGCTTGCAGATCGCTGCCAAGCTGCTTGAACTCCTGCTGAAGCTGCTGGAGGCTGTTGTTTTGGGTGCCGTAATCAGAATAGTTGTGGGCGGAAATCGCCGAAATAGACATAACCTTTCTCCTCAACCCGATGAATACCTGCACCGGTCGACGAATTCCTATCGGCAGCTCTGAAATTAGATTCCAATTTCCAGCATGTAACTAAAGTATGATTAAAAGATTCATCGAGATGATTGGTCTCCTGCGTGCTTCACAATAGTTTGAAAAGGGGATAGATCGCATGCATGTGCACGCCAACCAATTCGCCCTCAACTCGCAGAGGGATGCCCTGTATGCAGCGGCCAAGGCTGAGGCAAAACTGTCAGCTGAACGTACCAGGAAGAAGCTATTGAACTTTACCTCTGCGTTCGCTGGCGAAGTCGATGGCGATGCGGCCTGTCTCGTAAGTTTGTGCAGAGAGGGCGCGCCGCGGGACCAATCGAATCAGCAGGGCCGCCAAAGCGAGGGCGGTCAGAACAAACAAAACACACAGATGGATTCAGGCGGCGATGCTTTTTCAGGTTGGGCATAGGTCCGCATCCAGCTCAACTTCGCAACGCGTCGAGCCGTAGGAGCTTATTGTGGAATTGCTCGCCCGGTTTAATTCGACTGGCATGAAAATATTCTGACCAACTCGATCTGGCGAGTTCTAAGCAAACGCGTCAGGGCTTGGAGAACTCCGGGAAACTCCATTAGTTCAAAACTGTGTGATTTAACTCACATTATGCCCCTCGATCTCAAGCCACAATAAGTCAACAGCCATCTCAAAACGATCATGAGAAGAGGCTTCCTCCGGCGTAATTCCAGGATCCGATTCATACCTCCGACGAGAAGCAGATGATTCATTTCCTCGCACTCTCATCAACTCCTCATCTTTGGACCACTGCGACGGCTAAATCGCCAGATTCTTGACTAAAAATGATATGAAAGTCCAATCGAATCAGGCACCGTCTTGTTTGGCAACTTACGTGCCTCCAGATTGAAAAGGGTTAATTCGATGAGGCATGACAATTACAAGGGCGACACAAGCTCTAAGTACAGCCACAAGGCGACCGCACGTCTCGCTCATCCGGTTCCGCCTGTGGTGAAACGGCCTCGCGTACTCCTCGTCGAGGACGATGAAGCGGTTCGTCGTATGCTGCTTTGTTGGCTCCAAGCCTGGGGTTATCCAGCTGTCACTGCGGAGAATGGAGACGACGCTTGGAGCATCCTGGTGCAGGACGGATCGCCAGAGCTCTTGATCATGGATTGGATGATGCCCGGAATCGATGGGGTCGAATTGTGTCGCAAGCTGCGTAAAGTGCAGTCCAATTTTTACCGTTACATATTATTGATTACGGGCAAGAGCAAAAAAGAGGACGTCGCTTGCGCATTAGAGGCCGGTGCGGACGATTACCTCGCTAAGCCTTTCGACATGGTGGATCTGCGATCCAGGCTTACGGTCGCAACTCGCATCCTCTCCGTTCAGGATGATTTGATTAAAGCGCGGGATCGTCTGCGAGACCAAGCGACGGTGGACGGCCTGACCGGCGTTTGGAACAGAGCGGCATTTCTAGATTTGTTCCGAGGAGAACTTGATCGTGCGGCCCGTACAAGAACAATGACCGGACTCCTGATGCTTGATTTAGACCATTTCAAGAAAATAAATGATACGTATGGTCATGCAGCCGGCGATGCCGTGCTGCAAGAGACAGCGGCGCGCCTGAAGGGTGCTCTGCGGTCCTATGATTTTATTGGCCGTTACGGTGGCGAGGAGTTTTTGATTACGCTTCCAAGCGCCAGCAGAAATCAACTTTGCGAAATTGCCGAGAGGGTTCGACTCTCAGTGGTTACCGAACCGGTCCGTTACGGGAACATTGAAATCAAAATCGGCCTAAGCATCGGCGCAGCTGAAGTGATGCCGGGGGAGAGAACTGCCCTCGAAGCGATTGCCGTTGCCGATGTTGGTCTGTATCACGCGAAGAACACCGGACGAAATCGCACCGTTTACTGTCAGAGGTCATGTCAGGAGCTATCGCAATCGAAAGACTCTAACCTCGCTTTTTGCGGGGAGTGTCAGTCCGAGAATATGAAACAGTGCATTGTCTCAGTTCCGGGGCACGGTCCTAAGTTGTCATCCGAGGAGGGCGAACCGTGGATTCTGTACCCCTATACCGTGGGTGTTGATTTGAGACAAGTAATAGGAGCATAGCCCTTGGAACGAGTCGGTTCATCGCCTGGAAAGAAGGGGGTGTATCCGGCTAACTCGAATGGATGAATAAAAATGAGCAGCCAGCAGTCAATTCCTGATTATTTGTACCGAGACCACGGGTGGATGGAGTCTCGACGATATTGCGCATTCAACCAAACAAGAAACTCGTTTCTCGGATTGAGTGTGGTGGTCGGCGACTTTTCTTTCCTTAGCCTCGCAAACTGGATGTCGGATCTCCTGCCAAATTCCGGTGCCGGCCTCTGGATTTCGCCGTTTAGAGGACTTCCTTCCACAATCGAGAATCTGCAGCTCGATCTGGTTTACCTTGATGCCGATTGCCGAGTCATCGACCTCGTCGAGTCATTCCCCCAGTCCCTTGTCTCCCCTTCCCGCCGACCGGCTGCGAGTGTACTTGCGCTGCCTGCTGCCGCCATTTCTTCTTCTCATACACGTCGGGGAGATTTATTCATCATCTGCGCTGCTGAGGAGTTGAAGAGGCTTCAAAGCCGGGGCGGGGATGCAAGAAGCCGTACTTGCTCCATTACTGGTGACGTTCAGGATTCGGTTCGTTCCAGGGGGAGAACGCTTCAGTTTCCTGGTGTCGAACAGCCGCCCCTGAAAGATCCTTTAGAAGTAGTTGCGCCCTCCATCGCTGTTGAGCCAAACGAGAGCGTTCAAAGAGAACGGAGCGCAAAGAGCCTCTCGCCTCTAAGAGCTCGTCTGGCGCGCTGGCTCTCCTCGAGTTCTACAGATCGAAGGAAGGCGCATCGAGAGTCCGTAGCGAATTTAGCCGCCTCTTTTTGGACAGGCGGACATCCAGCGGTGCATCCCGTTCGGGATATAAGTTCTTCCGGTTTATTTGTTGTAACTGCGGAACGTTGGTACCCCGGTACCATAATCCGGATGACACTCACAAAGTCGGACCCAGCGGAAGGCGTCATTGAGAACTCGATTTGTGTGCGCGCTGAAGCCATTCGGTGGGGAAATGAGGGCGTTGGGCTCAGATTTGTCTTCGACAATGCTCGGAACAAACGCCAAGGGCGATATGAAGCAGTTGATGGGGCGGATCGAGGGCAGCTTGATCAGTTTCTGAGGGATCTCTCCGCGGCGATCGATAGGCCGCTGACGTAACGCAGGCTCGTTAAAGAGCATGGACACCCGGCGCTCGAAAAGCTAAGGACAAGGCAAGGATCAATTCGTCTAAGTTGTTAATTCTATATTGGGGCGGCTAGTGGGGATCGAACCCACGACATCCTGAGCCACAGTCAGGCGTTCTGCCGCTGAACTATAGCCGCCATATATCCCTTTGATTGTAGCATCGAAACAGATGTTCGGGACCGGCTAGGAACCCAGACCGCGATGCGCCAAACGGCTGCCAAATCTCAGCTTCATGCCACTCGTCAAGTTTCAGCCACCGGACTTCAGGATCGATGGGGCAAGGGCGCATGGCTGTTCCGCGACCGCGCGCTGCATCGGTTGGAGGTCTTGCTGGACGAGGCATTTCGCATCCCGGGCACCGGAATCCGCTTTGGGCTGGACGGCATTGTCGGGCTGGTTCCAGGGGTCGGTGATGTGCTGGCGGGAGTGCTTTCCCTGGTGATTCCGCTGGCAGCCTGGTTTCGCGGAGTACCGTACATTACGCTGGCCCGCATGGCCGTCAATCTCGGGATTGGCGTGCTTGTGGGTTCTATTCCACTGCTGGGCGATGCGTTCGATATTGCCTGGAAGGCCAACCGCCGGAACTATCTGCTGCTGCAGCGTCATCTGGGCGAACCGCACCGTCATACCTGGCGCGATTGGGCTTTCCTTACCCTGTTGGCGGTGGCTATCGGGCTTGTCTTCGCCGTGCCCATCCTGCTGGTGGTGTGGTTCTTTGCGTGGATTGCGAGCCGTTGAAATTGCCTCTGCAGCAGGAGGCCGAAACCGATCCGCGCTACAATCGAAGGAGGTTTGTCGGGGCGTAGCGCAGTCTGGTAGCGCATCTGCTTTGGGAGCAGAGGGTCAGGGGTTCGAATCCCTTCGCCCCGACCATTAGAATCAATCATTTACTGTATCACCTCTCCTTCTCCTCCCCGACTCTGTGGGGACTTTTGGGGGTACCCCTCCGGTTTGGTTTCATTTTCTTCTGTAGCCCTCGCTGCCGGTCGTTTGTCGAGCATTCGAACGGCAGCCCGCTTCGCTTCCATCCTCGCGTGCGAGTAGCGTTCCAGCGTCTTGCGCGAAAGTTGGCCGGTGATAGCCATGAGCGTCTGCTCGGCTACGCCGTTTGCTCCGCAAGCTGAAATGAATGAGTGCCTCAAATCGTGCCAGCGGCATGAAACCTTCGCAGTCTCGCGGCAGGTAGTCCACGCGGTTTTCCAGCCGCCTATCGGCTTCATGGGGTCGCAACCGTAGACCTGGACGCTTCCGCCAGGCGCGTCCTTCTTGCTTTGCTTGTACTTCTCCGTCGGAAAGACAAAATGCTCTGGTTTGGCGTTGGGGAAAAACCGTCGCCATTCATTGAGGCAAGCCAGGGCCGTTGCCGAGAGCGGAATGACGCGCCCCTCTCCGCCCTGAGTCTTGCTCTTGCCCACCTGGATCTCTTCTTTAAGAAAATCGATCTGTCTCCAGCGAAGCAGTCGCAATTCCTGATTTCGCATGCCTCCATGGATAGACAGCAGGACGGCGGGATAGAGACTGCGGCTGATGCTTGTTTTGGCGGCGCTCAAGATCCGGTGCTCCTCGTCAGGCGTAAGGGCACGGCCGATATCTTCGCGCTCTCTCAGCATGTGAACGTCCGGAGCGATGTTGTGCCAGCGACGATGCTTGATCATCACCATTCGGATCAGACCAACCTCAATGTTGATCGTGCGTCCGCTTACCGCTGCTTTTCGGCGCTCCCGCTGGTACCGGCTGATGTCTTTGGAGCGGACATCTTCGAGCAACAGCTTGCCGAAATGAGGCTTCAGATGCTTCCAACTGTTCTCATGGAGCTGATGAGTCCGGGCGCCCCAGCGCGACTCGTTCTGTTCAAGAAAAGCGGCGACAGCATGCGAGAGTGTCACAGGACCGTCTCTACGCTGGAGCCCTACGATGCCCAACTCCAAGTCCCGCCGGCGCTCCCGTTCGATGCGGCCCGCAACCTCACGATTGCGGCTATTGCTAGTTTCCCTGATTCTGCAGCCGCGAAACTCGAACTCGTACCACCAAATGTTGCCTCGCTTGAACGTACTCATAGCTTTTTCTTCTTCCGTTGAGTCGCTTCCTTGCCCCTGTTCGCGTTGAATTTCAGCACCGCCTGATAGTGTGCACAGTCTTCGTCGCAGTACTTTCTCGCGTGCTTGCTCGTTTGCTCAAAGATTTTGTTGCAGCCTTCGCGTTGACACCAATTCCACCTGGATCCTTTGAGTTTGCTGAGGAAGATGCTGGCCCGGATGGCTTCGACCACATCGTTGCAGAGTACGAACCCGGTAGGCATCACGTCTGTCACGGGTGAGAGTACCGTGTAGAACCGCTTCGGAAGTTGCAACAGCATTCCGAGGGGCTGTCTAAAAACAAATTCGTCCATTGACCAAGATATCGACTTGCCGGTGAGAGCTGCCTTGAAGTCTGCTTGCGCTTGCTCAATTTGGCTCCAGCGAATCGGTTTTACCCACTCGACGGCTTTATCTGATGTGCCAGTCTTCCGCGTAGAAACTCTGAATGGGCTCTCCGGCGCTGGCAGCTCACACAGTAGTTGACCTGAGGATTCAAACCATCGCTTCGTTTGCTTTGCACGCTCCGACTTTCGGCCCGATGTTTCGCCTATCCTCGGCAATTCGAATGGGCCAAATCGTTCGAAGAATCGAAGGGCGTCCTCGGGTGATCGAATCGAAAAAAACCCTGAGCGAACCTCCATCACGGGCTCCGTTGGGAAAACATGAAAGTCGGAGCTTTCGCTGGAAATTGAAAACTTGTGCGCAGATGCTTTGCCCTCTCTAAAAGAAAACTCAGTCTCCCCCGAACATTTTTGTACAGACACGATCCACGGGACGGCCCGTTGAAGGACGGCCACGATTGGAAGCGTGAACTTTAGGTCTGTGGATATTGACATCATTGTTAACGTTGTTCCTGTCAATTAATGACTTTAGACTCCTTTTTGTCAGGTGTCAAATTTCTTTTTTGGGTAAGGAGGGGAAAAGATGGCGAGTCTAGTTCCAAGGTCAACCGATGTAAATATTTATTCCCGCAGATTGCTGAGCGTGCCCCAAGTCGGGGCAATGGTGGGGTTGAGCGCTCGCACAATTTGGAATTGGGTGTATTCCCGGAGAATTCCGGTAATTCGCATCGGAGGAACGGTCCGAATTGATCTTGCAGAAGTTGAGCGGATGTTGGATGAGGGAACGACTCCGGCATTGGACCGGTAATGGCTCGCATTCTGCGGATGGTCAAGCGGGACCAACCCGAGCGCCAAGAGCGCTGCCATTCGGTGGTGACAACCGCTAACAGCACGGAAGCGACGGGATGAAGAGAACCGCAATCAATCACACGAAACTAAAACGCCTGATGCGAGCCCTCGATGTGCCCCAGTATGCGGCGGTCGGGATTCTGGAGATGCTCTGGCACCTGGCGGCCCGCGAGACTCCGACCGGGAATATAGGCAAATTGAGCGACGAAGACATTGCGGCGGACCTTGACTGGCGCGGTGATGCCTCTGCCCTGGTTAACGCGCTCCTGACCGCCGAATGGATTGATCAGGACTCGCAACATCGGCTGATTGTGCATGACTGGCGGGACCATTGTGAGGACTCGGTTGACATGAGAGTCGCCCGCGCCGGTTTGCTCTATGCCGATGGCAGTCCTGCCAAATGTACGCGGCTTTCCAAAGAAGAGCGTGAGAAATATCTGCTCGCCGTGCGCACAAAGTTGCACACGGAGCAAGAAAACACCACAACGGGCGCACTGCCTTTGCCTTTAGCCTTTAGCCCTAGCCGTAAGCCAAATACTGCTGAGCTTTCTAAAGAAAGCTCTCGTCGCCCTGACGTGCGACTTCTTCAATCCTTCGTCTATCTCTGGAATCAACATTGCGGCCCGCTACCTAAGGTCAAGGCGCTCTCAAAAGCACGGCAGCGGAAAATATCAAGCCGGATCTCGGAAGGGTTGACTCCAGAAAGGTTCACGGAGGCTGTGAAAGCCTGCGCAACTATCGGATTCCTTTCTGGAGACAATGCCCGGGGCTGGACTTCCACTCTCGATTTCTTGATTGCCAATGACAGCACAATTGCCAAGGTTCTGGAAGGGAATTACGGCGAACCAGGGGGATCGGTTCGTCTCGACGATTCGACCGGCACATTTTAACTCTGCGACTTCTGGTGAGAGATTTCCGCCATATTGAGCAGCGAACCAAAGAAAGGAACACCGCCATGAACGTTCTGGACATCCTCAATTCGCCGTGGGCCATCACTCCCGAAAAGTTGACGGAGATGTGCGCAATTTACGCGGCGCACCGCAACGGGGATTCCGCCGATCTGCAGGCGATTGAAGCCGCGCTCGGGAAGCCGCTGCAGCCCGGTGGACCGAAGCCCTACGAAGTACAGGATGGAGTGGCCATCATTCCACTCGAAGGCGTGTTGAGTAAACGCATGGGCTTGTTTTCGCAGATTTCGGGCGGACAGAGTTACCAGTCGTTCAACTCAGAACTGACTCAGGCCCTGGCCGATCCGCAGGTGACTGCAATCATTCTCTCCGTCGATTCACCTGGCGGCGCGGTGGACGGAGTCCAAGGCGCGTCCGATGCTGTCTACGCGGCCCGCTCGCAGAAACCCATTGCCGCTTTTGTGGATGGCACGATGGCCTCTGCGGCGTACTGGATTGGCTCTGCTGCCTCTCAGGTGTACATCGGTTCAAGTACGGACGTTGTGGGTTCAATTGGCATTTTGACTCAGCATATCGACACGGCCATCGCTGAGCACCAACGCGGCGTGAAGATCACCGATATTACTGCCGGCAAGTACAAGGCAATTGCCAGCCAGCATGCGCCCCTCACCGCCGACGGCCGGAACAACATCCAAGATCAGCTCGACCAGGTGTACGGCGTGTTTATTGACGATGTAGCCCGCAACCGTGGCGTGCAGCCTAAAACGGTTCTGTCCAAGATGGCCGATGGTCGGGTGTTTGTTGGCGATCAAGCTATCGCTGCAGGGCTGGTAGACGGAAAGATGACGCTCCCTCAACTCATCCAGAAAATGTCATCTCAAAAGGGCGCCTCGTCCATGGGACGCGCCCCTCAACCCGTGAAAGGAAAGACGGCCGTGCGAGCGAGTGACGAGACATCGAACCCGGTCGAAGCGACGATGATCCCCACTAGTCCTACAGTCGCGAATCCGGTGGTTCCCGCAGCCGTCGAGCCTATTCCAACATCATCCGCGGCTGAGCAGACCGTCAGTGCACAGGTTCAGGAAACAATGGATCCTGCCACGCTGCGAGCGATGCTGAAAGATGCAGAGTTGGGAGAAAAACAGGCTCGCTACGCCGTCTTTAGCGCACCGCAAGGGAAGTTGAATGCCGCGGAGGTGCTGCTCCTAATAACGGCGCAAATCGCCGCGGCTGAGACCGTCACTTCGTTGCGCACTCAGCTCAGGGCTGCTAATCATTCGGGTTCGACTCCCGAGCAAAGAATAACCAAGCTTCGTGCCCTCAAGGAGGATGAAATCTCTGCTCGGAGGCTACTGGACGCGGCTGTTCCCGCGGAGAAGACTGCACAGGCCGCAGTGTGGCAATGCAAGAGAACAAACTCGACGGCAGCCGCGCTCGAACCGTATGTTACTGCTCAATTGCGTGCGAGCGAGACTGTTCGATCTCTGCGGGCACGGTTAAATGCGAACAATCTTGAGCAGCTCGCTACCTTGCGCGGGTAGAGCGGAACTGAACAATTTGCGGGGACGCGAAACAATATCAGCGGGAAATCGAGAGGGGAAGCGCGGCAATGGAGACATCGGAACTCAATAGCGAGCCTGAATCGAACAAATGCACCGCCCTAGTGCTCGTCAAAGCGCCTGTGACGGTCATAGCGCGTCCGCATCCCCTCTCGATGGAGATTGTGTCGGCCACCATCCCGCACGGCCTCACGCTGGCTCAGATCGTCGGGAATGAGGCAAGCAATTGCCGTATCGAGATAAGCGGTTCGCTGATTCTGGAATCGTGGTGGCCCTATATCCGGCCCAAGCCGGGAACCGTGGTGTGTGTGACGCGCTTTCCCGAGGGCGGCGGCGGAGGCGGCTGGAAGATGATCTTCCGCCTCGTGGCATTCGCGGCGCTGGCGGTGCTCACTTACGGCATCGCGATTGCCCCGGCAGGTGCGGGGTTTCTTGGGGGCCTTTTGGGTCCATTGCTGACAACCGGTGCGGGCCAGTTGCTTGCGGCGGGTGTGGCCATTGGCGGCTCGTTGCTCATCAATGCGCTGTGCCCTCCCGCGGCGACGGGCGTCGGACAATCCACATCGCCCACCCAGTTGCAGGGCATCAGCGGCGTGCAGAATGCGGCGGACCCCTACGGTGCGATTACCTGCATCTTTGGCACCATGCTGCAATTCCCCAAGCTGGCCGCGAATTCCTACACCGAGCTATCCGGCGACGATCAATATCTGCGCTGCCTGTTCGACCTCGGGTACGGAACGCTGAACACCGCGGCCATGCAGATCGGGACCGACGATCTGGCCAACTTCACCGATGTGGAGTATGAAATCGGCACTGCGCCCACGCTCTTTTCGCAGGACATCGAAGAACTCGCGGCCGGCGATGAGATGGACACCGACGGCGACATGGCCACGCATACTACGGCGGCCAATGCGGACGAGGGCAGCATCGATCTGATCTTCGGCGCGGGGTTGTTCGCGGTCGACGGCAACGGCAACTCCGAGACCGCGAAATGCGTGCTCCAAATCCAGTTCCAGCCCATGGCCGGATCCGGCGCTCCGACGACGGGCGGCATCTCCGCCATCCCCATCGTGTTTCAGGGCAGCTACCGGGAGCACATCACCGCAACCGTCACCATCACCGGCGACGGGTTCGGCGCAACCGCAGCGGCGACGGTGACTCAGATCGGCGTGCAGAATGGCACCATCCTCTACGGCATCACCGCCATCACCATCACCAATGCCGGTACCGCCTATTCGGTGGCCAATGCGGTGCTGACTGTCTCCGGCTCTGCCGGCGGAGACGAGGGCGCAACGCTTAGCGCTCCGGAGATTGCCTACACCGGGGGGAGCTGGACCAATGCGCTCACCGCCGCGGGCCTCACCATCAGCAATTACGCCGCGACCAGCGACGGAACCAACCTCAACGTCGCCAGTTCCGCGCAGCAGACTCTGCGCATCGGCCTGCGCTGGAAGTTCCCGGCGAAGGGCGAATACAACGTCCAGGTGCGCCGCATCTCGACCGACTATCAGGGCACCAACGCCAACGATCACTCCGGCGCGCTGACGTGGACCGTGCTGCGCACCATTCGCTATTCGGTTCCCAGCACGACGCCCACAACCAAACTGGCCATGCGCATCAAGGCCACCGATCAACTGAACGGCACCATCAGCCAATTCAACCTGCTGCTGTCGCAGGTCATCCCCGTGTGGAACGGCGTCAACTGGATCGATGAGCAGACCAGCAATCCCGCGTGGATCTATCGCTGGCTGATACGCGATTGCCCCGCCAACCCGCGCCGCGTGGATGAAAGCCGCATCGACGACGCCGGTTTGCAGGAATGGGGCGCGGAATGCGATGCCAACGGCTTCAGCTTCAACTACACCAATGACGCGGTGACCACCGTCTTCGAACTGCTCAAGATCGTGTGCGCATGCGGACGCGCCAGCTTCAACGTGGTCGATGGGCAATACACCGTGGTGCGCGATGTGGCCCAGACTGTCCCGGTCCAGATCTTCACGCCGCGCAACTCGGCCAGCTTTCAGGGCTCGCGGGCCTTCACCGACGTGGTGCATGCGCTGCGCGTGCAGTTCCTGAATTCCGAAGCGGGTTACGCGCAAGACGAGGTGATCGTCTACGATGACGGCTTCGACGCAACCAACGCGACGAATTTCGAACAGTTGCAGATTCCCGGTTGTGCCGATGCGGAGATGGCCTGGAAGCTGGGCCGCTATCATCTCGCCGTGGCGCGGCTTCGCCCCAACTCGTATTCGTGGACCACGGATGTGGAACACCTGGTATGCAATCGCGGCGACCTGATTCTCTTCGCGTCCGATGTGATCTCGGCTGGACTGGGATGGGGCCGCGTGAAATCCATCTCGCTCGACGGCTCGGGCAACATCAACCAGGTCACGGTGGATGAGCCGCAGACGGTCACCGATGGAAGCAAGACGTACGCGATGCGCTTCCGCTGCCAGGATGGCACGGCCAAGGTTTCCGTGGTGACGTTCCAGCCGGATGCGGCAGTGAATTGCTTCGCGCTTTCGACTCCGACGCCGGGTATCAATCCGGGCGACTTGTTCCTGTTCGGCATCCAGGGCCAGGATTCGATTCCGATGCTGGTCAACAAAATCGAACCGTCTGCGGACCTCGCGGCCAAGATCACGGCCGTCGATGCGTCCCCGGCTTGCCTCACCGCGCAGAACGGCTACACGGACAGCACGGGAACTTATCATGCCGGCGTTCCCACGCTGCCTTCCTCCATCACCGGGCAGGCGTGGATCGATGCCCCGCCCGCGCCGCAGTTCATTATCGTCTCGTCGGCACAGGCGCTCAGCCCTGCCAACGACCAGGGCGCTACCAGCCCGGTCATGCAAGTCACAGTCGGTTAAAGAAAGGAAATTGGAATGCCATCACCGGAAATCAATGTTCGACTCACAGCAGACGGTGTGCAGGATGTGGTGAATGCGTTCAAGCGTGTTCAGCAGGAATCCCAAACCACCAAAGAAAACGTGGGCATGCTGAACGACGTCATGGGCGAGTTCAGCGAGTTGCTCCCGGTCATCTCCATCGGCGCGGCCGTCGCCGGTGTCGTGGAACTTGGCAAAGGCGCGCTCGATTCCGCTGTGTCGATTGGCAAGCTGGCACAAGAGACAGGCGCCAGCGCCGGAACGCTCTCGGTCCTGGTGATGGCTGCGCACGATGTCGGCGTATCGCAGGACGAGATGGGGCAGGCGCTCGTGCGTCTCGCCCGCAATCAGGAGCAGGCGTCCACCGGCAACGTCAAAGCGAAAAAGGCCTTCGACGATCTCGGCATTTCGATGGCCGATATCAAGAGTAAGAATCCCGCCGATCTGTTCGTCGAGATTGCGCAGAAGCTTCAAGGGATGCCGGACGGTGCGACCAAAACAGCAGCGGCAATGCAACTTTTCGGTCGCAGCGGTGCGCAACTTATCCCGGTTTTGAATGAAATCGGCGCGAGCAATGGCTTTGAACTCGCAAAAGAAAAGGCACAAGCATTTGGTCTCTATCTCTCCGATGATTTCGTTGCAAACGCGAAAGCAGGAGAGGAAGCCCTCCGCAATATGCAGGACGTAACGCAGGGGTTTGCTCTCCAATTCATGTCCGGGTTTGTTCCGCAAATTGCAAAGGGAATGACCGACGTCACGAATGCAGTCAGCGGCGGGGGCTCGAATGCTTTTAAGAGTTTTGGCGACTTCGCTGGCAATGTCGTGCGCGGAATCGTGAACGAGTTCCTTATCCTCGGCCAGACGGTCATGGTTGTTTGGACGTCGATGACGAAGGGTTTGGAAGGTTACGCAAAAACTGCCCTCGATGTGAGTAAAAAAATGAGCGGCATGGACTATCTGGGAGCATGGGATTCCCTTAAGGGCGGCCTGTCCGGCGTTGCGAACGAGCAGTTCTCGATTTGGAGCGACTATACCAACAAGGTCAATACCGAGGCCTACGGAAAGCCTGCAGCCGTAACCCTTCCGAAAGGCACTTCAGGTTCTCCAGGTGCCAGCGGCAACGGTCTGAGCCCTGCCGATATTGCAAAGGCGGAAAGCGAACGCCGCAAACTCATCGATTCCCGCGCAGCGTACGAAGACGCCGTGGGCAACGCCGAACTGCAGAAGCAGAAACTGCGCGACACGCAAGCCGAGGCGGAAGACAAAGCAGCCTACGATGCGGGCCTGGAGACGCTGAAAGCGTACTACGACGCGAGAGCATCGCGCATCAATGCCGAGTCGGACGCCGAAGAAGCGCTGTTGCAGAAGAAACTCGACGAACAGGAGAATGCAGCCGCGCAGTTGCTGGGCAAGACGAAGGACTATATCGCCGGCGTTGTCGCGCTCGGTCCCGCAGCCGTCGAAGCCGCGGCGGGAAGCAATACGCAAGCCCTGGCCATGCTGGGCAAGATCGCTACGACCAAAGCCCAGATCGACGAGGACGAACTGAAGCGCCAAACCCAGTTGCAGCAGAACGAGACGGCGCGGCATCAGGCGGCGCTGCAAGCGTCTCAGCAGATTCTCAGCGACCGGCAGAAACTCTACGAACTCGAAGGCAACACGAGCGCCGCACAACAGGTTGCCTTGCAGAAAGAACTCAACGATACCGAACAGTTGCTGATCAAACTCGGCGTCGGAGAAGCGCAGCGCAAAGCCATTCTCTCCCAAGCCGCGGCCAACGCCGGCGCGAAGAGCAGCATGGCCGGGTTATCGCAACAGGGCGGCGATGCGATGACGGGCCTGAACACGGCCACTAGCGCCGTACAAGACCGGGCGAGTTCCGGCATCATCTCCGATCTCAGCGCGGAAGCCCAGATTTTCAGCCTAGAGAAAGCCCGGTTGCCTGTCCTCCAATCGATCGCGCAAAAGATGCAAGACGTCGTTGATCAAAACGAACTTCAACTTCTTTACTTGACTCCGGATACTGATGCGTATAACGCGCAGTTGGCCGTGGTGAACAACCTTCAGAAGACGGTTGATACCTACACACAACAGGTCAACAAACTCGCTGCAGGCCTGCAGACGACGAAGACGTTCAGCGTCGAGCTATCAAACCAACTCTCGACTCAGGGAACCGGCGCGGCGGTCACATTCTTTGACGAATGGACCACAGGCTCAAAAAGCTTTTCGTCTGCGTTAACGGACATGGGAAACACGTTTGAAAAAATGATCACGCACATGATTGACCAGATGCTTGTCTATTACGCGCTGATGGCGATCATTGGTTGGATTCCAGGTCTTCAAGGTTCGAGCTTTGCGACGTCACTGGCCAAGTCGGGACCGTTCGGCGGTCTGACCGGGCATCAGGAAGGAGGCTACACCGGCAACGGTTCGACCAGCCAGATTGCGGGCTTCGTGCACGGGCAGGAGTTCGTCACCACGGCACAGGCCACCGCGCAATATCGCCCGCTGCTTGAAGCTATGAACGCCGGCACCGTGGGCTCCGTCGCCAACTCATCCACCTACGGCTCCATGGGCAGCATTGCGGGCGCGGGAGCGGGCGCGGGAGCGGTGCAGGTGAACATCACCAATACCACCGGGCAACCCACCTCCGCCTCGCAGCGTCAGGGTCAGGGCGGCCAATCCATCATCGACGTGGTTGTCGGCCAGGTCGCATCCGACATCGCATCCGGCGGTAAAGTCGGGCAAACCATTCAATCCACCTACGGCGTGAGCAGAAAAGGAATCATCCGCGGATAGCCGTGCGCTGCGATTCTCGCCCGGTGCGATTTCGCAGCGCTCACTTACTAACTCCTGAAAGCTTACGGATGGCTTTCGGAATCACAGGCAGCACGCTGGGAGGGACCGGCGGAAAGAAAGGGAAACAATGGCAATCAAGTTTTTCGAAAAGCAAATGAGCACGGCGGAGATCGATTCAAAGCTGAAGGAATTCTCAGAGAAGCTCGCACCCTTGACGGCCCTGATCGGTTCAGGTCAGAAACACCTCGCGCAACTGGAAGCCCAGCTCAAGGACGTTTCGTTTGAGGTGATATTGGGTGATCCGGACGCCAATAAACGGAAGGCCTCACTCAAGCACCAAATTACCGATACCAAACGCGGCATCGAAAGTTCTGTCGAGGATATTGAGGTCGTCGAGGAACTAATCAAGAAACTCCAGGCCAGTAAGAGCGATGCCGGCAACCGCGAAAAGATCGATGCATTCGATTCGGAGATGAAGGTTTTGCTTGATCAGAGCGGAGGAATCGCCCGCGTTCTCGCGCAACTCGGACCGTTGTTGAGCGCGGCGAACATCGCTGCCCAGAAAATGTCTCTGATCTCTTGGAATGGGGGCGGACAGCAGCTTCAGAGTATTTGGCAGAATGCGCTCGGCGCATTGATTACCCTGCATTTCGATGGCGCTGTCGTGGGGTTTCCCACGAAGTCGAGTTACCGCAGCGATACCCTCGCGGAAGTCTCGTCCTTGCGCGATTACATGAAGAAACACCTCGAAAGGCAGCGGAAGAATCTTGCGGAAGCATTCAAGGCCGGAACCGTGGAAGATCCGGGAACGCTGGAAACCGACGACGTCGATTAAGTTTTGTGTGCGGGTTTTTTCTGCATTTTGCTCGCACTGCGGGGAAGAATGTCCGCTTCCGACTCTTCCCCGCCTTTTAACTACGACAAACGGAACGGCAATCTGAAAGGGAAAAATGGACAGCATCCCGAACATCAAAGAGCAGACCGTGGAGAGACTTGGAGCCACTCTCGGGGAATTAGAAGTCCAGCGGGCCGCGCATACGACGGCGGTCGAAGCCGCAAAAGCACGGCTCCTCGAACTGGCGGAAGAACTGCAAATTGCGACGGTGCGGGTATTGCGCGGGGATAGCGCCATGGCTTCCAAATTCAAGGAAGACGTCGAAGCGGAAATCGGCGAGGTAGAGCAGACGATTGCGGACGCGGCCGAAGCTCTGCATATGTTAGAAGTCATCGAGCCAACGTTGCGTTCAAAATTAGCGAGGGTGCGAAACCGCGAATTCTTCGAGGCCTTCGATCCGCTCGTAGCGAAGATCATCAGCCAATCCAGCCAACTCGGCGATTTATTGTTGCAATTCGAATCGCTCTATTCTTCGACGCTGGCGGTCGGAGACGAGCTGAACCGCCTGGCATTTGAAGCGGTCCCCGCGAATGCAAAGTTCCGCCATGAATGGGGCTCCGGCGCGAACGCCGTCTTTACTTCGCGGCTCGCTGGCGCGGATGGGCAAACCGTTGTTGAGGTTCAAGAATTCAGGCAATTCGCCTCACTCGGAAAGTTCGTCGAGTGTCGCATGGACCTGTTGCGGTCCATGATCGAGACGCATCTGAACCGGTGAAGTTTAGCGCGGCGGGTCCCTGCCATGGCTCCCTGCCGTGTCAGGGGCAATGGTCCCAGTTTCCATTGCCCCGCTTAAGTTTGAAAGTTCACCCGCTACAGAGCAAGAGACCGCCGCGAGCGGCATTTCACAAGGAGAGAGTAAATTGGCAAATCCAGGCCTTACCAAAGCATACGACGCGGTTGCAGCAATTCCGGCTTACCACCTCGTCAAGCCCTCCGGCGTAAACGACGGAGAAGTCATTCCGGCTTCAGGGCCTACCGATGCCATCATGGGTATTTCCTCCAACGTGGATGCGGCAATAGGCCAGCGGGCTGATGTGGTTCACAGCCTAAGCGCCGAACTGGTCGCGGGAGGACCGATCGCAGACGGTGATCCGGTCACTTCCGATGCCAACGGATGCGGCGTGAAAGCGGTGCCGGCAGCGGGGGTCAATAACCGCATCGTCGGATTCGCTCTCATGTCGGCAGTGGTGAACGACATCATTCCTGTCTTGATCAAACCTGGATTCATGCAGGGTTGAGCATTTGATCCTATGAGCTTGGCGCGGCGGCTTATCCTTTCCCGCCGCGTCAAAGGGCAACGGTCCCGTATCCGTTGCCCAAGGGGCGCCGTAATTGAGACTTCCGGCGCCCCAATTCAGATCGCCGAGGGGGATGGAAAGTGAAATGGGGTTTGGCAAAAACGTTAACCCATGTGAGTCCATGAAACTGCGGGAGTTAGCTGGAGTTGGATATTCTCTCCGCCCAAGAAACGCCAAAGCTAAAACAAAAGCACTTCTAAACCAAAACCTGACACAAAGTACGGAAAAGGTGACAAGGTGAAACACGAATCTTTGCAAAGTAGCGGAATCAAACGACTTAGGGCTAGAAATAAATGCTGCACCATCACCGACGGCGCTGGGCTTGCGCTCGAAGTGCATCCATCGGGTGTGAAGTCGTGGCGCGTGCGGTATCGTCTGCGCGGCAAAGCGTCGATTGTCAACGTAGGTCGCTGGCCCGAAGTGAGTCTGGACGAAGCGCGGGTGAAACGCGACAAGATCATGACGGATGTTCGCGCCGGGCTGAGTCCGACCGAAGCGCGGCGCAAGGAACAGGAGATCGCGCTGCAAGGCTCGACGGTGCGTGAATTCGGCGACCAGTACATGCGGGAAATCGTCGCGAAAAACACGAAGGATCCTGCAGCGGTTCAGCGCTATCTCGACCGCGATATTTATCCCGTGATCGGCGCTAAGCCAGTGAGATTGGTTCATGCCGACGATCTGCGGGCCATCATCTTTGCTCGCCGCGATGCGGGCCGTCGCTATGCTGCGCTGGCGATTCGCGATCTACTGCAGCGGCTGTGGGATTATGCGATTGTGTGCGGCGTTGCGGTGAACAATCCCGTCCATGCGATTCCGAGAAAGTACGTCGCTACGGCGAAGCCGCGCCGTCGTTTCCTGACACCGGCGGAGGTCGGCACATTCATCAATTTGCTTGATGCGTCGAGGCTGCGGAGCAACCTGAAACTTGCTTTCAAACTAATCCTGCTGACGCTCACACGCAAGAGCGAGTTACTGCTGGCGCGATGGGAACATATCGACCTGGACAACGGAGAGTGGACGATTCCAGCCGAGCATTCCAAGAACAATCAACCACATGTCGTCTACCTCAGCAATCAGGCGAGAGAGATCCTGCGTGATCTCAAAGAGTGGCATCCAGGCCGCAAGGTGAACCCGGATTATTGCGTGATTCCGCAACTGTGGAGTCGCACCCAGCCGATGGCGGAAGCCACGCTGAATCGCGCTCTCCAGCGCACTATTACGGGCGAAATGGATCACTTCACCGTGCACGATCTGCGCAGAACGGGAGCAACGCTGCTGAGCGAAGATGAGTATCCCTCGGATGTGATTGAAAAAGCGCTGAACCACAGCGTCAAAGGCGTGCGCGGCGTCTACAACCGGGCCCAGTACTCCGAGCAGCGGAAGAAGATGCTGCAGGACTGGGCAGACAAGGTTCAGGATCTCGCCATACAGCAACGGAACAAACTTGCATCCCTCTAACTAAGTTCGCAGTAACTTCGAATAAGGTGACGGTGACCGATGAATCTACCATGCGCAATTCGTCAACTCGAACCCATCGCAGACCGTCGGTCTTCGTTTCACAATGATTGTTCGCGCAACTGCGAGGCGTTGCACGTTGTCTTGGCGGCGGCGAGAAAGCAGGACGAGGCGAGCCAGGCGCCGGACGCGGATGCCGAACCGTTGCCGAACGGATGCAAACTGTCGAACACGGCCGCGGTTGCTTCTACCGACTGCATTAACGTGCGTATCGCCGTGTCATGGCGGGAGTTCAGATCTGGCAGAGATCGGAACGAATGTTCCAGCGCCATTGACTAGCCTTGCGCCGGCGCCGCATGCGGAACGGACAGGCAAGGACGATCCAAACCATGCGGATGCGTACACGAGGCGCATGGTGACACCGCAGAGGCAATGACGATAGAAACCATGCGGATGTGCAGACGAGGCGTATGGCGGCGCGCTGGCGCGCTGCGGATGTGGCGCTATTAAACGAGAGAGATGTCTTTCGGGGCTGGTATGGCCTCCCGGAAAACGACGGGTCCTTCCAGAGGAGTGCCGATCACGGGTAATTCGAACCCCGATTACCCTCTACCGATTTGGCTGAAATTTCACGTTTCGTTTCACTTTGGCGTGCGGAGGGCCGAAAGTGGCAAACAGGGAGAAAAGGGAGCAAATGGACGCTGAACCGGTGGAGAAACGACCGATGCGGGACTTTTCGAGCCTCTACGCCCGGGTCAAGAGCGGTTACGGCTGGCATCAGGTGACGCTGGACCCCGGGCCTCATAGAGGCTCATCAGGTTGCCGCGCCTAAGGTGGGACAGGCGACCGCCATGAGGGCCATCCGAGAGCGTAGGTTGGAGCTGGAGGCGCAACAGTGAAAACGAGGCGCGAAATGAGCAAGTGTCGAGAGTTCGACGCGCCGATCTTGCGCGTTGAAACCGGATCAACGCAATTTGGCGATGACTGGCCAGGCGTATTCATTCGCGGAGACATGCTCTCGGTTTTGCCGCGGCCATCGGTAGGCTGCTCAAGAGTCAGCAACTTGACGAGGCGTTCATCATGGAGAATGCGGAGTGTCTGAGTTCATTGAATGAGCTATCCGATCTCTTGCGTTCCTGTACGGTTCGGACCGCGCTGGCCCGAGATGATCCGTCTGCCAAAGCGTTGCGCCGAAATCTGTGGCGAAAATCCCAATTCCGGCGAACAGCCATTTTTTACAAGTTGATTTTTCAGATTGGGTTTCGTTTCGCCCAATATGCACAGGGCGGGACGTTCCTATGAATCTCCAGGCCGATCCGTCGCCAAAATGAATCACATCGGCAATTCGTAATGCTTTTGTATGTGACTTGTCACTACGACGCCGATTAATCACCCAGAATTGACCTACGATGGCTCATGCCTATTCCGAAAAGCCTCCGCTTCCTCCGTCAGGATAATAAGCATTTGCTCTGTGGCCTCTCTGAGCATCTCGGTCTCTCCTACTCAGCAGTTGTGCAATACGCCATCAACCGGCTTGCGCTGCGAGAGGGAATTCTCAAACCATCCGAGCCAGAGGAGAAACCGACTTCCAGCTACCGAACATTGAAATTTTAGGGAAGTCAAACTTCGGGCGATTTCCTCCCATCTCCAGTTTTTTCGATAACGCACATGACACACGGCTCCAACTAACGCGATTCAACATGAAAGGAATCCAAGGGAAATGACTAAGAGGCACGAATCATCTTTGGCGAAAGAGGCCAGAGAGGCCGCCAGTGACGCTGGCAGGGACAGAGCACATTTAGCCCATCGACTCCAACCGGAGCGGGGCACCCGTTTCGGAAGCTTTCCTATCGAATGGGGCGCATCAGGATTATTCACAAAGGTGGAAGAGAAGATGCGGGAACAGTTTGAAAACGAATCCTACGACAGGGGACTCCGAGAGACAAAACTCCTGAAGAAGCTCGACCGCGCCCTGGTGAGACACGATGCAGGTTCCGTGCTCAAATTCGCTCGCTTGGTTTGCGCCATGCATTGCTATAAGTGGGGCATGAACGAGCAAACCTACCTGAAGGCGCGCCCGCTCTAATCCAACCTCATTCACTTTTTCAATTTCATTGGGTCGGTCCCGGTCTCTGTATCGACCGGGACGGCTGAAACGGTAACCAGACGCAAAGGACACGGAACGATGAGAGAAGCAACGATGGCCACGACAAGTGACAGCGCGCAAACGACGCTGGTTGAAAGAATCGCAGACCATAAGAACGCTCTGACGCTTAGGGAGTTTGCGGAACTGTTCTCCATCTCATACAAGACGGCGTTTGAGATGGCGACGCGGGGCCGCATGCCGGCGATGCAGATCGGATCGAGCTGGCGGCTTGACCCCGCGGTGCTGGCCGCGTGGGTGAGGGAGCAGGCTCTCCTATCTGACACACGGGCTCTACAACCTCGCGTGCAGTCTCGCAGAGACGCGGAGAGACAGCGCCGCCGGATCGGCTCATTGGTTAAGAGGACTGAGGCCCTGGCACGTCGGGCGCGTGATGTCTCCTAGCTCTGGCTGGACGGCCAATTTCCTCTGGCGTTGTGGTCCAAGATGTGACCGGTGTCATGGCGACAAAACCGGGTTATCGACTGTGGGGGAAATTGGGGGGACCTTAAATGTAAAGCGATGTAAAAATCAGGTATTACCATTTCCCCACACGTGCGTAGAACCCCTCTTTAGAGTCTCCGCAAATTATTGAGAATGCCATGTTTAAGTAAAGATTGATAATGAATGGTAGGGCGAACCGCTGGAGCCTGTTGTGCGACCCTGTGCGCTTTGGGAGCAGAGGGTCGGGGGTTCGAATCCCTCCGCCCCGACCATTAGAATCAATAAGATACCCACATAGATACGAGAATAGATACGAAGAATTTGATAGACTTTTCGGGTGAACATTAGCGTCAACTTGACCAAAAGAGTGACGACTCCTGAGGGTCAGCGCTTCTATCCAGTCGTCGGTGCGAACAACGGCAGGATCAAGCCTGACTGGGTGTGGATGGACCGCAAGGAAGTGCGCTGTCCCAAGGGCACCTACTACATCGATTACACCGATAGCTCGGGCAAGCGGGTGAGAACCTCCGTGGGCACGGTCGCGGCGGAAGCGCAAGCTTCGCGTCTTCGCAAGGAAGCTGAACTCAGAGCACTCGCCCAAGGCTTGAACGTGCTTCCCGGAGAGGACGAGCCCGCAAAGGCACTGAAGCGCCCGATTGCACTGGCCGTTGCCGACTTCCTCGAAGAGGTCAAGCTCACGAAGGACCCGAAGACTCATAAGGGGTACGAGATCGCGCTCGGGTATTTCCAAGAATCATCCGCCAAGGTAAATCTGGAGACGCTTGAGCGGAAGGACCTTTTGAAGTTCGCCGCATTCTTGAAGACGACGAAGAAGCAATCGCCGCGATCGGTCCATAACAAGTTCGCCTGCCTCCTGACCTTCCTGTCGGCCAATGGGCTCCCTAAGCTGGTGGGAAAGAACGATCGCCCGAAATTCGTGAAGCAGGAAGTTGAAATCTATGAACATGGTGAACTGGAGAGTCTGTTCAAGGTCTGTTCTCCCTATCACCTCACCCTCTACAACTTCCTTTTAATGACAGGCCTCCGTGAACAGGAAGCAATGTATTGCGTCTGGAACGACGTCAACCTCAACGCGAGTACGATCAACATGCGTTGGAAACCACAGTATGACTTCGCACCCAAAGCATACCGGGAGCGGGAGGTACCCATTCCTACGAAACTGGTTGAAATCTTGCGAGCGTTAAAGCCCGAGAATGCAAAGGGCGATTCACTCGTCTTCTGTACAGCAAGCGGTCGGCCAGATACGCATATGCTGAGGGCTCTGAAGCGGAATGCGGCACGTGCGGGTTTGGATCGCGACCGATACTGGCTTCACAAGTTCAGAGCGACATTCGCAACCATGCACTTGGCGGCCGGCGTGGACCTGCGCACGGTTCAGGCCTGGCTAGGCCATACGAATCTAGAGAGCACAATTCGGTACCTGAAGCCAGCTCGAGGCGAAGCAATGAGAGAAAAAGTAAACGCCACTTTCGCATAGTCCCTATCCACGGTGAGGATCCATTCAGCATCGAAGAACTTAAGCGGTTTTGCGGCAGGAGGCCATCCAGATATGGCGCTTGAGGTTTTGGAAACGACTTGCTGTGTGGTGGGTGGCGGGCCCGCTGGCATAATGCTCGGATACCTTCTGGCGCGTAAGGGTGTCCATGTTGCGGTGCTGGAAAAGCACCAGGATTTCTTTCGTGATTTTCGCGGCGACACTGTGCACCCATCGACTCTCGAGGTGCTGAAGGAACTTGGGCTCTTGGAGGAGTTCCTCGATTTACCGCATGAGAAGGTAGAGTCGCTCGGAGTGATCGTCGGAGATTCCCTATTCGAGGTGGCCGATTTTCGGCATGTGCCTGTGACCTGCAAATTCGTCGCACTTATGCCGCAATGGGACTTCCTGAACTTTCTTTCGGCTAAAGCAAAGAAGTTTCCTTCCTTCCAACTGCTCCTGCAATATGAAGCTACAGATCTGATGAGAGATGAGCGATCGGATTACGGGAGTTGTGGTGCAGAACGAAGGGCGAGAGATGCAGATCCGTGCGGATCTCGTGGTGGGCTGCGATGGCCGTCATTCCCTTACTCGCAAAGCGGCCGGACTGGAAGTAGATCGAACACGGAGTGCCCATCGATGTCTTGTGGTTCCGAATCAGCCGCACGCCGGACGATTCGGCGCAGGTGCTCGGCAACGTGAACTATGGAAAAGCGTTGATCCTGATCAATCGCTCGGACTATTTTCAAGCAGGCCTCATCATCGCAAAGGGCTCGTATGACGAGATCAAAGCCCGCGGCATCGATGCGTTCCGTGCCGACATTCGCCAGATCGCGCCGTACCTGGGCGAACGAGTGAACGAACTTCACGATTGGGAGCAGATCAAAATCCTGACAGTGCAGATCAATCGACTTCAACGATGGTATCGGCCGGGTCTGCTGTGCATTGGAGATGCTGCCCACGCCATGTCTCCGGCTGGTGGAGTCGGAATTAACCTGGCGATTCAGGATGCCGTCGCCGCCGCCAACATATTGACCGGACCACTTCAGGCGCGACGCGTTCCAGTGGCGGCTTTAGCGGCAGTGCAAAAGAGACGCGAGTTTCCAACACGCGTTACGCAGACGATCCAGCTATTTGCTCATCGCGGCTTCGCACGGGTGTTTGAGAATCCCGGGCCGATCCGGGCTCCATGGCAGTTAAAGGCAGCGATGATGATTCCTGGAATTCACCGCGCAGTGGGATACGCGGTGGGAATTGGAGCGCGGCCAGAGCATGTTCGGGAGGAAGCAAGCTTCGGGCCGCGACATCTTCGCATGCCCTCTCCAGTGTTCGCGGTAATTGGGATCGCGGCCTCGGCTGTTGCATTCAGTTGGGCTGCGTGGAGGGCGTGGAACAGACTCACTGAGGCAGGAAGCTAAATCCCTATGAAAACGCCGAAAAACATCGACGTGCTCTTCGTTGTCGGTTTTGGCCCGATTGTTCGCGACCCGGCTGCAAGCCGCAAATTCTATTCCGAAACGTTGGGTCTGGAGTTCAAAGAAGACGCCAGCGGCTATTTGTATACGGGCGAACTCGATGGCGTGAAACATTTTGCCTTGTGGCCGTTGGCGCAGGCGGCTGAGTCCTGCTTTGGCACCGATCAATGGCCTGGCAATCTTGCCGTGCCACAAGCGTGGATCGAGTTTGATGTAGACAATATCGAAAGGCCACAGCGGAACTGAAATCGCAGGGCTACGAACTGCTGGTTGCGACGCGAAAAGAACCCTGGGGCCAGGTCGTTACGCGAATGTTGGGGCCGGAAGGTCTGTTAGTGGGCATAACCCATACGCCCTCGATGCGGAACTGAACTCCTGCGACTTCTGGTATTCCGACGGCGTGTAACAACACCCCGCTAGAGGCGTCGGTCAGGAAGGAGAAATACTATGAGCCGCAGAACCGTTGCATCACTGGCAATCTTCTGTCTCGCCACATTGTTGGCAGCGAGCGCTCAATCGAAGATCACCGTTCAGAGTTCTGAGGCCAAGCCCCACGAAACTACGAGCCCAACATTAGTGGAAATTCACATAAGCGAAAAGTTCTTAGGCGATATCGATGGCGAATCATCGGTTCGGGCTTTGCAGGTTCAACATGACGATAAACTTGCGAGCATGGTCAGCATGCAACGATTCATCGGAAAACTGGACGGACGCCACGGCACCTTCGTGCTTCAAGGTAAGGAACAGTCCAGAGCGGAAAGAACAAGGCGACATGGTTTGTAGTTCCTGGATCGGGGACAGGTGATCTTTCCGGGCTGCGAGGCCAGGGCGGCTTTGAAGGCGACTTTGGAAAAGGGTCAGATGGATGGTTGGATTATTGGTTCGAAAGAGGCGCCCAATGAGTGGTGTCTTTTCGGCAGGGCTGCGTAGTAGCAGGAACGGATTAATTCTTGGGTACGCTGGAACGACGGGGCTTGGGTGCGAGTTTGCGGTTGACTGAGTCGATGGAGAAGGCCTGAGGATCGAAGTCGTCGCCGATCCAGTCGCGCATCTCCTCATGTTCTGGATGCTGGGGATCGGCGAGTGCTTCCAGCAGGTTGTAGTATCCGGGGATACCGCCGCAGTCTTCGGGCGGGCAAGCGAGCTTGCCATCAGTGCAGATGGGATAAGTCGTGTCTGGCTGTGCGGTAAGCTGTTTCTCCAGCACGATGCTGTGCTCCCAGCTATCGCCGAAATCGTAGACATAGATCATCTTGGTGCCCGATCTTCCGAGGACAGCGGAGAGACGAGCGGTGCGCTCGCTCTCTGTGCGAGGCATTCTCATAAATGCGTCGGCAGGTTCCGGCTGGCCGAAGCGCCGCCGGCCGACCCGGAACTCGTGCATGTGCCCGTCTTCCCATCCCATCGCGATTTGCAGCATGTTGTGCAACTGCGCCAAGGTCACATCGGCGGGGACCAGGAGGCGGCGCCAGATCGGCGGCTTTGTGCCGAGCAGAGTGACCTTGATCTGGTAGATGTCGGAATCAGGTGCGGTTTTCGTTGCCATGTCAGCTCTTCTTTGATGATAGGACGCGGCGCACTGAAGTGCGGCCGATGTGAAGACGACGGGCGATTTCGGATTTGCTGATGCCGCGGCGGAACAGTTTACGGACCCGATTGGCATGCAGTGCGGCGGTGAGTGGTCGACCCAGACGTTTGCCGTTCTCTCGCGCATGAGCAAGCCCGGCACGGACGCGTTCGCGAAGGATTTCTCGTTCGAACTCAGCGAAAACAGCAAGAAGTCCGGCCATGGCGCGGCCGGCTGGCGTGGTCAGATCGAGAGCTTCGGTCAGCGACACGAAGCCGACACCGAGATGCTGCAGTTCCTGCATAGTGGCGAGTAGGTCAGCGACCGATCTGCCCCACCGGTCTAGGCGCCAGACCAGCACCACGTCGATGTCGCGTCGCCGCGCGGCTTCCATGAGTTTTTCCCGCATTTTCCGCTGAGAGGCGCCGGAACCGACTTCCTTCACTTGCATGGTGATGGCCCAGCCCCGCCGCGCGGCATAATCGCGCAGCGCGCCATTCTGCATGGGCAAGGTCTGCTGATCGTGGCTGGAAACCCGGGCATAGAGTGCGGCGCGAAGCGCGGTTTTCGGCCGCTTTCCGGGGTGGCCAAAAACCCTCCGCGATTCATACTTTCCGGAGGCCCGTTTTACGGGCATATCAGGAGGCTCCATTTACCTGACCGCAGACTATCCTTTTCGGCCATCAGGGATTCATCATAACTCTGCCGAATCGGCGCGCTGCACACTTCTCGCCAGAGTGTCGCGATAGTTCCAGGGCATCCATTCCGCGGGGCAGGCAGCCAGTTCGCGGGCGTGGCGCTGCAACTCGACCAGGTAGTCGAAGGAGTTGGCGCCACATAACTGACATGTATGGATCAGGCTCATGAACAGATCGCCGACTTGCGCGCCATGCAGCGTACGGTAGAAGAGCGCGTTCTTTCGATGTAAAACGGCGCGCTTTAAGGCCCTTTCGGCGACATTATTATCAAGCGGGGCTCCGGCTTTGCGAAGGAACAACGTCAGGGGTTGCCAGTGCCGCAGCAGATACCCGATCGCCTGGCCCAGCCCGGAGTTTGGCTCCGTCCTTCGCTCGGCTAACTGCGCCTCAAGCCACGCGTGCAGTTTATCCATCACCGGCCGGCTGCGTTGCTGATGAAGCTGCAACCGCTCGTCCGGCGTCAGGCCACGTTCACGCGCTTCGGCGTCATGTCCATACACCTGGCCCAGCATCTCCAGCACATAGCGACATTCATGGGGGAAGTTCTCCGCCACGTCCACGAACTGCCGACGACCGTGCGCGAGGCAGTTAGCCAACAGGATCTCCACGCCCGCAGGCAACTTCGGCACATTGCGTGACAGTGCATCGCACATTTGAATCGGGCTGGGCAACTCTGCGCTGCGCTTCTTGAGCACCTCGGCGAGGTTCTCGCCAGCATGCCGGCTGCCAGTGAAGTAGAGCGCGATCTTCCAACCCTGGTCCACCGACACGATGCCGCTGGTGAACACGCCCGTGCGCTCGTCGTTGGGATCACGCTGCAGCATGAGCACCCGCATGCCAGTGTCATCGTTATGGACCACCGTGCCCTGTGCCGCTTGCCGGATCAACTCATCCCGCGCCGGTTTGAGCGGCTGCGCTGCTTCTTCGACGATTTCCCACTGCGTAGCCGCCGGCAGCGGAATCCCCATCTGTGCCTCCAGTTGTTCCAGCCGATTGAACGGAGTTCCGGCGCCATACTTGAGCTGGGCGATCATCGCCCCAGCCGTCTCATCGTACTTATCCGGTCCCACTCCTTCCGGCTCCTCGGCCGTGAACACCTGCCCGCAAGCGCCACAGCGCAACCGTTCGAGTGAGTAAACTGTAGCCGCGAGCGGCGCCTGACCGACGATCCGCACCAGCACCTTCGGCTCCTTCTGCCCGTACACATTGCCTCTTCCGCACTCTGGACAACGATCGCCATGCTTCAGCTTCTGATGCTTGATATCCACCTTCTGCGCACCACCAAATGCCTCTGCTCCATTGCGGCCGTGGCCAGGGGGCCGTGTCGCGTTGTTATCCGGCTGTGTTCCGGTTTGAGAGCCTTCCTGCTCCCCAACCACCGAACTGGTCTTCTCCGTAGTGCGCGTCCGCAACAACAGCTCCGCCAGTGCGTGCAACGCCTCTCTGAGCTTGTTGTGATCAGACTCGCTCAACGGCGCTTCCCGCGCTCCGTCCAGCACCCGGTCCAGCTCCTCCAGGTTCACGTCGATGCGACGCCTGGTCTTCTTCATGCCGCTCCCCCCAGCAGTTCACGAAAATGCTTCGTCAACGGATATCCCAGAACCTCCTTGATTGATCGATTCGGAACATAGCTGTTGGATTGCTTGCCTCGACCCGTAGTCCTTCCCATCAGCACCCAGTTGGCCGCTCGGTAACAGGTCCCGCGGAACCGCTCCGGATCGATGAACGTCTCCAGGAAGTAAATCGGATGCCCATACATCTGTTCCCAGTCATCGGAGATCCGCGCCGACATGCGGCCCAGAAGATGCGATGCCAGATGCTCGACCCGCACCCAGGGCAGGATCAGGAATCGCGTGTTGTAAGCGATAAAGCGGATACGGCGACGTCGCGAAGCAGCGTCCCAGCCGATGTAACGATCACGACTACCAAGATGGCGCGGAGCAGATGACCATGCCAGGCACGCGATGGGACGGCCTGCTGCCCACACCAGATACTTCAAGTGCTCTCCTACTGGCTGTTCATAACCAAGATAGTGATGCTCCTCCATCAGGCTGTTGAACAACGGCTCCTGCGCAGTGCGACGCACTTGCTCGAACTCGAGCGGCTGCAGTGTGCGCAGCGGATCTTCGATGGGAGTCTTATCGATCAGCACCGGCTCCGGCCGGGCTCTGTGTGTCAGCGGATTATGCCGCACGTAACTGACAGGCGGCAGTGTGATCTGCCCGGCCCTATCCAGCATCAGCAGCATCCCGCGGCATACCATGTCGCGCAACGTGCCATTACTCTGGCGCCACTGCCAGGCTTCACATATTCGCGTCGATAGTTTGCGGCGGCTTTCCTTCGGATACTGCTCAATCAGCGTACGTATATAGAGGATGTCTTCCTGATGGATCTCCCGGCCGCGATATCGGAACTCAGCCATTGCCCAGCAGTATGAAACAGCCTTTCTTGGAACGCAAGGGAAAAATGTATGCGCGTTGCGATTTCTACGCCAGCTCGCTCACCCGCCGCCACATCGGTGCAGCACGAACTCGCGACACATCGCCGGCTACCATCAACAGCTGGGCCTCGTAAGACTCCAGTCGTTTGGCAGCTGAGTTCGATTCCGGCCACCATGTGAACCGCCCCTTGGAAAGACGCTTTTGTGCAAGCCAGTATCCCTGGCCGTCATAGCTGAGTAACCGAATCGACGTGCCGCGCCGGCTCCTGAACACAAAAACACAACCAGTCATTGGGTCTTCACGGAGCTGGCTCTGGCAGACCCGAACCAATGAATCTATCCCTTTCCTGCCATCGACGGGCTCAATCGCCACCAGCACCCGCATCTGCGCCGTGATATGAATCATCGCTCCGATTCCCGCCAGGCACGAAACAGGCTTATCCAATCGGGCGCAGTCGATGCCTTCCACTCAATGCGCATCTTGCTGCCAACAGAGGACTCGAATTCGATCACGCA
The DNA here is from genome assembly GCA_963833995.1 of uncultured Acidobacteriota bacterium. Taxonomy (GTDB): domain Bacteria; phylum Acidobacteriota; class Terriglobia; order Terriglobales; family Acidobacteriaceae; genus Telmatobacter. The sequence continues at coordinate 357 of CAWIAE010000015.1, read as the reverse complement.
ATCCGCCATCGTCGCCGAATGCTTCGTGATCAACTCAACGAATGCCGGCTTGGCTGCCTTCTTTTTGTGATCCGGAACGCCGTCGAGCCGCTTCTTCAGCCCTGTATAGTCCAGCCGCAACGGATGAGCTACTGAATACACACCATACTGACGAGCCAACTCCACCGCCGCCTGCCAAAGCGTCTCCGGCAGCTTCGTCCGATGCGGCCGTGTGCTGCGAAATTCATCCAATTGCCCTTGCAACTGCTCGATCGCACCAGGAATGGGCGTTGCGCTTTTACTGTTCAATCTCAGCCGACCTCGCCGACTGATTGAACTTAGCAATCTAACTCAGACGGCGTCACGCACCCTTGCCGA
>CAWIAE010000014.1:0-268055 GCA_963833995.1 uncultured Acidobacteriota bacterium | reverse complement strand
GAAAAGCTGCTTGGCGAGGGTCAGAAAGACCGCCACAAACACGAGGCTCAGAATGATAATCAGGCGTGGAATCGCATGGCCGGCGAAATAGAGAACCGGCATTGCCAATAGGCCAGCATACATGGACACGCGCAGGACGCGTTCTGTTTCCCTGATTCGAAGCAGGCTATTTCCGCTGCGATAAACCCCCTCGCGATCCAGCAGCAGCACAAAAAGCGCGCCAACTGCAGTGGCTGCCAGGGCTATCATGCCGGGCCGGAAATGGGCTTGCTTTCCCAAGTGGAACGCCTGATAGAGATACACCGCAGCGGAGACGGCTGCGGCCGTTACCAAGCCGTCCCAAGCCGCTTCGGCAAGGTTCAAAATCTTGTCGAGGCGGGCCTTTCTCGCCGATGCCAGGGAAGGCATGGCGGAAAGCGAGGTAACTCGCGCTGCACGTGACGCCGATTGGTCTGACGTAACCATGGTGTTTGTGAGAGGGATGTTTCTAGTGCTGTGTGAACATCATTTGAAATACATTCGTGCGAATATCCGCGATCTGCCGCGCTAAGTTTGCGCAGCAGGCCTAGAGCCCCCCTGCTACAACTGCGGTGAGCGAAACCGCGGATAACATCTGCGCAACGCTGAGCAGGCTCTTCCAGAGCGGAGGTCCGACGATCTTTTCGGGCACAACCACAGAGTCTCCGGGATTGAGATGGACAGACAGCACCGCTCCGTGAAACCGGCCGCGTCTTCCGATGACTGATCCATCGGCGCGCACGATAAAGATGTTCTTCTTGTCTCCCATGCTGGTGGCGCCGCCGGCCTGGCTCAAGTACCATTCCGCCGTCTTGCCCTTCGAGAAGGTCAAGGCCGCCGAACTGTACACCTGACCGGTCACCATGACGAAGGAAGCCCTCTTCGGAATGGTAAGAATATCGCCATCGCGCATCTCGATGTCGTTCGGCGTATTCTCCCAATTCGAAACGTCGCTTGAGATGTGGATCACTTGCCGGTCGTTGGCTGGCTCACTCTCGAGCGCCGTCAGGGCCTGTTGCTGTTGGAGGCGCATGGTCTGCAGCATCTCGGCCTGCTCCTGCGGTGTTTGCGCACTTGAAACCGTCGCGGACGTCAGGTCCTGTGACTGAATCCGGCGGATGAGGTCCTGTCGCGATTTTTCGCCAATTTCGCGAACTTGGTTGCGCTCGAGAACGGCACCTTGAGGGTAGCCAATGCTGCGCAATCCACCGGCTCGTTTAAGTACCGAGCTCATCGGTTCTTCGTCCGTGATGCCGTATACACCGGGATGGACCACTTCACCAGTGACGGTTACCGAACTGCCGATGTCGTTCCAACCGGTCAATTGCCGGATGCTTAAAACGTCACCGGGCTTCAGAGCAACGTCCGCAGCCTTGTTTCCTTGCAAGCCATCTTCCAGTTCGACAGACTGGTGCATCAACTGCACCTTGGTGCCGTTTTCAATGTCGTATGTTGCGAGATCGGCAGTTTTACGATATGCGCTTCGCCGGAAGCCGCCGGCCATGGCGATCAATGCGCTTGCGGTCATTCCTTTTCCGAGCGGATAGTCGCCGGGACGAAGAACTTCCCCATCGATGGTCACCATGGGCGCGTCCATCTCGTAACGACTAAATACCCTTACAACATCGAACGGCCTCAGCAGGATCGGGTCGTTTCCCTGGAGCACATCGGGAAGATTCAGGTTGATCGTCTCCGGGCGATAGTCGGGCGCCTTCAATCGAATCAATTCGAGGTGATCGGAGGGTTCAGGCATAACATCCTGATAACTTTTCAGCAGATCGATGATTTTCATCCCTTCGAAATATGGATATCTTCCGGGCCGGTAGACGTGGCCATCGAGGAAGACCATTTGTTCGTTGTAGGGCAGGATCGGAAGAATTTCGATCTTGTCGCCGTCCCGCGCGGGTAAGGCGGCGAGCTTCCGCATGGCCTCCTTGTCCTCTAGTGAAGCTACAGGGTTGTCCGATGCGAATGGGTCGCGGAGATCCGCCGCTCCTCCTTTCGCGGGTTCTCTTCCGGAGCCAGGCTCTACCGCGCTTGCGGGTGATTCCTCTGGTTTCAACTGAAGATCGGATTCCGTAGCCGCACTCGATCTTTCTGAAAGACGAATGCTCAGCGTGGTGCGGCGCTGGTTGGCGTCGATTCGTTCGATGTTTATCTGCTGCAGGCTGGCCGAAACCATGATTCCTCCAGCCATTTCGATCGCATTCTTCAGGCTTTCATCGCCTTTCAACTCGTAGATTGCCGGCCTTCGTACCATGCCGCTCACAGTCACCTGGGTTGCCACCGGCGGCACAAGGATGGTGTCACCGTTGAGAAGACGGTCGACTCCGGAACGCACGCCCCGCAACAAGAAATCGTAGAGGTCAACTTCGCGGACCAGTTTGTCGCCCCGGTATTGGCGCAACACGCGCATCGAACCTTGGCTCGTGGGACCACCCGCGGCGTACAAGGCATTCAGCGGAGTGGAGAGGGAACTCACATCGTATGCGCCCGGCCGCTGCACATCTCCCACGACGTAGACGCGCACCGTGTGCACCCTTCCCAGCGCAATCTCTACGTGAGCATCTCGATACTGGGTCTGAAGAGCTTTTTTGATAGCTTGCTGACCTTGCGAGATGGTGAGTCCCGCGATGGCCACGGTGCCCGCTTCGGGCAGAGCAATCTGTCCCTGGCGATCGATCATCTCGTTCAGCGTCTGCGGTTGCGATCCCCAAATGTTCAGCGTGACCACATCGCCGGGACCGAGAACGTAGTCCGGGCCGGCCGGCAGGTCAATCGGAAGGCTATCGGGATTGCCTGTGCCCAGTACAAACACGTCGCTACCAAACCGCTTCAGGTTCGTATCGGGAGGCTGCATCTGTGTGTAAAGGTCCTGCAAAGAAGGCAGGTTGGAATAAGGGATCGGCAGTTGCAGCGTGAGTGGGAAAGAAGGTGCCGGTTGCGTTGTCCAGTAGCCATTTTGCGCCCCGTTGACAGGCGGGCAATTCGCCATCGTTTGAGAATAGTTCGATAGTTGGGGACCGTTTGTCGGCAGTGACCCGTTGGCAGGTTGCGCCGTGCCGCCCTGAGCAATGCCACTTAAAGCCTGCCCGGCATAAGCCGGTTGAGAACCATATGTTGATGTCTGTCCGTATGGTGACTGAAGATTGGTTGAGGTCGGACATCCTGCCTGCTGAAAGCTGCCAGACGAATACGGACCTTGCGCAGGGTAGGAAGGCTGTTGCTGAGTTCCCAATGGAAGCTGGGTATAAGGTTGCGCTTGATTTCCATACTGCGTCGGATTGCCGTATTGCGACGGGTTGCCATACTGGCTCTGACTTCCAGGCAGCATTGGGTTGCCCTGCTGCATTTGTCCACCGGACGTCATCTGGGTTCCGTATTGACCCTGACTGCCAAACTGGGCTCCCATGCCGCCTGAGGCGTCATAACCGCGCTTCTGCAACTGGAGGGAGATCTGCATGCGCAGATTTGGATCTTGCTGAATCCTGTCGAAGAGCATCTGGTCGGTCACTGAGTCAGGATCCACGGATAGGGCCTGCGCCATCCGGATCTTGGCAATTCGAAGCAGCATAGGCTGTTGCTGTAACAGACTAATAATTGCTCCTGCAGACATTGCCGCTTGCATCGGGTCAACAGCAGAATTGCCAAGCGGAGGTCGCATGCCGTTCGCCGTATTCGCGGTGGCGCCCGTTTGGGCCGTCACGGGCAGCATAAGCGCGGCCATGCTCAGTCCCGCAATGAAGCACCTCAGAGCAGAGACTTGAATGGACTTAAATCGGTTTGGGCGACAAAGAAGCGCGAAGTGAAGATTGGGAGCCATACAGCCTTTCGAAATACCGATTGTCATCGGCGCAGGTGAACACGCTCTGGAGTGCGAGCCGCGGCAAATAAATGTCTCAAAATCCAGAGCAAGGAGGAATCCTCAGCGGCTTGAGCAATCCATTGCATCTTCGCGCGGTTCCCGGCACTCGTCAGTAATTGGCAATTTTGGGTGGCGCGACAGCAGCGATCGAGGAGTCTGAACTGGCGTCAACAGCGTGCCGAGCCAGAAGGCTGCGTATTCGTCGACGACCTTGCGGCTATTTGTCGTCGAATACTGGCCGCCGTGGGTGATCTTTGAGAACTCCGGATGCGCGATGATATTTCGGGCATGAACGTAGCTTGCATTGCTAAATGAGTTGCGCCTGCTTGTTGTATGGAGAATGAAGAGGAATCCTACGCAATGCGCAATATTTCTCTACCCGCCTCAGGGCAGAACCAGGACCATGTGTTGCTAAACAAGAACTCTCTCAAGTTCCTCTGCCGCGACCTCGACGGCAGCGTTCTGATTGATCATTTCAATCGTCAGCACAAACCGGAGGCTGTCTTTCTTCTTCACCAGAACTCCCTGGAGTCCCTGCAATGGACCGCTCTTGATGCGGACCATCTCGCCGATAACGAGCTCCCGGTAGGGTTCGATCCTGCCCCTGCAGAAATCGGAACGAAGAAACTCGATTTCAGCGTCAGGAACCGGGCAGGCTCCTCGAGGATTGCCCACAATCCTGAGAACTCCCGGCGAGCGAAGAACCAGGGAGCGATCGTCGGCGTGAATCCGGACAAATAGATAGGACGGGAACAGCGGCTGCGCAATTTTTACGCGCTGACGATTCTTCCAGACATGCGTGCTTTCGTACACGGGGAAAAAAGATTCAACTTGGCGGACGATCAGGTAATTCGACACGGTCCGCTCGTTGTGAGGCATCGTATAGATCGCGTACCACTTGCGTTCTGACTGGTCGGGGCCCTTTTCCGTCCCTCGCTGCTGGACCGGGTTAGGTTCACGGAACGATATCTGTTGTGCAATGCCCATGGTGCGGATTCCTTCGATCTGAAAACAGGGCATAGCTTCGCTATAGTGACTTAGCATTCTCAGTCGGATGCCAGCCTGTCGATATCCATCACGGCATAACTCTCCCCTTAAAGGCGAGGTAAGTCCATGCCGGTGCGTCGTGTAAGTTAATGGAAGAGAACAATTTTAAGCTGAGACTTTAGTCTGCGAAGTCTTGAATACCCATGTGTGCCCGTCGAGAAACGGCAAAGAATGGCCGAACCCTGCAGTCTGTCGGCATGCTTTCTATTGAAGCAGCCCCTAAAGGACCATCGATGTGTTCGTCGTCACATAACTGAGTTATGTTTGTGCTCATTTAACTTCGATTACAAAAGTACTAAAAGTGAATTTAAAGGTTGCAAAATCAATTAAGATGACTTTAGTCACCCAAACTCCAGTTGGATCGAAAGATCCGATCGCTCTTGTTTTCGGAACAGCGCAGGGCTACGCGATCGCTCGGATTCAAAAAAACTCCGCGATCTCAGGCGGGTCACCAGGTCGCGTGGGTGAAGCGCGGCCTACACAGGTGGAAATGAATCTGACGGTACTTGGGGCGCAACGCACGCATGGTTCAGCGCTGGTATTTCAAATATGGGATTGGCCGACCCGAAATAGCCGCAGCTACTTCGTCCGCCATTCTTTCGGAAACAGAATGCGAGAGGTTCAGGCACACCTTGGACAAGCTGCGGATAGGTGAGGCCACGAACACAGGCAGCGGTGTTGACTTGGCGCTTGTGCGCCGATGCGCAATTGTGTCTGCCGGACTGTTCTTCGCTGTTTCGATCGTGCTCGCAGCGGAACAGCCTATCCCGCCGGACGCCAACTCAGGGAACGATGCAAGCCATTCCGCATCCTCCTGCGAGCCTTCCACGTTAGGTTCGCCTTACATTCCAGTAGACAGTTGGACCTATCCGGCCATGCTGCGGCTCTACTCACTGGGCTTCGTAGACCATGTTTTTCTGGGACTGCGACCGTGGACGCGTGCAAGCGTCAGTTTCATGCTGAGAGAGGCCGGCGATCGCATCCATGACGCGGATCACGAGGGTGATGACCCGGCTATTGCGGAGGCGCGGGAGATTTATGAGGCGGTCAGCCGCGAGTTGCATTCCGACGCCGAAGGCCCTTCCGACAGGTATGAGAGAACCGCCTGCATCGAATCGGTGTATTCGGTTGCGCGGGCCATTAGCGGAAGGCCACTACGCGACAGCTTTCACCTGGGATCGACGATCGTGAACGACTACGGGCGGCCTTACGAAGGCGGGCTCAACAACTACTCCGGCGCCAGCGGCTATACCACTGCCGGCAGGTTTGTGCTTTATGTCCGTGGGGAACTCCAGGGAGCGCCCTCGGCCAATGGCTACTCCGCCTCGCTAGCTAATGCACTCTCCACGGTCGACGGCACGAGCTTTCTGAATTCTGCTACGGGCCTACCGTATAACCAGGCCTCCATCCCGATGGGACCGATGGGCGCGGCTATCAATGGACGGTTGCTGGAGGCGTACTTCTCCGCTCAAGTGCTTAACCACGTAATTTCCTTCGGCAAGAAGGATGAATGGCTGGGACCCGGTCAGGGGGGCGCGATGGCTTACTCGAACAATGCCGAAAACATTTACGCCCTGCACATCGACCGGATTGTGCCTCTCTCTGTCCCTTTGCTCTCCCGGCTTACCGGACCATTCCGCTATGAGTTTTTGACGGGCCCGCTGCGGGGCCATACCTTTATGCCCAACCCGGCGTATGTGGCCAACCCCTCGCCGAAAGTGGCGAACGTGATCAATCCCGGGAATCCATGGGTACATGTGGAAAAGATCAGCTTCAGGCCCACAAAGAATCTCGAATTCGGCTTCGAGCGCACTGTGATCTGGGGAGGAGAGGGCCATTCGCCTGTCAATCTGCGCACGTTTCTGAGGAGCTTTGTCAGCACTTCTTCGCCGGCAGCTACGGTTAAGACCGGTCCCGATGACCCTGGGGCGCGCTTCGCGGCATTTGATTTTTCCTACCGGTTACCTTTCGCCCGCCGTTTTCTTACGCTTTATACTGACTCCGAACTCCACGATGACATTTCTCCGATTGATGTTCCCCATCGCTCGTCCATCCGACCAGGCATCTACCTATCGCATGTGCCTGGAAATTCCAAGCTGGACGTTCGCGTTGAAGCCGCCTCATCCGACCCACCCAGTTCGACAGCTTCAACCATTGAGTACGGTCGGTTCATGTATTGGGAACAGATTGAGAAACAGGGCTACACCAACCAGGGTCAGCTATTCGGCGACTGGATCGGACGCGAGGACAAGGGCGGGCAGGCTTGGATTACCTATCACCTGAGTGGCAATGAATGGCTGCAGGTCAGCTTACGCAATCAGAAAGCCACCAAGGACTTCATCCCGGGCTCGACTACACAGACCTTCAGCGGACGGGGCTGCCCGTATGCCAGCTGTTTGGTTTCCGGCGGTACCACCCTGAACGACATCAGCTTTCAATCGGTCAAGCGCATCGGCAAGGATTTCGAGATCAGGGGCGACTTTGACTTGGAGAATTGGAAGGCGCCCATCTATCTTCCCGGCCGACAGACAGTGACAACCACCAATCTTCAGATCACCTGGTTCCCGGAGCGGAAGGTTGGCTTTTAGGCGCATTAATCGTGTGAGGCGCTCTACCTGGATCACCTTCCGCACTTCGGATATGCCCAGGATGAACCGGCCATCGACAACCACCGCTCCTTGCCATGTGCGTGAGGAACAAAGTGAGATGACCTGATCGACCTCAACGAGGTACTCGGAAGAGCCGGAAGCGGATGGTTGCGTGTGAACCAGTCCCATCCGGCTGCCGTGTCCAAGGCCGAAGTCGGACCCGTCACAAAGCCGCAAGTTCATGACCTCACATCTTCCCCGATCGCTTGTCTCGATACATCACTCGACGCCGGGAAAGCGGTTTCGCAATGCCCGATGACCAAAGTACGCATTCCTGCATCCTTTGCGTGATGTGCGGCCCTCCTGATTAATGACACGATGGATGCAATATCTAATTGGGCCAGGTTGCCCGCTGGGATCAATCTCCAGATACGCGAACTCATTTGAAGCGTCAAGGAAGCTGTGATGATTTCAAGGGTGGAGGACATGGATCCGGATACTGTTCGAATGCGAGCGCCCTCAGTGTTCGGACTGGCTCGATCTCATGGAGGCGTTTGATCGCTCTGTATTGAAACATCTGGGTCATTTGACCGATGGGCAATACGAGAGCTAGACCGTTTTGGGAATAGTCACCTTTCAAAGTGGCACGATGAAGCAAGGGAAGCTCGTTTTCGCTGGAGTTCTCGCTGCCATCCTCCATGGATGCGTTGCCCTGGCTGTAACTGCGCATTCCGCTCCTCTCACATCCTTACGTTCCATTCGCGCTCTCACGAACGAGGAGGCAAGCCGCGGCATCCCAGTTGCATTCGAGGCCTCTGTCACCTACTACAAGGGGGGCGACGTTGATCTGTTTGTGCAGGTGGGCGACGATGCCATCTATGTGGAGACGATGCCCAACGCCAGGTTGAAGGTAGGAGACCTCGTCCTGGTCACGGGAACAACTCGTGCAAGCTTTCGTCCCGAGGTGAAAGGAGATACCGTCACCGTTGTTCGGCATGGTGCGGCGCCGGAACCTGTCAGAGCTACCTTCAAACAATTGATCCGTGGCGACCTCGACTGCAAGAGGGTTACCGTTCACGCGACCGTACGCAGCGCAAACATTGTGATGGACGGCGGGCTCCAGAATCTCTACCTGCAATTGCTGATGAACGGGGGAAATATCGACGCAGAGGTAATTGACGCAGATTCGAGGAACCCGGAGCAGCTTTTGGACGCAGATGTCGAGGTGACCGGCGCTGTCGCAGGAAAGTTTGACGGAAAAATGCAAATGACGGGGATACTTCTTGAAGTCCCCTCATTGTCGGACTTGAAGGTCACAAAGCTTGCCAGCATCGTTCCCAAGTCACTGCCAGCCACTCCGATGGGTGAAATCCTGAAAGGATACGACATTCAGGAACGGACACGCCGAATCCGGGTGCAAGGGTCAATTACCTACTATCAACCCGGCGCGACGATTGTGCTTCAGAGCGGTAGTAAGAGCATATGGGCCCAGACCCAGTTCGAGAAGCCACTTCGGGTTGGCGATGCGGCCAGCGTCACAGGCTTTCCTGATGTGCGCAACGGTTCTCTTACCCTCACGCGAGCAGAAATCGAGGATAGCGGCGTGCTTTCAGCGGTTGAGCCTTTGTCACTGACGGCGAAGGAGTTGGCGCTCGGTTCCCACGCATTTGATCTGGTCTCAGTGGAAGGCAGGCTCGTAATGGCCGTCCGAGAAGCGGAGCAAGATGAATACGTTCTGATTTCTGGCGGTCAACTCTTCTCGGCAGTTTATCTCCATCCTTCGCGCGGTCTCGATGTTCAGCTTCCGCCCTTTCACGCGATTCCATTGGGTTCCACGGTACGCACGACGGGTATCTGCTTCTTAGGCAATGGCGACAAGTTTCTGGGTCCCGTGGCATTTGATGTTCTGCTTCGGACATCGAACGACATCGCGGTGGTAGCAGGGCCCCCGCTCCTGAATGTGAAGAATCTCATCATTCTCGTGGGGCTGCTGTTGCTGGTGGTTTTTGCAATTGGTGCAAGGGCTTGGGGCATCGAACGCCGGGTGCGTTATCAAAACGCCAGATTGGCCAGAATCGAAAAACGACGCGCCCAAATCCTCGAAGATGTCAACGGTATGCGTCCGCTTTCCGATATCATCGAGGACGTTACTGAACTGGTTGCGTTCAGATTGAACGGTGCACCCTGTTGGTGCGACCTTGCGGATGGAGCCAAACTCGGAAACCGTCCTCATCGGCCAGAGGATCTGCGTACTGTTCAAAGCCAGGTATCATCGCACTCCGGTTCATCGCTGGGGACCATTTTCGCGGCTTTCCATCGGCTTACGAAGTCTTCCCCTGCCGAAGGGGAGGCTTTGCGAATGGCTGCTGGGCTCATCACACTCTCCATCGAAACGCGTGCCCTTTACTCCGATCTTCGACATCGGTCCGAATTTGATTTGCTCACAGATATTCACAACCGCTTCTCCCTTGAGAAGCACCTTGAAGGTCTGATTCAGAATGCGAACACCGGGAGCGATACATTCGGCTTAGTGTATGTCGATCTGGATGGGTTTAAACAGATCAACGATTCTTACGGACACATGATAGGAGACCTCTACCTCCAGAAGGTCGCTCAGCGGATGAGGCGCAGTATTCGACCCGCTGATATACTGGCCCGTCTTGGCGGCGACGAATTCGCAGTGCTTCTTCCGAATGTCAGATCTCAGAGAGATGTTGAAGAGATCGCATCGCGTATTCAAGGTTGCTTCGACACCCGTTTTGCCATCGATGGCATTGATTTGCAGGGTTCAGCGAGTCTTGGCATCGCAATTCACCCCCTGGATGGCACAACCAAAGACGAACTGTTGAACGCGGCCGATGCTGCCATGTACGTAACTAAACACACTAAACGCAAATACATTAGCAAGTCCGATGACGCCGAATGCGAAATCATACGTGGTTCCATTCAATCTGGCACTGTTCATTCCGTCTTCAAGGAAGCCTAGGATAATTCGGCATTTCGTCCGTGGGCGCTCGCATTTACTCCGGGAACCGAGTTCAGAACGAGATACTTGAATCCGATGCGAGAAGGGTGAACTGCGTTAGCGAATGCGCTCATTAGCCTGCAATCAGGCCGCGTGGCCCCCCGACCCAAGGGAGGCCCAGTCGATGCTACCCTTAAGCGTCATGGGCAACAAACAGCGGGAATCGATTTCAAGGGATTTCCTCGATGCACTTCGGCGAGACAGTGTACTGCGACATCCGGAGGCGAAACTTACGCCTTTGACTGGCGGTGTGTCGAGTGAGATCTTTCGCGTCGATGACGGCGAGGATGCGTTCGTCGTAAAACGCTCGCTTGCCAGGTTGAGGGTAGATGACGAATGGATCGCCGACATAAATCGCAACCGTTACGAACAGATGTACATCAAGTATGTCTCCCAATTCCTGCCCCGGGCGGTTCCCTCGCTACGCCCAGGCGCAGATGATCACGGTTACTTTGCGATGGAGCTTCTTGGGCCGGAGTTTGGTAGCTGGAAACAAATGCTATTGCGTGGCGAGGTCCGGATCGAAGACGCCGTTCTGGCAGCAACAATCCTGGGAAAAATCCATGCAGCATCCGCTGCGAATACCGAAGTAGCACGGCAATTCGACACCACAGCGAACTTCAAACAGTTGCGCATTGAGCCTTACCTGCTGACGACAGGCAGCCGGCACCCTGAACTGCAACCCTTTTTTGAAATCGAAGCGCAGCGCCTTGCATCTACGCGGCTATGCTTGGTTCATGGAGATTTCAGCCCCAAAAACATCATGATTTCACCTTCCCGAATGGTGCTGCTGGATTGCGAAGTTGCATGGTATGGGGACCCGGCATTCGACGTTGCATTTCTGTTGACCCATCTGCTGCTGAAAGGTCTTTACCACGCTCCACTTCAGTTAGGACTTGACGAAATGTGCAGAGCCTTTTGGCATCGTTACGTTGAAGAGATCGGCGGCGCGATTGACCCGCGGGAGTTGGAACGCCGTACCGCCCCACTGCTCTTGATGCTCCTGCTGGCAAGGATCGACGGCAAATCGCCTGTCGAATATCTTTCCGACCACAGGCAGGCGGAGTGGGTGCGGCAATTTTCCGGGCCTAGAATCTTGACGGGATGTTCATCGTTGGATGACGTTCTGCCCCAATGGTTTGCGAATCTGAATGAATGGCAGGCGCGCAAATGAAGATTCAATCGATCAGCGCATATCAGGTTTACGATTCCCGCGGCAACCCGACCGTCGAAGCAGAGATCACCCTGGATAGCGGCGAACGGGGGCACGGAACGGTTCCATCGGGAGCTTCAACTGGGCAATTTGAGGCTCTGGAATTGCGCGACGGGAACTCCAACCAGTTTCGGGGACGTTCTGTATTCGAGGCGATAGCCAACATCGACCGCGAGATTGCCCCAGCACTGATTGGGTGGGATGTTGGCGACCAGTCTGGCCTGGATCGGAGACTGATCGAACTGGACGGAACCCCGTCGAAGTCCCGACTCGGGGCCAATGCGGTTCTGGCTGTTTCAATGGCCGCGGCGAGCACCGCAGCCATCGCGCAGGGACGACCGCTTTGGGACTACCTGGGCAATTCAAATGGGACCCTGCTGCCACTACCCGAGATCCAGATCGTCGGCGGCGGCGCCCACGCGCACTGGCGCATTGATGTTCAAGACTTCCTGTTGATCGCAATCGGCGCCAGGTCATTTCAAGAGGTTATGGAGATAACCTACAACGTCCATCGTGCCGCGGGGGATCTGATGGAAAAGCGTGGCACACTGTTTGGAGTGGCCGATGAGGGCGGATTCTGGCCGGAGTTCTCAACGAACGAAGCGGTATTGCAGTTTATGACCGAGGCCATTGTGAATGCCGGCTACACCCCTGGCCTCGATGCGGCGATCTCCTTGGATATCGCCGCCAGCGATTTGTATGACGAGCACACGAAACGCTATTTCTTCCGGCTGGAGGACCGCGCTTTCACCTCAACTCAGTTTGCGGACCTTTTGATAGGTTGGTGCGAACGTTACCCGATCGTATCGCTTGAGGATCCGATGTCGGACACTGACTGGGATGGCTGGCGCGCGGTGGCGTCGACCTTGCGTGACCGCATTCAATTGGTCGGCGACGATCTCTTCACTACAAATCTGGATCGAATTCGCACCGGAATCGAGCAGAATGTCGCAAATGCGGTTCTCATCAAGCTTAACCAGATTGGTTCGGTAACCGAGACACTTGAAGCAATCGAAATGACACAAAAGGCCGGTTGGAACCCTATCGTGTCGGCGCGGTCAGGCGAAACCGAAGATGGATTCATTTCGCACCTGGCCGTCGCAACCAATGCAGGACAACTCAAGGTTGGTTCATTCGTACGAGGCGAGCGAATGGCGAAATGGAATGAAGTCATCCGTATTGAACGTGACCTGGGCTCGCGTGCACGCTTTATCGGCAGGTCGATCTTGGATCGGGTCACGGGTCTGTAGCGCGGGGCGAGATGCCTGGATGCAAAATGCCGCACCGGTCAAGCCGCAGCACACCAGGATTCCCTCATCGAAATCAGGCCCCGCGAGCCTGCGCATCCGAAGAATAAAGGTGCCGGTCGATGCGATAGAGGTGCAAATGGTCCGTAATCACGCGTAGTAATGAATCGGCGTAATTGCCGTCGCGGGTTCGCCCGCGGCAGCAATGCGCCTTTCCAACTCCGCGCGAAGTCGGTCGGCAGCGTCTTTGTATTCCGGGCGCCCCACCAGGTTCACCGTCTCCGCAGGATCGCCGACAATCGAGTACAGCGCGAAATCCTGGTAGTGGGCTCCGTATTCCGCCTCGCCCCAGGGCACCGCGGGATCAAAGACGCAGTAGCACCAATCGCGGGTGCGAATACCCCGCCCGCAGATCGATTGACTGATCTGGAAGTATGCGGTCGAGTCCCACGCCTTGCGCGCCTCCACGCTTTCAACCAGCGTCTTCAGCGGCTTGCCGCGCATGGCCGCGGGTGGCTCGATGCCCGCGCCGTTCAGCAGGGTGGGCGCCAGATCCAGCAGCGATACGACCTCTGTGACCGTCTTTGATTGATCGAATCCCGGCCCCGCGACGATGAACGGAACCCGGATCGCGGACTCGTGCGGCGACCGCTTGTATTCACCCAAGCGCGTGCGGAAAGTGCAGCCGTGATCGGAAAAGAAAACAACGATCGTGTTGTCCAGTTGACCGGTTCGTTCCAGCGCCGCCTCGAGGGCGCCCACGCAATCATCGATCGCCTGCACGCACCCGTAGTAGCCCGGAATCCGCGAGCGCCAATTGCCGGGAAGATTACGCAGGTCCAGAGGGATATACGGATCATCGTAACTATTTTCATAGCGTTTCGGCGGAATAAAGTCGTCCACATCGTTCTGATGGTGCGGCTCAAGCTGCGAAAGAAAGAGCAGCCATGGCTTGTCGTGCTTTTGCTCGATCAGCTTCACGCCGCGTTCGGTAATGAAATCCACGCGATACTGGTCTTTGAAACCGATGTTATTGCCGCTCGAGTCCCAGTAGTTGCCCTCATACGGATGCGAGACCAGCTCCAGCACGTTCGCGCCTTCCCATAAATCGTCAAAGCCTCCGCGCGAGGGGCCGGGCGGAATCCACCCCAGTTGCTTTTTGCCATCGCTCAGGTCGGTCTGCGACAGGTGCCATTTGCCCATAAAGTTGGCCGAGTACCCGTTCTTGCGGAACTCCGTGGCGATGGTCGGAAGGCTGTGATCGAGTTCGATGCCGAGTTTCCATACCGCTGTCTCGGTCGCGTACCTGCTGGTCAAAAAAGAAGCCCGCGACGGCGAGCAAAGCGGCTGATTGGCGACGCACTGGTTGAAATTCACGCCGCGAGCCGCGAGGGCGTCAAGATGCGGCGTCTTCACCGAAGGGTTCTCGTGGTTCGCCCCTACAAAATCGGCACGGAACTGGTCGGCGCAAATCATCAGCACATTCGGCCGCCGCGCCGGTTGCTGCGTCTCGACCGCTCCTCGCGAGGGTTGCACTGCAACAGCCGCGCCGGCAGCTAATGCCGCGCTGCGAAGAAAATCGCGCCGTGTTGGCGCTCCATCCGGTATCGATTTTTCGCTCATTCTTCTGGCCCGTCTTCCTCCGATCGTCAAGTGGTAGTCTATCCCCTTCGCGCCGGCTGCCCCACGCTTATCGGCTTTTCGTCATTTGAGCTGGGCGGCAACGAAGTCGCTGGTAGCCCGGTCCGTGCAGCGCGCAATAGCGCCCAAGACAAGGCAGCGCAGCCATCCCGGTAATCTGCGTCGTTCGGCACTTGATCTTAGATGTGCTTTCTGAACTTGATAACTCGTCGACGCTTCGGGGAAGACGAGACCGCACGCGTCGAACGTGATGTAATTTTCCGATTGAGACTGTTTCCACTTCGTTCTATCGAACCTATCCATCTAAGGTGCGGGGACGATGTCGCAATTGAACCTAAAATGCAATCTCTCGTATCGCTCGGCCGCCGTCCTCCTTGACGAATGCAGTCTCCGGTACAAGTGGTGTTTCCGCCACTTGCACCGGAGAGGTTCACGCGATCAGAAGCTGAAGTGAAGCCCAAGCTGCTCTGAGCGTGGAAGATTCTGGCTCGTGGAGTATCCGAACTGTCCGCTCGACAAATCGCTGACCGGGTTGGTGAGGTTCACGCGATTAAAGATGTTGAAGAAATCCGCGCGAACCTCAATTGCGAATCGCTCCATTTGAAACTCCTTTGCGAACTGCGAATTGACATTCGCAAGTCCTGGGCCAATGTATGTATTACGGCCGCCCGTTCCTTCGCTCCCGAGAGCCGGAATTGGGAAAGCCGAAACAGGAGCTATGCCTTTCAGAAAATTGCTCCGATTCCCAGTCGCTACTGTGCCTGCGGGTGGTTTGTTGGGTACGTCATAATCATAACCATCCGCATTAAAGTCACCGCTTCCTGGCTGCAGTCCTATTACATTCCCGCTTGGATCCTGAATCGGATTGAATGGCGCGCTGGTAGATACGGTGAAGGGGATTCCGCTTTGAAGAACGACGATGTTGGACATTCTCCATCCCCCGACCAAGGCATTACCCAGATGGCTCTTGAAGAGATCGGGAACCTTTACGATGCTGTCGGCGGTGAACCGTTTCGAAACATCGAAGTCGGACAACCCATGCTGAAATGGAACGTCGAGTGGGTTGAAGATGGCCTCTCCTTGATCTGTCCCATTGTCATTGCTGCTCATATCGTCGGTCGATTTTCCCATGGTGTAGATCCCTCGGAGTTCCCATGAGTGGCTCATCCGTTTGGTCACCATGAACGACCCATAGTTCCCCTCGGCGGGTCCAAACGTCCTGCCAAAAATGATGGGGCCGAAGTTCGCATTCAAGCGGGTTTGCTGGTTTTTGTTGATGATCAAATCACCCGGGAAGCGATTAACATCGGTCTGGATAAACAGATCGTTGCTGGTGGACCCGTTGTAGTCGGCTTCCACGATGAAGTTCCGACCCAGGTCCTTCTGTATCGCAAGCATCCAAACCTGGGTCCGAGGTTGACTAATCTGCGATTGCACTCCGGAGGTAAGAACGGGAAGCCCGACGATCCCTCCCGCGGGAGTTGTTTGATACGGAATGTCAGGAACGGGAAAGACGCTTCCATCCGTGCTTCCCAGCGCATAGGTGAATGGGTGCGAACTACTCGTCAGGCTGAATGAAGGATTGGCCCAGTGCGGCGGATTGGCCCGTGATGGGAACGACCATGAACCGTCCGCGACGTTGTTGTAGAAAAGACCGTAGCCTCCTCTCACAGCCATCTTGCCGTTCCCAAACACGTCCCACCCAAAACCAAAGCGGGGGCCGACCCCTTGCGGCCGGTTGTTTGCCACATAAGCATGATTCCCGCCACGTAGACCCATGACGCCGCTGGCGACCTGGGCGGCAAAATCACTCCCTGCCCCAGGAGTAAAGAGCGGAAACGGGGTATGCGAGTCGTAGTAGGTTCCCCAATGCCCAAAGTAGTCATACCGCAGTCCGGCATTCAAGGTGAGGCGCGAGGTCACCTTCCAGTCATCCTGGACATAGGCTCCGCCGTACACCCAGCGAAGTATCTGATAGAGATCTTTCGCCAGTGTGCCAGTATTCACGTCTATGCCCGGCCCGCTTTGCGAGAAGACGCCGTCTTGAGCAAAATCGAGCAGGTTCCCGAAGCCGAAAGTCGGTCTGTCCACCGCGACCGTGAAGTTATCGTCATCATGGTGACGATCGATGTCAAAACCTGTGCTGATGGTGTGTTTCCCGTGTGTCCAGTCCAGCACATCGTGCCAGTTGAAGTTTTCATGAACCCAATTGGCCGCGCCCCACTGGCTGTAACCCGCAAAGCCCGAAATGTTGACATCGGGGAGGTCCTTGTTGTTTGACGTCCCCGGATTTCCGCCCACGGCGCGGACCACGGTCATTCCTGCCTCGTTGAGCAGCGTGCTGGAAAATGCGTGGGTCCAGTCAACCTTGGCGTAGAGACCGGCGTTGGGCAGAGTGACGCGAAAGATGGGTCGCGGATCATTCTGCACCTGAGTCTCATTGGTTCTGAAGAAATTAAAAAAGATGCGATCCTTTGTCTGATTCATGTCGTAGTCCGTTCGAATGTGCCATTGGTAAGCGTCATGCGGCAGATTCAATGGGATAATGACCGAACCTTCTACCGGAAGATCCGCGGGAAATGCATCCGTGGGGAAGAAGCCCGGATTGGCTGCTTCAACCTGCGCGGGCGTCAGCAAACCGGTGGTGGGGGTGGTCGAAGCCGGCGCCTGCTTAAAGAAAACATTGGAGAGACTGTTCGGGAAGGTCTGCTGAACGAATTGTACAAACTGCGGCGTCTCTACCGTTGCCGTATCGGTGGTTGAGTTGGACGCGCGCAGCCCGAAATAGCCCCCAAAGAAGAACAGTCTGTCCTTGATGATAGGGCCGCCGAAAGTACCGCCATATTCGTTTCTGCTGAATGCAGGAATAGCAGTACAGCCCGTTACCCCTGGCGGGCAGTATTGGAACTCGGTTCGCGCGGTGAGCACGTTGTTGGTGAAATACTCCGACGCGGTACCGTGGAACCTGTTTGTCCCCGGCTTGGTGAACACCTGGACATAGGCGCCGCTGTATCGCCCCTTGGAGGCATCAAAGGTGGCTCCATTCACGCGGATTGCCTGAATGAAGTCCGGTTCCGGCGATAGATTTACGACGCCATCGCGAGAGGCGCTGTTCAATCCCGTCCCATCGACGTCGTATTCGTTGTTCTCCTGGCGCTGGCCGGCAGCGTTGATCTGATAGCCGGCTTCCTGCTCGAAGCTGTCGTTGTTTGCCGAGCCTGAACCGAGCGCTCCTCCACTGGGCAGGCCCGATCCCGTTATGCCCGGGGCAAGCTCAATGACGCTGGTGTAGACGTTTCTTCCGACGAGCGGAGCAGTACTGACCGTCTCCTGGTCAATCTCTCTTGAAGTGTCGCTTTTGTCCGTCTCGACCGCGGCAACTGCTCCCGAAACCTCCACTGAAGTCGACTGCGTGGGCAGAACAAGTGAGGGATGCAGCGTCTTTGTTTGATTCGATTCCAGTTGCACTCCGGTCTGCTTCCAGGCTCTGAAGCCGGTCGCGCTGACCTCGATGGTATAGGTACCGCCAGGCAATGACGGGATGTTGAAATATCCGCTTTCGTTGCTGGTAGCCACCTTGGCGACGAGGGTGGACTCGTTGGTCACGGTGATCTTCGCGCCGACCAGCGCCGCTCCAGTTTGATCTGAAACATTGCCCGTAAATCCGCTGCTGAATTGAGCGAATGCGCGAGGCGCGGTCAGGAAAAATACCAGGACGCAGAAAGCAGCAACCAGGGCTGCCGGTCCGGGTCTGTTTGAATGGATCATTTTCTTGCCTCCTGTTTGAATTCGTTGAGCTGGCCGTTGCACATTACGGCGATTCAATTGAGCTACTTCTGTTCAACGTCGATGCGAAGTTGCTTCTCTTGTTGCAGCTCTTCTGAGCGTTGTTGTGTCTTGAAGCTCGCAAGCAAAGCTTGCCCTTTTTCTTTTCTTCCAGTGCGAAGATAAAGACGAGCGAGTGAGTACTGCGCAGGAAGGTGGTTTGGATTCAGCCGCAGGCACTTTTGAAGCGCTTGCTCCGAGAGGTTGGACTCGGCCGGCAAGTAGAGTTCGGAGAGCTGGTAATAGGAATCTGCATAGGTTGGATTCAACCGAATTGACTCCTCAAGCGAATGCTTTGCAGCCTCTCTCAGTCCAGGCTTGCTTGAATCTGCTCCGGCAAACTGCGACAGAAGCCTGCCGCGGAAGTAGTACATGTAGTAGTTGTCAGGAAACTGACGAATCGCAGTCGTGAGTGTTTGCTCCGCTTCCTCCGCCCTTCCGCTGTGTGCCTGGACCACGGCGAGACCCAACCGGGCAATGCTGTTGTCTTTCTGCATGCTCATGGCTTTTTGCAGCGTGCCTTCTGCATCGTTCAGGCGCCCCATTTGCTCCAGGACGGCGCCTTTCTGAACCGTAAGCCGGTAGGAATTTGGAATATGGCTGAGACCAATTTCAGCGGTCTTGAGGGCTAGAGGGTCATTTCCGTGGTCGGAACATATCGAACTGAACTCTAAATAGCTGTCTTCCCGGTCGGGCTCGATCTCAGCTGCGTGCTGCAGCGATTTCATTGCCACATCGAGGGCGCCACGATCCTTTGCCACCCGGGCGAGATCCAGTAGCACGTCCTCGGTCGGCTGCGACGCTGCAAGGCCCTCCAGCACCTTCTGCGCTTCTGCCAATTGACCCGTCTTCTCGAGCAGAGCAGCCCGCTTCCTTTCACTGTTCGCTGTCTGGTCCTTTCCCGATCGAGCCTTGCTCAACTCCGATATCGCCCGCTGTTTCTGCCCCAGGCGTGTGTAAAGATCAGCCGCTTGCTGATACTGAGACGGCGACTTGCCCGGTGTGCGATCAAACACTGCAAGAAGCTGGGACGCGCGCTGCGGGTTCCCGATTTGATAGTCGCAACTGGCGAGGGAGAGCACCGCCTCCGAGTAGTGATACAGAATGGCCCCCACGCCTTCCAGCAAAGGCGCTGCCGCCTTGCAGTCAGATTGCTTCTGGGCGATCATCCCAAGGAAGAGGTTGGCTACCTGATGCGACTGCCCAACCTGGGCTTGTAGACTCTTGAATTGATCCGCTGCCTCTGAATAGCGCCCAAGGCCGAAGAGCGTGATGCCCAGATTCTGCCGCGCTGGGACGAAGCCAGGGTCCTCTTTGAGGCTCTCAATGAAATATTCCTGTGCTCTCTCAAGATCACCCCGCATGCTGTAGGCGGCCCCGGTGGCATCCAGGAGGATCTTGTCTCGAGGTGCAATTTCGAGCCCTTTTTGGAATGCGCTGATCGCTTCATCGATGTGCCCGTTTCTGACGAGCGCAAGCCCCGACTCATACAGCCTCAATGCTTCACCGCTGTTCGACGCGGAGGCGGGGACTACTTGTGAACTGACACCGGTCACGGCGAATACAAGAAGGGCTGAAGTGGAGAGCATGCAGGCGCGCAGAAGTGAGTAGCCACCGCACCAAGAGCTCAGAGATCCACGGATTCGAAGGTGGAAATTCGTTGTTCTCATTCCGCACACCTGATTTTGAAAGCTTTCAAAGAAGGCCCATAGAATCACTCTCAACGCGAGCATGGCTGCCGGTTTCATTAAGCGGAAGTTCTCCTGTATCGAGAACGCCCAAGACAATAAAACGTTTCAAAGTTCGGTGTCAAGCACTTTTTTGAAGACGCTTCGGGGCGGGTCGACGGCAAACTTGCCACACCGCCCGAAATCGCAGCAAGGGCGCTTCCGGTAACCGATCCTGCCGGCGAGCAGCCAGAAAGAAAAGCCGTCTAGCGAGGCCCCTGTGATGGGTCAGAAGAAGGAGTCGCTACGGAACTCCGGAGGCTGAGAGATGTCTTGAGGATCATGTGCTTAGGCGGAGACTTATCGCCGTGGAGGCGCCCGACAAGCATATGCGCGGCTGTTGTTCCGAGTTGGTACCCCGATTGTGAAACGGACGAGAGAGCAGGATAGGTTGCCTCCGCCAGATCAAGATCATCGAAACCCATCAGTGATACGTCCTCTGGGCAACGCAGGCCAGCTTCGCGGATCGCCCGAAGCGCCCCAAGCGCAATCATGTCGTTGCCCGCGAAGATGGCCGTGGGCCGAGGAATGAGGCGGAGGAGAACGAGGGATTTGCTGTACCCACCCTGCTTGTCGAAGGTGGTCTCCTGGATGTATTCCGGCGAGATATGGATTCTTGCTTCCTTTACTGCTTTTTTGAAGCCGTTCAAACGATCTTTGGCATTGGTCAGATGCTGAGGTCCAACAATCATGGCAAGTCGTTTGTGGCCCATCTGGATCAGGTATCGAGTCGCTTCCATCGCTCCTTCCTCGTTGTTGACTGTGACGCTATCTCCCGCCCAATTGCGTGGCAGACGGTCTACGCAGACAACTCCGGTGCCTGCGCGACGATATGACTCCGCCTGCATTGTTAAGTCGCTGAAATTGGATGGAATCACAATCAATCCAGTCGGGAGATAGGTACGCAACTCCCTCAGATGAATCAATTCCTTCGAATGATCGTTGTCCGTATTGCACAGGATCAATCGATAACCATTCGAGAATGCGACGTCCTCCGCTCCCCGGACAACTGCAGGGAAGAAGGGATTCGTAATGTCCGGAATGATCATGCCGATGACATCTGTCTTGTCGCGCCGCAGTCCTCGCGCAAGCTGGTTTGGTTGGTAGCCGGCGGCTTGGACCGCTTCCAGAACTCGCTTTCGAAGCGGCGCCCTGACGTTGGCTGAATTATTGAGGACGTGAGAGACCGTACCCAGAGATACGCCAGCGATCCTGGCAATGTCATTCATATTAGCCATAGTGTCTGGACCGCTCCCCTGAGAGCTTTTATACTAGCTGCCCATCTGAGTATACTTCTTGAAAGCATTCAAAAAAGCCCCTTTCTCCGGGCTTCGGCTGCAGAAATACTGAACCTGTCGGGGAATGAACCCGCGGCGCTCGTCCCGGTGCTCGGGGAGCAGTCAAACTGGGCCGATTTCGGAATCCAGAGAGCCCCACTTGACTTTTTAAACGCGACCCTTTATGTTGCTTTCGTCTTCGCTTGAAAGCTTTCAAGGCCTATCGCAGATGCTGAAAAAGACCTTCAGGTGATCGAGGCAACCTGCATTTGACGGTTCGTTGCCCAGGGCTTCGACAGCCGTTGTGGTGTGCCCAGTCGGGGGATTGGGTTCGACCCAAGAGAGGAACGGATTGCATGTATCAGCCGGAAGTCTATGGCGTCGTCCTTTTTTTCATGATTGTCAGCATGCTTTGCTGGGGCTCCTGGGCAAATACCCTCAAGCTCTGTCCCGGGTTTCGGTTCCAACTCTTCTACTGGGATTACGTGATTGGCTTGATCCTCGGCGCCTGTCTTTGGGGCGTCACCTTGGGATCGTTCGGCAACTCAGGGAAACCGTTTTTGACAGACATCGTCGAGGTAAGTTTCCGCAACGCTGCCCTGGCGGTCGCCGGAGGGGCTATCTTCAACGTTGCCAACCTCCTCCTGGTTGCAGCAATCGACATCGCAGGCCTTGCCGTGGCCTTCCCCATTGGAATCGGTTTAGCTCTGGTTGTCGGCGCTGTCGGCAATTACGTGATTTCGCCGAAAGGAAATCCCCTTCTGCTGTTCGGTGGAGTTGCCCTGGTTGTCGCAGCCATCGTCTTCGATGCGGTCGCGTACAGGATGAGAGAACGAACCAGGGCAGCAATGAGCCGAAGAGGAATCATCATCAGCCTCGTTGCAGGTGTCTTGATGGGATGCTTCTATCCCTTCGTTTCCGCTGCGATGACCGGAGAAAATGCAGTTGGACCCTATGCGGCCGTTCTGTTCTTTGCTTTTGGCGTTGCGATCTGCGCGATTCCCTCCAACTGGCTGCTGATGCGGAAGCCTCTGGATGGCCAGGCGCCCACCTCAATGAAGGAGTATTTGCAAACTGCTCGCGGTCCCCATCTCTGGGGCATCCTCGGCGGTGTGATCTGGTGCACTGGCGCTCTGCTCAACTTCGTCGCGTCTCAGGCGCACATGGTCGGGCCGGCGGTCTCCTATTCGATTGGGCAGGGAGCCACGATGGTCTCCGCGGCATGGGGAGTATTTGTTTGGCACGAGTTTTCCACGGCGCCTTCCCGGGCAAGAACATTTGTCTGGGGAATGTTCTTTCTCTTTTTGGCTGGACTGACCTCGGTCGCTTTAGCGCCGCTTCTATAGGACTCGATCATGCGCGGCAGATGACCGGCAGGCGAAGTAATTCATGCAGGAGATCAACAAATGCCCGGCGAGAAACCAATCGTTGTAGTCGGCAGCATCAATCTGGATTTAGTCGCGACAGCAGACCTGATTCCAGCTATCGGTGAGACGGTCATCGGGACTGACTTCCAGATTCACCCCGGGGGAAAAGGAGCTAACCAGGCCGTCGCGGTTGCGAAACTCGGATATCCGGTACGCATGATTGGAAAAGTGGGAAGCGACTCGTTTGGCGCGCAGTTGAGAAGCCACCTCGAGGGTGTCGGAGTCGATCTGGTTGGGACAGCAACAAGCGATGGACCATCGGGGGTAGCCGTCATACTTGTTTCCCGCATGGGCGAGAACAGCATTGTGGTTGCGCCGGGAGCCAACGCCAAAGTGATGCCGGAAGATATTCTCGAGAACCTGGCGATCATTCGAGAAGCGGGTATGGTTCTTACCCAACTGGAAATACCGCTCGAGACGGTCGAGTATCTTTCTGTCGTCTGTGACCGTGAAAAAGTTCCTCTGATCCTCGATCCAGCGCCTGCCAGAAAACTCCCACAGAACCTGCTGGAAAAGGTCGCCTGGTTCACTCCAAATGAAACGGAAGCCGCCTTCTACGGGGCTGAGAGCTCTACGACTTCAATATCTGAAGTCCCTGCAGAAATCGCGGAGATGCTGCTTGGCAGAGGATGCCGCGGCGTCGTCCTCAAGATGGGTTCGAGAGGATCCTATCTCGCTTCGCAGACGGGAATTCGGGAATCCATACCGGCATTCCCTGTGAATGCTGTGGATACAACCGCGGCCGGCGATGCTTTCAATGGCGCTTTCGCAGTGGGACTGATGTTGGGAAAGTCCGCGCGAGATAGCGCGACATTTGCTGCCCGAGTGGCCGCAATCTCAGTGACGCGAATCGGGGCACAGCCTTCCATGCCGACGATGGCCGAAGTTGAGTCGTTTATGGAGCGTTGCTCGGCCATCGAATCTTGAATCTATTGTTGCCGACTCATCCAGGAGAAATCGTAATGAAAACGACTCTACGCGCAATACGACAGACCGCGTGCATCCCATTTTTCATTGCAAGCCTTGCGATGTCTGCCTGGGCACAAGACACACGCTATGTCCCTCGTTCCTTCTCAGACCAGCTCCTCACCTCCCCACCTTGTCTGTCCCTTGGCATGCCGTGGGAAGGAGGAAGTGTTCCCTGCACGGCGTTCACGCACCAGGAGTGGCTGACCGACCTGAAGCATTGGCGCGCCGAGCGCCTGATCCGCGTTGGGTACGATCCCGCGCGCTACTCGCTGCCCGCTCTTCAGTGGACCCAATCCAGTTTCATACAGCCGCAAATGATGGTGCATGACCGGTATTTCTACGATCCCGTGCAGGGCAGATATACCGTTGACCGCTATCTCGATGATTTGACCAAGCGCTATGGGGGAATCGACAGCGTGCTTATCTGGGCCACGTATCCTAACATGGGTATCGACGATCGCAATCAGCAAGACATGGTGCGCTCCATGCCCGGCGGCGTTGCAGGCCTGAAACAAATGATTGCTGACTTTCATCGTCGCGGCGTTCGCGTTCTGTTCCCGATGATGATGTGGGATCAGGGCACCCGAGATCCGGGTAAGCTGTGGCCCGATGCCGTCGCTGATTTCATGAAGGAACTCGGAGCCGATGGCATCAACGGCGATACGCAGGACGGCGTGCCGCTGGCTTTTTCGCAGGCCGCCGAGAAAGTCGATCATCCGCTTGCCTTTGAACCTGAAGTCGGATTGAGTGACGAAGCTATTGCGTGGAACGTTCTTTCCTGGGGTTATTACTTCCAGCTCAAGTCTGTTCCCCAGGTAGATCGATTCAGGTGGCTCGAAACACGCCACATGGTTCATGTTTGCGATCGTTGGAACAAAAGCAAAACCGACAATCTACAGTTCGCATTCTTCAACGGCGAGGGATGGGAGAGTTGGGAGAATATCTGGGGTATCTGGAACGGTATTACGCCCGCCGATGCCGAAGCTACCCGGAGAGTTGCAACGATGGAACGCGCGTTTGCGCCTTTCCTCACCAGCCCGGATTGGGAGCCGCTGTATCCGATGCACAGGAATGGTGTATTCGCGAGTCGTTGGCCGGCCGGGGATCAGACCCTTTGGACCATCGTCAATCGCAACGATTATGACGTGGATGGCCGCCAAATGACGGTGCCCTACAAAGCCGGCATGCATTACTTCGACGTTTATCACGGCGTCGAGATCAAGCCTCTGATGGAAGCAGGAAACGCGGTGCTTTCGTTCTCCACAGAAGCTCATGGTTTTGGTGCCGTCCTTGCCACAATCAGCGACCCCGATGCCAATACACAGCGGCTTCTCGAACAGATGAAGACGATGACGGCCAAGCCGTTGTCAAGCTTCTCTCACCAATGGCAAATGGCCCCTCAGAGATTGGTTGATATTCCACCTACAAGGCCAGCCCCTTCGGCTCCAGAAGGGATGATACGGATCGACGGCGGCGATTATCTCTTCGTCGTACAGGGAATCGAGATCGAGGGTAGCAACGATATTGGGGTCGATGTGCAGTATCCATGGGAAAACAGCCCCCGGCGCTTCCACGAGCACACGCTGCAGATCAAGCCTTTTTATATTGACAAATATCCCGTCACGAACGCAGAGTTCAAGAGGTTCATGGACGCCACCAAATACCATCCCCAGGATGACCTCAATTTCCTGAAAGACTGGAGCGGTGGCGCCTTCCCGGAAGGCATGGCAAACAAGCCCGTTACCTGGGTCTCGATCGAGGACGCCCGCGAGTATGCAAAGTGGGCTGGAAAACGGCTGCCGCATGAGTGGGAATGGCAATACGCGGCGCAGGGCAGCGACGGCCGCATGTTTCCGTGGGGCAATTGCGATTGGGAAGTGCCGGCAGCTTTCGCAGGACTCAAAGGGTGCCCCTCGTCAGATAATCCGAAGGACGCGATGGCGCCAACTCCGGACAAAGGACGCGTGATGTTGGCTGCCAGCGATGTCGATGCTCATCCCGGGGGAGCCAGCCCGGCGGGGGTGATGGATATGGTCGGCAATGTGTGGCAGTGGACGGATGAGTATGTGGACGAACACACGCGTGCTGCCATATTGCGCGGAGGCAGCCACTATCAACCTCAGGGTTCTGTGTGGTACTTCCCACAGGCCTATAAGAACAACGAGCACGGCAAACTGCTCCTCATGGCGCCCAGTTACGACCGCTCCGGAACGGTTGGATTCCGGTGCGTCAAGGACGCCGAGTAGGAGTGCACGACACTGCCCTATTCATCACAAGGAGACAAGAGAAAAACACCCATACGCGACGCCAGGAGATGACAATTGATGGAAATGAGTCCCCGGTTTCCCCAAGCGCGTAATCGTGCCGTCTTCATTGTCTTGACGGTCTCGGCGATCCTGTTTCTCGTGCTTTGGCTTCAGCCCATTCAGCCAGGCGTTTTCGGAAGCATGCAGCCAGCCGGATCACCCGACTCGCCGTCGCGATCCGGTCTTTCCTTGTCGACGATCTCCATTGACTACCCGGAGGATGGATCGGTCTTCCCGCCGGGAATCACGCCGCCAACATTCTTGTGGCGAGATGCCGCGGCTACCTCGTGGAGTATCGATATATCGTTCAGCGATAAGACGCCGCCGATCCACGCGCTGTCCAAAGGGGAGCGCTTGCACATTGGAGCCATCGATCCGCAGTGTGTCAGCAGCACCAACGAGCCGCCAAAGTTGACTCCACAGCAGGCCGCATCCTGGACCTGGATCCCGGACCACGCGACATGGTCTGCCATCCAGTTGCATTCGGCGGGGCGGCCGGCCACGCTCACAATCACCGGCTATCGCGATAGTCAGACAAAGTCCTCACAATCACACATTACATTTTCGACATCTTTGGATCCGGTGGGTGCGCCGATCTTCTATCGCGATGTCCCGCTCATGCCGACGGAAGGCACCAGCGGAACAGTGCAACCTTTGGCGCCGACGGCGATCCATCTCATTCAGTGGCGTCTCCGCGATATTCGTCAACCGGAAAGTCGCATCGTTCTGAAGGAAATGCACACTTGCGCTAATTGTCATTCGTTCTCCGCCGACGGCAAGACGATGGGCATGGACATCGATGGCCCTTCAAATGACAAGGGTCTGTACGCTCTGGTCGCTGTGCAGCGACATATCTCCATCCAGAATAAAGACATTGTGCAGTGGAATACAGATGGTCGAGCCGGAAAGACTCGAGTGGGCTTCATGTCTCAGGTTTCCCCCAACGGTGAATACGTTGTGAGCACATTTGCCGGGCCCAATCTCGAGATGTCCAATTCCTATTACGTCACGAATTTCAAAGACTATCATTTTCTCCAGGTTTTCTATCCGACAAGGGGAATCCTGGAGTGGTATAGCCGGGCCGCGGGAAAGCGACAGCCACTGCCCGGTGCTGACGATCCTCGCTACGTGCAAACCGACGGCGTATGGAGTCCTGACGGGAAGTACGTCGTATTCGCGCGTGCGGCAGCGAGGGATCCCAACCCGGAGGGTCAAAAGCCGGCAAGTCATGCGAACGATGGCAACGAAACACCGATTCAGTACGATCTTTATCGGCTCCCATTCAATGACGGAAGGGGAGGGACTCCAGAGCGCATTGTTGGCGCCTCGCAAAATGGCATGAGCAATAACTTTCCCAAAGTCTCTCCCGATGGGCGCTGGATCGTATTTGTGCAATGCCATAACGGCCAACTCATGCGTCCGGACAGTCAGCTCTATATTGTTCCCTTCGGAGGCGGCGCAGCACGCCGATTGCGCGCCAACACGCCTCTGATGAACTCATGGCACAGCTTTTCGCCAAACGGACGCTGGCTCGTGTTTTCCTCAAAGGCGCGTTCGCCATACACTCAGATGTACCTTACGCATATCGATTCCAACGGCAATGACAGTCCCGCGATTCTGATCGATAACGCAACCGCCGCGAATCGGGCCGTCAACATCCCGGAGTTTGTTAACATCGCCGGCGATGGAATCGGGGACATCCAGGTTCCTGCCGCGAACCTTTATAAAATCATGGAACAGGCGCGGCAGTTTGGGGAACAGGGAGACGCCGAGCAGGCTCTGGAGACATGGAAAGAAGCTTTTGCAATTGCGCCCAACGACCCCGAAGTTCAGAACTCGCTTGGGATGGCCTATTTTATTCACGGCGATGTTGCAGAGGCGCTCGAACACCTTCGCGAAGCCATCCGCATCAATCCTCAGTTTGCCCAGGGCCACTATAACTTGGGGATGTCTCTTTTGCACCTTGGCCATCCAGACCAGGCAATGCCGGAATTGGAAACCGATGTCAGGCTGGAGCCACGAGACGCAGCGGGCGAAGAGGCCCTTGCAGTTGTCAACGATGAGTTAGGCAACACGTCGGATTCGCTTGACCACTGGCGAAAAGCGCTCGCCATTGAGCCACAGCGCCGCAGCGCCCTCCTCGGCCTCGCCTGGCTCCTGGCAACCACGCCGGAACCTGGCCTCCGCAACGGACCCGAGGCCGTCTCACTGGCTACCAAGGCTCAGGACCTTTCATCAGGATCAGATCCCATTATTCTCGACACACTGGCGGCAGCATATGCGGAGACCGGGGAATTCCTGAAAGCACTTACAATCGCCAATCGCGCCGTTGACCTGGCCGTTCAACTCAAAGACGAATCCCTTGCCCATGCGATCCGTAGCCGCATGTTGCTTTACGGGACGAACGTGCCGTTCCGGGATCAATCCACTTCGAGCGCCGCTCAGCGCGCAAAGACGGATGCGCAATGACAAGAGCACCATGTGCCACGGTTTTCATCCCCTGAATGGCCTCTTACCGTCTCAGGCCGGTTATCCACCGGGCCATTCGGTATACACTTTTCGTGATGGAAACTACTGGTTGCGGCACGGCAATTGTCACGCCCTTCGCGGCGGACGGCTCGATCGATGAAGCGTCGCTGCGGGCGCTGGTGAACTGGCAAATTAGCTCGGGAATCGACTTTCTGGTGGCTTGTGGATCGACCGGGGAAGCGGCCACGCTCGATGAAGGGGAATGGCTGCATGTCATTCATATCGTGGTGGATGCGGCGGCCGATCGCGTCCCTGTTTGGGCCGGATGCACGCACAACTCCACCCGCACGCTGCTGCGTCAGGCAGCCTTGCTGCGCCAGGTGCGCGGCGTCGACGCCATCCTCTCTGCCAACCCCTACTACAACAAGCCGACCCAGGAGGGCCAGTTCCAGCACTTCCTCGCGCTCGCTAAAGCGGTAGACCCCATCCCGGTCTGTCTCTATAACGTCCCCGGCCGCACCGCCGCGAATCTCGAGCCCGAGACAGTCGTCCGGCTTGCCGAAGCCGCTCCTAATATCGAAGCCATCAAGGAAGCCAGCGGGAAACTCCCCCAGATTTCCGCGCTTCTTCATTCGATGCCCCACGGATTCAAGGTCTTCTCGGGCGACGACAACCTCGCCCTGGCGACCATTGGTGTGGGCGCGAACGGACTCATCAGCGTCGCGGCCAATGAGGCTCCTGCCGAAGTGGGCCAGATGATTCGCGCCGCTCTGCACAACGACTGGTCTACTGCCCGCGAGCTGGAGCGGCTCTACGGGCGCCTTTTCGAAGCCAATTTCTGGGAGTCCAACCCCGGGCCGGTCAAAACCGTACTCAACCTGATGGGCCGTACCACCGATGTGCTCCGCCTGCCGCTGGTCCCCCCAACGGCCGCCACCCGTGCCCGCCTCGAACGACTCGCGGGCGAGCTCGGTCTGCTCAAATTCGCTCCCATCCCTGAGGGATACACAGGCCTCTTCTAGGCCTCAACGAGGGCCTGTTTTTGACCCGCGTTCCCGACCGAACGCGGCACCCGCCGACGTAATTCCGGTGCCGTAGCGCCTTCATCCACCATCAGAAGTATCCGGCAGAATTCGGCTAAGAGGGAAGTCCTTCAATTCTCCGGGTGTGACCCGAATGCCCGGAATCCTGATTACCCGGGTGTGGGGAAATGGTGACGAAAAGCGGCTTTTTCCAGAGCCCCAGACCCCTTCAAATCCTTCAAAACATGACAACTAGCGATACAATTCAATGAAACAGATGTTGGATGAAAACGGGAAATTCCTAATGGCAGATAAGTCTAGATTGGACCGCCGGGATTTCCTCGAACAGGTTTCTGTTGGGATTGTCCGTGCAACGCATGAGGGCCTCATTTTAAGGTGCAATGCACGGTTTGCTGAGATTGTTGCCTATTCTCCAGATGAAGTTCCGGGGTTGACCTTCGATGAGATCGCCGCCCCGGAGGACGTGGCCACGTGCGTGGAGGCGTTCCAGCAATTGTGGAGCGGCGCCACCGACGCTGTGAGCCTTGAGATGCGCCTTGTTCGCAAGGACGGGAGCCTCACCTGGATCAAACTCAATGCGTCGCTTCAAAGCGACGTGGAGGGGCGGCCTCTCTACCTGCAGAGCTTCGTCGAGGATGTGAGCGACCGAAAGGCAAGCGAGCAGAGCCTGGTTGCGTCGGCGGATGAACTTCGCGCGCGGGAAGAACGCTACCACAACGCGTTTCAATTCTGCCCGGATGCGGTACTCATTACCCGATTATCAGATGGTGTGATTGTCGACGCCAATCAGGCGTATCTCGATATCATGGGGTATGACAGCCAGCAAGTCCTCGGGCGCACATCGATGGAACTTGGCATGTGGGCCGATGCCACCGATCGCCAGAAATTGTCGGAAGCGCTGCACCAGAACTCAGGGTGCCGTGACATAGAAGTCCGCCTGCGGAGAAAGAGCGGCGAAGTGTTCTGGGGGCAGTTGTCCGCATCGTTCACCGAAATCGAGGGAATTCCCTGCCTTCTTTCGTTCATACGGGATGTTTCGGCGGCCAAGGTGGCGGAGGAGGAGATCAAGAACCTCGCCTTCTATGATCCTTTGACCGGTCTTCCCAACCGCCGCCTTTTGTGGGAGCGGCTGCGGCAGGCGCTGTTGGTCAGCACCAGGACTGGCTGCAAACACGCATTGCTCTTTATCGACCTCGATGATTTCAAGGCGCTGAACGATACCTTCGGTCATCATATCGGCGACCTGATGTTGCAGGAAGCAGCACGCCGGATTGCAAGCTGCGTTCGCGAAGTAGACACCGTGGCGCGATTGGGCGGGGACGAATTCGTGGTGATTCTCGAAGACCTGAGCGAGGTTGCCGAAGTTGCGGCGGCGCAGGCCAAATCTGTGGGGGCGAAGATACTGGATGCTGTGAGCCAGCCGTATCTGCTTGAGGGCAGCGAATGCCACAGTACATCGAGCATGGGAGTTACGGTGTTTGGAGATCATGGGGCAGGCACGAACGATGTGCTGCAGCAGGCCGACATCGCCATGTATCAGGCCAAATCGGCGGGGCGCAATAATATGCTGTTTTTTGCTCCTGCTTTGCAGGCCTCGGTGAATGCCCGCGCAGCCATCGAAGAGGACCTTCGTCAGGCGATAAAGCAGAAGCAGTTCTCGCTTTACTATCAGCCACAGGTGGACCACGGTCTGCTGATTGGAGCAGAGGCGCTGATCCGGTGGAAGCATCCCAAGCGTGGGCTTGTCCTTCCCAGCGAGTTTGTGCCCATGGCCGAGGAAACAGGGCTGATTCTGCCCCTGGGAAGCTGGGTGCTTGAGACCGCTTGCACGCAAATTGCGGATTGGACGTCCCGCAAGGAGGGCGCACATCTAACGGTCGCAGTGAATATCAGCGCACGCGAGTTCCGCCAGCCCAAATTCGTGGATCATGTTTTGACGGTGCTTCACCGGACGGGAGCCAATCCCGAAAGCCTCAAACTGGAACTGCGTGAAAGCATGTTGATGAACAACGTGGATGATGTTGTCACCAAAATGAAGGAACTCAGATCGCATGGCGTGCGCTTCTCGCTGGATGGTTTTGGCACGGGCCGGTCGTCCATGTCCCATCTCAAGCACTTGCCCTGGGATCAATTGAAGATTGACCGCTCGTTTGTCGCCGAGATGCTTGCGGACCCGATAAGCGGCGCGGTGGCCCAGGCCATTATCTCCTTCAGTAATGCGATGGGACTGTCAGTGATTGCCGAAGGGGTGGAAACGGAAGAACAACGCGCCTTTCTTGCCGGTCTCGGCTGCCATTCGTTCCAGGGCTACCTCTTCAGTCATCCGTTGCCATGGGGAGATTTCTAGCGTTCTGTTTCGCGTCTCGCTGCAGGTGCAGGTTCAACTTCCATTCGATCGCGACATCGTAAGATGTGACCTATGACCAACCCTGCGCCTACGACGCTCGATACCAAATCGCAGTTGCGCAAGACGATGGGCTTTTGGGATGTGCTGTTGTTCAACATCGCAACGGTGCTGGGCCCCCGATGGATCGCCGCCGCCGGCCATAACGGAACTTCGTCGATCAGCCTGTGGGTGCTTGCAGCGGTCTTCTTTTTCGTGCCCGGCGCGCTGGTCATCAACGAGCTTTCCTCGCGATTCCCTGAAGAAGGCGGACTGTATGTCTGGTCGAAAGAGGCCTTCGGACCGTTTCACGGATTTGTCGCCGGATGGACGTACTGGATCTATACCGTCTTCTATTTTCCCGGTCTGCTTTTGGCCAGCGCTTCCATGTCCGCATACATCATCGGCGGACGGGGCGCCGCACTCTCGCAGGACCGGACTTTTCAGCTCACCGTGTCACTGGCCCTGCTGGTGGTCGCGGTAGTGCTGAACATCATCGGGTTGAATGTCGGCAAATGGCTGCAGAATGCGGGTGGCGTGGGCACCTATGTGCCGTTGCTGATGCTGGCGGTTATCGCTGCGATTGTCTGTTGGAAGCATGGCTCGGTCACCCATTTCACGGTGGCAAACATGATGCCCGCGTGGAATTGGGACACGGTCAACTTCTGGTCGCAGATCGCTTTCGCATTTACTGGACTTGAACTTGTTTCCGCCATGAGCGAAGAGGTGCGCGATCCGCGAAGGACTCTGCCCCGCGCCGTATTTGGCGCCGGCGCGATGATTGCACTGATGTACATCGTGGGCACATTTGCCGTTCTCGCGCTGGTGCCTGCCGCTCAACTTGATCCGCAGAGCGGCGTGTTCAATGCCATTACCGTCGGATCGATCGCATTACGCATCGGACTGCTGGGTGTGCTCGCGGCCGTCCTGGTCACGGTTGGCAATGCCGGCGGAGTGGGCAGCACCGTAGCGGGAATTGCGCGCGTGCCGTTTGTCGTCGGGATTGATCGCTATCTGCCGGCCGCGTTCGGAAAGATTCATCCGCGCTGGAAGACACCGTACATCTCCATCCTCGTGCAGGCCGCGGTCTCAGGCGCGATTCTGCTGGTGAGCCAGATCAACGAGACAACGCGAGGCGCCTATCAAATATTGATCGATGCCGCCATCATTCTCTACTTCATTCCATTCCTTTACATGTTTGCGGCGGTCATCAAGTTGGCGCACAACAAAGATCGCAAAGAGAATCCGCACGCAGTGCTGGTGCCGGGAGGAATTGCCGGCGTATGGATTTCCGGTGGTCTGGGATTCGCCGTAGTTCTCATCGGCATTCTTGTTTCGCTGGTGCCGCCAGGCGACTCAGAAAACAAGCTTGGATTTGAGTTGAAGTTAGTTGTTGGTACCGTCGCATCGATCCTGCTGGGCCTCGTCCTTTATTGGCGCGGGGCGCGATCGAAGACCGGGGGA
This sequence comes from uncultured Acidobacteriota bacterium, assembly GCA_963833995.1. Classification (GTDB taxonomy): domain Bacteria; phylum Acidobacteriota; class Terriglobia; order Terriglobales; family Acidobacteriaceae; genus Telmatobacter. Next base: position 234,521 of record CAWIAE010000014.1, on the reverse strand, counting down.
TCGTGACCTTGGCAATCCACTGAATGATAGATCTTCGCTCGAAGCAATTAATTCCAGAAAAGGGCTTCGGCGTTTTTCTTCCGCAAATTCGACGGCCGGCAACTCACTCAGAAAAGATCGGCCACGGGAGGAAATGTCAGCACAAGGCTCAACGCGAGCAGAATTAGTGCAAGGGCAACGATGCGCCTGATCGGCATGTCCCGATTGCGCCAGCGAAGCTCCAAAGCTGCCCAAACAATCAGCCATACAAGAAGCGCCGTTGTGGTGACCCCGGAGAGAGGCCCCGTGGGCTTGTAGAAGTTCATCAGCGTCTTGATTGACGGTGATTTGTCCGCGAGGATCGCAAGAGCTGCGACCATGAACGAGCCAATGCCGGCGGAGAGAACAGCGGCCCCGCCAGACCCGTTCGTGATTCCAGTTTCGATTTCCCTGACGTCGACTTGCTGTTTGCTCACAATCACTCACCTCGTATGAGGTGGATGATTCGGCCGCCCTCGACGGGTGCATGTTTGTTGAGCATGGCGCCAAAGAAGCCCGCGATGCCCGCGGCAAGAAACGATGCCAGGGTAAAACCCAGGGCTGCGGTACGAAGCTGCGGATGGTTTCTTAATCTTCCCCCATACCTGATCAAGACCGCGGTTGCCATGGTGATAGCGATGGGCACGAGCCATGCGACATGCTCTTTCCATTCCATGCCGATGGAGTGCCATCCAATGGTGGAGGGATTGGACATAAGCAGCCGCTGCGGATAGCCGGCAAGATTGACGGTTCCCGACGGTGCGGCGGCGCGATACCAGGGGATAGATGATGTATGTGCCGGTAAGGACGGCGGTCCAGGCCAACAACGTCATGATCCCGAGGTAGACGCGAAGGAAGATTTTATCGCCCAGCTGGACAGGTGCCTGTGCCGCGGGCGAGTAACGGCGCCAAAGCTCAACGATCGCTCCGGAACAGGCCAGCAGATAGAGCGCGCCAAAGCCCAAGCCGTGAATCATTGTCCAAAGTCCGCGTACGGTGATTTCCATTAGCCTTGTCCTCTGCGGATGAATGGCGAAGCTGTGCAAAAGTCGCAGGTCATCGAAGTCCAGATAGGTTCATGGTTCCTCGTAGCCAGGCGCTTCCTGCGTCAGGCTTTTTGTCTTCCTTTCCCCAGGTCCAATACATGCCGACGTAGGCGTAGTTTTCCGTTTGCCCAGCGACGGAATGGCCATAGCAGAACAGGAACTGCTCATTGGGATTGTGCTTGAAGTGGTAGTAGCCGCCGAGGTCAATCATTGTCGAAGCCTGGGTCTGCGCCGCGGCAAATCCCTCTTTGCCATGGGCAAAGACTTCGCCTCCGAACTCAAGCCGGTCGCCGGGGAAGGTGTACTTCAGCAGGAAGCCGCCGTAGGGAAAGTCGCGGTAACCGGTCTGCGAAACCACCGTTTCGCCCGCACCGCCGTCAAGGAGCCAGGGGCCGATGTTCTTTTGTAGCCATACCGGAAGCTTGTACCAGACCTGCCCTACGCCGAGGCCCTTGTCGTAGTTGCCCGTGGGCATCTCGAACATGGTGAAAGTGCCGATCTGGGGAATGTGCTTGCTTTCTTTGATGTAGGCGATCTTCGCGCCCAGTTCCATATCCGTCAGGCCAAAGGCGCTGGGGCCAACCCCGCCCGGCAGATAAGCGGGATTGTTGGTCGGATTGATCGATCCCCAGGGAAGAATCGCGTGAATCTGCACTCTCGGAATCGCTCCCCAGTTGAACTCGAAGGCGGGGCCGATTGAATCGTACTCGGCAGGGGTGCCGTCCACTCCGCCGAAGATGTAGAACTCGTAATGATGCAGGTCAACAGGAACCGGATCGTCGGTCTGATACGGAGGTCCCTGCGCCCACAAGAACGGCGTGCCCACGACAACGAAGAGGAGTAGAGCCAGCCTCAAGCAGTTCCCACTCGCTCTCATTGACCGTTCCTTCCCATTAAAATGGCAATGCGCTTCTCGAGGAGTCGTTCTCTGCACACTCTATATATCGAATTTCGATTATAAGCAAGCTGAAAGCCACCGAATGGAGATATATTCACATCTGTGATGGATCACAAGCGGGAACTCTTTGACGGGCTGATTCGGATTCACGTGCTTGTTCACGCTTCTCAGGAGCCGATCTTCGGATTGGCCATGATGGAGGAGCTGAAGCATCACGGGTATCGCATTGGACCGGGCACTCTCTACCCGCTTCTGCACGGATTGGAGCGCACTGGACTGTTGAAGTCTGTGCTCAACAATGTGGGGGGACGGCGACGGCGGGTTTACAAGATCACTTACGCCGGCAAGCAGGCTTTAGCCAAGGCCAGGGCGAAAGTTGATGAACTGCATCACGAACTCCACGAAGAGCATCCTCGAACTCTCGCGGTCCCAAAATCACAGCACCCTTGAGCCGTTCAAGAGTGACGACCAAGCGTAGAGGAGTCCCGCATTTCAGTCTGGGCAGGTTCGTAATGTGCCGCTACCCCACGAGAGCCTGTTTTACCATCTCGCTCACCACGCGCCCCTCGGCGCGGAGGCCGCCGGCTTGCAATTTCGCCTGGACGGCTTTGATGACCGGCCCCATATCTTTGGGTGTGGGTTTCTGCCCGGTTGTCGCAGCGTGGGCCGCCACGGCTTCGACCACCAGGGCGCGCAAGCCTTTCTCGTCCAGCGCCTTGGGCAGAAACTCCTCAATCACCACAATCTCCCCGGCCTCCTTGGCAGCCAACTCAGGGCGGTTTCCCTTGGTGAACTGCTCAATGGAATCGCGGCGTTGCTTGATCATGGTCGCCAGCGCCTGCTGCTCTTCAGGGGGCGTGAGCACGGCGCGCTTTTCGATTGCTTTGTTCTTGAGCGCGTTCTTGATGAGGCGGAGTGTGCCGGTGCGTTCGGCATCGTGTGCCTTCATGGCGATAATTACCTGTTGGCTGATAAGTGCTTCCAGTGCGCCTGCGTCTGTCATCTGATCTTCCTGTCTAAACGATTTTAATTGAGAGTCCTGACCCGAACAAAGGAACCTGGGAGGGTTGCCCCGCCCTGTTTTTCGATTTGACTTCGCGCAAGCGAATATCGAGACACTCACCGCTGGCCGGAACTTTCGCCCGTCTCGCGCATTTTATATATGGGAGTGAAAAGGTAATGTTAACCAGGGTGAAGCTAATCGTCCTACTCGGTATTGGGGCCCTATGCGCGCCTGCATTTGGCGCAAACACGGCCGGCCCGGGTACGGTGAACTACGTTGAGGGCACGGCTTATCTCGATGGGCAGCAAATCAATAACAAAACCGTGGGCAATAGCAATGAAGTTCTGAGTGCAGGAGAACAACTGTCAACTCAGACGGGGAGGGCGGAGATCCTGCTCACTCCCGGCGTTTTTTTGCGCCTGGGGAATAACAGCGAGGTGAAGATGATCTCGCCCGATATCACTTTGACCCAGGTTCAGCTTGAACGCGGCAGCGCCGGAGTCGAGGTGGATCAGATTTACAAGCAGAACAACTTGCAGGTAATCGACGCCGGAGTGCCGACGCAACTGGTTGAGGACGGCTATTACCAGTTCGAAGCCAATCCAGCTAACCTCATAGTCTTCAAGGGCAAGGCCGCAGTCGAGGTGAGGGAAGGAAAGTACAAGGTGGTAAAAGCAGATCACGAGTTCGCACTGGCCGAAGCCACCGATGGAAAGCCGCTGGCCAAGGAAAAGCCCGAAAAATTCAATGCCAAGGCGGACGAGAACGGCCTGTATAACTGGAGCAGTCTGCGCTCGGAGTATCTGGCCGAAGATAACGATCAGATCGCGGGAGAATATGCCGGAGCGGGAGGCTTCGCACCCGGGTGGTTTTGGGATCCATATGCCTGGGATTACACCTACATCGGTATGGGCCCGTTCTTTAGCCCCTTCGGCTGGGGCTTCTACGGTCCGTGGGGTGGCGGATTCTATCCCGGATTCTATGGCGGCGGCTTCTATGGTGGCGGCTTCTACGGGCATGGAGGCAGGTTCCGCGGCCGCGGCAGAATCAGCGGCCCCCGTGGCGGTCCGGCCCATGGCGCCTTCGCCGGCGGCGGATTCCACGGCGGTGGCGGTTTCCACGGTGGCGGCTTTGGCGGAGGGGGAGGCTTCCATGGTGGTGGCGGCGGTGGCCACGCAGGCGGCAGATAATCACTCCAAAGCATCCAAAGGGCCGGGGAAAACGATCTCCGGCCTTTTATTTCAGGCACTTGTGCCCCTGCCGGTTCAATTAAGATGCAATGACGCCCTGCGATATTCACAAATAACATATTCACAAAATCAATAAAATTGTGTAATCTGTGATTTCCCGGTCTGGCGCATTGGGGGCTTGGTGGCCCACCGCAGCCGATCCGGACAAAGGAGAATGCATGATTCGCAAGACGCGCCTTTTTACGCCGGGCCCGACGCCGCTGCTGCCGGCAGCCCAGTTTGCCATGGCGGCGGCGGACATGCATCACCGCACGCCGGAGTTTCGCGCCCTCTTCCAGAAGGTGCTGGCGCAACTGAAGGTGTTTGTGGGCACCAAGAACGACGTGCTGCTGCTGTCGTGCTTCGGGTACGGGCGCGATGGAGGCGTCGGTATCGAACCTGACCTCGCCGGGCGACCAGGTGCTGGTGCTGACGGCGGGCAAGTTTGGCGAGCGCTGGGTCGGGCCTGGCGAAGGCGTTCGGCTGCGAGCCGGACGTGGTGAAGGCTCCTTATGGGCGAGACCTTCGACCTGGCCGCAAGTGCGGGCGGCGCTGAAGCCGGAGCACAAAGTGGTCTACATGCAGGCGACGGAGACCTCGACCGCCGTGCGCCACGACGTGGAGGCGATGGCCAAGCTGCTCAAGGAAGTTGCGCCAGGCGCTCTGCTGGTGGTCGATGGCATTACCGGCCTGGGCACCACGCATTTCGATGTGGATGGCTGGGGCATCGACGTGCTGATCGGCGGCTCGCAGAAAGCGGTGATGATTCCGCCGGGGCTCGCCTATCTGAGCGTGAGCGAGAAGGCATGGGCGGCGATGGAGAAGGCAAAGAATCCGCGCTACTACTTTGACCTGCGCAAGGAGCGCAAGAACGCGGTGAAGGGCGAGAGCGCCTACACGCCGGCGGTGGCGCTGGTTGCGGGACTGGGCGCGGCTCTCGATTACATTGCAGGGCAGGCGGGCGGCGATCTCGAAAAAGGCCGCATTGCGCTGGTCGACAACGCGCAGGTGAACGCGGCGGCAACGCGCGCGGGACTGGTGGCGCTGGGCTTCACGCTCTTTGCGCCCACCGCCCCGGCAGCGGCGGCCACGGCGGTTGCGGTGCCGGAAGGGATGGACTCGGGCGATGGTGGTGAAGGCGCTGAAGGCGACGTTTTGCGCTGGTGACGGCGAACGGCCAAGGCGAGATGCAGGGCAAGATCTTCCGCGTGGCGCACCTGGGCTTCTTCGACTATCTCGACACCGATCGCGCTGCTGGGGGCGATGGAACACATTGCCAAGGACACGCTGGAGCTGCCGGTCAAGTATGGGCAGGCAGTGGCGGCGGCGCAGCAAGTGTATGCGGAGGCAGCGACGAAATAGCGGAGCTAGCGTTGTTAGCGTTGTTAGCGGAGTTAGAAACGGCCGCTCAGGCGTCTTCCGAGCGCACGCTAACACGCGCGAAGCGCGGCTAACTTGAACGCCACTGGATGGACTAAATAATGCCTGAACTCACTTTCGGAGAAAAGCTGCTGATTGCGCGCAAGCAGCTTGATCTCTATCAATACGAGATGGCGGAGCGGCTGGGCGTGCATCCCAACTCGCTGACCAAGTACGAGCGGGGCGAAGGCAAGCCGCACGCGGCCGTGGTGCGCATGTTCGAGTCTGCTGTGCGAGAAGCAGGGCATTCGCTTTGATGAGTACGAATGCACGCCCAACGCGGCGGAAAAGGGAGCAGCGATGAAGATCGTTTTGGCAGAGAAGGTTTCTCCGGCGACGCTGGCGGTGTTTGCGGCTGAGCCGGGATGGGAAGTTCTGACGCACGACCAAGTTGCCGGAGGACTTGCCTGCGGCGCTGGCCGATGCCGACGCGCTGGTGGTGCGCTCTGCCGTGCAGGTGGACGACGCGCTGATGGAGCACGCGCCCAAGCTGCGCGTGATTGGCCGTGCCGGCGTGGGCGTGGACAACATTGACGCCGAGGCCGCCACGCGGCGCGGCATTGTGGTGATGAACACGCCGGGCGCGAACGCAGTGGCCGTGGCCGAGCTGACCATCGGCCTGATGATCGCGCTGGCGCGCAAGCTGCCCGCGGCAAATGCCACGATGCACGCCGGCAAATGGGAGAAGAAGAACCTGCAGGGCGCGGAGCTGCGCGGCAAGACGCTGGGCATTCTGGGGCTGGGCCGCGTCGGGCTTGAAGTGGCCAAGCGCGCGCGCGGCTTTGGCATGGAGATTATCGGCAGCGATCCGTTTGTCTCCGCCGCCGTGGCGCGCGAAAACGGCATCGAGCTGGTGACGCTCGACGAGCTGTTTGCGGGGTCGGACTACCTTACGCTGCACGTGGGCCTGACGCCGCAAACGCACGGGATCATCAACGCCAAGACGCTGGCGACGATGAAGAAGGGCGTGCGCATCATCAACTGCGCGCGCGGCGAACTGGTGGATGACGCGGCTCTGGTCGGCGCGCTGAAGAGCGGACAGGTGGCCGGCGCGGCGCTGGATGTTTTTACCGTGGAGCCGCCGAAGGATTCGCCCTATTCCGGATTGGACAACGTGATTCTGACGCCGCACATCGCCGGTTCGACGGCCGAAGCGCAGGAGGCGGTGGGCATCCAGATTGCGCAGCAGGTGCGCGAGTACCTGAAGCTGGGCGTGGTGCAGAACGCGGTGAATCTGCCGTCGCTGAGCCACGAGGAATACGTGCAGCTGGCGCCGTACATCGATCTGGCGGGGCGGCTGGGATCGTTCCTGGCGCAGACGGGCAAAGGCGGCATCGAGGCGATTCACCTTGTCTACGGCGGCGCGCTGGCCGAGGCCAAGACCGAGCTGGTTCGCAATGCGGCCATTGCGGGCCTGCTGCAAGGTTCGGAGAATGTGAATCGCATCAACGCGGCGGCGGTGGCCGCAGGAGCGCGGCATTCGCGTGCACGAGGAGAAGCAGGAGAGCCATCGCGGCGGCGCGGCCACCGTGCTGACCATCGAGCTGCACGCAGCGCAGGGCGAAAGCCGCGCCAGCGCAACCGTGATTCACGGCGAGCAGCCGCGGCTGCTGGAGTTCGACGGCATCGATATTGAGGCGCCGCTCGAAGGCAATCTGCTGGTCTGCCGCAACCTCGATGTGCCGGGCGTGATCGGGCAGATCGGAACCATCCTGGGCGAGCAGGGCGTGAACATCGCCAACTTCGCGCTGGGCCGCGAGCGGCGCGGGCGCAAAGCCGGTGAAGGCGCTGGCCGTGGTGCAGGTGGATGCGCCGGTGTCGGACAAGGTGCTCGAAGCGCTGAAGACCATCGAGGCGCTGCTCGAAGCAAAGCTGGTGCAGTTATAGCGGAAGCTGGAGAAAAAGGCCGGTCCAGAAATGTGGACCGGCCTTTTTCTCCAGCAGAACGAGCGCAAGATCACTCCACGGGCTTGGCTTTTCCGTTTTTCAGGCTCTCGTCGATGATTGCCTTTACCATCCTGTCGGCTCTGGAAGCCAGCTCTGCCTGCTCGGCGCCGAGCCGGCCCTGTTCCGCGCCCAGCTTGCCTTGCTCCGCTCCGAGCCTTCCCTGCTGCGCGCCGAACCCGCCCATCCTCGCGCCCATCTCACCCTGTAGCGCACCGAGCCGGCCTTGCAGTTCGCCAAGCTTGCCCTGCAGGTCGGCCAGTTCGTCACGGGTGACCGTCTTGCCCATTTTGGACTGCAGCTTGACCATCGCCGCGTTCAGATCAGCCATCTCCTTGCTGATGTCGGGAGTGGGCATACTGGCCCGTTCCTGTTGACGGCCCATCTCTTCCTGCTGTTTTCCCAGCGCCGCCTGCTGGCGGCCAAGCTCTTGCTGCTGCTTGCCCAGTGATTCCATCGGCTTATACATCGCCTCAATTTGGGCCACCACCACCGGGTCATCCACAATGTAGGGCTTCCCGTTGTGAGTGAACCAGAGGAAGTTGCCCTGGGCCATCTTGCGCGCTTTGTCGATTTCGCTGGTGTGAATGTCACCGGAGAAGGGCATATGCTGGCGCTCGTCGCCCGTGATCACAGCGTAGGAATCACCATTGGAAGAATAGCGATACGAATACCCCGAAGCTGGATTCTGGCCGGCGCGCGCCACGAAGTAGGCGCGACCTTCCAGAGAGGGAACATGAATGTCCATCGATGGAACGTGGACATTGACAGCGGGAGCATGGATATCGATGGCCGGCACATGCACGTTGACAGCTGGCTGGTGAACGTCGATGCCGGGCACATGGACGCTGATGGGCGGAACAGACTCATCCGGGCCGCCGACGGGCACCGGGGCTATGGGCGCGGCCAAGTCAGCGCCTGGAGGAATGACAGCGATTCCCGCGTTCGGGGGGGGTGTGGGCGCAGCGTTGGGCGCCGCCGGGGGGAGCGGTGCCTGCTCCTGATCTGAGGACCAAGGAGCGGCGTCGGGGGCCTGATCCGGGTGCGCCTGCCCCGTCACAGGAGCCTCCGGCGAGGCGGCGGGCGAGGCTTGCGAAGCCGGTGCCGGCTTCTGCTGCGCCCGCCCGGCAGCCTGCACTCGAACGAGTGCGGTTGCGGCAAAGATGGCTACGGGGACCAGAAGCACGGCAAGCAGCGCGCGACGGCGCGTACCCGCAAACGCCTGGCGGAAGGAATTGTCGTTGAGCAGCCTTTCAATGCGTTGCGAGAGACGGCCGGAGCGAGCCATGGCGACTCCTATGAGGGTTGGGCGCGGAGCAGCCGCGAATTCAAGCAGGATTTGAGCATAGCCGGATCGGCTGGTGGCTTCGCCCAGGGCGGCGCGGTCGCTGATGGCCTCAGCCAGATCGGAGAGCTTGCGCTTAAGCCACCAGCCCAGGGGACTGAACCAAAAGACCGCAGCGTAGAACCCGGCCAGGAACTGGAGGTAAAAATCTCCCTGCCGGATATGGGAGCGCTCGTGGGCCAGCACCACGCGGAGCTTCTCAGCGCCCCAGGTCGTGTAATCCGCAGGCAGCACCACTGCCGAGCCGATGGTGACGGGCGAGGCAACGGCGCAACTGGAACGCAGAATCAGGCCGGCCGCCAGATGGGAACCTTCCGGGATGGTGATCGGCGTGGCCGCATGGTAGAGGCGAAGGGCCGACCAGAGACCGTAGAAAATCCTGCATAGCAACGCGAGAACAACCACAAGGTAAAACCGCAGGCCCAGCGCTGTTGGTGTCACATCGAAACGGTGGGCGACAGGCTGCGGCTGGATAGTCGCCAAGAGAGGAGCGCTCTCAATACTCGAGTCGGCAGGCGCCGGCGCGCCATCGCCGGACGCTCTGTCGGGTGAGGGCGCGGTAGACTCCTCGATCTCAGGCGAATCAACTGGCGCTGCAGGCGCCAACGTCCGCGACGGCTTGTTTGCGGCAGCACGTCTCGATTCCAGCGTCGCCCGCAGTTCCTCAAGCAGAGTCATCGGGTTGGCGGGGAGCACAATGCCCGCGGTTGCAGGCAGAACCTGCCAGCGTGCAGCCATGGGCAACAGCAGCGGCATCAGAATTGCGGCGGCAAGGACCCCGCTCCATGCCGCCTTTTCCGCCAGCACGTTGCGCATCCGAAATGCCTGCATCCCAGCCCAAACCACAAGCGCCACCAATAAGGAGCGCAGAGCAGCTTCAATCCACAACTGACTCATAGCTTGGTCTCCTTTTTCCCGGCCTCGGGGCCTTTTTGCGCCTCGGCAATCCGGGCCGCCAGCCGCTGCAACTCGCCGCGATCCAGCATCTTGGAATCGACCATGCCCACCAGCAGAGCCTCTACCGAGCCCTCGCAAAACCAGTCGACGATGCGCTTCACGGCTCGCCCGGCCACGCGCTGGCGAGATTGCGCGGGGCGGTAGAGGAAGGTGCGGTCCTCCACCGTGTGCGCCAGGTATTCTTTCTCCTCAAGGCGGCGTAGAACGGTGCGTACGGTGGAGTCCTTCAGCGGCCGGTCCAGTGCTTCGCGCACCTGTTCCGCGGTTACGTTGCCCATGCGCCACACAATCGCAAGAATGCTGCGTTCCAGTTCTCCCAACTCTGCCGGATCGTGACTTGACGGAAGGTTACTCACCATAGTGTTACTGACTGTAGCATACGAAAAGCGTGAGCGCACAAGAGAATTTTTTTGGATGCGACGTCTGTCTTTCGTCGCTCATCGATAATGTTGAGGCGGTACGAAAGGACCTTGCCATGGCCATGATCCGAAATTGCCCATCTTGCGGGAAGCCGAATCGCGTTCCGGCCAAACACCTTGCCGACACGGGGCGATGCGGAGCCTGCAAGACTCCGCTGCCACCGATGGCAGAGCCCATTGAGGTGAGTCCCGCGGAGTTCGACGAGATTATTCGCGACAGCAAAGTTCCGGTCTTGGTCGATTTCTGGGCGGCGTGGTGCGGCCCGTGCAAGATGGCGGCGCCGCATGTTGCGGAGGTTGCGCGAGACCTGGCCGGGCGAGCGGTGGTGCTGAAGGTCGACACGGAACGGTTTCCGGAGCTTGCCTCACGGTACAACGTGCGGGGGATTCCGAACTTTGCGGTGTTCGCCCGCGGCAAACTTCAATTCCAGCAAGCGGGGGTGGTGGACGCAAACACCATGAAAAGCTGGCTGGCGGGCGCCGCCTGAATCGGGGAAATGGTGGAGTGAAAACGGAAACGCCGAGGCCCCGGCGCTAAATGGTGAATCTGGATCGATTACCGAATGCGATATACAAATGCGTCCTCAAGGTACTGGTCACCAAAATTCTGACCCCCAAGGCGCATTCCGTATGTGTCAGAAGTTTTCCCAAATATATCGCGCAACGCCTTAATGAAGGGCTTGTCCATCGGACGCAGGAATATTTTGGGTCGCCTTCGGATCGGAATCCCCGCCTTTTCCAAGGCCGCATTGACTTGGGAATAGGGGTAGAGGGAGCCAGTTTGCCTCAGGCGTTCCGATGCGATCACCAGTCTCCAATCCTCATACTCCGGGAGCTTGGCCCAAAGTGCTACGTTTGGGGTCTTCCCGTCCCTGTCCAAAGCATCAACGGCCTCTTTTCCGTTTTCAATGTCGAAATTCACCAGCGCAGTCTTATCCACGGAAGCAGCCCTCCTGTTCCATCTTCAACCGCCTCCACCAAGTCAGTCGTCTCCTGAAGGGTTTTCCTCTCATAGCGGCTCGTTTCTGACCAATCCTGGACGGTGTCCAGTTTAGCCTGCATTGGCGGGTCTGCTTGAAGCGCAGCATCCAGATCCAATTTCAATTCGGCCAACTGGAGCAATTTCCCGAGATCATGCGTGTGACTGTCGTTCACCAACTTCTTTTCGGGAAAGTCATGTTCCCGGTTGCGTTTCGCAATACACGCCTTGAGTGCGCACTCTACCGCGTACCCTGCCAGATAGTATGCACCGTCGGCGAAACCGGCGGCGAGCAATACCCTTGATTCCTGAAGACGTGTTTCAGCGATCGTTTGCAGATCAAGCCTATTCATAGTCTATCTTCCGGTCCTTCATGCCCGGCTGAGATAGGCGCCTTCGCTGGTATCGACGCGGATTTTTTCGCCTTCGTTGATGAACGAGGGAACCTGAACCACCAGCCCCGTCTCGAGCTTGGCGGGCTTGGTGACGCTTGATGCGGTAGCGGATTTGAGTCCTGGCTCTGTCTCCACTACTTCCAGTTCGACAGCTGAGGGTAGTTCGATACCCACCGCCTGCCCGTCGTGGTAACTGACCTTGATTTGCAAATTCGGCGTGAGGTATTCGACTGCGTCTCCAAGTGTGGTGCCCTTCAGCACGGTCTGCTCGTAGTCAACCGGATTCATGAAGTAGTAGTCATCGCCGTCGGCGTAGAGAAACTCCATGGAAATTTCGTCCACAACCACTTTCTCAATCGCGTCGGCAGAGCGGAAGCGGTGCTCGAACATGGCACCGGTCCTGAGGTTGCGCAGCTTGGCCTGAATGAAAGCGCGCAGGTTGCCGGGGGTACGGTGCTCGACCTTGAAGACCAGGTGTAACTGGTCATTGTGCTTGATGACCATGCCGGGACGCATTTGAGTGGCGGGAATCGCCATAGGGGTGAAACTCCTTGTCCGCCACGGCGGACTTGCACTGACAGCGCAAAGAAAGATTGGCCTTGGCCCATCTTTCATTGTAACTGACGGCCAATTGAGAATCGGCCAATGGTCAGATGCTGCCGAGGCGCGCGAAGCGTTGGAGAGGCGGATGTGTTCTGATCGAAGGCATGATCGCAAGGCCACTCCGAGGTGGGTTCCGAGTAACCCCGGCTGCAGGGATGCTCTTTCTCTGCTTCTTCTGGGCCCTGGGTTCGCTGCGCTCCGATCTGTTTCCGGACATGATTCCGAGCCGCTTGCCTCCCATGGAACGGCAGGCGGCGCCGTTTGCCTTGCTGGCGGTTGCGGCCGTGGTGTTTTCTCTGCTGCGCAAAGCGGGATGGCCGAAAGGGCCGCAGCTTCTGGCTTCAATGCTGGTGGGCCTCGGGTTGTTTGTTGCACCTGCCGTATCGTTCCGGGTTGCGGGCGACAGGGTTGACAACCTAACGCAGGTGGCTTTGTTTTCCATCACGCCGGTTTTTGCGGTCGTCTTTGAGCCGTACATCGGCAGCCGCAACGGTTCCCCAATCCGAGGTGCGATGACTGCAGCACTTGCTGCCGTTGTGGGGACCTTGTGCCTGATTCAAGCCGAGGCTCCGAGTTCGATACAGGCTGCAGCCGGCTTCGGTGCCGTCATTGTGGCTGCGGCTTGTGTTGCTGCAGCCAATTGCGTGGCCGTGAAGTTGCCAACAGAACTGCCGTCTATTGCGCCCGTGGCCGCGGTTGCCGCGCTGACCGCTTTGGCAGGACTTGCCGTGTTGAGCAGGTTGACTGAACGGCCAGTGTGGAGAATGGACGCGCTTGGGCCGGAGCTGGCCTGGTCGGGCGGAGCGGAGCTGCCGGGACTCTTGCTGCTTTTCTGGCTGATGCGGCGCATGTCGGCGGTGCGCATGACTACGCGCTTCGTTCTGACGCCCATGATGGCAAGCCTGATGGGGCTGGTTTTGCTGCAGCCCGCCGTGACCTTGCGTGCAGGCCTGGGACTCGCGTTGATGGCCGTCGGAGCGGGCTGGCTCCTGTTTGCTCCTTTGGATCGCCAGCCGGAGGCGTCTCCGCTGAGCCTCGATCGGCATCCGCGAAGTTGAGCCTGAGTTAATTAAGAGCGCGCCGCTGTGTCAGGGGTCCAGGATCGCGGCTTTGGCCGTGGGATTATGATCGCGTTGTGGAAACGCACTTCAGGCTGGGTGAAATTCTGGCCAATGCAATCAGAGATTCTCCATATGGTCATGAAGCAAAAGGACTAGATCTTCCACCCGTATGAGAAGTGTTGAACTGGGCCTGCCGATGGCGATCTACCCGGAAAGATGATGGCCGCAGACAGCCCTGTCGCACTTGCGTCCCCTAACAAGATCCGTGACGGTTAAGAATGTCGAGCTTTGCGCGCCTCGGCATCTCATAGAAGGCCGAGCGCTCCAACCTTCACGGCGGCCGATTAATTTTCGAAGTACTCCTGAGTCGCGCAAATTGCACAGGGAAACGCGCGTGGCGGCCGCCGGCCAATTCACCTAGCTTAGCTATGGGATCTTTGTCTCCACCCTGGTTCTGCGGATTGACGCCAAAGCATCAATCGATACCTTTGTCCAATAGATTCGCCCCGACTCTTCTGGCGTAATGGCAAGTGTGCGGGGCATCCGAACGAATCGGCCTCGAACACCACAGAGTGCGTCAGAAGAATCTATCGGGTGGCGCACAAGGAGCACCGTCATGACAACCGTAACGATTCGCATTGGAGATGTTATGGCTATTCAGAGGCGTCAAGAGCATTTCGCTCAAATGAACTCTGGAGTCATTGCGCCTGAGCGAGCCCTCATTGAAAGACACGGGCATGAAGAATGGACGCAGAGAATCGAAGCAGCCTGGCAGGGTCACTTGGAGACGTTGCAGCAGTATGTGTGTGAGCTTCTTCTCAAGAATCAGCAGCTGAGAATGGCGCTGATGGAGGCAAATGAGCCAGAACCGGGACGTGGGGATGCCGGCAACTTATAGGGTGGCACAGGCAATTCTCACACTTCTGCAACTCGTATCGATAGTCGCACTCTCAGCCGGTTCACTTCGACTGAAACATTGGCTCATCCCGCCACTTCTGCAAGTTGGAGGCGTTTTCAAGGCAGGTGCCGAAGTGACACCAAGCCGTGGCATTCACGGTGAAAAGAATCTGACCATCATTTCAAGCCTTCTTTGCCTTCTGGGGAGGAGACAGCGCGACTGCAGCTTCCCCAGTGAGGAGTAGGAAAGCGAACGTCTCCTGCAGATACAAGCGGACAGACGCATCGGTATGGCTGAGATAACCGATGGAGACGTCCTGGCCGATGTGCAATTCAAAGTCACCGCCACGTGTGGTCAGCACAAAAGCGCCGGCAATGGCGGGCGCCCAGATGATTTGCTCCTCGACGAGCCGCTTGACGTGCTCCAACACCGGATATCCGTAGTCGCTGGTCTCAGCCAGTGCGGTATATGCATCGGCTCCGAGTAGCACCGAGTAGGGACCGTTGACACCCACAAGACGCAATCTGCTCAGGCACTGGGCGATGGCCTCCGGGTACTGACGCACGTCGCCCGGGAGAGCCATGATTGGATTACTGGTCCCGTTACGAATACCCTCAATGCCAGCGGCGGCATAACCCTCAAATATGGCCTGGTCCTCGGCAAATGCGAGTTGGCGTGCGGCGTCCTTCGCGGGTTGCCAGTCGGAATCATTTGCACCACGCTCCACCTCGTCGATCGCCTGGCGATCCAGTTCGAATGGAACACGGAGTTCGACAAGCGCCTTCACTTCGCGTTGCCTCGCAACGATCCCTTTCGCCGGGGCGGCGATCGTCCGCAAGTGGCCGGTGCCAACAGCAGACAGGCCTATGCCGCTCGGCCCCTTCACGTCAACCACACGTCGCCCGGCAAGGTAGCGCTTAAGCGTGCGCGATGTTTCGGCTTCAATCTGCGCCCAGGCCGAGTCGGAGATGGGAGCAAGTTCGCGATGGAGATTATTCATGTCGTATTTCTCCTCTGAGGGATCCGATGCGAAGCGAACTGTCGCGCACCGATGGAATGGATGAAGAGGTTCCGTCCACCGCTGACGCTGGGGCGGGTTCCGCAACTTTGGGCTGGCCTTCAGCTACGTTCTCCAGAAGAGTCGCCGATGGCACGAAGAACAGGTTTCCGGTGACAGCCCGGCTGAAGTCAAGTATGCGATCGTAGTTGCCAGGCGGCCTGCCGACAAACATGTTTTCGAGCATCTGCTCGATGGTGCGGGAGGAACGGCTGTAGCCGATGAAATAGGTGCCAAATTCGCCGGTTGAGGGGCGGCCGAAGGGCATGTTGTCACGTAGAATCTTTATCTCTTTGCCGTCCTCGACTATGGTAGTGAGCGCGTTGTGCGCTGATGTTGGCTTGACCGAGTCGTCCAATTCAATGTTCGAGAGCTTGGTGCGGCCGATAATGCGCTCTTGCATCTCTGTGGAGAGAGCATTCCATGCGTCAAGGTTGTGCAGGTACTTCTGCACGATGACGTAGCTGCCGCCGGCAAAGTTGGCATCTTCGTCACCGATGAGAACGGCAGTGGTTACGGCCGCTCCTCTCGGATTCTCGGTCCCGTCGACGAAACCCATCAAATCGCGGTCATCAAAGTAACGGAAGCCCTGTACCTCGTCAACCGGCGAAACGGTATTACCGATCCGAGCCATAATCTGCGCGGCCATCTCGAAGCAAAGGTCCATGCGCTTGGCTCGAATGTGGAATAGCAGGTCGCCCGGCGTTGACACCGCATGGCGCTCTACGGCGCGAATTTCCCGGAACGGGTGCAATTCTGCAGGCCGTGGTGACCCGAAGATGCGGTCCCACGCATCGGACCCGATCCCCATGACGCAGGAGAGCTCTCCTTCCAAGTCGCGAAATTCTACAGCGCGGATCAGCGCGGCGAGGTCACTGCAGAAAGTGAGCAGCGTGGCGCGACCGTTAGAGCCTGGGTTGAGAGTCGCGACCAGGAAGATCGCGGCGCGGGTAAGTGGCGCGGATACTGCTTGCGCGAGGATTGGCAACTTATTTGCTGACTCGGGTGCGCTCTTCGGATCGAGATCCATCAGTGTGGCCCTTAAGACACAACTGTAACTCCACTCAAAGCGGCTCTCAACAACATTGTGGGCAGCGCGTGGCGCACTAGGGCGAAGCGCGCATGCGGGTAGGCCGGATTACGTGTCGCCGGATACGGGAAGCGATGCGCCGTACGCAAGAAAAGCGACCCCGACTGACCGCCTGAAGCCGACGGTGCCGCCGGCAATGATAACGGCCTTCTGGGAGAAATCTCTGCTCATTGGCTGGACTCCTTGAACCGTTGGCGATTGTGGGCAGTGGCACGAACAACGATGGAGGCCGCGTCTCAGAAGGATCTCGTTGTCAGATGGCTTTGTCAAGAAATCTGCGAGTTGACGGAGTCGTAATCAGGGCTATCCTCTGACTGTGGACGACCATCTGATCTTTTGCTTCGCCGAAGCCCATGAAACCACCTTGTGATGAGGCTCTGATTCGATCTGGCGACGGAGCAAATCCGTGCGTCGAGGCAGCGAGAGCCTGGGTTCTGGTCGCGACCATTGTCGGTTCGAGCATGGCATTTATCGACAGCACAGTAGTCAATGTCGCTCTGCCGGCGCTCCAGGCAGACTTACGCGCAAGCGTTACGGACGTGCAATGGGTAGTCGAGTCCTATGGCCTCCTTTTGGGAGCGTTGATTCTCGTCGGCGGCTCGCTGGGAGATTTGTTCGGGCGGCGATTGATCTTCTTGCTTGGAGTAGGGCTATTCACCCTGGCGTCCTTGGGGTGCGGTGTCTCCTCGAACATCCACGAAATGATCCTCGCAAGAAGCATTCAAGGTGTGGGCGCTGCACTCTTGGTGCCTGGCAGTCTCGCAATTATCAGTTCCTCCTTTGATGAGAAAGGCCGCGGTCAGGCGATTGGAACGTGGTCTGGATTCACTGCGATCACTTCAGCACTCGGCCCCGTTCTCGGTGGCTGGCTAATTGAACATGCTTCCTGGCGCTGGGTTTTCTTCCTCAATCTCCCACTCGCGGTGGTTGTTATCGGCCTATCGCTCTGGCGCATTCCGGAATACCGCGGAACATTGCAGATGCATGTTGATTGGAAAGGAGCGCTCACGGCCACCCTCGGATTGGGAGGGCTCGTAACCGGATTCATCGATTCGGAAAGCCATGGATGGGGGAGTCCTCTGGTGCTGGCCAGCTTGATGGCAGGCGTTGTTTCTCTCGGTATTTTCCTGGTGATTGAGGAGCGTGAGAAATCGCCCATGGTCCCACTTGGGCTTTTCAAGTCTTCGATCTTCAGCGGCGCGAACCTTCTCACTCTGTTCCTTTATGGGGCAACCGGAATCTTCTTCTTTCTATTCCCACTAAATCTGATCCAGGTACAGAAGTACTCCGCCACCGCCACCGGGGCTGCTTTGTTGCCGCTGATCCTCTTGATCTTTTTACTGTCTCGCTGGTCCGGAGGCTTAGTTGCGCGCTACGGCCCGCGAGTGCCGCTGATCCTTGGCCCACTGGTCGCCGCGTTGGGGTTTGCTCTGTTCGCATTACCTTCAGTGGGGGGCGGCGGGTACTGGAGGTCGTTCTTTCCTGGGGTCCTGGTTCTCGGTCTTGGAATGGCCATTACTGTGGCTCCCCTGACCACGGTCGTAATGAATGCGGCCGGACCGGACCGCGTTGGGGCTGCTTCTGGGATCAACAATGCGGTCGCTCGCGTCGCAGGCGTTCTTGCGATTGCCGTCTTTGGGATTGTGATGGTAAGAGCCTTCGGGGCCCACCTCAGCCGTAGCCTCGCCCACTTATCGCTGCCCACCCGGATTTTGCGAGAGATTCAAGCCGAGGAGGTCAACCTCGCGGCCATCCAGCTTCCGCCAGGGCTTGATCCCCCCACCCGCGCCGCTGTCATGCAGTCGATCGAGAGTGCATTTGTCTATGGGTTTCGAATCGTGATGTGGCTCTGCGCGACTCTATCACTGGCGAGTTTCTTGGCGGCGTGGCTGATGATTCCGAAGAACCCACGCAGCGGGCTAGATGCTGGCGAGGACTGATTGCAGTCAGCCATACGCCGACCCGTACGATCCGCTGAAATCATTGCGACATTTGGATTGGGCCATTTTGCATCAGACCGGAACCACATATTCTGATCGATATCAGGCACCAGAAGGTCTCAGTCTGGGACCACATGAGTAAGTCACCCCCCTGGAGGATATTCAGAATACCCTGGAAAATCCCCCCGCAAAAGTGCGGGTAGGGGCGGAGGACTGCGGAAAAGCAACTGTCAGTACGGCTCGGATATGCCTCATGTTATTGGGTTTATGGGGCAACCGCGGGCGGGGGGGTGGAAGGCTGGCTAAATGTCGAGGTTCTTCACGTCCAGCGCGTTGTCTTCGATGAATTTCCTGCGCGCTTCAACATCTTCGCCCATCAGGGTGGTGAAGATCGCTTCGGTTTCGGCGATGTCCTCAAGCTTGACGGAGAGAAGGGTGCGGTGTTCGGGGTCCATCGTGGTTTCCCAAAGCTGCGTCGCGGTCATCTCGCCCAGGCCCTTGTAGCGCTGTACCTGGTAATCCTTCTTGCCTTGTTCGACGATGTAGGCAAAGAGCTCGCGCGCGGTCTGCTTTTCCACCGGCTCTCGGCTGACACGCGCACTACGGCTGCCCTTGGCCTCCGCGCGGACCTCCGCGCTACCTGGAGATGAAGCTCCCTCTGCATCCGGCTCTTCTTCATCGGATGGCTCGGCAGTTTTGGTTGCGGCCTTGGCGGCGAACTCGATAAGGAACGGCGGCTCGAGAAATTCCTTGATCTGCGAGTACTTCGACATCATCTGGCGGAACTCGGGGCTGGAAGCGAGCATTCCAGTCGATGCAGCGAGCTGGCGCCCTGCGAATCGGTGAAGCAGATGGACCAGGTGTGGTGCTCCTCGTCCTCCACCGGCTCGTTCAACCTTGAACTGGAACTCGTCGGCCAGTTCCGTCAGGTCGGCGTGCAACTGCGACCAGCTTGGGAGGAACTTCGCTCTCGGACTTTGACGTGAAGTCAGAGCGGTGAACAAGTTCGGCACGAGCCAACAGCTCCGTGAGCTTCTCGTTGCGGATGCGCTTGTCCACTTTCTCGACGAAGGCGAGGTATTCATTCAGGAAGCCCATGAAACGGGTGAGCTGCGCGCCTTCAATGCGGCTGGCGCTTTCGCCGTGGCGAACGATCATGCCCTCGGAGGCGCGGTTGACCATCACCTTCACGAATTCGCGGTCATCCTTGATGTACTGCTCGAAGCGCCCTTTCTTGATCTTGTAAAGCGGCGGCTGGGCAATGTAGATGTTGTCGCGCTTGATCAGCTCCGTCATGTGGCGGAAGAAGAAGGTGAGCAGCAGAGTGCGGATGTGCGAGCCGTCCACGTCGGCATCGGTCATCAGAATGATCTTGCCGTAGCGGATCTTCGCAGGGTCGAAGTCGTCCTTGCCGATGCCGCAGCCGAGCGCGGTGATCATGGCGCGAATTTCCTCGTGGCCCAGCATCTTGTCGTAGCGCGCCTTTTCGACGTTTAGAATCTTGCCCTTGAGGGGCAGAATGGCCTGGAAGCGGCGGTCTCGTCCCTGCTTGGCGGTGCCGCCGGCGCTCTCGCCCTCGACGAGATAAAGTTCGCAACGCTCAGGATTGCGCTCGCTGCAGTCGGCCAGCTTGCCGGGCAGTCCGCCGCCGTCGAGCGCGCCCTTGCGGCGCGTAAGGTCGCGGGCCTTGCGGGCTGCTTCGCGGGCGCGCGCGGCTTCAATGGCCTTATTGATGATCTTGCGCGCAACGGGGGGATTCTGTTCAAGAAACATGCCCAGGCGCTCGTTGACGAAAGCCTGTACGGTACCCGCGATATCGGAGTT
Organism: uncultured Acidobacteriota bacterium; assembly: GCA_963833995.1. Lineage (GTDB taxonomy): Bacteria > Acidobacteriota > Terriglobia > Terriglobales > Acidobacteriaceae > Telmatobacter. Next base: position 214,396 of record CAWIAE010000014.1, on the reverse strand, counting down.
GAGCTTGCCTTTGGTCTGCCCTTCGAACTGTGGCTGCGAAAGCTTGACGCTAACCACGGCCACCAGTCCCTCGCGCACGTCGTCACCTGAAAGGTTTTCTTTCAAGTCCTTGAAAAGTCCGAGTTGCTGGCCGATGGCATTGATGGTGCGCGTGAGCGCGGTGCGGAAGCCGGAGAGGTGCGATCCACCATCGACTGTGTTGATGTTGTTGGCGAAGCTGAATACGGTTTCCGAGTAGCTGTCGTTGTACTGCAGCGCGATCTCGATTTCGACGTTGTCGCGCGTGGCCTCCATCACGATCGGCTTGTCGTGCAGAACCGACTTGCCGCGATTGAGATGCTTGACAAACTCGGCGATGCCGCCTGCGTAGCGAAATTCGGTGCGCTTTGATTCGCCGGTCTTGGGATCGGTGATGCGTTCATCGGTCAGCGTGATTTCGAGGCCCTTGTTGAGGAAGGCCATCTCCCGTAGACGCTGCGCCAGCGTGTCGTAGTTGTATTCGGTCGTGGCGAAAATGCTCTTGTCGGGAAGGAAGTGCACCTTTGTGCCACGCTTCCTGCTGGTTCCGGCCTGGCGCAGTTCACTGATCGGCAAACCGCAACTGAAGTCCATCTCCCAGGTGTGGCCGTCGCGCCAGATCTCCACGTTGAATTCCTGGCTGAGCGCGTTCACGCAACTCACGCCCACGCCGTGCAGGCCACCCGAAACCTTGTAGGTTGAAGCATCGAATTTGCCGCCGGCATGCAGCTTGGTGAGGACCACCTGAACCGCAGGCATCATCTGGCCGTTGCCCACCGGCATCAGATCCACCGGAATTCCGCGGCCATCGTCAACGACGGTAATGGAGTTGTCTACATGGATGACGACCTCGATTTTGTTGGCGTATCCGGCCAGGGCCTCATCAACCGAGTTGTCGACGACCTCATAGACCAGATGGTGCAGGCCCATTTCGCCGGTCGAGCCGATATACATGGCCGGACGCAGACGCACCGCCTCCAGACCTTCAAGGATTTTAATGTTCTCGCCTGTGTAATTGCCATTTCCGCCGTTATCTTCGGGCGTTGGGTCTTCTTGAGGTGTCTCGATCGCCATCGTTTTTGTCGCCATAGAATCCAATTCGCAAAGTTTTCGCTCTGCGCTCCACAACAATTGTGTTCCGGGCTCTGCTTTCGGGCGCGGCTCAGGGGATTAACCGCTTGAAACACGGGGGCTTTGAACGAAATTGCCTGGCTCTATTTTACCATGCGAAGGCCTCGCACCCGAGGGGCCGAGATAACCACCCAAAATGTTACCGATGGGCAGATTACCAGCGTGTCATGTGACGTCAGTAATCAGATGGGTTACTACTTGTTGATATCTCTGAAAAAGATGGACTTACTGGAACAATTGCAATACCATTTACGTGTTACGGGGGCAAGCCTCCGATTGACGTAAAGGGACAGGGGTAACCAATCATGAAACTCGCCATCCGCGTTTTTGCTTTTGTCATTGTCATCGCCGGTGCTGCAGCCGCCGCCACCTCACCCAGAACCGCGGTCGCAATCTCCAGCCATCAGTCGGCGACCTCCAGCCTGCCGGCTCCGGCATGCGGACCGGGAATGGGCTGCCCCGCCGGCGGACGTTGATCCCGGCATAGCACAATAGTGCTAGCTATCGCGTCGTTTTCTATTTGAATTCGTAAGGCACGAGGCGCTATCCTGAGAAAACCTTCAGGATTGGTCGAGGGCGCTATGCCTTTAAGTCTTGCAATGTCGCTGATGAGCGCTGCCGAGTTTGTACTCTGGGCCGCTATCGGCTTTCTTTTTTGGACGAGAGGATTGCATCGCCGCTTTCCGGCGATGAGTACTTATCTCGTTTTGAGGCTCGCCTCCATGCCCGTCCTGTTGGGCCTGCTTTTTGTGCAGGCGCAGCCCTGGGGTCATGACTATTTCCCATTCTATTTCTATGCCTACTGGGCGGTTTACATCGCCAGTGCCGTCACGCTATTTTTCATCTGCGTTGAAGTCTTCCGCTCAGTACTGGCTTCGTTCACCGGGCTGATGAGGCTCGGGACCGTGGCCTTTCGGTGGGCGGCGCTGGCCTCGTCCATCGTGAGTCTCACCTCCGTTTCCTTCACACACCGCGGCGTCTTCATTATTCCGGATATCGCGTATGCGCTGATGCGATCGGTCAGCATCCTGGAACTCTGCCTGCTGGCCTTCCTTTGCCTGTCCATGAATGCGCTGCGCATCTCGCCTCGCGACATGGGATTTGGGATCGCTCTCGGATTCGGCCTCATGTCATCCAACGACTTTATCGTCGCTTCCCTGCTGGCGCGCAACACCTCGCTCACCTCTCCCCTGCAATTCATGAACGAAGTCCTGATCCTCGCTTCCCTGGGCATCTGGGTGGCCTACTGCGCTCTGCCCGAGCCTGCCCGCAAGCCGATCGTGGTGCCCGTCAATTCGACCATCTACCGCTGGAACGAGATTGCCGCTGCGTTGGGCCATGGAACCCAGGTTGCCGTGCAGCAGCCGGCCAACAGCTTCTTCCTTACCGACGTCGAGAAGGTCGTGGACAAGGTTTTGAACCGCAGCTTGCAGAATAGCGAATCGAAATCATAGGCGGGTCTCGCGTTTCCAGAAGAGAAGGGGCTGAACCCACGCGGGTTCAGCCCCTTCTCTTCTGGTGCTTGCTCAGCACGCAAAAGGGGCCGCGGCGACGCCACAGCCCCTCTTGCTGAATGATGAATCCGTTACTCGGCTGCGACCGGATCGACGGACGCAAAACGACCGCGGTTCCCGCGATCTGCAAACTTTACCCGTCCGGTCACTTTGGCGAACAGCGTGTCGTCTGAGCCAATGCCTACGTTGGTGCCCGGCTTGATCCGGGTACCACGCTGACGCATGATGATGGAGCCGCCGGTCACAAGCTGGCCTGCGAATGCCTTCACGCCGAGCCGCTGTGCGTTCGAATCACGCCCGTTTGTTGAACTGCCCCCACCCTTTTTATGTGCCATTGCTCAATCCCCTTCTGAAAGTGTCTTTGCGCCTAGCTGGCGGCGGTGTAGGTAACGCCGTCGGCCTCGATGGTCTTGATGCGCACCTCGGTGAAGTTTTGCCGGTGTCCCTGCAGCTTCTTGTACTGCTTCTTCCGTTTCAGGTGGAAGACCAGGATCTTGTCGCCGCGACCTTCCCCGAGAACCTCGGCCGTCACCTTGGCGGTCGCCGGTTTGGTCATGGTTCCGGGCTCGCCCGACACAGCCAGCACGTCGCTGAATTCCACGGTCTGGTTCTCTGAGGCAACGCTTTCAATCTTCACAACGTCGCCGGGAGCGACACGATATTGCTTTCCACCGGTACGAATCACCGCGTACATAAACCCTCCAGCGCTGCTCCCGCCGCGGCGGATGCGCTCATGCAACTCAAAATAGCTCGGGCGGAAACTTCCGCGCCGCGGTACGCTCAAGCCTTCCTTTTTCAAGGCGAACGTCTGGCTCCACGGCGACAGGCAGGAATCGCCAAACTAAGGTAGTTTACCTGCTTTGTCCGGGAAGGTCAATCTTCATGGGCCTCAATCGGCCGCATACACCCAGATCGCCACTAGCAAATCCAAGGTTCGCGCGGCCGATGCCCCATCAGGCGCCGGACGCGACCACGTAGAAAAGGATGGCAAAATAGTGGGCCACACTGCCGGCCGTTACGAAGACATGCCATGCTGCGTGGAAGTAGGGCCGGCGATCGAGCGCGAAGAACACAATGCCCAGGGTATACGCCAATCCGCCGGCCGCCAGCCACAAGGCGCCGTGCCAGCCGATGGCCGCGAGGAGCGCCCGAGCGGCGAAGACGACGAACCAGCCCTGAAAAAGATAGACCAGGGCCGAAGCCACGGCAAACCGGCCAACCGCCAGGCTCTTGAAGATAACTTCCTCGATGGCCAGCGCCCAGACTACACCGAAAAGCAGCCAGCCCACCGTGCCCCTCAGCGACACCAGGGTGAAGGGAGGATAGGTGCCTGCAATCAGCAGGTAAATGGCCGCATGATCCAGGACATGGAACACGTGCCGGGCGCGGGTCCGCACCAGCGAGTGATAGAGCGTGGAGCACAGATAGACCAGCACCAGCGTCACGGCAAAAACAGCGCAGCCGACGATCTGTCAATTAGCCGGTTTCCGAAGACTTACAAATACGGAGGAATCCCCGTGGCAACTACGAACGCATCGAACCGGAGGACATCAAGAAAGTCCAATGTGAGCGGTGCTCGAATAGCGATTTCTGCTATGTCGCTTGACATGACTTTCCTCCGAAAGGCCTCCTGTTGATCGCTTGCCAAGTTAACTGTGGCTTTTGAACCAGTCGATGGCGAATTCAGTATATTGGCCGACCTCGATGAGGTAGCCGTCGGGATCACGCATGTAGCAGCGCCATTCCCAGCCGTCAGGATTCGCTAATGGCTCGGTAAGAAAGAACGCTCCTTTATCGCCCCATTGTTTGTAGCAGGCCCAGATGTCGGCGACACGCAAATTGAGGAAGCTAGTTACTCTGTTCAGATTCGACGGTGTCTCAAGAAGAACCTCTGGCTTGTCGGGAGTGGGGCCGCCGCCGGAATTGAGAATGATCCACGTATTCGCCAGCTTGATGTAGCAGGGATTTTCTGGCTTGATCAATTTCCCGCCAAGAATTCGGACATAGAAGTCCCTCGACTTTTCCTGGTCGATCACAGTGAAGAAGTGAGCTGCGAAGAAGCCTTCGTTTGCAATCGGCGCTTCAGGTAGATCCATGCGGTGCCTCCCGTTGCAAGATAAATTGGGATTTCGCCGGGAATGCCTACGGTCTAAAGAAGAACTTCATCTGCTGGCTACTCTTTAAACTGGCAGCTAGTTCAGGAGCGATTCCCAGTTGGCTGGCACTCTTCCTGCGGGTCCAGGTGTGGGCTGACTTTCGGGATGCGAATGCGGCGGAAGCAATTCCACACCTTTGACCATCTCCCCCTTCTCGTAATCGAAGAACCAATCCTCCCCCGGCTCAAAGCTGGTTATGATCGGATGCCCTGTTGCCGCCGCATGCTTTGAAGCATGCTGACTGGGAGAGCTGTCACAGCATCCGATGTGCCCACACTCCGCGCACCGGCGGAGATGAAGCCACCAACCTTTGTGTGACGCCAGGCATTCCACACACCCAACGCCACTCGGTTTCGAAGCGGCGTTGATTCCGCGCAGACCCTTTTTCATTTCCGATTTTCCTTTGGACGTTGCACGTCCGGCAAAGAGTTTAAGGCACCAGCAAGATCTTCCCGATGCCACCCTTTTCTGCCAATGCTTGAGCTTCGGCCGCCTTGCTGAGGGGCAGTCTCTCGCTAATCGGAATTACCAGCTTGCCATCTCGCACTGCTTCGGCCATGAACTGGAGCGTTTCCCTGTCGAATTTCGAGAAGACCGGCACCACCTTTACAGATGGGTACTTCGCGGCATTCTGCGGCGCCCCGACAACCGAAGCAAACACTCCTTCCGGCTTGACCTTGGCGATCAGCTTCTCGGCGGTTCTTCCGCCGACAGTATCCGCCACCGCATCGAGCGGGGCAAGATTCGCAATCGCGGTGTCGTCGTCGGTTGCAACCAATGAATCCGCGCCCATAGTTTTCGCCTCATCCATCTGCCTCTTCAAAACCCCCGCGATCACAGTCGCTCCGCGTTCCTTGGCAGTGAATACCGCCGAACGCCCGACATTTCCCGCAGCACCTACGACCATCACTGTCTGGCCCGCTTTGATTCCCGTCGCTGAAAGGAGCTGGTTGCCGGTCGTGGTCACCAGCGGCAGCGCCGCGGCCTGGACCAAATCAAGGCCCTCGGGAATATCTGCCAAAACGTCCGCTTTCACCACGCAGAGTTGGGCGTAGGTGTTGTCCGCCATTGCGAACACATGGTTGCCCTCTGTAAAGGCTTCAACTCCCGGTCCCACCTTCGCCACGGTTCCCGACATATCGACTCCTATAAGGCCAGGGAAGTGGAGGGGATAAAAATCCTTCGTTAATCCAGCACGTCGCTTGTAGTCGATCGGATTCACGCTGGCGGCTGCGACCCGCACCAGCACTTCGCCCTGACCCGGAACCGGGTCAGGGTAATCCTCGAACTTCAGAACCTCCGGACCACCGTATTCATGGACAACAATTGCTTTCATGTTTCATCTCCTGGCACGGTGCGCAAACAGTCACTAATGACATTTACCAACATTACAGAAATCTATAGGATTCTTCCACCCCGAAGTGGCGTGAGGTGGGGATTCACGATCGGTCCGATTCCACCTCACGATGCGTTCAACGGGTTACCGCCTGCGCAGCAGGTTCGAGGACATGATCGGTCACCTGGGTTGGTTTCAGTGTGCTCAGAATATTTCTGGCCTTAGCGGCCTCATCCGGAGTTCCATGAGCTACCACCAGGTACTTGCCAGCCTTTATCGCGGTCTCGTAGGTTACGATGCTGTCCCTTGGTATGCCTATGCTATACAGACCGGCACCGATAGCGCTCAAACCGCCGACGACCACCGCGTCCTCCAGGGCGGCGACGATCCAAGCCACCAATGGGCCGCCAACCAGCACGGGACCTATCGCAGGCACCCAAAAGAATGCGGCTCCAAACAGCAAGCCCCAGAATCCGCCCCAGAAAGCGCCCCACTTCCCCCAATACTTCATGCGGTCTCCCGCATTGTAGTAACCAACAACTTGCTCGTCCGTGTGATAATCCTTTCCCACAACTGACAACTTCTTCATGTCGAAGCCTGACTTCTGAAGTTCCTTCACGGCGTCTTCGGCTGCCGAGTGGTTGTCGTACACTGCGATTACTGCGTTTGTGTCCTTCATATTCTGCCTCCCCCTTCGGGTTTTGTTCTGGTTGGTTGAGATTTCACTTCACTTCCGCCATTGCTTCTTCTGTCGGCCGACTCTCTTACCAGCGGGTTCTTAGCTCCGCGCCCGGTGTTCGCGCGTCACAGCGCCCTTGGCGGCAGCTTGTTTTCTATCCTTTTGGGGATGACTGCCCAGCTCGTGCCATGACGTTTCTGCGAGGTTGACACCGTAGTAATTTGCAGCTTTCTCGATGTTTGCGAATGCCAAAGCACGGTCGGCGTCGGAGACGTCGATAACTTGATCGAACCGCGCGACCGCGTTACGCACATGTTGCGCGTCGGTCAATGGTTCTTTACGCTGCTTCGGAAACGCGTAGACGCTGTCAGGTAAGTCGCTCTGCGTCGTCAGCTCTCCGTGTTTCTCGTGAGGGTTCCAGGTCGCTTCCGGCATATGTTTGCCTTCCTCTCTTTAAATGTTTGCTAGAGGGCGAGCGCGTTGCCCGCCTGTGCTTGAGAGCGAACAGGGCGCGGGCGGCCACCATCCAGCCATTAAATCCGAGGTGTCCGGGCGAATCAATTGGACGATGGTATTGGGCGATACCTTCGTATTGGGCAGCTTGAATGCCGTATGGCCCACTCCGCGCCCATAGGTCCATTCCATACTTTGTTTGCAATCGATACGTTCGTCCAATAGATTCGCCATCGTGATTCTGGCCTAATCAAGACTGAGCGGATCGGAAGAACCATGAACACTGCAAACACTGTTCCTCATATGAAGCAATTCGACGCAATCATTATCGGGACTGGCCAGGCGGGGCCGCCTCTGGCAGCGCGATTTGCGGGTGCCGGCAAAACCGTCGCTATTATCGAACGCCATAAATTTGGCGGCACATGCGTGAATACAGGATGCACCCCGACAAAGACGCTCGTGGCGAGTGCCTATGCGCTCCATGCCGCCCGTCGGGGTGTGGAATATGGTTTCTCCACTGGCGATATACGCGTTGATATCAAGCGAGTCAAAGCCCGCAAGGATGCGGCCTCAGCAAGGTCAAGCAAGGGAGTGGAGGAGTGGCTCAGAGGAACGACAAACTGTACGGTCATTCAGGGTCAAGCCCGCTTTCAGTCGTCGAACACTGTCGTGGTCAACGATGAACTTCTGCAAGCCGACAAGATCTATATCAATGTTGGCGGGCGTGCCTCGGTTCCAGAAATCCCGGGGATTCACGACGTTCCATTTCTCACCAACTCATCGATGATGGACATCGATTTCGTGCCCGAGCGTTTCATCATCGTCGGCGGAAGCTATGTTGGGCTGGAGTTCGCTCAGATCTATCGCCGCTTAGGGAGCGATGTCACGATTGTGGAAGATGGGGCCACGCCTGATTGGACGGGAGGACGAAGACGTTTCTCAAGCTGTGCGCGAAATCCTGGAGGCTGAGGGCATACAAATCCGGCTGAATGCGAAATGTATCTCGCTGGCGAAACGCGATGGGGGTGTCGCCGTCGGCCTAGCATGCGAAGAAGGTCCGCCAGAAGTAGTGGGCACTCACGTTCTTCTGGCCGTGGGACGTATTCCCAACACGAGCGACTTGGGCCTGCAGCAGGCTGGGGTCGTCACCGACCACCGCGGCTACATAATCGTTGATGATCAACTGCAAACGAACGTGCCCGGTATTTGGGCGCTGGGAGACTGCAACGGTCGCGGAGCCTTTACGCATACTTCGTACAACGACTACGAGATCGTTGCGGACAATCTCTTCAACGCGGACCATCGCGGGGTTTCCGACCGGATCCAAGCCTACGGGTTATATATCGATCCGCCGCTAGGGCGATGCGGCATGACGGACGCAGAGATACGGAAATCCGGGCGTCGCGCCCTCGCTGCGAAATATCCCATGAGCCAAGTGAGCCGGGCCTACGAGAAAGGTGAGACACAAGGTTTCATCAAAATTTGCGTCGATGCAGAGACGAAACAGATTCTGGGAGCTGCGATTCTTGGAGTTGGAGGCGATGAAGTGATTCACGTCTTGCTGGACGTGATGTATGCGAAGGCGCCGTACACGGTCATCCAACGCGCTATGCATATTCATCCGACGGTCGCGGAATTTCTGCCGTTCATCCTCGTCAAGCTGTCGCCGTTTGCGTAGAAGGGCACCAGGAACCAAATAGCAGTTCGCCGGGATTCGCATGGTTTCCTGAAAGGACTCGTGCACATGGCAACCTATCTTCAGACAGTTGACCTCGAGCCTCTCACAAGGGCGGACGAGCGCGATGCACTGACTTGCGAAGTTCGGCGCGGCTTGACCGGACGACCACGCTCGCTGTCACCCTGGATGTTCTACGATGCGGAGGGTTCGCGCCTTTTTGAGCGCATCACGACTCTTCCCGAGTACTATCCCACCCGCACCGAAAGAGCCATCTTGGCGAGATGCGCAGATGCGATCGTTGCTGGAGTTCACGGCGATAGATCGCTGCCATTGCGCCTCGTTGAGTTGGGTGCGGGCACCGCCTCGAAAACATGCATTCTGCTCGAAGCTGCTTTGCGCCTCTCGGACGACGTAACTTACGTGCCAGTCGATGTCTGCTCCAACGCTCTCGAGGTGGCCTGCCGAAACGTCGCATGCACGTTGCCGGAAGTGCACATACAATCCATTGTCCGGAACTATGTAACCCGCCCGCTCCAACTCGAACCCTTCGACGGCACCACACTCGCACTCTACATCGGCACAAGCATCGGCAACTTTTCGCCTGAAGAAGCGCGACTTATCCTGCGAGATTTACGTGTTCAGCTGCAAGCCGGAGACGCGCTATTACTCGGTACAGACATGGTGAAAGACGAAGCAACTCTTGTGGCCGCATATGACGACAATGATGGAATCACCTCGGCGTTCAACCTGAACATCTTGCATCGCCTTAATAGAGAACTCGGGGCCAACTTTGATGCTGCTCGCTTTCGTCATCGCGTGTTTTGGAATTTCATTGAGTCTCGGATCGAGATGCACCTCGAGAGCACGCAAGAGCAGGATGTAAGCATCGGGCACGCGGACCTTGATCTTCACTTCATGCCGTGCGAAACCATTCACACCGAGAATAGTTATAAGTTCACCGACCAGGGCATTCAAAGCCTTCTCAAGGGAGTCGGTTTTGAGATCGGAGGAGCATGGAAAGACAGTCGCGGTTGGTATACCCTCACGCTTGCGCGCCTCCGATAGCTCATTAGCAGGGAGCCGATACCAAAGTATCGGTGATACCAACGTCCAATTGTTCATCTTCCGAGTTTCTGATTTGATGGTTCGTGTCGACCGAATTTTATCGGGATCCCTACAACCGCGAATAGGAGAAGGGACATGAAAAACTGATGGTGCTCACGTCGCACGACGTCCTCGGCAACATGGGGCGCCAAACCGGCTTCAAAATCCTCTGAATTTACTGGCATCTGCGAAGAAAGCCGCCTATTTTAGCGAAGCAAATTGAACTGAGGAACCATTATGAGGCGCTTCACATTCTGCATGATAGTCGCAACGATGGCGGCCCTCGTCTCCCTCATTGCACATGCCCCAGGTCAGGTGGACGGGCAGCGCGCAGCACCCTTCGTTACTGAAATCCCTCATGGGTACCGTAATTGGAGGTGGATTTCCTCGGCCCATGAAGCAAGCAGCCTCAACAGTTTAGGTGCCGTCCTGGGCAACGATGTAGCGATCAACGCCTATCGTGAAGGAAAGCTTCCCTTCCCGGACGGCACAATCATTGCTGCTTTGCATTACCGCAACGTCCCATCGGAGGAAAACAACAAAGTCTTCGGTCAGGCCCAATCTTTCGTTCCCGGCGCGCCTACGAACATTCAGTTTATGGTCAAGGACTCAACAAAGTATGCCGCGACCGGTGGATGGGGGTTCGGTCACTTCGCGGACGGCAAACCTGGCGACTCGGCGCTTATGAAAAGCTGCTTCCCCTGCCACGAGAAAACCGAGGCAAGCGACCTTGTTTTTACGCATTACGCACCTTGATGCTGAAAACTAGACGGAGAGGAATGAACATAGATCAATGGGTTCAAATTCGAGGAAGATGAGGAAAAGACGACATGTCACACCATTATCTGAAAGCAAGGGTGGGACTAACTCTCAATTCCGGAGCCGGCTCCATATTTGCAAGGGATGACAGGTTCAATAGTTTCGCATCCAAACACAGGAGGGGATGATACGTCAATGATCAGAACCGAAGACTGCACACAGATTTTCTACAAGGACTGGGGCCCGAAGGATGCACAGCCCATTGTATTTCACCGCGGATGGGCCAACGGGTATCGCGTCGCGGCGACCGAGAATCTCGCGGTCGAGTACGCAAACGACGGCATCCGCTTCAATGCAGCAGCCCCCGGGGTTGTGGATAGCCAGATGCCCGGAATGAACGCGACGACTCGAGTTCGCAGCGCGTCATGAAGAAGGCGACGGTAAGGGATATTGTCGATGCCGTTCTTGACCTGGCACAGGCCGGTTGTTTGAACGGAGAGATATTGCACGTTGATGGTGCTGCTGCGGCTCCTCGCCAGTAAAACAGTAGTCTGGCCAGACGCAGGAATTCGACGAGGTAGGAATGCCCAAATTGCTTTCAGTGAACGTCGGCCTCCCGCGCGACGTGACATGGAACGGCAAAACGGTCCGAACGTCAGTCTGGAAATCTCCAGTCGATGGACGGCGAATGGTGCGCAGACTCAATATTCAAGGCGATGCGCAAGCCGATCTGGCGGGTCACGGAGGGGAGCAGCGCGCCGTATTCGTCTACCAGATAGATTCTTACCATTTCTGGGAGCACTTTTTGGGCCGCAACGATTCTACTTTCGGCCAGTTCGGAGAAAACTTCACTGTCGAGGGACTTGCCGATAACGAGGTGTGCGTCGGCGATCGATATCGCATCGGTGGGGCTGAATTTGAAGTGACACAGCCGCGCGTAACCTGCTACCGCGTCGGCATTCGCATGAATGAACCGCGGATGGCAGCCCTGCTCGTAGCGCATCACAGGCCGGGATTCTACTTTCGCGTATTGCAGGAAGGGGAAGTTGGGGCGAACGACGACATTGTAAAAACTACTGACGGTCCAGAGCGAATGAGTGTCGCCGAGGTGGATGCGCTTCTGTATTTGCCAGGACATTCCCGCGAACAATTGGAACGAGCGCTACGGGTTCCCGCACTTAGCCAGGGTTGGCAGAGTTCGTTCCGGGCAATGCTCCAACAAGACTTGGGCTCGAAAACTACGGTGGGGAATCCGGGACTCGCCGATGAGGAACAAGCGCCGGCGTGGCCCGGCTTCCGACAGATGCGGGTCGCGAATATCAATAAAGAAAGCGATAGCGTAACGTCCTTCATTCTGGAACCAATCGATGGGCACCCTCTTCCCATGTGCCAGGCGGGACAATTTGTTGTTTTGCGCTTGCATGTCGGCCCGGACAAACCGCCGGTTCTTCGCAGCTATTCGCTGTCTGATCTGCCAGCGGCAGACCATTTCCGCATCAGCGTCAAGAGCGAATTGAACGGGATTGGGAGTTCATTTCTGTGCAACCGTACGAAATCAGGCGATGTATTGGAGGTTAGTGCACCCCGAGGAAACTTCACTCTGCGTCCCAGCGAGCTTCCTGTGGTTCTGTTGAGCGCTGGAGTGGGCGCAACGCCCGTAATGTCGATGCTGCACGCGCTCGCTGCCGAAGAATCCCAACGGGAGATTTGGTGGATCTATGGGGCACGTAGTCGCGTTGACCATCCATTTGCGGAGGAATCACGTTCATTGCTGAAAAAGCTCTCTCGGGGACGAGGATACATTGTATACAGCAGGCCCGCTGCAATCGACAAAGTCGGGGCAGATTTCGATGCTACCGGGCACATTAACACAGCTTTGGTAGAGAAAATTGGCGTTTCACAGGTTAGTGACTTCTATCTGTGCGGCCCGTCTTCATTCCTACAGGATATGCGCGATGGGCTGGGAAACTGGGGTGTGCTCCCTGGGAATGTGCACGCTGAAATCTTCGGCTCTCTTGAGGCCATTACCCCTGGGATGGCGCAGGTTGAACACACTCCTCACCTGCCACAAGGACCGCCTGGATCTGGCCCCCCAGTCTCATTCGCGCGCAGCGGGATTACCGCCCCTTGGGATCCGAAATTCGCGAGCTTGCTTGAATTGGCGGAAGCGTGCGATGTTTCTGTCAGATGGTCGTGCCGGACTGGAGTCTGTCATACCTGCATGACTGGTCTGATTGGCGGATCGATTATTTATAACCCTGAGCCGCTGGAGAGGCCTGCTGCCGGGAACGTGCTCGTATGCTGTTCACAGCCAGATGCGGGTCTCACTCTGGATCTTTGAGAGACACGGGAGGAGTCGAATCATGCGATCTGATATCGTGCCCGGAGGCATTTTCCCCGACTACGAACTGCCCGATCAGACGAGCAAAGTGCGCAAACTCAGCGAGCTACAGGGCGACGATCCGCTGATCCTCACGCTCGCGCGCGGCCACTTTTGCCCCAAGGAGCACCAGCAGCATTTGGAACTCGCCGCATTCTACCCGAAGATCGCGGTGGCATACACCCATGTCGTTACGATAGCCACCGACGATCACCATACTCTTCAGGAATTCCGTGCTTCAGTCGGAGCCGTTTGGACCTTCCTTTCGGACCCCGACAGAACGATTCAGAAGGATCTCGACATCCAGGAGTACACCGACCCCGAACATAATCCGATGATCCCGCATACGCTCGTGCTCAAGCCGGGCCTCGTAATCTACAGCATCTATAACGGCTACTGGTTCTGGGGCCGTCCGTCGGTCATCGATCTTTGGCGCGATCTGCGTGTCGTGACGAGCGAAATCCGTCCGGACTGGGATCTGAGCAGACCTGGACTCCGTGAGGCGTGGAATGCGGGTGACCACTCACGTTTCCACGGGTGGAACAAACATGCCAGTGTGGAAACGCCCTCGGTTGCCCAGAAGAAATAGCAGAGCCGCCAACCGTGAGGCTGCAGCTAAATCTCAGGAGACTTTCGCATGTTCCCGCAACTCGCCCGCTTCACCGACCTTAGCCTGTTCCTCCTTCGACTGATGGTAGGAATGATTTTCATCACCAGCGGCTATGGCCATCTGAAGGATCCGCAGGCGCGCTCGAAGAGCATCGGGATGTCGAAGAGCTTCACGATTTTTCTTGGGATCGGCGAGGTGGCTGGCGCACTGGGAATCGTCTTCGGCGTACTCACGCAACTCGCCGCCTTCGCACTGATCGTCCTCATGCTGGGAGCAATCGAGAAGAAAATCTTCTCCTGGCACACCGGTTTCTGGGGAGAGAAAGCCTACGGATGGCACTATGATCTGATGATCATCCTGATGAATCTGGTGATCGCCTCCGCGGACGGCGGACAGTATGTGCTGCTGAAATGAAGGAGGTTTTCGAAGTTCGCTGGAGTTGCATGCGCGGGGTCCTGGGAAGGGGTGGCGACAGCGTTTTGCTTCATGACAACCAAGCGATCGTCCGCGGAGGGAACCTTCCCGGGACTTACGCGTGAGGATAGAAATCTATGTCCATGACTGAATCGGCAACAGAGCAGAATCTGGTGAATGCTTTCGCAGCCCCATCTGAAGTGGGCGATGTTCAGGCGGGAAATCCTCTTCCGATTGGAGGCGCCCACCGCCAAGGAATGGGAGTCAATTTTGTTTTGTTCAGCCGTCACGCAACCGGTGTTCGTCTAGAGTTCTACAAAAATTCTAACGATTCCACTCCGAGCAGAGTCATTGACTTAGATCCGGTTCGTCATCGGACCGGCGACGTCTGGCATGTGTGGGTGCGAGGCGTCCCCGCAGGTCAACTCTACGGTTATCGCGTCGAGGGGCCGTATCTACCTGAAGAGGGCCATCGCTTCAACCCACACAAGCTGCTTCTGGATCCGTATGCAAGAGCAATTGCCGGGGTCGAGAATTGGGATTTTCTAGCCGCCCGCGGCTACGATTCCTCCAGCATACTAACTGACTTGAGCTTTTCGACTGTCGATAACGCCGGCACCGCACCGAAATGCATCTTTACCGAGGACCATTTTGACTGGGAGATGGATTCTCCTCCAAAGCATTCCGCCTCCGACACAGTCGTCTACGAGACACACGTTCGCGGTTTTACAATCCATCCGAGTTCGGGTGTGGCGCATCCTGGAAGCTTCGCTGGCTTGACCGAAAAGATCCCTTATCTCCAAGACCTGGGAGTGACCGCCATTGAGTTGATGCCTGTTCTCGAGTTTAACGAAAATGAGTCGCAGTTGCCCAATCCAATCACAGGAGAGAAGCTCAGGAACTACTGGGGCTACAATCCGGTCGCCTACTTTGCTCCCAAGCAGTCCTACAGCTTTGAGGGATCGCAATGGCTGCAGACCGTGGAATTCCGAGAGATGGTCAAGGCCTTTCACCGCGCCGGCATTGAGGTGATCCTGGACATCGTCTTGAACCACACAGCTGAGAACAATGAATTGGGGCCCACGATTTCTCTGCGCGGCTTTGAGAACTCGATCTTCTATATGTTGCAAGAGAACGGGCGCCGATACTACAAGAATTTTTCCGGCGCTGGCAATACGCTGAACGCAAATCATCCCGTCGTGAGGGAGTTCGTGCGGAATGTGCTTCGCTACTGGGTCATGCACATGCATGTAGATGGCTTTCGCTTCGATCTTGCTTCGGTCCTGGGCCGAGACGAGGATGGAAACATTCGGCGCAATGCTCCGCTTCTCGAGGGTATTGCAGAGGATCCCATCCTGCGGGACGTAAAGATTATCGCGGAGGCTTGGGACGCAGGTGGCGCCTATCAAGTGGGAGCTTTTTCCACCAAGCGTTGGACGGAATGGAACGGCCGTTTCCGTGACGATGTGCGCCGCTTCTGGGTCGGCGATGCGGGCATGATCGGATGGTTCGCCAGCCGAATCTGTGGAAGCTCGGATTTGTACCAAAGTTCAGGCAAGGGCCCCGCAAGCAGCCTCAATTTCGTGACTTGTCATGATGGCTTCACGCTGAATGATTTGGTCAGCTACAAGCAGAAGCACAATGACGAAAATGGCGAGTTCAACCGCGATGGAACCGACGCCAACTACAGCGACAATTGCGGCGTGGAAGGGCCGAGCCAGGATCCCGGTATCGAAGGCATGCGCACGCGCTTGATCAAGAATTTCCTGTTGACCCTGTTTATCTCTCGAGGGGTTCCAATGTTGCTCGGCGGCGACGAGTTTCGCCGAACTCAGCGCGGCAATAACAATGCCTATTGCCAGGATAACGAAGTGAGCTGGTTTGACTGGAGCCTGCTCGAAAAGCACAATGAAATCCTGCACTTCACTCGAGGAATGATCGCCTTTCGTCGAGCCCATTTGGTTTTGCGGAGAGAAACTTTCTACACGGATGAAGACATAAAGTGGTTCGCGCCAAATGGCGCCACCCCTGACTGGGCAGACCAGCGACAGAGATCCTTCGCGTGTCTTATTCTTGGGCAGACAGAACCCGACTTGTTCGTCCTGTTTAACGCCGACACCAAGTCAGTCGATTTTTACCTTCCTGCCTTGCCGGCCGGGAGGATCTGGCGTTTGGCAGTCGATACTTCCCGAACCGCCCCTGACGATCTCTTCGACTCTGGAAAAGAGCCTTCCATGCAGGGTCGAATCGGTTTTCGGCTCGAAGCTCGATCAACCGCGATTCTCTTGACAGATAGCTGTGAGGTGCTGCGTGACAATTAACCCGGCCGCCGGGAAACCGGCTGACCCATCCATTCTTGTTAACATCCCGAAGCTCGTCACAGCCTATTACGAGCTGCGCCCCGATCTGAGCGATCCCAGACAGCGGGTTGTCTTCGGTACGTCCGGCCATCGCGGATCTGCGATGGACGTGGCGTTCAACGAGTGGCACATTCTGGCCATCACTCAGGCGATTTGCGATTACCGCAAACTCCAAAAGATCGACGGGCCGCTGTTCCTGGGGATGGACACTCACGCTTTGTCCGAACCTGCATTTGCGAGCGCGATGGAAGTGCTTGCGGCAAATAACATCGAAGTAATGCTCTCCGAAGGCACGCCATACACCCCAACCCCAGCCGTCTCCCACGCGATTCTGCTTTACAACCGCGCGCGACAGTCAGGATTTGCCGACGGTATTGTAATCACGCCGTCTCACAATCCTCCCGATGACGGTGGCTTTAAATACGACCCTCCGCACGGAGGACCGGCGGATTCGAGCGTGACTTCGTGGATTGAATCGAAAGCCAACGTTTTTCTCGAGAGCGGCCTCGACGGCGTTAAGCGCATGCTGTTTGCCAAAGCGCTGCGCGCACCCACGACGCATAAATACGACTTCTTGAACCTCTATGTTAGCGACCTCAATAGTGTTGTCGACATGAATGCGGTACGCGACGCCAAGATCAAGCTTGGCGTGGATCCCCTCGGGGGAGCAGGCATCGATTATTGGCCGCGGATTGCCGAGCAGTATGGTCTCGATCTGACGATCGTCAACAAATCGGTAGATCCCACATTTCGCTTCATGAGCGTGGATTGGGACGGGAAGATTCGCATGGATCCTTCCTCGCCTTATGCGATGCAGAGACTCATCGCATTGAAAGACAAGTTCGATATTGCGTTTGCCAGCGATACCGATCATGACCGCCACGGCATTGTGACCAAAGGAAGCGGGTTACTGCCTCCAAATCACTATCTCTCAGTGTGCGTCAGCTATTTGTTCGCGAACCGGCCCAATTGGAGTGAGGGCGACGCCGTCGGCAAGACCGTAGTGAGCAGCAGCATGATCGATCGTGTCAGCGCACGCCTGGGGCGGCGGCTTTATGAAGTTCCGGTGGGCTTTAAGTGGTTTGTCGAAGGATTGCTCGCCGGCCGCCTGGGCTTTGGCGGCGAGGAAAGCGCCGGTTCGTCCTTTCTCCGGCGTGACGGCAGCGTTTGGACCACTGATAAAGACGGAATCGTTCCCTGTTTACTGTCAGCAGAAATTACGGCGCGTGTGGGCAAAGATCCGGGTGAGATTTATCGTGAGCTTACGCGCGAACTGGGAGATCCTGTCTACGAACGCATCGATGCTCCCGCTTCGCCCGAACAAAAAGCCGCTCTTGCAAGATTGTCCCCGTCCGACATTCACGTTTCCGAAGTTGCTGGTCAGCCGATCCAGAACATTCTGACCACCGCTCCGGGAGACGGCAATCCAATTGGAGGGATCAAAGTGATCGCCAAGGACGGCTGGTTTGCAGCACGTCCGTCGGGCACGGAGGAAATCTACAAGATTTACGCCGAGAGTTTCCTCGGTCAGAACCATCTACGACAGATCGAGGAAGAAGCCCAGACCATTGTTTCGGAGACGCTGGCTCGCAGTGCCGAGTCGGCATGAGCCGATAAGCCATGAGAGGAGTTCGTCTATGAGTAGCTCGACAATCGTTGGTCGTCCCCTCGATGCAGCCATTTCAGATGCCCTTACCGACTTGGCCTTGGACCTTAGATGGTCGTTCAATCACTCGGCGGACCAGCTTTGGGAGCAACTCGATCCGGAACTCTGGGAACTGACCCACAATCCCTGGGTTCTGCTGCAAACCGTCTCCCGGGAAAAACTGCAAAGTGTTACCTCCGACCCAAGATTTCAAAAACTGCTGGCTGATCTTCACCGCGAGAAAACGGAAGCGGAAGGGTCGGAAACTTGGTTTCAAAAGGCGCACCCGCGCTCGGGCGTGTCGACAATTGCGTATTTCTCGATGGAGTTCATGCTGAGCGAGGCGCTGCCGATTTATTCTGGCGGACTCGGCAACGTTGCCGGCGATCAGCTCAAAGCCGCAAGTAACCTGGGCGTCCCGGTGACCGGAATCGGTTTGCTCTACCAACAAGGCTATTTTCGGCAGGAAATTGATGCACAAGGCCACCAGCAAGCTTTGTACCCATTCAATGATCCCGGCCAGCTTCCGATTCAACCGTTGCGCGAGCCAAACGGCGAATGGCTGCGCCTGGCCATCGCTTTGCCTGGCTTTAAGTTGTGGATCAGAGTCTGGCAAGTACAGGTGGGTCGGGTCAAGTTGTATTTGCTCGATACCAACGATCCCTGCAAACCTTCCGTCCTTCCGCGGCATTACGACTGAACTGTACGGAGGTGGTCCGGAGTTGCGATTGAGGCAGGAGTTAGTCCTCGGTGTTGGAGGCTGGCGGCTTCTGCGGGCCTTGGGACTCGCAGCCCGAGGTCTGCCATCTCAATGAAGGTCACGCCGCATTCGCGGTGTTGGAACGGGCGCGTTCCTACATGGAAGACAATGGCAAGCCATTCGACGTCGCGCTTACCGTCACCCGTGCCGGCAACCTTTTTACCACCCATACTCCCGTGGAGGCGGGCTTTGACCGTTTTGCCCCCAGCCTGATCGAACGATACCTCAGGAAGTATGCCGAGGAGAAACTGTCGATTTCGGTCGACGAGCTTCTGGCGTTGGGGCGACGCGATCGCCAAGACTCGTCCGAACCGTTCAATATGGCCTATTTGGCGATCCGCGGCAGTGGCGCCATCAACGGCGTCAGCAAATTGCACGGTCAAGTGAGCCGACGACTTTTCCAGCCCCTCTTTCCCAGGTGGCCTGAAACAGAGGTGCCGGTGACACACGTGACCAACGGAGTCCACACCCCTACTTGGGACTCTGCGGAAGCAGACCGCTTGTGGGAACTTTCCTGCGGAAAGCAATGCTGGCACGGGACACTGGCAGACACAGAAAGAGATATTCGCGCAACCAGCGATTCCAGCCTCTGGCAACTCCGCGCTGATAGCCGCAAGGCTCTCGTTGGGTACGTCCGAAGACTTTACGGCCGTCAATTAGCAGCTCGAGGAGCGTCGTCGGAAGACCTCGCGGAGGCCGCACTGATACTCGATGACAATATTTTGACTTTGGGATTTGCCCGTCGCTTTGCACCGTACAAACGCCCGAACCTTCTTCTGCACGATCCGGCGCGGCTTCTCAATATCCTGATGAATCGAGAGCGCCCTGTTCAACTCGTGCTTGCAGGCAAGGCTCATCCCCAAGATGCCGAGGGGCAAGAAATGATCCGGCAGTGGTTTGAGTTTGCTCGCCGCCCTGAAGTTCGATCCCGAGTGGTGTTTCCTTTCGGATTACGACGTTCTCATGGCGGAGCATCTGGTTCAGGGCGTGGACGTCTGGGTCAACACTCCGCGACGGCCTTGGGAAGCAAGCGGCACAAGCGGCATGAAGGTGCTGGTGAACGGCGGGTTGAATCTTTCGGAACTCGATGGCTGGTGGGCGGAGGCGTATTCCCCGGAAGTAGGCTGGGCGATCGGAGATGGGCGCGAACATGGAGATGACCCTTCGTGGGACGCAGCTGAAGCTGAAAGTCTTTATGCGCTGCTCGAAAGAGAGGTTATCCCAGAGTTCTATGCCCGCGACGAGCATGGAATTCCACGCGGCTGGGTTGCCCGCATGCGCGAAAGCATGGCCCGCTTAACTCCGGCCTTTTCGACCAATCGCGCAGTCCGCCAATATACCGAAGAACACTATCTCTCCGGCGGCAGCAGCTTTTCGCCAGCGCGCCGAGAATCGAGGTTCAGTGGGAGCGGATCTCGTCGCCTGGCAGGCGGAACTGGCGAAACATTGGTCAGCGCTGCGATTCGGTGCCGCGACCGTCGAGCAACAGGGCGAGCAATATCTATTTCACGTTCAGGTTTTTCTTGATGATATCGATCCCGATGCCGTGAGGGTCGAACTCTACGCGGAGGCGCAGAAGGACGCCGGCCCAATCGCGCACCCTATGAATCGTGGCGAACGCCTGGTAGGAGCGACAAATGGCTTCACCTACAATGCTTCTGTTCCGACGAGTCGCCCGGTTGCTGACTACACGCCGCGCCTCGTTCCGCAGCACGCAGGAGCGTTCGTGCCGCTTGAGGCGCCTTTCATTCTGTGGCACGAAGCACCGTCCTGGCGATGAACTTTGAGATTGGCTGCGACTCCGTTGGTAGAACATTGCATTCGCAGGATCGTAACGGTTGATCAGACAACGGGGCCGGGATGGGATTACTCGCGCAGATCCAGAAATTGAAGGAACTAACTAAGATGACCGACGAATCCGACCGCTCGATAGGCAACAACCGCCGGAGCTCATCCCTGATTTTCTATACAAGAGCCGGCATGAGTTCGTAGCAAAACTGGCGTACAAGCTTTGGGTTTAAAGGGGGCGTTCTCGCCCAATCCGCGTTACATGTTGATCGTGCGCGGACTACGCACGGCGGTGGCTGGAGATGGCAACGCTGATCTGAACTGACTCGGTCTTAGATGCCCTGTTCTGAACGGAGCCTCATAGCCATTCTCACCAAGTCGGCGAAAGACTCAGCCTTCATTTTTTGCATAACCTGGCCTCGGTGCGCCTTCACTGTTATCTCGCTGATGCCGAGTTCCGCGCCAGCTTGTTTATTCAACAGCCCAGAGGCCACCAGCGTCATGACCTGCCGCTCGCGGTGGCTGAGTCGTGCATAGGACTCACGAAGTGCCCGCGCTTCTGCATCGCGTCTAAGAGCAACGCAACACCGCTTGAGGCCTTCCTGAATGGAAGCCAAGAATGCGTCATCATCGAATGGCTTAATTAAGAATTCGACGGCCCCGGCCTTCATAGCTCGAACCGACGTGTATACATCAGCCTGGTCCGCGATGAATATGACCGGCGTGTTGGGACGTTCGACAGCAACACGCTTTTGCAGATCCAAGCCATTGAGGTCTGGAATAGAAACGTTGAGCACCAGGCAGCGTGGAACACTGGGCCGCGGCCTAGCCAGAAATTCGTGAGCTGAGGCGAATGTTTCTGGTTTACAGCCGCCACAGCGAATTAGAGAGCCGAGCGATTGGCGGACAGAAATGTCGTCGTCGACTACGAATACGATCGGCTCCGCGTTTGATAGGTATAGCGAACCCAATTCATGGCTCAACACCTGCGCCAAGCTCATAGCGATATCCTCCTGTGGCTACGACTCTCGTACTTAACTCAAATCCTGGCTCTGCAATGGCGCCCACTAGCCGTCCTTTAACTTCGGTTGCCCGGCGATGTCAGTCGGCACCTGCAATTAGTTGTAATCCGTAGAGGCTAAGAGTTGTATCGTTCTCGCCTTTCTGTCTCGATCCATTCACGGATGTGTGCTGGGCAGTTCGTCAGCATGATCCCTGTACTCTGAGAGTTCCATAACCCCTGCTTCCGCTTTGCTTGGTTTGGATTTGAAAAATCGAGTCCGGCGAACTGGAGAGGCGAAGTCAACCAGGGACGTAGCCTGTCCATGCTGAAGCCAGAATTTGTACGAGCGAACCTCTTGCATCTCGGCATCGCCTGTCGCACGATTGCGATCGGCGATCGTACTTCCCGCAAATTCGGAAGCTAACTCCGCCCCATCTGTCCTGGTTTGCTGGACGTGAGTGGCGGCAAGCGGATGCGCTGGGCCTCGGTTGGAGCGTGGGGAAGCCGTAGTCCAGCACGGGCAATCGATCAGCCCACAAACTTCGTACTACCGTCGTCGCGCCGTAAGGCTGAACGAACGATTTGGAGTAATTGCTCGTCGCTAAATGGCTTGTCCAAGAATGCAACCGCACCCGCCTGCATCGCTCGTCCGCGAGAACCTTTATCGCCATAAGCGGTGATGAAAACAATAGGAATGCCGTAACCTGCGGCGGCGAGCTCGCTTTGTAGTTCCAATCCATTCATGTTCGGCATGTGTACGTCCAGGATGAGACATGAAGTGTCGCGTAGGTGATCGGACTTCAGAAAACTCTCGGCGGATGCAAAGGCTGCCGCTCGAAAGCCGAAAGACTCCATGAGTAGTGTGATGGTCTGGCGAATGGACTCATCGTCGTCAATCACCGCGATGAGATACTTTGTCGCTTCGATTTCTCCTCGCAAGGCTAAACGGACGGCTTGAAGCAGTTCCTCGTCGTTGAAAGGCTTGCTCAGGAATGCGACCGCACCGGCTTGCATTGCTCGCTGGCGGGTATCTTTGCTGTCGTATGCAGTGATGAAGATAATAGGAATCTCGCAGCCTGCAACCGCCAGTTCTCTTTGGAGCTGTAGTCCGTTCATGCCCGACATCTGGACGTCAACAACCAGGCATGAAGTCTCGTGAAACTGGACAGACTTCAAGAAACTTTCGGCGGATTCAAAAGCAGCCCCTCGAAATCCGAAAGACTCAATGAGAAATGTCGTGGTCCTACGGATGGACTCATCATCATCAACCACCGAGATTAGATTCTTTGTCACTCTTGGCTCCGTACTGAGAACAAGCCTATTTCCAGACGGACAAAGAATCTATTGGATGTTGGGATATTCAGTGCCTCAGAAGGACTATGAGAATAAGCTTTCGCTTATTGGAGCCCTCCCGAGGGGACCTTCAGCTTCTCCATCATTCTTACCAGGTCGACGACAGATTCCGCGTGCATCTTTTCCAATGCGCGGCTACGCTGAACCTTCACGGTACTTTCCGCAGTTCCAAGCTGATCTGCAATCTGCTTGTTGAGCATACCCGAGACAACCTTGGAAATCACCTCCCGCTCGCGCGATGTCAATGAGTCGAAGCGTTTTTGGATGATCACCACTTCCTTTTCCCGCTCGCGTCTGGCACCATCTCGCTCCAGTGCGATACGAACCGCATCCAGCAGATCCTGGTCACGGAATGGTTTAGTCAAGAATTCGACTGCTCCAGCCTTCATGGCGCGAACACTCATCGGGATGTCGCCGTAGCCGGTGAGAAAGACTATCGGGATACGGATGTTCCTCGCTGCCAGCTCGCATTGAAAATCGAGCCCACTCAATCCGGGAAGTCTGACGTCCAGCACAAGGCAACTGGGCGCATCTGGCAGCTTTTTATGCAAGAAGGCGTCTGCCGAGTCAAAACCCTCAACCTGCAGCCCTACGGTGTTCAAGAGGAACTTCAGAGAAGAACGTACCGACGAATCATCATCGACGACAAAAACAGCCGGAGCACCAGTCATGAGGGACTCCCGCCGATTGCTGGTAGCGTGAAGGAAAACACAGCGCCGTGGGGAGAGTTGGGCGTGGCCCAGAGTCGACCGCCATGACTTTCAACCAGTGAGCGACTGATCGACAAACCCATTCCCATACCCTTCGGTTTCGTTGTAAAGAAGGGAGCGAAGACGCGATCCATCTCTGAACCAAAGCCAGTACCGGAGTCGCTTACTGCAACGAGTACGTCCCCAGATTCGTCGATCCGGGATTGTACCCAGAGTAAACGAGGTCGATCTGTCACCGCGGTCAAGGCCTCGATGCCGTTCATAATTAAGTTCAGCAGAACCTGTTGCAACTGAATGCGATCAGCGAGCACAGGCGGAAGATCTTTTGTCAATTGGCGATCAATCGAGACCTGATTGTCATCAAGTTCACGGCCAGCGAGAGCCAGCACGTCCTGAATCACTTCGTTTAAATCCAATGGACCCTGTTCCGCCGGTTCTTTTTTTATAAATGCGCGGATCCGAGCTAGAACGGCGCTCGCGCGAGTACCATCGGCAACGATTCCTTCGAGAGCCCGACGCAGAACCTCAGGTTCAAGACTACGACTGGCGAGCAGTCTCAGGCACGCACTGCCGTTATTGATTACGGCGGTCAAGGGTTGATTGACCTCATGTGCTATCGACGCTGCCAGTTCGCCCATAGTTGTGAGCCTGGAAACCCGCGCAAGCTCTATTTGTGATTGGTGCAGGCTGCGTTCACTATCACGCAGCTTGTCCTCCGCATGTTTTCGTTCAATTGCCTGAGCGATCAAGTCCGCACCAGATGCCAGCGTCTCTGTTGTTTCCGGTGTGACCGGTTTTCGAGAGAACATGGCCAGCACACCTATCGTGCGGTCTCCGACGCTCAGTGGATAGCCAGCAAAGCTAACCATCCCTTCTTTCTCTGCCCATGCTCGGTCACTGATTCGAGGATCGTTCAGGACATCATTGGTCAGATGCGGTTTTCGTTCTTGTGCAATCATCCCGATTTTGAATTGTCCCATCGGAATGTGGCTGTGAGTTCCGTCAAGATGTGTGTACATGCCTGCACTGGCCCGGAGCTCCAACATCTTCCCATCGTCACTCAGGGTCCAAATCCTCGCAAATGCCGCGTCAAGATGGCGCACAATAGCTTCGCTGCATTCGCCCAAGATCGTTTTCAAGCTTTCTTCCCTACCGAAGGCCAAGCTCACGTCAGCGCGGACAGCGATCTGGCGGGCGCGCGCTGCTCGCATTTCTTCTGCCTGCTTTCTTTCGCTGATATCGCGGATGAAGCCAGTAAATACCTTATGCTCATTGTTCGTTAGTTGCCCAAACGAAACTTCGACCGGAAACTCCCGGCCATCCTTGTGTTGAGCGGTAACTTCGACGCCGTGCCAGTTCAGATGCCGCTTTCCAGTTGCCAAATATCGTTTGAACCCGTCTTGATGCAGTTTCCGCATCATTTCCGGCATGAGCATTGTCATCGGTTGACCGAGGACCTCGACCGGGTCATAGCCAAAGACGCGCCTCGTGACGGGATTCGCAAAAAGGATAGCGCCGCTTTCATCCATGCTGACCACTACGTCGTTGGCTGCTTCAATAATCACGCGATGTTTTTCTTCGCTGGTTCTCAGATCCTGCTCGGCGTGTTTGCGGTCGGCAATTTCCTTTCGTAGCTCTTCGTTGGCTTCAGCAAGTTCTGTAGTTCGTTGCGCGACCCGTCGGTCGAGTTCGCTCGCGACCCGCTTCTGTTCGCTCCGCAGCCATGCCTCATGCAATCCGATGGATGCCTGATTCGCTGCGACACTCAGAATAAGTTCCTCGGTTTGCCGCGGAAAATCCCCTCGCTCTGACCCAGCCACGAGCACGCCAATTTCGCCCTGCAACCCCAGTCCCAAGGGCACAATCGTAATGTCTCGATTTTCCAAGGGAATTCTTAAGAGTCGAGGCCATTCCTGAGGGGCGGTCCCTCGCAACCGTTTGAATACATCACCAATCTCCCGCGACGGGGGTGTTTGTTGTTGCGATTGAGCGAACCGAACCATCTCGATTGCCGCGTGACCACCCGTTTCCTTCAACCCCACATAGACGAAATCCAACTGGAGCATACGCAGCATCGCGCCGAGCAAGGCGTGAACAATCTGGGATGGCTCACGACCGCTCCACATGGCTGGAAGAGCGAGGACGCTGACCAGATCATTAACGCAGCGCTGAAGGCGTTTGATCTCCTCTGTAAGATCTTTGGGTTGGACATCCATATCTCAGGCCACCACAGGCGAATTACTCCGACCGGCCCGTCGGTGGCGAAATTCCCGCAGGAACTCATCCGGGGGCACAAAGAAAGGATTCTGCTGAAGGATCCCACCGATGATGACCATCGGGTGCGTCCGCATGATATCAATCACTGCGTCACCCCCGAATTGCCCGAGATGGTAAGTACAAATGACGGCGTCGTCGTGCCGAAGCCACACGTCATTTACGCGCGACTCGAACTCAATCACATCATCGACATGAGACCGATCTTCAACCGCCCAGTCCATGCGACAACAAATGCGGCTGAGAGGAAATCCTCCCTCGGCGTTTCCGCTGGCCAGCTGCTCAAACTCCTGAAGCATCCGATCCTGATCGAAGCGGCCCTCTGGAAGGTAGACTTCAGTGTTGATTCGAATCTCAAGCTGCCCGCTCTGCTGCGCGACCGCTGGGTCGATACCTGCGCCAGTCAGGCGTAGCAGATGGTCCTGACGTTGCTCGGGGTTTAAGACGTGAACGGCTTTCTCGCCAGATTCCAACCCGTCCTTTATGAACGGAAGCAGGATGCGGTATTCTTCCTCGTCGTTGTTGAAAAACGCGCAAACGTGACGCGTTTCGCGGAGTTGGGAACCGGCAAGGGAAATAGGAGCCGAGATGCTCCTCATAGCCTTTTCCTCCTTAACGAATAAGGTGCAAAGCGGCTAAGCAGTCGAGTTACGGCGGCCTCTTTTCTCTGGTTGATATCTTCGAACGCAATCAAGGTGCGCAAGGAAAGCTCGCTGTTTTGAGCGGCCCGAAACGGCTAGAGCCTTTCTGATCAAGGACCCGTGATTGTGCTGCTCCTATTGTCCGTCCCGCCATCTGATACTACGATATTGCCAATACCAACGTGCAATTGCAACAAATTATCCAGTTTGGCCCCGCGAATGACCGTCCAATCTGTTCGGATTTGGATAACGGTCGCGTTCACTCTGCCCGCCAAGAGAACTGCGAACCCGCAAAAAACGCGGGCTCAAGCCTGGGCCTGGAACAATTCACTGCTTGCCCTGGACTGAATCGAAGGAGGCTATCAGAGCCTGTCTAATCAGTTTGCGGAGGACCAGAGCTGACCAAAATCGACGAATGGAGGAGGAATGGCCATGGCCACGGGGCGTTGATGAACCGGTTGGCCGGCTTAAGTTCATCGAAGCAAGACTTTTTCGGACCACCAACTTCCGCGGTGCCATTCTCCACTGCGTCCCGTGCTACCGCACTGGCAACACCGTCGGCGGCCATGGGCTGCATGAGTTTCGGGTGCGTTTGCGGTCAGAGTTGAAGTCGCGAAGCGAACGATGGCTGAGGAGGCCACGACGAACAAAGATCAGCACAACGCTTGAAAATCCCTGATCGGCAAGGGCTGGCTGAACAACCATCCCTGAAACGAACTACATCCGATACGGGCCAGGAAATCCCGCTGTGCCTCAGTTTCCACGCCCTCTGCAATCACTGACAAGCCTAATGCGCGGCTCAGGAGGATGATCGACTCCGCAATGGCCCGGCTATTTCCATCGGTGACAATGTCATGAACGAAAGCGCGGTCAATCTTCAGTGCATCAATGGGTAAACGCTTCAGGTACGACAGGGAAGAGTAGCCGGTACCAAAATCATCCACTGAAAACTTCAAACCATGCGCCTTGAGCATCGTCATTTTGGAAATGATCTCTTCGAAACTCTCCACGAACATGCTCTCTGTGAGTTCCAGCCTGAGGTTCTGGGGATTGGCGCCAGTGCGATCAAGTGTCGTCAGAACTTGTTCAACAAAACCCGGGTGACGAATCTGGCGCACGCTGATATTCACAGAGACAGTAATATCGGCCGTTTCCTTCTCCTTTGCCCATGCGGCGATCTGAGAACAGGCGGACTCCAGAACCCAGTTGCCCAAGGGCAAAATCAGCCCTGTCTTCTCCGCGAGCGGAATAAATTCATCGGGAGACACGACACCACGAGTGGGATGATTCCAACGCAACAGGGCCTCTGCGCCAACCAGACGGTGGCCATCCACTTGGGGCTGGTAGTAAAGCACGAACTGGTTTGATTGTATTGCCCGGCGAATTTCGTCCTCTGCCGACGCGCGTGCGTTGACTGAGGCCTGCAGTTCGGGGGCGAAGAACCGGATGGTATTGCGCCCGGCGGCTTTCGCCTCGTACATCGCAATGTCAGCCTGCTGCAGGATCTCGTTCATACCATTTTCATTGTCCCCAAACACTGATATGCCGATGCTGGAACCGCTGCAGCAATCGTGTTCGGCGAGCACGTACGGAAACGCAATGGCGGCAAGTATCTTCTCGGCAACCGCTTTGGCTTGGGCGGCAGCATTCTCTGTGGTTTCACTCAGGTCTTCCAGCATCACCACAAACTCGTCTCCACCCAGGCGTCCAACTGTGTCGGTTTCGCGAATGCAATGGGTCAGGCGCCGGGCAACCTCCTGAAGCATGAGGTCGCCAATATGATGCCCAAGCGTGTCGTTCAACGTCTTGAAGTCATCGAGATCGATAAACAGCAGAGCTCTCTTGCGGTGGCTCCGGCTGGTGGCAATCAGGCTATGGGTTAACCGCTCGAAGAGCAGGCGGCGATTTGCCAGCCCCGTCAACGGATCAAAAAATGCAAGCCCCCAGATCTTCTCCTCGGCCACCTTGGCCTCGGAAATATCTCGCGCGAAGGAAAGAACGCATTGAGTGCCTTCAATCTCGATCAGAGATACAGACAATCGTGCCCAGAAGATTTCTCCGTTTTTTCTCCTGAACTGAAACTCGAAATCCCGACCGCCCGAGTTGCGGTGAAGCATTTCGATCAGGGTCAGCCGATCGCGGGCGAGCACCCACAGTCGAAGCTGGGTCGTGGTTTTCCCAATCACGTCCCTTCGTGCATGCCCGGTCACATCGAGGAATGCCTGATTCACGTCGACAAATATGCCGTCGCTCAACCGAGAAATTGCCACTGCGTCGGGGCTGGTATGGAAAACCGTGCGATAGCGTGCTTCACTCGCATCGAGGGCCTCAGCATTTGCCTCAAGTTCGCCACTCAACTGAGCTACAACAGCCTCTGATGCCTGTTTGTGCTCGGTGATATCACGCGTCACTTTGGCATAGCCCGTGATCTCGCCGGCGTCGTCCCGGATTGCAGTCAGGATGCTGTTGGCCCAAAACTGTGAGCCGTCTTTGCGAAGACGCCAGCCTTCGTCTTCCACCCGGCCACGAGCCGCTGCCTGGTGAAGCAACTTTGCCGGTTTTCCGCGATTCACATCTTCCTGGGTAAAGAAGCGAGAAAAATGCAGGCCCAGCACCTCTTCTTCGGTATATCCCTTGATCCGTTCCCCGCCAGAGTTCCAGGTCTTTACGTGACCTTTGGGATCCAGAAGGTAGATGGCGTAGTCACGGATACTCTCCACAACCGATCGAAACTGTTGATTCGCATGCAGTGTGGCCTGCTGCGCCACATGCTTTTCGGTCATGTCCCGCACAAAGCTCATTACGCCGGGACCGGAGGCGGTCTCGATCGGTTTAAGCATGATGTCCACGGGAAACTCGGTACCGTCCCTGCGCAACCCCAAGAGGTTCAAATTCGCCCCCATTGAGCGCGACCTGAGGTGGGCAAGGTAATTCTTGCGGTGATTTACATGGCGTCCGCGGAGTCGCTCGGGAACCAGCTCGTCGATGGGTTTGCCGAGAAGTTCCTCCGCCATGTAACCAAACAATTCCGCCGAACGCGGATTGGCGCCACGAATCACGCCTTCTGTGTCCGTGACGAAGATTGCATCCGGCGCAAGTTCAAACAGCCCCTCCGACCAATGCTGTGAGGGCGTCGAAGGAGTGCACTGGTTCAATGCCGCTAAATCCTGTCTTGGAAACGCCAACGAATTTCGCCGAAATCTTCCGAACCTCTGGTGCAAATGCGCCTCCAAATTTCAACGCCCTTAAACCACTTTACGCGCGCGCGGCGATCTAAAAAATGCCGGGAAGCCTTCCGCGCAGTGGACTTTGAGCGGATGCGCTGTTTCGCATTGCAAAGTGGACTCACCTTATCCCGGTCGGCATTCGGGGGGCCGGCGGGTGCGGATCCGACATCGAAATCATGCCCGCGCAATCTCCCAATGCGCCGCGATCCGGAATCACCAAAGTGGTTCCGCGCTGCTCCAGCAAGCCCCGGTTCTTGAAGTCATTCATGCAGCGCGTCACGGTTTCTCGCGACGCGCCGATGTGCTCCCCTATCTCTCCATGGGTGAACCAGCACCGAACTCGAGTACCTCGCTCGGTTGGCTCGCCTTCGAGGCACCAATCGAGCAGCAGCCGAGCGAGTTTTGCGTGCGCGGTCAGTGTAAGGCCGAGGGTCCTCAATTGTTCAAACGTACGCTTGTCGTCAAGACTCAACTGGCGCGCCACGTTGAGACAAGCCGTTGGATAGCGCACCAGATAATCGAGAAAGCCCGCTCGGTCGATCGACGAGAACATGCAGGGAAACTGGGCTTCCGCGGTTATGTTGTAGGCGCTGCCGGAGACCGCCGAGGCGAGGCCCAGGATTTCTCCCGGCTCTGCGATTCTTACGATGAGTCGCCTGCCATCACCCGAGTTCATCGAGAGTTTTACTCTTCCTCCGGTCAGCAGAATGATGCTTGAAGGTACTTCCTCCTCTCTGAACAGCACCGTTGTGCCGGGACAACAGAAGTGCCTTGCGAGTGATTCAAAGTCGTGAATGGACTTGGTGGACAAGTTTCTGAAGAACCCTATTCCCTTGCCAAATGATCCAAGACTGCCCCACTTGGGGGGTAAGTCACTTTGAAGAGGGAACTCGTACACAATGCACTGCTCGCTATCTCGTACGTTGTCTTTGAAGGAATTACGTTTCAATGGAACGGTCTCAGACATTGTCCCGTTCTCGTCATGGATCAATTGCAGAGTCGTCATTCAAACTCCCCTTCGAGAATCCAAGGTCATTTCGTCAAGGCGGGATGGCAACTGCGCCTTTCCGAAGGCAATGCAGCCTGGTCGCTTCCTCAATTCACTCCTGTGATTGCAGGGTCGCGCTGGGAGCAACCGGGCAACTGTTCCCAAGGCATCGGCTGGCCGAGATAATACCCTTGCGCTTCGTCACAGCCATGCTCCCAAAGGAACTCCAGTTGCTCGACTGTCTCAACCCCCTCGGCAATAACTCGCAGGTTCATTCGATGGCCCAAATTGATCATTGTGCTCACTTTAGTCTTGTCCTCGGGCCTGCCGGTTATCCTGCGAATGAATGGGCGATCGATCTTAAGGGCGTTGAGGTGCAGTTTTTTTAGCATGCTGAAGTTGGGGTAGCTCGCACCCAGATTATCGGCGGTTACTTGTATACCAAGGTTCCGTGCTGACCTGAGAATGGACGTCGATTGCTCATGGTGCTTCATCAAAACACTCGCGGTCACGTCCAACTCGAGATGCCCGGGGTCCAGTCCGGTTTCATTCAGAATTACGAAAAGCCCTTTCAGGAAGTTTTCTTCCTGAAGCTGATTCGCAGAAATGTTCACAGCTACAGTCCTGGGGGCCAAGCCAGCGTTCACCCAGGCGCGGGCTTGTGTGCATGCCTCTCGCAGCACCCAGGCGCCAATTTTCAACATCAGGCCGGACTGCTCGGCGATGGGGATAAAACGTGCCGGAGGAACCGATCCTCGCGTGGGATGGATCCACCGGGATAGCGCTTCGGCCCCGATCATTGCTCCCGTCTTAAGATCGATCTTGGGCTGATAGTGAAGTGTCATCTCGTTGTGTTCGAGAGCAAGCCGTAGATCGTGCTCGAAGGAATCCTGCTTTGGGATCTGGGCCTTCCGATCCGGATGGTCACCTCCCTCGCTGAAGGGTTCTTTTTGATTGGCCGGATAGCTCCGGGTCTCCCTGTTCCTGAAACTGGTCTCCGTTTCCCATTCGTCATAGGGGTAAACATTCTGCCGCGCCATTCTCGAATCAGGAATTGAAGGTTTCTTGGTCAATAGTTCTTCGAGCACCGCAAGAAGCTCAAATCCTTTAGGTTCTCCCTTAAGTGCCATATCCGTAAACGACTTACTGTCGCCCGAGTTACCTGCCATGCAGATCACTGGCGTGCGTGAACCGGACGCTCTGACCAGGAAGGCCAGTTTTTCCATGTCCTCCTTGGGGACCGCCTGGCCCAGGAGCACTACATCGAAGTCACCGACTTTGAAGTGAGCGATGGCCTCTCTTGTTGATTCTGTGGGGATAACCACGTAGCCGGCGGATTGCCAGGCCGCGCGATGTGTCGATATAAGAGCTGAATCGACGCCCACGGCAAGGATGACAGTTAAGTGCATGGCCCCCTCCGAAGCCAGCTCTTCGCGCGCTGGCTAGCTGCTCAGATCACCTGCCGGCACCTGAAAGATGCGGGCGCGGAGCTTGCATGATCGGGGTGTCACTCCCAGAGGAGAAGGAAGGCTTCACAGAATGCACTTTGTCATCGGCAGGTACCCTGGGAAGAAACGCAAGCCCTGCACTGTGTATCTGGAAGAATAGAGATATATTTCTCTACCCGTCCGTCAGCTAGCGGACATACAGAAGGGCATCTGATGAGTATAATCCTCACGCTGCTGGCTGAGAAAGCGCTACCATTCAGTAGATCTTCCACCAGCAGAGCACTTTAAGGAAGGTGCCTTTCCGCGTACGGTGTGAGGGGCTTGGCCCGTGCGCCGCAAATGAGGATCAGGTGCAGAAGAATTCCGTCCGAAAGACCTACAAAAACCGACTGTTAGCCTCCTTGCCGCCACGTCTGATCGAACAACTCGGTCCGCATCTATCCGCAGTTGATCTGCCGAGGAATCGAATTCTTCACAATCCGGGGCGACTCATTGATACCGTATATTTTCTCGAAGACGGCGTCTGCTCTCTTGTTGCGACGATGGAAAACGGAACGACCGTCGAGGTAGGGATTATTGGACGGGAAGGTTTTGTGGGCTTGCCCGTGGTCCTGGGCACGGGCCATTCACTGTTCCGATCGTTCATGCAAATCCCCGGTCACGGCTTTCAAATCAAAGCCAAGCTACTGTTTGAGTTATTGGAGGCGTCTCTCCCGCTCAGGTTGAGCCTGCTGCGATGCGTGCAGGGCCTTCTCGTTCAGTCCGCTCAGACCGCCGCCTGCAATCGAGTTCATGAGCTTCACCAGCGGCTGGCACGATGGTTGCTGATGTGTCATGACAGAGTCCAAGTGGATCGTGTGCTCATCACGCAGGAGTTTCTGGCTTCTATGCTGGGAACGCGTCGCAGTACGGTCACCGAAGCGGCAGGCGTATTACAAAGAGCCAAGATCATTGAATACAATCGCGGCTATGTGACGATCGAGAATCGCGCCGGTCTCGCAGCCTCTGCCTGCGAGTGCTATCAGGCCGTCCATGATGAATACTTGCGCCTTGGCCTTCTTGGTGGATAAACGCACAAGATCCTGCGTGGACCAGCCGCACTGAAGCAACTGAACTATTGGTCGAGAGCACAGGATGGATCGGCAGAGGCGTCCATTCGGGAGCTATGACCTGGATGAAGCGAAGCATATATTGAGGCATCACGCGCAGGGATCGATTGCGGACGACCTGCTTATCGGCAGGGGCCTTCCGTGCACTTACCAATTTGAGCGGTGAGTTCAATAACCTGAAGGAGTTGGAGCAGGCAAAGTTTTCGTCAGCTCACCCTGGCAGGTCGAATTCCTTCCATGACACAACTCAATTCGTGATCTGCCTAGCTAGGGTGTCTTCGGCTTGAGTGCTCAGGGTTGAGAAGAGTGTCTGCAACTTCCCACCCCTTGTGAGAAAAGGGCACAAAGGATGGGGCACGGAATTCTGTCGATACTTGCGAGAATGCGCTAACTAAATGGTCACCAAACTCGCGGAAAGTACTCAGAATTCCAGACGCAACGCGAATTGAATCTCGCGGGGCGTGCCGGTTCCAATTGGGGTTGTGTTGACGGTGGAAATGATTTGCCCGAAGGTCGATGACGACCAATCGGCCTGTGGCTGGCCATACTGCGCGCGATTGAAGAGATTGAAGAACTCGCCCCTGAACTGCAACTGCGCTCTTTCTGACAGCGGAATGCGTTTGGCTACGCCGAGATCGGTCTGCCAGAGATTTGGACCGCGGCCAACGTTGCGCGGCGCGTTGCCATAACCCGATCCAGTAACCGGAGCGAAAGCGGCCGGATTAATCCAGTTCCCTGCCGCCTTTCCGCCCGCGGGCGTGAGCGATTCGCCTGGAACAAGATTGGGGCGTTGATTGGTGGTGTAGCCGGTGGCCACCGAAGTACTGGAACGATCTTCAGTGACGTTGATTGGAAGGCCGGTACGCACGGCAACAATGTCGGTCAAGCTCCAGCGGCCGAAGACGGCGCTAGCGATTCCCGGTTGAGAAAGGAGAATCCTTCCGGGGCCGAAGGGGAGATCATAAACAGCGTTGGCGTTGAGGACGTGGTGGACATCAAAGTCGCCTGAGGCGCGCTCGCATGAGAGGCAGGCGGGGTTTTGAGGAAAATCCGCGTCGCCCCCGCCCGCAGCATCCTGGTCTATCTCTTGTGAGTTTGTGTAATTGGCGGACAAGAGCAGGCCGTTCGTGAAGCTTCGTTGGAGGCTTACAACAAGGCCTTCATAAGAACTGTTGTTGATGTTCCCTCGCCACTCGACTTGGCTGAATGCGCTGTTGGGCCGCACGCCGGTCGTTGGATCGATGAGGTTCAGGTAAGAGGTGGTTAGCAAATCAGTGCCCTTGCTTCCAACATAGGAGAGTGTAGCGACGAAGCTGTGGGGCAGAGCCTGCTGAACCGAGAGACCCCATTGGGTAACGTACATATCTTTACGGCTTCGATCCATATCTCTGGGCGACACTGTGCCTGGGCCGTCAAGAAAGGTCGTAACAGGATACGAGAGGTCAGGAATCGTTTTTGCGCTCAGCGAGTAGCGACCGACTTCGTTGCTTATGGGGAGGTTCTGGTCGTCCAACTGGCCATCGCCATGGTAAAGGCCGAATCCGCTGCGCAGTACGGTCTTGCCCTCGCCGAAAGCCGGAGCCCACGTTACGGAGATACGGGGGTCCGCGTCGAGCATGTTCGGATTGCCGAAGCTGGCCCCCACGCCGCAGAAGCCCACCGGCCCGCAGGTCGCGAAGTCGAATGGAATGGCTTTGCCGTTGACCTCGTGGAAAATGTTGTAGAAGGTGTAGCGAACGCCGAGGTTCAAGGTGAGATTGGGGTGCAACTTCCACTCGTCTTCAGCGTAGGAGTAGGCCTCCGTCTTGCGCAGGCCATTCTCGGGCAACTCCGCGGTATAGGTTGCCGAGCTGACCATGTTGGCTAGAAAGTTCGCCAGGGAAGAATAAGAGACCGTTCCAGAGGGTGTATTTCCCTGGTTCAGTTGAATACGGCGGATCTCCATTCCGAACTTGATGGTATGATTCCCACGAACCATCGTGAGGTTATCGATATAGGAGAACGAATTGCCGACGCCAACCTTAAACTGGTTGCCGGCCAGGGTGGTGAAACCGGAGACCGCGATGGTGTACGGGATGTTGGTGACTCCCTGATTTGTGGTGTACACATTGCCGCGATTGAAGCCGAACTTCACCTCATTCACCAGCCTTGGTGAGAAGATGTGCATCGTTTCCAATTCGCCGTTCACCGGCCGTGATGTGACCAGTTGTTTGTCGTTCAAATAGCTGCCGCCCTCAGCGATCGGCGCATCGCTATAGGCGGCGTCGAAGTTGAAGCGAAGGTATGCCGTATCGTGAGACGACAACCGATGATCCAGCCGCAGCATTGCCGAGTCTTCGTGGTCCAGTTGGCTTCCGGAGCCGCTAAACTCGTCTTCTTCCGGGTTCCCCGCAACCGGCGTCAGTTCCGCAGCCGGATAGGCAGCGAGGATCGAAACAAGCGATGGATTTGCCGCGGCAACCTGAGCACTGAACGCCGGGCTGGGAACATAGCCCAGCAAAGGCTGGCCGTAGGTCTGACGCAACCCTTCATAGGTGAAGAAAAAGAAACTTCGGTCGCGAACGATCGGGCCGCCAAGATCGCCTCCGAACTGGTTGAGACGAAAAGGAAGCCTGGTGGAAAGAATGGGCTCACGGGCATCGAAGATATTGTTGCGGAGGAACTCGAACAAACCGCCATGGAACATGTTCGAGCCGGACTTCGAAGCCACGGCCACCTGCCCGCCCGGCGTGCTTCCATTTTCCGATGTAAAGAGCATCGTGTCGATGCGGAATTCCTGTATGGCGTCGGTGGGAATGGCGATCCGGACAAACGGCTGCTGCGCCTGGTTGACGATATTGGTTGCGTCGATGCCGTCGTAGGTGAAGTTGTTGTCGTCGAGACCGCGGCCGGCGAAGCGAATGCTGCGCTGATTGCTTCCTCCCGTGTCGACGGCGCCGGGTGCAAGTGCCGTCAGCGTCGACCAGTTTCTGCCGTTCAGCGGCAGCTCATTAACCTGCCTGGACTCGGTGTGAGCGCCAAGCGTATCTGTCGTCTCGTCGAGTTGAGGGGTCAGACTGGAAACGGTAATGCGCTGCCTGGTTCCTGCAACCCGCATGACCACATCCAGCGTGCGCGTCTGCCCGACTGTCTGAATCACCTGATTGAAGGTCAGTGTCGCGAATCCATTCCCCGTGAAGGTCACGGTGTAGGAACCAACGGGGAGTTCGGGAACCTCATAGGTGCCAGTGCGTGAGGAGTCAGTCTCACGCGCCGACCCGGTATCCGGCATGTATGCAACGACGTGAATACCTGGAATTGCGTTGCCGGAGGAATCGGTAACAGTGCCGGTCAAGCCGGCGCGATCTACCTGCGCAAAAACCTGAGATGAGAGCTGAGCGAACAACAGGGCGGCTACGCCGAGCGGAAATATGGAAAAAGTCCAACGGGTGAATCGCATATAGCCTCGACGAACAGCGTTTACCTTTGAAAAGTAACGAGAGGCAGGCGACGCGATAACCTGTCTTCCGCTGGTTTCTTTGGTACTACCTTGATGCCCCTGTTGCCTCTAACTGGGAAGAAGACTTCCGCTGGTTTTCCGAAGTGGCTGGGTGGTTTGCCGCTCGTGAAAGTTTTCCAGAAGTTCTGCCCAGTTGGCACGCAGTTCGAGCCCGCTGCGGGTAGTTGGATAGGGCCTGTCACCCATGCTACAGAATTCGGTTGTATTTCGGCGTGTCGAAATGGTCTTCCACGGAGAAGTCCATCCCTTTGGCCTGCTCTGCCCACCATGCAGCGTCATGAAGGGGCTTGGGATGGTTGATTCAAAGTTGCGCTTTCGAACAGACCCGCCGGAATGGGCAGCGTCGAGCCGGGCATCTTGATCGCGACCGTACTGGGATCCTCTGCGGCAGCACTGACGAAATGCTCCACTATGGCGTCGAAGCTCTTGTGGGGATGATGCACCAGAACATCACCCGCCTGAGTCGTGGCGAAGATCGAACCGTTGCCCAGTAGCGCTTCATCAGTGCACGCGCCGATGCCTGTCCATGAAGTGAGAAGCATAGGCGAACTCGTTCAAAAAACTGCATCAACCGAAGCGTGCAAAGTCTTAGCGAAGTGACCACTGCAGGCCGTTTGCGGAGACAAGGCGATCGACATTCGTGCTATAAGAACAATACGCCTCGCTGGGTGGTCGTTCTCACAATGCAAATTGCCCACGCCGCACAGCCAAAGTTGCCCGTTCTGTTGCGCTATGGACTGGCAATCGCCCTTGTAGCAATCGCGTTACTGTTGTCGCTTGTCTTGCGAGTTCCCTTCGGGAATCCATTCTGGTTCTTTTTCCCTGTTGCGGTCATTGGGAGTACTTGGT
The DNA here is from genome assembly GCA_963833995.1 of uncultured Acidobacteriota bacterium. GTDB lineage: Bacteria > Acidobacteriota > Terriglobia > Terriglobales > Acidobacteriaceae > Telmatobacter. Next base: position 176,510 of record CAWIAE010000014.1, on the reverse strand, counting down.
TCGGTGGCAGGGGCCCCGGATGGCTTGCTGTTGGCCTCAGCACGCTCGTCGTCCTGTATTACTTCATTCCGCCGCTCCACTCGTTCTCGGTGAAGCCGCCGGATGTGCCTTTCTTTCTTACTTTTGTTGCATGCGAAGCCGTCGCCAACTGGCTGTTTTCCTGGCGAAAGGAAGTCGAGGAGTCGCTTAGACGGGTTCGCGATGAACTCGAAATGAGGGTTGCGGAGCGCACCGCCGAGCTCAAGAAGGCAAACGAAGCGCTTCGCAACCAGATGGCGGAACAGAAACGCACAGAAGAGGCTCTGCAAAGAACCCGCACGGAGCTTGCTCGCGTGGTTCGAATCACGACCATCGGCGAGCTCACCGCGTCGATTGCTCACGAGGTCAATCAGCCGCTCGCGGCTGTGGTGGCCAACGCGGATGCCTGTGCGGCCTGGCTCGGCCGCCGGAATCCAGACCTGGTTGAGGCTCGGGCCGCGGCCGAACGCGCGATCCAGGGTGCGACACGTGCATCCGAGGTAATCACGCGAATCCGCTCGCTGATCGACAAAACGACGCCGGAGCGAGCTGAAGTTCAATTGAATGCAGTCGTCGAAGAAACCGTTGCTCTGACTGAGCGACAGGCGTCGCGAAACCAGATATCCATCACGCTCGAGCTGCCACCGGCGTTACCCAAGGTGCTGGGCGATAGGATTCAATTGCAGCAGGTCGTCCTCAATCTCATGATGAACGGAATCGAATCGATGTCTGGGGTAACTGGACGTCCGCGGCTTCTGAAGATCCGATCCCGCATCCAGGACGACGAGCGGGTTTGCGTTTCGGTTGAAGACAGCGGGACGGGCATCAGCGAGGAGATCATGCCGCGATTATTCGAGTCATTCTTTACCACCCGATCGCAAGGCATCGGCATGGGGTTGGCCATCAGCCGTTCGATCATCGAAGCGCACGGTGGAAGGTTGTGGGCTGAATCGATAATGAATGAAGGTTCCGTTTTCCAGTTCACTTTACCGATTGGGAGTGGCTCTTCCACATGAGAGAGCAGGATCCAATTGTCTTTGTGATTGATGACGACGCGTTAATTCGCGATGGCATCCAAAGCCTCATCCGGTCCGTCGGTCTCCGCGCAGAAACATTCTCCTCGGCGCAGGACTTCATGCGCGCCAAGCGCCCCGATGCGCCTGCTTGCCTTGTCCTCGACGTACGCATGCCCGGACTCAGCGGTCTCGATCTTCAACGCCAGTTGAGTGACTTGCGCATCGGTATCCCTATCATTTTCATCACAGGTCACGGTGACATTCCCATGACGGTACGCGCGATGAAGGACGGGGCAATGGAGTTCCTGACCAAACCGGTGCGCGGCCAGGATTTGTTGGATGCCGTGCAAAAAGCAATCGCTTGCGACCGCGAGTTTCGAAAGGATCAGGCGGATCTGGCGGAGATTCGCAAACGATTCAACTCGCTCACCCCCCGCGAGACGGAGGTGCTGAACCTGGTGGTTGCCGGCCTTTTGAACAAGCAGATCGCCGATGAACTGGGCACGAGCGAACTGACGGTCAAGACTCACCGGGCACACGTCATGGAGAAAACGGGGGCTGAGTCGCTGGCGCACCTGGTACGAATGGCTGAAAGACTCAAGAATTCGCTCCACAAGTAAGTACCCGTCTCCTCCTAAAGCAGGATAGACTCCGACCCTTCGCATTGATAGCTTCATAACTGGCGGGACATGCCATCAGTCGCCGGATCGGATGAACTCAATTGAACTCACAACTAACAAAAATCGGAATCATCGCCATCGTCGACGATGATGAACCTCTCCGCGAGGCGTTGGGCAGCGTGTTGAAGGCCGCGGGCTTTTCGATCGACACCTTCGCCTCCGCAGAAGACTTCCTCGCCTCGCCCTTTCGCGCTGAAATAGCGTGTCTAATCCTCGACGTGCGCTTGCCGGGAATGAGCGGCATCGAGTTGCAAAGGCGGATGTTCGAGGCCGGTGAAGCAATTCCGATCATCTTTGTCACCGCCCATGGTGACACTGCCCTTCGCGATTTGCTCATGAAGTCCGGAGCGTCGGGCTTCTTGAACAAGCCCGTCCGCAGCGAAGCATTGCTCAACGAGATTCACGCGGCTCTCGAGAGGACAAGATCAGAAAGCCGCCTGTGACACAGTTGGTTTGGAGGTCAAACGTGCTCTCTACACAGATGCCGAGTGCCATGAAAGACACCTGCGCAGTGCTCCCCCGCGGCGAAATCCAATATGAACCCTCCGCCGCGACCGACAAAATAGTTGGAGAAAGCGCCGCATTGAAGTCAGTGTTGCAGCAAGTGAACCTAGTAGCGCCAACCGATACGACCGTCCTGATCCTCGGCGAAACTGGCACGGGAAAAGAAATGGTCGCCCGTAACATCTACGAGCGCTCGAACCGCTCAAAGCGCCCGTTCGTACGTGTGAATTGCGCTGCAATTCCCCCATCTCTGATCGCATCAGAACTGTTCGGGCACGAGAAGGGCGCCTTCACAGGAGCGTTGCAGCGCCGTCTCGGCCGGTTTGAAGCGGCCAATGGCGGGACAATCTTTCTCGATGAAATCGGCGAACTTCCGATGGAGACCCAGATCACCCTTCTGCGCGTGCTGCAAGAACGGGAGATTGAACGTATCGGCAGCAGCCGGTCCATTTCGATTGACGTCCGAATCATCGCTGCAACCAACCGCGATCTTCAAGCCGCGGTAGTGGCAGGTACATTTCGCCAGGACATGTTCTATCGACTGAACGTCTTTCCCATTCATATGCCGGCGCTGCGCGAACGGATCGAAGACATTCCGCTCCTGGTAGAGCACATGGTTGAGCGGTTCGCCCGCAAGGCCGGCAGGCGATTCCGTACTGCGAAGGCGAATACCTACGAGTTACTTCAATCGTACGATTGGCCCGGAAACATACGTGAGTTGCAGAACATAATCGAGCGAGCCGTCATTCTGAGCGAGGGAGACACCTTCTCGGTGGAGGATATGTGGCTTAAGCGCGAACCTTCGCGACTATCCCCGCCGGTAGCTCCTCTTTCGACTACCCTCGCTGATCGCGAAAGAGAAGTCATTGAAGCGGCGCTTGCGGAATCCAGAGGCCGCATATCGGGCCCGCACGGCGCTGCGGCAAAGCTTGGCGTTCCACGGCAGACGCTCGACTCCAAGATTGCGAATCTACAGATCAGCAAGAGTCGGTTCAAGACGCAACCGGCTCTCGCCGATCCGATATATTCCTGAGCGAGCAGAAGAATCGCCAACCCGCGCATTGGAAAGTCTCAGGAGCCTTCTGAACCCGGACGAGCGTAGCATGGCCGCCTAACCGGTCCAACTTAGTCGGCTTCTGCTTATCTGGTTGACTCAGCATACCCCAATGGGTTGCGATTGAGGTCCTTGGCTCCACGAATCTGCTCGTACTGGGTTGATTCTCGCCCAGTTCCGAGGCCAAGGAGAGTTTGAAATGCGGCCGCGGGTGTTTTGCGGCGGTTGTGCCGGAAGACGAATTCGTCGAGATAGACCTGGAGTTGGGGCTTACTTACTCCGTGATAGGTGCCAATCAGCCATTGCTGGAGATTTCCGATAGCCCGATCGGCGAGTGGAACCGCCGATTTCGCGCCCTTTCGGAGTGCGGATCGCAATGGTTGAGTTCGGGCGATATGTTTGAACCCAGCTTCCATCAGGCCCGAAAAGCTCTTGAGGCCATCGGTGTAGATGGTCGAACCGGGAGAGACATTCTCGTGGAGGAAGGCGATGATGGTGTTGCTCTTGAAATCTGGGATTACTCTCATGCGGACACGACCTGAACCCCTGCCACGCCTTTCCACTGCCACCAGAACGAGCGCTGCCCGTCGCCCCTTGAGTTGTCGGCTTCCGCGGAGGCCAGCCTGCTCGCCGCCAATCCATGTGTCATCAACCTCTACCTCACCGTACAGCGGTTCCCGAGCTACACTCACCATCGCCCGACGGAGTTTGTGAAGCAACATCCAAGCGGTTTCGTAACAGGACAGGCCGAGTTGCCGTTGGAGTAGCAAGGCAGAAACACCCCGCTTGTCCGTGGTCATCAGGTAGGCGGCCCAGAACCACTGGGTCAGCGGGATCTTGGTCCGGTGAAGAACTGTGCCGGCTGTCAGCGAGACTTGGTGCCGGCAGCCGGCACACTGCCACCGCCGTTGATTCACCAACTCATAAGCTCGCCGATTTGCGCAGCGCGGACAGATGAAACCCTCGGGCCAGCGGCAAGCCGCGAGGTACGCTTCGCAGGCCTCTTCGGTAGCGAAGTCGCTTTGGAATTGCCGCAGATTCTTGGGAAATGGCGGCCTTGGCACTCCTCAACACTACCCATTGGGGTATGCTGAGTCAACCAGATAAGCAGAAGTCGGCTAATTCAGGCCTTGTGCACCGCCCAGATGATTCGGGCGTGGCGTCTATCCAGCGGTTCCCTCGATCGAGAAGCTCTCGCTATCTCCACTTCCACTTACGTCCACACCTCTACACCTCATCTAAGTCATTCGACTTGGCATGATCAATCGCCTTCTTATCATGGCGCGGAGGGAGTCCAGCTTCGGTGCTGTCTTCCCCTCAGTTGTCATTGTCCGCCGGTACTGTCATCGCCTAGACTTGCTCCCTTAGTCTGCAGAATCATGCCTAACTCACCCTTACGACATTCAGCGCGATAACTGTTCGGATTTCTGATAAGTCGGCATTTCTGAATCGACAGCAGCTGATAGTGAACTAAGTTACACAAACTACAGCAGCCAGATTTGGTATTCCGATTGCACTTATCCGTTATGTAGCGGCACCGTAAAACGACGACATTCGAGAGCCAGAACGCCAATGGAGGGAGACATGAAGAAGATCGATGCCAGTGACATCACCGAAAATGCCGGCTTCGCAGAACCGAATCGCGATGACTGCCGGACGAATCGGACGCTGAGCCTTTTGAAGTGGATTCAACGAATCTTGCTCACCTCTGGACTTTCGCTCCTCGCAATCTACGGTGTGGTTCGCCTGGAGGGCCGTCTTGGTTCACGCGCCGCACTGAAGAGTTTCGAGGCTCTCGAATCGCGCGCACCTGTGGCGATTGGGATCCTTGCAGAAGAGAACAGTTCACCAGAAACTGATTTTGCCAATTGGGCACAAGCCCGATTGCGGGCATACAAGGAGAGCTTTTCTAGCCGGTCTGGCGCTCCTTTGGCAGTGCTTCAAATCCCAAAAATCCATCTAGTAGTGCCACTGCTCGATGGAACAGACGAACTAACGCTCAACCACGCAGTAGGACGCATTGCGGGAACGGCCCGGCCCGGGGAAAAAGGAAATCTCGGCATTGCCGGTCACCGAGATGGCTTCTTTCGAGGGCTCAAAGACGTGAAAGCTGGAGATGCCATCCAGCTAAACACTTTGCATGGGATGGATACCTATGTGGTTGATCAAATCCAGATTGTCAAACCGGACAATGTCGGAGTTCTAAGATCGCGGTCCTTTCCATCTCTCACTTTGATTACCTGCTATCCGTTTTACTTCGTCGGTAGCGCACCTGAAAGATATGTCGTCACAGCAACTCTCAAGCAAAGTCAGCGAGTCGGGACGACGACTTCCAAATCCCGGCTGTCATCTCAAATCAGCAGTTCAACCCAGGTGCCGGGCAGGCGCCTCGAGACTCTCTTGGCAATCCATCAAACGAAGTTATCAACCCGGGTGATCAACTCGGCACGAGTGAATCACTCAAAGGAAAAGGAGAAGAAATGAAATCGCAAATGATGAATCATCTATTTGGCTCGCTGGCCGCCGCGATCATGTTCGTGACCGGCACGACCGCAGGCGCGGTGGAGGCAGCAACCAATGCAACCGTCCCCGTCACGATGACAGTCACGGCGAACGTCGGCGGCAACAAGCGGATGCCCGAAATCAACCGGAACGACGTTGTTGTAATTCAGGGAAAGAGCCGGCTCGAAGTGACCGAATGGATTCCAGCGCGCGGCGATCACGCTGGGCTTGAGCTGTTCATTCTGATCGACGACACGACAGCCCCGTCGATCAGCCAGCACTATGACGATCTACGCGCATTCATCAACTCACAGCCGACCAGCACATTGGTTGGCGTTGGGTATATGAGGAATTCGACAGTACAGATTGCCCAGAACCTGACCGCAAACCACGATCTTGCGGCACAGGCGCTGCGCTTGCCCTTGGGTCATGCAGGGGCATACGGCAGTCCTTATGTTTCAGTCGTCAGCCTGATGAAGAACTGGCCTGTTGACCAGAATCGCCGCGAGATTCTCATGTTTACGAACGGAATCGGACGCGACCACCACATCGGCTGGCAGCGCGGATATGGAATCGACGTAGACGCTGAAACTGCTAGTGCAGTGGCGCAGAGGGCGAGAACGAACATCTTCTCCATCTATGCTCCCGGCTCGACGCAGTTTCGTCGCGGTTACGGGGCAGGCCTGAATGGGCAGATGAACATGACGCGGCTCTCTGACTCGACCGGAGCTGCAGCATTCTATCTGGGTCTCCATAGTCCCGTAAGTATCCGGCCCTATCTCGACCAGATGGGGACGATGCTGGACAACCAGTATCTTCTCAGCTTTTCCGCGAAGCCAGGGAAGAAATCGGGCCTGCAATCCATCAACCTCAGCACCGAAGTGGCCGGTGTCGATCTCGCTGCTCACGATGCCGTGTGGGTTGCCGGGGGAAAGTAAGTCAGGCAGCTATCCCCACGCTCGCTTGGAATACGGATGGAGGGCAGTCGATTTATCAGTCTTGATTGACATCGACTGATTCGATTGCCCGCCTATCTTGTAACTTCGCCGCCAGGTTAGTTGGATCCCTGGCCGAGATCGATCACGATCACGCTGTGTGGCATCCTTCGAGATTCCCGAGACACGTAGTAAGTCGAAAACAGAAGGTCGCACTGGATTCATTTATCCAGACGTCTGATTGAGAAAAGCGAACGAATGCACCAGCAACTGTCTGCAGAGAGTCACGAACAGTGGCCGTAGTTGTCGAACGAAAGCCGTCGGAAGACAGGATAGAGAAAAGAGCGAATATGCAAACACCGGATCTTCATCACCTGGAATTCGTCTTACTCTTTCTTATGGCGCTGGTCGTTGCCTTGGCTGGGCTAGCTCATCGGTTGCGCGCGTCATACCCGATTGTTCTTGTGATCGGCGGTCTTGCGGTCTCATTGTTACCCAATCTACCCCAGATCTCTCTGAATCCAGATGTGATTTTTCTGGTCTTGCTGCCGCCGTTGCTTTTTACAGCTGCGTACCACACCTCTTGGCGCGAGTTTCGAATGAATCTGGCTGTGATTCTTCTGCTGGCATTTGGATTGGTCGGATTCACCGCCGCAGCTCTCGCGTGCCTGAGCGGGTGGCTTCTGCCTGGATTCGATCACCGCCTGGGTTTTGTCCTGGGCGCATTGGTGGCAAGTACAGATGCGATTGCCGCCTCTGCCATTGCAAGGCGAGTGGGTTTGCCCAAGCGCATCATCGACGTGCTTGAGGGCGAGAGCCTCGTTAACGACGCCACGTCCCTGGTGGTCCTGGAATTCTCCGTCGCCATGCTGGTCGGCAATCAGGTTCCGACCATAGGCGCGGGGGCGCTACGTCTGATCTACCTCACTACCGTCGGCGTTCTTATTGGATTGCTCGCAGGTCGCTCAATCCGCTGGGGTCAAGCGAGACTGACAGATGCCCCGATTGAAGTAACGCTAACTCTGATTGCTCCGTATCTCTCCTACATCGCGGCCGAGTCAATGCATGCGTCGGGAGTGCTGGCAACCGTCGCCTGCGGCCTGTACTTGGGCTGCAAACGATCCCGGTCACTCACAATACGCGCCCGTCTTGAATCGGCTGGGGTATTAATTAAACACCCTGGACTTTGCTCTGAACGGGCTGGTCTTCATTCTGATCGGGTTGCAGTTGCCTCACATTCTGGCCGGCATCCGGAACCTTCGTATGTCGGCGCTTTTTTTTGATGGAGTTCTCCTTAGCGTTATATTGATCGCGCTGCGGATGATGTGGGTGTTTGCGGAATCGTGGATATCGCATGCGATTCGCCGGCTGAGAAAACGGCCTGAACTCCGCACGCCCAGGCGGGAACTGTTTATTGTTGGATGGACAGGGATGAGAGGTGTGATTGCGTTGGCTGCTGCCATTTCTCTTCCGGAGATGCTCGACAATGGAACGCCATTCCCCCAGCGCGATGTTCTAATTTTCCTCACGTTCTGCGCCATCCTGTTTACGCTGGTCGCGCAGGGACTGAGCTTGCCTTTCTTCATTCGCAAACTTGGATTGACAGTCTCTACCGCGGCAAACGGCGAGGAACGTCAGACGCGCCAATAACAAAAGGCCAGTTCATGAAGGAGTCTTCCCCGTTCTTTTTCACACATCACTCAAGGCCCTCAATGCATACTTCGCAGAGGGACCTTGATCTGCTCTCTGCAGACTGAAGAAAAGTTGCTTCCGATGCCAACCTTTCTCGCGGCAAGGTTCAAAAAATCGAAGCAGCTCTCCATCAAGCGATCGCCCGCGGTAAAGGGATGCCACAATTGAAGCAGGAAGTAAAGGGCTGCGCACTCCAGCCTGTTTGAAAAGGTCCCTTGTCCCTTCGCTGAAATGTGGGCGCGCGGATAACGAGTTCTGTTTGCCGCTGACGGTCCTCACCGAGCCGCGGCTACGACCGCCATCAACTCTTCCTCTGTAAGCGGAATCGGGTTGGCCTGCATACTACTCGCTTTCGCGGCCTTTTCAACTACTCCTGGCAAGTCAGATTCACTGATCCCCCAGGCGCGCAACGTGGGGGTGTTCAAGTCGGTGCAGAGTTCCGATACCCATTCAATGCCATCCTGCACGTTTGCTTCTTTCCGGCCGGTTAGCAGCCGTGCGATCACAGCGTAACGTTCGAGAGCCGGATGCTGTGGCGCACGCACTCGCAATGCGGCTACATTGGCCTCCATGCCGTGCGGCAAGAGAGCCGCACAGAGCGCTCCGTGCGGAGCCTTCCACTGGCCTCCGAGCGGTGCCGCAAAGCCGTGCACCACACCCAGCCCGGCGTTCGCCAGCGCGAGGCCGCCAAACAAACTTGCGAGTGCCATATCTCGTCGCGCATCCTGGTCCGTGCCGTCGTGATACGCACGTCGCAGCGCACCGGCAACACGCCGGATTCCCTCGACACAAATCGCGTCTACCAGTGCATTGGCGCGCGGACTGACGAATGGTTCGATGAGCTGCGTCAGAGCGTCCAAGCCGGTGTAGGCAGTGATGGCAGGCGGCAACCCATAGGTCAACTCGGGATCGACTACCGCGATCCGTGGCAGCATCAGCGCGCTTCTCAGACTCGCTTTAACGCCGTGCTCTGTCGATCCGAGCACAGCATTGCGGGTGACTTCGCTACCGGTGCCAGCCGTGGTCGGCACGGCGATGAACGGCAGGGGCGGGACTGCAATGGCTCGGCCTTTTCCAACCACTTCGAGAAACTCGAGAGGCTCCCCCCCGTTCGTGGCTATGACGGCAATCGCTTTGCCGGCATCAATGACGCTGCCCCCGCCGATCGAAATCACCACATCGCAGCCAGCGTCCTGCGCCCGCCTTGCGCCCTCTCTAACAAGCTCCACGGTCGGTTCACTCGACACGGCAAATGTCTCCGCAGAGAGTGCCGAGACAAACGGTGCCGCGCGCTCTCTCGAGGTACCAGTTACTACGAGCGGACAATTGCCAAAACTGCGAGCCAGGTCGGGGAGAGTGGCGGCACTTCCCTCGCCAAAAATGATGCGCGTTGCGGTCGCAAACTCAAAGCGCATCTTCTACCTGTCCTGCGGATCGGGAAAGACCGCGTTGTATTTCACGCTCTGTCGCGGTTCAGCCATCATGTTCGCGGCGGCATCGCGCCACTTCGCATAGTGAGCGGTCTCTTTGTGCTTAGCCGCCGCTTCCGGCGACGCATAGACCTCGATCAAAACAAACCGGGTCGCATCGTCCTGCTGCTCGATAACATCGAAGCTCGCAATACCAGGCTCCTGAACACTCGAGCGGGCATTCTCGATGGCCGCCTGCTTGAAGTCGGCCACGGATTCGGGTTTGACGTGCACGTGCACGTGAACGATCATCATCGGATTTGCCTCCGCAATCCTAAGTGCGCCGCACTCGATCTTTGGCGTCGACGAGCAGGCGAGGTACCAGGAATCGTTCGGCACGCCCTCAGACCCGTGACGAAAGGCTCTCGATGCGTTTCCAGCCATTAGCCCGCATATGCAATTTGATTCAATCGGGCACATTGCCTAATCGAGCGACAGCCAGACAATCGGATATGAGTGCTTTCTACTCCCGAAATCGTCACCAGGTTCCATGCTATAGCGATTTCGCCGTGCTATAGCTTTTGGCCAGAATCTGGCCTACAAACGCGACAGATGAAAATTCATCTAAGCTTCGTTTTATCTATTATTCGTCTTTAGATTGAGGAGGATAGGAAAATCGCTGGCGGAGAGAGGGGGATTCGAACCCCCGGTAGAGCTTTTGACCCTACAACGGTTTAGCAAACCGCCGCCTTCAGCCACTCGGCCATCTCTCCACATAATGGACCCGCTTTCTTTTGAATGTGTTACGAGGATATCATCCTCGCGTTCAGCAACCTTAGTTGCATAATTGCAATTTCAACACACTCGTCACAGAAAAGCCGACGGTCCCACGAGAATTCATTATATATGACCTCAGATTAAGCGCTATCACCAACGGGCGATTCTCCATCGTGGGGGCCAGATGTTGCCGATCACCTGCGTCAACCCAGGATTCCAACCGAATAGGTGACGCGGATTAAACAAGGGTATTCTCGTGCTTTTTGCATCAGAACGACCGCATTTTCGACCTTTAAGTCGGTCTGCTTGATTGGGACAAGGGTCGCTCGCATTCCGGCACCGATTCTTGGACCTGTTGCCGACTTGACCCCCGTGCTTTGCGCCGGGCGTTGCTCGCCTTGCTCTGACAAGAATCTGAACAATAGAGAGCTTTGTCGCCGAAACAAGAGGCCTTCTCTTTCTTGAGCGCGGGAATCACTCCACCACAAAACCCGCAAGGTCAATCCACGTGGATTTCTCTTGCCGAGGGTTGAGAGAGATCCGCATGACCGATATGAAACATTCCGCAATCGGAACACTCATACGCGATGATGAGGTCGCCGGTCTTTTTTGCGCGACAACTCCGCTCGAGATTCGGCAAGGGTTATGTGGCCTTTTAGGCTGAAGCGACTTTCGCATTGGTCCATCTCCTTGGGTGGCCCCTTCCACCTTAGGCTGCGTTTCTACTCCGCGAGCGATATTGGTCATCAGGAGGACCCGAAGGTGATCGACCTCACTTTGAATCTCATTCAGCCCTCTGCGGGGCGGGCGCTGCTGCCCTGATAAAGGAAAACGCGCGCCGCGAGGCAACCCCAGCGCAAGAGAACAGATCTACATCCGCAGGGTATTGGACGTTCGATGATCCGGAATTCCACATCTGCCCAGCAAGGGCGGTACCTGTGCTGTCCCCAGCGGATCGTCAGGTCTCAACGACCGGCGTGGTTACAACCAGGAGAATGGAACGCGCTGAGTGCGGCCCATGTCTCTTCAACCTCAATCGACCGATCAGAAAACTCTGTCCCATCGCAGTGAAGTCTTCAGCAGTCCTCAGGATACGAATCGGAGGGGTCTGGAATAGCGGGTTTTCTAACCCAACCAGAATAGGAATGCCGGCGGTGGAAGACAGACAACTCGTGGACGAGAGAACAACCAACTTTGTTTCTTCTGCGACCGAACCTGTTCGGTTCGGCTGATGGCGTCTGAGAAGCGGACGACATCGCAACGGGGAATTGGAACTTTTGCAAAGGAGGCCATCAATGAAAACGCCCATTTATTCAGCGGCACGGCTGTCTCATGGATCCCGCATGTTGGGAATCATCGCAAGCTTTTTTCTGATGTCTCTCGAACCCGTGTGCGAGAGATGCTTTCGCTCAAAATGACGTCGGTTCAATTGTTGGATTTGTCACCGACCAATCCGGCGCTGTTGTTCCCGGCGCCAAAGTCACGATCACCAACGAAGGCACGGGGGAAAGACGCAACGTCACCACCGATGCGCAGGGCCATTATTCTGTTCCCAATCTGCCGCCAGCCATCTACACCATGACGGCCGAGGCGGGCGGGTTCCAGAAGTTCTCAAGCTTGCATAACCGGCTGGCTTCGAACAACACGGTGGAGATCAACGCCAAGCTCACCATCGGCCAGGCGACGCAGACCGTTACAGTAACGGACACTGCCGATGTCCTGGAGACGCAGTCTGCGGCCATTCAAAGCGAAGTGACGGGAACCCAGATTCAGAAAGAGGAGTTGAACGGGCGCAACCCGATCTATATGGCGCAAATGCTGCCGGGAGTTATCAGTAACGCGACGATGGGTGACTTTAACTTCGCCTTCAACAGTGGCGATACGTTCGAGGTAAACGGCGCGCGGCAGAATGACACCAAGTACACCATCGACGGCGCCATGGCCTCCCGCACCCGCGGCGACAGCCAGATTATTGCCGGAGCCAACGTGGACTCCGTCCAGGAAATGCAGGTCCTCACCGGCGACTACTCGGCCGAGTACGGAAGCGCTTCGGGCGCACAGATGCGCATCGTAACCAAGAGCGGCACCAGGGATTTCCACGGCGCTCTCTACGAGTACGTACGCAACGCCGACATGAATGCCAACACCTGGTCGCTCAATCACGCCGATCAGCCCCGGCAACAATTCACCTACAACAACTTCGGATTCGCCGCGGGCGGACCGGTATGGGCCCCCAAAGTGCCGGGTCTTGGCAAGCTTCGCGACAAGTTCTTCTTCTTCGTCAATGAGGACTGGATCGTCTTCCACCAGTCCCTCCAGCAACTCATGGCCGTGCCGACTGCTCTCATGCGCCAGGGCAACTTCAGCGAACTTCTCAGTTCCAGTACCTCGGTCAACCCGTGGTACAAAGCCGGAACCGTGGTGATCGACCCCGCAACCGGCAAGCAAGCCGACTACCTCGGCCAGCCCAACGTCCTTCCGCCCGGCGAACTGAGCGCAAACGGCGTCGGCATTATGAACTCGTATCCTACGCCGAACCTCGCGACTTACGAGGGCACGGACAACTGGTCAGGCTACGCATCCCAACCGCAGAACCAGCGCAAAGGCCAGATCAACGGAGACCTGCTCCTCGGCAGAAGCCACCACCTCGAGTTCCGGCGCTCCGACAACTCCTATACCGAAACGGCTCCCTACAATCAGAGCAACCCTGACGTGCCGCTCAGTTGGAGCAGGCCGAACCAGGACAACTCATTGGGCTGGGTGTGGACGATCTCGCCGACGCTGATCAACGAGGCGCGCACCAGCGTGAGCATCGATGACGTTTATATCAACGTTGATCCGGTTGGCATCGGCTACAACAGGAGCAACTTCGGAATCGACTTCCCGTACATCATTCCCGGCTCCAAGGCTTCGGAGAAGAAGATTCCCACCGCCAGCCTGAACGACGCCTTCTCCAACATCGCAGGGCGGGCCCTATCCCTCCCACTCCTCCGGCATCATCTACCAGGACTCCGACAGCTTGACGAAGGTCTGGAAGAATCACACCTTGAAAGGCGGATTCTTCCTTACCTACTGGGGCGAGAACGACAACGACCAGATCAATGTGAGCACGGTTCCGGGCGGCGCCAGCAACCAGAACGGCACGTTTAGTTTTAGCGACAACCACAGCGGTTTGGGCGGCGGTAGCGGCGTCTCCCTTGCCAATCTTGTCACTCGGCCTCGCCGACAGCTACACCGAGATCGGCACCAAGGCCTTCACCGAGTGGCGCGGCTGGGTCTTCGAATATTTCGGGCAGGATAGCTGGCAGGTGACGCCCAAGCTCAATTTGAGTTATGGGGTTCGCTTCACCTCAACGATTCCTGAGCACGCGGAGTGGGGCAACGCCGATTACTTCGATCCCGCCTCGTATTCGCTGGCGAATGCGCCAGTGGTCTCTCCCACTACCGGCAATATAACGCTGGGCACGGGGAATCCCTATGACGGTATGGTGATTCCGGGTCTCACTGCCTTCCCGAGCTCAGCGGTCCAACACGGCGTTGCTGCGGCCACTGCATCGAACAACGCCTGCGCCGGCGCGCCCTGCACCGGCCTCTTCGCACCGAATTTGCCCAAACAATACATTGCCTCGACAACGCAGACCCAGCCGCGCGTCGGCTTTGCGTATCAGGTCTATCCAACGCTCGTGGTGCGCGCCGGAGCAGGCAGCTTCGTGAGCACCAAAGGGCTCCTCGATAACGTGTTTCCGGGCGGCAACTCGCCCTTCCAGCCCACCGAGACGGTTTTCAGCAGCGGGGGCACCGACCTCGTAGACAATCCCGGGGTATCAATCACCACGGGCGTTGAGCCGGCCCTCACCATCACCAGCCTCAACCGCCATCTGGTTCCGCCGACGCGCTGGAACTGGAACCTGACCCTCGAGCAGTCGATCCCGCGAGCGCAATCGGTCTTCCAGATTGCGTACGTTGGAGCGCACGGATATCACAATTGGAATGTCGTCGACATCAACCAGGCACAGGTCGGTGCCCTCCAGGCCAATCCCGGCGTCAAGAGTATCTCTTACCTGCGCCCCTACAGGGGCTTCACTTCCATCCAGCAGGAGCAGAGCGGGGTGAATTCCACTTACAACGCACTGCAGGCGTCGTGGACGAGCCACTTCCGGGCCGGTTCTTCGATCGGTGTCTCGTACACCTATTCGAAGAGCATGGACGGCGGCTCGAATTACCGCGATATCGTGCCGAACAGCACCTACTTCGCCAATCTCTGGGGGCCGTCCGAGTATGATGTCCGTGATGCCTTCGTGGCCAACTTCCTCTACGTCCTTCCGTTCTTCGCCAACCAGCGCAATCTGGCCGGTCAGGCGCTCGGGGGCTGGCAGTTGAGCGGCAATGTTCAGGAACAGACCGGTATGCCATGCGGGGTCGGCGTCAACACCGACTACGCCGGCGTACAAGAGGTCGGTAGCTTCGGCTGCGGCAGCGAAGGCCAATTCTGGACCATGAATGGCTCTCCGAGTTTTCCGCATAAGTTCGCGGGAGCCGGATCTGGTGGACAGTGGTTCACCACCACGACGAACAACAACCCTATCTTCACGGCGCCTGCCGCCGGCACGTTTGTCACACAACGAGGCGTACGCGACAACATCTACGGGCCTATCGAGCAGAACTGGAATCTCGCCATGATCAAGGCCTTTCCATTGACCGAGCATGCAGGTTTTGAATTCCGTGCCGAAGCGTACAACTTCATCAACCATCCCAATCTGTCGCCGTTCGGACAGTCGGGCTCGCTCAATATGACGCCCACCAGTTCGCAATTCGGCCAGATTACCGGCAAGACCCCCACCAATCCGCGAACACTTCAGGTCGGAGCGCGGTTTCACTTCTAGGTTTTCCTGTTTTGTCCTTTCTCCCGCACGGTCTCATGCTGTGCGGGAGAATTTTCCTGTCGCATCAAATCGCGGCATGATAATCGTTGACCTCCCGACGAATCACCGGAAAGATCCCTCCAATTGCCCCTGGCTGCCCTGCGTGCCGTAGCCCACCGAATGCTCCCCCATCGCAACCCGCCAAGTCGCGCCCATCATTAATTCCGCCAGATGTCCAATCTGAATGCCACGGCAGAAACTACTCCACGGCGTTCTTCGCAATCAAGTTGCTGTACCATTCCGCGCTCAGCTTTGGTGTGCGTTTCAGCGTCTTGAAATCCACATAGTGAATGCCGAACCGTTTGCTGTAGCCATCGGCCCACTCAAAGTTATCCAGCAGGCTCCACAGGAAGTAGCCCTTGATGGGATAGCCCTCTGCTGCGGCCCGGTGCAACTGAGTCAGATGGTTGCGCAGATACATCACGCGATCCACGTCATCCACGCGCCCGGCGGACGTAAGCACGTCATCGGACGAGGTGCCATTCTCCGTGATATAGAGCGCCTTCGGCTTCCAGATCTCGGAGACGTTCCGCACTCCCCAGTAAATGCATTCAGGCCCAAAATTGATCCACGGCGAATACATATGAGGATAGGAAGCCGGCATCGGCTCGACCGAATATCCCTTGGCCGACCCATCGGCGCGCACATACAGCGGTACGTAAACGTTGAGCCCCACAAAATCCAACGGGCTTCCGATGGACTTCATATCGCCGGGTTCGGCTTTCGGCGCATTCGCACCCTCCTGTTCCAGATAGCTGTCCGGATACTTGCCTTCCATGACCGTCGTCAGGAACGGTGCATTTCCATCGCGCGTAGCCTTGTGTGCAGCTTCAATGTGCTCCGCCGTTTCCAGCACCGGCACATATACCACCGCGTTCTCAGCCATTCCCACCTGGGTTCCGCTGGGGGTGCCAGCGCGAATCGCTTCCACTGCGAGCCCGTGCGCGAGAATCCCATGGTGCCGCACCTGGTTCACGGCGCCGGCAGCCAGCTTCAGGCCCGGTGCAAAGGTTCCGTTGCGATACCCGGAGTCAGTGAAGCAAATGAACTCGTTAGTGGTCATGAAGTGGTGCACGCGATCGCCGAGACGCCTGGTCACGAACGCCGCATAATCCGCGAAGGCCTTTGATGTATCGCGTGATTGCCAGCCGCCCGGCAAAGCCTGAGGAAGGTCCCAATGGAAGAGGGTGATGTAGGGCGTGATGTTGTTTTTGAGCAGCTCATCCACCACGCGCTCGTAGTAGTCGATCCCCTTGGGATTCACCTGGCCTGTGCCCCCGGGAAAAACCCGCGACCACGAGATCGACATGCGATAGCCGCCCACTCCCAGGGCCTTCAGCAGGGCCACGTCTTCCACATACCGATGGTAGGAATCGTCAGCAACATCACCGGTTTGCCCCTGGTAGGTCTTACCCGGTGTGTGCGAGAAGGTATCCCACACCGATGGGCCTCGGCCGTCATCCTTCGCGCCGCCTTCAATCTGGTATGCAGCCGTTGCACAGCCCCATAAAAAGCCTTCGGGATAGCGAAGAGTGGCTGGTTGAGGCTCGCCGAAGGCGACCTTCGGCAATGAAACGCCGGCGTACGTGACCGCTGCGGTAGCGGCAACCGTCTTACCAAACTGGCGGCGAGTAAAGCTTTTCATTTCCAACTCCCTTGCCCTGCAGGAAGTGCTAATCCCGTGAAGCAAAACGTTTGAGCAATCTTCTCGAGCGAGAATCAACGGAATTCTACCAGAACTGGGAGCGGCGCGCCGGAAACTGGCAAAGAGGGAAAAAAGCCGAAATATGGGAAGAAGCCGAAATATGGGAAGAAGCCGAAAAAGCAAGAGCCGCGACCATGTTGGCCGCGGCTCTCTGTTTCCCGACGTTCAAACCGGAATTGGGGAATTACATCTCTTTGGCGCCTTCGACAAAGGCCTTCAGCTTGCGGCTGCGCGAGGGATGCCGCAGCTTGCGCAACGCCTTGGCTTCGATCTGGCGGATACGCTCCCGCGTGACCTGGAAGCTCTGCCCGACCTCTTCCAGTGTGTGTTCGGAACCGTCTTCCAGGCCGAATCTCATCTTGATGACTCTCTCTTCGCGCGGGGTCAGGGTCCGGAGAACCTGCGATGTGTACTCTTTCAGGTTCACGCTAATGACCGCTTCAGAAGGCGACACGGCCTGACGGTCTTCGATGAAGTCGCCCAGGTGCGAGTCCTCCTCCTCGCCGATCGGTGTCTCCAGCGAGATAGGCTCCTGTGCGATCTTCAGCACCTTGCGTACCTTGGCCACAGGAATATCCATGCGGCGCGCAATCTCTTCGCTCGAAGGCTCACGGCCCAACTCCTGCACCAGTTGGCGAGAAGTCCGGATGAGCTTGTTGATGGTTTCGATCATGTGCACCGGAATACGGATCGTGCGCGCCTGGTCCGCAATCGCGCGCGTAATCGCCTGCCGAATCCACCACGTCGCGTAGGTCGAGAACTTGTAGCCGCGGCGATATTCAAACTTGTCCACCGCCTTCATCAGGCCAATGTTGCCCTCCTGAATCAGGTCGAGAAACTGCAATCCGCGGTTGGTGTATTTCTTGGCGATTGACACCACCAGTCGCAGATTGGCCTCGATCAGTTCGCGCTTGGCCTGCTCGGCGTCCATGTCGCCCTGGATCATCTCGCGCTGCGTCCGCTTCAGTTCCGCAATCGCGACGCCTGCGTCGGCCTCGATTTTTTCCAGATCGGCCCGGCAATTCTTCTGCTGCCTGCGGTACTCCTTCTTCAGTTCCTCGCTCTTGCTGGCTTCGTGTTTCTGTTCGAGCGAGCGCACCTGCCGCTCCAGCGTGCGCATCGTGTCCACGGTCTTGTTGACCTTGTCCAGCAAGCGCTTGCGCTCCAAGCCCGTATACTTCAGTTCGCGCACAATCCGCGAGACATACACCTTTTCCCGTGCGATCAACCAGCGGGTGCGCCGTGTTTCGCGGACGCTCGTCTTGCTGGTGGCCGCAGCCTGCTTCTCTTCAAGCTGCTGGATTTTTTTCTGGTGCTTCACCAGGGCGTCGATACGCGCCACGGTGGAGCGAACGCGCGCCTGCACTACATCTTCGGTGAGCTCTTCCTCGTCGAAGATCACCACTTCTTTCACGTTGCGCACGCCGCGCTTCAGGTCCTCGCCCAGCGCCACGATCTCGCGAATCACAATCGGCGACCGCGAAATGGCCTTGAGCACACGCATCTGCCCGCGCTCGATTCGCTTGGCGATTTCAACCTCGCCCTCGCGCGTCAGCAGCGGCACCGTGCCCATCTCGCGCAGGTACATGCGCACCGGGTCGTTCGTTTTCTCCAGCGTGCCGGGCGTCAAATCAAGTTCGACATCCTCGCCTTCTTCCGCGTCGAATTCCTTGTCATGGCCGAATTTCGGGCCGTCCAGCAGGTCGATGCCCTGGGTGCCGATGGTGGTGATCAGATCGTCAAGATCATCCGCCGAACCAATCTCCTCCGGCAACATGTCGTTGACATCGCCGTAGGTGAGATAGCCCTTCTCTTTGCCAACCTCGATCAGGTTGTCGATGTCGTGTTCAAATTTTTCGTCAATAGCCAAAATGCTCCTGCTCTCCAGCGCGAACGGAGTTTAAGCACCGGTTCGCGCACCAGTGCGAGGTTTGGTCCACGCGCTCGAAAAAAGATCTGCAAAAAATCGATCTTCCCGCGCATAGGTACGCAAACCTGCGGTCTCCCGCATTCAAAAGCGGTATCAGGTGATTGCTCAGAACAGGATGACAACGCTTCAGGTTTCGCCTGGTTCGCCCGCGAGCCGCAGCTCATGTGTGGGGCAGAGAGGGCGCGCATCCTCACAGAGATCAACAGATTACCACAGTCTACCCGCAATCCGCCAAGCAAATAATTCACCCGACTTCCCTCGGGGCCAGGACCGGGCCGGGCGGTCTCTGATTCTCCGCCCGCTCTGTTCCTGTCAAATTAGACGTTATTGGCGCCAATTGGACGCAAAGAATGAACGGCTTGAGCCTGCCCCGCGCCTCAGTGTTATGCCATTGACTACTGCCGATGCAGCCCCCGCAACGCCCGATCCAGTTCCAGTTTCCGCTGGGTCAGCAGGGCCAGTTCGGTAACATCGCCGCGGCGCTCAGCCTCCGCAATTTGCGAGCGCATCTCGCGAATCTGGCTTTCAACCTGGCGCTTTTGAAGGCTGACAATGGCGCCCACCACGGTTTCAGCCGAAGGCGGCTCCGTCTCATCGAGCAACGCCTCGGCCAGCAGTGCTCGCTGCGCCGGGTCCTCCACCGCGTCCATCGGATCCCTTGACTCGCGCGCGGCTAATGCCAGCACCGCCGGAAGCACTCCAACTCCCTCGAACCATTGCGGTTGCCGGGTGACAGCGTCCACCGCAACGTGGCGCGCATCTTCATGCTCCGGGTCAGTGATCGCCAGCGCCCGCAGCAGCACGCGTTCCACCTCGGTCAAAGTAGACCGCCGAACCTCGACATGATCCCTTCGCCGCAGTGCGGCCTGCCGCAACTCCTCGCGCATGATTGAATCGGCGATCCCCAGCTTTTGCGCCGCATCGGCGGCAAACTGGTCCCGCGCCAGCTTTTCCGGCATCCTTCGGATATGCGGCAGCAGGTAATTCATGGCCTTCACCTTTTGCTCCGCATTGGCCCCCGGGAACAACTGCCGCGCCCGCTCGATCAGGTAGTCGGCCTGCCGCCGCGCCCCACGCACGGCCGCCACGTAGGCCTCCACTCCCCGTTCGCGGATGTAGCGGTCCGGGTCCAGCCCGTCTTCCAGGGTCACAATCTTGATCGTGAAGCCTTCTTCCGACAGCAGCGAGATCGACTTCTCCGCCGCATTGGCCCCCGCTGCATCGGGGTCAAAGTTCACCGCCACGTTCTGCGTATGCCGCTTCAGAATCGCCACCTGCTGCTCGGTAAAGGCCGTCCCGCTGGTGGCAATCACGTTTTGAATGCCGCGCAGAAACACGCTGATGCAGTCCATCTGCCCTTCCACCAACAGGGCAAACTCCATCTTCCGAATCGCCGCTTTCGCCTTGTCCAGGTTGAAGAGCACCTGACCCTTGATGTAGAGCGGCGTCTCCGGCGAGTTCACATATTTCGGACCGGCCTTTTCGCCGGTTTCCAGCGTCCGCGCCGTGAAAGCGATCACCCGGCCGCTTTCGTTCGCAATGGGAAACATGACGCGCTTTCTGAAGCGGTCATAGATCGGTCCCTGCGTCCCGTCTTCATGCTCTTTCTGGCTGAACAGGCCGGAGGCCCGCAACGTCTCCTGGTCCGCCATCCCGCTCAGCCGGTCGCGCAGCGCGTTGAAGCTGTCCGGCGCATACCCGATGCGGAACGCCTTGATTCCCTCCGGAGTAAGTCCACGGCCGGCCAGGTACTCGCGGGCCACGGCGCCCTCGGGCTCACGCAGTTGCTCCTCGAACCACGCCGCGGCGGTCTCGTGGAGTTCCAGCAGCTTCGCTCTCAGGCGCGCCCCCGCGGCTTCTTCCGGCGAAGAAAACTCCCGTTTGGGAAGCGGAATCCCGCACTTCTGCGCCACAATCCTGACCGCTTCGGGGAACCCCACATTCTCAACCTTGCCCACGAAGCTGAACACATCTCCCGACACACCGCATCCGAAACAGTGATAGAACTGCCGCACCGCATGCACCGAGAACGATGGCGATTTCTCTTTATGGAACGGGCACAGTCCCGAATAGTTCTGCGCCCCCGCCTTGCGCAGCCGTATGTAGCCCTCGACAACCTTGACGATGTCTACCTGCTGCTTTACGGTTTGGGCGAAGTCGCTCACGGAGTCTGCATAAAGCATAAGGCCCGCGGTCCGACTCGGGTGAATGCCCGTTGCAGAACGAGGGACGGCCATCCTGCGCGTTTCTCCAGCGTCGATTCCTGACTTGAGACAACACTCCTTCTATTTGTAAAGTGCTTAGCGGCTGCTCCTGAGAGTGTCAGTCCTCGGGGATTGGCTGGCAAACTGAGCACTCTCGTCCGTTCATTCGAAAATCTATGATATAAGACGGCTTGAGCGATTCTCAATGCCCGTTGCCGTGCCCGTTGCCGTTGCCATTCCCATTGCCGTTGCCATTCCCATTACCGTTGCCATTCCCATTACCGTTGCCATTCCCATTACCGTTGCCATTGCCATTGCCGTTGCCGTTGCCATTGCCATTGCCGTTCCCATTGCCATTGCCATTGCCATTCCCGTTGCCGTTGTTCCCGTTGCCATTGCCATTGCCGTTGTCGCTGCCGCCCCCACTTCCACCGCTCCCGCTGCCGGCGTTGCCCAGGGTCGATGAAAGGTCGGAGGAAATATTCGTGTAGGCCAGGTTGATTCCGTTTGCCGTGGCACGTTGGCCCGCGGTTGTGCCAAATGCGACCAGAGCGATCATCAGAGCGTACTCGACGAGGTCTCCGCCGTCTTCATGTGAGACCGCTTTTTTGACCCTTTTATATAAGTTGCAGATTTGATCTTTCATTCCTGTCCTCCATGCAACCGTGTTGCACTGGAAATGGACGCATTCCAGTGCGAGCCCTGACGTCCATCCGGCTCCATCGTTGCCTCAAAGCAACAGCCAAATGGCAATACAACTTGGTGGGGATCCACACATCGAGCATCGCCCCGCCAGTAGCAAACCACAATGGCGATTGCGTACCTTTAAATCAGATATTTTGTGCACTTTAGAGTTACTTATGGGGGAGGACCACAGCAGCCGTATTCCCTTTCTTCAGAAAAAATCGAAGTAATGGAATACCGCTGATTGACAGGGCTGTCGGGCCACCGGGCACACCGCAGTTCTACGCCGCATTCTGTCAGAACTGGGCATGGAAGTTGTGCCATGCGGCCCTTCGCAGGCAGATCAGGGTGCTCACGGATTCCCAGGTCCAGATGCAGATCCGCGTCAAGATCCTGCCCAGGTGCGAGGGCTGGTACAAAGCCTCTCCACGGGTAGCCGGAAGAGATTCCTACCGCTCGATCGGCTCGATCGGCACGTGAAGATGTGAGGAAGTTCCGCCTCGATTACAGAACCGCGCCTTCTATGGGGCCGTCCGCGATCTCAGGAGGGACGCACACTTGCGCCTGCGGGAAAGTGATCTCCCTCAGGCGCCGGCTTTGAAGGTCAACCCTTTTTCGGCGGTTTGGGAATTTCGGTTTTCAAGTTCGTGGAGATATTCGTGTAGGCCTTCTGGACGCCTTTTGCCGTCTTGGCCATGCCCGCTGTGGTGCCGAAGGCCAACAGCGCAATCAGCACCCAAACTCGACCATATTCGCACCGCAGTCTGAACTCGTTGCCTGCCTGATCTTCCTGTAGAGCGAACGGAAAAACTGCTTCATGTTTTCTCTCCCCTGAATCTGTTCGGCAAAAGAATGGCCGGGCGCCATGCACAAAGGATCACCCCCGCTCTCCATATCCGCAATAGCCCTCCTGCGTCATCGAAGTTGTAGATTATTATCGGGATCGATACGACCAATGGGGCATTCTCATCATGCAGCCCCATGGGCGGTTGGCGCGCCGGGCCCCGGGCTGCGGCCTGCCTCCATCAGTCCAGCGACCGACCTGCGCGCGGAGCAGATATACTCGACCCATCTTGAGCGAACCGCAGCGTTCGCCGCAGCATCCAACCATCAGTTTTGAGCGTTCCGCTCTGCTTTAGGAGGTGTGATGAACTCCGTCAACCGCCGCCAATTTGCAGCCATGCTCGCTTCCGTCGGCCTCACCGAGGGGCCGACATTTGCCGGAAGAGAGACCATCCAGCCGGAGATTCTCCAACTCTCCCGCAATGGATGGGTGCCCAACAACGAACACCTTCCCGTGCTTCTCTACCGCGGTGTCTTCGAGGGGAGCGGGCCGGACCCGGCTTTCCTGATTGAGCGCACCTTCGAGCGCAACGGCTGGCCGCCGCAATGGCGCAACGGGGTCTATGACTTCCACCACTACCACTCCACCGCCCACGAGGTGCTGGGGTTCGCGGCCGGCCAGGCGCGCCTCATGCTGGGCGGCGAAAACGGGCACGAGATCACCGTGCACGCCGGCGACGTCGCGGTGCTCCCCACTGGCACCGGCCACTGCAGCCTCGAATGCGGCCAGGACTTTCTGGTCGTGGGCGCCTATCCGGCCGGTCAGGAATGGGACATCTGCCGCACTGCCCCAACGGGGCCTGACCTCGAGCGGATGCTGCATCTTCCTTTTCCGGAGTCCGACCCTGTCACCGGCAGTCCTGGGGCTCTGCCCAGGCTCTGGCGCAAATCGGAGTGACCCAATAAACTGGCCCGCAAAACTGATCCCTCGAAGGGGGAAACCTAAAAATCCGCAATCAGAACCCGCAACACCCCAAAATTTATCGCGAGGCGCAATAGTTGTTGCAACGAATATCTGCCCGCTGCATCGAACAACCTGAAAGGAGCAACACCCATGAGCACTACATCCGCCTCTGCATCAACGCCCGCCACCGTCAGCACCTGGAACATTGACCCCGCCCACTCCGCCGCCGAGTTCAAGGTCAAGCACATGATGATCTCCAACGTGAAAGGCAAGTTCAGCGGAATCGGCGGCACGCTGGTCCTGAATGAGGCCGATCCCACCCACTCTACCATCGAGGCGACGGTTCCTGTCGTTACGTTGAGCACCGGGGACGAGCAGCGCGACGGCCACTTGAAAAGCGCCGATTTTCTGGACGCGGAAAAATACCCCGTTCTCACCTTTAAATCCCTTTCGGTGCGGCTCACCGGCCCAGGCGAGCATGAAGTTACCGGCGAACTCACCATTCACGGCGTCACCAAGGTGGTCACCTTTGCCGTCGAAGGCCCCAGTGCGCCTGCCAAGGATCCCTGGGGCAACCAGCGCATCGGCCTCTCCGCCACCGGGAAGATCAATCGAAAAGACTTCGGCCTCACCTGGAATTCTGCTCTCGAAACCGGCGGCGTGCTGGTCGGCGAAGAAGTCATCCTCACTCTCGACGTGCAGTTCATCAAAGCCTGACCGGGTCACTTTTCAGAACTGGCCTCATAACGGGTTGTGATTCTCAAGTGAAGACTCCGGTTTTTGGAAACGGCACGGCTTTCAGTCGTGCCGTAGTCGCAACAGGATAATGCCCCGCTTTAACCGCCGCGGGAAGCTTTTGGGGGCTCTCGTCATGTTTTCGTCTTTCTCCCCAGCCTCCACGAAATCCCGCGCCGTAGGCGCAGTGCAAGTTAGCCCCGCGCTTGGGCGTGGGGGCGACTAAGCCGCGGTGAGGCCCCGGCATTGCTGCGCAGAATATTACTTGTTGCAACGAATAACGCCCCCGCGAATCTAACCCCACAGTAGAGCAAATGGAGGTTAAACCATGTCGCTTCGTGCCGTGAAACAGGTACTTGAAACCAAACCAACCATTGAGGGAGCGGGCGTAAAGCTGCAGCGAGCCTTCGGGTTTGGGAAAACCAAAGAATTCGATCCATTCCTGTTGCTGGACGACTTTCGTAACGAAAATCCCGCCGATTACCTGGCCGGATTCCCGTGGCATCCCCATCGCGGAATCGAGACAATTACCTACGTGCTGGCCGGCGAGGTGGCGCACGGAGACAGTCTAGGCAACAAGGGACGCATGACCGCCGGCGATGTGCAGTGGATGACCGCGGGCAGCGGCATTCTGCACCAGGAAATGCCTAAGGGCGACGCAACCGGCCGCATGCACGGCTTCCAGTTGTGGGCCAACCTGCCCGCAGCGTTGAAGATGACCGATCCGCGCTATCAGGACATCCCCTCCGCCGCCATTCCCGAGGTGACAGAGGACGACGGCACCCGCGCTCGCATCATCTGTGGCGAATTCTGGGGCCAGCGCGGGCCTGTCGAGGGTGTCGCCGCCGACCCCAGTTACGTCGACATTTCGGTGCCGCCCAATAAGCGGCGCCGCATCCAGGTCGATGTCACCCGCAATGCATTCGCTTACGTCTTTGCGGGCGCGGGAACATTCCGCGATGCATCGAGCCCACAGGCGGTGCTCACCGAGTCAGCCGTGGACCCCAATGCGCTACCGGCTTATGATGCCAAAAACCATTCGCTGGTGCTGTTTGACCGCGGCGACGAGATCGTGGTTCAGGCCGGCCCGGAAGGCATCCGGTTCCTGCTCGTTTCAGGCAAGCCGCTGGAAGAACCGGTGGCGTGGTACGGACCGATCGTGATGAATACACAGGCCGAACTGCAGCAGGCAATGCACCAGTTGCAGGACGGAACCTTCATCCGCCACGGATAACCATCCTGCAAAGATGGCCATCCAGCACCGCTAAGCAGTTGCGCGAAACAGACCTGGCCCCCGAACAAAAACGGGGGCTTTTTCTTGATTGCAACTTATCCGCGCACCTCGATGCGGATCTCGTCCTTGGCAGCCAGCCGCTGTGTGTTGGCAAACGTCGCCACCAGCCGATCATTGTTCCTGCCGACCCGACTCTCCACCGTCTTTCCGCCGCTGACGACAGAAGCCGCGCTGCCCGGGGCGGCAAACTCGCAGGAGCGGCAGGCAAATGTCCCCGCCAGCACCTTGAGCGTGAAGACAGTAGCGCCATCCTGGCGGCGGAGCGAAAATGTGCCCCATCCCGTGCCCGATGACCAGAAACTCCGGAAATCGGTCGGCGAAACCAGCGGCGCCGCCACCAACGACGCCTTCGCGCCGTCGTAGCTGAAACCGCTCAGCACAACGACGGCCGACCAGGTCGCCATGGCCCGCGCGTAATGATGCCCGCACTCCGCCTCATCCCACGGATTCCGCTTCTCCCCGTCATAGCGCAGCCGTGTGTTGCGCACGCACTCCAGCCCCTCATCCACCATCCCCCAGTTCATCATCAACACCGCGGCAGTGTATTCAAAGCCGGTCATGGTTTCAGCGAAATACGGAAATGGAATGTGCGGGCGCTCGGCCTTGCCATAGTCGCAAATCACCAGCGACGCTTCATCGTTCAGCGCAAAGGTCCGCTGCACATTGTCGTGGTGCGCCAGGCTGCGTTTGTAGTTGTAGCGGTAAATGGATCGAAGCGTGGCGCGTATCTTATCCGGTGACACCAGCGCGCCCAGGCCGCACACGTCCGCCAGATACTGCCCCACCAGCTGATCCACCAGGCACCCTGCGCCGAGCTGGTATTCCGGCTTCTGCGTGTTTTCGGAACCCATATCGCTGCGCAGATTTTTGGCAATCTCGTCCTCGCCGAATCCACGCACCTTCTGGATGTAGTACTCGCCGTTGAAGAGATTGCCATCGATCCACTGGCTCCCCTGTTCGAAGAGCTTCCGGTAGGTCTCCGCGGAGGCCGTGTCGCCGGCCGCGCGCGCCATCTCCTCGCCGGCCCGCAACCCGCCCAGATAGTAGATTCCGCACATCGGGATTGGGACCGTAGAACTCCACATCGTAGGTGTTGTGTTGCACGCCCTCCATTACGCCGTCGCGTTCGCCGTCCCATCCTCCCGGAACCCACGCAAACTCCAGCGCCTTTTTCGCGCTCGGCCAGGTGGTGCTGCAGCAAGGCATCGTCCCCGCTGATCTTCCAGTCCAGCCAGGCATGCAGAATCTGCCCCATCTGGCCGTCCGCCGCCGCAAAGCCCGATCGCGCTTTGCCGTCCGGCAGCATCTGCCGGAAATGAATCGCACCGGCGTCGTCCATCGAGTAGCCAAACGCGCTGCGGCGCAATGACCTGGCAAACGAAGGAAACAGAAACGTCAGTCGCCGTCTCGTAGTTCCACACATGCGTGCAGTTGCCAAAGCAGCATCCCTGCTTGTCGTTGCTCCCCTCGAACCCGTGAAACTCCCCATCCGCGGTGCGGAAGCAAGTGGTTGTCGCCAGCGTGGAGAGATTCGCGCTCGCCGCTTCTTTCACTTCCGCCGGCAGCGTGCTCTCGCGCAGCGCTTCGGCAAACATGCGAGTCCGCGCTTCGAGATCCTCCAGGTGCTCCGCCGCGTAGCTCACGGCGTCCCACGCGTCTTGAAGCGGGTTGCGTAGAAATTGCCGATGACGGTGTTGCCCTCGCCCGGCGGCGCCTCCCACCCGCACCAATCCGGCGTCCGGTTGGGAAACCGCCAGCCCAGCAAAAATTGAAAGCTGGCCGTCTGCCCCGGCGGGATCGTCCTCTTCAAGCACAGCGCTCCCACCGTGTTGTGCGCTTCGGGCTGTGCGCCCAGGTCACCGGATTTTGAAAACTGGTCCCAGAATTGGAGCGGAGAGTTCCACCAGCGCCCCTGCGGCCATCCGTCCCAGTGCGACACCTCCACGCCGGTATCTGGTGTCGCCGCCAGCACAAACTCACCCGCCATCGGATCGTCCGCGGCCAGGCTCGGATTGCTCATCACGTAGCCTGCCAGGCCACTCTCCGCTGCGATACTCGCTCCGTCCGCCCCTCGTCCGCTTTTTGA
This sequence comes from uncultured Acidobacteriota bacterium, assembly GCA_963833995.1. Classification (GTDB taxonomy): domain Bacteria; phylum Acidobacteriota; class Terriglobia; order Terriglobales; family Acidobacteriaceae; genus Telmatobacter. The sequence continues at coordinate 148,616 of CAWIAE010000014.1, read as the reverse complement.
CTGCGCAGTGTCGCCGCTGTCTTCCGTCGTCTTTACCGGGTTGTCGATGGAAAATGCGATGCCCACCTTGACCGCTCGCCGCGCCGGGGTTGGTCACCCGATAGCGCAGAATCGCCACCGGCAATCCCGAGTCGTCCGCCTCGTGCGGAATAAAAGGCGAGAATGCATCCAGTTCCACCTTCACCGGCAGCGAACTGTCCTCGAAATCGATATGCGCCAGGGGATATTCTCCGGCGAACGTCGCCGACTCCAGCCGGCTCAACCCCGGCGCGTTGCTCGATCCCAGTCCGTCCTGTCCCTCGTAGGGCGGCAGAATCCGCGACTCCAGCACGCGCGCGACCGGCTTCCCAGCGCCTGCCTGCGCCCAGATAGACGGAAACCCATACGACGGCTGGAAACCCTTATTGGGCCGGTTGAAGATCTCCCAATTCACAAGCTGTCCGCGTCCGCCCAAGCCCAATGCTGCCAGCAGCCACTCCGCCCAGCGGAAACGAGATCATCTTGAGTTGCTCTCCTCGAAACCGGCGCGGATAACTCACATCCTTCGCCGCTTTCTGCCGAACTTCCGCGTCTTCCGATCCCTTGGCCGAAGTCTGCGCAGACATGTGTTCCGGAAGCGTTGCCGCTCCCATTGCTACAGCGGCCTGCTTCAAAAAATCCCGGCGACCCACCTTCAGCTTCCCTGCCATTGCAAACATCCCTTTCAGCACGCACCAGTGTTAAGTCCCAACGCCAAGTCCAAGGGCTATGTCCGAGTGCTATGCGATAGATCGTTTGAATTGTACAGCCCGTCGCCGACCGGTACTGAAGAACATACTCGACACCTCACCCGCTCGCCTGATGTCGCTCCCTCCACTGCTTCTTCTCCTGTCGCCATACGAAATACCCGACGGCGAAGATGCTCGCCGAAATAACCCATGAGGCCTTTTCGAAATATCCAAGTATGCTGTCGAACTTATTCGCGAAGGCATAACCCACCAGCGCCATTGAAGTCACCCATGTCGCCGCGCCCAGGGCGTTATACAGCAGAAAACGTCTCCACTCCATCCCCAGCGCGCCAGCCACTGGCCCTGCAATGGTGCGCAGCCCGAAGATGTATCGCGCCCAGAAGATGGTTGCCGCACCATGGCGCCGAATCTGGTCTGTGGCCACGGCGATGTCCTCCTCCATACTGAACTTGGCCTTCATCCAGCGCAGCAGCCGGGGACCCAGCCACCAGCCCGCCAGATAGCCCAGGTTGTCGCCGAGGATTGCCGCCGCGATGCCCACCACAATCAGCAAGGCTAGATTCAGGTCATTTGTCTTGTGCGCAAGAAAACTGGAGAGCATCAGGGTTGTTTCGCCGGGCAGCGGCACGCCCGCATCTTCGCCCAGCAGCGCCGCCGCCAGCGCCAGGTAGCCCCAGCGGACCAGTGCATGTCGGATTATCTGTGCCAGCCAATTCATCGATGCGATTCGGCAGACCCCCTGCCTTCTGGGTTGGATGTCATGGCTGCGCCCGGCGTGTTCCCGCAGCCTGCACAGTGGCAAAGCACCTTCGACAGGCGCCCTGTTCGAAACTTTTTCCCTTCGCGCGCGTATCTTTTGCATCCCCACCGACGCCCCGGTGCGGATAAGAGAGTAGAAGCGAACCCCATGGCCCACGACTGGCAGCCGGATTTCGAACAAATCGTGGACGAGCACCAATCGATGGTGTTTTCGCTGGCCTGGCGCTTGACCGGCGATCGCGGACTGGCAGAGGAGATCGCCCAGGATGTCTTTCTCGAACTGGACAGGCATCTCGCCAAATTGGAATCCCCGCAGCACGTTTGCTTCTGGCTGCGCCGGGTGACGATGAGCAGGGCGGCCGATGCGTTGCGGCGGCGACGGGTGCGCGGCGTGGACTTGTGGGTGGAGATGGAAGAGAATCACGGCGCGCCACCGGAAGAACGAGCGTCGCCGCTGGCTGCGCGTCTGGAACAATTGCTGGCCACGCTGCCCGAGCCGCAGCGCGCGGCGCTGATTCTTCGCTACCAGGAAGATCTGACGCCCGAAGAGATTGCCGGCACGCTGAACGCGCCCATCGCAACCGTGAAGAGCCACCTGCAGCGGGGGTTGAAGCTGCTGCGGGCCAAGGCTCAGAACCATTTGAAAGAGTTCATTCGAACCAGGGAGCAAATGCGTGGAGCAGGAACCAATGGACGACTTTGAACGTGAGCTTCGTCAGGCATTCGAACGGCGTCCCGCGCCGCCCAGCCTGAAGCGCCGGATCATGCAGCAGAGAGGATCGCGGCAGATGCAGCGCGGGCATCGCCGCGTGGTGTGGTGGGAACGCCTCGCCGCTTCGATTGTGCTGGCCGGCGCGCTCAGTGGCGTTCTCGCCTGGCGTCATGCCCAGGAAGTTCGCAAAGGCGAAGAAGCCCGCCGCCAGGTGCTGATCGCATTGCGCATCACCAGCCACGCCCTGAACGAAGTGAACGCCAGGCTCGCGGCGCACAACCGCGTCGACAACGAGTAACTGCAGAGGTAAGGCCGTGGGAGCAAGGAGACCTGAATGAAAAACCGAATCGCAATCTTTCTGCTTGCGGCCGCCGCATTGGCCGCACCCGTGTTCGCACAGACCTCGCCGCTGCCCCTGCCGCCCGGCGTTGAGAAGCAGTTAGCCGCGCGCGCCTCCAACGTCACCGAGGTCACACTGGGCAAGAACATGCTCGTTTTTGCCGCCAAATTCATGAACGGCAAGGACCAGAGCGACGCAACCGCCCGCCATCTCATTGAAGGTCTCGACGGCATCTACGTCCGCGATTACGAATTCGATAAGGACGGCCAGTACTCGATGGACGAGCTCAAGCAGTTGCGCGCCAGCTTCCAGGGGCCGGAGTGGACGCCTATCGTGCATACGCGCGAACGGGAGAGCGGCGAAACCACCGACATCATGGTCAAGATGGTGAACGGCGAATCGCACGGCATGTTCATTCTCTCCGCCGAGCCCAAAGAACTTTCCATCGTGCTCATCCTTGGCCCCATCCGAATGGACGAACTGGGCCAGTTAAAAGGCCTCGGCGGCCTGGGCGCGCTGGGCAACATTGAAAAAGAGACGCAGGGCAAGAAGAAGGGCGGCAATCAATGAAATTTGTTTGGATTCTCATCTGCTTCGTGGCTCTTCTGGTTCCGGTCGTGGTGCTGGCCGGTGGCAGCCCAGTCGGTTTCGATGCCGTGGTCCACACGCTTGAAACCCGCTACCACGCGCATGCCACCCGCATTCCCTTCCTCGGGCTGGTGAGCCTGGTCTCCAGCGCGGCCACGCGGCAGGGTGTGGGCGATTTGCACGTGGCCGAGTTCGATGACTTCACGGCCTCGGTCGACGGCGATGAGCTGAACCACATCGTCGAGCAGAAACTCGGGCCGGGCTGGGAGCGGATCATCCGCGAAACCAGCCGCCACAATGCACCTGAAGGCGCTTCGGCGCCGGAGCGCGGAGATCAGACTCTCATCTTTATGCATCCTGAGGGCAGCCGCGTGGGTCTCTTCGTGCTCGACCTCGACGGCCGCGAGATGGACGTGGTCCAGGTCTCCGTCAATCCCGATCACCTGAACCAGAGCATCAACCAATACAGCCATCATCAGGAAGACCACGACAACGGCCACGACGTCTCGGACTGAGCGAACCGCGCCCTTGCTGTCATCTTGAACGAGCCTGTGGACAAGTCGAATGCCGAGTGCCCCATTCAAGGCGCAGCATCATCGCGTCTTGAGTGGGAAACCACAAATCTCAATCGGCACTGTCTACACTGGACACAGCGTGTCCAGCCCCTCTCCATCTCCGGTCTCAACGTATCGCGGTCGCCTGGCACCCTCCCCCAGCGGCTACCTGCACGTGGGCCACGCGCGCACCTTTTTCGCCGCCTATCAGCGCGCTCTCGACGCCCAAGGCACGCTGGTGATGCGGATGGAAGACATGGACCCCGACCGCAGCCGCGCCGAATACGCCGAAGCCGCACTTGAAGACCTTCACTGGCTCCGCATCCATTGGCAAGAAGGCCCCGACATCGGCGGCCCCTATGCGCCCTACGCCCAGAGTCAACGTCACCCGGTCTATCTCGCCGCATGGCGTCGCCTGCTGAAGGGTGGCTTTCTCTACCCCTGCCACTGTTCGCGCAAAGACTTGCAAGCCGCCATCAGCGCTCCTCACGAGCAGGATCCCTCCGACGACGAGCCGGTCTATCCCGGCACCTGCCGCCCCGCCCAAATCCAAAAAGGGCATGCCCTAGAAGACATGCAACCGGAAGGTTGCAATTGGCGCTTCCGCGTTCCTGTCGGAGAAGCCGTCGAGTTCAACGATCTCAACCTCGGTCCGCAGCGCTTCGTCGCCGGCTTCGACTTTGGCGATTTCGTCATCTCGCGGCGAGATGGTATCCCGAGCTACCAGCTCGCCTGCGTGGGGGACGACGCGGCCATGGCCATCACTGAAGTGGTGCGCGGCGCCGACCTGCTCAAGTCCACTGCCCGCCAGATCCTGCTCAATCGCGCGCTCGGCTTCCGCAACCCGGCCTGGTTCCACTGCAGGCTGGTTGTTGACCGCAACGGCCGCCGCCTAGCCAAGCGTCACGACGCGCTCAGCGTCCGCGCCCTCCGCCAGCGCGGCTTCACGCCTGCGGAGATCCTCTCCTCTGACCTGCCCATCGAAACCTGATCCGACGCACGCAATTTTGTTTCCCAAAATACTTCTCTCCTGTACACTTCACCCCGTCAGGCCTTCCCCAGCGCATTGCTGACCAAATCACAACAGGAGAAAGATGATGAGCAAGAGAGTGTGGAGTGTCTTCGCAGGCGTGTGCGGAATCGCAGGTCTAGCCCTGTGTGCCATTCCTTCGGGCGCGCAAATGTCGGAGGTCAAAGAAAAGCCGCCCATGTACAGCTATGTTGCCGATTGGCAGATTCCCCGCGCCCATTGGGCAGACATGGCAAACCCAGAATCGGCCGACAAGGCAATCCTCGACAAGGCGATGGCCGACGGGACTATCGTGGGCTATGGCAAGGACGAGGTTCTGGTCCACCAGCCCGACGGCGCAACGCACGACAATTGGTGGTCGGCCACGTCCATGGCCGGGTTGATCAAGGTGCTTGACCGGCTCATGGCATCCAGCACCGCCGCGTCTCCCGCTCTGGAGAGCGCCACCAAACACTGGGACAGTATTGATGTCAGCCGGTATTACAACTGGCATCCAGGCTCCTTCAAAAACGGCTACACTCGCGTCGCATCCTATAAGTTGAAGCCGGACGCGCCGGACGATGCGCTCGACTCACTCAGCCAGAACATGATCGTCCCGCTGCTTGAAAAAATGCTCTCCGACGGCACCATTGTCGAATACGAGATCGATACCGAGGCCATCCATACCGAGACGCCGAGCTCTTTTTGGATTGTTTACATCGCTTCCAGCCCGGAAGGCCTCGACAAGGTGGACACAGCAATTCTGGAAAGCATGAGATCCAACCCGCTCTCCGGCCCGGCCTTCCTATCCATGGTGGACTACGGTGCTCATCGAGATGAACTCATCAAAGGAGACGGCGTCTACAAGTAGCTGCAGCCATTACGTTCCTCGATCCGTGAGCGGCAGCCACCTGGGCGAGCCGTTCGCGGGCGGTTATTCCTACCATCAGAACAGATCGGGAATGCTGTGGAAGGCGATGCGCGTGGGAGCGGCTTTGTAGGCCGTCAGCATGGTCGCCGGGGCCAGGGTGCTCATGCCGTATTTCTGGTTCAGCCGGTCCATCGCCACCAGCAAACGGGTCCGCGACTGCTGCGCCATCGAGAGCGTCAAAAAGATTCAGCGAGTGCAGCCGCTCGGGCACCAGGCCGTTAAGCTGGACCCCGATAAAGTAGGGTTGATCATACTCCGCACCCGTGGGGCGGCTGGCCCACAGGCGGCTGAGCGCCGCAATCAGGGTTTGGTTGTCCTGGCACTCGCTCAGGCGAAGCTCCCTATGCCAGCCGCGGGTGGGCACGCCGAAGGTTGCGACTGGGGTCGGTGGCAACGAGGCCTTGTCGCTGGCGCGGCTGGTTCGGGCATTCTGACCGCGAGGCACGGCAAACCCGACGGCCAGCCCGATCCCTCCCGCCCACAACCCGCCCGCGCGCAAACGCATCGCCGCCTTGTGCAGTAGTTTGTGGGCCACGGCCCAGGCCCTTTCCGCGGTGCGCATCTCCGGGGCCAGCACGTGCGAGTGGCTGATGGACTTCAGATGCTCCGTCTCGGCCATGTCGAAGTCCTCGCCCTTCAGCCAATGCCACAGACGTTCGCCCCACACCGAGCCCCATAGCTCCCCGGCCTTCTCGCAATCCAAGGCAAGCAGTTGATCCATGGTATGGATTCCCTTTGCATTCAAGCTTTTCTCTGTGCGCGCGCCGATGCCGGGCAGGTCGCGCAGCGTGAGTTGGGCCAGCGCCGCCGGCAAAACGTCCAGGGGCAGCGCCACCAGCCCGTCAGGTTTTTCCATGTCGCTGGCGATCTTGGCCAGGTAGCGATTGGTGGCCAGGCCCACCGAACTGCGCAGGCATGGTCCCACTTGCTCGCGAATGCGCGCCTTCACTTTGCGGCCCAGTTCGAGCGCTGCCAGGAGGGGCCGCTCACGCCCCATAAGCCGACAGGCCATCTCGTCGATCGAAAGCACGGCCGAGACTGGCAGGCAGCTTTCCACGGCCTCCACGATGCGATGGTGATAGTCCACGTAGAGCTCGTGACGTCCCTCTACCAGAATGATGCCGGGACACATGCGCTTGGCGTCGGCCACTATGGTGCCGGTCTTCACGCCGTAGGCTTTGGCCTCGTAACTGGCTGCAATGCAACAGGTTGTGTCAGCCATCATGGGTACAACGCCGATCGGCCGCCCGCGTAATTCAGGGCGCGTTTCCTGTTCTACCGAGGCAAAATAAGAGTTCAAATCGACGAAAAGCCAGTTGAGGCAGGGCCCGGCATCCGGTTCCGCGGGTCGCGCTTGACCGGACTCTCCAGACTGCAGTTCATCCGGCCAGCCGTTAGGCAGGACTGAGGAAAGCGGGATGGGACCGGTCGCCATTACACAACAGTTTCGTCCTTTATTCGCTTTTGAGCAATTTTAATTCACAATGACGGTGCGCATCCGCCAGTGCTAAACTTGTTTCCACTCGGAAAGAGACCTCTCCTGCTCGAAGGACAACCCGGCCCGGCAGAGGGACCGTCCAATAAGCAGGATCGGGTTAAGCATCGCTGGCATATGCACAGTATCGCCCATTGGTTTTTGACATACGCGAACTTCCTGGCAATCCTGGTGACCGTAGGAGTGGCCGTGCTGCTCGTGTGCTGCCTGGAATGTTCAAAATGCCCTCGCCGCGAGAAGGATGACCTCTTCAAGCACCACGAAGTCTGACAGCCCAGGCTTTACCCTCTCATGTGGCGCGCGTTCCCTGGTGAAAACGCATTCGCCATCCCAACGTTCCCCCCGACAGCTTTTTTGACCAGATCGAACTGCGCAACGTGATCGACCGATCACCCGTTGCTTTATCGGTGCGCACCGCCCGGTAGGTCACCAGGGCGACCCCCTCGGCAATCCGTGTGCATTCGAAGCTCTCGATCTCTGGGGGCTGGTATTCCTCGCTGGCCAGCAAGTCCAGGATTTCCTCGCGCGTCCACACCCTGCCCGACGCGCCGAACTCCACAAAATCGTCGGCCAGCAGCGGCGCCACGCGTGTGCGGTCGCGGCGCAGGGCCGGGTCCAGCAACGTCTCTTCGCAGGCGCGCAGGTCTGCCGCGAGGGCGGTATCCGCGCTCATGGAACCGCCGGCTTCAGGTACTTGTCGAATTGCGCAAGAATGCGGTTGAAGAGACTGGTTCGCACATCGCGGGCCGGAGATCGAGTGCGTCTTGCGCGGATAAATCTGCAGGTCGTATGGAATGCCGGCCTCGATCAGCTTCTGGATGTACTGCACCGTGTTTTCGATGTGCACGTTGTCGTCGCCGGTGCCGTGCGCAAGCAGCAGCCGCCCCTTCAGATTGGCCGCCGAGTTCACCACGGAGAAGTTCTTGTATGCCCTCGGGATATCCGCGGGCAGGCCCAGATAGCGCTCGGTGTAGATGGAGTCGTAGTCGCGCCAGTCGGTCACGGGCGCCACGGAGACGCCGGCGCGGAAGCGGTCGGAGTGGGTCATGGCGTAGAGCGTGAAGGTGCCGCCCCAGCTCCATCCCCACCAGCCCAGGCGCTTCGGATCGAGCTGCGGATACTGCGCCAGCGCCGCGTCGAGCACCGTCAGCTGATCTTCAAGCTGCACCGGGCCGAAGTTGTGATAAGCCGCTTGCGCGAAGGCGCGGCCGCGCATGCCGGTGCCGCGATTGTCGGCGTGCAGCACGGCAAAGCCATGTTCGGCGAGCACCTCGTCGAAGAGCAGCCCGTCGTCCCAGCGGTTCGGCCACTTCCTGCGGGCCGGGTCCGCCGTAGGGGTTCACGATCAGCGGCACGCTGGCAGCGCCGGTCTCGCCCGCGGGCAGCAGCAGCGTGGCGTAGAGCGTGGTTCCATCGTGCGCCTTCACTTCAAGCTGCTCGGGTGCGCGCAGGCTGATAGGCATCGAGCGCATGCGTCTGCCAGAAGACGTGGCACTTGCCCTCCGCATGGCAAAGCTGCAGCGCGGGCGGCTTCATGCGCGTGGAGAACTTGTCGGTATAAAGCGTCGCTGCCGGCGCAAAGTCCGCTTGATGATAGCCCGGCCCCGGTGCTCAGCTGCTTGCGCTCGCCGTCGAAGCTCACCTGCCAGATCTGCTGCTCCAGCAGATTGCCTTCGTTCGAGGCGTAGTCGACCATCTTGTGCTCGTGATCGACGCGGTAGACGCCGCGACACTTCAAAATCGCCCTTGGTCAGTTGCCGCTCCAGCTTGGCGGCGTGGTCTGCCCGGGATTGGCCTGGTCGTAGCTGTAGAGATAGATCTGATTGTGGCCGTCGCTCCAGTTGGTCAGCACGATGTCGCCGTCGGTCGACGTCGACGTCGTAGTTTTCGTCGAGAAATTTGTCGTCGTCGATCTCCAGCACTGGCGCGATTCGCCGCTGGACGGCATCGGCAAAGTAGATGGACGCGGTGCTTGTGGTCGCGGGTGAGAGTCTCGATCCAAAGCGTCTTGCGGTCGACCCATCCGAAACGCGGAATGTAATCCTGCCCGGGCTGGATGGGCAGCTTGACCCAGACCGTTTTGCCGCCCCTGCGCTCACCACGCCGACGCGGACATCGGGATTCGGATCGCCGGGCTGCGGGTAGCGCTGATCAATCAACCCTTGGCGTGGGTCGGAATCCAGTCCGTGAGCGGGTAGAGCGGGACCTCGGTCTCGTTCATCTGCAGATAGGCGATGTTCTTCGAATCCGGCGACCAGAAGTAGTTGCTGCGCATATCCAGTTCTTCTTCGTAGACCCAGTCGACCCCGCCGTTCAGGACGGTCTCGATTGGCTGCCTGGCGCCACCATCGTGGTAGGCGTGCCGGGGTCGCGCAGCCGCATCACAGCGAGGCTGTTGTGCGCGGACGAACGAGATCAACTCGCCGTCGGGCGAAAACTTGGGATCGTCGCCGGAAGCCGTGCCGGTAAAGCCGATCTGCAGACCCGGTGCCGTTGTTCAGGTCGTAGATCCACAGGCGGCCGTCTGAATCGAAGAGCAGGTGCCGCGAATCCGGCGCCCACTGGTAGCTGGCCATCTCGTAGCGGTCGCGATGATCGCGGTCCCGTTCGTGCCGCTGCCGTCTCGTCGAGCGGCGCCATCTTGGCGCGGCTCACCAGCACGTGCGGCTTGCCCGAGGCGGGATCCAGATCGATCAGCTCGCCGCCGTCGATGATAGGTCAGGTGCTTGCCGTCCGGCGACCAGGTCAGCTCTTCCGGCGGTTGACCCGATGAGCGGTCGTGGCCGAAGATCGCCTCAACCGTGAGCGGCTTCGAGCGGGGCCTGCGCAGCGGCGGAAACGGCAAGAAGCGGAAGAGCAAGAAAGGCCGGGAGCAAGAAGGCGGCTGCTGCGCGTCAAAAAGGGATTCCTCCGGATCAGAGTCCGCAGCGAGGCTGTGAAGAGCATGGCTGAGGGCGGGCTCACTGAAAGGAGTGTAAATCATGGAACAGCCCGCAAGTCGTGCATTCGGTTCGCCGAACCTCGCGACCGCGCCAGAGCCGCACATCGCGCTCCCTGGTTGCTTCGCACCGCCCCGAGCGAGTATGGTGCGGACTATGCACTGGGCAACTCCGGAAGAACGCCGCAAGCTCGGCCAGGCGCGGCGCAAGCAGGTGGGCCGCCAGCATCACGACGAACTCAACGTCAAGGCGCGCCAATCCGCAGCGCTGGCCCTGCTCGAGCGCGTCGATGCGCGGGCGCGTCCCGGCGCTGCTGAAACTGAAACACCAGCTGATGGCGCAGTCGCCCTTCGGCTACTTTCGCGGCGCGGCGCCGGTCATGGCGGCCGACCTGGCCGTGCTTCCCAATACCGGCATCGTGAGCCAGCTCTGCGGCGACGCCCATGTGCGCAACCTGGGCGCGTTTGCCGCGCCCGACGGCCGGCTGGTCTTCGACATCAACGATTTCGACGAGACCATTCGCGGCCCCTTTGAGTGGGACCTGAAGCGCATGGCGGCTTCGCTGGTCCTCGCCGGCCGCGAAGCGGGACACAAGGAACGCTCGGCGCTGCGCGGCGGTGGAGGCGTGCATCGGGCGCTACTGCGCAGCAGATGCGCGCCTTCGGCGAAATGCCCGCACTCGAGGTGGCGCGGTTTCCAGGTGCATCGCCTCGGCTCGGTGGAGCCGGTGCACGAGGCGCTTGCTCAAAGCCGAGCGAGCCACGCCGCAGCACACGCTGGAGCAACTCACCGAGGCTCATGACGGCAAGACCGGGGCACCCCGCCGCTTCAAAGAAGCCAAGCCGATGCTGACCCGCGTCACAGGCGCGCAGGCCGCGGCGGTGCTGGCCTCGCTCGGGCCCTACAGCGATATGCTGGAGCCGCAGCGGCAGCACCTGCTCTCTCTCTACCGGCCGGTCGATGTGGCGTTCAAAGTGGTGGGCACCGGCTCCGTGGGGCTGCGCGACTACTGCATCTATTTTGAAGGCAACGGCCCGGGCGATCCGCTGTTTCTGCAGATCAAGGAAGAGACGACGTCGGCCTACGCGCCCTACCTGCCCGAGGCGCACCCGTCCCGCCACAACGGCCAGCGCACCGTCGAGGGCCAGCGCGCCATGCAGATGCAGTCCGATCCGTTTCTCGGCTGGACGCATATGGGCGGACGCGACTATCTGGTGCGCCAGCTCAACGACCACAAGGGTTCGATTGAGATCGAAGACCTGGCAGACGGAGGATTGAATGCCTATGCCGAGGTCTGCGGCGAATTGCTGGCCCGCGGCCATGCGCGCTCCGGCGACCCGCTGGTGATTGGCGGTTACCTGGGCTCCGGCGATGGATTCGCAGAGGCTCTGGGCAGGTTTGGCTCGCTCTATGCCGACCAGACTGAAAAAGACTGGCAGGCGCTTAAGCGATCCGGCAAAGCGAGAGGGAAGTAGCAGAAACTTCACAAGGAGAATCGAATGAACCGCCGCATGTTTACGCAGGTTTTGGCCACCGCAGCCTTAGGTATCGCTGCGCCGCTCACATCGCGAGAAGCCGACGCTTTGCCGGCGCCGGAAGCACCGCCATCACCATTCCCGCTTTCCGTGATGCTTTGGACGGTCTTCAACGACCTGCCTTTCGAAACACGACTGGCCAAGATCGCCGAAGCGGGATACACCAACGTTGAGTTGGTGGGCGAGTATGCCAAATGGTCTCCCGACGATTTCGCCAATGCGAATGCGGCGCGCAAGCGGCACGGCATGCGATTTGATGCAACCGCGGGGTTGCATAACGGAATTGCCAATCCCTCCACGCCCGATGCATTTCTGGTGGAGTTGAAAGAAGCTCTTGTTCCGATGGAAACGCTGAGCTGTCCTGCCATGATCGTGCTCTCGGGCAACGTAGTGCCGGGCGTCTCCCGCGAGGCCCAGCACCAGTGCGCCATTGAAACCCTCAAGCGGGCCGCAGCGATGGTCGAAGGCCGACAGATTGACGGGCACCCCGTGCGCCTGCTGCTTGAGTGCATCGACCCGGAAGAAAACCCGCATTACTTTCTGCAATCGGCTGCCGAGGGCATCGAGATTGTGCGCGCCGTGAATCACCCGCAGGTCCAGTTCCTTTACGACATATTCCATGAGCAAATCGCAGAGGGCAATCTGATTGAGAAGCTCGACAAGCACATCGACGTAATCGCGCTGATTCACATCGCCGACGTGCCGGGGCGTCATGAGCCGGGCACGGGAGAAATCAATTACGCCAATATCTACCGCAAGCTGGCCGAACTCAACTACCGGGGCATGGTGGCCATGGAGTTTCGCCCAATCGGCGATCCGGTGGAGAAGCTGCGTGCCGCCAAAGAGATGGTGATCCGCACCGCCAGAGCCTGAACGGTCCACGGCGCTGGCCGTCCCGTCATCCCACCGGCACCAGCTTGACATCGGGCGGCTTCAGGGGCGCATTCCGCAAATGGACGCTGGTGGGCAGGGTGTCGATGTGGAAGCGCCTGTGCGCGGCGTCAAGCCGCATAAGCAGGTTTTTCTGATCGAACGTGACGGCAAAATTCTGCAGCGGAAACCCGCCGAAATTGACCAGTGGAAAGGCGGGATTGATCTCGACCGAAGGCCGTTCAAAAGTGTACTGGCCCAGGCGAATGTTGGACCCCAGCTTGCCCGTCTTGATCTGAAACCGCGTGGAAAGCGATTCTCCATTCCCAAACACCACGGGGTCTGAGACAAACCTGAGCCGGGCCGCAAGCTGTTCGGGAAGACTGAGCCCCGCGCCGCCGGAATCGAATTGCGCATCCACATGCCGACTGCCGATGCGCAGCGCCGCGATAGGAACGCCGTCGGGCATGCGGAAAGGCAGCACGGCCCGTTCGCCATCCGGCGCGAGCGATCCTGAAGACAGTGTCATCAGGTGGTTCGGATAATCGAGCTTCAGCAGGGTATCGCGAAACAGCGTGAATCCCAGCAGACCCTGGCAGGTGTCGTCTTCAGCGGCCAGGCTGTGGCGGATGGCCTTGACCCCGGTGAAATTGACCCCCGCCACGCTGAGCGACTCGATGAGAAAAATCTGCGCCCGCTGTTCTCCGTGGCCGCTGGGGTCAATCAGCCGGGCCTGACCCGCTACCGGAAGCTGAAGCTGGTCGGCCAGCGCGAAAGTAATCAGTGCCTGGGCGCCGGTCCCGGTATCCACGACAAACCGAAAAGGGCCTTTCCCGTTGACCGTCACCATGACATAGGGCTTGCCATGCACCACTTCCATGCGCGCGGTGTGAGGCGGGAGTTGTGCAGAAGAGGAACCGGCAAAAAGGGCGAACAGGATGGCCCACGTGCCGGCGATGGCGGCTGGAAAAAGCATTGTGCCCTCCAGGGCATTTCTGCACTTGAATTCTACGGCGGGCGCGGCGGCTTTGTTCCGGCAACTCAGCACTTTGTGCGATGGGGACAGGAAGATGGCACAACGGCCCGGCTCTACAATGGTCCGGTATGCCCACCGCTGTACGTTCCCACGCCAAGATCAACCTGGGGCTGGCCCTCGGAGCACCGCGGGCTGACGGATTTCATGGGTTGACTACTGTGTATCAGACGCTGGAACTGCACGACATCGTCACCGTCAGCGCCCGCCTCGCCCCGACCACGACCATCCAAGTCACATCCAACGACTTCCGCGTCCCCACCGACTCCCACAACACCGCTTGGAAGATGGTTTCCCTGGCACTTGATTCCCTCAAAATCCGCGCCGACGTCTCCATTCATATTGAAAAACGGCTGCCGGTTCAGGGCGGCCTCGGCGCGGGATCCGCCAACGCAGTGGCGGCGCTAATCGGCCTCGAAACCGAACTGGACCTCGATATGGGCCCGCCTCCCTTTCCGCGAACCGGGCAAAAAGGATGGGAGAGTACGCCCTGCGGCTGGGGAAGCAAACGCCTGGACATCGCTGCCAAGGTCGGATCGGATGTGCCCCTGTTCGTAATCGGCGGCGCCGTCCTGGGGCTTGACCGAGGCCAGGAGGTTGAACCTTTACCGGATCTCGAACCGGTCTGGTGCGCGGTGGCCACCCCGGCGATGGGCGTCTCCACACCCCAGGCCTTTCGCGACTGGGACGCGCTCTGCAGCGCGGAAGGTTTGACCGCCGCCGCCAGTGCAGATAAACTAAATGAGTTGAGCCGCGCCTATGCCAGCGCCTTTGCGGGAATTCCCGAAAGGCGGCAGGGAGCAGGCTCCTCCGGTGTTCTTCTCGATGAGGAGAACCTGGCCGGACCCGTAGAGTCCGCGCTTGTCCGCACCGGGATTACGAACTGGATTCAGAACGACTTCGAACGCGTCGTCTTTCCCCAGTATCCTTCCCTTGCAGAAATCAAGCGCATTCTTTTGGGCTTCGGCACTCCGGAGGCAGCCCTTCATGCTTCGCTGTCGGGGTCCGGTTCAGCGCTCTACGGGCTATACCGGACCCGTGGAGATGCGGAAAAAGCTCTTGTCCGGCTTCAAAAGCCGATCCAAGGGGTGGAAGTGCGGAGCACGTTGACCCGTACCTTGCCGCGCTCGGCTTATTGGAGTGAAATGTTTCGACCTTAGGTGATATTGACAGCCGGCCTTCGCGGTTGAGAGACTCGCGAACGGCTGTCAAGAGCGGCTTCAGATGAGGAATCGGGCCGCATTCTGGGCGATCGTCTAATGGTAGGACAGTGCCCTTTGGAGGCACTTGTCCAGGTTCGAATCCTGGTCGCCCAGCCAAGTTTTGTGAACGCAGCACGGGAAGCAGCCAAAGCCAACCAGCTTGGAGGTACCTCGGAGATGGAAGCAGGAACGGTGACGGTGACAGCGGAAGAAAAGCAGCAGGAGAGCGGGCTGAAAGAGGTCCGCGAAATCGCAGCCCTGGACGGCATTCCGAAACCGAAAGAGGCCAAACCGGCTCCCGAGCGCAAGCGGGCCCGCAATCTCAGCGAGGATAAGCGCTTCAAGCTTTTCTCCGGCTCCGCCAACCGCGCGCTGGCCGAGGAGATCGGCCAGCACATCGGGGTCAAGGTGGGCGAGGCCAAGCTGCAGCGCTTTGCCGACGGCGAGGTCTACTTCCAGCTTCTCGAGAACGTCCGTGGAGTGGATGTGTTTGTGGTGCAGCCCACCTGCTATCCGGTGGACCAGCACCTGGTGGAGCTTCTGGTGATCATTGATGCGCTCAAACGGGCCTCGGCGGCCAGGATCACGGTGGTGGTGCCCTACTACGGGTACGCCCGCCAGGACCGCAAAGACCGCCCCCGCGTGGCCATCAGCGCCAAGCTCATCGCCGATCTGCTCACCACGGCCGGCGCCAACCGCGCCCTCTTCGTCGACCTGCATGCCGCCCAGATTCAGGGCTTCTTCAACATTCCCGTCGATCACCTGTTTGCCAGCCCGGTGCTGGTGAGTTACTTTCGCGAACTCAGCCTGCCCAATCTCACCGTGGTTTCGCCCGATGCGGGCGGCGTGGAGCGGGCGAGGTTTTTCGCGCAGAAAGTCGGCGCTCCGCTGGCCATCGTCGACAAGCGGCGCACCGACATCAACGTTGCCGAAGTGATGAACGTGGTCGGCGATGTGGAAGGCAAAAACTGCCTCATCATCGACGACATTATTGATACCGCGGGCACCCTGGTGAAGACCGTGGATGCCCTGTATGCCAACGGCGCATCGGCAGTGTATGCCTGCGCCAGCCACGCCGTGCTCTCGGGTCCGGCCATCGATCGCATTGCCAACTCGCGCCTCGAACAACTGGTGGTCACCAATACCATTCCGCTGCGCGACGCGGCCCAGAAGCTGCCCAAGATCAAAGTGCTCTCCATCGCCGGCCTGCTGGGCGCGGCCATCGAGAGCATCCACATGGAAACCAGCGTGAGTACGCTGTTTAGCTAGAGGGAGACTTCAGCTTTCAGCCATCAGTTTGGAGCAGCGAAGGGATTGGCTTTTGCGATTGGTTAGAGAGAAAAGAAGACGGTGCATCTTCGACTGCTGAGTCGATGCTGCGCGAAACGGCAACCAGGCGGCTGAGAGCTAAAAGCTGAGAGCTGCTTTTAACAAAGGGAGCGGAGCGAATCGGCAACAACAAGCTGATAGCTGACGGCTGATAGCTGAAAGCTGCTTTTCCGTGCCCGAAAAAAGAAACGAGAGAAAAATGCCTGAAGTTGTCGTAGCCAAGCCCCGTGAGGGCAAGTTCACCAAGAATGCCGCGCGCCGTGTGCGCGTCGCTGGCAAGATTCCCGCCGTACTGTACGGCGCAGGCCACGATGCCGTGGCCGTTGAAGTGGATCCCAAGCAGATTTCCCGGATTCTTTTCTCCGAGACAGGTCACAACACGATCTTCGATGTCGAGGTAACTGGCAACCCGGCGGCCAAGGCCATGATCGTCGACTGGCAGCGCGAGCCGCTGAAAGACCGCCTCATTCACATCGATATGAAGCGCATTGCGCTCGACAAACTGCTGCGCGTCAGCGTGCGTGTCAAGCTGCTGGGCATCCCGGTGGGCGTCAAAACGGCCGGCGGCATACTCGACCAGGTTTTGCGCGAGGTCGAGATCGAGTGCCTCCCGGCAAACATTCCCAGCCATATCGACGTGGATGTAAGCGAGCTTGAGTTGCATGGTGTGTTGCGCGTGAGCGATCTGCCCCACTCCGACAAGGTGAAATATTTGACTGCCGAAGACGCTACCGTGGCCCACGTGGTTACGATCCGCGAAGAAGCGCCGACCGCTGCAGAAGCGGAAGCGGCCGCAGCCGCGGAGGCGGCAGCTGCCACAGCGGCAACCGAGCCGGAAGTGGCCAAGAAGGGCAAGGCGGAGCCCGAAGCAGCAGCGGGCAAGAAGGCCGAACCCGGCGCAAAGAAGTAAGCATTGGCCGAGGCGGACGTGGAAGACAAGTGGCCGAAGGGAAAAGGTTCGAGCGACGATCTCGACGAACCGCTTGCAACCATCGGCCTGCAAGGCCTCGTCAGCCGGCGCGGCCCGTATCTTGTGGTGGGGCTTGGCAATCCCGGCCCCGATTATCTGTGGACACCGCATAACGCGGGGTTCATGGCTATCGACCGCATCGCCCAGCAAGAGGGCGTAGTGGTCCAGAACCGGCGCTGCCGGGCATCAACCGCAACCTGCCGCATGGCGGGGCGCGAAGTGATCCTGGCCAAGCCGGAGACCTTTATGAACCTGAGCGGGCTGGCAGTGGCCGCTCTGGTAAAGGAGTTTGAGGCGGACCCGGCCCGGGACCTGCTCGTCATCTACGACGAGCTCGACCTGGTGCTGGGGACGCTGAAGATCAGGGAGCGCGGTTCGCCGGCGGGCCACAACGGAGCCCGCAGCGTAACTTCGGCCCTGGGCACCCAGGAGTGGTTGCGTTTGCGGGTTGGCGTAGGGCTCGATTTACCGCCGGCAGCGATTGCCGGCGGCGGGGTTAAAAGGCCAGGCAGAGATTACCTGCTGTCGCCCCTGCGCAAGGCGGATTTGACGGTGATGGACGAGGTGCTGGACCGGGTCGCAAAGGCGACACGGCGCATCGTCGAAGATGGCCCCGGACCGGCGATGAATGAGTTCAACCGCCGCGAGGATTAGGGCTGCGGTCAGGGATCGGGGCACGGGTCAGGAAAATGAGCCCGCAACCGGATCTTGAGGGATGGCGACGGCCCACCGGCTGTCGGGGAAGTAAAACGAATTGGGCCGCTATGGTATTCGCCGGCGGCAGCGGCTGGAGTCAAGGGGCTCCAGCGGAAAAGGAAACCGGATGTCCCGTTTGTATGAGGTTATGTTTATTGTTCGGCCCGACACGGTCGAAGAGGATGTCGACAAGCTGATTGCCGGCTTTACCACCTCCGTCACCAACGGCAGCGGAGTGGTAAAGAACGTTGAGAAGATGGGCCGCCGCAAGCTCGCCTACACCGTGCGCAAGTTCAATGACGGCAACTATGTGCTGATGACCGTAGAAGCCAACGGCGCGGTTGTGCTTGAACTCGAGCGCCGCCTGCGCGTCTCCGAGCCTGTCATCAAGTTCATTACCGTGCGTATCGACGAAGAAGAGAAGCGCCTGGCCAAGGTGAAGGCACTGCGCGGTGTACGCCGCAAGCTGAGCGCCGAACCCGCTGCAACGCCCGCCGCAACACCCGCGGCAGCATCCGCCCCGGCACCTGCGCCTACTCCGGCTCCAGCCGAGGCGTCGGAGACGGTTACGGCAAGCGCCTGAGCGCCTGTCCCACATTGCCGCCGCCGGCTCCCATTGATTGGGGTGGCTGGCTGCGGCCCGATTCTGCCTTGCGGTAGCCCTCTTGGGCACGCAAGCGAGAGAGTAAAAGAGGATACACCATGGCTGAAGAGACCACTGGCAGGGCGCCCGAAGCGGGCGCGTCGACATCAACTCATGAATCAAGTTCAGGCCCCAGCACGGGCCCGAGTTCCGGTCCACCTCGTTCCGGCGGACGGCCCGGCGGTCCCGGCGGCCGGCCCTCGGGCGGTCCCGGCGGCCGCGGCAAGTTTTTCCGCCGCAAGAAAGTTTGCAAGTTCTGCACCGAGAAGATCGACGCGATCCCGTATCGCGACGTCCGGCTGCTGCAGGGCTTCGTGGCCGAACGGGGCAAGATTGTGCCTCGCCGGCTCACTGGCGTTTGCACCACTCACCAGCGCCGTTTGACGCGCGCCATCAAGCAGGCCCGGAACATCGCCCTGCTGCCGTTTGCTACCCGGCATTAGAGGATCGACCGTCGCTTTTTGACCCTGCCATAACACAGAAGTTGTATACCTTGACTGGGTCAAAACGAAGACAGCAGGCGACAACGCTCCGAAGGCCGTTATAAAATCCTGCGCGGTGCAACCCATGGCGTGCGTTTGTGTCTAACACAAAGGGCAGCCGACCGGGGAGCCGCCTGCAACACTGGAGAGTTTGAAATGGAAGTGATTCTGAAAGAAGACGTAGCCAACCTGGGCCACCGTGGAGATGTTGTCAAGGTGGCCGACGGCTACGGACGCAACTTTCTGCTGCCCCGCAAGTTGGCGCTGCAGGCCACCCTGGCCAACAAGGCCGTCATCGAACAAATGAAAGTCGCCGCCGCCCGCCGCTTCGCCTCGGAGAAGGCTCAGGCAGAAGAACTGGTCGTCAAACTCCAGCCTGTCGAGCTCAGCTTCACCCGCAAGTCGGGCGAAAACGGGCAGCTCTTCGGGTCCGTTACCTCGGCCGATATCGCTGCCGGCCTCGAAGCCAAGGGCTTTGAAGTCGATCGCCGCAAGATCCAGCTCAACGAGCCGCTCAAGGGCCTGGGCGAATACACCGTAGCCATCAAGCTGCACCGCGAAGTCACGGCGCACGTGAAGGTGCAGGTGCTCGCTGAAGCTAAGGAAGCTGTCGCTGAGCCGGAGAAAGAAGAAGCCGTAGCGGAGTAGTTTAAAGCTGGACATGCCACTTCGCCTCCGGGTGTGCGTCCGGAGGCGGTTGTGTCTTTGGCTGTGCGTGCCTGTTGCACAGCCCGGCATATGTGAGCCGAGGAACGGACTGGTGCCAGGCTCAGAAGAGGTCCTTCTCCGGAACTCCGCCGCTCATCACGATCAACTCTTTCAGCGCCTTGGCCATATTCTCCTGAAACTTGGGAATATTCTCGGCCAAGGCCTGTGAAAACAGAAGCCGGGCGCGATTCCCGATCATCGTCGCGTCCTCATGACCCTCTTTGTCATAACAGGTTCTCGCCGGTTTCCCGGGCATGGAAACGGCGGTGAGCCGTAACAGCCTGCCCCGCTCCTGAACCGGATCGCTCGGATCAAAAACATCCCAAACCAACGCGTTTGTGTCCAGCGAACTCAGGAACACGTCGCAGTGGCCGCTGGGCGTCGTAATCGTCAGCACCGTGGCCGTCGGATTCAGCGTAACCTCCACGTTGTCGTTGATTCCGTCGTTGGGGCTCAGCGAAATCAACGATCCGCGAATGTATTCAAACAGTTCCGGGACGGTAGGCGGAGGCTTGGGGTCCGGCGTCTTTTTGTGAATCTTGTTTTGTGCGCAGCATAATGGCACAATCGCCATCAGTGCCGCCGCGCAAATGCGTGCCAGTCGCGTCATGATTCGTGACCGCCTCGTAATGAATCCGTGTGGGAAGAGTATAGCTCGACTACGGCTTCGCATCCCCAACGATGGCCAGGGGCCTGCTCCGGTTCGTGCGCAGCGTAGGCACCGCGGCCAGCAGGCTGCGCGTATAGGGGTGCTCGGGAGCGGTCAGCAGGCGCAGACTCGGGCCCCGCTCAACCACCTGCCCCGCGCGCATCACCGCTACCCTGCTCGCCACCTGTCCTACCACTGCCAGATCATGCGAAATGAATAACATAGCTAACCCATGTTCCCGCTGCAGCGTAGCCAGCAAGGCCAGGATCTGGGCCTGTACCGTCACATCCAGTGCAGTCGTGGGCTCGTCGGCAATTAGCAACCTGGGCCGGTTGATCAAAGCCATCGCGATCAGAATGCGCTGGCGCTGCCCGCCGGAAAATTGGTGCGGGTAGTCGCCGTAGCGGCGCGCCGCGTCGGGAATGGCGACCGCCTCGAGAGCCGCGATCGCCCTCCGCTTTGCCTCCCGCCCCGTCCAGGATGGCGAATGCGCCTCGGCCCCTTCAGCCACTTGGCGGCCAATCGACATAACCGGGTTCAAGGCCGTCATCGGCTCCTGAAAGATCATCGCGATCTCCCGGCCGCGCAACTTTCGCAAGGCCTGCACCGGCTGCCGCAGCAGGTCGACAGGCTCTCCGCCTGCAGCCCCGCCCAGGAAGATTTGCCCCGATACCTGCGCCGCCGCCCCCAGAAGGCCCAGAATGGCCAACGCCGTCACGCTCTTCCCCGATCCCGATTCGCCCACCAGGCCCAACACCTCGCCCTCGGCAACCTCAAGGCTCACGCTGTTCACCGCTTCAGTCGCTCCGAACCGAATGTGAAGGTCGCGCACATCGAGCAGTGGGGACATAAAGCCATCCTAGCCGATCCTATTGCGCCTTTCGCGGCGATGCAACCAATTGCTTCTACACCAGCAACTTACCGTTCCATGCCACCATCGGGAGGCGCTGGAATCGCCCAATTGCCCTCGCATGCGGGCAACATCCGGGCTGATCGCCACATCTCAAAGCTTTTGAACGGAGGTTTCAATAATGAAACTTAAATGGATAATATTTTCAGTGCTCGCCTTTTCGTTATTGTGGGTGAGCCCCGGCATGCTGAAGGCAAATGCCTCTCCGCATCCGCAGCCAGCCCTTGCGCAGGACCACGATTGGGATCAACCCCCGCAGGACTACCACGACGTCCAGCGCCAGGGATTCCACGAGGGAGTCGAGGCCGCTCGCAAAGACTACGACCACCATCACCACATGGATGCCGACCATCACGACCAGTACCGGCACCCCCCTGTGCGCCACGACGACCGCGATGCCTATCGCGAAGGCTTTCGCCGCGGCTATGAGCAGGCCTGGTCGCATCTCTCAGGCGATCACGATCATGACCACGATAATCACTAGCCGGTCTGCATTTTCCATAGACTAGTTCAAGCCAAATACCCGGCTGTTCGATGGCCGGGTATTTTGTGTTTGCTCGGTCTCTATCGAGCGCCGGCGAATTGGGCGTGGCCCCTCTTGCGGGAGGCGTATACAATCGAGTTGCTCGCTTGGCTGGCCGGTCAATCGGAAGCCGGGCCTGTGATGCTAACAGCGCTTTCAATCCGGCAAACCAACAGCAAAAGGAGATCGAAGAATGCATCTCAATCGGTTCACAGTTCCGGCATTTGCACTTTTCCTGGCAGCCGCCGGCCTGCTCTCCGCGCGTTCATACGCGGCCCCCGTCCCGCCGGCCAATCCCGCCGTCAGTCAGAATCGCGACGACCGCGGTTGGGATGTGCCGCCGCAGGAACTCAACGAAATCCAGCGCCGCGGCTTTCACGACGGCATCGAAGGCGCGCGCAGGGACTTTGGCAACCACCGGCGCCCGGACGTCGAAAACCGCGACGAGTATCGTCACCCCCATCTGCCGCCGGAACAGCGGGAAGCCTATCGCGACGGCTTCCGCCGCGGCTACCGTATGGCCGCACACCACCTGTGGGGCGATGATCGTCACTGATTCCATGCAGAACGGACAGGAAAACCCGGCCAAAACGCGCCGGGTTTTCCCGTTTTTTAGACTGTCACGCCGCCAAATACAGTTGAATTTGTTTTCGCTCCAGCCAGCAGGGAAAGCCCCTGCTGGGTTGGTGAATACGCGCCGTCCTTTAGCTCCACGAACCCCGCTTCGGCCATCTCCCGCAACCCTGCGCGCACTCGAAACAGCGGCAACTCGGTCCGTCCCGCAACCTCCTGTGGGGTCGCAGCAGGTTCCAGTGCGGTGAGCATCTTGCGCGCCGATTCCGTGAGTTCTCCTCCACTGCCTATGCATGCCATCGCGGACTCCCCGTCACAGAGACTTCTTGCAGAAATACCAGTCGGTGCATTCGAAGCCCGCTTTGAGCCGCGCTTCCACCTCTTCCATGGTGCTCGGCGGAGGAACAATCACCTTGTCCCCGGGCTTCCAGTTTGCAGGCGTGGCCACCTTGTGCTTATCGGTAGTCTGCAGCGCATCGATCAGACGAATAACCTCGTCGGTGTTTCGTCCCGTGGTCAGCGGGTAGTAGATCATGGCCCGCACAATTCCGTTAGGATCGATGACGAAAACGCAACGGCTGGTTTCCGTTTTGCTTTCGCCCGGCATCACCATGCCATACAGCGATGCGACGTCCTTGTTCGAATCGGCTACGATAGGGAAGGGAATATCGACTCCAAACTTCTCCTTGATGTTGCGCAGCCAGGCTATATGCGAAGTGGGACTATCGATGCTCAGACCCAGCAACTCCACGTTGCGTTCACGCAGCTCCGGAGCAATAGCCGCAAACGCGAGAAACTCCGTGGTGCAGACCGGCGTGAAATCCGCAGGATGCGAAAAGAGAACCAGCCAGCTCCCTAAGTAATCATCGAGCCGGATCTTTCCGTGCGTGGTCACCGCTTCAAACAGCGGCGCGGGTGACCCCAGGCGCGGTAACGCCGCCAGTGGTGCAAAATCCGCAATCCCGTGCAACGGCTCCGCCACCGTACTCTCTACTTGATTCGACATTCTTTCCTCTTCTGTTCCGGCTGGTGGCACACGCCGCTTTTGGCATGCACCAGTTCTTTCGCCGTGCAGTGCGATCGACAAGAAAAGCTCACGCGCACCGCAAAATCGTCCGCGCCCATCACCCGCGCAGCACCACGCTATCGACAAAACGCGTTGTCAATGCAGCAGCGCGGGCTCGCCCTGGGCCAGTTCGATCTTCACCTCGGGCGGCGATAGCAGCGTCTGGTGGATCAGGCAATGGTGCACTGAGCGCATCATGCCTTCCGTCTGCTCCTCGGTCAGTGCCACAGGACACGTCACGTGAATGCGGAAGTTGCCCAACCGGGCCGGCCGCATCAGCTTATCCGCGTTCACTGAAACCTCCACGCCGTTGTCGGAGAGGTTGCGCGCCTTAAGGAACTGCACGGCATAGAACGCCGCGCATGACCCCAGCGACGCAAGCATCAATTCGGGAGGCGTCATGCCACTGTCTTCGCCCCCGTTGTCGGCCGGCTGGTCGCAGAGAA
Source organism: uncultured Acidobacteriota bacterium (assembly GCA_963833995.1). Classification (GTDB taxonomy): domain Bacteria; phylum Acidobacteriota; class Terriglobia; order Terriglobales; family Acidobacteriaceae; genus Telmatobacter. The sequence goes on along the minus strand of CAWIAE010000014.1, from coordinate 124,926 downwards.
TCGAGTGGGAACGTGCATGAATGGCAAACTTCACATGATCGACGTGAGTAATTTTTACTTCCATGATCTTTCTTAACCTTTCAAGGGAAGAAAGACACGCGAGCCTTGAAGTGTTACATCGTGCCGGGAATCCCCCTTCAGCCGCTACGTCGAGGCCAGCAGGCGGTCTTACCCCCCTGAAAGAGGGCAATCTACGTGGCATTCAGACGGATTTGAAAGGGCACGCCTTGATAGCCGCGCCGTAAGAAACGCAAAAGATATTGAAGCCTTTCAGCCCTGAGGGCCTTGAAGGATCGCTTCGCCCTCTGCAGCATCGGGGAATCCTCTAAACAACCACGGCCGCCGGCGCGCGCCGCCACGCATACAGCGGGAACTGGTTGGCCATCTCGGCCACTTCGCCGCGAATGCGCTCCAGCGCCGCATCGTCTCCACGCTGTTCCAGCGCTTTGGCGATCCACAGCGCGATCTGCCGCATCTCCGGCTCTTTCATCCCCCGCGTGGTCAGTGCCGGCGTGCCGATGCGTATGCCCGAAGGCTTCAACGGCGGATTTGTGTCGTAGGGAATCGCGTTTTTGTTTACCGTGACGCCGGCCTTGCCCAGCGCCAGCTCAGCCTCTGAACCCAGGATTCCTTTCTCGAACACATCCACCAGCAAAAGATGATTGTCCGTGCCGCCGGAGACGAGCCGATATCCCGCCTCCTGCAGGCTCGTGGCCAGCACCTTCGCATTCGCCACAACCTGCGCGGAATAGGTTCTAAACTCCGGCCGCAGCACCTCGCCGAATGCCACTGCCTTGGCCGCCACAATGTGCACCAGCGGCCCGCCCTGCTGGCCCGGAAACACTGCCTTGTCCACCGCCGCAGCCAGCGCCTGCCCGCACAGAATCATCCCCGCCCGTGGCCCCCGCAGCGTCTTGTGTGTCGTGGTCGTCGTAATGTGCGCATACGGCACCGGCGAAGGATGCACGCCGCCCGCCACCAGTCCCGCGATGTGTGCCATGTCGAAGATATAGACAGCGCCCACCTTGTCGGCAATCGCTCGCATGCGCGCAAAATCCCACAGCCGCGGATAGGCGCTCGCCCCGCCGATAATCGCCTTGGGCTTTTCGCGCTCCGCGATCGCTTCCAGCTCGTCGTAGTCGATCAGTTCCGTGTCGCGCTTCACGTGATAAAACGTGGGCCGATACAGCTTCCCGCTGAAGCTCAGCTTGTGCCCATGCGTCAGGTGGCCGCCGTGCGCCAAGTCAAGTCCCAGAATCGTATCCCCTGCCTGCAGCACCGCCATGTACGCTGAAGCGTTGGCCTGCGAGCCGGAGTGCGGCTGAACGTTAGCATGCTCGGCCCCAAAGATCTGCTTGGCCCGATCGCGCGCCAAGTTCTCCACCACGTCGCTGAACTCGCACCCGCCGTAGTAGCGGCGTCCCGGATAGCCCTCCGCGTATTTATTGGTGAAAACCGAGGCGGCTGCTTCCAGCACCGCTTCTGAAACGAAATTCTCGCTGGCAATCATCTCCAGCCCTTCGTGCTGGCGCAGGGTTTCATGGTCAATGGCAGCAGCAACTTCGGGGTCGGCCTGGGCAAGGGAAAGCGACATGCGGTCAGTCATAGCTCAATTTTACAGGCAAATTCGGCCGCCGATGCACGCATCCCACCTGAGGAAAAACGAGGAAGACACTCTCCATTCTCAACTCAACCTGTTGACATTCTGCCTATGCGGTGCCACTCTATCTGTAGAAAAACAACAGGAAGGCACAATGGGCGAAAACAAATCCGATGTTCTGCAAGGCACCCTGGACCTCATGGTCCTCAAAACACTGGAGTCGATGGGCCCCCTGCACGGCTACGGCATCGCGCGCCGCATCGAGCAGGTAAGCGACAACAACCTCAGCCTCAATCAGGGCACCATCTATCCCGCGCTCCTCCGCTTGCAGCAGCGCGGCTGGATCAAGGCTGAATGGGGCATCTCTGAAACCAATCGCCGCGCCAAGTTCTATTCCCTAAGCCGAATCGGGCGCAAAAAGATCGAAGAGGAAACCGAGAACTGGGAACGCATCGCCGAAACCATGGCGCGTTTTCTCGCCCCCTCCAGTTAATGCCGCGACCTGGTGATTTTGTAATCGTGCCCATGAATTTGGGTGCCCCAGGTCTCTCGCTTTTGAGACCTGGGAAACCACATATCTATCCCATCGTGGTACTAGGAGGCCACTAAATGGACTGGCTTCGCATTCTTCTCGCCCGCTGCGCCACGCTGTTCCGTCGTCGCAAGCTCGACGCCGACCTCGACGAAGAATTGCGCGCCCACATCGACCTCGCCATCGCAGAAAATCTGCATCGCGGCATGAATGCACAAGAAGCCCGCACCGCGGCCCTCTGCGCATTCGGCGGCGTAACCCAAACCCGCGAGACCTACCGCATCCAGCGCGGTTTGCCCGTTCTCGCGCAATTCTCCCGCGACCTCCATTTCGCCTTCCGTCAACTGCGCCGGGCGCCGGGCTTCACCTTCACAGCTGTGGTCACGCTGGCGCTTTCCATCGGCGCGAACACAGCCATCTTTTCCATTGTGAACGCTCTGATGCTCAAGAATCTCCCTTATCCCGAACCGGACCGCCTCGGCACCATCTTCATGCGCGTGCAGGGCGCCGAGGCGTTCGACGGCCGGCAGGATATCGACGGAGAACAGTTTGAACTGCTGCGCGATCACGTTCCTTCGCTTCTCTCCGCAGTCTCCGCCGGCATTTCATCCGGCGTGAACCTGCAGGCCGGCCAGAGTGTGCAGTACGTCCATGACGGCCGCGTTTCGGCGCACTATTTCGATGTTCTCGGAACTCATCCTGCCATCGGCCGCAGCTTCACTGAGATTGAAGATCGTCCCCATGGTCCCAGGACCGTGATACTCTCCTACCGGCTGTGGCGCGCCACCTTCCGCGCCAACCCGAGCCTGGTCGGGCAAGCCATTCAGTTGAAGGGTGAATCCTACACAGTTGTAGGCGTACTGCCCGCAGGCGCGAGGACGCCGTTGAATGCCGATATCTATACCGCCCTCCAACCCAGCCGGCAGGGCGAGGGAGCCGGCACGAACTTCGATGCCTTTGTCCGGCTGCGTGACGGCGCAAACTGGCAGCAGGCGAATGCGGAAATGAATCGTGCGTGGGCCAATCGGGCGCTGCACTTCGCCAAGGAATATCCGCCGGGCACCACGATTTCCTTTTATTCGGTGCCTCTTCAGAAGGGGCAAACCGCCGAACTGCGCCCCAAGGCGCTGACGTTGATGCTGGCCGCGGGATTCATACTACTCATTGCCTGCGCTAATCTTGCCGGGCTTACCGTAGTTCGCATGAGCCGCCGCACCCCGGAGATCGCTACGCGGTTGGCGCTGGGCGCCTCAAACTGGCAGGTGCAGAAACAATTCTGGATCGAAAACCTGCTGCTGGCTTGCGTGGGTGGAGCGGCCGGCGTAGGCGTGGGCTTCTTCGCGCTGCGTGGACTTCTCTCGCTCCTGCCGGTTGATTATCTTCCCGTCGCCGGTGTGCCGCTCGACAGACGTGTGCTGGCGTTTACACTTTTCGTGTCTGTGCTTACCAGCGTCCTCTTCGGCATGCTTCCAGCGCTCGCCGTGCCAAGAATCGATCTCCGTTCATTCATGGCCAGCCGTACGATTACCGGCGGAGAGCGCCTGCGCCTGCGCCAGGCATTGATCGCCGGCGAAGTGGCCCTCACCGTCGTTCTGCTTGCCGCCAGCGGACTGCTCATCCGGACTCTGGTCCATTTGCAGACCCTTCCGCCCGGGTTCAACCCGCAGGGCGTGATGACTGCCAAAGCTTCTTTGGACGATGCACGCTTTCGTGATCCAATCGCATTCGACCGGCTGCTCGACAAGAGCACGACCGCCATGGAACGCATTCCCGGCGTCCAGAGTGCCGCTGTCGGTTTGTCGTTGCCGTTCGAGCGCGCTCTGAATAATGGCATCACACTGCGCATCGGTCCCCAGGCAGGTCAGCAAGCTATGACCGGCGAGACCTATGTAACCCCTTCATACTTTGAAACTTTGCAGATCGCCTTGCTCGCCGGACGAGCATTTACTGGTTCCGACAGACGAGGCGCTCAACCGGTCGCGATCGTGAACCGCTCGTTTGTCCGTAAGTACTTCGCAGGAGTGAATCCCGTCGGCCAGATTCTCGACAAGGAAGGAACGATTGTTGTCGGCGTGGTACAAGACGTCACGCTTCCGCCTCACACTCAGGAAGTCAACGATCCGCTTGGCAGTGAGCCCATGATGTACATTCCCGCAGCGCAGACCGATCCCCGTCTCATTGCGGTGGTGCATGTCTGGTTTCAGCCGAGCTGGATCGTCCGCACTGCCGGGCCAATCGAAGGCTTGACCGGCCTCATGCGGCGCGCTTTAGCCAGCGTCGATCCGGGCCTGCCCTTTTCCGGCTTCTACAGCATGAACGATCATCTCGCGGAAACCCTTGCAGCCCAAAGAGTCGAAGTAGCGCTGCTCAGCGCGATGGCCGGTCTCGCCCTGCTGTTGAGCGCGATCGGAATCTTCGCCCTTGTAGCAAGCATCGTGGCCAACCGAACCCGCGAAATCGGCATCCGCATCGCTCTCGGCTCAAGCATCCGCCAGGCCATGGCTCACATTGCCGGTTCGGGAATCCGCGCATCTGCATTTGGATTCATCCTGGGTCTGATTTTGTGCGCCGGAGCGTTGAGGATTCTGCGCAGCGTGCTCTACGGAGTAGGCGTCTACGACGCGCCCAGCATCCTTTTTGCCGTTTTGACGCTCGCGCCGGTCACGCTGCTTGCCGCATCGATTCCGGTGCTGAGAATTGCATCCATCAATCCGGCAACAACGCTGCGCGATGAGTAAATGTGTTTACCGGTTCAGAGTCTGCTCGGCCACGGCGACGACATGCCCATTCTTGCGGTCGGCAAGAAACACAACCAGCCTAACCGGCTCTTTCGCTTCATTCCCGCTGTCAAGGCTTCCGCCCGATAGCTTCAGCAGCCGTCCATCAGCGGCTTTTGAACCAAAATCCTTCATCACCCGGACGACCGCCACGTGGTGCAGCGTTCGGCCAGCGTTTTCCCCACGCGCAACTTCGGATCGCGTCGCGTTCGCCGCCAGCGCCGCCACCAGGTTCGCGTTGGAACCGGCCAGACCGCGAACTGCAAAACTCATCGCGCCGCCGTCCCAGTGGGCATTCTCGATCGCAAGCCCCTGCTTCGGCGTTTGCGCTGCGTGGACCAAAGCGGCCTCCAGCGCGGCCGCATTGCTGCCCACAAACTGCGTCGCACCATCCACCACCATCTGCGGCGTGTAACTCGATTGCAGCCCAAAGCGTTGCACATACTCGGTCTGCCGTTCATCGATAAGGTCCAATGAGAAGGGATCGCGCCACCCTTCATGATTCCAATACGTGACGTGCTCGCTCAACACAATCGCGTCCGCTCCGGGAACAGCCTGCGTTGCATCAAGCCGCTCCAGCAGCGCGTCTGCCGGCGGACAATCCGAGCATCCCTCTGAGGTGAACAACTCCACCAGCACCGGCACGCGGTTTGTTGTCGCCGCACTCTGTGCACTTGCCGGCAGTGCGTGCAAACCTGCAGCCACAGCGATAAGCAGCGCAGTCCGCGCGCGCAGAAGCGTCCAATGCAAAGGGGAAGCCATACGTTTGTAAGATAGTCTCGGTAGCACAAAGGTTACAAATGACCGCGTACCGCTCGCATTTTCGTTTCAATGCTTATCCAAATGAGCGTCCGCCTACCGTGAAACTGCTTCTTCTTTTTCCTCGCGGACCGGCGCAGCGCTCATTGCTTCAGTCTTCTCCCGCCGCAGCGCCTTGAACGCGCGATGCACAAACGAGCCCATGTACCAGCCATCGATGTACTGGAAGGGCGTCTCGCCCGTGGTGTAATGGCCGCAAGGCAGCACGCGCAATTCAAAGTTCAGGCCCACGCGCTTGAAAGCCTCGACCACTTGCAGCGAATACTGCTTGGGGAAAGTGAGGTCGTAATCCGCATAGACCAGCAGCACTCTCTTCTGCGGGCCGCCGGCCTCGGCGCTGGCGATCTTCGGGTAATAACTCACCGGGCTGATCGCGGCCCACAAATCGCGGATGCGGTCCTGGGTCAGCCCGGCATCGGCCAGCGCTTGCATCACGTGGCGCGTGCTCTGCCCCGCCCAAACCACGTCGCCGAATGCGGTTGAAGCATGATTGAACGCATTTACCCGGATGCGCTTGTCGTGCGCGCTGGCCAGAAACGCATAGCACGAACCCAGGCTGGTTCCCAGCACGCCGAAATGCTCATAGCCCTGCTCCTCAAGCCAGTCGATGCAGCATCGGATATCGACCACCGCCTGCCGGCACGCTGAAATCGTACGCCCCACATTGGCGCTCACCGCATAGTCCGACCGCTCCAGTTCAATGGGCCGGCGAATATCGTGGTACGGCTTTGAAAGGCGCAGCGCCGAAATTCCCATGCGATTGAAAATCCTGCAGAGCGAATTATGACTGAACGCGTCCGCATTCCACTGCGGCATCACCACAATCGCCTGCCTGGGCCGCAACGGATCCTGGTGAGCAGGCGCAGGATACCACCGCGCATTCGCCAGGTCGTTTTCCGGATACGGCGTCCGCTCCGGAGACGTGAAGCGCAAGAACTGCGCCGTGGGCGTCTTGCCCTCAGCCGCCAGTTGCTTGATGGCCGCGTCTTTGGCCAGCGTCTCCGGCCGTACATTGGTGGGGAACAGCTCAGGATGCCGCTCTTCCAGCCGGAAATCCGTAGGCCGCTCGTAGCCGAAGAACACATCGCTGTGCCGGATCAGCAGTTCATTGATCCGCACCATGGCCAGCTCGGCTGCCGCATCGCTGCTCACATCTTGCGGGCGCGGAACCGCCGCGCCGAAACCATGCGATGCAAGAAAAGGCTCAACCCACTCGAAGCCCCACTCCAGCGGCCTTACCACGCGGTTTTCGTCGCGCGTGGTCAACCGCGTCTCCCACTCGTACATCCAGCGCGCGTATCGTTCCTTCAACATGTCTATTTTCAAGTTTATCAGCGCAGAAAGAGTGGCTGAATGAGCTCGGGTTCCCCACGTCTCGTTTTGAAACTCGGGAAACCAATACTTTAAACTCCAGTCCCGTCGGGGGGCCCGGGCCTTGCCTTCGATAGCTCGGAAGTCAACTCTTCAATCTGCCGATCCGCCCGCCGCAGCCGCAGATACTCCGCCGCCAGCCACACCAGGCTCAGCAGCACAATCAGAGCGATAATCCCCTGCGAGATCACGCAGTAAAGACACCACACCTGCAGCACAAAGTGCTCAATCGAAGTAAGCCAGAGAGCAAAATCGAAGCCGATCAGCGCAGCCACAAACAGAATGAACCGCAATTGCGCCAGAGCCAGTGCCGCCAACACCAGGTAGCCCGCAATCCCCAACGCTGCCACCGGAACATGATCCACCACGGCGAAGGGGCTGTGATTCACCACTCCGCAATCCCATCGCTCATTGATCGAGCAGGGCTCGGTCGCCGTCGAGTAGTGAACCTGCAAAGCCAGCGCCGAAACCACCGCGCCCACCAACGCCAGAACCGCAATCGCATATCGCATCTGAGTTCGATCCTAAGGCATTACCATGAACCCATGCTCGATCATTCGGTCGATGGCCGTCGCATCGCATTCTTCGGCGGCAGTTTCGATCCGCCCCACCGCGGCCATCTGGCCGTCGCCCGCGCCGCACGCGACGCCCTTCATCTCGACCAGGTTCTCTTTGCCCCCGTGGCGGCACAGCCGCTCAAGCCGCTCGGGTCCACGGCAGCTTTCCCTGACCGTCTGACCATGACTCGGCTCGCCATCGCAGACGAGCCCGCCTTCGACCTCTCCCTGGCCGACGCCCCAGTCCCCGTCTCCCTTAAAGTCTCCCTCAACGACGCCCCCAATTACACCATCGACACGCTGCTCCGCCTGCGCACCGAGTTGCCTCCCGCCGACACCCTCCTCTGCCTCATGGGCGCCGACTCCTTCCTCAGCCTCCGCCGCTGGCATCGCGGAGCGGAGATTCCCTTCGTTGCGCCACTGATTGTGGCCTCCCGTCCAGGCCAAGGCTTGGATGACCTCGCCGCCATTCTCCCCACGGGCCTTTCCATCGACGCCGAGCCAGCGCCTACCGCCCCGCGCGTCGACACGGAACTCCGCATCTGTACGCTCCGCAATTCCGCCGGCGACACATCGCCGTTCTATCTGCTGCCCGGATTGCACATCGACATCAGCGCGTCGGAGATTCGCCGCCAGGTGCATGCTGCCCGCGGACGTCTCCCGGGCGGTCATAATCTCCTGCCCCGCCCGGTCGCCGAATACATCGCCAGCCACAATCTCTACCGCTGACATTCTCTGTTCACCGCCCACTGTCCACTGTTACGATGTGCCTTGGAGAGCTTTTCCACGAATGACCACAACCACCCCGACAGCCCACGAACAAACCCGCATCCTGGTTCAGACCGCCGCCAAAGTTTGTGAAGATAAGAAGGGCGAAGACACCCGCATCCTCGAACTGGACCCCGTCGATTCCGGCCTCTCGGACTTCTTCCTCATCACCTCGGCCACCAACGACCGCCAGGCCATCGCCATCGCCGACGAGATCGAGTTCCGCCTCAAAAAGGAGTTTGGCGTCTATCCCACCTCGGTCGAAGGCCGCCGCAAGGGCGACTGGATCCTCCTCGACTATGTGGACTTCGTGGTGCACGTTTTCCTCGCCGAGCGCCGCGCTTTCTACGACATTGAACGGCTGCGCAAATCCGCGCGCCCCGTCACGCCTGCCGAGTTCGATGAAGAATTGAAAGCAGCGCTCGCCGCCAGAACCCGCGCCGCCCGCAGCAAATCTGCAACAAAAGCCCCCGCCAAAAATGGCTCCGCTCCCAAGCCGAAGCCGGCCCGCAAAGCGGCGCCCAAAACCAAAGCAACAAAGGCAACCAAGGCAGCTTCTCCCAAATCCGCAGCGAAGCCCGCCGCAAAGAAGGCCGCCAAAGCCGCGAAGAGATAGCTTCAAACCTTGCCAGTAAAGCCCGGCACCCATCCTTGGCACGTTTGAGTCTTTGTGCCAGGGGAGGGGAATTTACAGACCCAAACCTGCCGCACCCAAAGCAAAGGGGGCCCGCCGCAGCGGGTCCCCCAATGTTTGTGCGCTCACTCAGGTTAGAAGGTAAAGTGCAGTCCCAGGCGGATGTTCCGGCTGACCTGGTAGAGATACGGCTTCCCGTATTGGCTGCTGACGGTGATTGGGCCGCCAGCGGTGGTGCCGAGAGGCGATGAGTTCATCGCCGCGACATAGTCGTATTTCGACTTGACCGCCGTATAGAAGGATGGGCCGTCAGGCAGGAAACATGCCGTTGAATCGAATTGGTAGTTCGCGATATTGTACGCTTCGCACCCTGCAGAAGTAGGCGTCACGTAGTTCGAGGTGTAACCCGAATCGATCTCCTGGTTGCTCGAAACTACATTCCGTTGGTTCAGAATGTTCGTGAACGTCGCGTCAAATGCCAACGCCTTCGATTCGCCGATCTTGACATTCTGGCGAACATTGAAGTCCGTCTGGGTAAACCACGGTGTGCGCTTCGTGTAGGGAGCGCTGGCCGTGATCTTCCCGGTGCCCGCATCCTGGGTCACATCGATCCACTTTCCGCGATCAACGATATCGGTCGGGAAGGCGCCGCTCGGCGGAATGCCATTGCCGCTCGGGAAGGCATAGCCCACGTCGATGTAACTGGTTAGCGGCGTTCCTTCGTAAGCGTCCTGGAAGATACCGAAGTCAGTGGTGAACTTGCTCAGCCAAGGAAGATCGTAGTAGACATAACCCTTCAAGGCGCTGGGCCGGTCGGTGGGCAGAAGCCCGCTCGATGACCCGCCGTTGGCATCCCAAGAGAAGTACGGCTCATCGAATGAGCGGCTGTTGTCCGGGGCGTTGCGGCCACCGCCGCCGTCGGCTACGTCCGTGCTGGTAAGCCCGGTATAGTTGCCGCGGAAGTGGCTGTAGGTGTACGAGAACATGCCCATCCAACCATGGGTCACAGCCTTCATCAGGCGAAATTCCACGCCGTCATAGCTGCGAGCTGCGGGAACCGTGGGGCCAGTCGGGCATCCATCTGTACAGTCGGGTTGCGTTCCGTAAATGAAGTTGTAAAAGTTATTGAAGGTGTTGTTTACGCCCTGGCCAGGATTCACAATGACGAACACCTCGCCACCGATCGCTGGATTGAAGATGGACGAGTCCTCGATCACGTGATCAAGTCGCCTTCGATCCCATCGTGCCTCGAAAGCCAGATTCGGCCCGATCTGATAGTCCACACCAAAATTCGACTCATGCTGCTGGTAAGGCTTCAGTCCGGGGGCTGTGCCCTCTTGCGCGATGCTGCATGTGGAACACGTTGTCGGCCACGCCCGCAGGTTCTGGTTCTCAAGGAAGGTCAATCCCGAAGGGGTAGCCCCACCCCAGTTAGCCTCGTCCGTGGCGGAATAGCCTGAGCAATCCCGGCCAGCGGAGTTGTACACCGGACTGATCGAGGCCAGATTGGGGGTATTCAGTGCGTACCAGCACTCTTGCCAGTACTGGCCGCCATACGAGCTGATTGCCACGTTCAGCTTCATCTGGTCATAGAACACGCCGTATCCGCCGAATACCTTCATCTTTCCATTCTTGTAGACATCCCAGGCCGCTCCAATGCGGGGAGCAACCTTGTCGCTCCATCCAAAGTTAATCGGCTTGGTGATCTTTGTGCCGGATGGCTGATTCTCGGCAGGCAGATATTCGCGCTCCAGGCGAAGACCGTAATTGATCGTGAGTCCCTTGCCTAATGTCCAGGCATCCTGGCCATAGAAACCATGATTATAGGCAATCGCACGGCCGCCGCTGCCGTAGTCATATACATCCACAGTTCCGTATTGGCCGACGCACGTCGGATTCAAAACATAAGCATGGCTTGGATCGTTCGCCAGATTGGCCTGTTCAATGGCTGTGCAAGCGGACACGCCTTGCGGTCCAGCCGGTTTATAGGGATTCGAGGTGCCTGGCCATACCTGCATGTACGCCGTGTTGAATCCCTGCAGAATGTCGTTGGAGTTGCGGTTCATTTGATAACCGAACTTGACGTTGTGGGTGCCGCCATGTCCGGCGTGGAACCAGGCAATATCCTGATCGAACTGGATCGCCTTGTTCGCATTGCGGTGCGTGAAGCTGCCGTCAACCGGGAGGTTGTTGTAGCCGGAACTCTGGGCCAGTGTAGCGGGCAGCGGCTTCCCCTGCGTATCGATTCCGCCGATGCCGGTGTCTTCGAAGGCTGTTATGGTGCCGGACTCCGGGTAGCCGAAATCGTGATAGTTCTCAAAGTAATAACCGAAGCGCGAAGTGGAAACCAGGCTGTTGGTCAGGGTAATGTCCGCGCCGGTGTTGAGCGTTATGTTAGGCGCGGTGTAGCCGATGTCATGTGCATAATTCGTCACCGGGTTTCCGGCATCGGGATTCACAAGGCCGTTCACCGAATCGAAGTAGAAGGGCAGCGACTCGCCTAGTTGGCGCTCTCCTTGATAGAGGTACGAACCGAAGACGCGGATCTTTTGCGTTACCTCTGCGTCGACACGTCCATAGGTGTAATAGGTCCGCGTGTTTTGGCTGAGCGGCGTGGGCCCCACGCCCGTAAAATTGACCGTCTCCTCGAAATCGTTCCATTCCGGGTTAAAGCCGCCGAAGAGGAAAATCCGGTCTTCCAGCTTTCCCGCATGGTCGGCGATCACCTTCGGGAAAAGCCCCACAAGCGGTCCACCGAACGTAACGCCCGGATATAACACGCTTGTATGCGGACGCTTCGGCTGATAACTCTGATAATCGGGGTCGAGGGTGCCCCAGGAGGTTGTGGTTCCCGTCGAACCCGGGTCGTAGCGAGGAAAGGCATTCAGCCCTCCGTTCATCCCACCGTCCTGGAACGAAGTAAAGATTGACCCATGCCAGCGGTTGGTGCCCTTGTCCATGATCACGTTCACAACGCCGCCCAGCGCGCCGCCGTATTCGGCCTCGACACCTGAAGTCTTCATCTGTACTTCCTGGATGAAGTCCATGGGCACGTTGGTATGCGAGTAGCCGCCGATCAGGTTGGCGGTCTCCTGACCTTCAACAAGGTACGAGTTCTCTGAGTCGGAGCCGCCGTCAATCGAGTAGCCGAATGAGCCGCCGTTGCTGCCGCTGCCAGGGGAGACGCTACCCGAACCATTGCTCATCGTCGTACTGCCTTCAAGCGGCTCGTTGCGGGCGGAGGGAGCAAACTGAATGACCGACTGGAACGATGTGCCGTGAGGAATATTCTGCAGCGTCTCTTCAGGAATGTTGGTCAGCGTGGTCGTGGTTGTCGCATCGATCAATGGCGCTTCTTCCGTGACTTGAACCACGGTGTTCACCGCGCCCACGTGCAAGGTCAGGTTCAGAGTCGGAAGATGGCCGACTTCAAGATTGACCTTCTCCTGCTTCAGTGTGTCGAAACCCGTAGCCTTCACCGTCACCGTATAGGTGCCGGGAGGCAGGTTGGCAAACCGGTAATATCCTGCGGCATCTGTCTGAACCACTTTGGTGCCGACCAAGGTCGGCGTCGAGACAGTCACCGTAGCCCCGGGCACGACCGCACCCGAGGGGTCCTTGATAGTGCCCTGCATTCCGCCCGTGGTCTCCTGGCTGTAAGCAAAATGTTGGAGCGTAGGCAGTGTCAGCCCTAGGGCAAGTGCCACAACGAAAACAAAAGCCACGCCCTGTAACCGAATGAATCGCATTGAACTCCTCCAGATGGATAAGAACCGGAATCCCGAGGGATCTCCCCAGTTCGTGTATTCTGCCGCTGCGTCCCGGACTCGTTGAGGGAGGATGAGCCGATCCGCGGTAAACTTGCACAAAAAAGCGCTATGACGCTTTGAAAAGATGAGATCGAGCTTCATCCCCGCGGGCAGCCCGGCAAGTGATTGCCACCCAGATAGGTTTAGGAACTCTTGTGTAAGGCGTTGCATGACGAATGCCAATCTCGGCGAGTCAGGAAATAATTTGTTAAACACACAAAATAAACCCTTTATTCACAATCCGCTCAATAGCTCCAAAACTCCTTTCTATGAAAAAACGGAGGAAGCTCGCCATATATTCCAAAAATGGGTTGCGCCTCTCATTTTTGGGGAATACCATCTTGAAAGCGTTTTCAGGCCGCCCGCTTGAGATATTCTCCTCCCCATGCACCTCACGATCGCCCACGTCGGAGCACGGCCTCACTCGAACGACAGCTTCGACGCCCTCACCGCCAACTACCTCGAACGCTGCTCCCCTTTTGCCGTCTGCCAGTCGGAAGCCTTCCGCACCGAGGCTGCCGTGATGGATTGGGTCGACCGGCGCCAGCATCGAACCGCCCCTATCACCGTCCTGCTCGACAGCCGCGGCCGCCAAATGACCTCCGAGGCCTTCGCCGCATGGCTGGGCGCGCGCCGCGATGACGGCGCCCAGCACATTGTCTTCGCCATCGGCCCCGCCAGCGGCTGGTCAGACCCCGCTCGCAAGCGCGCCCAACTCCTGCTTTCGCTCGGCCCTTTCACCCTGGCTCACAACCTGGCCCGCCTCGTCATCGCCGAACAGATCTATCGTGCATTTACAATTCTCTCTGGCCATCCATATCACACAGGCCACTGAACCGTGCCATCTCCGTTTCGTCGTTACTCTTTTTCTGACCGTTGACAACTGTCCACTGTTCTCTGCCATGACTGACTCCCGTCGCGGACTCATCCTGATCAACACCGGCCCCGGCAAGGGCAAGACCACTGCCGCCCTCGGCACCGCTCTGCGCGCCGTAGGCAACGGCATGCGCGTGCTCATGCTCCAGTTCCTCAAGGGCTCCTGGCACTATGGAGAACTGGACGCCGTGCTCCCCTTTGGCGACAACTTCGTCCTGAAACAGATGGGCCGCGGCTTTGTGAAGGTGGGCGGCGCCGAGACTGATCCCGAAGACATCCGCCTGGTCGAAACCGCATGGGCCGAAGCGCGCGAAGCCATTCTCTCCGGTGAATGGGACCTGGTCATCCTCGACGAAATCAACTACGCCATCGGCTACGGCATGCTCCGTCCAGAACAGGTTGCCGAAACCTTGCGCCAGCGTCCGGAGATGGTCAACGTCATCCTCACCGGCCGCAATGCTCACCCTCTGCTCGTCGAGCTCGCCGACACCGTAACCGAGATGCGCGAAGTGAAACACGCTTACCAGAAAGGCATCCTCGCGCAGCGCGGCATCGAGTATTAGGCTCCTCACCTTCGCATACAATCCGAGTCCAAGTTCCATCGGTTCCACACGAGCACATCGTCATGTCAGGAGGCGCATTGTGCGATTCGAATCTCTTCTTTTCGCGGCAGTCCTTGCCGTTCCCTTCGCAGCAGCGCAGCAAAATCCCTCCCGGCCCGGGGTCCCCACAGACAGGTCTTCGTCTGTGGGGCCCGTCGCCCTCACCATCTACAACCAGGATTTCGCAGTAGCCCGCACCTCCATCGATCTGGATCTGCATTCCGGGCTCAACGAAATCACCACCACTGGGGTCACCAGCCGGCTCGAGCCCGACTCCGTGGTGCTGCGAGATGTCACAGGCAAACGCGTAGTCCACGTGGTCGAGCAGAACTACGATGCCGGGATCGTCAACCAGGACTGGCTGCTCGATAAATACGAAGGCAAGACCATCGACTTCCAAATCGGCCCCGGCCAGATCGTCCAGGGAAAGATCATTCGCGCCGGATACCAGCGGCCGGCTGAGTACGGTCCGCAGGGTCAATATGTGCAGCAGCAGATCGCACAGCCCCTCATCGAGGTCAATGGCAAGATGCAGTTCCAGCTTCCCGGCCTGCCCCTGTTTCCCGCGGCGACCGACGGGTTGCTGCTGAAGCCGACGCTGCGCTGGCAAATCCAGTCTGAAAAGGCCGATCGTTTCAATGCCGAACTGGCCTACATCACCGGCGGCCTCGATTGGGAAGCTACCTATAACGTTGTCGCCCCCAACAACAGCGACGTCACCGGCGAAGAGCAGGCCGACGTGCTCGGCTGGGTCACCATCCATAACCAGAGCGGCAGCGAGTTTCCCCAGGCCACCATCAAGCTCATGGCCGGCGACGTAGCCAAGATTCAGCCAGGCTACGGAGGTGTGGGCATGGAAGCCATGGGCATGGCCAAAGCCCAGTCGGTGATGGTCGATGGCATTCAGGTCACCCAAAAAGCCTTCGACGACTTTCACCTCTACGATCTGCACCGCACCGTCTCATTGGGCGATGGGGAAACCAAGCAGGTGCAGTTTCTCGAGGCGGCCGGAGTGACCGTCAAGCGCAGCTACCTCTACGATGGCCAATCTCCGCAGTTTCAGCCACAGCCCTACTACAACGGAAACGTGAATGAGATGCGAGGCTATGGGCTCGATGACGAAAATCGCAAGGTCTACCTCATCGAGGAGATCAAAAACAGCGCGTCAAACCACCTTGGCATCCCCTTGCCCGGGGGTCGCGTCCGCCTCTATCGCCGCGATGCCGACGGCCAGATGGAGTTCGTGGGTGAAAACACCATCGGCCACACGCCTGTCGAAGAAACGCTGAAGATCCCCACCGGCAGCGCCTTTGACGTGAAAGGCTCCCGCCGTCAGACAGACTTTCATGTCAATCAATCAGACCGCATTCTCGACGAGACCTTCGAAATCAAAGTCACCAATCAGAAGCTGCAGCCGGTGAAAGTCACCGTGCAGGAACACATGTATCGCGGCGACAACTGGCAGATCATGAACAAGTCCGCCGACTTCAGCAAGCGCGACAGTCACACCATCGAGTTCCCATTGCAGGTTCCCGCCAAAGGGGAAATCACGCTGACGTATTCCGTGCGTTATTCGTGGTAATCCATCGATCCCAGGTTTCACCCGGCGGCCTGGCAGCACAGCTTCACAGTTTCACAGTCGGCATTTTTCAGGAGGACCCTGGACGGGGGTTCTGTCCTTTGCACAGCAGCACAGCTTCACCGTTTCACAGCCGGCATTCGCTTCTTTGAAGTGATGGCCGGCAATCCCGATGCCGGCGCGCTTTAGCCGAACTCAGGCGGTGAGATTTCCCGCGATAGGGCTGCGGAAGGATTTGGCGCCCGAACTCGTTCATTGGGAAAGGTCGCTCATACGGCCCGAAGTTCACTGCATTCATTATGGAGAAACAGGAGAATTAACCTGCAAAGTTCTGGAGATCAAAATGCGCCTGCCAAAAAGGGCCTTTCGCGGCTGCGCATCGAAACCGACAGCTTGAGGGCCTGAACGGTTCTGGATTAAGAGCCCGCGCCCTGGCTCATTGACCAACAAGTGCACGTGCTCCGGCATGACCATGTAACCGGCAACTGCGAAGAGATAGCGCAGCCAAACGCGCCCCAACGTATCTTCAAAAAGCTCCATCGTCGCGACCGTCGACAGGTATGGCTGACGCCGGAAGCTGCTTCCGTCCGCGGTCCCCAAAAGCTCGGGCTGCTCGCTCGCCGCATCTCCGGGCGCGCGGTGACGACGTTCCGCTTGTGATCCGGATCACATCTTAAGAGTCGTCGCACATGATCCCTTATAGGTAGAAAGAGTGACTGAGATCACACTCAATTACTTCAACCGCCTGCCATGACAAAAACTATATTCGCTTCTTACACAGAGACCGGGCTTCGTCCGCTCTGGCGATGGTTCCGTGTAGATTATGCCCTGACTCTACTTGTACTTTTCTGTATCGTGTCCATCCCGGCGTTCTGCTGGACACCTGCGCAAGATCCTGCGTCGCCGAACGCTGTCATTGATCTGCTGAACGTTCTTTTGGCCAATGGCGCCATCACTCAGCAGCAATACGATACCTTGAAGCAACAGAATGCCGTACAGCACGAAGCTCAAAAGGCAGTCCAGCCCCAGCCGTCCGCACCGACAGCGACGCCAGTCAAAGTTGTTACCTCAATGGACAACGCCGTGGGCTTCCACGCCGGCCCGTACGACGTGACGTTTTCCGGCGAAATCAACGGCTTCTACGTTCACAATCGTCCAGACAATACTCCCGTTCCCGAATCCACTCCTTCGACCATCCCCAACACCGCCTGTCTCCTGTGCCTGGCCAGCGCCAACGCTTTGCCCAGCTCGTCTCTGCGCAATGGGCTGCTGCCGGGAGACCTGAACATCAAGGTCTCGACCAGGCAGGATGGTTTTGATGTGGCAGTGGTCTTTGGCATCTGGCCTGGAATCGAGAGCCTGATGACTTCTCCGGCCGGCTTGAACCTGGCTGCCGGCCAGCCGACGGGTTTCGGTGTGCAAGGAGTCGACTTCCGTCAGCAGTACCTGACCTTCGGCAAGCCCAAAATGGGCACCATCAAGGTTGGCCGCGATCTTGGCTACCTGGGCCAGGAGGCCATTCTGAACGACATGTCCCTTCTCGGCGCGGGTACGCCAAACCTATCCAACGGGGCCGGCGCTGGCCTTGGACCGGGCGCCGTCACGCTGGGCCGCATCGGCCTGGGCTACATCTACACGGATTTCATGCCGCAGATCGGCTGGACCTCGCCTTCTATGAGCGGGCTGCAGGTTTCGGGCGCGATCTTCCAGCCTTTGAGCGATATTGTTTCCACGACGCTTGGCGCTACGCAGTACTCCGCCCCGCTGACCGGCTACGGCCAGCCGCAGTACCAGTTCAAGGCGACCTACGCGACGCCCAGGATTGGAGGCGTGCAGGCCAAGTTGTGGGCAAACTATCTTACCCAGAGCATGGAAGCGGACAAATCCGATCGCAGCAGCGACGCGGCGCTGACGATTCCCGTCGGCCAAAGCGTGCGCGCTGACGCGGGCGACTATGGCGCGAACATTTCGTTTGCCGGAGCTGATGTAGTGGCCTACGGCTACAACGGCTCGGGCGTCGGAACCGAAGGGCTGCTCTTCCTGGCAACCAGCCCCTCCGGAGCCAAACGCAATTCTGAAGGCTACTATCTTCAGGGCACCTACACGGTCGCCAGGAAGACGACCCTCGGCGTGAGCTACGGCCAGAGCAATCTGAGCCCAGCCAGCGCGGGAGAGACTCCAATTACCCTGGGCAGCGAGACTTCAACCACCACAAACGGCGTGACCACTTTAGACATCACCAACCAGGGCATGATGAGGAACAACGCGTCGTATATTGGCCAGGCGCGCTACGGATTGACCAAGTGGGTCAATCTAGTTGGCGAATACACCCATAGCCGCTCCGAGTCGCAGCTGGGGCTCACCAACACCAACGACTCGTTTGCGCTGGGCAGCATCGCATTCTTTTAAACTCCGCCAGCCTGGGCGCAATGCGCAGGTATGCGACGCGGCTTCTCGCCCTCAGGCAGGCTCCTTGGATTCACTGGGTGGCGCGCCGAAACCGCCGCACCGCGACCGCCAGTCATGACGGAACTTCTCTCGCTCCTCGGGCGTCAGCTTCTCCCACTCCTCCGCCTTGCGCCGCCGGGATCTGCGGCGATCGCCGCCACTACCACCCCAGCCTCCAAACAGAATCCGGCAAAGAACCAGCAGCCCCAGTCCCTGCCAGAACGTGATCTGATGCCATCCGAAGAGCGGCGGCAGCAGCCAGTTCCACAAGTGCATGACAATCTCGCCAAAGAGCCAGCCGAAAAGCACCAGCGCAGGCGGGGCCAACAGAAATAGCCACCATTTCTTTCTCATGTTGTTCCTCATTTCCTCATAAGCTCATCGTGAATTCCCTGCAACCGCTGCCGCAGATGAAGCACCGCGTAGCGCTTGCGCGAGAGCAGTGTGTTCACGCCGACGCCGCTCTCTGCTGACAACTCCTTGAAGCTGCGCCCCTCGACCTCGTGGGCCACAAAAACTTTCCGCTGCTCCTCCGGCAATTCGGCGAGTGCCACCCGCAGTTCGTCGATCAGGAGATTTCGAAAGTAGAGCGCTTCCGGCCCCGCATCGGGCGAAGGCAACAGCTCTCCCAGGTCCAGCGATACCCCGTCCTCATCCTCGGTCGAGATGTCGGTGAAGTTCTCCGGCTTCTTTTTTCGGAACAGGTCGGTGATGCGATTGCGCGCCACCCTGAATAGCCAGCCGGTGACGAAGTCGATGGGCAACAGCAGGCGATGGGCTTCAACCAGTTCGAGGAAGACCTCCTGCAAAAGCTCTTCCACGTCGGCTTCATTTTGCACCCGGCGGCGGATGAAGCTGCGCAACCGTGACCGTTGTTTCGCGATGACTTCGGCGATGGGTCGATCTTGCTCGGTCATCGAAATCACGCTCATGGCTCATCCATCTGGTACTCAAGACGGACTAGCGCCGCAAATATTGTAGATTCTTCATGGCCGGAGCCCACGATGCCTCCTCGGCCCGTAATCCCCTTGCCGCCTCGTGGCCCATATACAATGTCTAAGGCTTATGTCCTGGTTCAAGCGAGAGAACGGCGACTACCCTGCGGCGGGCAACCCCAATCCCGAGGGCAACGGAGACGAGGAGAAGCGTGTGCGCACGGAGGGGCTCTGGATCAAGTGTCCGGGCTGCCGGCAGGCCATTTTCAAGGCCGACCTCGAAGCCAACCTCAACGTCTGCCCGAAGTGCCAGCACCACTTCAAAATCGGCGCACGCCAGCGCCTCGACCTGCTGCTCGATCCGGGCTATAAGATTCTCGACGGCGGCCTGCGCTCCACCGACCCGTTGAAATTCGTCGACGTAAAGCCCTATAAGCAGCGCCTGCGCAAGGCACAGGAAGAAACCGGACTCGACGACGCCATCATCAACGCCGTCGGGCGGCTGGGACCCCATGAAGTGGTCGTCAGCGCCATGGAATACAGTTTCATCGGCGGCTCCATGGGCGCTGTGGTAGGGGAAACCATCGCCCGCGCTGTGGACCGTGCCCGCTTCGGCCGCAAGCCGCTGATTATCGTCGCCGCTTCGGGTGGCGCACGCATGATGGAAGGCGTGGTCAGCCTGATGCAGATGGCGAAAGTCTCCACCGCCCTGGCACAGTTGGACGACGCCAGGGTCCCCTACATCTGCGTTCTGACCGATCCCACCACCGGCGGCGTCACCGCCAGTTTCGCCATGCTGGGCGACCTGAATATCGCCGAGCCCGGCGCCTTGATCGGGTTCGCCGGCCCCCGAGTCATCGAGCAGACCATCCGCCAGAAGCTCCCCGACGGCTTCCAACGCTCCGAGTTTCTGCTCGAAAAGGGCTTCCTCGACGCCGTCGTCCCTCGCCGCGACCTCAAGGCCTACCTCATCCGCGCTCTCCAGTTCCTGAAAGCCCCCTCGATCGCCTGAGCAGGCAACACTCCCGCATCACTGGAGTCCGGCATGCAATAAAAGCAAGCTGACGCCAACTTCAGGCTGTTGTAGACTCGATCCCATTGCAGGGCTCAATCTGGGTGCAACCTGAAGGGAGAATATGGACAGAGTCATCTGGATTCCATGGCCGGAAGCTGAAGCGGGCGAATTCATTGAGCGGTCAGAACAGTGGCAGGAGGTCTCACCCAAGGACTTCACCATCATCACGTACAGCGCGGGTACCGTGAATGAGACCTTACGTGAACTGCATACCGGATCGATTTACATGCGGGGCCATGGTATGCCGGGCAGTCCTTTCGTGACTACCAACGGCAAATCCTTGCATATCACCAAATCCATCGACCGCATCATCGAGATGGGCTTGCAGAAGACATTCACCGGGAAGATCAAGTTCTACAGCTGCTATAGCGCGGTCGATAGCGTCCAGAAGATGCGTTCCGAAATGGTCACCGTGCCCAAGGTCCAGATCGGTGCGCTGAAACTCGGTTCGAAGACCGTAACGCGGGAAGTGGATAAGAGCTACTTCGAGGGTTCACGGGATTGTTTGGCCCGCCGCGGAGCCGCCTATTTCCGGGGTCAGGGTTTCACCAGTTGCGTTTTCCAGGGCTATGGCGGTCCTCTCTCGGGCAAGATGGAGCAGAAAACCGATCAGGAGCTGGTCGACGGCCATTACCACAAGCACTGCCTGACCATCACCTTCAACGAAGGCACGCCGGTGAGCGGTTCGGATATGGAGAGCGTCGGCCGCCGTGCAAAAGCGGCTCGCTCCAATTTCTAACTTGTTGGGGATACTGGGCAAAGTCGCTCGAAAGGAAACGGGGGCGCCAGCCTGCGTGCCCCTGCGCCCCCAATCCGGACGGGCTCCTTGCGAGCCCGCCACTTCACCTCTTACTGTCCGCGGATCACGCCCGGTTCCCCGCGACCTGGCATTACCAATGGTTCCTCCCGTACGCGCGCCGTCTTGCCTATACCCCACACCGGCCGCTTGAAGGCTCCCTCAAGCATCAGCGCACTGGCTGTATACCACGCCACGAACGCGGAGGCGATGAACAAGTAACCGGCCGCAACCGTCCAGCTTTCACTGCCCAGCAGGTAGGCGATCGCCGCGCACGTCGAACCACAAGCCAGGAAGAACAGCACCGTGGCAAGCGCCTTGTTTTCTGCGGTAGCCGCCACCATTCCAACCCACGTAACCGCTGCCAGCACGATGAACCAGTAGCCCAGTGCTGGGAATGAGCCAGCAGGCTGGGGCAAAACGCCGCTCATAATGCCAAGCTCGAGCAATCCAAAGGCGATCCAGAATGCCCCCCACATTCCGTGCATGGCCGAAGCCACTCCGTCTCGGGCTTTATAAGACCACATACCAGCGGTGAATTGCGCGACTCCGCCAAAAAGAGCGGCAAAGGGCGCAAGGTACAGGTCGGTCCGCGCTCCCCCAAACCAGTGGGCCATATGCGCGGCCACCATGAAGGTAGCGCCCGCAAATCCATAGAGCCCGAGGATGGAGGGCGGAGCGACCGGCTGAAGGTAAATCTGTGCGGGAGCAACGGGTTCGACCCCTGTCTCTCGCACCGGAAATGCTGCAGCGCTCGACATAACTCCTCCTTGTTTTTCAATTGACGTCCTATCAAGTAGGATTCCCTTGGCCAGCACAGAGTTGGCCGTTTTTGACCGCGTGAAACGGACTTGTCACCGCCCTGTGTGACTGAGCGCACCGACCCAATACGCCGAAGGCCTATCCTTCCTTGCGTCACTCGGGAACAAGCGTTTTGACACCAGGAGGCATAGCCATGATGAAGACAGGGCTCGTAGTTGTGGCAATGATGGGTTTTGCTCTACCGGCGTCTGGCAAGACCTACAAAAACGTCTACCCGGTTCCGTGCAGCCAGGTGTGGGACGCGATCAAGGCGACCCTGGGCAACACCGATAACTACGCCAAGGTGCAGAGCGACGACGCGGCCATGAAAGCGGACTACCAGCCAAAGCACTCCGTCCACGTTGATGTCTCCGGAGTGCTCCTGCAGCGCATGAACCATGTCACGCTGGTGCCCAAGGGCGCCGCTTGCGAGATGCAGGTCGTCTCCAACTACAGCGGATGGGGGCACGAAGACCAGGGAGACTTCAAGAAGCGGGTCGACGAAGCCCTGGCCAAACCGAAAGCCGAAGAACCAGCTCAGCCCGCGAAGACCGCTGGAGCCAACTAGTTTTAATTGCGGCCGGGCAGAGGTGGTCATCGGCCGTCCGTCCGCCGGACCACACCATCCCTACCCGCTGTTAGAGCGGTTTCGTGGCCGCCCCATCGGGGTCCGCAGAACGGGGCAGATGGAACGATCGGGCCGGTCTTTATGTTTTTAAGGCCTCAGTAGCCATTACAGCAATGCGTCAGTTGGGCGGCTATTTCGCAAAAATGCCCGAGCCGCTCCGGCTATATTCCGTGGCCGCTTTGTGGGCGGCCTTCCTGGCCAGTCGATTCAATCTCTTGCCCACCACGCGGGGCTCCTGCTGTTCGCCTTCCGGTTTGGGAGGATTCTCCGACTCGGCCTTCTCGCGATCACTTTGCAGATTGAGCTGAAGTAAGGGCTTCATGGTTTCACCTCCACGTATATTTTGCGCCCAATTGCGAAAATTGAAAGTCAGAAATGATTGGGCAGGAGGAGCATTTCGCGATTCACGGTTTACCGCCGTACCCTTCAATGCCTCCGAGACAGATCGCTGTTTTGCTCTTCTATACTGAAGCTTCAATGTCTTACCAGTCGGCCATCAATGAATTGAATGCCATGGTGCCGGAGCTGCACGTCCGGCCGGGGCAGCCGCGGCGCAAATTCTCGCTGGACGAGATTGGCGTTCTGCTTGGTGCGCTGGGCGATCCGCATCGGCGCTTCAACTCGGTGCTGATTGCCGGAACCAACGGGAAGGGATCGACGGCGGCGACGCTGGCCTCGATTCTGACGGTATCGGGGGTGAGGACGGGGCTTTATACTTCGCCGCATCTGAATCGGCCCAATGAGCGCATTGAAGTGGATGGAGGGCAGATCGGGGACGACGATTTCGCACGCTTGTTCTATCGCGTGGGGGACGCGGCCCGGCAACTGGTTGCGGATGGCAGGCTGGGGCAGATGCCCAGCTTTTTCGAGACGCTGACGGCGATGGCTTTTCTGCATTTTGCAGCCATGAATGTGCAGATGGCGGTGCTGGAAGTGGGCATGGGCGGGCGGCTGGACGCGACCAATATCGTCGATCCGCTGCTCTCGATCGTCACCGACATTTCGCTGGACCACACGGAGTGGCTGGGATCGACCATTGCGGCGATTGCGCGAGAGAAGGCCGGAATTCTGCGGCCTGGAGGGCACGCTGATCACGTTGCCGCAGCATCCGGAGGCGAACCAGGTACTGGGCGAGGTGGCGACGGAGCTGGGGGTGAGCGGGGTGAGCGCAGTGCCTTATATGCCGTCTACAGGCGCGAATGCCGCGGCTCCGTACCAGGTGGAGGCGATGGGGACGATGATCGAGGTGGCTTCGCCGCTGCGGGGAGCGCACCAGCATCGCAACGTAGCGCTGGCGATGGCTGCGGCGGTGGAACTGGCGGCCCACCATGGGGTTCCGATTACGGCGGTGACAATTGCCGAGGGGATCCACCAGACGCGGTGGCCGGGGCGGCTGGAGAGGATTGTGATCCCCAATTCGATGACCGGCCAAAGTACGGAGTGCATTCTGGATGTGGCGCATAATCCGGCGGGCGCCTGGGCTCTGCGGGCGGGGCTCAAGGAAATTCTGGTCAAAGCGGGGCTGCGGACGCTGATCTTCAGTTGCCTGCGCGACAAGCCAGCGGCAGAGATGGCGCAGATTCTGTTTCCGCTGTTTGAGAGGGTGATATTCGCGCCCATCGCCAGCCCGCGCGCGACGCCCATGGGCGACCTGCTGGCGGCAGCCGAGGCTACGGGAACGCCGGCGGAGGCTGCGGCATCGGTGAGCCAGGCGCTGAGAATTGCGAAGGACCGGACGGCAGACGGGGTGATCGTGATCTCCGGGTCTGTGTACCTGGTGGGCGAGGCGCGCAGCCTGCTTCTTGCCGATCTTGCTCAGGCGTTGGGGCAGCCGGTGGGTGCTGCGCGATGAGCCGCCCGCCCGAACCGCTGCCACGGCTTTACCGCTGGCGGACCAACGTGATCCAGGCACCGGCGTTCTTTCTTTCGACAGCGCTGTTCGGAACGGTTTCGCTGGCGGTTTCGCTGCTCGACAAGACGGGACGCGCACAGCATCGCATTGCGCGGATGTGGGCACGAAGCTGTGTGGCGATATCCGGTTGCCGGCTCACGGTGCGGGGAATGGAAAACGCTACCAGGTATCCGGTGGCCGTCTTTGCCTCAAATCACACGTCCTATATGGATACGCCGGTGGTGTTCGCGTCGATGCCGGTGCAGTTTCGTATCCTGGCGAAGACGGAGCTTTGGTCGCTGCCGTTCATCGGATGGTATTTGAACCGCTCGGGGCAGATTCCGATCAATACGGAGAATCCGCACGCCACCCTGTCGAGCCTGGGGGCCGGGGTGAAGGCGCTGAGGGCCGGAATGCCGCTGTTCGTGTTTCCCGAGGGCGCGCGGACGCCGAACGGGGAGCTGCAGACGTTTCTTTCCGGCGCGGCCTATCTTGCCATTCGCGCACAGGTTCCGCTGGTGCCCGTATTGCTGAGCGGGGGGTACGACCTGCTGCCCATCCATACGCGGCATTTCTACCCGGCAGAGCTGCGGATGGCGGTGGGCGAGCCGATCGTAACGGCGGGCATGCATCTGCGGCAGGCCAACGAGTTGACGGAGCGGCTGCGCGCGGCGATTGAGGAACTGCGGGCGCATATTTCACCTTTGCCTTTGAATCCGCAGGCACAGGCTTTAGCGTAGAATCCTCAGAACCGGCCGATGTGGGCGCCAGTCTTCCCCCTTGGATTTTCCACGAACCAGTTATCTGCCGCGACGATCCGGACGTGCGCCGGAACTTGTCGCCAGGAGGTGCCATTGTGCGCTCTGCTTTTGTCGGTCTGCTGATTGTTGCCGCTTCCGTTTCGTGGGGTCAGGCCGGTCCTCCACCTACTCCAAAGCGCCCGGTAGTTGACACCTACTTTGACGTCAAGGTGACGGACAATTACCGGTGGCTCGAGGATGGAGCCTCCCCCGAGGTGAAGCAGTGGGTGGCGGCGCAGAACGCCTACACCGCGGCGTTCATGAATAGCCTGCCCCAGCGCGACGCGATTCTGGCCTACCTGGAAGCACGCATCAAGAAGGAGCACACCCGGTACTACGACTTTCAAGTTCGCGGGGGGCGGCTGTTTGCACTGCGCTACGATCCGGGACAGGACGGGACGAAGCTGGTGGTGTTTGCCTCGCCGGAGGATAAAGCTTCAGAGCGGCTGATTGTGGATACGGCGAAGCTGGTCCCCGGACAGGTGCTGCTGCCGGAGTGGTACAAGGTGTCGCCGGATGGCAAATTGGCGGGGCTGGCCCTTTATACGGGCGGCAGCGAGGATGCCGCGCTTTACGTGATCGACATGGCGACAGGCAAGCAGACGGGAGAGATCGTGCCCCGGGTGAACTTTGCTACCGGCGGGGGCGATATGGCGTGGAACGCGGATGGTTCGGGCTTTTATTACACGCGCTATCCGCAGGGCAACGAGCGGCCGGCGGCAGACATGAACTTCTATCAGCAGGTGTACTTCCACAAGCTGGGAACTGAGCCGGCCGAAGACCGCTATGTGCTGGGGAAGGATTTTCCGCGGATTGCGGAGACGACTCTGAGCGACTCACCCGATTCGAGCCATCTGCTGGTCACGGTGGCTAACGGGGATGGCGGCCAGTATGAAGAGTTTGTGCTTGGACCGGACGGGAAAGCGCATCAGCTGACGCAGTTCAGCGACAAGATCGTGATGATGACGTTCGGCCTTGATAACAGTGTCTGGATGCTGAGCCATAAGAACTCGGATATGGGCGAGATGTGGCACCTGCGGGCGGACGACTACAGCGCACGCGACGCAAAGCTGGTGGTGAAGGCGAGCGACGCAAGCCTTGAAGGATCGGGATTTGAAACAGGGCGCGTTTTCCTGGCCGAAGACAAGCTATATGTAACGGCCATCGATGGCGGCCCCGAAGAGGTGCGTGTTTATTCCCTCGACGGAGAGCGGTTGAAGGATGTGCCCGCGCCCAAGGTTGCCTCAATCGGCGAGTTGGTGCGGTTCGACAGGGACTCTCTGTTGTTTGCCGCCGAGACGTATACAACTCCGCAGCAATGGTACCGGTATGACGGCAAGGGCGACCCCCAAGCATTGCCGTTTCGCAGCGAGACAGAGGTGGATCTCAAGGACATTGACGTTGAGCGGGTGTTCGCAGTTTCGAAAGACGGAACCAGGGTGCCGATGACCATTCTAATGCGCAAAGGGACGGCTCTAGACGGCAGGAATCCGGCGCTGATTACCGGGTATGGCGGTTTCGATATCAGCATGACGCCGGAATTCTCCGGATCGCGGCTGTGGTTCGATCACGGCGGCGTTCTGGCCATTGCCAATCTGCGCGGCGGCGGGGAGTACGGGGAGAACTGGCACAGGGCAGGCAGCCTGACTCACAAGCAGAACGTCTTCGACGACTTTGCGGCGTGCGCACAGTACCTGGTGGACCACCGGTACACTTCACCGGAACACCTGGCGGCGGAAGGCGGCAGCAACGGCGGCTTGCTCATGGGCGCCATGATCACGCAACATCCTGAGCTGTTTCGAGCCGTGTTTTCGGCGGTGGGGATCTATGACATGCTGCGGACAGAACTGGATCCCAATGGCACCTTTAACACCACCGAGTACGGAACGGTGAAAAATCCGGAGCAATTCCGGGCGCTGTACGCCTACTCTCCGTATCACCACGTGGTGCAGGGAACGAAGTATCCGGCGATGCTTTTTGTGACTGGCGACAACGACCATCGCGTGAATCCGGCGCACTCGCGCAAGATGACGGCGGATCTGCAGGCCATGTCGGCGAGCGGACGGCCGGTGCTGCTGCTCACCAACGCCAATGCGGGCCATGGCTTGAGCACAAAGACCAGTGAAGCGCTTTTGGAGCAGGCCGATCTTCAGGCGTTTCTGTTTTCCGAGCTGGGAATGACCATGCAATAGAGCCGTTACACACGATTGCGGTACCCGGATGTCACTGCACCTCTTTCGCCTCTGAACTCTGATCTTGCTTATCGATCGCTGCACCGATATGCTGTGGCTCCGCAATAATTTGCTCTGACGTATCGATGGAGAGGCAAGGAGAAGTGCCAATGCTGCAAGCGATAGACGGAGTTCCACCCTACCCCGGAGAAACCTCTCACGAGAGGATGGAATGGATTCGGCGCGATATTCGCGAATCCGCAACCATTCCGGACGAGCTCAAAGAGCCAATCATCGCCCGGTTTTATAGCGATGCCGGCATCCTCGAGCACAAAATCACCAGAGGTGGACCTAACGTTCACTTTCAGATCGGTCAGCTCGGATGGTCGCGCTGGGCTATCAAGAACGAAAACCTCAAGCTGGTCGAGATACTGGCTGCGGCCGCATTGGCGATCGCGGGTTTTGCAACCGTTACGGCCGCCTCTCCCGCGGTTCTCGCAGTCAGTTTGCTGGCGGGAACCGTGGCTCTTGCGGATCGATTGAAGCACAAGGGCGTCGCGCTTACAGAAGAGCAGTATCAAATTCTTATGACCCTGAAAGTCATAGGGCCGGCAACCGCCGACGATCTTGCGGGGCGATTAAGCGGACTGCATATCTATGGCCCGGGCGTGTGGACGGTGGAGCGGACGGAAACGGCGCTTCAGGCGCTCAAATCCATTCGCCTCTCCGACGGAACCATCGATGATCTTGTAGCGCAAGCCGGCGACCAGCTGTGGAGCACCAACGGACTCTGATTACTCCGTTCGCAGAGCCTGCATGGGGTCGAGCCGCGAGGCGCGCCACGCGGGGACAAGGCAGGCTAGAGCAGCCACCAGCAACAGCGTTGCGGCCACCGCGGCAAAGACCGCCGGATCGAGGGGTTGTGTTCCGTAGAGCATCGACTGAATCATGCGGGTGACCGCGGCGCTCACTCCGAGACCGAATACCAGCCCCAATAGTGCCGGACGCAAACCGTCGATCAGCATCAGGCGAAGCACTTGTTCCCGTTGCGCGCCCAGGGCGATGCGAATGCCGATCTCCGTCATGCGCTGGGTCATGAGGTAAGAGAGCACACCGTACAATCCAACCGACGCCAGTACCAGGGAGAGAATTGCGAAGGCCAGCACCAGGGTGGCGCTGAAGCTCTGGTTGCCCAGAGATTGCCCAATGACCTGCTGCATGGTGAGCACGTCGGAGACGGGCAGTTCCGGATCGAGCGCGGCAATCTGCTTTTGTATCGGTATTGACATGGCCAGCGGGTCAGACGCAGTACGCACGGCGAGGGCCTGTCCGTTCATGTCAGAACCCCCATCCAGGATGGGGAAGTACATAGTCGGCTCGATTGCCCGGCCCACTTGCCAAAGGGTGTCGGCGACCACGCCCACGACCTCGTAATCGATGTTCTTATGGGCGGGAACATGAAGGTGCCTGCCGATGGGGTCCTCTCCGGGGAAGTACTGCCGGGCGAGCTGGCGGCTGATGATCACTTTGTTCGCCTTATCGACGCGATCCTGGCTGGTGAAAAAGCGTCCCTGCAACAGGGGAATCTGCAAAGCACTGAAGTATCCCGGATCGGCCGTGCGAGTGAGAGCGTCGGGCAATTCTGCGCCCGGCTTGATGGGTGGATGTTCCGGAATGGTGAAGACGTCATCGCCGCCATAGCCACCGCCCGGCAACGTGGAACCAAGAGCCACGGCGCGCACGCCGGGCATGGCCCGCAGCCGCTCCATCAGGGTTTCGTTGAACGCGTCTACCTTCTCCGGCTTGTCGTATTTCTCCTTGGGGAGGCTGTAGCCCATGGTGAGAACGTTGTCGGTGGCACAGCCGAGGTCGGCGGTTCGCAGGCGGACAAAACTCTTCAATAGCAGGCCGGCGGCGATGAGCAAAACTACCGTGACCGCGATCTCAACGGTGAGCAGAGTTTTGCGAAGCGCGGTGCGGGAAAGGCTGCCACCGGCGGTCCGCGACGAGGCCTGGAGCGTGGCCAGGATCATCTTGCTGGTGGAAGAGATGGCCGGCAACAGGCCCGCAAGCAACGCAGCGGCGCAGGTGACGGCGCACGCAAAGCCAAGCACAGCACCGTCCACATGGATGCCCTGCGCGGTCGGCAAGTCTTTCCAGGCGCTGGCGAGCCATCTGGTCGCAGCAAGCGACAACAAGATACCGGCTGTGCCGCCCGCAAAGCAAATCAGCAAACTCTCAATTAACTGTTCGCGAATGAGTGTGAACCTTTGCGCGCCAAGGGCGCTGCGAATCGCAACTTCCTTTTGTCGCGCCGCGCCCCGCGCCACCAGAAGGTTCGCGACATTCAGGCATCCGATAAACAACATGCATGCGACGGCGCACATCAGGATGATGAGCGGCTTCTTCACATCTCTCGCAAGGTCATCGGTCATGGATCGCGGCGCAACATCTTCGGCTACAGGTTCGTTGAGGTGGGCCATGTGCAGCCGATACTGAACGGCTTCCACCTGGCTTATGGCGCTGGCGAGGCTCACCCCCGGCTTTAATCGGGCCACTACACGGCTGAAGTGATAGTCGTGATGTTTCAGGGTCTCCGGTGGTAATCCCGCCGCATACGGAACCCAGACTTGCCCCTTCGCATCCGGATAGGTAAACCACTTCGGCAGCACGCCCACCACCGTATAGGGCTTCGCGTCGAGATGGATTTGCCTTCCCACGATGGAAGGATCGCCCGCGAATCGCCGCTCAAAGAGACTCCACGTGAGCATCACAGCAGTTCCGTCGGGACGATCTTCGCTCTCGGTAAACGTGCGTCCAATGGCTGCTTGCACTCCCAGCAGGGGAAACAGGTTCCAGCTCCCGCCGCGCGCCATCACAAGTTCAGGCAACTCTCCGCGCTCGCCGGTAAGGTTGAACTGCCCGTAGCGCCACACGGCCATATCTTCAAAGCCGTGAGTTTGCGCGCGCCAGTCATAGAAGTCGGCAGGCGCCACCACGTTGTAGTCAAAACCGTGCTGATTCGCCCAGTCTCCGCGGAAGTGCTCATAGACCATCACCAGCCTGCCGGGGTCGTGGAAAGGCAGCGGCCTGAGCAGCACCGAGCGCACGATAGTGAAAAGCGATGTGGCCGCGCCAATGCACAAGGCCATCACGGCGATTGCAATCAAAGAGAAGCCAGGCGTCCGGCGCAGGGTGCGCACGCCATAACGCAGATCGCGCACCGAGGTTTCCAGCCAACCCCAGCTCCAGGTGGCACGCGTTTGCTCGCGCAGCAGCGCCGGATTACCAAAGCTGCGCAGGGCCGCGCAGCGCGCATCTTCCGCACTCATCCCGGATGCGAGATTTTCGGCGATCTGGCGCTCGATGTGAAAGCTCAACTCGTCATCGAGATGTGCGATCTCCTGGCCGTGCCTGAAGAGCATCGCGATCCTCATTCGCAACCGCGCATACCAGCGCATGGAGCCTCCTTTGCTTTTTGCTTGCTCAGGCCTCGCTCACAATCAGATTGATTGCCGCCGAGAGCCGGTTCCAGTTGGCGGTTTCCGTCTCCAGTTGCTTGCGCCCTGCTGCGGTCAGGGAATAGAACTTGGCCTGGCGGCCGGTTTCACTTTCAGCCCATTTGGCCTTGATCCATCCCTGCTGTTCCAGCCGGTGCAGCGCCGGGTAGAGCGAACCTTGTTGCACCTGCAGGACTTCCCCCGACATTTGCTGAATGCGCTTGGCAATCGCCCAACCGTGCATGGCTTCCGGCGAAAGGGTTCTAAGAATCAGAAGATCGAGTGTGCCCTGAACGAGATCGATCGGCTTTCCCATACCTAGATTATCTACAACATGGTCGTGTAGACCGTCAAGGTATGCCTCCTCCACAAGCGCCTCTTCCATGGCGCTTGTGGAACATCGGTCCCCCGCAACTCTCTGTTCCCACTAGCCCCTGCCCCGCTCTCCACAAAAACCACTCGCGATCCACAGCCCTTTTCCGTCCCGCTGTGGGAGTGGTGGGAAACCGGGGTGGCTATGCCCTCCCTGGCGCCTTCTTTTCCAAATCTCCTGAATTGCACAGCCTCGTTTTAGAAAACCTGCACTCCACCTAAACCCGGCACAGGAAGGCACTTGGCCCACCTTTCCACTTTTCCTGCCTGAACTACGGGTACTACTGTCTTTTTTATTACTTAATAATCCTTTTCCTACTCCCCGTCGCGCGTTTCCGGCATGGCCTGCATTTCGAGCCTCACGCCTCAGGCTGCGGAATCACCTTCAAATCCCACTCCGCCTAAAGTTGCTCCACAATCCAGAGATGAACCCCTGTTTTCCACGCCCGGAAATTTGCCAAGGTGAATACAATCAAGAGGAAGAAATGGACGGGCATTTTCCGCTGGTCAGCCGTGTGTTGTAGAGTGAGGCCAGCGTGGAATGGGTTTGAATTCCGGTTTGGATGTGCCGCGGTTCTCCGTGGCAACGCGAGGAGTGGTCAATGTCGATCGTGGAAACTGAAGTTGAAAAGCCGGCCGCGCAGGGGGCAGCGATGGAGATTACCGTAAGCCGCCAGGATCTGGTGAAGGAACTCACCGCCACGCAAAGCGTGGTGGAACGCAAGACCACCATTCCCGATTCTGTCCAATTTTCTTCTCGAGGCTGAAGGCGACCGGCTCAACATCACCGCCACCGATCTCGACCAGGCCATCCGCACCAGCGCCGCCGTCAAGGTCAAAAAGCCTGGCTCCTGCACCATTCCCGCGCGCAAGCTCTACGACTACATCAAGCTGCTGCCCGACGGCGACATCTCCATCAAGCTGCTTGAAAACCACTGGGTGCAGATTCGCAGCGGCCGCTCCAACACCAAGATGGTCGGCATGGCGCGCGCCAATTATCCCCAGGTCCCGGAGTTCCCCACGGTCGCCGCCACCAGCATCTCCGCCGTCGGCTCTCAAGACCCTCATCGCGCGCACCATCTTCGCCATCTCCAACGAGGAATCGCGCTACACCCTCAACGGCGCTCTGCTGGTCCTCAAGGCCGAGTCGCTGGCCATGGTCGCCACCGACGGCCATCGCCTCTCCTTCGTCGAAAAGCCCGACGAAACCCTCGAAGGCATCAGCGGCGAAAAGCGCGTGCTCATTCCGCGCAAGGCCCTGCAGGAGCTGCAGCAGCTGCTCGCCAACTACCGAAGCCGAAAAGATCGAATTCGCCGACGACGAGCACACCCTCTTCTTCCGCGTCGGACATCGCACCCTCAGCACCCGCAAGCCTCTCCGGCCAGTTCCCTAACTTCGAGGCCGTCATGCCGCGCGACAACACCAAGTTCGCCGTGGTCCGCTCGAGCGAACTCTCCGCCGCCATCCAGCGTGTGGCCCAGTTCGCCGACGAGCGCTCCGGCGCCATCCGCCTGCGCCTTGAAGGCAACGAGCTCAAGATCAGCGCCCAGTCCACCGAATCCGGCGAGAGCGAAGACACCATCGACACGCCCTACGCCGGCGATCCCATCATCGTGGGCTTCAACTCCACCTACATCCTCGACTTCCTCAAGGCCCTGGGCAACGAAGGCGAAGTCCGCCTCGAGTTCAAAGACTCGCAGTCCGCCGGCCAGATGCGCCCTGAAGACCCCGACGCCGAGTACAAATAACGCTACGTTTTGATGCCCATGCGAATCTGACGGAGGCAAAGCAGCAAAACACAGCGGCCCGGCAGCTATGTCGGGCCGTGGTGTCTGCACAGATGAATCGAGCAAAACCTTGCCAAACAGCCGACAGACTCCCGGGGTTCGTGAGCGCTGTATTGATACGGAATGCAGCTCCCAGAATGCGAGGCTCGATGGTCGAGGTTTTATAGATGAGCAATTGTGACCAGTGTTCGATAACCGTGCTGTTCGATAATACGAAAGACATGCACCGCGTTTGCACCTGTTGCGTCTTGGATGAAGTTGATCGAGATCGATAGAGCAGATGATCACGCGATCCTGCAATGTTCAGGAGAACATATGAACATCACAATCGCAATGGTAGCGTTGCTCGCGGTATGGCCGTTAACTCCAACCAAGGAATACCAGATGACTTCAGATGCCGGTGTTCCGGCAGCGACGGGAACAGTTAAAGTTCAAAGAGCCAAAGACAACGGAAACATGAAGCTTGATATCAAAGTGGACCATCTTGCGACACCTGCCAGTCTGACTCCCGCTGCCAATAACTATCTCGTTTGGATTCGTCCAAACGGTGGCGAGGCATTCAAACAGGGTGCGATCGGGGTAGACAAGCATCTAAGTGGCGAATTGAAATTAGAGACGGTCTCGAAAGATTTCGATGTGTTCATTACCGCCGAACAAAGCGAGAGCGTGACGTTCCCATCGGGCGTAGAGGTTTTACGCGCCCACGTAAGCACGAAATGAACTCCTTATCGCAAACGAATATACCGGTCACCGGGGTGCCTCTTATTCGGGGTTGACAATCTACCCGAACGGCCGGATACTTAGGTCGTATGTCTACCCGAGAGACCAACGACGACCGCATCGCCCTGCTGCAGGGCACCCTGGACCTGCTGATCCTGAAGACCCTCCTCCTCGGACCTTGTCATGGGCAGGGCGTGGCGCGTTCCATTCAGCGCCAATCGGAAGAGGTGCTCTTTGTCGACCACGGATCGCTCTATGTGGCGTTGCAGCGGTTGGAAGACAAAAAATGGATTCAGGCGAAATGGGGGGTGAGTGAAAACAACCGTAAGGCGCGGTTCTATTCACTAACCCCCAAGGGTCGCGAACAGCTGATGGAAAAGTCCGGTGAATGGCGGCGGCTGACACGCGCGATGGGTTTGATTCTCGATTCAGGCGACGGACCGCAAGGTGAGGAGGCATGAGCATGTTCGCGCGCAAGCGAAGTGCGGAAGATTTTGCGGAAGAAATCAGAGCGCATCTTGAGCTCGAAGCCGACGACCTTCGGCACGATGGACTGAGCGAGGCTGCGGCCCGTAGGAAGGCGCGATGTGAGTTTGGCAATGTCCACGCCGCACAGGAGCGCTTTTACCTGAAAAGCCGATGGTTAATTTTAGAAAAGCTCCTGCGCGACCTCCGATTCGCCTTGAGGTCGCTATCGCAGAGTCCAGGATTCGCGGCCACGGCGATCCTGACTTTGGCGCTCGGCATCGGCGCCAACACGGCGGTTTTCAGCGTGATGAACGCCGTGCTGCTGCGGTCGCTGCCGGTCTCGGACCCGGATCGCGTGGTGTACTTGAGGACATCCAATCCCCCGCGCGGCACCGGCACCATCGATTCCAACGAGACATTCTCCTATCCCGTTTACGATGCCTTGCGGCGTCAGTCGCGGCCACTTTCGCAGGTGATCGCTTACGTCCCTTTGTCGGGTAGTAAAGTAGCCGTTCGTGTCGGCGCGCAACCGGAGGAAGCAGAAGGCGACATGGTGAGCGGCGTCTTTTTCTCCGGCCTGGGCGTGAAGTTACCGCTGGGCCGCGGATTCACTGAACAAGATGAGCTGGGCCATGCGCCGATTTCCGTTCTCAGCTACAACTACTGGACGCGGCGCTTTGCGCGCAATCCGGACGTATTGGGCCAGACCCTCTTTGTGAACGGCGTCGCCACCACCATCGTCGGAGTTGCGGCGGAAGGATTTGAAGGTACCGAGGCAGGTGGGTCGACCGATTTCTGGATTCCGCTGCAGAGCCGTCCGGAGCTGAACGCGTGGGGCAATCCGCTGCAAGACGGCAAGACTTACATATCCAACCAGACCTGGTGGTGTCTCCGGCTCATGGGGCGTATTGCGCCGGGCATGACCAGGGCCCAGGTTATCGCGGAGTTGCAGCCCGTCTTTCAGAGGGCAGCGTATGCGGGGCTCGGCTCCCCTCCGCAGGGAGAAAAACCGCCCGTCCTGAGCCTTGCCGACGCGAAGAGCTTTCCCGGATATGACGAGACGTACGGCAAACCGCTGCGCATCCTGATGGCGATGGTGGGCCTGGTGCTGGTGATTGCGCTGTCCAACGTGGCGATGTTGCTGATGGCGCGGAATGCGAGTCGCCAGCGCGAATTCTCGGTGCGCCAGGCGCTCGGGGCCGGACGCGGCGAACTGTTTCGGCAACTGCTGACGGAGAGCGCTCTCCTGGTTGTGGCGGGAGGCGCACTGGCGTGGTGCTTTGCGGAAATGGCGACACGACTCCTGGGAAATTGGGCGCAGATCGAGTCAAGCCTGGCACCAGATAAGAATGTCCTGCTGTTCACGCTCGCCGTGGTGGCGATTGCCGCGTTGCTGTTTGGGTTGGCGCCGATGCGCGTGGCCCTGGCCAGTGGAGCGGAACAGGCGCTGAAGACAACCGCCGCAACCTCCCATACGGATGCACGTAAATCGCGCTTCGGCAAAATCGTTGTCTCGCTCCAGATGGCCCTTTGCGTCGTGCTGCTGGTAGGTGGAGGGCTGCTGATTCGCACGCTGCGCAATCTCGAAAACACACCACTGGGAATGCAGGTCGATGGGCTGGTGGTTTTCGGAGTCAACCCGAAGGTGCCATCCATCCCCGAGGGCGTGGCATTCTATCAGCGCCTGATCAACGAGCTTCGTGTCCTGCCGGGCGTGGAATCGGTGACCGTCATGGAGGAGCGCATCGGTTCGGGAGGGTCGGACAACAGCGACATGATGGTCGATGGCAGATTGCCCGACGTGGCCAACGGCGCATCCAGAACCGTGCGCAGTAATGTGGTGGGCCCGAACTTCTTCGATACCCTGGGCGTGCCCGTGCTCGCGGGCCGCGATTTTGCGGATTCCGATACTGCCAAGTCGCCCCACGTCGGCATCATCAATGAAGAGTTCGCCAGGCGCTTTCTTCCCAATCAAAACCCGCTGGGCCAGATCATTGGAACCGACGACGGGCGTTATTCGATGACGATCGTCGGCGTGGTGAAGGACCACAAATACCGCAGCATCGACGAAGAGCCCATCCCCATGGCCTGGTATATGTATGCGCAGATTCCCTACTTGGGTCCAATGCACGTTGAAATGCGCGTGCACGGCGCGCCCCTTGCGATTCTGCCGGCCGCGCAGAAAGCGGTGCAAAAGTTGGATCCGAACCTGCCGCTGATACGGCCCATGACCCAGCGCGAGCAATATGACCTCGGCATCTCCGGCCAAATTCTCTTTGCGCGGCTGGCTGGATTCTTCGGCATTCTGGCGATTGTCCTGGTGGCCACTGGGCTCTACGGAACGCTTGCCTATCGGGTAAACATGCGAACGGCTGAAATCGGAGTGCGCATGGCGGTGGGCGCGCGCCGTGGACAGGTGGTCTGGATGATCCTGAAAGACAGCCTGCTCCTGACCGTGGCCGGAGTGCTGATGGGCATTCCTCTTGCAGTGCTCGTGGGCCGTGCTCTTGCGTCTTCTCTCTATGGCGTCACGTCACTTGACCCAGTGAGCTATCTTGCCGCCGTCCTGGCGGTGGGCGCGGTCGCATTGGCAGCGAGCGCAATCCCCGCCGGGCGCGCCGGAAGCGTAGATCCTCTCACAGCACTTCGTACGGAGTAAGCTGGCATTGGAGAGTCAATTGACTTGCGTGTCCCAGCATTGACGCGTGTTTGTTTTTGCGTCGGAGGTGGGAAACCACAAACCTCATAATCCCCGAGAAGTGGCCACAAAGCTTCCCTTTCTCAACAGGAAACGATGGCAAACCTGACCCCTTCAAAAACGCAACGTGATGAACTGCTCAGAACATTGCAATCTCGTTTTGAGAAAAACATGAACCGTCATAGAGGGCTTGAATGGACAAGGGTGGAGGCAAAGCTGGCAGCCAGTCCTCAGGCACTGCGTTCACTCCATGAGATGGAAAGAACGGGCGGTGAACCGGATGTGATCGGTCACGAAAAAAGCACAGGGGAATACATCTTTTGCGATTGTTCAGCAGAAACTCCCAAAGACCGCAGAGGGATCTGTTACCACCGTGAAGGACAGGAGAAAAGAAATAAAGAGGGATTGCATCCAGCAGGTAACGTCCTCGATATGGCAGCCGCCATGGGCATCGAGCCTTTAACGGAAGAACAATATCGGGAGTTGCAGAAACTTGGAAGTTTCGATACAAAAACGCAGAGCTGGTTGAAAACACCCGCTGCGATCACCAAGCTCGGCGGCGCCATCTTCGCCGATCGCCGCTTCGACACTGTCTTCGTCTATCACAACACTGCACCCTGTTTTTATAGCGGCAGGGGATTCCGTGGCTCGCTGAGGGTCTAGGATTGCGTCGATATGTGCCCGATGCCCTCTGTTATATCCCGTTACGTCCATAAGTCTGTCGATAAATATTTCAGGCCAGAATCGCAGATCACGACACCGATGATCTTCCCTCGCATTTCGGCATGCAAAAGGCGTAGCGCGGCTGCAACATTTGCCCCGGAGGAGAACCCACCAAAGATGCCCTCGTGTCGAGCAAGAGCGCGGGCTACGTCGCGGGCCTCGTTTCCTGAAACCTGGACGTATCCGTCGATCGGGGCGCCACGCAGAAACTGAAGGTCACCCATCGAATAGCCTCCTCCCTGGATTGGGTGTTCGGCCTGGGTAATCGGTTGACCGGCCGCTGCTGCCGCACCTTCAGGCTCGACAACATAGCAGCGAACCAGTGGATTTCTCTCTTTCAGGGCCTTGGTAACTCCAGCGTAGGTGCCACCTGAGCCAACAAAGTCTACGAATCCGTCGATTGCTCCGTTCGTCGCCTCCCATATTTCCGGACCGGTCGTTTCATAATGAGCGCGCGCGTTGCCTTCGAGATGAAATTGGTCGGCGCGGAAGGCGTCGCGCTCCTTTGTAATTCGCTGTGCCTCCCGGCTGACCAGCTCCAGGTCACCGCCCGAGACCTGCCCCGGAACAGAGTGTGGGAGTTGATCGATAAGGACCACTTGGGCGCCAAGCGCTCGCATCATCCGGGCACGCTCCGCCGAATTGCCCTTCGACATCACTGCAATAAACGGATAGCCCTTTACACTGCAAACAATGGCCAGTCCAGTTCCCATGTTCCCTGAAGTCAGTTCGACCACGGTTTGCCCGGGACGCAGAGTCCCGTCTTTTTCTGCCGCCTCGATAATGCCGCGAGCCGCTCGGTCCTTCTTGGAAAAGCCTGGGTTCAGATAGTCCAGCTTCGCGACGATTGCGCCTTCCACACCGTAGATTCGCGTGAAGCGATCAAGGCGTACCAATGGTGTGTTCCCAATGGCTTCAACGGCAGAGCTGAGGACTTTGTTCATGGCCGCTCTAGCCCAGTATGCATGAGTACGCAAGACGGTGATAGCACGCACGTGGTAACTGACGTTAGGCGGCGATAGAACTATCTTGTGGAGGCATGGCTTCTCGCTTGCGTCCTTCATTTCGCTTTCAATTCATGGCTTCGAATTACCACACGCTCGCCGGTGATAGCTTCATGACCAATCGAGATGATCACTGACCGTAAGTACGGTCCCCTGCGTAAAAGGATCGAAGCTTCAACATGTCGACGATATTTGGCTGGTCCACCGAATATGAGGCATACATCTGCGTTTGAATTAGATCATTTCACCAGGAAGAAAAAGCCGGAACGCTTGAGGGTCTCGAGGGCGCCGCGCTCAAAGACGAACTGCGGCGTAGTGGCGGTCACTCCGGGAGGGGGTCCTTGGATAGGTGGACAGGTCAGGAGTCCCTGCGAGCGCAGCGTAGTGACAATCGTTCGCATCAGCGCGACAGCGGCGATTCCGGGCCTCTCCGCGCGATGATGCGCGCAGGTGCGCACGGCAAAGATCTCTGCCACGGCAACGTCGGGTACGGTGAAAAATCGGCCGCTCCATTTTCCGCCCACCTCAGAAAGACATTTGCCCCGCGTGCTCACCAACTGATTTGCAAAGGTAGCCGTAGTCCCGTGGGCGTAAACCTCGAAGTCCAGACTATCCATTTCCTCGTCGGCTCCCGCCGCGAGAGCCTTCTGCCGCAGACTTTCATGAACGGCCATACGTGAACCTTCCTGGAGGCAAAGCGTACCACGCCGCGGCCACTTCGGCCAGGGTTATGGTCTCTCCGGAGGTTTATATATCAGTTAATAACCGATAGGTATACAAACCGGTTCACGGAAAAGCGCTGACATAGGTTCGCCATGTAGCCACAGATAATGGCGAGCCATCCGCCTGCGCCTGGCTGTAGCCGGCGTCGATTGCGGGTGCCCAATGCAAGATGGCGAAATCGCGGCAAAATTGGCAAAATCCCCATCTTAGAAGGCGCAAGTGTAACAAACTAAATTAGATAGATCTGAAGATGCCCTTCCATAATGGAACCCGGCCGCGAAGATTATGATGCCAAACCGCGCTCCGCAAGCCTGCCCATCGACTCGTCCGTGTCATGTCGGGCCGCCTGGGCTTACACTATCCTTCGATGACTGTACGAATCGCGATTCCCGAACCTACCAGCAGCGACACGGAGTACAACCAGCGCTCGCTTCCGCCCTATATCGCCGCCCTCCATGCCGCCGGAGCCACGCCCGTGATCGTGCCGCTCCACGAGCGCCAGGACCGCGTCGCCCGTCTGCTGGCCGGCGTCCACGGCGTTCTGCTTCCCGGAAGCGGCTTTGACGTCGATCCGCAAAGGTTTGGCGAGAAACCCATCCCCGAATGCGGCCCCGCCGATCCCAGACGCACCGCTGTCGATGAACTCCTGCTGCAGGACGCCTTCAACCTGCACAAGCCGATCCTCGCCATCTGCCACGGCGCACAATCGCTCAACGTCTGGCGCAACGGCTCCCTCATTCAGGACCTTGAAACCGTGACCAAGACCCCTGTCAATCACCGCCCCGGCCGCACCGTGGCTGAAGCCCACCCGGTCCAAATCACCCCTGATTCCCGCCTGGCCCAGCTCCTCCCCCCCGGCGCAGCGCCGCCCCAGGTCAACTCCAGCCACCACCAGGCCATCCACAAGGTCGGCGACAATCTCCGCGTCAGCGCAGTCTCCCCCGTCGATGGCATCGTCGAGGCCGTCGAGCTCGATTCACCCGACCAGTTCGTTGTGGCCGTCCAGTGGCACCCCGAGCGCACCTATACGGTCAGCGCTTTCTCCCGCGGCATCTTCGCAGCCTTCGTCCAGGCAGCCGGCAGCTGGCAGCCACCGTGCGTCGAAGACTCGGTCGCAGCGGAGTGAGCCCCGAGCCGGATTCCCCCGCAGTTCGCCTCAACCGCGTGCTGGCAGAAGGCGGCATGAACCCATTGCAAGTCCATGAATATAAATCGATTGAGTCTCATCTGTCGCTGATCCTTCGCTGGAATGCGCGCATGAATCTGACCTCGGTTCGCGATGAAGACGGTATCCTCTCCCGCCATTTCGTCGAGTCCATCGCCTGCGCCCGCGCCCTCCCCGCCGGCATTGCCACGCTTCTCGACTTCGGTTCTGGCGCGGGTTTTCCTGGAATCCCGATTGCGATTTGTCGCCCGGAGATCGCGGTCACCCTTGCCGAATCGCAAGGCAAGAAGGCCGCCTTCCTCCAGGAAGCCGTGCGCGTCCTGGGTCTCCCGGTCACCGTCTTTACCGCCCGCGCAGAAGAGATGGGGAAGGATTCATTTGACTGCATCACCCTTCGCGCGGTCGATCGGATGCCGACTGCGGTAAAGGCCGCCGCGGGGCTCGTTCGTCCCGGGGGATGGCTGGCGCTGCTGTCGACCCGCAGCGAACTCGACATTTTGAAGACTGCAGCGGGCAACGCTTTTTCCTGGCATGAGATCATTCCGCTGCCTGGCAGCAACGACCGGATTCTTGTCATCGGAGCTCGGTCAATCTTGCTCGCACCTGAAGATTAACCTGCAAGGCATGTGGAATGTCCTAAGAATGACGGAGGCAGCGTTCCACGTGGAACATTGGCTTCACGAAGCCGGTGCCCTCGGGCCGAAAGTTCCACGTGGAACATCCAATTCCTGTTATCCTGCCGTTCAATCTCAGGCTTTTCGTCTTATAAAGCGCGGAGTTTTCCACCGGTGCCCCTCTGGCGCTTCATCATTTCGCATCCCGCGGGGGTGCTTGCAAGTCTTTCAGCTTCAGGTGTTTGAACGTAGCCGGCGCATTCTGCCCGAGATGCTTTCCACAGCTTTGCTAAGTTCTCCACAGCAGATCCGCCTGCACGCACCTATCCCTTCCCTTTACCCTGAAATGCCATGGGCAAGATTCTCGGTGTTGTCAATCAAAAGGGCGGAGTCGGCAAAACCACCACCGCAATCAATCTCTCCGCCTGTCTGGCCATCGAGGGTCTCAAGGTGCTTCTGGCCGACTGCGATCCCCAGGCTAACGCCTCTTCCGGGCTCGGGTTGCAGCGGGACGACAACCGCCACTCCATTTACGACGTGCTCGTCGGCAATGCCCCGGCGGATCAAGTCATTCTGCCTACCGAGATTGATCACCTCTGGCTGCTGCCCGGCTCAAAGAACCTCACGGGCGCCAACGTCGAATTGGCCGGGGCAGAAGACCGCGCTGTACGACTCCGCCAGGCGCTTGCGCCGGTCAAGGGAAACTACGACCTGATCATCCTTGACTGCCCGCCTGCTCTGGATCTGCTGACCTTGAATGTTCTGGTAGCCGCCGACTCGCTGGTTGTTCCCATGCAGGCGGAATACTTCGCCCTGGAAGGGATTTCCGAGCTGATTTCAACCCTGGAGCGTGTCCGCGCCGCCTTCAATCCGGAAATCAACATCGAAGGCGTCCTGCTCACGATGTACGACGACCGCACGAACCTGGCGCAGCAGGTCACGGAAACTTTGCGCGAATACTTTCGCGAAAAGCTCTTCCGCACCGTGATTCCGCGCAATATCCGCCTGGCCGAGGCACCCAGCTACGGCAAGCCAATCGCCCTTTACGACGGCCGATCCCGCGGCACCGAGGCCTATTTTGAGCTCGCCGGGGAATTCTTGGCACGCAATCAGATCGAAAGCCCGCGTGCAGCAGCCCGCAAGGCCGCGGAGGCCAGCCGGCCGAAACGCGAGGTTCGGTTTTGGCCCTACTCCTGAAGGTGCTCTGAACTGTTTTTAGCACCTCGGTTTCAAGCTCCGGCCGCCAGGCCAAATAGAAGGGAATCTGAATGAATACGACCCCCGCTCCTCCAGACAGCAAACGCCGAGCCCTTGGCAAGGGCCTCGATTCTCTTTTGCCGCGGGTGCATGCCGCTGCGGCATCGGTTCCGGCCGTGATGGAAGGGGAGGGAGGGAAGCCTCGCGAAATTCCGGTGGACCAGATCGATCGGAACCCGTTTCAGACGCGGTCGCAAATGAACGAGGAGCAGCTTTCAGAATTGGCGGCTTCGATTACCGCCAACGGGGTGGTCCAGCCCGTGCTGGTACGCCCGCTGGCCAACGGTCGCTTTCAGCTCATCGCCGGAGAACGGCGCTGGAAAGCTTCCCAACTCGCGGGCAAGCAGACGATTCCCGCTATTCTGCGACAGGTATCGGATGAGCAGGCGATGGAGATTACCATCGTCGAAAATCTGCAACGCGCCGATCTGAATGCCATGGAGCAGGCGCGGGCGTTCGAACGGTTGGCGCGCGAGTTTCACATGACGCAGGAGCAGATGGCGCTGCGTACCGGAAAGGACCGGACCACCGTCACCAACTTCCTGAGGCTGCTCAGGCTGCCGGAGAGCGTGCAGAACCGGGTGGAGGCGGGGGAATTGAGTTTCGGTCATGCCAAAGCTCTTCTGGGATTGAATCACCATCCGGAGATCGAAAAGGCGGCAGAGCGGATCGCCTCACTTTCGCTTTCTGTTCGCCAAACCGAGAGCCTTGTGCAGAGCATGCTCTATCCCGAGCGAAACAAGAAAGAGCCGAAGCCTGAGCCGCCGGTGGATGCCAATGTGCGCGAGGTGGCTGAGCGGCTACAGCGGGCGCTTGGGCTCAAGGTTCGCATCGAAGATCACAACGGCCGCGGCAAAGTCATCATTGAGTACTCTGACCTGGGCGACTTCGACAACCTGCTGGAGACGCTCGCGGGAGAGTGACAGACGGATCCTGTCAGGGTTCGATGATCCGCTCAGCGTTTACGGCCCGGATCGAGCGAGATCTTGCCTCAGGCCGGTCGCGTTCTCAGGCACGGAACGGCTGCTGCTTATCCGGGGGGCCAGGAGAGAGGTCGGCCGCCCAGCAAATGGATGTGGAGATGGTCGACGGTCTGGC
The DNA here is from genome assembly GCA_963833995.1 of uncultured Acidobacteriota bacterium. Classification (GTDB taxonomy): domain Bacteria; phylum Acidobacteriota; class Terriglobia; order Terriglobales; family Acidobacteriaceae; genus Telmatobacter. Next base: position 81,327 of record CAWIAE010000014.1, on the reverse strand, counting down.
CGCCATCCTCGCCGGTGTTGATCACGATTCGATAGCCTTTGGGCAGGTTTTTGGTCTGGGCGATCTGAGCTGTGGCCCAGAGCAGGTGTCCCAGCAGTTCGCGATGCTGCGCTTCGCTTTCGGCCAGCGAGACGATGTGCTCGCGCGGGGCTACCAGCACGTGAACCGGGGCCTGCGGGCGAATGTCGGCGAAGGCGTAGCAGCGCTCATCCTGGTAGACGGGAGTGGAGGGAATGCTTCCTCCAATGATCTGGCAGAAAAGACAATTCATGACGGCAACAGTGTACAGGAGAAGCGAATGTTTGCCTGGCTATGTCTGGCTATGTACGGTGGACCCCAGGGCGCGCGAACGGCCCATCGCCTATACTGGTGCGCATGAAATCCGCTCCATTTCAAGCGCTATTTTGGTGCGGATGCGTTGTGATTTTTGCCACCCTTCCGGCGGCTGGCCAGCAACGAGCGATTCTCCCGCCGCTGCATACGCAGGGGAACCTGATTGTGGATTCCGCGGGTCGCCATGTGCGGCTCACCTCTGTCAATTGGTATGGATTCGATCAGAAAGAATATGTGGCCGGGGGCCTCGATCACGCTCCGTTAGACGCCATCATCGCGGAGATCCGGCAGATCGGCGTGAATTCCGTTCGACTGCCCTGGGCCAACGAAACGCTGGAGCGGAATCCGATGGTGGCCGACTATGCCGTGGCGGCGAACCCGCGGTTCAAGGGCAAGCACGCGATGGATGTCATGGACTCGGTTATCACCGCGCTGGCACGAGTGCATATCCTGATCATCCTCGACAACCACATGAGCGATGCGGACTGGTGTTGCAGCGAAACCGACCACAACGGGCTCTGGTACAACCGGGAATATCCAGAGACGAGCTGGCTGGCAGACTGGAAGGCCATTACGCGTCGCTATCGTAATCAGCCTTGGGTGGTGGGCGCCGATCTGCGCAACGAGCTGCGCAATTCCGCGGCCTGGGGCGGGTCAAATCCGCAATTGGATTGGCATGCTGCGGCAGAGCGCGGCGGCAGGGCCGTTCTCACCGCCAATCCAAATCTTCTGATCATGGTTGAAAGTCCCGACTACTCCACAAACTTTATTGGTTTTGACAAGCTGCCCGTGACATTGCCGGTGGCGCACCGGCTGGTCTATTCGCCCCACGCCTACTTTGCTGAAGGCCTCTCCAGCTTCGACGAATTGAAACGGGCATACGAAGCGCGCGCGATGTTCCTGCTTCACACCAAACCGGAAACTCCTCTATGGGTAGGCGAATTCGGTACCTGTCAGACATTGGACTGCGGCGCCAATTCTGAATGGTTCAGACTGTTTGTCCGCCTGCTCAAAGACACCCCGCAGATTTCGTGGAGCTATTGGGCGCTCAATGGCACGCAATCGACAGGCGTGGGGAGAAAGTACGACTCAGTGGAGAGTTACGGTCTTTTAACGACCAATTATCAAGGAATCGCGGCGCCCAAGATTGTTGCATTGCTGCAGAGCGTGGAGACCCAGCCGTAGTTCCGCAGTGAGTGTGCATAGGGGTTCATCAGCGCGGGCGCAGCAGTGAGAGCAAAAACGGAAAGAGCCGCCCGGCAACAGGGCAGCTCCTTCCTCAGGGAGAATAGTTCCAACGGAGGCAAAACCATCAGAACTTTCTGGCTGCATAGTAGGTGGGAGGGAAGGGAGTGTCAAGAATAATTGCTGAGCGAAATAAGTTGTTTGTATTGTGGAAGATAGGGAGACATGGTTTAGCGGCGCGTGCCGAGTATGTTCGCCTTTTGTTCGCTTTAAATTCCGTGTTTTTGGGGAGTTTCCTAGGGTTTTCGGCTATTTTCCCACAGGTTTCGAGTCGCCATTAACCTCGCGGATACGGGTTCGGTACGGAAGTGGAAACTGGCGGCTATTTCTCAAGATTCAGGCGGATGAACTCGATTTCGTACATCGAGGACGCTGGCTTGCCGCGCGCAATGCGGTACAGTACCCTGCCGCCGCCGAGGAAGAAGCCGAGGAGAATGGCCGCGCCAGCCCCGATGAGGCAGAGGGTGGCAATGCCGACCAGCAGCCGGCCGGTCTTGGCGACTTCAGACTCGACGGGCTGGGGGACCGAGACGAGATTTTCGTCGTAGTGCACCGACTCGAGGAGGTTGTGGCTTTCTTCGGGGATGGCATCGCCACTGACGAGCACCACCAGGAGACCGCTGCGGCGCACCTCAAGGGACGCCTGGTCGGAATCCTGAAGGGGCTTGGGAAACGACGGCTGGGCTTGGCTGCCGGCCTTGATGTAGTCGCGGATTCTGGGTTCAAAGGCGGCGGCCATCTGGGGGGTGGGGTATTCGATGATGGTGAGGGTGGCGGGACCGGAGCGTAGTGAGTAGTCGGCAGTGACGGTTTCCGCATCGCGATCGAAGCCGATGAGCTGGGGCGGAAGGACTCCGCCGCTTCCGGCATAGCCTGCGGGGCCCAGCGCGTAGTGCGTGGTTTGCTTATCCAGAGCCGCCTGCGGGAGGTTGATGAGAATGGGGGGCAGAATGGCGCGGTTCCCGCGGGGAACCGGCAACTGGCTGGCCAGATCGCGCATTTCAGCGGCCGACATGGGGCCGATGTGGGAGAAGGTCGCGTCCACTACCGTCTCGCCCTTCCAGAACAGCACGCGGTTGTGGCTGCTATCGGAGGTTGCGCCGATGCCGATCTCCTCTCTGGGCCATCCGTTCTGTCGATAGAAGGAATATGCGCCGTAGGCCCCGCTGGCGTCGTTGAAGCGGAGAGCGCGGACGTTGAGGGTTTCGCCATCGCGCTTGTAGGTAGCGGTGGCAGCGGCGGCGAAGTCGTACTCCTTGAGCGCGGGGGCGTTGGCGCTGTCGGCCTGGGCGGCGTCGGTCAGGATTTTTGGGGGGGCGGCAGCGATCCATCCGTCAAACGCCTTGGGCAGCAGCGCCTTGGCTTTGACGGAGGCGGGGACGGGGACCTCAATGGTCACGGGACCGGATTTTGGGGGCGCGGCGGGTTTAGCGGGTGCACTTTGTGCCGGCGCAAGTGCACCACTCCCAAGCAGTGCCGCCGAGCAGGCGAGAATGGTGATCCAACGCGTCAAAGGGATACTCCAGCTTTCAGGTTACTACCAACTCGCATTGTCCTGCTTATTTGACACGGGGGGAGGAGGAAAGGTTCCAGGATCGAGGCGGCGTTCACTCGGGATCGACGCGTTCGCCGGAGGTGAAAGCGGTCAGGCGGGGAAGCCAGCGCGGGACATTTTGTTGGTAGCGGGGATACTCCTGCGGGAAGGTTCTGGTGAGCTTCGGCTCCTCGTAAAGGTGGACGAAGAGATGGGCTATGAGCCACACCGCCGCAAGATAAATGACCACGTCCCGGTTCCAGAACAGCAGGGCTTCACCGGCGATTACAGTAAGAACGCCCACATACATGGGATTTCGTACATAGCGGTAGAGGCCGCTTACAACGAGGTGTTCGGGGGGCAAGACGGGCACGAGGGTGCCGTGGCCAACAGTAATGAACCGGACGGAGGATTCGAGCAGCGGCACCAGGCCGGCGGCGATGAGGATGGCCGCCGCTATGCTTTCGGAAAGCGGCTCGCCGGCGGGGATGCGGAAGCGGGTGATGATCCACGGAAAGTAACCCAGTACAAGAGCTGGTCCGCCGAACAACGTGAATAGAAGCGAAACCACGATGTGGCGGCGGAGGCTGGGCATGATCAGGCGATCTGTGGTTCGCCGGGACGAGCCAGCGGCGGGGGCGGCGGAAAGAGGATGTCCCCAAGGGCCTGGTAGCGGCCGCCATAGAACACGAGTGCATACTCGCGTATGCCGGTGCTGAGAGGCCCTCCCAGGCAGATGCCGAACAAAAGGGCAAAGCCGAACGCAACCACGGCGAAAAAGGCTTGAAGAAAGATTCCGGCAGCCCAGGACGCGCCGGACGTTCCTGCGAAGGCCGAGTGAATTCCGTATTCCAGCATGGCAACCGAACCGGCCACCACGCCTCCGGGAATCAACAGCACAATGAATAAGGCAATGGTCGCAATCGTGGGCAGAATCAGGCGCAGGAGCGCGTAGACAAAGAACTGCAATTTTTCTGCCGTGAAACTGGCCCAGACCCGGTCCCACGCCTCGCCGGCGGATGCGTCGTCCAGTGCGTAATGGGGCAGCATCCAATCGCGCAAAACCACGTCGGCCAGAACACCCGCGATCACCAACAGAATGGCAATGGGAATCAGGGGCAGGAAAAGAGCCAACAACATCCCCCAGTCGGGGTGACCACCTGGGGGTATCTGATGAAACAGCCGCCAGAACCCGACTCCGAAGGGGATCGCAAGCAGAGCGACTACCAGCAAAAAGCACAGGCCCACCACCACATTGAGCCAGAAAAACCGCGTCGCCTGCTCACGATAGAGGTACCAGCCGGGACGAATCTCCTTGACGTTGTGAATAAGGCAATGAAAGAAGGCAAACCGCAGACGGGTGACCAGGTAAGCCACAATGGCGGCAAGAACCAGGGCGAGCAGCACAGCTGCCACGATTGCGACGATCGCTTCGGGTGCGAGATGGAAGGGAGAATGAAGATTCGGTCCACCGGACGGCAGGTTGAAGGGCGCATGGGCTGCCGGTCCATGTTCCTGCGCATGCCCGCCATGCGAGGAGTTGAAATTGCTTCCAATACCTTCAGTGATGATGGCGACCAGGCCCAGCTTCAGGTAGGTTCCCCAGCGGAATGGTCTGAAGAGGAAATCCCTGGTGCGTTGAATGGCGGGGGAAACGGCGTCAGGTGCAGAGATGGCGAGCATAAATGGCCTTTCCGGGAAGACGGAACAGCGTACCACTGAAATACGCAGAATCCCCATGTACGCAGTTCCGCATTCCGATGTTGGGCGTAACCGGAGTTTGTCCACCAGGCGTCGAACGCGGCCAGGGAGCGCTCGCACTGGATGCGGTGACGCTCCTTCTTGTCGCGGACTTTCTTGCGCGTCTCTTCGTCGAGGGGCTCCAGCAGGTCGAAGGTGATGTTGGCGGGCTGGAAGTTTTTGGGGTCGGCGTGGGTGATGTAGTGGACCAGCGAGCCGAGAGCGGTGGCGCGGGGAATGGGCGCGGGCTCCTGGCCGTGGGCGATGGCGGCGGCGTAAAGCCCGGCCAGCAGGCCGGTGGCGATGGATTCGGTGTAGCCTTCGACGCCGGAGAGCTGGCCGGCGAAGAGCATGCCGCGGTTCCTTTTTGAGGCGGAGGCATTCGTCGAGCAGGGCCGGGGCGCAGATGTAGGTGTTGCGGTGGATCTGGCCGTAGCGCAGGAAGCGGGCATTTTCGAGGCCGGGGATGAGGCGGAGGACGCGGGCCTGCTCGCCGAACTTGAGGTGGTTCTGGAAGCCGACCAGGTTGTAGCTGTCGGCGCGCAGGTTTTCCTTGCGCAGTTGCACCACGGCCCAGGGGCTTATGCCGGTGCGCGGGATCGCGCAGGCCGACGGGCTTCATGGGGCCGAAGCGCAGGGTGTCGCGGCCGCGGCGGGCGAGGACCTCGATGGGCAGGCAGCCTTCGAAGTAGTCGAGCTTCTCCCATTCCTTGGCTTCGGCGGGCTCGGCGGCGAGCAGGGCGTCGAGGAAGCGGTCGTACTCGGCGCGGTCCATGGGGCAGTTGATGTAGTCGGCGGTGCCCTTGTCCCAGCGGGCGGCGAAGTAGACGCGCTCCATGTCGATGGTTTCGGCATCGACGATGGGGGAGATGGAATCGTAGAAGGCCAGGTGCCCGGAGCCGGTGATGCGCTGGATCTCCTGGCTGAGCGCGTCGGAGGTGAGCGGGCCGGTGGCGAGGATGGTGCACTTGCGTGCCGGTCAGCGTCCTCAGCGAGAGCTTGTGACCTCCTCGCGAATCACGCGGATGTCGGGCTCGGCGGCGATGGCTTCGGAGATGCGGCGGGAGAACTCGACGCGATCGACGGCGAGGGCGTGGCCCGCCGGGACGGCCGTTTCGTCGGCAATGCGCAGAAGCGCGGAGCCGCCGCGGCGCATCTCCTGCTTGAGCAGCCAGGGCGCGGTGTTGGGCGACTCGCTTTTGAGGGAGTTGGAGCAGACCAGTTCGCCGAAGTCGGTGGTCTGGTGGGCGGGGGTGAGGCGCGGCTTGCCGTCGACCATGGCGCGCATCTCGTAGAGATCGACCTGGCAGCCGAGGCGCGCGGCGGTGAGCGCGGCTTCAGGGCCGGCGAGGCCGCCGCCGATGACGCGAATTCTCACTGAGCAGCCTCTTCTGCTGGCGGCGATGGAGGGATTCGTTTCCCGGCGCGTCGTCGGAGGATGCGGGATTGTCGCCGGGGAGGTTCCGGCCATGCGTCGAGAGCTGGTCCGGTCACACGGACGTTGCGCCACTCGTCCAGGAACTCGGCGCCCATGGCGCTGTAGAAATCGATGGCCGGAGTGTTCCAGTCGAGGACCTCCCACTGCAGGCGCGGGCAGCCCTTTTCGACGGCAATGGCTGCGACGCGCTGCAGCAGCGCCTTGCCGATGCCCAGGCCGCGAAACTCGGGGTGAACGAAGAGATCTTCGAGGTAGAGGCCGGGCGGCCCAGTCCATGTGGAGTAGTTGAAGAAAGTAGAAGGCAAACCCGGCGGGTGCGCCGTCATGCTCGGCTATGAGGCAGAAATAGAATGGGTTAGGGCCGAATCCATCGCGCAGCAGGTCGGCTTCGGTGGCGGTGACGGCATCGGGCTCACGCTCATAGGCGGCCAAGGCGCGAATGAAGGCGAGAATCTGCGGTATATCCGCGGGTGTGGCCGGGCGAATCGTGGTTCCCATCCTCTTATTCTATTGTCTGCATTGGGCTCCGCGGGTAAATGGGATGTGATCGAGACCACAATCGGCGAGGAACGAAACGCTCTAGGATGTGGGTGGAGAAGAGCTGGGCGACGCCGAGGCAGGGACGTGCGCCCGTAACGAAGGTGTGATTTTGGATGGGCCGCCACGGCGGTTCAGTGAGTAAGGATGCCCAGGCGAGCCAACATCCGGAAGGTCTGGAAGGGCATGGCCTTGTGCTGGAGAGTCGATTGGATTTAACTTGAGTCCTGCTGGAGAAGGGAACCTGCGGATGGGCTTTAGGCCGCGAGAGCTTTCGAGTTACAGGCTTTGACTGGCGGGTTGGGCAGTGCGGCGTTGTATTGTAGGCTGTCACCTTGCCGGGCGGCGCAGTTGGCATCGAACTGGATGCGGAGACGCCGTTGGCATCTGTCATCGTTGGCAAACACGACTTTTTATGATGAGCCGGCCGGCAGTGTTGTCCGCCTGAGCTCCAAGGAGAAGAAGAAGATGAAACGCACCATTTCACTTTGCCTGGGCGTGCTGGCATTCGCCCTTTTACCCGCGCTCGCGCAGGAGGCCCCGACTGTGCCCATGGGTAAGGTACACGGTCACTTGACGAACCCGACCGGGGCACCGCAGAACGGTGGCACGGTCAGCTTTGTGGAGACTCCGCACGGAGGAACTGCCAGTAATTCTCCGAGCGCTAACAAAGGCAATTTCACGGTGGATGCCAACGGCGACTACAAGGGAGAGGTCCCAGCCGGAACCTACGCTGTGATCTACCGCACTCCGGGCATGCCGATGGACAAGCAAGCGGACAAGCTCGAGAACCTGACGGTGGTGGCAGGTCAGGACACGGATGCGGATTTCGATATGTCCCGTCCGGCTTACATTGAAACCTTGCCTCCAGAAGAAAAGAAACAACTGGAGGAGATGCGGAAGAAAAATTCCGAAGCAATGAAGGCCAACGAAGTGATCAAGAGCCTGAACAACGACCTGAAGACGGTTACCGATGACGTGAAGGCAGCAGACGCCGCACGGGCCACGGCTACCCAGGAGTTGGGGGCTAACGCTTCAAAGAGCGACATTGAAGCCAAGGAAAACGAGATCAAGACGGCGAAATACACAGATATTGAGACTCTGATGGCCAAAGACACGGCAGCCAAGCCGGACGCGGCCGTGCTGTGGGCGCAACTTGGGCTGGCTCAGGCCGGGTTGAAGAAATACGACGATGCCGAGACGTCCTACAAGAAGGCGCTTGAGGTTGACGCCGCTTCGAAGAAGCCCAATCCGGCAATTCAGGGCATGGCGAATGCAGGCTTGGGCGAGATCTACGCTCGTACCGGGAAGGTGCAGGAAGCAAACGCGGCCTATGATACGGCAGCCAAGGTCAATCCGGCATCGGCGGGAACCTACCTGAGAAACGAAGCGGTGATTTTCTTCCAGACGCAGAATGCCGATGCGCAGGTCGCGGCAGCGGATGAGGGTATCAAGAACGATCCCAACGATGCGCTACTTTACTACCTGAAGGGCCAGGGCCTTGTGCAGAAGGCCACGGTCGACCCGAAAACGCAGAAGATCGTGCTTCCAGAGGGTTGCGCCGATGCCTACCAGAAGTATCTGGAACTGGCGCCGAACGGCCCTTATTCCGCCGATGCGAAGGGCATTCTGCAACAGGCCGGGCAGAAAGTGAACTCCTCCTATAAGGCGGGTAAGAAGTAAGGCGACACTGAACATTGTTGTTGAAGGGCGCACCTGGATTCCGAGTGCGCCCTTTCTCTTGCGGCGGATGAGACACGCTGGACTGCCTCTCCAGCCTCTACAATTCATTGCATGAGTGCCGGTCTGCTCAGCTACATGGAGGCTGCCGCGATGGTGGCGGGACGTGCGCGTGAACTCAGCCGAGTGCGAGGCCGGGTGGAACGCGTGGGGCTGGCAAGTGCGCCGGGCGGGTGCTGGGAAGCGCTCTTACGGCCGACGAGGATCAGCCGCCGTTTGCGCGATCGACCCGCGATGGTTATGCCTGCCGGGCCGCGGAGGCATCGAGGCACGGGTTGCTGGCGATTGCCGGCGCAACTCATGCGGGCGAAGCTCCCGCGGGACCGCTGCCGCCGAACGCCGCATGGGAGATCATGACGGGCGCGCCGATTCCCGCGGGCGCGGATGCCGTGGTGATGATCGAGCACGTGGAGAGAGAGGGCGAGCGCATCAGGCTTACTCCGCAGCGGAAGATTCACGGCGGGCGACAACATAGTGGCGCAAGGGCGCGCAGGCTCGTAAGGGGGATGCGCTGCTGCCGGCGGGCACACTGGTGGGTCCGGCGCAGCTCGCGCTGGCGGCATCCTGCGGATACGCGGAGCTGGATGTGCTGGCCAGGCCGCGGGTGGCCATTCTGACGACGGGCGATGAATTGGTGCCGGTGGAGTCGGAGCCAGGTCCGGGACAGATTCGCAACTCGAATGCGCCGATGCTGGCGGCGCTGGTGGCCGATGCCGGTGGTGAGCCCTGGGTGCTGCCGACGGCGGCAGATACCGCCGGTGCGCTGGATGCGGCACTGAGGCGGGCGACCGAGGCGGATTTGCTGGTGATCTCAGGTGGAGTTTCAGCGGGGAAGTTTGACCTGGTGGAGCCGGCGCTGGAGCGGATGGGGGCGCGCTTCCATTTCACCGGAGTACGCATTCAGCCGGGCAAACCGCTGGTTTTTGGGGAGTTGCCGCGGAAGGGCGGCGGCAAAGCGACAGGGGTGGGCCGGGAATTGCCCTTCTTCGGACTTCCCGGCAATCCTATCTCTTCGGCGGTCACGTTTCTGCTTTTCGCGGCGCCGGTTCTGCGGGCGCTGGGCGGAAGCAGCGATCTGGAACCGCGGTTCGTGCTGGCGAAACTGACAAAGGACACGGACAGGCACGGCAAGCCTGGGTTGACGCGATTCCTGCCGGCGCACTGCGAGTTCAACCTGCCGGGCGGCCCGCTGCCGCAGGTTGCGACGGTACGGTGGCACGGTTCGGGCGACCTGCCGGCGTTTGCGCGATCCAATTGCTTTGTGGTTGTAGCGGAAGAGTCGGGCCTGCTGGAGGCGGGTTCGATTGTCCGGATTCTTCTAGCGTGAGGGCTTCATGAGCGATTCGGCTGAGCGGCAACTCTCGCATTTCGACGCATCCGGCCATGCCGTCATGGTGGACGTGAGCGCCAAGCAGCCGACGCGGCGCACGGCCACCGCATCGGCGTTCGTGGAGCTTTCAGAAGCGGTGCTGGCGGCGCTGCCGGAGAATCCCAAGGGCAACCCGCTAGAGGTGGCGCGTTTCGCAGGGATCCAGGCAGCCAAGCGGACGTCGGAGCTGATTCCCATGTGCCATCCTCTGGCGCTGACTCACGTGGATGTACAGGCCGAAGTGACAGGGGAAGGCGTGCGGATTACGGCAACGGCGGCGACAGTGGGACCGACGGGAGTGGAGATGGAGGCGTTGACGGCTGCCGCAGTGGCTGCGCTGACCGTCTACGACATGACCAAGGCACTGGACAAGGCGATTGTGATTCGCGAAGTGCGGCTGGAGTCGAAGACCGGGGGCAAAAGCGGGGAGTTTTTGCGGGGAGACGGGCCGGATTAGGCGTGGTTTTCCCGGGAAAGAACGTGGCCACGGAACTCTTTGGGGTTCGGTGGCCACATTGGGTTTGAAGGCGCTTATTGCGGCGGCGGTGGTGGCGGCTGATCTCCGGCAGGCGGCGGGCCGTGGTGCTCATGCTCCTTGGGGGGAACGTAGGGCAGCGGGTCCTCGTGACCGCGGTGGCAGGTTCCGCAGGTAACGGGGGCGGCGGGCTCCTCCATCTTGTCCATGGCGGCAACCTTGGCCATATAGTCCTTCTTGATGACCTGGGTCATGGTGTACATGATGCGGGCCATGTGCTTCTCATCCTTGGTATCGAGGGCAAAATCGAGCTCCGGCCGGCCGTTGGGGCCGACTTTGTTGGGTGCAGCTGCGTGGCAGTAATCGCAATGGACGCCGAGATCGCCGGACCATCCTCCCATGATGTCGCGGACCTGCTTGCCGCTGAGGTTTTTGGGCAGGACCTTCAGGTTGGTGGGTTCAGGGAAGGTGCGGGGTGGGCCGCCCTCATGATCGGGAGGCGGCCCTGCGGAGCCTGGGCAACCGAACTGGGCGGCAAAGACGGCGACGGCCAGAAGGCAACCGCGGCAGAGGGCAGGAACAGGGAAGAAGGTTTCAAGCGGCGGATTCCTCGCTGGGTGAGATTGGTGCTTCGTACCGATGGACGGAATTCTACTCGAGATAGACGCGCTTGCCGATTAAAGTTCGCGGACCGGAGACGCAGTGTGTGTCCGGGAGCGCGAAGCGAAGCGGCCAGTCGACGGCGTGGCTGATGCCGATGCGGGGGGTGACCAGGACCTCAGGGACGGTGCAGCCGTCGTCGCGCACCTGCAGCGGCGAATCGGGGACGGTGAGGTCGAGGCCGTTGTGAGTCGGCCGCGTGAGGCCCAGCGCCTGGCAGAGGCGGCTGGGGCCGGAGGTGAGCGCTGCAGCGCGGATTGCGCCGGCGGGCAAGGCCGCGATTGGCGGCCATCTGGCTGCAAGCCCAGCCACGGGCTCAAGGGCGCGCAGCAGCACGCAGCCGGCCTGACCCTCCGGCTCGCAAGTGATGTTCATGCAGAAGTAGCGGCCGTAGATCGCATAGACATAGGCGTGCCCGGCGGGGCCGAAGAGCACGCGATTGCGCGGAGTGGGACCGCGATGGGAGTGGGCGGCGGGGTCGGGCGGGTCGTTGTGGGGGCCGAGATAGGCTTCGACCTCGACGATGCGCCCGGCGAGGAGTACCCGCGGCGAGTCTCGGTGAACGAGGAGCTTGCCGAGCAGGCGCGGGGCCACGTGCTCCGGCGGAGCCTCAAAGAAGGCGCGCGGCAGAAGCCGGCCCGGCACGCGCGGGCGGATGCGGTTGGCTTGCGCTGTCTACTTGTGCGTCTTGTTCCATTCCTTCATCAGCGCCAGCACCTCTTCCGCGTGGCCTTCGGGCGTGACCTTGGGGAAGATGTGGAGCAGGGTCTGGTCGGGGCCGATCAGGAACGTGGTGCGCTCGATGCCCCACACTTTCTTGCCATACATGTTCTTTTCCTTCATCACGCCAAACTGTTTGCAGACTTTCTCGTCTACATCAGCAAGGAGTGTGTAGGGCAGGTCGTATTTGGCGCGGAATTTGGCCTGGGCTTTGGGCGTGTCGCGGGAGATGCCCAGAACCACGGCGCCGGCCGCCTGCAGTTTTTTGAAGGTGTCGCGGAAGCCGCAGGCCTCAATGGTGCAGCCAGGCGTATCGGCTCTGGGGTAAAAGAAGAGTATGACGGGCTTGCCGGCATAGTCTGAAAGGCTGACGGTCTTGTCCTCGTCGGTTTGAGGGTGAAATCGGCGACTTTTTGATTCAGTTCCATGGGGAATTTCCTCGTATGGTGGATGGAGGGCCCATAGTGGCCATCAGTTTGCATTATTCCCGAGGTGGGCGGCAGGTGTCATTGCGCAGGAGCATTTCATTGGCTGGGAAAGCGGTCGCTGGCCGTTGCCGGCGTGCTGGCTGCGCTTCCGGCGACTGGCCGCAATATCCCGGCCAGATTACCAAGAAGGACAAGACGCGCCGGATTGCGCGCCGTTGGCGGTGCTGGAGTGGACCGGCGAAGAGGGCAAGCCCAAGGCCAGCCGGCTTGTCCCCGTCACGGTGTTTGACGGCCAGGCAGCTGCAGGACGGCGGCGTATATCTGGCGCGGCCGGAGCCAATGGCGGTGGATGGGGGCGTGGAGTACGTGCTGCAGAAGGACGGCAAGCGGATGGGGCTCTTCGATATCGACAGCTCCGGGCAGGAGCAGGGCTCGTGGGTCGGCCTGGGCAGTTGGAAGCCGATGCCAAAGCCGAAGGTGAAGCCCGCGCCGGTGATGGCGCAAGACGACATGGACGATGCGGGAAGCGATCGGCCGGTGCTTCACCGCAAGCATCCGGCGACCAGCGGGAGTTCCGGAAGCGGCGCCGGGACAGCGCCTGCGGACCCGGATCGGCCGACGCTGCACAAGAAAACCTCGGACGATGGGTCGGGCGAGTTCGGGCGGCTCATCGGCGCCGATCCTGACAGGCCAACCCTGCACAAACCCAGCAACGGTGACGATTCCAATGATGATACTGCAAGCGCGCCCGCTCCTGATCCCGATCGGCCAAGGTTGAACGGAGCCCAAGCCGACCAAAGAGAAACCATCACAGGCCCTTGATGCCGGATACGTGTCCGATGTGCCCGGGGACACCGACCCGGACCGTCCGCGGTTGCTGCGCGGCAAGCCCACGAGCTATGGCGCGCCGGTGGCTCCAACGCTGATGGGGCTGCCGCCCGATATGCACCAGATGGTGGCCGTCTCCGATGCGCAGAACAAGCCCGAGCATCCGTGGGATTACTCCTGGGCCAATCCGGCAGACGAAGCCAAGATGAAGACAGCAACTGGAAGACATTGCGCGCAGCGCGCTGGGCCTGAACACTCCGCCCCCGCCGCCAGCGCCGAAAAAGAAGACGGCGCAAAGGCAAGGCCAAGCCGGCTCCGTCTTGCGCTTCCGCCAGCGCCGCTCGCGGACGAGCAGTTCCGAGTTTTTGAGCTGGCCTACGGCTCTGGCGCCACGCTGGTGCTGACAGCGCATACGGATGGGCCGCTGGCGCAGGAGAAGTTTGTCACCCTGATCGCGCAACCTGATCTGTATGGCAGCCTGCTGGTGCTGTTCAAGAACGTGACCGATGGCTCGCATCTGGACGATACGCCGCGCATGCGACTGATTGACGCCGTAGACGCCATGGCCGACAACCGGGGCGAACTGCTGTTTGAGTTGCGCGGCAAAGACGAGCGCCAGTTCGCGCTCTACCGCGTGCTGCGCGGCACCGCCGAAAAGCTCTTTGTGACCGGCGGAAGCAGCTTTGGCAGCGAGAGCTCGAATTGATTTAATTCAATTCTTCATGATCTCAACTCCTGAAGGTAGAAGGGCATCGAAGCGTATGTGCCTCCGGTCGGGTTGCGAACGCAGAAACTTTGCGTTGACCCGATTCGGACCTCCTATACAATCTAATTCAGAGGGTCTTCCCCAAAATGGCTTCCGTTCTTTCCACCCCTTCCTCGACATCTGTCACAGATGCCATAACCGAATCTCTCCCCGAGTGTGCACGGTGCACCGCCTTCCGAGACGGCTCATGCCGTGGCGGCACGAGACCTCATTCGCATGGGGCGCGTGGCCACTGTGGCCGATGGCGTGAACTGGCCGAACATGCTGATTATCGGCTTCTTTCATGCGGGCGCACTGGCGGCGTTCTTCTTTTTCAGTTGGCAGCGGCTGGCGGTGATGGCGGTGCTCTACATTCTGGCCATCAACGTGGGCATCGGCATGTGCTACCACCGGCTGCTGACGCATCGCGGGTACCAGACGCCGAAGTGGGTGGAATACCTGATGAGCATCTGCGCTACGCTTTCGCTGGAGGGTGGGCCGATTTTCTGGGTGTCGACGCATCGGGTACATCACCAGCTCAGCGATCATGAAGGCGATCCGCACACTCCGCGCGAGGGCGGTTGGTGGGCCCATGCGGGCTGGGTTCTCTTTGGCAAGGCGATGCACGCGCAGACCGAATTGCTGAAGCGCTACAGCCCTGACCTGATTCGCGACCGGTTTCACGTGTGGCTGAGCAAGTATCACTGGCTGCCGATCACGCTGAGCGGATTGCTGCTGCTGGGCGGCGGGTGGCTGCTGGGCGGGTGGGTGAACGGAGTGGCCATGGTGCTGTGGGGGGTGCTGCTAAGGGTGACCCTGGGGCTGCACGCGACGTGGCTGGTGAACTCCGCAACGCACCTGTGGGGAAGCCGACGCTTTCAGACGCGGGATGACTCGCGCAACAACTGGTGGGTAGCCCTGCTGACGGGCGGCGAAGGGTGGCACAACAACCACCACGCGCACCCTGTTTCAGCGCGCCACGGCTTGAAGTGGTATGAGGTTGATCCCAACTTCTGGGGAATCTGGCTGCTGTCGAAAATCGGGCTGGCGAAGAAGATTCGCGTGGCCAAGTACGACCCCAATGATCCGAGGCCTGCGGGACTCTGAAGCAAGCTGAATCGATCGAAACTGGACAGCGGCCAATCCGGAAACGGGGCCGCTGTTTTGTTTTGCGGAGATTTTAGAGCCGGTGGGAAAGCGCTCCGCGGGGGCTTAAAGCCGCACCCTTTCACCAGGCATTGGTTTTTCGGCAGTCTCTGAAGCTTTATTTGCGGAGCTTGCCCCGAACCCACAGACTGAGGAACAACGGCAGAGCCATCACCAGCACGAGGACCCCGATGGGAAAGCCGACGAAGAGATAGGTGTCAGCGTAATCCACTGTGTGTCCGCCGATGCCGTTCCAGATCAGCAGCGCGACGATAGCTAGAAACGTGGATGCGAAAGAAGAAAAAAAGGCCGCTGCAAACGAGAGCAGCAGGCTTTGGAACAATCCGAAGCCCTCCAGCGGGAAGCCGAGGACGGTGCCGGGGGACGATTTGACGCCGGAGCTTGGGGTATGCGCAGATTGCGTCATCGATAGCGGCCTCTCTCGTCTAGAATACAGTTCGATGGCCAGCAATGTACAAATCGAGCTCTGGCACGCCGAGAAGGTTGCAACACAGACAACCGTCGGCGAGGCCGCCAACGGAATTCACTACGGCACCTGGGGCGAGACTCGCATTCCGGAGACCGAGCTGGACCACCTGGTGGGCGCCGTACCCGCCGCGATGTCTTCCGCGCTGAAGAGCCGTGCGTATTATTTCGTTCCGCTGGCCATCGCGGATACGGGCGAAACCATGATTGCGCCGGCTTACTCGGTAGACCTTGGGGATCGCGCCATCTGCCACCGCAACGCGATGTTCGGTTCCACAGAAGCTGTTTTCCTTTCAACCAGACTGGTCGAGGACCGCTTCGGGCTGGCCTTTGAGTTTTTCATCAACGTGGCCCACAACTTTGTTGAGGCTGCGGGTGTGCCGGAGAGTTTTTCGTCGCTGGTGTGGTCGCAGGCCGAGGCACAGGTGCGGGGGGAATCGAGCCAGGACGCGTGGGAGACGCGGCGACGGGCGCAGGATACGCTGAACGGGCAGAAGAGCATCGATGAGCGCTCACGGAACAGCTATTTCGATGCCGCGTTCTCTGACGCGCTGGCGATTTACATGCTGTCGCTGGCGGTGGATTTTGACTACCACGATTTGCGAGAGCGCGAGTATCCCCTGCTTGCGGCCCCGGCGCTGGCGGAGCGATTGCGGCACGTGGCTTCGCTGTTTCCGGCCAATCCCGGATACGAATTCCAGATTCTTTACCGGCGCAAAGGATAAACGCGGCGCGGAAAGTCCGCTTAGAGTGGCATTCCCGGGAGGGAATGCCACTTGAGAAAAGCGGCTAGGCGGGCTGGAGTTGCTCTTGCAATGGGGCCGGCTCATCGGCGCTGGGTCCAAAGCTGGCGGGCACAGCGACGTTGAGCAGACGCAGGTAGACACTGAATTGGCCGCGGTGCTGGTACCAGTGATTGAGCATGATATCGCGAAGGAACTGGCCGCGAGGCATCGCGAGCACTTCATGATCGCCGGCGAGGACGCGCCAGGTCTCGTGCATTGCGTCATCATTGAAGGTTGGCAGCACTTTGCGCACGATGGCGATGCTGTCGTCAAAGAGATCGAGTACCTGCTGGACGCTTGCCGCCTCTGGAAATTGAAAATCGGGAGCCTGGATGGCACTGGTCTGCGCGGCGCGCACAACGCCGCCCGGTACGGTGGCGAGGTGGTAGGCAAGCTGGCCTGCGGACATCGATTTGGGGTGAGGCTTCCAGGTCAGCTTGTCCTCTGGAAGCCGCTCAAGGAAGCGGCGTGTGACGGGCGCTTGGGTTTCGAACTCCGCGAGTAGCGATTGTGCAATGGGCATGACAAATTCTCCTTGGGGCGGGAAGCCGCGATGGAATGGATTGTGGTTGGAGTGCATCAGGCGCGCGATGCTTCAGCGCGCTTGCGAACCTGCTCGTGCATGTGTTCCCATCCGCTGGAAACGCCCTTCCTGTGGTCGTCCTGGATGAGGCCGAACCCGGCGTGGCAGAACTCGATGATGGTTTCACCCGCCTGTTCGGTGAGCCGATACTGGAGGTTGTTTGCGACGGGATAGGACATGAAGAGCGGTCCGGTGATTTCAAGCAGTGCCGGACGCTTGATGGCCTGGACAGTGCCCCAGCAGTGCCCATTGTGATCGCCGAGGTCGCGGAACCAGCGGCCGCCCGGCCATGCTTCGAGCTTGAAGGGCATTGGTGTTCCGTCGGGCCTCTCGTTAGCGGGGCCAAGCTGCTCGAGCAGGGCTGCGAATGTGGTGTCGATGGGAGCCTTGACGCGAATCTCCTGGACGATCTTCAACGTCATGTCTTCGATGCTTACGGGGACTTCAATCATGTGGTCCTCCTTCTTGGGGAATGGTTTATTTCGGCGGTGGCGGGGATGAACGCGCGGATTGCTGCGCTGCGGCCTTTTCAGCCCGGATCCTGATGCTTTGCAGTTGATGGGTCCAATAGCGCTCGAATGTGGCGGCCCATTCGTGCAGCGGGCGGATGCCTTCTGCATGGGTTTGATAAAGCTTGTGGCGTCCGTTGCGCCGAACGCGCACCAGGCCCACGTCGCGGAGCACGCGGAGGTGCTTTGAGACAGACGGCTGATCGAGTTTGAGCGCCATAACGATGTCGCCGACGGGGAGTTCCTTCAGCACCAGAAGGGAGAGGATCTGCCGCCGGCGCGGTTCGGCGATGGCGTTGAAGACATCGGAGGTAGTTGCAGCCCGGGCCATACTGAGGGAAGATTACATTCCCATATAGGAATATGTCAAGTACGGCGAAATCTATCCGGCTGCCCGCTACGGTTCTTTCCCAAACTACGCTCAGCTTGAGTAGAGGTTTCTCTCGATGAACTCGTTGCGGAATTTGGCTTCGGGGTCGTAGTTCTGGAGGAGTGATTTGAACTCCGCAAGCTTCACGTACCGCGATTGAAGTTGTGCAGGCGGCAGGGTGAACAACTTGGCCCAATGCGGGCGGGTAGAGAAGGGCTGCAACTGCGCTTCGATGAGGGGAAGGATTTTGCTCACCTCGGGCCATTCGGGCTTCCAGGTGAAGTGGATGGCGAGCGAGGGACGCTGGTACGCCATGCTCATCCACAGGTTGTCGGCGGCGATGGTGCGCAGCTCCGTGACGAAAAGATGAGGCGTGATGCGGTCGCGCAGTTTTTCGACAGCGAGGATGGCCTCATAGCCCCTGTCGCGCGGGACGAAATATTCGGTTTGCAACTCGCGGCCACTGGAGGGCGTGAAGTTCATTTTGAAATGGGGCAGGCGGTCGTACCAGGGGCCGGGAATTCCCTGCTGATCAGTGCAGCTTTCGGCGGGGTGGCCGGTGATGGGGTGAAGTTTTTCTGTGGCGAGCCTGGCGCCGAAGAACTCAGGTTGCCATTCATTCTTGTCGCCGGGTGCGAGGCGGCGCTTGATCCAGACCTGGGTGGCGCGGTGATTCTGCCAGTCAGTGAAAAGGCTGACGCTGTAGCCGCCGCCGAAGATTTCGTCGAAATGGCGCTCCAGGTGATCAAACGAGAGATTCTGGTAGACGGACTGTGCGACCTGGAAAGTCGGCAGCAGATTGAGGGTGGCGCTGGTGACGACGCCGAGCGCGCCCAGGCCGACCACCATGCCGAGGAACTGGTCGCCATCCTTCTCGCGAGAAATGTTGAGAACCCGGCCATCGGCAGTGACGATTTCAAAGCCGGCGGCCTGCGTGGCGAGATTGCCGTTGTGAATGCCCGAGCCATGGGTTGCCGTGGCGCAGGCCCCGGCCACGGTGATGTGGGGAAGCGAGGCCAGGTTGTGGAGCGCAAATCCGCGCGCATCGATGACCGGTGCGAGATTGCCATAGGCTACGCCGGCACCCACGGTGACGGTGCGCGCCTTGTCGTCGATTGTGATCTGGTCGAGGCGCATGAGGGAGATTTGATTGTGCGTACTGTCGGCGATGGCGTTGAAGGAGTGACGGGTTCCCAGCGCGCGGACCTTGCTGCAGCTTTTGACCACCTGGCGGACTTCGTCGACGTTGGCCGGGGTGTGAAGTTGGTCGGTGCTGTAGGTGAGGTTGCCCGACCAGTTCTCTCGCGGCTCGGCATGCTGTTGGGCTGAAGAAAATCGCGACAACATGCCGGCCGCTACCAGAGCGCCGGAAGATTTGAGGAACTCCCGCTTGTCCATTGTGCTGTGACCTCGCTGGTGGCGGCTGTCAAGGGGAATGCTGGGCGCCGCTGCTAAAGAATAGACAGCGGAGTCGCGGAGGGCAACTCGTTCCGGCAACGCTCGATGCGCGGTCGTACGCGCGGGAAGGCGGATTGCCCTAATCTTAGGTTATGACGGATCGGGAACTGATGGAGCGGATCAGGCGGTCCGCGGGTGGAAAAGCCGGGTACAAGCAGCTGGTGCGCGAGTTGGGACTGGGCGGCGGGCGTGAACGGCGTTTGCTGGTGGAGCAGCTTGCGCGCCTGACTGTGCGCGGCGATTTGACCAAGCTGGACCGCGAGCACTGGAGCATTCCGAGACCGCCGGGAGGGCGGGACAACCTGATCGCCGGCCGGCTTGACCTGCACCGCGACGGCTACGGATTTGTGCGGCCCAATCGAAGAACGGGTATGGCAGGACCGGCCTCCGCAATCAGCGACGATGTATTTATTCCGCCCAACGAGATCAACGGGGCCATGCAGGGGGACCAGGTGCTGGTGGAACTGGAGCCGCCGCGGGCGGACGGGCGCAGACTGGGCCGCATTGCACGCGTGCTGGAGCGCCGCAATCCCACGGTGGTGGGCATTTTTCATTATGGCGCGCCGGGCGACAGGTATTCGTCTCCGGGGTGGCAGACCGCGCGCGGGCAGGCCAATCGCGTTGTTCCTTTCGACGAGCGGATGTCGCAGCAGATCCTGATCCCCCCGGGGGAGGAGCTGCCGCCTGCAAAGGATTCGACTCCGCATCGGGTGCTGGGCGCGGAAGCCGCGACGCGCGAGATTCACCACGACCTTGAGGGGATGGTTGTGGATGTCGAGATTACGAGCTGGCCCACGCCGTTCAAGCCTCCGGTGGGGCGCGTGATCGAGATACTCGGGCATCCTGACGATTTTGGCGTGGACGTGGAGATGATGATCCGAAAGCATCAGCTGCCGCGCATTTTTCCTGAGAACGTGCTGGCTGAGGCGCGGGCCGCGGCGGTGCTGGATCTGGAGGAGGTGAAGCGGCGGCGGGATTTTCGATCGCTGCAGACTGTGACCATCGACGGCGAGACCGCTCGCGATTTCGATGATGCGGTTCTGGTGAGGGAGCGCGCAAACGGCGCGGGGTACGAACTTCAGGTGCATATCGCCGATGTTTCAGAGTATGTGCGCGAGAGCACCGATCTGGATCTGGAAGCGCGCCTGCGGGGCACCAGCGTCTACTTCCCCGATCGCGCCATCCCGATGTTGCCGCTGGAACTCTCAACCAACATTTGCAGTCTGCGTCCCGGGGAAGACCGGCTGGTGCTGAGTTGCCTTATGCAGCTCAGCGCGGAAGGCCGGATCGAGAGTTACGAGATCGTGGAGGGTGTGATTCGATCGGCCGCGCGCATGACGTACACCGATGTGCACGCGATTCTGGAGGGCGATGCCGAAACCCACGCCCGTTACGCCAGCCTTGTGCCTGATTTCGAGCGTATGCGCACTCTGGCTGTGCTGATGAACAAACGGCGCGAAGAACGCGGCAGCATCGACTTCGACCTGCCGGAGCCGGTGATCGAGTTTGACGAGCAGGGCCAGATGCGGGGTGTGACCAAGGCCGAGCGCACCTGGGCCAACCGATTGATCGAAGAGTTCATGCTGGCGGCCAATGAGTGCGTGGCGACCTGGCTGGAAGATCTTGGCGTGCCCTCGATCTATCGCATCCATGAGAAGCCGGAGCCGCGTCGTGTGGTGCAATTCGAGGAGCTGGCGGCGAGCTTCGGTTATTCGCTGGGTCTGGGCACGCTGCCGGTGAAGCGTATTCAGACCCGGGGCGACCGCCGCGATGCACAACGCAGCGGCCAAAAGGCGCACAGCCACGAGATTGCAGAGGATATTGCCGTCACACCCAAGATGTACCAGAGACTGGCCGCACGGATCGAAGGCAAACCCGAAGAGCGGATTCTGAGCTACCTGATGCTGCGTTCGCTCAAGCAAGCGCGCTACTCCGAGATCAACGAGGGCCATTTTGCGCTGGCCGCGCCAACCTACACGCATTTCACTTCGCCGATTCGCAGGTATCCGGACCTGATTGTGCACCGCATCACCAAGGCGTTGCTGCGGGCGGGTGTAGGGGGTGATGGCGAGGTGGCCGAAGGCCGGCACAGTTCGCCGTGGACGCATCCGAATGAAGGCTTGGCTGGAATCGTTGTCCACCGCGCGAAGACTCGAACGTATGGTCAGGGTTTCACCGGAGAGCCGCCCATCCCCGAGCCGGAGTTGGCGCAGATTGCCGAAGAGACGAGCCTGACGGAGCGCCGCGCCGCGGATGCAGAGCGCGAGCTGGTGGAGTGGAAGAAGGTCCGTTTCATGGAGGACAAGGTGGGCGAGGAGTTTGCCGCGCTGGTGCTGAACCCCGCCAAGTTCGGACTGTTCGTCGAGCTGACGGACTTGTTTGTCGAGGGGCTGGTGCCGATTGACACGTTGCGCGACGACCGCTATACGTGGCGCGAAAACACGCACGAGATCATTGGCGAGCGCTGGGGACGGCGCTTCCGCGCAGGCGACCACGTACAGGTGATCCTGGACCGGCTCCTGGCCCAGGAGCGGAAGCTGCAGTTTTCAATCGTGGAAGAGCCGCTGCGGCTTACGGGGGAGAAGCCGGCCAAATCTCCTTCCAAGCCGAAGAAGAGCAGACACAAAGAAGTCCAGCGCCCGGCGCCGAGGGGCAAAAAGCGTCCCGCCAAAAGAGGCAAGCGACGCTGAGACCCCGGCCGGGTGCCTTGTTTCCGAGCCGGCCTCGAAGCAGCCCGCGTCCTGCCCCAGCCAAGCCGTTTCTCCCGATTGGGGCTTCAGCCCCTGCGGGATCGCTTCGCCCTCTACAGCTTCTGGGTCTGTTGCGGCACGGCTAAAAAGCCGTGCCCCTTTCCAATCCGCTCTACGCCAATTGGAGATCTGCCTTATCAGGTTACGCTCCTGCCTGTTGTTCGGCGAGTTTGCCGATGACGGGCAGATGGTAGCGCGCGCCCTTCAGTGCCTTCAGCAGCACAACGACCCAGACCGCGAGGAACGCCAAGCTAACGAACGGGATCAGGATCCATCCGATGACGGGAATGACCGTGAGGACCATGTTGACGGCGAAGGCGGCGATTCCCAGAAAGATGGATTGCCAGGAGTGAAATCGCACGAACGAGTTCTTGTTATAGGGTTCGACAAGCAGGAAAACGATCGCTGGAACGATGGTGACATAGGCCAAGGCGCCGGCGGCCGTCTCGGAGAGACCGGACTGCACGGGATGCGACGGAGTGAAATCGGACACGGTAGCTCCTTTGGGGTTGAATTCCAAACCATAGGGGAGACTCGTCCGGGTCGATGACGGTGTGAAGTGCGCGCGGGCGCGACGCAGCGTCAGGAGCCCGGCGCGCGAATGCCCGCTTGAGCAGGCTGGCCGCGCGGACAGTGCGGTTCAGGCAGGCTAACCGTTTGCCTGTCTTTCCGCCAATTCGCCGATGATCGGCAATTTGAAGCGCTCACCATTAAATGCCTTGATGAGTACAACAATCCAGACGACGAAGAATCCCAGCGCGATCAGCGGCCATAGGAACACGGTGGACCAGCCGAAGAACGGGATCCTGCGGAGAATGATCATAACGATATCTACAGCAAACCAGGCAATGGCTAAAAAGAGGGATTGCCAAGAATGGAAACGCACGTAGGGGATTCTGTTGTAGGGCGCCATAATCAGGAAAACGATGGCTGGAAGTATGGTGACGTAGGCAAGTCCTCCGGCGGCGTGTTCTGAAAGGCCGGACTGATTCATGGTGGAGGGATTCTGGTCGGTCATAAGGGTTCTCCTTGGAAATTCGTACTCCAGTTGAACCGTGAATTATTGTGCTACCTAGAGATATTGAAACCCTGAATTTCGATTGGTTTTCACCCGGCACGGAATCCACGGGGCTCGGCGAGGGTTTCGATTCGCCAACAGGAAACCCCCGAAAACAGGCCATTGTCAAGCAAATTCGCAGGACGCGGGGCGATTAGAGGGTCTTCTCCTTGAGTGCTTACGGTTGAGAACAGTGTCTACCGCCTCCCCCCTTTGTGCAAGAACGCACAAAGAACGGGGCGCGGGAGTTCTGTTGATGCTTGAGTCGACAATGGCCTACTCCGGCTGGGAAGGCAGCAGCAATTCAGGATCGTCGTTGCGGACATTTCCGACGCGATCACTTACCGGCCATGCCAGCATTTTCCCGGCGGGAAAGGGGCGGAGCAGGTCGATCGGCGGGCGTGACGGATCGCCCGGCACGAGCCAGCGGTCGTAGTCGCGCGGCTCCAAAATGACCGGCATGCGATCGTGAAGCGGCTCCGTCAGCTCATTGGCATCGGTGGTGATGATGGTGAAGGTCTCGAGTGCCGGGCCTTCCCTGGGCTGCCAGCGTTCCCACAATCCGGCGAAGGCATAAGGCTGGCCGCTGCAGAGGGCGATGGCAAAGGGTTGTTTGGTTTTGGCATCGAGCCGCTGCCACTCATAAAAAGCATCGGCAGGCACCAGGCAGCGGCGCTTCCTGAAGGCTTCGCGAAATACCGGTTTTCCAGCGACTTCTTCGGCGCGGGCATTAATGGTGCTGTAGCCAAGCTTGGCATCCTTGGCCCAGCTGGGGACCAGGCCCCATCGAAGCAGGGCAACTTCGCGCTGGCCCGAATCGCGGTTCAGTCGCACCACGGGCTGGAAGCTTTGCGGAGCGGCATTGTAGGTGGGCGCGAACCAGGGCATATCTTCCAGCTCGACACCGAACCAATCGGCGAGGACCTGCTGGGTGGATCGACGGGCAAATCGGCCGCACATAGGAAGAGGATAGCCTCACCTGGCGGGCTGTGAAATGGATTGAAATTCTCAGCTACGGAGTTGCGCCAATCGCATAGTTGAGAGAGGCGAGGGAGAGCCGGTACTGATACTGAGCATCGGTATTTCCGATGGCAGCGTCGGTTTGCTGATACTGTGCCTGGCTCAATTCGACGATGGAACTCAGACCGAGCCGATAGCGCGCTTGTGCCAGTTTGAGCGCCAGGTTGGCCTCTTGCAGGAGTGCCGCGGTGACGGTAAGACGCTTGTAGGCGGTATTCGCCGACAGCCATGCGGTGCGGACATCGCGGACGATGCGGTCGCGCAGATCGCGGCTCTGTTCCGAGGCGGCCTGGGCGCGGATGGAAGCTTCCTTTGCCTGGGCCGAAAAGAGAAAGCCGTTGAAGATTGGAATCTCCATGTTGACGCCGATGCCGCCCCACCAGTTGGAAACGTAGTATTGCGCCGGCCTGATGGGCACGCTTCCCACGGTTCCCGCGGCACTGATGCTGGGCAGCAACTGGTCGCGCTCGGCGTGGCTGTATTTGACGGCCGACTGTTGCCTGAAGTTCAGCGCCTGCAGATCGGGTCTTTGCTGCAGAGCGAGCTGCGTAAGCTGTTCGACATCCGGCGGCGGTGCGTTCACGGGGTCATTGGAGTCGACCAGGTCATAGACGACGTGCCGGTCGAGACCCAGGATGGAGTCCAATGCCGCCATGGTCGATTCGACGTTGTCCTGTGCATCCAACAGCAGCAACTTTGCCTGCGACAAGTTGACATCGGCGAAGCTCAAATCGAGCGTCGATTTGAGCTTGTTTTTTGTCAACGCTCCGACTTGTTGATCGGTGGTATTCCTTGTGTCGACGTTCTGATCCGCCACATGGAAAAGAGCCTGAGCCTGAAGCGCGTTGTAGAACGCTTGATCGGTGGCAATCAAGATGTCTTCTGTAGTGGCCAGTGCATCTGCGTTTTGAGCCCTCTCCTGCAACTTCGAAGATGAAACCAGATTCCCGGTTCTCCCAAAGTCGGTGAGTAGCTGGGTGAAGCCGCCGCCTGCTCCTGCGTGTTCAAACAGGCGCGAGGCGGTCAGTGAGCCGGCCGAGATACGGCTCCCATCCTCTGCGTCCATGGCGGTCATATTAGCGGTCGCGGTGGGTAGTTCCGCCGCTCTTGTTTCGCGCACAACCTGATGCTGTGCCAGCGCCAGCAATCGGCCCATACTGACCCGGGGATTGTTCTTGATTGCCATCTGCTCGGCTTCCGCTCGCGACAGGCGCGGATGGGAACTATCGGGCTGACTGGCTGCGGGACTGCCCGGCGATTGATTTGCAGT
This sequence comes from uncultured Acidobacteriota bacterium, assembly GCA_963833995.1. Lineage (GTDB taxonomy): Bacteria > Acidobacteriota > Terriglobia > Terriglobales > Acidobacteriaceae > Telmatobacter. Next base: position 56,101 of record CAWIAE010000014.1, on the reverse strand, counting down.
TTCGGCCGCCATTGAGGCTGATTGTTGCAGACCGGCGATGAGGCGAACCGGCGGAGCATTGGGAAGCGACTGATCCGCAGGTGCAGTCTGGGCCATTAGCTGCAGGCTGCCGGAGATGCCCAGCATTAGAAGGATTCGCAAACTAAGAGGGGAGACGCTGCAGTTCTTCATTCTTTATGCCTCCTCCGGAGTCACGGGTTCCTTCTCGTGCCTGCCGTGGATTAAGAGGTACACGGCCGGGACAAGGAAAACCGTTACGACCACAGAAACCGCAAGACCGCCGATTACCGCGCGAGCCAGCGGAGCATATTGTTCGCTGCCCGCTTCAAGCCCGAGCGCCATCGGAATCATCCCCAGCAGCGTGGCCAGCGAGGTCATCAGAATGGGGCGCAGGCGCACTTTGCATGACTCGACAACCGCGTCCAGCACTGGCAAGCCATTGCCATGCAGGATGCCGGCAAACTCTACGATCAGAATGCTGTTTGAAACCACGATGCCGGTCATCATGATCACGCCCATCAGAGACATGATGTTCAACGTGCTTCCGGTCACGAGCAGGATGATGGCTACTCCGGCGATTCCGGGCGGAATAGCCATGAGAATGATGAACGGATCGATGAAGGAAGCAAACTGAGCCATCAGGATCAGGTACACCATCAACACGGCGACGATGAGCCCAATGCCGAACTCCGAAAACGACGTATTCATGCTGACCACCGCGCCGCGCACCTTCAGCACGGTGTTCCGGTCGGTCTTGGTGTTCGCCACGAGCTTGGAGACCTCGGCTCCGACCTTCTGTAGTGCCTCGGTTCTGGTCGCCACGTAGATGTCAATCACGCGCCGGATCTGGTAGTGATCCACCTCAGTTGGGGTATTGATGAACTTGATGTCTGCAACTGACCCGAGAGGCGTATACCCGGAAAGGTGATCGCCTTTCCACCGCTCGCCCGTAGGAGGATCAGCCTCGTGGGCCACATCGATGGGCGAGTAGCCCGGCGGACGGATGCCGCGCAGCGGAATGTTCTCAAAATCCTCCATCGTCATGTTGTTGAGAACGCGATTGGCGTACTGGACGGTCACCATGTAGTTGTTACCCGTTTTCGGATCGATCCAGTAGCTGGGGGCGACCATGCCGTCGGAGGTCATGGCGGTAATCACGTTGTCTACCACCTGTTTGGCAGAGAGGCCGATGAGACTCGCTCTCTCACGATCGATGTTCAGCTGAATTCCGGGGTAGTCAATGCTTTGGGGAATGTATACGCCGGAAACGTTGGGCATGCTCTTGATCTTGTCGGCAAGGCTGGTTGCAAGCGCATAGGCTCCATTCATATTGTTGGAGCCGATTTGGATATCGATGGGGGCGGGCAATCCCTGGTTGATGACGGAATCCACAAGTCCGCCGGCCTGGAAGTAGGTGGAAAGCTCAGGCATCTCGCGCGAGAGCTTCTGCTGGACGCGGCGCATGTACTCATAGCTTCCAATGCTGTGACCTTCCTTAAGGCTGGTCTGCACAAAAGCCGTATCCATGGAAGCGTTGGTGGTGTAGATCGCCGATAGATCTGGGTAGACGCCGATATTGGAGACGATCATGCCCAGGTCCCTGGGGCGCACTACGCTGCGAATGATGTCTTCCACCTTCGCTATGTATTGGTTGCTTACCTCCAGCCGCGTGCCGCTCGGCATGCGTACGTCGATGATGAATTGGCCGGGATCGGTGCGGGGGAAATAGGCGCGGCCTACGAACGGAACCGTGACCGCAAGGACCAGCACCATTCCGATGAAGATGACCACGGTGGTAAAGCCGGGACGACGCATGGCTCGCTTGGCGAGGCCTTCGTACCAGTTGAGCATGGCCTGAAATTTCTCGTTGAAAACGGCTTCGAACCGGTTGAAGAGCGTCTTTTTGCGCTCTTCGGTGTGTTCCTCCTCGTCTTTCAGGCGAATGAACTTTGCACAAAAAAGAGGAACCACCGTCATGGCAAAGAAATAGGAGGCGAAGATAGAGAGGACCACGCCCAGAGCCAACGGCGTGAAGATGTATTTGCTGACGCCGCTAAAAAATGTGACGGGGAAGAAAACGATTGCAGTGGTGAAGGTGGCGGCCAGCACGGCCATCGAAACTTCTGTTCCGCCCTTTTCCGCAGCAACCAACGGGGATTCCCCCAATTCCATATGCCGAAAGATGTTCTCGAGGACGATGACGCCGTTGTCAATGAGTCGCGAGAATACGAGCGCCAATCCGCCCAGGATCATGGTATTGATGGAGCCGCCCATGTAATTGCTGAGGGTGAGGCAGACCACCATCGCGAGCGGTACAGAGATGACCACAGCGATCATGGCGCGCGGGCTTCCGAGGAAGACAAGGACCATGATGCCGGTCAGCACCAGGCCGATGCCGGCTTCCTTGGAGACATTTTCGATGGCCATCTTGACGAAGACCGATTGATCGAAGACGACCGCCGTTTTGAGCGACTCGGGAATGTCAACCAGTTTTTTGATGGCGGCCTTCATTCCGTTGACGATGGTGATGGTGTTGCTGTCGCCGCCCTGTTTGAAGACCGGGATATAGACGGACCGCTGTCCGTCGATCCGGACGATGTTGTATTGCAGGGCGCCCGCATCGACTGCCTTGCCGATATCGGCTACCAGTACCGACGCGTTGCCGACAGACTTGAGGGGCATCTCATTCATCGAATTGGCGTCGGGAAACTGGCTGTTCGCGTAAATGTTGAAATCCTTGGAGCCGATGCGGACGTCGCCGGCGGGCAGAATCAGGTTGGAACTGTCCACCGAATTGACCACGTCATTCAGGCTGAGGTTGCGCGCCTCCATCTTTTGCGGATCAACGTAGATCTGAATCTGCCGGTAGGTCCCGCCATACGGCTGCGGAACGGACGCGCCCTGCACATTGGAGATCTGGTTGCGGACTTGGAACTGGGCCAGATCCTTCAGGCGAGTCTCGTTCAGACCTTGACCCTTCAAAGTAACCAGGCATACGGGTTGTGTTGAGGCATCCATGCCCAGCACGACCGGGGGTAGGGTTCCGGGCGGTAATCGACGCAGATCGGCCATGGCCAGATTGGCGATGTTGCTCAAGGCTGCGTTTGGGTCGGTACCCGGCTTGAAGTAGATCTTGATCAGGCTCACACCGGTCAGCGAACGCGATTCGCTGTGGTCAACGTTGGCTGCCAGCGTAAAGAACCGCTCGAAGGTGTTGGTGATGTCGGCTTCAATCTGCTGAGGTGGCATGCCGTTGTAAAACGTCGCCACCACCACCACCGGCATATCGATCGAAGGGAAAAGGTCGACCGGCATGCGCGCCACAGTTACGGTTCCAATGAGGGCGACCATTAAGCACAGCATGATGATGAAAAACGGAAAACGAAGTGCGAACTTCGGCATTACTTCGCACCTCCGTTGCTTTCGCCTTCTTCCGCTTTCATATCGATCACGCCGCCTGCTTCACGCACCTGTTCCGATGCGGGCTCCGAGGTGACGATCGGAGAAACTCTTTCATCTTCGGTGTACTGCTCCTGGCCGCCGACGATCACCCGGTCGCCGACTTGAAGACCGCTCTTGATCTCGGCAAGTTTCGATCCACGCAATCCAACTTCCACGTTGCGCACGTGAATCCTATTGTTGGCGCCCAGCAGATACACAGTGTTTTGATTCCCGCGAAGCACCAGGGCTTCCACGGGAATGGTAATCACGTTATTGGCATGCGCCAGTTCGAGTTGCGTATTGGCATACATGCCCGGAGCGATGGAAAGATCCTGATTGTTCACATCGACTTCGGTTTCCATGGTCCGGGTTTCAAAGTTTACCTCTCTGGTAAAGCGAACAATCTTGCCGGTGAAAGTGCGGCCGATGGCATCCACCCTCACCTCCATGGGATCGCCAATATGCACGTACCGTACATCGTCTTCCGGAATCGGAATGCGCAGGCGCAGCAAGCCATTTTCCGCGAGCCTGACGATGGGAATGTCCTGTTCGTTGGAATTCTCGCCGCTCTGAATCAAGGCGCCGGTGTCGGCATAGCGCCAGACGATCACTCCGTCGAGTGGCGCAACCACATTGGTATAGTTCTGGAGCGCCTGTACCCGGCTGTTGTCCGCCTGGGCGACCTCTGCGCCCTGCTCGGCGGCAGATGCGGCGGCCTTGGCAGCATCCACCTGCGCCCCAGAGGAGAGATCCTTGCCTTGCGCATCGTCCAGTTCCTGCTGCGCTACCAATCCGGGCTGCGCCTTTGACGTCTCGAGCAGCCGTTCATAATCGGCATGGAGTGCCGAATGCAAGGCTTCGGCCCGTTCGATTTCGTGCTGGGTACGGAGCAGGTCGTCCTTGGTCCGTTGCATCTGGAAGACGGTGCCCTGCAACTGCGCCTTGAGCTCCGGAACTTCAAGGACGGCAAGGGTCTCGCCCTTGTGAACCCGGTCGCCAATGTCCACATTGATCTTCCGCATGAAGCCGGTCACCTTGGGGTGAATGTCCACCACCTGGTAAGGCTGAAATTGTCCGGCCAGGCTCAATTCGTGCTCTATGTTTCCGCGCGCAGCGACGGCAACCGAAGCAGATGGAATCTCTGCGGCACGCGCCTCTGTCTGTCGTCCGCGCGAGTTGCACGCAACGAAGATCGAAATCAAAGGAAGAACGATTCCCGCACCAAGGAGGAAAGAGGTTCGCTTTCGCATTTCCCGATTACACCTCAAAGTTGATTTTTTGCTTGCCTGATTCGGAATAGGACGTCTCGTTCTCTTTGTGAGAGAACGCGCCGCGCGGAAACAGTCCGCATGGCCCGAGAAGAATACGTCAGAATTGATTACGAGGGGAGATCAGGACTGAACGGGGGGCGGACGGATAAAGAAAACAGCAGTAAATGCGGGATGCAAATGCCGCGAAGAATCGGAAAACTGCTCTTTTGGGACGAGGACCGCGAGATTGACTGCGGGCACGCAGTTCACGATGAATGAGGGGGTGACGGGACTGCGGCGCACGATCTTGAAAATGGGCTCCGACCCGATAGCCCGCACAATTCCCTCGGTTCTGGAATGCTCGTCATTGGTTGAGAGCTTGGCTTGCGCAACCCGATGGGAGATGGAGTGAGGCGGATCGTAAAGGGAAAGCTTGTATTGAAGCCCCCATGTAAATACACAGACCGCGAGCCCCAGGAAGACGAACACTCTGGTGCGGCTGAACTGACGTTTTGGGATGCGATCACTCAAAGTTGCTGAAACGGAGAATATGCCCTCGCGAAAAGAGTCTCTCGTTCTAAAGAGCAGACGGCGTAGGTATTCGCACGCACGGATGCCGCTTCTTGTTCGACGTCAGAATAGCACTTTTGTCTCCGATCGCCACCGGGCCTGAGAGGAGAATTGGGGCGGAATTTTGGAAATATGTCGCGCAAATTGTTGCAAATGAACTAGGTTACAGTCACCGTGAAGATGACGGTGGGTGCCGGGGTCAAAGCGGGATTGCCGGTTCCCGTGACCGTGAATGTATACGTGCCCGGAGTCGTGCCGGTATTTCCCGCTCCCCCGCCACTACCGCTGCTCCCCCCGCCGCTACCGCAAGCACCTAGGCCCCCGAGAGCGGCCAGGAGCACGAGAAGGCCGAGCATCGACCGCCATTTGCGGCGCCGAACTGGAACCCCAAGGTAGACCAGGAAGGCCAGGGCTGTTCCTCCACCGACACCCATCCATCCATTGCCTTTGACTGGCGGTGCAGGTCTGGCAAAAGCCGCTGTGGAAGCCGTCGTGGTTATATCCGCATCCGCTATCGCAGCCGCGGTCGGAAGTTCCACGGTAGGGTTCAACATGGCGCAGTTGGGCAAATCCGTGGCTCCTGCCGGCTGACCGGTTAGCGTGCATGCCATTGTGATTGTGCCCGTATAACCTGTGGTCGAACTGACGGTAATCGACGACTGAGTTATTCCCCCCGGCAGAATTGAGGGTGCATTCGATGCCGTGAGCGTGAAGTCCGATTGAGTAACCGAAACGGCGGCGGTTGCGCTGCTGGGAAGATACGTGGGGTCGCCGCTATAGCTCGCTGTGAGCGTGTCGCTGCCAATGTTCAGTGCGTTCGGTTGAATATGCACTGTCGCGCCACCTCCGGACATTGGCCAGGCTCCTGAGTTGTAACTGCCACTCGTCAAGGTCACGGTTCCGGTCGGTGCCCCCTGCGTTCCGGTAACGACAACGACAACATCGAGGCTCTGCCCGGAACCAACGCTCGAGGACGCGGGCGTCAGGGTTACAGCGGAGGGAATCGGGATGAACTGTGCGACCGAGATCGTGGTGGAGGTTGTTGTCGAATTGAAGAAGCGGTCGCCCCCATAGGCAATGGTGAGGGTATCGGTGCCGACAGCCAGGCTGCCGGGCGGGATGACCAGGTAAATACTCGGCCCAGATGGGGTGGCATATCCTGTGTACCCACCCCCGGTGACGGTGATGTAACCGGTGGGAATTTCCGCCGGGCTGGAGATTGTTCCGGTCAAAATGAGGGAATTGTTGGTATAGATGCTGGAGGCCGACGGAACGACGGTGAGAGATGGGGTGGCTTTCGATACAACGACCTGGGTAGTGCCGTTCACGGGCAGGTAAGAGGAATCTCCTGAATATACGCCGGTGAGGGTCTCCGTTCCGGAGTATAGATTTCCTGGCTGCACGGTGAAGTTACAGGTTCCACCGGAAAGAGTGCAATACAAGTCATAACCATTGCCGACGGTTCCACCGAGGATGCCATAGAGCCACACATTTCCGGTAGGGGTTGCGCCGCTTCCCGTGACCGAAACTGTGACCTGGAGGGCTGTGACGGTGTCGAGGGACGTAAGCGAGGAGGTGACCTTCACGACGGGTGTGAGCGCGTTGACCGTTTCCGTCGCGGTTCCATTGGCTGCCAGATAATGATTGTCCCCACTATAGCTGGCGGTCAGGGTATCTGTTCCGTTCGATAAAGTGTTTACCGGGATCGTGAACGTGCATACCCCGCCCGTGAGAGTGCAAGTTGCAGATGTGTATCCTTCTCCGCTCAACTGGATGGTACCTGTGGATGTAAGTCCCGCACCGGTTACGCTTACCGTGACATTGACTGCAGTATTGGCTCCGATTGAACTGGGAGTGGCGTGGACCGTGACGTTGGGGGTGACCTTACTGACGGCTACAGTGGCAGTGCCTTTTGTCTCGGCATACGTGCTGTCTCCGGCATAGGTCGCGGTGAGCGTGATATTGCCCGCAGGCAGCGTGCTGGCCGGAATGGTGAAAGTGTAAGCGCCTGCAGAAAGGGTTCCAGCGCCGGATAGATAGCCTCCGCCGACCAAGGCCACATTTCCGGATGGTGTGCCACCGGCACCGGAGACATTGATGGTGACACTCAGGCTCTGGCTCAGGACCAGGCTGTTTTGCGCCGGCACTACCGTCAACGTCGTTTTGGTGGTTCCGATGGTTGAAGTCCAATTGTCAACCACGTTGGCGACATTCAGAGATCCAAGGCCGGTGGCCGGGTCAAAACCAGCTGTCGCGCCGAATCCGGAGAGAATGCCGACGAGATCGCCGGAATGAATGACGGTGCAGTCGGGAGATCCGAGCGCGCATGCCATTGCGTTGGTCCCCTTGTCGGGGTCGTTGAAATAACAGCCGTTGTTGGTCCTGGCGGTTTCCGCCGAACAGTTTGCGTAGGTCTGCTTACTTGCGAGCAGGTAGAGTTCCGGGTTGGGATTTCCCTGGTCCGCGCCCGCTTTCTGGTTGATCAGCGCCATGATCCCGGCCATGGCCGGAGAGGCCACCGAGGTTCCGCCTACCTCCTGCGCGACCGGATTGGTCGTGAGCGTGGTAGAAGTAATGCACGCGCCCTCGGCCGAGACGCAGATCAGATATGCGCTGCCCAGAAAGCCGTTGCCGGCAAGGAAGGACACGTCGGGCAGGTCGCGCTTTCCATCGGCGGGGATCCCGATGACACCGGTTTGCCAGGAGGGTTTTGGGTAGCCGCCGGTGCAACTTGCTACGGTAGCCCCGTCGCTGGTAGTACAGTTGCTGGCGCCCCCGCCGCCACCGACGGTGGACAGGAATCCGGAGATATTTACCTGTGGGCTGGTGTTGTTATAGATCAGGGCCCACCAGGCGTTTACAAAACCGCAGCCCGACTCAGCATCGGTGGGACTGACGGCGCCATAGCCCGCTTTCTGGAGCGCTGCCGCCCATTGCTGGAGATAATTCAACGCCAGCGGATTGGTGCACGTATCGTTCCACGGGACCTCTGGGACATAGCCGAGAGCGTTTGAGCCATTGCCTGAGTTATTCGATGTGCCCCAATAGGGCGAAGCCTTGGAACCCCAGTTGAAATCGGTACCCCCGACAGCCGTGTTATACGGGGTGGACGCCAACCCGCTTACGGAAAGACCATACTGCGCCTCATCAGGAGGATTGGCATCCCCCGCCTGGTCACATGTTGCCGATCCCGAGTCTCCCGAAGCCACAAAAATGGCGATGCCTTCGGTGGCCGCCGTCTCCCAGAGATTGTTGTATGCGGCATTATCACTGGTACCCATGTCCAGTTCGCATTCTCCGTAGCTTACGTTCAGGATGTTGGCCGTGTTGTTCTGGATCACGTATTCAGCAGAGGTGTAGACAGTATCAGTGGTGGCGGAACTTGAGCCGGACACTACAAGCACAATGCTGGCTCCCCTTGCCACAGCGCCGGACCACTCGACGTCCAGCGTATTTTCTACCAGGTCGTCGATGGTACAAGAGGCATATGGGTTGGTGCTGGTGCACTGGCCGGGGTCGATGCCGTTGGCGATAATGGTTTGCGGTGCGATGCCCGCAGGCAGCCCGAAGATACTGCGGAATTGGGCCACGTCGGCGGTGTTGATGTCGCTGGTTCCGGCGATGGCGATGGTTTGACCGGTGCCGACGATGTTGGAATTCCAGAGCGGCAACACATTATAGATCGTCGCGAAATCGTAGGGTGCCACATCCTCAATGGTTTCAGCGCTGCTTCCCGAGCCGATATTGATTCCGAATTCAGGATGGGCCTCAACGGCAGCAACCGGACCAGGTTTCACCGCCGGCGCCGCGGCCGTATCCGCCGACTGCCACACTCCCTTCGACGGGTCAAACCGGACTTTCTTTCCCAACCGGTGCTGAGGGCGCGGGAGGAAGTTGTGAAGGGCCTTGACACCGGTCACGACGCCCGCGAGGGCAGACGGAATCTGGGGATCGGTCATGTTCCCGATGTGCATCTTCCCGTTCACCAAGAGGTTGTCGATGGCGGTGTGAAAGGTCTTCTCCACCTGAACGGCAGTGCCGCTGAACCGGATGGACATGTGGTCCTTCGCGACTTCATTGACGAGAAAGCCATGCCCGGCGAGCCAGTTCGAGATTGTCGCGATGTCACTTAAAGACGGGCCATAGGTTTCGCCCACTTCCACCGGCGAAATCCAATGGTGAAAGCTCGGAGACGTGGGGTCGTATTGGCTGGACACAAACTCGTCGAGGCTCGCCTGCTGCTGTGAACTTCGGCTCAGCACAAGCACCAGGTCGGTCATTGGAAGACCGGGACTGACCGGGCCGCGGTCGTTTTGGGCATTCGCCGCCGCAGGCGTATTGCCTTTGAGCGTGACCGACTGGCCTTCGTCGATGATGGATATGATTCGTGCGGCCGGGGCTTTGGGTTGGGCGAAAGCTGGCGTTCCGCTGATCAACGTACCGGCAACAAGGCAAACAAGAAAAGTACAAGGCAGCCGCATACTTTTGGGCCAGGTCCTTTCTCCGGAACGTGACTCCACCGCTTCCAGGAGACACACCAATTCGGCGAAGGAGCACGATTTCGGCCCGATCAGCGAGGAGTCTGTGTTTCTGATCTGATTTGCTTCAGATGATACCGCACAATGATTGCTGCGCATAGGGTACGTCCGCGTAGCAGGTCACCACCGGTTCGGTGTGGCCGCGTCGGCAACCCGGCTAAGACAGGATGTGTCAGCCCGCCGTTCCATTGTTGATCGAATCGCACTTATGCATTACACTTGCACCTCTCCCCCAATATTGCGTGAACCCGGAAGCCTCTTATGACGTTCGATGGAGAACAAAGACAACTCGCCAACGATGTTATTCAGTGGGGAATGTTTGTATTGGCGATCGTGGCTATCTTCTTTAGAAATCACAGCTACGTGCTTGAAGTGGCTTTGGGTTTATTGACAACGTTTGTATTGGTTTCAATCGTTGCCGGCCGCCGTTGGATTCGTGTCCCTCGCGTGGTGCATGACGTTCGCTCGCTTCTGCCAGAAGACAACAGGAAAGTCTGGGGCGAGGTGCGTGATTCCTACAGCTATTTTGGCATCAGCGGTGGCACCATGCAGGTTCCCTTTCGAGCCTGGATTAATCGCAATCGATTCCCTCGAACAGCAAGGCTCAGAATGCTCTTCGCAATGCCGTTTAGTGATTCGATCCGGCAGAGTAAGGAAGTGGAACTTGGATGCGCCCCGACGGAACAGGAGGTCGCCAGGGCTTCGGAACATATTGAGGAGATGGCGCTCTTCTATTCTGAATGTCTGTCGAGCCCATCCATTGAGGTTCGCTTTTATTCTGGATATCACGGATATTGGGAGCACATCATCAACGGGAATGAAGTGATTATCGGGCATTATCTGAGGGGGAAGGATGGCCTCGAAAGCCTCGCGCTGCATCTGAAACAGACACCTCGAGGAAATGAACTATTCCAGTTTTACAAAGAGGAGTACGAGCGGATATGGGAAAAGGCGGTGCCCGTTGAAGCGTACTTCTCCAACAAGAAAAATGGAGTGCCGCAATGAGTGGCACGGGTATCATTGTGTCTTGTCATCCAGATTTCATTCGTTAGCCGAGGAGCCGCCAACGACCTTGCCACTGCTGGATTTCGCATTTGTGGCGGGAGTCTTGAGATCGTTCTTGCGCATCGTTCCCTGGACCCCGCTCCATAAGTCGTAGCCGAAGAGTTCACAAAAGCCCTGGAGCACATAGAGAATGTCTCCGCATTCGCTTTCAATCTGTTGAGGCGGGTCGTCGCGCAGTACTGACTTGGTGAGCTCACCGACCTCTTCCATCAACATGCAGAGCCATAGGGCCTCAGATTGGTTGGCCTTGTTGAGCCCGAACTTACTGTGAAACTGTTGGACAGAACGGATGAGCTCTTTCTCCATTGTTGTGCTCCGTCTCAGGTTCCCTGGTGCGATGGTCAAGACTGGACGTATGGTTCCCCGGTCTTCAGGCACCGTTCTGCTTTGGTTAGCTCTCGGCCCACATACAGGGCGTGACTGATCTCCGATATTGCTCGCGCTTTGCCAATTTCATGTTCGATGATTTGGGCGCTGGTTCCTGAAAAGCGGTTGACAATCAAACCCTCGGAGCGTTGCTCCACCAGAATGCGTCCGTCGTCAATGGTGATTTGAAGGTGGCCGTTCGCGTCCTCGCGATACTGCCTGTAGCTCTTCTTGTAGATGTCGATGACTGAGAGCACATTCTGCAATTCGCTTTTACGGAGGCTGATGGACTCGCTGATCATTACCAGTTGCCCCAAAGGCAGATTGATTGCGGTGCCAACATATTTGAGAATCGCAATCAAGCCGTAGCAGTTGCGAATCCAAGCATTGGCGGCATTGTGCGCACGAAAAGTTGCAGTCAATGTCAGCCGGTCGTTAAATACCCTGAAGAAGAGGCTCACCAGGCAGGGAACTTCCTTCCCATGCAGGTCGATTCTTGTATCCCACAGCGCCACGTAAGCATGCCTGCTGCCGCGTTCGTTGGCGAGAACCTGGGCGCATTCCTCTATTGTGTCCACACCAAAGTGGGTGCGCAGGCGCGATCCGTAGGTGTAGTCCAGGTCCGGAGGACAGACCGCATCGAACATCTTATTCTGATATTCCCGCAGGTTAGCCAGGTCAAGATTGTATTGCTGAAGGACCTCGGGGGGTTCCTCGACTGGATTGTCGATGACGACCCTGATGTTCAACAGTTCGCGACGATCTCCGCCCGACGTGTCGTTTTCATTTCCCTGTCCAAACTCTGAAAGCACAAACAGCGTCTCTCGCCACGCCTCGCATGGAGTACTCGCGGTGACGCTGTGATTGCAGGGATTGCTCGGCTTTGACTCCACCTTGATCTCGGGCAGAGTGATCTGGACCCGTTCCGGATCGGGGGCCGGCGCGCCTTCCTGCACGAAGGACAGGAGACGGTCCAGGTCCCAGGCTCTCAGATCTTCGCCAAGGTCGAGAATGCGCGGCGCCCTCTGAAAGAGTTGCGGCTGAAGCAGCGAGGGCAGGCGGCGGGTTGTGCCTTGTATGGTTACGGTGCCGAAGCGATTGTCCGGCTCTGAGACTCCGACCGCAAAGAAGTTGCACAGCGCATCCTTGGAGTCGGAGAGATTTCTCCCCAGCAGGACGAGCGAGTCGATTTGCGGATTGTAGAGCAGGTTGGCGAGCATCTGGGGCAGGCCGTCCCCGTAGAGGTTCGCAATGACGGCGAAGGGAGAGCTTTCGGGGTCGAGATCAACACCGCGCTCTTCGAGCATCGTCCGGACAACATTAGTCTTCGACCAGAAAGTGACAATGCCGCACCGGCCGCATGGATTGATGACCTCAACCTTATCTTCCAAATAGATCGGTATGAAAGATGGTCGACTGCTCACGCTATTTGCCATCATAGAAACATCCTGGCTCCGGATTTTCCAGCGCGGCAACCAACCGCGTCATCAGTGCTCTGTTCATCACCGTTGCGCGGCTCAGCGAATCATTCAGCGTGTCCGGCTTCGTCACAATGTCATCGCTAAGAAGGCCAAGGCTGGTTTTGATCTCGGATATTGGAACAAAGCTGAGGCCATGGATCGAAGGCTTATTCGGCGCGGTAAGAGCATCCAATTGATCTCTTCCGGTTTTGCCAAAACTCAGAAAGCACAATTTGAAATGGTATTTCGTCCACACTCCTTTACTTGGAGATATCTGCATCTTGGCAACGACGTCCTCGAGATGATAGGGCGTGATTTCAAACTTGACGTTCTCGCGGAACCAAGGATGGAGAATCTTAAGTCTAACTTGATCCGACCATTTTCTTTCATCGTAGTTACTCCACAGCTCCTCGTCGATTTCGGTTACGGGCAGAACCATCGCCTTCCATTCATCATGATCTCGCAGTAGCAGTTCTGGCTCTCCGTTCGAGTTGCGGCGCGCGATGGCGCAGGCAATCGCATGCCGCTGCTCATACAGATCCTGCGGAATTCTTAGATCTTCCGCGTACTCGCGCAGAACCGCCAAGGCAAAAGGCAAGGAGGGAAAGCGCTTGTCCGGGTCGTCTTCCGGCTGCTGAAGAATTCGAGCCAGGTTCAGAGAGGCCCACCTGATGACATTGAAGGCATCCGGCTCCGTCAGCAAACCGGTCGGTAGCCATTCGTCCGAAAACAGGGATATTTGATATTTGAGAGCAAGGCGAAGAAGGTTTGCAAATCTGCGAGGAAGGTTGTTGGAGTGACCCAGGTTTTTCTCTTCGCCGTCTGTCTTTTCCGGTAGATTAAGGGCGAACGTCTCACCTTTCCGCTTCAGGGGTCCAAGCGCAGTGAGCAATTCGTGCAGCCCAACTGCGAGCACGCGCTCTGCCGGCTCGCATTCGGCTGGCAGTTCAACCAGGTCTCGCCCGGGTCGAACATGCTCAATGCTTTCCAGAAGCCGTTCGATCGAGCGCCTGATGGAGTCCGAAGTGACCCGATCGCGCAGAGACTGGGTGCAAGAATGATGGACGCCGAACCCTGAATGATGTTCGGCACCCATCGAAAAATTCCATGCTTTCACCAGAGCGTTCTGGTCGATTTTGTAAACAAAGAAGCTGTTGTCAACGGCATCCTCTTTCGAGCGGAAAGAGACACTCCCGGCGCCGAAGATGAGAAGACGCTGGTCGATGTAATTTCGATACCAAGAGTGGTCGTCGTGGTCTGAGCCGAAGCAGGAAAGTATCTCTTGCGAGACGAATGACTGGTGTTGGTGACCGTGGAGCAACATCCCATAGCCCTTTTGGATCAAGTGGTCAAGCAACCATCTGGAGTCCGCAATCAGGCTGAAATTCATTCGCTCGTTAACGGTCGCCCCTGGAAGTCCCACCACCTTCGACACCTCCTTCACATGGTGGTGGAGAATGGCAATCTTCAAGGTTGGTTTGTTGGTGGCGCTTTGAGCGCTGAGATGTTCAAAGAGTCTGGGTTGACCTTTCCCGACATATCCAATACCAGGCCAGTCTTTCCCTTCAACAAGGCAGGAATTATAGCCGTGAAGCTCTACGATTTGTCCCGTATTTAGGCGGAAGGCAACATACGATGGCATATAGTGACGGATCGGGTCGTCTTTCCATTTCGCGGCGCTCTCATTGCCGGGTTTCCAGTTACGAAGTTTGTTAGCTAAACCGCATTTTTTCTTGTTTTGTACGAGTTTGTAGACATAATGAAAGTAATCCCGAGTCTTCTCCAGATACTTATCGACCGCCGATCCAAGTAATGTTCCCGAATATTGCTCCGCTCCCCAATCGATATCATGGTTTCCGGGAATCACAATCCATCGGTCAAATGGGATATTTAATGTATCGCTGAGTTTCTGAAACTCAGAGCTTGCCCAGTTCTCAAGTTCAAGGTGGGTACTATTGGAGCCAAAATCACCGGAAAGGACTAAGGCATCCGGCACCAGACCCTGGCTTGCCAATGCCTGATGAACGGCCTCGGCGAGGGATGGCAACTGCGTATTGTGGGGTGCGCCGGCCCTCCTGAATCTAAAGTTTGAGCCGAAATGAAGGTCGGATAGATGGAGTATCGTGAGGTCGTCTTTGGCAACATCAAGGGGCTCCGCATGCAGCGACCTGGCGGCCGCCTTGAGTTTCTCATCGTTGAACCCGATAGCCGGACCCGTTTCCATCGTCTATCCCTTTCCGCGTGGCACACTCAGGTTCGAAAAAGGTCCTGTAAAGTCCCGATATAGGGACTTGTGGTTCTCGATGCGGTGCCACTTTTTGAGGATTTTATCACCGCGTTCATCGGAAAGCTGAGAGACCACGGGCACGTCGGCCCAGCCTCTGATGTTGGGGTAGGCATAATAGGGCGTCTCTTTGGGAATGCCGCGGACAAAGACCACCTGGGGGATGACCCACTCAAGGCGCGAAAGATAGATACGGTGAATGCCGTCACAGATGATCAGGGCCACCTGGCCATTGGCTTCGACCGACTCCTCGACAACCGGGGGAAGCAGTCCGATGGGAGATTCAGCTCCTTCAACCTGCATCTCGACAAAGCCATTCAAGCAGAAAAGATCGATGCCGTGGCGCGCGAGTTCGTGGCGCAGGTTTCTTTGCCGCTCCAGATTTTCCTTTAACACATAGAGTTGCGCGGGGGCCAGTTGGCCGGGCTCGATCTTCTCGATCGAGATAGCTGCGTTCTCGTAGGGGAAAACGGTGGAGCTCCCCGCCAGGGGCACTTGCCTCATTCGCTTGAGTAACTCTTCGGCCCCGTGCTGCTTAACGCCGGTAATCTTGATCGACACGCGCCTGCTCCTTTCTCACTGCCGTTGCCAATTCCGTGACCAATCCCACCGTAACATCGGGGCGCGGGAGTTGCCCGTTGATCACCGCGACCAGCGCCGGAATCTCCCGTTCTGCGCGAGACAGTATCCAGGCTGTCTTCATTCCCTCCCGGATGGCGGGAGCGATGTCGTTCTCGTAGGTGTCTCCTATCATCAATATTCTTTCAGGAGCAGCGTCGAGAGCACGAATGGCTGCCTGATGAAAAGCTGCGTCAGGTTTTTTGATTCCTGCCCTGAAGCTGAGGGTTTTCACGCCGGCCAGCTCGCTGATCTCCGGGCAGGCTCGTTCAAACGCGCGATAGTAGGGCACCCATATGTCTGACAGAAGGCCAATCGTCTTGCCGGCAGCCGCAAAGAACTTCACTGCCTCGAGGGCTCCGGTGATCTCGGCGGCAGCAGTCTCCTGGGCGCTCCACAGCCGCGAGATGAAGGCGACGTCGTCCCTGTTTAACTTCGATCCGGCGGCTGCAAGTATGTCGCAGACGTCGGCCGGCCCTTTAAAGTCAGTGCACATGACGAGGCGGCCAACTCTCATGGCTGTTTCGCCCTCCAGTCCGAAATGCTTCACGATCTCTTTATTAGGGCTGATCGAAGGACCTTCAACCAAGGTTGAGCCTATGTCAAACAGCGCAGCGTCAATTGAATCGAGAAGATTGGGCATGATGTGAGGCAATCCACGAAGCTGCGGGATGCAAAGAGGACTGGGGAACTCAGGTAATGCAGGCGGAAGCGGGTGGTTAACTTTGCTCGTTGATGATTCGGCTGGCCAGCGGACCTGTCTGATTGACATATTTGCTGGATTTCCGTTTCGTGTACGGAACCTCTGCGGGCGATGACAGGGGCTCAAAAGTGAAGGAGCAGATTCGCATTCCAGGGTAAAGCCCAACGGGAATGATGCCGACATTGCCGAGTTCAAGGGTGGCATTGCCAACCCAGCCCGGATCGAAAACACTCGCCGTCCCATGCACAATGATTCCGAGCCTGCCAAGGCTGCTGCGTCCCTCTAGCCTTGCCAGAATGTCGGGAGCCAGTTCCATGGATTCCATCGTCATGCCCAGGACGAACTGACCCGGGTGCAGGACAAATGTGTCGCCGTCGCCAATCACGACTTCGCGCATCACCTGGTCAACATCGACACTTTGACGAAGATCAATGAACGGAAATTTGCTGTTTTCGAAAACCCTGAAGACGTTGCCCAGCCGAAGATCTACTGAACAACTTCCCAGCTGTGTCTTGTAGTCAACGGGTGGCGTGAATCGAATTCTTCCGGATTCAATATTGATGCGGATGTCTCTGTCCGACAAGACCATCTTTCAGCCTATCTCCCTCTAAATTGAAGAGAACTAAGTTTCGTAACTTAACCGGTTCTTCACGCCAGCGATTCCGCTTCATTTTACGTCAGCATCAGGGTTTTCTCAAAAGCCCACCTTCGGAAGAAGCTTGATCAAGTCCCAAGGATGAAGACGACGTTGATTGTCGTTTGCGCTTCTGCCGGCCTGCCGTTTAGCCGGAATGGCCGGTAGCGCCAGGTTTTTACCGCATCGAGGGCCGCCTGCTGCAGCATGGGGGGTCCACTGATGACGCTCAAATCCCGAATGGATCCAGTCTTGGAGATTGTGGCCTTGAGCACCACAGTCCCCGAGATTCGAGCAGCTCTAGCGATGGGTGGATAAAGTGGCGCGGTCTTCTGCAGCAGCATGCCCACAGCCACACCAGCTGAAATATTGACTTTTTCCGGGGCTTGAAGCTTGCCATCTCCGCCATTTTGAGTAGCCGGCGTTTGTTGGAAATCCTGTTGGGCATTGTTTCGCGTTTGTGCTTCTCCCAGCGCGCCGGAACGCCGCACGCACACTGCGCAATACTGGTTGGCGATCGAAACCGTCTCTTGTCCCGCGCCACCAAATCCTATATACAAGACTGACGCCGTCGTTTGGCCGTTCGCATCTTTGGCGGCCGCATCGCTCCAAACCCATGGTTCCGATACCTGAATGTTGCCCAATCTGGCCCCTCCGCGGGCCTCACTTGTGCCGGAAAGCGTCTGCAGTTCATCGACCGAGGGCAATCGCCAGTCCGAGTAACCTGCCAATTGCGATGAACTGCAATAATTCCTCGCTTGACTCCAGTTCAGGTTGCCTCCTGTACTTCTCTTCGTCCACATCAACCCAGTTGCCCGATCGACCCAGGTGAGTCCAGACTGGTCTTCCTGCCCCGCAGAGGCCACATTAGATCGTGAGTTGGACGCCGCCTCTGTACTCGGCGGAGAAGCTGCCGGGCTTGAGGACTCCGGCTTAGGAACAATGGCCGGTGTCGAAGCGGGATTCATCGGGCTGTTTGAGGCGTTCTCTTGACTGGCGTGATGATTCGATGCAAACCAGATGATGAGAATTACGACAGCAGCGACGAGCGCGAACCCAGCGCAGAAGAGGACGAGAGTGCGCCTGTTCGACGTTTGGGAAGGCTCGAAAATTGTGGAAACGAGCCGCTTCCCGGTGGTCTCCGCTGCGCGGCTGTCCTGGCCTGAGCTCAGTGGAGGTGCGACCGGAGTTTGGTTTTCCCGTACTAGACTCTCAATTTCGGATTGTGATTCTTCGATCTGGGGTCGAACCGTTGTCGGCCCGACATGCGGAGGAATCACGTTCCCGTTTGCCGGCGCGGCTGGCGCAGTTTGATTTGCCGGCGAAAATTGTGCAAGCGCCTCCAAGGCGGCATTGGCAGAGTCGAAGCGCTGTTCTCGTTCCCGAGCCAACAGGCGCATGACAAGCGCGTCAAGTCCTGGAAAGTGCTGAGCCAAATCCGGGCGCAGGTTGGCAAGCGGCTCGGGCGAGCCTTGCAAGTGCTGATACATCCATCCTTGTGCATTTGCGGCGCGGAAAGGGGTACGGCCGGCCAGCATCTCATAGATAACGCCACCCAATGCGTAGAGGTCTGTGCGGCCGTCGAGTTCGTTGGCCGGAGTGCCAGTCCACTGCTCGGGGGCGGCGTATTCGGGCGTGAGCAGCAGCCCATGTGTGTGGCTCAGGCCGGTGATATTTTCAGTCATTGCCGCAATTCCGAAGTCCAGCACTTTAGGTTGGACTTCGCCGTTCGGCTCCATGCCCAGCAGGATGTTCTCGGGCTTGATGTCCCGATGCACAGCGCCCCGGGCGTGTGCTGCGGCAAGTCCAGCGGCCACACCACGGGCGATCTGCAGGGCTCGATTGGTTGGAATCGGACCCTTTGTCTGGCGGAGAACCGTCCGCAGGCTTGGCCCCGCCACATACTCCATGGCGATGAAAAGGCTGGCAGCCTCGTCTTGATCCAGGTCGGCAACTTCGATGATGTTGGGGTGGCGTAAATGGTATGCGGCGCGTGCCTCGTTACGGAATCGCTTCACGAATTGTGGATTCCGGCTCAACTCGACAGCCAGGAACTTCAAGGCCATTTGTCCGCCCAGCAGCAGATGCTCAGCCAGGTATACGACGCCCATCCCCCCTTGGCCCAGTTTGCGCACGATGCGGTATTTGCCGCGCACGATATGGCCAGGTACAAGCTCCCGAGACTCGATGAGCGGAGCGCCGTCAGTGGGACAGGTGTTGTGCTGATCGGGGAAAGGGCTGTCGCATACGGGGCACGTCTTCATGGCTTCCAATCGCCCGGGTTGTGGGTTTCTGGTGGGGACTTCAGATGACAAAATATAGCACTGATCCCCGAATGCCACTACAGATATAACGGTTGGCGCTCGCTCGCCCCAAAGCGCGACTCGGTTATCCGGGTGTGCCGCGATTGGGCGCAATAGGTTGAGATTGCGGAATCTATCGATTGTTGATGGTGGCACAATGAGCGACGAACCGGTGCTGCGCAATCAGATTTTCATTCCGGCCTGCATCTGACTCGGGTCTATTTCCGGCATCTTCTGCTTCCAGCCTTTGCGGATGAGCCATGCGTTGGCCGGCAGAGCGGTGAAGAATCCGGCGATCATGGCAATCTGCATCATGAACCAGAAGACCGCCATTCCCGAGTCGAGATGGGGAGACGGCGGGTCATTCCCGCCAGCGGCAGCCTGTGTATGAATCGACTTCAGTTTTCTGGACCGAATGTGGTCTGAAGATCCGGGATACTTGGCAAGCTACTGCACTTGGAGCCGTTCACGCTCCTTGGGGCGTTTTCGAGGCCCGATTCGCCGAGGGTTTGGTTTGCCGCTGGCCGAAGATCGTTGAGTGGGATTGGCCCGTTCGCGGATACCGACATTCGGTCCAGAATCCTAGGGTGGAAATCGGCGAACCGGTGCCCCGGAATCGGTTCAAGCCAGGGCCCGGGTCATTGATTGAGAAATGGGGCAAACATTCAATGCACTCTCGATTCAGGAAGCACCTGGATGGCACGCGCCAATCTAGGCTGAGTCAGCCCTTCATCCCCGGATAGCCGGGATGCACTCGCTTTCGAAATCGGTGAATCGCGTCCGCAACTTGGCCCACTCCATAGCGGAGCAAAGCCCGAGTTAACTCAACCTGGTGAGAACACTAAAATCACGACCGCCGGCGGGGATGTGCTGGGGGTATCATTGGTATCGCCTCCATAGGTTGCGGTCAAGGTCCTGTAACCATAGGTATTGAGATTCAAAATGCAATAGCCGCTAGCCACGCCAGGTAGTAGAGGATAGTTGCCCAGATTTACTTGGGAAGTGCAACTCTCTCCGGTGCTGGCGCGAACTGTCACAGTCCCAGGGAACGAATTCATATTCGGCGATGCTGGTACCGTCACATCGAAGGTGACAATAATCATCCCATCGATGGTAATCAGAGGCTGCGTGGTTGGATTGGGATTACCGAAAGATACGGTACCGGTGGAGGTGATATTGGTTGCGGTCGCGGTTTTATTCACCACCAGGGGAACAGTGACTGTCGCCGTCGTGTAATCGGTCAGGTCTGTCGGCGTGAACGTGACAGACAGAGTCTGTGTCCTCGCATTCAAAACAGTGCCTGCCACGGGCGAATAAACGAAGCTCCCCATTATGCCTGCGTGAGCATTCAGCTGTGTTGGGCTCAACGTAGTTCCATATGTAATTGGTGCTGGAGCCGGCCATGTGATGGTGGGAGTGATTTTCCCACCAGCAATCACCTGGATAGAGACGCTGGTAGTCACGGTTGTGAAGTTCTGAGGCTGACTTGGTGTAAAGGTGACGCTCAACGTATCCGATCCCGACGGTGGAACCGTGCCAATTGCCGGAGTGTAGAAAAAGCTTCCCGGAACGGTGGAGGTGGCATTCAACTGGGTTGTGCTCAATGCGGTGCCAAAGCCAATCGACGCAGGAGTGGGCCAACTGACTATGCTCGCCACCTTCCCCGCCGTTGTTGATTGCGTGGCGGTAGCGGCAAGATAATTGGCGTTCCCAGGCCAGTTTGCAGTCAGGGTACAGGTTCCGGTGCCGCTGGTCATCGAGACGGTGAGTCCGCTGATCGAACAGGCTCCAGTCGCAGAAATTGTGGGCGAAATACCGGAATTCGAAGTTGCCGCGAGTGCAAACGTGGACTGGTAAGGGGCTGAAGCAGGGGCACCGGTGAAGGTGACCGTCTGCAAGGCCCTCTCAGCGGCTACGGTCTCAGTGACGGTAGCGGCCGCCAGATAATCCGCATTCCCCGCCTGGCTGGCTATCACCCGGCAAGTCCCGGACGTGCTGGTTATCATGAACAATGGTCCCACATTTGTGCAGACCCCGGAACTGCTGAAAGACACTGGCAACCCGGAACTGGCTGCCGCCGCAACCGTAAAGCTGCTCGCGTTTGGTTCCACTGCCGGAGCATTCGTTGTGAATGTGATCGTTTGGTGTGCTTGAGCGATATTGAACGTTCGCGAAACCAATGCGGCGGCAGCGTAATACACATTTCCCGCCTGGCTCGCTCGTACCGTCACGGAACCTACACCAGTGATGGTCAACATGTTTCCACTGATTGTTGCTGGGCCGGATGTCACCACATAACTCACCGGCAGGCCTGAGCTCGCAGTAGCATTTAGCACAAGCGGCGCCGCGCCGAATGTCTGGTTCGGAATGAATGGAAACGATATGTTTTGATTTGCCTGAACAATGACGCTCAGGGTAAAACTCTGAGGAGCGGGTGCGCCAACGCCATTTGCCGCGCTGAATGTGACATGGAAGGTGCCAGCCGCGGAAGGTGTCCCACTCAGCGTGCCCGTCCCATTGTGATTGTCAACGAACGATACTCCACCCGGTAATGCACCCGTCTCAGTGATGCCAGGTGAAGGGGTTCCGAGGGTGGACAAAATGAACGAATTCAGCAGGTGAATGTCGAAGACTGCGCTATTTGCGCTGGTGATGGAAGGTGCCTGGTTGACAGCCAGCATGAAGCTCTTTACGGCGGCAGAGCCGATTCCGTTTGCGGCGGTGAAGGAGATGTTGAACACTCCTCCGGTGGTCGGCGTTCCTGTTAACGATGCGGTACCGTTGCCGTTGTCATGGAAATGAAGCCCGGTAGGCAAAGCTCCTGCTTCGACCAGCGAGGGGATCGGAAATCCCGTCGCGCTTACCGTCACCGAACCAGCGGTGTTCAGCACCATGGTTGAGCTTGCTCCGCTGGTGATCGCCGGCGCCTGGTCGACGAGAACGATCTGCGAAACCGGAGGCGCAGCGGAGTAACCGGCGTCTCCAGCCTGGTTCGCCTGGACCGTGATCGAACCCCCGCCAGTGATGGTCAGTGTGCTTCCACTTACGCTGGCCAGACCGGACAGCACCGAGTAACTGACCGGCAGACCGGAACTGGCGGTCGCTGTCAACGTAATCGCCGCCGTTGGGTAGATCTGCGTCGGAATCGACGGAAACGTGATGGTCTGGCTCTGGATGGCCGCGGCGCCTGTGCCTTGTAGTGCGATGCTCTGCGTGGCCGATGGCGAACTATCAAGAGCGTTATCTGTCAGAACAGCAGTTGTGGCGATGCTGCCGGTAGACTGGGGCTCGAAACTGATGCTGAGATTGCAGGTCGCGCCTAGGGCGAGAGAAAAGCTGCTGGTACAATCCGCGGGTGTTCCCGTTCCCGGCACCTGCAGGAAGCCTGCTCCGACGATCAACCCGGGAGCCACCGCGCCGAGCGCCTGGCTTCCGATATTTTGAATGATCACCGACTGCGGGCTGTCGCTGCTGGTCGCTCCCTCAGGAGTCGTTGCAAAGCTGAGTGAGGGAGGCTGCGAACGCTCCACTTCCACCACGTGTCCGGAAGAGCTATCCGTAATGAAGATGTCGCCTTGTCCCTCCATCGCCACGCCGGAGGGACTGAGGAAACCGCTGCCCACCGTGGTCTGCGCACCACCGCCGCCTGACACTTCGACGACCCGGTCGTTGCCTGAGTCTGCGATGAACACATCGCCGGCAGCATCCACCGCCACGCCAAAGGGGCTCAGGAGATCGCTGCCTACTGGGAGCGGCGCACCACCGCCAACCGGCACTTCGACCACCCGGTTGTTGCCTGAGTCAGCGATGAACAGATCGCCGGCTCCATCCACTGCCACGCCGCGCGGCAAACTGAGGCCACTGCCTACCGTGGTCTGCGCACCACCGCCGGCCGGCACTTCGACTACCCGGTTGTTGCCTGAGTCGGCGATGAATACATTGCCGGCTGCATCCACTGCCACACCGCGCGGCGTACTGAGGCCACTGCCTACCGTGGTCTGCACGCCACCGCCAACCGGCACTTCGACCACCCGGTTGTTGCCTGAGTCAGCGATGAACAGATCGCCGGCTCCATCCACAGCCACGCCATACGGGGAACTGAGACCGGTGCCCAGGCTAGTCAGCGTACCACCGCCAGCCGGAACCTTAAGCACCGATGTGCTGCCCAGTTGCGCGATGAAGAGATTGCCTGCCGCATCCACGTCCACGCCGCTGGTCTGAGATCCACTGACGATCGTGCTCTCCACGCCTGGACCGAACGCAATCGCGGGTTCCAGTCCAATTCCGGATATCAGCGTTGAAGCCACCGACGCGCCCGATGTATTCGTCAGTTCCACCGCGCCCAAACGCAATCCCGGCGCGAGCGGCGAAAAGATTACGGTCACAAAGCAGGTGCTTCCTGCCGGCAGTGTCCCCACGCAGGTCGTGCTTCCGAGCGTGTAGTCAAGGTTGGCCGTGCCCTGGGTCACTACGCTCGTTGGACCGAAGGTCGTCGGCGTCGCCAGAGTGAAGCCCAGAAGAAGGAGCTGTGGGCTGCCGCCGTTCGTTGGGCCGAAGCTGTAGGGGACGCCGAAGACACCTTGAGCTTGTGCAACCGAAAGAGTGAAGTTCTGCAGCGCAGGTGCGCCGATTCCGTTCGAGGCGGTGAAAGTGATGTTGAACAGACCTCCGGTTGTGGGTGGGCCGGTTAACGATGCGGTACCGTTGCCGTTGTCGAGGAACGCAACGCCGTTGGGCAGAGCTCCCGCTTCGGCGAGCGAGGGAATCGGAAATCCCGTCGCAGTTACGGTAACCAAGCCGGCGGTGTTGAGGATCAGCGTGGCGCTGGTTCCGCTGGTGATCGCCGGCGCCTGGTCGACGAAGACGATCTGCGAGACCGGAGGCGCAGCGGAGTAACTTGCGTTCCCAGCCTGGCTGGCCTGGACTGTGATCGAACCCCCGCCAGTGATGGTCAGTGTGCTTCCACTTACGCTGGCCAGACCAGACAGCACCGAGTAACTGACCGGCAGGCCGGAACTCGCGGTCGCCGTCAAGGTGATCGGCGCCGTTGGGTAGATCTGCGCCGGAATCGCCGGGAACGTGACGGTCTGGCTCTGTTGGCCGGGGAGAATGGTAGTTACGTCGAAGGCGGTGTCATTCGAAGTGTCGGTTTCCCCGCCGCCCGATATCCTTGCCTCGTCAGTCACGCTCGCCGCCGCATTGGACGCCACATTCACAGTGACCGTGATCGGCGGATAGTTGCTGCCGGCAGCCAGTGAGTCGGTTCGACTGCAGACGGGAAGGGTAGCGCACGACCAGCCCGTGCCGGTCATGCTGACCAGGGTGAGCCCGCTGGGAACGGTGTCGCTTACCGTGACGACGCCGCTGCTTGAAGCGGTTCCTGAGTTGGAAGCGACGATGGAGTAGGGCGCCCCCGTCTGGCCCTGCGAAAAACTGCTGCCATTCGAGACCGTGACGGTCATGTCCGGCGCGGCAACAGGATTAATCACGGTAGTGTCGCTGGCTGATTCATTCGGTGTGGTATATGCACCGCCTCCGGAAACGCTGGCACTGTTGATTACGCTCGCTGGCGCATCCGGAGCCACGTTTACGGTAACCATAATCGGCGGATAACTGCTGCCGCCCCCCGGCAACGGATCGCTGCGCGAGCAGGTTGGCAAAGTGGTACACGTCCAGCCAGAGCCGGACATTGTTTCCAGTGTCAACTCGGCGGGAACCGACTCAGTCACCACTACGGCGCCACTCGTTGGCGCATCTCCGATGTTGGAAGCCGCAATCGTATAAGTCGCTCCAACCTGACCCTGCGTGATCGTGCCTGTATGCATTTTGGTGATGGTCAGAGCCGGGGTTTCCAGATGGATCTTGGCGACCCAGCCGTCATACTGTCCACCACCGAAACTCGCCTGGGGTGCACCGGCTGTGACGGGAAGTCCGAAGCCGTTGCCCACGCCTCCACCAACATAGATATTGCCCAGCGCGTCCACGGCGGAGCCTGCGACCCAACTGTTTGACGTAGGATCGCCTAACATGGACGAAAACAGGAGGGTGCTGCCTGTAGGGTCCAGCTTGGAGACGAAACCGCTTCCGTCGGTGGTTAAGTTAGGTTGCACGGGGTTCACGCTTGGGTAACCGCCGCTCGCCTGACCGGCGACGTACACATTGCCCTCCGCGTCAACCTCAATGGAGGAGGCTAAATACACGGCGCCAAATCCCGTGATGCCGTTTCCATTGTCACCCAGGATGGTCGACCAAATGAGCGCCGTGCCGGAGGGATTCAGCTTCGTGACGAAGGCGCAATAGTAATTCGGGCAAGCCGTCTGGTATGCTTCGGCAGTCGCCGGAAAGGTAGGTGACTGGGTGAATCCCGCCACGTAAGCGTTACCGCTGCTGTCCGCCGTGATGGCTTCGCCCCAGTCCTCATAGTCGATGCCTGATGCGCGGAGGTAGGTGAGGTACGTGAGCAGATTACCGCCTCCGCTCACCTGCCCAAATTTGGCAGCAAAAGCAACAATTTGATAGGCGGATTGGCCGCTTGGGGTTCCGAGCGCCGTCTGGAATGCTCCCAGAGTGACGGGCATGTTGGGCGATTCCGTAATTCCTGTCACATAGAAATTTCCGGTGGGATCGACAGCGATGCCTTGCGCGCTGGTGTTGTATTGCGCCTCTTGGTCATCCCCGATCAGTGTCGAGTAAATAAGGGATGTGCCCGCTGCGTTGAAGACAGTAACAAATCCGTCCCCCGCGAAGTTGTTCAGCGTGCTGAGCAGAGCGTTGGAGGTCGTGGGGAAGACGCTGTTTCCGTTGTTGACGGAGCTGACATTCCCTGTAACGTACGCTTGGTTGTTGGCGTCAACCGCGATTCCGTAGGCTGCATCGTACCCTCCTGCTCCGCCGAGAAAAGTAGAGTAAACAAGCCCGCTGCCGGCGGCATCGAGCTCGGTAATGAAGGCCGAGTAAGGCGAGGCGATGATTCTCTGGTATGCGCCTTGGGTCGTGGGAAAGTCTGGAGACTGGGTAGAGCCCACGACGTATGCATCCCCGGAGGCGTCCACTGCAATTGCGCAGCCTTGGTCACGATCGGTCGCAAGGGAACCTCCCAGATAGGTCGAATACACGAATCCAGTTCCGGTTGGGTTGATTTTGGAGACAAATGCGGTTTCGTTCCCGTTGTTGTACCCTGCCCAGGTATCCTCATACCCGTCCTGGGTGGGAAAATCCGAGGAATAGGTAGTGCCTACGACGTAGGTGTTCCCCGATGTGTCGACTGCCAAGGCGTTGGAAGGAAGGGGGTTCGCATCGAAGCTTGCATAAGGCGTGTTGCTGGATCCGACCTGATCGAGGCCCGAGCCGCCCAGATAGGTCATGTAATCGAACTTAGGGTCTATAATCAGCGGCTGGTTGGGGTTGTACTTGCCCAGCTGAACCGAACGGTGTTACCAGCGACCACATAACTTGCCTTGATGACTTCTTTCTTGTTTTCTGCACCCTGGTAGACTACTGGCTTGCACAGCAGCAGATCGCCGCTGGCGGTCTTCAGCGCTACATTTCCACCTGCATCAAGCGACGGAGTGACACCCGAGAGCCCGAGCGCAATTCGGCTTGGGTCGGCGCCGGGAGCAACGACGAAGTCAAACTCCAGGTGCCGCTGATTACCATAAAAGATGGTGTCCACTCCGGGATAAATGCCCTGGTACCTGACTTTGGCATAGGTTCCGATATTTTTGTGCCAACGCTTCGGATCGCTCCCGATGAGGTAGTTGACCACTCCTGGGAGTTGATCCGTGCCCGCGATTTGAGCCCCCGGAGTTGCCCCCAGTAGCTCCATCCGCAACACAGACGGACCGGCATCGATGCCCGCTGGAGCCCGAAGTTTGAGGATGACCGCATTTGAAGTGAGAGACAGCGAATATCCAGCGCCCCGCGAATGGAATTTCACCTCGCGATCCATCTGCCCCTGATTCGCCTCAAAGCTGAGCGGAATCCTGGCGAAATCTGCAGATGTGCGCTCGTGGCCACCGCCAACTCCTTGAGCGGTTGCGACATCGCACGACAAAACAGACATCACGATCAAGATCGCGAGCCATTCCCCCCGGCTCGTGAGAGCCTTCGGCAGGAGATGAGTGTGAATATCCTTCAATGCGGAATGAATCATCCTGATCGCCTCGTTCCTTTTTTGGGCCTCACTCCAGCCCCGTTCGCTGGTGATCTCTTTGCCGCGGCCAGTCACCGGTCGGTCGGTTACCAATGGGCCACTCTGAGGCAGGGGAAGATGACCTTGTAGCCATTGGGTAGTGTCCTATTTGTGCGTTGCTGTGTTTAATCTCGATGACGGCGCTCCGTGTATTTTCGCAGCCACCGCGCGTCCTTCAATTGTTTGCCTTGTAGGTCTTTTTCTTCTTCAATGAATTTTGAAATCCAAATGTCGGGATGCATGGCCCGGTCTTGCAAGCCACCTCGTAGCGTGACAATTCCTCTTTCCATCAAGGCGGCTTCATCCTCAAGCGGGCTAGACAGGGTCATTCTGGCTTCAATTCGCTTCAATGTTTGCGATAGTTCTGCGACCTTTGCGCCTATCCCCCAAAGAGTAAACAGAATCACCACGATCAGACCAAGCAGTATGGCCACAACTTTCCAGGTTTCTACGCTCATGGACGCGCGCACCTCACCCGCAGTATACTGTGGTCCCAAATAGAAAACCCGCCTGCCAGGGCGGGTGTCTTATCGATCTTTGAGATGTGGACGCGAATCGAATCTCTGCGCTCAGAGTAGCGCAGAAGGAGATTCGTGTCAAAAGCTACTGAATACGCGTTGCTTTGGGAAAAGCTGCTGACAGTTCTTTCACCGTCATATCTGAATCGCCATGCTCAAGAATCTGCTGACGAATTGCGTCGAAAGGTGCGTGAATCCCCTTCTCAGTTCCCTCTACTAGCGGCGTGGATGCAATTAGATCATCCAGAGAAAACTCCGGTGTCTCTGCCGTTGGATGAGTCAGCAGACAAGTTTTCAACTTCTCATTCTCGATAGTCAGTTGCTCACAGGCATCGAGCAGGAACAGAATCACGTCTTTTGCAGTTGTCATAGTGTCAGCCATCATATTCCCACCAGCTCCGCTACGGTCCATTGGTGATCGGTCAATCCCTGTTCCATCGCCGGAGTAACTCTCAGGGTTTGGTGCTTGCGGCAGAAGTTGTAATAGGCGAACCAAAGTGAGTAGGCAGCCTCAAGGTTCCCCCACTTCTTGCTGAATCCATTCGTCAACCTTGTCATTCGGCGCATCCCCATTCGAATGCTCAAATTCTGCCGCTCCACATGACTGGTACAAATTTTGTTTCTGTCTGGGTTTCCGCTCACAATACATGGGACAGCATCCACGACCTCAGCCGGGGAATACCGTTGCTCACCTTCCCGGCTCGCTCCATAAACCTTGACGAGTTGCGCGAAGTGAACTCGACCGCGCAGGAACATCTCGACCGCGCGCACGTAGGCCTTCCAGCCGTCCGTGGTTAGTTGGTACCGTTGTTGACTTGTCGCCAGGGCCAGCTTGTGAACAAACTTGTCTGTATTGGCTGCGTCTCTTTTGCCGAGATGCCACGCCAGAACCAGCTTTGTCTCTCGCTCGATTCCTACGAAGCAATAGGCGTCTCCGATGCCCTCAGTTTCTTTTTCATGGTCCCATTTGTGGCCTTCTTTTTTGAACACGTATCCCCAAATCTCATCGGCTTGCACGTCTGTCACGTTGAGATTCTGAATCCGTTCACGCATCAATTGTTGGCAGCGTTCGCCTGTCAGTACAAGCAATTTCAGGATCGTATCGCGGTGAATCTCTGTGACTCTCTCAACGCCGCGAACGCTCATTCCTTCTAATAGGAGTTGCAGGGCAGTGACGGCGCGATCCGGCGCAAGCCGCATCTCGTCTAACGGTTTCTCATGTTCTTCTGTGAATGTTTTGCGGCAGCTACGGCAGCGGAATCGTTGCAGCCCGTTCCTGTGTCGCCCGAAGCGCTTGCATGCGGTCTGGCAGTTGTGGCACGTCATCGGATTTACCTTGACCTTTCGGTGAAGGCAAGCCGATAATCAAGGTTGCGAGGCTGCGATTACGGCTTGCCGTGGTTGTGGTTTCTGAAGCCCTTTGGAGACGTCAATCTCTAGAGGGCTTCGCTATTTGCGCTCCGTTTTGGTGGAGGCGGTTTCATTCTGCTCCTTTCCGGTTTGCCATGCTTCCGGCCATCCGAGTTCAACGAGTGTGTTGCGGAAGTCGGAAGAGAGTTTGAAAAAGCGTGTCTTTCCTTTTCCCTTCCACACAACTTCGACACTGTAGAGACTAGCTGAGTTGATTGACATTTTTCTGAGTTGCTTTGACAAGCCACTAATCACTCCTGCCAATGCAATTTCAGTTTTGATGCCGATCGTTTCCACCAGTGATCTACTGCTCAAATTGGCTCCGTTAGACAACGCACCGAGAAATTTCTTTTGTAACTCGCCAAGGTTGTTTAACAGGTCCATTGCCAAATCGGCGGTCCATACGTGCGGTGCGTTCTTCGGTCCATCCAAGTCAAAGACAGTGTCGTACTGCTTTAGACTTGCTTGAAGACTTACGGCTTCTTGGACAGTGTCCGTGCGATACTTCACACCTTTGTGCTCAAATTCGATTGCCATAAGCAGACAACCTGCTTTCCTTAAGGCAATGTATACGTTCCTTAAGGAACTGTCAAGAGTAAATTTCTGCTCTATTTCTGACATACTTTTCTCCTTAGTTTGTTGTGAAGTGGGAATTTATCCTGCTCTAGCGAGTCATCCGTCTTTGCTCTAGCGAGTCAGGCGAGCAACGCAGTTTTAGGACACTACCTAGTCTCCTGAGTCATTGATTTCTTTCATAAGTGTCAGGTGCGTGTACGGCGAGAGTTGCACTGGCAAAGCGGGCAATGGATGCCAGTATCTGGTCTGCAGATTTGGTCCAGCGAAAGGGCTTTGGCTGTTGGTTGTGGATGGTGATGAATTCCCGAATCGCTGCTTCCAATTCCTGAACGCTGGTGTGCGAGCCACGCTTGATCTGTCGCTGTGTGAGGAGCGCAAACCAGCGTTCTACCTGGTTGAGCCACGAGGCGTGCGTGGGAGTAAAGTGCAGGTGATATCGGATTCGTTTCTGCAACCAGCGCCGGACCAGAGCGGTCTTGTGTGTGCCATAGTTGTCGAGCACGAGATGGACGACGAGATCGGCCGGAACAGAGGCATCAATCTTTTTCAGGAAGTCCAGGAATTCAACCGAGCGATGGCGCCGATAGCACTTGCCAAGGACGTTGCCGGTGGCGATATCGAGAGCAGCAAACAGGCTTGTGACGCCATGTCTCTTATAGTCGTGGGTGCGTCGCTCCAACTGCCCGACACGCATGGGCAGCACTGGTTGGGTGCGGCTCAGAGCCTGGATCTGCGACTTCTCATCGACGCATAACACCAGCGCATGATGGGGCGGATCGAGATACAGTCCGACAATATCGCGCACCTTGTCGATCAGCAATGGATCGCTGGAAAGCTGAAAGCCCTCCGCACGATGCGGCTTTAACCCGAAGGCCCGCCAGATGCGGCTGATCGTCGACTGACTCAACCCCGTCTTAGCCGCCAACATGCGACTGGACCAGTGGGTAGCTCCCTTCGGGGCCTTTTCCAACGTTAGCCGCACCAGCCGCTCAATCTTTTCGTCGCCGATCTCGCGCGGTGCCCCCGGACGCGGTTCATCTCCCAGTCCAGCAATGCCTTCGGCGATGAAACGGTTCCGCCAGAGACCCACAGTGAAACCGGTCGTGTGCAACTTCGCAGCAACGGCTGCATTACTCGATCCGCTGGCACAAGCCAGAACAATCCTGGCGCGGAACGACGCTGATCGGGAGCTGCGAGACTGCCGCGCAATACGCTCCAACTCTACCCGTTGCACAGCGCTCACGACCAGCTCATGCTTCTTCGGGCGTCCACGAAGAGTCTCCATATCCCAGCTTAAGACGGCGCCTACGTATATGCAATCTATTTATGACTCAGGAGACTAGCCATTGGATAGGTTGAAGTTGGTTGATATCATGAAGGCGTTTTCCCTTAGAGTCATCGGCCTTTTAAGGCCTCATCGGGTCAAATCATGCCAGCGCCCTTCAAACGTCCGGTAATTTCAGATTCTTCCCGCTTGGGGACCAGGCTCGAGGGTTGGAAGACGATCGCCTCCTACCTTGACAAAGCAGAACGAACCGTCAAACGCTGGGAGGTTAACAGAGGCCTGCCCATCCATCGCGTGCCGGGGGGAGGCCGCGCGGTCGTTTACTGCATTGCGGCGGAGTTGGATGCCTGGTTGGAGTCGAACAGGACTTACGAGGATTGGTCCTCGAATACCTCATTGGAAACAGAAACACACCCGAGGTCCAGCATCCTGGATCCGCTTCCGGAGTCTGCGCCTCACCAAATTCTGCCGCGGGAAGCTACCCACATCCTGTCGTTCCTGCTCAGAAGAAGGCTGATCCTGACTGCGATTGGGCTGTTGGCGGTTTGTGTTACCGCCGGAGCGTTCCATTTCTCAAGGACGCCATCCGCAGCCTTGCCATTACTCGGCGTGCCCAAACCCAGGAAGCCGAATTCCCAGCCGGGGGCAACCGTGGCGGTATCCGATGCCGACAAGATCCTGGCCCGCGATTACTATCTCAAGGGCCGCTACGAGTGGAATCAGCGGACTCCCGACAGCCTCAATCGCGCCTTGGATCTCTTTACCCAGGCAATCGTTCACGATCCGGGCTATCCGCAAGCATATGCCGGCCTTGCCGACACCTACGATCTGCTTCGGGAATACACCACGATGCCCGAGAACGACGCTTTTCCGCGGGCAATCGCTGCCGCCAGAAAAGCCGTGGAGCTGGATGATTCTCTCGCTGAGGCGCATCGCGCACTTGCCTTTGCCGAAATGTACGGCAACTGGGATTTCATTCGAGCAGAAAAGGAGTTCCGTCGCGCCATTGAGTTAGATCCTAAGGATGCTCAGGCTCGCCGGTGGTACGCCAACGCATTCGCTGTGTCGGGACGATTTGAAGAATCATTGGACCAACTCAACAAGGCGCAGGAACTGGATCCTTCTTCCCACGCAACTCTCGCCGATAAAGGCGCGCTGCTTGCCGATGCCGGACGGACGGAGGAAGCGGTGGAATTACTTCGGGATGTGGAGCGCTCAGCGCCGGATTTCCGCTCGCCTCATGCCTACCTAATGCGCATCGGCCTCGAACGTGGCGACTACTCCACCTTTCTTTCCGAGGGCGACAAGACTGCGGAAACCATGAACGATGCGGTACTCAAAGACATCCTGGCCGCGGCCCGTGCAGGCTACGTGCGCGATGGCAGCCGGGGACTCCTGAAGAGCTTATATGCCCGGCAAAAAGAACAGTATCTTGCCGGAAAGTTGGGCGGAACGACGCTGGCCAAAACTTGCGTTTTGCTGGGCAAAAAACAGGAAGCGTTGCAACTTCTCGAAGTAGCATACTCCCGCCGTGAAACGGAGGTTCTGGCGTGCTTGTCTCACCCCGATCTGCTTACCTTAAAGGACGAGCCCCGGTACAAGGCCCTGGTGAAAAAGATCAATTTCCCGATCCGCCCTCCGAGTACACACCCAAATAATACATTCGGGTCAGACGCTCCCCATCTCGCTTTTGCAGCGCCCCCCCATTGATTAGGAAAGTGGCGCTCGATCACAATTAGCGTTTCAGCGGCACTGCGCAGGTGCCGAAGGAAGGATGTTATGGTCTGGGGCAAGGCGCAGGAAAGCAGCTCGGTCAGCGGTCTAATCGCCGATGACCTGAAGTTCAGTGTGGATCGAACGCACGCGTTGGCGCAGCGTCGACATGCGCTCGTGCAACTGTTCGATCGATAGAAGACCTTCCTGATAGGCGTTGAGCAGCCTTCCATGACTTTGCCCACGCGGGTCAATTCTCTTTGCAAACTCTGCTCCCGTTTCTGGGTCGGATCGGAGGTGCGCGCAGCCGCCAGCCGATGGCCAAGTTCCAGCTGGATTAATTAGGCGAGGAGCTCTAACCTGCATATCTCACACGCGGACGGTTGAAGGGGAGAGTCTGGGCGCAAAAATATAGTTGGAAAGGCCGTCTTTTCTGTGGCATAACTGCGTTGTCGAAGCGTAGTGATGGCCGAGGAAAGGGCGGCCTTTCTCATGACAGAGTGTACTCAAGAAGTATTCGTCTTTGCAGCTCATTTTTCGCGCCGGGTGGAAGCCAGTTTCACCGCCGGGCAGGTATCGAGCGACGGTGGAGCGCTGTTGTTGCGCCAGACCGATCGCAAGATTAACCTTCTGAGTCGCGTGGCGGGCTGCTTCACCGACCGGCGGTCGCCGTTGCGGGTTACGCACCGGCTTACGGAGATGCTCTCGCAGCGCATTTACGGTCTGGCGCTGGGCTATGAGGACATCAACGATCACGAGCAGCTGCGCTCGGATCCGCTGATGGCCCTGCTGAGCGGCAAGCGTAAACTCGATGCGCCGCTGGCGGGCAAGAGCACGCTGAACCGGCTGGAGCTTGCGGGCGGCAACAAGCGTTATCACAAGATCGACTACGAGCCGGAGAAGATCGACGCGCTGCTGGTGGATGTGTTCATCGAGTCGCATGCGGAGCAGCCGGAGGAGATCGTGCTTGATCTGGATGCGACCGACATTCCACTCTACGGCCATCAGCCGGAGCGGTTCTTTCATGGCTACTACGACAGCTACTGCTATTTACCGCTGTATATCTTCGCGGGCGATCAACTGCTGTGTGCGCGGCTCAGGCCGTCGAACGTGGACGGGGCCGCGGGCGCACTGGATGAAGTCAGGCGCATCGTGGCCAGGCTGCGCGCCCGGTGGCCGAAGGTGCGCATCGTGCTGCGCGGCGACTCGGGCTTCTGCCGCGAGGAGTTGATGGCCTGGTGCGAGGCCGAAGAGAATCACGTGGACTTCCTGTTCGGCCTGGCGCGCAACACACGCTTGCAGAAGATCGTCGGCAAGCAGATGCAGGAAGCCAAACTGGAACATGCCGCGACCGGCAACGCGGCGCGCGTCTTTACCGAGTTCGACTACCAGACCCGCAAAAGCTGGGCGCGGGCCAGGCGCGTCGTTGCCAAGGCCGAGGTTCTGGACAAGGGCGAAAACCCGCGCTTCGTGGTTACTTCGCTGGGCACCGACAAGTGGGCCGCGCGCGAACTCTACGAGAAGTTCTACTGCCAGCGCGGCGAGATGGAGAACCGCATTAAGGAGCAGATGAACCTGTTCGCCTATCGCTTGTCGACCGAAGAGATGAAGGGCAATCAGTTGCGCTTGTACCTGTCGGCGCTGGCCTACACGCTGGTTGAAGCGCTTAGGCGGCTGGCCCTGAAGGGCACCGAATGGGCCGAGGCGCAGGTCGATACCATCCGCCTCAAGCTGTTCAAGATCGGCGCGCTGGTGCGCATCAGCGCCCGGCGCGTGTGGCTGGAGATGAACTCCTTCTATCCATGGAAGCGCATCTACGCCCGGGCCTTCGACGCTCTGCGCTGCTGAGCGTCAAAGCCTACCCAAACAGACTTTTCCACATCGGCCGCGCAACAGAGTCCGGCGGAGCTATGCCCCAAATCCAGCTTCGGCACTGAAAAACTCCCTCCCGGCAAGCGCTGAGCCGCTTCGAGGACAACTTCCTACCGGAAAACTACTCTCCAGGCCAGCACAGCCCCGCCACTCCCGCGAAAATCGACCCCTGTGAGAAATGGCGGCTAGCTGAGTTCAATACGCGAGAAAGAGACCAAGTCGGGAATCGATTCGCCGTGAATGGTCAGTAGCATAGCCAGACCGCCTTAATAGGCCTGTTCCTCGATATTCTCGGTCACCATCTCTGGCTGAAGCCGGTATTAATGAATCAGGAATTCATCCGGGCTCCACGCATCAATAATGAAGGCTGCAAGTGCGTCTGTCGACCAGCTACTCTGCCGGATGTTCCCCTGTATACGGCGAGCAGCAAGGCTTCCCCGTCGGCTTAAAATTCATCAGTTCTACGCGGACGCCGTCGGGGTCGTACATGTTGAACTCATACTTGCCGTCCAGGCCGACTTTGGTGGGGCGACCGTCGTGTCGTCCCTCGAGCCGGTTCCCGGCTTCAAGCACATTGTAGGCATCAGGAACCGACGCCACGCCCAACGCCATATGGTTGAGCACTCCCAGAAAGTTCTGGGTCATATTGGCGGGAATGCCTGAGCCGGGATCATCGTTGCTATGGGTTGCCTCCAGCATGTACTCGATCCAATCGCGGCTGTCGGGGGTTTGCAGGCTTACCCAGTCCACCGTGCCCTCCTTCATGCCACCAAACCAGTAGGGACGGAAGCCCAGCAAATCGCGATAGAACGTGTCTTCCACCGCACTGCGGTGCACCAGAATGCCTACGTGAATGATGCGGTGGCTAATCAGGTTGGGCGCATTTATCGCTTTAGCGTGCCTGGGAGGCTGAACGAATTGAACCTCATTGCCTTCCGGATCGCTCACGCTAAACCAGCGGCTTCCGTCGTTCCCTTTGGTCACCACGGGGGGCGTTTTCCACCCCTTGGAGACAAGGTACTTTCGCAGCCCATCAGCGTCGTCGGTGTTGAACGCAATGTGATCACGGCGGTTGATGCCGGCGCCCGCAGGCAGCGGCAATATCTCAACGAATTGCACATTGCTGAAGGCGTAGCGAACGCCCAGCGGGTTCTCAGGGTCCGTCATCCTGGCCGCGCCTACGAGTTGTCGGTAGAAATGGTCGGCGTTAGCCGCATCTGATGTATAGACGGCAAGATGCGAGATGCCGGTGATCTTCGGACGCTTAATCGACGGAGACGGCAATTGAGCCGCCGCGGCAACACCAGATACAGCTAGCACTACTGCGAATAGGGACTTCAAGTCCATTCCGCACCTCAAGTATTTTGGCGACTCAACGATAAACCAATTCATCGCCCGGCACAAACCGTTCGATGGTTTTTGGGGGGTCCGGAGCAAGCCCGTCCTTTCCATACCTTGTCGTTCATAACTGCCCTGCCGCCTTCAGGTCGGCGGCAAACGAGGCGAGCGACATTACGAGGGTCAAAGGCTTGCCGCTCAAAGGCACAGCCCCGTAACTGGCGTACCATCGGGCCGCACGATCGTTCTTCGCATCGATAATGAGCACAACGCCGCCGACCTCAGCCGCAGCGCGCAGGCAGCGCCGCGCGGCGGCGGCGAGGAGTTGGCCGCCAATACCTTGGCTCTGCCAACGCAGATTTGTAGCAATGCGCGCGAGCCGGAACCCGGGCACATCGTGCCGGGCGAGGCCGCGGCGAACGGTCTCCGGCGTGTCAGCGTAGGCCAGAGCGCCCGGAGCCAGACTGTAGAAGCCAAGAATGCTCTTGTTGTCTGCGTTATCAATTGCGAGAAAGGTCTTCGCGGCTCCAGATTCATGGCTTTGGCGGGCGTAACGCTCGAAGAAGTCATTCATGGCCGGATCGCCACAATCGAAAGACTTCCGATCATGCTTTTTCGAGATTGGCTCTTCGTGCCAGGCGGGAACGATCATCGCCGTTTCCGCGTGGGTTTTGGCAATGCGGCGATGGCTGCCCGCAGCTTAGCATTCGGCGCCGGCGGATTTTCGAGCAGGTTCAGCACCAAAAGGCTGTCACGCTCGGACAAGACGATACGTTCCGACTCCTCGATCACCGCCTTGGCCTCCCGCAAGGCGGGTTGGAGAACAAACTCCGTCAGGTCCGTGTGCCTCAAAGCCGCAGCGCGCACAAGCGTAGCCTTTTGTTCCGGTCGCAGCCGGAGATTCATTCGTGGGTTGTCGTCCACGGCCACTCTAGGCATAGATTCCTCCTTGTGTACTTATTAAAAGCGTACATGGTTCTGAGGAGCTTGTCCAGACCCGCCTCCGACGCGGATGAGGCTGCCCATACTCCACGCTTGCTGGTGGCAGGCTTCGGTGAGAATAGGCGGCCGCGTACGATAAGAACGGCTGACAGAGCTCGTGAGAACCAGTACGGGTATCTACGATTCGGCCGGCAACCCTCAACCACGGCCGCAGTGTTCGAGCGTTGGCATTGCGCAGGTGTGCTCCCTGACTGGATTGGGATCGAGGTCAAGCTGATGTACGACGTTGTTGTTCCGCTCGGATTCGTTCGGCGGAACACACGAGTTGCTTCCGTGCGGGCTGCTTGGGGGTGATCTCGTGGAACTGTTCAGAAAGAACAAGTCGAAGTATTACTGGTATGACTTCACGGTGCGCGGCGAGCGCTACCGCAGATCCACCAAGGAGACCAACAAACCGAGAGCGCAAAAGGCTGCAGCTCTCAAACTCGCTGCCACGATCAAGGGCAGCGACCCGCTCGACAGGAAGCTGCACACGCTTCGTGAATACTCGAAGGATTTCCTTCAATGGGTGGAAACGGGGCGGCTCGAGGCCGACAGCCGCCGTTATTACAGAAACGGCTGGCCGCTATTGGAGTCCAAGATCGCCGCGATGCGCATGGACCAGATCACCAAAGACGAGGTCGAAAAGCTGCAGTTTCCCGGATCGGCGTCGAACGGCAATAACGCGCTTCGGACGCTGCAGAGGATGTATTCCAAAGCCAAGGAGAACAAGCTGATCTCTGAGCTTCCCGACTGCGCTCTTCAAGGAACACGGCCGATCGCTCCGACTCAACGACGAAGCGGAAAGGAGGCTGTCAGCGGTGGCCGCCCAGCCGCTGAAGGACATCATCGTGGTGATGCGCGACACCGGAATGCGCAACGCCCGCGAACTCTACTGCATGCGGGTAGAGAACGTGGACTTCGATGCCGGGACGATCTTCACGCCGGACAGCAAGACGGAGTCAGGCTGCCGGTTCATTCCTATGAGCAGCCGCGTGAAGCAGATTCTCGAGGCGCGTTGTGTGCGGCGAAGCGAGGGCTGGGTGTGGATGTCGCGTTACAAGGGAAAGCACATCGGCGAAGGTTTGGTGTACCGGCAGTGGGTGCATGCGCGGCGAGCCGCGGGGCTGCCCCGCGAACTTGTCCTTTACTGTGCGCGCCACGACTTCGGCAGCTTCGTGTTGGCCAAGAGCGGAAATCTGAAAGCCGTTATGAATGCAATGGGCCACGGTGATGTAAGAAGCGCCATGGTCTATCAGCACCCGGAAGGAGAAATCATTCGCAACGTGCTAAACGCACGGCACATTCCGCGGCACGCCGTGCCCGACTCACGCGAATGTTAAAGCCCGACTGACGCCCCCGGCAAAGCCGGCGTCCCAACTGCATATGAGGTGCGCAATGGCAAAGGCTTACGTTTTAGAAATGGGAGCGTAACCTCCACCGGTGCGGTGCCCATGTCGGCATGAAAAATCCAGCTGGCTTCAGTGGCAAGCCAAATGCATGCGCTAACCGATCATTAGTGGAACCAATTCACTCACGTGGGCACCGAGGTCGTTGCGTCCAGTGATTTCCCACAGGGAGGTGTTCACATGCCGCATTCCAAAGACCGCGCAGATCCAAGCCTGTGTCCATCCCGTCTCCATCGACCACGGCCCCCAACCCCAGTCCGCCTCACTCCCCCAATAATCCCAGCGCCGGGTGTCAAATGTTCGGAACCATCCGCCGGAAAGCTCCAGATGATCGGTGGATTCCGCCTGGATCCGGCATAGAAAGCTGGCGAGTTTGTCTTCGGCCTCCCGATACAACCCGTCACCCGTTGCAGCGGCAGCTTCATGCAGCGCAAGAAATGCGAAATTACAGGTGTAGAGCATGTCGCATGCGGGGTCCCCATCTTCCTGAATCAAAGGTTCCTCGGCGGTTCCATACTTGTCGTTCGACGTTGGCGGGGGAATCTGGCTCTTTCCGGGCGTTCCGAGTTGCTCAAGAATCCCGCCGGAGTTGTGCTGGAAGGCAATCATGTCGGTGGCAACTCTCTTCAGCCACTCTCGATGTTCAGGTTTATCTTCCACGCGAACCAGCCAAGCCAACGCGAGAGTCATTCGCGCCCGCTCTTGTTGGAGGCCGTTCGTCCAGAGCCATTGATCAGGGTAGGCCTCCATCGTCATTCGAATTCCTGTTCGAGTTCGATCCAAGAAAGGAGAGAACCTCGTCTTGTCATAAGCCCTTAGGAAACAAGCCCAGGGCCACGCCTCAAAATGAGGATGGAAGTTCACATACTTCTCATCATTGTAAAACTGTCGCCAGCCCGACTGAATCAGCTTCTTTTCAGTCAATGAGTCGGGGCGAAATCCAAGGACATTTGTGGTTCGCAAATTTCCTAGTAGGCAGCGAAGAACCTTTTTGTTCCATCGGTCTGATTGCAACAGAGCTGCCGCCGCCATGGTACCCAGCATGCTCTTGGCGTTGTCGTCGCCATAGTAAATATGGGCAGAGTTTGGAACAGCCCACCCAAGCAGCCCAAAGGACGGACTCTGCGGATCATTCCGCGGACCGGAGGCCAGAGCCGAATTGGTATAGATAAAGTCGTTCAGGTTTGCAGCGATCCTGCGATGGTCTTCGCGATTCTCGATGACCCCTGAAAATGCCATGGCCATTGAGGTCTCCCCGGTGCAATCGGCGCGCAGATTCCATCCCACCGGCTGCTTCCCGTTCCACTCGATTGTGCTCGAGAAGCCTTCCAATACACCGTTGCTGCCGTCTCCTAGCGGCCATGACGGCTCCGGCCCCAAATGTGGCTGATCCGATTTTGTGTACTCATCCACGAGATGCTTCCACTGGGCCGCCACGAAGAGACGGGCGTCGCTGTACCAGGCAACTCCCTTACGGAAAGCTTCTAATTCCGCTCGCTCAGGAAGCTGAGTATTGCGGGTATAGGCAGGATGCACTGCCGGGGCATATTTGCGAAGCGGAACGAAGTGTCCCGCCACCAGTTGAGACAAGATGCCGTTCCATACATCCGCCCAGTCTTCGGCGGGATCATACCGACTCTGAATTAAGCTGCTGAGCTTCGTTGTCGCTACAAGAAGATGGTGCTCATTATCTTTAAACAAAATTGGGTTGACCCCTTCCTG
This sequence comes from uncultured Acidobacteriota bacterium, assembly GCA_963833995.1. Taxonomy (GTDB): domain Bacteria; phylum Acidobacteriota; class Terriglobia; order Terriglobales; family Acidobacteriaceae; genus Telmatobacter. The sequence continues at coordinate 15,854 of CAWIAE010000014.1, read as the reverse complement.
CGGCAGACCGTAAATCGCCGTGTCATACCCAGCGACACGCGCCAGGACCAGCTCAGGGCTTTGTGCAGAAACTGGCGTGTAATAGCATTCATGCAGGGAAAGAATGCGCATCCTCTTGAGAGGCGCAAACGCGTCGGAGGTAACTACCGCGCGCTCAAGAATGTTGTTGTACCTGCCTAGAGCAATACGTTGCGGCTCGCCCACGCTTCCAGAAGGGAGAGTCGACGGGTATTCAACATAGAGCCGCAATCGCTTCCTCGCAGCCTCCCGATACACACCCGGATCGATTGAGGTGGCCTTGGCGGGGTAATCTTCGGCGAGGATCAGGAGAGCGGAATCTGGGGGAGTATGACTTACCGCTTCCTGCGAATTGCTGTAACAAAGACATGAAATGCCTGATGAAGTTGCCAGGCGATAGAGGTCGTTCGTCTCACTGCAACTGAAATATAGCGTAGTTCGCGGCGGAGCCTTTGCCAGAACCGGCAAGGCCATCAGAGGGACTGAACCCAGAGCCTTAAGAACATCCCGACGCAGCATATTTCCTCCGTGTTTCTGTCAACCTGGCTTCAACGTAGCTAATTCACTCTCAGCTCAAATCAGAACATCAAATGCAGTGAGAATTGAACATTTCGAGGGGTTCCAGCTGACGTGATCTGGCCTACTTGGCTTGGGACGCTAATGTTGCTCGCAGGATTATTGAAGTTGGTGTGGTTAAGCGTGTTGAAGAAGTCTGCCGAAAAGGTCCATCTATATTTTTCTTTCAACGCAAATTCCCTCGCGACAGATGCGTCCCAGTTTGTATAGTGAGGTCCAAAATACTGTCTCGCTCCAGAGTTTCCAAATGTGAACGGAGCAGGCAAAGCGAAGGCCGCAGGATCGAACCACTCGTTGATGGATTGATGGTCGACATGCGGATTTCCAACGCGGTCCGCATAGTTGCTTGGCCATCCTTCTACAGCGCTCGAAAAAGTCACAGAATATGGAAGTCCGCTGCCCAGAGTCAGGATTCCGTTGGTCTGCCAGCCGCCGATGATCAAGTTGAGCACATTGGACGACGATGCGAAGCGACGCCCCGTGCCGAACGGAAGTTCATAAACGTAGTTACCGACAAAATACTGCCGGCGAATGGATGCGTCATTTCCGCGATCAAGGCGAAGATTCAGAGGATTCGTGACCGCACTACCATAAAGCGATGCTCCAATGTCCAGCATTTTTGTCCAAGAGTATTGGCCCTGGAACGAAAGCCCCCCCGAGAAGCGCCGGAGTGCCGAAAGCTGCAGCTGTTGGGTATTAGCGGTCGCAATATTGCTGTAGTAGTTGATCGTTCCGAAGGGTTGATAGGGCCGGCGGGGCTGAACCGGACCGGCGGCAGGTACGGGCTGGTTGATAGGATAATTCTGCGTAAGATGTTCGCTCTCTTCGCCAAGGTAGGTTGCGCGCAAGGCCATGTTGGGAGTGATCTGTGATTCAACGGTGAGGTTCCACTCATCTGTCATGGGATAGCTATAGTGCCTGGGGTATGCGTTCGCGGTAATGCCACTGGGGATTCCACCCAATCCAGATGGAAACGCGTTGTCAAATGTGAGCGTCGGTTGCGAGCCAGCTGCCGGCTCAAAGCTCTGCGTTCCGGTGAAGGGGGGGTTGACCGCAATTTCGTATGAACCAAATGCCCAGGGAATCATCTGATAGTAGAGACCATAGCCTGCACGGAGGACCATTCGGCCACTAGTGAAGGGGGAATAAATGAACCCAAAGCGTGGAGCGACCTGGTCCTTGTCGGTGCCGATGTAATTGTCAGGTCCAAGGCCAATGCTTGATCCGGCCACGATAGGTAGTCCAGGAAATAAGTCTGGCTGGCCAGTTCCTTTGAGAACAACAATCTCATTCAGGTCCGGGTACCAATTGGCCATATTCCCTGGAGAGTTCTGGTAGATAGTGGGCAGGTCATAGCGCAACCCGTAGTCCAAGGTCAGCTGTGGCGTCAGTCTCCAGCTGTCCTGAGCATAGAATCCGTACCTTAAATTCGTAGGAGTTGCGGCGAGGGGCGCAATGCTGCGTGACGATCCGGCCAGATCGCCGAGAAGAAAATCGGCAAACGCATTTCCTGTGTACTGTCCGTTGAAAGAAAACGACCCGAGGCTGGGGTTCTGAAAGTTGTAGAAATCCCAGCGCATGAAGGAGAAACCACCTTCAAAAAGGTGCTTCCCTTTCGTCCAGGTTAGGGCGTCTGAGATTTGTGTGTCCTGTTCGAGATCTCCGCTCCCTGTCCAGTCACTAAAGCCGGCGAAACCGGTGATGGTCACTTGCGGAAGTCCACCAAGATGCGGAAGCGGTGTTACCAGCCCGGGGACGATCGTGCTGGCGTCAAGATTTCCATTCTGCGATGCATTGCTGTCCCAAATGCGGTTATACCCAAAAGAAACCACGTTCGTCAGAGAAGGTGAAAAGTCGTGGTTGTAGCTCGCGGCATAGTTCTGCCAAGTATGCGGTTCAACCGTCCCGCCCCACTTATCCGTACTCCCCCCGGTATTGTTCGGGCTAAAGCGCGCCATATAATATCGGACGAACGCCCGGTTTGTTGCATTGATCGTGTAGTCGCCTCGGCCTTCATAGCGCATCTCATCCTCTTGGGTTCCCACATTGCCGACCCAGTTAGTGCCAAGTCCTCCCGGCGCAGAGGATGTGAGGTTGGGAGTATCAAAGTAAGGGAAGAAGGCTTTAGATATTGAACTGATCCGGTCGGCGGGAATCTGATTATTCGGAAATGGAGCTCCCGTGCTTGCATCCGTGATGGCGGGAAGCCCAGTGAAATCCCCGCTCAGCAGAGCCTGCGTTGGCATCGCCATTTGATCGGTTGTGGATGTCCGATAGGTGAGCCCCTCAAAGCTACCGAAGAAGAACAGCTTGTTCCGCCTGATGGGCCCACCAAGAGACCCGCCAAATTCGTTGCGAACAAAGGGAGGCTTCGGCAGGTTGGTGGCAAAGTAGTTCTTTGCGCCGGTCGCGGCCACTCGGTTGTATTCAAAAAGGCTTCCGTGAAACTTATTAGTTCCGGATTTTGTCGCGACCACAATGGCTACGGCCCCTGGACCATCCTTTGCCGAGCCGGTACTGTCGACGACCTTGAATTCCCCGATAGAATCAAGAGACGGCACGCCTGATCCCAAGGATTCATTTTCAAGCTCTTGTGCGTCCGTCCCATCGATCGTTTCGTTATAGCTCCCCAGGGTCGTAGCTCCACTAATCCTCGGATTACCTCCTGCATTCTGGACTCCCGGGGCTAGAGCCAGCAGAGCAAAGATATTTGAGCGACCATTAAGCGGCATGGATTCAATCTGCTTTGTGTCGATCACGCTTCCCACAGAAGATGTGTCGGTCTGAACCAGCGGCGCCGCCGCTGTCACCTGTACCGAAGACACGCTCTGACCAACAGTCAGCGCTGCGTCTTCGCGGACTGTCTGGCTGACTTGAAGCACGATGTCGCGCACTTCAAACTGCTGGAAGCCGCTCTGTTTAATGCTAACTGCGTATGATCCAGGTATCAGATTGGAAAAAGTGTACTCGCCGTCATTGTTCGACTTGCGTGCAACCGATACGTTGGTCCCTTCGTTGCGCAGCGTGACGCTAGCTCCCTGCACCACTGCGCCGGATTGATCCGTCACTCTGCCCAATATGGTGCTGCTTCCGGTTTGCCCGCAAAGAACCATCGGAACCGCAAACAATATTGCAAGGGTTCCGGCGATGCCCCATGTTGTCCGGGCGTTCTCTTCAAAAGAACTTCTTTTGCCCGAAAAGCGACCCGCACAGAAAATTTTTGCCAGCATCTCTATTCTCCTCAAATTGTGTGGAAAATCCCTGCTTGGCAATCTGTATATCAGATTATCGATCGGTTGTCTATACAATAGATTATTCCTTACGAGCGGGTGCCTGAGCTTGGACGCATTACTTCAGCAAACTTGACAGGGCTATTCAGTAAGACCCAATCACCGTATCGACGTCGCGGGGATTCGCAGGACAGCGCGGTAGCGGTCGCCGCGGTAAACCGAATGCGCTACCTCGACGGGCAGGTTGTCGGTACTCCAAAGAGTGCGCGAAATGACCAAGAGGCTGGCCCGGGGCCGGATTTCAAGCAGCTGCGCCTCACGTTGGGTTGCCGACCGCGCCTCCAGGATTTCATCCGCACGGCTCACCCGTATGCCGTACCTCTCTCTCAGTGTCTCGTAGAGGGAAAGTCGCGAGAAATCCAGCTTATCTACATCGGGGAAGCGGTCATAGGGCAGGCTGCTCTCCTCAATTGCGACGGGCACTCCATTCGACAGCCGCAAACGGCGAAGCCGGAAAACAGGAGCATTGATTGGGATATCAAGTTGTGCAGCCATCTCAGGCGTAGCCGTGCTCATCTCCGAAGAAAGGACCCGCGACAAAGACTTCATCCCGATCGCGCGCATTTCCGCCGTGAACCCGCCTAGGTGGGTAATGTCCTTTTCAACCCGCGGCTGGCTCACAAAGCTTCCATGCCCCTTATGACGAGTTGCAAATCCCTGACTCTTGAGCCCTTGGAGCGCCTGACGCGCTGTCATGCGGCTAACGCCATAAATCCGGCTCAGTTCTTCTTCACTGGGGAGGGGATCGCCGGGATAGAGGCGCCCGGATTGAATCATAGCCAGAAGCTGGGTTTGGATCTGGAAGTACATCGGCGTAAAGCTACTCTTGTCCAGAGGTTCTAAATCCCACTTCTTAAGCCTGGCCGAGTCCGGCAAAGATAGAAGCCGCGATTGTTTCTGTTTTGGCATAATATTCCCGCCACCACTCGGCCCGATCCAGGCCAAAGCGATGGTCATCTCAAATAGCTTCACGCAGCATGGCAGATTGCCACCATGCTGCCGTTAGGAACACAACAGGTTTGAGCTTCGCCTATCAGAATAGCGTAGATAGTGCGAACCTGGCTCGCGCTCGGCGTTTTCCGACTGCAATAGTTTGAACGATTCAACCAGTTGCCCTGCTCAGAAGAACAATGGCTATCAAAAGTACCATAATCCCGGAGTACATGTAGGTTCTCGCGCGTGCCGGTGCACGCCTCCATTCTCCCAGGCCAATTCCGATGATATTGGCAAGAAGAAGGCCGACGGCGAGGCTCAGTGGCCAGCCAATCGACGTACCAAGCGAACCGAGACGGGGAGCCGAAGCGCCATAGACAAAAATGCTCCCGCCCCACAAGAGCGCCATGAGTGTAGAGAGTGTATACAGACGCCACGAGCCCGGCCGCACGAACTTCTTCAGGCTTCGGTTCTTGTGAAACAGGAAAAAGCAGAATCCCAGGTTTGGGAGCGAACCAGTCGTTAACATAATCCCCCAAATTAGGTTGGTGCTCGACAACTGGCTCAAGCCGGCTCCTCGACCATATTGGGCGATGGGTTGCGCCAAGGAGAAGCCGACATTGAATACGGCAGACAACACTCCTGAGCCCATAGCCATCAGCAACGCGGTACCCACAGGACGCGCATGTCCTACCATGCCACCTCTCTCCGTACCGACTCCGGCAGCATTCTCTCGCATGCGTCCTGCCCAGCCGCACAGCGCGATTCCAGTGAGTTCGATTGCAACGGCAATCAGGATTCTTTCACCTGTAGGCGAAAACAGGGTGCGAGGCTCAAGCAGCAGGATCGGCAGCAACGAGCCCAGGGCCGAGCTGATCGCCAGCACAAGTGTATTTGCCAACGAAATTCCTATGGCGCTAACGCTCTGGCCAAACAGCACGGCGCCGAAGCCCCACGCTAACCCTGTGAATATTGCGGTCCAAACTGCCCCGACTGGTGCATGCGAGAGAATGGACCAACTCTGCGGAGCAGTGATGGTGACGATGGCCGCGGGCATCAGCAGGCACGCGACGAGCACGAAAAGGGCCCACACATTCTCCCATTCCCACTGGCCCAAGAAGCGCATCGGCAAAGTAAAGCTCCCGTTCATCATGCCCGAAAGTATCGCCAGCGACGCTCCCACAACAACGACGCTACTCATTCCTTCTGTACCCCGATTCTTAATTGATAAACCATCGCTAGCTGCCAGTTCTCCAGCGCGCAGCTTAGACAGCACTTGAAAAACATGGTTGGCTATACAATAATACATGTTTGCGAGAACACGGAAAAATCAGTTCCTTTGATGGCGACTCGAAAGAAGGAAGAATGGCCAATCTATTCAAACAGCTGAGGGGTAGATTAATTGTCTCTTGCCAGGCATCTCCTGGAGATCCTCTGGATGATATCGAAGCGCTGCGCCGCATTGCTGCGGCCGTCGTGAAGGCGGGGGCTTATGGCTTGCGCCTTAATGGCGCAGCGCAGATCGCTGCTGTACGACGCGACGTGAATCTTCCGATCATTGGTATTGAAAAAAAGTACGGCCCCATGGGGTTGCGCATCACACCTGATTTTGCCTCTGCTGCCGCCTTGGCCGAGGCCGGGGCTTCTATGATCGCGATGGACTGCACCGATCGCGAGTGGATGGATGCAGAGCCATGGCGAGAGATCATCAAGCGAATTCACAGTGAGCTCAAGCTCCCTATTATGGCAGACGTTTCAACACTAGATGAAGCATTTGCCGCGGCTGCCGCAGGAGCTGACTGCGTCGGAACCACCTTAAATGGATATACCGAGCAGACCAAAGGGCGTCGCACTTTCAGTTGGTCACTGCTCGCTGAGATGAAACAGCGACTCGGCGTGCCGATCATGGCCGAGGGACACATCTCAACACCGCAGGAAGCACGGCGTGCGATTGACAGCGGAGCATGGTGCGTCATTGTCGGATCGGCTATCACTCGCCCCGGAGCCATCACGGCCAGCTTCTCGCGGGCTCTTTGTCAACCTTCCCAATTGAGGGTTGCCATCGGCGTAGACATTGGCGGGACTTCGATCAAAGCGGGGCTGGTGCGCGCCGGTGGAGAGGTTGGCTTCGTCACACAGACTCCGACCGAAGCAAATAGGGGCCGCACTGCCATCTCCGCCAGCCTTGTGCGCGTGATTGAAGAAACTCTGGCCACGGCGCGTGCTGAAAAGCTCACTCCGTCGGGCATTGGAATCGCAACGGCTGGTACGATTGACGACCGGGACGGCAGCATCTTTGCAGCTACAGACAACCTGCCGGGATGGACGGGCTTTCAACTTCGTGCCTTTGTGGAAGAGCAATTTCGACTGCCCGTCTCGGTTGTCAACGATGCGCAAGCGGCGGCTCTCTCCGAACTGCATTTCGGAGTCGGGCGCGGGCTTTCGGATTTCGTGGCAATCACCCTCGGAACAGGCGTTGGCGGAGGAATCGTTTCAGCAGGCAAGCTGCTACGCGGGCCTCACGGATTTGCGGGTTCCATCGGACACATTGTTATCCATACAAAGGGCAGGACTTGCAACTGTGGCCGCAAAGGCTGCCTGGAATCCTATGTTTCGGCGGCTGCTCTGCTTCGAGAGTACCGCGACCACGGTGGAATTACGCCCACAAACGCCACGGATGAAGCAGCACTAACTCTCAGGATCAATCAGCTTGCATGCGGCGGCGACGGCGCAGCTCAGGCAGCCTATGCCGCGCTAGCCGACCATCTTGCCGAAGGCATTGCGAATCTCTTTAATCTGCTGGACCCGCAGGCCGTAATCCTCTCTGGCGGACTCATTGAAGGTTATGCCACGTTTGTGCCCGATATTCAGAAGCGGGTCGCGCGGCTACTCTATTTCGGCGAAATGCGCAAGCCTCAAGTGTGTAGTGCGGTCTCGGGACGCTTTGCCGGCGTGCAGGGTGCAGCGTCATTAGCGTTCGAGCTTGAGCACTAGACTAGTCTCCTGAGTCATTGATTTCTTTCATAAGTGTCAGGTGCGTGTACGGCGAGAGTTGCACTGGCAAAGCGGGCAATGGATGCCAGTATCTGGTCTGCAGATTTGGTCCAGCGAAAGGGCTTTGGCTGTTGGTTGTGGATGGTGATGAATTCCCGAATCGCTGCTTCCAATTCCTGAACGCTGGTGTGCGAGCCACGCTTGATCTGTCGCTGTGTGAGGAGCGCAAACCAGCGTTCTACCTGGTTGAGCCACGAGGCGTGCGTGGGAGTAAAGTGCAGGTGATATCGGATTCGTTTCTGCAACCAGCGCCGGACCAGAGCGGTCTTGTGTGTGCCATAGTTGTCGAGCACGAGATGGACGACGAGATCGGCCGGAACAGAGGCATCAATCTTTTTCAGGAAGTCCAGGAATTCAACCGAGCGATGGCGCCGATAGCACTTGCCAAGGACGTTGCCGGTGGCGATATCGAGAGCAGCAAACAGGCTTGTGACGCCATGTCTCTTATAGTCGTGGGTGCGTCGCTCCAACTGCCCGACACGCATGGGCAGCACTGGTTGGGTGCGGCTCAGAGCCTGGATCTGCGACTTCTCATCGACGCATAACACCAGCGCATGATGGGGCGGATCGAGATACAGTCCGACAATATCGCGCACCTTGTCGATCAGCAATGGATCGCTGGAAAGCTGAAAGCCCTCCGCACGATGCGGCTTTAACCCGAAGGCCCGCCAGATGCGGCTGATCGTCGACTGACTCAACCCCGTCTTAGCCGCCAACATGCGACTGGACCAGTGGGTAGCTCCCTTCGGGGCCTTTTCCAACGTTAGCCGCACCAGCCGCTCAATCTTTTCGTCGCCGATCTCGCGCGGTGCCCCCGGACGCGGTTCATCTCCCAGTCCAGCAATGCCTTCGGCGATGAAACGGTTCCGCCAGAGACCGACAGTGAAACCGGTCGTGTGCAACTTCGCAGCAACGGCTGCATTACTCGATCCGCTGGCACAAGCCAGAACAATCCTGGCGCGGAACGACGCTGATCGGGAGCTGCGAGACTGCCGCGCAATACGCTCCAACTCTACCCGTTGCACAGCGCTCACGACCAGCTCATGCTTCTTCGGGCGTCCACGAAGAGTCTCCATATCCCAGCTTAAGACGACGCCTACATATATGCAATCTATTTATGACTCAGGAGACTAGAACTGTCTCATAATCCGCGTAGAATTACAGACCTCGTGTCCGTTCACGCAGAAATCGAAATAGCGCCTCGTTTTTCTTATCGCCTTGATCGACATTGGCGCTGACAAACACCGGGGGATCGATTCCTTTATCGATAAGTATTTGGCTGGCAAGCGCAACAATCGAATTGGCAATAAAGATACCCGCTGCAGTTGATGTGGGAGCTACACAAATAGGGCCATGTGTTGCATTGAGCTGAACTGAAGCGTCGCCAATGGAACCACAGTTGTCAATCACCAGGTCCACGACCTCGCTTAGCCGGCATCCGCTTACAGTGCGCGGCGATACAGCCAGCGAATGTGTCAAGCTTGTAATCGCGATCGTGCGGATGCGGCGTTTCTTCGCTTCAATCGCCATCTCGACTGGAAGTTCATTTCGCCCTGAATTGGAAACTATGACGAGAAGATCATTGCTTGTAATCGGATACTGGTCCAACAGCGCTCGCCCATATCCTGGAAGGCGCTCCAGACGCCCGAATGTCTTGTCGTGGATTATGTCAAAATTTGCGAGTCCGCCCGCGCGATAGTACAGTTCAGCCGCAATGAGCAAGGAATGACCGCTGCCGAGCGTGTATACAACACCATCTCGCTCCACTACTTCCGCCACCCATTGCGCAGCCGAAAAAAGAGCCAGAAACTGACTATCGGCAATTCGGTCAATTATGTCCGCAAGGCGATCGCGATACATCAGCAACGGTCCAGTTATAGGCCTCAAGCTCCCCCCTCAGTGTCCTCAGTTTGAATAATCCCGGCGTCGGGAATGTTTACCCTGAACGGCTTCGGTATAGTATATACATCCATACTGATATACATGCCGAAAAGGTGGAGCCCTTTTTGCTGACCGAGAGGAGCTGCTAGCGTCGCCGCCGAACAGTGACTCTCATTGATGCGATTTGTTATCCTATGAGCAGACCGCCCGCGATTCATCTGGAGTAGTTTCCGCTAACATCTGCTAACAAATTAACCCAAACCGGTCCCTAGTACTACTGTGCGGCAATCAAGCCCATGTGAGAATCCGTGACAATCTGCATGTTGTAGCTCGGGGCAAATCCTCCCTCACTGGTTTTCATGATCCGCGCATCCGGATCGGTTATGCTCACGCGCGGCTCGTAGCCTCGCTTATCTTCCATCTTGGCCGCGCTAAGTTCTTCAATCTCCTTCAACGCTCGATCAGGCTTGTCAACTCGCTCCCGTGCGGCGCGAAGTCTGGCCTGAGCGCAACGATCGGATGGGGGTTGCTGCTCCGGATCTCCCATGGCCAGGATGTGCTGGCGAGCGGCATCCAGATGCTGCTGGATGCGATCCTCTCTGCAAAACGTCTTCGCCTGAGCTTGCGCCCGCACCTTGGTTCCATCCTGCATCACGCGTTCCAATGTGATCAGGCCCTCATGACTCAGCAGACCAAGTACTTACGTGAACAGTTCGTCTAGAGCAACGCGGTGATCTACACGAAAGTCCGACAGCGTATGGTGATTAATCAAATCCATACCAGTGAGCCGTTGAAACGTCGGATCGATTTCACACAAGCGGGAAATCTCCCGCGCCGATCCAATCCCACGGCTGTACAGGCTGCGGAAAAACTCGTTGCTTTCTGCCCCGGCGTTCCTCCCGGGAGATTTTTTGCGCCACAGGCCTTTTATGCCCCCGGTTTTCTGTTCTGGTTTCGCCTCTGGAAGCTGTTTTACCGGCTTCCAGAGACACTTCTCCCCTATGCGGCAGGGGTTTGAATCGGAATCAGGCTCCGCATCCGCACCAGGTTGTAAGCCACCATGATCAACCGGTGGAACCAGTCCACCCGTTTCAGCCCGCGTAGTTTCATCTGGCGCAGCACACTGTCCATCTTGGACCAGCCAAAGACCCGCTCGATCAGCTTGCGCTTGCGTTGGCTGATCGAGCGCCGCTCATCGGCTCGTTCCTCGGCCGTCAAGCTGTTCTTGCCCATGTTGCTTCCGCCTTGCATGTACTCGGAAACATGCGGGGCCACATCCCGACTGCGTAAATCCTGAATGAACTGCGCTTCCTGATACAGCGTGTCGGCTCCCAGCGTGATCTTCTGTTCGGCTTTGCGCTTGTCCTTGGGCGGCAGGGTGCGGTCCAGCATGGCCACGGCCGCTTCCCGCTCCGAGGCGTTGCCCGCCAGCGTGGCCTCGGCCGATACCACCAGTCCGTTGCGGTTCTCCATCAACGCATGCCCCTGATAGCTAGGCACGGACTTGTCCGCCGCAGACTTCTTATACAAGCGCGCTTCCGCATCAGTCGTTGATTCCACGCGATCGCGCAACAGCAACCCACCCTTGCTGCCGGAACCCGATCCCGGCGCAGGCCGATCGCTCTTCTCCTTGAAACTGCGGGCCGCGGCCCAAGCCTGAATCAGTGTCCCATCCACGGTGAAATGCTCCTCGCTCAACAGAGCGTGCTCGCGCGCCTCCACCAATACCGACTCCAGCAACCGCTGGCTCACCACCCCATCAATCTGCCGATCCCGGTTCTTCGTGAACACCGTCACATCCCACACCGGGTCGTCCATCTCCAGACCCACAAACCAGCGGAACAGCAGGTTATAGTTCATCTGCTCCATCAGCTGCCGCTCCGAGCGGATCGAGTACAACACCATCAGCAGCGACGCCCGCAACAGACGCTCCGGGGCAATCGACGGACGACCGGTGTGCGAATAAAGCTGTTCCAACTCGGCATCCATCCGCTCCAGCGCTCGATCCACCATCGCCCGTATCTGCCGCGCCGGATGATCCGCCGGAATCCGCTGCGCCAAGGTTATGTAGCTGTACATCTCCGCCTGCTTCTCATCGTCTCCACGCATGCTCCTTGTCTACATCCCTTCCCTGTGGAGAAAAAGTAACTGCAAAGGAACCAACACAAATGAGTTTTCCCGCAGCCTGTGAAGCCGTAAACCCAAATGGAAATGAGCAAACGCGGGTCAAATGCGCTTCGCCCTGCAGAGCCTACGATGGAGTGAACACTCTGATAAAAGGAATCCAGATTCAATTGTCCAACGAGCTCCAGATAGAGTGTGCCGGGTGTTCGGGGTCGATCAACTGCTCAACATCGACCGTCGGTAACACCATCTGCTGACGATTGATCGGTTTCAACCGAGGCGAGAGGCTGTGCTCAGACGAACTCATGCCTAACCATAACTCGAATCAAACATCGTTCAGCAAAACCGGTATTGCGCAGATTGGTTCCGATTTTTTCACACCTTCTCGCCTCCGCTTCACCAACCAGATTCAGTATCCTGCAGAACAGTCCAAAGCGGACGAGAGATTTTCATCGCGGTCAACGCGAGATTCTGGACAAAAACGCGCGAAATTCTTCGGTAACATTTCTGAATGAGGCAACACGACCGGAAAGAATAGTTGACGCCGGACACTCCTCCATACTCTTTGCCGGACTCGAGCGCGAAATGGAGCGAGTCTGGGATTTTTCTTTCGCGTGCTGCAACACCCGGTCCCATGCTCGTGGGGGTGGACACCGGCGGATGCAAGCACACTTGACCCAGACTTCGCGAGGATGGCGGTTCAAGGCCAGAACTTCTTTGCGGCTTTCGGCGACAATTCCACCTGGTCGTCGAGCAATGAGACCTGGCCAGGGGACGATGCGAATATCGTCTCCGTGGGCGGCACCGATTTAATCACCGCGAGCGGGGGGACCCTGGCGGTCAGAAACCGCATGGTCAGCGGCGGCGTCTCCCCTGACAATATCGTGATTCCCTCCTGGCAGCGGCTTCCCGGCGTTATCAACTCGACCAATCAAGGGTCGATAACCTATCGCAATGGCCAGGATGTCTCGGCAAACGCGAATTTCACATTTTACGTATGTGCCGACCGAACTGCTTGCACGGCAAACGAGTACGGCGCTCGTCGGAAGCTCCAGATTTCGGGCGTGCTGGATATTCCGACACAGACTCCCGATGCGCGAGGGGTCGGCGCTATCGAAGTCCGCCTCCATCGCAGATTTGCCGCACTATGCCCTGCTGCGCCCGACCTTTTTGGAATTGATGCGGGGGGCCGACTCCTCGAAATCCGTTGCTCCGGTCATCCGTGTGCTGTCCGCTACGGGTATCCCCACCCGTACGGGCCTTAGAGCAGAATCAAGCGACATGCAGTTCTGACATTCCATCTATTCTTTCGTTTGTCAGGCGCATGGGGAACTTGTGTCCCTAGTGCGTGTAGTTCGCCGAGCGGATCATATAAGCGACCCCGGCCTGGACCGCGGTCTTCATGCTTGCAGTGGGAACCGGATTACATTGCAGAAACAAAGGCGGGAAGAGCACTCGCTGCATTTTCTTGCAGGAGCTGTGTCATTCTTGCCGCCATTCCCGTATACATCGACGCTGTGCGGAACGCATTCATCCGGACGGCGTCGCCTGCCCGGTTGAAGGCATAGAGAGCAAGGCTCTTTAGAGCGCAGGCGCGAATCTGAGTCGCGTCATTGCGCAGAGTCTCGAGGAGCCCGTGGTCAACCGAATCGCAATTGCGGGCTGCAAAGTCTGCCATCTCCAGCATCACACCGGAGTTTTGGTAGATTACCCAGAGACCACGAGCGCCCTGAATGCGCTCCCAGGCTTGCTCCGGTGTCGCATTGAGTCCCTCTTTCCACAGGAAATGGTCGCTCAAGCCACGCGCGCTCCAGTCATGCCGCAACCGGGCGATCAGCGATTCCCAGGATTCTACATTTCGGCGAGCCAAACCAACCCGCCGGCGACCTAAGTAAATGGCAACGAAGGAAACTGCACCGACTTGGACAAGAGGTAGAATCATTGATCTGAAATCCGCCTAGGGCACCTAGCTTGATCCATCCCTGGCCGTTTCACTTTCGGTGCCGTCACGAGAGGTAACGAATACAGCACCAACCAGATAGCTTAAGGCAATCTTCGGATACGTTCAATGAGACTTTCTGGTCAGAGAGATTGATGCTTTCAGGGTGCACGTTTCGCCGGATCGGCAAACCGGCCCTGACCGCGGAACCACCGGAGCGCGGGAGTCGCTGTTGTGGCGAAGACAATCTCTGGTCCCCTAATCCATAATCCAGACTGAACTATCGGCACAGTGGAGGATAGATTCTAGGGACGCATCGAATAGAGGAGCCAAGAGTTACAGGCAAATCTTTCGAGTTCCGAGCGGGTTGTGTGATTGTGTGGCAGGCGTACGCGGTCGTGCAAAACGAGGCCACAATGCGCCGTAATCGGGGCACAGGAAGCCCAAAACAGGAATGAAACTAAAGAACGATGTGCTCAGGGTGGATCTCATCACCCGATCCCACCAGGATCGTTCCACGCTCAATCGCGTTTCTGAGCTCGCGCACGTTGCCAGGCCAACTGTGCTGTGCCAGGACGTGAAGGGCATCGTTGGTGAGCGATGTCCCAGGGCGAAACTTCGCCACGAAAGCGTGAGCCAGATCCGGCAAATCGCTCAGACGATCGCGGAGCGGCGGTAGATGTATGGGGAACACGGCCAGCCTGAAATAGAGATCTTCGCGAAATTGCTCCTGCGCCACGCGCCTCTTTAAATCCGCATTCGTGGCTGCAACCACTCTGACGTCGACCTTGAGATTGTCATTTCCTCCCAGACGCTGGACTTCGCCTTGCTCGAGGAATCGCAGGATCTTGCTTTGGACCGACACCGGCATGTCGCCGATTTCATCCAGGAACAGGGTGCCTCCGTGGGCTGCGTGAATCCGTCCTATACGGGACTGAGTCGCTCCGGTGAAGGACCCCTTTGTATAGCCAAAGAGTTCCGCTTCCAACAGCGTTTCTGGGATTGCAGAGCAGTTTACGACCACAAATGGTTGATTTCTTCGCGCACTAATCAGGTGAATTTCCTGGGCGACCAGGTCTTTGCCGGTTCCGCTTTCGCCGGTGATCAATACCGTCGTATTGCGAGCCGCAACCATGCGCGTCAGACCATAGACACGATGCATGGACTCAGAATCTCCGATCATATTGCGCAATCTTACGGCGCCTTCGACCTGCACCCGCGGGGTCCTGCTGGCCACTTCTGGAATGGGTCCGCTCCGGGCTGCTGTGCCACAATTGACCACTTCCGCCAGCCTTCTTGAGACGGGGGTGGGTGATGCACTTTCGATGAGAAGCTGTCCGGTCTCTGGATTAAGCATCAAGACCTGCGTATTGGGGAACCGGCTTCTTACGATCCCGTGGAACTCGCTTGGCTCCAGATCCGGCAAATTAGGATCAACGAGGAGGATCCCATCATCCGTACCCTTCTTGCGGATCAGGTCCAGCGCCTCCGCGCCTCCTGCAGCATGGTGCAGGTTCCACCGTGGAAGGCCCAGTTTTTCATGGAGACCTTGCCTGAGTTTGGAGTTGGGGCTCTTTACAATCACATCGATCGGAGTTCGATCCTCGAAGCGTTCAATTTGAATGACAGATGAGGCCATAGGCTATTATCGGTCACCGACCTTTGATGAAGAATCCATGAGACACCAGAGGAAAAGGCTAGGGGTAAATTACTGCGTAGGAGGAATGGCCAAATCGGCCTCCATACGAACCCGAAAACAACTGCCACGAAGCGATCCGGCCTTTGAAAGAAGCAATCGCTGCATGTAGTGACTTCGCGGCGAAAGCCGACCTTCACGGGAAACTGGGCATAATCGACCGCCAGGCTGGCGACCTCGACCACGCCAAGAGGAACTGTTGGCCGGGAAGGCGGTCAAGCCCCATGACCCCGCGACGCAGGCCGCCCTGGAGTGGATCGCCCGGGCTCAAACCGGCACTCCACGTCAACCACTCGGAAGTCGCGTTAGTCCTGGCGGCCAGGTGACTTGTTCCGCGGCGGCT
>CAWIAE010000013.1:0-92666 GCA_963833995.1 uncultured Acidobacteriota bacterium | reverse complement strand
TTGGGTTCTGTGTGACTTAACCCATAAATTGGCAGTAGCTGCCACTTTATGGTTCCCGAGCTTAGTCAATTCTTCGAAGAACCTATCATTATGAGCGACCCTACGGGCCAAACCGCGATTTGAGCGCCTACGGTGTTTGCCCACGGTTACCCGTGATCATTTTGCTTGGATTCGGTTACAGGTTACAGGCGGTTCTGGGCCAGAGAAATTGAGAGCAAACACCGCGTTGAAGTGTTGAAGGTTCTCGCTCAAGAAAGTAAATAATGAACTGGAGCCTGAGGTGAGGAACTTGGATCGAACTTCCTTTGATCGAACGTAACAGATATTGGCCCGATGTTCAGCTTCTATCGAGCTCCTCCGCGGCTACCCGCTTACGCTAATCGACTTGAACCTTCAGCGGCGCCCGGGCCAAATGGCCATAAAACACCTCAAAACCACGCTCACTTTAGTAGCTCTTAATGCCGGCGCGCACCTGTCCGGCCGGGCGAACTGACGTGGGCATCAATGTCGTGAATGTGCCACAAGGTGCTCTCTTGCGCAACATCCGGATTCTGACGTAAATATTCGAGGGCAATGGTGCTTGCAGCCGGATCATCCTTCTGATCGGCGAAGTAATTGGCCTCGTTACCCGCATCGCGATCTCGACCGAAGATTCGATAGAGAATCGAAAGATTGTAGTGGGCTGAGAGATCGTCCGGGGCGATCGCCTGCAGAGCCTCGTACTCAACAAGGGCTCCTTCAAAGTCTCCCTTCTGATATAGGCAATACCCCAACTCCCGATGGACGTCTCGTGAGCGAGGATATTCAGTGGCGACTTTCTGTAAATCCGCGATCGCTTGATCGACCTCGCCGAAATGACGTTCAACGAGAGCCCTGTAATAGAGTGCCCTGGCGTTGCCCGGCGTCAGGTCGAGTGATTTCGCGAGCGATGATGACGCCTCGTTGAACTCACGAGCCTGAAGGCGTGCGATCGCGACATTCGTATAGGCATCGGCATAGTCGGGCCTGAGCGCTACGACATGCGCAAACGCTTCGGCGCTCGCAGCGTACTGTTGCTGATCAAGCAGGGCGATGCCATAGTTGTTCCAGCGCATCCATTCCGGATTCTCGTTCGGCCCCGGCGGCGTTGTCTCATTCGCTCCGATCAGAAGGGTCCGGCTCGTGCTCGCCATATCAACCACGGGCTGCACATATCCTTGGCTCATGCCGAAGTTGATGAAGTTCTGATCGAATCGCCGGTATTTGACGGTTGCGGTTATCGTAATCCTGCCGGCGATAGTCGGCGGAATCATAAACCGATAGCGAACGAGTTGAGAACGACCTGACTGGATCGTGTTGTTGTACGCAACGACGCGGTTGTCCCATACCTGGTGCAAGCCATTCAGCGAACCCTTGCTGTTAACCAACCGGCTCGTAAAACTATGTGCAGCTGGGTCGAGCGAACCATCGGCTCCAAGAGCCCCGCTCTCAACCAGCGTTTTGCCCACAGCGTCTTTCACCGTAAAATCGACCCAACTCTCGTACATGTCACGCTGCTCAGGAACGTAACTGTGGGCTATGCCCTTGTTCTGAATCACAACAGACACGGTCATGAGCGCACCGGCCTTTAGTTCGAAAGGAGTGAGCCCCAGCGGCGCGATTAGATCCTGACGGAGCATTGGTCCCGTCTGAGGAGAAGACGATGGATTGACGGGACGAATAGACGGAACCTCGATCGCGAAGATGTCAATGTTAAACACTGAATTTCGCAGAAATCGGATGACCTTCGTCATTTGGTCGTCATAACCGTAATACTTGGGCACCATGGTATTTGCGCCAAGCCAGCGATGAGAAGCCAATCCAGCCGCCTTCGCTCCGTAATCGACGCCAGCGAACTGTTCCCGCGGCATGTGGCAAGTCTGGCATGTCGAGACCGAGTCCTTCTTATAAAACGGCAGTGGTGACTGTTGAGCAAACGAGGAGTTTTGCCACTCGTCATAGAGTGAGATGGCACGTTGCCATTTATAGCCATTCAATTCTTTCGGTAGCGCGGCCTTGTGGCATGCGCTGCAGAATTCGGATGTCCTGTAAAAGTCCTTCATCACAGCGGCGCTGTGCCGATCCAGATGCGCCAAGATTTCTGCATCCGTCACTGGGCGAGTAACCGGCATGCCTTGTTCGTCGAGCAAGACAGCGGGGACGCCAATCGTAAAGCTTCCTGTCCCGCGCGTATCCACCTTCTGCATCGAATGGCAGACCATGCAGGTCACGCCATCCTGGTCATATGGCCGCTCTTTCGGGGCGCCCTGTGTCAACGCACCGGCGACGACGGCGATCGGATCATGGCATCCTTCGCAATGCCGTGTGAATTCAACGCCTTTCTCGGAAGTCAACAGACCTACATTCTTCAGATACCACGGCGCTCGGTTTGAGTTGGCGTGGGCGGATTGACGCCACTGCGCATGGGCTTCTTGGTGACAGTGACCGCAGTACCGGGCGGTTGGAAAGCTTTTGGGGTCAATGAATGTTCCGTCGCTGGTCTGGATGTTCGACGGCAAAAAGGGGTGAGCTTCTCCGAAGCGATAGTCATACGTCTGGGCGATCTGTCCAGAGTACGAGCTATGCGTAATGGAAGCCTCACGCTTCTCATTCACGTCCGATGCGTTCGAAAGAGTCGCCAGTATATTCGCACCTGCAAACAGGAATGAAATGGTGCGCGACACTCTCCAATTCACGTTGACCTCTCCAGAAGAGCACGGATGTCCTTATCGGTTTTCCGGTCAGCCACAGACCACTAAACCCCTATTATTCGACCGCAATGTGGTAGTGATCAACCAAGAGGCTTTTCGCTTTCTTGGCGACAAGTTGGTCTTGATCGTTCACGTGTGCCCGAATCAGCGACAATGCCAAGTTATCAGGAGCGGTCGTCAGTGCGTCGAGAGCCGCAAGCCGCACCGAATTGGGAAGCGTCGGATCGAGTGCACGCTCGAGTGTTGGCACGATCTCTGGTCCTCCAATTTCACTTAGAAGCCGCACGACAAGAAGCCTCTGGAAGGAACGCTTGGCTACAAACGCTCTATCCAATGGCGGAATTGCACGTCTTCCTAGGCGTTTAACCTCAGCGATATCCTCTGCGGTTGGCGGGACCCATGTGCTCATTCGAATTGTTCCCCGACTGGTCTCACCTCTGGTCAAGATCCTGTCGATCAGAGAAGCTATGGTTGTATCGGGGTCCGATGAGAGGGCTTGCGCAGTTGAACCTGCCTGCGCGAACAAATCAACACCGATTTGTACGAACAAACAGCATATAAAAATTGCCAACGTGGCTCGACGTGATCGGCTCAATTGATGCTCCCCTGTTGATATGTCTTGTTTTGCGGGACGGGATTCCCCTGAATGACTAATCGTTGGCCCAAAGCACAGTCGAGACGTTGAGTAGTGGTGTTGATCAGGTAAGACTGTGAGGAATCGGTCAAATAATACGATACTGTGAAAACACCTGTGCAAGCATTCTGTCCCGCTGGTACGCCTCCAAAACAAGTGCCTACGGGAACATCGTTAAAGGCCCCTGAGGCATTGGTAGTTGGGGGCGTTGCGAATGCCTCATACCCGACGGTGCCTGGAGCCTCTTCCAGAGGAGTCATCCCAGACTTGCTCACTCGTGCGGAGCTCAGATCCGCAACGTAGTAGGAGACGTTGTAGAAGCTGCCCTCTTCCCCAGCAGCACAATCGCCACTCGTGCTTGATGCGCTCGGGCTGAAGAAGTACGAGGGCAGCTGCACCGTTGGATTGCCGCCTCCGCTCGATGAACATTGTCCAGCGGAGGCTGTGACGTTGGCGTGTCCGGTTCCTGCAGACACTCCATGCAGCATTGGCTCTGCGACTGACGGTTGTGATGTCGAGATGATGTTTGTGGCCCCCACGCTCCAAGTGTAACGAACTGTTCCGCTCATGGGCGTACCGAGCCCACACTGTTGCGGTGCGTTTGGATTGAAGTTGCAGTAATCGGCCAGTGCATCATATAGCTGATCGTCGCCGCCGGCCTGAATGTAGTTGGAATATGTTTCGAAGTAGAAGCTACACACTCCATAGTAGGTTCCGCAACTGAAGTTTCTCGCCATTGCCCGGTCATGACTTGTCACCATTAGTCTTCCTGTCAGCTGGCCGCTATCTGGTGTCCGCCAGTCGACTACCCCATCCTTCAATGATCTGGGTATGCGTTTGCCCTGATCGTCTGGTGTCTGCTCGCTTTGAAGCTGGTTGATGCTGACTTCCCGCGTCTCCAATGGAGAAAGGACCATCTCTTTGGCCCAAACGATCGCCGTCCCAGAGCTGATGAAGACGCCGACTTTGGCGTCGCTGTCGCTGTGATTAAACAAAACTACGTGAGACGCGTTGTCATCTGCAATGGTCCATGGGTGGACTCCACCATTGTTCAGTTCCCGGGTCTCCTTAGCCAGAAGTTCGATCTGGTATAGATTGCCGGTGCTTCGGGAGACCAGTTTCGCCTGGTAGGACCCAGGCTTCCCTTCTGTCGAAACCACGACAGAGTGCAACAGACCACTCTGCGCTTCCTGACCTGTGAAGGCATATTCCCCCGTTCGGTGTGGAGGAATCAGTCCTGTATGTAACGGAGTGACGAGCGGAGGTCTGCTATTGCCGTCGGCATCCCTGACCGGCGTTGTTAAAGTGTCGGCGAGCTGGACAGAGTATTTCAATGGACTATCTGAAAAATTGGCGAGCGACAGGCGGGGAATGTACACTCCCGTCGGCAGAGTCTCTTGTGGGCCAATCGGAACACCGGCAAATACGACGTCCGACGAATGAATGGTCTCGGGGTCATAGAACGGAACTGAACTGAACACCACATCGTGTCCGCGGTGGTGTGGTGCTAATGCAAACGCAGCAAGCGAGCCCGGATTCCCGTTCCCCACTATCTGGACCCCGAAAACCCCATGTGAATTGCCTTGCTCGATCGAAGCGATGTAGTCGGTCATAGAGGACCGTTGTGTCCCGGAACACGCCTCTACGATGCTCGTTGCATGTGAGGCAATTTCAATTTGAGAGGCCACGGGAGCACTCGCATTGCTGAGACAACTAATAGCAACGTGCTGCGGAGCGGGAGAGACATTCGTGATTCCAACCAGTGGCGGACCCTCCGCTTGGTCCGTTACTGCCGACAGGCTCGTCGAGCCCACCATTTCGGGCATGGCGAGTTCTTCATCGATGTAAGCAGGAATCGAAGCGCGCTCGTCGGTAGTGATTACCTGTCCGGCAACGACAACACCGGTGCTGCTTGGGTCTTGGTCGACTGTGACGCTGCCCCATCGATCATTTTGATTACTGCCAACCGGCGAAGCGAGCGTGATTTCCTTCTTTTCATGAGGCGCGAGTGTAAGCTTCCTGGTTTCACTCTTTTTTCCGTCTACTGAATACAAGGTCAGGGTGGCAGTCGTTCCCGCGGTAGACGCGTTCGCTAGCACAAGGGTGTTCCTGAATTCAGGGCTCTCAAAGACGAGTGGAGCTACGAACGGCATCATGACTGCAACAAGCGTGGAGGCCGCATTGTCGGTTGTTGTCGCACGTATCGGAACGACTGGCATTTTCTCTATCTTGATGGGGGTTCGCTTAGCGGCTTGCTCCTGAGCGACTACGTCGAGCATGCTGAATGTCAACAGTGCGAGAAGAGGAATTCCACGCATATAGTCTCCTCAATGTGAACTGAACGGATGTAGCTATATTGACCGTGCCTACAATGAGGCTTTGCCAGAGCACATGGTTGTGAACAGCATCAGACAGAGGCAAACGGCGTTTTCGGGGAACAGAAGTGAATCAGGCAGCAAGTGTGAAGTAAGTTGTAATCGGTGTCAAGATCATTTTGAGGCTGGATGCGAGCCGATTATGTGTGCTTGTCAGGAAGAATTAACTAAATAGTACTTAGCCTGCAATGTGACCATGCTAGGTGTTGATCTGGTGTTGGCGTGCGCTTCCTGCCCGTTTCCCCACTTCCACGCATTTTATATTTACTATTCGATAAATACCCACTATAAGCTGCCAGAATCGCGACTCAGATCTGTCATGCGAACTGCATGATTTCCAGCTGCAAATCGGCGATGGAGAAGGAACTGCAGCACACTGCCGCAGTTCGTGACCCCCAGCGCGATTGGAAAGAGGGGGTCAACTCTCACTGCAGTTATTCAATCCAAGCAGGCGCCGCGCCGTTTTGACCGCACTTTGCAGAGGTCCCCACGTTCTTACAGAGCCTTCATTCAGTAACCGCACAATGCGGACCTGAGTTGGGTTGATCCCCTGCGCATTGAGACGCTTCGCGATGCGCAAGACTTCATCTTCGAGTGCTTGCCGATGCATTTGTGTTCTCATTTTGCGCTGCTGCAAGTAGCGAGCTGCAATTGCATGGCAGAGATCTGGATGTTTCTCCAACAGGAATGCGGTGGATCGCTGGAGTCGCCCTGCAACGCTTTTGAGCGGAGGGGCTGGACTCTCGTGGAGCACATGGGTCAACACCGCACGAAGCTGCGCTTTGAACTCCGCAGCATGTTCTGTGCGCCGCCTCAGTAGCCGATCAGCAAGATCGGGCGCCCAGGAACGCAACGTCGTCGAGGTCTGGAATCCGAGCCGTTGGCTCACATCGCGGAGCGTCGGCGGAGGCTGCTCCGCAATTGCAGCGCTCACAGCGTAGCGGACATTCTCTGTTTTCCACTGCCTCCACTGCTCCAGCTTCATTGTGATTGAACGACAGAGATCGGGAAAGCACCGATGGATGAAACCGGCGTTTCCGCCGCTGTACCCGAGTTGAGCAGCGATACGGCGCACCGGAATCGGAGGATCCTGTTTAAGGGCGTCTTCGAGCAAGGTACGAATTCTGTCTCTCTCGCCGATTCGCTTCGCGCCGGGCTCTCGCCACCAGTGCGTACGCCGACAGGCCCGATGTCGCCTGGTGAGGCGTCGGCAAAGATTCGGACTGACCTGACGCAATCGCTCGGATCGTTTGTAGCCCAGGCGCGCTGCCAACTCCGGTACGCTTGGGCAGTTGTCATCCTGCAGTGCCTCTTGGAGAAGTTTCCGCACCGTTTCCGAGGTCCGGTAGCTTTTCGCATTGCGTTCATGGTTTGGAATCCGCGACTTGACTTCTGCCCAGTCCACTTCATGGAGGCCGCGGCTCATCACGAGATACTTCACGGATATGCCAAGATGAAATGCGAGCCGCAGCAAGACGTTCAATTGTAGTAATGCTCCGTCCCGCAGCCAGGTCCCCAGAGTTGTCCGGGACGTATCCGTGAACTCTGCAAAGGCGTTCGCGTTACCCGCAGTCAGCCGAAGAATGCAAGTACGAAGATTCCTTCGGAACCTCGACGCCTGAACTTGCCCTCTGTAGTTCAAGCCGGCAAGTAGATCTCCAATTGCGGGTGCTGTGTAGAGCTCGAACTGATCCTCGCCCATTTCACTGGAAGCACTTGCTGCGGATTTCTCTCGTCCCAACCATTCACCGCATGCGGAACAGTGCCCTGGTCGTGAACGCACGGCAAGAGGCGACAGTTCCTCCCCGCAAATTGGACATCGCTGTTCAAGGAGCACAGCATGCTTGGGGCAAACCGTCACCGCTTGAAGCGACCACAGCAACCGTTCATACACAACACCGTTCAGGCGATCCGCTGCATAGCATCGCGGGCACCAGGCTCTGCGCCGTTTGAAGAGGCACCTTCCGGACAATGTCCACCTCAATGGCAACAAGGTCAGCAAATCTAATCCGCTCACGCCGGTAATTCTCTCGAAGGAGCTTGCCCAGCTTTGCGCCGTGGCGGAGACTCCGTTAATGGCATACGAGTACGCATGAAAGATGTGGGCCTTTGGGCGTGATGTGCGAAGCCTTTTTTCCCGACGCGGGAGGTTCACAGGTTCCCGCCCAACCATATCTCCAACCGAAAGGACATGCGCTTCGGCCAGTCTCGCCACATATCCTGTCAGGCTTTCAACTTCGGAAGTACCGATTCCGATGGGGCGCAAGGGATAGAAACGGCTCCGTTCAGGAATGTCCGGCCAGTCATCCAGATGCCATGTCTCATAGAGTTCCTCAGGCGCCATGAAGGACGGCCTCTCTTCCGATGGGATCCCGCATCGGCCGCCGCTGACCTGGCCGGCGCTTTATTCCATGGGCATGCCGTACCTGCTCCGCTACGGCTGCTGGCCTCGCGCTTCCTTGCGCCCCTCGTCCTTCAAGTCCCAGCCGAACCCGCAGGTACATCCGGCTTTCCTCAGATTCCTCAATCTGCATTTCTCCCTCGGCGCACTCCGCCAGAATCTTCTCGCACTGGTTTATCGATAGCGCAGTGGCTTCGATATCGCGTCGTTCCAGGTACTGCCCTCCGCGCCGGAGCATCATCGACAGCGCCTGGACAAGCCAGTCCTTCAGAATGCCCACGCAGCCAATACTTCGCTCGTAAAGGAATTCCCACTCCTTTGTGAATTCGTCTTGGCTCTTCAGCGGAAGATGCGCGCCGAAGGAACGAACAACATTAACGAAGATCGCGGCTTCACCCGGCTGATCCGCGCGGTATCGGCCGAGATGTATGGTGAGGCTGCGCCTGCTCAATTGACCGTTCAGGTTGCGAAAGGCCAGCAGGTCATAGGTGCCAATCAGAACATGCGGAGTAGCAGTTTGGTTGGCAATCGACTTGATCACATCGAGTTGATCGACGAGGCGCCGGCCAGAACTCATCTTCGACAGATGCTGGGCTTCATCGATGAACATGGCCACTGGTCTGCGGTATCGTATCGCCTGTTCAACAGAATACTGATAATCCGATCCGGATGCTCGCGGGCCGCACTCACACTGAGGTGGTAGCTTACCGCATTCGGATGGCCTTCCTCTTCGGTCGAGCTTGTATTCGATCAACGGTTCCCGCATTGCATCGAGAAGCCTTTTGAAATGATCGCGCCAACTGAAGATACCCGTATCCGGCGCCTCCGCCTCAAGGCTGACCACAGGCAAACGTCCGAAATCGGTTTGCAGTTCTTCAGCCAAGGCTGATTTGATCTCGCTCTCAACCTTTATGCGCAGCGTGCTCTTGCCTACGCCGGTAGGCCCAAGCACAAGGATCACGGAATTCCGTGGAGCATCCGAAATAAACTCGATCAGCCGCCGCTTGGCAACGAGCATCTTTGGATGGGCGATGGTGACAGCGCGAAATCGCTGCGCCAGCTTTTCGTCGGCATGTGTCGGATCGATGGTTGGTACAGCGGCCTCGGTGGGCATCACAGTGCTCCGTAGATTTCGACCGCATCTGCTGGAATCGGGGCCGATAGTGGTTCGCAGGATGCACCAATCAGGACCTCAGCGCCAGATTCCATTTGCGTTTCCTTCATCCTCGCGACTGCGTTTTCCCTGTCACGGACCTGCTGCAACATCAGGTCTTCCTGATCTCCAACCGACTGGAGGAAAGATGCGAGAGCCTTTGCGGTGACTCCGAAGCGTTGCTTTGAATGCTGGCCGTGCTGCCTGCGAAGTTCCGCAGTAGCAAGCATGATCTCTCGCTCGGAGCGCCCACGCAGCACCATATATTGCTCGGAGTGGCATTCGACCCAGCGATTTCGGCAGAATGCATATGCCCTTCCGGCATCGAAAGGATTATAGCGGACAGGAACTTGCGCAAATTGAACTTCCGGATCTCGGAAAGCATCCGACCAGTAGTAAACGTGATGGATCTTGATTCCCCGCCCAGGGCTCACCTTCGCTGTTCCCTTCGGAGTGCTGGGCATCGTGGACAGCAGGAAGTTCTGGTCGAACGGAATCATGCGATGCAAGCGCAGACCGCCGGTCTCAAGGCCCCTGGAAAATGCGTCTCGCGGGCTCTGTCCCAGTGCTGGATGATTCATTTGGTCGTACAAGTCGAACAGGTACTCAGTCAGCTTTGCATTCAGGTCTGTCAGGCTCCAGGTCGCGAGGCGCTTCGGATCGACCGAAACCGTAACCTGTCGCACTTCACGCGTGATCTGCGTATTGCCACAGAGATTGTGGATGAACTGGGTATTGCAAGTTCCGAACAGGCGCTCGAGAACGGATCCGAACCTTGCCTTCGCGGGAGGCCGCGTCTTTTTCGTGAGTTCATATCGCGCAAGCAGGCTCTCAAAGTACACGCTATCAAACTCACGACCACCGTCCACGACCAGAACCTGAGGCAATCGCGAATGTCGCCGGACGCAATCCCGAATCACCATCATGCAGGATCGATAGCTGGGCGGATCGAAAGTAAGCCACAAACCAAGAATGCGCCGCGAGTGCGCGTCCACCAGGAGCGTCATCCAGGGGCGACCCAGGTTCTGCCCGGTTGATTTGCAACGGAGTTCTATGTCGAGTTCCGTATGATCGATATGGCCGATCTCGAAAGGCCGGTCTCCGTGCCTTGGCGTTTGCAAGTCAAGCGTCCAGTAAACCACCTCAAATCGATACGCAGCACGGCGACCTTTTCGTTTTAGGGTTTGATCGAGGATTGGGCGTCGGCGTATGGCCCGGCAAAAGGTCTTGTAACTGGGTGTCGGCACGCCCGCGGCCTCGCAGGCAAGCTTGAGCCTGGCCCACGAGGCGAATCTGGTCTTTTGCGTGAGCGTCTCATAGCCCGTCTCGATGTGTTCCTGCATCAGCCGCAGGGCCGATTCCGGGAGCTTGGAGTTGCGGTTTCCGCGGCCACGGCATTGCGGCAGCAATCCGGCGAACCCACAGCCAAGAACAGATTCTGCTTGACGATAACGCGCAACCCAGCGGAACAAGGTCCTCGAAGGTGCAACCGTGGATGCGGGCAAATTGCCGCTCTCAAGATACTCGATGACGACGCCGTGTCGTTGTGTCGCAATGCGCAGGTCGTCCGCACTGGCGGCAACCAGTCGATCGCGCACCCCGCAAACACGCTCAGAATTCTGAGAATCCGGAAGGAGATGCACCCGGCCCTCTGAGAGCAATTTCTCGAATGCGTTCACCGGCAGTTCGACAAAACCTTGGTCTGAGGAAACCAGCCCGACGACGTTGTCGCCCACGTTTCCCAATTCCCAGCTGCGGCCATCCCAAGTGATTCTGCTGCCGCAATGAAACCGTGTCATCGTGGGCAAGGAGGGCACCGAATTCTTCGTGCGAGGCGCATCCTTTGCGGCTGTGCAGTCCGGGAAAACGTGGACGCGTGATGGCTCCACGAGCGGGGCGGGAGCAAGATCTGCGTACAGCACGCCGGTAGCGATGAGCGCGAAAATGCAATCCGCGGAAACCCTGCCTTGGGTCATCTGCAACAGTGAATCCAACGTCAAGCCGGACATCGCTGCGACGCATGCGACCGCGAAATCCTGGTTCTCCACAATGGGCTCATCTGGGTCGTAGCGAAGATAATCCTCAAGGAATTGGAGATTTCTCTGTTGTGTTACGTTGATCTCCGCCGACGACCGCACCCGGTAGTAAAGACCGATATCTTCCGCGTATCGACGGCCGGGCGGGCATAACCACGTGCCGTTGTCGCCGGCGCAATACCGATTCGGATTACGCTCGCTCAGACGCCTGAGTTCCTCTTCGGTTTTCCACTCCTCCCACCCAGCTTCCGTTTCCCGAAGCACGAGAAAGTCTGGCGTATGATAGACACCCAGCCGCCTTCCATTTGCGCTATCGTAGTCAAGCTTGATGGTGGCAGGCTGATCGTAGTACTCGAGTACACGCCAATCGTGCTCCATTTCGTAGATGCCGGCGAGTTCCACGCGATGGCTCTCGAATTGAATGGTTACGCCCATTTTCCGGCTGGGGTAACGCCCTGCCACATTTTCTCGACCACCACCGACTCTACGGGATGGACCACAGGATCGGATCTGATTGATCGCTGCGCGGGCGCGCTCCGAAAGGCCGAGCCTTTGGAAATATGCGGACAAGTCATCGGGACGGAGCATTGGCCTAGCCCTCCGTATGGAGTGCCGAGCATCCCCCGGAAGGCTCCTCGATCCGGAGTTGAAAATCAATGCCACGGGTTCAATAACTTTACTTCCGAGGAAGCGATCTCTTCACACCTTTACGTGCGCGCAAGTAGCGAAGACCGGCCTCCTTCATGAGATCCTGGATCTTCCGGCCATTTTCCACGGCCTTTTCGAGATCGAGCGCCAATTCATCTGGAACGTAAATCGAAAAGCGATCCTTCCCGCGATAACCCGAAAGTGCGTAGCTACTGTGGCCGATGCCAGCCCGGCATGCGGAGCAGTTCTCGCGAATGCACGGGCTCTTGCGCAAGGAAACCGAACCGAGCGCGATTGGCCAGATTCGCTCCAATGCACTCAAGAACCACTTCCGAACCTCTTCAGGTGTTTCCTTCCTGCTCATCGTACATGCGTGATATTACACCTATACGGCAGAGTCAATGTTTACCTTTTCGATACCGGCCACCTTTGCCTACAACGGAACTCACTGCCACTCTTTGCTTCCTATCTGTACGCACTGCCACTTTATGAGTCAAAGTGATCTGATTCGTCCGGAAGGCGAGGACCGAAACAAATGACTTCCCAAACGCTGCTGCCACATTATGTTTCCTCTTCACTGCCACTTTATGGGTGAAGTGACACGACGACTTGTGACTGGACCCATAACTTTGCCGTTCCGGCAAGTTTATGGGTCCAACTTGATAGAGTAAGAGCCTCGACCCTCGTATGAGGCGGCCCAGTCGTTGCCTCTCGTGCTGCGTAATCCGAACACGGCTCCTGTTAATCTGTCTGCCAAGTCGCGCTTGGCAGGCCCACAGCTCCTACACACTCATACACTGAATTGTGTAATAATGGCACAGGAGATGATCGTGTCCAAGAGCCTTCTTAAAACGTGCGTACCCAAGCCGGCGCTCACTGCCAGGCCGTTGCTGTCTGTCCGTCAAGCGCAGGCGCTGGAGTCTACGTTCAAGATGCTGGCCAACACCACGCGCCTGCGGATGCTGCACGGGTTGGTTTGCGCCGGTGAACTGTGCGTTGGCGAGCTGGCCGATAAATTAGGCATGAAGCCTCAGGCCATCTCCAATCAACTGCAACGATTGGCCGACCGAGGAATTGTCGAAGCGCGCCGAGACGGGTTGCAAATCCATTACTCCATCGTCGACCCATGCGTAGTGACTCTGCTACACGAGGGCTGGTGCCTTGCGGAGGACGCAAAAGGGAGAAGCTTTCAGCGCCACGAGGGCATTGCGTCATGAAGAGCAAGAACCGCCAACTTCTGTCCTGCTGTAACGGTGCGGCGAGCTTGGGTGGTCTCAGTGCGTCCGATTTTTCCTCGCTGGATGCGCTGGCCGTCAAGCTTATTTCTCTGGACGGCGCGTTTGCCGAACCCTTGCGAGCGATAGGCCGGGTGATGGGAGAGCGCATCGCAGGTGAGACAGACGAAAAGCCGATTGCGTTCGAAACGGCGCTTTCCGCGCTGGTCGAAGCGTGCGGGCTGGACGGCGCAATTGAGTCTCGCTTTCTTCGCCGTGGTGCCGACGAGGCAGTGCTTGAGATTGCGGGGTGCTCAGAGGCGCTGGGGTACCCAGTTGAGAACGTGGGGCGCGCGGTTTGCGGCTTCGATGCCGGACTGTTTGAGGGCTTTCTTCGTACGGTCACGGACGAAGCGGATTTGAGCGTCGATGAGATCGCTTGCCTGGGGCTGGGCCATCCCGCTTGTGATTTTGTCATCCGGAAGGGGGTACAGAATGCCTGCTGCTGAACAAGCCGCGTCTGCCCTACACATCATCACCAATCAAATCGAAGAGGCTATAGCCGCGCCCAAGTGCCATAAATGCGGATGCCTGCAACAGACCGTAGAAGCGTTGTCCGCAACAGAGCCGGGAAGACACGAGCTGGCGCCGGTGCTGGCGACGGCGCGCGGGGTCTTTGAACCCAAGAAGTATGACTGCCTGGGTTGCCCCGTCTGCTATCCGGCTCTTGCCGCCAATGCGTTTGTGGAGGCATGGCCGGAAGCCGGTGCAGGTCTCGATCTGTGTCCGACCGAAGAACCCGATGCGCGTCAGGGTTGGCCGCCCCTGCCGGGCGACTATTCCGTTATCCGCTATGGCGCTCCTGTGGCGGCCTGCGCCCTCAACAGCGAATTGCTGGTGAAACAGCTTTCCGAGCTTAAGCCCGACGGACTTGCCATCGTCGGCACCATGCACACGGAGAACCTCGGCATTGAGCGAGTGATCAAAAACACCCTTGCCAATCCGCACATCCGATTTCTCTTGCTCTGCGGCGAAGATACACATCAGGCCGTTGGACACTTACCGGGCCAGTCT
Source organism: uncultured Acidobacteriota bacterium (assembly GCA_963833995.1). GTDB lineage: Bacteria > Acidobacteriota > Terriglobia > Terriglobales > Acidobacteriaceae > Telmatobacter. The sequence goes on along the minus strand of CAWIAE010000013.1, from coordinate 78,402 downwards.
TTTGAGAGCTTGTTTCGCCACGGGCTCGATGAACGCGGGCGCATCAGCGAAGCGAGGGGCAAACGCCCGGTCCTGAAAAACGTAAGCCGCGAGGAGGTCGACGCCTTCCTCAACCAAGTGGAGATGGTCTCGATGATAGGAGAACAGGAAGTCGAGCGAGTGACGTCACAGATTCGAGCCTGCGCGGAGCGTGATCCCGGCGCGTATTCGCATCCTTTTGCGGGCGCGCCTGTCGAACGCATCCAGGTGCCCGAGCCGAGACGCCTCACGCTGGATAAGGCTGGATACTTCGTGGTCTATCCTGATGCACGCAACAGGCGCCTTGTAGTCGAGCACTATACCAATCAAGGTGTCCTCACCTGCGTGCTGGAAGGTACTTCCACCGGGGCGCTCTACAGCGAGGCCATTGAGCGGCAACTTGTCACGCGCCTGGACCACGCCGCCTATCTGGGTCGCGAGTTGGCCCGCGCTGAAAGGAGCCTTCTGGATGGCTCGGCTTTCGTGCAGGACGCAGCGCCGGGAGAGCTCGAAGTTCCGGCCCCGAAAGATGCATGCAGCTCCGGCAGCACGTGCGGCTGTTCGCCTGCCGCGCAGACGAAAGCGTGTCCGTGATGCGCGTGAAATGGATTGGGCTTACTGCCGTTGCGATCATTGCCGCCACAATCGTCGGCTATAAGGTGCATGTTTCGTCTCGACAAGAGGCGACGGTCACGGCAAGCCTCCCTCGCGTGGTGCTGGTTGCGGATCTAAGCGAGGCCAACGACCACCACGATGCTTGCGCGGAAATCATCCACCTTGTGCAGGCTGTGCACGACCATGGCATCGCTGTCCAGGAACTCAACCCCGGCAGCAAATCCGATTTGCTCAGCCGCTACCATGTGCTCACAATTCCTACAGTGCTCATTCTCGACCGCGAAGGGAAAGTTGTGGCCCGCTATCAAGGCGAGAGCCGAGAGACCGTGAAAGCGCTCCGCGCCGGACTTGAACAATTAAGGTAATGCGACAAATGGATTTTCTTCATGCTTTCTCTCAAGCGCTCTCGGCAGGCAACATTGCAGCCCTGCCGCTGGCGCTTGCGGGCGGCCTCGTGGCGGGCATGAATCCCTGTTGCCTGGCCCTCTACCCTGCCGCAGCAGGAGCGTGTTGTTGCGTGCAGGAACGAACGATCGGTAGAACCCTGGGCAATGCCATCGCGTTCGTTCTCGGCATCGCGCTCTCCGTTGCGTCGCTCGGCGTGCTGGCGGCCTATCTCGGGCATCTGGCGGTCATGGGGACACCGTTCAAATACTTCATTGCCTTCCTGCCGATTCTCATGGGTGTCTACCAGCTTGGATGGATTCGTTTGCCGGTTGGCACGCCAAAGGCGTTTCGGCCAGGGATTGGTGGAGCCTTCGGAACGGGGTTCCTGCTGTCGCTCATCATCGGACCGTGCGGCACGCCGATTCTGGCGTCAGTGCTTTCATACGCGGCCTACAAACAAAGCTTCGCATACGGCGCATTGTTGTTGTTTCTGTATGGCATTGGCAATGGCCTTCCCGTGTTGCTCGTCGGGACTGCGACCGGAGGGCTTCTGAAGCGTCTCGATTGCAGCCGGTTCGGAAGCTGGATCAACCCGATCATTGGTATTCTCCTCATCCTGCTCGGGTTCTATTTGCTGTGGCGTATTTGATTTCTTGACTCAGGCCCTTCATGCCGGAGTAGCCACCCGGCGCGCTCGATCGGCCTGGACAAGCCGTGAGACTCACTTCCGCATCTATTCTTATTCCTTCTTTGGTTCCTTTGCGGATTTCAGTCAACCTTTGAGCTGAATATAGATTTTCACGGTCCCTGCGGCCTTTCGTTCCGGCATGCCTGCGGCAAATTTATGAGGTCAATATGCACGCCCGGCAACATTATGGAGCCGAGCTTCGGGTAGTGCTCGTTGCGGCTTATCGGAAACATCAGGATTTACGCTCTAAATCGCGGCAAGGTTATGGGTCCAAATCGGCAACATTTTGGGTCCAGTTACAACGGGAAAAACGGAGTTCAACTCATAAGTTGGCAACCAGATCCGCACGAGCCGAGCCACTCCCTTGGCGGAAGCGGCCGTTGCATTCCACTCGACTTTTAGCGGTTACGCCAATCAGCGAATGAGATGCGGCGCGGCAAGGCTGACAAATTCGCGCGGGCTCACGATCTTGGTACTTTTCCAGTACGCCGGGAAATGCTTGCGGTTGCCGGTGACGAGAAAGTCGGCGCGAGCCGCGTCGGCGCATTCGATAAAGATGTTGTCGTCCGGGTCGCTCGTGACGTCAATCCGGCGCGAGGGCGCGGCCAGATGGGCATGGTTTTTGATGAGCTGAAGCAGTTGCAGCTGCAGTCCTCTCCGAATCGCCAACTCAGGCCGGGACAGCACTTCCGCGTATTCTTCGAGGATGGGCGCGGAAACGTAGAGACGCCCCGGCTTTGTGATAGCCAGGAGGAATGTAGTGCGTTGAAGACCGTCGGATTTGAGCGCCGCAGAGACAATGACATTTGTATCGATAACGAGGCGCAACGCAAGCATCAGCGTTTCTTCTTTTCCAGCCTGACGCCCTTGATGACCTGATCGATCTGCCGCGGAGTCAGAGTAGCGGTTTTGTTCCGCTTCGCCTCATCGCCTATGATCTTGAGAACTTCAGGCTCCGGCGCGGCAAGTTTGACGTAATCGCGGATACTCAAAAGAACAGCGGCGGGAGTGCCGCGCTTCTCGATAACGAGCGAACGCCGTTCGACATCCAAGCGCCGGAGGATCTTCCCGAGGTTGGTGCGCAGGCTCAGGGCTGAGACTACCATCGCGCCGTTTTTATTCGTCGTTGCCGTCGGCATAAACTCTCCATTTCACCTGATTCAACTGTACAGTTTGACGCAATGCCGGTCAAACGCGGTATTGGATATTTGCTTGACGTCACGGGCCCAAGGATGTAGTGGTTGAGACAGGGGCGCTTTCAGGTGAACCTGGGGCTGCAATAAGCCGCATTGTTTGAAAGATGGACAGATGAACAGATGAAAGCCGATTGGAGATGCTGCATCGTGCCAAATGTGAACCGACCGGAACTCGCGCAAAGAGAAGCCGACCTTATCGCAGCTATCGAGACCAAGCTTCCTGAGTTTGCTCGAGCGTGCCATGAAGATGACATTCCTACCATCATCCTGCACCAGGATGCGTTCGCCGCCGACTATCAGGAGGAGGAATATCGGCTCCTCGGCATGGCGGTGAAGTTCGCGGGTATCTACGGAAGAGAGGTTCTCGTGAGCGGAACTAATCGCGGAACTTTCGATAAGCAAACAACAATTCACTAAGATCGGGAGCGATCAGCTGCCCAGTTTAGGCCGCAAGTCGAAGAGCCGGTCCGATCGACGTTGCGGGCGGGGTTCCGGGGTCGAAGGGGCCTGAGAACAGAGGGGCCAGTTCTACGATTCGATCCGACCCGCAAAGACCGCATCGCGGCCAGGCCGAGGTCGAAACCGTCTGACAGTTGTCGCAATAGACCGCCTTTTCAAGAGGGATAGAGACAAGTCCCAGTTCCTGACGGATCATCTGTACATTGCGCATGTCGCCTCCACATATCGGCCGCAGTGAGCCATTCCATTCCCGCTTGAGTTCGTCGTTTCTGGTTACGTCTCGGGACCAGCGTCTTCGCCGCTCGCCTTTTCCCGCTTCTGAATCAGCGACCGGTAAAGGTCGGAGAGTTCATCGACCGTATCCGCTCCGCTGACCGGTTCATCTTGTCCTGATCCCAGCCATGGAAAGCGTTCTTCAAGTAGAACCAGGACCCGTTCAACGAATGTTTGAGTACGCTCTTCTTCAGCTCCCATCTAAAGCTCCTTGGCGCAGCGCCTCATCCGTCAATCGGAGGAGTCGCAGCGTGTGCGACATTTTGCAGTGATCAAGAAAGGCAAACAGCGGGGAAGGGGCAGAGACAACTTCTGGAACGCGACGAATCATCTGCACTGTGCGTCACGCGCCTCCGCACAAGTGGGCGGAGGTATTGCACGGCCTCGACGTTCAGGCAGCAGGTTGCCCGGCTAGTCCTTCGAGTTCCGAAACCAGATGCTTGAGCGTCTCGAGATTTTGGATTGTGGTCATTGATCCGATGCGCAGCTGATCGAGCACGGAGACGACTCGCGTATCGCCGATCGACTCGGCCAGCGACTGCGCCTTGTGGATTCCCCGCGAGGCCCGTTCCATCGCTTCTGCGACATTCGTCTGTAGCTGCGCGTTGGGGATGGCGTTGGCCTTCCGCGTTCGCGCAACGCGCCACAAGATCTCGCCGTAAATTGGATCGCCGAGAATGCGCCGAAAGCCTTCGATCTTGCCCGTAATTCTCTGATCGATGGGTCCATGTTGCACTTCCGGAGGCCGTGGACCACAGGCCGGGTTGATCTTTCCGGTCGCCGAATTTGCCTTCGGAAGCGCCCAGTTGGGAAGTGCGGGAAGCCTGGTCGGCTTACCCTGCCCATCGAGATCGACCCAGGTCTCCGGCAGGTTGTAGAGATAACGGCCCAGGCCAAAACAACTGCTGGCGCGTTTGAAGGCCTGTGCTTCCGCTCCCGTCATCGCGTTCTGTTCATCTGCCCACTGCTCCCCGCTTCCTGAGTGAGTCCCAAGCCGCGCGATCGTCAGGGTGCACGTAACCAACACTTTGCCGGTTTGGATGATCTTGTCCCGCTTCTGCCGGCTCACCGCCGTTACCGTGGTGACGTCGTAGTTCCTCGTCCAGCCGCTCGGAGTGAAGAGCTGGTTGAGACGGTCTGTGTAAGCTCGCGGATCCGCGAATGCGATCACCGCGCCGCGGGTGCCATCGTGGGTGGTGTGGGTCACACGCCACTTAATCTCCGAAGAGCCAAACGGCTCTGCCAACTGCGTGAACAGAGCGTCGGTATCCGGACCTGTGCTTCGCTTCATTGGTTGCCATCGCATTTGCTCCTCAAAAACTAAGGCGCCCCGAAGAGCGCCCTGGTTCAAGTTGATGAAGACACATTGTTCTAGAACGGGATCTCATCAGGGTTCAGTTCTTCGTCGGCGTACTGCCCTTCCATCCCCTGCCGCTGGTAGCCCGATCCACCAGAACTCCTCCGGGAATCGTCCCGACCATTGCTGTGAGCGGAGCCGCCATTCTCCCCACGGCCGCCGCCCAGCAGCGTCAGATCATGGACGAATATCTCCGTCCAGTACCGCTTCTGGCCGGATTCCTTGTCATCCCAGGAGCGGGTCTGGATCTTGCCCTGGATGAAGAGCTGGGTGCCCTTGCTCACATAATCCCGCACGATCTCCGCGGTCCGGCCGTAAGCGACCAGGTTGTGCCACTCGGTTCTGTCGGACCAATTGCCCTGACGGTCCTTCTCCCGGTCGGTGGTTGCGAGAGAAAAGTTGACGGCGAGCGTGCCGCCCGGTGTAGTTCCAACCTCGGGATTCTTGCCAACGTGTCCGAGCAGAAATGTCCTGTTGACGCTCTTTGCCATGGTGGTTGTTCCTTTCCTAGTGGTCTCGGTTGCGTACATGGTCGAGAGCCACAGCCTTGGTGACCTCGACATACGTCCCGTCGGAATAGCGGTAGAACCGCTGGCCGTCCGCACTGATGTTGAGATAGCGGCGCGTGAGCCAGTGCTTGTACAACTCGATCTCCCCAGTTCGGCCCATGTACATAAAGTTTTCAAGCTCGCAAGCAGGAAGGACAAGCTCAAGCGGAGCCCAGTTCGGCTCACCGACTGTAATCGCAGCTTCGATGGGATGCGTCATGGTCGCAATCCTCCGGCTGTCACTTCACCCCTAGTTTTGCCGTTTTGGAACCATAGTCTTGCCGTCACGCAGGTCATATCTCTCTTCATTGCAATATCCGCCTGTCCCACTGAATCGCGTCGGAAGCATATCTTTGCCGAAAGTGCGCAGTTGAAGCATAGCTTTGCCGCGAGTGCGCAAAATGCAGGATCTACAGTTCGGCAAAGACCTCCGTCAAACATCTCCCCAATCTTCAGCGACTTGCATGACTTACTCTTAGTAGCCTTATCCATCGCCCAACTCCCTACCGGCAGCTTCACCGCCAAGATCTGCGGTCGCAAGGGAGTTTGCGGCAAACTTATGCTTCTCATTTGGCAAAACTATGGGTGAAGTGACACCGGCGACTGGTGGCACTCCGACATGCGAATGCTTGCAGCCGACGCAGCAAACCGCCGCCGTCACTTTTCTGATCGCCTCTTCAAACCGCTGCGGCGGATGCAGCACCTCTCCAGCGCGGGTATAGAACATAGGAGTCAACTTTCCCCGGAGCACGCGGTGTTCTTCCTTCCAGAGATCGATGGGGAGAACACCATCCCGTCCACGAAGGAGCAGCGTCGAAGCGACCTCCGGGCGATTGCGGCCTGGCATGTGAGACAAAGTGTGGAGCGTAATCGCCAGCTCGTACGTCCTTACAGTGCGCAGCATCTCCACGCGCACCAGGCTCTCCGCGAGAAAAATCGCATGACGCCCATTCACGGCAATCGAGTCGAGCGACTGTAACCAAGGCAATGGATATCCTTCAGGCGAAACGAAGGCGCACGCCCTGCCCAAATCGGAGACCGCGCCGCCGGACTCCACGCCACGCAGCACATATCGTTTGGCCAGGTGCTGGTGTTCCAGCGAGATTCCGGGGGTGCAATAGATGCCTCGCTTCTGGAGCGCCCTGAGCACGCTGGCCGGAAGCGCAAGCCCGTGGAGAGCATGGCGCAACGAGGCGGATTCGGGCTTCCGTTTTGCGGGAACGGCCTTCATACTCACTCCCTAAACCGCCGCGCGCGTGTGGATGGGCTGGCCAAGCGCTGCCCGGATCTCCTCTTTCGTGCAGCCGGCCCAGCATTTGTAGAAGCGCGGATTCTTGATCTGGATTGCGAGGTTGTCGCCGGTGCGGTCGCGTCCGACTCCGGCGCAGGAGGGACACCTTGCCCACCAGTTCCGGCTGTCCTTGCGCGTAGTGCGAACATAGTCCAGGATTCGGAACTCCGGGTACTGCGAAGAAGAGGCTGGCGGAGTGTACGGCGTCGCGACAACCGGCCGGTACGCTTCGGGGAGATTCATCCCCTCAATGAATGTCCTGAGTTCCGACTCGGTCAGCTTCTTCAACCCATCGAGGTAGGCAAGCTGTGCTTCCGGAGTGGGCCCAGCTTCGTAAAACCAGTAGCGCCGATTCGTCTTCCGATGCACGCCAAGCGGAGCGCGGATTGCATTGCCCAGCTCTCCATCTTCGAGCCGGTCCTGGCGCGGGAATACCTCGATCCCTTCCTTGAGACCACCGCCTTTGACCGGAATGCCGAGTCGGAGAGCGAGATTGTAGACATAGATGCGGCACTCGGAGGCCAGCAGCGGCTCGGCGCCGAAGATCCAGAGATGCCCGCCGCGGCGGGACTGTTCCAGAGCGGCATCCACACCGTCTTGCTTGAGTTCCCATTGCAACTGGAACAGCGATTCCAGAGAGCCGTCGAAGTCGGCATCAATCGCGACCCACTTCGAGCGCTGGGTCTCGGGATTGATCGCATACAGGCTGATGGTGATGTCGCCGTTCAGGTGCATCCGCACCACGCCTTCGTCCAGCGGCTTCGGCTCCTTGGTCTTCCAATCCCTTGCTGGGTAATAGGGAACGGAACCGTTCGGCAGGGGACGCCCAGCCTGCATGGCGTACGCCCGCCGGTTCACGAACAGTCGCATGAAGCTGTTTGCCGTTTCCCGGTTCACACAGAACTTGGCATACATGGCGTCCTGCCTCCTTCATCCGTTGTGTGGTTGTATCCCGGGTCCGAAACTCGGTCAAATCTCCGGAAAGCGGCGAGCAAGACACGCTCATCCTGTGTGTTTGCCCGCCAATTCCGGTTGCCGACGCTAGAGCGTGGCGCTCCTTGGGACCACAACGACCTTCACAAATTCGGCCGCGTTCACGGAGGCGGCCAGTGTTGGGCTGGCCAAGGATGGGCGGCGGTTTCGGTCTGGCGCAGACCAGGCGGACGACTGGACCCTGGCGATTGCGCGGTTGATTGAGCGGATACGGCTTGCGGACAGACGCATGACGGCTCCTTCTTGAGTTCGGGTGGAATCGGTTGTTGGGGGTGTTGCGAGGTGGGCTAAGCGGTGGCAGGTTGGAACTCGGAGAGCAGCAGGCCAGGCTGCTCTACCAGGCGGAACAGGTCATACTCGGAGAACGCGCGGTCAAACTTCTCCGAGGTGAATTGGTCTTCGCAGCCTTCGAACGACAGCATGTACCACTGCTCGCGCTGTCGATCGAAGACGTAGATCGCTCCCGATGCGCCGTTGTCCGGCACCATCTGCAGGAGCAGGACGCCTTTGGCTGTCTGGATCCATCGGGTGGCAATCGCCTCTCCGGCTTCGAGAAATGCGGCGACGGTCTGCTCGACGGAACTGGCGGCACGGTCCCGCCAATTGAACATCTTGTAGGCGGACATCTTTCCTAAACTTGGTTGCATCGCGGTTCTCCTCTCTTCTGCGAGTTTCGGGTGAATGTGGTGTTGTCGGTTATCGCCTGCCGGGTCGCAAGAGCGACGAACCACATTCTGGCGAGCGATCCGAGCAGGGCCACGAACAGTAGAGTCACTACGGCTTGCCGCAGTGGGTCGTGAATGGTCGAGCGATAGAGCACCGGGGCGAATCTTGCGATGACGCCGGCATTGACGGTCGATTGCACCGAGCAGATCACAATCCGACGCACGAATTTAGCGCTGGAAGCTGGTGCTCCCACCGGCTGAGTAGAGGCGAAAGAGTTGAAGTTGGGCATGGCAATTCCTTTCCTGGGTGGGTACGAGATCCGGGTTGGCATTCGCGGAGAATGCGGACAGTTGCCCGCAATGCCTGAAGGTCCAAAGATCACGTGAGCTGGCGCTGATGGTGCCCAAAACACCAAAACCCGCATTCCACCCCTTGACCCCGTAGATAACTACGGGGTTTACAGTTTGACTATGAAGAGCGTGACCATCGGCCAATTGGCCCATGAAGCAGGTATCAATCCCGAAAGCGTGCGGTTCTATGAGGCGCAAAGCCTCTTACCGGAACCACCCCGCTCCAACGCGGGATATCGCATGTATTCAAGAGCAGCCGTGCTTCGAATCCGATTTATCAAGAGAGCGCAGGACCTCGGTTTCTCCCTCAAGGAGATCAAAGAGTTGCTGTCGCTGGCGGAGGACCGAACGACAGACTGTGCCGATGTGCGCGCTCTTGCACAGACCAAGGTGGACGAGATCAGCCAGAAGATCCGGACGCTTGAAGCAATGAGGAACTCTCTCAGGGGGCTAACGGAGTCTTGCCCAGGCACGGGCTCCGCCGCGAAGTGCTCCATCCTTGAAAGTATCGGGTTCGACGAGGTGATTCATGAGAACTGATCGTTGGGCGACGATACCGAGTATTGGTGTAGCGCTGTTACCCAAGTTAACGTGCCCCCTGTGTTGGCCCGCCTATGCCGCCATCGCAAGCACGGTTGGACTCGGATTTCTGGTCCGTGCTCAGTACCTGTTCGCAATCACCTTGGTCTTCCTTCTCGTCGCAATTGCAGCTCTCAGCTTTCGTGCGCGACGGCGGCACGGATACTGGCCCGCCCTGCTTGGCGTAGGCAGTTCTATTGTCATCCTGGTCGGCAAGTTCAGTATCGATTCCACCTGGGCACTCTACTGCGGAGTAGGGCTGCTCATGGGCGCATCGGTCTGGAATGCATGGCCTCAAAAGAAGCCATCATGCTGTCCGCAAGCGTGATCAACACGGTTATTCAACGGAGGAATTCCATGGGTCAAAAACGTAAGGTTGAAATCTTCACCGCGGGTTGTGGTTGCTGCGATGAAGCAGTTGCGCTTGTGAAGAGCATCGCCTGTCCATCCTGTGAGATCGCGGTGCTTGACATGAAGCAGGAAAGCACGGCGAAGCGAGCTCGGGAGTTGGGCATCAAGCGGGTTCCGAGTGTTGTGATCGACGGAGCCCTCGCAGATTGCTGTGCTGGTGGAATTAACGAGCAGACACTGCGCAGCGCAGGGATTGGCAGCGCTCTCTAGAACAAATCATCACCAAGCGCCCGATGACCAACTTGGGCGCTTGGTTTTCACTCCTCATGCCACATCTAAAAGTATCAGTCTCATTCGTCTTCCTATCCTCAACTCCTTCACGTCACCTCAGAATTCCCATACATACAAGGGGATAGTCAAGAAGCAAGTCTCTGATGAGCCTCGACTTAAGCCAGGCCGATTCTGCTTAAAGGGTCGGCAAAGCAGGTCAAAAGGCCGTGAATGGGACCCCAATAGGATGTCTATGGGGCGGCAATGGGATGCGAAGATGCTGCGCGAGCACTAGAGTTGATTCCCGCACAGGAAGTCTCGCAGCAGCACGACCTCGGAGTTATTTGAGTTCGTCAACGTGCGCGTTTCGAGCAATGATCGACGGAATGCGTCGCTCAAGACGAAGCCGATCCGCTTGCGCATTGCGCGCAATTCCATGGCGAGCAGATACAGGATGTCGTCGTTTGCGGTGAGATATAGGACGGCATCTGTCGTCTCGTCACGCTCGAAGACTTCCCGAATTGCGCGGTACCTGGCGGCAGCTTTTGGGTTCCGCTCGTATTCGATGCCGATTGTGCGGCTCTTTCCGTCGACCTCGATCCCGGCAACGGCGTCGAAATCTTTTGCTGCTCCGTTCTCCAACACCAGGTTTTTCGACGCGATTTCGAGGTCAGATTTCCAGGAATGAAGTACGCCTGCTTTGGCAAAAGCGACACGGATACTCACCATCTCAAGAGCGTGAGGAACCTGGGAAGGATGGAGAATCGCCTCCGTTGCGCTGGGCAGCGAGAGCAGGTAATGGCCACGGGATTCGAGAAAGATGAGTCCCTGCTGCGTGATTCCGAAGACTGGCGTTCGAAGATGCGTCTGCCCTTGAAACCTCGTAACCAGCCCGGCTTTCTCAAGGCGCGCCAGCCTCCAACGAAGCGACCGTGGACGCTCAGTGATGATTTCGAGCGACAACAGATCGCACAACTGATCGAAACAGATGGCCCGCGCGTTCCGCACATGCAACAAGATCGGGACGTCGCGCGTATCTGAGAGTGCGATATGGCCCCTGTAATATCTCACTGGAGCGCTCCTTCGCGAACAACATTCAGCCGGATTCGGCATCCGGACTGATCGACCAGCCATAGTCCGAGGTCGCTCTCCACCCAATCTCCGCTTCCAAACAGCAGCATTGCTTCGTACTTTTCGCCGCGCAAGCTGATCGAGATGGGCCGGACGCCGGCAGACTTCCAGCCCGGTTTGGCGAATTGGATTGCGCCATGCTCCGCGGATTTGAGCGTGACCAGATAGGCGTCGGGCGCCATCTCGGCGGTGCGGCGCTCGAATAAGAGGTGCATTTTGCCGGCGAACTGGTGCGGCCCTGAGCACTGAAAAGTCCTGCCCACGGCGCGCAATGGGAACTCTGGATCGAAACCACTCTTCGAATTGAAACGGACCTGACCAGGAAAGATGGCGCAGTGACGGAGGCGTCTTCCGGACATCAGGGCCGCGGCATTGAACCAGGCCGCTCTCCGTCGGAAGCAAAACGGATCATTCGTGTCGCGTGAGTTCATAGCCCACCAATTCGTCCCGAAACTCACTACGCGGACGCGCATGCCGCCAACTCTGCTGCAAGCATTCCCAGGACGGCGCGCGTCTGGAGCATTCGCTCCGGTCCGCGGAGGGAATGTAGGAACCAGATGCGCTCGAAGGTAAGACTGGGGAGCGCCAGATTTCCGTCATGGAAGAGGGTTAGAAGCGCGTCCAACTCGACCATCGCGTGCGCAAATGCGATCTCCTCGCTGTTATCGGTCCCGAGTTCCTGAAGGAGATACTCGTCCCAACCTCCTGCGGCCGAGCCGTCGGAAACGCTTCTCTTGTAGACAACCCAGAGCCTGAAGTACGGGTTCTGCTGCGCAAGATGGTTGCGCAGTATCTGAATCTGTTCTTGTGGAGATGGTATCCGCGAGTCATCTTCGGACGGTGTCGGCGGCAAGCGATCGAACAACTGCTTCGTAAGGCTTCCAAGGATTCTGTCGTTCAGGGCCCCTAGTGCGACTGCCCGCTCGGGATCGTGCAGCGTCTCGATTCGTTCCAGCTCCTCCGCGAACTGAGCTGGGAACGGAAGTCCCTGCATCTGGCAGAAGCTCCGAAAGAGATCGATGCGGCCGAAGGCAAGCGCGTAAGGCTGATCCGAGACAGCAATCTCGCTGTGCACATACGAGAGCCAATCGTCATGGCTTTTGAAGTCGGATGGAGTCGTTCTGGTCATTCTGGCCCTTTCAAGCGCCCTTGAGAGTCGCGTTACGACGCCGCTCCTGGTCAAGCAGGGCGGTCGTTTGGTTCAGGCGCTGTTTGAGATTCTGTTCGCTGTTCTGTAGCGCCTCCACGCGCCGCTGCAACAGGAGATTGTTTTGCTGCAGGCTCGCTGCGGTCGCATCTGGCGCCGAGGCTTCGATCTTCTCGGCCTCCACCGGCGAGATTCCCTTGCTGTCAGCGAGACTGCGAACGCCCCGCGTCAAGCTTCCGGCCGCCTCGGCATCGTGTTGCGAAGTGCCTGGCTTCTGTGACAGATTCTTTTCCACATCGGCGTTGTGGGCTTCGACCAGCTCATTGAACTGCTGGGTCCGGCGCTCAATCTCGATCCTGTCGCTCACGCGGCTGTTCCACAACTGTGCGATAAGAGACGCCGCGATGACTTCACGCTTGTCGGCGGCGCGCCACTGAAGAAGAACAACGGCGACCATTCCGCTAAGCAAAAGCAGCGTTACCACATTCGACCAGAAGTAGAGATCGTCGATGGTGTTTTCAACGACGGCATTCCTACCGGACTCCATCGACGCGCCGTAGTCGATGCCATGGGGATTGATCTTGCCCAGTGCGTAGTCAAAGAATCCCTGGTGTTTGACGACGGACTGCGAGGTTGGAGTGCTTGGCCGATCCAGGGTCTGACCAGGAGATCGCCCGTGCATGCAGCAAAGCAAGATGGCAATTGCCGCCCATCGAACTGCGAATTGATTTCGCATAGTCACTGCCCACCAACCTCGCCGAGGAACAACCCCGCTGTTCTTCTGCGCCGCTGTTTCCGGTTTTCGGCTTCCCGGAACCGCAAATTCACACCAACCTCGGGGTCAAGATAGCTGTGCATCTTCGGATAAAGCGACGGTTCCAACCCCTCCACCTGGAACCGCGGGGCGCGCCGGATGTGCAGGTGAGAATGGCGCGTCCCCTCGCGGTTGTCCACCATGAGAATCTCCATCTGGCCTACCGGCAGATTCTTGATGTGGTCCTCGCGGGCACGGGTCTCTTTGATGTCGCTCTCGCTACCGGTTCCGGTCTCGGTGTATTTCGAGGAGAAGATTCCCGTCCGGCGCACCGCGAGGCTGCGCCGTTTGGTCGCAATCCTGGCCGACGCTTTCAAAAACCATTGCGCTGTGTTTTCCTCCGAAACGTTCATGATCATCTTCGTGCCGGGCGCCGAGGATACCTCGTCCGCGAACGCCTGGCTCACGCGTTGCAGCTGAGGCATGCTTTGGAAGGAGAAAAGGAACGAGACCCTGGCGCCGCGTGCTGTTTGGAGCACCTGCGTAAACCCCGGATAGGCGAAGGGGGCGAACTCGTCCAGAATTACCGAGAGCATGGGTTCGTCGGCATCCCTGTTGCTGGCTGGCTGTGCGTAGCGTTTGCCCACCATCAGCTGAATGTTCTGGAGCAGGATCTTTCCCAAGGCTTCGACCGCACGCTGATTGCGGTTGGCGTTGAGGGAGACAAACAGAATCAGATCGTTGTTGAGAACATCGTCGAGCGTCAACAAGTCTTGGTAGGAGCCAGTCACGACCGACAACTCATCCTCCAGGAAGCTCAACAGTTCGTTCAAAAGTCCCTGAATCTTCTCCACTCGCTCCCGGTCTGCGAGCGAGCGTTGCAGCATCTTGACGGACATTTCGAAATTAAGGCGCTTCTGCATGGAGATGCCCGGCGCCGAAGCGAGGCGGGCCTTCGCGATCCCGATCTGCTCCTCCAACACCTTTTCATCGAGCGCCATCACCAGCACGTCGTAAACATTGAAGAGCTTGCCGGTGTACTGAAGGATGCGAACGAGATCCGAGAGATAGGCCTCCTGGTGGCCTTTGAAAAAATCCTCGCGCAGCCCAAAGGAGCGGAAGATGAAGTTCACATGCTCCTGGTAGGCATCATCGAGCGCATAGAAGGGGTTGTATCGCGCCGACTCTGAAGGATGCGTCGGATCGATAACACGCAAGTCTTGCAGGCGGCCGGCGGCTTCGATGTGCGGCAGCAGGCGGTCAAGGAATTCGCGTTCTCCTTTACCGTCAAAGATAATCATCGGCATCCTGCGCGCGCCAAAGCGCCGGGTCAGGTCCTGGGCGATGATGTTTTCAAGGAACGTGGACTTGCCCGCACCCGTGCCGCCCACGATTACGCCGTGCTTCATCCGCACCGTATCCGGCCACAACCAAGGCTCCTTGTGCACGTTGTATCCGAGAAGCGTAGCTCCGCTCTGGCTGGCATCGCGGATCACCTTGGCGTCCCTGGATGCCGGGATCACGACGGCGGGGTGCGGCCAGTTTTCTTCTCTCTTCTTCTTGCGGCCAACCAGTTGCGCCACAATGAGGCCGCCGAAGAAGAATAGGATGGCGCTGTACAGGAAGATTTCGAGGCACTGCGCATTGCGCAGATGGAGGCGCGACACGGCGACATACCAGCAGAATCCAACGGCCGCGCAGGCGAATAACACGAGGACGCCCGCTACATCCTCCGGCCCCCTCTGGCGCAATCCGGGTTGATCGTAGTACGGGCTCATCAGCGTCCTCCGATGGAGAAGTAGATAAAGACGCCGACAAGAGCACACAGGAGAACGACCGTGAGAACTAGAAGCGGGCTGGGCTTCCAACGTCCCTTCTCATCGACAGGGCTGAGTTCATCGGAAAGGGATTCAAGGAGGGGATGTTGCAGATTGGACTCGGCATCGCTCAAGTAGATCTGCCTGAGCGCCTGTCGCACTTCCTCCGCCGAGATGTAGCGCTGTGCGTCCATAACTAGAGAACCACCTGAACCTTCAGAGGTCCGTTCTGGTCGGCGCCGAAGTTCAATTGATAGATCTGCGGTGGATTGCCCGTCGAACTTTCGATGCTGATGACACCCGTCGTCTTCTCTCCAGGTGCAAGATCGCGGGTAGCATTCTCGGCCTGCGTCACGGGAATGCCAGAGACTTGTCGTGCTTTGAAGGCCGCGAAGGTCTGGGAAGTGATCTGGTGATTCTTGAGACTCACAAGCGAGATGGGCTGCTCGGTCGGAAGCGGGGCGCAAACATCAGGTGTCGTCACCCGGAACGGAACTTTGGTCTGATTGGTGACCGAGTACCGAATATAGAGCTGGTCCTTCGCGCGGTATACCTGTTCGAGTGCAACCTGCACGCGGTCAGCTGACGGCCTTGTCGCATCGTGCGCTATTTCCTCAACCCCCATCAGCGCCTGTGTCAGCACAAGCGATGCGATTTTGCGAATCTCGGCATCCGATGGCTCGGCAGAGGCGAGTGCTCTGGTATGGGGCTTGGGCGCAGGCTCCGCGCGGACCAGGACGTCCATTGCGGCAAGCTGGCCAGCCGGATCGAGCTCGTAATTCAACTCCCGCGTTGTAGTCCAGACAAAGAGGTTCGTCGATACCCCTGGCTGGAGAGGCTTCACGAAGACCTTGTCGTCATGGCGCTCCACCTGAAAGCTGTCCGGATCGCCGATAGCAAGTGTCGTGACCGTCTCGCCAAATTCGAGAACTGTGAGATGGTTGAGCGATGTTTCGACGTGGCGAATCTGGCTCTGTGTGGTCGTCTGCGCCCCGGCTGCGGCGACCGCGAGAACAACCGAGATGATGATGAACGTCTTCATAGCGGCCTCCTTGGGCGCAACGATCGTCCAAAAAACGGAAAGGAGAAGCCGAGCCAAAGGCTCAGTCTTCTCCTTCGCCGGCTAGGAGTGCCCCGGGGGAATCGGAGCACTCGTGTTTTCGAAAAGCAGATTGCGCTTCCCCTTGTACTGAAAGAGAAAGACCCTCTTTTCACATTCCGGGCCTTCCGGATTGGCGATTCGTTCGACGAGGAATGCCCGTCGCTCATCGTCAAACCATGCATAGCCATTGACGGTCTTCGGCATTCGAACCCGAACCCGTTGGCCGCCAGTCACCTCCGCAAAGGCATCGACCACCTCCTGCGGAAACGACTGGAAGAGGACCGCGCCGGAACCTGTGCCGCCAGTAACGACAGCATTCATCGCCTGCGCCCATGCCCGCCGGTTCTCCTGCTTGCCTTGCGCCCAGTAGTGAATGAACAGATGCAGAGAGCTGAATTGATCCCTTGCGTCCTGCTCGTGTTCCCAGAGAGCCGCCTGCGCCTTGCCACTCCCCGCGGGACCTTCGAGAAGCAGGGGCTTCTGGAGCCTTGCGGCCAGAAATACAACCTTGGTCATCACCGGATCGATGAAATATCCAGTCGCTGCAAGCTTGGTGGAGAGGTCTTCGAAGGAATCAAACATCGGAGCCGCCCCCTTGCGTAGCGGTGAGAAGCTGGGGGAGTTCAAATGTAGGCGAGAGGGCCGAGACTTCCACGCGAAGAGACCAGGAGACGATTTTCCAAAGATTGGCAAGGGACCCGGCCCATATAAACATGGCCGCACCCATGATGGCCATGAAAGTGCGATTCGTCCCCCACCCTTCGCAGAGAATCGGCATGCAACGGATAAAGACGGCCAGGTCTGCAAGTGTGACCTTGCTCGCCAAAGCGAACTGGTAAACGCTCTTGCGCATACGGGATCCTCCCTCCGTAGGCGCTGAGCATCACCCCAATCGAAAATTCAGTCAAATCGGGGTTTGGTTTGGAAGGAGGGAGACTCCATGATCTGAGAGTGACTTGGTCAGGATTCGGGTATGACCTGGAGAGGGAGCCCGCGCTACGAACAAGCCGGACCCAGAGAATGCTGTCTAGAGAAGATCAGGTGAGTTGGTGCGGGAGAAGGGACTCGAACCCCCACGGATTTCTCCGCTTGGACCTAAACCAAGTGCGTCTGCCATTTCGCCACTCCCGCTAAGCTGCCCGTTGCGGACCTCGTCTGGCTGAACGACCTGTGCCGATTCGCTTATCCAGGCGAGACACTGCTTCGTGCTTATGATCTGCCGCCAGGTGAGCATAGCGCATCGTCATCTGAAACGTCCGATGGCCGAGGAGTTCACCAACTGTGCGGAGATCGACACCGTTCATGACCAGTCTACTGGCAAAAGTGTGCCTGTTGCAATGCCAGGTATAATCCGGAAGCTTTGTTGCTTCGAGAACACGATCGAACCAATCTCGCTGGCTTCTCAACTGCCCTCCGGCGGAGTTGAGGAAGACCCAAGGCAGCTCGGACCGCTTCTTAAAGAGTGAGGTTACTGCGGCGAAAGCGGTCTCATTGAGAGGAACGTGCCGAATATCGCCGTTCTTGGTCTTGGGTATCGTCAAAATCCGCCGTTCGAAATCGATATCCTTCCATTGCATCCGAAACTGCTCCCCCGCTCGCATTCCAGTGTGAACGCTGATGAGAAACGCGGGGACGTGCTCCGGGTAGTGCACCCCGATGTATTGGAGGAGGATCTTCTCCTCGGTATCGGACAGAAAGCGAATGCGCCCGTTATTCTCCGTCTTCTTCTTGATTTTGGCCGCCGGGTTGAAAGCAATTTTCTCGTTCTCGACTCCGACTCGGAAGACAAGTGAAATGGAAGTCTGCCAGCGGTTGAAGCTGGCAGGAGCCCATTCTCTCTCGTCCGCGAGATCCAACAGGAAACGCACAATCTCCTGCTTGCTGATGCTCTCCGCCGGCCGGTCGCCGAAGTGCTCGCGCAAGACCTCGAACTTGAGTCCGTGGTTATACGTCGTTTCAGCGCCGTTCTCCGCCCGGCTGATTTCGAGCGCGTCATCGAGCAGTTCTTTGAATGGGACAGCGCCCTTGCGAAGGTTCTCTGGAAGCTTTTTCCCCTGGAGCTTTTCTGTTTTCCGCTTGGCGAGGAGCGTGATCGCGTCGATCGGCGTCCAACCTTTTCTCGACGACGATTCCCGTTGATATCGAAGTACTGGATGTAGAAGATTCCCGAGTCCGGGGGCTTTTCGAAGATGCCTCGCAGTTTTTTCTCATTGCGTGCCATACAGTTGCTCCTCGCGTCGGAATCTGCCGCTGGTTCGAATGCGTTCCGGGTGGTCCGCGCGAGCGAAGCGCTTGACGTCGCCCGCGGGGATGAGGGTTTTTCTGCCGATCCTGCGCGTGGTCAGCTTTCCTTCCGCGATCAGGTAGTCCACGGATCGAATGCTGATGCTGAGCGCAGCGGCCGCATCTTCGCGCGAGTAGAGAAGCTTTTCAATCTGGTTATCCATAACACCTCGTCCAGAAACAGGTATCGGACCGGTCTGGCAGGTCAGTTGTCCGGGTTCCGGAGCTTCATCCGGAAATGTCCCGGTAGGTATAGGGCGATTCCTGAATTCGGTCAATTCGAGGCCGCCGGTTGCCTTTCCTGAGGCTCGATTCGAGGGGTTATCTTCTCAGGCGAGGATGCGTCAACGGTCGTCACTCCGCCGAGGGAGTTTTCCGACCAGGTCTGAGCTTCGCCGCAAGGCGCTTGTTCGCCCTCCAGTCCAGCCGCCTGCATGCACGGCAACGAACGAGAAGATGATTGCCTCGGCGTTCGACGACCGCATTATCGGCGTCGATCAGATGTCCCTTCGGACAGATGCGACGAGCGAACTTGATCTCGTTGAAACTCTGTTCGACCTTCACGTGGGCGGGATTGCAGCACCGGCCCCCGATGCACTTCTCGGAGGGGAGGGTATGTTTGAGCCGGGTGCCTGCGGGAAGAGGACCGACGAAGACCTCGAAGTAGACTCTTGGAGCCTTTCTCTCCTTGCCGGAGAGGAAGACCCTTCCGTAGCCGTTCGCATCGCAGGCTCCGGTGTATTCCCAGCATCCGGTCTTGGGATGAATGCGGACGCGGGCGCGCAGTGCCTCTTCGGTGAGTTCCATGGGACTTATCGTACTATCCCGTACCATCCACCAATCGACCCCCTTCGAGTGGCAGTTTTGGTGGCAGTTGGGTTTGGAATCGGGTGCGCTTGAGTGCGTTTCGGTGCGGAGCATGATTTTCTCCTAAAACAACCATTTTGTGTGGTTTAGGAGAGTCTGTGCGCTTCGGTGCGGGGTAGTGCGAAGCACCGAAATTGCGGTCCTAAGTCTGGTGCGTCTGCCAATTCCGCCACTTTCGCTTCTTTAGTGAATCTACCACCGCTCCAGCCTGGCGTTCTAGCGCTCCTGTTTCATTATCCCGTTGGACCTGCCCCGCCGCACCGGAGTATTCTCCCCAGGTCGATGCATCGACGACTGAACCCGGTCCCGGCATCGCTCAGAAACACCGTGAAACGTCTCGTCGTCTTAGCGTTGGCGTACAGTATGGCCTGCATCGCAGCGGCTGCCGAAGCTCCGCCCCAAAAGCCGAAGGAGGTGCGTGGGCAAGGATGCATCGAACCCGGCATCGAAGCGCGTTGCCTGCTCCTCAAGGACTTGAAGACCGCCAAAATCTACAACCTGATCATCAAAGGCCTGCAGCCCGCACTGGGGCAAGGAATCGAGTTCGTTGCCCTGCCGCATGGCGGTCCCACCCCCTGCATGCAGGGCATTGCCCTGGACGTGATTGCCTGGGAACGCAAAGATCAGCTCGCCTGCAAGCCCGGCGCTCCTCACAAAAAATGAATACCTGCCTGACTGCGTGTGCTACCCCCAGTCCCGCGCCCTATTCTTTTGGCTTCTTTCCGGCAAAAGGATGGGATACCACCAATCCCAATGAGCGAAATCAGGCGGTCAGAGACCTGGGCGAGAGATGCGCTGATCCGTTGCGTTATCCTTTGGGAGGGCCTGCTCGCGGCATTCCCAGCCGCATCAGACGATTGTCGAAGCCTTAGGGCGCCCTGGCGCATCTTGTTTTTCAGAGCACCTCGAAGTTCAGGATTCAATGAACCCAGTCGATCAGGCCCGCCAAATCGCTTTCCAGCAGACTCTGCTGAGCGCCCGCCGAACCATGTTGCTCAGCGAAGTTCTTAAGCTGGCCATCGACAGCTTCCGCACCAGCAAGTTGCGCTTTGCACTCACCGCCCTGGGCATGGTGATCGGCACCGCCTCCGTCATTCTGGTAGTGACGATCGGAATGACCGGCAAGCAATTCATCCTGAACGAAATTCAGAAAATTGGAACCAACTCCATCGAGCTTGAATATGCGGGCGGCGGCTCCACGGGTGAAGAGCGCGTGCTCTACAACGACTTCCTCACCGTCGAAGATCAACAGCGCGTGGTTAAAGAGGTCCCCGGTGTCCTGTATTCCTCCCCAGTGCTTGAAATGCACGACCGCATCAGCTTTGGCGGTGGCGTGGTGAAAGATACCCTTGTTTTGGGCGTCAGCCCTCAATACCGCAATATTCGAAACCTGCTCGTGCCCTGGGGCCGATTTTTCGACGATCAGGATGAAATCGGACATTTTGAATGCGCCGTTGTCACCGAACCCTTTGCCCACGAGATGTTCGGCTCCTCCGACGCGGCCATCGGAAGGACGTTTTCGATCAGCGGAATTCCCTTCACCATCATCGGCGTCTTCAAGGAGAGCGTGACCGACTTCGGCCAATCGGAGATTGCCGACCAGACCATTCTGATTCCCTACTCCGTGGCCCGTTACTTCACAGGAACAGAGAACGTAAAGCAGATCTACTTCTCCATGCGCACCATGACCGAGGTGCCCGACGCCGCAAAAGAGATTGTGCGCGTGGTCGAGTCGCACCATAGGGCAGGCTCGGTTTACAAGGCACAGACGCTGGGCGAACTGCTGACCATTGCCGCGCGCATCGCCAACGCGCTTACCGCCGTTCTGGTCCTTGTCGCGGCGGTCACCCTGGCTGTGGGCGGCGTTGGCATCATGAACATCATGCTCGCCAACGTCAGAGCCCGCATCCGCGAGATCGGCATTCGCAAGGCCCTGGGCGCAACCTATCGCGAAATCAAACTGCAGTTCCTTGCTGAAGCCGTCATTATCTCCCTTACCGGAGGCATCGTCGGCATTATCGTGGGGTTGGCCCCGCCTCTTTCTGTCAGGCTCTTTACCGACTACCCGTTGCCCTTCTCATGGCTGTCCGTAGTCATCGCCCTGGCCGCCGCCATTCTCGTCGGTGTCATCTTCGGCACGGTGCCCGCCACGCGCGCCGCCCAGCTTGACCCCGTGGATGCGCTGAAATATGAATAATCACGAGTCGACTCCAACCGAACCCGATCCCGAACACGACGAAAGCCCATCCAAAGGACCCAATCTGGTACTGCTCTACAGCATCCTGGCTCTGGCTTTGCTCGTCGCCATTGGCCTTGCCGTTTCCATCGTGCTCCCCTTCTATCACCGGCGATAAGATAGCTCTGAACCTGGGATCTGAAAATGGGGAAAGGAGCCCGCTTGCCAACTCAAGCTGAAAAAGCCGCTAAGTTCCTGGCCCTCCATCAGGGCCCTGAAGTGTTGGTCGTGGCCAATCCATGGGACGCCGGCACTGCACGTCTGCTCACCGGCCTCGGATTCGTTGCTCTTTCCACCACCAGCGCCGGACTCGCTTTCGCCTTGGGGCGCCGCGATGGTATCGGAGCCGTGAGCCGCGACGAAGCCCTGGCCAATGCACGCTCGATCGTCCAAGCCACGCCGCTCCCCGTCGCAGCCGATCTTGAAAATGGCTATGGGCACAGTCCGGAAGCTGCCGCAGAAACCATTCGCATGGCGGCAGAGACAGCTGGCCTCGTCGGCGGCTCCATCGAAGATGCAACCGGCGACCCCAGCCACCCCATCTACGACTTCCACCACGCAGTCGAGCGCATCGCCGCTGCCTCGGCAACTGCTCGTTCGCTGGGATTCCCCTTTATGCTGGTTGCGCGGGCGGAAAACTACCTCCACGGACGTCCCGATCTCGACGACACCATCCGCCGTCTTCAGGCCTATGAAGCGGCCGGCGCTGAAGTGCTTTACGCTCCCGGCATCACACAGCCTGAAGACATTCGCACCCTCTGCGCCTCGGTCAGTAAACCTGTCAACGTGCTCGCCGGACTCAAGGCCGAGCCTTCGCTCTCTGTGCGGGAACTCGGCGCACTCGGCGCGCGCCGCATCAGCATCGGCTCAGGCTTCAGCCGCGCCGCCATAACGGCTTTTTATCGCGCCGCCCGCGAAGTCATTGACCACGGGACCTTCACCTTCGCCGACGAAGCCTTCTACATGTCGGAACTGGTCGACCTCTTCGCTCCTGCCGCAGACGCAGAGTCGTAGGCCGTAGCGAATGGAAAAGCCCGAACGCGGGTGGGTACAGACCTTGTACATCTAAGATTTTTTGGGCGGGACTTTTTTGCCGGCCTTTCGAGCCTCGGAAAGCCCGATGGCAATTGCCTGCTTCCGGTTGGTCACTTTCCTCCCGGTGCTCGTCTTGAGCGTACCCTTCTTCATCTCCTTCATCTCTCTCTCAACGTTCTTTCCTGCTGAAGGCGAATACTTACGGGTCAATTTACTCTTTGACGATGACTTTTTGGCTGGCTTCTTTTTCGAACTGGATCTGGTTTTTGAGATGGATGTCTTTTTGGCAGTTTTCTTTGTCGCCATATACTCCTCCTCAGCAGTCTGATGGCCAACTCGGTCTCGCCAGTTGCATCCGTATTATTTAGCGCTGTCTGTCTTGCTGGCACGCTCCGCAATCAGCACCGGAATCCCATCTTCCACTGGGTAGACGCGTTCACAACGTGTACACACGATTCTTGAATCGACCACGCACAACGCTCCAAGGCAGACAGGACAGACCAGGCAATCCATCCATTCATCCAATGCGGAACTCTTGCGAATGTCGGCAGGCATAGTGCGGGCCGCTACTGAATAATCGCATCCGGCTTCTCGCCGGACCGGGAATGCGTGCGTTGCGGATGGTTCGCAAACTCAGCTTCGATGCGCTCATTCGTGCCCGCCTTGGCAAATTCGTACGCCACGCGGATGCCGTTGAAGATGGCGCGGTCGTTCGAGGAACCATGCCCGATGATGCACACCCCGCGCACCCCGAGCAGTTGCGCTCCACCGTATTCCCGGTAATCCAGCCGCCGCCTGAATTCATTGAACGCCTGCCTCGATAGCAGCGCCCCCACTTTGGCCGTTACCGTCCGCGTAAGCGACTCGCGCAGCACATCGCGCACAAAGCGTCCCACGCCCTCGCTGGTCTTCAGCGCCACGTTTCCCACGAATCCGTCGCAGACAATCACGTCAGCCTGGCCGCTGAAAATATCGCGGCCTTCCACGTTGCCGATAAATTTGATTGGCAGCGCCTTCAACAGCGGGAATGCCTCATGCGTCAGGTCGTTCCCCTTGCTCTCTTCTTCGCCAATCGAGAGCAACCCAACCCGCGGCTGGCTGATCTTGAGTACGCTGCGCGCGTACATCTCGCCCATCACCGCAAATTGCTCCAGGTTGTGCGGCTTGCAATCTACATTGGCGCCCACGTCCAGCAGCACACATGGATTTCCAGTCGAACTTGGCATGGGAGTCGCAAGGGCCGGTCGGTCCACGCCTGGGAGCGCCCCCAGCACCCCTTTGGCTGTGGCCATCGCCGCGCCCGTATTGCCCGCAGTCACAAAGCCGGCGCACTTGCGATCATGCACCAGCTTCAGCCCCACGCGCATGGAACTGTCCTTTTTGCTTCTGTACGCCTGGGCTGCCTTCTCCTCCATGCCGATCCGTTCGGATGCATGGTGGATGACGATGGGCAGATCTTCGTTTTCCAGATGCTCGTCCAACAAATCGCGCAACTCCGACTGCGGTCCAATGAGATGGACCCGCACTGGCAGAGATTGGCAGGCAAGAATCGCGCCCTTGATTTCTGGCTCTGGAGCTTTATCGGAACCTACGGCGTCAAGCGCAATGTCGATCAGCATGGCGCCTCAGTATTACTTGGCGGCTTCCTTCGTGTCCAGCACAGCGCGGCCCTTGTAGGCTCCGCACTTGGCGCAGGCGTGATGCGGAAGTTTCTTTTCATGACAGTTGGGGCACTCTGAGAGGCCCGTCGATGTCAGGAAATCGTGAGAGCGGCGAAGTGCGGTGCGGCGCGTCGAATGGCGCCTTTTCGGATTCGGCATAATGCAATTCCTTTCGTGTCCCAGCCCAGCATGCTTTGACCGGTTTCGAACCGCAAAACCACTTCACTGCGATCCGCCGCAGGCGGGACACCCTGATTCTCTGGGGTCATTCGATCCGGCATGAACTCGGGGTGCTCCATCCTTGTCGCAGTTCAATGCGACAAGGATGGGAAGCCATAAACCTTCCATCCCTGCCAAACCACCTGTCTCTAGGACTTCATCCGGCTACGGAGCCCCGATAGCGCTTCCCAACGGGGGTCCGCCGGACCCTCTTCGCAGGAGCACGCCTTGAGGTTGCGGTTTTCGCCGCAGCGCGGGCAAAGTCCTTTGCAGTCAGGCTTGCAAAGCGTCCTGACCGGCAGGGACAAAAGCACCTGCTCGCGCAGCACATCCTCAAGCAAAAGACTGTCCTTTTGATAATAACCGATTTCCGTCTCCGGCGCTGTAATCGACCGTTCCGGCGCGTCGGAGTCGGCCCCCACTGGCCGGAAAATCAGATCGAAATCCGCTGCCAGTGGAATCTCCACTGGCTCCACGCAGCGCGCACACGGAACCTGAAATTTGCCCTTGAAATCCCCCCTGAGCCGGATGTCGGCAACAATGTCCTTCGGCCCGCGGTGCTCGTGGATCACCTCAGCCCGCCCCGCTGTCTTCAGAGGCCCTTCCTGCTCGGCCTCTTCGCCCAGGTCCACCGCTCCAGGAGCCAGTTCCAGGTCAAATTCAATTGGCTCCCGCTCCAGTTCGCTAACCTTGAACTCCATAGATATCAGCCTACGGCGCAGCCACCCGCCCGTCAATCCGCCACCTTCAACAGAAGCCACTAACCTCGATAGCCGTCATCCTGAATTCAGTCATCAGGAGCGAAGTCGAAGGACCGGCGGTTGCACTTCGCTCGAGGCGCCACAGATCCGTGGTATTCATACGGACAAGCCGCGTGTCACGAATCTTATTGGGGCAGTCTGGCCGATTCAATCACCAGGTTGGCTTCGCGCCCCGCCGCATGGATTGCATCGCGCCGCCTGCGCATTGCGGCACAAAGAAGGTACATCAGCACGGCAGTCACCGCGGGTGCAACAAACACCAGGACTCGAAGAATCCTCCTGATCGCGACCACCGATGAACCCATAGCCACGGCGATAACATCGTCGCCACCGGCGAAGAACAGCACCAGGAGGAATACGAACATCGCACACCCCAGCGCGGTGTTGAAAGGCTGTTCGTAGGGAAGACGCAAAACATTGTGAGGCCGATCGTCGAGGGAAATCAGCTTTTCAATAAACGGCAAACAATAGAGCGCTACAAACACGAGCGCCGGGAAGAGCACCCCAGGAAAGAAAACCTCTGGAATCAGCCATGAACCCAGGCGAAGATTGACACCCGGAAAAAGCCGCATCGCTCCCTCGACCCAGCCCAGATACCAATCCGGCTGCGCTCCTGGCACAATTGCCACCGGGTCAAATGGCCCATAAATCCAAATCGGATCGATCTGGACAAGTCCGCCGAGCGCCGCAACCGCTGCGAACACAAGAAAGAACAATCCCAGAGATTTGGCGGTATAGGAAGGCCATAGCCGGGAGCCAACAATCAATTTGTCCGTGCGCAGAGGTCCCGGATAATTGGTGTGCAACTGGCGCCAGATGATTCCCAGGTGAATCGCCAGCAGTACCCCGATCAACACTGGAACCAGGAAGACATGCAAGTCATACATATGCGGAATCGTGGCGGGTGAGGGGACGGTACCGCCCAGGCTGATAAACGCAAGCCAGGGACCAATCACCGGCACCGAAAGCAGAATCGCATATCCGATGCGCAGACCCGCCCCGGAAAGAAGATCGTCGACCAACGAATAGCCTAGGTAGCCATTGACGATGGCGAGCAACAGGAGCGTCACACCAACCAGCCAGTTGATCTCTCGCGGGCGGCGATACGCGGCGGTAAAGTAAATGCGCGCCAGGTGAGCCAAGATCGCGCCCAGGAAAATATCCGCGGCCCAATGGTGCATCTGCCGCACCAGCAGTCCTGCCGTCACATCGAAGCTGAGATTGAGCACGGATTGATACGCCGCGGACATCCGCATTCCATCCAGCGCATGATAGGTGCCGTGATAAATCACTTGCGAGTCACTGGCGTTAAAAAACAACGCAAGGTAAACTCCTGTGATCACCAGAACCACGAACGAATAGAGTGCGATTTCACCCAGCATGAAGGACCAGTGATCGGGGAACACGTGATTCATTGCGTGCCTGACAAACTTCGCCAGGCGCAGGCGGGAGTCAAGGGCGCTGCTGATCCATCCAATCATGGCATCCCCCAGAATCCAGGGCCGGGAGGTTCGCTAAATCCAGATCCGGCGCGCAGGTTCCCTTCCGCATCCGCATACAACGGTAGTTGCGGAAGAGCCCTTGCTGCCGGGCCGCCGGTCGGCTGGGCGGCTCTTAACACGTCAAACGTGGACTGATGACACGGACACAACAGCAGATGCGCTTTCGATTCGAACAAGCCCACAGGACATCCCGCGTGGGTGCATACACGCGAGTACGCCACGTACCCCTTCGGTGCCCAATCCGCTCGATCTGTTGGCAATTGCAGAAGATCTTCTTTTACCCTGATCAACACCGTCTGTGCTTTTTCTGACCCGATGCTGCCTTCGGGAAATACCGTGATCGAGTCTCCGGGCTGAAGCGTATCGGCAGTGACGGGCTTCCCATCCACCATCATGAGCCGCTGTCCCCGTTTCCAAACCGTGTCGAACAAGGAAGGCCCCGGTGGCGCTCCCAATGCCTTCAGCAACGACACCACCATGGTTGCAAACACTCCAATACCCACAGCGCCCATCCACTTCAACAGGGTTCGAGATCGAATGTCTTCCACGCCTGCGCAGAAATCCTTGACAGTGGCTTGGCGCTCGGTCTCACTGGATGAATGGTTTTCGCGAGGCCCGACTGCCTCTTTCTGCCGCATGAGCCAACGCGCGGAGAGCACCAGGGCCGACCCGAAACCCGCCAAAAATAGTGCAAGGGTTGCACCCAGCAACAGGTTGCTGCCGCCCCACCAATAGGCAAGCAGAAATCCCACTCCCGCCACAATGCCCGCGCCAAAAGCGCAAAAGACGAACACCGATCCCCACTCTGCGCGGCGAATGGTCTTCCTCTCGCTCTCCACATCCAGATCGCCGCTTCGAACCGACTCAATTTCTTCCCGACCGGAAGACGATGGCGCCGAACGACCTGGTCTCTCCAGCGGCTCTCCAGAAGTGGCCCGCAGAACCGACTTTCCCAACTTCCACACGAACACCAACAATGCCACAAGCGATCCGATCGCTCGGCCCACTCGCTCCTCTTTGTGATCTCCGGCCTGGCCGCCTCGGTTCAGAGCCGATTGGTCCGGATTTGAAGTACACTGATCGGCGCCGTCGCTATCGCTTCTGTCGTTTCCCTTCATCCCCTGCCCCCTCTTTCGATCCACACCGCGGCGAAGATCAACACCAACAAGCCCACCCATGCTGCGAAACCTTCAGCAACAGGCCCGTAAAAATTCAACGGACTGCCTCCCGGGCTGGGTGGTTGCTGCATGAACTGCACGTATTGAACAATGGAGTCCAGTTGATGATCGGTAAGCACGGCGGGAGGAAATGCCGGCATCGACCCCGGACCCCATCGGATGGCTCCCGCGATGATGGCCGCCGATTTGTCGGTAAGCGACGGCGCATTCGTCCCCGCGAACACCAGCGCCCCTCCCCGCACCGCTGATCGATGGCACGGCCCGCAGTCCACGCGAAACAGGTTGCCCCCTTCGCTCAGGTTGCCCCCCAACAACGGAATATCGGCGATGTGTTCTGCGACGTAGTGAGCCACTGATCGCATTTCCGGAACAGTGAGAACATATTCGAATCTCGGCATGTGACTTGGGCCGACTTCGACGGCTGCTAAAACCTCGCCGGGGTTGTGCTCCGCTCTCAGGGATGGCCCGGCGATGGTTGCGACCGCGCTAATGCCCTCGCCCTCGTCACCGTGGCATTTGCTGCACCTTTGGGCAAAGATCGCCCTTCCATCCGGAACCGCACCGCCGGGTGCAGCGCTCTGGCCGAACGTGAACTGGCATGCAAGAGGCGCCACGAGAAGTACACGAGCCATTAGGCCAACACAGGCCGGCCTTCGGCCGGTGATCCGCTGAGAGTACGATCCCACGGGTCGCTTGGATGCTCCGACTCCCAGCCAGAGATGTATTTCCCAAGGGGATTGCCATAGCAACGGAGACGCCCGTTGATCGAGGTCAATTTCAAAAGTGCATCGCTGCTATGCTGGCAGGTGTGCCACTCTTGCAGCGGCGGCGAACGATCGATGCTCTCTTCCGTTGTACGCGCTTCAGCCCGACTTCTTATTTTTTTGAAGAACGGACCGCTCACAATGTGCATCTCTCTTTCGCAATTCTGCTTTGCCCTTTCGATTGGTGCCGCGGTTCTGTCTGGATGCACCGGCGGTCAGACTCTCCAGCCATATACGGTCGGAACCGGCGGCTATGCGCATCGTGGCCAGCAGGTCATGATGAAATATCGCTGCGGCTCCTGTCACACAGTTCCCGGAATCCGCAATGCGAACGGCGTCTTTGGCCCCCCCTTGATTTACATGGCCAGGCGAACCTACATTGCGGGCGAATTTCCTAACCAGCCTGACAATCTGGTCCATTGGATCATGTCGCCGACGTCCATGAAGCCGGCGACCGCGATGCCGGATCTCGGCCTCTCCGAACAGGATGCCCGTGACGCGGCTGCCTATCTTTATACCTTGCGATGACGAAGCGACAATGCGCGCCCGTAAATACAATTCCAAAATCCAGTTCGTGGCCGTAGCCGTCTCTCGCGCAGTCGGCATCCATATTGCAAAGGGTTGAAGCGCCTGAAAACCCGCTCGGCGCACAACGTCAGTATCTCAACTTAAGAGTTGACCTGGAATGACGAATCAACTTCGCCATACATCATGCGCCTGCGTCAATGTTCGACGCGCCAGCCGCGCCATCTGCCACTTGTACGATCTCGTCCTCGGGCCAACCCAGTTAAAGGTGACCCAGTTGATCATCCTCCAGACCATTGAAGAATCCGGAGAGATCGCTCATTGCGAGTTGGCCAGGGACATCGCCGCCTCAGTTGAGACGCTCTCACGCAGATTGGGAAATGCGAGGAAAGCCGGACTGGTGCGAATGCAGATTGGAGGGCATGGCCGCCGTTTGTATAGTTTGACGCCCAAGGGAAAGCACGTCCTCGAAGAAGTCATCCCTTATTGGGAAAGAGCCCAACTCAGACTTCGGCGAACGCTTGGAGAGCAGGACTGGCAGTTGTTGGCCAGTTTTACTGAGCGCCTTACAATGGCGGCGATCCAAGCCGAATCCATACCGTGCTCCAATGGATTGGTGAACCGCGCGCCATCGAGTCAATAACCAGTATGTGTGGGCGCATCGCTAGCCTGGTGACTCGCTACGCAATAACACGGCGCCAACTTGCGGCTTCTGAATTCAACTGGTTTTCGGCAGGATACCTCGCGGAACTCCGCTACCCTCGCGGCGTCGGATGTTCGTCGCGGCTTCCTTCAATGGTCATCGGAACTGGCTTCGATTTTCGATAGACATTGGCGACCGCCATCGTCCAGAAAGGCACAAGGTCCGCTCCCGGCACCAGTTTGCCAAGGAACGATGGCAGAAACTCCCAGTGCCAGCCAAGAAGCTGAACCAGGATCGCCGCGACGCCCAGATCGAGAACGTCGTCTGCCGGCGAAATCGCGCCCTCGACAAACAATGGGAAAACAACCAGTTGAAGGAGATCCGCAACGATCGCCAGCACCATGGCGGCCCGAAAGCGCGAAGTTGGCGAGATGGTAATAATGTCCTGAGTCACGTCAGCCTGCCGCCTCTTGATCGTGCTCGACTCGTTTATTCTACCGGAAAATGGCGCTGCTCATTCACAGCCCCAGATCACGGCGAGGATTTCCGACCATGCCTCTCGGGTCCACATTGGAATCAAAATCTTCTGCGCTGATAAAACCTCCCCCAACAGCCGCCTCGCGCAGGGAGATGTCGCCGTCCATCGCACGATGAGCAATTTCTGATGCCGAGTCGTAGCCAATCAACGGAGTAAGCGCAGTAATCAACATCAGCGACTGCTCAACGTATCGTCTGATGCGTTCGCGATCGAGCGTGATTTCTTCAATTCCGTACTTGCGGAAGCTGTTGCAGGAATCGCTGAGGATGCGGGAGCAATAGAGAACGTTCCTGATGATCAGCGGCCGCATCACATTCAGTTCAAAGTTGCCCTGGGACCCGGCGAATGCCACGGCGTTGTCCTGCCCAATCACTTGAATCGAGACCATCACCATGGCTTCTTCCTGTGTCGGATTCACCTTGCCCGGCATAATGGAGCTGCCGGGCTCGTTGGCTGGAAGAACCAGTTCATGCAATCCCGCCCGCGGCCCGGAACCCAGCCAGCGAAGATCGTTGGCAATCTTCATCAGTGCGACTGCCACCCCGCGAAGTGCAGCACTGGCCGCCACCATCGCATCGAGCGAAGCCTGCGCGGCGAACTTGTTTGGAGCGGTAATAAAGGGATGGCCCGTGAGAGCGGCGATCATCGATGCCGCCTGTGCGCCGAACTTCTCCGGGGCATTGATTCCTGTGCCCACGGCAGTCCCGCCAATCGCGAGACGATAAAGCCCTTCGGTTGATTGCCTCACCAGCGCGAGCGCATCGTCCAGTTGCGCCGCATATCCTGACCACTCCTGGCCTACCGTCATGGGTGTAGCATCCTGCAGATGGGTACGCCCAAGCTTCACAACGTCCACCCACTCCCGCGCCTTGGCCGATATCGCGTCTTTCAGCGCTGTAACCGCAGGTATGAGTCGGTCAATGAATTCCAGCACCGTGGCAACGTGCATCGCCGTCGCAAAGGTGTCGTTCGAGGATTGACTCAAATTCACATCTTCGTTGGGGTGGATCGGCTGTTTCGTACCGAGCTTTCCGCCCACCAGCTGGATCGCACGATTGCCGATCACTTCGTTCACGTTCATGTTGGTATGAGTCCCGGAACCGGTCTGCCATACATAGAGCGGGAACTCGCGATCCAACGCTCCAGAAATCACCTCGTCGGCCACTCGTGCAATCAAGTCAGCTTTCCAGCGCGGCAACCGGCCCACGGCTCCGTTCACCAGCGCGGCTGCCTTCTTGATATACCCGTAGGCGTGATACACCGCCAGCGGCATGCGTTCGTCACCGATGGCGAAATGGATGAGAGACCGTTGTGTCTGCGCACCCCAGTAATGATCCGCCGGCACCTCGATCTCTCCCATCGAATCGCTTTCGGTGCGCTGCCCCGCCTCACCGGTTCCGATGGGCAGATCCAGGATTCTCGGCCCAGACTCCGTGTCGTTTTGTCTCTTGTCGGACATGACGGTATTCACATTCGATGCTGCATCGCCGAACGAACCAATCGCCTACTCGCAACCTTGAAGCAGCAGGTGCCGGGCAGATAGCAGTTGAGATGACTCCAGCGACCTACCGGCTTTCGCCCCCTCGTTCGCCTCCAGTCCGCGCCGCGTGCAGATACCGTGCGGCATAGTCCAGGAACGCCGGCCAGTTCGGCACCGGTGTATGTCCGTCGGGAT
This sequence comes from uncultured Acidobacteriota bacterium, assembly GCA_963833995.1. Classification (GTDB taxonomy): domain Bacteria; phylum Acidobacteriota; class Terriglobia; order Terriglobales; family Acidobacteriaceae; genus Telmatobacter. The sequence goes on along the minus strand of CAWIAE010000013.1, from coordinate 46,523 downwards.
GCTGACGGAAAGCCAGTTCGCCGGTCGTCAGCGCCGTCTCCATCGGTGGAAACTCCGTCGTCCCCAGGCCCCTCTTCCCCAGCAGCCTGTAGACGGGCCCCGCCGCCACTTCGGCCAGAAACATCCCTTTCGGGTCGGCCCAGGCATCGCCGCCCGGCTCGGCGTATCCATCGCCTGTGCTGCTTCCGCCGCCAATGAATACCGGCCTGGGCGCGCAGAGTGCAATCAGTTCATGGTTGTCCACCGGCAGATCGCCCGGCGTCAGTGGTCCCGCATAGCGCAAAAAGTTTCCGTCGAACCAGTGATACAAGGCGGGACCGGCCAGATCGGGCATCTGTTCGCCGAAGATGTGCCGGTAAAGCTTGGCCCCGCCTTCGCCCGAAGAGCTGCTGTAGACGATTGCGAATCGCGGATCAAAGGCCATCGCCACCAGCACTGTCTTTCCAAACCGCGAATGCCCCTCCAGCCCCACCTGCGTCGCATCCACTGCTTTGTCCGTTTCCAGGTAATCGAGCGCTCGGCTGGCGCCCCAGGACCATGCGCGCAGCGCACCCCAGTCGCTGAGGTCGCGCGGCTGGCCCTTATTCATCAACCCGATAATGCCCTCCGTCAGTCCGGCGCCATCGTCCGCCTGGTAACTCGTTGGAGAAAGCACCGCGAATCCCCATCCCTTGTCGAGCACCGCCTTCAACGGAACCCCATACTGCCCAGGTCCTTCCGGAAGCGGCCTCGTGACGGCCCTCTTGAAATCCGGGGCGAAGGCCAATTCCATGATGACCGGAACTGGTCCGGAAGCATTCGCCGGGGTGGTCAGCGACATGTCGATCGTGACCGAAATCTGCGGGTAAGAGGAGTTATCGACGTGCCCGGCCAACCGCTTAGTCACCACCGGCACTCCATCGTAGTCTTCAGGCGTCGTGCTCACCACTTCCCAGGTCACCTTGGGCAGATTAGCCGGTGCGTTGCCCAGTATCTCGCGGTTGAAATCCGCTACGATCTCCGGCCGCCGCTCCTTCCACCAGACCTCCGCACTCGTCGCCCGCTCGCCGTTCTTGAGCAGCAGAGGGTTGGGGAGATTGGGATAGACGTTGGCTTTCGATTCATCGTAATTGGTCGCGTTCGACGCCTTGGGGTCACTCGCGGGTCGAGGCCGCAACTCTGAGTCTTTTATTCCCAGCAGCTTGAGCATGCGTTCGCGATCTTCCTCCGCACTCAGGTGGACTGGGGCCGGCTGCCCAATCTGCGCGGTGCCCGATCCTCCGCCTCCCGGCCCATGCAGATACCGGCTCGCAAACTCCAGGAACGTAGGCCAGTTCGGACCCGGCGTGTGACCCCCAAAGTGCTGTCTGAATCCCAGATCGCCGCTGATCAGCGCGGTCCCTTCAGGAGGAAACACCGTGGCGCCCAGGCTTTTCCTGCCCAGCAGTTCATATACCGGCCCGGCGCCTGCCGCTGCCAGGAACATGCCTTTGGCGTCAACCCACCCATCGCCCTCCGTCGCTCCTCCGCTGATGAATACCGGCCGCGGTGCACACAGCGCAATCAACTCGTGGTTGTCCACCGGCAGATCACCGGCATTCAGCGGCCCGGCATACTTCATGAAGTTCCCTGCCATCCAGTGAAATTCCTGCGCGCCAGCCACATTGCCGATCTCCTCGCCGAAAATGTGCCGGTAGAGCTTGGCTCCCGCCTCGCCCGACGAACTGATATAGCCGATGGCAAACCTCTTGTCGTACGCCATCGCCACCAGCGAGGCCTTCCCGTAACGCGAATGACCCTCAATGCCGACTTGCCTGGCATCCACGGCCCCATCCGTCTCAAAGTAGTCGAGAGCGCGACTCGCGCCCCAGGCCCAGGCGCGCAAGGCGCCCCAATCGTCGAGCGAGCGCGGCCGGCCCTTGTTCGCCAGTCCGATAATGCCCTCGGTGAGCCCCGCCCCATTGTCCGGCTGCACGCTGGTGGGCACATACTCCGCGTAGCCCCAACCATGCGCCAGCACCTGCTGCTGCCATGTCGGCCCCGATCCGGCAGCAGCCGCGAATTGCGGGAACCGCTTCATCAGCAAGGCCATGAATTCCTTGCTGAAGCCCAGTTCCATGATCACCGGGACCGGCCCTTTGGCATCCGCGGGCGTGGTCAGGGTCAGGTCAATATTCACCGTGATCTTTGGATCGGCTGAGTTGTCCACGTGGCCCACCAGCGTCTTGGTGATGACCGGAACATCTCCGTTTTTTTCATCCTTCGTGCTCACCACTTCCCAGGTCACCTCGGGCAGGTGCGCGGGCATCTTTCCCAGAATGTCCTCGTCAAACAGCTCAACAATCTGTGGGCGCCGCTTGGTCCACCACATATTAGCCGTGGTCACCCGCCGGCCGTTCTGAAGCAACAGAGGATCGGGCAAATTGGGATACATATCAGCCTTCGACTCGTCGTAGTTGGCCGCATCGGGAGAGTTGGGATCGCCGTCGGCTCCAGGCCGCAGCTCCTTGATCCCGAGCAGGTCCATCTCCCGCTGGTGCTCCTTCTCCGACGCCGCCTGGATGGCCAGTTGCTCCGGGGTCGGCTTGTACGCAGGCGGGGGCGGAGCCGGCGCAGTCTTACCGGAGGCATTTTGCGATTCCAGCCGCAAACCACCCGCGATGAACAACACAGCCAAGGCAAAACCAGAAACTGCGCGATGCATAACCATCCGCGAATAAGGCATTGGAAACCTCGATTTGAGCCCGCGTCCTCAAATAAAACGGGAACGGCACCAAGGTTATCGATTCGCCGCCGTCTGAGCAAGGGTCCTCGCCTCCCGGCTCTATTCCGCGGGCCAGAATTCACTCATATCCTTCATCCTCGGCAGCCGGTGCTATGGTAGGCTCCGTTTGAGGGCTTCGAATCGCTTGCCCGCCCTCCGCTTCGCGACTGTAACTCAAAGACAACCACTGCTCATTTCCACTGGGAGACAACCGCATGAGCGCCGTCAAGTACGACCTGACCGTCATTGGTTCCGGTCCTTCCGGTCAGCGCGCGGCCGTGGCTGCCGCCAAGATGAAAAAGCGTGTTGCTGTAGTCGAGGCGCGCTCCGTGGTCGGCGGTGTCTGCATCAACACGGGCACCATCCCCTCCAAGACCATGCGCGAAGCTGTAATGCACCTTTCCGGCTATAACTACCGCGCTGTCTATGGAATGAACTACCGTGTCAAAGAGAAAATCACCATGGCTGACCTGGCTTTTCGGGTGCAGGCGGTGGTCAAAACCGAGATCGATGTCACTGAAGCTCAGCTCTCTCGCAACGGCATCGACGTAGTGCATGGCGTCGCTCATTTCGTGGACTCCAACCATATTCGAGTTGAAGGTCCGTTGGCCGACACCACCCTTGAATCTGACCGCATCATCATCGCCGTTGGAACCCGCCCGTCAACTTCGCCCAATGTCCCGATCAATGGCCGCACTATAGTCAACAGCGACCAGGTGCTCGATCTTCCTGAACTTCCCCGTTCGCTGATAGTGGTGGGCGGCGGCGTCATCGGCGTCGAGTATGTGTGCATGTTCGCCATCCTTGGCGTGCGCGTCACGCTGATTGAAAAGCGAAGCAAGCTGCTCGAATTTGCCGACCAGGAGATTGTGGAGTCGCTCAGCTACCACCTTCGCGACAGCCGCGTGACCCTCCGCCTTGGCGAGGAAGTGGAGAGTGTTGAAGAGCTGCCCGACGGGGGCGTGGTGGCGAATCTCAAAAGCAAAAAGCGTGTTTCCGGTGATGCCCTGCTCTATGCCGTGGGCCGGCAGGGAAACGTGGACGAACTCAACCTTTCAGCCGCCGGCCTTGAAGCCGACGTACGCGGCCGCATTCCGGTCGATGAGCACTATCAGACTAAGATTCCGCACATTTTCGCCGTGGGCGATGTGGTTGGCTTCCCTTCGCTGGCCTCCGTCTCGATGGAGCAGGGGCGCATTGCAGCGGCGCGCGCTTTCGACGATCACGCCACCACCTCGAACCCCAGCTTTTACCCCTACGGCATCTACACCATCCCCGAGATCAGCTTCATCGGCAAAACCGAGGAACAGCTGACCGACGAAGATGTTCCCTACGAAGTGGGTATGGCGTATTACCGCGAGGTTGCGCGCGGGCAGATTCGCGGCGACACGACAGGCAGGCTCAAACTGATCTTCCATCGTGACACTCGCAAGGTGCTGGGCGTCCATATCATTGGGGAGGGCGCTGCGGAGCTTGTCCATATTGGCCAGGCCGTGATGACCCTGGACGGCACGGTGGACTACTTCGTCGATACCGTGTTCAATTACCCAACGCTCGCCGAGTGCTATAAAGTGGCGGCTTTCAATGGCCTGGGACGGCTCCACCGCTACCAGGCAGGGTGAGTCACATGCCTACGTCAGTCAACCGTCGAACCGTTGATTTATCGAGGTACCCTGACCTGGTGGTCATCTATCTCGGAATGCGCGTCAATCGCCTCACCGGCCTGAAGACCTTGTTCGGTTTCGGTCCGAAGATCTCCGATTCTGTCAAAGCCCAGCCTCCTGGTTTGCTCCTGCATGAGAATTTCTTCTTTTCGTTCTTTCCCATGCACGTCGGCATGCGACAGTACTGGCGCGACATCGAATCCCTGATGTCATGGACGCGCTCCGAGCCCCATCGCCAATGGTGGAAGAACTTCCTGCGGGATTCAGGCGGCACCGGCTTTTGGCATGAAACCTACCTGATGCGGGGCGGGATGGAATCGATTTACGACGATGTCCCCGAGCCTATTGGTTTTTTGCGCTTCGCTCCTGTGCATACTGCGCGCGGCCCGATGTTTGGCGCCGCTGCCAGGGCCTCGGCAACAAACGTAGCGGCCCCCGTGGTAAGCGAGAGCGACCTGTACGGGCCATAAACGCAGTTTTTGAACGGCTTCTAGAGATTATGACTATCCTTGATTCCCGAAAAGCCCAAGGAGGGCGAGATGACCACCGCCATCGGCGTTGTAATGACCGAGCACATCGTGGCCGGCAAACTTGAGGATCAACGACTCACAGGCAAGCTGTTGCGTTATCCCGACGCCACCGACGAGTTCGATGCCCTGTCTGCGATGCCCGCCAGCGAACTGGTTGATATTTTGGCGGAGCAGATCGAGGCCTTGACTGCCAACGGAGTTGGCCCGGTGGATGCCATCGGCGTGGCCGTCCCCGGAGTCACGCGCCATGGTGTGGTCGAAGACTCTCCTAATCTTTCCCAGATCAAGGGGATGCACATGGCCGACGATCTCACCAGAGTGCTGGCCTTGCGCGGCATCACCGCACCGGTACACATCGCCAACGACGCCGACGCCATCGCCGCCGGAGTAGCTGCCATTCACGGTCAACTCAACCGCCTTACCCGCGTCTGGACCATCGGGAACGGCATAGGCTACGGCCGCTGGCCTTACGTCGAGGGCGTGTGGGAGGGCGGCCACGTGACGGTGAGCCTTGATCCCAAGGAGCGATTTTGCGGATGCGGCGGAGCAGGACATCTGGAAGGCATCATGGGCTACCGCGCTATGCGCATGCGTTTTCTCGACCTTGAGCCGGAAGAGGTGTTCGATCTCGCAAAGAAAGGCGATGTCCGCTGTGCCGAGTTCGTGGATCTATGGCACCGCGCCTTGGCTGCTGCCACTGCCTCGTTCATTCACCTTGCCGGCCCCGGCCGTTTCTACTTCACCGGGCACAACGTCGGTTTCCTTGATCTGCCGGTGCTGCGCGGCCACCTGGAAACCATGGTGAAGATGAGTCCGCTGCTGAGTTTCTCTCTGGAAGTGCTGCCCCCCGATGATGAAACCGCACTTCTGGGCGCGGGCGTGAGCGCGTTGCGCGCCTTGACTTGGTAGTCCGTTCCGCTAACCGGCGAGTAGCTGTCGATGATCAAGACGTTGTTCCGGGGTCGGAGCGGGCGGGTTGCACCCAAACCCAATCGCCGTCTCAAAAATAACTCAACAGATTTGCAGATAATTACCCTCTCTTCGCGGACAATCGTAGATGTGCGGCAAAAACCGCTCTCCAAGCGGAAACCGCGCACCATTTCCCGTGTGAATAGCCGGTACCCCTACCCCCCCGGCAAATGTGACTTATAAGTCACACCTGAAAAGCTCAACCATTCCAACATCGCCCAAATCATTGAAACTAAAGACATCGTGCTGACCACCCACCCCGGCAATCGCGTGACGTGGGCAGTATCGTCGGGAGGAAGGATACCCTAGCAACTCCGCTGATAAGTTCGCGACAGCCGATCGTGCCAGGTCAGGTGGTCATCGTCGAAGATCGCCCACGCCACTCCCAGCCCCACCGGCAGCACCGACAGCAACATTGCGGCCAATCGGCTCCGCAGTTGCTCCCGCGTGGGGCTTTCATCTTCAAACGTACAGAGAGAGATGCAAGCGTATTTCATCCCCGGCGTTCCCCCGGCCAGGATCAGGAAGAGCCAGTGATACAGCGCGCTGGTCGCAATGATCGCGATCCCGGCGCCCAATTCGGCGGCCTTCATCGATAGCGGCGGTCTGATCTGGCTTGCAACCATGGCGACACTGGCACAAACGAAGCCCACAATCAGCGTAGTATCGACCACCGCCGCCATCAGCCGCGATCCGAACGGCGCAAGGTCCAGCCTTGGAGCCGCCAGAGAGGATTCGGTCGCGGTCACCGCGTCCGTATGGGGTTGCGCATCCAGCTCAATACCGGACCACTCAGGCCCGTTCCACTGCGCGGCGGCCAAGCCCGCATCAGCAGCCGACGCGGCCGCTTGAGTCGAGATGGTGCTTGGATCCACCTCGAAGATGCTCAACTGGCCATATTGACTCTCCGATGCCTCAGGCGAGCCTTCAAGGCGGGGACGCATTCGCCGCGTGGCGACAATCTCGCGCGGAAAATGGATCACGTTGGCGTGAATCGGCCGCTCCGGATCGACGGTTTCGGCGGATTCCTGCGCTGTCAGGCCTCTTTCTCCGGCCGCGGCGCCTCGCCAATGATCCTCGTCCGGCGCGAATTCATCATTGTCGCTTCGCGCAGGGAGCGCGGGCGGTCCAGAGGCTCGCATCGGCATGTCCGGATCCCAGCGAATCTCCACCGGCTGCCCCGTGGCCGCAATGGCCGTAGAGGATGGTCCTTCCGCTTCATTCGCCGGCTGTACCGGACTATCAGGGATGCCCGAATGCAGCGTTTCTTCCTGGGAGAAAAACTGCGCATCGTCAGCGGTCTCAAGCTTGTCCAGGGCAATCTCTGCGGCGGCCTGCGCCTCCAGGGCGGCCCGCGTGGCGGCTCCGGCAGCTCGCAATGCGGCACGGGCCTCGGCGGCCTGCATCTCGCTGTAGCTGGGAGCCTGGGCATAGCGGGCTGCAACGCGCGCAGCAGCTTTTGCGGCGCGGCTGCTGGTTGCGCTTTTCGCTTCATCCGGAACCGACTGCGGCACGACGGAAAGACCTTTTCGCGTCTTGTGCGCCGCGAGACGCTGATTCACTTCCTGCTTCCACGATTGTTGGGGGGAGGGCTGGCTCGCCTGTGTACTCAATTCTCCAGAGTCCCTTCTGACGCATGTCCTCAGGTCTTATGCAAGACCGGGAACCGCTGTTCAGGTCCGCAATCCAAGCCGGAACGGCCGGACGCGGAGGTTACTTTTACAAGAGCCAGGAATATGCGCGAAATCTTCAGGAAATCCCGAAACATGAACCCCGTGCTGCCTGACCCTCTTCAGGCCTTTGCCTGCAATCAGAGCCGCGCTGCGCGCGTCCCATGCAACCTGACCTGCATTTGCTATGCTGGGCTTGGTTCTGGGATGCATCCTCGCAATTTCGTGTTTATCACGCTGCTGGCCCTCTGTCACCCGCAAGTTTGGGGACAGGTGTTGACCAATGCGTTACCTCCGGCAACATACGAGACTCCCAGCCAGAAAAACGCTGGCGCAGAGAACGACGCCACCCAGCTGCCAGACGATCCGAGCCAGGAGATTCTGCCCGTCGCGCAACCCGTGCCGGCACCTTCCACTGGTGTGCCGGTCCGCTGGGAAGCCGGAACCCAGACCCGCGTGGGTGATATCTGGACACTGAGCGGCGGAGTGGTTGTTTATTACCGCGACTACATACTGCGCGCCGACAAGATCGTCTATCACCAATCCACCACCGAACTGGAAGCCGACGGCCACCTTCAGGTCGAGGGCGGCCCGGAAGACGCGGTGATCAACGCTTCCAGCGGCGAGATGCACCTTGACGCGCACACGGCGCGCTTCTTCAATGTCACCGGCTCCCTCGGAATACGCCGCAGTGGGCGTACCGTGGTTTATTCCACGCCGAATCCTTTTCTGTTCTCCGGCCGGGTGTTGCTTCAGACCGGCGAAGGAAGCTATCGCATCATTGGTGGCACGATGACGAATTGCCGCCTGCCCCATCCCGACTGGCAATTGATCGCCCGTTCGATCAAAGTCGCCAATGGACGCGCGACCACCGTCAACACGTTCTTCAAGTTGGTCGGCGTCCCGGTCTTCTATTTGCCTTTCTTGCGCCACCCGGTTGAGGAGAACGGGCGCGAGAGCGGACTGCTTATTCCTGTCTTCGGCAACTCTTCGATCAGGGGCCTCACGGTCAGCGAAAAGGCCTATTGGGTCATCAACCGCAGCATGGACATGCAGATTGGGTCGGAATATTACTCCAAACGCGGCTTCGCGCCCAATGGAGACTTCCGTTACAAGGGCCGCGGTCCCGATTTCCTGACCGCTAGCTGGAATGCCTTGCTGGATCGCGGCATTGCGGCCACTCCACCGGCTACGGCCCGGGTCAATCAAGGGGGCGTCGATGTGGTCGCCCTGGGCCGCCAGGAAATCACTCCCAGCACCCACGTCGCCGCCAATGTGGAATACCTTTCCAGCTATCTCTACAAGCTGGCGTTCGACGACAACTACCTGCAGGCCGTCAGCTCCGAGGTGCAAAGCACCCTCTCCCTTACTCACGTCCACGACGCATTCATTCCATCCGCATACCTGGGACGCCTGCAGACGTTCGCCAGTTCCACTCCGGGTGACGAGGCCAGAATCCTGCATCTACCCAGCTTGCGCTTCGATGCGCTGGATAGTCCGCTCGGCTCTACTCCGTTTTACTGGAGACTCGGGTCTTCGATCGGCCGTCTCAGCCGGGCAGAGTCTGGATTCAATGCACACAACGTCGGCCGCATCGACATCTATCCGCATCTCTCCCTGCCTGTCGTCGGCGGGGGCTGGAGCTTAGTCCCCGAGATAGCGGTGCGCGATACGTCGTATTCCGGCAGCCAGACCCCTGACCTGACCGGCGCCAATGGCGGAACTCCGTACTTGAGCCACGATCCCCTCAATCGCCCCGATTTTGAGTTCACCGTTGACCTTCGTCCTCCCGCGCTCGAAAAAGACTTCGCCCTCAACCGCTGGAACCGGCAGTTACGCCATGTCATCGAACCCGAACTCACCTACCGGTATGTCGGCGGCATCGGCTCTCAGGCTCGCAACGTGTTGCTCGTCGACACCACCGACATTGCCACGAAAACCAACGAAGTCGGCTTCTCACTGAACCAGCGCTTCTACCTGCGCCCACAGAATCAGCAGCCATGCAGCGACCTTGATGCGAGATCGTCGACGGCAACATGCCCCGCTCCACCTCGGGAGTGGGCCAGTTGGCTCATTGCGCAAAAGTTCTTTATCGACCCGAACTTCGGGGGCGCGCTTATCCCCAATCGGCGCAATGTCTTCGACTCTACCCTCGACCTGAGCGGCGTCGCGTTTCTCACCGTCCCTCGCAATCTCTCGCCCATCATCTCGCGCCTTCGTTTCGAGGCCATCAATAACCTGCGCATCGAGTGGGACATGGATTACGATCCCCGAGGCGGTCGCCTCGGCGCGGACAACCTCTACGCCGGATATAGCTGGGGTCGCGCGACGGTCGGCCTTGGTCATGCCCTGCTCAACGCCGTTGATGAGCAGGGGAGTGCCGCCACCACAATTCAGAGCCAGCAGTTGGCGCCATTCTTGCAGATTGGCAAACCGAACGGAGCCGGCTTTAACCTGGCGGCCAACGGTAGCTACGACTTTGTCCACGGAGCCCTGCAGTATGCGGGCGTACAGGCGATGTACAACTGGGATTGCTGCGGTCTGAGCATAGCCTATCGACGCTTCGCACTCGGTTCAGTTCGGGACGAAACCCAGCTCCTCTATAGCTTTACGCTGGCCAACTTCGGCTCGGTTGGCGACATCCGGCGCAGCAACACCGTATTTCTCGACCCCACCCAGCCACCGCCGTACTAAGGCTTTCTAACTGGACAAAGATTTCGCGGTTTGCCTTTCCCGCGCTCCTGCGTCAACACTTGAGAGCCCAGAATAGGACGCCCGCAGGGCCGTCATTGAGCCCCGCTGGAGTATCCTTTTCTGAGAGGAATCTCATCTTGTTGCGTTTGCATTTTCTTGCCGGCCTGCTTGCCGTCAGTCTTACGGTAGGCTGCAAGGCTCAGCCCGCCTCACCCAATTCCCCCGACCTCGCCATGAATCGGCGAATCGAGGTGACCGTCCGCTCGCAATTCAACATCCCCGAGGACTACAACGTCACCCTCGGGGCACGCAAGCCGAGCCAGATGCCTGGATACGATACCCTGCCCGTCACGCTCTCTCGCGGTTCGAAGACGAACATAGTCGATTTTCTCATCTCAACTGACGGCAAGACCTTGGCGCGCCTTGAGACCTTCAGTCTGGCCAGAGATCCGGCCTTCGACATTGATGTGGCCGGGCGCCCGATTCGGGGCAACCCTTCGGCCAAAGTCACAGTCATCAACTTCGACGACCTCGAATGCCCCTACTGTGCGCGCATGCACCAATCTCTTTTCCCTTCCACGATGGAGCACTACAAGGATAAGGTGCGATTTATTTACAAGGACTATCCGCTGACGGAACTGCACCCCTGGGCCATGCACGCTGCAGTGGATGCTAACTGCCTGGCGGCGCAAAGCAGCGATGTCTATTGGACGTACGTGGATTACCTCCACTCCCACGGCCAGGAGATTACCGGCCAAGATCGCAACCCTACCAAAAGCTATGCTGCACTGGACCGCATCGCCGGTCAGGAAGCCACGCTGGCCAAGCTTGATGCACCCAAGCTCGAAGCCTGCATGGCCAAACAAGACGAGACACAAGTGAAGGCATCGGCAAAGGAAGCAGAAGCCCTTGGCGTGGATGGCACTCCGGCTTTGTTTGTTGACGGGGAGCGTGTTAGTGGCGCGGTCCCCGAGGATCAGCTTTGGAAAGTAATCGATCGAGCCCTGCGCGCCGCCGGCGAGGAGCCGCCGCAGACCGTACCCGTGCCGTCACAAAGCCCCGCAGGTGCAGGGAAATGAAAAGTTTCGCCATTCTATCCGCCGACCTGAGCCAAGAAAGGCATTGCGCCTTGCTGGTTTGTTGCACGCGGTGATTTGAATGAAAACAGGCCGTCATATCGCGGCTCCGGGGCGGGGATTTATCCTTTAACACCGGGGTTCTTTTTGGCTCCTCAGGAGAATTCAGGTTGCAAGTCGAAGCTCGTTCCTTTCAGCGCCGCAGTTTTGCTTTAACTCTTCTTGCCGGAGGACTCCTCCTGACCGCGCTGGCCGGCTGCCATCGTGCACCTTCCCCGGATGTAATGGCAACAGTGAACGGCAAGGAGATCACTCGATCGGAGATGGAGAAGTTCTATCAGGCCAGCCTTGGAGACAACCCACAGAAGCCTAGCCCGGAGCAGGCCGACATTGTCCGCCTTAACATACTTCGCCAGTTGATCGAGGACGAAATCGTCCAACAGCGCGCCGCCAAACTGAATCTTGCCGCCAGCGATGAAGACGTAAACGCCAAGTTGACCGAGATGAAGGCGCCTTTCACGCCCGAAGAATTTGAAAAACAACTCAAAGCGCGCGGGATCACAATGGACGACCTGAAGCGCGAGATTCGCCGCAATTTAACCAGCACTAAACTGCTCAATAAGGAAATCGAATCCAAAATCAGCATCACCGACTCGGAGATTGCCGCATACTACGCCGCGCATAAGGCAGAGTTTAATCTCATAGAGCCGCAGTACCATCTCGCTTGGATTGTGGTGACTGGAGCGCCCTCACAGCAGGCTGGAAATCTGCAAAGCAACAAGGCCTCAAGTGCTGCCGACGCGAAGAAGAAGATTCAGACCCTGCAGAACCGGCTCGATAGCGGCGAAGACTTCGGCGCCGTAGCCATGAACTTCTCTGAAGATCCAAATACCTCTTCGATGGGCGGTGATATGGGTTTCGTCGCGGAGTCTGCGCTGCAAAGCGATCCCGAAGTGTATAGCGCAATAGGCAAGTTGAAGCCGGGCGAGATTACCGGGATCCTGCCGACATACAGCGGCACTGGCTCAGGGCGAAAGCCAATTGGCTTTGCGATCTACAAATTGATTGGCCGAGAGCCTGCCGGACAACGCGAATTGAACGACCCGCGCGTGCAGCAAAGGATTCACCAGTTGCTCCACGACAGCCGCAAGCAACTTCTGCAGAACGCCTACTTCGAGATTCTTCACGATCAGGCCACAGTGAGGAACTTCTACGCCGAACAGATCTTGAAGAATGGGGCACAGTAGCGCAGCCAGTTGGAATACTTCAGAAGTTCCAAGGCACTTTCCCCTGCTTTAAGGCGCCGCCTTGCCCGCGGGGCTTCGCTTGTCCGAAGGATAGCCGAGGAAGGCAAAGTTGAGACCGGGAATCTGATGCCGCAAGCCCAAACAGGCAAACAGGAACTGATATATCCCCGGCCTCACGGCCTCACGCTGGCTTCGTTGTATTACTCATAGGAGGACCAAACGGGGCAGGAGATATGGAGAAAAGCCGCTTCAGTGTCCCAGGTCTCTTCGGATTGTGACCAGACAAAACGGCCTCCGTCGCTGACGGAGGCCGCTTTTACTAACAGCTTCGCTGCAGCGGTGTTATTTCAGGTTGCCGCTGGAATCCATTGTGATACCGCCAGGACCTGAGTTCTTCTTCTCTTCGTTAGCTTTCCGGGTCCCCATGGCCTTGGTGCGCCAATCTTCAGCTTGCGCCAAGTCCTCCTTGACTGCCGCGGAATCGCCGTAGTCGAGATCTGCCTTGCGTCGATAGACCAAGTTCAGATACGCCATCGCGTCATCATAATTGGCGCGGTCGGCTACTGCCTCATTCAGGTATTGCAAGGCTTCTTCAACCAGCGGAGCATTCTCCTGCTTGATCTGATCCATGATCTTCTTGGGAGCTTTTGAGTTGCCCTCGCCATCATCATTGATCCCGGCAGGCACAAGGGCCTTCAGCACGTTTTCATGCGCCTGAGTCCAGTCGATTACACCGACGGTATACGCGGCCTCCGGATCCTTGGGATCAACGGCCAAAACCTTCTTCTGCCAGGTCCGAGCGTCGTCCAGCTTCTTTATGTTGAAGTAAATGCCTGCAATCTGTTTCATGCTGTTCACGTCATTCGGATCTTTTGCCAGAACCTCCTGAAAAATGCTGATTGCCTGCTCAGCGGTCTTCAGATTTTCTGGGGTATCCAGCCCGGGAACGATGTTCTGGGACAGAGCGGTGGCCAAGTAGCTCTTCGCCATCGGGAGGCTCGGATCCAGCTCGGTAGCTTTCTGGAAATGGTTAATCGCCTCTTCATACTTGCCGCCCTTGTAAGCTTCTACACCCTTGTTCAGCTGATCGCGGGCTGCCAGACGGTTGCACCCGCTCATCGAAAAAACCAAGCCGGCCAGAACAACCGCGAGCATCGCAATACGTGCGGGTCGATTCATGTTCTTCTCTTCTCCTTCAGGTCGTGCCTATACGTTGCGCGCCTGGAATCTTAAAAAATCTGGTCGCCTCAGGGAGCTTCGGAAACCAGGACGAATGAAATTCTACTCCTGTATTCCGCCCGGGCTGACTGTGTCCGAACGGTTGACTCCCTTGCCATGCCACGACTTGTTCGGCGCTCAATTCCGGTTGCACCACCCGAACTTGCTGCCTGAACGGATCGACTTGGCTATTGTGCCGACAGACCCTTCCGCGCGCGCTCCCTCATGAGACCAACACGATGAAACCGGTCTATTGTCCAGCCAAAATCTTCGGAGTCATCAAACCGATATGGTCCACGTTGGCCGCGCGCCCGATGTCGATAACGTCCGCAACATAGCGGAAGTCCAGATCGTCATCGCCCTTCACAAACATGACACGCTCAGCACGGTTGGCATAAATCTCGGTCAGCTTTGGCAACAAGTCGGCCTTGGTGACTTCTGTTTCGTTGATCTTGTAGGTCGGCGCTGCCCCGGGGTGGTACAAAACCTGCACCACGATTGTGCGATCATTCTGGGGCTGCTGCTGCTGCGGGTTCTTCGGTGGCTGCGGAACCAGCGCGTCCAGCCCCTTCGGCGTCACCGGCACAATGACCATGAAAATGATCAAGAGCACCAGCAGAATGTCGATCATGGGCGTAACATTGATGTCGGACGAGTAACCCCCTCCGCCTCCAGTTGTCATTGCCATGGCTTCAAACTCCTCGTTTCCTGGAAATCGTTAAAAAAGCTGTGCGAGAAGAAGCTACTCGCCAGCTTCGGCGTTGCCTTCACGCTTCTGCGTCAGCAAGCCCACTTCATCCACTCCGGCTGTACGCACGGCGTCAATGGCGTCTTCCACTGCCCTGTATTGTGCGCGCGCATCGGCGCGAATGTAGATCGTCTTCCCCGGCGTATCGGCCAGCTTATCCCGAACTTTGACACCAAGCTCGTCGGTCGCGATCTTATCCTGTCCAAGGTATACGCCCCCGTCGCGTGTGATCGCCACGACAATGGCATCATCCTTGTCGGCATCCGGCATAGGGACAGCGTTGGCCACTTTGGCCATGTCAATAGCCACTTTGTTTTGAAGCATGGGCGTAATGACCATGAAGATGATCAGCAAGACCAGCATCACGTCCACCATCGGTGTGACATTGATGTTGGAGTTGATCTTACCGCCTTCGTTGCGAACTGAGATTGCCATTGGTGAGGCTCCATGCCCTTGAATTTTTGGTTCCGGATGGCTTCCGGCTTCGCGATGAAAGATCTGGTTGGGTCGGGTATATCGGGAGAACAGAGAAGAGTTCTCTCTCCCCTGTTCCCCTAAATTCCCGCTCGAACCGAAGAAGGCACCGATTAGCGCTTGTTGCTCTGCTTGATGAAATAGTCGATCAGTTCGCTCGAGGAGTTATCCATCTCCACGTCGAAAGCTTCGACACGCCCCGTGAAATAATTGAACGCCATAACCGCGGGAATGGCCACCAGCAGGCCGAACGCCGTAGTCACCAGGGCTTCAGAAATACCACCGGCGACCGCGCCGATACCTGAAGTCTTTTGCGTGGCGATGGCATCGAAAGCGTGCAGAATGCCGACGACCGTTCCGAACAATCCGACGAAGGGAGCCGTCGAGCCGATAGTAGCTAGAACACTGAGGCCCCTCTTCAGCTTGGCATGCACGATCGCCTCTGCCCGTTCCAATGCGCGCTGCGAACTCTCGATGGTGTTTTCATTAGCTGTTCCGCCGGCTGCGCGAAATTCCTGCAGACCCGCGGTCACTACCTCGGCCAAGTGCGATTTCTTGTTGCGATCGGCGATCTTGATCGCTTCTTCCAGCTTGCTGTCCTTCAGCGCACCGGCAACCTTAGGCGCAAATTCGCGCGACTGTTTGCGGGCGGCGGAGAAGTACAGGTAGCGGTCGATCATAACGGCCAGCGACCAGATCGACTCGATGAAGAGGATGATGGCGACGGACCGGGCCATCCATGCCATATGTTCCCATAACCCCATGGGACTGAAGCTGACCGTCTGCTGATCTTCCTGCAGAAGAAGGGCCAGGCTGCTTACCGTGTGCGAAGCGTAATGTGCGAGCTGAGCGAGAATCACTGAATCGTTCCTCCTAAGGAGTTTCTTGTGGGCTGCGATTGTCCGCCGCGGCGGACGGTTGCTGGGAATGCGGCTCTTTCCGGATTCGCATTCTGGTCAAATGCAAGGCCCCATCCCACGTGCAAAGAACAGGGCCACACTGTGTCTATCCGCCCAAGCTGAAGATCACGTTGATTGTGGTCTCCACTTCAACCGGCTCATTATTTAGCAGGTAGGGCCTGTACCGCCACGTCTTTACCGCGTCCAAAGCGGCCTGTTGCAACATGGCCGGACCGCTGATAACGCGCAGATTCGTGATGGTACCCGTTTTGGAGATGGTAGCCTGCAGCACCACCGTTCCCGAGACGCGTGCCGCCTTGGCGATGGGCGGATAAATGGGCGTGGTTTTCTGAATCAACATGCCGACGGCCACGCCTGCCGAGATATTCACCTTCTTGGGTGGCGCGGCCTTCACCTGCGGCTTGTCCGAGCCGAACACGCTGCCGATAACGCCTCCAGCGCTTCCACCGAGGCCCTCCATACCGGCAACGCCAAAACTCGATGGCGGCGCTTCTTTTTCGGCCACCATCGTAATATTCTTCGGGATCCGCGTTGGCGCCGTCAGCTGATTATTCATCATCTCCGACTGCACATGAACAATATGCACTTCTGGCGGCGGTGGCGGCGGTGGAGGTGGCGGTGGCGGCGGTGGCGCGGTCAGTACCGTCAGCATGGCAGCCCTGGGCAGCGCTTCTGGGTAAATCAGCGGAATGAGGATCAGAAGAAACAAGAATCGAACCGTTGATGATGACCGGTGAATATCATCCAACGACCGCTTTTGCTCTTGATCCTGCCTCCGGATTCAAATGTGGAATCTTCAAACATGGCCAGCCTCGAATCGGGTCTTGGTTACCTCTATTTAGACACCGCAGAAACCTGAAATGTTCCCGGCTTCAAAACGGTATCACAGAAGTGTGCTCCAGCTATACCAGAACTGCATATCAGTTGACAAAGTCTGCCCCAAAAACGGTGCAATCATCTCCATTGATTACTACACTCTTGAACGCTTTGCCGCAGGCAGAACCGCGGTTTTGCCCCGCTTCGAGCGCCACTCCTGCCACGCCACAAGCATCGGCGCGGCGACCGCGATGGATGAGTATGTGCCGATGAGAATTCCTATCACCAGCGCAAACGAAAACCCGCGCAGCACCTGGCCGCCAAAGATGAACAACGATAATACCGTGAGGAATGTCAGTCCCGAGGTAAGCACCGTCCGGCTCAGCGTCTGGTTGATGCTGCGGTTGACTACGTCGGGCAGTGCCTCCCGCCGGCTCAACCGCAGGTTCTCGCGAATGCGGTCGAAGACGACGATCGTGTCGTTCATCGAGTAGCCTACCAGGGTCAGAATCGCCGCAATCACGGTAAGGCTGATCTCCCGGTTAGTCAACGCGAAAGCTCCTACCGTAATCAGAGTGTCATGGAAGCAGGCAACCACCGCCGCTACGCCGTAGATCAACTGGAAGCGGAACCAGAGATAGATCAGCATACCCAGATGCGAATAAAGTGTCGCCAGGCCGGCCTGCTTCTCCAGCTGATGGCCACCGTGGGGCCCACGACGTGCACGTTCTGCACCGTAAAGGGATTGTCATAATGGGCATGCAGCGCATCCACGATATCCTGTCGCCCGATGTCGAGTGCATTCTCATTCGTCTGCTCAGGCAGGCTGATCAGGACTTCGTTTTGGCTAGCCACATCGTAGGTCGTAATGGTGGAATCCCTGATGCCCGCCGCCTCGGTCGCCTGGCGAATCGGGTCGATGTCGGGAGGCTGCTCAAACTTCAATTGAATCTGCGTGCCGCCGCGGAAGTCAACGCCCAAGGGAACCGGACTGCCGGTATGCATACAAGTGCAGGCTCATCGAAATAATGCCGGCCACGCTGAAGATCATTGAAAAGGCTAGGAAATACCATTTCTTCCCGAGCCAATCCACGTTTACGCTGTGAAACAGTTCCACTGGTTCTCTGCCTTCCTCGGGGCCGGTCCCGTAGGCTCCGGCGCTCCATGTTTCCCATGCTGCTCTCGCCGTTTCGCCGCTGCTCTAAATGGACACCAGTTGCCCCGGCTTCATCTTGTTCAGGTGGGCCTCGAAGATTACCCGCGAGACATACACCGCTGTAAACAGGTTGGCCGCAAGGCCGAAGGTCAGGGTGACAGCAAAGCCCTTCACCGGCCCTGTGCCAAACAGGAACAGAATGGCCGCTGAAACGATGGTTGTCACGTGGGTGTCAAAAATGGTCGTCCACGCATGCGCAAAACCCTGATCCACGGCCGCCGAGGGCGCCTTGCCCGCTCTCATCTCTTCGCGAATGCGCTCGAAGATCAGCACATTCGAATCCACGCCCATGCCGATGGTCAGGATTACGCCGGCGATGCCCGGCAACGTTAGTGTCGCCCCGGAGAATCCCATGAATCCCAGCAGGATCACCAGGTTGAGAAACAGTGCCAAGTCGGCATTGATGCCTGAACCGCGATAGTAGATCAGCATGAAGGCCATCACTACCAGCACGCCAACCACCGCCGCGGTTACGCCTTCCCTGATGGAGTCGGCACCCAGCGATGCGCCCACGGTGCTGGTCTCGATGTAGTGCAGCGAGGCAGGCAACGCGCCGGTGCGCAGCATTTTCGATAGGATCTCAACTTCTTCCGGGGTGAAGCTTCCCGTGATCTCGCCGGAGTCGCGGATCGCGCTTTGAATGTTGGCCACCTCGCGAACGCGTCCGCCCATCACCACGGCCATGCTACGGCCTACGTTCTTGCTGGTGTAGTCGTAGAACCGGTCGCCGGCCTCGTTGGTCAGCGTGAAGCGTACGTTCCTCAGCCCGTTCTGGTCGGTCCCCGGATCGGCGGAGCGGAAATCGCTGCCCGCCACGATGGCGACTCTCTGCAGCAGATACACGCTGTCCGTCTCCGAACCAGTGAGAGCGCCGGAGCCGTGCACTAGTTCTTCGTCCGGCGGCAGGGTTCCACCGACACTGGCAAGGGCCGCCTGTTCATCCGAGAAAGGCCCGCCGAGCACGGCGTGAATCTCAAGCCGCGCCGTGGACTGGATGATGTCCTTTACACGGTCCATGTCGGAGATGCCCGGAAGCTCCACCAGGATCTCGTTGTCACCCAGGCCGTACTCCTGAATTACGGGCTCACTCACGCCCAGCGTATCCACACGGTCGCGGATGGTTTCGATGGCCTCCTCGTCGGTTTTCTTCTCGAGGGCCGTCACCACCAGGGGCTTCATGGTCACAGCAAAGCCGTTATCCGCGCTGTTGCTGCTGACGTCGTACTCGTTCGAATACTTGTTGTCGAGCAGAGAGCGGACGGCGCTCGACTGATTCGGATCCGTTCCCTCGACCCGGATCAATTGCGGCTGCTTCTTCGGATCAGGCTTGTAGACCTGGGAAAACGTCAGGTGGGCCGCCTTGAGATCCTGCTGAACGCGGGCCATCGTATTGTCAGTCTCTTCACCGACTGCCTCCGATACCGCCACCTGCAAAATCAGGTGAGCGCCGCCGCGAAGGTCAAGGCCAAGGTGAATCCGCTTGGTCATGCCTTCCAGAAGCGCCTTGCCGGTAAGACCCGAAGGCACTCCGAAGATGCCATACAAGCAAACCACGAGGAACGCAATAATCAGAGCAATTTTCTTATTCAGATTCTTCTTCATGTTTCCACTTCTCTGGTCCGAAAATCAGTGCAGGCGACCAGGAATTAAGAGCTCGAAGAACTTTCTTGCGTGGTTACGGAGGCAATTGCGCTCTTGGCCACTTCAAGCTTCAGATTATCCGGCGCCACACGGATGATAATTACATCGTCCTTAATGGATAGGATAATGCCGCGGATACCTCCCGCGGTGGTCACCCGGTCGCCCGCCTTAATGCTTCCCAACATATGCTGCCACTGCTTCTGCCGCTTCTGCTGCGGGCGGATCATAACCAGGTAAAGAACCGGGATCAAAAGCAAGGGCAGAAGCATGGTAATGCCGCTTCCTCCCCCGGCGGGAGCTGCAGCCCAGAATGCAAAACTTGTTGCCACACTCGTCCTTTGCTCGCCCGGCTGCACACCCCTGCTGCCGCTCAGGCACAGGCGCACTCGGCATATTGCCGGACGCCTCAGAATATTTGTCTCCGGGAATTTCCTGGCCTCCGAATAGATCCGGCCCAGGTAATGGAAGTAGGGTCAGGCTGCAACGAGCAGGCAACTCAACCTCAGCCCCATGCCCGCTTGAAACCCGGTGCCCAGCTACCGTTTCCTTCCTGTTCGACACAGTCTTCCCGGTCTCCGGCTTGGAAGTTCCCGCCGCTTGCGCCGCGCACACTCCTCCGGAATCCAAAGAAGGCCTAGAAAGATAAGAAACGCGCAACCGGGCACGTGTCAAGGCTGCCGCGCACAGCCGGACTCCTTCGCCCGGCTCATTCTCCCCTGAAGTCAAGGTCCGCCCAGCAGACTTGCCTTTAGAAAGCCCTTACGGATCGATTGCTCCTCCCTTACGGGAAATGGTTTCTTCTGGAAAAGGTCGGAGATTCAACTCTTGACCTGGCCAGCAAGTTTTCGCCCTGCCTTCCTGGAATTTGACGCTGGAGGCCCGCCATGACCGATTCCGATATCAAGTTGGTACTTCTCATTCCATTGACGCTGGCCCTGGTTTTCATGTTCTGGGTGCTATGGAGGCTGGAGAAACAAATCCGAAAGGAGAGGAGCCGCTCTGAGGCTATTGCTCCCGCATTAGCCGATTTCCATCATCGGAGGCCCAGCAACGTTCGGGCGGAACGCAGCTCAGACACAGCCTTTGTTCCCCAGCCTCTGCGAAGCGCCCAAAGTTCACGCTCTCCTCGCAGCGTTGGCAGTTAAAGCGCTCTCCCTTGCTTTCAGAAGCAGATGATTGTCTGCATGCTAATTTGGCTTGCTCGACGACGTTGACGCTGGCGCCGTGTCCGGCTCATCATCTGAGTCTTCCACCAGCATCGCTGATCCGGGAACGAGATCAAAGCTCGCCGGGTCTCTCCCAGCCGGGTGAAATGTCACTTTCAGCGGCTCCCGCTGCCATTCCGGCTCTCCACACGCCGGATCAGGCTTGTTCTCCACATCGAAAGCCGCCAGCTTTCTGGCCAGCACCGGCTTGCGCACCGCCAGCTGAGCCACCACCGCATAGAGGCTCTTCCCACTGAGCGTCACCCCGCAGTACGCGCCGTAGTCGCGAAACCAACTCACCTGGCTCACTCCTGGATCGTAATCGGGTAGTTTGAGCGCGGCAACATGACCGGTCACCCGGTCCACCAGGAGCCACGGCCCGCGCTGCCACACCCAATGGCCGTGTTTGTCGCCGGGCAGGCTGTCGTTCAGCCGCAACACGCGCCGGACCACAAAGCTGCGATCCGTTACGTCATGGGTTTCGCCGGTGGTCCATTCTTTCACTTGGCCGTCTACAACAAGCGCACGAATCTTTAGTGCGTCTTCGCTCAGAGCAGCACCCGCCGGATCACCTGCTTTCGAATACGGCACGCGCTTTGCCGCTCCCAGCAGAACGCTGTGTGTCTTCCGTGCTGCTGCGTCGCCCCGTGGGGCGGCGGCACACAGCGCCAGAGCTAAGACTGCGAGGAAACCCGCCCGAACCCTCATTGCTACCCCTGAGCCCTTTCTACTGCCTGAGCCACGCGAAACGCCGTGCCCTCGTTCAAATGTGCTGCCACTATCTGCATCCCCACCGGCAATCCCGCCGTGGTCGCCCCGCACGGCACAGTCACGCCGCAGATGCCGGCCAGGCTCGCCGTCACCGTATAAATATCAGCCAGGTACATGGCCATCGGATCACCCGTCTTCTCTCCCAGTTTGAACGCCGGCACGGGCGAAGTAGGCGTCACAATCGCGTCCACATCCGCAAAGGCACGCAAGTACTCCTCGGCCAGAAGCCGCCGCACCTGCTGCGCTTTCAGATAATAGGCATCGTAGTAGCCCGCGCTCAGCGCATAGGTTCCCAGCAGAATGCGCCGTTTGACCTCTGCTCCGAACCCCTCATCGCGCGAGTGGCTGTACATGGCCGAGAGAGTGTCTGAGTCCGGCGAACGATACCCATAGCGAACCCCGTCAAACCGTGCCAGATTGGCGCTGGCCTCTGCCGTTGCCACCAGGTAGTAGGTAGGAATCGCATACTTCGTGTGCGGCAGCGAAATCGGCTTCAATTCGCACCCTGCCGCTCTCAAGGCGTCGATTCCTCTTTCGATCGCCGCCCGCACCTCGGGATCAAGCCCTTCCGCGAAGTACTCTGCAGGCACACCGATGCGCAGCCCCTCCGCCGGCCTGTCGCTCTCCGCTGCATAATCCGGCACCGGCGCAGGAGAGCTGGTCGCATCCATCGGATCATGCCCGGCAATCACGCCCAGCAGCGTCGCCGCGTCGCGGACATTGGCCGCAAACGGTCCGACCCGGTCCAGCGAGGAAGCAAAGGCGATCAGTCCGTATCGCGAAACACGGCCGTATGTGGGTAGCACACCCACCACTCCGCAGAAGCTGGCCGGTTGACGTATCGAGCCTCCCGTGTCTGACCCAAGGGTTGCGACAGCCATATTGGCCGCTACCGCCGCTGCCGAACCGCCGCTTGAGCCGCCTGGAACCCTCTCCGTATCGGATGGATTGCGGACCGGTCCGTAGGCCGAGTTCTCATTCGACGAACCCATAGCAAACTCATCGCAGTTCAGTTTGCCCAACAACACCGCGCCCGCCGTTTCCAGCTTCGTCACAGCAGTGGCGTCGTACGGAGGCTTGTACCCCTTCAGAATCTTCGACCCTGCTGTCGCCGGCGCCCCGCGCATCACCAGCACGTCCTTGATGCCCACAGGAATTCCCGCCAGAGGCCCTAGCGGACCGCCTTTGGCCGCGACTGAATCTACCCGCCCGGCCTGCTCCAGCGCGCGCTCCCTCGTCAGGCTAAGGTAAACATTCAGCCTTGGATTAATCTTCTCGATCCTGTCGTAATAGCTTGCAGCGAGCTCCGTCGCTTTCACCCGGCCCGCTGCAATGCCCTCGCGCAGCTCGGCGAGGGTCTTGGGCTTCTCAACATAGGTCTCGGCTGCGTCTTCTGTCTTCATATTTGTTCGAACCCGGAATCTCCCAGCGTGCCGTCCGCCCTATCGCCCGTGTCTATCTCTCGATCACCTTGGGAACTTTGAAAAAGACCTGGTCGGTGTCCGGCGCCTGCATCATTACGGCAGCACGATCCAGCGAGGGTACTCTCAAATCAGGCCGTAGCAAACCGGCGCCGCCGGCACCTTTGAGTTCGCTCACTTGTGCCAGGGGCGCAATACCCTTCGTGTCCAGTTCCTTCAACTCACCCACATAATCGAGAATCGCGTTCAGGTCGTGCAGCATACCCACTGACTCATCGGGGTTAAGCTCCAGGTGTGCAAGCTCGGCCACGCGCAACACGTCTTCCACGGTCACTTTGGCAGTCATTCCCAGGGTGTTCCTCGGGGTTCTCTCATGCTTCTGCTCCGGCCAAAGGCCGAAGTTAGAGTATAGCCGGTCCGGATTTCCGCCAATCTAATCCCTAGTCCACAGTCAGAGACAATGTCACCGAATGCGACACTCCATTCGACGTCACGGCGACTGGGATGGAGTAGGTCCCGGCCGGCGTAGTGGTATTGCCCGTGTTCGTTGGCGGAGCTCCGCCGGTTCCTCCTCCCGAGCCAGAACAACTCGACAGCCCGCCTACCAGGAGAACGGCCAATGCTGCCCAGAGGTATATTCTTCGCCGGCGTCCGCACACCAGCGGGAACAGCACAAGCCCGCACACCAGGGGAACTGCAGACCACCCAGCCTGCCCTGAAGTGCGCGCTGAAAAGGACGAATAGCCTGTCGCAATCTGGACGGTCACTGTACCCGTGGAATTTGCGGCGATGGTCTCGCCTGTCGGGTTGAAAGAGCAGGCCGTGTTGGCAGGCAGCGAACCGCATTGGAATGTGAATGCCCCGGTCGACCCTGCCATGGGCGTCAGCAGCAAAGTATAACTCGCAGTCTGGCCGCTTGCGACCGTTTGGCTCGGGGATCCCGAAGACGCGGCCGCGAAGTCAACCCCCATCCCTGAAAGTGTTGCTTGCATGCTGGCCGCCAAAGCCGCACTCGCAATCGTAAGGTTGCCCGTCTGCTGGCCAGCGGCGGACGGCGCAAACGCCACTCCTGCCGTGCAGGTGGCACCCGGAGCCAGCCCAGTTGTGCAGGTGTTGCTAACAAGCTGAAAGCCATTTGAGACCGTAAGCGCGAGATCAGGCAGCGATGTTTGGCCGCTGTTAGTCACCGAAACAACCTGCGCACTACTGGTCGCGCCCGCGCCCGTAGGAGGAAAGCTCAACGACCCAGGCTGAAGCTGTACAGATCCTGCCACGCCCCCTGATCCGCTCAGGATTACGGTCGCAGTGTTCAGCGAGGACCCAATCGTCAACGTGCCTGCGGCCGTCCCATTCGTCGTGGGTGCAAACACGATCTGGACGGAACAACTCCCTCCCGCTGCAAGGCTGTTCCCACACGAAGTCTGCGCCTGGGTAAACGGAGCAGTCACAGTCAGCGAAACTCCGCTGGCGGTCGCCCCGCTCGAATTCGTGATCGTGGCCGTCTGCGCCGTGCTGGGCTGCCCAAGCGTCGCCACAGTAAATGCCATCTGTGCCGGATTTACGTTCAGGCCAGACACGGCCGTACCGGTCCCGCTGAGTGCCACCGCAACCGCCTTCACACCCGGGGTCGCGGATGAGACCGTCAGTGTAGCCACGTTCCCGCCCGTTGTCGCCGGTGTAAAGATCACCGGTACGATGCAGGTGCTTCCGCTGCTGAGTGTCACCCCGCAAGTTGAGGCGCCGGTGGAAAAGCTGCCAGCCGACTGGCCCGAAATTTGGAAGCCCAGGTTGGCCATCGCCGCGCCACCCGTATTGCTCAGCGTGAGGGTGAGAGGCGTACTGGCGATACCTACCTGCTGGGGCGAAAAAGTGAGACTCGCGGGGATTACGCCGATCACCGGCGCCGACAATCCTGTGCCAGTCAATGCCACCGTCTGCGTCTTTGACATGTCGGAGATGGTCAGTGTGCCAGTCTGCGTTCCTGGCGCAGAAGGCGCATAAACCACGACGATTGAGCAGCTTGAGTTCCCCGTAAGCTGGGTGCCGCAACTGTTCGACACTTGAAAAGGCCCGCTCGCCGAGGCAGCGATCGACGTTAGAGGCACGCCACCTCTATTGGTCAATGTGACCGTCTGCGAAGAGGAAAGCGCACCGATGATCGTGCCCGCAAAGACCAGCGACGAAGGAGAGAGAGTATCCGTGGGCGGCGACGCGCCGGTGCCCGACAGTTGCACCGTCTGAGTGCCGCCAGCCTCCAAAAGCGTCAAGGTTCCTGTGGCCGGCCCCGCTTGCACCGGCGAAAATGCCACCGACAAAGCGCAGTCGCTGTTGGCGGCGAGCGAAGTTCCACACGCATTGTTGGCGATTTGAAATGGCCCGCTGACCTGGACGCTCGAAACCGAGATCGCAACTGGGCCGCTATTTGCAGCCGTCACCTGCAGGCCGCTGGATGTGTCTCCCACTTCAACCGCGCCAAAGCTCAATGAAGCCGGAGCGACCGAGACCGGCTCGGCATTCACGCCGTTTCCGGTCAACTCCACCGTCAACTGTCCGCCCGCGACGTTGGCGCTGATCGTCAGTTGCCCGGTGCCGGCGCCAGTCTGTGTCGGCGTGAATGTCACCTGGATGGCGCAACTTGCCCCTGTATTGACCGCTGCGTTCAGACAGTTATCCGTCTCGACAAAGTCGCCACTCGCCACAATCGCAGTAGGCGCAAGCGCAATCCCACCCGTGTTTGTGAGCGTAACGGCCTGGGGGCTGCTGCTCGTCCCCGTTGCCTGGTCTTCGAAAGTCAGCGTCGTTGGCGTTGCATTGGCGGTTGTCAATTGCGTCCCCGCAGTCCACAGCGGAATCTGCCACACGCCACGCCCGTAGGTGGCAGCGGCCAGCACACTCAGAGAAGCCGTAGGCGGAGCCGCGCTGAGCCCGACTACCGGCGCATCCGGCAATCCCGTTCCAAATGCCGACCAGCATTGCGATGCTTTGGCCGAGCATGTGGCAATCTGCCGCGTTGAAAAGACCCCCGCATCGGTCGCGATATACGCGGTGTTCGCATCCTGCGGATCAACGACGAGACCATTTGCTGCCGAAAAGGGCAAATTCGATGTAACCGAAGCCCAGTTCGACCCTCCGTCGGTTGAGCGGTAGACTACCTGCACCGCCTGGCTCACATTGTTGACGCCGTCTACCGTAACGTAGACCGTGTTCCCTGTCGGATCGTGCGGGTCGATGAAGATGCTGGAGATGTCCAGCCCATACGCGTTCATCCCGAGCGAATCATTGCTTACGGGATTCAGCGTCAGATCGCGCCATGCAGACCATGCGCCGCTTGCGACGTCCAAAGTCGAGTTGAACACATGCCCGGCCCTGTTCGCGCCACCATCCAGCGCCCCGTACATGCCCGCATAAATCACTTCCCCGCCACCCGTGACGGGCATCGCAGCCATGCTGTGCACCAGCGCATCTCCGTCGCAATAGGGCTGTCCCGTAACGCCGTCCAGAAAGGGGCTGATGGCATTCGCGCCACTCCAGCCCATTCCATCAGTCGATCCGCGCCACACCCGGCAGGTTCCAATCAGCAGTTGCGTCGCATCCAGAGGATCGACCAGGAAGGGCGCGGGCGCCGTCATTGTGTACCCGTCTCCATTCACGTCCGCGTCGGTAACCAGCGGCATCGCGCCAAAATCCGACGGCGTGCATTTGCCCGATTGCGAGCACAAGTGAATCGAAACCCCCGCCTGATTGTTCACGTACCAATTCGCCGCGTTGGTTGGATCGACCGCTACAGGGCCGCCCTCGCCCCCCAGGATCTGCGGCCACAGCGCCGTCGGCCCGGTCGTGTTCTTTACCCCTGCAGTCCCGTTCGCGCCCAGCCCGGTCATCATTGTGTAGGGCGAGGTCATCACCGGAGACATGCTTACTACCTCTGCCAGCGACCCTAGACTGCCATTCAGGTTCTGGAAGTGGGTGGCATCGCCCGCATCGCATGTCGAGCCCGTTTCCCCGATGTCATCGATTGAGCGCCACAAGCCGCTGTCGTTGCCGACAAAAACCTCTAACGGATTGGAGGGATTCCAGACCAGCGCGTGCTGGTACCCGGCAACCTGCGCGCTCATGCACGTATTCGAATTGGTGGAGTTGCGCCACACGCAGCCCATCGCCAGGCTACACTTCCACAAATCATTCGCTCCGGCCAGGAGCAAGGTGTCCTGGCCTGAAGGCACCGCCGCCAGCGCCAGGTTGTAGTCTCCGTTCGCAATTGTGGCTGACCCAAGCCCCGTTCCCGTTTCCATCGCCGCAGTGCTCCACTTGGTGGAGAAGCTGATGGTCGGATCTGTGCATGCGCCCGCACTGATCGCGCAAGGGTCCTGCCAGATTCCCTGGTCCTGGTTCTCAGCATCCACCGTCCACGCAAACGTGTCACCAGTCACTGGATTCACGGCTACCGTTCCGCGAAAGATCGGGCATGCCACCGAGCCGATGGACGACGGGTCGGTCGGGCACATCGCCGTGGAAAGCTCCGCACCGGGCTGTGTAGTCAGTCGGGTCCACGTCACCCCATCCGCAGACTGATAGTAGCCGTGGAACCGCACCGCCGCCACGAACACCCGCCGAACCGGGTTCCACACCACGCTGGTCGCCGCGTTTCCATGGGGCAAAGCGAAGGTATCCCCCGGCCCCTGGACATCGGCTCCGCTGGGGTCCGTAATTCGGGCCAAAGACCAGGTCAGACCGCCATCATTCGAGTAATACAATCCCTCGAAGCTCACCCCCGAGACTTCAGCGTCAGAAATCTCGCTCTCGAATGCCTGCGACACTGCCGCCACCACTAGTTGCGGATTAACGGTGCTCCACGCAAACCCCGAGAAGCCTTCGCCGACGAATGCATACTGTTGGTTCCCAGTGGCCTGAATCAGGCTCCAGGAGGCACCGCCATCGGCGGAACGCAAAATCCCCGCCCCATAATAGGAATCAAGCGCATCGTTCGGGTCACCCGTACCGGCCAGGATCACGCCCGTCCCGCCAGGTTGCACAGTGATCGCGCCAATGCTGATCGAAGCTTCGTTGGCGCCGATGAGTGCTGCCGGCGCGTCCGTCAAAGGCAAAAACACAATGTTCGATGTATTTGAAGTGCCGGCATTCTGCGACAGCCATACTCCACCGCCGGTCGTCCCCAGATAAACGCGGTTGCCTGTCGGGTCTCCAGGATCAATCGCGATCGACGAGACGCGCCCCGTCACCAGCCCATAGTTCGCCGACACAACTGCATCGGGTCCCAACGATTGCCATACCGCGGTCGATGTCGTCTGCGGTCTGGGACGCGGAATCGCCGCCCGTGATCCGGTCTTGGATGCGCCTGCGTGAACTGTTCTCCAACCCCGTGCGGCGAGAAATCTCCTGGCCTGTACGACCCGCGGAGGCACGCTCTGTCCGTGCGCAACGGTTATCGCGGCAAGCAGCAAGCCCAGCATCGCAGCGAATCTACTCAATTTGCTGGTCCGTGGGAGGGTGCGATGAGGAGAGGGCGCACGCCCGTTCGCAGCGCCGAAGCAGGCTGCATAGATGAGAAAATCCTGAAGAGCCCAAGTCGTCACACGCATCCGGGATCCGGTTCCCGCCTCCCCGCTCTTATCTTCCCTGGGGGACATGAGCGGAATCCAATGGATTACGCAATTTAGAACATGCAGTTTCCGGGTTTGGAATTGTGTCCCATTTTAGGACGTAATGGTCACAAGTGAGATGTGACCGCCGGTACACAGTTTGATAACGTAGGATTTCTTTCGCACATTCGATTTGAGCTGTGGGCAGGTCGGCTGGTACAAGCATGAGGAGTGAGACCTCAGAGGCGTGTGCGATGGAGCCAAGCAAAGAAGCAGGATCTGAAGCAGTTAGCGGGAAGGCGCCGGGTCTAGGGCCAGTAGTGCAGATTGATGAGGGGCGGATTCAGGCGCATTTGGATGAAGTAGTGCGGGCAACGGTTGAGGAGACGTTGAACGCGCTTCTTGATGCGGAAGCGGACGAGCTGTGCGGCGCCAGGAAGTACGAGCGCACGGAGGACCGCAAGGACACTCGGGCAGGCAGCTATGACCGGCAGTTGCATACCAAGGCCGGCGAAGTGACTTTGACCGTGCCTAAACTGCGCACACTTCCGTTCGAGACAGCGATCATTGAGCGCTACAAGCGGCGGGAGTCCTCGGTCGAGGAAGCTCTGATCGAGATGTACCTGGCGGGAGTGAGCGTTCGGCGAGTTGAAGACATCACGCAGGCGCTATGGGGTACGCGGGTATCGGCGAGCACGGTCAGCGATCTGAACCAGAAGATCTACGGCAAGATTGACGAGTGGCGTGAACGGCCCCTGGTGGGAGACTTTCCCTATGTTTTCCTCGATGGACTGTGGTTGAAGCGGAGTTGGGGCGGCGAGGTCAAGAACGTCTCTGTTCTGGTGGCGATCGGAGTTGCGCAGAGCGGCTACCGGGAGATCCTGGCTGTGAGTGAAGGGGCCAAGGAAGACAAGGCCAGTTGGACTCAGTTTCTGCGCGAGCTGAAGGATCGCGGTCTGAAGGGCGTCGAGTTGTTTGTCTCTGATAAGTGTCTGGGACTGGTTGACAACCTTGCCGAGTTCTATCCCGAAGCCAAGTGGCAGCGGTGTATCGTCCATTTCTACCGCAATGTGTGGACGGCAGTGCCGACGGGCAAGGTAAAGGGAGTGGCGGCGATGCTGAAGGCCATCCACGCACAGGAAGATGCCCAGTCGGCTAAGGAGAAGGCCCGCCAGGTTGCAATCAAGTTGCGTGAGATGCGTCTGGCAAGAGCCGCGGAGATCGTGGAAGCAGGGATCGATGAGACGTTGAGTTACTACTCGATGCCGTCGGAACACTGGCGTAGCTTGCGAACCAATAACCCGTTGGAAAGGTTGATGCGGGAGATCCGGCGACGAACGCGAGTGGTGGGCGCTTTTCCGGATGGGAAGAGTGCGCTGATGCTGGTCGCGGCGCGATTGCGGCATGTGGCTGCAACCAGGTGGGGTACAAAGCGCTACTTACAGATGAACCATTTGGCAGAAGTGCGATCCATCGCATGACCGCTTCAGATCACGACCAAAGCGTAATCCTTGTTGCCCTTGCCCGGAGAAAATCGATAAGGCTGGCTGCGGCCGCCGTCAAGGTTCAAGATGAACTCGCTGCGCTCGACCTTGACGGCGGTCCTCGCCAGCCAAATGATGCCAGCTATCCGGGCATAGGGTAACAAGCAAAACGAATTCGCCCCAACCACTCCGCGGCCTGAATATCCGGGCCACGGTTTATCAACATCAACCCAACAGCCTTCCTGAGTTTTGCGAAAAATCGAAAGTGCGAAAAAATCTGGACACCACCCACAGTTTCACAGCTTCACAGTTTCACAATGCGGTTTTTATCTTGCGGATCGCTACAGTGCTGATTGGTGCCACATTTTGGCTATCTATGCGCAAAATGGTTTCGGATTGCGACCGAATGGCCGGGACCGGCCAACCGGAGGCTTGTCTGGATTTCTGGATTGCTGAAACCAGCGTGCGCCAACGAGCGGAATTCTTCTGCAAATTGCCTCAGGGTTTTTGCGCGGCAGGCTTCTCCACCTCGCCGCTCCCCTCACAGTTCTGGCGGATGTATGCCTGTGCGTCGATCTTCTTCGCGATCGACGCACCGCTCATCGGCCGCACCAGGCCGAAGACAGGCCGGTCGAACCACGGACGATCATGCTTGCCTACGATGGCCCAGGCGATTCCGGCGTAGCCGTTCGGGTCGCGCCCATCCAGTTCGTAGCGGTCGTTCAGCGTCACGGCCCAATCGAAGGCCTGAGCAGGCTCCGGCGCCCATTCCAGAATCTTTTTGGCCCAATACATTCGCATGTAGTTGTGCATCCAGCCAGTCTCGACCATCTCCCGCTGAGCGGCGTTCCAAAGTTCATCGCCGGTCTCGGCCCGCTCCAACTGCTCAAAGGTGTAGCGGTCCGACCGCGCATCCCCGGAATGTTCCATCAGCGTCTTCCGCGCCCACGGCTCGGCGCATTCCCAGTTGTCGTAATTTGGGTTGTGGCGCACAAACAGGACTGAAAGCTCTCGCCAGCCAATCAACTGATCCAGATACCGGTCTCGCGCCGAAGGCGGGGCTTTTCCGTCAGCCACAGCCCTTTCCACTGCCCGCGCGATTGTCAGCGGGCCGATGTTGCCAAAGTGCAGATAAGGCGATAACCGGCTCGTCCCTTTCACCTCGGGGTGGTTGCGAGCCTTGTCATAGTCCACCAGCTCCAACCTTACAAATTCCTTGAGGCGCCGGACTGCGGAGCGCGTGCCGCCGGTAAAGCTTTCTACAGGCGCAACGCTTCGATCCAGCTTCCTGAAACCCGCCGTCAAATCTCGTTCCACTGGATAACCTGGTACGGTTCGCGAGGGCTTCCAGGCCATCAAGGGATTCATCTTTCGCGGCGCTACAAGGTATTTGGGCAACTCCGCTTTCAGATGCGGCCGAAAATGGTGCATCAGAAAATAGCTCCGCCCGAACACCGCCGAGGGCACCACCACATCCGCATCCACGGTCCAGAAAGGCACTCGCAGCCGCCCAGCCAGGACCTTGCGCCAGCGCTCCGGCTCCCGACATGGATTCTCGTCGCCCACCAGCAGCGCCGCTCTCACTTCTTCGAGAAACGCCTCCAGCGAGTTGTCCGGATGGAGCCGCAACACGAACCCCACTCCGCGCTCTGCCGCATCCTCTGCCACATCCCGCAACCCTTGGGCCATGAAGTGGTAGTGCCGCAGGTTGGCATTGGGGTAATTGGGAATCACCGAAAAGAAGACCACCACCGGCAATCCGAGCAGGTTTCCTGCTTCGATTGCGACATCGAGCGCGGGATTATCGAGGATGCGCATCGCCCGTTGCATCCAGTAGACGACGCAATGGCCGCTTCTGCGCGGTTCGCCACCTCGGCGAACACAGACTCGCGGCTGGCTGGTGATCCGATCAATTTCTTCAGGGGACTTCGGACGATCTAACATCGTTTGAGCCCAGGAACTGCCTCAGTCACAATTCTCTATCCACGCAGTTCCGGCTCTGGAATGAGTCCCAAAAAGTTCGCATCGACCCAACAAAAGGCAACGCACCCTTCGATCTCATGAAAACAACTCGTGGAAACAAGTCCCGGAAGCAGAAGTGGTCCGCCCCGATGGCGGTCCTGACTTATGACTGACAACCGACCGCTGACGGCTGTCGTTCTACCAGCGCCCCCAAGCACGGGTCATATAGTCCGCCATGGTCATGCCTACGAGAACCAGAAACACGAAGATACCGGCCAGCGCCGTCAGCTTGGTCAGTCTGGGGCTGTACTTCACATGCATGAAGAACAGGACCACCAGCATCATCTTGATTACCGCAATACCCAAAGCCACGACTGCATTGAAAACTCCCATTTCAATGTAGGAGGCTGCAACGGTGGTTCCAGTGAGTATGAGCAGCGCGACACCCACAGCCAGGTAGATCCTGGGGCTGACAATATGTGTCTCGTAGTCGCTGTGTCTCGGCTTCAGTTGCTCGTCGTCCCCTAGATGTTCGCTCATGCCCGTATCCTTCATTGATGTCTGCTGATCAGGTACAGCAGCGGAAACAGAAATATCCAGATAATGTCTACGAAATGCCAGTACAGTCCAAAGTTCTCGACAAACGCGATATGCCCCGAGGTGTAGGCCCCGGCTCGTGCCCTGAAAATCATGAAGATCAGAATGCTGATGCCGACTACCATGTGCAGCGCGTGCATGCCCGTCATGGCGAAGTACAGGAAGAAATACAGCTCGGTCTTCTGGGCCATGTCCGGCGCCAGCGGTTTGTCGTCCGGATATGCCTTGTGTACTTCAGGATCCGAAGCCGGATTGAGGAACGACCGCTCGCTGTAATGGAATCCGGGAACGTGGTGCTTTTCCCACTTCTCGTGATACTCGATGCCCTTGATACCCAAAAAGACCAGGCCCAGGAACAGTGTTAGAGACAGGAATCCCACCAGCCCGTTTTTGCGCCGCGTCTCTGCGCACCAGACGCCCATGGCCAGGGTAAGGCTCGACGTGATCAGCACCGCGGTATTGGCGGTGCCCCAGCCGATGTTCAACTGGTGCGAGCCCTGCACAAACGCGGGGTAATACCAGTTGCGGAAGATCAGATAAGCGGTGAACAGTCCTCCAAAAAACATCACCTCGGTCAGCAGAAACAGCCACATGGCGAAGCTTACGGCGTCCCGCTGCTGCCCGATGGTCTCGAAGTGGTGGCGCTGGAACGACGGGTGCTCGGGATGAGCAGGCTCCATGGCGCCAGGAGTGATGACGGCGGGGCTATCCGACACTGGTTACCTCTTTTTCTTTCTGGCGCTCAAGCCACTCGTAGTCGTAGGCTTCATGGTCCATGATCGGGATCTCAGGGAAGTTCTCCGTCAGAGGAGGTGACTGCACCTGCCACTCCAGTCCCGTTGCCTGCCATGGATTGTTGCCGGCAATCTCGCCGTACTTCAGCGACCACGTTAGATAAAGCACCGGGAGCAGATAACCGACGCCCAGAATCGACGCGCCAGCCGTCGAAAACACGTTCAGAATCTGGAACTCCGGCGGATAGGATGCATACCGCCGCGGCATTCCGAGCGTGCCCAGAATGAATTGCGGGAAGAAGGTCAGGTTGAATCCGATGAAGGTGACCACCGCCGCCAGTTGCGAAAGCTTTTCCGGGTACATGCGCCCGGTCATCTTCGGCCACCAGAAGTGAATGCCCGCCAGGAAGGCCATCAACATACCGCCCACCATAACAAAGTGAAAGTGAGCCACGATAAAGTACGTCTCGGTCAGATGGATGTCAGTTCCGGAAGCTCCGAGGAACACGCCGGTCATTCCGCCGATGGTGAATAGCCCCATAAATCCAAACGAGTAGAGCATCGGGGTCTCAAACGTGATCGAGCCCTTGTATAGGGTGAATGCCCAGTTGAAAATCTTGATCGCCGAGGGCACTGCAACCAGCATGGTCAGCAGCGAGAACACCAGCACCGCATAGTTGGAGATGCCCATGATGAACATGTGGTGAGCCCACACAAAGAACCCAAACACAGCGATAGCCACCGAGGAAAATGCCACCGCCGTATAGCCGAATACACGCTTTCGGCTGAAGGTTGAAATGGTCTCGGAGATCACCCCCATGCCGGGCAGAATCATGATGTACACGGCGGGGTGCGAATAGAACCAGAAAAGATGCTGGAACAGGAGCGGATCGCCGCCCTTGGCGGGATCGAAAACGCCGATGCCCACGGTGCGCTCGAGGACGATCAACACGAGAGTGATCGCAAGCACCGGGGTACCCAGCACCATAAGGATGCTGGCAGCATAGTGGGACCACACAAACAGCGGCAACCGAAACCAGGTCATGCCGGGGCAGCGCATCTTGTGGATGGTGACGATAAAGTTCAACCCGGTGAAGATTGAACTGAAGCCTGCGACGAAAACCGCCAAGCCGGTGGAGATGACATGCGTATTGAGATAATGCGTTGAAAGCGGGGTGGTGAAGGTCCAACCTGTATCCACTCCGCCCGCCGCCATGGTGTAGATGGCCATGATTCCGGCGACAACATAGAGATACCAGCTCAGCAGATTGACCTTTGGCAGGGCCAGGTCCTTTGCCCCGACCATCATGGGGATGAGAAAATTGCCCAGCGTGGCCGGCACCGACGGCACAAGAAAGAAAAAGACCATGATGACGCCGTGCATGGTAAAGAGCTTGTTATACGTGTCGGTGGCCACGAGGTCCGACTGCGGCGTCAGCAACTCCAGTCGGATCATGCCGGCAAGGGCACCGCCGATAAAGAAGAAAAACGTAATCGATATCAGATAAAGAATAGCGATCCGCTTGTGGTCGCCAGTCAGCAGCCAACTCAGCAGACCGTTTTCCTTGGTCAGGAAATTCATCTTTGGAATTCTGGCCGTCGACTGATCCGGAAGAATGACGATCGTATTGGTACTCATTGCTTCACCATCCCCTGGCCCGCGGACTTTTGCCCCGCAGCCTTTTGCGCCGTTTGCGCCTTACCTTCACTTTCCGGCAGCAAAGTTGTCGTGGTCGTGGTCTGCTGCACGCGATAATCGGAGTGGAGGTTCTTGATGTACTCCACCAGGTCAATCACGCCTTCCTCGCTGATCTGTCCTTGATAAGTGGGCATGATCGGCGCATATCCCTCGGTAATATGCTGCGAAGGATTCAGGATCGCTTGGCGCAAATAGGCATCATCCGCAATAATCGATTGGCCGTCGGAGAGGGTCAGCTTCGAATCGTAGACATTAGCCAAGCTCGGCCCGCGCGCATCGGGCTGCGTGTTGTGGCATGCGCTACAACTCAAGCTGGCAAACAGCCTCTCGCCGTTTTGCGCCAGTGAATTTCCGCTGGTAGAGCCCTGCAGCCATTTCTTGAAGTCGTCCGGTGTCATCACCACCACATCGCCGATCATGTGCGAGTGGTCCGTGCCGCAATACTGCGTGCAAAACAGGTGATAGGTGCCTGGAGTGGTGGCTTCAAACCACACCGTCGTGTAGCGGCCGGGAATCGCCTCGCGTTTAACCCGGAACGCAGGAATCGAAAAGCTGTGGAACACGTCTTGGGAAATCAGCGTCAGTTGCACGGCGCGCCCCGCCGGCACATGTAGAGCGTTGATCTCATGTTGACCGCCTGGATGCTCAACCTTCCACATCCACTGCTTGCCCACCACGTAAATGTTCATGGCGTTGGCGGGCGGCGTGTAGATGCGGAAATAAAGCAGCGCGCCCCACACAAACATGATCAGAAACAGCCCCAGCGGGATGATGGTCCATGTCGCCTCCAGCAGTGTCGAACCTTCGATCTGCACCGCTACCGGATGACGTTTCTTGTTATAGAGAATCGAAAAGCTGGTCACCAGCAGAATGACGATCGTGAGGCCAACCAAGCTCACCAGGACCATGAAGAAGTACAGCGCGTCCATCTGAGGCGCAATCTTCGACGCCTCCGGCGGAAACAGCGCGAAGTTCGTCATCCACTTGACGAGAAACTGCCATAGTACTGGACTGATGTGGGACATTCCGTTATCCGTTCACCTTTGTTTCTTTCGATGCCGCTTCTGTCGTTGACTGCTGCCCCTGCCGGTAATCGCGGCGAAGCATCAAAGTCATGAATCCGCCCAGCAAAATCACGGTAAGCAATCCGCCCAGCTGCACCACCCGTGCTACTACCAGCGAATGGGTGTTGGTTCGGGGATTGTAGTGATAGCAATAGGTAAGAATGTTGTCCACCGGGGAGCCGATGCGGTTCGACGAAGCCTCGTCGAGCCCCAGCAGCAGGTCTTTGGGTGAATACTCCACCCCCATGTAGTACTGGGCCAGCTTGCCTTCCGGCGTCACAATCTGAATCGCGCTGGCATGGGCAAACTGCACAAGATTGCTGCCCGGAACTTTCAGCTTCACATACCTGAAGCCGACCGCCTGGGTCAGCGCATCGATGTTGGGCTGTGTGCCCGTCATGAAGTGCCATCCATCCGCCGTCTCCGGATGTCCGTACATCTTCACGTATTCCGCTTTCTTCGCCGCCGCCATGGCCGGCGTTTCCGTCGGATCGATGCTCACCACGATAATGTTGAAATCCTTGCCGGGAGTGAACCGCACCATCTCCAGAGCGCTCGCCAGCCCCTCCATCTCTTCTGAGCAAAGCATCGGGCAGCGGTAATACACCAAGGCCAGAATTGCGGGCCGCTTTCCGAAGTAGCTACCCAGCTGCACCTGCTTGCCTGCATCGTCGGTAAACGCCAGGTTCAGCGGCAACTGCTCGTTCAAGCGCTGAGCTATTCCCACCCCGTTCAAAATGGACGGCATCGTGTTCGCCGGCCCCATTGATTTTTCATCGACTTGATGCCGCATATTGGAATAGCTTGACATTCCCCCCGCAGGAGCGGCCGCCTGACCAGTCGGTTGCCCCGACGCTGCCTGGGCCAGCAGCGAAGGCGCCAGAAATGCCATGCACAACACACCCGCGGCGATGGCGGCTCTCGCCGCGTTATACCCGTTTGCCCGGATTGTGACTGCGCACTGCATGATTCCAACTCCTTTACGGCTCTGCCTACCTTGGTTTCACCGGCGGTCTGTTTGGTCCGCAAGTGGTGTCTATTCCCCGGTCCCTGCTTATTGCCGTTCCCTCTCTTCGGCCGCACGCGTCGCAGCCAGATCCTGCTCATACCCCGTAGGCGCAAACCCGCTGGTGAGCGGCATCGTGATGGTGGGCCTCTTGTCTCCTGCCATCAAAGGTGGTTGTTGCACCGCTGGCGCAACCGGTAACCCGCGCTGCGCGATCAGTTCCATCGCCCGTTCAACCGGAATCCTCACCGTACCCTTGGACTGGTCCACCCATGTGTAGTAGTTCAGCAGCAAATCCTCGCGCTGATGGAGGCCTGCCAGATCCTGATCGCCATTGTCGGTTTGTAGTCGCGGCGCCGGAAACTTCTGGGTCAACTCCGCCACCTGGTGCTGCAACTCCGGACTGGAAGGCATATTGCCCAACTGGCGGACATTCACGGTGCTGGCCCACTTGCTTGTAGGCCCATCTTCCTTATCCATCCGTGCGTTGATCACCTTTCCAAGGCCGTACGCCAGGACGCCAATGACTCCGACAAAAATCAAGAGAGCGGTCAGGAAAACGATGATGCCGGTGACCTTGACGTCGGATTTCTCGTAGCCGGCCGACGCGTCAACGTCTTCAGGTCCGTGCGAGCTCAGAAATTCGTCATCGTGCTTATGCGGTGACATGATCAGGCTCCAGAATCTCCGCCACGTGCGGATCGTTGGTTTGCAGCAGCGGTCGAGTCTTCAACTGCATGCAGAAGTAAGCCACCCAGAACGCCGTCATCGCCACCGGCACCGCCCCGTATTCGAGAATCCCCCAGCTGAAGTGGAGATTCCGCGCCGCATCCTTGTAATTCGGCTCAATCAGCCAGAACAGATCGAACGCCTTGGCGAAGACGATCCACTGGCAGACCCGCACCAGCCGCTTCTTGTTGCGTTTCAGGTCACGCGACAACAGCAATGTGAATGGGATGAGCCAATGGAAGATGAAATCGAGAAAGATGATGACGCCCCAGTGTCCGTTGATACGGTCAAGGTACCAGCGAATCTCCTCCGGCAGATTGCCTGACCAGATAATCAGGAACTGTCCGAAGGCGAGGTAGATATTCAGCATCACAAAGGCGAACGTCAGCTTGCCCAGATCATGCTGCTCGGTCTGACGCAAGATCGTGTGAAACGGATCGGCCTTCGAGAGACTGATAGCGACAATGATGCCCAGAGCCAGAACCTGGTAGCCCTGACCAACGAGGAAGAGCAGACCGTACACCGACGAGTACCATGTCGGATCCATCGACATGACCCAGTAGATCGCTGCGGCCGTCATGGTGATTGAGTAAACCACGATGCCGGGGCCGCTGATGTTTTCAAACTTCTTGATCCAATAGGGAGTGTTGTCAGGCGAATCGGCATCGCGCTTCAGAGCCAGGGAGTTCAGCCGCCAGACGTAGAATGCCCAGATCGTGAAGCACAAGCAGCTCACCCACACAAACGACAATGGGTTCAGCATGGGCCGTTTGAAGTCCAGGCAATGCGCCTGAATCTCATTGATCAGCCCCGATTTGAGGGCCTCCGCCGTAGCGCTGACCGTGGTGTATTGCGCCCACAGGTAAAGCCGCTTCACTTCGAAAGCTACTACCAGCCAGTACACGAACACCAGGGGCAGCGTGCGGCTCATCGCCTCCAGCGGGCGGCGCAACAGAAGACCCCACTTGCCGCCAGAACAGTACTGCACCATCAGCAGGGCGAGGCCGCCAACGGAGAAGCCGAATGTCAACATCAGGCCAAGCACCCACGCACGCAGCACGTGCTCGATTGAGCCGTCGGCAAACGCCAGGCCGGCAGCAATCATCGAGAAGACCGCTCCTATGATCAGCGCGCGCGACTTCCAGCCATCCACAAATGCCGGCGCACCCAGGTCAGCGGGAAGCGATTTGGCGTGTGACTCGTATTCCATTCCATCAATCCTTACTTCGCGGCCGCGGGAGCCGGTTTACTTGTGGGTATCTCAATCTTTGGATCCGGCGGATTCGCCGGAGCCATAGCCGGTGTTCCCTCCTTGGTGATCGGAGGATAGGCTTGCACCGCCGTCGACGGAAGCGCCCATGGCTGTGCGTCACTTGTGGGCAGGTTGTGCTCCTCTGCCACTTCTTTCAGGCTCTTCACGACCACGCCCGGGGGCACATCTTGGAGCGTTGCATCATCAGTCAGTTGCAGGGCGCGAATATACGCTGCCACCGCCCAGCGATCCACCGGCGTCAATTGCGCCGAGTAGTCCGGCATCGCTCCGTAACCGTGCGTCATTACATAGAAATAGTGCGAAATGGGCTGCGCCCTGCGCACCTGGTCATGCAGATTGGCGGCTGGCTTGTACCCGCGCTCGACAATCATGCCAAGTCCGTTGCCCACCCGCGAGTGGCACGGCGTGCAGTAAATGTTGAAACGCTCCTGCCCCCGCTTCAATACCTCCATCGTTACCGGATAGGGCATCGAATTCTGTTCTTCACGATAGCCATTGGCTCCCTGAATGACGCCGGTATAAAAGTAGCTGTCTTCGTGCAACTGGCCGCGGGCCACGGTGTTCAACACCTGGGGCCGCGCTCCGCGATGGTCGGCAAAGAAATCCGAGCCGCGCTGCGGAATCATCTTCGGCTCGTTCTGCATGTCCTGGCGGCAACCAGCAATCAAGACCAGAGCGAAGATTGCGGATAGCGCAGCAAGCCTTTGTGTGCGTTTGCTCTTTTGGCTTTGAAAGGGCACGGCTTCAGCCATTCCGGCAAAAGATGCAAAGCAGGCTCCGGGCTTTAGCCCTTGAGGTAAAGCCATCTCAACTACAGAGACTTCCTCAGCGGCTAAAGCCGCAAAAGGCTTCTGCGCTTCGACGGCATGATTGAAGTCGTGCCATTTCAAAGCAGCGCATGGGGCTCCTTGGTCCCCTAGCTCCTCGGTCCCGGGTTCCCAGTCACGCATCAGTACTCCACCTCCACAACCGATACAGGCTGGAAGTTTGTCAAATATGCCTTTGTCTCCGACAGATCGAACTTGGGATCCAGCGCCTCAAGGCACAGAAAGAATTTGTCCGTAGTCGCTCCATCGCGGAAGTTGGGCGCGTTGAACAGCGGATGGTAAAGCGCAGGCAGCTTGTTCAGCGCCATCATTCCAAATGCCGCCGAGAGTCCGGCCCACAGGATCGTCCACTCATACGCGGGCACAACAAAGGCGGGCCAGGAATACGTCGGCCGCCCCGCCACGTTGATGGGATAGGCAACCACCGAAATCCAGGTCTCCAGAGAGAACATGGCTGCCAGGCCGATCAATCCGCCCACCAGCGTCACCAGCGGCACCTTGTTGCGATGAAAGCCGATTGCCTCCGCCGCTTCCTCCACCGGGTACGGCGTATAGCAGTCCATGCGCCGCCAGCCATCTTCTCGCGCCTGCCGCGCGGCCCTGATCAGGTCGCCCGGCGTATCGAATTCGGCCAGCAGGCCGTAAGTTCCTTCACGTGCGGGCATTAGAGCGATTCCTCCAATGTATGTGCCCTTGCTGGATTCTTCGAAGGTGTTCTTTTCTTGAGGAAGAGAACACTTGAGCTTCTTGGCTTCGACTTACTGCAATTGGAGAATCGCATCAGTCACCACTCCCCACTGCCGCTTTTGGCTTGATCTTCGCGCCAGGCAGCAACATGCGCACTTCATTCATCGGAATCATGGGCAGGAAGCGCACGAACAACAGAAACAGCGTCGTGAACAGTCCCAGCGTTCCCACATACGTCATGTAGTCCCACTTGGTGGCGCGATACGTTCCCCACGACGACGGCAGGAAGTCGCGATAGAGGCTGGTAACGATAATTACGAAGCGCTCAAACCACATGCCGGTGTTCACAATAATGGATAGCAGGAACATGTAGGCGATGTTGGTGCGCAGCCTGCGCGACCACAGCGTCGTAAGGGGAATCGCCAGGTTGCAAGTGATAAGGACCCAATAGGACCAGCCCATCGGCCCGAAAGCGCGGTTCCAAAACGTGAACGCTTCCCAGTGCGATGCCGAGTACCACGCCATGAAAGCTTCCATGCCGTATCCGTAGGCGACGATGAATCCCGTCGCCAGCATCACCTTGCCCATGTTGTCGATATGGCGTTCCGTCACCAATTGCTCCAGGTGATAGAACTTGCGCAGCGGAATCGCCAGCGTCAGCACCATGGCAAAGCCGGAATAAATGGCGCCGGCCACAAAGTATGGCGGGAAAATCGTCGTATGCCAGCCGGGAAGCACTGCCACCGCGAAGTCGAAGCTGATGACCGTGTGTACTGAGAGCACCAGTGGCGTGGCCAGACCCGCCAGCAGCAGGGACGCCGTCTCATAACGCACCCAATGCCGTACGGAACCGCGCCAACCCCATGAAAGCATCCCGTAAACATACTGCCCAAACTTGGAATGCGCTCGGTCGCGGAAGGTACCGAAGTCGGGAACCATTCCGACATACCAGAACACCACCGAGATGGTCGCGTAGGTGGACACCGCGAACACGTCCCACTCCAGGGGAGAGCGAAACTGCGGCCACACGTTCATGGTGAGGGGCAGCGGCAGCATCCAGTACCCGAGCCATGGACGGCCCACGTGGATCAGCGGGAACATGCCTGCGCAGACTACCGCAAAGATCGTCATGGCCTCGGCGAAGCGGCTGATCGAGTTGCGCCATTGCTGTTTGAACAACAGCAGGATGGCCGAGATCAGCGTTCCCGCATGGCCGATGCCGATCCACCAGACAAAATTGATGATGGCAAAGCCCCAGGCCACCGGTTGCGAAATGGCCCAGATGCCAACGCCCTTCAGGAACAGCCAGGTCACGGCCACCATCAACATGGTTGCGCCTGCGCCGGCGATGCCGAAAAAGGCGAACCAACCCAGCGGTGTGTGCGGGGTGAGGACGATGCGCGAAATCTTTTCGGTCACCGTCTTGAATGTCTGCCCCTGCCCAATAACCCGGAATTCTCCTGTTGCTGGGTCGATGCCCGGGTCGCCGGTTTTTATTTCCCTGGTTGCCATCGCGTCTTCAACCCTTTGCCGGTGCGTGTTCCACCGGTGTCTTTTCCAGTTCAGAATTCACATTCAGGACTTCAGCCACGTAGGTCGTTCGCGGCCGGGTGTTTTGGTCGGCGAGCACCTGGTAAGTGCGCTGCTGTGCACTCAGCCTGGCTACCCTGCTGGTCTTGTCATTCAGGTTGCCGAAGGTGATCGCCGTGGCCGGGCAGGCCTGCTGGCAAGCCGTAACAATCTCGCCGTCGCGAACAGGGCGATTCTCCTTGTCAGCCTCGATCTTGGCTTCCGAAATGCGCTGTACGCAGTAACTGCACTTCTCCATCACCCCGCGCGAACGAACCGTGACATCCGGGTTGCGCATCAGCTTCAGGCTCTCCGTCTCGTAGTCGGAATAGAGCAGGAAGTTGAAGCGCCTCACCTTGTAGGGGCAGTTATTCGAGCAGTAGCGGGTACCCACGCACCGGTTGTAGACCATCATGTTGAGGCCTTCCGGGGTATGGATCGTCGCGCCTACCGGGCAAACCTGCTCGCACGGTGCGTTCTCGCATTGCTGGCACAGCATGGGCTGGAAGTGCGCCCGCGGAGCGGCCAAGTCGCCTTCAAAATAGGTATCGATGCGAATCCACTGCATGTTGCGGCCGATGCGCACCTGCTGCTTGCCCACTACCGGAATGTTGTTTTCCGCGTAACAGGCCACGATGCAGGCGTTGCATCCCACGCAGCTGTTCATGTCGATCGACATGCCCCACTTGTTATCGGGATACGTCCAGTTGGGGAAGAGCGTAGTCCCCATATCAGTTCCTTCGCGACTGTAGCCCTCATGGGCAAACTCGGGATTGGCCTTGAACTCCGCCAGGGTTGCGTAGCGAATGATCGCTCGCTCGCCCAATGCCTCATCGGCTTCCAGCGAGTTGTTGCCGTTCCCCTGCCCGCCAAACATCTTCGAGCGGTGATCCTGGTAGTGGCTTTTGGTGATGGCGATGCCCCACTTGCCTTCCACATGCCTGATCGAACCTGTCGCGTAGAATGGAGCCCACGTGTTGCGAATCAGGTAGGCGTTGAAGCCCATGCCCGATCCCACGCGCCCTGCAAACTCCCGGCCGTAGCCCAGGTACACCGTCACCGAATTGTCAGGATGTCCCGGCGCTACAATGATCGGCGCTTTCACCTTCCCGTTGCCCACGGTTAACTCGACGATGTCGTCTTCTTCCAGGCCCAGTTTCGTCAACATGGCGCCGGAAACAATCGCCGCATTGTCCCAGCTAAGATTGGTCACCGGCTTCGGCAACTCCTGCAACCAGCCCACGTTCGACCAGCGGCCGTCATACACATTCGGATCGGGCCGGAAAATGATCTCCACCGAGTCCTTCGGTGTGGGTGCGGGCACTTTGGGAATCTGCACCTTCACCGTTCCCGCTTTGGCGAACGCGGTGTCTGCGATCCATCCGTCGTGCAGCGCCTTGCGCCAGCCGGTTTCAAAATCCCCCTTGATCAGCGGCTTGCAAGTTTCGCGCACGGCGTCGTACGGGCTCATCATGGGGTCGTTCAGCAGCATCTGGAAGACATGATGCGCGGTCTTGCCACCATAGAGCGGATCGATCATGGGCTGGACGACGGACACCGTGCCGTCATAGGCCCGCGCATCCGACCATGATTCCAGATAGTGCGCTGCGGGAATATGCCACTGCGCGATCTGCCCCGTCTCGTCGACGTGTGAGCCAAGGTGCGCCACCATCTTTGCCTTGTTGAATGCGTCCGCGAATCCGAGATCCGCCGGAGCCGAATAGATCGGATCGC
This sequence comes from uncultured Acidobacteriota bacterium, assembly GCA_963833995.1. Taxonomy (GTDB): domain Bacteria; phylum Acidobacteriota; class Terriglobia; order Terriglobales; family Acidobacteriaceae; genus Telmatobacter. The sequence continues at coordinate 2,535 of CAWIAE010000013.1, read as the reverse complement.
TGTTCAGGATGATCAGCCAGTCCACGTTGCCCGCATTCAGATCGCCCACCAACGCTTTCATGTCGGCAATCTGATCGCTGGGCAGAGGATTCAGCGGCTCGGCATTCACAATCACCGTCTTACCCACATTCCCCAATGCATCGTTCATGGCCAGTGCCAGCGCCGCCACGGATGCATCCTGATAAAGGCCCGGAATCACCGCGCACTTGCCCGCATTGGCCTTCAGATCCTTGGCCGCGGCAGCCAGAAATGCTTGCTCCTCTGCCGTCCACGAGTACGACGGGGCCTCAACGCCCGCAATGCCGACAGCCTTCGCCAGTTCCGCTGCAAAGGCAGGAATCTCGCTGGCACGCAACCCCAACCGATGCTCCGCTTTGAAGCCGGTCGTCGAAGGGCTGCTCTCAACGGAGTAGAGCCGGTTCATCCCTTTTTCCGGTTCCTTGCGCCGTCCGGAATACGATCGAGTCAGGTTGTGGAAGCCCGGAAACGCAGCGCCCGAAACAAAATCCGCGTCCAGCGAGACAATTGCATCGGCATCGTCCAGCGCATATTGAATGTTTTGCGAACCGGTAACCGCGGTTCCCGCCACCGCCGGGTCATACTGCACTAACGTCGCCTTGGGATACGCGGCCTGAACTGCCCTCCATTGCCGGGCCAGAGTTGGCGAGATGATTGTCTCGCTCAGGAAGTAAATCCCGGTCCCGTCTTTAGTCCCGGCTACCTTAACCTGCAGCGCTTCGGCAAACTCCGCCCAATCGCGGTTCTCACCGCGATAGAGGACCTTCTGCGAGCGGTCCGGATCGTACAGTCCCAGCAGCGTCCCCTGAGAAAACGGGTCCGATGAACCGCGATTGTAGGCGTGATCGGGATTGCCATCCACCTTGATCGGCCGAAATTCACTGCTCTTTACCAGCAGCGGAACCGCCCCTGTAACGAACGGATGCGCCGTGGCAAAATACATCGGCTTACCCAGCACCAGGTCTTCCGGGGCCTTCACGTAGGGATAAATAGGCTCGTCGGGCTGCTTAGTACAACCGGCCAGCCCTGCAAGGGCCATTGACGCGCCCATCAGCTTCATGAAGCCGCGCCGCGATACGGGATCGACCCATTCCTGCGCCGCACTCGGGAACTCGCGCTCTACTGCCGATTGAAACTCGGGTGTATCGGCCAGTTCATCGATTGATCGCCAGTAACGTTTGCCTTTCACGCCTTTCAACTCCCGGCGCACGTCGGCAAGCGTCATGGGAGCGTCTCCCGCGGGTTGATCAACTCTGTTCTCGTCGTTATTCACAGGATTCCCCGTTTTGAAGGGCACTGGCGATTCTCCGCCCATATCTTTTCTGCTCATCGGTGGCACGTGTCGCAACTGCTTAGCTGTCGCGGGTTCTTGATCTTGTAGTTTTCCAGCAGGAAATGGCCCAATTCCTCCTGGCTGGTGAACTTTCGGTACACAGGCGATCCGGGCAGCTTGGCAACAGAGGTGTCGCCGACTGTACCCTGTGCACCTCCAGCAGGCAACTCAAGAGAGGCCATCTGCGGTCCGGCCGAACCCGGATCTTTTGTCGCGCAGTTCACGCTGTCGGCCGTGGGAAGTCCGGTCCTTTCATCCCCAACCGCGCACCACACCGGTCGGTCCTCCGCCGGCTTCTCCCAGGCCATGTTGTAGATCTCGGCCGTGGGGCGCAAATTTTTGGCTGGATTGCGGTGACAATCCAGGCACCACTCCATTTGCAAGGTGTTCTGGGCGTACATCAGCGGCATCTGGTCTACCCGTCCGTGGCAGGTCGCGCAGCCGATCCCCTTATTCACATGGATTGAGTGGTTGAAATAAACGAAATCGGGAAGGTCGTGCACCTTGGTCCAAACAATTGACTCGCCGGTGGCCCAGCTATTGCGCACCGGCTCCAGCAATTGGGCATTGGTCCAGATCTGCGCGTGGCAGTTGATGCAGGTCTTGGTCGGGGGAATGCCGGCGTAGCTGGACTTCTCCACCGTCACATGGCAGTACTGGCATTGCAGCCCCAGTCCCTCCACATGATGCTTGTGGCTGAAAGGCACCGGTTGGTCCGGGCGCTGACCCTGTCTTGTGACCCAGGGGGAGCGCTGCAGCTGGTCTAAGGTGACCCCAAGAGCGATCACAATCAGCCCCGTTAAAACCAGGCTCGCCCGAGCCAAGGCGTTGGAGCTGCGATCAAATATCTGCGCCATGATTGCTTTCCTGCCTGGTGTTCATCTTCTGCGGTTGGAATCCCAATGTGCGCGATGTGCTGGCGGTCACATACTCACCGGTTAATTTGAGATTTAATACAAAGGGAAGCTTTGTTTCGGATGCCCCGAAAAATCAATATAGCAGCCCAAAGCAACTCTGCGAGCGCTCAGGCCTCTCAAATTCGAAAAAATGTTCATCTTGCGAAAACTTTGTAATCTACTGAAAAGACTATATGTTGTGATGAACTCTGTTTCAGGGTAAAAGACCCCGCTCCCCTGGACGGGTCGAGCATATGTACGAATGAAGTACGTACATAAACATTGCCA
>CAWIAE010000012.1:0-200283 GCA_963833995.1 uncultured Acidobacteriota bacterium | reverse complement strand
CGAATGGAGCGCTTCATATAGCTTGGATGGTTTCATGGATAGTCCTTAGTCATTTGGAAATGAGGTAGTTGGAAATGAACGGAGAAGGTCGCCCAATCAGAGAGCGCTTTGGGGATGGCTGGCGAACAATAGGCGAACGGTTATGCTAAACTTCCTTGAAGCCTCGGAGCCTCAGCAATGAAGGTAGACATCGCGGGAAAAGTGCGAAACACAGTACTGCCACGGTCAAAGCCGCTCTTGCCGGTCTTTGAGGCGGTCGTTAACTCACTGCAGGCGCTGGAAGAATTGCCATCGATATCTGAGATTCCCCACATCGACATCTTCGCGGTCCGGGAACCAACGCTTCACGATGTCGAGGGGACCGGAGCGATTCACACGTTCGTTGTGACGGACAACGGCGTCGGTTTCAATGCGAGGAACATCGATTCGTTCTTTACGTCTGATACACGCTATAAAGCCGGAAAAGGGGGCAAGGGCCTTGGCAGGTTTCTGTGGCTGAAGGCGTTCCGGGCTGCAGAGATCGAGAGTCACTATCTCGAAGACGGCAAGATGTGGCAGCAAAAATTCATGTTTACGTCAGAGGCGGATCAGCCGCCGACTCCGGAGCCTTCCTCTGCGCTGGAACCGACCACAATACTTCGACTCATCGGCATGTTGGACCCCTACAAGGAGACATGCCCGCGGAGCCTCGCAGTGATTTCCCGGCGTCTGATGGAGCAATGCCTGCCCTTCTTTATTGATCCGAAAGCTCCGTCGGTGACCCTCAGGGATGAGATCGACTTTATCGATCTCAATAAGACGTTTGCGGAAACTTTCGCAGCCGGAGCGACAGATCACACCTTCCAGGTGAAGGATCACATGTTCAGGATGCGTGGCCTTCGCTTGTACTCTCCCTACGAGAACCTGCATCGTCTGATGTACGCTGCAAACTCTCGGGAGGTTCGAACAGAAAAGATCGATAAAGTGATATCGAATCTTCAGAGCAGGCTCACTGACACCATAGGCCCTTTTGTCTATCTGGGCTTTATCGAGGGTGATTACCTCGACAAGACGGCGAACGGAGAGCGCACTGATTTCTCCATTCCCGATGGCGACGACGACGATAGCGTTGTGGGCGAGATTACGATCCGTGACATTCGGTCCGATGCAGTCGAGAGTGTAAGAAAGGATCTGGCCCCATTCCTCGAAGAGATCAATAAGGAGAAGCAGGAACGCATCACGACGTACATTGCCCAGGAGGCTCCTGAGTACCGCCCTCTGGTTCGCTACCTGTCACAGTTCATCGATAAGATAGCTCCTGCGACGAAGGGCCTGGCCTTGGAGATCGCGTTGCACGAGCAACTCCATCAACGCCAGAGAGAGTTGAAGCAGGAAAGCGGGAAGTTGTTGGCTGAGAGCGACAAGGAATCGTTAAAGCCGGAGGAGTACGAAGCGAAGGTTGCGGCATTTATCGAGCGAGCCAACGAGATCGGAAAATCCTCTCTCGCCCAATATGTCGCCCATCGAAGGGTCATCCTGGAGTTCCTGGAGAAGAGCCTTCAAGTCAATCCTGAGACGGGAAAATATCCGCTGGAAGAGATTATTCACAGAATCATCTATCCGATGCGGGCAGCATCAGATGATGTTCCCTACGAACAACAGAATCTGTGGATTATCGACGAACGGCTGGCCTACCATGGCTACCTGGCTTCAGACTTGCCCCTCCACACGGCCAATGTCCTTGGCAATGAGTCCCTATCGCGGCCGGATCTTATGCTGTTCGACCGGGCCCTGACGTTTGCGGAAGATGAAGCCGTACTCAATTCGCTCGTCATCGTCGAGTTCAAGAAGCCCGATCGCAGCAACTACCGGAATGAGGATCCGATCGAGCAGGTCTATCGCTTGATCAGGGAAATAAAGGGTGGGCACTTTAAGGATCGCCGTGGTATTGAGATCAAGGTGCAGTCCGAAAAAATTCCGGCTTACGCTTACGTCATTTGCGATACCAAGCGCGAGGTGGAGATCATTGCGGAGGACAAGGGGCTCATCCGTACGCCGGACAACCTGGGATACTTCGGGTATAACCCATCCCTCTCCGCATATGTAGAGGTGATCTCCTATACCAAGCTTCTTCGCGATGCGAAGAAGCGCAACAAAATTCTCTTCGACAAGCTCAACCTCCCGATGACCAGTTTCTCCGGCCAGTAGGCGATGCGGAAATCTGAACCGCTAGGTAGAGATTCCATTGTTGAACTCACTCACTCGACAGCAAGACGAGACGGTGCGGACATCTGCCGGAATCTAGCTGCTGACAGGCATCGCCAATTGATCGATCGCCAAACCGATGAGCCGATCGTTGAACAAGCGCAGTTTGCGCTCGGCAGCAGCTTGTCCCGCTGGCCACTCTCGCAAACCGGCGCGAATCCCGGCAATGGTCGGTTCCCGGTGCTCCTTCTCGATCAGCCAATCTACCGTTGCGAGAAGTTCCATACCCAACGGCGATTCGAAGCCGTCGATGCGCTTCGCCGTCAAGTCGAGAACTTCTCTGAGGGGGGCCGAAGTCTCCTGTTGGAGATACAGATCCACATGCCGTCGATGCGCTTCGTCGAACCAGATCGTATCCGATGGTCCCGCGTCGCTGAGCCGCTTGTCGCAGTGCAGATAGGTCCCGTCAAGAGCATCGAGCATGTGCCGTAGGCGGTCCGAGAAAGGACCGTACTTGTCGGCTTTGAATTGGAAATTGAGCGGGTCGTCGATCCCGAGTGCGTGGATCGATCGCTCAAGAAACCATCCCAGTTTCTGCACCTCCAGATAGGTGCATTCAATTCCGAGGACCCAATAACGTCGGATCATCTCCGCCATGAGCGCTCTCGCCGGAGTCAGCTGTTCCACACCGGTCCGCTTGGCGACGTTCTGATATTTCGCGGTCGGTTCGAAGACAAGGATGTCCACCCCTTCGAGGGCGCCAAGGATGCGTTCCACCTCAGGTCGCACCTCGCTCCAATCGAGCCCCCCATTTCCCGCTCCGAGCGGCGGTAGGGCAATCGAACGGATCTGATGTTCCTGGACGAACTTGCGAAGATCTCCCAGCCCTTCGATGATCCACTCCAGCTTGGACGGTTGCCGCCAGTGCTTCTTCGTGGGGAAGTTGATAATCCAGCGCGGTCCGGAGAAGGTCCGGTTCTCCGTCACGAACATCTTGCCGACCTTGACTTCCTTCTGTTTGCAGGCATCCTCATAGGCACGGAAGTTTGCTGGGAATGCCTCTTTGAACATCAGAGCGATTCCTTTGCCCATCACGCCGACCGTATTCACGGTATTTACCAGCGCCTCGGCAGGAGCGTCGAGTAGATTACCTTGGGTGAATTTCATCATCAGAAGTACCAATTCCTCTGCACACTCGATTGTACGTCGAGGTTCCTTTTTGCAAGCTCGGCCTTTACGTCCGCATCAACAGCTGCATTACAGCTACAGATCCCGAGAAGGGCTTCAAGCGGAACGTGCTTCCAGATGAGAGCCTCCGCTTGGTATCGCTCCTTCTTGGCGGGGTCGTCCGGATCGTGCTGGAAATCCCTTCGGTTCAACAGGGCCCAATCTATTTCGCCCAAGTCACCCAGGTCGGTGTAGTAATTTGCCATCGCGGGATACGCGTGTTGGTCAGTAAACACGAACGGAATTTGAAGTTCCGCTATCCTGACCAGCGACGAGACTAGGATCAGGATCTCCTCATTCGGTAAATGCGGGACATTGTACCCCGTGTGAATGTTGTACATCATGATCGAAAACGGAGTGAAATAAAAGGGCACATAGTCGCTCAGAGTACCTCCGTGACCAACCCTGACCCTCCGGTGATTCCGCTTCCCAATCAGATCGACGTTGCCAATGTTGCGGTAAGTTGGATCGAAAATCTCACTATTGCTGGCGTGCAGGCCGTGATCGAGAATCCACGGGAGATTGTCTCGGTGAACGATCCGGAAAATCAGGGCTTTGTCGGGATTGAGTGTCATTGCCATGGCGTTGAAAATTCACGAATCAGTAGATCGCCAATCGAAGTTGAGCGCTGGGGTAGCTGTTTAGGTGCCAGAAAACGCTTGATTTACGATCCGATCACAGTTACTGGGATGAGTCCCTACCATTCTATCGGAGCGGGCTAGGGCTCAAGGGCCCGATGGGCCGCTTAGGCGGCCTCATCCAGGTCATCGGGCTCGTCCGCTGGCTCATCGTCACCGGCTTCGGTAAGAATCTCCTCTTCATCGTCCGCATCCGGCGCGGACAAGGGAGCTGACGCTAGCGCCGGTCCAATGTCAAAGAGGCTGGCATTGCGTGCCGGCTCCTGTTTCCTGGGCTCGGCAGGCTTGGGCGCCGTGTCCGCTGGCTTCTTTGTCTCAGCCCCCGCTGGCTCGGTTCGGGACCGGCGCAGTCTTCGGCGCCACTTTCGAGCGGGCCTCCGCCTTTGCGGCCTTCGCTGCCGCCGCCATCTGGTCCTTGGCGGATTCGAGCGTGTTCTTCAGTTCGAGATGGGCTCCAACAAACTGGACCAGCGCGGAAGGCAACTCGACGTCCAGCTCTTCCGCCGTGCCTGCCACGCTAAGGGGAGTAGTGAGCGCATCGTTATCGCTTTCGTTGAGCTTGCGGGGAATGATGTTGACGCGGATGGTGTCGTCCTCCAAACGCGTCAGGATCATGACAACGGTCCTCTGCCGAAGCAGCGGACCCAGTTCTTTGAACATGGATTCACCTTCCTGTGAGAATGAAATTGACGATTGGATTCCTATTGTTTTCTTTGTCTGGCCGGCGAATGTTTGCGAGTACGCTTCTGGATCTTTTTCCAGAGATCGGGATCGACCCCCAATACACTCGTGCGACCTGTTGAAGCGTTGTAGAAGGCTCCGTGATGGGTGAGCGTGCCGTAGCGAAAGAGCCTCGCAAGCATAGCGAGTGCGCTTGTCGCCAATACCTGATTGATGAAGGGCTCTTGCCGTTCGAGGGCCTCGGCCGCACTGCAACTGGGCAACGGGTCCTCGCCTGCCTCCGCATCTGCAATCTCCGGATAGAGTTCCGCAACGGTTCTGAGCCTGGCCGCGGAGCGGCGGTTCGCGGCGTTCAAGGGTTGGCCGAGCACATATTGACCGCTACTTCCGTTGTTGCCAAGGTCGAGCCAGTAGACAGTGCTGTCATTCGCTCGGGTGACCGCGGACAGGATGGCCAGCCGCGCCGCCCGTGTATCGACGCAGCCAATAATCAGGTGAGGGCCTGCCGAATTGCTTCTCAGAGAATCCTTGTGAAAGTGCTCAGAGTGCGCCTGCCATCTAAGACCCCAGAAGAGATTGACCCGGTTGATCAATACGACTGCCTTGTTCAGTCCGACATCGGCCGCGGCAAACGGCTGGCGGACGCAGTTAGTTTCAGTAACCTGATCCCCATCCGCCAACATCGCGTGGATACCTCCGGCATGGCCCCACACTTTCATCGCCTGGTGGAGATAGGGTAGGCCGAGTAGGACCGCGCTGCCATTGCCTCCCGCACCGATAACCAGCACGCGGAGCGGCTGCCCTCTTCGGCACAATGACTTCGGAAGAGCGTGTTCAAAGATCATGGCCGCGCCTCTTTCCTGACAAGAACTCCTCCAATGTCTCCGGCAATTCAATCAGCGAGTCAGCGGGAAATTCCTCCTTGCCGGCGAGTTCCTTCCACAGTCCCTCGAATCCGCCGGAATGGCGTGTAAGCCTGCCGACGTTACCATGCGTAAACTCGCTTTCATAGAAGCTCTGTTCCCACTGAGGAATGGAGGCGACGGTGGAGGCATCGGGAGCCCGCATCGATCCAAGGCAGACGCTCCCTGTGTCGTAAACATTCCAGTAGGGAGCAACACAAAGCTTTGTATCGGCAGCGGGGCGGCGATTTTCTTTGAACGCCCTGATCGACAGTGAATGATCCATCGCCAGCCAGACAAGAGCGGGCTGCGGGAAGATCGCGCCACTCATTCCGGCCATGTCACCCTGCGTCGTTCCGAAGAACATCGGGTGTTTTTGTGGCAGCGTCCACCAGGCAATCAGCCGCTCGGTGTGTGCGAGCACGCTCTCAGGAAGAAACTCTGCCTGCACCCGGCCTCCCAGGGATTGGACCAGCGATTGAACGAACTCCATAGTCAGTGTCTTTGCCGGACCGAGCGTCGGTTGCTTGGCGCGGTTGTCTGCGTTCACTTCGTGGTAGGTGATGAACGTATTTCCGAAATGACCGTGCTGGTGTTCGGTCGATTGGTAGATCAGCAAGGCTTCACGCAGCGCGAAGTGATGGTTCTGTCCGATGCTCACGTCGACCTGCATGCTCCTCCTCCTTACCGTTCAGCAAGGTAATCAGACCGGCAAGCTCCATGTTGACCCTGAGAAAAATCGCCATCGTGCGAATTGCCGCGTCGAACTCTTCGCCAACCTCCGGCCGAAAGCAGACCGCGCAGGACGGCTCATTGGTGGTCTCGTTATACCGTTCTGATTCGTGATCGAAACAGGCCTGAATCGCGTCATTCTCACGGAAGACCAGCAACAAGCTCGGCACCGGCGGGTCGTCGTATTCCCCTTCGAAGCGCATGACCTGGCCCTTCAACCGCGACAGCCGATGGAGGGTCAGCAGCTTCTGAATCCAGATGGAACACGGCCCCTGAAGGTGCCTTCGCAGCAGTTTGCGTGCTTTGGGATATGTCCAATCCTTTGCGGTCCGGACGGGCTCCGGGATTGCCTCATCGACCGCCGGGAATTCGTAAGCGTCCCGGCTTTCGGGTTCGTCCTGCTCCATCCACTCATGCAGTTGTTCGTTGTAGCACTCGGCGTCTGTGTGGTCGTAGATGCGAATCCAGCGGTAGAGGGAACTCCGCAACAGGTAGTAGAACGCCGCCCCGAGGAATCGCTCCTGCTCTTCGAGCGCGGCCAGCGCGGCCCCGATCTTGAGGTAGCCGCAGGCCTGGAGTTCGAACGCGGCCATCAGCTTGCCTTCGCCAAGAGCTCCGCCCCGCCAATATCCTGTCCCAAGGTCGTCCCTGACTTCGAAGCAATAGTCGATCTTGTCTGTGAGCGCGCCGCCGGAGAACTCTTCAATCAGCTTCTGGATGGCGCCTCGCGCGAAGACCACAGCGACTTTGCTGGTTTGTTGCCATAGCTTTTCGTCGGCGAGATTCCGCTCCACCAGCGCCAGGCACAGGCGGTAGAGGCACTCGCCGTTTGTCTCCAGGCGATAGCTAGTGGGGATGCGTCGGAGGGACGGAAGGGTTTCGCCGCAACCCTGGCCCAGCAGCGCTATATCAGGGGTGGCAGCAGTTCGCTCGGGGCTTCGAGAGCCGGCATCGTGCCCGATGACGATCTCCTGGCCGCTTCCGCGACGGCGTGCGCCAGGCTTTGTGACTCTTCGCATTTCAGATGCCTCGCGACGAGCCGGTCGGCTCTCTTGGGCGGCTTGCACTCAAGCCGACGGAGTTCCGCGAGAAGGTGGGTCTGATCGGCTTTGCCGTTCTTCATGATGTGCCACCTTGTCGCGATGATTCGGGTAGCGACCAACTCCCTTGCAAAGCAGGCGCCACACAGGGGCGCGGGAGAAGATCAGAACGGGACTCTGCTTGGAGTCTCAGGATCAGCCCTTGCTGCCGATGGCCCGGCTGAATGTGTAGCGAAGGGCGCCTCCGGTGTCCTCCGGCCCCGCCAGTGTCGCAGTGGCAATTTCGGGGAAGGATGGCGTCAGCAATTCTCTCACTTCTTCGACGGTCAAGTTGGGTGCGGGATCTGGGATGCGGGTTCCGTTATAGAAGAACTCGCGGTGCAGGGCTTTCACAGTCAGGCTGCTCATGAATCAACATCTCCAAGGTGGGATTTAGGTTGTACATGGAATGTGGAGCGGACGGATTACAGGTGAGACGCAGCTCTGCGTTTGGCCCACGTTGCGGACCAATAACGGAAGCGGTCTGAACGTATTCTTGACTAGGTGCCCAAAGGGCGGTGTGCCAGCCAAGTTGGCCATTCATCGGGATGGTGCTCAGCGGGTGGCTGGCGATTTAGGGTGAATGCAGAATTCCTCCCGGCGACATGGGCGTTTACCGGGACTGATCCCAATAATTTCCATCGAATTCCGCAAATGCGGAGCTAGGACCGGCAACGCCCCGAAGCCCGGAGGGGCCGAGAAGCACTTGTTCCTTCGCGGCAACGAAAGGAACTCTGTCTTGTCGGAGGGCCTGACGAGGGGAGCGGGTGTGGCCCCGAGCAAACGTAAAATGTAACCAATACCATGAAACTATCCGACTATGTTCTCGAAGAACTCGCAGAGATGGTGGTTGGCGATGCGAAGCACTTTCCCCGTCGTACCAGCTATTACATCACCAGATTTTTCGAGAGTATCGATCTGCCGTTTAAGCACGATAACAGCCAGACACGGCGGTTCTGGGCCAAAGACCGCCTTATTGAATTGAACGGGGGCCCGGCACGGTCGCCCGATTTGCCCTCCGACGATCTATGTAAAGTTATCTGCCGGCTTTTTGAGTCAGACGATTTCGCCCGAGCAAACAAGGGATTGGAATTACCGGTGCGGGGAGAGGTCCGTCGTGCCGACGTGAACCTGGCGCTCGAAAGTTTCAATGAGGTTGTGAAACGGCACGGCATCGTCGCCCAGCTCGACAAGGATGGAACGGCCTTTCTGAGAAACACAGGCACCGGCATAAGCACAGAAGGGTTTTCACAGAAGACGCAGCCTCTATCACCGCAAGAGAAGGAGCAAAGAGAGAAACTGGCGAAGTTCCTCGACAGAGTAAGCGAGGATGAATTCATCGAAGAGGTTCTCGTCCCGCTGTTCCAGAGGCTCACCTTTCGGCGCGTCAGCCCGACGGGACACAAAGATAAGTCGCTCGAGTTTGGTAAAGACTTATGGATGAAATTCCAGATTCCCACGGGACACTGGCTCTATTTTTGTGCGCAAGTGAAAAAGGACAAGATCGATTCGAGCAACGCTAGTGGCGAGAGGAACGTGGCGAGTGTGCTGAATCAGGCGCGGATGGCATTTACTCACCCGATTTTCGATCCGGAAGCGAATTGTAAAGTGCTACTTGATCACCTCTTCATCATCTCCGCCAGCGAAATCACAAAGCAAGCTAAGGAGTGGCTCGGTCAGCAGCTGGATGACAGCCAACGGCGTCAGATTATCTTCATGGATCGTGGCGAGTTGCTCAACCATGCAGCGCGGATTCTCATCGACTTGAAAGTCGAAGAGCCGGTTGCTGAAAAGGTTGAGCTGAGCGATGACGACATACCTTTCTGAGAACTACCTGTTGTCGTTCTTATGCGCTTCCGCTGGGGCCACCAGCCACACAAATGGAGTCCGGATTGCGTAACCTGGCAACTGAATGCGACCATCGAGAACATGGCCGACGAAGGCAAATTGGAAACTCCACCGCCCGGTGACTACAGAAGGCGGTTCTGGAAGCGGTACAGGAAGGCCGTCTTCGACTGGACCGTGAAGACTTTTTGGCTGCGGGTCTTCGTTCTATTCGCCGTGCCCGCCATACTCGCGTTTCAGCAATACAAGCAGGGTCACTCCGACTGGCACACGATTTGGGTTACGATGGCACTCTATGTGGTCATCTTGGCAATCTACATGGCTGCCCAACTTTATTTCACGTCAAAGAAGCTCGATGCAAGAATGTATTCGCTGCTTTTCGATGCCTTTCAGGGAAAAGGGGAACTGCAGGCAGAAATTGATCGGTTGTCCTGGCCAGAAGATCGCCCGATCCTTGTCTTCGACTCATGGGGTGAAGTTCCCCACGACGATCCGCGTGCGCGATTTCTTGAAGTTTCCGAGTACCGCAAGGAGCGTGAATATTGGGAGCGCGGCGTGTTCATCCAGAACCGCGGAAAGGGCGATGCCTACGAAGTGGAGATCTTTCCAATCGAGCTGGCGGACAGCGTGAAAACCCGCCAAGCCTATGTTGCGCGAATCGATAAGGAATCCAAGGGATTCGCGTTCATTTCTATGGATCAGCAAAACAATGTGAAGTTCTCGGATGACTGCGAAGTTTGGGAACTGCCGAAAGTAATGCGGCAAATAGAAGAAAAGCTCAACGCCGCCCGAGTGGAGCAGCGCGCGTTAGTCGTTGAAATCGGTGGGCGGTATCGGGGCGCAAACGGCGCGTGGTACATGAGCTATTGCTGGATGGAGTACCGCCGTGAGCAAGACAAGATAATCTTCCATCATATGAATCATGGGAAATTCGGTTCGCAAAAGCCTGAACTGTCCTCGCCTGAAGCTTAGTTGCTCCGGCAACGTGCGGTTCACTCAGCAAACAAGCATCTCAAGCGAAAGCCAATGATGCAATTTGCTACCCAGACTGCAAGCGATGGTCACAGCGCGAGCTCAAAGTTTTCCCAGACGGCGTCGAAGATTTTCTTCAGCCGCGTGTAGTCCTTCTTTGTGAACCTTGCAGGATCGAATTCTTTCCTGAGTGCCACGCCCGCGTGCATGTTGTTACGCAGATGGCGAATCTCGTGCGCCACATCCTGAACCGCGTGATCCCCCAACTTGTCCTTGAACTTGACCGTTGTCTACAGGTCAAGTTGTTTGGCGCCGTCAAGTAGGTCATTCAGCACGAGGCCGTCTGGAATCTGTTCATCCTTTGCAGAATCGTTGCCGTCGTCGCCACTCCAGATAATGAAGTAGGCGTAGAGCCACGCTTCAAGGAGGCAGCCTAACGCCATATCGGCCATGAACCATTGCCTCGCTTTGGCTTCCCGCTTGTGCTGCTTGTTCCAGTAAAGGACCAGCGCATTGGCTTGGTCGCCGTGCCGGGTACTCAAGCAGCCCGAGCCGCAGGTGTGCATTCTCCATCGGCTTCGCCCTCCTTCTTCGCAGGCGTTTCAGTGAGCTTCAGCGTCCTCCCATCGGCATATACGAGGTACAACTCGTTGGCCCACCGCTCCCGATGGTGGATGATCTCAGTGTCTCCGTCCTGTTCCACAAATGTTGTCACATGCTTGACCGAGCGCCAGCGGGCTATATGCCGGTCGTCGCCCTGGCCGAAGACGCCGTTCAGGAGCCCCGCGGTGCACAGAAGCCCGACATGGCCGCCATGCAGTGGCGTAATGGGTCTGCCAGTCGCAACGTCCTCATGCGGCATTAGCAGCGGCGCCGCCTGTTTCCATGCGCCCGATTGCGGCAACAGGTCTGCCAACAGGTCGTAGGGAAGGCCGCGATAGCTCAGCGCTGACTCGGCCGAAGGAGGAACGGAATAGGGTGGGCACACGCCAGGCTGCAATTCAGGAAGTCCCAGGAAGCTGCCATACAGGCCAATGCTGAAGAGCTGACGCTTGTTGTTCTCAACGGCCGCTCCTCTGACGTCTCGCCGTACGCCAAGCACCGCGATTTGCCGGTACTTGACCGATTCCTCATCTGTCATGCGAAGAACAACGAGCTGGGTGAAGTGAGAAGCAAGGATGCCGGAACAGTCGTGCAATCGCTCGAACGGGATCACCAGGATCAGTACGCCTTCCATCACCAGCCATCGGTAGGTATGTTCCAAGAACACTGCCTCCATACGGCGATTTGCGATGGATCCGATCTCCGAATCGTAGGGCGGATTCAGGTAGAGGAGCGAGACGGATTCTGGATGCGCAATGGCGTCAAAGGCATTGCCCTGGATCGTATCTACGCCGTTAGCGTTGGCGATCCGTGCACGTTCGGCGTCGAGTTCGACGCCGTAGCGCCGGACGGGAGCTTCGCTCGTCACAAGCTGCAACGCAGTGCCTTGTCCGACGCAAGGATCGATTACCGAAGCCGGCTCAGTGAAGGAGAGCAGGGAGCGAAGTTTGACACCCTCGGCCTCCGGTAACGGGTAGTAACCCATTTTCAGGCGCGCGACATTCCTCATAGATTCACCTCATCTGTCGAATTGGATTCTCATAAAATGGGCAAGGTGGGGACTTCCAGCTTCTGATCTGGACGAGCGCTTTGGCCTGTCGCCGTCAGGTGACAAATGGCTCAGGGTGCGGGACTATCATGGAATCCCGATGAGGAGACCTCCGCTCATGCCGATGGATTGCTGATGGCTTCCGGCAAAGCTGTAGTCGTATGCCGGTTCGAGGAACCAGCCGAAACGGTGTTTGCCGGCCGGCCAGAACATGAAGTCTCCTGCCACCTCCCCCGAGATGGAGTTGGTCACTTTTCCATTCTCTCTGAGGCTGACCCATTCTGGACCGACGCCCAGCATGAACTCTGCCCTCCGTGAAATGGTCCACGGCTTCTTGAAAAGTAGGTCTGTATCCCATTCCGTTGACTTACGAGTGTAAAAAGGCGACACGCCTGCCTCAAGTTCCAGCCAGTTCTCGATTGGTGTAACCTCTGCGGCAAGATTCGGCGCGAACGTCGCTGCGCCTCCGCTGAAGTTCCAGCTCGTTGCTGCGCCAAGCTCAACAATCGCTACAGGGTCTTTGTCCTCAACGGCCTTTTGAGGATGGCCGGAGGACGGCTCAGAGGCAGTCTGCCCGCGAGCAGGCAGGCACAAAAACACAAACAGGCACGCTCCACTGAGCGTGAACACGCATAGACGCATAGATGTCTCCAAAGTAAAATTGTGGACTTCAGCATCCGTGCTAAAGGCACGGGACGGGGAAGCTAAGAGGAGACATCTTTACGGGGAGGTCTATAGATGGATGAGCGTGGGGCAAAGACAGGTGAGAGCGGTTCGGGCCAAACCTTTAAGGTCACGGTTTTCACCGGACCCAGAACAGGAGTTGCATTCGGAAGCCCGTGAAAGCCACAGCACCAGCAGACGCCGTTACAAGGCTCCGGGGTATCGGGCTGCTGCTGGCTGACAGCAATTTGAGGCGAAGAAGAGACCACAGTGAGCAGCCCATCACACCGGTCGCAGTGCGGCGAATCAAGCGCCAGGCATGCCAGAACCGCGCACAACAGCCATGCAATCATGCGAGCCGGCTTTGTGATTGCGCGATCCATGCGATTAAAGATAAACCCTGTAAAGGCAGACCACCAGGGGCTCAACTCAGAATTGTCGGCGAAACTCGCCTATGTGCAGACCGCTCCTGGCGAGACCAGGTGAGCGTTCACTGTGGAACGAATGGGTAATCGCCAACTATCAATTCCAGACTCGCTGCCGTTTGTCCGCTATGCGGCCATGGCAGGAGCTGGCATCGGACCTGGATCCCACGGCTCTGGGATCAGAGGAGCCAATCGGACGATCTGCTCTGACCCACAGAGACCGCACCGCTGCCTGGCTGAAGACGAGACCATCGTACAGTTCTTACAATAGATGGCTTTCTCCAACGGAATTGAAATCAGGCCGGGCTCCGTTCGAATCATCCGTACATTGCACATAGATACTCCAGGTGGCGACGACCGATGCCGGTTACGCTCGTGGATCACCGTTTTCGCGACGCGCCTTGTCGCGCTGCTCAATCAGCGACTTGTACAAGTCGGCGAGTTCATCGATCGTATCCGCTCCTCCGACCGGTTCATCTTGCCCTGATCCCAGCCATGGAAAATGTCCTTCCAGCAGAGCCAGAACCCACTCAACGAATGTTTCAGGACGGTCGTCCTCGGCTCTCATTCAAAGCTCCTTGGCGCAGCGACTCATCCGCCAATCGAAGGATTCGCAGCGTGTATGACGTTCTACAGTTATTGGGGCAGACAGCCCGCAGAGATGGGGCCGAGACAGGTTTCGGAGCGCGAAGTATCATCCGCGCCGTGCTTGTTATGCACCGCGGCGTGTGGACGGAGGTACGCTACAAGTCATCGGCGATCAGGCGGCAGGTTGGCCGGCCAGCCCTTCGAGTTCCGAAACCAGACGCTTGAGTGCTTCGAGATTGCTGATCGTTGTCATCGACCCGATGTGCAAGCGATCGAGCACGGAGACGAATTGCGTATCGCCGATCGACTCGGCCAGGGACTGCGCCTTGCGGATTCCCCGTGAGGCACGTTCCATCGCCTCCGCGACATTCGTCTGTAGCTGTGCGTTGGGGATGGCGTTGGCCTTCTGCGTTCGTGCGACACGCCACAATATCTCGCCGTAAATTGGATCGCCGAGAATGCGCCGAAAGCCTTCGATCTTGCCCGTAATTCTCTGATCGATGGGCCCACGTTGCACTTCCGGAGGCCGTGGACCGCAGGCCGGGTTGGTCTTTCCGGTTGCCGAATTAGCCTTCGGAAGCGCCCAGTTGGGAAGTGCGGGAAGCCTGGTCGGCTTACCCTGCCCATCGAGATCGACCCAGGTCTCCGGCAGGTTGTAAAGATAACGGCCTAGACCGAAGCAGCTGGCCGCTCGCTTAAATGCCTGGGCTTCCGCCGATGTCATCGCGTTCTGTTCATCTGCCCACTGCTCCCCGCTTCCTGAGTGAGTCCCAAGCCGCGCGATCGTCAGCGTGCAAGTAACCAAAACTTTGCCGGTTTGGATGAGCTTGTCCCGCTTCTGCCGGCTCACGGCCGATACCGTGGTGACGTCGTAGTTCCTGGTCCAGCCGCTCGGGGTGAAGAGCTGGTTGAGCCGGTCAGTGTAGGCTCGCGGATCCGCGAATGCGATCACCGCGCCGCGGGTGCCATCGTGGCTCGTGTGAGTCACGCGCCACTTAATCTCCGAAGGGCCAAACGGTTCCGCCAACTGCGTGAAAAGAGCCTCGGTATCCGGACCAGTCTTTGCTTCATTGGTTGCCATCGCATTTGCTCCTCAAAAAACTAAGGCGCCCCGAAGAGCGCCCTGGTTCAAGTTGATGAAGACACATTGTTCTAGAACGGGATCTCATCAGGGTTCAGTTCTTCGTCGGCGTACTGCCCTTCCATCCCCTGCCGCTGGTAGCCCGATCCACCAGAACTCCTCCGGGAATCGTCTCGACCATTGCTGTGAGCGGAGCCGCCATTCTCCCCACGGCCGCCGCCCAGCAGCGTCAGATCATGGACGAATATCTCCGTCCAGTACCGCTTCTGCCCGGATTCCTTGTCATCCCAGGAGCGCGTTTGAATCTTGCCCTGGATGAAGAGTTGCGTGCCCTTGCTCACATAATCCCGCACGATCTCCGCGGTCCGGCCGTAAGCGACCAGGTTGTGCCACTCGGTCCTGTCGGACCAGTTGCCCTGACGGTCCTTCTCCCGGTCGGTAGTCGCGAGAGAAAAGTTAACGGCAAGCGTGCCGCCCGGTGTAGTTCCGACCTCGGGATTCTTGCCAACGTGCCCGAGCAGAAATGTCCTGTTGACGCTCTTTGCCATGGTGGTTGTTCCTTTCCTAGTGGTCTCGGTTGCGTACATGGTCGAGAGCCACAGCTTTGGTGACCTCGACATACGTCCCGTCGGAATAGCGGTAGAACCGCTGGCCGTCCGCACTGATGTTGAGATAACGGCGCGTGAGGCAGTGCTTGTACAACTCGATCTCCCCAGCTCGGCCCATGTACATGAAGTCCTCAAGCTCTCGGGCAGGAAGGAGCAGCTCAAGCGGAGTCCAGTTCGGCTCGCCGACTGTAATCGCAGCTTTGATGGGATGCGTCATGATCTCAAACCTCCGACTACTGGCGGGACTCCGATATGCGAATGCTTGCAGCCGACGCAGCAAACCGCCGACGTCACTTTTTTGATCGTCTCTTCAAACCGCTGTGGTAGATGCAGCACCTCTCCGGCGCGGTTATAGAAGATGGGTGCCAACTTTCCCCGGAGCGCGCGGTGTTCTTCCTTCCAGAGATCGAGGAGAAGAACACCATCCCGTCCACGAAACAGCGGCGTCGAAGCAACCTCCGGTCGATTCCGACCTGGCATGTGAGACAAAGTGTGAAGCGTAATCGCCAGCTCGCATGTCCTCACGGTGCGCAGCATCTCCACGCGCACTAGGCTCTTCGCCGCAACCGTGCCGAATTCCGGAATCGAAAGTTGCCATGCGGAAAGGATTTCCAGCAGCATGGCTTCAAAGCCATCGTCGACTTTATCCAATTCGTCAATGAGCAGCACGCAGGGCCGCTCGCATTCGAGCGCCCGCATCAGGGGACCGGGACGGAAGAAGTCCCGCCCCTTGAGATTCGTCTGAACGCTCTGCCAGTCTTCGTGCTGGCCCTTTGAGAACTCCATGTAGAGACGCTGCAAGCCCTCGTCGAAGCGGCCGATCGCCTTGTCCTCGGTGACGCCGCGGTAGCACTGGAGCCGCTCGACGTGCGTTCTCGCGGCCGCGGCGACCGAGACCGCTAATTGCGTTTTGCCACTTCCCGCGGGTCCTTCAAGCAGAAGTGGCTTCTGCAGCTTCGCCGCCAGGAATACAACCTGGGTCATCACCGGGTCGATGAAGTAGCCGGTGGCTGCAAGTTTGCTTGCGAGATCTTCGATTGAATCAAACATCGCTTTGTCCTTGCACTTGTACTGGAATTGGCACCGCGATTTGCTCACGGTCGGCGCTCCGGTCGCCAAGCAAGATGTCTTGTGCAGGGACCACTTGAGCCCAAACATTCGCCAGCGAAGTTGCCCCTAATACGGCCAGGAGAACCAAGAGTCCGCAGCTCCAAGGGTCACCTGACCATGTTGTCCAAACCGGCCAGCCGTAACAGACAACGACCGCCAAGTCGAGAAACGTTAGCAAAACCGCGATGATGAAAAACCTGGGTCGCTTCGTCACCTGGGCCTCCTCGAATGCCGAGTCAGCATGAGGCGGCTTCGAAATTCGGTCAAATCTGCGGTGCATTCAGGCGAAAACTTGCGCCAGACATCGGTTGTCGGCGAATTTGACCCAATTCGGGTAGCGACCCATCATGCCTGCGTCTGGGAAGCCCATACACAGGATCCAGAGCGAGATGCGTACCTTCCCCATCCCAAACACCGCGCCGGGCGATGAGGGTCGAGCCGTCGGGCCGACCAAGCTCTTGACCGTCCGGGATTTGTGCGAAGTCTTCGGGGTCACGCCCGGCTGGGTATACACGCGGACCAAGAAGGACGCGATCGACCCCCTGCCGGTTGTTCGCCTCGGGCTGCGAGGGATTCGCTTCGATCGGGACAAGATTTCCACTTACATCCGCCAGCGGGAACGGTATCCGGTCGGTGCTACGCTGGAATCACCCAGCGGAAGTGCCCCAATCGAAGGAAAGGGGCATTTCAAATTGAAAAGACAACGAATCCAGACCGGCAGTGTCCGGTTGCGTGAGGATGGCGATCCAGCCTGGTGGGAAGGCTTCTATCGAGAGGACGTGATCACCGAGGCGGGGAAGAGGGTGCGGCGACGCCGCGCCGTAAACCTCGGCTCCCTGAAAGATGTTCGCTCGAAGAAGGCCGCCTTGCTGAAGCTGGCCGTCATCCTTGAACCCATTAACCAAGTTAAGTGCCGCCCGAAGACGATGATGACGTTTCGAGGATTTATCGAGAAATATCGGACGCTGAAGCTGGCGAACAAGAAGGGGACGACGAAGCACGGATACGAGACCAACATCCGCGCCCACTACCTCCCCGAGTTCGCTGACATGCAGCTGTCCGAGATCACCGTCGAGGCGGTACAGAACTTCATCAACCAGAAGGCAAAGGAAGGCAAGGCGCTGCAGACCCTCAAGAACATGAAATGGGGGCTCAGCTCCATCTTCCGCGCCGCTCAGAAATACGGATACATGACGTCCAATCCCGCACGTGGAGCCGATCTCCCTCCGGAGGAGATCAGAGAACAGAAGAAACTCCCGACCGGCGATCAACTGATTCAGTTGATCAACGCTATCGAGGAGCCGATCAGCACGCTGGTCTATCTGGTCTCTGTCGCTTCGATCCGTCCGGAGGAGCTGGCTTTCAAGTGGAAGGATCTGGTTCCCGAGACCAGAAACCTGTGGGTGGTGCGCGCGGTCAATCAGGGTGAGTTGCACACCCCGAAGTACCACCGCTCGAACCGTCCGATCCGACTGACGGAGGCAGACGTCGCGCGTTTGCTTGCGTTGAAGGAGCGGATGAAGGCCGGGGACGAGGACTGGATGTTTCCCAACCGTGTTAAGAATGGCAAGACAATGAAGCCCGGTCCGATCTGGCACGAGACGCTTCTGGGCCGGCGCATTCAGCCGGTGGCAGACCGGCTCGGCCTTCCGCATATCACGTGGCGTCTCCTGCGGCACTGGGGAGCGACACAGATGGTGGAGGAACGGGTTCCGATCAAAGCGGCGCAGGAACGCCTCGGTCACTCCCGGCCCGATATTCTGCTCAAGATCTACGCTCATGTGCTCGACGCGTCGGCGGACGCGGCGGCTGAATCGCTGAGCGGACAGTTGAGCGGCGGGCTGAGGGCGGTTGAGGCTGCGCAAAATGCTGCCGTATAAGCGGTTGATTGCTTATCGGCAGCTAAACGGCAGCTAGAGGATTGCGGCCTCTAGTGTAAGTTGTTGAGAGTATTGGAGGCGCGGGCCGGGATCGAACCGGCGCATAAAGGTTTTGCAGACCTCTCCCTTACCACTTGGGTACCGCGCCTTGGCAAGGCTGCCTCAGTTTGTGGACTCGCTCCAGACCGCTTTAGCCAACCCGGCTGCCGCCGGAGAGCGGATTGGAGCGGGAGACGAGATTTGAACTCGCGACCCTCGCCTTGGCAAGGCGATGCTCTACCACTGAGCTACTCCCGCTTACTGCAAACCTGAGTATACCGGGCCGCCGAAATCAGGTCAAACCACGGCGGCTGAGCCGTTTTCCTGTGGTTTGGCACCGCAGTTGCCCTCCCCGGCTGACCGCGATCCCGTCTCCTCCCGCACAATCTCCCCATCGCGCATGTGCAGAATCCGCCCGGCCACCGATGCCGCCTCAGGATTGTGCGTGATCATCAGCGTTGTCTGTCCCAGTTCCCGGTTCGACTTCAGCAGCATGTGCAGCACGGCATCGGAGTTCTTCGTATCCAGGTTGCCGGTGGGCTCGTCTGCCAGCACAATCGCCGGACGGGTAATCAGTGCCCTGGCAATCGCCACCCGCTGCTGTTCACCGCCGCTCAACTCCGACGGCCGATGCTTCAGACGGCCGCGAATCGACAGCATATCGCTCAAACGGTCAAGATAAGCCCGATCCAGCGGCTCCTTGCGTCCGCTCACGTCGTAGGCAATTTCGATATTACCGATAGCCGAAAGCGTAGGCAGCAGGTTGAATTTCTGGAATACGAAGCCGATCCGATGCTTCCGTAACCGGGTCCGTTCCCCGTCGCTCAGGCTGGCAAAGTCGATCCCGTCGATCAGTACCCGTCCTTCGGTCGCGCGCGTAAGCCCGCCCAGCAGGTAGAAAAGCGTCGACTTCCCCGACCCCGACGGCCCCACAATCGCCACAAACTCGCCCGGCGCCACCGCAAACGACACTCCCCGCAGCGCCACCACCTGGATGCGGCCTGTGGAATAAACCTTGGTCAGGTTTTCAGCGAGGATAATCGGAGGGGTCGGTTCTGACGGCACAGCCCTTATTGTAAATGTGTGCAGCGGGCTGGTTTGATGGCTCTCGATCCCATCCCGCACAAAATCTCTCCCAATTCAACAGTCCTTACAGTCTGGCTCGGTCAAACCGTCCCCCGTCGAATTGCCACCCCCGCCCGGCCGTTCACATAGAATGGAAGAGCAACGATCCCAACGCAGGTTTCCTCACCTATGACTCTCGAACTGAAATCCACCCTCGTTACTTCATTGCAGGCCGCCGCCGCCCAGGCGGGCCTCACTCTTCTCTCTGCCACTGCGGACACTGACCAGCACGGCCAGCCCACCGCCGTCTTCCAACTCGGTCTCCCCAACGCCCAAGACCGCACCCTCCGCCTTCAGCTCAGCGAAAGCTTCGATTTCGATAAACCGCAGTTGCTGCCCGCCATGGCCGCCCATCTCGCCGCTGAAGCTCGCCGCCTGCGCAATCCCCGCCCCGAGTGCTACGTGACCCTCGCCGGCATGCCCATCGCTTTCGGCAACTTCCAATGGCCCTTCCACCGCTCCACCTCCGGCGCTGACACCTATATCGTCCACGGCGAAATGCACCTGGCCGACGGCGGCTCTCACACTCTGCACGCCAAGCTCGCCGCCTCCGTCACCGTCACCTTTGCTGAGATTGTGCCCGCCATGGAGCAGCCCTACGCCGAGACATTTGTCTACAACGCCATCCGCAAGACCGTCGACCTGGGCCAGCTTGAGTTCGTCAAGTCCGGCAACCGCCAGCCCGTCCCTGTCACCACCCGCTACTACAGCCGCTGGCAAAAGAAGTTCCTCTTCACCGACACCAACGACGCTGAGCGCCTCGAGTACCTGCTGCGCAAGGTTTACTGGCTCTCCGGCGTGCTGGGCGAGAGCCGTCCCGTCTGGATCGCCGACCCGCGCGACGCGCAATATCTCAACACCACTGAAGCCGATCTCCTCCGCATGGCCGGCGCCGAGGCCGGCGAAGGCCTCATGACGCTCGATGGCGAATACGCCGCCGCCACCCCCAAACTGCTCGAGCGCGCCCCGGAATACCGCGCCGCCCTGGAAGCCGCCCTCAACTTCACCAAGCCCCAGTTCAACGAGTCCATGCGCTCCGGCCAGGCCAACATGTAGCCGGTTCCAACTTGCCATCGCAACGCGCCGCGCAAAACTTCCGGGTTTTGAAAGCCGACGTGTCCGACGCTGTAGCAATCACGCGGAAGTCGCAACGCACTGCGGAAAACTCCGGGTTTTGAAAGGCCACGCCTGCCGCGAACATACCCGCAAAACTAATCGATGAATTTGGGAGAGGAGAGAAATCTACACGCTCAAGCCGGCGACATCAAGACCCTGGATGTGTCCCCCCATTTAACGACCAGGCGACAGTCAACTGGAAAATTAGTTTGAGGCAATGCAATCCGCAGCCTTCTTGGCGACGCGAAACTTGATCACTGTTTTACTCTTGATTTCGATGGTCTGCCCGGTCTGCGGGCTACGGCCAAGCCGGAGTTTACGCTTGATCGTCACCAGGCGGCCTATACCTGGAAAAATAAACACTCCCTTGGCTCTCGTTTCTTCCACGGCAATCTCCGCTAAGAGTCCGAAAAAAGCCTTGGTCTGCGCCGCCGTCAGGTGCAACGCTTTCGCGAAATTCTGAACCAGCTCTTTTCGGGTCAGCGGATTGCTTTCGAACTTAATGTCCACCTTTATGCTTGAAGTCATCGTCTTCCTTGTCCTTCTTAATTGCACGATCCGCGGCCCCGGCTGCGGCTCTTGTCATAGAATCCATCTTCCCCTGTATTCTGGCGTCGTTTTGCGTCATCTGCGCGGCGATTTTCTGGGCGTTTAGGCGATCCTTTGGCGCGTCCGAACCCCCTTGAGGAGCACCGAAGGGATCACCCTCGATCTCCAAGGAAGGTTCGTGCGGCCTAACCTTGATCGGATCGCTCAGCGGCTCTTTGGCGTGCAGCTGTGAAGAGGCGCCGCCTTGATCTCTTGGAGCCGTCGACGGGGAAGGCGCTGCGTTTACCGGTGGCCCGGCTGGACCTTGCGATGGCGAGTCCGGTTGCGAAGGAGCAGCGGGGGACCGAACGTTTGGAGCATTCGGGTCGGCGGGGGCCGAACCCGGAGACATAACAGGAGGCGTGGATTGATTGGCGATCGTTCCAGGCGCACCAGGAGGTTGCACAGCCGGACTCGGCGGGCCAGCCGTCATGGGGCCCATCCCCGGCGGCAGGATTACGTTGTTCCCCGGCGGCTGCGCAGACGGACCCGGCGGGCCAGCCGTCATGGGGCCCATCCCCGGCGGCAGGATTACGTTGTTCCCAGGCGGCTGCGCAGACGGACCCGGCGGGCCAGCCGTCATGGGGCCCATCCCCGGCGGCAGGATTACGTTGTTCCCCGGCGGCTGCGCAGACGGACCCGGCGGGCCAGCCGTCATGGGGCCCATCCCCGGCGGCGGGATTACGTTGTTCCCAGGCGGCTGTGCAGGCGGACTCGGCGGGCCAGCCGCCATGGGGCCCATCCCCGGCGGCGGGATTACGTTGTTCCCCGGCGGCCCGGGTGGCGCTACGGGGACCTGCGGCGGAGCATTCGGTTGCTGGATAGGAGCATTGGTCGCCATCGTAGTTACCAAAGCCTCCCCTTAAACCATTCGCGTACTGCTGCTTCAGAGGTCCGCCACTCGCGGTTTTCTTACTTCAGAATTTGCGAAGCGCGAGCGCTGAGTTCGATAGTGAGTCTTTGATAGAGCGAATTATTGAAATTCATCCTATTCCCCGCGTCTTGGAGAACTGCTTTCAAATTGCCGGCTGCTTCCGGCGTAAGGTTGCCCAACGCTTTCTCCCCGATGCTATAACTCGCGCCGTACAAATCCCCTGCTGGATTGAAATCATGCATTTGGTGGGGAGGCGGTTCGACGCCGGCCCAGACCGCGGCTGCGTCTTGAATTCCAGGTGCATAGTTCGCTTCCAAATGCGGCAAAAGCTTATTCTCTTTAAGATCCTGAATGTACTTGTCACCCAGCCATGGTGCCCCCTCTTTCAACAAGGTCATACCTCCCTCGCGAATGGCACCCTCAGGTCCTTCCTTTAGAAACCCTGCAGCCGCGTCCGACAAAGTGTTTTTGGCGATTTCCCCCACTTGAGCCGCATTGTCATCCTTTTCCAGTGTGGGAAAGGCGCCAGCCCGACAAAGAGCGTCAACCGCGTCTTTTACGTTGCCCCCAGGTAGCTTATTTGCATCTGCCGGAGCATTGACTGCTTGGGGCTCGTCAAACTGCACCTGTGGCGCCTTGTCTACAGGCGCGGGAAGTTGAGCCGTCTGCGTCTGATCAGCACCGGGTTGGGTCAGCATCACGGGCGTGTCGACGAAGTTAGGCGGCGAGTCCAGTATACTTCCTGCCCAGGTGGGGGGTTGGAGCACATTATTCGACGGCTGCCCCGCAACAGCGGGCGGTCCCTCAACCCCTAGAGCACCGCCAACGATGCCCGGCGGTGCGATGACATTTTGTCCTGGCGCCTGAGGATCCGGCTGTTGGTTCGGCAATTGAGGCGCGCCCATCGGTCCCGGCGATCCCATATTTTTCTCCTTCCTTTCTCCTGTTCGCTTTCGTTCTAACTTCGGCTACACGTTGTCTTTTTCCAGCATGACGTTGGCAATGAGATTGCGCTTTTCGTTGGGGGAAAACAAATCACAATGGTCGTAAACCATCATCTGGCAATAACACAAGGCTATCCGCTGGATAGCCGGCTTCTGTAACGCGGCGGTGTCGACGATCTGGATCGCTACCCTCTTTGAAACATCCCAGGCCTGCCTGGGGCCTGAGGTGGGTCCCGGATTTCCGGGATTCGCTGCCGCAAACGATGCCGTGAATCGACCTTCGTTGAGTACGTCAATAACCGCCTTCCGGTAAAGACATAGAGGAGCTTCCTGGTTGCAAATGCTTGTACAATTTGGGTAGGGGGACTGCTTTCGCTGGTGAAGTTGACCCATCATTCGGCGAAACGCCGCGACCGCGCCAGGCCTTTCGGCAGCATTCTCGCGCTGGATGAGAGTGTGGTAGAGAGCTTCCCTTAGTTCCCGAGTTTCACCGAACTTCCACCCGCCGTAAACTCCACCTCGGAAGACAAACCAATCCGCAGCTCGGGACAATAGGCATCGGATCAAGGTTTCTCGCGAGACACCGATCTGGCTCACGGAGTCGATGTGAAATTCCAACTGTGGCCAAAGCCTTTCTATCGCGGTCTCATCCTCCAGGATGGACATGACCAGACGCACAAACGACCGCTGGAAATTGGAACTGTCTACCAGTGCCTGTGCAGCATCACACGAGGCTCCTCCGCCTATGCGGGTATCGGTACACCCGCGATGACGAAGAAAGATTTCGCGATAGGGCGCCAAGGCCGCGGAGTTGAACGAGTGCATCGCAACTTTTTCGTCGGCCGGCGACACTTGTGCCTGATCAGGCCCAGGCATTTTCACCAGTAGCGGAATATTATCGCCTTCAGAATAAATAGCAGCCGTTCCCGGCAGCAGCTTGGCAATCGTGTCGGCTTGCTCATCGTCCATCGCCATGGCTCCGGCGAGTAGCTTCCGATCGTCTCGATCGACGACTCGATGAGCGATCTTGAGATTCGTGTTCTTAATCACATCCGGGGCTAGCTTGACCGGTACCTGGTCGGTCACAAGCACACCTTGACCATAGGATCGAATCTCTGAGAGGAAATTAGCAAAGGTGGTAACCAGGTTGGCGCGTGGGTTGGCCGCTCCCTCTCCTCCTTTGATCGCTACATTCTCCAGCAAGCGATGGGCTTCTTCAAAAACCAGCAGATGCCGGAGCTTCCGTTTGTTCGGGACGTCGGGTTTCTCCCGTGTACCCCTTCGAAACTCCACTAGCCGAATGAGCAGAAGTCCCATCAGAAATGCTTTCTCGTCGTCGTCCCCAATGCCCTCCAACTCGATGATGGTAGGGTTTTCCAGCAGCACCGACATGGGAATCGACTGTTGCACGTCCAGCATGCGCCCGCGCGCGCCGTTCTTCAGGCTGCGTAACCGGTCGCGCAGATTGCCTTGGATCCTGGACACCGCCTCGCGATCCCATTTCAACTGGGACGTGACTTCGTCCACCATAGCCAGCAAGTCGCTTAAGGTCGGGAATGCGAAGGGATCAACCTGATCGGTACCGAATTGGTTCAGGCGGTGGTTCACGTTCGCCGCTATATCCCAACCACGGTCCCTGTAGATTCGATAGAGGCATTCTTCGAGGATTTGGGGAAGAGGAGTCCAGAACCCGAAGCAGCCGCTAAACAGAGACCGCAACAGATCGATATGCTTGGATATCGACGTGCCCCCCGGCACCTCGAATGGATTCATCCGCAACGGCGACGTCTGCTCGTCCCCCAGGGTGAATATCTGCAACTTCTCCTTCATTTTCTCGTCTTGCATAAGCGCCCGATAC
The DNA here is from genome assembly GCA_963833995.1 of uncultured Acidobacteriota bacterium. Lineage (GTDB taxonomy): Bacteria > Acidobacteriota > Terriglobia > Terriglobales > Acidobacteriaceae > Telmatobacter. The sequence continues at coordinate 175,473 of CAWIAE010000012.1, read as the reverse complement.
TCGGTCTTGGCCGGTTCGATGACGAGAAAGTTGACTCCCAGCCTGAAGGCCTCTTTGAGCAGGTGGAAGATGGTCGTGGTCTTTCCGGAGCCGGTCACTCCAGCGATGAAAACATGCCGAGTCAGGTCGTCGGGCCGAATGGCGTAAAACGTGTCAGGCAGGTCTTCGTAGCGCGGCTGGGACAAATGATCCAGGGCCTGGTTATCCCGAGATAACACTTTGCCGATGTTCAGGCATTCTCCGCCAGGAAGCATACGCTGCGGCGCGGCCCCGAAGGTGGCGATGGTCTTGACGCCGAAGCCATTTGTTTCGACACGCGGCAAGTGCAGATATGCTGCCAATTGAGCGGAACTGAGGATGGTCTGGTGCTCGAGAAGCCTGTGTACGCGGCCCGGGCCTGGGCGCGCAGCCGCCTCGGACATCGCCCAATTTGCAACAAATTTGGATAAGTCCGACCTCCAGACTCGAACGGGCTCGAGCAACGCGTCATCACCCGAAAAAACACCACGCCAGACGCTGGCCAACCTGGGATAGCTTTCGTTTCCTACCAGGTAGAGTGCCGTTCGCCAGGCGCCAACCCCCAGGCTGGTACCCAGTGTCTGCAGATTCATGCTTAGCAATTCCTTGTAGTAGGCTCCCAAAACATTTGGTTTTTCCGGCGCCGGTTCATCTGGAAGGTTTTTGATTGAACCTCGTGCTTTGAGGAGCTGTGAAAGAAGTTCAGGGTCTTCACGCGTCCGGTTCACCTCCGGAATATCCTTGAGTTCTTCAATCACCGCTTGTCGCTGCTCAATAATCACGGACTCTGCGACCGGCTCAGCCAAAAGGAGGCAAGCCCAATTGCTTCCTCGAAGCGACCTGATAATGCGGTCTAAGGGATATGACTTCTGATCCCAGGGCGCCGGTTTGACGCTCGGAAAGCCTAAAACATATCCGGATCTCTGCAGCTTGCTCAGATCGGCCATCAATCCCTGCATGGAGCTTCGATCGAGCGGCTCCAAAATGCTGGCTGGGTAAATGCTCTTCAGCCCAGCCTCGATGGTCTCCTGACGCACGCGAATGGCGTCGATCGAGTCAGAAGCGGGAGCTCCTCGTTGCCAATTTCCGAGATATACTTCCACCGAGTCGCCGCGTCCGAGCACGAGATATGCAACGGAGATTCTTGGGCCATAAAGGGATATGGCAAGGTCCGACGAAGGTGTTTGGTGCTTCTCATCGGACGATGCTTTGAAGCTATCAACCCCTATGGTGCGAATTCGACTCAAGGATCGCAGCTCGATTGCGACTTCCGATGCTCTGCTCGCAGAAGGAATTGCTGCCGGGTCCCGATCGGATCGCTGAAGGTAATCAATGTGCTCAGAAGTGACCTTCATTTGAATTCACCTCACCTAGCCACAACGACTTCCTCGAGCTTCCCCGCTTTTTCTGATACAGAGGAAGGTTTAATAATTTGCCCACTCGTTACATTCCGGATGTATCGCATGCATGCGAGTTTTCGACGTCGCTTCCACTTCAGGCCTATTTCGAGCAGGTCGCTATCCTCAAGCTTGAACCTCCGAAAATAGTCCAACCTCAGGGTCACCATCAGGTCGCCAAAGTCGGGCTGACTGTGATCGCAGTCAAGGTGAAATGCTTTCATCTTCCACTTAAAAAAAATCCCTTTCTCCTCCCACGTTCTTACCTCCCGAACCCGGCCGATAACCGTTGAAGGTTCGACCTCGGTAATTTCCTGTCGCGAGCGATTTCCCGTTCGACCAGGCACCCATCCTGAGGGATCATGGCCCATGTCCGAAATTGGAGGGGCGGGTCTTTCATCGGGAGGATCATAAGTCTGGCTATTCGGGGGCTTCGGATCACCAGAGTTACGCCGCCAAATGAGATAAATAACTATCAGAAAAACAATAACTCCCAGAATGAGGAGCACCATATCTCGATGAATCCCACCCGACGGATTCTGGTATGCAACATTCGACCGTGAGGAAGGCTCGACTCCACCATGCCCCGCTGTTGGATGCTGCGGTCCACCAGCCTCACCTGGGGAATGCGGAATTCCATGCCCGCCAGGGGGGGGATGCGGAAGCCATGCGACGGCAACCTCATTGACGGTGGTTATAGTTGCGAGTGTTGTATCCATGGGGCTCCTGAACACAGCATTGGCTTGTAAAGCTTTTAGTCTGCAGTCAAAGGCTACTTGAAAGACGAAGAAAGATCCATAACAGATTTCCCGCGACGAAAAACACCGCAGATCCCGTACGTCCGTCAGCACAAGCCGATGCACGTCCCATCTTCGCCGGCCTCTTGCGCGTTATAACGATTGCGAAATGCTTTTCATCTGAGGCTACAAACCCCAGTCGCTCTCGGCAGCCAAGTCACGACGAATTTGCTCAATCAATGAACAATACGAACGGTGCAAATCGGGTGGCAATGAGTGCCAGACGCTAGCGATTTCGCCACCACCTGATCCCGATGAACAGCAGAAAACCAACTAACAGAATAATCAGCAAGTGCCAAGGCTGGAGAAGCTCCCCCATCGGTTTCCCCCGATCTCAACTGTTTGGATTCTGAAGGGGGCCAGTCTAGGCTCACATAATGCGAATGTCAATAATGCCTGCACCGGACCGCGAAGCGCCACCCGTATATATCCAATATCGAAGGCGAGCGCGGGGTCATTCATGTGTGCCAAGGCGTGGAAAACTGTTCATTTCTGGGAGGTATCGCAAATCATCGCGAATCTCAATCCGGACCGAGATTAGTGGATTAGTAACGGGAAACGCCCCAGGATGCGATAGTCCGAGCTGGCGAGTTGGATCAAGCTCCTTGACACGGCCATAGGAGGCCGTATCGATGGCCAAGAGCAAGCGCAAACGCACGCCCAAATCTGTTCTCAAGCTCCCGGGCCTTGAGCAATCCAAGTCAGCGGTACTCAACAGCCTGACCTCGCCCAGCTCCCAACGAACTTACGATCATGCGATCCGGGAATTCATGCCACTCTAGCGATTCTGCTGGGATGCGGGCTACGCCGGGCCGAATTAACTGCGTTGCGAGTTGAAGATATCCAGCAGAGGGAGGAACACTGGGTCATTGCCGATCTTGTTGGTAAGGGCGGTCACATACGAACAATTCCTGTCCCTGATTGGGTGAAAGCTGGCATTGACACCTGGACAGCGGCCGCCGGAATCACCACCGGCACTCTTCTTCGTTCAATCAACAAGGCTGGCAGGATCTGGGGAACCGGCTTCAGTCCCAAGGTGATTTGGGGCGTAGTGAAGCAGAAGGCGAAGGTTTGTGAGGTTCCAACTCTCGCGCCCCACGATCTTCGCCGGACATGCGCGCGTCTGTGCCATCAGGCCAGCGGTGAACTTGAGCAAATTCAGTTCTTGTTAGGGCACGTTTCGGTGCGGACTACTGAACGTTACTTGGGGTGTAAGCAACGATTTCGCAATGCAGTCAATGATCGAATTGGGCTGGAACCGGACACGTCGGGATCTCCTTAGATCCAGCACTGCTTGGCGACATATCGGGACTTATTCGAGATGTGAGCTCAGTGAGGGCGCCTATGCCCCTGTTTACCTGTCCGAGATGCGGACTATTCGTCCATGTGGTTTTTCGCTCAGAAAAACCTTTGACGTTCTTGGAGCCTACGGCGGTTCAAGTAGCAACCATGATCAACTACGCTCACAGATCAGCCGACTGCATACAGTAGAGACAATTTCAATCGGCAAAGGAGGGCGGCCGGGCCTGCAGACGGCAGGTTAGCTTCCATCCCAGGTTCCCAGAGGCGCGAGAGGTCGGGGGCACCCTCAACTTAACCATTTACGCTTTGAGACCAAAGCCACCCGCCGAGGGTGTCTTGGAATAGACACCCCGGCACTAATGCCTCATTGCCGCGATCGTTAGCGGCTCGTGCTCCCTTGATCGTGCTGTGATGGCACGTGGATTCTGGAGTGCGGCGGGCCGGTGGAAGCGGGCAGCAACTCCGGTTGGGACGGTCTGGCTAATCAGGGGAGAAATTTCTGGTTTTCAACTGCGCTCGAGGCGTGTTCGAGTCGGCGGAATACTGGTTGGGACCGCGCTTCTTCGGGTCGGTGATGGGCGATTGCAACATACCAAGTGTCCCGAATCGGAGGAATCGGAAGCGTGCCTCGATCTTTGAACGTGTACAGTGGTCAGTACCCTGAGCCATGATGAAGATGAAAATTCGATTTTTACGGCGTGATGTTCTGATCGTAGACGTTGTTGAAGTTCACGCCATCGACTTCACTCCAGCCGAGAAGCTCCTTGACCAGTTCAACGTAAAACTGCGTTTTGAAATTGTGAAGCGGGTCACCACTGCGTTGCGTGATATCGGTGACCAAGGCCCGCCGGTCGCGGAAGAAAACCTCGATCAGGTCGGGACGCTTTGCGCCAGCGTTGCCGTTTTCGAAGTCGGTGAGTTCTGCCCGACGCTTTTCTACGGCTGCTTCTATCTTCTCGAGTCTTCGGATAGCCGCTTGGTCACCCGCGGCAGCGGCCTTTTGTGACTGAATCTCTTTTAGTTGAGTGTCAATCTTGAGGCTCTCCTTCTCCCACGCGGACTTCAGGTTGGGATGCCGATCAATAAATCTTTGACTGTTCTCCCCCAAGGCTGCGTCGTTGAACCGTGGCGCATCTGGTGAGCCACTGAGATTCGCATCAACGTGCTTCCGCAATCTTCCGAACCATTCGGAGAAGGAACCATGGGTCTTCCCTTCATAGGCGTGGTAAGTGGGACTGTTCTTCGGCCTTCCAATAGCGCGATCTTCTTTTAGCAATCGCCTTTCTTGCTGCGCGCCGGTCTCCTTGCTCTTGGGAAGAGAGTCCGCCTTTGATGAATTGCTCTTCCCGTTACCCTGAAACTTGGCGGTAACCAATGGCTCGCCTTTCGAAACGGCCGCATCCGGCACGCCGCGATCATTCAGCCCTTTGCGCCTGACGGCTGTCCCGGCAATGCTTGTTCCACCTGGCAAAGGTTTGGGCCGGGACCGATCGTTGCGACTGATTTTGGAGTTGGCAGTATTTGGTCTAACTGCTCGACTGGGAGGCGCCTTCACCGCAGGGCCTAATTTTTGCGGTAGCGGCTCGGGTCTAGTTGTGCGCTTCTGGGTAAACATGCGGCGCTTGGAGGGCAGCACTTGCAGCGGCCCCTCTATCGATCCTTTGTATCGTCGGCTTGGACTTGGACTCACCGGCCCAGCCGGCCTGCGTTGACGCTCCACCAAACCGGGGGTACTCCTCACTTTGGAAGGCGTTTGCCGCGGAGGTTGCACACTCGGCGGCGCGACACCCAGCCTGTTCCGCAGTCCGCGCGCCTCATCAGTCGCGTGTTCGTCTGAAGCTGGCGGCGGTTCTTTGGTGGCGCCGCCACGCAGCGCAGTCCCCTCCCCGCGCTGCTCTGGTGTGGGACCTGCCACGGGCGCTCCGACATGAGACGGCTCGACTGCGGGTGGTGCCGCTGCCAGTTGTGTGGGTTCGCCATAAATGAATGGATTGACCGCTTCGTTGTGCACACGTTGTTCATTCAGTGGATTGTGAGGATCCAAGCTGTTTAGGGGTTCGTCGAAAGTTTTCGCCAGGGCTGCGGCACCCCGCGGGCCGTCTAGCCCAAATCCCACCACACCTCCCGGGCCGCCTTCGATATCGCTTACCGTGCCCAACATCCGATCCCATCCGGCGAGGTAATCGAGCCGCAGTACCTCCCGTTCCCAACGCCACGCCGGGCCCTTGAACTGCTTCCCGTTTGGCAATTCCTTATCAACGGGCGCGTCGCCTTCCGGCGTTCCCTCTTTCAAGAGAGGAACATGTTGATTGACGACCGAAACATCCTTGAGCGTCAGCTCAGGAATGCCCTTGCTCATCAATCCTCGCTCGTAATCGGTAAGAGAATTAGGAAAACTGGCCACACGCGCGCTCCTCAACGCAAAGATTCATTTACGCGAACAGGCTTTCAAGTTCAGACTCACTTTGTGTAGCTCATTGGCCGGCGTCAACTGTCACGTTCTTGCCACCACCGACGACCACGACCTTGTCGATATCCGGGTCGCCATACTCACCGTTCGCGAGCCGTGCCGCCAGTCGCAGGTTCTCAAGCTCGGCGTGCCTGACTTCGGCTTGCACTTTCTTCACGTCGAGTGCCCGGTGAATGAGCTTGAAGTCCTCCAGAATCGGGTGCGTTCCTGGTAGCGCCTCGATGTAGAGTTGGTCGCTGGGCACGATCACCATCTGCTCCGTCTGATCGGACAAAAGGCGCAGCAAGATCTCTTCGAACTGCGGCTCGTATGTCGCGAAGGACTCTGGGTCTTGTGCGTAGATGGCCTCCATCGCCGTTTCGAGGTCCGCGGGCTTTGCGTCGGAATCGGAATCAGGATCGGACACCACAAGCCCCGCCGTGGGGTCCAATTCGACATAGTTGTGTATCAGGTACCAAGCCATGTAATTGTCGAAGTCGATCAGGGGGAAGATCATGTAATTCCCCTTGAAGCCAATAAGGCTATCGATGTCGGCGACCTGGTACAGCTTTTTCGTATCATCTGACAGCGCCGGCTTGGTGAACCTAGCGCTGACGCTCACGTGCTTGGTATCGGCGGTGGAAATTACAGCCTTCGCGTTCGCGGTTCCTCCGGGTTGTGCCGTCACGCTTTTAGCCGTCACTGTCCCGTCGCTTTCGAACACCGGTACGTCGAGATTGTAGAGGCGAAAATAGCGCTGGTCTGGAGGCTCGTGAGACCAAATGGCCTGCATGTAATAAATGATGTTGTCCTTCACATGGAGGCGCAGCCGGTCGATCTGGGCCTCCATGGAATAATGCCGCGTGGCGGCGGCAGTGTATTTGTCGACCGCGGCCTGCAGTGCGGTAAGCTCCGTTCTAAGCTGGGTGGTGAGGTCGTTCACCTTGGCCTGAGCGCGCTGCAACGCTTCGTTGGCGAAATCGATTCGCGCCCGGTCGGAATTGCCGTCGTCCAGCGTGCCCGCCTTCGAAAGGCCGAGCGGATCGAAAAACGACTTCACGAATGCGCTGTATTCCTGGTTCCTCTGATCGTTGAGGCTCCAGGCTTCGGCGTTGGTCACGCCGGCGGTGGATGCATCGAGTGCATTGTTGGCGAGCATCACCTGCCGCGAGAGCTGGTCCACGACGGCCTTCTGATGCTGGACCTCGAGTTCGAGGATTATCAGCGCCGTTTCCTGCCCGGCGAACTCGCTCCCTAAATAAGCCAGAGCCGGCAGGAAACTGTCATCCAGCATCACGCGCTTCAGTATCCAGTCGTACCGCACCAGCCAGGTTTCGTCTATTTCGTGTGGCGCCGGGACGTCGTTCGCAACAAGAATGACCGGCGTCGCCCGATAAAGTGACTCACTGACCAGGTAGCGGCGCTGCAGCTCATAGAACAGGTAGGTGACTGTCAACTCGTCATTCGGGTTACGGATTTCGCGCGAGTTGGTCACCTCGTCTTCGCTGCTTTCTTCCGTCGTGATCTCAAGCCGATGCTGATCGTGAAATTCCTGCGCGGACTTGGAGACGTACTCACGCATATCACGCTTGGTGTTTTTGGATGCAACACCCTGGTTTGTGCCAACATGCGTATCGGCATGGACATCGTAGACGCCGATCTTGAAACTGCCTGATGCGTTGGCTGAAAAATCCGTTCTCTGATTGGCGTCGGTAAAGATCTCCGCATCGTCTCGCTGAGTTTGGGACTGGTCAACCTTGTTGGTGTGTAACGAGTCGTTGAGTTCCTTCGCATTCCTCGATTTCTTCACTACCTTCTTCGTTGCGTATTTGCGCGTCTCCCCCGGAGCCAATGGAATAGTCGCGACAAGATTTCCAACCTGGTAGGACTGGGGTTCCCATTTCTGCCGGTAATTGAGGAGAAGTCCATAATTAATCGACGCGGGCGCGAATACATCGAACCGATAGCGCTCTTTGAGCATGTCGCTCAATTCTTTGAAGAGAGTCTCGACTTCCGGGAAATCCAAATCCGTTGCGGGACTATTGTCCGACGCATCACTGATTGACTGCGCGTAGCCGGACTGTATGTTACTAAGCGATGTCTGAGCAGAAGTGAGAGAGGAAATAATCGTCGGACTGGTTATGATGATACCGGCGGGAAGATTAGACGTCGCATCAATATTCGCGGGAGCCAGACTCTTGTCCATAAGCGAGTTCACAAGCGTTTGCAGATCTGCCGACGCTTGCTGCACATTACTCGCAACGCCAGCCAGGTCTGATCCGAAGTTTTGTCTGAATGCTTGTGAGGGAATGTTTTGCAATGTAGCAATATTAGCTAGCGCGGCAATCAAGTTGGATGTTATTGAGGGCGAAAGCTGTTGTGCTGACTGCGGAGAAACGCCATAGATTTTTATAGCTGAAACAAGGCTGTCGAGAAAATCCCGCGCGCCCTTCAATCCCAGCAATGCGTTCTCGAAAATCGGCGCGATGTCTCCCACTTGGGAATTTGCCAACGCGGATGATGCCGCAACCGTGGGCAGGCTAAGTATGATCCGGACATCGTTCAGGAAATTCTCGAGTTCATCGTAACCTCCGATAGAGCCCGGCGGTATGGCATTGAAAGCCGCCGTACGGGCGGCGGCGATATCGCCGTACATGCCTGCGTTCATGAGCGCATCCCACTTTGCGTAAAATTCCTGCGCAGTTGTGCCGATGCGCTTGTCGATCAATTCGGCCCACACGTCCTCGAACGCGATCTGGAGACGGTAAAAATCATGGAACGAAACGGCGTCTGAAGCGCCTGTCGAAAGTTCTAATGGTCCCGATGTCCCATTGGGACCGTCCACCTGCGTCCATACGGGGCCCGCCACGTTGTCCAACCGGTAATAGCTGTCTATATCTGCCTGGTAGCCGACTTTCCCAACATCGCCAGCCTCGACCACCTCGGCCAGCCGTGCTGTCTGGTTCTGCCAAGTCCATGTCGCGATGGTGAAGTCCTGGACCATCTGCCACAGGAGTGGTGAGGTGCGCACCAGTCGATACACCCTTTGAGTGTCGGACTGTATCCCGTATCTGCCGATATCGGCGTCGTAAACGGGCTGCTGCATGCGCGCATCAATGCTGGCCCAGGTCCAGGTGACTTCAGGCAGACGACCGACGCTATTTTCAATCGTGTCGGTATCCGCTCTGGACTGCGTGTTGAAACTGACATTGGTTTCCGGCGTCGTCACCGGGCCGAGCAGAAGCTTAACTTCCGACATGACGAAATCCGGCGTCGTCGGCGGGGGGGGCTGGGTAGGGCTCATGACTTTGACCTTCCTTTTTTTCGGGAGACACGCTCGTTGAGCGAGTTTTTGCTTGCGGCGGCGATCTGCCTTGCGCCGCTCCTGGCAACGCCTACTCGTTTCTCGTCCGATCGCATCTTGACTCTCTCGATTATTGTCCTGGCTTGCGAACGCGCCTGCACCTCGGCGGTCAGCCGCTTCATCAACAGGTTGCCGCGTGAGTAGAAGTTCGTCCCGTTCATCCGCCCGCGTAGATAGGCCAGCAGATCATCAATGTTGACCTTGCCTCCGTGCTGGCCCATTCCCGGCAGGACTTTCTTTACCTCTTCCAGTTTCGCCAACGGGAAAGTGATCGTAACTCCGGTGTTTTGCGTGTCACTGTCTGGCAACTTTCGGAGTTGTCGGCTGATCGACGCTTTCTGGACATCCTGGACGGTCTTTGGCTGAGCCGCCTTCGGATCGTTCACCTTTCGCGTGTCAATGTAATTCTCCGGAGTCTTGCCGCGGGCGAATTTGCTCAAGCTGAACTTCTCAAATGCCTTTCTCGCCTTTTCGGCAGATTTCAGATGCGCCGCGCTAGTCAATCCTGACGCCGGTTTCAGCTTCACTGCCATAGATGTCGCCGCGGCAGATTTGTATGCGATTGGGCTGGTTCTTGATTTGGTAGCTGTTGTGATCCGTCGAATTGTGTCCACAGGTATCGCGCCTCCGTCGATCCAAAAAGTCTTAGAATCAGTTGCACTAAAGCCGCAGCAGGCCGGGTGTTATGGCCCTGACTGCAAATTCTTCTTCCTTGCGAGCTAACCAGGGAGACTTTCTATTCAAGCCAGTAACAAGGTGAGCAAATCGATTCGGGGCGGAATCTGTTATTTGAAGTCGTAATACATGGGGAAGAGACCGCGTTACGATAACGTCATCGGCAGATTGGATAGAAGAGTGCGCCGGGTGACGTTGTCTGAGCCAAACAATCCGCCTTGGTAGCCGGAAATTCTCTCCCGCTAGCCATGTTGAATCGACTGCCAGCATATAAAACAGCTGCCGCGCTGTCTTTCGAAAATGAGCTTTTTTTATCAAAAACAAGCGCGAAAACTAGCAGAACCGCTACAATAACAACTCATCGGTACGTTCCTGTGCAGCCTGCACCCTGCACTTTCATCCCCTTGACGAACCGACGCTGGTTCAGGCCCGCAAGTCTTCTTGAATGATATGTGTCAAACGACTGCTGCTTCTGGATCGAAGAAACGGGCTTGCTTTCTGGTGAAAACGAGCGGAGTCGCTTATGGCGGAACGGATTGCCGTACGACATCAAGGCATACTGCGCGATTTGTTCACGCCCCAGGGCACTGCGAAACTGGTGGGCGGGAACGATAACAACGACGGCCTGATTCTGGAAGAACACTCTAGCCCACCTGCAGAGTTACCTGACACGCAATTCCTGACGCACATGATTTGTGTGGGGAGGGACAGTGTTCCTGTTCCGCTCTTCTGGAAAGCTGACGGCCGGGAAAGGGGCAGATTGATGGTCCCCGGGGGAGTGTCCTTAAGCACCGCAACGTTACAGCAAGGCGTCCGTTGGGAACGGCATTTTCACGCAAGAGTCTTGAGCATCGGGATACCCATGATGGAACGGGCGATGCCGGAGCCTTTTGCTCAAAGGCCCGTGGAACTCATAACCGTGCGTGCAGGGGAACGCGATTTCGTGCTGGAGCATATGATTGGCGCGCTCGGCGCTATCTTTGAGAATTGTTTATGGCCGGAGAGGATTGCGGTGGAAAGCCTCTGCAATGCCACTGCGGTATATCTGGCACATCGTTATGGGACGTATCCCCTCCGAGCCGAAACGTATAAGGCGGGGCTGACCCAGGACCGAATGAGGCGCGTACTTGATTACATCGAGGCCTATCTGGGAAACGACCTCTCGCTGATGGAATTGTCTGCAGTGGCAGGTCTCAGTTCCTATCATTTCGGTAAATTGTTCAAGCGATCGACAGGACAAAGCGTCCATCAGTATGTCATTGTCTGCCGGCTGGAACGGGCGAAATCGCTATTGCGTTCGCGGATGTTGCCGATTGCGGAGATCGCGCTTGCAGTGGGCTTTAAGGATCAGAGCCAATTCACTTCGCTCTTTAAGCGCCGCGTCGGCATTACTCCCGGAGCGTACGCGCGCATGTAGTGATCTGGAGCGATGTTTCTTGTATCTTTTATGTACCGGACCGGTTCTAGGATAGATGCACCGTATTTACCTTTTGTCCACAGTATCCCTCGTCGCCATTGCAGACAAGTCTAAGCCAAAGTTGCCGCGCTGAACGGTCTCAACCGGCTCAATTATTCCGGCGAGCCCTCATTACGTCACTAATGGGCGCATTGCACGAGACCTCAACATTCGTGCACGCTGACGTGTTGCTGCATGAACAAAATTGGCTGCGTCACGGCAACTCGATCGATGAGAAATGACTTCACTAAGGCCGATAACTACCCGAAAGTCAGCTTAACCGGCCGGAGTCTGCCCATTCTGCGCGATGCGCACTCAATTGTGGCGAATCGAGGGGATACCGAGGAAGAACACCAGGGTCAGAGCGGTCGCCTGGACAGCGTTTTGGCTAGGAACAGCAAAAACTCTCCACTAACTTAGCTGCAAAATCACCAACCAAAAGCGATGGTCAGGTTATAATCCCATTCATTCAATAGGGCCCTCAAATCTGCAATCCAGTACCCCGGATAGGAGAGCCATGCGCAAGCTGGCGATGGTATTGGGATTCTTAGTATCAGTGCTCTCAGTGAGCGCGGTTGCGCAAACCGCGCACTTCATTGGGGCGCAGACCGTTGTCGCAAACTCTACGGCCGACCACCGTTCTGCGAGAATTGCGTCATAATCCTGGTGGTTCGTCGCCCTCGAAGTGGGGGTCATATCCGCTAAAAAGGAGGCACTCCAGGCGCTCCGCGCCCCGAAGAACGTCGTTGGGAACTCGCTTCCGTTCCGCGGAAAGAAAATCGACGAGTCCGTGGACCGCGACGACGACAGCTCTGTGAATCAACGCATCCGCCTTGGTCAATTCGGCATAGCGTTTTGTTGCTGACCAATACGCTTGAAACTGCTCTATGGGGTATCTCCGCTTTACTGTGGCAAGGCTCTCCTGGAAATCCTCCCAGCGATCGATGGCGACCGAATGTCCCCCAATCTCTGCCAGTTGTCGGTTCAGGTTAATGTACCGCAAGTTACGATCGAGAAATCCCAAGCCTTCGTCGTGCGTTGAATGGCGAGCCGATGGTGGGCCTCGAAGTGAATCAGCCGGCAATAGACGGAAAGATCGGAAGGACGTTCCTCGTTTCCTACCAGCCGGCACTCGATGAGTCGGGTGAGGTTCTGGGTGTATCGGTCGCCGTGCTCGACTTCACCGCGCGCAAGCAGGCTGAGGAAAGTCTCCAGCAATACGAGAGAGTGGTGGAGGGGCTGGAGGAAATGATCCTGGTGGTTGACCGGGATTACTGCTGCGTTCTTGCCAATCGCGCGTATTTGGAGAATCGATCGACTACAAAAGATCAACTCCTAGGTAGCCTGGTCTCTGATTTTCTGGGCAAGGAAACCTTTGACACCGTTGTAAAGGGGAAATTGGATGAATGCTTCAAGGGCAGCGTCGTCAAATACGAAATGAAGAGCCAATTTCCAGGGCTTGGCGAGCGGGACCTGCTGGTTACCTACATTCCGATTGAAGTATCCGGGGGCGTGACCGGGGCAGCCTGCGTGTTGCGTGATATGACCGAGATAAAGAGAATGGCACAGGTCAATCTTGATTGGCAGAAACGTATCGAGCTGGCCGAGGAGGCCGGGCTGGGTATCGGGTTGTGGGATTGGGATGTGGACGCGAACACCGTTGTCTCGTCTGAAGAGACATACCGCCAGTTTGGATTCACGAGAGACACATTTTCTTGCCTTGTGGAAGATGCAGTTAAATCGATCCATCCGGAAGACCGGCGCAGAGTTCAAGAAGCAATCCAGCATGTCCTGACTGGAAGGGAAAGCCAGTACGCGAGCCAATATCGAGTTGTTCGTCCCGACGGAAGCATCTGCTGGATTGACGCGCGTGGCGTAATCGTTCGTGACCCTTCCGCCCACATGCTCGGCATTGGCGTCGACATTACTGACATCAAGAAGGCGGAGGAGTCTCTTCACGAGAGTGAAGAGAATTACCTGCTCCTGCTCAACTCCACTGCCGAAGCGATTTATGGAATCGATTTGAACGGAGATTGCACATTTTGCAATCCCCCGTGCATACGTCTCCTCGGCTACGCAAAGCCGGAAGACCTGCTTGGCGGGTGCATGCACACGATTGCGCACCACTCCTACGCCGACGGCAGTTCGTACCCGATTGAAGAATGTCAAATTTATGTAGCGATCCGCAAGGGCGAAGGGGCCCACATCACGAATGAAGTGATGTGGCGTCGCGACGGAACCAGTTTTCCCGTCGAGTACCGGTCCTATCCCGTCCACAAGTCCGGAGTGCTCGCCGGTGCTGTCGTCACGTTTCTCGACACTTCGGACAGCAATCGGGCACAACCGGCGATTTCCCATGCGACGGAAAAATAACGCGAATTCCTCAATAATTGCGAAGTACAGCTCGCCGGTGACATCGGCCAATGCGGAATTCCTGAAGCGCTCACGCACCTCTCCGCAACGCAGTGCAAGTGATGGATGAATTGGTTTTGGAGTCCGGGGGGATGACCGCCATCTCTGATGGTTACCCCTGTTTCGGATGGATTCGTACCGGCAAACGCCAATGTCGCCGGAGGAAATCCTTTCGCTCGATGCCAAATCGTCATCACGTCCCAGCCCCAGCCTTCAGACCCTCGCCCCCAGCCCGCGTCCGCCCAAAAATTCTCGCCTCGGTTTGCAGATAATTACCCGCCGCCGGTGTACAAGAATGTCAGCGGTTCAAAATATCAGCGATCTGCCCGGTCCAATCCGGACAGGCACCCCCACCCCCCTCCCATATGTGACTTATAGGTCACAAAGGTGAAACTCAACCAGGCGGGGGGCCTATAGAATTCGGCGCCCAAAGCGGTGAAATCGGACAGGATGAGCGGGTATCGCGCGCCCCCACGGTCTGTGACGTATAAGTCACAATCGCAGCAGCCCATCTCTCAGACCGCACGGATTCCCCAGGACCGCGCTCTCAATCTGCTCAAGTGGCTGCTCTCGAACCGGCTCCAGTCGAGAACAGGGGGTGCCCCCGCTATCGCGTGACTCCTCATCAAAACAAACCACATCGATCAAGAAGCTCTTCACATCGGACCTGGCCAGCCGCCCGGCGCAAGGGGCCTAGAGCGCCGTCCCGCACGCCGAGCAGAACCGCGATCCCGGCGGATTGGTCGTCTGGCAACGGCTGCATGCCAACAGTATCCCCGGCTGGGAAACCGGCGCCCTGCTCACCTGCGTCATGTTCACGGCCAGATTGGCCGGCCATCCCCAGGCAGGCATCTCTATCCCTAGAGCCGCGGCAATTCCAGCCGCCTGGATGGCATTGAACTCCCGCACTCGCCCGGGCATGAAGAAGCACTCCACGAAGCCGAGGAACGTGGTGATACCCGTCCAGCAGAAGCAGCAATAAAGGATCCCCAGCCCCGTTCGGCGCAGATAAAAATGATGAATGCCGAAAGTGCCCAGGAACAGCGCCAGCAGAATGCCCACCACTTCGTCACGGCGCACTGCCTCGTACTGCTGGTAAAAAACTGCCTGTGCGTTGGGATACGGAATGGTGCTCATAGTGGTCCTCCTTGCGTGATCCACATTACAACATACGTTTCGATGCAGTTTAAGGTTCCCGACCGCCGGCCTGGCCATGCGATAGCATCAAAAGCATGATGGAAACGCCCAATGCCTCCATGAGCGGCAACTTCCTCATCGGCGGCGATCTTCCGGTCCACCGCCTTGGCTACGGAACCATGCGCCTGGTGGGAGATGGCGCCTGGGGTGCGCCGAGCGACCCTGAAGAAGCCCGCCGCGTGCTGCGCCGGGCCGTCTCGCTGGGCGTCAACCTTATTGATACCGCCGACGCCTACGGTCCCGAGATTGCCGAGCGTCTCATCGCCGAAGCGCTTTACCCCTATCCCGCAGGCCTGGTCATCGCCACCAAAGGTGGCATCACCCGCCAGGGCCCGGCCAAAACCGAGTACGTGGGCCGTGCCGGCTACCTCATCCAGTGCGTCGAGATGAGCCTGCGGCGCCTCAAGCTCGAGCGCATCGAGCTTTACCAACTGCACCGCATCGATCCCCGCACCCCGCTTGAAGAAAGTCTCGGGGCCCTGCGCCAGATGCAGGAACAAGGCAAGATTCGCCACATTGGCCTCAGCGAGGTCACCCCTGCGCAGATCGAAGAGGCGCAGAAGATCGTTCCCATTGTCAGCGTGCAGAACCGTTACTCGCTCGCCGACCGCCGCCACGAAGAGACGCTCACCTGGTGCGAGCAGCACGGCATCGGGTTCCTGCCGTGGTACCCGATGGCCGGCGGAAAGCTGCTCAAGCAGGAGCATCCCGCACGGCAGGTTTTGGCCCGCATCGCCGCCCGCCACGGCGCCACGACTGCCCAACTCTCCGTCGCCTGGCTGCTTCATCGCTCGTCCCTGATGCTGCCGATTCCAGGCACGTCAAAGGTGTCGCATCTGGAAGAGAATGTCTCTGCCGCCTTGTTGCAACTGGAACCTGCCGAGTGGACGAAGCTCGAAAAGGCTGCGTCCGATCCAATGCAGGCGCATGCTTGATTCCTTCCATCGGGGCAGCACAACCCTCCATTCCTGCACGTCTTCCCATACAATAGCTTTGGGAGCGTAACCAATGGCGCACATGGTCTTTTGCGTTCGCAACAAGAAGGAGATGGAAGGGCTCGACGAGCCGCCCTTCGACTCGGAGTTCGGTGAGAAGATCTACAAGAATGTGTCGAAGGAAGCATGGGGCGAGTGGGTCAACCACCAGAAGATGCTGCTGAACGAATACCGGCTGCAGCCCTGGACTCCCGATGCGCAACAGTTCCTCGTGCAGCAAATGGAGATGTTCTTCTTTGGCGAAGGATCGTCGCTGCCCAAGGAATATGTTCCCCCGTCGCATTGACCCGTGATCGAGCGCCCGATGGAGGCATCAGCCACCGGGCGCGGACGCCGCAAGGCTTGCTGGTGTAGACTGATTCAGGCCGGCTCACCCGAGCCGGATTGATTGTGTCGGGACGTGGCTCAGCCTGGTAGAGCACTCGCTTGGGGTGCGAGGGGTCGGCAGTTCAAATCTGCCCGTCCCGACCATTTAATCCTCCTTGAAATCTCATTTGTGGCTCGTTCGCGAAACCTGTTTTCATAGGAATGCGAATGATCCCATGGTGGATCATATAATCTGCACTGGCATCGATTCCTGCCGGGTCGCGGATGCAAACATCGGTTTCGCCAACCGCCCCGGGTGCATCTCGCGCATGAAAAACGCCGAGAGTTCCTGGGAAACGAACCAATACAATGATTGCGGCTACCGGACGAAAGAGTCATGCGGCCCAAAGCCGGCCGGGACCATCCGGGTTGCATTAGTCGGCTTCCTCAATGAGCGAAGGATGGTTCGTTGCCTATGATCAAATTTTTCCCGCCCGCGCTGCGCTGCAATTGACCCATATGCTGGGACGACCGGTTGAAATGCAGAATCTAGTCTAAGCCGGAGCAATGCTTTCCGATTTGCGAGTTTCATCGCATTCCTGAAGCTCTTGCGCTGAAGCCGGGCATATTGTTGCTGGCAGTCAGCCCCAGAGATATTGAGAAACTCGATCCTTCTGAGCTGCCCAATCGCTATGCGCCGATGGAATCAAGCCGACCTGCACCCGGCGTTGAGACACTCTCCGGCCTGGTTGAAAGGTCGAAGAACATTATCACGCGGAGCGCTGCAACCTTCGCGATTGAGCATTTCTTTTTTCAGGATACCCCGATCTATGTTCGCTTCTTCCTGCGTCACGGAGATCCCGCGGACCGGTGCTCACCGGCCGCTACGCACGCGTGGTTTATGCGTCGGCACTGGGATTGGCTGCTTTTGTGATGACGGTCCTGCTGAATCAGCCTGCGCCCGAGATTGTATACAAAGCATTTTGAGGAGGTCCGCCCCAGCGCAGCAAAAACCGAAGTAACTTATATGCTTCCGAGCCGTCCATTGTTTGCATAGATGAATGGGGACGAAAGTATACTCTCAACATTGACACCCACAAGTCTGGTACAACTTCCAGTCTTCGACTGTGTCAGGACCAGTAGCGGCCGCGCGCCGCCGAACCTCGCTGAGGTTCTACTCGTCCCACGCTGTTGGCAGACACGCAGTCGAGCTAAAGGGAATTCCATCGGAGAGTAAGATTCGGCGCTGATTGGACCCATAACCGCGGAACTCAGTGGAGGATTTTAATGTACCTGAAGGCGCTTTTAGCTGCAGTCATGGTGAGTGCGGTGGTCCCGATCTATTCCCAGGTTGCTCCGGAAGCAAAGGCGCCGGGCATTCCTTTGACCGTAGGCGTCGGCTATTCCAACTATGCGACTGACTGGTCGGGCCGTCTCGAGGGGCCCGCGCTTTGGCTCGACTGGAACTTTTACACCGGCCCTCAATTTCTGCACGGCTTCGGCATCGAAATGGAGGCGCGCGATCTGAACTACGGCCGCAGTGTTCCGAAGCTGCGCATGGACACCATTTCCGGCGGGGCGATTTATACCGTTCGGCATTTCCGCCGGTTCAGCCCTTATGCAAAGTTTTTAGTCGGCTATGGCAGCATGGATTTCGTAGTCAACATCCCAAACTATACCCACGATACGCGGACTTTGTATGCGCCGGGTGGAGGAGTCGATTACCGTCTCTTTCGGAATATTTCGGTGCGCGGAAGCTATGACTATCAATTCTGGTCGAATTTCTTCAATCATCACGCGCTCAACCCGAATGGGGTGACAGTGGGCCTCTCCTACGATCTGGGAGGCGTTCGAGAGCGTTGACGACCTTCTCAACCTGATTCGCCTATTTTGACCGTCGCAACGAAGAGCGGGCGTCCCGCTGCTGCAACCGGCGCCGCGCAACTCTGCTCACAGTGGCCTTTGAAACTTAGGATGCCGCCCACGCCTTGCCGTTGGATTGGGGTAGAATGATGCCGCCTTCGGAATACGCTTTCTCAGGCCCGGAAAACGCCGTGCTGCGAAGGCGGTTCCGGAAATCTACCGCACTCAGGAATGGACTCCAGATGAAGCCAATGATCAACTCCCTTGCTGTTCTTCCCATCGTCCTGCCCATCTTGATGGCTGGTCTGTTTTTCGCCCGCAGCCATGCCCAGGGTGTAACCGAGATCGGAGGGGAAAAAATTGTCACCCTCCACCGCACTGCGACCAGCAAAAGCAGGCCCGAGTTCACCAGCGTCACCCTGGCTCCGGGACGCGGTATGGAACTGCTCCAGATCACCGCCAACTTCCCGGGCAAGGGCGAAGTGAACGTGCTCGCTTCTCCGGATTTAGTTGAAGCCAAAAAAATGCTGGATGAACAGGATGACGCCAACGGGGATCTTGGCTATCGTCTTGGTGCGGCCTTCCTTGTTCCCTATCCCAACCGGATCATCGGCAAGTTATCTCCCGACGGCAAGACGCTCACCACCCAGTGGGAAGGCCACACGATGACTCTTCCCGCAAACAATGTCGGCAAGCTCCCCGGTGCCGAACGCCATGCCATGCACGGCCTCATTCTCAAGGCCAAAACCGATGATGTGCAGGTAAAAGACATCCCCGGCGGCCAGCAGGTCACCGGTGTGATCCATGCGGGCAATTTCGGCGGCCACTGGCTCTCGAAAACCGATCTCGACTACACCATTACACTGACCGCTGACGCAGTGGACGCCAGCATCGTTGCCCGCAACGTTGGCAACGAGGCCGAGCCCATGGCGATCGGCTGGCATCCTTATTTCAACCTGCCTTCCGGCGATCGCGAGCAGGTGAAGCTCCACATCCCCGGGTCCATGCTGGCCCAGGTCAACAACTACGACAGTGTCTTCCCCACCGGCAAGCTGCTGCCAGTGACAGGCCAATACGATCTGCAAGCTCCCGGCGGCAAGCCGCTGGACAAGCACTACTACGACGACAACTGGAGTCATCTCGAGTGGAAAAACGGCGCGGTGACAGTCACTATCATCGATCCCGCCGCGCATTATGGAGTCAAAATCGAAGGTCTGTCGCCGGAGATCAAAACCATCCAGGCTTACGCTCCGCCCACGGCAAAATTCGTGGCCGTCGAAGACCAGTTCAACTTCGCCGATCCCTTCGGCAAGGAGTGGGGCTCCATGGATACGGGCATGGTGACGCTCAAGCCCGGTCAAAGCACCAAGTGGCATGTTCGCCTCAAGGTGTTCGTACCTTGAGCTGATCTTCACCTGAATCGAAAACCGGCCGGGATTCCCATCCCGGGCCGGTTTTCTTGTCGCCCTTCAGGCCTCAACTTGTTGTTTCGCAGTTCTAGAAAATCAGAACCAGAATGGGCCGTGATGGAATACCGTTGGCGACCACCTCGAGTTCACTCACTCCCTTTTCCTGGTTGGCGGAAACGTCGAAATGAGTCGAGACTACTCCGTTCTCCGCCACGGCCATGCTGCTGTGGTCATGTGTGCGGCTGTAGGAAACGTGATGGGTCGCAACATTGGTGATTCTCACCAGGGGAAAATTCGTCGCGGCCTGCACGTCGTCTCCATATGCGGCTCCCTGCGACATGCCATTGAAGCGCAACCCTGAAATTTGGTACGAGCTTCCCCGCTTGAGCAGAAGCTGTGTATTGACTATGATCGGCGCCCATTCAGGTTGGTTGGACGCTGCGGGTGTGTAGACTTCAACGTCATTGGAGAAGTCCGTCAGGAGGATCTGTCCGGTCGGCAGAATCAGCATGTCTCCGTAAAACGACGAGTCGATCGATGCATTGGGAGGGCCGGAAACCGGATTCAGAGATTTGCCATTCCACTCGAAAAACTGCGACGGCGATTCGCCGAATCCTGGGCTGGCCATCATCAGGACATCGCCGTTCGGTTCGAGGGCGGCGGGACCGTCCGCAATGTCGTAGTCATCGGGGAATGCCGGCCCCGCCGTCCATCTCCTGCTTTGCGAGTCGTAAATAGCCGTGTTTCCCGGACCGCAGGAATTCGCTCCGGTATAGAAAACCGTCCCGTCGGGTCTCAGAACGCCGGGGCCAAGTTCAAATGTAGCTACAGATTCTCCCCCGCAGTCGGCTGCCGAGTCCCAGAGCTGAACGATCGTGCTCCCCGCGCTCGACCATGCGCCAGTCGCAGGGTTGTAGAGCTCCGAATTCGTTCCCGTGGGAATGTACGGGAAGGGCGGAATCGGAACATAGGCATCCACCGCCAGTACTTTATTGTTCGGCAGCAAGTTCCATCCTTCCTCGTCATTGGGATCAAACTTGTTCGCGCCCGTCGGGGTCCAGGTGAGGGTCGCTGCATTCAGCAGGGCTTGTTGATCGGTGCAGCAGTTGGCCTGCATGTAAGTACCATTGGGAAGCACGACGCTCTGGGCGTCGCCAATTGTCTCCCACCCCGCGGGCGGATCGATCGGCGCCCACGCGTCTGCCAGCGGGTCGTAGATTGCGCCTTGATTGGTCCAGGTGGGGACGAGCGCTGTTTGTGCCAGGTTGAGAAGGTATTCGCCGCCCTCAATGATCATTCGCCCGTCGGAAAGCACGGCTGTCGAGTGGTAGAGCGGGCTGTAAGTGGCAGGCAACGAGGCAATCTGCGTCCACGTTCCGTTCACGTAGCTGCCATTCTGGTCAGGAGTCAGTTTCCACCAATCGGGAAACCCTGCGTCCTGCACAAGCACGGTTCCGTCGGTCAACAGAATTGGATTTGCAGCGCCATCCAACAGAAACGAGGGTTGGTTGGTCAATGGAGTCCATGACCCGCCGGAAGCGCCTTTGTTGTTGGCGTTCCCTCGAGGCGCCTGAGGTGCGCGAATCGGGTGGGGAATTGGTTTCATACGCTGAGCGTCAGAGATCCAGGGGCAGGTCGCGAACACAACGATCGCGACCACAAGTGTTCCATTTCCGTGCATGTTGGCTCCTTTTCTTGCGCCTTGAGGTTTATGCCCGCTCTTCGCTATGTGTGCGATCAGGCGAACAGGAGGGGAATCAGCCGAAGAGTCAGGGCGTGATGGTCAGTCATACAGATTTGTCTACCGGGAGACGAGGAAGAGTAAATCCTTCAGTTGAGGCCGCATCTCACGGTTGCAATGTGCGCACGCGCAAGAACTCGAATGCATCAAGTCGCTCAGCGGCTGGACGCCCTTCACCTGAAATCCATGAGGAACTACTGGGCCCGAAGCTGTGAAGGAATTAACGGATCGGCCGGGGATGCCGATGCTCGAAAGACATCAATTGCGCTGCCGAGGAATTTGACATGAGTTGTGAACAAAGTCAAGATCAAATTGCGCAACATCTTGCGAGAGTCCCTCGCAACGGCGAACGAGCCGGAAGCTGTCCGCTCACGCGGCTGTCGTTCCCTGAGTTGGGCTTCTACTCCTCCAGCCTGGTCAGCCGGACAGTTCTTCCCGAGCGTGCCGATTCCCGTGCGGCGTCCAGAATCTGCATCACGATCACATTGGTATCCAGCGACGACAAATCGCCCCGGGGCACAATCTGGCCGTGCAGCACGGCCGCAAGGTAGTTCAGCGAATCATTTTGCGGCGGGTTGAGATGGGGCGCCGTCGTCAGGCGCTCTTCCGCGTCATGTTCGTAACGCAACCGCACCTGGTCCGGTCCCACCGTAATGGCATAACCGGTGGCTCCATAAACTTCCATATCCTTACGCCCGAAAGGCCAGTCCCACGACCCCATGATCACCGCCTGCGCGCGCGGGTAGGTCAGAATAATGGTGGAATCGTCATCCACTTTGGGGTAAATCTGTGGCTTGTCGTGATTCACCACCGCAGTCACAGTGGTCGGCGTTTCGCCGTGCATCAGCCAGGTCATCAGATCTACGCCATAGCAGCCGAAGTCGTAGAGCGCTCCAGCCCCGTTTTGGGCGGGGTCGGTGAGCCAGCTGAGAAACTCCGGCGGGACTCCGATTTCTTTTGGACCTTGGTGCCCATCATGGACGACTACCCGTCGCACCTCACCCAAACGCCCGTTCTTCAGCTCGTCGTAGGCCGCCTTGTTGCTCGCATACCAAGTGGTCTCGTAGTTCACCAGCACCTGGATATGGTGCTCGCGCGCGACCCGGCGAATGGCCAGCGCATCCTCCAGCGAGATGGTCAGCGGCTTTTCCACCATCACCGAAACCCCGTATTGCGCGGCGATTTCAATCGCGTGCCGATGCTCGCCAATGGAGGTGTACACCAGCACGGCTTGCGGGTGGCGCACCTCGATCATGTTGGCCATGCTCTTGAAAAAGAGCGTCTCCGGCAGCGAGTATTTCTTTGCGTATTTGGCGATCAGGTCGGAATGTTCATCCGCAATGCCCACCAGTTCCACATTGTTGTGGCGAGGCAACTGCCCTAGAAAGCCCTCGACGTGGCCGTGCTCCAGCCCGACGATGGCCACCCGCAGGGGCGCGGGCGAAGGTTGGGCTTTTGCGACTCCAGATGCGGCGACAAACAACCCCATCAGCACGATGGGGCTCCAGCAAAAGGGACGACCCGGAAGCAAATTGAGCATGGTTGGTAGACTTCCTCCTCGCGCCCGATTCTACTCCGGCTGGAAGAACCGGATGGATTGTGTGCCTGGGCGACTCCGGGACCATCGGCATAACTCCCCTGTGCAAGCAGCCGCGCCTGGGCCTACAATGCTGAGTGTCATGGCGAAGACGAAGGAAATCATGTTTGAGGTTGCATGTCCCGATTGCGGGGCGATGCTGCGAATCGACGCGTCAACCGGCCTGGTCGTGAGCCATACGCCGGCGCCGCGAAAGAAGATGTTCGAGGACCTGGAAGCGGCGGCCAAGGCCATGCGCGAACAGGATGAGCGCAAGGAATCGATCTTCCGGCAGTCCGTGGATGCGGAGAAGAACAAGGAAGACTTATTCGAAAAGAGATTTGCCGAGGCGTTGCGCAAGGCCAAAGACGCACCCGATGGTAAACCCTTGCGCGATTTTGATCTCGACTGATCGACCCGAATGCGCATCAAAGCAACGAGTCGGTTCATATTCTTAAACGTGGAAGGAGAGGTCCATGGCCCTTGTGCCGCCTTCGAGAGAAGACAACCAATCCCCAGCCGAGGTTTTGCCTCCTGATTCAGTAGACTGGGTCAGAATTGCCGCGGCCAGCACCCTGATTGCCGGAGGCCTGCTATATGTCGCAGGCGAACGCCGTGCCGGAATGGCTGCGGCCGCTACAGGAACCGCATTGGCGATGGTTGATCAGCAGGAATTGCTGCGCACCTGGTGGAGACAACTCCCCGGCTATGTCGAACAGGTCCAGCAGATGTTGGAGGATGTGCAGAGCCTGGTGGAGGATTTCACCGGCAAGCGGGACCGGCTGCGGGAAGTGCTGGGCAAAGTAAGCAACGCAATCTAGATTCCCAGTTGGCGGCGGCCTGCTTCGCTAATGCGGTGAGGAGTCCATTTCGGTTCCCACACCAGATCGACCTCAACTTTGCTGATGGCGGGCATGCCCGCCAGGCGGTTATTGACCTGTTCAATGATGAGACCGCTGGCGGGGCACTGCTGCGTGGTCAGGGTCATGGTCACCTTGACCCATTGCCGCGGCCATGCTGGGGTCGAATCCGGATCCGAACCTGTCGCAATACCATAAATCAATCCCAGATCGACAAGGTTGAGCTTCACTTCAGGGTCGAAGCAATCGCGCAACGCAGCAAGGATGTCGGTTTCGGAGAGCATTGCCTAGTTTTTCCGGTCCACGAGGTAGCGGGCGACTGATTTCAGGCCCTCTGCACGGATGCCGTAGGGTTCAAGCGCCGCAAAGGCTTCTTCGATCAGGGTTGCGGCGTCGCGTTTGCTTTGCTCGATGCCGAAGACGGCCGGCCAGGTCGCTTTTTCGGTAGCTTGGTCTTTGCCGGCGGTCTTGCCCAGATGCGCCGAGTCGACGGTCATGTCGAGTACGTCGTCCACGATCTGGAACGCCAGCCCTGCCTTGCGGCCGAAGTGGTCGAGACGTGTTACGTCCTCGGCGGTTGCGCCGGCATAAACCCCGCCGGCCACGACGCTGACCCGAATGAGCGCGCCTGTTTTGGCACGATGGATGGCTTCGACCAACTCCGGCGTGGGTTTGAGGTGTTCGCTTTCGAGATCCAGCACCTGGCCGCCGATCATGCCATCGACGGTGCCGACGGCATTGGCAATCAATCCAATGATCTGAACGGTGGCTGCGGGTGCGCAATCGAGATGGGCCAGCACCTCGAAGGCCCGCGTCTGCAGGGCGTCGCCGGCGAGAATCGCGATGGCTTCGCCAAAGGCCTTGTGGCAGGTTGGCTTGCCGCGCCGCAGATCGTCGTTGTCGAGAGCGGGCAGGTCGTCGTGGATAAGCGAATAGGTGTGGAGCATCTCGATAGCCGCGCCCAATCGCGCAATCCCAACGGGCAGCGTGCCCGCAATGGTTACCGCAGCCTGCATGGCCAGGACCGGACGCAGGCGCTTGCCGCCGGCAAAGGTGGAATGCCGCATGGCGCCGTGAATCGACGCAGGGACGGTATCGACCCGGGGAATGAGTTCCTCCAGCGCTCTGTCGGTGAGCTCCGCGCCTTCCTGGATCAGCGATTTCACGTCGGCCGGCATCGCCTTTATTTTAGCTGAGCTTCACCGATATTCTCTCGAACAAACAAAGAGCTGTGATCAAGACGATGGCGATGCCGCTGAGCCAGCGGCCGGCGATCACGTCTCTCGTGGTGGTCCAGTCTACGGCCAGGCCCACTTTCCCCTGGGGAACCGGAACCGCCATTAAGCCATCCTCGCGTTCGGGTAGCCCACGGAGAATTCTTCCATTCACCCTGACCTGCCAGGGCGGGTAGCTGCGCAAACGCAGAATCAGATACCCGGCATGCTGAATGAAAGCATTCACTCGGAGATGCTCCACGGGGGCTTTCCCCTGATTCTTGGCCATTGAGAAGGTGGCTTCGCAACTCTTCTGGTCCGGCGACCACTCCAGGTCAGCACCATCCGGGCCTTGCCCCAAAACAGTAGTCGGGGAGGTGGTGAGGCAGGCATCCGGCAAGTCCATTGCCAGCAGTGAGTTGTCGGCCCCAGGGGGCTCGAATTCATCTCCGCCCTCGAAGCCGACGCCCGAATGGTAGGTGTCTAACATGGCCCATACGGCGTCGTCGGCATCGCATGCCTGGAAGAAGTTGAACCCGGCGGCGATGGTGGCAGCCAGGAAAACGGCAGCGCAGGCGGAAAGGACGGCCAACCGCCACCGCCAACGGGCGACCCACACAGCTGAGGCAAAAAAAACTCCCATGGGCGCTTCGAGCGCTACCAGCCACCGCCAGGGAAACTGCAGGAACCGGAGCTTGGGGAGCGTATCCCAAACAGATTGGGAAACTGGGAGCTGGAGAAACAGGACCAACGCGGGCACGAGCGCGAGGGGAAGCCACCGGCGGAGCTTGCCGGGCAGGTTTCCGCGAAGCCGGCTCACCAGCACACCGGCAAGGGCTACGGCAATCATAGTGACGGCGATGGTCGAGATCTTGAACAACTCCAGGTCGTGCAGTTCCAGGGACTGGTCGGCGTGGCGGGCAAAGAGCCAACTGTCCTGGATGCGGTAGCCGAGAGTCGTCGCCTGCTGGACAGTGATCCAGCGTTGCTCAAACACCGCCGGGACCATGTAGATCGCGGTGAGAGCGAATCCCAGGGCAGCCGCCACGGTTGAACGCAATATGGGCGCCCAGGAACGCCAAAGCAGGGCCGCGGTCAGGGCCATCCCGGCCATCAGATAGCTGGCCAGGATTCCCAAGGGAATGTCTGAAAACCAGGCGCCTGCCAGCGCCACCGCCAGCGGGGCGGTGGAACCGTCAAAACAACGTTGCCAGGCTGACCCGGAGGGGCGGCGGTCACGCAGGATGAAGAGGAGCAGCAGTGGGATCCAGAAGCCGCCTGTAAGCTCACCAAACGCGGTGCGCTCATAGGCGGTGAACAAGGTGTAGCCGGAGAACAGGGCCGCGCATCCGGCCAGGGTTGCCGGGCCATTGGACAATACCTGGCGGGCCAGCGCCCGGGCAGCCAGGCCGGTTCCAGCCAGAGTCAGAAACGTCAGGGTGATCGGCACAAGTTTCCAGGGCAGCACGGCTGCCAGCGCCGCTCCCAGCATCCACGTCAATGGCGGGTAGAACACGAAGCGAGGCTCGCCCGCGCCGAAGTTCGCGCTGGGCGTCCAGCGCGGATAGAGAATCCCCTCACGCCAACTCTGCAAGGCGTCGAACCACGAGACGAGATGATAATCGAAGTCGTGTCCGCAGGTATTGCCGCGGAAGAGTTGCGGCGCAATCGCCACAAGAGCGGCCAGCAGAATGATGGCGGGACCGACGAAAGAACGCGAAGACGGCACCTTTCCGGTTTCCGGATGCAGGACATGGGGCGCCGGCGAACCATCCGGTGTGGTGCTCATGGCAGCAGGCGCAAAGTATGCCGCGTTTGCGCGGAAACCGCCGCCGAACTGAAGGGGAGCGCGAATGTCGTGCCGTCGTAATAGTCCGTCCACTGATCGCGGAAGTAGGGACTGAGAGGATTGCCGCTTTCGCCCAGGACAATGTTTTCCGTCGAACCGTCCACGTTGCTCCAGTCCATGGTGAATCGCTGCGAGGGGCCAAAATCGCGCCCTACCTGCTTCACCGTTGTGGTGTCACCACTGAGAGGCTGAGGACCGGTGCCGGCAAAGCGACCGAGCAGAGGCAGGAAAGCGGACAGCGGGTGCTCAATGTCCACCACGTGCCAATCGCCGTAGAGCCAATCGCGGACATCCGCGGGAGCTTTGCCTTTTTCCATGCCGCGGCGGACGGCCTCGGTGAGCAGGGCATCCCAGTCCTTGTACCCAGGCGGAAGCCAGTCGGGGCTGGCGTGCATCACGACCTCTTCTTCGGCGAAATTGGATTCCGACCAGCGGTAGTCGCGGGCGTCCTTGCCGAGCTTGGGCTCCAAAAGCAGCGGCCCGAGGGCGATGCGGGTCTGGGCCACGATGGACGCTGCGGCGGAGTCGGTTGTGAGGCGGCCATCCCAGCTGCGCATCAGGTCGGCTGCGGTACGAAGGCGCTCGTCCGTGCCGGCGGCGTGATCAATGGCGTAGGCAAAACGATGCGCCAGCTCCTGATCGACTTCGCTGTAGACGTCGGTCTGGACATCGAGCATGTCCTGGGGGCGGAGCATGTCGCGGCCCTGCAGTGCTTTGTAAATGCGTTCAGCGCGGTAGGGATCGGCCCATTCGAGGGTCAGGCGGTAAGGCGACTTTTCGGTCGTTACGCGCGAGTTGGCAGTGGCCAGAAAGCCGGAGGGTGGATCGACCGCGCTGGGCATAGAGGTGAACGGAATATAACCCTGCCACTCGTGCGCATTATCTTCGATCGGCTTGCCTTGCAGACCCGCTGGGCGCAATGGCACGCGGCCCACGGCCTGGTAAGCGATGTGGCCCTGGTCGTCGGAATATACCACGTTTTGCGTTGGCCAGCTCCACGTAGCAAGGGCGGCAGAGAAGTCTGCCCAATTGGAGGCCACATTCATCTGGTAGAGAGGGATAGTGTTCTGCCCTGGATCGTAGAGCGTCCATTTGAGGGCAATGGGGCGATTCTCGTGGGGAAGGATCGGATTCAACAGCGGCCCATGGCCGGTCAACTTGACGTCAAGAGCGACGTCTTTGCCGCCGCGCACGCGGATGGTTTCGTGGTCCACAACCAATGGCTTCCAGCTCCCGTCGATGGACTGGTAATTGCCTTTGCCGTCGAGCTTCTCGACGTAAAGATCCTGCACGTCGGCATAGAGCGCGGTGAAGCCCCACGCCACATGCTCATTGTGCCCGGCGACAACGAACGGCATGCCGGAGAGCGTAACGCCGGCGGCATGGTAGCCGGGCGCGCGCAGATCGGCCATGTACCAGATGTTGGGGACGGTGAGACCGAGGTGCATGTCGTTTGAAAGCAGCGACTTTCCGCTGGCGGTGTGCAGGCCTGAAATGACCCAGTTGTTCGATCCCGGCATGCATCCGGTACAGCTGGGAATGCCGAGCAGCGAACGAACGGAGGCCAGATCTTCATGGACGGCGCCGGCGCTCGCCTGTGAATTATCCTCATCCTCGTCGCCGGTGGAGGGCGGCTCAGGATGCGGCTGACTGAGGTCCAACATCAAGCCGGTGGGCGGATGATCGCGCCATGAGCCCACCGGGTAGAGATCGGACTCCAGTTTGGGATTGTGCAGATCCTGAGCGATCCGCTCCCGCGCGAGCTTTACATCCCAGTGCGTGTCCAGCGTTTCCACCATCATGGTGCCAATGCTGATGGAGTCGATGCCGGTCCAGGGCTGAGGGCGATAGTGGAGGAGTTTGAACTCCGGGGGAAGCGTGTCCTTGTGCTGCTCGATGTAAAGGTTCACGCCGCGAGCGTAGGCATCGATCCGGGCGCGGTCTGCCGGGTCAAGGTTGGCGTAGATGCGGCGGGCGGTGTTGCGAAACTGAAGCACGCGCTGCGCTATATCGTGTTTTACCAGCGAAGGACCCATGATCTCCGCCAGTTCGCCCTGGGCGTTGCGGCGGTAGGCATCCATCTGCCACAAGCGGTCCTGTGCCGTCACATAACCCTGCGCGACAAAAAGATCTTGTTGCGTGGCTGCGCTGATGTGGGGTACCCCGTGCTGGTCGCGACTAACCGTGACCGGGGCCGAAAGCCCGGCAAGATGCAGATCGCCATTGATCTGCGGGAGCGCGGCCTTGGTAACGGAACGGAGCCAAAGCACACCCGTGCCCGCAGCCAGAACAACGAGCGCCACAAATCCGGCGATCGACCACAGCAGATTGCGCAGCCAGCGGAGTTTGCGGGGACGGCGCAAGGATGCGAGAGTGAGTTCCGGCACTGGAGTTTGAGGCTTAGGGTCCGCCATCAGTCAAACAACAGAATACCGCCGGGCGCCGGGCAGGGCCATTTTACGTGTGTAGAGCCGCGTGTCGATTGGCACACTGCCATCGAGCTTTTTGATCAGGCTGCGCTTTCTGTCGCAGGTTGCGCAGAGGTTCGATGGCGGTAGATCAACAGAATGGCGGCAAGCAGCAGAACGATTGCGATGACCAGGAGGCTGCCCTCGGGCCCATCGGCGCCCCCGCTCCACAGAGGGTTTCCGGTTGTCGAAGTGGACAGGAAATGCCCCCTAGCCACAAAGCCGCTGTCGGCCGTGCCATAGAAATAAGTCTCGGCCCAATCCCACCCGGCATGGCAGCCAATGGCCCACCATGCCGAGCCGGTGGCCCATACGCTGACACAAAAAACGAACCCGATGAGCGCGGCGGCAAAGATGCCAATCCAGTTTTCGCCGTTGTTGCCGGTGTGGACAAAGCCGAAGAGGGTCGAAGTGACCCAGGCCGCCAGCCAGAACCCACTCTGTGGGGATTTGCGCAGATGGAGCCAGAGGCAGGGGAACAAGCCGGCAAGCGCGATGGCATAGACTCCCCAGATACTGGTGCCTTTAATGGTGGGGAGAGACTCAAACCAGACAAAGCTGAGGATGCCTTCGTTGCCGTGCGACCGCAAAACCAGATCCATGCAAAGAACGCCGATGATTCCAGACGCCCACCAGAAGTTGATGCCGCGGGTGAGCGTGAATTGCAGGTAGCAGCGAAAGATGCCTTCTTCAACGCAGGCTACCAGCAGAAAGGCACATCCCCATACTGCCGCATATTCCACAATCCTGGCGCCGTGCAAGGTGGGCGTCCCGAAATGCAACCACCCGCCCCAGTCCATCGCAGCCACAAGAGCAGACAGAGCCACAAACCCGGCCAGAGAGCCCGAGAAGAACCGGACAGTGTGCCCGGGACCCTTCAGGTTGAAGTCAAGTATGCCGCGACGTTCCATCGCCGCGATGATCGCGGCAGCAGCAAGCAACGAAAAAAAAGGGACCGATTCCTCAATAAGCGCCGTCTTCGCGGAGAAGCCGAGATTTTCGAGGTTCGGATCGATCCCGAGGGCCACGGTTTCCAGGACTCGCAGAAAAATGCGATAGAGAGTCCAGAAAATCAGCACGGACCATCCGGCGCGCAGCCCATCGTCTCCGATAAAAGCCCAGCGCAGGCCGCGATATTCGTGCGTCTCCTCGCCTGGCCCGGCTGGCCCTTGCGCCGCAACGCTCTTCCATTCAGTCTCGTCGTGCGGGCGAGCGGCTGGTACAGGTTGTGGCGCAGGTCGTTCTTCCGCCGGCTCCATCGGATCTCCCGTCCGAGGCATTCTACTTAATTCCCTTCGGTTTCATTCATCGCCGCCAGACGGATACGAACCGTTATGCAGCCGCCGACAGAGCCTTGCTGAGGGAGACAGCAAACCCGGCGCCCGCACCTTCGAGGGTCTTGCAATCAAGATGTTCATGAGGGGCGTTTGGGTTGATCTTAGCGGTTAGAAGCGCGACCTGGACGAGGTTGAGAAATTCCTGCTCGGATGTCTTTCCTTTCTCCTTGTAACTGATCCACGCAGCACAAATCAGCTTGCTGAAGAACATGCCGAAGCTTTGTCTCTTTCCTTCCCCTTTGAATACAGGGATCTGCGGCGGTTCGTCTGCGATGCCGATTCCTGGAGCAACCGGGCGTACAAAATTCGGAATATCCTTCTGCACGACACCGTTGCCAAGAGCGACCACGGCGTTCACGACTCCGGTCTGTGCGGCCTCCGTCGAGCAATACGCGACGATACTATCGTTCCTGTTGCGACCCGCCGCAGGTCCGAACATTTTTACCTTCTGGAATCCGTCCAAGCTCTTCAACTTAGGAACCAATGCTTGCAGCACTACGATGCCGTTCGTTGAAATCGGGTGGGCCAGATGAATGTACACCCGCTTGAGCGCACTGGTCGGACTTTCCCGCTGGAACCAATAGACGCAATCAAGAA
Source organism: uncultured Acidobacteriota bacterium (assembly GCA_963833995.1). Taxonomy (GTDB): domain Bacteria; phylum Acidobacteriota; class Terriglobia; order Terriglobales; family Acidobacteriaceae; genus Telmatobacter. The sequence goes on along the minus strand of CAWIAE010000012.1, from coordinate 144,191 downwards.
GGTCGTCAACGGATTCGAGGCCCGAATGCCAAGTTGGTGGCCAGTGCCGCCCGTAGAAATCGTAATTGGCGCCGACGTCAAACTCCGTCGGGTTGCCTTCGTTTTTCTGCAGATAGCATGTTGCGCCGATCTGGACCAGGCCTTTCAATGTCCGCGTCGCCTCGTCCACTTTCTCGTGGTCGGCGATTTCAGCCAATACCATTTCCGAAATGTTGTAGAGATCGTAGATCTTGATTACGTCGGGCTTCTGCCCTGTCCGGACATTCGAGTTGAACAGAGACTGCAGAAAGATCTTGAGGTCGGGCGACATTTTCGGTTCAACCTCCTCCAGGAATCACTGGAAGCTTACCATGCAGGGGGGCGGCTGGGTTCGGGCGTGCACATGATCCTCACCTCACGGGGCGCTGCGAGAAATCACAATCACCGCTTCATGTGATGCCCCGCCTTGACACAACCGGCCCTTCCCTTGATCCTTAACTTTCGGTTTTGTTCGACTTTCCGCATCCGGGAGGTGTGGGCTTTGCGGGTTCGCGTCTTCTATCACGACAAATGTTTTGACGGAGCTTGCTCAGCCTCGTTGTTCACGCGATTCCACCGTGAATGCATCGACGCCGGCGCCACCTACTCATACCACGGCCTTGTGCACCGCGCTGGAGCATTGTTCGATGAGAGCGAGTTTACAGGCGACGAGAATGCCATCGTCGACTTCAAGTATTCGGCATCCCCGCGCATCACGTGGTGGTTCGACCACCATCTTTCCGCGTTCCTGACCCCGCAGGACCATGAACACTTCAAGGCATGCCAGCGCGATCCGGTTTGTTCCGCGCACAAGTTCTTCGATCCCGAGTACACGTCCTGCACCAGTTTTCTGGCGCATATCGGATCGACACGGTTCGGCTTCAAAACCGAGCCGGTAGCCGAGTTGATTCACTGGGCCAATATTGTGGATGGCGCACTGTATGAGAGCCCGGAGGCGGCGGTGGAGATGGCGGCTCCGGCCATGAAGCTGACGCTGATCATCGAGTCCACCCAGGACCCGGAGTTTATTCCGCGGCTCATTCCGCTGCTCACCGCGATGCCGCTGGCCGAGGTGCTTGCCCAGCCCTTTGTCGCCAACCTGCTGCCTCCGTTGCTGGAGCGGCACAAACAAGGGATTGAACTCATCAAAAATCGCAGCCAAGAGCGCGATGGCACGATCTTCTTCGACATTACGGATCAGCCCTTGGAGGGATATAACAAGTTCATTCCCTACTATTTGCACCCGGAGGCGACCTACTCCATCGGCCTGTCGAAGTCGAGTTTCCGCACCAAGGTTTCGGTGGGTTCGAACCCGTGGACCAAGGCCGACCCGGCCAAGATGGTGAACCTGGCGCAGGTGTGCGAGCGCTACGGCGGCGGCGGGCATGCGCGGGTGGGGGCGATCAGCTTTCCGCCCGACCAGGCGGCCGAGGCGCGCGAGGCAGCGGCGGAGATTGTGGCGGAGTTGCGGGCGAATAATCCGCTGGCCTGATTGGTGCGGCGGTTCGGGAAACAGCAACCTCGAAGCGCCTCGTACCGAGGTGACTATAGAAATGTTGCTCCCAGGTAGGGGGGTAGGGGAGGGTACATTGCTTCCCCCGGTTGAATGGGAACGGTTGCTGCTTCTTCTTTCCTCTCCATTGTGCGCCGGATTGAAAAGGAAAATCTGGATTTCCGGCTCGTCAGCAGATGGCGGTTTACGCGATGGTTGATGGCCGGTTCCGGGGTTTGATGGAGGAGTAACTTCCGAGTCGGCCACCACTCGTCCCAGAATCGGCTGTAGCGAATTTTATGATATCGCCCGTAATGTGATATCATTTTGAATGTGAGACTGGTGCTCGACACCGACGTAGCGGTTGCTGCGATGCGCAGCCCGACCGGTGGCTCGGCCGAGTTGCTGCGTCGAATCGATGGCGGCGCCGCTGTGATGTTGCTGACCGTGGCGCTGGCGCTCGAGTACGAGGCCACTTGCACCCTGGCCGAGCACCGATTGGCATCGGGGCTCAGTGCCGAGGAAGCGGGCATCTATGTCGATGGCCTGATCGGAATGGCGGAGCCCGTGAAGGCGTTCTTCCGCTGGCGCCCGCAATTGCGCGATCCGGGCGACGAAATGGTGCTGGAGGCGGCGGTGAACGGGCAGGCCGATGCCATTGTTACCTTCAATGAAAGCGACCTGCGCGAAGCACGTAAGTTCGGAATTGAAGTCATTCGCCCTGGCGAAGCCCTGAGGAGGATCAAGAAATGACGACGCGAGTTTCTACATTTCCTCTGCGCCTGCCGGTCTCGATGAAGGCCGCTCTTGAAGAAATCAGCAAGCGCGACGGTACCAGCCTGAACCAGTTCCTGGTGGTTGCCGCGGCGGAGAAGATGGCTGCGATGGAGACGGAGCGGTTCTTTGCCGAGCGGAAAGGCCGTGCGGATCGCAAGGCGTTTCGGCGCATCTTGAACCGCAAAGGCGGGGAAGGATCCAGACCGGACGATGCAATCGACTGACGCTCCATAATCGCGTAACTTCCGGTATGGCGACCATCCTCCCACTACCTCACAGGAGACCGATACCCCCGCTCCTTTCCCCAACGCGCTGTCATCCCGACAGAGCGCAGCGACGAGGGATCTGCGGTTGCCTTTCGGAGTCTGAAGGTGGTGATACTTGCGAATCGGAGACATCCGCCCTCGATGATTTTGTGCGATCGTCCGATAGAATCAACGCCATCTTGGAGGAAGCGTGCAAAGTACCCCGGAACTGGGAATTGCGATTGGTTTTGCCATATTCTGCGTGGGCGGTTTCGCGCGCATAAAAATGGACTATGCCGCGAACGGCATGAGGATGTTTCACGACTTCCGAAGGGGGAATACTGAGAAGGCCTATTGGAAGCTCATCAAGGAGCATCGCGCCCCTGCTTGGCCTTTCTTTCTAAGCATCGTGTGCGTTCCCCTCGGGGTGGTTGTTCTGTTTGGCTCAATCATTTGGAGCAATCATTTGAGGCATTAATTGAGCCGCGGTCGTATCACCGCCTATACTTCCCTTTGCAAACGTTTCGCCTTTCCGGGCGTGGCTGGGCGGCGGCTCGTAGTCTGGCCACTCTGTCTCAGGCGAACTGTCCAATCACAATCTGTCTCAACCCAGGGGTTCACCCCACCCACCCCCAACCGCCGGTCAATCCCCCCATGCCCCCGGATTCTTCTAAGCCCCTCATTCGGCTCACCATTCTCGCTCACCTCATTTGCAGATCATTTCCCCGCTTCCGGCACAATGGATTCAGAGTGGACCCGAGCGCAATAAAAACCTCCCCGTTTCGAAAATGTCAACCATCTGCCCGGTCCGTACCCCCGGGCAGGACCCCCACCCCCTCCCCGGTTTTGTGACTTACACGTCACAGATCTTGAAATTCCAGCCATCCGCGCCCGTGCTGTCCCCGGATCCTGGCCCCGTGACCCACCCCCGCCATTGCGTGATTCCTCCACAAAACAAACGCTTTGTTGCCGCCCAGCCGGTCAATCCCCGTCCCGCCGCTGGGTTACCCGCCGGGTGCAGCATTCGGGGCGAGCTTTCATCACAGTCCCAGCTCCGCGGCCCGCTTCTTCATGGCCTGTAGACAAAACTGAATGTGCGCGTCGAGATCGACGCCCAGTTCGGCTGCGCCCTGAATCATGTCTTGGCGATTGACGGCGCGGGCGAATGCCTTGTCCTTCATTTTCTTGCGCACGCTGGGAACTTCGACATCGGCAATCGCCTTGGTCGGCTTTACCAGGGCGCAGGCAGTCAGAAATCCGGCCAGCTCATCGCAGGCGAAGAGGGCTTTATCGAGATGCGTCGCGCGCGGGACGCCGGAGTATTGGGCGTGGCCCAGAATCGCGGTACGCATCTCCTGCGGCCATCCCAGGCGTTCAAGTTCGCGCACGCCGACGAAGGGATGTTCAGCGGCCGTGGGGTGACGCTCGTAGTCGAAGTCGTGCAGCAGGCCGGTAGTGGTGTAGAGCTGGATGAAGGATGCGCGCTGGTCGCCGGCAAGACCTAAACGGTCGGCTTCCGCCTCTCCGCAAGCGGTGACGCAAATCTCGACGGCAAGGGCATGTTTGCGCAGGCTTTCACCGTGGGTCCATTCGGTCAGCAGTTCCCATGCCTGGGCCCTGCCATAGCCTTCGCGTCCGCAATTCACCTCTCCGTTGGCGATGTCGCTCATTCTTTTTTCCCTCCAGGTTGCTGCATTTGGTTCGTGATTCTTAGGGGTTTACCTAGAATGAGGGGTAAATCCTCGGTTTGATCCTAAGTTTCTACTTGACAATTATGGTTCATCCCTCCGAAAGTATCTCTTATCGCGGTGAAAAAAATCACCCCGGAGATCCCGCTCTGGCCCTCCGCTACCCGAACATGGCAACCACTCTTGCGAATGTGGGACTGCGTGAAGTTGTGCGCTGCGATTATTGCAGCCTGGTGCAATACAGAACCAGCAACTCCCTCTGCAGGAAATGCCGCAAGCCCCTCGAAATTGAGGAGCCCGCACATCTGGTCCCTCAGCTTGTCACAACTCATCCTGTTGCGGCCTCGGCCGAGGCGGGGTTGCAGGTGGCAGGACAGGTGCGCGAGATCCGCCGGGCACGGCACCTGAGCCAGCGTCAACTGGCCAGCCGGATGCAGGTACCGCGCACGTACATATCCAAAATCGAGAACGGAAAGGCCATTCCGACCCTGGGTTCGCTGCAGCGGCTGGCTTGTGCCCTCGAAGTGGATATGAGCCAGCTTGTGCGCGACTCCCGCAGCCGGCGCGACGAAGAAGTGGCGGCGATTCTCTCCGATCCTTTGCTCGCTGAAATTGCGACACTTCTGCCCCGTCTCGACTCGCTGCATCGCACGCTGGTTTACGGTTCAGCGCGGGATATGGCGCTTGGTCGCCGCCGCACGGCATAGAATTTGCGCCTGGGAGCCGGGTTGAATCCTGCCGGGGACTGTCGCCGGGGAGGATTCTCACACTTCCGTGTGATGTGGCGGGCGTGACCCTTTGCGGCGCTTGGGCGCATGTGCTAGGTTCGAAGATGCCGCCACTTTCTCCGACTGCCGGAGAGAAGTTGCTCTGTGCGGAACTCGAGCAGACCCTCCATCCGCACTGGCCGTTCAACCCCGGGATTCAACCCTCGATGCTTCCAAGCGCCGGCCCGGATGCATCAGAAGCATTTTAGAGGCAACCCCTTGTATTCAACTGGCACGCTGCGCATCAATGAGCTGACAGCCGAGGAGCGGGCCATTTATTCCACGCTCAGGCCCGAGCGCCTACCCGAGCACGTGGCCATTATCATGGACGGCAATGGCCGCTGGGCGGGACGCCGGTCACTGAAGCGGTTCCTGGGCCACCAGCAGGGCGCCAAGAGCGTGCAGTTGGTTACCGAGACGGCGTCACGGATCGGGCTGCCGTGGCTGACGCTTTACGCCTTTTCACTGGAGAACAACCTGCGTCGTCCTCGCGCTGAAGTGAACTTCCTGATGCGGCTGCTGAGGAGCTACCTCGAAAGCAACGTGCAGCGCATGATGGACAACAATGTGCGCATCCGCTACATCGGGCGCACGCACGAGTTGCCCCACGAGGTCCAGGACAAGATGCAGTGGGCGGCGGAATTGACGGCCCGCAACACCGGCACGACTCTGACCCTGGCTCTGAACTACGGCGCGCGCTCTGAACTGGTTGACGCCTTCCGCGCATTGGCCACCGAAGCTCAGCGAAAACACCTGTCCCCTGACCACATTAGCGAAGAGGACATTCACCGCCACCTCTATACAGCGCACATGCCCGACCCGGACCTGTTGATCAGGACCTCCGGCGAGATGCGGATTTCGAACTACCTGCTGTGGCAGATTGCCTACACCGAGATCTTTGTCACAGACCGGTTGTGGCCGGATTTTCGCGGTATTCATCTGCTGGAAGCGATTGCCGATTTTCAGCGCCGGGAGAGGCGCTTCGGCGGCATCGGCGAAAGCTGCGGCGAGGTGGAAGAAGACCCGGAGCGGATCAAGATCGCGGGTTGAAGTTCAGCCTTCCCACGGGTGCTTCAAGGACCGCATTGCAAATCGAGCAAGACGGTTGGGTCAACGGTGTATTCTCATCCCTGAATGAAACGTGTCCTGACCGCTCTTGTTCTGGCGCCGCTGGTGTTGGCCCTGGTGTTTCTGGGGCCGAAGTGGCTGATTACGCTGGTGGTCGCGGGGGTGGCGGTCCTGGCAGGGTGGGAATTTTTGGGATTGGCGCAACACACGGCCGCACGGCCCCCGCGTGTTGCCGTCGTGGTGGCGATCCTTCTGCTATTCGCGGGCAATTTTGAATGGCCCGATCAGACTCTGTTGATACTTGGCGCTCTTAGCCTGGGACTTTTGGTCTACTGTACATTTGGATCGCCGGTAGAGCGGGTGCTGGCCGACGCATCATCGTCGGTTTTTGGTCTTTTGTATGTGGGGCTCACGCTGCTCGCCGTTCCAACGCTGCGCGAGCAGTCGAATGGCTCTACGCTGGTGGTGTTTCTGCTGTGCGTGGTGTGGGCGGGCGACATCGCCGCCCTGTATACAGGACGTGCGTGGGGCAGGCGCAAGCTGGCGCCGACACTGAGTCCGAACAAGACGTGGGAAGGCGCGATCGGTTCGGTAGCGGGGAGCCTGCTGGTGACCGAAGCGCTCTTCTGGCTGGCGACATTCCTGGCCCAGTGGAACTTTGTGAAGCTTTCGTTCGCCGATGAGGTTTGGTGGTCCTGGCTGGTGGTCGCCGTGGTGGTGAACGTGGCAGCCCAGGTGGGCGATCTGGCCGAGTCGGCCCTGAAGCGCTCAGCAGGGGTGAAGGATTCAGGCACGCTGCTGCCGGGCCATGGCGGGATGCTGGACCGCATTGACGCGCTGCTGCTGGCCGCCCCGGTGCTATGGTACGCTCAGAATATTCGCTAGCTGTGCTTAGTTGTTTGCCTGGGGCCGATTGCTGAACGGGCCTTAGGGGTGGCAGGCATCCCTCAGCGGCTAAAGCCGGACCTCTAATTGATGCACTTGCGGCATGACTTCATTAGCGCCCTGTTACAAAACCTCGCCTCTTTCGGCTGGGATGCGTTTTTCCTCAACCTGCGAAGTCGTGCCTGTGAAAAAGCATGATTTTCTCCGCGGCCCGTTGATCCGGGGACTTGAACGAATACCTTGAAACGACTCGCTATTCTCGGTTCCACAGGCTCCATCGGGCAGAGCACCCTCTCCATCGTTGCGCAGTTTCCTGAACGCTACTCGGTGGCTTCGCTGGCTGCGGGGCGTAACGTGGACGAAGCCTTTGCACAGGCAGTGCGGTGGCGGCCTAAAGTGATCTCTCTGGCCACCGAACAACTGGCTGGAGAACTGGCGGTACGCCTGCGTCAGGCCGATGTGAACGGGATCGAATTGGTCCACGGAACCGAAGGCACCGTTGTCTGCTCCACCTTACCGGAAGCGGATTTTGTGGTTTCGGCCATTGTGGGGGTGGCCGGCCTCGAAGCGACTCACGCGGCCATCCTGGCCGGAAAGCCGGTGGGACTGGCAAACAAAGAGTGTATGGTGGCCGCGGGGGAAATCCTCACGGCTGCCGCGCGCGAATGCAATGTGCCCATCCTGCCCATCGACAGCGAACACAACGCGGTGCACCAGTGCCTTCGGGTGGGCGCACACGCCGAGGTGAAAACCATCTGGCTGACGGCGTCCGGCGGTCCCTTCCGCCAGCTTCCGCTGAATCAGTTTGATAGCGTGACGCCGGAACAGGCGCTGAAGCATCCCACCTGGGTGATGGGCCGCCGAATCACCATCGATTCCGCCACGATGCTGAACAAGGGGTTGGAAATCATCGAGGCCTGCCGGCTCTTCGATGTCGCTCCCAGCCAGGTTCGTGTAACGGTGCATCCACAGTCCACGGTACATTCGCTGGTGGAATACGTAGATGGCTCAATCCTGGCGCAGATCTCGGTGACGGACATGCGTCTGCCCATTCTGTATGCCCTGGCTTACCCGGAGCGGCCGGCCTCGACGCTCACCTTCGATCTAGCCGCGCTACGCCATCTCGATTTCGAAGAGCCTGATTTTGATCGGTTTCCGTGCCTTCGGCTGGCCTACGAGGCGGCGGAAGCGGGGGGCGCTCACTCGATCGCGCTGAACGCGGCAGATGAGGTCGCGGTGGAGGCATTCCTGGACCGGCGAATCCTGTTTACCGGAATCCCGCGTACAATTGAGAAGGTACTGGCGTCCACCGCCGAGGCACACCCGTCTACGATTGCCGGGGTGCTCGCCGCGGACCAGGAAGCGCGTCAAATAGCTCATGCGCTCATCGCGATGCCGGCGTCTCCGGCGACCGCACAAGGCGTGCACGGCTAAGGATTTGATCCTACACATATGCATGATTTTCTAGTTTCCACGATCGCTTTTATCGTCCTGATCGGGATCATGGTGGTGGTCCACGAGTTTGGCCATTTCGCAGTGGCCAAGCTGTTCGGCGTCCGCGTGGAGGCTTTCTCCGTGGGCTTCGGGCCTCGTCTGTTCGGCATTAAGCGTGGCGACACCGACTATAAGGTGTGCCTGCTGCCGCTGGGCGGATTTGTCAAAATGACGGGTGAGAATCCCAGCGACGAACAGCCGGCAGACGATCCTGGCGCATTTTCAGCGCATCCCCGCTGGCAAAGAATGCTGATCGGAGTGGCCGGTCCGGTGGCGAACTTCATCCTGGCGTTTGTGCTGATGGCATTCTACTTCGGCTGGATCAACGAAGTTCCGGCACACGATGTAAAGACCACCAGTATTGAGTGGGTGATCCCTGGTTCGGCTGCGGCGGAAGCCGGTCTACAGCCGGGCGACGAGATCCGCCGGTTCGATACGGCCGAGAATCCCACCTGGGAGCAGTTCTATGCGCGCATGTCGCTGGATCCCAACCAGACCGTCCCCGTGACTGTGGACCGCGACGGAAAGACGCTGCAAACCGAGTTGCGGGTGCCCGGGACCCTGGAAGGCGACGATCTGGCGGGCATTCTTCCGCAGTACATGCCCGGTCCGATCACGATTCAGACCGTGATGCCGGGTACGCCCGCGGCGCAGGCAGGTTTGCGCTCCGGTGACGCGATTGTCTCGGTAGATGGTCACCCTTTTCACAGCGTGACCTCGCTGCTGGCTTATATGCAGGCCGGCAAGGGCAAGCCGATATCTCTGATGATCCGGCGAAACGGGGCAACTATTGGTCCCATCATCGCCCGCCCAGCCAAGCTCGATACCGGCTGGAAGCTCGGGTTCATGGCGGTTCCGATTCCCATTCGGCCATCTCCGCTGCCTGTGAAGACGGCGCTTGCCAAGTCGGGACAGTTTTGCGCCGACAACTCTACGCTCATTCTTCAAATGCTTGAGCGCATCGCCACTCACCAGGTTTCTGCCAAGCAACTTACCGGCCCGGTGGGGATTGCCCAGATTGCGGGCGAAGCTGCCGAGATGAGGGGATGGCAACCGAAGTTTACTCTCGCCAGCGAGATCAGCATCAACCTGGGCATTCTCAATCTGATGCCGTTCCCGATTCTCGACGGCGGCATGATTCTGCTTCTCCTGATCGAGAGCGCTCTTCGCCACGACATCAGCCTGATGGTCAAGGAGCGCATCTACCAGGCGGCCTTTGTGGTGCTGATGATGTTCTTCGCTTTTGTCATTTTCAACGATGTGACGAAGCTGCCGATCTTCACCCACTTGAAGCCGTGATTTTTCAGTCATGAAAGAGCTGGCCAGATGCCCGTGACGACTCACCAGGTGAGGGTGCGCTATGCCGAAACCGACCAGATGGGCATTGTCTATTATGCCAATTACCTGGTCTGGTTTGAACTGGGCCGCGTAGAACTTTTGCGCGCGCTGGGTCTGGCCTACAGCCAACTGGAGAGTGAGCACGAGTGCATTCTGCCGGTAGTCGAGGCGTCGTGCCGCTACCGCTCGCCCGCCCGCTACGACGATGAGATTCTTATCGAGACCCGCCCCGCATTGCTGCGCGGTTCAGTGATCAAGTTTGCGTATCAGATCTGGCGGAAGCCATCCCATGATGGCCAGGAGCGGAAGCTTCTTGCCGAAGGCGAAACTGTGCACGTGGTCTGTGACGACCAGTTGAACAAGAAGCCACTGCCGGCGCACTATGCAGAGGCCCTTCGGAAACTGATGGCGGACGACTGACTCTGGACGCGTTCCCCGCTTACTCGTCGGAAGAGCAACCGTGAGGTTGCTTATTCATCCAACAGCACAATCAAGCTGAGCTGCGGATTTGGAATCTCGGCGGGGACATAAATGCCGACCTGACGGGTCTGCATGATGTGTTCCCAGCAAGGTCCGCCGCGGGTGACTGAAAAATACTGGCTTTCGACGCGCGCGGCAATCTGCGGCGGTGGAACGGAGACGTGATGAAGGGTCAAGCCGGGAAGGGCGCGCTTGATCAACTCGACAACAAATCGCGCGGAGCATAACTTGGTGAGCTTGGGCACCCGCGCGATCAGGTCGGCTTCGCCGATCGGCGATTCGATCTCGAGAATCCATCGTCCCGGGCCAAGGCAGCGCTCGTCTTTGACCGCTCCGTTATAGAGGAAGCTTTCCACGGAATGGAGGGGGATCTTGATCGCTTTCGAAGGCATCACGATTTCGAGGTGACGGCGGATGTGCTCATCGAGGGCTGCGAAGCAGGGGCCCATTTCGCCATGATTGTAGGTGGGCAGGGAGCGCGGGTGGACTTCAAGACCAAAGGTGCAAAGGGCGCCGGCGAGGCGTGACATTTCACAGTACAACTTTTGCGGATGCGCGTGCTGCGACAGGAGAAAATGGCGCAGGGTGGGCAGGCTGGAGTTGAGGGCGTGAAGAAACCAATATTGCGCCACGTGCCGTGCGGACATGCCGGCCTGAAAGATGCCATCGCGCTGTTGCTGCTCCTGGGAAAAGACTGTGCTCTTTTCGTCCAGAATTTCAACCAGCCGACGCAGCATGTGAGTCAGTGTGGGGCTGGCGTTCAAACTGACACAGGACGGCACAAATGCAGGATCGGACTCGTAACGGCCGGATCCGTCGCGCACGAGCCGAACCACGGGCAAACTCACATAGCGCCCGGAAACCTCCGATTCGGCCAATAACTGGAGGTTTTTGCGACCTACCTGAATGAGCTTCTCATCGAGACCGGTGTTCTGGTCAGGCAACATTTGTTCGAAGGCGAGGTAGCGAACAGAGTTGGCGTCTGCTGGAAGGCTTGTATTCTGCCCGTTCTGCACCATCGCGGGAACGGCAAGATGCATGGTGAGGTGATCGGCCACCGGCGAGAATAGTGCGGCAAATGGACGGGGAGCCGGCGCGGCATCGGAAGCAGGAAAGTCGAAGGCCAGCCCATCGGTAAAGAGGCCGCGAGCATGAGTCAGAGCCAGTGTGCCGTTGCGCAATGCGTCCTGATCAAACTGCAGCCCCGCAAAGCCATAAGCATCGCGCCACAAACTGTTGGTCACGAAATCCAATGCGTCTTCGAAATAACGATTCTGCGCCTGAAAGTGATGGGGGCCGAGATACATGCCCTCAGACCAGACGGGTTTAGTGAGCGTCTTCATAGTGCTCCGTCGGTCTGCGGAAGCAGGATGACCAGTTCCATCTGGGGATTGGGAATTTCTCCCGGAACGTGCGCGGCAAAATTGCGCGCACGCGTCACAGTCTCCCACGCTGCGCCAGACTGGTTGAGGCTGAAGTACTGAAATTTCATCTTGATGGGGATGGCGCTTGGCGGACTGGGAATGTGAGTGAGTGTAATGCCGGGTAGGGCGTTGTTGACGAGCTGATCGATGTGGGTTGCCGAACAGAGTTTAACCAGCTGGGGGACGCGGCGAAGGATTGTTTCATCGCTGGTTTCAGCTGAAAACGCCAGATACATGCGCGAATTCTTCAGGTATTTGTCCTGATCGATCGCCGTGGCGTAAATGGTGTTATTGACATGTTTGAGTGGGAGGGAAACAACATTGGTAGGAACCACTGTTTCAAGCAACAGCCTCAGTTTCTCATCCAGGTCCGTGAAGACCTGGCTCAGATTGGCATGATCGTAGAGCGGCAGGTCGCGCGGCCTGATTGAGGAAGAGAACGTAGTAAGAGATGCGCCCAGAGTCGTGAGTGCCGAAAACAATTCCTCCGGATGACAGCGTTGACCCAGGAGGACATGACTAAGCACGGGAATATTCGAGTTGATGGTGTAGAGAAGCCAAAAGTTGGCGATATCGGCGGTGGTAAAGTCGGCGAGACTCTGGTTCTTCTGTCGCCGGCCGGCCGAGAGTTGGGTGCTTTTAGCGGAAAGGATCTCGACGATGCCATTTACAAGGGCGCGAATGTGATCATTGGCGCGAGCTTCAAGCAGGGGCGGGACGAAGCGCGGATTCAAGCGGAATCCGCCGGTCTCAGTCTTCTCCACGTTGGCAATGCGCAGTGCCGAACATCCTTCGCGGGTTTCGTTGGCCGCCAGCAGGCGCAGGTTTTTGCGGGCGATCTGGATGGGCTTTTCGCCGGTCCCGGTGTTGTCATCGCGCACCGTGGCGAGTTCAGCCAAATAGCGAGACCCGGTGACGCGGCCAAGCCCCGCAACGTTGAGGCCCTTGTCCTTGTAGTCGGGTACGGTGAGATAGACGTCCAGGTCACGGGCCCCTGGATCGAAGAATTCTGCCAGCGATTTGGATGGAGGCGGCTGGTCGGGACCGGGAATATCGAAAGGTAGACCGTCTGGAAAGATTCCGGATGCGCGCGAAATTGCAAGCTGTCCGTCGGCCAGCAATTCCTGATCGAGCACGACCTCATTGAAGCCCCAGGCGCAGAACTTGAGCGACTGAACCCTGAAGTTCATGCTGTCTTCAAGAAACTTGTCCTGAAGTTGCAGGTGCTGCGGCGTCAGGAAAGTGCCTTTACTCCAGAGTACGGGCTGTAGCTGTTTCATGGGCAGTGACCGGACCTTAACGATAATAGTTCCTAACCAAGTGAGCAATAGGCGAGGCGGGTCGAGCGGCCGATCAATTCATTTTGTCACCCTTGCTTCCGTCGTCGGCCTGGTCAGGGTCCTTGGGACTGGCTGGACTGGAACCGCAACCGGAGCCGGCGGCGCCGCCGCTGTTGATCATCACCATGGTCCCAACGATGGAAACACCGGAAGGGCCGATGTCAATGAAGTTTCCGCCGACCTTGAGCGAAAGCTGCGCGCCGGCCTCCAACACCATCGTCTCTCCGGCCTTGAGATGAATCACCGCGCCGGCCTCATGAGCAAAGTTCTGACCGGATTTCTCGTAGAGGTTCTGTCCCGCCTGGATGGAGATGGTCTGATTCGTCTTCTGATTCAGATTACCGGCGACCTGACTATGCAGGTCTCCGTCCACCTTTTCCATTTGGTCTTTTTTTACCATCAGGCTGCGGTTGGTTCCGATCCACTCACGCGCATCGTTGAGGATGCGCGCGTCCAAATCTTTTTCTCCGCGAATAAATACCTGCTCGCTGCCGGCCTTGTCTTCGAAGCGAAGTTCGTTGTAGTGCGCGGTGCCGCCTCCGGTGGAGCTCGAGGTCCTGAGCGTGGTGCGGGTCCCGTTGTCGGGGAGCGCGTAGGGTACGGACTGAAGATCGTTGTAGACGCGGCCGGTAATAATGGGGCGATCAGGGTCGCCTTCGAGGAAGCTGACGATTACTTCCTGACCCACGCGGGGAATATTGATCATGCCCCAGCCCTTGCCGGCCCAGTCCTGCGATATGCGCACCCAGCAGGAGACTGCCTTTTGGCGGTCCCAGGGAAAGAGGACCAGCACGCGCCCCCATTTATCCACCCAGATCTCTTCGCCGTCGCCGCCCGCACTCTGATCATCGCTCGAAGCCTTATCGGCATTCTTGCCCACCACCACGGCGGTCTGGGGGCCTTGCACAAAGGGTTTGGGTGTCAGGCGCGCCGGCCGAAACAGAACATCAGCGGGAATGCATGCGAAGTGATTGGAATAGTTGTCCTCGCCGGCGCCCCCATCGTCCCGGTAGGTTCCTGCAACCGAGGCAACGTGCTGAATTTCGGTGAGCAGATAAGAAGCATTCATGGTGCTGAGGGGATGATCCTCGAGACTGAACTTGTAGCCGGTGGTAAACGCGCGGCACACGCCGGCTCCGTGGGCAATTTTGTGCGCGGCTTCGTCCTCCTCCATACGGAGCTTGGCCACGGCGGTGCCATCGGAGGTTGTTCCGTGCAGACCGGGATAATCGAAAATTTCCATCGAGTCGTTGTTGGCGACGGTGTAGATCGTGGTCTCCGATGCCAGAAGGTCCGTCGAGGAGGTGGTGAAGTTATAGTCAGTGAGTGTGTGTTTTCCACTGCGCAGCTCCTGCCCGATGCTCCATGCGTTCACCACGTCTCCCGCGTCCAGTCCGCCGGTGGAGAGGTTGAAGCCGGCGCTGCTCTGCCCCGGGCAATCCTGGTGCGCGCTGGTTGAATCCCCCAGCACCATGGTGTGATCTCCGTCGTCGTGCTGGAAGAAATAAAAGATTCCGAATTGCTCCATGAGCCGGGAGATGAAATTGAAGTCCGTCTCGCGGTATTGGACGCAGTATTCGAGTGCCTTGTACGTCCCGGTCAGATTGGATTGGAACTCGATGCCCCGATCGCCAAGGATCTGCTTGATAATGTCGGGCGCCTGTTTGTTATGGAAGATGCGGCAATCGGCGTGGCGAGTAAGTGTCCAGAGCTTGGGCACCACCTGCAACTCGTAGCGCACCATGTCGCCGGATGTCCCGGTGCAGGCAAAATGGCTGACGATGCCGTTGAAGTACCGCAACGAATCGTCCGACCTTATCACGTTGATGGTCACGCTCTGGCCGACGATCTGCGTGAAATCGACGGCACGGTCGTCAGAGAGCGTGGTGAGATGGAAATTAAACAAGCGCGAGATGGCTTCGTGGCCGGTGAAGCCAGTCAGCAGCAGCTTGTCATCGCCGAGCGGTGTTGTAAGCGATATGAGACGGCCGGTTTGTGTGTAGATTGGCATTTACGTTCTCCTGACAATCGTTTTGATATGCCAGTTCAACTTTCGTGGTTCAGGTGCGTAGCTGGAAATCCTTATTCTCCACGGCTACTCAAACTCTTTGACAGAGATCGCCGCATCAGATCAACAGCCAGCCTTTCATCTGTTATCGAGGGCCGGCCAGTATCGATTGTCGCGCTAAATCAACCATCAACGAGCGCGCATTCTTCTCGTCTCCAGTGTGAAGTGTGAGTTGCACCGTGTACAACGTTCCGTTGGACTTCCACTCAATCGCCGGAGATGAGCAACTGCCTCCGCAAGAAGTTGCCTTGTAACGCCCACTCTCTCCGTTCCCGAACTTAACGGGTTGGGGAAATGAGATGTGTCCACCTCGTTGTGCGCGAAAGACGCCGAGAAAGCAGGCATTCGCACCATCGCATTCCGGGTCGGACTCAAGGCGAATCGAGTACGAGTCGCTATCGCCCTTTGCATGGGCGTATACATCGGCATTCGCCAACGGAGGCAGATGTGCAGGAAGCAAAATGGGTATGTGCGTTTGTCCCTTCAGTGCATCCAGCAAATTTAAAAAAATGGGAGCGGGCAGGGCTGCCGCGTTTTGAGCCGCCCCACTCATCCGCGGCAGAAATCCCCCTGCGAGTGCGGCCAGCAAAACGCCCCAAGGCGTCCACCTCGGAGCACGGAAAATCCCAAATCGGCGGTTCACGCAATATTTCTGGCGGAGGGTAAGTCCATCCAGCCTCGTGAATCCTGCGATGGGTTGAGAAGGTCTTTAAACCGCTGCGACTTTAGTAAAACGTCCTTGGAGTAATTCTGGTCGGTAGTGCCCTGATCCACGTCGTGGCCCTTGGAATAGTGATAATAGGCCCACATCCCACAATTGTAAGCCGCAATGGATACGCGCAGCAGATCGTCGCCGGCGATCGGTTTCCCGTCGAACTTGTAAGTTACTCCAGCCAGGGTCTTGACCTTGATATCTTTGTCGCCGCTCGACGCTGTAATCTCATCACGTTTGGCAGCCAAAACCTCGGCCCCTTTTGAAATGCATGCCTCTGCATCCTTCCACTTTCCGGAATTCACCCAAGTGGGATATGCGCGGATGTCGATTTGCATAAGACCGTAGCCATTCCCGTTGTCCCCCGGGACTTTCAAGTATTTCTCTTTCAAACCTGACTCCCGATAGCCGATGGCCATCAGTACTTCCGGATCAAGCGACCTTTCGGTGGCAGCCTTCAGGAAGTAGTCCGTCCATCCCAGTTTTTGAGAGAGTTGGAATGCCGCCGTGATCGCATCCGCCGGCGGCGGAGGTGTCCATCCTTGCAATTGGCTAGAGACGGCATTGGGACGAGATTGCACGCCTTGAGCAATGGAAGCTGCATGGTCGTTTACCCCTAACGATCCCGGGGTGTCACCGAACAATCCGGACGGGCCGAATGGAGCGGCGGCGTCCTTGATTCCCAATGATCCAGGGGTTCTGGGAGAGAGTTGAAACGGATCCATTCCCAGCAGCATAGAATCCAATCCTCCGATCGAACTAAACCGCCCCAACCAACGCACTCGCCGCCGGGTTGCCGTAACTGAACTCCCCGTCTTCGCCCACGCTCACATGGATGGCGCTCATCTTTTCGCCCTCCGCCATGCCGCCCAGGATCTTGCGCGAAATGTCGGGAAGGAGTGAGTTTGTAAGGATATTATCCACATTCCTGGCGCCGCTCTCGACCTCTGTGCAGCGGCTTGCGACAGCTTCGAGGAACGCATTGTCGTAGGTGAGCTTGATCTTGTGATTCTCCGTCAGCCGGCGCTGAATCTTGCCCAGCTTGAGCCGAATAATCTGCTTCAAAGCTTCGTCGCGCACCGGGTAATACGGGATCAGCACCATGCGCCCCAGAAATGCAGGCTTGAATATTTTGTTCAAGTCCGGTTTGAGCGTTTCGATGAGGGCGCGAGGACTGGGTGCGGTCTCGGGGTCGGCCACCAGCTTCATCATCTGGTCGGTGCAGGCATTCGTAGTGAGAATGATGATGTTGTTTTTGAAATTGATCTCCCGGCCTTCCCCGTCTTCCATCTGGCCCTTGTCAAAGACCTGGAAGAACAGTTCGAGCACGTCGGGGTGCGCCTTCTCCACTTCGTCGAGAAGCACGACGGAATAAGGACGCCGCCGCACCGCCTCGGTCAGGACTCCGCCCTCTCCGTAACCGACATAGCCTGGAGGCGAGCCTTTCAGCGTGGAAACGGTGTGCGGCTCCTGAAACTCCGACATGTTGATGGTGATGAGATTATGTTCGCCACCGTAGAGCAGGTCAGAGAGGGCAAGCGCGGTTTCGGTTTTGCCCACGCCGCTGGGGCCCACCAGCATGAACACGCCTACCGGCTTATTGGGATCGTCGAGGGAGGCTCGGGAAGTTTGAACGCGCTGGCTGATGATCTCCATGGCATGCGGCTGACCGATCACCCGCTTGCCCAGATGCTCCTGCAACGCGAGTACCGTCGTGATCTCGTCCTTGAGCATTTTGCCGGCAGGGATGCCCGTCCATGCGGAGAGCACTTCGCCGACGATCTGTGCATCGACACAGACGCGGATCAGGCCGGTTTCGCCTTGGAGCACGGAAAGCTCCGTTTCCAAGGTCATGAGCTCGGCCTTCAGCGAGGCTGGGGTTGTCGCCGCAGCAACAGCAGAAGAAGCTACCGCTTCCGTCGCCGAGGCCGCACCATTTGGCGGTGTTGACGTGGCGGAACTTGAGGAAGTGGCAGATGCTTTTCCATTTTGGCCTGTCTCAAGCTTATTGCGCAGATCGCGAATCTTGCCGACCAGTTCTCGTTCTTTGTCCCAGCGAGCTTGCAGCGTTTTGAGCTTCTCATCGGCCGTCTGCCTTTGCGCTGCTATCTCGGAGAGTTTCTCCTGATGATCCGCACCGACCATTTCTTCGCGCTGGAGAATACGCGTTTGCACCTCAAGCGCGTCGATCTGGCGAGTCAGGTCTTCCAGCGCAGGCGGTGTTGCATTTTGGCCGAGCGCGAGACGTGCGCAAGCGGTATCGAGAATGCTTACAGCCTTGTCGGGCAACTGGCGTCCGGCCAGGAACCGGTGGGTAAGTCGCACGCTGGAATAGACGGCCTCATCGAGAATGCGCACGTTGTGATGCTTTTCCAAGTGAGGCAACCAATCCACGCATCATGATCATGCACTGCTGCTCGCTTGGCTCTTCGACTTTGACCACCTGGAAGCGGCGGGCCAGTGCGGCGTCCTTCTCGAAGTACTTTTTGTATTCCGACCAGGTGGTGGCGGCGATGGTGCGCAGTTCGCCGCGCGCGAGAGCCGGCTTCAGCAAGTTGGCGGCATCGTTCTGGCCCGCCTGCCCTCCTGCGCCGATCATTGTGTGGGCTTCGTCGATGAACAGGATGATCGGCGTTGGGGATGATTTCACCTCTTCGATGAGGCCCTTCAGCCGGTTTTCGAATTCGCCTTTGACGCCTGCGCCGGCCTGCAACAACGCCAGGTCCAGGGTGCGGACGTGCACGTTTTTCAATGGCGGTGGCACGTCGCCCTGTGCCACTCGAAGAGCGAATCCCTCCACAACCGCGGTTTTTCCCACGCCTGCTTCACCGGTGAGGATGGGGTTGTTCTGACGGCGGCGTGTGAGAATATCGATAATCTGACGAATCTCGGGATCGCGACCCAGCACCGGATCGATCTTGCCTTTCTTGGCGTTGCCGGTCAGGTCAACTGTGTACTGATCGAGATTGGGCGTCTTGCCGCCGACGGGCTTCGCACCGTCTCCTGCGGCTGGCGCAACACCGGAAGATGTAGTCTCATTTGAAAGTGCGACGATGCCCATCAGGTCTTTGCGCAAAGCGTCCGCATTGATCTTCTGGAACTCGCGACTCACTTCATGGATGAGCCGTGAAAGCTCTTCATCCGAAGCCAGGGCCAGGATGGTGAATCCAGTGCGCACCTGGCCGGCATTGAAGTCGATGGACCCGATCGTCCACGCGGTCGTCAGCATCTTCAGGACCGTCGGACTGATGGCGGGGGTTCGCGCGTTGCCGGACTTCAGCTTATCCATGCTTCGCGCCAGCTCAGCCGTCAACCGCGACTTATCGATTTCGAAGTGCTTGATGATTGCCGCGAAATCTCCAGAGGTCGAGTCGAGAAGCTTGGTAAGGAAGTGCTCGATCTCGATGTCATAGTGAGTGCGGGAAAGGCAAAGGCCCGCGGCGCCTTCCAGTGCGGCGCGTGCCGGGTCGTTCAGTTTCCCGATAAGCGCTTTCAGATTCAATCCCATATTGACTCCTCACAACGCAAGAATCGTATCGTCCGGGTCAACGCCCAGAGGCGCGGTCCTGGCCCAGGAAACCCAGCCCAAACGCGCCGGACAGCTTGCATTTACATCGAGTTCGACCGGTGGAACCGCAGTGCGATCCAGTACGAGTTGAACTTCGAAATCGAGACAGTCGTTGCTGAAAAACCGCGTGATGGCCCGCAGGGCCGCAAAGGCACTGCCTTGGGGAAGAAAATCATTGTAGCGTTCCAACGTGAGCGGGCCTATACGGATGCGGATCCGCCCCTGCCGGTCCCACACTGCATCGCCAACCACTGCACCGAAACCGACCTGGCTGGAGCCGGATTCCCCTTCGTCCATTTCGCATTGCGTCGAGGGGTCCAGTTCGTACCAGGCTCCCGTGAACTGCTGAATTTCGACCTGCACTTCGAAGTAGTCTGCCAGGATTTGTTCCAGGGCCTGGGCCGATCGCGACTGCATGGCGATGAGCCCGATGTAATGCATCAGCGCTTCGTCTTCAATCTCCTGCCGGTCGCGAAGACCCGTTGTTCCCAACCCCAGCAGGTCCAGCAGGTATTGACTGAAGAGATCGCGGTTCCCGGACGCGTAGGTAGCTGGGAAGCGGTACCTTTGCCAGGCTCGGTGCAATAGAGAGATTGCACGGTGATTGAAGATATCAAGGAACGACGCGAAGCTTGTGTCCTTGGCGCGCGCGCGCTCGAGGATCAGTTCGCTGTAGGCGTAGGGAAGCACGCCCATCGGGCCAGTGAGTCCCATGAAGTTGACGATCATCTCCGCGGGCCCATTGTCGGGTATCTTCAGTTCTTGAATTTCGCTTGCCGGGAAGCCCAGTCTTGGATTGACGAAAAAGCGAACCGCCTCATCCCGGGGACTGGAGAAACCGCCCACCGGGCGCATCGGTTCCCTGAGCCTCTGCAAAATTGAAACCGCCTGGAAGAACTCAAACGAGCAAGCATCTTCGACCAGCTCATTGGCGAGCAAGGGTGCGTTCAGATCAGCATTCTTCGTCCCGATCTCGGTTTCCATTCGTAGAGTCCCTCCTTTCTTTGCGGGGTCTTGACACTCAATTGAGTAAAGCTATTCAGAGAGGTGGACAGGCCGAAAAACCGTTCCAGCACGGCGCCAAACAGGAAGGCTCCCCCGCCTGTGAACTGGTCCTCGTCAATCTCCATCTCGATGCGCAGGCCGCGTGCGAAGCTGACTCCCTGCTCGGATGCGAGACGCGCGAAGTGGGGCCGGCTGCGAATCTGGAGAATGCTTTGAATTACGTTTTGCGAATATGCGCTGCGGCCCACGTCATAAAGCCGCAGAATTTCTTGAAGGGCGTCTTTGCCTTCGTGCACCAGCGAGAGGTAATTGAGAGACAAGTGCGAAACCAGACGCCATAGCACACTCTTTCCCAGCGCCGGCCTGACAGGCGCAGTTGGCTTGCGGAGCGCCACGATGCGTTTCATGGCTGCAGCGCCTTCCATATCAAAGTCGCTGTCCTGATTGCCAAACGGAAGGCGTGAGGGCAGGTCGCGATTCGTACAGGTGGTGCGGACAGAGAGCACCGTGGCATCAGGGTTCACCACGGCCAGAGACAGATCCAGTAACGAGAGCGAAACGTCGGTGCCTTCGTCATTGGGCCGATTCGAAGGGCGCCTCCGCGCCAGCCAGAAGCAGGTTCGGTCATCGCGCCGTGCCGAGTGGCGCAGCGAATAGAACGGCTCATAGGTAGTGACCTGTTGATTCGCGGAGTTGATTGCGGCAACTTCGTCGATTGAAAACACCTCAACGGAATACGGTCTGCGCACATCGGGTGTAATTGCATATTCATATCGCCGCTGATTCAGTTGGATAGGCTCCGCAACCTGGGGGAATAGGTTGACGACAGGCGTGCAGCCAAGGCGGAAGGTCTTCTTGGAAAGCTCCAGTTCAAGGCGCTGCACACGTCCACTGCCTTCCACGTCGGAAAGGAGGAAGATCACTTCGATGGCATCCTTGAACCCGGCGTTCGAAACGGCATCAAGCCCGCGAAGGTCAATGAAGAAGAACTTCTCCGGAAACGCGAAGTACTCCATCAGAAGTCTGTGACCCGCGAAAGACGAGGAGGGGTAGGGCACCATTCCCTCGTCGGGGTCGAATCCAACAGCGCTTAGCGCGGAGGCGGGCAAGACAACAGGGGCTAATCGGGAGCCCGGCGTAAGATCCCGAATCTGGATGCGATTGAGCCGGCTGAAGAGCAATTCGTAAAGGATGTTGATCAAGCCACTTTCGCCATCGAGGTAGAAACGCAGCTTATCGAGCTTGAGCGCCGCAAATGTGACGTCGCGAGCGCAGCGAAGTTCCAGCCGGATAGCCCACGCAGAGTCACTGGTCTTCACTGGCGGATTGAGCCGGCTGGGAGGGCTCAAAGCCGCGGAACTAACGGAGACCGGCCACAGCGTGGTGTCATAGCAGGTGCGAAAGGTGCATGGAATGCCGCTGACGGGCTTGGAATAAAGCGATGAATTGCGCTCGATTTTCATTCCCGAAGTCAACTTGCCCTTTTCCGGATCCAGTTCGAACTCGACCACCGACATGGATGGCATTGGACGTACGAGTTGGGGATAAACCACGCTGAGGAGCGCCTCTGTAATCTCCGGGAACTCATCGTCCATTTTGAGATGAACGCGGGCTGTGAGGAATGCAAATGCCTCAAGAAGGCGCTCGACATGCGGGTCTTCGCATTTTGTTGGCTCTAATACAAGGCGTGAAGCCACCTTTGGATATTTTTCAGCGAACTGCGAGGCGGACTTTCGAAGGTAGTCCAATTCGCGTTCGTAATAGAGGAGCAACTCATCGCGCATCGTCGACCCCTGAGAGGTGGCAGTTGCCGCTTTTGAGCTCAATCACGGTGTCAAAAGAGATAGGCTCAGGCACCGGATCCATGCGCAGCATCGCTTCAATGCGCAAGCGCACATCCTTCTTTGCGCTGTCAGGAGTCTCGACCATCACCAGGCGAACATTGGTCAAGCGTGGTTCAAACAGGTTTATGGTGGCCAGAATTTGGCGGACCAGGCGATTGCGATCCGCGGCGGTGGCCATGGTTAAGGCTGAGAGGTCAGGCAAGCCGTACACATAGGCAGAACGGTTGAGTTCCTTAAGGGCCTCGTCGGGAGGATCGACGATACGCCGCGTGTTCAACAGCCATTCGAGATCGCGACGCACGGCGCTCTTGAGCAGCCGCACCGATTGCTTGCGGCTTAGCGGATTTTCCATCCGGTTCTCCGGCTCGAGATCGATGAGCCGGTCAAGAACAGAGACGGTAATCGTTGTTTCGCCAAGGCCTCTTGCCATGTTTACCCCACGTTCAGCGCCTGGACGGGATCAAGGCGACAGATACGTTCAAATAGTTTTTGCTTCTCGCTGGAACTGCCCTGAATCTTCTTGCTGTAGCGCATGAGCCTGGTTAGATCGCCTGCCATCTGCTCCGGATCTTCCCACGCGTCCAGCTTGTGATTCTCAATCGCAGCCGCAACATCCTCAAGAAGCGGCTGGGCAATTTCGTCTTTTCCGGCGGCGATAGCCAACTCGATCATTTGCATGGTGCGGCGAAAACGGCCTCGGCCGGAGCGTTGTTTCGCAATCTCCACTCGCATAATCATGAAAGCCCTCTCCGCCTCGCCTGCGGCGAGGGCGCCCTGTGCGAGGGCGTAGGCGTCAATGGCCGGCGCCAGCCATGTGGGCGCGCCATTGCGAGCAGCACGCGCTCCGACTGCGGTCTCTTCCGCCTCGGCCGAAGACGCTTGGGGCGCCGCACTCAGACCCAGCAGCCAGCCCCTGGTCTCAGGATTCGCGGCCGGTGTGTCGTCGAGCAGAATCACATCGAGCAGCTCGGGCAGGTCGTTCAGCAGAGCTCGCAGTTCCGACTGAATGGCGGCCGCGATGGGCTGATATTCCTTGCCCAGAGCCGAGCAAGCAGCAACGGAAAGCCGCTGCAAGTCAAGCCAGGCGCGGCTTCCGGGCAACGCCATCGCCTGTTCACCGGCCTCGAGTAGTTCCTGCCACTTTTTGGCGAGTGCAAGTTTCTTTATCTGCTGGCGAAGTTCCGTGGGTGGCGCTTCCAGCAGGGAACTCTCAGCCAACCGCGAAGCGGTGCGCAACTCGCCCCAGCGCAAACCGCGCAACAATAAATAGGGCGCGGGACTGAAGGGCTCACGTTTGCGCAGGAACGCCGCAGCCGCAACAACAGCGGCAACTGCCTGCTGGCGGTCCGCGGGCTCCGCGGTGAACGAGCCGGTCAGAACTATCCCGTGCATATCCGCCGTTTCGGTTCCATCGCCGGTTTCCTTGGTTGCCGCGGGCTCCGCAACCGGTTCCACTTCCACCGGGTCCGGCTCCTTCTCGCGCTTCTTCTCCAGCAATAGGTGGATGGTTTGTCGAACTTCAGTCAATGCATTTTTGAGCTTGCCGAATCCGGGTGAATCGTCCTCCAACTTTTCATCACAGAAGGATTCCATGCTGGCGAGAGCATGCAGGCAGCCATCGAGGTCTTTTTCGGCCTGGAGATAAAAGGCTTTCGGAGTCTCGGCGAAGGCCTTGTCGAAGAGTTCCGGCGCAAGTTTGCCACCGTCGATCATGGTCGAACGCGTCTTCCGGTCCTTGTCCGTCTTGGCCTGCTCTTCGTATCCAACCGATCGCGAATCTTTATAGGTCAGCCAGGAGTAACCGGCGGTGACGATGGGCGTCGAACGCAGTGGGAGTTCAAGCATGGAGCCGATCCAGGAGAGGGGACGGGCGCGGAGTTCGCGGTCTCCGTCCTCGATGACCGGATAGACCGTGCCCCAAAACTCAGTCAGCAGGTTGTAAGTCAGCTGGATTCCCTGGCGCAGCCCGCCAAACTGCTCGGTCTGCAACAGGGCCTCGGTTAAATAAGCTGAGAGTTGCAGGTCCTTCGAGACGGTGGCGAGTGTTTCCTGCGCGATTTTCACGACGAGAGGAAAGTTGGCCGTCTTGCGTTCGCTTTGCCAGTCGCCTTGTGCAAGGTTGTCGTCCTGGCGGCGAGCCTCCTTGATCTTGTCGAAGACGAGAAGCTTGGTGTCGTAGCGCAGATCGATGCCGCTCGGGTTCTCACCGGGAATCGGAGAAAGGATGTCTTCGCGAAGTGGCATATCGATCGCCCCCTGATGGGTAACTCGCTTTCATTGCTGTGCGGGCGCATCCGCAGGATGGAGGAATTGCAACGACCGAATCTCAAGGAACGGAAAATCCTCGCCATCCACAAGCAGCATCTTCTGGCCACGGGGGGATTCGCGGCCATCGTCATCTGCCGACCACTCTGTGATTCTTCCCAACCCTACTTCTTCATTCGGATTTTTCCACGAGAACGGATAGATAGCCGGAATCAGCACCTCTCCCAGGTCCATTCCGCGAAAGGATGGGGCTGCCTGGACAAGCGCCGGAGCCCACAGTGTGTCACGCAGCCTTTGCGGCGGTCCCATTTCGAGCGACGCCAAATGTTCAAAGGGAAGCCATACATACGCCCCGGCTGCAAAGACCTCCAATCGTGCACCGATGCTTTCATCGGCGTCACGCAAGTCGGTGAAGGGCTTTCCGTTCAGCTCGCCCGGCGGCGACACTG
This sequence comes from uncultured Acidobacteriota bacterium, assembly GCA_963833995.1. GTDB lineage: Bacteria > Acidobacteriota > Terriglobia > Terriglobales > Acidobacteriaceae > Telmatobacter. The sequence continues at coordinate 119,264 of CAWIAE010000012.1, read as the reverse complement.
GCACATCCGTGGGGAAATCCTGCTTTTCAAACAGCTCATGGCGGGTCTTCTCCGCATGCAATGCCGCGTAGTAGACGATCGCGCCAGTTTCTCTTTCCAAGCTGCCGTTGGCCAGGACGGCCAGTTGCTTTTCCGCGCGCGTGTATTCGCCCGCGAAACACAGGAGCTCGAAGAGGAAGGTGCGTTGAGCCGTATCGGAGGGGCGCTCACGCAAGTACGACGTGAGCACCTGGATGGCTTCCCGCACCTTGCCTGCCTTGAAGAGTTCTTTTGGAGTTACTGGCACCGTCTTCCTGCTTGCCTGCCGGTTACCACGGCTTCAGCTTAAGTACGTCAAAGCCCCTGTCGATGAAGCCCTTCAAAGCGCCCTTTTCCTCGGGGTTGTAGCTTACCTTGATTTTGCTGAAGGCGAAGCTGATCGACTCGACGGGATTCTCATTCGAGCCGGAGACCTGAATCGAGGTGATGAGGGCGTCTTCAAGATGGATTTTGAAGTAATCCTCCTGTTTGTCCCCCATCGGCTTGTCGTAGATGATATCGACTTTCTTCAGATAGTTGCCGGTAACGCAATCGTCAAACAGCAGAGGTGAAGTTTTGTCGGTCACCTTCATGATGGAAACATCTCCAACGTTGGCACGGCCAGAGCGAGCTTCTCCGCCAGACGATCCCGCGCCGATTACGGCTGTCTGGGTGGCACCAAAGCTAAAAGAAAGAATATCGATTGCGCCCTGCTTGCTGGTGCTGGGTCCAGGACGGCCGTCGATGATCAGGTACGCGTTCACTGCCATTTGCGATCTCCTTTAGATGTCCGTTCTACTGCTTGCAGTCGAGGGCGGCAGCATGTTGCCGCCCCATGTCCAGGAGAAGTGAAGTTTTGGGGTTACTTTGCTGCCGCGGGCAGCTCCGCAACCAACCGTAGAGAAACCGTGAGTTCGTCGAGCTGGAAGTGAGGACGCAGGAAAGCAACGGCGCGGTAGACGCCCGGCTTGCCTGCTACCTCGCTGACCTCAATACGCGCTTCGCGTAGCGGCCGTTCGGCTTTGGTCGCCGGGGAAGCGGAATCGTCCGGAGTGACATACTTCGTGATCCAGCGGTTGAGGAAGGTCTCCGCTTCTTCCCTGGACATGAAGCTGCCGATCTTGTCGCGCATCATGGCCTTCAAATAGTGAGCGAACCGCGAGACAGCCATGATGTAAGGAAGCTGCGTGGAGAGCCGGGCGTTTGCGTTGGCCGAGTCGGTATCGTACATCTTCGGCTTCTGGCAACTTTGCACACTGAAGAACGCCGCGTAGTCTGTGCCCTTGCAATGCACGAGCGGCACAAACCCGAGGTCGGCCAATTCCTTTTCGCGGCGGTCTGTAATGGGCACTTCAGTGGGGCACTTCAGTGCCTGGTCGCCCTCTTCAGTCGAGAAGCTGTGAGCGGGCAGGCCTTCGACCAGTCCTCCGCCTTCCACTCCGCGCATGGCCACGCACATGCCGTAGAGCGCATAGGATTGCGTCATTTTGGTGCCCAGTGCATAAGCCGCATTCATCCACAGATACTTGGAGTGATCGGTACCGTCCACATGTTCTTCGTATCGGAATTCATCGATGGGCTTCGTGTCTGCTCCGTAGGGGAGACGGCCGAGGGTGCGAGGCAGTGCGAGAGCCACATAGCGAGAGTCTTCACTCTGTCGGAAAGACTTCCACTTTGCATAGTCTGTACTGTCGAAAATCTTGGCCAGATCGCGGGGGGCGTCGAGCGACGTGAAGCTTTCAAGATTGAGCAGATCGGGCGCGGCGGCGGCAACGAATGGGGCATGAGCCTGGGCTGCGATGTGGGATACACCTTCGAGCAGGGCCATATCCTCAGGGTGCTTGCCGAACTCATAGTCACCGACGATCGCACCAAAGGGAGCGCCGCCGAACACACCATATTCTTCTTCGTAGATCTTCTTGAAGAGAGCGCTCTGGTCGAACTCGGGGGCCTTTTCGATATCGCGCAGCAGTTCTTTCTTGGTGGCATTGAGGACGCGGATCTTGAGTCCCACGCCGGTCTCGCTGTTATCCATCAGGTATTTCAACCCGCGCCACGAGCCTTCCAGCTTCTGGAACTGCGGGTGATGGAGGATCTCATTCAATTGCAGCGAGAGTAAGTGATCAATCTGCGCGATGCGCGCGTTGATCATCATCTCGGCGTCCTTAGCGATGGTCATGGAGCCATCGAGCACCTGGGCAACGAATTCCTTGACCAGGTCTTTGCCGCGCTCACGCGCGCTTGACTCGGCGCCGAAACGGCCCTGCTCAACAATCTGGTCGAGCAGGCTGGATTCCTGCGCTTCGACGGCTGCAGCTGAACCCTGTGAATTTGCAACTGCCTCAGGCATTTGATCCTCCCGAACTGGGGCCGATTTCGCCCTTCAGCTTGTCGAGTTTTTCGGTATTGCCGACGGCTTCCAGCAGTAACTCTTCGAGTTTGTCATTACCCTGCAGCGATCCGCGCAAGTCAGAGAGCCGGGTACGCAGGTCGAGTAGCTCTTTCAGGGGCTTGACCTGCCTGGCGACATTTGCGGGCTCGAAGTCGTCCAATTTGCGGAATTTGAGATCCACTTTGAGATTCGCGGCCTCGGGCTCGTCGCTGAGCTTGTTTTCCACGGAGAAGGAGAGATGCGGCTTCATTCCTTCGAGAACGGTGTCAAAGTTATCCGGGTTCACCTCGACGAATTTACGTTCCTTGAGTTTGGGGAGGGGTTGTTCCGGATTGCCGGTGAAGTCTCCCAGGACGCCGACGACGAAGGGCAATTCCTTGATCTCAATCGCGCCGCCGACCTCGACGTCATACGTGATTTGGACGCGGGGCGGACGCACCCGATCCAGCTTGTGCTGTGCACTCTGCTTAGCCATGGTTCATTCCTCGTACGAGTTGTGATTCAAGGCAGCCGGGCGTTTGTCAAAAGCAGCTTCGACTCCCGCAAGGAAACCTTGGAGTGAGCGAACCGAAATGCGTTCTCGCAACAGTTAGGAGAAAAACTTGAGAACTTTGGGAAATTGGGAAAGCAAGGGCCCCAAATACATGGTTTGACGCGCGACAGTGACCCTCATATGCGCGTCTTAGTTGATACCACACGACCTTAATCGGGTCAAGAAAATTGCGGAATAGCGCGGCGGACTTCAGATTTTCAGGATTTTTGCTCGCTCTCAGAGCGCTCAAAACACCTATTGCCATGCCGGTTTCCGATGATAATGTAGAGGCCTGATGCTAAAGCCTTTGACCGCCGACTGCTCCCGCAGGCTTCGAACATTCTTTGAGGAGGCCGGTTACACCGAGCCCGGCTTGCGTCAATATCTCGGCGCCGCCGAATTGCCATCGCGCCAGTTGCGCAATCATTCGCGCCTGCTGGACCGCACCTCCTCGGGAACTCAACTCGATGCTCTGCTGCGCTGGTTCTGGTTGTGGAGAGAGCAGGCGCGGGCTGAAACCGCAGACCGGCTTCCCAGTGAGTTTCTCTCCCTGTTGCTGGATTCCGGCTTGTTGAAGCCCGAAGGGGAGACCCTGATCCCGACCGCCATGCTGCTGCCGATGGATGGGTTTCTGGTTGCCTCGGATCATCCTCAGGCCATCGAGAGCAAGCAGGCGGAGATGGTGCTGTGGCCCAATCCGACGAGCAAGTTCCTCGCCCGCTTCGCGGTCCGGCGGCACGCCCGGGCCACGCTTGATCTGGGAACCGGAAGCGGCATCCTCAGCCTCAGCGCTGCCCGGCACAGCGACCAGGTGGTTGCCACTGACCTGAACTCGAGGGCGGTAGCCTTCGCGCAGTTCAATGCGCGATTGAATGGAGTGGATAACATCGAGGTTCTGGCCGGGGACTGCTTTGCTCCGGTCGGCGATCGCTGTTTCGATCTGATTCTTTCGAATCCGCCGTTCTTCATCACTCCCCAGACAAACTATCTGTTTTGCGATAACCCGATGGAATTGGACGGGCTTTGCCGACGGCTGGTGAAGGAGGCACCCGGGCACCTATACGAGGGCGGCTATCTTCAGATGCTGTGCGAATGGGCGCAGATCAAGGGTGAATCCTGGCAAGAGCGGGTGACGGAGTGGCTCGATGCTACTGGCTGCGATGCGTGGGTGATGAAGGGACTAACCCAGGATCCGGAGGAATATGCGCAACATCGCATTCGCGAAACATCTGAGGATTCATCGCAAGATGCAGCGAATTACGATGGCTATATGTCGTATTACCGGCAACGCGGTGTCGAAGCCATCCACGATGGGCTGATCGTGATGCGCCGCCGCCAGGGCGAGAACTGGGTGCGCATCGAAGAAGTACCGAAGACGCCCTCCGGCGATCTGGGAGAGATGATCGTTTCCACTTTTGCCGCGCACGATTTGCTGAGAGAAAACGGGGAGGATGGGAAGTTGCTCGCGATTCGTCCGAAACTTGCACCGCAGGTGCGTTTGGAGCAGGTTTGCATACAAGGACCGGCCCAGTGGCGGGCCGAGTCTCTCACTCTGCGGCTAATTGCAGGCTTTCCCTTCCACATGACTGTGCAGCCGCTGGTAGCGGAGTTCCTGGCGACCTGCGATGGAACTCGAACGCTGGAACAGGCGATTGACGACTTTGCGGTGATTGCGAAGGCGCCTCTTGAGACGGTGAGAGCCGAGAGCCTGGGGATGGTTCGCAAGCTGATCGAGCGGGGATTTATTGTGGCGGCATAGGATCGCGACGATCCGAGTTGGCCACTCTTCGTCGTTTCGCGGCTGAGAAGAGTTTGATCCGGCATCGACGTCCAGTGGAGGGTGCGCGGCGGTAAGGAGAGGACATGGCGAAGCTGATGGGAAATCTTCGGATCACGACAATTCCCGGATCGGAGTCCGTAAGGCCCCATTTTGAAGTTGTTTTTGTTCCCTACGCCGGCCGCTTGAATACCCGGCCGGCCAAGGCAAACAGTTACGACGATCTGGTCGCTCTGCTGCTGGATTTGAAGTTCAGCGAAGACGACGCCGCACGGTGGGCGGGAAAGGCCAGGTCCCAGGGAGTCATCCTGATCGATAGCTGCGAACGCACAGATACCTTGTTGCGCGAGAAGGGTCTGCTGGCTTGAGCGCAATCTCGGGGATCGATCCCTCCTTCTACCTGGCCTTCAATAAAAAGATCACCACCAGAAGCAGCACAATGAGCAGGAAGGTGTTGACGATCAGCAGGATCGGCACCAGGGCTTCGAACCTGCCTTTGGCCGCGGGAACGGCGGGCGCCGGAGGAGCGGGTCTGGGCGCAGCGGGTAAAGCGGGCGCGGCCACCGCAGGCGGCGCGAAAGCAGGCGCCGACGGACGGGCAGGCACCACCACCTGGGGTGCAACAGGCGCAGAGAATTGAACCGCAGCCGGTTGGACAGGCGCGGGGACCGCGGGAGGTGCGGCCGGGGTTGCTCCCATGCTGGAGATGATGCGCGTGAACTCACCGGGACCTGAGTTGATGGGCGGAGGGGCGGGTGATGAAGGCGGTTGAATAAGTGGGGCAGGCGGTTCCTGAGTGAGTTTCTGAATAAGCCGTGTGACTCCGCCTGAGTCGATTGGTCCGGGGGTTTCGGGTCTTGATGGTAAGGCGGAAGAACGCACCGGCTCAGGCCGGTACGGGGCCGGCTCTGACTTGAGCGGACGCGGAGACGACAAGGATTCCAGCAGGTTGGTTGCACTTGGCGAGGACGGGGATCTTTGAGACGGGTTGGGGAGCGGCTCGCTTTTGGGTTCCAAAACCGGCTCATGTTTCCATGCGACGTTTTTGGCTGGCGGCGGTGCTGCAGGGAACTGGGCCGAGAACGACTGGCTCGACGCCTGAGGCGGTCCGGCGTTCTTGAATAGGCGGCTGAAGCTGCTGTCTGCCGATGCGGAATCCGAAGCTCCGGGCGAGGAAAAACCCTTCGCGGCAGGAAGCACCTGGGCAGGCCGCTGCTGCCCCTCATTAGGCTTAGCCGGCGGGATGGACGGCTTCACTCCTGGGACGAAGATGCGCGTAAATTCACCGGGCTCCTGGTTCGCTGCCGGCTGGGGTTCAGATCTTACCGCAGGGTTTGGATTCGCTGAAAGCGGTTGCGCTGGAGCCCTCACCTCGCCTGACTTGAACATCTGCGTAAACTCGCCTGGCCCGGCGGGACTCGAATCCTGCGCCGCCTCGATCCTGGCTGAATCGGGACGAGGGGCCTGCGGTGTGGGTTCAGGCTCGGGTTCGAAGGCGCGCAGGAACATGCCGGTCGCACTGAGGGGATCCGATTGCTCCGGTGGCTGGGGCCCGGGATTTGAATCGCTTTTCGTCATGTAGAAAAAGACCTCTTCCGGGGCAACAGGGTTCATTGCGAAGATTACACGCAGTGCATCCTGGCGTAAAGGGCGACGACGCTCTGAATTCATAACAGAAGTTTTCTCTCGCCCGTCAAGCCTTGAGGTATGCTCTTAGTTATTTGCGGACCGCCCAGTTCCCTGTCTACCAATCGCCGGCCGGACGACAAGAGCCGACAAGCTTCCCTTGGGATCCCGCAGAATCACAGGAGACGAACAGTGAGAGAGAACCCGCAGCGCATGGTCAGCCTGGCATCGTGCTATGAAAATGCGCTCACTATCGTTCTGCGCCTGTCAGCGATCCAACAACAGGGCGCTGCCAACTCGAGCGATTTCCGCTTCAGCGTTCGGGCAGCGCTGAAATCTGCGATGGAGCAGGCCAAAACCCTGGGTTATTCCAGCGAAGCCAATCAATTGGCGGTTTTTGCTGTTGTGGCGCTGCTGGATGAAAGTGTGCTCAAGTTACAGAACCCTGCATTTGCGGATTGGGCCCAGCGGCCATTGCAGGAAGAAATGTTTGGTCATAACAGGGCGGGTGAAGTTTTCTTTGAACACTTGCGTGCGCTTCTTGCGCGGCAAGACTCCCAGGAGGTTGCCGATTGTCTTGAAGTCTACTGCCTCTGCATGCTGCTGGGATTCAGAGGGCAATACGCGCTCAGTACGGGCAGCGGGTACACGTCTGGCCCGACCCATTCTGCACGCGGGGGTGGAGAGATTCAGGTTCTCATTCGCCAAGTGAGAGAAAAAATCAACAGGATTCGCGGGGAGATCAGCTTCCTTCCCGATGCAGCCCCTCTGCCGGCAAGCAAACAGATTGCCATTACTGATCCCTGGAGCCGAGGACTCGGCATTGCAGCTCTCATTCTTTTCCTTCTCGCGTTGTTGGCCTACGGCGGGTTTTGGTTCGCGCTCAGTTCCGGGTCATCTCGAATTGGCTAGCTTTACACGTTTCTGGGGGATCTCTTGCTCGCCTATCTTTTCGCTGTTGCCGTCGTTCTGATTGCTGCGCTTCTCGCGTTTGGCATTGCCGCTTTACTCCATCTGCAAGGGACAGCATATGTTCTCTTCGTTGTCCTGGTTTTGCTGTTGGGGATTGCCGCTGCGACCATCATCCTGGTTGTCCATTATCGGGCGAAAAGACGAAAGGCACAGGAGCAAGATGCCTCGGGGGGCGATGCAAGCCGCGAACTGGACCTGTTGCTGAACGAGGCAAACCGGAAACTGCGCACTTCTCAGCAAGGTGCGAAGAGTCTTGACGCGCTGCCGCTTATTTACATCCTGGGAGAAGCGGGAGCAGCCAAGACAACCACCGTGATCAAATCCGGCCTCGATCCCGAATTGGTGGCCGGCAGCGCACCGAATGAAGGCGAGCAGATTCCCACCGAAGTGTTGAACCTCTGGTTCACAAAGCTGGCGGCGCTGGCCGAAGTTGGAAGCACGATTCGGCAGAGCAAGACGCTGCTTACACGTCTGGTGGAACGGACGCGCGCTAAGGCATATCGCTCCGCATTCGGGCGCGGCGCAGCCCCGAGAGCCGCCGTAGTGTGCATGAGTGCGGAACAGTTGCTGGCCGGGGATGGCGGGGCTTCCCTTGCGGCTTCGGCGCGTGCGACCGGAAGCCAGTTGCGCGAGATAAGCCGCCTGCTGGGCATGCCGGTTCCGGTGTATGTGATTGTGACCAAGCTCGACCGGGTCCCGCATTTTGAAGAGTATGTTCGCAACCTTTCCGACTCGGAGGTACGTCAGATCCTGGGCACGCTTTTGCCGCAGACCGAAATCTCCGCGGGGACTTATGTCGATCAAGCCTCACGGATGCTCGGCGAAGTTTTGGATGGAATCTGTTACAAGCTGGGAGAGTTTCGCCTGGAGATGCTGGACCGCGAGACGGAGCCCAGGAATGTAGCGGGCGTATATGAGTTTCCCCGCGAGTTTGGCAAGTTGCGAAAGCACCTGAACCAGTATCTTGTGGAACTCGCCAAGCCGAGCCATTTGAGTGCGAACCCCTATCTCCGCGGCTTCTACTTCGCGGGTGTACGCGCCAAGATCGTGGAGCGGATGGCCACGGCGCCAGTGGCCGTTGAACAGCGTCCGTTACAGGATGCAGGTGCGACCCAATTCCTGAATCTCTCCCAGGCGAGATCGGCCGCTACTCGTTCGGCGGAGCCAGGTGTCATGGTTTCGTCGCGTGTCCCACAGTGGACATTCTTGCCGCGTTTGTTTCCTGAAGCGATCCTTGGCGACAAGAGTGCGCTGTCTTCGACGCGTCAGACTGCGCCGGCGCGTCTCTTCCGCCGATTCCTGTTCGGTACACTGGCGGTTCTGTTTGCGATCTACACAATTCTTCTTCTCGTCTCCTATACCCATAACGCTGCTCTGGAGCGCCGGATCGAAGACGTAGCTCGTGAGTTGCCGGCGGTAAGCGCCACCTCGATCTCGATACCAAGCCGCAGCGATCTTCAAGCGCTGGACGGGTTGCGACAGACTATCTTGCAATTGGACCGCTACCGTCAGGATGGGCCTCCATGGAGTTATCGGTTCGGCCTCTACCAGGGAAACAAGCTGAGCGAGAAGGCTCGGCGCATCTATTTCGACCGCTTCCGCCCCATGCTGCTTAACCCTGCGCAGGCAAATTTTGTCAGCTATATGCGCGGTCTGCCGGACGCTCCGGCGACGAGCAGCGACTTCACTTCGTATGTGGCGGCATATAACCCGCTGAAAGCCTATCTGATCACCACCAGCAGTCCGGACAAGAGTCAGCCCAAATTTCTTACTCCCGTCTTCCTGCAATATTGGGCAGGAACGCGGCAGGTGGACAGCGGGGAACAACAACTGGCGAAAGATCAGATTGACTTCTATGGAAATGAGCTTTTGCGGCAGCCGCCTTATGCCATTGCGGCCGACTCATCCCTGGTGGAGCATACTCGGATATATCTTTCCAAGTTCCTGGTCGAAACAAGGATCTATCAGGGCATGCTTGTCGATGCCGACAAGGGAAGCTCTACCATCGATTTCAACAAGCAATATCCTGGATCGGCAGCCTATGTGGTGGACGGACATATCGTCCGCGGCGCCTTTACCCGTGCGGGGTTCGCGATCATGCAAGATGCGATTCAGCACCCTGAGAAATATGCGCAAGGCGAAACTTGGGTACTTGGGCCCCAGGCCGGGGAGTCGCTTAACGGAGCTTCCGTGAGCAAGGAACTGGCGACGCAATACGCGGCCGACTTCCTGAAGGAGTGGCGAGCCTTTCTTGCGAGTGCGCGGGTAACGGGCTGCGGAAATCTGCATGAAGCGCCGGCACGTCTGAATGCGCTTGCGGGACCGGCGTCCCCGTTACTGGCTTTGTTCTTCACCGTGTCGCACAATACGTCTGTCTCCGATCCACAGATCAAGTCCGTTTTTCAGCCGACGCAGGTTCTGGTTGATCCCAATGCGTCAGACCGTTTTATCGGGCCGGGCAACACGGGCTACGTAACTGCCTTATTGCAACTCGCAGGAGCGGTAGACCAGGCATCGCAAAACCCCGCCGCCGGGACTGACCCTGCAGCCTTCGCGCCGGTGCTGCAGGCTGCATCGGCTGCCGGCATCGCAGCCCAGCAGGCGGCGCAATCCTTTAACGTCGATCAGCAGATGCATATCGAAAGCACGGTGCTGGCGCTAATGCAGGCCCCCATCCAATGCGCCGCCAAACTTGCCCCCAGTCCCGGCGCGGCGGCCAATGGGAGCGGCCAGAAAATCTGCGGCGCCATTACGCCTCTGCTGGGCAAGTTCCCTTTCGCCGCCAGTTCCAGCGTGCCGGCAAACCTGGCAGAGGTCAATGCGACGTTCACTCCGGATACCGGGACGTTCTGGTCGCTCTATAACGCATCGCTCAAACAATATCTGGTTCCGCAAGGCTCCCAATACGTCCCAAGCCCGGCAGCACCGCAGCCGATGAATCCCCGGTTTGTGCAATATTTCAATCGTGCGGCCCGCGTTAGCTCCGGACTCTATCCCGCCGGCGCGAAATCTCCTTCGTTCAGCTTCAACTTGCGTTTTCTGCCGGGAAACGGTGTCGCCAGCGCCACGCTGGTTGTGGATGGGCAGCGCATCCCCAGCGGGTCAAACACGCAGCAATTCAAATGGAGCGGTGCCGACGCCCAGAAGGCATCGCTTGTGTTCGATAACAACGAGGTCTTGCCGTTTCAGGGCACCTGGGCGTTGTTTCAGTTGGTTCGGACGGCGCAGATAACACGGTCCGCGGGAGGATACCGTCTCGATTATCCGATCAACACTGCGACGACCGTCGCTGGGCACGCCGTCAGTGGTTCAAGCGGAGCAGCAAAGACCGCAAGCTTTGAGCTTTCAGGTCCCGGCGCGGAGATACTGATGCCCGATTATTTTGCAGGACTGCAGTGCGTTTCGCCAGTGGTTAAATAACGGTCAATCTCCTGGCATCTTTGCAGGCCGATATCAGACCGATGATGTTTCCATCCATGCCGAACCCCCAGATTGCGGGCGCGTTTTGCCAGCCCATTAAATCGCCGGAGAAAGAGCTTCGGCGTCATCTGCCTGAGGCATTGGCGGCACTTCGACAACGCGCAGCAGAATGCAGGTGATATTATCTGCTCCCCCCTTCCGTTTCGCATCGTCGACGAGGCTGTTGCAGATGGCAGTCAAGTCAGCCCCGTTGAGGACGGCAAGAGCTATTTCTTGCGGCTGCGTGTAGCGAGTCAACCCGTCGGAAGCGAGAAGCAGCATATCGGCGGGCTGGATCCTGGCAGCGAACAAGTCCGGTTCAACCGTCTCCATCGCGCCAATAGCCCGGGTGATCACCGACTGCAGGTTCGAAGAGGCGGCCATTTCCTGCGTCATATTACCGAGACGGACTTGCTGGTCAAGCAGCGAGTGATCCTCGGTAATCTGTAGACAATTTCCATTTCTTAAAAGGTAAGCTCGGCTATCGCCCACATTGCCAATCACGATGCGATCGCCATCCATGCAAGCACACACCAGCGTTGTGCCCATCTTATGAAAGTCCGGATTCTTTGCGCCCGCTTCCCAGACAACGCGATTCGATTCCAGGATGGCGGAAAGCAATCGGTTCTCCACCGGCGCCGACTGTTCGCCGGCCGGCGAATCCAGCGCCAGGGTTCCATAGGACTCGATGAGCGTCCGGACAGCCATGCCGCTGGCGACTTCACCGGCGGCGCTTCCGCCCATTCCGTCACAAACTACGTAGATATGCCGGTCCGCATCATAGCCGTAGCTATCTTCGTTATTACTCCGGCTGCAACCGATATCCGTGACGGCCGCAAAGTCGAGGGAAAGTGTTGCTGCCTGCGTCATACAAGGAGCCTCATCCAGATGGACAAATAAGACGGATAAGAATGAGCCTGCAAAACCAACCGAGATCGTTGATTTTATTTGCCGCGCATGAATGCGCGACTCGTCTGGACCGGCGGGACCAATTATGGAACTTCGACAGTTTCCTCGCCGGCATCTGTGAAAGTGATCACGCCGCCCCAGATACACATCAATTGTGAGACGTTGTCGAGAGTGGGGAAATTGCCCAGCAAAACGGTCGCCGCTCCAGGCACCCAAGGGGCAGGGGTTGCCGGAACGCAGGGCATAGGCGTGAGCACGCCAAGTGCAGCGGCAGTTGCAGCAGCCACCTCAGGGTTGGAGGGTGACTGACACATGCCGAATGGCATGATATTGGTCATCGGGATGTGGTCCATGATGTTGGCGTCCGGCACCTGGTTTGTAAGAACCCTATTCACCGGAAGCACAACCAGAGAACTCGGCGCCATCCCGAAACTGCATTGCATCATCGCTCCCATACAAACCTGAAGCGGCATAGCTCGATTCCTCCCTGTTCACCTTCGAGTGTACGCTCGAAATCGCGCGTCAGATTACCGGGTAGTTCGGGGTTCGCCGTGCCGCAAAAAAACGAAAGTCAGCGACGAATCACTTTGCGAAATCGCAGAACCTTTCTGGCGGCGGCGATCTCCGCTTGAACTGCCTTCCACTCTGTCTGGGTTGCGGAGCTCGAGTTGGCCAGCCATGCGGAAGCATCCTGCATGAGACCTTCGGCAAGCTCCGAATCCTCCGCTGCGAGCGCCTGCCTCGCGGCTTCGATGCATTTCGTCAACTTCTCATCCGCCAAATGCTGCACACGGGACCCAAGCCGCCTTTCAATCTCTGCAGCGCTTGCGGAAACCGGAGAGGCGATGTCGCCTCGCGAAAGGCGCTGGAAGGAAATCGCGCAATCGGGCCCATTCAGGGTAGCGTAGACAGATCCGAAAGAGTGGAACATCGACGCTTCGCTCTGAAGCATTTCGCGCGCAGAATCCAATAATGCCTGGACGCGTTTGACCTGCTTCACTCCGGCGGGCTCGGACTGGATCAGGCCCACCGCTGCGTCAAAGAGCTCCAGTTGACAGAAGCTTTGCACCTTTACGATTAACTGCTCAACACGCTGTTCCAGAACTCTCTGCTTGACCTTCGCTTCCTCCATCTGCCTGCGCAGCACCGGCTCTTCCACGCGCTGCAGCACCGACTCCAGCAGATGCAAAACCTCCTCGTAGTTTTCTTCTTCCAGCAGCCGCTTTGCTTCCAGAAAACTCCGTTCGACCAGGTCTTGAGAGATGCGTTCGGCCGCTGCCGCTCGCGACATGTTGAGCAGTTCCGTCATCTCACTCGATGAGAATCCTTCTTTCTCACATTGTTCGAGAACCTTTACCGTTTCAAGATAGAGATGGTCCTCCAACAGCCCCCGCGCCTTCGCCATGTGTTCGGCAAGCACTTGCTCGCGTTGTTCGCGGCTCAATCGCTTGGTGATTGCCGATTCAAGCCTTTGGAGTTCGGCGTTTCCGGGCAAGTGTACCAGCGCTTCGCGAATTCGGTTGAGTGCCTCGGCGGGAGGAAGCTTCTTGCAGGCATTGCTCACTTCCACTATGAGTCTCTTGTTCTCTTGTTCTTTCAGCCGAGGATCCAACTGCAGCTTCAAGCGCAGCAGGCCGGGCTCAGTGGGAAACTTCTCGAGAGCCACTTTCACTTCGCCGATCGCGGAATTGAGCTGCTCCAGAGTTAAGGCAACTGCGGCTTTTTCCTGAAGGGAGCCCACCAGGCGCTGCCGAACCTCGTGCTGTAACGCTTCGGCGAGTTCGTCCTTCAAACGAAGCAGATCGGCGTCGGAGGGGGAGAGATCTTCAACCTCGGCGAGTGCAATGGAAGCTTCATCGAGAAGATTCTCCGCAAGGCTCTCTTGCGCGGATTGGAGCAGGCTGCGAATCTGCGCTTCTTTGCGCGCTTCTTCTGCTTCTTGCTCCAGGACCTTGCAAATAGCCAGAATGCGAGAGTCGGCTGGATCCAATTCGGAAGCTTTCTCGGCGAATTCTTTGGCTGACTGATAGTTACCGGAGTGTCGCGCGGCTTCAGCCTCACGCAAGAGCTTTTTGATCTGTTCCTGTGCCTGCTTTCCGCCGGTCGCCTGCGTCATCAACAAAGACATCTCTGAATTTCCTGGATCCAGTTGCAGAGCCTCCGCGCAGGCAGAGCTGGCCTGATCCCAATTCCGTGTTTTGATTGAGTCCTCTGTGATTTTTCTAAGCTGGTCGACGCGCTGGCGGATTTTTTGCCGGGTGAAATAGCGATCGACCTGGGCCATCATTTGCTTCGCGTCCGTGTTCTGGCTATCCATCCGCAGAGCCTGGCTGAGGATCTTCTTTGCTTCCGGATAGTCTTCCCCATCTACCAAAGTTCGGGCCTCTGAGACCAAATCCAGAACGCGCTGCACTTTGAGTTCGGCGCCGATGTCTTTCAGGTCCGCCGCCATATCAGCGACGTTGCCATAACGCTGATGCGGCTCTTTCGCAAGGGCGCGTTCGAACACCTGATCGAGCTGCGCTGGATAGGAAGGGAGATAATCTCGCAGTGGAGGCGGGTCCTGATGAAGGATCTGGTTCAGAATGGCAGGGTATTCGGCGTCAAACGGCAGAGTCCCTGCCAAAAGCTGATACAGAACCACGCCCGTGGAGAAAATGTCGGAGCGGCCGTCGAATGGTTCGCCCTTCAGGCGCTCCGGGGCCATGTACGCAGGTGTTCCCACAAGCGTGCCTGTGCGGGTCATACCTTTATCCACATGCTCGTGACCGGTTCGAGCGATGCCAAAATCCAGTAGCTTCACCAAGCCATCTCGCTGCACTATTATGTTGGCCGGCTTTACATCGCGATGGATCATTCCCTGCGAGTGTGCGTAGGCAAGAGCCGCGCACACCTGCTCCATGATGTCCAACTTTGCGCCGAGATGAATTGGCGTCTTTTCGCGGATCAGCTTGTCCAGCGGCTCGCCGTCAAGAAACTCCATCACGATATACGGCAACCCGTCTTCATCGCCGAAATCGTAGACCGTGACAATGTTCGGATGCCGCAGGTTGCCGGTGTGTCCTGCTTCCTGATAGAAACGCTTCAACATATCCGACTCGCCGGAAAATCCGGCGGTCAGAGTCTTGATCGCGACATCCCGGCCAATGCGAGAGTCGCGCGCGCGGTACACGACGCCCATGCCCCCTTGCCCGAGCACCCCGACGACATCATATTTTCCGATCCGCGCCGGGGTCGGTTTTTCTGTCTGACCGCTCACACCCCTCCTGACCGCGAACCCATCCGTCCGGCAAAACCGAACTCATTCGGAGGGTGCAGCTTTCCCAATTTCTCCGAAGTTGTACTGATCGACCAAAAACTTTCGAGCTCTCAATCGTTCCGGAGTGTCAGCAACGGGCGTGGAGTTCAGGTAAAGGATGTATAGCTCCGCTGCTCCGTCATTGTCTCCCCCGGACGCCTTGCGGTCTGCCCTGCTGAGCACGATCGCGGGGAGTTCGGCTACCTTGGCTTTTGCCTTTTCAATCAGTTCGTCGCGTGCCTGGTTTTCGGCTTCTTCAAAGTAGTCATTCTCATTCGGCACCACACCTTCGCTGCGAACGCCCTTCGTATCTTCCGGCTTCACATTCTGGTAGAGCGAGTACTCTTTGAGCAGTTCGCGGCGTACTGGAATCCTCTGCACCACCTCATCTCCGGAACTGTCAAGAATCCGGAATTGAAGCTCCACGACCATACGCAGATGATTGATCATCTGCGTATATGTATACGGCCTGAGCACGTCCTGCGGTTTGGTCTTTGGAATCATGTCGAGCTTGGCGTGAAGGTCCTCGACCTTCTTCTCATCATCCTCGACCGATTTGTTGGCGTCCTTTATTTCGTTCTTCTTCCCGTGGGCCTGCGCCCCTTCCAGGGCGCTGCGCGCCGATTGCAGATCGTTGTTGGCGCGCTCGTATTCCCGGTTCGCCAGATTCCACGCCTCATTCGGGATTTCCTGTGTTCCTGTGCGGTACTCCGACTCTTTTGGCACCACCTCTTGCGTCTTGTCCAACTGGTGTTGGAGGACGTCGCCCACCATCTGGAAGTTTGGCTGCACTGGGGTCGTATCCTGCGGCCGAATCACCTTCACGTCGAGGCCCGATGATTCCAGGCCGGTAGCCAGTGCGTCGGTAAGTTGTGGGGCAAAATCAATGGCCTCGCGGCGCGAGGTCTGATCGCGAAAACTCACTCGCACCGAGAGGCGCGATTTGAGCAGATATGCGGGACGGGCCGTTGTCATCTCGTCATGAACCGCACCGAGATTGCTCTGCGACTTGTACTGCAACGCCTCAGCGAGATACGTCCAGCCAACATTGACGCCAGTGCCGTCGGGCTTCTCAGCGTATTTCTTGCCCTGTTGAAGGTAATACGCGCTGAGATCGTCGCCGAGGATCGAAATACGGTCCTGCAGAGTCGAGTCGTTGGTCAGCTGATAGCACCGCTGCAAATAGCCGTACGCCCTTTGAATGCCAATTTCGTCGACTATAGCGTTGATGGGCTCGTGGGCTTTCTGCTCACCCTTGGCTGCCTGCTCTGCTGCCTGCACATACTGGTCCTTCAGAGAGTCGAGCCGTTCTGACACCAATGCTCTTTGGTCGGGAGGAAGATCGTCGAGCACTTCGTATGCGCCGATCATGTCCCCGCTGCTCTCTGCGGACTGGCTTTTCTGCATCGCCGCGGTCGCGGAGGCTTGATTCACGGCGGTTTGAGCCTGCTTTCTTGCCGCCGTCAACATGGCCTCGGTACCCGGGTTGGGAAGAATCTCTGCTGCCTTTTCCAGTTGTTTGACTGCATTGGGCCAGTCGGGCGTCTCTTCCAGTTTCTTCGCCTGGGCAACGTACAGGTCTGAAATAGACCGCAAGTCGTTCGAGACTTCTGAGTTTTCCTGCGCAAACGCCCGATACGGAGCGATCTTCTGTGCGGCATCGTCCGCTCGATGCGAGGCAACCTGCGCTTCTCCATCGTGCAGAGCTTTCTCGAATGTGGCACGCATCAGCTTCGACTGGGTTTCTGCCGCTGCCGCTTCCGGTGCGGCCGGTTCCACGCTGAATGCGCCATCGGCCAGCTTTTCGGCCGCGACCAGATTTGCATAACCCGGCGATTCCTTGTTCAGGGCTTGCTGATACAGGTCCAGCTTCTCCTTGGCCTGGGCGCTGAGGCTCAGCACTTCGCCATGAACCTGTTGCTGCAGTTCATTTGCGGATGCGTCATTCGGAACCTGGGCCTCCGCCTGTTTCACCATCTCCCAGGAATCCTTCAGCTTCGCATAGTTCCGATCCACATCGCCCAGGGAACTCGAATATGTCTGCAGATCGGCAGTTGCGACCTGAAGAAAGAGTGCGGCCAGCGATTTTCGTGCAGGGACTGAGTGTGGACTGGTCGAGTACCTTGCAAGGTATCCCTTCCATCCGCGAATGTCCGCAGCCCGCTCGGCTCGCAAATACTCCGCCAGTTCCAGATCCGGCGCAGCAACGAACACCAACTTCACTCCCGGCTTCAGCTGAGAGACCTGTGCGGCGGGCGGATCGGAGCCGGGCAACACTCGTCCCTCCACAACGGCCATGTCGGCGAGTTGCGCGGCGCTGGAGACACCACCTTTGTCGAATTTCAGATTCCCTGGAACCACGCACACTGCCGGTTCGGCGCCGCCTCGACTGAGCATCAAAGTGCCCTTGGCGTCGCGTTCCAGCGAAGTCCCTGAGGCGAGGACGACTTTGGTCAGCTTGTGATAAGCGGATTTATCAATGCCCGTCGGGCCGGCGCATAGGAGGACCTCGTTTTTGCCGTTCAGAATCAAATCGGCAATCTGCGCGAACGCGGGGCCATCTTGCCCCGGATAAATCTCGATGGCGGTTAATCCTGCGGTCTTGGCGTTCAGTTGAACCGAAACCAAAGGCAAAATCAGAACGATGAGCAAAAGGAAGCCGCTCAGCCGCCCGGCGAAGCAAACACGAAAAGGCGACGTCATTGTTATCCTCGGAACTAGAAACAGTTATGGCACCTGAGGAGGGGGGCCTCCTGCGCCCTATGGTATAATTCGCACCACTGTACCAATTCCCCCATACAGAGTGCAACAGGAATCCAAACCGCAGCGGAAATCACGAAAGCCACATGGAAACAGAGAGCTCCAGCACGCAGACAAGCCTGCTTTCGGAACAGACCATTGGCGCCAGCGCACCGGTGAAAGCCGTCATGGTCTTCCGCTTTTGGATTCCGACCTCGGGCGGAACGGAATCCAAACCGGCCGAGCACGATCCCGCGCATGATCCTGGCATGCTGGCACTTATTGAAGATGTGGTGGCTTCCAGGCGAGGTATCCTGCTCACCACCCACGATCAACAGTTTGTCTCGGTTCTAAAAGACCCCGCCGACGCTCTCGTGGTTTCGCGGCAGGTTCAGCTTGGGCTGCAGGGGTTCCGCGGCAAACATGGACCTGGCTCCGTTTCAGTCTCGATCGCGATGGATGCCAACGCCGGGGTTTTCCCGACGCGGGCCGAGCCGGAACCCGAAGACGGCCCAAAAGACGCCGAACCATCAGTTGCGGTCACAGCCGACGGTGTGCCGGAGCCGCCCCACGACCTTCTCACCCTTCTCAAACTTTCAAAACCGGCGCAGATCCTGGTCACCCACGATCTTTACCGCCAGGTGGCAGGCATTAAAGGTCTTCCGCTCAAAAGCTTCCCCGGTCGGTTTGGCGTTTATGAATATCTCTGGACGACGGAAGATAAACTCGAAGTCCTTCAATCTGAGCCGCAACTGACGCTGGCAGCCATACCGTCTTCAACCACCGCCTCCGGTTCGAAGCCGATCAAGGATTCGCCTATTCAGGCAGTTTCCGCCGATCCCGCTTTGAACAGCGACCCACCTGAGCAAATCAATTTAGGGGCGGGGCAGATTTGGCAAAACGCGTTTAGTTCGCCTCGCCCCATATTCTTCGCCTCACTTGCTCTCGCGGCAGTAGTTGCCGTTGCCGTGATCGGAATTCGAATGGCCCACGTGTCGCACTCTCAGCCGGAAAAGACGATCGCGCCCGTTTCCTTTCCAACTACGCCAGTCCCGGCAACCAACCAACAGACCAGTTCTCCGACGGAACTCGGTTCATCGGGCCCAAAGAGGAGTTCGCAACAGACGACTGGACGGCAGGGCGTTACACACAAGTCGACCCCGATTGTCAAACCGCTGCCAGTGCAGAACTCTACATCAACGGCAGATTGTTCGCTTTCCGGGGATTATCCACGATATGTCGGTTTGGCAGAACAATACAGGGGACGAGGCGATTACGAGCATGCGGAACGTCTGTTCCGCCAGGTCCTGAGTTGCGATCCGAGCAATTCAGCGGCACGCGAGGGCCTCAGCCGGACGGTTCAGGGAGAACAGCAAAGCCGAGGAAAACCATAGTTTCTGAATTGTATGAGCTGCTCGAAGAAGTTTGGAATGAGCTTTCGCGCTAGATCTGACTGACTTGCGCAGACCTTTCGCCGTCATGCAACGACGTTTGGTTATCGAATCATACGCCTGGCACAGGGGGGCATCCAGGGAACTCTGTCAGGAACGTGTTCCCCTTGTACCCCAAGTACTTGATTCCAATTTTGCTGGTGAAAAAACCATCCGCGGTCATGTTTCTCAATAGCGAGAAAAAGTCCACATCAGCACTCAGACTGTTGTCCTGTTCAGCACTCTTGCTGTATGCGATGAGATCGAGAATCTCTGTCTGTTGTTGTGGCGTGCAGTCCAAATAGGCTTTCTCATGCCGGCTCGTGCATGTTGAATCGAGCCACGTCAATCCGCCTCCCAATTTGGATTGGTATTCCGTATTTTCGCTGGTCAGCAGGTCGATAAACTCAGGAGCGCCGGCTTCGATGGCGCCGCCGCATTCCGGGTCAGCGGGCAGAATTGTTTCGCATAGGGCCTGGAGCGTTTTGTATTGATGCGCATCAAAGAACTTCGGAACGTAGCCCCCTGTCTTGGCATCTGCCCTCTCCGTTTCAATCAGATTGTGGGCGTATTCGGCGGCCTCCAGCGGAATAACTCGCAGCACCGAGCCCGCCACCGCTCCCATGCTCAGCGACCTCAACACAGCGCGCCGTGATACAGAGTCTCGTGTCATAACCATTGCTTAGAGCTCTCCTTTCCTGGCCTGGTCCAACAGATACTCTGAGGTTCTCCACGAAAGCGCCATGATGGTCAGGGTTGGGTTTTTATCGGGATTCGTTACGAACGGGGCAGCATCGGCCACGAACAAATTTTTGACTTCGTGTGCCTGGCAATTGCTGTTCAACGCCGAGGTCTTCACATCTTTCCCCATGCGCACCGTTCCCAACTCATGGATGATCGCTCCGCCTTCAGAAAGAATCGATGGGGGCTGTGTCGCATTGTTCCTGGAGCGAATGCCGTCGCGTGCCATGAATCACGGTTCCGCCAGCGGCTTCGACAATGGAGCGGAAGGTAGCCTGCATATCCGCCGCCATCTTCAACTCGTTCTCGCCCGCTTGCCAATGGAAGCGCAGTACGGGAATACCCCACTGATCTTTCACTTCGGGGTCGAGTTCGCAGAAACAGTTTTCGTTCGGGATCATCTCGCCCCGGCCGCTGAACCCGATGAATGTGCCGTAGGAGCTGCGGCATTTTTGTTTCAGGCTGATGCCATAGCCTTCATGCTCTTCGCACACTCCATCAAAGCCGCCGACACCCGGCATGTCGCGTCCGCCACCAAACTCGATGTGATACCCGCGCAGGAAGTCGTTCTTCTTGCCGAACCGCCACCAGGGCATGTAGAGATGCATGCCGCCCACGCCATCGTGATTGTGCACGGGCATGTTTTCAAGCTGAGGAAAGTGGCCGGCCAGGTCGCTGCCAACCGAATCGGTGAGATAACGCCCGACCACTCCTGATGAATTCGCAAGCCCGTTGGGAAAACCTGGCGAGCGCGAATTCAACAACAGGCGCGCAGATTCGCAGGCGCTCGCCGCCACGACGACAGCCTTCGCATAGACGCGCTGTTCGCTCTTTGTTGCCTTGTCAATGTAGGAGACTGCTTCCGCCTTACCGCTTTGGCCCAGCACAATTTCACGGGCCATCGCATTGGGAATCATGGTGAGGCGGCCGGTGGCTGTGGCCGGCGGGATCATCACCTGGCTCGAACTGAAGTTCGAGGCGGATCTGCAGCCGCGTCCACATTGCGCGCAGTAGTGACATGCATCGCGCCCATTCAGGGGTTTGGTGAGAATGGCGAGACGCGAGGGGACGCACGTAATGTTCAGATGATCGCAGGCCTTCTTGATCAGAGTCTCGGTGCAGCGAGGCCGAGGCGGCGGCAGGTACACGCCATCTGGGGAATTGGGAATATTCTCTTTCGATCCGAATACACCAATGTACGCTTCGACCTTGTCATAATACGGTGCGAGTTCCTGGTAGGTGATTGGCCAGTCATCGCCCATTCCGTCGGTTGAGCGCGCCATGAAATCCGCCGGCCCGAAGCGCAGCGCGATGCGTCCCCAATGGTTCGTTCGGCCTCCTTCAATCCGCGAGCGGAACCAGCGAAACGATGAGCCGGGCGCCGTGGTGTACGGCTCGCCCTCGATCTCCCAGAATCCGTTGGGCGCCATGAACTCGTCGCCGATTCCCCGCTGCTTCCCGCCGATACCCACGCCCCGATGTGCCAGTTGATAGGGCCAGACATGCTCTTTGAAATCCCTGTCGGGGTCGAGGCGCGGTCCCGCTTCCAGCATGACTACGTTCAGCCCACCCTCGGTGAGCACCTTTGCCGCGGTCCCGCCTCCGGCGCCGGATCCAACGATGCAAACGTCAAAGACTTTCCTGGGCGGGTTTAATTGCGCCATCCATTCTCTCCAGCGGCGAAATTTGTATGTAACTGGGACGTTCTCTTCTTCTGGCCCCGGATCCGCACCACTGAGTGGAAGGCCTTCTCCTGGAGTTCAGAGGGAAGCGCGCATTTCTCGTTCCGGTAATGGTCAATATACCTTCCGGGCCCTTGCATACGCGATGCTTTTTCTTCGCCCGGCCCCAGAGTTTTGTCGGCGACCAGGTGGCTTCGTGTCGAAGTTGAGGTTGAACCAATTTCCGTATGCCAATCTCGCGAAGCGGAAACCGTGACGTTGCGGTAGTAGGTATACTTGTGCAAAGTCAAGGGCCTAAATGGAAAGAAAAGCGGGATTCGATCTCACGTGGATCCTGCGTCCCGCGACTCACTCGGTTCGTCCTGAGCATTGCAAGCTCAGGGAAGTTCCAAGAGGGTGCACTGGTTTCCCAAGAAACGGCCTGGGTAGATGCGATCTGGGAAACTCAACTCGCAAGCAACGGGTTTCAGCTGAGTTTGACCGGATGACAGGATAAATCGATGAGCCGAATGACTGACTGGCGGAAGCAATCTCCCCTGATTACAGACGGGGCCTGGGGCACGGAATTACAGAAACTTGGGCTCGCGATTGGCGAATTGCCCGACATGTGGAACCTGGCGCATCCTGAGCGCGTCCGGGCAATTGCTCGGTCATATTCAGAGGCCGGCAGCGAAGTGATTCTCACCAATACTTTCCGGGCGAATGCGATTGCGATGAAAGAGGCATCCGAGTCCCAGCTCGACGAGATCAACCGCGCCGGAGTGGAAATTTCGAAATCGGCAAACAGTGACTCACTGGTGTTTGCGTCCATGGGGCCGGCTGGCAAACTCATCGCTTCCGGGGACGTGGAAGAGGAAGAGATCACTGCGGCCTTTACCATGCAAAGTCGCTCACTAGCCGCCGCAGGTGCTGACGCGCTGCTGATTGAAACCATGAGTGACATCCAGGAAGCTCGACTGGCGCTGGCGGCGGCACGCAGCACAGGACTCCCCGTCATCGTGTCGTTCGCGTTCGATACCGGCAAGAACAAGGAGCGTACGCTTACCGGCGCAACCCCTGAACAGGTGGCTGCTTCGATGGCGGAAGCGGGCGCGGACGCTGTTGGCGCCAACTGTGGGGTGGGAGTGGAACAGGCAGTCGTAATTTGCGCTCGACTGCGCTCAGCATGCGATCTGCCCTTGTGGATCAAACCCAATGCGGGATTGCCCATCATGGAGGAAACAGCCGCTCGATACGAGATGAATCCGCAGCGTTTTGCTTCGCATTTTGAGGCGCTTCGTGATGCGGGCGCGACCTTCCTCGGCTCGTGCTGCGGGTCCACTCCAGAGTTCATCCGCGCGTTGGTGGCGGCCCGTGGGTATTGATGATTCCACACGACATACCCCCACATTCTAGTGATCAAGCAAGAGCTGGCACGCTGTCAGAACAGGCCTTGTCGCTGCGGCGACGAGGCCCTGCGCGATTCAGAACTATGCGAGGATCTCGAGCGGTTTCGGCCTCAATCACAACGCAGGCCGTTCCGCCGGGTCCATCCACTCCGGGGGCGCGCCTCGGACGATCTTCGTCTTATGTTCCCTACCAAAGTGGACCGATCGTTCCATTTATCGATTTTTCTTGATTATTTGAGCGAATTATCGCTAATATTCTGTTCACATTGATTCCGACTCGTTGGCATGCTCCAAAAGATCAGTTCGATTAGGGTGCGGCGCTCGCCGGGATCAGACTCCTATCGGCGAGGAGTCAATTTCCAGAATTTCAATGCCGAAAACAGACGTACGGGAAGCAACAAACTAGCGAGGCCCAAATGAAAACGAATTTCCTGCGGATTGTATTTGGATGCACGTTCGCGATGCTGGCGTGCATCTCCATCGCCTTCGGGCAGACCGTCACCGGCTCCATTACCGGAGAGGTGACGGATCAAACCGGCGCGGTCATCTCCGGTGCCCACGTGGTGGCGCACAACCTTGAAACCGGCGTGGATACTCCCACGACCGCCAATTCGGCCGGTCTTTTCCACGTTGACTTCCTGCCCATTGGTCACTACCAGGTGACGGTCGATGCAGCCGGATTCAACACCGAGACGCTACCGCCTTTTTCGCTTGAGGTTTTGCAGACCGCAAACTTCAACGTCAAGCTGAGCGTGGGAAGTTCGACTACCACCGTGAGCATATCGGCCGCGGCGCCCATCCTCGACACCAGCGACCCCATCATTTCAAGCACCTTCACCGCCAACACCATAGGGAACCTGCCCCTGAACGGCCTGGATTTCTCCGCGGTCACCTTGTATGTGCCGGGCTCGGTCAACACAGGCGGACCCGCTGCGATGTCGAACATCGGTCGCAACACCCCAAACGGTGGCTTTGCCGCTACCGGAGATACGCCCAACATCAACGGCAACCGCGCCCAGGCCAACAACTACACGCTGAACGGCATCGACATGAACGAAACCCAGGACAATTGGATGGCCTTCTCCCCCGCGCCCGAGGCGCTGGAAGAGATCAAGGTGATCACCGCCAATTCTCCTACTGACTTTGGCAACGCGAATGGCGCCGGCGTGGTGCTCATGCTCAAGAGCGGCACCAACCAGTTCCACGGTTCGGCTTATGGCTATGTGCAGGACTACCGTTTTAACGCCAACTCGTGGTGGAACAACCATCAGAATCCGATCATCCCAATCTCACCGTACTCGCAGGCGCAGTTCGGCGGTACTTTCGGCGGTCCCCTCCTGCACGACAAGGTGTTCTTCTTTGTCGATTACCTGGGCACGCGCCATCATACTGGAGGCCTGTCGACGGCCAGCGTGATGACTGCGGCGATGCGGGGCGGCGATTTCTCGGCCGCTGGACGCGATCTTTACGACACACAAAACGGCTTCACGCCTTATGCGGGCAATAAGGGCTTGCCGATCTTGAATCCGGTGGCCACTTACCTCTTCGCGCATCCGGAGTATTACCCGTTGCCCAACGCCACGCCCACGGATAATGTCGCGGCCAACAACTATCAGGCAGATTCTCGCAGCTTCGACAACAACAATCAGGGCGATATCAAGGTCGATTACCAGTTCCGCCCGGCGGACAAGATCTCTGCCTTCACCTCCACGGGCACCGTGGTCATAGGTTCCAAGTCTGTGCTGATCACGGACTTCCCCGGGGAGAACAACTTTCCCACCACGCTCGGTGGCGTCGACTGGGCGCATACCTTCTCTCCCTCATTGGTCAATCTGGCGCGTATCGGATTTACCCGGAGCAATCTTTCCTATAGCGTCCCTGTCGATCCGACTGGCGCATTCGGAACAAAAGGCGATACCGTGCTGGGCATCAACTACAGCAACCAGACGGTCGCGGGTTTTACCCGGCAGAACTTCGGGTTGAGCGGCGTCGGCACCTCGGGCGGGCCTTCGATTAATATCGAGAACGCCTTCAGCTACATTGACAATCTGACCTGGCAGCGTGGCCAGCACTTCCTCAGCATGGGCATCCAGGCCATTCGCTATCAGCAAAACTACACCACCGACAACAACAATGGTGGCGAATTGGGCAATATTAGTTACAGCGGCGAATTCACCGCCTCCGGCAATCCGAGCACCGAGTCGACGACCGGCTATGGTCCAGCGGACTTTGTCCTGGATCGCGTCTCGGGCGTTGGGGCCACGCTCAGTGAAGTCAATGTCGCGCAGCGCCAATGGCGCACGGCAGGTTATGCCAACGACGATTACAAATTTCGTCCCAATCTGACGTTCAATCTGGGCCTGCGCTACGAGTTTGACGAACCCTGGGTCGAGGCGCACAACGAGACCGGCAGCATTGACATCAATCCGTCGAGCCCGAATTTCGGCCAACCCATTTACGCGCACAGTGTACCTGCGGGAGCCGAGCCCGGCTCCGGCCTCTGCCAAAACCGCGCCTGCTACCAGCCCAATTACCGGCAGATCTTGCCGCACCTCGGCTTTGACTATCAGGCTACGGACAGGTTGGTTGTCCGCGGCGGCTACGGCGCAACCAGCTTCTTTGAAGGCTACTCTTACAATCAACGGCTGACCTCGCTTACCCCCTTTCTGGTATCGACGAGTGTGAATTTGACTGCTCCCGTGTTTGGCGCAGTCACCACTCCCCGCACCGCGGAAGAGGGCTTTGCAGGCACCACGGCCCAATACGGTGGCACCTACAACGTCTATCCGCAGAATGTTCAGCCGGCCTATGTGCAGAACTGGAACCTGACGCTGGAATATGCGCTAACCCGCACCACTTCGCTGCAGGCCGGCTATGTCGGCTCCAAGGGAGACCACCTGGCGGACTACAACAACTTTAACCAGGACACAATCAACGGCGATCGGACCTCGGCGCCGCTCTACAACAATCAGTACATTGGCATCAATGTCCCCGCCAACTTGCAGCCCTACAGCATTTACACCACCAATAACGGCAGCTTGCTGATCACCGAGTCGCGCGCCTCGATGAACAACAACGCGCTGCAAGCAGTTCTGCGCCAGCGCTCCAGCCATGGCTTGGAGTTCACCGTGAACTACACCTATGGCAAGTCAATGACCAACAGCCTGGGCGACTACAGCCTGAACGTCAACGGCTACAGTGGTGCCTTCCAGAATTACTATGACTCGAAGGCGGACTACGGTCCAGCGGGATCGGACATTCGCCATAACCTCACCGCCTTGGGCGTCTACACCTTGCCTGTTGGACGCGGCCAGGAGTACCTGCGCGGGGTCAACCGCTGGATGGACGAGGCGATCGGCGGCTGGAAAATCGGCACATCCGTAGTGGCGTATTCAGGCTTCCCGGAAAGTGTTTATGCAGGCCAGGGGGACAACTCGCAGGGTTACGGCAACTCGCGGCCCAATCAGTATCGCAGGTTGAAGATTGTCAATCGTTCCGTGACAAACGAGTTTGGCACCGATCCCTCGGCCCAACCTTGCACGACGCCCGGCGTGGACAATGGCGTGTGCGCTTATGGCGAAACGGCTCCCGTCTACGCGGCAGACGGAACAACCGTTCTGGGATATAAGTTCGGAACCGCGAGCAACGGTTCTCTGCGCGGCCCCGGCCTTCTCAATGCGGACTTCTCGGCCTTCAAGGACTTCAACATTACTGAATCACACTCGGTGGGCTTCCGTTTCGACGCCTTCAACGCCCTGAACATTGCCAGCTACGGCAACCCGAATAGCCAATTTGACGCGACCATGCAAGATTCGAACGGTAATACCGTCAGCGCATTCGGCTACAACATCCAACCCACGCGTTCAACCGCCCGCAACATGCAGTTCTCCTTGCACTATCGCTTTTAGCCATCCGGCTGCCGCGGAAGATCGCGGCAGCCACTTCTTCCCGATCTTTTCTTCATCGCCGGATCTATCAAGACATTTTTGATTTCTCAGCCGGGATCCGGCTTGTTAAGGGGAATGGAAGCCACTCATCATGAAGGTTGAGATTTGTATCGATTCCGTGGAGTCGGCCATTGCTGCCGAGCGCGGGGGTGCTGAGCGTATTGAACTCTGCAGCGATTTGCTGGAAGGCGGCCTTACTCCCGGCGCGGGATTGATTGCCTCTGTTCGGCGTCGCGTTGGAATCGACCTGTTCGTCATGATTCGTCCCCGAGGTGGCGACTTCTGCTATACCGATTTCGAGTTTGAGGTCATGCAGGAAGAGATCAAGCATGCGCGTCAACTGGGCGCGGATGGAGTCGTGCTGGGCCTGCTGGATGAAGAAGGCCGCGTGGATGGGCCTCGCACGCGAAAACTTGTTGAGCTGGCCGAGCCACTGCCCGTAACTTTTCATCGCGCAATCGACATGACTCCGGATCTGTCAGCGGCCATGGAGGATGTGGTTAGGACGGGCGCGTGCCGTATTCTGACTTCTGGCGGCGCGCCCAATGTGAGTCGCGGCATTGGCCAGATTGCCCGGATGGTAGCAGCCGCCAATGGGCGCATCCTCATCATGCCGGGCGGCGGCATTACCGCTGATTCCATCGTGGGCATCGCAGAGGCCACTGGGGCCTCCGAATTCCACTCCAGTGCCAGGATGGCGTTCCCGAGTCCGGTCAAGTTCCGCAAGCGGGGGATGGCGATGGGCGAGATTCCCGATCGCGAATACCGCCGATTTGCTGTGCGGGAAGAGAGCGTGCGCGCGCTGGTGCAAGCGCTCGAGCGTCTGACCGCGGAACGGGCCATCGCGCAACCCGGTTAAGCTGCGCCGGCCAGCGCATCGTGACCAGGCAATCGAACGGCTCACGCGCGGGACGTAGACTGCGCAGAGAATCCAGGATGGTTTCGCAACCCCATGTCGACTAAGACGGATCAACGTGCCAAGAAGATTCTGCAGGTGCTGTTGCGCCACGGGAACACCTCAGTGGATGAGTTGGCGGCGCTTCTTGATGCATCGGCAGCCAGCGTTCGGCGCGACCTGACGCGGCTGGAGCAGCGCGGCCTGGTAAATCGTACTCATGGCGGAGTCAAGTTGGCCGGACAGATGGAGTACGAGCCATTCCGCTTCGACTCGTCTTTTCAGGAGCGCGAAGGAAGGTTTGCCGAGGAGAAGCGCCGCATCGGAATGGCGGCCGCGGAGCTGATTCGCGAGAAGGACACCGTAGGTTTCACCGCAGGCACCACTACCACCCAGGTAGCACGATGCATCCGCCACCGCAATGACATTCATGTCATCACCAATGCCGTCAACATCGGCATGGAACTGAGCAACCAGGCAGCCTTGAGCGTCACACTTACCGGAGGAATGATGCGCTGGGCGGGCGCGTTCTCACTCACCGGGCCGGCAGCGATGGAAACGCTGAGCGGAGTTTTTCTTGACAAAGCCTTCATCGGCGCATGCGGTGTGGATATGCTGCGCGGCGCTACGACCATTGAGCCAGACGAAGCTGCAGTATTTCGCTACATGGCCCGACAGGCCAAGCAGGTAATCGTGGTTGCGGATTCAAGCAAAATTGCCATGGTCAGCCCGGCCCTGATCTGTCCCGTCGCCGACATCGACATCCTGATTACCGACGCCGGAATCACGGCGGAAGCGCTCGCCGGCTTCAAAGCCAACGGGGTCCAGGTGCTTGCTGTATGAGGCGCGCGAGGCCCGGTGACAACCATTCGTTGAATCAATCCACCGGCAACGTACAATGCCCGCAGTATCGCAAACGGAGAATTATGAGACGACTCCTTCTTCAACTTTGCCTTGTTCTGGCCGCGGTCCCATTCCTTCACGCGCGGCCGGTAGCATTGTTCTACCTGACCAGTTCGCCGGACTCGATCCGTTCGTTCCTTGCGCACTCAAAACAAATCGATTTGCTGGTGCCCACCTGGTACCAGGTGGACGAGAACGGATTGGTCACCGGTGCTCCCGATCCCACCGTGCTCAAGCGTGCACAGGATGAAAAGCTGCCCGTCATGCCGATCATTGCCCTCTTCAATAAGAAGAGCTTTCACTTGCTGGCCATCAGCCCCTCCGCTCAGGCCGAGATGAACACAGCGATGATTCGCGAGTGCAAGCTCCACGGCTATACCGGCTTTCAGTTCGACTTCGAGAATATTGACTGGACCGATCGCGATCTTTTGACGGCGGTGGTGAAGCTCTTCGGCGGAAGCCCTGCACGGGGCAGGCCTGCAGCTAAGCATCGCGACCGTGCCGAATGCGCCTGGCTATCCAGGCGCGGGTGCGTTTGCCAAGTGGATTTACACCGACTGGCGCGGCGCATACGACATCGGCGCCATCGCCAAATATGTCGACCTGGTGTGCCTGATGACCTACGATCAGCACACACGGTGGACTATGCCCGGCCCTGTCGCCGGCTGGCAATGGACGGTCGACAATCTCAACTACGCTCTCGAAAGAGTGCCCAGGGAGAAGCTTTCGCTGGGCATCCCGCTCTATGGCTATCACTGGTATACCGGCGCTCCCACGAAGGACGCGGTCACCGGCATAGAGAAGCCCAACCCAACTGCCGACTACATTGGCGCACCCAATGCCCTGCAACTTGCCGAGGCCTATAACGGCAAGATCCAATGGGACGCGGAGGATCATAGCGCCTGGTTCTACTTCACCCGCGACCAGATGCGCGAATGGATCTTCTTCACCGACCTGCGCACCTTCAAAGACCGGTACGACCTGGTTCAGCAGAAGAACCTTCAGGGCTTCTGCTCCTGGGTGCTTGGAGAAGAAGACCCTGCGATCTGGGAGTTCCTGCCTCAGCGGCATTGAGACGGAACCGACCATCGTCGAGAGACGTCGTGTTTCCCTGGCATGGGCACCGGATGCGCGGGGTCCGAACTTCTCCACGGAGATATGCTTCACCTCGACAATCTGCCGGTTTGGACAAGTTGCCGGTTCGGACAAGTTGCTGGTCGTAGCGCCTGGAGTGTCGAACCTCACTTCCGCTGTAACTCAAAATCGTGCGGTTTGGGAGCAAGATCCTTTCGAATCGAAGCATCGATTTCGTCCTGCGCCTGCCCGAGCCGATCTTCTGCAATGCCCGAAGTCGCGGTCTGCTTCAAGTCGGCGCGGAGCATAAATCGCGCCCGATCAAGCGTCATGCGGTCACTCTCTTCGGCGTCGACATCACGCGCCTGGTTGAGCATTGGCGTCTTGAAGAGCCCCAGATTGACTCCGCTTTGGAGGTCTTCGCGGGAAAAGTCTGCGACTTCCTTGCCGTCGATCAGAAGTTCATACTGTCCCGCATCGAGCGAATCGACCCGCAGAATCATTTGGTCGAGCTGCGCAAGGTCTGAGATCTTCAGCAGCATCGGCGTCATAGCATTGTTGAAGTCCAGCGGAAGGGGAAGAGCATCATCCCGTTGCGTCCACTTGAGGCCTTTTGATGATCTCTGCAGTTTCGTAACCGTGGTCCGGTCCTGTGCGAGCACGGCGCCGTTCGCCCCATTGATTCTCACGCTGCTGACGATGGGGTTCACATGCCACGCAGACATGAGCGCCGCGGCCATGACCCAGTGACCGGTCTCGGATGGATGAATGCGATCAGTGACAATCAGCGGCGCGAACTGTGGAAACTGTGCCTTCGCGCGTTCCAGGGCTTCCGTCATCGGTCGATTCAGGTCCGCAACCCAGACATTTCCATTTCCGGAAGTCTGTAACTGCGCACCGATAGCCGACACATCCTCTGCAAACCCGTCGATTACGCGCGAGTAGCCGGGAAACTCAGTGCCATGCGTAACCTCGTCATAGGTCGTAGGGCAAATCAGGGTGAACGCTGCGCCTGGAACGGCTTTGGTAAGCGCCTCGAGCAGTGCCCGATATCCCTGCTGGAAGATTGCGTCAACGTCCGGGGGCCCGTATCCCCATCCGCCGTCATTCATGCCCAGCATCACCGTAATCATGGTGGGATGAAACGGCAGAACATCGCGTTGAACGCGCTCCGCCATCGTTCCGGCGTATCCGCCGTTCACGCTGTCTCCTGGTACGCCCGCATTCACAAAACGGACATGCATGGTGGGATAACGTGTCAGCAAAAACACTTCCACATCCTTGGTGTAGAACCGCTGCGCCGTGATGCTGTCGCCGTAGAAGACCACGGTATCGCCGTCCTTCAGGGCAAAATGCTGAGCGGATGCAGCCGTCGCGTATGCTGCCACCACCAGCGCAACGCAGATTGTGCATTGCGTCCAACGCCTGCGCGTGTTCCATCGAGTCATATTCGTCTTCTCGTCGTTCAGTCCGTGCAGGACGAAAGCGGCCTGCGGCACAAGATCATTGCCTGTTTTCCAGCCGTGCGGCCTTCGACATCTGCGCAAATTGCGGCGCGCCGATACGAGCGCGCACCGCACCGCCTAAGGCAGCCGCATTCTGAAAGCCGCGCCATTCTTCCAGCCGCCGCCCATCGGGCGTAAGGAGACGAATGACGCCGGACGAATTTCCGCCGTAATCGAAGTGTATCGGGGCAGCGTCCAGATCGAGCAGCGCGTTCGCCTGGGCATCCTTCTCGGCCTCAGAATCGGGTGCTGTGTGAAGATGCACAGTGAGTGCCAGTGCTTGCGGGCCATATTGAGCGGCCAAACTTCGAAGCACCATCAGTTGCGCCCGCTGCTTCTGGACCAGCAGGCCATCAGCGTCAAGCGCGAAATCGATGATGGCATCGAGCCGCAGCGACGTCTCCCCGTGCGTTGGGGTCGATGGCTTTTCGAGCACTGTTCCCTTTTCCAGGCCAGCCTCCTGCAGAGCAGCAAGCGTTGCATTGCGCCGTTCGCCCAGCGTAAACAGCGCGTCGCCGGCTCCGTTGTAGCGGTACCGGTTCCCGCTTGGAGAAAGCTGTGCGTTGAAGCGGTAGAAATATTGCGTGGCCGACTCGATGCGGTTGCCGATGAATGCGGCGGGAATGTCTCCCATCTTTGCGTCGCACACAATGGCTGCAGCCGAAGAAACAGGTGGATTCCAAATGATCGTGTTGTGTTCCATGGTCAATCCACGAACCACTCCGTTGTCCCACGTGTGCACATATGCCGCCCCCTGAAGCGCCGCAAGCCGCGGGCTCTCGCCATTGTCGATGCACAGGTTGTCGCGCACCACGCTCCCACTGGTGACGTAGCCAGCCGCAAAAACTGCAAAACAATATCCCTGAGTGTCGTGCGCATAGTTGCGCTCGATACTGTTGTTCCGGTTGTCCCAGTCAATGTCGTAGGCACCCCCATCTACACCGGGGCTGTCGGTCAGAAATGCTTCGTTGTCGCGCACGATGCAATCGGTACAGGTCCAGGTCCAAATGGCGTTGGGTGTGCCAATTTTTTCCGTTGGCTGCATCCCGGTTTCCCATGCGGTGCTGGTCTCAATCACGCCGTTCGAGTCTCTGAAAAGGACAATGCCGTCTCCGTAGACATCCTGCACGCTCGAATTGCGCACCGTGATGTTGCTATTCAGCGGGGCATTCGGCCCATACGGAAAAGGCCCGCCACCGACTAGAATCCCTGCCCATTGATTAGTGTGCGCAGCCACCACGCCATCCACCACAACGTCATCGAAGAACAGGTTGATGCTGCTCGGTCCCACTACCAGCAGGCCGTTGTCCTTATTCTTCATCGCACCGCCCATCACATCGTGGACAAAGAGATTCTCAAGATAAATGTGATGGAGCGTGCCCTTGTCGCCGGTCACAAACACCCCATATGTGTTGGCGCCGGAAAGGTCGAGCGAGTCAATCTGCCAATACTCCTGATTGAAAAGGAGCAGTACCTGCCTGTTTTGTGCCGGCGCAACGATGCGCGGCCGCGGTCCCTGGCCATACGCAGTCAAACGAATAAGGCGGCCTCGAGTTCCTGATCCCTGCGGAGAAAAGCTGCCGCGGCAAGCGGTGCCGCGCTTCAACTCGATGCGATCGCCGGCGACAAAAATGTGAGCCTCGGCCAGGACGAGGCTGTTCCATGGATGAGACAGGCTGCCGTCGCCTGCGATGGTTTGCGAGCAATCGACGAACCAGCGAGATCCGGCGGTCTGCCCGGCTGCCCCACAGCCCGCCAACATGATCGCTGCAGTCAAACCAAAGATTAAAAATCGTCTCAAGACTTTACCCGAGCGAAGCAAGACCAGTTCTGCGTTGCAATTGAAGTCCCATCGAGCACACGATGCGCAAGGGAGGTTGCGGTCTCTGCCTTGCACGGGATCGACGGGCGTCCACGATCCGAAAACGTCTGCCTAGAAGTCCAGTCGAATGGCGAATTGTCCCTGCCGTGGACTGTCCTGAACGCCTTCGATTACGCCAAAGATAGGAGAGTTGATTGGAGCCCTCTGGTGGTCAGGGCTGCTGCCGCAGCCTACGATTTCGTAGTAGTGGCGGTTGAACAGGTTGTAGAAGTCTGCCCGGAAGGAGATGACATATTTCCCGTCAGGGCCGGTCCGTTGATTCTTCAAGAGAGTGGCATTTTCACCGGCCTGCCCTGGACACCGCAAGCCTGAATTGGCTGGCGAAGGCGGCAGCACGCCCGCGGCCGGATTGTTCGCCACACTCGCCGGCATGTAGAGATCCTGCGCGGGATACTGCGTTGTGCCCGGGGGAATCGGCACATATTTGCGGGGATTGGAAGGGCCCTTATACCCGGTGAGATTGAACTGCGGATAGATATCGCCCCAGAGAGGCCAGTAGGGATTGGCCGCACCTACCTCGAATGGTTGCCCGGTAAAGTAGTTCACCACGCCGGCCAGCGTCCATCCGCTCACAATTCCGTTCATGAGAGGAGGCTGTGTTGCCAGCCAGTGCTGCCCTTTGCCGAGCGGAAGCTGGTAGCTGGCGAAGCCCTTGACCACGTGAGGCAGGTCATAGCCGGTGACCGCGTGGGCCGCCCCGTGCATGTTGCTGAAGTCTTCAATTCCAGTGTAGAAGCCGTTGTATTCCTGTTGAGATGAGAACGAGTCTCCCTCCTGGCGGGACCAGTCGTAGCTCATGTCCATGGTCAGGCCGTTGCCGGTGCGCTTAACGACGTCGACTACCAGCGAGTCATAGAAGCTTTGCCCCAGCGGCAGGCCCACATACTGCAAGTTGGGATAGTACCAGTAATCAACCTCTGCCGCGGACATCTGTGGAAGGGGTGCGATCATTGCCAGGGCGGGGGTCCAGTTACCATTTGCAACAGAGCACGGCACGCCGTAGGTCGAAGCCGAGGCTCCGCCCACGGCCGAACAGTAAATGTAATCGTTGAATGCATTGATGCCGGGATTTGCATTCACCACGTTGAGAAAATCCGAGGTGCTGGATTGATTCCAGGCCAGCGCGGTATCCGTGAGGCGGTGGCCGCGGTTGCCCACATAAGCGACCTCGAGCCGGGTATTGGGAGTCAACTGCTGTTGCAAACCAACATTGAATTGTTCGCTGTAGCCGAGCCGCAGAGCACGCGGATCGACTTCCACCGGAAAGGGAGACATGGTGGAGGGATCGGTGGCCGTTGTCGCCTTGCTCAGGACGCCGGGGTAATTCCCGCCGCCGCCGACAGCATCCCAACTGAAGTTGCTTGCCGCGCTGGAGCCTAACTGCGGCGCAAACTGGTCGGGAACGCCGTTAAAGAAGGTGACACCCACGGGATTGAAGATCAACCCATAGGCAATATGAGCCACGAGTTTGGGGTTCAATTGGTAGGCGATTCCGAGGGTTGGACCGAAGTTGGCTGCATATTCGTTCTTCTCGAAGCTGTCGCTGCCGCCCTTGGCAAAGACCAGGGAACCCGGCAGGCTGGCGCCGTAATAACCCGCCAGTTGTGGATTGGTGACGGTGGGATCGAAGTTGGCCCAATTGCCGTTCTTCTCGTGGAAGCGAGTGTTGTAGTTCCAGCGCAGCCCCAGATTCACGGTCAGCTTCGGCGTCATTCTGTAGCTGTCCTGCGCAAAAAAGTCGATCTCCTTTTGCCGTCCGTAGAGATTGTAGGCAACTGTTTCCGTCGCGCTGTTGACCATCCCCAGTTCATAGGTTGCAAAGCCGAAGCCGTCATACCCGGCGCCGGCGCACTGCCATTGGCTGCAGGAAGTGGAGTTGTAGGCGAATTTGAAGGAGTAAGCCCCGGAACCGGAGCGGCTATCCACCTCGTGGGCAATAAAGTTGCCGCCAAAGCTGAAGTTATGGCGTCCCTTGACCCACGTGATCGTGTCGCCGGTGGTGATGGTGGCGCCGGAAACATCGCCTTGCCAGGTATCTCCAAGGTAGGTCTCACTGACGGGAGAATTCTTGTTATCGGAGAACGAGATTACGGGGAAGGTGTTGGCCGCTGTGTCGCCAAATCCTACCTGGCTCGTCCAGTTTCCAGGATCGGCAGGCTCGCTGCCGTTATCGTCGAATGAGTCAGTAAAGTTGAGGACGCTGAGCAGGTTGGGGCTGAAGGTGTGGGACTCGCTGAGCCTATACTCCTGCTGGGTGTATTTTTGCACGCGGGCGTTCGAGAGCGGCCCGCCGGTCGTGGTGCCCGATTGCCACAAACCGCCCCCATCGTCGAGGGTGCGCGGTTTGTGGTCATAGATCCATGAACCCGATAGATGATCCGATTCGCGCAGCACGTGATCCAGCTTGACCACAAACTCATTGGGAGTCTGGCTGGGCGTGTTGGAGAGCAAGGTCCTCTCGTTATTGCTGAGACCGCCCAGATTGGGTGCATAGTCTTTGTAAAACGTGTTGATCTTCTGCGCGACCGGACTGATCTGGCTGGAAGGGATCGCATTGCCGGTGAACTGATTGCCTGTTACCGGATTGTAGATCATGCCCTGCTGCGCCTGTACGATCTGGCCCGCGTCGTTCTGCACCATAATCGGCGCCCCGGGAACATTGTTATAGTTCGCGGCATTGCTGCAAAGGTCTGTTGTCCCGGACCAGTTGCAAAGCGTCTGACCCAGCAGAGCGCTGAAATCACCGTTCAGGAAGTCTGTAGTGGGAACCGTCGCGCCGCCGCTGTTGAGTCTGAAGTCGGTCGATTGGAAGCGCTCGAAGGTGCCGAAAAAGAATGTCTTGTTCTTGCGGATAGGCCCGCCCAGGCTGAAGCCCCAGTCCCAGGCGCGTTCCTTGGGTTTCCCCAGGCCGAGGTTGTCGTTGGTCCAGGTGTTAGCATCGATCAGTTCGTTGTGCCCGTAGAGAAAGGCCGATCCGTGCAGCGTGTTGGTGCCCGACTTCAGGTTGAACGACATTACGCCGCCGCCGGTAATAGCGCTCTGAGCATCCAGCCCGCTGGTCTGCGCCTGAAGTTCCTGAACTGCCTCCATGCTGGGACCACCATCCATCGAGTCGCCGCGGATATTCGACGTACCCGATGTGCCATCGATGGTGAAGTCTTTCACAAACCACTGGCCGCCGTTGACCACCGCGCCGTAGGGAGAACTGGCCAATGAATAGCCAGGCGTAATCTCCACCGCAAAGTCTTCAACGAATCGTCCACCGCCGTAGATGCTCAACGGGAGGTCGTTCACCACTGCGGCCTTCATGTTGGTGCCCACCGAGGCGGTGTCCAGATCCAGGACCGGCGCATTGCTGGTCACCGTGACTGTCGCGCTCGCGGCGCCAACTTTGAGCACCGTGTCGATCCGCGCTACTTCGGTCGAGTCCAGGGTAATGGCGGGGTGCAGAACCGTCTCGAAGCCGCTGGCTGCAAACTCGACTGAGTATTGACCGGGGAACAGGTTGGGGATCACGTAAATCCCGTTATGGTTCGAGACGGTCTTGGTGGGCACACTTGTGCCGGAATTTGTTGCCGTCACTTCGACGTCTGGAACCACTGCCCCTGTCGAGTCGGTCACTGTCCCGGTGATGCTTGCGCGGTTAGACTGCCCGCAGGCAATCCGACCCGTCAACATTATTAACAGGGCAAGAAGCAGATTGAGTTTCAGACTGCAACCGTGAGACAGTCCGCCCCTCACACCGGCACCGCTTCCGCAAACCGGGTCCCGGCCTTCAATTTGCTTGTAATTCCGAACAGATTGCGCCATCACTCCACCTCACTCATAAAAGGTCCTTGTGAAAGCTGCTCGCGACTTCTTAAATCCACTCATCATCGCTTCGCGCTTCCGCAGTTTTCGCGGCGTGCATCCGCTTTCGAACCGCAGACGCTCTGGCTCGCTGCCTGCCGGAACCCCTGCCCTCATCCCCTGCGCGCCTTCTGGACCCTGCAGGATGTATGGCGATCCTCTGCTTCCCGGAGACTTGAAGAAAACGATTTCCGCTATCGGCTCGGAGAATAGGTACGGCATAGAGAATTGTCAAGATCACAAAGGGGTGAATACGGGCGGATTTTCCGCGCGCCTCCGCGCCACGGCAATTTCCAGAGTTGTTGTGTCCATTTCGGGATTTGCGCCAGGGTCGATCGCCTCGACACGCACCGCCGAATCCAGATGCGCGGCGCACGAAAAGCCGAATGCGCCCCTGCGCGAACGGAGCGTGGCGGCGTCGATCACGTCGCGTGGATCCAGCCGATGGCGGATTCGCGAGATGCTGGGGCTTTTTATCTTGACAAGCGGACAGATTCGAATATAAAAATAACAAACCGTAAGCAACGGATACTTTTCATTTTCTCCCTGGACGTGCGCAACCGAGTATTTCCTCGCCTTCCGGGACTCACGTTTTCTGCGGCATGGAGGAACAAAGTGATCGGCAACTGGATCGGGCAAGTCAGATTCGCGTATGCAATGGTGTTAACCGCGGTTGTGTTGCCTCTAGGCAGCGGTCTTATCTCGGTGGCGGAATCGAAATCCTCGGCCGACGATCCTGCTTTACAGGTAGCGGTGAATCCGGCAGACGGCCGATACAGCATTGCGATTTCCGGTTCCACTATGGTTGCGCTGCGAGCGGGAGCCGGAGTTGAAGTGGACGGCCGCTGGCTGCACGCCGCTGACTATCCCCGGCACGTTATAGAGCGCTCAGGGGTTGAGGGGTATCTTGGGCAGGCCTCCGAATGGCAAGTGACTTACTCCGGAATCAGCGGACAACCGGATTTGATCTATCTTCTGCGTGCCTATTCGGGCCGGCCCTATGGAGACATTCAGGTCATCGTCCGAAATACCACAGACAAGACCATTCACATCAATGGAATTCGTTCAGTGGATTCTCAGGAAGGACCGGTTCTGGATTTGGGAGGGCCCGCGGCTGAGGATCGAGTTCTCTCCGACAGCTTCAGCGAGGATCGGCCGGCCATCACCATTCACGACCTTGCCGATCCGCGTGAGCATTTGCACCGCGCGGTGGGAAGCCAGCTTATCTACAACCGGCAGAGCCACGAGAGTCTGTTTCTCGGCGCGCTCACTTCAAACCGTTTCCTCACAATATTGCGGCTTCACCTTGGGGACTCGCAGGGAGGCGCGCCTCAGGTGTCCGCCTATGAAGTTGACTCCACTGGAACCACGGAGCTTGAATTAGAAAATTCGCTGAGGCACTCCCCTCCAGAGGACCGGGTGGAGATCAGTCTTCCTCTAGCGCCTGGGGCTGAGCTTTCGTCGGAACGATTGCTCTTCAGTCTGTCAAAGGATTATCACGGCCAATTGGAGACATATGGTTCATTGATTCGGCAGATCGATCATGCGCGGACCTCGGCGCCTCCTCTGATGGGATGGTGGTCATGGACTGCCTTTTATTTCGGCATGAATGAGGGAGCGGCGTTGACGAACGCCGAGTGGGAGGCGGAGCATCTCAAGCCACTCGGCTATAACGTCTTTCACGTCGATGAGGGATACCAGTATGCCCGGGGAGAATACACCACTCCGGATATAACCCTGTTTCCGCACGGGATGGCCAGCGTCTATTACAAGGTGCACGGGCTGGGGCTGGTTCCGGCCATATGGACCGCGCCATTCGAAATCTCGGTGCGGTCATGGATATATGAGCATCATTCGGACTGGCTTGTGAAGAACGCAAATGGGCAGCCGATCCACGCAGGCACTGTAACCCCCGGCAAAGATCCTCTCTTCGTTCTCGACACAACCAATCCCGGAGCCCAGGAATATCTTCGCAAAACATATTCCACACTGGTGAACCAATGGGGTATTCGCTCCATCAAGATGGATTTCATGGATGACAGCGCGATTGAAGGCTATTACTTCAAACCGAATACGACGGCGATGGAAGCGCAGCAGATTGGGCTGAAAATCATCCGCGAAGCGGTGGGAGACGATTGTTATTTAGACAAAGACGGAAGTACCATGTTGAACGCCGTTGGCTATGTGGATTATGGCCGAATCTCTCAGGATACCGGACACACTTTCGGGGCCAGCAAAGAAGCGGCCAGCGGAATTGCTGCGCGCTATTACATGAATCGGAATTTCTTTGTGACGGATCCTGACGCCTTTACTGTATCCACGGAAATGCTCGCAGACCAGTCATGGCACAAGACGACCCATCCGGCTACTTTGGATGATGCCAGGGTGTCCATAGCGCTCGCGGCGGTTAGCGGTGGGATGCTGGAGATCGGAGACGATCTCCCCTTGTTATCCAAAGAGCCTGAGAGGCTAGCGCTGATTGAGAATCAGGACCTGATTGACATGGTTCGTCTGGGCCAGGCGTCTGTTCCGCTGGACCTGATGAGTTACGAAAGCGAAGATAAGCAGCCGAGTATCTTCTTGCTGAGAGAAGATACTCGACAAAGCATCCTCACGGTATTCAATTGGAGTGACCAGGAGCGAAAGCACTCGATTGACCTTTCCGCGGCGGGGTTGCCGGCAACCGGAAAATACGAAATCACCGATGTCCTCGACAAGCAGGACCACCCTTCCTTAAGCGCAGGTGCGGTGATTCTCAATCAACCGCCTCATTCGGTGCGTGTGCTGAAGATTCTTGACTTGAATCTTCCTGCGGCGCCTCCAGTCCTCTCGACGGACCACCCTTCGGCCGGAGAACCAGGGACCTCTTTAGCGTTCGCTGCGAGCGATCGGAATGGTAATCCGGTGCTTTCCTACCACTGGGACTTTGGGGATGGTGTGAAACTGGAAGGCAAGAATGTAACTCATGCCTATACTGAGCCTGGGGAATACGACGTGCATCTGACGGCGACCAATCTCGATGGTCTCAGTGGGGAAAATCATTTTCAATTGCGCATCACAGGCCATATGCCGACCGCTTTTGATCCGCAAAGAATCAAACGCCTTGAGCCGGCCAATTGATGGGTCTTCTGTCCTGAGAATTGATTTGGGACAATCCGCCAACGCCGCAGCAAAGCTCGAATCAGTCGGTTGGAAGGAGCGCTGGGAGGTTGATGGCGTCACGCGCTTCAACTTCAGAAAGCGAGAGTGGCTCTTGTCTTTGCTTTGGTTCTTGACATTTAAGCCGATCTCCGCATATAAAAGAATGAATTCGTAGCCAATCGCAAATCCAAGGGCCGTTGAAAGTTCCGGAGAGGTGACTGGTGCGCGCAGCGTACATGGGGAGCAAAGCAGACCGCCTGACAGGCACCGGCGATCAGAAAGACGAGACGCTGCAGTTGAACCCTGCCGTTTACATTCCTGGGGCATAGACAGAAGCAAACACCCTGCCGCGAAGGGTCTATCCTGCATTCGGGACTCACGGAAGGAGCAGGCGATCCATCAGCCGCATTGGCTTCGGTGGCTCCCGGCAAAGCCTTGGTGCGGATGCAGTCCGCAGATGGAGCATGATGCAAACAGAACAAGACACTGCAAGCTCCAATAGCGCCAATCAAATTCTCCCCATGCCGGAACCCCCTGCGGAACTCACTGGGCCTGTGAAGGCGTGGAACGAAGACGTCGAAATCATGACGTACTTACCGGATAGACCAGATAAGAATCCGATGTTTCTGGAGAAGCGCGTTTATCAAGGCAGCAGTGGAGGTGTTTATCCACTGCCGTTCATCGACCGAATCGCCACAGAGCCACAGAAGAAACTGTGGAAAGCCATTCACATTGAAAACGAGTATATCCGGCTGATGATTCTGCCTGAGATCGGCGGTCGCATTCACCTCGGCTACGACAAAATAGCTCGATACGACTTTTTTTATCGCCAGAACGTGATCAAGCCTGCTCTTGTGGGGCTGGCAGGACCCTGGATATCGGGCGGAGTGGAGTTCAATTGGCCGCAGCACCATAGACCAGCAACGTTCATGCCGGTTGAGACCGAGATTGAAGAAAGCTCTGACGGCTCCATCACTGTCTGGTGCAGTGATCATGATCCCATGCTTCGCATGAAAGGGATGCATGGGGTTTGCCTCCATCCGGATCGAGCGGTCATTGAATTGAAGGTTCGCCTGTTCAATCGCACCCAGTTCACTCAAACCTTTTTGTGGTGGGCGAATGTTGCGACTCGCGTACACGAGAGGTACCAGTCCTTTTTCCCTACCGACGTCCATTTTGTTACAGACCATGCGAAGAGGGCAGTAACTTCCTTTCCTTTAAGTAACCAGCCCTACTACGGCGTGGACTACCCTGGGCGGGCGAGGGCAGGCGTACCTGAAGATGGGAAGCCGCGCCAGTTTGTGCCGGATGGTTCCTACGCCGCGAACGACCTGAGTTGGTACGCAAACATTCCCGTGCCGACGAGCTACATGGTTGCCGGGACCGAGGGCGACTTCTTCGGTGGCTACGATCACGCGGCAGACGCGGGCGTGGTTCATGTTGCCAACCACCACATTTCTCCAGGCAAGAAGCAATGGACGTGGGGCAACCATGAGTTCGGATACGCCTGGGATCGCAGTCTGACTGATAGCGATGGTCCTTACGTTGAACTGATGGCAGGAGTCTACACGGATAATCAGCCAGACTTTTCCTACCTTGCGCCATGGGAGACGAAGACATTTTCGCAATACTGGTTTCCGATACATAAAATCGGTGTTCCAGTGGCCGCTAATGTAGATGCGGCTCTGAGTTTGAAGCGAATGGGGCAAGTTGCGCAGATCGGGATTGCTGTAACTCATTCACTGGAGAATGTAACAATCGTTCTCAAGAATGGGAACCTCGAAGTAGAACGCTGGACGCGGGACATAGCTATTTCGGAGCCCCTTATCCTGACTGCCCAACTGGAACCGGATTTCCGCACAGGAGATCTATCTGCGGTTGTTACAGCAGGAAGCCGGACAGTGATCGAATATGATCCCGAACAGATCAAGGATTTCAAACCGCCGGTGGCAGCGCAAGAGCCTCTTCCCCCAGGGCAGATTCCAACGGTGGAAGAGCTATTTCTAATCGGAACTCACCTGAATCAATACCGGCATGCGACTCGACAACCGGATGCGTATTGGCGCGAAGCTCTGTGGCGCGATCCTGGCGATGCCAGGACGAATAACGCAATGGGCCTATGGCATCTTCGGCGTGGAGAATTCGAATTTGCGGCAGAACATTTTGAAGCCGCGATTGTCAGGCTCACTCGCCTCAATCCGAATCCATATGAGGGTGAGCCCTACTATAACCTGGGTGTAACTCGTCGCTATCAGTTAAAGGAGAAAGAGGCCTACGACTCCTTTTATAAGGCCACATGGAACGCGGCTTGGCGCGGGCCCGCGCATTTTGCGCTTGCAGAAATCGATGCGAAACGCCGGCGATGGGAGCCGGCGCTAGACCATGTTCGCCGCAGCCTCAACGCTGAACCCGGCAACTTGAATGCGCGGAACCTTCTTGGCGCTTTATTAGAGAAGATAAACGATCGCCGGGCAGCCGATGCCGTTTATGAGGAAATATTAGCAATCGATCCTCTCGATATCGGCGCCCGCTGGCGCAAAGGGATCCTGCCTGCCAACGGTCAGGAATGTCTTGACCTGGCATTTGACCTGCTGCGACCTGGATTTGATGAAGAGGCCGTGAGAGTTTTGCAATCTACCGATCTCAAAGCGAAAGACGGCTCGGTTCCTGTGATTCTTCTAACTCTTGGCCAAATTGAGGCACAGTTAGGATCTTCAGCAGCTTCTGAGACATATCGTCTCGCATCAGAAGTTCCACTCGATTACTGCTTTCCAAACAGGTTGGAGGAGATGCTGGTTCTTGAATCGACGATTGCGAGATACCCGGAAAGCGGTGCAGCTTACTATCTTCTAGGAAACCTGCTTTATGATCGGCGGCGCCACGAGGAGGCGATCGCCAACTGGGAGAAGGCAGCTCAGCGCATCCCATCATTCGCCACTGTATGGAGGAATCTTGGGATCGCATACTTCAACATCTGCCGGAACGAGAAGAAGGCGACAGAAGCTTTTGACCGCGCCATAAAAGCCAACCCTCAAGATGCCCGAATACTTTATGAGCGCGATCAGCTTTGGAAGCGGATGGGTGTCACTCCCGAGCGCCGTCTGAAGGAACTTCTTCTGTACCATCCCTTGATCGAACTCCGTGATGATCTTTCCGTTGAACTCGCCACGCTGTGCAACCAGGCAGGCCAACCTGACGATGCGCTCGACCTTCTGTTACATCGCGACTTTCAACCGTGGGAAGGGGGAGAAGGTCTGGCGTTGGCCCAATATGTTCGTGCCCGTCTTCTGCTGGGGCAACGGGCGCTCGATGGCGGCGATTTTGCAGGAGCACTTGCCCAGTTTCAATCGGCGCTCACCGTTCCAGAGAATCTTGGAGAAGCCAGGCATCTTCTGGCCAATCAAAGCGACATCTATTATTGGCTGGGCGTCGCATGTGATAAGTTGGCTGAGCATCAAAAGGCAGAAGAGTGGTGGCAATACGCCACAAGGCAAAAAGGTGACTTTCTGCAGATGTCAGTCCGCACCGTATCAGAGATGAGTTACTGGAGTGCAGTTGCACAGGAGAGCCTGGGGCAACACGCAGAGGCTGAAGCATCCTTCCAAAGAATCTACAACTATTCCTGCGAGTTGGAGGCCACCGAACCTTCTATTCCATATTTCGCAACCTCTCTGCCCGCGATGTTGCTGTTCGATGAGGATTTGAAGCGCCGCAATACGATAGAGGCCCGATATCTTCGGGCGCAAGCGCTTGCGGGTATGGGCCGCACCCAGGAAGCGGAGCTGCTGCTCGGCCAACTATTGAAGTTAGATTGTAACCACGCTGGCGCTGCGGATCTGCTGCAAGGTTTGCGCGCAAACAAGTAAAAGGGTCCGGGCCGAGCGATGATGGTTAGCCGGGCGGGAAGGACAGTCGAGACCGAAGTGATTGATGCCAACGCAAAACCAGGTACAACAGGCCAAATAGACGTCGCCGTCGTAGGAGAAATCAACCCTGACATCATCTTCTATGGTTTGCCTCGCGAACTGCGGGAAGACAGTGAGATGTGGGCTAGTGGATTTACGCTTACCCTGGGCAGCTCTTCTGCCATTCTCGCCCACAACCTGGCACTACTCGGCAGCCGTGTGAGTATCAGCTCGCTTGTCGGCCGCGATGCGCTGGGAGAGATGTGCTGCCAGAGGTTGAGTGATGCAGGCGTGGAGCTTGAACACGTCGCGCGATCAACCGTCGGCACCAGCACCGGGGTTACCCTGATCCTTCCCCTCACAACTACACGCCGGGTGATTACATTCCCGGGCGCAATGTTTGAATTTGGAATTGAGCATCTTGACCTTGACTATCTAGCGACCGCCAGGCATTTTCATTTGTCGTCGCTCTTTCTCCATCGCAAGCTTTCCCCGGATATTCCAGATCTTTTCCGGGAGATGAAGCGCCGCGGACTGACCACCTCACTTGATACCAACGATGATCCAGAGAACAAGTGGGACAGCGGACTTGAGCGGATCCTGCCGCTGGTCGACGTTCTCTTCTGCAACGAAGAAGAGTTGATGAAGATCGCGAAAGCAGAATGCGCGGCGGAGTACCTTTCAGCCAA
This sequence comes from uncultured Acidobacteriota bacterium, assembly GCA_963833995.1. GTDB lineage: Bacteria > Acidobacteriota > Terriglobia > Terriglobales > Acidobacteriaceae > Telmatobacter. Next base: position 74,511 of record CAWIAE010000012.1, on the reverse strand, counting down.
AGTCCGACTGCTGGTGGTGAAGCGCGGCGCCCGAGGCGCCTCTGCCTACACAAACGGGCGGAGGATGGACGCGCCGTCACTTCAGGTTGAGGCGATCGATTCAGTTGGGGCGGGTGATAGTTTCGATGCAGGATTTCTGCACCAATGGGTGCTTCATGCTCCTCTGGAGACTTGTGTCGCCTATGGAAACCTGGCGGGGAGCTTATCGGTCACACGTCCGGGCGGCACAGAAGCCTTCATTGATTCAGCCTACCGGCAGAGCTTTTTTGAGCGGCATTGGAGGAACGGAACTCTCGCACCATGATTCACGGCTGGGACCCAGTTGCCGCTTTCAACACCACTGATGGATGAGCGTACTAACAAGCGAATGAGGGGAGTTTGCATTGGAAAATATAACCACTGATTTTGAAGAGCGGGCGCCCTCTCACTGCGCTACCGACGAGATGTGCAGTCTGCTAAAGCAGAACCGCTCAGGATTGCAAAAGGGCATATATTCGGTTTGTTCGGCGAATCGGCTGGTGCTGCAAGCGGCATTTGCGCAGGCCACGCATGACCGCAGCCCGCTCCTGATTGAAGCTACGTGTAACCAGGTGAATCAGGACGGTGGCTATACCGGGTTGACACCTGAACAATTTCGGGATGATGTGTATGCCATTGCTGGAGAGATGAATTTCCCTACGGACAGGTTGATTCTCGGTGGAGATCACCTTGGGCCGAATCCATGGCGAAATCAATCGGCAGCAGCCGCAATGGAGAAGGCTAGCACGATGGTTTCCGCGTATGCGGCAGCAGGATTCAGCAAGATTCATCTGGACGCAAGCATGTCATGCGCGGATGATCGCCAACCTCTCGCCAGCGAGGAGATTGCGAACCGCGCAGCGCGGCTATGCGAAGTTGCTGAATTGGCGGTGCGAAATTCTTCGCGGAAGCCTGTATATGTGATCGGAACGGAAGTTCCAGTTCCAGGCGGGGCACAAGGGAGGATGGAAGTTGAAATAACCACGACCTCGAGCCTGCAGGAGACCCTGGATGTACACCAGCGAGCGTTCTCACATGCAAACCTCCTTCCGGCGTGGGAGCGGGTTATTGGTGTCGTGGTTCAACCGGGCGTTGAGTTCAGCAACGAGACGGTCGCGGACTATGTACCTGAGAAAGCCGCGGAGTTAGCCGAAGCCATTCTCCAACATGAGAGCATCGTCTTTGAGGCTCACTCCACCGACTATCAGACGGCAGAGTCGCTCCGGCAGTTGGTGGGCGATCATTTCTGTATTCTTAAAGTCGGGCCGGAATTGACATTTGTGATGCGGGAAGCGATCTTTGGTCTGGCCCGCATCGAGGAAGAATGGATTGCCGATAAGCTGCATTCGAACCTTCGGGCAACCATAGAGCGGGTCATGGTTGAGCATCCCGAAAATTGGAGGCCGTATTACAAGGGCGATGAGACCCAGATGCGCGTTGCGAGGGCTTACAGCCTAAGTGACCGTATTCGCTACTATTGGCCGAACGGCGAAATATCCAAGGCGTTCAGTACCCTGCTTCACAACCTGCGACAGCATCCGGCGCCATTGCCCCTTGTGGCCCAATACCTTCCTCATCAGGCAAATGCTGTTCGAGCCGGATTGATAGAAAACAATCCCTCCGCAATCATTCGCCACAAGGTACTGGAGAGCCTGTCGCGGTATGCTGGCGCATGCGGCTATCTGTCTTCGGAGTAAGCCGGCCTTTGTCTCTGCCGGCAGGCCGAAACGCGGAGAATTCTTGCTGTACTGCGGATAATGGAATATAAGGATTTTGAGGATAAGAATGACGAAGGATGGTCCCGTGTTGGATACGTCTAAAGAGGTAATGCCAGAGGCTCCTCCGGATGGGATGATGGCCGAGGAGAGGCGAACGCAGATTCTGCAAATTGCGCGCAAGGCAGGTCGTGTGAAGGTTAACGAACTTGTCCGCCGTTTCAATACCTCAGCGGTCACCATCCGCAACGATCTGAATGAATTACATCAGCGCGGACTGGTGCTGCGTTCGCATGGCGGCGCGGTGTTGCCTGACACTATCTTGCGCGAATCGCCCGTGCACGAGCGCTTGAAGGCGCACGCGGAGGAAAAGCGGCGAATTGGGGCGATGGCCGCCACCTTGATCAACGACGGCGAAACAGTCATCCTGGATTCAGGCACCACTACGCTTGAAATCGCACGCCAGATCAAGAAAAAGCAGGGGCTGCAGATCATCACGAATGGGGTAAATATAGCCGCCGAGCTGCTGGACGCCCGTGGAGTTCAAGTATTCATTGTGGGAGGCACGGTGCGAGGAGAGTCGGCATCAATCAGCGGCCGTTTCACTGAAGAGATGGTCGAGCAATTCTCCGCGGATAAGATGTTTCTGAGCGGAGCCGGGTGCGATCTGGACTTCGGTGTCAGCGGCGCGAACCTTGAAGAAACGATGGTAAACAGGGCCATGCTGCGGATCTCCCGCGAAATTATCCTGGTCTCCGATGCCAGCAAGTTTTCGAAACGCAGCATGTCGCGCATCGCTCCGTTTTCAGAGATCGACACAGTCATCAGCGACACAGGTCTCGGAGAAGAGATTCAGGTGACGCTTCGTGCGTTGGGTTGCAATCTGATCCTGGTGTAGAGCGAGCCGGTATTTCCGTCGCGTCGCAACAACGTTCCACAGGCGCCGTTCGCGCTCCCCGTGAGAACATCCGGAAGCCAGGCGGCCCGGCTCTACTGTCCCGGCGTATTGGGTGTGGTACTGACTTTGTGGTCCGCACCATCGGGAGATTTCTGGGGAGATGTGTCCGCGGGCTTGGCCGGCTGGACTTGTCCCGCGGCTTTTCGGCGCCGCTCGGCAGCTTCCTTCAGTTCCTTTTCCTGCTTCTCTTTTTCAGCTGCTGCTTCAGCATCGGTCACGTACTGGAACTCCTGCAGGCGCCCTGGGTATTGCTCGGTGGTGAAGACCCGGTTCTGCTTGTCGATGGCAACTCCGACAAGCGCTTTGAACTGGCCGGGAAGATTTCCATGTTCCTGGCCAATGTAGGTGAGTAACTGGCCATCCCTGTTGAAGACCTGCAGGCGGTCTTCCATCTCGTCGGCCACCCAGATGTGCCCGTCGCGATCCACAGCGATTCCCTTGGGCCGCGAAAAGTAACCGGGTCCATCGCCATGCTTTCCGAATAGGCTGATGAAGTTCCCATCGGCATCGAAGATTTCCACGCGATTGTTGAGGGTGTCAGTGACGTAGACATTCCCCTCGCTATCCAGCGCCACACACTGCGGTGCGCCAAAGTCACCCGGAGTGGTGAGGAAGTGATTCTTTCCGCCGGTTCCAATGCGGCGCAGCAGCTTGAGCGTATCGGCGTCATAGACGAGGACCTGGTCCTGCTGAGTGTCTACGACATAGAGGAAGCGGTTGGTGGCATCGATGGCGAGTCCGACCGGATCTACAAGTCCGTCTGTGATCTGGCCTTGCAATTCGTGCTTGGGGCTAAAAATCAGAACCCGGTGCATTTTGCCATCGGAAACAAAGAGCCGGTCGTCGTCATCGATGGCGAGGCCGTTGATCCAGCCGAAATGGGCTTCAAAGCCATTGCGGATGAGCTGGGTTCCATATGTGGCCGGGTTGAAGATAAAGACGGCGCCGACCCTTTGGTCGGCCACGTATACCTCACCTTTGGAATCGAAAGCGATTCCGTAGGGGCCGATCAGCTGAAACGGAAAACTTTTGGTACTGACCTTTTCATCCTCGGGCCGTCCGCCGGCCACGCGGTCCATCCAGGATTGCTGCGGCTTGGCCTGGGTTTGCTTGGAGTAATCGATCTTCATGCCGGCCATGTAGTCCAACCAGCGGACGCGCGCGATGTTAGGCGGGCTTGGCCACACCAGCTTGGTGGGATCGAAGGGAAACTTGTGCGGGCCGACTTCGGGAGCCGCAGGAGTTTCGGCTTTTTTCTTCTTGCCTGCATGGGCGGAAAGAGGAAGGGTGAGGCCCAGCGCCAGCAACAGCAGCACAACGAACGGCGCCCGGGTGGGGATCGAATTGAAGAGGAAGCGAAACATCTTAATCTCCACTTAGTTTCCAGGGGAAGTCGTCTGCATCATATTGAGCCTGTTCTTGTGGCAGGTGTCGCAGAACGCCATGTTGTTGGCCTGGTCTTTTATAAGCAGGTCCGCCTGAGCCGAAGCGTGCGGCTGATGGCAGGATAGGCAACTGAGCGGCGTTTTGACCTTGCTCTGGTTGGTCGGGTCCATCACGTCGGAGACTGGGTGACCCTCCACTGGGTGGCCAAGGCCAAAGCGCAAGGGCAGGATCGCGACTTTGTTCTTTTGGTAGTAGTCGTCTGGCAGCCTGACGGTGCCGTTGAAGATGGTGAGCAAATGCTCCGCTTCGTCCTTCTGCGGAACGGAATCGGGACCGTGGCACTCCAGGCAGAGAGCGTTACCCTTGGCGCGCAGAAGGTGATCGTTGTCGCCGCCGTGAGGGGTGTGGCAGGTGGCGCAGCCTTGCGCAAACGCAGGCTGATGGTGCACCGATTTCTTGCGCAGATCGTCTATGTCGCTGTGACATCCCAGGCAGATGCTGACCGCGTCGGTCTTGGGCAGGCCCGGCTGGTTGCTGGCATGGGGGCTGTGGCAATCGGTGCAATCGCCTGCCGCTCCGGGATGCGGCACTTTGGCCGTCTCGATGAGCTTGGCTTTATCGTCGTGGCAGGTTACGCACAGCGTCTTGGCGTCGGGCTGGGTCAGCACCACTTTTCCATCTTTGGCAGGCGCATGGCAGGTGTCGCAACCGTTCCCCTGGAGCGGAGCATGCACGAACTTGGCCATCAACTTGGGAGAATCCGACTGGTGCGGATCATGGCACTCCAGGCAGTTAGCCGTGGCGAAGGGCTGGTTCTGATGGGCTTTTTGAAGGTCAGCATCCTTGGCATCGTGGCAATCAAGGCAGAGCGCGGGTGCAGCCTTGGTGAGATGGAACTGGTTCTCGACGGTCGGCTCAGGGCCGGTCTTGTGGACGACGTGGCAGGTGTCACAACCCGTATCGAGCGCCGCATGCCGGCTGCCCTTCTCCGACACATTCATTCCGGTCTTGTGGCAGCCGAGGCAGAGGTTGTCTTTTCCGTCGCCAGAAGCAGGCTTCAGGAGCTGATTCTTGTTGTCGCTGGTATGCGGATCGTGGCAAGAGAGGCAATCGCGAACCGCGGGAGGATGCACGGTGCCCTTTATGTCTGACGCTTTCTTGTCCGTATGGCAGGTGATGCAGAGCGCCGCCGGAGTGGCAGTGATCAGCTTGACGTGTGTAACCGTTCCGTTAACCCGGATCTCATGGCAACTCAAACATCCCGTAGCCATGGCGGAATGTACGGACTTGCCCTTCGTTTTATCGACGTGACACTCCGCGCACTTGGCCGCATCTGTGTTCTTGTCCAGGGGGACAGGATGAATCTGGGCGGAGGCGCGCACCGACAAAAGCACAAACAGGGCAACGCACATCCCGATGTAGGCACAAGGCTTCAGGCCACAGTGATTACTGCAGCTCTTGCGGAACCGGACGGGATGAGAGAGCAGTCTCATAAAGACTCCGAGAGGTGCATGTCGCATGGTGCTCGCCCCAATGCAGAACCGAAGGGTGCAAGTTACTTCCCGCACTCAGCCCACCGACGAACAGAAACGTAACAGGAAAATTCTAATGACCGCGAAAGCCCAGAACTGTGATATGGATCACAGAGCGGCCTGCCGCGAAAAACGAAGCCGTCGCTAAAGTCCGGGGTATTTTCAGTCGAAGAGCAGAGTACGCACTGGGAGGCTCTGCTGTATGAGACGGACATTCTTGATCCCCTTCGTATGCCTGGCCACCGCGGGAATCGCGGCGGCCCAAATCACTTCACCGACGAGCGACGTTCTTGGCGCTCACTTGAACTACGGGCGCGGTTGCACGGCATGCCACTCACCACATAGCGGTGCCTCCGGAAACGGAACGGCCAGATCGGCCGATCCTGCTTCGGGTGTGACCGCCCTTTGGGGCGAAGACGCAAGCGCGCTTTATGGCAAGACCATCACGACTGGCGGAGGCAAATTCGTCGAAGTGTTGCCGGCAAGCATGGCGGCGACTACGCCTGATGTCGCCGGTATGCTGACGTGCCTGAGCTGCCATGACGGCAACTATGCCGAAAGAGCCATGATGAAAAACAAGGTCTTTGAGTCTCTGCCCGCGACTTATGGAATCAGCAATTCCATCCCGACATTGATGGGAAACAACGGCACCGGTGCGGGAAGCTACATGAACGACCATCCGATGGGGCTCAGTGCCACCATCAATTGCGGAGGCTCGGCGAACTGGGATTGCGCGCAGAACAATGGCGTAGTCAGCATGAAAGGCGCAAATTCCAGCCGATTCGTCACGAATTACGGATTCTTTGTGAAGCCGGGCGCCTACAACAATACGGCGGTGGTTGTGTGCACCACCTGCCACGATCCGCACGTGATGAACGTTGTGACCATCACCAGCAACTCGAATTCGGGTCTGCCGCCTGGGACCTACGCGACCATGTTCTTCCTTCGCGCTCCTTATAATCCGAACGATACGAATCCGAATTCGAACCAGACGGCCCAATTCTGCCGCCAGTGCCATGCCGACAAATCGAACGAGATGAACGGCAGCACTGCGGTCACCATCTTGTAGCGCATCCAGGGGATTGCCGGGGCTCATTCGAACCAGGCCTGAACCATTCCAGCCTGTATTGCCGGGCGCGCCGATTCCGGGTTCTACGGAACTGGCGTCGGGCGGCGATACATGCTGGAGAAGTCTCATTTCCTCAGGACCGGGCCTCTGCGCAAGGTGGCAGCTGTCACCGTGCCGTCAGCATTATGCGCGGCCTGATGGCACACCAACACGCATGTATTCGCGCCGCGATTGAAGGAGATGGGCAGGCCGTTATTTTGTGCCACCACATTCACGTCAAAATTGATCAGGCGCTCGCCGGTGATGGTACCGCTGGTAGCTCCCATGCCATGGGCGGTGTGGCAGACTGAACAGGAAAAGCCGTCGTTGATATGCCTGCTGTGTTGATTCCAACTGGTGTTCTTCACAATCTGGTTGGCCAGATCATGGCATTTGCCACACAGGGCGTAAGGTCCCGCAACGCTCAGATCGGGGGTGGGAAACAGGTTGGAGATCAGCTGACCGGGTGTGGGTGCCTGGCTGAATTCGTAACGGCGCTCGAGGATGTGGGTCCACCTGGATCCATGCGGGCCGTTCGCGCCGGAGCCTCCGAATTCACGATTGTCGTCACTATTGTGGCAATCGGTGCAGAGAATCTGATTGCCCATGATGCGACCCTGGCTGACCCCATCGAGGTTGAGCATGTAGCTGAGCAGGCTGGGCTGCGGCAGAGTGCTGCTACGCGTGTGCATGACGGGATGGCTGGAGGTTGCGCCGATCGCAAACTGAGGAATCAGGTTCAGGGGATCGCCCGCGGAAACGGCGCGCACGGCGAAGTAGCCATAGATCGGCTGCACCTGCTTCCCTGTGCTCGTGCCATGGCAGCGCAGGCAGTTCTCATATTGATTGATCGCCGGGGTCAGCACGCTGGTTCCATCACTGGCATTGATTCCGGGCACATTCTTCTGAGAGATGCGGATCAACGGCGGAGGAGGAAACACTCCGACCGGCTCTGACCCGTGAGCGCTGTGGCAATCCACGCAAGTGGCATGGCGATCATTGTTCAGCAGGGTGTTCTCGGCCGCATCATGCGGATTGGTCGAGGTGGGAAATGGATGACCGATCTTGGGCGAGGCATACTCTGAAAATACGTTGGCGTAGGGCGGCATGGGAGAGACATTGGATCCATTGTGGCAGGCAATGCAATCCTGCTCATTCGCCCCGCGCAACAAGCGCGCCGTCCCGGTGGCGTTGTGGGGCGTGTGGCAGGAGATGCAGGCGGCTCCGGCCACCGTGGGATAGCTCCCGAGGAGTGCCTGGGGGGCGATTTTACTTGCAGATAAGGCGTGCGCGCTGGTTTGCCAATCGGCCAGCGGGTTGACCCGGCCGCCAATCTGACGGGCTGGATCGTGGCAAGCCAGGCACAGCTGCCCGCTGGAACTGTCCTTCACCAGAAAATTCTGCGACACCAGGTCTTTGGCCTGGACGTGCGGATTGTGGCAAGATGTGCACTCGACGTTTCCCTTGATCAGCCTTACGGCCCCGGTGGGGTCAGCGGTCTTGCCGTTCGCCGTGAGCGAAGCAACCAGGTCGATGTTATCTTTCATCGACATCACGAGGCTGAACGGGTGCGAGGTCTGCAGATTGCTGCCAAACACGTCGGCCGTGTACATCGATCCTTTGGTGGTAACCTGGCCGTAGGCCACGGTGGTTCCCACAGCCACAGTGCCATCGTGGCAGCTCAGGCAGAGATTACTGGAGGTGCCCAGAGTCGGCTGCACGCCGGTGTTCTTTTCTGTGTTGCTTCCATACATTGTGTAGATCTGGGTTGTGAGTTTCTGGTTCCATAGTCCCTTATTCAGCCCGGAGTGCGGCGCATGACAGTACGCGCAGGAGTCGGGACGGGCGCCAGTGATGGGGGACTTGCTTCCCGGGCCAAGATTATGAACGCCCATGACATCGCCCGTGATTTGGGCCATCAAGCCGGTTCCGCTGAACAGAATCGACAGACCGGCCAGCAGCATTCTGAGCCTCACTGCAGTCCCTCCCTGGCCGGATTTTTCAAGCCACTGTATTGAAATACCTGGATGCGACGGTTATAGGAATCCACAACAAAAACGTGATCGTCATGGTCGATGAACAACCCCGCTGGCAGTTGGAACTCGCCTGCATGGGTGCCTTTGGAGCCGAAGTAATACAGCAATTGGCCCTGTCGGTTGAAGACCTGTACGACGCCCCATAATGCATCGACCACGTAGAGGTCGCCTTCTGAGTCGACGCTGACGGCCTTTGGCCGGAACATGGCCCCGGTGTCGTCCCCGATCTTTCCGATGGCGTACTGGAAGGTTCCGGAACGATCGAACACCTGCACACGAAAGTTCATGGCGTCGACAACCAGCAGATTCGAGCCATCGAGGCGCAACTCGGTGGGGAGATTAAATTCACCTTCGCCTTGACCGGTCTTGCCGAAAGTTGCGAGCACCTGGCCTTGCATGTCGAGGATGAACACCTCATCGCGCAGGGTGTCGGTTACGTAGATCCGCTGTGCTGTCGAATCGACGGCGATTCCCGTGGGGCGTTTGAAGAAGCCCTCGCCGCCTTTCAGGCTGCCGATAGCTCGCTGAAATTTTCCGTTGGAATCGAAGATGAAAATTACGCCCGCATCCGAATCTGTTACGTAAATGTTGTCCTGGGCATCGACCGCGACGCATTGCGGGGTCAGCATGGCGCCTTTTCGTGCGAGGTGCTGGATGAACTTGTACTTATGCTGGGTGAAGTCGAAGATGTGTACGCCCTGGGCGCCCGGGTCGGTCACGATGAGGCGCCCGCGGGAATCGCTGACGATGCTGTAAGGACGGGCAAGGAGGTGGTAATTGGGTTCACCGGCAACTACGTCCACCAATTTGTTCCAAAAGCCGCGATTCGGCTTGACTTCCTTCTCCGAATCGAAACTGCGCATCCATGAGAGCTTGCGGCCACCGTCCAGCGACATCTCCCATTGCTCTTGCACCGCCGGGGTCTTGGTTTTTTGCGACGCGCGGGCCGGGTACAGCGAGCACAGCGCGATTCCAGCCACGATCAGGGCTGCGCTCAGGCATTGCCGCCGTTTTCTTAGAAAAATCTGAACCAACGTGATACCCCGACGTAGTAGGAAGCGATAACTTGCGGTGGTGTGCCTGACCCGCTGAAGCCTTGCTCCAGGCGGGAGTATCCGCTGGTAAAGCTCAATTTGCGGAACTGATACTGGATGAGGGAATTGAACTCAGTGTTCTGGTTCGCGGAGAGGATTGTCTCCGAAGTAGTGTTGCTGTTGGATTTGGCGTAAGCCGCGCCGATGATGAGCTTTCTTATGGGCGTACTGGACAGCCCGACAGAATAGCTGTCACCGCCGAAGAGACTAATCAGATCCGAAGGTAGTGTGGGCGAAGGCACCGGCACCGGCACCAGTCCTGCTCCCGTCACCAGCGCCTGCCCACTTGATTTCGAGTAGCTGCCGGTGGCGGTGAGCCAGGTTCCATAGCCGGCATTGGCGTTGTAGGTCTGGCTGATGTTCGCCGTGCCGGCTTGGTCAGTCAATGCGGTACGCGCCCCGCCCACACCGGCGCCAAAGTTAAAGTCGCCAAATCTGCGCCTGACGTCGGCTGAGTAGTTGTAGAACGAGTTCATGTAGGTGACCAGCAAAGTCTGCGCGTTCTGCGAATAGCCGAACGACTCGGTCACATGCCACCCGAGAATTTCGCTTGAGTAGTTCTCGGTAGCGGCAAAGCTGAGCGTATCTTCACTCGTATTGTCTGAGGTATTGGCGGCTACAGTTGCCGAGGAGTTGAAGGCGCCGCCAAGCAATCCGTGGGCGTAGGTGGCGCTCCCACCGTACGAATTCACTCCGTAGGTTTCTCCCAGGTATTCTTGCGTGCGGCGCTCAAAGAAAGCGGAGGTCTGCACATTGCTTGCAAGTGCGTAAGTGCCGACGGTCATGATGTCGAGGGAATTGGACGAATCATTTGAGTTGAGCAGTGGCAATACCCCGCCGGCTGCCACTACCGACTCAACCAGTTGTCCGGTCAAATTGTCAGAGTAGTTTGTGCTCGCGGAGAAAGACAACCGGTTGGTTGGATGAATGGCCGCGAGGACATTCGTGGTGTCCACGGTTCCGCTGGAATTCGAGCCCAGGTAATCGCTGTTCCAATTGGAGCGATTGACGCCGGCCGAGAAGGAGCCGTGCAATGGCAGCAGATGCGAAGTATTGAATCCGTAGGCGCTGTTGCCCGACTGGATCTGTGTTGATAGCTGGCCGGCAATTATTTGCGGAATCAGGGAGTTTCCGCCTCCATTGGAGTAGTAGGCCCCCATGTTGAATCCCTGCACCCGATACCCGGAATGCAGGTTGAGGGCATGAAATGTATTGTTACCCTGGTCGTTCGTCCCATATACCGAGTACTGGCTGTTACCCACCTGGTATCCCGCCGAAAAACTTGGCTTGTCGGGGAGATTCTCGCTCCAGTTGAGGCCGAACGTGTCGCTGTTTCCGTGGGTCACGAAATTGGCGAGGCCCGGAACTGCGTAGTTTCCTTCACTGTTGTAGGCCTTGGAATAGCTGACTGAACCGGGAAAGCTGCTGCCGCCGAAGATGTTGGTAGAGATGTTGATCCCGCTGGCATCGGAGATCGACTGGAAGTCGGAGTTGGCACGGGATTGATTCAGGTAAAAAGAGGCGTTGTAGGACAGGAAATTCGGATTGTGGAAAGACCCGGAGAGATCGGCGGCGCCTCCCACCGTCCAATTGTGGGTTGAATCCGTCATGTTTCCGTAGTCTGCGGTGTATCCAGTGGAGATTGTTCCGTTCGCATTTGTGCTGGTTTCGCCGAAGCGTAGTTGCGCGCCGGCGGGCCATGCCAGCAGCAGGAGGCATGCCTCAAATACAAACGCGACTCGCAAAAATACCCTCACTCTATGCCATCCTTTGATTCTTGAGCCCAGACTTTCTAAGATTCGATACCCCGGCGACCTCTCACATCTCCTGGATCTTGGCGACTTTCTGCAACTTCTTATCCAACGCGGAGCGGAGCTGGTTTCTCTTGCCCTGTTGGAGATCTTTTTCGAGCTGCGCTTTCACGTCTTCAAATTTCGCCACGCCTGCCGGGGAGTGCACCTGCAGGTGCACGATGGTGAACGCCTGCTCCACCTGAATCACATTGCTGATGTCGCCCGGCTTCATTACCAGCAGCGCCTTCAGCACCTGGGGAGCCAGTTGGTCCACTGCAACGGGCTTGTGCTGGCCCATCATTACGCGGTAATCGTCATCGGAGATCTTCTCCGCCAGCAACCCGAATTGCTCGGAGGTCTTCGCCGCTTTGGCCTGGCGCAGCGCGCTCTCTGCCCGCGAATGGCCCTCTTTCAACTGGTCTGCACTAGCGTTGGCCGGTGGCAGAACGGAAATGGTTTGGAAGGTAAACGTCTCCGGATGCCGGAAACGGATCGGATTGTTGTTGTAGTAGGCCCTGACCTCAGCCGGGGAGACTATGCTTTTGTCTTCAACCTCGGTCTTCAGAAAGGCGTCGATCAACAACGACCGCCGAATCTTTTCCCGCAGCAGTTGACGCGAGTTATGAAATTCACTCTGGAAAAGCACATTGAATTCGTCCGGGTCAGTGAATTGTTTCCGGAAGTCCGACTCGGCGCGCTCCATCTTCGCGGCGGGCACCGTCATTTTCCGGCGCAGGGCTTCCTGGTAAACCAGCTCTTCGAAAATGATCATTTTCATGGCGCCGTCGTGGATCTGCGGGGCCAAGTCTTTGGGGAGCCCGCTGTGCTGGCGCGCATAGGGAAAGATGGTGTATTCCTCGCGCAGCAGGTCGGCTTCAGTCAGTACTGAACCGTTCACTCGCACTACGGGCTTCTCAGCTGTCGACGCAGCCGATGTTTCGACTCCCTTACCGGGCGCCTGCGTAAACACCGTGGGCGCATGGGAGGCCACCTGGGCGCCGGACGCCGCAAAGGTCAACAGTAGGAAAAGGCAGATTGGGGAATTGCACTTCATGGTTGCCATCCTGGTTATGAAAAGAAAGGGGAGGGAAATGCATCCCCCTCCCCTCATGCATAAAGATCAGAAAGTTGTGACTGCCGTGCTGCCGTTCATCTCGTTCGACTCGCCACCGTGGCACTGGCGGCAGAATTGAGCGGTCTGGTTGCTCCCGACGGTGGCGCTTGCCGGGTTGTAGGGGCCGCGAAGGAAGAACATGGTTGCGTAGTTCCCGGTGGGCAGGCCTGACTTTGGGCCAGTGGTCACCGAAACGACGTTCATCAAATGCTGGTTATGGCAGGTGGTGCACATCACCACGGGCTGGCTGTTGTATGTGCCCGGGCTGACAAAGAAGCCGTAATTGGTGACGAACTTTGTGGAAGCCGGCCCTGTCATCTGCACTGTACCGGTAGCGCTGATGCTGCAATCCCAATTATGGGCACCACCGCAGCCCATCACGGCCGTGAGTCCCACCGGGTGGTCGTTGAGGTAGTTTCCGACGCCGGTGTGATCGTTTCCGAGCAAAGTCGGAATGTCATTGAGGGTCCCGTAGGTGCTGGGCAGCGCCTCATAGACCTTGTTCTTCATCATGGCGCCTGTCGCATAGTTGCCATCGTGGCAGCTTAGGCAGGTGAGCAGTCCAGAGACGTCCGGTGTCGTCGCCGCCATGCTCATGGGCAATACTTCCACGTCACTGCCACCGCCCGAGGTGATGGTCTGGCCGTACAAGCTGCTGACATCCTCGCCCCAGAGAGCGACATCGCCCGCAGTTGCGTCGGATTTTTTTGCATTGCCGTTACCGTATACGCCGCTGTGCGGCGCGTGACAGGCCGCGCAGCCGCGGCCATAGTTCAGGTGAGCGCCGAGGACGTCAGTCGCCGGCGTCGTTATCTGTGCTGCAGCGAAACTTGCCGCCGCCAGAAACATCAGGACAATTAGAAGATTCTGTTTCATTGAGTAAAGCCTCCTCGTGCACGCTTTTTCTGCTTGCTTGAACCGTGACGCCAACCTTACTGGCCATGCCAGCTCGGAATTGATGCAACCCTGTGCACGATTCACGCTGTTGTGATGGGGGCCCCGTTTTAACCCATGGCAGCACTCGAACACTGCTTAGTTCCCTAAAGAATTCCCGAACCCTGCCGATAGGCTCTATTGAGACCGTGGACCGGGATACACCATCGAATCGTTTTCGCCCCGACCGCGGTCAGATTGGTGAAATGCCCCAATCAACCCAGTTATGTCACCATTGATTTCGTGTGCTTCGATGTGACCTCTGTCACGCCTATTAAGATTTCCTCATCTGACCCGGCTAAATTCAATGTGATCGTCGTCACGCGCCTGCGTGACATAGCATGCTTCACTGAGATTTCTTCCCCCGGTAAATTAAATGAGAAGCATGCCGGGGTGAAGACCTTCTTGCCGGCATGGAAACTGCCAAATGGCGGATGGCGCTCCGGGGCCGTTGATCTGAAAAGCCCCGTTCGCGAGCGATTCTGACGTGGAGAAAAGCGAGATGGCAGACGATCCAACCTTGACGCCAGCGGCAAATGAGACTTTGCCGGCGAAGAACGTCCTGATGATGGCGGGCGTTTGTCTCCTGGTGGGACTGGTGGTTGGGTGGTTGATTCGGGGATCGCAACCGCCGGCCGCTGTGGCACAACATGTGACTACCGCCGCGCAGCCGCCTGCGCAAGGGACTGCGATGGCCGGCGGACACATGCCCAGCCTTGAAGAAATGAAGCACATGGCTGACAAACAGGCGGAGCCGCTGCTCGAAAAGCTGAAGAAGGATCCCGGCAATAGCGCGCTGTTGATGCAGGTGGGAGCGATTTACCACATGACTCACCAGTACAGGCAGGCGGCCGTTTACTACGGCGAGGCAGTGCGGGTTGACCCAAAGAACGTCGCTTTTCGCACCAAGCTGGCATCGAGCCTCTACCGTGACGGCGACATTGATGGAGCAATCGCAGAGCTGAATCGGGCATTGAGCAATGACCCCAAAGATGCCAATGCGCTGTTCGACCTGGGCATGATCCGGCTGGAAGGAAAGCGCGATGCCAAGGGCGCTGTCGCCGCTTGGCAGTTGCTGCTGAAGTCCAACCCCCAACTTGGCGCGAGTCGCAAAGCCGCCGTGCACCGGCTGATCGCGGAGGCAACTGCCACGCCGGGCAATCAAGAGGGAATGAGAGGCGCGAATCAATGAGCGATACTCAGCCAACTCCCGCAATCCTGTGGACCAGGGAACGAGCCGCGCTCCTCGCTACTGTCTGCCTGCTGGCAGGAATCGGCGGCGGCTGGCTGATCCACGGGCCGCAGGTTCAGACGGTGGCCGGCGCGAACACGGCCAGCTCTTCAACGCCTTCGGTGAAGAGCGACAGCATGGCGGCCCCGAAGCCTGACCCCGATCGATCGAAACAAATGGCGGATGCACAGGCAGCGCCGCTGCTCGAACGACTGAAGTCGAATCCCGATAATGCGGAGTTGCTGACCAGCCTTGGGAACCTGTATTACGACGCGCAGCAGTATTCTGTCGCCGTCGGCTACTATGGGCGCTCTCTCAAAGGAAAACCCTCTGACGCCGCCGTGCGCACCGACATGGGCACCGCGTACTGGTACATGGGAAACGCCGATCGGGCGATTTCGGAACTCAACAAGGCGCTCACCTACGCACCCAATAACTCGAACACTCTTTTCAACCTCGGTCTGGTCAAGTGGCGGGGGAAGAGCGACGGCGCTGGCGCCCTTGCCGATTGGAAGAAGCTGCTGGCTACCAACCCAAACTACCAAGGAAAAGATAAGGTCGAGCAGATGATGACCGAAGTGACGCAGCGGGAAGCAGCGAAAGCGGCCAACTAGAAACGAAGTCAGCCTTCCCGACGAAGCTGAAGGCGCCACCAGATTGAGTCTGGTGGCCCCCGGTATTTACGGCGTGGTGGCAGCTTCCGACCTGCACAGGGCCGATCAAATCCAAAGGCAAAGAGATTGAGTCTGCCCTATAATTCCTTTTCGAAAGCCGGGGCAATGTTATTCTCGCAAGTTGGAGAAATGATATGGCCTTTCCTTTTCCTTATACTGCGGCGTCATCGCGCTACAATTCCATGCCCTATCGCCGTTGCGGCCGTTCGGGGCTGAAGCTGCCCGCCATTTCACTCGGTCTGTGGCAGAATTTCGGCGGCGAAGACGTGTTTGAAACCGGGCGTTCGATCCTGCACTACGCTTTCGATCACGGCATTACCCATTTCGACCTGGCCAACAACTATGGACCTCCCTACGGCTCGGCGGAAGAGAATTTTGGAAGGGTAGTGGCGGCGGATTTCAAACCGTACCGGGACGAACTGGTCATCTCGACCAAAGCGGGCTGGGACATGTGGCCTGGACCCTATGGCGACGTGGGCGGATCGCGAAAATACCTGATCGCCTCCTGCAACCAGAGTTTGAAGCGCATGGGGCTTGAATACGTCGATATCTTCTATTCGCACCGGGTGGATCCCGACACTCCGCTGGAAGAGACCATGGGAGCGCTCGCAACCCTGCACCACCAAGGCAAGGCGCTTTACGTCGGGATTTCCTCTTATTCACCCGAACTCACGGTGCAGGCTGCTGAAATTCTGAAGTCGCACCGCGTCCCGCTGCTCATCCATCAGCCGTCTTATTCCATGCTCAATCGCTGGATCGAGGGGCGCCTTCTCGATACCCTTGGAAGTCTTGGCGTGGGCTGTATCGCCTTTTCGGCGTTGGCCCAGGGCATGTTGACGAGGAAATACCTGGCCGGGATTCCCTCGGATGCGCGCGCTGCGAAAGCAGGCTCATTGAACCAGGAGCTGATCTCAGAGGAAAACCTCACCCGCATCCGCCAGCTTAATGCCATCGCTGAAAGGCGCGGACAGAGCCTGGCGCAGATGGCGATTGCGTGGGTGCTGCGCGATTCACGGGTCACCTCCGCGCTGATCGGCGCACGTACGGTGGAACAATTGGCCGATTCACTGAAGAGTCTCGAAAAGCTTGCTTTCAGTCCTGAAGAACTCAGCGAGGTCGACCAATATGCGAAGGAAGGCGGGATTGACATCTGGAAAGTGTCATCCAGCCTGTAAGCAGCGGCCGGCGATTGTACCGGCCAAGGGGAAATCAGAACGCTGGGAATCGTGAGCGCCCATGGCGCTCAACAGTCGAACTTCGTGTTCTCATCACGTAATCAGGGTGTAATATCCATAGGTGAATCGGACTTCCTCTCTCTGAAATCACTCGCTTCCCCGTGTCGCAGTCAGCTCAGAGAGAAGGTCGCGCAACGGGCCCAGCGCGCCGACATGCACCATGGGTCTGGTGTTCTCTTAAGTTTTGGCGTCATATGCTTCCCAGCCTTGAGGGCGGAAAGCGTGGATGGTCTGCTGTTCGAATCGCAGAAGATGCGGCAGAGTGCTCTGGTTCGTCCCTCGTAACTTTTTCCCTTGCAGGTTGCATCGGACGATTCTCCGAAGTTTCCCCCGGGCTGCCCCGCTGCCCGTAATAGCAGGGGTCATTTTTAATCAGGAGGTTTTCGTGAAGCTGCTCGCAAAATTCAACCTGGTGCTGATTCTGGTGTTCGGACTGGGCCTGTACCTTATTTCCCACTTCGCGTACGGCTTCCTGATGAGCAATGCGCGGCAGCAGGTGCTGCAGGAGGCTCAGCTCATGGCGGCCAGCGCCAGCGCCACCAAGGACTATACCGACGAAGAAGTAAGTCCGATTCTGGAAAAGACGCCGCAACACAGCAGCAACTTCCTACCCCAGACAATTCCGTTCTATGCCGTCAACGTCACCTTCAAGCGCTTGCGCGCTTCCTATCCCGACTACGGGCTGCGCGAAGCTGCGCTGAACCCGACCAACCTGGACGATCGCGCCACGGAGTGGGAGGTCGATCTCATCACCTATTTCCGCAATCACACCGCGCAGACACAGGAGGTGGGCGAGCGCGCCACACCGACGGGGCCGGTCCTCTATGTCGCGGCTCCCATCGTGACCGATCCAGGCTGCTTGCAGTGCCATGGCCAGCCCTCCGTTGCTCCCAGAGCCATGATCCGGCACTATGGCGCGGATCATGGATTTGGATGGAATCGCGGCGAGATTTCCGGGGCGCAGATTATTTCCGTGCCCATGTCGGTCCCGATCGCGATGGCTAACGAAGGTTTCCGCAACCTGCTTATCAGCCTGGGCGCGATCTTTCTGCTGACCATTATTCTGGTCGACATCGCCATGTACATGATTGTGATCCGGCCACTGCGGCGGGTATCCAGAAATGCCGACGTCATCAGCAAGGGCGAAATTGACCTGCCCCCGCTGGAGGTGAAAGGGAAGGACGAAATAGCCGACGTCACCGCCTCATTCAATCGAATGCATACCAGCCTGATCAAGGCATTTGAAATGCTGAATGGTTGAGGCGGCTATTGCCGTTTCGAGCGCAGGAACGCGGCGCGATCGGCATCGGAGGTGATATGCTTGGCCGCCTCGCGATAGATCGTATCCACATCCTCGGACTGGGCGGCAAGCTTCTTCACCACGAACTTGGCCACCGGCCCAATGTAGACGGCGAGCTTTCGGCTCACGTCTTCTATTGGCAAACTCTGCGCGCCACTGGCAGTCGGCGTTTTTTGTGCCATTGACCCCGTGGCGGGCCTTCCGCCGGTGGAAGCCTCAATCGGCAACGGGGTGGTGAGCGCAACTTCATTCTCCAACTGGTCGGGAGTAACTTGCAGCGCACGCAGAAACTCTTCCGCGGTGGCGAAACGCTCAGCAGGATCTTTCCTGAGTGCGTACATCACGGCTTCCGATATCGCCGGGGGAATCGAGGGAGAGAGCTGATGCGGGGGTGCGGGCACCTTGTTCATAATGCCCATCATGATCTCCCGGCTGGTGGCCCCGGTGTTGGGCAGCCTACCGGTCAACAGCTCATAGAGGGTGACCCCCACGGAGTAGATGTCTGAGCGAGTGGTAGCTCTCGATCCGCTTACCTGCTCAGGTGACATGTAGTTCAATGAGCCAAGCAGGAATCCGGCAATGGTCAGATCGCTGCCCTGCTCCGTGAGAGCGATGCCGAAATCGAGCAGCTTCACCACCCCGTTGTGGGCAAGCATGATGTTCGACGGCTTAATGTCCCGATGGACGACGCCCAGCCCGTGGGCATAGACCAGCGCCTGAAGGACCTGGCCCATATACCCCAGGGCCTGAGGGAGAGAGAACTTCGTCTTCAATCGGAGATCGCGCAGCGTCTCTCCGTGAATCAGCTCCATCACCATCGCCAGCTGACTCTCGAAGTAAAAGGCGGTGTGAAGCTGCGCGATATTGATGTGATTCAGGGACGCCAGGGTCTGGACCTCACGGCGAAATCGCTCCACCATCTCCGGAGCGCCTGATTGGTCCGGCAGCATGATCTTCATGGCTTCGCGCCGTTGCGAAATCAGGTGCTGCACTTCGTACACGACTCCGAGACCACCAGCTCCCAGCTTGGCCACAATTTCGTAGTCGCCAACCTTCTGCCCGGGCTCAAATGCCATAGCGGTGAATAACCCCTTCCGGCTCGGAATCGGTTTTCAACAACAAACTACATCAGATGATAGCGTCTGTTGCCGACGGCCGGCCATGGTCAATCCTGAGTGTGGGGATCGCGCGGAGCGGGGCAAGGCATCGAGAGGCCCCGGCAACCACCCGCCTCGGGAACGGGCTGTTCGGTTGGACTCGCGGCATGTTCCAAACGAATTTTCATTGGCGGAAGAGGTCTCAGACCTCGGCCACCAGTTCCACCTCGATCATTGCGTCTTTGGGCAGCCGCGACACCTCTACCGTGCTGCGAGCGGGTGGAATAGCGCCCTCCGGCGCGAGATATTCGTCATAGACCGCGTTCATGGTGGCAAAATCGCCTAAATCCTTCAGGAAAACCGTGGCTTTCACCACCTGGGACATGCTCGAACCGGCCGCTTCGAGTATCGCCTTCAGGTTCTCCATTACCCGGGTCGTCTGCTCGGCAATTCCCCCGGATACGACCTTCTGGGTTGCTGGATCAAGCGCGATCTGGCCGGCCGTGAAAACCAGGTCGCCGGTCCGGATGGCTTGCGAATAAGGGCCGATTGCAGCTGGGGCGGAAGAAGTTGCGACAACGTGTTTGCTCATCCCCCGATTGTAGTGCCGTCTGGCCTGACCGCTAATGCCAGACCGCCAGCAGCCCGCCTACCGCCATGAGCCCCACAAGCCAGTATCCGTTGTTGATGGCAAACAACTTGAATGGGCGGTTCTCGTAGATGCCCTGGGGAAAGTTGGGCGCCACAAAGAACCCCAGCCAGCAGATAAAACCAATCAGTGCTCCCCACGCAAACGTCGTCGCACCCGACCAGATGACGAAATGCGCCAGCATGAACGACAGGATGAGATCGCCGATGAGCGACGTGATCATTCCGGGAACCAGGCTCTTCTTGTTCGGTGCGTCCTTCTGAATGCCGAGCAGTGCCATCCACGGCTTTGCGAACAGTACCGGCGAGTACCAGCAGGCACCCAAGAACCACAGGATCAAGGCCGAGACGATCACGGCCAGATGATTGAAGTGAAGATGATGCATTGGATTACCCCTTGCAAAGACAGGATCCGCACGGCGGGAGACCGGTGAAATGAGGGAGGCGTGACGCGATCATCAATGTCGCGTGTGCAGTCGGAGTCTGTCAAGCAGATTCGTGGCCGGGTTACGAAAATTGCGGAGCAGGCGTCATTCTGCCGCGCCCACTGGGGAGTGGGGCGGCAGAATGAGAATGGGATTGATCACGAAGCGAGACCGTCCAGATGCGCTCAGACCAGCTTCGCGTCCAGGGTGATTTCCGTGTTGTTGGCGAAGAGCTTCGAAATCGGACAACCCGCCTTGGCGTCAGCAGCCGCCTTGTCGAACACCTCTTTGGTGGCGCCGGGCACGCTGGCGGTCGTGGTCAGCGCAATCTTTGTAATCGAGAAGCCTTCGCCCACTTTGGCCAGGGTAACGGCAGCATGGGTTTCAATCTTCCCTGGTGTAAGCCCGGCACCGCCTAACTGCGCGCCCAAGGCCATTGAAAAGCAGCTTGCATGCGCCGCCGCAATCAGTTCTTCGGGAGTCGTCCCGCTCATTGCACCTTCAAAACGCGTGGCGAAAGAATAGTTCGCGTTGTTCAGCACGCCCGTCGCCGTCGAGATCGTGCCCTTGCCTTCCTTCAATGAACCTGTCCAGACCGCACTTGCCTTGCTTGCCATGGTCCCTCCTTGGGGATTTCGGATTCCGGTGGTTTTTGGGGGTGGATTGCTGCCCTGTCGTTGGGGAACACTCGACAGCGCTACGAAGTTGATGCTCGAGGCACCTGCCCGGATGCCACAGGACAGGCGGCCCACGTCTTTATGCTAATCTGTCGCACATGCTGCCGCAGCGCCCCGGCGCCCTCGATCCCGATTTTCAGTCCGATATCCCACAAGGTGGTGCGGCCTGCACGGCTCCGGCAGAGCCGCCCTTGGAACATCATTGCCAGATTTGCCCCAACTGTTCCAGCCGGCTTATTGGCCACCGCTGCAAGCTCGTCTGTACCCGTTGCGGCTACTACCTCAGCTGTGCGGATTACTACTGAAACCCCTGGATGAAATGCCGCCTCAACTCACTCCGCCAACCTCGCCTCGCTACCGTCCTCGATTGCTTCGTCTTCCAGCAGAGCTGCGAATTCGACGTGAGCGCTGGGCAGCAAGTGGGCGCGGCTGAGAACTTTCCGCGCCAGGCCGGTCAGCGCCATCCCCGCCGCCATTCCCAGCGGAACCCAGCGTCGAACGCCGCCGGAGACCGTCAGGCTCTCCACATCGTCTTCGAATACCGTTTGGACGCGCACATAGTAGTTGACCTGCATGATGGCGTGGCGCAGGGTCATCCGCAACTCGGCTGGCGGCACTGCGACGTCGCGAAGAGCAGGCAGTTCCCATAAGCCCGGCATCACGGTGTGGGAGTCGGGGCGCTGTTCAAGAAGCACTTCGCGTCTGGCTGACCCCGCTCGGGTCCCTTCCCGCACTGAAAGCGCGCAGCCCACTTCCCGACTCAGCATCCGCGGTCGGCTTTTGGTCTTGTGCTCTCCGCGGGTAATGCAATCGCCAATCAGGGGGCAGGCCGTGCACCGCGGACCGCGCGGCACGCAGACCGTAGCCCCCAATTCCATTAGCGCCTGGTTGAAGTCGCCGGGACGGTGCGGGGCCAGCAGTTCCGCCGCCTTGGCCTCGACCTTGCGCCGCAGCGCGGCCCCGCCGGAACGGCCAGCCTCCTCCCAACCCTCCAGCCGGCACAGCACCCGCTCCACGTTTCCATCCACCACGGCCACTCTCTGGCCGTGCGCGATGCTGGCAATGGCGGCGGCCGTATATGCGCCAATTCCCGGCAGCAGCCGAAGCTCGGTGACAGTGGCGGGCAGATTGCCTCCGCGGCGGCTTGCCACAAACTGCGCTGCCTTGTGCAGCATCCGGGCGCGGCGGTAATAGCCCAGGCCGCTCCATAGCGCCAGCACATCCTCTTCACGCGCCAGGGCCAGCGAAACCAAGGTGGGAAACCGCTTCATGAACGCTTTGTATCGCTCCACGACCACCGCCACCCGCGTCTGCTGCAGCATGATTTCCGAAACCCAGATGGCATAGGGATCCCGGCTGCGCCGCCAAGGCAGGTCGCGCTGGTTCTCTCCGTACCATTCCAGCAGCCGCCGTCGCACTCGTACGGCCATCTCCGCATCGGAATCCTGCCTGCCCATGGCGCAAGCTTACGGCATTCATCCGCTCCCATGGGGATCTGGCAGCGGGAAAACTGCGGGTGAGAAGCACGGCCCGCCATGACCTTCGGTAACCTGTCAATCTCCTGCGCAGGTAATTGTTTCTCTGAAACCGTGGTAATCTCCCGATAGAAAAAGACCTCCAGGGGCTCGGCACGACCTACCGAAAAGGTCACTTCTTCTTCTGACAGAAACCGTCAGGCTCAGAGGTTCAGATCCAAAAGAAGAACTTCGAAGGAATCATTCAGGAGGTATGCGCGATGAAGCACACTGCACTCGTCATAGCGATCGGCTTGCTCACGGCCCCAGTGGCCCTCATGGCGCAGACGTCCGGGACCTCATCCAGTCTCTTTGCTGAAAACGCCGGACCGGAAGGTGGGGTGACCCGCGGCGCATCGTCCATCGCGGCCGCCTCCGTAACCCCCGGTCCCTTCTCGCGCATTGCGATCGGCGGCAGCGTTTCTCCCCTGGGCCCGGGTGTGCAGATCACAACGTATGTCAACAGCCACTTGAATGTCCGCGCCTCGGGAAACATGCTTCGTTATTCCACCAATTTCACCACCAATGGCTTCACCGCCAACGCCAGGCTTAACATGACCTCCGCCGGAGTTGCCGCTGATATCTACCCCTTCCGCAATGGCTTTCGCATCAGTCCCGGCCTCCTGGTTTACAACGGCAACAAGCTCACTGCCACATCCTCCGTGGCCGGCGGAACGAGCTTCACCCTGAACGGCGATACCTTCTACTCGGCCAATGCGAATTCAACCACCGGAGCCACTCCGCTGAATGCCACCGCGGCCCTGGGCCTCAATACAACCAAGCCGGCTTTCACCATCACGGCCGGCTGGGGCAACCAGATTCCTCGCCGGGGAGGTCATTGGTCGTTTCCCATCGAGGTTGGCGTCGCACTGTCCGGCGCACCCGCGTTGAAGGCGAATCTGACGGGTTCGGCCTGCTACGACCAGGCGCAGACGCTCTGCACCAATGTCGCCAGCACAACCAATTCCATCGCACTCCAGATTCAAGGCGATCTGGCCGCACAGATCACCAAGTGGCAGAGCGATCTCGATCCACTGAAGACCTATCCCATCATCTCCCTGGGCGTGGCCTACAGCATCGGCTCACGAGGCGCCCGATAGACACAGTTCAACCGCCCGCTCGGCAGGACAAGAGGCTCTACCCCAGCAGCGCTGCCACCGTCTCCGGCACCGCCTTCAGCGCCGCGTCGATCTGCGCCTGATCCTTGCCGCCGGCCTCGGCAATCTCCGGCTTTCCGCCGCCCGATCCGCCCACCAGCTTCGCCACCGCGCCCACCAGCTTGCCCGCCTGGATGCGCTTCGTCAGTCCCGGCGTCACCCCGGCAATCATCGCGACCTTGCCCTCCGGCTGCGCCGAGGCCAGCACCACCACACCCTCGCCCAGCTTCTGCTTCAGGTTGTCGACGAGCGTCCGCAACTGCCCGCGCTCCAGCTTGTCGGCGCGCATGCGTCACCACCTTCACGCCCTTCACTTCGACGGCGCGCGCCAATCGCCTCATCCAGCCCCCCAGCGGCCGACTTCATCCGCATCTCTTCCAGTTCGCGCCGCAGCCGCTTCAGCTCGTCTTCCTGGGCGGCCAACTTGGCACGCAAGCGCATCCGAGAGATTGCCGTCCGCAGTCGGCGGCAATTTGCGCCGCCACTTGCGCCACCGCAAAATCGCGCCGGAACGTGTCCAGCGACCCCATCCCGCTGATCGCCTCAATTCTGCGCACGCCCGACGAAACCGACCCCTCGCCCGTCAGCTTCAACAGCCCGATCTCGCCCGTAGCCGCCGTGTGCGTGCCGCCGCAAAGCTCCGTCGAAAATCCGTCGGACAGCTTCACCACCCGCACCTTGTCGCCATACTTCTCGCCGAACAGCGCCATGGCGTGGTACTCATTCACCGCCACGTCAATCGGCACATCTTCCAGCGTCTCCACCCGCGCGTTCGCCAGCACCTCGCGGTTCACAATCGCCTCAATCTCCTCCAACTCCTCATCGGCGACCTGCGCGAAGTGCGAAAAATCGAAGCGCAGCCGGTCGGATCGCACCGCGACCCCGCCTGCTTCACATGCGTGCCCAGCACCTGGCGCAGCGCCGCATGCAGCAGATGCGTGCCGGTATGGTTGCGCCGGATCGCATCGCGCCGCTCTCCATCGACCACGGTATTCACGTGGTCGCCCACCGCCAGCGTCTGCTTCAGCACCGCCTTGTGCGCCCGCACCCCCTGCACCGGCAGCACGCAGCCGTAATCTCCGCCACCGTGGTATTGCCGTCCGTCGAAGTGAACCAGCCCGTATCGCCCACCTGCCCGCCGGAGTCGCCATAGAAGCTGGTATGGTCCAGCACCACTTCCACCTGCTCGCCCGCAGCCGCCGCCGGAACGCCCATGCCCGTCCTTCACGATGGCCAGCACCTCGCATGTTGGTCGAGTCAGTTGCCTGTAGCCATCGAAGTCCGTCTTCGGAGATCGCGAAACGCCGGGCTGGCGGTCTTCTGGCTGCCGCCTTTCCAGGAAGCGCGGGCGCGGGCCTGCTCTTCGGCGCGGGCCCGCTCGAAGCCCTCCATGTCGAATCCAATTCCCGCATCGCGCGCGGCATCGACCATGAAATCAAGGGGCAGTCCGAAGGTTTCGTACAGGTGGAAGGCAATCATTCCGTTGAGTTCGGGGCTTGTTGGGGGAGGCTCCGAAATTACGGTGCCCGGCTCGAATCCAGCATCCTTCTCGATCTGCGCGAGCCTTTCCGGATCAGTATTGAGCTTGTACTCAGCAATCGCTGTAGCGATTGAGGCATTTAGCTTGGAAAGCCCGATCTTCAGCACGCGATCAAACTGCTTCTCTTCCGCCTCAACTACCTTCGCCACGCGCTCGGCCGAATCCACCAGCTCGGGGTACGCCCCCTTCATCACATCGCGCACCGCATAAACCATCTCGAAAGAAACGGCTTTTCCTGCCCCAGCAGCCGCCCATGCCGAATCCCGCGCCGCAGAATCTTGCGCAGCACATACCCGCGCCCTTCGTTCGAAGGCAGCACGCCATCATTGATCAGAAACGTAGCCGCCCGCGCGTGATCCGCAATGATCCGCAAACTTGCATTGTCCACCAATCCCGTGGGTGCCCCATCCAAGCTCTGCTTGGGTGGGTTGGTTGACTCGTCGACATTCGAACTCGCTGACTTACTCTCGCTCAACCCTGTCAACTCCGCCGCCCTTCGTATCAGCGGCGTAAACAAATCCGTCTCGAAGTTGCTGACCTTGCCTTGCAGCACCGCCGCCACGCGCTCCAGCCCCATCCCCGTATCAATCGAGGGCTTCGGCAGAGGCGTCAGCTTGTAGCTCATCGTCTTCCCCAGCGGCTCCGTCACCGCCGAACGATCGAACTGCATGAACACCAAATTCCAGATCTCCACATAGCGCGCGTCGTCGTGCCCAAAGGGCTTGTCCACGCCCGGCGTCTCCGCCGCCTCCATCCCCATGTCGTAAAAAATCTCCGAGCACGGCCCGCACGGCCCCGTTTCGCCCATCTGCCAGAAGTTGTCCTTCAGCCCGTACTCAAAGATGCGCTCCTTCGGCACGCCGGCCTCAATCCAGAACTTCTCGGCCTCGTCGTCGCGCGGCACATCGCCCGACGCCTTCAAAAATCGTGACGTAGAGCCGGTCCTTGGGAATCCCGAACCACTCCTCGCTCGTCACCAGCTCCCACGCAAACTGAATCGCCTCGCGCTTGAAGTAGTCGCCAAAGCTGAAGTTGCCCAGCATCTCGAAAAACGTATGATGCCGCCGCGTAAACCCCACGTTCTCAAGATCGTTGTGCTTGCCGCCGGCGCGCACGCACTTCTGCGAAGTCGTGGCCCGCGAGTAATCCCGGCGCTCCGCCCCCAGGAACAGGTCCTTGAACTGATTCATTCCCGCGTTGGTAAACAGCAGCGTCGGGTCGTTCGCAGGCACCAGCGAGGAAGAGCGCACACGGCGGTGCCCCTTCGACTCAAAAAAGCGCAGAAACTGCTCGCGTATATCGTTTCCAGATCGAACTTGCATCTCCTAACCAGTGTAATTGCAGCAAAGGTGGCGGCGCATCCCTTGTCGGCCCATCCCTGGCCCGGCGCACAACCGATTCGCATTTTGCGCATCCTATGGATACAAAGAAAAACAGGAGGGCAGCGTGGAAAAGTATGGATTGTTGGTCCTGTTGCAAGCCAAGCCGGGCAAAGAACGGGCAGTGGAAACCTTTCTCGAATCGGCGCAGCCCCTGGCCCAGCAGGAGGCAGGCACCACCGCTTGGTATGCGGTCAAACTGGGTCCCGCGCGCTACGGCATCTTCGACACCTTTCAGAATGAAGAGGGCCGCGACGCCCACCTCACTGGGGCAATCGCTAAAGCGCTCTTCGCCAAGGCAGGCGAACTCTTCGCAGCACCACCCCAGGTGGAAAGGCTTGAGATTCTCGCCGAAAAGGCTCCCTCGGCCTGAACTCGCTTTCCACAGAAATCGCTCTAACCCGCCGCCGCCGGTCGCTGCTATCCTCCCTTTCACGTCTGAATTAGAAGGGAGGGCTTTCATGACCGCAATCCGGATCAGGCTCCCGCTGATCCTCTTTATGGCGCTCGTCGCCACACGCATCGGTGTGCTCGCCCAGCCATGGCGCCCGCAGGCGGGCATCGCCACCTCGCGCCAACTCAAAATCGGCGGAGCTACTCTCCAGATCGACTTCGCCAACGGTCCGCCCCTCGACCTGCCCGTTGACGCCATCCTCAATCACATCCGCGCCGCCGCCTCAGCCGTGACCGCGTACTACGGCCGCTTTCCGGTCAGCCGCGCGCGCATCCTTGTGGTACCCGTTCCCGGCGGCCGAGGTGAAGAGATTCAGGGCACCACCTGGGGCGGCGTCGACGGATATCAGGCTTTCAGCCGTCTTCGTATCGCGCAGCACTCCACTGCCGCCGACCTGAAGGACGACTGGGTCACCACCCATGAAATGGTGCACATGGCCTTCCCTAGCATGCCCGACGACCAGCATTGGATGGAAGAAGGCCAGGCCACTTACATCGAACCCCTGGCCCGCGTCATGACCGGCGAACTGAAGGCCGAAAAGGTCTGGGCCGACATGGTGCACGGCTTGCCGCAGGGCGAGCCGCGACCGGGCGACCAGGGCCTCGATCGAACCCACACCTGGGCGCGTACCTACTGGGGCGGGGCGCTCTTCTGCTTCGTCGCCGACATCGAAATCCGCCGCCAGACCGGCAATCGCAAGGGGCTGCAGGACGCCCTTCGCGCCGTGAATGCCGCCGGCGGCACCATCGACCACGACTGGCCTCTGGATCGCGCACTCGATATCGGCGATCACGCCACTGGAACGCACGTCCTGACTGAGATGTATGCGAAGTGGAAAGACGCTCCCGTCGAGGTCGATCTGCCCAAACTCTGGAGCGATCTGGGCATCCGCTCGGTCCCCGGCGGCGCCATCGAGGTTGTTCCCAACGCGCCCCTGGCCAACATCCGCGACTCCATCGCCGGCAACGCGAAACAGACGCCCAACTGAAGGGCGTGGCAATGCGTATTTCTGGTGCACGAAGGATTTACGCGATGCGGAACTTCCGGTAAGCAAGAGTCGTCAGCAGAACAAACAGCAGCAGCGCAGCCAACTGCGCAATTTTGAAGGGCGGCTCCGTCTGCGTGGGGGCAAGGGCTTTCAAGACCGGCACTTTCTCAAACGACTGCACAATCAGGACAAAGAAGTTGAAGTAAAGCGCCAGGATGGCCGTGATCACATACGTTCCGCGCCACGCGCTTTCAAGACGGCCGCCATAGCGCGCAAGCATCGCAACCAACAACACAATCAGTGAAAAAATCCCGACGCCAATGGCGGGAGTGAAGCCTTTGAATGGGAAAAGAAACCCGGAAAGGCTGGTGAGCACCGTCGTCACCAGGAAGAGAGCGGTCCAGCGGGGAAACTGCTTTCCGCTCAACATCCCGAAGACGACAATGAATCCCGCGCAGATTGCGATCAGACTCACCGCCACGTGCAGAAACGTGAATGTTGGAAGGCTCATGCCAAGAACCATGACGCGTCCTTTCCTCATATTGCAGAAATTTCGGGGAGTGTCTTCACCGAGGCCCTCACGCCTTCACCAGCGGCTCCAAGTGTCTCCGCCAGGTTGGGTTCCTTCGATAGATTGTTTGCTTGCGGCCCATCTGGAGAACCATCAAGCTGCGTCTGGGCGTAAGGCGCCATCAAGAGCAGCAAGCTTACCACAAGGCAGGAGAAAATCTCTCCGCGAAACTCGCAGACGCGGGGTGACGGCAGACGAACGAAAGTACAGTCTCCCAGTCCGCGTGGGCGGGAACAGCTAACGAATTGTCGATGCCCATCCCCGCTACGCCCGTTCTTCCACAGGAATCCAGTGCGACGGGTACTCGGGCCCGATGTATTCGGCGCGCGGCCGGATGAGGCGGTTGTCGTCCAACTGCTCGATCACATGGGCCGCCCATCCGGCAACGCGGCTGATGGCGAAGATCGGCGTATAGAGGTCGATGTCGATGCCCAGGGTAGCGTAAGTGGAGGCGGAGTAGAAATCGACGTTGGCGTTGAGCTTCTTTTCATTCTTCACATACAGCTCGATGGCGCGCGACATCTCAAACCACTTTGGCTTCCCGGCATCCCTGCCCAGTTGCTCGCTCATGCGGCGCAGATGGGTGGCGCGCGGGTCCTCCGTCTTGTAAACGCGATGGCCGAAGCCGGAGATCTTCTGTTTGGCGGCGAGCATGCCTTTCACATACTCGACAGGGTCCTCGCCGGCCTTGTCGATGGCGTAAAGCAGGCGCATCACGCCCTCGTTGGCGCCGCCGTGCAGCGGTCCCTTCAGCGCGCCCAGTGCGCCGGTAACCGCGGAGTGAATGTCAGAAAGCGTGGCAGCGATGACGCGAGCGGCAAAAGTGGAGGCATTCAGTTCGTGGTCGGCATGGAGAATGAGTGCAATGTCCAGAGTCCGGGTGGCGGTTTCAGACGGCTTCACCCCGTTCAGCATCCACAGAAAATTTGCGGCGTGATTCAAAGAGCGGTCAGGGGGAATCACTTCAAGCCCTTTGCGGATGCGGTCGTAGACGGCCACAATCATGGGCAGCTGCGCAGTCAGGTTGTAGGCCTTGCGCACATTGGCGTCATGCGAGTTGTCCTTCTCGTCGGCATCGTAGAAGCTGAGCGCGGAGACGGCGGTGCGCAGCACTTCCATCGGCGTAGCGGTCGCGGGAAAACTGCGCAGCATGTCAACAATGCGCTGGTCCAGGGCGCGGGCGAGTGCCAGTTGCGACTGGAACTCGCGCAGATCGAACTGATTGGGCAGGCGGCCATTCCAAAGGAGATAGGTGGTCTCCTCGAAGCTCGAGCTTTCAGCCAGCTCGTGAATGTCGATGCCCCGATAGGCCAGCACGCCCGCTTCTCCGTCGATGTAACAAATGCCGGAGTTCGCTGCAACAATTCCTTCAAGACCCTTCCCAGCGACAGCAGTGGACATAGCCTTCGGAACTCCCTCTTGCGGTTGAATTTCCTGTAGTTTTTCCCGGTTGCAGGCCCCGTGAGTTAGGCGGGCGCCTGAAAATGCAGCAAAGTTCTTTATAGCGCAGCGATTCGATGGTTGTCACGGAAGGACGGACAGCAGGCGCAGGAACGGGGTCGTCCTTTACCTCGCTTTGTGCGTTTCCGGCAAGGTTTTCCGGCACGGGCTGTGGAATTTCTATATATTTTGTAGAGTCTCGGAGTTGGATGGCGCGCGATCCTGATTTTGGCCGCTCGGGTTTGAATCTCGCGCAAATGCGGGAGGCTTGAGGATGAATCCCAGGGAGCGGCGACGAGCATGCTTGGATTGCGCGATCCGGCGAGGCAGGAACCGCGAAACGAGCTGCGAAACAGAAGGAAGGCATATTGATGAGCGAACTTGAAGAGACCCCACGAACGTATTCCGGCGCACTTTTAGCAGTCATCGCGATCACGTTTTTGGGCGCAATTGGCGGCCTTATCTGGAGCTATACGCTGAGCGGCCGCATCACCCATCAGGAAGCTGCTTTGAACGATGCCACGCAGCAGAATTTGAAAATGGCGGCGGAGCTGCGGGAGACCAACGCGCGGCTCACGGTTGCCACGGACGAGCTGGGCAAATCCCTGGGCCTCACCCAGAAACAAATGGATACGCGCGCGCAGCAGATCATCCTGCGCGAGCAGGCCGACAGTAAACGTCTTGAGACAGCGCAGAAGCAGACCGCACAGCAGGTGACGGCCGTTTCCAGTGCCGTTACCGACGTGAAGACCGACGTGGGCGGCGTCAAGACCGACCTGGGCAAGACGCAGAACGATCTGGCCAGCGCCATCAGCCAGTTGACGTCGATGAAGGGTGATTTGAGCGGCCACAGCAGCCTTATCGCCCGCAACGCCAGCGAGCTGGAGGTGCTGAAGCATAAGGGCGATCGCAATTATTACGAGTTCACGCTGCACAAAGGGGACAAGAAGCCGGTAGGGACCGTGAGCCTGGAACTGCACAAGGCCGATCCCAAGAAAAGCCGCTTCACCCTGTACGTGTTTGCCGACGACCGGCGCTATGAAAAGAAGGACAGGAACGTCGATGAGCCGCTGCAGTTCTACAGTGGCAAACAGCCTGAACTCTACGAGATCGTGGTGAACAACATCAACTCAAAGAACGACATCTCCGGCTATCTCTCCACGCCCAAGAATGCGCCCACCCCGGTCAGTGCTCAGTAACAGCCACCTGCGGTGTCGCCGTGACGACGGGTTGGTAACGAAAGCTGAAGGAGTAGTTGAGGGCTTTGCGTGAGTCCCACTGCTGCTGGTTGATGCGGAAGGCAGAGACGAAGGTGCCTTCCGCGGTCTGCCCGGCTTCAAGCGTCGTTTCAGGCGACAACCCGGTGTTGCGGTACGAGGCCAGATCGGGATAAGCAAGAAAAATGCGCTCGTACTGCGACGTCTCTGCGGCGTAACTCGAGTGGATACCGTCAGGCAGCGTCACGTTGGTCATGATTTCGTGCAGCACAAGGGGATGCGCAGTCTGATTGTGCAGCCTGACCCGGGTAAAAACGAGCACCTGGTCGAAGCTGTCCTGCGGCACGGGCGCTCCGCCGGCGTCGAACGCGGGCGTAACAGTGTGCATGGGGTGCGCCCAAACCTCGAGGACCTGCGCCGTTGCGACGGGCGGCTTCTGGCCGATAACAACGTAGAGGGCGATGGCCGCGGTCACCACGATAGTGGCAGCGATGGCAGCCCACACCACGTGGCTGGTGCCCCTGGTCAATGATTCGCCGCGAGAAGCGTCGTCAAGGCTCTGCGGACTTTCCTGATGAAGCAGACTCATAGCCAACTTATCTTATCTCCATCGGAGGTGCGCGGGCTACGAATTCCGGCGAATGCTTCGCAAGCGCCGGATTTGCACCAGTAGCGCTGCGGATCAGGTCCGCATCTCGGTCAGGGCCTTCGTCTGAGGGCCGCGAGGAACTCCCCGGGCCCCCTGGTGTTCAGCACGTCTTCGGGCCCGAGCCACGCACGGCGCAACTGGCGCACCCCGTAGCTCATCTTCCCGAGGTCGCGCAGGTTGTGAGCATCGGTGTTGATCACGATTTTGCAGCCCAGCTCTTTGGCCAGGCGTAGATCGCGGTCACTGAGGTCAAGCCGCTCAGGAGACGGCGTTGTGCTCCACGGATACACCTAGTTCGGCAGCACGGCGCAGCACCGCTCCAAGATCAATCACGAATGCTTCGCGGCGCAGCAGCAGGCGCCCGGTGGGATGCCCCAGGATGTGCGTGTATGGATTCTCAATCGGCGCGGAGGACACGGGCAGTCATCTCTTCGCGGCTCTGCTCAAAGCGCGTATGGACGCTGGCGATCACCACGTCCATCTGCGCCAGCACCTCGTCGGAGAGGTCGAGCGCACCGTCGGCCAGGATATCAACCTCGATCCCGGTGAAGACGCGGATGCCTCCCTCCATTTGCTGGTCCACTTCGCGGATGCGGCGCAGGTGCTCGATGGCTCGCTCGTCGTCGAGGCCGTTGGTCATGGCCAGGTTCTTTGAGTGGTCGGTGATCGCGACGTACTGATAACCCCTGGCGAGTGCGGCCTCAGCCATTTCACGAATGGAATTCCGGCCGTCCGTGGCGGTGGTGTGCATATGCACGTCGCCTTTCAGATCGGCCACTTCAATGAGCCGGGGCAGCTGATGGCGGCCGGCGGCCTCGATCTCGCCCAGATTCTCCCGCAGTTCAGGCGGCATCCAGTCCATGCCGAGGGCCGAATAAATCTCTTCTTCGGTCGCCGCGGCCACCGTCGAGTTGTCATCGAGGCGCGCCAGCGACCATTCGCTCAAGGTGTAGCCCATTTTGAGTGCCCGTTGGCGGAGCGAGACATTGTGCGCCTTTGAGCCGGTAAAGTACTGCAGCGCTGCGCCATAGCTCGCCGAGGGCAGCAGGCGAACGTCTACCTGCAGGCTGTTGCCCAGGTAGAAACTCACCTTGTTTTCTCCCTTGGCGATCATGCTATGAATGCCGGGATAGGCGCAGACGTACTCGACGACCTCGTTGGCGCACTCCGGGGCACAAGCCGGGCCGGTGGCAAGCAGGTCCAGATCGCCCGCGGTTTCCCGTCCGCGGCGCAGTGAACCGGCAGGGGTGACGCGATCAATTCCATTGAAAGCCAGCAGATAGCTGGAGATACTCTGGGCGGCGTCCTCGGCTTCGTCGATGCGAAAGCGCCCCGCGCTGCGGCGGTAGTCTTCGATGCCTTTGCGCAGCTTTTCAATCTGCTTCTCGCCCATGCGGGGCAGGCCGGCAAGACGGCCCTCTTCGATGGCCAGGGCAAGCTCCTCAATGCTTGCGATCTTCGACGCGTCCCACAGCAACGCCACGGTCTTGGGTCCCATGCCCGGCAGCTTGAGCAGCTGGAGCAGCCCAGCCCCATACTTGGCCAGCAGTTCGTCGCGAAGGGGAAGCGTGCCGGTAGAGGCGATGGCCTGAAGGTTGGCGGCCATGCTCTTGCCGATGCCGGGAATCTCAAGCAGGCGTGCGGTTTCCGACGCCGCAGCGACCAGGTCCACGGTGGTCTGCTCGGCTGCCTCGGCGGCGCGGCGGTAGCTGCGGATGCGAAAGCTGTCCGCGCCGTCGATCTCCATCAGATCGGCAGTCTCGGCTAGCAAACGGGCCATGGTGGGATTGTCCATGCAAAGATTCTCCGCCTTGAGGGCCCTTTAACACTACTGTGCCAGGCGACGGAGGAAAGGAACATGGAGAAGGATGAGGAAACCCACTGCAATCCCGGCGGTACGGAACGTGATGTGATTCGGGTTCAACCTGATGAGCGTAACTTTCCCGAGCCCACTGGAGGAGTGGCCTGGTTGTTACGCCCGGGGGTACGCGCTACTAAGCTGCGCTGTGGGCGGCGTCCCGAAGACGGAGAACTGAATCCGCCTGAGGACCTTTCTGTCCCTGGACGATGTCAAACTCGACTTCATCGCCCTCTTTCAGTGTCTTGTAGCCGTCCAGCTGAATTGCCGAGTAGTGAACGAAAACATCGGGCCCATCATCGCGTCCGATGAATCCGTAGCCCTTGGCATTGTTGAACCACTTGACCTTGCCTTTGTACTGAGCCACAGGCTTTTGCCTTCCTTACTTGTTGATTTGATGAGGGGGCGAGGTGTGAAGGGGAGCGCCCGTCTCATGAGGTTATGACGAAGAAAGTAGCAGAAAGGTTGATTCGGATTTGCGACAACGTGTTCACGAAGTGGGACAAATTAAACGAAAATCGGACGCCTTTGTTTGGAAGATGTTGATTCGAAAACTACGCGTGCACATTCAGGAACCCTGAATTATTTTTTCTTTTTCCTTGTAAGTTGCCGCGCATAGAGCAGCACGCTGGTGAGCGTCTTCCCATCGTGGATCGCTCCCTTGTCAATCATCTTCAGGACCTCGGAGAGTTTCACCAGCCGCAACTCGATCTGCTCGTCCTCCTCCGGGTGCGCATCGCCGGCCACAAGTCCTTCGGCAACAAACACCATCATGGATTCGCCCAGAAACCCGGGGCTGGCATAGTACTCGACAAGGGGCTTCCACTTCTTTGCGCGATAGCCGGTCTCCTCTTCTAGTTCGCGCTGCGCGCCGGCCAACGCATCTTCGCCCTCATCCAGCTTGCCCGCCGGCAATTCCCACAGAAACTGGTTGGCGGCATGCCGATACTGCCGCTCGATCACCACCCATGGATCTCTCTTGCTCTTCGAGCTGTCCAGCGCAAGAATCACGACGCTTCCGTTGTGACGGATCACGTCGCGCTCGCTGCGCTTTCCGCCGGGCTCGATCAATTTGTCGTGGCGCACGCGGAACAACGAGCCTTCATAGACCACCTCAGAGCTGAGCACCTGCGCTTTTTCGGCCGGCAGCGGCGGGGGAACCTTCGACTTGCGAGGCTTGGTTGCCTTCGGCCCTCGGGCCTGGGGTTTCTTTGCAGGGACGGCATGGGCAGCCTTCATTTTCCGGGGCATCCTGGTCTCTCTCCTCAACTCGTAGTCAGAAAAAGTATACGCAACCAGGCTCCCCATCGACGATCCCCGTGATTAGCCCCGCGCTTCAACCTGGGAATCCCGCGCCGTAGGCGCAGTGCAAGCTAGCCCCGCGCTTCAGCGTGGGGTCGGCGCGACCAACAACACGTCCGGAGTCCCGTGGGGACGGCGCCGGGGGTTCTCCCGGGATGGTCGTCGCATCCTTGATGGGCGTTGCGGCACGATTGCACCACCCGCCTGCCCTTCTGCATCGATTCCGCCCGCCGTGGCATCCTTATCACAGCCATTTACATACCGAGCCCGCTCCGCCGGGGTTCCTTGAAGGCGCACCAACTGAAAGAAGACGCATTGGCAACGGCAGACTGTTATCCGATTACCGTGGCGCCGGGACTGCACCGGCTCTTCCTCGACTTTTGCGCCGGAGACCCTGCGGTGCGGCCCTTTTACGGAACCGCGCTTGGCACTACGGACCTGCCCGCTGTGGCGGAAAAGCTGCCCGCTCCCGCGCATCGACCCGAGCTGGTCGAGCTGCTTTCGGCGCAGAATCCTCTGGCAATCGCCCCCATCGACGCGCTGCGCTCCGGGGCCGGCATAGTGGTGACGGGACAGCAGGTGGGCCTGTTCGGCGGTCCCCTGTTCACTCCGTTCAAAGCGGCAACGGCCTTGGCACGGGCGCGGCAAGCGTCCCGCGCAGGCCATCCTCATGCCGCCATTTTCTGGATTGCAAGTGAAGATCACGATTTTGCGGAGATCAATCATGTAACCTTTCCGTCGCGCAAGGAGCTGCGCACACTGGTCTATGCAAACCCTCCTTCGGCTCCGCGGCCGGTGGGCGGCATGGTGCTGGATGAAGCCATTGCTCCGCTGATCGAAGCAGCCTGGGAGCTGCTGGGCTACTCCGATGCAATGGAGGCGCTGGCGGCGGCCTACAAGCCGGGCCGCACCTTGGCGCAGGCATTTGCGGAGTTCTACTCCAGGGTCTTTGCCGCTCAGGGATTGCTGGTGCTCGACGCGGGCGGCCCTGCATTCCATCGCATGGGCGCG
Source organism: uncultured Acidobacteriota bacterium (assembly GCA_963833995.1). Classification (GTDB taxonomy): domain Bacteria; phylum Acidobacteriota; class Terriglobia; order Terriglobales; family Acidobacteriaceae; genus Telmatobacter. Next base: position 38,457 of record CAWIAE010000012.1, on the reverse strand, counting down.
CCGGTGCTGCGTGCGGCCATCGAGCGCGCCGACGAATTGCATGCGGCACTGGTCGAACGCAACAGGGCGCTTGAAGCAGCGGGCTATCACGCGCAGGTTGCAGTTGCGCCCCAATCGAGTCTGCTGTTTCTCGTGGACGAGCAAACGGGCGCGCGGCTGGCGCTGAAACGGCTCACCCCCAGCGCGGCGGAACCGGGCGGATCGTGGCAGGCCGGCCACGAGAAATATTCAACCGCCGATTTGCTTGGCATCCTCGATGCCGAACCGGAGCGGATTTCACCGGCGGCGCTGCTGCGGCCCGTGTTTCAGGATTTTCTCCTTTCGACTTCGCTCACCATCGGCGGCCCGGCGGAGATCGCCTACTTCGCGCAATCCGCGGTCCTCTTCGAGCGGATTCTCGGCCGCATGACGCCGGTGCAGCCGCGCTTTTCCGCCACGCTCGTAGAACCGGCCATCGCGGAGTTGCTGCGCAGGCACGAACTCACGCTGGAGCGGGTGTTTGCCGAGACCGCCGATTCCCTCGCCCATCTGCTGGCTGCGCGCGCCATGCCGGTTGAAGGCAAACGCAAGCTGGCCGCGGCAGGCGCCGCCCTCGATGCAGAGCTTGAGCCGCTTCTCGAATGGATGCACAGGCTGGACGCCGGGCTGGGCCGTTCTGCGGATACCGCAGCCAGCAAGATGCGCTACCAGATGAACCGTCTCCGGCGGCTGGCAGCCAATTTCCAGTTGCAGCGCGAAGAGTCGCTGAAGCGCCACGCCGAAGCCATCAGCCGTGCTCTCTATCCCGGCGGCGTGTTGCAGGAACGGGTCCACGGGGCCGCGTACTACTTTGCGCGCTACGGATTCGAACTCGCCGAGACTCTGACTAACCGCGCCGAGGATTCCTGCCCCGGCCACACCGCAGTCTGGTTGTGAAAAGACAGTGGAAAGTGATCAGGGAGCGAAGAGAGCTTACTCTTCGAGAGGCAAAGCCACCTCGATCGTTGACCCTCTTCCCCGACCACTGATCACTGTTCACGTATAATCCTCCCGAATCGTTGGAGGCCTCCGGTGAAACACTTCATTGCCATCGTAGCGATGAGTCTGCTGGTGTGTGCGGCGGCTCGGGCACAGAAGCAGCCTTGCGCAACAGCAGGCGAAAACAATGCGTTTCTCGGCATTCAGACCATTCGTCTGTGGCCCGGCGAGGCGCCGCAGGCCAGCGGCAACGCCTGCCAGGATATCCCGACCATCACGATCTTTGAGCCGCAACAGGGCCGCGACAACGGTTCAGCGGTGGTGATCTTCCCCGGCGGCGCCTACGTGGGGCTGGCTGCAAATCTTGAAGGCCGCCAGGTGGCGGACTGGTTCACCGTACGCGGATTTCGTGCCTTCATCGTGAGTTACCGGCTCAGTTCCAATGGCTACCTGCTGCCCGTTCCGCTGCTGGATGCCCGGCGCGCCATCCAGACGGTCCGCGCGCGGGCCATGGACTACCACATCGACCCAAACCGGATCGTACTCATCGGCTTCTCCGCCGGAGGTCACCTGGCCGCGCTCGCCGCAACCCAGTTTGTTCCCGGCAATCCCAACGCCGAAGACCCCATCGAGCGCGCCTCCAGCCGGCCCGATTACCTTGTGCTGGGCTATCCGTGGATCGGCGCCATCTCCTCTGACACTTCGCACCTCAGCTATTGCAAGCTCTTCAACGTCATGGACCGCTGCGAGGCGCTTCGCGCTGCGTATTCACCTGACCTTTTCGTCACCAAAGAAACGCCGCCCACCTTCTGGTACCACACCTTCAACGACCAGACGGTTCCGGTGGAGCAGGGTCTCAGGTTCTACGAGGCGCTGGTCAAGGCAGGCGTGCCCGCCGAGGCCCACATCTTTGCCAGCGGACCCCATGGCACCGGGCTGGGCGGCGGTGATCCGTCTCTGGACCAGTGGCCCGATCTGCTGGAAAACTGGCTGCGCGCGCAGGGACTGCTCCAGCCGCGCCCGCCGGCACCGCATCCTTGAGATAAGAATCCCGTGGCTGAACCGGAGCTATTGGCTTGCCTTGAAAGGGCACGAATTTATTCGTGCAATAAGCGCAAGAGGATCAAGATCCGGCTTTAGTCGAAGCGGCTGAGGGAAGTTTTTGGGGGAGTCTCCTCAAGACATTACTCAACCTCAACCACTGCTCTCTATTTCTGCGCAAAGAACTCCGCCATCGAAGGCGCGCTTGCGGCTGCACCCGGAGGGTTAGGCAACCCAAGCGCTTCCATCACCGTGCGCAGCATGCTTTCGTGCCGATACACGGTGGAAGAAGTCTGGGGATAGCCCGGCTTCACATTGGGTCCCCATAACACCGGCGCAACATGGCCGCCGCCGTGGGTCGCATCGCTGGTTGCCGCTTCATCGAAGTCAACAATGAGAAGGCCGTCGCCTCCGGGCTGAAAAGCCGAGGTGCCCGAGAGTACTCCAATGACGTTTGCCTGCAGCCAGTCGTCGGCTTCGAGAGGGGTCCCGTTATGGGCATCGTCATTCAGATCGGGAATGATGAAGGAGAATTCAGGCAGCGCGTTCTTGGCCGCGTCGGCCGTGAACTGCGTAAACGGCCAGATGACTGTATTTGCCACCTGAGAGCTATCGGCCACGTCCGAGAGCATGGCGAAGGGGTTGTGGCGGATCACATAGAGACCCATGTTCCCGCCCAGATATCCGTGCGGAATCCCTTCCGCATAGACTTTGAATGAAACTCCGGCAGCCAGCATGCGCCGGGCAATGTTGTCGACGTTCCACACCGTGGTTGAGCTGTCGTCGCCGGTCAACAATTGCCCGGTGGTCAGCATGAAGTAGTTGCCGATCGAAGGATGCGCGTCAGCGTAGTAGTTCGTCGGCAGCGCGCCATGGCTAATCAGGCTGTTGAGATGAGCCCAGGAACTGGTATTGCCTACTACCGTGGAATAGCTCTGGTTCTCTTCCATCACCATTACGACATGCGTGCTCTTGGGTGTCTGCGATTGCACGGTGATTGTGGCTGCTCCGGAAATCATCGAGTTCTGTGTGCTGGTTGCCGTCACGGTCACGTTGCCCGCAGCCGTTGAAGCGGTGAACAGACCGGCAGACGTAATCGTTCCGGCGCTCGCGGTCCATTTGAAAGAAGTGCTGCCCGTCGATCCCGGAACCGATGCGCTGCACTGCGAAGTCGCCCCCGGAGCAACGGAAGTGGGGTTGCAGGCCACTGTAACGGATGATCCACCCCCCGATCCGCTCTGGGTCATCATGCCGGACCCGCCACCGCACCCAACGAGAAGGAAAGCGAAGAACCCTGTGAGGAACACCCCCAGCATAGAGAGCTTCACCCATCGATTCCGGATTCCCGGCCCCAAACTGCTCATACGCGCCCATTCTCCGGTTGCTGGAGTCTTCGCCGCGGCGTTCGATCGCCGTTACCCGCCGACCCCTCAACGCTCTGCAGCTATTAAGAGGGAGCCGAGTTGCCCGCCGGTTGCACGGGGGCGCGCCATAATAAAGGCGGAAACAGAGCTTTTCCAGGGTGCTCGCGAAAGGGAGAATAAGAAGGGTCAGCCTGCCTGAAATGGACCGGGGCGTCCTGGCGTCAGGGATCCACTCGAAACGGCCCGGGCTTTCAGGAGCGCCGGGCCGATCCAAGGTCAAGCTACTGGGGTTGTTGTTGAGAGCCTTCAGGTGGGGGGCCGTTTTCGCCGCGGCGATGCTGCATCCGTTCCTGCATCGCCTCGAACTTCTGCTTCTGCTGATCGTTCAGCACTGCTTCAATCTTGGTTTGCGCATCCTGCCGGATCGACTGCATCTTTGCCCGGCGATCTTCGCGGGAAAGAGACTGATCCTGGAAAACCGCCTGCATCCTTTGCTGGCGGTCGACAAGCACTGGTTTGATCTGGCTCTGCTGGTCGGCGCTTAGGTCCAACTGCTTTGTCATGTGCTGAAGCTGCTGGTCCGGGTCCATACGCATGCGACCGCGGCCCCCTTGCCCCTGTTCCTGGTTTTGGGGTGGGGGCGGATTGTCCTGGGCCAGAGCGGCCCCGGTCACTCCAAGCAGGAGTGCCCCGGACATTGCGAGTGTGAAAAGTCTTTTTGCCATCAATCGATGATCCTCCGCGATCCTTTGAGGAGCCCCGCGGCGCAGGTTGGGCCGCCGCCGGGCGCCTGAAATTTTTCCCAGTCACTCTTTCCGGCCGGGAGTCGTTCAGGGGAATAGACGGGTGTTTGCGTTGGGAGATACAGAAGAGGCGGATTTTCATCCGATGAAGCGTACCGCGCCGAAAGAGCGCATGGGATGAAGAAGCGGCGTGACGGGAACCAAAGTTGCCTGAAAATAGAGGCGGGCAGCGTATTACGGGAGTGGAAAGACTTCCCGGAATACGCTGCCCGCTGGACCCTGAACCGGGTCTAGGTGGTAATGTTTAGTTTAGGCTTGTTGCAGGGGAAATCAAGTACTTTTTTGAACAAAATATCCCCCGCGTGACCGCAGTCACAGGACCCCGCCCAATCAGCCCCAATCGCGTTGACTTGCGGGTTCTCCCCTGATACAAAAGGGTGTTCCACCCAAGTAAGAAATAAACTGAATCGACTGAAGATCCGGTACCAGAATGCAAGAAATCGTTCAACAAGTTGGGGCCTTACTCTTTGGCTCGATCCCGACGGCTCTGCTCTTCCTCGTGCTGGTTGTCATCTACCAGTTCCTGGTACAAAGGCCGCTGACCGCGACGCTGAAGGAGCGCTATGCCCGCACGGAAGGCGCCGTCGAAGAGGCCAACAGAGCAATTGCGGAAGCAGAAGCCCGCGCTGCCGAGTATGCCGAGAAGCTGAGGCAGGCCCGAGCAGAGATATACAGAGCGCGCGAACACCGCATCAAGCAGTGGAACGCGGAGCGCGATGCCGCGTTGGACATCGCGCGCAAGGCAGCCGGATCAAAGGTGAGCCAGGCCCGGGCCGAATTGGAGTCCGAGGCCGACCGCGCACGAAACACGATCCGGGTCTCGATTGCAGAACTTGCCAATCAAGTGGTTGAGGCCGTCCTGCCTGTGGCTGCCGGGAGCTCCCGTTGAAACAGTTGATTTCGCTTTCGAGTTTTTCCCAACGGGTTCTAGGGCTTTTGCTGGTTGCGGGGCTGCTTGCGGCCCCCGCGTTGTCCGCGGGGCAGGCAACCACGCCGGCCGGAGCGCCGGCACCTGCCGCTGCAGTGCAGAGTGCGCCTTCTTCCCAGGCCGCCCCTTCTTCTGTGACTACCGAGGTGACTCCGGGCACCGAAGAGGAAGATCTGAACGTTTACCGGCACGCGGCGATCGTCCGCACGCTGGCGAAGATGATGCACATGAAACTGGAGACGACGGCCCGTTTTTTCGAGGCCATCAACTTCCTCATCATTGCTCTGGCGATTGGAATTCCACTGGTCAAGCTTCTTCCCAGGATCATCCGCAAGCGCTCTGAGACTCTGCGCCACAATGTCGAAGCGGCCCGTAAAGTGACCGAGGACGCCAATACCCGGCTGAGCGCGGTGGAGGCAAAGCTCTCCAAACTGGACGACGAGATTGCCGCCATCCGCAACCACGTGGAAGAAGAAGGCAAACAGGACGAGGCACGGATCAAGGCCGCCATCGAGGAAGAAAGCAGCCGGATCGTGGCCGCCGCCGAGCAGGAAATAGGTGTGGCAGCGGCGCAGGCCCAGCGCGGACTCCGGCACTTTGCCGCCGAGCTGGCGATTGAACGGGCCGCCGGGCAACTGGTCCTTACACCCGAGACCGACCGCGAACTGATCGCGGAGTTTATGAAGGAAACATCGAATGGCGCAGGCAAGGGAGGGCAGAACTAGATGGCTTCAGCGCTCGCATCCCGCTATGCCGATGCTTTTCTTGACGTCGTCACCGCCGCCAAATTGGACACCGTCGCGATTGACCTGCAATTGACCGACTTCCTTGCCACCTGGGATTCAAGCGCAGAGCTACAGACGTTCTTTTCAAACCCTGCAGTTCCCGCCAAACAGAAAGTGGCCATCCTTGACGATCTCAACGTAAAGATGGGGCTGCAGAAGGAAGTGCGCAATCTGCTGGCCGTGCTCATTAATAACGATCGCATCGGCAAGGTGCACGAAGTTGTTTCGGCCTATCGCACCCGGTTGCAGGAGCGGTTGGGCATCCGGCAGGCGGAGATTGTAACCGCCCGCGAATTGAGCAGCGAAGAACGCAGCGAGCTGGTTGAAAGCGTGGCCAGGCTGGCCGGATCGAAGATTGAGGCCAACTTCAAATTGGATGAGTCGATCCTGGGCGGTACGGTCGTGCGCATCGGGTCTACGGTGTACGACGGCTCGGTCCGTGGACGGCTCGAGCGGCTGAAAGAAGCCTTGGTGGCGGGTTGAACGAGAACAGTGGTCGGTGAAGCACAGCTGCCAGCGGCGGTAAAAAGATTCGGTTCGCAGTTTTGAGTTTTTGAGAGATTAACACGGAGGCGGGATACAGGCGGTCATCAATCAGCAGCTCGCGCAAAAGCGCGGAAAACTGATCACTGACTACTGATTACTGTCCACTGAAGGAACGAAATGGCTCAGATCAAGGCAGACGAGATTACGCAACTCCTTCGCGAGCAGATCGCGAACTACGACTCGAAGGTCCAGGTCGATGAAGTGGGCACCATCACGTCGCTTGGCGACGGCATCGCCCGCCTTCACGGACTCGACAAGGTGATGGCCGGCGAGTTGCTCAGCTTCCCGCACGGCATCGCCGGACTGGCCTTGAGCCTGGAAGAAGACCAGGTGGGCGCCGTGGTGCTGGGCGATTACACCGAGCTCAGCGAAGGCGACGAGGTAAAGCGCACCGGCAAAATTCTCACCGTGCCCGTGGGCGATGCCATGATTGGCCGCGTGGTGAACGCGCTGGGCGTGCCCATCGACGACAAGGGCCCCATTGTCACCACCGAGTCGCTGCCTGTAGAGCGGCTGGCCCCCGGCATCATCGACCGTCAGGGCGTGCGCGAGCCCATGGCCACTGGACTCAAGGCCATCGACTCCATGATTCCCATCGGCCGCGGCCAGCGCGAGCTGATCATCGGCGACCGCCAGACCGGCAAGACCGCCGTCCTGCTCGACACCATCATCAACAACGCCAAGAACGATCTGATCTGCATCTACTGCGCCATCGGGCAGAAGCGGTCTTCCATCGCGCAGGTTGTGCAGACGCTCACCGAAGCCGGCGCCATGGGCCACACCATTATCGTGGCCGCTTCGGCCTCAGAGCCCGCGCCGATGCTCTACCTTGCGCCCTACGCCGCCACCGCCATGGGCGAGTACTTCCGCGACAACGGCCGGCATGCGCTGGTGATGTATGACGATCTCTCCAAGCACGCCATGGCATACCGCGAAATCTCGCTCCTGCTGCGCCGTCCGCCGGGCCGCGAAGCCTATCCGGGCGACGTGTTCTATCTCCACTCCCGCCTGCTGGAGCGCTCGTCGAAGATGAGTGCGCCAAGGGCGGCGGATCGCTTACCGCGCTGCCGGTCATCGAGACCCAGGCCGGCGACGTTTCCGCCTACATTCCCACCAACGTCATTTCGATTACCGACGGACAGATCTTTCTGGAGACCGACCTGTTCAACTCCGGCGTCCGCCCGGCCGTGAACGTGGGCCTTTCGGTTTCGCGCGTCGGATTCTCGGCGGCCATCAAAGCGGTCAAGCAGGTGGGCTCCACGCTCAAGCTCGACCTGGCGCAGTACCGCGAACTGGCGGCCTTTGCGCAGTTCGGCTCCGACCTCGATCCGCTCACGCAGAAGCAGCTCAATCGCGGCCAGCGCCTGACGGAACTGCTCAAGCAGCCGCAGTTCCATCCGCTCACCTGGCAGCAGCAGGTGGTGGTGTCTCTTTGCCGGCACGCAGGGCTATCTGGACGATTTGCCAGGTCGACGACATTCGCGCCTTCGAGAGATGGGCTCTACAAGTACTTTGAGGCGCGCAGTCAGGCGCTGATCGACGACCTGACCAAGAAGAAGTCGCTCGACGACGATCTCCGCAACCGGCTGCATGCGGCGCTCAAGGAATACACAGCAAACTTCGAGGCGGAAAAGGCAGCAGGTGGTAACGGCTTAACGGCAGTTTTCAGCTTTTAGCTCTCAGCTTTGCTAAAAGCAAAGAACAGCCTTCATCCCAGAAGTGCGGGCTGCTGAACGAGCAGAAGAGCTAAAAGCTAAGAGCTAAGAGAAGCACAATGGCAAATGTACTCGATCTCCGGCGGCGCATCCGCAGCGTGAAAAACACGCGGCAGATCACCAAGGCCATGAAGATGGTCTCGGCGGCCAAGCTGCGCCGCGCGCAGGAGCGGGCGCTGGCGGCGCGGCCCTACGCCCGCATGATCACCAGCGTGCTGGAGTCGCTGACCCGCCGCGTCGATATCTTCGACGAGAAAACCGGCAACCTGCGCCATCCGCTCTTTGTCACCCGGCCTGAGAAGCGCGTGCTGCTGGTCGTCGTCAGCGGCGACAAGGGCTTTGCCGGCGCATTCAACGCCAACATCCTCAAGACCGCCTACCAGTTCATCAACGGCAATCCCGATAAGGAAATCGACATCGAGGCCGTGGGCCGCAAGGGCCGCGACCAGATGCGCCGCCGCTATCCTGTCGCCAATCTACACCGAACAGACCGACGATGCAGAGGACCACGAGCACCAGGTGAGACGACGAAAGGCGCCCGTCGAAGTCACCGGCGACCATCCCGGCCTGCTTGTCAAGCTTGAAACCGGGCGCGTTTTCGAGCTGGCGCACAACATCATCTCCCGCTACGTGCACGAGGAGATTGACGCCGCCTACATCGTCTACAACGAGTTCAAGTCGGTCATCTCGCAGCGCCTGGTCGTCGAACAGCTGCTGCCGCTGATCGAAGATCGGCAGCACGCAGATTGCCGGCGCCGTCGAGCCGACCGCCGGAGGAAAGCGAGCGCGCCGCCGAGGCCGCTCTTCGCGCGGGCATCGAGATCGAGCCCGCCGACACCACCGAGGCCGACGAGGAAGCCAAGAAATTCGGCACCGCCGAACGTCGACTACATCTACGAGCAGCCGCGCCGAGGAGCTTTTCGCCGGCCTGCTTCCGCAATACATTTTTTCCATGCTGTTCCACGCCATGACGGAGTCGGTGGCCGCCGAGCACGCGGCCCGCATGACGGCGATGGATTCGGCAACCAACAACGCCTCCGACATGATCGACTCGCTCACGCTGCACATGAACCGCGTGCGCCAGGCGGCGATCACCAAGGAGATCATTGAAATTGTTTCGGCGCAGCCGCGCTGTGACCAGCTGTAGCAGCAAGCTTTTGAAAGGGCACGAGCTTTAGTCGTGCCGAATTGAAGCAGGAAAAGAGAACGGGGCTTTAGCCGCCTAAAGTCAGGTTTAAGAGTGAGAAGGCAGATAATGGCAGAAAACATCGGCAAAGTAATCCAGGTCTCCGGCCCCGCCGTAGACGTTCAGTTTGAAGAAGCGACCATGCCGCCCATCTATCAGGCGCTGCGCGTCACCAGCGACGGCTTCACGGTCCCCACGCCCATCAGCGTGATCCTCGAAGTGCAGCAGCACCTGGGCGAGGGCCGCGTGCGCACCGTGGCCATGGAAGCCACCGACGGCATGGTCCGCGGCATGAAGGCCATCGACCTCGGCGGCCCCATCCGCGTGCCCGTGGGCAAGGAGACGCTGGGCCGCGTGCATCAACGTGATCGGCGAGCCGGTCGACGAGCTCGGCCCCATCGGCGAAAAGACGCGCATGCCCATTCACCGCCCCGCGCCGCTGTTCGACGAGCAGTCCACCCACGAGGAGATGTTCGAGACCGGCATCAAGGTCATCGATCTCATCCAGCCCTTCTTGAAGGGCGGCAAGATCGGCCTGTTTGGCGGCGCCGGCGTGGGCAAGACCGTCGTCATCATGGAACTCATCAACAACGTGGCCAAGAACCACGGCGGCTTCTCGGTGTTTGCCGGCGTGGGCGAGCGCACCCGCGAGGGCAACGACCTGTGGCTGGAAATGACCGAGTCCGGCGTCATCAAGCCGGGCGACTGGGCCAACTCGAAGTGCGCCCTGGTTTACGGCCAGATGACCGAGCCGCCCGGAGCGCGTCTGCGCGTGGCCCTCAGCGCGCCTCACCGTCGCCGAGTACTTCCGCGACGTGGAAGGCTCTGACACGCTGCTGTTCATCGACAACATCTTCCGCTTCACGCAGGCCGGCTCTGAGGTTTCCACGCTGCTGGGCCGCATGCCCTCGGCCGTGGGCTACCAGCCCAACCTGGCCACGGAAATGGGCGAGCTGCAGGAGCGCATCACTTCCACCAGCAAGGGTTCGGTTACCTCGGTGCAGGCCGTTTACGTGCCCGCCGACGATTTGACCGATCCCGCGCCGGCCACCACCTTCGCCCACCTCGACGCCACCACCGTGCTTGAGCCGTCCGCTTTCGGAGCTCGGCATCTATCCGGCCGTCGATCCGCTGGCTTCCACCTCGCGCATTCTTTCCGCGCGCATCGTCGGCGAGGAGCACTACGACGTGGCCCAGGGCGTCAAGCGCATCCTGCAGCGCTACAAGGATCTGCAGGACATCATCGCCATCCTGGGCATCGACGAGCTTTCCGAAGACGACAAGCTCACCGTGGCCCGCGCCCGCAAGGTGCAAAAATTCCTGTCGCAGCCCTTCCACGTGGCCGAGCAGTTCACCGGCATCCCCGGCGCCTACGTGAAGATCGCCGACACGGTGCGCAGCTTCAAGGAGATCATCGAAGGCAAGTACGACGACATCCCCGAGCAGGCCTTCTACATGAAGGGCGCCATCGAGGAAGTGCTCGAAACCGCCGAGAAGCTGAAGGCGACGGTGTAAGAAAGCAGTGGTCAGTGATCAGTTGTCAGTGGTCAGCAATGCATCGCGAACCGGACTGCAGATCTGACTTCAACCTGACCACTGAGAACTGAGAACTGAATTTATGGCAGAACGAACAAATCAACTTCGCGTCCGGCTCGTCACTCCCGAGCGCACTCTCTTCGAGAGCCTGGCGCGACTGCGGTCGAGCTGCCCTCGAAGACCGGGCTACATGGAAGTGCTCTACGGGCACGCGCCGCTGCTGGCCGAGCTGGGCGCCGGCGACGTGATTCGTGCACGGCGGCCGCCGGCGACGGCCGACGCCGACTCCCGCTACAACGTGAGCTGGGGATTCGTCGAAGTGCTGCCCGACCGCGTGACCATCCTCGCCAATGACGCGCTCAAGCCCGAAGAGATCGACGTGCCCCGCGCCGAGCAGCAACTCGATCGCGGCCGAAAGAGTGGAGAGAAGCCGGCGAAAGCGAAGAGGCCTACGACGAGGCCCTGCGCGTCATCTCCGAAGCCGAAGCCAAAATTGCCTCCGCCCGGGAGAAGCACTGAAAGGATTTCACCCGCTTCGGCTCCATTACGCGCCGACCCGGTTTCAAAGGGAAAGGCCCTGCCGTTGCGAGCAGGGCCTTTCCCTTTGTCCCTGTAATCCCGATTCTTCGTTTTTCGTCCATTTACAAGTGGAAACCCGGAAAGCCCTGTATCGTTGCCCTTGCTGCGGCAGCCGAACGCTTGAGGCCCCCGCCGCCATGGCCCTTTGCCCCGTCTGCTGGTGGGAAGACGATGGACAGGAAGACCTGGACGCCACCGAAGTGCATCACACTGTCAATGGGAGCCTGAGCCTGCAGGACGCTCGCGAGTACTACAACCGCTGCGGCGCATCCCATCCCCGGTTTCTGCCCTACGTCCGCAAGCCCAACGTCACTGAGGAGTAACGTGACTTTCGCGGTGCTGGAGGGATGAAACCGGCCCGGCCCGTTTGACCCTGCCCGCAAACCCTCTTACCATGGGGTGAGGTATCTCCCCACCCACAGGGCGCTCTATGCCCGGGCGTGAGCCCTCAGTGATAGCTGGTTCGGTTCGCCGCGGCGAACCCGGAAGGCAAAACGATTGAGTTCCACTGACACACTTGAAAACAATCCGCAACCCGAAACGGCCGATGAGCACGCACAGAGCGGCCCTGTCCACGAGCACGGCCACGAGCAAGAGCATCAGCATGGCCCGGTATTGAATCCGGAGTGTACCCGCGAGTTGGTGCTGGATGTTCCCGCCGAAGATGTTTCAAAGGCATTCCGCACCGTGGTGCGCAATTACCAGAAATACGCCAAGATTCCTGGTTTCCGTCCTGGGAAAGTGCCGGATTCCGTGATTCGGCGCCGCTATGCAACCGAGATTCGCAAGGATGTGATTGACAGCCTCCTTCCGGAGAGATTCAACCAGGGCGTCCGCGACCTGGGAGTCAAGCCGGTAGGTCAGCCGCAGGTGACCGAGCTCAACATCGAAGATGGCCAGCCTCTGCACGTGAAGGCGGTTTTCGAGTTCATTCCGGATTTCTCGATTGAAGGCTACCAGGACGTGACGGTGGAGAAGCCTTCGGTTGACGTGACTGAGGAAGAGTTTTCGCATGAGTTGGAGCAGCTGCGGGAGTCGCGCGCCACCATTGAGCCGGTCGAGGAAGACCGCGCACTGGTAGACGGCGACTGGGCGCAGATCTCCTATACCGGCCAGGTGGAGAACGAGCCGGATGCGGCCCCGCTGGCCGGCGAGGACGCGCTGGTCGAAATCGGCGGAAAAGAAACGGTAGAGGCTTTCACCACTGTGCTGCGTGGCGCCAAGGCCGGCCAGGAACTGAAGGCCGAGGTGATTTATCCCGCCGACTACACCGAAGCCAAGCTGGCCGGTAAGACCGTGGCCTATGACGTAACCGTGAAGGGGATCAAGAAACGCACCGTTCCGGAGCTGAACGACGAGTTTGCAAAGGAGTTGGGCAGCTACGAGAGCCTTGCGGAACTGGAAACCCGCGTCCGGGAGCACATGGCCAACCGCAAACGCCGCAGTGTGGAGGGCGAGACCAAGGACCGGTTGTTCGCCGCCCTCACCGAGCGCTACGCGTTCCCCGTCCCTGAGTCGATGGTCCAGGAACAGATCGATGCTCGCCTGGAGCGCGGCTTGCGGGCGCTGGCGGCGCAGGGCATGGACACGGAACAGATGCGCAAACTGGACTTTGGCCGCCTCCGCGGCGCCCAGCGGGATAGCGCCGTTGCCGAGGTGAAGACATTTATCCTGTTGGATCGCATCGCGGCAGCCGAAAATATTACTGTAAGCGATGAGGAAGTCGATCGCGAGGTACACCTGGCGGCTCTGCAGTCCAGAGAACCGGTTGAGACGCTCCGCCAACGTTTGACGGATGACGGCGGTCTCGCTAGAATCCGGGAACAAATGAAGCGCGAAAAAACCGCTGGTTTACTGTACCAAAGGTTACCCCAGTAAGGTAGCGCCAATCGCCGCAAAGCTCGTAAGGTGCAGGATATAAGCCGCGCGGCCAAGCAATGAACGGGAAGAACAAACCCCGACGGAAGAGCGAGAAGAACACTCAATGGCATTGGTACCTATGGTTGTGGAGCAGACCAGCCGGGGCGAGCGCGCCTACGACATCTACTCCCGTCTCCTGCGTGACAACATTATCTTTCTGGGAACACCTATTGACGACCAGATAGCCAATCTCATCGTGGCCCAGATGCTCTTTTTGCAGGGCGAGGATCCGGAAAAGGACATTTCGCTTTATATCAATTCGCCGGGCGGCTCCATTACCGCGGGTCTGGCCATTTACGACACCATGCAGTTCATCAAGAACAACGTGGTCACTTACTGCATCGGGCAGGCGGCCAGCATGGGCGCATTCCTGCTGCTTGCGGGCAGCAAGGGTAAGCGGTTTGCATTGCCCAATTCGCGCATTCTCATCCATCAACCTTCGATGGGCGGCCTGAGCGGCCAGGCGACCGACATAGACATTCATGCGCGCGAAATTCTACGCATCCGCGAGATCACCAATACTCTGATGGCAAAGCACACGGGGCAATCCCTCGACCGCATCGAGCGCGACGTCGAGCGGGATTTCATCATGAACTCGCAGCAGGCCAAGGAGTACGGAATTGTCGATGAAATTATCGACCGGCCCCGCACCTAACTACCGGCCCGTATCTGGCGGAACTCAACAGGATCACAAAAGGGAGCAGGAAAAATGAAAACGCGCACGGGACCTGAAGAAGCGCTGCGCTGTTCGTTCTGCCACAAATCGCAGGACGCCGTAGCCAAGTTGATCTCGTCGCCCAGCGACTATCCTCGCGCCTACATCTGCGATGAGTGTGTCGCTGTCTGCAACTCGATCCTCGAAGACGATCGTGGCGAGGCGCATCCCGCCACCGCCGCCGGCCACTTGCCCAAGCCGCAGGAAGTGAAGAGCTTTCTCGACGACTATGTAATCGGCCAGGACCAGACCAAAAAGAAGCTCGCGGTCGCGGTGTACAACCACTACAAGCGCATCCAGATGAACCGCATGCGCAACAACGAAGTCGAACTGGCCAAGTCGAATATTCTCCTCATCGGCCCCACCGGCTCGGGTAAGACGCTGCTGGCGCATACGCTGGCCAAGATGCTCGACGTGCCCTTCGCCATTGTGGACGCGACCACGCTCACTGAGGCCGGTTACGTAGGCGAGGATGTCGAGAACATCATCCTCAAACTGCTGCAGGCCGCCGATGGAGATGTGACTCGCGCTCAACAGGGCATCATTTACATCGACGAAATCGATAAGATCGGCCGCAAGGACGAGAATCCATCCATTACTCGCGATGTCTCGGGCGAGGGTGTACAGCAGGCATTGCTCAAGATCCTCGAAGGCACCGTGGCCAACGTGCCGCCGCAAGGCGGGCGCAAGCATCCGCACCAGGAATTCACTGCGGTTGACACCACCAACATCTTGTTCATTTGCGGTGGGGCATTTGTGGGCCTGGAGCGCGTGGTTGGACGCCGCGTGGGCAAAAAAGCGCTCGGGTTCAAAGCTGTGGACCCGGAAGCCGATGCTGCGGCCGTGCACTCTCACCGCGACACCGAGTTGCTGCGCAGGACCGAGCCGCAGGATCTGATCAAATACGGGCTGATTCCCGAGTTTGTAGGCCGGCTCCCGGTCATGGGTATCCTCGATGAATTGGATGAAGCGGCACTGATCGAGATTCTCACCAAGCCGCGCAACGCAATCCTCAAGCAGTATCAGCGTCTGCTCGAATATGAGAATGTGCGTCTGCATTTCACGCAGGAAGCCACCTGCGCAGTTGCTCGCGAAGCGTTGGCCCGCAAAGTGGGCGCGCGCGGATTGCGCATGATCCTGGAAGAATTAATGCTCGACCTGATGTACCATTTACCCAACAACAAGCGCGTACGCGATCTTGAAATCACCAGCGATATGGTGGAGCGCCGCGATCTGTCGCTCTGCCTGCTTGAAAAAGCCGGTTGATATCAAAATTACGGCCTGCCAAAACTCTGTTCCCCATTCAGGACGCAGTGGCATCGCGCCTTGAGTGGGGAAGCACAACACCCTTCCTGTTTCTCTGCATCTTTGGCCAGCTTTTTTGCCGGCGACTCCACGCGCTTGTGAAGTAAAAAAGGCAAGTCTCCACACCGCGGTAGAGTTTCCTCGCCCCGTCGTTACGCCCGCGATTCCACCGATTCGCGGTACAATCCCAACATGAGCCGCGCAAACTTCCCTGCAGCCGAAGGCGCGGTTGCGCGTCCAATCCTAAAGGTGTCCCTATGACCGCGTCTCGCGAAAAAGCCGAACCCCACAAACTGCCCATGATGCCCATACGGGACATGGTGATCTTTCCTTACATGATGACGCCGTTCGTGGTGGGCCGCCTGTCGAGCGTGCGCGCCCTTGAAGAAGCGCTCAATGGCGACCGCAAGATCTTTCTGGCCACACAGCACGATGCCTCCATTGACGAGCCCAAGGCGAAGGAGATTTACCAGGTCGGGGCCATCTGCAACATTGTGCAGAGCGTCAAAATGCCCGATGGCAATATCAAAGTGCTGGTCGAGGGAGTGGAGCGCGCCAAATCCATCGAAGTAAACGATCGCGACGGATTTTTTGTGGCCACGGTGCGCACTGGAAAAACAGACTTTGAGATGACTCCGGCAGTCGAGCAGTTGATGCAGCGCGTGACCAGCCTCTTCGAGCAATACGTCAAGCTGCAGCAGTCGCTGAACTACGAAACCATCATCGCCTCCGTGCGCATGGACGAGCCGGCCAAGCTCTCTGACACCATTGCTGCCAACCTGCAACTCGGCATTGAGGAGAAGCAGGAGTTGCTGGGCATCTTCGATCCCGCGGTGCGCCTGGCTCGGATCGCCGACGTGCTCGACGTAGAGATAGAGAAACTCGATCTCGACCGTAATATCCAGTCCCGCGTCAAGCGGCAGATGGAGCGCGCGCAGAAAGAGTATTACCTCAACGAAAAGATCAAGGCCATCCAGAAGGAACTGGGCCGCGGCGAAAAGAGCGAGTTCGACGAACTGCGCAAGAAGATCGAAGCGGCGGGCATGCCCAAAGAGGTGCTCGAGAAGGCCGTACAGGAACTGAAAAAGCTTGAGGCCATGCCGCCCATGTCGGCCGAATCCACTGTAAGCCGGAACTACATCGACTGGCTACTGGCCGTGCCGTGGAAGAAGCGCTCCAAGGAAACCCGCTCCATCGATTACGCCGAAAAGGTGCTCAACACCGACCATTACGGTCTGGAGAAAATTAAAGAGCGCATTCTTGAGTTTCTCGCCGTGCGACAACTCGTCAAAAACCCCAAGGGCTCAATTCTCTGCTTCGCCGGCCCTCCGGGCGTAGGCAAAACATCGCTGGGCATGTCGATCGCCAAGGCCACAGGGCGCAAGTTCGTGCGGCTTTCGTTGGGCGGCATCCGCGACGAAGCCGAGATCCGCGGTCATCGCCGCACCTACATTGGCGCGCTCCCTGGCCAGATTATCCAGCATATGAAGCGCGCGGGCACCAAGAATCCGGTATTCCTGCTTGACGAAGTGGACAAGATGGCCTCGGATTTCCGCGGCGACCCTGCCTCGGCGCTGCTTGAGGTGCTGGACCCGGAACAGAACACCACGTTCCAGGATCACTACCTCGATGTGGATTACGACCTGTCGCAGGTGTTGTTTGTGGCCACCGCCAACGTCATGCATACCATCCCGGCGGCTCTGCAGGATCGCATGGAAGTGCTGCGGCTGCAGGGGTACACGGAACAGGAAAAGCTGGAGATTGCGCGCCAATACCTGGTGAAGAAGCAGCGCCAGCAGACCGGGCTGAGCGAGAAGAACATTTCGTTCACCGATGAGGCCATTCTGGAGATTATTCGCTCGTATACGCGGGAGGCCGGCGTCCGCAACCTGGAGCGTGAGATCGGCAACGTGTGCCGCAAGGTGGCACGCCGGGTGGTGAAGAAAGGCACAAAGCACAAGGAAGAGGTTACGGCCGCGAATATCAACGAGTTTCTCGGCGTGGCACGATTCCGCGATTCCGAAGTGCACGAAAAAAGCGAGGTCGGCCTGGTCACGGGGCTCGCCTGGACTGAAGTGGGGGGCAGCATTCTCACCACCGAAGTACAGGTGCTGGACGGCAAGGGCAAGCTCACCATCACCGGCCAGCTTGGCGACGTGATGCAGGAGTCGGCACAGGCCGCGCTAAGCTACATTCGCGGCAGGGCGCAGGCGCTTGGGCTCACCCGCGAGTTCTATCGCAACGTGGACCTTCATCTGCATGTGCCCGAAGGCGCCATTCCCAAAGACGGACCCTCGGCCGGCATCACCATGGCTACGGCCTTGGCGAGCGCGCTGGCCAAGATTCCCGTGCGTCGCGACATTGCCATGACGGGCGAAATTACGCTGCGCGGCAAGGTGCTGGCGATCGGAGGTCTCAAAGAGAAGCTCCTCGCGGCCCTGCGCGCCGGCATTTTCGAGGTGATTCTGCCCCGCGCCAACGAGAAGGATGTAGCCGAGCTACCCGACAACATCAAGAAATCGATCAAACTTCACTTTGTGGACCAGATGGACGAAGTGCTCTCGCTGGCCCTTGAGAGTCCGCTGCCCACCCCGGTTCCAGCTGAAACCGAAGTGATGGCCGCAGTACAGCCGGCAACAGAAGGCGCAAGTGGGCAGGCGGCGCGGCAGTAGGGGCTCATCCCACTGCTCGAACGACCATGCGCTACACCACTCAGTTCTTGCTCTCAGCCTTAGCGGCGGCGCAGTTTCCTGCTCCCGACGTGGCGGAGATCGCTTTCCTCGGACGCTCGAACGTCGGCAAATCAAGCCTGCTGAACGCGCTCGTGGGCGAAAAGGCAGCCAAGGTTTCGCAGACTCCGGGCCGAACGCGCGCAATCAATTTTTTCGCGCTGCTCGATCAGAGCCAGCGACGCAGGCTTGTTTTCGCCGACCTGCCCGGCTACGGCTACGCCAAAATTTCGAAGTCCATCTCTGCCGGTTGGCCGGCATTTATCGAGCCCTACCTGGCTGATCGCGCGCCGCTCAGGCTGTGTGTCTGCCTGGTGGACTCGAACGTGCCGCCGCAGCAGAGCGACCGCCAACTGCTCGACTGGCTCCGCCACGCCGGCCGCGACTTTGCCGTAGTGGCCACCAAGATCGACCGCCTCAGCGGCAACGAGCGCACCCGCAATCTGCAGGCCCTGAAGAAAGGTCTGGAACTGGATGCGGTCCTGCCGGTTTCCGCGAAGACGGGCTATGGTGTCAAGGAACTGTGGGCAAGGATTGAGGGTGCCGCAGTTGATGAAGCTGGCTGATTCCGCCCTTTGCCCATTACCCCGGTCCAATCACACCTCTCGGCGTATGCGCCAAGTCAGCGTTCACTCGCTCGCGCTCCTCTCAGGCGAAATAAGAAATTCTTTCTCTCCAGCGGGCGTGCGCGACTGGATCTCCACCGGAACGCCGATCTTCCCGCTTGCAACCTCCCGACGCACCAGCTCGACGAAGGCCGAGGCAAATTCACGGTCAGTCTGGAGCGAATGCACGCCGCGTGAAAGGCGTCCGAGATAGCGGGGCGCGAGACGCAGCCACCGGCGGCCGCGGAAGTCAGCCGGATGTAGGCAATCGGCGGCAATTGAGTCGAGCCGGGGCAGCCATTGCGCCGGCTCGGCGGCCACGCGCCAGGACACCCAGTTAGCGGCGCCGATATTCGCCGTGAAGGGCGCGCCGGGCCGCAGCAGGTCGGGGACCACGCCGCGCTGCAGCATTTCACGCTCGATGACGGCGGGATCCATGCCCACGCAAACCGCAACCGTTTCGCGTTTGCGAATCTCGTTTTTCAGAATGCGGAGAGCCTCATCGAGCGAGGTCACGAGAAAATCTACGATGCCGTCTCGAATCGCCTGCTTCTGCGCGTTCTGGTCCGCGGTTGCAGCCAGCGAAGCGGCGCCCGCGATGTTGGCCGCCACCACCAACACTCTTCCCGCTTCATCAAGCTCCCCTGCGTAGAGCAGATTGCCGCCCAGGCCCGATTCCCAACCGGACCCTGGATCTGAGTTCGCGGCTTGCACCAGCCCCGCGTAAGCCGCCTCAACTTCGCAATTGAATTCGAATGCTGCGGAAAAATGAGGGTCGAGCGCCAAGCGAGTCTCTCCACAATCCGGCGTGCTGCGAGAGGGATGTCTATTGCGTTGACTGTTCCCGCCAATTCAGCTTGCGGACGAACAGGACCAGTTCGCCGGGTTTCGCGGTCACCTGAAGTTTCTCCAGAGCTTTGGGCTTGATGCAACCGTTGGGGGCAATGACCCCCGTGGCCATGATGTCGGCGACCGCATACCAAAGCTCCGCGGGGGTGTCGGATTGCTTCGGGCTGGCGCAATTAACGAAATACTCACTGGAGTCATCGTAGGTAGCACGAATCAACAGTACGGAAGCATCCTTGGGAACCTTAATCGCCGACGTTCCATCTTCATTCTGCTTCACCCATTCGCCGTGAACGGTTGGCTGGTGGTTGGCGAGCACGAAGACACCCGACGACGAGGCAACACGCCCCGTCTTCCCGTCAAGCAATCGAAGCGTGACCGTCCTGCTGGTCTGCCCATGCACGCTGCACAGAGCCGCCATCCACACCAACAGCACCAGTGCGCGATCGATTCGTCGAACCATGCTCTTCCTTTGCCTTTACCAGGCTGAGTAGGGTTGTCCGTCGGACCCGGTCTCGTCCGACCCGGAGTGAATGTCGTCAATGCCCGGATCGGTCTGGTCAACCGAGCTTAACGAATCGCTGGTGTCGGTCACCCAGGTCTCTCTGCTGTGGGTCATCGGGTCTTCCGGAATGTTCCGGAGGTATCCGTTCTGGACCAGGTCGTCCATTGACTGCGGAGCCTTCTGCTTGTCCATGGTATAGGAGTCGATGGCGGCCCGCATCACGTGCAGATCTTCTTTCAGCACCGCTTCCCTGGCCGACTTGATGGCGCCGATGAAGCTGGGGATGGCAAGCGTGGCGAGCACGCTGATAATGGCCATCACGATCATCAATTCCATGAGCGTAAAGCCCGCGTCCTGTTTTCGAATGCCGCGCATGGCTATTCCTACCAGTCAGAATACTTGGTGCCGTCCAGGGCTGTGCCCGTGGACTTGGAATAAACGTCAAAAACGCTCTGCCCCCCATAGGAGTCCGATTTCGGATCGTCCTGCATGGAGCGCAGACCCCAGTCTGCGTTGCCGGTCATGGGGTCAATGGGAATGCGACGCAGGAATTTCACTTTCTTGCCCTGCACGTCAACTCCGTTGACCAGCGTCTCGAGGTCGGGCGGATAGTTCTGGCTGTCCACCTTGGTCTGGAAAGCGCCCCTGTCGGCCGCATCCTTGTAGTGGTCGATGGCATCCCGCATCTGCCAAAGTTCGCGGCGCAGTTCCCGTTCATTGTCCCGTTTTGCCTTGAAGCGAGCGATCGGAACTGCAGCCGAGGCCAGAATCGCCAGAATGGACACCGTTACGATGAGCTCGACCAACGTGAGGCCGCGCTCCGTGCGATTCCGGATTGCGGGTTCAACCCTCATCGGCAATCCATTCCTACTTGACCACAATGTTTGTCTGCGTACCCTGCGCCTGGACGGGTTGCTGCGTGCTGGTCATGGCTGCGGGATGGCCGATGGTAATGGGGCTCTCTCCGGCGGCCTTGGCCTGAAAAGTTAGGACGCACACCACGCCCGCTCCGCTCACGCCGGCCACTCCGGGAGGACGCGAAGCGTTGAGAACGATGGTGCCGGGTCCGTCGTCCCGATGAACCAGGGCCACGGACTGACCGTCCCGGTTAAGAAAATCGCCATCTCCTACGTTGACCAGCGACAACTTGGCCGGGTCGTAATTCACCTGCAAAGGAACAGACGCAATGTCGGTGGCGCCCGTGATCACGACAGGCACTTGGAAGGTGGCGCCGACGGCTATTGCAGGCGGGGGAACCAGCGAAAAACTCAGATGTCCGGGTGGCTGCGTATTGAGCTGGGCGTTGGGAGAGGGCGTGCTCGGATTGGTGTGAGCCGCTGCATTCAACTGCGCCAAAGCCGCCGGCGCCGCCGCTTGGGCGCTCTGGCTCTGCACGGTGCCAATCGCCGGCCGAGTGTCGGCAGCGCGGCCTGTGGAAGCAGTAGGGGCAACCGCATTAGAGTCTGGGGCTTCTGGAGAGACATGACGCAGCTCGATTGACTGTCCGGCGCCCAAATCGATGGGGCGCAGATTCACCGGCGTCAAATTTTGTGAGCGCATGATGTGCGGCACGACCAGAAAGACGATCTCGTCCTCGGTAATCGTGTGGTCCTTCGACCCGAACAGGTACTTCACCAGGGGAATTGAACTGAGCCCCGGAATCCCGGTCCAGCTTACCTGGTCCTGTTTTTCGAGAATGCCACCGAGAATGCTGGCCTCGCCCTCGTTCAGTCGGATTACCTGTTCACTGGTGTGCTGGGCGAAGACGGGTTCTGTTACTCCGCTAATGGTGTCCTCGCCCGCCACCGAAGACACGTCGATCTTCATTTTAAGAGTGACTTCGTGATCGTAGTGGATGGTCGGCGTCATCTCGATGTTTACGCCCACGTCCTGGTACTGAAACTGCGTGTTCACCAGCGAGCTGACCAGGGCCGTGGCCGCGCCGGTCTGATAGGAACCGGTGGCGATCGGGATGCGCTGGCCGATTTTCATCGTTGCTTTTTGCTGGTCGGTCGCGCGGATGCGGGGATTTTGCAGAACCTTGGTGTTCGAGTCGCTCAGCAGCAGGTTCGCTGTGGCCGCCCCGATTGTAACGGCAAAGTTCGAAGAGTTGAGATGGGCCAGGTTATAGAGGGTCGGACTGGTACCGGTGGTGGGGGTGCAGTTGGTGCTGCCGGTGGGGCAGGTCGTACTGCTGCTGGATGTGGGCGTTTGCAACTGGACGCCGGCGCTGCTGGGCCACGCAATGCCCAGGGTCCGCTCCCAGTTCTTGCTGACCTCGAGGACGGCGATGTCGACCACCACCTCAGGCCGCGCCTTGTCCAGATCGTTGATGAGCTTTTGTGCCAGCAGCAGCTCGTCCGGTGATCCGCGCATCACGATTGCGTTCTGGCTCTGCACTCCGTACACGTGGGTGTTGGGCAGCACATTGCGAATGGCGGTCTGCACGTCGTTCAGATCGTTTTGCTGCCATGCGTTGGTGAGGTAAAAGGTCTGAATCGCCTGCTCTTCAAGTTCCGTGCGCTTGGCACGGGTGTTGGCCGCAACGAAGATGGTATTGGGGGTGACCGGCCGCCAAAAAGTGTTGGAGAGTGTAGCGACAATGCGCAGCGCATCCATGAGCGAAACGTTGTTCAGATCCACCTGAATCCGCTTGCTCGTATAATCCGGATCGAAGAGCACGTTGACGCCGGCCGCTTTGCCCACAGCTTGATACACCACCTTGCTGTCTTCAGCCATGTGCAGGGTGAGGGGCTCTTTGGACAGAGGCTTGAGCTGGACGGGGGCAGCCATGGAGTCGATTTCCGCCTGCTCGCCGGGCGTCTCGGGCGAGCCCCCCTCGTTTTCGGGCTGTTTTTCGCCGTGCAGTGTGCGGATTCGGGCGATTTCCTGCTGTGCAGCCTCATTTCCGGGATCGATTTCGACGGCGCGCAACAGTTCCATCAGCGCCCCCTGCTCGTCGCCGGCTTGCATGAGCTTTCGTCCTTTCATGGCGTGGAGCGACGAGGCCGAGATCCGCACCCGGTAGAGGGCCGTGCGGTAAGCCAGGTCGCTCGGAGCCATGGAAGCGGCTTTTTGGTAATCCTCGTAGGCGGTGTCGTAGTCTTCGCGCGCCTCGGCGGTCTCCCCGCGCTTGAAAAGAGACTTTGCCGATTCCGCATGCAACCTGACGCTGGCCATACCGAGCACAGCCAGCACAGCAAAAGACGCGATCCAGGAAACCGTTCTGAAAGTAGCCGAAGCGGCAGGGCGACGGTCCATCGAACTCCCTCGCGTCCCCGCAAGCCTGATTTTGGTTCCAAGCCACAGTGGGCTACCTTGGCCGCCCCCGACGCAGTTTCTATTGCTGATCATTCCCATCCAACGATGCACCATTCTAGCAAAACCCCGCAGGACAGCGGACCGGAAACCCGCTTTCGTTCCCGGGGTTTAGAGTCACCGCGCATGCCGCGCCGGCAGGGGGATTAAGCCCGATGCTACCATGAAGATTCGAGGAGTTTCCTCCATGGCGCGCCAAACCAGTCACGTGATTGTTCAGCCGGACCGCTCCGGCCCTGCGAAGCCGGTACGGCCGCGCGACCCCGTGGCCTCCGGTGAGCGGGATGCTGCCCAGAATCGCGCCGCCAGTCACAACTATTTCCTGCTGGAAAAAATTGAAGCCGGCGTAGCCCTGCGGGGGACTGAGGTGAAGTCCATTCGCGAAGGCAAAGCCAATCTCAAGGATTCCTACGGCCTCATCAAGGATGGCGAGGCGTTTCTGCTCAACGTTCATATCGGCCCTTATTCGCACGGAAATATGGCCAACCACGACGCCCTGCGCACACGGAAGCTGCTTTTGCACAGGGATGAGGTTCGCAAGCTACAATCGAAGACGCAGATCAAGGGCCACACGCTCATCCCCACGCGCCTTTACTTTCGCAACGGGCGCGTAAAGGCCGAATTGGCCATCGCCAAGGGCAAGCAGGACTGGGACAAGCGCGAAACCGAGCGCCGCCGCGAAGCCGACCGGGAGGCCCGCGCCGCCGTCAACGCCAGCAAGCACCGCATGGGACGCTGACAATGCTGCGCCGGCGCAATCCTTCATTCAGCGGAAGGAATTGCGGGAATGAGTGGCTCTATTCACCGGACCACCTCCACTTCAATCCCCAGAGATAGACTCTTCCACGCCTTGTCCGTCGTGTATACCTTGCACTTCTGTTCAATCGCCAGCGCCAGGCAGGCGCGGTCCCCGAGCGACAAGCCAAGCGGGTGCGTTACCTCAATCAGCTCCGCAGCCAACCGTCCCTGCTCAGCCGTGAAAGGACGAACATTGCACTGTAAGCCCACGATCCGCTTCCACGACAAGCCTCGGGGAACGCCTTTCTGGATCAACTTGGAATGGACTTCGCAAAAATTCACAGCGCTCAACAGCGCGCCGTAGACGAGCGCGCCGACTCTTTCGCTTCCCGGCTCGTTTTGGAGTAAGGCAAGCACCGCCGAGGCGTCCAGCACACCAGGGTCAGGCAATCTTTTCTTCTTTCCCAGAATGATCCTGCGTCGATTCGTGATTTACATTTTTCTGTTCCCGACGCGCTTCCTCTCGCCGATCCGCGATCAGTTCATCCGCCAGCGACACTCCGACGGGGATGTACTGTGCCAGTTCGCGCTGGATGTTTGCGATCCTTGTTGCGTAGGACTCGATCCGCAATACACCGTCTTCCACCTCCATCAACACCGGGTCACCTGGGCGAACGCCAAGCCGTTCACGAAGAGCTGCGGGGATCACGACGCGTCCGTTGGCGCTGATACGTGATTTGGCAATTTTATTCGAATTGTTCATATCCTGCATTATGGTCATCTTTTTATAGAGTGTCACATTGCCAGGCGGATCCGCAACCCGGCGATCTCAAATCGCAAAAGCCAGTCTGAAAAATGTAACAATAAATGCCATGCGCACACAGCTCTCGTTCCTGTCTCTACCCGCCATCGAAACCGAAATGCTGGCCGTCCTTGCCGTGGACACCCAAACTGCCAAGGGTCCCGATGCCAGGCCGCAGCCCGTGCTGCTGACGGCAGACGAAACCATAAAGGCGGCTGCCGCTATGGCGCTCTCAAGCGGCGAATATAAGGGCGGCGCCAACGAAACCCTGCTGTTGCATGCACCTGCGGGCCTCGCGGCCAAGCGCCTGCTCATCTTGGGGCTGGGGAAACAAGCCAAGGCTACGGTTCCCAGTGTGCGCAATGCTGCCGGAACTGCCGTGCGATTTGCGAAGCCGCGCGGCATTCGCGAGATGGTTTTTGTGTTGCCCGAAAACACCGAATGGTCTGCCGCCCGCAGTGCCCGCGCGGTTGTCGAAGGCGCCTTGGTGGGCGACTACGACCCAGACACCTATCGCAGCGACCGCAAGGACCAGAGCATTCAATCCTTTACCGTCGCCGCGCCTACCGTTGCGGCACCGGACAAGAGCGACCAGACCGCGCTGAAGGCCGCCTTCGCCGAGGGAGTCATCATCGGCGAGAGCCAGAACTTTACCCGCACCCTGGTCAACGAGCCCGGCAACAAGCTGACGCCTACCATCCTGGGTGAGCGCGCCGCCGCAATGGCCGCCGATGTGGGCCTCAAATCCGAAATCTACTCGACCGACAAGCTGCACGAGTTGAAGATGGGTGCATTCTGGAGCGTCTCGCAGGGATCCGCCGAACCGCCCGCGCTGATTGTGCTGCGCTATGAGCCCAAGGGCGTGACGGATGGCCCCGTCCTGGGCCTGGTCGGCAAAGGCATTACTTTCGACACTGGCGGCATCTCCATCAAGCCCGCGGACAAGATGGAGTTGATGAAGTACGACATGGCCGGAGGCGCCGCAATGCTGGGCGCTATGCGCGCCATTGCGCTGCTCAAGCCCAAGGTGCGCGTCATCGGCATTGTGTGCGCCGCTGAAAATATGCCCGACGGCAAGGCGCAGAAGCCCGGCGACGTGCAGACCGCCATGTCCGGCAAAACCATCGAGATCATCAACACCGACGCCGAAGGCCGCCTGGTGCTGGCCGACGGCCTTGCTTATGCGCGCCAGCTCGGCGCCACGCACCTGATCGATGCGGCCACCCTCACCGGAGCCTGCGTAGTGGCACTGGGAATGGTGAACGCGGGCGCGTTCTCCAATGACGACGAGACCTACGCGAAGTTTCAAGGAGCATTGGCAACGTCAGGCGAGAAGTTCTGGCGTCTCCCTCTGGGCGACGAATACGCCGACATGATCAAATCCGATATCGGCGACATCAAGAACACCGGTGGGCGCTACGGCGGAGCGATCACGGCTGCCGAGTTCCTGAAAGTCTTCGCCGAGGACACGCCGTGGATTCATCTCGACATCGCCGGCATGGCCTGGATTGAAGACTCGCGGCCCTACATTGCCAAAGGCCCCAGCGGGATAGCGGTCCGGTCGATTTTGGAGTGGGTGCGAAGCTACTAGACAATTTGCCACTTAGCTTGAGTGAGGGGCGTTCATGAATATTTGGCGTATGAAGATTCGAGCAGGTTCTGGTGGAGATAACATGTTCCCGGCATGCAGAGATCGCGGGATTGCAAGTTTCACTCATGGGCCCATTTACAATACAGACCTGACAAATCTCAAGAAGTCTGACGTTGATTCCGCTGTGAGGGGATCGGCTCGGCCAAGCATTTGGTGGTTCGCTTGGGAAATAAAGGGAAGCGACGTCATCTATGTGGGTGATTCCGAAACTCACTCTATGATTGCGCGGGGCGTTGTGGGCGGCGAACCTGGCAAACGGGCCTATCGATACAATGCTGGCAATGCGATCACGGAACCGAACAACCCGAGTATAGCCTGGAGACACGAAGTTCCTGTCCTTTGGGATAAGGATTTCATTCCATTCATCTATAAGGATCCTGCGCCTCAGAATTCTGTTTATCCGCTAAAGCCTCAGAGCATCCAGGAACAAAGCGACCATGGGTCTGCTCCCACTGATCGCGCAACGGAGACCCCCAACCCTTTATTGAAGGAACTCGCTTATCAGCGTGAAACGGCAGTCTCGAAAAAGAACATCATGCGTTTGCACGTCAGCCTCTCAAATCAGTTCCGGCTTTGGCTGGAGCGGCGATTTGCAATGAAAGTCGTGCAAGAGAAGAAATGGATAGACATGAGCTTCACCTGCGCGGGACAAAAGCACCTCGCCGAAGTTAAAATCTGCTACGGAGAAGATACACGGCACGCAATCCGCGAAGCCTTAGGTCAGCTGTTTGAATATAATTTCTATCCCCCTTACGAAGAATCGCATTTCTGGTGGCTGGGTACTTGACTGTGAACCATCCAAGAGCGACCTCGAATATATATCGATTCTTAGGAAAAGATATGGAATGCCTCTCACTATCGCGTGGCCGAATGATGGCAGCTTTGAAGCGTTTCCGGATTTGCCGTTCAAGGTTCAATAATCTGTCGGAATCCGACATTACACCCCAACAATATTCCCGTCCTCATCCACATCAATTGCCAGTGCACGCGGCGTGCTGGGCAGCCCCGGCATCAGCATCATGTTTCCTGCCACAGCCACCACAAATCCCGCACCCGCGGACAGCGAAACACCCGTTACCTTCAGCGTCCAGCCCGTTGGCGCGCCCATCACCTTGGGATTGTCGGTGAGCGAGTATTGCGTCTTGGCGATGCACACCGGCAGGCGTCCAAAACCCCATTCTGCATAGCGCTCGAGTTTTGCGTGCGCCGCATCGCTCAGGCTCACATCGGCAGCGCCGTACACCTGCACGGCGACCTTGCGAATCTTGTCTTCGAGCGAGTCGTCAAGCGAATAAATTGCCCGCACGTCTGGCGACGGATTAGCCTCGATCGCCGCCACCACCTTTTCAGCCAGATCGACCGAGCCCGCGCCGCCCTTGCTGAAGGCATCCGTGATGGCGCACGTCACGCTTTCGCGCTCGCATTGGGCGTCAATCGCCTCCAGTTCCGCCGCGGTATCGCCGGGAAAATGATTGATGGCAACAACAATGGGCACACCGTATCCTCGCAGCGCGCGGATGTGGTGCACAAGATTGGCGAAACCGGCTTCCAGAATGCCCTCGCCCTGTGCGCGCAGGCTCTGCACGGTAGCAACCAGCACGGCCACGGCAGGCCGGATGCCCGATGCGCCCATCACGATGTCGAAGTACTTCTCCGCGCCCAGATCGGCGGCAAATCCGCATTCGTTGACCACGTAATCGGCGAGACGAAGCCCCATCTGCTGCGACAACACACTGCTGGTTCCATGCGCGATGTTAGCAAACGGCCCGGTATGCACCAGCGCGGGCGTGCCTTCGGTGGTCTGCACCAGGTTCGGCAGGATGGCATCGTTGAGCAGGGCCATCATGGCTCCGGTGGCGTGCAGATCGGCGGCCGTAACGGGGCGGCCCGCTCGCGCTGTGCCGACCACGATGGAGGCGAGCCGGCGGCGCAAATCGGCACGGCTCGTGGCTAATCCCAGAATCGCCATGATCTCCGATGCCGCCGTAATCACGAAACTCGTCTCGCGGTTGCCGCCCTCGCGGCCCGGCTTGTCCTGCTGGCCCGCGCTCACAATCACCCGCCGCAGGGCGCGATCGTTCATGTCCTCGGCGCGCGGCCACGTGATCTGCGCCGGATCCAGGTCCAGCGCATTACCGAAGAAGAGGTGAGAATCCACCATCGCGGCCAGCAGGTTGTGCGCGGCGGTGATGGCATGGAAATCGCCGTGAAAGTGGAGATTGATCTGTCGACTCGGCTCCACCTGCGACAGGCCTCCGCCCGCTGCTCCGCCTTTGAGGCCGAAGACCGGCCCCAATGACGGCTCGCGCGATGTCACAATGGCTTTGTGCCCGATGTGTTCCAGTCCCTGAGCCAGACCGATCGAGACCACCGTTTTGCCTTCTCCTGAAGTCGTGGGTGTAGTAGCCGTGACCAGGATGAGCTTGCCTCGGACTGGAAATGCGGGGTTGTCCAGCAGTCCCAGCTTGAGCTTGGCGCCGTGGGTGCCGATGGTTTCGTACTCCTCGGGCAGGAGTCCGAGTTTCTGCGCAACATCCTGAATGGGCAAAAGCGTATGGGTCATTGAAAGTGTGTTTGTCATAATTCGACCGCGGAGGAATATACTCCGCTCGCGCTACCGGGCAATGTGACGCAGGCTACAGGGGGCGGCCCGCCCGCTACATGGCTTCCGGGCTCTCGATGCCCAGCCAGCCAAGCACCGTGACCAGTTCGCGCAGCACCACCGCGGCCGTTGCGAAGAGGAAGATCTTTCGCGCCGGGTCCTCCTCTGTAAGGATGTGATGCTTGTGATAGAAGTTGTTGAATTCCTGCGCCAGTTGGAAGGCGTGCCTGGCTAGAAAAGCGGGTTCGGAGGTGGAGATGCACTGTTCCAGCACCAGAGTCCGCCTGGATGCGCGCACCCAGAGAGCCCATATGTCTTCGGCGGCCTCGCCACTCAGATACTTGCCGGCATCCACCGCGGCAAATTCATGCAAGGCGGTTTCCGGCGCAATTCCCGCCTTGCGGAAGATGTTACGCGCACGCACCACAGCGTACTGGATGTAGGGGCCGGTCTCGCCCTCAAAGCTCAGCGCATCCTTGAAGTCAAAGGCAATGACCGAGTTGCGGGTGAACTTCAGCATGAAATAACGCAGCGCCCCGATGGCGATCTGCCCGGCAATGTACTGGCGTTCGCCTTCATCTCGACCCGTCTGGCGGGCATCGACCTCGGCGCGGGTGGCGGCGATCAGCTTGTCGATCAGATCGTCAGCCTTGACGCCGAACCCTTTGCGCCCGCTGACCTCGATGTAGGGACGGTTCAAATCTTCCGCCGAAACGTCGTAGCCCAGCTCGACCGCGCAGCGCGGCGTAAGCGCCACCATTTCATAGCTGAAATGAGTGTAATGATCGGCCTGTTCGGTGTAACCCATGCCGCGCAATGCCTGGATCACGTTGGCCTGCGGATCGGACTGGCGGGCGTCGATCACGTTGTAAATTGCCTGCGCTCCGCCAAAGTGCGGGTGCGGCTCCAGGCCGTCCACGGTTGAGATCCAGCACTCGCGATCGGCGTATGCGAAGAACGGCCGGTAGCCGAAGTCGCGGCCCAGCAGGCCGAACTTCCAGAGGTGGTAAGCAATGTCCTTGCCCACGTAGGTCACGGTTCCGTTGGAACGCACGATGACCTTGGCATCCTCGTCCGTTTCGCCGCTCGGTTGTTTCAGCGCCCGGCCGGGTCATCACCCAGCAGCCCTTGTTCTTGCCTTCGGTCTCGAAATAGAGCACGCCCTTCTGCTTCAACTGCTCGAAGGCCAGCGTCCCAGAAGTTCAGGTGCAGAATCTCGCTTTCGCGGGGCAGCAAGTCGTACTCGATGCCCAGACGCAGCATGGTTTCGAGATGGCGGCGAAGCACCACCGTCGAAACCAGCTCGGCCACCTCGGCGGTTTCATTACCGCCGCGTTCTATCTCGTGCAGCGTTTGGTAACGCAGGCGTTTACGCGCTGCGTTCTCTTCGGCAGTTCCGTTGGTGTACCACTGCGAGGCCTTCGCATAGAGGTCCCAGCAGTAGTAGTCGATCCGCTCGCCCGAGACGCTCAACGCCTCAACCAGCGAGTGCACGTCCGCCGCGGACTTGCCCTCCAGGTGCAGAAAGCCCACCACCACATCCGCCACCTGCACGCCGGTATTGTCGATGTAGTTCTGCACATCGACTTTCTGTCCGGCAGCACGCAGCAGGCGCACAAATGTGTCGCCCAGAATCGCATTGCGCAAATGCCCGATGTGCGCAGCTTTGTTGGGATTGATGCTGGTGTGCTCGACAAGTGAATGGACCGGGGCAATCACATCCTGCACGGGAATCAGACAGCAGGTGGGGCTTGCAATCGCTTGCACGGTAGTCGCCCGATCCAGGCGCGCGTTGATGTATCCTGCGCCGGCAACATCAAAAGACGCAAAACCGCGAAGGGCGCCCAGCGAAGCGACAATCTCCTGCGCAATGATTTTCGGCGCTTTGCGCAGCTTGCGCGCCAGCTCGAAGGCGATGGGCGTGGCAATTTCACCCAGGCGGAGGTCCGGCGGAGTCTCCAGCGGGACGTTGTCGACGGCGAGCGAATACTTTTCTTGGAGCACGGCACGAATGCGATCGCCGAGCCTCTTTTGCATTTCCAGATACACGGGTGAGCCTTCGAAAATCCCTGATTTTCAAGGGTGATTCTACCACCTGGGTGATGCGGACTTGGTTCGATCGGTAGTGTCCTAAGATTGCGTTGAGGACACCACCGGTTCGGTCAGGTTCCATACGATACCGTAAGATGAAGAGTGGATTGCCTTCTGACCTACAGCTTGCAACCGGGGCGAGAAGGTAAGGCCTTATCTCACCCATCATGACTGAACCCAGCCCAGCCCGCTTTTATCTCACTACGCCCATCTACTACGTGAATGCGCGCCCGCACCTGGGCCATGCCTATTCAACCATCGTGTGCGACGCCATTGCCCGGCGCAAACGCGCGCTCGGCATCGACACATGGTTTCTGACCGGCACCGACGAGCATGGGCAGAAGATCGAGCGCTCCGCGGAGTTGGCCGGACGCACGCCAGAGGAGTTCGCAGCCGCCATCGCCAGCGAGTTTCGCGGCCTGTGGGACCGGCTGGGCATCACCTACGACGACTTCATCCGGACAACTGCCGAGCGGCATATGCGCGGCGTGCAAAAGCTCTTTGCGACCCTGCAGCAGCGCGGATTCATCTACAAAGGCTCTTACACAGGGCAGTATTGCGTGTCGGACGAGGCGTGGGTCGACGTGCCGCCGGGCGCTCCCTGCCCCGACTGCGGGCGCATCACCGAAACGGTGAGCGAAGAGAACTATTTCTTCAAGCTCTCGGCCTTCGAGCGCAAGCTGCTGGAGTTCTACGACGCCAACCCCGGCTTCATGCAGCCCGAATCCACTCGACGCGAGGTGATCTCATTTGTCCGCAGCGGGCTCAAGGATCTGTCGATCAGCCGAAGCAGCTTTACCTGGGGCATTCCCGTTCCCAGCGACGAAAAGCACGTGGTCTACGTCTGGCTCGACGCGCTGGCCAACTACATCACCGCCCTTGGGTACGGTTCGGACGATCCGGCCGACCAGGCGCGATTCGCAAAATTCTGGCCGGCTGATCTGCATCTCATCGGCAAGGAAATCAGCCGCTTTCACTGCGTCTACTGGCCGGCGTTTCTCATGGCCGCGGGTCTCCCGGTTCCCCGCTCAGTGAAAGCCAACGGCTGGCTGCTTTTTGACCAGGGCAAAATGTCCAAATCGCGCGGCAACATCGTCCGCGCCGAGACCGTCCAGGAGGTGCTGGGCGCAGACGCCCTGCGCTACTTTCTGCTGCGCGAAATTCCCTTCGGGCAGGACGGTAACTTCAGCTTTGACGCATTGGTGCAGCGCTATAACGGCGACCTGGCCAACGGCTACGGCAACCTGGTGAGCCGCGTGGTCAACATGGTGCACAAGTACTTTGGTGGAGTGCTGCCAGCAGTGCATGATCCAAGCGCAGAATTCCCAGATCAGACCGCTCTTAAGATTCGCGCTGAGGTTACGATTGCAGAATTTAATTCCGCCTTTGATGATCTGAATTTTTCAGAGGCCTTGAAGACACTTTGGATTCTGGTCGCACAGACCGACGGCTACCTGACCGCCAACGCACCCTGGAAACGGCCGGCTGAGAGGCCTGAGACCGATCATTCCCAACTGCAGGCGCGAGTGCTGGCAACGGCTGCCGAGGCCATCCGCATCATAACGGGGCTGGTTTACCCCATCCTGCCGGATTCCTCCGCGAAGGTCTGGCGTCAACTTGGGCTGGGCGAAATCGCGGACGCGGCAAGGGGCGCATTTTTGACGGAAATCGCATGGAGTGGATTGAAGCCGGGCACCCGGTTCAACGAGCCCGCGCCACTGTTCCCCCGCGCGGAGAAGGATGCAATAGAACGTATGCAAAATCTGGAAGACGAAAACTCCAGCAGCGCCGTGGACGCCGCCAGCAAGGGCGAGCCCGCTTCGCCTGCGCCTCCCACGGCCTCACCCTCGGTTGCGCCCGTGACCGGAAGAGACGCGCAATCGGCGCACGAGCACGAAGCCCTAACCCCAACAACGGTGGTGCCGCACGACACTGAAAAGCCTGTTGAGACCACAAAGGTCCACAAGGTCTCGCCTGACCTGTCGAGCAGCCGGCTCGCATCGACTCCCGAAGATGCACCCGCTGGCGCTACGCTCGATCAGAGGGAGAAGGACCCTCCGGCGACGCCGGCAACGGCCCCGCTGACGCCCCTGGGACAGCCCGCCACGGAGCGGCAGTCAGCCCCGCAGGTGGTTGAGCACATCACCATTGATGATTTTGCCAAGGTTGAACTGCGGGTAGCCCAGATCTTGGTTGCCGAGCGCATCCCCAAGGCCGACAAGCTGCTGCGCCTCGAAGTCGATCTGGGCGATGAGAAGCGTCAGATTCTGGCCGGAATCGCCCAGTATTATGAGCCTGAAAAACTCATCGGCCGGAAGATCGTGATTGTCGCCAACCTGGCGCCGCGCAAGATGCGCGGACTGGAATCGAACGGCATGCTGCTGGCCGCCTCGCTCCCCGACGGCGCGCCCGTGTTGGCTGGATTTCTCGAAGAAGTCCCTCTCGGCGCACGGCTGAAGTAGTCGCGGAGGCCCCGATCTTGCTCATCGATTCCCACGCCCATCTCGACAGCGAGCGCTACGCCGACGACCGCGCCGCCATGCTTGCGCGGGCAGCCCAAGCCGGCGTGGGCGCAGTGCTGGCCATCGGCATCGGCGAAGGCCCTTCGCAGATGCAACAGGCGCTTGAGATTTGCCGCGAGTTCAATGGCCGGCCCGGCATGCCCCGGCTCTTTTCGAGCGCCGGCATCTATCCGCACAACACGCCCGAGGCTGACTCGGTAGCCCTCGCCCAGCTCGACAGCCTTCTCGCCGAGCCCGAGGTCATCGCCTGCGGTGAGATCGGCCTGGATTTTTACCACGAAGGCGCGCCCCACTCAGTCCAGCGCGAAGGGCTCATTTGCCAGCTCGAAATCGCCGCTCGGCGCAAGCGCCCCATCCTCATCCACTGCCGGCCAAAGGAAGGAAGCACCGACGCATGGGACGACCTTTTTCCCGTCCTGGACGAGCACTGGAAACGCACAGGCCTGGGCGGGGTAATGCACTGTTTCGGCGGGGTTTGGGAGCAGGCGCAACGATCGCTGGATTTGGGCTTCCTCATCTCCTTCGCCGGCAATCTCACCTATCCCAAAGCTCAGCCGCTGCGCGATGTGGCCGCCCAGGTTCCCCTCGATGATCTGCTGGTGGAGACCGATGCGCCGTGGCTCGCGCCCGCGCCCGATCGCGGCAAGCGCAACGAGCCGGCCTGGGTGTCCCGAACCGCCTCCGTGCTGGCCCAAGTGAAGGGCCTCGAAGCCCCGGAAATTGCCGCCGCAACCACGAAAAACTTTACCCGGCTGTTCCACCTTCCCCCCGGCGTGGGAAACTGATAGAGTTGCACCGCTCGGCGCGAGAGTTCGCGCCCCCCGGACAAATCGAGGAAAGCATGGCGCAGGACAATTCATTCGACATCGTCAGCAAAGTGGATATCCAGGAGGTCCGCAACGCCATTGACCAGGCGCTTAAAGAGATTCGCCAGCGTTTCGATCTGAAGGATTCGCACTCAGAGGTGACTCTTGTCGAAGGCGACAAGGAGATCCAACTGGCCTCGGCCAATGAATACAAGTTGGAGGCAGTGAAGGAAATCCTCGGCCAGAAGCTCGTGAAGCGCGGCGTTTCGCTCAAAAACCTCACCTACGGCAAAATGGAGCCCGCAGCCGGCCAGAGTGTCCGCCAGAAGATATCCTTGCAACAGGGAATCCCAACAGAAAAAGCCAAGGAGATCGTTCGTATCGTCAAGGACTCGAAAAAGAAGGTGCAGGCCAGCATCCAGGGCGATACTGTGAGGATAGCGGGTAAGGACCGCGACGATCTTCAGGCCATTATTTCGACGCTTCGGGGTAAGGATCTGGGCGTAGATTTGCAGTTTACGAATTACCGCACGAATTAAAAGGCTGCTGGCGGATGTCGGCGCATTCAACAAAAGCGCTCGGCAATCAAGTCCGCATCGGAACTCAAGAAGAGCGAGAATCTGAGACCATTGAGCACCTTGGCGATAGCGACGGCGAGAGAAGTGTTCGATCTGCTGCGGGAAGACCTCGTGGCAATCGAGCAGGAGTTGGGCCGCGACGCCGCCTCCAGCGTAAGCACCATCACGGAAATAGCGGAATACCTGCGCGAAGGCGGCGGCAAGCGCATCCGGCCCTCACTGCTGCTGCTGGCCGCGCATCTTCTGGGCTACTCCGGCTCTGGAGCCATCCGGCTCGGCGCGGTGGTGGAAATGGTGCACACCGCCACCCTCGTTCATGACGACATCATCGATGGCGCGGATATGCGCCGCGGACGCCCCTCTCCCAATACGACCTGGGGGAATGAGAAATGCGTCTTGGCGGGCGACTGGCTCTACATGCAGGCATTTCGGGTGGCGCTGGAGGAAAAAAATCTCCGGGTACTCGATCTGCTCATCGGGCTCACGCAGCAGATGGTCGAGGGTGAACTGCTGCAGATTCAAAAGCTTGGCAAAGCCGTCTCGGAAGCTGAGTATTACGATCTGATCTTCCGCAAGACCGCCTGCCTGTTCTCCGTCTCGATGCGATTGGGAGCGGTTCTGGCGGGGGCAACCGAGGCTGAGGAAGCCAACCTGGCCGCCTATGGCCGTGCTGTGGGCCTGGCATTCCAGATCGTGGACGATGTGCTCGACCTGACCGCGACCGAAGAGGTGCTGGGCAAGCCCGTGGCCAGCGACCTGCGCGAGGGCAAGGCCACGCTGGCCGTCATCCACTCCTTTGACCATGGCATTGCCAAAGACCGGCAGACCATCCAAAGGGTTCTCGACGACCGGAGCTTCGAGCACGTGAGCCGCGACAAGATTCAGGAGATCCTGATCCGCAACGGCTCGGTTGAGTACGCCATGACCCTTGCTGACCGCTACGCTGAGCAGTCCCGCCAGGCGCTGGCCCCGCTGCCCGATTCCGACTTCAAGCGCGCCCTTCTGTGGGTTCCGGATTTCGTCGTGGCACGCGACAAGTAGCCTTTCCCTGAGGTCAAAAACATGCAGGAAATTTGGGCGGAAGTAGACCGCTACTTCGGCGAACGTCTGGCCCCTGCCGATTCGGGGCTCGACGCTGCGCTCGAAGCCAATGCGAAGGCTGGCCTTCCCACCATCGACGTGACTTGGTTTTTAGGCAGATTTCTCGAATTGCTGGTGCGCATTTCGGGTGCGCGACGAGTTCTGGAGATTGGAACCCTGGGCGGATTCAGCACCATCTGGATGGCCCGCGCATTGCCGGAGGGCGGTCAGATCGTTTCTCTGGAACTGGACCCGCATCACGCCTATGTGGCGCGCGCCAATCTGCGCAATGCGGGGGTGTTCGACAAGGTGGATTTGCGCGTGGGCCGGGCCAGCGAGAGCCTTGCAGATCTCGATGCAGGCGACGCAGAGCCTTTCGACCTGGTCTTTATTGACGCCGACAAATCAGGCTATCCGGAGTATCTCGATTGGTCCCTCAAGCTATCACGGCCTGGAACGGTGATTGTGGCCGACAACGTGGTCCGAGACGGCAAGGTCGTCCAGGCTCAGAATGCCGATCCCGACATCCAGGGCGTGCGGCGCTTCACCGAACTGGTCGCCGCAGAACCGCGCCTGAGCGCCACGGTGCTGCAGACTGTGGGGCCAAAAGGGTACGACGGATTTGCGCTCGCGGTGGTATTGGCCTAATCGGCGCCGAGGGCCGTTGCACGAAGACCGGCGCCGGTGCGAACTGACAATCTTCATCCTTTCGGGGTTGCGACCCCGCTTCAACAGGATTGCCGTAGCTTTTGCAGGACCACAGGCATCCAATTTGGGTAACAAGAGCGAAGGAGAAGCCAATGAGCGAAGTGCCGGAACAAATTGCCCACACGGAGGCTGAGTGGCGCGCCCAGCTCACCCCCGAGCAATATCACGTGTTGCGTGAGAAGGGCACGGAGCGTCCATTCACTGGGATTCTGACGGAGAACCACGAGACGGGCAACTATCACTGTGCGGCCTGCGGCGCGCTGCTGTTTCTCTCCGGCGCGAAGTTCGATTCGGGCTGCGGCTGGCCTAGTTTCATGTTGCCAGCCGGTTCCACGGCCGTGGAGGAACATGAGGACAGCAGCTTCGGCATGCGGCGCATCGAGGTGACCTGCGCCCGCTGCGGAGGGCATCTGGGCCATGTTTTCCCCGATGGGCCGAAGCCTACGGGTCTGCGCTACTGCATCAACTCGGCATCGCTGACGTTTGAGCGGGCGGAATGACCCACCGCGCCCGGCGCGCTAGTCTGTTCCCATGATGTTTTCACCATTCCGGATGCGCTTCGCGGCATTTTTGTGCTCTGCGGCAGTTGGGTTGACGGGGGTGTTTGCGCAACAATCGGCGCTCAAGGAAGATCAGCAGCTCGACACTCAGCTTGAAGCCATTGCCGGGGCCCATCACGGCCATGTAGCTCTCTACGCGACAGACCTGAAAACCGGGCAAACCGCGTCCATCGATCCCGATCTGCCGGTACAGACCGCCTCGGTGATCAAGATGGGAATCCTGCTGGACGCGGCGGAGCAGATCCGCGCGGGCAAAGCCACGTTGGCGGAGCGGCTGGTACTGACCAAGCCCAACCAGGTGCAGGGTTCCGGGGTGCTAGGCGAACTCACGCCGCCCATCGCCCTCACACTGGGGGATACGCTTACGCTGATGGTTGTGCTGAGCGACAACACGGCGACGAACATGGCCATTGACCGGCTGGGGCTGAACCACATCAACGCAACTTTGCGCGCTGCCGGTCTGCGCGACACCGTGCTCTACAAGAAAGTCTATGTGCCGGCGACGGAGCCGATGCCCGCCGATCAGGTGCGCTTCGGGCTGGGCAAAACCACGCCGCGCGAGATGGCATCCATCATGGAGCGCTTCGCCACATGCCATCTTGGGCTGGGGAAGACTGAACAACTGCCCGCGGATGGGCCGCTTTGCGGAGCGATCTTGAACATGCTGCGCCACCAGCAGGACCGCGACAGCCTGCCCCGGTACGTCGAGGCCCTCGATACAAGCGAAAACGGTTCGGCGATTGCGAACAAGACCGGGGCGCTGGACGCTGTACGCAACGATGTCGCCTTGATTTCGACGAAGAACGGGCCTGTGGTGATTGCCGGTTTCACGTTCGACAACAAAGACCAGCGCTGGACAGGCGACAACGAGGCCGAGCAGACGCTGGGAAAGCTCGCCCAGGCGATTGTCAACCGCTGGTCTCCCGCAGGACAGTC
>CAWIAE010000011.1:0-185222 GCA_963833995.1 uncultured Acidobacteriota bacterium | reverse complement strand
CTTTTGCATATGAGACGCAACGAAAGCATTCTCATTCTGATGTTGCGGCTGTGGATTGCCTGGGGATCTCTGAGCGTTCAATGCCTGGGAATGCTCTTCCACGAGAGGAGCCAAATCGCCGTAGCGCCCTTCGCGAACAATAAGAGCGATCTCTTCGTCACATTCCTTCGCGAGTTCCGCGAACGCTGCCGCCACAGGCTCACTGGGCTTTGGCAGTCCACCGCATAGCTTGTCAATCTCATTTGGGTGAAGCAAATCCGGGAAATAGGTCTGGGGCTGACTCAAACTCTATCTCGAATTCACCTGCGTAGTTCTTTTTAACAATCACCTGATCGACATTCATCGGCTTCGAGGTGATAGTGGAAAGCTTATCCTTTTCAGTCACCGTCAGTTCGAAGGTCGTTGTACAGACCACCTGATTCACATTCTTCGCGCGCCGTTCGCCGCGTGGCCAATGGGAGCTGAAGCTATATTTCTCGCTTTTATCGCGCGGATTGAACTTGTGCAGTGCACGCAGCAGGGAGGTCTTCCCAGATTGATTCTTGCCCACGATGCAAGTCAGGTCGCTGTCAAGTTGAACATCCCCAGAATCTTGAATATTCCGATACTTCCACACGCGAAAGCGCTTGAGATTCATCTGGCGGTCTCCAGATCACGTTGATCGAGGTTCTTGCCAAGCGTACAACGCTAACCCACATAAAATCAACGAATCGGGCAACATGATCGAGCAGTACCAACTTCTCCGCCTTCGCTGCAGCGGGATTGGTCCTCAAACGTGCGGAATCGCGCCAGTTTTCAGAGATCAACCAGGCACGGGCAAATGACCGGACCTTAGTGTTTTGTCAGGACATTTCTTCCGCGGGGCCATAGACTATTCTTTCTTCATTTCAATATGGAATATTTCGTTTACAAGATCAGAACGACGAGCCGCCGCATCTTCGAGTGCAAGGCTCCGTCGTTGGCAGACGCGGACCAGCAGTACAAGAATGAATTTGGAGTCGACCCTAAGATTCAAATTCACATTGAGGTCTGCTCATATGAAAGCTACGAACACGGCTTTCTTAATTGCCTAGAAAACTGAAATGCCTTAAAGAACGATTGATCCCGAAATGTCGACATTTCCAACGTTTTCGTAGGCCTCTGGGCGGCTCTGGGCGAATTGCGGAGATTGCATATCAGTCAACATTCAGACCGCGCAAAATGTTGGCTGAAAACGGTCAGGCAACCCACCTCCAAAACGGACGAATCAAAGAACAAACGCGCCGGTTTCGACCCAGGGGAGTGCTGTGTCCGCGTAGGCCTTTCCCAATTTTCCTGCGGCGCAGGATGGGCTCTTGAGGGTTACGCGCCGGCGTCTTATTGCCACATCTATCTCATTGATTGCAATAGCAGTTGCAGGAATCTGCTGGGCTCGGTTCCACAGCGCCAGAGTCAATGACCGCGACCCGGATTCTCTGCTCAGCGCAAGCGGACTCGCTCTCATGGAACGACAACTGGATTAAGGCCGAGCCTCTGTACCACCATGCAGAACTTCTCTTTGCACAGCAGCACCGGGATTCCAAGGCACTTTATGCTCATGTGAGCCAGATCCCGCCGAATTCCGAATCTTCCAGCCTGACCGCCACCATCTTTCAGCTCACGAACGACCTGGCTCGTCCCGAAGCCGCGGACCCGGAAACGCGCCTTCGAATTCTGACGATCCGCGGAATGTTGGAGACCGATTACGACGCGGCATCTGCGCGGAGCACCTGGACGCAAGTTGCCGAACTCGCCCGTCGCCGCGGCCATCTCCAACTAGCACTGCGCGCCACCGGCGAACAGGGCATCGCCGCGTTCATCCTTGGAGATACAGCCGAAGCGAAGAAAGATGTGCTGGAGGCGTGGACTTCCGCCAAAGTCTTGCATGATCCGGCTGCCAGTGTGCGGTACGCCAGCGTTTACGGAGACGGCCTGGTCGAGTTGCGCCGGTACAAGGAGGCGCTGACTCCTCTCGACGAAGCCATAAAACTTGCGAAAGCAAATCCCGATCTCGCCTACCCGTCGATTGCAGTTAATTCGAAGATCGACGCGCTCCGCGGCCTCCGGCGCTACGACGAGGCATTGGCTCTTTCGGCCGATGCGCTGGCTCATCTGCCAAATGCTTCTCTAAAAGGTCACGAATTTCAGATTCTGATGTCCCGCGCCGAAGTTTATGAAGACCTCAATCAGTGGTCACAAGCGGTTGCCGACTGCAACAGGTCGCTCGCGGATGCTCGACTCCTCTCTTACTGGCGAGGAATTACTGAAGCAGGCGGCTTTCTCGCACTGGCGCATGAGCATCAAGGCCAGCTTCCTGAAGCACTGAAGGCCATCGATGAAGCCATCGACGCCAACACCCATATCCCGGACGAACTCTATTTTGTACCGAGAAATCTGGCGATCAAAGCGGAGATCACGCAGAAACTTGGCAATGCGAAGGGGTCGGACGAACTATACCGCAAAAGCGCTGCGCTCATTGATGCAATGCTTGCCCATGCCCCGACTCAAAACGTACAGCGCTACGTGCTCGCCGCAGATGGGATACGTCTATTCCGGATTCTTTGCGTCCCTCTGCGCTCAGAAGAAATACGATGATGCTTTTCGCGTGCTTGAGCAGGTTCGTGGACGCGTCGAGACCGAGGGTTTGCAACATCACGGGACAATTCCTCCGCACGCCCCTACGCCAGAAGAGCTGAGACTGACCCGGTTGAACCTGGCCCTCATAGACACCGACGATCCCAAGCAGCGCGCGCAAATCACGGACGCTATCTACCACACTGAACTCAATCTCGATGGTTCATCTCTCGAAGGGCAGACGGCAACGCGGCCCATCACCCTTGCCCAGCTCCAGCACGACCTGAGTGACGACGATCTCGTTGTCGAATACGTCGTCGCTGAACCCCACTCACAGGCGCTGGCAATAACGAAGACGACCGTGCGCCCGTACACATTGCCTGGACAAACGACGTTGGAGGCTGATGCCGACAAGTATCGGCACGAACTCCGCGCGCAGGGCGTAGATCCCGCTCTCGGCCAGAAACTGTTTAATGAATTGCTCGGCCCGGTCACTGAATTGCGCGAGAAGTCGCATTTGATCCTGATCCCAGATGGCTCGCTGCACTTGCTGCCGTTCTCGGCTCTGGTCGACAACGGGAAGTACCTTCTCCAAACGCACGAAGTAAGCGTCACGCCATCCTCGACTGTTCTTCACATCCTGAAAGGGCGGGCCAGCGGGAGCATGAAGACCAATCGTTGCCGTATGTGGGAGTAGCTGCGTGGACCCAAACCGCCGATACCCGCAACTTCATCACGCGCGCCATCTCGGGGCCTGAACGCAGCGAGCTTACGCCGCTCCCTGACAGCAAGAGAGAAGTGCAGTCAATCGCCACGACGCTGCCCAAGCCCAGCACCATTCTCCTGGGAGATGACGCCACAAAGACTCACTTCGAGAGTCTGCCACTTGCACGATTCAACGTGCTTCACCTCGCCTTGCACGGCTACACGGATATTGACTACCCCGATCGTTCGGCGCTCGTGTTCGCTCCCAATCCAAGCAAGAGTGACGACGGCCTGCTTCAAGTGCGAGACATTCGCAAGATGCACCTGAACGCAAGACTTGTGACCCTCTCCGCCTGCAATACCGGCGTTGGCCCGGTGGGCGAAGCCGGCGTTGCAAACCTCGTGAACGCCTTCATTGAGGCCGGCGCCGACAGCGTGGTCTCGACCCTGTGGGAGCTTGAAGATCACTCAACCTCGCGAATGATGACCGACTTTTATCGCCACGTCGCAATGCACGAACCGGAAGCCGAAGCACTCAGAGACGCGCAGCTTGAACTCATCAAAGGACAACGCACCGCCTTACTACTGGGCGAGCTTCCAACTGGTCGGCAATCCCGATACCACTTTGTAATTCATCCCTCTGGAGAGGATTCTTATGGCACTCACCCGTTCTGATCGGCAAAACCTACTGAGCAAGATTTCAACGTTGGTGGCTGAGAAGTATTACGATCCGACGTTTGGCGGTAAAGACTGGAAACAGATCGTCGCGAAGCACACCGACTCGATTCTCGGCGCTGAAACGGTGGACGGCTTTGAAGCGGCGGTGACAAGCATGCTTCATGAGGTTCATTCCAGCGGGTTGGGCTTGCTTGGCCCAACAACCAAAATCACTCCGCGCAACGCGATCAATGCAAGCTTTCGCAAGGTCGAGACGAACGCCGATGGGACGCGATGGGTCTTTCAGGATGTGTTGCCGGGAGGTGTGGCA
This sequence comes from uncultured Acidobacteriota bacterium, assembly GCA_963833995.1. Classification (GTDB taxonomy): domain Bacteria; phylum Acidobacteriota; class Terriglobia; order Terriglobales; family Acidobacteriaceae; genus Telmatobacter. Next base: position 180,937 of record CAWIAE010000011.1, on the reverse strand, counting down.
GCTCGTGCCGGCGTCCAGCCTGGAGATTCCCTGATCTCAGCAAAGGGGCACAACATTTCGCCCGATGAGCCGCCTGTGTTCCCGATGGATGAACGAATTCCCATCGTCATCTCCAGGAATGGGAACAGGGCCGAAAAGCGCTTGGACCTGGCGACGCCGGAGCCTAAGTACAAAGACAATCCCTATTCAGAGCCAGACAGCGTGACCGCCGCAATGGCGGCCGAGTCGCTGGGAGCCGTGAAGGTAAGCTTGTTCCCCGGCAAGATTGGGATCGACTTCGCGAAGGACGTCGATGCTGTCTTTCACGAGAAGATCCCCAACGTCGAGCGATTGGTGATCGATCTGCGGGGGAATCCCGGTGGAGGAATCGGCGGGCTCCACCTGATGAGCTATCTCACTCCTTCAAAAGTTCCGATTGGCTACAGTCTGGATCGCCCGACTGCGGAACGCGGCTATGACAAGGCCAGTCTGCCCAAGTTTGATCGCATTCCGAAGTCAAAGCTGGAAATTCCATTCCTCGCTCTCAAGTTTCTCGGAAAGAAGTCCGTTGTGCTTGAAACATCCGGCTTGGGAAGGCAGAGCTTTCACGGCCGTGTCGTGATTCTTGTGAATGAACACACCACGGGCGCGGCGGAGATGCTCGCTCAGTTTGCCCAGGAAAATGGGCTCGGCACTATCGTTGGAAACAAAACGCCCGGCAGACTTCTGTCCCGTTCTGGCTTCAAGATTGGAAACGACTATCGACTCGTCATTCCAATCGGCGCCTATGTGAGTTGGAACGGGAACCGCATAGAAGGCAAGGGAATCACTCCGGATGTTCCGGTGGATTGGTCCTACGGTGAAGCGCTACTTGGGCGCGACAATCAACTGAGCAAGGCCGTGCAGGTCGCCCAGGAATTGAGTTAGCTCCCTAAAATCGCCATTCTTTCGCGGCCGAAGATTCCGCCTAGGCGGTTGCTCGCCAGGTCACAAGAATCAAGGACAGTTGAGAGTCTCGTCTTCGCCCGAGACCATTTGTCCTCCGAACTCACGGGTCTCGCGAAGGACGCGATTGCCGGTTGCTAAAAGGACGCCGTCCACAGAGCGCAGTGTGTACTTGCCTTCATGACCGAAGGTCGTGAAGACGTTGTACTCAACGGCGACATGGGACTTGTTTTCGTGCACTAAGCGATTCCGCAGGTCGGGAGGTGGAAAGCCGTATAGCAATAGCCATTTCCGACTACCCGATAAAGCACTGTCGGAGCCTCGGCGGTAGTGGATTCAATACCTACTTCGCCCCAGGGCGCTTTTCCGTCAAACCGATGTTCATCTCACACCGACGGACTAAAACCCGATCCCAGTTCTAACGAAGAGCACTGCATCCTGCGATGATGACGGCCACCAAGACCGCGATTACATACAGCAATCGGGCTCGACGGTTCATCAGCTTTTCAGTTCGCTTGCTTTTGATCTGGACCGGAGAGCGTTGTCCGATCCAGCGGAAGATCAAATGCGAAATCCATTGTGTGAGAAGTGTCAGCACTAGTAGGACTATGGCTGACCGCCACGTTATCGAGTAGACATGAGGCTCGTCCTCGTACTCCCAAAACAGCGAAAAGGGTAAATATACAAGCCCCGCTGCGATGCCGATGCAAAGCGCAGCCCCAAAGGCAACTTGGAAAAGTTTTCTCGATTAGCAGTCCAATTGTAGGTCCGAAAGCTGCGACGTTGGCGGCTTGTGGGCAATGGAGAAGTTCCGCGTACGCCAAATCACCGGGCCGGTCCCCCGCAGTCCAAATTTCCGCTTTGGCGTGAAATAGGACAGCAAAGAGCAGAACGGCCGATTTCATACGCTCTATGAATCCGCTGGCCATTTCGGCAACGGAGGTTCCGGTAGCTGGATCGGCTCGTCTTTGTTGAGTTCTGGCACGTACTCAGCGGACTTTAGATTGACCACTGATTGCAGCCACAGGTAGACCCGCTTGGTGACGGGATCGCGTTTGAGAACTCCCTGGAATGTCCCACTCGCCCGGTTGATTTCAAATAGGTGCCTCTTGAGCAACGCAACGCTTGGATCGAGGCCCGTATCCGGAAAGTCAATTTGAAGCGCCTTCGTTGGGCAACGACGATCCGTCAAAAACAGGCCATGTGGAACCGCGCTCACATACTCCGCATCAAGCGAAACATATTTCGGATTTACCTTTTCATGGTGGAAAGAGATTTCACAAATCCTTATAGAAGCATAGAGCGGCTGCACAGTTCGGGCCTGACCGTGAACGGAGGGCTCAATCATTGTTTGTGCCAAAACGAACATCAGCAGTACAAAACGGCGTGTCATTTGTGTGGCCCAGTTAGTTCATTAGACACCATGGAAAGCAACTCTGTTCCTCGTTGAATGTCCGAGAAAAGCGATCCCGTATGTGTGGATGCCGATGCGGAATTTTCGTGTGAGCGGGATCACCTGAAAGGGAAGCGCAGACGAAATGGCCAGACCACCATTACAGGCGTCTAGTTCAATCCTCAACAAATATCGGAACGCCCTCCTCCCTAGAAATTCGAGACGGTCAAGGGAATCGAAGTAGCCACGGAAGTAGGCTTGCCGCCAAGGAGGTAGGGCTTGAAGGTCCACTGTTTGACAGCCGTCAACACGGGTCCCTGAAGCAATCTTGGGCCCGATACTGCCATCGGACGCCGCACCTTTCCATCCTTCGTGATCTCGAAGGCGATGATCACAGTGCCAGATACTCTCGCCATCATTTCCCCATGAGGCAGAACCGGCTCTATGCGGTGCGTGAGCAAAGACTCGGCAACCTTTGGCGCGATGAAGAAGTACACGTCATCCTGAATGAGCGCTTGCAGGAACTCCTTCGATGTCACTTGATCCAGCGATTGCTCGGGTTGCTGCTGGGCAAGAGCGAGGACCTGAACTGTCACGAATACGAGCAAAATCCTGGTGGCTTTCATTGCAAACCAGTCTACTGCTGAATGCTCCGTTGGAAACGTCTTTGCTTTTTCAATGCCCCTGCACATTCAGTGGATAGTAGTAAGTTCCGTTATCACTCTCTCGCACGGTGGCCAGGAAATATGATCCAGCGGGCGCCCCTCGCAGGTCGAGCGGAACGTCCAGGAACAATCGTGGACCATCGGCAACTGTCTTTCCGCTTCCGCGAGCAGCAATTGCCGTTCCTGCCTTGTCCTTTGAAACCGCAACGACATAGTTTCCGGGGTCACTAAACCGCGGCAGGATCAACCGGAGATGCACAAGCGCCGAAGGCAGCGAAACCGCCTCCAGCGGACTCGGTTCGCTTCCGCCGCGTGGAGTCCCATGGTTGTAGAGATCGATTGTCCGGTCCACGGCGGCCAATTGGCCGGCTTGCTTTTGCGTCCCGCTTCCGGCGGTTTGCGGGGCCGGCTTCCTTAGCAGCGCTCTTGATCCGTAAACCCCGAGAGCAATGACAAGACAGGCCGCGAGTCCCCACGCAAGAATCCTCAATCGCGATGCGCGCGCGGCATCAGCTTCCGCTTTGAAGCTGCGAAACTCCGCGAAACATGGCGAACAGGAGGCGAGGTGCAGCCGCGCCGGGTGATCCGCGGGCAGACGATTCTCCGCGATGTCCTTTAACGTCTTCTCGTCAGGACAGCCTTCCCGTCTGGGGTTCGGATTTGCTTCGAGAAAGAATTTGCGAATCGATTTCACTCTGGACTCGGCTCACCAAATCTTAAGGTTAAATGTTCGTGGATCGTGGCATTTCTTCGTCATCTTCTTTGCTTTCAGTGCCGGTCCCGGAAAGTATTGCCGCCATCCTGTCCCTTGCGCGCTGGATGGCTTTCGCGGCAGCCAGTATAGCTGATGTCAAATGCCTTGGCGATTTCTTTGGGCCCGAGGTCCTGTTCGAGTAGAACGAGGATCTGCCGGTCACGTTCACTCAGTCGAGCCTTTATTTCGGAAAACAGCAGGTTCATCTCCGTGGCAGAAGCAGCCATGCGCCTGGGCTCCGTTGATGCGATCGACTTCGTCGGGGTCCAACTGCGATTTCGACAACCGGGTGCGCCCGATACCACTCTTGCAATTTGCCGGTTAATGCCGCGAACGCATACCGCCTCGGAAATCCAATCTGGTCCAGGCGCCGGCACATCCCCACCGCCACCGACTCGGCCATTCCTGCAAGCACGGCCTGGTCAATATGCTGATATTCCCGCACGGCCCAGCGATACGCGCTCTCAACCGCAAGCCGCACTTGAGATGGGACAGGTTGCGCCGTGTTCGTCAACCAGATGAAGAAGGGTTGCTGCCATAAATCGCCGAAGCGTGAACGCTCAGAAAAAAATTGAATGTGGGGTGTCAAACTTTCGAGCGATCGAGCAGCTATGAGAGTGAAAGAACTTTAGCCCCTGAAAGCGCCAAGAGTGTTACTTCATTTGACGCGATTCAGGGATCGCAAGTTGGCTCGTCGCATCGCACAACGCAAACAGGAGAGCCTTCCCCATGGCCTACCTGATCGAGCGCAAGAGTCAGACCATCTTCGTTACAGCCACGTCAATAATCGCCAAAGGAAAGCCACGAGAGATGATCGTGGAAAGCCGCCCAGAATACGCAGTCGTACAGCTCATCGGGCATGCCCGAAGCACTTCCAGTGCCGTGGGAAGAGGTCTACCAGGCTGCGATACGGAGACACGAGGCAAATCTTCGGCTGGAGCGAGAGGCCAGGCGCAAGGCACATCGTTCAAAACCCTCGAATGGAAAAGCAAGATGAACTTTGCGATCTCATTCCTCTTGCTGATCAGAGCGCGTTATGGCACCCTTGTATTGAAATGCACATTGCTGTAACGGAAATGTTGCGATCGAAACATTCTCACTATATGGGAGAGACTTCATGGCGGCCGAGAGACTCAGAAGCGTGGCAGTGAGCCTTGAACCGTACGTAGATTCAATAGTGGCAGGAGAGTTTTTGGGACTACACCCTGTCACCGTGATGCGCCTTGCCCGCGAGGGCCATCTTCCCGGACATCCGGTCCGCAACGCAAAGAGGCGCCAGTGGCGATTTCTTCTGTCCGAACTTAGCAAATGGCTTGCGCGGCAGTCGGGCGAGAGGTAGGCTACCCGCCCGCCTTCCACTTGATTGAGTGCTGCAGCCGTTCGGTTGATCCTTATCGTTTTGATCCAGAGCGACTTCCCCGAGGCCCGTTTCCGAGGGAGCTCTTTCTCTGTCGTAGCTGTTCAGGGTACAGTGTGTCTATCGATGCGTTCTGCGCCCTCAGCGAAAGGAGGCTGTATTGAGGAAGGCGCGGAAACAAAATGGCTCGTTGTATCTGGACGTCAATGGGAGCAAGGTCCCCGTTTGGATGTTCAGTTGGTTCCACATTATGCCCACCGGTCGCCGCGTTCGCCGCAAGAGGCAGGTAGGCACCCTTGACCAGTACAAAACGGAAGCTGCCGCGGAACGAGCGGTGCGAAGCTGGCGACTGGCCATCAACTCAAATGAAGCGAATGCTTTTAGCGGAATCACGATGCAGGATTTGATCGACCACTTTCGTATGAAGGAGCTTGACTCTTCTGTCGAGCAGGGTCGAGCCTGGTCCACGCGAAACCGCTACGAAACCTACCTCACGAAGTGGATCGAGCCGAGGTGGGGAAGGCATGAACTTGCCGCAATCAAGACTCCGATGGTGGAGGAATGGTTGGAGCAACTTCAACCGTTGAAGAAGAGCTCGGCTAGCGGGTGGTCCGGAACAACCCCAGGTCAAGAAAAAGAAGCCTCTTGCTCCCGGAACGAAGGCCAAAATCCGCAACATCATGGGCGTGCTCTTCAATCACGCGATGCGGTGGGAGTTCACTGATCGAAACCCGATCAAGGGTCTGACCCGAGGAGCTGGCGTTCGCCAAAGCTCCAAGAGAGTCTCCGTTCCCGACATTTTGGACATTTCTGAAATGCAGGATATTCTTGCGGAGCTTCTCCCTAGGGACCGAACTCTGGTGCTGTTGAGCATGGTGACGGGGCTTCGTCGCGGCGAACTCGCTGGGCTGAAGTGGCAGGACATCGATTTTGAAAACCTGCAAATAGATGTCCAGAGGTCTGTCGTTGACCAGGTTGTCGGTCGGTGCAAGACCGAAGCATCGCAGAAGCCCGTACCCATCGACGAATACACGATGGGCGACCTTCTCACTTGGTTTCGCGAAACGCCGTTTCGAGAGCCGGAGGATTGGGTCTTTGCGACAAACAGCAGTCGGGCCGGTAAGAAACGTGGGAAGCAGCCGCTCTGGCTGTCCACGGTCATGCGGTACCACATCGACCCGGTTGTGCGACGCCTCGGTATTCGAAAGCGAGTCGGCTGGCATACGTTCCGGCGCACCTATGCGACCCTTCTCAAGGCGAATGGGGAAGACGTCAAAGTTGTGCAGGAATTACTACGTCACGGGTCAAGTCGGGTCACTTTGGACATCTACGCTCAAGCGCAGATGCCGGCAAAACGAGCCGCGCAACAGAAGGTGGTTGCGATGGTGCGTAAGCCGACAAGCCGATGTGACGCCTCAACCGGCGCTTAACTGCTCCCCAAAATGCTCCGCAGAAAAACTGGAGCAAATCGGCTAAGTTATTGATTTGATTGGCGTCCCCGACGGGATTTGAACCCGTGTTATCGCCGTGAAAGGGCGGTGTCCTAGGCCGGGCTAGACGACGGGGACGCTGAGAGGGCAAAAAACGGCCTCGGCTGGCCGGAAACGCCCTCAAGAAGGCTATCAACTCATTCGAGGTGTGTCAAAGACTAGAATGCCCGTGTACTAGAAAGGCCTGGCAGTGAGTGACCCACCGGAAGGGCACGGGTTTGCATGGTCGCGGTGCGCCGATAAGACCGAAGTGGCCGACAAGACGGAAGTGTAAGCTGTTGATCGAACTACGGGCGGAGTGATGGCCGGTTGGGAAATGCGGGCCTTGATTTATCCTCGATGAGAATGCGCCGCTTCCGCTACCTCGATCTGTTGACCATCGGGTTTGTAGTCGTGCTCCTGATCTCAAACCTGGTTGGGCCGAAAATCTGTCAGCTTGGGCCGTTACGCCCGAGCGCGGCGGAGTTTCTGTTTCCACTTACCTATATCTGCGGAGATGTGTTCACTGAGGTGTACGGGTACGGCGCCTCGCGCCGGGCCATCTGGCTGGGTTTTTTCGCCATGGCCCTTCTGGCAGGGATGGGACAGCTTGCGGTTGCGCTGCCACCGGCGCCGGAGTGGAAGGGCCAGGAGGCGTATGCCACTGTTTTCAACCTGGTGCCGCGGTTCGCACTGGCCAGCCTGGTGGCCTACTGGGCGGGAGAGTTCACTAACAGCTATACACTGGCCAAACTCAAGCTGATCACAGGTGGCCGATGGCTGTGGACGCGTACGGTCGGTTCAACGGTCACCGGCCAGGCGGTGGATACCACGGTCATCATCCTGGTGGCTTTTGCCGGTATCCAGCCGCCTCTGATGCTGGTGCGCATGGTCCTTTCTTCCTACCTGATCAAGGTCGCCGTTGAGGTTGTTGCCACGCCGGTCACCTACCTGGTGGTGGGGTGGTTGAAACGCGCCGAGGCGGTGGACGCGTTTGACAACCGAACCAATTTCAATCCCTTCGTTTGGCAGAGCGAGAGCGCCTTGTGAATCGGTTTTGCAGCAGGGGTTCGCGCGGAGCAGAGTTTTTTGCGACAATGGCATCACGACGAGCGTCGAACAAAGGATTTGTTTCCATCTTTGCCCGCTCTGAGCGGGAAATAGTCTGTGCGAGGCTCTTCCGCGAGGAGAGAAGGCATTTACCGGCGGACAGCTGCGCTCGCAGTCGACCTCGCGAAAATTTAGACCCAGGCAAAACGGGTCCAGGAAGAAGAAGGGGCAAGTGAAGATTACTGCTTTGAAACGAATTCTTGGTATATGTGGTGCTGTTGTACTGGTGCTGGCTGCTAGCGGTTGCCAAAATAAGCCTGCGGCAAAGGTAGCTGGCCCGGGAATGCAGGCCATGCCGGTGAAAACCGTCACGGTTGCTCTGGCCCCTGTGGCGCAGAGCAATGAATATGTGGCGACCATCATGTCGCGCCGCTCCACTACAATCCTGCCGCAGGTCAGCGGACTTCTCACCAAGATTTTCGTCCGCTCCGGCGATCACGTGAAGGCGGGTCAGTCGCTGATGGAGATTGACCCGAAACAGCAATTGGCCACTGTGCAGTCACTGCGGGCGACGGAACAGCAAAAGAAAGCCCTTTTGGACTACGACACAATCGAATTGGAGCGCCAGCGCAAGCTGTTCGAAGCCGGTGTAACAAGCCGTGACTCCTTCGACCAGGCAGAACAGGCCTATGAGAATGCAAAGGCTGATTACGAGTCCGCCGTCAATGCCCGTAAAGCGCAGGAGCAGTTGCTTGATTACTACACCCTTCGCTCTCCTTATGACGGTATCGTTGGCGACATTCCCGTGCACTTGGGCGACTTCGTTTCACCAGTCACTTCCCCCGCCGTCTCGTTGACGACGGTCGACGAGCACAAGGATCTCGAAGCCTACATTTATGTGCCGACTGAGCGTTCCAGTCAGGCGCGTTTGGGGTTGGAAGTGGACCTGTCGGACACCAGCGGCAAACTGCTGGAGAAGACGAAAATCGATTTCGTTTCGCCGCAGGTGGACCCCACGCTGCAGGGAATCCTGGTGAAAGCGCCGGTACATGCAACTCCAGACATTGTTCGCAATGCGCAGATGATCAAAGCTCGGGTGATCTGGAACACAACTCCGACTGCCGTCATCCCGGTATTGGCGGTCACACGCTTGGGCGGGCAGACATTCGTCTATGTGGTTAAGCAGCAGGACGGCCACTTTGCGGCAGTCGAGACGCCGGTCACGCTCGGCGAAACGGTTGGAAACAGCTATGCCATCACATCAGGGCTCAGTGCGGGCGACCGCGTTGTCGTGTCCAGCACGCAGTTCCTGGTGAATGGGATGCCGGTTTTTCCACTCGGCGCTTGAACGCACCCTGCCTGGAAAACTCCTCCGGGAATTGGGGAAGAGCAGTTTGGTCGTGTCCGCCTGTAGCGGAAAGGAAAGGCTTCCAGTGTTTGTCGATTTCTTTATTCACCGGCCAGTATTCGCGACAGTCTGTGCGCTGTTAATCATTCTGGCTGGAGCCATTTGCATACCGACCCTGCCGATCGCCATGTATCCCACGCTGGCACCTCCGCAGGTAAATGTGACGTGCAACTATATTGGGGCCAATGCCGATACCGTTGAGAAAGCGGTCACTATACCGCTGGAAGAATCAATTAACGGCGTCGAAGGAATGCGCTATATCAGCTCTTCGAGCACAAATAGCGGAACCAGTTCGATCACCGCCACCTTCAACACCGGCTACAGCCTGGATATCGCGGCTGTGGACGTACAAAACCGAGTAGCCAGCGTGACAGGGCGCCTACCCGCCGCGGTCAATTCCACTGGAATCACGATCAGCAAGGCCAATAGCAATTTCGTATTTGCTGCAGGTTTCTTCAGCCGCGACGGAAGGTACTCTCACGAATTCGTCTCCAACTACCTCGACGTGTATGTCAAGGACGCGATCAAACGCGTGCCGGGGGTGGGTGATGTAAACATCTTCGGCGAGCGCAAATACGCCATGCGAGTGTGGCTCGATCCCGTGAAGCTGGCGGCCCGAGCTTTGACAGCCACGGACGTGGTAAATGCGCTGATGGAGCAGAACGTTGAGATTCCAGCCGGTCAACTGGGGCAGCCACCTTCCAGCCCGACGCAGGCCTTTCAGATCCCGGTACGCGTGGTCGGCCGTCTCACCAGCCCTGCTGAATTCGACCAGATCATCGTAAAAAACAGTGCCAGCGGCCTCGTCCTTCTCAGGGATGTGGGATATGCCCAAGTGGGAGCCGAGGATTACAGCTCAACCCTCGAATACAACGGGCTTTCGGCGCAAGGCATCGGCGTGCAGCAACTCTCGAATGCCAATGCACTTGACGTGGATTCGCGGGCCAAGGTCGTGCTTCAGCAGCTTTCGAAGAGTTTTCCACCTGGGCTTGAGTACATCATTGCGTTCGACTCGACAACTGTCATCGGCGATTCCATTCGGGAAGTACTCGTCACCCTCGGTGAAGCCATTGCCATTGTCATTGCGGTCATCTTTCTCTTCCTCCTCGACTGGCGTGCAACGATTATTCCCGCGGTGACGATTCCGGTATCGCTGATCGGCACCTTCGCGTTCATCAAGGTTTTTGGATTCTCGATCAATTCACTCACGCTTTTCGGAATCACCCTGGCCACCGGGCTGGTGGTCGACGATGCCATCGTAGTGATTGAAAACGTTCAGCGGCACATCGCCATGGAGCACTCGGATCCGCACGAGGCCACATCGCGTGCCATGGGCGAAGTGACCAGCGCAGTGATTGCAACTTCTCTGGTGTTGATCGCGGTCTTTGTGCCGGTGTCGTTCTTTCCCGGCACCACGGGAATCCTCTACCGGCAGTTCTCGCTCACCATCGCGTTTTCAATTGCCATTTCGGCCTTCAATGCGCTCACACTCTCGCCCGCGCTGTCAGCAATGTTTCTGCGTGGCGAAGAAGCGCGCCCGCGCCAGTTGGACTTCCTTCATATCCGCCCCCTGTCGCGCGGGTTTGCGGCCTTTATCCACGGGGCTGACTCCTTTATCACCTGGTTGGGCAGAACCTACGCAAAGGTGATTCATGGCGCTTTGCAGCTGCGCTATGTTCTTCTAGTGGTCTTTTTTGCCGGTCTGGGCGCCACAGTTTGGATCTATCAGAAGGTTCCTACCGGGTTTATTCCGCAGGAGGACCAGGGGTTCCTGTTCGGAATCGTGCAGGCGCCTCCCGGCTCTTCGTTGGCGTACACTTCCGCGCTCGCCGAACGCGCGCAGGCGATCATTTACTCGAATAAGGACATCGCGGGAGCGTTTTCCGTGATGGGCTTCAGCTTTAGCGGTGGCGCCGCCAACTCAGGCATGATGTTCATCAGAACAAAGCCCGCCGATCAACGACGGGGAAAGGGGCACTCTGCCGCGGATATCGTGGCTGACCTCAGCCCCAAGCTGCAGAGTCTTATGTTCCAGCCCAATGGCGGCCTGGTGGCAGTCATCCAACCACCCGCCGTAAACGGCGTGGGCAGCTATGGCGGCTTTCAGTTCATGCTGCAAGACACAGGCAGCAACACGCTGAGCGATCTGGATCGAGTTGCTCACCAGGTCGTCAACGGTGGCCGCGCTCGGAAGGACATCACCGGCCTGTTGACCACCTTCTCCGCGAACGATCCCCAGGTGCTGGTCACCATCAACCGGGAGAAGGCAAAGGCCTTGAATATCCCGCTTTCGCAGATCACCACCACGCTGGGCGTCTTCATGGGATCGGAGTATGTGAACGACTTCGATTTCAATAACCGCACTTATCGAGTTTTCGCGCAGGCCGATCAGCCCTTCCGCATGACAGCCCGTGACTTGCACAGCTACTATGTGCGCTCCGATAGCGGCCAGATGATTCCATTGGATAACCTGGTGAGCGTAGCGGAGAGTGCAGGGCCGCCCGTAATCACGCATTACAACCTCTTCCGCGCCGTGGAAATCGACGGTTCGCCTGCGCCGGGCTATAGCTCGGGGCAGGGAATTACGGGCATGGAAGACCTGGCGAAGAAGGTCATGATGCCGGGCATGCGGTATGAATGGACGGGGTTGACGCTCGATGAGATTGAGTCCAGCGGTAGAGCGCTGCTCATCTTCGGACTCGGAATCGTCGTGGTCTATCTTACCCTCTCGGCGCAGTACGAGAGCTTCGCGCTGCCCTTCATCATTCTGCTTGCGGTACCGATGGCGGTGCTGGGCGCGTTGGGGCTCGTGTCGTTGCGCGGTCAATCCAACGATGTTTACTGCCAGATCGGCCTCGTAATGCTGATCGGCCTTTCCGCGAAGAACTCAATCTTGATTGTGGAGTTCGCTGAGCAATTGCGCCGCAAAGGGCGCTCCATTGCCGAGGCAGCCATTGAAGCAGCGGAACTTCGATTACGTCCGATCCTGATGACATCGTTCGCGTTTATTCTTGGCGTGATGCCGCTGGTCTTTGCAACTGGCGCAGGCGCGCTGGGGCGGCGCTCGGTGGGCACCACAATTGTCGGTGGCATGCTCCTCTCTACGGTGCTGAACCTGATCTTTATACCGGTGCTCTACGTCATCCTGAGCAGACTTCTGAAGCGCGGGGAACGTCCGGGTGAAAGAGCCGCGGAAGCATAGTCACGATGGTTTTATTGCCTGTCGCGGTGGGCAATCACGTAGTTCTTGATGCGATCGTAGACCTGGCTGCTGACCACTCCGCGATCCAGAAGGTCATTCTTGGCGTAATAGGGCCTGAAGCGCACAATGCGCCCGGCCCAGCTGCCTGTCATCCCGGGCACCTTCAGCAACTCCTCCACGCTGGCGTGGTTGATGTCGATGCGCGCCTCCGGCGCCGGAATCGACTGTACTTTGCGCGGCCCTTGAGGGCTTCGGGCTGCAACATCTCGCGCGCCCGGCAAGGAAGCAATCAGCAATGCGGCGGCGATGGTCGCGATTCGTTTGGCGATTTGCACGGCTCCATTCTCCTCCGGCAATGGACGATACTGCAAGACCAAGAGTCGCCGGGCAATAAAGGCGGCAATTTTTCACGAGCCATTGAACGCAGGTTGCTGTAAAAATGATTCATGGCAATTCCCCCGATTGCTTCCATCCCCGGCGGCGCCGCCGCTCAACGTGTATTCGGCAAGGTCAGGCTCGTCTTGCTGCTTGTGCTCTTGGCGCTGTTGTTCCTGTGCGTTGCATTTTCCTGGACCACGAGGGATGCGATGGCGAATCTTTCGTTTCTCAGGAGTCAGGGCGAAACAGGCGGGAAAAAGACGCTGGTCGATCTGCGCCCCTGGCAAACCGCCCAGGCTCTGGCGCCGCTGGCGGTCACCGCGGAAGAAATGGAGTACGCCAGAGATGCCGAGCGGCTGGCTGATCACGAAGTGGATCAGGCGTTTGCCTCGGCATTGCGGCAGGCCAGCCTGCAGGCACAGTCACGGACGTTGACGGGAGAGGCACTTGCGCTTTCGCAAAAAGTTGCGCAGCTCCAGCAACTTGTAAAGCAGGACCAGGCGTTGGTCGAACACTTGACGCCAGGTTCGCCGGCCAGTAGCTCGAAGAATGGTGCATTGATAGATTCTGGCAATGGCGACCTCGATGTTGCCAAAGCGCAGCTCGGGCTGGACTCCGACGAGCTTGCGGATGCGCAACGGGATCTTGAGCGTGCGTCGGGCGATGAAAGCGTCCAGATTCAGGGAGAATTGGCCGCACACGAAGCGTCAATGCGCCAATACGACAGCAAATCGCAGGCTGACGCGCAGGTGGCCTTGATCTCTGCGAAGCAGCGCGGAACATTGGCAAAGCGACTCAAGGGATGGTTCAGCCAGCGCGATCGCTATCAGTCGATTCAGCAGGCTCTTCAACAATCTCAAGAGGATACGCGGCGCTTGACGGCAGAGCACAATGCCCTTGGGAGCAAAGCCAATACGACCGCTTCGGCGAGCAATCCAACAGACCGTGCTGGCAGGCTCGCCGAGATTAAAGACCGAAGCGTCGAACGCCAGATCCTCAGCATCTACGACGACCGCATCCAAACGGAACAACAGCTTGCCGGTGTCTATAGCAAGTGGTCTGCGCAGGTGCTGCTCCAACATCGCATTGTGCTCCACATGATTCTTCAGTCGCTCGCGCTAATTGTTTTCATCTTCATCTGCATGCTCGTCGGCGATCAACTGGTGCGGCGACTAATGGATAATCCTTCGCTGGATCGGCGTCAGATGCACACGCTGCGCAGCGTCATTGCGCTGGTAATCCAGGTGTTTGGGGCTGTGCTGATTCTCCTCGTGATCTTCGGAACACCACAAGAAACACCAACGATTCTTGGTCTTGCTACGGCTGCGCTCACCATCGCTCTGCAGGATTTCATTATCGCGTTTCTCGGCTGGTTCGTTCTCGTCGGCAAAAACGGCATCCACGTGGGCGACTGGGTTGAGATCAACGGTGTGGGCGGCGAAGTGACCGACGTCGGGTTGTTCAGCACAGCATTGCTCGAAACGGGAAACCTGGTGGACAAGGGACATCCAACCGGTCGGCGAATCGCATTCCTCAATGGCTTCGCAATTCGGGGCCAGTACTTCAACTTCACCACAACCGGCCAATGGATGTGGGACGAGATTGACGTGAGCTTGCCTGGAACTGCTGATATCCACGAAACGGTTGAGCGCATCCATGTCGCCTTGCTCAAGGAAACGGAAGAAAATTCACGCATCGCTGAGCAGGAGTGGAAACGCGGGGCACGCGGAGGAGACCTGAGCCGGTTCAGCGCAACGCCCGTGGTGAACCTGCGCCCCACTGCCGCCGGCATCGATCTTCAGGTGCGATATGTCACCCGCGCGTCTGAACGGTTCGACGTTCGGAACCGTTTGTATCAGGAACTCGTCGAATTGCTACATGAACAGAACAACACGGATCACGTCGAAGAGACACAAGGGGTTGGGAGTGCATCGTGAAGGCCACAAATTTTTCATGGCCGAAGAGCTCTGACATTTGACAGCGCTGGGGGTTTGCCTCTAATTTCTATACAGATGCAGAGCCACCGCCATCACGGTCACCACCACCATGGGACATCCATGCCGGCGGACTGCCATGGCCTGAAGTAACGGCCAGAGAGATCGAGAAACAAAGCCCGCCGGCGACCAAGCCGGCGGGCTTTTTGTTTTTCGCCAGAAAGTTCAAATCGAACCAGGAAAGAAACGAAAATGACGGACAAAAATGCAACAATCGATTTCGACAAGATGGATGGCCTTGTGCCGGGCATTGTGCAAGATGCGAGTACCGGCGAGGTGCTGATGCTGGGTTTTCTGAATCCGGTCAGCTATGCCAAGACGCTGGAGAGCGGCTTTGTGACCTTCTGGAGCCGCACCCGCCAGAAGCTGTGGATGAAGGGCGAGACCAGCGGCAACCGCCTGCACAGTAATTTCCGCTGCGACCGACTGCGACAACGACACGCTGCTGTTTCGCGTTGAGGTGGAAGGCGATGGCCTGGTTTGCCACGAGGGCACGGTCAGCTGCTTTACCAAGCCTTTGATGACAGAGATGGAGGCGGCCCGTGGCTAACAAACTTCGACTCGGCATTCCCAAGGGCAGCTTGCAGGACGCAACCATCGCACTCTTCAAGCGCGCAGGTTGGAACATCTATGCCGACGGCCGCTCCTATTTCCCGTCCATCGATGACAACGAGATCGAGTGCATGCTGATTCGCGCGCAGGAGATGGCGCGCTACGTGGATCATGGCGTGCTCGACGCGGGACTGACCGGCATTGACTGGGTGGTGGAGAGCGGACTCGATGTCACCAGCGTGACCACGCTCACTTATGCCAAGCAGAGCCGGCGCAAGGTGCGCTGGGTGCTTGCGGTTCCGGAAGGCAGCGGCTTTGAAAAGGCCGAAGACCTGGAAGGCAAGATCATTGCGACCGAATTGGTCGAGGTCAGCAAGCGCTATTTTGCCGATAAGGGCGTGAACGTCAAAGTGGAGTTCAGTTGGGGCGCGACGGAAGTGAAGCCGCCCATGCTGGCCGATGCGATTGTCGAAGTGACGGAGACGGGCAGTTCGCTGAAGGCCAACCACCTCAAGATCATTGATACGGTGATGGAGAGCGAGACGCATCTGATCGCCGGCAAGGCCGCGCTGGCCGATGCGTGGAAGCGCGAAAAGATCGATCAGATTGCGCTCATGCTGCGCGGCGCGATTGATGCGCAATCGCAGGTGGGGCTGATGCTTAACGTGAAGCGCGACGACCTCGAGGCAGTGCTGGCTGTGCTGCCTGCGCTTGAATTCGCCCACGGTTTCGCAATTGAGCGATTCGGAGTGGGTGGCGGTGAACACGATCGTCGAAGAGCGCGTGGCGAGGGATGTGATTCCGCGGCTCAAGGCAGCAGGGCAACGGGCATTGTGGAGTATCCGCTGAACAAAGTTGTGCTTTAGACCGGAAGACAAGAGACGTGAACGATGAAGCTGATCCGGACCAAAGGACGAGGAGCGCGAGAAGCGGCGGCTGCAATTGGCGCGCTCGAACGGCGCGGCGGCGCGGCGCTGGATGCCGTGCTGCCCGCGGTGAAGCGCATTGTGGCCGCTGTGCGCAGAAGCGGCGACCGCGCGTTGCTGCGCTACGCCGCGCAATTCGATGGACTCGCCGGCCCCGCGCAACTGCGCGTGACGCCTGAAGAGATGGCCTCTGCGTGGAACGAGATTAGCCCGGCGCTGCAGCAGGCGTTGTCCGTTGCAGCGGAGCAGATTCGCAGCTTTGCTCAGCGGCAAATGCCGGAGTCGTGGAATGCCACTCCAGTTCCAGGACTCACGACCGGCCAACTTGTGCGGCCGCTTGGCTCCGTCGGTTGCTACGTGCCAAGCGGCCGGCATCCGCTGCCTTCCACGCTGCTGATGACCGCGATTCCTGCGCAGGTGGCGGGCGTCAAGCGCATCGTCGTCGTCTCACCCAAGCCGGCGCCTGAGACTCTCGCCGCCGCACATCACCTGGGCATCACGGAGTTCTATCGGCTCGGCGGCGCGCATGCAGTTGCGGCGCTGGCATACGGGACCACGAGTGTACCGCGTGTCGACAAGATTGTCGGGCCAGGCAATCTTTACGTCACGGCGGCCAAGCGGCTGGTGGCATTCGATTGCGCGATCGACATGCTCGCCGGACCCACTGAGATTGTCGTCACCAGCGAACGAGGCAACGCGGATGACATCGCTTCCGACCTCGTAGCGCAGGCAGAGCACGATCCCGAAGCACTGGCTATCTTCATCACCACGCGCGCAGCGCTGGCGAAAGCAGTGATTGCGGAGACCAAGCTGCGCAGCCGCAACAACGGCGTGGCGCGCGAGGCGCTCGATCGCAACGGCATCGTGATTGTTGCCGCCAGCCTGGATGAAGCGCGGGACATTACGAATCGGCTTGCTCCTGAACACCTGACTGTGGATGCCGCAAGCGATCTTGATTGGGTGCAGAATGCGGGCTCGGTTTTTGTGGGCCGATGGTCTGCGCAGCCCATGGGCGACTACATCTCCGGCCCCAATCACACGCTGCCCACGGGCGGCATGGCGCGGGTGCGCGGCGGCCTGAGCGTGAACGATTTCGTCAAGCTGATCACAGTGCAGGAGTACGCGGCGCCAGCAGTCCGTGCACTCGGGCCACCGGCTATTTTGCTAGCCGAGGCCGAGGGACTCGTCGGCCATGCAGAGGCCATTCGCACGCGTCTTAAAAGGAGGTCTCGTGGCTGAATCAACAACTACGATCGTTCCGCGGCCGCGCGCCCGCGTGCTGGCCATGAAGGAGTATCACCCTCCGCTGGGCTGCCGCGATGCGCTGCGCCTCGACTTCAACGAGAACACGCTGGCCTGTTCGCCCAAGGTGCGCGAGGTGCTGGCCGCATCTCCGCAGGCGCGCTCACGCGCTATCCCGAGCGCGAGCCGGTGGAAGCGATCGTTGCCGCGCACCTTGGCCTCGCCGCGCAGCAGGTGGCGCTGACCAATGGCGTGGATGAGGCGATTCACGTGCTCTTTGAAGCGTTTCTCGAAGCGGGCGATGAATTGCTGCTGCCCGTGCCGACCTACACCATGTACGAGGTCTATGCATCGGCCACAGATGCGCGCTCGATAGCTGTGCAGGCCGCAGACGATTTGCAATTTCCTTTCGAGCGGCTCATGGCCGCTATCACACCACGGACCAAAATCATTGCCATCGCCAATCCCAACAGCCCTTCGGGCTCTGTGGCCACTCGCGAGCAGATCGTGGAGATTGCGGAGCGGGCAGCGCACGCTGTGGTGCTTGTGGACGAGGCGTACTTTCATTTTCACGGCGAGACGGTGATGGATCTGGTCGGCGTTGTGCCGAATCTCATCGTGGCGCGAACATTCTCAAAAGCATATGGGCTCGCCGGCCTGCGAGTCGGCGTGCTGGCAGGTTCTGTAGAACTGATGCGCTGGATTCGACGCGTGCTCTCGCCTTACAGCGTGAACTCGCTGGCGCTGGCATGTTTGCCTGCAGCAGTTGAAGATACGCATTATCTGGATTGGTACGTAGGCGAAGTGCTCGCCGCACGCGCGCAGTTTGAGACCGCTCTCGACGCGGCGAATATTCGGCGCTGGCCCAGCCGCGCGAATTTCATCCTGGTCGACATCGGCCCGCAGCATGCAGAGTTTGTTCGCCTCATGCGCGCGGCGGGCGTGCTGGTGCGCGACCGATCGAGCGATCCCGGCTGCGAAGGGCGTGTGCGCATCACCATTGGAACACGGGAACAAATGGCCAAGGCGGTCGACGCCCTGAATGAAGCTATCAGGGCATTGCATCTCGGAGGGAGAACGCAATGACAATCAGGAAAAAGGCTGCATCCGCAGCCAAGTCAAATAAGCGGACTTCCATCGTGGAGCGCGTCACTGCGGAAACCCGTATCGCCCTCCATCTCACCATTGAAGGACGCGGCCAATACAAGATCACGACTGGCATTCGCTTTTTCGATCACATGCTGGAACTCTTCGCGCGCCACGGGGCTTTCGACCTGAATCTCAAGTGCGATGGCGATCTCGATGTCGATCAACACCACACCGTAGAAGACGTGGGCATCTCGCTCGGCGAAGCCTTTGACCACGCCCTCGGCGATAAACGGGGTATTCTGCGCGCCGGATATTTCCTGATGCCAATGGACGAAACACTTGCTATCGCTGCGGTTGATCTGAGTGGTCGGCCAGCATTTGCTGTAGACACAAAAGTGCGGACGCACCTGGTCGGTGATCTGCAAACCGAACTCGTCACGGACTTCTTCGAGGGTTTCGCTCGAGGTGCTCGTGCAAATGTGCACGTCAAGACCATGTACGGCCGCTCAAACCATCACAAGATTGAAGCGATCTTCAAGGCTTTTGCGCGGGCGCTGCGCGTGGCCTGCTCACGCGACAAGCAACTTGGCAGGATGCTGCCCTCCACAAAAGGATTGCTCTGATGCAGGTCACGGTGATCGACTACAAGGCGGGTAACCTGACGTCGGTTCTCAAAACACTGCATTATCTCGGCGCCGATGTTGTGGTGACAGATGCCGATGTAGCGCTGGTCGAGGCCGCGGAACGGATTGTGCTTCCTGGCGTGGGCCATTTCGCGGCCACGGAGCGGCTTGACGTGACTGGTCTCACGCCTGCAATACGGGCCGCAATCGCGAGGGGCATACCTTTTCTCGGCATCTGCGTGGGGATGCAATGGCTCTATGCCGGATCGAGCGAGGCGCTGGGACATTCCGGTCTTGCACATTTCGCAGAGTGCTGTTCGCGCTTTCCAGAGTGCGCGGAAAAAGTTCCGCATGTGGGCTGGAATTCGCTCGATGTGAAGCAGGGCTCGCGGTTCCTGGCCGGCGTCGAGCCGGGCGAATATGTTTACTTCACCCATTCCTACAAAGCTCCCGTCACGGCTGAAACCGCGGCCATCACGAAGTATATTGAACCGTTTGCGGCCGCGGTGGAACGCGATAACGTGATAGGCGTTCAGTTTCATCCGGAGAAATCCGGCGAGACGGGGCTGAAGATTCTGCGGAATTTTCTGGAGACAAGATGATAAAGATTACGCATGGGTCTTCTTTGGCACTCTACAGAGCTGCCTTTAAGCTGCGCTGGAGAGACGGCTTCTTCTCTCGCAATTGCCTGTTGCTTCTGGCAATTGGATCGGTTCTGGCTTCGCTTGGGGCCTTTGCGGCTTACAGATCTACATTCTCAACGCTGTGCTTTAATTTGGCACCATTCTTTTACACGCTCTTGATTTTGATTCCGGCGTTTCGGTTCTATGCGATCCGGGATGCGTCTCGGAACTCTCGCGTTGCCCCCAGCATGTCCCAAGAGAACACCATAGGGATAGAAGCGGACCAAATAATCTCTGTGATGCCCGGGCTTAGGCGAACTGCATACAACTGGGATTCAGTTCTCGCTTTCGCTCAGAATGAGTCGGTCACAGTTTTCCGCTTGATTGGGCACCACCTTGTTTTCTTTCCAACCCCCTTGACCCCCGAGCAACGCGCCGAATTGAATGACCTGGTGTCCCGTCACGGCATAAGGAGGTGGTCATGATCACGAAGCGCATCATCGCCTGTCTCGATGTCCACGGAGGTCGCGTCGTCAAAGGGGTGCAGTTTGTCGACCTTATCGATGCCGGCGATCCCGCTACCCAGGCCGCCCGCCACGCCCGCGAAGGTGCAGATGAGATTGTTCTGCTAGACATCACGGCGACGCACGAGGGCCGCCAGACCCTGCTCGATACGGTACGCCGCACCGCGCGCGAGCTGTTCGTGCCTTTTGCGGTGGGCGGCGGCATCCGCAGCGCCGACGACGCGGCCCAGGTTTTTGACGCTGGTGCAGACAAAGTGAGCGTGAACTCTGCTGCGTTGGCCGACCCGATGTTGATTGACGCGATTGGCCGCAGCTTCGGCGCCCAGGCCGTTGTTGTTGCAATCGATGCGCGGCGTGATCCGGATGCCGCCGATCCTGTCCGCGACGCTCGGGTCTTTGTGCAGGGCGGTCGCAGGGATGCCGGCCGCCGCGTGGTGGAGTGGGCGCGCGAAGCTGAGGATCGTGGAGCCGGTGAAATATTGCTCACTTCAATGGACTCCGACGGCACACGCGCAGGTTTCGATTGCGAGTTGACCGCCGTCGTCAGCGAGGCCGTCGGCATTCCGGTGATTGCCTCGGGAGGAGCCGGAACCGTAGAACATTTCGCCGATGTATTTGGCCGCGGAAGAGCTGATGCTGCGCTGGCTGCGAGCATATTTCATTTCGGCGTTTCGAGCGCGCGTTCGCTCAAAGAAGAGCTGGCGAAGGCCGGTATTTCCGTGAGGCTACCATGCTGATTCCTTCCATCGACCTGATGGGCGGGCGCATTGTCCAACTCGTCCAGGGCGAAAAACTGCGTCTCGCGTTTGACGATTTTGAGTATTGGATTGAAAAATTCTCCAGGTTCCCATTGGTCCAGTTGATCGATCTGGATGCGGCCATGCGCCAGGGCGACAACTCCGCATTGGTAGCCCAAATCGCACGGCGTCTGCCTTGTCAGGCGGGCGGTGGCATCCACTCGATCGAACGCGCTCGTCAGGTCCTCGACGCGGGCGCAAAGCGCGTTATCATTGGCTCTGCGCTGTTTACAGAGCAGGGGAGCGTGAACGTCGAGTTTGCGGTCAGATTGGCCGCCAGCATCGGTGCGGATCGGGTTGTTGCCGGCATCGACACAAAGAACGGCTGCATCGCCGTGAAAGGCTGGAAGGCGCAAGTGGCGCTCACGCCCGATGAGGCAATTCCGCAGTTGGAACCGCATGCCGCCGCGTTCCTCTACACACATGTGGATGGCGAAGGTCTGATGCAAGGTTTCCCCCTCGAGACGGCAGCGCGACTGCGACAGCTTACGCACAGACAACTGATCGTAGCCGGAGGAATTCGGAGCCAGGCAGAAGTGGACGCGCTGGATGAAATGGGCGCAGATGCTGTCGTTGGGATGGCTGTTTACACCGAGTTGCTTGCGGTGTGATGCGCGAATCGACGTAATCGAGGACCAAGTTCAGAGGGAAGCGATTCGCGGATTGACATCGGGTATTCTGGAAAAAGAACGCATTCCCACCTGTATGAAAGGAACCGAATCGATGCCGACCAAGCAAAGCGGAATCCGGCTGGCAAAGCGGCTGGACGAGGTAGGATTTTCTAACATTGTGCAGATTCGTAATAAGGTGATGGAAATGCGGGCGGAGGGTGTCCAGGTACACTCGCTGCACGGTGGTGAACCGTATTTCGAAACTCCCGAAGAGATCAAGTATGCGGCAATCAGGGCGCTAGTCGAGAACCAAACGCACTATGCGCCCTCCTCCGGCTTGTTGCCGCTGCGCAAGGCGCTCACAGAAAAACTTGCAGCCAAGAACGGGCTGAGAGTGACCACCGATGAGGTGATCGCAACGGTGGGTGGCTCGCAGGGTCTATATGGAGCTTTTCAGGGCGTGCTCGACCCCGGCGATGATGCCCTGGTCTTTTCGCCTTACTGGACTCCCATTGGCGATCTGGTGACCGGGGCGCAGGCGCGGCCCTTGCTGGTGCCCACAAGCACGGCACGCCGCAATGGAATCCGCAAAACACTGGAGCAGTTTTCCACGCCGAAGACGCGAGCCATTTATTACAACACTCCGCAAAATCCCAGCGGACTGGTGTTCACGCGCGATGAGGCCGAGCAAGTTGCGTCCTTCGCCATCGAGCGCGACTTGATCGTGATTGCCGACGAGGCATACGAAGACCTGGTCTACGAAGGTGAGCATGTTTCCATCGCATCGCTTCCCGGCATGGCAGAGCGGACGATCACATGCTTCACTTTCTCAAAGACCTATGCCATGACAGGCTGGCGCGCGGGCTATGCGGTGGCCAAGGAGCCTTTCATTACGGCGCTGCGCAAGATCGTGCTCTACTCAACAAACGGAGTAACCACGCCGGTGCAGTTCGCGATGATTCACGCGCTCAAGACGCCGGAGGCTGACATTGCCGCACGCCGCGAAGAATATCGCAAGAGGCGTGACCTGCTCGTGGCAGGGCTGAATGAGGTAGGCCTCGACTGCGAGCAACCCGCCGGGGCCTTTTATGCTTTTCCGAATGTGGAGAAGATCCACAAGAACAGTCGCACAGCTGCGCAGATTCTGCTTGAGAAGGCGCATATCGCAACGATTCCCGGCTCGGTCTTCGGCGCGCAAGGTGAAGGGCACTTGCGCTTTAGCTACGCCATCACGATCGATGAGATTGACGACTGCGTGGAGGCTATGCGAAGGTTCTTCGCATAGCGGGTTCTCTTATTGCTGCGCTTCGCCGATGGCGCGGCTGGTCTCAACCCGCGATGCGCGCAGCAAACGGGCGATCTGCTTCAGGTGCAGTTGTACTGCGTAAGCGCGCAGAATCTCAGCTTGCGAGAATTGGAAGCCAGTGTGACGGACCTCTGTCATTCGGGCCTCCAATTGGATGATGTCTTCTTCGAGGTTCAAGCCCGGAGGAGGCACGTGAAATCGCCAACCGTGGATGCAGGCGGCCAGGTAGTGAAACCCCGATTGAATATCCACGGCGAGCCGTCCCAGGGCCGGCTCCAGTTGTGCCGCATAAGCATCTTCATGACTGTCTTGCACAGCCAACTCCAGCGCCACAAGAGAATCAAAAAGTGAGCGGCCAAACTGCGCCAGCATGCCCAATCCCTCGCGCCAGCCGGGGCCGCCCGAAGGCTCATTGCGCGCTTCCTCAAGGAACCGGTTGTTGCCTCGCAGCTCAGACAGCGAATCTTCCCGCAGCGCGGCCAGGTTTTCTGCCGGTTCACCGCGAAAGCCCTGGAGGATCGCTTCGAAAAATGCGCCGAGTACGAGGAACTCCTGGGCGAGCCCATCGCGAAGGCGCAACCGCGCACGGTCGGGAAAAACCATAGTGGAAACTGCAAGAGCCACCACGATCCCCAGGAAAACCTGGCCAACGCGATCCAACGCAACTGTCCAATGCGATGCCGCCCCCTGAACCAGCATTACTATGGTGACAGTGACTCCCGCCAACCTCGAACTGCTGCGGAATCCCAGCAGACCGCAGACGCTGACCGCTGCAATTAACGCCAGAATGTAGTTCCATGGCAGCGCGCCGAAAAGCGAAAACGAAAAGCCAAAACATGCCCCGATGAGCGTACCGAGCAGGCGATCTCGCGACGCCGTGATGGTGGAACCAAAATTGGATTGCAGCACGATGATGGCGCTGATCGCTCCCCAATAACCTTCATGCAGGCCAAAGCGCGTCGCCAGCCACCAGCAGAGCGCGGCCGCCAGCGCAGTTTTTGCCGCGTGAATCACCAGTCGCCGGCGCTCCCAGTTGAGAAGCCCCTGGTGACTGTCCATGCGCAGCTTGATGGCAAGCTGTTGCTGTGACCACGTCCTGTTTGTCTTCAGTCGCATGGATGTAATTCGTCGTTCTTATTCAGAATCACTCAAAATGTGCGTGCGGGCGGTGACCAGTCTCACTGCCTGGAGTGAACAGAGCTGTTTCATGCTCTCCATTCAAACAAAAAACAGCCACATCCGCACGTGTAGGATAAAGGCGAGACGCCCGATCTGCGGGCCGGCTGAGGCACATGACAAGAGTAGGATATCCAGCAACAATCGCCGCGGAGCTTTTTACCGGATTTCCCGAAGCAATCGAACTTATTCCGCTTTCGGAGCATCTCGATCACGATGTCGAGATCGACGTGTGGATCCCGGATCCTTATCCCACGCGCGCGCAGCGCATTGTGCCGCGGCTGCATGGAGTGCGCCTGGTGCTGTCGTTGATGGCGGGAACTGAATGGATTCCTGGCGCGATGGGACCCCATGTGACGATTTGTAACGCTCATGGCGCGCACAACATCTCCACAGCCGAGTGGACCCTTTCTGCGATCCTTGCAATGCTGAAATATTTTCCGCTTTTTCTCGATGTGCAGAGGTCCGGTGAGTGGAAGCGGCGGTTCCAGGCCAGTGCTTATTATGCCCGCATTACTGGAGATGCTCGGCCGCGTTACCCTCCGGTGATGCTTGAGGAGCTTACCGGCAAGTCTGTTCTGCTGGTCGGTTATGGGGCCATTGGCAAGGAGATTGAGCGGATGCTCACGCCGTTCGATGTCCAGGTGCTGCGTGTCGCCCGCCGCAGTCGCACTGAGCCGCTGGTTCATGCCGCAAGCGAGCTCGAAGCTCTCCTGCCGAGCGCGGATATTGTTGTTCTGATTTTGCCCTTGACTGAGGAATCGCGAGGCTTGATCGGCAAACAGCAATTTGACCTTATGCGCCAGGGGGCGCTCCTGGTGAATGCGGCTCGTGGCCCAATTGTCCAGACAGACGCGCTTGTCGAGGCCCTGAATGCGGGCAGAGTTCGAGCAGCCCTCGACGTCACCGATCCCGAACCGCTTCCCGCCGGGCACCCGCTGTGGAGCTGTCCCAACCTCTTGCTCACACCGCATGTAGGCGCGTCGAGTCCCCAGTTTGCACCACGATCGATCAAGACAGCGGCGGATGAACTGCGCCGCTACATTGCGGGTGAGCCTTTGCGCAACGTGGTGCAGAAGGCGGTTTAAGCTGCTTCTGCTGCGCGACGCCAATTGCGCAGCCCCAGCGCCGCCAGCGCAACGAGCCCGGCGTAAAGAAGCGCAGTTGCCCGCAGATCCTTATAGAGATACTCGCCGATATACACCAGGTCCACCACGATCCAAAGCCACCAGTTTGCGGTGTGCTTGCGCGCCTGCCACCAACTCGCGACGAGGCTATAGCTGGTGAGGGTGGCATCCAGATAAGGCAATGCGGCATGCAGGTGCTTTGCCAGTTCTCCGAGAACGAAACTACCTACCGCTCCGGCCCCCAGGCCGATCAGCAAACTCACCATGGCAAGCGGCACTACACGCACTTCGCCATCTTCGCGCACGCCGCGCCACCAATGCCACCAGCCGTAAAGCGTGAACGCCACGAAAAAGACTTGCAGCAGGGCATCGGAAAGCAACTGCGCGCGGTAAAACACAATGAGATAGATCAGGTCTGCGGCAAGCACCACGGGCCAGCAGAGGAGGGTGCGGCGGGTCGTGAGCCAGATGCCCAGCGTCGTGGTGACCAGCCCTGCAATCTCAAGCCAGTGTGAGGCAAGATAGTCGGCAATCGTCGGCCAGGTCATACGTGTAGTGCTCCGTGTGGCTTCGGCTCGCGCGCATCGGCCCATCTTCGCAGCATATCCAGCAGCTTACTGCCACTTGCGCCCCGAAACCATCGCGCATGTCCTACCAGGTAGTCATCGCTGGCTACACGGGCTTTTGCCTCTGAATGCAGAACGCTCAGGAAATAGTCTGCCTCGGTGAGCGCAAACTCAGCGTGACAGAGGGCCGTCATCGGAGCCACTGCGGCAGCCTCCTCGGCTGAGAGCGGACGCACCGACTCGTATCCGTGCAACAGCGCAGGCAGATGATCGAGGTGCACTGGCACGGCTTCCGGATGTTCCGGCGCTCGCACGAGGGCGAGCCACTCCACGATGCTGCGCTCGATGGCATGCGCCAGGTCGTAGATGGCGTTTGTCCGGTCGGCCAGGCCGAAGTCAATGATTGCGGCAGCCTGAGCGTCATCGCTCCGATTGCTCCAGAAGAGATTGGAGGCATGCAGATCGTTGTGCGTCCAAAGCGGTTTCAGCGCAGGCAGGAAAGGAAGCAACTCTGCGTGGAAAGGCGACAGAAGTTCGAGAGCCCGCGCGAAGTTCCCATGCGTATCGGCGTGTCGGGCCAAAGCTGGCCGGGCGGCGATGTAATGTTCGAACACGATCTCAGGGTTGGCGGCTGCAAAAATTGAAAAGCTCGCGACGAGCGGTCGCGGCTCGCGCGGGGGGCGGAGAATCCTTGTGCGGCGAGATGCAGCGTAGCCAGCGCCCGCCCTGCCGAATACGCATGTGAGGCGGAGCGAAAAGGCGTCCACGAGATCGCGTCCTCGTAAAGATCAATGCCGGGTGGGGTCTCATGCACTTCGTAGGTCCACACGCCGCTCTCGATCACTGTCTCTCCGGAGTCCGTGGCATAGACACCGGGTACTGGCGCGCCGTTCGCGGCGAGATGCTTCATGAAGCGATGTTCCTCAAGCAATCCCTCCCGGTCGCGCACCGTTCTGTGGTGTCGCTTGACGAAGACTTGTCCTCTAACTGTGGCAACCACGCCTGCCGCCGAAAACGGACGCGGACTCACGGAGAGAATCTCGACAGGCTCGCCGCATTGAGGGAATTGTCGGAGTAGCGCCGAAACTTCATTCAAATTGAGCGGAGGCCAGTCGGGCTCAACCAGCGAGCCATCCAAGCCGTGCGCCTTTGTGTCTATACTCATCGGATGCGGCCCTCTTCAAGTCGCTCTGCTGTAACGTTTCTAAAATCTGTAGTGCGCTGAGAGCCGCACGGTCGTAGGCGCACCCAGCCAGAGGAACGTGTCTCCATAGCTCGCGCCAGTGTCGCTCCAATAGCGCTTGTCCGCAATGTTGTTAGCGTAGAGATGGAACGTGAGGCGGCCCTGTTCGCCTCCGGGCGTGTAACTCGCTCCCATGTTGAAGATGTTGTAGCGGGACACGCTTACCGTGTCGTCGCGCGTAGCTTCGTTGCGACTGGCATAGCTCCAGCCGGGCATGATGTGCAGGCCGGGCAAGTGGGGCATCGCGATATCGGCAAACATCGTGGTGCGCAGATGCGGCACATCGATCACCTGCTTGTTGTCAAAGGCCGGTGTGCCCGTATCGGTGGAAGTGGCATTGATGACCATGGCCGATGAGGTAAGCCGGAGCCAGCTTGCGGCCTTGCCCTGGGCGTTCAGTTCGAGCCCGTTGTGCGTCTCGTGGCCCTCAGACTCAAAGCACAGGTTGGTAGTCGACTTGGGGTCAAACACGTCAGTGCCGCAAGTGTTGTCGGGGGCCTGAATGATCTTGGGATAGAAGAACGGCGCGCGCATGTGAAAGATATCGCCGGCGACGAGAATGCGCTGGCCCGGCGCGTACTTGGCGCCGATTTCGGCCTGGCGGGTGTTGAAGGGGCCAAGAAACTGGCTGGAATTGTCCACCCACCATGGAGCCTGCGGCCCGAGCGAAAGTATGACGCCGTAGTTCGCGTAAAGCGTAAGGTTCTGCACCGGGTTAAAGGTCACGGCGTACTGCGGAAGCCAAACTGGCTTGTCCGTCAGAGTGGGCGACTTGGGAACAGAATAGATCGGCTGGCCCGATGCGTCGTAAGTCGTGGGGCATGGATCATTCGCCGGTCCAGGGGTGTCGCTCGGTACGCAGGGAGTGGTTGCAGCCAGCGAGTAGTTATGGTCGCGCAGCGAATCGTAGCGTCCGCCGGCGATCAGTTGAATGCGGCCTGGCAAATGAATGCGATCCTGCATGATCGCCGATGCCTGGTGATTGTCTTCCCACAGACGGCGCGGTCCCGCGGACTCGTGCGGGTCTTCAGGAGAAGCGGAGGCGAGGGGCTGATAGATGTTCTCCGAACCGACATAAGTGTAGACAGCGCCATCCTGCACGACGCCATCGGGTGAGTAGGGAGCTACCAGGGTGTAAAAGCCCGGTTGGTGCACACCGCGCAAAAAGAGTTCGACCCCGCCGGCGAGGTCTTGCACGATGGGCCCGGCGCGGACGTGGCCAGTCAGCATGGCTTCGCCTATGGCGTCGATACGCAATTCGCCAGGATCGCGGTAGTCGTAGATGCCGTAGGTTCCGTCAGGGCAGAAGAAGTATGCGGGGGCATCGGGAGCGTTGGGGCAATTGACGTTCCCATTCGCGTCAAACGAGCTTCCGTAGGCGTAAATCACGTTATCGTCGATGAGCGAATGGCTGAGACTGCCCTCAATGAAGGCCAGCCAGTTGTGGGGCAGCGCATAGTCGAGACGGGCATTCGTGTTGAACACATCGAAGGTATCGGGTTTGACCCACGGCTGCAGGCCGAGCATGGTAGAGGTATAAAGCCGGTTGATGTCGGGCACCGTGGTTCCACCGAGCAACTGGTAACCGCTGCCATCACGCCCCGTGCGGTGCTGATATTCGAAGTTCGTCCTGAGAGTCGCGTTCGGATTGATCTTCCAGTCGGCCGCACCCGCGCCTACAGCACGCCATCCGTCTGCGCCGTTCATGTAGCTTTGAATCCGCTCGCCGGCCAGGTTCAACCGCGCGCCAACCTGCTTCGCGGCCCCGAAGAAGCGGCCCAAATCGGCGGCCCCATACGCGGTGCCGCGCTGATCGGTAGCCACGTCGAGATCCTTCACCACCGCGGGCCGTTTGGTGACGAAATCGATGAGACCGGCGCCTGATGCCACGCCGCTTTCGACGCCTGCAAGGCCCTGGAGAATCTCTACGCTCTCCTTGTTTTCAAGCGGTACATCCTGCTCGCCCGCAACGGTCATGCCGTCAATCTCGATGCCGGTGGCCAGGTCGACGGGAAAGCCGCGAATTTCGTAGTCGCCGTAATAGCCCACTGGAACATAGTCATCGGCAACGGAGGCATCGTTCTTAACCACGTCGGAAAGCAGCCGCGCCGCCTGGTCATTGAGCACGGCGCGTGTGATGACCGTGGCCGACAGCGGCGCATTTTTGAGCGGCACGGCGCCGAGCGTGCCCACGCTGACGTCTTCGGGCAGGAAGTTTTCTTCGTGCTCGCCGCGCACCACAACAGTGGTCGTCACTCGGGGAATTGGCTGTGCTGGGCTTTTCTGCGCAGCGGGCGATTGCGGCGTGGCAGGAACTTGGTCTTGCGGAAACGCGCGCGCTGGAACCGCGATATAGCAAAGCACTGACAGTCCCATCGCAATCAACGCGGGCCGGGACTGACGTGAAGACGTATTCGCCGAAAAAGAACGAGAGGTGCGACGTGTGAATCTGGCCGCGGCCGCCTGCATAAGTTCCCCTTGCTTCAACTAACCTGAAACAGGAGAAACTCGCGCATCGATTGGAGGAAGGCCGCTTCGCTTCGGAAACTTCCCACGCCGGTATTATCCGGATCGGGTTCGAGGGTATTTCTCAGCCCCACACTTGTGGAGCACCCCTGTTTCAATAGCTTGATTGAAACACTTCCGGCACGGTTTTGTAAATCGGGGCAGGTTCATTTCGATGCGTTGAGGCTATGGCTTTGGTACGTGGGCGTATCCGTCTTGTGAAATGCCGTTAGGTCGCGAAGGTAGATCTCTTATGAGGCTCTTGATTACGCCGTCGACTGTCTCTACGAACGACCCGAAAACGGCCCCCTGGCACGCGCCAAGCAAGCCGCCGATAATCGCTCCTGCCAGCGTAGCGGTATTTCGCGAATAATCCGAGAGGGCAAAGCCGAGCGCTCCGCCAAACAAGGCGCCTACGATCGCACCACCGATGAGGGTGTAGGCGGCACTCGCTGCAGGTCTGCCGGACTTCCTCATGAAAAACCGGGCAACGCCCTTTCCAACCCACCAGAGGGCCCGATCCGCAACATCCCAAAATCCAAGTGTCCAACCATTCATGCCATGTTGTCTCCTCTTACACGCTCCGGGCGACCTCATCGGTGAGAGACCACCCAACTTCAGGATAGTGCCGATTGATATGGCGACTAAAGGGAAGAAACGCACAAAAGCTTTGCAATATCAAAAGAGGACCCTAATGCCTTTGCTACGATATACTTGAGGGCGGCAGTGATTCGTCTGCGATTCTGAGGGCAGACGCTTCCGTTCCGGCCAGGACAGCGCGCCGACCGGTGGCTTGGTCTATCGCCAGAGCGAAGCGACGAGCTGACGATAGCCTTCGAGATCCGGCACTTGAAGTCCGCGCACCTTGGCGGCATCGTCGGCGTGCCGCAGCGTGATCGCATCGCGCGCATGCGGCAGAGCCAGAAAGCTTTCGGCCTCGTCCACACTCATCGGGCCGCCCTGAAGCGCCAGGCTCACCACCGATGCAGGCGACAGCGCGCCGAGGTAACGCGCCTCCGCGAAGCAAAGATACCGCTTAGCCGCAACGTGCAGACGGATGGGACCGAGAACTGCGGCGGGCAAGTGTTCGGCTAGAGCCTCCGCAGCCAACTCCTCATGCCTGGTGTCCAGACCGTGCGTGGCTGCGTCTTCGCCTTCAGAGTGCAGCAGGTGCCCGAGGTCGTGTAGAAGGGCCGCAGCAATGAGTGTTTCGCTGTCCCCTTTGCGCTGCACAAACCACGCAGCCTGCAAGCTGTGTTCGAGCACTGTCACCGGCTCCCCGAAATAAGCCGCGCTGCCGCCAGAAGCCAGCAGCCTGAAAACCTCATCGTCCGAACTGACCCGCTGCATCTGGGTTCAAGCCTCCGCGCCTTGCGGCGTGTGGAATCGCTGATAGCTCGCCAAAACCAGGGCCACCAGCGCAGTAAGAAAGGCTGCCCCAGCAAGCGCCAGAAAGGCGTTCTTCCAGCCGAAAGCGACGGTCACGCGCGCCACAGTGTCGCCGGAGAGCCACCCTGCCAGGTAGCCCACACCATCGATAATCCCCGCGGCCGTAGCGGCGCCGCGCTTTCCGCCAAAGTCCAGGCTCATGGCCCCGGCCAGGTAGGAATAGGGTCCAAGCAGCAGAAAGCCGACGAGCGCAACCAGAAACACGGGAGTCCACTGGCTGGCGTGCCCGGGCGTGTGCGCCAGGACCAGCAGGCACCCGGCAGTTGCCGCCATACCGCCGACAAGCACGATACTACGGCCATTGAGGCCGAGCTTGTCACTTAGCACTCCGGCCACCAGCACACTGATACCCCCAAACAGAGGGAAGAGCGCGCTTCGTTCCGCCGCGGTGCTGGCTGCGAGGCCGACATACTGTACGAAGTAGGTCGGGGTCCAGAAGTTGAATGTCTCGCGCAGCAAAGTGGTGCCAAGCGACAGAAGGCACACCATCCAGAATGGAAAACTGGTCAAGAGCGGGCGAAGAATCGCGCTCAGCCCTGGATGCTCCTCGTTGCCGTCATGTCCTTCGTCGCCGTACACGTTCAGGGGATTGGCTTCCGGAGAGGGAAGGCCGCGCTCTTCCGGCGTTTCGCGCAGGAAGAGCAGGTTCGCCAAAAATAGAATTGCCAGCGATCCTGCACCGGCAAGGAACACGCCGCGCCACCCCATTCCAAAGGCCATGAGCTGGCCCATCACCCAGCGGCAGGCGGCGTCGCCGAACAGGTAGCTCAGGCTCAAAACGGCCATCACAGTGCCATAGGTGGAATAGGAAAACCAGCGCGACGACACCTTCACAAGACCCACCCAGCCGGTGGATTGAAACAACCGGTTGCCAACCCAAGCCAGCGTAAACAGTGGAAATCCGCCGCTGAGAACGAAAAGAATTGTGAAGAGAATTGAACCTGCCATGCCGCCGATGAAGTTCCGCTTCCCGCCGAACAAGTCTGCAAGCGAGCCGGAGATGAACTTGCCGACCGCGTAGGCTATGGTGCCCGCCGAAGCGATGAAACCCAACCGCACCTGCGCTTCACTGGCGGTGACGCCATGTTGCGCCAAGTCATGAATCAGATCGGGTAAGACCACAGAGAGATTTGAACGGCAAAAGTAGTAACCCGAATACCCGAGCGCCAGCAGCGCAATCGTGGTCGCATGCCAGGCCGTGAAGCGCGGCTGTGAGTCTGATTGGGGACGAGTCTCCGGTTGCTCAGCTGTGGTCGTGTCCGGTGGCACAACGGCAGACTATCACGAGCCCGTGCGCGCGGGCGCGAACGCCGCTCTAATTCCCGATCGAATTATTTGCCGGTGCCTTCTTTCAGAGTGACGATTTTGTCGACGCCGGACACGGTGAAGTGTTCCACCTTGCCGCTGGGCCAATGTATTTCGATGTCATCCACCTTCGTCGCCTGCCCCAGTCCGAAATGCGGCCGCGGGTCGTTCGAGGAGAGATAACTGCCGCCGCTCAGTACGTCTTCGCGCTGCTTCATGCCATTCGCCGTCACGTAAACTGTAGCGCCCACAGCATCACGCGGGCTCTTCGCGCCCCCTACGAGCTTCATTTCAAGCCAATGGTTGTGGTCTGGGCTCACGTTGCGCAGCAGCACAGGGTGGCCGTCCATCACGTTGATTACAGCGTCGAGTTTGCCGTCGTTGAACAGATCGCCCACGGCCATGCCGCGCCCGGCAATCACATCTGCCAGCCCCGTGCCTTCCACCGGCGGCACTGGTACGAATTTCTTTCCTTCGATGTTGTGGAAGAGCATGGGCCGCTGTTTCCAGCTTGTGCCCCAGGCATACTTGTCCGCCTCGGGATACACATGCCCGTCCGACATCAACAGGTCCTTCCACCCATCGTTGTCGTAGTCGATGAAAGCGTCACCCCAACTGAGGAAGGGAACTGTGATCTCGCCCAGTCCCATGTCGTAGCTGACATCGGTCATATTGGCGTCGCCCTCGTTGTTGTACAAGGGCTTGTAATTGTCAGAGAAAGTAGTGTCGAAGACATCGACCATGCCGTTGTTCTTGTAGTCGCCCACCGCGATGCCCATCGAAGCCGTTTCCTGCCCCACGCCGTTGACCGCGAAACCCGAGGCGTAGCTGTCATCCTCAAACGTGCCGTCGCCTTTGTTGATGTAGAGATAGTTGGGAGTAGAGTCGTCCCCTACCAACAGGTCGGGCTTGCCGTCGTTATTGATGTCGACGAACACCGCGCCAAGCCCGTAATAACCGGCCTTGTCGGCAACTCCTGCCTTTTCGCTTACATCGGTGAACGTGCCGTCGCCGTTGTTGTGGAACAGGTGGTCGGGCTCTCCCTTCAAACCGCGCGGCCCGCATGCTACCGGCTCGCCGCGAAAGGTGCAGTACGCGTTCACCGTTCCGTCTGTGTCGCTCGTGGGCAGGTTGTTGCGGGCATAGTGCACATACCCGGCCACGAACAAATCCAGCTTTCCGTCGCCGTCGTAGTCGCCCCAGGTGCTTCCCGTAGACCAGTTGCCCAATTGCACTCCGGCTTTTTCGGCTACGTCGGTGAAGGTTCCATCATGATTGTTGTGGTACAGCCGGTTCTTGCCCCAGTTCGATACGTAGATGTCGGGCCAGCCGTCGTTGTCGTAGTCGGCAATCGAAACGCCCGTTCCCCAGCGGTCGTTCGTGACTCCAGCCTTGGCCGCAACGTCGGTAAATGTTCCGTCGTGGTTGTTATGAAAGAGAGCAGCGTGCGGAGGCGTTTCCTTGCCGTCAAGTGCGTCAAAGGTCGAACCGTTGACCACATAAATGTCGAGCCAGCCATCGTTGTCGTAATCGATAAGCCCTACACCGGAACCCTTGGTTTCCACAATGTACTTCTTTTCCGGCGTACCCATCTTGTGGATCCAGTGCGTGAGGCCTGCTTTTTCTGAAACATCTTCAAAGATAATGGGACCGGTCTTCACGAACCCACCTTCGGTAATCGGCCGGTGTTCAGCATCGAGCTGCATGGCGTGAGGTGAGGTGGCGGCCTCGCCGCCAGTGTGGGCAGACTGAGGGCCTTGAGCAGGTGATTCGGACTCTTGCGCCGGGGGCGCGGTGGCAGGAACTGTGGTTTGAGCAGAAAGGAATGGGGAAAGTCCCGCCGCCATCAGCCCGCAGAGAGTGGTCGCGCGCAATGCCTCAAGCATGGCTGCCAGTATACGAGGCGCCAGGGGAAAACGGGAATCGACCGAAAGGTGGAGCCGAAGTGCGTTTCGCGCTTATTGTCCGGGTGTGACCGGCTGCACATCCTGGACCTGCCAGCCCTCACCGCTCTTCACCAGGGTGGCCGTTGCCGTTTCCT
Source organism: uncultured Acidobacteriota bacterium (assembly GCA_963833995.1). Taxonomy (GTDB): domain Bacteria; phylum Acidobacteriota; class Terriglobia; order Terriglobales; family Acidobacteriaceae; genus Telmatobacter. Next base: position 146,638 of record CAWIAE010000011.1, on the reverse strand, counting down.
GGCCGGAGGCATCTGGTCCGATCTTTGGAAACGCCGTCTTGAGTTCTGCGGAGTTCGCCCAGTCCGGCACTCCCGTCACGGAATAGTGATAGGTGACGCTGTATTGCGTTCCGTTGGTATTTGCGATCGGTGTATAGCCGTCAACGGAATTCACTTGAAAATGGCCGAAGCAAAAATTGCCGTAGCCGGGCTGCGATGGGTCGGCAATCCATCGCGAATGGCCCGTATCCGACAGATCGTAGTCGTTCATTTGTTTGGATCCAATCAGAAATCGCTTTTTCTCCACTGGCTTTCGCGTCAGCATTCCCGCGTCGGTCAGGGCGTCGAATCCCTTGGTTTGATCCTCGTTCGAGGCATCCTCTTGCGCGGGAAACTTGATGGGAGCCGACCACAGGCAATCCGGCTTGCCGCTCAAATAGCTATCGAGCGCCGTCTTGAAAGCGCCTTTATCAACCTGGTTGGACCGGCATCCCGCTCCGAATCCAATCACTGCAACCATTGCGAAGACCGCAAACTTGCCAATTCGCATCTTGACTCTCCTGGAGCATTGGATGCGAAAAATCGAGGCACGCCACCGCAACCGCCTGATTGGCTGCGGGGCCCGATCAATCCAGGCGCGTGAGGAGGCCTTGTTTTAGGGTTCCGCCTGATCGCGCAAGATAGAGATTGCGCCGATCTCCTGCACGGGGCGGATCGCGGACTGCCCGGCCAGTTCGGCAACCTTTGTACCGGTCAGAACATCCATGAGCGCCCGCTGCGCCCGTGCCCATACCGGGTGCGCGGGACACCATGCTTTTCTCGAGCAGCTTTTTCCTGAAGTGAGGCAGACGTTCAAACAAAGCGGGCCGTCGATTGCCTCTACAACTTCAAACATTGATGCTTCGCGGCCGCGAGGCAAAATCGCGAAGCCGCCGGACTTGCCCCTCCAGGATGAGATCAGCTGGGCCCGCGCCAGGGCCTGCAACACCTTTGAAAGAAAGCTCTCCGGCGCCTCCGTTGCCTCGGCCAGCGCGGGCAGCAGCGCACGCTCATCACTAGGCAGCGTGGCCAGGTGAATCATCACGCGAACCCCATAGTCCGCAGCTCGCGTCAATTGCATCGATGAATTGCATTTCTTCATGAAGGTGCCTGCGGGATAGAATGGACGGCCCGATGTGCAGGAAAACTTGCTTCTCCCGCAGCATTTGCTGCCATGCTCAACTCTCGCGATTTTTTCCGAGCCCGCCTGCAGAGTAGTTGAGCCCGTCACATTCCCATGTATTCCGCGTCACAGACCTTCGGTCACCTCAGCGGTAATCCTTTCACTTCCAAATGAAATTGGAGAAAAACAGTCCAAAATGCCCCCTCCAAAGTCCTGCAGCCTCTCATCTGCCCGGGCACCTCGCACGGTGGAGGACGACTGTTCAACCGCTTGCGCGCGGAGACTGTGCGACGCCTGTTTCAGCGACTGTGAAAGGAAGCTTTAAAACGACATGCATCCATTTCCCGCTGTAGATCCCATCCCCTTGCCCGCCCCGATATGGTTGCTGAAGCTGCTGCATATCGTCACGCTGGCCTTGCATTTTGTTGCGGTGGAAATGCTGCTAGGCGGACTGTTGCTTGCGGTGCTGCTGAGCCTTTTCCGCAAGTCGCCGTATTCGCTGGTTGCCGCGAAAGCGATTGCGCGTAGGCTCACGGTGGTCATGACATTCGTCATCAACCTGGCCGTGCCTCCGCTCCTGTTCGCCCAGGTTCTCTATGGCCGCGCCCTTTATACCAGCAGCGTCCTGATCGGTCTCTATTGGATCTCGATTGTCGGCATACTTATGCTGACTTACTGGTTGCTCTATCAGTTCAGCGCCAGGCTTGAGGCCGGGAAATCGGCTTGGTGGGCAGGCTTGAGCGCATGGCTGCTCGCCGGCTTCATTGGCCGCCTGCTTTCGACCAACATGACCCTGATGCTTCGCCCCGAGGTCTGGCGCAGTATGTATTCGGCATCTTCGTCCGGTGCCTATCTGCCCACAGGCGACCCCACACTGACTCCGCGCTGGCTGCTGATGATGGCTGGAGGCATGTTTGTCGGCGGACTGTGGATGGTGTACCTCGCGGGCCGCAGCACTTTCACCGCAGATGAAAAAGTATTCGTCGGCAGCATCGGCGGTAAGGTGGCCGCGGTCTTCGGCATTGTCTACCTTGCGGCAGGTCTATGGGCGGCTAGCGTGCAGCCCGACGCCGTCAAGGCCGGACTTGCAGGTGGTTCGGCTTATCCGCTCTATAAGTTGGCCGGTCTTGCCGGATACGGATGGCTGGCGCTGGTTGTAGTGGCCGTGCTGCTCGGTGGCCTCGCAGGGTTCGGCAGAATTACATCCGGGTGGTTGGGATGGGCCGGTGCAGTGGTTGTTCTACTGACTGAGATCATGTTCACCGTCTACCGCGATGGCGTGCGGGACGTGACCCTGTTGAGCAAAGGCTACGACGTGTGGAATCGGGTGGTGGTCACCAACTGGAGCGTCGTGGGTCTGTTCCTGGTGCTCTTTGTGGCCGGCCTGGGTGTCATCGGATGGCTTGTGTCCGTGGTAGCGCGAGCGCAGAAAACAATGGAGGGGGCTGTTTCACTATGAGCAGTCATATCGTTCTGGACGAGAAACTCAACAAGGCCGCGGCGGGCGGAGAAGAGCCCGGCGAAGCGGCAACGCGGCGGGCCTTTCTGGCCGCTGCCGGCGCGGCAGGCTTGTGCTACACCGCCGCCCTGGCTTATCCCATCTACCGTTATCTGGCCTCTCCCACCGAAATGGAGATGAGCGAAACTGCGGTCACCGAGGTGACGCTCAAGGACGCGCAGAAGCTTCCCCTGGGATCGGTGCTCATGTTCAAGTTCGGCACCCGTCCGGCCATGCTCATCCACCACGCCGACGGGCGCTGGGTCGCTTTGACCGCGGTCTGCACGCACCTGGGTTGCACGGTCCAATACGAACCGCAGGCCGACCGCATTCACTGCGCTTGCCATGGCGGTGTCTACAACCCCTATACCGGCGCCAATGTTAGCGGGCCGCCGCCCAAGCCACTCAAGCTCTACAAAGTGGCTGTGAACACGACCGGCGTGGACGTTTCCCGCACTTAACGCAAAAGGATGAAGCATGACTGCAAAGACCATTTCAATTTATGACTGGGTAGATGAACGGCTGGGACTTTCGGAACTCGCCGCCTTTGCGCGCAACAAAACGGTTCCCGCTCACGCCCAATCCTTCTGGTACTACTGGGGCGGCATTTCGCTGTTCCTCTTTCTTGTCCAGTGCTTCACCGGCGTCCTGCTGCTGGTGTATTACCGGCCCGGCGCGGAGGCCTACGAATCGGTTCGCCAGATCACCTTCGTGATGCACTTCGGCTGGCTGATCCGATCGGCGCACTCCTGGTCTGCCAACCTGATGATCTTCGCCATCCTGGTGCACATGTTTTCGGTCTTCTTCATGAAGGCTTACCGCAAGCCGCGCGAGTTTGGCTGGCTCAGCGGCATGGCACTGCTCGGTTTGGCATCGGTGTTCGGCTTCTCCGGCTACCTGCTGCCGATGGACGAACTGAGCTACTTCGCGACCAAGGTTGGCCTGCAGATTCCAAACGCGATTCCGTGGATTGGCCCGATCGTCAGCAACATGCTGCGCGGCGGCCTGGAGGTCAACGAATTTACGGTGCAGCGCTTCTTTGCTCTGCATGTTGTGGTGCTGCCGGCTCTGTTCCTGCCCTTGCTTGGGTTTCATCTCTGGCTGGTGCAGCGTCACGGCAACGCGGTGCCTCCTGCGGTAGAGGCGCGCCCCGCAGTCGAACGCAAAACGATTCCGTTCTTCCCAAATTTCATGCGCAAGGACCTGGGCATGTGGCTTGTCACGCTCAATATCCTGGCGTTGCTGGCATCAGTTTTTCCGTGGACTCTCGGCAGGCAGGCCGATTCGCTGGTTCCCGCGCCGGCAGGCATTCATCCCGAGTGGTATTTCATGAGCCCCTTCGAAATGCTCAAGCTGCTGGGGTCGTTTCTGCCCGGCGAAGCGGGCGAGATTGCGGGCATTCTGCTGTTCACCCTGGGCATCGTCTTATGGGTTCTGATCCCCTTTTACGACTCAACCAAGGAATCGGGGCAGCGCGGCCGCGCCGCACATTATTTCGGCCTGTTAGCGGTGTTTGCGCTGCTGGCCACCACTGTAATTGGTTACTGGACGATCCGGTAAGACAGCTTTCAGTATCGCCGTGCATTCACAAGCAACATAGGCACGGCGCAAAGAGCTGATAGCCGATAGCTAGGAGCTAGGAAATGAATTATCCCTTCTGGTACATTCCGCATCTCGGCTCGGGCTGGGTGATCGGTATCATCGCGATCTTCCACGTCATGATTTCGCAGTTTGCCGTGGGCGGCGGACTCTATCTCCCCATGGCCGAGCGCAAAGCAATGCGCATGACCGATCCTGTGCTTCGTGCGGGATGGCTGAAGCAATTGCAGAGCCACTCAAAATTCTTTCTCGTCCTAACCGGCGTCTTCGGCACAGTCTCCGGCGTGGGCATCTGGTTTGCCATCGGACTTACCCATCCTGAGGCCACCAGCACGCTGATTCATAACTTTGTTTTTGGCTGGGCGATGGAGTGGGTATTCTTCCTGGTTGAACTGGCGACCGTAGCGGTCTACTACTACACCTGGAATCGCATCGATCCGAAGCTTCACCTCAAGGTGGGCTGGGTCTATGCCGGAGCTTCAGCCGCAACGCTCATTATCATCAACGGCATTCTCGCCTTCATGCTGACGCCGGGCGATACCTGGCTCGCGGTTGCCGGCACTGGGGCTGAGGCCAGCAAGTTCTGGAACGCATTCTTCAATCCTACCTACTGGCCCAGCCTTCTGTTGCGCGTTGGTGTTTGCACCTCTCTGGCAGGCGTGTGGGCGCTCATCACCTCGAGCCGCATGGACGGCGACAAGGAACCTGCGCTTAAAACCAGCATGGTGAAATGGAGCGTCAAGTGGCTGGTGCCTTCCTTCGTCGCCACGCCCTTCCTGCTGGTGTGGTACCTCTTCATGGTGCCCGCATCGCAGCGCGCCCTGCTTACGCTGGGCATTGACACCATTAACTCCGGCACTTTCTCCACGGTCACCCGCATCGCGCTGATCATCATCATCACTTCAGCCACCATTGTGGGCGTGGCATACTACCTGGCCTACCGCAATCCCACTGACTTTAACCTTTCACACGCGCTGGCCGTCCTGCTGCTGGCGCTGATGGCCACGGGCGCGGGCGAATACGGGCGCGAGATGCTGCGCAAGCCTTACGTCATCGGCCGCTGGATGTACTCGAATGGTGTGCGCGTTCCTTCCGTCAGCCGCATCAACGCGCGGGGATATCTGGCAGATTCCAACTGGGTGTGGGACGGGGCAGGAAATGAACCGGCGTCCAGTTACTCCCGCGGCGAGGCCATCTTCCGCGGCGAGTGCGGTTCTTGCCACACGCTCGATGGATACCGACCGCTGCGCCATCTGCTCGACGGACGCGATCGCGCCGGCATCAACAACTTCATTGTGATGCTGCACGAGTATAAGGCCGACTCGCCGTACCGGCGCTTCATGCCGCCCATGGTGGGCACCAAGCAGGATGTCGACGACCTGACTGATTTCCTGAACGCGCAGGTGAATCCGCCAACGCCGCAGAGAATGCTGACGGCTAAGAAATAGATTCGGGCAGAATCTGCAGCGGAGGCCCGCCTGGTGCGGGCCTCTGCCGTCTCAAGCTCACGCGAGGGTGCAAGTTCCACGTTCCAGTCCCACTCTTGCCAAGCACATTCCCTTCATCTATAAGTGACAGCGAAGCAAAGACTGATCTGCAGCCTACGCCCGCAGCATGAGGTCGCCCGGAACAGGGAGGGAAGAGCATGATCACCCGCAGAGATTTGTTTGTTGCCTTGATCGCCGTGATGGCCACAGCTGGCGCTTTCGCCATCGCAGACCAGAAACCGGTAATGGGATCGGCAGTCTTCGATTGGAATTCCATTCCCGTGAAACAGACCAAAGTCGGTTCAGTTCGACAGTTTTTTTCATCGCCAACCGCGACGCTCGAAAACCTCGAGCTTCACGTAACCACGTTGAACCCCGGACAATCGCCGCACCCGCCGCATCGCCATCCCAATGAGGAGTTGATCATCATCCAGCAAGGCACGGTGGAAACGCTGTCGAACGGCGAATGGAAGCGCGCTGGGCCCGGATCCGTCATTTTCAACGGTTCGAATCAGCTTCACGGACTGAAGAATGTCGGGTCGACTCCGGCGGTCTATCACGTAATCAACTGGAAGTCCGCGGCCACGCCGGAAGCCCCGAAGCCATAAGTCAGCACGGTGATCCTGCCGCGGTTTCTGCAGAAGGATTGTGCGCGCCGCGTTCCTCGATGAGTTGCGGGTCTTTACTCTTTTCCCATCTCGTACGGAATGCCAAATCGCCCGATCTGAATCAGCGCCTTGTCAGCAGGCGGCCAGATACGCAGGCTCTCCACGCGGGTGTGTCCTGGGATCATGCGCGCATCGGTTTCACCCACCAGGTCGCCGGTCGCCGCCACATTAAAATGCACCTTCAGCGCGTCCCCATCGCGCACCCATCCAAACACATAATCGCCCGGCTTGAGTTGAACCCCGCCGATGCGGATGGGAGCCTGTACGACGAGGTAGTGGGAATATTTTCCGTCCGCGGAGTAGCCGGCCGTGATCAGCACTACGCCAGCAACGTAGCGCCCGCGGCTATTGACGATGCCGCTCGCGGTGCGCATTTCGGTTTCGATGTGTTCCTTCACAACCTGGGCGCGAGCGGGTAACAGCGAAGCCAGTTCGGAATCGGTGGCCTGGCGCCAAGAGGGCTTCTCGGCTCGAGCGAATGGAATGAGCAAGAGCAAAAACAGGCAAAGAATCGTTTTTCTCATATTTTCGTATTCCTGAGGGACTCCAGCGGGACAATGCCGCGCTGGATTGCTGCGGTAGCGGCCTGGGTGCGGTCAGTGACGCCAAGTTTGCCGAGCAGACTGTTGATGTGAGTCTTCACCGTGGCTTCTGAAATTTCCAACACGGTCGCGATTTCCTTGTTGCTCTTGCCATGAACAATCTGCTCCAGCACGTCAAACTCGCGGGGCGTGAGTTCTTCTGTGCCCATGCGCTCGGCGAGCCGTTGCGCAATCGCCGCGGGAATGTGCTGCTTGCCGGCATGGACGGTGCGAATGGTGGCAATCAATTCTTCAGTTGTCATGCCCTTGAGCAGATATGCGCGCGCACCCGCCTGCAGCGCGCGATAGATATCTTCGTCGCCATCATAGGTGGTGAGCACGATGAACCTTGCGCCGGGCGTCTCCATGCGGATGCGTTGAATCACGTCCACGCCGCCCATGCGCGGCAGACGCAGATCGATGAGGGTGATGTTTGGCTGATGCTTGCGAAACTGGGTAATTGCTTCCACACCGTCTGCCGCTTCACCGACGACTTCAATGCCGTCCACCACATTCAACAGCGCCACCAGGCCTTGACGCACCACGTGATGGTCTTCCACCACCAAAACGCGAATCGATTCTTGTGCCACTTCCTACTCCTTGTGCTCTTGGGGCGCCGGTGCTCTGAGTCTCAACGTTGTACCCTCGCCCAGCGCGCTGCTCACTTCGAGTGCCCCGCCGATCGCCGCTGCACGTTCGCGCATGCCTGTCATTCCATAGTGGCCGGGCGGCGATTGCAAATCTTCATCCGCAACGAATCCGCGACCGTCGTCTCTCACTTGCAGCGCGACCTCGCTTTGACCATACTCCAACTGAACGAACAAGTGCTTTGCTCCGGCATGCTTCTTTACATTATGGATGGCTTCCTGGGCCACGCGCAGAAATTCGCGTTCCGTGCCCGGAGGGAGTGGACGATATGCGCCATACACGCTGAATTCTGCTTCGATGCCATGCCCGTCGGAATTCTCGGTCACGCGGCGCAGCGTCACCGGCAGTGTCCTTTCGCCGGAGTCCTGCGAGCGCAGCGCCCAGATGGATTGGCGCGCATCCGCCAGGCCTTCGCGCACATGGCCGCGCGTGGTGTCCAGTTGCTTTTGGGCCGCGTCCACCTTGTTGTGGCGCAGCAGTTCCGAGAGCACCTCCAATTGCACGGATATGCCGACGTAGCCCTGCGCCAGTGTGTCATGAATCTCGCGGGCTATACGATTGCGCTCGCCCAGCACGGCGCTGAATTCACGCTCGGCGGCCAGAAGACGCCTCTTGAGCAGCAGCACCACCATGCCCGCCACCACAGCCGTAAGCAAAATGTAGAACCAGATGGTTTGATAAAAATGGGGGCGCAACTCAAATTGAAGTGCCGCACCCTGGGTGTTCCAGAGACCATCGTTGTTGGCGGCCTGAACGCGGAAGGTGTATTGTCCCGGCGGAATAGCGGTGTAGTAGGCAGTGCGTCGCGCGCCCGCATCTGTCCAGTTGTGATCGAAGCCTTCGAGCATGTAGCGGAAGCGAACTTTCTGCGGCGCGGTAAAGCTGAGGCCCGCGTAGTCGAATTCGAAATGCACATGACCGGCCGAGACCCTCAACCCGGAGGCTGCATGCAAGGTCTGGTCCACATCGTCCACGGCAAAGCGCTCCACCATCACCGGCGGCGGAATGCTATTGATGGGGAAGTGCGCCGGATCTGCCTCCACGATTCCCTTGGGAGTGGCAAACCAAAGACGTCCATCGCGCGTACGCAAGGCCGAAGGATGACTGTTCGTGGCCGTTTCGCGACTGCGCAGACCATCGGCAGGGCCGAATTCAACCCAATGCGTGCAGTCCGCGGTCATGGTGCAATCGCAGCGCGCAATTCCATCGTCGGTGGCGAACCAGAGGTGATTGCTTGAGTCCTCGAGAATCGCGTGAACGCTGGTTTCAGCCAGGATTTTGTCTCTTGGCGCGGAGAATTTTTCGCCATCCCACAGATTCCACCCATGGTCCTGGGTTCCGATCAGCAGGCTTCCCTCGCTACGCGGCAGCAGAGCCGTGACCACGTTGCTGGAGAGTCCGTTGACCGTGGTGTAGTTGGTTACCTTGCTGCCATCGAGTCTCGACAGGCCCGCGAGCGTGGCCACCCACAGACTTCCACGAGAATCGCGCGCCATGGCTCCCACCAGGTCGCTGCCCAGCCCGGTCGCGTGGGTGAAGGTATCCATGTGCCTGCCAGCCGGAGCATTGATCCAGTGCGTCAGTCCACGCCGCGTACCGATCCACAATGACCCGTCCGCATCCACCAGCAGGGAACGCACGAAGTCATCGGGCAGCCCGTCAGCGGAGGTAAAGGAATCCACCTGTCCATGACGAATCAGATTGAGCCCGTCGGGCGTGCCCACCCAGATGTCTCCATTGGGAGCGGCGGCCAGCGAAAGAACGACATCGCTCATCAGCCCATCGTGCACGGTGTAGACCCGGGCTTTCGTAAATCCGCCGGCGTCATGCGGCAATGCGTCGAGCCCGCCTCCGCTGGTCCCCACCCAGAGTGTGCTCGCACTGTCTTCCACGATCGTTGATGTATTCTCCGACGAAAGACCTTCGCGGGTGCCGATGTTGCGGAAACGCTGGTCGCGCAGAACGTGCAAACCACCGGTCTCGGTGCCTACCCACAGGTTGCCTTCGCGGTCCTCCATGATGGCAAGCACCGATGCAGTGGCCAGAGCGTCGGTGACGGGAAGCTTGTCCAGTTTGCCCTCAGCAAATCGCACCAGACCGCCGTTGGTGCCAATCCACAAGCCGCCCTCACGATCGAAATAGAGAGCCTGGACGCGGCTGCCGGGAAGTTCGTGCCCGACGCTCCATGACATCTCTCTCTTGCCCTCCATCAGAGTGACGGTGCTCGTTGTCGCTTGTGCGTGTTCTCCGTTGGCCAGTGTGGCCGACATCACGGGGTTCAAGGAAGCATCTGCACTCATTAACCTGTCGAATTGGACAGGGGTAATCTTCTCTCCTTGTATTTCAACTTCTCCGTTCTCAGTGGTGACGATCACGAACCCTCGCGCATCCTCAGCGAGCGACTGCACTTCGTTTCCCGGCAGCCCCATCGCCGTCGTAAAGGTCGTGACCACCCCATCCTTCATCCGTGCCAATCCCGAACTCGTCCCCACCCACAGCACGCCGTCCTTGGTGGCAAGCAGACAGCGAATGTCGCCGCTGGGCAGCGCCGGGGCGGAAGTAGTATCGAAAACTGAAAATGTGTTTCCGTCAAAGCGGACCAGTCCCGCCTCGGTTCCGAGCCAAATGAAGCCGTCGGGCGTTTGCGCCAGGGCGTGAACTGTGTTCTGCGGCAGGCCGTTTTCCATCATCCACGACTGGCGGCCGTACTCCGAAAGGGGTGTTGTGGGCTCAAGTGCCCACGCCGGGAACGCGCCCCAGGATAGGAGGAGCATCGCCCCCACGGCGAGAGCGAACAAGGAAGGGAACCGCAGCACCGCGGTGGCGCTCGATTTTCCTGGATTCGAGTTGGAATGAGAGTTGACCAAAGTGGCGGAAAGTCGATCTCCGGCTGAAGTATCACATGGACATTGCGGTGCACATCCACAGTAATAGGAGCGCCGCAGAAATGCACAGAAGCGTCTGAACTTCACAGGGCCTGAAGACGCCTGGGGTCCACCTATGGATTGACTCCAGAGTCGCCCGAATGGCTCAAGACAGGTTGCAGGGCAGGCAGTAGCCTGTATTTGTCTCCTGATTGACCGGTACATTTTCTGGCTTGTGATTCGGGTGGCTGTCCGACAGCCGCCCGATTTTTTTCGCCGTAATTTACGCGAGCTTCAGCCGGAGCCGTCCCGCTCTGCTACCCTTCTCTTCGCATGGAAACGACCAATATTCGCGTCGAGAAACGCCCTCCCCTGGCCATTGTTACGCTGGATCGCCCCACGGTCCTCAATGCCCTCAGCGCCGCAACCTTTGTCGAGTTGGACGCTGCATTTGACGAACTGGCTGACGATTCATCAGTCCGCGTCATCCTGCTGACCGGAGCCGGTGACCGCGCCTTTGCGGCGGGCGCCGACATCGCCGAACTTGCCGTCATTCCCCCCGGGGAAGGCCAGGCTTTCGCCCTGCGTGGCCAGGCCGTCTTGCGCAGCATTGAGACGCTGGGCAAGCCGGTAATCGCATGCGTTCGGGGGTTTGCACTCGGAGGAGGGTGCGAACTGGCCATGGCCTGCACCCTTCGCCTGGCTGCCGACGACGCCCGCCTCGGTCAACCGGAGGTAAAGTTGGGGCTGCTTCCCGGTTACGGCGGCACACAGCGGTTGCCTCGCCTGGTGGGCCGCGGCGCCGCTCTGAAGCTGTTGCTGACTGGCGCTATCATCGATGCGCAGGAGGCTTTCCGCATCGGCCTCGTGGACGAAGTTGTTCCCGCCGCGGAGTTGATGAGCCGGGCCGAGGCGCTTGCCCTCCAGATCGCCGCGAATGCACCCCTGGCCGTTATCGACACTCTTCGCGCCGTTGACGAGGGGCTGGACCTGCCGCTCGATCTTGCGCTCATGCGCGAGGCCGTCCGCTTCGGCGAATTGTGCGGCACTGCCGATGCGGCTGAAGGCGCCCGGGCTTTCCTCGCCAAGCGCGCGCCCTTCTGGAGGGGCGGATAGCAGCAAAGAAAACCGGGCAGCTGGTATTCTTGGAATGTGATTCAAGCTGTGCGTGTCATTCTGCGTACCAAGGGGTTCCCATCTCTGGCCCTGCTTCTCCTGCTGGGCCTTGGGGCCTGTCACAAGGAAGAGCAGGCGGTGGCCGGCGTCGCCCGGACGGCGGTAAATGCCGAACACCAAGCCCAGGTCACGGCGACACTGCGCGACAAGCAGCGCGCCACCTTGGCAATCATTCCTCTGCCCACCAAGAGCCTTTACGTGGATGTCCACGAGCCCAGTGCGTGGGAAAATCCCTTCTTATCCGTCGAGGCAAACAGCCTTGACTTGCGGATTAACCTGGCCGACGCCAACCCTAGTTCCATGGGCGAGGGCACCATGCTGCGGCCGGCGGCCGCGCGCCGGCAGGAAGTGCATTTGCGGCCCGCAGATTTGGCTGAGGCCGTGGTCGCACTGCCTCCGGGTGCGTGGCGCTATGGGCGCGTTATCGCGGTGGCCGAATCTCCCGGGGCCAGCGCCAAAGACCGGCCCAAAATTCGCCGCAACGTTGAAGCCGCGATTCAGCAGCTGAACGATCTCGGCATCGTGGTGGAGGAGTGGCCCACGCGGTAGCCGACGCAGACGCGTTATTCTTCCCCGGTGAGCACTTTCTCCATTCTTAACCATCTTCGTCCGCTCGAGCATGAGAGCTTCGCTGCCCACCGCGAACTCGAAGCGCGCCTGAAGGCCACACTCCGCGGCGACGTCCTCTTCGATATCGGCTCCCGGGCTCTCTACGCCACCGACTCCTCCAACTACCGGCAGCTTCCGGTGGGTGTCGTTCATCCTCGCGATGCCGCCGATGTGGAAGCCGCTCTTGATGCCTGCCGCGCCACCGGCGCCGCCGTCCTGCCGAGGGGTGCAGGCACCAGCCTTGCCGGCCAATGCGCTAATGTTGCCGTGGTTTTTGACTACTCGCGCTATATGCTTGGCCTCAGCTCAATTGATGCGGACGCCAGGCTGGCTGTCGTTGAGCCCGGCATCGTTCTCGATCGCCTGCGGGAAGCAGCCGAGCTGCACCACTTGACTTATGCGCCCGACCCAGCTACGCACAATCGCTGCACCCTGGGCGGCATGATCGGCAACAACAGTTGCGGCGTGCACGGGTTGCTGGGCGGCAAGGTTGTAGATAATGTCGAAACCCTCGACGTCGTGCTCTACGACGGCACGCGCATGACCGTGGGCCGTACCAGTCCAGAGCAGATTGCGACGGCGATACGTACCGGAGGTCGAATCGGCCAAATATATGACGGGCTCGCCCGGATCCGCGACCGCTACGCTGGACTTGTCCGGGAGAAATTTCCCCGCATTCCCCGGCGCGTCTCCGGCTACAACCTGGATGAACTGCTCGACGAAAATGGTTTCCATGTGGCCCGCGCACTGGTCGGTTCTGAGGGCACCTGCGTGAATGTCGTGTCAGCCACGCTAAACCTCACTGCCAGCCCACCGTTTCGCGTCCTGACGGTGCTGGGATTCGGAGATGGATTTCTTGCTGCCGACGCTGTCCCGCGCACGCTCGAACACCGTCCCATCGGCCTCGAAGGATTCGACCACCTGCTCGTCGACTTCATGCGCCGCAAAGGCCTCGCGCTCAAGAACCTCGACCAGTTGCCGTCGGGTTCGGGTTTTCTGCTGGTCGAGATGGGCGCCTGGACCGCTGAAGAGGCGCAGGCCAAGGCCGAGGCTGTTGCGCGCGCCTCGCAAATCTGGCCCGACGCGCCCAGCGCCCACATCTGCACTCCCTCGGAAGCTGCGTCCGTCTGGCATGTGCGCGAATCCGCGCTTGGCGCCATGGTCTCTGTTCCCGGCGAGCCCGATCGCTGGGAAGGGTGGGAGGACGCCGGAGTCCCTCCCGCTCAGCTGGGAGCTTATCTACGCCGAATTACGGCGCTCATGGCCGAATACGGCTATCGCAGCCCGCTATACGGGCATTATGGGCAGGGATGCGTTCACATGCGCATCAACTTCGACTTTCGGTCGGAGCCGGGACTGCGCAATTTCCGCGAATTTATCGATCGGGCCGCCGATGTCGTCCTCGGCTTTGGCGGATCGCTCAGCGGTGAGCACGGTGACGGCCAGGCGCGCGCCGCCCTGTTGCCAAAGATGTTCGGCCCTGAACTGATGCAGGCTTTCCGCGAATTCAAGGCGCTTTGGGACCCCGACAACCGCATGAATCCCGGCAAGCTGGTTGATGCGGTTCGCGTCTACGACCCGCTTGAGAACCTGCGCCACCCCCTGCGGCGGGGCCAACTGCCTTCGGCAAATCCAAATCACGAGGAAAGTGGCGCCTCGAAGGGGCACGACTTCAGTCGTGCCGTAAACGATCCAACGTCGAAGGGGGCTTTAGCCCCTGAGGGGCAGCATTTTAAGGAGCATTTCGCGTTCACCTCCGACGATGGATCGCTGGAGCACGCAACCGAGCGCTGCGTAGGCGTGGGAGCCTGCCGCAAGGCCGATGGGGGCGTGATGTGTCCCAGTTACCGCGCTACAGGCCAGGAGCAGCACTCCACCCGCGGCCGTGCCCACCTGCTCTGGGAGATGCTGGCTGGCGATCTGCGCGGGGAAGGCTTTCAAAGCGAGTCGGTCCACGAGGCGCTCGATCTCTGCCTGAGTTGCAAGGCGTGCAAGAGCGAGTGCCCCGTCCAGGTGGATATGGCGGCGTACAAATCGGAGTTCCTCGCCCAGCGCTACAAGGGCCGCCTCCACCCGCTGCAGCATTACATTTTTGGATTCGCGGACAAGCTGGCCCGCTGGGGCTCAGTCGCTCCGGCGCTCACCAATGCGCTTCTCACCGGCCCCGTCACAAGCCCGCTCGTCAAGCGCATCGCAGGCGTTGCCCAGCAGCGGCAATTGCCGCGTTTGTCGCCAAAGAGCTACCAGAAGATGCGGGTACCCGGAATGTCACATGCATTGAGGCGCGAAGCGCAACCAGCCGCACCGCAGGTGCCGCAGGTGCTGCTTTGGCCGGATACCTGGAATAACTACTACCATCCGCAGACGCTTGCCGCTGCTGAAACTGTCCTGACCCAGGCCGGCTTCAGCGTCGAGACACCCAAAGGGCACATCTGTTGTGGCCGCCCGCTTTACGACTTCGGGCTACTCGGCGCGGCCCGCACCTACCTTGCAAGGGTTCTGGATCGCATGGCACCGCAGATTGAGGCCGGAATGCCATTCATCTTTCTTGAGCCAAGCTGCGCCAGCGTCTTCAAGGACGAGCTTCTGGAACTCTTTCCCGACGATGCCCGCGCCAGCCGTTTGAGCAGGCAGGTCTGGCTGCTGGCCGACTGGCTTGCCGCCAAAGCCTCCGACTGGATTCCCGGCGACCTGGGCGGCGCGCATGTTCTTCTCCACGGCCACTGTCACCATAAGGCGGTTTTCGGAGGCCCGGCCAGCGAAATCGCCCTGCTCCGTCGAGCCGGGGCGAATGTGGAGCCGATTCAGGCCGGATGCTGCGGAATGGCCGGCCCTTTCGGCTTTGAAGCGGGCAAGTTTGAGGTGTCTCGCACCATCGCCAACGACGGCTTGCTGCCGGCGATCGAGTCGGCTGGTCCCATGACCATCCTTGTTGTCGACGGCTTCAGTTGCCGCGAGCAGATCAGTCAGTTAGGCCACAAGAAAGCTCTTCATTTCGCGGAAGTTCTGGCGCGCAGCTGTGCGTGCGGCGGATAGAGCGGCTATCCAACGCGCGCCGTCTCGAACTCTGTGTAGTTGTCGAGGTGATTCTTGATGACCTCGTAGCATTCGCAGGATGCGTTCCTGAGCCCAGGCAAATCCAGAATCCGCATTTCTCCCCGTCGATACTCGATAAGTCCTTTTTGTTTAAGAGCTTCGGCCGCAGTGGAAACAGTGGGTCGGGTGCCACCGAGCATGTCCGCCAGGAATTCATGGGACATCTTGAACTGGGTGTTGTGGGCCCGGTCGGCGCAGATCAGCAGCCACCGCGCGAGCCGCTGTTCGAAATTGTGTTTCGCGTTGCATCCAGCCGATTGGATTGCCTGAAGGAGTTGGGCCTGAACATAGCGCAGGACCAGCGAATGAAATTCGCCGCCCAGATCGTATTCTCTTTTCGCATTTTCGAGGCTGCAAGAGTAGCCGTGACCGGCAATCTGCGTGTACACCCGATTGAGACTCTTCTTTGTCCCCATCAGGGCTGAAACCCCGATCACGGATTCATAACCGAACATCCCAACCTCGACCTGCGAGCCGTCTTTGAAGGTGGTCGTCATCGACGCCATGCCTTCCTCGACAAAATAGAGGCGCTCGATCGGGGTGCCGGGGAATTCGATTTCGTGCATGAGTTCGAATCGAACCGGCTGCAGGCCCAGGCGGACAACGGTATCCGCGTGCAACGCGCTCAACAGACTGTTTCTAAAAGCATTCGTAGACTGAACTTTCGTCTGATTCATCTTTAACCGCCAACCCCCTCCAGGTTGAAGCCCGGATGAAAACGCCCCCTGTGTTCGGCATCGAACACACTCCAACATGAAGGAAAGGCTATGCTCGGAAGGTGGCCATCCCCTCCCCTTCCCCTCCGGGGCGCCGATTGCTCCAATTGCTGGAACTGCCTGATCGGCTGGCAATCCCCTCCCGAATTGAGGTCTTCTTCATGTTGAAACGACGCAAACAGCCTGTCGTCTTTGTGGTTGACGACGAGCACGTGATCGCATCGAGTCTTGCCACCATCTTGCGCCATCTTGGCTTCGATGCAACATCTTTCACTGAACCCATGGATGCGCTGAACGCCGCTCGCGCAACGCATCCGGATCTGCTGATCACCGACGTGGTGATGCCGCAGCTTTCGGGAATCGATCTTGCCGTGCAGGTGGAGGAGTCCTGCCCTAATTGCAAAGTGCTCCTCTTTTCAGGGCAGGCCTCTACCGCCAACCTGCTCGAAACTGCCCGCGCCAACGGGCACGAATTTGAACTCGTATTGAAACCCGTCCATCCAAAGGACTTGCTCAGCAAAATCCAGCACCTGACGGGGGAAGTGCCTCCGTTACCTTCCATTCAGGAACTGCTGGCTGGTCTCTAACTCGGCAATTTATGTGTCTTCCCTGAGAGTCTCTACCTCGGTAGCAAGGAAAGCAAGCGCCCCTTGTGGCGGCAGCTTGCGAAGAGACGGGCTTGGATGGTCAGCAGGTTCTCTGGTGCCCACCCTCAGATCGCGCAGAATATCTCTCGCCCGTGCCCGGCGCCCCGACGGCAGCACCTCCCCGACGTCGTTTCGATCCCCAGCCGAACCCTTTGCGCTACCATGAAATACAAGTCTGAGGGTGAGCATGTTCGTGGTGGTGTGGAAGTTCGAAATTGCCGAAGACAAGGTGGTGGCATTTGAAGCGGCCTACGGGCCGGAGGGTGAGTGGGCCCAATTGTTCCGCACCTCGCCCGAATACCTGGGTACAGAGCTGCTGCGGGATGCGCACATTCCCGGGGTGTATCTGACCATCGACCGCTGGGCAAGCGATGAAGCTTTCCGGGCTTTTCGGAAAGATCACGATTCGGAATATGAAGCCATCGACCGCTCGTGCGACGCCCTCACCAGCCGCGAGACGCGCATTGGCGCCTACCTTATGTGAATTGCGGGGGCAGGATGCCAGGTCCGCGCTAACCGTGGACCGTTGAGTTGGAAGCGAAAACTTCAGTTCGACAAGATTCTCCGTTTCTTCGCTTTCTTCGCTGTCATTGTCTGTCCCATCCTGCTACAATCCCATCGAATCCAATTCGAGCCACCGCGTGTTTTCTGTCTCTCATTTTTTGAGCCGCGCGGGGCAGAAATCTTAGAGGAGCCTCTTTCATGGCCGTCGCCGATGACCGCGCAAAAGCTGTAGAACTTGCCTTATCGCAGATAGAGAAACAATTTGGCAAGGGATCAATCGTCCGCCTCGGGTCAAAGGAGGCACTGCTACCGATCGCGGTCATCTCCACCGGCTCCATCAGCTTCGACGCCGCCCTTGGCGTGGGTGGCATTCCCCGCGGCCGGGTGACAGAAGTCTACGGGCCGGAATCGTCGGGAAAGACCACCATTACACTCCAGATCATCGCCGAGGCGCAACGGATGGGCGGCTTGGCAGCTTTTGTGGATGCGGAACACGCGCTGGATCCCGGCTATGCCAAAAAGTTGGGCGTGGATGTGGACAACCTGCTGGTTTCTCAGCCAGATAGCGGCGAACAGGCACTCGAAATCACGGAGGCGCTGGTCCGCTCGGGCGCCATTGACGTGCTGGTGGTGGATTCCGTCGCAGCCCTCGTTCCCAAGGCCGAACTGGATGGCGAAATGGGCGAGTCCCACATGGGTCTGCAGGCGCGGCTCATGTCCCAGGCTTTGCGCAAGCTCACCGGCACGGTTTCGAAATCCCGCACCGCCCTGATCTTCATCAACCAGATCCGCGAAAAGATCGGCGTCATGTTCGGCAACCCGGAGACCACCACCGGTGGCCGGGCGCTGAAGTTTTATTCCTCGGTCCGCGTGGATATTCGTCGTATCGCCGCCATCAAGGAGGGCGACGCGGTGACCGGTAACCGCACCAAGGTCAAGATCGTGAAGAACAAGGTAGCCGCGCCATTCCGCGAGGCGGAGTTTGACATCCTTTACGGCGAGGGCATCAGCCGCGAGGGCGACGTGCTCGATCTGGCGGTGGTCAACAATATTGTTGAGAAGTCTGGTGCGTGGTACAGCTACTCCGGCGAACGCATCGGGCAAGGCCGCGAGAACACCCGCAGCTTCCTAAAGGAAAACAAGGATATCTTCGCCAAGATGGATGCCGAGGTGCGCAAGAAGCTGAACATCGGCGCCGTGGCCAAAGCTGATGTGCCTGAAGTTCCAGTCTCGGGGCCTGCAGAGGCGAAGGAAGCCGTACGCCCTCGCAGAGGGTAAGATGGGCCGATGTACCAAAGAAGCGGCTCGAATGGGCCGCTTTTCCTTGATCTTCGGAATTTATGTATGTATATTCATGTATGTGAAAATGGAGCCGCCTACATATGAAGCCGACTGAGCAGACCAAACAGCATGTGATTTCCACGTACGTGAGGCCCGCCCGCCAGAGAGGCGAGAAGATCATCCAGGTGAAAGTTGGAAGCGTCCAAAAAGAGCTGGGATGGACGAACCGAACGCCGTCGGTCTTCTCGACCCTGTCGTCGAAGGAGTTCCAACACGAGGCTGGCCTCGAGCTAGTTGAGAAACGAGGAGGCCCAGCTTCGGGAGGTCCGAGCACCACTGTGCAGTTTGTCTATCGGATAGTGGAGTCTGGGGATTCGACTGCCGAATCGAAAAATTCCAGCCGCAGTGGAATCGGTTTGATGGATCTCTACGGCATTGGAGCAGACGCTTTCAGGCAGTTGGGCGGCGGGGAAAAGTATCTGCGCCGCGAACGCGAAGAATTGCAGTTTCCTGCGGAAGGATATCCCCGTGCTGGTGAGCAGGAAAAGGCATGAGCCGAATTTATTGGGACTCAATGCTCTTCATTTATCTGATTGAGGGGAATCCAGAGTATGCACCGCGCGTGAAGTCGATCCACGAGGAGATGGTTCGCCGCGGCGACGTTCTCTGTACCAGCGTTTTCACTCTCGGTGAAGTCTTGACCGGACCGCGCAAGGCGGGTGCTCAGAGAGTCGTCGACCAAATCCGGCAGTTCTTTTTGGAGAGTGGCCAAGTAGAGATGCTGCCCTTTTCGGCGGAGACTGCGGACCGATACAGCATCATTCGCGCAACGGCTGCAGCGAGCTCCGCCGACGCTATTCACCTGGCTTGCGCGGCTGAATCCGGCGTCGATCTCTTCATAACCCATGACGCGAAGTTGCAGAAACTGACGATTGCGGGGATACACTTCATTACCGGTCTGAGCACTCATCTCTTTTGAACAGGCCTCCTGCAAAACTGGAATCCAACATTCGCCTTCGACGCATGGTTTTATCTCTCTGCTCTAGAATTGAATCTCGAATGAAGACCATCGAGCGAACAGCCGTACTGCTTTCACCGCGGTTGATCCTCAACTGGTTCGTGTTTCTCTGTGCATGGGTCGTTCCCCTCGCCGCGCAAAGCCCCTCCACTCAAGTTGCCGCGCCGGCTGCTTCCGCAGCACCTGCCGGCGTTCGCGATGTGTTTACCATCGAGGGTGGATGGCGTTTTCACGTCGGCGACGATCCGCAATGGGCAATTCCGGGATTCAACGATTCTGACTGGCAGACGGTAACGCTTGGGCAGTCGCTTGCGGAACAGGGAATTGACCCGTATTCCGGCTTTGCCTGGTATCGCCTCCATCTGCAGCCGCAACAGCTCTCGGTCTTCAGAGATCAGGAGCCGGTTCTGCTGATTACGGGGGATTCGGTGGGACAGATTGCCGTTTACCTGAACGGAATAGAGTCCGGCCACTCGCGGGGGATGGCGGAACACCTGGCGGAGTACCAATCGCCGCCCTTGATCGTTCCGCTTTCCGGAACCGGTCCCGTCGACATCGCCATTCGAACCTGGGCGGGGCCGACCGTGACCATTGGGCGTGGCCTGCTCGATAAAGTCGAACTCGGCACACGCGGCGACATGGAGGACCGACTCGCCCTGTCGGTTGGCCGCCAATGGAATGAGCACGCGATCGCCGCGATGGTGGTGACCTTTCTCTTTCTCTGCGTCGCGATGCTGGGTGCAGCTCTGTATCTGGCCGAGCGCCACCATTCCGAATACCTCTGGCTCGCCCTGCTTTGCCTCACGGTAGCCGCCGGGGGCGCGGCGGATGCCGCCTTCGGCGTGGCGCTGATCCCGTTGACGGTGTACCGCATTTTCACGCTGTTTATTGGCCGCATCTTCATAGCGGTCGCGCTTGAGTTCGTTCTGCGGTTCACGGCCAGTCGATCGCGTCGACTCATCCGCATTGTCCAAATCGCGGTGCTGCTTCTGCCCTTCGTATATTTCATTCACGTCGAGTTGCTATATCAGGTTCTTTCGGTGGCCGCCGAGGTGACTTTCTGCCTGCTGGTTTGCGTCCTGCTCTTCCGAGCATGGCGGCGCGGCCAAGGCGAGGCAGGCGTCATGCTCCTGCCCTTCTTTCTTGCCGCGACCGCCGATTCCGCCGATACGGTGCTCGATTTCGGCGCAACCAGGCACTGGCTGCCGGAGCAGTTCGCCGCCCACCGTTTTCATCTCGGGCCGATTGAATATGGCACGGGCACAGTGGCTTACACCATCTTCCTGGCCAGTCTCATTGCCGTCATCCTCTACCGGTTTGTCCGGATCAGCAAGGAAGAACAGCGTTCCGCGGCGGAGATTGCAGCGGCGCGCAGCGTGCAGGCTCTTCTGATTCCAACGCACCTGCCGTCGAACCGGAACTTCATGCTTGAGAGCGCTTATCTGCCCGTGAACGGTGTCGGTGGGGATTTTTTTCAGGTTCTGCCGCTGAGCGACGAATCGCTGCTGATCGTGGTGGGCGATGTGAGCGGCAAGGGGTTGCAGGCCGCCATGAATTCGAGCACCCTGGTGGGCGCTTTGCGCAACGAGCTTTCGCACGATCCTTCCACCGTGCTTGAGCACCTGAACCGGGTCCTCGTCGGGGCGGTGCCCGTCGAGGGGGCCGTGCCGGATCTTGATTGTGCGCCGTGCTTTGCCACCTGTCTCTGCGCAAGGATCTATCCGGATGGCACCACTACGATTGCCAACGCCGGTCACCTTGGGCCCTATCGGGACGGCCGCGAAGTAGAACTCACGCCCAACCTGCCCCTGGGAGTGATTGCGGATGTCCACTATGAGCAGACGACCTTCCAACTGAATCGCGGCGACAGGCTGGTCTTCATCTCCGACGGCGTTGTCGAAGCCACGAATGCGCAAGGCGAGCTGTTCGGATTTGAGCGCACCCAACAGGTAAGCCACGAGTCGGCACGCTACATTGCGCAGACCGCCCAGCATTTCGGTCAGACAGATGACATTACCGTGGTGTCGCTGTACGTAGCTTCCCGCGCCGCTCAGCGCGATAGCGAAAAATTCGTCTACTCGAATTAGACGTCGGCGATTGCGGTGAGCCCAACGGGACGCTGCATCGTCGCGATGCCGTAGAATCCCTCTTGAGCTATTTCAATGAGCGTGAAAGCCCTCTATCCCGGCACCTTTGACCCGCCAACTAACGGCCATATCGACCTGATTCAACGCGGGGCCAAGCTTTTTGAGCATCTGACTGTTGCCATCCTGATCAATCCTGTGAAGAACCCGCTTTTTACCGTCGAGGAGCGGGTGGAGATGCTGCGGGAATCGACCGGCGCCATCGGCAACGTCTCGGTGGCCACGTTCGATGGGCTGATGGTGGAGTTTGCGCGGCGCCTGGGGGCCACCGCGGTGCTGCGCGGCATCCGTGCCATTTCAGACTACGAACATGAATTCCAGATGGCCCTGATGAACCGCCGCCTGGCTCCGGAGATCGAAACGGTGTTCCTGCAGCCCGCCGGGCGTTATTCGTTCGTCAGTTCGCGCATGTTGAAGGAAGTGTTCAGCTTCGGAGGCGATGTGAGTGGCCTTGTCCCTCCCAACGTACTGAAGCGTCTGCGGGGCCGGATCAGCGGCTCCTAAGGGAAACCGACTGAGTCGGCCTGAACAACCCTCCAACGGATTTTCAGCATCTCCCTCGGGAGAAGGAAGCTGCGAATACACATTCAAGAGGGGAGAAACGACGAAATAGCGAAGATCGGATCTCATTCTGGTGCAAAGCGCGGGCGACCCACGGCAGCATCCAAAAAGGACGAGGATATGAAATTGCATTCCCGAAACAGGTTCGTTACCTTGGCGCTCATCGTATTTCTCCTGTGGTTCGCATCGCCGCTCTTTCTGCGCGCCGACGAAGGCATGTGGACCTTTAACAATTTCCCCTCCCACACCGTCGGCGCGAAATACGGCTTCGCTCCCTCCCAACAGTGGCTGAATCACCTACGCCTGTCCTCTCTGCGGATAGCGGAGGGATGTTCGGCTTCTTTCATTTCTCCGCATGGCCTGGTGATGACCAACCACCACTGTGTTCTGCAATGCGTCCAACAGCTTTCCACGTCTGGGCAAAATTTCGTCCAGAACGGGTTCATCGCCCAGACCCCCGCCGATGAGAGGAAATGTCCCGTCTTCGAGCTCGATCAACTCATGCAGATCAGCGACGTCACCGCCGGTGTGCAAGGAGCCATCGCGGGAAAAACCGGCGCCGCTGCAGTTGCCGCGCTGCATGCGAAGGAAGCTGAGCTCGAAAAAAGTTGCGGCTCGGATCCGGCCATTCTCTGCCAGGTCGTCTCGCTTTACGAGGGTGGCGTCTACGATCTTTACCATTACAAGAAATACACCGACGTGCGCCTCGTCTTCGCCCCTCAAATGTCGGTCGCGCAATTCGGCGGCGATCCCGACAATTTCAATTTTCCGCGCTACGATTTCGACATTGGCCTGGTGCGCGTGTATGAGGACGGTCATCCGCTTTCGAGCCCCGATTATCTGAAATGGAGTGCCAACGGCTCAAAGAGCGGGGAACTCGTCTTCGTCTCCGGCAATCCCGGCGGGACCAGCCGCCAACTCACCGTATCGCAGCTTGCATTCGAGCGCGACACGGCTCTTCCCAATTTCATTCCCGCGGTTTCCGAACGCCGCGGCTTGCTCGAGCGCTTTGTTACAGAAAGCCCGGAGAGCGCGCGGGAAGGCAACGAAGCCCTGTTTTTCGACGAGAACACTTATAAGGTCATCTTCGGCCGTGAGCAGGCGCTCCTCGATTCCGAGTTTTTCGACAAGAAAATCCGCGAACAGCAGAGCCTCCGCAGCGCCGTCGAGGCCAATCCCAAACTCGCCGCCGACCAGTCAGCCTGGAACGACATCGCGCAAATCCAAAAAGTACGCGCCAAAGATTTCGACGAAGGGTTTGCCACGGGCCTGTTCCGTTTCTCAAACCTGCTGGACGACGCGGTCGCTCTGGTGGGCTCAGCCGAACAGCGTAAGCTGCCCAATGACGAACGCCTGCCTGAGTACACCGATCAGGCGCTGGTCCGGATTCAGCACGATCTCGCCGCCCCCGTGCCAATGTACAAAGACCTGGAGGAAATGCAACTTCGCTGGATTTTTTCCGAGGCGCGCCGCCAACTCGGCGTCGGCGATCCGCTGGTGGTGAAGATGCTGGGCAACGAATCGCCCGAACAGCTTGCCAATCGCCTCGTCAGCGGCACCCATCTCGATGAGGCGACAGTCCGTGAGGATCTCTACAACGGCGGCGAATCCGCCATCGATGCCTCGACCGATCCGATGATCGTCTTCGCGCGCGGCATCGAGCCCGACTTGCTTGCCTTCGTGAAACAAGAGGAAGCTGAGATCGAGGCCGCCACACGCGCCGCCGCCGAACGTATCGCCAAAGCGCGCTTCGCTATTTATGGCACCAGCGTCTATCCCGACGCGACTTTCACCCTGCGCCTCAGTTACGGCACAGTGAAGGGCTTTACCGACGCGCGCGGCCAATTCGTGCAGCCCTACACCACGATTGCGGGGCTCTTCAAGCGTGCCACCGGCGCGCCTCCATTCAAGCTGCCCGATAGCTGGCTTGACGCCAAATCGAGCCTGGACTTGTCTACGCCTATGAACCTGTGCACCACAAACGACATCATTGGTGGCAACTCCGGCAGTCCGCTGATCAACGAGAAGGGCGAAATCGTCGGGCTGATTTTCGATGGAAACATCTTTTCCATCGGCGGCGATTACGGCTACGACGCGGCCAAGAACCGCTCCGTCGCCGTCGACAGCCGCGCCCTGCTCCAAGGCCTAAGCAAGGTCTATCACCTCACCCGAATCGTGGATGAAATCCAATCCGCCCGCCAGTAGCCACGAAATGACGAGTGAGGCGCCTTGGGCTGACGATCTCCAGCCCGAGGCGCTCACCAACAGGGTAAGGTGCCTGAGATCCAGCCAGGTCTCCGCCAACTTCTGCTCCGCAGAGGGTTCCGCTCCCGCCCGAAATCTGTAAAGATAGAAGCATCATGACAGTCGCCGCTCCCGCCAAAGTCTTTGCCGACCGCATCGGCCGCATTGAAGTCTCCGCAACCATGGCCGTAGCCGCCGAGGCCGCCAAACTGCGCGCCCAGGGCGCCAACCTGGTGGATTTCGGGGCCGGAGAGCCCCATTTCGCCACCCCGCGCCACATCAAAGACGCCGCCATCGCCGCCATCGAAGCCAACTTCACCCGCTACACGGTGGTACCCGGCATTCCCGACGTGCGCAAGGCCATCATCGAGCGCCATGCCTGCGACTTCGCGTCAGACTACGCGCTGGACGAGGCCATCTTCACTACCGGTGGAAAGCTGGCCCTGTTCAACACCATCCAGGTGCTTGTAGACCACGGCGACGAAGTCATCCTTCCCGTTCCTTACTGGGTCAGCTTCAAGGACATCATCCAGTATGCCGGCGGCAAGGTGGTATTTCTGGAAACCAGCGAGGCGGAGAGCTTCCGCATTACCGCGGCGGCCATTGAGAAAGCGATCACGCCGCGCACCAAGGCCATCATTTTAAATTCACCATCGAACCCGGCCGGTTCCGTCATGTCCGCCGAGGACCTGGAGCGCATTGTCCACCTGGCCCACGAGCGCGGCATCTACTTGCTGCTCGACGAGTGCTATGTGTATCTGAATTATGCCGGCAAGCCGGTTTCAGGCGGCTCGTTCACGTGGGCCAAGGAGCACCTGGTCATTCTCGGCTCGCTCTCGAAGACCTACTCGATGACGGGCTGGCGCGCCGGCTACGCGCTTGCGGCCAAGCCGGTAGTGGCCAACCTGAGCAAGCTGCAGTCGCAATCGACTTCCAATGCGACCAGCATCGTGCAGAAGGCCGCCATCGCCGCCCTGGCGGGTCCGCAGGATTGCGTGGCGGAGTTCCGGGCTGAATTCATCAACCTGCGCGACTATATGCTTGCCAAGCTGGCTGAGATTCCCGGAGTCACTTGCACGAAGCCTGAGGGCGCCTTCTACGTCTACCCCAATATTGGAGGTTTTTTGGGCAAGGGCGGAATCCGCACAGCCACAGAGATGGCCACCCGGCTGCTCCACGAGGCTCACGTGGTGACTGTGCCCGGCGAGGCCTTTGGAACCGCCGAGCATATCCGTATCTCTTACCCCGTTACCAAGCAGAATATCGACGAGGGGACGCGGCGGATGGGCGAGTTTCTGAGCAAGCTGGCCTAGGAAACAGGTCGTGCTGCAGGCCGCTGCGACGTGGAAAACTGTGACCGCTCATACGTCGACCGGTGACCGGAATCACGCATTCGCGATAAATCTGGCCCCGGGCTGGGCAAACCCGCCTTGCTTCGGATAGGATTGGTCTTCCATGTCGAGCCCGATTGATTTTCGACCAGTGATTCTAGCCGGTGGCAGCGGAACCCGCTTCTGGCCCCGATCCCGCCGCGCCCACGCCAAGCAGGTGCTGGCGCTGGACGGGGAACGCTCCATGATTCAGCAGACGGTGGAGCGACTGAAGCCCCTGGCGTCCCAGGCAAACACCTGGGTGATCACCAACGAGTATCTGGCCGAGGAAATCGCCGACCAACTGTCGGGAGTTCCCACCCAGCAAATCATCCGCGAGCCAATGGCGCGCAACACGGCCCCGGCGTGCGGGCTCGCGGCTTTTTTGATCGAACGGCAGAATCCCGATGCGGTACTGGGAGTCTTCCCCTCCGATCACGTGATTGCCGACGAACCCCGCTTCCTGAAGGCGCTGCATAAGGGCATTACCCTGGCCGCTACCGCAGACAGCATTGTGGTTCTGGGTATCGAACCCACCCGCCCTGAGACCGGATACGGCTACATTGAGACCGGCGACTATACCCCGGACGATTCCGCCCTGCACGTCCGCCGCTTTACTGAGAAGCCCAACCTGAACCGGGCCGAAGAATTCGTGGCCGCCGGAAACTACTTCTGGAACTCCGGGATCTTCCTGTGGTCGGCGCGAACGCTGGCGAACGCTGTGCGAGAGCACCTGCCGGAGACGGCTCCCCTGTTGGAAGGAATCGCGGCCGCATACGGTACTCCCGAGTTCGAAAAAACATTTCTCTCCCTCTATCCCAACTGTGAAAACATTTCCGTCGACTATGCGGTGCTCGAGCCCCGGTCGGCCAAGGGGGAGCACCACTCGCGGCTTTATTGCGTACCGGCGGAGTTCAGTTGGAACGACCTGGGTTCGTGGGCGTCGCTATACGAGTACCAGCTTGAGTCGCGGCTGCGCGGGGATGGCGATGGGAATGTGGCCGAGTCGGAAGGCCACCTGACCATCGAAGCGGGCAACAACTACATTTATAGCCCGAAGAAATTCGTCGCGCTGGTCGGTGTGGAAAACCTGGTGATCGTGGATACGGAAGACGCGCTGCTGATCGCTCATCGCGACCACTCCCAGGATGTCGGCAAGATCGTGAAGGAGTTGGGTCTCTCAGGGCGTGATGAGCTGATCTGAGCCGGAAAGAGACCGACTGCGCTAGGAACAGGTGTTCACGCTGGGCTCGGAAACTGTGCGACAATCCTGCCGCGCTGTCTTGAGATTTGAAAAAGGACCGGTTCCATTATGTGCCGCCCAAACTGGCTGGCACAAAACGCCGCGGCGGCTAATCACCGCGGTTTCAGTATCTGAATCCGGCACTTACGCCTACGCGCGGATTCGGTACACTTCTTGCAAGGAGCAAGACCCTCCACCCATGCCCCACCCTCAAATCAAGTTTGGCACCGACGGCTGGCGAGGTGTGATTGCCGACGACTTTACCTTTGCCAACGTGCGAACGGCGGCAGAGGCCATCGCCGCATATGTGCACGCCAGCGAAAACCCCGCCAAGGGGCTTTGCATCGGCTACGACACGCGTTTCGGATCGAAGGCATTTGCGTGCGCCTGTGCTGACGTTGTCGCAGCCACCGGGATTCCCGTCCTGCTGGCCAACGACATTACGCCTACCCCGGCGCTGAGTTTCGGCGTGCGTGAGCGCGGCGCCGCCGGCGGCATCATGATTACTTCGTCGCATAATCCGGCGCAATGGAACGGTGTGAAGTACAAGGCATGGTACGGCGGCTCGGGCAAGCCTTCCATCATGGCCGCCATCGAGTCCCACCTTGGCCAGCCTGTTGCGCGGTCCGCGCGACCCGCATCCATCACGGAAGTCGATTTTCTCCCCACCTATCTGAAGGCCATCGAAAGCTTCGCCGATCTGGACCTTATTGCGAAGTCAGGCATGAAGTTCTGCATCGATTCGATGTACGGCGCCGGCCGCACTTTTCTCTCCGAAATCTTTACCCGTATCGGCGTCGATCACGTGCAGATTCGCGGCGATGTGAACCCGCTGTTTCCTGGCATCAACCCCGAACCCATCGAGCCTCATATCCGCGCTCTGGGCGAGGCGGTCGTCGCCAATCATTGCGCCGCAGGCCTGTGCACCGATGGCGACGCAGACCGCATTGGAGCGACTGATGAGCACGGCGAGTTCGTCGATCCACACAAAATCTTCTCGGTTCTGTTGAGCTGGGTACTGCGGCGCAAGGGTTGGCCCGGAGCCGTCACGCGCGCCTTCAACACGACGAAGATGCTCGACCGCATCGCCGCCAAACATGGCCGCGAACTGATCGAGCACGGCATCGGCTTCAAGTTCGTCTGCGACTATATGCTGGAGCGCGAGATCGTGATGGGGGGCGAGGAGTCTGGCGGCATCGGCTTCCAGCGCCACCTGCCCGAGCGCGATGGCCTGCTGAACGCGCTGCTGCTGGCCAATGTAATGGCTGAGGAGGGCAAGACGCTGGGTCAGCTTGTGGCCGATCTGCAGGCCGAATATGGCGAACACCAGTACGGCCGTATCGACTTGGCACTACCGGACGAGATCAAGAACAGGACAATTGCGCGGGCGCGAGCGCTGGAGCCAGGGGACCCGGCCTTTGCCGGAATGGCGGTGTTGCGCGTTGAGACGCTGGATGGGGTGAAGTTCTACCTCGACAATCCTGAGGCCGCGACAAAGCCGAATGCCGCGGAGACCTGGATCCTGCTGCGCGCCAGCGGCACCGAGCCATTGCTGCGCATCTATACCGAATCGTGCTCGAAGGATTCAGTGGCCCGGCTGCTCGAATCGGGCCGAGCCTTCGCCATGGCACACTGATACTGACCACTGTTCACTCTTCGGGAGGACCCGCATGTTCATTCACATCTTCGGATTCCGCTGGAAGCCGCAGGCCACCGAGGCTGACAAGGCTCGCGCCGCGCACGACATCGTGGCCTTTCGCGACCACATTCTCGGGCTGATCGACGTGCACGTCGGGCCGAACCTCTCTCCGCGCGGGCAGGGATACGCGTTCGCTGGGCTGATGACCTTCACCGACAAAACCGCCGCCGACGCATACACAAAGCATCCAATGCATCTTGCGTTGCTCAAGTGGCTGGCCCCGCTAATCGATCCTGTCGAGCTGGATTTCGAGGCGTAGACCCTAGGCAATGAGCGCGACCTTGGCCCTCTTGCCTAGCCGCACCACGACGCGTGCGGGCAGAGACGCAACGGAGACCAGCGCATTTGCAGCCGTTTCGCCGTCCAGCTTCACTGCCTTTTCGGCGATCTTGCGGTTGGCTTCCGCACCGCTGGAAGCCAGCCCCAGGTGAACCAGCAGTTTCGGCAGCCGAATCTGCTTGGGTTCAGTGCCGGCCACTTCCGCATAGGGAATCAAGACTTCGGGGAGGTCCTCGCTCTCCGCTTTCTGCTGAAACATCCGCGCCCAGTTTTCGCCGGCGCTGAGCGCCGCTGCCTCCCCGTGAAAACCTGAAGTAATGGTCCGCGCCAGCCGCTTCTTCGCTTCCATGGGGTGCAGTTTCCCCTGTGCGACCTCCGCCTGCAGGTCATCAACTTCCGACTGCTTCAGGTCCGTCAGAAACAGCCAGTATTTCCACATCAGATCGTCGGAGATGCTCATCAACTCGCCGTACATCTCGGCCGGCGGCTCGTTGATACCGATGGCATTCCCGAGCGATTTCGACATCTTCTGCGTACCGTCAAGCCCCTCGAGAATCGGCGTCATCAGCACGATCTGCGGCTTCTGGCCGTAGTGCCGTTGTAGTTCGCGCCCGCACAGCAAATTAAA
Source organism: uncultured Acidobacteriota bacterium (assembly GCA_963833995.1). Lineage (GTDB taxonomy): Bacteria > Acidobacteriota > Terriglobia > Terriglobales > Acidobacteriaceae > Telmatobacter. Next base: position 116,937 of record CAWIAE010000011.1, on the reverse strand, counting down.
TCTCTGATCCGTGCCACCAAGTTCCACGTCGCACTCAAGTATCACGGAATCATACCCTTGCATGACGGGGTAGAGCAGCTCGTGGAGGCTGATGGGCTGCTCGGCCTGAAAACGTTTGTGAAACTCGTCGCGCTCCAGCATCTGGGAGACGGTGAAGTGAGCCGTGAGGCGGACAATGTCCTCGTAGCCGAGCTTGCCGAGCCACTCAGAGTTGTAGCGGACCTCGGTCTTTTTCTCGTCGAGGATCTTGAAGACCTGCTGCTTATAGGTCTCGGCATTTTCGTCGATCTGCTCTCGTGTCAGCGGCTTGCGGGTTACGTTGCGCCCTGTGGGGTCGCCGATGAGCGAGGTGAAATCGCCCACCAGGAAGATGACTGTATGACCTAACTGCTGAAAATGCCGCAACTTGCGCATTAGAACGGTGTGGCCGAGGTGGAGGTCGGGGGCAGTGGGGTCGAAGCCGGCTTTCACGCGCAGGGGACGGCCGGTTTTGCGGCTCTCGTCAAGGCGTTCGCGCAGGTCGGCGACGCGGATGATTTCGGCCGCACCTTTCTGAAGCAAATCGAGTTGTTCGTCTACGGGTAGGAACGTGCTCATGCCGTCTTTCAGTATACGGTTGCAGCCGAAAGCGAGGCCCACGGGTGCCACGGTGGGCTGCACAGATGGGCCAAAGTGTGCACCTGCAGGTGCACAGTTGAGCGAAAAGTATGCACCTGGAGGTGCACACTTTGATGAAAGTGTGACAGGCCGCCGACCACTGGCCCCGCCCCGACCCCTAACTGATCCCGGTTCCCTGTAAACTGAATTCATCATGGAAGAATTCAGCCGTATCCAGCGCCTGCCGCCCTACGTGTTTAACATCACCGACGCCATGAAGCGTACCGCTCGCCGCCGCGGAGAAGACATCATCGACTTCGGCATGGGAAACCCCGACGGGGCCACGCCCAAGCACATCGTGGACAAGCTGGTGGAGGCGGCGCAGAAGCCACAGACCCACCGCTACTCGGTTTCGCGCGGGCTGCCGCGGCTGCGCAAGGCCATCTGCAACTGGTACAAGACGCGCTACGATGTGGACCTTGACCCCGACACGGAGTCCATTGTCACCATCGGGTCAAAGGAAGGCATCGCGCACCTTTGCCTGGCGATTCTGGACTCGCGCGACACGGTGCTGGTGCCCAACCCCAGCTATCCGATTCATATTTACGGGCCGGTGATCGCCGGGGCGCACGTGGTGAGCGTGCCCATCACGGACTGCGAGCAGTTCCTGGCGCAGCTTGAGGACCTGATTCCGCGCATGACCCCGCGGCCTAAGGCGCTGATCGTCAACTTCCCTTCGAATCCGACGACACAGTGCGTTGACCTGCCGTTTCTGGCACGGCTGGTGGAACTGGCCCGGCAATACGGGTTCCACCTGATTCATGACCTGGCTTATGCCGATCTGGGGTTCGACGGCTACAAGCCGCCGAGTGTGCTTCAGGTGCCCGGTGCAAAGGAAGTGGCGGTCGAGTTCTTTACCTTGTCGAAGAGCTACAACATGCCGGGGTGGCGCGTGGGCTTCATGGTCGGGAACCCGGTGCTGGTGAATGCGCTGGCCAAGCTCAAGAGCTACTTTGACTACGGCACGTTCACGCCCATCCAGGTGGCGAGCATTCTGGCCCTGGAAGGCCCGCAGGAGTGCGTCACCGAGATTTGCGAGAACTACCGCCTCCGCCGCAATGTTCTGGTTGAGGGGCTGAACAAGGCGGGCTGGCCGGTGGCGCTGCCCAAGGCCACCATGTTTGTCTGGGCTCAGATCCCAGAGCAGTATCGCAGCCTTGGGTCGCTGGAGTTTTCGAAGTTGCTGTTGACCGAAGCCAAAACCGCCGTGAGCCCGGGCATCGGGTTTGGGGATTATGGGGACGGGCATGTGCGGTTCTCGCTGATTGAGAATGAGGAGCGGACTCGGCAGGCGCTGCGAGGGATTAGGGCGATGCTGGCGAAACAGTTGTCGGTTGTCAGTTGACAGTGATCAGAGCGGGTTCTTGCATTCCCAGGTCTCAAGGGGAGACCTGGGCTCCTAGGCAAAATCTGCGGGTCTGGATTTGATGACGAGGAAAACTGCATATGCTTAGGTCGACCAGAACAACTGCCCTGATGTGGCTTCTGTTCGCGACATGCGCACCTATCGCAATAGGGCAAGGGAGTGGGGCTGCGCCAGAGCTTCTGATTGAACAAATCAAGAAGACCGTTGTATATCTGCAGGGCGATTTCCCTTGTCATGTCCCCCGAATAGTAGGTGGCGTCCCGGTCTCGGCCGCCGATGGCTCCCCTGTATTCGACACTGGCTGTTCACAAGTAGGGACTGGATTCCTACTCATATACCCGACGCCTGAAATGGGAACCGGCATGGGTGTCCCCCTACTCGTTACGAGTAAGCATTTAATCCAACACCAACGTGTAGCCGGCCCAAAAGGTGAGATGCAGTACTTCGACGCGGTCAAGATCCTCGCCAATACGAAAGAATCGCATAGCGACGGATCGTTTATATCGCCGGTACCGATCATCGTAAAAGAAGATGGATTCCTTTCTTGTTCAATCGACAGACAAGATCCAGACGCGGATGTCGCCGTCTGCCCCATCAACATTCCTGACAGCATTTATGACTTTAAGGGCATCTCTCCCGAAATGCTCTTGAATAACGAAAAGATTGCAGCATTGAAGATTAACGAGACCGATGAAGTACTGTTTTCAGGGTTATTCCTTCCGTATCATGGCGCGAAAAGGAACTACCCAATCGTTCGACATGGCAAGTTGGCTCTCATTCCGCAGGAGAAGATACCTTGGGCGACACCTGATGGGAATAGCTCGATGCAAGACCTCTATCTTGCGGAAATCACGTCCTGGGGCGGAAATAGTGGTTCTCCCGTTTTTGTCAGGTTGACCGGCGCACGAGAACAAGGGAGCCTCATGGCAGGGGTTCAATACGTCCTCCTCGGCGTGATGATGGGGTACTTCAACTCTGATAGGCCAGCTAGCCTTGACACAGCCGCAATCACCGACACCGCGCACCTTCAAGTGCAACTTAGTGATAATTCGGGAATCGCGGCGATTGTGCCCGCCACGAAGATCCTCGATATTATTGGACAACCAAGGGTCAAGGCATACGTCTCTCTGGTCAAAGCCATTTCATATTTAAATGCTGGTAGAAATCAGGACGCCGAAGCCTCATTCAAAGAGGCAATTAGCACTTTGCAGAATTCGGACCCCGACCACCCACTGCTTAGAGAAGCATTTCAGCAGTATGCGGGCTTTTTGCAGAGGATTGGCCGTTACCCAGAAGCCAGCTTCCAACTCAGGTTGGCGAGCGCGATCAAGAAAGTCGGTACCCTTCAAGATGACCAGCTTCGCTGAGAACACGACCAATTAGGCATTTCCACCAAGTGGGTGCGCCATCTTTGCTGCGCCGGGAAGCACTCACCTTCCCAGACCTTGCCGGGTGCCTGGTGCGTAGGTCTCGATGCTGAGACTTGGAAGAGCACAACTCTCATCACGCAGCATCGACGAGTTTCACTGTGACTTTGCGGCCCAGCGCGGCAGCGATATTTACCAGCGCGTCCAGCGAAAAGCGGGCGATGCGGCCGCGGAGCAGGTCGTTGATGCGCGGCTGGGTGACTCCGCAACGGGCGGCGGCTTCGGCCTGGGTCCAGCCTTTCCGTTCGACGATGCGGGCGATCTGCTGCATCAGTGCCGAACGCAGCTTGAGGTTGGCTGCTTCCTCCGGCGTGTCGGCGCGGTGAGGGAAGAGAAATGCAGGTCCCTCGACTCGCTATGCTCGCTCGGGATGACATCGATGTGGAGGGAATGACTCTTCCAGCGTTGAAATGCAGGTCCCTCGGCTCGCTATGCTCGCTCGGGATGACATCGATGTGGAGGGAGCGGCTCTTTCAGCGTTGAAATGCAGGTCCCTCGGCTCGCCATGCTCGCTCGGGATGACATCGATGTGGAGGGAGCGGCTCTTTCAGCGTTGAAATGCAGGTCCCTCGGCTCGCTATGCTCGCTCGGGATGACATCGATGTGGAGGGAGCGGCTCTTTCAGCGTTGAAATGCAGGTCCCTCGGCTCGCCATGCTCGCTCGGGATGACATCGATGTGGAGGGAGCGGCTCTTTCAGCGTTGAAATGCAGGTTCCTCGGCTCGCTGTGCTCGCTCGGGATGACATCGATGTGGAGGGAGCGGCTCTTCCAGCGTTGAAATGCAGGTTCCTCGGCTCGCTGTGCTCGCTCGGGATGACATCGATGTGGAGGGAGCGGCTCTTCCAGCGTTGAAATGCAGGTTCCTGGGCTCGCTCGAGAAGACATTGGGGTTAGGGATATGTATTCAAATCGGCGTCCATTCCAACTGTGCTTTTGTGTACCACGTTTCGCTTAGGTCTATCCATGTTGGATTGGCGGCTCGAATCAGGGCGATCTTCTTCTCTCTGCGCCAGCGCTTCAACTGTTTCTCGCGCGCGATGGCGTTTTCAATTTCGACGAACCGTTCAAACCACACGAGTCGGTTGCAGTTGTAGGTCGCGGTGAAGCCCTCGTGCAGCTTCCGCTTGTGCTCGAAGACTCGCTTTTCCAGATTACCGGTGACCCCGATGTAGAGGGTCAGGCTCCGGCTGGCAACAATGTAGGTGAAATAAAATCCTTCGTGCATCGGAGAAATTCTACTCTCTGGGCGTTGAAATGCGGGTCCCTCGACTCGCTTCGCTCGCTCGGGATGACATCGATTTTGGGGATGGCTCTCTCTGCCGTTGAAATGCAGGTCCCTCGGCTCGCTGCGCTCGCTCGGGATGACAGCGGGGTTCGTGGTCTCCCACCCTTTCCGCAAAGGGCGCGGAAAGGATGGGGCACGGGTGGATCGGAGAAAGCCAATGCGGGTTCCCGCCACGGCGGGCTCTCGATCGTTCGTGTCAACCTGTGCAACAATCAATCCACTGGGCGTTCCCCGTCCAGCGAGAGGTCGCCATGCAATCTCTAACCGAACCGGCTAAGACCGACCTGGCCTCAAACCGGCTGGCGAAACGGAGACTTTCAGCGGTCGTGCTGTCTATTGCGCTGCACGGAGGCGTTCTTGCGCTCATGCTGATGGTGGGGACGGCAGTTAGAACGCGGGTGATCGAACCCACTTATTTCCAGAAGCTGACGCTGCTGAAAAGCGCGGGCGGTTCCCATGCTGTGAGGATTCCCCTGCGCGCGATGGAGTTCACGGCGCATACGCCCAAGCCTACGGCGGAGCAGGAAGCGAGCCGGAAGACGATCCTTCCTGTGGAGCAGACACCTCACAAAATGTCGGGCGGCGGGGCACCGAAGAAGCCTCACGCGGGCGATGGAGACGGCAGCGCTTTGCGCGGGGTCGGGAGCGATGCGGAAGACGCGGTCCCGGCTTTTCCGATCTTCGGGCCGCACCCGCCGGTGAGCGACCGGTCACTGTTGCCGGCCAAGGAAAAGAAGATTGTGGTGGATGTGAAATTGGACGCGCTGGGCCAGGTGCTGAGCGAGACCCTGGTGGCGGGGATGGGCAACAAGTTGGACAAGATTGTTCTCGATACGGCGAGAACGTGGCGGTTTCAACCGGCTACCGTGAACGGCAAGCCGGTGCCCTCAGAAGCGGAGTTGATCTTCCCGTTTGGTCCGGGCTATCCGATTACGGTTTCGTAAAACCATGCTTCGCTCGTGCCCTCTATTTTGCTATCGCGGTTGATCGCCGTGGGCATCGTGAGGGTTTATCACGTTCGGGAGATCATCTCGCCGGGCCGCTAAAACATTGGCTTTTCTCACGGAAAACAGAATGGGCGGAACTATCTTTTGTGAATGCACCATGAATGGTGATATCCACAGAACTTTCTGAGTTTTGCACTTGCTTCCACAGATTTGGCGGGGCTAGTGTCTCTAATCAGTTGGTGACCCTGTAGGGAGTTGGACAGCAACTCCGGTTTGACAGGAAATGCAGGATCGATCGATTGAAGCGGTTCATCGGCGGCGCAAGTCGCGGGTGGAAAGCAGAGAAAGATTGAGAGAGCGTCGAGAGCCAGGCAGGAGAGGCCGGACCCGTTGGACGCGAAGATTCATCCGCGGCGCAAGCTGAGGATGCAAAGTTCGAGGACAGCCGGGGATTCATCATCGACCCAACCGCGTATGGGGAATCGGGGCAACCCGAGGAAGCAGAAGCGGACCGCCGAAGGGCAGAGATTCCGGGGCAACCTGGGAAATCGGTCAGTCGGCAACGTTGAGAGACCCAAGATTTAGGGCAACCTGGAAATTGGCCGATCGACGTCGCCAGGGGAATGAAGAGCCGGGGCAACCTGGAAGTTTATTCAAACTGGTGTAGCCGGAGGATAAGAAGCTTTGGGGAGACCTGGAGATTCGCCGATGGCATAACCGGATGGTGCGCGAACCGGGGTAACCCGGGGGTCCATCAGCCGGAGCCGGAAGGTTCGGAATTCGGGGCAACCCGGAGAACGGATCACGGCGATACCGAAAGACCGGGATACAGGGCAACCTGAGGATCGGCCAGTCGGCACCGCCGAAGGATGCGAGATTCGGGGCGACTCGAAGATCGGTCGCCGGCAAAGCCGGAGATGCAGGACGAGGGGCAACCTGAGGGCTGTATCAGAGGCGCGGCAGGAGGATTGAGGAACCGGGGCAACCTGGAGAATCAGGAATCCGAAAGCGCGGACGGATGCGAGATTCGGGGCAACTCGAAGATCCATCAGCCGGCACAGCCAAAGGACGAGGAAGCGGGGCAACCCGAAGAATCGTCGCTCGGCGCGGCCAAGGGATGCGGGGTACGGGGCAACCCGGAGACGCAAAACCAGCCAAGCCGGAAGATGCAGGGGGATGAGGCAACTCGGAACCTTCATCAAGAGGCTGAACGGGACGATGCATGATCCAATGAGCTACCAGATCACCCGGAGAACGCCAGAGGCCGCAAGGTTTCTGGCGTTTTCGTTTGTGGGGGTATTGCAGACGGAAAGCTGCCGGGTAAATCAGTTGGGTAGAATCCCGTAGACGTCGAGCTCGCCGGGGATGGAGGTGCTGTTGTCTGCTCCTCCGGCGTTGTTGCCCCTGGTGCCGATGTACACCTTGCCGTTAGCCACGGTGGGCACCGTAAATTTGACTGGATTGCCGGCCGTGTTGCCGGTGCCTTGCGTGCTGTTCCAGAGTTCGCTGGCGAGGTTACCTGCATCGTAGGCATGGAGGACGGCCGGACTGCAGCCGGGGGATTGCGGAGTGCAGTAGTTGGTGTTGTCGAGCGCCCAGACGATGCCGTTTGTACTGTCCGGCATTGAGGAGACCGAAGGGGTGAGGCCGGAGCCAAAGTTGATCGAAGTAGAGTTGGGCAACAGGGCCAACTTAGCGGTGGTCGAGTTGAGGGACAATGCCTGGAGTGCTCCACCCAGCGTGGCGATATAGAAATTGGAATTCCAGAAAGCGCCCGTCGCGAAAATGCTGTTGGGAAGGCCGATCTTCTGCCAGGCATTGGAGTCGCCGGAGCCGCCCAGATTATCGCGATTCAGCACGTACAGGAAGCCATCCTTGCCGCCTCCGAGGACAAGATGCGTCGGATTGCTGCCATTCACAGGGAGGTCGACGAGAACAACGGCGCCTCCGGAGCCAAAGTCGTTGTCCTGGGAGTTGTCTATAGCCTGATCGGAGGGTGTGAAATACTGCGAGACGCTCAGACCGCTGGTCAACTCTAGGAATGAATCGCCGTAATCGTTATTCGGGGCGGAAGAATTAGTGGCATCGAAGTTGCCATTGCCGGTGATGAGATAGAGATTGCCGGAGGAGTCGGCTGCAGGCGCTCCGCCGCTCATCCAGATGCCTCCCATACCGGCGTTGGGAGTGTCGTTGAAGACGCTTGCCTGGGAGAGGTTGTTTGCGTTGTAGCCAATGACCCAGCCATACCAAGGGGGAGTGTCCTCGTGGGATGACCACGCGATATACACGACTCCGTTGACAAGAGCCAGGCCAGGACGCTGATTTTCCTGGCGGGCGACGAAGGTGGTGGTTGTGCCACCGTCTCCGGTGCCGGGATAAGTGGCGGCAGTCGTCACGGGGCCTGAGAACTTCTCATTGCCGGTGAGGAGATCGATCGCGTGAAGGCGCTGGTAGAAGGACGGTCCGGAGGCGATCACGGATTTTGACACGACATATAGCGTGTTGGTAGTGGGATCGATTACTGGAGTGCCGGTGACGCCAACTTCGGGCGTAATGTCACCGCTGCCTTGTCCGACGAGCGCACCGCTTCCGGAGGACGGCACGGACGTCTCGCCGGAGTTGGCGCCATGTGCGGAATCGATCAGATTTGCGTGCCACAGCGGGGTACAGGGAGTGCTATTCGAGTCTGCATCGAAGGCATACAGACTGTCGTGCTGCGTGGCGACGAGGACTACGTTGCGCTTGACGGATGCGATGGTGAGATTCGGGACCCAGAGAGGTTGCGCGTACACGGCGCCATCGACCGTGCAGGAGAAGAGCTTTCCAAACGTCGAAGACGTGACACTCGATGAAGAAAGAGCGTACTCCTGCGTGTTCGCACCATTGCGGGAGAGATTGTTGTGGTAGGTGGTGACACCGCTGAGATCGGTGATAGCCACGGTGCCGGAAGCGGACATTGATCTATCTGTGACGCTGGTGGCTGTGATGGTGTAGAGGCCCGCTGTGGCCGGAGCCGTGTAGGTGACGGGAACCCCCGTGAGGCTGCTGGCGGAGGAAAAACCTCCACAGGAACTACCGCTGCACCCTGATCCGCTAGCGGACCAGTTGACTCCGGCAGTGTCGTTTGTGGTTGGGGTTAGAGACAACGTTTGAGTGACGACAAGACTGGCGCGCTTGGGCGAAACCGAAACGGTAATTCCGGACGCGGCAACGGTCAGTGTAAGGCCGACTGATTTGGTTTGGGCGGGACTGCTGGAGTCGACGAGTTTGAAAGTGAGCGGCGCGGCATTGGCGGTGGCTGTGGGAGTGCCGGCGATGGCGCCAGTGGATGGGTTCAACGACAAACCTGCGGGGAGCGATCCGCTGGTCAACGACCAGGTGTAGGGGGTAGCTCCGCCGGTGGCGCTGAGGGTTGCGGTGTAAGCGGAGCCAACCTGGCCGTTGGGCAGAGAAGTTGTGGTGATGCTTAATGTTGGCGGAGCGGAGGCGGCAATGGTCAGTGCCAGTGCGACTGATTTTGTCTGCAGCGGGCTGCCGGAATCGGTGACTTTGAAGGTGAGCGATTCGGCGTCGACGGTGGCTGTGGGAGTGCCAGCGATGGCGCCGGTGGATGTGTTCAACGAAAGGCCGGCGGGGAGGGTGCCGCTGGTCAGCGACCAGGTGTAGGGGGTAGTTCCGCCGGTGGCGCTGAGGGTTGCGGTGTAAGCGGAGCCAACCTGGCCGTTGGGCAGAGAAGTTGTGGTGATGCTTAATGTTGGAGCGGACGCCGCAATCGTCAGCGCGAGGCCGACTGATTTGGTTTGGGCGGGACTGCTGGAGTCGACGAGTTTGAAAGTGAGCGGCGCGGCATTGGCGGTGGCTGTGGGAGTGCCAGCGATGGCGCCAGTGGATGCGTTCAACGACAAGCCTGCGGGGAGCGATCCGCTGGTCAGCGACCAGGTGTAGGGTGTGGTGCCGCCGGTGGCGCTGAGGGTGGCAGTATAAGCGGAGCCTTCCTGGCCGTTGGGCAGAGAAGTTGTGGTAATGCTTAATGTTGGCGGAGCGGAGGCGGCAATGGTCAGTGCCAGTGCGACTGATTTTGTCTGCAGCGGGCTGCCGGAATCGGTGACTTTGAAGGTGAGCGATTCGGCGTCGACGGTGGCTGTGGGAGTGCCAGCGATGGAGCCGGTGGACGCGTTCAACGACAGCCCGGCGGGGAGCGATCCGCTGGTCAGCGACCAGGTGTAGGGTGTGGTGCCGCCGGTGGCGCTGAGGGTGGCAGTATAAGCGGAGCCAACCTGGCCGTTGGGCAGAGAAGTAGTCGTCACTCCCAACTGAGGACCGGCAGCTGGAGTGCTGGTGTAGCTTCCGCAGCCAGAAGCTGCGCACGCCAAGACAAACAGTGCAAGGCAAGCGGGGAGACCAAGCGATCTGCGCGACCGGGGGAACCCGGGGGCAGAGCCCGCGAAGAATTGCAGTGGGGAAAACAATGCAAACATGGGCACACCACGAACCCTTCTCACCAAAGAAATTGAATTGTGAATCGGGGGAAACGGCTACGGCAATGCAACCCAATGACGTGAAACCGATTATCCATGAGTCGGAGGAGATTGGCAATGATTTGAACCGTCAGGGCCAGAGCGCGGCGCCTGATTCAAACCTTTCCCGTTGTCAGTTTGGTGGCTGCAGAGGACAACCGTTCGGGTGGGACGGGGAATCAATTCTCAAACGGAGCTTTTGAATTCCACAATCCAGTGCCCGGCCGGACAGGGTTTCCCGGCGCTTCTACACGAGGGAACGGCGGAATCGATGGGTTGGTATTTCGCGTTTTTCTTCCTCTCCGGCTTTTGCAGCATTCTGTACGAGCTGGTGTGGCTGCGATTGTCGATGGCGCAGTTTGGCGTGACGACGGCGCTGGTGTCGATCATGCTCTCGATGTTTATGGCGGGCATGGGGTGGGCTCGTCGGCAGGCGGGGCGCTGATCCGGCGCTACGGTGAGCGGCTCAGTTTTCATCCTGTGCAGCTGTACGCGCTGACTGAGTTCCTGATTGGTTGTTCTTCGCTGGCGGTGCCGGTGGAACTGGTGTGGGGAAGGCGGCTGGTGGACTCGATGATGGGATCCGCGGGCCTCTCCTCGGCCAGCTTTTACCTCGCATCGGGCATACTGGTAGCGCTGATCCTGATTCCGTGGTGCGCGTTTATAGGCGCTACGTAGGCGGCTGCATCGAGCCTGTTGTACTCGAAGGGGTTCTACGCGGTTGCGAAAGAACGGCTTCACCCTTTCGGAATCTTGCAACAATGGCTGCCCGATGGAGACGACGCGGTGCGGGCCTCGGTAGCAAAGGCGCTGACGGATTCGTTCGCGTATGTGCGGGTATACCGTTCTGTTGAAGGATGGGGCTGGCATTTCCTGGCCAGCATGCGTCCAATCTCCGAACGCAGTGCGGCGGAGATGGTGGCGCGCATGCCTGCGAAGGCGGTGGAGGACATGATGGAATGGGGTCCGGCCGCCACTCATGTGGATCAGTTTCAACGGTTGCTTTCGACGGAGATGACGCCCGAGGACTTGATCAGCGAATCGCCCACCACGCCGGCGATGCAGGATGACCGCCCGATCAACGAATACTTTCTGTTGCGTTATTTGCGGCGGCGCGAGTTGCATTCGAATCTGGAACGTTTATCGTTGACGGGCCGCTGAAGACCTGCGCCGGCTTGGGTGGGATGGGGAGAAATCCTTGCGACTCGAGCCACTGACGAAGCCGTTGCGGCCAGGCGTCGATGGGCAGGTTCTGCTTTTTCATACCAAAGCCGTGTCCTCCTTTTTGAAAGGCCATGAGTTGCGCGGGAACATTGCCCGCGTGCCATACATGCACTACGCGCTCACAGTTGGCTGCGGGCGGAACGAGGGGATCATCCTGCGCGCAGACGGCGAACAGGGGAATTCTTTTGAGCGGCGGAGCGAGCCGTTTGGGAGCGAGCGGATAGATGGCTGCGACGAAGTCGGGCATGGTGGCGGCGCTGTTGTGGAGAGCCACGTTGAGGGCCAGAAATCCGCCTGCGGAGAAGCCGATGATTCCGATGCGATTGGGCGCGAGGCCCCATTGTGCGGCGTGAGCGCGGACGATGCGCATCGCTTCCTGACCATCAGCGATCATCAGGGGCGTCATCTGGCGAAGGACGGAGTCCATGGCCCCCGGCGTTTTGATGCGGTGCATCATCACGTAGTGGAAGGCTGCATTTGTCCTGGTGAGACGGTACTGGAGGACAAAAGCGGTCACGCCGAGAGAATTCAGATAATGCGCGACGTCGACGCCTTCATTGACGATGGAGATGACGTGAAACCCGCCGCCGGGACAAACGATCATCGCGGTTCCATTGGATTTGCCGGAAGGTGGAAAGTAGGCCGTGAGGGTGGGGTTCACAACGTTGCGAACGATTTTGTCGGATCCGTTGCCCAAAGTCATTTCCTGCTGCGTCCAGTTTTCTGAACCAGGGGATTTGCCTGGCCAGAGGCGCAGGATTTGTGGAGCGTGCGACTTGGATGAGATGGCGGTGGGCGGGATGGCGAGCTGGCTGACGTTGTCAGGAGTACCGCGAAAATGGCGCCAGGCCAGGACGAGAGCGATCGATGCGGTGGTGAGAAATGTGATCAGAATCCATTGAAAGAGCCGTCTCAAGGTGATGTTCAAGGGATTGACTCCGGACGGTAAGATTTCCAGCGTGCGGATACCACGAATCACATCCGTTCGCTCTTGCGATCTTGGATGCAAGCATGGGGTGATCGAGTCTGCTCGCAGGGAATCGCAATTCTTTGAGAATTGATGGATGAGGGGAGTGCTCTGAGCGGCCGGTTGTTTAGTAAATCAGAACGGAAATCATCACCAGTGCGGCGGCGAGGATCACGATGGCGGCGTTGAGGTCGAATTCAATGAGGCGGCTGCTGGTCCGGATGCGAAGGGACGGAATGCCGTTGGGATCGTGGAGGGCGCCATGGTAGAGAGTGCGCGTGAACATGGCGAGGAGGAAGCCAACCAAAGGGATTGCGATGAGAAGTGCGGCGAAATAGAAGCGCTGGGGCAGGTCTGGGCCGGGCCAGCAGAGGAGAGCGATTTCAGCGCTGGCGATGAGTGTCTGGGTGAAGGTTTGCCACACCAAATGAAAGCGGGCGTGACCGGGCCAGAGGGGATTGGTGGCGTGGGTGCGATTGAGATCGATGAAGAGTGGAGCAAGGCCCTGACCGGCGGCGATGGCGGTAAGAATTGTTCGGGCAAGAAGCGAAGCGGGCATTCAATCGGTTCTCCAGTTCCCTTAGAGGGAAACGGGGTTGAGGAGTTCAATGCCGGTCGCGCTCGCTGCTGAAGTCCATTTAACGCCGATGAATTTGCGAACCTAAGCAGAAGTGAGAGTCGTCATAGCAATTCAATTTAACGCAGGGAACGCCTTGTGGACAGGAGGAATCTGCGGACATGGAGGCTGGGCGGTCTGGTATGGTGGACGGGTCTCGATGTTTCGACTCTGCCCCATGCCCGATTTCGATCACTTTAGAGGAGAGAGCTTCTATGCCGACAATGCCGCGTTACGCCGTTCTGCTTCTCTGGTTTTCTTCTGCCGCGCTGGTTGCCCAGCAATCGGCGCTTAAGCCCACGACGGCGGCTGAAGCGCCCAATCGCGACACGAGCTACATCGATCCGCAAGGCACGGCGCACATTACGCGCGTGGTGCCTGTGCCGCAAGATCTGAGCCCGCAGGCGCAGGACTGGTTACGGCGGCCGGAGCCGGACCAGGTACCGCCGCAATCATTGGCTGAGCGGCGCAGGATGACAGATGAATATACGGCGCGCGCGCGTGTGGAATGGAGCCGGTTGCTTCCCAACCAGCTGGTGGATCAAACGATGGCCGGGGTTCCGGTGCGGGTTGTGACGCCCGAAGGAATGCCGGAAAGCAATCACGACAAGGTGCTGCTGAACCTGCACGGCGGCGGCTTCAATTCAGATTCGGGGTCGTATACGGAGTCGATTCCGATTGCCGGGTATACAAAGATCAAGGTGGTAGCAGTGTTGTACCGGTTGGCGCCGGAGCATCCGTTTCCGGCGGCGGTGGATGACTCGGTGGCGGTGTACAAGGAACTGCTGAAGACTTACAAACCGGATCACATCGTAATTTACGGGACGTCGGCCGGGGCGATTCTGACTGCCGAGGTGGCGGTGAGGTTGAAACAGCTGGGATTACCTATGCCGGCGGCGCTGGGCATTTTCAGCGGCATGGGGGACTTTGATCGCGCCGGCGATTCGCAGGCGATTTATGCGCTGCGTGGACTCGCTGGGCATCTGGACCCTCCGAATCCCGGTGTGCATGAAAGGGGGTATGCAGGCGATACAGATCCGAAGGACCCGGTACTCTCGCCCATCTATGCCGATCTGCACGGGCTGCCGCCAACGCTGTTCGTTACCAGTGGGCGTGATCTGCTGCTGAGCGGCACCGCCAACCTGGAGCGCGCTTACCTGCATGCGGGCGTGGATGCGCAGATGGTGGTATTTGATGCTCTGCCGCACGCGTTCTGGTACGATTCGAAGCTGCCCGAGGCGATTGAAGCCAACCAGATGATGGCGGACTTCTTCGTGAAGGAACTGGGGAAGCAAGTCAACCGGTGACGGTCAGGACCGGGCATTCGGCGTCTGCAATAAGGCGGAACGCGCCGGACGTCCGCATCTCGAGGCCGAGGTGAGCAGATTTGCGCAGCCCCAACACGAGCAGGTCGATTTTGTGCTCCCGAATGTGTTCGATGATTTGGTCGTGAGCATTGCCTAACTCGACGAAAGTGTGCGGGCTGCAGAAATCCCGTGCGTGCGGCGGGACTAACTGATCGAGCGCTTGGTAATAGCGTTCCAGCATTTCTGACAATTTGTCGGCATCATCTTTGACGTGATCGGGGATGACGTTCAGCGTGTCGATCGAACCGCCCGCATCCTCGGCAAAGGCGAGGGCAAACGCGGCCGCATGGCTTGCAGCAGGCGTAAAGTCGGTGGCGTAGAGAATTCGACGGAACGGCAAGGTCCCGGCCGGGATTGGGCGGTTATGGGGACCGACCGTGAAACACGGCCAGGGAGTGGAACGCAGGATCTTCTCAGCGTTGGAGCCAATCAGCTCGTGCATGATCGGATTTTCGCCGCACGTTCCCAACACGATCAGCGAAGGAGCATGCTTTTCAGCCAATAGCGGTATTGCCTTGTGAGGATTACCTTCGATCAAGACTGGGGCGGCGTTGACATTCCCGGCACTCAGTGTGTCGGCGATCTGTCCGAGTCGCTTCTCCAGATCATCTCTCTGCTTGCATGGCGTCCCTTTTGCCAACTCGACTTCCATGGCAGCCCGCGACAGGAGAAAGGCGTGGGCGACCAGGAGCGGGACGGAAAAATAACTTGCGAGAATGCGGGCGTAGATCCCTGCCTGGTCGGAACAAGAGGAAAAATCGGTTGCATAGATGACTGAATTGACGCTGATTCCCGGACGATCACCTGCCAATGGCACGCTGTCTGCCTCCTTTTTCCACCATGGCCGACAGGCCCAGATGGCTCTCGGGCTTGTGCCCCTAAAACATTGTAAGGTTTCAGGCCAGGGCAGCTCCGAGCTGCCAGGCCTTTTTGGGATTTCTGCAAGGTCCCCGCTTCTCTGTTGGTCGCGTCGACTGGAGCGCAATGGCTCCGAAGCACAGCTACTCAGGATTTGCGAAGGGCGGAGTCCGGGATGGGCGTGACCGGGATGTGAAGGACGGAATTAATGCGGGAGAACATTTCGAAGGCCGCCGCAACCGCGGTGAGTTCAACGATCTCCGCCGGTGTGAAGTGGGCGCGGAGCGCTTCGAAGGCGGCTTCATCCACAGCGTGACCCGACTGGTGAAGGAGGTCCGCGTAACGGAAGCCGGCCTTTTCTCTTTCGGTAAAAGGGCCGCGCTCGAAGTTCTCTTCACCTGTCCCGCCGTCGAGACTGGCAATCTGACCGAAGGTAGCGCCGCGCTTTTCCGCCAGGAGCCGATGCGCTCTTACGCAGTATTCGCATCGGTTGAGAGAGGCAATGCGTGTGGCGATGAGTTCCTTGTACCAGCCGGGCATTGTGCTATCGGCCATGAGCGGTTTGAGGAGGCCGGTGATGCCGAGGGCCAGCGGAGGCGTGTTGGCGAGCGCCTTGAACATGTTGGGCACTATGCCACGATCGACGAGGAGCTTGTCATAAAGCGCCGCGATTTCAGCGGGTACCTGGTCGCGATCGAGAAGCGGTACGCGGGAATCAAGCAGTGGAGCGGTCGTCATGATGCCCCCAGAATCGGATTTCGCCAGTGTATATCCAGGGCGTCTGGCGCCACCCTTCGGAGTCTTTATCTCCGGTTCACGGTGACGGGGTAGTCAGCGAACTCGGTTCCATCGGGAGAAGTCACGTGAATTCTGATGATCGAAGACTTCCCCTTGAGACGCACCAGATGCTGCACACCTGCTTGCTCAGCTTCTCCGTCGATGGTCAATGCCTGCGATCGTGTGGAAGTTGGCTCGGCGGCGATATCGATGCTGGATGCAGACGCAGGCAAGGTGACAGTGTACTCCTTGATATCCGGTGAGAATGCAGGTGAGAGGTTAGCGTCACCTACGGCGATGCGGGTGAGACCGGCGATCTTGTTCACGGGAGCAGGCAGAAAGTGGTCCTTGTTGACGTTGATTGCGACCCAGTTCGGATCATGCAGCCGGTCGCCTACAACGACCTGCAGAAGTCCCGCGGGACGATAGGATGGCACAAGTACAGCATTTCCCTTGTCCATCAGCGACTGCAACGCGTTTTCCAAATTGTCGAGATATTGCTCCCCGATCAGAGGCCGATCATTGTGGCCGGTCATCATCGCCTTCACCTTGCCGCGGAACTTGGCGCGGCAGTTCTTTACCACCGCCAGGTAGCCGTCGAGCGGTGTAGTGGACCACTGCAACCACAGAGCGTCTGGAATGGTGGGCGAGTTACTTCCGAAAGAGTCGCCCGAGAACAGGTTGCCGGTCTGTTCGTCAAAGACCACGAGGGAGCCGGGCGTGTGGCCCGGCGCGGTGTAAATCGTAAGCGAGCGATCCCCCAGGTCGACGCGGTCTCCATCGTGGAGAGAGATCACGTTTTTCGCAATTACATCTTCCGGGATGCCACGGCTCCTCAGCAGCCGCTCGAGCCCGGGGCGGTCCGGTTCGCCGATTCTCTCTTCGCTATCGCGAATAAATTGGTCGGCCTGGCCGATATGGTCGAAATGGTTATGGGTGAAAATCGGTTCAATGGGCAGTCCGCCGGTGTACTGCGAGAGGTATTCTTTCAGAGCCCCGGTTCCCATTCCGCAGTCGATGAGGGCATATTTTTTCGAGCCCTTGACCAGGAACATCTTGTCGTTGTCAGAGTCGCGAACCATGCGCACGCCGGGCAGAATCTCCTCGGAGACATAGGACGTGTGATCGCGGCGGTCGACTACAAACTGAAAGGTGGCAACGGAGCTATTGGTGCGGGCATCACGCATGGCCACCGCGCGCAGAGTATAGCCGGCTTTCAGTCCGTGGTTGCCCTCGTAGATGCCACCGATGAACAGAACCTGCCGCGGGTCATACACAGCGCTCTTGGAAGTGGGCGCGCTGCCGTCCCAGGTGTAGTGAATGGTGGCGGCAGGATCATCGTCGAGCAGAGTGACGGACTCCGTTGTTGGAAATGTGCCGGGAGCCGGGAACACGGTGGGCGGATTCAGTTTGGGTCCGGACCCCTGCGGCTCTGGCGGGCCGAACTGCGCCTGCATCATGGCTGCCGCCATGAAAAGTCCGCAAACCAGAAATTGAAGTCGTGCCTTCGGAAACATATCCTTCTCCCGCGCGACCTGCGCCATCATGATGCCGCCAGAATCCATTTTCGCCAGTGTAAATCCTCGGCGTTGGATTGCCATTCTGAATTGAATCCGGCAAAGGAACCGAAGTTCTGCCTGATTGGAAATCGAGGTTGTGCGGATTTTCGCTTTTGAGAATGATGCAGCCGTTGATTGTCTGCGGGCCTGGCGGAGACCGGTTGTGCGGAAACGCGGGAAGGCGCGGAGAACAATCGAGAAAAATCCAGCGATGTTGGCGGAATGCTACTGTTGTTTAACGAAATCGAACGTGCAAGTGCGGCCGACGATGCCTAAACCGGCATCGCGTGTGCCGCCACCCTGCGTATCCTGGAATTTTGCCTTGACGTCGTAGCTGTATTCTTCACCCTTGTGCGCGAAGACTCCGCGGGCATATTGCCTGGAGACCACGATGCCATTGGCAGTCAGCTTTGCACTGCCATCTTCCTTTATGGGGCCATCGAGCGTGTAGTAGCCGGGCTCGCCTGCTGTGCCTCGCTCCCCATGGAGGATGCCGTTATGAACGGTGCTGGGAAACTGCCAGGTATATCCCTCAGTGCTCCCTTTTGCGGGGCAGGTGAGCTTGGTTTGCCAGTTGCCATCGAAACGCTCACTTGCAATCAAAAGCCCTGGCAAGATCACCAGGGCGCAGACGACCGAATGCCGGATCGCTTTCAACATACCCTTACCCCCCGACGGGAAGTGATTGTAGCATGGGCGGCTCATGTAAACTTGTCAGCGATGCAGGGAGCGGTCACCTAGGCCGTGGCGAAAGAATCTGTGGTCCCGGACAGCGGACGCGGTTCAAGAAAGGCTTGGGGAATTGGAAATGAATGAAAATATGGCTCGTTTTTGCAAGGTTGCCGCCGCCGGGGCTCTTGCATCTTCTCTTGCCGCGGCTCCCGCGCAATCGGTTGGCGGCAACAGCTTCGGCGAGGTTGTCGCTTTTGTGAACCAGCACAGCAAGCTGCTGGTTCTTTCCGACGATCGCAGCGGAGCGTCAATCGCCGTGTGGCCGGCGATGCAGGGTCGGGTACTCACCAGTTCAGCCGCAGGTGATGAGGGGCGAAGCTTTGGATGGTTCAACCGTGAACTGATCGGTTCGGGAAAGGTGCAGGCACACATCAATGCGGTCGGCGGTGAAGATCGCGTCTGGATAGGCCCGGAAGGCGGACAGTTCTCGATTTTCTTCGCTCCCGGTGTTCCTTTCGATCTGGAGCATTGGTTCACACCGGCGCCGATCGACACCGAACCCTTCGACGTTGTGAGCCAGACCAAAACGTCGGTGGTGTTGCGCAGGGCCTTCCACCTGATCAATTACTCGGGGACCAGGTTCAATGTGCAGGTTGACCGGGAGGTGCGCCTTCTATCAGACGCAGAGATCTGGCGCGATCTTGATGTGGCCGGGGTGAACGGGGTTCGAGTGGTGGGGTATGAATCTGAGAACAAGCTCACCAATCTTGACTCGCACACTTGGAACAAGGAAACGGGTCTTCTGTCGTTGTGGGTATTGGGGCAATTCCAGAGCACGCCGCAATCTACGATCATCCTTCCCATTCGAGCCGGGTCCGCGGCCGAATTGGGCATACCGGTGACCACCGATTATTTTGGGAGCGTTCCTGCAGATCGGATTGCGGTGAAGGCGCAGGCAGTTTTCCTAAAAGCGGACTCGAACTATCGAAGCAAACTTGGTCTCAGTCCACAACGCTCCAAGGGCGTGCTGGGCAGTTACGATGCTGAAAATCACGTGCTGACGATTGTCCAGTACAGTCAACCCTCCGAGCCGGCGGAGTATGTGAATTCCGCATGGAAGATCCAGAAGGAGCCTTACAAGGGCGATGTCGCAAACTGCTATAACGATGGCGCACCGGCGCCCGGCAAGCCCCAGCTCGGACACTTCTATGAGTTGGAGTCGTCCTCTCCAGCCGAGGCGCTCAAGGCCCACGAGACGATCGCACATGTGCACCGCACGATTCACCTTGTGGGGCCGGAGCAGAAACTCGATGCGATCGCCAGAGCGACGCTCGGGGTTGGTCTGGAAGATGTTCGGGCCTTCAATCCCTAGAGCCGTCCCACAATTCACGCGTTCTTTTGGTTAGAGCTGGTTCATGTTTTGCAGGAACTCGGCGTTGTTGCGGACTTTCTCAAGGCGGCTGATGAGCAGTTCCATGGCTTCGACCGGCGACAGCGGGTTGAGCACCTTGCGCAGGACCCAGATGCGCTGCAGATCTTCCTTGGGAATGAGCAGCTCTTCTTTGCGGGTGCCGGAGCGCTGAATGTCGATGGCCGGGAAGACGCGCTTGTCGACCAGCTTGCGGTCGAGAATGATTTCCATGTTGCCGGTGCCCTTGAATTCCTCAAAGATGACTTCGTCCATGCGGGAGCCGGTATCGACGAGGGCGGTGGCGATGATGGTGAGGGACCCGCCTTCTTCAATGTTGCGCGCCGCGCCGAAGAAGCGCTTGGGTCGCTGCAGGGCGTTGGAGTCGACGCCGCCCGAGAGCACCTTTCCCGACGGGGGAACGATGGTGTTGTAGGCGCGGGCGAGGCGGGTGATGGAGTCGAGGAGAATGACCACGTCGCGCTTGTGCTCGACCAGGCGCTTGGCTTTCTCGATGACCATTTCGGCCACCTGGACGTGGCGGGCGGCGGGCTCGTCGAAGGTGGAGCTGATGACTTCGCCCTTGACGGAGCGCTGCATGTCGGTGACTTCTTCGGGGCGCTCGTCGATGAGCAGAACGATGAGCACAACTTCGGGATGATTGGTGGTGACGGAGTTGGCGATGGACTGCAGCAGCATGGTTTTGCCGGTGCGGGGCGGAGCGACGATGAGGCCGCGCTGGCCCTTGCCCACGGGCGTCAGCAGATCCATGACGCGGCCGCTGATTCCCTCGCGCACGGTCTCCATCTTGATGCGTTCCTGGGGATAGAGCGGGGTGAGGTTGTCGAAGAGGATCTTGTTGCGGGTTTCTTCGGGCGATTCGAAGTTGATGGCTTCGATCTTGACCAGGGCGAAATATTTTTCGCCTTCATGGGGCGGGCGGACGTTGCCGCTGATGGAGTCCCCGGTTTTGAGGTCGAATTTGCGAATCTGCGAGGGCGAGACATAGATGTCGTCAGGACCGGGCAGATAGTTGTAGTCGGGGGAGCGAAGGAAGCCGTAGCCGTCGGGGAGTATCTCAAGGACGCCCTCGGCGAAGATGTGGCCTTCCTTTTCGCTTTGCGCCTGAAGGATCTTGAAGATCAGGTCCTGCTTGCGAAGGCCGCTGGTGCCTGGAATTTCAAGGGTACGCGCGATGCGGCTTAGTTCGGTGATGTTTTTTTCTTTTAGTTCAGCGATCGTCATGTTCACCTGCGATAGGGCGGGATAGAAGTGAGGAGGGTCTAGGAGGGGGAAGTGCTCCAAGAGCAATAAGGCGGGAATTGAGAGCGGCCGAAGAGGCCGCGCTTCAAACGGCTCCCAAAATGGAACAGAGAATCGAAATGCTAGAACAGAACGGCTGCCTTTCAGCGGAAGCCGTCTGGAAAGCATTGCATGACCCAGCGAAACGTTTCAGGAGGATGCAGTCAGGCGGCGCGGCGCCTTTCGACGGGTTGCGGTTGATCCACAGCGGTTTTGACTGTGGCCAAAGAGCCAGGGTTGGTGACCTGGAAACGGACCAGGACTTCATTTGTGGTGTCCTGCAGCCGTGTGTTCGGCTTGTGCAGTTTACGAGTTGCCTTGCTAGCCAACTGGCAAAGCTGGTAGCGATTGGACACGTGAGAGAGTGCCCCAAAAACCAAATCAGAACGCATAACAATTACTCCTTCCAGAGAATCCGCCGCCCGGATGGCACTACCTGGCACCACCGGTGCAACTGGCAGCAAAATTGGTGCAGGGCCGCCCCCTAAAATACCTGCTTCCATTTTTTAGACGCACGAACTGTGCAACGAGTTGGAAAAAATGTTGACGCAATTGCACGTGCAAAGAAGCTGGTTTGTGCCGATTCGGCGCGATGAATTGTCACCGAGGGAATCCATTTGTTCAGTCTTCCCATTCCGGCGCCTTTCAAGAAACGCACCGAATCATCAAAAAATGAGCCTTGGCTCAGAAATGATTTTGGGGATAGACACATGAACACGTGACCGCTATAAGCGATCTTCCCTTGTGGATGGCACTCATCACTGTATAACGAGATGTGCTGCGGGTCAACATTTTTCTCCTTTTTTGGGAGGAACGTTACGGAATTCAGGAAGATTCCGGAGCGCGCATCCGATCTCATTCAAGACATGGGGGTTCGGGGCAAACGGGCCGGCGGGGAGCAGGAGGGGTGGAGTGGGCGCGGAGGGGTTGCAAGAGGTTTCGAATGAGCCTTACGGAGCTGTCAGGCCACTTTCCGGAGCCTGTGGAAAAGGCCCCTATGCCCAGTAGCTGCGGTCGAGGGTGCGGTACTGGATGGCTTCAGCGAGGTGGGCGACACTGAGATGCTCGGCCCCTTCCAGGTCGGCAATGGTGCGAGCCACCTTGAGAATGCGATCGTGGGCGCGGGCGGTGAGACCCTGCTGCTGCATGGCGCGTTCGAGCAGGCGCTCGGCGTCGGCGCCCAACTCGCAGTGGGTGCGAATCTGGCGGGTGGTCATCTGCGCGTTGGAGTAGATTTTCTCTCCAAATTTGCGGAAGCGCTCCCGCTGGCGATCTCGAGCGGCCATAACGCGGGAGCGTATCTCGGCGGAGCCCTCGGCTGCGGCTCCCCCACGCAGCTCCTTGTATTGGACAGCCGGCACTTCGATGTGCATATCGATGCGGTCGAGCAGCGGTCCGGAGATTTTAGCGATGTAGCGCTGGATCATGGGCGGAGTACACATGCACTCGCGCGACTTGTCGTTGAAATAGCCGCAAGGGCAGGGATTCATGGCAGCAGCCAGCATGAAGCGCGCGGGAAAGCTGAGCGACATGGAGGCGCGGGCGATGGTGACGGTGTGATCTTCGAGCGGCTGACGCATGACTTCGAGCACGTTGCGCGGGAATTCGGGCAACTCGTCGAGAAAGAGCAGCCCGTTGTGCGCGAGCGATACTTCGCCGGGCCGGGGCACGACGCCGCCGCCAATGAGGCCCGCGTCGGAGATGGTGTGGTGCGGCGAACGAAATGGCCGCTGCGTGACGAGACCCGCAGCCGCGTCGAGAACGCCGGCGACGGAGTGAATCTTGGTGGTCTCGAGAGCTTCTTCAAATGTGAGCGGCGCAAGGATGGATGGCAGCCGTTTCGCCAGCATGGTTTTGCCAGAGCCCGGTGGGCCGATCATGAGGATGTTATGGCTGCCTGCCGCGGCGACTTCCAGAGCGCGCTTGGCGGTCTGCTGGCCGCGGACATCCTTGAAGTCGACGGCGAAGTGTTGCAATTCGGCGAGCAGTTCCTGCGTGGATACATGAAACGGCTCGCGCTGGATGGCGCCCACCACCGGCGTGTTGAGCAACTCGATCACATCGAGGAGCGAGGAGACGGGATAGACATTTACGCCTTCGACGACGGCGGCTTCGGCGGCATTGGCTGCGGGAAGAATCAAGTTGGGAATATTTTTCTCGCGCGCGAGGATGGCGACAGGCAACATGCCGGGTATGGGACGAACGCTGCCGTCGAGGCCCAGTTCGCCCACCATGAGGAAGCGGCTGACGTTGTCGGCCTGCAGAGCGCCATAGGCGCCGAGAATGCCGAGCGCGATGGGCAGATCGAAGCCGGAGCCCTCCTTTTTCAGATCGGCCGGGGCGAGATTGATGGTGATGTACGTGGGCGGAATGAGATAGCCGGAGTTCTTGATAGCGGCGCGGACGCGATCGCGGCTTTCGCGCACGGCTGCGTCGGGAAGTCCAACGGTGTGAAAGTGGTCCTGATCGCTGACCACGCCGCTGTAATCAACTTCTACGTCGATGAGGTTGGCGTCTATGCCATAAACGGCTGCGCTGAGGGCTTTAAAGAGCATATGGGTTTAAGTGCAGCGAGTGTAACAGAAGCAGTGATGAGGAGCCAGTGACCGGTGACATGCCTTCGAGAGTTCGCGATTCTTCTCACCTTCCACATGAGGTGCTTGAGTTCACAGGCGGCGAACCGACAGCTGACCACTGATCTTCGATAACGACTACAATCTCAGCGTGACGACAAGTCTATTTGATCTATACAAGATTGGCGTGGGACCTTCGAGCTCGCATACGATGGGCCCCATGCGCGCAGCCTGCCGTTTCGCTCGCGAGCTTGGGCGGCACGGACTACTGGATGGAGTGGAGCGGGTGCAGGTGGAGTTGTTCGGATCTCTCGCGCACACCGGTTTGGGCCATGCGACGGACCGCGCGGTGCTGCTGGGGCTGGCGGGCAATGAGCCGGCGGCGATTGATCCGGCGGCGATCGAATCCACGGTTGCCGCAAATCGCAGTTCGAAGCGCATTGAGCTGGCCGCAACGAAGCTGATTCCATTCGATGAGAGCCGTGATCTGATTTTTCGGCGCGACCAGATGTTTCCGCCGGGCGCACGGACGCGACATCCCAACGGGGTGCGGTTCACGGCGTATGACGCAGCGGGCGCGGCGATCAATCAGCGGACATTCTTTTCGATTGGCGGCGGATTCATTGTGGAAGACGGCGCTGAACAGGGAAGCGAAAAGCAGATGGCGCCTGTTCCTTTTCCGTTTCACGCGGCGGCGGAGTTGCTGACCACGGCCCGGGCCCACGAACTCTCGATCAGCCAGCTGATGCTGGAAAACGAATGCGCGCTGGCCGCGCACGATCCGCAGCGCGCACCGGTTGAAGTAGTACGCGAGGGAATCGACCGCATCTGGCAGACGATGCAGGATTGCATTGAGCGCGGGATGGAGGCGGAAGGCATTTTGCCGGGCGGCTTGAATGTGAGGCGGCGCGCGCACCGGCTTGCGCAACGGCTGCGTGAACGAGAAGCGGATGGATTGCGCGGCGATCCGCTGGCCCCGCTGGATTGGGTGACGGTGTATGCGATGGCGGTGAACGAGGAGAACGCCGCGGGGGGACGCGTGGTGACGGCGCCGACCAATGGCGCAGCCGGAGTAGTTCCCGCAGTCGCGCGCTACTACAGCCGCTTTGTACCCGAATCGGATCACGAAGGGATTCTGCGTTTCTTTCTCACTTCGGCGGCAATCGGCATCCTATATAAGGAGAACGCATCGATCAGCGGTGCGGAGGTGGGCTGCCAGGGCGAGGTTGGGGTAGCCTGCTCGATGGCCGCCGGAGGATTGACGGCCGCGCTGGGCGGCAGCAACGGACAGATTGAACACGCCGCTGAGATTGCGATGGAACACAACCTAGGCATGACGTGCGATCCAATCGGCGGGCTGGTTCAGATTCCATGCATCGAACGGAATGCGA
The DNA here is from genome assembly GCA_963833995.1 of uncultured Acidobacteriota bacterium. Classification (GTDB taxonomy): domain Bacteria; phylum Acidobacteriota; class Terriglobia; order Terriglobales; family Acidobacteriaceae; genus Telmatobacter. The sequence continues at coordinate 92,023 of CAWIAE010000011.1, read as the reverse complement.
TGGGCGCGGCCAAGGCGGTGCATGCTTCCCGGATTGCGATGAGCGAGTCGGAGGAGCACAAGGTTTCACTGGACCAAGTGATCCGCACCATGTACCTGACGGGTCTTGACATGCAATCGCGCTACAAGGAGACGAGCTTGGCTGGGCTTGCGCTGAACATCATCGAGTGTTGATCCGGATCATGACGCGGTGAGTGGGTGGGGCTCGGGCCAGCAGCGGAAGGGCTCGGGAAAGTATCAATTGCAAATGCAGGAAAGTGATCCATACAACGGGCGGATGGATGAATGGCCGTCGTTGGGCTCTCCACGCATGCTGGCGCCGGCCTGGCATACGGCGGTGCTGATTGCGGGCATCGTTGCGCTTTCAGTGCTGGGAGTTCTGCGGCCGGCAACTCTGCACGGGACGTCGAATCGGTTGGCGACCTATGGAACGACAGCAGCAATGGAACTGGTGATGCTGGGTTGGGTGGCGATCGGACTGCGACTGAGGAATGTGCCGCTCCGCCTGCTCCTGGGCGCAATACCGAACGACTTGCGTTCGATCGCCAGGGACTTTGGGATCGCATTAGTGTTCTGGGTTGGCTCGTTGATGGTGTTGGCCACCCTGGGTGTTTTGTGGACGGGCATGGAAGCAGTGGTGACGCACCAGGGAGCAGCACTGCGCGCAGGACGACCGCTGACGCCGAGTCCGGCGGAGAAGGAAACGATGCGAACTCTGGAGGAATTGGCGCCCTCCAACGGAAAAGAGATTGCGGGCTGGGTATTGCTGTGTCTTCTGGCGGGATTTGTGGAGGAGCTGGTGTTTCGTGGTTATCTGCAAGGCCAGTTCACTGCATGGGCGCATGGCGGAGTTGCATCGGGAGTAGTGTTCTCGGCCTTGCTGTTCGGGGCCGCGCATGGATATCAGGGTGCGAGAAACATGGTGTTGCTGGCGGTATTCGGAGCGCTGTTCAGTCTGCTCGAGATGTTTCGGCGAAGTTTGCGCCCGTGCATTTTTGCGCATAGCTGGCACGATCTCATCGCCGGTATCGCGCTTGGGGTGCTGAGAACGCATCACCTTGTTTGAGTTCCAGGAGCGAAATGCGAATGCCATCGAAATAATTGTTACCACTTTTTCCACTCTGCATTCGTTTTTTGCTTGACACTGAGCATGCATGAATCTATACATTCTTCAACTGCAATAAATGTTGCAGTATCGATGCAACCCATCGAAAAGGGAGAATAGGCAAATGGCAACTAAGAAAGCAGCCAAGAAGGCACCCGCGAAGAAGGCCGCGAAGAAAGCCGCAAAAAAGAAGTAACGGGTCAATCCAACCAAAAGGCAACACTGAGGGGGACGCATAAAGCGTCCCCCTCAGTGTTTGTGCGGACGAATTAAGATAGATGCGGAAAGGGCATGGATACAGGCTATGACACGTCGCCGCTGGATTGCCGAACGTTGGGACGAGGCCACCGCAACGCTTGCCGGAGCGCAGGCCGAGCACATGACGCGGGTGCTGCGCGCGCAGCCGGGCATGGAAGCCGACGTGGTGGCGGGAGGCCATGTGTTCCATGCCGAGGTGGCAGCGATAGCGGATGGAGAGGTTCGCTTCAACCTGATCGCAGAGCTCGAAGCCGACCCTGCGTTGCCAGTGACATTGGTAATGGCCGTCTATAAATTCGATCACATGGAGTGGGCCATCGAAAAAGCCACCGAGCTCGGAGTTGCGTCGATTGTGCCGGTGATTGCGCGGCGGACGGAGAAGCACCTGGCCGCGGGCGCGGAAAAACGCGCCGAGCGGTGGCGGCGCATCGGGCATGAGGCAGCTCAGCAGTCGAGGCGATCGGATGTGCCATTGATTCACGATCCAATTGCACTATCGGCGCGGGTGCGGGCAGCATCGAGTGCGATGCGCATTGTGCTGGCCGAGCAGGAGCGCTCGACCACGCTGCGCAGCGCGCTTGAGGAGATGATGGCTGGGTCGCAGGTGGAAATGCCGGCTTTGGAAGTTGCGATCGGTCCTGAAGGTGGCTGGGCTCCGGAGGAAGAAGCGCTGTTTGATGCGAACGGATGGCGCGCGGTCTCTTTGGGACCGCGCATTCTGCGTGCTGAGACGGCCGCGATCTCGGCACTGGCGGTGGTGGCTTCATTTCTGGAATAGACGGGGCGTTCGATCGAGCGCCCCTACAGCGATACTCCGCGCTTCCACGGAATGAAATCGTTCTGACCGAGCAACTCTGCTTTGGTGAGGCGCTCGCCACTGGCTACCTCAATACTCAGGTCGAGCAATTTTTCCGCGCAGGCGGGGATGGTGGTCTCGCCGGTGACGATGCCGCCGGCATCGAAGTCGATGATGTCGGCCATGCGCTCGGCAAGCGCCGAACTGGTGGAGACTTTGATCACTGGAGCAATGGGGTTGCCAGTGGGCGTGCCCAGGCCGGTGGTGAAGAGGACGAGATTGGCGCCCGCGCCGACCTGTGCGGTCACGCTTTCCACGTCGTTGCCCGGTGTGCACTGCAGGTTCAAGCCGCGCGCAGCGACGTATTCGGGAAAATCGAGAACGCCGCGGATGGGCGCCGCTCCGCCCTTGCGCGCCGCTCCGGCGGATTTGATGGCGTCGGTGATCAGTCCATCGCGGATGTTGCCCGGAGAAGGATTGAAGTCGAATCCGGAATGGACCGCTTTGGCGCGCGCCGCATAGGTTTGCATCAGGTGGGAGAAGCGCTCTGCGAGCTCATCGGTCTCGCAGCGATTGATCAGCTCCTGCTCGACTCCGTGGAGCTCAGGAAATTCAGAGAGGATCGTCTTGCCGCCCAGGACGCCGAGCAGGTCGGAGACGTAACCCAACGTAGGATTTGCGGAGATGCCGCTGAATCCATCGGACCCGCCGCATTGCAGCGCAATGGTGAGTTCGGAGAGCGGCGCCGGGCTGCGCGTGATGGTGTTGGCTTTGGCCAGCGCGGCAAAAGTCGCATCGAGTGCGCCGGTCATCAGAGCGGTCTCGCGGCCCGAGCGCTGCTGATCGTAGATCAACACGGGCTTGCGCATCTCCGGATCGCGCGCGCGCAGTTCGTCCATCAGCATGGCAGCCTGTGCATTCTGGCATCCCAGGCTGAGAACGGTTGCGCCCGCGACGTTGGGGTGGTGGATGTAGCCGGCCAGCAGTCCGCAGAGTGCCTGCGCGTCCTGACGCGTGCCGCCGCAGCCGCCTTCGTGGGTAAGGAAACGGATGCCGTCAATATTAGGAAAGACACGCTCAGTATGTGCAGGTGCATTGTGTGTGGCCGGATCGCCATTGCCGCTTGATTGCTGCTCGATGAGTTCGCGCACATGCTGGCGATAGCCGTTGTGCGCGTTTCCGTATCCCAACTCCTCTTCGAGTGCTTCTTTCATGCGTCCCACGTTGCGGTTTTCGCAAAACACGAGCGGCAGCACGATCCAGTAATTGCGCGTGCCCACCTGGCCGTCGGGGCGATGGAATCCCATGAAGGTGCGCGCGGTCCATGCTTTTGCATCGGGCGGGGCGAACCCGGCGGGTTGCCGCGTGACCGAGTAGGAGCCGGCGCGATGACGCACGTTGCGGGTGGAGAGAAGTCCGCCTTGCGGAATGGGCGCGGTAATTTCGCCAACCACCATGCCGTACATCCGGACCAGGTCGCCGGGGTTGAAATCAACCAGCGCCAACTTATGCTTGGCGGGAATGGCTTCCGTGACGAGGCACGAAGCATTGCCAAAGTGCACAACGGTTCCGGCGGTAATCGGAGTGAGCGCGACCAGGACATTATCGCGGGGATCGAGTTTCAGGACGGTTTCCGGCATTCAGGATGTTTCCTCAGGCGATGTGCGCTGCAGTTTCAAGAATGCGCCCGCTTGCGGCAAGGATGCAACCATGCTTCGCGCATGCATGAATCCATGGAGGCAGCCCGCGTCCGAGGGATTCGAAATCAATACGGAAAAAGTTGCAAATGAGGGTGTGCAGTGGTATATCTTGCGGCGGGTTCTGAGAATAACTCGTTGACGATTTGTGCGGGTGCAATGCGAACCCGCAAGAGGAAGAGGCGCGATGTTGACAGGGTTTCAGTGCGACGGATTTCCGTTTGCAGTTAGGGTGGTGAACTGGTGAACGACGCGGAAGCAGTACCTCAACCGCTGAAGCGCTATGCATTCATGCTGCGCATTCGTCCCGGGGCGGAAGAAGCGTATGAGTCAGCGCATCGCGCGGTGTGGCCGGAGATGCTGGCACTGCTGAAACGCTCGGGGATCAGCGAGTATTCCATTTATCGCCGGGATCAATTGCTGGTACTCACGCTGCGTGCCGCGGAGTTCGAGACAACGTGGCAGCAGATTGAGGCCGATCCCATCAACACTCGCTGGCAAGAAGCGATGGCGCCGTATTTTGCGCCGCACGAGGGGTTACGCCCCGGCGAGCGCTTTCCGATGATGGAAGAGGTTTTTTATCTGCCCTGACGACCGGCGGATGAAAAAGGAGCGACGATGAGCGCGGAGCAAACACTGCGCGTGGGTTTGTGCGGCATTGGACTGGATGCTTACTGGGATCAGTTTGCCGGGCTCGAGGCGCGGCTCGAAAGCTATGTGACCCAGGTAGCCAAGCGGCTGAAGCGGCCGGGCGTTGAAGTGGTGAACCTCGGTCTTGTGGATATGCCGCAGCGCTCACGCGAGGCAGGACGCAGGTGCCGCCGCGAAGACATTGACGTGCTGTTTCTCTACGTGACCACGTATTCACTTTCAAACACGGTGCTGCCGCTGGTGCAGCGCGCCGGCGTGCCGGTGATCGTGCTGAATCTGCAACCCGGGGCGGCGATTGATTACGCGGCCTTCAACCGGCTGGAAGATCGAACGGCCATGACGGGCCAGTGGCTGGCCTACTGTTCGGCGTGCCCTGTACCGGAGATCGCCAACGTGATGCAGCGGGCGCGGATTCCATTTCACCAGGTGACGGGCGAACTGGATGAAGCCGCGACGTGGCGGGAGATCGAGGGGTGGCTGGCTGCGGCGCGGGTTCGCTCCGCTCTGGCGAGTGCCCGCCTGGGCCTGATGGGACATTATTACAGCGGCATGCTGGATATCATGACGGACGTGACGCTGGTTTCGATCGTCTTTGGAACGCACGTTGAAATAGTTGAGGTGGATGAGTTGAGCGCGCTCGCAGCCGAGGTGAAGGGCGAGGAAATTTCAGAGCGCGTGAGCGATTTTCAATCGAGCTTCGACGTGCAGCCGGATTGTCCGGAAGAGGAACTGACCCGAGCCGCGCGCACCTCGGTAGCGCTCGACGCATTCGTTCGGCAGCACGAACTCGATGTGATGGCCTACTACTACAAAGGTTCGGGCAATGCGGCCAATGAAGACACGATGAGTTCCATCATCCTGGGCACTTCGCTGCTGACGGCGCGGCACATTCCCGTGGCCGGGGAGTATGAAGTGAAGAACGTGCTGGCCATGAAGATGATGGACGTTCTGGGAGCGGGCGGCTCGTTCACGGAGTATTACGCCATGGACTTCAACCTCGACCTGGTTCTGATGGGCCATGACGGGCCCGGTCATATCGCGATTGCAGAGGGCAAGACGAAGGTGCGTCCGCTGAAGGTCTATCACGGAAAGGTGGGCCACGGCCTGTCAGTGGAGATGAGTGTGAAGCATGGGCCGGTGACCCTGCTCTCTGTTGCGGAAGATGCCGAGATGCGTTTCAAACTGGTGGTTGCCGAGGGGGAGTGCGTGGCGGGCACGATTCTCCAGATCGGCAACACGAACAGCCGGTACCGGTTCCCGCTGGGCGCGCGCGGATTTGTGAATGCCTGGAATGCGCAGGGTCCGGCGCACCACTGCGCGGTAGGAGTGGGGCACGTGGCAGGCACACTTGAGAAGGCTGCGGCGCTGATGGGAATTGGATTCCATCGCGTTTGCTGAGGACGGAATCACGCGCCTGATCTAAAGATGCGCGAAGTGCAGCAGGAGCCCCGCCAGAGCGCCGCCTACCAGCGGGCCTGCAATCGGGATGGGCGCGTAACTCCAGTTGGATCCACCCTTGCCGGGGATGGGCAGGATGGCATGCGCGATGCGCGGGCCGAGATCGCGTGCGGGGTTGATAGCGTACCCGGTGGTGCCGCCGAGCGAGAGTCCGATGCCCCACACCAGACTGGCGACGAGCCAGGGTCCCATGCCGGCGGCCGGTCCGGTGGCTGAGACTCCGCGGGAGAAGATGGCTCCTGCCACCACGACCAGAACCATGGTGCCGATCACTTCGCTGATCAGATTGAAGAAAGGGTTGGGTATGGCTCCGCGAGTGCAGAAGACGCCCAGCTTGGCTGCCGGATCGGGAGTGTGTTTCCAATGCGGTCCGAAGTGCAGAGCCATGAGGGATGCGCCGCCGATTCCGCCAAGCAACTGCGCCGACCAAAGGCTCAGCAGGTGCGAGTAGTCGCCTGTAGTGACGGCGCCGGCGAGGGTGATAGCGGGGTTCAGGTTGGCGCCGGGGCTGCCGAAGGCCTGCGCCACCAGCACTCCGCAAAGCACGGCCATGGCCCATCCGGTGGTGATGAACATCCAGCCTGCATCCGCGGCGAAGGATTTGCGCAGAGTGACAGCGGCGTTGACGCCGTTGCCCAGCAGAACCAGGACCAGTGTGCCCAAAAACTCGCCAAACCAGATGGAGTGCATCGAGGCTTCCTTGCCGTTACACTGCCGCATGCCGCAGGAAACCGGTGCAGAGTGCAACCATACGCGGGATTTCCGGAACTGAAAGCATTGTGCACTGCCGGGCCTGTTTCCGCCAAGGGAGCGCCGCTAGACCTGGTTCGCAACGCACTGCGCAAGAACTACCTATCCATGTGGAACTCCCGAGACGGCGATTATTTTGTCCCGATGGTTCCATTCGCGTACTTCGGCCAGTGGGTGATCAGTTCACTGACCACCACGCGCCCGACGGTGTAGGCGGTTTGAAGCGAAGGGAGATAGGCGCTGTAGGTGCCGACGCGCTGGTGCGCAAGACTGTCGGCAGCGTCCATTCCGCGCGGCTGGCGATCGAAGTTGCTGACTGCCCGCAGCACCATCACGCGCTGCAAATCCACGCGCCCGGTGCGGGCGAGGTTCGTCAATGAGAGCAAGGTGCCGGTGTCTTCCATCGCGGTGGTGACGAACTGACCTTGTCCGCCGGTGAAGTAACTCATCCATTGACTGGCCCAGGCATCGAAGAATTTTCCGTGCCAGTATCGCGAAGAGGAAACTTCGTCGCCGATGGAGACGAAGGGGGCACGCTGTGCGGCGGCGCCATCGAATTGGCTGCGAATCTCTCTTAATTCAGCGGTGTCGGCGAGCGGTACGGCGCGGGTGAGGTTGTAAGCCCATTCGGCGAGGCCTGCATTCAATGCGTAGACCTGACCTTCCAGGGGTGCAGCGGGTGGCTCAAAGGGACGGGTCTTGCGCAGCGGCAGATAGCCAGTGGTCCAGTCCTGCGGCATTTCGCGCGCGTCGATTTCATAGCCCAGGTCGCCATCGACCACCCAGCGCGCCCATACGGCCGAGCCGAGAGAAGCCCGCTCGGGCGTTGCTCCGGCGATGCCTGCGATGATCCAGTAGGCGCGGCGAAGGTCGAAGCGCGGGTCGAGGCCGAGGGCCATGATGGTGGCAGCGGCATTGGCCGTGCCCTGGCCGGTCAGGACTGCCATTTCACCTGAGTTGTTCATGCGTAAAGCATGGTATGCGGTGGGCAGCGGGTACACGCGATCGAGGTGGTCGCGCTCGACCCAATACTGCAATTCGCCTGGTTTATCGCCAGTGTCTTCTCCGATCTCGAACATGGTGACCACGACTACCTTCACGGAAATGGGGCGTGGCTTCGCGCGGGCGGCGGTTGCAAAGGCGATCAGCAGAGTGAGAGCAAGAAAGCGCCGTATGAGGATCGTCATTGATTGCGATGGTACCGGAGAATGACGCGGAATTGGGAATAGCGAGTTATACGATGAAGGAACGAGGTGCGGCGGATGGGTTCGAAAACACAATTCCTGATTCCGGCGGGACTGGCAGCGGCGGCGCTGGCCGCATCTGCGCAGCCTGCGCAACAGCCGAGTCCGCGGCCTGTGCATCATTGGGCGATTGTGATGCACGGGGGCGCGGGGGTGATTGAACGCGCCACCATGAATCCTGAAATGGAAGCGAAATATCGTGCATCGCTCAAGGAGGCAATTGAAGCGGGAGGCCAAGTGCTGGACCGGGGTGGCTCATCGCTGGATGCGGTGGAAGCATCGATTCGGATTCTCGAAGACAATCCGCTATTCAACGCCGGGCGCGGCGCCGTGTTCAATGCCGACGGAAAAAATGAATTGGACTCGGCCATCATGGATGGCGCGACCCTGAAGGCAGGGGCGGTAGCGGGCGTAACGCGGACGCGGCATCCCATCAGCCTGGCGCGCGCGGTGATGGAGAAGTCGCAGTGGGTGATGCTGTCTGGCACGGGAGCGGATGCCTTTGCGGCGGATGCGGGCCTGGAGCAGGTTGACCCCAGCTATTTTTTTACCGAGCGCCGTTGGGATTCGCTGGTGAAAGAACTGACGAAGGAAGGGTTGCCGATTCCGCCGCGTCCGGCAGGCGCGCCGCCTGCGCCGGCCCATCCCGTCGCTGAACTTGAGCCTGCGGACACGCACGAGTACGGAACCGTGGGGGTGGTGGCTCTCGACAGGCAGGGCAATGTCGCCGCCGGCACATCGACGGGGGGCCTGACCGCCAAGCGCTGGGGGCGTATCGGCGACTCACCCATTATCGGTGCGGGCACCTACGCTTCGAATCAGTCATGCGCCGTTTCGGGCACCGGCACGGGCGAGTATTTCATCCGGTTGGGCGTGGCGCGCGAGGTTTGCAACCTGGTGTACTTCAAGCGTATGCGTTTGCAGCAGGCCGCCGATGAGGTAATTCATAAAGAACTGGGAGCGCTGCACGGGGACGGCGGCGTGATCGCAATTACCCCGGACGGGCAGATGGCCTGGAGCTTCAATACGCCGGGGATGTATCGGGCAAAGATGGCCGAAGACGGCAAGTTGGAGGTGGAGGTGTATCGCGACGAGCCTTGAGAATTTCTCAGACGATAATCAGATTATTGCTCAGTGATGACCATATCGCTGCCATACACATTGCTGGCAGAGAAGAGGTGGACGACAGTCGTAAAGTACGCTGAATCCTGGCTTGGTGGCCCGGAGTCATATATCTGCGTAGTGATGGCGAGCATGCGGGGCAGGGTGTCGCCTTTGACGCGCGTTCCGACGAGGATATAGCCGTCCGTGTCATTGCCGCCGAAGGCGCTGATGATATAGCCATCGTTGGCCAAGGTTGTTGCCTTTGCGAGAACGTCTTGCGGCGCTGAAACGACGGTTTGTGTTTCATACACAGTCGCGGTGTCACCCTGCCATCCGTAGGAGATCAGGTTTGCCTGCCCGGATGCGTCGAAAGAAACGGCAGTGATTACGCGGCTCTCATCTCCATCCAGAGCCGCTGTGTCCTGAATCTGCGTCCGAGCCACTACCTCGCGACGGGAATCGAAGCCGCCGGCGGCTGTTGTCTCGACCCACGACATTGCGTAAGCGTTGTTTGCAGGTTCGAAGTCCAAAGAGGTGAGCACGGCATTGGGAGCAAGGATTGATTGCAGGTCCGAATCAAATGATGAATAGTCGTCTCCCCAATAGAACATGGAGAGTCCGGTTGCCCCGGCCGGCAGGTTCCATACTGAAAAAGGCCAGGAGCAGTCATACTCGATACCGGAGACGCACATTCCGGTGGAACCCATTCCAAGCGGAGTTCCAATCGCGTTGTTCATCGAAGCATTGTCACCGGTCAAGAGCTCGGTCGCCTCGCCGCCATTCTGGCCGAGCCCCGAAGCGCTCACCTGCTGCGCGAGCAGAAGACGCAAATCACCTATTTTGGGGGCGCGCGCGCCAGCGGTCAGTGTCGCCGGACTGCTTGAGGCCGAACCGGAGGCGTTCGTGACCGTTACCTGGAATGTCGATCCACTATCTGCGAGCGAAACGTCGGGCGTTGAGTAGGAGGCTCCGGTGGCGCCGGGAATCTCGACACCGTTCTTACTCCACTGATAACTGAGCGGCGCCGTTCCGGTGGCGGAGACGGTAAAGGTGGCTGTCCGGTCAATGGGGACGTATTGGTTCGCGGGCTGAGTGGCGATGACGACCGCCTGACTCGGAGGAGCAGTTGTGCTGGGACCCGATCCACAACCAGTGAGCAGGAATCCGGCAGAGGCGAGAAGGGCGGCCGAAGAAATCAGTTGCGCGATTCTAGGAGCGACGCAGCCCGACGCTAGGCACGATAAGGCCGCTGCGCGCAATCGTTCACAATTTTTCATGATCAGTTGTCAATATTATATGGTGCGTCCATATTTGTTGGCGACAGTTCGCTGTATCCAGAGGCTACATCACGAAAATGTGCGTACAGGTGCGCCGCTACCGGTCCATTTCCCCAGCCTCAGCCGTGATTTCGCGCAGCGCCATTCGAGCGAGGTGGAGATAGGTGCGAGGATTCAGGACATCGATTTTCTCGGGATCGGTCTGGTCCAACTGAAAATGGATTTGGCGAAATACCCAACGGTCTCCATCGCGCGTAAGGATCGCGGTGAACCGTACCGGCCTGTCAGCATCCTTTGAACGGAGTGAACCAACGCTCGCAACCCAGGCGACATCTCCCGAGGACCAGATGACGGAATGATTGACGTCAAATCTGAAGTCGCCCCATTTCTGCCAGTCTCGCTGGATGAAATGGGCCGCCGTGGTGTAGCCGCGCGCCCACTCGGATGCGCCACCCTGGGCCCCGATGATGAGCACATCGCCATCCCGCGCGAAGAGAGTGTTCATGAAGGAGTCGATGGTGCGGCAGTCGCGGCTTACGTAACCCGCCTGGAAGGCTCGGAGAGAATCGAGAACTCCGGCACGCACCGCTGGCGGCGCATCACCAGCCAGTAACATCTGCTGCCGGAGAGCTTCGGTGGATGGGATGGCTTTCAAACTCAAACAGGACACGAATCCCGTGACAAAGCCAGCCAGCACAGCAAGAGAGACCACCAATGCGATTGCGGTTCTCTTGTGAGTCCATTTCAACATCAACGTTTCTCCCTCCTTGCCCGGAGAATCGAGACGAATGCAAGCCACGCACTCGAAACGCAGCGGTTTGCGACGCTATGAACCTTTAGCAGTTGACAGGGCTTTTCAGCGCATTCTATAGGGTTCATCCGGCGCGACATATCCCTCTTTCGGGTTAGAAGTTTCCAGTAGACTGTCGGCATGGCGCTCACATTCACCACCTCGTACATCGAAGACTCCATGGCAGTGCTCCGGTATTACCGGAAGCTTGGCGAACGTGCGATGGAGCAGGTCAGTGATACGCAGCTTTTTGCTGCGCTGGATGCGGAAATGAACTCCATTGCGATCATCGTGAAGCACATAACGGGCAACATGCGGTCCCGCTGGACGGATTTTCTGACCACAGATGGAGAAAAGCCAGACCGCAATCGCGACTCGGAATTTGTGGACCCCCCGGCGACTCGCGCGGCCCTGATGCAGGAGTGGGAGAACGGGTGGAACCGGGTGTTCGATGCGCTGGGGGCGCTGACGGATGCGGACCTGGGGCGCACGGTGACGATACGCGGTGAGCCGCACTCGGTGATGCAGGCGATCAACCGGCAGGTGGCGCACTACCCGCATCACGTGGGCCAGATCGTGCTGCTGGCGAAGCATTTCTCGGGGGAACGGTGGAAATCTCTCAGTGTGCCAAGGAATCAGTCGGCGGAGTTTAATCGGAAGGTTGCGCGCGGAGAGGCCAGCCAGAGATGAATGGTGCAGGATGGAGGGATGTTGCCCGGATTCCATCGGCGACCAGATGCAGCCCGGATGCCGCAAGAGATGTATGAGCGAGGATCGATGGACAATCCGGGAGCTACGCAGTGCTCTGGCACGCGGAGATCTGCGGCCGCAAGAATTGGCCGAAGAGGCGCTGAGCCGGGCCAATGGAAACGCGGGCTGCAACACCTATCTCTGGATGGACCGGGACTGGACTGTTGCCGAAGCGGCTCGCGCTGAAGCCATGGCGCGCGGCGAGGGAGGCCCGTTCGGGGATGGCCGCGATGCGCTGTGGGGACTGCCCATCTCAGTGAAGGACTGCTTTGATCTGGCCGGAGCGCCAACCAGTTGCGGGGTGCGGTTTTATCGAGAACTGGATGGTGTTGTGAAGAGGGACTCGTGGGTGGTCGAGCGTCTTCGCACGGTGGGCGCAGTGATCACGGGCAAGACGCATCTGCACCCGCTGGCTTATGGCATTACGGGCGAGAATCCGGAGTTTGGGGACTGTGTTCAGCCGGGCCGGGCGGGGGCACTGACGGGTGGATCGTCCTCCGGCGCGGCGGCCAGCGTGCTGGAGGGCTCGGCGGTGGCGGCGATCGGGACCGACACCGGCGGATCGATTCGCGCACCGGCGGCGCTCTGCGGGCTGGCGGGCTACCGGGCGTCGATTGGCCGCGGTGACTGGCGCGGCGGCGCGCACCTGGCGCAATCGTTCGATACGATGGGGTGGCTGTTTCGCGATCTGGAAGATGCACCACTGCTGGGGGGCTTTTTCAATCCCCAAGGGCGAAGCGAAATACGGCATTTCAGCCGGTTCGCGGTGGCGGACGATAGCTTTCTGGACGATTGTGAAGCAGAGGTCGTTGCCGGCTTGCGTGCTACCTGCGCCGATCTGGAAGCGATGGGGTTGTACGGCTCAGTTTTCGATGCGGGTTGGTGGGGCGACACGTTCAGCATTTTCGCGCCCATCCAGGCATGGGAAGCGGCGCGCATTCACGCCGGATATTTCGATCGGTTCGAAAGCTCGATCCGCCAACGGCTGGAGTGGGGCTCGCGCATTACAGAGGCGGAGATTGCCGCACTGCGAACACGCCACGCAGAGTTCCGCGGACGGCTGGACGAACTGCTGGCGGAGCATGAACTGCTGCTGATGCCCGCGACGCCGGTGGCAGGGTTGGCTGCCGGGGCCGATCACAGCCAGACTCGCAGACGGCTGCTGCGCTACACCGTGCCCTTCAGCCTCGCGGGCGTGCCGGTGGTGACAATTCCGTGCGCAGCCGGCGGCATGCAACTGGCCGCGGCGCGCGGCTGTGACGAGGCCCTGCTACGGCTGGGCGCACAACTCGGCGAGCGCAAAAAAAAGGCCGGGCCTGAGTGACTGGCGCACGGCAGGTTCTATATCTGCGAAGCTGCGAGCGGGCTCAGAATCAGGTTGGAGATATTGCTGACGATCTGCTCGAAGCTGTAATGCGGATCGGACGAGAGCTTCTTCCAGGCCGGATCGTTGCGGAAGGCTTCCCAACCGGCATCGAGCGCGGTGAGGTCAGCAAAACTCAGCATGTAGGTGAGGTTCGGCATGCGCGGACCCAGCAGAGTATCGCCGAAAAACATCGGGTTGCATCCGGCATTTTTGAAGATCTCGAACTCGCCGGCGTTGAACATTTCCACCTTGCGAACATGGTCGCGGTCGCTCGGGCTCTCGTAGGTACGCAATTGGAAGATGCGCTTGGCCTTGGTGGCTGAAGAAGCCGGCGGGGTGATCTTTGGCCAGCCTTCAAAGGCGGCCAGAAGTGAAGCTTCGACCCGCTGGAACGCGGGCGCCGTGGCGGGCGCGGTCCAGAATGGCTCGGCGGCTTTCATGAATTCGGAATCCTTAGCGAGACGGAAATCCAGCGTCGCCAACTCTTCGACCGACGCGGCAGGAATAAGGGCATAGAACACCGGTGTCTCGGGTCCATACTCGAGACGGAACGCGCCGATGGGCCCCATGCTCATGCGCGTTAGAGCCGGGATGAGGGCATCGGCGAGATAGCTTTCGGTGAGTGCGTTCTGCGGCCCGGTTTGCAGGTGGTAGCGGCGAATCTGGTAGAACTCGCGCGCGTGAGATGTTTTGGGCTGGGCTTCGCTCTCGCGAGCGAGAGCTAGGGCAGAAGTGGCGAGAGATGCGGCAAGAAACTGGCGACGCTGCAAAGTTACCTCCAGAGGGACGCCTCAGTGTACGACACGCGGCCCGCGTGACCGTCGTGGGGTGAGTGACGGGGACTACACTTCTCCGATGTCCTCGTTCCAGATTTCAGGGTGCTCGGCGATATAACCCTGGAGAAGTTCGCAGCACTCGCGATTATCCAGGTCGAGGACTTCGACGCCGTTGTCGCGCAGCCAGTCCAGGCCGCCCGGGAAAGTGCGGCTTTCGCCCACTAGAAGTTTCCCGATACGAAACTGCCGCACCAATCCACTGCAATACCAGCAGGGCGCGAGGGTGGTGACCATAACCAGGTCACGGTAGTTTTTTTGCCGACCGGCGCGGCGAAAGGCATCAGTTTCGGCGTGAACGCTGGGATCGCCCTGTTGCACGCGGCGATTGTGGCCCCGGCTCAGCAGTTCGCCGGCCCGGGTAAAAAGCGCCGCGCCGATGGGAATGCCACCTTCGGCACTGCCCAACCTCGCTTCTTCCAGAGCCACTGCCAGCATGCTTTCGTCCAGTGCAAATTGCGTCATTAACACCCTCTGATGTGAAGGATAAGGCATCGTGAGCGAGTGAGCGAGGGACCAGGGAAGACCGCCAATTCATGGCGGCAACTCAGGTTGCGGGGAGCAGGCTTGACTTTGAGTGCACTCGAAGATGTAGTTTGGAATTGTGAGAGATGCAGGGTACACAATCCGGAGCATGGCGGAACGTTGCGGGATGACTGCGCACACGCTGCGCTACTACGAAAGGGTCGGGCTGATTCAGCCGGTGGGCCGGGCACACAACGGGCATCGCCGGTATTCTGAAGCCGATGAGGCGTGGATCAACTTCCTGCACTGCATGAGGGCTACCAACATGCCCATCCGCGCAATGCAGCACTACGCCGAGCTGCGCGAACTGGGCGATTCCACATCGCTCGAACGCCGCAAGATTCTCGAGGACCATCGGGCGGCGATCGCGGCACAGATTGTTGAGTTGCAGCAGGCCCACGACCTGCTTACTCACAAGATCGCAAACTATCGCAAGATTGAGCAGCGGATCCGCATTGGCGGACCACAGGTCGCTGAAGCGGAAGTCGATTGCACGCTGGCGCCTGCCAGTTAGCGTTAGCCAGCCTGAGAAAAGGGAGTCGCGATGAAGACCCGCAGATTGGGCACGAATGGACCCATTGTCTCGGCCATTGGGCTGGGCTGCATGGGGATGAGCGAATTTTATGGCGAACGCGACGATCGGGAGTCGCTGGCGACGATTGATCGGGCGCTCGACCTGGGCGTGAACTTTTTGGATACATCCGATGTATATGGTCCGCACACCAACGAAGAACTGGTTGGCAAGGCGCTGAAAGGGCGGCGCAACCGGTTCTTTGTAGCCACGAAGTTCGGAATTGTGCGTGATCCGGCCAATCCGCAATTGCGCGGCGTGGACGGCAGCCCGGCGTATGCGCGCGAGTCGATTGAGGGAAGTTTGCGGCGTTTGGGTATTGAGACCGTTGACCTTTATTACCAACACCGCGTGGATCCGAAGACGCCAATCGAGGAGACAGTGGGCGCAATGGCCAGGCTGGTGGAAGAGGGAAAGGTGCGGTACCTCGGCCTTTCAGAAGCTGCGGCGGCGACGATTGAGCGCGCCCACCGCGTTCACCCGATTACCGCTTTGCAATCGGAGTATTCGCTTTGGACACGCGACCCGGAGCCAGAGGTGCTGCCGACCTGCCGCCATCTCGGCATCGGGTTTGTGGCTTACAGTCCACTGGGACGGGGATTTTTGACGGGCGCTTTCAAGAGTCCCGATGACTTTGAGCCGGGAGACTATCGGCGCGTGAGCCCGCGGTTTCAAGGTGAAAACTTCAAGCGGAATCTGGACCTGGTGGAGAAGGTGAAACAACTGGCGTCGGAATCCGGCATTACTCCCGGACAGCTTGCTCTGGCCTGGGTGCTGGCGCAAGGCGACGACATTGTCCCGATTCCCGGAACCAAGCACCGGAAGTACCTGGAAGAGAATGTGGCGGCGGTGGACGTGACACTTCCACCGAAGCTGGTGCGGACTCTGGATGAGATATTCCCCCCGGACGTGGCGGCGGGAGACCGCTATGTGCCGGAGATGAAGGCGTTGGTGAACGTGTAGAATTTTCGCGCCGGTTGGGCGATTCCCCTCGTCTCGATCTGCGACGGAAAGGCAGGCTGGGTTCCCAGGCTTGCGGGTAAGAAGCATTCCTGCCACGTGAGAATCTGGCAGGATCGCGGCAAGGGCCGCCGAGGAGGTCAACTGTGGCAGATTCCACTGATCTGCGCTTTGGAGGATCGCGCTCGCGATCGCCCCGTACAATGGAAAACGAGCTCGCGGCTGACCAGCAAACGCTGGACCTGGAGCCGCTGACACCGGAATCGCATTCAAAAGACGTGCGCTTCAGCCGCCGTTCGTTCCTTTCAGGGTTGGGAGCGACGGGCTTGCTGGCCGGCGCCGGACCGTTGGCGGTGACCGCTCCCGCAATCGCGCCCGAGGCTGAAGAGCCTGCAGTGGGTGCGGGAATTGAAACGGTGACGCTGCGCGTGAACGGCAAAGACTACACGCTGCGCGGCCTGGATACGCGAGCCACTTTGCTGGACACGTTGCGCGAGCGGTTGAACCTGACGGGGACCAAGAAGGGTTGCGACCACGGCCAATGCGGCGCCTGTACGGTGCACGTGAACGGACGGCGGGTGAATAGCTGCCTCACGTTTGCCGTGATGCACGAGGGCGACCAGATCACAACCATTGAAGGCGTGGGACAGCCGGGAAATCTGCATCCTGTGCAGGCGGCGTTTGTGGAGCATGACGGCTACCAGTGCGGGTATTGCACCAGCGGCCAGATCATGAGCGCGGTGGCCCTGCTGAAGGAGCCGATCGGCCCCGGCGATGAAGACATCAAGAATGCCATGGCGGGCAACATCTGCCGCTGCGGCGCATACACCAATATTGTTGCCGCAGTCCGCCAGGCGCGGCAGCGGCAGGCCTGAGCGAGGAGAAGAGACGATGGAAACCTTCAACTATGTAAAGGCTTCGAGCATTGATAAGGCGCTGGCCGGCCCCAGCACAGGCAAGTTCATCGCCGGCGGCACGACGCTGGTGGACCTGATGAAGCTGAATGTCGAGCGGCCGACCGCGCTGGTGGACATCAATCTGCTGCCGCTCGAAAAGATTGAGAAGCTGCCTTCCGGCGGACTGCGCATCGGGGCGCTGGTGCGTAATAGCGACCTGGCCTGGAATCAGGATGTGAAGGAGTCGTACGCGGTGCTTTCGCAGGCGCTTCTCTCTGGAGCTTCGCCGCAACTGCGCAATATGGCTACCACTGGCGGCAACCTGCTGCAGCGCACGCGCTGCCCGTATTTCCGCGAGCCCACGGCGGGCACCCCAGGCGGTTACGGATGCAACAAACGCACGCCGGGCACGGGATGCGCAGCCATGGACGGCTATAACCGGAGCGAGGCTATCCTGGGCACGAGCGATCATTGCATCGCGACGCACCCATCGGACATGTGCGTGGCCATGGCGGCGCTGGAGGCGGTGATTCACGTGGAAGGCCCCAAGGGCAAGCGCACCATCGCGTTTGCCGATTTTCACAAACTGCCCGGCGACACGCCGCAAATCGAGAACGCCCTGGAACCCGGCGAACTTGTTACCTACGTCGATCTGCCCAAACCCATGGAGGGTTCGCGCTCGGTGTATCTGAAACTGCGCGACCGCGCCAGCTACGAATTTGCGCTGGCTTCGGCGGCAGTGGTGGCGAAAGTGGAAGGCGGACACATCCGATTTGTGCGCGTGGCGATGGGCGGTGTGGGCACCAAGCCATGGCGCTCGCACGAGGCGGAAGCTGCGCTCGCGGGGAAGCCTGCGAACGCAGCGAATTTCAAAAAAGCGGCAGAGGCTGCGCTGGCCGGCGCGAAACCTCGTAGTGACAATGCATTCAAGGTGGAGCTGGCGAAGCGCTGCCTGGTGCGCACGTTTAAGCTCGCAACTGCATAGAGCCCACAGGAGGAGAATCGAATGGCGACCGAGCCGTTTCCTAACGCTGGCGGAATAATTGGCGCGGCGGTGCCCCGCATCGATGGCCCGCTAAAGACCTCGGGCACCGCACGCTACGCAACCGATCGCGATTTTCCTGGCCTGGTGCATGCGGTCGCAGTGCAAGCTACGATTGGCAGCGGACGCATTACTTCGCTGGATGCCTCCGCCGCCGAGAAGATTCCCGGCGTGCTGCTGGTGTTGCATCATGGAAATCTGAACAATGTTTACCGCTTCTTCCCGCACGAGGAAGAAGGCACGATCAGCGAAGGCCGGCCCCCGTTCGCAGACAACACGATCTATTACTGGGGTCAGTTTGTCGCCCTGGTGGTGGCGGAGACGCTGGAGCAGGCCACGGCGGGCGCCCGCGCCGTGCATGTGGAGTATGAAGCGAGCACTCCCAACGTGGGAACCGATCTGAGCGCCGGGTTTACCGGACCGCGCGAAAGCACTTGGAAGCGCGGCGATCCCGACCAGGCTCTTTCCACGGCGCCGGTTGTGGTGGATGAAACTTATACGACGCCGGTGGAAACCCATAACCCGATGGAGATGCACGCCACGGTTGCAGTTTGGGGCGGCAATGAACTGACTCTCTACGAGTGCACGCAAGGCGTGGTGAATCATCGCGTGGTGATGTCGGAGGTGCTGGGCGTTCCACGCGAAAACGTGCGCGTAATCTCGCGATTCATCGGCTCGGGGTTCGGAGGGAAGTTGTTTCCATGGCCGCAGTCCACATTGGCCGCGGCGGCCGCGCGCCAGTTGAATCGCCCGGTGAAGTTAAGCGTCGACCGGCGCATGATGTTCTCGAATGTGGGGCATCGCCCGCGCACACAGCAGCGCATTCGCCTGGGAGCGACCGCGGATGGAAAGCTCACGGCGATTCGACACGACTTCCTGAGCGAGACTTCGCTGAACGACGATTTCATGGAACACTGCGGCGAGCAGACGCCGTTCCTTTATAGCTGCCCCAATCTTGTGGTGACCGCGGGGATGGTGCGGCGCAATGTGGGTGCGCCGGCGCCGATGCGCGGCCCCGGCGCGGTGCCGGGTCTTTTTGCGCTGGAATCGGCCATAGACGAGCTGGCCATCAAGTTGAAGATGGACCCGGTTGAGTTGCGCCTGAAGAATGACGCCACACGAGACGAAGGCAAGAATCTTCCTTTCTCATCGCGACACTTGAAGGAGTGCTACACCACGGGCGCGGAAAAGATGGGGTGGAAGCAGCGCACGCCCGAAGTTGGATCGATGAAGCGCGATGGCAAGATCATCGGTTGGGGAGTTGGAGGCGCATCGTGGGCCGCGGCGCGCATTCCCTGCACAGCCAGCGTGGAACTTTGCCCTAACGGCCGGATTTGCGTTCGCTGTGCGACGCAGGACATCGGCACGGGGACGTATACGATTTTCGCCCAGGTGATGAGCGCAAAGACCGGCGTGCCGCTGGATCGCATCGACGTATTTCTTGGAGATACCGGATTACCGGATGGCCCGACTTCCGGCGGTTCGATGGTGACGAGCGCCGTGCTGCCCGCGGCGACCACCGCTGTTGGAGAAGCGGTTACGCGGCTGCTGCACGTTGCGACCCTCATTCCGCAGTCTCCATTCCATGGCATGGAACCGAATAGCCTGGCGCTTTCGAACGGACTGGTGCATTCGAATCAACAACAGGCCAAGGTGGCCAAGGTGGTGGGGGCCGCGCTGCGCTCCGGCAGCGATCTGACAGCAAACGGCATTCCTTTCGAAGAAGTGCTGCGCATGGCCAATCTGAGCGGCATCAATGCGACGGGCAAGACGTTTCCCTCATTTGAAGACCCCAAAGCGAAGGAGTATTCGCTGCACTCGTTTGGCGCGCACTTCGCCGAAGTGGAGTGGGAGCCGGATATTGCTCGACTGCGGGTGAGCCGCATTTTTTCGATCTTCGACTGCGGGCGCATTATCAACCTGAAAGCTGGAACGAACCAGATTCTGGGTGCCGCGGTGATGGGCGTGGGCATGGCGTTGTTTGAGGGTACGCACTACGAATCGACCCGCGCACAGCCCATCAACGGCAACTTTGCCGACTACCTTGTAGCCACCTGCGCCGACCTACCCGACCTCAACGTAACGTTCCTGGACTATCCCGACCCGATCGTGAATGAATATGGGGCGAGAGGGATCGGCGAGATCGGCATGGCTGGCGTGGCGCCGGCCATCACCTCCGCTGTGTATCATGCAACCGGTGTGCGCGTTCGCGATTTGCCCGTGCGCATTGAGGACCTGCTGCAGTCGAAGGTGCTTGAAGTCTGACTCGAAAATGTTCGGATAAATACCGGGGGTTTCTCAGACGTGAAGATTGTGAGCAGCAAGGAGCGGCCGAGCCGCAAAGGTTCCCCGGAGTGGTTCACGGGAAGCGTATGGCTGGATGAGATTGCCGTGGGCGTGGAGCCTTCGCGGGTGCGGGTGTACCGGGTGAGCTTTGACCCGGGTGCGCGCACGGCATGGCACACGCACCCCAATGGACAGAAACTTCATGTGTTGACCGGAGTGGGGCGAGTGCAACTGAGAGGCGAGCCGGTACGCGAGATGCTTCCCGGCGATACGGTCGTGATTGAGCCGGGAGAAGAACACTGGCACGGTGCAGCGCCGGCTCACACCATGGTGCATCTCGCCGTCCAGGAAACCGATGCGCACGGCAAGGACGTGGCTTGGCTGGAGCCGGTGACGGATGAAGAATATAGCGCTACACGGGGCCTTACCAAGTGAGTGACGCAAGTGAGTGACAATAGAAGCATGACGGATCTTGAACGCATTCTGCCGCTTTGGTGCGATCTTCACCGATCGGGAGCAGACTATGTTCTGGCTACCATCGTGGCCGTGGAGGGATCGAGTTACCGCAAGCCGGGTACGCACATGCTGCTGGCGGAAGATGGACGCCGCGCGGGCACGGTGAGCGGGGGATGTCTTGAGGCTGAAGTCGCTCGGCGCGCCTGGTGGCTGACCTCTGAGGGGCCCGTGGTCGAGCGCTACTCCACGGTGGAGGAAGAGGGTGATCGGCCCTATGGGTCGGGCTGCGGCGGCGTAGTTTTTCTACTGCTGGAGCGACGTGAGACGGCTGGGCCGCTGATGAACGCATTGGAAGTCGCTTTCAATGCGCGGACTCCGCTGGCAATCGCGACGGTGCTTGAAGGGCCGGCGATGGGCCGTCGTGCCTTTGCCGGTCTTCCACAGGATCCTGCACAACTGAGTTCTGTGCATCCGCTTAGCGAAGACGGAGGAATTGGCCTTTCCGAGATGGCGGCTCTGGCGCTGGACCGCCGGATCTCCATCGAGGCGAGGATTCCATTGGAAGGTGCCCAGACGCGGATCTGGGCAGACTATCGTGCCGCGCGACCCGGTCTATGGATCTTCAGCGCCGGCGACGACGCCAAGCCTCTGGTTCAATTGGCGCGCGAACTAGGTTGGTTCGCTGCAGTGGCTGATGGCCGTTCAAACCTGGCTACGCGGGAGCGCTTTCCTTTAGCCGATGAGGTGCGCGTGCTGCCGATCTCCGATCTGCCCGATGGGGCGTCATCGCATTTAAGACTGCTGCCAACGGATGCGGCAGTGGTGATGACGCACAGCTTCGAGCAGGATTCGCGCGTGCTGGCATCGCTGCTGGCGCTTGACTTCCCGCTCGCTTACACCGGAGTTCTCGGGCCGCAGCGCCGCACTCGTGAGCTTCTGGCGGAGGCAGCGCGTTTGCTCCACCTTGCGGCGACAAGCGAGCGAATTGACCGCTGGCTGGCGGAGATGCACGCGCCGACGGGTTTGGATCTGGGTGCGGAATCTCCGGCGACTATCGCGCTTTCGATTGTCGCCGAGATCCAGAAGGTGATGGCCGCCGCTACAGGTTTGCCGATGCGGCAGGTGCGCGCCGACCGGGAGAGCTTTGCGCGAATGTAGCCGCGAGATGGTTTGAAAGCCGGGCGATCAGGCTGCCTTGGCCGCCAGATGTGTTTCGAGCACTTCCAGAAACTTTGCCAGCCACGCGGGATGAGCCGTCCACGCCGGGCCGGTAACCAGCTTTCCATCCACCACCGCTTCAGAAAAGTCCACCGGCACGAAGATCCCGCCGGCCAACTCCACCTCGGGTGCGCAGGCGGGATAACAATTCAATTTGCGTCCCTTGATCACATTCGCAGCGGCGAGCAACTGCGCTCCGTGGCAAAGAGCGGCAATGGGCTTGCCGGTTTTGTCGAAATGGCGCACGGTGTCGAGCACTTTGGGGTTAAGCCGCAGATACTCCGGTGCGCGCCCGCCCGGCACAACCAGGGCATCGTAGCTGGCGGGGTCGATCTCATCGAAGGTTGCGTTCAGCGTAAAGTTGTGCCCGCGCTTCTCGGAGTAGGTCTGATCGCCTTCGAAGTCGTGGATTGCGGTGCGCACCTGTTCGCCCTTCTTCTTTCCGGGGCAAACCGCATGCACGGTGTGGCCCACCATCTGGAGGGCCTGAAAGGGCACCATGATTTCGTAGTCCTCAACAAAATCGCCGGCAAGCAGCAACAGCTTCGCAGATTTCACTGTATTCATCTCCAATTGAAATAGGAATTCTCGACACCCATCTGATGGCGACCCTGTGCCCTCCGATTCACGCTTTCTTTATTGCTGATCGACCTGGCATTCAGTCTAAGAACAAATTGAGCCGTCCAGTAAAATGTTGGAATGGCTTCGCCAAGCGGGAAACTCGATGTTCTGAACGCACGGATTGTTGCATGCGAGCGATGCCCGCGGTTGCGCACGCACTGCACTGAGGTGGCGCGTGTCAGGCGCCGCGCTTATGCCGACTGGGAATACTGGGGCCGGCCGGTACCGTCATTTGGAGATCCAACTGCTCGCGTACTCGCGTTGGGCCTGGCTCCTGGCGCGCACGGTTCGAATCGTACCGGGCGGCCTTTTACCGGCGACGGATCAGGAGATTTTCTCTATCCCGTCCTGCACGAAGCGGGGTTTGCGTCGCAACGGATCGCGACCTCTTCGAACGATGGGATGCAACTCAGAGGATTGTGGATCAGTGCCGTGGTCCGGTGCGCTCCGCCGGCTAATAAGCCCACGCCCGAGGAGCAACGAAACTGTGCGCTGTGGCTGGATGAGGAGATGAGTCTGCTACGCAATCTGCGGGTCGTTGTGTGCCTGGGCAGGATTGCATTCGAGGGGCTGCTGGCGCACGCGCAACGCACTGGCAAGTTCGCTTCTCGTTCCGGCTATGTGTTTGGCCATGGCGCGGAATACACGTTGCCGGGCGGCTTGCATCTGCTGGCCAGCTACCATCCATCCCTGCAAAACACGAATACCGGCAAGCTTACGCGGCCCATGCTGCTCGACGTCTTTCAACGGGCGAGGGAACTGGCCGGTTTGGAATCAGGCAAGACACAGCGGACATCAATCAACTAAAGTGGATGCGTCAGAAGGAGTTTGCTCGATGCGATTGATACAAGTTGCCGATGGCGTTCGCTATCCGCGCATGACGACCGAAGAACTGCGCGCCGCATTCCTTGTGGAGAAGCTATTCCAACCCGGTAGCATCGACCTGGTGTACGTCGATCTTGATCGCACCGTGATTGGTTCGGCGGTTCCGCTGGATGAAGCACTCACGCTCGAGACCGACCCCGATCTGCGCGCAGACTACTTTGCCGAGCGCCGCGAACTGGGCATTCTCAACATCGGCGGTCCCGGGCTGGTTGCAGTGGATGAGAAGAAATTCGAGTTAACCAATCTGGATGCCCTCTATGTTGGCCGCGGAAGCAGAGATATCTCGTTTACAAGTTTCGATGCGGCCACTCCGGCCGAGTTCTATTTATTGAGTTATCCCGCGCACTCCGCCTATCCGGCCGCGAAAATCGAGTCGCGCGCCATTGATCCAGCCGTTCTAGGTGCACCGGAGACGGCTAACCACCGACGCATTAGGCGACTTATTCACCTTGACGGCACGCGCAGCTGCCAGTTGGTCATGGGTGTAACTACACTGATGACTGGCAGCATTTGGAATACAATGCCGCCGCACACGCACATGCGCCGCTCGGAAGTGTATCTCTATTTCAACCTGGAGCCGACAGACCGCGTGATGCACCTGATGGGGCCGGCGCACGAAACGCGGCATATCGTGGTCGCGAACAAGCAGGTCGTCATCTCACCCGGCTGGTCGATTCACGCGGGGGCGGGAACGGGAAGTTATACGTTTTGCTGGGGTATGGGGGGCGAAAACCAGGTTTACACTGATATGGACCCGCTGGCAATCGCGGATCTGCTATGAGGTGCGGAATGCGCAAGCTATTTCCTGCAATCATTCCGGCGGCAGCTTTGCTGCTGTCTTTGGGGGCAAGTCCACAAACCATGAAATCAGACGTTTGGTCTCACACCCAGCTTTTGGAGCGGGCACAGCACCTGCGGCAACTGGCTGCGCAAGGCGAAGGCTCTGCCAGCGAGACGCTGGAGAAATATCCGCACCACTACACCATGCTGGCCTTCCGCAGCCGTGATGGGGGCGGCGAAGTGCACCAGAACTACGCTGATCTCTTTTATATTGTCGACGGGCAGGCGACCCTGGTGACGGGGGGCGAACTTGTGGACCAGAAAACAAGCGGTCCGGGCGAACTGCGTGGAGCTTCAGTGAAGGGCGGGACGCGGCAGGAATTGAAGGTAGGAAACGTGGTGCATATCCCCGCCGGAATGCCGCACCAGATGCTGGTGGCGGCGGGCGATACCGTCACATATTTTGTGGTGAAGGTGCAGGAGACCCAGTAGAAATGCCTTGAAACAGTGGAGCGGGGCACGGCTAGAACCAAGGCTGCAGGCGAGTGAGGGATGAAATGGGGAGGATGCTGAAATTCGAACCGCATCCAAATCCAGCGAGTCCAAGGTTGCAGGCGCCCGCCAGTTTCAGGTTATCGAAAACGGGGATGCACCCTCCATTTCGCACCACTTATAACGCTTCAGGACGCTTCCCGCCTTCCATTCTTCCGGGGTGGTGTCGTGGAAGAAATTGGCGGGCTCGGCGGCGGCAGCAGTCGAAGTAACAATAGCGAAAGCCTCGCGCAAGGCTGCTCGTTGCTCAGCCCGCACTTGCTGCGGATCCGGAGAGACGAACAACGTGGTTTTGCTTCTTGCCACAAGATCGAGCCACTGCCGGTTCATCTCCCACGGCACATCCTTTGTGATACTCGCACAATCTGCGTCAAGGTGAAAGAACGTACCATGCTGCGGAAGCCTGTAGGCGAGGGTGTTCACGCCCATTCGCCGCGTCCGTTCCCATAATTTTCCGCTGGTGTCGTCGCCGGTGCGTTGCAGGTCGAAGATTCCTGCTCCGAGATGTCCGACCGTGTTACACCCCAGGATCAGGATCTTCTCTCCGATGGCCGTTCGCAACGCTCTGTAGAAATCGAGAATAATCTCTGCGTTGGTGCGGGTGCGGTCGCTCAAACGCCAACCGGGAATCGTTGGGAGAGCGCCCATTTCGAAGCCCCATTGACCAAGCAAGTCATAAGTTGAAAAATCGTGTTTGACTAACTCGAATCCCCAGTCGACCAGGTTCGTCATCTTCTGAACTACCAGCGAGAGAGCCTCCGGAACGGTGGGATCGAAAGCCAGCGCACCATAACGATCCGTTCGTTGCCCAAAGCGCTTTGCCGGAAGCAGCAGCTTCGGGCTGGTGGCGTCCGGAGCTTCCAGTGGGCGAATCCATATTCCAGGCCGCACGTCTTTCCTCTTCACTTGCGCGGCGAAGTTAGCCATGCTTGGAAAGGCCGTAGAACCGTCCTTCCATCCCATGTCCACGACCGCGTAGGGTCGGATGCCGCCAGAAGGCGCCAGATCGGCAACAAGATCGGACATTCCCAGCAACATTTCCTGGTTGTTGTCGCCATAAGCGTAATACCAGTCATTTACTCCATAAATAGGACTCTTCGGCAAACGCGGGGTCGGAGACATTTGCCGGCAAAACGAACGCAAGGCTGCGATTGGAGTTTCGTCAGCCACTCCACGGCGCGTGAGGATCGTCGCAACCTGTAATTGTCGTTGTCCCAGCGCGACGCCAGATCCTCCGTTGCTGACATCGAGCCAGAGCGAAATTCCTTCAGGATCGATTTGCCAAAAGCAGAAAGCTGCCGCGCCTACCTTCACGCCGTATGCATTGAGGCGACTTCCGTCATAGGTTGAGAAATACCACGGCATAACCCGCTCCGGTGTGATCCCGCGCCACGCAAGGTCTCCGTAGCTGCGCTCCCATTGATCTCCGAGGCAGATGAGGGTGGTATTGACTGGAGCAAGCCAGCGCAGATGCAAATGTGTGAGTTCGGAAGTGGGTGCAGACAGATTCACACTTAGCGCGGTTTCCTGCTTCTGTATCGAAACGGCCACGTCACGGGCCGTGAAATGATTTCCCGAAGGATCAAGCGTCATGCGGCTCTCGATACCTGAGAATGCCGTTACTGAGTCTGGAGAGCGAAGCACCTCCACATAGGTCGAGCCTCGATCAGAGCGATTCCTCGTCTCCGCAATCGCGCTCGATGCAGCTCCTACAGTTGTCAGCACCGTCGATGCTACAGTTCGTTCGAGAAACGAGCGTCTTGAAATCACAAAGTTCTCCATTCAGGAATCGCATCAACTCTTTGGTACTGCCGGGTTCTTTGCAAGCGCCGCATTACTCCGGTGCCTGGTTGTGTGGATCGATTTGGGTTTCGAGATGCAGTTCGTCTAATCAACGAGCTGAAGCTCGATTTGTTCCAGAGTCTTGCCTTTCGTCTCGGGAACACAAAGAAGGATAAAGAGAAAGCCTCCAGCGCAAATCGCTGAGTAGAGCCAAAATGTAATTGCCGGTCCCATGGCACGATCCAGAACGGGGAAGGTGTATGTGAGAATGAAGCACGCGATCCACAGCGCTGAAACTGCAACCGAAACCGCAGCGCCACGGATGCGGTTGGGGAATATCTCTGAAATCAGAACCCATGTGACTGGAGCGAGCGAGAAGGAGTAGCAGGCGATGGCGGCGAGCACGGGGATGACAACGATGAGTCCCTTGAAATGAAAGCTGTAAGCGCTGCCGATAAGGAAATGGAAGACGCTGATGCCTGCACAGCCGGTTAGCATCAGGATGCGCCGGCCGAAGCGGTCCACGGTTTTGATGGCCACCAGAGTAAACACCAGCATCACCACGCCGGTAATGACGATGTTAAACAGAATCGAACTGACTCCATAGCCTGCGGCATGGAAGATATCCTCGGCATAATTGAAGATTACATTGATGCCGCTCCATTGCTGAAGCACTGCCAGGGTAGAACCAATAAGAAGAATCTTAAGCAGTTTTGGCTCCAGCAAGTCGCGGACTCGAACGTGTCTGATTTCTTCCGCATTCAGGGTGCCGATCGCGTTTTCTATCTCATGGCGGGCGTAACTATCTCCGCCTATGCGAGAGAGAATCATGCGAGCTTTCTCTGCCATTCCGTTCTTGATCAGCCATCGCGGGCTCTCGGGAATAAAGATCGCTCCAGCAAAAAAAACAATTGAAGGAACCGCGACGGCTGAGAACATCCACCTCCAGGCGAACTGGCCGTTCCAAGAGAGGCGGATAGCTTCCGCGGTCGCCGTGTCAAGCACCTTTTGAGCAATATGAAAGTTGACGATCTGTGCGAGAAGAATTCCGATCACGATGGTGAGTTGATTGATCGCAACCAACTGTCCACGCATCCGCGCTGGTGCAACCTCGGCAATGTACATCGGCGAAAGAGTTGACGCCGCGCCTATGGCCACGCCGCCGACGATCCGCCAGAACACAAAGGCTGTAAAACTGAAAGACCAGCCCGTAAGAAGCGACGAGACTGCAAAAAGAATTGCTGACAAGATCAACAACTTCTTGCGTCCGAATTTGTCACTCAGCACTCCAGATGTGAGAGAGCCAATAAGACATCCAACCAGCGCGGAACTATTTGCCCATCCCTCCATTGCCCCGCTGGTAAGTTGAAAATAACGTTCGAAGAATGGCTTAGCCCCGCCGATCACTACCCAGTCATAACCGAAGAGCAGCCCACCCATTGCCGCAACAATCGAAATGAGCCAGATGAACCGATAGTTGAAGTGCGTTCCATCTTCGGGCGTTGTGGAGGACGTTACGACTGTCGTGATCATTGGTTAAAAGGATTCCTTGCTGAAAGCTGATTGCGCCGGAGCTTTTCTGTCTCTTGTCGAGCGAAAAACGCGGCTACCCACGGGTCCGAGGAGAATCTAGTGCGAACCACCCTCCCATAGAACTTCGTCCATCCAGTTCCTGCCGCATGCTCCGCCTGCGGTGTTGGCATCAATGATAACTTCTTCCCCATTGGGTGCGAGAAGCGGGAGGTAAAACTTGCTGATGCGCAGAGTTGACCTGGGAACGTAATGACAGATAAACGAGCGCCGGAATCTGTCCTTGGAGCGATTAGGCTCCGAGCCATGAATCATGCTTCCGTTGAAGAACAGCGTATCGCCCGCCCGCATTACGCATGGCACGGCTCTCTTTCCTTTGGGAACCTGGACCAGGTGGGTCGTAAATGACACCGAAGGGTCCGCCTTTCCTGGGCAAGCGATTGCTTCATCGGCCGTATCCTCGACCAGGTATAGCCCACCGTTCTCGGGGTCTGCGTCGTCAATAGCCACCCAAGCGGCCACACATGTCTTTGGTTCCACCATCAGATAGAAATTGTCCTGGTGCATTGCTTGCCCACGGGCTCCTGGAGGCTTGAAGTAGAACATACTTTGCGCTGCGAGGACATCTTCCCCCATCAGATTCCGAAGACATGCAAGGATCCCGGGATGGATAAGGTATTTGCGAGAAACGTTGTCAATTCTATGCGGGTGGTAAACCCGGGGATACTTTTTGAGTGGGTCGTCTCCCGACTCATCAGGTGGAACCGGCTCAAAATGGCCGGGAATTGGGCCACCCGCCGCAATTTGATCAAATGCCTGCTTGATCTCGTCCACTTCCTGGGCCGAGAGCAGTCCGCGGGCGACCGCATAGCCATGCCTGCGAAACGAAAACTTCATCTCTTCGAGATCGATGTCGACTGGCAAAGTGACAGTGTTCGTCATTGGGAAGCACCTCCTCCCGAGCGCGCCTTAATACGTTAGCGAGAGTATCACGTGCAACCACTTTT
Organism: uncultured Acidobacteriota bacterium; assembly: GCA_963833995.1. Classification (GTDB taxonomy): domain Bacteria; phylum Acidobacteriota; class Terriglobia; order Terriglobales; family Acidobacteriaceae; genus Telmatobacter. The sequence continues at coordinate 62,834 of CAWIAE010000011.1, read as the reverse complement.
CACTATGGACAGAACTTTCGATTATATGGACTATGTTACTGCACCTCAGTGCAATCTGATGGCCTCATCCCTTGGCATCGCGGCGATAAGCGGATGGTGAACTCCCCATGATTTTCTTGAACAGCCGTGAAAAATAAAGCGGATCATTGTAGCCAAGACAGTTGCAGATCTCCTTTACGCTCATGCCGGTGGTGCTGAGCAAACGGCACGCGGCCTGAATACGAAGGCCGATATGATGTTCGACTGGCGGCGTGCCTGTTTGTGCTTTAAACAATGCCGAGAAGCGCGAGGCGGACAGCCCTGCATGGTGGGCAAGCTCTTCCAGGCTTAACGACCTGGATAGATTCGCTTGCATGAATTCGCTACTCTCGGCGAAGTCGTGTTGCGTCAGCTTTGCTCCCTTCCCATCAAGAGCGTCTTTCCCCAACAGAAGCACACCGAGTAAATGACGAAAGATATGAGCGACAAGAAGGAAGCTGCGCAAGGTGTGGCCGGTTGCCAGCACTCGATAGCACTCGCGGGAAAGACTCACGATCTGTCTTCCCGTTTCCGGCGAGACTGGGATTGTGTATCCGAGAGGAATAAGCCTGCTAGAGTAAGCAGGGGCAGCGTAGCCCCCGAAGTGCGCCCAATAAATCGACCAGGGACGTGGCTCGTTTGCTCGGTAGCGATGGGGTTTGCCGCGAGGAATCAGGAGCACCTGGCCTCGCGATAGTTCCCGCCGTGCCCCATCGATTTCAAACCATCCTTGGCCAGAACTGCAATATATCAAAATGTGCTCTTCGGCTCCTTGTGGACGCTCGCGATAATGATTGAGCGCTCTTGGGAACCAGCCCAGATCGGGCGAATACAATTCGGAACCAAGTGGATGGCGAGCGAGTTCCAAGCGCAAGCCCGCCGCTGCAAAATGCAGCACTTGACCTCGAAATCCTTCTGCAAGTCGATTCGGCTTCATCGCCGATCTCACTGAATGGTGCTCTGCCTTAAGCTCAAATACCGCTGCGCGCCACGGGGCGTTCAGGCTGACGGATATTCCGCTCTCCATCAATGCTCTTCCCGCGACAAGCTCCCCAAATCTCTTCCCTCGCTGGTAATCAGATAACTGGTATCAGGATTCAGTCCGTGCAACTTGAAAGTCTGTGACGTCAGGCTTTCCTCTAACCGGTAGGCCAGAACGACGCTTTTCTCCGCACTGGGCGCAACATATTGAATTGCCATCCAGCCTTGCGGGGCATTATGCGAAGGCGGCGGGGTAAGGTGATAGACGTCCGCCTGGGCGATCGTGCCACGTATTCTTTTGTAAAGCGCCACGTTGTTAGCGGCGTGAACCAGCAAATCTGCGGGCCAATCAAACACCTTGCTGGATATTCCAAATTGTCCATTCATCGGAACGCGTAGCATAAAGTCCCACCATGCTTGAGAGTCCCCGGACAAAACATCGCCCTTGGTGGTGTCTCCCACCATCCAGTGATTGCAGACGCCAGGTGTGAACTCAAGGGTGCAGCCATAAGCCAACTGCAGGGACGGCTTCGGCCGAACTTCATCGGAAAGCCAAGTTGTGTTTGCGTGCGCCATGACTCCGGAATCGAAGCGAAGGCCACCGCTCGAGCAGTTTTCGATAACCACGTTTGGAAATGCAGAACGAATTTCGTCCAGCCATGCGTAGTAGTTCATTACCTGTTGGTAAAGAACATCTCCATGCCGTGAGTCGGTCGCTGGCAGGATCAAAGCGCTGGCCTATCTCGATGTTGTAATCGATCTTGAGCCATTGAATCCCGTAATCGCGAACAAGCCTTCCTATTACGTTGCGCGCCCAATTTCGAACCTCTGGTTTCGAAAAATCAAGTTGCAGCCGGTCGCCTTGCCTGATGGGCTCACCGTTGTACTTGAGGCACCAATCAGGATGCTCGCGAAAGATCTCCGAATCCACGCCCACATTCTCGATTTCAACCCAAATCCCAAACTTCATCCCGAGCTGTCGCGCATAATCTGCGAGTTCCTGGATTCCGTTCGGAAAAGCAACAGGGTCTGCCTGGTAGTCCCCGAGTTCCTTGCTCCAATCCTCCTTGTTGTACCAACCTGCGTCGAGAACAAAAACTTCTGCTCCCATTTTGGCTGCCAACGCGGCGCATCGCTTCATCTCCGCAATGGTCATCTTTCCGGGAAACGGATACCACGAGTTGAACTGAACTAAAGGGGGATCGTTTACCGAATTTTGTGCGAACGCGTATTCCCGTTGATAGCGGTGCATCTGATTGGCGGCGTCATCCAAGCTTTCCGCTGAACTTGTAAACGCGACCAATGGCAATCGAAACGATTGGCTCGCATTGAGAGTCAGGGCACCTCCGAAGTCATTCCGCATCCCGAACTCGACGTTGAGTTTGTCTTCAGCAAACGGATGCTCCTCGCGCAATGGTTTGCGTACGAAGCCCATCTCCCAGTTTCCCGAGTACGCAAGCTGGGCGAGGTAGCGTATTCCATTGCTGTGATTATGAAGGCAGAACCAAGGCGAATAGTCATTCGTCGAGCGTCCGCTTGTCGAAGTGAATTTCCGCTCGCCAGGACCCAGCATCTCCGTGGCAACCTGCCTCTCCTGACTCCATCCTCCATAAAGATACGTCAGATCGTAATCCCCCGCAGGTAAGCTCCAACTTAGCGATGGAAGACGCAGCACGCTGAGGATTCGAGTTCCTGTGTTGTCTAATACGAGATCTCGAGTGATAACTCCAGTGGCACCCCAGGCCGTGTAACTTGCATGAATTCGAAGAGGCAGACGCCGGTGCTCAAAGATTAACTCCAATCGATCGACGCCTGGCTTGACGGATGAGATCCTTTGGGAAACGAGCCTGAGATCCGACGGCGAGATCTCCTCCCCATCGGCCTGGCCGTTGATGTCAAACCCGGCGGCGGAAATGTCCTGGGCAGGAGTGGTTGCGATCTGCCCGTTGTAGCCGCTCGGCCCGAAATACTGAAACGAAACTATGCCGTTCTGTTCGCGCAGTACATATTCCACATTCCCGCTTACGAGGTTCCAGGAATCGCTGGTTTTGCTGTATGTGATCTCGGCCCGGACCAGAACCGGCGGCAAGCTGCAACTGAACAGCAAAACAACTGCACGAATCCAGGACATTGCGTTCACCGGTTTCATCTTCAGGTCCTCGATGTTATTCATACATTCGATGCGCAACAAGGATAGCGCATGACTGGCCGGTCGGGCACACTAACTGTCGCGGCGTCGCAAGCAGCATCTGCTTCAGGGCGCCCCTGTCTCAGTATTTGCCGTCGGCGCTCCCTGTAACAAAGTTGATGAAGTGATTGGCATTGGGCTCTTTCTTGCTTCCGTATCGCTCTGCGCGTGCTTTAGCTTGAGGCTCTGCAATTTCGCAATCGATTCTTTTGCCTGCGCTGTATCACCTGTCTGCATGTAAGTCCGAGCCAGAAGGTAATACGACTCTTCCGAATCCGGGCTTAGGATAATGGCCTTATTCAATTCCCGAATTGCATCCGCGTTTTGACCGGCTTTGGCTAATAGTTTGCCGATAAGATAATCGTCTTCGCCATTCGCAGCGGGAAGTGCGGCCGCTCTGGCAGCGTAAACCATTGCACGACCTGGATCATTGGAACGGTCGAAAGCAACTGCCGCGCCATGCGCGAAGATTCGACTCTGGGGGTTCAAGTCCGATGCCTTTGCATAGGAAGCAGCGGCTTTTGCCATGTCGCCCTGCGCAAGATAGCAAAACCCCAGCATGTTATGGGACATGGCCAGAGATGGATCCTCTTCAACTGATCTCTCGAGGGTTGACACGGCCTGGGTTGCACCACTGACAGTGATCTGAGCAATCCCCAGCAGCAAATCGCGCTCCCCTGCTTCTTGTCCTTCAGCGTGGACACGCTGAAGCAGAGACAAGGCTTCCCGGGGGTTGTCGTGTTGAAGCAGTATTCTGCCTAATAGGATGCTGTATGCAGAATTGCCTGGCTCCAGTTTGATCGCCGTGCGCAGATGCCCTAACGCTGCAGGCAAGTCACCTGGATTTTCGGATTCGAGCATTCCAAGATGATAAAAGGCGCGTGCGTCACTCGGGTTCGACGTGATCGCTTGCTGGAATTCACTCTTGGCCTCCTGAGTCGCGCCGGCGTCAGCGTAGGCCAGGCCAAGCAAATAGTCAACCTCTCCAGTGGTGTCAGCGGAACTTTGCGGTTTTAGTAAGTCGATCGCCCTGAAGTCGTTCCGGGATCCCAGGTAAGCACGCGCCAGAAGAAGGTCTAACTGAGGGTTGGTTCCCTTTTGTGTGTCTGCGTCTTCCAGCAACTGGCCCGCTTGAACGAAAAACCCCGCTTCAAGCAGCGCCTTTCCTACCTGCATTTGAGTTTGAGCAGGAGCTTCGGTTTGCAATCGTTTCAAGATAGGCTGGGCTTCATCTGTTCTTGCCAGTGTGAGCAAATCGACCAGTAGGTGTTGGATTACACCCGCGTCGTTCTCTTGCGCCTGGTAGGCAGCTTTCAGATGTTCAACGGCGTCAGCGGTTGCCTGCTTTTGCTCGAGGAGAATCGCCAGATTGTACTCCGGCTCCAAAACCCCGGGGTGAGCCTTCACCACGATTTTCAACTCTTCAATGGCATGGTCCGTCTGCCCAGTGCGGATGAGGGCGAGTGCCAGGTTGTAATGTGCGGGCAGTTCAGTGGGATTGATGCGCAGGGCAGCTTCAAAATCCTTGTCAGCCTCAGCATACTGGCTTAGCTGGTTCTCCGCGATTCCTCGCCAGGTAAGCGCGTCGGCAGATTTCGGATCGGCCCTTACTGCTGCGCTGAAGTGCAGCTTGGCTCCCGCGGGGTCTCTACTGGTGAGGAGCCGGATGCCGCTCTCTATCTCTGCAGTGGAGGAGGTTGATTTGGCATGCATGCCGCCCTGGGCCCAGGCCAGGTTAGTTGGCGCCACGATCAAACTCGCAACGAGCACGAGCCCCGAAAAACTCCGATTTAGCGTGAAAACGCTCAATCCGCGCACGTGCCTCATTTGCTTTCTTCGCATAGGATATGACTTATGTCGCTCGGCGCAGCGTCGTAAGTTTTCCTCCTTCCTGCACCAGGATGAACTGGTCGGCCGCGATATTATGCACTTGATCGACTGCCCCGCTCGGCCATCGAATTTCAAGCAGATCCACGCTCGTCTTTTCTCCCAGCCCGAAATGTATCCTGAGATCGTTCTGCGAGATATAACTCCCCCCGCTTCGCACTTCATCGATCTGCGAAAGCGGACCCGCCACGCACCTCAACCTGGCGCCAATCGCGCTTCGGTTGGACTTGGTGCCCACAAGCTTGATGCTGATCCAGTGGTTGAGATTCTGCCGCGTTATTTTGAGCAATGCGGGTTTTGCATCCTGGTTGTTGATCACGACATCGACGCATCCGTCGTTGTTATAGTCGCCAAATGCGCAGCCTCGACCGGTTGAAGGCGTGGTGATGGCGGCGCCCGCCAGTTGCGAAACTTCTTCAAACTTACCGTTACCGAGATTCCTGTTAAGTACGCGGGGTTCCCTGTAGGTGGTATCTGCGTGAATTCGCTGTAACTCCGGATAAACGTGCCCGGCAACATATAACAGATCTGCAAACCCGTCGTTATCCGGATCGAAGAATCCGCATCCCCAGCATACGAGGTGAGTCTCTTTACCCAGATTGGCAGACCCGGTCACGTTCGTAAATGTTGCATCGCCATCGTTGTGGAACAGATCCACACCTTCATCGGAAAAATTAGTCTTGAGAATGTCGAGCCAGCCATCGTGGTCGTAGTCCGCTGCTGCTACGCCCATTCCAGCCTGAGTCATCCCATTTTCGCTGACGCTGACACCACGCAGAAGGCCCTCTTCGCGAAACGTCCCGTCGTGATTGTTCATAAAAAGAAGCGCAGGTGTGGTATCGCTGGCCATGTAAATATCGGGCCAACCATCATTATCGAAATCCGCCACCAATACGCCCAATCCATAGAAGCCGCCCTGCTTCAGGATTCCTGCCTGCTCCGATACATCGGTGAAAGTACCATCGCCATTGTTGTGATAGAGGGTGCTGGTTTCTCCAACCAGACCTCGCGGGCCACAATTCACAGCCAGTCCGCGAAACATGCAATAGGGATTCGTTCCGGGATCCAAAGCAGTCTGCAACGAGAATTTCACATAATGGGTCACAAAGAGATCGAGCTTTCCGTCGTGATCGTAGTCAAGAAATGCACATCCGGTGCTCCATCGTGTTGGATCGCCCGCCACCTTTGCCTTGCGGCCAACCTCAGTAAACGTGCCATCTCCATTGTTGTGATACAGCAAGTCCTCGCCCCAATAAGTGACGAAAATATCTTCAAAACCATCGTTGTCGTAGTCGCCAACACAAACGCCCTGGCCCCAGCCTGAGTGCGTCAATCCCGCCTTTTCTGTTATATCGGTAAACGTGCCGTCGCGATTATTATGAAACAGCTTATTTATAGGCGGCACTTGATTAGCCGGGAGATCAAAGCTTGATCCATTTACCAGGAAGATATCCAGCCAGCCATCGTTGTCGTAATCGATAAATGCAACGCCGGAACTCGTTGTCTCAATAATGTACTTCTTGCTTGTGTCGCCGCCGCACACTTCCACAAAGTCAATGCCTGCCTCTCGCGCCACATCTTGCACCGAATAGCCGAGCGGAGAACCCAGCGCTTTGGCTGGTGAGGCGGGATTCGATTGCGCGAGCCCCAGATGCGACCCAGCCATTAGCAGCAGTCCAGAACCGGTTAGACGAAAAAACTCGCGCCGGCTTGGTAATGAGGGGTTCTCGATGTGGGATGGTGCTGGTCGAGACGAATCGACTCTGCGCCGGCCATGGCTCACTTTGGCGATGCCTCCACCGCGGATTGCTTGTTATTGAGCAAGGCGTCCATCTTGCTTTGAAATGTCTCGGCCTTTTGGGATTGCAGGCGGTTGAAAATCGCCATCTCCGCCGCCGCATCTGCCATTCGCTTTTGTCCGCGATAGGCAATCATCAATACATAATGCGCCTGAGCATCATCGGGATGCGATGCAACCGCAGCGCGCAATAGTTGTCACGGCCGCTTCGGTCTCGTGCTGTTCAAGCAATATTTGTGCCAGACCTACGCTGGTCTCCACAAGACTCGGGTCCAGCTTAGCAGCTTCTTCATAGAGCGGCTTCGCTTGATCGAGGTTGTGCCGATGCATTTCGATATCCGCCATCGCTAAATCGGTAACCGCAGAATCCGGATCGATCGCTTTCTCCAGGCGGAACTCATCCATCGCCTTTTCGTCAACCTCCTCTGAACCCTGATGCAGATAGAGCTGCCCGATTCGATAATGCATTTGCGGCAATTTCGGGTTTTCGTTTGAGCGCCAGGCTGTACTCGCGGATGGCTTGATTGTAATTATGTTGCGCTTCGTATACCTCTCCCGGCAATCTGATGAACCCGGTAGGAATCTGGGTGCTTGGCCATCAGCTCGCCTGCGCTTTCGTTCCAAAGGCGGGTATAAAGTTCGGCCGATTCATACAACACATCAGGGTCGCCTGGATAAAGTTGCCTCAAGCGCATTGCCACCTGGATAGCGGGCAGAGAATCTGCAGATCCAGCCTCACAACTGAGCAGCGCCAATCCAATGAGACGCTGCAGTTTGCCGGCCGGCTCGCTGTCAAAGTGTTTCGAAAGATCGGACTTGCCTGCGCGCATTCCCGCAGGTCCGCATCGCTCAAACCAAGAAAAAGCTCCGCGTGGTTAGCAGATGGATCAATCTTCAATGCCGTCTGGAGCGCCTTGCCGGCCTCTTCTACTCTGCCTGACCCATAGAGCAAGATTCCCAGCCCTGTCCATGCCTGGCTATTTAGGGGGTCGAGCGTCGAGTATGGCGCGATACTCTTTCTCTGCTGTGGTCATGTCCCCGGCATGCAGAGACTGGTCCGCCTTCTCAACATGTAGTTGAAGCGCACTGCGGAAGTGTCAGAAGAACTTTGCCCAAGAATGAAGAGAAGATGCGGTAAGGAGCGCTGAAAAACTCACCACAAGGTTTCTGTACATCCATCGTGTTCGCACCGCAAACTCCGCTTTAAAGGCCATTTTACCTTGTCTAATAAAGCACGGGAGCAATCGACTCGACGCCCTTGAATGACGATGCCCCGCCGGGATTCGGACGGGGCATCGTTCAGCTGTTCAATTCACGTTTAGAACAAATATTTCAGCGCGAATTGCGTGATGCGGCCATCGCTTGCGCTGGTCAGTTGTCCGAATGTTCCATCGCCAACACCGCTATCCGGGTTGCCAAAGTTCGGATGGTTGAAGAGATTGAAGAATTCGCTTCGGAACTGGATCTTCCCAGACTCGCGGATCGGGAACTCCTTGAACAGGGAGAAGTCCATGTTCACCCGGCTGGGACCAAACAACATACCCCTTGATGAGGTGCCGTAGGTTCCATTGGCTGCTTCAGTAAATGCCGCGGTGTTGAAGTAGGACGACACGCCGCGATGTGCAGGGCTGGTACTGACGCTGGGCACAAGGTCGGCGAAGTCGCCGCCGATACCGGTCGCCCCGGTATCCGTGTAACTGTTAACTGTGTAAGGCGACCCGGTCTGGGCAATGAGTACGCCCTGGTTTTGCCAGTCGTTGACCACTCCGGCCAGAACACCGTGGGCGGACTTCAACTTGGGCAGTTGGTAGATGTAGGAGGATGTGACACGGTTACGTACGTCGCTGTCACTCGGGCCGTAGTTCATTCTGAAGTCCAACGGATTCCGCGGACCGAGACCGCCTTCAGCGCCGTAGGAGACGATGTCAAGGTATTTACCCCAGACATATGACCCCATGAAGCTGAAGCCGTTTGAAAAGCGGTGATTGATTGAGACTTCCAGGGCGTCATAATTCGACCAGCCCTGATTGGCTTCCTCTTGTGTTTGGCCGAGGCAGGGAAGCGGTGCGTTCTGGGTTGTGGTGCCACCGCCGGCAACTGGGAGAGTGATTGGACCGACTCCGCAGTTTCCATCGTAAGCAAACAACCGACGGTAGTTTTCGTCGAGTTGATTCTGGGCAAGGGTCAGGTTGGGATTGTAAGTCGAGATTGGAGCATAGTTGATGTCACGCGACATGAACAGATGCGTTCCGTGGTTCCCTATATACGACATAGTCAGAACCCAGTTGCTCGCGAGTTGCTGGTCGAGCGACAGATTCCACTGCCCCGCATAGCCTTCGTTGAAGTTCGGCGGCAAAACTGTTCCTTCCGCCGAGGTAGGCCAATAGGGAACGCCGTTGATCGTATAGGACGGACTGAAAGCTGCACGTTGCGCCGCTGTCCGCGGGATGACAAACGGAAACGGGTTGACGACACCGGGGTTGGCGGTGAAGACTCCGTTGCCAGTCAAAGCTCCCTGGGACGGAATTGCGGCCAGGCCGGTCAATTCGAAGTTTTCATCAAACGGTTGTGCTGTCGAGTAGCGGTTCCAGGCGATCAGGCGGGCCTGGTCCCAGAAGATACCATAGGCTGCGCGAATCGACGTCTTGCCGTTGGCGAAGGGATCGATATTGAAGCCCAGGCGCGGAGAAACATTTTTCCAGCGGTTGGGAACCATGGCGCGCGGGCAGCCGGGATCGCCCTGGCCATCTGATTTCAAAGACAACGGTGGTCCTGGGAAGGTGAATCCGGGAGGCGCCGTTGGATAGAACGCAGATTGCGTCTTCAAACTCGGGTCGAAGCAGATCTGATCGTTGAGGTTGTCCACTGGCGGCAGGAAAGGCTCCCACCGGAAACCTGCATCGATGGTCAGACGTTTGTTTGCCTTGTAGGTGTCCTGGACATACATATCCATGGCACTGTGCCGCAGATCACTTCTCACTTCAGTCTGCAGGTTGAAGTAATTCGGAAGCCCGAGCAACAGGTCAGAAAGGGCCGTCGTCGAATTTCCATTCCCCCCAGGTCCGGAATATGTTCCGTTGAAGTTGAAGATCGGATCGGTGTAGTAGTCTTCGATCCGGTTGACAGACTCTTTGCGGAAATCGCCGCCTATTGCAATGGAGTGGTTCCCACGCACGTAGCTGAGGAAGTCGGTGTACTGCCATGTCTGACGGTTCTGAATGAAAGTACCGTCACCGCCATTGTTGTACCCGCCGCTTACCGATGTGTAAAACTCGGTCGGGATTCCGGAGGACACCTGTCCCGGCATGCTGCCGAAGGTATCCCAGCCATCCGAAACCGTGGTGCCGCGGTGGTGGGCCACACGGGTGAAGCCCATGACGGCGGTGTTGATCAGCCGCGGAGTGAAGGTGTGGTTCCAGTCGAGGGCAACGTTCTGGTTGCGGAAGTACTTGTCGTGCGGGAGGTCCATGTTGCCCGCGCCATATCCGGTCGCCAGATCCTGATTGAAGAAGTAGCGGCCGAAGAAGAGGTCCTTCGCGCCAAAGTTTTGATCAATACGACCCATGTATTGATTTTCGTTGAGGCTATCTTCGTTGTCGGCGGAAGGTGCGTGATAGGTGTATCCGCCCGTACCGTTGTTGGGCGTGTAATACATCAACTTGTTGACGACTGCTTTGGCAACCGGATCGATCCGGTTGGCCGGAATCAGTCCGTCTGTAGCAAACGGCTGTCCGGTTAGCGGATCAATGATCGTGTTTGCCGGGAACTGGGCGCTGCCGTCGGTGGTCATATTGGGGTTTTCCGCGGCGGTCAGAACCGTTCCAATGGTGACGGTCTCATCCTTGCGCTGGCGTGTGCCCTGCCAATAGCCATAGAAGAAGGTTTTTCCCTTCAGGATCGGTCCGCCAAGATCGCCGCCATACTGGTTCAGCTTCAAGGCAGGTTTCTGTTCCCCGGGAACGTCGAAATAGTTGTGCGTGTCGAGCACCGTGTTGCGAAGAAACTCGAAGACTCCACCATGAAAATGGTTGGTGCCGGCCTTGGAGACGGCATTGACCAACCCGCCTGAACTGCGACCGTATTGCGCGGTGAAGTTGCTGGTTTGAATGTCAAATTCCTGGAGCGCATCGGGAGCCGGAAAGACGGGCGCCACAGAAAGATACGAATCCGTCATGTCCACGCCGTCGAAAAGGTAGTAGTTCGACCCAGGACGGTTCCCGTTTACGACCACGCCTTCATGCTGGCCCTGGCCGTGCGCCACGTTGTCGTTGTCATAGGAGACGCCGGGCATGATGTACTGCAATTGCAAGGTATCGCGGCCATTGAGCGGCAGATCGACAACACGCTGCTGGTCGACTACCTGGCTGATGGTTGCATCCACGAGATCGACCGTCTGTCCCTCATCGGCCGAAACCTCAACGACTTCGGTATTGGAACCCACTTTCATATGGGCCAGAACCGTAACGTTCTGGTCGACCTGAAGAACGATCCCTTTCTGCAGGTAGCTCTGAAAGCCCGGTGCCTCCACCTTCACTGTGTAATTTCCTACGTCGAGAATTGGGAACGTGAAGTTGCCGCTGCCATCTGTGACGGCGGAACGCGATTCGTTGGTTCCCTCATTGGTTACTGTTACTTTCGCTCCTGCAATCGGAGCGCCGCTCGGATCGTTTACAGTGCCGACGATTTTGCCAGTCGGTCCAACGGCCCGGGTCGGAACGGAGGTGCATACCAGGGCCAGGAATGCCACAAAGGCCCAAGCAGGCAGGTGCGTCAAAAACCTCTTCATAGTTGTCTCCTAAAAGAAGTTGGTACGTGTTTTACAAGGAAGTTGCTACGTCTTTTCCGTTTCCGGAGTGCGAGCCGGCCTAGCCTCTGCATTTTGGTCCGCTAGAAAACGTTTGCCAGTCCGCCTAAATTCCAACTCAGCGACTATTTGCGGCGACACCTCCTTATGTTTTATCCCGAAACGGATTAATAACTGAGACATTTCATCTCTCAGCGGGAAAACGCCCTACTGGATCGCTTCAGATCACCCTCCTGCCTCATCCGCAATCAGACATCAATTCCAGTTCAGGAAAGCGCTTTCTAAAGAGTCCGCCAAATCCTACGCCCGCCTCAGGAGGCTGTCAAGCATTTTCACTTTTGGCCGGATTCCTTTCTTCAGCTCATTGATCGGAAGTTCCTGAATTCTCTGGAGGTACAAGAAGAAACCGCCTGGGGCTGCCCCTGCTTGATGCCAGCGGGAATTCAGGTGCAGGCAGACAAATGGCGATTCTCCTTTTTGTTTCCCTTTGGCCGCCCGCCCTGGAGATTACAACAGATGAGCCAGGCGCATCTCCGGAAGCGCCATTCTAACCGTCGGCCGAATGGTCTTCCATGAGGACGCAGGCCATTAACTGGCGAGGGAAAACTACATTGATTCCCTCTCCTTTCATTTCGAGTTTTATCCCCAGATCAACAGGGTAGAGGATTCTCATTTTCGTATTTCCCAAAGGCAGATGAACCAGAGAGTCGCCTCGCAGCCGCCATACCGCGACGAAGTTGCTGGAAGAGGAACGCATACCGAGAGAAATCGGGGAGACCGGGTCCGTCATATCCGGCATTCCGAGCGGATAATACGGCACCGCGGCACCAATATGAGGTCGAATCGTGTCTTTGTAGATCTGCAGGCCGGCTTTCAATTGGGCAAAGCTCTCCGGGCTCAGTTCCGCGATCTGACCGCTTTGATGAATCCGGAATAGCATTGCGTTCACGAGATTGAATGCGGCCGCATCGGCGTCACCGTGCGCCAGTTGATAAGACCAGATTGCGAGTTGTTCCGGCAAAACGCCGGCCGATTCGCCCACTTCGATGGCTGGATAAAGACGGTAGTCTTCCTGGTCACTGGAGGACTGAAGTTGCAAATGCGAGAGCATCGCATACTCCATTCGGCCTCCGCCGCTGCCGCAGTTTTCAATGGTCAGATCGGGATAGCGCGCCAGTACTTCGTCGAGCCAGGAAAGGTGCGCCCGGTTGTGCTCCAGCAAGCCCTGCCCCGGGCTGTCCGCCAGGTACTCTGTGCCCTCTAGTCCGTCGACGTTGTAATCCATTTTGATATAGCCAACTTTGTACTCTCCAACCAGGCGGTCGACGACACGATGTAAGTAGGCACGAACTTCAGGATTGCGAAGGTCGAGCAGATAGCGCGCGTGATCGATAACTCGCTTGCCGTGGCGCTGGAAAAACCACGCGTCAGGCTTATCCTTCAGCGGCGAATTGATGCCGATCACTTCCGGTTCCAGCCACAATCCCGGCACCATGCCCTTGGCGCGGATGCGATCCAAAACCAGCTGAAGGCCTCCGGGCCATCGCGTCTTTGAGGGCTGCCAGGCGCCGACGGAGCCCCACCAATTCTCATTTAGCTCTGCGTACCAGCCGGCATCGATCACAAAGTATTCGCATCCTGCTGCGGCTGCCGCATCGATTAGCGGCATTTCCCTCGCAGTGGTTGGATCACCCTCCAGGCAGTTCATGTAGTCGTTGAAAATCACCGGCAGCAGGCGCGTGTCTTTGCGGGGATGCAGGCAGGCGGCACGCCGATAGCTTGTGAGGGCGCCGATGGCTTGTTCAAACCCTCCGCGAACACAACCCACTGCCGCCGGAACGGTGGAGTATGTTTCGCCCGGTTTCAGGTTCTTCCACGCGTGGCCATGGAGCTCGTCCGGTCCGCCAATATAGGCGTAAACAGCTTTGTCCTGCGTATTCGCGATTTCCCAATGCCAAGTGCCGTTGTGTTCGATCTGCCAGAACCAAGTAACGCCGAGCTCGGTGTTTTCCACCAATCCCATGGGCAGATACCGCTGCGTCGACCAGGTTCCAATGCTGTCGAATGCTGCCGGCGAAACCGTGAAGTTGCCGTTGTCGATAAAGCCGGCCTGAGAGGGCTTCACGGTCCTCCATTGCGCCTCGGCCTGCCAGGTGTTGCGCGCATAGTGGATGCGAAGATTCTGCTCGAAGCGTCGCGGTGGCGCGAGGTTGTAAAGCATAGCTGAACTGAGGTATTCAATTCCAACATTGTTTGGTCCAACGTTCGCGACGCGCGTACTTCTCCGGACGACCGGCAAATCTGCGAAGGTCTCATAGATCGACTCGACGTTCAACCCCAGAACGGGATCGGATTGATAGATGATCAAACGTTTTCCCATTGCTGTCGGAACTTCGCGCCGCCCCATGTAAACCAGCCTCGAACCTGGACTCCCGCCGGTCAGCTTCAAGCCGTGATGGTCATCGGGATTTTCGCCGGTGCAGTGGATGGAGGTTTCGACGCCCGAAACGGCGGTCGGGAGCGGGATGTCCTTGGGAGGCGCAACTCCTGGGGGCAACAGCGTTCTGGACCGAAGTCTCTTGTCAAGAAACTCGAAGGCAAACACCATGCCCGGCGCGGACCATTCGAATGGCTCATAGACCGGCGGCGGAGGTGCTCCCTCACGATCTGCGGCTTGACTTTGAGCGGCCCACTCGGAGGCATAGGCTCGCAAATTCGAGGTGAGTACGCCACCTGTAAGCATTCCTGTTCCCTGCAAAAAAGTTCTCCGGTCCATTGCGAGCATTTTATCTCTCCATTTCGCGACTCAATGATTTTGTCAGATAATCCGGTAGCAAATCCTACACGTTGCGCAATGCAACCACAAGATTGTCACGAGATGTTCAGGCAGGGTTCCCCTCAATTTCTGCGAGTGGTGATGGTTTCGAGCCTTCTGACCAGCGCTCACTTCGTTCTCGCGGAAAGCGTCGCCCATTTAACCTTGCCGAGCACGGCTTCTTGACAATCGTCCGCCTGCTCGATAGCATCTTGCGGTATTCGGAAACGCACATTCTGGACGCGTAGACAGCGCACGCAAAAGCGTCATCTGAATCCGAAGTGGGAAGTAGTACGTCGTTCTTCTTGCACTCGTGTTTTAGCGCAGAAGGTGCTACGCAAGCGCCGACGGTTCCGGAGTTTTTCTGGTTCATGCCGTCATTCTTTTCTTGTCGGGTTTGGAGACGCACTCATGAAGAATCGCCGCAACATTAAGAAAACGTTTGCCGGAATTTCGCCCAAGATCACTCAGTCCATGGGACCGAAGCTCACCGGCGTCCCCTTCACCATGCTGAAGGAACTGCTGCTTTTTGTCCTGATTTTCGGCTGGGCTTCGCACAGTTTCGCCCAGGATAAATCGAGCCTCGATGGATATTGGGAGTACAAGGTACCTAATGGCGGCGTTAACTTCTTTGAACTGAAACAGACAGGCCAGAGTGTCACTGCGACGCCGGTAGGCCGGAGGATGTCCATCACGGGAAATCTCCTCGATGGCAAACTCCACCTTTCAGCCACTTTTAAGCGCGGAAACGAGACTTTCGAGTTCGTTCTGGACGGCACGCGTTTGTCCGACGACAAGTTCGACCTCGATGAAAAGAGGCCGGGGGTTCGACCGGGGCAGGTCTTCGAAGACAAGGGTGAGTTGGATAGAGTCAGCCGCGACGTCGTTTTTCCCCAACGGCTGCCCCTGCCTCCCTTGGCAGCTCAACCTGACAACGGCCTGGTACGCACACCGCCGATGGGGTGGAATAGCTGGAACCATTTTCATGACCACTTCGACGACGCCACTGTGCGCCAAATGGCGGATGCGATGGTCTCCAGTGGCATGGCGGCGGCCGGCTACAAATACATCATTGTCGATGAGGGGTGGTCGAGCTTTCGCGATGGAAACGGCAATATCGTTGGAAATGCCCGATTCCCGGACATGAAAGCGCTGGCCGACTATGTGCACTCCAAGGGTCTCAAAATCGGTATCTATTCCTCGCCGGGTCCGCAGGTCTGCGGCGGTTACCAGGGCAGCTACGGCCACGAAGAACAGGATGCAAAGACGTTTGCCGCATGGGGCTATGACTATCTGAAGTATGACTGGTGCGGCGCCAGCAGGATTTACGAACGCAACCCTGCCGACCTCCAGGGCGCCTATCAAAAAATGAGCGAGGCCCTTCAAAAGACTGGAAGACCTATTGTCTACAGCCTTTGCGAATACGGAATGGGCGACGTGTGGAAGTGGGGCGCGAAGTCCGGAGGGAATCTCTGGCGTACTACGGGCGATATTGCCGACAACTGGGCCTCAATGGATCGAATTGGTTTTGCACAACTCGCCATTACGCAGGATGCGGAACCGGGTCACTGGAACGACCCGGACATGCTTGAAGTTGGCAACGGAGGGATGACCGCCGACGAATATCGTACCCATATGAGTCTTTGGGCTTTGTTGCGTGCGCCCTTGATTGCAGGCAATGACTTGCGCACCATGTCAGAGGAAACCAAGTCGATTCTGATGAACACGGAAGTGATTGGGATCGATCAGGATCCGATGGCATTGCCCGTCGAGCGCACTCCGCCTCAAGGTTCATCGGAAGTCCTCATCCGCCCGCTCGCCAACGAAGCTGTGGCCGTGGGAATGTTTAACCGCGGTTCCTCTCCGGCCGAAATCGGCTTTCGCTGGGACAGTCTGGGGTTGGAGATGAACCTCGGCGGCAAAACGCTGGAAGCCCGTGACCTGTGGAAGCATGAGGACGTGCCCGTCACTGGCGAAACCTATACCGCGACCGTACCTCCGCATGGTGTTGTGCTTTTGCGCGTTGCCGTCAAGCAATTCCCAGGGTTCTAGCCATACTTGCATTTCAAACCGCGACCGGGGCCGGCGAATAATTTTGCCCCAAGGAGCCTTTTCCGATGACGTCTTGCCACGATCGAATCAAGCGTCCCTTTTCAGTACATCCATGTTTCCGCGGGGCTGGTCTGATTGCCGGCGTATTGCTGGTGGGGGCGGCGCTTTCTCCGCTTTATCCGCAGAGAACTGAGCTTGCTCCAACTCCGCCCATGGGGTGGAACAGTTGGGATGCGTACGGCACAACCGTAAAAGAAGCCGAAGTGAAGGCGAATGCGGATGTGATGGCGTCTGAACTTAAGCAATACGGTTGGCAATACGTCGTAATCGATATTCAGTGGTACGAACCGAATGCGCAGGCACATGGCTATCGGCCTAACGCACATCTCTCGATGGACAGCAACGGCAGGTTGGTTCCCGCGGTGAATCGGTTTCCTTCCTCGGCAAATGGCCAGGGTTTTAAGCCGATTGCCGATTACATCCACAGCAAGGGCCTGAAGTTTGGAATTCACATCCTGCGCGGCATCCCCCGTCAGGCCGTCGCTCAAAATGTGCCGATCCTCGGAACCAGCTTTCATGCTGTCGACATTGCGGACAAACAGAGCATCTGCGCGTGGAATACCGACATGTACGGTGTGGACATGTCGAAGGCGGGAGCGCAAGCCTATTACGACTCGATCGTTGCGCAATATGCCAAATGGGGCGTCGACTTCATCAAGGCGGACGATATGTCACGGCCCTATCACAAGGCTGAAATTGCGGCCTTGCACCGGGCGATCGTCAAATCGGGCCGGCCCATCGTGCTCAGCCTTTCTCCAGGGCCTGCGCCGCTGGACGAAGTTGAACATCTGCGCGCCAATGCGCAGATGTGGCGAATCGCCGACGACCTCTGGGATAACTGGAAATCGGTCAAGGAAATGTATTTTCGTACAGAGTCCTGGGCGCCTCTTGTGGTTCCGGGGCACTGGCCAGATGCAGACATGCTGCCCCTGGGTCACATCGGACTAAGAGCGGAACGCGGAAACGACCGTCTCTCTCAGCTATCGCACGATGAGCAGAAAACGCTCATGACCCTGTGGTCGATCTTTCGTTCGCCCTTGATGTTCGGCGGCGATCTTCCTACGCTCGACCCCTTTACCCGCTCACTGCTTACAAATGCCGATGTGCTCGCAGTGAACCAACATAGTAGCGAGAACAAGGTGGTCTATCACCAGGGCGATGTTCGCGTCTGGACTGCGATGGCAAGTAAAAGTCGCGAAGAGTACCTCGCAGTCTTCAACCTTGGCGATGCTTCATCCACCTTACAACTTCGCTGGAATCAGCTTGGCATTCAATCACGTCCTAAAGTGGCCCGGGAGTTATGGAGGGGCGCTGTCGTCAAGGAACCTTCGATGCTCGATGTAACACTTGCACCTCATGCATCGGCGATCTATAAGTTAAACCTCGAGTAAGAAGGCGTCAGACATACCAAACGAGTCGATATAGTAGACTCGTTCGCAGTGGAGGAGCCTCTTTGGTTGGCCGTTTGCTCTGGTTGAGCTTCTTGACTTTTTCTCTTCTGGCCACACCTCTCGCATGGCCTCAGGCAGCTCAAAATCAGAACAGTCATTCGGGTGGAATGGCCACAAGCGGTGTCTTCAAAGCAGAATACGACTCGGCGAATCGTCCGATCACTGCGGGCGGCACGGTCAAGACCGGTCCTGTCGTTTTCATGGATATTGCAAAGCAGGCTGGCCTCACCAGTTGGCATCACACCGCGGGTACTCCTGAAAAACGCTTCATCCTCGACGCAAAAGGAGCAGGCGTTGCGCTGTTGGATTATGACAACGATGGCTGGCTCGACATTTACCTTGTGAGCGGCTCGACTTACAAGGCACTCGACGGCAAGGAAGCTCCACCGCAAGCGGCCCTGTTCCACAACAATCACGATGGAACCTTCACCAATGTGGCCGTTCAGGCCGGGGTTACAAATGATCGATGGGGTTATGGCGTGGTGGTGGGAGACTTCGACAACGATGGCTGGCCAGACATCTATGTAACGAATTTCGGGAAGAATCGACTCTACCACAATAATCACGACGGGACCTTCACCGATGTTGCGGAGAAGGCCGGGGTAGCGCTGGGCACATGGTCTACGGGCGCAACCTTTGGTGACTACGATGGCGACGGCCGGCTGGATCTCTTTGTCGCCGGCTATCTGCACTATGACGTCAAGAATCCGCCTGTTCCAGGCTCTTCGAACCTGGGTTCGAGTTCTTGCCGGTACCGCGGCGCTCTGGTGATGTGCGGACCGGCTGGTCTCACCGGAGAGCGCGACCATCTCTTTCACAACAATGGAGACGGAACATTTACCGACGTGAGTGAAAAGCTTGGCGTCAGTGATCCCAACCGGTATTACGGACTTGGTGCGCTGTTTGTTGACGTCAACAACGACGGGAAGCCCGACCTAGTGGTCGCCAATGATTCGACACCAAACTATCTTTACATCAACAACGGCAACGGTACATTTGAGGACGAGAGTCTGCTGGGAGGCTATGCCCTGGACGGTGACGGACACGAGAAGGCGAACATGGGCATCGCGGCCGGTGACTATGAGAACAATGGGCATGTGGACCTGGTGAACACCGCGTTTTCAGACGACAACGATGTGGTTTACAAAAACGATGGAACGGGAATTTTCACCGACGTCAGTTACGAAACCGATATTGCGCAAGCAACGATTCCCTTTATCGGCTTTGGCGATGGATTCATTGACTACGACAACGATGGATGGAAAGACCTGCTGATTGCGAATGGCCATGTCTATCCAAATGTGGATCAGCACCCCGAGTGGGGCACTACCTATGCGCAACGCCCACTGCTTTTTCGCAATTTGAAGAACGGGAAATTCCAGTTGGTGCCCGCTGTCGAGGGAACCGGACTTGCCGAAGTCAGCGTGGGACGCGGTGCTGCTTTTGGAGATATCTTCAACGACGGTAAGATCGACGTCGTCATCAATAATGTCGACCGGGTTCCGGTGTTGCTTCGCAATGTGAATCCAGATCACCACCATTGGGTGGAGTTAAGGCTCATCGGGGGACCGGGAAGTCCGCGCGATGCAGTAGGATCGACTGTCTATCTAACCGCAGGCGGAATTCGCCAGCGCGAAGATGTCCTCAGCGGCGGCAGTTACCTGTCTTCGAATGACTTGCGCGTCCATTTTGGGCTCGGCGATGCCGTCCGAGTGGACAGCGTGGAGATTCACTGGCCTAGCGGAAACAAAGAGTCCATCCAACTGCCGGCTCTTGATCGTATCTATACAGTTACCGAGGGAAAGGGCATCGGAGAAAAACGTTGAGCGCTGAGTAAGTATCTCCCGGGCACACTCTTGTCAACGGACGCGCTGTGATTCTGTTCAGCCGCTGGGTCCAGCGTAACCACGGCTTCAAGCTTCGTTGGAGCGGTCTCCGAGTCGTTAGGGGAAAATGCCCGCGACTCCCTAATGGTAGTCTGCATCCCCTGTCTTAGACGTGGCCCGGGACGGCCATCGAGACTGCGAACAGCGGCGGTGCAAATGGGAAGCGCCACTGGCATGGCACACAACCTCCACATTCTGGCCTGATTCCGGTAATGATCGGTAATGATGAAGAGTCGCGAGGCCTTTGGTCTGCTATTCCAATCGAAATTGTTCATCGTCACAGAAATACGCTCCGGAAATCCACCCGGTGATGATGACTGAAGCTCTTCAAGAGAAGTTCGCAAACTTGGCGTCCGATATCGGTGCATACGTTTAGGGTTGTGTCTACTCGCTTGCCGTAGACGATGATGGCGGTCTTCGCGGCGGCGCCTGGCGGTCTGTTCCGGTTTGCATAACGTGTTCAGCGGCACGGCGCGTATGCAAATGCACGCGCCATTCCGCCTGGGGGGACTGCAGGGCAGCGAACCTGGATCATGGGCAAACCGTAATTGGTCCCGACGGAGGGAGGACAACGAAGACGACTTTGCTGGACTGCGTGCCACCGCTTGTCCTCTGGAGATCCGTCTAAATGAATTGTGGGTTTCGCGCTCCCGATTATGCCGATACGCCAATCAGTCCCGCCAAAGATGAGGCGCAATCAAGCAGAAGATCTTTCAGCGCCTCGAAACGCGCGTCATATCCTGATTGTGGCCGTTCCGCCCATGAGGACCCTCGACGTGTTCGGTCCTGCAGAGGTATTCGGCGATGCGAATTGGCTGCGTGGCGGAGATCCAGCATACAGAGTTAACATTATTTCGGCCGGCGCCGACCGAATGGTTTCGAATTGCCTCGGTACACCTGTGCACGCGGACAGCACATTCCGGGATTATGATGGGCCGATCGATACAATCCTCGTTGCGGGATGCATGGGCCCCCGCGAGCTGCACTACGAACCGGGATTTCTGGACTGGCTTAGACTGCAGAGCGGCCGAAGCCGACGGTTTGGTTCGATCTGTACCGGCGCGTTTGTGTTGGCAAGGGCCGGTCTTCTCGACGGACGGCGCGCAACAACCCACTGGAATTGGGCGCGCGAACTTGCGGAAGACTACCCGCGCGTGGCTGTTGATCCCGACCCAATCTATATCCACGATGGCGGTTGCTATACGTCCGCGGGAGTAACGGCCGGCATCGATCTTTGCCTCGCGTTGGTCGAAGAAGACCTTGGCAGACTGCTGGCGCTTCGAATAGCACAAATGATGGTCGTTTTTCTGCGCCGTCAAGGTGGGCAATCGCAATTCAGCGCCACCCTTGAAGCTCAAACGCGTGAGAGCCGGCCTCTGGGCGACCTGCTTGCCTGGCTTCCCGACCATCTGCGACACGATCTTTCGGTCAACTCACTTGCTCGCCGTGCTGCCATGAGCACTCGCAACTTCACTCGCTTATTCAAGCAGGAACTCGGAAAGACTCCGGCGGAACACGTCGAGGATTTGCGCCTGGAGGCGGCGCGTCGTCAACTGGAATCAACCTCGCAGAGCACGGACGAAATCGCTGATGCGTGCGGGTTAGCCACCGCCGAAGCCCTCCGCCGCATGTTCCAGAGACGCCTGCGGGTCACGCCTGGTCGATATCGGGCATCATTCGGACCAACTCGAGGGCATTAGCCGCAACGCTCATCGTTGGCGGGAATGGTGGGTCATTTGTCTTTAATTGCTCGCTCTTATCGGAGCGGTGTTCTCATCCAAAGGCTACATAAGGGAAGGTGTCGGCGTGACCGCCACAACATCCCTTCAGGAGAATCATTATGAGCAGCCTTGACCTCATGTTGAAACGCAACAAAGAGTCCGTTGCCCCTATGCCGTCGCTCCCACAATCTTTGCAAACCTTGAAAGCAGTCATCATCGGTTGCGCCGATATGCGCGTCGATCCTGCTCAAGTGCTTGGAATCAAGCCCGGTGAGGCCGTCGTAATGAGAAACATCGGCGGTCGAGTCACGCCTAGTCTGCTGGAGGAGTTCGGTCTGCTCGGACGAATCGGAGAGGTTGCCGAAACGATTCCGGGAGGCGGCGGGGAGTTTCACCTGATCGTACTTCATCATACGGATTGCGGCAGTACGCGTCTCGTGGGAGATCCAGCCATGCTGGCGCATTACTTTCAGATACCGGAAAGGGAAGTTGAGACCAAGTCAGTCCGCGATCCACGCAAGTCAGTGGCTGTCGACGTTGCTGCACTCAGGGCGATTCCCGCATTGCCGAGCGAGTGGCTCATCTCCGGCCTCGTTTTTGATGTCGCGACCGGACTTGTCGAGGTTGTTGTACCTTCAGCGCGACTTCGAACCGCCAAAGGCAGCCTGATGACCGAGGTTGCTTAAACAACGCTGGCATCGCCGCGGCGGGAACTGCGCGCGGAGCGCATGTTTCTCACTGACGTCGAGGAGAGATAGGGCTTTTTGAACAGTCCATACGCCCCACGGGGCTGTGGCTTCGAGCCTGTGCAGACCGAAAGCGGTTACGTGCATGGTTCTGAAGATGTCAGTTATCGGGTCCAACTTAGCCTCCCTCTTTTGGACGAATAGACAAAGGATTAGGACTCCCGAGCAGTTCCCGTCCACTGCCAAGGAATCTACTCAACTGTACCGATGCTACACATCTCGAAGGGAGTAAATATGGGAAAACTTGAAGGTAAAGTTGCAGTCATCACGGGAGGATCGAGCGGCATGGCGCTGGCGAGCGCCAGGCGCTTCGTCGAAGAGGGTGCCTACGTTTTCATCACGGGCAGGAGGCAGGAGCAGCTCGATGAGGCCGTCAAGCTGATTGGCCGGAACGTGACCGGCGTGCGCGGCGACGTGTCCAATTTCGAGGACCTCGACCGCCTGTTCGAGACAGTCAAGCGGGAAAAGGGCAAAATCGACGTCCTGTACGCGAGCGCCGGCACGGGCGAAGCCGTGCCACTGGGCGAAATTACCGAACAGCACTTCGATGCGGCCTTCGACCTGAATGTGCGAGGCACGCTGTTTACGGTTCAGAAGGCGTTGCCGCTGTTCAACGATGGCGGATCGATCTTCATGACCGGGTCAAATGCTTCGGTGAAAGGTTTTCCTGGTTTCAGCGTGTATGCGGCGAGCAAGGCGGCATTGCGCTCATTCGCACGCACGTGGCTCAATGAACTGAAGGGCAGGAATATCCGGGTGAACGTGCTGGTCCCGGGGCAGGTGGCCACACCGATTCTCGAGCAAGTTCTCACCAAGGAAGCGAAGGAGATGTTCGAATCCTTGATCCCGCGGGGAAAGATGGGTCGTCCTGAGGAAATTGCCACGGTCGCGCTGTTTCTCGCTTCAGACGACTCCAGTTACGTAAATGGGGCGGAGTTGTTTGTCGATGGCGGCGCCTCGGCAATCTAAATCGGGCCAGATGAGTTTTATAGTTCCCCGATACTGTTCCCCCGATGTCCTGAATGCTACACATCTACCGAAGGGAGTAATTATGGGAAAGCTAGAGGGTAAGGTTGCAGTGATCACAGGTGGATCGAGCGGCCTGGCGCTGGAGAGCGCTAAGCTGTTCGTTGAAGAAGGTGCTTACGTTTTCATCACGGGCAGGAGGCAGGAGGCGCTCGATGAGGCCGTCAAGCTGATTGGCCGGAACGTGACTGGCGTGCGCGGCGATGCGGCCAATCTCGAGGACCTCGACCGCCTGTTCGAGACAGTCAAGCGGGAAAAGGGCAGGATCGACGTCCTGTTTGCGAGCGCCGGCAAGGGCGAAGCCGCCAAACTGGGCGAGATTACCGAGCAGCACTTCGATGCGGGCTTCGACCTGATTGTGCGCGGAACGCTGTTTACGGTTCAGAAGGCGTTGCCGCTGCTCAACGATGGCGGATCGATCATCATGACCGGGTCAGTTGCTTCGGTGAAAGGTTTTCCTGGCTTCGGCGTGTATGCGGCGAGCAAGGCGGCATTGCGCTCATTCGCACGCACGTGGCTCAACGAACTGAAGGGCAGGAATATCCGGGTGAACGTGCTGAGCCCGGGGCAGGTCGACACACCGGATTCCCAGCGACTCGACAAAGCGACGAGGGAGATGTTCGAATCCCTGATCCCGCGGGGAAAAATGGGTCGTCCTGAGGAAATTGCGACGGCCGCGCTGTTTCTTGCTTCAGACGATTCGAGCTACGTGAATGGAGTGGACTTGGCTGTCGACGGCGGCTTCTCGGCCATCTGAAATCGGCGGATCTCGGTGTTGCTGGTGTCACGGAACAGGGTGAACAACGGACAGTTAAGGGAGAAATCGATGGGTGCACTTGAAGGCAAGGTAGCTGTAATCACTGGAGGGAGTAGCGGCATCGGGCTCGCTACTGCCAGGCGGTTTGTGAAGGAAGGTGCCTACGTTTTTATTACCGGGCGTCGCGTAGCGGTACTGGATAAGGCAGCCTCACTGATCGGAAAGAATGTCAGGGCAGTTCAAGGAGACGTCTCAAACCTCGACGACCTCGATCGACTCTGCGAAAGGCGAAGGGGCACGTTGATATTGTCTTCGCAAATGCGGCGTGGTTGATCCTGTTTCGCTTACGAGCTCGACACCGGAATCCTATGACAAGGCCGACCGAGACACCCGTGATTCATCTCGGCTCGAAAGGGTCTCCACGCTCAGATCGACTCTCCTGAAGTCGCGGATCTCACATCCCCTGACTATTTCTTCCGCTATAACGAGCGGTACTATACGCTGAGAGATCTTATCTGCGAGAGGCAAAGACAAGAACCGTTAAAACACCCAAGTCGACAAAATGAGCCGCAGTCCATGCACATCAAAGCTCGGGGTGTGGACTCGCTACTGCGGATCGAGAATGAGAATGCGGCAAGTGTACTGCAATCTTAGCCAACTCTTGCGAGCGAGTAGGACGTGCTCCGTCCGCCAGCCGATTCCCTTTTGAGGACACCCTTCCGGATGAGGTCCTCAATGTCGCGCAGCGCTGTAGACACTTCTCTTTATTCTCCGCACCATTTGCAGGGAATATAACGCACATTCGCCGCAACTTCAAGGAGTAATCTACGCGCACAATGCGGCGAATACGCACCTCGTTCGCCGCATCTCTCGCCATCGCTGACCGCAGTCCGCAGCGAGATAGATGAGTACCTCGGCCTGATAACGTCAATCCGAGATCAAATCCAGGCGGATCGGCGACCTCTGGCTGGCCGTTCACGCAGTCGTAATCTCTCAGCGTGCTGACTCGCTCTCTCGCTTTCTGCGCTGATAGGCGGCAACCTTAAGTTTGTTGCCACAGATATTCATGCTGCACCAACGCCGAGAGCCCTTCTTGCTCGTGTCGAAAAAGTGCACGACACATTTTTCGCATTGGCGAATGCGATCGATTTCCGGTTCGCTCAGAAGATCGGCCGCGTCATCAAAGATCAGCTTCCACAGGTCCGTTGGCCGCTCAACATCAAACATCTGCACCCGAACAATTCGCGCGTCCCGCTTATGCAGCACCGTGGACGGCGGATTTTGCCGTAAACCTCGATTCACCTCTTGAATGAATTCATCCGATGGAGCCGAGCCGCTTTCCAAACGAAGAACAGCTTCTCGCAGCCGTTCCCGGAACGCGATCACATCCTTATGAAACAAGGCCGCTTCCGGCGAGTGCCGCCAGCTTTGCATAAGACGTTTCATCTTGGCCGAACTCATGATGCCCGAAGCGATCAGCCATCGTTCCAGCGCAGGAAAGTCGGGGAGCAACTCGGTGGGGCCCTCTGCGAGGACCGGGCGGGTGTTCAAGAAATCGAGGATCGGCTTGTTGGCGACGAAGAGAAAACCATCGACCCATTCGCCGGCATCTTTAGTAACAGCAGCCATTGCATCCCCCTTTCCAAAAATAATTCATGGAAACCATAACACCGATATTGACATGTTTACCGGTGTTTATTACTCTCACCTCAATGGCGGCCCAATTGCCGCAAGATTCGATTCAAAGGGAGAGACGATGCCAATATTTCAATACGCCACCATTCGCGGCCTCAGGATGTTCTACCGTGAGGCAGGGGACAAAGAATCCCCAACCATCGTGCTGCTGCACGGTTTTCCCAGCTCGTCTCATATGTTCCGCGACCTGATCCCGCAACTCGCGGGCAAGTTTCATGTCATCGCGCCGGATTACATCGGATTCGGCTATAGCGATGCACCGGGTGTGAATGAGTTCGAGTACACCTTCGACAACCTTGCAGCGTACGTCGACGCTCTGCTGTTCGATGTTCTCGGCCTGACGAAATTCAGCATCTACGTGCAGGATTATGGCGCGCCCATAGGGTACCGCATTGCGTTCAAACATCAGGATGCAATCGAAGGAATTATCGTGCAGAACGGAAACGCCTACGCGGAGGGCATCGGCGGCGCATTCGATCCAATGAAGCCATTCTGGGCCAATCGTACGGCGGAGACAGAAGAGCCAGTGCGCGGGCTGCTTACGCTCGAGACGACGATCTTGCAGTATACGCATGGAGTGAAGGACTCGACCCGCATCAATCCGGATGCCTACACGATGGATCAGCACTTTCTGGATCGCCCTGGCAATGACGCCATCCAGTTGAACTTGCTGCACAACTACCAGGCAAATCTGCCGCACTACGACGAATGGCACACGTTCTTCCGCAATAAGCAACCGAAGACCTTGATCGTCTGGGGTAAGAACGATCCTTTCTTTACGGTCGAAGGCGCAAAGGCATATCTACGCGACATTCCGAAGGCTGAGCTGAACCTGCTCGACACGGGGCACTTTGCACTGGAGGATTTTGGCGATGTGATAGCCGGGAAGATTATTAGCTTCTTCGCCTGATTTCACTTCGCGCTCAAGGATCACGAAATCTCTAACAAGACATCGGAATAGGAAAAGCATTATGCCGGATTTTAAGAGCACCACCGTTGTCGTGATCCACGGCGCATGGGCCGATGGGTCGAGTTGGGAGCAGGTCATTCGCAGACTGCAGGACAAGGGCCTGAACGTCGTGGCCGCGCCGATACCACTGACCTCGCTGAGCGACGACGCTGCGGCGCTACGACGGACGATCGCACGCACGCAAGGGCCAGTGATCGTCGCTGGACACGCTTACGCAGGGGCAGTAGTGGGAACTGCGGACGACGAGCGAGTCAAGGCGCTCATCTATATCGCAGCCCTCGCTCCGGATGAAGGCGAAACAGTGGCCCAGGTCTTCTACCGGGACGAGCCGCATCCAAAGGCCCCGAAGCTTGCACCCGATGCGGATGGATTCATCTGGATGCCCGATGCAAGTTTCGCCGAAGCTTTCGCTCAGGACGCAACGGCTGAGCAGATCGCTTTGTGCCGCGCTGTGCAGCGGCCGATCTCGGTGAAGTGCATCCAGGAGCCAGTCAGTGCTCCGGCGTGGAAGTCAAAGCCAACCTGGTATCTGCTCGCGGAAGAAGATCGGATGATCAATCCGAAGACACAGCGCTCTATGGCGGAGCGCATGAAGGCAACGATTCGGTCGGCTGCCGTAGACCACACGCCGCTCCTTACTGCTCCGCATAAAGTCGTCGACATCATCCTCGAAGCTGCACAAACGGCGTTGATCAGAAAGAGCGGGCCATGGGCCGACATTCATCTTAATTGAGAAGTGAGTAACAACCATGAACAAATCCGCAGCAATCGTGACCGGAGCCAGTCAGGGAATTGGTCGTTCGACTGCAATTCGGCTGGCCAGGGATTTTTCCGCGATCGTTCTCGTGGCCAGGAATGGAGACGCCCTGGAAGAAGTGGCGGACGCCGTACGCAGCGCCGGAGCTGAACCACTCAGTATCGCGCTCGATCTGAGCCGCGCGGAATCGCCGGAAACCGTGCTCAAAACAACACTTGACCGTCATGACCGCGTGGACGCGCTTCTCAATATTGCCGGAGCGGTGCCGCAGATCGACCTCTTCGAGATGACCGATGCGCAGTGGTACGCAGGCATGGAGCTGAAGCTGCATGGAGCGCGCAGGTTGACTATTCGTGCCTGGGATGCGCTCAAGGCCAGCAAGGGATCAGTCGTCTTCATGTCCGGCAGTGCGGCGCTCGACCCCAAGCCGGGTTTCGCAGCAGTGGCGGCCACAAACGCGGCCATCATTGCCATGGCAAAGGCTTTTGCAGAGCAAGGGATCAAGGACGGCGTGCAGGTCAACAGCATTGTGCCGGGAGCGGTGATGACAGGGAGACGCCTGTCGTTCCTGGAGAAATGGGCCCTGGCACACAATATGAGTGTCGACGAGGCCAGCAGGAAGTTTCCTGAAGAGGCCGGCATCAGCCGCTACGGACAACCGGAAGAAATCGCAGAGCTGTTAGCATTCATGGTTTCGCCTGCGGCAAAGTGGATGATCGGAAGCTGTGTCCGTATGGATGGCGGTGAGGTCAAGGGGATTTGACATGCGTACTTTGAAACGCAAAGCATGAATATGATGGCTTCAGGGGGTTACCCATGACAGACAGCAATTTGACAGCGCTTATTACCGGAGGAACAAGCGGGATCGGTCTTGCTACGGCAAAGAAACTGGCTCAACTTGGCATTCATACCCTGGTCGTGGGGCGAAATGCGGATCGCGGGAAGAAGGCGATCGACGAGATTCGCGGCGCAGGAGGCAAAGCAGATTTTATATCCTCCGATCTTCGAGATGCAGCAAGCGCTCGGGAAGTGGCCAGGAAAGCGATCGAACTCGGCAATGGCCATGTCGATATTCTCATCAACAATGCCGGAATCTATCCTTTCGGGCCTGCGCATGAAATGACGGAAGAGCAGTTTGACCGCGTTTTTTCTGTCATGTGAAGGCTCCGTATTTCCTCGTCGCCGAGCTCGCCCCGCTGATGGCCACGAGGGGCAAGGGAGCAATCGTAAATCTTTCGTCGGTCTGGAGTTCGCGCAGGCAACGCGACGCTTCGGCAGCCGGGTCACAGTTGTCGATCGCAATGATCGCCTGCTTCATCGCGAAGACGACGGTGTCACCGAAGGGCTCCGCGAACTTTTCGAAGATGAGAGAATTCATCTTGATCTGAATTCAAAAGTTCTGCACGTTTCAGGAAAATCCGGACAATCAGTTCATCTCACTCTGGTCCACGACGGCAAGGAACGAACCCTCGAAGGCTCGCACCTTCTGATTACCGGCAAACGCGTTCCAAACACAAAAGATATTGGATTGGAAATCTTCGGCGTGGAACTGACGGAACAGGGATACAACAAGGTCAACGAGCGTCTCGAGACCACCGCTGCGGAGGTGGGGGCGGTTGGAGAAGTCGCCGGCAGTCCACAATTCACCCACATCAGCGAGGACGATTTTCGGGTCGTTCGTGACAATATCCTCGGCGGCAATCATGTGACAACCGGAAGGCATGTACCCTTCTGTCTCTTCACTGACCCCGAGTTCGCACGCATCGGACTAAGCGAGAGAGAGGTGGATAACTGCCCGTCGCAGTAGTAGGCGGTGTGAGAAAGTGGGAAGCGTTCTTTGCTTTCCACTTTTTCACACCGCTGGGAAGCTTCGGTCTGCCACGCTGCCGGGGCAGGTGGTCTGTAGCCCAGAGAAGAATGTGGACGTTCCGTGTTGAAGTAGACGCGCCAGCGTTCCGTGAGCACCCTCGCCTCCTTTAGTGAATAGAAGATTTCTCCGTTCAGGAACTCGTCACGCATTTTTGAATTGAAGCTTTCGCAATAGCCGTTCTCCCAGGGAGAACCGGGTTCGATGTAGAGAGTCTTGGCCCCGGTTTTTGCCAGCCACTTGCGCAGTTCCTTGGCGATGTTTGGGCTATGGCAGAGGCAGCCAAGCAGGCTGGCATCAAGAAGCACGTATCTCCCCATACGCTCAGCCACAGTTTCGCCACGCATATGCTCGAAGCCGGCGCCGACCTGCGCACCATCCAGGTGCTTCTCGGACACTCCAAGCTCGAACATTCGACCGTCTATCTGCACCTGTCGCGACGCCACTTGCAGGCCATTCCCAGTCCGCTTGAAGCGATCGAAGTGTCACGGCCCGACGAAGCAAAACACTCCAGGAGACGGATGAAGCGATGAGCCGACCCACCCTCGAGGTGGCCGACATCATCCGCACAACGGGCAGCAGTTTCTGGGAACAGCAGCAGTCGCATCTTGCATGGCCCCATCGCAAGGTGCTCGATGCCATCGTTCGCTGCTGCACCGCGGCACTGGGCGGTCATCTGGATCAGTGCGTCCGCTGCGGCCATCAGGCCATCTCGTTCAACTCGTGCCTTATGGGGAGTGTTTACTTCTGGGGAGTTCGTTAGTGAACAGGCGCACAGCTGGCAAGCTACGCGCCCGTTCGACTCTCCATTAAGGCTTGGCCTTCAGAAGTGCGATCAGTTTGTCGGGCGGCCGAAATCGTCCCTTACGAAGATGCGGGGGTACAACAGCTTCAATCGCTTCCAGTTTCTCGCCCGGATCAGCCCGCACGTACACCTCGGTGGTAGTGAGACTGCTGTGGCCCAACCACAGCGAAACCTTCCTGATGTCTTGTGTTGCCTGCAAGACGATCATGGCAGAGGTGTGTCTGAGAACGTGGGGTGAAAGCTGCTTGCCTGAGAATGAACTACATCGTCGTTTGGCCGTCTTTCCGTGTCGTTTGAGAATGTACGCCACGCCCCAGCGAGTGAGTGGACCGCCTCGTGCGTTCACAAAGAGCTCGGGGACAACCACTTTCCCTCGAACTGCCAGCCAACCACGTACTGCCGAGGCAGTTGTCTTCCACAGTGGCAATGCCCGTTCGCGCCGGCCCTTCCCGCGAACGCGAATGCTCAGAGCCTGTGGTGCGAGGTCATCAGTGCGTAATCCAGTCAGTTCCGAGACCCGGAGCCCGGCGCAGACCGCAAGATGCAGGATGGCGCGGTCGCGGATTCCTTCGCGGGTGGTGGGATCCGGCGAATTGAGCAATGTTTGCACATCTGTCTGGTTCAGATAAGGTACGAGCCGCGTGTCGGTCTTCTTGAAAGGAATCGCCAGAATGCGATGAATCTGGTGCAACGCTCCCGGTTCACGGTGCTGCACGAATCGGAAGAATGAGCGAAAAGCTGCCAAACGAATGTTCCGAGTTTCCGCCGAGTTTCCTCGCGTGCTCTCCAGATGCTCCAGGAAGCTGCTGATCAGTGGCGCATCTAGTTGTTCCAACGTCAGCGCTGAAGGCTGCGTCTTGAACTTTTGCGAAGCAAACTCAAATAGCGCTTGAAAGCTGTAGGCGTAAGAGTCGCAGGTATGCGGGCTCGCGCCACGATGCCTGACCAGGTGTTCGCGAAGGAATGCCTCGATGTGGCGTGCGATGGCGGTCATGGTCGGCCTCCATAAAGCAGGCCTTCGCTGGCGGTGGCTATTCCACGTAACAACTCGGGTGTGGTTTGAAGGTACCAATAGGTGGAGTTGATGTTGACATGGCCCATATAGGTGGCCAGAGCGACCATGTGGAGCCCGATGCGATGGCGGCCGGCCGGGCACTGCTCCAAGGCTCTCACGGCCAGCGTGTGGCGCAGCTCATGAAGGCGCAGAGCTCGGCCAGACGCCGGTACGAGGTCCGCTGATTTTAGCAGCTTGCGAAACACGGCATTCACTTGCCAGTAGAAAAGCCTGTGGCCGGTCTCGGACACGAACACATGCTCTCCGCCGGGGTGCAGCCTCCGCCGACAGGCGAGATAGCGCCGCAGACCCTTTACAGCGGTTTCATGCAGCGGCACCAACCGGGTCTTTTGAAACTTGGTTTTGCGGATCAACAAACTATCGCCGTGAATGTCGGACAGCAGCAGATCCAATGCTTCGGAAACCCGCAGGCCTGTCGCAGATAGCAGACTGATCAATGCCGCATAAGTGTGCGCTTGGAGCGATCCCGACGGAGGCAGTTGGGTCGCGGCCATGACCAGGCGCTCGACTTCGTTGACAGAGCAGATGTGCGGAACACGGCGTGTTTTCCGATAACCAAAATGGTTATGCGGTGGCAGTTCGTGCCGAGGCTCTTCCAGACGAATGTGCTCGGCAAAGCGGTAGACGGTCTGGTACCGAGTATGCCGTTGAGCGGTCGACGGGCTATGGCAGGCCCACTCGATCGCTGTTGCAGTGCGAACAAACGGTTCCTTCCGCTCTCTGGCAAAACGAGCGTAGCTGCGGAGCAAGTACTCCGTATTGCTCAGGACAAAACCGGCGGCACGCCGCAGAGCCAGATAGGTCTCGACAGCTTCAATCATGGCTTCACCTCCGGCCACGGTTGGGCGATTTGCCGAAGCAAGGCAACGTCCACCTTGGCGTAGTAGGCGGACATGTCGATGCTGCGA
Source organism: uncultured Acidobacteriota bacterium (assembly GCA_963833995.1). GTDB lineage: Bacteria > Acidobacteriota > Terriglobia > Terriglobales > Acidobacteriaceae > Telmatobacter. The sequence continues at coordinate 30,567 of CAWIAE010000011.1, read as the reverse complement.
TGGCGCAGGACGAGACCGATCTTATCGAGAGGTACTCCGTTGCGGAGCATTTCGGTTGCGGGCCGTATGCCGCAATAAGTGGGCACCCTGTGTGGGAGCCTCAATGCCGGCTCTCTGAAGCGCCCTGGAGACTACACCGGAAACGCCATCTCCGGACACAAACGGTCGAAATGGAGCGATGCCGCGAAGGAAAATACGATCGGTGTGGTCAACTCGTGGCCGGCATTCCAGATAACGAAGCAGCGCATCGCCTGCATCCTGCGGCAGTGGCAATCGGACCTGGTACCGCCCTTACCTGTCACCTGTAAAGTGCCGTTCTCCCAGTCGACATCGGGACCACGAAGCTGGGCCACATCTCCAGCCCGCAACCCCAGAAGCGACAGCAGCAAAATGATCGCACGGTCGCGACGACGCGTGGGAGTATCGCCATCGCAGGCGGTGATAAGCCGCTTCAGTTCATCCGCTGACAGGCACCGGGGCAACGATGCAAGGCGCCAGTGAGCGATGGCTGGGATAGCGCGGTCTAGATCCGGTCGTGTCTCGCCGCAGAAACTGAGATAGCGCAGGAACGCTCGCAGCGAGGTGATCAGCTTCTGGGTCGTCTCGGCCCCGCACTGGTTCGCTCGATCGAGTAGGAACGCTCGTAGGCTGTGGGTGCTCCAGGCGTGGACCTCTTCCCCAAGTCCAGCGAGCAGTTGCGTGGCACCACGAGAGTACAACCGAATTGTGGGCTGAGTAACGCCGCGATGCCTCTGATACCAGGCTGCAAACGAAGAAACGAGGGATGGCACAGCGCGTTCGGTGTCCGTGGCTGGCGGAGGACTTGGGCAGATACCGCGTTGAATCAAGTACCGATGAAAGAGCTTCACACCGAAATGCGCGTGATATCCGGTCCTGCCGCCGCTGCCGCGAGGGCAGCGACCAAATAGCAGGTGCCGTCGAAAGGCCTGCAACGTGTTTACATCAATCTCAGCCAGCACGCCATCTCGGCGCTGCACAAAAATGCCAAGGCGCGCCGCTGCGCGGAGATATCGAATCGCGGTAGCGTGTGCATATCCTTTTTCGGCAAGCGACTTGGCGAACCCATCAATGTACGGCCCGCTCAAACCCGCGCGTAAACGCCGAAGTGTCTTGGGAGCAGATAAGTACTCTTCGATCATTACAGTTCTCCTGGATTCAAATGGGGGGAGGAATCCATTACTCTACCGGAGAACCCTATTTGTTATGGGGAGACGCAGAGTCCCGCATGCGTTGTTGTACGCGCTGCCCATGGCCCGAACTCCCCAGAAGTAAACACTCCCCATAAGGCATGAGTTGTAGGAGATCCTGGTCGTATGTCCACAGCCGGTGCAACGGTCGCGGTGCCCGCCCAGCGCCGCGGTGCGGCAGCGGACGAGGGCATCGAGCACCTTGCGATGCGGCCATGCAAGATGGGACTGCTGCTTTTCCGATTAACTCAGATCCGAACACATACCCGGCTTGTACCAAAACGGAAAACGGTCGATTGCCACTCCCGGCAGCAGTCCCGATATAACGAGGGTGACCATTTACTTCACTCGCAAGATGGTGACCATCGATCAGGCGAAGGAGATACTTCGCCAATGGGGGTTCGAGGTGCATGAGGACGCTGAAAACCAGTCACAATAAGTCGCGAATCGTGATCAACTATCTGATGACCCTATGATCCGCCCTGACCGAATGGGCAAGCTGGTTGCGCCGAGGCGAGAAGTCCAGTTGGGAGAGACCGATGAGTGAAGCTGGCGAAATTCTGAAGTCAGGATTCCTCGATAAGGGAGCTGACCTCGTGCACAAACTCGCTGGCCCGGTGTTTGAAGAATTCGGAGCGATGCTGGCCGATAAAGTGAGAGTCTGGCGCGTCAAGAACCTAATATCAACCGTAAAGAGGACGGAACGATTGCTGCTCGATGCGGGACCGCCGCCAAACGCAGTACCCCCGCGATTGCTGCTCCCAATTCTCGAAAACAGCTCCCTCGAAGATAACGAAACACTCCAGGAGATGTGGGCTGGACTGCTTGCGAGTGCATCCCAGGAACGAGACTCGGTGTCACCCTCTTTCGTCGAGACGCTGAAGCAGTTAACACCCGAGGAGGCGCGGCAGTTGGAGTACGTGGCCGCAGAAACAGCGGCTGACGTTAAGACCAACGTTCTCCTGCCCGGAGCGACCGTTCCAGATTCGCTCTGGCGCGGCAGTGCGGACGAAAAGACCGATATTTCTTTCGATACGTTCGAACGTCTTGGGCTTATCAGAAGAGATTGGAGCACTTATCTGGAGAATGCTCGCCATCTGCAATTTGACCGGGAAGAAAGGCGCAACTTCAACGCGGAGTCTATAAATGAGGGCCTGATTACAGAGTATACGTTGCTATTCACGGACTACGGGGCCCGCTTTCTAAAGGCATGCCACGGCCCGTCCCCCACAATCTCCGAGTAGTCGAATCGGGTCGCGATGAATTTAGGCATCGGGAAACACCGCAGCGTCCAAGATTGGCATCATATCCGAATCATTATTGGTCAAGTAGTAAGTAATGCGTGGACAAGTTACGCGCAGAGTCGCAGGAAGATCTCGGAAAACGCTCGCCATGCCGACTAGTCAGGACTAATCGGCCGTCGATGAGCGAATTGGCGGAGATAAGCGGCCAATAAGCTGGGCCACGTGATCGCGGCTTGCAGTAAGAAGTTATATTTTCTTTCAGTTGGATTTTCTTCAGGAGGCGGAGCCCCGCTTCCTGCCAAGCATCTTGGCGGATCGCAGCGGGAAGCGGGACTCGTGTGAGGTAACGATCCTCTTTGTCCCAGTGTCGGTCCCGCTGGAGCGGCTTGCTGCCTGCTGGGCCGAAGACTCGGACGAGAGTATTTTACGCCGATGCCCGGTTTGCGAACGGGATTCGATTGTTGGTCATGGGCGACGGCGCAAGCAGGCGCACGACGAGCATCACGATTGGATCGGGATTCGCCGGGGCCGCTGTATCCGATGCGGAAAGACATTCACGTTTCTGCCGGTGTTCTCTCTGCCCTATACGCATTACAGCCTGCTGGCGCGCTGCCAGGCATTGCTGCGTCGCTTTGTGGAGCACTGTTCGTGGGAGAAGGCAGCGCCGAAGTTGAAGGATCCTGACCGCGTACCCGATTCTTCCACTGTGCGCCGCTGGTCGCAAGGTGTGGACGAGTCACAGCCGGCCCTGTCTTTTCTGCGCAAGGTGGCTGCGCGAGCGGCTCAGTGGCTGGAATCTGCTTACTCGGATCAGGACGAGGCAGCGTTCTTATCCTGGCTGACTCCGGTTCTCGAAGTCATCTGCCCTATGCGCCGCTGAGAAAAAATCCTTTTCCCCACCATCCTTGCCTGGGAACTCCAGCGTGGTTCTCCTACGCTGGGCTCCGGAGGCGAAAAGGCGCTGTGGGTGAAGACGTCGAAAGACTAAAGCGGCGAACGCCGCTGCTTGAGTACCTGCGGCAGCAGAACTGGGCAGGGCGGCCCGCAGGCCGATTCGAGTATGTCGGACTCTGTCCGCTACACAAGGAGAGTCAGCCGTCGTTCTATGTGAACGTGCGCAAAGATGTCTTCTACTGTCACGGCTGCGGACAGGGCGGCGATCTCATCCGCTTCGTCCAGTTATCGCGCGGCTTATCCTTCCGCCAGAGCGTAGCCAGCCTCGATCCGGAGATCGCTCCGGAAGCTGATTCCAGCGCTGTGCTTGAGGATGCCGCGGCGTTCTATCAGCAGCAACTGGGTCGTTGCCCCGAGGCGCTCGACTATCTCCACCGGCGCGGAGTGCATGATCCGGCACTGATCCGGGAACTCGGCATCGGCTACGCATCCGGCGGAACCCTGCGTCGATATCTGACGGCGCGAGGTTATTCGTTCGATATGTCGCGAAGGCTCGGCCTCATTAACGCTCGTGGTGCGGATGCTCTCTATCAGCGCATCGTGTTTCCGTTGCGCCAAGGCGAGCACATCGTCAACCTCTACGGCCGCAGCATCGGCTCTGCGTTCGCCCATCGCTTCCTGCCCGGCAGCAAGGGCGGCCTGTATGCATGGGAGAAGGTTCGCAACTGCTCTGAGGTGATCCTGGTTGAAGGACTGCTCGACTATGCCGCCCTGCGGCAGGCTGGGTTCCATAACGTGACCTGCTCGCTGGGTACACAGCTCAACCAAGACCAGTTCCGCCAGTTGTGCGAAGGCCAACGCACCGTCTATCTCACCTTCGATGTCGATCGGAACCAGAGCGGCCAGCAGGCTGCAGAGCAACTGGCTTATCGTCTTGCCGAGCGCGGCATCTCGGCACGTCGCGTTCTCCTGCCTGAAGGACATGATCCCAACTCCTTCTTCGTTCAAGGAGGAGACGCACACCGGTTCCAGTCTCTGCTGGAGGCCGCGCAGCCATGAAGTTCCGCGTCATCTGCCAGAAGACTTCATCGGGCGCGCATAGTCCGATTCAGGTGGTCGAGCAATCCACCGGTAAGGGCGTTGCTTGGATCAATCGGTACCTCGACCGCGAGTATGTCCGCCGTCTCGCAGACAAGTCCCTCTACAGCTACGCGCACAGCCTGTTGCACTTCGTGCGCTGGTGGGCGAGTGTTCATCAGACTGGTGAAATCTCCGCTGCTGACCTTACCGAGTCGACGCTGTTCGATTACGTGCGCTTCCAGTCGAGCCTGCGACCTCCGCCTTCTGCCTCCACCATCAACGACCGCACCGCCACTGCCGATCGCGCTATCCGCAATCAATTCCCTGATGCTCCATGTCAGGTCGCACACGGCTTCCATCAGCCCTTCCTGCACCGCAGGCCGATGGGCCTGGGACGCCCCAGGTTCGAGCTGAGCAGACTCAGAGTGCGGGAACCCAGGCTCAACATCGTTCCTCTCTCGGTCGAGGAAGTGGCGCGCTTCTGGTCCAGTTTTCGAAACGCCCGCGACCTGGCCATCGTCGGCTTGATGCTCCTGCATGGGCTCCGCTCTGTCGAGGTGATGGCCTTGAACCGTGATGATGTGCTGTTCTCCGAAGGGCAGCTTCGGGTGCGCGGCAAGGGGAACAAACTGCGCTTGCTGCCCCTGGCTCCGGAAACCACGCAACTGCTCGATCACTATCTCCGCGTGGAACGCCCCGATCCATGCTCGGCAGCCTTGTTCGTGGTGTTGAAGGGGCCGGCCCGTGGTCAACGCGTAACACCTGCGGGATTACGCTCCCTGTTCCGCCATCATCGCCGCACCACCGGCGTACGACTGGCGAATCCGCATCGGTTCCGGCACACGTTCGCCTCGGATATGGTGCGCGCCGGCATCAGCCTGCCGGCGCTGATGCAGCTGATGGGCCACGCTGACATCGAAACCACCATGCACTATGTGAAGGTGTCACCGCAGGATGTCTATCTGCAGTACACCCGCGCGGCGGCGCAATGTATCCATCCGCAACCGAGGATCTCCTGATGCGCTGGCGCCGTCCTCCACTTCAGCATCCCCTGGCACTGGCCTTCGCGCACGCAGTCGAGTCTCTGTGCACCGCACTCACTCCTTCCAGCAAACGCAATTACGACATCGCGGTGCGCAGCTTCCTCGTCTATCTCGGAACGCAAATACCCGAAGATTACTCGTCTCGAACAACTGCGCCGCGATCCTCATATCCTCGGATGGATGGCGCATCTGCGCGCCCAGAATCCGCCTCTGACCACGGCAACCTGCATCGGACGGCTCTTCGCGCTGCGCACTATCTTCCATGAGCTCGCTCGCACCAGCCATCTCGCTGAACTGGCCCACTTGCTGCTGCGCGAGGATATCCCGCGCTCGCCTCACACTCTGCCACGACCGCTCACCCCCGAGCAGGATCAACTCCTCCAGCAGGAGTTCATGCGCCGCAACGATCTCGGCGGAAATGTGTTCCTCCTGCTCCGCTCGACCGGCATGCGCATCGGCGAGTGCGCCGATCTCTCCTATGACTGTCTGCGCTCCACGGGGCCCAACCAATGGGCCATCCATGTTCCCCTCGGCAAACTCAAAACCGAACGCATGGTCCCCGTCGATGCCTTCGCCCGTGATCTCGTGCACAGGCTGCGCTTCTTCCGCTCCCTCGACCCTCTGCCTGCCGATGGGCGGCTACTGGCGCGGCCCGGAAGCAAAATAGCTATCCTGGTTCAGCTCCGCGATTACCTGCATCGGGTCTGCCACTCCCTCGGACTCTCTACTCGCATCGTCCCTCATCAGTTCAGGCACACCTACGCCACGGAGATGCTTCGCTCCGGGGTCAGCTTCCCCGTCCTGATGAAATTACTCGGCCACGTCGATCCGGCCATGACCATGCGTTACGTCGATGTCGCCCTCACCGATCTCGAACGCGAGTTCCAGTTGGCTCGTTCCAAACCCAGGCATCTGGCTCCACAACCCAAAACTTCGACCGCACCCGCAAGGGCAGGCCTCGACGGCCTCATCGAATCCTTAGTCGCCACTCAACATGTCATGGAGATGTTCCGCCGATCGCTCACAAACGGCAGCGCTCGCAATCGGCTCCTCCGGCTCTCCAAACGCCTCATCAAGATCCTGGCCGAGATAAGAAAACTCCACACCACCTGAATGAAAATGGGCACCGATTGGCCGGTTATGGCGGATTTGGCGTCAACTGAAGAATCTCGGTAAACGAGCAGTCAAAAACGGCCTTTCGTTCGAAGAAATTGATCATTCCTTTCTCAACGCCCGCATCGGATCGATCGATGCCGCACGGCGCGCGGGCACACGATCACTACGGGATTCGGTCGGACTCACGTCGAAGAGCAATTCACGCATAAGACGTGTCAGGCCGATGGTGCTCACAATTCCGATCGCCACACCAATGGTCGCCAACCGCGCGCCGCTCCTGAAGACGGGCAGCAGCACGTCGCTCTTTTTCGCGCCCAGAGCCATGCGGATACCCACCTCCTGCGTGCGCTGTGACACCAGATACGCCATCGCGCCGTAAACGCCCATGCAGGCCAACAGGAGCGCCAGCGCGGCAAACGATCCGAGCAGGATCATGGCAAACCGCCGCGTGGCCATCGAGTCCGACTCGATGCTGTCCATCGTCTGCTCGCCAAAGATGACTTTCTCGCTGCTCATTTGTTTATTCAGGGCGCGAATCGATTCGAGAACTCCCCCGAGCGGGCGTTCGTAGCGCAACGCAAAGCCGGTCCCCGAGCGCGCCCAACGATCGCGCCAGCAATGAAACTCAAATAGTGTTGGGAATCTTGCGGTTTTGTGTTCAAATGCTGCAAAGCGCGCTAACTGGAAGGCCGGGCCGCTTCAGATGGCTTGAACGATGAGCCGATTTGCATATTCCCCTTGCGAGGCCGCAATGAAGAAAAGAAGGGTTTGGATCGCGATACTCGTCGCGAGTGTCTTCACAACTGTTTGTCAAATCGTTCCGGGTCAATCCACCACATCTCTGAGCGGTCGGGTAACGGACACGAGCGGAGCTACTGTCGCGGGAGCAACGGTGACGGTGACCTCAGCAGCCACCAGCGCTGCGCGCACCTCCCCCACCAGTCCGAATGGCGAATTTCAGTTCTCGCAGCTTGCTCCGGGCAAATATAACCTGACGGTCACCGCGCAGGGGTTCGAGAAGGTGGAGAAAGAGGGTCTGGATCTACTGGTGGGACAGCCCTCTACTTTCAATGTGAGTCTGGGCGTGGGGTCGGTGACGGCTGAAGTAGTGGTGACGACAGAAACCCAGCCAGTTTTGAACACTACGGATGCGACGTTGGGCAACGCATTTGATGCGAGGCAGGTGGCGCAACTGCCGATTGAAGGGAGAAACGTTCCAGACCTGTTGAGCCTGCAGCCGGGCGTGACCTACCTCGGGCGAACGGACGATCAGAACGGCACGAACGCGGTCGGCAATAACGCGAGCGACTCGCGTTCGGGAGCCGTAAACGGTGGGCGCAGCGATCAGTCGAACATTACGCTGGACGGCGTGGACGTGAACGACATCAACAATGGTTACGCGTTCACAAGCGTGCTGCGGGTGACACAGGATTCGGTGGCGGAGTTCCGCGTGACGACGAGCAACCCCAATGCGGACGAGGGCCGGTCGTCGGGTGCGCAGGTGGCGCTGGTGACGAGAAACGGGACCAACCAATATCACGGCGCGGTGTACGAGTACAACCGGAGCAATTTTCTCGAGGCCAATGACTTCTTCAACAAGCAGCAGGAGCTGGCTGCGGGCGAGCCGAATACGCCAACGAAGCTGATCCGGAATGTGTTCGGAGCTGCGCTAGGAGGGCCGATCAAGAAGGATCGGGTCTTCCTGTTCATGAACTACGAGGGACGGCGCGATGACGAGGGCGTGAGCGTCAACTCTGGCACAGTGCCAACGGCGGCGTTTCGCGGGGGCAATCTGCAATACCAGTACGCAAACAACTCGGGCGGCGACTCGGTGTATGAACTGACACCTGCCGATATCCAGGGGATGGATCCGCAGGGAATCGGCGACAACGCGGCCATGCTTTCGCTGCTCGATGGATACCCGATGCCCAACGACCCGACGCAGGGCGATGGGCTGAACACAGAGGGATACCGGTTCCCATATACGCTGACGCGGAGTTACAACACGTACATTTCGCGGCTGGACTGGAATCTAAGTGCGAGGCACACATTGTTCTGGCGCGGCGATCTCCAGAACGACAACGAACCGACGGCGCCGGCGTTTCCGGGGCAGCCGCCGTCAACTACGATGCTGACCAACAACAAGGGATTCGCAGTGGGGTACACGGCGATCCTCTCCAACAGTTTGGTGAACAATCTGCGCTACGGGTTTACGCGGCAGGGCGTGGAAACGGCCGGCACCTCGGACCAGGCGCATGTATACGTTTCGGCAGTTACGCAGCCGGCGGCGTTTTCCCGCTCCACTTCGGTGATTGTGCCGTTGCAGAACATTGTGGACGACGTGTCTTGGACAAAACACTCGCACACCTTTCAGTTTGGAGATAATCTGCGTCTGATCGACGATCGCAACACGACCAATGCGAATTCGTTCCCGGATGGACAGATGAACCAGGGTTGGTTGTCGAATGGATCAACGATTGCCAACAGCGGAGGACCGTTTGACCCACCGGTTAATGGATATCCGGCTGTAGATTTCTCAAATTTCGGCAACGAGTACAATTCGGCGCTGCTGGCGATCGTGGGAATCATTCCTGAGGCGGACGCGGTCTACAACTATAACAAGGCGGGAACGCCCCTTGCTGTGGGCGCACCGGTAACACGCAATTACGGCTGGAAAGAGAACGAAGTTTATGGTCAGGATTCGTGGCGGGCAACGCCGAACCTGACGATCACGGCGGGGTTGCGCTGGGCATACCTGCAGGCGCCGGCGGAAAAGACGGGGACACAGGTGGGCGCGTGCCTCCTGAACGGCACGAGCTGCACGCCATACGCGCTGAGCACTTACTACAAGCAGAGCGGAATGCAGGCGGCGACGGGCGGAGCGGCGAACGCGGTGGGAGATTTTTCGTTCGATCTTAACGGCCGTTACAATCACCGCGCGGATTTCTGGACACCGGACAAGTTGGATCTGGGGCCGCGGCTGGCCATTGCTTACGCGCCGGCACCGGAGGGTGGCGCCTGGAAGCGGCTGCTGGGACAGGGGAAGACGAGCATTCGGGCTGGTTACTCGCTGGTCTTCGACCACTTTGGCGCCGCGACAGTGAACACATTCAATACCAATGGTTCTTACGGACTTTCGACGGATTTATCTAACCCGCCGGGCAGCGCGAATGTGGCGACGGCGCCGCGATTCACAGGGATCACGAATATACCCACGCAACTTTTGCCGGCAGCGCCAGCGGGAGGATTTCCAGCCACGCCGTCGTCGAACCAGTTTGCCATCAGCTGGGGATTGGATTCGGCGATCAAGACGCCTTACTCGCACCTGATCGATTTCTCGATTGCGCGGGAGTTGAACAAGGGTTCGTCGTTGGAGGTTTCGTACGTGGGCCGCTTGGCGCACCGGCTGCTGGCACAGGAAGACGTGGCCATGCCCATCAACCTTGCGGTTGGCGGAAGTACGTATTTTCAAGCCGCGCGTCAATTGGCGATCGAGTCGCGCGCGGGCGTCCCGGTGACCGGGGTGCAGCCGATTCCATACATCGAGCAGGTGTGGGGAGCGCTGGACGGTGTGGACCTGGGGATGGGCGCGGGCCCGGCATCGGCGACACAAAACGTGTACCAGCTTTTCGCGGCGAACATCTATAACGAAACCTATGCTCTGTATGAGCTGGATGTGCCGGACTCACTGAGTGGAGCGGGGATCAACCCCAACGGGACATATCCTTCCTACCGCTTCTATCACGACCAGTATTCGGCGATGTATGCGTGGAGGTCGATCGGCAACTCGAATTACAACGCCCTGGAGGTGGTGTACAAGCAACGCATCGGGGACCTTCAGGCCGATGTGAACTATACGTATTCGAAATCGATGGATATTGTTTCGCAGGCTGAGCGCCTGAACACGTCGGCCGGAGTCAATTACGCGCAGATTCTGAATAGCTGGGAGCCGAACCAGCTTTACGGTGTATCGGATTTCGATGTCACTCACCAGATCAATGGGAATTACTTGTGGGAGCTCCCCTTTGGGCGCGGGAAGAAACTGTTTTCGTCACCAAGCCGGCTGGTGGACGAGCTTATCGGCGGATGGCAATCAACGGGTATCATCCGCTGGACATCCGGGTTCCCCTTCCAGATGGACAACGGCGCCTATTATCCAACCAACTGGGACATCGAGGGCTGGGCAACACTGACATCGAAGATACCTTCGCGTGCGGCGGCGCGGGGATCCCTGACTCAGCGCTTTGCCGATCCGGCGGCAGTGTTTGCGAGTTTTGCGCACGCTCTGCCAGGTGAAAGCGGTACGCGCAACCCCATGCGTGGCGATGGATACTTCAGCTGGGACAGCGGCCTGGACAAGGAGTTCAATGTTAGCGAGCGGTTCAAGGTTCAGTTGCGCTGGGAGATGTTCAATATCACGAACAGCGTACGGTTCGACTCGCACTCGATTTCGGCAACCCTGGACAATCCGCAGAACTTTGGGCAGGCCACGGCGCTGCTGACCAACAAGCGCCTGGCGCAGTTTTCTGCGCGAGTGGAGTTTTAAGGGAAGCGAAAGCAACCGCAGCTCGGGAAGAGAAAAGAAACGGGCGGCGGTTGCCGCCTGGGCGGTTTTTTGGGGGGGGCTTGAGGTCCGCCGGACGAAGTCCCCTGCTCGTCGCCAAATCTTTCTCAACCGCAGAGAGCGAGTGCTACAGTGAAGAGGAACCCTGTACCTCAATCGAAACAAATGAATTCATCGTCAAACCGCTATCTCCGAGTCTGCGCTCTCTTCTTTGTGCTTGTTCCACCTGGCTCTGCACAAGAGGCCAGTTTCCGTATTACACCTGTACGGCAGGTGGAGTATCTGCGCGCAGAGGCGCTCAAAGATCAGCCACCACACGAACAGGGGACGTTCCGCAAGCCGGATTTGGTGGAACTAACCAAGCTCGATCCCACGATCAAGCTCGACATCCGCTACGCCACCACGAACAATTTTTTGGGCACGCCTCTCTACACTCAGGCGCGTGCATTCCTTCAGCGGCCGGCTGCCCTTGCGCTGGTCCGCGCACATCGCGAACTGAAGGCGCTTGGATACGGTCTGATCATCCATGATGGTTATCGCCCATGGTATGTCACGAAGATCTTCTGGGATGCGACGCCCGACGACAAGAAGATTTTTGTGGCCAATCCAGCCGAGGGCTCAAAACATAACCGCGGATGCGCCGTAGACCTCTCTTTGTACGATTTGGAAACGGGCAAGGAAGTGACCATGCCCAGTGGGTACGACGAAATGACGAATCGCGCTTATGCCGATTACGCTGGGGGAACGACCGACGAGCGCGCACGGCGTGCTCTACTGCGCCAAGCCATGGAAAAGCAGGAGTTCAAAGTGATTCCGGATGAATGGTGGCACTTCGACTACAAGGATTGGAAAGAGTATTCGATTCTGAATGTGAGATTCGAAGATCTCGGACAGTAGAGGTGTTGCCGCAGCTCAACGGCTAGAGCGATCGGTTAAATTCGGCAACATCCAGCGATTGCTCAACCGCTCATATGCCGACTCGGTGAGTTGTACCAGCAGCGGCTTGCGCGACGGATCGAGCCAGATGAAAAGGGATTCGAGGTCGCTTGGCGTCATGGCCGTACAGCCCGCGGTGCCCTGATCGCGGCTGTGCCAAATGTGGAGAAAGACACACGAGCCACCTCCCGGCACGGGCGGATTCGCCCCCGGGCCGGTAACCGTGCCGTTGTGATCCACAACCATACCCCAGCGGTAGGATTCACCAGCATCCCGCATGTGCTCTGAACTGTTCCAGTCGGGAGAGACTGCAGAGCGATCTACGATCCGGTTGTAGTACTTCGAACCAGCGTCATCCACGCATTCGATCGATGAAGTCAGCGTCAGATACGGCATTTTCAATCCTGGCAGAGGTTGAGCAGCATAGCCGAATGCGGTGCCAAGGCGGAAGACTCCCGCAGGGGACTTGCCATCTCCTTCGCGTTTCACGGGTTCGGATGCAACCCGAACACCGGAAGTATTGGTCGAAATGAGACCCAAACCCCATCCCAAGCCGTTCATGCCGACGACAATAGGAATCGGGCCGCCCACCGGACGCCAGCTGTCCTGCGCAGTGGCACGCTCAAATCGCTGCAACCGTCCTTCGACAGCATCCCACCTTGAAGTAGTGACGACGATCATCTGAGTGGAATGCGTGAACGCATTAGAGGCGGCGTGGCAGTCCTGAGCCCCGGCAAACGAATACCAGCCTGCGGCCGATAGAAGAATCAGGGAGAGGGGCAGAGATTTCATGATGAGAAGTGTAAAGCAAGGGCCAACCATCTTGGCAGATCGATTCCAGTCGTCTGCAGTAGGTGCTGCAAAGGTTGCGATGTACACTTTCCCGTGTACGGTCTGAGGAGAAATTGTTCATGGGCACAGCAGAATTGGATTTGACCGAGATGCTGGATATGTCGTGGGTGCGTTCGCAGTTTCCATCGCTCAAAACGCAGGTTAATGGGCAGACCGCCGCGTTTCTTGACGGCCCTGCGGGGACCCAGGTGACCACCCAGGTCATAGCGGCAATCCAGAACTATCTTATGAAATCCAATGCCAATACCGGCGGAGTCTTCTCGACCAGTCAGCGCAGCGACGAGATGATCGCCAACACGCGTGCAACGATGGCCGATTTTTTCCATTGTGATCCGGACGAGGTTGTCTTTGGTCAGAACATGACCACCCTTACTTTTGCACTATCCCGGGCGATTGGGCGAGAACTGGGGTCAGGCGATGAAATTCTTCTGACTACTCTCGATCATGACGCCAATTTCTCGCCATGGAAGGCGCTCGAAGAAAAGGGAGTGAAGATTCAGGTAGCCGACATCCGCGAAGAGGACTGCACGCTCGACCTCGAGGACCTGAAAAGCAAATTGAACCACCGCACGCGGCTGGTGGCGCTAGGCTATGCGTCCAACGCGGTGGGAACCATCAATCCGGTTGCAGAGATCACGCGCCTGGCCCATGCTGCCGGCGCAATGACCTTTATTGACGCGGTGCACTATGCCCCTCATCGTCTGACGGACGTCAAAGAGCTCGATTGCGATTTCCTGGTCTGCTCCCCGTACAAATTCTTCGGTCCGCACATGGGCACGCTCTTTGGGAAGCGCGAACATTTAGAGCGATTCCAACCCTATAAATTGCGGCCCTCGCACGATCAGACTCCGAATCGATGGGAAACCGGCACCCTGGCACACGAGTTGATCGCCGGGATCGGCGCGGCGGTCGAATACATCGCTGACGTGGGCCGGCACAGCGTTCCAACCGCGAAAACGCGGCGAGAAGCGCTGGCAGCGGCCTATCGCATCACTGTCGCGTACGAGCGACGGCTGATCGCGAAGCTGATCGAGGGGTTAGAGACGATTCCGAGTGTACGCATCTACGGGATCACCGACCCTAAGCGATTTGAGGAACGCTGCTCGACACTCTCGCTCCGCATCGGGGATCATCCTCCGGAGGCGATTGCCGAATTTCTCGCTGAACGTGGCATCTTCACCTGGAACGGGAACTACTACGCACTCAATTTGACGGAGCGCCTTCAACTGGAACAGAAGGGTGGAATGCTGCGCATTGGCCTGGTACATTACAACACGCTGGAAGAGGTGGAACGCCTGCTTTGCGCTCTGTGCGAGTTCGCCACGCAGTAGAGACTGTCGCGGTAGTGTTCGCGTTCTGAGATTATTTTGGACTGGGCAGATTTCGTCGATCGCATCAGGAAACGCGGCGCGCGTCAGGCAGGATCGAGAGGCCGCAGTTCAAACATACAAAGGGAAGAGATCGAGGATACGTAGGCGCTGGTATGATGGATGCGGATTTGCGCACATCACGGGCCGCACAACCGGAGGACTCTCAGAAAAATGACGGATACCTCGCGAAGAGACTTTGTGAAAGCAGGCAGTTCCGCTCTGGCTGCCACAGCTGTTTCGTGGAATGCTTCGAGCTAAGCCGCCATCCTGGGCGCGAATGATTGCGTCAAGGTTGGTGTTGTCGGCTGCGGCGATCGCATGAAAAGCGCGTTGATTCCAGCCTTCCTTGAGCATGCCAAAGAGATGAACTTCGAGTTCGTCGCTGTCTCCGACATTTGGAGCCGCCGCCGCGACGAAGGCGCAGCCTACATTCAGAAGCTCAGTGGAAGCCCTGTCGACTCCGATCGCAACAATGAAGAACTCTATGCGCGGAAGGATGTTGATGCGGTTCTCGTCGCCACCGCTGACTTCCAACACGCCCTGCACGGTGTTGAAGCCGTAAACGCCGGCCGCGATGCCTATGTTGAAAAGCCTACCGCTCACACCATGGACGACGCCCGCAAGTTTCTGGCCGCCGTCAAAAATACCGGTAAGGTCGTTCAGGTCGGAACCCAGCGCCGCAGCACGCCGAGCTATCAGAAAGCTGCCGAATATATCAAGTCCGGACAGTTTGGCGACATCGTGATGGTCGAAATGACATGGAACGTGAATCAGCCAGGTCGATGGCGCCGTCCCGATGTCGTGCCGCTTCTGAACCAGCAAGACACTGACTGGAAGCGCTATCTGCTCAACCGTCCATACGAGCCATTCGATGCGCGCAAGTATCTCGAATCCCGTCTCTTCTGGCCCTATTCATCCGGTATCCCGGATCAGTGGCTTGTCCACCAGATCGACACGGTGCATTGGTTCACGGGCCTGCCCCATCCACGCAGTGTGGTGGCCAATGGTGGCCTCTATCTGTGGAAGGACGGCCGCCAGAACTGGGACACGATGACCGCCGTATTCGACTACGGACCGCTCGACGATCTTGCAAGAGGCTTCCAAGTGCAATATACCTCTCGATTCACAAACTCCGCTGGCGGCGTCAAAGAGCTTTACTACTCCAATGGCGGCATGATCGACATGGACAAGCAAACGGTGACCTCCAGCGGCGGCCTGACCGCTCGTTCAGCCGCCGAGATGGGAATGAAGCCCAACCTGCTATCCAGCTTTTCGCTCGTCGAGAAGGTCGAGTCCGTATCGACCGATGCTGACACTCACAGCGATCCACAAACCTCTGCCAACATACGCAACTGGATGGAGTGCGTCCGCTCCCGGAACACTCCGAATGCTTCTATCGAAGCCGGATACAGTCATTCCATCGCGCTGTGTATGAATGTCGCCGCCATCCAGACTGGCCAGAAGGTCACCTTCGACGACAAGACCCAGCAAGTGATGGTGGGAGGCAAGATTTATGCGTAGCATGGCAGTGTTGGGCCTTGTCGCCACCACGATGCTACTTACCGTTTCGACCTTCGCCGCCACATCCGCCAGCGGCGTACAGGTGGTTGCCGATGAAGCACACCGCCGTGTCGACATCACCATCGACGGCCAGCCCTTCACCTCCTACATCTGGCCCGTTTCACTCAAGAAACCAGTTCTCTATCCGCTAGTCACCGACGAAGGAATCACGATCACCCGCGGCTTTCCTCTCGATCCGCAGCCCGGAGAACGCGTCGACCACCCTCATCACGCCGGACTGTGGTTCAACTATGGCAATGCTAACGGCTTCGACTTTTGGAACAACTCCGACGCCATCAAGCCGGAAAATCGCGCCAAAATGGGCAGCGTTGTTTTCAAAGGGATTCTGTCCACCAAGAGTGGGTCCGACACCGGGGAGTTGGTCGTCGAATCAACATGGGTTACGGGCGAGAATCAGGCGATTCTCGATCAAACAACGCGTTATATCTTCTCGCGCCGCAATCATGCCCGTGCAATCGATCAGGTAGTCACTCTCAAAGCTATCGACCATGTTGTTTTTAACGACGACAAGGAAGGTCTCCTTGGTATGCGCGTCGCGCACTGGCTTGAATCGCCCGATGAAAAGTGCGGCACTTTCATGGACGCAAATGGCCGGCCCACCAAGGTAGAAGCTGCTGGCCCATCGGACGCTACCGGCGTGTACCTCACCAGCGAAGGAGTCCAAGGAGAAGCCGCCTGGGCGACACGCGGCCGATGGTGCTCTCTCACTGGACACACAGGGACCCGCACGGTGAGCATTGCAATTTTCGACAGCCCGAAGAACCCCGGTTACCCAACGTACTGGCACGCGCGAGGGTATGGATTATTTGCGGCCAATCCGCTGGGGCGTAGCATCTTCGATCCAAAGCAGCCCGCGTTTAATTTCGCGGTCGAGAAGAACCAGACTGCAGCATTCCGTTACCGCATCATCTTGTATTCGCGGGATCCGGGTGTCGAGGAGCTAAATCGGGAAGCTGATACCTTCGCAATCGAATATAAGTAACGAGTTGTGTGTCTCCAAAACTTGATCCGGAGCACCAACGCAGTTCAGGTTCATCGGTTTGAAACCGAATCAGAGAAAACAATGCCCGCGGTCTCGACTCTGAAATAGGTCGAAGGCCAACCCATTCGGATGTGTCCGGTGAGCCGGCCTGAACGAGCACGGATTGCCATTAAGCCCCTCCCAGGGCTTGATTGTCCAGGAACCGGCTCTTTATGTGCTCGTGAGGCGAGATGATCGGTGGTGGATTGTGAGCGCTCAGAACACACCGGTGATGCGCCAGTAGCGATTCGGATCGTGCTGCTCTTCTGGCTGACCTTTCAGTCAAGGACGTTTTCACAGTGTGTGAATCTCATCTGACAAGGTTGTCCACAAATGAGCATTCGTGTGAAGAGTTGCTGTCTGAACTGACGCGTACAGTCAGTATGGAGTGACCGGCACCGATGCGCTGATCGTGGGTTAGGCTGTGAGTTCAGAAGGACGCACAGTTCAGAGCCACAAGCGGAAGGGAGCCGGTCATGAAGGAAAAGTTACGATTTTTGGGTCTGGATGTCCACTCCGAGACGATTGCCGTAGCGGTGGCGGAGCCGGATGGGGAGGTACGGAGTCTAGGAACGATTCCGAACCGCGGCGAGTCGATCCGCAAGATGATCAAGAAGCTTGGTCCAGCAGAGAGGGTGAGAGCCTGTTATGAAGCAGGTCCGACGGGCTATGTCGTGTACTGGCAGTTGGCGGAGTTGGGCATTCAGTGCGAGGTTGTCGCGCCCACGTTGGTACCGGTCAAGGTAGGTGATCGGGTAAAGACGGATCGGCGGGACGCTGAGAAGCTGGCACGTTGTTATCGCTCCGGAGATCTGACGGCGGTGTGGGTCCCAGATGAAGGCTCCGAGGCATTGCGGGATCTGGTGCGTGCCCGCGAAGCAGCGAAGCAGGATCAGATGCGAGCGCGGCATCGGCTGAGTAAGTTTCTCCTGCGCTCAGGTCAGCGCCCACCCACCGGGGTGCGATCATGGACGCGCCCTTATCTGATCTGGGTTGCGCAGCTGCGCTTCGCACAGGTCGCTCAGGAGGCCACGCGGCAGGATTATCTACACGAGGTCGAGCACATGCGGGAACGGGTGGCGCGTCTGGAGCAAGCCATCATGGAGGCCGTGAAGCTGGCCTCGCCTGCGTTACAACAAGTCATCAACGATCTACAGGCGCTGCGCGGTATCGCAGATATCTCAGCTGTGACCATTGCCGCCGAGCTGGGCCAAGTATCCCGCTTCGGCAGTGCTAGGCAGCTGATGGGGTATTGCGGCGCGGTGCCAAGCGAAGACTCCAGTGGCAAGCGAATCAGACGCGGAGGCATCACTAAGACTGGCAACGCACACTTGCGACGAATCGTTGGCGAAGCAGCATGGAGCTATCGCCGTCCACCAGGTATCTGGTATGGGTTGCGCAGACGGCAGGAGAGCATTTCGGAAAAGGTCAAGGAGATTGCATGGAAGGCTCAACACCGCCTGCACAAGCGCTATATGAAGCTGGGTGCAGC
The DNA here is from genome assembly GCA_963833995.1 of uncultured Acidobacteriota bacterium. Taxonomy (GTDB): domain Bacteria; phylum Acidobacteriota; class Terriglobia; order Terriglobales; family Acidobacteriaceae; genus Telmatobacter. The sequence goes on along the minus strand of CAWIAE010000011.1, from coordinate 12,166 downwards.
CGGCAAGCCCCAGGGAAAGATCATTACTGCAGTTGCTCGTGAACTACTGGGATTCATCTGGGCTATTGGCACCAGAGCAGAGACGACCGTCAGCCAGCGAACTGCAGCCTGACAAGAACAAAAGCAAAAGCTTTCCAAATAAGGGAAAAACAAAAACAGTTCCTTGATGAAACGCGCCATCCAACTCGAGCACAGAGCCAGCAGCAGCCGGAGCAAGCACGAAGGAGAATCCTCGCTTGGCCTATGCGACAGGCTCGACCGGACTCGCGATAACAGTCAGAGGCAGCTCCCGACGGATCATGATTATGCGGTTCCGACCCGCGAATATCAGACTGATCAATCGTCGCTCAAACCTGCCCAGGCTGCTGCTCGCTCTGTCCTCGGGGAGAAGCAAAAACAGCGACAACAACAAAAACAAACCCGTCGACTCCGCAGGGTTGACAGGGTCACTCCATATCAGGCCAAACCACTCATCCAGCATAGTTTCCGGGGTCTTTATCGGATTAGTACCCGAAAACGCGTATGGCAACGCCGAGTCTAAGGCGCCCCAGCTTACCGGATTCCAGTCGCATTGCCGACTTCGGAGTACTCATGAAAAGCTTCGAAAGGCATAAGGAGGAGCGCAATTGGAGAACTGTCAGGCAGTGACATGTCAGATTCGGTACACGCTCAATTTGGACAAGCTCAGCGCATTTGAAACCTACGCACGCACCTGGATTTCGCTGATCGAACGCTACGGCGGTATTCATCACGGATATTTCATACCCAGAGCAGCTCAAACGGAGTAGGGATGAGTTTCCCGGGACTTGGCTATGATGGCCCGGCGGATGTTGCCGTGGCGATATTCACCCTTCCAGACGAAGAGAGTTACCGACGGTACCGCGAGAAGGTCAAAACCGACCCAGAGTGCCAATCGGCCGCGGCCCTCGTCCGGGAGACAAGCTGCTTTACCCGTTATGAGCGCCTGTTCCTCCAGCCAGTGCAGGGCATGTGATGGAATGAGCGGAGCGGCAGCCCATGGGCCTCGGCAGACGGGCTCAGATTCACGAATCAGTGACGGAGCCACTCTCGAAAAACCAAAGAGCAGCCGACATCTCGGGACAAATCCGGGTTCGATGAGTGCCGCCGCGATCATGCGCCATTTACTCTTTGCGACTGCGCTCTTCTGGTGAAATGATCGCTTGATCCACCAATTCCGCGGGGGGGCTCGTGCACCGAATAGATCTCGTTTCTTTCTTGTTCATCTCCGCGGTTTCTGCATCCGCCCAGGTCTTCGATCTTCAAGCGGAGCACGTGCCGATGGCCGAATTGCACGACCAGTGACCGGCTTCATAACCTATAAATCGGCGCGCGGGCTCAAGGTGAGCACATGCTGTGGCGAAGGCCTGCCGACTAGAATGGAGTTGATGTCCATAGCCGAGATTATTAACGAAGTTGACTCTTACCTTTCCCTCTTGCGTACGGCCCGTGATCTCCTGTCAGCCCCGTTGGAAGAGGCGTGGCTCGAGCGCCCACCGCGCAGGCAAGTGGGAACGGATCGCGGCAGGAAAAGGTCTCTGCCGAATGAAAAAACGCCGCTCCGAAAGCTGAAATCCCGATCCACTGACCACGAATCTGGACGCAAGGCGACTCGGCGGCGATTCAGGTCCGTGGTCCGCCTTCCCGTGGCGGTGCATGCGAAGGGCTTTGTGAAAGAGGAGGCACCTTTCTCCGCAGCTGCACACTTTCCTCCTCGGGATGCCGATGAATCTGCGCTTCTTACTTCGGGTTCTACTGCACCCATTCAGGGGGTTCGCCGAGCGAAGGAAATGATCCGTAGAGAGCTGAGCGCTACCAAGCCAGCCATCGCCTTGGCGGGAGGACTCAAGGGTAGAGTGATCGTCGTGCCAGCTGAACAGGTGCGCCGGCAGCGAGAAGAGGCTGCGCGTCCCGCGGTTCTTCGACCGCGGTTGCCAGCCTATGGCGGCAGATTGGCATTCGAGGCTCTATTCAAAGATGAGGCTGATTCTCCGACCCCTTCGCTGAAATAACAATCGAGAGACGATACATGATGAGGATGGTCTCTTAGCGTTTGCCAATGCGATTGCGCGTAAGCCGATCGGCGGAGCAATGCCGACACATCGGGCACTTATCCGGCTTCGATGGATGCCTAAGCGGATTTTCCATAAGCGGAACGACCTTCTTCGAAGTGAGAGCGAGATGCCCCTTGCATGCCACTCAATCCCCCCGGACTCTTTCCGCAAATAGCACAATTCTTGCAATGTGCTTAATTTAGCCCTTTTACTGGTGGCCGTTCTTCGCTGGTAACGCGATGCAGAATGGTAATTGGAATGGAACCGTCGGGACGGGGTGCAACCTTCCAGGAAAGTTCGTTCCCAATTATCTCGTAAGGGCGAACTTGCGTGGTGTCATCCTGATTGGGAAACGAAGATCGATCGATGTGAAACGTGATCGTGGCTTGGCGGGATCGAGAGTGTAGCGCCCGAAGTGGACACTGGTGCTGAGAGATGCCTCCTTGTACTCTTCCGGAGTTCCCTTCAGTTTGTCTCCGGAAGAGAACTTGAGACGCTCAGCGCGGTAAATCTGCACAGAGTAGTAACCATCGCTGGTGAAGATGACAAGACCATGCGGACTGTCTCCGTAATCCGACACTCGGGTGCCGTCCGGAAGAAGCTTTTCGGCCTTGGTGAGAACCCAAGTGCCGGCGATGGAAGGTGTTTGAGCAGTGGCTATGATTGAGCCAAACAGCAGGACAACGAGAAACGGGAGACATTTGATCGACATGAGGCCAATGTCGCAATCGAACAGCCGGCGCACAATTTGATTGTTCTCACCGCACTCGTGAGCGCGGCTTATGCATTGCTGCACCGGCGGCCACTACGGCGAGACCGTTGTGGCGTTTGCGGGGAATCTTCGATTGTGATCGCGGGGAGAGGATTAATTTCAAAGCCTCAACTAGAAGCGTCGCCATGCGATCAGCGGGATCGCCGATCAAGTGCGCATTGCGGTGCAGAGAGACAGGCAGGCTTCCCAGCAAAGGCAAACCATAGAGCGACGCGGCGAACATCAGGCCTTCGGAAAGATTGAGCGAGATACGCGCCGTGATGCCGAGGCCACCAAACAAGGCCGCCTGCAGACCGTCGAGGCTGGGACTGCTGGCAGCAATGCGATACGGCATGCCTATCGCCTCGAGATGTTGAATCGCGCATTTCCGGAAGGCACATTGCGGCCCCAATAGGGCGAGTGGCAGAGGTTGTCCCTGCGGCGGCACGAACGTGGAAGAGGCGATCCAAACGAGGTCCAGTTGGCCCACCGTCTGCGCTGCGGAGCGGTGTTCGTGACCAATTACCACAGCGAGGTCGATCCGCGATTTCTCAATCGCCTCCGCGAGGGCAGCATTGCCTTCAATGAGGAGTTCGACTTGCATGCGCGGATACAACGTAGCGAATTGCGACAGGACCGAAGGCAGAAATGAGGCAAAGTCTTGCGGGCATCCAATCCGGATGTTGCCGGCGAGGCTACCTCCCTGGATGGTGTCCAGCAACTCGTCATGCATGGCGAGAATGCGGCGCGCATAGGTGAGTGCGACTTCTCCAGCTTCGGTGAGTACGAGACCGCGGCCGCGTTTTCGGAACAGCACTGTTCCGAGATCATCCTGCAGCCGTTTCATCTGAAGGCTGATGGCGGAAGGAGTACGGCCGAGACGGTCTGCCGCTTGTGCCAGTCCGCCCAGGTCGTGCGCCACGACGAGAGAGCGCGGGGTATCCAAATCGAGGTTGGTGCGCGTTGCCATGAGTGTGCGTAGTGTAAACGATTGGATTTGCTCGGCGCGAAGCTACAACTGCATAAAGTCGGCCAATGACCGCTAATGGATCCTTGTCCTTTATCAATTGTCGCCAACGTACACAGTGAACTCGACTTGCACTCGGCCGAGAGAATAGGTATTGAAAACGGTGCGTCCAGCGAAAGCTGGCATGATCAGTGGGAGCAAGTCCCACCGGGGTAAGAGTCCAAGCCCCGTAGCTGGAATAGCAGGAAGGAAGGAGACTGAGTTCCTGAAGCCTATGGACAAAGCCATCTACAAGGATGGTGAGCGAGTCACCGGGCCGTAACGCAAGTAAACCCATATGGCCCCGAAATTACTGAAACCCGAAGGCCGAGCCTCCCGTTTTCGGGCGAAGGCAGCATGGAGTGTCGCAAGGACTGATGCGGCGCAACACTTCGGCGGGGTTGGTAGGGACAGCACGGTAACAAGGTCATGCTAAGCAACTGGAGAGACCCTACCCCATGGCAGCGCGAATGTTCCAGCCTTGACTCGGCCTTGAGATCTCCGTTGACAAGCGGAACTTCCATTGACTATCAGCATTGCAGACCCGGTGGCTACGATTCGGCAAAGTTGCAGTGAAAACTGCCAATTTGCGTTTCCGGGCGCGGGTCGACGATGTTTCTCTGCGAGTGAGAATAGAATTCAGCGTATGAATTCACTCATTGCCTCGTGCAAAGTGTTTACTTTCCGCTTTGGTCTTAGCCCTGAGCGCAAGACAACGCATCTGCAATTGCTGTTGAGATCGTTGAGGGCCGGAAAACTGTGAGCGTCAATCGGCGACAATTCATCGGAATGGTGGGCGCAGGCATTAGCCTGCCTGCATTAATATCACCGCTGCAGGTTCTGGCGTCCGAAGCGGAGAGCGAACCGAGGAGCAATGCAAAAAAGCCGTATGGCTCGGGCCATTTTGGCGATTGGATCGTGGACGATTTCGGATTGCCTGCTTACCGCTACACGTGCAACCAGGCCGCCGACCCCAAGGCCGTCTCGCCCGTGCATAAGGAGTGGCGTTCACCCACCGACCACACGCACCAGGTAGGCAACGACCGTTTGGTGGCGGCCGTGTCGAATTACGGTTATGTGCAGGTGCGCCAGGACGAAGGCTCGCCCAAGTTCCTCAACGACTATTTTCCCGAGGAGTCGCGTTACGGCGCCGGGATTGGCTTTTTGACCGACGGGAAGCAGGTGCTGAGCACCTATTACCCCGGCAATGGTATTTCGTTCGACAGAATCCTCGGCGAGGGATACATCCGCAAAACGGTCAGGGATGCGCACTATGAAGTGGAACAGACAATCGTGGCTCCCTACGGCGACGATCCGGTGGTCTTGTCCATAGTGAAAGTGACCAACCGCGGGGCCGCTGAAGCAGACTTGCGCTGGGTCGAGTATTGGGGCGCGCAGAACTACCAGTTTTCGTATCGCTCGGGGATGGAGGCTGGCCAATTGCACGACAACACGAAAGGGGCCGCGCTGCGCCGCGCCTTTACTGCGCGCTTTGTCCACAAGTTTTCCCCCATGCCGTACGGCAACGGATTGATGGAATCGCAAAGCTTTCTCGGCCGTACGAAAGAAGAAGCAGCCCTGTGGCAGCAGGTAGAAGTGGGCGTGAAGAATCCCAACGGCCCCTTCGGCGGCCATCTGCATGAGGTTGCGCCCGGCGCCGTTTGGGAAGACGAGAATCCTCCCTCCACTTTTCTTGCGTCGCTTAACGCCGCGCTCGACGGCTACTCAACGGACGCAGCGAACTTCTTCGGAACTGGCGGAGTGGAAAATCCTACCGGCCTCGCGACTCCCCTGGGCAGCGATCTCAGCTCAACAGGCCCAGCCAGCGCCTTTCTGCTTGAGCGCAAGCTCCACCTGGAGCCCGGAAAGAGCGAGACGTTGTACTTTCTTTACGGATACCTGCCCGAGGGATTCAAGGCCGAGGATCTGGTGAAGAAGTATTCCGCAAATCCGGCCGGAATCCTCGCTCGCACCGCCGCCCAATGGAAGAAGGAGGGACTGCACTTCTCGGTTCCTTCCGAGCCGTGGGTCGAGCGAGAGATCTGCTGGCATAACTATTATCTCCGCAGCTCAATGACCTGGGACAGCTTCTTCCGAGAGCACATCATTTCGCAGGGGCACGTGTACCAATACGTCATGGGCTTCCAAGGGGCGGCGCGCGATCCATTGCAGCACACGCTGCCTTTTGTCTTCAGCAATCCCGACATCGTCAAGGGCATCATCCGCTACACGCTCAAGGAGATTCAGCCCGACGGCTCGATCCCCTACGGCTTGGTGGGAAGTGGCATGCCCATGCCCTCGGCCTTCGATCCCGGCGATCAGGAGATGTGGCTGCTGTGGGCCGCGTCGGAATATGTGCTGGCCACGCGCGACCACAAGTTCCTTGACGAAAAAATCACGCCCTACATGCATCGTGATCCTGCGCCCGCAGATCCAACCGTGCGCGATCTACTGGCGCGCGCTTTCATCCATCTTGTGACCGAAATCGGAGTCGGCAAGCACGGGCTCATGCGGCTTGCCATGGGCGATTGGAACGATGGAATCGTGGTCGGGAGAGTTCCCGAAAAGTATGCTCATGAGGTGCACCGACAGGCCGAAAGCGTGCTCAACTCTGCCATGGCCAGCTACGTCCTGGCCTACTACGGGCGCATGCTCAGCTCAGTGGGAGAAAAGGAGGCTGGCGTCGAGGCTCGCACAAGAGCCGCTGCGCAGCGCAGGGCGGTTCAGGCGGTGTGGACGGGCAAGTGGTTCAGGCGCGCGTGGCTGGGGCCGAACCTGGATTGGATCGGCGACGATCGCATCTGGCTCGAACCGCAGCCATGGGCCATCATCGGCGGCGTCACCAGCCCCGAACAGCGCAAAACTCTGGTTGCATCCATCGACAGAGAACTGCGAAGCCCATCGCCGATCGGAGCGCTCATTCTGAACATCGGCGAAGACACGCCTGGCAAGCGGCCCGGCATTCTCGAAAATGGCGGTATCTGGGCGAGCATCAACGGCACGCTCATTTGGGCCCTGGCTCAGGCCGGCGAGCCTTCCGCCTGGGACGAGTGGAAGAAGAACGCCCTGGCCATGCACGCCGAGGCCTATCCGGGGATCTGGTACGGCACCTGGAGTGGCCCCGACTGCTATAACTCCGTGCTGTCGAAGCATCCCGGCCAAACCATGTTCGGCGAGCCGCCGGTGGACGGCAAGCCCTCGGCAACCGATTGGGGCGTCAACTGGACCGACTTCCCGGTGATGAACATGCATCCCCACGCCTGGCCACTCTACAGCGCGGCCAAGCTGCTGGGAGTCGACTTCCAGGAGGACGGAGTCAACTTTGCCCCCGCACTGCCCTTGCCGGAGTACGAATTCTCGACGCCGCTGGTTGGCTTCAGCAAGTCGCCCCAGGGCTTCGCGGGCTGGTACGCACCACAAGCGGGTGGAAACTGGAAGGTTGAAATCCGCTTGTCGGAAGCGGAGATGGCCGTGCTGAAACAAGTCAAGGTGAATGGAGTGGTTGAGCTTTTACCTCGAATCGCAAAAACAATCAGGCTCAGCGGCGAGGGAAGCCGCAACAATCCGCTGAACTGGGAAGTCAGTTAGCCCGGAGAACACCGCACCCATGAATTGCGCCCAGCCTGGAAAGACGTTCTTGTTTTTTTTGAGCCGATCGCCATCCTCTATAGAGCTTCGGAAATTGCTCGGAACCGGCAAATTCGTGGAGACGTGGCGACTTGCGGTACCAACAGCCATGAAGAACACCCTCTCTATGTGCCCCGAAGCTGCAGCGCGCGACGGACGCAGGCATTCTCTCCACAGGTGCTATAGTTTCTTCCATCGCTCCACGAGGGGTCATGCACACGATGAATCGAAGGATGTTTCTTATGGGAGGGGCTGCTGCTTCGGCTCTTTTCCCCGGCACGCTATATCTATCCGCTGATCCGCTTGGTCTGCCGATCGGCTGTGGTTAGAACTCAGCTCCACCTATCCATGGAAGCAGATTTACGCCAAGGCCTTCGACGCCCTGCGCTGCTGAAGTTGACTGCCTCCGCCCAAACCTCCCTTTTTCCACATCAGCCGGCGATAGACTTGGCGGAGCTATGCGGCAAATCCGGCTTCGATCCGCGATGGGCCCTTCGGCACACCCGCCGAACTCATCGCGGAGGCGATTCCAGCCGTCAAATGGCTCTCCACGCCTGCCAAGCCCCACACCTCGCCACATAATCGATCCGTGTGAGAAATGGCGGCTAGACACAATCCCATTACAAGGCTCTTCTGCATAGTGCCATACCGATCTCGCTTGAACACCGATGGGTCGCGGCTCGGCACCCAGCGGGCCGGGGTTCCCGGAAAGGTCGGCGTCGCCAGCATAGAACAGCGTTACACATTTGCATTTGCAGAGAACACGCCGTGTATTGGCTGAGGCAGGGATGAGTTCTGTCCGGCCTGGCAACAGAACTTATCTGGCGTGATGCCTTCGAAGGAAATTGCCGACAGAGGCGCCGCACCGGCGTGGCCGATTGAGACGATCACAGAGGCATCGACACCGTTCTTGCACTGATCGCCGGTGCCATTGTCATGGCTGTAATAGCCGTTGTCGCTGTAGCCGTCATCTTCGTACCCGAGCTGGAGGAAAAGATTGGGCCGAGAAACGCCCGGGGGGATCTGGTGAATGGTATTGAGGCCAAAGTCCTGGATTCGCACCTGGCCGTTGGTTACGCCAGGAATGCCATGAGCACAACGAATTGAACGGCGCGAGGAAAAGACAAACAGTAAGTGAACTGCGTCGATCGAGTTTGCATGGGAAAATACCTCCTTCTGTGGGTGGGTAGGGGGCATACTGCGTTTCTTCAAGCCGGAACCGAAGGTCTCCGGCGGCGTGCAGGCACTATGCGAATGGGATCGCAAAGCGCCTGGAAGGAGATGGACGCGAGATGGGTGAGAGGCCGCGCCCGAGATGGCCGATGTTTATTCGAGGTCCGAGGACGGCTTGGACTCAGTTCGATTCGCCATGAGAGTGCGTCCGCGGACTCCGATTGAGTCAAGGAACTGTACGAACCAGCCAGTCAACGTGGAGCCGCCGACGCCGGAGGAGGATGAGCCGCTGTTTCCGCCTCCTCCGTCAATGGTCAGATAGCTATTGAAAGATGCGTGGGCTTTTGTTGGATTGGCTGCGAGCGCCAAAGCGAAGATCGTCGTTGCGATTACGTATGTCAATTTGCGATTCATGGTCCCCTCCTAGTGGGTGGCGCTGAGCGCCTGTGATGAGAGGAGTATGAGGCGGTTGCATTCCGCGTTCAATGGGGGGCGTCTGAGGTGGGGATGAGTTATCTGCCGCCTGCGAACTCATCTGCAACTCATCTCCAGCTCATTGAACGCCGAGGAGAGGTGCCGGATACTCCATTCATCACACGGCGCAAGCAGGTTGAGGCGCCGAATTGAAAAGGAGATTTCCCATGAAAAGCAAAAAGACTCTGGTACTCGCAGCTTCGATACTGACTCTCACGCTCTCGGCATTTCCGCATCATGCCGCAGCCAGCACAGGCTCTGCCCCCCCAGCAAGCGGACTCCGACATCCGGAAGGCTGGTGGCACTGCTCTCGTCTACATCACGTATTTAGTTACTGCCGGCACTCTGTTTTCGGCGCTGCTGCCCTAGGAGCGCTGCACCAATCGCAACTGAATGCGTGCAGACTCACCATGCTGCAGGTGCAACTCTTTCACGCTTGATCAACCGGCCGGAACGGGCCACATCTCCTTAAAGGAGAACCATTCCAATGCGCAGGATCACGCTTACGTCGCTTCTTCTGCTCGCTCCGCTCTCCACCTTCGGCGCAGCCGCCAATCCGGTGGTGCAAAGCGGAACGATCAACTACACCTCGAATCAGGTCACTCTCACCGGTTCGAACTTTCAACCCGAGAAAAACGGCCCTACCGTGCTCTTCGACGGCACTGACCTGAAGGTCGATTCTTCCAGTGACACCCAGATCGTCGCCACGCTGCCGGCCAACACTCCAGCTGGAACTTTCCGCTTGACCGTGAAGGACTCCTCTGGAAACTCCTCCAAATTCGACCTCACCTATGGCGCCGCCGGTCCTCAGGGGCCCATTGGCCAGCAAGGGGTTGCTGGAGCAAGAGGGCCCGCAGGTCCCCAGGGACCAGCGGGAGTACAGGGACCAACGGGACCAACAGGACCACAAGGTTCGAATGGTGCGGTGTTGTCGTACTCCGCGAATGGTGTACTGTCTGCCATTGTGCCGGTTGGCGCCTGGGGCCGATTCAGTGTCGCCGTCCTGAAGAATCCTGGGACCTACATTCTCACAGGACAGCTTCTGGTGGACAATCAGCTGTCGAAGGGCACGACTGTCGCCTGTTCAGTCGTCGACGCTCAAGGAATGTCTCAACAAACCGCGCCATACTCGCTGGCACAACTTGGATCCGACGGGTATGTCACCCTTCCCGTGAATGGCATCTGGTTTGCGGCGCAAGCGAATACATCTATTTGGCTTGAATGCCAGGCTGGCGATGACTCCACAAACGTTCAGACAGATGGAACAGGCTCTTTCAGTGCGATCCAGGTGCAATGAGTCGCCCCTGGGATTGGCTGCCCGGACAGTCAGAGACAGGGCGAGGGGTTGCTTGCTGACACTTCGCCTATCGTCGCCGAAAAGGCGTTCGAACAACTCGCCGAAACGATTTTCGACCCAACCAGAGGGATGATAGGCTTCACACCATGAATGGATCTCGGGACAGACTCTCAGACAGCAAGCTGGCTGCACTTCGCCAGGCAGTTAATTGTCAGGTGCTTGCTGCGGACAACCCCGCATTCGACCAGGCGCGCCGCGTTTGGAACGGGATGATCGACCGGTGGCCTTCGGCGATTGTGCGGGCAACCAGCATTGCGGAAGTGATGCGGACGGTACGGTTCTGCCGCGAGCAGGGAATCAAGGCTTCGGTGCGGGGCGGCGGCCACAGCGCGGCTGGGAAAGCCGTCGCTGATGGCGTGCTGATGATCGATCTTTCCCTGTTGGGCGAGGTGCAGGTGGATGTTAGGCGGAAACGAGCCGTCGTGCAGGGAGGCGTCACCCTGGGCATCCTCGACCGCGCCTGCGAGGCTCAGAAACCGGCGACGACGGGTGGGGTGATTTCATCGACGGGGGTTTGCGGATTGACGCTGGGCGGCGGCATAGGCTGGCTGATGGGCAAGCATGGGCTGAGCTGCGACAACGTGATATCGGCGGACCTAGTGAACGCGGACGGAGATCACATTTCGGCGAGCACGACGCAGAATGAGGATTTGTTCTGGGCGATCCGGGGCGGTGGCGGGAATTTTGGAAGATGGGTACCTGCTTGACGAACCCTGCCCCAAGATGTTGTGTTTCGGCAGGGCGGAAGATCCTGAGTTTGAAGTGAAGCAGCATCTTCCCGCGCGTTGTAGGCGAAGTACCGACGCTGACAAATTCCGGGCGGCCGGTTACACAATAACAACGCCAAACGTTTCGGCACCAAACAAATAGAGCGGCATCAGTCTTCCCACCAATGCAGCTTGCCATCGGCTTTGCGTTTTGCTTTGTCGATCAAATCAAGGTCAGGAATCGATGAGAGCCAGTTCTTGTAAACATCATCAACTATGAACCCTTCTTTGATGACCATTTTTCGCAGGTGCTGCTCGCTCGGTACGAGAACAGTGCACCTTCCATATTGAGTTCCCTTTGAGCGCCTTCCCTTGATGGCTGAGTATTTTAAACTCCTCGCGCCATAGAAGAACTCCACTTCCACCGCGTCCACGGAGAGCTTCAAAATGCGCTTCCAATAAGTCCTGATGCTCAAAGCACCGCTGATCACCAGAAAGCAAGCAATTATTATCGGGAATGCCATGACAAGAGGGTCGCTGCCTGAAACGCTTCTATCAAAAGACTTCAACCAGCCTTGTAGGCCGATCGAAAGCAGCCACGCACCTCCCATGAGTTGAAAGCAGCCGAGTACAACAAAGAACAATCTCGCCTTGTTCGACGGTCGATAAACATGCGTACTGCTGTCGCTTTCTAATACCATGGAGAGCTGATCCTCGATGTTTAGGTTGTAAGCCGGATGCCATCTATCGGCCAAACCCTCGTGACTAAGCGATATTTGTTTGGCTCGGAATCGGCGTTATCCCTTGTTCCTTTGCCGGTACCTTTCCGTGTGTGAAGTTCCGCGCTAACTCATTGTCGGGATGCAGAATCATATCCAACGTCACCGGCTCGATTGCCACCGCTTGCTGTATGAGTCGGTAAAAGAGCTTTCCCCTGTTCATCGACTTTCGCCGATTAAATCGAAACGTGAATTCATCTAGGTAGTAGTCCAGATAAGT
>CAWIAE010000010.1:0-533662 GCA_963833995.1 uncultured Acidobacteriota bacterium | reverse complement strand
GCGTAGTTTGCGGAACGCGCGGAGAGGCGGTTCCTGTCGAGATCCGATCAGAAAGTCGGCAAGCGCTTTGGCGAGTGTGAGCGAAGGCAGAATTCCGCCCGGCTGGATGCCCGTTTTATCGAAACTGACCCGCTCGGATCCCATAGACCGCTCCCGCGGCCAGGCAAAACTGTGGTGTAATTTATTTGCTGGCGGAGCGTTCTTCCACGATCTCCGTTCCCCGCAGTTAATCTCCAACGAATATCGCCGGGGGTAGCGTATGAGAGACAAAAGACTTTGGATCGCTGTTTTGATCCTATCTGCAGTCGCTATCGTGGTGCTCTTGCTCTGGGGGCAACCAGCTTCGGCGCGTGCACAGCAGGGGGATAAGACACAAACTGCTCCGGTATACAACCCGTACCCTCCGGGAATCCTACCGTCCAACTTAAGCTCTGAGACAGCGAGAGTTTTACGGGAAATAGATGTCCTCGAAGGCCGGGCAATCGCACGATGGCGCGCCCTGCCGCCACCGATTCGGACAGGTCAGCCGCCAGTCCTTCAGAACAGCGGGACTGAAGCAATAGAGACGCTTGGCGAGCTCATGCTGTACGACAAGAATATTTCACCCAACAGGAATGAGGCTTGCGCGTCCTGCCACATGCCGTACGCCGGCTATAGCGGGCCGATTCCTTCGGTCAACCTGACAATGATCGCGTATCCTGCAACAGATCGCTTTCGGGCGAGCAAGCGAACAGCACAGCGCCACCCCTACGCACCTTTCTTCCCCGTCCTCCAATACAACCAGGCACAAGGTCTGTTCTTCGGCGGAAACTTCTGGGATTCGCGCGCGACCGGCTACGCGCTTCGGGTCCCCGACGCTGAGCAGGCACAGGGCCCTCCAGTCGATCATCTGGAAATGGGCTTACCGGACACCGCCTGCGTCGCCTTCCGACTTTCCACCTCTGAGTACAGGCCTCTCTTTGAAGAGGTTTGGGGGCAAGGCTCGTTCGACATTAAGTTTCCGCGCGAGACTGAGAAAATATGCGATACCCCCGGAGGAGCTGCCGTGTTCAAAGGGGGCGCAACCCCGATTCCTTTAAGCCCGGAAGATCGCACCCGCGCAAACACTGTCTATGACCTCTGGGCCCGGTCCATTGACTCATACGAGCAGTCCCTGCAGGTCAGTGCCTTCTCCTCAAGGTTCGATGCCTTCCTGGCCGGAAAATACAAGCTCACTGCCGACGAGATGGCAGGTTACAAGTTGTTCGACGGCAAGGGCAATTGCAATTCATGCCACCTCGACGGGAGAGGGACTACGCTGAAGCCGGGAGAGACAGACACCAGCGCGACTGCTCAGGTGAATCCTCTGTTCACCTGTTTCGGCTCGGCAAATGAGGGCGCACCGCTGAATCCGAGGGTCGCCCTTTATTACGAAACCAAGCCGGATTCCTACGGATTCGTTCCCAACCCTTACGGCTTTGGCTACAGAGATTTGGGGTTGGGAACTTTTCTCAGGAGCGGCTTCGGTTCCGGCCCTAACCCGAATGCGAGTTGGAAGCAATACGCATCAACGGTCGACGGCCAGATGCAGGTTCCCAGCTTGCGTGACGTTGCGTCGACGCCGGCGCAATGCCCGACCACCGAGGCTCCGGGTCCCTACTTTCAAAAAGAGTTCTTCCATAACGGTTACCTCAAGAGCTTGAAGCAGGTAGTGCACTTTTACAACACACGCGACAAGTATGCGTACCCTGTGACTTCCGGACATTGCCCGGCGGGAACTACAGAAAAAGTAGACTGCTGGCCGATGCCGGAGGTGCCGAACAATATCGATATGACGAGCGGCAATCTGGGCCTGACGGATGAGGAAGAGAACCAGATCGTCGCCTTCCTGCAGACGTTGTCGGACGGTTTCACCAGGCCATACCCAAACATCGATACATTTACGGGTTCCTGCATGAGGGGTGGGCAGGCTGCGACTCAGGGCAACGAGCTTCTCATCCCGACTCCGCCTCTTCCGCCCTGCGCTTCGGCGATCTGCGGTGTCGCGCCCATCCCCGGCCCCAAGTCGATCAGTGATAATCGGCGCGTCCTGGAAAATTTAACGATCCCGAAAGTCGCGCGGCTACAGATCTTACACGGCCCTGTGATCGAGCTGGCGATGGCGCATTTGACGGTGATTCGCTGGACAACGAACAATCCGGGTGGCTCTCCCGGGCATTACGCAGTGGTGCACTACGGTACGGACCCGATGGACCTTGACCAGACTGTGAAATCTCCAATCCGGCTGAACCCGGACCATTCCCATACTGTGTTTCGCGTGCGCATGAACGGACTGAAACCCGAGACAACCTACTACTACACGGTCGATTCGATGGGAGCTGATGGCAACGACGACGGAGTCAAGGGCAGTGTGGAGCATTTCACCACTCCCTGATGGTAGGAGGCTCGACAGAGCTCCTTTTTGGGGTTCATTCCTTTCAAGTCAGCATGGCAACCGGGAAACTTCAGCCTCGCCTCTCGGATCTGCCTGAAAAAGTGCGCGCGCCCAGGGCCGGCATGAGGTATTTGTACCTGATCGACTCGAGCGGCTCGCACGCAGCGCTTTTCCGCGTAGGCAGGCTGCTTCGATTCGAGATTCACGAATTCGCTCCAAACCGCCATCGAGGAAAGCTCGCGTGGCATCCATGATCTCCGGCGCCACGGTCTCCAGATCGTTTTCCCTCATGAGCCGAAGCCGAACGCGGTCACCGGAACAAATCTGGTCCCTGAACAAATAATTAGCTGAAAAATAACGGCCGCGTTTTTCGGACGCGGGTTCATCAGGTTTCAAAGTCGATGAATCTATCTAGCTGATTAGGAAAGACTTAGCGATGGCGATGTTCTTCGCTTTTCTTGTGCTTTTCGTCTGTAAACTATTGAAAATAAAATGTTATTGGTGGAGGCGGCGGGAGTCGAACGCTTTTTCCACAGATTAAGTCATTAACTATCAATAGTTTCTGAAACTTGCAAAATGCCAGAAAGTCTACAATGCCGGGTGTAAGTACAAATTTCGTACAAAAAACCGCGATTCGTACAAAAATGCCCCCGAATTCTGGATTCGAGTTTGTACGTACGATCCGTACAAATTTTGCGGACTGCGGTCAGAGGAGCCACCGCGCCGGACTTGCTGATCAGCATACTCGATCCGCTGTGCGCTGAGCCGAAATTCTGCGGAAGCCCGCTCGCGGCCCGCCACCTCCATGTTCGAACTCTGGTTCTTTTCACCACCCAAATATGTCAGAAGTTTGACACATTTTTCTGACATGTCTAAACTAGTGATGTCAGAATATTGCTACATTTTTCTGACATTATGCCTGTCTTGCCGACCAGTATCGTCACCGCCATTCGGGACCGCATTGCGGCTCCCGGGCAGCCCCGCGTCTGGACAGCGGAGGACTTCGCCGACTTGGGAGCGCGGGCAGCAATCGATCAGGCCCTTCACCGTTTGATGGCCTCCGGAAAGATACGCCGCATCGCGCGCGGCCTCTATGACCTTCCAGGAACCAACCCTCTCACCGGAAAGCCCACCTCTCCCGACCCGCGCGCCGTGATCGATGCGCTGGCCCGGAAGGGCAATGTCCGTATTCTTGTTGACGGCATCACCGCCGCGAACGACCTGGGGCTGACCGATGCCGTCCCGGCACGCATCGAGGTCCTCACAGATGGGCGGCTGCAGTCCATCAAGCTCGGCAATCTGATCCTCGACTTTCACTACGCCGCGCCCAGCCGTCTTTTCTGGGCAGGCCGCCCCGCCATGCGCTTTGTGCAGGCGCTCCATTGGCTGCGCGACATGCTGCCCTCCGACGACGGAGCGCTCCGCCGCCGTCTCATTTCTATCCTTCGTGCCCCCGATCGCGGGCAGGCAATCCGTGACGACCTGCGTGCCGGTTTTTCTGCTCTTCCAGAGTGGATGCGCGCCATCGTGCGCGATCTACTAAGAGAGGCCGAGATCAGGGAGCCACTGGTGAAAGAAACGGCCGCCGCCACGCGACCTGTCCGGCGCGCGCCGGCGGCGCCGGCCTCGGCAAGCGGACCTATGATGAAAAAGAAGAGGCGGGCGGTTCAGCAATGACAGAGGGATTTCAAACTGTACTGGCGGCAAGCGAGCGCGAACGCCGCGACCTGTATCTCGCCGCGGCCAACCGGCTCGGCACCGCCGAACAGAACATCGAGAAAGACTTCTGGCTATGCTGGACCCTCGATGCGCTCTTCAACGGCCTTGAACCCGGTGGTCCTCGCATGCTTTTCAAGGGCGGAACATCGCTCTCCAAAGGCTACGGCCTCATCGAGCGATTCTCCGAAGATATCGACATTACCGTCTTTCGTGAGGACATCGGGCAGCCCGCAACAGTCGAGGAACTGGAGGGACTGAGCGGCAAAAAACGCATCGCCCGCCTCGACGCCATTCGGGGCGCTTGCCAGCAGTACATCCGCGGACCTTTACTGGAGCAGATAGAAACTCTCTTGCGGCAGGCGGTCGGCGCGGCTGGCCTGCCCGCCGACCGTGGGCGCGTGGAGCTTGATGCCGACGATCCAGATGGCCAGAGCTTGCTTCTCTGGTATCCCACTGCCGCCGCCGCAGGAAACGACTACATTCGCCGGGCCATCAAGATCGAATCGGGCGCGAAGTCTGCGCTTGACCCTCATGCTCCAGTGACCGTGCGGCCATTCATCGGGGACGATCTCGCAAGCGGCGATCTTAACGTCCGCAATGTAACCACCGTCGATCCCAGCCGCACCTTTTGGGACAAGGTGGTGATCCTTCACGGTCTGCGGAGATGGTTTGAGCGGCGCGGTGAACTCAAGGGCGGCGGCCAGCGCGTATCCCGCCATTATTACGACGTGTTCCGCTTGCTTGCCTCCGAGCGGGGCCGCCGAGGAGCCAACGACCTTGAGATGGCTCAGGACTGCGTCCGCCATGCAAAGATGTTCTTCAACAGACCAGATTTTGACTTGGCATCTGCCGTCCCCGGCAGCTTCACACTCACTCCCCGCGACGGAATGACGGAAATCCTCGAAAAGGACTACGAAGCCATGTCTGGCATGATCTTCGGCACAATCCCACCTTTCAATGGCGTCATGGCCTCAATCGCTGAATTGGAGCAAAGAATCAACCAACCTCGGTGAACCGCACGCAGTCGTCCGATTCAAATCAGAATTTGTATCGCTCCACAAAAGTCGCGACTTCTAACTCTAAGATTTTTCAACAGTCTAAAGCTATGATTGTATTGCTTTTAAGTATGGTGGAGGCGGCGGGAGTCGAACCCGTCATCAGCACTGAAAACACTCAAGTTACTGATACTGAGAATGCCTGAAATTTGCAGAATTCCACGATTGCCAGGTTTGCGTACAAATCGCGTACAAAGATTTTCAGGAACTCCCAGAATCCCAGCAGTTGCATCTTCCGATCCATTCCTCGGACGATCTGAAGTATTCTCTGACCTTTATACATCAGTTCCGTCTGCAATGGCCGGGAATGGGCGTTCTTCATTTGTATCTGCCGGCGAGACTCACTTGCTCGATGACTTCCTGTTCGTTCTTGAGGGTAAGCGCCGTCGGCCACAGTTGGCGGGATAGACAACCAGATTGTCGTCAATGCCCACAACGCTCGGGAATAGTAGACCGGCTCAGCCGCCGCCTTCCAGGATGCTGCGCCATTCCGAGTCGCACCTGCAAGCCTCTGAGCATCGGTTCAATCGAGCCTCTTTCAAGAGAATTCTGGCCTTTTCCTATAAGTTCGCACGGTCGAAAAAAGGGTAGGCCTTGACTTTTTGTGGCTAACGCGGCCATGATAATTACCACGGCCACGATAGTTAACGCGGCCAAGGTAAAGCCATGGCCTCTCCGCTTTCCAATCCGAACTCTCAGGGCGCGCGCAGCGAGCGCGACTACCTCGATCTACTCGCCGGTCTCTTTCGCCAACACGGCTGGCGTGTGAAAAAGGGGCCTAAGTTTGCCGACAAGGAAGTGGATCTGGTCGTCGCACGCGACAACCACCGATACATCATAGAACTCAAGGCCGCCTCCGAAGGCCGCCCGGACCGCCTCGTGCCCTTGCTCTCGCAGGCCATCCTGCAAGTCCGGGCCTATGCCCAGGCATTCCCTGAATCTGCAGTGCCGCTCGCCGTCGTCGCCGCTCCGGTAATCTCTTCGAGCGCTGCGAATAGCCTGGTCAGTTTTCTCTCCCATTTTGCGCCCGACGTCGCCATCGGCATCCTCGACCGCGAAGGCTTCCGGCATTTCGTCGGGCCCGGACTCGAAAAGCTCAATGCCGCACCTCCCCGCCGGGCGCACCGGCAGAAGCTCCCTCCTCCCGAGTCGGCGTATCTTTTCTCCGATCTCAGCCAGTGGATGCTCAAGGTCCTGCTCGCGCCCCTGCTCCCCGAAGATCTTCTTCGCGCGCCGCGGAGGGAATACCGCAACGCTTCGGAGCTTGCGGCCGCAGCCGAGGTCTCGGTGATGAGCGCCTTCCGTTTCGTGCGCCAGTTGCGGCAGGAGGGATTTCTCGACCGGAACGATGAACCGTTGCGCCTGGTGCGCCGCGAAGAGCTATTGCGCCGCTGGCAGGC
This sequence comes from uncultured Acidobacteriota bacterium, assembly GCA_963833995.1. Lineage (GTDB taxonomy): Bacteria > Acidobacteriota > Terriglobia > Terriglobales > Acidobacteriaceae > Telmatobacter. The sequence goes on along the minus strand of CAWIAE010000010.1, from coordinate 527,075 downwards.
CGCCCATCTGCGCGGCGCGCCCGAGCTTCCCCTGCGCTGGATCATTCCGCGCAAGAGCGAGCGCCCACTGCTGGCGGCACTCTACGCCTATAACGCCGAGCCCAACGTAAAGGCCGAACCGGCGCCTCGAGCCTGTATCGGACTGTTTGCCGCAGCCGAATCTCTGGGATTCGGCTTCGTGCACGGTGTACCGCCGTACTTCTATCTCGAAAGCCTCGACCGGGAGGTCCTCAGCCGGATGGGGCTCTCGCCCGAGGGCGCCGAACAAAGACCGGACGTTTATGTGCGCATTCCCGCGTTCCGGGAGTCGGTCTTCCGCGCCGCAGTCGTCCGCAACGGCGTTCCGGTCGCCGACATCCTGCAGGTTTGGCTGGACGTGAGCTCCCATCCGGCACGCGGCGAGGCACAGGCCGAAGAGATCCGCCACCGCGTCCTTGCGCCGATCTTCGAGGAGAAACCGTAATGGCCGTCCAATCGGATGTCGAGTATTTCGCCCGCCTGGTCGACGCCCTCGAACCGTGGCTAGATCAGGTCGTCATCATCGGTGGTTGGGCACACCGCCTCTACCGCCTGCACCCTCTCGCGCAGCCGCTCGACTACGAGCCTCTGGGAACCTTCGATACCGACATCGCTGTCCCTCTCGATCTGCCCGCTACCGGCGGGCAGATTCGCGCGCGGCTGCTCGAAAGGAACTTCCGTGAAGAGCTGATGGGCGATATGCAGCCTCCGGCCGCGCACTACCGCGTCGAGACGGGAGACAACAGCTTCTACGCTGAGTTTCTGACGCCGCTTGAGGGCAGCGCAGTCAAGCGCGGAGGCAGGCGAGACGTAACGGCCCGTGTCTCCGGAGTCTCAGTCCAGAAGCTCCGTTACCTCGAACTGTTGCTCCAAAATCCCTGGGATGTGATGATCGCCCCGGCCACAGGCTATCCGACGCCCGGCGTTCGACGCATCCTTCTTCCCAACGCGGCGGCATTCCTGGTGCAGAAGATTCTGATTCACGAGAAGCGTGACCGCGACAGACGCGCCAAGGACATCCTCTATATCCACGACACGATCGAGACCTTTGGCGGCAATCTCGCCGCGATTCGCGAACAGTGGCAAGCAAACGTTCGACCCGCGCTGCACGCGAAGGCTGCCCGTGTGGTCGAGCGTGCAGCGGAAGTGTATTTTCGCGAAGTCGATGACACGACCCGTGAGGCCGCGCGCATCGCCACCGGTCGGAATTTGACGCCGGCGATGGTGCGGGAACTATGCGCATTTGGGTGGCAGCAGATATTTAACGCCTGAAAGGAGGATCCATGTTCCTGGACACACTCAGGCTTAACAACTTCCGCTCGTTTGAAGACGAGCAAATTTGCTTTGGGAAAGACCTGACGATCTTAGTCGGAGAGAACAATGGCGGCAAAAGCAATACGATTGACGCTCTGCGTTTGATCACTACACCCCTTAGCGGCCGGCGCGAAATCTACTGTGAATCCTCAGACATTCGCTTCGGCGGTGCGGAACCCAAGTTTGAGGTTCAAGCCACATTCTCCGATCTCAGTGCCCCACAGCAAGGAAGACTGATCTCGGCCGTAACCGACCACACCCTTGAGAGAGTAACCTTCGGCCTCACCTATGATGAGACCCAGAAGCGTCTTCCCATCCGTCCGACGACTTGGGCAGGCCATCTGAGGTCCGCACCAGAACCCGGATGCCAAGACATGATCCGGCACGTGTATTTGCCACCTCTTCGTGACGCCAAGCGTGCTCTCGCCTCCGGTAACCCAACTCGAATTTACGCGCTCTTGCAGCACTTTCTGGGCGAGGATAATCCCAACGAGCTCGCCAAACGACTGAAGCGCGACTCAGGCGAACAAATCTTAAAGGACATCGGCGGAGCTGTTGATATTGGGCTCGCGGCGTTGACGGCTGGCGTTCGCCGTCAAGCTTCGTCACTTGGCTTCAGTACGGACGAAAGCCTCATCGATATTGCCCGCGAACTCCGCTTCAAGCTGGCTGATTACGGAATCGAACCCGAAGACTTGCGTTATACCGGTCACGGCTATGCAAATCTTCTTTACATCGCCACAATTGCTGTCGAACTGGAAAAGGTAAAGAGCGCCGATTTGACCATGTTCTTGGTGGAAGAACCGGAGGCACACCTTCATCCTCAACTTCAAGCAGCAGTTCTTTGTTTCTTAGAAGAACAAGCGGAGAAATCGAGAAAGATCAAGCCCGACTATCGAGGTCCCGCTGGGCAGTTGCAGGTCATTGTCGCTACGCACTCCCCGAATCTATCCGCCTGGGTGTCGAGTGAAAGACTTGTCTTCTTCCGATCTGTCCACGCGAAAGCGAAAGCCGCCAAGTCCCCAGGTTGTACCGGTGTACAGTCGGTCCTCTTCGCATTGGCGCCGCCGATTTGTTGACGACCCCGGATTTCCGACTTCCTCCACTGGACTGAACCTGTGAGACCGCGGAATCCTGTGTCGGGACACTGATTGCTCCACTGTTTTCGTCGCTGGGTTCGTCCACGCCCATTGCGTCGCTGATCGAACTGCGAATCTGCTCGGCGTGACCTTCGAGTGTGGGAACGCCGTCACCGAGCGAGAGTCCCTTGGCGGCAGAAGATGCCGCGATGGGCGCCGGCTGCGACGGCGCGGGCTGGTTTCCTCCGCCGGTGGTTGAGAGCGCTCGTGCGGCTCCCGCCGTCGCTGTACCGACAGAGCCCCCGACTGAAGCTGCGCCTGCGGAACTCCCACGCGCAGCCGCCACGCCGGCTGCCGCTCCTTCAAAACCTGCCGCCCCTGCAGTCAATGCCGTCACCGCCGTGCCCACCATCGCAACCGCGGTGCTTCCCACGTCGCCGCTGACGATGCGCTTCGCTATGAATGGAATGACTGCGATCGCAAGCGAGTAAACAATGCTCACGATGCCGATCAGAATTGAGCCTTCGAGGTTGCCTAGGCCGCCAAGGAAATTGTTCTGACTGAGCATCTGACCAATTTGGCCCATTTGAACCGCGCTTAGCAGCGCCCCAAAGCCTCCATAGAGGATGGGCCACGCATTCCAAATGAAGATATTCTCGACATAGGCCTTGGCGATGCGATTGGCTGCACCCAATGGCATGAGAGCGATTACGATCGGTCCAAAGATGTAGAGAATGCTGCCGTAGAAGATATAGAAAAAACCGAAAACGACAATAACGATTGGATAGAGGAGATAGGCGACAAGAATCAGAAGGGCGTCTAATAGCCCAGGAATATCTCCGGTGATGATTCCCCACAGTTTTTGGAAGCCCACTTGGTTGAATTGCGTCATCAAATCGCTCTTCCAGTTTTCGAAGAGACTACCGACTCCCGCGGCGTTATTGATCCAGTTGCCTGCGTTCACAAAGCCCTGATTCACTGTTGTGAACACGGTTCCGTAGTTCATCACCACAACCGCTGTGGCCACATACTTGATGAGGCTCGTACCGAGCCCCCGGACATCCCCTCCATGCAAAGCTGACTGATAGACTTGCCACAGGAACCCGACAACTAGGACAACATATGCCACGTTCTGCATCCCGGCGGTAATGCCAGTTGAATCAATACCCGACATTGCCTGCGTCTCGAACCGCTCGAATAGACTCAGCTGCGTCGATTGAAAAAACGCGAGCATGACCTCGGGATGGAAGTGGGCGTAGAGCATGTCTGTCACCTGTTGGTCAGTGCTCCGTTGATGAGGCCGTTGTTCGTGGTGTTGTCCGCGGTCGCCAGCTTCGTGATTGCGCTTTGATTCGCGAGATCGATGCCACGCGTTCTCATCAGTTCCGCAAGTGCCGCCTGCGTGTAGGCATTGGCGCGCACCACCCATACGTCGGCCTCGGCTTCAAGAATCGGAGCGCTGCCGGGCGCAGCCTCGGAGATCTGCTGGCCCATCTGGTTCGCCTCGTTCAACTCTGCGTCCGAGAGCGCGTCGATCTCAATCGCACGCTTCATAGCGTCCTGGGCCTGCGCATCCGTCATATCGGTCATCGTCCTCGTCTGCGGCGACGCTGCATTCTGCGCCATCACAACGCCGTAGACGTTTTGAAACTGACTCGATAAAACCGGCACATTCGCGGCGTTGCGCGACAGTAAGAGCGACTCGAGGTTTTGCGACTCTGGAAGCGTAGCGCTTGAGACGTTCACACGGAACATGCCGCTGACCTGGTTGAACTGGTTTTCAAACTGCATCACCGACGACTTCGCCTGATTGATCGCTGCAAGTGGGTACATCACCTCTTGCTCGTACTTCGCCACGCTCTGTTCGTACTGATTGATGGTCCTGAGGGGCGTGGCGATGAACGTGTTCATCAGCGACTGCATCTTCGAGAGCGCCGCCAGAATCGCAGCCGTGTCGATGCCGAATTGCCCGTTCGCCGTTTTCGGGAGAATGGCAAGTACAGCGAGCACGACTACCGCCGCTTTCAACAGGGTCGGGCGGAACCAGGGATGCGCTTTCCTCGGGCTCCCTTCAACCGGATTCACGAGCTTCGCCGATTCCGGCATGAGAATGGGTTTGCGCTGCCAGAAGAAGGACCTGCGCTGTTTGTTCGGATTGTTCTTTGGATCGGTCATAATCAATGCTCCCTAGCGCGCCGTCAGCGCTCCTGTAATGAGGCTGTTTATCCCGCCCGTCGCCGCGGTTCTGCGTTTGACCAGCACGTTGTCGTGAGCAATACGACCCGCCTCCTGCCGCAGCTCCGCCGCAAGCATCTTTTGCATGTACGCCTGACAGCGGAGATTCGCGACCTGGGCCTGCGCAGTCAGAAAAGGATTTGAACCGGGCGTGCTCACCGCAACCTGATTCTCCATCTGGTTGGCAGTCTGAAGAATGACGTCCGCGCCCTGGTCAGCGATGAGCGTGGTTTTCAGGTTCTCTTGTCCCAGTGCGTCGTCCACGTCCATCATCACGCGGTCCTGCGGCGAGGCTGTGTTGACCTGCGGGATCGCCCCATAGTTCGAAGTAATGCTCGTCTGCAGGGCAGGAATCTCAGACGACAACCGGCTGTGCAAGATACTCTCGAACTGTTGCGGCCCGGGAGTCACCGCGCTTGTGAAGGGCGTGTTGAAGATTTGGTTCATTTGACCACGAAAGCTGTTGATCGAATTCACGACAAATCCGCGCGCCTGATTGAGCGCCGCCAGCGGCGCTAAGGTCGTCTGATAGAGCTTCTGCGTCTGTTGAATGACCTGATTGATCGAGCTGAGCGAGCTGCCGATGTCGTTCTGAATCGAGCTGAAGATCGAGTCGAAGATACTCAGGAATTGCCCGTGCGCGTACTTCGGAAGAACGAAGCACGTCTCCATTAGGAGAATGCCGACAAGCAGTCTCCTGTTCCAGCGAGCGCTGAAGCTCAGCGCACGGCGGCTCTCCGGGGCAGGATACGGTTCGCCGTTCAGGAGCAGTTCGGGTTCGAGTTCAGGCTTGTCATTCATTGGCTCATTGCCTCCTGCATCTCTCCCGACAGTTCGACCTGTAAGGGCGCCAGTTCAGCCAGTCCGCGCGGATATTTGGCGGCTAGCTCCTCGTATACTTGGATCAGTGGCAGTTGCCGATGCTGGCGCAGCCACCACTTGCGAAACGACCTCTCCCTCGCATAAGTCGTCGTGATCCAGTAGTCCACGGGGCTCGGAACAATCCTTATCGCGTGGGTGGATTCGGCCTTCTCTCCAATCGCAATCAGGAACTCGGCGCTCACGCCCTTCTTCGGGTGGGCGAAGGTCTTGATCTGGTTGAGCGCGGTCTCGTTCAGGTGAACGTGCTCCCGGAGCGCCGTCATATCCCCGGGCTGTTTGCCAATAATCTTCGTGGTTGCGTTCTTGACGATGCCGGCGCCGTGCTCGTTGGGCTTATCGGGGGTGCCGACGAAGTCTTCCGGCGTCTGGCTGATGCCCCAAACGCTCGCATTGCGCTTGCGCGCAGTGCGGAAGAGCTGGACCACCACGCTGGCCAGGATCGGCGATTCAAGAAGCGCCCAGCACTCGTCGAGCAGAACGATGCTCGGCTGCCCGGTCACTCCCGATGCGCGATGGGTTGCTGTGTGCGCTATCAGTAGACTCATCGCGCGTTCGAGGCGCGGATCGTCCTTTAGCTTCTCGACGTTGAAATAAAGCCACGGATTGTTCAGTTCGATAGTGGTGGGGCGATCGAAGAGCCGCGCGTATGGACCCTCGTCGACCCAGGCGCGCAGTTTGGTCGAGGCCATCTGCGCCATCGCGTTGATCTTCTGGTTGCGGTCGCGGTCCTGCCAGTGCGCCAGTTCCGCAGCCAGGTCGCCGAAGAGCGGAATCGGGTTCGAGGTTTTGGCGCTGCACCTTTTGTAGGTTGAGGCGATTGCTTCAAGTAAAACGCTGTCGAGCAGGTCGATGTCGAGGTCTGGCGGCGTGTTCTCGCCCAGCATGTGCCGGGTGAGGTTCTTGAGAAACGAAATTTGATCGTTCGAGGGCCGGTCTTCACCTCTTGGTAAATCCCAGGGATTGATCGTCTGGTCGCTTTCGAGCGACATCTCGATCATCTCCCCGCCCATTAACTCGACCAGCGGCTGATACGAATCACCGCGCTCAAGGATCGAGATGAGTGGATTTGCGCGCGCCGCCATCAACAGCATCTGCTGTGCGGCAAGTGTCTTCCCGCCGCCACTCTTTGCCATCAGGAGGCCGTTCGCGTCCGAGAGATCGGGATCGAACATGGAGAACGGAATGAGCTGACGATAGGGAGTCTCGAAGAGAATCAAAGGACTCCTACGCGTGCCGGTCCAGGGCATCTCTATAGGCACAAGATCGGCGACGTTGGATGAGAGCATATCCTGGTCCCGTTTGTCCGCTTCGGCCATCCCCGGCAACGTCCCAAGAAAGATGCGCCGCTTAGCGATCGTCTCCGCAACCGCCTTGGCGCCATTCATGTGGGTGAAAGCGTTCAGAACCTCTTGCGTGCGATTCGCGAGTTCACGCTCTGACTTTTCGAGATCGCGAAGCGAGATCGCCGGTTGGGACGTTCGGGCGACAACGCAGAGGCTGAGCTTGGCAGTTTTTAGCGACGAAGAAATGATGTCGCGCTGGACCTGGATGAGCTGCGCCTGCGCTACTTCCGCCTCGGGATTCGATTTGAAGTTTCCGTTCGCGTCCTTCTGTGCGGCCGTCATCTTTTGCAGGCGCTTCTTGTAGGTCTTAAGCACCTTCACCTGGTCCGGGATGACGACTTGACCGCTGATGACGACCGGAAAGCCAAGAGTCGAGAAGTTCTTGAGCATCCCCGGAAAGGTGGCGTCCGGCAGTTCCTTGAGACTCACGACCGCGTAGAGATACCCATCGATGTTCAGGTACGTTTCGGTTTCGTTGAGGATGCTTGCCTCGGTCGCCTGTTCCCGCGCGCTGCGATACTCGATCATCTCCTCCCCAGGAACATACGGCCGCCGATCGCGCCTAATCGGATGCTGGGCGTGTTTCACCTCTTCGAAGAGATCCTGCGTCGAGAGCCTCCGGGGCCCGAGGCCGGCCGCCTCCATCGACCCCTCGATGCCCCGGAGGATGGATTCAAACTCGGCGAGAAAGGTTTCATGTTCCTTGCGGGTACGCTGAATGGCCCTCCTTTGGCTTAGTGTGAATCCGTTTGCACTACGCTTCTGCTGAACGGAGTGGTAGAGCTTCGCGTGGATCCGCGGGTCCCAGATGAAGTAGACATGAAGGCGGTTCTCAAAGAAGTATCCGCTGCCTTCCTTTTGACGCCACATCCGGAGCCTATGCGTATCGAGAGCCATCACCTCCGACTGTTCGGTGCGCTGCTCGTGAACGTAACTTTCGAGAAGATCTCCGAGGCGCTCGGAGATCTCATAACGAAACTGAATGCGCATGCTGACGTCGGGAACGCTGCGGAACAGCGCTTCGAGCATCGACTTGTTCTGGTTGCGTTCGTCGTCAGTGGCGAAGTAAGCGAGGATGCCCTTGAGCTCATATCCCGCGGCGAATGCTCCGTTGGTGCGGACTATGATGTTGTCGCCGAGAGGAAGATCACGCAAAGGCAACAACTCGCAGACCGCGGGCGCTTTGAGTCTTTTATCGTGTTCTGCTTGAGTGACCGGCATAGCCAACCTCCCCGCTCAGAGTCCCCGCACCTTCAATATGCAATTGCTGCTCCACGATCCGCGCCAGTGGAACAATCTCTTCATGAATGCGCGCCGCGAAGATCACACTTGCGAACGCGACGCGTGCGGCTTCCGCGTCTAAAACAGCAACGACCGTTCCGGTCTTCTGTGTTCTGATCGATGCCTGCATAGACTCAGCTCTCCTCGTCGACCACATAAGGTTGCGTCAGTTCCGAATCTCGCTCAAGCGCGCACCAGGCTTTCGGAGCAAAGAACGAGCGGACGAGGTCGGTGAGATAGCCGCGCGGCCTGCCGTATTTGAAAAGGATCAGGAACGGCACGGCTAGCGCCGGTATGACGAACTCCATGAAGATGTTGAGCGGAATCCCGAACACATGCGCGTTGCCGCTCACGAAGTGGGCAAGGAGATTCATCAGCGCTGCCAAGGCGAGCACGAGAATCAGATCCTCGAACTCCAAGCCAAGAAACGTCACCTTGGTGTGGAGGTTCCGGTGAACAGGCGTCAGATCGAGACTCATTCGCTTACCCTCCCACCCCATGCGCTTGCGTGACCATCGATTCGGCCAAGCGCATCATTCCGGAGACCATGAGGGCGCCGAAGGCCGCTATGAGTTTCCTGATCCACGTTGAGCCTGGGTAGATCTCCGAAACCACGCCTCCCATGTGCAGGGCCATCGCCGCCAACTGCGTGAGCGCGAACATGGGCAGGATCACGTTGGCCGTCCAGTTCACCAGACTCATGGTTGCCATCCAGAATGCGTCGGCGCTTGTCGCGCCCGCGTGCTGCACGAAACCCTCCAGGGCGCGCAGCATCCCCGAACACATCAGCGATGCGAAACCGCCGTAGAGGAATTGCTCGCAGGGGGCGCCCTTGCTGTAGCGGTAAACCGCTCCGGCAAAGAACATGCCGGCCATGGTGGGCATCATGGTATTACCTGCCCAGGATGCAAGATTCGTGATGGCGCCATCGAGGCTCATACATTGCTCCTTAAGCCGCCATCGCCTTGAAAAGCGAAAGAAGGCCGCTCACACAGAGGAAAGAAATCGCGGCGAAGACCAGCCTGGTCCAGGGTCTGTGCCGGACGAAGTTGATGACTGCTCCGACACACGCCAGTCCCGCCGCGGCCGGCATGATTTGACCCACGATGTAATTCCAGAGGGAGGTGAGCATGTCGGTCATTGCGTACTCGCCTCCGGAGTTCCATCCCTGAAAGAGCTGCATGGTTGCCGATAGTGACATCAGGAACAGAGCCGCGACGACTGATCCGAGCGGGTTCTCTCCTGTGGCTCCATCGAGCGTGGCCTTCAGGACGAAGTAAGCTGCCAAAACGGGGACCAGCTTGGCGACGACGATCTGGCTGACGAAGTTTTTGAAAACTGTCTCCATGCTGGCGAGCCAGCTCGTACCCACCGATCCGCTGCCAGAGGGAATATTGATTCCTTGTGCCGCGATCCACGACAGCAGTTCCGGCAATGTCAAGAGCACGACGGTCCACATAATCCACTTGCCGGTGCGGCCATTCACGTGGAAGTTGATCCCGCCTTCGTGCCGCAGGCTCACTCCCGCGGCGGCCAACGTGCAGAACGCCGCCGGCGCCGCGAGGTCGAGCAGCAGTTGGAGAAGGTCGAGAAGGAACTGTGGCGTCTGCATGGATCCCTTCTTTCGTTACTGAATGCCTTGCGCCTGCGTGATGAAACCCTCCGCCATGCGTCCGAGACCGGAAATCACCATCAGAGCCACGCCGGTGACGCCCCAGCCGAGATAACCGCGGCCGGATTTGAAGTGCCATCCCGCAACGCCAAGGCAGGCGACGGCGACTACCGGCGCGATGACGTTGCAGCCCCAGTTCACGATGTTGAGGACGGTGCCTTCGACGGTTGTTGCTTGCTGGCCTTGCACGGCTTGGCCGAATTGAGGGGAGGTGCCGAGGTTCTGGGCTCTCGCCATGAACGGCGCCGCGAGATTGCCAATGAAGATGAGCCCCAATGCAAACTTCATGGCGATGTGTATCCAATTGATTTCATCGGGGCGATGAAGAGTGCGGGGGGATGTCGGGGCGGACACTTGGGAGCGCCGCCAGAAGGTGAGTGCGGTTCTCATACGGTTTTTCTCTCCTGGACCCGGCTGCTCGGGGCATCCGTGTCGAGCAGGAGATTGCGTCTCGATCGAAATTCAGTCAAATTGGCGCGCTGGACCGAGATGGGAAACAGCACTATCTCTCGGCGCATGAGCGGGTTGGGCGGCCCATTGCGTGCTGGCGCGGTCCGTTGCTGAATTGGCGAATTGGCCGGAATGGAAAAAATCGAGCTAGAATTTCAATCGAGGAGCCCGGTGTCGCAAGCTGTCGCCAGGCCAGGGACAACGGAATGGCATCCACATCGCGGCTGAATCCGTATCAGTGCGACCAGTGCGGGACCACGAATATCGTGGCCGCTCCGCTTCTCTTCGAACAGGGAACGCGCAGTTATTCGGGGCCCTTCCATTCAGGCACGAGCCAGTCCTACTTTGCACAAGCCGCAGCGCCGCCCGATCCTCGCGGGTACGGACGGCCTCTCCTGCTTTGGGGAATACCAATATGCTTCACTTTCTTTTGGGGATTCGTGGGTCTTAGAGGGATTCTGGAACATCCGAGTTCCCTTGTAACCTCGGAGAACGCCGTCGCCGTTTTGCTGCTTCTCGGCGTGGCGTGCTTAGGGGGAATGCTCCTCCGTTTCCGCAGCATCGCCCGGTATAACCGGGAAGTTTATCCACGCCTCTACTGGAACTGGGAGCACACCTACATCTGCAGGCGCTGTGGACGGTCTTTGATTATTCCTTCCTAGATCTACCCCCAAAACCCTGTTGCGAACTGATCCGCAAACCTCAGCTTGCCGGGCATGGCACCGCCATGTGAATCGGTCGAGCCGCTGAAGTCGTTTACCAGATTTCGGCCCAACCGCACAGTCAGTCACCGGGACCGATAATTGCCCATCCGCACTTTGGGGCATCGGGATCGATCTTTGCTCATTTCCGAATTGAGCAATCGGGAGCGAACATTGCTCAACTGCACGATGAGTCAACCGGATCGATCTTAGCCCATTTCAGCTCGCACGATTAGGAATGATCGGTATCTCACAGCAGCATTGAGAGACAAGAATGCTCCGAACCGGGTAGGTATGACGCAAGATGACCAAAAAAGAACGCCCTGGCGGATTGAGCCAGTGCGAAAAGAAGAGAGAAGGTGTGGCTGCTCTACTTAGCTGTGGGAGCTACCTTTTGAAGCTCGGAGGGGGTCTGTTCGTGCTTGGTGAAGACTACGTAGATCTTCGTGTCCGCGGGGACGGAAACGACGACGCGGCTGTTCGCGTCGAGATTCATCCCTTCGGAGTCGCCCGCCGTGCCGATGTTTTCGGCCAGCCGCTCCCGCAGCATGTCATCTTCTGAGAACGCGGCGCTCGAATTGTTGCCAGCCACTTCCGCGAGCACGGAACCGAGGCCGGATGCTGCACGCACAAAGAAGTTCTTGCCCGTGTTCTTGCCGTAGACATTGCCCTTGATTGGCCCGAGATCGAGCCCCGTGCCCACGGCATCGATCTTCTCTCGCGCGCCGTCTAGCAATTCGATCTCGTCGAATTTCACGCTGACAAGCCCGCTTCGATCGGCCTGCTGGAGTTGGCCGTAAACACGCGCCCCGGCGGGAACGATGATTCTGTCGCCGATGGCGTATGTGTATTCGACTACGGCGACCACAGGAGCCTGCACTGCGCTCGATATCTGCGTTTCAAGCTTCGCCTGAATACGCGTTCCCGGAGTGAGTTCTAATCGTGGTGTGCCATCGTCATCACCATTGACCTTGGGTGCGGCGCCGGCTTGGTTTTGTGCCAGGCTCCGCACGAAGATGAGCGATGGCTCCTTCAAACTGTTCTGCTGCGTTTGCGGTGTCTCTGCCGGCGGAGCCCCGCTGTAGGGAGCCGGATCTTCCCACTTCTGCTGTGTGTCTGCGAAAGAAGGCACTGCCCCCAGAGAACTGGCGACGGCAGGCTTGCCGGCGAATGGCTTGGTCGTTTCGCCACCATTTAGCGTGCGTGTGCGCCGAATGTCGCTTGGCCCAAGTTGACCGGTCGTGTCGTCCGGCGCTGGCGTATGTGGGGTGTCCATCAGCGGCGTCACGCTGCTTTTCGAGGGAGTTGCCTGCTCCTGCTTGGCTTGCTGAGACGGCTGCCTGACCGGAACCAGTTTCTTCGGCGATTTGCCGACGATAGCCGTAAAGACAAAGAAGAGGACTGCAACGGCCAGTCCGCTGCCAAGAAGAATCAGCTTACTCTTGCTGATTCCTTCGACTCCCTTGACGTCAGCTCGGGTCGCGAACTTCGGAGCGGGCTCCTGGTTGCTACTGAGACCCTGCGTCGAGGGATGTTCAACGATCGGCCCTGCGGGATCCACTACTGACGTCGGCAAGCCGCCGCTTCCATTCCTGTTGTTGTCGGTGACACTCATAACCTTTCACTACTCCTCTCTACTTGCCATCGCCCGAGATGGGTGGGGTGAATGGCAGTCGGATCAGGACGGGACGATCTACCTGGTCTGCCTGCGCGATTTGCAAGAACAGCTTTTCCGTCGATTCTTTGAAATTCGGCCGATCGAACACAACCACGCCGTCAGCGCGCGCTCCGGGCTCAAGCCGGGTCGTGCTCAATCTGTAGTCGCGGATCTCCAACTGGTCGGAGATGATGCCTTTGCCTTCCTTCTTTTTCTTCTTTGTCGCTTGGCGTCCGGTGATCTGAATCTGGGGCGGAACGATCTCGACCGGTTCATTCGAGCTGTTCAGGATGGAATAGGAGATCACCGATTCGTTACTTAGCTGCCGCATGTCCCCAATCGATGTCTCGATCTGCTTGTCCTGCCACTTTGTCCATTTCGGAGCATTGATTTGTTGTTGCTGCCTGAACTCCTCATCGAGACTCGAAAGCGGTACGAAACCTGACCTCGCTTCCCCGGCACCCGGGTCATGATCCGGTTGCTTGCTGGGTCGACTTGGCATCGCCGGGGTGGGGGAATCATCAGCGATCAGGAAGCTCCGCGAGGCCCTGTACTCGATCAGGAAGTCAACCGGCTCTGCTGGGTTCGTAACACTGGCGCCATCGCTAACCAACTCCAGCGTCACGTGCTGACCCGATCCTGTCGCAATGAGCAGATTGGACTGTGCGGGCTCTTTGGTGATGGGCTTCACGTAGACGTACTCCGGTTCTCCCTCGCTGTGCTCGGCCTTAAACTCGCCAGGGCTGCCGAGAATGACGGAGGTGATTTCTTCCGGCATGCGGATCGTCGACTCAAACTCCGGCCGCAGGTGAAGGACCGTCACCTCGCGAGGATTGATAGTAATGGTGGCGACACGCGCCCCTACGGGCGTGTCGGCTGCGCTTATTCGCAGCGGAATCAGAACCGCAATCGGGATGAGCCAGCGAAGTTTCATGGGGTTGACCTCCTTGACGGCCGTACGGCCGGATGCTTGCGAAGCACGTAATGCCTCCGGACCGCCTGCACGTAGGCCACAACATCCGGATTGTGATAATCCAGTCGCTCTCGCGCAATTCCGCGGTCGCCCGCGTAGTAGGCTGCGGTCACCAGACGCAGATCGCCGTGGAACTCCCACATCAAAGCCGTCACGTAACGCGTGCCTGCCGCGATGTTCTGTTCGGTATTGAACGGGTCGAAGGCGCCGAATCGTTTGGCAGTCGCCGGCATGAGTTGCATTAACCCCATCGCCCCCTTATCCGAAACTGCCCTTGGATTCCACCGCGACTCGACGTCGATCAACGCGGCGATTAACTCCGGAGGCACGCGATAGTGTGCCGCATATTGGCGAACCAAGGCCGCCGCCGGCGCCGGATCGGCCTGTCCGAAGCCGAACCGGGGAAACGCTAACAACAGCAGGAGCAGCCATCTATTCATGAGGCCGGTCCTCCGTGAAGCGCAAGACTTTGTGCGAATCGTGCGCCGTCGTCGAGCAGGCTCTTGAATCCCTCGCGGAGCAGGAGGTGCCTGCGGTCTTTTTCGGTCTTGGCAAGGAAGGGCAAAAGAACATCGCGCAACTCAGCGGTGACGTGGTCTGTTCCGAGCAACTGCAGAGCGTTGGCGAAATCGATCATTTCGGAGACAGATGGCGGTTTTTCGAGCGAGTAATTGCGGAACGAGAGCGCGATCCCGGCCAGCTCGCGATGGAAGCTCTGATCGGCCTGCGGAGTGCGACTGGCGATGATTTCCGCCTCGCGTTCCGGCGTCGGGTGCTCGACCCGTACATAGAGGCTCCGCCGTCTGATTGGGTCCCCCAGTCTTCGCTCTTCGTTGCTGGTTAGCACGACAAACGGTATGCTCTTCGCCGCAACCGTGCCGAATTCCGGAATCGAAAGTTGCCATGCGGAAAGGATTTCCAGCAGCATGGCTTCAAAACCATCGTCGACCTTGTCTAACTCGTCAATGAGCAGCACGCAGGGCCGCTCGCATTCGAGCGCCCGCATCAGGGGACCGGGACGGAAGAAGTCCCGCCCCTTGAGGTTCGTCTGAACGCTCTGCCAGTCTTCGTGCTGGCCCTTTGAGAACTCCATGTAGAGACGCTGCAGGCCCTCGTCGAAACGGCCGATGGCTTTGTCCTCGGTCACGCCGCGGTAGCACTGCAGCCGCTCGATGTGTGTGCCCGCTGCCGCAGCGACCGAGATGGCTAGCTGGGTCTTGCCACTGCCCGCGGGACCCTCAAGCAGCAGCGGCTTTTGCAGCTTCGCAGCGAGAAAGACCACCTGGGTCATTACCTGGTCGATGAAGTAGCCGGTGGCTGCGAGTTTGTCTGCGAGATCCGTGATCGAATCAAACATCCGCTTGTCCTTGCACTTGTACTGGAATTGGCACCGCGATTTGCTCACTGTCGGCGCTCCGGCCGCCAAGCAAGATGTCTTGTGCAGGGACCACTTGAGCCCAAACATTTGCCAGCGAGGTAGCCCCTAACGCCGCCAGTAGGACCAAAATCCCGCGGCTCCAAGGGTCACCTGACCATGCCGTCCAAACCGGCCAGCCGTAACAAACAACCACCGCCAAGTCGAGAAACGTTAGCAATACCGCGATGATGAGAAACCTGGGTCGCTTCGTCACTTGGGCCTCCTCGAATGCCGAGCCAGCATGAGGCGATCTCAAAACTCGGTCAAATCCGCGACCTCATGTGGCTTCCGACCAGCTCGATACGAGTTGCAAGTTGGTCTTTTTAAGAGAGCCCTTGCAATCGCCGGTGTACCCGCTCAGCGATCCGCTCGGGAATCCGCATGGAGGTATACCCTCTTTTCGACCGGGTCTGCGGACGTGCAACCCTAACCACTCCCGGCTCTTGGCTGAAGAGGCGCCGAATCGTGTTTTTGCTGAAGAACCAGCGCTTTGACAATTCAGCCACGGTGAAATGGCGCTCCAGGTCCGAAACAGCGGCATTCGTCGACCGTTCGCCCGAAGTACTCGATGCAAGCTCGTGTTGAAGTTCCATGAGGCAATTCCTTGTTCAAAGTTGATGTTCGATAGTTCATGATTCAGAAACATTCGAACTGCCAAATGCAGGCGAATTATTGGTAGCTCAGGTACAGAGCTCGGTCAAAATTCCTTTGGGCGAACAAGTCGAGAGCGGTCTGGTCGGACCGTAGAATGAAAGTTGGAGCAGGCGATGACGAACGGGCATCACCGGCGCATGCGAGGGAAAGAGAGAGCCCACCTCATCTCCAACCCGGAAGGCGCAGGCGGAACTGAGGTCGCTATTTCAGCTGCCGAGGCCGAGGCTCTCAGCCAGGGACTTACGGATGAGCTCAGGCTCGTCTTTCGCCAGGCCCAAGTGAGCCCTGACCTGATGTACGCATTCACGAAAACCGGCCTACTCGTTACCGAGGACAACCGTGACCGGCTATCCTCCGCCCAAATACGCGAGTGGAAGCGAACGCTTCGCGCGTATCGCCGGCGGGCCGACTCGGACAGCCGTGCGATCGATCTTTGCTACTCGCTCTATCACGAGCGAGGCCGCACAGACCTGTCCGAGAAACGGCGCTTCGCGGCATCCGAGTTGGGTGTCGCCGTACTGAATGCGCTCGATGAGGAAGTCAGCTCTTTCGCCATGGAAGGTGCGTCCCTCAATGCATGGCTAACCTATTGCTTCCGCCGCATGCGTGTTCCTACAGATGAAGCTGAAAGGCTGCGCCGGACCTTCGGCACGGAGATGAAGGAAATTCTTGCCCTTCTGGAGCTGATCTACGATGATCTGCCAAGCCCTACCCGGAGCACGGCATTCGACAAGCACATGGCCCGCATCGAGGCTGCGCGATCCGCTCCAGAAACGTGGCTGGGTCGCCCGCCTGCCTCGAAGGGGGAAGCTGAGTGGGAAGTGGGACCCGCTTTCGAGCATCTTCAAACCGCAATCTCGTACTGCAACGCAGCACAGGTTCCCGACGATATGATGGAGGCAATGTTCTTTCGATTCTGGCTTCGAACCCGAGTGATTAACGATCGCATGCCGGAAGTCTTCTTCCAGACTCTCGACGAACACTGGGACCAGGTGCATGCGCGTGCTCAAAGCTATATGGCGCGGTATTCCGGGCCGTCGATTCAGTAGTCCTCATGCCGTTGCCTTCGCTTTCTTTCCCGAACGAATCAACTGCCATCCGGCGCGCTTGTTCACCGAAGCGGCCGAAGTCGGCGGTGCATTTTGCGGCCCGTTCCCTGTGGCGGCGTTCCAGGCATTGCGTACGCTCTCCTGCAACTGGACCTGTCGTGCCTTCACAAAAGGAGCGTAGCTCTTTTCCGTGATCTTCACCGACGCGTGGCCGAGCAAGAGCGAAACCTGATCGATAGGTACGCCGGCGAGCAGCATTTCCACCGCAAACGTGTCGCGGAACATGTGGGGATGGCATCGCTTTCTTTCGCCGTCGGCTGTTCTGATATCTGCCGATTTGAATAGACGGCGATAACTCCGTTGCCAATCGGCAACAGCGCTTTTCGGATCTCCATTGCCGCTCCAGAAGAAGTAGCGTGGATTCGGCTTGGGGCCGGGTGGAATGTCTTCGAGCGCCTCCACGACGTGCGGGGGGAGCGGCACGTAGACAGGTGTCCCGGTTTTTGCCTGATAGAGCAGAAGGCTATCGCCATTGAGGCGATGTCGTTCGAGAGTCACCGCATCGCGGATGCGTAGCCCGCTCCAACGCATCAGCAGGGTCATGGTGCGAAGCCTGGTCTGATTCGCCTTCACATCTCCGCCCCCGCGATCGCCCCGGCGAATGTAGGTTGCGGCAATGATCCTCTCGAACTCGTCAGGCGGAAAGTAGTCGGTCGGGATCTGCACGACCTTTATCTTCCCGAGACCGATGGCGGGGTTCTCAGTCAGGTAGCGGCGTCGTACGCAGGCCCAGAAGAACCCAATCACTCGGCTCTGCTTTTTCTGCTTGGCGAGGGGACCGTCTTCCCAGGTGTTGCGGAAGTTCAGCAGAGTATCCAGCTCCAGTTCATCCAGGTATTCGATCCCCTCAACGCGCGTCCAGGCAAGAAACTGCTTGCGGAAGATGGTTTCGAGTTTCTTGAGGGTCGAGGATTCGACGCTGCGGCTGACGGCATCGGCCAGGTATGCTTCCACTGCTTGCGCTACCGTGACCCTTGGCCGCGGCTTCGGTACGCGTGGTTCCGGGACTCCGGTCCGGGACGCCGGCGGGGGATCGGCCTGAGTGGGGATTGGCGGCGCCGAACCGGTCGCCACCGCGGTGCCGAAAGGCGGCAGGCCTTTGATGAGCGCCTCCTCAAGCTTGACGCGCACTTCTTCGGCCTCGGCCCACTGGCGGGTTTTGGCACTCTGGCGAAAGTAATATCCGTTGACCTGGCCGCCGACCCACTTGGGGCAATTGCAGCGCCGGCAGGCACGGTCTCTTGAAAATCTGCAGGTGGTGGAGTGGCGGGTAAAGACAGAAAGCAGCATCGGGCTCCCACTTCTTCAGGTGAGATTGCCCGCAGAACGGAAGTCGGTCAAAGGGCGCAACGTACAAATTACGTACAAAACTGCGCGCCAATTTTGACTCTTGAAGATAAGCTACTGAAAATAAGTAACTTAGAGTTGGTGGAGGCGGCGGGAGTCGAACCCGCGTCCGAAATCGTTGTCAGCCAAGAGAATCCATGCTCAGTCCGGTTCCGGATGATTTCGCTCCTGGCGCTCAGAACGGACAAGATGCGCCAGAAGCTAGTCCGATGATCTTGTGGTTACAACACGGACCGAGCCGCAACCACCAGCCTACTGAATGACGTCTTACTCGCAGCCCATAGGCAAAGCCGCGAAAGACGGCAGCTTAGTTAATTAAGCTGCAAGTGCCAGATTATCGTTGGCAACTTTTGTTTTGCAGGCGATTACGGGTGCCCACACCCCGGCATGCCTCCGTGCCGCAAGCGATCCCGTCGAAACCGTGACGCCCCCACGATGGACCGGAGACAAGAAGCGAATCCAGTTGGGTGCGAGCCGGGCCAACTGGCTCGTGCTGCATGTCTTCATTCTACGCCGAATTGGGATTGACGGCTCAGACTACTGCTTTTCGAGGTCGATGGCTTCGTATTCGTGGCGGCCGATGGCAGCGCGGATCTGGGTTGGCGATTTGCCCAGCCGGGTTTGCTGGTAGGCGAACAGGGCTTCCTTGGCGCAGGTGGAGCACTCGGTACCGTGCAAGCCCTCAAAACAGCTGCGCAGGCTGGTGTGGCCCAGGGATCTGTCGCAGCGGCAGTTGCAGGGGAGCTGGTAGAGCACATTTCCGACCTTTGCCGCCTGCTGGTAGACATGGACCTGCCACGGGTAGCGGAAGTTTTCGCCGGTCAGTTTGGCCCCTGAGAGGATGGGCGGCAAGGCGCTCACCTTGAGTGGAGCTGAGGGGTGATAGGCAGGAACATCTTCGGCGGGATTCGACCACTGCGCATAACTGGCGGCCGTAATCGCAAATACGGCAAAGCCCAAGGCCCAGCGGTATTTTGTCCACTTCATCATGGGAAGCTCTCTCCCGATCATTCTAACCGAGATCAGGAACCAGGAGTCAGGTATCAGTGATCGGGAATCAAGGAGTTCTTCCGGCTCTCGATTCCTGGCCGGACATCTGGCCGGTGCGTATCCTCACGAGGGTATCCCTTCCTACCCCCCTCCCCACCCCCTATTCTGTGAATAAGTTCCTTATTTTCAGCAGAATGGAGAGTACCATTGGCGCCACGTCTCTGTTGGAATTGAACTTAGCCGCAGAATCCAGATATGGAAGAGATTAACTCCTGTTTCTGGCTTCAAGGCGCTTGATTCCGCTCTTTTGCACTCTGGACGAGGATTTGAAACTGGGCCGGGGCAGCTTTTTTTTGACTCGTGAGTTGATTGTGCGCCCTTCAGGGAATTGATCTGCAAATCGGGGAGAAGATTGTCGCGAAGCGTTTGCGGACGGCAATAAAGGCTTTGGGATATGATCTCCAGATGGATCGCGGAGAGCAAAAAAAGACGGCACGAACTTTTTGCTGTTCGTGCCGGGAGGCCAGTGACGCAAACTACTTCCAGATCCGGAGTGGTAACTTGTACCGTCTCCATCACTGGAATATCTACAGCATACTATAGATTCGGAAGAATGCAAATTCCAAAATTGAAAGTTTCCCAGCATGTGGGATTCCGCATCCTTGAATCGTTTGACGCATCCGATAGACGACCACCTGTGTCCCGACAAACAGCTGAAGGCCGCATGGAGAGCGGTGAAAGTCCCATGACAAATCCCCCGGAATCTTCATCTTCCCCTCCTCAATCCGCGCAGACCTCGCGACCGTCAGGCTGGCTGAAGGTGGGGGCTGTAGCGGCCGCATCAGCCCTCGCCGGCGGCTTGGCGGCTGCCTGGTTCTACCGGAAAACCCTGACACGCCTCCGTCAAGCCGAAGATCAGCCTCCAAATCCGGCTTTCAACATGACGGAGAGCGATCTGGATGAGGACAGTTGAAACCGGCGAGCCTCAATGGAAGTTGATGCCGATTTTGGGATCTTTGGCTGTTCCGTGGATGTGGATGGGAATATCCGCACCCGCGCCATCCTTTTTGAAGAACGGATCGGCCGCCTTGAGCAGAAAGCCCTTCCAACCGCCCACCATTTTAGAGAGTGTGGCCTGCATCATGGCGTTCCCGACAAAGTCAAGTGCGCCGTCTTGCAGCCCATAGGTGCCTTTCAAATCGATGCCTGCTCCGGGAACGGCGAAGGCGAGCTTAGGCAATGTGATGACGCCGCGCACGACGCGGAAGTCGCCCAGGATGTCGGCCTGGACATCGGTGGGTTCGGGGGACTTCAATTCCTGGAGCTTGCCTTGTCCGCGGAGGCTCAGTTCCCTCATGCGGGCCTGGACGCCGGGGTTTGTGAACTGCGCCTGATCGAGAGCAAAATGGCCATCCATTGTCATCCGCCGCAACACGGGTGTTGTGCCGGGCGGAACGTCAAGAGAGGCGTTGAGGGCCAGGACGCCGGTGAGCAAGGGCGTGGACTCGTGGCTGGCAAGCCGGGTGAAGTCCTCGATGCGGCCCTGGCCAATATCGACGGTTAGCGCAATGTCGTGGCCGATGCTTTTTGGCGCACTATCCGGCTGACTCACAAGGACTCGCACGATCTTGCCCTGTACGGTGAAACGGGAGTGGCCCAGAGTGGCGTCGACGGGGTTCAGCCAGGTGTCGCCGTCGGTGCCATCGACGGTGGCGTGAAAGCGCGTATGCAAGGGCATGGCGTTGCCGATGCCGGATAGACGGAAGTCCGGGGTGTCGGTTTCACCGTCCACCGTGATGTCGCGCAACGTGCCCTGGTAGTGTCCATTCGAAGTGAGGGTACCTGCAATCTCTTTGAAAGTGGCGAGGTTTGCGTGATCAAAAGAGTAGTCGCCCACTATGTCTGAGTTCCCGGGATCATCCACTTGCCAGGGGCCAAAGACGCCCTTGGTGTGGATGGTGCCCACCGGGCGCGGATTGGTGAGTTCTGCCTCAAAGTGCATGCCCGCCTGAGGCGTAATGCCTTGTTCCGGTCTCATCTCAGTCAGTTGAAGATGCGAAATCAGAAAGTTGAGTGGTAGCTTACCGGGCGAGTCGGGTTCATGGACCAGTTGGGCATTGGTGCAGAGAATTTTGTCCACGCGAAAGGTGACAAGGTGCGAACCAGTGGACTGATTCGCGCCTTGTGCCTGAAGTGCTTTGCCCAAAGAATGCGATTTGGGCGGCAGGTGAATGTCGAGTCCGTTTAAACGCACCTCGGGGATATGGACGGGAACGCCTGGCTTGAAGCGCAATGGCGCATGAAACCGGAATTCAGCCAACTGGATAAGGGGGCCAGCCGACCCGGCCGTGTCCGCAGTTCCGGCGGCCGGCCATATGCGTAAGCCACGCCCTTCGGCCCATATGCCCCACTCTCCCTGCAGGCTGTTTCCCAACTTGAAGTGGAAGCTGTCCAACTCGACGCGGGCGTGAAAATGTGCGGAGAGCGCCTCCACGATCTGTGCGCGCAGGAAGGGCTCCGCGCGGTGGGCCAACACAGTCACGACGACAAAAAGCACGACCAGAACGGGCAGCAAAATGCCTGCTATCCAACGGACAGCTTTATGCCGCCACAGAAATCGTCGCACTGTCATGAAGTCCACAGTGTATTGGATGCAAAGGGGCGATGGTTGTAACGTCTTGATTTTCTGAATGGACGGTGGATGGCTTAGACTTCTAGGAGCAGATGGAAGCGCACATTGAAAATCTCGTAAAGCTTCAACGCCTGGATCTGGAGCGGGCTCGCCTGGGGAAAGCGGCCAGAGCCCTGCCCGCCGAGATTGTGGAGGCTGAGACCGCATTGGCCTCGGCACAGCGCCAGGCTGCAGATGCGTCAGCCGCGCTGAACCGCGAGGAGCAGCTGCGAACGCGCATGGAACGCGAGGTGGACGCGCATCGCAGGAAGGCAGCGCACGTCCGCGCGCAACTGGACGCGGTGACGACTCCTGCACAGGCTGCGGCCGTGGAACACGAGGTGCGCTTCGCCGAGCAGGAAATCGAGCGTCTTGAAAACGATGAATACGCCAGCCTGGAGCGCTCAGAGACGCAGGAGATCGCGCTGGGCGCCGCCCGGGCCCAGGTGGAGCAGTTGGCGATGGCACTGGATAAAACGCGTGAGCGAATCGCATTGCGCCAGAAGGAACTGAGCCGCGAACAGGCTGCTCTGGAATCGGAGCGCGCCGTTTTGCGCCAGGCGATTGAACCGGAGTGGCTCACCCGCTTTGACCGCATTTCCGCGAGCCGGGGAACCGGAGTGGCACTTGCGGAAAATCAGCAATGCACGGGGTGCCGGATGGGTGTGCGCCCGCAAGTCTGGAACCAGCTGCGGGAGGGCGAACTGCTGACTTGCGACAGTTGCGGACGGCTGCTCTACTGGGACCCGGCCATGGCCCCGGCGCCAAAATCACCGCAGCCTGAAGCAGCACCAGGCGCCGGGCGAGCCATCCGCAAGCCTCATCATCAGGCTGGGGCCTGAGGCACGACTTTCTTCCCCGCTAACCTTTTAAAAGACATCTGGAAATTGATTCCCTTCACTATCGAAGGAGTGGACAGTGCGGCGCATCTGCGTAGACATGGACGAGGTGATGGCGGATACGCTGGCTGAGCACCTGCGCCGCTACAACCAGGAATTCGACGAGTTGGTGACCGTAGACGACCTGGCGGGCAAGGGTCTTTGGGAAGTTACGCCCGCGGATCGCCAGGCGCAGTTGCGCGCATTTCTCGATGCAGAGGATTTCTTCGAGGACCTGGCGCTGATGCCCGGCGCACAGGAGGTGCTGAAACAGCTTTCTGCGCGATTTGAGATTTTTATCGCAACGCAGGCCATGACGGTGCCCAACTCGCTGGGCCCCAAATATCGCTGGCTGCAGCGGCACTTTCCATTCATCCCGCCCACGCATTACGTATTCTGCGGCAACAAAAGCATTCTTCGGGCTGACTACCTGATCGACGACCTGCCGCGGAACCTTCTCCGATTTGAGGGCCAGGGCCTGCTCTATAGCGCGCCTCACAACGCGACAGAGAGCGGCTTCGTCCGCGTGAACAACTGGCAGGAAGTAGCGGAGTATTTTGGCAGAGTTGAGGCGTAGGAGTGCTGCGCGTTATCTGCTACCAGCGGGATTCGGAGTTGAACCACCGGGCAGAATCCGGGGGGCAGATGGACGCAGCAGAGTGACGGGCTGGGCGGTTGGAGGCTGGTGCATGGTCACAATGAGGGCATCGGCCGGACGCTTGCCGGAGCAGACATAGGAGTGCGGCGTGCTGGCGTCGAAGTAGACAGCGTCGCCCGGCTCCAGCGTGCAGTGGTGCTCGCCATGGTGCAGGTCCAGCGCACCGTCCAGCACATAGAGGAACTCGAACCCCGGATGCATGTGGGCACGGGGCTCATGGCTGTTTTCAAGGGGAATGAACTGGGCGAAATAAGGATCCATGTGGCGGTCGGGCACCATGTAGCCCAGGCTCTCGAAGAAGTAGGTCGGGTCATCGACGCCGGTCTGGGGCAGCCGAACCCGTTCCTTGCGGCGGTGCACGCGAAACATGGCCTGGGGCTCGGTCTCAAAGAAATAAGACAGATCCTTTGAGAAGACCATGGCAATGCGCGCCAGATTGCGCAGGGTTGGCACCACTCGCCCGGTTTCAAGCTGGGAGAGAAAGCTGGCGGATAACCCGGTATGCTTCCCCAGTTCTACCAGGCCCATCGACTTTTTGAGCCTGAGCCGCTTGATGCGCTCGCCGATGTGCTTTTCCGCAATGAATCTCTCGGTGGTTTCGGTATCGACCTGCGATTTCTGGGTTTCTTCCTTGTGAACTGCCGCCAGTTCTGTCATCGGCGCTCTCCCCTGGGTGCCTGTCGGGCAATTGTTGCCCCAATCAAAAGCTATTCCCATCCTACTAAACTCCTCTACAGTGAGCAAACCGAAGCACATTCATTGAAAAGAAAGGCCGTTCCATCCTGTAGATACGGAGATGAGCAAAGGACTTTTCAGGGTTGTGTTGAGCGGCGCGCGGGGATGCTCTTGCGGGGCGCAAGTGATGCGGGGTGGGGATGGCCTGGATGAAGAATTCCCTCAGGGGCTAAAGCCCCAGATTTTATGAACCTTTGGCGGCACGACCCAGGTCGTGCCGTTTCACAACGCAGGTGCGCTTTCTCTCACTGGAGAATTGCTTTAGCGACGGCCTTGCACCACCTTGGGGCCGGCGCTGCCGCTCTTTTTGGCGGCTCGCCGGGCTGCAATGGCGTGCATCTCCTTGCCCATACTGGACTGGTTGATGCCGACCTGGATAGCCAAATTGATGATGTTGCCGGTGATCCAGTAAAGGGCCAGACCCGAGGCATAGTGCCACAGGATGAATCCCATGAACACCGGCATCATGAAGGCCATCATGCGGCGCTGGGTGGGGTCCATACCCGGCGAGGGAGTGATGTACTGCACCAGGAACATGGTGACGATGATCAGGGCCGGCAGAATGTGCAACGGGTCCGGCGCGGATAGATCAGAGAGCCAGAACCAGTGGGCCTGGCGCAGCTCGACTGCATTCAACAGGACCTTGTAGTAGGCGAAGAACAGCGGCATCTGCAAGAGCATGGGCAGGCAACCGCCGTACATGTTGACGCCCTCGTCCTTGTAGAGCTGCATCATCTCCGTATTCATTTCGGAGCGCTTGGGGTCGGTCGCCTTGAGATGGGCATAGCGCTTTTTGAGGGCTTCCACCTTGGGCTGGATGCGCATCATCTTCAGCGAGGACTTCATCATCATGAAGCGGGTGGGCAGCAGCACCAGGTTGAAGATCACGGTGATGATGATGATGGCCCAGCCCCAGGTGTAGGGGCCCGCTCCGAGCAGATTGCGCAACCATCGCAAGGCAAGATAGAGGGGCTTGGCGATGACGGTCCACATGCCGTACTGGATCAGCGGCTCGAGTGTTGGTCCGTCGAGTTTGCCGTCCGGTCCCATGGCGTGGATGGTCTTCAGCACTTCCATCTGCTTGGGGCCCGCGTACAAACGCAGACGGGTATCGCCACTGGTGTTGCCCATGGCCAGGCCAAGGACGCTGTCGGGCTTCTTCTGGCTGTTCGGGTTACTTAGATCGCTGGCGAGTTCAACACTGTTATGGAGTGTGACAAGGGTGGCGTCCGCGGGGTTGTCAGGAAGGAAAGCCGCGGCGAAGTAAAGGTCCGTAAGGGCGGCATACTGGAACGGCTGGTCGACGGTGGCATTGCCGCTCACTTTGGCGGCGGCTGTGGTGTCCTGCTTGCCGTCAACGGACCAGACGATCTGGGAAGGCGTTGGCAATGGGCTGCGGGTCTGCGAAGACGGAAGAAACTCCTCCATGTCGCCCAGGCCGGCGGGCCACGACACGAGAGCACGCACAGGCTGCCCGTTGCGACGGACCTGGGTGTCGATTCCGATCACGTAACTGGAGTCGAAATGGAAGGTCTTGACGACGTCGAGACCATTCTGCGCGTAGCGGAAGGTGAGAGTGCCGGGCGCCAGCAGCCGACCGGTCCCGGAAGCCTGCGGCCCTGAAACCGTGACCTGATAGAGGGCTTGATTCAACTGCGCGGTGAGTGCCTGATCATAGGCATAGAACGAAAGCGGCAATCCGAAACGCGCGGCCAGTTCGGGCTGCACCATGTCCAGTGGTTTGCCGGAGGTATCGGTGTATTTCTTGAGGATCCAATGCTTCACCTGCGCGCCGCGATTGCTGAAGACGATTTTGTAAAGCTCGTTCTCAACTGTGGTGTCAGTCTCGGCCGCGGCGGCTATGGTGGGAGTGGACGGGGCAGCGGACGAAGCTGCGGGGGCCGGGGAATTGGAAGCAGGACCCGGAGTGGAGACCGGCGCTGCCGCCTGCGGGGACTGCTGCTGAGCCTGCTGTTGCGTTGCCGGCGCGGGTGCAGGCTGGTTGGGCTTGAAGTATTGCCAGGCGAGCAGGACCGCGAGGGCCAGAAACGTGAACGTAATAAGGCTGCGGAAGTCGCCGCCGCTGCCGCTGCCGCCGGAACCCTGCGACTCAAGATTTGGATTGCGAATTTCGGGCAAAGGGAACTTCCTGTCGTTTGAGAAGCGCCGCGCCACCGGGCGCTGCTTCTTCTATGGTAATGGTTCGTGGGGAAAAATGGATTGGCGTCGCGGCCCACTGCGCCGGGGCGGCACCTGGTCGAGGCCCCCGCGGCTGAAGGGGTGGCATCGAAGCAAGCGCCAGGCAGCCAGCGCGACACCCCGCAATGGGCCGTGAATAGCAATCGCCACCTCGGCGTACTCTGAGCACGTGGGCACAAAACGGCAGCCGCCACGGCTCACCGAATGGAGCGCCGGTGAAAGCCAGCGTCGATAAAAGGCCAGAACTGCGAGCAGAATACGGGTCATACAATGGGCTTTGCTCGAGGCATCGGCTTTGCCTGATCAGGCTGCGCCAGACGCGCTGCCTCGGCGTTCGCCTGTCGAAGAATACGCATCACCTCGGCGTCGAGTTTCGTGAAATCCGCAGTCAATACAGCGCGGCGCGGATGCAGGATCAGATCGAAGCCATCAGGCAGCAGTTCCCGATGACGCCGGAGAATCTCGCGCATGCGGCGCTTGATGCGATTGCGCTCGTGAGCTTTGCCCAGAACCTTTCCGGCAGTGAGCCCGACGCGCGGGCCGGTCGACGGTTCAGTTTGAGGCGCCATAAACCAGCTCATGGACGGCGACTGGCGTTTGCGGCCGGCTGCGTAGGCGCGCTGATAGTCGGCATGCTTGCGAAGGCGTGCACCCGACAGCGTCTGGCGCCGAGGTGCAGAACCGGGTGCTGTGCAGCGCGAATCAGCGTTGAGAGAGGTGGTCATGGCAACGCCGGAAATCGATCTGGCAGGAAGGCGACGGCACATAATCCATTCCGCCAAAAGCGAATCGGCAGGGATGGGCTAGTCGCGGAAGCCTGCGCTGACCGAAACGCGTTTGCGGCCCGCCGCCCGACGGCGGCTCAACACGGCTGCGCCGCTCTTGGTCTTCATGCGCGCGCGAAAGCCATGCGTTTTCACGCGGCTGCGGCGGTTAGGTTGAAATGTGCGCTTGGGCATGGAAATGCGCTCCTGTTTCCTCTTGAAAATCTGTGCCTTGACGGCAAGTATTAAGTGTATCGCAGGTTGAGCCAGGAATCCAGTTTGGCTCCCTTTTCGAACTTCGGCCGCGCGGCTGGCGGTCGGGCCAAGACGTCGACCGCGGCGGGAAAGAATGGTGGAGCCGGATGGTGTTTTCGGGGGTGTCGGACGGCCGCCGGAACAACTTTTTTGGCGGCTTTCACCATCGATGGTGCAACCTGCGGGAGATTGAGCAAAGTTGTGTGAATGGGGGATTGCAACGACCTCCAAATGTGCTACCATCGGGACCGTTCAAGAAAGTTTCCCAGCGTCCCACGGAACCAGTTTCATCCGACGTCCCGGTGTGTACATCCGGGACAGATCAACGGCAGTCAGGCAGTTCATTGCGAAGTCGGAAGGCGAGCCAAATTCGCCCGATGAGAGAGCTGTTGCCTGAAACGCGGCGGATGAACGATTTCGGCCGTTAAAGAGGCGGCGCAGGCAAGGATTCGCTCGATGGCATTCGCAGTTTCGCCGGCTTCGGCTCTCAATCCGTGGGTTCAGATTCTTTCTGCCCTCGAAAAAAAGGTAATCCGCCAGTCCTATGACCACTGGCTCAAGCCCACTCGATTCAGTCATGCGGCAGGTCGCACGCTCTATGTGCGCGTGCCGTCGCCGGAGTTTCAGCACATCGGCGACAAGTATGGCGACCTGATCCAGGAGGCGATCGATCTACAGTCACTGGAATTCGACGACGTATGCTTCGTGACTTCGGTGGACGATCCTTCGATTCCCCCGCAGCGCAAGGACGGCGGGTTTGGACCGGTGCCCGCACATGCGCCCACGGCTCCGGCTCCGGTGCCGAACCACCGCATGCCGGAGCAGGGCCGTTTCGACTGGTCGACGGCGGCGCAGCTCAACTCGCGTTACACCTTCGACAACTTCGTCATCGGCAACGGCAACCAGTTTGCGCGCGCGGCGTCGCTGGCCGTCGCCGAGCGGCCCTCGCGGGCTTATAACCCGTTGTTCCTGTATGGCGGTGTGGGGATGGGCAAAACCCACCTGATGCACGCCATTGGCCACGAGGTAAAACGCCGCCAGCCGACATCGAGCATCTGCTATGTCTCCGCGGAAAAGTTTACCAACGAGATGATCACCTCGCTGCGCAACGACCGCATGACCAGCTTCCGCGACCGCTTCCGTTCGGTGGATGTGCTGCTCATCGACGACATTCAGTTCATTGCGCAGAAGGAGCGGACCCAGGAGGAGTTCTTCCACACCTTCAACGCGCTGCACGAGAGCATGCGCCAGATTGTGATCGCTTCCGACCGGCCGCCGAAGGAACTGGCGGAGATCGAGGACCGGCTGCGCTCGCGTTTTGAGTGGGGTCTGATCGCCGACATTCAGCCGCCCGATCTCGAAACCAAAGTGGCCATCCTGCAGAAGAAAGCGGAGAGCGAACAGGTGACGCTGCCTACGGATGTGGCGCTGTTCATCGCATCCAACGTGCGCACCAACGTGCGTGAACTGGAAGGCGCCCTGGTTCGGCTGATCGCATGGTGTCAGCTCAACCGCATGGAGATCACGCTCGGTACAACGCAACAGTGCCTGAAGCAATTTATCGACATGCAGGTGCGCAAAGTCACGATTGAGGCCATTCAACGGGCAGTTGCGGAGCAGTTCGGCATGAAGGTCGCCGACCTGAAACAGAAAAATAACTCGCGTAACGTCGTGGTGCCGCGCCAGATTGCCATGTACCTGGCCAAGCAGATGACGGAAGCCAGTTTGCCTGAGATCGGCCGCCAGTTCGGCAACAAGCACCACACCACCGTGATGCACTCCATTGGCAAGATCGACGAGTTGCGCCGCACCGACAAGGACCTGCACCGGACACTGAACAAGCTTCAGGAGTCACTGAACGGTTGAGAATCTGAGAAGCGAGCAGCAGTAAAGGCCGCGCGATCCGCGGTCTTTGTTGCTTTTGGATCAGAGCTGGTCCCTGCAGGAGCCTCAGAACTCCGTCACGCTCAGCACATTTCCATCCGGGTCCTGGAACCAGGCAATGCGTGCGCCGCTGGGAGACGCCCAGATTCCGCGCGCATCGCCGTCATTGAGTCCCGGGTAGCGCTTGAATTCGACGCCGCCCGCAGTGAGCCTTTCGACGACATCTTCGATCGACTGCACGTGCCAACCGAGCACAGTGTAGGGGGCCGGGTGGTGCTCGTGGACGCTCGTGACCCGGAGCATGGTTCCGTTTGGCGTCAAACACCAGTGCGAAGGGCGCCTCGTCGGCCACCAGCCGCAGGCCCAGCACTCCCTCGTAAAACGCTCGTGCCTTTACCGGATCCGTGACGGCTGCAAACGCAACCACTTTGCTGCCGCCGAGGATGGAATTTTCCGCCATAGTCTGCGCCCCACCACGAGATTCCCTGTTGACTTGCTATTGTGGGCTGCCCTCCATCAAGTTAACAAACATTTTCTGGAAGCGCGGGAGGTCGAGGTCGACCTGGGCGTGAACGAGGCGGACGCCGGTAGCGGGCTTGAACTTTTCGTTCCAGGTCAGCGTGTCGCCGTAGGTGGGCCCGTGGCTCAGGTCCACATCCATGTAGAGCAGCTTTTCTTTGCTGATGAGTGCTGGGTCGAGCCATGCGCAGGCGGCTAGCTCATCCCACATGTAATAGCGGTCCTGGCTCCATGCGGCGATGTAACGGGCTGCGGGCGAGGTGGATTTTGCCATCTCATCCAGCATCTTTTGCGTGAACGGAGCCTTGATGGAGACATCGACGGTGGTGACATCCACACGGGGCCATGGGGCGCGCAGCACGATATGCGCGGCTTCAGGATCGAACCAGAAGTTGAACTCGTGACGCGGGCTGTTGGCGAACTCCGGATCGTCGGTCTGCGGATTCAGGCTGCCGCCCATGAGCACAATTCCTTTGGTGAGCGCGGCAAACTCAGGATCGATTGAGATGGCGAGCGCGATGTTGGTCATGGGACCCGCCGCGTAAATCGTCACCTGATGAGGGTGCGCCCGGACCTGGCGAATGAGGAAGTGCACGGCGTCTTCATCGATGGGCTTGAGGGTTGGTTTGCCTTCGGCCATAGGCGGAATCTCGTAAGGGCCATGCGACTCCAGTGTGGCCGGTGTGACAGGCTTAACGCCGCCAGGAGTTTCAACCAGCGTGGTCTGGCCCTCTCCCCAGGCGCCTAGCCAAGCGAATTTGCCGTCGATTGCCGAGGTCAGCCTCGTCTCATCTTGAGTTCGGATGAGTGGAAAGACGGCGCCCTTCGCCACGGGCACGCCAGCATGACCCGTCAGCTCCAGCATGCGCAGGGTGTGCAGGGTTTCTTCGTCTCGCCAGGCGTTTCCGGTAACCATGGTGATCCCGAGTACTTCGACCTGCGGGGACTGCAACAGCGCAAGCATGGCCATCTGGTTCGAGCCGCCGGGGCCGGAGCCATCCTGGTCGATGAGCACGAGGCGTTTTTGCGCCGGGCATAGCTGGGAGGCGGCAAGCAGAAGCAGAAAGACTGCGGTTCTCATTCTGGGTATTGTGGCATACCCGGCACGCCCAAGAGCCTGGCCCGTTTACCTGCGGCCGAACCCTCTGGGCTTTTGTGGCGGGGCGACGGGGAGGTCGGTTTTGCCGGCCGGATAAACCGCGAGAAAACGATCCTGTCCTTCGCCGGAGCTGGCCGTTTCCACGCCGTCCATGCTGCGAAAAGCCAGATGCAGCAGGCGCCGTTCACGGCTGTTCATGGGCGGAAACGCGTAAGGAACGCCTGACTTGCGCACTTTCTCCGCGGCGGTTTCGGCGGCCATGCGAAGTTCCTGCGCGCGCAGAGCCTTGAAGTTGCCGGCATCAAAGCTGACCAGGTCGTGTTCGCGCTGGTCCAGGCGCAGCATCTGGGCCGCGACGGTCTCGAGGGCGCGCAGCAGTTCGCCGTTGTGCTGGGTCACGAGCGGCACATCGGGACCGCCCAGCTCGACGTAGATGGCGCGGGATTCGAGGCCTTCGGGATCACGTGCGCCGTCGCCGGCGGTGATTCGGTACTTGAGACGCATGCCGCCCAGCTTGTTCAGGGAGGCGAGGAATCCGGCGATCTTCTGGGCTGCTTCTTGCAGGTCTGCGATGGGCATAACAAGCTAGTATCGCAGAACAAGGCTGGGATGAGCGCGAATTCAGAGCTGGAATTTGGAAAGAAGAATTCCCCTCCCGATCGGCGTCAACTCTGCTGGATTCCGATAAGACGCAGTGCAGGAGATTGGTTTGAGCCTCATGGGAAATTAAGGTTCAAATCGTATGCTGGGTATGATATGACGCAACCAAACGGGCCGCAGAGAAGGCAATCCTCGCGATCTAGCGCGGCTTTGATCCTTATGATAATGGCGGCATGTTCAGCCTCGACCTCGGGGCAGACGGCTGGCGAAGCTGGGCCTTCCGCGGCGTCTGCGTCCGGCCAGCCAGTGACAATCACGCTTGACGAAGCGATACGGCGCGCGCAGAAGAATGAGCCATCGTATGCCGCAGCATCCGCGACCAGCCGGAGTTCTGAACTTGATCGATCGATTGCGCGCGCCGGCCTGCTGCCCAGCGTGGTCTACGATAACCAGGCGATCTACACGGCGCCCAACAACCAGTATGGAATTGTGGTAGAAGGCGCGAGCCCGCAACCCTTGCCAAAATTCATTGCCAACAACGGGATTCGTGAGTATGTGAGCCAGGCGGCTGTCAGCGAGACATTTGGGATGGCGCAAATCGCGGGCGTGCGGCGCGCGGATGCCGCTTCGGCTCAGGCTGCGGCGGAATTGGAGATTTCACGCCGGGGATTGGTGTCAGCGGTGACCAGCCTTTATTACGGACTGGCGGCGGCCGACGACAAGGTTGGAAATGCGGAGCGAGGCGAGGCGGAAGCGGCCGATTTTACGAAATTGACCAGCGAACGCGAACAAGCACGGGAAGCCGCGCACGCCGACGTGGTGAAGGCACAACTGGAACAGCAGGGGCGAGAGCGCGAGTTGTCCGATGCGAAACTGGCAGCAGAAAAGGCGCGGCTTGAGCTGGGCGTGCTGCTCTTCACGGACCCGCGCACGCCGTATGTGCTCGCAATCTCCCAGACGATTGCGCCGCTTGCCTCCCGGGCCGATGTAGATGAGGCCGCGGCCAGAAACAACCCGGAGTTGAAGAGCGCGCTGGCTGCTGTGAGCGTCAGCAACGCCGATGTGCAGGCCGCACGCGCCGCCTATCTGCCCGAATTGGGACTGGACTTCAACTACGGCATCGATGCCCCGCAATTCGCGGTGAATGGGCCCGACCGAATCCGCAATCTTGGCTACTCCGCCACAGTTACCCTCAATATTCCGGTGTGGGACTGGCTTGCGACCGAGCACAAGGTGAAACAAAGCGAGATTCGCCGCGACGCCACCAGGATAGCCCTGACGGCGACACAGAGGCATTTGATCGCACAACTGGATGAGGTCTATTCCGAGGCTGTTGTGGCGCGCGCCCAGCTTGCCTCGCTCGAAGCCAGCGTGGCCACGGCCGCCGAGAGCCTGCGCCTGACCAGGCTGCGCTACACCGGCGGCGAGGCTATGGTGCTGGAGGTAGTGGACGCACAGAATGCCTACCTCCTGGCCGAAAATGCGCGCGAAGATGGACGCGTTCGTTACCAGATAGCACTGGCAGATTTGCAAACACTGACGGGAAACCTGTGAGCCGATGATGAAGCTGAACGTGTACAAAACCGCATTCCAGGATCGCGCTGCAAAGAAGGTCCATTTCATCCTGGCTTGTGCCCTTGCGCTCCCCATGATCTGGCTGTCGGGCTGTAAGAAAGAAGCCGCGCCCGAACCGGAAGTCACGGTGCAGGGCGAGCATCCCGAACAGGGCCCGATGGCGGAGCATATCACTGCGGACGGAATCCTATTCCCATTGGCGCAGGCCGCAATTGCACCACGGATCAGTGCGCCGGTGAAGAAGTTTTTCGTGCAGCGCGGCGCGCGTGTAAAGGAAGGTGCGTTGCTTGCGACCCTCGAAAACAGAGACCTTGCCGCCGCTGCCCAGGACAACCAGGGCTCCTACATGGCGGCGGAGGCAGCGTATGCAACCGCAACCAAGGCGCAGGTTCCCGAAGATACACAGAAGGCCGAACTGGACGCGGCACAGGCCAAAGCAAATCTCGACCTGAACCAGAGTATCGTGAAGAGCCGCAAACAACTCTTTGCCGAGGGCGCCATTCCCGGCCGCGATCTGGACACGGCCGAAGCTGCGCTGGTGCAGGCCCGGGCCGCGTATGACACCGCGGCCAAGCATCTTGAAGCGTTGCGCCAGGTGAGCCGGGAGGCTGCGCTGAAATCTGCGCGAGGACAGTTGACGTCGGCAGAAGGCAAGTACAACGGGGCGGAGGCGCAGCTCAATTACTCTGAGATTCGGAGCCCGATTAACGGGATTGTGACCGACCGGCCCCTGTATGCCGGGGAAACAGCCGCTGCCGGCACGACGTTGCTCACGGTGATGGACACGTCGGCGCTGATTGCCAAGACACATCTGGCACAAAGTCTCGTGCAGCAGATGAAGGTGGGTGACGAAGCTTCGGTCCAGGTGCCCGGAGTGGCCATCCCCGTTCCCGCCAAAGTGGCCCTGATCAGCCCCGCGCTCGATCCAGGCAGCACCACTGTGGAGGTTTGGCTTCGAATCAACAACAAAGCCGGAACTCTGAGAGTGGGAACGCCGGTCAAGGTCATCATCACAGGAAGGAGCGTTGCGCAGGCGTGGAAGATTCCCGCATCGGCGATTCTGACCGCGCAGGACGGCAGCAAGTCGGTGATGGTGGTGGGCGCCGATGGCGCGGCGCATCGCAAGCCCGTCACGCTGGGCATAGAAGATGACGGCGATGTTCAGGTGACCGGCGGAGTTGCGCCGAACGACACCGTGATTACCACGGGATCTTATGGACTGGACGAAGGCACCAAGGTGAAGGTCGGTCCCGCGGCGGAGGATCAGTGATGTCCACCCCGGTCCCCGACGTGGCACCCATTGAAAAGCCCTTCTGGCTGGCGCGCTCAATGCGAACTATTTTTTTCTTCGTGTCAGTGCTCACCATCGCCGGCGCATATCTCGCGTTTCAGGTGCCTATCTCGGTCTTCCCCGATACCAATTTTCCGCGCGTCGTGATCGGCGTGGATAACGGCGTGATGCCCGTGGAGCAGATGGAAGTGACGATCACCAAGCCCATCGAAGACGCGGTGAACTCCGTGCCGGGGCTGGTGTCCGTACGGTCCACCACCAGCCGCGGATCGGCGGAAGTGAGCCTTTTCTTCAACTGGAATGTGGAGATGTACCGGTCTCTGCAACTGACGGATGCGGCAATCAGCAAGGTGGAGCAGACGTTGCCTCCCACTGCGCGCATCACCACCAATCGCCTGACCTTCGCCACGTTTCCGATTCTTGGCTACAGCCTTACTTCGGATACGGTTCCGCAGACGCGCCTTTGGGAGATGGCGACTTATGATCTGAAGCCGCCGCTGAACCGCGTGCTGGGCGTGAGCACGGTGACGGTGCAAGGCGGCCAGGTGCCGGAGTTTCACGTCACTCCCAACCTGGCGCTGCTCGCGTCAACAGGTGTCACCATCGCTGACCTGGTGAATGCGATACAGGCTTCAAATATCGTGGACTCTCCGGGTCTCTATGAAGCACACCATCAGCTTGTGCTGGGCCTGGTGGGTGCGCAGGTGCACACCGCTGACGAACTGCGGCAACTGGTGGTGAAGACGACGCCCGCGGGCGCTCCGGTGCGCGTGGCCGACGTAGCCACCGTGGAGCCGGCCACCATGCCGGTCTACACCACGGTGACCGCCGATGGGAAAGATGCGGTGCTGCTGAACATCGCGCGGCAGCCCTCGAGCAATACAGTGGCAGTGGCTGACGCGGTGGCGGCGGAGGTGACCCAGCTTCGCCAGAAGTTGCCGCCGGGCGTGAAGCTGGAGCCCTTTTACGACCAGTCGCAACTGGTGCGCGACGCCATTGCCAGCGTGCGCGACGCGATCTTTATCGGCCTCATCCTGGCATGCGTCGTTCTCTTCCTTTTCCTGGGCGACTGGTCGACCTCGCTGGTTGCCGGGCTCGTGATTCCGGTCACGATTGCCGTCACGGTGCTGGTGCTGTGGATGATCGGCCAGAGCTTCAACCTGATGACGCTCGGCGGCCTGGCCGCGGCGATCGGCCTGGTGATCGACGACGCGATCGTGGTGGTTGAGAACATTGCGCTGCATCGCGACTCAGGCGAAGACCGAGCCAATGCCGTGCGCCAAGCGCTCAGCGAGATCACCACGCCTCTGATCGGATCGACGATTACCCCCGTCGTCGTCTTTTTGCCTCTGATCGCGGTCAGCGGCGTGACGGGCAGCTTCTTTCGCGCCCTGGCCATTACCATGGCTTCGGCGCTTCTGACCTCGCTGGTGCTGGCGCTTACGTGGACACCGGGACTCAGCCTCGTGCTTTTGCGTGAACATGACGCCAAGACGAGACATGGCGAGCACTCTGCCGGCCGCCTTCTCAAGAGCGTTCTTCGCGCTCACCGCAGGGTCCTCGACTGGTCGTTGGCCAAACCGCTATGGTTGGGCGGCGCTTGCCTGCTGCTGGTAGCAGGCACGTGGATCGGTTACAAGGCGCTCGGCTCGGACCTGCTGCCGGAGATGGACGAGGGTGGCTTCATTCTCGATTACATTATGCCCGCGGGAAGTTCACTAGCCGAAACTAATCGCGTTCTGGAACATGTGTACCGCATTCTTCGCGCCACGCCCGAAGTGGAAAGCACTTCGCGCCGCACCGGCCTGCAGATGGGTCTGGCCGCCGTGACGGAAGCGAATACCGGCGATTTTACGGTGAAACTGAAGGCCAAACGCAGCCGCGGCATCGATGAGGTGATGGAGGATGTGCGAACGCGCATCCGAACCACCGAGCCGGAGTTGGACATCGAGTTCACGCAGGTGCTGCAGGACATGATCGGCGACCTCTCCAATGCACCGGAGCCAATCCAGATCAAGATCTTCTCCGACGATCCGGCGATGCTGAACGAGCTTGGCCCGAGGGTCGGTGACGCCATTGGAAAGATCAAGGGCGTGGTCGACGTTCAGGACGGCATCGAGAACACCATCAGCGGACCGGCCACCAACTTCCAGGTGGATCCGGTGGTCGCCGCCCGGCTCGGCTTCACGCCTACAGAGATTGCACAGGATGCCACTTCGATCCTGGACGGGTTGCCGGCTAACGACCCGCTCATCGCGAACGGCCGTCCTTATACCATCCGCGTGCGCCTTGGCGACGAGCGTCGCGAATCGCTCGCCGCGATCCAGGACACCGTCTTCAACAGCAGTTCGGGCCACACCGCGACCCTGGGCTCGCTGGCTGCAATCGAAGAACTGCCGCCGCAAAACGAGATTCTGCGCGAGAACCTGCAACGCCTGGTCGTGGTGACGGGGCGGCTGGAGGGATCCGATCTTGGCACCGCGATGGCAACAGTTCGCCAGACCGTTTCCGGCCTACATCTGCCTCCGTCGGTCCGCGTCGAGTACGGCGGAACCTACGAGGAGCAGCAGAAGTCGTTTCGCGATCTGCTGCGGGTGCTGCTGCTGGCGCTGGCGCTGGTGTTCGGGGTATTGCTGACCGAGTTTCGCAACTTCCCTGCACCGGTCGCCATTCTCACCTCTTCCGTGCTCTCCATCTCCGGCGTCATCCTGGCTCTGCTGGTGACCCAAACGACGTTCAACGTAGCCTCGTTCATGGGCCTCATCATGGTCATCGGAATCGTGGCCAAGAACGGCATTCTGCTGCTCGATGCGGATGAGAAGTTCAGAGCCGAGGGCGCTTCGGCCGCGGATGCGATGATCCAGGCGGCTCAGAGGCGGCTGCGGCCCATCGTCATGACCGCCATCGCGGCGGTGTGCGGCATGTTGCCGCTGGCCTTTGCGCTGGGCGCGGGCTCGCAGATGCTACAGCCTCTGGCCATCGCCGTCATTGGGGGCCTGACCATCTCGATGGTGTTGAGCCTGGTGGTCACGCCTGTGGTCTACTTCCTGCTGACCTCAGCCGCGGAGCGCAAGCAACAAACACGCGACGACCATGCTCGCCTTCGAACCACCTGAAAAGCTGTTCCCGGCGAAGCAGGAAAAGGTTCAACGGTATCCGCGGGTTCTGAAGCGTGTGACCGCGACATAGAAGGTGTTGGCGTCCATGCCGGGATTGTGCTGGCTGATGTTGGCGTTGGACAGATGCTGATACCGATAGCCGATGGACACCATCTGCCGGCGCTTGCGGAAAAATGTCAGGCCCCCGCCAAAATCGATGGTGTACATGAATTGCGAACCCTGTGGAGACAGAACAGGCTTGGCAAAGTAGATGAAGCCCCCGTCAGTTGAAAGAAACGGCTGCACACGGCTGTCAGGGAAAAATGAGGTTCGAAAGCCTACCGGGCTGAGGCCGCTACCATAGATCCGCTGACGCAGGTTCTCGTCATTCGGGGGCGGGACCGCCGGCGCCCCAGGGGTTGCCTGGTCCAGCATCGCAAGTGCGGTTAGTTCCGGCGCGTAGCGGAAACTCCAGTTTGTGCCCTGGTGGAGCAGGTAGGAGTAGGTCACATCAACGGGCATGTATTTGATGTCCTTGGCGTATCCCCAGATGTGACCGCTGATCAGCGACAGTCCCCACCAGGCGCCAAACTCATGCACACCTCCGTAGTGAGGCCACTCCGGCAACACCTCCGCGTTGCGCGCCGGCCGCACGAATCCTGCTCCTCCGGAGTTTGGTTCAGCCTCCGAATTTTCCTCATTCTCCGGACCCGGTGGCTCGCTGAAGAAGTTTGTCGACTTTACTTGCCGGCCATCGCGGTACCATGGCGGACGAAAACGGAAGATGTTGGCCGTGGCGCGAGATGGAGTGAGAAAGCTGATCGCCGTCAGAGCAACGGCGCCGTGCGGCCGGGACTCGAACTTTTCGACAACATATTTGTCCAGAACGTCTTCAGCCACGGTCCAGCCCAATCCTCCCACGGGCGTTGTCACCAGTTCCACATCCCCGGTGTCGTTTTGTTTAACCCCGTTCACGATATCGGTTGTGTGGTCTCCACTGTGCCCCACGCCTGCCTCGCCAAAGGGACCGAACTTCCATTCAAAGCTGTATGCAGTAGAAAAGATAAGGGCGCGCAAACGGCTGTGCCAATAGGCGCGATTGTTGCCGAAGTCGACCGTCATCCCTTTGGGGTCGTTTTGTAACCACATGTAGTTGGTGATGCTGCCCATCATGGGGTGGCCGATGTAATCGTCTAAGAAGGGATTGCCATCGCTCCACTGGCCCCATCGCCACCCCAAATCGCTGTTGAACCAGCGCTGGAACCACGCACCCGTGGTGGTCTCATAGCGGTACCAGTAGCCCGTGTAGAGATTTCCCGCGTTTTGGAAAGCATTGAAGACGGAGGCGGTGATGATCAACTGGTGCCAATGGACGCGGCACTCCTTCGCATGCGTCGTGTCGTATGGACACTGATTCAGAGACACGCGCTCCGTTGCGCGAGGCGAAACGCCAAGGGCGTTCGATTCCGGGTCCAGGTATTCCAGATTGCGATCGAGGGAGCCTGACTCCCCTTGGGAAGCCGGCGCTGGATCGATCGCGACGTCCGGAGCATCGGGCAACTCGGCCGAAGCTTTTTTTACATTGCCGTCTTCTGGACCGGAGGGCGCAACCGCCGCTATCGGCTCGGTTTGATTTACAGTCTGCGCGCGGGTAAACGGAACGGCAGCGGTGTTCGAGAGGACGAGAATCCAGATGGAAAGAAGACGTTTTGACCGACGGCGGGCCAACGCGGCAATCTTCATACACGACGCTCCGTTCGAGGGTTCTTGCTATGCGATGCTAACCGCTCGCAAAAGGTTGATTGATAAAAAGAAACAGAGGGAGAGGCCCGACCAGCAGGGAAAGAGTAAGTATAGCCCCGGTGGAATCGCGAGGAAGTTCAAATCGGACCCAAGGGCGATGCGAACAGTGGGAAAATAAGCCTATGTCCTCTGCTCCGTTTCTACTGTCGATCCACCAGGCCCGCGTCCTTGGCGCACTGGTCGAAAAGGAAGTGACCACGCCGGATTACTATCCGCTTTCGCTGAATGCGCTGCTGAATGCCTGCAACCAGCGCTCGAATCGCGAGCCGGTGCTGGACCTGGATGAAGACGACGTGCGCCAGGCGTTGCACGGACTTGAGGACCAGCATCTGGGTGGGCGCGCGCGCAGCGCCGATGGCCGGGTGATGAAATATGAGCACTGGCTGGGAGAGGCCTTCAACTTCAGCCGCGCTGAAACGGCTCTCCTGTGCGTTTTGCTTCTGCGCGGTCCGCAGACGCCGGGCGAATTGCGCGGCCGCACTGAACGGCTGCACCGTTTTGAGGAAATTGCGGACGTGCTGGCCGGGCTGCAAAAACTGATGGAGCGCGACCCTCCCCTGGCCGTGCTTTTGCCGCGTCAGCCGGGCACGAAGGAATCCCGTTACGCGCATTTGCTTTCCGGAACAGTGGAAGCTGCGCCTAGCGTGGCCTCGGCAATGGGCGCGGACAGCGCGCTCAGCGAGGGCGCGGGGGCGGAGCAGCGCATTGCGCAATTGGAAGCCGCAATGACGGAGCTGCGCGTGGAAATCGCGGCGCTCAGGGAGAAAATCGATTCTCTGTTTGGGTGAGGGCCGTTTAAATCAGCTCGTAACCTGCGAACCAATAGCCGATTTCGAAGGCTGCGGTGTCTTCGGCATCTGAACCATGGATCGCGTTCTCCTGAATCGATCCCGCAAACTTTCTGCGAATGGTTCCCTCTTCGGCGTTGGATGGATTTGTGGCGCCCATCAGCGTGCGCAGGTCGAGAATCGCGTTGTCCCTCTCCAGCACCATCAGGAACAACGGCCCCGACGACATGAACGTGGTGAGGTCTTCGAAGAAAGGCCGCTGGGCGTGAACATGGTAGAAGCCCTTGGCCTGCTCCTTTGAAATAGAAGCCTTCTTGATGGCCACAATCTGGAAGCCGGCCTTGTCGATCTCGGCCAGAATGGCCCCCGTGTAACCCTTGCGGACGGCGTCCGGCTTGATGATGCTGAATGTGCGCTGCGCCACTCGGTTTGCTCCTTACGGGCTCTTCGCCCATTTTTTAATTGTACCGGGCGGTCGGGCGGGTCGGCGGCGCGCAAATCTGGTAGAGTGACGCCATGTTTCGCTTTCGATTTTCTTCCTATTCCTGTCTCGGAATCATGGCATTTCTCGCCGTTTCCCCCTGTTTTTCGCAGAGCACGACACCGGCCGAATCCGCGGCCAGGCGGTCCGATCCCGAGCTGCGCGTTTTTGATCCTTCGTTGATCGACCAGTCGGTCGACCCGTGCACGAACTTCTACCGCTATAGCTGCAACGGCTGGTTCAAGCGCAATCCGCTGCCTCCGGACCAGACTTCGTATGGCCGTTATACCGAGTTGCAAGAGCTGAACCGATTGCACCTGAAGCAGATCCTGGAGCAGGCGGCGGTGCCCTCGCCCACACGCACCG
The DNA here is from genome assembly GCA_963833995.1 of uncultured Acidobacteriota bacterium. Classification (GTDB taxonomy): domain Bacteria; phylum Acidobacteriota; class Terriglobia; order Terriglobales; family Acidobacteriaceae; genus Telmatobacter. The sequence goes on along the minus strand of CAWIAE010000010.1, from coordinate 486,289 downwards.
CCAACGAGCGGAAGATCGGCGACGAGTACGCCAGCTGCATGGATACAGCGGCCATTGACAGGCAGGGAATCGCTCCCCTGAAGCCCGAGCTCGACCGCATTGCGGCGCTCACTTCGGTTCGAGATCTGCCTGCGCTTCTGGCTCATCTGCACGCCACTGGCGTGAACGCATTCTTCGGGATGGGATCGAACCCGGATTTTGCCGACTCGAATTCCGTCATCTCCTTCTACGACGCGGCAGGGTTGGGCCTGCCGGAGCGCGACTACTATACGCGAACCGACGCCAAGTCCGTCGAGCAACGCAAGCAGTATGTCGATCACGTGCACAAGATGTTTGTTCTGGCCGGGGAGCCCGAGACGCAAGCGGCCCAGGATGCAGCCACGGTGCTGGCCCTGGAAACGCGCTTAGCCAAGGCATCCCTCACCATTACGGAAGAGCGGAATCCGCAGAACCTGGACCACCCCACCGACGTGACCAGCTTTTCAAAGACATTGACGCGCTTTTCGCTGCCGGAGTACGTGGCTGCCGCTCACGCTCCCGCTTCAGGAAAAATGAACGATGCGCAGCCAAAGTTCTTTGCCGAATTCGATGCGCTGCTGGCTGACACGCCTCTCGATCAGATCAGAACTTACCTCCGCTGGCATCTACTGCACACCTACGCCGGCACTGCGATGCCCGAAAGCTTTGACGATGAATCCTGGCACTTCTATGCTCACATTCTCAATGGCGCGGAAAAACAGCAGGACCGCTGGAAGCGATGCACCACCCGCGTTGACCAGGAGATGGGCGAGGCGCTGGGCCAGGTGTATGTGGCCAAGTACTTCCCCCCGGAAGAGAAGCAACATGCGCTGGAGATGACGCTGACCATCGAGCAGGCAATGGACAAGGATATCGACTCACTGAACTGGATGAGCGCCGAAACCAAGGTCAGGGCCAAGGAAAAATTGCACACGGTCATGAACAAGATCGGATATCCGGATAAATGGCGTGACTATTCCAAACTGGAGATCGTGCGCGGCGACGACCTGGGGAACGAAGAGCGAGTGCACGAGTTCGACTTTGCGCGCGACCTCGCCAAGATTGGAAAGCCGCTGGACAAGACGGAATGGTACATGTCGCCGCCCACCGTCAACGCCTATTACGATCCGCAGCAGAACAATGTGAACTTCCCCGCCGGATTTTTTCAGCCACCCTTTTTCAGCGATAAGGAGGATGACGCGGCCAACTATGGCGATATGGGCTCTACGATTGGTCATGAACTGACGCACGGCTTTGACGACGAGGGCCGCCAGTACGACAAGGACGGCAACCTCAAGGATTGGTGGACCAAGGACGACGAACAGAAGTTCAACGACCGAGCCGAGTGCATGGTGAAACAATATGACGCCATTGAGGCAGTTCCCGGCGTTCACCTGAACGGCAAACTCACACTGGGCGAGAACCTGGCCGATCTCGGTGGGTTGTGGCTGGCATGGCTGGCGTGGCAGGAGAAGGTGCAGGCCGATCACTTGGATTTGACCGCCAAAACCGATGGCTACACACCCGACCAGCGCTTCTGGATCGCCTATGCGCAGCAATGGTGCACCCAGACCCGGCCCGAGCAATTACGCACGCAGGCCGAGAGCGACCCTCACGCGCCCGATGAGTACCGCGCGAATTCCGTGCTGGAGGACCTGCCGGAGTTTGGCAGAAGCTTCAGTTGCAAGAAAACTGCGGCGATGGTTAGCCTCAAGCCGTGCCGCGTCTGGTAGAAGACGATTTCTGCGCTCAAAACGGAGGTTTGCAGCGAGCCTGAAAATTCGAACTTGTCTCAATGAAAGCGGGATGGCATAATCACGATCGATCCTATTTCGGGCTCATATTTTCAAGGTAAATGGCATGGATTCGAAAGCAACAATCCTGATCGTCGATGACGATCCATTGCACCTGGAGATTTACGGGATGATCCTCGAAAGGGCCGGCTTCAGGGGCTTGCCGGTCCTTGTCTCCTATGCGGGGATGGAATTCCCGGATGGGGAGCCCGTGCAGGCGGCCCTGGTGGATTATCGTCTTGGCCCCAGCCTTTCGGCGTGCAGCGCAGTGCAGAAGGTCAGGGAGCGATACCCATCTGCTCCGATCCTGATCCTGTCCGATATGTACGATGCACCCGCGGACACGGCGCCCCTCGTACAGGGTTTCGTGCGCAAGGGCAACCCCGAGAAACTGCTGATAGCTCTTCGCAACCTGATCTACGCGAGCCAGCCCGAATATGTCGATACCCCCGGCAACCTATAGAACTTATTGAACATCTAAACCTCAGTTCACAGTTCCCCCCGCCTCGCAGATTCTGGAGCACCGGAATGGTTCGCGTATTGACCGTTACCCAACGGATGATGGAAACGTTTGCTCTTTGTACGGCGCTTTCCTTCGGCGCACACTCCCTGTGGGGCTCAGGTGATGGCCCATCCCCACAAAACCGGCTGAAGACTCTCTCCCTTGAAGAGCTTGGGAGGGTTGAAGTTACCACGGTATCGAAGGAGCCTGAAGAGTTGTGGCAGACCCCGGCCGCTGTCTATGTTCTCAGCCAGCATGATATCCGCAGATCGGGCGCGTTGACCCTTCCCGATTTGTTGCGCACCGTTCCGGGCGTCGAGGTCGAAGAGTTTGAGGGCAACCAGTGGGCCGTGGGTATCAGGGGGTTCGACAGCCCATATTCAAGGGGCGTTCTGTTGCTTATCGACGGGCGCAGCACCTATACCCCTCTGTTTGAAGGCGTGTATTGGGACGTTCAGGATGTACTGTTGAGCGACATCGACCGTATCGAGATCATCCGCGGACCCGGTGGGACCATCTGGGGCGCGAATGCCGTGAACGGCGTGATCAACATCATCACCAAAAGCGCCGAGAACACGCAGGGCGTTCTCGCCACCGCCGCGGGCGGTCGTTTGGACCGATTCAACGGCGCGGTTCGCGAGGGTCTTCGCAAAGGCGCGCGGATGGAATATCGTCTCTTTGCCAAGGGTTTTGTGCGCGAAGACGAGAAGAATCCCAACTACGCACGCTATGACCGCTGGCATCTGGCCCACGGGGGTTTCCGCGCCGATTGGAGTCTCGATCCGCACGATACATTGAGCGCGGAGGGCGATGCATATATCGGTGCGTCAGGGCAGAGGCTCACCATCGGCAGTTACACACCCCTCGCTCAGCTCGTGGTCAACGACACCTTCGATGTCTCCGGCGGAGACTTTCTTATCAAATGGAAGCATGGCTACGACGGCGGGTCTGATTTCCACGTCGAGACCTACTTCGACAGGACAAACCGCCAGGGCAACCAATTCGGAGAAACGCGGAGTACGTTCGATGTCGACTTCATCAGCCACCTTGCCGTGCTGCCGCGTCAGAGCGTGATTTGGGGAGCGGGCGCCTTCCTCAGCCCCAGTTACGTGATTCAGACGCAGCCCACAGTCGATTTTGAGCCGCACGCGCACACCGATTATGTCTACAGCGCTTTTCTGCAGGATGCCTTTCGCCTGCTGCCGCACAATTTGACGCTTACTGCCGGATCGAAATTCGAGGACAACAATTACACCGGCTTTGAAATCCAACCCGATGTTCGCTTGCTTTGGAACCCTGTGAGGCATGCAAGCTTTTGGGGCGCGATTTCACGCGCCGTCCGCACGCCTGGCCGGCTGGATCGTGATCTGCAGCTCACATACGTCGAATCGACCACGCCCCCGGTTCTACTGCACATTGAAGGAAGTCCGAATTTCGAATCGGAAGATCTGCTCGGGTATGAAGCGGGGTATCGTCAGCTTCTCGGCAAGACTCTCTTTTTCGACATTGCCGGCTTCAAGAACCATTACGACCGCCTGCAAAGTTATGGAGCTAGATTCTACACCGCGATAACATCGCCAGTTACGGCCACCGTCATCAATCTTCCATTTGCAAATGGGATTGACAGTTCCACGGATGGGATCGAGATCGCCTCCAGCTGGCAACCGAATTCCTGGTGGGTGCTCAAAGGGAACTTTTCTCATCTGCATATCGAGGCACATCCGAGGCCCGGCTATACAGATACTGCAACAGCCGCCAGCTATGATGGATCGAGTCCTCATCGCACGGCCGTGATTCAGTCGCTGCTCAATCTGCCGGGCAGCGTCGAATTCGATTTCGACTATCGCTTTTTCAGCCGACTACCCGCGCAAAGCGTCCGGAGTTATCAAACCATGGATGCCCACGCGAGCTGGCTGCTGAAGAAGTCTCTTCGGCTCACGGTTACAGGGCAGAACCTGCTGCAACCGCAACGCGACGAGTTCCAAGGCGATAATGGGAGTCCCGTAGGCATTCGGCGCACGGCGTATGCCGGCATCACCTGGACGCACTGATTTCCGAACGATCCATGGACGCACTACTCCATCCTGGTTGTCGGCTTAGTTGGCAGCGCCGGTGTGTCCTGTTGGCCTTCGGCATCCTGATCCTTTCGCATTTGTCCTCTTCGAGCCCGGCGCCGTCGAGTCCCGAGCTGACTTCCTACGATGTCGAAGCCGCTTACCTTTATAACTTTGGCAAATTCGTCAAGTGGCCTGCTGATTCTGGCTCGGCCTCTCAACCTTTCTCCATTTGCATTCTGGGGGAGGATAACTTTGGCAGAAAGCTGGACGACCTGATTGCGAACGACCGCATTCAAGGCCGCGGAATCGTAGCCCGGCGACTCTCTTCTGCCGACACCGCGGATAACTGTCAGATTGTCTTTCTGGGACTGTCTGAAGACGTTCATCTGAAGAAGGATATCGATGCTTTAAACAAAAAGCCGATCCTCACGGTCAGCAACATCCCACAATTCCTTGAGCGCGGAGGCATGATCCAGTTTCTCGTTCAGGATAGTAGGGTTCGCTTCGCGGTCAATTTGCCCGCAGCAGAGCAACACGGCCTCGCGCTGAGTTCCGAGCTTCTGAAAGTCGCGGTTTATGTGAGCAAACCCGCAACCGGGGAGGGGAAGCCATGAGCAAACCCTCTCGTCCGCGCTCCATTGCTTCGATGCTGACCTGGATGAACGTGCTGGTGAGCGGCATCGCGCTGATGCTGGCGTATGTATCCTTTCTCGGATACACCCTATTTACCTACCGCCAGACTGCAGTGAACAGCCTTTCTGGCGAAGCACAGATCATCGGGGCAAACAGCGCCTCGGCAATCATCTTCAACGATCAGGCGGCGGCCCAGACGACCCTTTCAGCTTTGGCCAATTCACGCAACGTGATTGCCGCGGCTATCTACACCAGCTCGGGCACCCCTTTCGCGAAATATGTGCGTGATGGAGTTTCCCTTCTACAGCCGCGGGATATTCCCGCAGGGGCAATGCAGGACACCTGGGTCGATGGAGTGAACATCCTGACGGGCTCGCGCGTTGTTATTCAAGGCAAACCGGTCGGCACCGTCTACATCTGGGCGCGGCTGCGCGACATGCGGACGCAAGCGATTCGGTTTGGCACGATCGCCGGCTGCATTCTTCTGCTGTGCCTGCTGGCGGCTTTGGTTGTGGGCGCAATTTTCAGGCGGGTTCTGGCTCAGCCCATTGTTTCCTTCGCCGACACGGCACGCCTGGTCTCCCGCTATCGGGATTACCGTATCCGGTTTACGCCCGTCCACCGTTACAGCGAACTGGTGGCGCTCACCGAAGCCTTCAACGAGATGCTGGCGGAGATCCAACGACGTGACGCTGCACTCGAGAAGGCCAAAGCGGAGTTGGAACTCCGCGTCGAAGAGCGCACCGCCCAGTTGCAGGCGGCGAATCGCGAACTTGAGGCGTTCTCCTATACCGTGGCTCACGATCTGCGCGGCCCGCTCCAATCCATCAGCAACGTTTGCTATCTGATTGTGGAGGCGGATCGCGACCAGCCCTCGGAAAGCAAGACCCCGATGCTGTCCCAGTTGAGCGCATCCGTCAATGCCATGTCGAATACGATCGACGATTTGCTCGACCTTTCGCGTTCCACGAGTGCAGCTCTGCACCTGACCCGCCTGGACCTGAGTCTCCTGGCGAGTTCCATCCTCGAGGTTCTCGCCAAGTCCGATCCCGAAAGGCATGTGGAAATTCTCGTGCATCCGCGATGCATCTTGAATGCCGACCCGGGCCTCATGCAGATCGTTCTGCAAAATCTGCTGCGCAATGCGTGGAAATTTACGGGGCGGCGCGATCCGGCGAAAATAGAGTTCGGCTGCGAACAGAAGAACGGGGCGACTTTCTTCTATGTTCGCGACAACGGGGCCGGATTCGATTCGAAGATGGCAGACCGTCTCTTCAAGCCCTTCCAAAGGCTGCACGCCGTGAGCGAGTTCCCCGGCACCGGCATCGGATTAGCCACCGTGCAGCGGATTATTCAAAGGCATGGAGGCGCAGTGTGGGCGGAAGGTGAGATCGACGAGGGTGCCACGTTCTACTTCAGCCTGGATCCAGGAAAGCCGTAAAGGCCGCTCCTCAAGGGCTCCGAAGTGAATCGTCGCTTCGGAGCCTGATCCATACCGGGATGGAAAAATAAACGCGCGACCAAAACGGATTCAGGCCATCGCCTCGCGTCCCATCGGCTCAAACCGCAACTGGTTCGTCTTGCGGTCCACGTCAATCCGTACATGCGCGCCGTGCAGTATTTCGCCGTTCAATATTCTGATCGCGAGCGGATCCTGCACCATGCGTTGCAGTGCCCGCTTCAGCGGACGCGCACCGTAGGCCGCATCCGAACCTGCGGCCAAAATCAATTGCCGCGCCGGCTCGGTCAGTTCGATTGAGATCTGGCGGTCTTCAAGCAGCCGCCGCAATTCGTCCAGCCGGAGTTCCAGGATCTGGCTCAGTTGCGCCGGCCCCAGAGAATGGAAGATCACAATATCGTCCACGCGATTCAAAAACTCGGGACGGAAGTGCTCACGCAAGACGCGCATGACTGACTCGCGCGCCATTTCAAAGTCGTGCTCGGTCTTGAGCGCATCTCCTGTCAACATGGCGGCGCCGAGATTTGACGTCATAATAAGCACGGTGTTCTTGAAATCAACGGTACGGCCCTTGGAGTCGGTCAACCGGCCGTCGTCCATCACCTGCAGCAGAATGTTGAACACATCCGGGTGCGCCTTTTCGATCTCGTCGAACAGAATTACGGCGTAGGGCCGGCGACGCACGGCCTCGGTCAACTGGCCGCCCTCGTCGTATCCCACGTAGCCTGGAGGCGCGCCGATGAGCCGCGCCACCGCGTGCTTTTCCATGTATTCGCTCATGTCGATACGAATCATGGCCTGCTCGTCGTCAAACAGGAACTCCGCCAGCGCGCGGGCGGTTTCAGTCTTGCCCACGCCGGTCGGCCCAAGAAAGATGAAGCTGCCGATGGGCCGCTTGGGATCACTCAACCCGGCCCGCGAACGGCGGATTGCGTTGGCCACAACCCGGAGCGCGTCGTCCTGACCGACCACGCGCTCGCGCAGCCGGTCTTCCATCTCGACGAGCTTTTTCACTTCGCCTTCCAACATGCGCGAAACAGGAATCCCGGTCCATTTGCTCACGATCTTGGCAATGTCTTCTTCATCAACCTCTTCTTTCAGCATGCGCGCGGCGCCCGCGTTGCCGTCCTGCAGGGCGCTCAACTGCTTCAGCTCGGCTTCGAGTTTCGGCAATTCACCATATTGGATCTGCGCTGCCCGGTCGAGCATCCCCTTGCGCGTCTGCTCCTCGGCCTCGAAGCGCAAAGCCTCAATTCGTTTCTTCAACTCGCTGATGCGCGTGATGGCTTCGCGCTCCATCGTCCAGCGCGACCTGAGCGCGGTGATCTGCTCGGTGAGCGCAGCGATCTCGCGCTCCACCACCTCGCGGCGCTCGATGCTATTGGGATCGGTCTCGCGCTTCAGAGCCTCACGCTCGATTTCGAGCGACGTTCTTTCGCGTTCCAGCTGGTCAATCTCCGTGGGAACCGAGCCAATCTGAATGGCCAACGACGCAGCCGCTTCATCGACAAGGTCAATCGCCTTGTCGGGCAGAAAGCGGTCGCTGATGTAGCGATGCGAAAGCGTGGCGGCAGCCACAATGGCAGAGTCCTTGATGCGCACGTTGTGATGCGCTTCGTAGCGGTCCTTCAGGCCGCGAAGAATAGCGATGGTGTCTTCAACGTTCGGCTCGCCGACGTAAACAATCTGAAAACGCCGCTCCAGGGCCGCATCCTTCTCGATGTATTTGCGGTATTCATTCAGGGTGGTTGCGCCGATGGCCCGCAGCTCGCCGCGTGCCAGCGCCGGCTTGAGCATGTTGCTCGCATCGATGGCGCCTTCGGCAGCGCCGGCACCGACTAACGTGTGGAGCTCGTCGATGAACAAAACAATCTGGCCGTTTGATTCTTCGATTTCTTTCAGCACCGCCTTGAGCCGGTCTTCGAATTCGCCGCGATACTTTGCCCCCGCCAGCATCGACCCCAGGTCGAGCGAGATAACGCGCTTGTCGCGCAGGCTGTCTGGCACGTCTCCGGAGACAATGCGCCGGGCAAGACCCTCAACGATGGCCGTTTTGCCTACACCGGGCTCACCAATCAGCACAGGGTTGTTTTTTGTGCGCCGGCTCAGCACCTGAATCACGCGGCGAATTTCTTCGTCGCGGCCGATCACGGGATCCAGCTTTCCGCGGCGCGCCAACTCCGTCAAGTCCTTAGCATATTTTTCCAGTGCCTGAAATTTGCCTTCGGGGTTCTGGTCGGTGACGCGCTGCGAGCCGCGCACCGCCGTCAGCGCCTTCAGAATGGCATCATGCGCGGCACCGTCCGCGACCAGTGCGTCACGCGCCGGGTCGCCCTTCAGGTACGCTGCGCCCAGCAGAAGATGCTCGGTCGAGACATACTCATCCTTGAAGTTCGCCGCCTCGTGAAACGCCTGCTCCACAACCTTGTTGAGCGCATTGCTCACTCCCGGTTGCGCCGAGGCGCCGGCCACCCGGGGGAGTTTCTCCTCAATTCCGTGGAGATCGCTTTCCAGCCGTTCAATCGGAACGCCGATCTTTTCGAGCACCGCGGGAATCACCCCCTCGCGATCCTCTATAAGGGCCAGCAAAAGATGTACGGGCTGAATCTCGGGATTCCCGAGTTCGGTTGCCCGCTCCTGCGCCTGCTGCATCGCCTGCTGCGATTTGACGGTCAGTTTGTCCCAACGAATAGCCACGATTCAACCCCCTGCTGCTGCCGGCGCCTGATTTGTGCCGCCGGTTCAATCTGATTCCAAAAATTACTTTCTCATGCGCAGAAAAAGCCAGCGCCGGGAGATAGATTTTATGATCCACGCTCCCGGCGCAAACTCTGTTTGTGCCCGCCGCCAACCCTGAAAAAGCCGGTAAAACGGGCGCACTCCAAACTGCCTCGTTACGCCGCTACGTTCTGCTTCTGTCCCTGGTTCTTGCCCTGGGCTTCAACCTGGCCCGTGCCCACGTTCACCTTGATCTGCTTCGGCTGGGCTTCAGGCTTCTTCTTCAACTCCAGCTTCAACACGCCGGAATGGTAATCGGCGCCGATGTGCTCCGTGTCCACGGTCGAAGGCAGCGTAAAAGCGCGGTAGAAGCTGCCATAACGCCGCTCTATGCGATGGAAATTCTCCTCTTTCTCTTCTTTCTCGAATTTGCGCTCGCCCTTTACTGTGAGGGTGTGATCTTCCACCCGAACGTCCAAGTCCTTCTCATCGACGCCTGGAACTTCGAGCTTCAGGACGACTTTCTGCGGATCTTCATAGATGTCGACAGCCGGCACAAAGCTGGCAGCCGTCAATGGATTGTCGCCCCCATCGTTGAAATCGCGAAAGATCGAATTCACGCGGTTCTGCAGCGTCATCACGTCCCGGAAGGGGTCCCAACGAGTGATTGCCATGAGTATTTACCTCCAGATGGTATTCAGAAAGATAGGGCGGGGCTCGGCCCAGCCCCTCATCTCTTTTGACGCAACTATAGCACAGACGATTCATAAAATATGAGCGATTTACACTCATGTATCGAAAAGAGATGACTCTCTGCTTCATTCCGATCCTGGATCTGCTGACTATCTTTTTTATTATGATTTACTTAACCGTTGCTTAAACCTGCGCGAAATGGGGAGCGGAGAGGTGCGACGACGATTGCTGGCCTTTGCCGAGACGAGTCAGGGTGAGGACCGTGATGTCATCGTCCTGACCGAATTTGACGGCTGCCTCGGTCGCTTTGGCGGCGTCGGGGCGGGTGGCGAACAGGGCATCGAGGCGTTCGAAGCTGAAGATCTCCCCACTCGAGCTACGAGCCTCAAGCAGGCCGTCGGTGTAGAGCGCGAAGTGGTCTCCCTCGCGGAGATCGATGATCGTCTCTTCGTAGCTGGCGGCGGGAAGGATGCCCAGTGGCAGTGTGCCGGGAAGGTCAAGTTCGCGCTTGTTCAGAAATGGAGCCGGGTGTCCCGCGCTGGCCATCACGCAATGTCCAGCGGCATCGAGGCGCAGCGACAGGCAGGTCACAAAGCCGCCCTGCAGCCGGCCAAAGAGGCGCAGATTGAGTTCAGCCAGCATGTCGGCAGGATTGGGCGCGAAACGGGCCAAGGTGCGGGCGGCTCCCACAATCAGCGATACGGTCATTGCCGCCTTCAGACCTTTCCCACTCACGTCGCCCAGCAGGATCATGGTGGATCCTTCGTATTCGCCTTCGAGCGGGATGACCTGAAAGAAGTCGCCGCCGACTTCCTGCGCGGGCCGATAGGCGCTGGTAAACGCGAATCCGGGCAGCGCGGGCAGGGATTCGGGAATCAGCACCTGCTGCAGTTCGCGGGCGCTCTTGAACTCTTGTTCCAGCGAACTCTGACGGGTGGCCGAGTCCAGCATGTAGCGGTATACGGCGTAGATAATGGCCAGGAGCAGCAGCGTGTTGGCGACGGTCTGCGCGTTGAAGACGTTGCCGTTGAAGGTGAAGAGCGGTGCACCGATTTTGTCCCCGAGAGTGAAATGGGTGAACCGGCTGCCCTGCTGCACGGCGATGCGGACCACGGAAATCATGCCGGCGAGAAACGCCGTGATGGCCACAAACCAGCGCGAAGGATCAAGGTGCTTGCGCAATGCATAGGTAACCAGCACCAGCGGATAGATCTCGGCCGCGGTAAATACGACCGTCAGCACCGCATCGGCAGATTGCACCCAGGGCGCAATCAACGGGTTGCTCCAATCCAGCAGTGTGATCAGCCCATCGAGCGAGGTGGCCGTGATGCTGATGATGGCGAGTTGGCGGGTAAGGCGCACCAGTCGCGGGTTCTCATCCAGCTTGAGGAGGTAAAGCAGGAGGAACCACAAGCCGATGTCGGCCAGGCTCAGAACCGGCTGCAGCCAGCCAAGGGCAAAGCTGAAGGAAAAAGGAATGCGAAGGCCGACCAGGATCATAATGAGGACCGGCGCGCCGCTGAAGACCGCCATCCAGAGCAAAACGCGTTGCGACCTGTTGCGGAGCCACGCCAGCAGGCTCAGCAGCATTACCAGCGCATCCAGCGACTGCAGGCCAAATGCATACTGCCGGCTGCGCAGCCATCCGTAGTCCAACTCCGCCTTTCGTGCGGCGATGGCTTCGGGGCTTCCGACCAAAGGGGCAGCGTAGAGGCCTCCTAATTGGTCCGTATCAAACGAAGTCAGAGGCGCCTTCCAGACGCGCAAGGCGAGCACTCCATCCCGGGCCGGCCCCATGCCAAAGGTCTGGGCAGGCGGCAAGTACGGATAAGAGGGATGTGGCGGCAGAGTCCCGTTGTGGCCAATGAGGACGCCATTCCAGTAGATTTCGTAGGCGTCGTCGATGTGGCGAATCAGCAGCGCAAAATCAGGAGAAGCTCCCGGCGCTGGCGAGAGGTGAATGTGCTTCCTGTACCAGGCGTAGCCGGTGTAGGAGGGATGACCTTGTGCTCCCCATGTCTTGTCGGAACTGATCTGCTCCCAGCCCACGTTTCCGGCATCATCGCCGGTCTGCGGCAGCGCCCAGGCGGGATTGTCGCCAAGGTGGAACTGCCATGGACCATCGAGAGGTGCGATTCCTTTGCCCAGCCCGTCAATCGCAAGCACAGGAGCGACCGTCTGCGCAGCGGCCAGTGATGTAAACCGCACCAAGGCAAACAAAATTAAACCCGCAAACTGCGGGAAGCGAGGGAAGCGCACGAGCATGCGTAGAGCATACTCCGCTGTTTCTGCTGGCGATAGCCATTTTTCCGCGGGCGCGTGGAACGAGCCGAAACGCGGACGGAAATCCATCTTTGGAACTGAGTTGCGGCCGGCCCTCTACAATATGTTTGAATGATCGCGCACGTCAGCCTTCCCCCGTACATCAACTGGCATTGGTTTTGGCTCACAATAGCCGCCTTTCTGGCGGGAGTGCTCAACGCTGTGGCAGGTGGCGGATCGTTCCTGCTTTTTCCGGCCATGCTGGGGATGAAGATCCTGCCTGTGCAGGCCAACGCCACCAACACCGTGGCTCTGTGGCCCGGTCAGCTCACCTCGATTGCCGCATATCGCCACGACATTCGCAAAAACAATCGCCTCGTACCGCCCATGGCGCTCGCCGGTCTACTCGGCGGCACCGCCGGCGCCATCGTGTTGCTCAACACGCCGCAGATGACCTTCCTGCATCTGGTGCCGTGGCTGCTGCTGGCGGCGGCCTCCATCTTCGCCGCCAGCGGTCCGGTCTCCCGCTGGCTCGAACGCCGGAACATTGCCCGCCGCAGCATTGCCGGCGGCGGTCTGGATGGTTCCGCAGCCATAGTCCCGGCTCGAGTGCCGCCGCCCCGTCTGCCGGTATTCTTCGCAACCATGGCAGTTTGCTTCTACATTGGTTATTTCGGCGCGGGGGCGGGTTTCCTCATCATCACCCTGCTTTCACTCTTCGGGTTCCAGGACCTGAACGAAATCAATGCTCTCAAGGTGGTATCTACCACCATGGCCAACGGCATTGCGTTCGCCATTTTTGTCGTAGACGGGCAGGTAGTGTGGCGTTATTGCCTGCTGGCCATGGTCACTTGCGCAATTGGCGGCTACACCTCCGCCAGCCTCGCACGCCGGATCCCGCAACCTCTATTGCGTGGCCTTGTGGTGTTCATCGGTCTCTCCATGGCCGCCTGGTTCTTCTGGAAGGATAGTTAATGTTTGCTTCACTCAACACTCTCGATCGCTGGATTCTCAACTGGATCGGCACTCTCGCCGCATTTTGCACCACGCTTTCTTTTCTGCCTCAGTTGATCCGCATCTGGCGGCGCAAGAGCGCAGACGACATTTCCCTCAGTATGTTCCTGCTCTTCAGCTTTGGCGTGGCGTGCTGGCTGGTCTATGGACTGGGCATCGGCTCCGGCCCCATTGCGGCTGCCAATGCCATCACCCTTGCGCTGGCCCTCGCCATCCTGGCATGCAAGTTCCGCTTTGGCCGGTGTGCACAAGCGGCGGGCCAAATCAACGATAAGATAAAAATATGAGTCACGAAGGCATTCGGATTGTCTCAAAAGGGGAAAAGGCGCAGGAAGACGAAGAGCAGCGCCCGCTCTCGCGCATCGCCGTTACTCCGCACAAGGTGAGGGTCCTGCTCACCGAGGGCAAGGGCCTGGAGATCGATTGGGAAGACGGTCACCGGAGTGCCTGGAGCTTTGCCTGGCTGCGCGACGCCTGTCCCTGCGCCACGTGCATCGAAGAACGAAAGAACGAGGGCCGCAAGACGGGCCAGCCCAAGCCAAAACCCGCCAATCTGTTGCCCATGTACAAGCCCCCTGCCAAGCCCGCCAGCGCTCACGCCGTGGGCCGCTACGCGCTGCAATTCAACTGGCTCGATGGCCATTCGGGCGGCATCTATTCCTGGGAATACCTGCGCAGAGTGTGCCAATGCCCCGAGTGCACCTTTTCCGCGACGCCATCGGAAGGCACTCCCAACTAGATCTTCCGTAGAAGGGGGACACAGCGCAGCGGAAAACATCAGGGTATTTCGGTTTATCTCGAATCAGGTCTTTTCATTTGTGTTGCCCGAGACGCATGGTAGAGTTGCACTCCAGGAGGCGCACGTGACTCTCAAGAACTTCCTGGGCAAGCAATTTATCGATGTCATTCAGTGGAACGAAGCGGAAAACGGAATCCTCGCCTTCCGCTATCCAATGCAGGACATGGAGATCCAAAACGGCGGTCAACTGACCGTTCGCGAATCCCAGATGGCGGCCTTCGTCAACGAGGGCAAAATCGCCGATGTATTTGGGGCGGGACTGCACACTCTGACCACCCGGAATCTGCCCCTGCTGACCGATCTGATGAACTGGGATAAGGACTTTGAGTCGCCCTTCAAGTCCGACGTGTACTTCTTCTCAACCCGACTGCAGATCGACCAAAAATGGGGCACCTCGACGCCAATCACGATCCGCGATAAGGAATTCGGCGCCGTGCGGCTGCGCGGCTATGGCATCTACTCCTATCGCGTGGCCGATCCGCGTATCTTCTTTGACAGGGTAACCGGCACTCGCGACCGGTACTACGTTTCCGAGTTGGAAGGTCAGCTGCGCGAAACCATCGTAGCGCGCATGACCGACATCTTTGCCACCAGCGATATTTCCTTCCTCGATATGGCGGCCAACCAGGCCGCGCTCGGGCAGAAGATCGCGGAACAGATGAAGCCGACCTTCGCCGCTTTGGGTCTCGAACTGGATCAGTTTGTCCTCGAGAACATCTCGCTGCCCGACGATTTGCAGAAGGTTGTCGATCAGCGGATCAGCGTTAGCATGGCGGGAGATCTGGGCAAGTTCACGCAATTCGAGGCAGCAGAATCAATGGAGCTGGCGGCGGCCAACACCGGCGGAGCCGCCGGGATGGGCGTCGGCCTCGGCGCCGGGGCTGCGATGGCGCAAGCCGTCATGTCACAAGCCAAAGCTTCGACGGGAGCGGCCGCTCCATCGGCCGTCGTCGATTCTTCCGCCGCCACAGCGTCCAGCGGGGCCGCAACCAAGTTCTGCATTGAGTGCGGAAAGACCATGCCGCAGCGCGCAAAATTCTGTCCGGAGTGTGGAAAGGCCCAATGAACTGCCCCTCATGCGGCGCTCCCATGCGCCTTCAGTCTGCCTCGGATGGCTTGGCTTGCGATTACTGCAAGAACATCTTTTTCCCTGAGAAAGATGACGAAGGCGTGAGCGTATTCTCTGAAGCGTCGGAGGATTCATGCCCCGTCTGCGCGGTTCCGCTGATGCACGCGGCGCTGGCCAAGGTTGGCGTCGAATACTGCACGCGCTGCCGCGGCATGCTGGTTTCCATGGGGGTGTTCATGACGCTGGTGGATGAATTGCGCGCTGGACAGCCCGGTTCGCTGATTCCGCCTCCGCCGGACCCCGGCGAACTGCATCGCAAGCTGGACTGTCCTCATTGCCACCAGCCGATGGACACCCACTTCTATTCCGGCGCCGGAAATGTGGTGATCGAAGATTGCGATGCGTGCGAACTGAATTGGCTGGATCACGGCAAGCTGATGCGCATCGTCCATGCTCCCGATCCCCGCTATCGGGGCGCCGAACCCATGGTTTGAAGGTTCAACCCTGACTTGGGGAGCGATCGCCTGCTCCCGGCTCGCACCCGGCCGAGGCGTCGAGAGCGGCCGCGGCCTTTTCCCGCTCCTGAAGAGCATCGATCTCCTCGATCAGCTGCGTCAGTTGCTCTTTCTTCCGGTCGCTCATATCGAGAAAGCGAATGCCCACCCTGCGCCCGTCGTAGAGGGCCTGGGTTACGCCGCCGAGACGGAAGGGCAGTCCCTCGATGCAGAACTCCGTCTCCACCCGCCTGAAGATGCCCAAGGGGAACCGCTGGTGAGTGTGAATGCAGCAACCGCTCAGGCTGACATCGAGGATACGTCCCTGCACCTTCGCCGCCAGGTCGATGAGATAGATCACCGCATTCGTGTCCACCGGGTGACGGGGCTCTTTGCGACGCTCCGGATGCGCCGCCGGGCTGGCGTCCGCCGTGCCGCCCGTCCCCCCGTGAAGGTCCATCACGCTGCCCGTCCAATCCCGAGGAAAACTTAGTGTCCAGAGGCAAGCTGCCAGGGCTGCACGGGCGCAGGCTCATCCACTCCACGGCCCTGCAAACGGTCATATTCATACACGTCGCTGGTGGTGCCCAACGACTCGTTATAGAGACTCGTACCGCCGGTCAACTGCTTCAATTCCTCGGTGAATTGATGGATTGCATGCAATTGGCTGGCCGTAGCAGGCAGCTCATATTGGGAGGTTTTAATGAACTTCTGGTAGCCGCGATCAAGCAGCTCTGCCACCTCGCCGCATACCAGCACGCCGGGGTGAACCGCAAAGGCGGGCGGTGCGCCCTTCTCCTTGGCTGCCACCAGAACCGCCCCCACCCCGCCCTTGCTGACCAGCACCCCTCCCACGACCTTGGAATACGGGGTCACATCAAATGAATGAGCGCGCAGGATTTCAGGTAACTGATCGAAGGTCGGAATGCTGGATTTTCGGGTCATGGCCGTTCTCTGTCTGCGAAGATGGTTCAAGGGAGTGCGAAATTTCCCTTGTCTCCAGTTTCGCACATCCAGTGCACATCCCGTGACGCCGCAATGAAAAGCACTGTTGTACAAATCGCAGGTTTGTCCGTGCCCGACCGCATCGGATCCACGCCCCTATTGCGGCTGGATCAACTCGTCCGCGCATGGGATGGAACTACCCTGCTGGGCAAGGCGGAATGGGTCAACCCGGGTGGCAGCGTAAAGGACCGCGCCGCATCCGCCATGGTGCGCGATGCCTTGAAGCGGGGATCGCTCGTGCCGGGCAAGATCCTTCTCGACGCCAGCAGCGGCAACACCGGCATCGCTCTGGCCATGCTGGGTGCGGCCCTCGGCTTCCCGGTTCAGCTCGCCATGCCGGCCAACGTATCGCCGGAACGCAAGCGGATGGTGCAAGCCTACGGCGCCGCCGTGGAATGGACGGACCCCGGCCAGGGATCGGACGGGGCAATCCGACGCGCGCGTGAAATGGCCGGCAACGACCCGCAGCGCTTTTGCTACGTCGACCAGTACTCCAACGATGCCAACTGGCTAGCGCACTATCACACCACGGGCCCAGAAATCCTGGCCCAAACCGCGGGGCAGATCACGCACTTTGTCGCCGGCCTCGGCACCTGCGGCACCTTTATGGGCACTTCGCGCCGGCTCAAGGAGCACAACCCGGCCATCCAGGTCATCAGCATGCAGCCCGACTCGCCCTTCCACGGCCTGGAAGGCCTGAAGCACCTGGCAACTTCCATGGTTCCGGCCATCTACAATCCGCACCTGGCAGACCGAGAGCTAGTGGTAGAGACCGAAGCAGCGTACGAAATGGCCAGGCGGCTTCCTCGCGAAGAAGGCGTGCTCGTCGGCATCTCGGCCGCCGCCGCCCTGGTGGCATGCTTGCAAGTCGCGCGCGAAGAGTCTGTGGCCGGGCGCCGCGCAGTCATTGTCACGGTGCTGCCGGACTCGGCCGAGAAGTACCTGAGCGAGCGCTTCTGGGAGGAGTCATGAGCACTCTTCGACTGCCCTCCGCAGTCTATCTGGCGATTCGCGCCCATGGAGAGGAGGCCTACCCGCATGAGTGTTGCGGCGCCCTGCTGGGCTGGCCCGCAGCGGAGGGCTGGACTGTAGTGGACGCAATGCGCGCCGGGAATACCCGTACCGATTCGGCCCATAACCGCTATCAGATCGCACCGTCGGAGTTGGTAAAGATCGAGCGTGAAGCGCGAAGCCGCGGGTTGGAGATTGCGGGTTTCTACCATTCTCACCCTGACCACCCGGCGCAATGGTCGCCTACAGACTTCACTGAAGCGCATTGGCTCGGCTGCTCGTACGTCATCACGGAAGTGGACCGGGGAAAGGCGGCGATAACCAATTCCTTTCTGTTGGACGGCGTGACCGAGGAAGACAAGCGGTTTGTGGAGGAAACGATTCTGGTTGACGAATTGAGCTGAGAGCCTCGCGCCGGCAGACCGAAATCCACTTTTATCCGTTCTTCACGAGAAGTTCTTTACACCGACAGCCATCGAGCTTACTATCCAACTGACTTAGGGCGCGCGCGTCTCCCCGGTCTCCCCAACCCATCGCGAGTGGTCTCTGAGCACGTCAAGGAGGTTATTCCACATGAAAAGACTCAGCCCCTTTGTGTTGGGACTGTCCCTCGCGGTTGCCGGCAGCACGATGGCCTCGGCGCAGCAGGACGCATCCGCCACCAACTCGGTACCCAAGATCCTGCAGATCACGCGGGAATTCATCAAGCCCTATAAAAACGGCATGGCGCACGACAAGACAGAGAGTGCATTTGTCACCGCCATGACCAAGGCCAAGTTTCCGGCCTATTACGTCGGCATGGACTCCATGTCCGGCAAGTCGCGTGCTTTATTCATGACGCGGTATTCCTCTTTTGACGAGTGGGAGAAGGACAATAAGCTCGCCGACAAAAACCCCACTCTTACCGCTGACATCGAGAGTGCCAGCCTCGCCGACGGCGAATTGCTGGAAGGCGTGGATTCGGTTGTCTATGTATACGACGAAGACCTCAGCTACCACTCTCACCGCGACCTGATGAATCATCGCTATTACCAGATTTCCGTCTTCCATGTTCGTCCGGGCCACCGCAAGGATTGGATGGATTTGGCGAAGATGGTGAAAGCCGCCCACGACAAAATGGGTGATAACGCCCACTGGGGCGCGTATGAGGCTGCCTTCGGAACTGAAGATGGCACTTACATCGTCATCAGCGGCGACCCGCACATGTCGGTGATCGATGAGGATTATGCGAACGACAAGAAGTTTGTCGAAGCCATGGGCGGTGAAGAGGGGATGGCCAAATTCGATGCGCTTATCGGAGCGGCCGTAGATTCTTCGCGCAGCGAATTGTTCTCGGTCAACCCCAGGCAGAGCTACGTGCCAGAAGAATGGATCAAGGCCGATCCGGATTTCTGGAAGCCGAAGCCCTCGTCCGACAGCGTGGCCTCTACGCAATAAGTAAAGGCGAACAGGGGTTTCCCAAACGGTGGACGACCCTTCCATGGCTAGCGACCTCTCTTGAAGCGGCTTCGGCATTGCCGGAGCCGTTTCTTTTTCTCCGAGGAGACCGCCCGTTCCGGCACCGCGAGGCATTCACATCATCCAATCAGCCGCCTGCGCCATCTAAAATAGTGCAGGCGAGGAATCCTCTTACATGACAGTCTTTATCCCCACACCTTTGCGGGCTTTTACGGGCGGGCAGGACGCCGTAGAAATCAGTGCGACCACTATCGCCGAAGCGCTTGACACGCTGATCCAGGCGCATCCCGACCTCCGCAAGCACCTGTTTACCGGTGAAGGCAAGCTTCGCGCTTTTGTTAACCTGTATTTGAACGACGAGGACGTACGCTATCTCCCGGCAAAGGAGTCCACGACCGTGACCTCAGGCGACACGCTCTCGATCATCCCCTCGATCGCCGGAGGAAGGTAGCCGAAAGCGGAACGCCGGTTCGCACCTTGAACCCTTCGATTTGACGGTTCATCTTCGACCGGTGAACTGACCCAGCAGCCGCAACCCGCGAGAATTCAATATGGCAACCATTTTTGAACCCATTCCGCTACCCGAACTCACCACCGACGAGCTCTCCCGGTATTCGCGTCACCTGATCCTGCCTGAAGTCGGAATGGAAGGGCAGCAGAAGCTGAAGGCAGCGCGCGTTCTTTGCGTCGGAACGGGCGGCCTCGGATCGCCGCTGGCTTTCTATCTCACTGCGGCCGGCATCGGCACACTGGGCCTGGTGGATTTTGACGTGGTAGACGCAAGCAACCTGCAACGCCAGATCATCCACTCCACCAAAGACATCGGCCGCAAGAAACTGGACTCAGCAGAAGAGAAACTCAAGGCCCTCAATCCAGCGCTCAACGTCGTCAAGTACGAAACCATGCTGACCAGCGCGAACGCCCTCGAAATTATCAAGGATTACGACATCGTCGCCGACGGCACAGACAACTTCCCCACCCGATATCTCGTCAATGATGCATGCGTGCTGTTAGGCAAGCCGAACGCCTACGGGTCCATCTTCCGTTTCGAGGGCCAGGCCAGCGTCTTCGCAACGAAAGAAGGGCCTTGTTACCGTTGCCTCTATCCCGAACCACCTCCGCCGGGCCTGGTGCCCAGTTGCGCAGAGGGAGGAGTGCTGGGCATTCTGCCCGGCCTTGTCGGGGTAATTCAAGCCACGGAAGTCATCAAGCTGATTCTGGGCAAGGGCAGTTCCCTTGCGGGTCGCTTGCTGCTGGTGGACGCGCTGAACATGCGCTTCCGCGAACTCAAGCTCCGCAAAAACGCGGAATGCCCCGTTTGCGGTCTCAATCCCACGGTGACAAAACTGATTGATTACCAGCAGTTCTGCGGAATTGCCCCTGAAACCCAAGAGGAGAAGAAGTTGAAGAATGGCATTCCGCAGATGACAGTAAAGGAGTTGAAGCAGAGACTCGACGCGGGCGAGGACATTCTCGTGCTCGATGTCCGCGAACCATACGAGTACCAGATCGCCAACATCGGCGGAAGACTCATTCCCCAGAACGATGTGCCCCAGCGGCTCGCCGAGATTGATCGTGATCGCGAAGTCGTGGTGCATTGCCGGACCGGCGGACGCAGCCAACGCGTCGCCGAATTCCTCAAGCAGTCCGGCTACTCCAACGTTGCTAACCTCGCCGGCGGCATTCATGCCTGGAGCGACGAGATTGATCCTTCCATCCCGAAGTATTGAACGATGCGCTTGCAACGTGAGGTAACCATGGTCAAGGTCAGCATCTACTTTCCCAATATGCCCGGCAGCCATTTCGACGTTGATTACTACACCAACGTCCACATGCCGCTGGTGATGAAGTCGCTCGTATCTGCTGTCAGAGCTGTTTCCGTGGAAATCGGGGTCAGCGGTGCGAGAGTGCAACAACCACCTCCCTTCCGCGCGGTCGCAGCCTTTACTTGTGATTCGGTCAAGGCCTTCAGCGAGGCTTTTCTGCCTCACGCCGCCGAGTTGAAGGGAGACATCCCGAACTACACTGACATTGAGCCGGTTATTCAGGTAAGCCAGGTGAGCGAACTCAGGGTATCCCCGATCGCCCACGCGGAAACCGTCTCCGGATAGCCTTGGAGATTGAAGCAGCCGCATGCGCGGAGGCCTCCATTCTGAAGAACGGGACAATCGAAAATCTCACATTGCCGGGCAGGCATGTTCGTCTCGAAGCGCTCGAACTGCGCCATTCAGAGGCCCTGGCAGCTGCGGCGGCGGTCGATCCCGCTCTCTATCAGTGGAGTCCCATCCCACAGAGCAGCGCGGACGCCGCAAGCTACATTGCCACAGCGCTGGCCTGGCGGGACGCCGGCACCGCTTTGCCGTTCGCGATCATCCGCGCGGAAGACAACGCGGTTATCGGCTCAACACGCTTCTGGAACATTGAACGCTGGGCGTGGCCGCTGAACCATCCGCGGCACGGCCATGAATTCCCTGACGCCTGCGAGATCGGTTACACGTGGCTGGCGCGGTCTGCAATCCGCACCGCGGCCAACACGGAAGCCAAGTCTCTGATGCTGAGCCATGCCTTCGAAGTTTGGGGAGTGCTCCGCGTTTGTCTACATACCGATGCCCGCAACCTTCGCTCGCAGGCGGCCATTGAACGTATTGGCGGAAAACGGGAGGGACTTCTAAGAGCCCATCGCATGGCGGCCGATTTCACGCCTCGCGATTCAATTCGCTATTCAATCATTGCGGAGGAATGGCCTGACGTGAAGCGGCGTTTGAGAGAAATGATGCACCGGCCGCTTCGATGACGCAAGAAGTCTCCTCAGCAATGCGCGTCCAACTCGGCATCAAAGCGCTTCAGCCCGGGACGGCCAGGACCTTGCGCCGCAGGTCCGGTTCGTTGTGTATGAACAGGATCTGCAACGTGCATTGGATCGGTCCCGTCGCCATCTCCGGCCCCACGTTATAAAGCAGAGCTTCGCTCTTCGCGATGAATTTGACGCCCGCATCGAGCAATGACACGGCAAGCAAGGGCAGGTGCTCGATCGGGATTTCAAACTGCAGGCATATGGAGAGGTTCGAGAATTGGTGGAAGTCGGTCACCCAGCCATGGTTGCCGACAATCGCTTCGCGAAGACGACTCACACTCTTCAGGCGATCCACCCGGGTAAATCCATTCAGGTGGAGAAGATTTGACCGGCTCAGAATGACGGGCATAGCGATCCCTCCATGCCTTTCAGATTACCGCGCCACGGCTACTCACGCACGCCGATTCCCAACGCCTTCATCTTGCGATAAAGGTGACTGCGCTCAAGGCCGAGCAATTCCGCGGCGCGGCTCATGTTGTTGCGCGCTTCTTCAATCTTCTTGAGGATGTATTCGCGCTCGTAGGCATCGCGGGCCTGCTGCAGAGTGGAGAAATTCTCCGTGGACCGGCTGGTGGCCTTGTGTGTGAGTGCTGGCACATGCTTGCGCTCGATCCGCAAGGTGCGCGGGTTCAGAATCAGCACCCGCTCGATCACGTTCTTGAGTTCGCGCACGTTGCCCGGCCAGTGATATTGGGCCAGAACCTCCAGCGCTTCCTCGTTGATCTCCATGCGCGGGCGGCCGTATTGCCGGCCGAAATCCGCCAAAAATTCGCGAGCGAGGGGGGGTATATCCTGCTTGCGCTCGCGCAGCGGCGGCACGAAAAACGGCACGACATTGAGCCGGTAAAACAGATCTTCGCGGAAATTTCCCTTGGCAATCTCTTCTTCGAGATCCTTGTTGGTCGAGGCGATCAGGCGCACGTCAACGCGCAGAGGTTGCGTGCCTCCCACGGGCGTGAACATCTGGTCGTCAAGGGCGCTCAGCACTTTGGCCTGCGTTTTCAGGCTCATGTCCCCCACTTCATCCAGATAAAGCGAACCTTCATCGGCCCGCTCCAACGTGCCGCGCTGTTCAGGAGGTCCACCGGGCTGCGCGCCATGCCGGTAGCCAAACAGCTCGGCCTCGATGTGAGCTTCGGGAATGGCGGCGCAGTTCAGTTCAACGAATACGCGGTCGCGGCGCATGCTCTCCGCGTGAATGGCGCGCGCAATCAGTTCCTTCCCCGTTCCTGATTCGCCGTAAATGAGAACCCTTCCGTTGCTGGGTGCCATCAGCCGGATCTGCTGCCGCAACGCCTTTACCGGCACACTTTCGCCTGTCAGCACTGAGCCCACGCTGAACTGGCGTTTGAATTCCTGATTCTCTGCGCGCAGCCGCCGCGCTTCCACAGCATTTTTGAGCACGATCAGCGTGCGGTCGAGAGAGAGCGGCTTCTCAAGAAAATCGAAAGCGCCCAGCTTGGTGGCTTTCACCGCAGTTTCAATGCTGCCGTGGCCCGTGATGATGACCACCTCCGGCCGCCGTTCCGCCGCCAGGCCATGAATGTCGCCCAGCACGTCCAGACCATCGCGGTCGGGTAGCCAGATGTCGAGAAGCACCACGTCATAAGGAGTGTCTTCAACCAGCATCAGCGCTTCAGACGCAGTGGCAGCCGTGGCCACGCCGTATCCCTCCTCGCGCAGAATCTCTTCGAGCGAGGAGCGAATCTCAGCCTCGTCATCCACCACCAGGATGTGATTCATGAACGCGTTCCCGTGAGCGGCGTAGCAGTGCTCGACTCGGAAGCGAACTGCACCGTATGTTCCATCAGCGGCAGCCGCAGCAGAAACCGCGCCCCTTTGGGGCTATTGCTCTCGGCGCGGATTGAGCCGCCATGCTCCTGCACAATTTTGGCCGCGATGGAAAGACCCAGCCCCGTGCCCCGCTGTTTGGTGGAGTAGAAAGGCAGAAACAATCGCTCGCGAATCTCATCGGTGAGACCATGGCCCGTATCGGAGACAGTGACTTCAACCGCGGTTCCATCTTCGCTGAGCGCACTGCGAAGGTCGAGCAAACGAAGCAGGCTGCCTTGCATCGCCTCGGCGGCGTTGTCGATCAGATTTGCAAGGGCGCGGCGAATCGCCTCAGGATCCGCCAGCACCATGGGCAGGCCCGGCTCCAGGTCGCGCTTCACCGTAATGCCATCGAGTCGTCCTGCAAACAAAGCCAACGCTTCCTCGGCGACCTGATTCATATCGCAGGCGCGAGGCTGCGGTGCAGGAAACTGCGCCAGCGCTGAGAACTGATCCACCAGCGTTCGAAGCGTGGCCACGCACCCCAGAATCACTTCGCTGCACTTGCGGATCACAGCAGGCGAATCGGGCTGGCTCCGATCCAGATGCCTGCCAATCCGCTCCGCTGAAAGCGCAATCGGAGTAAGCGGATTCTTGATCTCGTGGGCTACCCGCTGCGCCACTTCTTTCCACGCCAACTGGCGCTGCGCGCGCAGTAATTCGGAAGTGTCTTCAACCACAAGAACGGTACCCGGCTTGCCATGTGCCAACTCGAGGCGCGCACTGGTGACGGCCAGATGCATGGTGCGTCCGCGGGCGTGAAATTCGATCTCGGTTGAAGCTGCGCCCATCCGCTGGCCGCGGCGGATGACGCCGGCCAGATCGTCCACGCACTCGGGCGGGAGCAGCGCATCCAATTTCTCCCCGCGCAATTCCGCGTCTTTTTTCCGTCCCATCAACACCGCAAAGGCGCGGTTGGCCTGCAGCACCGTACCCGATCCGTCCAGGGTGACCACGCCGCTGGGAATGGTCTCGACGATGGTTTCCAACTCGCGGCGGCGCTCCTCGATCGAGAGGTTGGCGGCGGTCAGCTGTGCCGACGAGCTCTCTGCCAATTGCCTGCTCGTCTCGAGGTCGGCAGCCATGTGGTTAAACGAGCTCACCAACTCCGCCATTTCACCGGAGGTGACCAGGGCTACGCGGTGGTCATATTTGCCATCGGCAATCTCGTCCATGGCATCCGCCAGCGCTTCCACCGGGCGCGTAATCTGCTTCGACAGAAACAGCGCCAGCCATACGCTTGAGAAAAACACCACCACTGTAATCAACAGCAGCATCAGGAAAAACGTTGACCGGATGCTGTTGCGAGAGCGGAACAAATCCCAATAAGCTGCGGCGCCGGCACGAATGCGCGCAGTTGTTTTGCTGAGTCCCTGTGGCATGGGCAGCGCAACCACGACCACCTTTCCCGAGGCTGTTCCCGCCATGCCCAGCGCATAATCCTGCCCGGCAACTTTCAGCACCGGTTCGCCATTCGTCTGCGCGGTAGCAAGGAGATTGGTCGAGAGCGGCCCTTTCAAGGAAACTGGGATTCCCTGGTCGCCGTCGTTGAGCGACGGAAGCAGGCTTGCCTGGGCCGACTCCGGCGGAGCCTGAAAGCTGGCCTCCACACGCAAATCCTTGTCGTAGACCACGACAAAGCCGCCGCCCAGCGTGATGCGATGTGTCCCCAGCGCATCTTGCAAGGCGGGCAATTTCCCATCTGGTGCGCCGGATGCGGCAATGGACTCTGCCTCCACCCGCGCGTTGTTGGTCACGTATTGCGCTAACTCCAGCACCACGCGGGTCGAGTCCTCGCGCAGTTCCGACGTGTTTGGCGAGAACCAGCGGTCGATGGACCGGTTCATCAGCTGAAAGCTGAATAGGAACATGAAGACCGCAGGAGTGAGCGCAATCAGCACCGCGCCCAGCACCATGCGGGTACGGAGCCGCGCGCCCAGTGCACTGCTGCTCTGGTCTGCATAGAGCTTCAAAATGTTCCTGAGCAACAGAATCAGGAGCACAAGCAGCAGCAGAAATACCACCACGTTGAGCCCTGTGAAGGCCAGCGTTTCCCCGGCCGTCTCAGGATTCAGGAAGCGCACGTGGGACGTGTTGAATGCCTGCAGCCCTCCCAGCAAGGCGAAAAACAACACCACGCCGGCACCCAGCAAGACGACCGATCGGCGCCGCGAATCACCTCTGAAACGCATGGGGCGATTATAGGCGCTGACAGAAATGACTTGCCAGATCAGCGATGGCCAGACGCATCACCCAATCACGTCTGCCACAGCGGTCCACGCGCGCTGCTGGCTCTCGGCCACACTTCTATGCGTGAGCTTTCCAAGCCAGGTGTTCAACCCCTCGGCCAATCCCGCATCCTGCTTGAGAGCCTCGCGCGCTCCCAGATTGGCTAACCGTAATAAGTAAGGAAAGGTGGAGTTGGTCAGTGCCAGGGTGGAAGTATGCGGCACCGCGCCCGGCATATTGGTCACGCAATAATGCACTACGCCATCCACCATGTAACTGGGATTCGAGTGGGAAGTCGGCCGTGCCGTTTCCACGCACCCACCCTGGTCGATAGCCACATCGACGATCACGGCGCCCGTTTTCATCTGCGCCACCATGGCGCGCGTCACGATCTTGGGCGCGGTTGCCCCCGGAATCAGTACCCCGCCGATCACAAGGTCCGCTTCGCGTGTCGCCTGCGCCACGTTGTAGCTGTTCGAGGCCAGCGTGTACAGCCTTCCGCCGAAGATGTCGTCCAGTTCTCGGAGCCGATTCAGATTCACGTCAACCAGCGTCACCTTGGCGCCAAAGCCCAACGCGATTTTGGCCGCATTGGTGCCCACAACGCCGCCCCCGATGATCGTCACATGGGCGGGAGGTACACCTGGCACGCCGCCCAGCAGGATGCCGCGCCCTCCCCGTTCCCGTTCCAGATAGGTGGCGCCGACTTGCACGCTCATTCGACCCGCCACCTCGCTCATGGGCGTCAGCAGCGGCAATGTTCCCTGGCGATCGCGTACTGTCTCGTAGGCAATGCCGATGACCTTTGACTGCAAAAGCTTGTTGGTCAGATCCGGCACGGGTGCCAGGTGCAGATAGGTGAAGAGCACAAGGCCTTCGCGAAAGAACACATACTCTTTCTCGATCGGCTCTTTGACTTTGACCACCACGTCGGCCTTGCCCCAGGCATAACCGGCGTCACCCACAATCTCCGCGCCGGCGTTCTGATATTCGGCGTCCGCGAAGCCCGATTGCACGCCGGCCAGCGTCTCCACCAGCACGGTGTGGCCGGCCTCCGTCAACGCCTTCACGCCGGCCGGTGTCACGCCCACGCGCGCTTCATTGTCCTTGATCTCCCTGGGAACGCCGACGATCATGACTCCTGCTCCTTTTGGCCTTGCTTCCGATTGAGTTTGATGCACCTGAATCTTAGCGGCGGCCTGGCTGGAAGCAGCCGCAACGGATGGATGGATGAGAGGGAGGGCTATTCCGGTGCGGCTGCTTCGTCGGCTTCCAACTGAGAAAAATCCTACGGCCCAGGCGGCTTTCAATGTGTGCAAAGATTGTGGTAAAACTGCCGAATGGAATCAAAACGTGATCAAAGTAGCTTGCGATTGCAAGAATCATCCGCGAACTTACCTGAAGACGGGCTCGACGAGCTCGATGCCGCGATCCTGCGCCACCTCGAACGTAATGGCCGCGCCACCAACTACGAGGTGGGCGATGCTGTAGGGTTGTCGGCTTCCGCCGCTTCGCGCCGTATTCAAGCGTTGGAAACCTCGGGGGCAATTCGCGGATACCGTGCCCTGATCGACGATCGCGTCCTTGGCAAGCGGATGACGGTCTATATCCGCGTCACCCTCGAGCGCCAATCCGCCCCGGTGCTTGGCGCCTTCGAGGCAGCCATTCGCCGCTGCGGCGAGATCGTGAGCTGCCATCTCATGGCAGGCCAATACGATTACATGCTGGTGGCCCGGGTGGCCGGCATCGACGACTATGGTCGCCTGCACCAGAACGAGCTATCGCACCTGCCCGGCGTGACGCGGCTGGAAACAAGCTTCGCGCTCAGAGACGTGCTGGCGTGAGCCCGCCGGAACCTCGCACGACCGGGCCGGCGGACGGAACTGCTTGAAGGAGCGCGCCCAGAACCTATATAGTCAAGCCCGCGCCGGTACGGCCAGGGCGGTATGGCGGTACATTGAAGTTGTCGCGCAAAGCGTTGCCTTCTCACTCCAGTTCCACTGGGCCAGAGCCTTTGACCTTCGGAAGGGTATTGTTATGACGGATTCTGACCCGCAGGTTCCAGATGGGGAGAAAGCGTGGGGTGATCTGAAGGATCGCTTCCGCACCGACCCCGGTGAAGATCTCGACGGTGCCGGCACAGGAGCACCTGTATCGCCCAAAAACAAGAAGTCCGACCGTTCCACCCTCATGATTGGGGGCGCTATTCTCGGGTTGATCGTGATCGTGCTCCTGGTGATGAATCGGCCCAAGTCGAAGCCCGATTTTGACGACCTGGGCGCGGGCGTTTCCAATGCGACGGGGCTAAAGGGCCACCTGATTACCAGGTGGCAGGGCAAGGCTCAATACCAGCTTGAGTTCGGCCCCATCGATCCGCGCGGGAGCGCCGAGTTCGCGCTGGTCGCGGGCAATCCGCCTCAGCCGCTCTCCGTCAATATTCGGATCCTCGACCCCTCAGGATTTGCGTTATGCGGTAAGGAAATTCTGCTGCCCTATTATCCCGGAGGCCCTCAAGCCTCGAAGCCGCAGGCCCTTAGCGGGGAAACCACGAGCCACAACTCTCAAAGGGAATCGGAAGAACGGCAGGCGAACCTGGAGCTCATGCAGGTTCAGGAACAGGACCGGGAGCGCGGCAAAGACGTTTTCCAAAGCAAGCTTGGGTCTGACGGTGAGGTTGCCTCCATCACTGCGCAGGGCGTGCTCCCCTGTTCCGCGGATCAGTACCAGCATTTCGATTATTGGGATTTTTCCACGAACTTTCCCACTATCGAGGAGCAGGAAAAGCTCCTGAAACATGCCACGGCCGTGAAAGCCGCGGAGGAGAGAAGGGCTGGCGAGCACAATGCGCTCAGGAAGCCTCAGTCGGCTTTCTATGTTGATGGTGACGATTCGGTCTCAGGTTATGACGCATCCACCCAGACCCTCGAGTCCAGCGAGAACAGGACATTTTATATCGGGAAAAAGAGCGATCAGGCCGCTGCGGCTGCATGGGCCGGGAGTTTCGCCCATTTCCATTACAAGTGCGACCAGCACGCAACCTGCTCACTGCAGCGCGCGGGTACTTCGGTCGTGATCACCGGCCGGATGAACGAGTAGGGGCGGGCAATCTTCTCGCCTCGGTAGTTAGGGGCGCCTCGACCGCGAAGCATTCGCAGATCTGGCCTCAACTTTCCTCTGCTTACTCTGCGTTGTCGATCTGGGCGCGCTGCAACTTATCCGAGTAATCGACATACACCGCTTTCCATGTGGTGAAGAAATCGATCGCGCCCAGCCCCTCGCGATGTCCATTGCCTGTATGCTTCACTCCGCCAAAGGGCAGATGAACCTCGGCGCCAATGGTCGGCGCATTGATGTAAGTGATGCCTGCCTCAAGATCGCGAATCGCCGCGAACGCGCGATTCACATCCTTTGTGTACAGCGCCGTTGAAAGTCCATAGTCGATGGAGTTAGCCATCTCAATCGCTTCCTCGAAGGTCTCAAACTCAATCAGGCTCACCACCGGCCCAAACACTTCTTCCCGCGCAATGCGCATTGTCGGCGTAACTCCGCCCAGCACCGTCGGCTCAAAGAAAGTGCCTCCGTTATAGCTTCCTCACTAAGTTGCGTGGCCGCCGCAGAGTAACTCCGCTCCTTCACTTACCGCGATCTTAACGTACTTAGCAGAAGTTTCAATCTGCCCCGCATTCACCTGCGGACCAACCTCGACCGACTCATCCAGCCCATTGCCGATTTTCAAGCTCCTGGCACGCTCCACAAACCTGCTTGTAAACTCCGCGGCAATCCCCCTCTGCAGCAGGATACGGCTGGTGGCCGTGCAACGCTGGCCGGTGGTGCCGAACGCGCCCCACAGAGCCCCATCCAGCGCCAGGTCGAGATTGGCGTCATCCAGCACGATCTGCGCGTTCTTGCCGCCCATCTCCAGCGACACCGGCTTGAACGTGGCGGCCGCGCGCTGGCCCACCAGGGAGCCCACTTCACTCGACCCGGTGAAGCTGATAGCCCGCACATCGGGGTGCTCCACCAGCGCCATGCCCGTGGCCGAACCGCTGCCGCTTACGATGTTCACCACGCCCGGCGGCAAACCGGCATCGACCAGCGCCTGCACGAGGTTGTAGACAGACAGCGGCGTGTCCGAAGCCGGCTTGATGACGCAGGTATTGCCTGAAACCAGCGCCGGAAAGAGCTTCCAGCTGGGAATCGCCATGGGAAAATTCCAGGGAGTAATCAGGCCCACCACGCCCACCGGCATGCGCACGCTCATGGCGAATTTGTTCTGCAGCTCAGACGGCGTGGTGACTCCCAAACAGCCGCCGCCCCTCGCCGGCCACGTAAAAGGCCTCGTCAATGGCCTCCTGCACGTCGCCGCGGGTCTCGGCCAGCACCTTGCCCATTTCGCGGGTCATGTCCCGGGCATATTTTTCCTTGCGTTCCTGCAGAAGCATGACCGGTGCGGACCAGAATCTCAGCCCGCTTGGGGCCGGAACCAGCCGCCAAGTGGCAAATGCCTTCTTCGCCGCTGCTACGGCCAGGTCCACGTCTTCGGCCTGCGACGAGGGAAAGGCTCCGACCACGTCGGAGTGGTCGGCCGGATTCAAATTGAAGATGGTTTTGCCGCTTGCGGCCGGAATCCACTCGCCGCCAATCAGATTGTGATATGTGGGATAAGGCATAAGTACCTCGAAACGTGAGAGAACAGGGGCCGGGAAGAAGTTTTTCGCAGCCGGGATCGGCCTGAAGACCGTCGTCCACGGCGTCGGGTGTTGTCCGGCGTTGGCCCGCAAACACTTGAGTGTACAGCAACGGTTGCCGGCGTGACACTGGTAACCAGTTGCCGCGAGCCTGTGACACTGACGGCGCCCTCTGGCCGTACAATACTTCTGAGGTAGATCCACTTTCCAATGTCATTGAACGGTTACCCTTCGCGCTCTTCGCGGTCGCACGGCCTGCGCTCGCTCTTCAGCATGTTTTCGAGCGACCTGGCCATCGATCTCGGCACCGCCAACACGCTGGTCTATCGCCGCCGGCAAGGGCATTGTGGTCAACGAGCCCTCCATTGTGGCCATCAACAAGAACACCGGCGAAGTGGAAGCCGTGGGCAAGGAGGCCAAGGACATGCTGGGCCGCACGCCCGGCAACATTGTGGCCATCAAGCCGATGAAGGACGGCGTGATCGCCGACTTCAAAGTCACCGAAAAGATGCTCAACTACTTCATTCAGAAGGCGCACAACCGCAAGATGCTGGTGCATCCGCGCATCGTTATCGGCGTGCCCTCTGAGATTACCCAGGTGGAAAAGCGCGCAGTCGAAGACTCGGCCTACCGCGCCAAGGCCAGCGAAGTCTATCTGGTGGAACAGGCCATGGTGGCCGCCATCGGCGCCGGCCTGCCCATTACCGAGCCCTCGCGGCAACATGGTGGTCGATATCGGCGGCGGCACCACCGATATCGCCGTCATTTCGCTGTCGCGGCATCGTCTATTCGCGTTCCGTGCGCATGGCCGGCAACCAGATGGACGAGGCCATCACCAACTACCTCAAGCGCAAGTACAACCTGCTCATCGGCGAACGCACCGCCGAGCAGATCAAGATCGAAATCGGCTCGGCCTATCCGCTGGACAAGCCGCATGACGATGGAGATCAAGGGCCGCAACCTGATTGAAGGCGTGCCCAAGACCATCACCATCGACGACAGCGAGATTCGCGAGGCGCTGGGCGAATGCATCGCGGTGATCATGAACGCCATTCGCGTGGCCCTGGAGACGCACTCCGCCGGAGTTGTCGGCAGATATCTCCGACCGCGGCATCGTGCTCACCGGCGGCGGCGCGCTCATCAAGAACCTCGACAAGCGCATTCGCGAAGAAACCGGCCTGCCCGTTTCCGTGGCCGACGATCCTCTGGCGTCCGTCGTGCTGGGAACGGGCAAGATGCTCTCCGACTTCCGCCTGTTGCGCAAGATCAAGATCGATTAAGCCAGTGGACAGTGAACAGTGATCAGTGATCGGTTTCTGACGGCGGCCCATCGCTCCTCACCAGAAACAGTCCGGATGCCGCTCTCCACTGTCCACTCCTCACTGTTCACTGATCGCTGATCCCCATGGAATCGTTCTTCGTCCGCTATCGGAATCTGGTGGTGCTGCTGCTTATGCTGGTGGCGCAGATCGTCGGCCTGGCCGTGCAGGTGCACCGGACCGATGCCGGGCGCATGCAGTCTTGACCCGCGGGACAGCAGCGGCGTGCGTCTGATCCGCCTGTGGGCCAACGCACTGGTGTCGCCCCCGGAAAGGCTGATCCATTCCTCCGGCCTCGGCGTTTCCGATCTCTGGGAGAATTATGTCGACCTGCGCCACGTCCGCCAGCATAATCGCGATCTGGAAGAAACCATCGACCGGCTGCGTCTGGAGCAGGCCGCCCTGCTCGAGGACGCTCGCCAGGGCCAGCGCCTGCAGGCCCTGCTCGGATTTCCAGGAGAAATACATCTACAAGACCATGGCCGCGCAGATCATCGGCTCCAGCGGCAGCGATCAGTCGCGCGTCTTCTATATCGACAAGGGATCGGAGAACGGCCTCAGCCGCGATATGGCCGTCATCTCAGCCGACGGCATTGTGGGCAAAGTGCGCGAGGTGTTTCCGCACACGGCGCAGGTGCTGGCCATCAACGATCAATCCAGCGGCGCTGGTGTGATTCTGGAAACCACGCGCATCCGCGGCATTCTCCGCGGCAATGCCGCCGGCCAGCCGCAGATCGTCGGCATCATGGCCGATCAGCGCATCCAGCCCGGCGAAAAAGTGCTGACGGCCGGTGGAGACCAGATCTTTCCTCGCGGACTGCCGGTCGGAGTGGTCGAGAAAGTGGTTCGCGATCCCGACCGCGACTCCTTCATCGACGTGATCATCAAGCCGGCCGCGCACCTTGACCGTCTCGACGAAGTGCTGGTCATCACCTCGACTGAGCCGCGGTTCCCCCCGGACCAGCAACAGGACATGGCCACCAGCGAGACCCTCAAGGGTGCCGAGGTGGAAGAAGAGAAGGCGCAGAAAAAGGCCTCCGACATCATGGCTGAGCGTCTCCCCGGCCTCATCGACCCCAACCTGCCGCCCGACCAGCAGCCACTGAACGACAAATCGAACCCGAACCCGGTGGCACGTACGCCACAACCGCTTCATCCCGACCGCTTCACCCCGAGCGCTGAACAGGCGGCGGGCACATCCAGCGATGCGCCGCAGACGGTGCCCGCGCCGAAAACCACGATCCCCAAGAAGGCCGCCGGCGATGCGCCTGCTACCGCGCCCCACCAGGCCGATGCCGATCCAAATCCGCGGAGGAACCCCTGACCATGTCGGTTCTCACCGCTGACACGCGCCGCGACTTTGAGATTCATCGCTTTCCGATCATCGTCTATGCGATGGTACCGCTGGCCGCGCTGGTGCTTCAGGCCTGGCTGCCCCGCCTGCTGGGCGCCTACGCCTGGTTCGACCTCCCGCTGGTGGTCACAGTCTATTTCGCTCTGGGCCGTCGCAGCCCCATCCAGGGGACGCTGATGGGCGGCGCGCTGGGCATCTTTGAAGACGCGCTCACGCACCATGCCATCGGCATCAACGGAATCGCCAAGACGGTAGTGGGGTTCATGGCCGCATCGGTGGGGGTGCGGATTGATGTTGACAGCCAAACTGTTCGGCTGGCGTTGATTTTTCTGCTCTCGCTTCTCTCCAGTGCGATCTACATTTTCGTCTATCGCGTGCTGCTTGGCCTTGCTCTGGACTCGAGCTGGCTGATCGAGTTGCTCAAGGCCTTTGGCAACTCAGCCATCGCGCTTTTTCTCTTTCCCCTGCTCGACCGGTTTCAGATAAGAGACTGAAGGGAACAGTGGTCAGGGATCAAGGGATCAGTAGTTCGGGGACCGGGCATCGAGTGAACAAAATGTGAGTTGATGGAGTTTCGACTCTACGGGCGACGAGAATCTCCTTCATCTGGGAACCTCCAGGCTCGCTGAATTTAGAACGCGTATTCTGAGAGTGCAGTCAAATGGCTTTAGACAAGTTCACACGGGGCGAAAAGCTCTCCAGCGAAAAGCTGCTGTTCGTTCAATACGGCATTCTCCTGATGATGCTGGCGTTGGCCGCCGGACTTTGGCGGCTGCAGGTGCTGGGTGCGAGCAACTTCCGGGTGCTGGCCGAGCAGAATCGCATTCGCAAGGTGCCGATTCTGGCGGCGCGCGGCAAGCTCTTTGACCGCGAAAATCGCCTCATTGTTGACAACTACCCCTCCGTCTCCTGCTTTCTGGTCCGCGAACAGAACCACAACATCGACGCCGATCTGCCGCTTATCGCCCGCGGGCTCAATCTCGACCTGAACCAGTTGCGCGCAACCCTGCAACATTACCGTCTTTCTCCCGGCTACCAGCCCATCCCCATCAAGCAGGACATTACTGCCGACGAGCAGGCCTTCATCGAGGCTCACCGCAACGAGTTGCCTGAATTGGAAACCATCGACGAGGCGCGCCGCCTCTATCCGCGCGATGGCTTTGCCGCTCACCTGATCGGCTACGTGGGCGAGGTCAGCGAAGACATGCTCAACGATCCCCGCTATGCGGCCTACGAACCCGGCGACGTAGTCGGCAAGGCTGGCGTTGAGGAGACCTACGACCAGCTATTGCGAGGCCAGGACGGCTCCCGCGACGTGATTGTCGACAGTCACGGCCGCGAAGTGGGTTACCTGGGTATTCAGCACGCCACGCCAGGCCAGGACCTGCGCCTCACCATCGACAATGACCTGCAGCGCGCCGCGGAGCTGGCCATGGGCGATCGCGACGGAGCTCTCGTGGCGATGGACCCGCGCAATGGCGAGATTCTGGCGATGGTGTCGCGCCCCAGCTTCGATCCCAACGAGTTTGCCGTCCGCATCGATCGAGCTGACTGGAACAAGCTCATCACGGATCCCGATCATCCCCTGATGAACAAGACCATCCAGGCCCAGCTCGCTCCAGGGTCCACTTTCAAGATCCTTATGTCCGTCGCCGGCCTGGAGGAAGGCGTTGCGCAGAACCTGAAGGTCTATTGCAACGGCGGAGCCACATTCTACGGCCACTTCTACGCTTGCGACCGTCGTCACGGCGCGGTTGACATCCACAACGCCATTCCCGATTCCTGCGATACTTTCTACTACACTCTCGCCGACAGGCTGGGCATCGACCGTATCGCCAAATATGCCACTGCTTTCGGCTTTGGCCAAAAGACCGGCATCGATTTGCCCGGCGAGCAGCCGGGTCTTATGCCCTCTGCGCAGTGGGCCATGAAGAACTACCACCGCAAATGGTACGCCGGCGAAACCATCTCGGTTGGCATTGGCCAAGGCGCCGTTGAGGCCACTCCGCTGCAGTTGGCGCGCATCATCGGCGGTATCGCCTCTGACGGACACATGGTCCGCCCCCACGTGGTCTTTCCCGACGAGCTCAAGCCCGATTTCCGTCGCGCGCTGCTTGAAAGCTTTCCCGGCTCGGGCGAAGTCAATCTGCCCATCGACCCCGAAAGCTGGAACATTATTACAGACGGCATGGCCGAGGTGACGGAGCCAGGCGAATTCCATACTGCCGGGTCGGCTCACCTGGACGGCATTGACCTTGCCGGCAAGACCGGAACCGCCGAGGTTGTCGGCCACAACATCTCCAGCCACATGGCCAAGAGCCACTCGCTCGTTCCCAACACATGGTTTATCGGCGTTGTGCCCCGTCGAAATCCCGAACTCGTGGTAGCCGTGCTCTGGCAGAACGGTGAGTTCAGCTACTACCCCGCTCGCATTGGCGCCAAGGTGGTCGCGGCCTATGTGGAAAAACAACGCCGTCTGGCGCACAATCTCCAGCCTGTGAAACCCTCTCCTCCGGTGCCTGTCGAGGTGGGCGCCATCTGGTCTGAGCCAGGACCAACCAACGGCAAAAGCGAAGCGGCGCGCATTCACGGTGGCCACTTCTTCGTCAACCCCGGCGTCCAGGATGCCCAAACCGTGGCCCAGAACGGTTCAACTGGCTCGCCGGGTAAGCGGCAGGAACCGCTCAGCCTGAAATCCAAATCCGCCGCGGACCCTTCGGAGCTGGGTACTCTGATTCCCCAGCTTCCCTGGAAAAGGCCATGAGCCCGGCCCGCCGTTTTCTCACCTTTCGCGACTTCGACTGGGCCCTGCTCGCCATGGTGCTGGTGCTTTGCACCATCTCCGTTTTTGAGATTTACTCCGCCACCTTCCATACCCGGTTCGCCAGCTTTCCCACCAAGCAGGTTTTCTGGATCGGCGGCGGGCTTGTAATGATGTTTCTCTTGGCCAAGATCGATTACCACCGGCTTCTCGACTGGTCCCCCTGGGCTTACGGAGTCTTCCTGCTCAGTTTGATCGCAGTCAAAGCCGTGGGACACAAGGTGCTGGGAGCACGCCGCTGGATCAGCTTCGGGCCGATTCAGTTTCAGCCATCGGAGTGGGTCAAGCTGGTCCTGATCCTGATCGTGGCCCGGTACTTTGCCAATCTCGGCGGCCGCAACCTGACATGGAAAGAGATATTTAAGGCATTTGCGCTCGTGGGACTTCCGATGGCCCTGGTTCTCATTCAACCGGATCTCGGCACGACGTTGACCTATGCACCAATTCTGGTGGCCGGGCTCTTCCTGGGGGGAATCAACCTCCGCCAGGCCCTGATTCTCTCCACCTGCGCCATTGCGCTGATGGGCGGCGTATGGACCAGCGGCAAGATTCTCAAGCCCTACCAGAAAGCCCGCCTCACGAGTTTCATCAATCCTGACAATGACCCCAAAGGAAGCGGCTACCAGATTCGGCAATCCCTGATCGCCGTGGGATCGGGGGGGATCTGGGGCAAAGGCGCTGAAAAGGGCACCCAGACTCAGGGCTACTTTCTCCCCATTCCCTACACCGACTTCATCTTTGCCGCCTTCAGCGAGGAGCACGGCTTCGTGGGCGCGATTTTAGTGCTGCTGCTATACTTTTCTATATTGATGCGTTTGATTCAAAACGCTCAAACAGCCGCCGACCTGTCCGGCTCCCTGATTATCATGGGTATCGTGGCAGTGTTGACCTTCCAGATCGCGGTCAACGTGGGCATGGTCATCGGTTTTATGCCCGTCACCGGAATCCCTCTGCCGTTAATGAGCTATGGAGGGTCTTCGGTACTGTTTACCTTCCTGGCGCTGGGCGTGGCGATGAACGTGCGCATGCGCCGGTTTGTAAACTGAACAGATTAAGTAATTTACCTCTCGCGCTTCCCCGGAAAACGGTTCCGGCTCAGCATGAGAAGATTTTGAAAAGCAATACGCCGGCCAGGTCCCAATGGATCGCGCTCGGCAGGATTGGGTTCATGAGCACGCAGAGACGGGAAGACCGCAGGCAGCGTGTAAGTTGCACGGAACGCGCAAGGGAACCGGAGCTGGGGTGCTCCGCCCTGGATTCGCAGTTCATCCGTGCGGCGGCCAGCGGAATAACGGCCCAGCCGATCATTTCGGCAGGATTGGCCACAAACTCTCTGCATTCGGATCACAACCTCGAACAGCTCGTCCGGCACGACAACCGCAGCGGCTCACCGCCCTCAGGGCCCTTGAGCTGCGCGGTTACCGGCGCACGGGCAACTCGCAGGTCATCCCCTTTGCACATCCCCATCCCTTCCGGTTTCGCTTCTTTCCATCCCGCCTGGTCACAGGCCCCAGCAGGCAGACGCCGCTGGGCGGAAAGGTACGATGGCAAAAGAAATTTGCATCTCCAGCACGCCGCATGAAACGCGGCTTGCGATTCTTGAAGACGATCAACTCGCGGAAATCTACTACGAACGCGAAAATGAATATACACTCGCCGGCTCCATTTACAACGGCCGCGTTACCCGTGTATTGCCCGGTATGCAGTCGGCTTTTGTCGATATTGGCCTTGAACGCGACGCATTCCTCTATGTAACTGACTTTCTGGAGCTTGAAGACCAGGAAGAGACCGACGAACTGGAAAAAGCGGCTGCCAGCAACCCTAATCAGCCGCCCCGCGAAGTCCATCACGGGGGCGACCGGAATGGGCAGCGCCTCGGCCAGAAAGCCGACCAGAGGCAAGAACCTCTGCGGTCCGACCGCGCAGGCCGCGACCGCCGTCCCCCGGCTGAAAGCGCGCCACTCAGCCCCGAAGCGGAGTTCGGTCCGCCGCAATCCCTCATCATCTCCGAACAACCGGAGACCGCCCAGGAATCATCCCTGGATGAGCAGGGAACGAAGCGCTGGCGGGGACGCCGGCGCCGCCGTGGCGGCCGAGGGTCTGCCCCCACCGACGGAACTCCGGCCGAAGCCGAAAAACCCAACCGGGACTTCGCCGATGTAAATCCTGCCCCGGAAGCAATACCCGACCGCGAGATTCACGCTGCCGCCACTCCCGCACCCCGTGTCGACCGCGCCCCGGCGCCTTTTGTGCTTCCGGGCGAGTCCCTTTCACGATATGGCGGAACGCCGGCAGAGGGAGAGCCGAAGCCGGCTGCCCAGCCGTCAACCACGGCTCGCCTGCTGCCCTCTTCCCGCCCTTCAACGCTTATTGAAGCGCCCATCGAGTGGGACGGTAGCGGTCCTCTTCCTGGTGAGTCGCTGTCAAGGCATCGTGACCGCCGTCCGGAACTGGAGTCAGAGAGAGCCCCCGAGTTGCACGAGGCCGGGGATGCCGCCGACCTGATCGAAGAAGAATCCTTTGTGGAAGAGATGGGCGAATCCCTTCCGGAACCCTCCGCGGAACCCGTGGATGAGGCAACCGGGCAGGAGCAATACGCCGGCGCGACAGAAGACGACACCATCGAAACGGTGATCGAAGAGTACTTGGCCGAGATTCCTCGAGGCGCGGAAACGGCCGTCGAGGACCAGCCTTCGCCCGATCTGGCCACCGAATCCGCCTCGGATGAGCCTCTGCCTGCCGATCCCGGTTCCGAAGTTTCGGAACCAAATGCAGCAGCATCTCACCATGTCGATCCAGTTCCCCCCAGTGGGTTCCGGCTCTTCGGCCTGGGTGGAAAGAAGAAGAAGCCTGAGGAAACTCCCGCCAGCGCTCCGCTAGCTGCCAAGCCCGCAGCCTCGACCACTGCCGTTTCGACTTTCGCGCCCGGGAGCGGCCTGGTTGAAGAAGAGGTCATTGAAGGAGAGGAAGTCGATGCCCCTGGTCATCATCACCACAAGGGGGACGACCACGACCTGGACGAATACGAGGAGGAGACGCTGCAGAACCAGATCCGCTCCGGCGAATTGGGCGAGATGCTGCAGGAAGCTCATCTGGATCACCGCATCCAACTCGACTTCGACGAGAAGAACGGAGAAGCAGAAGAGGAAGAAGCGGAGGAAGAGGAAGAGGAGCCAGTTGTCGCCGATGGCCAGCCTGCCGGCGCGCCTCGCCCGCAGCGTGATCGCGGAGGACGCGGCCGCCGTACTCGCGGACAGGGTGGTCAAGGACAGGGGAATCGCCGCGGTCCCTCGCGCCGCTCCGCGCAGACCTCCGATCTCCCCATCATCAGCGATCTGCTGAAGCCCGGGCAGGAAATCCTGGTTCAGATCGCCAAGGAGCCCATCGCCAAAAAGGGCGCCCGCATCACCAGCCACATTGCCCTGCCGGGACGCTTCCTTGTTTTCATGCCCACCGTTTCTCATGTGGGCGTCAGCCGCAAGATTTCCTCCGACGAGGAGCGCCAGCGGCTCAAGAGGATTCTGACCAGCGAGCGCGGCGAAGCCTCAGGCGGTTTCATCGTGCGCACCGCCGCGGAGGGCGCCTCGGAAGAAGAGTTGCGCTCCGACCTGCGCTTCCTCATTCACCTTTGGGATGAGATCAAGCAGCGCTCCGAATCGTCCAAATCGCCGGCCCTTATCTACCACGACCTATCGCTCATCGAGCGCATCCTGCGCGATCAGGTGAGCGCTAATTTCTCGTCGATCTGGGTGGATTCGCAGGAAGATTATGAGCGCATTGTGCGCTTCCTCAACCGCTTCTCGCCTTCTCTGGTTCGGCGCGTCAAGCTCTACACCAAGGAAACTCCGCTTTTCGAGCACTTCGGCATCCAGGACGAGATCTCGAAAGCTCTCCGCTCAAAAGTCTGGCTCAAGTCCGGCGGCTCCATCGTCATCAATCAAACCGAAGCTCTGGTGGCCATCGATATCAATACCGGCAAGTACGTGGGCAAGTCGGCGCGGCTTGAAGATACCATCGTCAAGACCAATCTCGACGCAGTGCCGGAGATCGTGCGGCAGATTCGCCTCCGCGATCTGGGTGGCATCATCATCATCGATTTCATCGACATGGATGAGCGCAAGAATCGATTCAAGGTGATGGCTGCCCTGGAAGAAGCTCTCAAAAGCGATCGCGCACCAACCAAGGTCCTCCAATTCAACGATTTCGGGCTGGTGGCCATCACCCGTAAGCGCGTCAAACAGTCGTTGGAGCGGACGCTGAGTGTTCCCTGCCCCACTTGCCAGGCCACCGGCATGGTGAAAAGCCCGACCACCGTATGCAACGAGATATTCATCGAGCTGCGCAAGATGCGGAAGCACTTTGAAAGCGCCGATGTTCTGCTGCGCGTCAACCCGGAAACCGTCAAGGTGCTGAA
The DNA here is from genome assembly GCA_963833995.1 of uncultured Acidobacteriota bacterium. GTDB lineage: Bacteria > Acidobacteriota > Terriglobia > Terriglobales > Acidobacteriaceae > Telmatobacter. Next base: position 445,792 of record CAWIAE010000010.1, on the reverse strand, counting down.
GTCGAACAACGCCCGCTGGCTGACGGAATTCGAAGAGTTGGTCGGCAAGAACATCCTGGTCAAGAGCGACCCCACCCTGCACCCGGAGCAGTTCGATATTCAGGGCTGAACTCACAAACCACACAAACGGAAGCCGGGGCCCTGCTCCGGCTTTTCCCGTTTCTGAGTGTTTCCACGCAACTTATCGACCCTTTTTCGTGTCTAAGCGGGTAACAGGAGCTTCGCAGGGCTTCCCCTAGGATTCGATTGAACACGTCTACTGCCAACCAGTTGGAACCATGAGGTGAACAGCATGTCATCCTTACGTCGGGTGTCGGTGATGCGGCATGTCACCATTCTTTCGGCAGTGGCGGCCTTTGCAGCCGCCTTCGCGAGTGCCCAGTTCGCACCCTCTCCCAACCCTTCTAGGTCAGTATCGGCCACGCCCACAGAATCCAGTTCCAGTTCCGTGAGCATGAGTGCCGATAGCCCCGAAGCAGCAACCGCTCTGCCTTCCGCACCTGCTCCTCACGGAGCCGTTGCCGGCCAGAATGGCCAGAATGGCGGGTACGACCAAAACGGCGGATACCAGTCCCACAGCTTCTGGAGTCACCTAACCTTCGAGGCGGGCGGCGGCGCCAACGCACCCGCCGGGGACAAAGCGTACATTACCTGGGGCGGAAATTTCACATTGGGTGGAGGATATCGCTTCAACCGGCAATTGAGTGCGCTGCTCGAATATCAGTTCATCGATGACAAAATCCCCGGCGCGATCATCGCTGAGGCTGGCGCCAGCGGCGGAAACGACCACATCTGGTCGTTCACGGCGGACCCGGTCTACGATCTATTTCCCAAAAATTCCAATGACGTCTACGTTACTGGCGGCGGTGGCTTCTATCGCAAGGTTACCCAGTTCACGATTCTCGCGCCAACCCAATACTGCACATACTTCTACTGCGGCTATGGATATGCGCCCCAGACAGTTGGCCACTTCTCCAGCAATCAGGGCGGCTGGAATATCGGAGGCGGATATCTGCACAGGTTCGGTGGAATGTATGGCGACAGCAAGGTCGGATTTTTCGCCGAGGTGCGGTATCTCGAAGTTCTATCGCCCGCAGTCAGCAAATCACCCAACGGTCTGGGCGTTACGACTGTCGCTGCCGATACCAAGCTAATTCCCATTACGTTTGGTGTCCGCTGGTAGCCTGGGCTGTTCTGCACAATTCGAAGTGCGAGCCTTGCGACCTCGTTGGCGCAAGGCTGGGTTGGCTCCCACCCCCATTAGAGGATCCCCAACACCCTCAGCCGAACCAGTCCGCCCGCCAGAACCCCGAGGGGCGTAATCGCCACCAGGCTAAGCTGATACCATATCGGCTGCTTGCCGCGCGATTGCAAAGCGCTGAGCGCTGCCAGTGCGAGCACAATGATTCCCAGCCCCAGCACAAGAATAAGTGCATTGCCTGTGGCCGCCCACGCCGTCACGTAGCCGCCTGCCGCCGCAGCCAAAAACGAGTAGCCAAGGTTCACAAAGATATATCCCGGCTGGGGTTCGCCTTCGGTGCCGGTCCAGCTCGGAACCATGCGCGTCAGCATCGCGGTCATCACGGCAACCAGCGCCGCCATGGTGGCGAAGCCCGCCAGCAGTGCCGCGAACGCATGCAAAATCACCAAGGCTTCTTCTCCGTCTCCGTGCCGACTTCTCCTCGTTCGATCCGGGCCAAAAACGTTCGCGCCAGCCGGGGCTCGCCGGGATGGCTCTCGCCATGCATGCTGCACAAATCCAGGAACTCCTCGCACAGTGCATTCGGCTCGCCGGCCTGGTGCGAGATCGCCTGCAGCGCCAGTGCCAGCTCGCGCAGCCGCGCCGCCTCGTGCCAGGAATGCGCCTCATCGTCACCTATCCATTCGAGATCGGAGAACAGTCCCCTCCGGCCGCGCGCACACTCCTCGAGGCAGGCAAGAAGCTGTTCAGCAAATACCTTGCTGAGCGTTTCGAATTGCCCAGAGTCCATTTCGCTTTCTGAATCCATCGATTTCCTTCTTTGAGAGCCAGTCTCCGGAACCTATTCCGTCGCCCCTCGCCGCATCGCCGCTTCTATCTCATCAGCCGTGTGCGGGAGCGCCGCATCGAGGTCAATCAGCTTGCCGTCCACGCCCACCAGAAAATCACACTCGATGCGCACGCCCAGCTTCTCTTCAGGGATATACACACCCGGCTCGATAGTAAATACCATCCCTGGCTTCAGCACTGCGGGATAATTGGCCGGATCGTGCACGTCGATGCCCATCATGTGCCCCAATCCGTGCTCCCAATACTTGCCTAGCGGCTGGCCGTGCAAATCTTTACCGTGGGTGTCGATGTAGTTGTAAGCGGCCACATCAAGCGAATCCGGATCCCGGTGGTAGAAGTCGTTGATCTTCGACTTACCGGCCACAAACGCGTTGATGGCCGCCTGCTGCGCGCCCAGCACAATGTCGTAAATTTCGCGCTGCCTGGCGGTGAAGTGCCCGTTTGCGGGCACGGTGCGGGTGATGTCTGAGGCATACATCGAGTACTCGCAGGCCGCATCCACCAGCACCACGTCGCCATCTTCCACGGTGCGCGAATTCTCTGAGTAGTGCAGCGTTGTTGAATTGATCCCAGTGCCAACGATGGGCGCATACGCAGGCCGCTCGCATCCGTGCTGGTACCATACCTCAGTCATTTTCCCGGCGATCGTCCGCTCCGTGATTCCCGGCTTCACATCCCGCATCATTGCTCTCTGCGCGGCGATCGAGGCAGCGGTGGCCTTCTTGATCAGCTCGATTTCGCCATCGTCTTTGACCTGCCGCAGCGGCATCGTCAGACTGGTCACATTATGCACCGCCGGCGCCGCGCCCAGTCCCAGTGTGACCGCATTGAAACTCACCAGCGCCTTGGCTTGCTCTGCATCCGGCTGCGTCCATAGGTTGAAAGCCAGGCGCCGGTCGGCCGCGATCAGCTTGTTCAATTCCACAGGCATTTCGGTCATCGCTTCGACGACGTCAACGCCCGTCGCCTGTATCACTCCCGGCGAAGCTGCATCCATCTTGGGCCCCGTGTAGGTTTCGGTGCGCAGGTTGCGCGTGGGCAGAAACAGAATCTCCCTGTAATCCCGCTCGTGTCCCGGCTGCTTCGACGCCCCAATCACCATCAGCGCCGCCCCCGGTTCGTTCCATCCGGTCAGATAATAGAAATCGCTATCCTGGCGATAAGGCATGAAGTCCAGCACCGGCTCCTCCGCCGCAAACAGCAGCGCGATACCCCCATCCAGCTTCGCGGCCAGAGCCACTCGCCGCGCGTGATAGGCGCTTGCCGGCTGTTTTTCAAGTGAATGCGCAAGGGGAACCTGGGCAAGAACAACGAGAAGCCCAAGAGCAAAATAGCGAGTCAGTTTCATTCCGCTATTGTCGTCGCTCATCCTCTTCGGTGCAAAACGGAAAGGTGCCGAATGGGGAACGCTCCTTCGGCAAGGGACATTCTTCTGCTGGTTGAAGCGACTGCCAAAAGAGGATCAGGCAATCTGCAGGGGGGCGGATAACCGGGAATCATCTGCGACAGGAAGATCGTCTCCAACTGCCTTTTCGCCCTCCGCCAGGTTGCGGCGAAACACCTCAGCCGCTACCGGACGGCCAAAGAGCCAACCCTGGGCGTAAATGCGCTGGTTAGCCGCAGCAAAGTAGAGCGCTTGCTCCTCTGTTTCGATTCCTTCCACTACCACGCGCAGTTTCAACGCTCGAGCCATATCTAGAATCTGCGGAAGAATCGACACTGTCACCGCGTCCGTGCCGATCGCCTTGGTAAAAGCCTTGTCGATCTTAATCGCATCGACGGACAGATCGTGCAGATAAGCAAGGCTCGAATACCCAGTACCAAAATCGTCGATATGAACGAAATGGCCCATCTGCCGCAAACGCAGGATCGTATCTTTGGCCACTTGCTGCCGGGCCGTGTAGCTTTCCGTAATTTCGATGCCCAGGCTCGCGGGGGAAACCTTCGCCTTCGCCAAAGCGGCTTCGAGCATGGGAAGAAACGTCGGATCTGCAAGGTCCGCAGCGGCGATGTTTACGTTGAAGCGGAAACCGGGTTGCTCCCGCATCATGTTTCCGAAATCCTGAAGAACGTGCCGTACTACCAGTTTGGTGATACCGCCCACGAAACCCTGCTCTTCCGCAACCTTGATAAATATATCCGGAGCCACCGCGGTCTGATCGTCATCGGTCCAGCGCACCAGGGCCTCCGCCTCAACAATCTTTCCGGTGGCGAGGTTCACAATCGGCTGATACACCACCCGCAATGCGTCGCGGCGTATCGCCCGCTGCAACTGGTACTGGATTCCCTTTTTACGACCGTGCACAAGACAGCAGAAAAAAGCAAATAGGGCGCCCGTTATCCCGCTCAACACGAGGTACGCGGTAAGCTCGACGTGACTGGCCCCCAGAGCTTCGGGGATGGATATATACGTGGTCATGCATAGTGCACGATCGATTGTGCACCGGGTCGCATACAAACTGTCGCTTACCTGCCCCACCCCCTCCCGGGTTAAAACCGATTCCTCGATATCCGGTATATCGCCCAGTAGCCGCCCCGTCTGCATGGTGGGAGCATCGACATCCGTGACCGTGTAGTGGATGAGAGGCGCAGTGGGGACCTTGGCGTTATACGGGTCGTAGACAATATACGAGTCCCCAAGTTGCACCGCGATAACCGTCCGCTTGCCGATTCGAAATGGGGCAAGATCCCGGTAGACCAAAGTACCGTCCCGCTGCGTGAAATCAGGCTTGAACTCGGCCTGGGATTGAGCCCCTCTTCCCAAAGTTGTCGAGCAGTCGATCTTCCCGCCCCGCATGCGTCCGGCTGCTTTCAGGTAATTCGACTGGAAGACAAGCTTGCGAAAGTAGACGATCTCAGCGTCTGAACAGAACGTGTATGGGGACCGGTTCAACTCTGCCAACACCTTGCGGGACTCGGCCTTAGAGCTCTCACCCTCCGCCAGAATGCGCGTTACCTGCTGATCGAGTCTCCCCTCAAACTGCCGCAGCACGATCCCGCGGCCGAGGCGATACCCCGCCAGCGCACCACCGGCAGAACCGATGGCGACCGCTAGGAGGGCGATCAGAAACCGCTGCTGGTTGGGGCCCATCATAGGACAAATTCATCCTCCCCTCTTTCAATGCGGCGGACAAGGCCACTTTTGGGCCATATCGGCTTCATGGAGCCCGCTCTTCCCGCTCTGCGAAGGAGAAGTGGACAATTCTTGGAGGACGCGAGCTTCAGCCCGTGCTCAAACCTTCAGAATCCACATGTTTTTGGCAGCCGAGGTTTGATTCGCTCAAACTGAACGAGTGGCAATGCCGGGTTGACATTGAATTTCCCCGCGTTTCGCCGTATTCTAGGAGTGCAGACGAATTTGTCCGCTTGAGTTGCCGTGAGCTTGCCGGCTGGCGGAGAGATGAGTGGGCTCAAAGCCCACTTTTTATTTGGGGCAAATTCCGGGCACTGATTTGCCAAGGTGGCGAGACACGCGGGTTTCCCGGAGTGATCCTCGTCCCTTGGCATGGACAAGAGCCGGCCTTGACGATGGGCGAGAAGTTGGGCACGAGAACGAGTTCCGGCGAGGAATGAACATCGTCGGGTATTGGGAACGATGGCGGTAAAGCTGGATGAAATACAGTTGGCGGCGCAACGGGTTGCCGCTTCGCACGGACTGGATGTGGTGGCCATTGAGTTCATTGGTCCGGCCAAGGAACGCACTTTGCGCGTCTTCCTGGAGAGAAACGCCGAAGGGCGGGCAAAGCTGAAAGCTGAGGCAGCCGCGGGAGCGGAAGGCCTTCCCGAGCGGCTTGCCGAAGATAAATTGAGCCCGCAAAGTCTGGACCAGCTTTCCGGCATCCAACATGAGGACCTGGCAGGATTCAGCCGTGACTTCGGGGTGTTGCTCGATGTGGAAGATCTGGTTCCGGGCGGGGAGTACACGCTCGAAGCCAGTTCGCCGGGATTGGATCGCAAGCTGACCAAGCCGGAAGAGTTTCAGCGGTTTGCCGGCTGTCTGGTCAAGATTCAGACCTTCGAGCCAATCCGCAACAATCGCCATTGGCAAGGCCGGCTGGCTGCCGGAGACGGGGAGACGATCACGCTGGATCTCTCCGCTGTAAAACAGAACAGCAAGAGCCGGAAGACCGGCGTTAACACTGTGGAGATTGCGCTGGGCAACATTGAAAAGGCGCAATTGGTTCCGGAGATTTAGAGCGATCCGGAGCTTTGAAGGGCACCGATTCAGGCGTGCCGCAGGATGGTTTGTTTGGCTTTCGCGGAGTTTTTCCCCATACTCCGGGAGCTGAAGCCCGACACCCCGTGCAAGGTATTGCAGGTGCGGTTCAAACCGCGCCCCATCAAACAGGAACGGCCCAGGCGAAAATCGACCGCGGCCCAAGAGAACCGAGAGAGCAAGCAAACGTATGGCTACCAGCATGTTGTATCAGAGCATCGAGCTCCTAAGCCGCGAGAAGGGCATCGAGCCCCAGATCGTTGTCGGCGCCGTGGAAGAAGCCATCGCCCTGGCCACGCGCAAGTATTACAAGACACAGGAAAACATGCGCGGCGAGCTCAACAAGGAGACCGGCGAGATCACCGCCTACATCTATAAAACCGTGGTAGCCGACGAGGATCCGGTCGAGGACCCGGTGAACCAGATCACGCTGACCGAGGCCAATGAGCTGGCCCCAGGCGTCGAAGTTGGCAGTGAGATTCGCCTCTATCGCGATACCAGCCCGCTAGGCCGAATCGCCGCGCAACTGGCCAAGCAGGTCATCTTCCAGAAGGTGCGCGAAGCTGAGCGCGACACGGTCTACAACGAATATGCACATCGTGAGAAGGAAGTCCTGAATGCCACCGTCAAGCGCCTCGAAGGCCAGGACATCATCTACGATCTGGGCAAGGCGGAAGCCCGCTGCCCCAAGCGCGAGCAGTCGCGCCTGGAGCAGTTCTCCATCGGGGAGCGGGTGCGGGTTGTGCTTTTGAAGGTGGACCGCGCCGCCAAGGGACCGCAAGTAATTGTGTCCCGCGCCGCGCCGGAACTGGTGCAGAACCTCTTCCAGTCGGAGGTCCCGGAGATTTACGACAATACCGTGGTCATCCGAGCCATTGCCCGTGAAGCCGGCGAGCGCACCAAAATTGCGGTTCAATCCCGCGATAAGGATGTGGACCCAGTAGGCGCCTGCGTAGGAATGAAGGGAATGCGCGTTCAGTCCATCATCCGTGAACTGCGCGGCGAAAAGATCGACATTATCGAATTCAGTGATGAGATCACGACCTTTGCCGAAAAGGCATTGCAGCCGGCCAAGGTGAGCCGCGTCTCCATTGCCGATCTGACCGACAGGCAGCTCGAAGTTATCGTAGACGACACGCAGCTTTCGCTGGCCATTGGCAAGAAGGGTCAGAACGTCCGCCTCGCCGCCAAGCTGCTGGGATGGAAGATCGACATCAAGAGCGAAGAGGAGAAACGTCAGGAAGTCGAGCAGCAGATGCAGGCGTTCTCCGGCGGGCCTTCCACGCCCATTGAACAGGTTTCGGAATTGGGCGAAGGCATCATCCAAAAGCTAGTCGCTGCCGGCATCACAACGGTGGAGTCGCTGGCAGATATGACTCCTGAACAGCTCGAAGAGATTCCGGGCATCGGCGAAAAGACGCTGGAAAAGATCAGCGTGGCGGTACGCCACTACTTCGGCCACTTTGAAGAGGGCGAAGAAGGGTATGTGCAGGAGCCCTCCGAAGGGTCGGCTGCCGAAACGGCAGCGGCCGATACCGGCGAATTATCGGAAGGCGATTCGGAAAAGCCGACCGAGGCTGCGGCTGCCGGAACGGCTGAAGCGGAGTTGGAAAACTCCGCCGAAGTCCTCGAAGAAGCCGAAAGTGTTCGCGCGGCCGAGGCGGAGAACGACGATCTGGAAGGCGCCAGCGGCATAGCCGAAGCGCTGGCCGAAGAGAATGCGGAAGCCCAAAGCCTTACAGCGGCAGAATTGGCAATAGAGAACGTTCCGCCCGCGGATGAGGCCGGCAATGCCGGGTTGGAAGCGCAAGAAAACGAGATTGACACAAGCGAAGAAGATAAAGCGGGCCATGAGCACGGCGCGTAAGAGGCGTCGCGAATTTCAAGTCCATTCAGGTGATAATGAAAGTTCAATGAGCGGCCAATGCCATGAGGGTGCTATGAGTCACTGAGGGCTGGTCGCAGGTTTTGAAAAGAGGCGGATGAGTAAGGTTCGAATCAACGATCTCGCGCGAGAGATGGAAGTCAAGAGCCGTCGGATTCTTGACGTATTGGCGGAGCTCGGCCTGGCAGAGGGCAAGACCCATTCCAGTTCTATCGAGGAACATGAGGCCGAGAAAGTTCGCGCGCACTTCGAGCGCGGGACGCGTCCGGCTACCCACGGCAGCAGTGCGGCGTCGCGCGGCTCCCAGACCATAGCACCCAAGATCGATCTCTCCCATGTCTCCAAACCGGGCGACGTGATGAAGGCCATTCTGGCCAAGAAACAGGAGGAGGAAGCCGAAGCCCGCCGAAGCCATGCGCCGGTGCGAATCGCCCCGGCCGCACCACCTCAAACTGCGCCCAAGCCAGCCCCGCCCGTAGCGGTTGCTCCCCCGCCTGCCGCCGCGCCCGCACGCCCGGAGCCACGCAGAATTGTCCCCCAGGCCCGGCCTGCGCCGCCCATTGTGAATGCGCCGCACACGCCGCCGGCCATTGCTTCGCGCCCGCCGGCCGGCCCGGTGATCGCCAAGGCTCCAGTTGGGGCCGTCTCCCCGCGCCCGGTTGTCGCGGTAGTGCCGCCGCCGGTCGCGGTCGTGGTGAAACCGCCGGTCGCTCCTCCGGCACGCGAACCGCAGCCACACCCCGCAGAGCCGGTGGTTGCAAGGCCCCAGGCTGCTGCTGCGCCTGTCGCTGCGGCCCCAACCGTAACGGTGGAGGCCGCAGCGGCTCCCGTCGCGCCACCTCCTCCACAGGCCCCCGCGGCCGAAGCTCCTGCTGCCCCGGTCGCCGCAGCTTCAATAGAGGAGCGGCCACCCGCGGTCGCGGAAACGCCATCTCTGGCTCCCGCCGTGGCTGCCAGCCCCATCCCTGCCGCACCCGCGCAGCCGCAACCCCCTCACCGTGTACAGGAACAAGCGCCGCCACCGCCGATTCGGCGCGTGGTCATGCCCCAGACGGGGCCACGCCCGGTCTACAAGGCCCCGCCCGTGGTTCCTGGTGCGCCCCCTCCATCTGCGCAGGCGGGCGGAATTCAGCGCGGCAAGCCTATCTTCGACCGGCGTCCATCGTCCGGCCCTGGAGCATCGCAGGCTTACGGCCAGCGGACACCGGGGGTTGCTCCGGGGCAAGGCCAGTTCCCAGGCGGGCCGCGGCCCAAACATCCCACGCGCACAACACCCGGATTTGCGGGGCCCGGAGGTCCGGGCGCACCCGGAGCACGTCCCGGCTTTGGTGCTCGCCCCGGCTTTGGCGCACCCCGCCCGGGCGGATTCGGCGGTCCGCGTCCTGGTGCCGGCGGCCCTCCACCCACTGGCGAAGCGCCTCGTCCGCAGCGCGCGCCATCCAGGGGCCGTGGCGGCCGTCCGCAGTACCCCAAGACGAAGGAAGGCCCGATGAAGGGCTTTGTGCCCCCGCCGCGTTTTGGCGGAGCCACGCGCTTCAGCGACGAGCCGCTCCCCATCACTCGCGAAATCACCGTCACCGAGGGGATCAGCGTAAAGGACCTGGCCGAAAAGCTCGAGATCCGCGCCAAGGACCTCATCGCCACGCTGCTCATGCGAGGGGTCTTCGTCACGGTCAACCAGTCTCTCGACGCCGAGATGGTCAAGGACGTCGCGGTCAAATTCGGCGTTGCCGCGAACGTCATCAGCTACGAAGAAGAGATTGCCAACCAAGCCATCGAAGAGGTGCTCGAAGCCGAGAACACCGGCGAACTTGAAGTGCCCCGTTCACCTGTGGTCACGGTCATGGGCCACGTCGATCATGGCAAAACCTCGCTGCTCGACGCCATTCGCGAAACCGACGTCGCAGCAGGCGAGGCCGGCGGCATCACCCAGCACATTGGCGCTTACAAGGTGAAGTTTGCCAAGGAAGGCTCTCCTGCCTCCGGACGCGAGATTGTCTTTCTCGATACGCCGGGCCACGAAGCCTTCACCCGCATGCGCGCCCGCGGGGCCAAGGTGACCGACATTGTGGTCATTGTGGTGGCTGCCGATGACGGCGTCATGCCTCAGACCCTCGAAGCCATCGACCACGCCAAGGCCGCCAACGTACCGATCATCGTGGCCGTAAATAAGATCGACAAGCCAGATGCCAACCCCGATCGCGTGAAGAAGCAGCTCGCCGATCGCGGTCTCATCCCCGAAGAGTGGGCGGGCGCAGGCCAGGAAGGCACCGTGTTCGTTGAGGTGTCCGCCAAGAAGCGCATCCACCTTGACCTGCTGCTGGAAATGATCTGTTTGGTCTCCGACATTCGTGCGCCCAAGGCCACGCCCGGCCGGAAGGCTGTCGGTTCGGTCATCGAGGCCAAACTCGATCGCGGTCGCGGCGCGGTGGCCACGGTCCTCGTGCAGGACGGCACCCTGCGCCTCAACGACAGCTATATCGTCGGCAACACCTTCGGCAAGGTCCGCGCCATGTTTGACGATCGCGGCCGCGCTCTGGAAGAAGCCGGGCCTTCAACTCCGGTCGAGGTCCTTGGCCTCGAAGCCATGCCAGACTCCGGCGACACATTCCTGGTCGTGGCCGATCGCGACAAGGCCAAGGGGATCGCCCAGTACCGCAAGATGAAGGAGCGGGAAGCCCAGCTTGCCAAGAGTTCGCGCGTCTCTCTCGAAGGATTGGCGGAACAGATTCGCCAAGCCGGCGTCAAAGACCTGCCCCTCATCATCAAGGGCGACGTGACCGGATCCGTGGAAGTACTGGCCGATTCGCTGGTCCGCATGTCCACTGAGAAGGTGCGCGTCAAGGTCATCCACTCCGGCGTCGGTTCCATTACCGAGAGCGATGTGCTGCTGGCCACTGCCTCGAACGCCATCATCATCGGCTTCAACGTGCGCCCCGAGCGCAAGGCCGCCGAACTGGCGCAGCAGGAAGGCATCGAGATTCGCCTGCACTCCATCATCTACGAGTTGCAGGATGAGATGCGCCTCGCCATGCTGGGACTGCTCGAACCCACATTCAAGGAAAATTACGTGGGACGCGCCGAAGTCATCAATGTCTTCCGCATTCCCAAGGTCGGCACCATCGCGGGTTGCCGCGTACAGGACGGCGTCATTCGCCGCGACTCCGAGATCAAGGTGATGCGCGGTGGCGAACAGGTCTTCAAGGGCAAAATCGGCTCCCTCAAGCGATTCAAGGACGATGCCCGCGAAGTCACCAACGGCATGGAATGCGGTATCGGAATTGCCAACTTCAACGACGTCAAGGAAGGCGATCTGATCGAAGCCTTCTCTACTGAAAAGCTGGCCGCCGATCTCGGAGCCCTGACCTCAGCCAAAGCATAGCTGCCGGCCTCATCCGCGTGGGAGACCAAAAACCTGAAGAACACCGGCCCGCTGCTCAATGCGAGAGGCGGGCCGGTTCTTTATTGCTCTCGTTCGCATCGACCTCGCCTCATGCTTGAATTTTCTTTTCCGTTCTCCAATCCATTTCCCAGCCTCCTCCGTACTTCCCACACGGACCACCCCACGGTCCGATTCACCAATGGAGGTCTATCCAAATGGGTCTCACGCTTCTCCCCGAAGAATTCCGCCACCTGAGCGCACAGCTCGTCAATCGCCGCAACTTCCTTCAACGCTCCGGGATGATAGGCGCCGCCGCTGTCGCCGCTCCGCTTCTCACCGCAACCCTTGCCCCCGCCTCTGCCCGCGCCGAACAGGAATCCTCCGCCGAAAGAGCCGAGGAAGCAGCCCAGGCCAAGGACACCGTTACCGAGATCGCAACCGCCGCGCTGATCGCCGAAGATCTGGCCACGACTTTTTATTACAACGGGCTGGTCGGCGGCGTGATTCAAGATCCGAATCTCGCCGGCCCCGGCGGCTCCGCCGACCAGGTTTCCTCCAGCGGCAACGTGGGGAATGTGAACTACATCCAGGCCGCTCTCACCGAGGAGATCTCCCACGCCAATCTTCTTCGCAGCCTGCTCGGCATCTCCAAGGCGGGGAGCGACCCGGTGCAGACCTTCTACTTCCCCGCCGGCACATTCGGCTCCATCAGCCCCTTCCTCGGTCTGCTCGATGCCCTGGAGAACGCCTTCATCGGCGCTTATCTCAACGCCATCCAGGAATTTGCTTCGATGGCCGCCATGGCCCGCCAGCGGCGGCACGATCACGAGTGGTACGACACTCGCTATTCCCCCGAGGAACTCGATTATCTCGCCAAAGTCTCCGCGTCCATCATGGGCATAGAATGCGAACACCGCGTTCTCGGCAGGGTGATTTCCAACAGCAATCCGGCCAACAATCGCAACTACGAAACCACCGACGGCATCACCGCCGTTTACAACGGCGCGAACTCAGCCGTTGTCGCGCTCACCCCGTTCCTCACCTCCAGCACCGGCCCTGGCTTTTCGCTCCAAACCGCGCTGGCCAACCAGGGTTCCGTATCCATTCCCGTCTCCGGTGCGCCCCCCACGTTTTAGATCGGTTCCACATTTCACTCGCCCATTCCGGGATCGTGCAAGTCCATCCTTACTGCGGCACCGTGGCTCACGATGGTCCAGGAAGGATGGACATTTTTGACCGGCCTCATTCACGCCTTGCTTCCATGCCGTGACAGAATCGGAGCATCGGCGTACCGCCAACCAGTGTCAACCGTAACCAGATGTGGCAGGAGGGTGGCACGAGCAAGAAGGCTCCCAAAATTCTCTGCTGCACGTTTAGTTAGAGCAGTCCCACAATTCCCGTGCCCCCGGGATGGTGAGACAGGGGATCTCCTGCGCTATGGTCACGCTCATTTTCTAATCGACTGCAGCGCATGAGAACGAGCCATCTGAGAGTGTGAATCACCATTACCAGCGCGCGAGGTTCCCTGCTTCATCAGGTCTGCTTCCGCCTGGTTCAACGAGATTTGAGCTGGGAGCGGGTGGAATTCGGATTTGACGTCGTCTTCATTCTGGGAGATGTCCTTGAACAACAAAGCGCTCCCCTCGATGTGCACATGAGTTTGCGTGATCTGCCACACGGAAGGACCAATCTCGCGCCGCTCGACATTGAATGTGCCGCCGGTTTTTAGATCGCCTAGCAGACCCCAGGCGAACTTGACGTCGTGAATCAGCCGGCCCTTGAGGCTGACAATACGATGCTGCGAATTGTCGACAACCATGTCCCCTTCCATGGCGGCAAAGACACGGGTTTCCCAGTCGGGTGCCTGAAAATTGGGGTCGGGCCGGAAATGCAGAATGGTCTGGTCGTCGCGCGTGCCGGTAATCTGCCAGATAAACGCGTTTGGCAAGAGGCGAAGCATCTCTTCAGCCTGCTTGTCGTCATGTTGTGCTGATTTACGTTCCTTGGCCCGCAGTTGAGGGTTCTGAATGGAAGTTTCCATCCGTGCACGTTGTGCTTCAGGCGAAAGCGGATGCCCATTTTCTTCCACAATGCGCTGCAACGATCCAAAGCCCGTCTCGGCCACCCACTGCTTCACCGAATCGCCGGGTTTCTGATCGATTTCGAAGTAGATCCAGTGTGAATGGTCGTTGCGGTCAGCCACGAGTTCCGTCTGAACCGCCTGTTGGACTACTTCCCTTGCATTCTGTTGGTTAGCCACCGCTGACGGCGCAAGGAAAAGAACGAACAGAACCACCCCCACACCCACGCGCAGCTTTCGACCCGCTGTTTCGCTAGCCTCCTGTCGGCCCACTGTCTCGCTGTCCTCCTTTCAGGTTTAGATGCGAACCCCAGGGCCTTGAAACAGGGCCGTTGAATTTACACGGCTTATCGCGCAATCTGTAGTTCCGACCGAACAAGTCTCGGCCGCAGGCACCAATTCCAACCCCAAAAACAGAAAGGCGCCGCCGGTAGCTCCGGAGGCGCCTCAGATTCGAATATCGGCGCGAGTTTAGACGAAATGGCCGAGAGTCTGGAGTTGCAACTCCTGCATCTGCTGCCTGAACTGGTCCATCTGGCGCTCGAATTCTTCTATCTGTTTTGGATCGAGCTTGAAGCCTCCAGGATTGAAGTTCTTGCGCAGTTTTTCGGCCTGTTGGCGCAGTTGCTCGGCGTCGTTTGCGCTCATCCCGAAGTCCTGGGAGCCGAGTTCCTCCTGAATCTGCTCCTGGAGCGTCTGCATCTGCCGGCGCATTTCGTCGGCGTTTCCGGCAAACTGAATTGCCATCTGCGTCGCAAATTCCGGGTCTATCTCTGCCACCAGCGGACAGTCACCGTCGGGGAAAATGTACTCCAGTTCGGCGTGATGATGCTTTGAATCCACCTGCAGGGTGAGCATCTGCTGTTTGCGATCGCGCAGGATGATCACCTGCACCGGCTTGCCCTGGTTTGATCGCAGGGCGCGGTCCCAATCGGCGGTGGTGGCAACCCCTTCGGGGCCTACCTTAAGAATCACATCAAAGGCCTTCAAGCCAGCCGTGGCAGCTTCGCTCTTACGCGCTACCTGCTTCACCATCAGCCCGCTGGGCACTCCCAGGTACTCAGCCATCTGCGAGGTAAGCGGCTCAACCAGTGCACCCACATTCAGACTGCTGCCAAAGAAAGGCATGTGGAAGCCGCCGGCGAGAGGTGCGTCGCCTGCCCCGGTCAGGATGCCCATTGCAGGGGCCGACGAAAACTCCTCGTTGCTGTCCCCCAGTTTGTTCCAGACATCGTGTTCCATCTTCTTGTGATCGACAAGCTGGACGGCGATGGTTTGGGTGCTTCCATCCCGGCTGATCACCAAGTTGATCTTGCTCCCTGGGAAGAAATCGCGGAGCATGCGGCCAAACTGCTCGGCGCTCTCCACAGGCTGGCCGTTCAGTTGCAGCACCACATCGTTCACGCGGATGCCGGCTTGCGCCGCCGGAGCATCGTGGTCAATCAGCGTCACGACGGCGCCACGAACGTCCTTGAGCTTGAGTTTCGGTGCAGAGTCGTTATCGACGTCGCCCACCAGCACGCCGAGATAACCTTGTGAACCGGAGTGGAGGAGGGGACTGGGCCCCTCGATGATCTGGGCGATTCCGGACGACTGCGCCTCGATGCCGGGCGATGACATGGCCACGCCAACGCTGAGCAGCACGGCAACTGCAAGAGTATGATACGGCCCCAAAAAGTAGTCCATGGTTGTTTCTTCTCCCGTGGTTCTCAGCACCCCGGACCCGCACTCTAGTATGGACGGTGCGATGGCCTGAGGGGTAGGTCCTGCTACTGAATCTCCGGCGCCCGGCTCAGTACCTGCCGGGAAACATTGCGAATTTGGGGATTCTGGTCAGAATTGGCAACCGTGCTCAACACCTGACGCACGCTGGTGTCGGCTTCAACCGGTTCCAGAATGTTGATGGCGGTGGTGCGGATGCGTGGATCACTGTCGTTCAACAACGCCTCGAGCACCGCGTCGCGCACGCGCATGTCCTGGGCGACATAAGGTTCCAACCCCTTCAGCGCCTTCTCGCGCACGCCGGCGTTTTTGTCATAGCGAAGGGCGACCATGAGCGCGTCGCGAATGCCGGCCGCATTGCAGCTGTGTCCAGCGCGGCACTCGGCGGCAAGCAGTCCCACCGAGTCGTCCCGCACGCCCGTCGACGCCGCATCTTCCGAGGCCATCATCAGCAACTGCCGAATCGCAGGATCATCCAGAGAGCCTTTAATTTGCTGCGGCACCACCTGGTTGTAGCGGACCTCAACCACGTCACTGTTGGGCTGTTGCACGATGCTGGAGATGCTGGCAACATCCGCCGGAATTACCGTTGCAGGCGGTTCGGTGCGGGCCTGCTGGGCTGCTGCGGAGGCGGCGTGCGCCGCGCGGCCCTGCGCATACTCATAGCCTGCCAGGCTGCCTGCGCCCGCTCCAACCACCAGAAGCAAAACAGCCGCTGCCGGTGCGGCCTGCAGACTGGCAACGCTATTCATAAGCCGGGTGCTCAGCCGCTCATACCAGCGCTTGGGGGGAAGGGCGTCCAGCGCCTCTTCGAGCCGCATCCGGGAGCGCGCCACAAGGTTGGCGGGCGGCTCAATCACCGGGTGCATGGCCGCCAACGTCCTCAGCGCCAGCAACTGCTCGCGCTCTTCAAGGCACCCCGCGCAAGCGGTCAGGTGCCGGTCGAGCTCGTGAATCTCTGCATCGGGCAGCTCCCCATAAGCCGCCAGCACGATTTTCTCGTGAGCAATTTCGCAATTCATCTCATGTACGTCCTTCCAGCCTCAATCCAAACGCCACGCCCGAAATTCCGCGGTCCAAAAGGACCAGCAGGACGCTTCACCGCAACCCCGCCAGTTGTGTTCTCAACTTCTTTGTCGCCCTGAAGAGCGTATTCTTAGCGGTTTCTTCCGTGGTATTCAACATCTCTCCGATGGTGCGCAGACGGAGACCCTGGTAGTGCTTCAACTCAAAAACCATACGCTCGCGCGGGGTGAGCTTAGCCAGCGCGGCTTGAATCTTTTCGCCCAGTTGCTTGCGATCCAGTTCCCTGGCGGGGTTGGAAAACGCCCGGTTATCTGACACCGAAGCCAGCAGGTCGATCTCGTCGCCCGAGTGATCCAGCATGACGGCCTGGTCTTCACGGCGGGTCTTGCGGCGCCGCAACTGGTCCAGGCACAGATTGGTCACAATCCGGTAGATCCACGTGTAGAAGGAGCACTCGAAGCGGAAGTTCCCGATATACCGGAAGGCCTTCAGGAAAGCCTCCTGGTAGATGTCTTCGGCATCATGCTCGGAGCCCGTGAGGTGCAGAGCCAGCCGCAGAACCTGCTGCTCATATTGGCGCACCAAGGCATCAAACGCCACACGCGAGCCGGCTTGCGCCTGCCGGATCAGTTCCATCTCCGGCGCGCGGGCTTCCAGACGCTCCTGCGCACGGTTCGGTCCGTCCATTGCCCTCGATGCAGCCATCCCTGGGAAGGATTGTACCCTTCTTGTGGACGGCCACGCCAAGGATGCCGAAACTCCGGCCGGGGACGAGGGGTAGGTCACAGATTCAATTGCCATCGAATCTCCGCTCGGAACGAGAACTGATGCATTCAAGTAGACGCTGCAAGGCCCGCTTGGTGAGCGGGGAGACGCCCGGCCTGGCGTCTCCCAGTTACACTGGTAACCAATGAGCGGTAATCTCTTTTCAAACGCGGAACGCGCCGGCACGGATGACCGTGGATGGCACATTGCCCACTGCGATGGCGGCTCGCGCGGTAACCCCGGCCCGGCCGGCTACGGCGCGGTCATCGAGGACCCCGATGGCCGCTCGGTGGCGCATCTGAGCGAGTACCTGGGGCGCCAGACCAACAACTATGCCGAGTACTCGGCCCTGCTGGGTGTGCTTGCCTGGGCGCTTGAGCATGGGGTGAGGCGGCTGCGGGTGATCTCCGACTCGGAGTTGATGGTGAACCAGATGAAAGGCCGCTACAAGGTGGCCAGCCCCGGCCTGCGTCCTTTGTGGGAAGAGGCCAAACGCCGCGCCGCAAAGCTGGAGCGATTTGAGATGCGGCATACGCTGCGGGGCGGCAATCAGCAAGCCGACCGGCTGGCAAACGAGGCTATGGACCGAGGCACGGGAAAACACAGTTTGAGCCAGACCGGCCAGGCTGACGGCAGCGCCGAATTCTAGTCTTTCTTGCCGAGGTTGTTTCGCCAGGCGTGGCCGTCCCGTTCGAGCAGGCGGTCCGAGCAGTCGGGCCCCCAGGAGCCGGCGAAGTAGTTGGGGAATGCCTCCGGTGTTTTGTGTGCCCAGGCTTGCAGGATAGGGGTATAGAGCGCCCAGGTGGTCTCGACACCATCGCGGTGCGCGAACAGCGTCTGGTCACCCAGCATGGCATCAAGCAGCAGACGCTCATAGCCGTTGGCGCTTGATGTGCCGAACGCCGCCGCGTAGTCGAAGTCCATGTTCACCGGACAGACGTTCATTTCCGGCGTGGTGGGCACCTTGGCGCCGAAACGCAGTGCGATGCCTTCGTTTGGCTGGATGCGGATGGTGAGCAGGTTGGGCTGAATATCCTGGCATGGGCCGCTCGATTGCATGCGATTGAAGATGAGAAGCGGGGGCTGCTTGAACTGAATGCTGATCTCCGTGGCGCGTCTCTTCAACCGCTTCCCGGCGCGCAAATAGAACGGCACTCCCGCCCAGCGCCAGTTTTCGATTTCGAGCCGAATTGCGGCAAAGGTCTCGGTGCTTGACTCGGGATTCACGCGCTCCTCGTCGCGATAACCGATCACCTTCTGCCCTTCCACTACGCCGGGACCATACTGGCCTCGGACCGCGTTCAGGATCGGCACCGGCGGAATCGACTGCCAGGCCTTCACCTTTTCGCGCCGCACGCTCTCCGCCTCAAAACCCGACGGCGGCTCCATGGCGACAAAACTCAGCAGTTCCATCACGTGGTTTTGCACCACGTCGCGCAGCGCTCCGGCCTTCTCATAGAACGGACCGCGGCCTTCGACCCCCAGCGTTTCTGCGGCCGTGATCTGAACGTGGTCGATGTAGTTGCGGTTCCAAATGGGCTCAAAGATGCCATTCGCAAAGCGGAATACCAGGATGTTCTGCACCGTCTCCTTACCGAGGTAGTGATCGATGCGAAAGACCTGGCTCTCCTGGAAGACGGCATTGACCTGGTGATTCAAAGCGCGCGCCGATTCCAGATCGTGGCCGAATGGCTTCTCGATCACCACCGCGGTGTGCCCACGCTCCGGAGTCGCCATGCCGTTGGCGCCGAGATTCTCAATAATCCCCGCGAAGAACTCGGGAGCCGTAGCGAGATAAAACAGGCGATTGCCGCCGATGTCCTTCTCTTCGGCGATGCGGTCCAACTCAGCCTTCAACGCCGCGTAATGGGATGGATCGTCGAAATGCAGCGGGAAGTAGCTGATCTTGCCGACAAAGCTATCCAGCTTCGCGTCGCCTTCGCTTACGCCGCCAAACTCGGTTATTCCCTCGCGCATGTCCGCGGCAAACTCATCGCCCAGCGGACGCCTCGCCACGCCCACAATTGCGAACCGCTCCGGCAACAGTCCGTTCTGCTCCAGGTGGAAAAGCGCGGGAAGCAGTTTGCGCTTGGTCAGGTCGCCGGAGGCGCCGAAGATCACCATGATGGCCGGCTCGGGTATCCGCTCTCCGTGAGGCGGAATCTGGGAAAGATCCTCCGGGTGGACTTTCATCTGTACTGTCGCCATAACTCGCTCGACCTCCTGTCACCCTCTGTTCACTGATCATTGTTCTATCTGTTTTCAATCCTTCTTCACCGCGTGCCCGCCAAACGCATTGCGCATGATCGCCAGCATCCTGTCAGTGAAGTTGTTCTCTTCTCGGGAACGAATGCGGCGGATGAGCGACTCCGTGATTACCGGTGCCGAGACGTTCAAGTCGATGGCCTCAAACACCGTCCACCGCCCCTCGCCGGAGTCGGCAACAAACGCTTCCAGCCCGTCCAACTTTGGATTCTTTGAGAGCGCGTCGGCAGTCAGATCGAGCAGCCAGCTGCGCACCACGCTGCCGAAACGCCAAATCTCAGCAATTTGCGGCAGGTTCAGGTTCATCTCTTCTTTCTTTTCAAGAATTGTGAACCCCTCCGCATAGGCCTGCATGAGGCCGTATTCGATTCCGTTGTGAACCATCTTGACGAAGTGTCCCGCACCGCCGGGTCCAACGTGCCCCCAGCCCTTGTCTTTGCCGGGAGCCAGGGTTTCAAAGATGGGCCGCAGATACTCGACGGTTTCCTTGTCGCCGCCAATCATCATGCTGTAGCCCTCTTTCAAACCCCAGACGCCGCCCGAGGTCCCGACATCCACAAACTGGAAGCCTTTGGATGTAACTTCCTTGTAATGGCGCATCGAATCCTTGTAATTCGAGTTACCGCCATCGATAAGTATGTCGCCGGGGGCGAGCAGCGGCTCAAGCTTGGCGATGGTATCATCCACAGGCTTTCCTTGCGGCACCATGATCCAGATCGCCTTGCGGCCTTTCAGCTTCTGGGCCAGTTCTTCGAGCGTTGCAGCCCCCACATTGCCGGAATCGGTGAGGCGCATAACTGCCTCGGCGCTGAAATCGAAGCCCACTACCTGGTGGCCGCCCAGTCGCAGCCTCTCCGCCATATTCCCGCCCATCTTACCCAAACCAATCATTCCAAGCTGCATGTTTTCTCCTTCCAGTCTGGTTACAAAACTCCCAAATTACTCAAGTCACGGCGCAAAAATTCTGCGCCTTGAAACCGAATCGTTTTGATGCCTGCGGCTTCAGCGGTCGCCAGGTTCTCTGCGCGATCATCGATAAACAAGATACGCCCCGCATGCTTGCCAAGGATGTCGAGCGCCCGTCGATAGATAGCCGGCTGCGGCTTGCGCAGTCCTAGAAAGCAGGAGCTGAACGCAACCTCAACGCAGGCACGCAGACCGAAAGTGTCCAGCCGGTATTGATTCGGCTCGCGCGCCTCGTTGTTCAGCACTCCCACCATGCACTTATCCGATGCCGTAAGTTCCTTCAGGATTCCCAAAGCTCCGTCGGGGAGCGACTGCGACTGCGCGAAGATGGCGGCCAGAAACTCCTCTTGCGAAAAGTTGCGCGGCTCGTAGAAGACGGTCGCATCCAGATAAGCTCTCGCATCGATCCAGTCCCGCTCCCAGGCGTCATTGGGCGCAGCGTGCCGGGCCTCAAAAGCTGCATGGTCCAGGTGAAACTGGTCCAGCACAACGGAACGTTCGCAATGGTCCCAGCCGTTGGTCAGCAGGACCCCGCCAACATCGAAGAGGATTACGTCGAAGGGGAACATCGGCGCCTCTGTCATTCATTTCTTGCGCGATTCTGCGCCCGGTGGATTGCTACTTGATGAAATTGAACCGGCAACAACTTCTCTGTGCGGAGTTGCGCACGGTCAGACGGGATTCCTCGAGCCTTCGCCACATTGGTATTTCGCTTCGATGGCCAGCACTTTCTTGAACCGCCGCACGAATCGCACTTCGTTGGAGATGAATCTTGCTCTGACAAATGCATCGACAAGTTCGTACGCCAGGGATGTGCCGATGATGCGCGCACCCAGCACCAGGACGTTCATGTCGTCATGCTCCACTCCCTGGTGCGCCGAGTAGGTGTCGTGGCACATCGCAGCGCGAATGCCGGGAATCTTGTTGGCGGCTACCGAAACTCCCACCCCCGAACCGCAGATGAGAATGCCACGCGGCGCCTCTCCACGCATGATGGCTTCGCCGGCGCGCTCGGCGAAGTCGGGATAGTCGTCCTGGGGTTCGATCTGATACGCACCGAGGTCGAGGATCTCGTGGCCGGCCTTGGTGAGATAGGCGCGCACTTCTTCCTTGAGAGGAAAGCCGGCATGGTCGGAAGCGATGACAAGTTTCATGCGATCCTTTCATATCTGCGGAGTTAGCGGGGCGAGCAGCCTTCCATCTTTGGAACTCCGCTAGCACCCGCGAAGCACGGCGGCTAACTCCGCTTAACCAGCGCCTTGGCCCTGGCCGCCACGTTCTCGGCGGTAAAGCCGTATTCTGCAAGCACCTTTGGTCCCGGCGCGGAGGCGCCAAAACGGTCCACGCCGATCACGTCGCCGTCCTGGCCCACATATTTCCACCAGCCGAGCGTGGCTCCGGCTTCAATCGCAAGCTTGGGAATTCCGGGAAGCAGCACGCTGGCCTTATATTTCGCCGTCTGCTCCTCGAAGATCTTCCAACTGGGAAAACTGACCACGCGCGCCGCGATGCCTTGCGCTGCGAGCAACTTTGCGCCCTCCACGGCGGGCCATACCTCAGAGCCGGTGCCAATCAGCACCACCTGCGGGTTGGGTACATCTTCCAGCACATAGCCGCCCATACTCACATTGGCGTAGGCGTCGTGAGTGGCGGGGTCGATCACCGGCAGATCCTGCCTGCTGAGTGCGAAAAAGCAGGGTCCGGTGCGTTCCAGCGCCAGGCGCCAGGCGGCCGCGGTTTCGTTGGCGTCCGCGGGTCGAAAATCCGTCATGCCCGGAACCGCGCGCAGCATCATCAGTTGCTCCACCGGCTGGTGGGTTGGGCCATCCTCGCCCAGGCCGATCGAGTCATGCGTAAAAACAGCCAGCGAGTGAATCTGCATGAGCGCGGCCAGGCGGAGAGCCGGCTTGCAATAATCCGAGAAACAAAAGAATGTCGATCCAAACGGCGCGAGGCCTCCGTGCGCGGCCATCCCGTTCACGGCGGCCGCCATGCCGAACTCGCGCACTCCGAAGAACAGGTTCCGCCCGGCCGGGTCGATGTGAAAACTGACGCCTGGCTTGAAGATCGTCTTGGTGGAGGAGGTGAGGTCGGCCGCGCCGCCAAACAGTTCCGGCACAACCTCCGCGATGGCGTTCATCACCGCGCCGCCGGCATTGCGCGTGGCCATCGGCTTGCCTGCCGGAAAACTGGGAATCGCCTTCTCCCACCCCGTTTTGCGCAATCCCTTCTGGGTGCGATCAAATTCCACGGCCAATTCGGGATAATCGGCTGCATAACGGGCGAAGAGTTGGTTCCAACTCTCTTCAAATGCCGCTCCGCGATCGACGGCTTCGCGCCAGTTGGCGAGCGCATCGTCGGGCACAAAGAAGCTTTGATCCTCAGGGAAGCCGAAGAATCGCTTGGTCGCCGCCGTGTCCGCCGGACTCATTGCTTCGCCGTGGACCTTGTTCGTGCCGGCCTTGGGGCTGCCGTAACCGATCACTGTGCGAACCGCAATGAATGAGGGCTTCGTGGTTTCCGCTTTTGCGGCCTCGATGGCGGCTTCGAGCGCTACCAGGTCATTGCCGTCCTCCACTTCCTGAACGTGCCAGTGGTAGGCCTCGAAACGCTTCAGATAATCGTCGTTATAACTCAGCTCCGTAGGCCCGTCGAGGGAAATCAGGTTGTCGTCGTAAAGAAAGATGAGCTTGCCCAGTCCCAGCGTCCCAGCCAGCGCCGACGCCTCGTGCGAAACGCCTTCCATCATGTCGCCATCGCCCAGCATCACGTAGGTGTGGTGATTAACCACTTCAAAACCGGGACGATTGTACACAGCGGCCAGGTGCCGCTCGGCGATGGCCATACCCACCGCCATGGCGAGACCTTGACCCAGCGGACCGGTCGTCACTTCAACGCCGTCGGTATCGCCATATTCGGGATGACCGGGTGTGCGCGAATGCCATTGGCGAAAAGCCTTCAGGTCGTCCAGCGTGAGCTTGTATCCGGAGAGAAAAAGCGCCGAATAAAGCATCGCGGAGGCGTGGCCATTCGACAGCACGAACCGGTCACGGTCCGCCCATTTCGAATGCGCCGGATTGTGCTTCATGATCTTGTGAAACAGCAGGTACGCCATGGGAGCGCAGCCCAGCGGGGCGCCGGGGTGGCCACTTTTTGCCTTTTCCACCGCATCCACGGCAAGCAGCCGCAAGGTATCGATGGACAGTTCGTCGAGAGAAAGTTCCGCGAGGCTGGAGGTCATATCGATTTGTGCCCGCCGCGGCGGGTCCTTTCAATGAAATCGCGAGTAGATCAATTTGGCTGGGGTTCGATCCGAACATCCACGTTGTAGCCAAGCCAGCGATCCTGGTCCGGCCAGTAGAGAGTCCATGATAGCCCACCACTCCCGTGGTTCGCTGTGGGTACGATGTCGGCGCTATGGCCCGCGCTGCCCAAACAGCGGCTGACGGTGGTTTCGACCGTGCGCCAACCGTCGTCGGACCATCTCACCTCGAACCGGTCCCCATCGAGGATGCGAAGCGTGTCTCCGGCGGCGATCTTCTGGATGGGCCGGCGGCGGCTGTAGATTTCAAGGTTTCTCCGCAAGCGGCCTCGGGACTTCGGCTCGCTGTAGCGGGCATACACAGGATCGATGCGGTCGAAAACCTTGCCGTCATGGGCCGATCGCAGCAGCTTCAGATACTCCGCATGCGCCCACACCAGCGGCACCGCCGAGCCAGCCGGCTGGCCTTGCAGCAGGCGCAGATTGGGTCGGTCCGGCTCGTCCCACACCTGCTCGGGCAGCATCTGGCCGATGGTGGCGAAGCGCTCATAGGTGGCGATCAGCGGTGTAATGTCGTTGCCTGCAGCCAGTTCATAATGAGCGCGCTCACCGGTGAGCAGCGGCCATACGCGGCCCTGGCCCCAACCCTGGAACGGGCCGCCATCGGGCCGCTGACCATAGCCATCCCAGTTGTAGCGCAGCCAGCCAGGCCCCTGCGGCAGCCCGCGCTTGATGATGGCGTCGACCACCTTCAAAGAGTCCACGATGAGCGGATCGTCGGCTCGCCGCACACCGTAGCGGACCAGTTCAAGAAAGCCCGCATCCACAATTTCGCGCGCTTGAAACTCGACTCGCGTCCCCGGCGGCCGGTTCTGCAGCCGGATCATCTCCGTTCCGCAACTCTCGCAGGCATAGGCCTCACCTGTTTCCGGTGGGCGAATGCGCATGTAATGGCGCCGCACGGAGGGCAGCAGCACGCCGTCGTTGGTCACGGTCCAGTCTTCGAGGTGGAACTCGATCCAGTCGGCAGATTCCTCATAGAAGGTGGCCAGTTCCATCGATTCGTGCGCCCGCGCTATTTCAGCCGCGCAAACCAGCCCCGAAATCACCGCCGCCAGCGTGGACGGCGAATAGCCGGCATTCTCCTCCCAGCGCTCCTGGTGGGTGATGGGCGCGTGACGCACCAGAAAGCCGGCGGCGCGTTCAATGAAAGGGAAGATATTCGTATCGCCCAGCGCCTCGGCCTTCCAAAGCCTCCAGGCCAGCATCAGCGGGAACGCCACCTCGTCCAGTTGCACGCCCGACCAGTAAGGACGCCCATCCACCCAGAAATTCTGAGCGAAGCCGCCGTCCGGCTTTTGCGTGCAAGCCAGGTAAACCATCGCCCGCCTCGCGGTTTCCGCGCGCCCGCAGGCCAGCAGAGCAGTGGCTGTCTGCACCATGTCGCGCGTCCAGACCAAGTGATAACCACCCAGGTCGTCGTCGCCATGGACCTGGCCCCATGGAATGGACATCGAGGCCACAAACGCTCCTGAAAACGTCTTGTCCTCGTGGGCCAGCAGCACGTTGTGGCTGGCCCGCATCAGCTTGCCTTGGTCGGCAGCCTTGGCTCCGAGCCACTCTGGATTGGCCGCACGGTGCCACTGGTCGATGAAACGGGCCCGATTCTGATCGAACGGCATGGCCATTGCACTCACCGTCTTTTGCAAGGCCGTGTGGTGCCCTTCGCCAATCCCAATGGCCAGCGTGAACTCGCGGGCGCCGTCCGCTCCCGCGTTGCCCAGGTTGATTTCACCCATGATGGCAAGATTTCCGTTGGTCGCCGACCCGAACTCCCAGGTCATGTCGAAGGTTTCCATCAGGTCCCGCCACCCGTCGCTCGCGCCCACGAAACCACAACTCACCCGCGAAAACCCGGCGTTCGAGCCCATGGCAAGAGACCACCGGTTCTTCCATGCCAGCAGCATCTTGTGACCTGCGATATCCACTGCGCGAGCCGCATTGCCGGCGCCGCCGCCGTCAAGGTGCGGCGCCAGCAGCGCATACACCCTGAGCCGTGGCAAAAGGTCCTCGCGCGCTTCAAGACGCACCCGCTGCAGCACCACGCTGTGGTGCGGATCGCAGATGATCTCCTTGGTGAGAGAGTACCGGCAATCGGGATCTCGGTTCACATAGCGAATCCCAAGCGTCTCCTTGTGGATGTATTCAAAGCTGATCAGCAGGTCGCGCTTTTCCTCGTGCACAAACGTCTCCCCATCGGTGACGAGGAACTCCATGTCCCGGACCTGCGCGCTATCGATGGTGGGGTGGTAAAGCTCGTTCAATATGCCGTGCGAACAGGTAAACCAGACGCGGCTCGAAGCTGAATAAGCAGTCCCCACTGCGTCTTTTACGCTCGAAGTCCAGCGGGGCTCGAGGCCTGGCGCACCAAATGCCTCGCCCTGCTGTTCAAGCCAACGATAAAGCGGCTGATTGATCATCTTTGCGTTCCAGGCTGCAGGTTGGGGAATCTCAATTGGCAGGTCCGTCCTTCTTATCGATGTACTGGGAAGCCAGAAGGTTTCTGGACCGGCAACAGAAAGTTGGGCCAGAAATAGTTGGCACCCTCACCGGGTGCTTCCGCATCCATCAGAACATAAGGGTGGGGCCGGTGTGTGAAGATACCATTGCAACCGGATGCTGCCATCTCCGAGATCTAGCCGCCCGGTTTCCTTGATCCGGACCACGTCGCTAAGCGGCCGGACCCGCTCAGCCATCACCGTACAATTCCACTGAAGGAGATTCCCCAATGGCACCAGAAGTAGCAGTCGCTTACACCGTTCCATCACTGCCCTACGACTACGCCGCCCTCGAGCCTTACATCGACGCGGAGACGATGCATCTTCACCATGACAAGCACCACCAGGCCTACGTGACGAATCTGAATGCCGCGCTCGAAAAGCACCCCAACCTTGCTTCCAAATCAGTCGACGACCTGCTGCGCGACCTGGCCCAGGTACCTGAAGACATCAAGGCAACGGTACGCAACAATGGCGGCGGCCACTCCAATCACAGCATGTTCTGGAATATCATGGCTCCTGCGGGTCCCGGAGTAGGGGGTACGCCCACTGGCGCAATCGCTTCGCAGATCGCTGCTGACTTCAATGATTTTGAAAGCTTCAAAAAGAATTTCAATGAGACCACTGCCAAGCAGTTCGGCTCCGGCTGGGGCTGGCTGGTCTTCACCGGTGGCAAACTCAAGGTCATCACCACCGCCAACCAGGACTCTCCGTTGAGCCAGGGGCTCTATCCCATCCTCGGCAACGATGTATGGGAGCACGCCTACTACCTGAAATACCAGAACCGCCGCCCCGAATACCTGGCTGCGTGGTGGAACGTGGTGAACTGGGCCGAAGTCAACAAGCGCTTCGCGTTGGCAAAGAGATAAAGTCAAGGACCAGAAAACAGTGGTCGGGGATCACTGAAAAAAACCGACTACCGCCCGCATCACCGATCACTGTCCAATGCTGCCGCAACTCTCCCCCGCAATTCGTGTCTAAGCAATCAGCGCGGGGGAGATGTGTGTGCGCATTTTTTCTTTTGTCCCGCTTGCGGGGTTGTTCGCCTTCATCATCTGCCCCCTGCCCTCCTCGGCCCAGGCGGGCAGCTTCATCGTCAGCCACGATGGCGTACCGGTCGGCACCGCCAGCTTTGATATCATTCCGGCTGCTCATGGCTACCACTCCACTTCGCTGGTGCGGGTGGACATGGACGGCCTGAATTACGCGATCTCCAAAACCGAGCGGCTCACCTCAGCCAGTCAGTTGGAACACGTCGATCTCAACGCCACGGTCAACGGTTCGGCGGTGCATGTCGCTGCCGCGCCCGAGTCCGCTCAACTGCTGATCAATATCTCGGCGAACGGCCGCAGCTCGACTACGCGGCTGGCAGCGCATCGGGCTGCTGTCTTCCTACCCGACTTTGACCCTGGAGCTCTGGAAACACTGCTGGCCCTCGCCGCCACGCACAATAACCGGGGCCTATGGGCCGTCATTCCCAAACAGGCCGGCTCGGTCGAGCCTATCCAGTTAGCCACCTACGCAGACCAGCAGGGGACACTGAACGGAAATCCGGTGGTCGTGCACCACCTGGTCGCGACTATTGCGGGGGCCGCGACGGACCTGTTCTCCGGTCCTGACAACCAGCTTTTCCAGGTCGAGTTACCCCAGAAGGGCTTTGCGCTGGTTCGCAAGGGATTCGTCCTGACGCCTTCCAGCAAGCCCGAAGCTCCGCCCGCGGAGTAATTTCCGAGTCTCCTCCCGGAAGAGAGGAAAGAGAGAGATTTCCGAGGCGGTAGATCTTGCTTTCAGTCAGTTGCTTGAGTGGATCAGCGTGGGAGAGCCAGCTAGCGCAGAAGAAGCCATATCTGCCAGATTCCAAAGAGGCAAAGGCCAGCGGCTGCTTCGATTCCAAGTGCCATCAATGCGCCTTTCGCCCCTTGCAGAGCCACGACTCTGGAAATCGTCAAGTCGACGGCGGGCGCCGGGAAGACTGTGGCTTGAGACTGCGACGCCTCTGCAATTAGTCCCCTGTATGCTGCTGCGGGCCAAATCGCGTTCTCAATCGATTCGGTTTCAATAGGATGGAGAGCCCGACTCGCCATGCCGACACCTTCCTGCTTTGTTCTTCTACGCTCAGAAGTAACGGACCAACGAATTACTTTGGATCCGGAACCAAAGTATACAATCACACTTTGGTTCCGGATCCCCCTTACCTAAGATTCTCCGTCCAGTAGTCACAGTTCCTTCTTGAGCTTGCTAAAGCAGTAGCATTTCAGCGACCAAAGCCCCTAAGAAATGCAAGTGTCAGAAACCAAAAACCTGCGAGCGCAAAAACACCGCGCACACAACTGCAAATGCGTATGTATTTTCTGCTCGATCGGTAAGGATTACCTATTGATTTCAGTTGCCAAATGGTAAAAATTTCCATGGGCTGAAAGCTTGTGATCCGCCCTATCATCCTGCTCGGGGCCGTTTCGGGCGATTCGGCCAACTGGCAACCCAGGGCGCTTCACCGCGCCAACGCCAGCGAGGGGTCCGCGGAAAGCGATCCATCGGCGAACTCCCCGGCCAGATAGCGTGGCCATGCGGCTGCGGCAATCATGGCGGCGTTGTCGGTTGACAGAGCCAGCGTGGGAAAAGCCACTCGCACTCCGCGGCGGGCGGCTTCGCGAGTGAATCGGGCCCGGAGTTCGCGGTTGGCCGCGACTCCTCCGGTGATGAGAATACGTCTGGCTCCGAGAGATTCAGCAGCGGCAAAGGTTTTCTTCAATAGATCTCCGACCACCGCGTGCTGAAAGCTGGCGATCAGGTCCAGGGTAGTGGGGTCAAAAGTAGCGAGCGCCGCTTCAACGGTGGGGCGGGCTGGAGCGTCTGGCCCGGCAAAGAGCGCTTCACGTCGGGCTTCGGCCTCCGGGCGGAGGTTGTGGAGCTCGACATAGCGCAATACCGCGGTCTTGATCCCCGAAAATGAGAAGAGGAAATGCGGGTCGAGAGCAGCGATAGGAGAGGTGAGAGCGGCCTTGGTGCGCGCAGGCCTGCCACCCAGGTGAACTTTGGTCTTCACCTGCGAGAACGCGAAGGGAACCGCCTTGGGGTTGCCATGGAGGGCGAGAGCGTCGATCCAGGGTCCCCCGGGATAGCCCAGCCCCAGCAGCTTGGCAACCTTATCGTAAGCCTCGCCCGCGGCGTCATCCACAGTGCGCCCGATGAGTCGATACGTCCAGGAGCCCTGCGCAGGACAGGCGAGATAGAGGTGGGTGTGCCCTCCAGAGACAACCAAAGCCAGGGCTGGATCGGTATCAAGATTTTCGCCTTCCGAGGTCCCGGATTCGGGACCTGGGGCACCCAGCTTTTGGCGTTCTTCCAGAAGCACGGCATGGATGTGCCCTTCAAGGTGGTTCACAGCGATCAAAGGCAGCCCCTGCGCATATGCCAGCGCCTTGGCGTACGTGATTCCCACCAGCAAGGCCCCCGCCAATCCCGGACCGGAGGTCACGGCAACGGCATCAAGGTCGCCGAGCTTCACTTTGGCCTCGGCCAGGGCGGCGCGTACCACTGGCACAATGGCGCGGAGATGCTCGCGGCTTGCCAGCTCCGGCACCACGCCGCCATAGCGGGCGTGGGTGGCGATCTGTGAAGCAACCACCGATGAGAGCGTCCGCGCGCCGCGTTCCACCACGGCCGCCGCCGTCTCATCGCACGAGCTTTCGATGCCGAGAATGAGGCCATTGCCCATGGTCCTAGTCTACCGGCCTCGATCCATCAGAGGCAGGCTGGCACGGTAAACATCATCGAGACGGATTAGTCTCAAGCGAGGACATGTTGCCCGTCTCGCCCCAATTCGAATCGGCCTTGAGGATCGTAAGTGAGCTGCATGCGGCAGGCCACCAGGCCTATCTCGCCGGGGGCTGCGTGCGTGATCTGCTCCTTGGCCGCGAACCCGCGGACTACGACGTGGCAACCTCGGCCACGCCCGATATTGTGCTGCGGTTGTTTCCCCGCACTTTTGCCGTCGGTGCGCACTTTGGCGTGGTGCTGGTCGCGGCCGGCCAAGGAGACGGGCATGAGTGTACGGAAGTCGCGACGTTCCGGTCCGATGGGGTGTATTCGGACGGGCGGCATCCGGACGTGGTGCGCTATACCGGAAGTGCCGAAGAAGACGTGCAGCGTCGCGACTTCACGATCAATGGTCTGCTGCTCGACCCTCTGGCGTTGTTCCCTCAGGGGCTAAAGCCCTGTTCATTTGTTGGCACTTTCGGCACGACTGCGGTCGTGCCCTGTTACAAGGCTCACGATGCTGCTGCCCTTGAACCTGGAGCCTTGGGGCTTCGGGACGACCTGCTCTCCGCAGTGATCGACTACGTGGGCGGGCTGGCTGACCTCGACAAAGGCATCATGCGCGCCATCGGCCATCCGCTCCGCCGCTTCGAAGAAGACAAGTTGCGTCTGCTGCGCGCCGTCCGTTTCGCTGCGCGGTTTGGCTTCACCATCGAGCCCCATACACTGACGGCGATCCGCGCGCTCGCCCCACGCATCCATGCTGTAAGCCGCGAGCGAGTGCGCGATGAACTGACCAAAATGCTGACCGAAGGACACGCTCGACGTGCCTTCGAGCTGCTCGACGAGACGGGATTGCTGGCAGAGGTGCTCCCAGAGGTCGCCCGGATGAAAGGTGTTGCCCAGCCGCCGCAGTTCCATCCGGAAGGCGACGTGTGGGTGCACACCCTGATGCTGCTCGACCAGTTGGAGCCGGGCTGCCCGCTCACCTTGGCCTGGGGTGCGCTGCTGCACGACGTGGGCAAACCTCCGACCTTTCGTGTTGCTCCCGACAGAATCCGTTTCGACGGCCACGTGGAAGTGGGCGTCGCCATGGGCGCGGAGATTTGCCGGCGTTTTCGCTTTTCCAATGACGACACACGGCAAATCGTCTCTCTGATTGAGAACCACATGCGGTTCGCCGATGCGCCAAAGATGAAGTCGTCGACCTTGAAAAGATTCTTCCGGTTAGAGGATTTCGATCAGCACCTGGCGTTGCACAGGATGGACTGCCTGGCGGCTCACGGGAACCTCGATATCTGGAACTTTGTGCGTGAACGCTACCAGACAATGCCCGAACAGGAAGTTCGGCCCCAACCGCTGATCACGGGTCGAGACTTGATCGCCGCCGGTTACACTCCCGGCCCTCAATTCAAGGAGATCCTTCAGCTTGTCGAGGACGCGCAGTTGGAGGGAACGATTACGACCGCCGACCAGGCGCTGCTGCTGGTGCAGCAGCGCTTTGGTCCGCCGCGCTGAAACTTCGAGTGGAACCGCGTTAGAACCTGATCTCCGCCTTTAGTTGCAGAATGCGCGCGGAGGCATTGCCACCGAGGAATGAACCGTACACGCTGGTTGGCGCACTGGCCGTTGCTGTGACCACCCCGAATCCCGGCCCGTCAGAAAAGTTGCTGTCGGGATTGAGGAAGTTGGGGTGATTGAGCACGTTGTACGCCGTCGCTCCAATCTGGAACTGGCCCTGTTCCAACCTCGGCAGTTTGAAACCCTTCATCAGGGTGAAGTCCGTGTCGACATAGTCGGGGCCGATGAATTGGTTTCTCCTCTGGCCGCCAAATCCCGTGGGATCTGCGAAATAGGGACTGCTGGCAGTGGATGTACTCCCGAAGCAGGAGGTTGTTGGCGAAGATTTGTTGATTCCGCAGTGATGCGGAACTGCGGGATTGACCACATCGGCCAGGACTTCGCCTGCAGGTTCACCCCCGCCGTAATTCGGAGACAGAGAGCCTGTAACACCGCCGTCAAAGACGCTGAAGGGGAAGCCTGTGTGCGCGAAGATCGTGCCGCCAATGATCCAGTTGTCGGTCAGCGCGCGCGGCCCGCGATAATGAGGAACCGTGATCAGGTAGCTCCCATTGAGGCTATGGCGAATGTCGTAATCGGCATTGCCATAGTTCTGCAGGGCGAGATTGAATGGATCGATAGTGCCGGCATTGACGTTACCCGCACTATCCGTGCCGAAAGGAAGGAAGCCTCCATTCGAGATTTCGTCAAGGGCATGGCTGTAGGTGTAGTTGAGCTGCAGGGTCAGGATCCTCGATTGATTCTTGATTGAGGCCACCAACCCGTTGTAATTCGAATTGGCCACGCTCCCGACTTCGCTCACCTGCGCAAAGGCCGGCAGCGTGGCCGACGCCGGTGCGCCGCCAAAGCCGTACATGTTCACGCCGTTGTTTACCCACGGCTCATGGTACCCATGGTTGCCCACGTATCCGATCTGGAAGCTGGTGTGGTTCCCGACCTGCTGTTGAATCTGCAGGCTGTACTCCTCGTAGGTGGGGTAGTGGATATTGGGATCGACGTTGAACATGTTGGGCTGGGTAAAGTTGGGATCAACCGCAGTGATCGAGTTGTAGCTGCCACCCATCGCGTAAGCAGCCTGAAAAGCCGCGTTGCTGCTGGCCAGAGCACCCAATACGCTTCCCGGAACGGTGGGAGCGCTCAGTCCAGTCGCCGCAAATTGAACACTGAACGGAGGATTGGTCAGCAGGCTGTCGGCGACTGTCGCAGGGAAGATATCGGTGAACATGCCGAATCCACCCCGCAGCACCGTTTTGGAATGGTTCGGGGGCGAAAAGGTGAATCCGATGCGCGGATCTACGGCGAAAGTTTGCAGCCCGTTGAAGGCCTGGTGCAGCCCCGAGGTGATCACGCTGTTATAGGGAGTCGTAAGATCCGCGGTGACATTGTTATAGCTCATCGCGAAGCGTCCGAAACAATCCATCTGGCATACAGGATTGGCGTTATGTTCGACGCGAACACCCAGGGTGACTTGGAAGTTCGGCGAAAATCTCCACTGGTCCTGGGCGTACAGTCCGAGGTTGTATTGGGCAATGGGAGCTGATGGCCGCTGGGGAAAGGCCTCCAATGCATCCAGTATCGACCCGCTGCCGAAGTCGTCACTTGAGCTGAGCGGTGAAGCGGTTGGATCGGCTGCGGGTGATGACGCAGGGCCAAATTCGGTTGCCAGCGGGAACTGCGAAAGAATCTGCGGATCGAAGTCGGTCGTGTCGTCCCGCTTGAAGAGGGCTCCGAACTTCCAGGTGTTCTTTCCCTTCGTCCAGCTCACATCATCGTTAAATTGGTATTGGGTGACGTTTCTTCCTTGCGGAAAAAAGTACATCTCGCCGCCCAGTGCCGTAAACGACCCATCGGCAAAACTCAACGTATAGGGAGTAAGCGCTGCCGCTGCCGTGGGATTCGAGTTCACGAAAACGGCGCTGTACCACGCGGTCGAGAAAATGAACTGGTTGATCAGGTTGGGCGAGAAGGTATGCGTCTCCTGGAGCTGTCCTTCCCAGTCAGGCTGATTACTGTCGGAGTTGAATACCGAGTTGATGGGATCGACGAAGGTGGGCTGTACACCCTGGTCGTGCTTGACATGGGCAAAGAAACTGTCATTCCCGCCAAGCTTCCAGTCCACTCGGCCAGTGATCAGGTTTTCATCCAGATTGCTTCTTGCTGTGCCTTCAAACGCGTTGGCGTAAGTTGTTCCGTTGTACGGCGTTGCTCTTGATGCTCCTGGAGCGTTGTTATAGGTCGAGAAAATCTGCTGGTAGAAAGGGATCTGAGCCGACTGACCGGTGCTGGCAAGATTGGCCAGAACCGAACTCTGATAAGAGGCATTGGGCAGGATGACCTGCGTCGGAATGGTGGTCAAAAAGCGCAAGGTCTCAAAGTTCACGAAGAAAAAGGCTTTGTTTCTGACGATGGGGCCGCCGATCGCCGCTGCTCCCTGGTTGGCGTTCGAGTAAGACTCAGGCGTACCCGTGTTGTCATTGAACCATTGGTTCGCGTTGATGTCGCTGTTGGTCCAGTAATAGACCACGTTCCCGTGAACCCCGTTGGTTCCGGATCGAGTGAGCACATTTTCTTGAATCCCGCCGAGGGCGCCATACTGCGCACCGTACGCATTGGCCACCACGCTCACCTGGTCCACGTCATTCGAGCCCAGAAGCAGATTGCTCGGACCGGAGTTGTTCAGGTTGAGAAATGGGTCGTTGTCTTCGGCGCCATTCACTGTGAAATTGTTGGAGGCTGCGGGAAGGCCAAAGGCCGACGAATTGCCGTAGCCGCCTTGCGTGTTCATCACCACGCCCTGCGTGATATTCACCGGATATGTGATATCTCCGCCGGGATTGGGCAGATTCCGTATCTGCTCCGGTGTGATGATGGTAGACATTTCCGAGGTATCCGTTTGCAGCAGCGGCGCCTGTGACGCCATAACCTCCACTGTCTGCACTCCCTGGGCGATCTGCATTTTGAAGTTCTGGGTAGCAATCTGGCCGATGGAGAGAGTCAGGCTGGTCTGCTTGGACTGAAAACCGTTGGCGCTGACGGTAAGAGTGTAGTTCCCCGGTTGCAGAAGCGAGATGCGGTAATCGCCTGCCGAGCCGGTAACCACTTCCTTAATGGCGCCCGTTCCGGTGTCGGTGGCTTTCACACGCGCGCCGGAAATCACAGCGCCCGACGAATCTTCAACCGTGCCGGCGATGTCGCCGGAGGTCAAGGTCTGGGCTCTTAGAACAGAAGGAACGACGAACAATGTAGCGGTGAAGAAAACGAGGACAACGAAGGAGAGAACCGGGAGGGCTCTCTTGAGGAAAGTCTGTGTCATTGCGGCCTCCAGCAGGAACGACTGGTGAAGTTGTGTAGTAAAAGGGGTGGTCTGCTTCCATACCTGTCCGTGAGAAGCGACCTCTGCTTGATTGCTTCGATTCAGATTTTCGGCGAAGGGTTTACTGTGGGTGGGTCCGGGGTCGCCCTTGTGATGGAAAGCACTGCCAGGCGTGGGGGAGGGTGAGATAAAAGTAGGTGGGCTTCTTGGCGCTGGCCTAACAAAACAAAGCGCTTCGACTTCGGTTCCTTTGCCATACGGAAGAAGGAATTCGTCCGGATTTTCTATCCCCCACTTGGAAGGTGAGCAATCATGACCACCGCAGCCGCTGGCGACCGGGTTGACTTTCAGGCATGTTGGGCAGAGCTCGAGCTCCCTCCTCATGTCCGGGAAGTCCTGAGCGAGGCTCGGCTGGTCCAGACACCGGAAACGCGCCAGCAACTGCTGGACTGGGCACTTGGCCGGGCTACGGGCACAACCGACTGGCGACTGGGGAACCGCGAAGATCACGGGGTTTACGAAGCCGTGTTCAAGGCTAAGGGCATGGGACGCGTGGTCGAAGCGGTCATTACCAAGGCACGCAATGGGTTGGCCATCAACTTTCCAGACCCTGCCATGCGCCGCCGCGATCCGGATGCGATGGTGATCGGCGACGACCTGCCCACCGACAAGCCCACCTATGAGCAGCGTTTCGGAGAGAGCTTTGCCGCGACCCGGCAGCAGACTTTGGACTGGCTGAAGACGCAGGAACTGGTAGCGATGCCTTTCTACGCTGGAACCGACTCGCTCGGCTATGGATCGCTGCTGATCGTGCCGCGACAGGCAGCGTTTTTTGCGGCGGCGCTGGCCGACCTGCAAGGCATGATTCCGCGCAGCCAGGTCCCGGCGAACTTCACTATTACCGGCGGCGTTCTGTTTGTGGCTCCACCCTTCAGGCACACGCACTTCGACGGTCGTCAAGTGGTCGTGCACGATCGATCGGAATCACACCAGGAGATCTTTGCCTACAATCTTTATCCGGGGCCAAGCGCCAAGAAGGGCGTCTATTCGATGCTGCTGGATAAAGGCGAACGCGAGGGCTGGACCACAAACCATTGCGCCGCAGTCGCCGTGGTTACTCCCTACGAGAACGAATTGATCCTGATGCACGAGGGTGCTTCGGGCGGCGGCAAAAGTGAAATGACAGAGCACATCCACCGGATGGAGGATGGCCGTCTGCTGCTGGGGCGCAACATCGTCACCAAAGAGGAGCGGACGCTGAATCTGCCCGAGGCTTGCCATCTTCGGCCAATCGCGGACGACATGGCCTGCGCGCATCCCAAGTATCAGGCCAGCCGAGGCGCCCAGCCGGGCAATCAAGGGCGGCTCACGGTGGCCGACGCGGAGAACGCATGGTTTGTGCGCGTGGATCACATTCACAGCTACGGCACCGCGCCCAATCTTGAGCGTCTTTGCATTGATCCGCCCGAACCGCTGCTGTTCCTCAACCATTACATTGTGCCCGGCGGCAACTGCCTCACCTGGGAGCACGTTGAAGACGAGCCGGGCAAGTTGTGCCCCAACCCGCGCGTGATTCTGCCGCGCCGCATGATCGAGGACATCCTCGACGGGCCGCAGCGCGTAGACGTGCGCAGCTTTGGCGTACGTTGCCCACCCACCCATCGCGACAGTCAGCTCTACGGCATACTGGCCATGATTCACGTACTCAGCCCAGCGCTGGCATGGCTGTGGAGGCTAGTCGCCCCGCGCGGCCATGCCAACCCCAGTATCCAGGCGCAGCAGGAAGTCGAGATGCAGTCGGAAGGCGTCGGCTCCTATTGGGCCTTCGCAACCGGACGCCGCGTGGACCAGGCGAATCTGCTCCTCCGCCAGATTGTCGAATGCCCCGATACGCGCTATGTGCTTTTGCCCAACCAATACATCGGCGCGTGGAAGGTGGGCTTCATGGCGGAGTGGATTGCTCGCGAGTACCTGGCCCGGCGCGGCAGTGCGAAGTTTGCCCGCGAACAGGTTGGCGAAGCTCTTTGTCCGTTGCTCGGCTACATTCCCCATCAACTGCGCATCGAAGGCTCCATGATTCCCCGTGTCTTCCTCCGTGTCGAAGAGCAGTTGCAAGGCGGCATGGATGTCTACGAAGAAGGCGCACGCCAGTGGCGCGGGTTCTTCGCCCGCGAACTGAGGCAACTTCAGGTGCCGGACCTCGACCCGCTGGGTTTGCGGATCATTGAAGCCTGCCTCGACGGCGCGCACCAGGAAGACTACCGCAAGCTGATCCCGCATCCGATGTTCAGGGAAGATGGATGATGCCGCTGGGCTGTGGCCGACGGGTTTACAAGCTTTCAAACTTGAATCTATTCAAATAAAGCTTATTAGCTTGTTAAAGTAAAAATAAAGCTTATAAACTTGATTATTTCAGAATCAAGCATTTAAGCTTGATAATCATGGGCTCTCCGACAAGGCTTCTCCAAAGCTCACAACCGCATACCGCGGTCATCGGAGATATGCTTGCTTCGCGAAATCTATCGCGGAAAGAACGGATGCGGGTCCAGATTCGTTTCACAAAATTCATCGACAATCTCAATGGCAATCCGCATTATAGTTCGGCCCTGCTTTCGAAGTTTGCGATCACGCTTGGCGATGAATTCCATGGCATCTTGAAGGATGCTACGGTGCTGCCGGACCTGCTCTGGGACCTGGAAAATGACGCTAGCCTGCCGAAATTCCGCATCGGTGTCGGTTATGGGAAGATCGATACGGAGATTCCGCCTTACGCCATCAATGTTGACGGACCGGCGCTCCATTGCGCTCGTGCGGCGATCGATCATGCCAAATCGGAAAATCTTCTCGGTGGCGTCTTCCGCGGGTTCGGCGACGACGTTGATCAAGTAGCCGACGGCATTGCACGACTGCTCTGGTTTCACCTGCGAAAACGCACCGCGGCGCAACGTTCCATCATTGGTCTTCTTCGTCAGGGCTATTCACAAAATGAAATAGCGAAGCTCATCCATAGAACACCACAGGCTGTGAACGATCATAAAGCGGCTGCCGGGTGGGACGCGTTTCACGCCGGCGAACAGGCGCTTCGTGCAATACTCAAGCTCGGCACCGCGCAGACTCGAAAATGACATCCCAACAGTACATTCTCGGCCACATCCCACTGGTGCTGTTCACCGCCAAAGTGACACTGCTGTGGATGCTGGCGAATTACACATATCCTGCCGATTCCGTGGCGGAAAACGGCAAAGGAGGCAAACGCGGACGCTATTGGATTGCGATGATCGCAGCCAGGAGTGTTGCGCTGGCATGCGTGGTTGCCTGGATCGCAGACTGGAGCTTCGTAATAGGATTTTTCACCCTGGCGCTCTCGGCTCTTCTGCCCCTGGCCAGAGGTTGGATTACCTCCTGCTACCTTGCGGAGCTTGAAATCGGAACGAATCTGATCTTCATTTCGGGAGTCGTTTCTCTCTCCGTTTTGGAAAATACTTCCTCCCCGACTCCGGCTGGATCCGAGCTAGGAAGCAGGCAGGCAGCGACCGTCTACGCTGTTCTCGCGATCACCCTTTTCATCATGCGGGGCGGCTCCAATATTGTCAGGGGCATTTTGGACAAGGGAGAGTTGCTTCAGGCGGGCAACGGCCCCGGCGGTGGTCCGGCGAAACTGCGAAACGAGGAGCGTGACGTACCGGAATACAACCGAGGCCGGATTGTAGGGATCATCGAGCGGTTGATGCTGATGACGTTTGTTGCGATACAGGCCTATGATGCGCTGGCATTTCTGCTCACCGCCAAGGGGCTGTTTCGCTCCAAGGAACTTGATAACCCAGCCTTTGCAGAATATTTTCTGGTGGGAACTCTCACCAGCAGCATGATCGCCATCGTGGCAGGATTCATAGTTCAAATCCTGTTCAAGTTGCTGTGGTAGCCGGGCGCCGCGCCCCCGCACAGTAGGCTCCTGACAAGCAGTCGCACGGCAGAACTCCGATTCAACTTCATTCCCGATGAGGACGCTGCCGCGCCCAGGCGCATCCAACTCAAAAGAATGCTTGAATGGGAGGGGACGATGGCGACACCACTGATTCTGATCGTCGGCGCGGGACCGACCGGGATGTCTGCGGCAATCGAATTGAAGCGTGCCGGGTTGAACGTGCGCATCGTCGATAAAGCCGAACATTTGGCGCTTCATTCCCAGGCGCTGGTGGTGCAGGCCAGAACCCTCGAACAGTTTCAACGGTACGGAATCGCGGAGAAGGCAGTCGCACGCGGCCGCAAAGTGATCAGAGGAGTTCTCTGGAGCGACGGAAAGAGAATTCTGAAGGTTCATTTCGATCGGATCATGAGCCGCTATCCCTACGTTCTGATGCTGCCGCAGAACGAAACCGAAACGATTCTGAACGAGACAATGGAGTCGCTGGGCGCAAAAACAGAGCGCGGCATCGAACTCGTATCGATTAAGCAAGAGGCGGCCGATATCACTGCCGTCTTGCGCCATCCCGATGGCAACGAAGAAGAAGTCAATCCGCGGTGGATAATCGGCTGCGATGGTGCTCACAGCACCGTTCGCGAAAAATTGGGGATTCCTTTTGAGGGAAAAGGAGTTGGCCTTTCGTTCTTCCTCGGCGACCTGG
Organism: uncultured Acidobacteriota bacterium; assembly: GCA_963833995.1. GTDB lineage: Bacteria > Acidobacteriota > Terriglobia > Terriglobales > Acidobacteriaceae > Telmatobacter. The sequence goes on along the minus strand of CAWIAE010000010.1, from coordinate 406,337 downwards.
AAGTCGACGGCTCCGATGCCCCGGACGACGAACTCTCGATCCATCTTCATCGCGGAGGAGATGCGATCTTTCTCGTGCGACTCACAGACCGGCTGACCCGCGTCATCGTTGCAGTCCACGCCAAACAAGGCAAAGAGATGCAAAAGGACCTGACGCTCAAGGACTTTCAGGGTGCGCTGGATCGCGCGGAAGTGAAGGTGAAGGTCCACGCCTCCGAGTGGATGACTCCGTTTCATGTTCACGATTTGCAGGCGCGCCGCTATCGGCGAGGGAACGTATTCCTGGCGGGTGACGCCTCACATATTCACTCCCCAGTGGGCGGCCAGGGAATGAATACCGGCGTCCAGGACGCAGCAAACCTTGGATGGAAACTCGCCGCTGTTGCCCGCGGAGGCGACCCCGTCCTGCTGGATAGCTACGAGGAAGAACGGAGCGCCGTGGGAAGAGCATTGCTCCGCTTCACCGAACGCGGCCTGAAGCTGGCAACCTCACCCAATCCGCTGGTGGAGGCGCTGCGCGACGATCTGCTGCCTGCCTACTCGATTCTCACTCCGGTGCAGAAAGCAATGATGGGATTCATCTCCGAAACCGGAATCGAATACCGCTCCTCATCGATCGCGAAGGACTTTGGCGGCGATGGTTATCTCATGGCGGGAGACCGGATGCCCGATCTGGGGCTGAAGGGCGGCGGAAGCCGAACCTTGCTGCAGAACTGGACTGAGGCGAAACATCTGGCCGTGTTGCTCGATCCGACAGCCGCGGAACTCGCTGAGATCAGAGCCCGGCTCCCCTTCGCCAGGGTGGTCACCGTGTCGGTGCGCGAATTGTTCGAAGAAGGCTTGCGCGCCATGGGCACAGAAAAAAAGCTTTGGATTGTACGGCCGGATGGCTACATCGGCTTCCGGGGGATCGTGGAACCGCATATTCCCTGGACCGAATACTCCGAGCAGGACGGGCTTGTGCCCTCGAACAGTTTGGCCTTTCGCTGATCGAGGTGAATCTCAGCCGGCTAGCTTCTGCTTTGCGGCTGAATGTGCATCGGCATGCAGGCCGGCGGCAGGGACAATCTCCGGCCTGGACGGATAATCGACGATGATGGCGCGCCCATTCGTGAGGGCCTTGACGGAGTGACGGAGGCCTCCGGGCACGATTGCAACCAGACCCGGACGTGCAATCTGCATTACTCTGTCGATGGTCATCTCAAGTTCGTCGACGGCTCTACGCCAGCCGGAGAATTCCTCTGAAGGGCGTTGAGAGCGGCAGCGGCTATTCTGAACGAGACCCATATGCCGACGGAACCGCGCCAGTTCGATGTGATCGTGTTGGGCGCGGGAGCGGCCGGGTTGATGTGCGCGGCGGTGGCCGGGCAGCGCGGCCGGCGAGTGGCGCTGCTGGAACACAACGGCCAGCCGGGCCGGAAGATTCTCATCTCCGGCGGCGGGCGGTGCAACTTTACCAATCTCCATTGCGGGCCAGGCAACTTCCTTTCTGAAAATCCGCATTTTGCCAAGTCGGCCTTGTCTCTCTACGAGCCCGGCCATTTTATCGAACTTGTAGAGCAGTATGGCATCCCATGGCATGAGAAGACGCTCGGGCAGCTTTTCTGCGACGGTTCAGCGCGGGCGATTCTCAACATGCTGCTGGCCGAATGCGAGCGCGGCGGCGTGGAACTGTTGCTGAATACGCGCGGAATCACCGTCGAGAAAGGCCCGAGCGGATATTGCGTGGAGTGCTCGGCCGGCATGTTCAAAGCGGACGCACTTGTGGTGGCCACAGGCGGCCTGTCGATTCCGAAGCTGGGCGCGACCGGGCTGGGTTACGAGTTGGCGCGGCAGTTCGGGCTCAACGTGCTAGCGCCCCGGCCGGCGTTGGTGCCGCTGGTCCTTGACGCTGCAGAGGCAGGCTGGACGGAATTGACGGGCCTTGCGGTGGAAGTAGAGGTCCGGGCTGACGGTGCGAGGTTCCACGAGAAGATGCTGGTAACGCATCGCGGCCTCAGCGGGCCCGCGGTGTTGCAGGCTTCGAGCTACTGGCGCCCCGGCCAGCCGATTCAGGTGGACTTCTTCCCGGATTCGTCTTCGGGAAGCGTCCTCGAATCGCTCATTGCGCCCCGAGCGCGGCGAGACGAAGCCGCGCTTCGCCAGGCGCTGCGAAACAGGCTGCCCCAGCGGCTGGCAAATCATCTAGTCGAGGCGGCAGCACCGACGGGCTGGTCCAATGCGGCGCTCGCGGAGTGCGAGAGGCAAATGCGCCAGTGGGTTTTCCATCCGGCCGGAACCGAAGGCTTTGAGAAGGCCGAGGTCACCGCCGGCGGCGTGGACACCGCGGCATTGCATGCCCGCTCCATGGAGGCGCGCAACGTTGCCGGGCTGTTTTTCATCGGCGAGGCAGTCGATGTGACGGGCCAATTGGGCGGGTTCAACTTCCAGTGGGCATGGGCATCGGCGGTGGCCGCGGCAAGTGCGGTGTGAAAGCTCAGATTTCTTCTTCGATTCCCGCGCCAGCCTCAGACCTGCCCACCCCCCTTGAGCGGCTTGCGAAATGTGAGGCAGTAAAGCTTCCCGTCGGCAATCTCCCGGGCCTTAACCTCGGTCATGTCCTCCGGGATTAGGTCGATCGGACACTTCACCTTTTCGCTTCCAGGTTCGAAGTGGCTCCGCGTCACAGGATCCCGCTGGTAACTTTCCTTGACGGTCTTCTCGGTTTCGTCCACGATCACAATCTTCGTCCCTGGTCGCGCCACCCAGATCATCTCTTTGATGGCTCGAGCTGGATCGGTGAAGAAGTTGATGCCGCCCACATGAAAGACGCAGTCGAACGTCTCCACACGGAAGGGCAAACGCTCTGCTTCGGCATGAAACAAGTGCGCCGCGCGATGCCACTTCTTGAGATTCTTCTGGCACTGGCGAAGCATCCCCCAGGAAATGTCGATCCCGTAAAACTGGATGTGTTCTGGGAGATAGCGCAAGTTCACGCCGGTCCCAACCGACACTTCCAACACCCGTGACCCTTCTGAGATCTCCAGTTCGGCCAGGTATTCGGTGCGGTAGTCGGGTCTGCGTGTGGCCCAGCGGGTGAGCCGCTCGGCCAGATCGTAGCCCGGCGCGATGCGGTCATAAAGGGATTGGTACTTCAGATTCGGTCCGGTAACAGTGCTGACAAACAACGGAATCTCATCGCGGATGGGGTAGACGCGGCCGGTCGCCGTGTTGCGCAGGGTACTGCCGTCGAGCTCGAACGCGTAACGCGTGTCCGGGTCGCACAGCACAGACAGAACATCGTCTTCCCTCAACATTCCCGCCATGTTTCCCCAGGCACCATTACGGGCATCAGCCTCAAACTATCACAGCCACAGACGAATCCAGTGTTTCCACCAACACGGCGTAACCAACCCATAACCCCCGCTGCTACAATCAAAAAGGCCTAACTGCGCATTGGATTTAACCGATCTTGAGCAAGAAGTTCGACCAGCGACCGATGACCCTCCGCCTCTTCAATACCCTTTCGGGACAAGTGGACGAACTCGTTCCCGGCGACGGCAGCACCCTGCGCATGTATGCTTGCGGGCCCACGGTCTATGATTACGGCCACATCGGCAATTTTCGCACCTTCCTGCAAATTGATGTGCTCCGCCGTTTCCTTAAGCTGACCGGCATGCATTTGCAGCACGTAATGAACATTACCGACGTGGACGACAAGATCATCCGCAACGCCGCGCAGGCCGGAATCCCCATCGGCGAGTACACGCCACCCTTCGTGGAGGCATTTTTCGAAGACCTCGATTCGCTGCGCATTGAGCGGCCCGAGCAGATTGCGCGAGCCACCGAGCACATCCCGCGCATGGTCGGGCTGATACAGGAACTGGCCGCAGCCGGCGCCGCCTATCAGACCCAGGACGGAAGCTGGTATTTCCGGCTGGCGTCATTTCCGGAATACGGGAAGCTGAGCAAGAAGGACCTCAGCGGCATGGAAGACGGCGCGCGGGTGGATGTGGACGAGTATGAGAAAGACTCGGCGCGCGATTTTGCCCTGTGGAAGGCTGCCAAACCGGGCGAGACCTCGTGGGACACGGAGATAGGCCGCGGCCGTCCCGGCTGGCACATCGAGTGCTCGGCGATGGCGATGGAGTACCTCGGCGACAACTTCGACCTGCACGCCGGCGGTGAAGACCTGATGTTTCCCCACCACGAAAATGAGATTGCCCAAAGCGAAAGCGTGACCCACAAGCCCTTTGCGCGGCACTGGATGCACGTACGGTTCTTGCTCGTGGACGGACGCAAGATGTCGAAAAGCGAAGGGAATTTCTTCACTCTGCGCGACCTGTTGCTGAAGGGCTACAAGGCATCGGCCATCCGGCTGGCGCTGATCTCAGTTCCCTACCGGCATCAGCTCAACTTCACGTTCGATGGCCTTGTCGAGGCCACCAACGCCATTGAGCGCCTGCGGACGTTTCACCAGCGGCTGGCGAAAGGCAGCTTCGCGCCGGGCGAAAACCTTCAGCTTCAGGCCGCCGCGCAGAAGGCCCAGGCAGACTACATGGCAGCATTGGCCAACGACCTGAACACCGCGGAGGCGCGTGCGCCGATCTTTGATCTGATCCGGACCGCGAATACGGCCATCGATCAAGGGCAACTGCTCGCCGGGGACCGGGACGCGATCCTGAATGTGCTGGCAAGCTTCGATGCGGTTTTCGACGTGATCGAGGATCGGGATGCGGAGCCCACCCGGCATGCGATTGAGTGGGCGGAAAAGGCTGGCCGGCTTTCGGAGGTTTCGCCCGAACTGCTGGCGCGGCAATCCCTCAGCGATGAGGCGGTCGACGCGCTGGTCGCAGAGCGCCAGTTGGCCAAGAGGCAGCGCAACTTCGCCCGCGCCGACCAGATTCGCAATGAACTGGCGGAAAAGGGCATCGTGATTGAAGACGCCAGGGATGGCGTGCGCTGGAAACGGAAGTAGCAGGGTTGGCGTAGAGTCACAAAGCAGGAGTTTTCCCCATGGAAGCCAATGAAGCTCAGGAATTGCAGGAGCACGCGGAGCACGGATCGCGTGAATCCGCGATGCGGCCAGTCGCCTTCACCATGAGTGTGCTGGCGGTGCTGGTGGCGGTCACCACTGTTCTCGGCCATCGCACGCATACCGAAGCTGTGCTTAACCAGAACAAAGCCACCGATCAATGGAACCTTTACCAGGCCAAGAAGATCCGCGCCAACAATACACAGCTGGCCGCTGATCTGCTCAGCGTAATGACCGTCCAGGACAAAAACACGGCGGCGAAGATCGCTGGGGCGTATGCTGCCCACGAAGCAAAGTGGGTCGCCGACCTGAAGGAAGAACAGGACAAAGCCGAGGCGCTCGAAGCGAAGGTGGATCAGGCTGAGGACCGCGCCAACCGCTACGATCTAGCCGAAGCGTTGCTCGAAATCGGCCTCGTGATCACCTCCGTCACACTGCTCACGCGCAGCCGCGTTTATTGGTACCTGGGCATTGTTTTCTCGCTTACGGGCATAGCGTCGGCAGTCTCCGTCCTGTTTCTGAAATAGAGGGCATCGGCAGATTGAGCACTTCGTCCTTCAATGCCCGGCATGTTAGACTTGCGGCAAAATGAGCCTTCGTCTGTCGGCCGCAATATGGGTTTTTTGCAGTGCATCGCTGCTGGCGCAGAGTCCCACGCCAACTTCCGAAACCCACACCAGTCCGCTCGGATTCAGCTACAGCCTGCCCAACGACTGGGAAGTGATCGACGCCCAACCGACGCTTCCGGAGATGAAGAAGCAGCAGTCTCAATCCGCATCTTCCGATGAAGAGAGAAAGGGCCTCGAGTGCGTCCAGATCGCGCTTACGGCGCGTCATGGTCAGCCTGGATCCGCGGTGGTCGTAATAGCCTTGCCTTTCGCCTGCTTTGGGCACCAAATGACGGAGAAGGACCTGCCGGGTTTCGCTCAGGGCGCTTCGCAGGGCATTAAACGCACATTTGTCATCTCTCAGCCGGTCTTTGGCGAATATGTTCTGGGTACGCATAGTCTTTGGATCGAACGCGCCGGCGGTGCCGTGATCGGTCATCCCGAAGCGAAATACACGGTAGAAATCGCCTGCAGCCTGCTGACCAAAGCCGCCGCTTGCTGGATGACCATGGCCGCTGACAGTACCGGTCTCGAGACCTTCGAACACGGTGAGGTCACGCTGGACAATGACGCGCCGGTTCCGCTGGTGCCGGCCACCGCCTTCGACAAGAAGCCGCTGCCCTGAGTTTTGGGCGCTTTTTGCCCCGTGATATCCTCAATCACAGCGGGACTTCCATGCATAAGCACGCCTCAAGCGCGATGCCGCTGATGCCAGCCTCCAGGCGCTGGTCGCGGTTACGCGCGCGCTGCATTTGTCCACGCCGTCATTTGCGCGTGCTGCCAACCCGCACTCGACCTAGCCTCTTCGGCGGCGACTAGCGCCTGGCCTCTATCCCCTGCGCCGGACACGCCCGCTTTTGCGAATCCCTTCCGGTTCATGGAACTTGACGACCGCTCCCACACGGGCTCCCGCCGCTGCATCCAGTGAGCTGAGGCCGGATAACAGAATCTGCCGAGGAGACGAAAAATGACCAAGCATGAACTGCACGCGCAATACGGACCGAAGCTCGCAGGCCCCCTTCCCGGCCCGAAAGCCAAAGCTGCTGTCGAGGCGGACGCACGGCTTATCTCCCCCAGCTACACCCGCTCCTATCCGCTGGTAGCCAGGCGCGGCCGCGGAATCCGCGTGGAAGATGTAGACGGCAACGAGTTCCTGGATTTTGCCGCGGGCATCGCCGTGGTTTCCACCGGCCATTGCCATCCTGAAGTGGTCGCAGCCATCCAGAACCAGGCTGCCGAGCTGATTCACATCTCGGGTACGGATTTTTATGACGAACACCTGACGGACCTGGCGGAACGCTTGAGCTCCATCGCTCCAATGCCGGGGCCGCATCGCTTCTTCTATGGCAACTCCGGAGCCGAGGCGATCGAGTGCGCGCTGAAGCTGGCACGTTATCATACCGGGCGGCAACAGATCATCTCGTTCTTCGGCGCCTTCCACGGACGCACCATGGGAGCCTTATCCTTGACCGGTTCCAAGCCCCAGCAGAAGCGCCGTTTTTCACCGCTGGTGCCCGGCGTTACCCACATTCGCTATCCCTATGCTTATCGCGGCTGTTCTGGTGGACCACAGGAAGAGGAAGCGTTCAGCCTGGGCTGTGCGCGGTTCATCGAGGAGAAGCTGTTCAAGACCACCCTGCCCCCGGAAGAAGTTGCGGCGGTCTTCATCGAGCCGATACAGGGTGAAGGCGGCTACGTGGTGGCGCCGGATAGTTTCCTGCGCGAATTGCGCGCCATCTGCAACCGGCACGGCATTCTGCTGGTGGTGGATGAGGTGCAGAGCGGCACAGGCCGCACCGGCAAGTGGTGGGCGATTGAGCACTCGGGCGTCGAGCCGGACATCGTGTGCATGGCCAAGGGGATTGCGAGCGGCATGCCGCTGGGTATTTGCATGAGCCGCGCGGAGATCATGGACTGGGTGCCGGGCTCGCATGCCTCCACATTCGGCGGCAACCCCGTGTCGATCGCCGCGGCGCTGGCCACGATCAACATCATTGAGCGGGAAGCAATGGCCAACGCCGGACGAGTGGGCGCCCTGATGCTGGAGCGGCTGCAGGGATGGAAGCAGTCGCATCCCATGGTGGGCGATGTGCGCGGGCGGGGGTTGATGATCGGCATCGAACTGGTGAAAGACAAAGCCACGCGCGAACCAGCAACCGCCGTGCGTAACCGCGTGGAAACCCTGGCCTTCGAGCGCGGCCTCATGGTGCTGGGCTGCGGTGAGACATCGCTGCGGCTTTGCCCGCCACTGGTCGTCAATGAGCACGAGGCGACGGTAGCGCTCGACATCCTGGAAGAAGCATTAACCCTGGCCGAGAAAGAGCATGCCCACGCCGGCGAGTTGGCCACGGCCCACGCCTGATTCGAGGTTCAACAGAAGGCGAGGCCGCGGCGTTTCTGGTTTCCATTCCAGGCATGCCGCGGCCATGTCATTTGCGCGAGGTGCGCTTCACGCCTGAAAATGGTCTGCCATGAAGTCCCTGGCACAAATGCGTATCGCGTGGTTCGAGCGAGCGGTGGCAGGGCTGGATTGGGTCGCTCACCGTCGCGGCCGAGCCGAAAGCTTGCCCACGCATCTGGCGACCGGCATCAGCGGCGAAGATGCAGCCTTTTTCTTTCTGAGGCGCAAAGGATACACGGTGGTGGCGCGGCGCTGGTCGTCAGGTGACTTGCCCGGCGATGTGGACCTGATTGCCTGGCAGGGCTCGATGCTCTGCTTTATCGAAGTGAAGACCCGCACCGCCCACGATACGACTCCCGCGGAAGTGGCCGTCGATAGGCACAAGCGCGCGGTGCTTCGCCGCCTGGCCCGCCGCTATGTGCGCCAGCTACCCCAGCCAACAGCGCCTCCCGTGCGCTTCGATGTAGTCAGCGTGTATCTTGTTCCAGGTCAGGAAAAGGATCTCACGCATTTCGAGAGCGCATTCGGATGGAGCGAGCACGGAGCACGCGATTAACCAGACTCCATGCAAACGCCGCTGAGCCGTTCCGATTGGGTTCGAAACGAACCGGAAGTTCGTCAGTCCTGCGCGTCCTGATATTCGTCGTGCCATGCCATTTGAATCGCCTCGAGCCGCGACTCGTTGGACTTCGTCGGGTCATCGGCGAAGCCTTCCAACTCGGTCACGAACTTGTGCAAATCAGTGAAGCGCACTGTTAGAGGGTCGATTTGGGGAAACTTCTCTTGCAACCGAACGCCGATCTCTTCGGCGTCGGTCCACCGGATTTCGCGGCGCATGGGAATCGTTTCTGGTTGCATATCCGCTCCTTGGGGCATTCTCAGCATATCGGCTGGGTCGTGTGGCGTGAAAAGTGTACCGCCGTTCTCCTCCCGCCTGCAGTACCGTTGCTTTTTGCCCTCAACTTCGTGTGAAAATGACTCTGCACTTGCATTTGGCTCGTTAGACGGCGGAGTACGGAATTCGGTTGCGCATTTTTCGCACTGATTTTTGCGGCCCGTCAGACCATATGGCTACTTCTGTTCGGCCAAGGCCAGAGGCTTACCCTCAGAGACATAATTGCGGTTCCACTTGGGAATCTCAACCACGTATTCACCGGGTCCCGTGATGACCGCCTGACAGCCCAAACGTGAATTTAACTGCTGATCGGCAGCCATGTCCAGCCGGTCAAGTTCGTCGTCTTCAGCTTCGCTGATGCCCTCCTGATCCTTGATCCAAAGATGGCAGGTGGTGCAGGCACAAACGCCGCCGCAGGCGTGATCGAGGAAGACGCCGAAGTTCTCCGCCACGTCGAGGAACGACATGGGTTTGCCATGGTGCTCGTAGGGCAGCGTACCGTATTCGAATTCGACCGTCCTGCCTTCAGGCAGAAAAGTGACGCGCACCAGCTTGTCGGCTGGAATATTTTTCTTTTCATCTTCGCTCATAAAGCTTCCTCATGCGAACTCTAACTGCGCTAACTGCTAACTCCGCTATCACTTGAATTCCGCCGGGGCCATGGGATGAGGCGCGGTAACCTCGTCTCCCATCTCCTCGTCGGCGGCATCCATGGTTTTGCCGCGTATGGCAGTGGAGACGGCAGCCTCCATCATCAACTCGGCAAAACGACGCGTAGCCCGATCGAGCGCAAGTGTCGCGTCCCGGATGGCAGCCGCATCGTCGCCTTGTTTCGCCTGCAGTAGCCGGTCGCGGGTCGCGGTAATGGCCGCTTGCTCCTCACCCCGCAATTGCTTCCAGGCCGGGCTTTCGGGAGCCCGCTCAACCGCGGACAGAATCGTCTCCGCCTCGTTGCGAGCCTCGATCAGCAAACGTGCGGCAAAGTCCTCCTCGGCGTGATCGAAGGAGTCGAGAATCATGCTCTCGACCTGTTCGTCGGTCAGGCCGTAGGTCGGCTTCACCTCGATCCGCGCAGCCTGCCCGCTACGCTGCTCGCGTGCCGAGACCTTGAGAATACCGTCGGCGTCGATGAGGAATTTGACCTCGATGCGCGGCAGCCCGGCGCTCATGGGAGGAATGCCTTTCAGGTCGAAGCGCGCCAGGGAGCGGCAGTCGGTCGCCAGTTCCCTCTCGCCCTGCACCACGTGAATGGCGACATTGGTCTGCCCGTCCACGCCGGTTGTGAAGTGCTCCGTGGCCGACGCGGGAATGGTGGAGTTGCGCTGGATGATGCGCGCCACGGTGCCACCGAGAGCCTCAATGCCCAGCGAAAGCGGCGTCACGTCCAGCAGGAGCATCTCCTCGGTCGTCTTCGAGGCACCGGCCAGAATATCAGCCTGGACGGCCGCGCCCAAGGCCACAACTTCGTCGGGGTTGAGCTCGATGTGCGGCTTTTTCCCGCGCGCTGCGAGATGGAAAAGATCATCCACCAGCCGCCGCACTGCGGGAATTCGCGTGGAACCGCCCACCATGACCACTTCATCGATCTGTTCGGGCGTAATGCCGGCGTCCGTCAGGGCCTGCTTGCAGGGGCCAACGGTACGATCGAGGACCGGCTTGATCAACTGTTCGAAGACAGCACGGGGAATCTCGCGCTGGTAGCGATCGCTGTTAGGCAGCTCAATATCGAATCGCGTCGTCTGCTCGCTTGAAAGCTGAATCTTGGCGTCGATAGCGGCCTTGCGCATGGCTTGCACGGCGCCCGGATGCGCGCGCAAGTCAATGCCATGCTCGGCGAGGATTTCGTCGAGAGCGATGGCCAGCAACAGATTGTCAATGTCATCGCCGCCCAGGTGCGTGTCGCCGTTAGTGGACTGCACCTCGAAGATGCCGTCGCTCAGTTTGAGGATGGAAATGTCGAAAGTACCGCCGCCAAGGTCGTAGACCGCGATGGTGCCTTCTTTGGCGCGATCTAGGCCGTAGGCCAGCGCCGCCGCAGTGGGCTCGTTCACCAGGCGAAGCACCTCGAGCCCGGCCATGCGGCCTGCATCCTTGGTGGCCTGCCGCTGCGCGTCGTTGAAGTAGGCAGGGACGGTAATGACCGCCTGCGTGACCGGCTCGCCAAAGAATCGTTCCGCATTTCGCTTGAGCTGGCGCAGGATGTAGGCGGAGATTTCAGGGGGTGTAAAGCGTAGTTCGCCCAGTTGAATGCGCGGGACCTCACCGACTTCAACATCGTCGGCCAGGCGAAACGGAAAGAAATTCAGCTCGCTATGGACTTCTTCAAGCCCGCGGCCCATGAGGCGCTTGACGGAATAGATCACCCGTTCCGGCGTTTCAATCAGCGCTTTGCGCGCGCTGTTGCCCACGGTGACGGTGGGCCTGCCGCCTCCTGGGGGAATGGGATCGAGCGCAACCACGGACGGCACCAGGTTGGATCCGTCCACGCCGGGGATGACCACCGGTGCATCACCCTGCATATAAGCGACCAGGGAATTCGTGGTTCCCAGATCGATTCCGACTACGCGTGAATCCGCCATGTATTTTGATCAGGCTCCTAAAGCTTCAGTCACGTCGCGAACCAGGTTGCTCAGGTAGCGGCGCCGGTGGAGCAGGCTCACCATTGTGTTTTGCGCGGTGTGACGCCCGGAAGTGTCGCCTTGGTCCCAAGCCCGCCATTGGGTGCGCAAATCCTGGTCCACTTCCTCCAGCAGGCTTTCGAATTTTCTCTTTGCCCGCTCAAGGCTCGTCTGAAGTTCGGGATCCGCCTCGCCCATCTTGCGGGCCATGCGCATCTCTTCGAGCTGCATGTTCAGGTCAAAGACCTCTTCAAGCAGGTCGGCGGGAACGCGTGACGGATCTAATTGCCCCTTGCGATCCTTGCCGGCGTGCTCCTCACCAATCTCCGCCCCGTGCAGTTTGAGCAGATACTCGGTGCGATGGATCGGCTCCTTCAGGGTGCGATAGGCGTCGTTAAGCAGCGCCGTATCGGCCAAGCTCCACTGCTTTTCGTTCTCCCGCGCACGGGCAAAACGATCGGGATGAAGCTTGCGGCTGAGGCGGTGAAACTCATGTTCCAACGAGCCCAGATCCAGGTCGAGCTGCGGCTCCAGTCCGAAGACCGAAAAGTAGTCCCCTCCCGGAGGCGGCTGAATCTTGCTGCAATGGGGGCAGAACAGGGTGGCGTCGTTATGCGCCACGGAACACGACCAGCATGCGACCGGAACTGCAGAATCGAGGACCTTCAACATGATGAACTCCAGCAACCAAACCTACGACCCTACGACGAGAAGGACGAACCGCAGCCGCAGGAGCGCGAGGAGTTCGGGTTGATAAAGTTGAAGCCCTGCCGCATTAGTGTCTCTTCGTAGTCCAGCGTCATGCCGTGCAGGTAAAGGAAAGACTTGGGATCGACGAATACCCGGACACCGTCGAACTCATAGATGCGATCGCGCTCACGGGGCCGCGTATCGAACTTGATCGAATAGGAAAGCCCCGAGCAGCCGCCACCCATTACGCCCAGGCGCAGGCCGCCTTCTTCCGGCGAAACGCCTTCTTTCACCATGGCCGCGCGAATCCGCTTCACGGCGCGTTCCGTCACCTGTAAGCCACCACCTGTCACCTGCGGTGGGGCCGACCGCGGTAGCGCCGCTACTGCGCCTTCGGCGGCCTTGGATTCAATTGTCACCATGTTCGCCATTATTTCCCATTTCCGCTTCTGACAGGGCACAGCTGGTGCCGTGCCCTTCAAAAACGACCTTACTGCGCTGCTGCAGTCGCCTGCGCGGCTTCCGCAACGCCGTTCTTTTTCTTCCAGTCGCCAATGGCCGCGCGAATTGCGTCTTCGGCCAATACTGAACAGTGAATCTTCACTGGCGGCAGAGACAACTCTTTCACGATATCGGTGTTCTTGATGGCCAGCGCATCTTCAACCGTACGGCCCTTGATCCACTCAGTGGCCAGCGAAGAGCTGGCAATGGCCGAGCCGCAACCGAAGGTCTTGAACTTGGCTTCTTCAATCACCTGTGTATCGGGGTTCACGCGGATTTGCAGCCGCATCACGTCGCCGCACTCCGGTGCGCCCACCAGGCCCGTACCGACCTCGGTGGAACTCTTATCGAGCGTGCCTACATTACGCGGGCTGTTGTAGTGGTCGATTACCTTGTCGCTATATGACATTGAGCAAATCCTCCTGCGGGGGAAGCCGCCGTTCTCTTGTTTGATTCGGCAGGCTTGCCCGCCGATGCTTCTTCAAATCTTCAGACCTGCGGCACGACTAAAGTCGTGCCCTGTTATAAAACCTGCTCTGCCCAGCTTACGGCGCGGATAAAGCCGAGGCCTTTCAAAACTTTCGCTACCCGCGCCCGAGGCAGTCGGCCCCGCCGCAGGTGGTTAGTGGGCCGCCCATTGAATCTTGGTTAGATCAATGCCTTCCTTCACCATCTCGTAAAGTGGTGAAAGCTCACGCAATTTCTTCACAATGTCGATGACTTTGGCGCTAACGTAGTCCACCTCGGCCTGCGTATTGAAGCGGCCCAATCCGAAGCGAATCGAACTATGCGCCACATCGTCACCCAATCCCAATGCCTTCAACACATACGATGGCTCCAGGGTGGCCGAGGTACACGCCGACCCGCTGGATACCGCGATGTCGTTGATGCCCATCAGCAGCGACTCGCCTTCCACGTAAACGAAGCTCATATTAAGGTTACCCGGCAGGCGATGCTCCATCGAGCCGTTCACATGAACATAATCGAGCTCCGACTCGAGCTTTGTTTTCAACCTGTCGCGCAGACCACGCAGATAGGCCGCTTCGTTGTCCATTTCTGTGTAGGCGATCTCGCACGCCTTGCCCAAGCCCACAATGCCGGGCACATTCAAGGTGCCGGAACGCATGCCGCGCTCGTGACCGCCGCCGTCAATCTGAGCTGCGATCTGGACGCGGGGATTGCGCCGCCGCACATAAAGTGCGCCCACTCCCTTGGGGCCATAAATCTTATGTCCCGAGAGCGACAGCACGTCGATGTTGTCGGCCATTACGTTGACGGGGACTTTGCCGACCGCCTGCACCGCATCGGTGTGGAAGAGCACACCCTTCTCATGACACAGCTTGCCGATTTCGCGAATGGGCTGCAGCACGCCAATCTCATTGTTGGCAGCCATGATCGTGACCAGTATGGTCTTGTCGTCCATGGCTCGCTTCAGGTCGTCAATATCAATCAGCCCGTCAGCTTTCACCGGCAGATAGGTCACGCGGTAGCCATACTTTTCCAGCCGCTTGCAGGTATCCAACACGGCCTTGTGCTCGGTGACCTGGGTGATGATGTGGTTGCCGCGCTCCCGGTACATCTCCGCAATGCCCTTCAGGGCCAGGTTGTTCGATTCCGTCGCGCCCGAGGTGAAGATGATTTCCTTGGCCGTGGCCCCAATGATCTTGGCAATCTGTTCGCGCGCAGTTTCCACGGCCTGCTCAGCTTCCCATCCAAACGAGTGATTCCGGCTGGCCGCATTGCCGAACTTGGTCGTGAAATAAGGCATCATGGCCTCCAGCACCCGGGGATCGAGCGGACTGGTGGCGTGATTGTCCATATAAATCGGCAAGGTTACGCCTGCCGGCGCTTCAATCTGGCTGGTAACTGTACTCATCTCAAATCTCCATCCTCACTGCGGCTCCGCCCCTTCACTCGCTTGGCGCAGAGGAAAATCACGAAAGTGTTAAGGAAACCAGCGGGCCCGTTTCATGCCCGGATGGATGCTCTTTCTCGGCAAGATCCTGAATGCTGATGCTCTTCAGAACCCCGGCGATGGTGTCGTTTACCCGCGCCAACGGCTCCTTGATGGTGCAGCTCGGGGTCAACTCGCAACCCCTCGCCCCCTTGGTGCAGGAAGTAATGAAAAACGGCCCATCGATCGAGTGAATTACCTCGTAGGCCGATATCTCGCGGGCTTCCCGTGACAGCGCGTACCCCCCGTTCATGCCGGCGTGCGACTTCAGCAGACCAGACTTGGTCAACTGCTGCAGAATTTTGGCCAGCAACTGCGCCGGGATCCCGTACGCATCTGCAATATCCTTCGCACTCAAGGCGGTAATCTCCGGGTGCTCCGCCAGGTACTTCAGAGCCATCAACCCGTAATCAGCCTTTTTCGTGAGCTTCAACATAGAATATGCGACTGCTTAGGTCCGCATTTAGTATACGACCGTTTATGTCGGTATTTCAAGCTTCTGTCGGTATTTCAATCCCCCGCCGGAAGCACCCAGCAGCCTCCGGGGGCAATTAGCCACACCCAACAGCGTACCGAGGCTAAAACGATTCATCAATTTGGCGCTTGAAAAACTCGAAAAGGCCGCTACAATCGGCGGGAAGAGCAGCTCATCTCGATTGATACGACCCAAATGGTAACCGCCTGCAAACACCCGAAGGTACGAATTGTCTCCCGGCACGACGACGCCGAATATGTCGAGTGCATGGAATGTGGCGAAGTCTTTGACTCCGAAGAGTTTAACGACATGGTGATAGAGGAGACCGCCGACGAGGAACCCGTCTCGGACGAAGAGTAAGCGACTGAATTCACCCATTCCGATCGTCCAAACGGAACATCCGAACCCTCCACGCTCCCGCCGGATAGCAGCGGAAGAGGCTTATTTTGTGCCCGTTCCGGCCGCTGGGGAAGTGCCGGTTCGATGGACCCCAATCCAGGCATAATGCAGGCCCGAGATCACCGTCAGCACGATGGTTGCGTTCAGTGCCACCATACGCAAAGCCACCACCCAGGGAGCCTGGGTTAGCTGGTGCAGAAGCACAACCGCCACCGCAGTCACCTGGGCCAACGTGTTCGCCTTGCCCCAGAAGCTGGGGCGAAACTCACGCCGCCCCACCGCCGCATACAGGATGGCCGATACCAGAAGGATGCCCACGTCGCGACCGAAGACCAGTACTGTGACCCGTACAGGCATCAGGCCCTCATGCATCAGCACCAGGAACAGGGTACTCAGCAATAATTTGTCGGCGACCGGGTCAAGATACTGTCCTAGCACCGTGCTCTGCTTCAGCCATCGGGCCACCAGCCCGTCCAGCGCATCGGTCACACCGGCGACCAGAAACAGGATGAAGCCCAACTCGAATCGATCTTCAAGAATCGCAGCTACGAGGAATGGTGCCAGGCAGATGCGGAAAAATGTCAGCAGGTTGGGAGCGGTGCGGAGCGGGTTCAGTCGGGGCTTCGATACGTCTGTCATGGCGCGTTTACCGGCACTCGTTCTACCGCCATCAATCGATCGCCGACTGACCTCGAGCCGGGCAGATTGAAAGACCGGGCTCAGGCAAGGGGCCTTCTGAACGGAGAGCAACTGCCGGCAAGCTTGCCGAAACGCCAGGAAGCGAACCCTGCAACAGGCGTACTCCGTCCGACACCGATGGTACATCATGACGAGGCGCGGGCAAATCTTCGCCTTCCCCCCCCGCCCTGATGCTGTTAGACTACCCTTTGACGCAACACAGGCGCGTAGCTCAGTTGGTTAGAGCGCTTCCTTGACACGGAAGAGGTCGCTGGTTCGAGTCCAGTCGTGCCTACCATATCCCCTTAAAAATCAGCGACCTACATTGGTGACCTCTTCTTTCTGCCCCTCCATGAGTCTGGTATGTCCCCACGTACTCCCGCCAGCTCTTTCGGATCGACATGTAGGGCCGTCCGCTCCACCGGCTTGAAATCCGGCCACCCGTACTCCGCCGCGACGCTGCGCATCACCTCTTCGGCCACTTCCATGGCGCGGTCGCTGTTCGTCATGACAACCGCGCCTTCGCCGCTCTTTTCATATGTCGCAAAAACGCTCTGGAATCCTTGATTCACGCCGCCATGCCTGTCAGGTTGCATTTCGAAGTGCGCCTATCCGATTAAAGCGGTATCAGAACTTAGTTCCACCGTTGTAGTCAGCGGTGACAGCGGTTTCTACGGCGGTCATGCTGGCCGGGTCGTTGAAGATGAGACCCAGTTCCCGGTTGCTGTTGAGCAATGGGGTGGAGACGTTCTCAGAGCCGATGAACATGGAAGCCTGCGCTGTTTCGAAATCCGCGAGAATTGTCTTAGCGTGGATGCAGTACCCCGTGGGCGACGTGTAAACGGCGATCTTTGCTCCATCCTTCTTGATGGTAGTGAGGATGACGTTGTACTTGTTGCTCTCGTTCTCTTGAACCATAGTTACGGAGACGCCGCGGGAAAGTGCCGATTCCAGGGCTGTCTCGATGCCGGTGTCGGACACACGCTTGCGCCTGGCACCCTGGGCGTGCATAGCCTCAATGAGCCATCTGACATAGATGAAATCCGTGCGTTCAGAAATAATGAATCATGGCGCACGAATTATCGGCGACTCAGGCCCTTATCGCGCCAGAAACCGCCCGGCCCACAATGCAAGGGCGGAGACACCTATTCATGCGACTCGACTCCGGGCCGCCGCTGATTCGCGGTGGTCACTTCTTCAACAAGCCTTGCAACTCCAGCCACTCGGCGAACCTGTCGATCCATTGATCTGTAGGGAGGTTCTGCTTTCGCATCCCGAAGCCGTGGCCACCTTTCGCGTACATGTGCAATTCAGCCGATTTGTGAGCGCCCGTCCACGCCTCGTATAAAGCAACGCTTTGCGCCGCGAGTCCGAGCTGATCATCGGTGGCTGCCGCAACAAACATAGGCGGCGCATCCGCGGGAACCGGAGCAGCCTTAGACAATCCACCTGCATAGATCGGCGCTACGAAGGCGGGCCGCCCCTCAGGCGCGTAGTGGAAAGCAACTTCGGCCGTAACCGCTCCACCCGCGGAGAATCCGATAATGCCTACACGATCAGGAGAAACTCCCCATTCCGACGCGTGCTGCCGAACATAGGTCAACGCTGCCAACCCATCGGCAATGGCCAACGGCTCCACCTTGTCCAACATCTCCTGAAATTTCTGCCTGTCTGCAAACAATGTGGCGAACTCCTGTGTCGCGTCGCCGCCGGTCTGCGCGAGGCGGTACTTCAATACAAAGGCCGTCATGCCTCTCGCGGCCAGGTATTGGGCGACCTCGGTGCCTTCGCTGCTTATCGAGAGGGCCATAAAACCGCCGCCCGGGCAGATCACCACTGCACTGCCGTTTCGCAATTCTGCAGAGGGCTTGAAAATGGTGAGGGTCGGTTTCGTCACGTTGGTGACGACATCGGTGTTCCAGGTTTTCGAGAAGTACTGTTTCTCAGGGTAGTTCCCCTGTTTCGAGCTAGGCGCGGGACCGGGGTAGAGCGGAACAACATCCTGGGCGGCTGCGACGTTCGCGAAGAACACCACCGCGCATAGGGTGCGGATGACAAAGCTTTTCATAACCGCAAATTCTAGCAGGGAGTCGCGACTCAGGAGGTCATTTTCAGGTGAGCCGTCGGCTCTTCTCCAACCCTGCATGACAAAGAGGCGGCTAGGATTGGACCGGTCCTCGCAATTTTCGCTCTGTTCCTGCTCGCGGCGTTTCTCACGCTGATTCCCTTCTCGCGCACATCGCTCATCACTTCTCCCCTCCAAAGGGCAGGAGATTCGTGTACCCCGTGCCATCACCAGAGAGGAATACACACCACGAGAAGTTAGCCCGTGGCAAACGCCCCGCCCACTTTTCGCCGTTCTCTTGGCAGCTACTTCAATCCCGCCCCACGAGCCCAGGGCTAATTGGTGGCCACTCCCACACAGACCCGAAGGGAACAACGGAGCCCTCGACAGATATACCAGTAATATGCCGAAAGGCTCCGCACAAAGCGGACGCAGAAACCCACCGCGGCATTCTGGCTGAGCGATGCCTGCAGGATTGCCAGCAGCATAACTTCCTATTTTGAATGGGCGAGCCAGGCCTCGCCGGCCAGCAGGCCGGCCGAGACACCGAGAAATGTTCCGGCGATTACATCGCTGACGAAATGCCAGTCACCGGCTATCAGAAGCACTGCCGCAATAAGCAGCATTGCGGAAAACGGCAAGATACTGGTTCGATAGAGTCGCATGAAAACACCCGCGAAGGCGCTGGCGAGGACCATGTGGCCCGAGGGAAAGCTGCTGTTTGAAGAGCCGGTCAGAAGATCGAATGCGTGTCGGGTTCCGTGCAACACGGCCGCAGGATTCGGTACCCCGAAAAAGAACTTCAGGGTGCTGTCGTTGATTGCATAAGCACAGATGGAGGTCAGACACGCGAGCGCGGTCGCCTCACCAAGACGCGACAAATGGCCGCGGGTTATCCGAATACAAACCAGCGCCAGCGCAACAGAGGCTTCGATACCGAGAAGAACGGCACTTGCAAATTTCTTCCCCAGGCTTTCAGCCGACCCAAGAAATCCACTGACGCGATGGGCGATCGGTACATCGAGGTAGACGAACGCCAGCGCCACCGCGAGCGTGCAAATCAGCAGTGACAGAAGCCATATCAAGTTAGGAAAGCGTAGAGTCTCTCGTTTCAGCACGCGCCCGCCGCGCTGCCGAGAACTGCCGGCGTTTTGAAGCAACATGATCTCCCCTCAAGGGTCCCCCCTCGGCGGCAACCTATCAACCTTTGTTTGGCTCTGCCTTGGGTGTAGAAGGCCCGTGCGCACCAGCTCGTGCAGGTTAATGATACTTGTGACGGTCGAATTGTGGGCGATGGAGAGGTTTGGGCGATAGCACCGGGATCGCTGGCCGGCGTCGCCCTGCGAAACTTTGGCAAAGGTCAGTATCGGCGGTTATTCGCTCGAAACAGCGATATTGCAAAGTCATCCCCCATTGCCGCTGTTAGGCTGAAGCAAATGAGCCCGACAATGACTCTGACAATCGCCAGCATCCTTATGCGCGGAACTGTCGGCCCAGCCACCATCTACACTTTCATCTTGGTCATGGTGGCCGCCGGAGTGGCTGTGCTCGTGGCCATCTTTCAGGTAATCGCGGGAAAGCGGATTGAACGAACTCGTTGCCGTAACTGGCCAACAGCATCCGCGAAAATTGACCTTGTGAGTGTCGCTGATGTTACCGACGACGCTCGCTTTCCCAGCTACCGCGCCACGCTCACCTACACCTATCGCAACCCCGAGGAGCAGATGGGTGACTGCAGCCGCGACTTTGGCAGCGAGGATGAAGCACACGCGTGGGCGAATTCGTACAAGGGCGAAAACGTAAAGGCATACGTTAACCCACGCCACCCCACGCGTTCCTTTCTGCGAGAAGAAGACCTTTAGGTGAATTCCGGGAGTGTCGTGGGTGAACCGGACCTTTGACGGATCTTCGCCTCGGTAGGGCGAAAATTGAGTAACATGCGACGACCAACGTTGCTTTCCGGATCTCCAAAACGGGAGATCTGGGTCGCCCAAGGCCTTTAGGCAACGGCGATCACGACTTTGCCTCGAACGTGGCCGGACTCGGCATGGCGGACAGCCTCTGAAGTTTCGCACAAAGAGTAAGTACGGTCGACGACTGGAATCACTGTGCTTCTTTGGACTAGATCGGCGAGAATGGCCAAATCCTCGCGATTGACTTTGGCGAGCAGGCCGGGCATTTTCTGGCTGACAAAACGCGACCGAACCGCGTTCTGAAGCAATCCCGCGACCAGATCCATGGTGCTCCGGTCTGGTCCCCACCGCCGCACGAGATGTATGTACCACGCGGCTGGACTACGCAAAAGTAATCGGCGAGGAAGCGTTTTCCCACGAGATCAAAGAGCAGATCGTAGTGCTGGGTTGAACGGGCGAAATCCTCACGGGTGTAGTCAATCACTTCTTCTGCTCTGATCGACCGAAGAAGCGTGACTTTTCTGGTGCTGCATACCCCTGTGACGCGCGTGAAAAGCGATTTGGCAATCTGCGCGGCAAAGTTCCCACACCGCCCGCTGGGCCGTTGATGAGTGCCGATTGGCATGTCTGAACCTTTCCTTTGTCGCGCACACCTTAAGCGCGGTGATTCCTGCGATTGGCATCTTGGCTGGGAGAATGCAGTTTTGCACGCAGGGAATTCACATGCAGATCGAGTTCAGCGAGCGTTTCCTGAAGATCCTCATTGGCGTTGGCGAGACTTCCTCCTGCCTCTGATACCTGGCGCACGCGGCCGACCACGTGCAGAACATCGCCAGCATTGGCGCGGTGCAGCCGAATTTTGAGGCACGCTGTTATTGTGGATGCGAACGAGGTCAAAGATTGGATGGCCTGAGTTCATACGGCATCGACGATTCCGTCGTCCAGTGTGGCGCGGATTTGGGAGCCGGGCGGGATGAGGAGGAAATCGGCCCCCTCCCAAAGGCCGTTGACGAGGCGATCGAGGAGCGTGAGAGAGCCTTTCACTTCTTCGAAGGCCCAGGATTCTTTGGCGGCTTCAGTCTGCGCCTGGGTGCGGCAGGCATCGTCTCTGCCGATGCCGGTAGAGATGTAAGTGAGGCCGGAGTATTGGCGGCGGAAAGCCGAGTACTGATCGAAGAGAAAGCGGCCGTTGTCTTCGCCGTATCTGGCGATGAGCTCAGCGAGGGTGCTTTGCTCACCGAAGACGTCTTTCTGCGAGGGGAAGGCGGGCTGCAGCTTGAGATCGGGAGTTTGAAACTCGACCCAGCCGGGCGACCGGTAGTAAACGCCGGGGTGGTTGGCGAAGTAGTCGGCGTAGCGATGGCGGCTGCCCATGAGGATGCCGATGCAGTCGTGGGCGCGGGGAAGGACGAGTTGGGTGCGACCGGCGCGGAGGCCTTCGGTGCCGCGTCCGCAGAGACCATAGCCGAGCAGGATGGCGTCGAAGCCGTGCGGGTCGGCAGCATCTATGCGCTCTTGGAGGTGCGGGCGCATTTCGACGCCGAGCGAGTGCAGGCCCATGGGAATGAGTTCGAGATCAACGGCGTGCGGCGTGCGGGCGAGGATTTGCTCGAACTCGCGAGTGAAGACCTGGCAAACGATGGCTTTAAGATGCATAAAAAGTGGCCAGCGGCTTGTAGCCGGTAGCCTGCGGTTCCTTTCTTCTGCCGCTCGACCCGAACAGCTGCTGAAAGCTGTCAGCTTTCAGCAAGAGACCGGCGGGGCGGCGACCGCCATCATTGCGTCGACCTTCTTCAGGATAGCGTCTTGCGCCTCGGGAACGAAGAGGACGTCGCACTCCGTCCCGAGAATGTGAGGATGCCCGCTGGCTTTCATCTTCGCGAGCAACTCTTCGGTGCGGCGAACCACTTCTTCGACCGGCATGGCGCCATCTGAATAAAACGACTTGGTAGGCAGGTTGCCATAGAGGACCACGTCCGCCGGCACAAGGCGCGCGTCTTCCCAGAGCTTGCGAGAACCGCCGAGGCTGAGCACGACGGGATGCAGGCGATGCGCGAATTCCTCGACCATCGGATCGATGAGTTCGCCACAGTCGTGGAAGATCAGGTCGCAGCCTGCTTCATCGAGGACACCCTTAAGGCTCATGTTGGGCTGCATGACCAGCCGATCGAAGACGTCGGAGCCTGCGCGAATCTGGCGCGGTGAGAGAAAGGCCGTGTTGGCAGCGGGCTCGCAGACCATGATGGAGCGGGCACCGTGGGCAATCTGGCTGCGGAGGGAACGGTGCACCGCGGCTTCTGCGATGCGCAGGCACTGAAGTAGCAACTCCACATCGCCGGAGTCTGCGGGAGAGGTTCCGCGGGCGAACATGGCGGCAGCGGTGATGGGATCGACCATGAGCCGCGTGGCGAGCGAAAAGGGGCCAATGGCCATACCGATGGGAAAAAGATCGGGGATGGCGGCGATGTAGTCCAGCGCCTGGTCGCGAGCAACGCTGCCGGGGCAAGAGGGCGAGGATCGATCTGCAGTCAGGAGTGCCAGCGTTGGCTCGTCGAGCGGCGCGGTGAAATGGAATGTTTCGGCGTCTTTTTGGGAGCTGCCAATGCGCGCGAGAAGATCGATCTTCTCCAGGCGCAGATCCATCAGCGGGACAGCGAGAGGCGTTTTCCAGCGGCGGGCGGATTTCTCGATGACACGGCCGAGAGCTGTGCCGTCGTTGCGAACCTTCTCCGGTTCGTTCCCTTCGTGCAATACGAGGTCCGTAGCGATGGGCATGCGCAGCCCGCGGGCTGCCAGGTCGAGATAGAATTTGCGGTTAATTAGACTGCTCCTTTCAAGAGATCCTTCACCAATCATTGCTTCATGCCTTTGTTAGAAGGCTCCTCACCAGGCCGACGGCTCCGCTTGCACTCTCGCTGTAACCATCCGCGCCAATTTCCTTGGCATACTGCACGGTCACCGGCGCACCGCCAATTAGCACCTTCACCTGTGTCCTTAGGCCGGCGTGCGCCAATGCGTCAATGGTCGTCTTCATGGCGGGCATAGTCACTGTCAGCAACGCCGACATGCACACAACGTGAGGCTTCTGCTGCTCGACCGCAGTCACGAATTTCTCCGCAGAGACATCGGTGCCAAGATCGATCACTTCGAATCCGCTGCCTTCCAGCATGGAGCCAACGATGTTCTTGCCGATGTCGTGCAGGTCGCCCTTCACCGTGCCAATCACCACTCGTACCGCCAGCTTTTCGCCGGAGGCGGTCATGAGCGGACGAAGCAATTCCAGAGCACTCCTCATGGCACGTCCCGCCAGCAGGAGTTCAGGGACGAAATACTCTTCGGCCTCAAACAGACGACCAACCTCGTCCATTGCAGGCACCATCGATCCGGCGATCAGATCCATCGGTTCACCACCTGCGACGATCGCCGCCTCTGTGGCAATGTGTGCTCGCTTTGCATTCCCTTCAAGAATTGCGTTGTAGAGTTCTTCCGATCTTGTCATGTCTCTTCACCCACATCGTCATTCGAATCAATTGTTCGCATGCTGCACCCGACACGCCGTCATCATTCCCCTCGCGTAACTGCTCAGCGAAAACAGCAGTAGGCTGCACGTCGCTTCAGAAATCAAGCTGTTGCGGAAAAATGGCAGCGCGGCAACATAGCAAGCATTGAGACCTGCAAACGTTTTTGTGTAAATGCCCCACTCCGCCCAAACCGTAAAATTGCTCACCGCGAAGAACGATATGGCCGCCAGCAACGAGGCGCCCACCGCTCGCCACATCGATTGGGAGTTCCTCAGCATTCCGGCTCCCAGCATCAACGCCAGCAAGTACCATAGCCACGTTACGCCCTGGGCGCTCGTGAGTGGGAATCCGTAGCGATGCGCGGCGAGAAATATGTCCGCTCCAATGAGCGCAATGAGTGGCGCGGCAAACTCGCGCGTCGGCCGATGCGCGGCAAAAAAGAGCAAGCACGAAAAGGCCGGAATGAAGTTGTATGGACGACTCGCTTCAAGACACAGAAGCATCACACCAAAGATCAAAAGGTATGGCACAACGATCAAATCCTTGCTTGCGTACTCCTTCATCAGTTCCCGTCTTTCTAGTCGAATCTCAGCGTCAACCCCGCTTAGAACTCGTCATATGCAATCTGGTGTGTAGGTACATGGATCTGAGCCAGCATCCTGGTGCACGCCTTGATCATCATCGGGGGCCCACAGAGATAGTACTCAATCGACTCAGGACGCGCATGGTCGCGCAGATATTTTTCCAGAACCACATCATGAATAAAGCCGGTGTGGCCCTGCCAGTTATCCCCGGCAAGCGGCGCGGAGAGAGCAACGTGGAACGAGAAGTTGTGATGCGTGTTGGCTAGCGAATCGAAATAATCCTCATAAAATATCTCCTGCCTCGATCGCGCGCCGTACCAGTAGCTGATCTTCCGAGCGGTCTTCTCGTTTTCCAACAGGTGGGCTAGGTGTGCGCGCAGCGGCGCCATCCCTGCTCCGCCGCCGATGTAAATCATCTCGCGTTGCGTAGGCTTGACGTGGAAATCTCCAAAAGGCCCAATCCCCGAGACTCGATCGCCGGGCTTCAGATGGAATACATAACTCGACCCCACACCGGGGGCGCAGTCCTGTCCCGGAGGCGGCGTGGCGATGCGCACGTTAAAGCGCAGATAACGCTCAGTCCGCGGATTACTGGCCAGGGAGTAGTTATTGCGCCGCCCCGGCGTCGGATTGCTTGATACCAGGTCGAAGAGATGCTGATTCTCCCATACGGCGGCAAATGGCTCAGGAATGTCGAACTCCCGAAAACGGATCCTCTCGTACGCGGGAATGTCCAATTGCAGATAATCACCTGGTGTGAACAACATCGACTCCGCATCCTCTGGCAGCTCCAGCACCAACTCCTTGATGAAGGTTGCCACGTTTTGATTGCTCACCACGCGGAAATGGAATACTTTTTGCGGGCGGGTTCCAACTCCGCCGGCCTTCACCACGTTGACGTGTATTCGCCCCGACCGTTCTTCCACCGGATATGTCACAAGTCCGCGGCAGATTGGCGCGCGCGCCGGCGATCCGTCGATGAGATTGAATCGCCCGTTGTGCTTCGCGCATTCGATCATGTTCCCTATTACCAAACCTTCTGAGAGGTGGGTGTTGCCGTGGGTGCAGACTCCGTCCGTAGCAAACAGCCTTCCTTCAGCATCGCGATAAACGGCGAAGGTCTTGTGCCCGTGGTCAAAGCGAATTACATCCGCACGTCCCAGCGCTCCCGCGGCGCAAATCTCTACCCAGCCTGCGGAATCCGGCAATGTGGATACACAGCAGTGGTCATTAAGGCGTGGCCTCGGGGCGGGAAGTTTGCGCTTTACATGGTAGGCGGGGTCTTTCACTTGCCGGCGAATCGTTGGAATGATTTCACGCCAGGCGGCCAGCAGGCTCGCATAGGGCGTCGGACAATCATCCTTCACAGCAGCATGCAGCCTGGGCAATGCGTGGTAGGGCACCAGCGGAAACATGTGATGCTCTACGTGGTAATTCATGTTCCAGTAGAGATAGCGGTGAATCGGATTCATGTACACGGTTCGGCAGTTGAGGCGATGGTCGAGCACGTTTTCCGCCAGCCCAGCATGCTGCGTAAGGCCGTAAACAGACAACAGCCAGGCACCGAACAGATTCGGGAGCCCTACAAATAGCAGCGGAAGAATACTGCGGCTATAAATCGTAATCGCAAGCACGCCCGTATAGATGGCTACATACACGCGCGCCTTGAGGAAAACCGTGGGGAACTCCATCTCCGGAATGAAGCTCTTCTCTGCGCCCGAGATGCGACCAAAGCTATGCAGAATAATCTGCTTGAAATATTTCGGATACACGTGAAGATTGAAGAAGCCCAGGACGATCATCTTCACATTGGGCGGAACCGGCACAGCAATCTCAGGATCGCGCCCTACAATGATCGTGTCGCTGTGGTGGCGAATATGGCTCCAGCGCCACACCGTCGATTCACGCATCACCATGAACGAGGCAATCTCGTAAAGAATATCGTTCATCCAAGTGGTCTTGAACGCAGTCCCATGACCGCTCTCATGCCACCGGGAGTCGGACGTTGAAGCATAAAGCACGCAGTAAAGCAGGTAAGGAAGCACGAACCAGTAGCTTCCCCAAAGCCGATACACAGCCCATCCAGAGCCGAAAATCAGCGCAAACCAAAGGACAGTGTCGCGAACCGCGGGTCCGTTACGCCGTTCGAGAAGGCTGCGCATCGTCTCCCGGGGCAGCGGGCTTTGGTACCAATCGGCCTCAGCGAGTCCCTTCTCCACGGCCAGAGTGGAGTTGATTCCGGTAAGGCTGTAGTCGGCCTTGATCGGAGCGTCAGAGAAGGTAGTCGTCTCGGATGCCATAATCCGTCTTGCTCCTGCTATGAATTCGAGTTACTCGAAACCTTTTGCCTCCGCGATGTGATCCACAACAAAAGTCACGGTCAGCCCCATTCTTGCGATTTGGACGTACACCGGCCCGTCGTGTCGAATCGGAATCTGCAACTGGCTTTCGATGACGCCGGCGCGCTTCGCTTCATGCGGCCATGAACAAAATATGACGCGACGTGCGAAATGTTGAGGCTACCCTCACTTTTCTCCGTTAAACTCGTGCACCGCATCGATCATGGCGACGATATTCTCGACTGGGGTTCTCGCTTGCACGTTGTGTATGCTGTTGAACACGAATCCTCCTCCCGGCGCGAATACTTCACACCTGCGCAAAACCTGCTCCCGGACTTCAGCTGCTGTTCCGAAGGGCAAAACTCTCTGCGTGTCGACGCCGCCACCCCAGAAGACAAGGCTGTCACCAAAGTTCGCTTTTAGTTGATCGGGATCCATTCCAGTGGCTGAACATTGCACTGGATTGAGTATGTCGAAGCCCGCCTCGATAAAGGAAGGTAGAAACTTGGAGACTGCTCCGCAGGAATGTTTGAAGCTCTTCCAGGTTGTGTGCGCATGAATCCAGTCGTTGACCAGCTTGTAGTACGGAAAGTAAAGGCTACGAAAGGTTTTCACGGAACAGAATGCGGAGGTTTGCGTCCCGAAATCCGTTCCGCAGATGAATACAGCCTGTACGCCTTCGCCAATTGCAGCATGGATTCGCTCAAGATTTCCGATGCCAACCTCGCACTGTCGCTCGAACACCTTGTGGATGTAGTCCTGGCGGCTGCTGGTGGACACGTACCATTCCGTGATGTCGCGAATTCCCCGAGGGTGTTTCAGCGAGGGCCCCGGGACAAACGCAATATCGCCGAATGCGGTTCCCCCAAAGGTGGCAATGACGCCGCGACCCGCAGACGCCGCCACCTTAGTTGACCGTACAAGGTGGTCGATTTCTTCCTGCGAGAAGGGGACAAATTCCTCCAGGTTGTCCTCCGGATTCAATCTCTCTTCGTCAAGCGGAGCTTGGCGAACGATGCAATCGAAGAAATAGCCGCCCTGCGGCATGCGCCCACTGGCCGGAGCCTTCGTATCGCCTTGAGGATGAATTAACGTATCGCCGTTGACGTCGATTGTGGTGTTGAAGTCCTTGGCGACTAATACCTCCAGTCCGTTAAAACGCCAGATCTTCCAATCCTCAACCGGAAATCCCCAGGTGGTGTTGCGCGGAAACACACCGACTACATCGATGCCCATTGCGTCCAACAGGTCATCATCGAGCAGCGCCAGCATTTGGAACGGTTCGTGAATGCGCACCGGCCGCTTCTCAAGACCGTAATAGTCCCGCAAGGCGGCGACGCAACTGGCATGCACGCCCGTTACCGCTGTTCCACCAAAGTCGATCGGGACACGGTCAGGTTGCTTGTGGTCCAGCGTCGTGGCCAGCCGTGCGTGGCTTGCAATTGTCTCAATAGGAGCGGTCATCTTCTCTCCTCACTCAAGTCATGAGAGCAAGTTCAAAGTGTAGAGGTTGAGCGGCGCTTGCGGGGGATCGCTCAGGTGCTGCGAACTTCCCGACGCCGTGGCATAGTACTCAATGGATCCATAGTGGTCAGAAAACGGTCCAAGCTGTGCGGAATAGACGTTGCGCCCCACATGAGTTGCCTCAGTGACATCCCATTTTTGTATTCCCTGACGGCGTGTCAGCAGCTTGACCGCAACGACATCCTGCTGACCAGGACAGTTGATGAAGAGGCGCAATGACTCTCCCGGTTTGAGGAGGGAAGGTCTGGTAGGGATAAAAAGTCGGGAAGGGTTGGCGCCTTCCGGCGAGGTAGCCGCCGCGTAGGCCTGTTCCATTGCCGGCGGCAGTTCGCCCAGAAACTCTTTGATAGAGAGCCGCAGCCGCTCCAGCGCAATGCGAACGAGCTTGTTCTGCATCGAAGCAAGCTGGCCCAAGTCGTTACGCGTAGCGATCACCGCCTGAAATTCCACCATGGTCTCCCGCACCAGAGGAGCAATCGTGAGCCAGAGCGGAACTCCCTGTTCGAGTACCTGCTTCCGTGCCTCATCCTGCTTTCCTGCTGCCCTCTGCTCCACGGCATTCTTCAGAACCGCATCGAGTTTGTGGGCTGATTCAAACGCATCGCAATAGGGGACCATGAATCCGACAAAGCTGGCGAAATAGTCAATGCGATTCCGCTCGAGGGGTGACTCGGCTCGCTTCGCAAGTTCATTAAAGCGCTCGGCCGTTTTGCGTTGGGTAGGCAAAACGGCAAGGTCAGGCTCTGTAGCGGCATAGTTGAAGGCTTCGCTATAGTCGCCGGTTAGTTCCACTGTTTTCGCAAAACCCGCCTTGTCATAGGTTCCCTGGAACGTGGATGAGATGGCGTGATTGCGGTCGCAGTCATCGAAGAGAGTTGCAAGTTCCGCGCCGCGGCTTCCGGAAGCCTGTGCCGCGCAAAAGCTGCGGTAATGATCCGATGCGCTGAGTTGGCGATTCCAGCTTGCGCGAGCAAAGTAAGTTGCCGTGGGGTCAATGATTCTGTGACGCCAATGAATCCCCAGCATACCCTGGCAGCCAAGATCCTGCGCGTGCCGCATGTCTCTTTCAAACCGGCTGGCCCGGAACTGGGGAAACCACATCGAGGGGTCATCCTCGATCCACGGAATTGGCCAGCGCTCGCGACTTCCCAGCTTGCCGAAGGCCTCATGCACCGGATCCCACCCCAGAGTGTCGCTTAGGGCTGAGAAGATTACATCTTCGGGCAAGCGCTGATGCAGCGATTCGAAATGGCGCGCGACTCCTCCCCAACCGGCCAGCACAAGCCGCTTTTCCGGAGCGTGCCGCTTTAGGAAGTCGTGGGCCTGGGCAAAAGGAGTCACGGAAAGTGGTATGTTCTTCTCGCGGCTTTGCCAGTTTGCATCTTCGTCCTGCCATAGCCACACATAATCCACCATTGGATAGCGTTCCAGCAGATCGGCGAGACGCCGTTCCAGCAGGTCGCGCGCGGTGCTGGATTCGATGAAGCCGCCCGGATGCGACAGAGCTTCAGGGGGTAATGCACGAACGATCTCTGCAGGGTTGCGATAGGGCTCAAAGCCGATTCCGGTTCTAATTCCTAGCTCTCCGGCAAAGTTGAAAGCAGATCGCATCATGGAAGTGGTGCGGGCAGCTATATCCCAGTTATCGGCGGCCAGGCGAGTGGCATCCGCTCCAAAGGTCTCAGAGTCGAAGAACTGCGCCGCACCCATTTTGAAAGTCGAAGTGCGCTGGGGCAGATATCCCCAGGCAGTCATCGTTGTGTCTTCGAGCGCCGCACGATGTCCGCTGCCGGCAAAGTCATACGACAAGTAGGATTCCGCCAAAGGACCGGGCTCATTTTCCGTATAGACGTGCATGCCGAACATATTGAAACGCATGCGTAACATGGCCGCAAAATATGCTTTGAAATCTTCATCGTTATAAACGCTGATGCAGTTAAGGAAGTCCGGCCACGGCAGGAGTCCGCGCACGGCAAGGCATGGCGAAGCAGTCCAGGGCTGTCCTTCCTGGGGCAAAATGAGCCCGGCAGGATGATCGATCGGAGCTGTTGTGCCATCGATGCCAAAGACAAGGCCTTGCTTCTCTAGAAACTCAAACACCGCAAAGAGGAGCGCCTGTTCGCTGGCTGCTTGAAGAACTGCGCCTCCGCGGAGTGCAGCTATCTCATATTCTTCCTTTCCTTTGAATCTCGATGAGTCCACCGCCAGCGTGAGGACTGTTGCTCCGGCGGCAGCATCGCTGCCTGTCTGCTTCACTTCTAGTGCGGGATTCAGCATATGAAGCCCGCTCGAGAGCTCTCGGGCCGCAAGCCTCGCCTTCATGCTTTCCCCGGCTTGCGAATAGATAGCTATTAGCTTTGGTTTCGCGACTTGAGCTGAAGTATCGTTGAGTGCGAGCAAACTGCCGGCGGAGAGCAATGCACTTGATTTCAGAAAATCTCTGCGATCCATCATATGAAACTCCTACGGTGTGCTCCACCATGCGGATATTTCTTCCAGGGAGCGATTTTTGGTTTCAGGCAGGTAGCGCCAGACAAACCATGTCTCGATGACGCAGAAACAGGCGTAGATAAAGAAAGGAAAACCATGGCCGAAGTGCTGGATGAGCGCAGGGCTCTGGTCTAACATGGGAAACGTTTGCGAAACCGCGAAGTTGGCTAACCACAGTGCGGCAGATGCAACTGCCATCGCCCGAGCCCGGAAGTGCGCCGGGAAAATCTCCGACAGAACTACCCATGTGACCGGGCCTACCGACAGGGCGAAACAGGCGATATAGCCCAGTACAAAGGGCAACAGCCACATACCCGTGTCTGAATGCAACGCGGCAGCACCCATGGCCAACAAGCAAACTCCCATGCCCAACGATCCACCGATGAGGAGCGGTTTTCGCCCTGCCTTATCGACCAGGGTCATGGCGACAACGGTAAACAGCATGTTGATTGCCCCAACAAAGACAGTCTCAAGCAGGGCAACACTTCCTGTGTGACTTATGTGATTGAATATCTCGGGCGCGTAATACAGAAAGACGTTGATGCCGGTGACCTGCTGCAGCATGGCAAGAACGATTCCGATCCATAAGACTTTGGTTAAGTGCTCGTGCTTGGGCTGTGCGATTACAGCCCTTTCGAGCAAGTCTTCAAAAGCGCCGCCGCCAATACGGCGCGCCACCTTTTCTGCCTCGGCGAGACGCCCGTGCATCATTAGGAAGCGCGCCGTCTCCGGGACATAGAACAGCAGCCCTAGCAATAGAAGAGATGGGATGATGCCCGAAGCGAACATCCACCGCCATCCCATCGTTTCGTTCCATAGAGTGCTTCCGCGAAGGCTAATCCAATAGTTCACCACGTAGATAACCAACATGCCGAAGATAATTGCAAGTTGATTCAGGGCTACGAGACGCCCTCGCCATCTTGTGGGGGCGATTTCCGAAATGTAAAGAGGACTGGCGATCGACGCGGCTCCGATACCGACTCCTCCGACAATGCGAAACGCGACAAACCACTGAATTGTAGGCGCGAGAGCGGCGCCAACCGCGGAAGCGAGGAAGCAGATCGCGGAGAAATGGAGTACCTTATGGCGCCCCAGCCAGTCGCCACCCAGACCCGCTGCGGCAGTTCCCAGCACGCATCCAACCAGCGCCGAACTGGCTGCCCATCCGGCCCCAGCCGAACTAAGTGAGAAATGGCTTTGCAGCAGCCCAATAGCACCAGAGATGACCGCCGTATCGTATCCAAACAGCAGCCCGCCCAATGCAGCTACGCTTGAGATCAGGACCAGGTAAATCGATCCCGGCAGAGCCCCCCCGTGGGGTGCGTAAGAGGCATGGCTCTCGATTTGATTGGTTGGGCTCATACCTTAGGTGCCGATGCGGAGCGAATCTCATGATGAGGAGTTATGTCGTCAGCCCAACCATCGAAGCGCTGTACCATCCTTGGCGAAGAATCCAGCGTCTTCGCCTGGTCATCTTGCAGGAGTACCGGGATCCCCTCCATCTCGCGAAATAGACCGAGATTTGCACGCAATGCAATCACCGGGTTGATGTAATACTTCGGCGGAAGCGGTCTGCCGTTCAGGAAGGAGTCCATGATCAGGCGAACCGCTAATTGGCCCTGACGATAAGGGTCCTGGTAAATTGATGCGGAAAGTGTTTTGCGGCGAAAGTATGGTTCCTGGTCTGGGAATACGTCTGTGGCTATGATTCTGACTTGGCTGCGTCGATTCCATTTCTCTACGGCCTTGCAAACGGGAATGCAATTGACCGTGCTGATGTAGATGCCTCTCAAGTTCGGATGCTGCCGCAACAACTGAAGTGTTTTGCGATATACCTCTTCCTCATCCTCGTGTCCTTCGATCACTCTGACCGTCTTGCCTCCTTGGCAGTTGACCGGGAAGTTCTTCTGGAATGCCTCTACCTTCTTGCGATGTTCTTCGGTAATCAACATGCCAGTAACAATGGCCGCTTCGGAGCCAGGCGGAACCAGGTTTGCCATCAATTCGGCGGCGAGGGCGCCGTTAATATTGGGATCAACCGAAATGCCCGTCGACCTTCGACTTGGTGAATCGTCAGTCGCCACGCAAACCACGCGAACGTTCTTCTCCCCTTCGGCTCTTTCGATAATTGGCGCAACTTGCTCGGCACTGCCTGGAGTCAGCACGAGCGCTTGAATATCTTGATTGAGCAATTCATTCACCGCCCTTGAAACCGGAGAGCTCAACTGCTTTACCCGACAATAGACCACCTCAAGTCCCACGTATTCCCAGCGCTTCGCTTCATCGGCAACGCCGGCGTAGAGGTGGTCGTAGAAGTAATGGATCTCGCGAGGGATGCACACGCCAATTCGAAAGGCAGACTTCGAAAACGAAAGCGCTTGCGCTGTCGGGTTCGGTGCATAACCATTTTCTGCCGCGATGGCCAGAATGCGCTCTCGAGTCCGTTTGTTGATCCCCTGTCGGTCTTTAAGCGCACGGTCAACTGTGCCCACTGAGACATTTGCAACCCGTGCCAAATCTCGAACCCCGAAACGCTTTGTCGTGCCATCAATCATGACCGAATTCTTACATAAGCCAGTCTGTTGCATGGTCCAACTTCCTCTTCCACGTTGAGCCCCCAAGTCGACCAGGCCATCGGCCCCGAGCTTTCTGAATAAGGTTCCGTCGAGACAATCTTGGGTCAGTAACAAAAGAGCATCACGGCCAAACATGAGAGCCGACACCCGGCCGAAAATCCTGCTCGCCGGTCCTCGCGGCCCCGGTTCGCGCGGTATCGGAAGCCGCTTATGGGTCATTCCCCTGCGCAACGTTGCCAGGCTCTCCCAATACATTGACCCCGTTTTTGAAAAGCACCTTACACCGCTTGAACTCCGCAGCAGCTTCCTCCTTTCTGCCCAGTTCCTTCAACGTCCGCGCAAGCAGGAAACTTGCCGGCTGCGACTCCGGATCAAGGCGACTCGCGTTCCGCAGTAGCGGTAACGCCCTTTGCGGCTGGCCCAGATCGAGGTAATCCTTTCCAAGCGCCAACTGCACGGCGCGGTCCTGCGGTTTGAGCCCATACGCGTGTTCCAGCAAAGGCTGGGCATCCTTGGGAGAGCCCTCGTCGACTAGCAGTGCTCCAGCACAAAAAAGTGCTGGGAAGTAATTAGGGTCCGCTTTTCCCGCCTCTTCCCATTCCTTCAATGCGGCTGGTAAATCGTTCTGCTTGAAATAGGTCGCACCCAGATAGAATCGCGGTTCAATCATCGCCGGAGCGATCGAGAGGCTCTTTTGCAGCTTCTCAACAGCTTCCGGATAATCTTGTCGTGTATAGGCCGCAAGCCCGAACAAGTAGTAGACCTGCGGCGAATCTGCATGGCTCTCAAGCACAGATGCAAGCATTCGCTCAGAATCGGCTTCTTTGCCAGTCTCCTTATAGCAACTCGCCAAGCCGATCAGAATAGACACATCGCCCGATGGCATCAACGCCTCATATTCCGGCAAGGCGTGCGAGTAGTCCCCGCTTTCAGACAGAGAGATTGCGAGAAGCTGACGTGAACGCCGGTCCTCCGGATCCTGGCTGATAACTTTCTCAAAGCTCCTGGCCGCGTTCTTCCAGTCGCTCATGCGGTAGTAAGCAAGACCCATATTGATGAGTGCCGGCAGAGCCTGCGGATCAACCCTCAGGGCAGAGCGATATGCGGCGATGGCATCCGTAAACCGTCCCTGCTTCGCGAGGACCACGCCGAGGTTCGTCCATCCCGGAATGGATTGAGGGTTAGCTGCAAGAAACCTCTGGTAAGAGCGTTCGGCGGATGCAAAATCCCCATTTGCCTGGCTGCCCCTCGCTTCATCGAAAAGACCTTTTTGTGCCAGCGCAGCCTGCGAGAGAAGCAGGACAACGGCGATGGCGATGAGTGCGGACCCAGGCGAACGCATAGCTTCCTCATTGTGCTGGACCGCGGTTAGCGCGGTCCAGCATATCTCTTTGAGAGGATTGAACTGCAGCTCTTCCCTCCGCACGGTGCCCCAAAACTGAGCTAAAACTCCAGTTTCATGTTCAACTGCAGAATGCGAGGATCATGCGCCGAGGTGATCTGTCCAATTCCATTGTCAATCGCCTGGCCACTCCCGCTCGTTCCTGCAAAGCTGGAGTTGAGTCCGCTCCAGCTTGGATGGTTCAGAACGTTGAACGCATCGCAACGAATCAGGTAAGTGAACCGCTCGGTCAATTTGACGGACTTGAACAGGGCCGTGTCCCAGTCTGAAATCCCGGGGCCCCGGAGGCTGTAGGGTTTGACGGTGCCAAAGTATCCTGCCGCTGGCGCCGTGTACACGTTGGGATCGAACCACTGGGTCACGCTCTTCATTAACTTCTCGTGCATCCCGGATTGCAAATTCGGGCGATTGGCGAGCCCCGGTGTAGGAGTGCCCAGAGCAACGGTAAATGGACTGCCGCTTTGGAATTGCACAATGCCGGTCCACTGCCAACCGTCCAGAACTGCTCTTTCGAAGCCCCCGCGGTGTGCTGCGAAAGACGGAAGCTGGTACAGGTAATTGGCAATGAGCATTTGGGGCCGATCATAGGAAGCCAGGCTCCATTCTGCCCTCGGATTGTAAGCATTCTGCGGACTGGAACCATATGACGGAGCATCGGACATGGTCTTGGAGAAGGTGTAGGAAACCTCCGCCGTCAGTCCATGCGACAATTGGTGCTGCAAATGTCCCTGCAGGCCACTATAGGCCGTGGATCCCTCGGGCACATGCTGGTTAATATCGGTGTAGCCGGCGTAAGGAACGATAGTGCTCAGGAT
This sequence comes from uncultured Acidobacteriota bacterium, assembly GCA_963833995.1. GTDB lineage: Bacteria > Acidobacteriota > Terriglobia > Terriglobales > Acidobacteriaceae > Telmatobacter. Next base: position 370,876 of record CAWIAE010000010.1, on the reverse strand, counting down.
GACACTACCGTCGTTCAGGCCCGGGTTGAAGTCATACGCCCCGTCCGGCATCGGTTGGTTGATGTTGCGCGTGCTGTCACTGTGCAAGCCCAGGGTGCCAACGTAACCAATGGATGCAACGGTCTTAGTGGCAAGCTGGTGCTGGATATCGAGGCTCCAGCTTTGCACCACGGGTGTGGGATAGTGCTCGGCGAGCGATACCACTGAGAACGGCAGCAACGCCCCCGCGGCGCCCAGGGCTGGGTTATCGAGGGGACCGTTATAAACCGTGCCGATGTTGCCATTGGGCGGATTGCCTACCAATCCGTAGCTGTCGTTGCCCTGCACGCGGTAATAGCCCATGCCATATCCGCCGCGCACGGCCCAGCGGCCCTGCCCCGTCGGATCGTAGGAGAACCCGAACCGAGGACCAAATCGCATCGCAGTGTTCTGCACCAGATCGGTGGGCAGGCCCTTTGCCGGGTTGATCATGCCGTTATACCGGTCGCCACTGCCGGACACGATGGTGCCATCGGTGTTTACCGTAACCGCGTTGGCCGGCACAAATGCCGACGGCACGAAGTTGTAGAGGATGCTGCCCGCAATGTAAAGATGCGGGATATCGAAGTAGCGGATACCGAGATTCAAGGTCAGTTTCCGCGTGGCCTTCCAGGTGTCCTGCGCGTAAGCCTCAAAGTGGTTGTAGTTGTACGACGGCGTGAGGCTGGTTTGCAGTTGGCTGTATTGCTGGAAGTTGCCCAACAGGAAGTCAGCCATCGGATCCCCGGTCGAGTATCCGTTGAAGGTGAAGCCGCCCTGCGTTCCAGGATCTACCTGGGCTCCCACCGGGGTAACCGAGTGCTCATAAATGGCGCCTGCTTTCAGTGAGTGCACGCCAATATTCCACGAGAAGTTGTCGGCGCCTTCCAGTACATTGTGGTGCGCCCACCATGGGTAGTAGGAGGTATCGATATTTCCCCAGCCACCGCTAAAAGAAAGATTGGGGATCTTCACAGAACCGGTCTGCGTGAACAGCGGAGTGATATTCACGCCACTGGGCATCAGATAGTTGCCCGACTCCGTGACAGCCAGTTTATCCTTGGGACCATAGTTGCTTGCGTAGTCAAGCGACACTTCGTTCAGCATGTTGGAACTGAGCGTCTGCGATACCTTGGCAAGGAAGCTGTGTCCAGGAATATTGGTCTGGGTTTGAATATCGGGAAACGCCTGGCTTGACCAGAGCACGCCGGACAGGTGGTGCGGTTCGGTGTCCTCGACATACCGGACCTGAATCAGAGTCTTGCTGTTCAACTGGTGCGTCACGTTGACCAGTTCCTGTCTCCACTTGTCCGTGTCGGGAGCATTCTGGTTGAAATTCAAAAAGCCAGTGACGCCAGACGTCGGCATCGGGAAATTGCTGGTCATCAGCGTTTGAGCGTTCTGATTAATCCGGGGGCCCGGGATCTGATCGTTGAGAAAAGGCTGTCCGGTCAGTGGGTCGATGATGTGTATGCCTGTGCGGGCATCTTCATTCGTAAAGTTGCCGTTCCGCATGTCCTGGGTGGGCGTAGCGGCCAGGAAAATGTCGGTGGAATCGTTGACCCGGAATTCCTCCGCGAAGAAGAAGAACGTTTTCGATTTGCTGCGTGGGTAGATACCCGGGATAAAGAACGGGCCGCCAATACGATACCCGTAATCATCGTAACGCAGCTTCTCTTTGCTGAGCGAGAAGTAGTTCACCGCATCCAGGGCATCGTTCTTCAGATACTCGTACGCGGCGCCATGGAACTGATCCGTTCCGGTGCGGGTTGCCACCAGCAGGCTGGCTCCAGCCGCATTGCCGTACTCGGCCGAATAGTCTGTGGTGTTTACCTTGATTTCCGCAATGGACTCCAGTCCCGGAGATGTCAGCGCCCCGGTTCCGTTCCCCATATCCGTATTTTCAACGCCATCTACCTGAAAACCCGTCGCCTGCTCCTGCTGGCCGTTGATGGCAAATCCACGGGAGCTGTTGAAGCCCGTGCCCCCTTCGTCGCCCATGGTGCGTGAGGCCCCCGGCACCAACTGCTGCACCTGAGTGAACTCGCGCCCGTTGAACGACAAATCGGTCATCTGCTTGGTTTCGATGGTGTCGCTGAGATCGGCCGTTTCAGTGTCGACCAAAGGGGTGGCATCGGTGACGGTCACCGTTTCGGTCGTGGCTCCAACTTGGAGTTGAAAATTGACCGCGAGCTTATCCCCAACGTTCAGCTGAATTGCGCTTTTGACCTCGGATTTGAATCCCTGAGCTTCGGCGCTGACGTCATAGACTCCCACCAGCAAGTCATACACCGCATAAACGCCGTCGCTGTTTGTCACCACGCTGCGCAGCGCGTGAGTGCCGGTATTCTTTACCGTGACCGTCACTTTCGGAACTACGTTTCCACCGGAGTCCGTAATGCGGCCTGTGATGCTTCCCGTCGTCTGCGCGCTGCCGGCGAAGGTCAGAATCATGATCAGAGCGCCCAGAGCCAGTCCGCGAAGAATAGCTATTGTGGCATTGCTAAATCGGTTCATTGCGTCTCCTCCAATACTCCTGCAACTCCGCAAACCTTCATGCCGGAAGTCGTTTCCGCTAGGGAAAAGCCTCCCCATCTGATCAGAGAAGCAGCCAGGTCAGAGCGGTACCGTGCACGTAGGGGGCGTTCGAGACCGTGTCCGGTACCGATGGTTGGCAAATATATTCATAGGCCGCTCGAATTGTCAAGACATTATTTCGCGATTGTGCCGAAATAATTCGATTTATTCCGGTCTGATCGTTTTCCGAGTACAGTCGAATTCCGTCCTCGTCACGGACCGCTTGTCGTCGGAATCCATTGAGTTTGCCCTCATATATCCGGCCCAGTTCTTCCGGAATCCGATTGACCGGAACGCACTCCAAAGGAGGCCGCCCGCGGCGGGAAGGAAGTCCTCTCGCGAGGCGCGGCCGGACGAAGAACCTGCACCTTTGGTCCGTCGTCGAGTTCCATAAACTCGTTCGTCTCACCCTCGGTCACAAACACTTCGTAGGTCGCTTCACGGATGCACCGATAGCGAGACAGGACATCACCGACCTCAAGGCTTCCCGGAAGTGTTTGTTCCCGAATCTGCTCATAAGCCCCGCTGGCCACGGAGTCCGCTTCCGGGTTTGCGGTACGGTGGGAAATCGACCCGTTCAGCGATTTGCGGTAGGCGAACCTGTCGGCTCCGGGTAATGAACTAAATCAGCCATAACCCGGCACTTAAGATCAAGACAAAACAGCAGACGGAATAGCTGTTCTGCGCACTTGACATGACTCATCTGTCTGATATATCAAATGAGAATTATGCCGCGTTAGATGCGCCTGTTGCGGGAGCTGCTCGTGCGGCCTTCTCGGGAATGGACGCGATGCTTTGATCGGTGCAGATCACGCGCCGCAGCCTTAGCTGTACAAGTTGGCGAGGTATCAACCGCCGGAGGAGGCAGTGTGGATCTGCACGGGAAGGTCAGTCTCATTACCGGAGGTACAAGCGGTATCGGAGCCGCGACAGCTCAAAAGCTCGCCCTGAAAGGCTCTTGTATTGCCACTGCATCCAGAGGTGCCGCCCATCAAACGCAGCGCGAACTCCTGGCCATGGCAAAGGTTAGTGGATCGCATTACGAAGTCGATGTTGCCAATCCCGATGCCTGTCGTAGATGCGTGGATCGGGTCATCGAGGATTTTGGGCGCATCGATGTTCTTGTACTCTCCGCGGGAGGAGCTGTTCCGGGCGGCCTATACGAGGTTACGGATGAAAGCTGGATGAACGCCTTTGCCGTTCATGTGCATTCCATTTTCCACCTGGTTCGCGCCGCTTCGCCATATATGGTGCAACAAGGTGAGGGCGCCATTATTCTGCTCGGCTCGGCGGCAGGTCTTCGTGGCTGTCTCGGCGCCTTGGCGTATGGGATAGTCAAAGGTGCATTGCCTCAATTCGCACGTAGTCTCGCCCGCGAGCTTGCCGACCAGCATATTCGAGTCAACTGCGTTTCGCCCGGCGTCATCCGCACGCCTTTTCAGGACTTTCTCACGCCAGAACAGGTTCGACACAATATCGAGAATCGCATTCCCTTGCACAAAGAAGGTTCGCCGGAAGACGTGGCCGATTTGATCGTCGCTCTGATCGAGAACGACTTCATCACCGGAGAGAACTTCGTCATTGACGGTGGCATGACCATGCGTATCGCCTAGACTGGAAGGCTTGTCAAGCCTCTGGAGCATTTCTTCTGATGGTATGAAATTTTGGGCGCCCGCTTGGGCACCGTGTCTTTGTTTTTGCGGCAAGGGTGGGGAGCAACAGGAAAACTGCTCTAAACCAAAGCCGGCATTCTTCGAGGCGCGGATTTGTAACCGTCTCTGCCGATCCGTCTGTGCAAGATCTTCGCTTGACACCAACCGCCCCAAGTTACGTATCCAACGAGCTTTCACGCCCCGAAATGAGCAACAACCGCCGTCCCATTCTTCCTTGAAGATTACCTGCTTGCTGTTGCAGATAATTACCCTGCTTTGTCGCACAATGGTCCTGGATCACCTTCAACAAGCTCAGCCGAACCGGCTAGTTCCGGCGCCGATTTGAGTCGACAACTTCGAAAAGTGCTTCAAAAGAAGCCGTAACTCCTTTGCTCTCTGGATTCTGCGGATAACTGCAACAGAATCAACGGAATGCGACGCAACTCACCCGTCAATAGACTGAAAACAAAGAACTTCCCCACAGAATACCGGTGGGGGGGAGGGGATATCCATGTACTCCAAATGTCGTCATATTATGTCCAGCGGTTCCCGATGCCAATCGCCGATCCTGGGCGGCACGTACTATTGCTACTTCCACCTGCGCCTCCACCGCCTCACCGGGGCCCAGGCTCACGCAGGCGAAACACCGCTCAGCCTCCCCGCGATGGAAGACCAGGGTTCCATCCGGATCGCTCTCGCCCAGGTCCTCAACGCCCTTGGTTCCTCAAAGCTCGATTCCCGCCGCGCTGGCCTTCTTCTCTACGGCATCCAGATCGCCGCGCAAAACCTCAAACGCGACCCCTCCCTCTTTCCAATGGCTGCCGTACCTTCTCTCACCGTCTCTCCCGATGGCGAAGAGCTTGCCCCCGAGGAGACGGCCTGCGACCCGCCAGAAGATTGTGCCGCCTGCGAAAAACGGGATACCTGCGACGACTTTGAAGACTGATTCACTTGTCTAATGGCCACTCTCCACCGATCGCATAGAATCGTTCCATGTGCGGCATCGTTGGTTATGTAGGACCCAAGAAAGTCGTCCCTGTCATCATCGAGGGGCTGCGTCGTCTCGAATACCGCGGCTACGACTCGGCGGGCATCGCCGTCGGCAGCCCCTCTCGCGCCACCCTCGAGGTTTCCCGCGCACCCGGCAAGCTGGCCAACCTTGAGGAAGTTTTGCGCGAGCATCCTCTCGACGGCACCTTCGGCATCGGCCACACCCGATGGGCCACCCACGGCCGGCCCACCGAAGAAAACGCCCACCCGCATCGCGACTGCTCCGGCCGCATCGTGGTCGTCCACAACGGCATCGTCGAAAACTATCTCGAACTCAAGCGCGAACTCACCGCCCAGGGTCACAAGTTCGTCACCGAAACCGACACTGAGGTCATTGCCCACCTCATCGAACAAATTCAGCTTGATGCGCAAGCCCAGGCCTCCGGCGAGGGGTCTTCGTCGCCGGGGTGGCAAGCCGCCGGTACTCCCATCTCACTCGAAGTGGCCGTTCGCCGCGCCGTCAAGCACCTCACCGGCGCTTTTGCCCTCGGCGTCCTGTCCGCGACCGAGCCGAACAAGATCGTCGCCGCCCGCTTCGGTCCGCCCGTAGTCATCGGTGTCGGCGAGGGCGAGTCGTTCGTCGCCTCCGACGTCCCCGGCATCCTCCACCACACCCGCAACATCTATTTCCTCGCCGACGGCGATATGGCCATCCTCACCCGCGACGGAGTCGAGCTCACCGACTTCGAAGGCAACCCCATCCACCGCGCCATCACTCGCATTCAGTGGGATCCCATTCAAGCGGAAAAGGGCGGCTACAAGCACTTCATGCTCAAGGAAATCTGGGAGCAGCCCCGCGCCATCCGCGAAACTACCCTGGGCCGCGTCTCCCTGGATTCCGGCAAAATTTTCCTCGGCGAAATGGAAATCGGCGACAAAGAGCTCGCATCCGCTACCAGCATCAACATCGCCGCCTGCGGCACCAGTTGGCATGCAGCCCTCGCCGGCAAATACATGATCGAGCGCCTGGCACGATTGCCGGTTGACGTGGATTATGCCAGCGAGTACCGCTACCGCGATCCCATCGCCGGGCCTGAAGCGCTGGGGCTGCTCATCACCCAGTCAGGCGAAACCGCCGACACCCTCGCCGCACAGCGCGAGATGAAGAGCCTGGGCTCAAAGACCGTGGCCATATGCAACGTGGTCGACGCCATGGTGGCTCGCGAGGCTCATGGCGCCATCTACACCCATGCCGGCCCTGAAATCGGTGTCGCCTCTACCAAGGCCTTCACCTCGCAGCTCACCGCGCTGTTCCTGCTGGCGCTCAAGCTCGGCCAATTGCGCGGAAGGTTAAGCACAGGGCAGTCATTGGAACTCATCGCAGAGCTGGGCCGAGTACCGGCAAGCATCGAAGAGGTGCTGCGCTCCCGCTCGGCCCAGTGCGAGCAGTTGGCGAAGGAATTTTCCACGGTGCGCGATTTCCTTTACCTCGGCCGCGGCATTCATTTTCCGATTGCCCTTGAAGGCGCGCTCAAGCTGAAGGAGATCTCCTACATCCACGCCGAGGGCTATCCTGCCGGCGAGATGAAGCACGGCCCCAACGCTCTTATCGATGAAACCTTGCCGGTAGTAGTGCTGGCCACGCGCGACGATTCGGACCCCGCCTCGAAACTTCGCTACGAAAAAACTCTCTCGAACATCCAGGAGGTCACCGCGCGCAGCGGTCGCGTTATCGCCGTGGCCACCGAAGGCGATCACACCATCGGCGGCCTGGTTGAACACGTAATCTATATCCCACCCGCCATCGAACTGCTTTCTCCGCTGCTTGAGATTGTTCCCTTGCAGCTATTGGCTTACTACATCGCCGTCCGCCGCGGTTGCGACGTAGACCAGCCCAGAAATTTAGCCAAATCCGTAACTGTGGAATAAACCGAATAGCCAACTCGATGGACCGGCCCTCCTCCTGGCTTTGAACAAAATAGTCGGTAAAAGGACAATATTGTTGGTGACAAGACAATATAGTTGGTAACAAATTTGAGTCGGGTCAGAACTCATCCTCAGCCGGTTCAGAATTTCCCGGTTTGGACAGCCAGCTGCACTTCGGTCGCTCCATCCATAAAGCTTAGCCAGTGGCGCCCACGTCGGCCAAACTTAACTGCCGTTGCTGAGTCAAATCAGAATGTCACAATCACTTCAGAACGCATTGGATCCCGCCATATTGATGAGCTTCAACACTTGTACCGAATGCGCAGCTTGTGACACAACCAGAGAACTCGAATCCTGAACATCGATTCGCCTATTATCTAAGACGTTGAAGATCTCATACGGTCCCGTCACCTTGAGACCCAGCCTAGAAAGCGCAATCGAATGGGTTCGGGAATGATCTGTCCAATTGAAGATTGTCAGAATACTCTGCATTGAGCTTTCTTTCAAAAAAAAGATACTCGGTTGTTCATCCTCCGGGAGATAATCCATTAGGTCAAGGGGCGTAGAGGCTCGCCCCGAGCGTGCCATAACTATCAGATCTTTGTTTTCAACCAATGCAAAGCGTTCCGGCTCCGATCCCAGAGTTGGTAAATCGTCACCGATCTCGAACATGCCGCCTGAGACAGCGGCAAGCGCTATCGAAACCCGCGCCTCATTCAGCGTTAATCCCGTGTCACCCTTTCCTCTCGTAACGGTGAAGGCATCTGGGTCGGTAATAAAATAGTTGCGATTCATGAAGTATCTGGCTGCAATCCCGGTGGCAGCAGATTTGCTCCGGTCAAAGTCATGTCCTGTATCGTTTGATGTCCTTCCGGTGTCAACAATCCCCACTGAATTCAGCATCTCCCCGCCATCTTTGTCCAGAATGACCTTGTCTCCGACGGCTGATCGAATGACAGTTAATCCTATTCTTTGCGCTTCAAGGGCTGTTATATTCGGGCGATAGTATCTACCTTCAATACAAGTGTCTTCCATGAAGTCCAGCTTGATATATTTGATACCCCACTTCTCCGTAAGGGTTGAATAAACTCTCCGTAGATAACTCTGCGCTCCGGGATTTGTCGCATCGAGAACATACAAACGGTCATCTTTTGAAATCACCCATCCGACCAATCGAATGGGCTTGCCTTCTAAATCATGAACGAGCCAGTCAGGGTGGTTTTTGTAAACCGACGACCGATCAGAGACCTCAAATGGCGCGGTCCACACGCCGGGAATTAGTCCCATCGCGCCAACTCTCTTTTCGACCCGCCCTAGTCCATCCGGGAATAGGGAAAGGTTCGGCGCAAGATAATCGCCTCTGGCGACGCTGTATCCCTCATCTATATGAAAGAAATCATAGCCTATTGATTTGAGGTTCTGCGCTTCCCATTGTGCGTTCTTTAGAGCGCTATGAGCGCTGAGGTTAGGACCGTAGGCGGTCCAGCTCCACCAACCCATTGGCGTCGAATTTGAGACTCGCGCGTGATGGATTCTTCTGATCAATGAGCCATAAGTTCTAAGCTGCCTGTGATAATCGCTGCTAATGCTAAAGTAAAGCCGTTCGGACGCAAGATCTTTTCCTGGGAGAACAGGTAGGCTCAGCTCAATTTGGTCTTCTATCGGTGCTCGCTGAAGTGAGTCCTCTTTGGTTAGCTCTGTTGTTCCGGCCGAATCGACTTCATAAGAAGCTATATGCGGCGCCGCCGCAGTCCCGCCTAAATGTAGTTTGAGAATTGTTAAAAACTTGTCAGAGGTCAGTGCTCCGAAGAAAAGACTATTTCCTGATTTGCGGTTATATATGAGCTGACTGCCCACACCTCGGTGCATTGAGGATAATTGATCGCTCGTATCGGCCAGATCATGCACTCTGATGACTGGACGATTTTCGCTGACACTGTCAGATAGTATTCGGTCATCCGTCTCCTCCGCTCCTAAGTTCAGCGCGGTACTCCCTCGGGCATCGACGGAGCGTATATCCTGTATAACAATCTTCTTAGCCGTTGAGTTCCTAATAAATACCTGCACATCTCCGCCGGGAAGCTTTGTGTATGTGCGAATTTTATACATAAGAGTTGGCATCATTTGGGTTCCAGGATATGTCACTTCCCATGTACGGCACTGTCCCAATTCGCCGATGGACACTTCTCGCGATATCGTGGGTTTTGAATAGTCCATTCCATGAATCCACTTCCCATTTACCTTCGCGCTAATAGTCACGTCACGCAAAACTTGAAGGCCGGCTTTTGTCGCTAACGAATAGGTCCCATTGTCAGGATTTATTGAAACTGCAAGAGGGCCTTGATCGAGTTCGGCCTGAGCGAAGATTACCCCAAAAGACATGAACGGAATCACCACAATAACTCGGTTGATTTTTAGCAACTTTCCGAGGAGCTTTACGTTCATGAATGCATCCTGAATGGCAGCGGGAAGTGACATCGGTGGCCGCGCAAGTTGATATTGGCAATTCCTTTCAGCCTTCTCTTTGGGAGCAGGCTGAAAGGGTGGTTTGGGATGTCTTGTTTGTATTGGTTGTGCTATTAGAACACATACTTTGCGGAGAACTGGAAGAATCGAGCATCGGGTGTATAGTTCTGGAGATTTGCCGGCTGGCAAATGTTTCCGCCCTCTGGTCCATTGCTTGTGGTGCATACATTCCAGGTTGGGTGATTGAGAAGGTTGAAGCTGTCGACGCGCAGTTCCACGCGCTCGGATTCAAGGGTGTGAAAGCTTTTGAACAGGGACATGTTGACGCGGTTATATCCAGGTCCTGGTATCTGGTTTGACTTCCCCCCGAGATAAGCGATGGCGTTGGCGGTTCCGGTCACATACATGCCCGGCCCGGATATGGGAATATCGGTACCCGGCCGGGGGTTGGCAAATGCGCACGGGTTATACCAGTTTCCCTTGTTTTTCACATGATCCGGGCATGTGACACCTGGATTTGAAGGATCGGCAGTGCCTCCTCCGGCAAATGGATCGCTGATCACAATTGCATTCTGAGCGTTTGCGCCAGAAGCACCTGAGTTATCGGGACCCACCGAAATGGGCATGCCGGTCTGCGTGACAAAGGTCAGGCTTGAGGCCCAACCGCCCGCGACATAGTCGCTCCATCCTCCATCGTGCATATAGGTTCGTCCTTTTCCGAAGGGCAGTAGATAATAGCCGTTCAATGTAAAGCGCTGGCGCACATCGAAGCCGGAATTAGTGTATTCGTCTTGGATCGGGATCAGGTTCGGGTTGCGAAAGCTGCTGACCCCGTTCAAGATTCCACCTGTATTGTAGGAATCGTCAAGCGCATGCGCCCAAGTGTAAGTGGCCAGGAAATTTAGCCCGTTGGCATAGCGCTTCTCCAATTTGGCCTGCAGCCCGTTGTACATGCTTTCACCGGTATAGGACGCGTCGACAAACGCCCACCAGGCCCCCTGGAATCCTGGGAAGGGCTGTGCAAACTGCGAGTTGTTCGCGGGATTTTCTAGTGCAGCCGGAGCATTGGGCGATAATGCCGTCTCAAGATGCCGGCCGACATTCCCGACATATCCTATGGTGGCGGCCAGGTTAGTGGAGAGAGCGCGCTCCACCGTCAGATTGTAACCGATCGTGTAGGGAGTCTTGATTGCCATATCGCTGGTGGCGAATGAAGGCAGCGAGATGAAGTTATTGATGCCCGTGGCAATCTGCGCAGACAGGCCGTTTTCTAGATTTGCGGCCACAGCCGGGCAGTTACTGGGGGCACAGTTCGGCGCTGTAATGCCGACGCCGTACGACCATGGATAGTTGACAGTCGGCTCTGTGCCGCCGATGCTTTCAAGGCCCCCGTAGAAGATCCCGAAGCCGCCCCGCAGGACCGTTTTAGAATCAGGAGCGTAGGCCATGCTGACGCGCGGCGCGAAGTTCGTCTTCTGCGCCGAGGCTATCGACAGGTTGTTGGTGTATTGCATGGTAACGTTCTGCGACGCGAGCAGGCTCATGAACGCGGGCGCGAAGATTGATTGGCCCTGGAGTTTGGAAGGCACATAAAGGATTCCCGCTCCCGTGCCAATCCCTTTGGAGGTTACAACCAGATTGGTCATATCCCCATCCTTGTTCGTAAAGGGCTGAAAGTAATCGTATCTCACACCTAGATTCAGAGTCAGCTTGTGCGTTAACCGCCAGTCATCCTGAGCATAGCCGGAGCGATACCAGCGATAGTAATTTGTTCCTGAATACGGAGTGATGCTGGCGCTATACATCTGGTCGGCGAGAAGGTCTGCTACGCCCGCTCCGGTATAACTTGCTCCAAGATTGCTGGTATAGATTCCGGAATATTGATACTGGCCCCGCGAATTGCCCACCTGAAAGAAGAGTACGCGAAGGCTTTGAAGAGATACCCCGAACTTCAAGGAGTGGTTGCCCTTGACCTTTGTGACATTGTCCAGGATCTGGTATATGTTCTGGCCTTCGAAGGAGGGTATGCAGCACCGTGAACCCGCCATGGCCATGCCGTTTATCGAGATTTGGGGAAGGCCGCCATTGTCCTGCCCTGGAGTAAAAGGTACACCGCCAAGCCCTAACTGGGGGGATATGTCCTTGTTATAGTTGGGTTGCAGAGATGAATAATGAGTCAGGTTGTATCCGAAGCGGAACTCATTGGTCAGGCTGGGGCTGAAAAGGTGGGTCTCGCTGAGCATGAAGCTCTGAGCGAGATTGGTCTTCGCCATGCCGCCGCCATCGAGAACTTCCCCCAGGGGCGGCGGGGTGTCAAGCTGTTCATGCTGGTAGCTATAGCGCGCATAGGTCTGGTCTTGCTTGCTGATGTTCCAATCCAGCCGCTGGTCCCATTGCCAGGTGTAGTCCGTGTCGCTGACATTCTCGACGAGATTATTCCATGTGGCCCCGTTGTTGGCATTTGGGCTAGGGTACAGGCTTAAAATGTTGGCCGCGACGGCATCCAACTGCGCTGCGCAGAACACATTGTTCTGGCCATTGCAGGACAAGGGAGTCGCACCACCAGAATTTGGTTCATAAAGTTGTACAGGCTCTGACTGGCCCGTCAGACCGGGATTGAGCAACTCCGAAAAGTTCCCCTGGCGCATCAAGGCCGTGGGGACAGTTGAGATGACCGTTTGACCGTAATTGATGCGATTTGCTTCCGCATCTCCAAAGTAGAAAAACTTGTTCCGCCAAATTGGGAAACCAAGCGTCCCGCCGAACTGGTTCTCATGGTACGGAGGATTGGTGGATGCGTTCCAGTTCTGCGCATCGAGGTTGGTGTTGCGAAGATATTCCCAAAAATCTCCGTGGATTTGATTGGTGCCAGACTTGATGCTTGCGCTGAGCACTCCGCCGGAGGAATGGCCAAATTCGGCGCTGTAGTCGGCCGTGTCGATCTTGAATTCGGCCAGCGCATCCGGCGGAGGCCGCACGGCGAAGCTGGCACCGTTCACGAAATCATCGACATTCACGTTGTTGTCCACTCCGTCCAGCAGAAAGTCATTCTGTGTCGGGCGCTGGCCGTTCGCAATAAAGTCTCCCGTGCCGGAACCGCGGCTGCTGCCTAGCGATGGATCGACGCCCGCCGCTAACTGCGCGATGTACACCCAGTTGCGCCCATTCAGCGCTGTATTATTGATCGTCTCCGTACTCATCACCTGGCCTACAGAGCCGGATTGCGACTCCAGCAGCGGCGGCGCATCGGAAACCACCACAGTCTCCGTCACGGCACCCGGCCTCAACGCAATATTGACATTCAGGCGGTCTTGGATATTCAGGTGCAGATGTTTCTGCGTGGTGATTTGAAACCCAGGAGCCGAGGCGCTCACCTCATAATCGCCGATCTTAACTGGCGAAAATACATACACTCCGCTTCCGTCCGTCTCGACCTGCAAGGTCAAACCGGTGTCCGTATTTTCCAGCGTTACCTTAGCACCCTGGATCACTGCGCTGCTGCTATCCCTCACTACGCCGGTGATGGTCCCCTGGTCGGCCTGGGACCATGCTTGATGTGCCGCGAGCACAAAAAAGCAACAGGCGAGCACAAACACATGAAAGAAACAAATGTGCCCGTTCGCATGCCTCAATTGAATGTTCCTCATTTTTTGACCTCCAGCTTTTCGCAAGTTCAAATCAGTGTGGTCTCTCTCGGTTGATATATCAGTTCGGGTTCTTTCGATTGATATATCAGTTCGTTCATTAAAGTCAACCATGATTTCCGGATGTCATCGATTATTTATGTTTGACAGAGACTAAATTCTAAGCACTGTGTCCGCGAGAACGTGGAGCGGCAATGCGGAAGAAAGCGAGGAGCCCCATCGGTACCTTCGCTAGCTCAAGGGATTGAATGGTTTACCGGAAGGGGGCCATATATCTGGCGGTCAAGGCCGCACGCCTTCCCGCCTTTTCTTGAAGGCCGTTGCACCCGCGTCTTCTCCGCAAATTCGATTGCTACATCAATGCAGCAACCGGGCCGGTCTTGGATGCAAAGGCGGCTCAAGAACTTCCAACTGCAGGCCTGTAGCTCTTTACCGCTCTCGGAAATATGCGAGCGCACTACGGGGAATACCCTTTGCCTTTGAATTTCGGCCGACCTCGACGGCTAAATTCAACTTGGCGGGTTGATGAGCTTCATGGTGTCACGTAGTTCTGCCGAAAACTAGTGATTGACCCTAACCACCACTCCCATTCTACGTAGACCCTAAATTGCCTGGAGCAACCCGTTACGAGTGTACGATTCATTAACCTGAGTGTTGAAGTTGACCCGTTGGGCGCCGTACTTCAATTGGCAAGGGCTTCCGCATAACGATCGTATACGCGTTTTTGATAATTTGCCGTTTTGCCACCAGACGTCAACAACAAAGCCGCCGCGAGCGCGAAGTCCTTCAACGCGTCCGTTCGGCCAAGCCGCCGGCAACGCGGGCAGTAACGTCACATTCCCTTGATGGCTTTGAAGCAACATCTCGGCCAATCCGGCAGTGACCCCTTGAATCCCTTGATTGCCCTCGAAGGAGGGCACGCGATCACTGTCTTCGCTACTTGGTTGAAGACTGATATCCGTGAGCATCTGCCGAAGAAGGGTATGTGCGCGATCCCCGTCGCGGAGGCGTGCCAACACATTGATCTTCCAGGCACCGGACCATCCTCGATTTCCATTCCCCCGCCGATTCAAGGTCACACGAACCGCTTCTACGAGATCGGAGTTCCTTTCGTTCGTAATCTGGTTGGAAGGAAAGAAACCATAAAGCGGAGACAGGTGCCTGTGTGTAATCTCAGGTTCATCAAAGTCTTGAAGCCATTCCTCCACTTGCCCGTGTTTTCCAATTCGATCTGGAGGCAACCGTTGACAGGCCGACCGCACTGCTTCGCGAAGTTGATGATCAACGCCGAGAAGCAGGCTGGCTTCCACTGTGTGGTTAAACAAGTCGCGCAAAAGATCGTTGTCTAACGTTGGTCCCATACAGACCTGAGTTTGCACCCCATCCCGTGTAAAAAATGAATTCTCAGGCGATACAGAAGGCGCAGTTACAAGCCAGCGGTGTGTGGGTTCTTCTACTAGAAAATCCAGAAAGAACTCCGAGCAGCCCTTGAAGAGTGGGTAGATGCGTCTTAAGTAGGAAAGGTCGGGGTGAAATGCATAATGCTCCCATAGCTGTTGCAGGAGCCATGCGCCGCCGGTGGGCCATATACCCGGGCCCGTCTCGTCGGTAGGCGCCGAATTCATCCATACATCTGTTCCATGGTGAACCACCCAGCCACCGCATCCATAGAGTTCGCGCGCGGTCCGTGCACCCGTTTCTGCCAACTGCTCTGTGAATGCCAAGAGCGCCTCATTGGTTTGCGGAAGGCTTGTGTTTTCCGCGGGCCAGTAACATTCTTCGATGTTTATGTTCAGAGTCCATCGGCCCTGCCATCTCCCTTCCATGTTATTCAACCAGACGTTATGGTTATTAAACGGCAAGGTCCCAGGGCGCGACACCGCTAGAAGCAAGTAGCGGCCGTATTGAAAGTACTGTACAGCGAATAGCGGGTCGTCGAATCCATGGCGTAATTCGTTTAGCCGTGTGGTGGTATCGTCTTTCTCTGTTTCTGCACCTTCGATTTGCAGCCGACAAGCATGAAATTGCGGCCTCCAATCAGCGAGGTGCCTGGCCAACAAAGCGTGATAAGGCGTCTCAGCGGCCTTCATAATGGCATCAACGCGCGCGGCCGGATCGGCACTGATATCGTTCCACTTGACGTAGCTTGTCGCTCCCGCGAGCACCAGGGTAACTGCGTCTGCATTCGCTACGGAGATACAAGCGGAGGTTCGGTCCTCGTCTTCCTTCACCTGGTCATGAGTTAACCTACCTCCGTCTCGAATCAAGCGCAGTTGCGACTGCCAACGAAGTTTCGCAGGGATGACGGGATGAGCAGAATTCCCGGTAGTTACCGTTTGGGCCATCCCGCTCATTACAATTTTATCGTCTTCAACTCTATGAGACTTGGCACTCGGCTGAATGCTGGCCAGCCGGGCGAAGAGCGTGACCATTGCCGGATGGTCGGCTGTGATGCGTACCACTAATACCTGGTCAGGGAAGCTGGCGAAAACTTCTCGAAAATATCGGACGCCACCGGCTGTATATTCGATCCGGGCCATCGCGGAATCCATGCTGAGTTCACGTCGATAATTCGTTACCTTACCGGGCGAAACAAACCTTATCCGCAATTCTCCGAGGGGTTGGTAGTGCTGAACGGACGGCGGAATGCTTAGCAATTTCTCGCATTTTTTTTGTGCTTCGACATAGCGGCCTTCAAACAGAAGACGACGTATTTCCGGAAGCGCGTCTTTCCCTTCCGGGTTGTTCGGATCGTAGGGCGATCCGCTCCAGAGCGATTCCTCGTTGATTGGAATCAGTTCGTCCTCGATTCCTCCATACACCATGGCGGCAAGGCGGCCGTTTGACAACGGGATCCCTTCCCAATACCGGGTTGCGGGGCTCCGATACCACCAACTCATGTCCGGCCATCCTGAAAGGCTGTTTTCCGCAGGCGCTATAACAGGCGCGAAATTGACGAATGCTCCCAGTTGGGCCATGGAAAAAAGAAAATGCCGCCGATCCATTCAGTAACCTCCGAGAATTAGCCTTGCTGCGAACCAGTGGTTTGGTTTCAGGACCGAGGTTTCTGTTTCCGAAACTAACTCCCGGAGAGCCGCGACGCGCGATTGCACATTCTCTGTGTGTCGCAATTTCATGGTCAACGACCCAGATACAGAAAATGGGTTCTGCGCGCTTTCAAAACGGCCGCGCGGTTGCGGGCGTAGTCCTGGCCGTCGCGCGCCGAGGGGTAAGGCAACCCCCCTGTCAGGCCCCTCCAGAGAATCCTATTGAAAAGTACAGCCGGCACACGATCCGCTGTGGACCAGTCGAAACCGCGAGTCTGTTGCGCCCAATAAGCGACTGTGCGCGCATCATGAAACGCCGCCCCGGACTGGGCACTCTGCGATGGCGGAGTGATCACCGCTTGCACCGCAGCAGGGACAACGGCAGAGTAGTTCCAGTTTGATTGTCTGAGATCGAAGACCGAGGTCATCGGCCGCTGATACGCATCGTTAAGATTGAGATAGCCAATTCCCAACACATCTTCGATCGTTCGGATCATGTTCACAGTGGTGTAGCGCTCGGTGACAATGCTGCCATGCTTGACATAAGGCCCAACCACGAAGGCGATACTGCGATGGGCATCGACATGATCTGGGCCGCTCTGCGCATCGTCCTCAAGGATGAAAATCAGTGTCGAGTCTCGATAGGGACTATGTGCCACTCGCTCAATCAACTTGCCGACCGCATAGTCGTTGTCGGCGGTCTGCTTCTCCGGCGTGTTGATTCCGTCGATGGCGGTCGAGAAATCGCCCGTGTGGTCGTGCATCAGAGTGATAAGTTCGAGGCTGGGAAGATTGCGATTGGCGACATAGCGGTCGAATTCCCGTTCCCACTCAATCTCCCGCCGGAAGTCGGGATAGGCGTTGTCGAATGCCCGGAAGTATGGATCAGTGATGCCGATCAGAGACGGTATTTCAGGTACATCGACCACCTGGCGGCTCGCAAACGGGTCCGGGGTTTCAGGGGCGTTCAGGGGATAGTGGGTGTCGAAACCATAGTTCCGGACAGTGAGACCGTGCCGCAACGCCGAGTTCCACAGATAACCCTCCTGCTTCTCACCTTCGGGTCCGTCCGGCGCAAGCCCATCGTTCGTGCCAGGGAGAAGATTGGGAGCATTTGGATAGTCGGGGTCAATGTCCTTGCGCTCCGCGACCGTTGGCACAGTCGTATCGATAAAGCGAGGCGCGCCGCGGTTGGCATAATCCAGGGGAACGATTTTCACGTCGAAATCTATATCTCGCGCGGAGGTGCTCCATGGCCAGCCATTGCCGCTTACCTCGCCACTCACTAGGAAATTGTCGAGATCGACGAATTGGTCCGCCAGCCTGTGTTGGTTTGGTGTGATAGCGTTTCCAAGCTCGGCAAGGCTGGGATCACCGTTGCCACGATCGAGATCGCCAAGTACCTGATCGTATGTCCGGTTCTCTTTGATGATGTAAATTACGTGCTTGATGTGTTGACGAAGCGCCACCATCATCTCTTCGTCATGCCGGTCCGGCAGCGTGTCCAGAAAATCGTTTGCGGCGACGCGCTTGGTTAGCCAGGTGAGTTCCATCCGATCCGGCACCGGAATAGCCTGCAACCCCGCTTTCTCGAGTTGCAGGATGTACTGGTTGGACGCCCTTGCCTTATCAGCCCGATCTTGCACTGCGGGAAATGAAGTGTCGTATTTATGGGGCGGATTCGGACCGGGCGCACTCTTGCTGTTCACGTCATACAGCATCTTGCCGTCGCGGCTGATGCTGATCGATTGAGGGTACCAGCCGGTCGGGATCAAGCCGACCACATGATGCGGTTTGCCGCGTGCAAGCGAGATTACCGCAATCGCGTTCATGCCGCCATTGGTGACGTAAAGGGTCCGTTCATCGGGCGACAGAACGAGGCTATTCGGCGCTGCACCCGGGAGCTGCTTCGGGCCGTGCGTCACGCGGTCGGGCGCGGTCGTACGAATGGTCTCGACAACCCGGTTCGTCGCCGTGTCGATCTCCGAAACCCGATCGCTGTTATCGGCCGTGACGAAGAGCCGCGTCTGCGCGGCGTTCAGGATCATGCTGTTCGGGTTGCCCTGCACGGGAATGCGCGTCAGCAGTTTGGGAGTCTCCGGGGTTGAGATGTCGACCACGTCGATCTCCCGATCGCGCTCGCTTGAAATATAGGCGGTGTTGTTACCTCTGATCGCGACACCGAATGGGTTTTCGCCTCCAGCGACGCCGCTTTGTGCGGCATTGATGATTCCTGGCCGCAGATCGAGTTCGCCCACTTTGGTGCGCCTGTCGAGATCCACGATCGAGATGGCATCGTTGTAGACGTCGGCGGCAACCAGAAACTTGCCGGCAGCAGATACGGCCAGGTTTGCGACAGTTGGTCGACCGTTCTGGCCGATTTCGCCGACACCGTGCTTGTGGCCAAGCGCCATCGGCCTGCCGCTCTCAGCCCAGATGCCGTTGACGGTGGCAAATACATGCACATCATCGTCCACTCCACCGGAAACATAGAACTGACTGCCGCTTGGCGAGAATGCCAGACCAAAGAAAGTATTCGGCACCTGCAAGACTTGTACCTGCCGAAGCCTGCTATGAGTCACGTCGTAAACGAACACGTACTCGTTCGAGGCGGCTGCATCCTTGACGCCTTCAGCGTCATATAGAATGTTGTAGCCGCTCGTGAGTGCCAGCAGCGTCCTTCCATCTGGACTGAGCGCCAACTTGATCGCCTGACCCACTGTGTAGGCAGGGAAATCCTTGAGGTCCGGATTCAGCCTGGTGAAAATCGTGCCGGTCGGGGCCAGCGGCGTGACGGTTTGGCCGGACGCGACAGATTGCGGGAGGCCGACGCTGGTCTGCGCATGAGCACGAGACCCCGCGACAAACGATGTCAGTATCGCTGCCAGGAAAATGGCGCTAGCAAGCAAGCCGACCCGGGCCTTTCGATTCATCAATTCGTTCTCCAAACGGGTTAAATATCGCCGATTCAAGGCACAAATGCCGACCTCTTGCATCACATTGATGGCCATTTAATAAACTTGAGACCTCTTCAGGCATAGCGTTTGGATGAGGGTCGAAATTCCTGATTGACTTTACGGACGGAACTCAGTTATCACTGTAACGAAACATCACTGATATATCAATCGGAAACCGCGATGAGATGATTTGAATTACTACGAGGGCTGGAAGGATCGGAGGTATTCGATCAGTCAGGGCGTAGGTCACTCAGGGCGTAGGTGCGCAGATCCACTTGTTCCTCGTTGGTGCTTGGCGGAATGCATTGTCTTCCTCCCCGAATATTGAGCCAACGGGAATCGTTGCCACCTGTGGTCAACGGTAGCGGCGGGCGGAGATTCCGGGAGCCTCGGTGAAGCAGCAGTTCCGATATCTCCACGGCGAGGATGAGGGTGCGATGAAGGAAAACACTTTGCACACTGCGCAAGAGAGAGCTTGTACCCGCCGTGACTTTTTGCGCTCTGCGGTCGGTGCGGGGGCATGGGGCGCGGTTTCGCGAGCTTCCCCTCTTTCAGCGTCCGTTGCGGCACATCGAAAGAAGACAGTTGTAGTTACGTTCGGCGGTGGAGCTCGAGACGAAGAGACATTCGCACCTCAAGGCCAGGAGAATATTCCCCATTTGATGATGGAATTGGTGCCTCAATCGACTTTTTGCACCCAGGTCGTAAATCGTGGAATTCTTGGCCATTATGTTGCCACTGCGAGCCTTGCAACAGGTGTCTATGAGACCTTCAATAATTTTGCGAATGTCGCACCAAATCATCCCACGGTGTTTGAATGCTTTCGGCATGCCCTCGGTCGACCCGCAGACGACGCCTGGGTAATTGCGCCCAGCAACGGATTTAATCGAATCGGCCAAAGCGATGGATCGCAGTTTGCGCTGGGCTACGGGGCTCAGGTTATCTTGCCCAAGCACTTGCTGGCAGAAGCATTAGGATCTGCGCATCCAAGCTTAAACAAGCTTCGTTCTCTGCTACAGGATAGTTACGAGAGCCCTCTATCGACGCCGCAAGTAGTTAAGACGGACGTACCTCTGTCCCGTCTGGACGAGGTCCTCCATCTTTCTGTAGAGGACTTCACGGAGCATGCACAGACGCTTTCGAGCGCCGATGAATTATCCGTGTTTGTAATGCGTCAGTTGATGCGAAAGTTTGCTCCAAGCTTGATATGGATTACATTGCACGATATGGATGTGGCGCATTCCGGAGCATACTCCTTGTACATTGATGGGATACGACGCACGGACCGCCTCTGCGGAGAGATCTGGCAGACAATTGAAAGCGATCCGGAATATCACGGACGTACGACGATGTTCATTCTGCCGGATTTTGGGCGTGATTCCGACTTCGAGCCGGGCGGCAATGGATTTCAACATCACAGGACCGGCGATCCCCTTTCGCGAACTACGTGGCTGATGGCGCTCGGTCCACAGATTCAACAGAATGTCACCGTCAATCGACCGCTTGATTCTCTGGACCTGGTTCCGACATTGGGCTCGCTGCTCGGATTTCCAACTCCGCATGCGCATGGCAATCCAATTCTAGAGGTGATCTGATGCAGCCGGCAGAACTGCGTCCAGAAAGCTTCTCTTTATATCCGCCCCAAGGAAAAGGCTTTGCGGAAAAACACCTTGGAGTGCTGCGAAGAATTCCACTGGTGTTATTACCCATCTTCTTGCACGAGATCATACTCTTTGATTGGTGCTTTCCGGCGGAGCGTCGCGTATTGGATCGCCAGTTCGACTATCTTGAAACGCTGCAAACCGTTACCTTTGCGAGTTTGATGGCTCAATTTTCTGCCTTGAGCCTACCCAACGAACTCGAGCAAATCGACTGGGTGAATCAGCCCCAGCATTTTAGTGAGCGGCTAAGCGCTTTGCTTTGGTCGACGCAGCAGATAGACGACTACCGTAACGCCGCATTGCAATATCAAAAGGACGTGGAGTCGGCGGTGGTCGAAACCCCGCCTGAGATGGCCCGCTTTACCATGGTTACCGTTGGAGAAGGAGTTACGAAGAGTGATGTAACACTGTTTCGCTTGCTTCGCCCGCATGGAGCTTTATTTACCGCTGTACAGCCCGATCACGGATTAGAAACGCTCCTCGAATTCCTCATCGGGAGAGCAAAAAAGTATCCTGAACAATATGCGCATTGGTACATTGACGGAGGACGGGCCAATCCATCCTGCAATGTGAAGCAAGGAATCACCATAACTTCGTTTAACGAGCTGGCGCCGTTTGCCTTGAAGGAACTTAGCTTGACCGAAGGCTTTGTCAGACGAATGGATACAACTGAGACAGCCGGACCAGAGGTCGCGCAATCTTTCATGGCTGCGCTCAACCCTGAAGATCTGGGATTGTATGGCGGCGCCGACGATGCAGTGCTACGCCACTTCGAAACCAGAATTCTTACTGAAGGAGCTGGAACACAGGTCTTCAGTACTACGTTTGTTCAGTGGGCTGCGCGGGAAGCTTTGCGTCGCGCCCAGCCAGTTACTATGTTTGCGAGGTTTGCGCCCAGACAGCAATCAGCCTCGATGAATGAGCTGCTGAATCGCAACCCCTTGACGCAGTTAACCGACCCTGAAGGATCGCTCGTAGATGCCGATATGGGCGCTTACTATACCTGGATAAATCAAAGCCGTTTGTCTGGGGCGGAGCAGGCGCGCTTCTTAGTCTGGTTTGAAGGTCACGAGTTAGCGCTGGCGATCGCACCAACTCTTCCGCGGGGGACAGTTTCCAGCCTTCCAACTGACATGGCCAAGATTCTGGAGTGGATGAATTAGCGCTTAACCGGTTTAGATGGCAGAGTGTCAAGGACGAAGTGAAACAGTTCACAGCGGCAGAGTTGGCATGGGGAGGATGATGCCTGAAGTTACACGTCGAGATCTGCTGAGTTGCAGGTTGAACCTTTCTGCCTCTTCACTTCTGGCCCGCTCTACCTGGGCGCGCACCACGGCGGCGTTTGCGTCCGATCGACAGCCCGGTTCGGCGCAAGTTCCGGACGTAGGACCACGCGAGCTCCTGCTTTTCGATTACGGGTGGAAGTTCGTCTTCGGCAATAGTACCGATCCTTCACGTGATCTGAATCTTGGTTTTGCTCAGAGTGACCTTGCGCAGACCGGCAGCTTGGATTTCACGAAGGTCAAGGATGGTGACTCCAAGAGTTTCGGCGACGGCTGGTTCTATGAGGGCACCGGCATTTATCGCCACGTCTGGCTCGCCAATACCAACGTATTCCACCTTGGACTGTGGGAAAGCACAGTGCGCACGAATCTCAGAAGCGCTTCTGCCACGCTTTCGCTAGCCACGTTAGTCGGGAATGAGGGAAAGCATGCCGGGAGTGCCTGCGTCACTTGGCAGATTCTCGAGGACGCGGGAAAAACCGTGGCTGCCGCCCAGGCTCCTGCGCAGCTGGTTGCCGTTGACGGGTCGTCGGGGTTCACTGTAGCAGCGACGATGACGGGCCCAAAGCTCTGGTCAGTTGACGAGCCCAATCTCTATATGGCGATCGTGATCGTCGAGTCCGGAGGAAAGGCGCGGGGCGCTGAACGCGTGAGCTTTGGCATGCGAACGACGGTTTTCGATCGTCCAAAGAGTTCCTTTCTCAACGTCAAGTCCATCAAGATAGCCAAGCTCACGATCATCACGAAGCAAGTGGGGCTGCGGGCATCGGTTTCGGTCGTGCGAGAACGAGATGATTTCAGAGCCCAAGGCGATTGCCGCGCATTCTCATGAAGATGAAAACTACGCCAAATCTTCTCACTCAATCGCTCTATTCTCCGAGCCGTGTGTGTCTGGTTCTGTTCGTGCTCAGTTGGCTTGAAGCCGCGGCATTCCATGCGGCAGCCCAGGCTCCCGTGCCGGACTCGCCCGCCGTTGAAGCCAAGGCCCACGCTCTAGTGGCTAAACTCACACTCAAACAGAAGATCGAAATGCTAGGCGGCATAGACGAGATGTTCACGCATGCAGAGCCAACGATCGGCCTGCCCAGCTTCAAGACATCCGATGCCTCTGTAGGCGTGCGTAGCTGGGGACCCACAACCGCCTACGCCGGCGGGGTTGCGCTGGCGGCAACGTGGGACAAAGACTTTGCCCGTGAACTGGGCGAGAGTCTAGGCAAGGATGCCCGCGCCCGTGACGTCAATTTTCTGCTCGGGCCCGGAGTCAATATTGCCAGGTCACCAATTGCCGGCCGCAACTTCGAGTATTTGTCTGAAGATCCCTACTTGAACGCCGAACTCGTGGTTCCCTACATTGAGGGCGTGCAGTCGCAGGGCGTCATCGCCACCGTAAAGCACTATGCACTGAACAATCAGGAGTACAACCGGCATAACGTGAGCGTGGACGTGGACGAGCGCACTATGCGCGAAATCTACTTGCCGCCCTTTGAAGCCGCCGTCACCAAGGCCCATGTGGATGCGGTCATGAACTCCTACAATCTCGTCAATGGCGTCCATTCAACCCAAAACGGTTTCCTCAATGTGAAAGTTCTCAAGAACGATTGGGGTTTCAAGGGCATCCTGATGGCGGACTGGGGTGCTACCTATGACGGCGTGGCCGCTGCCAACAACGGGCTCGATCTCGAAATGCCATCACCGCGCTTCATGAACGCCCAGACCCTACTGCCAGCAATCCAGGGTGGCGAGATGAAAGAGTCGGTCATCGATGACAAGGTGCTGCGCCTGCTCCGCGTTGAGCTTCGCTACGGCTTCACTGACCGGCCGCAGTGGAATCCGTCCTACCCTACTTACTCGGCCGCTGACCGCGCCGTCGCGCTCAAAGGCGCACTTGAGAGCATCACGCTGCTCAAGAATGAAAACCACTTCCTCCCGCTCGATCCGGCGAAGGTAAAGACCGTCGCAGTAATTGGCCCGGATGCTTGGCCCGCAGTGACCGGCGGCGGTGGATCGTCTGAGGCCTCGGCCTTCGCACCAGTTGGCATCGTTTCAGGTATTGTCAACCTGCTCGGCCCGCAGGTTCGCGTCCTTTACACGCGAGGACTGCCCCAGATGGAAGAAATCTTTTGGCGCGACGATTGGGAAGGTGGCGTACAGCAGACCAATTACCCCAGCAACGACTTCACCGGTAAGCCGCAGACGACCGGGTTGAAGGGCATCGCCGAATACAATCCCAACGTTTGGGGACCGATCGACAAGACTCCGCGCAGCATCCGCTACACGACCGCATTCAAGGCAACCAAAGCCGGCAGGTATCTTGTTCTGGCCGCGTCGGCTGGCTCCGACCAATACAAGATATTCATCGACGGCAACAAACTGATGGCTCCGCCTCACGCTGACGGTCAGTCTCCTCAATCCTGGACCATCGATCTCAACGCGGGACAGACCGTAAGCGTCCGTGCCGATTATCTGCCGCACGACGTCGGAATCTGCTTTGGCCTCGGGTTGGCCTATGAGCCAGGCCTCATTTCAGAAGACGTGAAGCGATTTGCGGCAGCTGCCGATGCGGTAATCGTGGCGGTCGGTTTCAGTCCTGCTACCGAGAGAGAAGGCAGCGACCGTATCTTTGAGCTGCCCTGGGGTCAGGAAGCGCTTATCGAAGCCGCGGCTGGAGCCAATTCACATACGATCGTCACACTCACCGGGGGTGGCGGCATGGATGTCGCGGATTGGCTCGACAAAGTGCCCGCACTGCTGCACCTCTACTATCCTGGCCAGGAGGGAGGCACGGCTTTGGCAGATGTCATCTTCGGCAATCATGATCCCGAGGGCAAACTGCCGGTCAGCTTCGACCGCAGTTGGAAGGACAACCCGTCCTATCCCTATTACTATCCCCTCTATGGCGCGGACACCATGCTGCATGTGACGGAATTGGGGCGCCCACCAGTCGACGACGTCATCCCGCACGTCAGGTACGACGATAAGTTGATGGTAGGCTACCGCTATTGGACGACCACCAGAAAACATCCGCTCTTCCCCTTCGGTTTCGGTCTCAGCTACACCACATTCGGTTTCTCCAAACTGAATGTGCCTGCGATGGCCGCCTCTGGTTCTACGGTTGCAGTCAGCTTCGACGTCACGAACACCGGCAGGGTACCCGGCGCCGAGGTCGCACAACTCTACGTCTCCGATCCCTCCGCAAAAGTTGAGCGGCCGGAGCGCGAACTCAAGGGCTTTCAGAAGGTCCGCCTTGGCCCCGGTGAAACGAAGCATGTCACTCTGGAACTTGACTCTCGTTCTTTCAGCTACTGGAACGTAAAGACGCATAACTGGAAGATCGATCCTGGCAAGTTTGTCATCAGTGTCGGCGACTCCAGTGAAAACACGCCACTACGCGCGGATTTGGTGCTGAATTAGATGCTGTTGTATTTAAGGTGCTCTCAACAGTGCGGAGTCTCGGCCGTGAGCGGATGGTACTCGGGGACAGTTCGAATCAGAACTTCCGCCTACTGAAGATTCTTTGGTCTCCTGTTGGCGTCGAGTGAAGAATCGCGATGGGCGATGACAAAGACTCTTCGTGCCACCCCTATTGATTCGACGAAGCGGTTGAAGAGTGGCCGCGGAGACCAGCCAAAAGATCGCCGCTCGTCACGCTGGGTGCCCAATACTGCTCGATATACTCGATCACCAGTTCGGTTCCGGCAGCGTGTGACACAAAGGGCCGCGATGCCGAATCGTACATCGCATCGGTAAGGTCACGCACGAGGATGCAACGCATTCCCCACTTTGACATCTGCCGCACTCCGAAGGAGCGGCCCAGGATGCACATATTTGCGTGGACGCCCATATATAGGACGGTATCAATGTGATGTTCTTTGAGGACGTTGTAAATTTCGGTCCCGCTGTCGGAAATTACGTCGCCAGGCTCAATCGAAAGCACCGGATTCTCCCGCTTCCATGCCAGATAATACTTATCGCCCGGAGTATCGCACCCGCCATCGCTGTCATCGATTGGTAAAGGAGCGTCCTCAAGCTTCAGGTCCGGAGGCGGGGTCGAGTGTGGCGCATTTTGAGCTAAGAGCCTTCCCGATGTGTTTGCATAAAAGTCCATCGTCTCGGAGGGTGCATGAACGATGAGGATGCCGTCGCGCCGAGCCTCTTCGAGAACTGGCTCCATCTTTCTGGCAATCAGACCTACCCGCATTGTTGCACCACTGCACCAGTGGCGATCCCACATATCCGTGATGATGATCGCTGTCCGGGAGTTGACGATCGTCTCATCAAAATGAGCCTCCACCGAGGGGCCGCGAGCAGGGAACGGTTGAATCCGGGTGCGCAGCAGAAGTTCGATCTGTTTGCCGCTTGAAGATGCTGGAGTGACCGCGGAAGCCGCGAGCACAATCAGCGCGAATATCGAGATCGTAAGCGTTCTCATGTGATATGTCAGCATGCTAGCTTGGAAGTACCGATAAGGTCAACGAAAGATTCTTTGCATGTCAACAAATTATCTGCAGTACGTCGAATTTGCGTCAGCGTGTACTTAGCGCTCTCAATTTTTACGATTCGTCGACGCCATCAATCGTGCACCTTCTCTGATTTGCTTGGGAATTCTCTGCGATGGGAGATAAGCAGGCCTAAGTAGTGCGCTTCGCCCGCCACGGCTTAGAAGCTTCCAGCGTCTCCAGGCTTTGCACTACGTGATCGAGTCCGTAACGTATGTGTCTGCGCATCGCCACATCGGCTCTTAGCACATCCCCGGAACAGATCTCCTTTGCCAGCTTATTGTGAAAGTTGAGGGGAAGCGACTTACGCTGAGCAGCAGTATCATAGAGCCAATTAAAGATTAGTACTCGCTCCTTTTCGATCGCAATCATCAGACCGGGAGATTGCGCCAGTTCCGCAATGAGCATATGAAACTGCATGTGATATGTGTGCACTGAGAATAGAAATCGCGAAGATTCCTTTTCCGCTGCGCTGGCATTGTAGAGTTCATCCAAGTGCCGGGAGCATTTCACAAGGTGTTTCCGCTCGGCGGCAGTCATCTTTTCGCAGCATAGTCGCGCGGCCTGTGTCTCAAGCGCTTCACGGAGAACATATCGGTCGAGAATATCTTGCCTCGACGGAATCCGGACACGCGTTCCAACGCGTGGACGGCTCTCTACCAAGCCCTCACCTTCCAATCTCTGCAACGCTTCGGTGATTGGGAGAAAGCTCATGTTTAACTTACTTGCTAACTGTCGACGAGACAAAATATCGCCGACTGAAAGGCTTCCTTGAAGCATTTGTTCTCTAATCTGTTCATATGCCTTCCCGGCCAGAGAGTCTGCCCCCGTGTTTGCGGCACGGCCGGAAAGCGATCCGTTGAACGATTTGCGATAGGCTAACATATCGGCTCCACGTAAGAATCAACTATATCTGTCGTGACCCGGATACTTACTATTGCAAGAAAATAGCACACGGAAAAAGCCTCTTGCGCGCTTGACGCGACCTGTCTGTCTGATATATCACATAAGGATTATGCCGCATTAGATGCATTCGTGGCAAGGGCTGGCTCGTGTGGTCTCGGGGTGGGCGCCGTGCTTCTTCGGTGCAAATCACGAACACCGCGGATTTGGATGGATAGGTTTGGCAAGTGGCATCCGAAGTGGCATCCGGTTGGGGGTCTGTGTGGACCTGCAAGGGAAGGCCAGTCTTATAACTGGAGGTACGAGCGGCATCGGAGCCCACTGCACAAAAACTCACACTGGAAGGCTCCCGGGGGAGAACTTCGTCATGGACGTTGGTATGACTATGCGCGTTGCTTAGACGCCCCTCTTTCTCGAGCCGGCCACGACTGTTCAGGCGGCTTGGCAAAGGTGGATGCGGCTATGCACTCCCACGTCCAATACGGACTCGATCACGTGCTCAATAATTTAGGAGCCTGCCCTCCACGTTTTTTTGAACAGGCCCTCGCGCCTCTTCATTAAATCTCTCGCCATCCTTCTGTTCATTTTCGAAAAGAATATTTGATAGTTTGTCAAATGATATATCAGTAAATTGAACGGGCAGGGAGATCCCCAGTCTAGCAGCCTCTCTTTCCCCTTTCGATTACGGCTTTACTGCAAACCTTCATCCACAGAAGAGGTCGATTTATGAATCGGCTGAGATTCCTGGCAACCAGTGGCGTGCTCATGGCGACGTCCACACTTCGCGGCGTGGGGCAGTCGTCTCCATCGTCGATCCATGGCTTTCCTCCGGCGGTCCTCGAAGGCGATTTGCACATCGAAAACGAGCCAATTGCCGACTATCGCAATGCGCTTGCCAGTACCAATGAGGCATTCCGCGACATGAAGTTCGGCGTTCGGATTCATTGGGGAATCTACTCGATCTGGCGCCGCGGTGGGGAGTCGTGGCCAAACATCTGCAATTGAAAATTGCCGAAAATATCCACAATAATTGTCATTTCGCACTCTTTTTCGTGGATCGACACTTGTTGCAGACGGCGGATCAGATCTTCGAATTCCCCATCGAGAATCGCTGTACACATTGGTTGTACCTCAGATCAGAATGGCTACGTCTGCGGTGCGATTCGGGACGTGAGACAGACAGGGGCGAACTAAACGGCTCCGCGACCTCTCGGCATTCATGCCCGCGAGTGTCTGGCCCAGGAGAAGGCCGAACCTAAGACGGCTCGACTAAGTCGGCCGCGGGCAAACTTGATCCGTCCAGCGCGATAACGCGCATCGTCCAACAGTGCTCCATCAGGCGCCAATGATCCCGTCAGCGGACCCCGTCAGCAGTCCCCAAAAAAAATAAAAATAATGTTTGTACTGACAGAAAAGAAAATGGTAAATTAGGCCACCGTCGCAACAGCGACATGGAGGTCCCCCAATGTCCGCGAGACATTCTATTCTCGATGAGTCTGAATTTGTGGAATTGCCCGCGAGCGTCCAGGAACTGATTACCGCGGGAGTTAATGCAGGCGCCCAAGCTGTAAGTGTGATTGAAGCGCGGCAACGATTCCCGACGTTAGATACCGCCCCGCTTCAAGCTAATGCCAAGAAAGCAAAGGCCGAGTTCCAAAAGCTCTTGAAGAGAAGATAGGCTTTGGAGGTCGGCCGAGTGGTCCCTCCAGCCAAATCGAATCCAGCCGAAATCCGCCAATTCATCCTGGACTTTCTAGCCAAACTTCGCGGCGTCCGGGCGGAAGATGTTGAGCAGGACCGTCCGTTCTCCGATTTCGGCTTGAATTCCGTGGATGCCGTTCAACTTGCGCGCGGACTTAGCGATCGCTTAGGTCGTGCTGTTCCTCCGACTGTGGCTTGGGACTATCCGACTGCGGCCTCGCTGATCGCGTTCCTGTCTTCAGGTTTCTTGGGAGTCTCTGCTGGTGTAAATCGCAATCTGTCTATGGGTTTCGCTGTTGCGGTTGTTGGGATGGGCTGTCGCTATCCCGGTGCCAAGAGCCTCGCTGAGCTCTTCGATCTGCTGTGCTCCGGAACCAATCCGGTTCGCGAAGTTCCTGCGGACCGTTGGTCAGTGACATCGTTCTTCGATCGCGACCCGGCGGCGCCCGCCAAGATGTCGAGCCGCTGGGGAGGGTTCCTTGAGGACCTTGATCGCTTCGATGCCGGGTTTTTCCGGATGTCGCCACGTGAGGCGGCACAACTAGACCCGCGGCAGCGCCTCACCCTGGAGACGGCATGGGAGGCGCTGGAGGATGCGGGGCAGGACACCCTGGCATTGGCCGGGAGCGATACTGGGGTATTCGTCGCGACGCTAGCTTCCAATTATGGATCGCTAATCTTTGACAGGCACCTGGAGATTGTGGACGCGAGCTCGGGCACCGGTAACGGCAACAGTGTCACGGCGAATCGAATTTCTTATGCATTCGACTTCAGAGGGCCGAGCGTGGCGCTGGATACGGCGTGCTCGGGTTCTCTCGTCGCGGTCCATCTGGCGTGCAGCAGTCTCCAGTCGGGCGAATGCGCGATCGCACTGGCGGGAGGCGTTAACGTCATCCTCAAACCGGACGAAACGGTGTTCTTCACAAAGACCGGCGCGCTCTCGCCGGAGGGAGCGTGCCGGGTCTTCGATCGAAAAGCGAATGGGATCGTGCGCAGCGAAGGTGTCGGAATGGTCGTGCTGAAGAGGCTCTCAGATGCCGTCGCTGCGGGTGATCGCATTTACGCGGTGATACGTGCCACCGCCGTCAATCAGGACGGCGCCACGAACGGCATTATGGCTCCGAATGGCAATTCCCAGGAGCGGCTTCTCCGCGAGGCTTACCGCCGGGCTGACATTGATCCGCGTGACGTGCAGTTCGTCGAGGCCCACGGAACCGGCACCGCGCTTGGGGATCCTATCGAGGTGAACGCGCTTGTGAAACTACTGGGCGCGGGCCGGGCGAAGGATCAACGATGTGCCCTTGGCTCAATCAAGAGCAACATCGGGCACGCGGAGGCCGCGGCGGGAGTGGCGGGCCTGATCAAGGTGGCACTCTCGATCCACCACCGAATGATCCCCGGCAACCTGCACTTCGAGGAGCCGAATCCTCTGATCGATTTCGGCCAGGGCGCATTTTTCGTGCAGCGACAATGCAGTCCATGGCCCAGCCCGGAGCAGCGACTGATCGCCGGGGTGAGCGCGTTCGGATTTGCCGGCACCAACGCTCACGTGGTCCTTGAGGAGTACAAGGCGGAAGCGACGCATGACGCGACGATTCGAGGGCCCTATCTCCTCGTGATCTCGGCGCGGCACCGCGACAGCCTGCGCGCACTATCCAGTGCTTATTCGAGGGCGCTGCGCGACGGAGCGGAACCAGCATCCTTGTGCCGGGCAGCGGCAACCCGGCGCGGCCATCTGGAGCAGCGGGCGACGTTTCTGGCCGATTCCTCTGACGCGTTGCTCGCCCAACTCGATGCATTCGCGAATGCACCGGGACCAGTCGCGGAGCCGGTGCGTCCTTCGGGGCTGGCGTTTTTGTTTTCCGGACAGGGCTCGCATTGGGCGGGCATGGGATTTGAGCTCTTCACCCGTTATGCTGCGTTCCGCGAGTGCATAGAGGAGTGCGAGGCTCACTGTAAGGCCCTCACCGGCGAATCTCTGCTGGTTGAATTAGCGCGGAAGCCAGGCGGATCGAGGATAGGAAAGACGGTCTTTGCGCAGCCGGCGATTTGCGCGGTGCAATGCGCGCTGGCAGATTTGTGGAAGACATTTGGATTGCGGCCGGCGGCGGTGCTCGGGCAAAGTCTGGGCGAGATCGCGGCGGCCTATTGCGCCGGAGCGCTTTCTCTAGCCGACGCGATGCGGGTTGCCGTGGTACGAAGCCGGCTGATGGCGCGACTGGAAGGAAATGGCCTGACGGCGGCTGTGGCTCTTGCCGCAGATGATTTCAATGCCGGAAAAGAAACCGGCGTAACGGTGGCCGGATATCTTTCTCCGCGCATGATCCTGATTTCCGGCAACACCCGCGCAATGCATTCCTACCTGGAGAAAGCCGGTCGCGCCGGAATCTTTGCCAAGCTCTTGCCGGGCGTGGAACTGGCTCTGCACGGGCCGGAGATTGAGACGCTGGCGGCGGAGATGGAAGCTGAACTTTCGGTGATCGCACCGCGCGAGGCCGCCATCCCACTTGTCTCCTCTATCACCTGTTCGGAATTGACGGGCGTCCGGGCGGATGCCAAATATTGGGCGCGGAATCTCTGCGAGGCGTTTCGTCTTCCCGCGGCGCTGGAGCGACTGCTCGCCCATGATGTCGGTCACTGTATCGAAGTGAGCCCGCACCCGATGCTGGCAACGCCGTTTGCCGCAATTGCCGAGAGTCTCGATGATCGAGCCCTGCATTATGGATCGCTGCAACGAGATACCAGCGATGTTTGGGCCATGTGGAGAACTTTGGGGCAGATCTATACAGCGGGCCACAACGTGGATTGGATCGCGGTCTTCGGCGGGCGAGGATCGCACGTCGATATTCCACACTATCCATGGCGGCGCGAGCGCTACTGGTTCGATCAGCTTCTCCCGGAAGGGAAGGTTGACAGCAACGAATCGCATGCGCCTGGAGTTGCGTCGCATCCACTGCTGGGCCGAAAAGTGAACCTCGCGCCCGGTGTGCGAGAGAGTATCTGGGAAGCCCTGATCTCCGCGGACAGAACGCCGCAGGTGGCCGGCCATAAGGTGCAAGGTATCGCCGTCTTCCCGGCGGGCGGCTACCTGGAGATGGCGCTGGAAGCGGTACATCGAGCGGGTTTCGACAAAACGGTTAGGCTTGCGGACGTCTCATTCGCGGCGGCAATGGTGATCGATGGGGAGCGGACGGTGCAGACCTTCGTGGAGACGGAAGGCGCAGGTGGGAGCTTTCGCATCCTTAGCGCACCGGCCGGTGCACAGGATTGGACGCTGCACGCCAGTGGGTCATTCCATTCGGAGTCGCCAAGTGGAAGCGCGGTGCCCGTTGCTGCCATGGACGAGCCGCTAACCGGCGCCGAAGCGATCGAAGCGGAGGTTCACTACAAGGCGATGTCGGCCATGGGCCTCGACTACGCGGGCCGGTACCGTTCTCTGGTCTCGATCTGGCGCCGAGGCGGGAGGGTGACGGCGCAGGTGCAGTTGGCTGCTCCCGGTGATTGCCGACCGGAGGCGTTCGACGCGTGTCTGCAGGCGGTGGGCGCCATGGGGCAAGCGACCATGGCTGAGGATTTCCGGCTGCCAACCGGAATCGGCGAACTTTCCATATTTGCACCTTTGCCGGAGTCCTTTTGGTGCGAAGCAAGGCTCGCCGCCGGCAGCTCCTTCGACCACCCACGTCTGGTGGCGGACCTCGTTCTGTTCGACGCCAAGGGCTTGCAACTGGGCATGATTCGAGGTGCGGTCTTTGCGCAACCGGCACCAGACAAGGCGACTCGCGACGACATCCGCCAATGGCTTTACCGGGTGGAGTGGGTCCCGGGCACCGACCGCTCGGAGCGCGCGCCATTGCCCCCGGCTGAAGAGGCCGCAAAATTGTTTACCGCCGGTTCTGAGGCGTTAGCTGCGCAATTGGAACTGCAACATTACGCCCTGCAATGGGAAGAATTCGACCGGTTATCGCTTGCATATGTGCTGATCGCGCTCGGCAAGCTTGGAATTCAGTTGCGGAGTGGCGAGAAGATCGATGTGGAAGAGGCTGCTGCGCGGGCGGGAGTGGCGAGCAGGCATCTGCGGTTTTGGAAAAGACTGTTTGGAATCCTCAGAGAAGAAGGCATTGTGGACGCGAGCGGTTCGGTGTTGCGCCTCCCGCCCCAAGCAGCTCCGGAGCTTCACGCTTCGCGGATTCGCGAACGATTCCCGAAAGCCGATGCGGAACTTGGCCTGGTTCAACGCGGTGGCCGTAAGCTGGCCGAGATTCTGCGCGGAGATGCGGACTCACTTGAGGTTCTGTTTGCCGGCCAAGGCGACGATCTGCTGGAAAGGCTTTACCGGGATTCGACATTCTCACGCTACTATTCAGCCGCCATTGCAACAGCCGTGGCAATGGCGGCGAAGCGGATATCGGGCGAGCGGCCCTTGCGGGTGCTCGAGATTGGCGCAGGCACCGGCGCTACAACACAGCACGTTTTGCCGGTGTTGATGCAGCGCGATTTCACCTACGCTTTCACGGAACTGTCGATCGCTTTGCTGGCGGCGGCGAGGAAGAAATTTGCGTCACATGCGCAAATGCAATTCCGGCAGCTTGACATCGAGCGCGACCCCGACCAACAGGGCTTCGCTCGCGATGGCTTCGACGTGGTCATTGCGGCAAACGTACTCCACGCCACTGCGGATCTTCGGGAGACCTTGAGACACGCCCGCAAGTTGACGGTTGAGGGCGGCCTGCTGCTTTTGCTCGAAGGCTCGGGTCCGCAGCGCTGGCTGGATCTGATCGTGGGTGGAACCGATGGGTGGTGGCGTTTCAAGGACGACTTGCGGAAGGATTATGCTCTTGCGACGCCCGCGGTCTGGAAATCCGCCCTCGTTTCTGCAGGCTTCGAGGCGCCGGTTTGCATTCAGGATTCGACCGAACGGCCGCCGCAAATTGTCATGATCTCCCAAGCCGCGCGCGACCAGATGGCCACCCATCGCTACAGATGGTTGATCGTGGGTCAGCCTTGCGAAGTGGCGGAGCGGTTGAGCATGGAATTGACCGGCTTGGGAGCGCAGGTGACCCGTGCGCAAGATGTCTCCGAGGTCAAGGTTCAGTTGGCGGCGCCCAAGGTTGATCAGCAGTGGAAGGTAATTTCAACGCAAGCGCTCACAGTGGAAAGCTGGCAGCGGCTGAACACCCGGCGCAGTCTGCGGCTGCACGAGGAACTGGTTTATCCGGCAATCGAACTGGCTCGGACTGTTGCAGAAGCCGGCGCT
Source organism: uncultured Acidobacteriota bacterium (assembly GCA_963833995.1). Classification (GTDB taxonomy): domain Bacteria; phylum Acidobacteriota; class Terriglobia; order Terriglobales; family Acidobacteriaceae; genus Telmatobacter. The sequence goes on along the minus strand of CAWIAE010000010.1, from coordinate 336,301 downwards.
CCCGCGCGGCTGTGGTTCCTGACGCGCAACGCACAGCAGATAAGTGGCGCGCGCGCACTGGAAATTGCACAAGCCCCAGTGTGGGGAGTGGGCCGGGTCGCGGCCAGTGAACATCCGGAGGTGTGGGGCGGCCTGATCGACCTCGATGGAGAGCCCGACGCAGGTGAGGTTGACTCGATCCTTTCTGAAGTCCTCTCTTCATCGGGAGAAGATCAGGTTGCGTATCGCTCCGCGGGGCGACTCGTAGCGCGGTTGGTGGGCTGCCCGGATTCCGCGGTCGCGATTCCGCTGAGCCTTCGGAAGCAATCAGCCTATCTGATCACAGGAGGACTACGCGGGATCGGGCTGGCAGCGGCGGAGCGGCTGATCGAGCGCGGCGCCCGTCACCTGGTGCTCGTGTCTCGAACGCAACTGCCGCGACGGAACTTATGGCGCGGATTGGCACCGGAGTCGCGGCACTGGACCGAGGTGCAGGCAGTGTTGCGATTGGAAGCTCTCGGTGCAAGTGTGATAACGGCCGCTTTCGACGCTGCGGACGAACAGGCATTTCGTGCGTTTCTGGACGACTACGAAGCCCAGCAGCACCCTCCCATCCGCGGTGTGATCCACTCCGCTGGGCTGATCCACGACCAGTTGCTGATGCAAGCCGACCTTGCCGTGACGGAAGCTGTGACGCACCCGAAGATCGGGGCAGCTTGGCTGCTCCATGAGCTGTTTTCCGCCCAGTCGCTGGAGTTCTTCGTGTTGTTTTCTTCAGGCACTTCGCTGCTGGGGACATTCGGCCAGGCGAACTATGCGGCGGGCAATGCGTTTATGGATGCATTGGCGCACCACCGTCGCGCGCTGGGGCTTCCCGCGATCAGCATCAACTGGGGCGTATGGGCCGAGGTAGGGATCGTGGCCCGCGGTGGGCAGACGCAGCGGCTGGCGGACAACGGCCTGCTCGAAATCGCGCCGAATCTGGGATTGTCGGCACTGGAGGCGATCATCGCGGGGAACCCGGCGCAGGTGGCGGCAATGCCGACGGACTGGGAACGGTGGCGAAAGATATTTCCCCTTGGACAGGAGAAACCGCTCTTCCTCGGATTGCTGGATGAAATGCAGCGTCGTGCGCCACAGAGGGAAACCGGGTCTTACGCCACCAACCAACGTGTGTCGTTCAGCGGCGGCGACAGCGAGCGCCGCAGCCAGGCGAGGGAATTGGTCAAAGCCGTGGTGGCGGGGGTTCTGCAGGCCGACGCCGGTGAATTAGAGGCCGAAGTACCGCTCAACCGTCTCGGCCTTGATTCCATTATGGCAATGGAGATCCGCAACAAGCTTGAGACCTTGAGCGGTAGCAAAATATCGATTATCGACTTGTTGAGCGGCGCCTCGATCAACGTGGTGGCGGAGCGTCTTCTGTCGGGAATGTCGCATACCGAAAGAGGAGATCCGGGAGCGACTCGGGAGCAGGATGCCGCCATTCCGCGTGCTGAGCACGTAGGCGAGTTGAAGCCCTGCTCTCCGGCGCAAGAAGCGATCTGGTGGATCGAAACGACCAACCACGCGCGATCACCGGTCTATAGCATTCCCGTGGCGGTGGAGTTGGAGCGCAGACTGGACGCAGGGATTCTGCGCCGCGCTCTGACCGCGACAATGGGGCGGCACGAAGCCCTGCGGACTTGCTTCCAGGAAACCAGCGAAGGACTGCGCCAGCGGGTGATGGACGATTGCGAGCCTGAACTCCTGGTGGAAGATCTTGGCGCACTGTCGCCGGAGCGAGAGGAAAGCGAGGTGCGGCGGCTGCGCTCCGAGTTTAGCTGCCACTTCTTCGACCTGGGGTGCGGCCAACTGGCACGTTTCATGCTGATCAACCGAAACTCCAGCGCGCTATTCATGCTGAACATCCACCACTTGGTCTTTGACGGCTGGTCAGCTGGCGTCCTGGTCCAGGATTTGGCTCGGACTTACGAACGATTGAGCAGGAAGGAACCGCTGGACGCGCCTCCGTCTCACCTCACCTATGGTGAATTCGCAACATGGATGAGCGGCCGCGCGCGGGACGGCACACTCACCGCGCAGATCGATTTCTGGCGAGAGACGTTGCGCGGCGGCTGGCAGATCATCGAGTTGCCTGCGGACTATGTCCAGCCTGCGCGCAGAACGTACGCGGGAGGCAAGCTCCGATTGGACTTGGAGTCCTCGACGGGCGCTGCGGTTCATGAAATGGCCCGCGTCACCGGGTCCACTCCCTTCATGGTGCTGAACGCCGCGCTCAGTCTGCTGGTGCACTTGGAGAGTGGCCAGGAGCGATTTCTTTTGGCCACTACGCCTTCCCTGCGAAATCGGCCGGAACTCACCGAATCGGTTGGATATTTTGTCAATACTATTTTGTTGCCGGTGGAGATTTCGAAAACGCAAACCTTTGGCGAGATATTGATGCACGCGCGAAAGACAGCTCTTGGTGCTTTCGCGAATGCCGAGGTCGCTTTGCAGGACGTGTTGCGTGCGGTCCGGGCGGACGGTGTTCACGTTCCGCCGATCCAGCTTGTGTTGACGCTACAGAACTCCCCCCTGCGGCTTCCGGAACTGGTACGCAGCTACGAGACGCTGGACAACGGCACGGCCAAGTTCGACCTGGTCCTGAATCTGATTGAGGACAACGGCGCCTTCAGTGGATGGTGGGAATACAGCACCGAGTTGTTCCATCCCGAAACGGTGCGCCGTCTGTCTACCCGGTTCTGTGACGTGCTGGCGCGCGTGATGGCCAATCCCGGCCTTACACCGTCTGATTTATCTCCCCGACCCGAAGGGCCCCTACCGGCGGGCGTTGCCGGCGAGTTCCATTTTCCCCGAAAGATATGAGGAAGTTGACGCCATGATTGAGGCGCATCAGGAAAACAATCGCCTGGCGAGCAAACGGTATTGCCTGGAAAGATTCAAAAAACCGCAGCAAGAACGGGCTGTGCTGCGCCCGGATGCGATCGGGAAAGAACCGCAAGGCACGGGCGACTTTAAATTGGAGTTGCCGGCTGAAGTGGCCGACGCCGCGAACCGCGCTGCGGCAGGGGACCCATTCCTCCGCTGGGTGATTTATACGGCGGGATTGGCCTTCGCGCTTGCCAGGTATTGCGACTGCAACAGGATAATCGTGGCCTCGCCGTCGCTGCGCCGTCAGAGTGGTGCTCCGAACACTCTGTTGCATGTGATCGAGGTCGACAGTGCGCGACCGTTCACCCATTTTCTGGCTGCGACACGAGACAGCATGGCTGAGGATTACCGGCATGCGAGCTATCCATTTCCCGTGCTCTTAGCCGACTACGGTTTCGACGAGGCCAGTCACGGCTGGTTCGACGTTGTCATTGCAAACCGCGATTTGCACAATGAGCCTCAGCCCGCTGGGCAGAGCGTCACAGTGGTCTTCGATCACTCTGGCTCACGCGAGACAGTGCACTGCGTCTTCGATCGGACAGTTCACCAGGAACGCGGACTGCGGCACCTTCTCGAACTGGTCTGGACGAGCTTGCAGCGAGCGCTCGACAACCCCGGCGCGCCTTTGGGACAAGTTGGATGGCTGAACGATTCGCATTGCGAACAGGTGCTGCACATATGGAATGACACCGCGGTGCAACTGCCTGCCGCAACCGCAGATGATTTGATTGCGGGTCAGGCCCGGAGGGTCCCCTCGTCGATCGCTGTCCGCTTTCCGGCCCGGCAAATGGAATTAAGCTACGCCGAACTGGAGGGGCGTGCCAATCGGCTTGCACGCTTCCTGGTGGCGAGGGGAGTGGAGCCCGAGACCGCGGTCGGGGTAAGGATGAGCCGCTCCCTGGAACTGCTCATCACGATTCTGGCCATTCTGAAAGCGGGCGGCGTTTACGTTCCATTGGACCCGGCGTCTCCGCGGCAGCGGCTCCAACGGATACTCGCGGATGCAGCCGTCAAATTGGTGGTGAGCGACTCCGAGTCTGGGTATGCCATGGATGGTCTCGCGGCGCCGATTCTGACCGTGGACGCAGCCGAAATGACGCAGCCCGAAGAGATCGCATTGCCCTTAAGACATCCGGATCAGCTTGCTTACATCCTGTACACGTCTGGCTCTACCGGACAGCCCAAGGGAGTGATGGTAAGCCACCGCAACCTTGTCAACTATTTGGAGTGGGCGCGTCGAACCTATTTCGCCGCGGGAGAAAATGGGGCTCCCCTGGTCACTTCAGCGGCTTACGATCTCTCCGTGACTACGCTGCTGGGTCCGCTGGTGGCGGGTCAGGCGGTCACCATCGTGGAGGAACTCCCCGGCTTGGATTCAACAGCGCAGGCACTGCGCGCGCGGCCCGGATTTTCTCTGCTGAAGCTGACGCCATCGCATCTGGCCGCGCTAAAGGAAACCATGAGCGCCACGGAACTGGAGTTTGCGGCGCAGACGCTGGTGCTGGGGGGGGAAGCCTTGCGCGGCAACCTGATTCAAGACCTACGCGTCGCTGGTAGCGGGATAACCATTTACAACGAATACGGCCCGACCGAGACCACCGTAGGCTCGCTTGCGTTTGCCTGCCGTGAAGGTGATGGTCTTCCTGCGTCGATCCCCATCGGTCGTCCAATTGGGAACACACGCGTGTATCTGCTGGACCGCGATCTGCAACCGGTTCCCGACGAAATGCCAGGGGAGATTTACATTGCGGGCGCCGGGGTGGCGCGAGGCTATCGGAACAGCCCTGGACAAACGGCTTCCGTATTTGTACCCGATCCCTTTTCGCGGCAGGCCGGCGAACGCATGTACCGTACTGGCGACCTGGCGTGGCGTAAAGCCGGCGCGCTTGAATATCTCGGTCGAAAGACACGGCAAACTAAAGTTCGCGGGTACCGCGTGGAGCCGGGGGAGATTGAGGTTGCTCTTCTGGCAATGCCTTCAATTGTGGCGGCGGCTGTTACGCCGCGCAAGAATCCACAAGGCGATCAAACGCTGGCAGCGTTTCTGGTTGTGCAGGGTAACGGCCCTTCATATTCGGAAGTGAGAAGTCATCTGCGGTCTCTGCTGCCCGAATACATGATCCCATCTGTGCTGATCCGCATGGATAAGCTGCCGATGTCGCCGAGCGGCAAAGTTGACTACGACCGCCTTCCGGCGCAGGAGACGAATGCCAGGACCCAGGCGCGAGGTCCATCTCAGCCGTCCAACGGGACAACAGAACAAGCGCTGCTCGTGATCTGGCGGGAACTGTTGGGAGCGCCGGAGGCGGGGGTGCTCGACAATTTCTTCGAACTGGGCGGCGACTCAATCCTGGCGATCCGCATGGCTGCGCGGGCACGGCGAGTGGGCGTTGTTCTGCAGCCGGGCGCGGTCTTTGAGAATCCCACGATCGTGCAACTGGCTTCGGTTGCCGAAGACCTTCAGGCACCCAATCCAATGACCGATGAGGGCGGGCGCGCGATTCCCCTCACTCCGATTCAACATTGGTTTTTCGAACACTACGCAGATTGCACGGATGGTTTCTGTCAGACCCGTTCTCTGCGACTCAACCAGCGCCTGACGGCCGTTCAGTTAGAGACGGCTCTGGTCCAATTGGCGCAACGCCATGACGCCTTGCGCCTGCGCTTTCACAAGACCGGAGACGGCTGGACGCAGTCACAGTGCAGTGAAGAGACATCTCGCCTGGTGGAAGAAGTCGCAGACGAGGCTGCGATCACAGAGGCTCGCACAGGTTGCATGCAGCGACTTTCGATTTCCAACGGGCCGTTGTTGCAAGCCTTGCTGATCAATGTTGCCGATGAGAGGCAAGAACTGTTTCTCGCTATCCACCATCTGGCTGTCGATCACCTATCGTGGCTGCCTCTTCTTGACGATCTGGAATTCCTTTTGCGTCACCCTGGAACCACGCTGGCTCCCGTGAGCCTGTCATTTGCGCGCGCCGCCCAGCTGCTGCCTGGTCGCCTGCAGGAGGCGATCGAGCCGGACGCCAGAGACTACTGGGTGCGACAAACCGCGCCAAGCGATGGGCTGGACGTGGGCGCGGAGGCATCATCGGAACGGTTGCTCGTTTCACTCACGGAGGGAGAAACACGGGCGCTGCTGCGCGAGGTGCACGCGACTTTCAATACCGGGGTACAGGATTTTTTGACGACGGCACTCTGCCGAGCCTTTTCGCGAATGCTGGGGTGGTCGAAGGTAAGGGTTGAACTGGAGTTAAACGGACGGCCGATGGACGGCGAACTTGACCTGAGCGGCACGGTGGGCTGGTTTACTGCGTTATTTCCGATTGAACTGGAAGCGTCGAGCGAGACAGATCCCTGCATGAATCTGATCGCGGTCAAGGATGAACTGCGGCGCGTGCCGAATGGCGGGGCCGCTTATGGCGCGCTGCGTTATCTCGGCAGTTCGGACTGCCGCGAGGCGTTAAACCAGCCCGTGCCGATGGTGAGCTTCAACTACCTCGGCCCGGCTCATCATGAGACATCGCCAGACAGTCTTTTTGAGCCCTTGCCGGAGAACCAGCGCCCGTGGAGGCCGGCTTCAGCTCGTCGCGTATACAGGTACGAAGTCACTTCGATTGTCGGCGATTCCCGCTTGCTAACGGAGTTTGTCTGGAGCAGTGAGCGCGATTCCCGCAAAGCTGTGGAGAGTCTTTCTGCCGTGTATCTGGAGGAGTTACGGCAGCTCATCGAGGCATGCAAGGAACGCGAAGGACCGGGCTGCACACCGGCCGATTTCCGGCATGTGTCGCTCGATGCCACGTCGCTTGACGCAATACTGTCTCAACTGGGATCGCAGGAGAGGGCGGTTTATGAGCCGTCTAGTCATTGAAGACGTTTATCCGCTTTCGCCGGTACAGATCGGACTGCTGGCCCAGGAGTTGCTCGAGCCTGGCTCGGGATATCATGTCGTGCAGTTTGTCGCCACACTGTCGGGGCCTCTCGACGTGGCGGCCTTCCGCAGGTGTTGGGAAACCGTCGAACGGCGACACACGGCTCTCCGTAGCGCATTTGTGTGGGACGGCCTGAAAGAACCGCTCCAAGTGGTGCAGAAGCAGCCCGCGCTTCAATTCGAGGTGGCGAACATCGGACCCGGCGGCACGGAGGAATTGATTGCGCGGGTGCGCGCGCGGGGATTTCGACTGGATAGAGCCCCCCTTTGGTCCGTGATGCTGGCGCGGGTGCATGAGTTGAAGCATGTTTGCGTATGGACCTACCATCATCTGCTGCTTGACGGCTGGAGTTCTGGCATCGTGCTCAGCGAAGTGTTCGGGGAATATGAGGCGGCAATGAAGAACACCCCGAGCCCCGCGGCGGCGGTTGCTCCATACCATCGCTACCTGAGTTGGTTGAAGCGACAAGACGCCGGCGACGCCGAAGATTTCTGGCGTCGGGAACTGGCCGGGCTACGCCCAGCGAAGGCCCCGCAAAGTGCTACGAAGGGTCAACCCGCCACAGCGCTCGTCGCCATCCAGGGAGATCTCGGGCAGGCCGTCAACAGCTTCACCCGCGCACTTGGAATCACGATTGGAACATTGGTGCATGGCTTGTGGGCCGCACTGCTGGCACGCAGATCGGGTGCACGCGAAGTTACGATCGGCTCAGTGGTCTCCGGTCGGGCTGCGGAACTTGAGGGCGCTGAAAGCATTGTGGGCTCTCTCATCAACGTTCTGCCGCTCCGGGTTGCGATCGATCCCGAGCAGAACACCGAAGACTGGCTCAGGCAGCTTCAGTCCACATTGCTCAAGATACAGAAGTATGGCGCAGTGTCGCAGGGACAACTCGCTTCCCTGGCAGGTTTGTCTGACGGCGCGCGACTGTTTGACACCATTGTGACCCTTGAGAACTACCCTGACGCCATCTGGCGCCGCGCCGGTCTCAATCGACTCGATATATGCGATGTGCGCTTCGTTGAATCCACGGCATACCCACTGTGCCTTGAAGCAGTGCCGGCGGAGAACCTGGTCTTGCAGGTGCTTTACGACGCCAACGGTTTCCCGCGCGATTCGATCACCCGGCTGTTGGAAGAAGCGCAACTCGTGCTGAGAAAGCTGGTGAAGGACGGCACCAGTAATGTCGGCCAATTGCTGCACAGAACACATATTCTGGCGATTCCTGGCGCAGTACCTCCGAAGCAGGACACGCTTGCCTCGCGCTGGATTTCCGGGGCTGCGGTTCACGCGGCAAGCACCGCGGTGGAGTGTGGCGCTGCGTCGCTAACTTACGCCGAACTCAACGGGCTTGCCCTGGAGATTGCCGAGCGGCTCCGCGAGGCCGGTGCAGGCCCGGAAGAAATCGTGGCCGTGGTGATCGATCGATCGATTGAAATGGTGGCTGGAATCCTCGGCGTGATTCTGGCGGGAGCCGCGTACCTGCCTCTCGATCCTTCGCTGCCCGAGGAGCGAATCGATCTTCTGCTACGCGATGCAGGAGCGCGATTTGCCGTCGCGGGCAGGGCGCTCTCCGCGCGGATGGAAGGCTATGCGATTCACTGCGTGGTGGTGGATGCTGCCTCCCGGCACATACTCCGGCGAGCGCTCGATCCCTCATGCGTGCGTCCGGACAACGCCGCTTATGTGATCTACACGTCCGGTTCCACCGGCTCCCCAAAGGGAGTTGTGGTGACACATCGCAACGTGACCCATCTGCTGGATGCGACGCAGCCTGCTCTGGGGTTCGGCCCTCAGGATGCCTGGACGCTATTTCACTCCTGCGGGTTCGACTTCTCGGTATGGGAGCTGTTCGGATCGCTTCTTTCCGGTGGACGCCTGGTTGTGGTCCCTGGCCCGGTGACTCGGTCGCCGGCTGATTTTGCCCGTTTACTGGCCGACCGGCAAATCACGGTACTGAATCAAACACCTTCGGCATTCCGGGTGCTGCTCACGGATGGCCTGCCGGTCCTCGCAGGGCGTTCGCTCGCTCTGCGGTGGATTGTCTTCGGCGGAGAAGCGCTGCAGTTTGCGGTGCTGCAAGGGTGGTTCCGGCGCGACGCTGCTACCGGGGTGAACGGAACCCGGGTGTTGAACATGTACGGCATTACCGAGACCACCGTGCACGTGACCTGGCGATCCTTGGACGCCGTTGACGCGGCTCTTGCAACGGCCAGTTGCATCGGGGAACCGATCCCAGGCATGCGAGTTCATCTCCTCGATAGCAACGGTACACCAGTGCCCTTGGGACAGCCGGGCGAAATTTGTGTGGGCGGTGCGGGGCTGTCCCGCGGATATCTCCGTGCTCCCGCCCTGACAGCCAGCCGCTTTGTGCCCGACCCGTTCGCTGAGATTCCGGGACAGCGGCTCTACCGCAGCGGAGATCTGGCGCGCCGGCTGGCGAATGGCGACCTCGAATACCTGGGCCGCATTGACAGGCAGTTGAAGAGCCGTGGCTACCGCATCGAACCCGGCGAGATCGAGGCCGCGTTGCGAACCCACGCTGGCGTACACGATGCACTGGTCATCCCGAATGATTCCGGAGAAGGGTCCGGTATAGCGGCGTATGTCATACCGTCGGAGGCCGAGGCGGGACCGGTGAAGCGCTTGCTGGCCGCGAACGGTCCAGCCGCTAATCTGCCGGTCTGCGAGTTGCCCAGCGGCTTCGCCGTGTGCCATAGAAACCGCACCGAGACACGCTTCATGCATCACGAGATCTTCGAGTCGTGCTGTTACTTCAGAGGTGGAGTGGAACTCGGTGATGGCGATGTTGTATTCGACGTGGGAGCTAACATCGGTCTGTTTTCGCTGGCCTGTCATCTGCGCTCTACGGGCGTGCGGGTGTATGCCTTTGAGCCGTTGCCTGAATCGTACCGCGTGCTCGAAGCAAATTTTGCCGTGCATGGGATCGAAGGTTCCGCGTTCAACTGCGGCATGGATGCGCATGCCGGCGAAGTTGAGCTGGAGTACTATCCGCATGCGACGGTTCTATCCGGGCGCTCGGGGAACAGTGCACTTCAGACAGAACTGGTGCGCGCCATGGTGCGTACCGCGGTGGGTGAGGACGGGCAAGTGCTCGAGGAAGTGATGGCTAACCGTTTGGCGAGCAGGCCTGTCGCGTGCCGGATGGCGACGGTTTCAGAAATGCTGAGGAGGCTGAACCTGGAGGCGGTCGGCCTGCTGAAAATCGACGTCGAAGGATCTGAAAGCCGTGTGCTGGAGGGTATTGCGGATTCCGACTGGGAACGCATAAGGCAACTCGCGATCGAGGTGCACGGTGCGGATGTCCTGGCCCAAATCGAACGGTCGATGAGTACGCGAGGTTATCGGGTCACAATCGAGCAGGAGGAGGAACTGCGGGGCAGCGATCTGTTCATGCTGTATGCAACGGGCCACCAAGCCCAGCCATTGGCCCGCCGCCAGACAAGAAAGCACGATCAGTGGAGAAGCCCGGAGCGGTTGGTGGAAGACATTCACCGGCAACTCCGCCATAAGATTCCGGAGCACATGCAGCCGAGGGTCGTCCACCTGATCGACAGGCTTCCTCTCACTTCAAATGGCAAGGTCGACATGGCGACGTTGCGGGCGGGTTGCGCCGGCGTCGCGGAGGAGCTGGATGGGGAGCCGCGAACGCCCACTGAGCGCATTCTGCTGCGCGTGTGGGAAGAGGTGCTGAGAACCAGGATTCCCGGAACTCATACCAGCTTTTTCGAACTTGGCGGGGATTCGATCGTTTGCATTCGGATGATCTCCCGGGCACGCCAGGAAGGACTGAACTTCACGCCTGCCGATGTGTTCGAGCGCCGGACCATCGCGGCCCTGGCGCTCGCCAGCAAGCCTGCGCCTGCGAGAACAGCCTCCACAGAGACGCCGGCCGGACCGGTTGCCCTTACTCCAATTCAGGAGTGGTTCTTCCAGATCGAGACAACCAATCTCAATCATTGGAATCAGGCCGTGCTGGTGGAGTTAACCAAAACCGTTGTTCCCGCCGTGTTGCGGGATGCCCTGAACGCGGTGGCGCAGCACCATGACGCGCTCCGCATTCAGTTTCATCATGGAGTAGACGGTTGGAGTCAGGTGCCTGCCCGTACGGTTGAGGTGCCGCTGGAGTGCTATCCACAGGCGGACGAACAGCGCGCCATGCGCGAGACTCACGCTGGATTGGATCTCAGCCAAGGTCGCCTTATGCGAGCCGCGCTGATCGACAACGACGAAGGGGCGCAGCGGCTGCTCCTGGTGGTCCATCACCTGGCGATCGATGCGGTGTCCTGGCGCATTGTGCTGGAAGACTTGGTCACCGCTGCCAGCTCAATCGTCGATGGTCGACCCGTCCGTTTGCCAGCCGTAGAGTGCTCTTGGATGCAGTGGGCGGCGCAAGCAATTCCGAGCCCGGAACAGACCAGTAATTCGACCGTGGCAAATGCGGAAGGATGCTCGCTGCCGCGAGACTTCGACCCCGGCCAACCTCTGACGGAAGCGTCGACTCGCGACGTACGGGTGAGCCTCAGTACCCAGGAGACCGCCGTCTTGCTGGAGCCGGCCCGTCACCGCGGCCCAGAGCAGATTCTGCTTGCCGCGTGCATGTATGCGATGGCGCAGCGGACATCTTCAAGCCGAGTGTCGATAGTGGTCGAAGGCCACGGCCGCGAACCCGCCAGTGCACTTGATCCCTCGCGTACCGTGGGCTGGTTCACCCGCTTCAGACGCGTGACGGTACAGATTCCGGATTCCACCGATCCTGCTTCCCTCCTTCTCTGTGTGCGGGAAGCTTCTTCCAAGCCCACGATGCCGAAGCAGGACGATGTTTGCTTCAACTACCTGGGCAACCTCGGGTGGCAGGCTGGGACGGAGCCCGTGCGGCTGGTCAGCGCGACAGCCGGTGTTCTCCACGCCCCTGAGGGAATCCGGCCATTCCTGATCGGCATCGAATCCGCAATAGCAAATGAAGAACTCACGTTTACCTTGTCCTATAGTGACCGGGCCCACCGTCGCGAGAGCATCGAGGCGCTCGGGACGGAGATCATAAGGGCGACCCGCGTACTTGTCCAACATCTGCGGTCGAAGCGCAAGCACGCCGACGCCTATCCGCTTGCCGAACTCAATGATGCGGAGCTGACGCAGCTGCTGGCTGCGGCTCCCGATGCTGAAGAAATATATCGGTTGACCCCTTCGCAGCAGGGGATTCTCTTCCACGCACTGCATCATCCGGAATCGTCCATCTACCTGTCGCAGTTTTATTGGTCGATGGAAGGCGAACTCGATACGGATGCGTTTCGTCAGGCTTGGCGGCAGACTGTATCGCGGCACTCTGTCTTGCGCACTTCTCTGGTGCTGCAAAGTCTTCGCCACCCGCATCAGATTGTTCATCGCGCATCGGAATGGGCAATCGAGGAACACGACTGGAGAGACCGCAGCCAAGACAGCCTGGAAGAGCTCTGGGGAAAGTTTCTATTTCAGGAGCGGTCTCGACCTCTCGATTGGACCCGAGCGCCAGTGATGCGCTGCGCACTGGTTCGCACACTCGAAAGAGAATATCGCGTTGCGTGGAGCCACCATCACGCACTCCTGGACGGGTGGTCGACGGGAATCATTCTGCGCGACGTCTTTATGGCCTACGACAGCCTGCGGCGCGGGGTTGTCAAGGAAGGTTTTTTTCCCGCCATCTCTCACCCGTACCGCGAGTACGTCGCCTGGCTTGAAAGACAACCGCGGGAACAAGCCCGGGCGTTCTGGAGCGGGCGGCTCAAGGGCGCGGCCGCGGTGATACTGCCGGACCTCGGACCGGGCGAAGCCGATAGTGGCGATTCGCGCGTCGGCATGACGCTCGCCGAAGACCGGCACGCGGCTCTTGAAGCAACGGTCCACACCTACCATCTGACTTGGAACACGCTGGTGATGGGCGCATGGGCCATCGTGGTGTCCTCGCTTGCGGGCAACGAGGATGTATTGTTCGGCAGTGTCGTGGCCGGACGGCCATTGGAATTGGCAGGGGCGGAGGAGATGGTCGGGCTGTTCATCAACACTCTGCCAGTGCGAACAAGAGTGTCAGGGAGCCGGAACATTGTCGGCTGGCTTCAACAGTTGCAGCGTGAGCACCTTGATGCCCGCAGTTTTGAGCACTCATCCTTGATGGAGATCAGGCGATGGATGGGATTGGCTGGCAGCCAACCGCTGTTTGAAACCGCTGTGGTTTTCGAGAACTTGCCCGAGACCAGCATGGTGCCGTCTTCGGCAGCCGGGCTTACGGTACGCAATGTGGGCTCATTTGTGCGGAATCATTTCCTGTTCACTGTTCGGGGCATCCCCGGTCCGCGATTGCGCGTTGAGGCGCTCTTCGATCCGGCGCGCGTCGCGCGTTCCCGGGCGAAACAATTGCTCGAACTGCTGGCCAATGTGCTGGGCGTCATCGCTGACCATCCGGACGATGTGGTTGGGCGTTTGGTCTTTGCTTCAGGGTCTTTCAACAAGAGGGTACAAGCTATGTCACAAAGCGTTCCTGAAATTTCTTCCCAGCGACGCAGGGTCGCAGTATCCGCAGATCCAAGAAATTTCGTCCGCCTCACTCCGAGTGCTTCTCTTCCGTTGCTTGTCGAGCCGGCATTCGACGATCTCAACTTGGCCGCTTGGCTAAGGTCGCAAGCTGCATGGGTAGATGGATTGCTCGTTGAACACAAGGCGCTGCGGTTTCGCGGATTTCGCTGCGATTCAGCGGAGTCGCTGGAAGCAGCCATGTCCGCGGTTGGGCGGTCGCCGTTCGACTACTCCTATGCGTCGACACCGCGAAAGCACGTGCAGGGCCGGGTATTCACCTCCACCGAGTACCCGGCGGACCAGATCATCCCGATGCACAATGAAATGTCTTACACCCGCCAGTGGCCCGCGCGTCTGTGGTTCGCCTGCGTGACCCCCGCCTCGCAGGGAGGCACGACGCCGCTCGCCGATAGCGCCCGTGTATGGCGCAGGATCTCTGAACCGGTAAGGGCGCGATTTCGCGAGCATGGGGTCATGTATACGCGCAGCTTCGAACCTGGCATCGATCTGAACTGGCGCGATGTCTTTCACACAGACTCGAGAACGGAAGTGGAAGAGTGCTGTCGCAACGCCGGCATCGAATGGGCGTGGCTGGGCACTGAGCGACTGCGCACGCGTCAGATCTGTCAGTCTGAAGTGGTGCACCCGGCGACCGGCGAGACAGTCTGGTTCAATCAGGCGCACCTGTTTCACAGCTCCAACCTGCCGGAGACAATTCGCTCAGTGATGGAGAGTACTCTCTCGCCTGAGGAGCGTCCGCGCAACGCCTGTTTCGGCGACGGTTCGTCGATTCCGGTCGCGATGCTGGAAGAAGTGCGCGCAGCCTATGCCTGTGAGACGCGGGAGTTTACATGGGAAAAAGGCGATGTGCTGCTTGTCGACAATGTCGCGACTGCGCATGGGCGCACGCCATTTTTGGGCTCTCGGCAGATTCTGGTGGGGATGAGCGCATGATGGAACCGATGCAGCGCGAGGGCTACCGGCTGTCTCCGCAACAGCAGAGCGCTTGGAAATCGCTAACAGGCTACGGCGCGGCGCGATGCGTCATCGCAGCCATCGGTTCGCTTGACCGCGCGCGATTGGATGAAGCGCTGGGTGCTGTGATCGCTGACCACGAGATCTTTCGCACAGCATTCGAGACCGTTCCGGGGCTGGATGAACCGCTCCAGTTCGTCGAGCTGCCAGATGTTCCTGCGCTTCGATGGAGTGTATGCCAATGCGGTGTGGAGAGGTTTGAAGTCCACATTGAAGGAAGCGCTCTGGCATGGGACGCGGGCACGGCCGCCCTGTTTCTGAAGGAGGCGGCCTGCCACTATGCCGGAATTCCACTTCCGTTGGAAACCGTCACCCAGTATGCCGACTATGCAGCCTGGGCGAGGGAACAATTACCGGGAATTGAGGCGCAGCAGATTCGCGAGCTGGATCTGGGTAGGATCGGGAGGGCGCTGCCGGCGGCCAGTGAAGCAGAGTTGGAACAGAAATGGGCGCTGCTGTGCAGAGAGCAATTCGGCTCGCGAATTGCCGTAAGAATCGGCGGCCGCGACGCTCGGATGGGGCGTCTGGCGGGTCTGCTCGACCGCTGGACAGCAGCAGAGATCGAGGTTGGGGGTCGACGCATCTTTGATGCGGCCCGGCTCCCGCCAGTAGCGTTTGCCTTTGAGTGTCGCGAGCGTGTTGAAGCGGGGGGATTGACTTGGGAGTTGATTTCGTTTCGACGCGAGTGCGAGGCGTTTCCGTTGAAGCTGACGGTGGTCAGTAGTGGAGGCGGTGTTTGGGGTGAGCTTGAGTATGACCGCGGCCGGTGGAGCGAGGCGGAAGCGCAGTTGCTCCTGCAGAGATACGAAGCATTCGTTCGAGGGGGGATGAAACCTGGGGCAGGTTTCTGGGAGTTGGGTGACCGTGGGCGTGATCTTGGCGCGGAGTTCGAGCTTCAGGCGGCGGCCCGTGCGGGGCAGGCGGCCTTGCGTTGCGGAGGGCGGGAGTGGACCTATGCCGAGTTGGGGCGTCGTGCGCGGCAGGTGGCGGGGGCCTTGCGGCGGAGCGGGGCAGGAGCGGAGAGCCGGGTGGGTCTGTGGGCTGATCGGAGTATGGAAACGGTGGCCGGACTGCTTGGCATCTGGGGAGCCGGCGCGGCAGCGGTTCTTCTGGAGCCGGGCGGTCCGGCCTCGCGCCTGGCCGAACAGCAGTCGGTGGCGGGAGTGCGCTGGCTATTGGGCAAGGGAGAGCGCGGCCTCGATGGCGCGGAGCGTATTTGCCTGGACGAGCAGAGCCGGGTATGGGAGCAGGAACCGGCGGGGGCGCTGGGCGGCTGCCTGGCCGAACAGCTTGCCTACGTGATATTCACCTCCGGTTCGACGGGGCGCGCCAAGGGAGTGTGCCTGACGCACGGCGCGCTGAGCGCCTACGCGGAGTCGATGCGCGAGCGGCTGGGAGCCGAAGCCGGAGCGGTGTGGGAATCGGTGAGCACGCTGGCCGCGGATCTTGGCTACACCTCAGTATTGGGCGCACTTCTGGGCGGCGGGACGCTGGTTGTTCGCACCGAGGAGGAGTCGGTGGACTGGCACAAGGTGGGCGGCAGCGACTACCTGAAGATCACGCCTGGCCACCTGGAGGCTCTTCTGGCAGGGGGGCCGGAGGCGGGTCGCGTGCTGCCGCGCAAGGGTCTTTTGCTGGGCGGGGAAGACTGGGGATGGGAGCTTTGGGAGCGGGTGAAGGAACTTTCTCCCGGGCTCAGGGTGTACAACCACTACGGTCCGACGGAGACCGCGGTGGGGGTGCTGATGGGGGAGGCGAAGCTGCGGGAAGGCGGGCATCCAGTATTAGGCGAGCCTCTGGGCCACGTTCGGGCTTACATTCTGGACCAGCGTGGGGAGCCGGCGGGCGAATGCGGAGAGTTGTGGATTGGGGGCAGAAGCGTGGCGCGCGGATACCAGGGCGCAGCATCGGCCACGGCGGAGCGGTTCCGACCCGATCCCTGGAGCGCCGAGGCGGGGCAGCGGGTGTACGGGACCGGGGACCGGGTTCGCCGCCAGGCCGACGGGCGGTATGAGTACCTGGGCCGGATGGACAGCCAGATCAAGATCCGGGGGACGCGGGTGGAGTTGGGAGAAGTAGAAGCGGCGCTGCGCCGCCACCCGGCTGTGGCTCAGGCTGCGGTGGTAGCCATGCCCGCCGGACCCCGCGGCCAACCCCAACTCGCCGCATGGGTGGTCCCGGATAACGCCAACCTTCCTTCGTTGCGCGATTTGCGCTATTGGGCTGGGGAACACTTGCCGGAAGCGATGATCCCATCGCAGCTGCGATGGATCGGCGAGTTTCCACTGACGGCGAATGGCAAGGTAGATCGGGCCGCGCTGGCGACGATGGAACTGCCGACGGAAAAATCGGAAGGGACGGCTCCCGCGTCCGGCATGGAGAGTCTGCTCGCCGGCATCTGGGCTGGCATATTGAAGCGCAAGCAAATTGGTGTGACAGACGATTTGTTCGGGATCGGGGCAGACTCGATCATGTGCATACAGGTGGTGGCGCGTGCCAGTCAATCGGGTGTGCACCTTACACTTCGCCAGGTGTACGAGCACCCCACCATTCGCGACCTCGCGCGCGTGGCGACCGAATCTGCCTCGGTCGGCGACCCGCTGCCATTCCACTCATCGGATGCATATGTTGGACCGGTTCCGCTAACCCCCATTCAACAGTGGTTTTTCGACCAGGATCAATTCGAACCGCATCACTACAACCAAGCCATCGTACTGCAGACCGCGGAACCGCTGGAGCGCACGGCGCTGGAAGCCGCTTTACGCTCCGTGGCCATGCACCACGATGCATTCCGGTTGCGCTTCATTCTCACTCTGGATGGTTGGCAACAAATGCAGGCCGCAGACCCCGGGCCGGTTCCGTTGGAAGAGATTGACCTCAGCGACTTCGCTCCGGACACGGCCGAACAAGCGGCCGCCGACCACTCGGCACGTCTCGAGGCGGGCCTGGACCTGGAACACGGACCCCTGTTCCGCGCTGCGTGGTTCCGTTGCGGTCTCAATCAACCAGAGCGTCTGTTGCTTATTGCCCATCACCTGATGATCGACGGGGTTTCCTGGACGTTTATCCTGGAGGACCTGCAGCGTGCCTACCTCCAGACGTTGCGCAACACTCCAGTGGCGCTTTCGCCTCGCACTTCGTCCTATCGTCTTTGGGCGGAGTATCTGGCGAAGATGGGGCCGGAACTGCTTCGCGCGGGCCGGGCAGATGAATGGCTTTCCGGGCCGCGGCTCAACGTGGAACGGCTGCCAGATCGGGTGTCGAGCACAGCCGCTGTGGTTGCGCAGGCGCGAACGATGTGCGTCGTCTTCTCGACCGAAGAGACGTCGCAGTTGATAGGAAGCATTTGTCCGGCATACAACATGTACCTGCAGGAATCCGTACTCGCCTTGATGATCAGGAGCCTCGCAAAGTGGAGTGGGCGCAAGGACATCCTCATTGATGTGGAATCGCAGGGCCGAATCGGGCCGGCTGGCGCGCCCGATGTATCGCGCACGACCGGATGGTTCACCGCAAGGTTTCCACTGCTTTTCACAGCACCCGACGAAACCAACGCCGGGCAGTGGTTGGCAAAGACGAAAGAGACCATGCGCCGCGCCGCGCCGCGCGCGCTTGATTACGGAGTGCTGCGGCACATGAGCGGGGACGAGCGACTGGCCGACGACTTTGGGGCGGTGCCGCAACCGGAGGTCAGCTTCAATTTCCTCGGCACCGTTGAGCATAGCTTTCCACCGGGATCTCCATTCGTTTCCTTCCGCGAGTCGGCCAACGCGGTTCGAGCCGGTTCCACCAAGCTTCAGTACCGCTTTGACTTTAATGCGTATGTGGTGGAGGGGCGTCTGGAGGTAACGCTGACCTTCGGCCCGGCGAACGAGCACCCGGACACGGCGGAGGCGCTGTGCTGCGGAATACGCCAGGCGTTGGAAGAATTCGCAGCCCATTGCGGCAACGCCGGAGAGGGCGTCCTGACCCCTTCGGATTTCCCGGCAGCGGACCTCACAGAGAGAGACCTGGACCGACTACTCGAAGAATGGAGTCGAGATTTCTCATGAAACCGAAATCGTTGGAGAATATCTTCGAGCTTTCCCCATGCAACAGGGAATCCTGTTCCATGCCCTGCGCGCGCCGGAATCGACGGTCTACGTCAATCGCTCTGTGATCACGCTGGAAGGGGAGGTCGATCGGGCGGCGATGGAATTCGCCTGGCAGAGGGTAGTTTCCCGGCACCAGGTACTGCGCTGTTCGTTTTTCTGGGACGGGCTCAGCAAGCCGGTTCAGGCCGTTCACTCACGGGTGACGATGCCGGTCGAGTGGCTGCAGAAAGACGCGGCCATGGGTCGCGCGTTCTGCTTCGATCTACGTCGCCCTCCACAGATGAACATCGCTGTAATTCGGGAGAGCTCTGCCGTTCACCACCTGGTGTGGACCCGGCACCATATTCTTTTCGACGGATGGTCACAGGCGTTGCTGTTGAAGGAAGTCTTCTTGTTCTTCGAGGCGTACCGCCTGGCAGGCAGCCAATTCGATGAAGTACAGCTTGCAGGTGCTCCGGTACAGTTTGAGAACTATATCCGTTGGTTGCAGCAGCACGCGGCCGGCGGATCGGAGCGATTCTGGCGAGATCATCTGGCCGGGTTTCGCGAACCGACCCGGATTTGCACTTCGCCGTCTTCCGCGCCCGCGCCGCAACGGGAGACGATGATGGAACTGGATGCCACTCTTGCTGCGACGATACAGGGACTGGCCATGGATCGATTGCTGACGGTGTCGGCAATTCAAATGGCGGCGTGGGCAGTAGTGGCGGGCTGGGCCGCCGGCAGGCGGGATGTGGTGTTCGGACTCACGGTGGCGGGCCGGCCCGCATCGATGCCGGGCGCTGAGTCTATCGTTGGCCTGTTCATCAACACGCTGCCGGTCCGAGCGCTCATGCAAACGGACCAGAAGTTTCTGGATGTGGCGGCCGGATTGCAACTGCAGCAGGTCTCGCTTACCGAGCATCAGCATTCCCCGCTGGCCGACATTCAGCGATGGAGTGAGATTGAGCCTGGCGCCTCGCTGTTCGAATCGATCGTCGTAATCGGCAATTATCCGGCGGACTTCATTGCGTTGCAGCAGAATTCCATATTGCGTGTCAGCAGGGTGCGAGGTGAGGTTCAGAATAGTTTTCCGCTCACGCTACGCGTCATGCCTGGAGCGGTGACACGTGTGTCCCTGTTGTTCGATACCACGCGAATCTCGAGCCAACGCGCAGACCTCCTTCTGGAAGCCTGGGTGACGGTCCTTTGGCGTGTCGCCAGCCAGTTCCAAGTCACCATCGCCGAACTTGAGGCCAAGATGCAGCGGGGTGATGAGGCGCAGAGCCATGCGAGTCTTGTTGCGGGGAGAAGTTGATGGCCGCGGAAACGCAAACAGCGGGATTCAGGATTTCGCCGCAGCAACAGAGCGCGTGGCGAACCTCCTACAACTCCGGATTGGCGAGTTGCACCATCAGGGTCACGGGTGCGCTCGATTGCGGACGCCTGAACGAGGCCTTCGGCAGCCTGGTGCGCAAATGCGAAATTCTTCGAACCGTCTTCACTTCTCTGCCCGGTCTCAGCTTCCCCATGCAGTTTGTCAGCGATGTACGAAGCATCGACATGGGAGTGCGCGTTGAGTCCGGTTCTCATGTTCTAAGCTTTTCCACCTCAAACCTCCAGGCCGACCGCGCTACTTTCAGGCTGATCACGGAAGAACTTGCGCGGAGCTATGCCGGAGTCATGCCGGAGGATGGGACACCGCTCCAATACGCCGACTACGCAGAGTGGGCCAGTGAGCAGTTCGGATCGGCGTCAGTTCCGGGGAGTTCCGGATTGCAAGGTCCGATCGGCTGGACGACGCGTCATTTGGCAGTGAATGCGTCGCCGGACGATCTGCTGGTGGCTTGGGCGTTGGTGAGCGCGGAAGAGATGCGTTCAGGGTTGCCCGTTTCTGTCGCCGTCGCTTTCAGTGGAAGGGAATGCGCGCCGTTTGCCTCGTTGCTGGGCTGCGTGGAGCGCTGGATCGAGCTGGATTGCCGAACTGCGGATCGCAGCCTCACCGCCTTCCGGACCGCGATGGACAAGCAGCTTCGTTATTGGCGCGAACATCAACAGCAGGATCCATCCTGCCAAATGTTCACCGCGCCAGTAGCGTTTGCCTTTGAGTGTCGCGAGCGTGTTGAAGCGGGGGGATTGACTTGGGAGTTGATTTCGTTTCGACGCGAGTGCGAGGCGTTCCCGTTGAAGCTGACGGTGGTCAGTAGTGGAGGCGGTGTTTGGGGTGAGCTTGAGTATGACCGCGGCCGGTGGAGCGAGGCGGAAGCGCAGTTGCTCCTGCAGAGATACGAAGCATTCGTTCGAGGGGGGATGAAACCTGGGGCAGGTTTCTGGGAGTTGGGTGACCGTGGGCGTGATCTTGGCGCGGAGTTCGAGCTTCAGGCGGCGGCCCGTGCGGGGCAGGCGGCCTTGCGCTGTGGAGGGCGGGAGTGGACCTATGCCGAGTTGGGGCGTCGTGCGCGGCAGGTGGCGGGGGCCTTGCGGCGGAGCGGGGCAGGAGCGGAGAGCCGGGTGGGTCTGTGGGCTGATCGGAGTATGGAAACGGTGGCCGGACTGCTTGGCATCTGGGGAGCCGGCGCGGCAGCGGTTCTTCTGGAGCCGGGCGGTCCGGCCTCGCGCCTGGCCGAACAGCAGTCGGTGGCGGGAGTGCGCTGGCTATTGGGCAAGGGAGAGCGCGGCCTCGATGGCGCGGAGCGTATTTGCCTGGACGAGCAGAGCCGGGTATGGGAGCAGGAACCGGCGGGGGCGCTGGGCGGCTGCCTGGCCGAACAGCTTGCCTACGTGATATTCACCTCCGGTTCGACGGGGCGCGCCAAGGGAGTGTGCCTGACGCACGGCGCGCTGAGCGCCTACGCGGAGTCGATGCGCGAGCGGCTGGGAGCCGAAGCCGGAGCGGTGTGGGAATCGGTGAGCACGCTGGCCGCGGATCTTGGCTACACCTCAGTATTGGGCGCACTTCTGGGCGGCGGGACGCTGGTTGTTCGCACCGAGGAGGAGTCGGTGGACTGGCACAAGGTGGGCGGCAGCGACTACCTGAAGATCACGCCTGGCCACCTGGAGGCTCTTCTGGCAGGGGGGCCGGAGGCGGGTCGCGTGCTGCCGCGCAAGGGTCTTTTGCTGGGCGGGGAAGACTGGGGATGGGAGCTTTGGGAGCGGGTGAAGGAACTTTCTCCCGGGCTCAGGGTGTACAACCACTACGGTCCGACGGAGACCGCGGTGGGGGTGCTGATGGGGGAGGCGAAGCTGCGGGAAGGCGGGCATCCAGTATTAGGCGAGCCTCTGGGCCACGTTCGGGCTTACATTCTGGACCAGCGTGGGGAGCCGGCGGGCGAATGCGGAGAGTTGTGGATTGGGGGCAGAAGCGTGGCGCGCGGATACCAGGGCGCAGCATCGGCCACGGCGGAGCGGTTCCGACCCGATCCCTGGAGCGCCGAGGCGGGGCAGCGGGTGTACGGGACCGGGGACCGGGTTCGCCGCCAGGCCGACGGGCGGTATGAGTACCTGGGCCGGATGGACAGCCAGATCAAGATCCGGGGGACGCGGGTGGAGTTGGGAGAAGTAGAAGCGGCGCTGCGCCGCCACCCGGCCGTGGCTCAGGCTGCGGTGGTAGCCATGCCCGCCGGACCCCGCGGCCAACCCCAACTCGCCGCATGGGTGGTCCCGGATAACGCCCGCGCCGGAGCAATCATGCGCCTGCTGCAATTAGACCAAGCTGCATTGCCGGATGGTTGTTCACCCGCGGAACTCGCCAGCGGGATCACGGTGCTGCAAGAGAACCCGACCATGACCGCATTTCTGCACCGCGAGATTTTCGATGAGCGCTGCTACTTAAGCCATGGCGTGCAACTCCCGGAAGACGCGATCGTCGTCGATGTGGGGGCCAACATTGGCCTCTTCACGATCCAGGTGAGTCTCGAGTTTCCTGCAGCACAGGTGTATGCGCTCGAGCCGGTCCCTTCCACATTCGCAATCCTGGACTTGAATCTGAAACTTCTTGCGCCCCAAGCAAGGGCAGAGAGGATTGGCCTAGGCGCCAAGTGTTCGAGCGCCATCTTTACGCATTATCCGGATTTTTCGGGTGCGTCCGGCCTCCACGCTGATCCAGAACGCGATGCTGCCTCCATGCGAATGCTGGCAGCGCCGGCCAACGCAATCGCCGGGGACGAAGAATTCGTTGCTCATGCATTGGCGGGCCGTTGGCGCTCCGAGCGCGTACTCTGCCGGCTCGACACCGTTTCAAACTTCATAACCGCTCATTCGTTGCCACGCATCGATCTGTTAAAGATTGACGCGGAAAGGAACGAGATTGAGATTCTCCAAGGGATTCGCGGCGAGGACTGGGAGCGGATCCGGCAGATCGTGCTGGAAGCGCATGACGAACCATTGCGCGAGGCAGCGGTAGAGATCATGGCCGCGCACGGTTTCCATGTGGAAGTGGATCAGAGCAGCGCCTACAGGGGCAGCGGCACCTATAACGTTTATGCCATCTCCAGGCGGACGCCGAAGATGCCTACGGCATCTCCCGCATCCCCGCAATTCGTTTCCGTTCGCCGCGCAGAAGAGGCGATTGCGGAGTATCTGAAGCTCTACTTGCCGGAACTTATGCTGCCGCATTCGATCAATTTTCTCGCGCGGATGCCGCTTTTACCCAACGGCAAACTGGACCGCGCAGCCCTGATTGCGCGCCCGTCCAAAATTCTGCCGGGTACCAAGTACCGCGAGCCAGCGACCGCCATCGAGAGAGTGATCTCGCAAGTTTGGGCTGAGGTTCTGGGGCGTCGCCGTATCGGCTCCGAGGATAATTTTTTTGTGTTAGGCGGCCACTCGCTGCTGGCCATCCAATGCTTGTCGCGTTTGCGCGCCATATTCCCGATGGATCTACCGCTGCGCGTCATCTTTGATGCGCCGAGGGTGTCCGCGCTGGCAGCCGCCATCGAAGAACTGGAACTGGTGCCGGGGCAGGCTGCACGCGCAGCCGGGCTGATGATCGAGATCGAGAACATGACGGCGGATGAAGTCGACCTGGCCATCGAAGAGGAGTCATCATGACCGTCGTAGGAACAGGATTCCTGGCGCACCATTTCAAAGAGGTGGGAGCCGCATACCCCCAGGCGCTGATCCTGGCCGCCGGCGTCTCGCATTCGGTCGGCGTGACCGGAGCCGAGTTCGCGCGAGAGGAGGCGCTGGTGCAACAGTGCATCGAGCATTCAGAACGCGAAGCCTTATTGCTCGTGTTCCTCTCGACGACTCATATCTGGGGAAGCCGCGCAGAGCCTGCTTGCGAGGACGATATGCCCAATCCCTCCAGTTCGTACGGGATTCACAAGCTGCGCATGGAGGCTGCGATTCGCGCCTCGCGGGCTTCCTGGCTGATTCTGCGCCTGGCGCATCCAGTCGGGCGAGAGCAGAACCCACTGCAGTTGGTGCCGGCGCTTGCGGCGCAGATTCTGAGCGGGTCGGTAGACATTTGGCGAGGAGCACGCCGTGATATCATCGACGTCGGACATGCGGTCGAACTCCTTCGGCGGGTGCTCCGCAGCGGAGTCCGGAATGTCATAGTCAATATCGCTTCGGGAGTTTGCACGGGCGTCGAGCAGATGGTGGATCACCTCTGTCTGTGCTTGAACCGGGATCCGGTACGACGATACATTGAGCGACCCGACAGTTACTGCGTTTCCATCGATCGTTTGCGGACCATCGTAGGCGATCTCGCGGATTTCGATTTCGATGAGAACTACTGGCGAAGGGTGTTGACGCGCTACTATACATTCGCCCGCCAAACCCCAGGCGAATCCCTGCGCGATGATGTGCGGGCCGCGTCCTCGCTTCTGGAATCTCTTCGCAAGGACATGGCCGGAAGACGCGATGATTCGCGGATCCTCGGAATTGTGACGGCGGCGAGCACATCCGAAAGCTATATCCCGTATACCGTGCCGCTCGTTCTGCGCCAGGCTGCCGAAGCGGGGCTCGGCGCCGACATCCTGCTTGGCCTGAATAACGGGTACGACTGCAGCGATGTCATCGCCTCTTACGCCCGAATCCCCGATGTTGAAATCGTCCGGCTTGAAACGGGCGAAAAGACCTCATTGGGAAAGCCGGGATTGGTATATGCGCCCGGAGACGTCACGCCCTATTGCTTCCCAACTCCTTCCACGCGTCACCGAATTTTCGCGGTGCATCAGCGCGCAGGTCCATTGTCGAACGGCAAGACGTTGATGCTGCTTGACCTGCTCGCTGGACTATTGCTGCCAAATGTGCAGAGGGGCTGGGTTGCGCCGGCTCTTACCTTGTTGTTCGACGCTGAATCAATGTTCATGAACCGGTCCCAGGATGGGTGCTTTCTCGAATTGCTCGGACGTGCTCGCCACCTGCTTGATCTAACGGATGGCGATACACGCGCGGCGGCACGCGCGTTGATCGATGAGAACCGCTGGGCAGGCGATACGGCCCGCAGCACAGGTGCAGGACCTTCCGCGAACGGGCTGGTCGAGATGTTGTCCGACTTCCGATTCGGCAATCTCGACGTCATTGGCGCGTCGACACGTTTCACAGCCTTTACCCGACGTTCCAGGTTTAGCGGCCTTCCAGTCTGTTTTCCGTCGCCGCACGGTCCGATTTCGGCAATGCATGCGGTTTACAACCAAATCTGCGGCATTGTGCCGGGCTGCGCATGCATGTCCGGGGCCGGCACATTGGCGCGCACTGAAGTAGTGATCAGCCTGATGAATGTCGTGCTCTCGCGATATCCCCGGATCTACGGCGAGGATGCGCTCTTCACGGTGCTCGCCGAGCAATTATCGTTGCGCATCCATCTAAGCACCCGCGTTCAGGTGACGAATCGATGCCCAGCGCTCGGCGAGCGCAGCGCGCATGCGGATCATGATGCATGGGTTGGGCAGTTCGCCAAGTGGTACAGCGGATTCGCGCAGATTGAGAACCTCTATGGCTCCGAAATCTGCCGCTCGGTCCTGGGTCCCGACGAACAGGATGTGCCCGCATCCGGGATTGCTATCGCGGCGTGCCGATACCGGGCAAAAGGTGACTTGGAAGAGGCGCTGCATATCCTCGACGAACTTGCAGCCACTCGTCCTCTCGTCACCACGATTCGTGAGATGGCTCAGCGGGTGGCACCATGAGGATGCTATTCACATCCAATCCAGGCATCGGGCATGTGAACCCAATGTTTCCTGTGGCCGCTGCCCTCACCGCCTTGGGCCACCAGGTAGCATTCGCCACGGCCGCCGGCTTTTGCCCCACTGTTGAGGCGCGAGGGTTCAAGGCTTTTCCCGCCGGTCTGGATTGGATCGAGTCCGAACCCCAGCACAGGTTTCCCGAATATGCCGATCTGAGCCTGAGCGATCGCGGAACCTTTCTTCTACAGGATGTTTTCGCCGATATGGCAGCGCATCCGATGACGCGCGATCTGCTGGTGCTCGCCCGCGAATGGAAGGCAGACGCTCTGGTTCGCAACGATTACGAATTCGGGGCCTGTGTGGCCGCCGAAGTGCTTGCCATTCCGCTCGCGACGGTGAGCATCTGTTTCCTCATGGCTCCTGCTTATCTTGCTAGCATCGTCGGTGATCGTCTGGCCTACCTGCGCAGCGCCTTCGGGCTGTCACCCCAACCTTCGACCCGGATGCTGTATCCCGGTCCTTATTTCAGCTATGCACCGGCATCGATGGAGCCGCGCCTGCTTCCGGAGATGGAGGGAATTCAGCCGGCCGATCTTGCCTATGCCCCCGCCGGCAGTCTTCCGCCGTGCTTAGAGGAAAAGTCGTCACGGCCGCTGATTTACATCTCTCTCGGGACCGTGTTCAATTTGAATCCCATTGCATTCCAGGCCATCCTGGAGGGCCTGCGCGACGAACCGGTCGATGTGCTGGCAACGGTTGGCCGTAATCAGGACCCGTCGGCATTTGGGCCGCAGCCGGCCAATGTCTTCATGGAACGCTTTGTGGAACAGGAAATGGTGTTTCCTCGCGCCAGCCTTTTTATCACCCATAGCCCCTTCTATACAGCCATGTCAGCGCTGCGTTTCGGAGTTCCATTGTTGATGGTTCCGCTCGCCGGAGACCAGCCGGCACAGGCGCTGCGGCTGGCCCGTCAGGGCGCAGGCACGATTCTATGGCACGCGGGATTGAAAAATCGCCTCCACGGCAGCGAGGCCCGTGAACTGACACCGTCCAGCGTCCGAAACAACGTCCGCTCTCTGTTAGCCGGGTCGCACCGTGCGAGCGTACAGCGAATCCGCGAACAGATCGTCGAGATGCCGGATGCGGCGCATGCCGCCACGGTGATCGAGGCTCTGGCGCACCGGAAATGGTGTGCGGTATGAGCGACCGAACAGACACCATCGCTTCCCGCAAGATCGAACTTCTGCAGCGCAGGCTGCGCAAGGAGGGTCTGGCCGGAGCCGTCGAACAGCACCTTTCCGACACCTCGGGTGAACTTTCGTTTGGTCAACAGCGGCTTTGGTTTCTCGATCGTTTCCTCCCCGGCAGCGGCGCTTACAACATTCCCGCGGCCTTGCGCATCGATGGCCCTCTAAACATCGAGGTGCTCAATGAAGCCTTCCGGACCGTGATTCGACGGCACGATGTGTTGCGAGCCGTGTTCCGGGAAAAGGACGGCAAACCCATCCAGCAGATCCTTCCGGACGTCTCATTTTCCCTTGAAGTGACCGGTTCGATCAGCGCGGACAGTGCCTTGGAATCTTTTGCGCGAGAGGCGTCGCTGCCGTTCGACCTTACCTGCGGTCCGCTGCTGCGCGCATCGCTTTATCGGGTCCACGAGGAAGACCATATCCTGGGCATCGTGTTGCACCACATCGTCGCCGACGGCGCCTCGATCGAGATTCTCATCCACGAAATCAGCAAGGTCTGCCTGGACCTTGTCAGCGGCGGTACAAATCCGCTGAAGCCTCTTCCTTGCCAGTATGCGGGCTACATTGCATGGGAGCAGAAGCAGAGCCGCAAGGGAGCGTGGACGAGAGACCTTGAGTATTGGCGCCGTCAACTTTCCGGTATACCTGCTTTGAATGCCATTCCCACCGACTTGCCCCGCGGCCCGGCGCGCTACCAGGGAGAGAAATACGAATACAAGCTTGACCCGGCGCTTTCGGCGCCGCTTCGCAGCTTGGCCGCAGGTTCCAATACCACCGGCTTCACCGTGTTCCTCTGTGCGTTGCAAGTATTGCTTAGCCGGCAAGCTTCATGGACGGAGGTCCCCATCGGCATCCCATCGAACCACCGCCCAAAAGCCGAGTTTATGGAGCTGGTAGGTTTCTTCGTCAACACTCTGGTGATTCGCTCGCGGTTGACGCCGCGGATATCCTTGATGGAACATCTGGCAGCCACGCGGCAGACAGTTCTCGATGCCCTGGAACACCAGGCGGTGCCCTTTGAGCTGCTGGTTCGTGAACTAAACCCCGACCGGATCACAGGAAATGCGCCGCTGGTCCAGGTAATGTTCAACTATCAACCGATGTCGGTGCTGCGCAGCCGAGGCGCCGGCCTCACGTTCCGCCCCATCCCTGTGCGTACCCGTTTCGCGAAGATGGATCTTACGGTTTATGTGCAGGAAAAGCTGGAAGGCTTTGTCATCATCTTCGAGTACGACACTTCGATTTACTTGGCCGAGACAGTCGCGGCAATGGCGCGCAGCTACGCTGAGATACTGCGGGCGGCCACCGTCAGGCCGCACGGCAATGCGGCAGAGGCTCCGCCGCCTGAGTGCGCCGGCCAATGGAGATTTGAATCCACGCCTCGAGTTGTGGCGCACGGCTCGCTGATCCACGCTGAATTTGAAGCACGGGCGATGCAGACAGCTTCCGATATTGCCCTCGAGACCTCCGTCGGCTCGCCAATCACGTATGGCGAACTCTCCCGGCGGAGCGATGCCCTGGCCAGGGAACTGGTCGCACTGGGGGCCGGTCCGGGGCAACTCATCGCGATTTCTCTGCCTCGCGAGGCATCGCTGGTTATCGCGATGCTGGCTGTCTTGATGTCGGGTGCCGCTTATCTCCCGCTTGATCCGCGGCAACCGGCCGCCCGCACGAATGCCGTCATGGATGAGGCTAGGCCTCTGCTCGTAATCAAAGACAGTGAGACCGTGGTCAGGACAGGCCACCAGCGCCGAGCCGCCGAGGCCCATGCAGATCTGGCATATGTGCTATTCACGTCCGGATCCACCGGGAAACCTAAAGGTGTCGCTGTTCGCCACGCAGCGGTGTTGAACATTGTCTATGCAATGAGGGACCAGATCGACGCCCGACCAGGCGACCGGCTGCTGGCGGTCAGCACCGTGACCTTCGATATCGCCGCTCTTGAATTGTTCTTGCCGTTGCTCACCGGGGGCACCGTGGTCATGGCAGGCGAGGAAACCCGCGACGGGCGCGCCCTCGGGCGGAAGATCGCGGTCGAAGGCATTACCATTTTGCAAGCCACTCCGGCTACGTACCAACTGCTCATACTCGCCGGCTGGATGCCCAGGCGGAGCCTCAAGTTGCTTTGCGGAGGTGAGGCTCTTCCGCTTTCACTGGCCGACGAACTGACGGCGAAGTGCGACGCGGTATGGAACGTCTACGGGCCGACTGAAACCACCATCTGGTCTTCGTCTGTGCGGATTTCGAAACAACCGAAGACCATTCATCTTGGACAGCCGGTCGATGGTACTTCGATTTCTCTGCTTGACAATGATCTGTGGCCGGTTCCGCAGGGTGCGATTGGAGAGATATGCATCGGAGGCGTGGGCGTGGCGCGCGGATATTGGGAGCAGTCCTCGCTCACGGCCCGGAGCTTCGTTCCCGATCCATTTGGCGTTGAACAAGGCGGTCGAATCTACCGCACTGGCGATCTGGGCCGGGTGCGCCAAGACGGCACGCTTGAGTTTCTCGGTCGTCGCGATCGCCAGGTGAAGGTGCGCGGATTTCGCGTAGAGCTGGGTGAGATCGAGGCCGCCTTACTCACCATTCCACACGTTCGCGAGGCCGCGGCGATTGTGCAGCGCGGAGGCAACAATCCTCTTCTGGTCGCTTTCCTGGTGCATGACGGGAATGTGCCTCCGCGCTGGCGCGACCAAGTGGGCGCGCTCCTTCCCGCGTTTATGGTGCCCAACCGGTTTGTGGTCGTCGATTCCCTTCCCTTGAACGCTTCCTGCAAAGTCGACTACCGGCGGCTGGAAAGTGAAGCCGGTGCAAACCGGGAGGAAGCAGTACATGTTGCTCCTCCCACTTCGGTTGAGGCTGCGATTGCGAGGATTTGGGCACAGGTGATGGAGCGCCCGGCGGTGGGCGTCGAAGAAGACTTCTTCATGCTCGGGGGACACTCGCTGATGGCGGCGCGTATCGTGGCCCGGCTGCGCTCGGATTTCGATGTGGAAGTTCCATTGCGTGCTCTATTTGAAAATCCAACCATCCGCGGCGTCGCAGCGGTCATCGTGCAACTCAAAAAGCAAGCGGCGCCATCCTCTTCAATCGAGCGGGCCGGGCCCGGTGAGACCGACGCGACGCGGCTTTCGTTTGCTCAGGAGCGCCTGTTCTTCCTCAGCCGCTTCGACACTGCCCCCCAGGCGCTGAATGTCTCATTCGCGGCCCGATTCCATTACCGGCTGGACATCGCGCTTTTGCAGCGGGCCGTAGACCTGCTGACGGCGCGGCACGAGGCGCTTCGCACCGAGTTCCACGAAGACGCCGCAGAAGTCAGAGCCGTCGTTCGGGAAGACGTGCGCGTCCGCGTCGAAGCCGTTGATCACACCATAATCCCGCGCTGGCGCCAGGATGAGGAACTAGCGGATTTCGCACGCGGCTTGGTGCGCCGAACCTTCGATCTTGGAGCCGCGCCGCTAGTGCGCTTATACCTCATCTCCACCGGTCTGGAAGACTCCGTGCTCGTGGTCGTACTTCATCACATGATTGCCGACGGAGAATCGGTGAGCATCCTGGTTCGTGAGTTGGCAGCTGTGTACCGCGACATTGCTCTCGCTAAGGAGCCTGTGCTTCCACCGCTTCACGTCCGGTTTAGTGACTTCGCTGCCTGGCAGCGGAGACGGATGACAGGCGATGTGAGTGCGCGCCTTCTGGATCATTGGCTCGCGCGCATAGCAGGAGCTGAGATTCAACTGCCCCTCACGCCGGATCGAAACCGGCCTGCCAGCGTGACCGGCAATGGCGCCCGAATACGCGTCGTCTTCTCGCACCACCTCGCCGAGGCCGCGCGTGCATTTTCGCGCGGACATGGCGTTACCATCTTCATCACTCTGTTGGCGGCATGGCAGGAACTGTTGTATCGATATACCGGCTGCCCAAGTTTCCTGGTAGGCACGCCGGTTTCAAACCGAGACCGGGTGGAAATCGAAAACGTTATTGGCCTTTTCGCCGGCACGCTGGTATTGCGTGCGGACCTCACCGGCGATCCATCCTTTGCCGAGCATTGCGCGCGTGCGGCGGCAACTTGGCTGGATGCCTACGAACATCGCGAACTGCCCTTTGAAACCTTGGTGGGAGCCTTTGGCGCCGCCCGCGACATCTCCCGCCACCCGTTGTTCCAGACCATGTTCACCTTCAATCAGCCGGCGGTTACGAACCATGAAGATTGGGAGCCGCTGCGCGTAGATGGGGATTCGGCCAAGTTTGAACTGACTCTGGCAATGTCAGAATCGGCCGTTGGCTTGACCGGCGAAATCGAGTACAACTCTGACCTTTTCGAGCCGGAAAGCATCGTCGAGATTGGTCGTCGATACGTCGCTTCGCTTGAGGCCGCGCTGAAGTCTCCCGATGTTCCGCTTTCGTCCCGGCCCCTGGACGCCGGTCAACTGATTCGGTCCAGCGCAAGCTGGACGTCTGCGCAGGCGGTGATCGACCGTTTCTTTGCCGCGGCCTCGCGCGCGCCAAATGTGCTTGCAATTGTTTCCGAAAGTGCACTGCTTACATACGCGGATTTGGCAAGCGAGGTCCGGGAGGCTATCTCAGGCCTGCGCACCGCCGGCGCGGGATGCGAAGATCGCGTTGTTCTTCGCGCCGAGCGGACCCCGGCTACAATCGCGACGATGCTCGGCGTCCTGGGAGCCGGGGCCGCTTTCGTGCCAATTGACCCGGCTGCGTCACCTGCACTGGCTGAGCGGATGATCGCAGCAGTGAAAGCCAGTTACATCTGGCATGGCGAAATGCCGCGGTCGGTGCATGGCGAT
This sequence comes from uncultured Acidobacteriota bacterium, assembly GCA_963833995.1. Classification (GTDB taxonomy): domain Bacteria; phylum Acidobacteriota; class Terriglobia; order Terriglobales; family Acidobacteriaceae; genus Telmatobacter. The sequence goes on along the minus strand of CAWIAE010000010.1, from coordinate 304,599 downwards.
GCGGCGCGCCTTGGAGCGTACCCCGAATCCGCGGCATACGTAATCGTCAAATCCAGATCGACCGAAATGCTGCGGGGCGTCGTGGTGTCGCACCGCGCTCTTGAAGCCTCGATTGAAGCGCTTCTGCGCCGCTTCGAGATAGGTCCCGGCGACCGGGTTCTACAGTTCTTGTCGCTTGCTCTGGGTTCGAGCGTGGTGAATATGCTTGCGGCCCTCGCCTCAGGGGCCACCCTCGTGCTCGCGCCGGAGGCAGTTCTCGACGGGTTTCCCAACTTTTTACGCTACTGCGCGGAACAGGCCATCACGGTTCTGGATGTGCCTACCGTATTCTGGCAGGAACTCGCTGCTTTGGCGGCGGCAGGCCAATTTCAGCTCCCGCAATGCGTGCGGCTTGTCCTCATCGGCGGCGAGCCCGATCGAGTCGACTACGCCGACATGTGGAGGCAGGCCGCCGCGGGAGCCGAGCTCGTGAATACCTACGGTTCCAGCGAAGCGATGGAGGTTACCTGCCACTGCCATCTTCAGCGCCCGGAGTTCTGGCCGGATGCCCGCTATCCGGTACCACTAGGCGTAGCGATGCCCGGCGTCAACCTTTTGGTGCTGGACGAACGGCTATGCGAGGTTGCGCCCGAGATGGCCGGGGATCTGTACATTGCCGGCGAGGGGCTCGCGCGAGGGTATCTTGCGGATGCGAGGGCGACGGCATCTGCATTCTTGCCCAATCCTTTTTCTCCGGTTCCCGGCGCACGCATGTATCGCACCGGCGACCGGGCGCGCCTGAACCGGCGCCGGCAACTGGAGTTCTTGGGAAGGACCGGCCCAAAGACGATGGTTCAAGGTGCTCGTATGGAGGCAGCCGACGTGGAAGAGCTGCTCACCATGTGCCCAGACGTGGCCGAGGCGGCTGTGGCCCTCGCACCGGTGGATGGACGGATGGGTCTCGCAGCCTGCGTCGTTCCCAGCGCCGGCAGGCCGATAACGTCGGTTGCAGTGCGCAGGTATCTTTCTGAGCGGCTTCCGGGATGGCTCATGCCTGCCACGATTGCGGTGGTGGAGCGGATACCAAGAACCTACTCGGGCAAGGCGGATGGAGCCGCCATCGTGCGCGCTGCCGCGTCCGCAGCCGACGCAAGGCTATCCGGGGACACGATTGCCGATCTGCAGTTGTCGCTCTGGTCGCATGTCCTGGGGGTACCGGTCAGATGGGATGACAACTTCTTCGAACTCGGCGGAAACTCGCTTCAGGCCAACAGGCTCAGCTGGGTACTCGAGGAGGCCTTGCAGCGGGCGGTCCCGGTACGAGCTATCTTCGAGCACCCAACTCCCGCCGCCATCGATGGGTGGCTGCAGGCGCACGCCGAAACTGGATTGCCCAGAATCCCCAAGGCTCCAGTGACAGCCGTGCCCCGCTGCACGGTCGATCAGGAACGTATTCGGATGTTGGTCCGCCACCTGCCAGGTACCTCCACCTACAACATCAACGCTGCGGTGCGGATTGAGGCGCGGATCGATCCGGGGATCTTGGCTGCCGCGCTCCGCGATGTGATCCTGCGTCACCCGGTCCTCGCATCCTGCTTCGGGGATGAGCCGGAGGGCGAATCCACCAACTGCGCTGGTCGCCCACCAGAGATCGGGTTCTACGACCTGACAAGGCTGGAGAAGTTGGACCGGGAGTCGGCCGCGCGCGAGCTTGCAGAGTACCTCCGCCGTCAGCCTTTCGACCTTTCGACAGGCCCGTTACTGCGTCTTACGCTGCTTCGGTCTCATCCGGAACAGCATGTCTTGCTGCTCACGATCCATCACATCGTCGCCGATGGGATGTCAATCGAGATATTCTTCCGCGAACTCGCGGCCTGTTACCGGGCTCGCATCTCCGCTGAACCCTTCGAGCCGCCTACTCTTGAGACCAGCTATTCAGACTATGCAGCGTGGCAGCGAACTCAACTTTCTACCGGGCTTCTGTCCGCCCAGCTGGCCTATTGGCGGCGTATTCTCGCACCGCCTTACGAACCGATGCTGAGTGGGATCGAGTTGATAGGAGCCGGGCTGACCTATCGAGTGGAGCGCCGTCCGATCCGGATCGACAGCACCACTGCCGACCAGTTGCAAAGTTTTGCCCGCTTTCACCGTGCCACGCCCTTCATTGTCACCCTGGCGGCCTGGGAACTGTTGCTGCATCGAAGCACCGGCTGCCAGGACATGCGGGTGGCCACCATGGCCGCCAATCGAAGAGTGAGCGGCACGCGTGACCTCATCGGGCTCTTTGTCAACACCGTTGCACTTCGCACCTCGTTGGCCAATCTCACGGATTTTGGCGATGCGGTCCGCCGTGTTCGCGCGACCGTGATTAGCGCGCTCGATCGCCAGGAAGTGCCTTTTGAGGCGGTGCTGCGCACACTCGAACAGGACGGGTTGAAGCAACGCGCGGCGGTTGCACCGGTCCTGTTCCTGTGGCAGAACAGCGCGCCTCCTGCCGCTTGGAACGAATGGCGAGTCTCACCATTCCATGATGATGAAGACCCGGCGTTGCAGCCGGCGATGGAGACGAGCTTCCGGATGATTTGGGAATTTACGGAATCCGCGGACGGCATTAAAGGCCACGTGACTTTCCGAAAAGACTTGGTCGACGGCAGCGCCGTCGGCGAACTGATAATCGGCTTGGAACGCTTCCTTGAGGAAATGCGAGTCCCTGCCGTAGAGGTGCTCAGATGAGTAAGGAGAACGCCCTGGATTGCGTCGTCATCGGATACAACGAACCCGGGATCGCCACGTATGAGCGGCTTCTAGCCTGTTACGGACGGGATTCTGAAGCATATAGGGACCTGCGCCTTAGCTTCGTGGACCTCGACGGACAAAAGCTGGACTATTGCGGCCTGCTGAACATCGCGTGGCAACACGCCCACCCCGGTCATCCTCTCCCTCCTGGTCAGGAATTCCGCTCAGGAGACATCCCCAACCTTGCCGCCGCCTATCTCACCAACCTGCTGCGACGGCAATATAAGGCGGAGTACATCAATCTGTTTCAAAGCGGAAAAGGAAGGCTCGCGGCGCTGCTCGACGCTGGCACTCTCCTGGTTGCCATTACCACTACTTTTTATGTTCTCAACCAACCGGTGATTGAAATGGTCCGCTTTGCCCGTGAGCGGAGCAAGACGGTGAAGATCGTGGTAGGAGGCCCGCTGGTCAACAATCACCGGCGCCGCGGATCGTCCGAGGAGTTCTTCCTGGCCCTGGACGAAATCGGTGCTGACTTCTACGTGGTGGATGCGCAGGGCGAAACCACTTTGCGAAGGCTTGTTGAATGCCTGAAGACGGGCGGCTTGATTGAGGCAATTCCAAACCTCGTGTATCGCAGGGGCGGACGACTGATCATGACGCTGGCGCAGCCGGAAGACAATTCTCTCGATGACAACTTCATCGACTGGACTCGTTTAGCGGACCATCGTCTTGGCCCTACGCTGCAAATGCGCACGGCCAGGAGTTGCGCATTTAATTGCGCTTTCTGTGCCTATCCGGCGCGCGCGGGTCCGCTCCGGCTGGCCTCGATCAATACCGTCGAGCAGGAACTCGAATCCATGCGGGCGCTTGGCAACGTGCGCCAGGTGGTCTTCATTGATGACACGTTCAATGTTCCACTGAAGCGCTTCAAAGACCTATGCAACAAGATCATCGAACTGGATTTGAAGTTTGAGTGGTACTCCTACTTTCGATGCAGCAACGCCGATGAAGAAGCGGTGGAGTTGGCCGCGCGCAGCGGATGTAAAGGGGTCTTTCTGGGCGTGGAGTCGGGCTCTGACGAAGTGCTCAAATACATGAACAAGGCTGCCGCGGTGGAACAATACCTGCGCGGAATCCGCTGGTTGAAGCAGAACGGAATTCTTACTTTTGGATCGTTTATTGCCGGCTTTCCCGGCGAAACGGAGGCCACATTTCAACAGACGGTCGACTTCATTCGCACCAGCGCCCTTGACTACTACAGGATTCAACTTTGGTATTGCGAGCCTGGTACGCCGGTGGTAAACCAGCGCGAACGTTGGGGCATTACAGGAGATGGCTTTCGCTGGAAGCATGCGACCATGACCAGCCGGGAGGGCATGCGGCTGATCGAAAAGGCCTTTCTGGAGATTAGCGAGTCACTCTGGATGCCGCAGTGGTCGTTCGATTTCTGGATCATCCCCTACCTCGCGGGGCGGGGAATCTCTCACGACGTTTTCCGCAGGTTCATGGCGGCTGCCAATCGCTTGCTGGCGCTTGGATTCGAACCCCCTACAGAAGCAAGGTCAGAGCGACAGGCGGAATTGATCAAGTTGCTGGGCGAGTCGGTTTGCGGATTGCAGGCGCCACTCAATCCTGAGGGCAAAGCATGAACCCTGGAGCCGAAGCGAGGATACGACTCTACTGCATTCCCCATGCCGGCGGCAGTGCGGCAACATTTCGCGACTGGAGTGCTGGATTGATCATGGCAGATGTAATCGCCATCGACCTTCCAGGACACGGATCCCGCTTCAACGAGCGGTTATTGGACTCCGTGGCAAGTCTCGCCGCCGACGTGGCCGCGACCATCGAGCGCTCCCGCCCGGCTCCATTCGCGCTCTTCGGCCACAGCATGGGAGGGTTGATCGCTTTCGAGGCTGCCAGAATCCTTGAGGCTCGTGGCGCCGCTCCCCTTCACCTATTCGTCTCAGCTCACCAGGCTCCAAACCTGGTCAAAGAGCTCCCCTTCACAGACGAGATGCCGGACGGCGACTTGTTCGACCACTTGCGGCACCTTGGCGGCGCGTCGTCAGTGGCCCTCGCAGACGCGGATGTCATGGCTTTGATGTTGCCTGTGCTGCGTGCAGATCTGGCCGCTTGCTCGAACTACAGATACCGTCCTCAAATGCCGCTGGCATGTCCGATTACAGCTTTTGCCGGTCTTACCGACCCACTGGTTTCGTCGCACGAAATGGAGCCGTGGTGCCCGCATACCACTGGGTCGTTTCGCCGCGAAACGTTTCCGGCGGGCCACTTCTTTATTCAGGAATGTTTGCCGGCCGTGCTGCATCAGGTTGACCTGGACCTCGAGATGTCCTCATCGCCGCCTCAGGCGGCACCTGCACGCCCCGATATGGTCGTGATTGACGGCGGGCAGCTCAATCTCGACAGCCTGATGTCGGTGGCCCGTGACCATGCGCCGGTGGAGCTTACCCGCGATAAGGCCGCGCTGGACCGGATCGACAAGGCACACCGCGTGGTCGAGCGGGCATTTGCCGAAGGACGTCCGCTATATGGCGTCACCACTCGCTTCGGAGGCCTGGCAAACGAAGTGTTGACCCCGGACCAGGCCGCCGAACTCCAAAATAATGCCATCTGGGCGCACAAGACCGGCATAGGCCGAGCCATCGATCCCGAAGACGTGCGCGCCAGCATGGTGCTGAGAATGAATTCATTGGCGCGTGGGGTGTCCGGCGCGCGTGTGGAGTTGATCCAACGCATCGCCACCCTGCTCAATCGCTCCGTCACTCCGTTGGTATATGAATTCGGTTCCATCGGCGCCAGCGGCGATCTGGTCCCTCTGACCTATGTTGCAGGTGCACTGACTGGGAGTCCCGCAGGATTCAAAGTAGAGGTGGATGGGGAGATTCTCGATGCCCGTGAAGCTCTGCACAAAATAGGTCTCGAGCCGCTGGTGCTCGCACCGAAGGAGATGCTTGCCCTGATCAACGGGACGGCTGTGTCAACTGCCATCGCTGCTCGCTGCGTGGCGGATGCCAAGCGACTGTTCGCCGCGTCGCTCGCGTCTCATGGGCTTCTGATCGAGGCATTGCGGGGTAGCGTGGAGTCCTTTGATCCGTTCATTCACGAACAGAAGCCGCATCCAGGCCAGATATGGGTTGCGAAATGCATGAGAGAGATGCTGGCTGGCTCCAGGTTCATACGCACGGGCGGCGGCCGCGACCACAACCACACAGCCGGACGTCTCATTCAGGATCGCTATTCCATCCGCTGCCTGCCGCAGTTTCTAGGACCTCTGGTGGAAGGAATGCAACAAATGTCAGCGCAAATTGAGATCGAGATGAACTCCGCAACCGATAACCCCCTCGTCGATCCTGAAGCAGAGACCTTCTGCTATGGCGGCAATTTCCTCGGCGAGGTTCCCGCGGTTGCGATGGATCACCTTCGCCAGTTCATCGGTCTGGCGGCCAAACATCTCGATGCGCAAATCGCTTTGGTCATGGAGCCTGCCTTCAACGATGGGCTGGCGGCCTCGCTGGTGGGCAATGCCAAACGTCCCGTCAATATCGGGCTCAAGGCGATGCAGCTCACCGCGAATTCAATGATGCCCTTGTTGACTTATCTGGGGAACACTTTTGTAGACCGATTCCCAACCCACGCAGAGCAATATAACCAAAACATCAACAGCCAGTCCTATATTGCCGCACAACTTGCGCGCGAATCCGTTCGCGTTTGGCGCCTTTATGTTTCGGTTGCACTGCTCATCGGGCTGCAGGCAGTCGACCTGCGGGCGCATCGTGAATCAGGGTCCTTCGATGCAATGCCCCTACTTTCGTGTCGACTTGCCAGGCTATACAGCGTGTTGCGCCGCATTGTCGGTCGGCCAGCCGACGAGCGGAGACCGTATGTGTGGGATGACGACGAGCAATCGCTTGACAGGCACATTGCTTGTGTCGCCGCGGACCTGGAACAAGGCGGACATATCTTTAAAGCGCTGGGCCGAGAGTTCGAACCATGAATATAGCCCGTCATGTTGAAGCAGGGGCGGCGAACTATCCGAATCGGGTCGCCCTGCGGTTTGAGGGCGCCACCTTCTCATACTCCAGGCTGGAGGCAGACGCAGGCCGTCTCGCCGCTTTCCTCTCCCAGCGCGGCGTGGTAGCGGGAAGCCGCGTGGGGCTCTATCTTCCCAACTGTCCTCTGTTCGTGATCGGTTACCTGGCCATTCTCAAGATCGGCTCGATCGCGGTAAGTCTCAATCCACTATGCAAATCATCTGAAGTACGGAGCGCACTGCACGATTGCGGGGCGATGGTAGTCATTAGCAACGAGGAACTCGCCGCCCATATCCCGCGCCACGAGCTTCCCAGCCTGGAGTTGGTCCTGCTAGCCGAAGAAATCGAACCGGCCATTGCTCACGAGCCAAAACACTTGCCCGCCCGCGATGTTGCCGCCTCTGCCCCGGCAGTAATCGTGTACTCATCCGGAACTACCGGCGAGCCCAAGGGCTGCACTCTTTCTCACCAGAATGTCATCAGCAACATGGCCGCTAAAGTGAAGTATTTGGAAATCAGGCCGGATGACCGGTTACTCCTGTTCGTCCCGCTCTCTCACTGCTTCGGCCAGAATGCAGTCCTCAATGCGGCCTTTGGCGGGGGCGCGACCGTTGTGCTCGAACGACAGTTTCGCGTCGATGAAACACTCCAGACCATCAAGTCGGAGAATCCGACGATGCTGTTTGGACCGCCCGCGGTCTACGCCTTGCTGCTCGACCGTGCCGCGCCCGGTGATCTTCGCGGGCTCCGCTACTTTTTCTCTGCCGCCGCACCCATGTCGGTTTCTGTGGCCCTTCGCTGGCAGGATACGTTTGGTCGCGTGATTCATGAGGGATACGGGCTGACCGAGACCTCGCCCTTCGCCACCTATAACCACGAGACTCACTACCGGCTCGGTACAGTGGGAACTCCTATCCGCGACGTGCAGATCAAGATTGTTGACCTGGAAAGTGGAGCGGATTTGCCTGCGGGTGAAGCTGGCGAGGTCCTGATCCGAGGACCGAATGTAATGCTGGGTTACTGGAACCGCCCCGAAGAAACTTCGCAAGCTATCCGCGGGGGATGGCTTCACTCCGGCGATGTAGGCCGTCTCGACGACGAGGGATATCTTTCATTGCTGGACCGCATCAAGGAAATGATCAACGTCGGAGGGTTGAAAGTGTACCCGTCCGAAGTGGAGCAGTTGCTCCGCAGTCACCCGTGTGTGCAAGCAGTTGCCGTGTACGGAATCCAGGATCCTGTCTTTGGTGAACAAGTGGTTGCGGACGTTGTGCTGTTGCCTGGAACGATTGCAACCAGCGATGATTTGGTGCGGCTTTGTCGCGATCGGCTGGCGGCTTACAAGTCGCCGTCGCAGCTTCGGATCGTCAGCGCGCTGCCAGTCAGTCCAACGGGCAAATTGTTGAAGCGTACCCTGCGGATGCACCGCGAGACCGATAGAACCGGCGAAAGGCGCCGTTGGCCGGTTCCGTAGCCTTTGCTACGGCTGCCTCGATTCCATGGCCTTGCGCAGGCTGAGCGGGCGCATATCCGTCCATACCTGGTCGATGTGGTCCAGGCACTCCTGCTTGGTGCCTGACTTGCCTTCCTCCCGCCAGCCGGCCGGCAGGGACTTGTAGGCCGGCCAGATGGAGTACTGCTCCTCCAGGTTTACCACCACCTTATATGGCGTCGTATCTTCGGCTTCGTCCCAACTCATAGTCCACCTCGGAGAAACCTTTATATCATAGGTGAAATGCAAAAATCGGGCCCCGCTTAGCCGCCCTTTGGTGCGCACTAATTCCGGGAGGTCGGGGGATTATTCTGACTCAGAAAGTTGTATCCCAGTGTTCCGCCCCGGTTGTGGTATTATTTCGGCCTGCGGGCCTCGGTACGATCCCCTGATCGTGTTCCCCACGCGTGCCGGGAAGCCCCAATCCGGTTCAATTGTCAGGCAGGTCCGGCCGATGCACTTGGCAGTTTGCGCCATCTTCAGAAATGAAGCACCTTACCTGCAGGAGTGGATCGCGTTCCACCATCTGGCGGGAGTCGACCATTTCCACCTCTACCAAAATCGGTCCGATGACGATTACCAATCCGTCCTTCGCCCTTTCATCGAACAGGGCCTTGTTCGAATAATTGACTGGCCGACCCGCCCGCCCAGCCAGTTAGAGGCCTACCAGCACTTCATCAATGAACATGCTGGAATGCCGTGGTGGGTGGCATTTCTCGACTGCGACGAATTCCTCTTCTCGCCTTCTCACCAGAAGATCGGCGAAGCAATCGAGGCGATTGCTGGACCCGAGTGGGGTGCGATTGGCGTCAACTGGATGTGCTTCGGCTCATCGGGGCAGGATGCGCCGACGGCCGGCCTGGTCACCGAACGCTTCACTTCGCGCCCCACGGACAGCTTCCCTCCCAATCGCCACATCAAGAGCATCGTTCGCATGGACAAGGTCCAGGCCTCCGGCCCGAATCCGCATTGGTTTCGAACCTATGGGGGCACTTTCAGCGAATCGGGCACGGAACTGACCGGGCCGCATTCACCGCGACCGGCCCACTCGTTCCTGCGCATCAATCACTATCACACCAAGTCGCGCCAGGAATATTTGCGGCGTATCGCCCGCGGTAACGCTGACGGTGCTCCGCGGCGTTCACCCTCCGAATTTGATCTCTACCAGGCTGCCGACATCGACGACCGCGTCATCTGGCGGTTTCTTCCAGCTCTGCGCGAGCGCATGGAAAGGAATCATCGCCCAGAGCAGATGCCTGTTCCACGCGCGGAAGAGCCAAACGCTCCGTATGTTCTGCCACCAGCTTCCGAGCCACGGGAACTGCCATCCGACTTCGCTTCCTTTCGCGGTTATCATCGGGGAGAAACGATGCTGGTCTGCGGCTGCGGCGCGTCACTGTCAGGCGTTGTAGCTCCTGAGCGATTCATCTCCATCGGAGTGAATGACGTGGGCCGGCTCTTCCAGCCCGACTACCTGGTGGTGGTCAATCCTCGCAGCCAATTCTCCGGCGACCGATTTCGCTTTGTCGAAACAAGCCAGGCCAGAGCGATCTTTACGCAGCTCGATCTAGGTATTCCCCACCCAAATGTCGTTCGCTTCCAGCTTGGGAAGCGCGGAGGAACCGATCTCTCCGGCACCCAGGGACTTCCGTACACGCGCAACTCGCCATACGTTGCGTTATGCCTGGCTGTCTCAATGGGGGCAGCGCGCATCGGGCTCATCGGCGTTGACTTTAGCGAGCACCATTTCTTTGCGGCAACTGGACGTCATCCGCTCGCCGGCGAGCTAACCCAGATTAACAAGGAGTATGGGGCGCTGGCCGAAGAGTGCCGCAAACTTGGCGTGGAAGTATTTAACCTGAGCGCGGAAAGCCGCCTGACCGCATTCCCAAAGATCTCCGCTGAGCAATTTGCGCGCTCGTCCTTCGTGCCGGCGCCTGCGGCAGCAGCGATCAGCGGCCGCAAAATCTTTTTTGTGAACTACCGTTTCCTATCCTGCGGAGAAGTCTTCTCTGATGGGCTGCGGAATGCAGGCGAGGATCTGAGTGCGGAAACGGCGGCGGCTTACTGGGACGATCCGGCCCTCCCTGCACGTATTGATGAGTTTGCGCCCGACCTTCTCTTTGTCGTTCACGGACGGAACTATAGCAAGCGATTCCCAGGAGATCCCCATCGGCATCGAGCCGCTGTGTGGCTGCTTGACGAGCCCTATGAGGTAGATGATACAAGCCGCTTCGCGCAGCGATTCGGCACCGTGTTCGTCAACGACCCCTCGACACTGGGCCGCCACAAGAACGCCCACTACCTGCCGGTCTGCTATGATCCGACGCTTTACCACTACCGTCCGGGGCCGCGCGAACATCAGGTCGGCTTCATTGGTGGCGCAAACCCCATGCGTGAACAGATGCTCGTTGAGCTCGCTCGCCGCGGTCTCCTCTCCTACACAATCGGAGGCCCCTGGCAAGCTCCGGAAGTACGGCGCGTAAATCAATCGCAGAACATTCCTGCCATCCAAACCGCGAACCTCTATCGGCAGACCAGGATTGTCCTTAACGTCTTTCGCGCCCAACACCACTTCAACCGGGAGCACATAACCGCGATTTCAATGAACCCGCGCATCTACGAAGCGCTTGCTTGTGGCGCGCTGGTCATCTCCGAGCGGCGGCCGGAGATAGAGAAGCTATGTCCTGAGATGCCCGTCTTCACAGGTGCGAACGAGATGGTATCCACCATCGAGGACCTTCTCAGCAACCCCGCTCGCTTCGAATCGATTCGCAGGGCGTGCATCCGCCGGCTCGCCGGCCACACTTACGCGCACCGTTTGTATACCGCATTTGCAGCAGCCACCGGAGAGCAGTCGGAGTACCCGTGGGTCGCTTCCGCAGCGGTTCACATGCCTGCGATCCCGAGGGCAAAGCAGCCGTCCGCCATCCTGCCTGACAAGGGAGATCCCATTTTGTCAGGATGGGAGGCCGAGCCTCAGTGTGTCGAAGCTGATGGTGAAGCATTCGTCCTTCGACCGCGACATGCGGCTGCTCCCGGCAGCGAAACGGGCCTCATTGGCACGGAAATGTACTCTGGCGTTCGGTTAGCCTTCGACGTATACGCTCAGCACGGTATAACTTTCGTCGCCAAGATCCATCAGCGCGAGCAGCGGAATCAGTCGTCCAACTCCTACCACCTCATGGTCACCGGCGCCTCCGCGTATCTTGCGCGGCATGACCATCTCTTCCGATCGCTGACGCTGAACGCCAATGGCTGGAATTCCATCATCGTGATGTGGCGAGATGGGACGCTAAGCCTTCGCGTGAATGGCAAGCTGGAGTGCGCCATCCAGGATTCCCTCCTGTCTTCCGGATACTGCTTCGTGGGCGCAAAGGTCGGTTCTGTTCGCCTGCGCAATCTCGAAGTGTCGGCTCCCGGACCCGAAGAACCCGTCGTTGACGTCCCCGTTTCCACCGCGCCGGTATACGACCTCCTCTACGATTCAGGACCCGCCGCAGCAGAACCCCTCGTCAGCATCGTCACCACGGTGTACGATCGCGTCTCCTGCCTCGATGCCTGTCTGCGTTCGGTGCAGGGTCTGAACTTTGACGCTTATGAGCACATCGTTGTTGCCGACGGTCCGTCTGCGCCGGTCCTTTCGCTGATCCGGTCGCTCATCGAAGATCACGCGGACGGCAGGCATCCGTTGCGCCTCGCGTCCTTGCGCTCGCGCGGAAACAACTGGGGCATCGCTCCCGCGTCTGTGGGTCTCTCGCTTTCGTCCGGCAAGTACATCTGCTTCCTGTCAGACGATAACGGCTACAGGCCCGAGCATTTCGAAAAGCTCCTCGCAGCGATGGAGACCGATCCGGGGCTTGGCTTCGTTTACAGCGGTTGCCTGTACGATGGCCGGCTTACACTGAATTTCGCACCCCCGGCTTTCGGCCGCATCGATCTCGGCCAGCCGCTTTTCCGGCGCGAGCTTTTCGATCGCTACTTCGGCGGCACGCTCCCCTTTAATGACCTTGCGTGGGACTGGCGGTTGATCGAGCGCTTGCTGGCGAACCGCGTCCGCTGGAAGCACATCGCTAACCCAACCTTCATCTTCCGGCTGGCAAAGTACCCGCACCTGGCGCCCCCAAAGTGGCCCAATGGTTCCCGCAACGGCGCAGGACGATCCAACCCAGCCGTTACCAAACCGCGCGAATCCGCACCCGATCCTGTGCCACCATCGGTTGCGCTTCCGTTCACGGCAACGCCACGGCGCAATCTCATTTATCATCTGTGGCCCGTTCACGGGCCTACGTGGCGCTGGAACATCGAGCAACTGAAACGGCGACTCGATCTATTCAACGGCCGCCGGATTGTGAGCATCGTTCACGACCACCGGTCCGATAATCCGGAGGATGTGCAGTCTGCTCTCGAAGGACATGGTTGCGAATTCCTTGTCTACCCCAACCATCCGTCCGGCGAGACCGCGACTTTCCCAGAGATGTTGCGCCGCATCGCTTCCACGGACGTGAATGAGGTCACCTTCTACGCGCATGGCAAGGGCGTGAAGCACGAGCCTGCCGTACCTGCCGCGATTCGACGATGGGCAGAGGTCAGTTACCGGGCCGCGCTGGACGACTGGCCCCAGGTGCGGGCTCATCTGGAGCAGTTTGCGCTCACCGGTTCCTTCAGGAGATTCGGCCGCTTCGAAGCCCATCACAACCTGAGCGACTGGCATTATCACGGCACCTTCTTCTGGATGCGGCACTCCCGAGTTTTTGCACGCGATTGCTTTCGTGTTCCCCGCTTCTACTGCGGCGTCGAAGCGTGGCCTGGCGTGCATTTTGCACGCGATGAAGGGGGCTGCCTCCTTTTGGACGCCTTGCAGCAACCAGCATCTGACGAAGAATTCTGGGAGAAGCATGAAGCGGATCTGGCTCGCTGGGAATCCGCGCAGGTTCTTAGGCAAAGCGCGCCAGACATCCGTCAGACGTTCGCCTTCGACGGCTGCGAACAGCCGCCCCTGCATCTGCGGCCAGATGAATTCGCGTGGTTTCTCGCTCGCCTTTCCGAAGTGGAACCGCACACGCTCCTGGCAATCGGTGAGCACAGCGAGGGCGTGGCGTGGCACGTTGCGCGCCGCTTTCGCAGCATGGCGCGCGACATTGAAATCACGGTCGTCCACCCGACCCCGCCGACCAGCCTCGCGGAGAGCATCGAGGATGCTCGTCACCGTTTCGGCCAGGCGGTTCGACTGATCGATGCAGATCCGGTCTCGCCCGGGACCCGTGCGAGAGTCTCTGGACGATACGACGCCGTTCTTCTCGAGGGAGAGTGTGGCTATCGGGAAGGGCGCCGCCGATTCGATCTTGCCCTCTCCACCGGTCCGCGCCTCATCGGCCTTTCTGGTATTGCGGATACAGACTGGCATGCGCAGCGGCGCTGCGGCATGTCTCGCCTCTGGACGGAATTACGTCCCTCCTACGCTGGCGAAGCATGCTCCACGGGCGAGTGGGGTGGTATCGGCATCCTCTCGATCGAAGGCGTGGAGTCGGGACATTCCGGCACTTAGAGATTCCTGAATTTGCGCAAGGTACTCACTCACCTTCCCAACGTCGTCGCCCTCGGGGGCGCCAAAATTCTTTCCTTTTTTTTTCTCGAAATCCTCAGAAAACTACGCTACTATGTTGCCCTGTTGGTAGCGGCAGTCCCAGTCCCTGTTCAGTTCCCGACCGTTTCGCCGAGATAGCATACGGCGGCGGCTCTTTTGTTTTCCCCTGTTGAGAACCGGGCACGCTACCTTCGTGCCTCGGGCCTGTGCTTCGGGCCAGCGCGGAGGGCTTTCGTGAAAACATATCCACGACTCGGGGCGCAGCCTGCGTCCGCCAAGAAGCCTATGGCCGTCTGCTTCGGCTCTGGAGCCAGAGCGGCCAGTTTCCGCCAGGCCGAGCCTTCGGGGATCTCCGTAATTTTGGGAAGGGCCGCATGAGCGCATCGGTACGTTCACTGAACCTCTACGACCTGCTCGCACCCCAGTTCCTCCTGGGCTTCAGCTTCCCGGACTACATTGATAGATACCTGTCGCTGCTCTCGATCTCTGATCTGCAGGCGACCAGTGACGACAACGCGGTCCTCTATACCGGGATCGTCTATTTTCTGAGCTCCCCACCCGGCACTCCGCCACAGCACACCGATCCCAGCGGCGCAGTATTTGACTTTCACGACATCAGCATTCGCTTTCGCCTCCTCGTTCCCCGTTCCGGCGCGAGCTTTATCCGAACTGCAGTCAGCGATATTCCATCGCCCGTCTTCCCGCCGTCGCTCGCTCCGCTGCGCGACGATGTTTTCGGCACCGTCAGTTCACCCTCCGGTCCCACGGATTTTCCCGGCGTTGCCTTCCAACTTGAGTTGCTGCTGAACCTGCTTACTTTCCATATGGGGCCGAATTGGCAGCCAGCGGTCCAGAACCCGGACTTCACCGTCTCTGCGAATCCGGGATCGCCGCCGCAGACCGATGTGCGCATCCTGATGCCCCAGATTTTGTTGCGCTACACCCAGGTAGAGGATTTTGCAGAGCCACCGGACTTCGAAGTCGCAGCATGGGGCGACCCCGGCTTCGACGCACCCAACGACCTTGCCGAGGGGCAACTGGCAACGATGGATCCGCCGCTGGCAATTCACTCCTCGGGACGAGTGGCATTCGGTGTCGACACGATCGTGCTCGACCTGAGCTCCAATGGCGCGCCGCCGGAAATCCTGCAATTCTTCGGCACCGATGAGAACTTTAAAGGTGTCTACATCAAGGCAATCCAGCTTTACTACTGCGATTCAGACAAGGATCTCGCATTAAACCTGATCGTTCGTGACGCGCTGATCTCCTTCGCTGGAGAAGTCTGGCTCGAAGCCGAATTTGACTTGATCCGCGACGGCTTCACCGTGGCAATCACCGCGTGGGACGGCGCCACGCCGCTGACTGTCAACGCCGGCCATGAACTGAGCCCGACGCTCTGGCACGGCGGTCAGCTCACCATGCCTTCCGGTGCGGTGCTCTATCTGCAGATCGCCGGGGGGATTCCCCCTTACACGCAATCCGTGGTCTTCAGTCCTGGACCAGCTTCGCCGCCCGCACCTGGGGGACAACAACTGTGGGACAACACGCAGAGGCTCGCGCTGGCGCCCAATGTCAGTTCGGGCGCGCAGGAGACCGGTGCGCTGGTCATAACCGTTGCCGACTCTACGCAGCCTACGCCGCAGAAGTACATCAACAACATCCAGTTCACGCTTACAGAGGCTAGCGGGGCAACCGGAACGCCGCCCGCACCGCCGGCGCCGCCAGCGAATCCGAAGCCGAAAACCATTCGCAGGCTGAGCATCCATGTGCGCCTCGAAAAGAACGTTCCGGTGCTGGTGGAAGTCTCCGGCGAAATCGACTTCTCGGCACAGGCGCAGTCCACGGTACCGGGCGGATCTCCGCCTTCCGGCAGCAATTCACTGGGGATTACGAACACACCTGCGGCGACCACCGTGGCCAGCCCGCCAAGCGGCATCGTCGACTTCACACTGAACGTAACCTACGACCTCTCAACCGGCAATTTGAGTGAAACCCTCACACTGGGCGCCGTACCGGCCGATGCCAACGGTCTGGTACACATGGACAATCCCGACGACAGCACGCTGAAGGACATCCTCGGCGCCATCATGATCTTCACGCCCATTCTCAGCGCGGCCACATCCGCGCTCGATCCATCCGATGCCGGGCAGTGGAGCGAAATCGCTGTCGATCTTGGCGTCCCCGTCGCAATCGGCGCACTGGACATCATCCGCACCACCGGCATCACCCTCTACGGCGGCTCGCTGCAGCTGCGCGAGAACATTCCGGCCGGCAAGTTTACCAATGCCGCCCTCACCTTCGACTACGGAGTCCAGTTCGGTATTGACATTGGCACTCTCGTCAACTCCACCAAGCCTCTCAAGGTCCGCTACCAGGCGGTGGGCGTCAGCCTTAACTTCGGCCACCCGGTCAATTTCCAGATCGTTCTCGACACGAGCAAAGGCTATTCGCTCGACCTGAGCGATCCGGGCCTCTTCAAGCTGCCAGGCGCGCTTGGCGATCTGCTCAAAATTGCCGGAGCCCGAATTGCCCGCTTCAATCCGCTGACTCTCGAGGTCGATATCGAGATCAAAGCGGACCTCGGCATCATTACCGTCGACAAATTTACGGTGAAGGTGCCGCTCGACGGATCGGGCGCGCCCACCATTACGCCCTCCGGCATCAAGGTCAATATTCCCAACACGCTCATTGGCAGTGGCACGGTAAACATTGCCAATGACGGCTTTGACGGCTCTCTCGATCTTAGCGTGGTCAGCATCGGACTACGCCTGGTGGCTTCGGTCGGCGTACATCATGTTACGCAGGGCGCGCGCGAAGCTACCGCCTTCTATTTCGGCTTCGAGGTTGACTTCCCCGCCCCGATCACGCTGGGAAGTACGGGACTCGCCCTTTTCGGCATCTTCGGCCTGTTCGGCATGCACTACGATCGCGTACTGGCCGCACCCGTGGCGGGCGATGCGGTTGGGCCCGATCTTCGCTGGCTCATGGGAACCAAGGGGCAGCCGTATCTCCTCGAGTCCACTGACGGCGCAACGCAGTTCTGGGCGCCCAAGATCGACAACTGGGCCTTTGGCGTCGGAGCCGTCCTCGGCAGCGATGACGGCTACCTGCTCAACCTGCGCGGCATGCTCCTGCTTGAGCTGCCAGGGCCGCGGATCATCATCACCGTCAATCTCAAGATCATTGCGGACCTGCCCGCTATCTCCGACGATGGCATGGACACCACCCAACTCGATGTCGGCATCATCGGCATTCTCGACATCGATATCGGGGCCGAACAGATCACCCTCGGGGTCATGATCGATTTCGAGATTTCGGAACTGATCTCCGCGCAAATTCCCATTCAGCTTTACTTCAGTTGGATTGATCCCTCCACCTGGCATCTGTGGATCGGGACCATTCAGACGCCGGCCAGCGCCCTGATTCTCGGTATCGTGCGGGGCGGCGGCTACTTTATGGTGGGCGGCCAGGCAATTACGCCCTTCCCGCCCGGATCGAATGATTCGCTGCCCGGCGTGGCTGTCGCACTCGGGGTTTTTGCATCCGTACTCTGGGGCAGTGAGTCAGCCGGTATTTATCTCAAGGTCGCAGCGTCCGCTAACTTTGGCGTTTCGTTCTCGCCGCATCTCTTTATCGTCGGCAACGTGCATCTTGAGGGCTCCCTGCATCTGCTCGTCGTCAATATCGGTGCAACCGGCGACTTTCTGCTGACGGCGCCGGACCCTGTTTATCTCAAGGTCCATGTTTGCGGATCGGTTAGCTTCCTCTTTTTCAGCGTTTCGGCCTGCGTTGACTTCTCCATCAACAGCCCCAATAACCCGCCTGATCCGCCTGCGCTTATCTCCAACCTTTATCTGCAAAGCTTTGCCCCGGTCATCGCTCAGGGGCAGGGCGACCGGCCCATCGATGCCAGCCTTGGCAACGCGCTGCTGGTGGGCGGATCAGGCAATCAGACAATACCCGTCGTTCCCATCGACTCAGTTCCTGTGATCCAAATGCTCTTCGGCGTCGACGTCTCCGCTGTCACCGCCACCTTTACCGTACCGCTGCCAAGCTGCCCAACTTATCCCGGAACTCCGGGCGTGAATCTCGGCGGCAGCAGCTTTGCGCAGTATCAGGTCACCAGCCTCTCGATAAGCCCGCCCCTGCCCACGGGATTTCCCGCGCCCCCCGTGGCCTGGCGTCCGAATAAACCGTCGAACAACACCTCGCAGACCCAGGTAGACCTGGCACTTTTCAGCCGCAATCCCAATGTCACCACCAGCGCTCTCGAACGCTCAGATCAGTTAAGCGCCTCGCTGACGGCAACCTGGGGTAACACATGCGCCGTCGTTGCGCCGGCCGCCTGCATCTTTTGGGCCTTTTGTGGTCAGCGGCTCGGCCCTTCAGCAAATGGCTGGCTCCTCCACGGCATTGTCTATCCTGACCCGCCCAACACCCAGCGCCAGACCCCGGTACCGACCGACATGCAGGTGGTGCAACCCGCCTTCAGCGCCGCCGATTCGCTCCTGCTGAGTCTGGGGCTTCCGCTGGCCGGCGAAAGCCTCTCTCCCGCGCAGGTCGTCGGTTTCGGCGCGGTGCCCATCGTGTCGCGCACACCTTGCTCGCGTGCGGTGGAGCTGCCGCAGCTTGTTGCGCTCACCTTGCAGACGAACGCGTCGTCCGGCTTCTCCACCGGCGGCGACACAATCACCACGGCCAACGGGGCAAAGGCAGCGAAATCCGCTCTCCAGCTGGCTTCGGCCAACCGCTGGCTGAAGTTCGAGATCGGAGCCTCACAGCGCATTCGCATGGTGGTTGCGATGAACGCCGCGCTCTTCAAGCTGATGCAGGCCACTGCCAATCAGAGTTGGGTAGAGATCATCGAACTCGATCTGAATGGCTCCCCCGTTGCCACGCATCCCATCATGTCGCTGGCACCGAAGATGGTTACCAGTGCCAACGACACAACCGTGCTCCCCGCCACCTGGACCGCGGCAACCAGCCCGTGGAGCAGAGATGTGGCCTCTATGCTTGGGTTCCTCTTCCAGCAGACCACGGATGTGGTTCTGTTCTTCGAATTCATTCCGTCGCCCAAAATGGTCACCATCGAAGTGGCAACCACGGCGCCCTCGAACTTCGAAGCCGCTGTCATGGTGGGCGCAGCGGAGTCCTGCCCCACCAGCGAAACTATCCGCTACAACAACCAGGTTGCGATTCAGCAAAGCACCATCGAGGCGATCACCAGCTATCTCGATGGCGGAAGCCCCGTTCCACTTCTTGCCCCGGACACTGTCTACACCATCACCGTGAACTACGATGTCATCGCGACCAACTCCGGTTCCACCGGCAATCCGTCGAACCGCTCCCAGGCATACGAGTTCCAAACGGACAACAAGCCGCCTGCGGTTCTCAACTCCTATGTGCTCTGCAGTTCTCCGGTGCAGAACGAGACATTTGTGTTCTATGAGGATCCGCTGGATGTGATCTTCAACGACCGGTCCGTCTTCTCTCTGTTCGAAGCATATGGCTATCAGCTCACCTTCAACCTCCATGCCGCCGATGGCCTCCCGGAAGGCTCTCCCGCCGGCGCATTCCTCACCGGATCGCCCTCGCCGCTGCAAATGATCAATGGCGTCGGACAAGCGATGTACGACTCGTTGCTGCAGTTGGCGCAGAGTCTGCCATGCCTCAATGGCTCGGTGAGCCAGTATCAAAATGTCGTCTTCACCGCGCCGGTCTACTTGCGCCCACTCATGGGCTATACCTTCGATCTGGTAACCGATCCCGTAACGCCCACCGCTCCTGGCTCTCCTGCGAGCGCGGTTACGCCGCTGTTCCGCCGCAACTTCTCTACAGGGCGCTATGCCAACATGCAGGCACTGGCCGCCTCCTTCAGCCAAAATGGGCTTGTCATCACACATCGCACGCTCGCTTCGGCCCTCGCATTACCGAACAGCGGTGGAGCACAGGTCTTCAAGGATAACGACATCCAACAGGCTTTTCTCAGCGCAGGAGAACAGGCTCTACCCTCTCCCACAACGAACTCCGTCGTGCTGTACTGGCTTTCCACCGCCAGTGGTTTCGTACCGCACGCGATTCTCATCGATGCCATCGAGCCGCTTTGGCGCTATCGCCTGAAGCCACAGTTGACAAACCCAATCTCGACGGATCCCTCTTTCAAGATCGTCACCATTGAGCAGGTTCCTTCGCTGCAGGTGACCGAAGGCCACAGCTCACCAGACTCGCCTGCCTTTGGCAGCTTCATCGTCTCGCCCGGCGGCACGCGCACCATCGCCATGTTTACGGCGGGCTTTTCACCGCCGGCAGCCGGCACGATTGTTTCGCTGCAGCTATTCCGTGCGGCCAGCTCGGTCTACGGCAATCCCGACCAGACGGCCGCCATCTTCGAGTTGCTGGTTACGCCCCATGCGCCCTGGGAGGACGACCATGTCTAGAATCGTCTGGCCTTATTTTTTCGCGCTGCGTGCCGGCAATCTCATCGCGTCGTCGAAGAACAAGAACCTCGCCCCTGTCCGGAATGAATACTTCCCGGGCAGCGACGGCAACACCGCGATCGCGCTGCGCTGGTCCGAGAGGTCTGAGCTGGGATTCCCGAGAGAGCCCTTCCAGGTCTATCGCCGAGCCCGCAACAGCATGGAAGGCGTCGCCCTGGTCGTTGTCCAATCTACGCAAACCACCATCTCCAGTGTCGCGCAGGTCTTTCCCGTTCTTCCCGGCAACGATATAGCCTACGTCGTCATTGTCGGGGTTGCCGTCGCCGCATCCAGCAGTGTCACGGTGCAGGCGGTCGATGCCTACGGTCACGCCATGCCCAGCCAGATCGTTACCCTCTCACAAAACGGATTGGTCGAATTCCGCTGTCCGGGCATCGCCGCCATCACCGCCACCGGCGCAGGCGCGATTGGGCCAATCGAAGCCATCGGAGAAACGGTCTACGCCAACCTGCCCGACTGGGTGCAGATTCAGACGGTTGGGCTGCCGCTTTTGAACAACGAGATAGGAGCGTCCTATAAAACTTCGCCGCAGGGCTTCTGGCCGAATCCGCTCACCCCGCCGACACTCAACGGTGTAACCGCAGCCACAGAGCGCACCCTCATTACAGCAGAGCTCGAGCTGCCTCCGCCGCCCACCGGCATCGTAGATTTCCCGCTCCCGGCGTGGCCGCAGCCCAATGCCACCGCCTACGTTACGAGCATTCGTAGCGCTGGCAACATCGTCCCCATGATCGAGCATTGCCTCGAAAACTCCGTGGATACCAACCCACAAAAAATGCAGTCGCTGTATTCGGAGACGATTAACACCGACGGCCTCAGCCAGATCGGCGCTACGCTGGCGTCGCCCACAGGTCCGCCCAGCCAGGTACAGCTTCCGGTCACAGGTGTGGCCATGCTCGCCGTCAGCACCGATCCCTATGCGGCTGTAGGGCTGGGATATGGAACACTCGACATCCCACCGCTGCGCGGCGCGCCCACCATTACGGTCACCATCGCACCAGCCAGCGCCAGCGTTGCGATCAATTCGACCGCGCAATTTACGGCCACTGTGACGGGCGCAACGAATAACACCGTGGCCTGGAGTGTCAATGGAGTCCCCGGCGGCAACAGCGTCGTCGGCACCATTTCCTCCACCGGCCTCTATTCAGCACCTGCGGCCATTCCTTCGCCAAGTTCTGTCACTGTGAACGCGGTCAGCGTACAGAACCCCACCGCATTCGGCACGGCATTTGTCACCGTCGCCAGCACGATTATCGAAATCCCGACACCCATTCCCGCCCCTCCGCTCCCAACTCCGGCTCCCCCGCCGACGGTGACAACTGCGCCGGTCGGCCAATCCCAGCCTGCGCCTATCGCGGTCGCTGTTCAGCCGTCCGCCTCGGCCCCGCCTCCGATTCTGCCGCCGGCCGACAACTACGGTCTCTACGACTACATGGTCACTGCACCCTTCGTCTTTCCCGGCGGCTTCTCCGGCACGCTTGCCGCCATTTCCACAGGACAGCTCCCGGTCGCGGCCCCCGATGGCCTTGCTTCGGCACTCTCCCAGTCGCACGCTCCGCTCGAGCGCGACCAGCCGATCCTGGCCGCCATCCGCGTAAGTTGGAATGCGCCGGCCGATCCCCAGGGATACGGCATCCTCGCCAGCCGCGCTTCCAATCAATCCCAGGTGCTGAACGCAGCGCGCCCCGCTGCCGTGGGCGGATACGATGTCTTCGTCGGTCTCTCTCCGGTCAATCCTGACCCCAACACGCCGCCCGCTCTGCAAGGGCCGTTCTTCACCGATGTGGCGTGCAGCTTGCCGCTTGCGGCTCCTCCCGTCACCAACCGTTATCTTGTCGCGGCGCAGGATATTTTCGGCCAGTGGTCGAACTGGGTCGAAACCGACACGGCTCTCTCGCCCGCTCCCGTCACCAAACCCTCGCTGCGCAATGCGGAATTTCTTTTCGCCGCCAACGCCGGCAGTCCCCCATCTCCGATCGTGCCTGCGACGCTTCGCATCGACTTTGGCTGGAACTGGCAAGACCGCGCACCTGCGGAGATCCGGTTCACCGGGCAATTCGTCCCCGCCCCGGCCAACACGCTCAATCCGCCGTTCCTGAGCGGTTTTGCAATGTCCAACTCTGGCCCCGTAGGAACCCCGGTAATTTTAACTTTCTCTTATACTGGGACCAACCCCGACACGGTGCTGCCAACGCAGGTGATACCCACGGTCACCAGTGGACACAGTACCAATGGTCCGGTTGTAATTCTCGGTTCCGGCACGCCGCCTACACCCGATCCAACTTCCAGCCAGATGCAATACCGCATCGATCTGACCGGCATCCAGCTGGATTTCTCTCATTCCAACGAAATCGACTTCGCCATCTACGCCACGGCGACGGAAGTCGTGCAACCCGGCGTGTGGAGCGATCCCACGGATCAATCCACGTCGAACACACCGGCGTCGCCGCCTCCGCCGCCTCTGCTCATCGGCAAGATCGTTCGCGCCATGAATCCGAATCCACCGACGGTCACATTCACACCTCCGCCCATTAGCTGGACCGCGTTGCCCGATGCGGCGGGAATGGCTCGCGGCGTCCTCACCTGGCAGCCTGATCCGGCGGCTACCGGCTATTACGTTTGGGAGGCGACAGAGACTGCGCTGCTGCATATCCTGCCTCCAGGCAGTCCGGGGGGCACGCCCGACCCGGCGCCTGGAACGCCCGCTCCAACTCGCGCCACCTTGCTCAAGAACTTGCTCGACAACTATCAGGACGCATCTCTGCAGGGCTTCGCGCGTCTGACCAACGACCCCATCGCAGCATCCAGCACGGAGATCGTTCTGCCCGGCGCTGCCGATACGCTCTACGTCTATCGCATCTCTGCCATCAGCCCGAACAACGTCGAAAGCGGCCGCTCTTCCTCCGTCGCGATCTTCAGCGTGCCCCGGCGCAATGTTCCCGCAACGCCGCGAGTGCTGCTTCGGCCCGGACCCGGATCGCCGTCCGGCATCCAGGTGATCGTTCTGCCCGTAGCCACAAGCGCCCTGCCTGCGGGCTATCGCCTTTTTCGCGTTCGCAACCAGGCGCTTGCCCAGAGCGGATCAGCCATGGGTCCGGCGAAGTACGATGAGAATTCCCCGCTCTGGCAGGAGTACAGCGGCGAGACACTCGCCGGCACACCCCTCAGCGGCATGACGCTGCTCGATACGGCCGCGATCCCCAGCTGGTATCCCTATTACTATCGCGCCACCGCCGTCGGAGCTAACGACCCCGCCAATGGCCTCTACAGCGGCGAGTCGCCCTACTCTCTCATCCAGTCCGGATACGCTCTGCCCACTGCGCCGCCTCTGATTGAATCCTTCCAGGCGTCCATCCTCACGCCGATGCACGTCGCGCTTGTCACGCTGACCACTGATCTACCGGCCGCTGCCGCAAGCCCCGTAGGCTCGGCTCTGGTGGAGTTGTTGCTGCTCTCGCCCGGCAGTCCGCCGGGACCGCTCCAGCAGTACCAGCTTTTCGCCGAGGCGCCCGAGTTGCTACCCGTGGGAACCATTGCTCCCCCCCGCTGCCCCCGACCGTCATCCGAATTACCCGGACTGCGCCCGACGACAACGGCCACTGGAAGCTTTCCCTTCTCCTTCCCTATTCCAATGCGAACGCGGGCAACTACATCGTGCGCCTGACGGACCCGCTGGCCCGTCAATCCACCGCTTCCTTTTGAGCCACAGGAGACCGGATGAACACGCAACAACTAACTCAGGCCCTTCAATACGGCGAACTCCAGGCTTTCGGCCTCACCATGCCGCGGCTCGCTGCGGACTGGGCTCCGAACGGTGCTTCAAATCCTTCCTTCACGGTCGTGGATGCGACACCCGCTTCGGAGTCCGATCCGCCGGTCATGACGATCACGGCAAACGCCAACTGGGCGGCGCCGCTCGACGCGGCTTACACAAACCTCACTTCCGGCGAGGCCTGGCAGATCACCCTGATGCAGGCCGGCGGCAATCCTGAGAACACATCGGGCGTTTTACTCACGGTACCTGAGCAGCAATGGCTTCGCCTCGGCCGTCTTTACTGCGAAATCCTCGAAGCCAGCGATACCACGCGCCCCGAGCGCAACCGCGGCCTTTCTTGCCGCCCGGTTCCCCGCTACATCTTCTTCCCCAGCCAGTCTCTTGGACCATCGCCCGCCGGACTCGCAGAAGCAGGAGCCGACCTCGGCTTTTCCGGCGCAGCGCGCTTCTACGACGGCGACGGCCTGGCGATCGATCCCGTCGCAGTGATGGCCGCCTTCGAGGCGATCCTCACGCATTATCCTGGCCTCCAGGCGACTGATCTGGGATCGGCGCCCGTGAGTCCAATTCCGCTGACCAACTACCTTACCGGGGGGTCGTCTCCACTCGCCGCCGACAAGGTCACGCGCGTTCGTCTCGTTACCCCAGCCGGCGCGCCTTACACTGCCGATCCGCTTCATCTTACCGGCCTTACCTCAGTCGACGCGCAGTCCGCTCTCTACGAACTGCAGGGAAGCCCAGCCACCATTGGCCTCGACGACCCCGACACTGATTTCACCCAGTTCGACCATGACCGTCTGGTCTTCGGCCCTTCCAGCAGCGGTCGCCTCACTAGCAGCTTTACAGCTCCGCAGCTGCCGTCGGAGAGCCCCTCCGTAAGCCTGGCACGCGATTACTACACCATTCGCGTCGCCGAGCTGCAGTCATACATCAACGGCGCATGGCCCGACGCCTCCGCCGATCCCGCAGCCGGTGTGCAACGCTTCGCCCCGGTGCGCATCAACGAGAACATCTCGTTCCTCCTCGACGGAAACAGCGTCCTGGGCGCCATTCACACCGCGCTTGATTCCGGCTCACCCTCCAGTTCCTCTTTAGCTTCTCCGCCGGAATCCGACCTGACGCTGGTGGTCGCGCAGGCGATTGACGGCAACTTCCCCATTCCTCACGCCCCCGGCGCCGTCGCACAGTGGCCTTTCTTTCCTCCCGGAATCACCGTGAACCCGAGTGCTACCCTCTCCATCAACCTGAACAACCAGGTCACTCTTCTCGCCAGCTGGGCAACCACCGCTACCAACTCACCCACCACAGGTGACGTCATTCTCGAAATCGGCAACCTTCCCTCATCGGCGTGGGTGCGCGTTTATCCCCGCCAGTTTCTACCCAATGCCGCCCTGGCGCGTGGCGACGGCCAGGGACGTGAAGTTCCCGCGGACGGCGTCGTATTGATGACGTTGAAGGATCCGTTCTCATTGCGCGACCCTCTCACCGGCACGATCTCGCTACCGGGGGCAGCTACCCTGCAGTTCGATATGGTGGTCGCGTTGCCCAACGGCAACACCCGCATCTACGGCGGCCTCACGGTGGGCATCGGACCGGGAGTGATCACCTCTCCGCCACTTTCGCTCGACAGCGGCGCGAATCCGTGCGGTTCCGCGACCTTTCAAAGTGTAAGTAATGCCGGCATCCTCGGCCTCGGGCACGTGGGCAAGATCTCTCCCTCGCCAACCAGCCTCGTGGAATGGGTGCAGGCCCTGACCGGCGAAGGCACGCCCCGCGACGCTCCGCGGCTGCCCACCATGGCGCGCCGCGAATTACTTGCCGCTGGCGCGGGTTCGGATGCGACCTCTGGTTCGCCCGCTTTTGCACGCACCTGGACCGGCGTGATCGGTGGAGGCAGAATCCAGCCGGAGACGGTCTGCGCGCAGTCACGCATCGGTGCCCCCGGCAGCTTTGGCGGACGCGAAACCTCAGTCGTTGGCGCCACCACGCATGGCGGCATCCTTGCTTACGACATTGCGCGGCACGCGCTGCGCCGTTCGCAGGACATCATCACACGCTTGGTGACCCTTGCCTCCAGCGGCTGGAATACACCGGAGGAGCCAACGCCTGTAGATGTGGGCAGTCAACCCGGTCCGCGAAACGGGACCATGGCCGGCGCGATGCTCCAAACCGTGGCGCCTGTTTGCGAAAGTCCGGAGCTCTTTGGCCTGTGGGATGTGCAGGTGGTTTCCAGCCTTGTGCTGCAGTGGATCACCAGCAACAGCCCCGATAGCTCCGCCGTCAGCCAGGCCATCCAGTTGTTGCAGAATTCTCCCCGGCCTCCGGCACCGGCCACTGAATCGGATCCAGGCTCCGGTACGCTCGGGCAGATTGAGGATTCCGCGCGACGCCTGGCCATTGAGCTGGAGCGCGAGCTGACCAGCGTTCGCTATGGACGCCGTGATGTGCAGTGGGCGCTCAAGTCGGCCATTCAGACGGCTCGCCACCTCATCTATATCGAGACGCCGGGCTTCTGCTCCACTGCACACAACTCCGGTTCACCCGCCGCCGGCCTTCAACCCTACGCTGCCGATCTTTTGGAGCTGCTCGCTGAGCAAATCCGAAACAAGCCAGGCCTGCGCGTCATCGTCTGCGTCAACAAAGCTCCCGACTTTGCCGCCGGTTATGAAGGCATGGCCAGCTTTGAGGTACAGGACCGTCTTGCCGCCGTGCATGCGATGCCTGGCGCTTCGAGTTCGCCGCCTTCATCGAGCCAATTTGCGCTCTTCCATCCCATCGGATTCCCCGGCCGTTTTGCCCGCGTCGAGACGAACGTCGTCGTCATCGACGACATCTGGGCGACGATTGGCGGATGCACCCTGCGCCGCCGCGGTCTCACCTTCGACGGTAGCAGCGACTTGGTTTTCACCGATACACTGCTCGAGAACGGCCGCTCTCCTGCCATTCGCGATTTCCGGCGCGACCTCATCGCCAGTCGCCTAGGGTTTCCGGCCGATTCAACACAGCCTTCCTACGTTGCGCTCAGTGAAGCCCAGCCCACCTTCGCCCTCATACAGGATGCCCTGACCGGCGGCGGCTTGGGAAAGATTGCGCCCCTGTGGGATGGCACGACACCCGGCATCACGCCTGCCACTCCTCTCCCTGAGGATCAGGCCAATCCTGATGGACGCGACTTCGATGAACTGACCGCATCCATCGTCAGTCTGCTGGCTGCAGCGTCAGGGGTGTAGACCCGAAAAGGTGATGGTTAATCCCTGAAACTTTGATCGCGCCGTCATCCCACTTCATCGCGGCCCTCGCGGGCCGCCGGTAGTCCATGCCACAACATCGTCCCGGACTGCTCGCACCAGTCTGGACATGTCCAAGCCGTGAGGATGGCCTTCAGGCGCAGGCCGTCTGCATTGCCGGGGGGAATTCCGCGCGGCGGGAGGATCTTTTCGACACCGCCCCGCCGGATGGCTCCTACGGCAGCGATCCGCTAAATTGGAGACTGAACGCATCCGGCAAATCAGCCGCCATCGGGAGTCATTCGAATGAAAATGCCAGGGGATCTTCGACCGCTCTACATCCAGGTCCACCCGCGGGATAACGTAGCCATCATTGTGAATGAAGGAGGCCTGCCATCCGGCACGCGTTTCGGCTGCGGCCTTGTACTCGCGGAGGCGGTGCCAGAGGCGCACAAGGTTGCGCTCGATGATTTAGGTCGCGGCACATCGATCGTAAGGTACGGCTCCGTGATTGGCTATGCGGAAGGAGCAATTGCGAAAGGAAGCTGGGTACATGAGGGCATGATCCGTTTGCCGGAGCCTCCCGCCCTCGATCACTTGCCGGCTTGCACCGCGATTCCGGAACCGTTGATGCCGCTCGATGGATATACCTTCGACGGCTTTCTCAACGAGGATGGCTCGGTCGGGACCAGAAATATTCTGGGCATCACAACCACGGTTCAGTGCGTTGCTGCGACGGTAGACTACGCGGTGAAACGTATCAAAACTGAACTCCTGCCGCGCTACCCGAACGTCGACGATGTGCTAGCGATCAACCACTCCTACGGCTGCGGAATCGCGATCGATGCTCCCGGAGCGGAAATCCCGATACGGACGCTTCGCAATCTCAGTCTCAATCCAAACCTGGGCGGAGCACCGATGGTGGTCAGTCTCGGGTGCGAAAAACTGCAACCCTCGAGGCTGATGCCAACCGGCGCATTTCCGGTTCTCGAACCGAAGCCGTATGTCGTCCGGTTGCAGGATGAGCAGGGATTTGAACGCATGGTCCACGCCATCCTGGAAATGGCAAAAGAAAGACTCGGCGTCCTCAACGACAGAAGACGCGTGACGCGGCCTGCGGCGGACCTGGTGGTCGGTTTGCAATGCGGGGGAAGCGATGCCTTCTCCGGAGTTACTGCCAATCCCGCGCTGGGCTATGCGGCGGATATGCTGGTAAGGGTAGGGGCCACCGTAATGTTCTCTGAGGTCACGGAGGTGCGGGACGCGATCCACCTGCTGACAGCACGCGCCGCGGATCAGGAAGTCGCGCAGCAGTTGATCGCACAGATGGACTGGTACGACAAGTATCTGCATAGCGGCGGAATGGATCGAAGTGCCAATCCGACTCCCGGAAACAAGAAGGGCGGCCTCACGAACATCGTGGAGAAGGCGCTTGGCTCGATTGCGAAGGCGGGCGCCAGCCCTATTGCGGGCGTCTTCGGCCCCGGGGAACGAGTGACAAAGAAGGGGCTTATTTTCGCGGCCACACCCGCAAGCGATTTTGTCTGTGGCACCCTGCAACTGGCCGCATCGATGAACATGCATGTGTTTACGACGGGCCGCGGAACCCCTTATGGTCTGGCGATGGCGCCGGTAATCAAAGTAGCATCACGAACTTCGCTGGCGAAACAATGGCCGGATTTGATCGATGTCGACGCCGGTGTGATCGCAACCGGTGACGCATCCATCAGTGAGGTAGGTGAACAGATTTTCCAGCTCATTCTCGAGGTTGCAAGCGGCCGCAGGGAAACATGGTCGGACCATTGGGGCCTCCATAACGACATGGTGCTGTTCAACCCATCACCGATCACTTAGCTCTTATGGAATCGGGCCGCGACGCGTTCTGCCCCGCGTGCCAGGAGGCCCACGTCGCTGCCTGTTGATGTGAAGTTAAATCCCAAATCGAAAAAGAAATCGACGTCCTCGATATCGCCGGCAAATATTCCCGCAGACTTGCCGGCCTTTCGAATTCGCACCACCGCTTCTTTGATCGCCTCCTGAACTTCAGGATGCTTTGGATTGCCGAGATGGCCAAAATCGGCGGCAAGATCGCTGGGACCGATGAAGAGGCCATCGACACCTTCGACGGCCGCGATCGCTTCAAGCTCCAAGAGCGCCGCTCTGCTCTCCAACTGCACCAGGACGCAGGTGTCGAGGTGCGCGTTCCCGTGGTAACCCTTGATGCGTCCGTATTCGTTGGCGCGCGGCCCCAAAGCGACTCCGCGAATGCCAAGCGGGGGATAACGAGTGGCGGCAACCGCCTTGTGCGCCTCCTCCGCATTCTGTACGAATGGAACAAGGAGAGATCGGGCGCCTACATCGAGAGCACGCTTGATGATCACGGCGTCATTCCACGGAACGCGGAACACAGGTTCGGCTGTGCCTCCGCGCATCGCATGCAATTGAGCCAGCAGCGACGGAATGTCGTTCGGGGCATGTTCACCGTCGATGACGATCCAGTCGAAGCCCGCGCCGGCAATGATCTCCGCTGCGACGGGGCTGGCGAGGCCGCTCCATAGGCCAACCTGCCGCTTACCGATCGAGAGCGCTTGTTTGAAAGCATTACGGGGTAAATTGCCGGGCCAGTCGACCATGAGATTGATCTCCTTTTTTGATCTCTTCTGTTGATTCGAAGTGCCAGGAACGCACTTCAATGGTTGGCGAAAGAAACGGATCAGTCAAGAGCGCCCGTATCCATTGGTTCCGCGATTCATTGAATGCTGGTGGGCTGCGCTGGAGCTGCAAGGTCAAGGCGCTTGA
This sequence comes from uncultured Acidobacteriota bacterium, assembly GCA_963833995.1. Classification (GTDB taxonomy): domain Bacteria; phylum Acidobacteriota; class Terriglobia; order Terriglobales; family Acidobacteriaceae; genus Telmatobacter. The sequence continues at coordinate 274,452 of CAWIAE010000010.1, read as the reverse complement.
TCTCCCCGACAATCGGGCCATAGCTTACGATGGCGCAGAGTGCGGTCAAACTGACGAAAATCAACGCATCATCGAATGAACCCGTCTTCTGTACCAGGTATCCGATCACGATGGGCGTGACAATACCGGCCATGTTGCCGATCAGGTTGAACAGGGCTCCGTTTATGCCAACCAAGCCTTTTGGAGAAGTATCGGAAATGACGGTCCAACCCAGCGCGCCGATGCCCTTGCCGAAAAAGGCGATCGACATCAGAAGCAGCATCAGGCTCTGAGCCTGAGCATAATTGCAGGCGATCATGGTCATTGAGAGTGCCATGCCCGCCATGATTGGTGTCTTGCGCGAGAAACTGAGGGAGTGCCCGTTGCGAAGAAGCCGATCGGAGATCACCCCGCCCAGAATTCCGCCGAACCCACCGCAAAGGCCCGGCACGGCGGCTGCAAATCCGACCTTGAGGATCGACATATGACGCGCCTGGGCCAGATAGATTGGGAACCATGTGAGGAAGAACCAGGTCAGCGTATTGATGCAATACTGACCGATGTAGATTCCGACCAGCATGCGATGACTCAACAGCATCTTGACCGTGGACCAACTCAGTGTATTACGCCCTGAGTTAGCTTTGCGCCCATAGTCGGTATTGACGAGCCCTCCGCCGCGTTCGATGATAGCCACTTCAGCGGGCGAAATACGCGGATGCTCTTTCACGCCGTAGATGTTGGTGAACCAGATTAGAGTCAATGCAAATCCAAGTACACCCATGAACCAGAAGCAGCTCTTCCAACCATATTCTTGGATGATCCATCCGAAGATCGGGGCGAAGATCAGAAGCGCGAAATATTGCGCGGAGTTGAAGATCGCGGACGCCCGTCCTCGCTCCGCGGTGGGAAACCAGGAGGCGACGATCCGGCCGTTGCCCGGGAAGACGGGGGCCTGGGCAAGACCGGATAGCAACCTCAAGATGAAGATCACGGTAAATGCTGCGCTTGCTGGAAGGTAACCGGCGAACCCCGTCAGGAACGCGCAGATCGACCATAAGAAGATGCTGATGCCGTAGACTCTCTTCGATCCGAAGCGGTCGAGTAAGCCTCCCGATGGCAATTGGCCCAGGACATAGGCCCAACTGAATCCGGAAAAGAGATAGCCAATCCTCACCGGGGTCAGATTGATGGTCTTGCCCATTGCCGCTCCCGCAAGGGAGAGAGCTACCCTGTCACCAAAGCTGAAGCAGCTCACCACGAAGAGGATGGCGATGATGAGATATCGCACCCGGCTTTGTCCAGCTTCAGGCAACGTCGAGATCTCCGTTTTAATTCGAGTCATCGTCCTCTAAGCTTGATCAACTCCGCATCGTTCGACAAGCCGATTGGGGCGGGTGTCGCCCATTGGTATGCGAGAGGCCGCACGGGCGCTCAGGAAGTGGAGTTTACAGATTGGATCAGGCCCCGAATGTAGCCATAGCAGAATGCAAAGGATTGCAGTGAGTCTGGATCGGCTTCAGCCAGCGGTACGTGATCGGGCATGAGCATGTAGGGGTAGCCGATTTCCTTGTACACTTTGATTGCTTTCACAAAGTCGACATCGCCTTCGTCCGGGAAGACCTCAACAAAATCATCCCGGTGTCCGCGAATGTCTCGAAAATGTACGTTGAAGATCTTTCTGCGCGTACCGAAGTAGCGGATGACATCAAAAATCTCGACGCCTGGATTCTCAAGATCCTCCGAGATAGTTCCCTGGCAGAAGTTGAGCCCGTGATAGGGGCTCTCCCGAATGGAAACGAACTTCTTGAGCCCGTCAACGGTGCCGAGCACGCGATTGACACCTTGGTAGCCCTGGGGCGGAACGCCCGGATCCTGCGGATGGCAAGCCATGCGAATCTTGTTCTCGTTCGCCACCGGGATCACTCGGTCGAGAAAATACGTAATGCGCTCCCAGAAGGCCTCGGCATCCACGTGACCAGCCTTGGTGAGCGGCGTCTCCGGATGGGCATCGGCCAGTTTCCAGGTGGATAACATCGCATCGCCGCGGCCCGGTGTCCTTCCTGTCCGCAGCACACCGAGGATGCTCATGTTGTATTTGATCGAGGGGATGCCGGCCTCCGCGCAGTTCCTGATAAATGTCTGCAAGGCTTCAATGTCACGATCGCGTTCCGGACTCTGGGCAAGCATCACAGAGGGATGCTTTTCGCGATCGATATAGCTCGATTCAAGAAATGGAGGCGCCGTGCAGTCAATTCTGATGCCATATTTGGCTGCCATATCGATCATGCGCTTCAGTTCATCCACCGTGGCGTAAAGACGGCCACCTTCGATTTGCGGATAGCCGCAAATATTCCGTACACCATAACGTGCGAGGTACTTGAGGTGAGCGTCGTTGGTCGGCGCGGTCTGGTCACCCAACTTCATCGAGCCGGGCTCTACGGCGGCTTCAGCGCTTACAACGGTAGAGGCCACCCCTTGAGCAACAATCAACCCGGATGCGCCACCTGCTGCAAGGAACTCTCTTCGGTTCATGTGGTCAACCCCCAATCCTGAATGCTTCAAGAGCGTGACTCTGATCTATCTCTCACCTTAATATCCGTAACCGCGAAGGCGAACGCGAAACCCCTTCCGAAAGACAGAAGGAGATCCCGCTTCGCCGCAGATTCGACAGTCTTTGCACAAAGATAATTTGACTCCAAAGAGTGCGCGCGCAACGCGGGAACAGGATTGCCGCTTCTGGTGGCCTGGCCGGTCCTCGGACCGAATTATAGAACCCGAACATCGACAGAATCGCCACAAGTGTCCTGTCTGGTCTGACCCAGGAAATACGTTACCATCGAGGGCGTCGAGTGACATACATCACATATCGGAGACGGCGACAGTGGGAATATGCCCGCATGCGAGTAAATCTCATCACTCAACCTTTCGGCAGTTCCAAGTCAAGGAATGGAAAGATCCCGCTCTCGCTGACGATCCGTCCCGCTTGCGGTCTGCCCGGCGATTACCAGCTTCCAATCGATAGCCAGTCACTGATGCGATTGCTCCGGCAAAAGACTAGCTTGTCCGCCCCTGTCCTCGAGCGATTCGAAGGTAAGCTGAGTACCCCATTGGGTGCACGGCTGTTGGGAGTGGAACTGAGTGAGACTGTCCTGACTGAAATTGGCTACTTCATTGATTAGGAGGTGAGCCGGCCATCTCTTAAGAGTGCCGCGCTGTCAGACGCGGGGTCGAGACCAGCGAAGTTTCAGAGGGCTGAAGCAAACATTTAATCAGCGTCTTCCCCTCAGTTATCAACGCGCTCCTGGGACACCGCGCGTTTCAGGCAGACTCGTGATTCTATCGATCAGGATTCACCCTGTTTTGAATCCGTGACGAGCCCGGTTTGTCATAACATCCATTTTTTGTAAGTCGCGACATTCTTTTCGCAGCGTTTGAAGTCATGCCTAGTTACAAAGCTGGAGTGTTACCCCAGCCCGCTAGATTTCAAGCAACGAGGTTTCCTCCACGTGTGCGCGACCGTTGATTGTGGGCTTGATCAACAGCGTCTTCAGTTCCCACGGAGCAAGTTCAACGGTGTGGTCAAGGCCTAATGCAGCGCTGTTGAGCCTGGCCTGGGTGGCTTTCCCCGAACGCTCCTGGATGCGGATGATCTTGGCCCCCTGTGCCTGCTCGGCCTGTTTGATGGCCAGCACCCACACGTTGCGCGGTATGATCTCAAGGAAGGTCTTCTCGCGGGGTTCCGTTCCTTTATGTGCGGAGTCCACGACATACTCCGCCGGCGTCTGGAGTTCCTCGGCACGACGATCGAGCGCGAGTTCCGAATAAGCGCCGCCCCCACCCAGTAGCCAGAATGTGCGTTCCTGCCGCCCCTGGTCCTGCCACGCATTGTTGTCGTTGGGCGGAACCACTCCAGGGTTATGACGGGCGAAAGGTGCGGAGCGAATCAGTACAGTGCGGAACAATCCGTCGAGGCAGTCGTAGCTGTAGGTGGAATTGTTGAGAAGCGCCAACGTATAGTCGGCGTCTCCAACCTTTCCCTGCACTGCGCCCCAATCCTGGTAGGGCTCTTCGTCCCCGTTGGTTCCCCGTTCGATCACCTGGCCGGGCACTTTGGCGAAAACTCTGGGCTGTGCGAGTGCGGTTGGAATTTCAAGTTTGAGCATCTGTTCATGCTGGCGCCAATCGATGACAAACCGCAGTTCGAGGAAATCGAGTCCGGCGAACTGCGCAATGTCGAGCACGATTTCGGAGTCCTGCCAGTGGGCACGCTGGCGTGTGACGCGCGTGACGGGACCATTCTCAACGACGTTGGATGAGACGAACGTCGGCCGCCCTATTTCATTTCGGAATTGATCGATGCCGTGCGCCCATGTGTCGCTCGTGTCTTTGATTGCGACTAACCCGACGGGGCCGGAGAGCAACTCGGCGCCATCCTCCGCCTTGAACGACGAGATTCCAAAGGCCGATTCGGAAACAGTAGCGAAGTTGCGATAAGGCTCTGAAGCGGGCTCCGTTCCGTGGGCCAACTCGAACACCTTGTAGCCGCAGGGAGGAAGTTCGACCCACGCCGACAACCGCGGTACGAAGGGGGACATGCTTGCCGACGGTCTCCACTGCACCGGAACCCGAATTCCGTCTTTCGATGCAAGATTCGTGATGGGGGACTTTCCTGACGGATTCTTGTCCGCGTAGAACTCAACCAGGGCCTTGCGTTTCCACGGCAGAGGATTGAAAAGAAACACCGCGCCTTCTTCGACATTGCTCAGGTCCACTCGTTTTGCCATCGTTTCGAGCGCCTCGACCTTTGAGGTTTGTGCCACTTCGCAGGCGTAGCCCACGCTGTCGCGCACATCCTGGTAGTCGGAGTAGAGCGACGTGCCTGCCATCATGTCGTGGAACTGACAGAACAGGACCTTCCACCAACTCTCGGCGTATTGTTCGGCCGGGTACGCGTGACCTGCGCTGAGATTGGCAACCAGGGAGATGGTTTCAGCCTCGCCGAGCCCGCGCTCAGCGCGACGGTTGAGAAATTTGCCTTCGCCGTTGGCTGAATAGCATCCGCGGGAATGGTGCTGGAGCTCTCCGCGCACCACCGGCAACGAAGCGAAGGCGGGGGAGTTCTCCGCCGCTTGAAAGAAGTCGTGCAATGTGCTGAAGCGAAGCTCTGGAAGACTTGGATCCTTGCGCATCTCTATGATGTCGTGAATCTGCTTTTTTGTGACTGCACCGCCGTGGTCGCCCACACCCAGAAAGTAGGCGGCGTCATTGAATCCCGGCGCAAATGCCGCGGTTGCAGCCTGGCGGGCGAGGGCGGCGTCGCCGTCGTAATCTTTCCAGATTCGCAAGGTTAGAATGCGCGATCCGTCCGCGCTCTCCCACCAGAAGAGAAGAGGGAGCTTCATCTCCTGTTCCTGGGGCCGCATAAAGGCGTAATACCCGTATCCCGCATGTTTGAGGATGGACGGCAGACCCGCAGCGTGGCCGAACGAATCGGGATTGAAGCCGATTTTCACGTCCGCGCCGAGCGCTCGACGGCAATATTCCTTGCCATACAGCGAATGGCGGACGAAGCTTTCGGATGCCGGAATGTTGCAATCGGGTTCAACCGGCCAGGCGCCCAGAACTTCCCATCGGCCTTCCCGAATCCGCTGTTGAATTTCAGCAAACATGGCAGGATCGGCGCGCTCAACCCAACGATAATGAGCTGACGACGAATGGCTGTAACAGAAGCCCGGGGTCTCGTTCATCCGATTCAACGCGCTTCGAAATGTGGTGAGGACGGTATCGGCTCCATCCCGCCAGGGCCAAAGCCATGCGGCGTCAATATGAGATTGCCCAATGATGTGCAGGACCTTTCCTCGAGCGGAAGAGCGCTCGTCGACGGCCTGCGCAATAGCCGGCGCTGCCGCAATCGCGCCTAGCGAAGCTGCGCTGAAAAGAAAGTCGCGTCTCGAAATTCCATTTACTCCGTTGCCCATTCTCCGTCCCCTGGCTTCCAATGTGTCGATTCGCTGGAATTGTACGCCATCAGATCCAGTACCGGCGGATCGCGGGGCATTGCCTGGCGTGCGCACGCGGCGGAAATCGTTTTACAAATTGGCGGTGGAAATGCCGGCACGCGTGTTGTAGAGTGGACGGCAATGAACCCTGGCCTCTCCGGCAGTCTTGAAGAACAGGTCGCCGAACTGCGCGCGCGAGTGCACCGGCTGGAGGAGGCGCTGCGTACCCGCGGCATTGTTCTGGAACCGGCTGAGACACGGTCTGCCACTGATCAGGCGGTTGTGCCTCCGATCGCGCCGCCAGTTCGTGCAGCGGCTGCGGAAGAGCATGAATCTCTGCCCGTACAACCCCCGGTAAAGGCGAGTCGGCCGACCGCACAGCCGATTTTCAGCTCCTCGATCCCGGCGGCGCCGGGCAACGGGCGCTCGTTGGAAAGCCGGATTGGCTCGCAATGGTTCAACCGCATCGGCATTCTTGCCGTGCTGATCGGAATGGCGTGGTTCCTCAAGCTGGCCATCGATAACCACTGGATTGGTCCGCTGGGCAGGGTCTTGATCGGGCTGATCGCGGGGGCGGCTCTTATTGCCTGGTCTGAACGATTTCGCAGCCACGGATTTGCCGTTTTTTCCTATTCGTTGAAAGCGGTGGGCAGCGGAATTCTTTACCTTTCGCTGTGGGCTGCGTTATCGTTCTTCCACCTGGTACCTGCGGGCGCGGCCTTCGCAGCCATGATTCTGGTAACTGCATTCAATGGCTACATGGCATGGGTGCAGGATGCGGAACTTCTGGCCCTGTATGCAATTGTCGGCGGCTTCAGCACTCCGATCCTGGTCTCAACGGGCGAGAACCACGAAGTTACCCTGCTCAGCTACATGCTGCTGCTGGACATTGCGGTCCTGGTGCTGGTGTTGCTGCGGCCCTGGTCCCGTCTGCTGTTCGCAGCCTTTGCAGGCACGGTAATGATGTTTGCCGGCTGGTGGTCTGAATATTATTCGAACGCGCAGTCGGGGCGAACCGCCTTCTTCCTCGCGTGTTTCTTCCTGATCTTTGCTTTCGCTCCGCGCCTGGTTCGGGTAAAGCTCGAAAACGAAGCCCACCTCTCCGGCTGGAATACGTTAGCGCTCGTTCTCCTTCCCGTTGCCAACGCTGCCCTCGGATTCATCGGGTTCTATACCATCACCGAAACAGCAGGCGCCGATTGGATCGGCCCGTGGCTCGCAGTTGGTTTCGCCGCGTTCTATTTGCTGCTGCTTCGCCTACCGGCTCAGGGGAAGTTGCAGGCGAGCCCCACCGTGCTCTCGGCGCTGCATCTCACTATAGCGGTCGTGTTCCTCACCATCGCCATCCCTCTGAAAGCGGAGGGAAGATGGCTCACGATCGGCTGGCTGGCAGAGGGCGCCGCCCTGCTTTGGGTGGCGAGCCGCGTACGCTCGGTGCTGCTGCGCGTGCTGGCATTGATCTGTCTCGCCATCGGCATGGTCGCGCTGCTCACGGTGAATCCGACGCCATCAACGACGCCGCTCTTCAACCAGCGCTTCGGGACGTATCTGTTTGCTGTTGCCGTTTTCGCCTTTGTGGCCTGGGTAACAAGCAACGCAAAGGTGGAAGGCGACCCGGAGTATTCGCGTCCGTGGCCGGCGCTGACGGCGGGGGCGGTTCTGATGGTGAATGCGCTGATCCTGCTCTCCATCAGCCTTGAGATTCATGGCTACTGGTGGAATCTCCGCTGGCACAACAACTGGAGACTGCGTCACGAATACCAGGTGTACGCGCAGTTCACTTACTCTGCGTGGTTCATGGCGTTCGGGGCGATTCTGCTGGCAGCCGGGTTCTGGCGGCGCTCGGCGTTTTTGCGCTGGCAGGCGCTGCTGTTGCTGGCGGTATCGGTCGGCAAGGTGTTTCTGGTGGATGTGAGCGAACTGAGCCAGGGATACCGCATCCTCAGCTTCCTTGGGCTCGGAGCATTACTGCTCGGAGTCAGCTTCGTGTATCAGCGCGACTGGCTGAATTTGCGCGAACCGGACAGTCTCGATGGGCGGTCTTCATGAAGCTCGCAGCCGGAGTGTTTCTGCTCTTCCTGTTTGCAGCGTCGCCGGAGATCAGGTATTTCCATTACGAGCGGCCGATCGAGAACACGCCGCAACAGCCTGCGCAAACCTGCCTGGTGGTTGATCCGGGAATCTTTGCCCACGGTGCGCCGAGCTTGCGGACCTTCGGCTCTATCGCGACGCGACGGAAACGCCTTTCGCGATCCTTCTTGCTGCGCCCATCGAGGCGGCCGAGAAATCGATCACGCCCCTCAACCTTGGCCAGCGGGCCGGACAAACCGTCTTCGATGCTGCCATGCCCGAAGCACCCTACAGCGACATTCAGCTTGCGGTCACCGGCCAGAACTTCATCGCCACGGTCACGGTGTTCGGCAGCCAGACAGAGGCCGGGACCCGCGAGACCAGGTTGGGCGCATTCACAATTTTCGATCTCAGCCACCAGCGACTGGGCCGCAGCACCGTGCTCCACTTACCGCAATCGGACTTCCGGTATTTGCATTTCCGCATCGCCGGTCCCATTTCCCCGGAGAGCGTCACGGGGTTGTGGGTGATGCGCCTGCCGGCAAGCCAGCCACGCTATGTGACGGTGGCCGAAACAGCGAGCGTGAGACAGAAGGGCCATTCTTCGGTGGTGGAGTTTACGGTACCGGCCAATGTGCCCGTGGACCGGATCGTGGTTGTGCCGGGTGCTTCGCTGGCGCTTTTCAGCCGCGATACCAATGCCTCCGCTGCGCCGCTTTCGCAACCGCCTGCGGATGGAACAGAACCTCCACAGACGGTTTCCTCTTCAGGAAATCTGTTGCGCGTTCACAGCGAGCAAAGCGGCCATCGCATCGACGAAGAACGGCTGTCACTCGACGCCCCACAGGTGGAATTCGCAACCGCGGCGAGGTGGACCATCACCATCGACAACGGCGACGACGTTCCGTTGACATTCAAGTCGATTCGCCTGGAAATGCTGCAACGGAATCTCTGCTTCGAGGCTGCCGCCGGCGCACCTTACACGCTGTTTTACGGGGATCCAGCGCTATCGCCCCCGCGGTACGATTACGCGCGGCTGTTCGCGAAAAGAGTCGATGAGGTGGAGGCGACAGCGGGACCGGAGCAGCCCAACCATGCCTATCAGCCGCGTCCCGATGAACGCCCATTCACCGAGAAGCATCCCGTGCTCCTCTGGGTGGCGCTGATTGCCGTGATCGCGCTGCTGGGCGGGATTGCGCTGCGAGCAGGCAGGCGAGCTACGCAAGTAACGCAGTGAAGCGGCGCCGCTGTGCCAGCATTATCCAGCCACTTCATCTCAGAACTGCAGGCGGTGGGCTCACCGCCGACAATTCGCTGAACACTTCGTCCGGCAACTTCAGCCCTGCAGCTGCGATGTTCTCCTCCACGTGAGCCGGCGACGACGTCCCCGGAATCGGCAGAGTCACCGGGGACCGCCGCAGCAGCCATGCCAGCGCAACCTGCAGAGGAGTGGAATCCAGCTTCTTCGCGGCTCCTTCCAGCACTTCGTTTGCCTGTCGATTCTGCCCCAGCGGCGCCCACGGAATGAAGACAATTCCGTTCTTCTCGCAATGATTCAACAGGTAGTCCCACTCGCGATCTGCAAATCCGTATCGATTCTGTACTGAAACAATCGGCACAATCTTCCGCGCCCGCTCAAGATGCTCCAGCGTCACGTTGGAAAGCGCAATGTGCCGGATCTTTCCCTGCTGCTGCAGCCGGGCCAGCGTTTCCATTGAGGCATCGAAGGAAACGGCCGGGTCGGGAATGTGCAACTGGTAGACGTCGATCCGCTCCAGTCGAAGTCTCTTCAGGCTGCCTTCCACGGCGGCTTCAAGATGCCTCGGTGTGGCATTGTGCGTCCATTGTCCGGGGCCCACTCGCTCCCAGCCGCCTTTCGTCGCGGTCACGAGGCCCGGCGGATAGGGCGCGAGCGCCTCGGCGATCAGCTCTTCTGAGACATAGGGACCGTAGGAATCAGCCGTGTCGATGAAGTTCACGTCAAGTTCCACTGCGCGCCTCAAAGTGGCCAGCGCCGCATCGCGATCCGCGGGCGGTCCCCAAATGCCCTTGCCGGTGATGCGCATGGCGCCATATCCCAGGCGGTTGACCGTGCAATCTCCCAACTGGACGGTACCCGCCGCCCCAGCGGTAATGGTTTGCGTGTTCTGGCTCATCGCAAAATCTCCTCTGCTTAGCATGACGGATAATGCCGGGGTGGGCAACGTGAGGCGGCTTTGGGTATTGTGCTAAGTTGTCCTGTTTTGAAAGGGCACGAATTCATTCGTGCCGTAAATGCCTAAACGCATGAGGGCTTCAACCCCTGAGGGATTAGCCATTCAAATTAAGACGCCACCCGCCTTTGGGTTGATATGATTCAAGGTTTCGCCGTAGTCTTGGGCGAGGACGCGCCGCATTGACCCAACTGAGAACTGCACCGGAACTCAAGCCCGAATCCAAAGGCGGCTGCTCGCTGTGTTTGCGAGGAGTGCGGAAAGCCTTTGTCGACGTGGTGGCGGTGGAGAGTCTCGATCTCGAGGTGCCTCGCGGTCAATGCTTTGGGTTGCTCGGCCCCAACGGCGCGGGCAAAACGACCACCATCGAGATCTGTGAGGGGTTGACGGCCCCCGACGCCGGCACCGTGGAAATTCTTGGGATGAACTGGAACTCGAGCGCGAGCGAACTGCGTCAACGCATCGGCGTTCAACTGCAGGAGACGCAGTTTCCCGACAAGCTCACGGTGGAGGAGACGCTGCGGCTGTTTCGAAGTTTTTACCGGCACGGCATCTCCGCGGAAGAGTCCATCCGGACGGCGCAATTGGAAGAGAAGCGCCGCTCGCGCGTGGGCGGCTTATCCGGCGGCCAGAAGCAGCGGCTGGCCATGGCCTGCGCATTGGTCGGCGATCCGGAACTGCTGTTTCTCGATGAGCCGACAACCGGGCTCGATCCGCAGGCGCGGCGTCATCTGTGGGACCTTGTAGACCAACTCAAACAAACGGGCCGCACCATCATCCTGACAACCCATTACATGGATGAGGCGGAGCGACTCTGCGACCGCGTTGGAATCATGGATCACGGAAAGATCATCGCGCTGGGAACACCGCCGCAATTGATTGCGTCACTCGGCGGCGAGCATATTGTGGAGTTCGCCGTAACCGGTCATGCCGCCGGCAATGGCTTCGTCGACGCAGCCCGTCTGACGGCCATTCCCGGCATTCACTCACATCGCGTAGATGCGGGGCTGCATCAGCTTTCGGTTCGCGAACTGCATTCGGCCGTGCCGCGCATCTTTGCCGCTCTCGCAGAGCAAGGGCTGCTTCTGAGCGAGTTCCGCACACACTCCGCAACGCTCGAAGACGTCTTTGTCGGATTGACGGGGAGGAATCTGCGCGATGAGTAGATTCGAGGAGAGTTCACTCTATCAATTAACAATGGTGCGATTTCGCCTGATTCTGCGCGAGCCGGAGGCGATCTTCTGGATTTTTCTCTTTCCCATTTTGCTTGCGGTCGGATTGGGCATCGCATTCCGCAACCGGCCGCCCGATGTGCTGCCGGTCGCCGCCACAACGACCCAACTGACGCATGCGCTCTCCGGCGATAAGGAACTCACCGCGACCACGATGGACGAAACTGCCGGAACGCACGCCCTGGCCACCGGAAAGATTCTACTTCTCGCCATCCAGAAGCCGAATGGGGTAGCGTACAAGTTCGACAGCACCAACCCTGATGCGCGCACCGCCCGGATGCTGGCGGATCAGGCGATTCAAATGGCCGCAGGACAGCGTGAAGCGACCCGCACCGAGAACGACCTGGTGCATGAAAAAGGCTCACGCTATATCGACTTTGTGGTGCCCGGCCTGCTCGGAATGAACCTGATGGGCTCGGCCATGTGGAGCCTGGGATTTGCGATTGTGGAGGCGCGGCAAAAGAAGCTGCTCAAGCGGATGGTGGCTTCGCCCATGCCGCGATGGCAGTATCTCGCGTCGTTTCTGCTGTCGCGGCTGGCCATGCTGGTGATCGAGGTTGTGGTGTTCCTCGGGTTTGCGAGGCTGGTTTTCGGAGTGCCCTTTCGCGGATCGCTGGGTCAGTTGGGAATACTCTGCGTGCTCACTTCCCTTGCCTTTTCCGCTCTTGGACTGCTGGTGTCGTCCCGCGCAAGAACGATGGAAGCCGCGTCCGGACTCATGAACCTGGTGATGCTCCCCATGTGGATTCTTTCCGGCGTCTTCTTTTCGGCCTCGCGTTTTCCGGCCGTGGTGCAGCCCGTGGTGCAGGCTCTGCCCTTGACGGCTGCCATCGACGCCATACGAGGGAACATGCTGCAAGGGACGAACCTGGGCCAGTCCATGGCCCAGGTGGGAATCTTGATCGCCTGGTTCGTGGTGCCGTTTGCCGTGTCTCTGCGGGTCTTCCGTTGGAGATAGGCGCCGCGCCCGGTTCTGCAAGGCGGTTCGGCAAGGCAATGACCACCTCGACGGTTCCGCTCGCTATGCAACTGATCGAACTTTGCCATGCAGTACAATAGGCGCTGGGTCTGGTTCCATCGCAGCCATGGTGTCGGAAATCGGCGGCCGGGCTGGCAGGATTTTGCATGTTTCCCCGCAGAAGACCCGTGGATGCGTGTGCATAGCCGTCATCCATGTGCTTTCGTGTCAAACCCGAAGTCTGCTCCCTAAGCCGCGGTGCAGCATCCGCAGCTCTATGGCGAGCCGGTTTCGAAATTTCCCCCCACAGGAGCTCGCGCAATGAAGATCAATCGCAGTTTGATTTCCCTCGCCCTGCTGGTGCTGGCGGCCACTCTCTCGCTGGCCGGATGTAACAGTAAGACAGAGCAGCCTGCCAGCCAGACTGCCCAATCGTCCAATCCCCAGCAACCTGCCGCTGCGCAGGCGCCCGGCCAGCCTGCCCAGACCAATGCCCAGCCCGATAACGGATCTGGCGCAAACCTTGCCCCGGCAGGCTCCACCCCGCCGCAGGCGCCACCGCCGCCTGCCGTGATCGAGCTGCCGGCGCGCACCGAAATTCGCGTGCGCCTCGATCAGGATCTGGGATCGAAGATCTCGCAGCCGGGTGACTCTTTTGCCGCCACAGTGGCAGAGAACGTAGACGTCAATGGCAAGACCGTGATTCCCCGCGGAGCGCGCGCCGAGGGCACGGTCATCGACGCCAAGCCGCTGGGCAAATTCAAAGGCGGCGCTGCTCTTGCCGTAAGGCTTGAGCGCGTGCATACCAGATGGGGCAGCTACCCAGTGGCGACCAGCACGGTTGATCGAGTCGAAAACGGAAAAGGCAAACGCTCTGCGGGGTTCATCGGCGGCGGCGCGGGCCTCGGCGCAATCATCGGCGGCCTGGCAGGCGGCGGTAAAGGCGCGGCCATCGGCGCGCTCGCCGGCGGCGGTGCCGGTACGGCGGGCGGCGCGTTCACCGGCAACAAGCAGATCGTGTTGCCTGCGGAGACGCTTCTCACCTTCCGCATCGAGCACCCCGTGCACATCACCGAACAAGCCGAGCAACAACCGCAATTGCAGCAGCGTCAATAGCGCGATGGTGTTGCTGAGGTTGCGGGAATGTGGCACCCGGCTCCCTGCGAGGTGCGAGGGGAGAAGAATCTGCAATCAACTCTCTTTGATTGTGGTCGCTCTGTCGCGCACAAAGGTGACCGTCCAAGTCTTCCCATCCTCGCTGTAAGTCACGGTGCGGTCGCCTTCCTTTGAGCCGTCGGGATGCATGTTCTGGCCAATGGCCATACGTGCCTCCAACTCGCTCATGCCGGGCTTCACCTGGTGCGCGTCAATGGCTGCCCACACATCCTTGGGCCAGTAGTCATAGATCGTATGAGGGTTATCGTAGAAGAACAGGGAGTCGGTGTAGTAGGCCTCTTCGTTGCTTTGCATGTAGCCGACGGGCAAGGCAAACAGTTGCTTATTTCCCGGCAGCGTAAACACCGCGAGAGCCTGACGGTCGCCGTGCTCAATTCCGTCATCCAGTTTGGCGGGGGCGGCCGACTTGATAATCTTCTTGATCTCCATCGGCTGCGCGGCTGGAATCACGCCCACACGCTTGCCGAATTCGACGCGCCCGTCGGAGTAGGGGAAATAGGAAATGGCGTAGCCGTCCTTCATCCACACCGTGGTTCCCACAAGTCTTTGCAGATCGTCGAAATGCTGCGGGAAGAAGGCGCGCATCACAACTAAATCATCCTTGCTCAGCGTGGCCTCGTTCGCATCTTTTTCGGCAATGACTCCGGGATTCTGGCGGTGCTTCCATACCGAGAACAGGTAGATTCCGCCGATGGCCAGAGTGAGAAGTGTGGGAATCAGAACGATCTTCCAGGTCTTCACTTGTCCTCCAATTCAGTTGCCGCGCTGCGCAGCACAGCGTGGGGGTTTCCGCCTGATGGCGTCTTCCGCGGCCTCAACGCATCCGCGGTGAGTTCGTCGGCGCGGCGCAGGCCGGGAAAGAGCGCTGCCCAGGCTCCCGCAACCGCGAGCGCACCGAGTCCACCCACCAGGGTAGCCCGCACGGCGCCCCACCACTGGGCCGTGAGCCCGCTTTCAAACTCGCCCAATTCATTCGATGCGCCAATGAACAAGGAGTTAACCGCGCTCACCCGTCCGCGCATCTCGGGTGGGGTCGCAAGTTGCAGAAGGGAACCGCGGATGATGACGCTGATCATGTCTGCCGCACCACCCACTGCCAGGGCCGCCAGTGACAGCCACAGATTACGCGACAGTCCAAAAATCACGGTTGCCGCGCCGAAGATACCGACCGAGATAAACATGCGCTTGCCCGCTCCGCGGCCAATGGGAAAGCGCGCCAGCAGCAATGACATGACAAGGGCTCCTACGGCCGGGGCCGCACGCAGCATGCCCAGACCGCGCGGGCCGGTGTGCAGAATGTCGCTGGCGAAGATGGGCATCAGCGCCACCGCGCCGCCCAGAAGCACTACAAAGAGATCGAGTGAAATGGCGCCCAGCAGCAGGCGCGCGCTCCACACATAGCGAAAACCGGCGAGCAGGACTTGCATCGACGCGGCCTTATGTTCCATGCGGCCCAGCCGAACCTCGAGGCTGCCGACCAGGACCAGAAACCATAACTGAGTGCACACCGTAAACACGTACACAATGCCCGCGCCTTCCAAACGAGTTCCCGGTGAAAACTGGTCGAGTGGCAACGTATAGAGCAATCCGCCCAGCGCTGGTCCGCTGAAGTTGGCAAATTGAAAAATCGCGCTTCCCCATGTCACCGCGTTCACAAAGTGCCTTTCCGGAACGAGATGAGGAACCAGCGCCGAGCTGGCTGGACCTGAAAACGCGCGCCCGGTGCCGATTACAAAGAGCACCGCGTAGATGGGAAAAACGCGGTGAATCCCTTCCCGGGCAAACTCCACCAGCGTCAGCGTGCAGAACACCTGCAACCCATAGCAGACCAGGATGACTTGGCGGCGGTCGAAGCGGTCGGCCGCATGTCCGGCGGGCAGCAGAAAGAGCAGTCCAGGCAGAAACAAAGCCAAGCCGGTGTAACCCAGATCGATGGCGCGGTGGGTGATGGAGTAGACCTGCCATGCCACCGCGACCGCCTGAGCCTCGGCCCCGAGGATGACCACGCTGCGCGCCATCTGGTATCGCCTGAAATCGCGTGAGGCAAAAGCCTCAATGCCACGCCGCAATGGCCTTGGGGATGGGGAATGCATCTCTTGATTTAGGTTATATCGTCCGGCTTCAACGCCAACCCGCGCCGTGGGACAAGAGATTACGGTGGCGGAATGCGAACCGTGTTGGCGCGGCAGGAACGAAGGTCGGGACATGGCATCGGATGAAGACTCTTGTCCAGGCAAACTTCGACGGCGGTGAAATAATTGTGCCCGCAACTTACCATCAAGCTTGATCGGGGGATGGCGGAGTTGCTCGCCGTGAAAAGGCCAATAATCTCATCGGGTGACATCGATATCTGGGATCTGAGTGTGTTGAGCGCAGGTGGAATATTCACGGCGCGAAAGGCGGAGCGGACCGATTGGAAAAATGCGTCGCCGCTCAGCCCGGAGCAGCTTCCGTGCGCCTCCCACTCGTGTTCGAGCAGACTGGGGTCGGGATATATGTCCTTGAACTGGGCCGGGTCGGCAGGCCCGGGAGCGCTTGAGCAGTTCTCGGGATAGGAGCCATCTGTGTTCTCGGGCCATAGGCCGTGGAGGACAAAGGTTGCACGCGCCGCGCACTCCGCGGCGCTGGGATGCCCGTGGCAATACTCCGGTGACCAGGAGAGATTGAGCAGATAGAAATCGAAACCGGACCCCGATGCCGCGGTGTGCGGACGGACATGTGAAGTTGCGTCCGTACCCCCGCTGGAAGCAGATCCCGATTCGGCGCGCGGGTCCGATTTGCATCCGGCGATAGGGAGAAGAAGCACCACCCAGATCGCAATCATTCTGTACTTCATGCAGTCGAGAATAGCAACGCCCTCGAGCCGGAACGTACGGACTTATCTTTCAAGGAGCATCTTTCAGAACCGGACCGAGATGCCCTGTTCGCACATGGTGGTCAACACGGAGAGAAGATTGGTGACCCCCAGAAGATGGCGAATCCCTTTGCCCAGGTTGATCAGTTCAAGGCAGCAGCCGGTGGATTTGGCGGAGACGTAGAGCCGCACCACGGCGCCCAGACCCATGCTGTCCATGTGCGTCAGGTCGGTCAGGTCAAGCACCACCCGCTTGCTGTCGGGAATGAGCTGGCTGACGCGGGCATAGAGTATGTCGGCTACGCCGGAGGTCAATTTGCCGTGACAGCGCACGAGGGCCAGCGTGCCCTTGCGCTCCACGTCGAGAGAGAAGATGGTTGCGGCTGCAGCTTCAGGCATTCGGCACTTCCTTCGGGGAATGATGGAAAGCGGGGAAAAAAGCCGGTTGTGGAGGGATTCTCTCACATACCCGCACGGAAGGCTATGGCGGAGTTGCACGCGAAGCAGAGGCCTCTCGGGAAGTTTGACCAGCCAACGCAGCGCCACCCAGTATGCTCTAGACTGTTATGTCTCACCCGCACTTAAAGGACGTCACCATGAGCAGTCGTACTTTTCGGTTTCGCCCGGCTGCGGCCATGGTGGTTGCGGCTGCCTGCGCAATGCCGCTGGCGAGCCATGCCCAGCAGCCTTTCCCGGTTTTCAATTCCATTCCAGCCTTGCCCTTCGATCAAAGCATGCCCGTGATCCGCGCCCACGTTGAGCCGCAGAAACCCTTCACCGTAGCCGGCGAACGCGGCGTTCTGGTCGGCCAGCAGGACGGCAGCTTCGAGGCCTGGCTGCTGCCCATCAAGGTGCTCTCGCATCTCGAAATCGAAGCCCATATCGAGGGCTACCCGGTGCCGGTCAACGTCAACGAGCTTGCGTCGGAGATCGAGGTACGGCCCGATCGCACCATCATCACCTACAGCCACATCGGCTTCACTGTGCGCCAGATCATGTTCTCTCCCAATGATGCGCCGCCGGGAACCGGGCCCGTGGTGCTGTTCGAGTTCGATTGCCTGCACCCCACTGAATTCACTTTCAGCTTCACGCCCGAACTGCGCTGGATGTGGCCTGAACGCAACGACGGCGTTCCCGACGCGGAGTGGGTCAATCCGCACCCGCCGGTCGGGCCTTTCTCGCCGGATCAGGCCGGTGGATTTTATGTCCTGCATACCGACTATCCCGACCTCGCCGCCGCCGTGACCATGCCCGGCGCGGAGCCCGGCATCATGGCCCCCTACCAGGAGCGGCCCAGGTTCTATCCCCTCCAGCTTAGGCTCCGCATTGACCCCATGCGGGATCGCGGCCGCCTCTATCCGCTGCTGATGACGGTGGGCACCAGCACGGCCACCGCCGATGCCCACGCGCTTGGTGCCTCGCTGGCCGGCCTGAATGCGGCCATCGCCCGCACCTACCAGTCCCAGGCCGAAGGCTACAAGAAGATGCTGGCCGGCTCGGTCTCCATCCGCACACCCGACAAACGGCTCAATGAGGCGTTCACCTGGGCCGAGGTCTCCATCGAACAGTTGCGCACCATCGCCGAACCCAGCGGAGACACGGCGCTGGTGGCGGGCTACTACGAGTCCGGCGATTCCGCGCGTCCCGGCTTCGGTTGGTTCTTCGGGCGAGACGCGCTTTACACGCTCTACGCCGTCAATGGGTTCGGCGATTTCGCGCTGTCAAAAGAGGAGCTGGAGTTCCTCATCATCCACCAGCGGGATGACGGCAAGATCATGCACGAGTACTCGCAGACCGCCCCCAATCTCGACTGGCGCGCCTTTCCTTTTATGTACGCTGCGGCCGATTCGACGCCGCTCTTCCTGATGGCCGTGGCCGATTACGTGCGATCCAGCGGTGATGTGGCCTTTCTAGCCGCGCACCGACAGGCGATTGAGAAGGCGTGGGCGTTCGAGACCGATCCCGCCCACGACACGGACCACGACGGCATCTACGACAATTCGCAGGGCACGGGATGGGTCGAGAGTTGGCCCACCGGTATGCCGCACCAGGAAATCTATCTCGCGCTCCTCGACCAGCAGGCTTCCGCGGCCGTGGCGCAGATCGAAAAGCTGCTGAAAGACTCGTCCAAAGCAGAAACCGCGGAGCGGCGCGCGGAGACGATCGCCAAAACCATCAACGCCGAATACCCCGACCCCGACAAAGGCTGCTACGCCTTCAGCCGCGATATGGCTAAGAATGGAAACATCTCGCTGGACCGCACCACGACCGTGTATCCCTCACTGGCGTGGTGGTCCGGTCTGCCCGGAACAAGCACGCCCACCGGCGACGGCTCCATCTTCGCGCAACCGTCCGGTTGCCTTTCCCAATTCGCCAACGCCACGCTTAACACCGACTGGGGTCTGCGTGATATCGCCAATAACGAAAAGTTCTACGACGGCATGAGCTATCACCAGGGCTCGGTGTGGCCGCTGTTTACCGGATGGGCCGCCATGGCCGAGTACCGCGGCGGGCAGCCCCTGGCCGGCTACCAAATGCTGATGGAGAACGCCAACCTCACGCGCGCCCAGGATCTCGGCGCCGTCACTGAGTTGCTGTCCGGAGATTTTTACGTTCCCTTCGGCCGCAGCACGAGCCACCAGCTTTGGTCGTCGGCCATGGTCATTACCCCGATCCTGCGCGGCACGTTCGGAATCTCGGTTGACGCACAGGCCAAAACCATCACCGTGAATCCGCAGTTGCCGGCGGGATGGAATGAAGCAGAGGTTCTTAACGTTCCTGTTCCGGGCGGCGCAACGTCGCTCTATTTCAGGCGCAACGACGATCGCATGGAGATTTATCTCAGCCCCACTGCTGGCGACGACTGGCATTTGCGCAGCGATATGGCCGGCGCCACCGTCGGACCTATAGGCGATCAGCGCACGCTAAAAAGGCTTCACACTGCTCCCCAGAAGGGCCTCCGCATTCCGTTGCCTCCACTTGAAATCGATCCAACCCTATCGAATCTCAACAATCTGACCGAGAGTGTACGCACCGCGCTGCCTGACCGTCCTCCACTGCCCGGTGCGCAAACCTCTCGCTTCCGCATCCTTCATTCCGAATACGGCGATCACAAACTGTCGCTCATAGCCGAAGGGCTCGCCGGAAGCGAAGGAGTCGCCGGTTTGGCCCGTCACGGCCGCTTTATACCAAAAGTTCAGAACGAATCCCCCGGTCCTGATGCTGGTAATGCCAAGATTTCAATGCGAGAGCAAACGGACGACCCAAGTGCGCCGGCTTTGCTCGTCGTTGACTTCCCGCCTGGCGAAGGCTGGAAAACCGTCACCGTCACCCTCACCTGGTGAAGCGCGACTGTGAAATCGCACTCCCTATGAGGTGCATCGACGCGCAGCTCGTGAGCGGCGCAATGCGGCATCTCGAATTTCATCCAGCCGCATTCCACCCTCACTCTTGCCGGCGGAATCCACAAGAAATTCCGCGTCGCCACCCTGCCCGCTCACTCCAGATTCACTCGGAACACAAAGGTTCCAAAATCTGTGAAATAAGAAACGGGATCGATCCCCCCCGGTATGTACTCCGTAGCCAGCCACAGCGCGTTTCCATCCGCCACGCCCCAGGAGTAATCGCCCCAGCGCGCAACCCCGGCACCGCCGAATTCCGGATACCCTGAGAAGTCATCCTGGGGCGCCGTTCCCATCGCCACAATGTTGACCCCAGTCGAATGCGCCGGGGTAAGGTGGGCATAAGCGGCGCTGGGAAAGTACGAATCTCCCACCACCGTAAACGCCGCCGCCACCGTGCCGTCTGACGTCACCCCGATTCCCGGATAGATGACCGAATTTCCTCTGACCGACACATAGCTCTGCCCTTGCAGCTTCGCCGTCAATCCATGGCGGTCTAGGTCCGGTTTCACATCGAAGTAAGCGATGCCGGCATTCGTATTCGTTCCGTCGGAAACGATCGTGGTCAGCCCACCCCACAGGTGCCCGCTGGCATACACCACGTTCTGCATGCGGTCGTCGTCTGAATCGATCAACTCCTCCGGCTCGCCGAGTGACTGACCCAGTGGATATGGACCTGCCTTCTGCGGCGCGTTCGGTGGCAGGCCATACGCTTCACTCCGCACAATCACATCCGTGAGCGTCA
Organism: uncultured Acidobacteriota bacterium; assembly: GCA_963833995.1. Classification (GTDB taxonomy): domain Bacteria; phylum Acidobacteriota; class Terriglobia; order Terriglobales; family Acidobacteriaceae; genus Telmatobacter. Next base: position 253,825 of record CAWIAE010000010.1, on the reverse strand, counting down.
CGCTCGGCGTCGCGGAAGCCAGGGAACTCGTATTCCCCATCGCCCATACCGCAATCCTGTTGTCCAGCGTGCCAAGGAAATCGAGCGCGCTCAGGAAGTACTCTACCCCCGGACGGTCTTCGTCGCTCAAGTCAGGAGAACTGGCCGGCTGCACGGAGTAGGCAATCCCCTCAGCCAGCGGAATGTCCCCGATATGCACCAGCGACGTCGCGGTTCCCGCTTCCAGCGCCGACTTTGAAATCGCGTAAATCTGGGAGCCGTTAAAAGTATTGGAAAACTCGCTGAATTCGTTGCTCGTCAAGTACACTCCATAGGCGTCCGCGCCCAGCGTCGGCTGATCCCCAAAGCAGGGTGCATCCGTGCTGCACCCGGGGTCGCTTGGTGTGCCATCCAGGCCATCGTCCGTCGTGTCGATGGAGTAAACAAAGTACGCGCCCCTCGGGTCGCTCGTCTGGCTCACGGCCAGAAAAAGGTTGCTGCGATAGTTGTTATTGGAGTCGTACACATTCGTCGCCGACACAAACCAGCGCTGCGTCGCTCGGTCGTAATAGCACCTTGGGTCGCTGATAAACGTCGAACTTGGGTCAGCTCCGAAAAAGGCGTTTACCGCATCCGGAGCAGAAATCCGCGCTCCCGCATCCTTGAAAACCACCAGCGAAGAATTGATGATTTCCAGCACGAAGCCGTGACCTGCGCAAAGCCCCTGATCAGGCGGAGAGGTGACGAACCCGTTGGTGTTTGCTGTGTCCACCGTCGTCAGGCCTTCGAACTCTACGCTCGGTGCTCCATGATTGCTGATGGAGTCAGGCTTGGGAGTCGGCACGGAGAGCGGAGAGGGCTTGGCGTTTGAAGTTGCCCTGTTCGCCACCGAATTCCTGCGCGCCGTCACCAGGTCCGCGTCCGGCAAATCAGGCGGCAGAAAAATCGTGTTGAAAACAGGATTGGATCCGCCGTCGGCCACCGACACCCTCGTCACCTTCGTCGTGCTGAGAGTCGTTTTCCCCACCGCGGACTGTGCCCCGGCGACCGGTACCAATCCCGCCGCCATCAGCAAAAGCATCGAAACTCTGACCCCCGAAATTCGCATGGATCTTTCTCCTCGTCACTGGTTGAAGATTGTCCGAACACGAGACTCCGCGTGGGATCTGCTATCTCATCTCGCACATCAGAGGCTGGTTCCTGGGAAGAGGGAAGGATGCCGTCCCGCGTGCAGACGACAGTTGCTGCAGAGTATAGGTCGAGTGCCGCCCTGTCAAGTATCTTCGCGCCGGGTCCTTACTCCGGCATCGAGGCGATTCACGTCCCGGTTGTCGCGTCGCCGCGTGCTCCTCCATCCCGCAGTCTTATTGCGGAATGAGTGGGAAAGCAGAAATCTCCCCCGCCCAAAAACAAGCAATCCCATCGACGTCCGCCTCCCCATTCCCCGTCAGCCAAGGCTCCTGCGCCACAACCGCCGTGCAGGGCCCCAGCGTACACACCCGGATCGCCCGATCTCCACTTTCCCTCCGCAGTTTTCCCAGCACAGTCTGCAACAGCGCACCGGTAAAAGGCGTGTACAGGTAGAACACCGTTCCCGCGCCAAAATCCGCATCCCGCGCGTCCTTGTGCACGAACATCACTCGGCTCAGGCCCAGCCTTTCAGCACACTCCCGCGCACTCGCCTCGTACGCCGCCTCCTTTTCGATCCCCATCCCGCGCGCCCTGGTCAAGATCGACGCCAGCATGGCCACATGCCCCAACCCGGACCCAACGTCGACCAGTACATCGGCCTCCGAGAGCCCACTGATCTGAACCATTCGGAGAATGTGGCGCACCGGCGTCGGCTGATAGAACACCTCTTCGGGTCCTGCGTGAACCAGGGGTCCGCCCGGCTCGCGAAGCTGCAGCACTCCGCTAACCAGCTCGTCCAGGCAGTCATAACCCAAACCGGGATTCGGCGTTTCTTTCGGATTTCTGCAGAGATCAACCCATCGAAGCAGCGTGTCAGGCCTCGCACCCTGCCGCACTTCGCTGCGAATAGCCTGGTAAATCGCGGAATTCACTGCTTCGAGCCGCTTCCGAACGGCCAGCGCACGCCCAGCCATCTGCGCCAGCCCCGGCTCCCCGGCAGCCGTCTCTCCGCAACAGGCGTCCAGTTCGTCCAGAACCTCGAACCGCTCCCGCAACCGCCCAGGCTCAAAAAGCGATGAGTCACCTTCCCACTGCGCGATCAACCCATCCAGATTCCTCGTATCCATTCCATCCAACCCGCAGTGATTCCCGTCGATCCTACCCATGCCAAAGCTCTGCCATCTGAATCCAGCCACCAGGTCTGGAGCACTACGCAATGCGCCCACTTAATTTCAGAGTGCATTCTCTACCAAATTTGTCCGGCCGAGCGCAGTGCGAGTACAATGGCTCGGTCGGTCAGACGGACGGCTCCTCACTCGGACAAGTTACGCACACTCTTTTCAGGAACTAGGTTGCTCCCAACCCGCTTTCCTGAGAAATCGTTCACTGACACGGGCCCCCACGAGCAAAAAAGCTTGACCCAGAACGTGAAAAGCCTTCCGCGTGCAAATTATCTCCTCCGCGTCTGCGGAATCGAGAAAACCACAGGAGGTTGCCATGAGCACATTATCCCTGGGAACAATCGCAAAAGAATCCGTTGGCTGGTCAATCGGACTGAGCATTCTGATGATCCTCGCCGGCGTACTTGCCATCGTGGTTCCACCGTTAGCAGGAATTGCGGTGCTGGTTGTTGTGTCCTGGCTGCTGATGCTGAGCGGCGCAGTCCATCTCGTATTTGCCTGGTACACGCGTACGGCGGGCGGCGTCATATGGGAGCTGCTGCTGGGCATACTCTACCTTTTCGTTGGAGTGTATGCTCTGCTTCACCCCGTGGCCGGCTTGGTATCCCTCACGCTTTTGCTCGCCATCTACTTGTTCGCAGAGGGAGTGCTCGAATTGATTTTGTCCTTCCGTCTCCGCCCCATGCCTGGAACAGGCTGGCTGCTGTTTGATGGCATCGTGACTTTGATCCTTGCCATCCTGATTTGGAGAAGCTGGCCGTCCAGCACCGAATGGGTGATCGGAACCCTGGTCGGAATCAGCATGCTCTTCAGCGGAACCGCCCGCCTGTCACTGTCTCTGGGTGCCCGCCGCCTCCTTGCCAAGCCGGCGTGAAGCCAACTTGGCCTGAAAGAGCGGAAACAAGAGTAGCGGAGAAGACGAATTGGGAACTGTAGTCCCGTTATCCGACGCATCGCGGCGACCCACGCATTTCCCCGTTATGACGGCGTTGATCATAGCGGCGAATGCTTTGATGTTTCTGGCCGAACTGGCGAATGGGGATGCCTTTGTCTTGAAATGGTCGGTTGTTCCTGCCGAGATCGTCGCCGGCCATCATTGGATCACAATTCTCACCGCGATGTTCCTCCACGGCAGTTGGCTCCACATCATCGGCAACATGGTGTTCCTTTGGGCTTTCGGTCCGGAGATCGAAGACGCCATGAACCCCCTTCGCTTCCTCGTGTTCTACCTTGCCGGCGGGCTGGTGGCGATGCTTGCGCAGGTCATCGCCAGCCCCGCTTCCACGGTGCCCAACCTGGGAGCAAGCGGCGCTATCGCCGCGGTAATGGGCGCATTCCTGGTGACCTATCCTCGCGATCGCATGCGCTCCCTGCTGGTCATCTTCATTTTTGTCAGTGTCACGCGTATCCCCGCCGCGCTCTTGATTGTCGTATGGTTTCTGATTCAGCTCGTGAATGCCGGCGCCGTGGCAAATGTGCAAACCGGCGGCGTTGCCTACTTGGCGCACGTTGGTGGCTTCATTTTCGGCGCGGTCACCGCGCGATGGTTCGCGGATCCCACCCGGCGGATTGCCCAACAACAGTGGAGTGAATGAGCCTGGGCTGCCGGGTGCCCATCCTTACCGCAGTCTTACGTGGGAAGGGTGGGAAAACCAGGAACCTCGGGCATCCTTTTTCTGAAGGACACATTAACCGACCGTAAGCCGAGGGCCTGCTTATTCCTCAATGCGGTATGTGAATTCTTCGATCACCGGATTGGTAAGGACCTCGCGGCCGATGCGCTCAACCTCGGTGCGCGCTGTCTCCACAGGCAGGCCGTCGGCGAGCGAAAGCTCAAAATACTTGCCCTGGCGCACCGCGGTCACCTCGGCAAACCCGATCTTGCGCAGGGCATTCTGGATGGTCTGGCCCTGCGGGTCAAGGACCGACGCCTTCAACGTGACATAGACATGCGCCTTCATTATCCGTGATTATATAGGGGTCAACTCGCGTTGCCGGAAAGACGGCTCCGGAAGCCGTTTTTTGGGAGCTCGAGGAGTGAGACGTTTGCATAGCGAGGGCCGGCCAGCGACACACGGCGCATCGTTTTCCGCAACGCGATCGGCCGCGATTGCGTGAACCGACCCCACGATCCGGCGAGGGCCGGCCCTTTCCGGAAAGATTCCTCATACCGGATCACTTCCCCCTACTGATTAAAGGAGAGCAAGAAGAATGATTAACTATCTGGAGTTGCCCGTCGGCGACCGCGCACCCGAGGTCTTCCGTGCGGTGATCGAGATTCCCAAGGACGGAACCAACAAGTTTGAATACGACAAACAGCTCCACGTATTCAAGCTGGACCGCAACCTGCACTCGCCGGTGCACTACCCCGGAGATTACGGCTTTATCCCATCGACGTTGAGCGACGACGGAGATCCGCTGGACGTGCTGGTTCTGGTGCCCGGGCCGAGCTTTCCCGGATGCGTGCAGGAGGTGCGCCCCATTGGCCTGCTGGAGATGCTGGATCAGGGCATTCTGGACGAGAAGGTGCTGGCAGTGGGCAAGAACAATCCGCGCTTTGCCAACATATGGAACTACACTGATATTTACCCGCACATGCTAAAGGAGATTACGCATTTTTTCTCCATCTACAAGGACCTTGAAGGGAAGCGCGTGGAGGTGAAGGGTTGGCACGATGCAGCCTATGCGCGCGACCACGTGGTGCGCGCGGTGAAGATGTTTGAAGACAACAAGCTGCAAAAGGCGGCGAAGGTCAAGCAGGAAAAGTGAGGCGGGTGGATTGTTGAGGTTCGTGCTCTCCCACCCTGGCAACAAGAATCCGCCGCGGCAGATCGCTTGAATAGGCAACCAAGGTGCCTTCGCGAACGAAACCATCGAGTTTTCGGGTTTTTAATCCGCGGCGGAAGCGGCGGCCGGGCGGCGCGCGAGGGGTATGGCGGTCAGCCAGTAAAGCGCCGGGCCCAGCAGGGCCACAAGCGTTGCGAACCAAAGCGCGGAGATCGATCCCATGAGTCTTTCAGTGCGTGAGGCGTAAAGGGCATAGCCGATGAGCCCTGCCGGTCCGACGGCCAGAGAGCAGGCGAAGGCCAGGTTGCCTGCCTTGAAGGGCCGATGAAGCCGGGGTTCGCGGATGCGCAAGACGATGAGCGCGACGAACTCCAATATGAGGCTTGAACCATACAGAATCAGGTCGATGGAGATCAGCCGCTCAAAGGGCAACTTGAGCGCCAGCGCCCAGGCCAGTCCGCACAGCAATACGCTGACCCAGGGCACGCCGCGGCTGTTGCGGCGGCCGATGACGCGCGGCAGCATGCCGTCTTCAGCCATCGCCATGGGCAGGCGCGTGTAGCTCATCATGAGCGCATTGAACATGCCGAAACCGCAGATGATTCCGCCTGCGACGACCGCGAGCCCCAGAAGCGGACCGCCGATGGCGTTGGCCGCAGTCATCCAGTCTCCGGTGGAAAAGCTGTCGACGGAGAGGCCGGCCAGAGCCACTGCCATCAAGGGCAGAATGTAGGTGACGGCGGTCAGCATGGCCGCGGCAACCATAGCGCGAGGATAGTTACGCTGCGGATTCTCCACCTCCTGGGCCACGGTGGAGGCGTTGTCCCAGCCCATATAGTTCCACATGGCTACCAGGACGGCAGTGGACAAGCCAGCGTCGGAACCGGTCCGGCTCCATTGCACGGCTGGATGGAGCGTGAATCCGCGCCAAACTCCAAGGGCGATCAAGACAGCAAAGGGCGCCAGCAGAATCGCGAAGAGGCCCATGGAGCCTTCTCCGACCGACGGAGCGCCGCGGAGATTCCAGATGCTGCAAAGCACGACAACCGCAAGCGACCAGGCGTATCCGTGCCAGCCGGCGGTGAGGGATGGATTGAATTTGCCCAGATACAGGACAAAGATAGTGGGGTAAATCGCCATGTCGAAGATGCTGGCAGAGAGTGATAGCCAGCCTTCCTGGTATCCCCAGAAGGGACCGAGTGCGCGGCGCACCCAGACGTAGAAGCCACCCTCGGCGGGGATTGCGCTGGCCAGTTCACCGATCATCAGCGTGGTCGGCAATGACCACAGCAGAGGCAAAAGAAGCAGAATCAGAATGGCCCTCGCGAAGCCGGCGCCACCCAGGATGTCCTCAATGCCGTATGGGCCGCCAGAGACCATGAAATAGGTGGCGGCGATCAGGGGCAGAAGAAGCATCTTTCGCCGGGCGGGTTTGAGCGCGAAGCGCATACGAGTGAATCTAACAACTTTTGAGGCAGAAAGAAAAAACGTGCTTTCGTCTGCTCCCACAGGCGTGGTGCGGAGATGGCCCGAAAGCAGCGCAAAATTCACATCTCCAAAGTCTCTGTACGAATCTAACCTTGACAGGAGCGGCAGATCGGCCGGCTGGATGAACCGCTCACCGCCGGATTCCCCCGCGAAATGATAACCTCAGTCTTCGACAAGGCGAAAGGAAGATGAAAATGTCGACATCGATATCCAGCGTTGCCCAGTCTGCTGAACCGCTGACCAGCCTGAAGGCCTGGAAGGCCCTCAAGACCCACCATGATCAGAACCGCGCAACCGATCTGCGAGAGCTTTTCGCAGCCGACCCGGATCGCGGGCGGCGATTGACGGTTGAAGCGGCAGGCCTGTTCTTCGACTACTCAAAAAATCGCATCACCGACGAAACCATCAGGTTGCTCCTTGAACTGGCGGAGGAATCCGGCCTTCGATCGCGCATCGATGCGATGTTTCGCGGCGACAAGATCAACGTGACGGAAGGCAGATCGGTGCTCCACGTAGCCCTGCGCGCACCGAAGGGGACTTCGATCGTTGTGGATGGGCAGGATGTGGTGCCGGAGGTTCATGCGGTGCTGGACCGCATGGCTGCATTCACTCGCCGCGTGCGAAGCGGCGAGTGGAAGGGTCACACCGGCAAGCGGATTCACAACGTGATCAACATCGGCATCGGGGGCTCCGACCTGGGGCCGGTCATGGCCTACGAGGCCTTGAAGCACTACAGCGATCGCGCCATGACCTTCCGCTTCGTTTCGAATGTGGATGGCACCGATTTCGCCGAGGCAGTGATCGATCTGGATCCCTCGGAGACGCTGTTCATCATTTCTTCAAAGACTTTTACGACCCTGGAAACACTGACCAATGCTCAAACGGCGCGCGCCTGGCTGGTGAAGGCGTTTGGTGGCGATGAGAACTCGGTCGCGAAGCACTTTGTCGCCGTGTCAACGAATGCGGCGGCAGTGGAGAAGTTCGGAATCGATACTGCCAACATGTTCGGGTTCTGGGACTGGGTTGGCGGGCGCTATTCGATGGATTCGGCCATCGGCCTGGCAACGATGCTGGCGATTGGTCCGGAGAATTTTCGCGACATGCTCGACGGCTTTCACCAGATGGACGAGCACTTTCGCACCGCGCCTTTCGAGCGCAACCTGCCCGCGTTGCTGGGCCTGCTGGGGATCTGGAACACGGACTTCCTAGGCGCGGAAACAGTAGCCGTGTTGCCCTATGAGCAGTACTTGAAGCGGTTTCCGGCCTACCTGCAGCAGTTGACGATGGAGAGCAACGGGAAGCACGTCACCATCACGGGCCGCGAAGTGGATTATCCAACGGGTCCGATTTATTGGGGCGAGCCGGGCACCAACGGCCAGCACTCGTTTTATCAACTGATTCATCAGGGGACGCGCCTGATCCCGTGCGACTTTATCGCCTTCGGCAACTCTCTAAACCCGCTGGGCCGCCATCACGACATGCTGCTGGCCAATGTGTTTGCGCAGAGCGAGGCGCTGGCGTTTGGCAAGACGGCGGAACAGGTTAAGGCTGAGGGCACGCCGGATTGGCTGGTGCCGCATCGCGTGTTTGAGGGCAATCGCCCGTCGAACACCATCCTCGCCGGCAAACTTACGCCGGAGGTGCTGGGGAAACTGGTCGCACTCTACGAGCACAGCGTTTTCACGCAGGGCACGATCTGGCAGATCAATTCGTTTGACCAGTGGGGCGTGGAACTGGGCAAGGTGCTGGCGCAGCGGATTATTCCGGAACTCGAAAGCAAAACCGAGCCCGCATTGAAGCACGATAGCTCGACAAACAACTTGATTCTTCGCTACCGGGAACTCAAGGACGCGAAGTGACATCTGCATCGGAAGGGCACCGGAGAAATGCAAAGCCACGATTCAGCGACCAGCGCATCTTTCAGGTGACCCTCCCAACTGCAAGCCCCGTTGCCTAAAGCTCCCAGCGCTTAGTGCGACGGCTCCAGCAGAACAGAAGACGCCTGCGGAAGATCAATTGGCAGTAAGCCGCCTTTGACGTCGAACTCGCGTCCTGTCCATGCATCTTTCCACTCGTTGCTGTCGATATGCCATGCAGTTGGAATCGCCAGCGTGGTGTTGCGGGAAAAATCTGCGTCGTTGCGAAGGCCCTCTTCGAGATTGCCTGCGAGGATGCGGAGCTTCCCATCGCGTGTGCGCCAGGCGGCGACGCAAAGTTGCCAGGGCCGCAGAGCGATGAGTTTTCACCAGAGTTCCTTGTGCTGCGCCATTGCAGATTCACTGAATCTGCAATGGCATGAGCAATCAGCAGAATTGTACCGCTAATGAGGAAGAGCGGAGGGCGCAGGCCTGCCCCGGCTCTCAGCAAAGCACCGGCTGCGTTATGATTCCTGCCAGAGAAAAATCACACACACCGGAAGATTTGAAGCCGGAGCCGGGGTCTGGAAAATTGGCGATGAACGATTTGTGGACGAGACGGAAATTCATAAACCGGGCAGCAGGGTCTGCGGCCTCAGTTGCGCTTGCACAGCCGGGACATGGGACGATGGCTTACGGCGCCTTCGCATCGGGTCTGCGGGGAAGATTCCTGACTCACGTTTCAGTTGTGCGCGTGAATCAGATTGAAGTCACGCCGACCCGCTCCATCGGCCGGGACGAGGTGGCCGATAATCGTCCCGAACTTATTCGCGCGCGGCGTGAGGCCTTTGCGCGTGGCTGTCCCGGAGGCAGCATGACATGGGCCATCAGTTGGCTGGCGTTAAACGATACCCGGCAGGAATACAAGGATGCCAGGCGCCTGCTCGCGTCGTATCACCAGAGATATGGCGACGAGATCACTTTCATTCCCGGCGGCTATTTCGCGCCGATGTTTGACACGCGCCCGCACATTCAAGTCACGATGCACAAGGCGCTCGGCCTCATCACGGAGATGGTGGGCAACGGCTACCGCCCGCAGTGCCTGGTAGCAGGATTCATGGATGCGGAAGATCAGAGATTTCTGGCCACCGAAGAGGGCATCCATGTTTGCCAGGGTCAGATATGGAGCCAGCATGCCATTGATAACGGCGATGGCGACGGAGGCATCTGCTATCCCTACTACCCCAGCCGCGAGCACTATTTGAAGCCCGCCCAGGGTGCGGCGGATTTTATCGATTGCGTGTGTCTCGACGGATGGACATGCGATTTTCTCACGGCCCGCCGCGACGGCTTTCAGGGCGGATTCAATAGCCGCATGGGCGTTGGTCCCATTGAAACCGTTGGCAACCTGGGACGAGAGGCCGGCCGCCGAGAAATGATGGCGACCACCGCGATGCACTTTGATCAGGGCGATGCATTGAACGGGTTCGGTTTCGTGACGGGGATCTGGGAGGTTTCAATCGGCCACGATGAGGACCTGGCCTGGTGGCTCCAGGCCGTGAGGGAAAGATGGCCTGATACGCAGGTGCTCACCGAAGGCGCGTTCGGCATGGAATGGCGAAAGCATGTGCCCAACAATACGGGCCTGAACTACCGGTTCGATGCCAAAGGGACCGGCGCTCCGGGCTCGGAAAAGGAGTTGGAGATCCAATGGTTCATGAACCAGCAGTTTCGCCTGGCTCTGCTCAGAAACTGGGTGACTGGTAGTCCTTGGATGGTGATCGATTTCACACGCTATGACTTGCCTGCGCACGAGCCGACCAAGCTGCAGCGCGAGTGGAGCCTGATGAACGTGCTCAACCAGAAAGGCACGCGGCCCCAGGATAAGCCCACCCGCCTGGGACAATTGTCCCCCAGAGATCAGAGGCGCATCTATACCCGTTATCCGGAGTTGAAGAAGTTGGCATAGGCATTGCTCGTCCTTCGTCATCATCAGATGCATCCGTCTTTCCTGCCCTAAACTCGGCCAAGAGCAACTGCGAAGAATGCCTCCGCATCGAACCACCAAGCAAGCAACAACAACCCAGTGGAGGAATGCGATGAGTAGCGTAGACACAATGGAGAAATTGTTTGTCCAGGAATTGAAAGATCTTTATTCGGCTGAGAATCAGATCACGAAGGCTCTTCCCAAGATGGCCAAAGCAGCATCGTCGAGCGAGTTGAAGAGCGCATTTGAGATCCATCTGAGAGAGACAGAAGGGCAGATCCAGCGGCTGGACCGGGTCTTCGAAATCCTCGGCACCAGCCCCAAAGGAAAGACCTGCGAGGGAATGAAAGGCGTGATCGAAGAGGGGAATCAAATGCTTCAGGAATCCGAGGAGGGCGACATCAGAGATGCGGCTCTTATCTCGGCTGGACAGCGCGTGGAGCATTACGAGATGGCAGGCTATGGAACCGTGCGTTCCTACGCCGAGCGCCTGGGCAAATCGCAAATCGTTCAGCTCCTGGAACAAACGCTGAACGAGGAGAAAGCCGCAGACAAGAAGCTGACCGAGATTTCGAAGAAAGTGAATCCGGTGGGCGCATCGCATACTGCATCTGCGGGACGGCACTAAAGTATCTGGGAAGGCGGTTGCACGGCCGGAATGCGCGGGTATGTGAATTCTCCATGCCCGCGCATTCTGCCTTGGTCTTTTCTATTGAGGAAAAGTCGAGCCTGAGACCTGCCGGCAAAGGACAAGAAACAACGCAGACCGGTCTCCCTTTTTCTCTCCGCCAGGTCAAGTTTTATTGGGGGCTAAACGACAGGTCGCCTGCCGGAAAACAGCTGAATTAGCAGCACAACCAGAGCGACCACGAGTAGAAGGTGAATGTACCAGCCGACCACGTGAAAGCCGATAAACCCGACCAGCCACAGCACCAAGAGAATCACAAATATTGTCCACAACATCGATCGTTGCTCCTGCCATTAAGGTCAACCGCTTCGGGATGGGATGGTAGGCTCGCGGTTCGGGTTGTACGCCAGTCCCAAATTGCACTTCGGGCTGAATTATCCGTCGTTTCCAACAGGCAATTCGTGCAGGATCAAAACTGATGTGGAGATGCTTGCTTTCTGATTCGCACACTGGGAAACCCGCGATCGACCGCATGCTTCTAACTCCGCGTATGGCCCCCACAAGCGCACCTGCGATCAGGTCCAGCCCCAGATTGGGCCTCGTCTTCAAGCGAAAGGACGCGCTTCGTTATGCGGATTGAGAGGCGCTTCAGGGACGGGGTGAATCCTGCCGTGTGCACGCCCAGCGTGGCGAATCAGCCGCCCATTCGATTCTTTTCAGCCTATGAGGAGAAGTTGCTTCAGGCCATCATCGATCGCCTTCTGCCCCGGGACGATTGCTGGCCGACCAAACGACTCGCGATCCTTCCCATGATCGACCACCGGCTGGATAAACACGCGCTCAACGGCTTTCGCTACCAGGACATGCTGCCCGATCGCGACGCATATTGCGACGGCCTTCGCGCCATCGACGAGATGGCCCGCGAGAGGCACGGCTCACCTTTCGCTGAACTGAGCGTTCGCTCCCAGGAACTCATTTTGAAGTCTCTTCACGATGGCGTTCCCGACCCGCCGCACGAAGTCTGGAAGAGGATGCCGGTGCATCGCTTCTGGAACATGCTGATTGAGGATTGCGCCGATGCGTACCATGCGCTTCCCTGGGCGCGGAATGAAAGGGGCTTTGGCGGTCGCACCTGCCCACCAGGGTCCATGCACCTCGATTGCAGATTGGCGGGGTCACAGGACGTGAACGAGGTTCGGTACGGATGGAGCGCGCCGTTCAAGCGGCCTAAAATCGCATCCTGATCCCAAACTGCATCTGACGCGGGCGATAAAAATTCGTGCCATTGATGTTCAGTGGCTGCCCGAACTCCGTTTGCCCGGTCCTCAGGCCGGTGAGAAAATTCAGCGTCGGCAGGCTCCCGTCCGTGCCGCCTGACTCAATCGAATATCCCACCGTCTCCACCTCCGTCACGTTCTGGTGATTGAAGAGGTTGAAGCTTTCCGCCAGCAATTCCAACTGGCGCATCTCGCCCAGATTGAATCTCCTCGCAACCCGCAGATCCGCCTTCCATGCGTCCGGGTACCGATATGCGTTGCGCCCCACGCCATAAACCCGGCTGTCCCCTCCGTAGCCGTTCATTCCCGGTGCCAGGGCCACAATTGCCGCGCCTGTGCTGTCGAATTCCTTGCCCAGCGAACCGGCGGTGCGCATGTTGTAGGGCAGTCCGCTATGGAAGGATCCCACCGCCGACATCATCCAGCCATTGCTCAACTTTCCGGCCCACTCATGAAGCCTCCACCTCGGTTCCCACACGGCCGACGCCGAAGCGGAATGACGCACATCCAGGTTGCTTGTCCCGTATTCAGCGCGGAAGTTGGTGGGGTCCATGACGCTGGGACCTGTGATCTGCGCACTCTCATTTGGATTCCAGTCCATGGCGTGCGCGTAGGTGTAGCGTGCGCGAAACGTGAGCCCGCCGCCGTAGCGGCTCATCTGCAACATCGCCGCCTCATAGGTGGAGTTGGCGCGGTCGAATACTTCGGCAATCTGCTGGTAGTTCGGGTTCAGCCGTCCCGTCGAACCGGTGGGCGAAGGCCACGAAGCAAAAAATGGCACGGTAACTTGCCTCGCCTTGATAGGGCCGGAGTTGTTGCCGTCCACCACCGCATAGGTAATGGTTCCTGGATTCACCCCGGGATCGATATTTGCATCCAGAGTAACGGGCAGGCGACGGCCCAGGCTCGCCTCCGCGCTCGCCTCCAACCTCACGTGAGCCGGGAGCGACTCTTCCACTGCCACAACTGCCTGGTGCACTTCGCTGTTGCGAAAGTCACGCGCGAATTCCACCGCCCCCGGCTTTACCGCGTTGGAAGGTTCACCGGCCAGCACGTACGGAAACGGCGGCGCGCCGCCACCGTTGAGATTATCCGTAGGGCGCATGAAAAAGTTCAAATCCCCTTTCAAAGAGCCTGTCTGTGTGAGCGCATTCTCCAGGGTGGCATTCTGCGTGCGTCCAAAGTACATCCCATAACCCAGGCGCAGAAGCGGCCAGTGCCCTTTTGCGGACCCCAGCGCGACACTTGCCCGCGGCCCCCAGTCATCTCCCAAGCCGGGCAGCGTCTCGGTAAGCGGCAAATCAGGATTCGAGAGCTTGCTCATCGGCGGCGGCAACTGTTCCCGCTCGCAGCGCATAGCCAGCGACAGCGCTACGTCCTTTTTCGGGTCCCACTGCGCCGTTACATAGCTTGCCCAGTCATTGGTGCTGAGCCACCAGTCCGTGGGGCCCATGGTTTGCGAATAGTAGGAGTAGCAGGGCAGATAGCCCAGCCCATGCAGCGTGCCAACTGAGTCGCGCCACACCTTGCCCGTCTGGTCGCAGTTGTGCTGGTCCATCGGGTTCAGCTGGCCGTTCAGGCCGAACGAGGCAAAGGCCAATGCGTCCGAGGCAAAATTCTCCACGCTGGAGTAGTAGTAAGTCCCCGTCTGATTCCGCAGCAGGCTCGTCGCGTCAGTGTTATGGTTCAGATCGAATCCCGCCTTCACCATCAGGTCGCCGCGCACCCAGTTCAGTTGCTCCCCAGCCTGGTAAAGATGCTCGTCGGGATAGCTCCCCGGACCGAACCGCGCAGGATTGCCGATGGTGAAGCCGTATCGTGAGTCCACAACCATCTGCGGCAACTGGCCCCATGCGCTAATGTTGAGCGTCTGCTCATACGGTGAAGGCTTCTCCGCTGGAGCCCGCATCAGGTGGTGTCCGAAAGAACCCTGCGTGACTGCCAGCAGATTGGGAGTGACAAAAGCCTCCCAGCGGCCCAGCAGCCATTGTTCCTCTGCCTGGGACGACCCATAGCTGTGGTTTCCAAACGTCTCCGATGTCCGCGTCATTCCGCCCCCAGGGGCGTCCCATTGCGCGCCGGTCCCTTCCAGGCTGAAGCGGTGCCGCTCTGCCGCCGCCCAGTCCAGGCGCACAAAGCCTGTCCACTGCGAAGATGTCCGCGGAGCCGGCCCCAGCAGACCATCGAGCGTCTCCAGCACTCCCGAGTAGGCCGCCACCCCCGCCGCTACCGGATTAGAGCTGCTGAGCCCCAGGCGCGCGCTCAGAACCTGCATTTGATCGTTCGAAGGCTGGGCGAAAAAATTTCCAGGATACTTCACCATCGAGACGCCGGGGTCGTTGCGCTGGTAGCCATCGAGCGCGGCAAACCAGAACATCTTGTCGCGCCTGATTTGACCGCCAACCCCAGCCCCGAATGTCGCTTCCCGGTCGCCCGGCGTGTACGGCTCCGACGTGAACGCCGGGACCGTGGCCAACGACGCTGGCGCCGTCTCCTTTACCCACTGCGTAAACGGATTCTGCGCTCCCCAAAGATTTTGCCGATTGAACAACGACGCCTGCCCGTGCAGCCCCATCGCGCCGCGCTGGGTTTGCAGATTGGCGCGGCCTCCAATGGCATGCTCCGCCGACGCCTCAGCGTTTTCGCCCATGGCCTGCACCTCGCGGATCGCTGCCTCACTCGCTCCGGGGCCGATCAGAGAAGCCCCGCGCCCGCTCATCCGGCCCACCCCCGTGCCGCCAAAGGCCAGCCGGATGCTGGCGCCATCCACCGCGATTGCGCTCGATTGACCAGCGCGTGATTCGGACTCTTCGCCCCGCTGTGCGCCCTCCGCCGCCGGAGTATCCAGCACGAAGTTCTGCCAGTTTCGCCCCGTCACCGGCAGCGACTGCAATTGCGCCGCGGAGACCGTGTCGGCAGCCGCTCCGGTTTCCGCATTGGAATTTCCGCCGGATGGAAGTCCAACCTCAAGCGAAGGATCGACAAACTGCAAGGTTGCCCATGCCGCATGAGCTGCGACTTCGGCCATCGCCAGCCCCCTTCCGGCAAGTTGGGTGCTGGGAAGGATCGGCGAGAGCCGTCCAGAAATTCCGCCGCCCACGCCGTCCGCGTTGCCCGCCACGACCGCTGCTTCGCCCATCTGCTTGATCGAAGACGTCGGCTTCCCTGCCGATTCCTTCGGGGGAACTCGGCTGATGGCTGCCGCCGTGCTGCCCGTCGGGCTCTGAGGAGAGTTCTGTATCGGCTGAGTCGCCGGCCGCAGGGTTTGCAGTTTCTCCGGCTGCACGGCTGCAATTACATCGAAAGCGCTCGTTTCCATTATGGGAGGAATTGCGATCCGAGCAACTGGTCCTGCCCGGTTCAAAGCATTCGGCGGCTCAGGGGCCGCCATCCCCAAACGTTCCGGCGATCTCGCCTCCGCGCTGCGCGTTTCCGCCGCCACGGCGCTCGATGGGAACGCCTTGAACTCCAGTGCCGTCTGCACCCGCGCTTCGTGACCGGCGGCCACTACGATGCCTTCGACCCTTCCCCGGCCAACCGACGGCTTCTCAGCTCGCAACGAATACTCGCCTGGCTCCAGGTTGCTGAACCGGTAGCCTCCGCTTTTTGTCGTGGTGCTCCGCGTCTCGACGCCCGTGACCTCATTGCATACGATGATGGTCGCGCCGCTCAGTGGCTTTGAATAGAGGTCGGTGAGCCTGCCGGAAAGTGACCCGTCCGTCGACTGGGTAAACCCCAGCCTATTCGCGCCCACAATCAAGAGCAGCGCGACCATGGCCAAAGTCTTCGCCCCACGACATCCCGCCATCGACAGACCAGTTCGCAGCAGATTCCTTGGATTTCAGCGGTTCCACAATTCCTGTTCCCTGGCAAAATGCCGGAATGGGCACGTAAATTGTGGAACCGCTAACAAGCTTCCCGCATGGCCCGCTCTGCAGGCAGGTCCAGTTGAACAATACCGGCCCCTCAAAAGACGCAACTTCCCGTCCTTTGCCGTACCCGCATGTCCGTGCAGTGAAGTTGGATCGGATTCTACGGGATTTAAAAGGGGTAATTAGGTGATCCTAAGCACAAGTGTGCGGAGCTTTTGGCCCCCACCCTCTTCAACGCGCCGGGCAACTCCGGTTCGATCCGATAAACTGAAGTAGCAACATCGGGAGACGACGTCTCCGAAAGGCTTGGCCAAACCGGCCCTGACCTCTGTTCCCAGGCTCATCATGTTCATCGACGAGGCAAAAATCCGAGTGAAGGCCGGCGACGGCGGCAATGGCTGCATGGCCTTCCGTCGCGAGAAGTTCGTGCCCCGCGGTGGCCCCTCCGGCGGCGACGGCGGCCGCGGCGGCGACGTCATCATGGAATCCTCGCAGAGCCACAACACCCTCATCCACTTCCGCTACAACCCGGAGCACAAGGCGCAGCGCGGGCAGCACGGCATGGGCTCCAACTGCAGCGGCCTCGACGGCGACTCGATCATCCTCCAAGTCCCCGTAGGCACATCGCTTTACGACCAGGAAACCGGTGAACTGATCCACGATTTCCAGGAGCCGGACGAGCGCCTGGTCATCGCCAAAGGCGGCCGCGGCGGCCGCGGCAATCAGCACTTCGCCACCAGCACCCACCAGGCTCCTCGCGAGCATGAGCTGGGCCGTCCCGGCGAAGAGCGCGCCTATCGCCTGGAACTGAAGCTGCTGGCCGACGTGGGCCTGGTCGGCTACCCCAACGCCGGCAAATCCACGCTCATCTCGCGCATCTCCGCCGCCAAACCCAAGATCGCGGACTACCCGTTCACCACTCTCGAGCCCAACCTCGGCGTCGTGACCGTGGGCGAGGAGCCCCACATCGAGTCCTTCGTAGTCGCCGACGTACCCGGCCTCATCGAGGGCGCTCACCTCGGCTCTGGCCTCGGCGTCCAGTTTCTGCGCCACATCGAGCGTACCCGCCTCCTCGTCCACCTGGTCGACGTGTCTGACGCCTCCGGCCGGCCCGACCCCGTCGAAGATTTCAAGGTCATTAACAAGGAACTGGCCAGTTTCGGCAACCGCGCCGGCGAGCAGCCTCTGGCCGAAAAGCCCATGATGGTCGTCGCCACCAAGATCGACGTCGCCAACCCCGAAAAACTCAAGAAGCTGGCCGCCCACGCCAAACGCCGCAAGCTGGAGTTCCACGCCATCTCCGCCGTAACGGGAGAAGGAATCGACGAATTGAAATGGGCCCTCGCCAAGCGCCTTCGGCCAGTCGAGGTCGAAGCCTGAAGCCTCAGGGATGACTGAGCAGTAACTTCCGGGATCGCGGTGAGCCCCTCAGAATGGGCATTGGCCGCCACAAATTGCGCGACCAAAGCTTCCGGAGCGCATCCAAGTCCGAGCGGGAGCCGGAGACGCGGCTCGAATCCATCAAAATTCAAAGGAGAACTGCTGTGAGCGAAATGACCGCAGAACAAGCGCATCTGTTTGTCCACAACGTGGTCTTGGGCATTCTCAAGAACGAAAGCCGCACCACCAGGTCGATTCTCGCGGCTGTTCCCAGCGTCAGCCTCGATTACCGCCCTGACCCATGTGCAAAAACAGCCATCGAACTCCTTCGGCACATCGCCAGTGCAGACAACTTCTTTCTGAAATCCGTGGTGGACGGAGTGTTCGTGCCGGGCAGCGTGAAGATTCCGGAAGATGTGAGGACGCCGGAAGAGGTGGCGGAGTGGTACGGCAAAGAGTATGTGAAGAATTTCGACGATGTCAGCCGATTATCGGGAGAACAGTTGATCAACATCGTAGATTTCCGCGGACTCTTCCAGCGTCCTGCCTACACGTTTCTCCAGGCCGGCCTGCTGCACGCAGTTCATCATCGAGGTCAGTTATCCACTTACCTGCGCCCAATGGGCAGCAAAGTGCCTGCCATTTACGGCGAAAGCTACGACTCTGCACAGGCGAAGAAAGCCGCCCAAGTTCCGGCCTGATCCGCCGGAATTGCGCCCGCCTGCGCCTCTACACCATCGCCCGTTCCTTCACCCGCAGATACTGATTCAAGACCGAGGAAGTTAGTGCCTCTGGATTCAAATCCAGGGTAAGTGCACCCTGCTCCTGCAGGCGGACCAGCAACAGTTCGCGCCGCCCCGCCATCTCCTGCGCGGCCGTGGCGCGAAACATCTGTTCCACGTTCTTCGGTCGCGCCTGGGCGATCAGGTCCACCTCCGGCTGTGCCATGGCCACAAAAAGCAGCACGTGGCGGCGCAGCAACTGCACCGCGCCATCAATCACCTCGGGACGCATGGCGGATTCGGCCAGATCCGTAATCCAGAGGATCAAGGACCGGCGCGGCTGCAGCCGGTTCAGTGTCGCCGTGGCGCGCAAATGGTCCGCCTCGCTGCCCTCGGCGCGCACCAGGGCCAGCGCCTCGATGAGCTGCCGCAAATGAGCTGCACCGCGTCCGGGCAGGAGCCGCTGCTGAATCCCCTGCCCATAGGCCAGCAACCCGACCCGGTCGCCGGAGTAGAGCGCCAGTTGAGCCAGCGACACAGCCGTGGTGCATGCGTAATCCAGTTTGGAGTGCACTCGCGCACCGGGTCCTGCGACGGGCAGCGCCGCCTGGCCGGGCGCCGTCGCCGCCACACGCGAGCGCATCAGCCGCCCGCAATCCAGCACTATCCACACCGCCTGGCTGCGCTCGGTCTGGTATTGGCGGGTAATCGGACTGCCGCGCCGCGCCGTCGCCGTCCAGCAGATGTCGCGCAAGTCATCGCCCTCGCGATATTCGCGCAAGCTCTCGAAGTCGCGCCCCAGGCCACGCTGCCGCGCCTGGCGCAGTTGCAGGTCGATCTGGCGGCTGCGGGCAAGAAAGATCTGCTGATCCTCGCCGGTGCGCAAGGCTGGGTAAACCCGTACAGTCTGAGTCAATGGCGCTTTGGCCCAACGCTCTGCCAACCCCAGCGGAGAACGATAGCGCACGTAAAGCCAGCCCGCCTCCGCATCGCCGCGCTCCTGCGGTTCCACCCGGTAGCGGACAGTGGCAGGCACGCGCGGAAAAGCCGTCAGGCGCTGAGTGGCCGGCATCTCCGCGAGCGCCGGCGGCAGGTCGTCCACCAGCCGGCAATTCACGATCACCGGGCCCCGGTTTTCGATGGTCAGTTCGATCTCGGTCTCGCTGTCCAAAGCAGGAGCGTTGCCCCAGGAACGGCTCGCAATCAATTCCCCGGGCTGCGGCAGGCGCAACCCGTCCAGCCAGGCAGCCAAAAGCACCAGACCGTCCCAGGCCAGCATCGCGTAGCTCAGGGTTCCATCCCAAAATCCGGGGATGAGCCAGATAAATCCGGCGATCAGCAGGCCGATGGAGCGCCCCGTGAGCGCAAATGCCCACCGGCTGCGCTTCTGGCAGATGGCCCTTACCGGCTGGGGGCGAAGCGACGTAGCAATCATTGCCGGGGCACAGGCACGGCCGCGATTACGTCGGCCAGCACGCGGTCGGCGTCAAAGCCCTCCAATTCGGCCTCGGGCTTCAGGATCACGCGATGCCGCAGCACCGGCTGCACCGCACGTTTCACGTCGTCCGGAACTAAGTAATCGCGGCCGTCGAACGCCGCCGCGGCCTGTGCCACCAGCATCAGGCTCAACGCCGCGCGTGGGCTGGCGCCCAGCAGCAGCGTAGGCCATTCACGGGTCCGCCGCGCCAGCGACAGGATGTAGCCGTAAAGCTCCGGCTCAATCCGAATCGCCCGTACCTCGGCGCGCGCCGCCGCCATCAACCCCTCGGGAATGGGCGTGATGGATGCATCATCCAGAAGGCCCGCGCCCGAACCTGCGTGGTGCCGCTCCAGAATTTCGAGTTCTTCGGCCTCCGCGGGATAACCCACGCGAATCTTCATCAGAAACCGGTCCAGTTGAGCCTCGGGCAAAGGATAAGTGCCTTCGAAGTCGACCGGATTCTGCGTGGCGAACACGGTGAACCATCCCGGCAGCATCCGTCGCACTCCGTCGATGGTCACCTGCCGTTCTTCCATGCATTCCAGCAGCGCAGCCTGGGTGCGTGGCGGCATGCGGTTGATCTCGTCCACCAAAAGAAGATCGGTAAACACCGGCCCCGCATGGAACGCGAACGACTCCGCGCCCGGCCGCAGAATGCTGGTGCCCAGGATGTCCGCCGGCATCAGGTCCGGCGTAGCCTGCACGCGCTGAAAGCCAAGGCCCAGCAACCGCCCCAGCGCCTTCACCATCAGCGTCTTGGCAATGCCGGGCACCCCCTCAAGCAGCGCATGGCCCTGGCACAGGACGGCGATCACCACCTCCTCGATCGCACCGCTCTGCCCGGATATCACCCGGCCCAGTTCCGTCCGGGCGTGCGCGATCAACTGATTGGTAGCCTGCAACGACGTGGTTCCCGGCTCGCCTCCGGGGTTGGAGCTTATTTCCTGACTCGTTTCCTGGCTCATGAAGCCCTTTCTTACGCCTTGGATTGTTGATCTTCCGGCGGCATCGTCTGGCCGCCCGGCTTTGCCGACGACGCCAGTTTTTCCTGGTGCATGTGCAGCTTCTGGATCAGTTTGAGCGCCTGCCGCGAATCCCTATTCTCGCTCCAGGTCGCCTCTTCGCAGGCAATCAGATCAGGCTCCAGATTAGCGTCTGCCTGCGAGAATCGCCGTCGGATCGCGATCGCGAGTTCGAGTGCGCTCATGGGAACCGGCCGCACTCCGCACAGCCGCAGGCTGGCACGCCGGAAGCGGTCCAGGGCAACAGAAATCGCCGTGGACGAAGCGCCCGCATTGCGATAAAGCGAGCCCAGCGCCTCAAGAAACTCGACCGGCGCGGTACGTGCCGGCTGCGGCGCATCGCGCACCGGCCCGCTGCGGCGGCTGAAGCTGAACACAATCAACATGCCCAGAATGGGCAAGCCGATGCGCAACAGGTTCAACGCGGGACCGGCCGCATAACTCCAATCCGAGCGAACATCGCCATGCAATGACTCATCCCAATAGAACTGATGCCCAGCGCGCGGTCCAAGAGAGTCAAGCAGCAAGTCCAGATTGCCGGCGCGAGCCAGCGAACCATTTTCCAGCGGCGTCGAGCTGGCCCACCACACCACCTGCCCTTTGCCGTAGTTGTACTCCACCACCGCCGGTTGCCCCGCGCAACTGTATTGACTCCGCTGAGTGGGATTTCCCACTTGCCACGTCGCCTCAGGCACCATCCATACTTCGCCCGAGTCCGCCAGCCGATCCAGTCCTTCCGGCTCCAGCTTGCAGGCAGCGAAATTGAACTCCTTGGGCGTGTCGGGTTGGCCGGCGGGCAGAATAAACCCGCCCCAGAACCCGGTGGAAAGCACCCGGCCGCCGCGCTCCACGATCTGCCGCACTGCCTTGATATCGCTGGTTTCGCGCGAGAAGGGTTCGGCAAAGATCACAACCGTCTGCGGACCCGCCGTGGCGGCCAACTCGCTCAGCGGGCGCTCCCAGCGCTCGATGGGGTAATCGGCGCGGAGCAGCGTCTCAAACGCCGCGCGTGCGCCGTGTTGGCCGGCAAGATAAGAGGAGGGCAGCGGATTGTCATTGCCGTTCGCATCGGGCAGCAGAAATCCGATCAACACCGCCAGGGAAACGGCGATGCCGAGGCACCAGAGAAGCAGGCGGCGATCCTTTTGGTCGAGCGATGAAAGAAACCTCATGCCCTACCGCCTTCCGGGGCGGCCGGCAGCTCAGCAGTCCGCGCGGACGCCGGTCCCGCGATCAACCCCTGGGCCAGTTCCTCGGCTCGCAGGTATTCTTTCTCGCTGGCAGCGCGTCCTCCATACCAGGTGACCTCAAAGCTGCCGGTGAGCTGTGCCAGCCGCGCCTTTCGGGGGTCTTCCGGACCCACCAGCGCCAGGTACTCGCGCGGAGTGCGCGCCCGGTCGGCCGGCCACAACCGCCTCGACTCCAGGCGCGAAATGGACGCCCAATAGACAAAATGAATAGCCTCCCGCCACCGGCCGGAAGCCGCGGCACGCCGCGCATCCTCGAGCCAAAGCTGCCAGTCGCGGGCTGAGGCGGCTCCGGCCGCTGGGCCATCCGCCTCCGGCACAAGGCGAATGCGCCATTTGCGTTCCAGTTGCAGCAGCCCCCAGACCAGGCCCACGCAAACAGTCAAAATAAATCCCCAGACAATCACGCGGCCCACCCATGCCGACCGCGACCTCAGTCCCGCGGCATTCTCGATGATGCGATTCAGCCAGTTGCCCACCTTTTCCAGCAAGGAGTCCTGTACCGAAGGCTGCTTCAGGTTGCGAAAGTCGTGACCTGCGAGCACCTGCTCCATGATGCCGCGGACGCTGGCTGACTGGGGCTCGGGCAGCGGGACGGTCTCCGACTGGGCTAGATCACCCTCCAGACGTTTCTCGGCAGCCTGCAATAACTGCGTGGTCGTGGGCTGCGGAGGCTGCGCGTCTCCCGGTTCCGAACTGCTGTGAGGGCTACTGGATGCGGGCTCATCCGGCTCTTCCGCCTTTGAAAACAGCACCCGAAGCCATCCATAACGAATAAGACGCCGCTCCTGATTTGGCCCGTTACCCAGCGGAACGCGATCATCCGGCCCGACCAGCAACGGATCACAGTTCTTCAGGTCGCGGCCTTTGGCACAGGCCTCAACCAGTGTGGTGAGACTGTTCAGATGCTTGCGGTAGTCTTCCAGCGATGCCTCGCGCCAATGCCCCGCATTTGGCGTCGCAGGAATGGAAGGGATTTGTGGCGCGGCGAGTGCCGGCGCAGGAAGAACGGCTACGGCAATGCCGGCAGCCAGGGCTGCTTTGCGCGTCGTGCCGGAGATCCTATCCACGAGCTTCACGTTTGCCGGACTCCTGGAAATGGGGGTTCAGAAGCCTGGGAAAATGTGGGATTGACCGGCTTGCCGGGCGGCTGCGCTCCGTGCCGCTCCCCCGTGAACGCTGGACGAAACAGGGCTTCAGCCTGGTGCGAACCGATGGACATACCCGCCTCCTGCATCATCCACTCGATATCGAAGCCCTCCTTGCGAATTCGCTGGTCAAAGTAAAGCAAAGTGAGTGCAATGCCGTAGACCGGCTTGGTCAAGGCCTGCACCGCAAACCACAGCCCGTACCAGGTAAACATAAGTATGGTCCCAAGCATCTGCGCGTGTTGCGGATTGTTGGCGGAGGGGACCAATGACAACAGAATACCCACGGGGATGGTGAACCCCAAAGCCAGCAGCCAGCTCAGCGCGAATCCCAACAGAAAAAGCAGCAGAATGCGCGCCTTCGTCCCCTGGCTCAGCTCCGCGCCTCTTTTGAGAGCATGCCATGCGCTCATCTCCTCCACCACGCTGGCGGGAAAAGCCAGGCAGAGCCGCAGAAGCATCCAGAGGGCGTAAACAGCCAGGGCGCCCAGCAGCAGGAACATGGCAGCGCCGGTAAGGGTGGCAGCGGCTCCGGCTCCAAAGCGTGTCACCAATGCAATCAGCCGGTCCGCGACCGGGGCCGCCGCCAGAAACACCGCCAGCGGCGCTGCTCCCACGGTCAGGGCTACCAGCAAATAGAGCCAGATGTATCGCCAGCCCTGCTGCCATGCGGCTTTGTAGGCATCCCGAATCCCGATCTTGCCGCCCAGGAATGAACGCGCGGCGGCATGGCTCATGGCCGCCCAACCCACCGCTGTAGCCGCCAGGCAAACGGGCGCCCCCAGCAGCAGGACCGCGCCCGCAAACAGCCACGAGATCTCCTTTGCCAAAGGCGCTGATACTTCTCCTGCCGCGTCCGACCCGACCCACGCCAGAAAGACAAAGATAGCCGACGCGAACACCAGCACCGTTCCCGCCGGGATGACTCCAATGCCGAAATACACCAGAAAACGCGAGCGGTACAGTTGTGCTGTGCGGTCGAGGACCTCGCCCAGTGTCAGCGGGTGTAGTCGCTCATTCATGCACACTCCCCGACTCCGGTAGCGCGGCGGGAATGGGCTCCGCATCGGGCAAGCCTGCCAGTGTGGAGATCGTGTCTACCTCCATGGGGCGCGCTGGAGCCGTCAGCCCCGCCGCCTGCATCATCCATTCGATGTCAAAGCCCTCCTTGCGCACCCTTTGGTCATAGTAGAAGAGCGTAAGCCCGGTGGCGTAGATGGGACCGACAAACGTATTGGTGAAGAAAGCCACAATCTGCTGCAGGGCGCGGATTCCCACCGGCAGCACTCCCTGATGTTTCACCGCGGTGACGATAAAGAACAATTGCGTAATCAGCACCAGTCCCATTTGAACGGCGATGACCAGCAGCGCAAGAAGAAAGATCCGCCCCCGCGCCCCCTTGCTAAGTTCGATGCTGCGCCGGATGGCTTGGCCGGCGCTCAGGTTTTCCACCACGCAGGCCGGCACCGCCAGCGAATAACGAAGGCCCATGAAGGCGGCATACACAATGGCCCCCAGGAGCAGCAGTCCGAAGGCCAGGGTCACCAGGAGAAAGACGATCATCGTCTGAGGGTCTTTCGGAGTCGCTGACTGCCCGAGGAGGCCTTTGGGGCGGATGTACAGGAAAACATAGGCGATATAACCCGCATAAAGCACAACGCATGGCAGCCAGACCCGGAAAGCTGTAATGGTCATGAGCCACATATAACGGCCCAGCCGGGGCAGGATGCTGGCATAAGCTCCGCGGATGGTGGCTCGCTCTCCAAGATGAACCCAGGCCACCGCGCGGTTATTGGCCGCCACCGCCAGACCGCCAAAGATGAAGATCGCCGTCCACAAGATCACAATCCCGATGCCGGTGGCCCACGCAAGCTGCCGCGCCAGGTGCTCGATGCGCAGCAGTTCCTGCACCCCGATCTGAATCAGGCTCAGCACCAGCAACACGCCGGCATAGACTGCGGCAATGCCTGCAAACAGGAGAAAGTTCTCGCGATAGAGCTGGGCGGTGCGATCGAGAATTTCACCGAGAGTAAGAGGGCGCAGGTTCGTTTCCATGCCGGGTTCCTTTTGAATCAGCGGCAGACGCTTGCGGGGATACTAGCACAGCCGGAACCAATCGCGATGCAGGACGGGGCCAGGGGCAGGAACGCGGCGCAAAGCCAATCAAGGGGGCGCCCACGACCGGCAACGCAGGGAGGGAATCGGCGGTTTCGGCCGGAGAGAATCAACCGCCCTATTGCAGATGCTTTATTTTCGTGTCTTCGGGGAGCTTGATCTGAAACTGGTCATCCGTGAGCTTCATGTTGGGGACCACTTTCTCCACCGTAAGCACGATCTGGTACTCCTCCAGCGGCCTCTTGATCACCACCGTCGTAGGGTACTGTTCCATGCCAAAGGCGCGGTAGTCGGCATAGGTGACATGGGTTTCCAGGTTGCCGTTGCTGTCATAGAGATCCTGCTCGTAAGGCAGCAGATCGTCGCGATGAAATGTGATCACGCGCACCGGAGTCAGCTCCTTGCTGCCCGGCCTTGGGCGGATCACGCTCAGCACGTACTCCGGAATCAGGATCAGATGCTTCTTCTTGGCGTCCTCAACCGTGTCGGTATCCGCAGTCACCATGTAATCATCGTCCGGCTCCAGGCCTCGCACCACAATGGCGTCAAAAAAGAACCCTGGCCGCATGTTCTCGATTGCGTTCGGCGATTTTTTGTTCTGAGAATTCGGGCCCTCATACGCAATGTCCCTCGATGGAATATACAAGGTAAAGGTCTTGCCGTCGCTCACCATGTCGAACATGCGCGACCCGATCACGGGAACTCGTCCGTAAACGCGCAACCACTCCGGTTTGCGCATCATGATGATTCCCGGAAACGTCGTATAGTCCTTCTCCACGCCTTCACTGGTCTTCAGCGCGCTCGCCTGGATCTCCACCGTCGCATAGAGGGTGTCGAGCGCATCCCAGCGCTGGTCAACGAGCTTCACCAGTTCTTCCGGCGTGACCGTTTGCGTGATCGTTGGCGCCTTCGGCACCGGGAGCCTGCGGGTGGTAAACATGCAGCCGGTCAGCATGAGGAGCGGCAGGAACAGAACTCCGGTCGTGCAGCGGACGCTCTTCTTCACCGGTTGCCTGCTTTCTTCTCTGCATGCCGGTACTCCGCCACGTTGCGGTGGTGCTCGTCAAGCGTGCTGGAGAAGGCTGACTGGCCCTGAGGGTCGGCGCCTGCCGCCACGAAGTAGAGATAATCCGTATGGGCCGGGTCCATGGCGGCCCGCAGCGAACGGACGCCCGGGTTCGACACTGGACCGGGCGGCAGCCCCGGATGCAGGTAGGTGTTGTAGGGAGTGTCGCGCTTCAGATCGCTCGCGTGAATGGCGCCATGCCATAACCCATCCACTTCGAGTCCGTAAATTACTGAGGGATCGGTCATCAATGGCATGTGTTTCGCGAGCCGGTTTTCAAAGACGCTGGCCACCAGCGGTCTCTCGCCGGCCACCGCCGTCTCCCGCTCGATCAGCGAAGCCATTGTGACTACCTCGTGCACGTTGCCTTTCAAGCCAAGTTGCGCAGCTTGCCGCCTGAACCGCCTGACCATGGCGGAGATGATTTGCGCCGAAGTGGCCTTCCGGGTGAAGCGATAGGTGTCCGGGAAAAGGTAGCCTTCCAGGCTTTTCGCTCCGGGATCCAAATCGGCTATCAGGCCGGTCTGCCTGGCCTGTTCGTCCAGGAATTGCTGACTCGTGCCCAAGCCTGCTCCCTGCAGCCGCCCCGCAATGTCGAAGATGGTTGATCCCTCCGGTACGGTAATGGCTACGGTGTACACATCCCCGCGTTCGATGCGCGAGTATACGTCCAGCACCGAGGCGGGGTGGTCGAACCTGTACTCGCCTGCTTCGAGCGTTCCACGCTTCCACAAACGCACCATGTCGAATGCAAACTGGCTGCGCACCACGCCGCCCGCCTGCAACTGTTGTGCGATCCGGATTGCTGAAGAACCGGGCGCCAGATCGACAAACGTCTCCGTTCGAGGTCCAAACGGCATCCAAAGCAGCCAGTACACCGCGCCTGCCGCCGCCAGCAGGATGAGAAACGCCGCCAGCATCCCTGAAGCGCCAAAGCTCTTTTTCCTCCTGCTTTTTCGTCTTTGACGCGCCATCCCTGCTCAAGTTCCTTCTCTTAGTTAAGACGCGACTTACGCGCCTGCGGATTCCCTATCCTTTGACGATTGTATCGGGAGAGAATCGCGAGACGAGGATTTCGCGGCCGCGGAGCGCTATAAGCTGGAATTCAGGAGATTCAGAGCTGGAATTGACGCTGCAACCCCGTTTCCTGGCCCTCGACGTCGGGTCCAAGCGCATTGGGGTTGCCGTTTCCGATGAGTTGGGACTGACGGCCCAGCCGGTGCTGACCCTGGAACGGCGGCGCAATGAGAGGGAGGACCTGCGCTCGCTGGCCCGGCTCTGCCGGCGCTTTGGCGTGGCGGGCATCGTGGTCGGAAACCCCCTGCATCTCTCCGGAGAAGTGAGCCCGCGGGCCGCCAAAACACAGGCATTTGCAGCCGAGTTGGGCATTCTGACCGGGGTCCCCATCCACATGTGGGACGAGCGGCTGACCACGCGGGAAGCCCACCGGATGCTCTACGAAGCGGGCCACGACCGTCCGCAGCATACCCGGGTCGTAGACCAGGTCGCCGCCACCCTCATCCTTCAATCGTTCCTGGACGAGCGGAGCAGCCAGACAGCAACCGAGCGCGAGCCCCGGTGATCTGGCCGTCTGTCACCGGGCCGCGACACATCGTTCCCCCGCGTATAATAATGTTTTGGTTCTTCTATCTCTCGCGGTATGAGCGAGACAGCTCCCCGCCACGGAACACGGATGCCTGACCACATCAAAAAACAGCTGCTCAAAGAAATCCAGATCCTTGAGCATGAGCTTGCCCACGAACTGCCTGCGGAGATCAAGAAGGCCGTGGCCATGGGGGACCTTTCGGAGAACGCCGAATACCACATGGCAAAGCAGCGCCAGGAGTTTGTCAATGCGCGCCTGGGGCAGCTGAAGAAGCGCATGGCCGAGCTTTCGCTGGTGAATCTCGCCAACATTCCAAAGGACAAGGCTGGTTTCGGGTCTACGGTGGTTGTATACGACTCCACCAAGGACGAGGAGATCGTTTATCGCCTCGTCACCAGCGAAGAATCGGACGTGAGCAAGGGCCTGATCTCGACCACTTCACCCATCGGACGCGGACTGGTCGGCACAAGGGTGGGCGACGTCGCCACCGTCGTCACGCCCAACGGCAAGCGCGAGTTGGAGATCCTGAAGACTGACCACGATTCACGACGAAGCCGATGAGGACGACGAGGTCCCCGGCAACGGCACGGCATAATCATTACAGCGTTTTTGGGGGCTTATTATCGGTTTGTTGTACTGCGAGGAGTTGCCGTACGCGGATCTTGCGACGGAACGTGGCGTTCCGGCTCCGGATGAGAGCGTCTTTTCGCGGTGCATCAACCCTGGAGATGCGATAGGAAGACAAGCATGACCTGGACCAGCGCCTTCGGCCGCGCCTGCGGCTGGCTTCTCGATCGAATTGTGCACGGATTGGCTCTCACCCGCATCTCCCCGAACGTATTGACCTTCATCGGACTCGTCATCAACATTGCGGCCGCGTTTCTGTTTGGCCATGCCAATGCCAGCAACGCCGGGCGCATGTTTTTCTATGCCGGTCTTGGTCATCATCGGAGCGGGCATCTTCGACATGGTGGACGGCCGGGTGGCGCGGCGCAACAACCAGGTCACCGTCTTCGGTTCCTTTTTTGACTCCGTGATCGACCGCTACTCCGACGTGGTGTTGTTCTTCGGGCTGCTGGTCTACTACGGGCGCATCAACCGGTTTCGCTACGTGGTGCTGGTGGCGTTCGTCATGGTCACTTCGCTGATGGTGAGCTATACGCGCGCCCGCGCCGAAGCCCTGATCGGCTCGTGCAAGGTGGGATTCATGGAGCGCCCGGAGCGCATCGTGCTGGTGATCCTGGGCGCGCTGTTCAACCACTGGGGACGTGATGGCCCCCGTGCTCTGGGTGCTGGCCGTGCTCTCGACCATCACGGTAATCCACCGCATCACATATACCTACCAGAACACCAAGCACATGGCGCCGCTCAGCCAGTAGGCGCTTCCCACCGGTCCTGACCGTTGTCCCTCAGCACGTCACCATCACTGCCGAGCAGCCGGGCTTCACCGGCTTCCATTCCACCAGGAACTGGGTCACGGCCGAGGACTCCATGCGGCGCATGGCCTCGAACTCACCGGCCTTCTGGCTGTAAAGCAGCTTCCCTTTCTCGCTCAAAACTGCCAGCGCCGGGACGCCCTTCTCGATCGGAACCTCGTACTTCTTTGCAATATCGAGGTTCTCGTCCATGTGACCGATGTTAACGTCCACCAGCACGAAGTTGGATTCCAGAATGGATAGGTTGGCGGGGTCGTGGAAATAGATGTTGAGCACCTGGCAGTCGCCACACCAGTTTCCCCCGAAATCGATCAGAACCCGCTTGTGCGTCGCGGCGGCGGTTTTAAGCGCGGCGGCAAGGTCGGCTTTCGCCTGCGACGGGTTGGGATAAATCTCACGCCCCGCCGAATGGGCGGTTCCGGAGGTCACGGCCAGGGCCGCAGCGAAAACAAGAATTTTGAGACGTTTCATGGGCAGGGGAAGCTCCAATCGCTGCTTCTAGTCTGCCACAAACCCAAACCAGAGTTCCATTTTCCTGCGCGACTCCCATTTTCCTCCGCCATTCAAGGGGACGGGATTTAATCTGGGAATGGATGAGCGACCTTCGCCAGCGGCTGGAGTCAGAAACGTTTCCCGACCTGGGGTCCATGATGGAGGGCTATGCGCAGGCTGCGGCAGAGTTGGGCAGCGCGAATTTCCAGCACAAGATGGACTTCAGCTCGGAGTCGATCGACGCTCTCGATGAGATCCTGGTGCTGGTGGGCGAAAGCCCGGAACTGGATCTGGACTTCGAGGTGCGCCTTTGGGGCAGCTACCTGGGCGAGGTGCTGCGCCGGCGTTATGCCGGAAGCTGGGAGATGACGCAGTATCCCGGCGGGGTAGCGGCGGTCCCGGCTGTGGATGTGCGCGGATCGCGCCTCTTTCCCCTGATGAAGGTCTACCGCCGGCTGACGGTCGGAGAAGAAGATGACCTGCGCAGCTTCTACACCATGGTGACCGAGCGGCTGGGTAACCCGGCTCAGGTAAACTAGCTTCCCGCCATCAGACGGACGCCCCTTCCAGTCCCTATTCCCACAGCCCGCCGCAAGGACTATCATGTCCCCGGAGAATGGCTATGTCTCAATACACATTTCATTGCCAGGATTGCAACAAGGAGTTCACCCAACATCTCCACATCGCAGAGCGCGACACGAGCGAAGTGAAGTGTCCGCACTGCGGCAGCAAGCGGGTGGGCCAGTTGGTCACGGCGTTCTCCGCCGTCACCTCGAAAAAGAGCTGAACCACCCTGAGAGAACTTAAGAAGAACATACCGGTGCCCTACGGACCCGCACGAACCGTGTGTTCGAAGCGATTCATCCGGGTTCGCCCATGCCGCAGCTTCGTCACCCGCGGTTTATGATGGGTGCGCGAGTCTCGATCTTTACGGAGCGTGTCCCATGAGAAACGATCCCCAATCAGCGCCTAGACAGGGCCGCCGCGAATTTCTCAAAGCGAGCGGTGCGCTCACCGCCGCCCTCCTTGCCCCCTCGGCGTTGGCCGACGCACCCAAGACCATGCCTGGCCTGCCGTCGAATCCCAGAACCACCAACGCCATGCCCACACGCAACCTGGGCAGGACCGGCTACAAGGTCGGTATCTTCTCGCTGGGCGGCCAGGCTGCGCTCGAAAAGCCGAACAACTTCGACGTCGCCGTGTCCATCGTCGAAAAGGCCCTCGACCTCGGTGTGAATTACCTCGATACGTCCTCCATCTACGGCGGCCCCGAACGCTGGAGCGAGCAATACGTGGGCAAAGTCATGGCCCACCGCCGCAACGAGGCCTTCCTCGCCACCAAGACCAAGGAACGCACCTGCGACGGCTCCATGCGCATGATCGAAAAGTCGCTACAACTACTGCAAACCGATCACGTCGACTTATGGCAGCTCCACGACATTGGCACCATGTACGACATCGACCAGGTCTTCGCCAAGGGCGGCGCCATGGAAGCCCTCATCGAGATGCAGCAGCAGAAGGTCGTGCGCTATCTTGGCATCACCGGCCACTACCGCCCCGATGCACTCGTCGCAGGCATCAACCGTCACCCCTTCGACACCATTCTCATGGCCATGAACGCGGCCGACCCCCACCATTACAGCTTCAACGAAGAGTTGCTTCCGCTGGCCGTTGAAAAGCAGATGGGCATCATCGGCATGAAAATCCCCTGCCGCGGCCGCATCCTCTCTACATGGACCCCGCCGCCCATCGAGCAGCAGAAGCATTCGTGGGAAGGCATGACCATCCAGACTGACAAGTCGGGCACGCTCTCCATGCGCGAAGCCATGTATTACACGCTCTCCCGCCCCGTCAGCACCGTGATCATCGGTTGCGACACCATTCCACAACTCGAAGAAAATGTGCAGCTCGCGCGCGACTTCACCCCGCTCAATCAGAAGCAGGAAACAGAGCTGGTAGCGCGCGCCGAGCCCTGCGCCAAGCCTTCCCTCTTCTTCCGCTTCTACGACCGGCCCTGAACGCAGCGGAGTTAGCGGTGTTAGCGCTGCTTGCGGGGTTAGTAAAGCTGAAGGATCTATCAACCCGATGGCGTCTCATGACGCCCCACTCATTCTTTTCGCTTTCGCAGCACCCATGTCGTCATACACCGGAAATCCTGCACGATCGTGGTCTTCAACGGGTCCGCAAGCACCGCGTTCAACTCTCCAGTCAGATCCAGCAGCATCTCTTCATCCACCAGAAACCACCTCGACCCATCCGGCATCCGAAACAGTCCGCCCGGCAGCCGTTCGAAGTCCATGCCGATCCGTGACCCCAGCCGGCAAAACAGCATCCCGCCCGGCCGCAAGACCCGCCACAGTTCCGCCAGCATACTCCTGAAGTGTTCTTCATTCCGCGCGAAGTGCAGCACCGACGAACAGATCACCACATCCCCAAACCCGTCTGCGAAGGGCATCCGCTCGATCGATCCAAACTGAAAATTCTCCGCCGGCAACCCCGTCCCCAATGTCGCCGACAGCCTGCGCACATGCTCGATTCCCTCCGCGTCCTGATCGAGCGCAAAGACCTCGGCGCCCTCGCGCAGCAGGTAGACGATATTGCGCCCATATCCGCATCCCGCGTCGAGCACCCGCATATCCGGGGCAATATTCCCGCGCAATATTTGATCGAAGACATAGATATCGATCTGCCCGAACTGCTCCTGAAGGCTCAAGCCCACCTCTGCCTCTTCTCTATCTCGTGTTTTCCAACTCGTGTTCCCCAGCGTCTGCAGTCCAATCAGGCAGCCTTCGATTGTATACGCAGCATGGTTGACGCCAGTCTGAAGATCTCAGCCTTCCACGTGCAGATACAGGCGGTAGTGCTCGTCGAGAATGGACGCGAAAGGTTGCAGCGTCACCGGCCCGCGCGCGGAATTCATCTGCCAGTCTCTCGATCCCGCCGACACCTGTGACACTGCCAGCAGATCCTGCCTGCGCACCGTGGCTGGAATCTCTCCCACGGCGAACAATGCCAGAGACCCGTGCACCGCCGCCATCAGATTCGGATGCTGCGGGTCAACGGCTTCCAGCGTAGTCGGCATGTCGAACTCGATCTCAACGCGATCGCCGCTTTTCCACGTGCGATCAAGGCGCGCAAACTTGCCCGCCTCAGGCCCGGAAACAATCCGCTTCCCATTCACCGCAACCGTCGTCTTCGCCCCTGCCCACGAAGGAATCCTCAGATACACGGGAAACGCGGCCGCCTTGTCCGTCGAAATCTCAATCTGCGTCGTCGGCTGATGCGGGTAGTTCGTTGTCTGCGTCAACAGAATGCGCTCACCGCCCCGCGTCCACTTCACCCGCGAAGGCACATATAAGTTCACATAGATGCCTTCGCCGTCGTTGAAGTAAGAACTTATCCCATAGTCCGCCGTCACCTGCGAGAAAGTTCCGGTGCAGCAATGCCACTTATAAGGATGATAGAACTTCGATCCATCGTTGTTATAGTCGGAGTAATAGAAGCCGTGCCCATCCTTTCTGATCGGCTTGGCGCCCAGAATGCAGTTATACAAGACCCGCTCCATGCTGTCGCCATATCGCGAGTCACGCGTCACCCGCAGCAGATAGCGGGTAATCTTCAAGTGCGCATACGATCCGCATGGGGTCTCAAAACTCGAATGAGTGGTTGACAGGCTCTCCCCGATCTCACCGCTGCCCGGCTCACGAAAATCCTCGTTCGGTCCCCAGCCGCCGGTGGCAAAGCTCTGCGTCGTCCGCAGAAACTCAAACCCATTCTTCGCCGCGCGCAAATGCTTCTGGCTGCCCAGCACGAGATAAGCCTGCATGGCGCTGCTCATCGCGTTCACATGACTGTAAGCGTGCTTGCCCGGCAGCACGTTCTGCCCCGCAGCCAGCGGGTCCCAGTACCAGCTATCCGCCAGATAGTGAATTCCGAGTTCGCGATAGCGGCTGCCCGCACCGCGCTTCCAGGCGAGAAAAAAGTTTTCCGGCAGCGTGTACGGCTCATCCCAGCAGAACGACTCATCGGTATGCGGGCGCGCATACTGTTCCGCGCGCGACAGCGGCCCCGGCGGCAAATGCGCTTTCACCGAATCGAGCGCCGCGTCCAGCGCCTTGAAGGCCTGCGTATCCCCGGCAAACTCATGCGCGTCGATCATGCCGACGGAGATCTTGTCGTAGGTATAAGCGGGAAACCGATTGCCGTCCCAGAAATGCGAACTGATCGCGGGCGCAAACCCGCTCACCAGCCGATGCACCTTCTGCTGCGTTGCGCGGTCGCCGGTCGCCGCATAATCGCGCGCCAGCCCCGACAAATACTGCCCGAAACTATGCCCCGGCGCAAAGCCGTTGTTCCCAGGCTTATCCAGGTCGCTCAGCGGAGCCCAACTATACCAGCCGCCCATCTCTTCGCCCGGCGCCGGCAATCCAGCACGCTGGCGAAATGGTTTGAGCAAGCTGTCTTCGTCAAGCGCGGCATAGAAGGCGTGGTTCCTGTCGAATTGTTCGCGCACCGGGCCGTCCAGCAAGGCGACATCACCATAACCAAACTGATTCAACGGCGAGGAACCTGCCGGCTCATCGCCAGCAGCAGCGAAGCCATTGTGTGCCTTGACCACGGATGCTGCGGCAATCGCCGCGCCGGTCTTCAGAAATGTCCTGCGAGATTGAGTCATCACGATGCCTCGTCTGGATCGTCCCGCGTCAGATGTACTCCGAGAGCGCCGGCGGAACGCGAGGCAATTCAAACACAAAGCAGGCGACTTGGAAAAGGGCGCTCTTCGCACACATGCCTCGCATGCGCCTGCGCAGTGCCTTCTATTCTATTTGACTCACCTTCACCGGAAGCGTCTCGAAATCAACGGTGCCCAGCCCCCGGTTCGCCGCCATCTGCAGATACGGCAGGTGCTCGGGATCGAGATTCCAATAGGCTTTCGCCACATATGCGTCGAGAGCCACCGGATCGGTTCCAGCCACTACCGTCTTCTTCAAGGCAACGTCTTCAAGATTGCCGCCGGTAGGCCCGTTGCGGAAAAGAATGCGATAGCAATCCATGACGGTCAGCGTAGGCAGCATGAAGCTCGCCAGGTCCGCAAGGCTCTGGTGGATCTGCTGGTGCAACCGATTGCGCTGGCCGCCCAGAATGCCGTACCAGTTCTTCATGCCCAGCGTCGCGCCGGTAAGTCCGTGATGTTTGGCAATCGGAAGATTGATCACCTTGTCGGCTTCGAGGAAGGGTATGAAAACGGGCCAGTTCTTCAGCACCACGCCACCCATCTCCACCTCGCGAAAGAGTTCTGGATCGGGGAGAATCACATCTGCACCCGCAGCGCGCGCCGCTTCCTGAATACCCGAGCGTTGAAAACAGCGCCGAGGCTCGTTGCAACTCACATCGGTGACGATGACGCGCTTGGCTCCCGCCTGCCAGCACTGCCGCACTACCTCGGCCACCAATTCGGGATTGGTGTTCGCCGCCTGCTCCGGCGTGCGGTCCCAGGCAATGTTCGGCTTCAGCACCACTACGTCCTGCCGGCTCACAAAGCGGCCAATGCCGCCGAGGTTTGCCAGCGCCTGCTCGACCAGCGCGCGCGGCTCGCCGCCTTGAATCACAGTCAGCTTTGGCCAATGCGGATTAGCGGCAACGCGGTGGTCGCGGAGAGCCTCTTCTGCGCGGACCGCCATTGGCCGCGCGCTATGCTCGCTCAACCAGACGCCAACGCCCGCCGCACCCGCCGCCACACCACCCACGCGCAGCAGTTGCAACATCGCTTCGCGCCGCGTCAGAGCGATCTTTGCATCCTGCACCTTCTCAGGTTCTCGACCTGTGTCGCCGCTCATATTCTCCTCCCCCATCAGACGTAGAGCAGCTAAATCTCAACCAAATTGATCCGCTTCGGATCGTTGGTCCCCAATCCATGTGCAGCATCGGCAGCCGTGGCAATGTAGCGCGGTGGCCTGCCTGCGGCCTCCAGCGTCGGCACGCCTGCCTCAGCGCGCTTGGTCTCGATCATCTGCCACGCCGTCTGGTCCAGGGCCGCCTTGTCCTCGCCTACAACCAGCGCGTTGGGATACCAGAGGTGCTCAGGATGAAAGCTGGGTCCGCCGTCATAAACCGAAGACATGGCATCGCCGATGGTAAAGCGAACCTTCTCGCGAATCACAGGAACGCAGTTCAGATCGGCCACACCAGGGTTACAACCGTCGCCATGGAGTTCAAATGGCCGTTGCACCACGCCGTACATGTTCTTCATCGAAAAAGTGACCCCAGACAATTCATGATCCTTGAGGATCGGTAGATTGATCACCATGGCGCATTCGCGCGTCAGGATCTTTGAAAGCCTGACGCTCGCCGTTCCCCATGTGACCGGCTGCTCTTCGAAGCCCGACACATCCGAGCCATAGCAGCGGATGCGGCCAGGATCGGTGTTGATGGTCAAACCGCACGCCTCCAGATCGCGCGCATTCCGGTCCCACACCAGGATGTTGCCCGGCTTCACTCCAGCCCGCTGCAACCGCTCCGCAATCGCCAGCACCAGCGCCAGGTGAGTTGAAATTCCCTTGCCGCCCAACCCGTTGGTCTTGAGCCCGATCACGCCGTCCTGGCCGCGGCCCTGTGCCACAATATGCTTCCACGCCACCACCGGTTGATCGCGGCCCGTGTACGCTGCAATGGCGCGGTCAAGCAAATCGACCACCCGCTTCTCATCTGGCTTTGCTCCCTGGCCGTGCAGCGCAGGATCGCGCGCAATCACCACTTTTGCCTTGCCGGGCTTCGCATGCGGCTCCAGCATTCCACCCAATCCCAGCGACTCCGCTGCGACCGACGAACCCACCAATACGGCTCCGGTTGCTGCTTCTTTCAAAAACTCGCGGCGGCTTTTCATCGTTCTCCTCGCACTCCTGATTGCAGCCCGGCACGTCTCGCCGGCCAATTCTGGTTACAACTTCGCTTCAACACCATGCGCCAGCGCCATCAACGCCTGGGGCGTGTCCGGAGTTGATTCATACGCAACAATGCGTACCAGGTAAGGGCCTTTGCGGAAGGTCACGCTCTGCGAATACTGCACGCCCTCGTCTCCGAGTTGCACTTTCTTGACGTCCTGCGTAAGCCCAGTTTCAAGAATCTTGCGCGCCCCCGTTGGAGCGCCCATGGTGTATACATCCACGACGGCCTCCAACTGGCCCTGGTATTTGTAGTCGGAAGTGGATGTGGACACGACGCCGGCGGAGATGTACTGCTCCGCGTCGCCGTCGATATACTGCCAAAGGTCTTTGGCCGCAAATACCCGCGTGTCGCTCGTCTTTTCCCAGTTCAATACCGCACCTGACGCCGGAAACGGATTACTCTTGCTCTTCTTGCATCCCGTGCCGGCGCCCATGGCCATGATCGCAATCATCGCGACTGCCAGCGTCCGTCTCTTCCTTTGAGAAATCACTTCTCCGGTCTCCTTTAATTTCTGTTCAGCAGAATCTGAGCGCTGGGCGAGCGGCTTTCGCCGATGCTGGTCACATACACGGCAGGCCGCTCCTGCAATGGGCACGCGTATTCGCACGCACCGCAACCCACGCAGCGACTGGGGTCCACGCGTGGCTGCTTCAGCGTCTTCGTGTTGCCCGCCGAATCGATGACCTGGGCCTCCTCCACATAAATCGCTTTGGGCGAAACCGGGCACCACTCCTCGCACACAATGCAGTCTGTCGCCTCGGCCCAGGGCAGGCAGCGGCCGCGGTCATAAAAAGCCGTGCCCAGGCGAATGGGATGGTCTGTCGCACCAACTCCCACCACCCAGCCTTTTTCCCCAGGCGTGATTTCCCAGATCGCCCCGGTGGGGCACACTTCGGAACAGAGAACGCAACTGGGCTCGCAATAGCCGATGCGCGGCACCAGCGTGGGCGTCCACAGCCCTTCAAGGCCGGCCTGTTCAAGCGTGGGATGCAGCGAGTTGTTAGGGCACACCTTCATGCACTCGCCGCAGCGAATGCACCGCGAAAGAAAATCCGATTCATCCAAGGCGCCCGGCGGACGCAGCAGCCGCTCGTTGCGGCTCTTG
Organism: uncultured Acidobacteriota bacterium; assembly: GCA_963833995.1. Lineage (GTDB taxonomy): Bacteria > Acidobacteriota > Terriglobia > Terriglobales > Acidobacteriaceae > Telmatobacter. The sequence continues at coordinate 215,875 of CAWIAE010000010.1, read as the reverse complement.
CCCAGCCCGGTATTCGCGTGCATCAGCGGAACCACAGCAGCGCCTGCCGCCAGCCCGGTCAGTGCTCTGCGCCGCCCAATGTCCGGCGAAGCTACTTCGCGCTCGTTGCGAAAGAAGCGAAAGGTCAGACTCTGGTGCGGACAACTATCCACGCAGTTGAAGCACATCAGGCACTCTGACTTTCGCCACGGCGCTCCGCCGATGGGATCGTCGCCGCCCTGGCAATTGAGCAGGCAGCGATTGCATTTGTCGCAACTCGCCGCGTCTTTGTGCAGCCCCAGAACCGACCAGCGCGACGCCGCACCCAGCAGCGCGCCCAGCGGGCAGATCGAACGGCACCACAGGCGAGTCACGCGCAGGCTCGCCGTCAGAATGACGAGAAAAACAACCCCCAGCACCAGTCCCTGCGCAAAGTGCGCCTGGCGGAAGTCAAGCACTGTCGCGCCGAGAACAGCGTGCACCACTTCGCCCGTAGCCTTGATCCACACCACGTGGCTGTGCTCCAGCGGTAGCAAAACCGAGCGTGCTGCGAAGTTGAACGCGGGCAGAATTGCAAGGCCAATCGAACGCACCAGCAGGCTGAAAGGATCGAGCCAGCCAATCGCCATTGAGCCAAATACCGCAGCTACCAACCCGGCCGTCAGCACGACATACTTCACCGTCTGCCAGCGCTGGTAGCGGTTCGATTCGATGCGCTGTTTGCCGCGCTTGGATTCAGACCTCATGTTGCCGACAAAATGCTGCAGCGTGCCCAGGGGGCAGATCCAGCCGCAGAAAAATCGCCCCAGGAACAGCGTGGGCAGCAGAATCAACAGGCTCCACAGCAGCCCGCGATAGAGCGCGTGAGAAGCCAATGCATTGGCGATCGCGACCAGCGGGTCCCACTCAAAGAAAAGGCGTACCGGCACATGAAGATGAATGTCAGCCGTCGCGCCAGGCGCGGGACGCAGCGAGGTGAAGACCAGAAGCGCCAGGAAGAGGAGCAGAAAGAAAATCTGCGAGATCCTGCGCCATAGCGGCAGTCGGGAACGAGCCAAGAATCTCCTCCGCGCGACGTAGGCGGGGAGTTGCCCACGCAACAAGAATGATTGGCGCGCAGGGGTGCTGCAAACAGTGATAGCCATCACTTCGAGCGGATTCTAAGGGCTGGAATTGGCTTTTGAGCGTTGTTTGGGAGTTGCGATTTGCGCGGCGATCCCGCATGCCGGCACTTTCACAAGTGATTGATCAACGAAGCAATGCAAGCCGCGCCAAACCCGTTGTCGATATTCACCACCGAAACATTAGGTGAGCAGGAGTTCAACATGCCCAGCAGCGCCGCCACGCCTCCGAATGATGCGCCATAGCCCACACTGGTCGGAACCGCCAGCACCGGCGCATTCACCAGCCCCGCCACAACCGTGGGCAAAGCGCCCTCCATGCCCGCGCACACCACCAGCACCCGCGCCGTCTGCAGGGAATGCTTTTGCGCCAGCAGGCGGTGAATTCCGGCCACGCCCACATCGGCAATCAATTCCGTCGTGTTTCCCATCAGGCGAGCAGTCACGGCTGCTTCTTCTGCCACCGGCAGGTCGCTGGTGCCCGCGCAAACCACGCACAGGGTCCCGTTGCCCGGCACTGTGGCAGCCTGTGCAAGCGTGATGGCGCGTGCCGTCTCGTGATACTCCGCACGGGGCTCCACGGCAGCCACCGCATCGTAGGCCTCGCGTGAAGCCCGCGTGGCCAGCACATTGCCGCCGGCCCTGGCCATGTGCTCAAAGATCTGCGCCACCTGCGGCGCGGTTTTCCCGGCGGCAAAAATCACCTCAGGCATCCCGGTGCGCAGCGCGCGATGATGATCGAGCTTGGCGAATCCCAGGTCTTCGAACGGCATATCGCGCAGCCTGTCGAGCGCTTCAGCCACGCTGGCATTACCCTGGCGCACATCATCCAGCAGAGCCTCAATCTGTTGACGGTCCACTAGCGCGTCTCCTTCATGGATAAGTAGATCCTCATCGCTTCCTGCATCACCCGTTTCAATGGAACCGAATGCTCGGTTCCAAGCCGGCGGCAATCCTCGTATTCAGGCGCCGCATTGGCCACGTCGCCCGAAGGCCACCTCGCCACTTTGATGCGAACCGCTCCCCATGCGGTCTCGACCTCCACAAACTCCCGCGCCAGCGACGCCTTGTTCTCCAGCCGCCAGTGCATTCCAATCGTCGTCGTTTCGCGAAACAGGAGATCGCGCAGCTCTTGCACCAGTTCCGGGCGGCAAAGCACCGTAAGCTGCACGCCGGTGCGGCCTTTCTTCATCTGCACCGCAACCCTGTACACATCCCAAGCGCCCGCTTCAAGCAACAGTTCGCTCACGTAGGCCAGCAACTGCGGGCTGCAGTCATCAATCACAGTCTCAATCACCGCAATCGGCTCGACCGCGGCATCCTGGCCCATATCCTCGCCGATCAGCAGGCGCACTAAATTCGGCTGCCCGGGTGTGTCGCGCCCCCCCGCTCCATAACCCGACGCCTTGATGCGCATGGCCGGCAACGCCCCATATCGCACATCCAGCATCCGCAAAATCGCCGCGCCTGTCGGCGTGACTCTTTCCATGGGCGGACCGGCCGCATAAACGGGAGCATCCCCCAGCAGCGCCAGCGTGGCCGGCGCGGGCACTGGCAGCGTGCCATGCGCGCACTCCACCGTTCCGCTTCCGACATTCAGCGGTGAGGCCATCCACCGATCCATCCCGAGCGTCGCGCAACCCGCCGCCGCGCACACAATATCGACAATTGTGTCCACCGCGCCCACTTCGTGAAAGTGAACCTTTTCGATAGGAATGGAATGAATGGCGGCTTCGGCTTCGCCCAGCAGCTTGAATGCGTGACTGGCCCGATGCTTCACCTCATCCGCCAGGGGGGCAGCCTCGATAATCGCAAGGATCGTCGAAAGCGGGCGATGATGCTCATGCGTGTGCGGGTCAGGCCCAGCGTGCTGGTCATGCGAGTGTGGCTCGTGCGCGTGCTCCGCGTGCGAATGCGCCTCATGCGTGTGCCCGGCCTGCGAATGCGCGGCCTCATGGTCATGAGTAGATTTGTGGGCTTGATGTTCGGGCGTCACCACATCCACTTTTGTTCCGGCCACGCCCCCGCGGCTCACCCTGCGCATCTCCAGTCGCGCGCCCACGTTCAGCGCCGCCGCAGTCACCTGCAGGCTGTCAAAGGAGACGCCCGCATCCACCAGCGCCCCCAGCAGCATGTCTCCGCTGATGCCCGAAAAACACTCCAGATATCCAATTCGCACGAGGCTGATTCTATAGCAAAACCAGGGAAGGCATGGCGCGAAGGCACAATCTCCGCTAGGCGCCGCGCCGCGTAAGAATTTCAGCAGGCAACACCGCGTTCAAGGAACCGGAACGGAACCCCGCGCAATCCAGCGTCACATACTGGAAGCCTGCCTTGCGCAGCGCCGCCGTAATCGCATCCAGCATCTCCATGGTCAACGCGCGCGGCAACTCGCTGCGTGCAATCTCCACACGGGCCAGTTCTCCGTGGTGACGCACGCGAAACTCGCGAAAGCCCAACTGCCGCAAGCTCTCCTCGCCGCGCTCCACCTGTTCCAGCACCTCGCGCGTCACGGTGCGGCCATATTCCACGCGAGAAGAAAGGCACGGCGCCGCCGGACGGTCCCAGAGCGTATAGCCGGCCGCCTTGGCCAGTGCGCGAATCTCCAGCTTGGTCAGCCCCGCCTCAGCCAGCGGAGCCAGCACCGCATGCTCCTCGGCTGCGCGCTGCCCGGGCCGGTAATCGCGCCGGTCGTCGGCGTTCATGCCATACGCAATATGCGCGAAGTCCAGCTCGGCGCCCAGAGCTTTCATGCCGTCGAAGAGCTCGGTCTTGCAGTGGAAGCAGCGATTCGCATCGTTGCGCTGGTATTCGGGTTTGTCCAGTTCTTCGGTCTGGATCACCCGCAGTGGCATCTTCAGCGATTCCGCAAAGGCGCGAGCCTGTTCCATGTCGCGACGAGCCAGGCTTGGCGAGTCCGCCAGCACCGCCAGCATCCGGTCGCCCAGCACCCGATGTGCCGTGGCCGCCAGAAAAGCTGAGTCCACGCCGCCGGAATACGCCACCATCACGCTGCCCAACTCGCGCAGCCGCGCTTCGAGCGTCAGCAGTCTCGATTCCGCGTTTTCTGCGTCCGGCACAGTGGTCTTCGCAATCCCCGCCATGGGAGCGATTATACCGCGGGCACAATTCATCTCGCACGGCGCCGCTTCCGGGCCAGATCCCGGAACGATGCGATATACTCCGGACGCGACCAAAACTCAGGGGGGTAGATGATGGGTTTCAATGCAATTTGCAAGTGGGCAGGGGCGGGCGCTCTGGCGCTGGCTGTGATGGCATCTCCGGTGCGGAGCATGGCGCAGGCCGCGGGCACGGTCCTCAAACCGGCGGATACACAAAAGCTGCTGCCGGCCGGTGTCTATTACAAAGGACAATCCGCCAGCACCCAGTTGCGCAATTCCGGCGGCGTCAAGTTCTCTGATGGCTACTACGTGCTCGCCACCCTGGTGGATACGAGCGGCTACTCCAGCGATGTGCAGGCCAAATACCAGGCCTACTTCATCACCGAAGTCCCCATCCGCATCGGAGGGCAAAACCTGCCCGCCGGCGTCTATGGCGTAGGTTTCGTCCCCACCAACAAGTTTGTGGTCACGGATGTGGGCGCGCACGATATTTTCACGACGAATTCCACCACCGACGAAGGCCTTAAGCGGCCCGTGCCCTTGCAGGTCATGGCCGATCCGGCTGGCGGCTTCCGGCTCTATGAAGGGCGCAAGTACGTCAAGTTCACCCGCTAAGCCGCACCACAAACCGGGCGGGTATCCCAGCCTTGAGCCGGCAACAAAACTGAGGGTGCCCCATCCTTTCCATGGTCTCATCGTGGAAAGGGTGGGAGAGCACGATCTCCAACCGACGTACAGAAGTTCGATTTTGAGCGGGCGCCCCGGGGGAACGAAATCGGCTCCGCAAGGCGGCTGGCGAGCGGTTGCAAAACCCGCCACTGCAGATCAGGACCCGCTACTCATACACCACGCTCACCGAGATCTGCTCGCCCTCGTGCCGGGTCAAATTGCAGAACGTTCTTCCGTCCCGGCGGAGAAACTCGAGCCACACGCGGCTCTTCCCCACGCGCATCTCATCAATCGACAGCCGGGTCAGAAAGTGGGGCAGGTGCGGGTTCACAATCCTCATCTCGCGGCTATAGGCATCCGGGCGAATTCCAAGCAGTCCCGTCAGCATCAGGAAGATCGAGCCCGAGGCCCACGCCTGCGGAGAGCAGGACACCGGGTAATGAACCGGATCGTCGTTTCGGCCCCGTTGGATGCCGCAAAACAGCTCCGGCAGCCGGTAGTCGCGGAACCGCAAGGCGGTTTCATACATAGATGCCAGTACCTGCGCGCTCTGCGCAAAAAAACCGTAAAGAGCCATGCCATAGGCGGCAATCGCATTGTCGTGCGGCCATACCGACCCCCGATGATAACTCATCGGATTGAAAGTCCTTTCCTGCTGTGAGAGTGTGCGAATGCCCCAGCCGCAATTCAAGTCCGGGTCCATCAGGCAGTCCGTCACCTGCCGTGCGCGCTCGTAATCCACTGCTCTTGCAAACAACAGGTGGCCCGGGTTTGAGGACTTCACCCTCACCTGCTTCTTATCCCGATCCAGGGCCAGTGCATAGAAGTTCTCTTCCGGCATCCACATGGTCTCCTGAAGCCGGCTACGCAGTTCCTGCGACCTCTTTTGCAGAGTCTCCGACGTGCTGCGCGATCCCAGAATGCCAAACAGCGCCGACGCACGGGTGAATGCATCAATCGCGTAACCCTGCACTTCAACCAGCGCGATGGGCGGCTGGGCAATGCTGCCGTCGGCATGTTCGATCGCATCTCCTGAATCTTTCCAGCCCTGGTTGAACAGGCCCTTGGGGCTCCTCCTGCAGTATTCGATCAGCCCGTCTCCATCCAGATCGCCGTATTCCAGAAGCCAATCCACCGCCGCGCGCAGATGCGGCTTCATCTCCACCAGAAAATCCACATCGCCGGACCAGCGGAAGTATTCGCTCAGCAGAATCACGAACAGCGGAGTCGCATCCACCGATCCATAATTCCTTCCGAACGCCACCTCGCCCGTGTTGGTCATCTCGCCCGAACGCAATTCGTGAAGGATCTTTCCCGGATCTTCGTCGCGCTCGTCGGAGGTACGGTTGCCCTGGAATGCCGCCAGAACCCGAAGGGTGCCCTTCGCCAGTTCACTGTTCAGAATCAATGTTTCATAGGAGGCAATCAGAGAATCGCGCCCGAACAGGGTGGCAAACCACGGAATCCCCGCGGCGATCATCCTGCCCGTGGGCTGCCGTATCTGCAACGAATAGAAGTCTCTGATCGACGTTCGCAGCATGGCATCGAAAATGTCATTGTCCGAGCGGAAGCGGCTGCACTCGGCCAGCCATACATCCAGATCGTCCTCCAGGCCTTCCAGAGCGCGATCCAACTTGCGGCCGACCGGCTCGCGCTCGACTTCGATCTTCGAGAATTCAGCAGCCGACGCAACCGATGCCTTATCCGCGATCCGCGGCACGATTCCGACACTGATCTGCCATCTTCCCAGCGGCGCCAGCTCGACCGTCCAGCAAATGGTGTTGTCGCGTATCTGCGCCGGAGGAGGATCGAAAGTGATGGTCGTGCTCCGCAGTTTGTTATCAAGCCCTTCATAAACAAATACGGAGCTGTTCTCTTCATGCACCGGCGCGTAATATGTCCCGCTCTTTCCCCGCACGATGCCGCGCACCTGGAAGATATCCATGAAATCGGCGTCGAATGACAATTCAATCGTGAGGCGAATCCCCTCCACGTGATAGTTATGCAGATAAAGCACATCGTGCAGCACGTGTCCTTCCAGCAACTGTTCGCGCCGCATATACACCGCATTCACAGGCATGTCGAGCCCACTGCCGTGAATGCTGCCTTTGGGCGTCATTTCCACCCGCGTCGCACCACCATCGGAGGTGCTGGAAGACAGAACCACCGGCGGATGCCCATTCACCTTCAGTTGCAGATAGCTAAGAAAGCGAGTGTCGTCGAAGAAAAAACCAACGTTGGGGTGTCCCGGAGGCACAATATTCCCCGAGAGATCCGAAGCCAGAAACGTCTTGCCACGCACCAGTGCCGTCACTTCAGTTGTCCACAGGTGAGGCTCCGGATAGGCAACCCGCGGTTCCGGCGGCGCCGGAATCTCTTGCAATTGCACTGGTGCCGTCCCGGAGCTTTTGATGGTCATACCGCGATTTCCCCGGGTTCCCGCCAGGTTGCACCCAGAGCCGTCTCCTCCTCAACGAGGCTGCCGTAAAGCGAAAGATAACGGCTTGCCATGACCTCTGCTGAAAAACTCCTCACTACCCAGTTCCGAACCTGCCGAGGCCTGAACCGCATTCTCCGCACACACGAAATCATCTCATCCACCGTTCTGCAAACGCTGCCGGATACTCCGTCGCATACGATCTCGGGAACCGCTCCGCGCCCGAACGCGAATACCGGGGTGCCGCAAGCCATCGCTTCCACCATCACCAGCCCGAATGGTTCCTCCCACTGAATGGGAAACAGCATCCCCACCGATCCCCCCAGCAATTCGTTCTTCATGGCCAGATCGGCTTCGCCCACATATTCAATATTCCGGCCGTCGATATGGGGCTTCACCTCAGCCTCATAATAATCCCTGAATATCGGCTGAATCTCTCCCGCGATCTTCAGCGGAATGCCGGCTCCCTGGGCCACCTTGATCGCCGTATGCACGCCCTTCAGGGGAGCAATTCGCCCCAGAAAGCTGAGATATCCGGCCTTCTTTTCCTGCAGCCGATACTGGCTCAGATCGATGCCGTGATGAATCGCCCGCAGGTCCAAGTCCGAATACAGCGATGCCTGATCGCGGCTGATGGCGACATACGACACGTTGGGATATTGAGAATAGAGATCTGCGAGCGCCTCATCGTACGCATGGTGCAGCGTACAAACCATTGGACAACGCACAAACCTTGAATAGGTAACGGCCAAAGCGCTGTTCACGTGCACCACGTCGCAGTGCTCCGACGCGTCCTCAAGCGCCCAGGAAATCTGGTCTAGCTCCCTGGCCATCCCCGCATTTTCGTTGGCCAGAGGCCAGTCAGACCGCGGATAGCGCCAGCGCAACTCAGCATTCACGCTGGACTCGCCGTTGGCATACACCACCACATCGACATTCCTCGCCGCCAGCGACTCAGCCAGAGCAGCGACAAAGAGTTCCGTCCCTCCATAACGAAGTGGAGGCACAGAAATAAAAGGGGAAGCAATAATTCCGATACGCATGAGAACCCTCACCCACTCGTGTGGTCAATGGGGATGTCAACTTAGATGCTGGAAAGATCATTCCAGGTCAGATGGCCCGGCGTGGTTTCCTTCATGCGGAATCAGTGGAGGAGAAAACAATCGCGCTCTGTGGCTTGTCTTCCGTTGCCGCCGTGCGCCCATCCTTGAATCGATTCAAGGGTCGGAGGCCGCAAATATCAGCCCCAACATGGGAAACGCGAACCGAAGTTCGCGTTTCCAGCGTTAGGTTCCAGTTCCCTCAGGCCATGGCCGGCACAGCCCCCGCCAGCCGTTCCTTCACCAGTTCGTGCCCCCTGGTCAGCAGTTCGTTGAGCGGCAGCTTGCCCGCATCCACATCGGCCAGAATGGCCTTCTGCGCGGCGTATTCCTTGTTCTGAATCCCGGCCTTCGACTGCAGCATCCGCCACGCCTTGCGCCGCTCCACGCAGAACATCACCAACTGCCGGGAAATGGCGCGATACTCGATCTTGCCATTCTCCTCGAACTGGATGTACACCCCGAAGTCGGGAATGAAGGAGCGATGATCGGGATGCAGATAGCGCCGGTACACCACGTCCTGCTGCGTAATGCGCACCAGCATATTGTCCAGCGGAATCAGCTTGGCAGCCGCCTCCGGCTTGATCTTCTTCAGGTGGTTGCGGAAGCGCGCCTCGGTGGTGCACCAGTGAGCCACGGTGTAGTGCATCGTTTCGCCGCTCGATTTGATCTTGGTCTCATACCAGTCCAGATCGATCGACGGATTGCCCTTGATGTCCAGTGCTTCCTGGTAGCTCTCGCCCTTGCGCGGGTCAAACACAAACTCCGGCGCGCCGCGCGAGTCGCGAACGCGCTGCGCCTGGAAGAGCGCCATATCGTCGGGAACACCATGCTCCGGCTGGCAAGTGGTGAAGGCCTGCAGGAACATCGTGCCGCGATACTCCAATCCGTCCAGAATCGCCCGGTAAAGCTTCGGCGCATTGGCCATTGAAACCTGCGCCACGAAAGGCGACCCGTGCCCAGCCAGGAACGTCTCGGCCACCGTCTTCTTTTCCGTGTTCTTGCCCTGCGTCGCGGAGCCGAAGACGTTCATGTCGTTCCCGCCCAGCATCGGCGTTGAGTCGGAGTTCTGACCGCCGGTGTTCGAGTAGACCTGCGTATCCAGCATCAGCGCCTTCACGTTGGGCCGATTCTGCAGGATCACCTTGGACATGTTCTGGTAGCCGATGTCGCCCATCCCGCCGTCGCCGCCCACCACCCAGACCTTGGGCAGCTCCACAATCTCCTGGTCGGTCATCAGCGCATCGGTGAAATGCGAAAGCTCGTAGTACTCGCGATCCGTGATTCCGTTCTCGCGCGTCAGCAACACGTCGGCCAGCCGCTCGGGTATCACGGAACGCCGCGCGTGATCGACGATGAAGCTCTCGCCCATCAGCCAGCCCACCGTGATTCCGTCCTGGAAGAGCGAGTTCATCCACGGATAAGGATGGGGGTTATTCGGCGATGTGGAACCGTACACCGTGTTGCATCCCGTGTGCGCCGCCATGGCCATCACGCTCATGCCGTTAGCCAGCCGGCCGTCAATCGGCTGCAGACTCTTGTGATTGAAGGCTTCGGTCAGCAGCACCGCGACGATAGCCTCAACCAGTTGCGCGTCGCTGATGGCGCCGTGCTCGGCCTCGTAGGCCGAAATCCGCGCCTTGGTATCGTCCACGTCTTCACCGCCAAGACCCATCACCAGGTGCGTAATCGCCTGCCTCAGCAGCGCATACTCCGCCGGGTCCTTTTCCTTCAGCGCAGCCAGCTTCGCCGTACCCGTCTTTTCAAGTTCGCCCGCCTTGACCACAAACCGATCGCTCTTGGCATGGAACACCGGCCGCATGTACGCCTCGGTCACTGCCGCAATCGAGCGCAGCACTGACTTTTCGCCGCAGCCCGCGCAGGCGCCGTCGCCAGCCACCAGCGCGTCATAATTGGTTCGCACCATCAGCATGTTGCGCAGCGTAGCTGTCTTTGAGTCCGCCGGATTGGCCCCGTTGTACAACCCCAGGTACTTCTGCGAAGTATCGGGCAGCAGATCGAGGAAGGCCGTCCCGCTCTCGTGCTCGGCATTTACCTCCTCCGTCTCCTGCACCATCTTCAGCGCGTTGTGGTCGCCGCAAGCAGTCACGCAGGCCGCGCAGCCCTTGCAAAGATCGCTCACGAAGATCGAGAAGATGCCGCCCGATCCCGGCGCTCTTGCGCTCCGGCGACGAGAAGATCGCATTCACCTTCTGGTACGCCATCGGCACCTTGTCGATGATGTTGAAAAACTGCTTCTTCGCCTCAGCCGAGAATCCATCGACCTGATCCGTCACTTCGCGCAGAATCGTCTGCAGCGGCGTGCCCGTCTTCATCTCCGCCACCATCCGCTGGCGCGTCTGCTTTTCAATCTCCGGCAGCGCGTGCATCAGTTTCGTGCGCTCGCTCGCGTCGGCCACATGTAGAACGAAATCGCTGTCGACAGCACCGTCCCAGATCCTGCGACGTATTCGGCAGCGCCGTGTCCGGGCAAACCGAAATGCACTCCATGCACTGCGTGCAGTTTTCCGGAATGTAGAGCGGCGTCTCGCGGCGCGCCACATACTTCGACGCCGTGTCGCCCGTCGCCGCTGCAATCACGCCCATCGCTGAAAGCGGCGTAGCCGGCTGGTCATAGCCGAAGCTGGAGCGGAACTCCGCATCGAAAGTTGAAATGCTAGCGATCGGCGTGCGCGGACCCTGCCCGGCAGGATACGGGTGTGGAACGGCATCCGGTGCCGCACGAACCGCCCGCAGTTGCCAGTTCCAGAATCGGCAGCAACGCCGCGCCGCGCAAGCTCGAGCGATCCGCCGCCGTCAGTGCGCCAATCTTGATCTCCTTCACCTGGTCGTAGCCCTGCAGCATCACTTCCATGTTCGACTGCACTACCGCGTCGCCCAGCTTGCCGAACTTCTTCACATACTGCTTGTGCACCACTTCGCGATACTGCTCCTGCGTGATGCCAAACTCCTGCAGCAGATTGCTTACCGCAAAGAACGCGCCGAGAAACGCGTTGCCCTGCATGCGCAATTGCAGATCGCCGCGGTCCGTCGCCTTGCGCGCGATGTCGAAGCCCGGCAGCGTAAACACGCGAATGTTCTTGTCGATGATCTGCTTGCGCGCCCACAACGGCAACTGCTCCCACGCGCTGCTCGCCTTCCTGGTCCGACTCCCACACCAGGCTGCCGCCCTCCTGCATGCCGTCCAGCGGATTGGTATGCGTAAACGCCTTCGGATCGCAGCACAGCACGGCCGTCACGTGGCGCAGATCGCAGTTCACGCGAATACGATCCTTCGCCGCCACCATGAAGTAGCTCGTCGGCGCGCCCTTCTTTTCCGAACCGTACTTGGGATTGGCGCTGACGTGAATCACTTCCTTGGGATTACCCAGTTCGTCCTTCAGTCCGTCGCGCTCATAGATCAAATCGTTCAAATCGCCGAGAATCGCGCCCAGATTCTTGCCCGTGGTGATCGCGCCCCATCCGCCAATCGAGTGGAACCGCACCGCAACCGCGCCCTTCCGGCAGCAGCGACGGCGTTTCGTCGCCAATCACAGCATAGGGATGATCGATGCCCAGCACAAAAAAATTCACGCCATCCGCCGCCGTCTTGCCGTCTTTGCGCGCGCGGCCTGTCGGTCGCAAATTCGTATGCGCCGATAATGTGCTCCGGCCGGAAGTCGCGCGAGCCCAAGTCCATAGCTGCCGCTGAAAATGTTCGGCAGTTCGCTCGGCGCAATCGCCGGCAATCCTTCCGCCGCCGGATGCCCTTCATACTGAACCGCCTTGGAAAGCGCCGTGCGAATATCGCGGCCCAGCGGATTGTCGCCCGACAGCGCTTCGTCCGTCCGCTCCAGAATAATCACGTTCTTCTTGCCCTTCAGCGCCTCAACCAATGGCCGCCTCAGGGAACGGCCGAATCACGTTGACATGGATGGAACCGACCGTCACCCCCCGCGTCTCGCGCAAATAATCCACCGCGGCCTCGATGTTTTCCGCCGCCGAACCCAGCGACACAAACACCGTGTCCGTATCGTCCGTCTTGTACTTTGCTGATCAGCCCATAGTGGCGCCCCGTCAGTTCGCCAAACTTTTCGTACGCCTCTTCGAGGAAGTGAAGAATCGGCTCGGCAAAGTTGTTTCTCCGCGCCACCACACCGTTCATGTAGTGTTCCTGGTTCTGCACCGGCCCCAGCAAAATCGGGTTGGTCAGGTCCATCATCTTCGGAACGCGCCGCCGCGTCGGTCCAAACAGAACCCGCTGCGCCTCCGTCGGGCAGTCGATAATGTCTTCCGGCGCGCCCAGATACTCGCGAATCAGTTCCGATTCATGCTTGTAGAATGTCCGCTCCAGGTGGCTGGTCAAAAAGCCGTCCATGATGTTCATGCCCGGCGTCAAGCTAAAGCTCCGTCACGCGTCGCAGAATCAGCGCCTGGTCCGCCGCCTGCTGCGCGTCCTTGCCAAACAGCATGATCCAGCCCGTATCCAGCGCACCATAAATATCGTCGTGGCCGCAGTGCACGTTCAGTGCGTGCTTGGTCAGCGCGCGCGCGCCCACCTCCAGCACCATGGTCGAACCCTTGCCCGGCGCATGATAATACTGCTCCACGCCGTACACCACCCCCTGCCCAGAGGTGAAGTTCACCACCCGCTTGCCGCACACCGAGTGAGCAATCGCTCCGCCCTGGGCCGCATGTTCGCCCTCGGTCTCAATCGCAATGGTGTTGTGTCCGAAGACATTCAGATGCCCTTCGGCATAGGCCTGCTGGAACAGCTCGCCGCCTTCCGTCGAAGGCGTAATGGGATAAAAAACGCCGGCGTCGGCGATGCGCGTCTCGGTATGGTACGAGACAAGCTGGTTTCCGTTTGCGGTGACCCGGATGCCGGGATAACGAGCTGCTTCCTCCATAACTTCCCCCTATGCCTTACCTGGGTTGCTTCGATCCGCCGGTTGCGCTTGAGAGGCCGCTTTTCAACCAACCTCATGTCCCTCGCCAACTTCAGCCTGCGTCAATTCAATCTCTTTACCTCTCGTGCCGGAACCGCGGGGTCGTTCTACACCGTAGCGCATCGAATCCGCGCAGGGCTCCCCGCTCCAAATACGCTGTCTATCCATTTGCGAACTGGTACCTCTGCAAGTCTAATGGCCGAAATGGAGAACCGGGAAATCTGGGGAACGATTCCTCCTGAAACGGCTCTTCTACAAGTATGCTCCATTCCCATCAGGAATGGGGACGACATTCCACATAGTGGTAAGATGCACCCCGTAACCTCCCGTCGCATTTTTCCCCGTCTTCCCTCCCGCTCCCCGCCTGGCTCTATACTTGGACCGGTTCCACAATTCCGACTGAAAGCCGATCGCATGCAAGAGTCGCAAGCCCCGGAAAATCCGCAATTTGCCCGTTACCCCAGCCTCCAGGGACGCGCCGTGCTGGTCACCGGCGGGGCCACCGGCATCGGCGAATCCATCGTCGCCCACTTCGCCCGCCAGGGTTCCCGCGTCGCCTTCCTCGACATCCAGGAAGAGCCTGCCCGGAGCCTCATCGAATCGCTCACTGCGGAGGGCTGCCCCGCGCCTCTCTACTTTTGTTGCGACCTTGCCGATATCGAAGCCCTGCAATCGGCAGTGAAACATGCTCTGCAGACCCTCGGCGCCATCGATGTCCTGGTCAACAATGCCGCCAACGACCAGCGTCACACTGTCGAAGAAGTCACGCCCGCTTATTGGGATCACTGCATCGGTGTCAACCTGCGCCCGCAGTTTTTCACCATCCAGGCCGTCCTGCCCGCCATGCGCGCCGCCCGGCGCGGCTCCATCATCAATATGAGTTCGATCTCCTGGATCATCCCAACCACCGGGATGCCGATTTACGTTGCCGCCAAGGCTGCTATCGTCGGCCTCACGCGCACCATGGCGCATCAATTCGGACCCGACAACATCCGCGTCAATGCCGTCCTTCCCGGCGCCATCGTCACTGAGCGCCAGCGGCGGCTCTGGTATACGCCCGAGTACAAGGCGAATATTCTCTCCAGTCAGGCCCTCAAGCGCGACCTCCTGCCCGACGACGTGGCCCGCCTCGTCCTCTTTCTCGCCGCCGACGATTCCAGCGCCATCACCAACCAGAGTTACATTGTGGATGGCGGCTGGGTCTAACCGCCGATCGGAGGCTGGCCATGCAACCTTCCCGCAAATCCGTTCTGATCGCCGCCTGCCTCATCCCCATTCCCTTTCTTCCGTCCACCGCGCTTCGCATTGAAGCCCAGGCCGCCGCCATATCCCAGGTCGACTCAAGGTTGTCTCCCCCCAACGGCAACCCCGGACCCATCTCCGCCCAATATGCCCAGGTCCAGCAACACCTGGCGCAGGGATGGAACACCTGGGACGTGAACAGCGTCGCAACTCACGTGCTCCTGCCCCAGGGTCTCGCCATCCGCATCGGCCTCAAGCACAACACCACCGTGACCGGCGACGACTTTCTGCGCGACGCGCTCATTGGCCGTCTCACACCCGGCGCCGAACAGGTTACCCCCGGCCCGCACTCCTGGGATGGCAGCTACACCGACCTCCGCATCGCCTGGAAAGGCCATGACTGGCGCATTCAAAGCGCCCGCGACGGCGCCGACCTCGTCCTCCTCGTCACGCCGCTTCCCTCCAAGCCCGTCCCCGCGCTCCCCGCGACCGTCGTCTTCTCAGTCAATTTTCTCTGGAACCGCCCCGGCGCTATCCTCAAGCACGGCAACGTAATTGAGGCGCATACCGGCTCTCAAACCATCCCCGTCTATTGCGCCTGCACCAATAGCAACGACCAAGCCACCAACGACGTGAACATCCCCGTCTCCGGCTCCTACTTCGCCGTGGATCTCGTCCGCCCCGTCGGCATCAGCACCGGTAAGTTCCGCACCATCGCTGAAATCCAATCCGCCATCGACCGCCAGCGCACCGCCTACCAGCAGTCCATCGCCACCGCCGGCCACAGTGGCCCCATCGTCGACGCCATTGAAACCACCCTCGGCTGGGACACTATCTACGACCCCGAAAAACAGCGCGTCGTCTCCCCCGTCAGCCGCGTCTGGTCCGTCGGCTGGGGCGGCTATGTCATCTTCGACTGGGATACCTTCTTCGCCGCCACCATGGCCGGTATCGGTGACCGCGATCTCGCCTACGCCGACGCCCTCGAGACCCTCCGCGAAGAAACTGCCGACGGCTTTGTCCCCAACTATGCCCGCGCCGGCGGCTGGAAAAGTTCCGACCGCTCGGAGCCGCCCGTCGGCGCCATCACCGTGCTCGGCCTTTACAACAAATTCCACGACCGCTGGTTCCTTGAAGACGCTTTCCAGCCCCTTCTCCGCTGGAACCGCTGGTGGAACGAGCATCGCAACATGCAGGGCTACATCGTCCTCGGCAGCAACCCCGACAACCAGCCCGCCAACCTCGACGACAACTCCCGCGGAACCTGGCAGGGCGCCGTCTTCGAGTCCGGACTCGACAACAGCCCCATGTTCGACGGCACCTACTACAACCCGCAAACCCACCTGCTCGAATACGCCGACGTCGGCATGACCAGCCTCTACATCGCCGACTGCGATGCGCTGGCCCATATAGCCGAGACTCTCGACAAGCCCGAAGAAGCAAAAGAACTCAAAGACCGCGCAGAGAGCTATCGCGCCAAACTTGCCACTCTCTGGAGCCCGCAATCCGGTATCTTCCTCAATAAAGACCTGCACACCGGCCAGTTCAACACGCGGCTTTCGCCCACCAACTTCTACCCCATGCTGGCTCACGCAGCCACCGCGGAGCAGGCCCAAACCATGATCGACAAGCACCTCCTCAACCCCAGCGAGTTCTGGGGCCAGTGGGTCATTCCGTCCATCGCCCGCGACGACCCCGCCTTCCACGACCAGAACTACTGGCGCGGCCGCATCTGGGGACCCATGAACTATCTCGTCTATCTAGGCCTCCTCAACTACGAAGACGCTGACACACGCAGCGCTTTTGCGCAGAAGTCCTATGACCTGTTCCTCAAGGAATGGAGCGAGAAACGCCACGTGCACGAGAACTACAACGCCATTACCGGCACCGGCGACGATGTCACTTCCAGCGACCGCTTCTACCATTGGGGCGCCCTGCTGGGCTACGTCGAATATCTGCGGCAGAACGCGTCGCAGAAGTAGTCCCGTCGGAAATCCCCGGCAGCTAATTTTCATCAGCGTCAAATGACTTGAAAAACTTTGCAGATTAATTCCCCGGCATGTTCATACTCGAATGAAAGACCCCCGAAACGACGAGTTGGCCGCGATAACCTGCTTCGAATCCGCCGTAAGTCACCTGCTCTTTGGATTATGCGGCCAAGTCCTTTATCTCTCAGATTTTGCAGAATACCCTGGGGGGGGAGGCGGTGGAGTGGGAGTAGGTGGGTCTGCGGCGGATGCGGAAGGTCGGCACGTTCAAGGGGTCCTGCTGGGACTCGGACCTCAGACGCAGCGGAACTCAGCTTGTGGACGGGGCACGCAAACTACTCGCGACAATCAACAACCCAAAGTGACCGCCGCTGTCGGGTGACCGCCATCTCAGCCGTTTCAAATTAAGCAAAATTTCTGGACCCATCGCTGTTGCCGAAACCTATCCTGCCCAGGAATCTCATTTGCGACCACCCGCCCCGCCGCCATGGCTTAAAATTCTGCCTGAGGTCGAATCGTCATGCCATCCCATCTGAACCGCCATTCCCAAATGGCGGCTGTTGCCTTTGGTCTCATCGTTTTCTGCGGAGCATTCCTCCCACCCACCCACGCTGCCGCACAGTCCGCTGCTGATGCCGCCAAAATCGCCGCCAACCTCGAGCCCCAGTCCCGCACCGTGATCGAACGCCTTTCCGGCCTGTCTGAGCTGCCCGACGGCGTCTGGAAAATGCATCCCGGCGATCTGCCTCACGGCGAAGCCGTAGACCTCGACGATTCCTCCTGGGAAACCATCAAGCCGCGCAGCGACGCGCCCAACGATGCCGTGTGGTTTCGCCGGACCATTCAGGTTCCCCAGACCCTGGAAGGCTACGACCTCACCGGCGCCCGCATCTGGTTCGAGTTCCATGCCGAGGCCAATGGCCCCATGCCGGAGATCCTCTACTTCAACGGCCGCCGCGTGGCCCTGGGCGACGACCTCGAGCCCATCGTCCTGTTTGACAACGCCAAGCCCGGCGAAAAAGCCATCGTCGCCGTCAAGCTGCTGCACACCGTCGACAAGAAGAATTTCCGCGGCGCAACCCTGCGCATCGACTTCCCCGAAAACCGCCCCGATCCCAATGACCTCCGCATCCAGTTCCTCTCCGATGACCTCATGGTTCCGTCCTTGGCCCCTGAGGACGCCAGCCAGATGGCCACCCTCAACTCCGCCATCCAAACAGTCGACATTTCAGCCCTCGACTCTCACGACCAGGCCCGCTTCGACGCCAGCCTCAAATCCGCGCAATCCAAGCTCGAAGCCCTGCTCCCTCTCATGCAGACCGCCACCTTCCACCTCACCGGCAACTCGCACATCGATGCCGCCTGGCTCTGGCCATGGACCGAAACCGTTGACGTGGTCAAGCGCACCTTCGGCACCGCACTACAGTTGATGTATGAGTATCCGCAATACACCTACACCCAATCCGCCGCCGCTTACAACGAGTGGATGGCCGACAAGTATCCCGACCTCAACGCCGATATCGCCCGGCGCATCAAGGAAGGCCGCTGGGAAGTCGTAGGCGGCATGTGGGTCGAGCCCGACCTCAACATGCCCGATGGCGAGTCGCTGGTCCGACAGCTCCTCGTCGGCAAGCGCTGGTATAAGCAGCACTATGGCGTCGATGTCCGCATCGGCTGGAATCCCGACTCCTTCGGCTACACCTGGCAGCTGCCGCAAATCTACAAGAAGAGCGGCGTCGACTACTTCGTCACTCAGAAGATGACCTGGAACGACACCAACCAGCTCCCCTTCAAGCTCTTCTGGTGGGAGTCGCCCGACGGCTCCAAGGTCCTCACCTACTTCCCCCACGACTACGGCAACAACGACCTCAATCCCGTCCGCCTCTCTGAGAACATGGTCGAGGCCCGCCAACGCGCCACCGGCTTGACCGACATGATGGACCTCTACGGAATCGGCGACCATGGCGGCGGCCCCACCCGCGCCGTGCTTGACCAGGGCGTCCACTGGTCAACGCCGTCGAATCCCCAGCATGTCGTGCCAAAGATGCAATTCGGCATCGCCCAAACCTACTTCAACGTGGTTGAAAAGCAGATCGCCCCCGGCAGCAAGACATGGAACTACCAGTCCATCGCTCAGGGCTACATGCCGCCTCCCGCCGTTCCCGGCAAGGTCTCCATTCCCACCTGGGACACCGAGCTCTACCTCGAATTCCACCGCGGCGTCTTCACCACCCAGGCCAACCACAAGCGCAGCATGCGCAAAAGCTCTGAAGAAGTGCTGAACTCTGAGAAGTGGGCCTCCCTCGCCTGGCTCGATGGCAACAGGTACCCCGCCGACGAACTCACAGAAGACTGGAAGAAGGTGCTCTTCAACCAGTTCCACGACCTCGCCGCCGGCTCCGGCATCGGCATCATCTATAAGGACGCACAGAAGGACTACGCCGTAGTCCGCTGGTCCACCAACGAAATCTCATCCAAATCGCTCGATACCCTGGCCGAGCGAATCGACACCCAGGTCAAGCAACCCAACTCCGTTCCCGTCGTCGTCTTCAATCCGCTGGGATGGAAACGCTCTGGAATCGTCAGGATCAAGCTGCAGTTGCCTGACGCAAGTCCCGCGGGCATCCACGTCGAAGACGCCACCACAGGAAAATTCGAGGGATCGGAGCTGCTCGCGTTCGACAAGCAAACCGGTGTTGCGGAAGCACGGATCTTCGCCCGCGACATCCCCGCCATGGGCTACAAGGTGTATCGCGTCTCCGCCGAGCACGAGGGGGCTCCCGTCTTCCTCGCCACCCAGTCCCACGAGACTCCCGAAAGCCTGGTGATTGAGAACGCCAATCTGCGCGTCACCGTCGACCGGAAAACCGGTTGCATCACCAGCCTCTTTGACAAACGCTCCAACTTCGAATCCCTCGCCCCCGGCAGTTGCGGCAACCAGCTTCAGTTCTTTAAGGACAATCCCAAGGATTACGACGCCTGGAACATCGATCCCGGCACCCTCGACGTCCCGCCCATGGTCATCGACAATGCCGATTCGGTCGACTTCTATCGGGCTCAGTCTCCGCATCCTGAAATTCGCATCACCCGCCATTGGCAGAGCTCGAAGTTCGTCCAGAGTCTCGATCTCGATCCCGGATCCGCACAACTCGATGTTGATAACGACATCGACTGGCACGAATCGCACATCCTGCTGAAGGTCGCCTTCCCGCTCGCCGCCTCGGGCCCGTTCGCTACCTATGAAATCCCTTACGGCGCCATCCAGCGGCCTACCACCCGCAACAACAGTTGGGAGAAGGCGCAGTTTGAAGTACCAGCGCAGCGCTGGGCCGACCTCGGCGACGGACAGCACGGCCTCAGCCTCATCAACGAGTCGAAATTCGGTTATGATGCGGTCGGCAATCTGCTCCGCCTCACCCTGCTTCGCTCGCCCAAATGGCCCGATCCTGACGCTGACATGGGCCACCATCACTTCCACTACGCCGTCTATCCCCACGCCGGAACCTGGAAGGACGCGCTCACCGTCCGCCACGGCTGGGAGTACAACTATCCCCTCACGGCACTGGTCACAACCGCTCATCCCGGCTCGCTTCCCGCCGAGCATTCCTTTGCCGCAGCCGACCCCGACAACGTCGTGCTCACCGCGGTTAAGAAGGCCGAAGACGCCAAGGGCCTCATCCTGCGCGCCTACGAGTGGGCCGGCAAAGACGCCACCATCGAGTTCCACGTCCCGCCCGGCGCAACTTCGGCCACCGTCACCAACATGATGGAGACACCCGAAGGCAGCCCGCTCAGCGTCGCCGGCGACGTCGTCAAGATCCCCATCCACCCCTACGAAATCCTCACCATCCGCGTCGACTATCCCAGCGGAGGCCCCAGGGAATAGCCAGTCCGCAGACCAGTAGTGGGTCAATTGACCCACTACCCACAAACCAGCCCCGTGCCCCATCCTTGAATCGCTTTCTGATTCAAGGATGGGAAACCACAAATCTAATTCCGCGTGCTGTTAAGTCTCTTCCGGCGAAAACCCCTCTCCCGTTTGGTCGACGTTCCGGCTCCCGCAAGGGAGCATGGAAGATGGCCCAGGAGGAAGTCCCGGGAAACCGGCAACCCGACTTCAGGCAGCCCCGGCGCGACGGACTCAGGTCGAGGGTGGCGAGAAATCCAGTCCGCCCTGGCTTGCCGCTTTTTCGGTGGCCGGCAGGTTGATCTCGGCGAGGGGAATGCGGGGTTCGCGTCCTGAGGCTGCATCGTCCATCACGATGATTTCGCTGGGCGTGAGCACATAGTTCCGGATGTCCATGGTGCGACCATTCTTGAAGATCAGCGTCAACCTGGGTTCGTTCCTCGGCGGCGTTGAAGCAGCCACCGGCTCCGCCGGAGGCTGATAGGGCGCTGGTGCATATTCCGGCACATATCCCCCGCCCTCCTGAGGCGGCGGCTGTTCTCCTCCAAACGGTTCAGCCTGCGCGTTCTGCGGCCCAGCAGTGTCGTTATCCTCATTGTCACCATAATCGGTGAAATCCGGATAGCCAATGTCCCATGGGAGTAGTTCCCAGGAATTCGCGTAATTGTAGGGATAGCCACCGTAGCCGTATCCAGGGTATTGCGGCCGGTAACGCCCGCGATGGTCGCCTCGATGGCCACCATGATCCCCACCGCGATTCATAGCGCTGCGAGCCCCGGCGCTATACGGGGGGCGGAAGCCCTCGTAAGCCCCTCGCCGTGGAGCAAAGCTGTACCGGGGAGCGGACCAGGTCATGCGCGAGGGGGCGCCGAAGCCGCGCGGAGCAGGACCGGAGAAGCCCCTGAACGAGCGATTCGTGGAGAACCCGCCGTGAAAACCTCCACCGGAGAATCCTCCGTGAACGCCCCCGCCGGAGAACCCGCCCACATGCCCGCCGCTGACGCCGCCGGAATGCCCCCCGGCAAGATGTTGCCCCAGCGCTCCTGGCGCCAAGGTCAGAAGCATGCCGAGTGCTGCTCCAGCCAATATGCGCCGCACAAACGAGTTTCTTCCCGAATATTTCAATGGATGGCGTCCCATAGCCTTCGCCTTCCAATTCATAGCATCCACCTTTTCCGGTCGCAACGCAATGGAACTCGCCAGTGGACGGAACCCACCCTCAACCCCCGTCTCAAATCGGGTGTGTCCCGCCCCGGCCTTGTCGGGGTCCGGAAGGGGATCCATGTTCGGAGAGTGGTGTCAGGGGGGGCCGTATTCCACTGACCCCTGACCCCTGATTCCGTCGCTATCCCACTTTTGACCAACTGTGCACCTCCATGTGCATACTTTTGAACCAACTGTGCACCTGCATGTGCACACTTTGATCCAAAAAACTCACCCCCTCAACTGTGACACCCATATGTCTCACTTTTACCGCCGCTTCCCGCCCGCCTTCGTATTTGCTACTCTACCTTTAAGGAGTCCCGGCTAATGGACATCACTTCCCCGTTCGTCGTTGTTCCCGTAATCGCCGCCGTCTTTTTCGCATGCATTCTGTGGGCCACCAATACCGGACCCACCGCCCACCACCCCACCGACAGCGGCGGCCATGCCGCCCATCGCTAGGCATGCGCCGGGCCAAAAGCCATTTCGAAGGCAATTGAAGGAACCGCACGGCAAGAATTGCCGTATTGCAGGTCATGGGGGCGATTGCCATGATGCGGAAATCAGTGATTCTATGGGCAGTCTTGTTGCTGGCGGCGGGAATTGCCGGCTGCCGGGTTAACGTCGACAAAGACGCCAACGGACAGGAAAAAAGAGTGCAGGTGGATACACCATTCGGCGGCGTCCACGTGAATACTGACCAGACCACGGCCGCAGATCTCGGCCTCCCCGTCTACCCCGGCGCCGTGGTGGCCCGCGACGACGACCAGGACAAATCCGCCGACGTGCATATGGGTTTCGGCGATTGGCAGTTGCGTGTGCGCACAGTGAGCTACACCACCCCGGATCCCCGGGATAAGGTCGTCGCATTCTATAAAAACGCATTGGGTCGATATGGCGATGTCATTACCTGCCAGGGTCACAGTCCGGTAGGAACTCCCATCGTGACCACAGAAGGTTTGAGTTGCAGCGACGACAGCAAGCACACCCGTATCAATATCAATGGCTCAAAGAACGGCATCGATGATTCCGGCGGCCTTGAGTTAAAAGCCGGATCAAAGCGGCACCAGCACATTGTGGGCTTCGAGGACCCAAAGAATGGGAAGACCCGGTTTGCCCTGGTAGCGCTCGACCTTCCGGCTGGCGTCGACAACGATAAGAGCGACTAGAAAGAAAGAAATGGAGCGGCCGATTTCCAAAAGTCGGATCACGGCTTCTGAACGGGGTCCAATACCGAGGTTGTGCAATTGCGCATGGCTCGGTTCCCGGTTTCCGGGTCCCGGGTCTACAAGCTCGCGGCATTGCTTGCGATTCCTTAGGCTCGGGCACCGCCGGTTCGAAAGAATAGCCGATTCTGCTACACTGGTTGAGCGCATCGAGCGGGAAAACGGACCAGGCCTCGCCCGCAGATGCGCCTCTGTAACACATGTTCGGGGAGTGGCTCAGCCTGGTAGAGCACCTGGTTCGGGACCAGGGGGTCGGAGGTTCAAATCCTCTCTCCCCGACCATTAAAATCAACGGCTTACATACGATTATACAATGGTTCAACAGCCTGGGGTTCCCAGAAGGGTTCCCACTCTTTGCCAATTCCGCCGTCGGTGAGGCCCTTCAGCGGAGTTGCGATTTTCTTCTTCTCTTCCTCATCCGGTTCAGCAAATACGGCTTCGACGACTCGGGTTACCGCCTCGACGCGCTCGTTCCACCATGTCTTCGAATAGACCTCGAGCGTGATGCTTCCGGTGCCTCCTGCGTGGCCCATGTTGTCACGGGCAACCTCGAGACGAGCGCCGAAGCGCCGCATCAGGCTGGCGTGCATGGTCCGGAAGCTCCGGAAGTCGACCGTCTTTGGCAGTCCCAGCTTTTCTGCCAGCGGCTTCAAATGCCGGTTCAGCAGATTATGCCGGTCCAGAGGCCTGCCAACCTTGTTCGCAAAAACAAGGTCGTCAGGCTTGCGGAACTTTTTGTTGCTAGCCCACATTCCCCGTATCGCCGCAAGAATGACGCCATGTTTGTCGAAGGGGATCTCCCGCTTGCCGGCATCCGTCTTGACGTCGTCGAACTCATCGTCATAGACACGTTCGTCTACGACAATGCGATCGCGAAGGATGTCCTTCCATCGAAGTGCAAGAACCTCTCCCGGCCGCATGGACGCGAAGACGATCAAGATGATCATCGATTTTGTGGGCTCCTTCACCCCCTCGATGATCTGCCGAATGTCCCCCAGAGACAGAAGCACGGTTGGCTTCACCTGCCGCTTTCGCGGCAGCTTCACACCAACGTCATACTGCGGTTAGCCCGCCGTCGCACACGTAGGTACCGCCGGTGCAATAGGACGATTCGTCGGAGGCCAGGAACACGGCTATGCCTTCGATATCCTTTGGCAATCCAAGCCTTAGGAGTGGAACTGCATCCCGATACTCCTCTCGCTTTATCGGATCGTCGAGAAGGTATCGGTTCATGGGTGTATCCATCGTGCCCGGCATAATGGAGTTCACGCGAATAAGATTGCCCGCGTAGGCGGCAGCCATAACTCGTGTCAGGCCGGCGATGCCACCCTTACTCACACTGTAAGCGGTCAGCTTTGGTGCGCAACCGATTAGTCCGGTAGGAGAACCCGTGTGGATGATCGAACCCCCACCCTGTTTTAACATGGGCGGAATGGCATACTTCGAACACAGAAAAGCGCCGCGAAGATTGATACCCATTACATATTCCCAAGTCTCTAAGGTGAGTTCGTGCACAATCGTATCCCGATCCGCCAACAACACCGCCGCGTTGTTGTAGAGAATGTCGATGCGGCCAAAAGCGTGGAGCGTCGTTTTGATCAGTCTAGCGACGGCGCTTTCATCCGATACGTCGGTTGGAACGAATAGCGCTTCATGGCCGGATTGCTTGATTTGGTCCACCACGGCCGATCCGTCTAGCTCGTTGATGTCGACTCCAACCACTGCCGCGCCTTCGCGGGCAAACCGTGTTGCCACAGCACACCCGATACCGACCGCAGACCCGGTTACGATTGCCACTTTGCCCTGAAGTCTCATGTATTCTCCATCGAAAGTCTTGAGAGACTGTCCCCGTCGAGGGTGACAAACAGCTTTGAATGCAGAGAATATTATGCAGGTATGGAGAGGCAGGTCTCTGAGAATCGGACAGAATTTTTGTTGGAGGAGCACGGATTTGTCTCGAGTTTCATCGCCAAGTACAACCCGGATATACGCCGAGTGTTGGGTGCTGTCGAGGTATGGCATTGAAGTTCTTGCGCTCGAACAGCGGGCGGGTAGGCAGCGCGATCTGAAAGTTGCAGAGCCAATTCAGAGAACCGCCTGGAAGTGAGAGGTGTCACACGAAATCACCTTGCGTCCACTTTGCGCATGCAACGGCCAATGCGACCAGATCCTTGGGAAAGCAAAGGCGAACTGACCCCGACTTCAAGCCAGCAGGAGCCTGGAGCGAAAGGCGCGCAAAAAGGCGGAGCTTTTCAATACTGATTCGGACATTTCTTATAGCCAATCTCCCAGAGCAACGGAAGAATTGAACTACTTTGCGGCCAAGTACCTTGCCGGCCCAGAGCTTGAGGTTATTCAATGAAATTGCAAGGGCGAGTTGCAATTGTAACCGGGGCGGCATCCGGAATTGCACGCGCCACAGCAATATGTTTTGCCCGGGAAGGCGCGGCGGTAGCGGCCGTCGACCGGGACACTGAGGGCCTGCAAAGCACCGTTAGCCAGATTCGCAACGAAGGTGGCCAAGCGGAACCCTTTAATGCGGATGTTTCAAATTCTGTTGAAGTACAGGCTGCTGTCAATTCAACCCTGGAACGTTTTGGAGATCTGCATGTTCTGTTCAACGGCGCGGGAATCCTGACGTATGGAACCGTCTTGGAAACTCCCGAGGATGTCTGGGCTCGGGTTATCTCGATCAATCTGACCGGAACCTTTCTCTTCTGCCGGGCAGTTCTGCCCCACATGATCGAGAAAAGTCGTGGGTCAATCATCAACGTGGCCTCCACTACCGGGTCGCACGACGCGTGCGCCCATGCTGCGGCCTATGTGAGTTCCAAAGGGGGAGTCACCCTGTTGACCCGGTCAATGGGAATCGACTACGCCCGGCAGGGGATTCGGGTGAACGCAATCTGTCCCGGCCCGACGGATACGCCAATGCTTCGGAACGCGTTGACGCATGATCAACTCAGATCCTTCGCCCTGTCGTTTCCCATGGGGCGGCTAGGACAGCCGGAGGAACTTGCCAAGGCGGCCGTGTTCCTGGCGTCGGACGATGCTTCTTTTGTGACCGGTACTTTGCTTTATGTGGATGGCGGCCAGACGGCAGAAGTCTGAATCAGCAAGATTCTAATGCCTGACCAGGGAGGACGAATGTAAAGGAATTCCGAAAGAACGAAACGGAGAGGTTTTCCTTAGCCAAACAAACTGTGTATCGGTGCTGATGGAGGCCAAATGTTTGACCTCTTCCGCGCGGCTGCGATCGACAACATCGCACCAGACAACAAAATCCGACCTGATTATCTGGACTTGAACTACGATGGACGCGTATACAGAATCAACTCGGTTACCGGCGAGACGTGCCAGGTTGATCGCGGCATTTGCTTTACAAATGGAGTCGTCTTGGACCGAGGTGGGCTGCTGTAAAGACAGACTTCCGCTCTCGCAAAGGCGGAGAAAGAGTGGACTGTAATGGCATGACTCACACCGCGACGGGACCAAATCCCGGGACCGGTCCTGCGCGGCTGCGTAGAGTCTTGTCACTTTGGGATCTCATCTTTTACGGGCTTGTTGCCGTAACGCCCAGCGCGCCGGCCACGGTATTCGGATTGGCCGAGGTTAGTTCTCACGGCCATGTGGTGCTGACCATCCTCGCAGCAATGGTTGCCATGGTGCTCACCGCCATCAGTTACGGACGAATGGCCGCGTTATATCCTTCGGCGGGGTCGGCCTACACGTATGTGAGCAGCGGCATCCATCCCTATTGCGGCTTCGTAGCCGGTTGGGCGATGCTTCTCGACTATATGCTGATCCCGCTCTTCTGCGTCATTTACGGATCGTTGGCGCTCGAGCGGGCGGTTCCGGCGTTGCCTTACGTTTTCTGTACGGTGTTGTTTGCGGGGGGAATCACGCTCCTCAATCTGCGTGGAATCCGCTCCACTGCGCGCGCCAACCAGGTGCTTCTTGTGCTCATGTTCAGTGTGCTGGGCTGGTTCATTGTGGCGGCCATCCGCTTTATTATGAGCCGTGATGGAGTCGCCGGTCTCTTTGTGCCCACAGCCGTCTTCAATCCCGCCACATTTAACTTCCGTGCAGTCGCCTCTGCCACTTCATTTGCGGCGCTCACGTATCTTGGATTTGACGCCGTGACCACGCTGGCCGAGGACGTGGCGAATCCTCGCAGGAACGTCATGCTGGCCGCCGTCTCGGTTTGCGCTTTTACCGGCATCTTTGGCAGCCTTCTCGTTTATCTTGGCCACCTGGTTTGGCCCAACTTCCACACTTATCAGAACATTGAAACGGCCTTCATCGACGTGACTGGGAGAGCGGGAGGGATGGCTCTGCTTGAGGCTACGGCTGTCATGCTCGTTCTGGCCAACATCGGTGCTGGACTTACTTCCCAGGTCGGTGCGGCCCGCCTTCTGCTTGGAATGGGCCGGGACGGCGTGGTTCCCAAGAGCGTCTTTGCCCGGTTGCATCCCGTGCGCAATACGCCAGACGCCGGCATCCTTGCGACTGGCATTCTGGCGTTCGCCGGCGCACAGTTCATGAGTTATGAGCTTACTGCGGAGCTGCTCAACTTCGGAGCGTTTCTGGGATTCATGGGCGTCAATGCTGCGGTTATCTGGAAGTTCTGGCTGCGCAACCCCGCGCCCGCGGCAAGAAAGTTCTTCCAGGATCTTCTAATTCCGCTTGGCGGGTTCGTCTTCTGCGCAGCTATTTGGGTTGGCTTGAATGCACCCGCCAAAATTGCAGGAAGCGCTTGGCTTTGCTTTGGCTTCGTTGTCATCGCGATACGCACGCGCGGTTTCCGGGAGCCCGTTGTTCTTTCCAGCTTGGCTGGTTTGGAATGAAGGAGAAAAATCGTCCTATGCGAATGAAGAAGTTCATCAATGATCCCGCGCGCATTGTTCCCGAACTTCTGGAGGGGCTTCAGTTGGCCTTCCCCGAAAAGATCGTTCTGGCCGGCGACGGAATCGTGGCACGCGCTCACCCGAAGAGTGCAGATAAGGTCCGGATTGTCACGCTTGGCGGAAGCGGGCACGAGCCTGGTCTGAGCGGATTTGTTGGTCAGGGCATGCTCGATTTTAGCGTGGCGGGTGGGATCTTCGCCGCACCTGGGGCGCCCAAGGTGATTGAAGCGCTGCGGATGGCCTGCGACGGCGACGCCGGCGCATTACTGGTGGTTTTGAACCACGCGGGAGACGTCTTGTCAGCCAATATTGCCATGGAGACAGCCTCCCGCGAGGGATTGAACGTCAAGATGGTTCTGACCCACGAGGACATCTCCAGTGGGCCGAGTCCCGAGGACCGGCGCGGCCTCGTCGGGTTCCTGCCCGTGTACAAGGTTGCCGGGGCAGCCGCGGAACAAGGCGCGTCGCTGGATGAGTGCTGTTCAATCGCTGAACGCATGGAGCGCAATATGAGGACCCTCGCCGTCGCGGTCCGAACGGCCACTCATCCGTCAACGGGGAGTGCGATTTTTGAACTTGGTGACGACGAAATGGAGATCGGCATGGGCCAGCACGGCGAGGCCGGCACAGGGCGCATGCAATTGAAGAGCGCCGATGACACCGCTTCGATTATGCTGGGTATGCTCCTCGATGACCTTGCCGTCTCTCCGGGCGAGGATCTAGTGGTCATATTGAATGGCGCTGGCGCAACCACCTTGATGGAGTTGCTGATCGTCTTTCGCCGCGTTGCGCAAATACTGCATGAAAAGGAGATCCGGCTGGTCCGAAGCGCGGTGGGTGAATTCATTACCACACAGGAGCAAGCCGGTTTTCAAGTGATGATCGCCCGTATGGACGAGGAGTTGATCCGTTTGTGGGATGCTCCTGCAGATACGCCGTACTTTTCCAGGGTATGACCGATCGAATCACTACCTCCGACTTGAAAGCGATGCTCATTGCGGCCGCGCATTGCCTGCGTGAACAACGCGAGCATCTTTCACAGTTGGATTCTGTTGCAGGAGACGGGGATCACGGAACAACGATGATCAGAATCGCCGAGCAGCTGGAACTTACTGCGGGGGATGCATCCTTACAGAGCCCTGCAGCCTCCCTCAAGAACTGTGGTTGGAATGTCTTAAGTGTCGATGGGGGCGCATCCAGTGCGCTGATCGGTACCTTTTTCCAAGGTCTGGCCGATGCGGCTGGAGAAGATGATCTCGACTGTGAGGCTCTGGCCTACACCTTTGAATCGGGTATGAATGTATTGTTGAGACAAACAAGGGCAAGGATGGGCGACAAGACATTGGTGGATGCTTTGGCGCCGGCGGTGGCAGCGCTTCGTGCGGCCGCAGAAGCAGGCAAGTCTGTTTCAGCGGCACTGCAAGATGCTGCGGCTGCCTCGCGCACCGGTGCCGACTCGACGAAAGCACTCGTGGCGCACTATGGCCGGGCCAGATTGCTAGGCGAGAAGACTCTTGGCCACGCGGATGCGGGCGCGACCTCGGTCGCCCTTCTTTTTCAGGGTTTCAGCGAAGCCCTTGCGGCAAAACGGGAGATGGATCATGGCGGACATTGAAGATCTACAGGACGGTAAACACTTCTTTCTCGACGTACCCCCGGCAAACCCACCCTTCGGATTGAAAGGGAGCGGATCGCTAGAATGGGGGATGAAGAACCGCCTGGCGCGGATTTTCGATCCCAGGGATGGGCATACGCTGATGCTAGCCATCGACCACGGCTACTTTCAGGGTCCTACGACCGGCCTTGAGCGGATCGATGTCGTGATCCCGCCCTTGGTTCCCTTTGCCGACGCTCTGATGCTGACGCGAGGAGCATTGCGTAGTTCGATCTCCGCCGAGATGCAGAGGGCAATCGTGCTGCGTACCACCGGGGGACAAAGTATCCTCAAGGAGCTTTCTAACGAACTGGTGGCCGTCGATATCGACGACGCGCTGCGGCTGAACGCCTCAGCCCTCGCCGTCCAGGTCTATATTGGCGGCGTTCACGAACACCAGTCCATCGGCAACCTTTCCAAAGTCATCAATGAGGGGAATCGGTGCGGGATCCCTACCCTTGCGGTTACAGGGGTCGGCAAGGAAATGGCTCGGGATGCCAGGTATCTCGGGCTTGCCACGCGCATCTGCGCCGAGATGGGCGCCCACTTCGTCAAGACTTATTACTGCGAGAAGCACTTTGAGCAGGTGGCCGCAGGCTGCCCCGTTCCGCTGGTGATTGCGGGGGGCAAGAAACTACCCGAACCTGAGGCAATGGAGATGGCCTACCGGGCCATTCAGGATGGTGCGGCGGGCGTGGATATGGGCCGCAATATATTCCAGTGTGAGGATCCAGTGGCGATGGTTCAGGCGGTGCGGTCGATTGTCCACGGCAATGAGACCGCTGCGCGAGCCCACGAAATTTATCTTTCACTCAAATCCGAACGGAGGAACGGCTAACATGCCTAACATCGATACGACTCAAATCGTCTGCATTGCGGAGTTTCATGCGATTGAAGGAAAGACTGATGAATTGATCGGGGCGCTCCATTCCCTGATCAAGCCCACCCACGAGGAAGACGGTTGCCTGCGCTATGAATTGAATCAGCGTACGGACGATCCGCGCTGGGTGACATTCATTGAAAAGTGGAGAAACAAGGAGATTTTCGATATTCATTGCGCCACGCCGTATATCTCTCATTTCTTCAGCACGGTCCGGCCGGAACTCGTTGACGACTTCTTGGTCAAGCTTTACTCTGAGGTCCTCCCGTAGGGGTTGCAGGCGTCCTTCTTCCCAGGCCTATTCAGGAGCTAGCCGTGGAGATGCAGCAGATTCCAACTCCCGCATTGCTGGTTGATCTCGATGAGATGGAGTTCAACTTGCGTATGATGGCGGGTTTTTTCGCCGGGAAGACCGCGAAGCTCAGACCGCATTTCAAAAACCACAAGGCGCCGATGCTGGCCTGGAAGCAACTGCGCATGGGCGCAATTGGAATGACCTGCGCGACCATTCGAGAGGCCGAAATCCTCGTTGAGCATGGCGTCGACAACATACTCATAGCGAATGAGATTGCCGGCGAGGAGAAGGCGGATCGCTTTGCAGCATTGTCGCGCAACTCTTCGCTCTTGGTCGGGGTCGATCATCCCGCGCACCTGCGCGATCTCGGTAGGGCGCAGCGCAAGCAAGGAACGCAACTGCAAGTTCTCATCGACATCAATACGGGGCTTGGAAGGTGCGGGGTTCAACCCGGCCAGGCAGCCGTCGATCTTGCGCGGCTTGCTGCTGCAGAGGGCCTGAAAGTCCGAGGGCTGACGGGGTACGAGGGGCATCTGCAGCCTCTCACGCCAGGACCGGAAAGGGATGAAAAGGTACACGCCGTCTGCCGGGAGCTTGTAAGAACCAAGACTATGTTGGAGGCTGCCGGAATTGCCACCGACATAGTTTCTACGGCAGGGACTGGCACCTACGCGGTGTGCGGAGAGTTTCCAGGAGTGACCGAGATCCAGGCCGGGTCCTATCTTTTGATGGATACGCAATATGTTGAGCGGGGAGCCACTTTTCACCGTTCGCTCACTATCCTCGCTTCCGTCATCAGCATCCGCGGTTCAAACCATGCGGTCATCGATTGCGGGTTGAAGGAACTAAGTGCCGAGCGCGGGCTTTCCACGGTCAAGGAATTGCCTGGAGTTAAACTCAAGGCGCTTCACGCCGAGCACGGACTGCTAGAATTGGACACCAACTTAAGCCGCCCACTTCAAGTTGGCCAGAAGGTCGAGTTATGGGTGCACTATAGCGATGCTACCGTGAATCTGCATTCTTCCCTATACGGAGTTCGCCATGGCCAGATCGAAGAAGTGTTCCGAATCGTCCATTAGTGGCGGCAAGCGACAAAGCCGTGCCATCATGCAGTCTTCTCCCCGCAAATTCACATCAGCGGGTCGGGTCCGCTTTCCAAGAGACTCGTGCGAGGATCACTTCAGACTTGTCGATCCGGGAATCAACGCCGAGGGCGTGCACACGTGGCACTTTGACGTGGCGTGCCCACTCGACGTTCTATTCCTGGCGGAAAACGGACAGCAAAAGGTTCGGATGAATAGGCATTCCTATTTTGAGGTCCTTTACCTTTGCTCCGGATCCGCCCTGTGCCACATCCAGGACCGGCTCATTCCGATGAGGGTGGGAGACGTGGCGGTTATCGGCAGCACGTTGTATCACCGCATTGAATGCCGGTCTTCGTCGCCACTGACAATTGCGGCACTGTTCTTCGAACCGGAAATGATTCGTTGTGACGGCGGAAGCGACAGCATGGAATACCTGACGCCCTTTCTCCTCCAGGACGCCAGTTTTCCGCACATTATTCCCTCTGAATCAGGCATCCCAAGGCAAGTGCTTGAAATGATGTTGCGCATTCATGCTGAGCGAGAGTCTGCGCCCAGGACGCGGCTGTCCTTGAAGACCTATCTGAAAATGATTCTTGCCTTTCTTGTAAATCATTACGCATCCTACTCTGGAACGGCGGAAGTGTTTCATCGCCAGCAGCGTGCTCTGGACCGAATCCGGCCGCTCTTCCGCTTCCTCGAAGAGAATTGTGGGACCTCCATCCAGATAAGACAGGCGGCCCGGGTCTGCGGAATGAGCGAGTCGCATTTTATGAGTGTGTTCAAAGAAGTTACCGGCTTGTCGTTCCTCAAATATTTGACTCAATACAGGGTTGAGAGAGCCCAGGTCAAGCTGACGCACACGGAGGAATCGATGAAGAGCATTTGTCAGGATGTCGGTTTCTGCGATCAGAGCTATTTCGGGGCAGTCTTCCGCAAGATTGTGGGTCTTACTCCTGCCGAGTATCGGCGTCGCTTCACGAGCAACCGGATCTCAGACCTTCCTCGAGTGCACCAGGATTTCCATCTTCCGCCGTTCAACGATGGGCAATTCGATGTAAGGAACAGACGGGAATCCCGCTTGGCAGCGGAAAATTCGATGGAGGCAGTGAAACCCCCGCGCTCGCTGCGGGGCGATAGCAACCGGCCGCTCTGAATTCTGCCTGGAAATGGTAGAGGTTCCACGCGGACTCTGGTTCTGGAAGGGAGAGTTTCCCTGTCGTCCTTTCAGAGTTTTCCTACAAAAATTACCGGAATCTTTCTAGATTAGGTTCTTATACGAATCTAGTATCGCGCCATAGTTTAGCAGGGTGGCGGGTTTTCCCAATTGTTTGGCTCGGGGCGATGCTTGAGTCAGTGTGATTGCCCTCCAGCGAAAACTTCCCCCATCTTTTTTGGATACATCTCGCACTTATTCTTCATTCTCGATTGCGTTCCGTCATTTGGGAGGTAGTGATGGTGCAAGCCTATCCTTCAGCGACTGTCGACTCAGCACGGAGGCTCGCGATCTCCGTTTTGTCCGTGTCCCTGCTCATCGGTTTGCCTCGCCCCTTGATGGCGGATGCGCAGAGCGTCGACTTTTCTAAGCCCGCGGCCTCTCTTGAGGCCTTCGATTACATTGAAATTGTCGCTAAAGTCGAGCCGCCTGACGTGCGGAATCCCTTTTTGGATGCCACCCTTACGGGTTCCTTTCAGACCAAGGACGGCAGTAAGACATGGAATGTCGACGGCTTCTGTGACAGCGCGGATGGAAGCGTCTTCCGTATCCGGTTTATGCCCGTGCAACCGGGCGATTACACCTACTCAGTGACTTACAAACAGGGCCAGTTCGAGCAATCGTCCAAAGGAGAATTCCGGGCAACTGACGCACATCGTAGAGGCACAGTTGCTGTTGACCCGCAGTATCCTTGGCACTTCATCTGGTCTGGTACCGGCGAACATTACTTCTTTAATGGAACGACTGCCTACTGGCTTGTCGGCTGGCGCGACGATCACGTGATTCAATACAGCATCGACCGTCTTCATCGTCTCAAGGTGAACCGCATGCGGGTTACGATCGCGGGCCGGGAGGCGTCGACTTTCTTTGGTGAGCCCCTGATGATTGGTCCAAACTGGACGGCTCTCAT
Organism: uncultured Acidobacteriota bacterium; assembly: GCA_963833995.1. Classification (GTDB taxonomy): domain Bacteria; phylum Acidobacteriota; class Terriglobia; order Terriglobales; family Acidobacteriaceae; genus Telmatobacter. Next base: position 181,988 of record CAWIAE010000010.1, on the reverse strand, counting down.
TGCTGCGTGGCCGGCACAGAATGCGGCTGATCCCCTCCATCCTGGCTTTGACTACACCCGATTCAATTTGCCGTATTGGCAGAAGTTCGACAGGATGCTGCGGTTCGCACGTGATCGCGACATGATCATCTCCCTTGTCCTTGATATGGGTGACAGCAAGGTTCATCCCGACGCCGGAAGCGAAGATGAGCGGCGATTCATTCGCTATGCGGTGAATCGCTTTTCGGCGTTTTCCAACATCACTTGGGATCTGGGGGACGATCTCGATAGTTACCGGGACGAAAAGTGGACTCATGAAACAGGCATGCTGATTCAGCAACTCGACCCATACAAACACCTTGAAACCAGCCATCCTGCGGTGAGCAACACTCATCAGGATCGCGCATCTTCGTGGTTCGGTTTCACCTCCTACCAGGACTGGTCCCGCAAACAGCACGCCCTGATGCTTGAATCGAGAAAACTGCAGGAAAAGACCGGACGCATTATTCCACAGACCAACGAAGAATACGGATACGAAGATCATTACCCCCACTGGGCCGCGCCCGGCTCGGACTCGAGTGACGCCCTGCGCCGCACAGCTTGGGACATTGTTATGGCGGGAGGCTATCAAACGGCTGGAGAGACTGCGCGCCGGGGCACGAATATCGGGCCCGACATGGGTGGCGGCTGGATGAACGGCCGTGGCGACGACACCATGACTATGTTCCTGGGCTATGGGCACATGGTCGACTTTTTTACCGGCTTCGAGTGGTGGAAGACCAATCCTCACGACGAACTTGTGAGTGCTGGCAATTACTGCCTTGCCGATCCCGGAAAGACCTACGTTCTCTATCTCCCTCATGGCGGCGATGCGACCGTTCAGCTCCAAAAGGGCAATTATCGTGCGTTTTGGTTCAGCGCAGCAACCGGGGAGAGGATCGATCTTCCTGATGTTCAAGACACACCATGGAAGTCGCCGACGCCGCCGGATGCAAATGACTGGGCAATTCTCCTTCAGTCCAAGTAGGTCTGCCGCGGCGAGTTTACGGAAAATCAGCTCGTTATCAAGGGGTCGGAAGAACGGCATCGGGAAACCAAATCACGGGATTCAGGTTGAGCTAAAAGTGCGGGTCGCAATCGAAGATTGGGGGCTACGAAAATGCGTTCACTGGTCAAGAGTTTCATTCGCTTAAGCGCGGTTGTGTCGGTGGGTATGCTCCTCGATGTGGTCCCATCCGCTTCCTTCTTCACCGCGTACGCGCAAACGCAAAGCGGCATCAGCGGGATCGTGACCGACTCAAGTGGTGCGGTAGTGGTCGGGGCCCGGGTTTCCGCCACCAATGCTGATACGGGAGTTGCGTCGCGGGCCGTGACTTCCTCGGCAGGCACTTTCACGGTGATCGGCCTGCTTCCGGGCACATACTCGGTAGCAGCAGACGCGAAAGGTTTCAAGAAAGTCAACACCACGGTAACCGTCGACGTGGCCAAGATTTCGACGGTGAATCTTACACTGGTTCCCGGCGCCGCCTCGGAGACGGTGAACGTGCAGGGCAGTATGACCGCGCTGGATACCACCTCTCCTGAAGTTGGAACCACGATCGAGCCGGCACTTGTCAGCGATGCGCCCATCGAGATCAGCGGGCTAGCGCGGCAGATCGATTCCTTCAGCTATCTTGCTCCCGGCGTGCAGGGAGGCGCCACGTATCACAACATTAACGGCGGCTTTACCTACGAGAACGAAACGCAGTTCAACGGCGTGCCGGTTGCATTCGTGCAGTATCAGGGCAACCAGAGCAGCCTCAATCCGCCCTACGAAGCGGTGAACGAGTTCCGCGTGAGCGGTTCCACGTTCGACGCCCAATATGGACCTGGTCAGGGCGCGGTCACGTTCAATATGGCCTCGGGCACCAACGACCTGCATGGCGACGCCTTTGAAATCATCCGCAACCAGTTATTCGATTCCGACGGATTTTTCCCGATTCGATTCTCGCCAAGCGGGAAGCCTGAGCCGCCCATCAACCAAGAAAATAACTACGGATTCACGCTCGGCGGTCCGGTTATTTTTCCGCATCTTTACAACGGCAGGAATCGGACGTTCTTCCACTTCAGCGCCGACTGGTTCCGGCAGAACCAGGCCCAGAGCGCTATCGGCACGGTTCCGACCCCAGCTGAGAAGACCGGCGATTTCAGTAACTATACAGACGCTAACGGCAATGTCATTCCGATCTACGATCCGATGACCGGCCAGCAATTTCAGTGCAGCGGCGTGATGAATGTGATCTGCCCCGGCCGCATCAGCGCAAACTCCACCAGCCTTTTGTCCGATATCCCCGATCCGGATCCGAGCGTCGGGGTCAATAATGGACAGGTCAGCAACAAGCTTCCCCTCGTTTCATCGATTGCCATCCGGCAGACCCTGTGGGCCTACACTCTCGACGAGAACCTTACCACCTCGCAGAATATCCATTTCAGCCAGTGGCGTGATCAGTTGAGCTCGCCATACTTCAGTTCTGCGCCGATCGTGCCGATTTCGAATCCGTTGCAGAGCGAGGCGACGAACCAGAACCTCGGCTCAGGGTTCTTGCTGAATTACGTGAAGACCATTAACGCGAATCTCGTACTGACGGCGGGTGCGGACTGGATCGGCAACATCATCTCCCTGATCAACGCCAATCGCAATGTGACCTTCGCCGCCGTGCAAAGCGGCGATACCCTGCCCCTGATCACCTTTGACGGGCAGAACGCGCCGACGAATTGGGGCGCGTCTGGAGGCGAATTCCTGGAATGCTGCGAAGGCGGGCTGACGGTGGTTAGCAACCGTATGCTGGGTATCGTGGGAGTGGCCAATTTGCTGTGGACCAAAGGACGGCATACCACCAACTTCGGATTCCAGGTTCGGCACGATTTCCAGGACATCGTCGACTGCGTCTTCTGCAGCGGTACCTTCAACTTCACCCAGAGGACTACTTCCACGCCGGATTCGAGCGATCCTAACTTCGGCAGTTACGGCAGTTCGTTCGCCAGTTTTCTGCTGGGCGATGCAGACGCAACGGAGCGAATCTTCGCCGCCGAGGACAAGTTGCGAAACAAGGCATTTGCCGGCTATGCACAAGATAACTTCAAGTTGAACAAGCATCTGACGGTCAGTGCCGGATTCCGGTGGGATGTGCTGGTGCCCTTCACCGAGGATCACAACGACATCGTCTATGTGGATCGCACAGAGCCGAACCCCGGCGCGGACGGCCTTCTAGGCGCCGCCACCAAGTTTGGCAACTGCACCGGGTGCTCCGGAATTACGCGCGCAGCTATTCACTGGAAGGATTTTCAGCCGCGGCTGGGCATCTCCTACCAGATCTCCCCCAAGACCGTGCTGCAGGCGGGCGGCTACATATCCTACCTGAATGGCGGCGCCTATGAGTTTGGAACCGCTTTTACAGCGTCTTTTATGTCCTCGCCGTTGCAGGGATCATTCCTGCGATCGTCAACCGGCAGCAGCACTCCCGGCTACGGAAACTGGGACGCCCAGACACTTCCGGCCGCAGCGCCGTTGCCGTTCAGTCCTTCGGTTGCGAACGGTGCCCAGATCTTCGACTTCCCCGCAGTTCATCGCAATGCTCCTACGGACCTGGACAACACCACTACGGTAGGCACCGCTCCCTATGTCCAGGCGTGGAACGCCGGGGTGCAGCGCGAGCTGCCGTGGAACACATTTGTCACCCTGTCGTATGTGGGTAACCGCGCTATTCACATGCCCACCACGCTGGAACTTTCCAATCAGCCGAATCCCAGCGTCCTTCAGTATGGCGCGCTGCTTGGCGACAATATTCTCGATCCCGCCGTAGTGGCCGCCGGTTTCACGCCGCCTTATTCCGGGTACGTTGCGCAATACGGTGCTGCCGCAACCCTGGAACAAGCGCTGACCCCCTATCCGCAGCTCGGCGCCTATTTCCCAGCCTTCGAGTTGGACGGCACGTCGTTTTACAACGCGCTGCAGGCGCAAGGCGAGAAGCGATTCTCGAACGGGATCAGCTATCTTGTGGACCTCACGCTTTCAAGAAATACAGCTAATGGCGCGGTCGCCTCCACACCTCAGACTTTCAATGGGATGAACGCGTACAACCCGAAACCGGAATATGTGCGGTCGTACCTCGATCAGGTGTACAACTTCAAGTTCGTGGGAACCTATGCCCTGCCCTTCGGACCGCACCAGAAGTTCCTGAACTCGGGAAATCCGGTACTGTCCGAGGTGGTGGGAGGGTGGCAGTTCAGCGCCATTCTGGAATATGAGGGCGGCAATCCTTTCGGGGCAGTTGAGTATGCCTACAATCCTCTTCTGGTAAACGGCTTCGATCGGCCGAATATCGTCTCCAGCGTTCCGCTGAAAACTTACAGTTATAGCCGCTCCAAAGCGTTCTTTACGGGGAAGACTGTAACACAGCCCGTGCAGTTCCCCACCAATGCCTTCCAAGACACGGGCGCATGGGCACTGGGCACCGCGGTGCGCAACTATCCGGCTCTGCGGACCCCGCCGTTGCGCCTTGAAAGCTTCAACGCCATCAAGAGCTTCAGTATCGGCGAACATGTGAAGGCCAGCTTGCGGCTGGATTACTTCAACGCCTTCAACCGCACCCAACTGCAGGCGCCGGACAGCAACTTCAACGACTCGACTTTCGGGGAGATCACCAATCTAAGCTCTCAGATCAGCAACCGCCAGGGACAGGCCACCTTCCGCGTAGAGTTCTAGATGGGGCTCTCCTCCCAGACACTCTTCTCAGGCGGCCAAATCGTGAATAAGCAGTTCGCCCGCAATTTAGATTGTCGAGACGATGACCGGAGGGAATCAATTCAGTGAACTCACATCGGAAGTCCGTGCTTAATGCATTGTCAGCCGCGCTCTTTGCCGCGATTGCAGCTTCTACCCCAGCCGCGATTCAAAGCGCAGCGGCGTCTGCCGAACCATCTCCGGCAAAGCCTCCGGCATACCCGTTCAAGGTGAGCCGCAACCATCGTTACCTGGTCGACAAGAATGGAACTCCGTTTCTCATCGTAGGCGATACTCCCCAGGGGCTGATGGGGCGCCTGAATGAAAAAGACGCGGAGATCTACTTCGCCGATCGCGAAGCGCACGGATTCAACACGCTGAATTGGATCGATGTAGCGTGCGCCGGAAGGGATTATCCGACCGATATTTACGCCACTACCCCTGACAAAATACGCCCCTTTACGGGTTTTGTTGCAGGAGGCACAGACTACACGCATTACGATCTGAGCAAGCCGAACGAAGAGTACTTTGCCCGGCTCGACCATATTGTTCAGCTTGCGGCCAACCACCACTTGGCCGTGTTTCTCGATCCGATCGAGACCATTGGATGGCTGGCCACGCTACGCTACAACGGCCTCAAGGCCGCGTATGCATATGGGCAATACCTTGGCAACAGATATCGTCACTTCGAGAATTTGGCGTGGATCAGCGGAAACGACTTCAATCTTTGGACCATACCTTCGGATGACGACCTCGTGCAGGCTGTTGCAAAGGGAATCCGGTCCGTCGCGCCAGGGCAATTGCAAACTGTTGAGCTGAATGTGCGCACGAGCTCGTCGTTTGACGATCCACGCTGGATTCCGCTCATCGACTTGAACAGCGTATACACCTACTCGCCGACTTACATCCAGATGCTGCACAGTTACGACCAGAAGCCCGTTGCGCCGGCGTATCTTTTGGAGGCACACTACGAGTTGGAAAAGGTAGGTGAGCCGACTGATTACGGTACGCCTAACGTGCTTCGCCGTGAAGAATATTGGACGATGCTCTCCGGCGGAGCAGGTCAGATCTATGGGAATGCTTACACCTGGTCGTTCAAGGATGGATGGCAGAGCAACATCGATACTCCCGGCGTGGAGCAGATCGGATATTGGAAGAGCTTCTTTTTGTCCATACCCTGGCAGGACCTGGTTCCCGACCAGAATTACTCTGTTCTTACAGCCGGCTTCGGAACCTTTGGAAATGTCGATACCAGGGTGAGTGAGAGCGACTACAGCACGGCGGCGAAGACACCCGACGGTTCAACAGTAGTTGTCTACATGCCAACGACGCGCACCATCACGGTCAATATGGCAAGCTTGCGCGGTCCCTCAAAGGCGAGGTGGTTCGATCCGTCCAATGGAAGTTATCAGGACACCACGGGCGGGCCGTTTGCCAATCATGATACCCGGCAGTTCACCCCACCGGGCAAGAATCATGACGGAGACGGGGACTGGGTTCTTCTGCTTGAGGCCTCGACCGCAAATCGTTGAGGGCAAAACAGAAGGAGGCAACGTGAAGGCTGCGGTTTGGCATGGGCGTCAGGATGTCCGCATTGAAAATGTGAGTGAACCTCCCGCGCCGCCGCCGGGCCAAGTTCAAGTTGAAGTGATCTGGTGCGGTATTTGCGGCACTGACCTGCACGAGTTCATTGGCGGCCCCGTCTATATTCCGCAGCTCGCACCTCATCTGCTTACCGGGGTAAAAGCGCCCGTAATTGTCGGTCACGAGATGTCGGGAAAAGTGATTGCGGTTGGCGACGGGGTGGGAGATTTTGTCGTGGGCGATCGCGTTGCGGTCTGCCCGATTATCGGCTGTTTACGTTGCCGCTGGTGCCGAACCGGCTTCATGGCACAATGCGACTCGGTCGCTTTTCTGGGCACAAGTTGGTCCGGTGGAGCACTTTCGGAGAGGTTGAATCTCCACGCATACCAGTGTTATCACTTGCCCGACGAAATTTCCGACGAGGTGGGTGCATTGGTCGAGCCGTTTTCTTCAACCGTGCGTGCGGTCAGAACGGGGAAGATCGGGCCAGGAGACAATGTAGCGATTGTGGGTGCGGGCCCAATCGGTTTGATGTCGTTGCTTGCTGCCAATCTCAGTGGCGCCAAGCGCGTGGTCGCGGTGGAAGTAGCTCAGCGGCGTAAGGAAACAGCGCATAAGCTAGGTGCCACCGCGGTCATTGATCCTAGGCAAGAGGATCCAGAGAAGCGCGCTCTCGAAATCACCGACGGAGAGGGATTCGATGTAGTGATGGAATGCGCGGGCCAGCCGGCCACCTTGCTTCTTGCGGGGCGACTCACCAGAACGCGCGGCCGCCTGATCGTAATGGGAGTTTTTGAGAAGCCTGTGCCTTTGGATATGTTTGATTTGGTTTTTCGCGAAAAGACGGTGACCGGAAGCATGAGTGGTTATGGGTTGTACGACGAAACTATTCGTCTCATGACGGATCCTCGCTTCAAAGGCTCCGAATTGATTACCGCTCGTATTCCGCTGGACGAATTGGTAAGCAAGGGCTATCACGGTCTTCTCAACGAGAAAGAATCGAATCTGAAGACACTGGTATCGCCCAACTAGCGTCGGGCGACCATCTTCCGGCAGATCAGAAGATCGCAATTGGGTTGAAGTAGGAGCCTGTGCCACGCGGAAGACGGAGCGGCGCGGCTGTGACGAAGAATTCCCAGCGCTTCTCTTCTTCGCAGATCAGAGAAAGATCTTCAAGATTAAGACTGTCTGCACAGATCATGCCCATCGCTGCAATTTGAAGAGCATGTATCGGGTAAGCCACTCCTTCGACATTGCTAGGCACTGTCTCGCCGTCCCCATCCGGAAAGAAGGCCGCCACCTTCCGTTCATGGAGCATCGGGAGGGCCGATGAATGCAAACCCGCCTTACCCTCTCCGTCGTAGCCGTTGTTCCAAGGTCCAAGTTCCAGACGGCGGCGGTGGTGCCCAGTCCTAAAGACAAGGATGTCGCCTTGTCGAAGGTAGACGTTTTGAGCTCGCTCGCAATCCTCCAACTCATCACGAGTAACGGCTTCTCCGGGTTCGAGCCACTTCACGCCCCTGAGGCGTGGGATATCCAGAAGGACTCCGCGACCCACAATTCCGTGCGCGTAAGTGGTAATGTCCTGAAAGCGGGGGCCTGTCGCTTGCACTTCTGAAGCCGACTTTCCATTGTAGAGTTTCCCCTTGTAAGCAACATGGCATAGTGCATCGATGTGGGTATGGCAGTCTCCGTGAATTTCTCCCGCCACGAAGTCCAGTGCAAAACCCGGCTCGCCGAATGCAGGATCTACCTCGAACAGATGCGACATGTAGTGGGCGATGGGGTGGGGGTTATCTGGCCCCGCCACCTTATTGATCGGAACTGCCATCGAAACCGTGCGCCCGGTGCGCACCAGCCCAGCGGCCGTTCGCACGCACTCCGGGGAGATGTGATTCAAAGTTCCACGTTCATCCTCTGCCCCCCAGACTCCCCAATTGCAAACGGCCCGGAATAGGTCCTCAAACTCCGGCAACGAGAGTGCAGCCGGTAATGTTTTCATCATGATTCCTCTCGCCTGTTTGTCTTTCAATCGCCGTCCATTTACCCGAGGAGTCCGTGAAATAAAGTAGCCTTCTTCAACCGTGACAGTCTGTAAGAAAGGCGCACATCTTTATTGAAGTCTTTGTAACCAGAGCAGCAGCCAGCCTGTTCATAGGCGGGTTGCTGCTTTCAGGTTTGAGATCTCTCCTCAGCCATTCTTTCTCATTTTCAATCAATGAGTTACGCGACTTCTTTCGGCTCGTCATTTTCGTTGATTGTGGTTCGGCAAGCATGCGGAACCGCCGGAACGCGTGGCTGCCTGCCCTTGTAAATGCACCTAAGTCCAGGTCGGAGGTACTAGAATGTTTGCTATTTCGACAGGGGAATTAGCGCAGGTTTACCAGAACTGAGCCGCGACAATTTGTGGGAGCCCAAGTTGCCTTCGATCACCTGCGTAGCAGGACAATTCTACATTCTTGCCACTCCAGTTGGCTGGCACCAGTCTTTGCAGTGCAGCCATAGCCTATCATTACTTAAGCGAAATCTATGGCCACTCCGATTCGATCGGTTTCAAACACCGAGAATACCCCGCCCAGAGCTCCCAGCAGGCTTCATGTGGTCGTGCGGCAACCGATTCTGGATCTCCGTGGCCGTCTTCACGCGTATAAATTGTTTTTTCGCGGAGGAACGGAACAGGTAGGGAACGCCGAGCAGGTGCACCTCTCGGTGGCCGAGACTGCGGCGTACTTCGGTCTGCAAAAACCGAGCGAGTTGAAAAAGCTGACGGGCAAAATGCCGGCCTTTGTGTGCTGTCCCACAGAGGCGTTAGGCGAACACCTGGCGCAGAGGCTGCCCGCGACGCTTACGATTCTGGAAATTCGGGGAAGCGTGCAGATGCCGCCCGAACTGATTGACGTGTGCCAGCAACTCAAAGCGGTTGGTTTCCGATTCGCGTTAGACGATTTCAAATGGCAGGCCCAGTTCAAGCCGTTGTTGGAACTGGCTGAATTCATCAAAGTGGATATTGAGCATACCTCAAAAGACGAGCGGCGAGAGCTGTTTGAGAAGGTGCGCGGCAAGCCGACCGGGATGCTGGCCAAGAATATTGACACACAGACAAGCTACGCGCGAGCTCGCGAAGAGGGATTTGAGTTGTTTGAGGGCTACTATTTCTGCGAGCCGGTTGCGGTGAGGAATCGCAGGCCGCCTGTGAATCAGATTTTGCGGATCGATATTCTGAGAGCACTGCAGCAAACTCCTTTGGAAGTGCACAAGGTGAGTCCATTAGTAAAGAGGGACGGCCCGCTCACGTATCAATTGCTGCGCTTGGCTAACTCCCCGCTTTGGGCGGTACGCAAGGAGATTGACTCGATAGAACAGGCACTGATGATCGTGGGAGACGATGCCTTTCGTCGCATTGCCACAACGGCGATCGCGAGCGAGTTCAATGGCAGTCAGCCACCGGAGCTGTTGTGTATGGCGATGGTACGGGGGCGCTTCTGCGAGGTAGCCGGCGCGAAGCGGAATCTCGATCCATTCCTTCAGTATCTGCTGGGATTGCTGAGCCTGATGCCGGCCATGCAGGGTCAGTCGATGAAGGATATCGCGCCGACGTTGCCGCTCGGCGGGGAGGTTCGCGCGGCGCTGCTGGGGACAATGAACCCAGAGCGCGTGCTGCTGGGATGGCTCGAAAAGTACGAGCGCGGTGACTGGGCCGGGTGCGATGCAGCTGCCGATACCGATGGCTTGAACCAGCACGAGCTGGCGAAGATCTACGTGGATGCCGTGGCGTGGACTGAAGCGGCGTTGCATTCGGCCGCTTAGTCTAGGTGCACTTCCCGATCGCCCGATCGCATTCCTTCGTGAACTAGATCGACTACATCTCGATCGTAACCGGCCAAGTCTTCCAGATGTCGGAACAATAATCGCGAATTGAGCGGTCGGATGAGAACTTGCCAATGCGGGCCACGTTCAAGATGGACATGCGGGTCCACGCGTCCTGGTTGGTATAGGCCTGGCTCACGGTGTCCTGGCAATCGACGTAAGATTGGTAATCGGCGAGTAACATGTAGTCGTCGTTCGCAAGCAGTGAGTTGAAGAGGGGCTGGAAGAGGCTTTGGTCGCCGCGGGAGAACTCGCCGCTTGTCAGTGAATCTAACACCTCGCGCAAATGCTCGTTCGACTCATAGAGAGCGTGCGGGTTGTAACCTTCCCGTTTTTGCTGCTCGACTTGTGATGCGGTGAGTCCGAAGAGGAAGAAGTTATCCGCGCCGACTTCTTCCCGGATCTCGATGTTCGCGCCGTCCAGGGTTCCAATCGTGATGGCACCATTCATGGCGAACTTCATGTTTCCGGTTCCAGAAGCTTCCTTCCCAGCTAGAGAAATCTGTTCCGACAGATCGGCTGCGGGATAGACCCGCTGGCCAAGCTTTACACTGTAGTCCGGCAGAAAGACGACCTTGAGTCTTCCCTTGACGATGGGGTCTGAGTTGATCGCTTCTCCAACCGAGTGAATCAGCTTGATGATCAGCTTGGCCATGCGATAACCGGGGGCGGCCTTGCCGCCAAAGATAAAGGTGCGGGGCACCAGCTCCGCATTCGGGTCGCGCTGGATGCGCTTCAACAGAGTGAGAATGTGGAGAACTTGCAAGTGTTGCCGCTTGTATTCGTGTAACCGCTTGACGAGCACATCGAAGACCGAGTCCGGGTCAACCGCGATTCCCAGCTTGTCCTGAATGTACGCGGAAAGTTGAACTTTATTGTGACGCTTGATCTCTCTCCATTCCCGGCAGAACTCCGCATCTGCAATCATGGGCTCAAGCCGTCGCAATTTCTCAATGTCACGAATCCATGCTGCTCCAACGCGCGCTGTGAGCAGTTCAGCGAGGCGAGGATTGCTCAACACCATCCAGCGACGCGGTGTCACGCCGTTGGTCTTGTTCGAGAATTTCTCAGGAGTGAGCAAATAAAAATCATTGAGCACGTTCGTCTTCAGCAGCTCTGTGTGCAGCGCCGCAACTCCATTGATCGCGTGACTGCCGAGCGCAGCCAAATGTGCCATGCGCACGTATTTTTCGCCGTAGCCGCTGTTCTCGCCGATAAGTGAGAGCCGCTGTACCCGTCCCTCGTCGTTGGGAAATTTCTGCCGCACATCGATCAAGTGCCGGCGATTGATCTCTTCAATAACCTCAAGATGGCGTGGAAGAAGTGAGCCGAACAAGCTGCGCGACCACTGCTCCAGCGCTTCGGGCAGAAGGGTATGGTTGGTATACGACAAAGTATGTTGGGTAACATGCCACGCCGCATCCCATTCCATGGAGTGCTCGTCCACCAGCAGGCGCATCAATTCAGCAACGGCGATGGCCGGGTGGGTGTCGTTCATTTGAATAGCAAAGTTGCGATGCAACTCGGCTAATGGCCGGTTCTGGGAAGTCTGAATGCCGAGTATGTGTTGAAGGCTGCAGGAGACGAAGAAGAACTGCTGTGCGAGGCGAAGCTCTTTGCCCTGCACGTCTTCGTCATTTGGATAAAGGATCTTCGAGATGTTTTCAGACGACACCTTTTCAGCGACTGCTCCGACGAAATCGCCCTGATTGAAGGTCTCGAAGTCGAAGCTCTCGACGGCCTGCGCAGCCCAAAGGCGCATCGTGTTCACGGTGTTTGTCCGGTAGCCCAGAATCGGCGTATCGTGCGGAACTCCGCGCACAACCTTCCTCGGAATCCACTTCACCTGTAGTCGCCCGTTAAGGTCCGTGTGGGTCTCGGTGCGTCCACCGAGTTTCACTTCAAATCCATCTTCGGGCCGCTCCAGCGCCCAGGGATTGCCCAGCCGCAACCAGTGGTCGGTCGATTCGACCTGCCATCCATCGCGAATCTGCTGATCGAAGATCCCATATTCGTAGCGAATTCCGTAGCCGATGGCGGGAATATCCAGCGTGGCCAGAGAATCCATGAAGCAGGCGGCGAGGCGGCCCAGTCCCCCATTTCCCAACCCAGGCTCTTCTTCCTGTTCGATAAGGACGTTCAGGTCGATACCGAGCTGACGCATGGCCTGTTCGGTCTGATCGTAGATTCCAAGGTTAATGAGGTTGTTGGCGAGGTGAGGACCGGTCAGAAACTCTGCCGACAAATAGCAGACAACACGCACATCCTGCGACTGGTAGTTCCTGAGTGTCGACATCCAACGTTCGACGATCCGGTCGCGTACCGTATGTGCCAGCGCCATGTAGAGGTCGTTCACGGTCGCGCGCTCTACCGATCTGCCCTGCACGAAAAACAGGTTATCCAGAAACGACTGAGCAAGAGCATCTACACCGAGCGATATTCTCTGGCCCTTTTGCGGACCCAACTGCGGAGTTGCACCGAAACTTTCAGACATGGTTGCCTCGCTCCCAGCGGAACACGGGAGATCAATTGATCGATGCCATGCTCTCACGATAGGCTTGTACCCTCAAGATTACGCTCTGGGGATCCGCCGGTTAGGAAGTGCAGTCGCATCTTTTCAATTTACTGATCCGCGCAAATATGATCCGCACTATAAAAAACACAATTAATACTGCCGACAACGCTCTTCGCCGACTCAATCCGTAGCGGCAAATCCTGACGATCAATGAAGGCGTCGTCGGTGTCAGATGCTCCCCGAGTTCACGCCGGCAAATCTCTATTAGAAGGTCGTCCGCCTTTTCTCTTCAGAGGTGGCGTTTGAAGATCGATCGCTACTTGACTTTGGCGGAGCTCGTCTGGTCGAGCGAAGCAGGACCGTCGAACCAAAGCTGCTTGTGGAAAGGCACCTGGGCATCGCGGGCGAAATACCACTTAGCGGAGATGCTAAACGTGGTGGCAACAACGTTCGTGCGTTGCGAGGAGAGGCCCTGGTTTTCAAAGAAAAAGTCCGACCAGATCGGCGATAGCGAAAGATTGCCGGCGATTTTGAAGTTGAGAGCAAGTTTGGTTGAAAAAGCATACCGAGTTTGAGTGGTAAGCGTTGTACCGGGCAGCAGAAAGCTGTCGCCTTGAGTGTCGAACGACGTGTTGTAGGTCTTCTGCTTGTTTAAGACCTTCTGGAGATGCACCGTCCAGTACAAGCCGCCTACGTGAAGGGTTTGCGTGGTAGGAATTAGGATGGAGGACGCGTTGAGGCTTGCGCCAGCTGCCTTGTAGGCATTCTTCACGCAGGTCTGAATGGATTGAGTGGCGATGACGTCGCAGGCTGCAGTTGGAGACAATTGGGGCATCCGAATCGCGGAGAGCACATTGTTCTGCTCAGCGTATTCAGGTCCGATCTCGAAATAAGAACCTGGACCGGGCGTCCATCTCCAGATTCCCGTGAATTGATACCTGAATCCGCCACGCTGGCTGAAGCCGTTCCCTGTCGGGATATGGACTGTGACCTGCTGCTGCGGGTTGTTGGTATTGGGTGGCGTGAAAAAGGCGAAGTTGATAAAGGTACCGGTCATCTGCCGCTGGTACTGGTAGGGTGCAAAGACGAGAAAAGCGCTCGGAAGGTTTCTTGTGCTTTGATTGATTCCGTTGCGGCCCAAGCCGGGTATGAGGCTGGAATGTATGGCCATCTGGGCGAATCCACCGGCGCTGAAGCTGTTCGCAGAGTAAGTGACGGTTTCAGGATTGCCAGTGAGATTGCCTAGGACTCTGCGATCGTATTCGGCGTCGCTTTGGGCACCCAGGGCGAATCGGTCAAAGACGGGTGCGAAGGTCAGACGAGTGGCACCCTCGAGGTCGAGTTCTTGGGAATGAGGTGTCACGGCCTGGGTATTGGAAACTCCGGAAAGATTATTGGCAAGAGCGGCATCGGACAAGCTGGGGCTCGTGAGTGTATATCCCGCGACCAGCTTAGAGAAGTCGAGCTGGATCAAGTTGCGGTCCTGGTGGAGGTTCTCAATCGCGGCTAGATTGATTTCCGAGGGAGCGTTGCGCTCGGATTTTCCAGTTGGACTGCCTGGCTTGGTGAGTGCGAGGAGCTCGGGAGGTTGTCCACGGCGCGTTAATTCGTCGGCGATTTCAGTGGTTAGAAAGATGCGGCTGGATGATGTGTAATGGTTTGACTTCGCGGTGAGAGTGCCAAGAGCCGAATAAACAGTGTTGTCCTGGGCGAGCTGATCGCTGGTGGTCAACCAGTAGGCACGGTCGGAGAGAATGGATTGGCCGTCAATACAGAAGATGCTTGAGTTCGACTTGCCGGAGTCCGGCGCATCACTGGAGTTTCCACAGCCGTCGGAGCCTGGGACCGAGAAGGTATCGGGCCCAGATGAGGCGGTGACGAGATTTTTGGGGCGTTCCGTAACGATGCCTTTGGTCATGAGCCATTCGGAGCGGACGTCGCGGGCAACAAGGGATTGCTCCTGGTCGGTTTGTTCCTGGGCAGTCTTCATGAGAGCGGTGATGGTCGCGCCATCGACCATCACACCCTCAGCGTAGTCCCCTTTCCAAAGGACGCGGTCGAGGGCAATCTTGAGTTTGCAGTAATCCAGGTAGAAATTGGCGTCCTGAATTCGCATCGTCTGCCCTTGAAGCCCGGTGTCCATCTCCTCTTGCTCCCATTGGCTGCATACAGAGTAATCGGCGTATTGGTCCGAGCGACTCGGATCGCCCAGCAGGTCGAAATAAAAGTCGCGCCGTTCGAGTAGAACGATATCGGAACGAGAGCTACGCTGCAGTTGGTGCAATAGATACCGCATAAGAACTGTGTTCTGGCAGGAGCGGTCTTCATGCTCTTTTCCGTCTTTCCCTTTGGCTTCGCACGAATCCCAGAGCACATCCAGATCTGTGTCGCCCTTGTGATTCGGATGCTGAGTAATCCAGGTCTTCCAAGATCTGTCCAATTCCTGCTTAAGAAGGTAGGAGGCAGTCTCGTGGTCACTCGCATCATCGGGTACAGGTGAAATCGTCTCCGTGGGCTGCACGGGAGGGATTGCGTTGGAGAGCAATCGAGTGAGCGAGGGATTCCCAGGATCAGATCGCGTGGAAAGGTTTGCGACGGAGACAGAATTGCCAGAGGCGTTCACCCATCGGCTGTAGGCCTCAGGAGGTACTAACACAGGAGTAAACCGACCGGGTTCCGTGCGGATTTCCAGATTTGGTGTTTCGTGACCGTATTGGGCTTCACTGAGGATAAGGTCGATGGACGGGGCACGCGCTGCTTTGAGACTAGGGTCTCTGGAGTAAGAGGTCTGGATGTCAGCCCGCACCCGTTCTGCCAGTTCCTCGGCCTCAGCCGATGGCATCTGGGCCATTACGATGACCGAATCGAAAAGTACATGGGCCGGCTTAGAGTTAGCTGCATGCTCGCGCGCGGCCCAAGCGGCGCGGAGCACGGCGGTGAGCGTGAGGTGTGGGTCGCCGACCGCGAGCTCGAAAGATTTCACCTTCTCGAGTGAGGAATTCATCTCGATGAGAGGCTTCACTATGGCTTGAGTGTCACAGACCAATCTAAGGCGGTCTTTGTTGGAAGTGGCACAATCCTGGTCGTCTGGGTAAACTTTGCGATTCGCCTCCGAGATTTCCTGCAGAGCTTCCTGGCCGACCACGGCGATGACTAGGACATTCTTCCCGGAAGGCAGTTTGGTGATAGTAAATCCGATGTCTTTCTGTTCGGCGTAGATGAGATTGAGGAAGAGGTTGAGCGCCTGTTGGCGCAACTCGCTTTGTACAAGGATTGGAGCTTCCGGGATCTTACCAGTGGTCGCATCGTGGACGGCATCGAGGGCGCCGATAGCAATACGCTGCAAGGTCGTAGCTGCTTCGGCCCCGCTCAATTCGCCGATCGGCTTGCACGCAATGCTGGAGACGGTACTCCGGACTTTCTGCAAGAGATCACGCGCTGAAGAAGTAAGCGTCAATGACCGCCTTTCTTCGTCGACCACGTAAGTCTCTGTTTTAGAGAACGCCGCTAAATCCCGCGGGACGTCGTCGCACCCGTAACCAGCGAGGAGAGTGGAGAGGACCGTTATTTGGTTTATGACCGTCTGCGTGCGAAATTCGACGTCGCTTTTGGCTTGGCGGTTAAGGGAATCTTCGACGCCGTTGGTGTCGAGGGTCCGATCGAGTCGTTGAAACCAGTCCATTTCCTCGGTCATGGATCCGTTGGATGGAAGACAGGGATGGTTCACTTCCGCAAGGTCGTCCGAGAAGAGGAGAGGGCAGGAATTGCGGGATATCTTCACTCGGATGTTTGCTGCCAGCATGTGAAGGGGTCGATCAGGGCCGAGAGCCTCGTCAAAAGTCCATTTGCCATTTGAGCCGTCGATGCGGCTCGGCTGCGTATTCAAACTGGCGCCCCTGAGGAGGTATGCAATGCGGCGAAGCCAGGTCGCAGAGTAAATAAAGTCCTCGCGACCCGGAACCACAGCGCGGTAACCGGCAGTGATTAGGAAGCGGGTAACATTGTCGCAATCTGCCAGCTCAGGCTTGCGCCTTTCAGACTTGTACAGCGCCTCCGGCGCGGAGTGATGCCACTGTGTAGGCTCGGTGCTCTTTGGCGGATCAACAGGAAGCGAACACGGGGTCCATCTGGGTGGATTGACAGTGCCAGCGGGAAAGCGGAACTCCGGCTCTATGCTCGCGCCGAATTCGGGGGCGAAGTTGTCTCCCATACCAAGGAGGAGAGTATCGGGCTGCTGGTTGCTCTCAGGAAGAGATCCAAGGAACGCACTCACTGCGGATAGTTTGATGCCGGAGGCTCCGGCCTGCGTGCCCCTGACGGTTTCATTCGGTTCTATCCGGTAGTAGCCGAACAGCTTGCCAGTATATTCAACCTTGAGGTCTGAGGATTCCTGCGCACTCAGGGATGGAGGCAAAGCGAACGGGGCGAGTTCGAAGAACAAAGTAAGCCCCAAGACTATCGTTCGCATTGAGCTGGAGAAGAAGACGAACATAGTAGCCCTTTCAGATAGCGGGAGCTTCATTGCTGCGGCAAGAGACCTGAGAGATGCGCAACTATAGCGCGGATTTCGAGCTTGTGGACAAGATTATTGTCAGCTGCATTCACGAAAGACGACGGGCGATCCTCCTGCTGGGGAGAGAAGCTCTCGGGGTGTCCGACTCAAGTTCTGCTCTGAAAAATGGGCCTTGCGGCAAAAGGGAACGCGCTCAGTGGTTTGATGAGCCTCGCTTCTGATCCCGCTCCGTTTTTGTCGCGGGCGCCCATTTTTTCTCTAACTTCTCAAAAAGTTGATTGGTTCCCAGGGCACGAATTGCCCCCAAAGAAGCCTCCGACATCGGATCTTCGTACTCTGCCGTATCCTTGCGTCCGGCGAAGAGCATCTCCACGATGTGCTGCCCCAACCGCCGATAACTCTCAAACTGCGATTCACTGAACCATTGGTCAGTTGTGGATTCGTGGGGAAACGTCGGATGCATCGTCTGATAGTTGAAAACGTCTGCCGGTTCATCACCTGTTAACGACGCTTTAAGGTACACGATTACGCCGGGTTCTCCCTCTGGGTCCGCCATGTCGTAGCGTATCCGGCCAACCAGGCAATGCTGCGAGGACATTTTCCTGTTGTCAGCCTGATCGCCATCGTTGCCGCTATCTCCTCCCTTGTTTTTCCTGTCGCCATTCGGATCCTTCGGTTTGGGCGTCAACGGTGTTGTGTCAAGTTCGATTTCGACTCCAATGTCTTCGCGGCACTTCCTGATTGCATTCCCCAGGTCCTCAAACGAGTAATGAGGATCTGCGCCTGCGTCGCAAGCGACAATGTATTTGCACCGTCGCTTCACTAACTCGTACACTCCCAGATTCTCAAAATGGCCTCCATCTGAGAGATACACATACTTCGCGTTGTCATTCGTCAAGCCAAACAATTCACACAGCAATTGACCCAGCCCGACTGTGGGTCCCGGATGGGTCCACGTATCCTTGTTTCTCGGATTGCCTGCCCAGAATCCAAGGCGCACATTGAAGAACGTCATCAGAAGAGCCAATGACGGTTGCGAGTGGTAACCCATGTTCGGGCTGGCCGCGGCCCCCGAGATGCTCATGGCGGTTCCCATGTAAAACCCGTTGTCCTCATATCCATACTTGGCTGTGGGTCGATAGGCATATTTTGATATGTGGGCTTCGTGTTTCTCTACGTCGTAATTGTTTTCCAGGTTCGTCTGCTCAATCCACGTATCGAATCCGCAGCGCAGTGGAGTCATTGGAAACGACTCGGCCTTTCGTTCCTGCCATGCCAGTTCTCTTGTGTTTACCAGGTTCAACGAAGTATTCAAGATGGGCAACGGTCCCGAATAGCATTCCGAACTTCGGACTCTCGACAGGAATAAATCGTCGCAGCAATCGAGCCCTGAAAACGGATTCGCCATGCGCCTCTGGTGTGTCGCTCCAAGATAACAGCGCGTCAACCGGTTTCTATACATCAGGTTCATGGAAAACTCGTTGAGGTCGACTCGAAATGAAAGCCACAAACACAACAAAAGGACCGCGGCACATACGGGAATCAACAACCAGTTTGTTGCATAACGCAGGATGACAAAGTGCGCCTGCGCGTAGAGCGGAAGGGCGTGCCCATGTGGCGTGGGCAGGCTCGAGGCTGTCCCGCTCAAGGTGAGTATCGTCGACGTGGCGTTTCCATGCAGATTGAGGAGGAAGTTCGCAGCTTTTTCCATCTCTGAGCTTTGCGACAGAAGGGCATTCCAAGCGGTATTCACCTCCTGATTCGCAAGATAGCATCGCGCAAGAATGAGTTCCAATGAGAGCGAAAGCAACGACATCAGTCCCACGATGAAGATGTACGGCGTGATCGATAAGAGTTTGTCCTTTATGCTCACCGAATCGAGCGTGCCCGTCCTATCGCTCTTTCCTCCCAGAATTCCCAGCATCGTGCTTCCGATCCACGCCAGTCCCAATCCTTTCAGCCAACCGCCGAGCCATAGCATTCCCAGCGGCGCAAAGAATGCAAGGCCAAATCCCGCGGTCCACACAATTGTAAAAATGAGAATCCATCCCGCAACGCGCGACCACCATTCTCGGTACGGATCGCAAAATGATCGCCCCATTAGGCCGATCTGAATGCTCGCGGCTATGAGAAATACGAGCAACGTCAGTGGAACGCCGAGCGTTGGTTCACACCAGCGCGCACTTTGCCAGTCGCTGATAGGCTTGAAAACCACGCGAACGGCTAACATCATCATCAGCCCGCTCACCGCTCCGGTCCCTAGCGACTCCAAGAACCACCAGAGCGTTCTAAATCCTGGAGATTCCACTTCTTCCTGGGCTGCGGCGATCAGCGAAGCGACACCAAATGGCAAACCCAGCAACAGGATTCCTCCCCAGAGCCAATAAGGGAAAGGGATGGCTGCCCAAGTGGCAGCGTGCGGCCATAACCAGGCCGTCATGATCCATAAGCCGAGGAAGACTGGCGCCACAATCGATGCGATCACCCAGCGCTGTTCCTGTGGAGGAAGCCAAGGCCTGGTGGCTTCCGGTTCGTGAGCCGAACCCAATAACCAGTGCAAATTCCGCGCGCCGATGCCCATTCCAAGGGTCAACAGAACCAACACCGCGATTGGCTGCAGCCAGATCGATGAAACTGAATTGGCCGAAGTCAGCCAAACTGCAACGTAGGGGATCAGCAGAATCGCGAAGAGAAACAAAATGAGAATCGCCTGGTTCAGCAACAGATTTCGCAAGTAGATCGCAATGACTGTCCAAGTGTCAGCGCCCAGCGCTCCCAGTCGGGGCGTCAAATAGTTGCTGTAATCCCGCAGGAATCGTATTGGCGGTGGCTCGGTGTGCGACTTTTGATCGCGCCACTCGCGCTCTCCAACGCTCTTGGATCGGGCGGTTCGCGTCGGCCGCAGTTCCATCTCCACAACGTCGATTCCGTTCACCGCTGTGATCGGCTTGCAAGCCTGTTTCGGGTTCGCTTGTTTCTGCCCGCTGCGCAGAATCCAAGCCTCCAGCCAGTTTCCGATGTAACCCCCACCGGACACGGTAGAGAGATAATCAAAAACCCGAACTTTGTTGAATTGGGCCAGCCCCTGGAGCACTCCCAGATTGAAGGTGGCGCTGCGGATACCCCCGCCGGAAAATGCCAAACCCACCAGCTTCATGTGGCGAGCCTGTCCCACGACTGTCGTCGCTTCGCTCGCAGCTTCCACACCGCCTTTGTCGTCGCGTTCACTCGTCCCAGCAAATGCCGCGATCTTTTCCACTGTCTTCCACTTCTCGGTATCCCGCGATGCCAAGTGATCTACCATCCTCCGCTTCTGCCTCAAGGCATCAACTTCTACTAACTCTTCCGCGAGGCACTCGGCAAAGCACACAGCGTGGTCTTTGAGATCTGTTTGATCCATCTTCATTCTCGACACCAAATCTTTCCTTCCGGGCCGGAGATGTTAGCGGGGAGAGATGAACGGCACTTTTTCCCAGCATGCTTTTTTGAGAAAACGATGGCCAAAAGTCGTTGAATCAGGGGAAAGAGGACCCAAGTGCTGCTATTGTCCTTGAGGTTGACTGTGACCGAAACGGTAGACCAATTGGCCGTTGGCCGTCAATGAAATGCTTAATCAAGAGGCGGGAGCCCCGGATCGCATCCGAACGCGGATTCGGTCGAGGTTCTCCTCCCTCCCAAAAACAACGAGGCTGCGGGGTGGAGGCGCACACATTTATCGAGACGTACTCGTGGGCTCCGCCTAACTCCCTCCGAATAAGAAGGTTATCGGACCCTGGTTGGGTCAATTGCGCCTCGTGGCTGGCACTCCTATTGACATTCTTTATGAGCGCTCTCTAATCTCCTATCGTCATTCAATAGGAGAACGACTTTGGACCGAAATCAGGCAAACCTTCTCCAGGGAACGCTGGACCTCCTCATCCTCAAGGCGATCGGGGACGGCGAATTCCATGGACTGGGCATTGCCCGACGCGTCGAACAAATCACTCACGGCACGTTCAAGGTCAGACCCGGCTCGCTCTTTCCAGCTCTGCACCGGATGGAGGAAGCTGGATGGCTGAGTTCCTTCTGGGGCGAGTCGGAAAACAACCGGCGCGCCCGGTACTACCGGCGGACCGGGGAAGGCGAGCGTCAGTTGGGAATCGAAGTGGAGCAGTGGACCACGATTTCTCGCGCCATCGCAAGCGCACTGAAAGCGAACTAGGAGACCAATATGCGAGCATTCTCGCGACTCAAGTCCCCGCTGCGTACCCTGCTGCACAAGCAACGGCTTGAGACGGAACTGGACTTGGAGATTCGAGGCTATGTGGACGCCATCGTGGGCGAGAAGATTGAAAGCGGAATCTCGCCCACGGAGGCGCGCATGCAGGCTTTGGCGGAATGCGGGGGTCTCGAACAGGTGAAGCAGGCCGTACGCGACCAACGTGCGAGTGCGACCATTGAGTCGGTCTTCCAGGATATTCGTTACGGTCTCCGCCAGATGCGGCACAATCCGGCGTTTACCTGGACCGCCGTGATCACCCTGGGATTGGGAATCGGAGCCACCACCGCAATCTTCTCGGCAGTATACGCACTACTGATCCGACCTCTTCCATATCCTGACTCGGGCCGCCTAATGGAAATCTCCGAGGCATGGCCCAAAAACAACGAGTACGGTGGGCCTCTCCTTTCGCAGGACTTCGTTGCCGCGAAGTCGAGTCTCCGGTCGTTCGAATCGATTGCCGGATACGTATACGACGAACGTGCATACAGCGGCGACGAGAATCTGACAGGTACAGGCAATCCTATCCGTGTCAAGGTCGTTGGGGTTACCGCGAATTTCCTTCCTGTGCTGCATGTCACTCCAGCGGAAGGACGAAATTTCCTGAGCAGTGAAGATCGTCAAGGTGGCCCCGCCGTCGCCCTTCTCAGCCACCGCCTCTGGGAAAGCGAGTTCAACAGCAACTCGAGGATGATCGGTAGTTCGATCACGCTTGGGGGAAAGGCGTGGACCGTCGTTGGAGTGCTCCCCTCTCACTTCATCTTCCCCGATCCTGCAAATGAGCCCGATGTCTACATCCCCGCCGATTTAAGCGCAAGCTCGAGTCTCGGAACGACCGACCTCATCGCTGAGCCTGTACAGACCATTGGGCGGTTGCGCAACGGTGTGACTATCCAGCAGGCACAGGCGGAGCTAAAGCTATTCGCAGAAAACCGCGCCAAAGGCTATGTGGCGTTCTTTGCCGAGTGGGCTGAAGGCCGCCGGATGCTCGCCGAACCTCTGCATCGTTATCTGACCGGGGATGACCGCAGTCCGCTCCTGGTTCTTCTGGCCTGTGTGGCAGCGGTGCTGCTGATTGCGTGCGCCAACGTGGCGAATTTGCAATTGGCTCGCACCGTAGCTCGGGAGCATGAGGTGGCGTTGCGCGCTGCGCTCGGGGCGGGGTGGTTGCGGCTGACACGTCAATTTCTGGTCGAAAGCCTGACGCTCGCCACCATGGCCGCCATCCTTGGATTGGGAATCGCCGTAGCCGTGACCTGGCTGATTCGACGGGGCGGATTGCCGGGCGAGTTTTCGTCAGGCTCGTACACAGCGGAACTGCTTCAGGCGCCTTTCGGCAAGTTGAGCGCGTCTGTCCAGGTCAATGGCTGGGTCCTGGCATTCACGGCAGGGCTAGCTTTGCTGACGACCATCCTATTTGGCCTTGCTCCAGCGATCGGCGCATCGCGGGCCGATTTGCGAACCGGACTTCAGGGCTCGGCGCGGCGCATTTCTTCCGGTCGTCAGCAGCGGCGCCTGCGCAGCGTTCTGCTGATGGCGGAAATCGGACTGGCTGTGGTGCTGCTTACAGGCGCGGGACTGCTCATCCGGAGTTTTGTGAACGCCCTGGGAAACGACTCCGGCTTTGACCCCCGACGATGTCTCACCGCTCAGACACAACGCAACCGCTCGGAGGCACCGCCAAAGCTGAGTAACTTTGTAGAAAAACTCCTGCCGAGATTGCAGGCTCTTCCCGGCGTGCAGGCGGCGGCCATTGCCAGTGCCCTTCCGCTCCAACATTGCCCCAGGTCACCACGTCTCAAATTCGGAGACGGACCTCCGCTTTCATACTCGGCGCAGCCCCGCGCCTGTGCCATCACGGTCAGTCCTCAATACTTCCGGGCGGTGGGTACGCACGTGCTTCAAGGACGCCCATTCAGCGGCGAAGACAACGCAGATATGGCCGCGGTTGCTATCGTGAGTCAGGCATTTGCACGTCAGTATTTCAACGGGAACGCACTTGGACGGCAATTCGGAGTGAATACAGAAGGCCACGATCGATTCACTCTCATGACGATCGTCGGTATAGTCCAGGACGTCCGCTACGACGGCCTGACCGGAACCGTCGAGCCTGCGATCTATCTGACGCTTGATCAAATGCCCCCAAAAAATTTAGACATTTTGCTGCGCACCACCGTCGAACCGGGTTCGCTTGCCTCCGCCATGCGCAAGGCAGTGACCGATATCGACCCTGACCAGCCGCTGTTTGATGTGGAGACGATGGACGAGCGCATGTCGCAGTCGGTCGCTCAACGGCGAATGATGATGCTGTTGATTGCCTCATTCGCTGTGCTGGCCATGATTCTCGCTGGGGTGGGCATCTACGGAGTATTTGCCTATTGGGTGAATCAGCGGAGACAGGAAATGGGGATTCGGCTGGCTCTCGGGTCGACGCGACCCGAGCTACTGCGCCTGATCGTGACGCAGGCGATGCGTCTGATCCTGGCTGGCGGCGTTGTTGGCATTGCGGGGGCCTGGTTCCTCGACCGCCTTCTGGCGAGCATGCTTGTGAACGTCGAGGTGCATGACCCAGTGTCCCTTTCGCTCGCATGGGCACTGATGACGCTGATAGCGCTGTTGGGAAGCAGCTTGCCCGCTATGAGCGCCAGTCGGACGGACCTCGTTTCCGTGCTCCATTCAGAATAGGGCTGGCAACTCGGCCACTTTATTCACTTGATCAGCGGTTGGTCCGATACCAGGTAAGAGAGACGCCCACTCCGGACCATTCGAGAGGGCCCATTCCTCCATAACCAATAATCCCTTTCGCCTCCCAGATTCAGTCAGACTTATTCAAGTTCTCCGATCTCGATCGCGTTCAAACTGTTTTAGCCATCCTCCAAACCGGCTTCTCAATCTGGCATATCGTCGCTGAACCTCACCTCAGCGAGTGGAGATTTTGGATCCATGGTTCTGCTAGATTTCTCGTAGAGACCAAATGCTGAAGCATCGATCCCTTATCGTTCGTGTCCTCCTAAGTCTGATCGCAGCCCCTCTCGCGGTAGCACAGGCCAATCCTGCGCAACAGGCGGGGGAACCGGTCCAGATCGTGGCCGACCTCAACGCCCACACGGGCTCTTTCACTCCCATCTACTCGTGGTTCGGCTACGACGAAGCCAATTACACCACCATGCCACACGGGAGGCAGCTTCTTCGAGAGCTTCACGATCTCAGCCCCGTTCCCGTTTATATCCGTGTGCATCATCTGCTGACTTCGGGCAACGGCCAACCTGAGCTCAAGTTCAGTTCCACAAACATCTATTCTGAAGATTCGAACGGGCATCCCGTCTATGATTTCACCATCATCGACAACATCTTCGATTCCTGGCGCACGGCCGGAGTCCGCCCTATGGTCGAACTTGGCTTCATGCCTCGCGACCTTGCCGCGTCCCTGCCGAGTCGCCACGAGCCCTACCAGGTTCACTATCCAGGATCGACCGTCTCCGGAGCATCGAACAACCCGCCGAAGGACTACGCACGATGGCAGGAGCTTTGCCGCGTACTCGTCGAGCATCTGGTTCAGCGTTACGGCCGCGACGAAGTTCTCCGCTGGTATTTCGAAGTGTGGAACGAGCCCGATATCGACTACTGGCACTCCACACCCGAGGAATACTACCGGCTGTACGATTACGCCGTCACCGGTGTGCGAGCGGCACTGCCGGGCGCGCGCGTGGGCGGTCCCGCAACCACGGGCCCAAGAAACGAAAAGGCGTATGCCTTTCTACGCAACTTTCTCCGGCATGTGCAATCGGGACCTAATGCTTCGACCGGCGGCCCCGTCCCACTCGACTTCATCTCTTTTCATGCCAAAGGCTCACCTTCGTTCCAGGGAGGCAGCGTCACCATGGGACTCAATCGTGAGTTGCAGGACGTAGACCGCGGATTCGCGCTGATTGCTTCCTTTCCGCAGTTCCGCCACTTGCCCATCATCCTGAGCGAGGCCGATCCCGAAGGGTGCGCTGCGTGCTCTTCACGAGTGAATCCAGCTAACAACTACCGAAACGGCACCCTCTACCCTGCATATACGGCGGCAGTGGTCAAAGCCCTCTTTCAACTCCAGCATCGTCATGCCGTCAATCTCGCCTCCATGCTCAGTTGGTCGTTCGAATTTGAAGACAAGGATTATTTCGAGGGATTTCGATCGCTCGCCACCAACGGTATCGACAAGCCGATCCTCAATCTATTCCGGATGCTCGGCCTCATGTCCGGAGATCGCGTCCACACCAGCAGCACCGGTGCGGTCCCGCTCGATGTGCTGATCAGCACGGGCGTTCGCCGAGCGTCCGACATCGACGCGCTGGCCACGCGCGACACCCACTCAGCTGCCATACTCCTCTGGAACTACAATGACGTCAGTATTCCTTTGCCATCGAAGCCTACGGTCATCTCCGTTCAAGGACTACCCGCCAGCGTTCACCGTGTACTGCTCCAGCATTTCCGCATCGACCAAACCCACAGCAACTCCTACACCGAGTGGCAGACGATGGGCTCGATTCAGCATCCAGATGCCGATCAGTACGCTCGTCTCCGAGCAGCCGGGCAGCTTCAACCTCTCGCGTCGCCTCAGTGGCTCGACGTGCACGAGGGCCGGGTCGAAATCACTACCAGCCTTCCGCAAGAATCTGTCTCTCTGCTCCGCCTCGTGTGGGAATGATCTCGCACGATCACCCAATCCGTGCATCAGAACTCAATCCTTGCCTGAAACGCGATCATGCGCGGGGAGCTATCTCCTCCTAGCCCAACGCCCAGCAGCCCCGTAGGTGGCGAGATTGTGCTCTCAAGAGTTCCGAACCTGGCGGGAATCGACGCGCTTGGGGCACCGGCATCAACCTCGCTGGGCAAAGCGAAGTTGGGATGGTTGAACGCGTTGAACATCTGCAGGTCAAGACGGAACGTGACACCCTCGTGCTTTGGGAATGTCTTGGTGATGTAGATGTCCGAATTCGTGTAGTGAGGGCCTCGAACAGAATTGCGGCCGGAGTTGCCAAACTGGCAGTTCGCGGGGGAATCCCCTCCAATACATGCCCCGGTTGCTGGATCGACCACCGAGACGAACGCATTGGGATTAAGCCATTGTTTCGTCCCTGCTACGGTCACGCCCGCGATGGGATCCTTGCTGTAGATCGGTACGCCGGGCGCGCGATTTGCATAGGCGGGCGCGTTGAACTGGATCGTGCTCGCTCCGTTGGCTTGAAAGACGCCTTTTCCGTTTGCGATGTAAGGCTGGCTCAGCACGCTGAATGGCAATCCGGAATGCAGGAACGCCGTCTCCGACAGCGACCAGCCTTCCAAGAGTTGCCGGAAGACCGAATGGCTGGAATGGAACGGAACCTGATAAATCCCGAATGCCGAAACATTGTGACGCACATCGTAGTCGCAACTCGAATACTGCCGGCGCAATTCTCCGGGCAGCGGGGACATGAGTCCCTGCGTCGAGAACGCGAGCAGGCCGCCATTCGAGACTTCATCGAGGCAATGGCTGAAAGTGTAATTGCCGCGAAGGGTGACGCCGCGCCATTGCTGGGTGTACGCCATCTGCAATCCGGCATAATTGCTATTGGCATCGGTGCGGAATTCATTCACGTTGCCGAATCGCTGGTCGAGTGGCCGCTGATAGGGAAAAGGTGCAAAGCATCCGTCGCACACCGACTGATAGCCGTTGAGCTGCACCTGAAAAGGCTCATGCAATCCGCGCGTGCCGACGAAGTCGGTGCGCAAGCTGCCCCGTGCGCCAATTTGCTGTTCGATGCCAAGGTTGTATTGGTAGTAGTACGGAGTCTTAAGTGTTCCGCTTGGGAACGTATTGAGGCTCACCGCCAGTGGGCAGGTCGGAGCGCCCGGCTGATAACCAACACACGGGTTGCCGCCGGAACGGAACGTCGTCTGAAATGAATTGTTGGCATTGACCGCTGCGTCGACGGCACTGCTCGGGATCCCGGGTGCAATGCCGACTCCTCCGACCTGCCCGCCGATGCCACCAACAAACGTGGGATCGTTTGGAGCGTTCATCGCAGCGAGGTCGGCAATCTGCATCGGGATGATGTCGTTGAAGACGCCAAACCCTCCGTGAACCGCGCTATGGGTCAGGATTTGGTATGCGAATGAAACACGCGGCTGATAGACAAATAGCGGGACTCCGGGGAACAGATTGTGAGCCTTGCCAAGGACGACATCGTCAAGCGGCTGATCGGTTTGATGCGAGGCATCGAGGAAAGAGCCTGCCTCCCTGGAGAAGAGACCCCGAGCATTTGTAACGTTCGTATTCAAGGTCGCGCGCATGCCGCAGGTGAGCGTCGCTTTCGACGACGGCTTCCAGGTGTCCATGCCGTAATATTCAAGATTTCCCTCGGAGACTCGCTCCTTCAGCGAAACCGGAAAACTCTGACTTGAGGTGTAGGCTGTCCCGTACGTAAATTGCGCCAAGTCGTTGTAGGTCACCGTCGGCACAATGCCCTCGCCGAGATCGTAATCGCTCACGTCGAGGCGGCGGGTGTTGATGCCGAACCTCCATGTGTGCCGCCCGCGGTCCCATGTCAGATTGTCGTTGATCTGCCACTGTGTAACCTTGCGACCCTGCGGATAGGTATTGTTGTTCCCGCCGAGTGTGCTGAATGGCACACTATCACTTCCCGACGCGAGCACAATCGGGAATGCCTGTTGAACCTGACTGTAGTTGTTCGGCTCGAAGATGCTCGAATACCAACTGGCGCCGGGGTTGAACTGATTCACCAAAGCAGGGCCGAAGACATGAGTGTAGCCGGCTACGAGAGTGCGTTGTGGCTGCGGCGAATAGGAGTTGAATATTGAATTGATCGGATCCGTGTATGCAGCCTGAAGGCCCGTGTCCTGCTGAAAGCGATACCAGACGCTGTCCTTTGCGTTGATGGTGTGATCGATCTTCGCCACGATCAGGTTTTCGCTGTCGCTGTTGTTAAGTGACGCCTGCCTCTGGCTAGCGCATCCATCGCCGCCTGTGCCGAGTGGGCATCCGACAATCGGCACCGGCGACCCGCCTGGTGACGGTAGAAGAGAAAACATCCTCTGATAGAACGGAATCTCCGCCGGCTCAGCCGGGAGCCGCGTTCCTGTAACGGGATCGGTTCCTCCAACAGCCAGTTGGCCAAGAACGTACTGTTGATATGCAGGAGTCGGCAAGGTGATCTGCGAAACCAGCGGCAGAGCAATGCGAATACCTTCGTAATGCCCGAAGAAAAATAGCTTGTTCCTGCGAATCGGACCGCCGACACTCGCTCCGAATTCGTTCACAGTGGAGCGCGGCTTGTGCGCGATATTGTCCGCCGTGTCGTTGGCGTGAAGGAAGTAGTCCTCGGCATTGAACAACGATCCGTTCCATATCTCGTACAGATCGCCATGAAACGCGTTCGTCCCGGATTTGGTGAAATAGTTGACCTGGGCCACCGCGTATCGGCCCTGATCGACGGAGAATGAATTCGTGTTAACGGTCGCTTCCTGGACTGCGTCGAGCCCGATGACGAGATTCGTGGACAGGCCGATATTCAGTCCGAGCCAAGGATCGTTCGTATCGTATCCGTCAAGGATGTAGCCGTTCGACGTTGCCGGCAAGCCGTTGAATTCGACGTTTCCGTAGCCACCCGCCGCCTTGGCATCGTTTGAAGAGCCCGCTGTGTTCATTAAGGCTCCCTGCGCGAACTGCGCAAGGTAGGTCAGATCCTGCCCCGGATTGGGCAGTTTTTCAATGGCCTTTGCATCCAGTGTAGTTGACGTGTTTGGATTCTCCAGACTCGGAAGCCCGGTCTGCGCTGTAACTTCGACGGTTTGCGAGGCGGCAGCAGGAGACAAGGTAAAGTTCGCCGCGATCGTCTGACCCACGGCAACAGTCAAAGGTTGCGATTCAGCCGGTGCAAAACCTTCGGCGGCCACGGAAATCCGATAGGTTCCGGGATTGACCTGGGCGAAGAGAAAACGCCCTTCAGCATTGCTTCTCGCACTTCGTGCCGCTCCCGTGCTTACCTCCGTAACCTTCACAGTGGCATCGGGAACAACTGCCCCCGTCGCATCGTTGATGCTTCCAGTGAGTGCACTGCTCGTACCACTTTGCGCTCGTAAACTTTCCTCGTTAACCGCGGCTAACATCAAGAGAATCGCGAGGAGCACTGTGGTTCGGATTGGCATCAACAATGAACTCCTGAGGTCGGAAATGAATTCCCTTATGAGCCCGCCAGCTTGTGCGTCCACGCGACTGGGAATGGAGAAGAAAATTGCCCGGCTGCCAATATTTAGGCTTGCCTAATTATTAGGTTGACCTAAAATAACAGAAGTGTCAACACTTTGAGGAGACGCCAGTTCATGCGATCGCGACGCCAAGGGAAAGTCAACACGGAATCGGTGGACAATTATCTGAAAGCGATCCTTGCTCTCAATGGACCTGAGGAACGGCGGGTATCGAGTTCGTCTCTGGCTGACCATTTGGGAGTTGCACCGGCTTCGGTCACCAACATGCTACAAAGGCTGGCATCATCTCCATCTCCCCTTGTGGAATACGAGAGTCACCGCGGAGTTCTGCTGTCAACAGCAGGCAAACGCCGGGCTCTTGAGGTACTGCGCCATCATCGTCTGATCGAGACATTCCTCTATGAAATGCTGGACTACCCTCTCGAAGAGGTGCACGAGGAAGCGGAGCGCCTCGAACATTTCATCTCCGAGCGGTTCGAGGAGCGAATCGCCGCAAAGCTTGGCAACCCAAAGTTCGATCCCCATGGGCACTGCATTCCGGCGATGGACGGGAAGATGCCAAAGCAGACGTCCATTCCCTTAACCGATCTCCATGAACAAGGAACTTTTATTGTCGACAACATCTCGGATCAGGATGCGCCACTGTTGAAGCGGCTTAAGGCTCACGGAATCACTCCAGGCGCTCGGTTACACGTCGCAAGCGGTTCCGCCGATGATTTTGTTCTGCGCACTAGCGCAGCTTCGAAGAACCTACGCCTCTCCCGAGATCGAGGGGCCGCAGTCCGAGTCCGTTCGGCGCGCTAAGGACGCTCGCTTTTGATAAACGCGAAAGGTCTGTTTCAGAAGACAAGGGATCCAGATATTGACTGTTAACTCTTGCGAACAGTCGAAATCACCCATCCGACGCAGGATCCGCGCGCCGGGTGTCTGGACCGTAGAACGCTTCGGTCTTTTCATTGCCAGCGACGACCGAAATCATGCTCTAACTATGGTGCATAGGTTAACTTGAGCGGATTTTGGAGACGACCATGCTCAAAGCGAGCCATATTTCGGGTTAACCAAAAAGGCATCCATGAGAAGTGGCGACCTACTCCAGTCCGTGCCAAGCCCCCATCCCACACCGCTTCGTCCCAACGTGCTACCCTCATCGACACAAAGTCGGCTTGATTTTCGCTAAGCTATCGTTTCAACGCCGTGGAATCAGCGCCCGAGGAGCGAAGCCCCGAAGTTGACAAGCTCGGCGCCCATTGGTGGAGAGCTTTGGATCGAGTCCTAAATAGTCAAGAATGAGGATTCTGGACTACACTAATCCCTATTCCACAAAGGGCATTTTGAATTGATCCTGAAAATCTCTGGCCAAAAGCGAATTTGGTGCGTGGTTATCCCGATGGCACTTTTGGTGCTGTTGCTAGGAGCCACGTTCGGAGTTGCTTGGCATCACCATGCCAATTCTGCTTCCGACACTTGTTCGCTGTGCCATCTGATCATCGCACCGATGGTGGCGGGCATCCGCGCATGCCTCCCGGTCCCGTTGGGCACCAGACCTGCTCCTCAGTCCATTGACTTTATTGCTCAATCTACTTCGTCGCAGATCCCTGCCCGCGCTCCTCCCGCATAGCCCCTGCATATCTTCTGTGCCGCTTCGGCACACCCAATCGGTCTAAGTGTCTTGCGAAGGAGGCAGATTGCCCATGCGCCTGCAGCGCTCGTGCTTTTCTATCTTGTTCATGCCGGTGTTGATGTTTGAAATTGCAGGTGTGCAATCGCTTCCTGCGCAAAGCACGTCGCGTCCCTCTCCGCAGGCAAATACACTTGCGCAGAAGCCCGGCGCCGTAACCATATCGCTCGATGAAGCGATTCGGTTGGCTCTCGAGCACAATCATAATCTGCTGGCTGCCCGGACCACGATCGAGCAAAGCGAAGCGGAAGAAACGACGGCCAATCTTCGCCCCAATCCGGTGTTGATGGGCGATTCGCAGTTCTTGCCAGTCTTTCAACCGAGTCAGTTCAGCGCAGATTATATCGACAATACCGCGCAATTTGATCTTGGGGTCAGCTACCTGTTTGAACGCGGCAAAAAGCGGCAACACCGCTTGCAGGCCGCCAAGGACCAGACAGCTGTAACAAAGTCGCAGGTGGCTGACAACGAACGCAGCCTGGCCTTCAATGTCGCTTCGCAGTTCATTAATGTCGAGCTTGCCGAATCAACATTGGAACTGGCCGCTGAGGATCTCAAAAGCTTTCAAGACACGGTGGATATTGGCGAGGCGCGTTACAAAGCAGGCGACACAGGCCTAGACGATCTGCTGAAGCTCAAGCTGCAGATGCTCCAATTCCAGACGGATGTGTCTGCAGCGCAGCTATCCCGAGTGCAGGGACTATCGGATCTCCGACAATTGCTCGGATATGAATCGATAGGCCCAGACTATGACGTTGCCGGATCGTTCGATTACCAGCCGGTCAACGGAAATCTTGAAGACTTCCAGGCAAAGGCTCTGCAGAACAGGCCTGATTTACAAGCCGCGCGGTTGGGAGTAAATGCCGCGAACAGCCAGCATGCACTGCAACAATCCATCGGCAAAAGGGATGTGACGGGTCAAGTCAGTTACACCCACCTCGGTTACATCAACGATGTGTCGCTCTTTGGGCAAATTCAAATGCCCATTTTCGATCGCAACCAGGGAGAAATTGCGCGCACCGGCTTCGCAATAACCCAAGCACAGGAACAGGAGAAGTACACGAGCGGACAGGTGCTAACCGACGTGAGGGATGCTTTTGAGGGTGTTCGATCGAACGATCAGATCATTTCTCTCTATAAATCTGGCTATCTCGAAGAGGCCCAGCAATCCCGCGATATCAGTGAGTACGCCTACAAGCATGGAGCCGCCAGCCTGCTTGATTTCCTCGATGCGGAGCGCAGCAATCGAGCAATTCAACTCGGCTACAGGCAAGCGCTTGCAACTTACTTGCTCGCGCTCGAACAGCTTCGCGAAGCCGTAGGATCCAGGAGCCTTCCATGAAGAATCGACTTATCGGCGGTAAAATTATTCCGTGCACTATTGCAATTGCCTGCCTTCTCACAGCCTGCCACTCGAACGACAGCGAGCAGGCGAGCCAGATGACATCATTCTCTACGAAGGCTTCAAAGTCCGCGACCCCGCAGCTCTTTACCATTCCGCCAGACCAGATGTCGCACGTGCAGGTGGTGACCGTTGAGCCAACCACGCTGGGGCGGACACTGCGACTCACGGGTGCGGTGGCGTACAACGCCTTCAAAACCACGCCGGTAATCAGCCAGGTAGGCGGCCCGGTCAGCAGGATTCTCGTGGTCCCCGGCGAGCATGTGAAAGAGGGTCAGGCAATGCTCGACGTGAGCAGCCCCGACTATTCGCAGTTGCTTGACGCCTATTTGAAGGCAGCGGATTCGCAACGCCTGGCGGCGAAGTACTTCGCTCGTGCACAGGAACTTTATGCGCACCACGCAATCGCAGAAAAGGATCTGGAGCAGGCTGAGTCCGATCGCAACCAGGCCCAGGCCGATCTGAATGCGGCCGAACAAGGAATGAAAATTCTCGGAATCAAGGATCCGAGCCGCCTGGCCGGTGGTCCTTCCTCGGCGCAAATCCCAGTACTGGCGCCTATCAGCGGTGAAGTGGTTGAGCGTCTCGTCTCTCCGGGACAAGTGGTCCAGGCAGGCCAGACGCAGGCCTTTACCATTTCTGATCTAAGTACGGTCTGGGTTCTGGCAAATGTCTATCAGGCCGATCTTGCATATGTTCAAAGCGGCGACGATGTCGTAGTGCAGACAGACGCATACCCAGGCAGCTTTCATGGGAAGATCTCCTACGTCTCACCCGCGTTGGATCCAAACACCAGGACCCTGCAAGCGCGCATCATTGTCGATAATCCCGGCGAAAAGCTGAAGAGAGACATGTACTGCACCGTTACGGTGACGGCCGGTTCCGTTTCAAATGTAGTGGCTGTCCCAGACTCTTCGGTTCTGCGCGATGACAATAACCAGCCGTTTGTGTATGTGAGTACCGGTGCCAATCAATTTGGCCGACGGGGTGTTGATCTTGGTGAAAGCCAGAATGGTCAAACCCGGATTCTAAAGGGCATTTCCATTGGAGAGAAGGTTGTCGGTGACGGCAGCTTGTTTCTTCAGTTTGCTAATTCGCTGCAACACTGAGGAGGCAGGTTCGAATGATTCATCGCATCGTGCAATTCGCTCTGCGGCAACGAATGTTTGTCTTGCTGTTGGTTGCCTTTATCACTGTCGGTGGTGTCATCTCGTTCATCCACATGCCGGTGGATGCCTATCCTGATCTCTCGCCGCCGATGGTCGAGATCATCACTCAGTGGCCCGGACACGCATCGGAAGAAATCGAACGCCTCGTCACCGTTCCCACTGAAGTTGAGATGAACGGCGTTCCAAGAATGTCGGTTATGCGCTCGATCTCGCTGTATGGACTCTCAGACGTCATTCTTACGTTTGATGAAGGTACCGACGATTACTTTGCGCGGCAGGTGGTGTTTCAGCGGCTCAGCGAAGTCACTTATCCCTCGGGAGTAACCCCCTCCCTTGCGCCGCTTGCCAGCCCGTCTGGACTCGTGTATCGATATGTCATCGAGAGCCCTGACCGCGCGCCCCAGGAGCTGAAGACCTTCGAGGACTGGGTGATCGAGCGCCAGTACAAGCAGGTGGCCGGCGTCGCTGACGATTCCGGATTCGGCGGAACGGTCATGCAGTACCAAGTGGTTCTAGATCCCGCCCGGCTTTATGCTTATCATCTGACCGTGCCCGCTGTGATTCAGCAGTTGTCGGTGAATAACTCCAATGCGGGAGGCGGATTCTATCCCCAGGGCGGTCAGATCTACTATGTTCGCGGATTGGGCCTCATCCGCGATACCTCTGACATTGGCAACGTCGTGGTGGGCTCGCAGAACGGCGTGCCAATCCGAATACGCGATGTGGGCGATGTTGTGATCGGAAACGCCCCGCGCCTGGGTGAATTCGGCTTCAATCGAACAGATGATGCCGTGGAGGGCGTCATCATGATGCGCCGCGGGGAACAAACGCAGGACGTGCTGAAGGGTGTTGAGGCCAAGACACGGCAATTAAATGAAAGCATTCTGCCGCCCGACGTAAAGGTCCGCCCCTACTATGACCGCAGCGATCTTGTACAACTGACAATCGAGACGGTCGAACACAACATGCTTCTGGGAATGGCCCTTGTCCTTCTTGTGTTGATGGCTTTTCTGGTGAACATGCGCGCCGCCGTTATCGTTGCGCTTACCATTCCACTCTCCTTGCTTTTTTCCTTTATCTTTCTGCACGCTCAAGGGATCCCTGCGAATCTGCTTTCCATCGGCGCCATCGACTTCGGAATTCTGATTGACGGAACCCTGGTGATGGTGGAGAACATCTTCCGCGAGTTGGGTGCGCGAGAAGGCCAGACCTATGATCTGAGACACGTCATCATCGAAGCGGCGAAGGACGTCGATCGTCCCATCTTCTACTCCGTCGCCGTTATCATTGCCGGCTACCTGCCGATCTACGCACTCAGCGGACCTTCCGGAAAATTATTCAAGCCGATGGCCGACACAGTGGCTATCGCACTTGTCGGCGCGCTCATCCTGACGCTGACACTGGTTCCTGTCCTGTGCGCCTATTGGTTCAAGAGAGGAGTTCACGAACCCGTGAACAAGCCTTTTGTATGGGTGAGAGATCGATATGCGGTGCAACTCGAATGGTGCCTCGATCACGCGAAAACGACCTTGTTCGGCGCCATCTTGATTCTCGCAGCCACACTCCTGCTGGTTCCTTTTATCGGCGGAGAGTTTATGCCTCATCTCGACGAAGGCGCGCTCTGGGTAAGAGCAACCATGCCGTACACGGTCTCTTTCGAAACAGCGAGCAACTTCTCTCCACAGGTTCGGAGCATTTTGTTGAAGTATCCAATGGTGACCGATGTTGGTTCCGAACTTGGCCGGCCAGACGATGGTACTGATCCAACGGGGTTCTTTAATGATGAGTTCTACGTAGGCTTGAGGCCTTACAGCGATGCCTCGTGGAGGACGGGCAAGATCCACACCAAGGCGGAGTTGACCGAGGACATCCAAAACCAGCTCAAGGCATTCCCTGGTGTCATTTTCAATTACACGCAACCCGCCGAAGATGCTGTCGACGAGGCGCTTACGGGACTCAAAAGCGCGCTCGCGGTCAAGATTTACGGACCCGACCTGAATGTTCTCCAGAGCCAGGCGCTCGAGATCAAGCGAAGGCTCTCGCGAGTACCCGGCTTCACTGAACTGACGGTGGTGCGCGAACTTGGCCAACCCAGCCTCATTATCGATGTCGATCGCGATAAGATTGCCCGCTACGGCATCAACGTGGCCGACGTCGAGGCTATCGTTCAAGCGGCCGTGGGTGGGCAGGCGGCTACGCAGGTCATTCAAGGTGAGAAGCTTTTCGACCTTGTGGTGCGCATGAAGCCTGAATTTCGTGAGAATGCACAACAGATCGGCAACCTGCTTGTCGGCGCACCGACAGGCCAGCAGATTCCTCTGAGCGAGCTCTCCAACATTCACGAATCTCCGGGCGCGTCGTTTATCTATCGCGAGAACAACTCGCGCTATATCGGAGTGCAATACAGCGTGGAGGGGCGGGACTTACAAAGCGCTGTGCTTGCTGGCCAAAAGTCGATCGGGGAGATTGCAAAGTCGCTACCCGCTGGATATCGACTTGAGTGGGGTGGGGAATATGGCGAATTGCTTCAGGCAAAGCACCAGATGGAATTCATAGGGCCGCTGGCCGTGCTGATCATCTTCATGATCTTGTTTGCACTGTACGGAAATCTCAAGTTCCCGATCACCATCGCTCTGGGTGTGTTACTGACCGAGCCCGTGGGAGCCCTGATTGCCCTCAAGTTGACCAACACACCGCTCAGCGTTTCCTCGGCGCTCGGCTTGCTCGCGCTAATGGGCGTTTCGGTTGAAACGGCCGTCATCCTCGTCTCCTACATCAATAAACTTCGCCTTGAAGGCAAAGACATCCGCACCGCCACGCGTGAAGCTTCGCTCTTGCGTCTTCGACCCATCATGATGACGGCCCTCGTCGCTTGCCTGGGACTTTTGCCCGCAGCGCTTTCCACCGGTATTGGTTCTGACACCCAGAAGCCTTTTGCGATCGTCATTGTAGCTGGCCTCGTTTCGAGGCTCTTTCTAGGCTTTTTCCTGAACCCGGTGTTGTATGAGATGGTCGCTCATGATGGTGACGTCTTGCAGGTCTGACCGTTGTTGATCGTCCCTTACGGCTGCGACCAAAGGTTTTGACTTCAATGGTGTCGTTGGCCCGAGCGAGCGCCCGTACGGTTCACCTCAAGCCCATGAACGATCCTAGTTGGCGTAAATCCATCTAAGCCAAACTGAACAAACGTGGGGCGAACACTAACCTGCATGCCCGTTGCGGCAAAGAGGCTGCAGCGCGCCCACGCGTAAGTCGATTCACCATACAAGTAACGCGCCGAGTTATTTGTCAGTGGGGAGCTCTGCCAGAGCCTCTCGTGCAAGATGATGTGACATGTGCGTATCCGCAAGAATCAGGGTCTTCTCGAATGATGCTCTTGCCTGTGCTTTGAGATCGAGAGAGGCTTGCAACATGCCAACGGTATATTGCCAATAACCTGAGTGGGTGCTGGACGCCAGGCTTCTCTCAGCCTCAGCCAATGATGCAGCGAGCTGTTGCTCCGCCTTCGTCGAATCGTAAGTGCCAAGGGATTTCTCCGCTCGGATAGCCCACACCTGGTCCCCAGAATCGACAACTGCCGCAGCCTTGTGCAAGAAATCCGCCGCTTCCTTCGCGTTGCCGCAGCTTTGCGCAATTTCAGCCAGCTTTAAGTATTCTCGCGCCGACCTTTCTTCCAGGCTTGTCCCCTGCTGGATGCCTTTGAGCAACTCTTCGGCGTTTGCGCAGTTGTGCGCTTTAGCCCCGGTTTCAGCCTGCATCAGCTTGATCTCGAACAACACTTGCTCGGAGGTTGTTCCTCCTTCTTCGCTGGGAAAGAATCGATTCTTGAAGAGCGCGAGAGCTTGTTCGTACTGCTGCGCTTCAGCGCGCGTCAACGCAAGCTGATAGACAAGATCCGCAGGCATTCTCGAATCTGAAGCGTCAGCCGAAGGATATCGAGAGAGGACCGCGGCCCGCTCTTCGGCTGAAGCACCCGAAACGCTCATCGCTTCGTCCAGGCCAACGTACACTTCCGCGTTGTCAGGATCGTTCCGTATGCCCTCGCGGAATGCGGCGAGAGCGCCTTCCGGGTTATCTTTCAGCTTCAGCAACACATTTCCCATATCGACATCGACCACGCGCAGACGCGGGGAGAGCTGCTTGGCCTCGGCCCAGTGAGCCATCCCAGCGTCGATCTGTCCTTTTGAAAAGAGCAACGTGCCCAGCAAGTAATGAGCGGTGCCATCTTTCCCGTTTGCCGCAAGCGCAGCCTCCAATACAATCCTGTCGGTATCTGTCGATGGAAATACAAGGTCCGCGGAAAGCTCGGACGCAGCCTGCCAGTTTGGGGGTGAATCGGCTCCGAGCCTTTGCTTGCAATACGCCGCGTAGTACAGAACCAACGGATGCTTCTGTGGTAATACCGAGCCCGGTTCACTCTGGTCTGCAGGCGCGGCAGGATAGTTCCAGCTCAGAACATCCAGGGCTCTCTGATAAAGCCCAAGTTGCATGTATTCGTCCGCTACCCGAAGAACGCGGTAAGGATCCGCCGCCAGGTATTGCATATCCGTCTTGCCGATATCCTCTTTCAAAAAGGCGCTCAACGGATTCGCGTTTAAGCCAAGATTTGCCAGGTGGTCTGCTTCAGAGTTCTCACCCGACGCACGCAGTATCGCCTCCAATTCCTCTTGTGCACGAAAATTAGCGGGCTCTGCGGCCATTGCAGCTTTAAGGAAAGACGCCGCATTCGGCAGGTCTCCTTCTCTCGCAAGCAATTCCCCTAGACGGATCGCGGCGGGCCCGCGCAGATCGGCTTGGCGGAAAGAGATCTCATACGACGTCCGGGCCTGTCGCAGGTGCCCCAGAGCATCCTCTGCGATTCCCAGGTAATAGGCGACTTCTGAATTCGGCGTGTCACGCTTTTGTGCCTCCAGCAGCAGGCGTTCCGCCTTATCAAACTGCTGAAGTGATGCAGCCAGCCTTCCCGCGGCAATTCTAAGGGACTGATCCTGGGGAAATTTCTCCAGTCCGCTCTCGTAGGTGGCAAGCGCAAGCACAGCCTTTCCGTTCAATTCCTGATTCTTGCCAACTTGCAGCCAGTCGTCTTCAGACCGCTCGGCCGGGTCCGGAACCCGCATTACTTCCTGACGCCCTATCTTGATCGTTGATTCTGGATCCCAATCGTACTCGCCATCGGTCTGCTTCAATAGTGAACGGCCTGCGCGGTCTTTCAACTCGAAAGTCACCTCGCCGGCCGCTTCAGAGGCGGCGACAGAATGGGACCATGTGGTCTCCGGCGCCAAATCCATGGTTCCGGTCCAGAGAGCAGTTTCCTTCCGCGTCAACGAAACCTGCGCATGCTGGAGACGTTCGTTCACATTTAGCGATACCGCTACCTCGGACCCGTGCTTTTCGAAATGAACAACGCCAATATTATTTGCCCGCGAGATCCCGCCCGTCCCACGCACCGGCATCCAGAATTCGCTAAAGTGGATGGTCCGGCCCGGCTCAAGAAACGCATATGTTTCCTGATTGCGGAAGAGCCCTGCCTGTACCTCAACGTAAGCGCTGTTGTTATCTGAAAGAGCCTTACGCCAGTCAAGGCCGGCCTGATCCACTCCCCATGACCAGATCTTCTTCCCCGGCAGGTCTCGATACTCCGCAAAATGAACAATGCCTGTCCCCGTATGAGGATTCCAAATGCCCATGAACGGCTCACGGCTTCCGTGCGCGAAGAGCGAAACCGGGCCATTGGTCTCGTTCTTTATCACGCTCAGATCCCTCCCTGCGGCATCGACCGGCCATCGACTTACGTCTGTATACCCATGCGACGCGACAAAGCGCATGGGATATTCGACGTGCGAATCGTCCCACACCTGGATGCCCGCGTTGTTCCACCAATAATAGCGATGGCGAATATCGCTGCGGTTATAGAGGGTGACCCGCTCTTCCAATAGCGTTGAACCGGGTCTCAACACCAGTTCCACTTCCCATTGCATGCCATAGGGACGATCAACGTTACCTACCCAGACCGACGCGCTTCCGTCATCATGGGTCGCATAGGCAAAGTCCACCGGCGACATAGACACCCAGTTATGGGAGATGGGAAAGTTGAATTCCACGCCGAATGCGGCCCACGTTCCGCGATATCCGATCTCTGCTTTCTTGATCGAAGGGTTGGCGTAGAACATTGGTTGACCGCTGATCTTGTCGACGCACGTATATAGATGGCCGCCGATATCCGGCAGCACAGAACACTTCAGATATTCATTCTCCAGGAAGATCGCACGCCACGCATGGTCGGCTTTTACAC
This sequence comes from uncultured Acidobacteriota bacterium, assembly GCA_963833995.1. Taxonomy (GTDB): domain Bacteria; phylum Acidobacteriota; class Terriglobia; order Terriglobales; family Acidobacteriaceae; genus Telmatobacter. The sequence continues at coordinate 141,719 of CAWIAE010000010.1, read as the reverse complement.
CGGTCAGATTCGTTCTCAGAGTGTAGGGATAATTGAAGCTGTTGGTCTGGTAAATATCGAACGGCGGGTTCGGATCCGGCTGGCCTTCTTCATAAGTTGGCAAGGCAAGTGTTCCTTGCCATACCTTGACTCGATCAGCAGGTTGACAGACTCCTGCGAGCGAGGTTCCTGCTAGCAACAAAGCAAAGCAAGGCCAGATTTTCATAGAATTCCGTTTCCTCTCACGACCGTAGTCTCCCGCAGAAATGGGGCTAATGTCATTCGTTTTATTTCGATCGCAGTCTTTTATTTTGCCAGTATACAGGACATGAAGTATCTTTTATGATCTTTTTAACACGCATAGTCTTTCATATGCCTTACAATCCCTTTGGATCCGGGAGCAGATCATATCTGAATTGGCCGACTATTCCTCAGGAGCCGCAAATAGTGCATCGCAGATTGAGTTCCACGAATTGGATGAGAGAGAAACCATGTTATCTCATGAAGGGAATAGGGTGAATCATGACGCGCGACCCAGCCTTCGCAACTAATCGTCGAACCTTTGTGAAACTGGCGACAGGCACAATGTTCGCAGCAGGAATCGGCGCACGCTCCTATGCGCGAATCGGCCTCGACGGGCTAGACCACAAGAAGGTCTACCCCGACCGTTGGGTTTACGTCGGCTCCTCCTTCAGTACCGACCGGCACGTCGAAGAGGTGCGCGAAATTGCGCGAACTGCCTCGGAACATGGTCTCACGGCCATCGTTCTCTCAGGTATGGACGGCATCAGCCTCGGCTCACCGGAGTATCTGGAGCGCTTGCGCAAAGTCAAGGCGATCGCCGATCAGTATCACCTCGAAATCATTCCCTCCGGATTCAACACCGGATACGGGGGATCGATCTTGGCTCACAATAAGAATCTGGCTGAAGGTATGCTCGTGAAGGATGCTCTGTTCATCCCCCTCGATGAAGTAGCCCGCTTTGTCGCGGATTCCCTCGCAAAGCTCCAGAACAGCAGCTTCGAACAGTTTCTGGGTGACCGATTCACTGCATTCGAAAAACAAGACGAGCCAGGAAAGAAGACTTTCGTCGACACAGAAGTGTTCCATTCCGGCAAAGCGTCACTAAGGATCGAGAACTTCGGCGACACCAAGGCTAGCATCGCGCGAGTGGTTCAGGAAGTTCGAGTCACCCCCTACCGGTGTTATCGCGTCAGCGCGTGGGTCAAAACAGAAGAAGTCGCGCCGGCTTCGCTGTTCAGCATCAAGGCGTTCACGACCGATGGACGCGATTTGTGCCCGTTCGAACCGCCAGCCCCCGCTCCTACCTCTGACTGGAGAAAGGTGACGACCTCATTCAACAGTTGGTACGCCGACCGGGTTGAGCTGAACTTTGGTGTCTTCGAGGGCGTTAAGGGAAAAGTGTGGGTGGACGATGTGGAAATCGAAGAGGTGGGTCTCATCAACGTGGTCCGGCGCAAGGGCACGCCGCTCGTCGTGCGCGACGAGGCCACCGGGACGGTCTACGAGGAAGGCCGTGATTTCGCGAATGTAACCGATCCGAATCTCGACTTCCAATGGACCCACGAGATGCCCTCCATTCACTTGCTGCCGGGGAGCCGCATTCAGAATGCCGCTCGGTTGCGCGTAAGCTACTATCACGGCACGACCATCTATAACGATCAGGTCTCCGCATGTCCCTCGGAGGCCGAAACGTACGACATATGGAAGCAACAGTTTCCGCTCATCGAGAAGTACCTGTCCCCAAAACGGTATTTCCTGGGCGTCGATGAGGTTCGCCTGTTTAACCGATGCGAGGCATGCCGAAGCAGGCAGTTGACGGCGGCGGCGATTCTCGGCCAGATGACGCAATGGCTTTACAACCAAGTGCGCGTAGTCAACCCCAACGCCGAGGTTTTTGTGTGGTCTGACATGTTCGACCCCAACCACAACTCCAGCCGTCAGTACTACCTTGTGGATGGTTCGCTGGAGAACACCTGGCAATATCTGCCAAAAGATATGGGAATCGTCCTCTGGTATTTCGACAAGCGGCGAGAGAGTCTGGATTTCTTCTCGTCGCGAGGCTTCCGGACGATTGCAGGATCCTATTACGATGGCGACGATCTCAAGGACCCCGAGGGCTGGCTGGAGGCTATGGACGGCACCCCCAACGCAGCCGGAATCATGTACACAACGTGGTCGAGCAAGTACAAGCTCCTGGCGCCATTCGGAGATCTTGTTTCGAATCGCCCCTAGCTGCAAGGCGATCCGGTCAGAATCCAGGCATACGTGCCAACACGCTACCGAGAGCGACGAAAACGAAAGCGGTGACAATGCTGCCGAACATAGCCATGAGAAGGTCAGCTTTCGCAATCCTGGTCATCTTCTCCACACTTGCCTCTGCTGCGCAAAAGCCGGGCACCGACGGATGGAGGGTAATTGGGCCGGGAGGCGGCGGCACAACGATCGGCCCAACCGTCAGTCCCCACGATCCCAGCCTTGTTGTTGAGCATTGCGATATGACCGGCGGTTATGTGACGAGCGACAACGGCCTGTCATGGCACATGTTCAATCTCCGCGGCGGTATCGATGTTCTCGCTTTCGATCCTATGGCGCCGCAAGTGATCTACGCCGGCAACGCCGCTCTCTGGCGGAGCAGCGACGCTGGCCGAACATGGAAAATGGCCTTCCCGGACCCCAGCCGCAACACCATCGAGCATCAAATCGGCGACCACTCCGACTACAGCCTGATCTCAAGCGATCCAGCCTATCCTGGCGGCAACATCTCCGCCATCGCTATCGCTCCCGGCAAAGATAATCACAACGCCCCTGAGCATCTTTATCTGGCTTTTCATCAGAAGGAACAACCAACGGTCCTTGTCTCCTCTGCGGACGGTGGCGCTTCGTGGAGTCGCCTGGCTACCTTGCCTCAGCGGGTCGTGCTCATCACGTCGCAGGATCCCGGCTTGATCGCCCTGTCCGGCTCTGCGGCCTATCGCATCGCTCCCGATGGAAGCACCACCGAACTCGGCAGTATCGCAACCGGCTTCAGAGCAGCGAGTGCGGGCCGGTCCGGCCACTCGGTGTGGATCTATGCAACGGGCCAGGATGGAAGAGTCTATCTATCGACGGACTCTGGCCGTCATTTCAGTTCAGTCACACCCGAATTCCACCAGGCCGCTGGCAAGTTTGAAGCCATTGCTACCAGCGAGCGCCATCCAGAATTTGCTTACGCGGGCTTTCGAGGCTTACAACTCGGCGAAGGCAAGCAAAACCTGTTCAACGGAATCGCCAGGACTACAGACGGCGGCCGCACATGGAAGATCGTCTTCAAGGAATCGAACCAACCTGCCGCCAACCTGAGCGCAACGTGGATCGAAGAGCGTTCCCGCCAGGGTAATGACAACATTTGGTTCGACGCACCGTATAGTCTTGGGGTCGCACCCACCAACCCCGACGTAGCCTACGCAACCGACCTCTTTCGCACGTATCGCACCCTCGACGGCGGCGAAACTTGGCAGGAAATGAACTCCAGACGTGTGCGCGACGACAATTGGACCTCGCGCGGCCTCGATGTAACCACGAACTACGGTGTTCAGTTCGACCCATTCGATTCGCAGCACATCTATATGGACAACACCGACATGGGTCTTTTCCAGAGCACCGATGGCGGCCGATCCTGGCGAAGCAGCACGGAAGGCATCCCCGAGGACTGGCGCAACACTACGTATTGGCTCGCTTTCGATCCCGCCCAGCGTGGACTCATGTGGGGAGCCTTCAGCGGCACACACGATCTGCCCCGGCCCAAGATGTGGCGTAACCGCGACATCCGCACTTTCACCGGTGGTGTCGCGGTCTCAAAAGATGGCGGCCTTCACTGGCAGCCAAGCGGCAAAGGCCTTCCATCCGATTCCATTACCCACATTCTTCTGGACCCCTCGAGCCCCGCGGGGAATCGTACGCTATACGCTTGTGCCTTTGGCCGCGGCGTTTACAAATCCACTGACAACGGCAAAAGCTGGACCCAGAAAAACGACGGCATCGCTGGACAGGAACCTTTTGCCTGGCGCATCACTTCCTCGCAGGACGGATCACTCTACCTCATCGTCTCTCGCCGCAATGAAGCCAAACAGCGCTCTGATGCAGGAGCCGGGGCGCTCTACCGCTCCACGGACAAGGCTGATCACTGGCAGCGCATCGAACTCCCCGCAGGTGTCACCGGTCCTACCGGCCTTGAGATCGACCCGCGCAATCCGCAGCGCCTCTACCTCACAGCATGGGGACAGGAAGAGGAAGATGCCGACCGCTACGGCGGTGTATATAGCTCCGACGACGGCGGCAAGACGTGGCAAACCCTCTTTACGCGATCGCAGCATGTTTATGACCTCACCATCGATCCCCGTCATCCCGACAATCTCTATATCACCGGTTTCGATGCAGCCGCCTATCGCTCCACCGACCGCGGTGTCAGTTGGGAACGCATCAAGGGATATGACTTCAAGTGGGGCCATCGCATCTTCATCGATCCCAACGACCCCGCCCAGATCTACATCACCACGTACGGCGGCGGAGTGTGGCACGGACCCGCCGCGGGTTCGGGGACTCCGCCCGAGTCCGACCAATCCCGCGTTCCTGTCGCCGTGCGCCCCTAACAAGCACCGATCCAAAGTCACACGAACAATCGACTCGTTAACGCCCATGAGGTCATACCATGGCGATAATGAATCTTCCGTCTCGAAGAGTGCGCTGGCCATGTCGCGATCGACGCGCCATCCGCCTCTCGTTCTGTTCGGAGACTGTGTTACTACTTGTCAAGCCACTTTCAACAAGCACGCCACAGGTTTCTTATCTTTTGAAGGTGCCAGGAAGGAGTTTCAGGAATGAATGAGCTGACCCGCAGAGAATTCATGCATGGTGTGGTGGGCGCCGCAGTGGGCCATTCAGTGGCGGCCCGCGATGCAATTCTTCATGTTGGATCCGCGGCGCCGCCATTCACGTCCCCCGGCCGAAACAACGCTCCGCAAAACTCGGCTGCCTCGCCACTCCAGTCGCTGATCTTTCCCCAACCGCAAGAGATGTCAGGCTCCGGAAGCGACTTTGCCTTGGACAACCAGGTTCCGGTTATCGTCCCATCAAATGCCTCGGATGAAGATCTGTTCTTGGCGGGTTCTCTGGTTCACGAATTGAGCGACCGGTTTGGTCGGCATCTGAAGATTGAACGCGCGACCACATTGAGTCGCGGCCGGCGCGCAATCCTGATGGGATCAGTTGAGAATCCATTGGTCAGACTGTATTGCGCTGAAATGAATCTCCTGCCTAACATGCAAGAGCTTGGAGACGAGGGATATCTTCTTCACACCAACAGCCAATTTGCTGTGGTGTGCGGCGCCGGCGATCGAGGTGCATTCTACGGGTTTCAGTCTCTTCGCCAATTGCTTGCCAATGAAGAAGGCCAACTCCGATTCCGTGGCGCGCAGGTTCGCGACTGGCCAGACAAGCCATTTCGAGGAATCTATTTGTTTCTTCCGGGGCGCGATAATATCCCCTTCTTCAAACGTTTCGTGCGCGACTTCATGGCCTTGTATAAGTACAACACCTTGATCATGGAAATGAATGCGTGCATGAGGCTTGACGGCCATCCCGAATTGAACTACGGGTCAGTTCAGTTCGCGAGAGACGTGAACTACAGTTGCCGCAACTATCCCCTAGGGCCGTTCCACGGCATGGAGCAGAACTCCTCGCATCAGGACGTGGCGGATGGAGGCATTCTCGAAAAGGAAGAAGTGGCCGATCTGGCAAGTTGGGCGAGAAGACATCACATTGAGCTTGTTCCGGTGCTTCCCTCCTTTACCCATAGTTACTACCTGCTCACGGAACACAGAAATCTCGCCGCAGTGCCGCAAGATAAGTGGCCTGACATCTATTGCCCCGTCAATCCAAAATCCTATTCCCTTGTTTTTGAAGTCTATGATGAAATCATCGAGGTCCTGAAACCGCGGAGTATCCACATCGGCCACGATGAGCTATTCCTCCCGGTTGACGTGTCTCCCCAGTGCGCCGACACGGACATTGGCGAGTTGTTCGGAGAGGACGTCAACAAAATCCATCATCACCTTGCATCGAAGGGAATCAAGACTCAGCTATGGGGCGACATGCTGCTGCAGTCGGTAAGGGGCAGCGGGTTGCAGAAGAGACAGGCGCCTGATGGCTGGACCTATAACTCTCCCGGCGGCCTGACCCCCGAACAAGTGAACAGGCTGGTTCCCAAAGATTGCCTCATCTATAACTGGTTCTGGAACGATGAGCCGGGTCAACGGGGCTTGGCCGAACGCAACGAAGCTACCCTCGACAGGATGGGTTTTCAACAGATCTTTGGCAACTTCGAGCCAGGAATACAGCATTACGAAACGCGCAAGAAACGCCCCACTCTGCTTGGCGGCGCACCATCAGCCTGGTTTGCTACAAATGAACTTGGTTTCGGTAAAGACGTCATGTCCGATTTTCTTGGTTGCAGCAATATACTGTGGACCGGTCATGTCTTCGAACCCAAAGACTTATCGGCCCGCGTTCAATCCATGTTACCCGTCATTCGCCGTCGCCTCAGCGGAATCGCTGCCCCCAGTCAGACAGAAAATTCGATTGTATCTGTGAATATTTCCAGCAGGTTCAATATGGCTGGATCGATCCCGATCCTGGGGATGAGTCTCGAAAGCATGGAAACCCAGACCATCTACTACAACAGAATTCCTTTCGATATCGCGCGCACGAATGGCAAATGGGCGATTGTGGTTGGGACTGTAGGAACTGAAGCTACAGGCCTGTCTAATGCGGTGACCGGGATTCCCGTGGGTGAATCCCCTACCAGTTTGATCTTTCTGCACACAGCGGCCAGGCGTGCAAAAAACAGGGAAAGCTATCGATTGATCTGGGATCAGCCTGATACGGCGGACCTCCTCGCATTGTACGAGGTCGTTTTTGAAGACGGCTTTGTCAGCACTATTCCAATCCGTTACGGTGTCAATATACTCGAGTGGAACTGGAGCGAGCGTATCTCTGCGCGTGACTATTGCTATAGCGCGGATGCAGTAGCGATTGGAAACCACGCAACAGATAACATCACATTCTTTGCTTATGAATGGATCAATCCACGATTAGGCAAGGTCATCCAGGAGATCCGACTGCGAGGCTCAATCGGGTTTCGCGGCGGCTCGGATGACTTCAACAACGATATGGGTCCAGTCATCGCAAGCAACGCCGTGATCTTGGCGGCGCTCAGCGTGGTGAGGAAAAGAACCTGAGCGTGCGCGACTTCCAGATAAGCAGGGCCAAGGACAATGAACCCATCTCCGACCGCGTCTACCGGACTAACGGTTTTACCCTTCGCGCACGAAAAGTCAATTGGCCGACGTGGATTCAGTTTTAATCTATCTTGATTTCTCATCAAGGACGGCTCCGTACGGCATCAAGAAGGCGATGGGCCACTGCTCCTTCCCCTGAGCTACCCATCCGGACCAATTCAGCGTGGACGCCGATTCAGGTGCCATAATCGACACTTGGGGATCGACCTCCCGGAATCGAACCGCAAGGCCGTACGCGGCGCCAATTGGAGCGAGAGTCAGGTGTTGCTCCGTAAGATTCGAATCCAGGTGCCGAATGAAGAGTTCGACAATCTTGATATCATCCATCATCTGGAAGAAATAAGGCCTTCCGGTGAGCAATGAATTATAGACGTAATCTGCCAACACGCTCCCCAGAGGATTCACGTATGCTTCTCCAAAGTCGTCGTGCACCATGATTGAAGTATCTGAGGGCTCTGCACGATAGTTCATGCGTGTTTCACCTAGTCCGCGGAAATCGAATGAGAATACTTCGTACCCATCACTAATGACCCTGGATAGCTCACGCCAATTCTCTACTGTCGCCTTCCCATCAAGGCTGAACCAGAGGATGGCTCCCCGCGGGTGGATGCTGTTGTTGTGAAAGTAAAGAAGCGGGATCTGAAGATAGGTGCTGTGATGAAGCACATAGCGATCGATACGCACCGCGCCGGTTGTACTGCTCCCAACTGCTTCCCACAGAAGTTTTCCGGGCGCAGAGGAGCCTGCATAACGGCTCACGGTCCACGACGCGATATCGGGATCCTGTTCACTATGGTACCGTTCGGCCAGTGTGCCCTTGCTGTGATGCCATTGTTCGGCGTAATACTCAGCAATCAAAAGTGGGAGCGTGACGCCTTCTGGATAGTCAACCGACACTTGTCCACTCTTCGTCACATTAAGTTCAGAGTCGCTGAATGCAGCGACCGGGGGAAGGCCGTGGCGAACCGGCATTCGATTGAAGTGATCGAGGAAGCCGAACGCCGCTTCCTGATTCTCCAGAGAATATGCATGCCGGTTGTAGCTCTCGACAATTTCTATTCGGTCGGTATACCCGAACTGATTATAAAACGTACGGACTTCGGAATAGGATTTGTAGGCGCCCGCAACGGGAAAGAAGTCGAGACTTGCAGTTGCTATCATGACGGGTCGAGGATACATCAGTAATAGGATGCCTGAGTTATCCACCCCCCTCGAGATGAATCCGAATAGGTCTTGCTCCGGATCGCTGTCGGGATCGGCAAATATGCGGTTGTTAACCCGCATAGGAAGCGCCGTAATGTAACAGGAAGGTATAACGACCTTGATACGTTCATCCAGCGCGCCGAGCAAGGCCGCCTGGAACCCCCCGCCGCTCGTACCGGTGATGCTGATGCGCTTTCCGTCAACATCTGAGCGGGTCAGCAAATAGTCCACGGCCCGCATTCCATCCCAAATCTCCCAACGAGCCAGGTTCGTTCCGGCAAGATAGGCGAGGTTTCCAGCCACGGCGTGCTCGCCGCAAATCAAGTTGTAACGGCTGCGCTTAGCCTTCGGATCCCAGAACTGGCTTCGTTCCCCCTGCCCGGGCGCATCCCAACTGATGACGAGATATCCGCGCAACGCCAGTCTCTGACAGAGGTCCTGGTAGTGGGCTTTGCCGTTTGGGGCGTGACCAGAAGGGACAAGAATTGCCGGATGCAGTTTGTCACTGTTCTGGGGTACATACACGAGTGCCGTTACATAGAAGCCCGGAACACTCTGATAAATGAGCTTCTCAATATGAAATCCACTTGCAGAGATTGTGCCTGTAATGGTTGCATTCAAGTCCGTCCTTTTCTCGGGAAGGCCGCCAATCATCTCAAGCACCGCATTCTTTAGTTCCGCGCGTAACCGCAAAAGGTCAGGCTCGCTACTTACATGCGACCAGCGCTCCCGACGCAATCCATCCTGACTCCATGCGAGTGCAGTTTGATACAAAAGATAAGGCGTAATCTGTGGACCTTCTGCTGCCGACGGCGGCAAGACGCGAAATGCTTCAGCAGGAGGCATGTCCTCGCCAGTCGAATCCACCGGTGGCGGCACGATCGTTGCAGATTGATTCGCTGTCTGCAAATCCTGTCCTGCCGCGGCCGCAGCCCACATTACCGCTATCGCGACACCGCACATGATCCGCGCCCTCATCCAGCCCCTCACTCGACCCTCCCATAAGTTGCGATGCAGCACAGCGAATCCGCCTACTTATCCTTGACCAGTGTCAGAATCCCGAATCTCTCCGGGACATGAAAGGTATCGGCCATCGGAGCTTTCCAGGCGATCGACTTTCGGTGATCCGGTGGCCCTTGACTGCGGAACAGGTTCACGCGAAAGATCCGACCGGTTGTCGGACGATGCCGATCGAGAGCAGTGAAAGGAATGCGCATTGCTCCATACCAGATTTTGGCCTTCGAATCGATCCGTGCATCTCCTTCAAAACCAGAGTTCCATGTCCATCCCACGGTATGATCCGGAAGATCAAGATTGACATCAAGGTCAGTCCATTCCCCTTGTGGAGAAACTTCGAATTCCTTATACCGCCGAATGTTATGAAAGTCGGTTCCAATAAACAATTCAGCAACATCCCAGCGCCAAAGGCCGTAGGTCTCCTGAACCACATTCGGAGACGGCTTCAAATAAAGATCCTCATAGGGGCAAGTGAATAAGACGTACAGATACTTATTTGTCCATCGAGAACTTATACGAGTTCGGTAGCGCGGAATGAATTGTCCACGATCATCTACTTCTGCGTAGACCGACGGCGCTGCTTGCCAGAAGATCGACTGAGGATCCGTACCCAGAGCTTCATCATGCGCTGCGTACGCGCTCTTGAATGTGGTGTTATCGACGGCGCTTGAATGCATCACTCCACCTAGAAGAAGCAGACATAATGCAAGAATTATTCTCATCGGCGACATCCTGCGGCACGTATGCTATCGAACGTCCAAATCTGCGCCATCTCGACAACCAAACATGCGATTGAGACTTCCATTCGCTCATCCGTGCCGTCTTCTTAGGTTGAGAGCCGCAGCTCGCGAACTGCATTTTGGTTGTATACCTTGTGAAGGATCGACGGGGGAAGGTTGAGTCCGGAGATGCGCCACCTCCCCTGCGGCGGCACTTTTGCAGGAGCATAGTCAAAGTACTCGTCATCGGTTTCCAGGAATCGGTAGTAGATATCATAGAGTGCGCCGCTGAATACCTGCTGCGGAAAATTGTCAGCATGGGGAGTGGCATCAGTCCCAAACAGGATCCGGTCTTGATATTTTTCAAAGAAGGCGCGGGCTGCTCGCGGTTGCCGTCCCAATTCACCGATGCGCGCGGCAATATCGACGTGCATATTCGGGAAGCGATCGAGATTCTGAGATACGTTGCCCAAATCCTCAGCAAAATTGCCGACATGCAGCACAATAAAACGCGTGTTCGAATGACGCGCAATTACCCGGTTTCTCGCTTCGATCAACTCGGTATTGGTGGGAAAATCACGCCCGTAGAATGACCAGTCAGGATGATTAGCGAGTTCTTCATAACGCTCATTGAACCGATCGGTGGGAGTGAAGAAGGCAATGGGGTCAGATATGTGAATTGCGACCGGTATGTTCAATTGACCGCAGGCGTCCCACATGGGATCGAATCTCGCATCATCTATCTCCACCAGCTTTCCCTCTGTGATCTTATCCCGGAGGTAAAGGCCTAGTGTCTTCAGAATCTTTAGCCCACGCGCCCCGTGTCGATGCGCCTGCTCTATTGCCTGGGCCTGAATACTTGGGAAGTTGGGCTCAAGGAACCGCGAATAGGAAGGCTCGGTGAACGTGTAAAACTGGTCGGGATAACTCCTGTCATATTTCTCGATAGTCTCGGTAAGGCCAGACCCGAATCCGCCTGTGAGATTTACCATCGAACGAATGTTCTTGCGGAGCATCACCGGGATCAGTTCATCTGGAGCGGCATAATAGTTTCGTTCAGCTGCCAGATCGACGCCGTTCACGGACCTGTTCGACTCGGTAATGTGCGTGTGAATGTCGATCACCGGATAGAGCGCTCGTTCGACATGGGTCTCGGGAACGTGCAACATACTGGCGGGTTGGTAGTTTGAGAGGGCGAGTGATTCAGGCTTCGCTTGCTCGTCATTGATCCGCGATGCCTTCTCTTCCGCCTGTGCCACAACGCCCGACACCAATCCGATGCCCACACCGTATAACAGTTGGCGACGATTCATTCCGTCTCTTCTCCTTACATATTGCTAAATCGAGATTGTCGCTGCCATAAGCTGGCGATGCCACGTCTGGCGCTCCTGCATGTGCGATGCGCGCGTCTTATCACGATCATTCTGTCTCATTCATCCGCCGATTGAATCATTCATGCCGGCCAGCATGCCACGCATAAATGCGAAGCTCTCCGCAACCCCAGGCATCGGATTATCGACATCTGGTTCATACTCCAGGTCGACGAATCCGTTGTATTTCGTTGCGATAAGGGCTCGAAAGATTTCCCGAATGGGCATGATACCTTCACCGACAGGAACTTCGCTCTTTTCGCTGTGGAAATCAGTCATGTCCTTGATATGAACATTGAATAGCCTGTCTCCCGCTGCATAAATAGCCTGCACTACGTCAGTGCCGGCCAGTTCGGTGTGACCAACGTCGATGCAGCATCCAATGCGCGAGTCCAGGTTCTTCACCGCCTTCAGCACATCCAGCGGCGATGGCCATTTATCCTCCGGCCCGTGGTTGTGGATTGCGATTTTGATGTCATACTGTTTGACGAACCTCTCCAGCCGGGGAAGGATCTCAATATCCGGCCCCCCCGCAACAATGACCGGAATTCCGCCTCGTTTACCATATTCGAACTTGCTGAGAATATCAGCGTCTTCATCCTTTGAGAAGTAAATGGCACCAGCCGCGTGGAGTTTGATTCCGGTTGCGGCATAGTCCTGCACCGCTCTTGCCTCTTCCCGCGGATTATCGGGAAGATGATCTTTAACGTTCTTGGCATTCAATGCAGCGATGTTGAGGCGTTTCATGAAGCCAATAAGCTGTTCGCGGTTGAAATTGCGAAACGTATAGCTTGCCAATCCCAACTGAATCGGCAATGGATTGTCGGTTCTTGATGGTACCCGCGCGAAAGATGGGGTTGCGCGGCTGGCAGCACTCGCAGCCGCAACCAGTACGCCTGACTGAATGAACCTGCGTCGTGAACAAGCATCTTCCATAAACAGGAGGCTCCTTGTGTCCTCCAACTGGGCGATGCCCGGCTCCGAATCGGCAAATTTCAGTAGTCCGATTGGGGTCGGAGTCAATGCAATCAATACAAGAACATTCTCGCGGACCCGCAGGTATCTTAGAGATGGGGTGCCCAGCCGCTCTCGTACTCGCGTTCCCACATCGTCATGGCTTGCGGGTCATTTAACACCTGCCCATTTCGCTGATCGAGCCGCAGTTCACGGTTCAGCGCCCAGGAAATGTTTGAAAGTTGAAGCATGGTGACAACGATGTTGCCCTCCGATATAGGAGCGTGCAGCTTCTCTCCTCTCCGGATCGCCGCTATCAAGTTAGCGAAGTGGGCGACTGTGGGGATATCACCGTCGAGATGGTCAAAGAACGGAATGGAGTCGTCATCCTTGAATACCCCGGTCTTATTTCCCAGGATGTCATATACCTCATAGCCGCTGCCGCCATCCCCAAAGATGAGCACGGAGCCTGTGGTTCCCATGACAGTCAGTCCCGCACCGCGATCGTAGTATTTCATCCCATTGCATGACTTACCTTCCCACGAGATCATCTTGTCGCCGTAGTCGAAATTAGTAACAAGGGTGTCGTAAAATTGCCAATCGTCCTTGAATTGGTATCTGCCGCCAGTTGAAGAAACATTTGCAGGGTAGTCGACTCCAAGCGCCCATCGACACAGATCCATGCTGTGCGTGCCGTTGTTGAGTGCTTCGCCGGTACCCCAGTGTTTGAACCAATGCCAGTTATACGGATGAATATTATCCTTGTAGGGCCTGCGTGGCGCCGGTCCCTGCCAGAGATCCCAGTTCAGTTGCGACGGTACTTGCATTTCTTTGCCGGTCCCGATCGATTTTCTTACGTTGCTGTACCAGCCTTTGGCGAAGTAAGGCGTGCCGATTAGCCCATTGCGTATCTTGTCGACAGCCTCGATGGTGCGCAAACACGAGCGCTGCTGCGTCCCTTGCTGCACCAACTTCTGATACTTCTGTTGAGCCTGCACTAATAGCGCCCCTTCGGCAGGATTATGGCTGCAGGGTTTTTCAACATACACGTGCTTGCCTGCTTGCAACGCCGCAATCGCCAACGGTGCGTGCCAGTGATCGGGAGTTGCAATGGTGATGGCGTCGACGTCTTTCAGCGCAAGAATGTTGCGAAAGTCCTTCTCGCTCGCGGGCGCGTAGCCCAATTCATGTTCGGCGACGCCTGCAAATTTTGCCAGAATATTGCTATCAACGTCGCAAATATGCGAAAGACGGGCAGTATCCTTATTGGCTTTCAGCCCCGAAAGATGGGCATAGCCACGCCAACGCAGGCCGATGATTGCGAAGTTGAGACGATCGTTTGATCCAAGAATCTGGCTGTAACTCTTCGCGGTCGATCCGATAGCCAAACCTGCCGCCCCTACTGCGAGCGAGTCGAGAAAGCCGCGTCGACTAATCATTTTTGTCTCTCCATTCAATCACCAGACGCCCGTATTGTCACAGCCGAGATATTCATCGATTCATTTCCAGGAACTGAATGTGGCATCAAATTTCTATCCTGCCCATCTGAGCGCATCGAATTCAGCATAGAGGTTACCATCCGAATCATGTTTTTGGCAGCTTTCTACGGCGTTTCATTTCGAAGTTTTTACACATTACGGATATGCTTGTGGCGCAAGACAGGTCTTTTCGTATCGAATTTATACCCTGGATATCACCGAATCGGAGTAAACATGGGCGCAAATCCGCATTGAGAGACTCTCTGCGTTTTCCGACAAATCGTCGTTCAGCGGTTCATTCGGGTTGCGCCGACCGTGGGGCAGGCAGGTGCACTCGTGGACTTCCAGGCAGCGGAGAGCCCTGACGATGAACCCGTGATGCGGTACCACTGGGAATTTGGTGACGGTGTAAGCAGGGACTGCGTAAGTAGGGATGGTCCGCAAGTTTCTCATACGTACGCTCGGGCCGGTCATTACTCGGTAATAGTTTGGGCTACGGGGCTGAGTGGGTGCACGACACAAAAAACGCTCGATATCTCGGTGACGGGGTACGGTGCCAACGATTTGCATCCCAGCCGCGAAGGTGCGGTACCGCGGAGTAAATTGAGTTTTCGTATCGAAGCTTGGATCGATTCCCGCCACGGCCGCAATTCCTCGATCCATCCGCCTTATTGGCTCAAGGAATGCGAACTACAAAGCAATACCCAACACTCGCGCGGCGTTCTCGTAGTAGACCTTCTTCAGGATGGAGTCGGGCAGGTTGATGCCCGATATCTGCCATCTTCCTTGTGGAGGTATATTCGCCGGGGCATAGTCGAAATACTCATCGTCCGTCTCGAGAAAGCGATAGTAAATCTCGTACAGACGGTCACAAAAATACTGCTGCGGATATTCCTTGCCATGCGGCGTTGCATCGGTTCCAAACAGGATCCGGTCCTGATACTTTTCGAAAAAAGCCCGAGCTGCGCGCGGCTGGCGCCCCAGTTCGCCGAGACGCGCAGCGATGTCCACAGTCATATTCGGGAAACGATCGAGGCTGGCCGACACGTGATTCAGATTCTCTGCGAAATTGCCGACATGGAAAGCAATAAACTGCGTCTGCGGATGCCGCGCAAAGACTCGGTCGCGCGCTGCCAGTAACTCCGCGTTCGATGGGAAATCCTGGTCATGAAACGACCAGTCAGGATGATTGTTCAATTCCTCGTAGCGCTCGTTGAACCGATCAATCGGCCTGAAGAATGCCACGGGGTCTGAAACGTGAATTCCGACTGGGATATGCAGGTTTCCACAGGTCTCCCACATCGGATCGAAGCGGCGATCATCGATCTTGACAAGGTCGCCGCTGGTAATGCCTTCGCGCAAGAACAGGCCTAACGTTTTGAGTATCTTTAAACCCTTCGCCCCGGATTGCCAAGCTTGCTCAATCGCTCCAGCCTGGAAGCCTGGATAATCGGGTTCTAAGAACCGGCTATACCAGGGCTCGGTAAACGAACAAAACCTTCCGGGATACGCTCTTTCATAGCGAGCGATCGTATCCTCAAGTCCGCCTCCGAATCCTGCTGTCAGATTGTTCAGCATTCGGATATTCTTGCGGTCCATGATGGGGATCAGTTCTTCAGGAGTTCCAAGATACTGTCTTTCCATCCCCAGATGTACCCCATTGACAACCTTTGCCGAAAACGAGATGTGCGTATGAAGATCAATGTTTGGATATCTCGAGCGCTCGACAAGAGTCTGCTTCACATCGAGCATTCTCTCCGGCTCGAACTCCGAAACGTCAAGCGGTTTCCAAGTGCCAGGTTTCTCAATCGGCGAATGACCTGAATTGTCGCTCATGCGTGGTCTCAAATGGCTGCCGCTCTTAAGTACGCCGTTCCAGTTCCAAGTTAGAAGCTGCACCCGCCGCGTTGGTAATCGGAATACTGCGGGAGATACAGCCGGTTCCTCCGAAGTGAAGATAACCGGCGGCCCTCAATCTGCCATATGGTGCAGTTCGAACTGCTCTACGACCCGGCTGATCACGCCATCCCTTGAAGGTGAGTCCGGCTGCAAGCCTTCTTTCATGCTGCGAAAGAATCCGAGCAGTTGTCCAAGTATCACGTCGAGAACCGGCATATTCTCATCACCCAACCTCGCCAGACCGCCGCAATCAATCACAACATCTTCATCTCGCGCCAAATCGGACGGAATATCCTCACCGAAGATGAGCTTCGCCATTCCGAGTTGCTTGTCATTCAATTCACGAATCAGATCGCACTCGTAGGCACGCACGAGCGGGCTGGATGAGAGACAGCAGACGATCAACGTATTTGAATGAACCGCGCTCATGAGCCCGTGACGCAAACCGAGAAAGGTTTCACTCGACGCCACCACTTTGCCGGCTGTCATCTCCACCATCTTCAGCGCGGACTCGCGGGCAGCGCCCAGACGCGGACCGCTCGCGAGGAAAACTGCCCTATGGAATTCCCGTCGCGCCAAACCCGCCAGAGTATCGATTTGCGTGGACAGCAGTTCTTCTGCCTTTTGGCTAAGGCCTCGCACCAAGCCAACATACTGGTCCGGTGTTTTCAACATCCCCAGGGACGCCGCCGCCAATACCATATTGGTGAAGCTGCTGGTCATTACCAGGCTGCGGTCATTTGTTTGTTCGGCAAGCAATATCACTTTCACTCGCGGATCGCCCCGATAAGTTGTGGCCAATCGCCCTTCCGCGTTACACGTGACGACCAGATGTCTGATGTATGGTCTTGTTTTTAGTATGACTGAAACTGCTTCGACACTCTCTGGGCTATCCCCTGACCTTGCTAGTGACACCATCAGCGTGGGCCGAATGGGCGCAATCGCTTTGCCGCCATGCGTTAACAACATCCCGCCGCCGATCGTCTGGGCGGGAATCTGCAGCTTGTTCTGCAAAGGAAGACGAACACAATCCCCTGCATACTCGGAACTGCCGGAACCAGTGAGAACCATGGCTTTTATACCTTCAACGGTTTCGAGCAGGCCATCCGACAATGGCATTGAAGCCATCTGCCTTGCTGTTTCCAGCCACGTCGCCGGCTGCTGCAGAATTTCGCGCAAAGTATGAAAATACCCGGACTCGCGCTGTTCTTCTTCCGACCCACCAAGCAAATTCGCCGCTTCCCTTTGCCTGCTCGAGAACGCGGCAAGCCAGGTTTGATCGTGCACATCATCCGGTACTACTAATTTAGCCAAAATCCTCTCCTTATGCGGCAATAAACGATAATAGAACATGGGATTGTTGAAGTAAAGGAAGAATATAACGGCTTTCAATACCGTAAGGGAATAAGGAGGTGGAGGATCGCGACAAATGGGAGCAGACCCCTCGCATCCCTTGAAATGGATTGATTACACGCAAGTTCGAGTCACAACCCTCGCTTCGCGAGGCGGCTTGATCCATAATTGTGGATTCATTCTGATTTCCAGTCCGCCTGCCAGGCAGGATTTATTAACTATCTACAAAATGAATTGCTTACAATTTCATATGTCCTCTCTGCCCGATGAGGCGACCGGATGGGAGAAATCCGCGATCCCGCAGTTCCTGTTTCTGAACCCGACTACCCTTTGCCGAGGAAAGCAAGCACAAGCTTAGAAAACCCAATTTCGACAAAAAGAGTTGACTAACGCTTGCACTCATCCATAAACTTTTGGGGATGCGACGTACGAATGGCGCCAATTCGCTGCTGCCAGAGCAGCGCCGGAGAAAGATCCTTGATCTCTTAGAGCAACACGGGCAGATCACGGTTCGCGATCTGGTGGAACAGTTTTCGATTTCTTCGGTCACCGTCCGCTCCGATCTGGACGCGCTTGGCGCTACTGGAGCCGTGGTGCGGTCCCATGGCGGCGCAGTTCGGCAATTGGAGGCTACCAGCGACTACCCCCTCCGACTTAAAGAGACCGTGCATCGAGGAGAGAAAGCCCAAATCGGCAAAGCGGCTGCCAACCTGGTTCAGCCAGGCGACGTGATAATTCTCGACTCCGGTACCACAACTACCGAGATCGCCCGCCATCTAAAGGCTCGCGGCATTCGTGGAATCACGGTTATCTCAAACGCCATGAATGTCATTTCGGAATTGGCGGACGCTCCCGGTATCTCCGTCATCGGTATTGGTGGCGTCTTGCGCCCCGTTTCGCTTTCTTTTGTGGGGCCGCAAGCCGAAGCAATGTTAAAGGACCTGCATGCAGACAAGCTCTTTCTGGGGGTTGACGGCTTTGACTTGGAGCACGGTCCAACGACCCCCGATGTGCTCGAAGCTCACCTCAACGGCCTCCTGATGGCGGTAGCAAAGGAAATCAACGTGGTCGCCGACTTCAGCAAACTCGGCCGACGCAGCGTTTCCCGCATCGGCTCCATTGAGCAGATCCACCGCCTGATCACCGACACTAAGGCCCCGCAAGACTTCGTCAAAGCATTGCGAGCACGTGGTATTGAAGTGATTCAAGCCTAGGGCATTCTGGAAGTCCTCTCCCGGGGGTGGCAAACCCACTTCGCAATTTTGCGAAGTTGCCTTACGAGCGAATGATTCCGCTCCTGTCGTGCATCGAATGGTTTCGAACTTCGTTCCCCTCCAAAATTCCTTCCGCGTGGAGATTTTTCCTCAGTTATCTAGGCCACTCCTGCTGGAAATCCGCTCAGAGTTGTCTGCCTGCGCCCTCAGTCCCCAGCCGATAAGCCTACCTCCTCCATGGCCAGCGCATAACCCGTCCGTCTGCGGCTGCGTATCATTTTGTTTGGTTTGTTATTTGTGTGGTTTCTATTGTCTTTCATCTCTTCATATGCTATTGTTCACGATCATCTCTGATTGATGAAGATGACGACGATCTCGGTTTCCAACCGAACGCGCGGCGCGACCCGCAGAAGAGGACTCTGGAAAATGAGAAATGTTCAATTGAGGCAGACGAAAAGACGCACTCTTTTTGCTCTCTTGTTAGTGTTTGGTTTTTGCTCCTTTTTTTCAGGACGCCCGGCATTGAGCCAGGTTGACGAGGGAGCCATCACCGGTGTAGTGAAAGACGCCTCTGGGGCGGTCATCCCACACGCCCAGGTGACACTGACCAACACCGACACCAACTTCGTATTAAAAGGCCAGTCAGATGGAAAAGGAGAATACGTCTTTTCTCCCATCAAAATCGGCAATTACACAGTGAGCGCGTCAGCCCCGGGCTTTGACATCACGACCCAGGAGAACATCCGCGTTAATATACAGGACCGCTTGAACATAGATATCAGCCTGAAGCCCGGAGGAGTGCAGGAGACGGTAATGGTGACATCCGCGCCGCCTCTGCTTCAGACCGAGTCGTCCGCTGTCGGTCAAAGCATGAGCACTGACACCATCAACGACACGCCGCTCAATGGGCGCAACTGGGTGTATATCGCGCAGTTGGCCGCTGGCGTCGATCCATCCTTCGCCAACGGCACAGCCCGCGGCGGTGGAACCGGGGACTTCTCCGCCAATGGCCAACGCACTACTCAGAACAATTTCATCCTGGATGGCGTCGACAATAATGTGAACGTCGATGACTTTCAGAACGGCGCCAGCTACAACGTGAGGCCCCCACCGGACGCGCTTCAGGAATTTAACATCAGCACGTCCAACTACAGCGCCGAGTTCGGCCACTCGGCCGGAGCTGTGCTCAACGCCAGCATCAAGTCAGGCACCAACCAAATCCATGGTGATGTGTGGGAATACGTCCGGAATACCGCATTTGATGCGCAGGACTGGGATGCCACCTCAATTCCTGCCTATCACGAGAACCAGTTCGGAGCCACTCTCGGACTGCCAATCTGGAAGAACAAGATCTTTTACTTCGGCGACGCGGAGGCAAATCGCATTGCTTTTGCTCAGCCCAGCCCTGGTCTAACCGTACCCACGGCCAGCATGCGCAATGGGGATTTTTCGGAGTTCTTTAATCCTGCCATCTCGGGACAGAGCGTGCCCGTCGGTGTGTTTGCACCGAACACGGCCGGTGAGCTCCCATTGACCCAGACCGGCGGCGCGTTTGCGAATCCAAATGGCTCCACCCCGGGACTGTATCCCACGACCACGACCTGCTCGCCCTCAGGTTCTACACCCTTTCCGGTTACGTGCCCTGCCCTTTCAACCACAAACGTTCTTACTCCGGGCCAACCCGCCATAGCTGGAGGGAGTCCGGCCGGCCAAATGAGTTCCGTCGCAAGTGAAATTCTGGCCGCGTATCCCGAGCCGAATGCCGGGGGTTGGAATGCCTCCAATTACAACACTCCAGGCAGTGGACTTTTGTACAACAACTACAGTCCCAATCTCCCTGTCCATGACGATACCTGGCAGTGGGATCAGCGCGTGGACTGGAATATCAGCGCCAAAGACCAGACCTTCGTGCGGTACAGCTACACCCACGATCAGGTCACCTATACTCCTCCGCTCGGACCGGTGATTGATGGTGGCAACGATGTAGGCAGCTTCCACGGTGCAACTAACTTCAACCTGGCTCAAAACTTCATGGGCAGCGAAACCCACCTTTTCAGCCCCAACCTCGTCAATGAGTTTCGTT
Organism: uncultured Acidobacteriota bacterium; assembly: GCA_963833995.1. GTDB lineage: Bacteria > Acidobacteriota > Terriglobia > Terriglobales > Acidobacteriaceae > Telmatobacter. The sequence continues at coordinate 121,092 of CAWIAE010000010.1, read as the reverse complement.
TTGGATACAACTGGGGCGATTACCAGTTCCTTCAGTCGAACGCGAATACCCCCGCAAGTACGTTGATCCCCGGGATGGGTGGCGTGCCTTTTACCGGTTATCCTGAAGCCAATGGCGGTCTTCCCTACATCCCGCTCCGCGGCACTGTCGGAGTTAGCGCCGCCGGTGCGCGCCGCGACGTTCCGTCCGTCGAGCGTCAGAACATTTACCAGATCCTTGACAACGTGACCAAAGTCTTCGGTAGCCATTCCCTCAAGTTCGGTTTGCAGCTTGAGAGCATTCGCACATCCTTTAGCCAGGCCCAGTATCCCCGTGGAAGATACTCCTATAGCGGCCAATTCTCCTCCGAATATGGGATAGGCAATACCGGAGGCGGCGTGCCCGACCTGTTTACCGACAACATGAGTAACGTTGGCCTCTCCCCTGGTTGGGATACCAGTTACTTTCGTTGGTATCGTTCGGCATATGCCCAGGATGACTGGCGCGTCAACCCACGGCTCACTCTCAACCTCGGCGTGAGATATGACTATGTCCAGCCTGAGAGCAACAAGAATGGCGAAGTAGCCAACTTCGTCATCAATCAGACCAGCTTGGTTGCCGAGGGCACCGGTACCAATTCAGGCTCCGTCACCGGCACCGGCGTTTATCAATTGTCTTCCAAGGTGCAAAGTCAAAACCTCCTTCCTTCGAACTTCACTAACTTGCTTGCCGGGCAGAACATTACAACTGCCTATGTCAGCAACAACAACTTATCTTTGGTGAACTCTAAAAAGGATGACTTTGCCCCACGCATCGGGCTTTCACTCCAAGTCGATCCCAGAACGGTCGTGCGCGCTGGATTCGGAATATTCTACGGAGCCATTGAAGCCCCAGGGGGTGCCGAGCTGACGGTCAACTACCCGTTCTCGTATACCTCAGTTCTTTACAATGCCTACCTGGGTTCCGGCGCCTGCCTGCCTTCCAACCAGAGCGGCGCGAGTAACCCGAATAGCCAATGCCCATCCACCGGCATCCCGAATACCTCGGATGGATCGGAGCTTCCATACGCTGCCGATCTTGAGACGGGTATGTCGAGCTATCTCAGCAATGGTGGAATCGCTAACTATGCGGGTGAACCCGGCATCAATATGTCTGATGTCAACCCCAAGACTCCTTATACCGAAAGCTACAACCTGTCCTTCGAGCGAGAATTGTCGAGGAACATAATTGCAACCCTAGGATATGTCGGCAACGTGGGCAAGCACACCTATGCGGGCACCAATCCCATCGGCAGTGCCCTCGCCGTCACCAACAAGGAGAATTACTACAACACGTCGCCCTTTCCCGGTGTATCACAAGGCACCGGCGACCAGCAGTATATTGGCGAAAGCATGTACAACGGATTGCAGACAAAACTCGAACGCCGCTACTCCGGCGGGTTAAGTTATCTTGCGACGTATACCTGGTCCCACGCTGAGGATGACGCTTCGAATCCCGGTATCGGGGGCGGTCCCAGTTACCGCAACACAACGCTCATTCCACTCAAGTACGAATTTACAAACGCCAATTACGATGCCCGTCACCGCATCACAGTGAACGGCATGTATGACTTGCCGTTCGGTGTAGGACGCAAATTCTTGAACGACGGTGGCCCGCTGGATTACCTCGTGGGCGGCTGGTCAGCGAGTCTCACGTGGGCCGCGCAAACCGGCAACCCGATTACCATTGGCCCGGGCGGTAATTTCGTCGCCGCCAATGGTGCTTCCCAAATCAATGCAATCCGGCTCAGCGATCCGTATAAGGGTGGAGGTAGTGTGCCGGCGTCGAACCCTGACACAGGTACTACTTGCCCCACCTCGGTGAAAAACAGGACAAACTGGTATAACCCCTGCGCATTCGGCGATCCGGTATCGGGGCTCGATCCAAGTCTCGTTTGGAACGTTCCCGGCACGCCTGATTCCTATGTAACGGGCACTGCCAATGCCATCCGATACTTTGGTGGAAAGTCTAACCAGATCTACGGACCAGGCTATGAGCGCATCAATATGTCTGGATTCAAAAACTTTAAGACTTGGCGAGAGCAGTACGTACAGTTCCGTGCCGACGCCTTCAACCTTTTCAATCATCCTTCCTGGAACAGCCCGTCCGACACCAGTCTTAATCCAACCGGTGGTCAGATCACGTCCGTCCAGAACTTCCAGAACTACACGCCGGATGCCCGATTCTTCCAGCTCGCCGCAAAGTACGTGTTCTAATTCGGCAAGTAACCAGTAGATGCGAAAGCATCTGGAGTTAAAAGACGGGTTCTTCCGCAGGCACTTACCATTCCTGCGGAAGAACCTGTCTTGGCAGTTATTCTTGTTGTAGCTCGGAGCCGATAAGTGGAGACCGCCACTCTTCCGGTGGATTTAGGTTTCCGAGTGAGTCACGGAGTGCTATGGATGTCTCTCGACGGGATATCCTGAAGGCTGCTTCAATCTGGCTCGTGGACCAATTGGCCTGCTCTCGCAGGTTCGCCTTCGCCGGCGCGCCCTCCAACGCAGCGGGCCGGGACGATCGAAAAGTCATCATAGTAGCCTGTGGCGGCGTACGCCGCGCTGAGACCTTTCTTAAGACCGGCCTTCAAAACATTCCCCATCTATACAATGACCTGCTACCTCAATGTGTTTTCTATCCTCTGCTGCGCAACGCGGGTGTCACATCGCACTACAACACGATCTCCAGTATCCTGACCGGAAATTGGCAACGACTGGACGATTGGGGGATGACACCACCGGCGAATCCGACGTTCTTCGAGTATCTGCGCAAACGCATGGAACTCTCCCAAGACAATGCCTGGTTAATCTCCAGCAACAAGGCCCTCACAAGCCGCATCGGCGCCAGCTCTATACGTGATTTTGGACCCCGGTATGGCGCCAACGTTATATTCCCCAAGCAGTTGCTCATCAACACTGTGTCCCCCCGGATGCCCGCTCTGTGCCTTTCGAAGAGAAAATCTTCTTCTCTCGAGATACGAGGCCCATTGAAGACCTCGCGGAAGCGAAGCGTGAAAGACAGCGGCACCCGCCAAAGCGCGGTCTGCGACATAAAGCGCAGCCAGCGGAAAAAATGAACCTGGCTGCCCCCGGGATCACACAAGGCAGAGCGGCGAGTGCGATGCAGATGCAAGACGGCACAAACAGACGCGCCGGAATCACGTACAGGCCATCGTCATTTTCCGGATTCTCGTCCACTCGAGCGGTGCGGTCAGAAGGCCCCTGTCTCCCAATCCCATAAATACGAGGAGGAATGCGCGAAACACCGGTGCTGACGTGAGCGTACCGGTGACCAAGTACATCCATGAGATCCATACGCCCGGCGCATGGGAGTGAGATGCCTCCTCGATCAGTTTCTCACCCAGCGAAATTGAAAAGGCGGCAGCCCCGCAAGCGAAACGCCCCCCAGAAGCCACAACAAGGCGATGAATCGCAGCGGCTTGCCCCTTCCAAACAGCGTTTGGTCGTTGGTCGAACGCAAACGGTCCAAGACAATACCCGAGACAAAGAACAAGCCCGCTTCTGTCATCGCGTGCGCAAACAGATAGACCAGCCACCATCAAGGGCAGCGCGACGGTCCCTACGGCAATCTGCGAGAGAGCAACGTCGGGTGCTTTGAAGACGAAGAACATCACCGCGAGCAACAGTCCATAAAATGTCGAGACGAGCACTTGCGACGTAACTTCACGGGTCCGCACAACGCTGAGTGATGTAACGGCGATCAGCATGAGAATGAAGGTTCAGGTGTCTCGGTCGAGCGCGTCAGTTGGTGCGTCTCGACAGGCCCTGCTCTGCCGCGGCCCAGGCATTCCAACGCGCCTGCTCGAAAAGACTATCCACTGAAAATGCACCGGCCGGTGTCGCCGCCCGCTTGAGGAAGGCGCGTCGAATGCATAAGCAGCAATCCAGGAGTTAGGAACCGCGATGCACAAGTGCGAAATCGACTCACTTCTCGCTCGTCAAATTGCGAATGATCTCTGCTTCACGCTCACGGTATGGCGTTCCGTCAGGATGGAAGACGTCGTGAAACCAGATGGTGGGCTGCTCCAGCACGTAGGGGCGCTGCCACGAATCCCACGGCAGATAAGTCTGGCTCTTGCCGGCCACCAGTCCCCAGTTAATGGCCGCCACATGATACTTGTGGGCAATCGGCAACACGGTGTCAAAGATGCTGCCGGCACCGCGCGCCATGTATTCGGTGCAAAGCAGCGGACGGTGAAACTGCTGCAACTGCTTTACCCGCCGCTCGAACTCCTCTGGCCAGCCGTAGTTATGAAAGCTGATCACATCGGATTGCTCGATCTGCAACCGTGCCATCGGTGGCATCGTGGTCAGCGAACCCCAATCGCCGTGCCACACACCGCTGGTCAAAGGCTGAGTGGGATGCGCAGACCGCGCCCACGCGAAGACCTGCGGTAGCAGCTCAAGAACAATCTCGGTCTTGTTCTTCGGCTCCTCGCGTGCGTAATTCCCGCCTCCGCCATTATCCGGCTCGTTCCACACATCCCAGGCCAGTATGCGCGGATCGTTGGCGAAAGCTCCCACCACGCCCTTCACGTAGCTTTCCATCCGCGGATACTCGGCGGGGTTCGACAGTATCTCGGTGCCCGGCGCCTGCACCCACCCGGAGTTATGCACGCCGGGAATGGGCGGGTGCTGCGGCCCGAGCTTTGGCATCGGGTCCCAGCAGGAGTCGAACAGCACAAACACTGGCCGGATATGATGCCGCGCCGCGATGGCCAGAAACGCGTCGATGCGCTTTTCAAAGCCCTTTGGATCCTGCTCCCACAGCAGGTTGTGCAGGAAAACGCGCATGGTGTTCATGCCAATGTTCTCAGCCCAGCCCAACTCACGGTCGATCGTCGTAGTGTCGAAAGTGTCAGCCTGCCACATCTCCAGTTCGTTGATCGCGGTGGACGGCAGAAAGTTCGCGCCTACCGGCCACGGCTGCCGCGCATACCAGTCATTGGCCTGTGCTTCAGTCCATCGTGCTTGCGGCGCGGGCGGCTCTTGAGCGATGACGGCCTGCATTGCGGTCAATACCAATGCCAGCACGGTTGTCCACTGAGTGAGCCGGACGAAAAGATGAGGTGTGCAGGATTCCCGACAAGAGAGGTTCATCGTTTCCTCTGGATGATTCAACATCCATTTTAGTTGTCTTTTGAGAGTTCTTCGGCCTGGTTGCGTTCAGCAGCGGCCTCGCCGCAGCGCCCCAGGCGTTCAAAGGCAACAGCAAGTTGGCTGTGCGGATCGGCAAACGAAGGATCGGCGTCGATGGATTCCTGGTAGCGCACGATGGCGTCCGCGATCTGCCCGCGCAGCATGAGTTGGTTGCCCGCGTTCATGGCAGAGTTGGCTCGTTGGCGGCTCACACCGCTGCGCGCCAGTTCCGCGCTTTCGCGCCGCAGATTTGCCGCCTGGCTGCGCAGATTCTTCGCTTGGCTGCACAATGTTGCGGCTTTCTGTACGTCCGCTGCGCCTTCCGCAGTGTTGGCTTGCTCGGTCAGGTTGGCGGCCTGCTCGGCGAGCACGCTCGCCAGCGTTACCCGCGGACTCGGTTGGCCAGGCTGCAACAGAATTGCTTTCTTCAACGCCTCCGCCGCCTCAGGCAGACGCGAATCCTGCTTGAGCGTGCTACCCAGAATGGCCCACGCGTCGCCGTTCTCCGGGCGCAGTGTGACCGCCTTGCGCAGTTGCACCACGGCATCGTCCAGCTTGCCCATCTGCATCAGCAGGATGCCGAGCGTATACGGCGGATCCTGCTGTCTGGGGTCCATCTGGCCGGCACGACTCAGCTCCGTGATGGCATCGTTGAAGCGGTCTTTGAACTTGTAGGCCAATCCGAGATCATAGTGGATCTGCGGATCGTTGGGGTCCAGCGCCAACGCCTTTTCAAAATCGCCAATGGCGTCGTCGAACGCCGACATCTGCACGTGCGCCACGCCCATGTCCTTGTAGACCACCGCATCCTTGGGCTCCAACGCTCTGGCTTGCTGAAAATAGCTCAAAGCTTCGCTGGCCTTACCCGTGATGGTCAGGGCAAGGCCAAGATTCGTAAGTGCGCTCGCGTTGTGCGGCTCGCTTGCAATCGACTGCTCGAACCGCGGAATTGCCTCCTGCTGACGCCCCAGCCGTTGCAGCGCCATACCCATATCGAGCGCTGCGCCCGGCAACTGCGGATTCAGCTTCAACGCCCCATCAAACTGTTTTGCCGCATCGTCGTCTCTACCCGCGGCGGCCAGCGTACGACCGTATTCCAGAAGAGCTTCGCCGGAATGCGGGTCGAGCTTTGACGCGGCTTCCAGGGTGGCCAGCGAGTCGCCGAGGTCGTTCTGTTTGCGGAGTACGATACCCAGGTGAATCCGCGCCTTCACCAGCGAGCCGTCCAGCGCGACCGCCTGCTGGAGACGGCTGCGTGCCTCGTCCCACTGGCCCTGCTGTACATAAAGGGAACCGATCTCCTCATCGAGATTGGCCCTTTTCCCCGCCAGTGCCTCTTCGGCCTTCAATTCTGTGATCGCTGCATCCGGTTTGCCCGTTGCTGCCAGCGCGTGAGCGTACGCCTCGAAAAACGGTGCGCTCATCGTCGCCTGACTTGGCTTGTCCGCCAGTTGAACTGCTAGCTCAAAGTGCGGAATCGCGCTCCCCGGCTCGCCTGTCTGCGCATAGGCCAGGGCGAGATTGGCTTGGTTTCCTGCATCGTTCGGCTCCAGCTTCGCTGCGGTTTCCAACTCCCCTATTGCACCGGCTCCGTTGCCCATCTCCAACAGAACAGCACCCAGCGCCTCATGTCCTTCTGGAACCTTCGGCTCGAGCATGGCCGCCTCGGCAAACTTCGCGCGTGCCAGTTCAAGGTTCCCTGCTTGGCGCGCCGCGAACCCCTCCCGAAAAGCCAAATTAGCCTGCTTGAGGGAATGCGAATTCAATTGCTCTTTCTGCGCCGCCAAACCTGTCAGCGCAGCCAGAGCTCCACTCACTAGAACCGCCCAAATCCAAAGCCGGCAGGACCCCATCGTCCATCTCTCCGCCTGTGCGGAATTGCCCCGATGTTGCAACTCGACCACCTTCCTCAGCTCTCGCTTAGCCTCCCTCGATGACTGCGGCAAGCGGACCCAGGGCAATCGAGGCAGCCCGACGGAAACGCGTCCAGTTCGACACTCCAACAGCATACCCGCCGGCGTAAAGCGCTGTTTCGCGCCTCTCGCCCTCCGCTTTCGCCCCGGTGCGGCTTGTTAGCACTTCTCTATCGGGCGAATGCGCCCACTCCGGGGTGCCAAAGCGTGGCCCAAATTCATCATTTTGTCACCAAGAAGTATCATTGCAACGCATCAGGAATTACCTTAGGTTATCTACGTAACAGGAAATTGGTTACTCTGGTTGCCAATTCCGGAAGAGAAAGATGATCCAGGCTGTCCAAATCGGAGCTGTCCTCTCGGTAGCCTTCTTCCTTGGCTACTGCCGGGCAAGAAATCGCCGGCGGAATCAGCAATCATGGGATTCCTTGATTGCCCGGTTGAGCCCCGATGGCAGCGCCCGCAATTTGAGCGAGCACTTCCTTTGGAAAGAAGGCCTGAGCACCACGCCCGACGAAACCTGGACGCGAATCAAAGGACCCCATGGCCTGTGGGCCATTTATCGCAACGCCGGCATCATGCAGGAGATGGCCGAATTTGCCGCCCGCAACTCCGACTCCGTCGACCCCCAGCTGATCCAGATCCTGCGTACCGATGCGCTGCAGATTCGATTCTGTGTTCTCACCACGCTTGCGCAATTCGCCATCAACCAGGCTGGCGAGGGCGTCCGCATGAATGCCTTCCGTGCAGCGTCTATGTACACTGGCATGGCGGCTCGGATGACTCAGCTTTTGCAGGACAGCGCGGCCATGGCTCTGCCCGAATTCGTCGCGGCGATGTAGTCCCCGCTCCGGCGGCCCGCAAAGGTATCCGCCCTTCATGCCCTCTTTGTGGACGACATTGCCAGTTTTTCCAAGATCTTCCCGCCCTCTTCAATCACATAGAGATGGTTCACATCGAGGCTGGTCAGTGTGTCCACCGCGCCTGAAGGTCAGCGGTCCCGCCTTCAGGAACACAACATAAACGTCTCGCTATTGTTCTTGAAAGATGACAAACCGGCTCGTGCCCCCTGGAGAAACCTTCGAGGCGCCAGCCATTCACCAGAAAAATGTCGACCATTCCATGCGTGTCCTTTCCTGGAGCAGGCCAAGAGCTTCGTTGACCGAACGGCAACATCTTCAACGACGGCGCCTGCCTCGTCTTTGTGCCAAGGATTTACACTCCGGTTGGATCACCCCCAACATTCAATTACTCTCTCGCCAACAGCCAAGCCAGCAGGAATCCGGCTGCACGGCTTGCCTTCCCCGCGCGCTTTTCCTGCATCTCACGAAAAGCGATCATTTATCGCGAAGGAGATTTTAGAATGATGGACTATCGCGTAAACAAGGGTGAAGCACGGGAAGATCAACTGACGGCCGCAATCGAAAAAGTAACCGCTCAAGCACCTTCAAGCTTATTCCTTGGACTCGCGCTTGGGTCCATGGCCGTATCGCTGGGCCTGCATTTGGCCAACAGAAAACACGAGGCTCTTTATGTAGGGCAGTGGGCTGCTCCCTTCCTTGTCATCGGAATCTACAACAAGCTGGTCAAGCAGCACGGATCGGACGGTGCTTTCACGTCCTCGTCCTCTGAGATGCCAGTACACGCCCGCGCCTGAAACCACAGCAGGTGAGTTCCTCTGCTCGCGGGTTCCCGCCCATTTCAGAACTCATGAGGCCATCCTTCAACAGTCCCAGCCTAACCAGGCTTTCGGAAGTTGCCAGGATGGCCTCCCGGCTTGAACGCGTTGTGCTGACCTTCCACCGCTAAAGTAATGTGCTCTATGCGTTTTAGCCTTTTATCGTGGATCGGGAATGGTTACAATTTGACCTCGGTTCCATTTTCTGGTTGAGAGGAATCCTGCGTGGAAACGGCTGCAAAAGATGTAGATTATTATGAGTTTCTCCAGATCAGTCCCAACGCCGATCAGGACACCATCCATCGCGTCTACCGCTTTCTAGCCGCCCGCTTTCACCCCGACAATCCCGATTCCGGCAATGTGGAAACCTTCAATCAACTCAGAACCGCCTACGATGTGCTCTCCAATGAAGAACGGCGCGCCGAATACGACGTATCGCGCCAATCAGATCCTCAGCCGGCACCGATGTCCACTTCGGTTGATTTCATGGATACCGTTCAGGGCGAGTTGAACCGGCGTCTGGCGGTCTTGGCCGTGCTCTATTTCCGGCGCCGCGCCAACCCCTACGCGCCTGAAGTCAGTCTCCCCGAGATTGAAAAACGCATGGGATTCCCGCGCGATTATCTTGATTTCACAACCTGGTACCTGCAAAAGAAGGGATATATCACACGGGCCGATAACTCGGACTTTACCCTGACCGCTGCAGGAGTCGATTTTGTCGAAACTCAGCGAATGAATATCCCGGTGCTGAACAAATTACTCACCAGTGGCGCGCAACCCACCGCGAAGGCACAGGCCGTCCCCGTATCGGGACCTTCCGGCAGGCGAATGGTTGTGCTCCCCGACATGTCCATTATCGAAGATCGTCGTCGCAGTTCGAGAGATCGTCGTACGACCGGAAGCGGCGACCGCCGCATCACTCCAGACGACCACCGGCTTGCGGGCTCCGCTGAATCGCGCTCCGACACCGTTGGAGCCGACCGCCGTTCAATAGATTAGATCGCTGGCGCATTTACCGCCCGCCGCAGCGCCGCCCGCGCCAGCAACCGCGTCGAATCAAGCACCGGCAGCGGCGAATTCTTGTTGCTGATGATCAGCGGAATCTCCGTGCAGCCCAGCACGACGGCATCGCAGCCCTCGTCCTTCATCCGCCGGATCACCAGTTGATGTTCCGTCACGGCTTCGGGGCGAAAGACGCCGTACACCAGCTCATTCATGATGATGCGATTGATCGCCTCACGCTCATCCGGAGTCGGCCGCGCATGATCAAGCCCGCGCGCCGCAAGCTGCTCCGGATAGACTTCGCTCTCCACTAGCCAGCGCGTGCCGAGCAGCCCAATGCGCCGGTAGCCCCGGCTTGCCGCCTCATCGGCCACCACTCCGGCAATATTCAGCCACGGCAGCGGCGATCCTCCTTCCAGCACAAACGGCATCGCCTGGTGGATGGTGTTGTCCGGGCAAATCAGAAAATCCGCGCCGCACTGGGCCAGCTTGCCTGCCGAACGAAGCATCAGCTCGCCCACACCCTGCCAGTCGCCGCGATAGACACAGTCCATGTACGTGCCCAGTGAGAAGGTGTGCAGTGTGACTTCAGGATGTGCGTGAGGGCCGGCCCATTGCGCGCCCTCCAGGCAGATGGTGCGGTAGCAGAGAGCGGCGCCCTCCGCCGAACAGCCTACAATGCCGATGTGCAGCGACATGACCCGATTTTACAGGGATCCCGATGGCTACTTCGAACCGCGGTCTTTTCCTGTCTCTGGGTCGCTGTTCAACAACGTCACACCGGCTGTGGAGCGTACTCCTCTTCCTCTTCCAACCCATAACGGCGCAGCAGGTTCGGCAGGCTCTGCGAAAACGCCGAACGCGGCATGACCGTGTCACAGCCAGCCTCAGTCGCCTTGATCTTCAAATCGCCCTGCAGGTGATTCAGGAAGCCGACGATTGACGTGGCTTTCTTGAATTTCGCCTTGAATTTCGGAATCAGGCTCATCGGCTTGGCGTTGAGGTTGTTCAGGTCGAACACCACCAGCGTTGGCCGTTCGGATTCGGGAACCTCAGTGATCCGTGCGACGGCTTCCTTGTCACCTTTAACAAACTCGACCTTCACGCCCAGTTTCCGGGCCGTCTCCTGAATCTTGGCCTGGAAAAACAGGTCATCAATAAAACAGAAGATGCGCGTGGGCGCGTTCTCGCGCACCGGAGCCGCTGTCGGAGTCTGGTACACGTCCGGGTAGTAGGTGCCGTGTCCGTTACCTGACGTCGGAATGGTCGAGGCCGGCCCATCCGACACATTACCGTTCACGGCGCGGTAGCTGTGGTCCATCGGACCCACGAACATCCGTGGTCCCCGCTGCTTTTCCTTGCGTCGGCCATGCGGAGGCGAAGAGATGCTATTGCCCGGTTGAGCCGGCGGGGCCGAACCCTTCTGGAAGAACTTCTTCTTCCGTCCCTGGTTCTGACGCACCTGGGGCACCTTGGCTTGCGCTGCCTGTGGCTGGGGCGGCGCCTGCTGTGGCTGCGCTGGTTGGGCCTGCTGCGCCTGCGGCGCGCCCAGCTGGCTGGATTTATTCTTGCGGCGGCGCCGGCGGCGCCGATGCCCCTGCGACTGCCCCTGGCCGTTAGCCTGGGCTGGCCCCTGCTCTGGCTGGGGCTGCGTCGGTTCTGTCGTCATGCGTGCACTTCCTGGCACTTTGCTCTATGGTGCATGGTTCTACTTCGGTCCAGCTTTTCCCTTGACGGTGCTGAATACCTTGGGCCCGCTTGGCTCGTCCCATCAGGATCGATTTTTCCGGCAGCAGGCGAAATCTCTCTATACCTAACACAGGCGGATCGCATTAAGCGGCGTTCGCAACCTACCACAAAATTCTTAAGCCCACGGTTTCTCCACAGCGAATGTGCCCTGATTGCCCAGTGTACGGAGATTTCTTCTTCAGGAAAATACCACTCAAGTGAGGGGCTCCGGGTACTCCAACTGTGAAAATGCTCAAGCCGACTGGTGCACAAACCTTGCTCTATCCAATTTGCAGGTTCGGCACAGTGCCGCCAGTGCTCTTTTCGGGTGACGCAATCCTATGGGAGTTCTCGCCGCTCGCATCCACTAAGATGCACGTTGACATGCGAAGGTTCTCTTTTCAGCGACGAGCTCTCACCACCCGACCCAGGGTGGTGCGCATCAGTCGCCTGATAGGCAACTCTGATAGTACAGCCTGTCGCAAAGTCGCGCAAGTCCGCCTTCGGGAGAAATCAGCATAAGTAACAGCAGCTCCGGCAAGCCTGCACCCCGAAATCGTATGGGCACCCTGGCCAGGTCCATTCGAATACAGCCCTGACGCACAAAGCGCCACTCCGTAGCGGAGTAGCGCTTTGCGTTCCCGTGCTGGTCACTGGCCTCCCAGCAAATCATGGCCGGTGGTTCTATCCACCGCGCCCTTCGCAGGCTCTCCCGGCCGGTCTCCCCCTTGCGGGGCCGCTTCGTTGGCGGATGCTCTTGCCGGGCGTCTGCTGTGTTTGTGGGCTGGCCGGATTCCTCCAGCAGCCGGTACATCACTGGCACCCTCTACATAGCAATCAGTGTGCCGTTTCGTCTTCCCTTTGTTTCCAGAGCTTTGCGGCGTTTACTTCCAATCCGGAGTCTCGATTCCAGTAGTTCAAGAGCATGAATCTTCAAAAAACCATACTTTCGTAACCTACCGCTGGCAGTGAGGGCAATAATGCGTGCTCCGTCCACCCACCACGATCCGGCGAATCGGCGTGCCGCACACCAGGCATGGCTGTCCCGTCCGCTGGTAGACGCGGTGCTCCAGTTGAAAAAAGCCTTTCACACCGTCCGCGTCCACGTAATTGGAGACGGACGAGCCGCCCCGCCTGATGGCCTGCTCCAGCACCTCGCGCAACGCCAGCCGCAGCCGTTCCAGCTCTGCCCGGGTGAGCCGCCCTGCCAATCGCCGCGGACGCACTCCCGCCCGGAACAGGCCCTCATCGGCATAAATATTCCCCACTCCCGACAACAATTTCTGGTTTAGCAGAGCCGCTTTGATCGCCAGACGTCGACCGTGAAACAACCCGGCAAATTCCTCCCGCCCGATGCTCAACGGCTCCGCGCCCGGAGCGCCAAATGCCTCGCACCGCTCCAGATCTCGGAACTCCAGCCTTCCGAACCGCCGCGCGTCCACGAACCGAAGCTCCCGGCCACTCTCGAGCGTAAGCCGGGCATGGGTATGCGCCGCCACCGGGCCGTCGGGCGTGGTCACCAGCAGCCGACCCGTCATCCCCAGATGCACGATCCACTGCGCCTTGGGAGGTCGATTGCTCTCCTCCAAAGCGCCGCCGCACGCCGCGCCCAGATCGCAAACAATGTGCTTTCCCACCCGGTATACCCTCAGAAAGACACGGCCCCCAAGGCCCTTGGCCTGGTTCGCCGCCGCCGTTTTGAAAGGTTGTTTGTGCGAGGCGAACCACACCTTCAAGATCCGGTCGCCGCGTACGCGTGCGTCCACGCCGCGGGCAACGATCTCCACCTCGGGAAGCTCAGGCATGGTTCCATTGTATTGGGGCTGAAGCTTGGTGCATGGAGTATGAATCGCTCGCGAGCGTAAATGGAACGGGAAATCAAGCGCTGGGTGCGGTCCTCGTCATCACCTCGGCATCAATGGACGTCGCGGTCCCGAATGCGGCTGGCCTCGAAGCTCACAATCTGCCACTTGCCATCCGGATTCCGCACATACACGCGGGTGTAGCGATAACCGCCGGAGAAATCACCCTCGGGGCTGGTGCCGCTGACCTCAGCACGCGAAGTCACCAGCGCCGTCGTCCCGTAGAATCGCACCTTGCGGTCTGAGATTTCGATGGAATTGAAGTGCACGGCACCGCTGCGCAGGCTGGTCAGCGTCTCGTCCTTGGACTGCAACATGCCGTTGGGGGTGATGGCAATGTAATCGTCCGAGAGCAGCGAACTCAGGGCCGCGATTTTCCGGTGCAGAACGTCGTCTCGCCAGCTTTCTTCCAGCTGGTCGATCTCGAGCCGGCTCTCGTGCTTCTCCCCCGTTTCATCCCCTGGGGTTGGGATGCCACCGCCGCGCCCGCAGCCAAAAGCAGCATCAGACACACCGCCGCGCGACGACTCCAGCCGATAGGAGAGTTGGCCCCGAATGTCCACATAGGCGTAACGGATGGTAGACCGGGAACCGCGCGCCGGTCAATTCACGCTCCGAGCCCATTGAAGATTCAACATCGGTTCCTCGGAATCCCTGCAAGCATTCAACGGGCGCAGGAACGCCAATTCCGCGCCACCAGCGCGTCAATCGGATGCGACGACGGGAAGTTCGATGGCGCTGGCTTCGCCTGGCGCATGGTAGATCCGCTGGGTCGCTTTCTTATAGTCCTCCGGTTTGGCCCAGAAGATGCTGGGAACGAAGGTCTGCGGGTTGCGGTCGTAGAGCGGGAACCAGCTTGATTGAATCTGCACCATGATGCGATGGCCTGGCAGGAAAACGTGGTTGGCGTTGGGTAGGGCGAAGCGGTAAGTGAGCGGCTTGTCCGGAGCGATGGCTTCAGGCTTCGAGAGGCTCTCGCGATAGCGGCCGCGGAAGATGTCTTCCGAAATGGGCAGTTCGTATCCGCCAAGATCGGACTGATCGGCCACCTCGTCGGGATAGACGTCGATGAGCTTGACCACCCAGTCGGAATCGGTGCCGCTGGTGGAGGCGATTAGGTTGGCGATGGGTTGGCCGCTGATGTGGACCGGGGCGGTGAGAGTGTCGGAGGTGTACGTTAGAACGTCGGGACGGCCGGAAACTTCGCGCTGGTCGTCGACTAGCCACTGCACCCAGGTGAGCGGCGGGGTGTAACCCATGGGCTGCGCGGGGCGGCCGTTGTAGGGAACCGGCTTTGCGGGGTCGGAGATGTATTGGTCGTAAGCGGAGTTAGCGGTGTCGGCGGAGTTGGCCGGGTTAGCCGTGAAGCTTAGTTTCAAGCCGGGCTCGAGATAGAGCGGCCTGGTTGCCGGGGCGGCGGGCCAGGCGGGCAGGCGCTGCCATTGGTTTGTGCCGGTCTCGTAGGCTGTGACCGGGGCGACGTTGTCTGCAGGGGCGTTGTCCTTCAGGTAGTGATCAAGAAACGGCAGCAGCACGTTCATGCGGAACCAGGTCCCGGTGTCGCTGCCAAAACGAATCGCGCCCAGGCTGTCGGCAGGCTCAATCTCCTGGCCGTGGTGCCAGGGGCCAAGGACTAGAAAGACTTTGTTGTCCTTGTCGAGGGGCTTGATGGCCTTGTAGACAGCGGGTGCGCCGTAGATGTCTTCCTGGTCCCAGAGGCTGTGAACCAGCATGATGGGAACCTTGATGCCTTCGTCGGCGAAGTCGGCGGCGAGTACTTTGTCCATGGCCTGTTCTGACCAGAACGAGTCGTAGCTGGGGTGGGCGAGGATTTGCCGCCAGAAGCCCGTCTGTTCGAGGCCGTGCGCTTTGCCGAGTTCGCCTGCCGAGCCGGCGCGCATGTACTGTTCGTAGTCATCAAAGGTGCCGGACCACCACTTGGCGTCGTTGGAACGGGTGCCCTCCTGCTCGTAGATGTAAGGCATGTTCTGTTCGCGAAAGGCGCCGTTGTGGAACCAGTCGTCGCCCATCCAGCCATCGACCATGGGATTCATGGGGACGGAGACCTTGAGTGCAGGATGGGGGTGAACTACGGCCATGAGGGGCAGAAAGCCGTCGTAGGAGATGCCCAGGATGCCAACCTTGCCGTTGGTCTCGGGGATGTTGCGGATCAGCCAGTCGATGGTGTCGTAGGTGTCAGTTGATTCGTCGACGGGGGTGGGGTTGAGCGGGCCGTGGAGGGGACGGTTCATCACGTAATCGCCTTCGGAGCCGTATTTGCCGCGGATATCCTGAACCACACGGATGTAGCCGCCTTCGATGATGACGTCGGTCGCGTTGTCGTAGCCGTAAAGGATGGGGCCGAGATGCGAACTGGCGGCGTGGCTGGTAAGCTGGTCGGCGCTGTAGGGGGTGCGCGTGAGCAGGATGGGAGCGTGTTCCGCGCCTTTGGGGACCAGGATCACGGTGTGCAGATGAACCCCGTCGCGCATGGGAATCATGGCTTCGCGGCGCGTGTAATTGAAGCTATCCGTGACCGGGTGCAGTTTGGCAGGTGTTTCGCTGGGATAGTCGGGATAGAGCGGTTTGACGGGCTCGGTCGAATTGGTTTGGCCGGATGCGGAAAGGGTGAGGCTCGCGATCGCGGCGGCCAGAACCAGGCGAAGAGGATAGCTAACCATGAATTTGACCTTTCCAGGAGAAAACCGGGGCCAGAAGCACCGGGTGCATGGATGCGGGGTCAATGAGCTGCCGGATCAGAGACAGCGCAGAGTGTAAGTGCAGGGTAATGTGCAGGGCCGCGACCAAACAACAATTTAACGCATGGCCGCGGACAAAACGAGCGTGGCGGCGAGTCCAGATACCGAGAGCACGGTTTCCATCAGGGTCCAGGTGGCGAAGGTTTCCTTGATTTCGAGCTTGAAGAAGGTTTGGATCATCCAGAAGCCGGGGTCGTTGACCTGGGAGAAGATGAGCGAGCCGGTGCCGGTGGCGAGCACGAGGAGTTCGGGACGCACGCCGACGTGACCGGCCATGGGAGCGAGCACTCCGGAGGCGACAGCCATAGCGACGGTGGCCGAGCCCATGCAGACGCGGACGACGGCGGCCAGCAGCCACGCCAGCACGAGGGGCGGCATATGCGCGCCCAAGGCCAGAGTTACCGTGGCCTGAGCGGCGCCGGAGTCGCGGAGAACGCCGCTGAGGCCTCCGGCCGCGGCCAAAATGATGAGTACATTGGCAATGGGTTCGAACGACTCGGCGGTGAGCCGCCGCAACAGGCCGCGACTATGATTCTTTTTGGCTTCGGCGGGGCCGCTTTGTATATGGCCGCCGAGGGTGACGAGCGCGGCCAGGACGGCGATGAGGAGCGCGACATCGGGGCTGCCCACAAAGCGGAGAATCTGGTTGGCCATGGTTCCGGCGGGGGCCAGCGAGTCGGCCCAGCTACCCAGAAAGATGAGGGCGATGGGGAGCAGAACGGCAGCGGCGGCGCGGATCGGTCCGACGGGCGCGGGATGCGATGGGGCCGGTTGGGAAGACGGGAGTTGAGCGGATTGCGGCGCGATGGCTGCTTCTTCCGCGGCGATTTCAGGCTCTTCAAACAAGGCGGGTTCTTCGTAGGCGGGTTTCCCCCGGGATTTTGCCGCTCGCCTGCGCCAGCGGCGCATGAGAAACCAGCCGAGGACCGGCCCGGCCATGATTCCGGCGGGCAGGCCGACCACGAGACCGAGCAGAATGGTGCGGCCCATGTCGGCGTGATATTGCACTACGGCCAGCATGGCGGCGGGGTGCGGAGGCAGCGTGCCGTGGACGATGGAGAGGCCGGCCAGAAGGGGAATGCCAACCAGGATCGGCGGACGTTTGCTGCGGTGCGCCGCGGCGGCGATGATGGGCATCAGCAGAACCAGCCCGACCTCAAAAAAGACCGGCATGCCGACCAGGATGCCGAGCCCCAGCAGCGCCCACGGGAGGCCTTTTTCGCCGCAATTTTCGACCAGCGAGCCGCCCAGCGCGGTTGCGCCTCCGGAACTGGCCAGCAGGCGGCCGAGGATGGCGCCGAGGCCGAGAATGATGGCGATGTGACCCATGAGGCCTCCGACGCCGTTGGTGAAGGAGACGGGGACCTGGCGCAGCGGCATGCCCGCGGCCACTCCGAGAGCCAGAGCGGCGACGATGAGGCCCAGGGCGGGATGGAGGCGCACGACCGTGATGAGAAACAGGAGTAGCAGGACGGCGCCGGCGGCACAGGTCAGCAGGTACAAGCTGTTGGGGGCAATTGCGGCGGCGATGGGCACGCACGGATTATTCCACAGACGGGATATGAACCGAGTTGCGCTGTGCCGAAGGGCACACTTTTTGCTTGCGCGTCTCTGCTACCATAAGGATGATTCCAGGTTCCGCCGCCACGCAGGCTGATTTTCCGCCCCCTCAGGGCCGGAGTGCACAGGCAGCCGGAGCCAAACAGAAGGAGAAATTTCTATGCCTTTAGTCTCCATGCGGCAACTTCTCGATGAGGCCGCCAAGGGCGGATACGGTGTCGGGGCGTTCAACGTCAACGATATGGAACAGATTCAGGCCATCATGGAGGCGGCGAAGGAAACGCAGTCGCCGGTTATCATCCAGGCCAGCCGTGGGGCGCGCCAATTTGCGCAGGATCGTTATCTTTTCCACCTCATCCTGGCGGCCAGCGAACTTTACCCGGACATTCCGATTGCCATGCACCAGGACCACGGGAACAGCTTCGAGACCTGCAAGAGCGCCATTGAGCTGGGCTTCACGTCGGTGATGATGGACGGCTCGCTCAAAGCCGATGGCAAGACCCCGGCCAGCTTCGAAGAGAACGTCGAAGTGACCCGCAAGGTAGTGGATTTCGCGCACGAGCGCGGCGTCACTGTCGAAGGCGAGATCGGCGTGCTGGGCGGAGTTGAAGATGGACACGGCGCGGGCGGCAGCGGCCTCGATCACATTACCGACCCCGACCAGGCAGTCGAGTTTGCGGAACTGACCGGCGTGGATGCGCTGGCCATCGCCATCGGCACCAGTCACGGCGCTTATAAATTTACGAAAAAGCCGGATGGCTCGGTGCTGAAAATGGATGTGCTGATCGCGATCCACAAGCGGCTGCCGAAGACGCACCTGGTGATGCACGGAAGCTCCTCGGTACCGAAGGACCTGCAGGACATCGTGAACAAATACGGCGGAAAGCTGAAGGAAACCTGGGGCGTGCCGGTCGAGGAGATTCAGCTCGGCATTCGCAACGGCGTTCGCAAGGTCAACGTGGATACCGACAACCGTCTCGCCATCACGGGCGCTATCCGGAAGGTGCTGTGGGAGACCCCGGAGAAGTTCGATCCGCGCGACTACATGAAGCCGGCGCGCGAGGCCATGCAAAAGGTGGTAGCGCAGCGCATGACGGAGTTTGGCCAGGCCGGGCATGCGGGCGATTACAAGCCCGTATCCATTGCCGATATCTCCAAGGGATACGCCGACGGCTCACTGAGCACCCGGCCGCTGGTCGCCGCCAAGTAAATCGGCAGGCCTGTGTCGTGGTTGAGTGATTGATCTGCAAGAAAGGCCATTCCGCATAAGGGATGGCCTTTCTTGTGAAGGCGGGAGACGGCTGCGGATAGCCGCATTCGATGGAGGAGTTATCCTGTTCACAGCACTGCGCTCCGATGGACAAGACGATCACGCCTCGACCGCAATGGTGAGGCCGCGCCGTAGAAACAAGGGAAAATGAAGGAAACGAAGGCCAGAAAAGTCGAGCTGTTCGATACCAGTCTTCGTGACGGAATGCAGCAGCCCAACATCGATATCTCTGTACCGAGCGCCGTGAGCCTTCTGCAGCGGATGGCGGGTTTCGGCATCCAGTACGCAGAGATTGGCTTTGCCGGCGCAAACCGATTTGTCGGAGAACTGACCGCCGCGCTTTCTTCGGTCGACACGGGGACTATGAAGCTGGCCTTGTTCGGCAGAACGCGTGGCCGCGGCACCAGGGTGCAGGATTGGCCCGACGCGCAATTCATTGTCGGTAGCAAAGCGCGGGTTCCGGTGGCTGTCGTGGTGGTCAAGTCAAGACTCCTGGACGTGATGAAGTCGCTGGAAACTACGCCGGAAGAGAACCTGCTGATGGCCAATGAAACCATCGAGTACCTTCACGATGCCGGTCTTGAGGTGATCGTGGATCTTGAGCATGCGATGGATGCCAATTGTGGCCGGCGCGAAAGCGGCGGGCAGTGCGACCCCGATTTCACCAAGCGTAGCCTGGACTACTTTCACGAGTTGACGGCGCAGTGCGTGCAGCAACAAGTCAGCCGATTGGTCATTTGCGACACCACGGGCGGCGCCAGTCCTGAAGAAGTCGGGCATGTGATTGGCGACCTGACCAGGACCTATCCCGAGGCGAAATTCGGATTCCATGGCCATACTGATCGCGGCCTGGGGATCGCCAATTCGCGGGCCGCCATTCTGGAGGGCGCGGTTCAGATTCAAGGCACCCTGGTGGGTACGGGGGAACGCTGCGGAAACGTGAACCTGACCACGGTGATCGGCAGCATGCAGTTGAGGGGCGAAGCTGAATTTGTGGCTCCGGAATCGCTGGCGGGACTAACCAGCCTGGCCCACTCGGTTTATGCGGCTTTCTCGCTTGAAGTGCCGCACGGGGCTCCGATTGTCGGAACGGGTGCCTTTGGCACCTGGGCGGGCATGCATGGCAGCAGCGAGCGCAAGAATCCAGGGGCTTACCTGTGGTGCGACCCCGCCCGGCTTGGCGCCAATCCCGTGATCGGAGTGAATGGCCAATCCGGCAAGGCGAACCTCATCCTGCTGTCGCAGACGCTGGGCGTTCCGCTCGACTCCGCGCAGGCACAGACGCTGATGGACCAGAATGAAGCGATGATGGAGGGCGGCGGCTTTGCGGCCAGTGAGGTTTCATTCCGGCTGGCCTGCATGAAGGTGCTGAAGACGCTCGAGCATCGCTTCACGGTGAAGAGCTGGAGAGTGCTGGACGAGTCGGACGAGACTAAAAACCGCTACGTTCAGGCCTCGATGCTGTTGTCCATCGGAGACTCGACGCTGGCTGTCACGAGGGCCGAGGGCGCAGGGCCGGTGGACGCGCTGACCAAGGCGATGCGGCGCGAGTTGGAAAAATGGTATCCGCCGATTGCCCGAATGCGCCTGGGCGGGTTCACTGTGACCGCGATTGACGTTTCCGCCCAGGACACGGCGGCGCACGTGCGCGTGACGGTCAGCTTCAATGCCGACGGTCATGAGCCGTGGATCACTGCAGGAGTGAGCAGCGACCTGAATCAGGCAGCGCTGATGGCCATTGTGGATGGATTCCACTATTGGCTGCTGAAGAATCCCGATTAATCGAGATTAGACCACCCGAGCGACGGAGGGTTCGCGAGAAGGCATCGCGATGCCGTTGGTCTCCTGGTCCTTGTATTGCAACTGGTAGAGCTTCCAATAAAGGCCGCGGTGGGCGAGCAGCTCCTGGTGCGAGCCCATCTCTCGTAATTGCCCTTTGTGCATCACGAGAATGGTATCGGCGCGCTGCACCGTGGAGAGACGGTGGGCGATGAGCACACTGGTTCGGCCCTCGACCATCCGTTCCAGTGCACCGCGAATGCGCAATTCGGTGTCCGTATCCACGCTCGATGTGGCTTCGTCGAGGATGAGAATGCGCGGATTGTAGGCCAGGGCGCGGGCAAAGTTGATGAGTTGCTTCTGGCCTGTGGAGAGCGAACTGCCGCGCTCGCGCACCGGCTCGTCGAAGCCGCCGGGGAGGGTTTCGACGAAGTCCAGCACGTTGACATCGCGCGCCGCCTGACGCAGGGCCGCATCGGTAATTTCGTCATTGCCCAACCGAATGTTCTCGGCGAGGGTGCCAGTGAAGAGGAACGGGTCCTGCAACACGACCGCGAAATGCTGGCGCAAAGCGGTCAGGTCCTGCTCGCGCAGGTCCACGCCATCCACCAGGATCTGTCCAGCGGTCACGTCGTAGAAGCGCATCATGAGGCTGGTGAGGGTGGTCTTGCCGGCGCCGGTGTGGCCCACGATGGCTACGGTCTGGCCAGCCTCGATGGTGAAGGAGACGTCTTTCAGTATCCACTCGATCTCTTTGATGGCGGTCAGGTCGGCGGAGCTGGCATCGGAGGCGGCGGCGTGTTGAACAGCAATCTTCTGCTCCGAGGTGAGCTTCTGGTAAGTGAACCACACGTGATGGAACTCGATGCGGTTGCTGCCGTCTCCCATGCGAGGATGGGCGGGACTGACAATCTCCGGCTCGGTATCGAGGAGCTTGAAAATGCGTTCGCAGGCGGCCATGGCGGCTTGCAGGATGTTGAACTTGTCGCTCAGGTCCTGAATGGGGCGCCAGAAGCGCTGCGAATACATGTTGAACATGGCCAGGATGCCGATGGAGACCGAGCCGGAGATCACGCCAAACCCGCCCCACCAGATGACCAGCGCAATCGAAACCGCCGAAAGCAGTTCCACAGCTGGATAGTAGAGGGCATAGGCGAAGATCGTATCTTTGAACGCGATCATGTGGAGGCGGTTGACATATTCGAAGTCGTTGTACGCGCGCTGTTCGCGATTGAAGAGCTGAACCACGCTCATGCCGCTGATATGTTCCTGGGTAAAACTGTTGATGCGGGCGATGGCGGCGCGGACGCGGCGGTAACTCTCGCGCACATGGTCGCGGAACAGCCGCGTGACGACCAGAATCAGAGGCAGAACGGCGAAGGCCAGCAGGGCCAGCCACCAGTTGATGCTCAGCATCACGATGGCCATAATGGTCAGGGTGAAAAAGTCATCGACAATGGCCAGAATGCCGCCGGTGAACATCTCGTTGATAGCGTCCACGTCGGAGGTGATCCGGGTGACGAGCCGGCCCACCGCATGGGTGTCAAAAAAGCCGATGTGCATGCGCTGCATGTGACGGAAGATGTCGCGGCGCAGATCAAACATGATCTTCTGGCCGACCCACTGCATCAGGTATGTCTGAATGAACTCGAAGAGATAGGCGGAGATAAGCGCACAGAGGTAGATCCCGGCAAGTTCGGTTACTCCAGTGATCGGATCGGTAGGAAGGCGGCGGGTGAGCCAGTTGGTCGCCGGACCCGGCTTCCCGGTCATATACCTGTCGATAGCCACTTTGACGAGGTAAGGTCCGGCCACGTCACTGAGCGATTTGAGAGAAACAGCGATGGCGGAGACGGTCGCCTGCCACCAGTAGGGAAGCAGATAATGACCCAGCCGCCGCATGAGCCTGGAGTCGTAGACCTTGCCGATGGGGTCTTCGTCGGGCTTGCGCAACTCAGGCTTGCGGGCGGCAGGTTGCCCGCCGTCCGGCGATTGCGAGTTGGGCATGAGGGGATGCTGTTGAGCTTCCGCCATCGGTCGGTGCCAGCTCCTGTTCTATTGTACGGGGAGGAGGGAAAACTGCGGGGGGTGCGATTCCCTGAGCGGCAGTGGCAAGGTGCGAGCGACAGGGGACATCGACAGCGCGTGCGGGTTGCAATAGGCTCGAAGGGTGGGATCACTGGACCTTTCCGGCAACGCGGCTCAAGTGAATTGCCCGGAGGAGACGGTGTGCCGGGGAGGCTACCTTTATCCGCCCGGCCTGCGGATGAATCTGCCTTTTTACCTTTTTCACAAGTTCTTCAAGCCGGGCAATCCGATTCTGCTGTTTGAGCACCTGCGCCGCTATGGCCGAGCCGCGCATTACCGCATTCTGTTGCACGATGTCGTTCTCCTCCACGAACCGTCGGACATCCGTGAGGTGCTCGTCGATAAGGCTGCGTCTTTCGGTAAGGATCGCACCCAGAAGCGAATGAAAATCCTGCTCGGCGAGGGGCTCATCACCGCCGATGGAGAGACACATAAGCGCGGACGCCGGGTGGTGGCCCCTGCCTTCCATCGGCAGCGCATCCAGCGTCATGCCGGCCAGATTGTGGAGCGCGCCGAGGCTGTGAGCGGCCGGTGGCGGCCGGGCCAACCGCTCGATGTGGCCGCCGAGATGATGCGTCTGGCTTTGCAGATCACCGCAAGCACGCTGTTTGACACCGAGGTTACGCCTGAGATCCATGTCATCAACGACCAGGTGAACATCATCATGGACCTCTACAACTACCTGGTCGCGCTGCCGCGAGCGGAGCTGCTGCTGAATACTCCGCTTCCCGGGATGAGACGGTTTCGCAAGGCCAAGGCGCGCCTGGATCAGGCGGTGGACAGCATGATTCGGGCGCGCCGCGAACAAAGCCGCCGGGGTGGCGATCTGGAGAAGAGAGGCGACCTGCTCTCGATGTTGCTTGCGGCTCGAGACGATCAGACGGACGGGGATGGGCGAGGTCTTGACGCGGATCAATTGCGCGATCAGATTCTCACCCTGTTTCTTGCTGGATACGAAACCGTGGCGAACGCGCTGACGTGGACGTGGTTGCTGCTGGGGCAGAACCCCGAGGCGGAAGGCCGCCTGCACGTGGAACTGGATGCGGTTCTTGCAGGGCGGCTGCCCACGCTGGAGGATATCCCGCGCCTTGAATACGCGGGGATGGTGCTGGCTGAATCGATGCGGCTTTATCCGCCGGCTTGGGCTATGGGGCGCGAAGCACTTGAGGATGTGGCGATCGGGCCGTACCGCCTGCGCAAAGGAACCATGATCTTCTTCAGCCAATACATTGTTCAACGCGATCCACGGTGGTTTCCTGAGCCACTGAGCTTCCGGCCGGAGCGGCACACGCCTGAGGCCAAAGCGGCGCGGCCGCGGTTTGCGTACTTCCCATTTGGCGGCGGGGGAAGACAATGCATCGGGGAATCGTTTGCCTGGATGGAAGCCACGCTTGCACTGGCTACGATTGCGCAGCGTTGGCGGCTGGAACTTGTGCCGGGACAACCGATCGAGCTGCAGCCGAAGATTACGCTGAGGCCTAAGAATGGCATCAAGGTCATTCCCCGGGCGCAGGGATAGCGCGCTCAGTCCTGGGGCCGGTTGTTCCGGGATCTGAATTGCCTTTCTCGATCCGATGCGATAAATGCACTAGACTCGAAGCGTGGGATTCCACGAATTTCTAGGGAACACGGCAACCGTGACGCGGCTGCGCGAAAGCGTGCGGGCTGGGCGATTTCCTCATTCGCTGATTCTCGCCGGGCCCCGTGGAGCGGGCAAATACACGCTGGCCCTGATGCTGGCGCGGGCGGTGAACTGCCTCAACTCGACCGAAAGTGACGGCCTGCCGGATTTCTGCGGCCATTGCGTGAATTGCGCGCGGATCGGCGATGCCGCCAACCTGGAAGAACGCGTGGCCGAAGCGGTGGCCGCGCGCGAGGAGATGCGCGATGTGGACAAGCGCGAGACCCGCATCCTGATCCAGACGCATCCTGATGTGCTGATTGTGCCGCCGGACCCGCCCCAACTCCTGATCAAATTGGGCCAGGTGCGACTTGTGATTCACGCGGCATACTACCGGCCGCCGATTGAGGCCTTGCGGGCTTTCACAATCTTTACCTCCGGGGCGTTCATGAAAGAGGCGGCGAACAGCTTGTTGAAGGTGCTGGAAGAGCCGCCGGAGCATACCTCGCTGATCTTGCTGACAGAGAATCCACAAGAGTTGCTGCCGACCATCCGCTCCCGGGCGGTTGTGCATCGTTTGGGAGCGCTACCGGCCGCGGAACTGGAGACACTGCTCGCGTCCCGGCGACCGGAACTGAAGGCTGCGGAGCGGGCGCTGGTGGCGCGGCTGGCGGAGGGCGCCGTGGGCCGGGCGTTGACGCTTGACCTGGGCGTTTATCTGGCCAGCCGGCAAGACGCGCTTGTGGTGCTTCGGACTGCGCTCAGGGAGCCCGATTATTCGCAGCTTTTCAAGACCACGGAGACCTATCGAGGCGGCGCCGACGGTCAAACGAAAACCATTAACCTGTTGCGGGCGCTGGGCAGCTTGGTTGAAGACTTGCTGCTGGTGGTGGCGGGAACCCCGGGGCTGGTGCGAAATATCGACATGGCTGCGGCACTGGACCGGCTCGCGCAGGGGCTTACTGTGGAATGGATTGACGGAGCGGCTCGCGCCCTGGCGCAGGCGGAGCAGGGAATGCGGCGCAATCTGCTGCGGTCGCTTTCGCTGGATGCGATCGCGATGGGATTGGGCGAGCGCTGAGGTTCGGGTTCAGGCGGGTCGGACCGCGTAAACATTTACTTCGAAGCGCATTAGGATATGCTCCGCCGATGACTGTGAGAGAAAAGCAACCCCAATGGTGTGGCGGGCATCTTTTCGAAGTACAATCAAGCACACCACGCCTTGGAAATCCAGAGACAGGGTTCCCCGTCAAATGTATTTTTGTCTCCAGCAGTTCCAATGGAGGATGGAAGGTGTGAATTTCCGAAGCCCGTTCGGAGCAGCAGCACAGCATCCAAGCGGCGGCAATCTTCGCGGGCTTGCTTTGCGCCGCCTGCTTTGGGATTTTCGAGCCTCACGCTACGCCAAGGAGGACTTCAATCATGATCAGTCACGCTGCCCTGCCCGGTATTGAGCTTCATGGAAGGACCTCCGCCGTTCCTCTGCATCGCAACGCGAGAAAGCCCCCTGCGTCGGCGCCGTTCCGCTTTACGGCCCAGGAGGTGGAGGATGATAACGGACATCGGCACGCCGAGTTGTTCTACCTGCAGAAGCAGATCCAGTCGCAGACTCCAATGGTCATCATGCTGGCGGACGGCGGGCGCGTAGAGGGCTGCATCGAGTGGTACGACCGGCACGCCCTGAAGGTGCGCGGCCGGGAGAAAACGCTGATCTACAAGAGTGCGATTAAATACATGTTCAAGCTGGGAGAAGCCGGTCAGTAGAACCGGTTCCTATCTTATGTCCCCAGGATGGGCGGCCTTGCGCAAGCGGTCGCGGATGGCTGTGCCCAGCCCTTCAGCCGGCGGCAATGGACACAGGATGACAGTGCAGCCCTGAGCGTCGAGCGCGCGCAGGCCGGCGTAAAGGTTGCGGGCCAGCTCTTCGGGTTCGGCCCAACGACCCCATGAAAAGATGGTTGCGGCCTTAAGTCCGGACACCTCGACAGTGGAGTCGAGCTCCGCAGGAAGCATCACGCCCAGGCGTTCCTGCCAACGAATATCTGCGGCTTCGGCCAGGCGAATCGGGAGCTGCGCAAGCGGAGCCTCGACCAGTACCAGCCGCGCACGCGGGGCGTAATGACGCAGCCCGACGCCAGGCGAAGGGAGGGCTTCCCTGGGCGTCGCCGGGGAGTTTCCGCTGGCATGATGAAGTTCGGCGGGGCCGGCAATTTCCAGGATTTGGGCGGTTGTGATGGCGCCCGGGCGGTAGATCACGATGGGGCTCCGGCACGGATCCAGCACGGTGGACTCGACGCCGTGCAGGGTGGGACCGGCGTCGAGAATGGCGTCGATGCGGCCGTCGAGGTCGTCGAGCACATGGACGGCGGTGGTGGGACTGGTGTGGCCGAAGAGATTGGCGCTGGGCGCAGCTATAGGCACTCCGGCCAGGTTGATCAGCGCGATGGCAACCGCATGCGCCGGCATGCGGATGCCGACCAGGGGACGGCCGGCAGTGACGGCGTCCGGCACAGCGGCGGAACGGGGCAGAAGCAGCGTGAGCGGGCCAGGCCAGAAAGCGGCCATGAGCTTGCGAGCGGGCTCGGGGATGCCGGTGACCAGATTGTCCAGCATCGGGTTTTCGGTTGCGAGGCCGGCGATGTGGACAATGACTGGGTCCCATGAGGGGCGCTGCTTGGCGGCAAAGATGTGGGCCACGGCGCTGGGGTCGAGGGCGTTGGCACCGAGTCCGTAGACCGTCTCGGTGGGGAAGGCAACAAGGCCGCCGCCGCGCAGGATTTCAGCAGCCTGGGCAATTGACCGGCGGGCCTTGGCGGTTTCGAGACAAGCGGGGTCAACAGCCAGGCGGAGGGTCTTCACCTTTCTATTCTCGCTGGTTAGCGGTCCATTGTCGCCGGTCAGGGGCGGCAAAGGCGCCTGCCGTATACTCACTGGTTACGATGGCTATAGAGACGGAGATCAAAATTCGGGTGAAGGACCTGGCCGATTTCGATAGGCGGCTCAGGGCGGCGGGGTTCAGGCTGGAGACGCCCCGGGAGTTTGAAAGCAACGTGCTTTATGACTCCCCGAATCGCAAGATGAGGGCACGCACTGAGATTCTTCGCATCCGCAGGTATGGCGGGCGGTGGTTCGTGACCCACAAGCGGATCCCCGACTCGGGAGTGGGCGAAGACCGGCACAAGCACCGCGTGGAGACGGAAACCGAGGTGGCCGACGGCGCTGTGCTGGCTGAGATATTCATCGCATTGGGACTGGTGGCGGCCTTCCGATATGAAAAGTGGCGCACCGAATGGTCCGACGGCGAGGGACATTGCGTGGTGGACGAGACGCCCATCGGCAACTTTGCCGAGTTGGAGGGCACGGCCGAGTGGATTGACGAGGCGGCCGCGCGGCTGGGTGTTCCGCATTTCGAGTACATGACACTGAGCTACGGCCGGCTGTTTGAGCAGTGGCAGGCGGAGCACCACTCGAAGGCACAGGACCTGACTTTCGAGGCCGTTGCCCAAAGTGGCGGCGCAGGGTAGCGAATGCCGCTTCTGCCCGAACGTTCAAGCCGCGCCGGATGCTGCCGATAACTCCACTGAGCGGAGTATCGGGTCATGGAAGCGATGGACAACGATTCCGATGGGGTTACGAATCGTTTGCGGCGCACCCGGGTAAAGCTGCTGGCGGCGGCGATGGTGGCAGCATTTGTGGCGCTGATGCTCCCCGGCGCGGCTTCCGAAGAGCGTGTTCTCAAGCGGCGGGTGGAGCCGGTCTATCCCGAACTTGCCAGGTTACTGGACATCACGGGGGTGGTGCGGCTTGCGCTGACCATGGATTGTGTTGGCCGGGTGATTCACGTGCTAACCCTCAGCGGGGAGGCAATCCTGGCGACTGCGGCAGTCGAGGCGGCGCGGCAGTGGAGATTCTCCTGTGGCGCGGGGCAGGCAACAGTGAACGTGGAGATCGACTTTGAGCCGTGCTGGGATGGAGGCAATGTTTCGCAATTACCTCCTCCCCCGACGGCATTCTGTGGATAACCTGTTTCTTTTCTTTTATCTAAGGCGCCATCCATTACAAACTGCTCATACCATTAGGTTTAGCCGCAGAATTCAGATATAGAAGGGGCTACGGGTTTCTGCAGCTACGCCTCGCCTTAGGCCCTTCATATCCAGTGCGGACCGGGGAGAGAATTAACCGGCAAAAGAACAGCTGGCTTAGCTAGCATACGGAAGAAAGAGGAAGTGGAGGGGGCTTGACTGGTCTGCAGGATTTTGAGGGCGTGCTCTTTCAAAGCGTGAAGTTTTCCCGCAGCCCGTAGAGCCCGTACCCGGCCATGCGGGATGTCGCACCGCGAGCCGTCGATCAGGTTCAAGGGTAGCGTCTTAAAAGTGGCCGGTTTTCTATTTATTCAAGTCATATCTCAACGATTCGCTTCCCTTGCGGCCATGTTCATGCCGCATGTGTAAATCGAATTGAATTGCGAACCATTTGATGATTTCCGCTGACGAAGCGCCCTTATGTTCCATGTGCGGCATTTGAACGCAACATGTGGAACACTTTGCAGAGATGGGATACGAATTTGAATTGTAGTCAATCAGCAATTCCGGTGTCTTCGCCATACGCAAAGAGTCTACGCCGAACTCCGATGGACCGCCATCTCCCTGATCCGCGAACAAACGTGAACCCTCTCCCACTCCGTGAGGTCTGTCTCTCTGTCTTCAGTTGCAACCGTGATAAAGCAACTTGCGCAAATGGAATCAAAGGTCCCGTCTTCATTATGTCTATGCGGAAAATTCACGTTGAGAAAGAGAAAAGTGGCCAATGCGGGCCTCGATTTCCTGGCAGTGGAGTTTGAGCATACTCCAAATGTGAAGGGCGACCGCAAAGTTCAGCAACTTTCTTATTACGTTCGTGCCGGATGGCAAGCGACGCACCCCTAGGACACTACCAGGTTCCAGTGCAGCTATGAGAAGCCCTAGTACACTGAACAGTTCCCCGTTTTCAACGGCAACTTAGCGGGAGGTCCTCAAATATGGCATCATCTGTGATTCTTCCATCGGCTCCATCGGAGTCGCGGCCGGGGCGGTTTGGCATGTATGGCGGTCGCTATGTACCGGAGACGCTGATGGCCGCGCTAGTGGAGTTGGAGCATGAGTACAACGCGGCCAAAGCCGATGCGGCGTTCCAGGCAGAGTTGGCCGGGCTGTTGAAGGATTTTGCGGGGCGGCCCACGCCCCTCTACTTTGCCAAGCGGCTGACGGAACAACTCGGCGGAGCCAAGATCTACCTCAAGCGCGAAGACCTGTTACATACCGGCGCGCACAAAATCAACAACGCGCTGGGCCAGGGGTTGCTGGCCCAGCGCATGGGCAAGAAACGCATTATCGCCGAGACCGGCGCAGGACAGCACGGGGTGGCCACGGCCACGGTGTGCGCTCTGCTGGGCATGGAATGCGTGATCTACATGGGCGACGTGGACATGGAACGCCAGGAACTCAATGTCCTTCGCATGAGGTTGCTGGGCGCCGAGGTGCGCGGCGTTTCGTCGGGTTCGAAGACGCTGAAGGATGCGATCAGCGAGGCGATGCGCGACTGGGTGACCAACGTCCGGACCACCTATTATCTGCTGGGCAGCGCACTGGGGGCGCATCCTTATCCGACCATGGTGCGCGATTTTCATCGCTGCATCAGCCTCGAGATGAAGGAACAGATTCTCGAAAAGGAGGGGCGGCTGCCGACGGCGGTGATCGCCTGCGTGGGCGGCGGTTCGAATGCGATTGGGGCATTCTACGAATTCATTCCGGACAGGCAAGTGCGGCTGATTGGCGTTGAGGCGGGAGGCTGTGGGACTGCATTGGGGCAGCATGCGGCGCGCTTCAGAGGTGGGGCGCCGGGCGTGCTGCAAGGGACATTTTCATACGTGCTGCAGGATGAGAACGGGCAAATTGCGGCGACGCATTCGGTGTCGGCGGGCCTCGACTACGCCTCGATCGGGCCGGAGCACGCGGCGCTGCACGATTCGGGACGCGCGGAGTACGTTTCGCAAGACGATGCGGCAGCGCTGGATGCGGTGGTGAAGCTGGCGCGGACCGAGGGGATTCTGCCGGCGCTCGAAAGCGCGCACGCCGTGGCCGAGGCCCTCCGCATGGCTCCCGCGATGCCGGCGCATGACATACTGGTGGTGAACCTTTCAGGACGCGGCGATAAGGACATGGGGATCCTGGCCCGTGAGTTGAAGCTGTAGGCGCGTGAATAAGATCTGAGTTATGCACCCTAACTGCAAAACAAAAATCCGGCGAGGGTGGGGCACCCGGTTTGACCGCAGAAGACAATGTCGATTCGTTTTAATCACAAGCCCGGACTGATCGTATACCTGACGGCCGGGGACCCAAGCCTCGACGGCACGCGCGCTATCGCGCTTGAGGCGATTGATGCCGGTGCAGACGTGATTGAGCTGGGAGTGCCGTTCAGCGATCCGCTGGCCGATGGGCCGGTGATTCAGCGCGCCAGCGAACGTGCATTGGCGCGGGGCACGCGGCTCAAGGATGTGCTGGCGCTGGCCGGCGAGATTCGCGCGGCGCGACCCGATGCGGGCCTGGTGATCTTCACTTATTTCAATCCGATCTTGCGCTATGGGCTTGCCCGCTTTGTAGATCATGCCGCTGCCGCCGGTGCGGATGGTGTGCTCGTCACGGACCTGATTGTCGAAGAAGCGGGCGAGTACATGGCGGAGATGGAGCGCGTAAAGCTGGCGCCCATTTTTCTGGCCGCGCCGACCAGCCCTGAAGAGCGGCTTGAGGCCATCGCCACGCACAGCAAGGGTTTTGTTTATGCCATTTCGCGCATGGGAATCACCGGCAAACAGCAGAGCCTGACATCAGACGCGGCCTCTCTGGTAGCGCAGATTCGGCGCTGGACCAAGCTGCCGGTGGCTGTGGGATTCGGCATCTCCAACGCAGAACACGTCGCGCAGGTGGCGGAGTTTGCGGATGCCGCGGTGATCGGCAGCGCGATTGTGGAGTTGGTTGAGCGGTCGACGCCGGAAGCGGCGCCCGGCGCGGTGGCACGATTTATAAAGGGTCTACGGCTCTCCGTTACGGCGGAGGGCGCGGGCCCGGCCCACGACACAGCCCCGCGGGCGGCGCCCGCGTCGCTTTAGTATTCAACTCTAGCTCCTATGCACTTACGTGGCCGGACTTTCACAAGACCGGCATCGGAACGCAACGCGAGGATGAAATGACGCTGGAAGAATTGCGAAACCAAATCGATGCGCTGGACCGTCAGCTTGTGGAGTTGCTGAGCGAGCGGGCCAGGGCCGCACTGATGATCGGGCATTTGAAGGTCGCTACTTCACTGCCGGTGTATGAGCCGGCGCGGGAGAAGGTGATCTACGCCAACGTGCGCGCGGCCAACAAGGGTCCTCTGCCAGATATCGAGTTGACGCATATCTACGAGCGGATTATCGACGTGA
The DNA here is from genome assembly GCA_963833995.1 of uncultured Acidobacteriota bacterium. Lineage (GTDB taxonomy): Bacteria > Acidobacteriota > Terriglobia > Terriglobales > Acidobacteriaceae > Telmatobacter. The sequence goes on along the minus strand of CAWIAE010000010.1, from coordinate 89,202 downwards.
TGCGGGCATTGCAAAGGAACGAGTTGGCATCGGAGAGGAATGCCCTGGCCAGTGAGCCGGGCCACGGCACTGGCGCAGGACTGCCCCAGCGACAAGGAACCGTCGCCGGGCAGCCCAGCAAGGCGTCCGAGACAGGGAACAAGCAATGATCGTAGCGATGCAGGAGAAAGCCACCGAAGAGCAGATCGATGCTGTGATCGACGCCATGGTGGAAGCGGGAGTGGGAGTGCACCGGACTACGGGTGCAACCCAGACCATTTTGGCCGGCGTAGGACCCACTGCCAGTCTTGACCTGAGCAAGTTTGAACTGCTGGCGGGCGTGCTGCACGTGCACCGCATCAGTTCGCCTTACAAACTGGCCGGCCGGGGATTTCGCCCCGAGGGCACAGTTGTCGAATTCAGCAACGGCGTAAAAGTGGGCGGCGAAAATGTCGCGGTGATGGCGGGCCCCTGTTCGATTGAGAGCCGCGAGCAGATGTTTGAGACGGCGAAACGCGTCAAGACGGCGGGAGGCACTTTTCTGCGTGGAGGCGCTTTCAAGCCGCGCAGTTCGCCGTATGCGTTTCAGGGGATGGGAATTCCGGGGCTCAAACTGATGTATGAAGCGGCGCGTGAGAATGGGCTGCTGGCGGTCAGCGAAGTGATGGAGATTTCGCAGATCGAACCGATGCTGCCCTATGTGGACCTGTTTCAGGTGGGCGCGCGCAACATGCAGAACTTCAATCTGCTGCGCGAATTGGGCATGGTGCGCAAGCCGGTGCTGCTGAAGCGCGGCATCGCGGCCACCATCGAGGAGATGCTGCTTTCGAGCGAGTACATTCTTTCCGGCGGCAATTACGACGTGATCCTGTGCGAACGTGGCATCCGCACCTACGAGACGGCAACGCGCAATACCATGGATATTTCGGCCATTCCGGTGGTGCACAAGCTTTCGCATCTGCCCATCGTGGGCGATCCATCGCACGGTACCGGCCGGCGTGACATGGTCGCTTCGATGGCGCGGGCCGCGGTGGCCGCCGGAGCCGACGCCATCATCGTGGAGGTACACCCCAACGCGGACAAGGCTGCTTCCGACGCGGCGCAGACGCTGTACCTCGAGCAGTTTGAGGAACTGATGGTGCAGTTGAGGTTGATTGCAACGGCGGTGGGGAGGACTTTGTAGCGGAGTTCGCGGGGTTGGCCGCGCTACGCGCGATAGCGGAGTCAGATCTTTGGATCCGCCAACTCCGCTAGCTCTGCTTCGGAAAGGGTCATTCATGATCGAGCGCATCGCAATTCTGGGCACGGGCCTGCTGGGGACCTCGGCGGGGCTGGCGTTGCGCGCGGCGGGCTTTCGCGGCTCCATCATTGGCTGGAATCGCAGCGCGGAGCAAGGGCAGACTGCGCTCGCGGTGGGCGCCATCGACTCCGTTGCGGCTGATGCATTGCAAGCGGCGCGCGAGAGCCAGGTGGTGTTGCTGTGCGTGCCCATCTACGCGACGCTCGATTTTATGGAGAAGTTGAGCGGCGTGCTCGGCCCCGAGCACCTCGTCACCGAGGTAGGCAGCACCAAGGCGCAGATCACTGCCGCGGCCGGGCGGTTGTTCAACACGCCGAAACGCGCCGCCTTTTTGCCGGGCCATCCTATGGCTGGCAAGGAACGCGGTGGCGCGAATCTGGCCGATGCAGAGCTGTTTCGTGGCGCGGTGTGGCTGTTCACTGACGATCCAAAGTGGAAGCGCTCAGTGGAGGCGGCTGCGTTGGTAAAGGAGTGGCGAGGGTGGGTAGCGGCGATGGGGTCGAGGATCATCGACCTCGACGCCGCGCGGCACGACCAACTGGTGGCCTGGGTGAGCCATCTGCCGCAGTTTGTGGCGACCGCGCTGAGCGCGCTGCTTGAGGACGAAATGGGGGATGCGCCGGAGCTGAAGGACGTGGGCGGCCGCGGGTTGCGCGAGATGACTCGCCTGGGCGCGAGCCCTTTCAGCATGTGGCGCGACATTGCGCACACCAATACGGAGCCCATTGAAGCGGCGCTCCTGGCGCTGGAGCAGCGCATCGGATTCATCCGCGAAAATCTGCGCGCGCCGGCCCTGCGCGAGGAATTCGACAAGGCCAATCGCTTCCGGCGTGAACAATAACTCAGGCACGTGCGCTTATGGCACGCTGGTCGCCGTTCCGCGCGCCGCGTCTTTCACCACCGCGGCCGGAACTGATTTCTTCTTCACCTTGACGAGTCTTGGCTGTCTGCGGCAGTTTGCCGGCACATCCGTCATCTGGCGAATGAAATCTCGGAACCCCGGTGTTCCCGGCCGCAGCGTGGCCCAGTAGCTAGACGGACTTAGCAGACGCTCGTGCCGGGTCATGAGCTGGTCATCCAGAATCCTGATGCCGCACGTGAGGTTGTTCTTTGGTTGCAGAATTGTCTTAGCCGGATCCTTTTCCGGCAGGTCCTTGTCCTTCTCCCAATCGAAGTTGCAGCCGTACCGATCGGCATCCATGTAGGTGAGCTGCAATAAGCCTTCGCAGCGCACCATGCGGCGGGTCACAGTGTCTCGTACATCGACCTCGGTGTGGCGCACATCGCTGGTCGGTGACAGACCGGCCTCCGCGCCGGAGAGGGCCTGGAAGAAATAGGCCCAGAAAGCGCGCTTGTCCACGGTGGTCATCTTCCTGAATCGCGGGCAGAAGGGCCTGACGTCCCGCGCTGCGCGGCGGGAAAAGAGCAGCTCGGGCGGAAGGGCGTCTTCAATGATGCGGTTCCACGACGCGTCCCAGGAGGGCTCGCCTAACTCATCCTTCATCACGGCGATGGGTGTAGGCGGAGGCTCCTTCACACGCGGATGAGCCGGATCAGGGGAAGCGGGGGGCTGAGTGGGCGAAGTTTGCGGATTGGCGACCGTACCCCATGCGGGCACGAAAAGCGCGGCGCAAAGCATCAACTTCGCCGCCCGCCTACGGCTCGGAAACAGCATGCTTTCCTAAGATGCGGATTCCAGAGCCAGCGGCGTGGGGCATTCGGAAGTGATTGATATTCGCGCGCTTGCAACCCAGCGCGCAGCAGCATTCGGCAAAATCTAATCGTCCATGTGCTAAGTCACGGCGATCAGCCCATTCAATTGCCTGCTATTCTGAAGCGATCGAAGAAGACGGGGAATTACAATTTCCTTCGGACGTCGCCAAAGCTTGTCCGAATGGCCCGGATCGTGTGCACCGATGGAGACTCCGATGAAGATATTCGCTGCGGCATTTTGCGCCCTGAACATCGCAATGTTTTTCCCATCCGCGCTCTATCCACAGCGAGCGGCCGAACGCCCTAAATTCCGCGTTGAGATCCATCCCGCTGGGGATAATCGTCCCACCTGCACCGTCACAAATCTCAGTAGCAAACCGGTCTGGGCTCTGGTTTTGGAAATATCTTCTTCCTCGCAACCGGCAAGAAAAGCGAAAAAAGTCTGGGACATGCTCTTGGAAAACCACCCTCCCATCGAACCAGGCGCCGGCATTTCGCGACCGCTGTTTGAGTTTGCCTTCAGTCCTCGCCCCGACCAAATCAAAGTGATCGCAGCAGTCTGGACCGACGGCGAGACCTTTGGCGCGCCCGCATCGGTCAACCTGATCCTCAACAATCGCGCCGTGCGCGCCGCCGAATATGAAGATGCCGCCGGCATTTTGCAGCAGGGTCTGAACCGGAATTGGACCCGAGACCAGTATGAGCAAGCTTTTCGCGATAAGCCAGATACCGGCGCCGTCTACACCGTCCGCACCGCGCTTACCGCAACGCTACAAACCGCTCAGACACCCCAAGCCTTCACCCATACTATGCAATTCCTGCTAACGAATTTTCAGCAGTTATCGAAACAGCTTCGTAAAGTGAAACCGATCTAAGCCCGGATCGCACCCATAGTTGGCCGAGAGACGCTTCTGTTTTGGGTACCGGCAGGAGCAAATCGTCCTCCGTGAGCCCGCGCTCGGCCCCGCTCAGAACGCCGACTGGATCCATCGAGCGATATTCGACGCTGCGCAGAGCTCAAGCAGATTGGCGACGATGTGCTGCTCGTGGGGAGCGGCAGGAATTACCACAATCTCGCGTATCGGGATCTTCGCTCCCATGCTTTGAATCCCTCTTTAAACAGCTACGCTCTGCCGAATTACGCGTCGGAACCGAGGGCAGCCGCCTCAGACGGCGCTTCGAGTGTCGGATTGAGGGTGTGAAAGCCCTCGCTTTTCGCGGCTTCCAGCAGATGCTCCGACGCGGAGACGAAAATGATCTCCGTCCCCATAAACATATCGCGAGCCACCAGCGCGGCGCCGAGTTGCAGGGCGTCGGGCCAGCGCAGACGGGTGCGGTCCAGCAACTGTCGCGCCGCCTCCAGCACGGCAGGGTTCAGAGGCTCCTGCACCATGCGGGCGGCTTCGAGGCGCAGGATCTCGAGCGCGGCGGCGGCATCCTCGGGGCAGATGTCTCCGCTCCGTTCGCGGCGTCGAATGGCTGCGTAGACTTCAAGCGGCGCAGAGGCGGCGATCAGCTTGCGATTGTCCTCCACTGACTCCATCAGGCGAATAAGGGCATCGGTGCCCGGCTCCCGCACAAACAACTTGCCGAAGGCCGTGGATTCCAGGAAGTAGCAGGTCAAACGTTCCCTCGTTCCTCTTCAATCGCATCGGCAATGGACCCGCTGTGGACGGCGACGGGGTGGAAACGCTGGGCTTCCTCGGGGATGCCGGCCTCGGCGCGGTTCAAGCGGATGGTCGTGGTGGGATAGGCAGGGGTCTTGGGGTTGGCAATCTTGCTGGTGAGCACGACTCCGCGCTGAATGGCCTCGGCCAGCACGGACTGCCGCGATTCGGGGTGCTGATTCCAGCGGAATGCTTTGCGAGGCAGGAAGGAATCGCGAAACCATTTGAGCGCGATGAATGCGTGTCCGCCTCGCTCCGCTTCTGCCAATGCCGCACAGAGTTCTTTCACGCGGGCATCGAGATCGGCGGGAATCACTGCCTCCTGGCTGTCAGGTTCGTCGTCGAAAACATGATCTTGAACGGCCCGCGGCGCGCGGCTGGGGCGGGCGGCGGGCTCGGAATCGTCGGCGCGCTCAAAGTAGATGCGCACCTCGTCCTCCTCGGGCGACCACGCATCGGCTAACGCACTGCGGCGCTTGCTTCGGCCGTTTTCGCTGCAGAGTTCCACAATCGCCTGGTATCCGGGAGGGGCCAGGAAATGCAAGGCTCTCGCCAGGCCGGGGTCAGTTGAAAAGGCAAGTTCGTTCAGGGCTTCTTCGATAATCTCTTCTGCATCGGGAATGCTCAGATTGCTGACATCTACGCTGCCTTGCGCAGCTCTTGTCGATTTCATCTTTCCCTCTCCGTATAACGTCTCTTTAACCGTGCCGCGATTTAACTGTGCCGCGATTTAACCATGCCGCGATGGCTATGCTTACCGGGGTCTGCCCATCCCGTGGGGGAGTTCGCTTCCACGCTGGCGCGGGCGCTTATTGCTGGATTAAGGGTTCCGTTTCATTCTTGATTCGCACAGGACTCGAAAATAACTATTCTGCCTAACCCCTGTATTGTAAACGAAAAGGGATGGTTTTCAGTCCATTTTTGCGATTATACGCGCGGCATTTTTCCTAGGTACAACACCGAACGGAACAAAAAGTTGCGTTACGGAAGTGATTCTCAACGGCTGCCAGAGTTCGTACAATAGACTTCATGCGGCACTGTTTTCGTTTGCTCTTGCTTTGGCTTGTCGCCTGGTCAGGGCTGCATGCCAATGCCCAGGCTTTTGATCTCGCGGGTCCCAAGGTAGATGTGCACGTCAAAAGGGGAGAGGTCACCCTACCCATCGGCGAAGTGCCCAATCTGCTTCCGGGAGACCGGCTGTGGATCCACCCCGACCTGCCTGAGAGCCAGTCTGCGCACTATGTGCTGATCGTGGCCTTCCTGCGCGGAGCTACCAATCCACCGCCGCCCGAGTGGTTCACCAGGGTGGAGACATGGACGCGCGAGGCGCGGGAAGAAGGCGTGTTCGTAACCGTCCCGGCAGAGGCACAGCAGGCGCTGGTCTTTTTGGCTCCGGCAACCGGGGGCGACTTCAGCACCTTGCGCAACACGGTGCGGGGACGCCCCGGAATGTTTGTGCGGGCCAACCAGGACCTGCAGGCGGCGAGCTGGGACCGGATGCGGCTCGACACCTACCTTGCGGAGGTGAAGACTACCTCCCAAACCGATCCCAAGTCGCTGAAGGAGCGGGCCGAGACCTCGGCCAGAAGCCTGGGCATCAAGGTGAACCAGGACTGCTTCTACAAACCGCTTGAGCAGCAGGCATCCTGTCTGGCGGCCCAACCTGAGGGGCTGGTGATGGATGATGCCAACACCCAGACCCGGGTGGCGCAGCTGACCGGCGGCTCCGCCGGCGACCTGATGAACCAGCTCAGCTACTCTCCGATGGGCGGAGCAGGCGCCTACAGTCCTTATATCGGCGCCATCGTCGACACGGCCAAGATCCTCTCGTCGCTACACACGGCCCATTACCAGTACATTCCCGCGCTCGCGCTGCCCACCAGGGACACCCTGAATCTTCGGCTCAATGTGCCGCCTTCATTTCGCGATCCGAAGTCGGTGGTGGTGGTGGCGATGCCGCCCATTGGACCGGCCAAGCTGCCGCCTTTGCATCCGGTGAACCCCAGCGCGTCATTCTGCCTTCAGAAAACGGGCCTGGTGCTGCCGGCGGAGGGCGCACCGCTGGTGCTGGGCACTCGCCTGGCCCACGATCTGAGCCTGCATATCGAAACCAAGACCGGCCCGATGGATCTGCCGCTTGAAGCGTCCCCCGGTGAGGGCGGCCTGGTGCTCCAGCATCCCGCGCCACTTGTGTCCGCCGACGAACTGACCGGAGTAGTGCACGGCAAGTGGGGCTTCGACGATTGGGAAGGACCGCACTTTCAACTGCGCTCGGCCGAACCAGGCAAATGGATTATCGCGCCCAGCGACCAGTTGGCCCTGGTGGTAGGGCGGGAAGACACCCTGCATATTCAAGGGGACAGCACCCTCTGCGTTGACAAAGTAGAGGAAGAACCGCCGGCAGGCGACGCGATCCCGCTGACCTGGAAGTCACCCAAGTCGGAGATGCTCGAGGTAGCGGTGCCGTTGAAGGACTCCTCGCCTGGACCGGTCAAGATCACAATTCGGCAATACGGACTGGACAAGCCGGACACGCTCGAACTGACCGCCTATGGCGAGGCTGCTTCGCTCACCCATCTCGCGCTGAGTGCCGGCGATTCCGTCGCGGTGTTGACCGGGACCCGTCTGGACGAAGTGGCGAAGGCCTCTCTGGATGGCATCACCTGGTCCCCCGCTGTGTTGTCGCGCGTGGAAGATTCCGACCGGCTGGAGATGAACGCGGACCACCCGACCGCCAATCTGCAGCCCGGCAACCGCTACTTTGCCAGTGTGCATCTGCGCGATGGCCGCCAACTGCGGACGCCGGTGATCGTCGATTCGCCGCGCCCGCAGATCACCCTGCTGAGCAAGGGTGCGCAGGACCAGATGGCTGATACGCCCTCTCCGGTACAACTGGGGAGCCCGGACGACCTGCCCGTGCAAAAGCGCCTCATCTTCTTCCTCAAATCGAAGACGCCCGTGAACTTCCCGCGCACTGAGAAGATCGAAGTGGCCGCCGTGGACGGCAGCTTCCACACCGTGCTGTCGATGGCCGATGGCAGCCTGATGCTGGAGGACTCCAAGACCGCATTGGGCGTAGTGGAACCGCTGGCGCGCTTTGGATTGTCGGCTTTTGGGCCGGTGCAGGCACGCGCAGTGTCTGCGGAGAACATTGCAGGGGACTGGCTGCCCCTGGGAACACTGGTGCGACTGCCCGGATTCAAGGAACTCCATTGCCCGCGCGCGGTGTCCAAGCCCTGCACCCTGACTGGAAGCAATCTCTTCCTGGCCACATCGATCGCGTCCACACCGGAGTTCGAAAACCCGACCGATGTGCCGCCCGACTTCACGGGAACGCAGCTCACGGTTCCTCACCCTGCGAGCGGCGTACTCTACCTGAAACTTCGGGATGATCCGGCGACGGTGCAGACACTGGCCCTGCCCGTGGTGCCATTAATCCCGGCCCGGTCACTGCCGGCCCCGCCGCCGGCCGCACCGGTTGAAGAATCGCAGCCGCAAGCCCAACCGCCGGCAAGCCCCCCTTCAGAATTGCCGGCGGCTCAGCCCGCAACGCCGCACTCTGAACCAGCCGCGCCCGCTACTGACGCGCCTACAAAGGGCTAAGCCAACCGAAGCGCGACCCGCTTTACTGGAAATACGCGCGATTCTCTTCGGCGAAATGTGCCTTGTCCGCGGGCAAATCATCTTCGGCGAAGATTGCTTGTTGTGGGCAGAGGCTGGCGCAGCTGCCGCAATCGATGCATTCGTCGGGGTTGATGCACAGGTGAGACACGGTTCCGGCCTTTTCATCGCCTTCGACCGGCGCAATGGCGCCCGTGGCGCACTCCGCCGCACAGACAAAATCCTTGGTGCACGCATCTGTAATTACATAAGCCATGAAGTATTCGCTCCTTGTTCGTGGGCGCGTGAATTGCAAGCTCGCCCTCTTCTTCAGGCTAACCAGCCACCGGATGCAGTCTCGGTGATTGGAGTCACAGGCGCAGGAGCTCTCTCTGTTCATGGAAGGCCTGCGGAATATTGAGTTCTGTCGGGTTAGCCCCGTCCCACCAACCAGGAGCCAGGGAATTCGAGCGCGATTCCTTCCGAGCAGGTAAATCCCTGATTGCAGACAGCTACCCTGTGCAAGTGTAGATTCGGACTGGTCGAAAGCGGCATCCATGCGAACTCGGCTTTTATTTCGATCCTCAGCCTATTCGCGCCAGGATCCTTTGCGCATGCAGATGGAAAGGTTCATTCGTTAGTCGGGGGGATATGCCAACTTCAACTTCGGTGTTGCTGCCTTTCTTGCTGTGCGCAATTGTCGGATTGGCACAGGAGTCTGTTCCGAAGCCAATAAGCAACTCCACACCGGGTCAGGAGAGACTTGACGATCTGCTGGATCGTCTCTCTTCTCTCCCCCCGGAGTACAAGGCGGATTTGGGTTTTACCATCTTGGATTACGCCGCGACTTCGATTTCTTCCGCGCAACAGCAATCCTTGCTTGACGATATCTTCCATAGTGCTACGAGATCTCGCTATCCATATCGATTGTCGGAAGCCTCAAGCCACAGTCTCACAGCATACTTGCTCGGCAATTCGGAATTGGATGGTTTGGAAGTCCAGGCTCACGCTGTTGACCGCGCGTTGCCCTTGACTCCACAGTTTGCCAAACATCTGTTTGAGGAAGTGAAGCTAACCCAAGATCGCGCGTCCTGCCAGGATGTGGTTGTAGAGGATGTCTCAGCATTTTATGTCACCGCGGCAAAGATCATTGAAGATCCACGCATCGCGACCGTTTTCGACGATAACAAAGAATCGTATCTGCTGAACCTCGTCACCAATATGAGAATTCCAGCGCAGATCGCGCCCCTCGCTGATTTGATTTCCGGGGTTCCTCTTACATCCGATCAGCTGGGTCAGATTGAAGGCGCCTTTGTGTCCTCGCTAAGCAGGATCACAGCCTCTGACCGGGAGATGACTGCTGCAGAACAGGGTGGGAACTTGACCGAAGCTATCAAGTTACTCTCCGTCAAATTTGTGCAATCGGGGGTTCATCCGGGACGGCTGCTTTCAGCCTACCGCAGCTTCCTTTTTCGCAGCTTGACCCCTGAGCGTTGTGCCGACTAGTCTCTTGACCGAGCCGAAGTCGCTTGGAGATTTAACGCCTTTCTCTCCAATTCACGTCCTTCACAAGCAACGTCGCCGGACTTGGCGCCGCTCTCTGCTGCTCAACTGGAGCCGCGGTCGACGGGTGCCTCTGCTCCCCAACAGACGGTTCCCTATAATGCGCCAATGATGACTAAGCTGTACCGAATCGCAGCGGCTCAGGCGTCAGAGTCTACGCAGGAGTTCCGGACCGGCCACGCCGGCACGACCGCCCAGAGTCTTCAGATGTCGAGAACGTGATAGAGTACGCGCTCTCTCTGGAACCCGCCGGGGCTGTGTGCCCCGTCTGCGATTTTGAGATGAAAGGAGCTTTGTTGGATGCATTGGTGCAGTTATTTCCGCCCGGCTCCCAATTGGAAAAGGCGGTCTATGCGCAGGTGGATTACCTGTCTTTCAATGACATGGAGAAGGACGATCCCGTCGCGTGGCTTCATCTTTTCAAACAACTGATCAATGCCAGCAGGAAAATGAATAATCTAACAAAGGACTCCTTGGCCGCGCGGGCAAAGAAGGGGACTCTGATGCCGTTGGACGTTCCCAGCGCCGCAGCGCCCGAGATCCGCAAGATACTTCGTGGATCGACCGATCCCGTTATTTCTACATACATGTCGGCGGACGACCTGTTGCATCTGCCGTATATCGTGAGCGAACACTTTTGACGCTCTCTCCGTGTTCCGGATGGTCGTCGCCGACTCGGAAGTTGGCGGGTGGGTGGCCCCGTGTCTCGCCCTCCGAGGTGAAAGGCACGGGAGTCGAAAAACTCAACCGTCGGGCCTCGGCGACCGGCCCACATTCACGCTCATGGTCCGAAGCGCGCGGCCAAGCCAGTTCCAGGCGGTGCTCTAAACCTGGCTTGATATCGGCGTTTTCCGGTCGCGGTTTATGCTGTTTTTATGCGCCTTCCCCGGCTGTACTTTACGATCGCTGCTTTCACATCCATCTCCCTCGCGCCCGCGGGCCATGCCGCACCACCTGCCGCCGGGCATAATTGGTCATTCTCCGTCTCCGGCGACAGCCGCAACTGCGGCGACTTTGTTATGCCCGCCATCGCATCGAAGGTCAAGGCGGAGAAGGACGACTTCTATTGGCATCTCGGCGACTTCCGCTGGATCTCGCAGCCCGATCAAGACATGGTGGCGATGGCGGGGGGCATTGAGCCTCCAAAAGCGGAGTACCAGCAGCGCGCCTGGGACGATTTCCTTACGCATCAGATGGCGTCTTTCGACTCCTTCCCTGTGTTTCTGGGCCGGGGTAATCACGAAGATGTGAAGCCGATGACCCGCGAGCGCTACATCGAAAAGTTTTCGCGCTTCCTCGATCGCCCCGAAATCGCCGCGCAACGCAAAGCTGACGGCGAAGAGGCTGCGCCCGTGGGGCCCTGGTACCACTGGACGCACAACGGCGTGGACTTCATCACCCTCGACAACTCCAGCCAGGATGAGTTTACCGACGCACAACTTCATTGGCTGCGGGGCGTGCTGGACCGCGATCTGGCGCCCGGTTCCGGCATTCGCGGCATTGTGGCGGGCATGCATGAGGCGCTGCCCCACTCCACGGGCTCTGAACATGCCATGGACGACTGGGCCTTGGGAGAGCGCACCGGCGAACTGGTGTACACGTGGTTCTATGACGCGCAGGCCGCCGGCAAGCATGTCTACCTCATCGCCAGCCACTCGCATTACTACTCGCCAGATATCTTCGACACGCCTTACTGGAGAGAGCGCTCAAAAACCGTGGTGCCGGGCTGGATCATCGGCGCCGCCGGGGCGCATCGCTACAAGCTGCCCAAAGACGCCAACAAGGCAGCCCGGGCCCACATCTACGGGTACATGCAAGGGATCGTGCATGCCGACGGCACCATCGACTTCAGCCTGCATGAACTGACGGAGAATGACTTGATTCACTCCAGGTGGCCGAACGCGCCGCTCGCCGCGATTCATGAGTGCTACGTGCACAACGCCGACGAGTAGGCGGAAAACGAGTCAGGCAATATCGATCGCTACCTAGCGTGCGCTGAAAATCCTTTGTGCTCTGACACAGCGCGAAATAGAATGCAAGCTGGCTTTGCAGCGCCTGTCATCGATGCCCGATAATCCCCCCAATCCGGCCAAGGCGTCCAGCCGTACATCTGACAGGGAATCAGTTCATCGAGCCGACTCCGGAGAACCTCCGGTGAGCGACGAGGAGCTGCTGCATCGAGTGAGGGCCAATGACCAGCAGGCGATGGCGGATGTATTCGACCGTTATGGAGGGATGGTGTATTCGGTCGCGCTGCGCGTCTTGAAAGACACTGGGCAGGCCGAAGACCTGATGCAGGAGATTCTGTTCCAGGTTTGGAAGCAGCCAGGCGCGTTTGTGCCGGGGCGGGGATCGCTGGGGGCATGGTTGGCGGTGGTCACCCGGAATCGCGCTGTGGATATGTTGCGCCGCAGAAAGCCGACGGATCCGGTGGACGAGGTGGTACTGACTTCGAGCACCAATCTGGCTTCCGAAGTCGAGCGCAACTCCATGATGGAGAAGGTAAGAGGCGTGCTCAATGGACTACCTGCGGAGCAGCAAAAGTCAGTTGAGATGGCGTTTTTTGAAGGTCTGACCCACGCGGAAATCGCGACCCAGACTGGCGATCCGCTGGGCACGGTGAAAACCAGAATCAGAGCGGCGTTGATGAGCGTACGAAAGGCGATCCAGGTATGACCGAGCGCGAACACATCTCGCAGGAGGATCTAACCCTCTATGCGATGCAGGCCCTCCCCGCGGAGGAAACTGCAGCTGTGCGCTCGCACCTGGAGACGTGCGCCCCGTGCCGCGCCGAGGTGGCCGCGGTTTCGGGAGACATGGCAGCTATGGCCATGAGCGTCATCCCGCAAACGATCCCGCAAGGCGCCAGGCAGCGCTTCCTTGACCGCATCTCCGCCGATGCGGCTGTGCGGCAACCGAAGGCGGACCGACCCGTCGTACCAATTGCAACCAGGCGGCCTGCGCGCGGGCCCGCTGTTTGGATTCCCTGGGCCGCGATTGCCGCATTGATCATTCTGGCGCTTTTTCTGGGCGAACGAATCAACACGCTCAATCGGGCGCTGCAGAGCGAATCAGCCGTGGCGGCAGCGCACGCTGCGGCCAACCAGCACGCGCAGGAAGTGCTCAACGTGCTGACCGCGCCCACAGCGCAGCGCGCCCTGCTGATCTCAAACAAGGCCAAGCCCGTGCCCAACGGACGCGCCGTCTACCTGGCAAGCACCGGCGGCTTGATCTTCCAGGCCAGCAACCTTGACCCGATCCCCGCCAACAAGACCTATGAGCTTTGGGTAATTCCGGCCAGTGGAAAAGCCCCCATCGCGGCAGGAACTTTCCGGCCCGATGCCGCAGGCAGCGCGAGCTTGGTGCTGCCCCCGCTGCCAAGGGGCGTCCCTGCCAAGGCTTTTGGAGTGACCGTAGAGCGGGCAGAAGGCTCCAAGACGCCCACCGCTCCGATCATTCTTTCCGGAGCCGCATCCAGCGCCGGAGAATGATGGCTGTTGTCGCTTGGAATGGCATAATGCGGAACCGGGCGATCGGCAAGCCTGCTTCCAGCAGCCTCTGGACCGCCTTGCCTCAGGCGCGAATCACCCGAATGCCCTGCCGTTCAAAGGGAGACAGTGCTTCTGAGGTTGCGCCGGTGTCGGTGATGAGAAGGTTGATCTCGCTCACCGGGCAAATGAATGCGGGGCTCACCTTGCCCAGCTTGCTGGAATCGGCAACCACGATAATTTCCTTGGATTGCTTGAGCATCTTGCGGTAAACCAGCGCCTCATCGGTTTCCAGCGTGGTCGCTCCGCGTTCGGCGTCAAGGCCGGTCACGCTCAGGAACACCTTGTCCATGTAGACATCGTCGAGAAACGCAAGCGCCGCATTACCGGTGAGCGAAAACGACCATGCCCAGGGAACCACGCCGCCGGTCAAAAATGTGCGGATGCCGGGCTGGTTGCACAGTTCCATCCCGATGTTGATGGCATTGGTGACCACCTGGATCTTGCCGCGATGGCGCAGGCTGCGGCCGATATGCGTGGTCGTGGTTCCGGATGTGAGTCCCACCGTCTCATCGGCCTTGACGAGTTCGGCGGCGGCTAGTCCGATGCGGCGCTTTTGCTCGGCAAAGCGCTGTTCGCGGGCCAGAAAGGAGCTGTCGTAGCGAAAAGGCTCGTAGAGCAGCGGCTCCACCAGCGTGGCCCCACCGTGAGTGCGGCGTATCAGACCCCGGCTTTCAAGCCGCGCCAGGTCACGACGAATGCTCGGCGCCGACGAACCGGCGACGGCGAGAATCTCCTCGATGGTCGCGCTTCCGGTGCGGAGTAGAAATTTGATGATCTGTTCGGAGCGTCGATCGAGCGCATCAGTCATACCGCACCGATTCTATCCCCTGTGCTCTCATAAAAGGAAACCAGGGGCCGGAATTTGTGAGCAAAACGCAAGAAATTCACGCGATTTTGCCACTTATTTGATCGAATACAGGATATATGATCGACTTAGGGATGGCTCTGCCCAGCATTTTCGGGCCGCCCCGAGGAACGTCGAGAATGCCAAGCTTTGACCATGAGATGTTGCGCGAGATTTACGAACAACCTGATGCCCTTGACCGCACCTTGGCGTCGTACCTCAAAAACGGCAACCTGCGCCCGGAGGTAGCCGAACTGATTGCAGGCTGGGCGAACCCAGCCGGCGAGGTTTTGATAGCCGCCAGCGGTTCAAGCCGCCACAGCGGGCTGGCGGGTGAAATCCTGCTCGAAGATCTATGCGGGTTCGCCGTGGACGTCGAGTATTCAAGTGAATACAGTTGCCGCGGGGGATCGAATCTGCGCCGGCCCGCGGTGATCGTGATTTCTCAATCGGGGGAGACTTCGGACACGCTGGCGGCGCTGCGGGAAGTCCAGCTCCGCGGCCAGGCCACGCTAGCCATCACCAATGCAGCCTCTTCCACCATGGCGCGCGAGGCGCAGGTTTCCATGCCGTTGTCGGCAGGCATTGAAAAGGCAATCCCAGCGACAAAGAGCTTCACCTGCCAGTTGGCCGTGCTGTTCCTGCTGGGCCTGTATGAGGCGCGGCGCCTCGGGCAAATGGATTCCGATGCACTGGCTGCGAATATCCGCTGTCTTCTTGACATGCCAGGCGCCATTGAGGCGCAGCTCGATGGCTGGCGCTACGCGATGGCTGCCCTGGCGAGCAAATACGCAGGCGCCAGCAGCTTTTTGTACCTCGGCCGCGGCATCCACTACGCCATTGCGCGCGAAGGCGCCCTGAAGATGAAGGAATCCTCATATGTGCAGGCCGAGGGGTATCCCACGGGTGAGCTGAAGCATGGACCGAATGCGCTGGTTAGCGATCAGGTTCCGCTGGTGGTGATGGCTACCGTGGACCGCGCACTTGAGGCCTCCGTTGTGCGCTACGAGAAGACGCTGCAACTACTCGGCGATATGAAACTGCAAGGGGCGCGGACCATCGCCATCGCCAACGCCGGGGACAGTGAGGTGACCGCCCTGGTGAGCGACTGCATTGACGTGCTCCCGGCCACAGAGTACCTGTTGCCCATCGCCGAAGTTGTGCCGCTGCAACTCTTCGCCTACTTCATGGCGCTGGAGCGCGGAGTGGATGTGGACCGGCCGCGGAATCTTTCCAAGGCGGTTGTCGAGCCATAGCACCTCGATGCTCCATTACGCGGCTTAGCCGGCCTTCTGTCCGGCAAAATGTGCTTCGATTTCTTCCAGCGTCTTCCCCTTGGTTTCCGGCAGAAGGAATGTCACGGTGAGGAAGTACACAACCGTAAAGCTGGCGAAGAGAAAGAACATCGACGAATAGCCGTATTTGCTGACGAAGGGCAGAAAGATGCCGGCCAGCATGGTTGAAACCAACTGGTTGATCACCAGCGCAACGCTCATGCCGTTGGACCGGATGCGCGTGGGCATCAACTCAGACAGCGCCAACCATACGCACACGCCAGGACCCACAGCATAAAAGGCCATGAATATATAGAGACCCACGGCAACCAGCCAGCCATGGCCTGGATTCGGCACAGGGCCTATGAGAGCCTTCTTGATCACGAGCGGTGCAGTTTGTGCAGCGGCGAGGTTCCCCAGCGGATTCTTGAAGAAAGCCTCCACCTTATTCGAGGGAACGCATTCCGCACGCGTGACGGTGAGCGGGGCCGCGGCCGGGTCGTCGGACCGCACATAGCTGGTTGATGCAGTGAAGTCGCCGTAGGAGTAGATGACGGCCAGTGAAGCCCGATCGGCGCGGATGTCGCCCGGATGGCCCTCTGCAACCAGTAGGCGCCTGGCCTCGGCGGGGTCAAAGCGCAACGTCAGCGACTGATCCGGGCCCACGCTCGTCTGCAGCACGTTGCGGCAGTCCACGCTTTGTTTCTCAGTCGGCAGAAACATCATCCCGACGCTGACCATCGCGATCATAATTCCGGTGGTGCCCAGAATCATCAGAAAGCGGCGCCCCTTGCGGTCCACCAGCGACATGCCCACCATGGTCAAAAAGAAGTTGGTGAGGGTCAGGGCCACATAGCCCCAATGGGCCTGGAGGTCCGACAAACCGCTCTGCAGCAGAATGCCCGTGTTGTACCCGATGATGGAGTTGACGCCCGTTGCCGTGTTACAGGAGAGGATGAGGCAGGCCAACAGAAAGGGAATCACATATTTGCGCCGCAGAAGCGACTCGCGTACCTTGGCGCCGGCGGTGCGCTGGGACGAAAGCACATTGGCGGTCTCCTCCATTTCGCGTAGCTCGGTTGCGGCCTGCTGGGGTGTCCGCGAACGCAGAAGAGCAGCCAGCGCCCCGGCTGAGTCGCCGCGCCGGAAGAGCCAGCGAGGAGATTCTCCAACCAAAAGACTGCCCACCACAAACAGCACTCCCGGCGGAAGGGAAACCCAGAAGATCCGGCGCCATGCCTGATCCTTGAATGCGAAGAGGACCGCGGCATTGCCGGCCTGCGCTACCGCCTCCACGCGGTAGCTGTAATAAATGCCCACCAGCGCAGCCACAACGATGCCGAGGGTGAGCAGCCATTGAAAAATACCGGTCCCTTTGCCGCGACTGGAAGCCGACAGGCACTCGGCCAGATACAGCGGAACCACCACGCCAATGAATCCGCCGCTGATTCCCTGCAACAAACGGCCGAAAAACAGAGGTCCATAGCCCTGCGAAAGGGCGATTACCGGAATGCTGACAATGAAAGCCAAGCCGCTGAGCACCATCAGCGGTTTACGGCCCATCCAATCTGCCAGCAGCCCGGCAAACAAAGTCGAGAAGACACTGCCCAACAGGACCGCCGCAACAATGACGGAAAGTTCCGCCGCTGTGAGGTGCGACGTTGCTTCGAGATAAGGCAATGCGCCGCCAATGATGCCTACATCGATTCCGTAGAGCAGCCCGCCCAGCCCTGCCACCAGCAACAGAAAAAGGTTGTAACCGCGCTTGGAGGAGGAGTCGGCGGAAAGGTTCGCGAAACTATCAACTTTCGTGGTCACGAGTAAGGGCCTCTTGCGCAGGTTATGCTTCACGACGGCAATAGGGCAAAGCACCGCGGAAAAAGCCTTCACATCTGCTAACCGCCGGATTGTGAAGGCACGCGCACACCCAGTCTACAATGACTGTTTGGCAATCAAATGGTCAGGCTGTTGAGCTTGGAAGGATTAATTAGCTGTACCCATCTGAGCTGCCCGATCAATACAGCAGATATTCTGCGCGCAAGGCTTTGAACCGGCTAAGGGTGTCCTGCCAGGATTCCGCGATGCGGCGCGGGTCTTCCCCGGCAGAAAGCGCATGCAGCGCGGCCTTGTTGCGCATCAGACCGTCGAGAGCGTCCATCTTGTACTCGCCGGGATAAAGGTGATGCAGTGCCGCGGCAATCTCGAGGCCCAGTTCTGGCGAATCGAGGGCCTCGCGATCGGTCACGGTGATGCTCACTCCGCCGCACTTCTGGCCGGAATAGACAGATGCATCGGGCGTGAAATCGATGGGAACAAACCGCGCACCGTCGATTTCCCTTGCGTTCAGATAGCCGGCAAGAGCGGAGGCATCGATCCAGGGCGCGCCCACCTGCTCAAAGGGAGTGTCGGTGCCCCGGCCCACCGAGATATTCGTGCCTTCGATCATGCCGATGCCGGGATAGAGCGTGGCCTCGGTGAGGCTGCGCATGTTGGGTGAGAGATCGATCCACATCCTGCCGGTCGAGTCGAACCAGTCGCCCCGCAACCAGCCTTCCATGCGAACAACGGTGAGTTTCGCCCCGATACCGCGCTCGGTGTTGAACATGTGCGCCAGTTCCCCTACCGTCATGCCGTGGCGAACAGGTGCCTGCGAATAGCTCACGAAGGCCTCGCGGCCGGGATCGGCTACCGGCCCCTGCACATACTCGCCGCCGATGGGGTCAGGGCGGTCCAGCACCACCATTCTTTTGCCCGCCTTCGCGGCCGCTTCAAGGAAATAGCCAAGCGTGCTCTCGTAGGTATAGAAGCGCACGCCCACGTCCTGAATGTCGTAGACAATGACGTCCAGCCCGGCCAGTTCCTCCTGCGTCGGCCGCCGGCTGGCATCGGTTTCGCCGTATACGCTGTAGACCGGCGCCCTCGTGGCCGCATCCTTTGAATCGGCGATCTTGGTGGCGTCGAGATTTCCGGCAATGCCGTGTTCCGGACTGAAGATCGCGGCCAGTTGGATTCCCGGTGCGTGGGCAAGTACGTCGGCAGTGCGCTTTCCGTGGGAATCAACCCCAGTCTGGTTGGTAACCAGTCCGACCCGCACTGGAAGATTCACGTCCGGATGAAGCTCGCGAAAATCGTCGCCCTCAAGCACGTCGATGCCGTCTTTCACCTCACCATTGCGCGCGATCACGCGTCGCTCCGGCATCAGAGATTCGTTGTACCCGGTGATGCGCGCCATGCGCAACCTTTCGGTTTCGCTTTCCGTGAGCGCAAGCGCCCGCACCGCGGCGGTGGCGATGCGAGAGCGCAGAGACACCACGGAATGGCCTCCGTTGGGATGCACTCGATTGGTGAGGATGATGATGTAGGTTTCGGTCGTCGGATCGATCCAGAGCGAAGTGCCCGTAAAGCCCGTGTGTCCAAATCCGCCCACCGGAAGCAGCGCTCCGCGATTGGTGGAAAAGGGCGAGTCGATATCCCATCCCAATCCGCGCAGGCTCGCAGCCCAGGCGGGTTGTTGCGGCGTGGTCATCTTCTCGATCGCCACCCGGCTCAGGATCTTCGAGCCGCTCAGCAACTCCTGCGCAAAGATCGCCAGATCGTCGGCAGTGGAGAACAGGCCCGCATGCCCGGCGACTCCGCCCATCCGCCGCGCCGTGGGGTCATGCACCACGCCGCGCAACATTCTGCCGTGCTCGTCGTATTGCGTGGGTGCAATACGGGGTATCCAATCGCGGGGCGGAAGAAAGCGCGTGTCGTGCATGCCCAGCGGCTCAAACACGTGAGCGCTCGCATACTCATTGAGTGGGAGCCCGGTTACCTTCTCTACCAGAAAGCCGAGCGTCTCAAAATTGACGTCGCTATAGACAAATCGGGTGCCCGGCGGAATGGAAGGCTTGGACTCCATCACCAATCTGTATGCTGCTGCACGCCCTGCCCACGGCTGATTCAAATCCAGATCGGGCGGCAGCCCGGAGAAGTGGGTCATCAGTTCGCGCACTGTGATGTCCGCTTTGCCGTTCTGCGCGAAATCCGGTAGATAGACGGCCACGGGATCATTAAGCCTAACCTGGCCCTGCTCCATGAGCTGCATCATCGCCGTGGTGGTGGCAATGCATTTTGTGAGCGAGGCCAGGTCGAAGATGGTGTCCACCGTCATTCGCTCCCGCGTCGGCTCAAGCGAGCGCCAACCGAAAGCCTTGCGGTAAACGACCTGGCCATTGTGACCGATGAGCACCACTCCGCCCGGAATGAGGCCCTTTGCGACAGCATTCTGCATGATGGAATCAATCGCGGCAAAACCGCCCGATGAACCGGCGGCCGGCGATGTAGAGGCCTGCGCCGGGACTTCGCATTGCCAGCAGAGGATAAAAAGCACCGGCCACCACCAAACAACCCTCCGGACCATCGGGAAAGTCTTCCAGGGTCTCTGCATTTTTCACCTCGCGTTGCTCATCGCGGACTGGGCCACGTTCCGCGCACGACAGTTCCAAACGCGTCTCCAGGGCTTAGATTATTCGTTCGGTGGTTAACAAGTACACTGCACCGAGCGCGCCTGGGGCGCCAAGCCGGAAACTGAGTTACACTCTAACCGGCGTCCTCAAGCAGAATTCAAATTGGCCAGACAAGGGAGAAACCGATGCG
Source organism: uncultured Acidobacteriota bacterium (assembly GCA_963833995.1). Classification (GTDB taxonomy): domain Bacteria; phylum Acidobacteriota; class Terriglobia; order Terriglobales; family Acidobacteriaceae; genus Telmatobacter. The sequence continues at coordinate 69,073 of CAWIAE010000010.1, read as the reverse complement.
CGCCCTGGTATATACCGCGCCACGGCAAGTGGTGCTGGAAGATCGTCCGCGACCGCGGACGGAAGCAGGCGAAAGCGAGATCGCCATCGTTGCCGCGGGCATTTGCGGGTCTGACATTTCAGGTTTCCTGGGGCACAGCCGCCGCCGGATTCCGCCCATGGTACTGGGCCACGAGCTGGTGGGCCGCAGGCCCGATGGCCGGCGCGTGGTGGCAAATCCGCTGATCAGTTGCGGACGTTGCACCGCATGCCTGAGCGGCGCGCAGAACCTGTGCGCAAGCTGGCGGCTGCTGGGAATGGACAAGACGGCCGGCTGCTACGCAGAGTTCGTCTCCATCCCGGAATCGCAAATCTACGAAGTTCCCGACGGCCTGAGCGACGCGCGCGCGGTGGTGGCCGAACCGCTCGCCAACATTGTTCATCTCTTCCGCATCGCGGCGCCGTTGCCGTTTTTCCGACTGGGGATTGTGGGCGGAGGAACGATGGGATCATTGGCGCTGCTCACCGCGATTCGCCTCGGAGTCCGCGAAATCCTGGTGCAGGACGTGAGCGAAGTGCGTCTCGATGTAGCTCGCAAGATGGGCGCCACCCTGGCTGTGAATGTATCTACCGAAGAAGGCCGCGCGGAAGCGCGTCGATTCGACGGCCATGGCCTCGATCTTGTGCTCGATGCCTCGGGCACCGCCGCCGCGCGCCAATCGGCGTTTGACATTTGCCGGCCCGGCGGACTCGTGGTACTGCTCGGCATGGGCCAGGAGCGCAGCGAAATCGACTTCGTGACCAGCATTCGCAAGGAACACCGCGTGGCCATGTCGTTTGCCTATACGCCGGTGGATTTCGAGCGCTCGCTGGCGTTGCTGAAAGCCGGGGAGATCGACCTGACGCCATGGACCGTCGAAATGCCTCTGGAGCAAGGCCAGCAGGCATTTGACCGCATGAGCACTGCTCCCGGCGATACGCTGAAGATGCTGCTGCGCGTGAACTGACCACGGCGAAGGCCAGGGGCAATCGAAGATTCTGCGCTCGAATTTTATTCTGCTGCGAGTTTCTGTTTGGAAGCGGCGCGCGCAATGGTGAGATCGAAGTTCACGTCGGCCTGCACCAATTCCTGCGGCTTTTTTCTCGACTTATCCATCCGGTCAAGCAACTCCGCCAGTTGCTTCAGGTGCTCCGCGCTGACTCGTTCCGCCACCAAACCAGCAAGTTCGACTTCGATGAGCACGAGCGCTTCGATCCGTTCGCGAACGTCGCTGAACCGCTGGCAATGGCCCAGAACAGAGAGCGCGAAGGACGAGCAGGAGAATCGACTCCGCGACGGGCCGCACCACGCCGCCCGGCGTGATGTACACCGCAATACCGTGTTGAGATGGATCTCCTTGCAATACGAATCAGCAGAATCGTTCCGCGCAGATACCGTGACCGAATCGATCAACTCTGTCATCCCCAGGGTGGACCTGCCGGAGTTGAACTGCTTCCGCATCGCAGTCTATTGCTCAGGCGAGATACCGCGGCCCGGAGCGGAACTCGCCAAGGTGCAGAAAAGTTGAACCCAGATCTTGAATCTGCTGCAATAAGGTTGGGCAGGAGGGCGAACATGAAAAACCTTGAGAACTTCGTCAATGGCAAATTTGTTGCTTCCGATGGCAATCGTATCGAAGTGAAAAACCCGGCGACCGGCGTTGTGATTTGTACCGTTCCCGACAGCACTCAGCAGGATGTCGATGCGGCAATCGCCTCTGCTGAGGCCGCGCAGCGATCGTGGGGGAAGGAGACCGCCGCCAACAGGGCTAAGCTTCTGAAAGCACTCGCCGCAAAGATTCGCCAGTATGTGGAGCCGATTGCGCGCGTGATTACCGAGGAACAGGGCAAGACGCTGGGCCTGGCGCGCGTCGAGGTCGAGTTCACCGCGGACTACCTGGAATACATGGCGGAGTGGGGCCGCCGCATCGAAGGCGAAATCATCGAGAGCGACCGTCCGGGAGAAACCATCTTCCTGTTTCGCCGGCCGATCGGCGTCATCGGCGGAATCCTGCCGTGGAATTTTCCCTTCTTTCTAATCGCGCGCAAGGCTGGACCGGCGTTGATTACCGGAAACACCATTGTGATTAAGCCGAGTGAGGAGACGCCTCACAACGCGGTGAAGTTTTGCGAGATTCTCGCCAATATGAATTTCCCTCCGGGGCTGATCAACGTGGTTCACGGCCGGGGAGCAGGCGCGGGGCGTGCGCTGGCGTCTTCCGCCAGGATCGGCATGATCAACTTCACCGGCAGCGTCGAGACCGGCTCCGCGGTGATGGCGGCGGCAGCAAAGAACATCACCAAAGTCAATCTGGAACTGGGCGGCAAAGCCCCGGCGATCGTGATGGGCGACGCGAATGTCGATCTCTCGGTAAAAGCTATCAAAGCCTCGCGCGTAATCAACAGTGGCCAGGTATGCAACTGCGCGGAGCGCGTCTACGTGCAACGTTCCCTCGCGGGAGAATTCACCGACAAGCTAAGCAACGCGATGCGCGCAACGCGTTATGGAGATCCTTCGCAGGACGAGACGGTCGAGTACGGCCCGCTGATCAACGAAGCAGGTTTTCGCAAAGTGGAGCAACTGGTTGGCAGCGCGGTGCGGGCGGGCGCTACATTGCGCACAGGCGGCAAGCGGGGCGAAGGCGCGCGGGGCTACTACTACGAGCCAACCGTGCTCGCCGGTTGCACGCAAAACATGGAAGTGGTGCGCAAGGAAATCTTTGGCCCGGTTATTCCCGTGGTTGAATTCGATGATCTGGACGAAGCGATCGCGTTTGCCAACGACTGTGAATACGGGCTGACCTCGTCGATCTACACTGAGAATCTCGACGTGGCGCTGCGGGCTTGTCAGGAGATCCAATTCGGCGAGACCTATATCAACCGCGAGAACTTCGAAGCCATGCAAGGATTTCATGCCGGCTGGCGGAAGAGCGGGATTGGAGGCGCGGATGGCCGCCATGGGTTGTATGAATTCCTGCAGACGCATATCGTCTACATGCAGCGCCACTGATCCAGAAAGAAGGCGTGTCTATGAATCTGACGGGAAGAATCGCGATTGAGGCAGGCGCAGCCAACGGCTCGGGCGCGCCGACGCCATTGCATTCGCGCGTGAAGACGCGCCGGTGTCTTTGTGCCCGATCGAAACGGAAACCAGGCAATGAGACCGACGCTGCGTAAGCAGGCGGACAAAAACCCTGGTCTTCCTGACCCTGATGACGCTGGTGGGCTCAACCATGATTGTGGGCTACGGCAACTACCTGGGAGTGCATCCCTGAAAGCTGTTGTCTGGCGGCTATCTTGACGGAACCGTACCGCTTTACCCCGCCAGCACCGCATCCGCAATGCGCGCGGCCTCGACTGTCTGCGGCACCCCATGCACCCGCACCACCGAAGCTCCATGGAGAACGGCCGCCACCATGGCTGCTAGGCCAGCTGTCTCCCGCGCACCCGCCGGCGCACTTTTCCCGTCATACAGAGGCGCCAGCGTATGCCCCAGGAATGACTTGCGCGACAGCCCTGCAAGCAGCGGCCGGCCCAGGCAGAGCAGTTCAGCCTGCCTCGCCAGCAGCGCGTAGTTTTCTCCCAACCGCTTGCCGAAGCCGTAGCCCGGGTCCAGCACGATCGACTCGGCTTGAATTCCAGAGGCATGTGCCACGTCCATGCTCGCAGCCAGCCCGGCTCGCACTCCTGCCAGCAGTTCATCCGGCTCAAGCTGCGCCTGAGTGCGCCACACATCGGGCCGCCCGCGAGTGTGCATCAACACAACGCCGCAGCCTGCATCGGCGCAAACGCTCGCCATTTCTCCATCCCATCGCAGTCCGCTCACGTCGTTGATGATCTCCGCACCGGCCGCCAACGCCGCACGCGCCGTTGCCGCCTTGTAGGTATCCACAGAGACGATCGCCTTGGGCCGAACTGCCAGAAGTCCATCGAGCACCGGCAGCAGGCGCGCCTGTTCCTCTTCGGCGCTTACCGTAGGAGCATCCGGCGACCCGGCCGTACCCCCCGCGCGCGATCCCGGCCGCGTGCTCTCTGCTCCCAGGTCAAGCAAATCGGCCCCCTCGTCCAGGAGCCGGAGCGCCTGTGCCACCCCGGCATCCGGATCGAGAAAAGCTCCACCGTCGCTGAACGAATCCGGTGTGATGTTCACGATGCCCATCAACATCGTTCGGCGACCGAGTTCGAGCGTGCGCGTGCGCAATCGCCAGGAGCACGGTATGCGCGTCAAACTGCTCATCTCCTGCATCTCTGCTGCCCCAAGCTGCCAAAACCAGCTTTGATTCTATGAGCAAAGGGTGGCCCCCAGACCCGCTTCAGGTGCTTTCTCTCCTGCTAAACTCCCGGCATGGCCTCGAATCGGCGAGTTCTGCTATTTCTGCTCTCGACTGTTCTTTCATCCCCTTGCCTCGCTGCTCCCCGGCACATGCCTTCATTGGAAGGCCCGGCGCGACGCACGGCTCGCGCAAGAGGCTCCATCAGCGAGCGCATCAATGCCATCCTGGCCAGCCCGGCCCTGAGTTCGGCGGAGTTTGGCATCAGCGTCAATGACCTGGATGGACACCCGCTCTTTACCCTCAATGAAGGTCGTCTGTTTACCCCGGCTTCAAACGCCAAGCTTGCTACCACCGCCGCCGCCTTCGCCCTTCTTCCGGTAGACAGCCTCACCTGGACTACCAATGTCGTCGCGGGCGGCGACGTCGACGCCGGGGGAGTGCTGCATGGCGACCTGCTCCTCCTGGGTGCTGGTGATCCCACTCTCAGCGCGCGCCAATATCCCTATCAGCCGCCGCCGATCACGCCTCCGTCGCCCACCACGCCACCAATTGCCACCACGCCGCAGGCTCCCACCAAGCCTCCGCCACCCACCGTGCCCCCCGTCGCCGCAGTTCCACAGGCTGAGGCCCGACCCAACCCCATGACGGCGCTCGATCTGCTCGCCGAGCAGGTGGAGCAGGCTGGCGTTCGCACCATATCCGGCAACGTAGTGGGAGACGACAGCTTCTTTCTCGATGAGCCCTACGGCATCTCATGGGCATGGGACGATCTGCAATGGAGCTATGGGGCGCCGGCTTCCGCCCTCACCTTCAACGAAAACACGATCGAGCTCGACGTCACTTCCGATCCATCGTCTCCCGGCGGCGTGGCCGCTGCATGGACGCCCAACGTGGACTTCTACACCCTTGAAAACAACATGACGATGGCCGCCGCCGGGCAGCCTGCGCACCCCGGTCTGCAGCGCATGCCGGGCAGCCTGCTGGTGCGCGCATGGGGCACCGCACCTCCGCAGGGTCTCCGCGCCGACCTGGCCGTGGAAGACCCCGCTGAGTTCACGGCAGCGGCCTTCATAAAGGCCTTGCTCGCCAGGGGGATCACTGTCTCCGGCTCCGCGGTCTCGGCCCATCGGCTCCCCAATGGCACCGGCGATTTTGCCGCCGAACGCAGCCAGCCTCTTCGACTGGCCCGCGTGCAATTATCCACGGTTGCGGTTCCGCCGAATGACCGCAGGGTACTGGCCGGCCACGTCTCCGTCCCCGTTGTCGAGGACATCAAGGTCATCAACAAGGTCAGCCAGAACCTGCACGCCGAACTGCTGCTGCGCCTGCTGGGCAAGTTGTGCGCCAACGACGGCAGCCTGGCCCAGGGCACACGGGTGGTCCGCCAGTTCCTGGTTGACGCGGGCATCAGCGACAACGACTTCTTCTTTTACGATGGATCGGGCATGAGCATGGATGACCGCATCACGCCGCGCGCGTATGCGCAGTTGCTCAGCTATGCCGCGCGACAGCCCTGGGGCGCAGACTGGCGGGCCACGTTTCCCGTTGCAGGCGTCGACGGTACCTTGTTTGGGCGCTTCCGCAATTCGCCCCTGAAAGGACGCCTGTGGGCTAAAACCGGTACGCTGAACGAATCCAACGCTCTCTCCGGCTATTTGAAATCCGATAGTGGAAAAACCATCATCTTTTCCATTCTCGTCAACGGGCACCGACCCGGCAGCGATTCCGAGACGCACGCCATTGAACAGATTTGCGAAGCCATCGCCGAAACAGAGTGAGCCGTGGCGACGGGTCGCGCCAGATGAGCACGTCATATTCCGCTGGGCATCATCTCCCGCGTGGGAGCGTCAGACCCGTTGCGGGAGCGCCCAACCGAGTATCATCGAAAATAGAAATGCACATGCGCCTTCATTGCTTCTCTCTTGCCGTTTTCAGTTGCGCGGTGGCCTTCGCTATGGCCGGTTGCCGCACGCTGCCACCCTCGAAACCGGCCTCCGAATGGACCCCTGAAGAGGCGCAGGGCGCGCAGGTCTACCAGGAAAAATGCGCACGTTGCCACTACCCCACCACCACTGCCGGGCTGCATGGACCGGGGTTGCAGGCCATCACCAAGGAAAAGGCCATGCCTTCAGGGGCGCCACCCACCGACGAGCGGCTCACCGACGTCATTCTTCATGGCCGCGGCATGATGCCGGGTACCCAACTGAATGATGAACAACTCCGGGTCCTGCTGGCCTATCTGCACACTCTATGACCAACGAACCCCGCGATGGCCTCGACGCTTCCGATCAAACAAAGGCGCCGCCGCCGAAACGTGAGCTGCTGCCGCTGCCCGGTCTTGCCGCCATCGGGCTTTATTTGCTGCTGCTCGCGGGCGTCATCATCTTGGGAGTCGTCGGCGGAGGGCACTATCCTCCCCTGTTCCTCATCCTCGCAGCCGCTTTTATCACTGCCAGCGCGGGTCTTGTGCTGTTGCTTCGCTGGGCCTGGGCGCTCACCTTGGCGGCCGTCTTCCTTCTGGCCAGTTACGATCTCTGGATCTTCTCCAGGCAACACCAGATACCGACCCTGGTCCAGGGACTGCTGAATCTGGTTTTCTTCCTCTATCTGATCAGGACCGAGGTCCGCGCCAAGCTGCGGTGAGATTGGGCTTGCAGCCGGACTCGGATGGCTACTCCTCAAATGGTTCCCCGCGCCGAATAGGCGCCTCGTAAGGCTGTACCGGCCCCACGAACGCCAGAATGAAGCTCAGAAGCAGCAGCAGGCACCCAATCGCGGTTACCGCAACCCCGGCCAGCGCGGGCGCGCCTGTGGTGGTGATTTCAATGTGAAGCGACGTGGCAGCGATGGGATATCCCAGCGTGAAACCGGTGTTGCCATGGCAAAACCCGAAGATCACACCCAGGCCCACTGCCAGAAACACAACAGAACCAATAAGAAAACGGCCGGATCGCATGGCGGGTTCCTTCCCTGGTTGCATGCAACTATTGATGGTCAGAGGCGCCGCACGAACAGCGGGGTTGCCCGCGGGGTGGAATTCCTTTCAGGCCGCGCTGTAATCGCCAATCCAAGATTCCGGCGCCTTGCCCGTACAATAGCCGTGATGGAACTGATCCAGATCTCGCCGGTCCGCCAGGCTCCCGTGCCCAAGCCGGAATGGCTCAAGGCCCGAGCGCCGGTGGGCGAAAACTACCACGACCTCAAGCGCCTGGCTCGCTCGCTGGGCCTGCATACCGTGTGCGAAAGCGCACAGTGCCCCAACATCGGCGAGTGTTGGCATCACAAAACCGCGACCTTCATGATGCTCGGCAACCTGTGCACCCGCCGCTGCGGCTTCTGCGCCGTTCCCAAGGGCCGACCGGAGCCCATTGATTTCGACGAGCCGCGTCGCGTTGCAGAGGCCGTCGCCGCATTGGGCCTGCAGCACGCCGTCATTACCAGCGTCAATCGTGACGACGATCTGGTAGGAGGCGCCCGCATCTTCGCCCTGGTGATCGAAGAGATTCGCCGCCAGGCACCCGGCTGCCGCGTCGAAGTCCTCATCCCCGACTTTCAGGGGAACCCTGAAGCGATTCGCATTGTCGTCGATGCACGCCCTGAAATCCTCAACCACAATACGGAGTCGGTCCCGCGCCTTTATCGGGTGGTCCGTTCCGGCGCCCGCTATGAGCGCTCTTTAGAGTTGTTGAACTACTCCAAAAAACTAAGGCCGGAAGGGCTCACAAAGTCCGGCGTCATGGTCGGACTCGGCGAAGAGACACATGAGCTGCTCCAGGTATTTCGCGATCTCGCCGCCGTCGGTTGCGACATTCTGACCATCGGCCAATATTTGCGGCCTTCGCGGGACCATCTGCCCATGGCCCGTCTCTACACGCCGCGCGAGTTCGCCGAACTCAAGGCCGAGGCCCTGAAAATGGGTTTCCGCCATGTCGAATCCGGTCCTCTGGTCCGCTCCAGCTACCATGCGCATGAGCAAGCTGCATCAACAGGGCTTGTTGCCGCGCTCGCATAAAAAAGTCAATCCAGTTCCCGCAAAGGCCGCGAAAACGTAAAGAAACCTAAGAAGATCAGCGCTCCCGATCCGGCCATCATCGCCAATGCATGGCCCGTGGGGATATGGCGCGACAGATCGCCTGCCAGCAGCGCACCCAACGGCGGAAGACCCAGAAAGCTGGTTGCGTAAATACTCATCGTGCGCCCCCGCATCTCGTCCGATGACAGATGCTGAATGGACACATTGAATGAAGAAAACATGAGCATTCCGTTGAAACCCTCGACGAATGCCAGACAGTCCGACACCAAGAAACTCCGCGAGTAGCAGAAGCAGACGATTGCCGCGAAAAAGATGACTCCGGCAAACGTGACCAATTTGCCGCGATGCCGCAACACGCCCTTGGCTGCCACCGTCACGGCGGCCAGCACAGACCCCGCCCCCGAACAGGCCAGCAGCCAGCCCAGTCCGCTCGCGCCGGCATGCAACTGAATCTTTGCGAAGAAGGGGATGAAAGTAATAAACGGAATCCCCAGAAAACTCACCACCATCGTCATCCATACCAGAACCAGCATCTGCGGCTCGCTTCGCACGTAGGCAAATCCCCCGCGAAGACTGGCCCACATGCTTTCGATGCAGGCGCGCATTCGCATCGGGATAGCGGATCCGCGTCAACGCCCAAAGAACCGCCAGAAAGCTCACGCCGTTCAGAAAGAAGTTGCCGGCCACGCCCAGCAGCGCCATGGCATACCCGCCCAGCGTCGGTCCCACGATACGCGACATGTTGAACTGCGCCGAGTTCAGCGCGATGGCATTGGTCAGGTCTTCGCGCTTCACCAGCCTCGGAACCATCGCCTGATAGCTCGGCGCATTCATCGCCATGGCCGTGCCATTCAGGAAGGCGATCACTGCCACCTCCCACACCGTAATCACTTTGAACCACGCCAGTCCCGCCAGCACAAAGGCCAGCACCATCATCACGGACTGCGTCACGATCAGCAGCCGCCGCTTGTCCACTCGATCCGCAATCACCCCGCCGAAGAGCGTGAAGAACAGGAATGGAATGGACCCCGCGAATCCCACCACCCCCAGCCAGAAGGCGGAGTTGGTCAGCACCAGCACCAGCCAGCCCTGGGCCACATTCTGCATCCATGTCCCGATGTTCGAGAGAAAATTGCCGCTCCAGAAAAGGCGAAAGTTAGGGTTGCGCAGGGCGCGCACTACCTGGGGCAACCGGCTGGACTCGGCCAGCGCCAGCGCCTGGGCTACCGCTGCTTCTTCCTCCGATGCGACGTTCGGATACTCCTCGTCCAACTCTTGTCCGGTATTCAGAGCTGCTCTCCCAGGCCCTTAGTGTAAGCTGTGGCTAAATTGTCGGGAGCTTCCGTCGCTCCAGCCAGCGCTCTCCATCTAACCATGTCTTCCAAGGGCTTCTTTCATGCTCATTCGCAAGTCTCCGATCCTTTTTCTCCTCCTGACGCTCTTTCCCGGCTCCCATTTCAAACCTGTGCCCCTGCAGGCTGTGCAGGCGAGCTTCGGCTATGGCGACTTCGCCAAAGAGTCAGCCATCGAGGAAAAGTTTCTGACCGTTCCCAGCGCCAAACTGGCCGGCGAAGAGCTGAAGACGCTGACCGCCGAACCGCACATGGCGGCCACGCCCGAGGACCACAAAACCGCCGAATATGTAGCGGAGAAATTCCGCGCCGCCGGACTCGAAACCGAGATCGTTCCCTATCGCGTGCTGCTGAACTGGCCCAAGGTGGTTCGCGTCGAGGCCTGTGATGCGGCCGGCAAGCTCCTCATGACCGGACCCACCCGCGAGCACGTGCAGGGCGATCCGGGTCAGGACGATCCCCGCGTAGTGATGCCCTTCAACGGCTCTTCCGGCTCCGGCGACGTCACCGCGCCTGTCGTCTACGCCAACTACGGCCGCCTTGAGGACTTCAACGAACTCGCCGCCCAGCACATCGACCTTCATGGCAAAATCGTCATCGCCCGCTACGGCGCCAACTTCCGCGGAGTCAAGGTCTACCTCGCCGAGCAGCGCGGCGCCGTCGGCGTCCTCCTCTACTCCGATCCGCAGGACGACGGCTACTTCAAAGGCGACGCCTATCCCGAAGGCCCCTGGCGCCCGGCCACCGGCGTACAGCGCGGCTCAGTGCAATATCTTTTCAAATATCCCGGCGACCCGGAAACCCCCGGCGTAGCCTCCACGCTCGACCTGCCCGACTCCGCCCGCGACAACTCCCCTCCGGAGCCCAGGGCAACCAGCCACACATCATCTCCATCCCCATCAGCTATCACGATGCAGCGCCGATCCTGCAGGCGCTGAAAGGCCCCGGCGTGCCGCAAGGCTGGCAGGGCGCGCTGCCCTTCCGCTACCACCTGGGTGCGGGCGGAGTGACAGGTTCACCTCGTCTCGCAGCAGGACTACCAGCGGCGCATCATCTGGGACGTGATCGGCAAGATCAAGGGCTCCGAATTCCCCGATGAGTCGGTCATCATCGGCAATCATCGCGACGCGTGGGTCTATGGCGCCGTCGATCCCAACAGCGGCACCGCCGCCATGCTCGAGGCGGTGCACGGCATCGGCACGCTGCTCAAGGCAGGGCTGGCGGCCCAAGCGCACCATCCTCTTTTGCAGTTGGGACGCCGAAGAGGAGGGCCTGATCGGCTCCACCGAGTGGGTGGAGCAGCAGGCCCAGACTCTCGATCACGCCGTCGCTTATTTCAATACCGACGTCGGCGTCTCCGGCCCGGATTTCTCGGCCTCCGCCGTTCCCTCGCTCAAGCAATTTGTTCGCGACATTGCCAAGTCCGTTCCCAGCCCCATGGGCGGCACGGTCTATCAGGAGTGGCGCCTCACTGCCGGCAAAGCCAATGAACATCGCGCCTCCAACGCCCCGCCCCAGCCCGGCGAAGAGGTGCGCGTAAGCGATCTCGGCTCCGGCTCCGACTTCACGCCCTTCCTGCAGCATGCCGGCGTGCCCTCCACCGACGTCGGCTCCGACGGCCCTTACGGCGTCTATCACTCCACCTTCGACGACTTCGCCTGGTTCACCCAGAATGCCGACCCGCACTTCGTCTACCTGCAGGAGATGGCCCGCATCTTCGGTCTTGAAGCCCTGCGCATGGCCGACGCCGACGTGCTGCCCTACGACTACGAGGCCTACGCCCGCGAAATTGGCACCTACCTCGACGCAGCCAAGCGCAAGGCCGACGACAACGGGCTCGCATCGCTGGACTTTGCCGCGGCCAAGGCCGCAGACGCCCGCTTCGCCGCCGCTGCCGCCAGGGCCCACGCCGCGCAAGCCGCCCCGTCGGGCAATCTGGCCCAGTTGAATCAAAATTTGCGCCAGGTGGAGACCGCGCTGCTTTCCTCCGCAGGGCTGCCCAACCGCCCCTGGTACCGCCACACCATCTACGCTCCGGGCATGTATACCGGCTATGCCGCCGTGGTCATTCCCGGCGTCAACGAAGCCATCGACGCCAAAGACGCCACCGTCGCCGCGCAGCAATTAACCGCACTCACACAGGCCCTCGACCGCGCCGCCCAAACCCTTGACACCGCACAGTAGGATCTCAGTCTGAACTGTGGGGGATTCAAAGCCCGCGGAAGGACTCGCCGTTTTGAAAGAGCACTTACCTGCACGATCACCTGGGAAGTTCACGGCCCACGGAAAGACTCGGCGTTTTGAAAGGGCACGACCTCAGTCGTGCCGTAAGTCCAACGAGATCAGCGCCGGCTTTAGCCGCCGAGGGAAATCTTTGCAGGCTCTCGTCAATTCTTGGCCTTTACGAAGCTTTTTCAGACCCGCGGCGCCAGCGCATTTAAACTGACCCGCTTGCCTCTGCGCACTGGAGTTCGCGTCGCCGCTACACAATTTGCCTGCCCCAGAGTTTCGTGTGATTTGCGTCACAGGAGTTGCGCCCGCAGGTTGACCCCGCCCTGTTCCGCTCGTATCGTTAAGAGTTGACATGAAGATTTCCCCAAATTCGTGGCGCATCGGACTTGCGGTCGCCGTCATCATCGGCACCATTGCCTGGCTCGCCATCTCCGGCTACACAGCCAGCAAGAGCTACTACGTCACCATCGCCGAACTCGGCGGCATGGGCAGCAAGGCCTATACAAGCAACCTGCGCGTCGAAGGCTTCGTCAAGCCCGGCTCCATCGAGCAGGACGGCCCCCACGTCACGTTCTTGATCAACGAATTTGAAAGCCACTCGCCCAAAGCATCCTCGGGCCGCCTCCTCAAGGTGGTCTACAAGGGTTCCGAGCCGCCGCCAGACACCTTCAAGGACGATGCTCAGGCCCTCGCCGAAGGCACCTACGGCCGCGACGGCGTCTTCCACGCCACGGTTCTTCAGGCCAAGTGCGCCAGCAAGTACGCTCCGGCGCCCGGTCAGGCGCCGGGAATGGCGCCTGCAAAGCCCGTTGCAAATCCGCGCGCGTCTGCGACAGCCCCTGCGTACCTCCCGCCCGCCAATCTGCCGCCGACTAAAAAAATGACCGCGCTCGCCCCTGAGGCCGCCAGTTCCACCCTCTGCGCCCGCCTCGAACAGGTATCCAAGCTCTTTGGCTCTTTTGCTGCGCTCCGCCAGGTTTCAGTTGACCTGGAGCCCGGTCGCTGCTACGTCCTCCTCGGCGAAAATGGCGCCGGCAAGTCCACCCTTCTCCGCATTCTTGCCGGCCTCCTGCGTCCCAGCCACGGCACGGTGAAGGTCTTCGGCGATTTCGAGCCGCACGACGCCCGCGCGCGCATCGGCTACATGAGCCACGCGCCCATGCTCTACGACGAGCTCACCGCGCAGGAAAACCTCAGCTACTTCCGCAGCCTCTACCCCGGCCGCGCCTGCCTCACCCCCGCCGAAGCGCTACGCCAGGTCGGCCTCGACCCCGATCTGACCCGCACCTTCGGCCAATATTCGCAAGGCATGCGCCAGCGCACCTCGCTGGCCCGCGTGCTGCTTCCGGTGCCCGAACTGCTGCTGCTCGACGAGCCTTTCTCCAACATGGATGTCGAGTCCGTTCGCCAGATGGTCGAGCTGCTGGCCGGCTTCCGCCAGCACAACCGCACCATCGTCATCACCACCCACCAGCGCGAATCGGCCGCTCCCATCGCCGATTGGGTGCTGCGCTTTACGCGCCGGCCGCGTCGCATCGTTCGAGCCGGGAAGTCCGACCCTATGAAGACCAACGGCGCGCGCTTTCTTGAATGCCTCGGCATCCCCTTCGAGCTTCGCGAATACGAAGTCGATCCGGAAGATCTGTCCGCCATCACCGTCGCCAAAAAGATCGGCATGCCCGCCGAACAGGTCTTCAAAACGCTTCTCACGAATGGCGGTCCAGGGGTCTACATATTCGCCGTCATCCCCGGCGACGCCGAACTCGACTTCAAAAAACTCGCTCGCGCCGCCGGCTCTGCGCAAAGCCGAGATGGCTCCGCTCAAAGACGTGCAGCCGCTCACCGGCTACATCCGCGGCGGCGTCACCATCTTCGGCGCGAAAAAGCCTTATCCCGTCTTCGTCGACGAAACAGCGATCCTCTTCGATCACATCAGCGTCTCGGCCGGCACGCGCGGAACCCAGTTGATCCTCAGCCCCGACGACTACCTCCGCGCCGCCCAGGCCCTCGAAGTTCCCGTCCAGACCGCCGACCTGACAAAAGACGGGAGCCGTCCCTGATGCCCCGCGCCCTCTGGACCCATCTCGCCAAAGATCTGCGCATCGAGTTGCGCACTCTCGACGCCATTGTCTCCATGCTTTTCTTCTCCCTGCTGGTCGTAGTGCTCTTCTCCATCGCCTTTGACCCGCACGGAGATTTTTCCCGCGAAATCGCCGGTGGCGTGCTCTGCGTGGCCACCATGTTCGCCTCCGTCAGCGCCCTCAACCAGGCCTGGGCCCGCGAAATCCGCCACCAGGTCATGGACGCGCAACGCATGGCCCCAGCCCCCGGCGCCGAGCTTTACCTCGCCAAGGTACTCGCCAATTTCCTCTTTGTCTCCGTCGTGCAGATCATTCTCGCCCCACTCTTCTTCATCTTTTACAACCTCCACATCGAGGGTCAGGCCTGGCTGTTGGCCATCGTGTTGCCGCTGGGCACCTGGGCACTCGTGGCCAACGGCGTCTTTTTTGCCGCGCTCTCCATCCGCAGCCGCAACCGCGAACTTCTGCTTTCGCTGATTCTCTTTCCCATCTTCATTCCCGCGTTGCTCGCCATGGTGCGGGCCACCACCAACATCCTCACCGGCGAGAGCGACCCGTTCCTCTGGATTAGGCTTTTGCTGGGCTACGACATCATTTTCACAACTGTCAGCTTGCTGCTCTTCGACGTGATCTTTCATGCGGAGTAGCTCAACCACTTAACGCTGGACATTCATAACGGATACCGTTATTATTTTCTTTGATCAAGAGCTTCAAAGACGCGGATACTCAGTTGCTCTGGGAAACGGGCAAAAGCCGACGCATTCCGGCGAGCATCCGGACGTCGACGCTCAAGAAGCTTGCGATTCTGCACTGGGCCACCAGCCTTTTGGATTTGGCAGTTCCCAGCGGGAATCGCCTTGAGGCATTAACAGGAAACCGCAAGGGCCAGCAAAGCATCCGGATTAAAGATCAATACCGCCTATGCTTTGTTTGGTCAAATAACGATGCTAGGGACGTTGAGGTGGTCGATTACCACTAGGAGAAATCATGGACAAAATTCCCTTTGCCTTCTCGATCCATCCCGGTGAGATTCTATTTTCGGAGTTCTTGGAACCCAATGGCCTGACTGCCTACCGGCTTGCGAAAGAGCTCCACATCTCCGCTCCCCGCGTCAATGATCTGGTGCGCGGCAAACGCGGCATCACCGCGGATACCGCCCTGCGGTTGAGCCGCTACTTCGGCAACTCCGCGCAGTTCTGGATCGGCCTTCAGAGCGGCCACGATTTGTGGATTGCCTCCAAGAACAAGGCCGTCAACAAAGTCAAACCAAGACAAAAGGCCGCCTGACCCGGCGGTACCGACCCGCTGAAGGATCGAGAATGAAACATAAACACCTTCCTTTTGCCGAAGCTGGATCAAAACGCATCCCGATGCGTGCTTCGATCCAGGAAGTTAAGGCATGGCGAACGCGGGAATTCGAAGCCCGGAGACCATCCAGCCTCGATGATTATTGCCGCGCTCATGGCCTTCAGCCACTTTGTCCCGCCTGTCAAGGAGAGGGCATAACCAAGAACGAGAACGGCGTTGGATCCAAGGCAGTCGGTTGGAATGGTGACGAGCAGCTTTTCGAGCAATGCCCAATCTGCGACGGGACCGGCAGGCTCATCAACCCTCCGATTGAGACGGATACTGCACCCTCAGCGTAAACTGGAGAGGCTCTCAGCAGGACTCCGGAATGAAAAAACTCGCCATCGGCCTTTACGCCGCCATCACCATCGCCCTCATGATCTGGGGCTACTACCAGGCCATGTATGTCGCTCCCAGCGATGCCATGCAGGGCGATATCTCGCGCATCATCTACTACCACGTCCCCAACGCATCGGTTGCCTTTGTCTTCTTCGCCGTCAGCCTCTTCGGCTCGATCGGCTATCTCGCGTTTCGCCGCAACTCTCCTCAGCGCGCGCAGATCGCCGACGCATGGGCCCTTGCCGGCGCCGAAGTTGGCGTTGTCTTCTGCACCGTCGTGCTCACCACTGGACCGCTCTGGGGTCGCCGCGCCTGGGGCATCTGGTGGACATGGGACGCCCGACTCACCACCACGCTGGTGCTCTGGCTGATTTATGTGAGCTATCTGCTCCTTCGCCGCTTCGCCGCCGGGCCGCAGATGCAAACGCTGGCTGCCGTGCTCGGCATCTTTGGCGCGCTCGACGTGCCCATCGTCTATATGTCGAACCGCTGGTGGCGCACCCAGCATCCCGCGCCCGTCTTCGGCGGCTCCCAGGGATCGGGCATGGCCCCATCGATGCTTCACCCCTTTCTATGGAACATGCTGGCGTGGTTCTGCTGGGGAATCCTGGTGCTCATCCTGCGCTATCAAGTGGAACGCAAGCACCAGCAAAATGCAGCCGAGGAAGCAAGAGAGGCTCTCGAAGCGAACATCTGACCGCGTACGAAGAGCCACTCCGAAACGAGGAAAAAATGGATCAAGCCGCCATTCTCGATCACGAATTTGTCATCGCCGCCTACACTGTCACCTGGGTGATCCAGCTTGGCTATCTCGTCTGGCTGGGCTTCCGCTGGCGCGCGGAAAACCGCAATTCTGATCGCAAACAGCGCCATGCGCGCTAGCCCATACGCCGGGGTCCGCCCGCAATCACAGGGCTTGAAAGCCCCTGAAATGCTCTAAACTTTAGCTTTGAGAGGGCCACAAATGTTAGTCGTCATGAAGGCGCAGGCCACTCCGGAAGAGATTCAGGCCGTCTGCGAACACATCGAGTTATTGGGCTTCCGCGCTCATCCCCTTCCCGGAGCCCAGCGCACCGCCATCGGCATCACCGGCAACCAGGGCGAAGTGGACCGCGGCAACCTCGAAGCGCTCTCCGGAGTCGCCGAAGTCATTCGCGTCTCCAAGCCCTACAAACTCGCCAGCCGCGACGTAAAGGAAGAGGACACCATCATCCGCTTCCCCGGCACTAACGCCACCATTGGCGGCCGCAACCTGGGCATCGTAGCCGGTCCCTGCTCTATCGAAAATCGTGATCAGGCCATGGCCATCGCCGAACAGGTCGCCGCTGCAGGCGCCCAGTTCTTCCGTGGCGGCGCTTACAAGCCGCGGACATCCCCTTACGCGTTTCAGGGCCTCGGCGTTGAAGCTCTGCGCATCATGGCGGAAATTCGCGAGTTGTACGGCCTCCGAATTGTCACTGAAGCCATCGACAACGAGACCCTCGACCTGGTCGCCGAGTGGGCAGACGTAGTCCAGATTGGCGCCCGCAACATGCAGAATTTCTCTCTGCTCAAGCATGCCGGCCGCCTGCGCAAGCCGGTGCTCCTCAAGCGCGGCATGAGCGCCACCCTCGACGAGTTCCTCATGGCCGCCGAGTACATCATGAGCGAGGGCAACTACGAGGTCATCTTATGCGAGCGCGGCGTCCGCACCTTCTCCAATCACGCCCGCAATACCCTCGATCTCAGCATCATTCCAGCCCTGCAGAGGCTCAGCCACCTGCCCATCCTCGTTGACCCCAGCCACGGCACCGGCAGGCGCGACAGCGTCCTGCCCATGGCGCGAGCCGCCATCGCCACCGGCGCCGATGGCGTAATGGTCGAGGTCCACCACCAGCCGGAAAAGGCGCTCTCCGACGGCCCCCAATCCATCTACCCCAACCAGTTCGCCGAGATGATGGACCAGATCGAGCAGATAGCCCCGGTGGTGCATCGCACCCTCTCCCGCGGCGTCCACGTCGAGGCCTCGGTTGCGGATGCTCATGACGCCAAAGCAAGGTAGCTGCGAAGTCAATGAACGGGTGCCCCGCCCTCGCCGCGTCCTTGCATCAGCGGCCAGGGCGGGTCTGCGAGGACTCTGCGCGTCCTCAATCGTCGTCTGGACCCTGAGCCTCACCGGCTGCCGCCCCCACAACTTTCCCCAATACCCTGCCAACTACCGCGAATACGCCTACGTCACCAACGGCGGCAGCGGCACGATTTCAATCTACGATGTCGTGAATGTGCGCCTTGACCGTGAACTCCCCGTGGGCCACAACCCGGTGGCCGTCACCGCCAGTCCCGTCCGTAACGAGGTCTACGTCGTCAATAAGGGTCCGGCAAATGGCTCCGGTTCGGTCTCCGTCATCAACGCTGAAAGCAATACCGTCGCGGCCACCATTCCCGTCGGTGGCCAGCCCGTTGCGCTCGCTCTCAATCCCGAGGGCGACCTGGCCTACGTCGCCAACTCCGCTTCCAACAGCGTTTCCGTCCTCGACCTGAAGACGCGCCGCCAAATTGCAATCCTCGGCGCCGGCGAACAGCCAGTTGCCTTGCGCGTCTCACCCGATGGCAAGACTCTTGCCGTCGCCAACCGAGTGGGCAACTCGATCAGCCTCATCGATCCGGCTACAGGCATGTTGCGGACCGTCTTTGGCGGATGCCTGGGCGCCAGCGATGTGGTCATTCTGCCCGATTCCTCCAAGGCATTTGCAGCATGTTCGGGAGGCCACCAGGTCATGGCCATCGCCCTGGCCCGACCCGCGGCGCATCCGGCTCAGCCCGACCGGCTCGAATCTCTGCTCGACGTGGGCCGCCAGCCCTTGCAACTGGCGCTCAAGCCCGATGGCGGCGAGATCTTCGTCTTGAATTCGCTCAGCGATTCCATCTCCGAAGTCATCACCGGCACTGACGATGTTCTCGGCGCATACCTCATGGGCGATGATCCGGTGCGCGGCCTGGTTTCAGCGGACAATTCAATGCTCTATGTCGGCAACCTTAACTCCCAGGAAGTCACCATTTACTCCATCGACGACGGAAAGCGTATCGGCGGCATTCATGTGGGCGACGGCCCTTCGGCGCTGGCCTTTTCCGCGACCGGAAATCTGCTCTTTGTGGTGGATTCCCGCTCCGGCGACGTCGCCGTCGTGCGCACCGCCGTGCGCTCCCTGTTCGCGTTTACCTTTTTGCCCAGTGGCCGCGGACCCAACGCCATCGCCGACAAGGCGTTCAAGCTACAGTAAACTCGAACCCTCCAGGCAGACTGTCCCCCCGATTAGTCAGTCCCTTTGGCCCGCGGAAGAAGATGAAAATCTTGTCGAGCTGTGTGTCCGCTTCCGGAGGGAGCCGTCGAGAATAGCCCAGGGCCAGCGGAGCGCAACCCTGGGAAAGAAACAGTAGGGATTCAACAGCCCCGGAGGGGCGACCGGTTCCCCGATGTTGCTTTTCGAGAGAGCGAAGCCGAATGGGACCTGCAATTGTGCTCTTTCGTTCCTCAACAACAACTTCCCAAATCTTCGACGCCGAAGACAAACCAGGAACTTGGCCGGTCAACCCTGCTTCTTCCCATTCCCATACCGCGCCACGCTGAACTGCGCACCCGCGAACAGAATGAGCCCAGAGACATACGCCCAGAAGAGCAGCCCGACCGAAACATAGAACGGTCCGTAAATCGCCTTCAAATCGAGGTGCGGCAGCACCGCGACGTAGACATTCTTGGCCAGCAGCCAGATCACACCCGTCACAATCGACGTCCGCAGAATGTGCCTCCACGGAATCCTGCGGTTGGGCAGCAGCCAGTAAATAGAAAAGAAGAACAGAATCGAGGCCACGCCCGTCGAAATCGCCAGCCACAGATAGCTGATGCCTTCAAATACAAAGTTGTCCGTGTGCCCGAAGAAGATGAACCCCAGCACCTGCCGTTGCCAGGTGCTCAGGAAAATGCTTCCCATGGCCAGCGCCACCATCAGGACTGCCAGCCCGAAGGCCACAATCTGGTTCAAAATATAATTGCGGCTCTTGGTCACGCCCCACGCCTGGTTCAGCGCCACTTCGAGCGGCAGAAACACGCCCGTGCACGAAATCAGAATCATCACCAGCGAAATCCACTGCACGCCCTGCCGTGCCGCCGCGTTCGCCAGGCTGGCCGCCACCCAGTCCTGATTCGAGGGCAGAAAATAATGCACCATCTCGCCCACCACATGCACCATCATCTGGGAGTGGAAAACAGACCGCGAAAGCGTATAGAGAAGCACAATGAAGGGGATGAACGAAATGATGGCATTCGCGGCCACGCTAAACGCGTAGGTATGTACCTCGCTATCCAGCAAATAGCGCAACAGCGCCACGCCGCCCTTGCGCCAGCGTCGCCGCTCTGCAGGCGCCGACGCGGCTGCATCCGCCATCTCGGCGGTATTCACTGCCGCTTCAGCATACGTACCGGTATCTGAGACATTACCCAACCGTAACTCCCCTGTCCTAACTCCCCGCGATAACTTGCAAGCCACGGCCCCTTGCATTCACGCCGTGCGCATTCGATGGATACTTCAAGGATAGACGCTCGCGCTGTCTTCGCGCTGTGACCACGGTAACTGACCTCCTGGCTCTCAACCCCTCCTCCGGCGCCCGGCTCCATATTTTCCACTTGCATCTACGTGTATTTCCTGCCATAAAAGGAGCACACGGCGCGCGGGGGCGCGTCGTTCAGCACACATGGGGAAGGCCTTTTGTCTTGGACGTTTTCGTTTCTCGCGTGCACAACCCCAATTCAGGTAGGTCACCTAACTGCCGCGGCGCGAGGTTATCGAGCGCTCGACGGTTTGCGCCTATCTGGGGAGAGGAATTTTCCAATCGAGTTTCTCCCCAAACACGGCTCAAACGCGATCAATTAAGCACTAGACGTTGCCGCTGCGACACAACAAGGAGATAGTGCAGATGAAAGAACAGGGCGTGGTGAAGTGGTTCAACGGGGCTAAGGGGTATGGGTTTATTCAGCGCTCCAGTGGAGAGGATGTGTTTGTTCATTTCTCCGCCATTCAGGAGGACGGTTACAGAACCCTGAATGAGGGGGATGCCGTTGAGTTTGAGTGCCAGCAGGGCCCCAAGGGCCTGAATGCGGCCAATGTTATGCGAGTGGTATAGATTTCGAGCGGTGTGGCCCTCTGGGTGCCGTGTTTGCCTCGGGTTTGAGTTACTGATTTCTATCGAACCTGCTCATCTATCAAGCTTCCCCAGCGCCCACCGCGCGGCCAAGCGCAAACCCTCGTCTGCCGCGCCTGCCCATGCACGCAGCCACGGCGCAAACCGCGCCAATCCGCTGTTGCCCATGGCAACCGCCACGTTGCGCCGCAGCGCCAGAAACCCCGCGCGCCGCACTGGCGAGCCATTGAAAGTCCGCTCAAAAGACTGTTCGTCCAGCACGCTCAGCCATTCCAATTCGGGATTGACCAGTTCCGGCCGAGTTTCAAACTCCGCATCCGCGCTCAACGCCGTCCGCCGCGCCAGACCATTCCACGGACATACATCCTGGCAGATATCGCAGCCAAAAACCTGCCGCCCCATCCCTTCCATCAATTCCCTGGCGATGGGCCCTTTGTGCTCGATGGTCAGATAGGAGATGCATCGCGTGGCATCCATCTGGTAAGGGGCAATCAGCGCGCCTGTGGGACAGGCTTCCAGGCAGCGCCTGCAACTCCCGCAGCGGTCCGGGACCGCCGTAGGCGCCATTTCCCTTTGGACTGGCAGCGAGGTCAACAACACCGCCAGAAACCCAAACGACCCCAGCCTGGGATGAATCAGGCAGGTATTCTTCCCGGTCCAGCCCAGGCCGGCCGCCACAGCCAGCGCACGCTCCACCACCGGACCGGTATCCACGTAGGCCCGCGATTCGAATTCGCCGAATTGCTCGTGCATCCGCGACTCCAGGCTGCGCAGGCGCCTCAACAGAACCTTGTGATAATCGCTGGGCCGCTGCACTCCCGCCTCATCCACTCGGCTCGTCCATGCATAGCGGGCGATCCAACCCTCCCCCGTCTGCGCCTCCCCGGTTGAAAGCGGCTGTGCCGTGTCGTAACCGGCAAAACACGCAATTGCAGACCGTGCCCATGGAAAGGACGAACTCACTCGTGCCCGCGCCAGCCGCCCATCTTCGGCGGTTCTTGCCAGATAGCGCATGGTTCCGCCCCGGCCGGCCCCTATCCACTCCTCGAAGCGCAGCGCGTCGCGCTCCTCTTCAGGATGCGGAAGCGCAACCAGTCCCGCCTCGGTGAACCCCGCATCGAGAGCCAAGGTCCGCATCAGTTCTCTGCTCAGCCCGCAAGCGGCCGATTTGGGTCCCGAATCTGGCTGGTCTACATGCATGGAACTTGTGTACCTGTTTTTTGCGTAGATATCTACACGTGTTCGATTGCGGACGCCGGAATCGAATCCGGACACCGGGAACCGTGGAACCGGCCGGAAAATCGGCTCGCATGCCCCTTGATTTCAACACATTTGGTTCCAGCTCAGGTTTGGCAGTTCGGGTGCAAGGATGACAGGGAGGAGCCGCATCAATACGCTGCTCCGGTTCGGTGAACGCTCGCCGGGCAGAGCAAAAGGCAGTCCAAGGAGGTTCTCTTATGAATGGCATTCTCTTTAATACGGCAGAAGCAATTCTCGTCTCCCCGGGCGATATGCGCGAGCTGGTTCGCGGCCAGGAACAGTGCCTGGTCGAGGGTTTGACGGCTCTCGTGCGCGAGCAGAACGTCACCCTCGATTTGCAACATGTCGAGCGCATTGACGCCGCCGGCATCGCGGCGCTCATCTCCCTGTATGGCAGCGCGAAAAGCGCCGGAAAAGAATTCACGGTTGCCAATGCGGCGCCAAGAGTAGCGGAGATTCTCAAGCTCGTCGGGTTGGATCATTTCCTTCTGACTCACAGCCCAATCCATTGCCCCCAGAACGCCAATTGTCTCCAGCGGTCGGCCGCCTGATTCTCTCCCCGGCCGGCCCTCGGGACTGCTGATTTGACGCGGGTCCGCGCCTCAATCCGTAATGATTTCCAAGCGGTAATACGCCAACGTTTCGGCGGTGCGACAATGGTCTGTGATGAGGGGCACAGGCAAGTGTATACTTGCGGCGCTATTAGTTATTGCGACTCGTTGAACCCCCGCAAAGCGCAGTCAAAGTGTCTGACCTGCTCGCGTTTGGTTTACCGGCCGTTTTTCCCGCTCCAGGGCCGAGCCAGCGTACCGCTATTCTTGACATGGGCGCCGCGGTTGCGGAGTTCGGTGCCCTAAGCAACTGGAGCCCCATCGAGCCATCTCGCTCGTCGGGGTCACGCGATAGGTCCAGGCCGCTTGGGCGAAAATCTACATACGGAGGCTTTATTCCATGGCGCAGGGCGTAGTGGATCAGCAGCTCGCTGAAAAAGCGAACTCAACGTCAACAACTGCAACCAAATATGTATACTTCTTCGGCGGCGGCTCAGCCGATGGCAATGGCCGGATGAAGGACGTGCTGGGCGGCAAGGGCGCCGGCCTGGCTGAGATGACCAATGCCGGCCTGCCCGTTCCCCCGGGATTCACCATCCAGACCGAGTCCTGTCGCGAATACATGCGCGGCAAGCTGAATCCGCAAATGGACGAGGAGATGCTGACCGCCCTCGAGCGCCTTGAAAAGATGCAGGGCCAGAAGCTTGGCGCGGGCGAAAATCCCCTCCTGGTTTCGGTCCGCTCGGGCGCAAAGTTCTCCATGCCCGGCATGATGGACACCATTCTCAACCTGGGCCTGAACGACAAGGCCGTCGCGGCGCTCGCCAAGCGCAGCAACAATCCCCGTTTTGCCTATGACTCCTATCGCCGCCTCATCCAGATGTTCGGCGACGTCGTCCTCGACATCCCCAAAAAGAAATTCGAGCACATCTTCGATTCAGTGAAGGCGAGCCAGAAGGTCAAGTTCGATTACGAACTAAAACCCGAAGCGCTCATGCAGATCATCACCGAATACAAGAAACTGGTGAAGAAGGAAACCGGCAAAGACTTTCCGCAGGATCCGCTGGTGCAGCTCGTAGCTGCCCGCGATGCCGTCTTCAGAAGCTGGCAGAATGAGCGCGCCAAGACTTATCGCCGCATCAATCGCATCGACGACTGGCTGGGTACTGCCGTCAACGTGCAGGCCATGGTCTTCGGCAACCTCGGCGAGAACTCCGGCACCGGCGTAGGTTTCACCCGTAACCCCGCCACCGGCGAGCATGTCTTCTTCGGCGAATACCTCATGAACGCGCAGGGCGAAGATGTAGTCTCCGGCGTCCGCACTCCGCTCTCCATCAGCGAGCTCGAGCGCGCCATGCCCAAGGTCTACGAGCAGCTCCGCGACATCACCCGCAAAATGGAAAAGCACTATCGGGACATGCAGGACTTCGAGTTCACCATCCAGGATGGCAAGCTTTACATGCTGCAGACCCGCAACGGCAAACGTACCGGCCTGGCCGCCGTGCGTGTGGCCATCGACATGGTGCGCGAAGGACTCATCACCCAGGAGGAAGCCATCTTCCGCGTCGAGCCCAACCAGCTCTATGACTTCCTGGTTCCACGTCTGGTTGAAAAGGGCGAGAAGATCGAAGTCCTCGCAACTGGCTTGCCGGCCTCTCCCGGCGCGGCCGTGGGACAGATCGTCTTCACCGCTGAAGACGCTGTGAAATACCACACCAACGGCTCCTTCAAGTCAGTCATCCTGGTCCGCGGCGAAACCACACCGGAAGACATCGCCGGCATGGAAGTTGCCTCGGGCATCCTCACCTCGCGCGGCGGCATGACCTCGCACGCCGCCGTCGTCACTCGCGGCATGGGCAAGTGCTGCGTAGCCGGCGCGGGCGATTGCGTTGTCGACGAAGCCAAGAAGGAACTCCGCGTCAAGGGCCACACATACAAGCATGGAGACTGGCTCTCGCTCGACGGCACCACCGGCCGCGTAATCGCCGGCAAGCTCAAGACACTCGACGCTCAGCCCGACGATCCCGATCTGGTCAAGTTCATGGCCTGGGTCGACCCGCTGCGCAAGCTGCAGGTCTGGGCCAACGCGGACATTCCGCGCGACGCCAAACAGGCTCGTGCATTCGGCGCCGAGGGAATCGGCCTCTGCCGCACCGAGCACATGTTCTTTGCCGAAGACCGCATCGAGCATATGCGCGCTATGATCCTGGCCGACAACGAGAAGGACCGCCGCCTTGCGCTGAAGAAGCTGTTGCCCATGCAGCGCGCCGACTTTGCCGGCCTCTTCAAGTCAATGGATGGGCTGCCGGTAGTGATCCGCCTGCTCGACCCGCCGCTGCATGAGTTCCTTCCCAAGCGCGAAGATCTGCTGGTTCAGATTGCGCGCCTCGAAGAAACCAAGCCGCGCTCACCCAAGCTTAAGGAGCTGCGTACCCTGCTGGCGCGCGTTGAAGAACTCCATGAGATGAACCCCATGCTCGGGCTGCGCGGATGCCGTCTCGGCATCACCTTCCCCGAGATCACCGAGATGCAGGCTCGCGCCATTCTCGAGGCCGCCGTAGCCGTCAAGAACAAGGGCGGCAAGCCGCACGTCGAGATCATGATTCCGCTCATCGGCTCAATCGAGGAGATGCGCAACCAGGCGGCTATCATCCGGCGCGTGGCAGCGGATGTCTTCAAGGAGAAAGAGACCAAGGTCGACTACATGGTCGGCACTATGATCGAACTGCCGCGGGCTGCACTCACCGCCGACCAGATCGCCGAAGAAGCCGAGTTCTTCAGCTTCGGGACCAACGACCTGACGCAGACTACCTTCGGCATCTCGCGCGACGACATCAACAACTTCCTGCCCGCGTACCTCAAGGCCGGCATCTTCAAACAGGACCCCTTCGCCACCCTTGATCAGGCGGGCGTGGGCCAACTGGTGAAGATGGCCACAGCCAAGGGACGCAACACCCGGCCTACTCTGAAGGTCGGCATCTGCGGCGAACACGGCGGCGATCCGGAATCCGTCAAGTTCTGCCACAAGATCGGGCTCAACTATGTATCCTGCTCGCCCTTCCGGTTGTTGACCGCAAGGCTCGCCGCTGCGCAAGCGGCACTCCAGGAGCAACAGACGGGGCCAGACATCCACAACGGCACCTGCTGATCAGACAACCGGCAATACGGCAAGGGCGTTCCGCCTCGGCGGGCGCCCTTGTCGCTTTCAGAAATGAGCCTTCGCATTCCGGAGATTCGTGCGAAGGTCTTGCAACTGGACACGGCTTCACAAGCTGTGGAAAGACTCTGGGTCTTCAAAGGGCACGGCTTCACAAGCTGCGAAAAGACTCTGGGTCTTCAACGGGCACGGCTTCACAAGCTGCGGAAAGACTCTGGGTCTTCAAAGGGCACGGCTTCACAAGCTGCGAAAAGACTCTGGGTCTTCAATGGGCACGGCTTCACAAGCTGCGGAAAGACTCTGGGTTTTGAAGGGGCACGGCTTCAGCCGTGCCGTGAGTGCAACCAGATAAAGGCGCGGCTTTAGCCGCTGCGGGATGTTTTCGGGGAGCAGCAACTCTGCCCAACGACAAGACGGCTGCCCGAGGCCTTCTCTACGCCGCCGCAGCTACCTCCGGAAAATAAATCGAAATCTTACCCCAGACAATTTGCAGATCATTTCCCTCTCTTCCTGCACAATCGTAGATGTGCGGCAAAACCGATCGGCGAGGAGAAGGCCCGCCCGATTTTCGATCTCAGCCCTCTCGCCAGCCCCCTACCCCCCCCGGCAAGTGTGACTTATAAGTCACAAATCTGAAAACTCAACCAGCGCACCCACCCCGTCAACCGCGTGACTCTGGCTCATTGCGCACGATTTAGCTCATCTCTCTTCTGCATCGTTTCGCCCCGCGCTTAAAACCGCACCTGGGGCCGCATGGCGCGACAAGCAACAGCAGACCCACGGATTTCATCCCAAGACATGGACTACCCGGTCATAGCCGGCGAGATTCGTGAATCGCATGTCGCGGATTGCCTGCACGTTCAGACCCTCGACAGCCAGGAGATGAGTGATAGCCATGCATTTAACCCCTTCCACCCTGACCAGCCCCCCCGTCATCATCGCCGTGATCGTCGCCATCGCGATCATTGTCGTAATCGCCATGATTTTTGCCCTCCGACGGCACAAAGTGACAACTGAGCAGTTGCGGAGTCGCTTCGGACCGGAATACGACCTGGCTCTTCGCGAAGACCGGGACAGCCGCAAGGCTGAAGCCAGGCTTTTGGCTCGCGTCAAGCGCGTTCGCCATTTCAAGATCCGCGATTTATCCGAGGCCGAGCGGACCCGTTATCTGGCCGACTGGGAAGCGGTGCAATCCCACTTTGTCGATCGCCCCCGCGGCGCCGTAACCGAAGCCGATGAACTGGTGAATTCGGTCATGCAGGCGCGCGGCTTTCCGCACGCGGCAATTGAGCAGCGCATCGCAGATATCTCTGTCGACCATGCCCGATTGGTCGAACCCTATCGCTCGGCGTACGCTATCAGTCAGCGCGCCGCAAGGAACGAGGCAACCACCGAAGAACTGCGCAGCGCCATGATTCATTACCGCGCCCTCTTCGATGAACTCCTCCAGGTAAGAGTGCCCGTCGAAACAAAAACCAGGGCTCTTGTCTGATCGCAAGGTACACTGAACACGAGAATCTAAGCCCTGCTCCACTCGTGACGTTCCTCACCAGCGCCGGCCGTGATCGGCAGCCTTCATCCAGGCTCCATCTCATCCAGCCCTTTCGCACACGAGGCCTCGCACCATGCTGATTCGCCTGGGATATGACATTCAATTCGAGATTCCCGCCCCGGTAGCGATGGTTGCGCTCCTCAACGTGCATCCCTCGCGCCAACACGACCTCGTCGAGCCTGACAGCATCTTCACAGAGCCAAGGCTCGATTTATCCAGCTATGTCGACGGCTTCGGAAATCGCTGCACCCGGTTTGTTGCGCCGCCAGGCCGCCTGCGCCTGGCCAGTTCGGCGCTGATTCGAGACTCAGGGAAACCGGATCCCGTCCGCCCCTTTGCCCGCGCAGCGGAAGTAGGAAATCTACCGCATGAAATCCTGCGCTTCCTGCTCAGCAGCCGTTATTGCGAGGTGGATTCCCTGTCTCCGATCGCGCTCGAACTTTTCGGCAACACGAGACCAGGATGGGCCCGCGTCCAGGCAATTTGCAATTGGGTCCACACCAGAATCTCGTTCAATTACTACCAGACCCGGCCCTCAAAAACCGCCCTGGACGTATTTACGGAGCGCGTCGGAGTTTGCCGCGACTTTCAGCATCTCGCCATTGCCTTCTGCCGCGCGATGAATATCCCCGCCCGCTATGCCACCGGCTACCTCGGCGACATTGGGGTCGCGCCAGGGGGGTCGATGGACTTCAGCGCATGGTTCGAAGCTTATCTCGATGACCGCTGGTGGACCTTCGATGCGCGCCATAACAGGCCGCGCATCGGCCGAGTCTTGTTGGCGACCGGCCGCGACGCTTCCGATGTGGCCATGACCACCTCGTTCGGGCAGGCCGACCTTCGGCATTTTCTTGTGGTGACAGAGGAAGAGAGCGCGAGGCGCACTCACCGCACAATCTTCAAAGACAGCGTCCGGGTCTAGGGCCGAACTACTTCGAATCTCCGCCCGGCGCGAAATAACCTTCCCTCGTCGCCACAGTCAGGTCGGCCTTGTCAGCCTTGAGAGCGATCTTGTGGAACCCGCCGTCATTGTCAACCTTATCAGGCGTGTAGGTCAGCAGATACTGCCCGCGCAGTTCGGTCGCGATCAGTCCATAAATCTCGTCCAGGTCTTCCTTCTTCTTCATATCGAAGAACCGGCCGCCGGTGCGCGTAGCGATCTGCTCCATGATCTTCTTGCCGTCCACCTGCGGCTCGCCGCCGCCCCTGCGTCCGCCGCCACCGCCGGGATAACCGCCGCCCGGATATCCACCTCCGCCCGGATACCCGCCTCCGCCACCGGGCCAGCCCATTCCGCCACGCCGTCCCCCGCCGGGGAATCCGTTATTGCTCCGCTCCTGTTCGCCCTTAAAGTAGATGGTGTAGATGGAAACGTTGGCGCGCTCGGCCGCATCGATTGCGTCGTTCAGCGTCTCCTTGCTGCCACGGTCCGCGCCATCTGAAAAGACTACCAGCGCCTTGCGTCCATTTTTGGGCTTCATCAGCTCGTCTGAAGCCAGGAAAATCGCGTCGTAAAGCTGCGTGCCTCCCCGACGTGTATGGTCCCGATTGTCTCCGGTGGTCTCCGGTCCTTCGCGTTCGTCTTCGCTCTTCGAAGTCGGACCCATGGCGTCCAACTCCCTGTGCAGTTTGTCCCGCGAACTAGTGAAATCCTGGAGCAGTTCCACTTCGTGGTCAAAATGGATAAGGAAGGCCTGATCCTTCGCATTCGAGGCCGTGCTCGCAGCAGGCGTGGCATTTCCGGCCACCACTTTGCTTCCCGGATCCGCAGCGGCAGCAGGATCCCCAGGCAGCATCTGGTCCACAAACTTGCCTGCCGCCTTACGCTCGTTCTCCATCGCGTCGGACACGCTGCGGCTGGTGTCCACCAGCAATCCCAGTTGGAAAGGCAGGTTCGTCTCGCGCGCAAAGCTCTTGATTACCTGCGGACGCCCATCCTCAGTCAGGGTAAAGTCGCTTTTCGTAAGGTCCGTCACCAGCGCGCCGTGCTTGTCCCGCACCGTGACCGGCAGCAGCACTTCGCGAGCCTGTACATGCATAGTCAGCACCGGCTTGTCCGACGCAGGTTGCTGGGCTGGAGGTTGCTGGGCCACGATTGCGGCGGGCAGGCAAACCAAAGCCAGAATCAAAACCGAAATAGGCCGAATCGTCTGAATTCGCATGATTGTAGGTCTGTTCATGGATCGGGAGCACACTTCAGATCATTAGACGGGGAAATCCACAGACCGTTGACAGCCTTTTTCGGGCGCCGGCCACCTGTAAGGTTCATCTCTGTGACCTGAATGCAATACCAGACAGCAGCGGAAGGCGAACTATACTCTTTGCCCTCAGAGCCTTTTGGGGCCAATGGAAGCCCGTCGATCTAGCGGGCTTTTCTAGAAGCTGTCTTGGTAGCGCTACCGGGAATCGAACCCGGGTTTTAAGATTGAGAATCTCACGTCCTAACCCCTAGACGATAGCGCCTTTATAATCAACCACTTAGAGCAACTTCCAAACTTACTAGCAGATCTACTAGCCATAATGCTAAATCCTGCTGCACACAGCCCACCAACGCCGAAGCGCGCCCGCAAGGGCCCGTACTAGTACGAGGAAAGAGAGTTCAAGGAGATGGCAGCTAGGAAACGTCATGGAGTTGCCCTCAAACAGTATCGCAAGGTCAACAATAAATGGCAATTCGTCTCCGTGGCCGCGAAGAAGGGCATCCCAGACCCACGACTATGTGCGCATCGGCGAGGCCCGGCGCCTTCCGGCGGCGGCACCTTCTATCTTGATTACCGGGACGCCAGTGGCAAGCGTAAACAGGTCCCGGTGGGGCGGTCACCCGCCGAGGCGCTCGACGCCTGGAAGCTACGCATCGGCATCCGCGCCGGTATCATCGAGCCCGATCCCGATGAGGAACCCCAGGAAGCGAACCAGGGCAAGACGATCGAGCAGGCCGTCCAGGATTACCTGGCCGAGGTCAAGGCAACAAAAGGAAAGAGCACCCTCTCCCAGTACACGCACGATCTCGCCTGGTTCCAATCCCTCTCAAAAAGCGGTACGTCGCGGAACTCGATCGCTCCGACATCATGCGGCTGTTTGCCGCTGGGCGCGAGGAACGCGTGGACGGCAAGCCGCTTAATCAGAAGACCATCAATCGCCGCGTGATCAACGTGCTCCATGGCATGCGCAGCCAGGGAGCCGTAATCCAGATGAAGAAGGGCGACTGGCCCCGCACCATCGAGAAGAAGGTCGAGGCCTATCAGCCCGAGGAACTGAGCCACCTTTTTTGCGGCCTGCGACCCGAAGGAGCGGGTGATCTTTCAAACCTTCCTGTGCACTGGATTCCGGGAGCAGGAGATCGCCAATCTGGAATGGTCGGACATCGATCTCAAGAAATCGGCGGCTCTCGGTGACCGCCAAACCGGAGCTGGGCTTCACGCCGAAGTCCTACGAGGAACGCACCGTCCCGATTCCGCGCAAGCTGACCGAGAAGTTGAAGGCCTACCGGAAAAGGTGCCCCGCTGCCCAGAACCTGGTCTTCGCCACCCCGCCGCATCGGTCGCGCGGTTTCGAAGGCGGCAAGCCGATTGGCGATCTGCTTGATCGGTGTAAAGCGGTCGCCTTCAGGGCCAAACTGAACTGCAGCCGCTGCAAGGGACAGCACACGGCCTATGTGATGAAGGATGGGGTTTACCACAAGCGGAAGGTCGAACACCAATGCGCCACCTCGGCGCACTGCCGCAAGTGGACGCTGCACAAGTTCCGGCATTCCTTCGCCACCAGCCAGGTGCAGGACGGATTGGACATCCGCACTCTGCAGGTGCTGCTGGGACATAAGAACATCGCCACCACGGAGAAATACCTGAAGTCGCTGCGCATGGAGAAGCTGCGCACCCACGTGGAGTCGTCGACCTTGGCCGGGCTGCTCTAGGCGGCCATCCCGAAGTGTCGCGCGGCCTGGGCCAGGGTGGGGTCTTTTTTCTGCAGCCAGACGATCAGGGAGCTGGGATCGAATTTGAGTTCGCTGCCGATGCGCACGAAGGGAATCTGGTGAGCGGCCACCATACGGTAGATGGTCTTCCGCGATTTGTTGAGGGTGAGGGCAACGTCCGCAATCGACATCAGCCCGGTGAAGGCGTAGAGCGCCGCCAGCACATTGAAGGGCTTTGGGGGGGCCGGGTTTGAAGACGAAACGCTCACGTATACAGATACGCGCAGCTTTGATTTCTTCGGCCTTAAGGTTGAATGCGAAGTCGGCTACACTCAATCATCGATGGCCAGATCACCAGCCACGCGCAGCCACGAGATGCGTCTCCTGCTATTGAGCGATACGCACGAACTTCACCGCGAACTCGCCACCCCGTATGGAGACATCCTGATCCACTCCGGGGACGTCTTCGACGGCCTCCAAATTTGGGGTAGCCCTATAACGCCACACTCGTGCGGAGCGTTTCTCCGTTACCTCGGCTGCGGAGCGCAGACGGCTCTACGGTCTGATCCCTGACGATACCGACGTGCTGGTCACTCACGGGCCGCCGTACGGAATCTTAGATTCCGCTCCCGGGTCCGCCTACTATGATGGCGATCCAGAGCTACTGGAGGCGGTAGAGCGCATCCGGCCACGGCTGCATGTATTCGGCCACGTACACAGAGCGCGGGGCATGGCGACTATCGACGAGACCACCTTTGTCAACGCCTCGATGCTGACCGAACACGGCGATCTGACCACTCAGCCGATGTTTCTGCGGATGCAGGCCCCGTAGTAGCACTACAAGAAAAAATCCGCCCCGGAGAACATTGCCTCCGGGGCGGTGTCAAGTAATGCTGGGGAAGCTGCCTTACTCTTGGGTAGCCGCTGCAATTTGTGGAGTTACCCAGGGGTAATTACCTAGTGTGGCGGAGGGACCGTAGGAGGGCCGCACGCTCGCGCTTGCGCCTATTTTGCTCCTCCTGCTCCCGCTTAAACTCGGCCATCACCTCGGCCACGGTGTGCCCCTCGGCTTCTGCCCGCGATATTAATATTTGGGCGGCCATACGCAGCCGCTCCATATTTACCGCTTCTTTTGCTGCTCTTTTTGTGGTCATTTTGTTTTCCTATATTGACGAATACGCACAGGATCAGTTTTTTCGTCCACAACGCAAATAAAATTCCCCGGAGCATCTCTGCACCCGGGGGCATTCAGGGGAAAAACTTCAGCCCAAAACCACACGGACTTGCTCGGTGGTGTACCCCATCTCGACCAGCGCGGCGTAGACCACATCGTCTTCAGGCGCGTCCCAGTCGGTGTGGTCGATCGGCTTCCCATCGGCCACGGCCTCGTAATCCGAATCGGAGCGTCCTAATATCCGGGCCTCGACGGAGCGGATATGGGCGTGGGTGAGTGCATCATACTCACTGGCGCAGGCCCAGCGGTCGGTGATGCTCGGACTCCCGTCCTCTAGCCAAGTGTTTTTTTCTGTTTCAATGACTTCGTATTTCATGTGCTTCTCCCCCATCGATTTTACATATCAAATGAGAATCTCACCCGCTGGCCGATAGTCGGCCTTCAAATTAATCAGGTGCGCCACCACCCAGCAGACCCGGTCGGCATCCTTCGGAGTGGTGCAAAGGAGTGGGGCCTGGAAGCGCACCGGTGTGTCGATGTACTTCGCAAGGTCGGAGCGGGTGTAGTATCCGAAGCTGTTCTCGTTCCAGAAGCTGACATGCGACCGGTCCTGAAACGCACCACGGCCATCGGTGGACGGCACCTGGATGAACGCCCAGCCGCCGGGCGCAAGCACGCGCGACAATTCCTTCATCGTGAAAAGCGGATCGCGAAGATGCTCAAACACATCGAAGGCGCGGATCACGCCCACAGAGCTATCGGCAAAGGGCCAGGGATGGTTCAGGTCGCAATTTACGTCGGCGTCGCGGAGGTCGACCGTCTCGAAGCCCGCCTTCGCCGCCATACGGCCACCCAGCTCGACTTTCCGCAGCCCATTAATGTCCGCCCAACGCTCGGCCAGCGGCTCGATGCGCTCATTGTAGAGCCGGTAGGTGTTCACCTGAATTTCTTGGTTGATCGCCGGATCGAGCCAAGTGTTTTGCCCATGGACGCGGTAAACGTATAGGCCCTGATCGATGTGCTTGAACTTGGTGACCACATAGAGCCTGCTCATCAAATCAAAATCATCCAGGATGCGCATCTCGCGGTCATAGCCGCCGATCGATTCATAGACGTCGCGGCGGAACGCGCGAAGGTGGTTAGGGGCATACCAGATGCGGGAGATTGAGTCGGGGGTGGGTGGGAAGCTGATGTGCTCATCCAACTCCAGGCCGCCGCAAAACACCTCGCGATACCGCCAGCCGTAGTGCTCGGAAAAACGCTGCACCTTGCCCTCTGCCCCGGTGTCCGGATCGACGTACATGTGGATCGTGTTGGAGTACACGAAGCCAACCTCAGGGTCATCCTCGAAGGCCTTTACGACCTCTGTGATCGCGTCGTGGGCAAGCAGGTCATCGTGATCCAGCTCCAACAAAATGTCTCCGCTGCAATGCGAGGAGGCCTCAGCCTTGAGTGCGCCAACCCATGGCTTATCGCCCTCGGCGATGTACTGCTTCACGCGGGGATCGCCAAACTCGATCGGTTGCGATCCGCCGTTATGCAGGATGATCCACTCGGAAAAAGCCTGATTCCTGATTGACGCATAGACTTGCCGCAGGAAGGAAGAATTGTGGGTCGGCGTGAAAATCGAAACTTTCAAATTGCGCTCCATATCCAAATACGCATGGATTGGGAATCTTCGTCCTTAGTGCCAAATAAAATCCCCGATCACTGCCAGGTGACCGGGGTGGAGATGAAGCATGATGGCTCAGGCGGCTATTGCCTCCTGCTGAGTGGTCACCTGGCGATGACCTGGATCGAAGAGCTGAGCGAGTATCGCATCCGAATTGCGGAGGCCAGACCAGGGCTGGGTGTACGGCGGATACTTGGCGCTATCCCAAGGTGTGAGGTGGAAACTTACCTGCCCGCCTGACGTATCAAAATAAAGAACCCGCTGCAGCCTGGTATCGCGTGCCACGCCATACACCCATCCATCCCGGCGGGCAAGGTACAGCAGGATGCGGATAATCCGATCCTTAACCGGAGCGATCAACCGGCGCAGTACTCCTTTCGGGTTGCAGTAGCCAGCGCCCGCCGACCACAGGCGGTAAAATTCGCGGATGTAATCGCCGTCAATCCTGCCGCGCCGATCCGCGAAATCCACATACTCCAGCACCTCTGTTGCCGCAAACCTGCGCCATCCATCCGAGAGTGGAGAGAGGCAGCCAATGCGGCATAGGCCTCCGCGAACAGAGGCAATCTCCATATGGAGCGCAGCTATCCGCGCCGCATTTTCGGCCTCCCGCTCGGCACTCTCTGCAGCACGTGCAGCCAGTGTGTCGGATATTCGTGCATCAAGACCAGCAACCGATACCTTGAGATATTTGGCAGCTGCTATGCGCCACTCCGGAGATTTCTCCGCCTCCAGTATTTGCGGGATGGAGTACTCATGCTCCTCGTATCTCCCATGCATGCCTCGATGGATATGGATATGCTCCACGACCAGAAATCTGTCTACCCGTCCTGATGTCCACCCAGGCCTCGCGCAAACGGTTGATTTATTCATTTTTTCTTCCTCTCTTTCAAGTGTTCCAAAAAGTTGGGGGTACATCCCGAGTGAAAATCTGTGGAAAACTGATTTTGTGTCAGGCGGTCACCTGCTGATCGAAGTCGATCTCGTGCCCACTGGAGCGGCCACTGATCCGGCTGAGGATCGGCTCGCCCTTGTCCGGGCCCCACTTCGCCACCAAGGCCGCCGACGTCACATTGCTACAGGCGATGATCTGGCCCTCGCACGCTTCGATCGCGCCGACGATTTCTGCGAGAAAATTGAGGCGGGGTTCGGTCGAGCCAAATTTGTCAATCTCGTCGATCAGCAAAACAGGCCTGATGCCCTGCCGAACGCAGTAGCCGATATTGTTTGTGCTGACAAACGGCGGGGCCTTGGTGCGATCCATGGCAAAGATGGCGTTCTGCTCCATCAGATCGGTCGCCCGCACAAACCAAGCACCATACCGCGCCCCGGAGCCATCCGTGGTGTTGTCGTGTAATACCTGCTGCTCGGCGGCATGGCGCAGGAGGGCAGAGGCTATCCACGACTTCCCGCTGTCATGGAGGCCACAAAACAGGTAGCTGTCGTCCGGGTGCTGCCGCACGTAGTCGATGATTTTTTGCTGGGTCTCGACAGAGGTGGACAACGGCCTCTCGGTGTAAGGAGCGAGGGTCTCAAGGCGGGCGGCGTAAAAACGCTTTTCGATGCGGGTTGCCAATACCTTGCCCCACACGCGCTTGAGGGCCGCGCAGGGGCAATCGTGCCGGATATAGGCGGGGAACCCGGTGTCGCGCCCTGCGCATAGTAAGAAGATGCCCTTGGAGAGCTTCTCACCGCTGCACCTGGGGCAGGGTACCTCCCCACGCGCGACCTTGTCGGCGATGGCGGGGTCGATTACGGGCATCGGCTCCTGAAGGTCCCACTGGGTTTCCGCGCGGACGGCATCCAGGGCAGGCGCGGAAAAGCAGTGCAGACCCCTGATCAGCTCTGGGTATTGGATGTGGGCGGGCGAGAGGCGGGGTGGCCAGGATGACCAGGGGCCCGGATTGGGTGTCTGCCCTGTGGCGGCGGACCAGATGGTGGTGGTTGGTGTGGTGCTCATCGTGGTAGCTTTCTCCGGCGTACAGGCCGCGCCGGGCGGGTGATCATAGAATTACCTTGTTGCCGGGGCCACGGCGCGTGGCCAGAGCGGGCGTTGACGGTGTGGGAGACAGTTTTGCGGCTTCATTTTTTTGCTTGCGGGCGTCTGCGCGGTAGCTGCGCAGGGGCCATTCATTTTCGGGGTCGGTGAGCCATGCGGCGGAGTCGCCCTTACCACGAGGCAGGATGTCACCACGCTCGGTCGGGTGATGCAGCGTGTACTCCATGAGGGCGGAGAACTCCTGCTCCCGTGTAGCAGCTACCAGCAGGTGGTCCGGCCATGAGCCTACCCAGGCCTCCAGGCGCTCTGGCCAGCGGGTGACAGCGGTGTCCCGTTCGCGGGCAGACGGGAACCAATGCCACATGGCGGCGGCCAAGCGTCCCCCAAGGGAATCAGGGAAGGTAGGTGGACCTGCTGGTGGGGTAGCGGGTGATGGCTTCGCTGGAGCAGGCGTTGGCCCCCCGAAGGAGGTTGGGCGCGGAGCAGGAGGTGTGGCCAGGGTGGTGGGCTTCTTCTGCTTCGCGGTGGCAGGGGTCGGGGTCACAGGAGTTGGTTCTGGCGTTTTTGCTGCGGGGAGTTGATTCTCTTGACTTGCAGGCGTCTGACATATTCCTGTTAAACCTTGATCGGAAACCACCGTCACCCGCCCATCAGTCAGACTGGTTTCTTTCTTGGTCTCCTTATTGGTCTCTTTACTGGTATCTTCCACGTCAATATCCGCGTGCTCTGCACGGAAATCCGCGTGCTCGTACCGGAAATCCGCGTGCTCTGGTACGGAAATCCGCGTGCTCCACTTGGAATCATCCAGACCATCGAGCCCGTCAATATCCGCGTGCTCTGCTAGCCACTGGCGGACCATGTCCCAAACGACCACATAAGAGCTACCGACCGCTCTCCTTCCCCTGACGGCCTTCGTGCCCTTTGTGATCTTCACCACGCCACGCTTCTCCAGGCCATCCAGCGCGGACCGAATGGTCTCGTGATGCATGAGTGTTTCTGCCTCCATCGTGTCTACGCTTGGGTAGCTCCTACCCTCCTCGTCGTTCCAATACTTCCCGAGCCACACCAAGGTGGACAACTCGGTAGACCCCAGTCCCATCTCGCGGAGCATGGGCCCCGCCATGGTGGCCAACGCGATCATCTGAAAATTGCACTTCCGGTTCGGAAAGTGCGTCGCATTGCGCCTCTTCACGCTGCCGCCCCATCGATCGCAGCAGCCTTGGCAGCCGCCTCTAGCTCCTCGCGGTCCTGGCCGTAGTAGCCGTGTAGAGACTCCTGGTCATTTCTCCGGGCAACGATGCAGCGCTCGCAAGTGCAGACCGTCAGCCAGTCCCATCCCCCATCAGCGGCGTCCACCAGAAACGTTCGGAACTCCTGCTCGGTCAAGGCGGTGGTGTGCCCACAATGGATATCGGCGATCTCGTGGAGCCGCTCGATACCCCCCCGCCGACTGGGCGTGCAATAGAACCTGCTTTCTTTGTAGGCTTTCACGAGCAGGCCATGCCGAATTGCGGCGTCGATGAACGACTTGCTGTATTCCCGGCAGAGGCGGCCGAGGTAGACCCAAATTGCATTATTTTCCAATGGGTACTTGTTGCTCCCCGGAGGTTGATTCAGAAAGGATGTGGTGGACGACACCTCGTTGAATTGGCGCGTGGCGTGGATGACACCACATTCGGTTGAATCTATCGCTTCGTTAGCGAGGATAGGTGAGAACTGCTGGTTCATGTCGGCTTCTCCTGTTGCTTCTGCAAAACCACGAAGACCAGAACTGGAGACCAGCACCGGTATGCGGCATATGAAGGGGTGGAGAAGTCCGTTTCCTCGCGGCAACTGTAATCTTGCCTCGTGATGCTGCTCGTAAATCGTCGCGTGAAGTTCGGGTGCGGACTGTAACCAATACAACTGGCCCAACCAACTCGACGCCACCTACTCCGACCGTCTTCCTGGATCGCAACCATCCTCATGTTCGTGGGCCCCATTCGCCGCCCTATAACGGCTGATACGCTGAGATCGAGCAAAGTCCGCCCTAACAGGGCAGAAGGACTTGGTCGAAGTTGATAAAAGGGAGGCCCAGGGGGGTGGGCACTGTGCCGAAAGCTCCACTCGCGCTTACGACCGACTTTATCTGGGAGGAAGAATATTCTCCAGAAACCTCCCTACCCTCCCTGGCATTGAATCTAAAAAGCTCGCAGTACGTAGACCCTCTCCAAATTCTCCCTCATCCCTCCCTGCCGTTCGACTGGTCAAATGGAATTCGCCAATTTGAGTTGAGGCAAGGCAGCGGCGTTCACCAGCCCGTTAGTGCGTAGTCCTGCGATGCCCACCTAACGGGGCCGTCTATTCGGCGGATTGGCCGAGGCGTGCTTTTATGCGCACGTCGTATTTGGTCACGGGGCGACTTTTCAACTCCATATTAGAGGAAGAACCGGAGCCGGTTTTCAGCCCTGACTCGCACGGAGGCAAGTGGTGAATCAGATCGTCGCAGCGTACCTTGCAAACTCGCTTCTCAATTTGAGTGCCACGGATCGACTGATCCTCATGGCGCTCGCCGATCATGTTGCCGGGATGCGGATCGAGGACATCGCCGCAGCGACCGGTTCGAAGTTTCGTTGGATCGCGCGTCAAGTTTCGAAACTTGCGCGGATGGGCATTTTGCATCGTGTCAGTCCCGGCAAGTACGCGATCGCAGACTGTGTCGTCGCTGAGACCTTGGCCGACGACAACGCAAAAGGGGCGAACTGCTAGCCCCTTCGTCTACCAGCCCGTGCTACAACCTGCACCATCACCACCGTGGTGTGGTCGCAACAGAGGGGAATCCCACAGGCAGCAGCACGCGAAATGTTTGGGCGACGGTCGACGTAGATCGGCTCCTCAGTGTCGCGAAGCAGATGGTCCGGAAGCAAATAGTCGGCGACGGCAGCGCAACGCTCAAGTCATCAAGACGAGACTGAACTACCGGGACCATTATGTGGGCTGGTTTATACCGCAGTCGACTCTCAGCCCCCGAGGGTTCACGCCATGATCGAGCAACTTGTAGGCACACAGGTCGAAATGCTGGCCACTGCGCCAATGCCATCCAATCCAGATGCCGAGTCGAAGATCGATGATGAGATCAAATCTCTGTGGGCCGCCCACCAGGCTAGCAAGGTTACCGTCCAACGAACTAGGTCGGAACTGAAAGAACTCCGCCGCAGCTTGGGCGAGCGCCTGTCAGAAATGAAATCCATCCTTGCCCGCACCGGACGCGAAGGCAAATGGGCCTCTTACCTGCGCACACATAAGCTACCGCGTGCGACTGCCGACCGCTACATCGGCCTGTACCAGGCTTTGGTGGGCAATCCCGCTAAACGCCTCAATGAGGCGTTTCAGGAAACTACCGTGGAAGACGTGGAGCGATTGGTGAAAGGGTTATTGCCGAGGCTGCGCCAAGTCTTGACGACAAAGGAACTGGTCGCCGAGTTTCTGGACGAATTGACCCAGCAGCTTGCAACCAACTGAGTGGCTGAACGAGTCGCGCTTGCGATCGTGAATCCGGCGACGGCACTCCACCGCCTCGGGGCACAAGCCGAAGGGCGACGTTGCAACAACGGCGATGTCCCGGTGCGCCATCACTCTGCTGACTCAACATCATCGCGATGACTGCTGCAGTTTCGTCTCCTGCTGGCCATAGCGGGAATCCTGTCTCTCTCATCCGACATTCGCCGATCTGGAAATCTTCAGACTAAAGTACTGCCACATGCGGCGAGTGGCGGGAAATAACTCCACCCGCGCGTATTAGTCGGCATGAGAAGAATTCAACCCACGGATGACCAGATGATGTCAGTACACGAGGCAGTGCATGCCGTTGTGCGCCTGGCGCGTGGAATGTCGTTTGAGTCAATCGAAATCCGCGAGGAAGCGGATGGTTCTGCCCAAGGACTGATGAGGATCCAGCATCGTCCGCTGTACGGCGCGGAAATCTACACAGCCATTCTCTCCAACCTGGCCAGCATCCCGGCAGAGCGGCTTTTGCATCCCCGTTACGCAGCTTGCGATGACTGTTTGCTCCGACGACTGGAAAGAGGCGTGCGAGATGTGTGACAGATACGGCTATGAACGTCGATCAACTCCTAAAGGTTGCGAGCGCCATGGTGCGGAGTTTGCAACCTCAATCCACAAGGTAGCCGCTGAACTTCAACGGCGCAGGCACCTGACCTACGAGGAGGTCATCGACTTGTGCCCCAACGTCCTCGTTTCAATGAGTTCAACGCCAAGTACTTCGATGGTAAAGTTCCAACCTATTCGATACGCGTTGTACGAACCTCAAGCTCAAAAGAAGAGTGCGGGTTCTGCAACAAGCGGCGGGTGATCAAGGTTCTGGCCGATTTGTCCGACGAGGAGGCAATCGGAA
The DNA here is from genome assembly GCA_963833995.1 of uncultured Acidobacteriota bacterium. Taxonomy (GTDB): domain Bacteria; phylum Acidobacteriota; class Terriglobia; order Terriglobales; family Acidobacteriaceae; genus Telmatobacter. The sequence continues at coordinate 28,552 of CAWIAE010000010.1, read as the reverse complement.
CCTTACTCCATGAGATGGCGCACGCCATCAGCTCAGGGCAGCATGGTAAGTCGTGGCGCAAGGTCATGATCCGTCTACGTGACGCCGGTGCGCCATTAGCTGCGAGCGATCTGATCCATCTGGACTCCGACTGGGACGGAACCCAGGTGAGCAGGACCCTGTTCAGAACGGTGGTTCAGGAAATGCTGAATGACGAACCCGACGCATCGTGGATCGACGTCCTTCGGCACTTTTACTCCACAATGGGTGGACCAGACACGATCAAGCGGTTTTTGAGCAAGTATCCCTGGGCCCGCAATGTTTATGGACGAGAGAAAAAGAGGTTCATGGAGGACCGGGAGGCCCAAGCCGATCTGCGGGCCCGTATTCTCGCTTTAAACTCAATTGGGGATGAATTGAGGGAAGCACCCGTCCATCAAAGCCGTCGGGGCTTCACGCTACCGGGCCGAGCAGCGTATGTGGGCTGCGTGCTCAAACCGGTGATGTTGAAAGAGTCGATCGTGCAGCCTGCACCTCCACCCGTTCTTCCTCGCCCTTCCGCACGAGGGTCACGACCGTGATGTCATCCTCCTAGCCGAAGGCCTGCGCCGCATTCGCGATAGCCTCCGCCGTAGACGAGGCGATTGCAGTCGCTCGCTCGAATCCGTAAAGCTCACCATCCTTCCTCCGAGCTTCAACAACCCCGTCCGTCATTAGCTTGAGTTGATCAAGCGCCAAGTGGAATGTGGACCCTCATAAATCGAGTTGGCTGCGAGAACCATGGCGCAACCCATTCTGGACCTGCAACTCGGCGCCTTTGAGGACCGGCGCAATATGTCCTGGATTAGCTATTGTCAGCTTTCCATCAGATTTGACACGCAGGGCAACGCAGGTGGTGAAACCACCTGCACTTCTTTCCAGCATATGCTGATTCATGGTGGACAGGATTTTCGGTTTGGCTCTGGGCATGGTGAGCTACAGGATGCCGATGGTCCGGCGTCATCTCCTACACTGTGACTCTGTCCTCCGGAGCCATGTCAATCAGAAGCATCTGGACGTGGGCGGGATCGGGATGTTTCCAGTCCCCACCCCATTCACAGCCGTGGGATTTCGCCGATTTACCCAAATCCTGCCAGAATTTCTTGTTCTTGATATTCCAGCCGTCTTTCCGGTCCACAATGTCCACTGCGTATCCATAGCCCCGCACGACTCTCGTCTTTCCTTCCGCAAGAATTGCCTCCGGCATGTTGTGATAGCTCTTGCCCGCTTTGCTATGGGTCACAACGTTCAGATTCTCCTTCTTACTGATCAGCGGCAGCTTCGCCCTAAGCCGAAGTGCGTTGACATGCTCCAATGATTCGCGCCCTTGCGCGTACAGCGCCTCCTGCTGGGCTGGAGTTCTCAAGCCGGAACCGATAATTGGGTCCCACCCCCAAGACTTCATATCCCTGAGGATTCCATCCACTGCTGCCTTGAAAACCGGATGCAGACTGCAGATGTCTCCGATCATCCGAGGTCTCCCATTCGTGTCCGACATTGTTGACCAGCGAGCGGTTGAAAGTCAATTCAGTTCGCTTTTGGGCGGCGCGAGTCTCGAACTGCGTGAAGTTAGCAAGACAGTTGGTCGCGATCGCTCGGCTCACCGTTCCCAACCTGATCCTTGAGCCACAGGAGTATCGTGCTGTACTACTCCAACTCATCCCATTCCAGGCTCAGCTTCGGAATCGCAGCGGCGAGTTGATTCACCAGGGCGTCGAGGTCGGCAAGAGTTGGCATATTGCCCGTCTCCTTCTGGCTACGCCTCTCTGCCTGCATCCCGCGCCCTCATGTCGTGACGCAGGCCAACAAATGCTGCCTGCCGTAAGGAAGCACTCGGGACAACCGGAACGATCCCAACAGCCCCGTTGCGATCAGCGCGAAAGTGTCCTCGCGTTTCTCGGGGCCGATCGGCCAGGTGCCCTCTCAGGGCTCCCTTACGGCGGAGAATCCGGGCCTCGTGCTATTTGTATCCAGACACACATTCGGGCTCACCGTCCTGCCCGGCGGTCTCTCCGAGACAAGGACTGGGATAACCAATGAAGCACACGGACAAACACGTGATCGCGACGTGAAGCGACCCACGCTAGTGGGCGGCGGAGTTATCAGTGTTCGTCCCCTAATCCATTGCCAACCCGACACACAATGCCATCACGCGTGGATGTATATAGACTCGCAGGTTGCACGGTGCGTGATGCCCGATCTTGCAAGTGCAACAGAGCCCCATAAAGAACTCAGGCTCAGTAATGCCTGCTCGCGCGGCTCCCTGAGCGGTTTGGCCAACGATGAAGGTCGCGTCCCATGTGTATAGGTCTCGACGCCTCGTGTTCTTGTTCTCGATGTACTTGTCCCACAGCTCTTGCTCAAAAAAGATGTCCATGTGCAGAAACTGCTGGGGTTCATCATTTCCGAGACTGCGCGGATTCACATATCCTTCAATGTCGGCCATAAACGCTCCTCCTTGGCTGGGCCAAACAAACGAGTTTGAGGGTACACATTTCGCAAAACGCATTCGCGTACACGCTAAGAGGATGTGTCCCAGTTTCAGAGTTGTCGTGATTAAATCCCCATGCTTCTCCGATGGGACCCGAATATCTACCGGCCAGCCGCTCGGATCGCCACCCTTCGCGTTGTCCAGCTTCAGGGGGTATCTATTGGTTGAGCGCTTTCAGCCGCTGTCCCTTGTCCACAACGTCTTAGGCTTTGGCTCGGTTTTCCGCCTTGCGCCCGATCCCGTTGCGACCGTTATGTCGTTCTCCCTCCTTAACTCCTGCACTTCCGTCCTTTCTTACGCTGAACTGAGAGCCGCCGCTGGTAGAACTTCACGTCGTTCAGAGAGATTTCGAACAGGTCGGCAATGTCACGCAACACAAGAGTCTCGTCTCTGAGGTAAGGTTCAAGTTCGGCGAGGAGGAGGAGCGAAACTGCTTTACACGCTCGTCCCGGACGGCAAAGACGCACACGGGGGCTGGTGTGACAGCGCCGGACTCCGCATTGCACAGCCAGGGCCTTAACTTCTTCTCTGAAGTGCTTAGAAATCTCGATGCTCTGCTCAGCTGCGAGCACGCCTTCTAGCGGCATTCCGTTAATTCTGATGTGTGAATCGCTCATGATCTCTCCAATCGACTTCAGTTCGGCCAGTGCGTGCTTGTTTTGAGGCGCACTTTTCCGTTCGAGCATATGAGTGCTCGTTGAGCCCTGTTGCTCCTTTAGCAGTGTTGACTGTCCTACATCGGTGCGGCTAGGTTGCCTTCGGCCCCGGCTTCCGGTTCATACCCATGCCGGACGCCACGGTCTGAACTCGCCACAACGAAACACCCAGCGCCTTTGCAATGTCCCGATATGGCGACTCAGGGTGGGTCCGGAGGTATTCCGATACCAGCTCGTTTGTTCTGGCCCGGGCCTTTTCAATCTCGTTCATGAATGCTCCTCGACGGTATTGATCAGTTGGGCTGTCGAACCATCTATTGTTACGATAGGTGACATCATGAAGGCTGTAACTAGAGGGCGCAAATTCGGCGGGAAACTCGGAGTAACTCAGCAGAATGCAATCCCTTCATCGGTTCAATGCCAGAACTTTTTGCTTGACGTCGTTAACGCAGCCGACAGGTCGTCAAGCAGTGACAACAGAAGTCACTTTGCTAGGGTTTACGAAACCTGGTTTCCACGGCAAGACACAGCCGAGCCATTTTTCCAAAGAGCGTATTACAACGACGTGCGGAATTGGTGGATCGAGGAATCGACCCAGATTCCAGAAGAGAAGCCAGACGAGCAGTTTGGCTACCACGTCATAACCTTGCGTCATAAGCTCAGAGTGATTTGGGCGCTGGCAAATTCCGGCAATTTGGCAAAGGCGGAGAGCGATGTTCACCGAATTCTCGTTTGGCTCACGCGCTGCTATTCGGGACCTAGCGATTCCCGAAATGAAGGTTGGCGTGACAGGCTTCGCGCTGCGATTTGGCTACTGGGTCGGACGGTGCAACGATTAAAGATTTGTCGTAACCCGGACTGCAAGAATCGGTACTTTTTCAAGGAAACGCAAATCAAGTTTTGCAGCACGGAATGTGCTTGGAACACTGAGCGACTACGCCACCTGGAGCGAGCAAAACTGAACATGCCGAAGAGCCGGTTAACATCTGCGGGTAAGGAAAAAATCTCCGTCGCGCAACAGAAGCGATGGCAGAAACATCGCACCTTAAGAAAAGGGGCCGGGGCGAAAGTCAGCACCTAAAATCTATCGTTTCTTGCTCCGATCGCACTGTGATGTATGGAACTCTCCGAGCGACGCGACCGTCGCCTCGCCCGTCCCGCATGTCAACAACTCACCCCTGATGAGGAGATCACCCGTGCCGCCTTTGGGCGTACATGCCGCATACGTGTCCAGCGCTACAATGCCCAGATCAGGATTGCCGAGGCCCTTTATGAGCATGAGACCCTCGAACAGGAGGAGTTACTCGATCTCCGGAAGGTGAGCGACAACAGTCCGGCAGCAGCGTAGGCCTGCCGACAAACGCACGTAGAACCCAGCCATCGCTGACCGGGGCTCCTCGTCATCTCCGCGCGTTATCTCGACTACGGGCATCGAGCTGGTGGAGCATTAGCTCGTTGCCGCTATACGCTGGGGGCCTTCAGGCTACTCAGGAGTCCGGAGTACCTCTTCCGCGACCGGTCGTTCCTCACCGCGAGGCCCATGGCTTTCTTTTGTCCGACCACCACCAGCAGCCGCTTTGCCCTGGTGATCCCGGTGTAAATCAGATTTCGCTGGAGCAGCATGTAATGCTGCATGGCCACCGGGATGACCACCGCCGGAAACTCCGATCCCTGGGACTTGTGGATGGTCACCGCGTACGCCAGCGAAACCTCATCCAACTCCCCGAAGTCGTACGTCACCAGCCTATCGTCGAATCGAATGAAGAGTTCCTGCTCGGCGGGATCGATCTTCTCGATGGTGCCGATGTCGCCGTTGAAGACTTCCTTTTTATAGTTGTTCTCCGTCTGAATGATCTTGTCCCGGTTCTGGAACCGCGATCCAAATCGCTCTACGACGGGTTCGCCCGGTCGAACGGGGTTGAGGGCAACCTGCAGCACAGTGTTCAACTCGCGGACTCCGATAGAGCCCCGGTTCATCGGGCACAAAACCTGAATGTCACGGATCGAATCGAGCTGATGCCCTTTCGGGATTCTGTCCTGAACCAGCCGAACCAGAGTTGCAGCGATTTCCTCAGGTGTATCGCGTTCGATGAAATAGAAGTCGGAACCTGACTCCACTGCACGCAACTCCGGCATCTTCCCCTGACGGATCAAGTGGGCGCTGGTGATGATCTTGCTACTGGCCGCCTGCCGGAACACTTCCGTCAGGCGAACGACAGGTACTACGCCGCTCTCGATCAGATCGCGGAGTGCATTACCTGGTCCAACCGAGGGAAGCTGATCCACGTCGCCCACCATGATGAGCGCGGAAGCTTTCGGCAACGCACGAAGCAGAGCGTGCATGAGCAGCACGTCCACCATCGATGTTTCATCCACAATCAGAAGGTCGCATTCCAGCGGATTGTCCTCGGTGCGTTGAAACCTCCCCGTCGCGGGATCAACTTCCAGAAGGCGATGAATCGTCTTCGCTTCCAGTCCTGTTGTCTCAGTGAGGCGCTTTGCTGCCCTTCCCGTTGGTGCGCAGAGCAGACAATTCACCTTTTTTGCCCTGAGGATTTGGAGAATCGAATTAACGAGCGTGGTCTTGCCGACACCGGGACCGCCGGTGATGATGACGACACGGCTGGTCAGCGCGGTCTTCAGCGCCTCCCGCTGGCTCGGTGCCAATGTCTTCCCGGTCTTCTGCTCGCACCAGGCCACGGCCTTCTCAACGTCGATCTTCGGGTAGGTCACACCGGCAGCGGCGAGACGTTTGATTTGCGTTGTGATGCCATCCTCGGCTTTCCTCAGGTGGGGCAGGAAGATGAGCGGTTCACCCTCGATCTCTTCCAGCAGGAGAAAGCCACTGGTCAGCATCGTCGCCACAGCCTGCTCAATCGTCTCCACCGGCACTTCCAGCAGTTTCACTGCTGCTGCCTTCAGCTTTTCCAGCGGCAGAGCACAATGGCCTTCCGAGGTCGCTCCCAGGAGCACGTGGTCAATTCCAGCCCGGGCACGATTCTGCGAATCCTTCGGTACCCCAACACTCTGGGCGATCTGATCCGCCGTGGCGAAGCCGATGCCGTGGATTTCTTTCGCCAAGGTGTATGGGTTCTCCTGCACCGTCTGGATGGCCAGATTCCCGTAGGTCTTGTAGATGCGGACCGCTCGCCCGGTACTGACGCCATGGCTGTGAAGGAAGAGCATGATCTCGCGGATCTGCATCCCCTCCTGCCAGGCAGTAGCGATCCTTTCCCGGCGCTTTGGCCCGATGCCATCGACGGACTCCAGATCGGCGGGGTTATTGCGAGATCACGTCCAGGACCCCTGCACCGAAGTGTCCGACCAGCTTCTTTGCCAGGACGGGGCCGACTCCTTTCACGAAGCCGCCGGCCAGATACCGTTCAACGCCCTCATTTGTTGTTGGAGGAACCGCTTTCAGGACCGTGGCCTTGAACTGAAGTCCGTGCTCTTTATCCCGGACCCACCAACCTTTTGCGGTCAGCCACTCCCCCGCACTCACCGAAGGCAAGGAGCCGAGGACGGTCACCAGATCTCGCTGTCCGCGAACCTTCACGCGAAGCACAGCGAATCCGCTCTCATCGTTGAAGAAGGTGACCCGTTCCACGAGGCCAGCGATCTCTTCCGACGGGGTACGCGTTTGTGGGGAGGAGTCTTTCATCCTCATCGAAGTCTATGCGGTTTGGATTACCCACGGGTCAGATGCCATGGCTTTACACGCGAAATGCGCTTGTTCGGTGATCTTCACAAGATCGACGGCGAGCCCGTAGTTCCATTCGCCTGCAGGCTGCACGTATCCCTGTGGCGTGATCCAAATCACCGATACCATGCGCATAAAACTAGTCGCTGCCATCTGTACCACAATTCAGTCATTCCTTTCCGAAACAAGGGGTGTAACATCGGTGCTTCTACCAGAACTCAATTGATGGTTGTCCGTAATGAACCATCATATTTCGGCGTGACTGCTCCGTGACTTCATAACCATTCCGACGGCCGGGTCTACCTCCTTGCTCTCTTGCCGAGATTAGAAGTGAGCACGCAAAGCAGTTCCGGTATGGTAGACAGCATCTTGAATCTTGGGAAGAATTGGAAAGGCACTCGTAGACGCTCATGAAAATCACGACCGTATGGCTGGGGTCCACAGTTGTCGAAGATGGGACATCAGAAGGCGAATTATCGGAGTCATTTGAGAATAGCCACATTGCGTTTCAGCATACCGAGCAGATGGACCTCATTGATGAGGAAGGTTGGCCACGACAGTCAAAGCCGGGCGACATATTCTGGACCGAGGTGCCGGTCTGTGGCGTCGAGATCAGCCTTAACAATGGAGTCCTCCGAGCAGTCACGAAAGGTCGCTACGATATGACACTTGAGGGTGTAGAACCTTCCTCTGTTCTATCCGCAGGAGACCCTTTTGCCATGTCGTTGATTAAGGCGCTCCAAGAACCACGAGATGACCTCCAGCCGCAGATCAAGGGGATTACTGGAACATTCGGAATGGGGGGCGATGACTAATGTTTATCGATGATGCGAATGCATTGTTGGAACGGCATGAGCCTCTCAGGAGACTCACGAAATTACCTGAGGCCGCGCTCGACGATCAGTATGAGGACTTGAAACATCAATTGACGTTGCTCGATAGCAGTTGTCCACGGTATGACGTATTTAACGTTTACTCGGTTTTGTTTCCCAGGTTAATCAAGGGCAGCGACTCTGTTATAACGGAACGAAATGCTAGAGCAATTGAGAAGCGGGACGAACTGAGGAAAATCGCGAGCAAGGCACCGCTCGGTGCTCCGTGGTTGACTTTCTGCCTTGAACACAGATACAGCGATCAACAGCGCAGCGCCTACTTGGTCAGATGGAATCAGGACAGCCGTAAATATATCTGCACGTCGATGTTCGACAGCGCTCAGAAGCGGAACATGATCGAGTTCATTCCCAACGCATTTGAGATTCTGCTTGACACAGATGACATGTTCGCCAGATTCGCGTTTGCGCCAGATTTAGCAGGCATTAATTCGGACTACGCCAAACGCGGCGCTGAAGTCGTACGCATCTGTATCGAGCTTCTCAACTGGGACCGCGAAGATGTGCCGACCATGACGTACTCGGATGAGAAAGATAAAAAAACCAGAAGAAAAAAGAGGCAGAGTGCGTCCAAGAAGAGCAGCCCCACAATCATTAAGTTCGAACCTTTCCTCAAGGACATCGTGTCAAGAACGCATCGGGCAAGCGAAGATGGCCGACGCAGTGGCGGTTCTGCACCTGGTTCGTGGACACTACAAGAACTACAAGTACGATGCTCCGAGGTTCGGCCACAAACCCGTACTTGGTTCAACCTATGGCCGCCTGTGGACCAAGCCGCACCAGACTGGACTGAATTTGGGAGGCGCTGTGAAGACCCCGATTGGCGTGATCAAGATTGGGAATCTTTCGAATGATTGACCGGATTGGCAGGCCGAACTCATGTACCCCGGGGCCGGGGTACACTGATTTGTCCATAATCAGCCGGACCGTAGAGGATGCCATCGCCTCTGTAGGAAGGTACGTGTTTGACACTCATCGACGCTATTGCTGAATGGCAGCATGAAGCCCTGAGCATCCAACCGCCTTCGGGAACTGATCGCCTACCTGCAGTTGGCGGCTTATCTGGACCAGCATTCTTCCCGGAGGGATTTGGCCTCAGCCACCCGATCCCACCCGATGACCGCAGACCCGTCATCATTGCAATCGGTCACAACTTCGGTTGCGCTGCATACCGCGAAGAGATTTGCTCTGCGGGCCGTGAAGACGACAAGGCCACATGGCGCAATCTCGACCACCTGTTAGTCAGCGCCGGCGCCAACCCTGCACAATGCTTCCGCACCAATTGGTTCATTGGCCTCTTGCCCGGAGGGAAGCAGGTCGGACGCTTTTTGCTTCGGTCCGATCCAGGGTACGAACAAGCCTGTCGCCAACTCTTGATAAGGCAAATCCAGTATTTGCGCCCGAAGGCCATTCTGCTCCTTGGGCCTGAAGTTGCCAGCCGTGCTCATCAGATCGTGCCCGCGCTCGAACCATGGCGAGGTGCTAAGAAATGGATCGATATCGATCGAAGCTCCATCGGCCACTCTCAGCAGGATGTGGAAGTGCCTGCGGCGGGAGTGAGGACCAACGTGGCCGCACTGTTGCATCCTTCATTTGGTGCGGCCAATGAGGGCAGGCGAATGAAGAATATGCTTGTACCCCTGACGGAAGCCGAGATTGTCCGAGCCGCATTGAAGGGGTAATGATCGCCTCTGTTCAAGCCGAAGTCGAACGTACCGTTCGAACCTGCAGCTCCTGTGCCTGTCACTCAGGGAAAGTGCTCAGGCGCTCCAAGGTGCACTTCCGAGGGTTAACTTGTGTGACATCAAACAGATCGCCCGTGTACCCTTAGAGTAGATTCACTGATTTACAGCTAATTCTCTTTCTATTGATGGTCCGATGGGGATGGGGGTAGGGCAGTTTGGCAAATATTCTTGCCTATTGACTGATTGTGATACTGCATATAGTATCAAACCTGCCGATATCAGTATTGTTGATTGGAGAATTTCCTGCAACCAGCCGGAGCATAGTATCATCTGTAGTATTGCAAGAGGCAACAGGCACACGATCCTGCAAAGGAGAAAGGGAGGGGATGAGTATGAGAAATAGACGAAATATATTTTGGGGTCATTGGAAGGTGTTCGAATGCCATCGTCTTCAAGGGTTCGGGAGCAGATCGCTGACATAATCAGTCGTCCAAGGAACGTTCACTTCTCAGAGATCAAGCGGATCATGGACCAACTGAATGCCACGGAGCGCACTGCAACGCACGGGCAACTGTTCAATGTGAACGGTCGCCGGGTCATGATCAACAAGCACAACAACGGAAAAGGAACAATCCCCAAGTATTCGGTCGATGAATTTAGAGATGCAATGATCGACTTGGGTCTGTATGAAGATTGAGCGGATTTTATGTCGAAAAATCTTAAGTATTATTTGTCGCTTCCGTACTCCATCATTCTGCGATGGGATGGTGACGACGAAATCTTTGTCGCACGTGTAGACGAGCTGCCCGGCTGCTCAGCTCATGGAGCTACTGAAGCTGAGGCGATTTCGAATCTCCGGGACAACATGCAGGTGTGGATTGAGGATTGCCTCGAAGCTGGCGATCCTATTCCGGAGCCGGCACAGGAAGTCGAGCTGCCAAGCGGAAAATGGCTCCAGCGAGTGCCCAAGTCTCTACATTCGAAGCTCATCCGATTGGCCAAGAAAGAGGGAGTCAGTCTGAATCAACTCGTTTCCTCAGCCCTTGCGGAAGCGGTGGGCATGAAGTCGAGAGCGGAACATGTACTCCCTTCAGTCGTCGCGTCGAAAGCATACTCTGGCAGTGCCTCGGTGCCGTTCGGGTCAGTCGTAGTCGATACTTTTCAAGTATCGGGCGAAATGCACACGTTCGGATATACGTCAGTCGCCTTTGAAGAGTTGTCCGGCCAGTTAGGTTTCTTGACGAAGCCGCAAAGGGAACTCGATCGTGAAAGGAATCTGCGTGCCCAGGGCAAAAAACAAACTTATACCTACCAAAACTGATCAATACTTGGAATTCATCCGTACCGTTCATCTTAAAGGTGTCGGTATAGATGAGGCGAACTTCAAGATTGACAGAGCACAATACAGCTCCGAGTTCCCTTCACCGGCTACAGTCAAAGCAGAACTCTCGGGCCATCACGAGATTTACGATCAAGATGCCTCCTCGTTTATTGTCCGCGGTCACTACAAGGTTGTGGTTAGGGCAAGTTCGGGTTCCGAGGTCGTCAATATTTCATGCACGATAGGTGCGTTTTTTGATCTAGATAAGGAAGCGAAGAAGGCGTCCCTAGAACGCTTCATTCAGCATGAGGCGCGACTGGTTTTCTGGCCCTATCTCAGGCATTTCATCGCGGACTCCACCTACCGAATGGCAATCTTTCCGTTGGTGCTTCCGCTCACTTCGGAACTGGCTCCTAGTCAAAGATGACAACCTCGTTGGAAGACGCCCAACCCGCCAAAATTGCCTGCTCTGTGAGGCTGGCTCAAGATAAACCGACAATCCAGCCGGACTGGACGCGGAGATTCGCCGTCGGGTTTTTCAGTTCAACTTCGACGCCCATTGCCAGCAGGTTCTCATCTCTCGAAGCGTTCGCGATTTTCGGGAGGTACTTAACTCCTGCACGGCTATCAGCAATGCCGCCTAGCCCTCTTATCACAAGCAGCTATTGCATCACTGTGACCGACTGAATCCTTGCAAGTTCCTGCCTTTAGAAGTGGGATCGATTGATGCAGCATCGTTTTGACGGCGCACTGCCGGGATCGATACCAACAGGCCCTTGAAACCCTCTATCCATAGGGGTTTCAAGGGTGTCCCTCCACCACATTCGGAGACGGATCATGTTCTCGATCACAGGAAGCGTCGGCGAACAGGCATACCCTCGTAGATGACCGCAGAGGATCCAGGATCATGGGTGCAGGACCGAAATCTCCTATTACTTGGCTTGGCGGGAAAAGCCGACTCGCCTCACGAATCATAAAGGAATTTCCGATACACCACACCTATTGCGAAGTGTTCGGCGGAAGCGCCTCGGTGCTTTTTCGCAAGTCACCGTCCAAGGTTGAAATTCTGAACGATAAGGACGGACGTCTGTGGAATTTAATGCGGGTGATCAAGGACCCGGAGCTTTATCCCAGGCTCCGCTCTGTTTGCGAGTCCACTTTATTTTCCAGGGCCGAGTTCAACTTGTCTCTGCACCCAGCAGACGATCCCGTTGAGAGCGCCCGCCGTTTCCTGGTGCGCCAGCGGCAGTCACGGGGCGGGCTGGGAGAACAGTGGTCTTTTTGCCTTCAAGATTCGAAGATGAGCATGGCCTCTGTGGTCCGCCGTTGGCGGGCTGGGGTCGAGCGCCTTCCGGCGTTACATCACCGTCTCCGCAGAGTGCAGATCGAGATGGACGATTTTCGGCAGATTCTTCGACGTTATGACTCCTCCACTACTCTCTTTTTTCTCGATCCACCTTACATCCCTGAACTCCGAGTCAGTGGTCGGTACGCTTTGGAAATGACCATACGCGATCACCGCGAAATGGTGGCACTCCTGTTGGCGCTCAAAGGCTTCGTCATTCTGTCGGGGTATGATCACGCCGCGTACGCACCTCTCGAAAAGGCAGGATGGCAGCGGAAGGACTTCGACGTTCCTGCATATACCTCCGACAAACGAACCAGGCGCACCGAGTGCTTATGGCTTTCGCCGACTGTGTTGGCCGCTCAGGAAACCGCTTCGCTCGGAGAGATCGAGAGAAAGCGACAGGGAGCATACGCTACCCATCGCGCAAGGGTCGCTGCAACAGAGGAAAAGCTCGCTCGAATAGTGCGCAGGATGCGCAAGGCAGGCAAGCAACTCTCTCCGGCATCGGTAGCAAGGGCAGCCGGTATGAGCCGCCAGCAAGTCAATCGTCGGTATCGTCACATCCTCATTTGTTGACCTTACCGGTGGTGCATATGCTCTGCATTCTACCTGGACAATTCCGCGAGAGCATATGCACCACTGGGTATTGTAAAGTCCGTTCGGCACGCGTAGGATTCGAGACCGATCCCGTATTCACCTTGAATTCTTATCCCGTTGCCGGGATTTTATGAGCATCCGCAGATAGGCGTGCCAGCGAAAAATGTTAATGGAAGCAAATAGAGCTTTATCTTGTGCTCCATGGGCAAAGATTGACCGGGCCACAGGAGATTTCCATCACCTTGCCCATCACTGCGCTGATGTCGCCGCATGCTTCGAATCCATTGTATCTATGCCCATCATCCGTGCTCGTCTGGAGAGCGCGGCTAGAGTAACGTTGTCGCATGAAGAAATGGCGCGCCTGACTGTGCTCTGCTTCCTGCACGATGTTGGCAAACTCCATCCAGGGTTCCAGGCCAGGGGATGGCCAGCAAGACGCGTGGCGTGGTCCTCGCCACGGCCACGTTAACGAGGCAGCGGCGATCTTCTGTGGTGATTCATTGAAGACGGTTGCCCGCAACCTTTGCCTGGCCGACCTCATCCGGTGGGGTGTGGACACGAATCTGCTTTTCTCCGTGCTCGCGCACCACGGACGCCCATTTTCGCCGAACAGCGATGGCGGGAAGCACTGGGACGCAGTGCAGACGTCACATAGGATTTACGATCCAGTTTTAGCCTCGGCTGAAGTTGGTTCCGTGATCCACCGGTGGTTTCCACTGGCATTCTCCCCTAATGCCAGTGAGTTGCCTTCAAGGCCAGATTTCCAACACCTCCTCAGTGGCTTCGTGGCGCTTGCGGATTGGCTTGGTTCGGACCGCCGCTTCTTCGCTTACGTAAGCCAGCTCGATCCCAATTACATCGAAAGGGCACGAGAACGTGCGAGGCATGCAGTTTCCTCTATTGGCTTGGACACTGCAAGCTTGAAATCCGATGTCGCCGGGCATACAGGCTTCTCTACGATCACCGGATTCTCCGCGCCTAATGTCCAACAGCAACTCATCGGGAGTTTCCCGCTCAACGAACAGCTAATCATTCTGGAAGCGGAGACCGGCTCAGGAAAGACCGAAGCCGCCTTCTGGCGCTTTGCCCGTCTGTTCGAGGCCGGAAAAATCGATAGCCTATACTTCGCACTGCCTACACGTACATCTGCAGTTCAGTTGCACGACCGAGTGAACAAAATGCTGAAGCATTTCCTCGGCGACAAGGCTCCCGAGGCAGTTCTGGCCGTGCCAGGGTATTTGAAGGCCGGAGACGTGGAAGGGGAGGCGCTCCCAGACTGGAAGGTACGTTGGGACGATGACGGCGATGTACCCGATGAGGTGCTCGAAGCCCGTTGGGCTGCTGAAAGCGCCAAGCGGTACCTCGCCGCGATGGTAGCGGTAGGCACCGTAGACCAGGCCATGCTGGCGGCGTTGCAAGTGAAACATGCCCACCTGCGAGCTGCGGCTCTATCACGGAGTCTTTTGGTGATCGACGAGGTGCATGCCAGCGATAGTTACATGGCGGAGGTGCAAAATCATCTGCTGCGCATGCACGTTGGGCATGGTGGCTACGCCATGTTGATGTCCGCGACATTGGGCTCACGAGCACGCACGAAATGGCTTGGCTCCGCGGTTTGCTCTTTTCGGGAAGCTACCGCTGCGGCCTATCCTGCAATCTGGACCCAGAAGCAGAGAGAACCAGTGACCGTATCACGGCCAGGAAACAAAAAGCTGTGCTCATGACGCTCTTGCCCACCATGGCACCGGAACAAGGTGCTCGACTCGCTATCGAAGCGTCGAGGCACGGAGCCCGTGTACTCGTGATCCGAAATACGGTTAAGGTTGCTATCGCTACATGGTCGGCAGTGCGGGAAGCCGGTGGCGAGGCTCTGCTGTTATCCGTCTCCAATGGTCCTGCTCTTCACCATGGTAGATTCGCGCCAGAGGACCGCCGACTCCTGGATGCGGCAGTTGCGGAGATGCTTTCACCCAAGGATCGGGGCAATGCTGGCGTGATCGTGATCGGGACGCAGACGCTGGAGCAAAGCCTGGATATCGATGCAGACCTGCTTATAACCGACTTGTGCCCCGTGGATGTCTTGTTGCAGCGCATTGGCCGCCTTCACCGCCATTCTTCCCGTTCCCGCCCAACTGGGTTTGAAACACCTGTCTGTTACGTTATGCAGCCGGAAAAGGGCCTGTCCCAGTTGCTCGGCCCTCCTCCGTCGTTCGAGAACGGCCTCGGAGCCTGGAAAGAGAGCGGCGTTCTCAACGGGATATACCGCGATCTCTCCATGTTGGAGTTGACCCGGAGGCTGGTTCTTGAGCATCCGACATGGAGCCTTCCAGCCATGAACCGCATACTCGTGGAGAGTGCAACGCATGAAG
Organism: uncultured Acidobacteriota bacterium; assembly: GCA_963833995.1. GTDB lineage: Bacteria > Acidobacteriota > Terriglobia > Terriglobales > Acidobacteriaceae > Telmatobacter. The sequence goes on along the minus strand of CAWIAE010000010.1, from coordinate 13,477 downwards.
AGTGCATCGACGAACTGCACGAGGAAATGGGCCAGGAGTGGATTGATTACCGGAACAATGTCATAGGCAAGGAAATTGCTGAGATTGGGGCAGCAAAGAACGTTGTCCTTCCTGTGAACACTCCGTTTGGAGACGTCCTTTTCCCGAAGTATGAGGAGCGAATTCGGACGCGGCTCGGCGAAGAGGGTACTCGAATCACTTTTGTAGAGCCTGTGGTTGGTCCATTTGGGGCCAATATTAGCTGCCTGACTCTGCCTGCCCACTGGTCGCGGGGAATGGACACCTGCGAACCCGTAAACCCGAGCTTCAGCGATGGTTTACTTACAGTGACCATCGGCGATAGGATATTCACCTACAACCGCAGCGGACTTATGAAAGGATAAAGTGACAGGGGTTGCCTTCAACCTGCTAACTGAACCGCTCTTCCATTCATTGCCGAACGATCCCGCAAGCCTCCCTGAATTACTTGCCCGATTAACAAGGGATGAAATTGAGAGTTATCCAGCTCTCCGTCCCCATCAGGCTCCCGCCTGGCATATGTTCCTCGTGCAACTGGCGGCGTTGGCTCTACATCGAGCAGGCGTCCGCGATTTGCCGCTGACGGGGAAGGAATGGGCATGCTCACTGCGTGGACTCACGCCTGACTTCCCCGAAGATGAACCGTGGTGTCTGGTGGTGGACGACCAGAGGAAACCGGCGTTCATGCAGCCGCCTATTCCTAGCGGGGTGAAACTGGACTCACCCGTGTCGACGCCCGATGGGCTCGATCTGTTGATTACCTCGCGCAACCATGACCTAAAGCAAGCAGTAGCCCGCCAAGCGGAGGCGGAAGACTGGGTTCTTGCACTCGTCTCGTTACAAACATGCGAAGGGTTTGGTGGGGCAAAGAACTACGGCATTGTGCGTATGAATGGAGGTTCTTCCTCTCGTTCAATGTTGGGCCTTGCGCCGCTTCCACAAGGCAATTCCAAGTCCTCTTGGCCTCGCCCAGGGCTTTGGTTCAGGCGGGATTTGGAGGTGCTGTTGGCCTCCAGATCAGAGGAGTGTCAGGATTATGCGTACATAGGCTATCCCGCGACCGGTGGTCTCGGTCTCACTTGGCTTGCGCCTTGGCCTGAAGGGGAACAACTTCCGCTAAAGGCTCTCGACCTCTGGTTTATTGAAGTGTGCCGCCGCGTCAGGCTATCGATGCACAGCGGCGGCATTACTGGAAGGCGCGGAACTTCGGTGGCGGCTCGGATCGCGGCCAAAGAGCTGAATGGCGTTGTGGGAGACCCCTGGGCACCAGTGCATAAGACCGACGGCAAGAGCCTGACCCTATCGGGGGGTGATTTCAATTATTCCAAGCTGGTTGAATTGCTGTTTTCTGGTGACTGGAAAATTCCGCTGCTTGCACGCCCCGCTTCATTTGAAGGCAGCAATGGGACCATGCTCCTCGTTGCGCAGGCCTTCTCGCGAGGGAACAGCAAGACGGAAGGCTTCAAGTCGCGTATTTTGCCCGTCGGCGGAAGAATCTCGCGAGCCTTGGGTCCAAACCGTCAGGAGGTTCATAAGCTTGCTCAGGTGCAAATCGATGAGATCGTGAAGTTCCAAAAGGCGCTCACATATTCGCTGGCACTGGTTGCCGCGAACGGCAGGACGGAGAAGCTGGATTCAAAGACGACCTCCTCCAGAGAAATCCGCAAGTATTACTCGCATACCGATCAAGCGAAAACGCTTTTGGACTGCGCTGCTGACGAAATCTTCTTTGAACACCTATGGGCACGCTTCGAGGCTCAGGAAAACAGCTCAGATGCCGAGCAAGCTGAAGGACTCCGCTTCGTAGAAGAGCTTCACACCCAATCGAGAACGATCTTCGAGGCATCTCTTCCTGCCATCCCGTGCGCACGTCTCTTTCGTCCTCGTGCAGAGGCCCGCGCTCGTCAGTTCTTCAGCCATTCTATTCGAAAATCCTTTCCCGAACTGTTCTTGAATCCGTTTCCTGAGGAACCAAACGATGTTCACGAATGAACAAGCCGTCGAATCCATTTCAAAGAAGTTGCTGGGGCTAGATTCCGGCCCCCTCGCGGATTTGCGACGTTTCGGGCCCGAAGAAGCTGGGACTCCAATGTTCTGGCGCATGGCCGCGGAGTATGGATTCCCCGATGTCGAGATGGGCGCCTGGAAGCAGATTGTCAGAATCATGGCGCTGTTGACCCCCAAGGGAAATCGTGGCGACGAGGTTCGCCTCCACGAGCGGACACGGCGTTTGGGGGCGGTCTTGTGCGATGGAGGCGATCCCGGCTGGCCACCGAAAGGGGCGAATGCAACACCTGCGCTTTCCGAACAGCGTCTGGCTCGATTTCTGGCAACTCCTGCCGATCAGCTTGGAGAGTCGCTGGAGCGCATTGCGAGAATGCTGGCTCGGAGTCGAAACCCGCAGAGTGGCATCAACTGCACCGAAATCGCTTACCTCTTCCTGTACCCCAACAATCCAACGCACCTTGATGATGTCGCTCGTCACTATTATTCCCGGCTGGACCGCGCAGCCTACCAATCCAAGAACGAGGAAGGAACTGTCTGATGTCTGCCATTCGATTCCTGCAAGTCCACACTCTCCATTCCTATACCGCAGCGCTCCTCAATCGCGACGACAGCGGCCTAGCCAAGCGTCTGCCATACGGCGGAAGTTTGCGTACGCGCATCTCGTCTCAATGTCTCAAACGGCATTGGCGCATGGCCGACAACGATCCTCATTCATTGCTTTCGATCAGTGGTTCCGAACTGGCTTTTCGCTCACGCGAACTGGTTACAAAGAAGGTCATTGAGCCATTGAAGGAGAAGTACCCGTTGGAGGTAGTTCAGGCTCTGGAGCCGGAGTTCCAGAAGGCGGTTTATGGCGACAAGGCCGATCAAGGAAAGCAGAGCCGCCAGACACTCCTGTTCGGTGCCCCTGAAATTCGCTGGCTGGCGGCTGAAGCGGAAAGATTGGCCGCCGCTTCTGACAACGCCAAAGGGGCCAAGGCCGCAGTTGTCGAGTGGGCAAAGGAATTTAAGAACAACATCAAGGTCATGCGAGAGGAGACTGCTCTTCCAGGGGGTCTGGCGTCGGCGCTTTTTGGGAGAATGGTGACCTCCGATCCAGCCGCCAATATTGACGCGCCGGTTCACGTGGCCCACGCCTTCACGGTCCACGCTGCTGAAACCGAGAGCGATTACTTCACCGCCATGGATGACCTCAAAGAAGATGCCGACGATGGCGGCGCGGACACAATTCAGGAGACGGAACTAACCTCGGGCTTGTTCTACGGCTACGTAGTGATCGACCTTCCAGGGCTTATCGCCAATTGCGGTGGGAACAAGGAACTCGCTGCTCGCGTCATCCATAATCTGGTCTACCTGATCGCTGAGGTTTCCCCTGGGGCCAAGCTCGGTTCCACCGCTCCCTATGACCGGGCAAGTTTCATGTTGCTGGAAGCAGGTGATCGTCAGCCGCGCAGTCTTGCCGGTGCGTTCAGAACACCTGTCAAGCCGGACCTGGACCAGGCTGTGGAGGCATTAAGCAAACATCTGGGCAGGTTGGATGAAGCGTATAAGACTGGCGAAATTCGACGGTACCTAACGCTCTCCGACGAGATCGTGCCTGGGTTGGAAAAGGGATCACTTCCGGACTTAGCCGCTTGGGCTGCCGAAAGACTTGGAGAAGCGATATGACGCCGGAGTTGCGCTGGCTGATCTTGCGCCTGGAAGGCCCGCTGATCGCTTTCGGCGGCGTGGCCATTGACCAAGTAGGCGTGACGCGGGATTTCCCTGCCGCCTCCATGCTCACAGGTTTGATAGCCAACGCTCTGGGCTTGGAGCGCACGAACTCGGCGGCCCACCAGGCCATGCAAGACCGGCTTGTCTTCGCCGCGCGGCGGGAACGCGAAAACCCATTTGGCCTTTTAACGGACATGCAGAACGTGCACCTTGAAAAGAATGACCGTGGTTGGACGACCTACGGCCAGCCGGAAGGACGCGACGGAGCCAGCTTTGGCTCTCCGCACCGCCGCCAGCGCTTTTTTCATGCCGATGCCTGCGTCACTGTGGCACTCCGCCTGGAAGCACCTGACACGCAGCCCGATCTGGATACCATCGCCAAAGCGTTCGACCGTCCCGCGCGGCCACTCTTCATCGGACGTAAAGCCTGCATCCCATCGGCTCCCATCCTCAACGGCGAGGTAACAGCGCCTTCCGCTTATGAGGCTCTGCGCCGGGTTCCGTCAGTCGGCGGAGAGAATGAAACCATGCGAGCCTTATGGCCTCTCACGGAGGGTCCGAATGAAGGAAGCCAGGTCCATCGCATCCTGGCTCTTCCTGATCTCCGCAATTGGAAGACGGGACTCCACGGCGGGACGCGGATGATTGTTGAAGGCCTTGTTACGGTGGCCGAGGTGAGTCGATGAGTACGCTTCATCTGATTCGCCTGCCAATCTCCCTATCCGCACTGGCTCAATGGGCGGCATCCAGGAATTACGGTTGGACAACTCGCCGGGACCGCAAGGGCAGCGAACGTGATGCTGGTTTCGACGAAGGATGTGCTCTTCATCATCTGCTTGTCGAAACTTTTGGAAATGGCGTACTACACCCCTTCCGTATGCTCGTAGCTGCGCCCGGGAAACAGGGCCACGTCTACGCCTACAGCCGTGTCGACGCCGCAACGCTTCTGGAAACGGCGCAGGCATGCGCTTTGCCCGAAGTGGCGGACGTCTGCGATCTAACGCAACTCGCGGCCAAGTCAATGCCGGAAACCTGGCGGTCAGGGCGGCGATTGGGGTTTGAAACTCGCGTGCGGCCCGTCTGCCGTCTCATGGAGCCCTTGCCCCATTCGAGCGGTAAGGCCTTCGCAAAAGGCGCAGAAGTGGATGTGTTCCTGAACGAGGCCTTGCGCCGCTTCCCAGAAGCGACTTCCGCTGAGGAAAACATGCTCAAGGCTGGGCGATCGCGGGAGGCTGTTTATACCGACTGGCTAGCCAAAAAGTTTGAAGGCATCGCGACGCTTGCACCAAGGGTCCGGCTTACCCGATTCGTTCGTAGCCGGGCCGCTAGAACGGGCCGTGCCCCCGAAGGGCCCGACGCGACCCTGCAGGGAGACCTCATCGTCCGCGATCCGCTTCGCTTTCACGAGTCGCTGGCAAAAGGCCTGGGCCGTCATAAAGCCTATGGGTACGGGATGCTGCTACTTCGTCCTCCTCGGAGCGCTTGAATGCTTGCTGGCCGCCTGGGACTTGAGAAAGCTCGGATTCCTCATGCCGACCGGCATGGGCTCGTCTGGCTCGACCGTGGACGGCTTGAAGTCGAGGATGGCTGCCTGCGCTTTATTACCGCCGGTGGTGGAGAGCTACAGGCAGGCGATTACCAGATTCCCCATCAAGCCGTATCCATCATTCTTTTGGGGCCGGGATCAAGCGTCACTCATGATGCCCTGCGGTTGCTTGCCAGGCATGGCTGTGCTCTCGCGGCGATTGGAGAGGGCGCAGTCCGCTTCTATACGGCTCCACCCCTCATGCCGGACAGTTCGGTGGCCGCGCGGGCCCAGGTTACGCTCTGGGCGAATCCAAAAACCCGCATGGAGGTGGCACGTGCGATGTATGCAATGCGGTTTGGGGAGTTCGTCCTTACCCGCGACATCGAAGTCCTGCGTGGGCAGGAGGGGGCCCGAATCAAGAGGAGCTATCAGCTCGCCGCTGACCGGTTCGGCATTCCCTGGCATGGCCGTCATTATGATCGCGAGCACCCTGATTCAGGGGACGCGCCGAACCAAGCAATCAACCACGCCGCAACGGCTGTAGCGGCGGCAGCTTCCGTCGCCGTTGCCTCTCTCGGGGCGATTCCACAGCTCGGTTTTGTGCATGAGGACTCGGGACAGTCCTTCGTGTTGGACGTGGCTGATCTCTATCGCCACGACATCACGCTGGACATTGCCTTTGGGGCCGCCAAGGAATCTCTCCAGAAATCTGTGCCTCTGGAGAAAATGGTGCGTCAGCGAGCTGCCAAACTGTTTCGGCAGCGAAGCGTGATCCCGTCTATGATCGACAAGATCAAGACCTTGCTTCACATTGAAGGGAACGAGCACACTGAATCCGGAGAGGCCGCGAACTAATGCCCATGGTGGTCGTCATCACGCGCGATGTCGAGGCTCGCTATAGGGGCTTTCTCGGTTCAGCCATGCTCGAACTGGCCCCTGGCGTCTACGCGCATCCTCGCATGAGCGCCGGAGTGCGGTCCCGCATTTGGAGTGTGCTAGAGGATTGGTACTGCAATTTGGGCAAGGGTAGCATTTTGATGACCTGGGCCGATACCGGTTCCCATGGTGGTCTCGGACTTGCAACGCTGGGAGAGGTGCCCAAAAGCATCGTCGCACACGACGCGATGTTGTTGGTCAGGCGTGCGCTCCCGGATGTGATTGAGCCGGTCGCGAAACCGATCTGATCTTTGACAACTCGCATAGTTCCATCACATTATCCCGAAGAGGTTCCCCCGCGCATGCGGGGATAGACCCTCGGTTTAGCTACGGACTGCCCCAGAGTGTTGGTTCCCCCGCGCATGCGGGGATAGACCCTCTGGCGCGAATCGTCGTGGAATCCGATACAGGGTTCCCCCGCGCATGCGGGGATAGACCCCATCCCGCGTCCTAGCTTCGCGCCCCATGCGGTTCCCCCGCGCATGCGGGGATAGACCCTTTTCAATCGTGACGCGAGACCCGAACCACGGTTCCCCCGCGCATGCGGGGATAGACCCTGCTGTCGCAGCGATTAAAGGCGCTCGCAGTGGTTCCCCCGCGCATGCGGGGATAGACCCTCAGAGCAGGACGCCCCGGCCGCTGGCCCAGCGGTTCCCCCGCGCATGCGGGGATAGACCCTCATAGACTCGGGCATTGTCTTGCCGATGTGCCAGGTTCCCCCGCGCATGCGGGGATAGACCCGATTTGCCGTTAACTGACCACTGGGTCCTCGGGTTCCCCCGCGCATGCGGGGATAGACCCTGGATTATCCGCGCATGACTGCGCGCATCCAGGGTTCCCCCGCGCATGCGGGGATAGACCCGTGGCATAGCCTGCCGTGCCGATGCCTCGGGGTTCCCCCGCGCATGCGGGGATAGACCCTCTACAGGATCGTCGTCCGATCGCCGTCCAGGTGGTTCCCCCGCGCATGCGGGGATAGACCCGATTCCATATCGTCGCCGTGCCGCGAGCTACTCGGTTCCCCCGCGCATGCGGGGATAGACCCTGCCGCGCCACCTGCGCAATGCACCGCGCTCGGGGTTCCCCCGCGCATGCGGGGATAGACCCTTCGCAATGCCAGCCGAAAGCCGCTGCGCCGGTTCCCCCGCGCATGCGGGGATAGACCCCTGCCAGGATGTCGACCTTGGTCTCAAGCCGCGGTTCCCCCGCGCATGCGGGGATAGACCCTCATATCCATCCCGGCGCCGATCAAGCGGAGCGGTTCCCCCGCGCATGCGTAAGCGTTCGAAGTTCCCATCTTGACTGAAAGAGAGTGTCCAAGAGGTGTCCGCTTAAAAATAGGCGGACACCTGTGAGTGTTTCTAGGCAGCTTGGGAAGATTCAGTCTGCAGTGAGGCCGCGACATTCCAGGGCAGGAGTTCGCCGATGCGGTTGATCGGATGTTCGGTGATCGTGGTCAATACACTTCGCAGATAAAACGCCGGATCGAGTCCATTAAGCTTGGCTGTTCCGATGAGAGAGTAGAGCGATGCAGCGCGTTGGCCACCGGAATCAGCTCCCATGAAGAGATAATTCTTCCGACCGATGGCAACAGCTCGCAGCGCCCGCTCGGCGGCGTTGTTATCGATTTCCAAAAGCCCATCGTCCACGTAGCGTGTCAGCGCACGCCAGCGTGAGAGCGCATAGCGGATCGCCTCGGCGGTCGCGCTCTTGGTTGAGAGTGAGCGAAGCGTCTTATCCATCCACTGACGCAGCTCATCGAGCAGCGGCCTCGCGTGGGTCTGACGGACCGAGCAGCGAAGTTCCGCCGGCTTTCCGCGGATCTGCTCCTCGATGCCGTACAGGGCACCGATACGGGCGAGTGCTTCGGTAGTCGTTGGCGATGCGTGGGACACATGGATGTCATGGAACTTGCGCCGGGTGTGCGCCCAGCATGCTACTTCGTAGATGGCGCCGTCACCGTAGAGATGATGAAAGCCCGCGTAGGCGTCGGCCTGCAGCGCACCCTTGAAATCCTTCAGATGTCGTCGCGGGTGTTCTCCCTTGCGATCTTCCGAGTAAGTGAACCACACAGCTGGAGCGGTTGAATAACCTGCTGGTCGATCATCGCGCACATAGGTCCAGAGTCTGCCGGTCTTAGTCTTGCCGTTGCCGGGAGCGAGCACTGGGACCGGCGTGTCGTCGGCGTGGATCTTGGCTGCTGCCAGAACATGCTTCCTGATCTCATCGACCAGCGGAGTTAATAACTCGCTCGACGCGCCCACCCAACCGGCCAGGGTTGAACGATCAAGATCGACACCCTCGCGGGCATAGATCTGAGACTGGCGATAAAGCGGTAGGTGATCAGCGTACTTCGAAACCAGCACGTGGGCAAGCAGTCCCGGACCAGGCAGTCCGCGGTCGATGGGCCGTGCAGGAGCAGGCGCCTCAACGACGCTCTCGCAACCTGCGCAAGCGAACTTCGGCCGCACGTGACGAATCACCTTGAAGCTTGCCGGAATGCGTTCCAGTTGCTCGGAAACATCTTCGCCGAACTGGCGCAACGCGCCGCCGCAATCGGGGCAGCAGTTGTGCGCGGGAAGATGAGTGACCACTTCACGCGGAAGATCTTCGGGAATAGGCTTACGCGCAGGGCGCGACCGGCGCTTCGAATCAGTTCGAGTGGAAGAAGCTTGTGTTGCTTCGGTTGCCGCTTGCGGAGCTTCTTCGGCAGCTTGAGCAGTCTCCAGTTCTTCGAGCCGGAACTCAAGCTGTTCCAGTTCTCCGCTCAGCTTCTCGCTCTTCCGGCCGAAAATCATACGCCGGTATTTTTCGATGACCAGCTTCAGATGTTCGATCTCATGTGTGCTTGAAGTGAGTTCCTTGTGCTGTTCCAGCGACTCGGAATGCTTGGCGATCACCAGCGCCTTCAACGCTTCAGGATCGAGCCTGTCGAGGTCAGGCAAGGAAGCAGGAATCATGACCGCAGTATGCCATGAAACACGATGGAAATCATCCACAAAAGCCGCATGAATAAAGAGGAATCACAATAATTAATCAGACTGCGATCTGCGGTTGAAATGTTCTCTCAGGCCTTCTCCAATCGATGCCTTCGAGTAACATCGACAACTGCGCACGCGTAAGACAAACGGTTCCTTCCGTAGCCTGAGGCCAAATGAATCGTCCTCGTTCAAGACGCTTGGAAAACAGACATAATCCGTCGCCATCGAACCAGAGAACCTTCACGATGTCGCCACGGCGTCCTCTAAAAACGAAGACGTGGCCGGAGAACGGCTGCTCGTTGAGCACGGTCTGCACCTTCGCACTCAGACCGTCGAAGCCGCGACGCATGTCGGTCACGCCGGCTGCGAGCCAGATCTTGGTCCCGGTACGAAGTTCAATCACTTGCGCAAGCTCTCAAGGATCGAACGCAGCAACGCGGGATCAGCACCGCTCTCGACACTGATCATCGCCTGTCCCGGAAACTCGATGTGGATCGAGCCGGAGGTGGCAGACTGATGCTTGTTGGTAGGCTCCCGTGTCTCCGCCTCACTCGAAGCAGCCACTGTAACCGGAAGCAAAGCTGTGCACGCGGCCGTGGACTCAACCAACTCGCCGCGCTCGAATGCACGTCGCCACTTAAACACCTGGTTCGCGTTCAGTCCATGAGCACGTGCAACCAGCGCCACGCTCGCGCCTGGCTCCAGTGTCAGATTTACGATCTGCCGCTTCTCTGCAACCGACCGAAATCTGCGAATCCGACGTCCCGAGCCCGATACCTGTTCCATGACCACATAGTCAGGCTCAAGCTCGCAGAGATGCCAGAGGGGAAGACCACACGCTTACGCATGCGCGGGGGAACCCCTATGATCAGTTTCAAAAACGCGGGGCATATGGGTCTATCCCCGCATGCGCGGGGGAACCTCGCCGCCGCATCCGCCTGCCGAGTAGTCGAAGGGTCTATCCCCGCATGCGCGGGGGAACCTTTGGCGGATGCCGGCTCCGCGCTGGGCGCCAGGGTCTATCCCCGCATGCGCGGGGGAACCACACCTTACCTATATGAACGAATCCGCTTTTAGGGTCTATCCCCGCATGCGCGGGGGAACCCAGGAGGAGCGGAGGGTGGCGTCGGTGAGCACGGGTCTATCCCCGCATGCGCGGGGGAACCTGCCCGCATCCGTTGTATCTGGCATCACAATACGGTCTATCCCCGCATGCGCGGGGGAACCAGCCGTAGCCGAATTCCGCCGTGACCCGCGTCGGGTCTATCCCCGCATGCGCGGGGGAACCGAGGGCGTTTCGTCTGCGATCTCTTCGAACGGGGGTCTATCCCCGCATGCGCGGGGGAACCTGCGATCTGCGCCGGCGGCGCCCCGGCGCCATGGGTCTATCCCCGCATGCGCGGGGGAACCCAACCGCACCGCCAAGTGGGCCGTCGAGCAGTGGGTCTATCCCCGCATGCGCGGGGACCCGGCTGCGCGGGCAGATTCCCCAAGAGCATGAGGGTCTATCCCCGCATGCGCGGGGGAACCAAATGTTGGCTGGGCGTGTCTACGGAGAACCAGGGTCTATCCCCGCATGCGCGTAAGCGTGTGGTCTTCCCCTCTGGCATCTCTGCGAGCTTGAGCCTGACCATGTGGTCATGGAACAGGTATCGGGATCGGAACGTCGGATTCGCAGATTTCGGTCGGTTGCAGAGAAGCGGCAGATCGTAAATCTGACACTGGAGCCAGGCGCGAGCGTGGCGCTGGTTGCACGTGCGCATGGGCTGAACGCGAACCAGGTGTTTAAGTGGCGACGTGCATTCGAGCGCGGCGAGTTGGTTGAGTCCACGGCCGCGTGCACAGCTTTGCTTCCGGTTACAGTGGCTGCTTCGAGTGAGGCGGAGACACGGGAGCCTACCAACAAGCATCAGTCTGCCAGCTCCGGCTCGATCCACATCGAGTTTCCGGGACGGGCGATGATCAGTGTCGAGAGCGGCGCTGATGCCGCGTTGTTGCGTTCGATTCTTGAGAGTTTGCGCAAGTGATTGAACTTCGTACCGGGACGAAGATCTGGCTGGCAGCCGGCGTGACCGACATGCGTCGCGGCTTCGACGGTTTGAGTGCGAAGGTGCAGACCGTGCTCAACGAGCAGCCGTTCTCCGGCCATGTCTTCGTTTTCAGGGGACGCCGCGGGGATATCGTAAAGGTTCTCTGGTTCGATGGCGACGGATTATGTCTGTTTTCCAAGCGTCTTGAACGAGGACGATTCATTTGGCCTCAGGCTACGGAAGGAACCGTTTGTCTTACGCGTGCGCAGTTGTCGATGTTACTCGAAGGCATCGATTGGAGAAGGCCTGAGAGAACATTTCAACCGCAGATCGCAGTCTGATTAATTATTGTGATTCCTCTTTATTCATGCGGCTTTTGTGGATGCTTTCCATCGTGTTTCATGGCATACTGCGGTCATGATTCCTGCTTCCTTGCCTGACCTCGACAGGCTCGATCCAGAAGCGTTGAAGGCGCTGGTGATCGCCAAGCATTCCGAGTCGCTGGAACAGCACAAGGAACTCACTTCAAGCACACATGAGATCGAACATCTGAAGCTGGTCATCGAAAAATACCGGCGTATGATTTTCGGCCGGAAGAGCGAGAAGCTGAGCGGAGAACTGGAACAGCTTGAGTTCCGGCTCGAAGAACTGGAGACTGCTCAAGCTGCCGAGGAAGCTCGGCAAGCGGCAACCGAAGCAACACAAGCTTCTTCCACTCGAACTGATTCGAAGCGCCGGTCGCGCCCTGCGCGTAAGCCTATTCCCGAAGATCTTCCGCGTGAAGTGGTCACTCATCTTCCCGCGCACAACTGCTGCCCCGATTGCGGCGGTGCGTTGCGCCAGTTCGGCGAAGATGTTTCCGAACAACTGGAACGCATTCCGGCAAGCTTCAAGGTGATTCGTCACGTGCGGCCGAAGTTCGCATGCGCAGCTTGCGAGAGCGTCGTTGAAGCGCCTGCTCCTGCGCGGCCCATCGACCGCGGACTGCCTGGTCCGGGACTGCTGGCTCATGTGCTGGTTTCGAAGTACGCTGATCACCTACCGCTTTATCGCCAGTCTCAGATCTATGCCCGCGAGGGTGTTGATCTTGATCGTTCAACCCTGGCCGGTTGGGTGGGCGCGGCCAGCGAGTTATTAACTCCGCTGGTCGATGAGATCAGGAAGCATGTTCTCGCAGCAGCCAAGATCCACGCCGACGACACGCCGGTCCCAGTGCTTGCTCCCGGCAACGGTAAGACTAAGACCGGCAGACTCTGGACCTATGTGCGCGATGATCGACCAGCAGGTTATTCAACCGCTCCAGCTGTGTGGTTCACTTACTCGGAAGATCGCAAGGGAGAACACCCGCGACGACATCTGAAGGACTTCAAGGGTGCGCTGCAGGCCGACGCGTACGCGGGCTTTCATCATCTCTACGGTGACGGCGCCATCTACGAAGTAGCATGCTGGGCGCACACCCGGCGCAAGTTCCATGACATCCATGTGTCCCACGCATCGCCAACGACTACCGAGGCACTCGCCCGTATCGGTGCCCTGTACGGCATCGAGGAGCAGATCCGCGGAAAGCCGGCGGAAGTTCGCTCCTCGGTCCGTCAGACCCACGCGAGGCCGCTGCTCGATGAGCTGCGTCAGTGGATGGATAAGACGCTTCGCTCACTCTCAACCAAGAGCGCGACCGCCGAGGCGATCCGCTATGCGCTCTCACGCTGGCGTGCGCTGACACGTTACGTGGACGATGGGCTTTTGGAAATCGATAACAACGCCGCCGAGCGGGCGCTGCGAGCTGTTGCCATCGGTCGGAAGAATTATCTCTTCATGGGAGCTGATTCCGGTGGCCAACGCGCTGCATCGCTCTACTCTCTCATCGGAACAGCCAAGTTTAATGGACTCGATCCGGCGTTTTATCTGCGAAGTGTATTGACCACGATCACCGAACATCCGATCAACCGCATCGGCGAACTCCTGCCCTGGAATGTCGCGGCCTCACTGCAGACTGAATCTTCCCAAGCTGCATAGACACACTCATCAGGTGTCCGCTTATTTTTAAGCGGACACCTGTTGGACACTCGCTTTCAGTCAAGATGGGAACTTCGAACGCTTACGATTCACCTGCTTGCAAAAAAGATCTTTCCACATGACTACAGCGACAGTCATTGGCTCGGGACCTAATGGACTCTCCGCTGCTATTGTTCTCGCCGCCGCAGGTATCGATGTAAAGGTCTTGGAGCTGAACGGCCGCATCGGCGGAGCATGCTCGACAGCCG
>CAWIAE010000009.1:0-419778 GCA_963833995.1 uncultured Acidobacteriota bacterium | reverse complement strand
ACACCCAGACCCTGAAATCATCAATCGCTTCGACGCGCTCCCGTAGCCGTAGCCGATATCGTTCTGGTTCTTCGATAATGGCGGCCAGGAGCCCGGTCGAATACACGGCCGGAGCAAGCGTGATCCGGCTGGACGCCACTTCGTTCATCAATCCGAAGCGCAATTGAAGGCTTTCTCCGCAGGCGATAAACCGCTGCCATCGGGACGATCTGGGAAGAGCTAGGAGTGGTTTACTGTCGAGCGTCAGCCAGGGATCAGCGGTTTGTTCCTCACTCCACCTCGTCACCATCAGCCGCCCTTCGAGACTTCCTCCGTCGAGGATCTGGCGCTGCAGGATGGGATGCCAAACCCCTGACGCATCCTCGAATGCAGCCCCTGTTACGTGTTCACCGGCCCGTTCTGACTGGCATGCAACTAGCAAATGCTCTTCACCGCGGGACACGGATAGATGAGCCACGCGGCTCTCGTACTTGCGGTCGGGGGACACGACGAATTGAGATGTGCGGCCCGTAAATCGCTTGCCACAGAAACGAAAGCCGTCGATCGCCCATCCGGCCGGCGCGATCGCTTCGAGCGAGAGCGAGGTGATCGACAGTTCGCGGATTCGCAGGGAACAGCCGTCGAGCGCCGGCGTGGCATTTGAGCAAGCGCGGGGAGCCCAGATTATGCTCCTATCCAGTTTCGCTTCCATCCCCGGAGGGAACCCATGCGGGAACGAGTAGTAGGCCCACGATTCACTGCGATCGGCGCAATAGACCTCCCCGGAATCCGTGCAAAGCCGGACCTCGTTGCGGGCGATCAGCGAGTACGCGCGGCCTGGTTCAGGCTGAAAGCGGCTCAGGTCCCGGACGGGACGGCCGGTTCTCTCCTCCCAAAGCAAGAGGTCAAAGTCATCCTGCCATAAGTCGTACCGCTCCTTGTAAATCGTTCCGCTCTGGCCAACGATGCGAGCCTCCAGTGAGGGCTTCTCGAGAGCGCTCCGGGCGCTGATGCGGATATTCCCGCCCTCGATTTCCCGGCTGCCGTCTTCTCTTCGGACCAATCGCAGCACCTTGCCGACGCCTTCGATGTGCAGCCGCAGGGCGGCCGACGTGGATCTGAGGACCTCGCCCGGCAGCAGGTCCGAAAAGAAGATCTCGAATTCACCGTCTTTGAACCGGGCGGTGCTCAGTAGCATGGAGGCGGTTGCCTCCTCGATCGGTCCGGCCCCGCCCACTGTGAATCGCCGGTCTGCTGAAATACCCGCTTTGATCGCATCATGCGAGTCGGCGGGGTACCACGGGTTCCGGAGGAGTTCCTCTTCAATGTTCGCGTTTTCGGGGTTGGCGCTCCATTGATGCAGTAGCCACCAAAGCTGCTTGAATTCCCCCGAACCATTGCCCCCGGTTTCCCCTAAGAGCGCTTTGAGGGTCTCGGGCATGGAGAATCCGGCCAGCCAGGCCCACAGCCGCGCGGCGCCGGCCTTCCCGCTGAATCCAACCTGCAGTTGGATCGTTCGCCAATAGCGGTGTTTGCCGGGAAGGTCAAGCTGGTGACGCAGCCCGAGCGAAAGGCACGTGTCGGCGAGAGAATCCCGGGCCTCCTGGATGGGATAGAAGCCCACACGAAACAAGGAGGCCCGCAGGGACGGGCTGCAAGCCATGGCGACACGCTCCCAGAGCGGGTCCTCCATATCGAGCGTGCGCGAGACCGCCGAGCCCACCGTCAGAAGAACGATGCCGCCCATTCTGCTGTTTGCGCGCGGCGCCTCTGAGGCTGGGCAGTGAGACGCCCACTCCAGTATCTTGCTCCAGACCGATTCCTGGAGGCCGCACTCGATCAACGACCATCGCTGGTCTTCTCCCGAACCTGCTAAAAAGCGGTTCCCGAAATTCTGGATCTCCGCTGTCAATGTGGGGATGAATTGAGGAAAGTGGGGCGAGATTTGCGACAGAGAACTGGTTACCGAACCATACGGCCGCGTGTGCATCTCGTATCCCACAAAACAACTAGATTCGCAAAGGGTTGCACTCAAAGCATAGAATCATTGCTGACAAAATGCCACCAACAGTTCAGTTTCCAGAACTCAAGGACAAATCCGCCCAGGGCGGGTCGCTTCTGGTCCAGCGGGCTCGTGACTTCATCGGCAAAGTCACACGATACGAAACCATCGATGAGCCGGCGCCTACGATTGCGACAGCGAATGGAGTCTTTTCGCCGGTTCTGGTCTATACGCTCCTCTCCGGCTGTCCGGAACCGCAGCCGTCCATCCAGGAAAGCCAGCCTTTCAGAAAAGCCGCCTCGATCGTGGGCGTCCTCGATGCTCTTCGCGATGGGAAACATTCTCACGCTGCCAGCCTGGGAGGCGCCCTCAAGCAAAGCCTGATGGGCCCTTTCCGAATGCACGTGGCAGAGGCGTATTTTGATTTTCTGTATGGCGCACTGCAGTTGCTGGTGCTCGATCGCGAGACGGAGGCCACACGGGGGAACGAAGAGCTGTTTCAGCTTGCCGTAGCTCACATCTATTCGCTGGCGGCGATTGGAAGGCCGGATCTGCCGTATCACGTGGAGCATTTTCTGGCCCACGCCGCGATCTTCACCGCGATGAAGGACGCCTCCGACTCCTGGCCAGCGGTTGTCCGTGAAGCAACCGTGCTGATCGAATCATGGGGGATGTCCCCACCTCCCGACGGCGTCTTTGTCCACTGCGCCCTGAACCTGAAGATGAAGTGCCGGCAGATGCCGGCGAGCGACCTCCCCTACGATCTGATCAAGTTTTTACGGAGCCGTGTCCGGAATGATCAGATGACATCTTCAGAAGCGTTCGAGGTGATGACGCTCACGATCGGATGGAGACAGGCTTCCGGACTGCTCCGCGTGCTCTGGCCGGACATGGTCAATGAATACTCACGCTTTGAGCGAGACCGGATCGAGAAGCTGTCGAGTGAGGGCGCTGAGGATATTCGGACGATCGCGACCAGACGGAAGTTTTGCTCCGGGCTGGGAATCCCCTACCTCAGGACGGATCAGCCCCTCACCGAAGCAAACCAGTTCGCTCTGTCTTTCCCCGGCGGGTGGACGATTGGCGGGACTTCGATCATTTGCAAGGCCGGAAAATTCCGGATGCTTCTCGATTGCGGGGCGACCGCACTGGGCCCGGCTGGCGCCGGGGAGCCTGATCTCGATCTGATTGATGTTGCGATGATCAGCCACGCCCACCAGGACCATATCGGAGGTCTCCTGGAGTTCTATCGAAGAGGGTACCGCGGCGTTTGGTACGCGACCCGCCAGACGGGTTTGCTTGGCCGGCTAACCCTCCAGGACGCGATCAAGCTGCACCGTGAGATGTACGGGCCGGACGCACTATACGATGATGTCTTGCTCGAAACCGTGATGGACAAGTTCATTCCGGTGGATTACGGGGTTGAGATCGACATTGATGAAGAAATAAGCATCAAGCCGTTCCCGGCGGGCCATGTACCAGGTTCCTGCCAATGGCAGATAAGAAATCGCGACAGCAGATTCGTCTTCTCCGGGGACTTCAATCTCCGCCCCAACCTTTCCGATGCGACTCGGAGTCTTGAATACCCCTCGCCGGATGAAGTGAATTCGACAATCGCTCTGGTGGTGGAAGGCACTTACGCTTTCAGTCCAGAACGCCTGCTGGACAATTTCGAGGCGCGTGAATCTCTGATTGAGCAAATCCGCAACAGCGTGTCCCGGCCGGTACTGATCCCGGTTTTGAGTCTTGGCAGGGCGCAGGAGGTGTGCGCGGCGCTTTCCTCCACCGAATTCCGCGTTGGAGTGTTCGGACTGGCGGCACGCATGACGCGCGCTGTTTCCCGGTTACTGGGGGAAAACATTGTTTTCGATGAACGGCCGCCGTCGGTGATCAAGACCCACGACTTCGACGTCCTGGTTGCATCCTCCGGCTGCCTTCAAGGAGGCCCATCAAAACTTTTCTATGAGAGCCCGCGATTTCAGGGAATACCGGTGATTCTTACTGGACACATCTTCCCGGGCACGCCGGCTAAAGCCATTATGGATCGTGTACCACGAGTCCGGTTCTCAGCACATGCAACTTCGGAGGACTGGAAAACATACGTCGAAAGGTTCGTTAAGGCGCGAAGGTTCGTGATTCACCTGCCCGGATGGCCTAAGCCTTCCAGCCTCGATGGCACGGACGTACCGCATCGGCACTCGGAATACTTATTAAAGGCACTTACTCAAGAGTAAGACAGACGTAAGGTGATGGATGTCTCTTCGCGCTAATACAACTTGAATACCACGGGGGGAGCGGTTTGGAAACGTGGACCTTTCCGGATACGCCGGAACGAATCTGGAACAGCCTGGAGCCTGCACGTCAGGATAAAATTGTCCGTTTTTGCGCCACATCCCCCCGTGTAAGGAATTTCAAGCCGCTCATCGAATATCTAGCCGAGCGCCGGCACACCCGCGAACAGACGATTCTAAAGTGGCCATCCAGTAAGTTCGAGACTGCTATCCGTGGGATGATACGGGGAAACTACGAAACCAGCATGGTTCTCGCCGCCTACGTTTTTGAAGGACGCGAGAAGATCACTTCAGCCATCGAAACCTGCGCAGACCGGCTCGATATAGATGAAGAAGACGGGACGCTGCGCCCCGAATCCCTGGAAGGGGCGGTGGCGGCTCTTCTGAAGGTTTTTCCGCACGATGACGTTCAGCTTTGCCTGCAGGTCCATTACGCGATGAGGCGCCGGCAGCTGTGGATACACCTGCCAGAAATAGACTTCGCCCGCGTTGAGCAGCACATGCAGGAACCCAATGAGCAACCGGAAACCGAGGACGAGATCGAGGAAAAGATGGACGAGGAGAACGAGGCCGAAATCGATCCGGAGGTTAGCGAAGCGCATGGCCAGGCTGCCGGCGAAACTCCTCCCGCGCCAATTGCGATTGGTGTTGACGACTCGTCGCTGAGGCTTGAGACGTTGACTGGCCGCATGGAGGGTCTCAGAACCCGCTTCACAGAATTCTCCGCCCAATACTCGAGCTTCGCTTCAGACTTCGCGAACGGGCTCATCCCAGACCTCGGAGCAGAGCCCGATCCCTATAAATTGCAGGAGGAGTTCGGCGAAGTGGCCGGCGCGATCGAAACCTTACTGACCGTACTCAAGCTACCGGGTTTCTCCGAGCCGCCGGCGTCCCTATCCGTTTTGGACCAGGCAATGCAGGATATCCAGCGCGAATTTAGCTTCCGCGAGAACTCGCGCAAGCAGATGGATGCAGCTTGCCGAACGTTGGACATCATTCTTGCTCTTCGGAGTAAGGATGGGCGCGAGCTGCCCGGTCTGGCGACGTGTCAGCGCGATGCCACAGACTTGCGGTCGAGAATCCGGCAACACAGCGGTCCGGAGTTGTCTGCCGAGATCCTGAGCGAACTGAGTCTCTACGAAGCCATGCTCAATATGCAACAAAACGGGATGGCTGCGCTCGATGTGAACCCACAGATTTTCGACCAGATCGCCAAGAGTTTCGGGGCGAGCATGGTATTTGCCATCGGTTCCGGAGCGCTCGTAGTCGCTGAAGCCACTGTGATACCCGACCTGCTGGCCTGCGAATCCACGTCCGAGGTTGGGGAAGCTCACGATGATCAGAGACCAGCGACCACGGCGAAATCGGCCTTCGCCAACGTCGCGGATCAGCGCGCTCCCGTAGATCCAGCCGCCCCCGACGCCCCACCTGAAAGCCCGGTTCCGGCTGCATCGGATCCTACCCGCGAAGCAGTGCCAAACCTCACTGAGAAGCAGAAACATACTGAGAGTCGCAAGCCCACCGATGCTCCACCGGAACAACCCTCCGGCGTTCGCGCTCCCGTTCCGCCCCTAATCTTGACAGCCGAGCAGGAGAGCCAAGCAGGTCTCCCAACGGACGAGTTCGAAGACGATTCCGACGATGCGCCGGAACGCGCCCTTGCTCAGAGCGGATTCCGGCCGTACAACGGCGAGACGGTGGCCGTCTGCGCCGCCGCCATCCGTCCGGCCAACGGCCATGCTGCTGGTGATTCCCTGCAACGACTGATGTGGGTAGCCCTGAGTGAACGAAGGTTCGGCGTTGCTTATCATTTGGCCAGGAGCTTTGAAGACCAAACGGATCCTTCCGATATCTGGTCCACACGTATCCGCGCCGCCATTCTCGGCCAAGCCATCGCCAGCCCATCTGGTTCGATCTTTGAGCAACTTCGTACCGACTTTGCCATGATTTCGGCTGCGGGCGATCCCGACTCCCGAGCGCTGGCGCTGGCTTTCCGCCTGCTCATGGTCGGTTCCGCGCTTCGTGCCGCGGTACTCTCTCCCGCTTCCAATGCGAGCGTCCTGATCGAGCGCGGAACTATCCGCGGATCACGCCTCGACAAGCTCTACATCGTTTGCAAAAAGGTTTCCGATTACGCGAATCTGCAGATGCCCTTGGACGTCGCCGCGCTCGAATTCATCGATACCTCGGTCAATCTCGATCAGAGGGTAGCCGCACTCAAGAGTGAAACTGCGGAATGGTGGGGGCGTGCCCCTAGTCTTCAATTCAAATATGCCCCCGCCGCGAAGATCTGGAAATCCTGGCTGGACCCGAAGGAGCCCGTCGGACAACTGATCCAGCCGATCCTCACACATGACCGCGACAAACTCGCCGCGGTTAAGGCGCAGATCGAAAGCTTGTCCACCGACGAGAAAATTCGCAATGCCATCAATACAGATGCCAAGAGCATCAAACAGTATTACCGCTTTGTTGGATCGATTAACTACAATGCGCTCTCCGTCTTTACTCGCCACGTCCGGGAAGCTGTCGACCTCGCCCGCCGTTGGGCAGCCCTCACAGAGCACGCTTCTCCCGACCAAAATGATTACCGCAGATCGCGCCTGCTCGAACTGAGAACGACTCTCGATTCTGCCCGTGCCGAACTGAAGAGGGAACTGGATCAAGCAGCGGCGAGCGCCACCGACATACGTGTTGCCGTTGCTGCTCGATTCTGTGTGGGCGCATTCGAGAGTCTGCTGGACCTGCTCCATTCGGGCGGCGGACAACGCTCTGCTGAGCCTCCGATCAAATACCTGCTCTCCTCCGATCTCTTATTGATTCCGGGGCTGCCCATGACGGAAGCCTGGGACCCGCGCTTGAGCTGCGAACCGCTAAGAAAACTTTTGGTGAACCATTGCGCGTCATCGAACGCGGAAAATTGGGAGCGAGCGTTTGATTTCATCGGCGAAAACACCCGCGACCACGAAGCACTTGACCGGATCATCGAATATCTCTCCTGGGAAAAAGGGCGCGAAGCTCTTGCGGCCCGCCTCACCGCCGCGCAGGATCAACACCTCAAGCAATGTCAGAGTGCGCTGAAGCGGCAGATCGACGAAACCGTACGCGCGATCGAGGCCGGGGTGAGCCTGGGCCATGTTCGGGATCACGAACGCGCAGACTTCCTGGATCGAATCGACCAGATCTCCTCGCGGTTGCTCTACATCCGGAATTTTGAAGCCGAAGAGGACGTGCTCAAAGGAATTTACGCCGCCATCGACAACTCGCGAATGCGACAGGTTGAACAAGTGAAGGAGCGCATCGATTCTGAAAGCGTCCCCAAAGAAGGACCGGCGTATCAGAGGATCTTGGCCGCTATGGACCGGGGTGATGTCGACACTGCTCACGAATACATCGACCTCGTGTTGCGGAACGACGAGTTGCCTGCTCCGGTGGAACAGGTCAACGACACGTTCAACAATTTCTACCCGAAAGCTACGTCTGAGTTGGAGAAGTTTCTCTCCGCCATCGAGCCACCCAACTTGGCCGCATTCGTCGAGAATGGCAAAAGTTTTCCTGGGGTCGACATGCGCTCGATACCCGGCGCGCAACTGGACGAAGCCGTCGGAATGCTCGATGCCTGGTTTGTTATGAAGCGAGCCAGGCGCGGCCGGACGGAACCCATCCGGACATTCTTTGAGCGGCTCGGCTTTGAAGTCTTCCAACTCTCCGAGCCGGCCGGGACGCAACGTGTGATCCTGACTATGGATGCGCGAACGCTCACACATCGCGATCGATGTCCTGTTCCCTATTTTGGCTCGATCGCCGGCGGGCGCTATCGAGTCATATGTCTTTGGGATCGTCCGTCGGAAGATGAAATTCTGGATGTGGTCCGACAGGGGCGCAATGGGCCTCCAGCAATCGTGCTCTACTTCGGGCGCCTCAGCGACCAGAAGCGCCGCAGCATCGCTCAACAAGGACGAAAGGACAATCTCAGTTTCATCGTCATTGATGAGCTTCTCGTGGCTTTCCTGTGCGGCGTGCGGGGCTCGCGCCTCCCGGTCATGTTCGATTGCACGCTCCCATTCACCTGCCTGAACCCATATACCATGACCTCGTCAATCGTTCCGCCGGAGATGTTCTATGGCCGGCGTGCAGAGCGCGACCAAATTATCGATCCTCTCGGCTCCTGCTTCGTCTATGGCGGACGGCAATTAGGCAAGACTGCGCTCCTGCTATCCATACGGGATGAGTTCCACCAGCCGGCAGACCAGAGACTCGCACTCTGGATCGATCTAAAGTCATCCACAAATGACATCTGGGCGGCCATTGCTCGAGGTATCAAGGACATGGCTGACGGAGATCTGCAGATCGGGAACGTTCAGGAAAAGCAGAAGCTACTCGAGAAGATCCAGGCGTGGCTGGACGCAGACAAGAAACGGAGATTCCTGCTTCTGCTCGATGAGGCTGACAGGTTCCTCGAACTGGATTCCAAGGAAGATTTCTCCCGCACCTCAAGCCTCAAAGGCCTGATGGAGAAGACGAATCGGCGATTCAAGGTGGTCTTCGCCGGTCTTCACAATGTCCAGCGCGCCACAAAAGAGCAAAACCACCCTCTGGCGCACTTCGGAGAACCGATTTGTATAGGGCCGCTACTCAACCGGGGCGAAGGGAAGGAAGCGCGCTCTCTGATCGAGCGGCCGTTCTGGGCGCTTGGGTATCGTTTTGAATCTCCCGACTTGATTGTCCGGATTCTCTCCCGCACCAACTACTACCCGAGCCTGATTCAGCTCTACTGTTACCAGATCTTTCAAGCCATCAAGCTCGACAACGCGTGCATCCGCAGCGGGCCCCCTTTCGTCATCACCGCCAAGCATGTTGACGAGGCCTACTCCTCTTTCCAGAACCCGATCCGGGAAAAGTTTGAGCTCACGCTCAATCTTGATCCGCGCTATCGGGTTCTTGCCCTGCTGATCGCCCTGCACACTCTTCAGGGAACGTCTCGCATGATGAGCGTGGGCGATATCCGTGAACTGGCCTTCTCGTGGTGGAAGCAGGGATTCGCGGAACTTCGCACTGAAGAGGACTTCCGGGTCCTACTCGACGAAATGCAGGGCCTGGGCATCCTGCGCGAGAAGGCGGGCGGATATGCGCTCCGTGCAGTCAACCTCCTTTCGCTACTTGGCAGCCAGGAACAAATTGAGCAGAAACTCCTCCAGAGTGCCGACGAGGCGCCGCCTGAGCCGTACTCGGCGCATATCCATCGCGCCAGCGACCGCAAGCAGTTCTGGAAACGCAATCCTCTAACCGACCAGCAGTATTATGACCTGCGTGGAGAACGCAACTGCGTGTCGTTGATCTTCGGCTCTCGGGCAGCCGGTCTGGATGACGTGGAGCGCTTCCTGGCGCAGGCCGTCGATTCAAGTCACTTCATCAGTTGCGACATAGCGGCCAGCGACCGCTTCGCTTTCCGCAAATTCCTTGATGAGACTAGGGAGAATAGCCAAGGCGGCACCACGATTGTTCTGGTGCGAGAAAGTCCCTGGTCGGCTGCATGGATACAGGAAGCGACCACTTTGTCAAAGGGGCGAACCCGGTTCACCAGCGTAGTCTTTCTGGCTGACCCGGCCGCGGCTTGGGGCCTCGCCTCAGATCGTGCCGTACTCGAGCCCATGATCGCTGATCGCAGGCTCAATAGCATCTCGCTTCAGCCCTGGCACCGCGCGGCGCTGAATTCCTGGCTGGGCGATTGTTCGATCGGTTCCAATGCCCTCGAAGAGGAAAAGAAGATTTCCGCTGCTACCGGAAGTTGGCCGCTTCTGCTCGAACAGTTCCGAGGCCTTATCGTTACAGGAGGCATGAACTGGCAGGCAGCTCTCGAAAATCTGCGCCGCCAATTGAACGATCCTGGCTTGCGCCCGACATATCTGGAAGCCTTCGGCCTCAAACAGGCACTCCCAGGAAAGGTTTTGAAAGCCATGGTAGACCTCGGCGGGGCGGCCAGCATGGAGGTTCTTACAGGCTTGGTCGACGGAGTATCAAGGCAGGAATGCGAAGCTGCTTTTTACTGGGCGGACCGGCTTACCTTAATTCAGCCGGGGTTAACGAGCGGCGAATGGGTTGTCGATCCTGTGGTCCAGGACCTCCTGAAGGCAGACGGATGATGGACTGGTGGATGATTCCGGGACCGCAAAGCTATATCGACGCCATCATCGATGACCTGCGAGAAGGCAAGTCTGTCTTTCTGGTACTTCCCGAGAATGTTCCCGAGCGTTTCTCGCACGCGCTCAAGGAAGCGCTTCGCGAGGAGTCCAACTGGGAATCTGTCAGTGTGACGCCGGCCGTCAACCCGGTGGACTTTCTCTATACGCACTTTGTGCCGCACGCCGAGCCGCGGAAACTGAGAAGCGAGACCACCCTCGCAGGGGAGCCTGAATTTCAACGTAAGCTGATCTCTATTGAAGGCATAATGGTCGAAGATTGGGCCGCATGGTCACAATTCTTCCTCGAATACGAGCGCGTCAGCCGGGCGGTGCCTGAGTCTCGACGAACTCTCTTCCTGATTCGCGTACAGGGCCCCGGATACGTTCATGAGCCTCCAGCCGCGGTTGGTTTGAGTTGCCGGCGATGGGACGGCTGGTTGCGCCGCAACGACATGCAACTCTATAGCAACAGTCGCGTTCGAGAACGGAAATCCGGACTGGAAACCGATCTTACAGCGGCCCTGACATCCGAGCTTGGCGGATGGGATCCGGCCCTTTGCGAATATCTGGCCGACTTCGATCTCGTTGAACTGATTCAGCCCGCACAGCTACTGGAGACTTTCGCCGCCGGAAAAGGCTGGTGTTTCCAGCCCGGGCCCTACGAGCAGGCATCCTGGAGCCAAGGTCTATGGCAGACTTACCTCGGGAAGCAGACCCCTCATACGGCGTTTGGAGCCTTTCTGCTGGGCCAGCGCTTTCTGAACCGCCTTCTCTGGAAAGCTGAAATCGTGATCTTGATGCCCTACGTCGAAGAGCAGAGGCAGGTCCTGATCGAAAGGTATCGTGGTCACCTCAGGCTTCCACATTACTCGAAATACGGCGTGATCAACGACGTGTACGATCTTGAGATCGGCATGTTGGAATTGCTCCTACATCAATCCGGCACCGTATCGAAAGCGGCGCTCGACTTCATCACCAACCTCAAATTGGCGCGCAATCAACTATCGCACATGGCGCCCGTCGACACCGCGGTTCTTGTGGCGTTGTGCAGGAATGCAGATGGGGATTGACCACTCTCAGGCTCAGAACCAAGACAATTCTCCACGGAGTTCTGAACGGGAGCTCTATTGAATTTAGCTATAAAATATTTTTGATTCAATAGGATACTTGATTCTCGGTTTAGTATTTCAGATCTGATGCCGGCGGAGTTAAGTGCCCAGTGCTGGAACCGGCAAAAGCACCTTCCCCTCCGGTGCGACCGCATGCGGACGAAAACATCAGGGAGCGGTGATGAGCTAAATAGATGGTTTAGGCGTGCTTGCGAATGGCTACAACTTTCGCTTTCTCAGTGCTCAAACCTGCATCCAGGTAATCCGCCCACCATTGCATTAGTTCTGTGCGCTGGGGGATGTATTTCGCGTAATCGTAGCTGGCTGCCACTTTATTCTTCTTGGCATGGCTCAACTGAAGTTCGATGTGCGCTTCTTCGAATCCATTCTCATGCAAGATCGTGCTCGCCAGCCCTCTGAAGCCGTGACCAGTCATTATGCCTTTGTAGCCGATCTCATCGAGCGCTACCAGCAACGTATTTTCGTTAAGGGTGCCGTTCTCTGTCTGCTTGTTCATGCCGGGGAAAACGAATGTCTTGTTTTCGGCAATGGCGCGTGAAAACAATTCGCGAAGGATGGCCACAGCTTGACGCGGTAAGGGTACGATATGCGGCCTGTCCATTTTCATTCGCTCAGCGGTGATTACCCAGCGAGCATTGTCCAGATCGAATTCACTCAATGGTGCTTCCAGCAATTCAGCCCGTGCGCACAAAGAGCATTGCCATCAGCTTTAGCGCGTCACGCCATACTTTGTGGCCAGGGAAGTCGTCTATGGCCACGAGCAACTTTGGAAGGTGGTTTGTTTCAACTCTCGCCCTGTGTTGCGTCTTTCGCGCTTTGAGAACATCGCAGGGCTTGAATGCTGCGGCGGGATTGCTGTCTGCCAGTTCGTTTGCAATGGCGTAACGGAAAATCTGGTTGATCGTTCCGTGTTGCCGCTGCGCAACATCCCGCGCGCCTTTGCCCTTGAATCGCCGGCCTTTGCCGGTTCCCTTTTCAATAGCGATGATCAGATTGCGGATGTCAGAAGGCTTGACCTCGTTGATATGCTCGCGCCCGAAGGCAGGGAACACGTCAGACTGCAGGCGCCGCAGAATATATGCTGCGGTTTCGACTGTCTAACGCCTGATGCCCACCATTCATGCCATTTGAGGGCCACGGCTTTGAATGAGCGTTCGCCACAGGCCTCTTTCAGCCTTCACCTGCTCCTGTACGCCTTTAGCTTTGGCAGCATCCTTATCGGCTTTGCGCTGCGCCATCGGGTCGTTGCCGTCCCTTAATTGGGCACGGGCCGCCTGATGTGCGGTCCGAGCATCTGCAAGGGAAATGTCAGGATACTTTCCAAGAGGCATCGTTTTTTGTTTGCCGCCATACCGATAGTTCCACCGCCAGAGTTTGCTGCCGGCTGGTGGCACGAGCAGGTACAGGCCTCCCAGGTCAGCAAGTCTGTAAGGCCTTTCCGCAGATTTAGCAGCACGAATCTTTACGTCTGTGAGCGCCATTTCAACCTTTGAATGATTGCGAATACCATAGCAGTTTGGGCCTATTCGATGTCAAAAAAGTACCATCAAAAATACCATCAAATTTGCTTGGCTGGCCCTGATCTTCGTCTGGACGTATTTGGACGGAAATGGAAAATAATGCTTTTCATTACAATAGTTTGGCGCGAACTATAATGGGCTATCGTAAACTTCCCTGGAACCCGCGGCTGGCTTTTACCTGAGGAGCCAATAAAATCAACAACTTAGAGCGACATTGAGCAGCCAAAAATCCGCCAAATTTTCAAATTGTGCCCATTTTTGTGCCCACGCTCCTTCAAAATGGACACCCCGTCCATAGCAATCCTGCTCAGTTGTTTCCCTCCTCAATGAAACGACTTGATCCTCTGCCGATCTTCGGTTGATCGCCGACTTGCGCGAGTTCTAATCCTGCTCCAATCTCCATTCGCACTGGCCAATTGGTACTAGTGCCAAACGAGAGACAGGAGTGATCGATGGCAATCTTTCCACGCGGCAAAATCTGGTGGTACAAGTTCTACTTCGCCGGACAGCAAATTCGGGAGTCGTCCAAATCGACCTCAAAGACGGTAGCCAAAAACGCCGAGAACCAGAGACGGCGTGAGCTCGAACAGGGCTTCAACAACGTCCAAAACAGGCGGGAGAATCGCGTCCGCCGACTGCGGGATGTGGCCGATGAATACATGGAGTTCTCGAAAGGTCAGCACGAGAACTGGCAGGCGGTTCAGGCGAACCTCAAGGGGCGGGATTTCTTCCGTCCGGGTCCGCTAATGCGTGCACTCGAATGCGATCGGCCGTGTGTGCTGCTTATTGACGAGTTGGATAAGGTAGACGATGGGTTCGAAGCAATGCTGTTAGAAATACTCTCCGCCTGGCAGCTTTCGATTCCAGAGTTCGGCACCGTGGCTGCGAAGAGCATCCCGTTCGTCGTGCTCACCAGCAACGAGGAACGGAGGCTGGGCGACCCAATCAGAAGGCGGAGCCTCTACGTGCGGGTCGAGCATCCGACTCCTGAGCGCGAAGCCGAGATCATTGCCAGCCGCACACCGAAGGCCGATAAGAGCTTCCATCGCGAGATGGCCGGAATAGCGCTCTCCTTCCGTAACTACTCGCTCGAAAAGCCGCCATCGGTCTCGGAGATGATCGACTTCGCCAATGCATTGCAACTGCTCGGGACCGACCACGTAACAGCGGAGCACCGCGACGTACTGCTTCCGTTCTTGGCGAAGACCGAGAAGGACCGTCGCCACCTCCTATTGCGGGAGGGGTTCAAGAGCTTGCTCGACGACGGAGCCAGGTTCGCGCAGAGTCTCGCGCTCCGAGGAGGATCAGTATCATGATTCGGTGCGTACTCATGCTGCTGGTATTTTCCAATCTTGCCGTTGGGCAAACGGTTCCTATACCGGCAGCGCGGATCGTAAGGCAGTATGCGACGCACTATCGTGTGCCGCCTGAGTTGATCGCCGCATTCATCGACGTCGAATCCCGTTGGAACCCGCGAGCGGTCTCCGCCAAAGGCGCGATGGGGCTGATGCAACTTATGCCGGCGACGGCCAGGCGATTTGGCGCCTTTCAGCCCTTTGATGTGGAACAAAACATAGCCGCAGGCACGCGCTACGTCACGGCATTGATGTGGGAATTCCACGGAGATCTGCGTCTGGTTGCCGCTGCCTATTACGCCGGCGACCGCAACATTGCACGGGAACAACTGGATTATCGTAATCCGGAAGTTGTCGCCTACGTGCAAGCGGTGCGAAGGCAGTACATGCTTCGCAGGTATCCGGCCGCTCGGCCGTCGAGGAGGTCAACCCCATGAAACTTCGCTGGCTTATCCCTGTCGCAGTCCTGCTTCCGCTTCGTCTCAGCGCGAGCGACACACCCGTTGGAGCACGTGTCGCCACTGTCACGATCAATCCGAGAGATGTCACGATCCTTCATCTGAGGCCAGAGTTTGAATCGACCATCCGCATGCCGGAGGAGATCACATCCGTAATCCTCGGCAGCCCGGGGGAGTTCAAGGCAGAACATAACGAAGGCGAGCCGGAGTATGTCTACGTCAAACCGATCGTAAAAGAGGCTGCGCAGTCGAACCTTCTCATCGCAACGAAATCAGGCCAGCATGTGACGCTGGAACTGGTCAGCGAAGGCTCAAGTGCCACGAATCCAACGCAGCCGGTGGATTTTCTGATCGAATACAGAGCGACGCGGAGCTTCCTCATTTCCGCCGATCCTGAATCGCTGGCGATCCGAAGCGCGCCGACTAAGGAACTCGCGCGGGGCGTGAGTGGCGGGACCGCTGGTTTGCGTTCGGCGCCGCTGTCGAGCCTCGACGAGGTATTCAAGCTGCAAGAGAGTGTGAACGCTCCGAAGTGGACGAAATGGGAGGACAAGCAAATCGAGACATCGATTGGCGATATGCGGCAGTTGAGCAATCAGACCATGATCTCCTACTCCATCCTGAACAGCTCGAATCAGCCTATCGAGATTGTCCCTCCGCAAATCCAGATCACAGGCCGCAAGGCGACCAAGAAGAAAAAGAAGGAAGGCAAAGGCATTATCTCGGACCAGCTCGAGATCCGGGACTATCGATTAAGCACAACGCGGCTCGAACCCGGAGCCGGATGGGGAGGTACGGAGTCTAGGAACGATTCCGAACCGCGGCGAGTCGATCCGCAAGATGATCAAGAAGCTTGGTCCAGCAGAGAGGGTGAGAGCCTGTTATGAAGCAGGTCCGACGGGCTATGTCGTGTACTGGCAGTTGGCGGAGTTGGGCATTCAGTGCGAGGTTGTCGCGCCCACGTTGGTACCGGTCAAGGTAGGTGATCGGGTAAAGACGGATCGGCGGGACGCTGAGAAGCTGGCACGTTGTTATCGCTCCGGAGATCTGACGGCGGTGTGGGTCCCAGATGAAGGCTCCGAGGCATTGCGGGATCTGGTGCGTGCCCGCGAAGCAGCGAAGCAGGATCAGATGCGAGCGCGGCATCGGCTGAGTAAGTTTCTCCTGCGCTCAGGTCAGCGCCCACCCACCGGGGTGCGATCATGGACGCGCCCTTATCTGATCTGGGTTGCGCAGCTGCGCTTCGCACAGGTCGCTCAGGAGGCCACGCGGCAGGATTATCTACACGAGGTCGAGCACATGCGGGAACGGGTGGCGCGTCTGGAGCAAGCCATCATGGAGGCCGTGAAGCTGGCCTCGCCTGCGTTACAACAAGTCATCAACGATCTACAGGCGCTGCGCGGTATCGCAGATATCTCAGCTGTGACCATTGCCGCCGAGCTGGGCCAAGTATCCCGCTTCGGCAGTGCTAGGCAGCTGATGGGGTATTGCGGCGCGGTGCCAAGCGAAGACTCCAGTGGCAAGCGAATCAGACGCGGAGGCATCACTAAGACTGGCAACGCACACTTGCGACGAATCGTTGGCGAAGCAGCATGGAGCTATCGCCGTCCACCAGGTATCTGGTATGGGTTGCGCAGACGGCAGGAGAGCATTTCGGAAAAGGTCAAGGAGATTGCATGGAAGGCTCAACACCGCCTGCACAAGCGCTATATGAAGCTGGGTGCAGCCGGCAAGCCCCAGGGAAAGATCATTACTGCAGTTGCTCGTGAACTACTGGGATTCATCTGGGCTATTGGCACCAGAGCAGAGACGACCGTCAGCCAGCGAACTGCAGCCTGACAAGAACAAAAGCAAAAGCTTTCCAAATAAGGGAAAAACAAAAACAGTTCCTTGATGAAACGCGCCATCCAACTCGAGCACAGAGCCAGCAGCAGCCGGAGCAAGCACGAAGGAGAATCCTCGCTTGGCCTATGCGACAGGCTCGACCGGACTCGCGATAACAGTCAGAGGCAGCTCCCGACGGATCATGATTATGCGGTTCCGACCCGCGAATATCAGACTGATCAATCGTCGCTCAAACCTGCCCAGGCTGCTGCTCGCTCTGTCCTCGGGGAGAAGCAAAAACAGCGACAACAACAAAAACAAACCCGTCGACTCCGCAGGGTTGACAGGGTCACTCCATATCAGGCCAACGCGCTGATTGACCGTTCTCCGATGGCAGCATTTCTCCGAAAACGGATCGCAGAATCTTCCATTGCCAGCAGACTTCGGCGTATCGTGGAGCCGTGAGGCTGTCCATGAAGATGATGCTCGATCCCGATTTGGCAGAGGAAGCAAAGGCGCTGGTCGCCCTAGCCTTTCGCAATGGGCCGATCGAAGACCTGCATGCAGGAAGGCAATGCACCGTTTGCAGCGGTAATCGGGAAATCTCCCACATCTCCGATGAAGAGATGAAGGCGATCATGAAATCCGCGGTCAATAACTTCTATCGTCTTTTGTGGCAGCGAGACTGCGATCCGATGGCCTACCAAGAGAAGCTGGCGCTCGGCCGGCGCTATACCTTGCACTGGGATGATCCGGAACTCAAAAAGCCAACGAGAAAAGGGTCACGCCCCAAGTGACCCATTTCACCAGGAGACACCCATGTTCAAAGAGCTTGCTCCCTACCTGCGGCAGCGCGCCGTCCTGCTGACAGTCACCCACATTGAAGATGACCAGATTCGCGTGAACGTCATCCCGCAGAAGCTGAAGGACGGTGAGAACGCCGCGCTTACTACGCCTGTCACTGTGACCGGCACTGCGGAGGAACTGGACCGCGACCTGCCGGCAACGCTGGTCAACTTCGTTTCCTCGCATCTCGAACTCAAGAACACCCTGGACCGTGCGAAGTCCGAGATGGATGCCGCGGCGAAAACGGCTCAGGCAGAAGCCCGGGCGAAATCGAAGACTACAGCCACGAGAGTTGCTCCGAAAGCGGAACCGGCAAAGGCTGCTGAAACTCCGAAGCCGACTCCCCAGAAACCGGCCGAATCCGCCAGGGCGGCCAGCCTCTTCGATGTGCCGGCGCCGGAAGCCATTCCGGCCCCTATTCTGGACGAGGAAGAAGAGATACCTCCGCAAGCAGACGAAGAGGATGTCGATAGCAACGAAGATGACTTCGACGAAGCGGCCTGATTGGGACTGCTTCCGTCGCGCGTACCCTCAATGCCGAGGCGGGCTGTCAGGTTAAGATTATTTCGGTTAGAATGAAAATCGTGATAATCTTATATTGCAAGCGGTAGTCCGCAGCGGAGGCTTTCATGGCACAAGCCAAGCAAATTGAAGAGGTTGGGTCGGCTGTCCTGAGCGGCAGTGGACGTGACGTCATCCGGCAGCTCAACCTGTCTCCTGGGCGTAGGACGGTGGCTGTGACTTTTGCCGACGACGAACAGGGGGCTGCGGCTGAGCGCGTCATCCATCAGGTCGTGGAGTTTCTGCCCCAACTCATCCAGGAGCGGCAGGAAGATACGCTCAAAAAAATGGTCAATCTTCTGTTGACGGATGTCACCCCGTCGAAGGCGGCGCGTGAGCAGGCACGAATGCTCATCGAAGCCAAGACCGCCATTTTGAACAGCGGGGATTTTCTTCCCGCCACCGAGGTTGCCAAGCTTGCCGGATTCAGTTCGACCAACCTGAGCGTGCAGCCGAACAAGTGGAAGCGGAGCCGCGAGATCTTTGCGATCCAGCATGGCCGGGAGGATTACCTGCCGCTCTATGCCCTGAACCCGGCAGACCATCGCCCTCGCAGGGAGATGGCCGAGATATTAGAAGTCTTCGGAGATGCCAAGGACGGGTGGGGACTGGCATTCTGGTTTGCAGGGCTCAACAGCTTCCTTGACGACGAGCGTCCACAGGATGTCCTGGCTGCCGATCCCGAACGCGTGATTGCCGCGGCCAAAGATGAGATGGCCGAGTACGAACATGGCTAAACGAGCAGCGATCAGCGCTGCGCCCATTGTCCCGACGAAGATCAAGCTCACCAACTGGGGCTCGGGACAGACGATGTATCGCGTCCATGATGCGATCTACGCTGTCGGTCAATTTAATCCCAGTCCCAAAGGCAATGCTCGCTTCAGCCCAATCCTCGATCCATCGGGCAACGTGATTCCGACGCTATATGCGGCGACCACGCCTCGCGGCGCTTTGATGGAGAGCGTGTTTCGCGACATTCCCTATCGCACAGGATTCAAGCACGTCGATGCCAGGAGACTGGCAGGCAGGGTGTGTTCAACGCTGTTGTTCAAGAATGACTTCCAACTCCTCGATCTAAGCAAGGTCGCTTTGCGGGGACTTGGTATTCCTCCTCGGCAGCTCATCGACACGACCAAGGCGCATTACCCCGCAACGCGTGGATGGGCCGGACAAGTGTACGCCGCTCATCCCCGCGTCCAGGGCTTTCTTTGGTCTTCGCGGCAGGATGACAGGGCGCTTGCGGTGGTGTTGTTCGGGAGCAGGATAAATGCTTCTCAGTTCATCGATGCCAGGCTCGCGCGCCCGCTCGTCAGGAATGGCGTTGCTGAGGACTTTGTCGTCCAGTTGGCTACCGACCTGAAGGTTCTGCTCCACTAATACTCCCGCAAATCATTCCAGTGATCTGCGTACCGCGGCTACTCTCGCCTGGCCTGCCAGGGGAACGAGAGTGCGGCTCCGTTCCTTAAAGGCGACCGTCTTCACCGTTCTCCTCTCCAGAATCCCAAGGAAAATTCCATGAAACCATCGAAGCTCTATGAGGCGCTTCACGCGCTCATTGGCGAACGTGTGCCCCTGCACATCTGGGGCGCGTGCGGCGTTGGGAAATCACAGATCGTCTCCCAGGTCGCGAACGATCTGGACTATGACTTTCTCGATGTGCGGGCCGTGCAGCTTGACCCGGTCGATCTTCGCGGCCTGCCTCGCAAATATCCACACACTTTGGACGGCATAAGAAGAGTGATGAATTGCAACGCGCCCTCAATACATTGAAAGAATCCGGCATCGCTCGTTCTGAAGCTAAGAAGACTGGTGGACGTGCTGCGGACGTGTGGTTCGCTTGTTAGGCCGCTGGTGAAGGATCAGTGCAAAGCCTTCACCAGCCGTCAGACGATGCCTTCACGCTGCAAGGGGTAAGTATCGTCCAATCCATTGAGTTCATGTCGTGCCAGTCGAGCAAATCGCTGCTCGCCTTCGATGCGGCGTTTCCCCTGCATGAATACATAAGCTCACCGTCTTGCACGAATAGGATGCTGCCACGGTCCCACCGTTCGCGCCTAACAGGTAGGCCTGCTTGCAATGCTGCGTACACTTCAGCAAATCCGATCATATCCGTTCTCCAATGCTGTTAGATTGCGCCCGCATAACTGGTGCGCTCACTCAGAGTAATAACATACTTTCTAAGTAAAAACGCGCGAGTAAACAAATATATTTGTACGCCTAAATGACTTACCTGCTATAGCCTACGATAACTAACTCAACTAACATGACAGAGCGATAACTACGTTGTAGACAATAGACAACAGCATTGATTCATCGCAGCATCGCCGATTCAAGGCCGCTGCATTGCGCCCGCTCCTGCGAATGCTTACCTGCAATTGGGGTATGCCCCACCGCTTATTCGCAACTTGCGCTTAATTCGCCTAATTCATCATTCGCAAGGGGTGTCTTTGTTAGAGCATCTCTTTATAACTTAATTGGGGTATACCCTAATAACTATAAATACTCTAACTAAAGCACTTACATATCAAAGCCATTAAATCACTCTACGGACCGAGAAAGGACGAGAGAGGTAAGCGAATTTGATGAAATAAGCGAAAGATGCGATTATGCGCAGAAAGGTGACAGGCGGGGAACCATTCAGCATCGGCACAACGCTATTGCTAAAAAGAATGCCTGCATCCAATCGTTGCAATGCAGGCTGTGTTCAATGGGAAGCATACTGCGATGATTCATGCTGTCTTCCGAATCGCTACAACCTTGTTTCTACCCTTCGCTAATTCGGTATCCAAATAGTCAGCCCACCATTGCATCATGGTAGTGCGTTGCTGCAAATACTTCGCGTGATTGTATGCGGCTTCTACCTTGTCGTCATTCGAGTGTGCAAGTTGCAATTCAACGTGAGCCTTTTCAAAGCCATGCTCCGCTAGAACGGTTCGCGCCAATCCTCTGAAGCCATGCCCCGTCATTACGCCTTTATATCCGATCTCTTCCAGCACGTTCAACAGGGTATTGCAATTGACGCTTCCATTCTCTGTTTGCTTATTGAGCCCTGGAAACACGAACAGCTTTTCACCAGCAAGCTGTTTCAGTCCGCGCAATAGTTCGACGGCTTGACGTGACAACGGCACGATGTGCGGTTTCTCCATCTTCATACGCTGCGCAGAGATTACCCATCGTGCGTTATCAAGATCGAATTCAGACCACGGTGCTTGTAGCAGTTCGGCACTCCGCACAAAAGTTAGTGCCATGAGCGAGAGTGCATAGCGCCAGACAATGTGACCGCTGTAATCGTCAATCGCTGCGAGCAAACTTGGAAGCTGTGAAGGTGCAATGTGTGCTCTGTTTTGCGGCTTGCGTGGTGCCAATACGTCAGACGGCTTGAAAGCAGCGGCAGGATTGTTCTCTGCAAGATCGTGAGTGACAGCGTACCGGAAAATCTGGCTAATTGTTCCATGCTGGCGTTGTGCAACGTCTCTTGCACCACGTTCCTGTTCAATGCGAAGAATGAGCCTGCGAACGTCAACAGGTTTGATTGCGTCGATAGGCTCACTGCCAAAGGCAGGGAACACATCGGCTTCCAAACGTCGCATGATGTAGGCCGCAGTATCAGCATCCACGCCTTTCGACCATCTTTCATGCCATTTGATTGCAATTGCCTTGAAGCTGTTTTCGGCCTTGCGCTGTTCCGTCTCGGCTTCGACCTTTGCAGCCTCTTTCAGAGCCTTTCGCTGTGTACTTGGATCAATACCCTT
The DNA here is from genome assembly GCA_963833995.1 of uncultured Acidobacteriota bacterium. Lineage (GTDB taxonomy): Bacteria > Acidobacteriota > Terriglobia > Terriglobales > Acidobacteriaceae > Telmatobacter. The sequence goes on along the minus strand of CAWIAE010000009.1, from coordinate 397,881 downwards.
GGAAAGTTCCATTCGTGCGTTCTGGTGGGCAAACCTAGCCATCGCAAGCGATGTTTCAGGGTACTGTCCAAATGCTATGAGGCGTGGTTTGCCTTCGTGCCGATACTTCCAACGCCACAGCTTTGAGCCGTTTGGCTGAATGAGCAAATACAGTCCTTGTCCATCGAACAGCGTTGTGGGCTTCGTAGCAGGCTTTGCGTTGCGTATTTGGGTATCTGTGAGCGCCATTTGCGTTTGGCTCCTTGGATTGCGTATACCCAAACGTATACCCATATAGGCGCGGTTGCAAGCGGACGTTTGCGAAGGACGGCGAACGAATACCAGCAGATTAAGCGCTTGTAAGTGATTGAAAATATGTTGTTAAGCGATTGCAAAGACGGTAGAGACGATACAGTCGATACAGCCGTTACAGAATCCAGTTTGGCTTTTACCTGAGGAGCCAAAACTACTTCTAGATCGTTCAGCCTCTTACTTCCAGTCTCAAAAACGCGTGATGCTTTTCTGCTGGCGGCATTCTCGCCTGCGCGCTTTTGCGCCCATTCGCAGCGATACATTCTGCTTCGGGGCACAGCAATTGTGAACACGCTGCAATCGGACGGCGATTTGCGCTTTGGACGAGCGCGCTTCTTGTTGTTCAGGAGGGGTGGTCTGCGCTTCCTTCGGGGTGCTGTTTCGGGAGCAGGGAATCGAGGAGGAGAAGGCAGGCGCCGGTGACGATGGAACTGTCGGCTACGTTGAAGTCGGGCCAGTGGTAGGAGAAGATGTGGACTTCAATGAAGTCGATCACGGAGCCGTAGACGATGCGGTCGTGGACATTGCCCAGCGCGCCGGCAAAGATGAGAGCCAGCGCGACAGTGGTGAGATTGAAGCGATCACCCAGGCGCACCAGGACAACGAGGACGGCGATTGCGGCCAGAACGGAGAAGGCGATGAGGCCCCAGCGGACTGCGTGAGGCGAGGCGGAGTCGGCAAAGAGGGAGAAAGCTGCGCCCTCGTTGGTCCAATGAGTGATGCGGAGAAAATGGGGGATTACGGGAATGGCTTCGCCGATGGGAATGCGCGCGGCGACCATCGTCTTGGTGAGGCGGTCGAGAAAGACGATGACGGCTGAGATGAGAAGGAGCCAGGGCAGGCGGCGCGGCACGTGAACGTTCAACGAGCAGCCTCCCCTGATGGTTCCGGTTCCGGCTGCGGCGGGGAGATGCCCATTTCTTTCAGCGCGTGATGGCAGCGGGTGCAGACATTCTGCCAGATGCCGTAGTTGGAAGTGTCATGCGTATATCGCCAGCAACGGTTACACTTTGTGCCTGTTGCGGGAAGAGCTAGAGCGATCGTTTTTGCAGTTGCTCCTGAACCCTCTTCTACGCCTCGTGACAATAGAATGTTCACTTCAGATACATTGAAAAATTCAGCTAGAGCGTCAGAAGAATGCGTATGTAAGATGGCAAAATCAACTGGAGATGCATGGATGTTGACCTGAGCGCCGAGTCCTTTGCCAATTTCTCCTTGTTTCCGGGCGGTTTCAAGTGCACTAAATACTTCCTCTCGGATTGCAAAAAGGCGTTTCCACTCTAGAAGCAAATCAGGGATTTCAGAGAAGATATCTTCCGGCTTGGGAAAGAGCGCGAGGTGGACGCTGGCTTCGCGGCCTTCCACCTTGGGGAGGTACTCCCAAACTTCGTCGGCGGTGAAGGTGAGGATCGGCGCGACGAGGCGGACCATGGTTTCAGTGATTTGCCAAAGCACAGTTTGCGCGGAGCGGCGAGCGCTGCTCGAGGGCGCGAAGGTGTACATGCGGTCCTTGAGCATGTCGAGATAGAAAGAACTGAGGTCCACGATGGCAAACTCGTTGACGGCCTGGTAGACGCGATGGAACTCGAATGCCGCGTACCAGCCGAGGATTTTTTCCGTGAGGTCGCGGGTGCGGGCGAGCATATAGCGGTCGATGGGCAGGAGATCAGTCTCGGGAACGCGGTCGCGCGCTGGATCGAACCCATGCAGATTGCCGAGGAGGAAGCGGAAGGTGTTGCGCAGCTTGCGATAGAGGTCGGCACAACGCTGCATGAGGTTTTCGCTGGCGGCCATATCTTCGCGGAAGTCGATGGAGGCCACCCAGAGGCGAACAATCTCGCCGCCAAGTCGCTGGGCGATATCGACAGGATCGACGCCGTTGCCGAGGGATTTGGACATGGCGCGGCCCTGCTCGTCGAGGGTCCATCCAGCAGTGGCGACATGGGAGTAGGGTGCGCGGCCGCGCAGGGCGACCGAGGTTAGCAGAGAGGAATGGAACCAGCCGCGATGCTGGTCGCCGCCCTCGAGGTACAGAACCTCCGGGGCTTCTCGCCCTTCCTCTTTTTGGAAGGCAGTATAGCTGGGTTCAAGATCCGCATCGGACTCGAGGACGGCGAACCAACTGACGCCAGAGTCGAACCACACGTCGAGAATGTCGGTTTCCTTGCGGAAGGTGGTTCCGCCGCAGGCATCGCATGCGGCATTGGGCGGAAGCAGCGTTGCCACATCGGTAGTGTGCCAGGCTTCGACACCTTCGCGCTCGAAGAGGTCGACGATCCTGCGGTTGAGCGCGGGATCGAGGATCGGCTTCTGGCAGTTCTCGCAGAGGAAGACGGCGATGGGCACGCCCCAGATGCGCTGGCGGCTGATGCACCAGTCGGGGCGCGTAGCGATCATGTTGGTGATGCGCTCCTTGCCCCATGCCGGGTCCCAGACGACCTTGTCTATTTCCTCGATGGCCAGTTGGCGGTAGGTGGTTTCTGTTCGATCCGCGCGAAGGACGGGGGTCTCGAGGCCGATGAACCACTGCTCGGTGGCGCGAAAGATGACGGGATGGTGGCAGCGCCAACAATGAGGATAGGAGTGCTCGAGGTCGCCTGCAGCAAGCAAGGCGCGGCGTTCCTCCAGCATGGCGACGATGATGGGGTTGGAGGCCCAGACCTTGAGTCCATCGAAGGGGGGTGGAGTGGAGTAGGGCCAGGCATCGGTGTCCACGTGAATGCGGCCGGCGGCATCGACGCGGCAGGACTGGTCGAGGTTGTAGCGCAGGCCGGTGTAGAAATCGTCAGCTCCATGAGAAGGAGCGGTGTGGACGGCGCCGGTGCCCTGATCGGCAGTCACGTAGGTGGCTAGCACTCCCAAAATGCTGCGTTCGAGGAAGGGGTGCTTGAAGGTGACGCGCTCGAGCTTCGAGCCTTTGAATCGGGCCAGTTGAGCCGTCTCGCCAAGTTGGCAGGCTGAGATGACGGAGGCGGCTAACTCGGCGGCGACAATGTAGACGGGGCCGGGCTGATCGGGCAGGTCGCTTTCGGTGGCGAGCGCCACGTATTCGAAGTCGGGATGGAAGGCCACGGCCATGGACGCGGGAAGGGTCCAGGGGGTGGTGGTCCAGATGATCGTGTAGATTTCGCGGCCGGCGAGTGCGGGGTCGATGGCGGCCGGGTCAGATGTGAGCCGATAGCGCACGTAGACCGAGGGGCTGGTGTGCATCTCATACTCGACCTCGGCTTCGGCAAGGGCGGTGCGGTCGTGGATGCACCAGTAGACGGGCTTGAGTCCGCGATAGACGAATCCTTTCTCAAGGAAGCCGTAGAAGGCTTCGAGTGTGCGCGCCTCATAATCGCGGGACATGGTCTTGTAGGGCTTGTCCCAACGGCCGAAGATGCCGATGCGCTCAAATTGCGAAGTTTGCAGGTTAATATATTTTTGCGCGTAGGCCCGGCATGCATCCAACACCTCAGGAACGGGCATTTCCAGCTTTTTACGGCCCAGTTGCTCGTCGACTTTGATCTCGATGGGGAGCCCGTGGCAGTCGTAGCCGGGAACGTAGGGAGCATCAAACCCGGCCATGGTTTTGGACTTGACGACAAAGTCTTTGAGGCCCTTGTTGAGCGCATGGCCGAGATGGATGGGGCCATTGGCGTATGGAGGACCATCGTGGAGGAGATAGGCGGGACGTCCCTGACTGGCCTTGCGCAGCTGGTCATAAAGGCGCATTGAAGCCCATTGAGCCAGGCGAAGTGGCTCATTCTGAGGCAGATTGGCCTTCATGGGAAAGTCAGTTTTAGGCAAGGTCAAAGTCGCCTTCAACTCTGGCGCTGGAGACATCGTCACTCCTGGGATCATGCAAACTTGTCCATAGGGTAGTGTAAATGTTGGGCCAGCAATTTTCCGGTAACAAGTAGGGTCGCCCGTCGTCTATTGTTTATGAGAACGCCGGTCTCTCGAAACTATGAGACTTTGGAGAATGCAGAGCAGAATCGACAGGTCGGAAGTTTGCAGACAAGCGATGGGGATGTCGAGCATAATGGAGTGATGGACCTGGAAGCGAAAAGGCTCCCGGCGGAGCAGGCACTGCCGACAGGACCAGCAGCAGATATGGGAAACGAACTACTGATCCAGCCAGAATCGGAGACCGACGCTGCCGCACTCTCGCCGGGTGGGCACGAACTTGACGCCTTCCTGGGAAAGGCGTTTGAGGAAAAGCCGCTCTGGACCGGTCTCTACGAAAACATCCGGGATTTCTTCTTTCCACCCAAACTGCCGCCTCTTAAGCTGACTTCGACGCCGATCCCGGTGCCGGACCCGATGGCGGTGAAGCGCAATCCGTGGGCGATCGGGATCTCGTCGACCATCAACATCGGCATTCTTCTGTTCGCCATCTGGCTTGGCATCAAGACGGTTGAACACATTGTGAAACCGCCGGTGACGGCGACCAATATCGATGTGGGCAATTTCGATCTGAAGGCGCCCAAGGGGGAGAAGTCTGCTGGTGGTGGCGGTGGTGGAGGCTCGCACGATATCGTCGATCCCACGAAAGGCAAACTTCCCCCGCGTGTAAAAAACCCGATCACACCTCCGATGATTCCAGTGCTGGACAAGCCCAAACTGGTGATGCCCTCGGCCATCAATGTGCAGCAGAATATTCAGTTGCCCGACAATCCGACGCTGCCGGCGATTGGGGTGACCAAGTCACCGAACGTGGCTCTGGCTTCAAACGGCCAGGGCGGCGGGGGCGGCATGGGAACGGGCTACGGCGGCGGACTTGGTTCGGGTACCGGCAATGGGTTTGGGCCCGGGCGCGGCGGAAACGCGGGGGGCGGACTATATCAGATAGGCGGCGGTGTTTCGGCTCCGGTGCCGATCTTCCAGCCGGAGGCGGAGTTCAGCGACGAGGCGCGCCGGGCCAAGTACCAGGGCGTTTGCCTGATCTCGCTGATTGTGGATGCGCAGGGGAACCCGCAAAACCCGAGAGTGATTCGGGCGCTGGGGATGGGGCTCGATGAGAAGGCGCTGGAAGCTGTGCGCAAGTACAAATTCAAGCCGGCCATGAAGGACGGAAGAACGCCGGTTCCGGTCATGATTACCATCGAGGTGAATTTCAGGCTGTACTGAGGCAGGGTCAGGGATCAGGGTTCGGAAATGGGCGGGGCGCATGGGCGCTTTCGCCCTTTTCGTTTTGGGGCGAGAGAAGTCATCGATTTGGTTGGCGCAGCTTACGCCTGGAAAGTGGAGAAGGAACAGATGCGCGTGCTGGCTGACGGGGCGAGTGACGGGCTGCCGGGGAATGCTAGCTGCGAAAGCTACGACGTCTGGAATACGGGGAGATGATGCTGACTCTAAGTGGTGCGCCCGGAGAGATTCGAACTCCCGGCCTTCTGGTTCGTAGCCAGACGCTCTATCCAGCTGAGCTACGGGCGCACACGTGATCCCGAAAGGAACCTAACACAGATTATCAGGGTTCCAAAGGCGGCGCAATCCGCACGAGTCAGGCTTGCGGGAGCGGGCTCGGGGGGGCGGCGGGATCAGCGACAGCTCTTCTTCGATGTCGAGGCCCGCTTGGCGCACCAGCTTGGTTACGGCGGCTGCGTTGAGCCGGGTGGCGTCGTATTCCACACGCAAGGTGTGAGCAAAGCGATCGAAGACGAGACGGCGAATGCCGTAGACCTCGCGGGTGTTGGCAAGGGCGAAGGTCGCGGCCTCAGTGGGCGGCGTGAGATAGCGAAAGAGAATGTCCACCGGGGTCATAGAGAATTCTACCAAGCGGCACGGTCTGACCGCGCGATTTCATTCATTTGGTGTTTGTGGCTTCGCCAAAAGCCAAAAGGATGAGGCGCGGAACTGGTACTAGAACAAGCGGTCAGCGGCTTACAGGCTGTTGAGGTATTGGCGAATCTCGGGGTCGGACCAGTCGGTGGCGCCGACGAATTTGCGGCGGATGATGCCATTGCGGTCGATGATGTAGGTCTCAGGCCACATATCGGTGTGGAAAAGGCTGGGCGAGTACTGTTTGGGATCGCGGACGGTGATGAAGTCGACGTGACGCCGGCGAATGAAGCTGGTATAGGAATCGGGGTCCTCGTCGATGCTGACGCCCAGTACGATGAGGTTCGGGTCGTCGTGGTGGAGCTGAAGCAGGGAGGGCAACTCGGCGATGCAGGGCGCGCACTGGCTCCACCAGAAGTTGAGCAGGACGACTTTGCCGCGGTAGTTGGCCAGGTGGACGGAGGTGGTTCCGTCGGAGACAGTGAAGTCGGGCGCCCGCTGGTAAAGCTGGGCGGGATGCGCGCCACGATTGCATCCTGGAAGAAGGACGAAAGTCAGCAAGGCGAGGAATGTGAGCCGATGAAAATACCGCACATCCTTATAATACGGAGCGAAAGGGCTGTACGTCATGCGCAGAGATAAGCCGGAGGCGGGTGAGAGGCCGGGAGAAAGGGCGTGGAAGCCGGTGCTGGGGCTTTCCGGTGAGCCGGGAGAGCCACTTGCGCCGGAAGACGCGGGCGGGTACGGTGTTCGACCAGCCTGAACCCGAGGAGTTGCTGGAGCTGACGGTGATTGTTCCGGCGCGGAATGAGGAGGAGAGCCTGGGAGCGTGTCTGCAGTCGCTGGTGGGGCAGTCGGAAGATGTGTTCAAGCTGGGGTGCGACTGGGAGTTGATCGTGGTGGACGATCACTCGACGGACCGGACCGGGGAGATTGCGCGAGGGTTTGCCGGAGTGACGGTGATGGAGGCCGACGAAGCTGAAACCGGGTTGGACGGGCAAGGCGAACGCGGTTTGGACGGCGGCGCGAAAAGCGCGGGGGCGATGGCTGCTGTTTACCGATGCAGACACGCTCCACGAGCCGGGGGATTTGCGCCGGGCCATGCATGAGGCTGTGCGGCACAAGGTGGGGATGCTGAGCTATTCGCCACGGCAGATTGTGAGCGGCCTGGCGCAGCGGACGCTGATGCCGCTGGTGTTCAGCGAGCTGGCGCTGGCGTATCCGCCGGCCAAAGTCTCAGATCCGAATGCGCAGGTGGCGGCGGCCAACGGGCAGTTTTTGCTGGTGGAGCGGGAGGCTTACCGGAAGCTAGGAGGTCACGCCGCGGTGGCAGATCGAGTGCTGGAGGACGTGGAACTGGCCTTTCTGGCCAAACGGCGCAAGATCGGGCTGCGGTTTCGCTATGCGGAAGACGCGGTGGCCACGCGGATGTACAGGACCACGGCGGCCATGATGGAGGGCTGGACCAAGAACCTGGCGCTGCTGTTCAACAACGCGCTGGCCACGGCGTTTTGGCGGGCGCTGGATATTTTTTTGCTGATAGGGCTGCCCTGGCTGGCGATTGAGTTGTGGAGTGCGCGTTTTGCGGTGCATTCTCTGGAGTGGCTGGCGGCTGGATGGGCGCTGCTGCTGCTTTGGGTGCGGAATCTGGTTCGCTATTACTGGCGGGTTTCGAAGTCGAATTTTCCGGCCGCGGATTGCGCTCTATCGCCGCTGGGATTGCCTCTTTTCGTGTGGCTGCTGTATCAAAGCTGGTTCCAGTATCGAATTTTGAAGCGCGTAAACTGGAAGGGAAGAACGTATGCGAGATAGCAGGAATGGGGCTCTGATTCTAAAGGTGTCGATGTTGATGCGGTCCCAGGACGCGGTGAATTAAATGAGGCGATTCAGATATTTGCGGCATCTCGTTGACGAGGGGTATGAATGATTGACTTGACGCGGCGGGCGACCTTTTCTGCCTCGCACTACTACTGGAACGACGCCTGGAGCGCGGAGAAGAACGAGCAGGTGTTTGGGCGCTGCGCGAATCGTAATGGACATGGCCACAACTACACGCTCGAAGTCACGGTTACGGGTGAGCCTGATCCGGTGACGGGTTTCGTAGTGGATTTGAAGTGGCTGAAGGATGTGATGGAGCGGGAGGTGCTGTCAGCCTATGACCACCGCCATTTGAACCTGGAGGTTCCGGAGTTTGCCAAGGCGATCCCGACCACGGAAAACATGGCTGTTGCGGTGTGGAAGCGGCTGGAAGCGAAAGTGGACGGTGCGGGTGGAGCGCGACTGAGCCGTCTAAGGATCTACGAGACGCCGGAGGTTTTTGCGGAATATCGAGGTGAGGTATGAAGGCATACTTCGGGCGACGGTATCATTTGAGCGCCAGTCACAGGCTTCATACCGAGGAGCTTTCCGCAGAGGAGAATCGTGCGGTTTATGGGAAATGCAACCATCCCCATGGACATGGACACAACTATGTGGTGGAGGTGCTGGCGGGGGGACAGGTGGACGCGGAGACGGGCATGGTGGTGGACATGGCGGCGCTGGACGCAGTGGTGCAAACAAATGTGTTGGCGAGATTTGACCATACAAACCTGAACTTGGACCCGTTGTTTCTGAATCAAGTGCCCACGACGGAGAATCTTTGTAGGGCGGTGTTCGTGTTGCTGAAGGGCAAGTTGCCAGTCGGAGAACTGGAGCATGTGCGCGTGGAAGAGACGGAGAATAACTTCTTCCAGTATTGCGGCAAGTAAGGTTTTGAGATCTCAGGACTTAATGCTTGGCCAGCAGACGGGGATGACGGAACGAAGTGAGGGTACGAGGACGCTTGGTCTGCTGAGCGGGAGGAAATAAGAAGATGGCGCAGCCAGTCGCGGTGACTAGGCCGGTTCGCAGAGCGGCTGGAGTGGAAGAGGGGCTGAGCGAGTTCAGCACCCAGGAGATGTATCGGGAGATTCTGGCACGTCTGGGTGAAGACCCGACCCGCGATGGCCTGCTCGCGACGCCGAGCCGGGTGGAGAAGTCGATGGCCTTTTTGACCAAGGGCTATGACCAAGATCCAACCAAGTTGCTGCAGGGCGCGCTATTCGATGTGGATTACGATGAGATGGTGATCGTGAAAGACATCGAGATGTTCTCGTTGTGCGAGCATCACATGCTTCCTTTTTTCGGCAAGGTGCACGTGGCCTACATACCCAAAGGAAAGGTCATTGGACTGAGCAAGATTCCGCGACTGGTGGAGGTGTTTGCGCGGCGCCTGCAGGTGCAGGAACGGCTGACGCGGCAGATTGCGGACTCGATCCAGGACGCGATTGAACCGCAGGGTGTGGGCGTGGTGATTGAGGCGCGGCACCTGTGCATGATGATGCGGGGCATTGAGAAGCAGCACTCGTCGACGGTGACATCGGCGATGGTGGGGTGCTTCCGGCAGAAGGAGACGCGCACGGAGTTCCTGTCGCTGGTTCGGCAACAGGGTAACGGCGCGCTGTGAGTCGAGACCCCGCTCAACTAAAGTAGATAAGTGAATGGACTATTAGTAATCGACAAGCCGGGCGGGATGACCAGCCACGATGTTGTGAACCGGCTGCGCAAAATCACCGGCGAGCGTTCAATTGGACATCTGGGCACCCTTGATCCCATGGCTACGGGGGTACTGCCGCTGCTGGCGGGCAGGTTCACCCGGCTGGCGCAATATTTCACTTCTGCTGAAAAGACGTATACGGGAGCGATCCGTTTTGGATTCGCCACGGATACCTATGACGCTGAGGGCGAGACGGTGGGAAACGTGGTGACGCCGGAATTGACGGTTGAGCAGGTTCGTGCGGCGGCGAGGCGTTTTGTTGGGGAGTCGGAGCAGATGCCACCGGCGTTTTCTGCAAAGAAGATTGCCGGAACGCCTGCTTACAAACTGGCTCGCGCGGGTAAACCGGTAGAACTGAAGCCGGCCACCGTCCGTATTACATCTTTTGAGATTGTCGAATTGGACCGAGCGGAAGCGAGTTTCATGATAAGCATCAGTGCCGGCGGATACGTGCGATCGGTGGCGCATGAGCTGGGATGCGACCTCGGTTGCGGGGCACACCTAAGCAGCTTGCGGCGCACACGAGCCGGAGCATTCACGCTTGACGATGCGCACACGCTGGAGGAATTAGGAGCATTGGCCGGCGATGTGGAAGGACTGGAGCAGATGTGCCTGCATCCGCGCTGCCTGCTTCCGGAGATGCCCTCGGTGACCGGGGATGAGTTTGCTCTGGGACGGTTGCGCAATGGCGCGCAGGCGAACCTGCCGGAGTTCTCCCAAACCCCTCTGGTGAAGGTTTTTGGGGGACAACGGGAACTGGTCGGAATTGCAAAACGCGTGGCGGGAACGCTGTTTCAGCCATTGGTGGTGATGGGGTGAACGGAGGGACTGAGGGACGGAGGGACTAGGAGCAGGGACTAAGGACGGTTCAGCAGGGGCTTCAGTGCGGGATAAAGAGTTTCCGCGATGATCTGGGCGCCTTTGGCGGTGGGGTGGATTCCGTCAGGCTGGATGGTATTGGGGACTTTGATCAGGTTCTTGTAGATCATCGGAATAAAAGCCACGTGGTATTTGGCTGCAACGTCACGAAAGACCTGATCGAAGGAGTGAATGTAGTCGGGGCCATAGTTGGGCGGCAGCGTGATGCCGGCAAGCAGGATTTTGATGTGGGCGTTCTGGAGCGTGGCAATTACGGCATCAAGATTGCGGCGAGTCTGAACGAGGGGCAGGCCCCGGAGACCGTCGTTGCCGCCGAACTCGACGATGACGATGGCGGGGTGAACAGCAAGCACCTGGGGCAGGCTCTCCACGGCGTCTTTCGTGGTGGCGCCGCTGGTTCCCATGTTGAGGACTTTGTATTTGTAACCGTGGGAGTCCAGTACCGATTGCAGCCTGGCTGGGAAAGCCTGGCCGGGTTGGACACCGTAACCTGCGGTAATGCTATCGCCGAAGCAGACCAGGATGGGACGGCTCGCGGCCCCAAGCGGACCGCTCAGCAGAAGGAGACAGAATGAAACGAGAAAGGTGCGGCGAACGTCCACAAGGGTAGTGTATCTGCGCGAGCAGGACACGTGCGAAGCAGCAGGGGGTCAGTTTGAAAGAACTGGACCTCAGGGGCTAAAGCCCCGTGATTTCGCGGAATTTGATGTACGGGCTGAAGCCCGTACCCTTCAAGAGAGAAGCGGAGGTTGGCGGGTGATTGAAGTTCGGGACGTCAGGAAGTGGATTCAGAATGGCTCGCGGCGGGTGGAAATCTTGAAGGGAATCTCGCTGAGCATTCCGGCCGGGCAGTTTGTGGCCATTGTGGGTGCAAGCGGCAGCGGGAAGAGCACTCTGCTGGGGCTGCTGGCTGGGCTGGATACGCCGAGCGAAGGCGAGATTTGGCTGGACGGGACTCCGATTCACAACCTGGCGGAAACGGAACTGGCTGCGGTGCGCGGGCGCAAGATTGGATTTGTGTTTCAGTCGTATCAACTGATCCAAACGCTGACCGCACTTGAAAACGTGCTGTTGCCATTTGAGCTGAACGTAGAAGGCAATGGACTGAAGCAGGCCAGGCGTTTGCTGGATGCGGTGGGATTGGGCGAGAGGATGGAACATTATCCGGTGCAGTTGTCCGGCGGCGAACAGCAGCGGGTGGCGCTGGCGCGCGCCTTTGTGGTGGATCCGCCGATTGTGATGGCTGATGAACCCACGGGGAATCTGGACTCGAGCAACGGGCGGCTGGTTTTGGATTTGCTGCTGGAACGCAATCGAGAGGCCGGCACCACGCTAGTGCTGGTGACGCACGATGCGGAGATTGCAAGCCGCGCCGACCGCAAGATTGTGCTGAAGGACGGCATGGTGGTGGAAGATACGCTGCCATTTGAGACATCGACAGTGGCTGAATTGGAGCAGCGCGCCAATGGCTAGTCGTGCGCTGAGCTGGAACCGGGCGGCGGCGATTGCATGGCGGGATCTAAAATCCGCCCCCGGCAAGTTTGCGTTTGTGGTGCTGTCAGTCGCGGTGGGCGTGGCGGCGCTGGTGGGTGTGCGAGGATTTAGCGACAGCTTCAGGCGAACGCTGACGACCGAGGCACGGTCGCTGATGGCCGGGGATCTGAGTGCGCGGATCTTTCGCGCGCCGACGGCGGCGGAAAAAAAGCAGGTTGCAGACGTAGTGAAGGAGATTCCCGGAGCGCAGGAGACATGGGTGACGGAGACTGTCTCGATGGCTTCAGTGCCTCCCGACCCTGTGCCCATGCTGGTCTCGCTAAAGGCTGTGGACCCGACGCAGTACCCGTTCTATGGCGCGGCTGAACTGGACCCGAATATGCCGTTGCGACAAGCGCTGGAAGGGAATTCGGCGGTGGTAGCCGATGAGTTTTTGATTCGCCTGAACGCGCATGTGGGGGAGACGTTGCGGCTGGGCGGGTTGAATTTCAAGATCGCGGCAGTGTTGAAACAGGAACCGGACCGCATGTCTGCGGGTGCGGGATTGGGACCGCGCGTGATGATCTCGAACGCAGCGCTGGACCGGACTGGACTGTTGGCTCCGGGTAGCCGCGCCAGTCATCGTTTGCTGCTGAAACTGTCGGCGAAAGTGGATCAGGCGACGGTGCGGAAGCAGATTGAAGAGGCTCTGCCGGATGCGCAGGTGATGGATTTCAAGGAGGGAAATCCTGCGCTGAGCCAGGGGCTGGACAATGCGACCGCGATTCTGAGTTTGATCTGCCTGGTAGCGATGGTGCTTGGTGCGATTGGAGTGGCGATGGCAATGCATGCGCACCTTGAGCAGCGCATGGACATGCTGGCCATTTTGAAGGCGGTGGGTGCCCGCTCGGAGGACTTGCTGCGCATTTTCCTGTTGCAGACGCTTGGTCTGGGGCTGGCAGGTGGTCTGCTCGGGGTGGCTGCGGGTGTGGGCCTGATGGCAGCGCTGCCAGCCGTCTTCGGCAAGCTTTTGCCTGTGCATACGGTGCTTGGGTTTCCGTGGCGGTCCGTTGCGGCGGGATTGGGAACGGGGTTGCTGACTACGCTTCTTTTCTGTTTGCCGCCGCTGTTGGATGTGCGGGCGATCAGGCCGGTGTTGGTATTGCGCAGGCTCGTGGAGAACGGGCCAAGCGGATTCCGCGAATGGCTGATGCGGTGGTGGGACCGCCGGCTGCAATTGGGGTTGTCAGTGCTGGTGGTGCTGGCGCTTGGCGGGATTGCGTGGGGATTGTCGGACTCAGCGAAGGTGGGCGGCTGGTTCGCGCTGCTGTTTGCAATTGCGCTGGTGGTTCTGCTAGCGCTGGCTGCGGTGGCGCTGCGAACGCTGCGGTTCGTGCTGAATCGCGTTCGGCTGCGGCTGCCGTCTTCGTTGCGGCATGGGCTGGCGAATCTTTACCGGCCGGGGAACCAGTCGGCCGCGGTGCTGGCCGCGCTGGGCACGGGCGTGATGTTGATTCTGGCAGTCTATCTCATGCAGGGATCGCTGTTACGCGATTTGCGCGAGACGGCTTCGCCGAAATTACCCAATGTTTTCCTGATTGACGTGACGACGGATGAAGTGGCCGGAGTGAAGGCATTCTTTCACCACCAAGCGGGCGTGACGCAACAGCTGGACCTGATGCCGGTGGTTGGGGGCCGGTTTGTTTCGCTGAACGGTGAACTGGTGGCGCAATTGAAGGGGCAGCATTTTCCCCGGCGCATGCTGGAGAATGCCGAGTTGACATGGGCCGATGCAGCGCCCGCGGGCGACAAAGTGACTGAAGGGAAGTGGTGGACGAGCGCGGATGCCGCCGAGTTTGCCGTTGGAGAAGGCGCCGCCAAGCGGCTGCGCTTGGGCGTCGGTTCAACGGCGGAGTTGGAAGTGGGAGGCAGAACGCGAAAGCTCAAAGTGGCGGCAGTGTATCGCGCGGATGGAGAGCACTTGGGCACCCGCGTGCAGTTTGTGCTGCCATCGGGACAATTGAGAGGCGAGACGGCGACCTGGTATGGAGGCGCGCATATCAACAGCGGGCAAGTGGCGACCATGGAGCGCGCGCTGTTTGCGGCGTATCCAACCGTAACCGTGATCAACATTGCCGACGTGCTTGACCGCATTGAAAGCGTGGTGGATCAGATCACGTTTGTGGTGCGGTTTCTGGCAGGGTTTTCCATTCTGGCGGGACTGATGATTCTGGCGTCAAGCATTGCGAGCGCGCGCTTTCGGCGGATGCGCGAAGCCGTAGTGTTGAAGACGCTGGGTGCGACGCGGATGCGGATTGTGCGGACCTACAGCGTGGAGTTCAGTGTGCTTGGATTGCTGGCTGGATCCGTTGGAGTGGTGTTTGCGAACCTGCTCACGCGCGTGCTGCTGCACAAACTCGAAGTGAGCTACCACATCGATTGGTATGCCACGCTGGTCGCGCTGGTGGGTACAGCGATTCTGGCAACGGCAACGGGATGGATAGCGAGCAACAGGATTCTGGGGTTGCGGCCGCTGGAAGTGTTGCGGGAAGAGTAAGGCAGCGCGATGAGGCTGATCTTCATCTACGGAATGCCGGCGAGTGGAAAGCTGACAGTGGCACGCGAACTGGTCAGCCTCAGCGGCTTCAGAATCTTTCACAATCACCAGGTGGTCGATCTTCTGCTTTCGGTCTTTGAATTCGGGAGCAAGCCATTTGTTGAACTGCGAGAAGAGATTTGGCTATCGGTATTTGATCGGGCCTCTCGCGAGCGATTGCCGGGGATGATTTTCACTTTCGCACCGGAGTCAACGGTACGACCTACGTTCGTTGGCGAGGCAGTACGGACGGTTCGCGACGCGGGCGGTGAAGTGGAATTTATCGAGTTGACGTGACCGGTCGTTGAATTGAAAAGGCGCCTTGATAGTCCGTTCAGAAACCAGTATGGCAAACTTACTTCAGCGGAATTGTTTGACGAACTGCATGCTGGCGGAGCGATTGACGCATTGAGTATGCCGAAGCCCTTGCTCACGGTTGACACGAGCATCCATGCTCCAGACGCCACAGCAGCATATATCGCTGCGAAGCTCGGAATGGGCTGAGGGGCCTTGAGATTACCACTGCGTTTCCTCGAATCTGGTGTGATGCAGATGTTTGACCGGGTTGGGTTTTGCCCCTTATGATGAGAAGGTTGGCTATTCGCGCCGGCGTTCTGCCGCGATCAGGTCATCCGAAGCTGGAAGATAGCTACACCTGCGCTTACTGCCCGTTCGTTCAACGGTAGGACAGCTGCCTCTGGAGCAGCATATCGGGGTTCGAATCCCTGACGGGCAGCCACGAACCCTCTTACATAATCTCCGCATCTCTACTCTACACCTCTACTTTTCTCGACGTGTCTCTCCTTTGTTCGACGTTAGTAGACCAATAAATTCAATTGTTTATAGGAATTATCCAGCCCTTGGACACGTTCGTGGATTGTTTTGGACAATTCCCGATCAGCGTTCCAGCGTATGAAGCCGCTGATCCGTAGTCACGGGGTACAAGTGGGGGCGTGGTTAGCCTGCTGCTTACGGAGAGGCAATTTCGCGGGTTTTATATCGAAGAATTCTGTGGAAATCTAAGGTCTTTCCCGAACAAGCAAGACAGCGCTCGCCACCGTGTCTTTCCGAGGCCGAACAGTCGACGTCGAGGCTCTGAGTATTTGCTCGCGAGTACCCCGAGGATCTCATGATTTCTGTGTTTTCGCGACTCAATGCTTGTCTTCCCCTATTGGTCCGATGGCCTCCTTTTTAACCCGGGGGATGGATTGGTTTTGGGAAGGCTAAACGGTGCCCCTCCTGAACCAAGACCGAGTGACGATTGTCGTGGTAGTGTTTCGGGCAGGACATCCTGGGGTGAGATCGAAACGGCGAGTCTGCTGCCCTTGGGCTCGTATTGAGAGGAGAACAACATGGATCCTATTACTGCGGCTATCGTCGCGGCACTTGCGGCGGGGGCAGCTTCGGGGGCGACGGATTTAGCGAAGAAGGCTGTGGGAGATGCCTATGACGGTCTGAAGGGGCTAATTCAGCGGAAGTTCGGAGGAACGAGTGAGGTTTCCAAGGCGATGGACGCATTGCAGGCGAGTCCTACGTCGGAGGGCAAGAAGCTGGTTCTGGATGAAGAAGTGAAGGCGGCGAATGTGTCGTCCGATCCAGACGTGGCCTCCGCTGCGCAGTCGCTCCTGAAGATGTTGCAGGCGATGCCGGGTGGGGACCACGCAGTGGTGATGACGACAGGCATTGGCAACGTGGTTGCGGTGGGAGGAAGCTCAGTGACCTCGAATGTGAATTTAGGCGGGTCGTTGGATGAGTTGGAGCGGTTGATGCGGCTCTCTGGTGGGCCTGGTCCCGATTTGCCGAAGGCGGGGGGAGGAGGCCAGTGAGCGAGGGGGCGGCCACCGCTAACGATGTTAAGGTCGAGGGTTCGTACAACCTGGTCGCAGTGGCCGGATCGACTGTAACGCAAACGTTCAATGGCATTACGCCGGAATTGCTCACAAAGCTGATAAAGGAAGCAGGGGCGAATCAGAAGGACCAGCTAGATCAACTGAGCAAGAAGCTGGACATCAGCCAAGAGGCACTGCGCGGGTTCTTCAGCATCCTGCGTGCGAGCGATGTTCCGGATGACAAATTACGACAGACCTTGAGCGAGATTGCGCAGCGACATTTGGATATGCAGCGAAGACTCTCGGCACTGGATCCGGACAACCCCGAGGTGCGGAACCTGATTGAACAGGCACGGGCTCTGCTGGCGCATGCGAACTCTTCGGCGCAGTATCAGCAGGCGGATGATCTGCTGGGGGAGGCAGAGGCAGCGGATGTGAAGGATCTGCATGCGGCAGAGGAACTGGCGCAAGAGGCGAACGAGTCGGTGAGCAGGAAGCGACGGAGCGCAGCGGCGACCAGGGCGGAGCGGGGGGAGCTGAGCAATCAACAATTGGATTGGAACCAGGCGGCGCAGCACTTTCAGGCGGCAGCAAAGCTGGTGGAAGGCATGGGGTTTGGGGCGAGCGCCCGCTACCTGTGGCTCTATGCTACGGCGCTTTATCGTCAGGGGGACGAGAAGGGCGATAACCTGGCGCTGTCGCAAGCGATCGACGTGTTTCGCAAGTTGCTGGTCGAGCAAGGAAAGCAGCCAGATAAGTCGGATTGGGTTACGACGCAAAACAGTTTGAGCATTGCACTACAACGGCTGGGCGAGCGGGATGGGAGAGAGGACCGCTTTACGGATGCGGCCGACGCCTGCAGAGCGGCGATCGCGGTTCTTACGCCTGAGAAGAATCCGGCGGCATGGGCGATGACGCAGAATCATCTGGGGAGTGCGTTGTTTTCGTGGGGGGAGTCAGAGCTGGGAACGGAACGGCTGGAACAGGCAGTCACAGCGTATCAAGAGGCATTGAAGGTGCAGAAGCGCGAGGCGGCTCCGGAAGGGTGGGCATGGGCGAAGAGCAATCTGGCCTCGGTGTTGCGAGAACTGGGTTCGCGTGAGGTGGGGACGGAGCGGCTGGAGGATTCGGTCGCGGCGTATGGAGAGGTGTTGGAGGTCGTGAATCGGAGTTCCGATCCGCTCGGGTGGGCGGCGGTCCAGAACAATTTTGGAAACGTGCTTTATGCGCTGGGTGTGAGGGAATCGGGAACCAAGCGGCTGGAAAAGGCGAAGACGGCGTACGAGGAAGCAGCGAAAGAGTACACGCGGGAGCGGGTCCCTCTCTCGTGGGCCATGGTCCAGAACAATCTCGGGAATGTGCTGGAAACCTTGGCGGAAGTGGAGGGTAACAGCAAGCATACGTCGGATGCGTTGGAAATGTACGACGAGGCACTGAAGGAAAGGACGCGAGACCGAGTTCCTCTTGATTGGGCGACGACGCAGAACAATATGGGCAACGCCAGGATGCAGTTGGCGAAGTTCGAGGAGAGCAAGGAGATGATGGGGTCGGCGATCGCGGCCTTCCAGGATGCGTTGAAGGAACGGATACAGGAGAAGGTTCCGCTGGATTGGGCCTTGACGATGAATAATCTTGGCTCGGCGCTGGAGTGGTTAGGGGAGAGGGCGGAGGGGAAGACAGAGCTGGAGGCGGCGGTGAAGGCGTATGAGCGATCGCTAGAGGAACGGACAGAAGAGAGGGTACCGCTTGACTGGGCCATTACCAAAAGCAATCAGGCGAAGGCACTATTGGCGTTGGGGATGCGCCAGGAGGGAACGGATGGTCTGATGGCGGCCGTAAAGGCTTGTGAGGAGACGCTGCAGGTTAGGACTCGCGAGAAGACGCCACGAGACTGGGCATCAACGCAGAACAACATAGGATATGCGCTGATGGTGGTCGGGGCTCGGGAGAAGGGATGCGATGCGCTGGAAAAGTCGGTAGATGCGCTAAAGGCTGCCCTGCTGGAACGTACCCGCGAGCGCGATGCGATACGGTGGGCGACGTCGCAAATGAACATGGGGTATGCGCTCGGGATTTGGGGAGACCGAGTCCACGACCTCGACCGGTTGAAGCGGGCGAAAGATGCGTTCGAGTTGGCACGCGAGGGCTTTCGGGAGGCGGGCCAGACGGAGAATGACGCTACGCTTGCGGAGAGGATTGCAACGCTCGGGTCGATCGTTGCTGCTCTGGAGGCGAATGGGGTGCCAGCGGCCGAATGAGTCGAAGCGGGTTGTCCCAAGGTACGGTTAGCGCTGTTTTTCCGCATCTAACACTGCATCATCGGGCAAAATTTCCGGATTTGCCAAAACCGTCCGCCAGGCGCATGTGTGAATCCACGAGATTGAAGCTCTCCAGTATCCGCAGCGTTGCCGTTACGTCGTCCACGGCGATTTGCAGTGCTCGGCGATCTCGGGAACTGTGTGCCACTCAGCGCCGACAGCTTCGCAGCGACCGGTGCATCATCGAGGTGAATTGTTTTGGTCAATTTCCGATCGACTCGGCCGCGTATGGGGACGGCCTTGAAGACACAGGCCCCGAATGAACGCGGTGCGCCCGTTACATCTCCCACCGATATTTCGCGGGTTTCTGTCCGCATATTTCTGTGGAAATCCTGAAATCAATTTGAGGCTCAGATAAGTCGCTGAGCGAAGCTCCTGTGACAAGGATGCCGTAGTTTTCCGCGAGGTAAATCATCATAGGGATTACAAGAAGGGCCAGGGGGCTGACACGGACGGGCACAGAATTCTTCAAGAAAATTGGAAGGATGCGATGAAGGCGCGTGAATGATGGTCGCATCCACGATCGTGCCCGTGGTGATTCGGATTCCCTTGCTCTCCAGATATAGGTTCACTGTGTCCAGCATCTGGCCGCACAGTTCGTGCTCCGTGCTCTTCCAGCAAATGGCGGAAGTTAAGAATGGTCGTCTCATCCGGAACAGGGGCGCGGCCCAGATCGATGCCGGCAAAGCGGCGCAGCACCGGCGATTCGTACAACGCATCTTCCACGCCCGGGTCCGAAAGAGCGAACCACTGCTGCAGGAAATATACCCGGAGCATGATGTCGAGCCCCACCGGCTTACGGCCCGTCTCGCCCTTTGAATAGTGCGGCTCGATAAGCCCCACTAACGCCGCCCACGGCATCACCATATCCATTTCTTCCAGAAACTGCTCCCGCCGCGTCTTCTTCGAGCGACTGTGCGCGATGTCGGCTGAAGGCCCAAAGCCCAAACGTCGCGATGCTAAGCACGCTTGTGAAAGAGACATATCTAACGGGATCGCTAAGCGCACTGTGTTCAAATTCGGCGGTCGAGATTCCGATAGTCGCTAACACCACCAGGAACCCCCAGAAGACGGCTTGAACGTTCACTTTTCCCGGCAGATAAGAACAGGTGAACGGTACCTTGTAGAAGCCGATCAGGCTGAGCTCGACAAAAATGCACGCAAGCAGAGCAAGGACGGCGAGGTGACCCGCGACATGGAGCCACGGTCTGAAATGGAGTGATAACCCGGCTGACGCGAGCCAGACTGGGACCACGCCGAAGAGCAGCAGAGACCTCCTCGTCGTGGCTATGTACTTCTCTGGGGGCCGCAGTTGTGTAATGCGTAACACCCAATTCGCGGTCAGCGAAATGGGTAGGGAGAATATGCCACAGAGTCCGAAAACCGCGAAGCTCATCATGATGAACGTCGAGATAAGAAAGTCGGTGGACAGCGGACCGGGCGTCGCCGCCGATAGCTCGCTTCGCAGCAATGGAAGCGCGAAGGCGAGCACCAACGCGAGATAGAAGGCGAATGACGCATGGAACGATTACCTCCAGAAAATCGGCGCGCCGCAAGAGTCCTGTGTCACGGCTGCTGAAATCCACACCCAGCGCGACATGCGAACGCGGATCCGTCTACCGGCTGGATCAAAGGTCGTCCAGTCTGGATGCCCCTCAATGAACGGTTTGTGCGGTTTGTCGAAAACGGGGGTCAGTCTTGCAACTGTCGTTCGAACCGACCAAGCTAGACCTTGAAGCCTAGATTTTCCCGCTCAAGTCCATTGATGAACTTCCTGCCCTCTGGAGAAGGACTGTGGCCATGAACAACACGAGCACCGGAATCGGTGCGTGAGGCCTCCAACCATGAGCCCGACGCGAAGAATGGCAAACCAAGTTGAACCTCCCGCGAGCGAGGTTCACCGATCCCTCCATTGCCCCCCCCGCCCTGGCACTAAACCCACGTTAAGCCACGTTTCCCCCCTTGAACTGTACGAGCCGCTGTGGTGTGACCCAAATCACATGCTGGCAGCATCACCGGCCACATACTCAAAGTGCATGCACGCTGCCCGGCCCGGCATTAAACGAGGCTCTGGTCCCCGATCCGAAGCCTTTCGCACGCAGCAAGCATTCGATTTCTCGCGTTCAGCATATCCGAAGGATATCAATGCAAGGACGAGACGGCCCTCCGCTGATCCACAGCAACCGATACAGCGCGGCTTCGGCTTGTGGGCATTGTGATGGAGTAATTCGTCACGAGCCTTGGTGTAAAACGCAGAATGCAAATGTTCAATATGCATACCAGCTCATTGCTGACCCAGCCCACCTGAGCGTCGAAGACAGCCTCATCCTGCATGCTTTGGGCGCGGCATGGACAGCGTAATCTACTCATTTTGGCCCCACACAGCTCGAAAACGTGGGCAGATCGGACCTCCGGGTCATCTCCGTGGTGCTGAAATTTTCCCGAGCCGCATAGTCAGATGTCCATCGCGTACCTCCTGGTTCGCGATGGTGTTGTCAAAGATATAAATTCCGGTTGGACCACAAACCGGGCGGTACCTCGATCCCCGATCTCGGACGTTTCTTTATCCCGCTTTTAGACAACGCAATATATCCTTTCGGCACAGCAAGCGATGCCCGGATGCTCTCAGCGCAAACCGTCCACTTGCAGGGCAATCCTGAGGGAACACCATGGAGAGTCAACCTCCGCGTGCAAGTCAAACCAAGGGAGCTAAGCTTCTTCGACAACTTCGTTGGATCGCCTTGCTGGCAACAGGAATCGTTCTGCTCCTCGCCGCTACCGGGATTTCATATCAAGCTATTGAGGCCCGAGCAGACACACGCCGGTTCCAACAAGTTGGAAAGTCGGTTGACGTTGGAGGTTACGATCTCAATATCGATTGCACAGGCAAAGGAAGCCCTACTGTCGTTCTTGTGTCCGGACTTGGAGTACCCGCGTCAGGGTGGCGACTTGTACAGCCCGGGATAGCGGGTTTTACTCGTGTTTGCTCCTATGACCGAGCCGGATATGGCTGGAGTGATCCCGGTCCGACGCCCCGAACGCTTTCTCAACTCGCGAAGGAGTTGCACTCTCTCCTGGAGAATGCGGGAGAAAAACCTCCCTACATACTTGTCGGCCATTCGTACGGAAAAGGCAGCGTTCTCGTATACAACAAATTTTATCCGGATGAAGTGGCTGGGATGGTTTTGGCCGAGGGTGGTCCGAATAAGCTAAAGTTGCCGGCCAGTATACTCGCACCTGCTGAAGCTGATCTTCGACGCCGCGAGCGGGATCGAACATATGCGTCCTTGCTGTATTTCTTTGGGATTAGCCGGTTCCTCGCGAGAAAGGATATCGAGGGTGCGGGCGAGCCAACTGACGATCACGAATGGTCGTACCATGCCATACAGCCAAAATTCATTCGGGCGACAACGAGCGAGGTCGAGGAGCAATTTGCGGGCGATAGCGAGGCTGAGTTGGCGGATGCGCCAACATTGGGCGACAAGCCGCTTGTCGTGCTCATTGCCGGCAAAGGCATGTGGGGCCTGCCGCTAACGTCACAGGACTGGGTAGACCTGCGCAAAAACTGGGTAGATGGGCAAATTCAGTTGGCGCAGCATTTCTCCACAAAAGGAAAGTGGCAAATCGTTTCTGGTAGCACGCACGCGATTCCAGATGAGCGTCCCGATGCGATAGTAGATGCGGTCCGCGAGATGTATGCCGGCGCAGCGCGGTAAGGCGGGCGTTTTCTGAACTCGCGCTTCTCCGAGTGGATCACCGTGGACTTGCCCCCAGTTTTGAGACAAACGGTTAAGACTCAAAATCCAACGAATGGAGAATTGAGTCATGGGTTTGTCACGCAGGCAGTTCACCAAGGAGTTCAAGCTGGCCGCCGTTGGGCGTCTGGGAAGCAGGGGTATCTCTAGCTGAGGAGTTTGTCTCAGCCAGGAGGGCAACCCCACTTTGTCTGCTCAGACTTCTCCTATACCCCGAACTTTTTCCTGATGGTTACGACCGGGGGCCGCTGAACTGGTACGGGACGTTGGACGCTTTCGGAAAGAGTCTCGGCGCCGATACGCGTTCAGGGAAGAAGCCACCGAAGAGCGAAAGGGAAGCGCCACGCAAAGGCATCGGACTGGTCAAAGGGCAGGCGAAGTCCGGAACAAAACGCAAATCGGATTGAGAACCGAGGATGCGACGTACCCTTCATTGCGTTTTATTGGCTGTTCGTAACGACCGCCCTTGCTGGCTCGTAGATGCTGCGTTGATACCCGGAAACGAAGCTCTATTATTTCGGGTAAGGCCCTGCAGCAGGCGTCCTCATAGGTTCCGGCTAACCGCTGCGAATCCGGAATGGCGGCGGTATCGCCCCGTCAACTTGCGCAAATGGGCTGCAAACGTAACGCGCTCATTCATTTGGTTCCGATCATCCCGCATAATTGCGCAATCAGCAGGGCGGCCAACAGGATGGTTGACCGCCCTTGCTGAAGCAGTGAGCATAGGACCTTATGGCTGATACCAGACCGAATTCTGTGCAGAGTTGCCGTTCGTGTCCTGAGACTGAATTGACCAGTCGTAAGTCGTTCCCGTCGTCAGGCCAGTCGAAGGCGTGTTGTTGGAGTCCGTCGGATCGGTACCCCAGGTCAAAGACCCCGGTATCTGGGAATTGGTGAATCCGTTGGTATTGGAATTGTTTCCGGGTATCTGCCAGATGTTGCCATTCGTTCCGCAGCACACATAGAACGAATAGATGTAACTGCTGGCTGCGCTCGGGTAAGTCCAGGTGAACGTCGGCGTCGTGCTGGTGCTGTTGGTCTGCTGGGGAGCAAGGTTTGTGGCAAGAGCGCTGTTTCCCAGCACTGCCGTCACTGTGCTCACCGCAGTACTGGTGGTCCCGTCGCTGTATGTCACGTGGAAGGTGTAGGTGTCGTTTACGACCGGCACATCAGTAGCGATACTCGTATAGAACGTGAACTGGTTGCTGCCGCAACCCTGGCAAAGATTGCTGATATCAACTGGCATCACCACATTTGGATTCGAGGCTGAGGTCAGTTGCACTGACACTGGCAACTTGTTGCCCTGCCGCACATTGAAGTTGAGATTGTAGTTGGTCGAGGTTTGGGATGAAGTACCGTTCCAGTACGAGTTTTGGTTGAACTGAGTTTGCACGGTGGCCGTGCTGTTCGTATCGGGCAACGTCTCGTTTTGGCCGGTCAGGTTTCCAGAAATAACGACATTGAACTGTTGTTGTCCGCTCTCATTCGTGTTGGTCACATCTCCCGCGTTGATGGTGCCGTCGTTGTTCTGGTCCAGGATCCCAAAGAAGAAGTAATTGGAACCGTTGGGAACGGTAACCGTGAAGGCATTCCCCGACGTGGAATTCGTAGGACTGGCAATGCGCGTTGCATATGCGGTGTTGGTATTTTGATCGTAGTACCCGACATACAGCGGCCCGCTGGGCGTGATGTCGGAGGGTATGGTCGCCTTACCGGTCACGGTGTTGAAACCCGCGCCGGACGGTGCGCCGATGGTGATTGCCGTGGGGCTGCCGAAGACCGTCCAGGGCCCTGACCCGGCCGCCACATTGCCTCGGGCGCGGAAGTAGTACGGTGTGTTGTTTGTGAAACTGCCGCTGATGCCCGCGGTTCCGTTGTTCACGAACCAGACATTGGAATTGGTCCCTCTTGCCGCAAAGGTAACGCTTGATGCACTGGAAAATGTCGAACTGGTGCTCCACTCAAGAGTGTAAGACGTAACCATCTCCACGCTGTTGCTGTTGGTGATGGGTTTGATACTGATCACGGCACCCAGGTCCATTGGAGCGATGGTCTTGAGGTTGGGGCCTGTCGTCGGCGCGGACTGCGTTGGATCGACGAGAGTCACAGAAACGCCCGTGACGGTCGTACTTGAAACAGCCACTGAAGCGCTCCCCGCCGGGTTGGTGGCGTTGGGGGCGCCATTACCCAGATTATCCATGCTCGCCTGCAGCGTGTAGCTGCCTGGCGGCACGCCATTGATTGTAAATGCACCTCCCGAACCAAGAGTGCTAAAGGAAATGCTGGTGCCTTCTCCGCCGCCTCCGCCGCAATTATTGTTGTAAAGATTCAAATAAACCTGCCCGGATTGCGTGCCGCTGTAACTCACGGTGCCCTTGACACTGTAGCCAAGCGAAACCGAGAAGTTCTCCCCGGTTGCAGAGTTGCTGATCAACGTGACGCCCTGAGTTGCCGGATAGAAGACAGAACTCGCTCCCGTGATCGAAGGAGTAATCGTGTACGTCCCGTTCGGAATGCCTGTGAAGGAATAGTTCCCGTTGCTGTCCGTGGTCGTCTGCTGAGCGGGAGTCGTATTGATGCTGATTGTGACCGTAGGCACCGTCCCACTGCCGCCGCAGATGTTGTTCAGACTGACCTGGCCACTCACCTGGGAACCGGCACTGATGGTCACAGAAATAGATTTGCTGGTCGTGTTCGCTGCCGAATCCGTCACCATGGCGGTAAACGTTGCCGTGCCCGCGGCAGGTGAAGATCCGGACACGACGCCGTTACCCGACAAACTGAGGCCGACCGCCGTAAGACCGCTGCCCCCAGACGTAACTGACCAGGAAAGACCCGTACCTGTGCCGCCTGAGGTCGTCAAGGCCTGCGAGTACGACACACCGGCGGTGCCTCCCGGAAGGGTGGCAGGGCTTGTGATCGTGAGCGCTCCGTTGATGGTGACGGAGAACGTTTGGCTCGCTGTATTCGATCCGGAATCCGTCACCTTGACGGTAAAGCTTGCGCTCCCCGCGACTGGTGTCGCGCCCGACAAAACTCCGCCGCTCGAAAGGCTCAGGCCGACCGCCGTAAGGCTGCTGCCGCCCGAAGTGACGGTCCAGGACAATCCCAAACCTGTGCCGCCAAGAGCCTCGAGGGGCTGCCCATAAGCCGCTCCAGCAAACCCCGTTGGCAGCGTCGCTGGAGTCGAGATAGTCAGACCGGCGTCGATGGTGATGGAGAAAGTGGACGATGCCGTGTTTGATGCAGAGTCCGTCACTTTGACAGTAAAGGTCGCACTGCCGGCTATCGGTGTGGCGCCGGAAAGTACGCCGCTCCCCGACACGCTAAGTCCTACTGCCGTCAAACTGCTGCCGCCCGCTGTGACCGTCCAGGTTAGCCCCGTGCTCGTGCCTCCGGAAGCTGCCAGAGTCTGTGAATAGGCCGTGCCGCCATAGCCTGCAGGGAGCGGGTTGCCAGTGGTGATAGTTAATCCAGTGCCAATTGTGACCGAGAACGTTTGGCTTGTCGTGTTCGATGCCGAATCTGCCACTTTGACGGTAAAGTTCGCAGTGCCGGCCGTGGGCGAGGACCCAGACACAATGCCGCTGCCGGAAACGCTCAGTCCCACAGCAGTCAGGCTGCTCGCTCCTGAAGTAACCGTCCAGGAGAGCCCCGTGCCGGAACCGCCGGTCGCCGCCAGAGCCTGCGAATAGGCTGAACCGACATAGCCTCCCGGCAATGTGGTTGGGGTGGTGATGGTCAGCGCCGCATTGATTGTGACGGAGAAGGTGGCCGAGGCCGTGTTCGATGCCGAGTCCGTGACTTTCACAGTAAAGCTCGCACCACCGGCGATCGGCGTACCACCAGAAACTACTCCACCGGACAGATTCAGGCCGACCGCCGTCAGGCTGCTGCCCCCGGACGTAATTGACCAGGACAACCCCGTGCCCGTGCCGCCTGTAGCCGTGAGATTCTGCGAATACGCAACCCCGCCGTAGCCCGACGGTAGCTTGCTTCCGGTGGTGATGGTCAACCCCGCGTTGATCGTTACGGAGAAGGTGGCCGTGGCTGTGTTCGAGGCTGAATCCGTCGCCTTGACGGTGAAGGCTGCGCTGCCCGCAACCGGAGTGAGGCCCGACAAAACCCCGCCGCTCGAAAGGCTCAGGCCGACCGCCGTAAGGCTGCTGCCCCCCGAAGTGACAACCCAGGAAAGACCAGTGCCCGTGCCGCCGGTAGCTGCCAATGTCTGAGAATAGTTCGTCCCGCCGTACCCCGCCGATAGCGAGCTTCCGGTGGTGATGGTCAACCCTGCATTGATGGTCACGGAGAAATTCGCAGTGGCTGTGTTCGATGCTGAGTCCGTCACCTTGACGGTAAAGTTTGCGGTCCCTGCGACTGGTGTTGCACCAGAGAGAACACCGGCGCCGGACAAACTCAGTCCTGCCGCGGCCAAGCTGGTGCCGCCTGAAGTGACAGTCCAGCTATAGCCCGAACCGGAACCGCCGGTGGCGGCCAATGTGTGTGAATAAGCAGTGCCGCCGTAGCTGGCAGGGAGAGTCGTTGGGGTCGTGATGTTCAGTTGCGGATAACTCACCACAATCCCGTAAATCTTGGTATTCGAGTCGCCGAAACCATCCGCTGCCTTGACCGTGATTGGGAAGGTGCCGGCCGCGGTGGGCGTTCCGGAAATCACACCGCTGGTCGAGAGACTCAGTCCTGCCGGCAATGGGCCGTTGGCAAGTGTGTAAGTCAGCGAGCCCGCTCCGCCAGTTGCCGCCACCACGGCGTTGTAGGCCACGTTGTAAGTGGCGGAAGCAAGCGAAGGAGTGGTGAATGTGATTGCCGGAGCCGGATTGATCACAAGGCTCAACGACTTCGTGATGGTAAGTGCCGTGGCAGTTCCCGAGTCGGTCAGATTGAAGGTGAGATTGGTCGTTCCCACATCCGCGACATTCGGTGTTCCGGAGATCACTCCGGAACCGGAAGCCAGGCTCAGACTCGCGGGCAAGGCGCCAGAGGTGATGGTCCATTTATACGGCGTGATTCCACCGCTGCCGCCCAGCGTAGCCGTATAAGTCGTGCCCACAGTAGCTGCGGCCAGCGAACTGCTCGTAATCGAGGGTGCGGCCGGGACCGTCAGCGCCAATGGAGAACTCTTCGTTGTGTCGGCAATCGAGGTGACGGTAACCGTCACCGCCTGAGACGAAGCGGTAGCGGAGGGTGCAGTGTAGGTGGCGGAAGTTGTGGTCTGATTTGACAGCGTGCCGCCGCCACTCACAGCCCAAGACACACCGCCGGCGCTCTTGTCGTTCGCCACTGCTGCTGTCAGGCTTAACGAGTCGCCACCATCGACCGTGGCCGTGGGTGACGTAACCGAGATGCTCAACGGTGCGGAACTGCCTCCGCAGCCCGCCAGGTTGAAGCTCGAGATCATGGCGAGAACCGCAGCAAAAAAAGACACACGGGTGCCCATACCGGAACGAACAAAGATCTTCCAGAACACAAACGCCTCCCCAAGATGTTGAACAGTGAACTGGGAGCAACGTAGGCCCCGTATCAGGTAGGGTCAATACAACTTTGTAGTCACACCACAATTTATGGGCAACTTTATTTGGCGTGCTGAATATTCGCTCTGCATCGCGCTTTCCGTACAAAATCAATGAGCAGCTTCCCTGACGCAGCTTTGGGAGGCTGCAAACATGAACCAATAGGCATGCGGCACCTGAATTGTTCTTCAGTGACAGCCATGACTAAAGTTCGAGATATTAGCTGGGAAGTTCCAAAAAAAGGTCGAACATGGGATTTATCTCTCGGGAACTGGGAGTATTCGATACGCGTTCAGGGAAGAAGCCACCGAAGAGCAAAAAGGAAGCGCCGGCGAAGGGAATTGGATTGGTCAAAGGACAGGCCAAATCTGGAACTAAGCGCAAGTCGGATTAAGTGCCAAGCAGACGAGATACCTACCTTACGTTCTGTAGTGACAAGGGTACGCAATCTCCTACACCGACGGAGAAAGATGGTTATGAGCGATGGCCGCGAGGAACGGGAAGAGCGTGAGAAGCGCCGCGAACAAGAAGAGAGGGAGGATCGCGAGGACCTGATCGACCATGAGCGTCCAGATCCGTGGGAACCGGAGCGCATTGACTCTTGAAGGCCCGCCGAAAGCCCTGTACTGTGCTGGGGCTGCCACTCGACGCGGTGTTTGCGGAGCTCCAAAGCTGTCGGCTTATGCCACGATTGCCCGAAAATCCGTGTTGTACTCTCGTATCAGATGCTTGATCCTTTCCCTGCGAGATAACCCTATGACAACCGCTCGAACCTTGGGAGGAGTCGCACATAATCTTCCGGCTGATCTTCGAAAGGCGCTCGCGTCCGACGCGAAGGCACTGGCGGCCTGGGAAGACATAACGCCGCTCGCTCGCAACGAGTGGATTTGCTGGACCATTTCCGTCAAGAAAGTGGAGACAAGGCGGCAGCATGTCGAAAGGGTGTGCTCGGAGCTCAAAGAAGGCATCCGGCGACCGTGCTGCTGGCCGGGCTGTCCGCATCGATGAACGCTCTCACGTGGTTCAAGATTTATGAAACGCATTCGACGACTTACGTCACGTCCATCGGAGGAAAATTACGAGGCTCCATATGAGGGCGGGGCGCTGAGATGGAAGCTAATGCGAATGTATGGATTTTGGAGCCTGCCCCCGCTGAAAACATGACCGGCAGAGCACAGGTCTTCCTTGAGAAGGCTTAAACGGAACGGTCGTCACTGCTCCGCATTGGCTGCATACAACTCCCGTTTCCGTTCGTAAGCGCGTACCTGCATTGCCCTTCGCTTTGCACTGCTTGCAGCGTTTGGGGTCATTCACGAATTGTTTGTCCTGAAAACAAGCTCTTCACCTGCCGTGAACGCAAACTCGGCCCCGCAATCCACACATATTATGGAGAACGCGATTGGATTCTGGATTCTTCTTCTCGGTGTAATATTTGTAGCCATCATAATTTCAATGCTCGTCGCCGCGGGCGCGAACGGGTTGCGCGGTGCATTCCGCCGCCAGGGAAGGCAGCGGATTGGAAGTTGCTCACGCATGCCGTATTTACGAATCGCTGATCGGTATTGACAGAGTGAGCTTCTGTTTATCGCCGACGAGCCCATCCAGTACGGCTTCGTTCGCTCCACGCAATAATCTAATAGAAGAAAGTTTCGTTCCGTCTGCTTTGCGCTACGCAGGCAATTCCAGCCGTACCGGGTATTTCATTGTGAGGGCTGTGGAAGTGTCGAGATGAAGGCATTCATCTCTGATAGGACATTTCCGCCAACATCGGATAGAAAGAGGGATTTGCGACTCGGTGCCTGTCGAGCCTGATCATTCCCACGCTGTCGAGGAGGTTCGGCGAGAAAAATCCCTTCGTTGCCGCTTATTGCTCAGGAGTTGAAGCGGTACACCGCCGAACATATTCACTGCGCTGGGCAAATACGTCCTGGGCTACAAGAGCGGAGACCTGAGCGACTTCTTGAGCGGTGAGTTGTCGAGTCCCCATTTTGCGCTCCGAACGGGCTATAGCCGTCGTTTTCGGTTTCGCTGGTCCTTGCCTGTCTTTATGTACCAGATAAGGGTACAACGAAGCCGATAAAGCATGCTGCGAATACCATGAGTAATGCGTCGGCTGTTTGCACCGTCTGCGAAGGTGGAGCAGTCAAAGAATACCCGCGTGCGTGAGGTTTGCTGGAAAGTGATTCATTGACACGCGAAAAGTGGACTCATATAGTCTATTTACGCGCTGCCCCTTCCACTAACTCACGGAGCCCCTTCCAACGAGGGGCTTTCGTGCTTCATTTGGCGGCGTTTCCCATGAGATTTTCACACACAGAAACACGTTCAATACCACCATCGAGGGAATGGTGCAGATTCCGGAACCACTTCCGAGGACGGCAACCACTAACGAACAACGCGATCAAGAATCATTCGAGCCAGACCCACGCTATCAGCGACGACTGACGTTAGCCGGGGCGAAGTTCTACTGATGTCTGGCTTACGCGCCAAGCGAACTTGCCGCCATGATCGATGGGGCGATCACCAATGTCGAAGCGAACCGGTCCGTCATGTATCTCTTTTCTCCCATCGCTTTGGCTCGCTCCATCTCCTCGCGGGCAATGGCCGGTTTCATTAGACCCATCAGCGCACCGCATTCCGTGCCGGAAGGCTGGTAAGCAGCTTGGATAGCCTTCCCCGGAAGATGTCACCGGGCAAATAGCGGCGTTTGTCCCCGCGAAGTGGACACTGTGCGACGATCCAGGAGGCTGGCATGGTTTCGACCGGAGCCGGAATGTTTGCGCCGCAGCCCTTGCAGAAGATGGTGAAGTCGCGAACTCGGGGTGGCGGCAAGAGGAACACCAGAACAGCATAGGTGAACATATGGCGAACATAATCCACAGACAAGTACTTCCTTCTGCCAGCGGTCTTCATTGTCGGGAAGTGGCACGGGTACATAGTCTCCTGCACACAAAGGGGCGGGAGGAGCGTGAGAAGAGCCAACTCCCAGCCGTACCAAGCCCGCAATTCGAGAAGCGAATCGAGGCGTATCCAAACTAAGAGCCAGGATGTAAGCTGTTCTGTTTGCGGAGGGGAAATGATGATTGCGAGTGCAGCGAATGGGCAGTGCCCTGTTGCTCCGGGGCCGTGTAGACGATTTGGGCGAAAGCTTCTCGCGTGGAGCCTTGGCGCAGTGATCCTGGCCGTCTTGCTTCCTGCATCCGCAGCCGCCCAGAACGATGGCCTGGTATTGGAGCGCGATGGGCGGGTCATTTCGCTCGTTCCGTACGCGCCCAACATCGTGCGTATCACCGTGAGCAACAGCAGGGCTGCCGCAACCGCCGCTCCGGGATACGGGATTGTTGCCAATCCCTCCTCGCAGGGATGGACGCACGAGCGCGATGCCGATGGCGGCGACGTATTCCAGTCGCAGCAGATGGTTGTGCGTTTAGCTCCAGGCAAACTCTCCGGAGATAAACTGCCGCAGCCCATGCCGCTCGATGCCCCGAATCTTCAGTTGCGCAACAAATTTTTCCCGCCAGTTAAGAACCCATACGCGCCGCACAACGATGCCCTTTCAGTGACCACATCCAGCGGCAAGATGCTCCTGCACATGCGCACCTGGGCCATGGCGCCGGAGAGCGCGGAAGTTGCGCAGCAGGACATCGGCGGTCACGGCTACAGGGTGTCGGCCGAATTCGACTCGCCCGCCGGCGAGCATTACTACGGCCTGGGCCAGCAGCAAAAGGGCTGGATGGACCTGCGCGACCACGAGATTCACTGCTGGCATGAATACTCCGCAATTGGCGGCGAGGACGTGTGCGTCCCCTTCATGGTGTCGAGCCGCGGCTATGGCCTGGCATGGGATAACCCATCTAAAACCACGGTGGATCTGGGATTCAACGGCCGCAACGTGTGGTCTTCGGAGGTCGGAGAAAGCGTGTCGTTTTTCGTCATCGCAGGACAACCCAGCGATGAAGTTTACGAGGGCTATCGGTTGCTTACCGGCGTAACGCACATGTTGCCCAAAGCAGTGTACGGGTACATTCAGAGCAAGGCCATCTATCCAACGCAAGCACAGATCCTGGATGTGGCGAAAGGATATCGCGACAGGAAACTGCCGCTGGACGTGATCGTCGTGGACTTCCTGAATTCGACCCGGCAGGGCGAGCTAGACCTCGACCCGCAGCGCTGGCCCGATCCGGCGGCAATGAATCGTGAACTGCATGCGATGGATGTCAAGAGCCTGCTCAGCGTGTGGCCGCACTTTGCGCCCGGGACCCAGTTCTATGACATGCTGGTGAGCAAAGGCTGGTTAATCCGCAAGCCGGATGGGAAGCCGGATCAAGGTTGGGATTCGACGACCATTGGTCCGAATCTCGACACCACGAACCCCGATGCGGCGAAGTGGTTCTGGGAGCAGATCCGCGACCGTTACGTCAAGCCATACGGCTTCGATTACATCTGGCTGGATGAAACCGAGCCAGACGTCGACCCCGCCGGAGACATCTTCTCCATCGGCTCCGGAACCCGCTTCTACAACGTCTATCCACTCTTTCACACCGCCTCGGTCTACGAAGGTTTCCGCCGCGATTTTGGAGATAGCCGGAGGGTCATGATCCTGGCTCGGGCGGCGTATCTGGGGGCTCAGCGCAACGGAACTGTGTTCTGGTCGAGTGATATTGTGTCTACCTGGGACATGCTCAAGCGCTCCATTCCCGCGGGGCTGAACTTCACCGCAACCGGGCTGCCTTACTGGGATACGGACATCGCCGGATTCTTCTCGCCATCCATTCCGGCCGATTATCACGCACCGCATAAGCCGCTGATCGATGGATCTGATGCGCGGGAAGTTATAGGGAATTACGAAGACTATCCCGAATTGTTTGTGCGGTGGTTTGAATGGGGCGCCTTCCAGCCCGTAATGAGAGCGCATGGCGAGAGGATGCACAACGAGGTCTGGGCGTACGGCAAGCAAGCGGAGCCGATCCTGGCCAAGTATCTCAGGCTGCGTTATCAGCTTCTACCCTACACTTACTCGGTTGCCTATCGGAGCTACCAGACTGGCGCTCCCTATGTGCGGGCTCTCTTCATGGACTTCCCCGCAGATCCCAAAGCCGCGGATATACCCGACGAGTATATGTATGGTCCGGCTTTCCTGGTTGCGCCAGTCACCGAGCAGGGCGCGACGCACCGGGCGGTTTATTTGCCGGCGGGTTGTGACTGGTACAACTACTGGACCAACGAGCGGATCCACGGCGGACAAACAATTATGGCAGATGCTCCCATCGATACCCTGCCGCTCTTTGTACGGGCCGGAAGCATTGTTCCGCTCGGCTCGGAGGTCGAGAGCGCGGATCAGCCCCAGAAGATAGCGTCCGTCAGGGTGTACCAGGGAGCGAATGGGAGTTTCACCGTCTTTCAGGATGACGGGAAGACCTACGCCTATGAAAGAACCGGCGGCTCACTCACCCAGCTGACATGGGACGACGCTCAACATCAACTCAGGCATCAAGGCGCGCCAGCATGGAGCGGGCCGGATCAGTCGATTGTGACGCTGGTGGGCAAATAGCCCGAAACGTACCCCTTCAAGGCAGGTTTTGGAACACTCTCCAGACACTTCGGGAAGCGGGCTGATGTTCGTGCGGCCAAAGATAAACAAACAAGGAGCACGATCTGGATAGTTTTCGTTGTCCCCGAGCGGTTGACCGGCAATCTTGACCCAAAGTGACCTTTATCACGTTCACGGGACTTCTGTGACAAGCGGGTTGATTATCGGGCAAACTCGCGTTCTCGGGCAAAGCCGGTCAGTCTCATATTCTGTGCGGCCTTCCATCCGTCGGGCAGCCAGTCCGGCAGGTCGCTTATCGGCAGCGACGGCAAGTTGATCAGCAGTTGGGTGAGACAGAGCTGCGGGTCTACATCGTGGCGGCGGCAGTTTGAAGTGAGGCTGGCCAGGATGGCAGTGGCTCGCCGCCGTGGATCGGTCCCGGAAACTCCCATGTAGCCGGGAGGAATTCTGGCTTAGCGCCAGATCGTCAGGTCGCTCAACGAACTTCGCAGAGGGCATTGTGCAGCGGGCCCCGGTCTTGCGGGGCGCGGGCGGGTTTGCTCACACCCTATAGCCGAGGGTCTACCGGTTCGCTTTCCAATGCCAGTACCCGAAGACGCGCTCGTGGTGCGGCGCAATGGTTCCCTGCGATCGAAGCGCCCCAGTGCCTCGATTCAGTATGCCATTCACAAGGCAATGGCAGAGCCAAAACGTCTTGAGTCTCTCTTTACTGTGTACAGTCGGCAGGCCCGTTCATTGCACCTATTCCCGCTCAAACCCGCTATTATCCCCGCACTTCAGCGTCCGGCTGTTCTCGGTTACAGTTCGCACCACGTTGTCTGGTACCCCCGCGTGAACATCTGCATCGATCTCCAGCGTCACCGTCACGTTTGGCTGATCAAGCCCCCGGAAGGGCGCGGCATCGCCTACGTCGATCTAAGGTCCGCCGAGTTCGGTATTGGCGCCGCCCTCTCCCGCGATCCGAACATGATGCAGGACTACAGGGACATGGTTGTGGGTCGCATCGAGTGCGTATATTTCGAGCTGGCGAGGCGGTCCGGACAGGTTCCGTGTGACG
The DNA here is from genome assembly GCA_963833995.1 of uncultured Acidobacteriota bacterium. GTDB lineage: Bacteria > Acidobacteriota > Terriglobia > Terriglobales > Acidobacteriaceae > Telmatobacter. The sequence goes on along the minus strand of CAWIAE010000009.1, from coordinate 363,264 downwards.
CGATCGTAGCCGATCACAAGCCCATCCGTAGGCTATGGAAGACTGCCGCGCTTGCGATGATATACGGCCAGTCGCCCGAAGGATTGTCAGCGGCCACGGGCATCCCGCTCAGTTCAGCGCGGGTTATTCAGGACGCCTTCAAACGCCGCTACGCTTCGTTCTGGAACTGGATTCGTCAGGAGATCGTCCGCGCTCACTGTCTCGGCAAAATTGAGACCGTATGCGGATGGCGCCTCAACGTCAAACAGTTGACTGTTGATGGAGAGGCCCTTACGAAGGACGGCACCTACAGAACTTCCATCCGCAGGCCACTTGCGCCGACATCATGCGCTGCGCTGGGCGTTGATGGCAGATTGGGGGATCGCAATCTGCGAGATCGTCCACGACGCCGTGATGATGGAGGGCTCGACCGACACCCTGGAGGCCACTGTGCAATCCGCACGCGATTGCTGGCGCCAGGCGAGCCGGGACATTCTTGGCTTCGAGCTGGACGCTGATGCCAAGAGATGCACATCGCCGAGTCGATACCAAGATGAGGACGGCAAGGCGATGTGGGGCACTTTGATCGGCCTGCTGGGGAAGGCTGAGCAGGGCCTCAGTGCTGCTGCGTAGAAACGGGGTACACGAACCGTTTCCGAGTCTGAACTGGGACGGCCAAAATAAAGCTGAGAAAAAACCGCAGTTTCTCTCAGAGGACGGTAGTACACGTTAGGGCTCAGACGAACGATCCCATCGCCGTCACATTTTGAAGAGGAGAAACAACCATGACCAAAACCACGCAGCACAAGCTGTCCTCCAAGACTGCGTCTGCTCCAAAAAGCAGGCGGCCTCGAAACGTAAGGGTCCAAAAACTGACGGTCCAAAAGTGAAGTGCCGCCACAATCGGTCCAAAGTCACTCGCCATTCATCCGGAGATAGGCTCAACCGATGTTGGGATCGGAGCCTGGGAATTTCTTCGACGCCGGAGTGTTGTGCTTTTTCCCCCGTTGCCAATAGGGAGCACCATGAGCACCTACCCGCTTGCGCTGAACACTTCGCCAGCACGTCAGTCGCGGCCACGCAGCCGTTCCCGCAGGCTCACCCGCGCCGGTGTAGCCAAGATGGGCGCTGTGGACCAGATGGTCCAGGCATTCTCTGCCGGCAACCGGCTCAGTGCGTCCATGGGCATCGTGCTTGGCGGCTTCGTGCCCGTCGCCGTCTACGCCCTGGTGCATTGCGAGGTTGCCGAGCACCCACGGTACTGGGCTATGGCCATTGGTGGCCTCATCTACAGCGCCATCAGCGTGTACCACTGGGCTGAGTAGGCGTTTCATATATGGATAAAGGCGATCGGATTCGTCGTTCTCTTGGAAGGAACGATGACCTTCTCCACAGAACATTGGCTCAGTCTGGCCCGGTCTCGTCATTCTGATGGCGATTCAACGGCATCAGCGCGGCCGTCGCGCTCCAGGCGAAGAGCTGACTATCGGGGTCGCAGCCGTTCCTGAAGCCGGCCCGATTGATGGCGCCCTGCGCGTAGCCGGAGATTCAAAAAATAATTCTAGATTTCTCTCACCAAATACCCGCACTTTCTCCTTCCCGACTGTATTACCTCCTATGGGCGCGATGAAGCCCAGCAATTTTAGCCTGGGATCGCGTCCCGAATCGAAAAGGAGACCGCCATGAAAAATGATGGCAGGGACAAACTGGACAATTTGTCCAGTTTGAGTGCTCGACTTATCGAGTCGAGCGAGAGCATGTTAGATGCGAGGACGGGACCGCGGTTGACGCGAGGCAAGACCTCATGGAAGCCCCGGGCCAGTTCAACAGCAGTCGCTACCGCTTCGGCAAGGCATTGGCTTCCTATAAGGTGTTCTTTGCGGAGGAGCGGGCTTGGATGCAGGCTGCGGAACTCATCGCTCAAGCGATCGGCCGGAATGAACGGACAGTTCGTCGGATCAGCGATGACTACGTTCGTGCCTCTCAGGCCCCGGCTGAAGTAATTGAGGAACTTGAGGCGCGGCGTCTCGATCCGGCCGCGAAGAAGAATGCTCCGGTATTGGCGAACATAATCGAAATGCCCCCCGTCGAAGTCAAGGCAAAGCCGAAGGAAGCTATGCAGGCGGTTAAGACGGCTAAGGCTGCGAAGGCTGCGAAGAAAACGATGACCGCCGAGGCGCCAACTCAATCTGACACGGCGCAGGTGGAGCATGTGTCCGAACTGTCCCGCGAGGAGAAGCAGCGCTTCGCCATCCGCTCGAAGATTCGCGCAGTCCTGGCCAACATTCCGAACGATAGGAAGCTCGACGAGATTCTTCGCGCATTGGAGGAAGAGATGTACGAGGTGTGGGGACGGCGGGATGCGTCGCCATCACCCTCACGCCTGGTCCTTCTGCCCTAACGATCGACGGCCGCCGTAAGCTGGAGGCCGCAGCATGATCGACACGGCGATCTCATGGGCTCATGCCACTTGGAACCCGTGGACAGGCTGCCACAAGGTGAGCGCGGAGTGCGTCGGCTGTTACGCCGATGCACTCCAAACCCAAATGGGCCGTGTCTTTAACGTGGTTGCGCTGACCCAGACGTGGAAGACGCCCTACGAGCTTAGCGCCATCGCTAAAGGGCAGAACCGGCAAGCAATCTGCTTCGTATGCTCGCTCTCTGACTTCTTCCTCGCCGACGCTGACCATTGGCGTCGGGATGCATGGCGGATCATATGGGACTGCACGAACTTGGAGTTCATGCTTTTGACGAAACGGCCAGAGCGATCGTCGAGTGCTTGCCCGCTGACTGGAGCGAAGGTGTGAACTACTCCAATGTGTGGGTGGGACCACATGCGGGGTGCGCAGTTCCTATGCACGCGTTGATATTCTCCGGTCCATCCCGTGTTCGCTCAGGTTCCTGAGCATCGAGCCTTTGATGGAAAGCGTGACCGACATTGATCTGACCGGCATCGGCTGGGTCGCAGCCGGCGGTATGTCCGGGGTGCTCCATAAAACGCACCAGATGAGGATGGACTGGGCTGCGGAGGTACATAACCTCTGGCAAGGAGCAGAGCATCCCATTCCTTTACAAGCAGGCGAGCAACATCCACACCGAGCGTGGCATCAATGCCCTCAGCCTCTTTCTGGCAAAGCGCGAAGGCCGGGATGTCGATCTGGCTACGGTGCCGCTAATCCGGGCGTACCCCGCGACGAGAAGATCGTCGCGTGGATCGCGAAGGCGCGGAAGCAGTACGCTGCAGGCGATCTACAACCTTACCAAATCAGGAGACTGGAGAAAGTTCCCGGATGGTCGTGGACTGAGGAGGCTTTCCATGGCTAAGACGCTCAAAGGGAATAAGGCTGGCATCCAGCAAGCGGAGAAGATTGTCTCTTCATGGCTAACCGCGCACAAACTCGACCCCCAGAATGGCTGTATTGAGTATGTCTTCGACGGCCGTCATGGGAGTCCAGTTTTTGGGCTATCGCAGATCAATTGGGAGCCGTATGTAGGCACTGCGACCATACACAAGGGGGGAGATGATTGCCAGCTTCAGCGCATCGTGGCAATCTCTGTACGCCTCGACCTGCAATCTCTTCGGCGCGTTTGTACAGTCCGCGGACCGGCAGACCTTGTACGGCGTCATCGACTTTCCCGGCCGGCACGGCGCGATGATGGTAGATTAGGCGGTTTCGTACACCCGCGAGGTGAACGTCGAGGTATGGCGCAAGGAGGGGATGCCCTACCTGCGGCATACCGGGGAAGGGCTTAAGGTCCTTGCTGATTGCGAGGTATGATCGCCGCCCTGCGGCTGGCTACCCAACCCCCAAGATTCATCTCTTGCGGGTCAGCAACAGGAGTTACTGTGCTGCTCCATACGGCAGATCAACTGCAAGCCAGTGGAGCGGTGGTCGTTTTTCTGGCAACGGGCAGAGGCTGGAAAGTATTTTCAGAAATCTTCGTGAGAAAACCCGCGAAATCGCCCTCCCGCTTGTATTACCTGTTATGAGGAACCGAAAGAGACTTCTCACGACCAAAGTTCTTCTGGCCGATCATTGCCAAGAGCCTGAGAATCGGCGTCAACGCCGGCGCCATCGCAAGGATGATGACGGTCAGTTCGATCAACACTCCAAGCCAGCCACGAAAAAACACAAGCGGCCCGTTCGCCACAGGAAGGTGCAGAAAACCACGAGTCTCGCCGACTCCGTCCGCGCTGTGTTAGCCGTTTATCCGTGCGCGATCTTCGAATGGCCGGACGGGACCTGTTCTATATCTGAATTTCCCGGAGGGCCGGAAATTTCTCGCCGGTATCGGAGTCCATGGCGTGCGTGGATGAACGCGGCTCGTGCGTGCCGCAAGACGGCGCCGACGAAAAGAAGAAACCATGAGGGCACATCCACAGAAAGTTGGATGACACCGACCTTGAACTTCACGAGGGGTTGGTGCGACAAGAAGACCATCGACGCCCTGCTCACCGCCAGGGTTGCCGCCATGACTATTGATCAGCGTGTTAAACGTATGCAGGAGATAGCTGATGGCTTCTCCCCTGAAGACCACCTTGCTAAGTTCGCGAAGCTGATTTTTATTCCCGAGACGATCATCGTTCGGGAGGAGGAGGGCGTCGGTGAGCCCTTCGTGACCAAAGTACCGGAAAATAATTCCAGGAAAAACTCGTGAAATTGTCCTGGCCTCTGTATTACCACTCAGGAGCAAGACGATGGACACCAAAAACACACAGCACAACCCTGAACCGATGGTTGACGCCGACGCCGCCAGCGACTACTTGAAGTACAAGCCGATCACCGTACTGCGCATGGCTCAGAAGGGGTTGCTGCCGACCATCGCGTTCCCGATCGGCACGACGGGAAAGTTTCGGTACCGATTCAAGATGTCGCAGTTGGAAGCGTACGTCGAGTCTTTGTCCCGACCTGTCGCTGCATAAGCAGGGCAGGGAATCAACAGAGCGGGCCTTAGGGTCCGCTCTGTTTGGCTCCAAACCGGCTGGGACACTTTTGTGAGCACTTTTCGTAAACCGGCTGGGTACCCCGGCATAAACATTGGTGATATGAATCCCTGACGGGCAGCCAATGTTGAATCGAGCGTTTTCCTCCAAAACTAAGCCCGCACGAAAGCACTCAGTACCACTAGTATTAAATCCTTAATTGGCGCATTTGAGCGCACTCAGTATGGCACAGTTTACGGTACACCTATGAACCTGTGTCGCAGTGATGTTGTTGTATCTCGGATCGAGAATCCATTGGCTGTTGAAGAAGTTGGGGTTCCGACAGCACTCGCACTGAGTGCTCCTGCAAATCTTGGCACATCTTTTGCAGATCGAGCGACGCGCGCCCGTTGGAAACGCGCCATCTGGTAAACGGCGCCTGGCTGGTGCCGGATCAGCATTCCGGAGCTCGACCGCCGGGGATCATCATCATAGAATCAAGCACTTGCCTTTAGACCAAGCCCGCACGGAAGCACTCTAGTCTGGTCGCCTAGGGTACTGATTTAACGCATTTGTGTCCGCACAGCATGGCACAGTCCAGGGCACACCTGGTTTTAAGCAAAGCGAACCCGCATCATGTGCCTGGACTATTTGGCCGAGAAGGCGGACGGCCACTTGCCGAGAACACTGATCGACTTCAATAGCTCAATGCTTGCTTTTAGCGCGCTCCGACAAAATGCATTCGTACACAAGCTCCCAAACGAACGCGCCCAACGACGGCCGTACTGACAACTGCGGTACTAGCCGGCGGTTCCGCCGAGACTTCCGGACGGCAGCGAATCAGTTTTCCAAGTTTTGCATGGGTGGGAATAAAGTCCCCCGCCAGGTCGTCCGGGGGTTCACCCGTAGTACTGAAACCCCTTCCAGAATTCCGGCCACGGCACGCGAATGTTGCGGCAAACGTAAACTTCATTGCGTTCGCCGATGGTTTGATTCACAATCCCGTACGGGCTTGAAAGTTGAGCGGCCGCTTCACACGAAGCAAAAATCTTTTCAACTTCTCCCCGTTTGAAACCAACAGCAATCACGCTTTGCGGCGGAGTGTTCCCATATCCGCGCAGCCAGTTGGAGTTCATGCCGCTGATCGCCGCAGGCAACCCATAAGCGCGTCCGTATAGATTCACAGCTCCGGCCTCGCCCTCGTCTGCTGCCAGCACTCCAACCACGGAGCGATCTTCCACGGGCAGTGAATCGCGCACCTTCGCGACAGTGGCGACAAGCTCGGGCCAGCCAATTTCCATGCTGAAACTCTGGTGGTTCGTGGTCGCGTCGGCGAGACGCCACCACGCCGACTGGATCGGCGCAATGGGAAGCGTCAACGCGAACACGGCCAGTGCGCTTACCGTGAACCCTATCAATACGGTTCGTTTGATCCTCCGCTGCGCATACGTGCTCTTGGAGTCAACCCAACGCTCGCCCCACGCTGCGCCAGCAGCCATCAACATGGGATACGCAGGCGCGATGTAGTACTCGCGCCCCCTCGCAACCACAAACAGGATCAGCGTAACCGCATACATCCAGCCGAGCATGCGGAAGGGCTTGCCGGCTGGAGTTGCGAACAGGAACCACAATCCGGCGCACCATACCGGCACTGTCGCCAGGTTGGTCGTATTCCAGAATTGGCGGGGAATGAAGTAGTTGGTCACCCCCCTCGACACGTCGCGCGCGTGAATGCTCTGCATCCACGCAAGGGCTACAAAGTTATGCTGGAACTGCCACACAATCACCGGCAGCGCCATCGCGAACGCAACACCCACGCCGCACCAGAACCACCCCGAGCGAAAATAACGGCGGTTCGGCGTCAGCAGCATTCCACCCAGCAGGCCCACCGCAAAAAACGCGATAGTGTACTTCGTCAGCAGCCCCAGTCCCATGCCCGCGCCGATTGCGATCCACCAGCGCGCATCTTCCGTCTCGAGAAGCCGCGTCGTAGCCCACGCCACCAAAACCCACCACAGAATGTCGAACGACATGTAAGACAAGAACGAGCCTGCAAAGCAGATCGGACCCGCGATTCCCGCAGCCACCGCGGCCACCAGCATCGCTCGTCGTCCTCCGCCCATCGCGCGCGCCATCAAGCCGGCTAGCACGCTTACCAGTCCAACCGCGACTGCCGGCAAAAAGCGGTAGCCCACGAGATCGGTTCCGAAAGCAACCAGTTCCACACGCGCCAGCCACGCGGTCAGCGGAGCGTATACTACGTAACACCAGTCCAGGTGCATCGCATTGCTGTAGCTCAGCAACTCATCACGGTGGAAGCCGTATCTGCCGCTGAATGCGACGTGGATCGCCGTGAAAGCCAATCCAGTCATCCACAGGGCAAGTCTGCCGTCAGCGTGAATCTGACTCGTGTGGGTCGAATCGTTCATCAAAGCTCCAAATGCCGTGGGGTATTTGCGTAAATAATGTAATTCCTCTTCTTGATTTCATCAACGAAACTCAAAAGGTATAAGGTCGCGTAAGCGCGCCATGGAGACCACGCCATGGCGCGCTCCTTAAGCTCATTGAGGCTTCGAAATGCAAGAGTTCGAGCGACATCCGGATCAAGGAGAGGAAAAGCATCTGGATCCTGCAGAGCGCGCATGGCGACCCATTCTGCTGTTCGCTTCCCAATTCCAGGTAATAGAGACAATTGACTGCGGAGCAAATTGCAGTCAGCAATCTTCTCAAAACTTAACCGTCGATTGCATACAGCGCGTGAAAGAGTCCGGATCGAAACAGCATGCTTTTTAGAAATGCCCACGGTTTCTAGATCGGCAAAGGCTAAAGCCTCGGGCGTTGGAAAAAGATGGGTTAGACCATCGCTAAATGTAAACGGTTCTCCGAACGCTCTGACCAAATCAGTGACAAGGTCAGGTTTTGCGCTGCCCTTCTGCTGTTCTAGGATCGCACGCGTGGTGAGTTCGAAACCGTCCCAGCAGCCTGCAACTCTCAACCCTGGATGAGAGCTGACATAAGGGCCTAAAACCGGGTCAGACCCCAAAGTCCGAGTAATCTCAGCCCAGTCAGCGTCGAGATCGAATACTGCACGAACCCGCTCGATGATAAAAAACAGAGAACGCGGCTCGTCGATCTGGACCCGTACCTCGATCTCATCACGGCTCTTGCCCTGCGACACCTCTATATACCCGCACCGTCGATCCACTGAGACGGAACGGCGATACACATTGCCATCCACATACTCCACGCCCGGTATGGCGCGTGCAGCGATGAAATCGAGCAAGCGTTCCCAATCGTATGGTGGTCGATAACTCAGACGGAAAGTGTACTGATTTTCGGGCGCGCGAGACACTTTCCGAGCAGAGCGTCGAATTAAACTTGGCGTTCGATCATAGACATCCCGAACGGCATCGTTGAATCGCCGCACGGATCCAAACCCTGAAGCTAGAGCAATCTGAGTCATCGGCAGATCCGTTTCATCGATGAGCTTCTTCGCAAACTGCAAACGACGCGTCTGTATAACCGCACTTGGTGAAGCTCCGAGATGACGTCGGAACAAGCGGGAAAGATGGCGGGGGCCGATACCAAGGCGCCGGGCTAGCGCTTCGATCCCATCTTCCAGAGGTGCCTCGTTAATAATCCGCAACGCTCGTGTCACTGTGGTTCGCGTGCCGGCATATGCTGGCGTCCCCGGCGAAAGCTCCGGGTGGCAACGCAAACATGGTCGAAAACCGGCTTCCGCCGCGGCCGCCGCACTGGGGAAATATTGAACGTTGCTCTCTTTCGATGTGCGAGAGCGGCAAATCGGACGGCAATAAATCTTTGTTGTGAGCACTGCGATAAAGAACTTGCCGTCGAAGCGTGCATCCCGAGCCAATCTCGCCCGTGAACAGATTCCCCGATCCAAAATCATGATGCTATCGTACTTGGTCACCTGGATAGTTATAGCCATTTTCGGACCCGAATAATGCATTCGGACTCTTGGGTCTTCACAAATCCTAGCTTGATGTAACTTCCGAACAGATAGACCCTAAGTCGCTGATAGGGCGGACTTCTGGAACCAAGTGCGGCCCTCGTAAACCACATTCCTTTGATTACACCATTCACGTCAAAACGAGATATCCTCTCCCACCCCGTGCATCCATCGAACTGCCGAGTTGCATCATTAATCGAGATGTGATTTGCTGTGATTTTTTGAAAGCCACAATTCGGAATGAATCAGGATCGGGCGTAGTTCCTCGCGAGCAGAAACTCATGCGTCGAATGCGCGTAGCAACGGCACTGATTGCCGGCGGCGTAATCTCTACAACCGGAATCGCAGCGTTCGCAATCCGAAAATTCGGAAACAAAAAAACCGTCGACATTCGTCCCGATTCAACCCCGACCAAGAAGGATTGCCATGGCTACTAGCAACCGAGAAGAATCGAAGGGTGCGGCTTCATCTGCGGCCATTGGCACAGACCCAGCGGCGGTCCCGCCGATCGATCGCCGATGGCTGGCGCAATTGCATAGCCAAGGCGTTTGAGAAGCAGTATGCATGCTTCCTGCGACAGCCGCTCGCGAACGCGGGCTGACGGATTTCCGTCACATTTGTCACTTCAATGGTGCTCAAAGCCTGCATCAGTACGTAAATGGACCTGCCGCCGGACGCCCGGGCCTATCCACGACGAAACCAAATTCCAACGAAGGGAGAAAAGATGATGACTATACAGTCAACGCACGCTATCGAAACCAAAGAGCATCTTGCGATCAACAATCCCCCGATCGTGTCTCGGGAGGAGTGGGAAGCCGCGCGGAAAGAGCTGCTCGTAAAAGAGAAAGCCCTGATGCACGCCCGCGATGCGATGGCCGCCGAACGCCGGCGCATGCCGTGGATGGCCATCGAGAAGGCGTACCAATTCGACGGACCCAACGGCAAAGTCAGCCTGCTCGATCTGTTTGAGGGCCGCCGGCAGTTGATTGTCTATCGCGCCTTCTTCGAGCCCGGGCTGTTCGGCTGGCCCGACTATGCCTGCCGCGGCTGTTCTCTGGGCGCAGACCAGGTCGCTCATTTGTCTCATCTGAACGCCCGAGACACCACGCTCGCCTATGCTTCACACGCCCGCAGGCGGACATCGCGCGCCTGAAAGCGCGAATGGGTTGGAAGATGCCCTGGTACACCATTACCGACAGCTTCGACGTGGACTTCGGCGTCGATCAATGGCACGGCCACAATGCATTCATCCGCGACGGCCACAAGGTGTTCCGAACTTACCTCATCAACAGCCGCGGCGACGAAGCGATGGGAACCACCTGGAGCTACCTCGATATGACGGCGCTCGGCCGCCAGGAGACCTGGGAGGATTCGCCGAAGGACTACCCGCAAACCCCGCCGTATAAGTGGTGGAACTGGCACGACAACTACGAAGCAGAGACATCGGTGCACCCGCTATGGCTCGATATTCTGGCCGATCCCGAGGGTGCCGCAGCCCGACGGCGCGAAGCAGAGAAAAAAGCATGTAACTGCTTCTGAGCAAAGCATCACCAACGAGTATCTGTGCAGCAAAAGGAGGAAGCAATGACTGACGTTTTGACAGAGGAGACTGGAGTACCCAAAATCGTCGATCGCAACGCATTTCAAGCGGAGCTCGACGCATTGCGGGCTAGGGAAAAGGCGCACACGCATGAAGGTGATGCGATCGCAGCCGCCCGACGACGGCTCCCCATGGTCGAAGTAGACGGCACCACAATGCTGGTTGGCTCCCAGGGTCCGGTGACGCTGCTGGACGCGTTTGAAGGACGTCGGCAGCTGATTGCTTACTATTTTATGTGGCACACCGGCCACCCTGCGCCGGAGCAGTGCGAGGGCTGCACTTGGGTTACATCGCAGGTCCACGAGCTGTCCTATATTTACTCTCGCGACGTCACCTACGCGACATTTTGCCAGGGTCCGTACGAAGAGAGCGCCCGATACCGCGAATTCATGGGCTGGCAAATGCCTTGGTACTCGGCTGCCTGGGAGTCGCTCGATATCCTCTTGGTCGGACGCAGAGTTGGCAGAATGCACCTCGTCTGCTACCTGCGGCTGGGATCCAAAGTCTTCGAGACGTACTGGACGACCGCACGCGGCTCCGAGGTGATCGATAACAATTATCACTTGCTGGACTTGACCGTCTACGGACGGCAGGAGCCGTGGGAGGACTCGCCGACTGGCTGGCCTCAACAGTGCACAATCACGCGGACTAAAAGCGGCTCGCCAACCTGGGAACCCGAGTGGCCGGGCGGACGCCCCATCGCTCAGTGGCCCCGTGTTCAGGCTGGTTATTCAGACGATTTGGGAACCGGCGGGCACTGAATCGCGCCTTCCACTTCCTCAACCTCGTACCCATTACCGTCGGAGTGGATACGAGTGCCGGCCAATGCGGCCACAACGGAGATCGCATCATGAAAAGCGCGGCATCCTTCAACAATCACTTCGAGAACAGCATCTCGTGCGGAATGAGCGCTTATTCGCCTTCAAAAAACGCGCATCACCGAGCCTTCTTGGCGATCTCAGGGCTCCTCTTCGCCATGAGTGCGTTGGTGACAGTGCTTTGGTGCAACTCCATGTCGGCGGCAGGAGAAATGGGGATGCCCGGCGGCGGGACGATGTCGATGACGTGGATGCGTATGCCCGGACAAACCTGGATCGAGGCCGCTGCATGGTTCCTCGCGATGTGGGTCGTGATGATGGCAGCCATGATGCTGCCGTCCCTGACGCCCATGCTGGTTCGCTACCGCAAGCTTGTACGCGGGAGTGGTGCCTCGCACCTCGCGCATCTCACTGTGCTGGCAGGGCTTGGGTACTTCTTCGTGTGGAGTCTCTTCGGATTTGCTGTCTTTCCATTGGGCGTAGTGCTGGCAACCGCCCAGATGGAACATCCGGAACTGGCTCACGCTGCTCCGTTCGCGGTTGGTGTGGTCATCCTCATCGCCGGCGCAGTGCAGCTCACGTCATGGAAGGCGTACCACCTTATGTGTTGCCGGGAAACGCCGGAGTGTGGCCGCACACTGGCCGGCAGACGCAGGCATAGCCTGGCGGCAGGGTGCGCGTTTTGGATTTCATTGCAGCATTTGCTGCGCCATCTTGACAGCGATTCTTTTGGTAGTCGGCGCAATGGATCTACGCGCCATGGCATTCGTGACCGCAGCCATTACCGCCGAGCGCCTTGCACCCGCCGGCAAAATCGTCGCGCGGACCATTGGGATTTTCATCGTTGGCGGCGGGTTGCTCTTGATATTGAGCGCGGTCAGGTTCGGATGAAGTACTGAGTGAATCGAGGAGCCGGCGTTTGGTGAGTTTGATATTTTGCCAAATCGCAATGCGCTCACCGACGACAGAATTTGAACAACATGGCCGAATAGTCGGCAACGCGTCCACATGGCTTGCGACTCGTGCTCAGCTTCGGAAGTTAATTCTCTCGGTAGCCGGTTACACCGCCACCTGGCGAAAACGTGGACCGACCTAAATAGTTCGATGAGTGCCTCGGCCTGTTAACCGGCCAATCTCTGCCCATTTTCAGGTGTGGTCGTGTGAGGCGCTTCAATGCCGATCGTCATGGTTTTTGACGACCAGTGATCTTATGCGTCCGATCAGAATTCCGACTTCAGCTGGCGCGGTGCAGAGCGGCCTACCATGGGTTCGTCTACCTGGTGCCCAATTCGTCGACTCTGTTGCCGTCCTTCCCTGCAGGAACCCCCGCGTTGGTCACCGGGGCCACAGATGGAGGCAAAACTGAACACGCTTGCTCAAGCTGGAGTAAGAAGAAACCGGCTGAAGAATAATACAACACGCCTCTCACCCGCACCAGATCAGGCGATTTGCGATTGTCGGCATAAACGGACGTTGGCCGGTTATCCCCCTGTACGCAAACAGTTGACAGCAACATTTGCGGATTTACGCGTCCATGAAGTGAGCGCATGAGCATCGGGCCTGATGCCATTTCGACTTCGGAGTTCAAAAGCTGGACAAAAGGAAATCTCTGGAGGCGGACAGGATTTTCTCCCGCATCGCGGGCTCCGGCAGCATGCGAGCGATTTCTATGGTCCCTATCATGGTCGAAAAGATCACGAAGAAAGCGCGCTCTTTGTCCGCAGTTCGCGGGCCCGGCATAAAGGGAAGCATTCGATCCTTGTAGTTCACGAGCTGGGGAAAGATCCGCCTCCTCATCTTCTGGTCGACGCGCGTCAATTCGGGGGCAAGTGCCGGCAGCGGGCAGCCGCGCTCGGGGTGATCGCAGAATTCCAGGCATAGATAGGTCTTCACAATTGCCTTCCACGCGGCCTCAGGGTGCGATTGCTCGGCAGCGCGGACCAGGGTGTCGCCGATGTCGCGGAATGCGTCGCTCAGCGACTCCAGGAGCAGTTCGTCTTTGTTCTCGAAGTGTTTGTAAAAGCCACCGTGGGTCAGACCGGTGTCGCGCATAACTACGGCAACCGCTGCGCCATTCAGACCTTCGGCGCGTACGCGTCGCGACGCGTCTTTCACAATCTTCCGGTGGACCTCGGCCTTGTGTTCGGGTCGATATCGCATGGCTCATTGTAGGATGCTCGGGGTCATCCTACGATGCAGCGGGCTGGCGTTTGAAGAAAATCGAATCCATTAGATGATATATATCATCCTACGCAATGAAAGGAGAATTTCCCATGCCTCACCCCATTCTGATCACAGGCGCCGCCGGCGGTACACAGGGATCCACGGGCCGCATCATCGCAAAGCTTCTTCTCGAACAAGGCATTCCCGTTCGCGCCTTGGTCCGTAAACTCGATGCCCGGTCCGATGAACTCCGCCAGCAAGGTGCGGAAATCATTGAGGGCGATCTTCTCAACGCAGCTACAGTCCAGGCGGGAATGAAGGAAGTGAAGCGTGCTTACTTTACCTATCCGGTGGCCGATGGGCTGCTGGAGACAGCGACCATCTTTGCTGCAGTGGCTCGCGGTGCGCAGCTGGAATTGGTGGTAAACAACTCGCAGTTTCAGGGCACGCCCGAAGATGCCGCCTTCCGCGATCTCCGGGACGCTCCCTCTTTTCGCAATCTGCAGCATCGCCTGGCGGATCGTGTCTTCGACTGGGCGCAGGTGGGGGCCGTTCATCTTCAGGCGCCGCCGTACTACGAAAACGTACGCGCTCTGGTCAGCCGCAGCGTGGCCGAGCAGAACACCGCGTTCCTGCCGTGGGGCGATGGCAGTGCCGTTATCCCCCTCGTCGGCGCCGAAGACGTGGCCCGCGTAGCCGCCACTCTTTTGGCCAGCCCTGGCTTGCCCTCGCAAAATGTGTACCCTCTGGTGAGCGAAACCCCAACAGTGCGGGAGGTCGTTGAAACTCTGAGCAGGGCGATCGGGCGGCCGATTCGCTACGTGCCCATTACCGACCAGCAGTGGGCTGACGCAGTGAAGGAGCGCACGAACCCGCACGCGCTCGATCATCTCAGCCATCTCTGGCAATACTTCCGGAATAGCAAGGAAGAGCGCCACACTACCGATACGGTCCGCGCAGTTACCGGCCGGAATCCGCAAACGCTGGAGGAGTTCTTCCGGGCGAATGTCGGATCTTTCATTGCCGACGCGGCCGGTTCGAAATCAGTTTGAGTTCATCCGACGATGGTTGTAATCCCCATTCGACAAGGAGGTTCTATGTCCACGCAAGTGATCTTCCAAATGCAACTCGTCCTTGGCTATGTCGCAGCCGTGCTTCTCTTCGGCACGCACATCATGCCCAGGCTTCGGTCGATGGATCGCTTCAGCGCACAACGTGCAATCGCGACCCTGCATAGCTTTCGCTTCTTCGGGCTCGTCTTTCTTCTTCCTGGCGTCGTCGGTCCTCACCTGCCGGCTGGTTTCGCCACGTTCGCCGCCTATGGCGACTTCGCAACCGGCATCCTTGCTATCCTTGCGCTTCTTACAGCGAGGATACGTCCACTGTTCTGGTCGTTCGTCGTCGCCTTCAACTTTGTGGGCGCGACCGACATCCTCGTGGACTACTACCACGCCATCCGATTGGGTCTTCCCTATGTGGCAGGACAGTTGGGCGCCACGTACGCGATCCCCATCATCTACGTGCCCTTGCTGATGATCACGCACTTCGTCGCTTTCTATTGGCTGGTGCGTCCTCAGTCGAGAGCAGCTCAAAGCCTCACCGGCAATGCAGTCCCGTCTTAGGCGGGATCAGCCGGCCCCAATCAGCGACTCTTCCAGGACAACCGTCATGACCGACACGAGCACCAAAGTACGCGAGCACTACAGCGCCACGGCCTTACCAACCGGATCAAGTCGGCACTCGCTACGCTCGCACCTGAAAGTCAGACGCTGAACTAGCTCCGAGCTGTCCTGGGAGACTGCTCAGTGCTCAAGAGATTGCATCGCAACTCCCGCTCACCCATCTACTGAGTAACCCATACAGTGGGTTCAAAGGAGGCACCTATGGCCGCCTTCCCGGCCGTCGCCCAGAATCGCCGTGCCGTCTCACCGCGCATCCATTCCTCGGGCGAATTCGTTCAGGTTCTCATGAAGCTGCAACGGGCCACGAATCTGATCGCCTCCACCCTCGATCTCGACGCCCTGCTCGATCGCGTTGTCAATGACATCGCCGACTCTGTTGGAAATGTGGAGGTTGCGGTATGGCTTCGCGCGAGCGATACAGGCGCGATGGTCCTACATGGAGTGCGTGGCTGCGCACAGTACCGCAAGGGAGACCGGCTGCAAATTGGCCGACAGGGTATGGTCGGCCATGTGGCAGCTACGGGCAAGATGCGCTACGCCCGCGACGTCCGCCAAGATCCCTACTATATTGTCTGCGAACCAGCCACACGCTCTGAAGTCAGCATCCCCCTCAAAACCCACGGTCAAGTCATCGGCGTTCTTTTGATTGACCATCACCAGACGGACGCCTTCTCGGATGATCAACTGAAGGTGCTTCAGGCGCTTGCCGGACACATCGCTATCGCCATTGAGAACGCCCGCCTCTTCCGGCTCGAGCGCTCTGAGCGCGAACGAATGCAGCGGGAGTCCGCTGAGGCCCGCGCTATCCAGCAAGCGCTTTTTCTGAAGCCGGTGCCGCTCATCCCGGGCTTCGCCTTTGAAACGGCCTGGCATCCCGCGGGATCCGTCGCAGGCGACTGGTTCGATTTCATCGATTTTGGTGACCAGCGCTACGGCATCGCCCTGGCCGATGTTTCCGGAAAGGGCATGTCGGCCGCGCTCCTGATGTCGGCTACCCGGGCCATCCTGCGCTCGCTGGCTCCCCTCTATTCCTCGCCCGCGCAGACTCTCGAACATCTGAACCGAGTACTCAAGGAAGATCTTCCAACTGGAAAGTTCGTCACCATGGTCTACGGTCTGCTCGATGCCGGCTCTCGCACGCTCACCCTAGCCAGCGCCGGACACCTTCCTCCCCTGCTCATCAATCATCATTCTTCGTTTCTCGAATTAGACACCGGCCTGCCGCTTGGCCTGGGAGTGTCCTCGTATCCACAGTGCACCATCACGCTCACCCCCGGCACTCAATTGCTGCTGTATACCGACGGCATCACAGAAGCCACGGATAGCACTGAGGAAGAGTATGGGCCAGCTCGCCTCATCGACCACTTTCTGCAGCCCACAGCCGGCGTGGACGGCCTTATCGCCGCAGTCCGGCGCTTCGGGGCTCGAGCGGAACTAGCTGACGATGCAACAGCCGTCCTCATCCGCAGCCGCTAAAAGCGACGGAGACTATCGTGGAGAAGACGCGGGTACGAAAGATCCCGGTTCGTCGGCTGCTCGTCCACATGGTTTCCAATGCTTACTCAACATCGGAAGTCACTTCTCTCCGTAGATGGGATGAGAAGGTCGACCCCGATCAATGCCAAGCGCTAAGCTGGCGTTGATCAACGCACTCAAAGGTGCAATCCCGGAGGATGGAGGTCGACCCGTGAAGAAGCATAGCAACTCTGTGAAGAAGTGTGAACCCTCAACGAAGCGAATGAATGTGCGAGCCTCGGAGCGACGGGATGCCCGCGAGGTGATGGCGGAACTGGTTGCGCAACTGACGAAGCAGCTGGATGCGGAAAGCTCGCCGGTTGTCGAACCAGAAAAGGGTATGCGAGGTGCAGAATGTCCAAACCTGGATCGTTTAACCGTGGGGGTGGATCTAGGGGACCAATGGAGCAACTACTGCATTTTGGGTTTGGCCGGCGAGACGCTGGCAGAAGGCCAGTTTCGGACGAGGCTGCAAGAGACTTCGGAATTCTTTGAAGATCTGGCGACGTCCCGCGTAGTTGTCGAAGTGGGAACTCATTCGGCGTGGGTGCGGGAAGTCATCGCCGGTTTCGGACATGAAGTGCTGGTAGCCAATCCCCGGCTGATGGAGGGATCGAAACGTCGACGGCGCAAGAACGACCGGATCGATGCCAACAAACTGGCCCGGCTGGGGAGGACGGATCCGAAATCGCTGCATCCGATTCAGCACCGCAGTGCGGAAGTACGCGAGGACTTGCTGGTACTTCGAGCTCGCGATGCATTGGTAGCGTCGCGGACGGAATTGATCAACACCGTCCGTGCCCTGGTGAAGACCATGGGGGCGAGACTGTCCAGCTGTTCGAGCGAGGCTTTCGCGAAGAAAGCAGAAATGGACATTCCGAACGAGCTACGGGAAACGCTGCAGCCGTTGTTGCGGCTAATCGCGACGTTGAATGACGAAATCAAGTCCTACGATCAAAGGATCGAACAGCTGGCGAGCGAGAAGTATATGCACACGCAGTTATTGCGGCAGGTCACGGGGGTAGGGCCCATCACCGCGCTGGCCTATGTGTTGACCCTGGAAACGCCGCTGCGTTTTGCCAGGAGTCGCGATGTGGGCCCGTATCTGGGGCTTGTGCCCAAGCAGGAAGATTCCGGAGACAGCCAGCCGCAATTGGGCATCAGCAAGGCCGGAGACAGAATGCTGCGCAAGCTGCTGGTAGGAAGCGCGCAATATATTCTGGGGCCGTTTGGTCCAGACACCGATTTACGACGATTCGGGATGCGGCTGTGCGACCGCGGCGGAAAGAACGCCAAGAAACGAGCGGCCGTCGCAGTAGCGCGAAAATTAGCTGTTTTACTACATCGGCTTTGGGCGAGCGGCGAGGTCTATGAGCCCCTCGGCCACGGTGCGGTCACGAAGCCAGCGCAAGCCGTCGCTGCATAGTCTCGCACGATGACTGCGAAACAAATATCGGTTTTGATCGCTTGAGAACGACGATTTGTTTCTCGGAGGTTGATTGGTAACGACATCCACCGCCTTGTTCGGGTGACTGCGAAAAACCGGCCGATCCTTGGAGATCGCTCTATAGATTGCAGCACCCCAACGGCCCGGGTCCATCACCACGGTGATGGACCCGGGCTTGAAATCGGACCCCAAATTGCACCGGGCCCAAAGCGGCCCACTCAGAGTGCGGATAGAAGCCCGGCGATGTGGGTGGCGCCAATGCCAACTCGAGGGCGATCGTCACCGTAGCGAATGAAACCAAGTTCCGTTCTGCAGAATCGGACGAACGCACTTCACTCTAATATGGAACGAAGCTGAACAAAGAACATGTTCTGCTTCGTTCCCAACTCGAGTGTCCGAGTGGTGGTGAACACTGTCAAGGGTCGAGATGAACGTCCCGCGGGACGCCCTTGACAGTGTTCACCACCACTCCCGACGTTCGTTGCTGACACTAGAACGGCCGCCACGTCGGCCTTGACATTTATGACCTTCTCATAGAAGCCGGTTTTAGATCCAGTTGGAATTCCCAGCACATCTCTGCCCTGTCACGGCATTCTCGGGAGGTTTTAGGCAGGGCAAGAAAAGCACAGTAACGGTTGAGAATCAGTTTATGCGGGGGCGTAGTTCAGCTGGTTAGAACGCCTGCCTGTCACGCAGGAGGCCGCGGGTTCGAGTCCCGTCGCTCCCGCCAGAATCTCAGAAGTCCCGGTTCCGTTTCCGATGTGTGACTTGGCGATCACAGGAAAGCGCAGACATTCGTGGAGACATTCCCTCGGTGTCTCCGTCCGACCATAATGCATCGCGCTGTGGGGACAGTGACTGGTTTCAAGTGAACGCAGTTGACAAGGAGAAGCGGAACGCGGCGATCAACGCAGCTAACGCGGCCGGTTGATTGCGGCGGCTGGGATAGTAGAGGAAATACCCGGGGAACGATGGACACCAATCTCTGAGCACCTGAACCAGGCGTCCTTTTCCAATCATCTCCGCAAGAGTGTCTTCCATCGCCGTCCCGATTCCTACGCCATCCATCACAGCCTGGATCACCAAATCCGGATCGTCAAACGAAGCTGGTCCTTGCGGGCTGACCGTGAGCGCCTTGCGTCCCTTTTCGAACTCCCAACGGTAAAGGGTATTGCTGAAGCGAAATCCGATGCAGGAGTGGTCTTTTAAGTCCTGCGGGTGGCGCGGGATCGGGTTCGATTGGAAGTATGCCGGAGAGCCCACCACAGCGAGTCGCATCTCTCGGGTCACGGGAACTGCGATCATGTCTCTCTGAATGAACTCGCCGAGCTGAACCCCTGCGTCATACTCGCCTGCGATCAGATCGACAGGATCATTGGAAGAAGTGACCTCCAAAACTATCTCCGGATAGTTACGAGCGAACTTTGACAATTTGGGAAGAAGCACCATCTCCGTGGCCGTGCGCGGGATGATGAGACGGATTCGGCCTGCGGGACGCTCCCGCTGTTTCATGGTCTCTGCGACCGCCCTCCCAATTCGTTCAAGCGCCGGTGCGAGTTCCTGAAGCAGCGCCGTCCCCGCCGCAGTCGCGGAAACACTTCGGGTGGTTCGAGCGAGCAGTTGCACGCCGACCCTCTTCTCCAGGCTCCGCATTTCGCATCATTCATGAATGATACTCATAACCACATGCAATAGAAAGACCTTCAGATCATAACGCTCACGTCTAATCTATTTGTAGGCGCCTCAAGACCAAACGCCGACAGGAGAAGGAGCATTATGGTCATTTCGTTTGAGTACAAGGTGGCTCTTGTCACTGGTGCCGCATCGGGTCTGGGATTTGCGACGGCCAACGCATTTGCAGAGGCGGGCGCCGCGGTAGTTCTGGCCGATTGGAGCGAGAAAGAAGCGCAAGCGGCCGCGAAGCAACTCGCCGACAAAGGCCATAAAACGCTCGCTGTCACTTGCGATGTGTCGGACGACGCACAGGTAGAGGCGATGGTAAAGAAGACGGTGAAGGAATTTGGCCGTCTCGATGCCGCTTACAACAATGCCGGCATTCAGAATGTGCTGGCCGAGACCGCCGATGTAACCCGCGATGATTACGACCGCGTGATGGCGGTCAATCTTCGCGGCGTGTGGAGTTCGATGAAGTTTGAGTTGCAGGTGATGCGCGAGCAAGGCAGCGGCGCAATCGTCAACTGTTCCTCGCTGGGCGGTCTGGTCGGAGGCAATCAGCGGGGCACGTATCACGCTGCAAAGCACGGCGTGATCGGTTTTACCAAGAGCGCGGCACTCGAGTATGCGACCCGCGGCATCCGCATCAACGACGTCTGCCCTGGTCTCATTCGCACGCCGATGGCTGACAAAATGGAGGCCGAGGGCCAGGGCGAAGCGTTGAAGATGATGCGTGAGACCTTTGTACCGATGCAGCGCGAAGGCCGTCCCGAAGAAATCGCGAACGTGGTTCTTTTCTTGTGCAGCGATCTCGCCAGCTACATCACCGGCCAGTCGATCTCGGTCGACGGCGGATACGTGATGAGGTAAGCCAAAGGCGATGGAACGGCGGGTCTTTATGAAATCGAGTGCGGTGTTCCTCACGGCTTCATTGTGGGTAGACGGTCTTGTTGTTCGAAAGGAGATGAATATGTCTGATTCGAAGAATTTCAACGCGACGGCTATGCCGCTGACCTATGATGATGTCCGTTCGGTTTCACCGGCCCTCGAGCATTACACCAGGGAATCCTTGCTCGGCGGTCTCTGGAAGCGTCCCGAGCTTTTGCCGCGTGATCGAAGTGTTGTCACCGTAGCAGCCGTGATCGCGCGCATCCAGACCGTGGAGATGCCTGTCCATTTCGCACTGGCGCTCGAAAACGGAGTAAAGCCCGCAGAGCTTTCCGAGATCATCACGCATCTCGCGTTCTACGCTGGCTGGGGCAATGCGATGGCTGCCGTCACCGTCGCAAAAGGCATCTTCCATCAGCGTGGTGTCGGCGTCGATCAGCTGCCCCCGGCCAAAGACAAGCCACTGCCGCTCAATGAAGAAGTTGAGAAGCAGAGAGCAACTCAGGTCGGCAGCAACTTCGGCGCAGTCTCGCCTGGCCTGGTTCAGAACACTACCGATTTGCTGTTCCGAGACTTGTGGCTGCGTCCGGCGCTTGCTCCCCGCGACCGAAGCCTCGTCACCGTAAGCGCACTGATTGCGAACGGACAGATTGCCCAGATCCCGTTTCACCTAAACCGCGCGATGGACAACGGCCTGACGCAGGCGCAAGCCTCTGAGGTACTGACGCATATCGCGTTCTGCGCCGGATAGCCATGTGCGATGTCAGCGCTGCCCGTTGCGAAGGATGTGTTTGAGCGCAGACTCGGGCACTAACTCATTGCATAGAAGGAGAAGCAAATGGGGAAGCGCGAGCTAGGACGGAGCGGTCTCGAAGTCTCGGCCATTGGTCTGGGTTGTATGCGGGCGAGCTCCGGACATGGTCCCGTTGCCGGAACAAAGCAGGAGATGATCGCGGTATTGCGAGGTGCTGTGGATCGCGGAATCACCCTCTTTGACACAGCGCAGGTATACGGTCCATTTGTCAATGAAGAGCTTGTGGGAGAGGCGTTTGCTCCTGTGCGGGACCAGGTCGTGATCTCGACGAAGTTTGGATTTCAATTCGACTCCTCGGGCGATCCCCACCCAACCGGTTTGAACAGCCGGCCGGAGTACATCAAGGAGACAGTGGAAGCCTCACTGAAACGGCTTCGTATCGAGACGATCGACCTGCTGTATCAGCATCGCGTTGACCCTGCTGTGCCCATCGAAGACGTGGCAGGAACCGTGAAGGAGTTGATTGAGCAAGGTAAGGTCAGACATTTCGGCCTTTCTGAAGCTGGTACGCAGACGATTCGCCGTGCCCACGCCGTCTATCCGGTCACTGCGCTGCAAAGCGAATATTCTTTGTGGTGGAGAGAGCCCGAAGAAGAAATTCTGCCGGCGCTTGAGGAACTCGGCATTGGCCTTGTCTCTTTCAGCCCGCTGGGCAAGGGATATCTGGCAGGTTCGGTTACTGAGCAGACACAGTTCGACAAACAAGACAACCGCGGCACTTTCCCCCGCTTTAGCGTCGAGGCCCGCAAGGCAAACCGCGTTCTGGTCGATGCAATCCAATCTTTCGCAGCGAAGAAACAAGCGACCGCCGCTCAGATCGCTCTCGCTTGGGTGCTCGCTCAGAAGCCTTGGATAGTGCCCATCCCCGGCACGACGAAGGTAGGGCGTCTCGAGGAAAACATCGGAGCGACGAGTCTGAGGTTCACGCCGGATGAGATACACGAGCTTGACGGCATTCTGACCAAGATTCCGGTTGTTGGCAACCGGTATCCGGCGGAATTCGAGCGTATGACAAACCGGTAGCTCTCGGCTGGAGTGATCTTCGTCAGAGCTTTCCAAAGCAAACATGCAAAGGAGTACGCAATGAAAATCACGAGAGTTGGCTCAGTGGCATCGACGAAGGGACCCGCAGATTGGTTCACTGGTAGCGTTCGCATAGATCCGCTTTTCCCCCCTGACGGCGGACGGCACTCCAATGGAGGTGTTGTCACCTTCGAACCAGGAGCGCGCACCCGGTGGCACACTCACCCGGCTGGCCAGACGATCATCATCACACAGGGTCTTGGTTGGGTGCAGCGAGATAGTGGCCCCGTTGAAGAAGTGAGGCCCGGTGATGTTGTCTTTTTTGAAGTCCGAGAGAAGCACTGGCACGGCGCGTCCGCGCAGGTTGGGATGGTTCATATTGCCATAACGGAAGTGCTTGATGGCAAGGCCGTCGATTGGCTCGAGCCGGTCACCGACGCACAGTATTCAAAGTAGAAGGACAACATGAGTCATTGGACTAAAGCAGGACTGAAAAAGATCGCTGTAGCTGACGATCTCCATGTCTCACCCTTTCGCGAGGATGGTGTCACTTACGGAACGCCAACCTGGATTTGGTCAGTCGTTCCCGATGGTGGACTCTATGCACGCGCCTACAGCGGACAGAACTCGCGCTGGTACAAGGCGGCGATCACGCAGAAGGCCGGCCGCACCCGCATCGCGGGTATCGAGCGTGAAGTCACGTTCGAGCCTGTGACTGGTAATGTAAATCATCAAATCGATGAGGCGTACCGCGCCAAGTATCTCGAAGGATCAATCGGTACCTGATGCTGAAAGTACCTCATGCCGCTGAAGTGCTGCCAGTAGGGATTTTCAACCCACACGGCAACCACGTCTTCATCGCTCAGATCCTGCTGATACTTCAGATAGTGCAGAGCCACCATCAGGCGAGTCGGGATCCCAGGCGCACCTTGACTGGGATGATAAGTGCCGCCCAATGTCTGTTCGAACGACTCCCAGTCAATGCAAAGACCGAGACGAACTAACGGATGGCTCATGTCGATCAACTGCTCCAAATCTATCTGAAACATCTCCCGCTGTGGCTGCTCCGGCTCGCGCTTGGGTCGCATCGCTTTTCCCCGGTTTCCAGGCCCTTTGCTCAGCCTTCAGGGAAATTCTAGAGTAAAAACAACCGCATTTCACTAGGTGTTATACGGGTTTTGTTGGTTTTTCAGGATCGACTAACTATCGCGCCGTTATGGACGGCGCCGCCGGCAACACTGAACCACGGTCGCAGTGTTCGAGCATTGGTATTGCGTAGGTGTGCTCTGCGACTGGGTTGGTATCAAAGTCTAGCTGATGTACGATGTTGTTGCTCCGCGCGGACCCGTTCGTCGGAACACACGAGTTGCTTCCGTGCGGGCTGCTTGGAGGTGTTCTCGTGGAACTGTTTAGAAAGAACGAGTCGAAGTATTACTGGTATGACTTCACGGTGCGTGGCGAGCGCTACCGCGGATCAACCAAGGAAACAAATGAAACGAGAGCGCAAAAGGCTGCCGCTCTCAAACTCGCTGCCGTAATCAAGGGCAGCGACCCACTAGACAAAAAGCCGCCCACACTTCGTGAATACTCGAAGGATTTCCTGCAATGGGCGGAAACGGGACGGCTCGAGTCCGACAGCCGCCGCTATTACAAAAACGGCTGGCGATTGTTGAGCAAACGAAAATCTCAGGAATGCGAATGGACCAGATCACCAAAGACGAGGTCGAAAAGCTGCAGTTTCCCGGATCGGCCTCGAACGGCAACAACGCGCTTCGAACGCTGCGGAGGATGTATTCCAAAGCCAAGGAGGACAAACTGGTCTTTGAGGTTCCTGACTTTGCGCTCTTCGAGGAACACGGCCGTTCGCTCCGCCTCAACGACGAAGCGGAAAGGAGGCTGTCAGCAGTGGCCGACCAGCCGCTGAAGGACATCATCGTGGTAATGCGCGACACCGGAATGCGCAACGCCCGCGAACTCTACTGCATGCGGGTAGAGAACGTGGACTTCGATGCCGGGACGATCTTCACGCCGGACAGCAAGACGGAGTCCGGCCGCCGGTTCATCCCTATGAGCACACGCGTCAAGCAGATTATCGAGGCGCGCTGTGAGGGACGGAGCGAGGGCTGGGTGTGGATGTCGCATTATAAAGGAAAGCACATTGGAGAAGGAATGGTATACCGGCAATGGGCGCGTGCGAGGCAAGCCGCAGGGCTGCCGCACGAACTCGTCCTCTCCTGCGCACGCCACGACTTCGGCAGCTTCGTGCTGGCGAAGACCGGAAATCTGAAAGCTGTTATGAACGCAATGGGCCACGATGATGTAAGAAGCGCCATGGTCTACCAGCACCCGGAAGGGGAAATCATACGCAACGCGTTAAACGCACGGCACATTGCGCGACCCACCGTGCCTGACAACAACCAGGCAAATGCTTGAACCTAAGTTGGATTGGTCCCCAAACCGCGTTTCGAGGCGGCTGATGCCGGATCAGTATCTCGATCAACTGCACGGAATAGCGGCGCCGAAGAGCAGGGAAGCCGAGCTTGTTCCATGAAGCTGTTTAGCTGTGCTCGTCGATTGCTTGCCGCCCGCATTTGCCTCGATCGCCGTATCCGAGGTGTTAACGAACGGCAGGTTCGAGCCCAGCAGCACCTCCGTGGATCGCCTCGATCGCTTTTCGGTCATCATCGCAGTTGCTCTGGAACCTTGAGAAGCCATGATTGAAGGCAAGGTGAATGACGCCGTCAGATTTGCCGCTCTTTCGCGCAGGCTGTCGAATGCTTCGAGGTTGCCATGCAGCACCTCGGCCCCCGCTTTTCGCAGCAGGTGGGCACAGACCTCCGATCGTGTCAGCCGCCAGCCCCGTGCGCCGAATGTGGCAGGATGCATGGCGGTCGGTCCATTTTGAGAATCAGGAGATTCGCAGCTCAATCCATTCCAATGGCTTTCCCTCAGAATTGTGTTGGTGCGCGGTCACCTTCAACTCGCTGTTTGCGATGGCCGCCTCGCTCCTGGCTACCGCCCCTCCAAAATAGTGGGAAACAATCTCCGCGTGGGTCCCGCCGCGGCGACGAAGAACGATCTCCCCATCCCCGCATGGGACCATGGCCAGGTTTCCGCTGGTATCAATACTTTCGCCGGTTTTCGACGCAACCACCACTGGTACACCGGATTGAACCGCGCCCTTGACGCGCGGATCGTCAGTCTGGTGGGCGAGGATCCGAGAGTCGCCGGCCACCGGCGGCCGGTATGCCAGCAACACCAGTTGCCCTGCTTCGATGCGCGCCCATGACCGTGCATGGGCCCCCAGCGTGGGCGCCTCTGGAATGTAATCCAGGGGCACTATCTCGAAAGTACCCGTAGGTCGCAAGACATGGGTCACGCCGTTGTATCTTGCCGCGAACTCGGGGGTGCATCCCTCCCCTTCTTCGTCGTCCTTCAAGTCATTCATCGAACCAATGGTTCCAATGGCGGCGGCGTCAAACCAGATATTGGCGGTGGACGCCCAGTCGTATCCTGAGGAGCTATATGTGGGAACCCCCAACTGGCCCAGAAGGCTGCTGAAAAAGAAGCGGCGATTGGCTTCGATGTCGTATTCCCCGGCGTTCTCAAACAGGTCGTCGGGACTGAACAGGTCAAAGTAATCCAGGAACAGCGGCGACAGGTTGTAGTACATCACCACCAGGTCGGGGTTTTCCTTGCGCATGGCGTTGATTAGTACATCGAGTCCCTTCCACATCAATCGCTCGCCGGTAAATTTCTTGTCTCGGGGCGCGGCGTTTGCAACCGAGGGCATTTCGTAGCCAAAGTCGAACTTGAGCAGGTCAGGCTTATAGGTGCGAATGAATCTCCGTGCCACATCTTCCAAAACCTTGGCCACTTCCGGCTGGGTAAAGTCCAGGATGTAGTACCTGGTGGGGGAGTCGGAGCCGCCGACCACGAAGGGTTGCCCATCTGGCTTCTTGAGCATCTGCTCCGGGGTCAGGCCCATCTCGGCCGGGTGCTCGCAGCGCATGAGTGCGGCCCAAAGACCAACCAGGTATCCATCCGAGTGCACCCTAGCGAGGAATTGGTCAAAGTGAGGGAGACGATCCTCAGCGTGTTGCAGGTTGCCGTAACTCCCCTCCCACTTGTCGTCGATCGAAAGCATTCCTGCCTTCAATCCCGACGCCTTGAGCTCTTCGTAGATTCCATTGACGAACGTCGCGTCCTGGTGCGGCCCGGCTTTGTCGCGGTCTACCTGAGCCGTCCAGGCGCAGAACTGCGGCGTGAGGGCGGCAGCCAGTTTTTTGGCCGAAGGCTGGGCGCGATGAATGATGCCGGCGTGCAGCAGTCCTTGATAGTAACCAGCGATGGCGTCGTAGTAATCCGGCGCAACGGACCAATACAGCGTCGCGCCCAGAGGGATCGACCCCGGCCCACGCATGTGCTTCCAAAGGTCGCTGCGATAGTCGATCCACATGCTGCTCCTGCCGGAGTCGAGCTGGAGGTACAAATCGCCGCCGGGCAAATCTGCAAGGCCGCAGGTGAAAGCATCCGATTTGCCGGTAGTAAAGCTGTTTCGCCCGCCTTTAGAATCATCGATGCTGAATCCGCAGAAGTAATGCACCGGCAGTCCCCACTGCTGCGAAGGGCCGGGCGCGGAGCTGCCGCGGCCGAGCCAGACACTTTCATTCAGAGAGACATCGTCTCGCACGATGGGGCTGACGGTTGAGGCTTCGCTGATGCCGGGAACCACAAGAAAACTGGCATGAAGCGACGGCCCTGGCTTGCCGTCTTTGACCTCGGCGAAGTAATGCAGACTTACCACGTCCTGGTCCGTAGGCGCTTCGTAGACGATGGGCTCGGTCCAGACGCCGTGTTCATCAAATCGCCAGGTTACCGACAGCCGGCCCGTGCCGTTTACGCCCTCGTAGTCCACGGTCACGCGACCATTTTCAGAACGGGGCGCAGATGGCTTTCCAAGCGTGCATTGTCTCAGTGCAGGATCGCTTGCAGGAGCTTCGACGACCGCGGGCTGCATTTTTCCGCTGGCGATGAGCCGATTCTTTTGGTCCCGCAATTCGAATGTGTCGTCGTTTTGCGAATACTCCCAGGAATAGTTTGAGCCCGTAACGCGGGCTATGCCGGGCTGGCTGGAAATTGAAGGCGCATCGCCGAGGCCGAAAACCCGGCTCGAAGCAGCGCCAAGAGCGGCGCCGGAGGAGAGTTGCACAAAGGTTCGCCGATTCAAGCTAAGCATGGTTCTCCTTGAACAAAAACTGCCAATTGGTGAAGGTTAGAAGACGCACTCCCTGCTGCACGGCAAGGAGTGCGTCGATCGTGGTTATAAAGGCCTCTGCCGAGCCGAATACACGGGCGAAAGGCGTATCAGGAAGACGCCGTGCCTCGCCACTTCGTGAGAGAACGAATCGGTCATGCCGCCGATCTCCTTCTGGCGCCAAAGATCGCGAACCTTCTGGCCCTTGCTCAGGCCAAGGTCTGTCAAGCTGGCGGTGATTTTTCGTGGGCCGTCGCTCAGGTTGAAGAAACCCACGGCAACGGAACCATCTTCGAGCGGCTTCTCCAGAATCAACTCGTCTGCGTTCCGGCGAATGACGCGCGCCTGCCATCCCAGGGCATCCTGGTCCACGTCGATGACCTCGCTGTTACACAAAAGGCCCAGGGTAAAGTCGTCAAGCGCGGTCATATCCCCGGCAAAAAAGAGCGGCGCGGCCATCAGCGACCACATTGACACATAGCTGTATTGTTCGTCGGGAGTAAGAGAGGTCGGTTGAGGCTTTTGCCGCTGGCCCCATTTGAAGGCGTTTCCTACGTTGCCGATGAGAATATAGTCCGGATCGTTCCAGTGGCCTGGTCCTGCGTAACTTGAATGCGCTGCATTGGCAAGGCCCACGATATAGAAGCCGGGAAGAGTGCTGCCTTTGGCCATGCCCAGATCGCCCGTAGTCCGCCAGGAGTTGCCGCCAGCGTCCGCGCCCCAGGTCCAGACGTCTCCCATGCCGTATTGGCACATGTTGAAGACGATGTCGCGATCCTGCTTCTTCAGGATTCCACCCATCAGGTCATACGGCTTGCGCATGTCGGCCAAAGACGGCTTTGCCGGCGCGATTTTGGTATAAGAACACCAGTCGTATTTAAGGAAGTCGTATCCCCACGCCGCGAATGTCTTCGCGTCGGCTTCCTCATGCTGATAGGAGCCCGTGGAGTCCGCGCAATCGACCGGACCGGGAGAAGTGTATAAGCCAGCCTTGAGACCCCTGGCGTGGATATAAGCGGCCATGGCTTGCATGTCGGGAAAGCGGCGGTTGGAATTGATGTTTCCTTTGGCGTCGCGCGGTTCTCCTCCTACTTCGGGATCCTTGCCGTTGTTATTCACCTGCCAGCCGCCGTCAACATTGACGTACTGATACCCGAAATCGGCCATGCCAGAAGAGATCATGTTGTCGGCAGCCTCTCGCACTACTTTGCCCGTGACCTGCTCGTAATAGGAGTACCAACTGTTCCAGCCCATCGGCGGAGTGAGCGCCAGCGTGTCGCCGATCACAATCCGGAACAGCCTGGAGGATTTTCCCTTGGAGTTGGAAGCTTGCAGCGTGACCGCATAGGTGCCCCGTTTATCGGGCGTCCGGCCGGTGATGATGCCGGTAGCAGGATCGAGATGCAAGGATGCAGGCAGGCCCTGAGCCGCAAAACGAACCGGCCGTTCGCCTGTGCAGGGTATGCGGTAAAGGAACTTATGCCCCGGATGTGCGCCATAGATGGTCGGGCCATTGACTCTGGCCCCGGCAGGCGGTTTTGGAGTCAGAATCTCTCGGTTGCTCTCCGAAGCCCACATCAGCGGCACTGAAAGAAGACTTAGCAGAAGAGCGATAAGTGGAGTGCGATTCATGTGAAGTTCCCTTCTCATCTTTAAAGCCGCCAATCAAAATCGCGCGCGGCACAAGGCGCGCTTACGAGATGTGCACTTCGATCCATTCCAGCGGCTTGCCGGCCGGATTGCGCTCGACCGCGTCGATCTTCAATTCGCCATTCGCTATCGCCGCTTGGCTGCGCGTTACTGCCTCCCCAAAGTAGTGGGAGACAATTTCCGCTTTGGTTCCAAGATTGCGGCGGATTACAATCTCTCCGCCTCCGTACGGAACCACGGCGAGATTTCCGCTGGAAGCAATGTTGTCACCGGTCTTTGAAGCAACCACGACGGGAACACTCGATTGAACCGTTCCCTCGACGCGTGGATCGTCCGTTTGGCGGGCTAATATCCGGGGATCGCCGGGTATGGGCGGGCGGAACGCAAGAAGGACCAGTTGCCCCGCTTCAAATCGGGCCCATGATCTTGCATGCGCGCCCAGTGTCGCCGCCTCCGGAATGTAATCGAGGGGCAGAATCTCAAAATTGACTGTGGGCCGCAGCACATGGGTCAGGCCGTTGTATTTCGCCACAAATTCGGGAGTGTCCCGCTCTCCCTGCTCGTCGGCTCTGAAGTCGTTCATCGAGCCCAGTGTGCCCACGGCTGCTGAATCGAACCAGATGTTCGGCATACACGCCCAGTCATATCCCGAAGAACCGTAGGTTGGAACTCCCAACTGGCCCAGGAGACTACTAAAGAAGAAGCGGCGATTTGCTTCCACGTCGTAATCCCCGGCGTCTTCGAATAGATCATCGGGGCTGAACAGGTCAAAGTAATCCAGGAAAAGCGGCGACAAGCTGTAATACATTACCACCAGGTCGGGATCTTCCTGCCGCATGGCTTTGATCAGCACGTCGAGTCCCTTGCGCATCAGCCGTTCCCCGGTAAATTTCTTGTCCATGGGCGCGGCTTCGGCAACCGAAGGCATCTCATAGCCAAAGTCGAATTTAAGCAGGTCCACCTTGTATCTGCGGATAAACTTCCGGGCTACATCTTCCAGTACCCTGGCCACTTCAGGCTGGGTGAAGTCCATGATGTAGTAGGCAGGGCTGTCGATCCAGCTCACGGTAAACGGCGACCCATCCGGCCTCTTGAGCATGTGGTCCGTAGTAAGGCCAAGCTCGGCAGGGTGCTCGCAACGCATTAGCGCCGCCCATACGCCAATCTTGTAGCCATCCGCGCGAACGCGGTCGAGAAACTGCTCAAAGTGGGGCAGGCGCTCGGCAGAGTGCTCCAGCTTGCCGTAGCTTCCTTCCCACTTGGCGTCGATGGAAAGCATTCCCGCCTTCATGCCTGAAGCCTTGAGTTCCTCGTAGATCTCGTTAAGGTAGCGCTCATCCAGGCGCCTGTCGTCTTTGTGCCGGTCCACCTGAGATCCCCAGGTGCAAAACTGCGGCGTAAGAGCCGTCGCTATCTTCTTCGGCGAAGGCTGAGACGTATGAATAACACCTGCTTGCAGCAGCCCTTGATAGTAGCCGGCGATTGCATCGTAATAGTCCGGTGCGAGAGACCAGTAGAGCGTAGCGCCCAGCGGGATGGACCCCGGCCCGCGCATATGCTTCCACAAGTCGCTACGATAGTCGACCCACATACTGCTCCTGCCGGAGTCGAGTTGAAGATACAGATCGCCGCCAGGCAGGTCTGCCAGGCCGCAGGTGAAAGCATCCGATTTGCCGGTAGTGAAGCTGTTTCGCCCGCCTTTTGAAACGTCGACGCTGAAGCCGCAGAAGTAATGCACGGGCAAGCCCCACTGCTGGGAAGGGCCGGGCGCAGAGCTGCCTCGGCCCAGCCAGATGTTTTCGTTGAGAGCGACATCGTCTCGCACGATGGGGCTGACGGTTGAGGCTTCGCTGATGCCGGGAACCACAAGAAAACTGGCATGAAGAGAGGGAACTGGCTTGCCGTCTTTGACGTCGCTGAAGTAATGCAGACTGACTACATCCTGGTCCGCGGACGCGTCGTAACGTACGGGCTCGGTCCAGATTCCGTGCTCGTCGAAGCGCCAGGTTACCGATAGCCTGCCCGTGCCGTTGACGTCATCGTAGTCGACTGTTACGCGGTCCTTTTCAGAACGCGGAGCAGAGGGCCTTCCAGGGGCGCATTGTCTTTGCGCAGGTTCGCCTGCCACAGCCACCACCACCGCCGGCTGCATCCTGCCGCTCACGATGATCCGGTTTTTGGAATCGCGCAATTTGAATGTGTCGTCGCTTTGCGAATACTCCCAGAAATAGTTAGAGCCCGTAACGCGGACTGCTCCAGGCTGGCTGGAAATTGAGGGCGCATCGCTGAGACCGAAAACCCGGCTGGATGCAGCGCAGAGTGCGGCGCCGGAAGACAACTGCACAAAAGATCGCCGATTCAAGCTAAGCATGCTTCTCCTTCAGCACCGAGACACGTAGCTGCCGCGGCGGCGCAACTCGCTCGCCGCCCGCGGCAGAGTCCAGCATTTACGGCTTGATTAACCGCACTAATACAACATCGTGCGGCGCCACGGGCGATTTGAAGCTGTCAGTGAATGAACCGATATTCTTCTGGCGCCAGACATCGCGAACCGTCAGCTTGCCGCTTTCCGCCACATCCTTCCAATCGATGGAAATGTTAAGCGGCCCTTCGCTGAGGTTGAACAGGCCAACTGCAACAGAACCATCTTCCAGCGGTTTGGCAAGAACCATCTCTTGCTGGTTCTTCCTTACAATCTTTGCCTGTTTGCCCAGCGTATCTTGATCGATGTCGATCACTTCTGCATTGCACAGAACGTTGAGCGTGAAATCGTCCAGCTTCGTCATGTCTCCGGAGAAGAACAGCGGCGAGGCCATGAGCGACCACATCGACATGTAGCTGTATTGCTCTTCCGGCTTCAGCGGTGTTTTCCTCGCGGCAAGGCTGCTGTGTCTTGCGTCGCCCACGGTGCCAATCAGGATATAGTCAGGATCGTTGAAGCCTCCCGGCCCTGCGTATGCATCGAGAAGTGCATTGGCAAAACCCACGGTATAGAAGCCGGGCAGAGTGCTGCCTTTGACCGCGCCCAAATCGCCAGTGGTGCGCCAGGACTGGCCGCCAACCTGGCGTCCCCATTTCCATACGTCGCCCATTCCGTATTGGCACATGTTCAGGACGATGTCCCGATCCTGTTTTATCAATTCAGAGCTCATCTTGAGGTAAGGTTTCTGAAGCTCCGGAAGGCTCTTGTCTTTGGCTATCTGGGTATAGCTGCACCAGTCGTATTTGAGCAGATCGAATCCCCATTTCGAGTATTGCTGTGCATCAAGCGCTTCGTGCCCATAGGATGCCTCCAATCCTGCGCAAGTCCGGGGCCCTGGACCCGAGTAGATTCCGGCTTTCAGTCCGAGAGAGTGGATGTACGCTGTGAGGGCGGCCATGTCCGGGAATCGGCCATTGGGGCGGATCGTGCCGTCTGGATTCCGCATTGGCTCTCCCAGCACCGCATCGGAAGATCCAGGCTTGCGCGCCCAGCCATCGTCCATATCCACGAACTGGTATCCATAGTCGGCCATTCCCGACGCAAGCATGGCGTCGGCCGCCTTGCGAATGTCGGTGTCTGTGGGGCGCGCGTAGAGCGTATACCAACCGTTCCATCCCATCTGCGGAGTGAGGCCGAGCGTGTCGCCCACCACGATCTTGAAAGCGCGAGTCACTTTGCCTTTTGCATTCACAGCATTCAACGTAATCGGGTAATCGCCCGCAGCCGAAGGAGCGCTGCCTGAGATGATCCCTTTGGCTGCATCCAGGGTGAGGCCTGAAGGCAGACCAACCGCCGAGAAGTGTATGGGACGCACACCCGTGCAAGGGATGCGATATAGAAATGGATGCCCTGGTCTTGCGCCATAGACCTTGGGCCCGTTGATGCGTGGGCTAAGCGGCGCTTTAGGGGTCCGCAATTCCGGCATGCCTGCCCCAAATCCAGCCCGGCAAGGCAGCCCGAGCGTCATAACCACGACTGAAGAAATAAGAACGAAGCGACTCACAATACGCACCATCTGTTTTCCCATCCCCTTCGTACAACAAGTGAAACTGCGCGAATAATCCGGTGCCGGGGCAGCCCAACATCAACTCCCAGTCCCCTCTTTCAACTCAACGATCCTGTTGATGCCTTCCACCGCAAAGGCCTCTTTCTTGCCGGTAGGCCAGCGTACCTCAACCGCATCAACCTTTTCAGCACTTCCCAATCCAAAGTGAAGGCGCATATCGCTCTGCGAGAGATAGCAGCAGCCGCTCCTAACCTCCGCCATTTGATCTAGTGCTCCTGCCTTCACCTCCACCTTCGCTCCGATTGCGTCTCGATTACTGGTTGTCCCCACAAGCTTCAGGGTGATCCAGTTGCCTTTCTTGCCGCGGTTGACCAGCAGGCTCGGGGTAGAGTTCATGTTGTTGACGACGATATCGAGTGAACCATCGTTTTGCAGGTCTCCGTAAGCAATTCCGCGTGAAACCGTCTTCTCTCTCGGCCCCGGCCCCGACTGGTCGGTGATATCCGCAAATGTGCCATTGCCAAGGTTGTAGTAGATAGTCTTCTCTTCCCGGTAGTGACTTTCTCTGTGCAGGGCGTCCACGTTCGGATATATATGGCCATTGGCGATAAAGATGTCCAGCCAGCCCCGATTGTCCAGGTCGAGAAAGGCCACTCCCCAACTCACTTGATGAGTGCGATAGCCCAAACCTGCCTGAAGATAAACGTCGTCGAACTCATTGTTGCCCTCGTTGAGAAACAGCCCAGGCACATCGTCGTCGAAGGTGGTAGTCACCAAATCGAGCCGGCCTGTATGGTTGTAATCTCCCGCATCGGCGCCCATGTTAGCCTGTTCTTCGCCGTCGTCGCTGAAAGCCGTGCCGCTGGGAATACCTACGTCTGTGAATGTTCCGTCGTGGTTATTGTGGAGCAGTATGTTCGGTGTCGAGTCACAGCTTATGAAGACATCGGGCCACCCATCTCCGTCGAAATCGCCGGTAATCACCGAGAAGCTGTAATGGCCCGACGGCTGATCGAAGTGAGAGGCCGCGGACACATCCTTGAACGTTCCGTCCCCCATATTCCGGTAGAGAATGTTGCTTGCGCCGTTGAGTCCGCGCGGTCCGCAGACCACTGGAAGGCCTTTGAATTGGCAAATCGCATTCTGGCCCGGCAGAGGCGATGTCTTCGGATCAAAGTTCACATAATTTGCGATCGCAATATCAAGCTTGCCGTCGCGGTTGTAATCGAAGAACGAGCATCCCGTGCCCCACCGGGTACCAGTGGTCGGAAGCCCGGAACGCGCCGTCGCGTCTGTAAACGTCCCGTTTCCTTCATTGTGATAGAGAATGTTGTGACCGTAGTAGGTAACTAGCAGGTCTTCGTGCCCGTCGTTGTCGTAGTCGCCAACACAAACCCCTTGGCCCCATCCTGTGTGCGTCAATCCCGCTTTTGCGGTCACGTCTTCAAACTTCAAATTGCCAAGGTTTCTAAAAAGTTTGCTGGTTGGCGGGGACTTGGTATCGAAGCTGTTCCAAACGGTTGCGTTCACGAGGAAAATATCTTCGAACCCGTCCCCGTCATAGTCGAAGATGGCAACCCCGCTTCCGGTCGATTCCAGAATGAACTTCTTATTGATCGGATCGCCGGATTCATGCTTGAACGTGAGACCCGCTTCGGCCGCGATATCGTCGAGAGAGATATCAGTCTTGACGACAGGAGTGTTGCCGGGTTTTCGCAAAACTGGAACGTGATGCGACCCGCCCATGCCCTGGGAAAGACCGACCGTACTCGCACAGCCCAGCAGGAGAATCACAGCGGAAACGGCCCATTTTCCGGGTTTCGATCTGTCATGGCTTGTGCTCGCTCTGTCCACGCAAATCCCTCTCAAGGTGCGGTGTGTCTTCGAATCGGAACTCATTTAGCTATCGCGACTGTGGTGCTGTCTTCAACCTCGTCGCTCTTTCCTCCTCCTTGTTAACTTCTTCTTGCTTCATCTTGCTGATCTTCGCAAAAAGCTCTGCGGCCCTTTTTGGATCCCCGTGCCTTTGCTGCAGCCGGGCTAGTTCGTAATAGCTGAGCTGAAACGTGGAGTCTTTCTTGATGGAGGTTTCCAACATGGCGATCGCCTCGGGATAATTCCCCAATTGTTCTTCGCAGCGGCCCAGGAACATCCAGGGCAGCGGGTCCCGATCATACAGCGCGATCGATACTCTGAATTGGTGGTCGGCCTCGGCAAACTTTCCCAGTTTGAAGAGCACCAGGCCGTAATCGTAGGCGTAGATGTTGTAAGCCTTGTTCCCCTTTACATTTCCGAGTTCCACGGCCTTGGCGAGGTACGGTTCAGCCTCGTCGAATCGACCTTGCGAATAGGCGATATTCCCGAGGAAGAACGACGCGGAGGCCATGAACTGGGGCTTCTGAACGACCGCCTTGAACTCATCCCCGGAGGGCCCGAAATCACCTAGCCGAAAGAGACTGAACCCGCGGGTGAAGTGCCATAAATCGATCAAATCAGGGGCTGGATGCGCGATCTGAAGAATGCGCAGCGCCTCTTGATCGTTGCCTTTCCTTTGCAGGATTTGAGCCAGATCCAGCCGAAACTCGGTATCGAGAGGCTTGAGAGCGATCGCTCTCTTCAAGTGCTGGATTGCTGCATCTTCCCGGCCGAGTTTCGAATCCGCTTCAGCCAGTGCAGCCTGGTAATCCGCAACCGCGGGAGAAAGTTTGACCGCCTCCTCCAACAATGCCTCGGCGTCCTGAAGCCGGCCCTCTTCATATGCATTCCATCCGGCCGCCGCTTGCGCAGCGCCTGGTCTGGGCTGCTGCGCTTGAATCGGTGAAATGAAGCAAAAAAGAATTCCTATAGAAATTGCAAATCCAGAAGAGACAATGCGGGGACTGGTGGGTCTGAAAAGGGTACCCTTTGACTTCATCCGACAACTCCAGCGCGGAGTTTATCAGACCAGACCGGCTCCATGCGGGCGGGTATTACCCGCCCGCATGGCCGTCCGTCCACCAGCCTCCACATATCAATTAGTTCCAGCGTTAGAAGCTAAGCCGCGAGCCGAATTCTATGACACGCGGATTGCCGGCAGAAGTGATGACGCCGAAGTTGGATGAAGTCAGGCTGTTTCCCGGGCCGCCCAAATTGGCGTGGTTGAATGCGTTGTAGAACGAGCTTCTGAGTTCAAAGCCGACTTTTTCCGTGACAGCGAAGTTCTTCTGCAGGTTGATGTCGAAGTTGACCAAACCGGGGTTGCTGAGTGTATTCGGACGCAGCATGCCGAATGTCCCGATTGCGTTTTGCGTGAAAGCAGCCGGGTTGAACCAGTGGGCAATCCGATCTGCTCTCGAGCTGTTGTGGGCGCTCCAGCTTCCAAGGATGTCCGGAGAATCATTCCCAATTCCCGTGAGGGAATTGTCGAGTCCGGAATACAGCGTGAGCGGGGTCCCCGATTGAAGCGTGGAAATACCACCCAGCTCCCATCCTCCGATCGCCAACTTCATGGGGCGGCTCATGCTGCGACCATCCAGTGGCTTCCAGATGACGGACGATACCCAGACAAAGGGCACGCTTCCCCCGATGGGGCTATAGTCGGCGTGCCAGTCGTTGGGATTGCGAGGACCAGAACCTCCCGCGCCTTCACCGCTGTTCACACCCAGGTTCTTTGACCAGGTGTACGCGCTCTTGATCATCAGGCCCTTTTGCAGTTGCTGGTTGTAGACCACCTGCAATGAGTTGTAGTTGGCACTCAGAAGGTCGGCATCCAGTTCGATCGGTCCGATGTCGGGATAGATTCTGCGTGACTGCAGATTGGTCTCACTCGGGGGCGCACCATCTACGGTGATGTACTGGCCCCAATTAGCCTGGGCCGAGGTGAACATGTGCGACGAGGAGGAACCCACATAGTTGGCCTCAAGCACCGCGCTCTTCCACAGTGCCTGCTGAATCGAAAGGCTCCACATGTCGCTTGTTTGAGTCTTCCATACGGTAGGCAGAGTGGTCTCGCTGCCACCTACGACGAATGGGACGCTCTTGAGGCCGGCTGCAGAACTGGCGATCGGATAGGGGTCTACCCCATTGAAAGGAGCTTGTGCCCAGATGTTTTCCGCATCGCCCGCATTGAGAGAGACTTCAAGGCAGAAGGGTTGGATGAGGGTTTGACGGTTGAGAGAAATGCCTTCGGTCATGGGGATAAAGTAGGTGCCAAATCCGGCGCGAAGCGAGGTCTTGCCGTTTCCGAACACGTCCCACGCAAGTCCCAGGCGAGGAGCGATGTCGTTCCGCCTGGTTCCAATTACGTCCTGGGGTACGCCCGGGTCGCCCGCGAACAGCAGCGATTGGGTTGCCAGCGGAAACACTGTGGATTGCTTGCCTGGCTGCAAGGTCATGAGTTGCCCGTCTTCAGAATGATATCCGGAGACAACATCCCACCGGATACCGGCATTCAACGTCACCCGGGGCATGATTTTGATGTCGTCCTGAACATAGGCAGAGGGCAGCATCTGATGCAACCTGGAACTGAGCCCACTGATCTGGGTGTAGTTTGAGAACTCGCCCAGGAGGAAGTCAGCAGCGCCCACACCGGAGAATTGACCGTTGAAGGTCATGGCGCCGCCGGTAAAGAAGTTCTGCAGTTCGTTGATGCGATTGTTGTAGATCTGGAAGCCGACGTTGATGCTGTGCCTTCCCTTGATCCATGACAGGTTGTCGTTGAAATCGTAGGTGGGCATGATGTCGCGAGTCGGAGCGCCTGGATAGGCGCCAAACGCGCCACTGACGCTTAGAGAAGAATCGGGTGTGAGCCCAAAGTTGCTGTACGCGCTTTGGGTATTCACGCTATATCCGATTGCGCTCAGAGAGAACGGAAGGCTGGTGATCTCTCCAAACGTGCTTCTCTCATAGGTAACATGAAAATCGTTCAGCAGGTTCGGAGAGAAGGTGTGTACCTCGCCGATGGTGGTGTCCTGATACCTGTATGGGAAGTTCGAGATCCAACTGGTGCCGAGTGCCGACCCGGTCCCGGAACCGTAGCCCGTGGAGGGTAGGTCGTCGAAGAAATAGCGCGCAGTGATAAGGTCCTTACCTGACTCCTGGTAATCGACCTTTACTACGGCCTGGTGTTCTTGCGAGGTCGCAACGCTGGGATAGTTGTAGGTATTGTCTCCCTGGTTCGGCGCGGGAAGGAAGTTGGTGAAAAACGTTGTTGCCTGCGAAGTGATGCGTGCGTTCGGAATCGTGTTGTTGGGAAACGGCTGATTCGTGAGCGGATCGATGACCGCTGTGGGGAAGACGGCATCCGCCCCGTTCAAACCTCTCTCAGCCATGGGAATGGTGGTGTAGGTCGCGACGCCGGGGCTTCCCAATTGCTGGGTGCCCTGGTAGCTTCCAAAATAGAACAGCTTGTCTTTGATGATATGGCCGCCGATCGAGCCGCCGAACTGGTTGCGATGGAATCCCGGAATGGATGACGCGAAGAATGGAGTGGAGTCCAGGTCGGTAGTCCTCATGAATTCAAAGAGCGATCCATGAATCGAGTTGGTTCCAGACCGGGTTACAGCGGCTACATCGGTTGAGCCGCGTCCGAATCGCGCACTGTAGTCGCGGCTGGAAACCGAGAACTCCTGCAATGCATCGGGATTCGGGTAATTGTTCGAAATCGCGTAGAACGGGTCCACGTTGATTCCGCCGTCGAGTGTGTAGTTGGTATCGATGTCTCTGCCGCCGGAAGACATGAATGAGACCTGGACGGCGCCAAACTGGCCCGAAGTGCCAGTTGAGACGATGCCGGGTTCCAGGGCTTCCAGTTGCAGGGCATTTCTGCCGTTCAAAGGCAATTGCTCAATCTGCTGCGATTCAACGACGCCTGAAAGAGTACTCGTATCCGTGGTAAGAAATGCCGCTTGGGCCGTGACTTCGACTTGCTCGGTTGCGCTGCCCACTTGCAGAGCTGGATAGAGCGTAATGTGTTGCCCTACGGTCAGGGTAATTGCGGATTGCTCCCAGGCCTTGAAACCGGTCTTGGTGACCGTCACCTTGTAGACTCCAGGGGGCAAATCAACGAATTCGAAAAGGCCTTGATCGGAACTCGCAACCATGCGAGCTTGCGCAGTCCCGACGTTGGTTAACGTGACCTGACTGCCGGCAACAGCAGCCTGGGAAGTGTCTACGACTGTGCCACTGATCGAAGCGGTACCTTGCGCGATCGAGTGGCCTAAAGCGATGACAAAGAACAGGCCGGCGAGCATGATTGCGGCCCTTGCTGTTGCGTAGCTTCGTTTCACTGTTCCTCCAGATACACACTTCAAAAACGGAGCAAGGCGTAACTTGCCCCGAAACACATCGTCAAAGCGGAGCACATTTAAACTGGGCTTCGATCGAGGTGTCGTGTACGATACCGGGTAATATTTATCCCGCTAAGAGTGTTTGTCAAGGGCTATTTGATTACTATTTCCCGGGGGAGTACCTGAAACTCCTTAAAGACGTTCAAACTCCCGTGGATATCTTTGGTTGCAAATAGCTTAAATTGACATTCAGAATCAAATGACACTCATCGGGGAATGCAGATATAGTGCCCGGCATCTGATCCATAAACTCTCCTCGCGGGCGATTCTGGATGCCCCTCAGGCTCCCCGGCGCCACGGGCAGCCGCGGTCGGAAAAGATCTTCCCTTGCTCGCCAACCGGCTCAGCCGTTTGGGCAGCGAGCACGCACTGGCGCACTGGCTGTGGGCTGTAACCACTCCCACTTGTCCTCCCCGCAATCGGCAATGTCGTTCCAACTCTTCGCCCCGCTCAAAAACGCCGCCATGGTGATCAGCGGAATTCCTTCAATACCTCGGTGGATCGTCCATTTCCCCGTTTTGCCTATCTCCCGCTCAACGCATATAGCCACCAATGGATCTTTGTATGCGCTCGCCCTGCGCTCTCGATCGTTCCAATCTCTGAAAACGCGTAAATCCTGTATAATCCGGTGCACAAATGAACGACAGGCCATCGACCTTCGCGGGCATCAAAGAAATCGCCAGGGCACTCGGAATCTCGATCGGGACAGTCGATCGGGCTCTGCATGCGCGCCCCGGTGTGAGCAAAGGGACGCGGGATCGCGTCCTAAGGATGGCGGAAAAGCTCCATTACCGCCCCAACGTGGCGGCTCGAACCCTCAAATTGAACCACCGCCTCCGTGTGGGTGTCTTTCTTCCCGAGCAAATTGCGCTCTTCTTTGACAGAATCCGCGACGGGGTTCGGGCCGGTCGCGATGCCGGGGGCGGAATTGGCGTCGACCTCGTCTTTCACTCTTATCCGCGCCTTGGCGAGGGAGAGCTGGAAGCAATCCAAAAGTCCGATTGGCAGGGGTTCGATGGCATTATCATGGCGCCTGGCAATCCGGCGCAACTCGCTCCATTCCTCGGGAAACTGGAGGAAAAACACACACCGGTGGTCTTTGTCGCCACTGATGCCGCCCGTTTGCCGCGGCTCGCTTCAATCACAAGCGATGAAACAGTCAGCGGCGGCATAGCCGCCGACCTGCTCGGCCGTGTTGTCTCTTCTCCGGCGCCGGTGGCCACGATTACCGGCGATCTTCATATTCAGAATCACGCCGAAAAACTGAGAGGATTTGCTGCTTCTTTGGCTACCCTCTCGCCTCATTTATCTCTGCTGCCCGCCATTGAATCGCACGAATTGCCGGCCGATGCTTACCGGGCGGCGCTGGATTTGTTCGAGAAGTATCCCGATCTGGGCGCCCTGTACATCAATACGGCCAATAGCCTCCCCGTGCTCCGCGCCATGGAGGAGAGCGGCCGTCTCGGCAAAGTGCAGGTGATCACCACAGATCTATTCCCCGAGCTTGTACCATTCATTGAAGATGGAAGGGTATTGGCTTCCTTGTACCAGCGCCCGTTTGCACAGGGAAAAACCGCATTTGAAATGCTCACCCGCTACCTCACCGACAGGGTTCCCCCCAAGCAGCTCACCCGTCTGACTCCTCACATCGTGCTCAGAAGCAATCTGAGCATGTTCATCGACCTCATCTATAGCGACGATTCAAATGCCCTCTCGATCTAAGTGGGCTTTTTTGAGAGAGCGGACTTCGCTCTCCTTCCGCAGAATCAAGTTGACAACCGACTTAACGAGCGAATAGATTCTCCTCTGTCTTCGTTAACGTACCCGTAAGGGCGATCAACGGAGTGCGTTGCGCGTGTTTTGAAAGGGCACGGCTTTACAGCTTATCCCGAGCGGAGCCGAAGGATGCGGCAATGACAAGAGATTTTCGCGCCGCCCGGCGCAACATCCTCCGTGCGGCCTTGAAGGATTTCGCGGGCAACGGAATCACCGTCGTATCCGATGGCGCACAACATACCCGGTCATACCTGGATGTCCAACCGATCGGACTGCTCGTTGCATGTTACAGCGGCCCGGCATTGAGCACCTCGTGGCTGCATGGAATCTGGAAAATCTCCGGCATCGAACCCAAGCCTTTGCAGGTGGGAGCGGAATTCAAAGACGTCGTTCACCTCTGGCTCGACGGTGCCTAGCTGTGGAAACACCAAGGCTTCAAGGTCGCGATGCTGCTGGGGTCCGTCGTATTTCGGACGTCCCGCTCGTGGTAGCGCACTGGCGGGTGCTCCCTCCTGGCGTCCGGTCTTTCTCTACCAATGGGAGCGAGAGCGAGGAACTGGCAATGGTAATTCAAAGAGCTGCACCACCCAGGAACGCGCGAAATAACCGCTCTCACTCCTTTGAGCACAGGCAGATAAACACCCTACTCACGGGGTCAGAACACTTATGAGCAGCGATGTGAACGTCATTTCCAATCCCCAATTCAAGCTCGATTACAGTCTCACCGGCATCAACTCGACTCTTGCCATAGAGAAAGGGCTCGCCGAGGCTGACTGGTATCAGTGCGCTGTGCCGAGAGAAACCATGCGCCAACTGCTCGAGCGCCGTGACGGACCAGCGATTCGCGACACTCTCCTCTGGTTTGCGCTGCTTCTTGGCAGCGGCTATGCTACCTGGTTCCTTTGGCCCGCCGCCTGGGCCATCATCCCCTACGCGTTTTACGCAATCTTTTATGCCACCATGTCTGACTCGCGCTGGCACGAGACAGCGCACGGCACCGCGTTCAAGACCGACTGGATGAACGATGCTCTTTACGAGATTGCGTCCTTCATGATCTTGCGCGAAGCCACGATCTGGCGCTGGAGCCACAACCGGCACCACAGCGACACCATCATCGTGGGCCGCGACCCCGAAATTGCCGTGCCCCGTCCGCCCGATCTCAAGGCTATTTTCCTGGCCTTCTTCAGTCTGAAGGTCTACCCCAAGTACTTCAGGCGCATCCTGCTGCATACAACGGGACGGATGGCAGCCGAAGAAAAAACCTTCGTTCCCGCTTCGGAGTTTTCCAAGGTTTATCTCCGCGCACGCATCTATGTCGCCATCTATGCCGGCATCATCGCTCTCTGCATATATAGCCGCAGCATTCTCCCTTTACTGTTTGCCGGCCTCACCAATTTGTTCGGCACCTGGCTCACGGTAACTTACGGTCTCACTCAACACGCCGGGCTGGCGGAGAATGTTCTCGATCATCGCCTCAACTGCCGGACGGTGTATATGAGTTTCATTCACCGCTATCTTTACTGGAACATGGGCTACCACGTGGAGCATCACATGTTCCCGCTGGTACCCTACCATGCCCTGCGCACGCTGCATGAGGCCGTGAAGGACGATTGCCCTGTGCCGTATCCAAGCCTTTTTGCCGCCTGGCGCGAGATCGCCCCTACTCTTCTCCGGCAAGTGAAAGACCCCGCATATCACGTCCGGCGACGGCTGCCCGAGCCCAAAGCGCGGGTGGCCCAGCGGCCTTGCATCTCCTGTGCCGATCCTGACCGGGATGGCTGGGTCGCTGTTTGTCCTGCCGCCCAACTTCGGCACGCCGATGTACTGCGCTTCGATCACGGCCAGAAGACTTACGCGCTTTATCGCGACGAAGCAGACAAGCTCTACGCAACCGATGGAGTCTGCACCCATGGCAACACCCACCTCTCCGAAGGCCTGATCGTGGGCAACATGATTGAGTGCGCAAAGCACAACGGCCGTTTCAATCTTAGCGACGGCTCACCGGCGCGTACGCCCATCTGCCGCGGGCTCGCGACGTACCCCATCGAGTTGCGCGGCGAGCGAATCCACGTCAACATCCTCCATGCCGGCGGAGTCGGAGCCCGTGCGCAAAAATCCTGCCGGTACCGCGTCGTGAGCAATCGCAGCGTTGCCACGTTTATCAAGGAACTCGTCCTCGAACCGCTGGACGCGGCTGAGAAGATTGAATTCACTCCGGGCGATTACATCCAGCTCGACATTCCCACCTACGAGGCGATCCGCTTTCGCGACTTCGACATTCCTGAGCCCTTCGCGACCGTCTGGCGGAATCAGCACGTCTTCGACCTCGTCGCTTGCAATCGTGAGTCCGGGCGCCGCAACAACTACTCCATGGCCAATAACCAATTCACCGAGCCCGTGTTCCGCTTCAATGTTCGCATCGCCACGCCGCCGCCTGGCCAGGACTGTGCTCCTGGCGTCGGGTCGAGCTACGTCTTCAGTCTAAGGGAAGGTGACACAGTCTCCGCT
Source organism: uncultured Acidobacteriota bacterium (assembly GCA_963833995.1). Taxonomy (GTDB): domain Bacteria; phylum Acidobacteriota; class Terriglobia; order Terriglobales; family Acidobacteriaceae; genus Telmatobacter. The sequence goes on along the minus strand of CAWIAE010000009.1, from coordinate 319,258 downwards.
ATTGGTCCCTTTGGGGACTTCCATGTGAAACCCACCCAGCGCGAGATGATCTATATCGGCGGCGGCGCCGGCATGGCTCCGCTGCGCGCTCACCTTACGCACCTTCTTGAAAGCGAACAGACCGCGCGTAAGATCAGCTTCTGGTATGGCGCACGTTCCCGGCAGGAGATCTTCTACGAAGACTACTTTCAGGGCCTGGCCTCAACGCACCGCAACTTCACATTTCACCTGGCTCTTTCTGCGCCGCAACCGGAAGATAATTGGTCGCGTCACGTCGGATTCATCCACCAGGTCGTCCTTGAACAGTACCTCCGCTATCACGCCCATCCTGAATCCGCCGAGTACTATCTCTGCGGCCCGCCGATGATGATCAAGGCGTGCACCAAAATGCTTGCGGCCCTGGAGGTTCCAACGCACCAGATCGCGTACGACGAGTTCTAAAGTACCCCTGAGGTTGCGGTGATTCATGAGTGCTTGAGAGAAACGCGGTCAATTTGCCACCCGCGAAAACGCGTAGACAGTTCTATGGCGTTGAGGCGTCCCCACATGCAGGATGATATTGCCGAGCTCCGGCACGTTTGCGCCGTTGGGGTAGCCTTCGCATTCCAGACAGATACCGGCGTATTTCTCATACCGTGCACCAGACTTTCCAATGTGCGAGCCGTCGAGACCGGAAGCTGTGTAGATCTGGAGGTGTGATGTTGTGGTTGAACAAGTCAGAACCCGGCCGCTCGCTAAATGAATCAACTGAGCCACTCGGACGAGTTCGTGCTCGTCGCGCGATCTGCGAACAGGGTAGAGAGTGCCATGATTCCGCATAAGCAGCGGGATTGCATCGGCAAGCAGCCTCGGACTGCGAAAATCTTCGGCTGTTCCGCACATCGGCTCGGTCTTGTCGAGGAGCGTCAGCTGGTCGTCAGTTCCAATGCATTCGTCTGCATCAATCTGGAGCAGATGGTTTTCGATCGAGCCTGATCCTTCTCCGGCGAGATTGAAATACGAGTGGTGAGTGAGACTGAAAGGTGTAGCATGGTCCGTCGTGGCCATCGTATCTATGACGAAACTATTGTCGTTCGTTATTGTGTAGGTCACAGATGCGCTAACTGTTCCCGGATAGCCTTCCTCGCCATCTGGACTGCGATAGCTGAGTCGTAGGGAAGGAGCTCCATCGGGCCGAACCTCAGGGGTTGGATGCCACACTTTCTTGTCAAAACCGCTCACCCCCCCATGCAGATGGTTAGGCGGCTCATTCCGTGCCAGCCCATAGGTGCGCCCGGCAAGTTGAAACCGGGCGTTGCTGATTCGCCCCGCTACCCGTCCAACAATGGCGCCAAAATAAGGATGGCCGGCGAGGTAGGAATCCAAGTTGCTCAAACCCAACACCACGTCGACCCAACGTCGCTCGCCGTCGGGCAGCAACAACTTGGTTACGATTCCGCCGTAGGTAATGATCTCGAGGACGAGACCGGATGCTCCGGTCAATGTCCATGCTTCGACCGGCTCCCCAGTGGGAAGGGATCCGAAAAGACGCACATTGAGAGAAGAACTCATATTGACCTTTTTCCAGCGGATGTCAGGCAGATCTTCCTTTGCAGGTTGGTGTCTCCGGGGCAAGCGGAACTTCCGGGGAACAGCAATACTGTTCCAACCGAAGCGAAAGCTACTCTTCCGAAATTCGGCTGGCACGCGGCATGATTTGTCCTCAATTCCGTGCGAAAAACGAAATTATCTAAATAATGACATCATGTCAACATGACAGTTTTTGTGAAAGTGATTATAGCCTCGCCTTGCGGATTTCGTTCTGAGGGGAGCTGACCTCGCCTCAGTCCGTTGCAAGCGCGAAAATTTCCCACCGACCTTCCAAGAATAATTGGCAAGAGTGTTTAAGTGAAGGCCATCTCATCTTCAGGCACCCACGCCGCCGCACCCGGAGCTGCTTCGACGGGGTAGATTTCCGGGCGCAATTTCGTGGCCCTGAAATAGCTGTGCGAAACCGCCGCTCGGAAATTGTCCGTCTCGGGAGCTTCCACGAATGCCACCATGCACCCCCCAAAGCCTGCTCCGGCTTGTCGGGCGCCAATCACTCCCGGCGCGCTCCGCATCGCCTCATACATGGCGATCATGTTCGGCGAACATATCTGGTAAAGATCCCGAGCGCCGGCGAAAGACTCGGCACAGAGGCGAGCCACCGCTCCCCGATTGCCCGTCTCGAGGACCTTTGCAAGCGACTCGGCCCGAGCACTCTCAGCCACGATGAATTTGCAGCGACGCGCGACCTGCTGTGGTAATTCCTGTTGCCTCGCAGTGAGCGTCTCCATGGTCACATCGCGCAGAGAGCTCACCCCCAGGATGGCTGCGCCGCGTTCGCAATCAGCCCTGCGCAGGGCATATTCGGAGCCTGAAAGCCGGCGCGGACTCATCGTGTTGCATATCACCACACGAATGGCATCCGCGACTCGCACTACGCGCGTGGAGAGATCGCGGCAGTCAAGCAGAAGCGAGCAATCTTCCCGGCCCAGGCAGGAAGAAAACTGGTCAAGAATGCCGCAATTTACGCCGACAAATTCATTCTCGGCACCCTGACACAATGTGGCCATCGCCTCGGGAGTCATCTTCCATCCTCCCAACTCGCGAAACACAACCGCCGTCGCACATTCCAGGGCAGCAGACGAGCTTAGGCCGGATGCCATCGGCACTGTGCTGTGAATGACCGCGTCGAACCCCAGCGTCTGCAGCCCTTGCGATTGCAATGCAAACGCTACGCCCCGGAGATAATTGCTCCATTTTCTTGATGAACTCTTTTCGATCTCATCGAGAGAAAAGGAATCGCCTTCATCGAGATTTGCGGCGTATATCCGTACTTGACGGCCACCGTTTTTTCGCGCGGCTATCCAAGTGTCGCGGCTAATGGGAAGTGTCAGCACGTAACCGAGATTGTAGTCGGTGTGACTACCCATCAAATCAACTCGTCCGGGGGCCCGCGCCCATAGCTGCGGATCTGTCCCGAATCGAACACGAAACAACTCCGTTATGTATTCGCGTCTATACATGGTTCGCTAACCTTCCAATAATCGAAAACCCTCAAGCATGGCTTCTACGTTCTCAGGCGGAATATCGGATTGCATGCGGTGCGATGGACCCAGAACCAGGCCCGTACCTGAGCCGGCCAGCACATGAGCACAATCGATCGTGGCTTTGCGAACCAGATCCGGGTCGCCTTGCGGCATGACGGACTGCGTGGAAATGCCTCCGTAAAAACTCAATTTCTGCCCGTACATCCGCGCCAGCCAGGAATGCTCCAGCACTTCCGGCTGGACCGGATTCAACGTCGTCAGGCCGATCTCGACAAGATCGGGTAGAATTTGCTTGATGTCGCCATCTGAGTGAAGTATGACCGGAAGACCTGCCTCAATGAAGGGAGAGAAGATTCGAGCCAATCTGGGTTTGACCATCGTTCGCCACAATCTGGGAGAAAAAAGCATCGACCGCTGTGCACCGTAGTCGTCGCCGAAATATCCTCCATCAACACCGGCCGTGATGAATCTTCGCGCCAGTCGGACTTGAATTTCCGCAATGCGATCGAACAATTCCTCCACCCATTCAGGACTCTCAGCCATATCCATCAACAAAGCATTAAACCCCCGAAGCGACCATGCCCGCTCGAACAGGCACATGCCGAAATTGGGCACCGCGAAGTGATCGGCTCCATACATTGAGATTGCCTGGTGTGCATCTTGAAGAAGTTCCATTGCGTCAGGATCGGGCCAAGGATAGCTGTCCAGATCAAGAGATTCGGCGAGAGGTGCAAAGGCGTGCCAATAACCCTCGGTGCGAGTATCCCAGCCGGCGCCCCACCAATCGTACTCGATCGAGCCGTCTGCATTTAACGGCCGGGTATGGGAAACATCCAGTCTCAGGAGGTGATTGCCCAGGCGGTCCTGCAGATCAGCCACCGAAGTGCCGAAGTGTCTCGCCAGTTTGCAGCCCATCGCGGCGGTAAAATTCGTCTGGTAAGGCAAATGATCCACCGGTTCCCGGCGGAGAGTTCGCCGCATGCGTTCTTTGCGCGAGAGCGAATTGGACCGCGAAGGGGCCTCAAAGCCCGTGACCGGATCGATCAAAGAGTCCGGGATCAGATTCATACTTTTATCCTTGCCAAAACTTCAGATTCGGATTGACGCTTTCCGGCACAATCCGTCGTGTTCCACAAACTTTGACTTCAATCGTGAGACGAAAAATCGGCATTCAAGACTGTGAAGAAAAGAGGACCGGGTTCAAACCGGAGGCAATGACGTCGCCGATCTGTACGCCCGGGCACCAGCGCAGCGTATCCCTCGCCTGATTCTTGTTCTTCGGCGTCACAAGCCGAATCTCCTCGTCCATATAGATTATGGTCATCACTTCCCGAGGACGACCGGTCGCGTTTACGCCAGCCCGGTGAAACGTCCAACCGGAGTGAAAGCTCACCACCCCGAGATCAAATCCACGATCTTCAACTCGGAATTGCGTGAGAGCCTCTTTTAGGGTCAGTTCGCTTTCATCGCTGATTTCAAGATCGCGGCCCACTTGCAAGCGATGGCTCTTTTCGCAGAATGCGAGTGGACCCATGGCGAGCGGCGTATCTTGCAGCGGCACCCACGCGGTGACCATGTTGTCAGTGGAGACGGGCCAGTAGTATTGATCGGCATGCCACGGCGTGATCCCGCCGCCGGCCTCTTTATAAAGGGCCTGGTCATGATACAGCCGAACTCCAGTCGCTCCCATCAGTTCAGCAGCGATGCGGGCAAGCCGTTTTCCGAAGACAAACTCTTTGACATCTTCCGATTTTGTCCAAAGATTCATTATCTGCAGGAAAGCCCGGCCGTAGGTGGTTCTTTGATCCAACGGAACGGCATCCGCAGACAACTCGGCGACACACGCCGAAATCTTCATTCGAAAGTGTTCAAGAAGCTCTTTCGACAACACGTTCTTCAGTTTGACGTATCCATTCTCGCGGTAAAAGTCGATCTGATCCAAAGTGAGAGAATATGGCGCGCTCAATTGATCTGTGAAAATCTTCTTTTCGGTCGATGTAATCATCAGCATTCGCTCCGAGGGATTCATGAAAGCTAAGGCTTCTCAGTACCTGAATCATATATCCCGCCATTCCGCGGAGGCGATTGAATAACCGGCTCCTAGTATTTCCAGACGAGATTGGTTACAGCCAACACAAGCACGTTCTCCTTGCGGGGGAGAATTGCCTTGGTAACGTCGAGTTCGAAGGGCGTGAAGGTACCCAAGTGCGATCCGACAAGGGCTCCGTTCAGCCACACTTCGGATTTGCTGTTAGATCGCGTCGAGGCGGAGCTTGACAAGTTGTCTGGGTGAGTCTGCCGGCGTCTGGGAGCGCTGAAGATATTCCCCGGTCTGCCGCGGCCTGAGATTGAAGCCCAGCATGAACCACTCACCGGGGGACTTTGATCATCGACCAACCTAAATCGGATCAGCTTTCCAGAACTCCGGTGAGGCCGCGCGAATCAATCGGGCGTTGCCTTTGTTGTCCATACGGTGTGCACTCCCGCGGATTTAAGGATTCGCTCACCTACCACCGTTCAAGACGTTTGATGATCTCAGGCTGGTCCCGTTCTTCGGCGGCGATGCAAAGGTAGAGGCCATCCGGTTTCAGCGCGGCGATGAACGACTCTAACTCGCTCAGCTGAATATCCACAACCACGCCCTTGCCCGAGGCTTGGATATTCCGGATGACTGGAAACCATTGTGCAATGGGGATGTCGTCTCCTACGCCTTGCACCCATTGGATGGCATTGATCTCGGGAATACTTAAAATGACATCGAGGTGACGGAGCACGCCTTTGCCGTCAAGGTGGAAAATACTGTGGGTCATATGCCGAACCTCTTGTTGGAGAGACGGCAGATAGAATTCGCAAAAGTCTTTTGTGGAAACCATGGAGGTGAAATCGGAGCTCGGAATATGCATCGTGCCGCGTGAGGGGATTTCCATCCAAGTGACGGAAAGCTGGTCGTGAGCCTTCAGCACGGAGTCGTAATAATCGAATAGGGGCAAAAAGTTCTCGTTGGCGAGATCCACCATCTTGTGAACTTCCTGTGGGTCGTCCAAGAGATCGATGCAGAGTTGCTGCGGATCGCGCCAGTCCGCGACGCAGTCAAGGCTGCCATGCAGGTCGGTGTACCCAACCATAAACCTGCCGGCGCATTTCTCCAGTGCGACCCGGGTAAGCTCCTCAATGCCACGGAAATAATCATTGTCACGGCTGAATTTCAAGCGCTTTACATCTTCCCAATCGTTGACGCAGTGGCGAATCCAGGAGGTGACTTCGCCGTACTCCAATTCGGCGCCATGGAAGGCTGCATACACGTTAGGGCCGAGGTTGGGCGAGAAGACAGGAAAGGTCTCTCCGTAGAAAGTGCGCCCCTGAATGGATGCGAGGAACTGGTCCACCTGATACTCGGCATCAAACCAGCGTGCCCTCAGACTTGGCCATGACGTGTCAGCGAACGCGGATGGGCCTGAAAACGCGGCGTTGGTCTGCGAAAAACGCACCGGCGGACGATCCAGGAGTTCGTGGTTGAACCAAGCCTCGACGCGCTGCAGGGCCTGCTCGAAATCCGGCTTTCCCTTGAGTTCCACTAACTCGTCCTCCTCCACATTGCAAGTCGATGGCCCGGAATTCTTGTCGCCCTACAGGCAGCTTTGTCAATCGTCTTCGAGATGCTTCTGCCTAGAGGTTAAACGGGGCTGACATCGAACAGGGCGCGCGTATAGTCACTTCGGCCTGGAAACTGAATTCATCGCATGGACCTGGGTCGAGGCTGTGCTGGTTTTCAATCCGTATTCTTCCGGGAGGAATCGCGAGCGATCGGCCCGGGCTAACTCTCGGGCTATGAATTCCGATTCGCTCTCCGGCAATTCATCAAGTTCGTCTTTCATATTGTCAAACCAGGCAACTTCGTTTGGCTCGATCCGCAGTTTCCCGCGGCTGAAGGCGTCACTCAACATCTCGACTGCCTTTCGCGCCACAGCCACGCCGGCTTGATAATGCGAGCTGCTATCCACGATAACCTGCGCCAGCGTCACCGAGGATTCCGGCGATATGATGAAAGCCTGGGGGTCCATTGCCTCGTCGGATTCCACGAACCATCGTTGCAATTGCCGGGCAGATTCCTCTCCGTGACTGCGGGCGGTGTTCATCAAGCGGCAATCGTATATGAGTTGTTCCATATAGCAGGTTGGCGCCATGCCGCTCAGTAGCTTGATGTTCTGCACTGACTCGTTGGACCAGGTGTCGCAGCACGCCGCCGCAAGGTTCCCCATGGGGCTCAAGTGCGCACAGGCTGAGCTTTTTCCTTCCATCGCCATGGGAAAGCCGGTAATGGCTTTGAGAATGGGATTTTCGTAGCCGCAATCCTTACCGGGACCGACCGCGCCGCACTCATAGGCCACCAGGGATCGTACCGCTGTAATTGCCCGCACCACGGCCGCGAAGACATGCGGAATCATCTTCTGTTCGGCCAATACCATGGCGGTGTTTCCAAAGCCGCAGGCTGTATCTCCCGCGCATTTTACTCCATGCCTTTCGGCAATTTTCTGAAGGTTCGTCCATAGGAATCGCATGTCCCGCTCGCCGAGAATGCAAAGGGAAAATAGACTCCCCGCCAAATCGCCGTTGAGCAACGCCTCATCATGCAGTTCCTTCCCCCCGACAGATTCGATGCTCAACAACTCCGCCCCCGCTGTGGCTGCGCTCTCAAACAGTTCGAGCATGGCATCCCAGTAGCGCCCGTGGCGCATGAGAGGAGGCCGATCGAACTCGCGGTTGTCGTTAGGCGTCACGCGCAATACACTTTTCAAGCCGCTGCGGTCCGCTTCCCCTTTCATGCCCTCGAGGAGAATCTTCGTGATGTCCAAGCCCCAGGCCGGATATTCGGTCATAGGTGGCAGAGTTTCGAACTCGATCACGACACCGGGTGCATCTAATTCCGCGGCCCGCCGCAACGCACCATCAATGATCTGCTCGTAATTGCGCCGCACTTCCGGCATGGTGCTGGCGTCAATTCTCATGGGCGGAAGGGTGAAATTCAGTTCCGGATAGACTGTGCCGCCTCCGATGACCATGCCGCTGCGCGCGACAACGGGCTTTGGGGCGATGCCGAAGATGAGTTCGGAAGGATTTTCGATGGCGAGAGATTTGTACTGCATGGACGCTTTCCTCAAACTTTCGAATTCGCTCAGGCAGTGGCTTGCAACAACTCCATCGCCGCATCAACTGCAGAGCCGGCATCCGGCGAGTAACCGTCGGCGCCGATCTCCCGCGCGAACTCGCGCGTGATTGGTGCGCCGCCAACGACGATCTTGACGGCCAGACCCGCACCCCGGATGGCCTTCACTGTGTCGCGCATGGCAGGCATCGTGGTCGTGAGCAGCGCCGATAAGCCCAGGAGCTTGGGTTGATGCTGTTTGATTGATTCAACGAATTTAGCCGGGGACACGTTGACGCCAAGGTTGATCACTTCGATGTTGGCCCCCTTCCACATCATCGACACAAGATTCTTGCCAATATCGTGCAGGTCACCTTCCACCGTTCCGATCACCGCCGTATATTCCGGCTTCACTCCGGCGAGGACCAAAAACGGCTCAAGCACCCTGAGAGCCTCCTTCATGGCCCGCGCGGCAATCAGCATTTCGGGCACAAAAATATCGTTCCGTTTGAAGCGGTCTCCTACGATGGACATGCCGGGGACCAGACGGTTTTCTAGAATCGAGCCAGCGCTTTCCCCTGTGTCAAGGCATTGCTTCACAAGATCGGGGACTTCTTTGCGGCGACCATCGATGACGGCCTGCGTAAGCGGATGCTGATCGGACATAATGGTGTCATTCTAGCCGGTTAACTATCGTGAATCTTGTGATCTGGAACGATTCTTTGGTGTTTTGGTCTTTCTGATTCGTTGGCGCCAGAACAATGCGGAATTGGCCGGCTACCACCCATCCAAAGTTTCAGCAAGACAGCAGCCTGGTGGAGTTTTGGGGCAGTGGTCACACCCTTGGAACTTCACCGCGGCCCGTTTCGCGGAACTGCTTGGGGGTTGAGCCTTTTATGTCCTGAAACACGCGCGTAAAGTAGCTTTGGTCGCAGAAACCACATGCATCCGCAATTTCCGCTATGGACTTTTCACTACTGCGCAAAAGGTTGCTAGCCTTGTCCACGCGATATTGGCGAAGCAGTTCAGTAAACGTACGGCCAGTGCGCTCCTTGAGTATTTGCGAGAAGCGCCCCGGCGAGATCCCCACATGATGGGCTGTCTCGTCGCGCGAGATGTCCCGGTGCGAATTACGCCGCATGAAGTCGAGCGCCTTGATGATGACCAGGGGAGGGGTGAGATTCTTCTGCCGCTCGATGGTCGAGATGACATGCTCGAGAGTATTGCGCAACCAAGCCGCCAGTCCCTCGTCGTCGTCAATCCCCGCAAGATCGGTGATCAAGCGAAAGTTCAAGCCCAAGACTTCGGACTGTACTGCGCCCGCCTCGACGGCGGCCCGCGAGATCATCACCACTAACTCAAGCAGAAGCCCCTTCAGCAGATCGCTTCGTTCTTCGCCTGCGCTGTAGATGTGGACCAGGACATGATTGATGATATGTCTGGCCTCGCCGCGGTCGCCGCGCATGATGGCCGCGAGGAGCATTGATTCCTGGGAAAGATAAAGCTCATGAATTCCGTCATAGGGCCGGTGGTCCGGGAGCGGAATGGCGGGGAAGTCGTTCATGGAAGCATGAGGTTCTGTACATAACACTCCTCGAAATCCTCTGTCAAATTTAGTTCCATCACATTCACTTTTGCCCGCAGATTCTCCATTTCTTCGAGAGCGGCGCGATCCACCAGCGCAACAAATGCACCAGCCAAAGCGGTATTTCCGACCACGTGAATCTGGTCCTCCCGGAACCCGGGAAGCATCCCGATGGCAATGGCATTGGCCACGTTCAGGTGCATTCCGAAGCCGCCGGCCAGATAGACTCGCCCAACATCCGCCGCGCCGATGCCCGAGTTTTCCCACAGAATGGCGATTCCGGCGCCGATTGCGGCTTTGGCCTGCGACAGCAGCGCTACGTCCGCTTCGCTGACGCGCAATGCGCTCGCGCCATATATATTCGTCGGGCGCAGCGATCTTTCGCCATTTTCGTCGAGCCGGTTTTGAGCCGGAACCTTCTCCCAAGCTGGCGGTTGAAATCTGCCTGCCACGCCTATCAGGCCGCTCTTCCGTGCTGTAGCCAGGAAATCCACATATGCGGACCCGCAAATACCCGTTGCCCGTGAAAGCGGCGTCAGCCCAATGGTTGTGGTTTCCAGCGTGAACGGATCGATGTTCATCCTTACTCGTTCGAGAAACGCTTTGACAGCCTCGTACACACGCCTGGGCGTCCTGATCATCGATTGTCAGAACCTACATGAGCCGAGATACGGCTACTTTAGTGGGTTCCGATCCGTGAGTCTTGTAATCTGGATCGATTCTTTGGCGTTTTCATCATCGTGGTCGACACCGCAGTCGGTTGCGTAGCGTCAAGCGCAGTGCAACGTGATCACAGGTTATTGAGGTTGCGCTTCAATTCAAAAGAAGAATCATCACTCGGCGGGCGCAGCGCAAGTTTCGCGGATTCGTTCTTTTATGTCTTGCGCATTCGCAAGGTCGTCTCGATCTCTTCGAGTGTTTGTCCTCTCGTCTCAGGCAAGCGGAAGTAGAGGAATACAAAACCGGCCAGGCAGATCACTGCGTAAGTCCAGAAGGTGCCTGCCGATCCCAGCGCTGAATTCAAGAATGGAAATGTGTAGGTGAGCAGGAAGCAAGCCGTCCACAGCGCGGTAACGGCAATCGACATGGCCCGGCCGCGGACGCGGTTGGGGAAGATCTCGGCGACCACTACCCAGGTCGCAGGCGCCAAGGACACGGCATAACAGGCAATGGCCGCAAGAACAAGCACTAGGGTGGTTTTTCCATGGCGATGCAAATAGTAGGAGGAACCGAGCGCCGTATAAATAATCGCCAGCCCAGAGAATCCGAACAGCATCAGAAAGCGCCTGCCGAGGCGGTCGATGCCAGCAAGTGCAATCAATGTGAACACTAGGTTTGTCGCACCGGTAACTACAATGTTGAAAAGCATGTCGGAGACCGTATATCCGGCCGCAGCAAAAATTTCCTGTGCGTAATTGAAAATAACGTTGATCCCGCACCATTGTTGCAAAACCACGAGGACAACGCCCAGGAGAAGAACGCGCGACATTCCCGGTGAGAATAAGTCGCGAAACGCAGAACGTTCCGGACCAATGCTATCGGCGGCTTCGAAATCTCTGATCACCTGCTGTGCATAAGTTTGTCCGCCGAGGCGTTCGAGGACGCTTAGGGCCTGCCGATTGCGTCCTTTGGAGGCCAGCCATCGCGGGCTTTCGGGAACCAGAAACGTGGAAGCCAGAAACAGTACGGAGGGAATGGCCGTAACCGCGAACATCAATCGCCATCCCCACTGGCCATTCCACGACAAAAGAATTTCATGCGCCGTAGCACCGCCTGGCACGGGCCGCGCAATGAGCCAGTTCACCACCTGCGCCAACAGGATCCCAACCACGATGGCGAACTGATTGAGTGAGACGAGCCGGCCACGCAGGTGGGCCGGAGATATCTCCGCGATATACATCGGCGAAATGGCGGAGGCAAGGCCTATGGCGCAGCCGCTAAACATTCTCCACGCCACGAATCCAGCAAAGTGCGATGCGAGGCCGGTTCCCAGGGACGAAACTGCAAAGGCCAGCGCAGCAAGCATGAGCAGATGTTTTCTCCCCCAGCGATCGCTCAGGACGCCGGAGGCGAGAGCGCCGAACAGGCAGCCGATCAGGGCACAACTCATCGCCCACCCTTGGAGAGAGGGAGAATTGAGCTGAAAATAGAGTTCATAGAAGGGCTTTGCGCCGCCGATTACCACCCAGTCATAGCCAAAGAGCAGACCACCCAACGCACCTGCGGAAGCAGCCAACCAAACATACACCGAACGGTAGGTTTCATTGCGGTCTGCGCTTGCTGCAGGCGTAGAGATAGGTACAAACATGATGTGGAGTGCACCTCAAATTCTGTTGGCGCAACTGTTGGTTTCGCATCTGACCATGGTGCCGTGGCTGACTGACAATCTTGGAATTCCGAGCGCTTCGATGGGTACGTTAACGTGAACAGAGTGAATCTATTCCTCAACACTAAGGTTGTCAATTCGGCTCCTGTTGCACGAATACGACTATCTAAGCAAGACCTGCTTAGATCAACAGGGAATTGGAATCGTCGCTTTTTAGCGGGTTGACGAACGAGCCCAAATTGTTTTTTAGAACGATATGAGAAGCAAGGCGAGTGATTTGTTTCGGCACAATCGGACCTGTAAGCAAACGGGTTTAGCATTTTCGAAGACAGCCTAACCCTTGGGCAAATGGCCGCTGATACAAAGGGCTCCAGCGATCTGTTTGATGCCGGCGAAGTTGGGTGGGTCTATGACTCATTCGTCGCGGCTATTGTTTGCAAGGTATTGTATTGTCAGTAGCTTACAACTTTGCGAGGGCCGAATGGCGCGGGTTCTCCGCCAGAGGGAATTGAAAGCGGGTTCAGCTTGGGTTGCGACAATCAGGGGCAGGGAAGAGCAATGATTTGAAAGACCTAAGGCGGCCATTTGTCGCGATTATTGATTTCCGACTCTGTAAACGCGCATCGGATGCGCGTCCCGCGAATCTAGCCGCGGACGGTAAAGCAAGTTGATTTGCGGGTATGTCTATCATTGAATATCTCGACGAAAACCTTTATTCTTGCGGGTACGTTACCGTAAACATCGAGGAATCTCATGCAGAAAGCGCACGACGACGCGAGCTATCAGAATCCGGGGCGCTATCTCCATTTACCACCCGTACCTCCGGGATTGGCCGGGCCCGTGAAAGCATGGCGCCAGGATGTCGAAATTCTGACCTATGAACCTGGAACTCCCGATCTGAATCCGATGTTCCTTGAGAAACGGGTCTATCAGGGAAGTAGCGGCAGCGTCTATCCGCTCCCATTTATCGACCGCATTGCGACCGAACCCCAGGAGAGAACCTGGACGGCAATGCACATCGAGAACGAATATCTGCGTCTCATGATCCTCCCTGAAATCGGCGGGCGTATTCACATCGGGTACGACAAGATTTCGGGGTATGACTTCTTTTACCGGCAGAATGTTATTAAGCCAGCTCTCGTTGGACTTGCTGGTCCTTGGATCTCCGGCGGAGTTGAGTTCAATTGGCCGCAGCATCATCGGCCCGCGACATTCATGCCCGTAGAGACCCACATTGAAGAAGGGTCTGACGGATCGGTCACAATCTGGTGCAGCGATCACGACCCCATGTTGCGCATGAAGGGAATGCATGGCGTCTGCCTGCATCCGGGGCGGGCGGTGCTGGAATTGAAGGTGCGGTTATTCAATCGCACCCAGTTCACCCAGACCTTTCTATGGTGGGCTAATGTGGCGGCGCGGGTTCACGAAAAGTACCAATCGTTTTTTCCAACCGATGTCCGCTTCGTTGCAGACCACGCCAAAAGAGCCGTCAGCAGTTTTCCTCTAAGCGACGGTCTCTATTACGGAATTGACTATAAGGAACGAGCAATGAGCGGCGTTCCCGCGGATGAGAAGCCAGGAAAGTTTGTGCCGGATGGCTCTTATGCGGCGAACGATTTGAGTTGGTATGCCAATATTCCCGTACCCACGAGCTACATGGTTACCGGCACGGAACAGGATTTTTTTGGAGGATACGACCATTTGGCCGACGCCGGTGTGGTTCACGTTGCAGACCACCATATCTCGCCGGGTAAGAAACAGTGGACGTGGGGTAATCACGATTTTGGATATGCCTGGGACAGAAATCTAACTGATCACGACGGACCTTACATTGAATTGATGGCCGGTGTCTATACCGACAACCAGCCGGATTTCTCTTATCTTGCTCCATGGGAAACGAAGTCATTCACACAAAGCTGGTTTCCCATCCATCGGATTGGCGTTCCGCAAGCCGCAAACCAGGACGCGGCGCTCAGTATTCACGTGAAAATGGGCTCCGCGCGAATCGGATTGTTTGCCACGAAGCCCATCGCGAGCGCCACGGTACGGCTGATGAGCCGGGGATCCGAAATCGATCGCTGGACGCGCAACATCACTGTTGCCGATCCGCTTGTGCTTACCGCCGATTTGCCCGAGGGTGTGCAGCAAGAGACGCTTAGCGTGATCGTCGAGGTGGGTAACCGGACGCTTATTGAATACAATCCTGCCCAGACCTTGCCTGCACGGCCACCTGTTGTGGCACGGGAGCCGGCGGCGCCAGGCCAGATTGCTTCGGTCGAAGAGTTGTATTTGACCGGCGTGCATCTGAACCAATACCGCCACGCGACGAGACAGCCTGAGAATTACTGGCAGGAGGCGCTCAGGCGAGACCCCAGCGACAGCCGGTCCAACAATGCCCTGGGTTTATGGCGCTTGCGGCGAGGAGAATTGGAGCCCGCGGCGAAGCACTTTGAAACTGCGATTTCACGCATTACGATCCTGAATCCCAATCCTCGCGATGGCGAGCCTTTCTACAATCTGGGAGTCACGCGTCGCTATCAGAACCGGGAAAAAGAGGCGTACGACGCATTCTACAAGGCCACGTGGAATGCGGCATGGCGCGGCCCCGCCTATTTTGCATTGGCAGAAATGGACGCAAAGAACCAATGCTGGGAGACAGCGCTGGAACACGCGCAGCGCAGCTTGAGAGCCGATACCGACAACTTGAATGCCCGGAATCTGCTGTGCTCAATTCTGGCGATGTCAGGTGATCGATGCGGCGCGGATCGAGTTTGCAAAGAAACTCTCGCACTTGATCCGATGGACATCGGGGCTCGCTGGCGGCAGGGGATCGCTCCGGCAGACGGCCAACAGCGGCTGGACCTCGCATTCGATCTTCTGCGCGCAGGATTGACCGAAGAAGCTGCCGAAGTATTGCGGACCGCGGACCTCGAAACTCGTGATGGGTCGGTACCAGTTATACTTCTCGCCCTCTATTCAATCCAGAACAAAGACGGATCACCGGATGCCTGCGCGACCTTCTCCCACGCACAAAAAGCTCCGCTGGACTATTGCTTCCCGAGCCGATTGGAAGAGTTGCTGCTTCTCGAGTCGATGGTTGCACTGCACCCCAAGGAAGGAGCGATTCACTATCTCCTCGGAAATCTGTTGTACAGCCTTCGCCGTCACGAGGAGGCAATTGCCGCATGGGAAAAGGCGTCGAAGCTGTTGCCGAATCTGGCAACCGTGTGGCGGAATCTCGCCATTGCATACTTCAATGTCTGCGGTCGGAAGGATGCCGCCCTTCATGCGTTTGACTGCGCATTCCAGGCCAATCCGAGCGATGGCCGGGTACTATACGAACGAGATCATCTCTGGAAGCGTTGCGGTGAGACACCGGAACGCCGGCTCGCGGAGTTACTTCGCTATCCATCTCTCATTAGCCAGCGCGACGACCTTTCCGTGGAACTCGCCACGCTCAAGAATCAGATAGGGCAGCCGTCGCTTGCCCTTGATCTCCTGCTCCATCGCCGGTTCCAGCCCTGGGAAGGAGGCGAGGGGCTGGTGATGGCGCAGTATATCCGATCCCGTCTTCTGCTAGGCCGGCTCGCCCTTGGCCAAGGCGACGCCATGGCTGCGCGAAATGAGTTTCATGCAGCATTGGAGATACCTGAGAATCTGGGCGAATCTAAACATCTCCTGGCCAACCAGGATGATATCTATTATTGGCTAGGGGTAGCCCACGAGAAGCTCGGAAATAAAGATGAGGCTCATCGTTGGTGGAACCGAGCCACGCGCCAGAAAGGCGACTTCCAGCAGATGTCCGTGCGAAGTATCTCGGATATGACCTACTGGAGCGCGATGGCGCACCAGCGACTGGGCGAGGCCGCCGAGGCAGCCAGCATCTTCCGCAATATTTACGACTATTCCATGCAGCTCGAAGCGACAGAACCGGCGATCGACTATTTTGCAACCTCGCTTCCAGCCATGTTGTTGTTGAATGAAGACCTGGTGCGAAGAAATATTGTTCGGGCCCGCTTCCTTCGGGCTCAGGCACTTGCCGGCCTGCGACGGGCAAGCGAGGCAGAGGCGCTCTTGCAGGAAATTCTGGAAATGGATGTCAACCACACCGGTGCAACGGATTTACTCCATCACATCCAAATGTCGAGCGAACGGATCGCGGCTGGCTACATTTGATGTTTCAAATGTGCTTGCCGGATTTAGAGACCTCGGGATTCTGGATCAAATAGAAGAGGAAAGAACTGACCTTCCATTTTGTTGCCCGGCGCTATTGGAGGCACTCCGAGCAAGGGCTCTTTCGCGTCTGATGACTGAACTCCATCTCGAAACACATTGATTAGTGTGGCCCGTCTCGGATCGGCTGACCGGTTCTCGTATGAGCCATGCACCATCAATGGGTGATGGAAAGTACACTCGCCCATTTTTAATTCGATTGGGACCGGATGGAAGTTCCTCTTCTGCTCTGGCGAAAGCACAGTCATAATTTCGTCCATGTTGCCGGTAAGGCCTGTGACCGGGAGTAGATTCCATTTCTGACTCTTGGGCACGTAATAGAGGCAGCCGTTTTCTGTTGTGCTGTCATCGAGGCCGATCCAGCAGGTCAGGTGCTGCATCGGAGTTGTACGTGTCCAGTAAGAATAGTCCTGATGCCAAGCCACAACCCCTCCATGGTGAGCGGGCTTGCAAAACAGTTGATCGTGCCAGAGCCGGATTGCGCCTCCCAGCAATTGAGAGGCGGGTACCAGAAATGCAGGATTCCAGAGAACATCGTGAAAACCGGGCGTTATTCTCCATGCGCCGAGAGCATGAAAGAGCATTGTGTCCCGATCTTGAGACTCATTGAATTCGTGGTAATGAAACAGGTGATTCGCCGGATGCGATTTCGTCATCAGCCCGCCCAGGTCAGACCGCAGCACCTCTACCTGCTCATCGTTCAGGAGCCGTATCCCGGGTAAATAGCCGTACTCTTCGAAAAAGTCAATCTGCTCTCGACCCAGTCTGAATTGCTCCCAATCCCGCTCATTTTGAGGCCAAGAGAACATGTTGCTTACAAGACCGTGGATTGGGGAAAGATCGCGTACATCGATTGCGCCCGATGCAGCGGTTGTAATGCTTGGTGTAATCTCAGCGTTCGTCATTCTTAGCGCCTCTCGAATTGGGGTGTGATTAACCCTGCCCTCCACACTCACGCCCACGTTTGGAGAGCCTCTATTGTTTTACGACATGGGCAAGGCAAACCTGGGCAGAGTCCGGTCTTGAAGGGTTTTAGCCCGGAGGGATGTCTCCTCTGAAGTCTCGACTTTTGCCACAGGTTAACAGGCCATGGAAGATCTTCGGATCCGTTTCCCTGTAAGGGTACTCTCCAAGATGACATTAATGTCAAACTATCGCCGTTGGGCTTTTGAAAAATTTGCCGTCATATGGATGGGAGAATGCGGTAAGAACGTTTTCCTCGGATGTGCGCTTCGCAGCGCGGCAGCTGTGCAATCGTCCAGGATTTACCATCGTCCCGATTCTGACGCTGGTGCTTGGAATCGGCGCCGGCGCGGCGATTTTCAGCGCCGTCAATCCAATCCTTTTAGCCACTTCCCTACCCAAATCCTGACGATTGGGAGCACTTTCCAGGGTACCCGCTTGGAAGTGGCCTTTGGCACATATCGGGAGCTCGCGGAGGGCAGCGATTCCTTCGATGCGATGGCTATTTTTGAGCCGTGACGGCCAGCTATCGCCTTGACGGGCAAAGCGTGAGCGCCAGCTTTTTCCGCGTTTTGGGTGATTCCCCCGGCCTCGGCCGCGATTTCCGGGCCTCCGAAGACGCATTCAACGTCCGTAGGTCGTCATTTTGAGCGACAAACTCTGGCGCCGCTTTTTCCATGCTGCCCCGCGGTACTCGGCCGAACGGTCAGACCTCGGAGATTATTGGGCCCGCCGCACAATGGCTGTAGGCAACAGGATGCGCTTATCCTCGGAATTGGATTCCATCAGGATGATCTAGATTAGAGGGATGCGCAGCAGGCGGTAAGCTTCATTGATTGCGGTCAACTTTTCGGTTGCGAACTGACGCGCCGTCGTATCACTGTCATCGATGCGATCGGGGTGCCATTGGCGAACCTTCTGCCGGTACGCTCCCTTGATCTGATTTGATGTGCTGGTCAGGGACACCCCCAGTAGCTCACGGGCGCCCTGAAGAGTCAGGGGATAGGCCGTGTTCTCGCTGCCCGAGAACTGCTGAGTAAAGGGATCGCTTTTCGGCATCTCGGCGACATTTTCAAAAGCTTCTGACGAACATCCGAAGTTGAATTGCCCCGAAAGCAATGATGGGAAAACCGAAGAGAAGAATTCAGCCGGTGATGCGTTCTTTTCGCGGCAGAGATTCCTCATGAATCCAGAATCATGAATTTCAAAGCTTTCTTCTTGGTGGTCGGAGAGCGTGGACCGTCTCAATTGCAAGTTCATTGTCGCGTCGGGCACACCGACTGTCCAACATTCCACAAAGAATTGTGGATCCGGTTCCACGTCATCTCCTAGCAGTTCTTGGAATTCACGTACGAATCCCCAACGCTCTGCGCTGGGATCATCGCCTTGCCCGTCCATGTAGCCTTCTGAACCAGGACGGCTGCCAACTCGGAATCTGCTTTTCATCGTTCCCCTTCCGCACCCGAGGCGCACCGTCGCTTCGCGAATACCCGCCTATGCCTGACGTACTCTGTTTATCGGCATTCAGGCGGCTTTGTTCAAGGCTTCAGGGGTGCCGCAGACGGATTCAAGTGCTCAGGGCGGTTGGTGGTCAACACGGAAGTAATGGCGAGAACGGGCTGGATAGGCCGGATAATGACCTCGGCTGAGGGCATCACATGACGTTTAGGTATTCTGCACGCTCGAAGCGGCTGACTCCCGGGTGCGGTGGGCCCGGTTCCAGTTCGCGTTACCTCGCAGTGGTGCAAGAAAGTCCGGTCCGGCCTGGATCAAAATCCGGCCAAATGCCCGATTAGATCTCCGCGAGTGCTCGTTGCACGAGGTGGATGGAGATTGAACCTTCACCTACGGCAGATGCAACTCGCTTCACATTGCCAGATCGAATATCGCCAACGGCGTAAACAGCAGGCAGACTGGTTTCCAACATCTGCGGCGGTCTGCTTAGCGGCCATTTTAGTGGCGCGCTTTCCAGGATCGGGTCCAAATCCCGTCCCGTGAGGATGAACCCTTGTTTATCGAGGGCGACGCATCCACGCAACCAATCTGTACGCGGCGAAGCACCTGCCATCACGAACACATGGCGGATGTCAAACGTTGACTGTTCGCCGGTTGCCCGGTTTAGCCAGGTGACACGTTCCAGGTGCGGACTACCTGCCAACGCGGCAATCTCGGTTTGTAAATGCAGTTCGATGACCGGATTCTCAACAATTCGCTGAATGAGATACCGCGACATCGTTTCGGACAATCCCTCGCCTCGAATCAGCATGTGGACCTTGTGTACTGTTTCTGCCAGGAAAGCCGCTGCCTGACCTGCAGAGTTGCCGCCGCCAACCACGATGATCTCTTCGCCTGTGCAAAGTTGTGCTTCCATGAATGTGGCGGCGTAGTAGATGCCTTGCCCCTCGAACCGTTCCAGATTCTCAACGCTCGGCTTGTTGTACTGAGCGCCGGCGGCGATAACAATGCTCCGCGTGTCGACGAGTCCACCGTTTTCCAAAGTAAGCTGGTACGGCCGCTGGTCACATCTGATCTTCACCACCTTCTGGCCGACCGTCATCTGAGCGCCGAATTTTTCTGCCTGCACAACCGCACGGCCGGCAAGCTCCTGTCCCGAAATGCCCATTGGGAAACCGACGTAATTCTCGATCTTTGAACTCGCGCCCGCCTGGCCTCCGGCAAACTCAGATTCAATCACCACAGCGTCCAGGCCTTCCGAAGCCGCATACACGGCCGCGGCTAAACCTGCCGGACCAGCGCCCACAATCGCGACATCATAAACGCGGTGCTCGTCTATATGGCCCGCAAATCCCAGACACTCAGCCAGTCGCTGATTCGTCGGATTTCGCAACACGCTCGTTCCACTGCAGATCACAACGGGAATATCATGCAGCTGTATGTCGAACCGATCCAGAAGTTGTTGCGACGCTTTGTCGCTATCGAGATCGACATAGCCATGGGGATACCCGTTGCGGGTAAGGAATTCGCGCAGGCGTAGCGTATTCGATGAATGTTGCGACCCCAACACGATCGCATTTCCCAGGCCTTCCGAAATCAACGCGACACGACGAAGGATGAAAGCGCGCATGAAGATATCACTCAGCTCAGCATCCTTTGCAATCAACGTGCGGAGCGCGTCTGCGCTGAGTTCGAGAAATTCCCCCGACTCGGCCACCCGCCCGCGAGAAAGAGCGCGGGCCCCAGAGATCAAGACAACTTCACCGGAGAATTGGCCAGGCCCATAGGTCACAATTACCTGCTCACCGGAAAGTCCGACCATTGCGATGTCAAGTTTTCCCGAGAGCACCACGAAACAAGACATGCCCAACTTGCCTGGTTCGAAGAGAACCTCTCCAGCCAGGACCGATCGGATCTCGCCATAGGGCCGGATGCGGGCGATCTGCCCTGGTGTAAGAACAGGAAAAGCCTCCCCTTGCCTGTCAGACGTCTTCAAAGATGGCAACATGATCGGGTCCCCCCTCAGCACATTCGGACGTCAAGCGGCATTAATTGCTACTTGTCGAGCCCGCTTTCGGCCAGGTGCCGCTCCTCATCCCGATGATCATCTCACGGATTTCGAGCTGTTCGCCATGCGATAGAAACCGTCGCAAAATAGCGTCGTGACGGGGATAATGCGGGAAGCGGCAAGGTTTCCACGCTCGTAACTCTCGGCGGAATCCAGGGTCAGCTTTTCTTATCGGGGTCCTTTGCGGCGCGACCGATGCCTAAATTTCCCAGGAAGTGCATCGCCTCCGCTGGCTTGATCAGCGCCGCCGCCACCATCGAGCCAACAAAAGTGATGGCCAGGATCGTGATG
The DNA here is from genome assembly GCA_963833995.1 of uncultured Acidobacteriota bacterium. Lineage (GTDB taxonomy): Bacteria > Acidobacteriota > Terriglobia > Terriglobales > Acidobacteriaceae > Telmatobacter. Next base: position 298,120 of record CAWIAE010000009.1, on the reverse strand, counting down.
AACTCGATTCCAGCAACGGACAAGGAAAGGAGCTTGATAGCGGCGAATGCACCGCCGCCGCTCACGATCCACAAGGCGAAGAAAATCAGCCCTGCCGATCTGCGTCCTTTCTCCGTTGTTATCTGGATGTCTTTAGATCGCGCCAGGGCAGCGTTTGCCCGGTCATTGGACGCATCCGCATAGAACAGCATCCGCGCGGCGTTTGTGTAGTAGATCTGGTCGGTATTTGGAAACCGTTCGGCTGCGACCCGATAGGCCTGCGAAGCCTCTTGGTATTCCTTCATGCACGTGGCGTAATCGCCTCGAAGCTCGCTATGCATCGCTGCGTTGGAATGCATCGCTGCCTTTGCCCAACGCGCGAATGCGAGGTCCACGGGCATAGTCAGTTGCCCTAGTTCCGTCTCGGCCTGTCGCAAGCGCTCCACGGCCTCGATGTGAGCCCCGCGCTCCTGCAACAGGAAGCCTTCGCCGAAGAGGCTCATGCCCCTCCCCTGCCGCTCGTAGTCATTCGCCTGGTGGAGCACGGTATCGAATCCCTCGGCAAGGTCGCGCACCCCATCCAGATTGCTTCGAGATTTCTTGAAGAACGCTTGACTAGCGAGCGAATTGTATTCCTGGAGCAGGAGCCTGGTCCCTTCTTTTTGGGCAATCGATGCCTGGGTAAACAGCATTTGGATAAGAACCTGCTTGCTCCTTCCAGCGGGGGCGACTGTGCGGTATTCCTTTATCGCATCTAAAAGGTCGTTTTCGGAACTCACGATTCCAACGGCATCGCGTGTGGACATGAGTCTTTGCAACAAGCCGTCGATCAGCAAACCGTAGCACAGGTCTACACCATTCGCGTTTTCACATCCCTTGAAAGCTTGGATGCCTTTGCGGGAAAATTTGACGACATTGCTCGCGACCTCGATTAGTTCAGATGGCGAAGCCTTTTCCTGCTCGTCGGCGGAATAGGCGGTGCGAAACGTCTTGGCGCCGTAATAGTGCGCCATTCCTGCGAAAAACAGGTCCGGGATATCCGGATTCTTCCTCGCGAGCTCCGTATAGGCACCACTCAGGTCCATAAAAATGCTGGCGGCCTGGCGATACTCTCCGGCCGCTATAGCTTTCTCGCCATCGGCGACACGGTCATCAAAGGCGGCCATTACTTCGTCATAATTCATGCGATTCAGTCCGTCTCCTTCGCGACGATACCGGTTCCAGCCGTTTTCCCCTCGACCTGGTTTGAGCGGCGGGACGGAAGATGTCCACGCTGGTCCCACGGGTATTCCGGGACTTTGACGGTTGGTATGGCGGCCAGTTTACGCTGCAGGAGCGGACGAGTAAAGTACGAAAACGAATCCTCGCTTCGGGGCTCCGCAGCTTCGACGGTCAGCGCAACTCGCGGTGGAGCGGCTCGCCGCTGACGACGAATTCATTCTCCAAAACTCAGGGAAGCAGAGCAACTCGAAGGCGAGGTTGCGTCATGGAATAAGGACGCTTTGACTGATATCGTCCAAAAGATTGAATGCAGAGCGGCACGAGATCGGCTGCTGTAGTATCGTTGGCTGGCCCCCGATGAAGCATCAAGGGGTTCGCGATCTGCTTTGTTTCAGCATGTGATTCACCCCGAAAAGGTCCATGGATTCAGCTGACGAGGGGAGCCGCTCCTCTGTCCTATTCGCTCCGAAGGGCCTCGATTGGCTCTACACGAGCTGCCCTCCATGCCGGCCACCAGGCCGCGAACAGCCCGGTCAGCAACAGAACCGCCGAGGCCGCCGCAAGCGTCATCGGATCCCGTGGCTTCACGCCAAACAGCAAGCTGCCAAGAATCTTCGCCCCCAGCAACGATGCAGCAATTCCAATCACCAGGCCAATTCCCACCAGCACGCCTGCATCCTTCAGCACCATTCCTGCGACATCTTCACGTCTTGCGCCAAGCGCCATTCGCACTCCGATCTCCCGTGTCTGACGTGCCACGTTGTACGACATGACTCCATACAGCCCCGCCGCGCCAAGCGCGAGCGAAATCAGCCCAAAACCGCAAAGCAAAATCATGCTGAACCGCTGTTGCGCGACCGAGGCGCTGATTACCTCATCCATTGGCTCCACGGCTAGGAGGGGCGTATGGGCGCTATCCATAAAGATTCGTCGAATCACGGGCAGGACATCCACGCGCGCCGATTCAACTCGCACAACCCAGCTTTCTCCGAGCAACCCGTTCATCATCCGGGTCTCCTGATCCGGGATTTGTGCTGCGGGCAAATACATGATTCCGGGGGCGGGTTCATCCAGTCCTGCCTGTTTCACGTTTCCTACAACGCCCACAATCTCGCGCACGTTATCCTCGAAACCAGGTCCCATTACTTTGCCGATGAGAACATGCTGACCGATGGGATTCTCATTCCGGAAGAACGTTCGTGCGAACTGCTGGTTCACGATCAGCACAGGCATTGTTCCATTTGTGTCCGCCTCCGTAAATGTCCGCCCCGCCAAAATCGGAATCTCCAGCGTCCTCAAGAACCCTGCAGTGATCGAAACATACTTCTCGTCTCCGCTCGCGTCGGTTCGGTCGGATGCGCGTCCTAAGACGTCGAAGGGTAAATCGGGGACAAGTTGCGTCGGAAGCGTGCTGGCCGCGGCGGCCGATGCGACTCCGGGAATAGCTTCGATTCGAGACGTGAGTTCGTTCAATCGCATGCCCAAAGCCGCGCTGGTGGCAGTTTGCTGATCGGTGAAGCTGTTTTTAAACGTGAGCTCGTTTTCGGTGGCGAATCCGGGAGGCGTGTGGATGAGCTTCCAGAAGGTGGTCAGCAACAGGACGGCGCCGACGAGGAGCACGAGCGAAACCGCTACCTCACTGACCACCAGAGTCTGCTGCATAATATGCCGGCCCGCGACGATCCGGGTCGAATTCAGTTGCAGACTTTCGTGCAAGCGGGCGCTTCGTGTCTCCAGTGCCGGCACGACGCTGAAGAGCACGGCACAGGCCAAGGTCAGCACCGCGGCAGGAGCCACGACCGCTGCCCCCAAGTGGAGGGATGCGAACTGCGGCAGCTCGAGCGGGCTCAGGTGCATCAGCACGGGGGCGCACACTTCGGCGACGGCAACGCCGGCTACACCCCCTGCCGCGCTCACCAGGATATTTTCTGCCAGCAGTTGTCGCAGCAGCCGCCAGCCCGACGCGCCAAGCGCGACGCGTACTCCTAACTCGTGACGGCGGGCGACAGCTCGCGTGAGAAGCAGACTGAGGATGTTAGCCGCGACAATAACCAGCACCAGCCCAACAGCACCCATCAGGATGCGAAGTGCGGGACGTAAATTGCCGGTAAAGGAGTCATGCAGATCCTCTACTTGCACGCCTTCGTACTTGTCCCACAGGTCCGGATACGTCTTTCTCAGTTCCAGGAGTACTCGCTGCAGATCCGCAGTGGCGGCAGCCTCCACGATTCCTGGCCTCAGCCTCGCGACAACGTTATAGTTGTTGCCGCGGTCTTCGGGGCCTTCCGTGATGGGCAGCGGAATCCATGCGTCCGCCTTCGCATCCAGCGCGAACCGGCGATTGGCCACTCCAATGACAGTGTAGGTCCGGTTGCCGAGGACGATGGCCTTGCTGAGGATGTTCGGGTTGGCATCGAACCGGTGCCGCCAAAGGGCATCACTCAGCACGACTACTGCGGGTGCATTCGGAACCATGTCTTCAGCCCCGAGACCCCGGCCCATGGCGGGCTCCATATCGAAGACGCGGAAGAAATCCGATGTGACGCGCAGAACGCTGATAGGAACCGCATCCTCTCCCTGCATCAGGTTCGCGTGGGATGGGACAAAGTCGTAAGCCGCCATGGCCGAAAAAGCATGACTGGCTCGCCGGAAGAAAAGAGCTTTCGTCCCAGAGTATGCCGGCACCGTGATTCCGCCGGAATAGCTCCGCTCAATACGGACCAACTGGTGCGGATTAGGGAAGGGAAGCGGCTTCAGCAACACGCCGTAGAGCACGAGAAAAACGGTCAGGTTTGCGCCGATGCCCAATGCCAGGATCAATACGGCCGAGATAGTAAAGCCGGGAGATTTTCGAAGTACTCGAAGCGCGTAGCGGCAATCCTGAAGCACATTCTCGATAAAGGGCAGGCCCTCTTTGGCGTGGTAGTCTTCCCGGATTGATTCCAACGCGCCAAACTTAAGCATCGCCTGCCGACGTGCTTCCGCGGGGGACAGACCGGCACGCATGTTTTCTTCCGCCTGCAGGGCCAGATGTTCTTCCGCTTCTTCGCGCAGCCGCCGTTCCCCGCGCTGCCTCGTCGCAAAATTCCGAAGACGTGCAAATAATCGCCTTAGCTTCCTCATGCAAGATCCTCCGCCTTGGCTTCAAAGAACCGTGCAATAATCGCCGTCGTTTGTTCCCATTCGCGAGCCTCGCTCTCTAGTTGCTTCCGTCCGGGTCGCGTGAGCCGATAAAAACGGGCGCGACGATTGTTTTCAGAAGCGCCCCAATCGGAGGTGATGGCGCCTTCTTGTTCCAATCTGAGGAGTACGGGATAGAGAGTGCCCTGGTTCACGGCCAACAAGTCACCGCTGATCTGCTCGATTCGCCGTGCGATTCCGTAGCCGTGCAGCGGCCCAAGTACATCCAGGGTCTTGAGGACCATTAATGCTAAGGTTCCCTGTTGGACATCCGTCTTTTGTTTCATCCCACCGTCCTCTGGGTTTCCCACAGAAGAATGACACATTACCGTGTGGGAAAGCAATAGGTGTCCGGTTCTATTAGGGCCACCACGAGGCAAAGAGCCAGAAGGCTTGCGATGCGACCATACTTAAATGGCATAGCAGTGAGCATGGCCTTTAACTAATCCGACCGCAAAGCTTTGGATTGACTCGATGGAAGCTGGGCTGCTCGCGGGGACGAACGCGGCGAGCGGCCCGGCAGCCACGAGCAGCAATGCCATCATTCACTTCGTAAGGCCTGCATGGGATCGACGGATGCGGCGCGACGTGCTGGCAGCAGGCAGGCGGTGGCTCCAACGGCGAGCAATGCAATCACCGCTCCGCAAGTCAGCACCGGGTCGTACGGACTTACCTGGAAGAGAAGACTACTCACCAGACGCGCTGATCCGAAAGCGAGAGCAACACCGGCACCTGTTCCTCCTGCAACCGGAATCAGTCCATCGCGGAGCACCAGCCGATACAGGTTTGCGCGCGTCGCCCCCAGCGCTATACGCAATCCTATTTCGCGGTAACGCTGCGCGACGGAATACATGACTACGCCATAGACGCCAAGCCCTGCCAGAAACAACGCGCTGACCGCAAACACAAGCAAGAGGTCCATCTCAAAGCGCTGGTTTGCCACAGAGTCTGCGACCACGCTCCCCAGCGCGCGCACCGTCGGGACCGGAACGTTGTGGTCCACGCTCCAAATGGTTTGGCGAATCGCATCTGCCATCCCGGCGGGATCTTGATGGGTTCGAACCACTATTCCAGCCACTGGGTCGCAGCGATACCAGTACGGGACATAAATCAGCATGGGGTCCGGTTTCGCCAGTGAGATAGTCCGTGCATTGGCCACGACGCCGACAACCGTGAACGGCTTCTCTTCCTTGTCGGGATCTCCCCGGCTGAACTGCTTCCCAATGGGGTCCGTTCTCGGCCATAGTGTCCTCGCTGTCTTCTCTGAGACCAGAGCGAGATTCTTACCCCAATCGCTCAGATTGAAGAACTGCCCCTCGATGAGGCGCAGATGGATGGCCGAGAAATATTCAGGACTCACCCAGCGAAAGCTCTCCAGGGGCAATTGTGTAACCGGCCGACTGTCACCTGCAACCCGTGCCATGTCACCCCAGCTATCGCCCGTGAGCGGTAGGACACTCGTAATCGCGGCGTGCTCTACGCCGGGCAGACGATCCATTCGTTCGAGGGCCTCCCTGTAAAACGCTGCTCGATGCAGGCCATCGCGATAAGACTCCATGGGCAAAGCAACCTCGGCGGTCATGGTCCGCTCTGTAGCGAATCCTCGGTCCACGCTCATCAGCTTAGCCAGACTTGCGGTGAGTAGTCCGCTCGTGAGAACCAGGGCGACGCTCACCGCCGCCTCGATTCCGACCAGAATCCGCCGAATCTGCCGGCTGCCGCGGGATTCGCTGGCCAGCCGCGATTCACTGTGCAGAACTTCCTGCGGAGCAGTGCGGGAAACCATGAACGCCGGCGCCGCCCCTGCCAGCAAGGTCGCGAGAGCAGCCAGAAGCATCGCACATCCTACTCCAGCCCAATCGAGATGCAGAGGGCCGCGAAAATCAAGCGCTCGGGGCAGGTGGTGCTGCATGGCGGGAACGATGCTCGCTGCAAGCACGACCCCCAGCCCGCCTCCGGCAGCCGCCAGCACGGCGGTTTCGCGGAGCGCCATGCGCACCATTTCCGTTCGACTTGCGCCGAGCGCCGCCACCACCGCCATCCGCCGTTTCTGCCCGACCGCGCGTGAAAGCAGCAAATTGGTGATGTTAAGGCAACCCACCAGCAGCAACCCCGCAACGGCTGCCAGCAGGATCATCAGCGGTTTCCGGTTATTCCCAACCAGCATTTCCTGAAACGGTGTAAGCGCAATCGAGAGCGTCGCTTTTTCGTCAGCAGGCAGATTTGCGCTGATCGTATGTTGCAGCGCATCCAGGTCCGCTGCTGCCACGGCAACGGATACTCCCTTCCTCAGCCGCGCCAGCCCGAAGTAATTCAGGTCGCCCATCTGTTCGGCCAGTTGCTCCTTCGAGAAGGCCAGTGGTTCGAGCACTCCAATCGGCAACGGACGATTTGTGTCGCCAATGGTGGCCAGCGTTTGCAGCGAAGGCATGCGGAACGACGGCGGCATCACGCCAATCACGGTGTAGAGAAAACCATTCAGCCGAATCGTTTTGCCCACGATGCCGGGATCGCTGCCAAACTGTTCACGCCATAGGTCGTGAATCAGGACCGCAACGTGCTCGTGACCCGGTTGCGCTTCACTGGTGGTAAACCCTCGCCCCAGCTGCGGCTGCACCTGAAGCACAGAGAAGATCCCAGGCGTGGCCGACAGCACGCCAACCTGGAGCGGCCGTCCGTCGCCGCCGAGCGGCAGAGAGCCTTGTTGCATGACTGCCATCGCGTCGAAGCTGCGGTTATTTTGCTGCCAAAAGGTGAAGTGATTCGCGCTCACTGGAAGGGTCGGATAGATATTGCTCCACTCCGCAGCTATTTCTTCCATGCTCACAAGCCGGTCACCTTGCGCGAAAGGCAGCGGGCGAAGCATAACGTCATAGACCAGCGTGAAAATCGCCGTCGATGCGCCGATGCCCAGAGCGAGCGTCGTCATGACAACGACGCTGAATCCAGGCGATCTCAATGCTTGCCGTATTGCATAGCGAAGGTCCTGGAACAATCGCTCGAAGCTGGCCCATCTCCAAACTTCGTGCGTCTGTTCGCTGATCAAGGTTGGATTACCGAAGGCACGGAGGGCCGCGAAGCGGATCTCTTCTGGTGGCAGACCGCTGTCCCGTTGCTCTTCTTCTTCGAGTTCCAAATCAGCCTGCAACTCGCGCGCCAGGTCGGCATTGCGTTTTCCGATCTGCCACCAGCGCATCTCAACTCTCCTCTGCGGTTGGCCACATCACTCGCGCCACAGCTTCAGCCATCTGCTTCCACTGCGACTCTTCGACGACAAGTTGCTTCCTGCCCTTAGCCGTCAAACGGTAATATCTGAATTCCCGATTTCGATCCGGACCCGTTTCCCAGCTCGCACTCACCCACTCTCGTTGCTCCAGACGATGTAACGCGGGATAGAGCGAGCCGTGCTGCATCTGCAGGAAATCATTGGTGGTCCGTTGGATGTGTTTGCCGATCTGGTGACCGTGAGCGGGACCGTACAGCAGCGTCCGGAGGATCAGCATGTCGAGTGTGCCCTGGAGAACTGCCATACCCTGTTGTGTTTTTTTTGCCATGGAAGATGTTCGACCCTCGATCTGGCGACGATAGTAGACATCCTACTATCAGTTGTCAAGCGGTTAGAGACAGCTTTCATTCCGGTGGAACCGGGCTCACCGGGCGGCTTGGTGAATTGCTTGCCCTCACTCCTGAATCGCTGATTCTCCATCTCGTTAGCTAAGGGCAGGCGCGCGATCTTAAGTGGAATGATTCATCCACTCTCTTGTCCCATGGAATCGGCACGACTCTGACGCTACTTTCGCCGCCTCCTTCAAGGCCTCTGCAAAGACACTCCCATTTGAAGCGAAATAACAGAAGGCTCCATGGAGGATGTCTCCTGCTCCCATTGTGTCCACGAGTCCTGCCTGTGGGACTGGCAGGATTCCAGAGGTTCCATCCGATATAAAACGGATCGGCTCAGCTCCGTTGGTGATGGCGATATTCTTTATGCCGCCGTCCAACAGAAGCTTGACCACGCCCTCTTCGGTGAAGCACCCCGGCGGCTTGAAATCAGCCGAGCAGATTGCGGTATCAATGTTTTTCAGGAGTTCGTCCGTGCCCTCCTTCCAACTCCCGCCGTCCAGCACGACATGGATGTTCGCCGAACGAGCCGCCTTCGACCAGGCCTGGCATGCCTGCATGTAATGACCATCCATGAGGACAACAGACGCCTCTTCAAGAATCGCCTGATTGACCTGCGCGGGCTTGGCGATTACCCGGGTTGCATTCGCTGAGACGACGTTGCGTTCTCCCCTCCTGTTGACGGTAACGGAGGATATGACCGGCGGGTGGCCGAAGTCAGGATTGAGGTCGATGAGATGGACTGCATATCGCTCGAGTTCTTCTTTGATCACACTGGCCAGCGGATGCCGCCCAATCGACGTGACGAGGGTTGAGCTCCCTCCAAGATGACCAAACGCGATCGACGCGTTAGTGGCCGGGCCGCCCGCAAACACGTCCTGGCTGCGCGCCACGATCTTTGAATTCGCGGACGGGAACTCATCGACACTGTAGACAACATCGATCGTCGAAAGTCCCACAAAAATGCCCTTCGCCACCGTCCCTCTCTTTTCAAGCTTGGTGGAACAAACCTCGCGAAACCGCTAAGTCAAGCTTGTCCAGTTCAGTACAACCTTGCCGGTCTGACCGGAAATCATCGCTTCAAAGCCTTGCTGGAAGTCGTTGTACGCAAAGCGGTGCGTAATCACCGGGGATATGTCCATGCCCGATTCCAACATGACGGACATCTTGTACCAGGTCTCGTACATCTCGCGTCCGTAGATTCCTTTGATGGTCAGCATGTTAAAGATCACCGGTCGCCAATCCATCAAAGCGCTTTTGGCCGGAATACCGAGAATGGCAATCTTTCCTCCATGGCTCATGCTCGCCAGCATGCTGCTTAATGCCTCTGGATTCCCTGACATCTCCAATCCAACGTCAAAGCCTTCCGCCATCTTAAGTTGCCTCTGGATGTCGAGAAGGGGAGTATCGCTTGGATTGATCGCCAACGTCGCTCCCATCTTCCGAGCCAGTTCAAGACGGAAGGGATTCAAATCCGTGATCACCACATGCCTGGCGCCCGCTCGCTGGACAACCGGGATGGCCATTATGCCGATCGGGCCTGCACCGGTAATAAGCACATCTTCTCCGAGGACCGGAAAGGAAAGGGCGGTGTGCACAGCATTGCCGAAAGGATCGAAGATGGCCGCCACTTCCTGGTTAATGCCTGGGCTGTGCCGCCAGATATTGGTCATCGGAAGCGAAATCAGCTCGGCGAAAGCTCCAGGCCGATTGACGCCGACGCCCTCGGTTGCGGCGCAAAGGTGGCGCCTTCCAGCCAGACAGTTTCGACAGCGGCCGCAGACAACATGACCCTCCCCGCTGACGATGTCACCGGGGAAGAAGTCGTTGACATTCGACCCCGCCTCGACAATCTCACCGACAAACTCGTGTCCGATGGCCATCGGAACCTTGATGGTCTTTTGCGCCCATTCATCCCATTCATAGATATGAACATCGGTTCCGCAGATTCCCGTGTAGCGCACCCGAATCAGGACGTCGTTGATTCCGATCTTCGGTTCGGGAATGTCTTCCAGCCAGAGGCCACGTTCCGCCTTGCTCTTGACCAATGCCTTCACCACGGCCCTCCCTTCTGATTTCTGGTACTCCCGAATTGTATCGTCGCGTTGCAGATCGAGACGGTTGAATCATCCCGCAGCGGTTGGATAAACCGTCCACCGTACCTGAAATTGGGGAGTTTGTTCTGCTCCAGAGCGGCGGCTGCTGGAGCATCATGCGCGCTCGAGAAGGCGATCGAGCCCAAGCAGTTTTCAGTGAATCCGGGGCATTTTCGCCGATTGCGATTGGACGATGCGGGCTGTGCTCAGAGACGGCCGGCTAATTGTTCGACGTTGCTCGGCGATATCACCCGGCCTGACTCATGGAGGCTGAGCACGGGGCAGCGGGCATGTGCCAACACCCGGTTGATAGTTCGATCGCGGGTGAGATTGTGAAGCGCGGAGCGCTGTGTAGAACCGAGAACCAGCAGGCTGGCATTAAGGTCCGCTGAAGCAGCCAGAATCTCGATAGAAGGGTTGCCGTGCGCCACGCGCGCTTCGACCTGTGCGCAACAGCCGGTTTCTCCAGCACCGATCTCGGCGGCGAGGACGTTCAATTCGTGCATCGCGATAGAATCCGGACCCGTTGGCAGGCCTTCGCGCGCCATCTCGTCCATCGGAGGCAGAACGTGAAACAGAATCAGCTTTGCTCGCTGACTAGCGGCGATCCGGCAGGCAAGTGCAGCGCTCGGGCGAGAGGCCTCTCTGAGTGTGGTGGCGTGTAGCACGACCCTTTGCCGGTCGGCGGTCCCCACCGGGAGATGAGCCTCGGGTCCCACGGTCATGACCGGGAGATTGACCGAGCGCAGCACTTGTTCTGCCACGGAACCGAGAAGCAGCTTGCTTATCTTGCTCCGGCTCCGGGTGCCGAGAACTATACGGTCTGCCCGAAACTGACGAACAGAAGCCCCGATCTGTTGCGCGGCACTGCCCTCGCGCACCACAGCGTCGCAGGCTATGTTTCTCTTGCGCGCCATTCCGCACCAGGGCTCAAGGATTTTTGCGGCCGACTCAAGGGCGCTGGACGGATCGTAATAAGGCATCCCAATGGGATCAACAGACATGCCTGCGGCAGACGCAAGAACGTGGAGCAGGATTAACCGGGCACCGGATTCGCTTGCCTCCTGAAAGGCGAACGGAGTCAACCGGTCCAGGTCGCTCAGATCCGTTGCGACGAGGATCACGGCGGGACGCGTCCATCGGTCCGTGCCTGAGTCCGGCATGGGAACCAACTCCTACGCGAAAGGGTGACACCGAAAACCCGGCGCAGATGTGCCATGGAACACCGGCAAAGGTGACCTAAATCACATGGAATAGGATGGTTTCTTTCCTCCGCGGCGACGCCATTCCGAGACAGCATCGCGAATTTGAGACAGGCATTTTTATCGGATTCTTTATTGCATCTTTATTTGGTTTGCAGCTATGTTGGGTAATGGAAGACAAGTTCCAAATTCCCCATCCCTCTAAACACCTCAAAAAAAACTAATCACTACGTGTGCTCGTGCGCGCCTGCATTTCTGCACTCATTTTCGAGATTTTAGAGCGGAACCAGAGTAACTGTATCCTTTCCGGTTTTGCACAAGGTCGCGACCCCGCAATGGTTCGCCTCGACTTGAAGTCTGTGCTTTTTGGATATATCGAATCTGGTTCCTGTAAGGCGCGAAACCGTACATCTTTCACAGATTTTGGAGGTAGGCGCAATGCTTTATCGAGATACTCGAAGTGTATTCATCGTGGTGCTGTTGACGGTAGCAGCGCTGCTCGTATGGCCGGTCAACACTTTCGGCCAGACATTTCGCGGTGGCATCAATGGCTCCGTTACCGATCAATCGGGCGCAGTGGTTGCGGGAGCGACGGTCGAGGCCGTGGCCACAGACACTGGCGTTTCGCACAAGACGATCTCCTCGAGCGCGGGCGCATACAGCTTCGAAGATATGCCACTGGGAGCTTATACCGTTACGGTGACCGCAACGGGGTTCCAGCAATCGGTGGTTTCCAAGGTCCCGGTTACGGCAGGCGTCATCTACACACTGCCAGTGAAACTCGGCGTTGCCGCTACGGGCACAACGGTTGAGGTGAGCGCATCTGGCCTGGCGCTGGATACCACTTCGACAACGCAGACAACAGACATTCCCGAGACCACTGTTCAAGATATTCCGCTCAACGGACGCGATTTTACGCAGATGATCGGCTTGGCCCCCGGGTTCGCGGGATACTCATTGGGCGGCTTTGGATCGGTCAACGGAACGCGCGGCAACCAGGTTAACTGGCAGATCGACGGCGCAGACAACAATGACTGGTGGCACAACATCCCCGCGGTCAATCAGGGCGGTGTCGAAAATATCGCCGGCGTCACGCTGCCGATCGATTCGATTGCGGAATTCAGTTTGCAGACGCAGTCTTCCTCAGAAGTGGGCCGCAACCCGGGAGGAAGCGTCAACCTTGTCACTAAGTCGGGAACCAACAACATTCACGGCTCAATTTACTACTATGAGCGCAACCAGGCGCTGGCGGCGAGCAATCCGTTTAATACCCTGGGCGAACTGCCTCTTGAGAATGTGCAATGGGGCGCCTCTCTTGGTGGACCATTCTGGAAGGATCACACTTTCTGGTTCACCAACTTTGAAAAGCAGAAGTTCAACATCGCAACCGGAGATACGGGTTACGAGCCAAACCAGTACTACCAGAATGCAGCTCTGGCGCTGCTTTCTGCCGCAAATGTTCCGGTGAATCCGGCGACATCGAATCTGATTCCACTTTTATGGCCTGCCAATCTGATTTCTGGCACATCGCCTGGCGGAATCCAGAATGCAGCTCCGGAGTTTGGATACAGCTACAACGGCGTGGCCAAAGTGGATCACACCTTCAATGCGAAGCAAAGCATTTACGGTCGGGCGTTCCTGGGGCAGGGCAACCAGACGGCCCCGGTGGGCACCACGGACATCAACCCGTACTTCTTTGAGATCGGCCCGATCCATGTGTATAACTACTCGGCCGGACATAACTGGTCGATTACGCCCGCAATCAGCAACAGCATCACGGCAGGCGTGAACTACTTCCACCAGACGTTCTCCGACGCCAATGCCAACTTCGCCAGCGTGGCGACGGCCGGGTTCATTACCGGCTCTCCATTTGTCAATGCGCCCAATATCATCATTGGGAACGACTTTGAACCGACAGGCAACACACCGCCGGAAGGGCGCCAGGACATCACCGGTGCAATCGATGAGGCGCTCAACTGGACCAAGGGCCGCCATGAGCTTCGCATGGGCGGAGAATTCCGGCGCGCCCAGGTGGATGAGTTCTACCATCGCCACGCCATCGGCTCGTTCACATTCCTGGGGGCTCAGGGACCGAACGGAGACGGTTCAGTGCCATGGAACACCACCGATCCAGACGTTGCGGCGCTGGCAGATTTCATGGCCGGATATTTGACCAAGGGCTCGATCGCCGTGGGAAATCCGGAGCGCACGGTCTTTTCGCATGGCTTCGATTTGTTCGCGCAGGACAGTTATCAGGTCACGACACAATTGAACTTGAACTTTGGAGTCCGTTTCGACTACTTGCAGCCGATGAACGACAGCAAGAAGGATCTATCGGTTTTCCGGCCGAATCTCACTCCGACGGGGATCGCATTCCAAGGTAAAGACATCAGCCAGATCTATGGTAGCGACTGGAACAGCATCAGCCCGCGCATCGGATTCGCGTATCAGCCGAAGTTCTCCCCTGGCTTAGTTGTCCGCGGAGGCGGCGGGATTTTCTTCGATACGCCGAACGCGAATCCTTTCCTCGACAATCGCCCCGGTAACAACGCACCGAACGGTCTTGAGGGCAATCCGGGGGGTTCGAGCCCGGTCTTCACGATCGCGACGGGGGCCACCACGATTGTTCCCGGTCAGGAGATTATTCCAACGGCGACGCTCGCGTGCCTCCAGGCCAATCCTTGCGGTGTTTTCAGCGTGGCGCCGAACTTCCGCTCCCCCTATAACGTCAACTTCAATCTACAGATTGAGAAGACGCTGGGCACCAAAGGATTTGCGCAGATTGGCTATGTAGGCAGCCAGGGCAGAAAGCTGCTGAGTCTGCTCAATATCAACCAGCCTTACCTGGGCGGCGCACCAGGCCAATACAGCGGGGATTTTGGGGGCAACTACTACTCCGACATCAACCAGGTGGAAAGCATCGGGACCTCAAACTATAACTCGCTGCAGGCGATCTTCCGCACCACAAATTGGCACGGGCTCACTTCGCAAGCCTCTTATACATGGGGCCACAACCTGGATGAAGTAACCCAATATCGCGGGGCGTTACCACAGGACAGCTACAACTTCAAGAACCACGTGGCTGGAGATCCGGGCGACTACGGCAACTCGGATTTCGATACGCGTAACTCGCTGGTGGGCTACCTTAACTACGAGCTCCCGACTTTCGGTGGACCGAAACTGCTGACGGGAGGTTGGGCGTTGAACTCGGCCTACGCGTTCAAGGGCGGCCAACCGATCACGATTTATGACAATAACGACACGAGCGGGACAAATGAGTATACGCAACGGGTGAACCAGATTGGCAATCCATTCGCGGGCATATCTCACAGCATCCAGACCAACAGCAGCGGCGGAAAATTCGTGCAGTGGCTAAACCCGGCGGCATTCGCAGCGCCAGCCCCGAACACATGGGGCTCGATTGCCAGGAACAGCATCTTCGGTCCTGGATACGGAGACTTCGATCTCTCGGTATTCAAGAACACGAAGTTTGATATTCACGATTTTCCCGTCAACACACAGTTCCGCACGGAGATGTATAACTTGTTCAACCGCGTGAACCTGGCCAGCCCTGCGTGCACGCAGCTCTGCAACGATTATTTCGGCTCGGGTTCGGGATTTGGTACCAGCGGATCGACAATCGGCTCGGGCAACTATTCACCCGGAATCGGACCGGGAGAGCCGTTCAACGTGCAACTGGCCCTGAAGATCCTCTTCTGACCTTCTTTGACATACACTCAAAGGCCTCGCTATTCGGCGAGGCCTTTGAGTGTATGCTCCTGTCGATCAGGACAGGTGGGTGAATGGATGCTCGGCCAAGCGGCTGGGCAGGGAAGCCGGAACCATTCCCGCCGTGTTGCTGTTCATGACCTCGGTGAAGGCTTTCCGGAAGGCCATCATTTCATCGCTGGTGCCGACGGTGATGCGCAGAGAGTTGGGCCATGCAGGCCAGATTCGGCCGACGAACATATCCTTCTTCGCCAGAGCCGCCTGCACTTCGGCGCCTGGCCGGCGCACGTCGAGCATGAAGCAATTGCTTTCTGACGGTGTAGTCGTATAGCCCCCGTTCTTGAGCCAGGCAAGGGTTTCGTTACGGATGTCGGCGATCTTTTTCTTGCGAGTTGCAACCAGGTCCGGTTCAAGCAGGCTGGCCTTGGCGGCGGCGACGGCTGTAATGGGCAGTGAGTTCTGTCCACCAAGCGGCACAATCTTAGCCAGCAGGTCAGGACGGCCGACGGCAAAGCCCATGCGGATTCCAGCCATACCATAGAGCTTTGAGAAAGTGCGCAGAACGATGACGTTCTTGCCTTCCTTCACAAAATCAAGGGAGCGCGGCGCATCACAGAGGTGGATGTAGGCCTCGTCGATCAGCAGCACCGTGTCTTTGGGAGCGTTGGCAACGGCGTACTCTATATCGCTGCGCGGGGTGCAGGTTCCCGTGGGGTTGTTGGGATTGCAGATGTAAATGACGCCGGGATTGGACGCGGCGGCCAGCATGGCCCTGATGTCGTGTTTCGCTTCGCCCTTGGGATCGGCCAGCGGCACCTTGATGACCGATGCGCCACTTACCTGCGCGGCCCACATGGGCGCTTCATAGCCTGGATCGGCGATCACCAGCGGCTTGTCTTTGCCGGTAAAGGCCAGAATAGTGTAATGCAGTGGCTCGGTCGATCCGGCGAAGGGAATCACGGATTCGGGGTCGAGGGCCTCCTGCTTTGCAAAGATTCCTCCAAGTTCGTCTTCCATGGGGAAGAGATACCGGCCGCCTCGTGGAACGATGTCGATGATGGCCTGGCGCGCAGCATCGCAGGGCCCCATGGGATTCTCATTCGCGTCAATATGAATGCCGATATTGGGGTCAGCAA
Organism: uncultured Acidobacteriota bacterium; assembly: GCA_963833995.1. Classification (GTDB taxonomy): domain Bacteria; phylum Acidobacteriota; class Terriglobia; order Terriglobales; family Acidobacteriaceae; genus Telmatobacter. Next base: position 281,959 of record CAWIAE010000009.1, on the reverse strand, counting down.
AATGGGGACGCGCAGCCAGCGCGAGGCGCGGCTCGGTCAGCATGGGCATGCCGGCGAGCGCTGAAGCACCCGCGGCAAAACGGAAAAACGTGCGGCGGGAAAAGCCGCTACAAGCTCCGGGATCTTGAGATGGATGCATGGAAAAGCCTCCTTAGAGTGGGGACGTCGTTGACACAGGAGTGCTGGCGGTGAAGAAGAGCGGGAGAAGAGAGGGAAACTCGCGTTAATAAAAGGGGAAGAGAGGGTCCCATATCTCAAGGTACCGTTGAAATGCCTTGAAGACAAGCAGGAAATGCAGCGGATGCTCGATCCGCATTGTCTAATCGTCTTCACTCTGAGCGGACCGTCCTCTGGTTCGACAGTTCGTGGCGTAATTTGAGCGGAGTAAGTACACGTGGGGGTAAATCGGTCGGTGGACGCCGGGGAACTGGGTTGATACCTTTGAGCCATCGGATCTTGCCTCCCGCGGCGAACAACGCGACGGGAAGCCAATTGGCAGGAGGAAGCGACAAGATGACAAAGGGCAATGGTGGACCGTAAACCCTCAATGGACCAATGGATTCCTACGAAGGATATTCTGGGTTGCCACCACTGGTTGGGCTGCATACGATGCGGGACGCCACAACGGTCGGCCTGACGGTGAATGAATCGGTAGTGCGACTGAAACGGATTCATTGGTCGCTAAAACGCCTCCATTTCGCATTCGTTGCGCATATTCCGAGCATGCCTATCTACGAATTGAAGATGGCATTCAGCCTGCATGCGCACTTCTGCGCGGAACATGTAGGTGAATTCGCCGGCCGAGTGCGCGAGATGCGGCAGCCCCCGCATGGTCTGGAAATCTCCCCGGATCCCACGTTAGACGTATTCTTCGACGAGATCCTCGCGGCTCCTTCAACTGAATCCCTACTGTTGGGGTTTTACGAGCATGCAGTGCCGGCTGTGATTCGAGCGCTCGAACACCTGAGCGCCGATACCAACAGGCTGTTCGATCATCCAACCTATCGAATCTGCCGTTTTACGCTCCTCGAAATGCAGGATGCGCAGCAATATGGCAGGGAAGCGATAAGTTGCCTGGTCAAGGACACGGACCGTTCGACTCTTCGGGAGTGGCTCTCCATACTAGAGCGGCTGCTTGCGGCCGCCGGCGGTCTGGACGGAAAAGAGCCCAAAAGCGGAGAGAGCATTGAGCGCCATTTTTCTGCCACTCCATACCGCTATGACCCCGTGCCCAAGCGGGATGATCGATTTAAAGACCCATATAACATGGGCGTGAATGCCGAAGCGATGCTTTTCGATGGCGAAGTCGGTCCTCTGCCCAAAACAATTATGTTGTACTTCAAGCGGATGCGCGAGATCGACGTGCCGGAAATGATGTCGAGTATTCTCACAGAAGTTAAGGGAAAGCCCTGGGAATACTATCGCGACATGACGCGCCAACTCTGGGACGAGGCGCGTCACGCCATGATGGGCGAGGTGGGCTTTGTCTCCATTGAGGTCGATTGGACAAAGATTCCATTCAACTTCACATGGTCACTGGGTCTGAACACGATTTTGACTGCGAAAGAACGACACGCAGTTCTCTTTTCCATCGAACAGGGTCTGATGCCAAAGAGGACGGGCAAGGAATATGAGTGGGAGGTAGCGCTCGCCACAGCCAACACGCTCGCGGCGATGATTCAGGACTACGACTGGGCCGATGAGATTCTGCACGCGAGAATTGGACGGGAATGGATTGTTCCTGAGATTGGTTCTCAGGTCGAGGCCATGGCCTACGGTGACCAAGCCTGGTCCCGCACCCTGGTGGACTGGAAGAAATGGAAGGACGACGGACTTACCGAGCACCGCAATTGGTGGCCTGAAATCTATCGCACAGCCTGCAAGCATTGGGGTATAGAACCGGAACCTGCTTTGCTGGTGTATAGCACGACCTATGAAAGCACTCGAGCCGACCTCAAGGAAGTGGCTTCGGACTGATGCGTTTTCAGTTGGTATCTGGCGATGTCCCCACTCTGACCCGCCATCCAAGGGGTGTCCCTCCACGGTTGCACACGCGCAGAGTTCGCTGCCTCGCTGGACGGCGAACCTTGGATCGCGAAGTTGGGCTGGTTTTTGTACCGCCGACCAGTCTCTTCGGCAACAGGTGCGATCCATTCGAAGTCTTTTCCGTTTTCCAAAATGCGAGATAAGTATTTGTTTTGGAAGAGCTTGGGCGAAATTTTATCAGGCACTGTTAGAGGCTTGTTTGAGAAGCAGGATGAAACAACTTATTTTAGAATTCTTGTGGTGCCATGCAATTTTCCTGTCTCGGTTGTGGCCAGAATTGAACGCGACTCGGGCGCGGCTGGCCAGGGGCGAGGCGTGGCAAATCCAAAGAGCAGCAGACGGGGCCAGAACCGCAAGGTAGGGGATTCCGCGAACAAATCGAGCATGAATTCTGTGCTTTGCGAAAATTCCCGGTCCTTGACATTCGTCCGAGCCGACCAGACTTGCGCACCGGGAAAGAACCCGAATCTGGCTTGCATCAAGACCGGAAATGGTTGTCTGGAACCACGATTAAAACTAAATAAATCCGTTGCTTACAACGAAAGTTTCGCGCAATTTATTACCATAGTTTCATTGACTTCGCTTAGTCAATTCCTTATAGTCCAAGGCCTAGGCAAGCCGCGTGATGGAGCATTTTTTCATGCTGGGTGAGTTAAGCCAAACCGGAAAGAGTTGTTCTGGCCGCACCTCACTACCACCACATAAGTTGTATGGGCTATTTGTGCAATTGCGAGCAAACTAGCTTGGTCCCCAGTTGTACTTGCTCGAGAGAGCCTGCAACTAAGGAATTGCAGAGCCTGTGCGATAGAGTTGGCCGGTAGATCCGGCCTCCGATGAAAAACTGACAGGCTGCTCCTGGTTGTCTCAGAGTTGATTCACTCAACGGGCCACTCTGACTTTTGATTAGCTGAGAACCGATGGCCCATTGATTGTGGCTAGCAGAGTGCGTTTCAGCCTGACTCAAGTGAAATTGGCCACGATTGCACGGTTTCGCTCGCTGGTTTTCCATGTTATGGGCATTTACATGCTGTCACTTGCTTTGAATCCAGGCCAACGCCGTACCGGAATGGGAGTGTTTCTGCAAGGACGACAGTGTATCCGCAGAATGCAACTTTTATTGAGCGCCTGGCACCAAAATCAGAAGTACGACGAGAGCCACCCGGAGTCCGGCATTTCCCGAAACCCATTGAGGCTGGCTTACTCCCTGCTTGATGTTGAACGAACTGAATACAATTTCCCTGAAGGTGCCTTGTGAAACCACTCTTCCTTGTTCTTTCAATCATTCGAAATAATGACGCTCGCTCATCGGTGAGAACAGCTTTGAAGGGTGCGGGGCATCGTGTAATCGATTCTGACACTTACGAGCAGGCTGAGTTGCTATTGAAGAATGCACTCTGCCCCGATGTTGTGCTGGTTGAACAAGAATCGGCGAACTCTGCAGAGGCAGAGCTCTTGCGCGATCTGCTGAAATTTGCTCCAGTGAGCAGCATCTGCATGCTGATGAGATCCGACGAAAAGGGATTGCGGAAGGAAGCTTCCGAAATGGGCATCAGGCACTTTATCACGTTGCCCATTAATTCCGGCGACATTGAATCCCTGGTCGAAAGCATGACTCAACCAACTGCGCAGGAGTCCTCGATAAAAGTTGATAATGCGGCCTCCGAAGCCGCGCATGTCAAGTCGAATATTCCCGCCGATATGCCTGCGCTACCGCAAATTGAAGAACTTGGCGATAATCAATACTTTCTGGCTGCGTCGCCGGCAATGCTGAATATCTATCGACAGGTCAAGTTGCTTGCCGATTCCGATGTTCCAGTGCTTATCCTCGGAGAAAGCGGCACCGGCAAGGAAGTGATTGCTCACTTGATTCACAAGCATTCGCAGCGGTCGCGTCATAAGTTCCTGAAGGTGAACTGTGCGGCGCTCCCAGCAGACTTGCTGGAAAGTGAGTTATTCGGACATCAAAGAGGAGCCTTTACCGGAGCGATCAAAGACAGGGCGGGTAAGTTCGAGCAGGCGAATCGGGGCACACTTTTGCTGGATGAGATCGGCGAGATGAGCGCGCAAATGCAGGCCAAGATTCTTCATGTGCTGCAGGATGGCCAATTCACAAGGCTTGGTGCGCAGGAATCAAGCAAGGTGGATGTTCGTGTTCTTGCTGCGACCAATGTTCACATGGAAAGCGCACTGCTGGACAAGACGTTCCGCGAAGATCTGTTTTATCGTTTGAGCGTGTTCACCATCAGCATTCCTCCATTGAGAGAGCGACGCGAGGAGATTCCCCATCTGATCGAAGAGACGATTCGCCGCTCGCCGGCGGAGATGAGCAGCGGCTGCGAAGTCAATTTCTCTTCTCGGTTGATGGATGCGGCCCTTCAGTATGATTGGCGGGGAAATCTGCGCGAATTGCGCAACTTTGTAACGCGAACAATGATCATGAGAGACCCCGATGCCGCCGTGCGGGAACTGGAGGCGAAGGTTGGCCCGCCGACAGAAGCCGTCGATCCGATCAGTGCGGAGCGCGCTCTTCTTCCTTGCTCCGGGATGAGATCGATCATGCGCGACGTGAAGGACCGCACTGAGGCACAATTGATTTTGGACGCCCTGGAAGTCTCTGGTTGGAACCGGCGCCATGCGGCGCAGTATCTAAACATCAGCTATCGAGGGCTGCTCTATAAGATCCAGCAGCATCGCCTTACACCCCGGCTGCCACGGGACATTAACGGAGCATCTCGAATTGCTCATACCGCTCGTGGCAACGCCGCATAGCGGAGAATAATTCCCTGCATGCAATGTGCGTTGTGATTGCTTCGCATTTGGTCCTTTTCCTTTGCATGCCCAATTTAGCCGATGTTGGTTCTCGGGGACTTATGGTGCCACCACATGGATGGCGTCAAATGCTTCGTTTCAGAACTACGGTCACACCTTGCCTTTCGAATGTGGGATTCACTCGCGGGGCTGACGTTTAAAGGGCTGGGTCGTCAGTTTTGAGAATCCGAGGAGTGGGACTGAAACACGGAATATGCAAATGGTTCGCAGGGAGTATGCAAAACTTTGCAACGTATGCCATGGAGCCACGAAAAGGAATGCTCCCATATCGGGCAAGTTCACGAAATCTGGGCCAGAAACGATGATCAACAGGTATTTGTTCGCACTCCCGTTTGTGGCCGCTAACGTGCAGTAGGTAAAGGCAGAAAACTCGCGATCGGTGTCATTTTTTTCAAGCTATAGATCAATTTGTAAGCTGCGCGGCGCGACTTGGGAGTGCATTAAGGCTCACCGTTGAGCGGCAGGAATGAACGAAAGTTGCATTACTTGTCACCAAATGGGCATTGTCGTCCCCAGAGCCCGTTGGGATGATGAAGGCAAGTTATTGGTTCGGAAGCGGTTTTTCGTCTTTCGGGCTTCGACAGGCGAGGCGAAGCTCGCCTGAATTTGGAGAGGGAAAAAGAGGGGCTGTAGCCCACAGGGCGAAGCTATATTCTGGTCTTGCAGTGCAGTCGTTCAGCCGTGGAAATGGAGAAGCGAAAGCGATCATGACGAGTTGGACAGGCATGGGTAGCCGAATGAATGCGGACTCGGACTGGTGGGCCCTTTACACGCGCCATCAGCACGAGAAGGTAGTAGCGGAGATGCTATTGGCCAAAGGTTTCGAAGTCTTTCTGCCCGTTTACGAATCAATGCGGCGCTGGAAAGATCGAAGCAAACTGCTCTCTTTACCCCTGTTTCCCTGCTATGTGTTTGTGCGAGGGGGGCTCAACCGCCGGTTGCAGGTGGTGTCGACACCCGGGGTTCACATGATCCTGTTCCACGGGGAAAATGTGGCAATGATTCCGGAAGAAGAGATTCAGGCAATTCGACTGACGATTGAAGGACGTTTCCGGGTAGAGCCCCACCCCTTTCTGAGGTGTGGTGAGCGGGTGCGGGTCACTCAAGGCACTCTCGAAGGCGTGGAAGGAGTGCTGGTTCGAAAGAAGAATATGTTTCGCTTGGTGCTTTCTGTCGAGATGCTTGCGCAATCCGTGGCCGTGGAGATTAACGCTGCAGATGTGGAGCCGGTAGAAGTCCGAGCGCATAACCTGGCAGGGCAGGATTACCAGGCAGTATTGGCAGCGCAGTAGTTGTGCCTGAAGGTGCGGAACAATCGAAGTGCGGCGCGGGGTCGGCAACCACAGGTTCTCCGCCGGACAACGATAGGAGTCATTATGAATGTCAGCGCGAAACGTCCTTTGCAAGTTGGATTGTTTCTTTTTGTCTTCTCTGGTTTTCTGCTCGCTCAGGCTTCGAATTCGGGTAGTTACAATGGTGGAGCACAAAGCTCGGCTGCGGCGTCCCCGCAGGGAGATTCAGACACCGTCTCCAACAAGCCGCACAACGATAGCTTCATCATCGGGGATGATGACGTTCTCGCCATCAGCGTCTGGAAGGAGCCGGATCTATCGAAATCCATTCCCGTAAGGTCGGACGGGAAGATTTCGCTCCCTCTCGTAGGTGAGGTGCAGGCGGCCGGACGAACTCCCCTGCAACTGGAACAAGATATTGCCGGCAAACTGCAGAGCTTTATCACAGCACCTGAAGTGACGGTGATTGTTGAGCAGGTAAACAGCAAGAAGTTCAACATCCTGGGCGAGGTTTCCAAGCCCGGCTCCTACCCGCTCGCAGTGGCTTCCACCGTAGTGGACGCGATTGCGGCGGCAGGCGGGTTGCGGGATTTCGCCAAGAGGAACGGAATTTATATTCTCCGGCAGAATGCCGAAGGCAAGCAGTCCAAGATTCCCTTCAACTACAAGGACTTCATCAAAGGCAAGCACATCGAGCAGAACATCAAGCTCGAACCCCACGACACCATCATCGTCCCCTGAAAGCCGCATATGATGCCTAGATTTTTTCTCATTCTATTGTTGCTCGGATCCATACCAGCATGGTCCCAGGTGCAACCCGGCGCGACCGGAGGGAACACCAACCCGGACGATGAGAGAATGAATATGCCGGCTCCAGTTGCTGGGGAATCCTATCCGATGACGGGAACCGACGACGTGCGGACAAACTACCTGTCTCTTGGTATGACCTCGATTGTGTCCTATAACGACAACGTGTTTCCTGGGGGTAATCTCCAGGAGCAAGGCGAGGAATCCTATTCTGTTTTGCCGAGTATCATGCTGAACCAGTTGACTCCGCGTCAGCACCGCGTGCTGAACTATACCGCGGGCTTCGTGTTCTTTCAGCCAACCACTGCGCTCAATTCTGTGCAGCAAAGTGCGAATGCGATGTTCCAATATCGCTCCAGCGTGCGAACGACACTTTCTTTTTCGGATAACTTCCAACAGAGCTCGAATCCATTCAACCAGGCATCCACTGTTCCGGTCATACCCATTTCCGGATCGCCAGAAGCTCCGACGGTGGCCGTCATAGCACCTTTTGCCGAGCAATATTCCAACGGGGGAAATGTTGGAGTCAGTTACCAGTATGGCAAAGATGGGATGATCGGCGTCTCCGGCACGACGGCGCTGCTGGACTACCCAAACTTGTCGCAGGTCCCCGGGCTGAATAATTTCATTTCGGGCGCGGGTTCCGCCTTTTTCAGCCGGCGCCTGACGGGCTCTCAGTACCTGGGTGGAATATACAATTACTCTTATGTGATGACAAACCCCGTAGACTCGACAACTGAGACGCAAAGTATCTCGATGTTTTATACAATGTATCTCAACCGCACTCTTTCGCTTTCATTGTCCGGTGGTCCGCAGCATTACGTTGCAACAGAATCCGGGGTATCCACGTCCAGTGCGTGGACTCCTCAATTCACCGCCAGCTTGGGCTGGCAGCGTAGCCATGGCAGCTTTGCCGGCCAATATAACCGCACCGTGACAGGAGGCGGCGGCCTGATCGGAACTTATGAATCGAATAGCGCAACCGGAGATGCGACCTGGCAATATTCTCGGACCTGGATTCTGGGGGCGTCGGCAAACTACGCGAAGACCACGAATGCCACGCCGATTCAATTTTCCTCGAATTCCGGAGGACACTCGGCCTTAGGCAATGTTTACCTTCAGCACCTGATCGGTCAGCACCTAACCGCACAGCTCGGTTATGCGCGTCTGAGTCAACTTTACAACGGCGTATCGGCGGTTTTGAATTCACCGACTTCCGACAGGGTGTTCGTCTCCATTTCCTACCAGCTTACGAGGCCACTAGGAAGATAACCATGGCAGAAACTTTCGAAGAACAGAGTTCCGAACAGGTCGATGTGCGGCGGTATTTTGACCTGGCTCGTCGCAGACACATGCACTTTCTGATACCTCTGCTCCTTGGCTGGTGCGCAGTATGGGGAGCCAGTTGGATCCTGCCGGCGCGTTATAAGTCGACCACGCTGATCCTTGTGGAGCAGCCAACGATGCCGAAGAACTATGTTCTGCCGAACATCAACGACGATTTGCAGGCGCGGCTACAGAGCATCTCGCAGCAGATTCTGAGCCGGACACGGCTTCTCACGATTATCGACAAGCTGCATCTCTATAGGGGGAAGGGCGCGCCCGTTGCACTGGACGATAAAGTGGCGCAGATGCGCAAAGACATCGACATCGCGCTCGTTCACGACGCGCACAACGACGAGATTACCGCGTTCAATATTTCCTACTCAGCACACGATCCGCACGTGGCTCAGGTGGTAACCACCGAATTGACGAACCTGTTTATTTCCGAAAACCTCAAGGTCCGCCAGGAGCAATCGGAGGGGACTACCAAATTTATCCAGGACCAGCTTGCGGATGCGCGTGTGACTCTCTCGGAGCAGGAGGCGAAGGTCCGGCAGTTCCAGGGACAGCACGAAGGTGTATTGCCTACGCAACAGGCAAGTAATCTTCAGATTCTCAGCGGATTGCAGTCACAGCTTCAGAATGAGCAGGATGCCCTGAACACTGCGAAGCAGCAGCGTGTCTACCTTCAGGCCTTGATAGAGCAGAATCGTGCACGCGGCGGATCGCGGCCCGGGGAAGGCAAGGACTTGCCTTCGATCAATCAGGAGCTCATCACGCTGAATGCACAGCTGCTTGACCTGAGTTCACGCTACACCGACCGTTATCCAGATGTCCTGGTCTTGAAGGACAAAATAGCGAAAACCGAGAAAATGCGGGATCAGCTGATCGCTGATGCAAAGAACAAGGCGACTGTGAAGGGACCCGCCGCCAGCGGCGCGTTGGATCCTTTAGAGAGTACGCCGATGTTGCAGCTGGAGAGCCAATTGCAGGCTAACCAGTTGGAGATCTCCAACCGGGAGCATGCGGTTTCCGGGCTCACGGGCCGGATAAACGACTACCAGACTCGCTTGAATGAGGAGCCGGGAGTGGAGCAGCAACTGGCCGATCTGACTCGCGGTTACGACCAATCCAAGGCGATTTACGACGATCTATTGAAAAAAGAGAACGAATCGTCGATGGCTACGAGCATGGAACAGATGCAACAGGGCGAGCGATTCACAATGCTCGATCCTCCCAGCCTGCCCGTGACTGCGGATTTCCCCAACCGGCTCAAGTTTTGCGGAATCGGATTGGCTGTTGGTCTGCTCCTTGGCTTTGCTTGCGTAGCCGGCTTCGAATTCCTGGATGACCGCCTCTATGACGAAGAGGCGATCAAAGCGATGTTGCCGACGTCCGTCCTCGCCGAGGTTCCCGAAATTTACAGTCCCTTGGATGAGCAGATAGCGAAGCGGAGAGTCCGATTCGGTTGGGCTATGGCCGCATTTGCAGTTGCTGCGATCATGGCTGGTTCGGCATTCAGTCTCATTCACGGATAGGTCGGCTAGAGAATGTACAAAAGCTTTTTCAATCTCGCGCGCAACCCGTTCGATCTGACGCCGGATCCCACGTGCTTTGTTCCGACTCCCCGGCACAACGAGGCACTGGCAGCGCTTTATTACGGCGTACGGCGCCATAAGGGTGTCGTTGTGGTGACGGGTGAGGTAGGGACCGGAAAGACCTTACTTCTTCGTTGTTTGCTTAGGCTGTTCAAGGAAAGTGAAGAGATCGCGTATGCGTATCTCTTCAACTGTCGTCTGTCGCCGCTGGAGTTTCTCTATTACACGCTGACCGACTTCGGGGTTCCGAGCGCGGGGAAGAATAAGAGCAAACTGCTTCTGGATCTGAGCAGATTTGTTACCTCGCGTGGATTGAAGGGACTTACCACAGTACTGATTGTGGATGAAGCTCACAATCTTTCGAATGAGTTACTGGAGGAGATTCGACTCTTATCGAACCTCGAGACAAATGATGACAAGCTTCTGCAAATCGTATTGGTGGGACAGCCGGAGCTTGACGAGAAATTGGACTCGTTCGATCTGAGGCCATTAAAGCAGAGAATCGCGCTCCGCGCGCACCTTGGTCCTCTGGACAGCGAAGAAGTAACTCGCTATGTAGAAGAAAGGTTGCGGATTGCCGGGGCGGACTTGAACTCGAATCCATTATTTTCGACCGAAACGATTTCGTCGGTATGCAGGCACTCGCGCGGGTTCCCGCGCCTGATCAACACCATCTGCGAAAATGCGCTTATTACCGCTTATGCGAGACAGTTGCCGGCGGTCACACCGGAGATCATCAAGGAAGTATCAGAAGAGCTTCGTCTCGACATAGAGTTTTCGCCCAATGGGAAAAAATTCGGGAATCATGACAATTTGGACGCTGAACGCGCCAGGAGTCTTCTCCTTGATCTGTATGCCTCCTTGCGAGGTTCTCCTACGGATCACTCCGGGTTGGTTGCTTCAATAGCCCACGAAACGAGCGAACATGAGCCAAATATTTGACGCGTTACAGCGATCAGAAGCCGAACGGTTGGGAAGCAATGCGAAAGTGGCGTCGCGAGCAACTGAGCTTCTGAAGAGCGCTGAGAGCCATGCAGCATCGAAACGGGAGCCTGCAGAACTGCGCGAAACCCTCAGTGAGACCGAGTCGGTGGATCGCTACTGGAAAGAAGAACTGAGATCAGAGCACCCCGTCGCCGCGGCGAACATCGAATCCGTGACAACAGGTCTGTTGACCACCGACGAAGAACGGGATCAGTCCGGAATCTTTCAGCCTCTGCAGATCTCGCCCCCACCGCAAAGCCGCCTGGTTTGTCTTCGAGATTCCGACAGCCCAGCGGCGGAGGCTTTTCATCTTCTAGGGGTGCGACTGCGGCATCTGCGCCGTGAACGGCCACTCAAAAAAGTGCTGATTACGAGCACGATCCCTAAAGAGGGCAAGAGCATGGTGGCGGCGAATCTGGCTTGCACCCTGGCTCTCAGAACGCGACAAAAGGTACTTTTGCTCGAAGGCGATGTGCGCCGTCCCACGCAGTCACAGGTATTCGGTTTTGGAAGGCATCCGGGAATTTGCGAGTGGCTGATGGGCGAACGCAGCCTCCGGTCGAGCATCTACCATATTGAAAGTCAGGGTCTCTGGGTATTGCCGGCGGGAATGGCTTCGAGCGACTCGCTGGAACTACTCCAATCCGGAAAGCTTGCTGCAATGATGGAGCAACTGGTGTCCTGGTTCGATTGGATCATCATCGACTCGCCTCCCATACTTCCGATGGCGGATACGAGTATATGGACTAACCTGGCAGATGGAATTCTACTTGTCACCCGTCAAGGCACGACCGAAAAGCGCCGATTGCAAAAAGGGCTGGGTGCGATCGAGCCAGAGAAGTTCATTGGCGCGCTGATGAACAGTTCGAAGAACCTTGCCCATAGCGACTACTATTACCGGCCTACAAGTTCAACCCAGCTTCAGGAAAGTACGACCGAGTGACTCCTTCACAACGTGAATGTTTTTTCGATCGCGCCGCAGACGCATCTTCGAGCGCCTGCGAAACTTCCATCGCAAGGGCCGGTAAGGTTGAAGGCAATTCTTTTGGCAGGAGGCGGTTGTGACCAGTTTTCGCCAGGATAAGTCTACGAATCTGCCTGACCCTCTTTCCGAGGCAGCGATAGTAAGTGACCGCGTAGCTCTGGATGAAGAGAGTTTCAAGCGAATCATTGCAATCGAGCGCAAGCGAACGGAGCGGTCCAAATCCCCCTTCGTGCTGATGCTGCTGGAAACCGCGAATCACCAGGGATCAGAAAGGGACCGGGCCGCTCTAGACTGCGTGCTGTCCGCACTGCTGTCATCAAGTCGGGATACTGATGTGGTTGGTTGGTACAAAGACGGAAATACTGTTGGAGCAATGTTTACGGGCCTGGTTGTCGATGACAAGAATTCGATTCTGAATACAATTCTCACCAGGGTGAGTTCGACGCTGCGGGAAGAACTGACATTTGAACAATTTAATCAAGTGAGCATCTCACTTCACTTTTTTCCCGACGACTGGGACCATGACGACTCCGGCCGTCCCAGCAATCCGGCGCTTTATCCTGACTTGTTGAGCAATGATAAAGGCAAACGCCCTCTTCTGATTGTGAAGCGAGGCATCGACATATTGGGAAGTGCGATGTTGGCGATCGTTTGCTCTCCTTTGTGTCTGATCATCGCCCTGGCTATCAAGGCTTCTTCCAAGGGTCCTGTGCTGTTTCGTCAGCAGCGCGTGGGGCAGTATGGTCAAAGCTTCACGTTCTTGAAATTCCGGTCGATGTATGTCGATAACGACCATGGTGTCCACAAGGAATATGTGACCAAATTCATCTCCCGCCGCGAGGGAACTGAACAGTCGAGTGGAAGCGGCCAGAAAGTCTACAAGCTGACTAACGACAAGAGAGTCACGCGAATCGGTATGTTCCTGCGAAGGACGAGCCTCGACGAACTGCCGCAATTCCTGAATGTTCTGAAAGGTGACATGTCCCTCGTGGGGCCGCGGCCTCCCATCCCTTACGAACTGGCTGCCTATCAGACGTGGCATCGGCGCAGGTTGTTGGAAGTGAAGCCAGGAATTACAGGCTTGTGGCAAGTGACGGGACGGAGTTGCGTGGATTTCGACGAAATGGTCCGGCTGGACTTGCGCTACGCGACATCGTGGTCGCCGTGGCTTGATCTGAAAATCCTGATGCGTACCCCCCTGGCGGTCATTCGAGGATCGGGCGCTTATTAGCCCATGGATACGTTCTTTTTCGATCGCGGTGAAATCTGAGCGGATCACGGCGCTATGCTGGTCTGCGCTCCCCTCCCATACATATTCCAAATCAGAAGAAATTCAGGAAGATGGTGAAGCACTATGGACTTTGGTGTGATTGGTTACGGCTATTGGGGACCCAATGTTGTAAGAAACCTGATGAGTTTGGAAGGGTCGCAGGTACTTGCAATAGCGGAGATCAGCCAGGCCGCGCGATTGCGTGCACAGAAAGCTTATCCCGGGGTGAAAATGACTGCCGACGCGATGGAGGTCATTACATCGGCCGAAATCGACGCCATCGCGGTTGTTTCCCCCGTTTGGACACATTACGAACTGACAAAGGCAGCGCTGGAAAACGGAAAGCACGTATTCGTTGAGAAACCGTTCACAAGCAATGCCGCGCAAGGTGAGGAATTAGTCAATCTCGCCTTGAAGAAGAACCTGAAAATTATGGTGGACCATACTTTTCTATTCACCGGCGCAGTGAAGAAGATAAGTCAGTTGATCGACGAAGGGGCCTTGGGAAATCTCTACTACTACGATTCGACGCGGGTAAATCTGGGGCTCTTCCAGCACGATGTTAACGTTCTGTGGGACCTTGCGCCGCACGATCTTTCGATCATGGATTACCTCATCAAGGCCGATCCTGAGGCCATTGTCGCCACCGGACAGGGGCATCTGAACGGTCACGAAGATGTCGCTTTTATGACGCTCTATTTTCCGGATAATGTGATTGCGCATATCAACGTCAACTGGCTCTCTCCGGTAAAGGTCAGGACCACCCTGATCGGAGGGGAAAAGCGGATGGTGGTATGGAACGACCTTGAGGCCGACGAAAAGGTAAAGGTATATGACAAAGGGGTAAAGATCAGCAGCCGCGAAGGAGTATATGAGCTGCTGGTGAGTTATCGCTCCGGAGATATGTGGGCTCCGCAACTGGAACAGGTCGAGGCCTTGCGCAAGGAGCTTTCCTATTTTGTTGAATGCATTTCAACTGGGCATGAGCCGTTTAACAACGGGTGCGCTGGTCTGCGGGTGGTGAAGATGCTTGAGACCGCGAGCGAGTCACTGAGCAGGAAAGGAGAACTGGTGTACCTATGAACCAGCATAATTCCATCTCCAACGACGTGAAGCTGGGAGAAAATGTTCGGCTTTCGAAGTTCATCAATCTCTACGGATGCGAGATTGGGGACGAGACCAAAGATCGGCGCATTTGTAGAGATTCAAAAGAACGCCAGCGTGGGCAAGTGCTGCAAGATATCGAGCCATAGCTTTATCTGTGAAGGCGTGGTCATTGAAGACAATGTCTTCATCGGTCATGGAGTGATGTTCATCAACGACAGCTATCCTCGCGCGACAACCGCCAATGGTGGTATGCAGACCGAGTCGACTGGAAAGTTGAGCGGACGGTCATCCGGAAGGGCGCCTCGATTGGCTCCGGAGCTACGATTCTGCCTAACACCGAGATCGGCGAGAACGCGATTGTCGGCGCCGGTAGCGTCGTGACGAAAGATGTTCCTGCCAACTGCGATTGTTGCCGGAAACCCAGCCCAGGTTCTGCGGTTCATTCGAGCAACCGGAAGAGGAGATGGCGCCGCCAAGGGTATCCCGTTTCTCGATCTTGGTCACGCCTCATCTGGAACTTGAACACGAACTGGCAGGAGCGTTTCGCCAGGGTCTGCGCACGGCCGGATTTGTCGGCGGCCCCGTTGTCGAGAAATTCGAGACGGCATTTGCGTCCTTCTGCAATGCGAGCCATTCGACCGCGGTGAGTAGCGGAACGGATGCCCTGCGATTCGCGATCATGGCATGCGGCGTTCAGCCGGGAGATGTGGTGTTGACCGTTCCAAATACGTTTATCGCCACCACGGAAGCCATCTCGCAAGCGCGCGCCATTCCGGAGTTTGTGGACATCGACGAGCAGACCTACAACATGTCCGCCGTGATGCTGCAGCGCTACCTGGAAAAGCAATGTATCCGGGACAGATCGGGAAGGCTGATCAGCTTGCGGAGCGGACGGCCGGTGACAGCGGTGGTGCCGGTTCACCTTTACGGTCAGATGGCGGAGATGGATTCCGATCCTGAACCTTGCCAGCCAGTACGGGCTGACTGTGATTGAAGACGCATGCCAGGCGCACGGCGCAGAGTACTTCTCAAAGAAATTCAATCGATGGATGAAGGCCGGATCGATGGGACGTGCAGCGGCGTTCAGCTTTTACCCAGGGAAGAACCTTGGAGCGTGCGGCGAAGGCGGAGCGGTGACCACTAACGATGCAAGCCTGGCAGACAGGATCAAGATGCTGCGCGATCACGGCCAGGTGAAGAAGTATTATCACGACATTGAGGGTTATAACGGAAGACTGGATGCAATTCAAGCGGGGATCTTGCATGCCAAGCTTCCTTATCTGCCGGCTTGGAATGCACAACGGCGCGACCGTGCTGCTGAGTACTACCGGTTAATGAGTACGAATGAAGCAGTAGGTCTTCCTCATGAGCCAACGTGGTCTCATTCGGTGTATCACCTCTATGTCATCCGCACCAATGACCGGGAAGGCATGATCAGTCATTTGAAAGAAGCCGGCATTGGCACGGGCATTCATTATCCTATTCCCCTCCACCTACAAAAGGCGTATACGTCGCTTAACTACAGTCCGGGAGATTTTCCGGTCGCGGAGAGCGTTGCCGCGGAAATCATTTCTTTGCCGATGTTCCCGCATCTCAAAGAACCCCAGCAGGCTAGAGTGGCCGAAGAAGTTCGAGCGTTTACCGTCAAGACTCTCCGCAGGCGCTCGGAAGGCGCAGAGCCATGGCTGGTCACTGCAGAGAAAACTGCATAGTATCGCTCCGAGCCCTCGGAGAGAACTGATCCGAAGGACTGACACTCCGTCTTCCCGCCCAGCGAAGCGACCGTATCACGCTATGCCCAAGATTCCCACCTACATCCTCGTCACCCCAGCCCGGAATGAAGCGCAATACATCGAATTCACAATTCAATCGATGATTGCGCAGAGTTGTCCTCCTCTCAAATGGATCATTGTGAGTGACGGCTCGACCGATCGCACCGATGAGATCGTGCAGAAATACTTGGCCGACCATTCCTGGATTGAACTGATCAGGATGCCGGAACGCAAGGAGCGGCACTTCGCGGGGAAAGTGCATGCGTTCAATGCAGGGTATGAACGCGCAAAAGGCCTTGCTTTCGATGTGATCGGCAACCTGGATGCCGATGTTTCTTTCGAGCCAGAACACTTCGAGTTTTTGTTGGGGAAGATGGCGAAGTTCCCGCAACTGGGGGTAGCCGGCGCGCCGTTTCGCGAAGGAAGCTTTCAATATGATTACCGTTTCACAAACATCGAGAATGTTTGGGGAGGCTGCCAGCTCTTTCGGCGCGCGTGCTTTGACGCGATTGGCGGGTATTTGCCTCTCAAGGGCGGTTGTATCGACCATGTAGCCGTTCTTTCTGCGCGTATGCATGGGTGGCAAACTCGTACGTTCACTGAGAAGGTCTGCCTGCATCATCGACAGATGGGGACGGCCCTGCAGAATGGATTGATGGCCAGATTCAAGGTGGGAGCGAAGGACTACTCGGTTGGGAATCATCCGCTCTGGGAGGCCTTCAGGACCTGCTACCAAATGAAGCATCGTCCTGTTATCGTAGGTGGGTTGGCGCTGGGGTTAGGATACGCCTGGTCATCAATTCGGCGAGCCGAGGTTCCGCTGTCATCAGAACTGGTTGCCTTCGTGCGGCGGGAACAGATGCAGAGACTGAGAAAACTCTTTGCTCGCAAGCCGAACCGGGAAATCGGGGAAGTGATGGCGGCTCCCGAGAAGCCTTCTTCTTCAGACACCCGGGCTTCCTCGAAGGTCGGGTAGAAGGATCAATCGTGGCTCAGGTGCAACGGCAGTGAGCGTAATTTCGCGGGGCCAAAGTGCGATTCGCGCCGGGGTTCGAGCATCGCTCCGTCGAGCCCTGAGCCAGGAGCGTCGCACCGAGTTGAAGCGCCTGCAGGCTGTGACCCGAAAGCGGATTGCGCCGCTGTTGTCCTTGATTCACGGGTCATTTGGCACGCCGGAACTGATCGCGGAATTAACGCGTCGGGTGCGATCGGATTTCGAAATTCTCATGGTCCACAGCTCGTTCGATACTTTTTTGCCGATGTACAAGGGGAGTGCGAAGGAACTTGTGGGCGCGCTAATCGACTTTTGCGGGCCCAATCGTACGCTGGTGATGCCCTCGTTTGTCATGGGCGGTCGGACCTATGACGCTGCGGCGTACTTCAAATCCAAACCTTTCGATGTTCGCACTACTCCTTCGGAGATGGGTTTGGTTGCGGAGATCTTTCGGCGAACTCCGAACGTGTTGCGGAGTCTGCATCCGACTGCCAGCCTTTGCGCGTTGGGTCCGCTCGCAAACGAACTGACAACCGACCATCACAAAGCGAAGAAAGGTCTGGGGCCCGACGGTCCTTTCGGGATGATGACGCGCCGCTCCACAGTGATATTGGGGCTCGGAGTCGAGTATTACCGCTGTCTCACGCACGCACACACCGCGACCCACCAAATGGGAGATGAGTTTCCCATCAAGTTCGAAAATCGTTCAGTGCAAGTCACGCTAGTTGATTATGACGGCCGCCGTTATGATTACAATATGGGGCTGCCTGATCGGACGAAGAAGCTTGACCTCAGGGTTCTATGGTCGGTTCTTTCAAGGGATGAACTGGCGGAGTGGCGTTTTCACGGAGTTCCCATGTTCGTTATCCCCCAGGCCGGCATTGTAACGCAACGGCTTATAGAGGCTGCGCGCCGTGGGATCACCATTTACGGAAAGCCCCCGGCCGGCAATGGTCCTGTGGCGGCTCTCTAAAATCGAAGCAAGATCAGGGATGTTGCGATGAGCGAGGCGAAAAGCGAACAGGGGACTCGTCGAGTGCTTCTGGTGGGCGACACGACGTTGGATCCGCTTGGGCGCCTGCTTGAGCGGAGCCAGGAGCCGCCTCGTCTAAAGACCTCGGCCGCGCCCTATGGGCAGATTTATCAAATATTGCTGGACGCGAATCATCCTGCCTGGTCATTTCAGCCCGACGTGCTTGTAGTTTGGACCGCGCCCGAATTGACTCTTCCTTCGGTTGCCAAGCTGCTCCACTTCGAGTTCGAATCGGCCACGGTGGAGTTTGAAACGGCTCTCGCTGACGCGGAACAATTTGCTGAAGCGGTTCTGAAGGCGGCAAGCCGGGTAAGCCTGGTGCTGGTACCAACGTGGATGCTGCCGGCGCACGAAAGGTGGATTCAGACCCTCACATGGCGAAGCGGTGTCGGACTTTCCAACCTGCTTGCCAAGGCCAATCTGATTCTTTCTGAGAGATTCGCGGCGCAGCAAAATATCGTTCTTCTCGACTCGGGTTACTGGCAGGCAAGTGCGACGCGCTCGGCGTACGATCCCCGGATGTTTGCGGTAGCAAAGATTCTCTACTCGCATATTCTTTTTGAAAAGGCCGCGTCGGAGATGAAGGCGGTGTTGCGCGGCTCGCTTGGCCACGCCAAGAAAGTGGTGGTATGCGATCTGGACAACACTCTTTGGGGAGGTGTTGTCGGGGATGACGGTCCGCAAAACCTGAAGCTCGGCGCACCGGATCCGATGGGAGAATGCTTTCATACATTCCAAACGGCGCTGAAGGGAATGCAATCGCGCGGTATCCTGCTTGCCATCTGCAGCAAGAACGACGAGAAATTGGCGCTTTCGACGATCGAAGAGCACCCGGCAATGGTTTTGCGCAAGAAGGACTTTGTTGGCTGGCGAATCAATTGGAGGGACAAGGCAGAGAATCTGATCGAACTGGCAGAGGAACTGAATCTGGGCCTTGATTCGTTTGTGTTTCTCGACGATAGTCCGCAGGAGCGGGAACAGGTACGGCAAATATTGCCTCAGGTGTTCACGCCGGATTTGCCACGCTCCGCTTCAGATTATGCGCCATTCCTTTCGTCTCTCAATTGCTTTGAAACCGTAAGCCTTGGAAAAGAAGATTTCGCGCGCACGGAAATGTATAGGGCCGAACGCGAACGCAAGGAAGCACTCGATTTGAGTGGCGACGTGGAAAATTGGTTGCGCTCGCTCAACATCGAGGTTCGTGCGGCTCCTTTGCGCCGCGAGAGTCTTCCGCGGGCAGCGCAATTGCTGAACAAGACAAATCAGTTCAATCTCAGATTGCGTCGTCTGGATGAGAGCAGCTTCTGGGAATGGGCTGAGGAACCCAGTCATTCCGCATATACCTTTCATGTGTCGGACCGATTTGGAGACTTCGGTCTCGCCGGCTTGGCGAGTCTTACGGTTGAAGGCAATGACGCGAAGATCGAGGATTTCGTAATGAGCTGCCGGGTGATGGGCAAGAAAGTGGAAGAAGCGCTGCTGGGCTACACACTGACGCGCGCCAGGCAGGCCGGGGCAGATCGCATCATCGCGCCAGCAGTCGACGGTCCACGCAATCAGCCGGCCAAGAGCTTTTTCGCTTCCAAGGTCTCCGACGCGGATGGCGCCTCCATCGATCAGACTCGCGTCGCCATTCCCCCACAAATCAACCTTAAAGAGGAATAATCCAGCCGAAATCGGGCATTCGAGAAAACCATGGACCAATTGATTGCAATCCTCAATGGAATCCGCCCCGGCCAGGATTTTTCCGGAGCCAAGAATTTTTTTGACGATGGAGTGCTTGACTCTCTGGATATGACCGCGCTGGTGGCCGAACTAGAATCACATTATGGCGTCTTCATGGATGTCGACGAGATCGTGCCGGATCATTTCTGCAGTCTGGCGGCAATCAAAACGCTGCTCGCGCGTAAGGGCGTCAATTTGTAACTGAGATACGGCCGCGATGGAGCAGGTGATTGTGACAAGCGAAAAACCACACATTTCGGTTTGCATCTGCACTTACAAGCGGCCAGTGCTGCTCACGCGGCTGCTAAAAGAAGTGAGCTTGCAGCAGACAGACGAATTGTTCACTTATTCGGTTGTGGTGGCGGATAACGATGAGGAGAGATCCGCGGAAGCCGTTGTAGCCGAATCGTGTTCGACGTATGAGTTGCCCGCGAAGTATTGCTGGGAATCGAAACGCGGAATCGCAAATGCTCGAAACAGGGTCATCGAGAATGCGCATGGAGAGTATCTTGCCTTTATCGATGATGACGAGTTTCCGGCCCGTGATTGGTTGTTGACATTGTTCAATACATGCAACGAATACAAGATGGATGGTGTATTCGGTCCTGTCAAACGGCATTTCGACGAGGTTCCGCCTGCGTGGATGGTGAAGAGCCGATTTTATGACCGCAGGGTCAACCCGACGGGAATGCGCGTGGAATGGCGCGAGGCCCGTACTGGAAATGTTTTGCTGAAGAGGGAAATGGTCGTTGGCGACGCAAGTCCCTTCCGACCCGAATTCAGGGTTGGCGAGGATCAGGATTTCTTTCGGCGAAAGATGGAGGAAGGGCGCAAATTCATCTGGTGTGCGGAGGCGGAAGCATTTGAAGTTGTGCCCCCGGCGCGTTGGAAGCGCGTGTACCTGATGAAAAAGGGGTTGCTGAGAGGTGCGTCCGCTGCACTGCAGCCGAGTTGCGGAACAGTAAGCATCTTGAAATCGACCTTCGTCATTCCCCTGTATGTAATCGCGTTGCCGTTTGCGCTGCTGCTGGGACAACATCATTTTATGACGCTTCTGGTTAAGATTTGCGACCACGGGGGAAAACTGCTTGCCCTCGTCGGCCTGCATCCCATCAAGGAAGCCTATGTTTCCGATGAGCCTTCGGTATGAGCAGTTCTGAACAGTGCAGCTTTATCATAGACCCGGATGGATTAATCCTGGTTACCGGCGCCACTGGATTCATTGGACAGAGGGTGGTGAAAAGCCTGGTGGCTTTGGGATTCCGGAACATCCGTTGCTTTGCGCGAGTTTCAGCGTCGGCTTCGAAGATTGCGGCGTTACGGGGCCTTGCGGACGGTTCCGACATTGAGTTGCTTCGAGGCAATCTCTTATCGAGCGACGATTGCAATGCGGCGGCTAAGGATGCGGCGATCGTGATTCATCTTGCCGCAGGGCGGGGAGAAAAGTCGTTTCCCGATGCCTTCATGAACTCGGTGGTGACGACGCGGAACCTGCTTGAGGCCTGCGCGAAACATGGGCGCGTCAAGCGCTTTGTGAATGTCAGCTCCTTCGCGGTCTATGACAATAAGGCCAAAATCCGCGGCGTCCCGCTCGATGAAACCTGCCCGGTAGAAGGGCATCCCGAAGTTCGAGGCGAGGCATACTGCTTTGCGAAGACGAAGCAGGATGAATTGGTTTCCGAGCTTGGTCGGGAGCTTGGGATTCCGTACGTCATGGTCAGGCCAGGAGTCGTCTACGGGCCTGGCAACTTGGCTATCACGGGACGGGTTGGCATAGGGACCTTTGGGCTGTTTCTGCATCTCGGCGGGTCGAATCATATCCCGTTCACCTATGTGGACAACTGTGCGGAGGCCATCGCGTTGGCCGGATTGCACCCTGGAATTGACGGCGAGGCGTTTAATGTGGTGGATGACGATTTGCCTTCGAGCCGCAAGTTTCTGCGCCTTTACAAGCGAAATGTCAAAGCTTTCCCTTCAGTATATGTTCCGAAGCCAGCAAGTTACATGCTGTGCTACCTCTGGGAACGCTACAGCGAATGGTCGGAAGGGCAGTTGCCGATGGCATTCAATCGCAGCCGCTGGAACTCTCTCTGGAAGAAGACCGAATACTCCAACGACAAATTAAAGACGCGGTTAGGATGGAAGCCAGGTATCTCGACCGAGGAGGGCTTGCAACGGTACTTTGAAGCGTGCCGGGCGGGAGAGGCGCATGCTTAGAGTCGCCATCGTGGGTTGCGGCAAAATCGCAGACTCGCACGCCGCACAAATGCAAAGGATTAAAGGCTGCGAAATCATTGGAGTTTGCGACCGGGAACCGTTGATGGCCCGGCAACTCAAAGAGAGATTTCCCATCGCAGCCTGCTATTCAGGTCTGTCATCGATGCTCCACGAGGGACGCCCTGACGTTGTTCATATTACTACCCCGCCGGCGAGTCACTTCGATCTGGCAAGGACATGCCTCGAAGCCGGATCACACGTCTATGTCGAGAAACCATTCACGCTCTATGCGTCCGAAGCAAATCACCTGATCAATCTCGCGAATGAACGAGGTTTGAAAATCACGGCGGGTCACGACGATCAGTTCAGTCATGTAACTCGGCGGCTTCGGGCATTAGTGCAAGGCGGATTTCTCGGAAGCCGACCAGTGCACATGGAAAGTTATTACTGCTATGAGCTGGCGGATACAGGCTATGCGGGGGCACTTCTCGGCGATAAGAAACACTGGGTTCGGCAGATTCCCGGGAAGTTGCTGCAGAACATTATCAGCCATGGCATCGCCCGTATTGCTGAATTCATGACAACCGATACACCTGAGGTGGTCGCTCAGGGATTTACGAGCCAATTGTTGAAGAGCAAGGGTGAGACGGAGATTATTGATGAACTTCGGGTGATGATTTCTGACCCCGGAGGCGCCACCGCATATTTCACCTTTTCATCGCAGATGCGCCCGTCTTTGCATGCATTCCGTATCTACGGGACAAAAAATGGATTGATGCTCGACCAGGACCAGGAGCTGCTGATCAAACTTCGGGGAACGCACTTCAAGAGTTACTTGGAGAAATTTGCTCCTCCAGTCATCTTCGCCAAGCAGTACCTGGGAAATGTTCGCAAGAATCTGAGCTACTTTCTTGACAGGGACTTCCACATGAAGACCGGCATGAAGTTTCTTATCGAATCCTTCTATCGCTCGATCGAGGAAGGAACTGAGCCGCCCATACCGTATCGGGAGATCCTCCTGACCGCCAAGATCATGGATGCCATTTTCGTTCAGTTGGATCCGGAGAAGCCGGCAACACCGCAGTTCGTTGCGCAGGCAGATTGGCCGTCCCAATGCGTGGAGCGCAACGCGACGGGGACATCGCAGTGCGAAGAGCAAATGCACGTGGAGATTCACGATTGAACTATCAATGGCTCAATAATTTGCAAGAGGTTGAAACCGCCGTCATGAATCATCAGAAATGTGGGCTCGGTGCAGCGAATGACTGACATGACTTCCGTTGCGTCTGGACCTCAGGCCAACCGAGGCCAGACAGCAATCAGTGTTCGAGGGAAGTGGGTCGAAGTGCCTTCACTGAGTGTGAATGGCCAGATTATCATTGTGACGGGCCAGTGGATCAAGATTGCGTCTCTGCATGACGAAGACTGGATCGAGGCGGAGCTCGCCGACCCGGATGCTTGTGTGCGAGAAATAAGTAAGCGTTCCAATGCGCCTCGGGCAGACATACTCACCTTCTCGCAAAAGGTGCCGTCCACCGCTCCCCGTTACCCATTCCGCATGGAAAGGCGCAGCATCGCTGTTGCCCAGGTTTCGAATTTCAAGCAATGGTGGGAAAGCCTTCCGCAGGAAACGCGGAAAAACGTCAGGAGATCGCAGAAGCGCGGTGTTGTGCTTCAGGTGAAGAGCTTTGAGGATGATGTGATTCGTGGCATTGTCGACGTGCAGAACGAGACGCCGGTGCGGCAGGGCAGGCCTTACATCCATTATGGAAAGTCGCTTGAACAAGTGAGGCGCGACCATGGCGCCTTTGTGGATCGCAGTGATTTTATCTGTGCGTATTTCGAAGAGGAGTTTATCGGATTTTTGAAGCTGGTCTACCGGGGGGATACGGCATCAGTGCTGCAGATCAACACCAAGGCGGCACACTATGACAAGCGGCCAGCCAATGCGCTGTTATCGAAAGCGGTTGAACTGTGCGAAGCGCGAGGTGTTTCGTACTTGAGCTATGGATTGTTCAACTACGGCAACAAAGGCGATAATCCGCTTCGAGAATTCAAGGTGCGCCATGGGTTTGGGGAAATGCTCGTTCCCATGTATTACATTCCTCTAACTGCATGGGGTAAGTTGTGTGTAACTAGCAGACTGTATCGCGGGTTGATGGGAGTTCTTCCACATGGTGTAATCGCAGCCGGAGTTAAAGCGCGGTCCAAATGGTATACTCTCGTTAACCCAAAAAGCCGGTGTAGCTCAACGCCAGAGCGGCCGAATAGTGATCGGCAGATGGTGCGTTCAAACCCACCCGCCGGCTCCAACTCCTAGATCTTCCTCCCCTTCTTCCAACCGCCCGGCTTGAGTTTAGCTCGGGTTCACACGCCGAGACTGATCAAAATGCCAGGGATAGTTGGGCTTATTACAAAAATGCCACGCGAACGTGCCGAGGCAGAGTTGCTTCGCATGGTCGACACTCTCCGTCATGAGTCCTTCTATGTTACGGGGACCTGGATTGACGAGCGGCTGGGGCTGTATGTCGGGTGGATCGCGCGCAAAGGATCGTTTGCTGGGCGGATGCCGTTGCAAAATGAGAAAGGTGATCTCGTTCTTGTATTTGCCGGCGAGGAATTTCCTGAACCGGGGAAATTGCGGCTCTTAAGAGAGCGTGGTCACGCTGTCAATGCAAGCGGGTCTTCCTATTTGGTGCATGTGGCGGAGGAAGAGCCGGACTTTCCCAAGAGCCTCAACGGAAGATTTCATGGGCTTCTAATCAATAAGGCGACTGGAACGACCACACTCTTCAACGACCGCTATGGAATGCAGAGGGTTTACTATCACCAAGCGCGGGACGCCTTCTATTTCGCAGCCGAGGCAAAGGCTATTTTGGCGGTAAACCCTGCGCTTCGCAGTGCAGATCCTCGGGGCTTGGGCGAGTTTGTAGCTTGTGGATGTGTCCTTGAAGATCGGACAATCTTTCGCAATATCCATGTTCTGCCCACCGCGTCCGCGTGGGTGTTTCGAGATGCGGAACTGAAGCAAAAGGGCAGGTACTTCTCGGCATCGGAATGGGAGAATCAAGGCTCGCTGGAGCCGGAAGCGTATTATTCCAAGCTTCGGGAGGTATTTTCCAATAATCTGCCTCGCTATTTCGACGGGGAAGAACAAGTTGGAATCTCCCTGACTGGCGGGCTCGACACGCGCATGATCATGGCGTGGTCCAAAGCCGCTCCGCAATCGTTGCCGAGTTACACGTTTGGCGGTCCTTTTCGCGAATGCCAGGATGTGATCATCGCTCGCAAGGTGGCGAAGTTATGCCAGCAGCCATACCAGGTCATCAGCGTTGGTGACGATTTTCTTTCGCGCTTTGCCCACTATGCCGAGCGTACGATCTATCTGAGCGACGGCAGCACCACCGTGAGCCGCGCGGCGGATCTTTATGCCAATGAACTTGCGGCGAAGATTGCCCCGGTAAGAATGACAGGTAATTATGGCAGCGAGATTCTGCGCCGCCTGCGGGCCTTCAAACCGACAGAGCCGACTTCGGGGCTGTTCCAAGCGGAGTTTCTTTCAAGCATTGAGCGAGCGCGCCAAACCTACGACGGCCTGTTTCAAAATCATGCGCTCTCATTTATCGCATTTAGACAGGCACCCTGGTATCAATATGGCCTGCTCTCATTGGAGCAAACGCAGCTCTCGATCAGATCTCCGTTCCTCGATAACGATCTGGTGCAGACAGCTTTCCGCGCACCCAGATCGGAGATGGTGAAGACGGACATTTTTGAAGACAGCGATGATTGTGCCCGCTTGATTGTGGATGGAAATGCGGCCCTGCATCAGATTCCTACCGACCGCGGACTGGGCGGCGCGCGGGGCTGGACGCAGCCTATATCGCGAAGCCTGCTTGAATTCAGCTTCCGGGCGGAGTATGCATATGATTATGGGATGCCGCAGTGGCTGGCAAGGATCGACCATGCTTTCTCGCCCCTTCACCTGGAACGCATCTTTCTGGGCCGGCACAAGTTCTGCCATTTCCGAGTCTGGTACCGGGATGCCCTATCGAAGTTCGTGCGGGAAATGTTGCTGGATTCTCGCACTTTGTCTCGTCCTTATCTTCAGAAGAACGCAGTGGAAGCGATGGTGACTCATCATTTGAAGGGAGACCGCAACTATACAACTGAGATTACGAAGCTGTTGACACTCGAACTTCAACACCGGTTGTTTCTGGACTCGAACTAGGTTATTAACCAGGTTCGGCTTGATGCCAAGCCATCCGCGGAGCCAACTTCTTCCTTGCACATTATTGTCTTATTTTTGTTTTTGGCGTTTAGCGCGTGGCTCGTGGCGCGCGATTGCAGACGTCGGTCTACCGTTACTGGAGCTGTCTGGCTGCCTACGATACTTCTCCTGATCCTTGCTTCGAGACCTGTTTCTCTATGGATTTCGGGAGGGCAGGTATACACCTCCGCAATGGGCAACGAAGTTTCAGGAAATCTGATCGACCAACTCTTCTTTGTCGTTACATTAGGCGGTTCATTCGTTCTGGCCTCTGTCCGCAAAACTAAATGGAACAAGATATTTACTTCGAATAAAGCCCTGATGCTCTTTTATTTGTACTTTGCTCTAAGCATCGTCTGGTCCGGGGACCCATCGGGCTCGCTGAAGCGGTTAGTCAAGGACTTTGGTCTGTTTTTTGCTATAGCCGTTATGTATTCAGAACGGGATCCGCTTCAGGCAATCCGATCAGTATTTGTCAGATGCGCATCGTTGCTCTTTCCGCTTTCCGTCGTGTTGATCAAGTACTACCCCAGGTATTCGAGAGTCTTTTCACGAAATGGTGAAATCACGGTCACAGGCGTTGCCACGCAGAAGAACTCGCTGGGCGAAATTGTCATGGTTTTCACTCTTTTCTTGATTTGGGATTATTTGGAAACTCATCCGGCTGGACGAAGACTTCATTGGCGAGATTTACCATGGGATACCTTGATCCTACTCGTCATGGGTGCATGGCTTCTCCATATATCTCAGAGCAAGACAGCAACCTTATGCACAGCACTTGGCGTTCTCGTTATTGTACGAGGAAACTATTTTGCATCGAGGGCCGCAACCAGGGCAATCTTTGCCGCCGCACTCTCTATGCCGTTCCTCTTGTTTTTTTCTCAACAATTTCATTCATTGATTGCTCCTATAATTGAGGCCCTGGGTCGTGACATGACCTTCACCGGCAGAGCAAACATATGGGCACAAATAGGCCTCAAGACGGTGAATCCCATTCTCGGCGCCGGATATTGGAACTTTTGGGGTGGTCCCGGTGGCGAAGCGATCATGAATGCCATGACTACCGTAATTCCGAATGCGCACAACGGATATTTGGATATCTATCTTGACGGGGGCTTTGTTGGGCTGGCTATACTTTTCGTTTTGCTCGTTGCCGCCGGCCTTTCGATAACAAGAAAGCTTAAGATGAACCGCGAAATCGATCTCTATATGAAAGTCAGGTTTGCTGTGCTCGTGGTGGCCATCATTTATAACCTCTCCGAATCGGCGTTTGCACGCTTAGGCCCTCTCTGGTTCACGACGCTTCTGGTAATCTCCGAATTTCCGACGAAGAAGGGCATGAAAATGGCACGAGGAGCACAGGTTGTTGCCAAGAGCACTCTCCTGAATCAACGAGTCCCGGCGCTGACCAGGCGATAACGGCTGACCGGCCCGGAATCCTGGCTTCTAATCTACTTTGAGGAATAGAATGAGTCTCTGGCCAAAGAGAAAAATGGTTGCATCGGGAATCCTGATATTCACTGCTCAGGTCACGTTCTTGTTAGTTGTGATGCCAGCCGTGACTTCGCGCTTGGCGCCTTTCTATAATCAGGATCGCCCCAGTGACGGATATTACGAACTAGCAGAGAATCTGGCCGCTGGGAATGGGTATCGTTTCTATCCCAATACCGCAAGAACGCTGATGCGTGAGCCAGGGTATCCACTTCTTTTAGCAGGCCTCATCTTGACCTTCGGCCGAAGCTTTGCAGTTGTGAAAATTACAAATGTCATATTGGCTTTTCTCGCTGCCTGGGTCGCAATGCGAATTTCGCTGAAGCTGAAAATTTGCGAATTTTCAGGTAGCACGCGTTCACATTTGATTCCTCCATTGCTGTTGCTCTTCTATCCGGGCACTTTGATTGCTGAGAGTCGAGGCGGTGTTGAAGTCCTATTCGCCCTGTTAATCGCAATTGTTCTCTTGATGACATTGAGGGCGATCGAAAGCCGTCGAAGTCGAGATTTCGCCATCACTGGACTGATATTGGGCATCACCGTATTGGTTCGAAGTACGCCGGTTCTGTATCCAATCTTTCTTTTGGTTTACCTTCTATGGTTGGAGCGGCGACGCGACTGGTTCCTCGTGTTCCGGAATATCGGTGTCATGATAGTCGTCATGGTCGCGGTTCTTTCTCCGTGGATCGCACGTAACTATTCGCTCACCGGACGGTTTGTCGCAACAGCCAGCGTTTTGGGAGTGTCAGCTCAGGCGGGCCAATACATCAACCAACACCTTTTCGAGGGCAAACCGTGGTGGCTACTGGATCGAGAAGCGGCGCTCGAGAGGGACCGATTGGCTATGGGGCTGGGATATCGCTTCGAGGATGGTAAAGAAGGATATTATCAAACGTTCTACAACAGCGGAGATGAAATCAGGTTTTCGAAATACCTGTTCAACAGAGTGGTGAGTGACGAACGCAGGCACCCAATGCTCGCCGTCAGATGCATAGGGCAAAATATCTTTAACTTCTGGTTTGCCGGGAAAACATGGGTGGCAACTTTTGGGAATATATTGGTGCAACTACCATACATCGTACTTGCTGGCATAGGCGCGGTGTGCTCTCTGAAGGGCAGGGAAAAGACTGTCGGTCCCATCCTCCTTTTCATCGGATATGTAATGGCCGTTCACATCTCTATTCTTGCCCAGGCGCGGTACAGCATTCCATTGATCCCTTTGATGTCGGTGCTTGCGGCAATTGGGGTCGTCAAGGTTCTACAGAGACTCAGAGGTGGTGGCCTTCGCCACGTGGCTCCAGCGATCTCCGAGACCGTGGGTAGAGGCGTAGAATCAATCTGATCTGTTCGCGGGAAACAGAGCGTAATGGTGCAAGTAATTCAATCGCTAGGTGATTAATGATTTTTCGACCCTGGGCACCAATCAGAAGATATGTCAAAAGAAACTCGGGGCGCGTATCGTTTCGTAGAATGCAAATGGTTCAGACGGCGACTCCGATAATCTCATTTACGTTCGATGACTTCCCACGGTCCGCCCTTCTGAATGGTGGAGAAATTCTAAGGCGCGCCGGCTTGGCAGGCACTTACTACGTGGCACTTGGACTGCTCGGACGCGACTCTCCATCTGGACAGTTGTGCCTTCCGGATGACCTGAAGATGGCGCTGGACAACGGGAATGAATTGGGGTGCCACACCTATTCCCACTACGACTCATGGCAAACTTATCCGCAGGTATTTGAGCACTCGATTATTGAAAATCGAAATGCTTTGAAGAGGATGATTCAGAATGTCGAATTCGAGTCGTTCTCATTTCCGCTCAGCTCTCCCAGGCCAGCGAATAAGCGAGCTGCGGCCAAGCACTTCCGATGCTGTCGGGGCGGTGGACAGACGATCAACAAGGGGATGTCTGACCTCAATCAGCTATCTGCATACTTTTTGGAAAAGGCAAAGGGGAATCTTCAGGAGGTTCGTGACCTGATCGACCGAAATAGGGAAGCTCGCGGGTGGGCCATCTTTGCGACGCACGATGTATCTCAGAGTCCCAGCCCTTACGGTTGTACGCCCGAATTCTTCGGTGAAGTTGTACTCTATGCGATGAACTCCGGTGCAAGGATCTTGCCTGTGATCAGAGCATTGGATGCTATTCATGATTCGGGGATTTCAGATCGCCTTGGCACGGGAAGATCTGACGCGAATATCGAAGATATGCCGGGAACTATTTCGAATCAACTGTGAGAACCTTAGTTTAACCCTGCGAACCGGGAGTTCGTGCAAAATGCGATTACGAAGGCAATCATGCAGATCATCGAATGGAAGGGACGACGCTCTTCGTGACGCTGTCAATCGAGGCAGAGCCACGAAGAGCGGTAGAATTCGGATGAGCCTTATTGATTTCACTTTCTGCTACTGAACAACGGTTCCAGTAAGGTTTATCGGTGCCCCTGGAGTGACTGTGGAGGCCGAATAGCAATTATTCGCATTGAAGGTTAATGCCCCGCTTGTCCCGTCAGTTTTTCCAGCCATTACGTTCAGGTAGCAAGCAGCCGCTGGAATGAGGTTAGCGTGGCCGCCAACATTCGCAATGTTTCCACCTGAAATGTCGGGTCCGACGGCAGGCCAAGGACTATTTCCCCACCAAGACGGTCTGCTCGTTAGGAAAAACGAGGCAGGAAGGTTTGAACTTGGGCTACTTAAGCCGGGATAAGCCGGCGCCGTATCTCCGATCTCGTCCTCTGTACAGAACGAACTCGGAGTTGACGGACCCGTGCAAGCGCGGCTCGCGCCAGTCACGACATCATAGTTCTCGAACCTCATTATGGTTGAATGCACAAGCGAGTCATTGTAAACGGAGAACGAAGCGCCAATGCACGATGGAGTGAACGCAATCTGATTCTGATTGCTGTATCCAAAACTATAGATGGTTGCCCAGGTATTGGACGCGCAGTCCGTTTGGGACTGATTCTGGACCTGATATGTTTGGTGATAACCACTCGTGCCCAAGACGTTTCCAACCACATTGTAGTAGCGGTTGTAGGCCATCAGATAAATCGGGATGGTTGATTCGGTCTTTACGCCATTGGCAGTCGCTGGATCCTTGCCTTTATAGTAGTTTCGGAAAAAGGTCAGCATGTCGCTGGTTCCGTGAATATCGTCGGCGGAAAGACCAAGTGTTTGATTTCCTTCATAGAGGTTGTACTCGTCGCCGACACTGTGGTGCGAATCCTGCCCCTGCCATGAGCCGGGCCCGAAGTAGTCATCGACGGCATAGTTATACGCGAAGACAGTTCCCACGCAGCCTTGTGTAATCAATGGAGCGGCAACGTGGTTGGAAACATTATTTATGACCAGATTGTCTGCGCTGCTGAAGTCACAAGCGAACCCATATCCTTCTGAAGCTGGATTTGATCCGTAAATGTAGTCGTTCTGAAAAGTGATATGGGAGGACTGGAAAGTTTCCATATGTTGAGATACGCCGTTTGAGTCATTCAAAGATCGGACGTTGCTTACCCAGCTATGGGTCGCGTTTACAAACTGTATTCCCATCCCATACACACCGCTGCCGTTAGATCCCGCGTGGTTGAGCGAGAGGTTTTCAATTCCGATTCCGGTGGCGGGCAGACCGTTGGCCCACCAGATGTTCGGGTTCTGACCGCTTCGCCAGTTTGGTGCATAGAGTCCTGGGGATATACCAATGGTCCAAGGTCCGCTGCCACTGATTGAGGTGACTGTAACCAACTGATTCTGGCCTCTTCCCGAGCGCCCCGCAACTTTTCCTTGCTGCGAGAAATCGCCGTTCGCCCCCGAAGAACCCGAAGAAAGGAAGTTCCCGGTATCGGTCGCGTCGTCTTGCTGATCCAGAATGATGAGACTTCCCACTTGAAGATTGGAGATGCTGCCAGTGGTCACAGAACCGATGGTGATGGTTGTGTCCCCTTGGGAATAACCGCCAGTCCAGGTTGCCACGTTGCTAGGCGTACCGGCATAGTCGCCGGTATCGCCGCTGACAATACATACATCAGCGTGAAGTCCTGTGCAGCCACCCTGCGCAGTGAAGTTGATGAAAGTTTGATCTGGGCCAGCGCCCCGAAGGGTCACGTTGTTCACGTTATTGAAGTAGATCTGGCCTGGAAAACTATAGCTGCCTGCGTTCATATATACGACTTGGTTTGCCGGGCAGGCCGCGATATCAGCGTTCAAAGTCGCCAGCGAGTCGCCGGGATTTACTGTCGAGCAGATCGTTGTGCGATTTGGTATTGATCCAGCGCCCGCCCCGGTCCAATCTACAGCGCGGGAGGGCGAAAGAATACCCGACCATGGTTGCTGTGCCTGAGTTAAGCAGGGAAAGCACAGGATAATAGAAAGAAGTGAGAGAATTAACGTCTGAATTCGCAGCAAAGCATTTCCTCCATTTGTGGCAACAGAAGGGCCCGTCGCGACGATGGGGCCGATGAATAAACCCAGAGCCCGGTGCATGCAATCGGGCGATACACAAGGCTGTACCACTCAGGTAACGTCTGCCGTGACGTAGGTCACTGGAGTTGGTTACTTATGTATCATCTCCATGTGACTAAACGCAAGGACTACCCGGCAACATTCGCCTCAAGAATTAGGGTTAAAATTCGAATGACGCAATTGCATACAAGTCTACCGCCCCAGGGAACGAGGCGCAATAGTTTACCGACCAGGGACTATTGCCGAATCCTTCTTAAAGCGCAATTTGCGTTGTGGGTTAATTGTGTAAGTTGTTGCAGCATTGACTGTTAATCCCATTGTCTTGCGCAGACGAATCTGAGGAATTGTCTTTGCGCCAAACTGTCGCCGGGAAATCGAAAAGGTGCATTTGCTCGGGGTCACTCCGCATAATACTGCAGGGTGCGGATCGATGGTTACCAAAGGACAAAATTGCAACACAGGCACAGATCTGGATCGAGCTGTGGTTCATTTCGTGACGTTCGCAGCCCCGATGTCTCCGAACTTTCGCTGCTCCAGCACGGGATGCACAACAGAGTAAGCCTCGAAACTTGCCACGAGTTCGGTTCAACAATAGCTTGTCGGTTTCTTCAGGAGTCAGTTTGAAGCCTTTTAAAACGGACGGTTCGTTACCTCCACCCTTCAAGGCCGGGGATGGCGAACTGCGCCGACTTACGGTGCGCGGCGCCGGCGCCACGTTGGCCGCCGGTGTAGTGACGCTGTCGACTCAGATCATTGCCACGATGATCCTAGCTCGCCTGCTCACTCCTAAAGACTTTGGCTTGGTCACGATGGTCACAACCTTCAGCCTCCTTGTGGCCAACTTCGGCTTCAATGGACTCACAGAAGCGATTGTGCAATGTGATGAAATCGACCGTACATTGGCCAGTACTCTTTTTTGGATCAACGCTGCCTGCGGAATCCTGCTCACGGTCGCGTTCGCTGAATCCGGATCGCTGTTGGCGCGGTTTTACCACGATGCTCTCGTGCAGCGCGTGAGTATTTTTGTTTCTCTGACAATTTTTGCAACCAGTATTTCCACTGTGCACCTGGCTCTGCTCAAGCGGTCCATGCACTTCTCCTGGGTGTCTTTGAATGACATATGCGCCCGCGGAGTTTCCGTCATCCTTTCCATCTTGCTGGCTTGGGTGGGATGGGGATATTGGGCGTTGGTCGCGGGAGCCGTCGCGCTGCCTCTGAGCACGACTATCGGCGCTTTCATCTTGTGCCGATGGATTCCCGGCTTGCCCCGAAGAGTTGCTGGAACAGGTTCAATGTTGCGGTTTGCGCTCAACACCTATGGAAATTTCAGCGTGAATTATCTTTCCCGCAATACCGATAACCTGCTCGTGGGCTGGCGGTTTAACGCCCAATCTCTGGGCTTCTACAAGAAGGCCTATGATCTCTTTGCGCTTTCTGCGAATCAGTTGGTCGCTTCGATTGCCGTCGTGGTCGTTGCAGCCCTAAGCAGAGTGCGGCGGGATCCCGCATTGTACCGGCGTTACCTGATCGACTCGTTGGCGGTTATGGTGTTCGTCGGCATGGGGGTCGGGGCTGGACTTACGATGGTCGGCAAGGATCTGATTTTCGTGTTGCTTGGTCCCAAGTGGGGGCCTGCTGGTCGGATTTTTACCTATTTCGGGCCTGGCATCGGAATCATGATCCTCTACGGAACGCACGGCTGGATACACCTCTCCCTCGGCAGAGCAGACCGATGGTTCCGGTGGGCGATTGTCGAATTCGTTGTCACACTCCTGCTCTTCTGCCTGTTTCTGCGATGGGGCCCGGTGGGAATAGCCACGGCCTGGAGTGCATCTTTCTGGATCCTAACCGTGCCCGCGATCTGGTATGCCGGGAGGCCCATCGGCCTGAAGGTGAGCGCGGTTTTCTCGGTGGCCTGGAGGTACATTGTCGCATCCCTTTTCGCCGTATTAGTGACACGGTTCTCAATGCACCAGATCCCGGCTTTGTACGAGATACCCGGAATGGCGGGGGCGATGCTTCGGATCGCTTTGGTGTCGACGTTGATTGCGTTTCTGTACCTTAGCTCCGTCGTACTGCTACATGGCGGATTTGCGCCGCTCCTGCAGATCGCGGGGCTATTTGGCGAAATGCTCCGATCGGGCAAGCCGGTCTCCGGTAATGACTCGTCCACATCAGAGAAAGAGACAACGGTCCAAACCATACAAAATCAGCAGGCTATCTCCCAGGATCTGCCGCTGGTCTCGATCCTGATCCCGGCATATAACGCTCGGGAATGGATCGCAGAGACAATACACTCCGCGATTGCGCAGACGTGGCCGCGAATTGAGATCATCGTCGTTGATGATGGATCGAGCGATTCAACATTGGCCATCGCGAGAACGTTTGAGTCCCAGGGAGTTCGCGTCATCTCGCAGAAGAATCAAGGTGCCTCCGCAGCCCGAAACAATGCTTTCTTGCAGTGCCGGGGCGACTACATTCAATGGCTTGACGCCGACGATTTGTTGGCGCCCGATAAAATTGCCAAGCAAATGGACCAGGTGATGCAGGGACTGAGTTCCTGCACACTTTTATCCGCGGCATGGGCGCACTTCATGTTTCGGCCCCATAAGGCGGAGTTCATCCCGAGCGCATTGTGGTGTGATCTGGCTCCTAAGGAATGGCTTCTGCGCAAGATGGAGCAGAACATCTATATGCAAACTGCCACATGGCTGGTTAGCCGCGAACTTACTGAAGCCGCGGGACCATGGGACATTCGGATGATCGGCGACGACGACGGCGAATACTTCTGCCGCGTGTTGCTCGCAAGCAACGGCGTTCGATTCGTGCCTGACGCGATGGTCTATTACCGCACCTTCCGGTTCGACAGCCTAAGCTACATTGGGCGTTTTCCCCGAAAGATCGAAGCCCACTGGCGCTCCATGAAATTGCACATTCAATACTTGCGCTCGTTGGGAGAGGACGCGAGAGTTCGCGCCGCTTGCCTGCAATTTCTACGCGATTCGTTGATTTACTTTTATCCGGAAACCTCTCACATCCTCAAAGAAGCAACAGAGCTTGCGACGGAGTTCGGTGAGCCGCTCGGAACGCCGACACTATCATGGAAATACTCTTGGATCAAAGTGTCCCTCGGATGGGGTGCCACCAAGCCGGTTCAACGCTCTCTCCTACGATTTAAATGGCGTTGTGCTAGAAAAGTGGACCTGATGCTCTTCCGGCTCGAAGAGCGAACTCATCTGAAATCTTTCGGCGATCGGAAGGTCGTTTCAGACAAAGCGGAAGCTGTTCGCGGCGAAGCTATCGCGGCCGATCGGATCGGGTTGAGCCCGGCCGCTGAGACAACTCCTTCTTCCAAAATTCCTATCCAGCGATAAGGTCACCGATTTCATATTGGAATCGGAAACGTACACAAACTCACAAATTGCGGAATAAGCTCCACGCTCAAAAAATAAACTGAATGCTATTCGATACTCCTGTTTTTTTAGTTTTTCTCGCGCTGGTGGTGATCGCATACTGGCGATTGAATTGGCGTCCGCAAAATGTGTTTTTATTGGCTGCCAGCTATTTTTTTTATGGGTGGTGGGACTGGCGCTTCCTGCTGTTGATGATCGGGTCAACCACCATTGATTACATCATCGCGCGCAAAATCGAGGACGCATCCGACCGAAGCAGCGCTAAGGCATTGTTGATTGCCTCTTTAGTGGTCAACTTCACGATTCTCGGATTTTTCAAATACTTCAATTTCTTCCTTGATTCGACGGCGTACGGATTAGATGCATTGGGTTTCCACAATATTCCGCGGAGCTTGCTCTCGATCATATTGCCGCCTGGCATTTCCTTTTATACATTTCAGGAGGTCGCGTATATCGTCGATGTCCACGCCGGAAAAATCAAGGCGTCGAGGAATTTTGTTGATTATGGGCTGTTTATTAGCCTGTTTCCGCACTTGATTGCAGGCCCCATCCAGCGGCCGTCACACCTGCTTCCTCAAGTCCAGAATCCGCGCACGTTTCAACCAACCGCTTTTCGGGACGGTTGCATGCTGATTCTTATGGGGCTTGTGCGCAAATCCGTCATTGCCGATAACTGTGCACACCTAGCGAATGGAGCCTTCGGCGGGCAGTTCGGACATAGCGGATGGGCGACCTTGATTGGCTGCTACGCCTTTGCCTGGCAAATTTACGGCGACTTCAGCGGGTACAGTGACATTGCGCGGGGCAGCGCGCAACTTCTGGGTTTTCACTTTATGGTTAATTTTCGTCAGCCCTATTTGGCGACGAGTCTCCAGGATTTCTGGCATCGTTGGCACATCAGCTTGAGCACTTGGCTGCGTGACTATCTCTATATCCCTCTCGGCGGAAGTCGTGGGGGCAAAGGCAAGACTTATCGTAATCTTCTCATCACAATGGTCCTCGGCGGTCTATGGCACGGAGCGAATTGGACCTTCGTAATATGGGGAACGCTCCACGGACTGGTGCTCTGTGCTGAGAGGCTCATATTCGGAGATCGGGTTCATCAGGTTGAGGCACACGGGGTACAGAAGTTCGTTCGCCGGGTCCTCATATTTCACGTTGTATGTTTATCGTGGCTATTCTTCCGGGCGCAGAACCTCTCTGGCGCACTTGCGATGATTCGAAGCCTGGGGCATTTTCGTTGGTCTCCCGATTATTCGGCAGCGTTTCTTTTCCTGGCGATTCTAGTTGGATTGGGACTTCTCATGGATCTACAAATGGAATATAGCGGCGACGAGTACGTCTTCCAGAGTCAATCACCGATACTTGCCTACGGTGCGGCGGTCACCGCGATGTTACTTCTGATTCTGTTCACTGCGAGCGGGAGCCATGCCTTCATCTATTTCCAGTTCTGAGAAGATACGCAGCCGCATGCGAATCGATCGCTTTACGGTCGTGCTGCTGGGCACCGTGTTCGTTATATTGGTCGCAGTGGAAGGCGTCAGTCGCGCAAGTTTCGATTCCACGAGCAAGGTGCAGAGGCGTGAGGTCGCGCAGCGCCGGGCGCTATTGAGTGTCCGAGATGTGGGGACGGTCGAGGACCCTCATATCGCTTTGCTCGGAAACTCACTGATGCTTGAAGGCGTAAACCTCTCGCTGTTGGACTCCAAGCTCAATCCGAGGTATGTGGGCGTCCCCTATTTTGTGCTTGGAACGAATTACTATGACTGGTTCTTTGGCCTCAAACGTCTGTTCGCGGAGGGGACGCGGCCACGATATGTACTACTGGGCCTGAGTCCAAATCAGCTGGCGACCTCGGAGTTACGCGGAGACATTTCAGCGCGTTATATGTGTCAGCAGTCGGACCTTATGAAAGTCGTACGACAGACCCATATGGACAAGACGAAAGCAAGCGAATTCCTGTTAGCGCACTATAGCGAGTTTTATAGCACGCGTGAAATCACACGGGGATATGTAATGAGTCGCGTGCTTCCGAGTGTCGGCGAGTTATTGCATAGCGGCTATACCACCTACCGTGACCCCGAGATAGTGAAATCAGTCCTAGGACCACTTGCAGCTGACCGATTGACTGCGCTCGATCAATTGTGCCGAGCGAATGGAGCGCGCTTATTGTTCGTGGTACCGCCGACCTATCAGAAAGGAGCGGAGACTATCCTCGAGACGGGGCGCGAACGGGGAGTTACCGTGCTAGTGCCGGTGAAACGTGATCAGTTTGATGCAAGTTATTATCAGAGTGACGGCTTTCACATGAATAGCAAAGGTTCGGAAATCTTTACCAACCGGCTTGTAACAGCTCTGAACGATGTGTTGCCAAAGTAAGGTCATCCGCGCAAAACTTGAGCCGATCGGATACCGCCGCGCGACTTGAATAAAGTGTCAGTCAGGAGAAGTTACGCTTTGAGAATCAGCATATTTGGACTTGGTTATGTCGGAACCGTATCTGCAGGGTGCCTGGCGATGGATGGGCACCATGTTTTAGGAGTCGACCCTGTACCGGCAAAAGTTGATCTGATCACCCGCGGCCGGTCTCCTATCATCGAAGCTGAGATAGGTGACATGATTTCGGCGACGGTGAAAGACGGTCGTCTGCGGGCGACCCATGACGCGATGGCGGCCATTTGCGAGTCGGATCTCTCCTTTGTCTGCGTCGGAACGCCCAGTCAGTCCAATGGGAATCTTGATCTGAAATTCATCCGACGGATCTGCGAACAGATCGGCGAAGCACTCAAGAAGAAATCCGCGCGCCACGTGGTTGTGATTCGGAGCACCATTCTTCCGGGCACGATGCATAACATTGTTATTCCCGTTCTGGAGGAATTTTCCGGAAAGAAAGCGGGAAGAGACTTCGGCATCTGCAACAATCCGGAGTTCCTGAGGGAAGGATCGGCGGTGAAAGACTTTCGTTCACCGCCCAAAACCGTGATCGGTGAGATGGACCAGACTAGCGGGGACAAGCTGGCCGAACTCTTCAAAGGAATCGATGCGCCGCTGATTCGGACGGATCTTGAAACGGCCGAGATGATCAAGTATGTGGACAATTGCTGGCATGCACTGAAGATCGGATTCGGGAATGAGATTGGGAATTTGTGCAAGTCTTCCGGAATCGATGCGCACGAGGTAATGAACATCTTTTGCCAGGACCATAAACTTAACATCTCCTCGGCCTACCTTAAGCCCGGCTTTGCTTTTGGAGGTTCGTGTCTTCCCAAGGATCTCCGCGCGCTGTCCTATTTCGCCAAGATGCACGATTTACAACTGCCGATCCTGTCTGCGATATTGCCGAGCAATGAAATTCAAGTCAAACGCGGCCTGCAGATGGTAATGGAAAAGGGGAATACGAGAGTCGGCGTGCTTGGATTCAGTTTCAAGGCAGGGACCGATGATTTGCGAGAGAGCCCGGTTATCGAGGTGATCGAGCGTCTGATCGGGAAGGGATACGACCTCAGGATCTATGACAAGAACGTGAACATCGCCAGTCTGGTTGGCGCCAATCGTGACTTTATTCTCAATCACATTCCTCACATTTCGAAACTTATGGTCGACGATATTGACACCGTATTGAGGCATGCCCAGACCATCGTG
Organism: uncultured Acidobacteriota bacterium; assembly: GCA_963833995.1. Taxonomy (GTDB): domain Bacteria; phylum Acidobacteriota; class Terriglobia; order Terriglobales; family Acidobacteriaceae; genus Telmatobacter. The sequence continues at coordinate 242,712 of CAWIAE010000009.1, read as the reverse complement.
ATCGGCAACAACGACCCGGAGTTCAAACAGGTGCCGCAACGGCTGCACGAGACGCAACGCCTAGTCGATTTTGTGCGGATCATCGAGGGAAGGAGTGCAAATGGAAAGTACGATGGCTTCTCCTGGTAAGACCGGAACGGCTCACGCGTCAAATAGCGTGGCGAAGGCCAGAATACTTGCTTCAATTGAACGCCTTTCTCATTGGCTGGAACAAAACGATAACCGTGGCTATGACACGTTCGACGGGCTCAATGCTCAATTTCTGCGCCCCCTCACTTTCGAGACGAAGTTTCTGCGCACCGTATTGCAGCAAGGTGTAAGACGGTTTCCCGTGAATCTGCGCCCGCTGCTGGGCATTAAGAAGGAGCATTCGAGCAAGGGTATGGGATTCCTGGCGCGCGGATTTATTCGACTTCATGAATCGACTGGCGATGCTGAATGGGCGACGAAAGCGGAAAATGCTCTTGAATGGCTTGCCGATAACCAGGCTCCTGGTTACAGCGGAGCCTGCTGGGGAAATCATTTCGACTATCAATCCCGATCCAATTACTTGCCCAAGGGTGTGCCCACCATTGTCTGGACTTCGCTGATAGGGCATGCATTCCTGGATGCTTATCAACATTTTCAGAGGGAAGGCTACCTGCAAGTGGCCGTCAGCGCATGTGAGCACATCGTTCACGATCTTCAAATCTTTCCCCACGGAGAGACCGTCTGCATCACTTATATTCCAGGAAAAGTTGAGCGGGTCCACAACGCCAACACGCTGGGAGCGAGTCTGCTCGCCCGGACTTGGGGCCTCACGCGCAACGAGGGCTACAGGGTGCTGGCGCAAAAGGCGATGCAATATACTGCCCAGCATCAAAGGCCAGATTCCTCCTGGTATTACGGTGAGAAAGAGAATCTGCATTGGATCGACAATTTTCATACAGCGTACGTCCTTGACTGTTTCAAGCACTACACCGAGAACACGGGTGACCAGCGCTTTTTTGAGACCATGATGCGTGGTTACGAGTACTGGAAAACTACATTCTTTCTTTCCGACGGCACCCCTCGTTATTACTCTCATAAAACGCTTCCGCTTGACATCCAGTGTTGTTCGCAGGCCATCGACACGTTTGTCTTCTTCCAGGATTATGATGCGGAAAGTCTGCAGCATGCGATCAAAGTAGCGAATTGGACAATCGATCATATGCAGGACCGCAGTGGCTACTTTTACTACAGGCGATATTCCCGATGGATTGTCAACAAAACCCCCACTTTGCATTGGGGACAGGCGACCATGCTGTGCGCCCTTTCCGGCCTGTATAAATCGCTGTGATTACCACGGACTTTATGAAAAAGAAAATCCTGATCATTGTGGAGAATCTTCCTGTACCCTTTGACAGCCGTGTATGGAAGGAGGCGTGTGCACTCCAAGCAGCAGGTTATGAAGTCTCCGTCTTGTCGCCGCGCGGAAGGGGCTACCGCAAAAACTACGAGGTTCTGGAAGGCGTTCACATCTACCGGCATCCGACGCCCAAGGAGGGAAACACCGCTCTTGGGTACTTATGGGAATACGGCTGGGCGCTTTTCTGGCAGTTTCTATACTCCTGGCGGATATTTCTTACGCGTGGATTTCAAGTGATTCAAGGTTGCAATCCGCCGGATAATATCTTCCTTGTCGCCTTGCCGTTCAAGCTCTTCGGAGTGAAATATATATTCGACCACCATGATGCAAACCCAGAGCTTTATCTGTCTAAGTATGAGAGGAAGGACACCTTTTACAAAGTTCAGGTGCGGCTTGAACAGTTGACTTATCGCTTCAGCGACGTCGTGATGGCTACGAACGAGAGCTACAAGTCGCTCGCCGTGAGCCGGGGAGGTCTTGCTCCGCAGGACGTTTTTGTGGTTCGCAATGGCCCCGATCTCGCTCAGTTCAAACTGATGCCTTCCCGGCCGGAACTCAAGTTCGGCAAGACTTTTCTGGTTGGTTACGTGGGAACGATGAGCATCCAGGAGGGGTTGGACATTCTGCTGGACGTGGCCCTCAACATCAAGAGCAGAGGCCGGCGGGATGTTCACTTCACGTGTGTCGGCGGCGGTCCTTCGTTGGCCGGATTGAGGGCGATGGTGAAGGAGAAGAACCTGGAAGATATGGTCAACTTCACCGGTCGCATACCTGATAAAGATTTGCTCGAAGTACTCTCCACGGCGGACATTTGCGTCAATCCTGACAAGCCATGCGCGATGAACGACATCTCCACCATGATCAAGATCATGGAATACATGGCGTTGGGAAAGCCGATTGTCCAGTTCGATTTGAAAGAAGGCCGATTCAGCGCCGGGGAGGCATCCCTTTATTGCATCCACGATGATCCTGTCAGCGACTTTGCGGACAAGGTGCTTTGGTTATTGGAGCATCCGGAAGAAAGCCGAAGGATGGGAGAGTTCGGGCGCAGGCGAGTGGAGCAACAGCTTGCGTGGGAATATTCTGTGGAGAATCTGCTAGCTGCTTACCAGCGTGCATTCGAAAAAGATCCGCGGCACGAACTGAAAAAAGCATGTGCCCAACGTTGATACCCAGGATGAGGAAACTAGCATGAGATTGTGCGACGTAGCGATTGTTGGTGCGGGACCGTATGGGCTCTCTATTGCCGCTCATCTATCGGCGATGGGAGTCGATTTCAGGATCTTCGGCGATCCGATGGAATTCTGGCTCAACCACATGCCGAAAGGCATGCACCTGAAGTCCGAGGGGTTTGCCTCCTCTCTATACGATCCAGATTCGACATTCACGCTCGAGGCCTATTGCAAGGAAGCGGGACTTTCCTACGCGCACATCGGCACTCCAGTTCCTCTTGAAGTGTTTTCATCCTATGGTCTGGAGTTTCAGCGAAGGATGGTCCCCCAGTTGGAGCGCGAACGAGTTGTCCTTGTGAAGCGCTCAGCGGGCGGTTTCAAAGTGACCCTCAGCAGCGGAGAGGTATTTCAAGCGCGTCGTGTGGTGGTCGCGGTAGGACTGACTTACTTCGCGCATGTTCCTCCCGAACTGAGTGCGCTGCCGGAAGAATATCTTACGCATAGCTCTAAGCACACATGTGTCGATCAATTCAAAGGAAGAGATGTGGCCGTAATTGGAGCCGGAGCATCCGCGATCGATCTCGCGGCACTGCTTCATCAGGCCGGCGCGTCGGTTCAGGTCATCGCGCGCGTGCCAAAGATCCGGTTCCATGACCCGCCGGATGATCTGGAGCACTCATGGATGGATAGGTTGCGGACGCCGGTCACCGGCATTGGCGGAGGGTGGAAACTCTACCTGTGTGCCAACCTGCCCGCCGTCTTTCGACTCATGCCGGAGCAATTTCGCGTAAACAACGTCCGCCGGATCCTCGGTCCCGCGCCATGCTGGTTTACCAGGGAGCAGGTTGTTGGGAAAGTGGGGATGAACCTTGGCGTTACCATCGTCTCTGCTTCTGTGAAGAACGGCCGTATCAGCCTTGAACTCAAGGATGGAGCCGGCGCAACGAAGTTGCTCAATCCAGACCACGTGATTGCGGCCACCGGCTATAAGCCCGACCTTCGCCGGTTAAAGTTCCTGGAACCCGGCATCGTCTCCGCGATGCGACGTGTTGATAAGTCTCCGGCTCTCTCATCAAACTTCGAGTCGAGTGAGCCCAACTTATACTTTGTCGGCGTGACCGCAGCAAATACATTTGGGCCGCTTCTTCGATTCGCTTTCGGCGCCGGATTTGCTGCGCCGCGTCTGGCGCGGCACCTGATGAGAACGGCGTCGCGCGCCGCTGCGGCGCAATTCCCGGCACAGGCTATCCAATCCACCGCTCCGCAGGAATCGCAGGATTCGATGGTCCAATAGGGGACGTCTGAGCCTGATCGCACGGTATGCAGATAGGCAAGTGAGCAGTTCAAGACGTGACGAAACAATATGGAAAGAGACTCAAAACCGCGAATGAGCACCGATAAAGCAGCCCCCAGAAAGGTCCTGCTGACAGATACGAACCGGTGGGACCTCGCGGCTCGTCTGGCGATTGGTCTGAACGAAGCTGGTTGCTATGTTGCGGCGATCTGTCCGTCGCGCGGGCATGCGCTCCTGCGGGCGCGCGCCGTCAAGCGGACTTTCCGTTACAACGGGATTCGCCCCGTCGAGTCGCTCAAGGCTGCGATCGACGCGGTAGATCCCGATATTGTCGTACCCTCGTGCGACCGGAGTGTTGAACATCTGCATGAGCTATATGAACAGGAAAAATCCCGTGGCCCGGCGGGAAGCAAGGTTGTGTCGCTCATCGAGCATTCGCTGGGCTTGCCCGAGAGCTATCCGATCGTGTCGTCGCGCAACGATCTTCTTGCCATTGCACGGGAAGAAGGAGTGCGCGTTCCCGCGACGAGCCGAATCAATTCGCTGGAGGATCTTCGCGCTTGGCAGATGCGCGAACCGTTCCCATGGGTGATTAAAGCCGATGGAACCTGGGGTGGCGTCGGGGTGAGGATTGTTCAGTCAGCCGAGCAAGCGGAACAGGCGTGCAGGGAACTGGCTCAGATATCGCGATTTACACGCGCCATCAAACGATGGATCGTAAATCGGGATCCGTTCTTGCTGAGGCCATGGTGGAATCGATTGGAGCGCAAGATCATCGCTCAATCTTATGTCCACGGCCGTCCGGCAAATTGCACCGTCTTTTCGTGGAAAGGCCGTGTCCTCGCACTGATCGGAGTGGAAGTAATTCGTTCCGATGGAGCCACCGGACCTGCGAGCATCGTACGGATTATCGACAACGCGCAGATGAGGTTTGCCGCGGAACGCATTGCGTCTCGACTCGGACTGTCGGGATTCTTTGGCTTGGATTTTATGATCGAGAATGGGAGTGGCACGGTCCACCTCATCGAGATGAATCCCCGTCTGGCACCGCCCTGTTATCTGCGGCTCGGAAAGGGAAGCGACCTGCCCGGAGCTTTATGGGCCCAACTGGCCGGCCAGCCGATTCCCGAGCATCCGCCGGTCACCGAGAATGACCTGATTGCGTACCTGCCCCAGACGCTCAAAATCAACGACAGTATCCTGCCGCATTGTTTCCAGGACCTTCCGCTAAACGAGCCTGAGCTGATAAAAGAACTGCTCAATCCGTATCCCGATCGGACCCTTCTTTTTCGGCTGGTCCAGTACTTCGCACGGAAGAAGGCTCGTCTCGGTGGCTTAAGAGAACCAATGGCATCCGCCCATGAAACCGTCGATCAAGATCAATGCGATGCTCCTGATGCTGTTGTCGAGGTTCCAATAAAACCGCCAATTGAGAAGGTTCGCGCCCGTACATCATAACGAGGCGGGGCGCAATTTAAGCGATTCACCGCGACAACCTCACACAAGCCGGCCAGAAACCGACCAGAAACATGGGACAAATCACGAATGACGCAATTGATCATTGAAGCTGGCCGCACAGAGCGACTGTATTGGCAGGATCTTTGGCGCTACCGCGAACTGTTTTACTTCCTGACCTGGCGCGATCTGCTGGTGCGTTACAAACAGACTTTTGTGGGTGTCGGCTGGTCACTGGTACGCCCCTTGCTGACCATGCTGGTATTAACAGTGGTCTTCGGTAAACTAGGCAAAATGCCCTCTGGAGGCATGCCCTATCCGCTGCTGGTTCTTTGCGGAATGCTGCCATGGCAGTTCTTCTCTTCTGCGATGACAGAAAGCGGAAACAGCCTCGTATCGAACTCCAACCTGATTTCAAAAGTGTATTTTCCTCGGCTCGCCATTATCGTCAGCAGCGTCATCACCAGTTTCGTCGATTTCCTGATTTCATTCGTCTTCCTTGCTTTCCTGATGGTGTGGTACCGCTACGTACCTTCTGCCGGCATCATTCTGTTGCCGTTTTTTGTGGTTCTGGTCTTCGCTGTTTCTCTCGGAGTCGGGCTTTGGATCTCTGCGCTTATGGTGAAGTATCGTGATTTTCGCTTCATCGTTCCATTTATTGTTCAGTTTGGTCTTTATATTTCTCCGGTCGGTTTCCAGACCAGCATTGTTCCTGCAAAGTTCCGTTTACTTTATGCGCTCAACCCAATGGTGGGAATTATCGACGGATTTCGCTGGTCCCTGCTAGGCCCGAGAAGCCCTATTTACATGCCGGGGATGATAATCGCGATCGTTGAGGTGATTCTCTTTATGGTAACGGGAATCTGGTATTTCAGAAGAACTGAACGAACCTTTGCAGATGTGATTTGAACGACACGCATTCGATTAGCCGCCAAACATCCATGCCAAATCACGCTATTACTATCGAAAATCTAGGCAAGCGATACACCATTGGTCATCAGCAGGCCAAGGATGACGGTTTGCGTCATACACTCGAGAAAGCGGTTCGCGCGCCTCTCGAGTGGTTTCGAACGCGTCGGGATAGGAAGATTCAGGAAGTAGACTTCTGGGCTCTGAAAAACATTTCGCTTCAGATCAAACAGGGCGAGGTGGTCGGTATCATTGGCCGGAACGGCGCGGGAAAGAGCACATTACTCAAGCTCCTCAGCCGAATCACGACCCCCACCGAGGGAAGAATCAGTATTGACGGCCGCGTCGCGAGCCTTCTCGAAGTTGGCACCGGCTTCCACAAAGAACTTACCGGCCGTGAAAACGTCTTTCTGAATGGCGCCATCCTTGGCATGTCCCGGGCCGAAATCATTCGCAAATTTGACGAAATCGTCGACTTCGCCGAGATCGAAGAGTTCATTGATACACCGGTGAAGCGCTATTCCTCCGGCATGTACGTCCGGCTGGCCTTTGCGGTTGCGGCCCACCTGGAGCCCGAAATCATGATCGTGGATGAAGTGCTGGCAGTTGGCGATGCATCCTTTCAGAAGAAATGCCTTGGTAAAATGGGAACCTTCGCTCAAAGCGGAAGGACCATTCTTTTTGTGAGTCACAATGCAGAGGCGGTCAGGACTTTATGCAAGCGAGCCATCTGGCTGAAGGGAGGCCGCCTGCAGCGGGACGGGGAGACTGATGAAATTATCGAAGAATACTTCAACAGCCTCTCTTCCGAATTCGCGTTCTCCTGCTCCAGTCCTGAATATGGCCTGACCATTCCAAAAGTTGTGCTCAAGAACGATCGCGGAGAGGAGACAAACCAGTTTCACCCCGGCGAAAATCTGGTTGTGGAGATCTATTACGATGCACAGAAGCGTATCGAGAGGCCCATTCTGGCTCTTGGCGTCCTGGGCATCAACGGCTCCTGCTTCACATCGAACATGCTCCTTGATGGGCATCGGCCCGAATTCCTCGAAGGCGCCGGCAAAATCGCCTGTACTTTCAGATCGATTCCGCTGCTCCCGCAAAACTATACCGTCAAGATGTCGATCCGGGCAGAAAGCATCACCGATATGATACTGACTTATCGCGACGTGGGCTGCTTCAGCGTGGTTGGCGACCTGACTGAGTACGGTTACAAGGGGGATTTTCTAACATGGGCCCTCCGTTCGACACCCGTTGTTGTGCCGTATGAGTGGGAATTGCCGAACGGCGAGACATTCGCCGTGGCGCTGAACCGGCCCGCCGTATGACTTCCCAGGTTTCATTTGAATCAGAACCTTTAAAGTGCGCCGAAGTGAGTAGAACGGCCCGCGTCGCTGGCAAGCCTGTTCGGCTGAACGTGTTCTTCGTCGGCGATAATCGCACCAATCTTAATTGGGGCCGAGCCGCCAGCATCGCGCTGCGCCAGTTATTGTCCGGCTCGTTCGAGATTACCGGTTGTGTCACTGGCGACTGGTTCAACTTATCCACGGCTGAAGCCGGCTACGTTGGCACTCTGACGCCGGCAAAGTACTACCGATTTTTCCGATCCCTGCTGCTCCGCCGCAGACGATGGCCGCTTGATTGGTATCTCAAAGTCGAGCGGCTGCTTGGTGCTCGGGATTTCCTCGTGGATGATCCTGCGCAAAGTATCGATAATCTGGTGGCGCACAAGCGCCGCTATCGCGCGCTCGAAGAGATTTACAATCATGCCGCACAAGCTGACTTGGTGGTCCTTGACGGAGATGGCGACATCATCTTTTCAACGCCTCCTCGGCGACAAACCCGCTTTCTGCTTGCCATGATCGAACTCGGCGTTCGCCTGAACAAGCCGGTCTTCCTCGTTAATTCGATGATTTCGGATTGCCCGTTGACGGGAAGGAATTCGACGACGTTTGCGGCCGCACGACATCTCTTCGCGAAGTGCAGGGCCATTTCTCTGCGCGATCCGGAGTCCCTTGAGTACGTCAGGAAGGAGATGCCCGAGGCGACCTCCGGTCTGATCCCAGATTCGCTTTTCGCATGGCAACCAATCTTCAATCGCGACAGTTCCAATCCACCACCAAACGGGGACTTCATTCTGCCATATCCTGAACAGGATGAACTTTGGGGCAAACTTGATTTTGCAGTTCCGTACGTCTGTATCGGCGGTGGCGCTTTGGCAAGTTCGCAACCTGATCGCGCAGTGGAGTCCTATGCTCGGCTCGTGAGAGCACTCGAAGAACTGGGCCTCCGCGTCTATCTGACGGAGAACGATTCCCCTGACTCGTTCCTTCGGCTCGTCGCTAAACAAACCGGCGCTGCCATCGTTCCAGTGAATGCACCAATCCTGATGTGTGGGGCTGTGTTGGCTCATGCCCGGCTGTTCATCTCCGGACGGTATCACCCTTCGATCTTCGCCTCGCTCGGCGGCACGCCTTGTATTTTTCTCGAATCGCATGCACATAAGATGGCCAGCCTTTCCCGGGTGCTGCAGTATGAAGATCAGAAGCACTTCAGCGCATTTCCCACCGACTCAGACATCGCTGAAATTGTATTCGCGGCAAAGAAATATCTTGATCAGGGCGAATCTCTGCGAACACGAATCAGGGAAGTAGCGAAGTTGCATTGTGACGCGGCCTCCAGTCTGCCGGCCTTTCTGATGCGACACATGAATGGTTAAGAGTCCGGCATTAATGCGGTCTTGGAGCAATTCGGATTGAGCATGCAAGCAATTGTTGTGGTCGGCGGCGGTGGACACGCGAAGGTTCTGATCAGCATTCTGAGGAAACTCGAGAGCTATCGCATCCTTGGGTACACCGACCTGAGAGATAAAGGCGCGTTGCTTGACGCTTCCTACTTGGGTTCAGATTGCGAGCTCGAAGCGCTCACTTCTCGATCCAATGAGCTGAACGCCGTCCTCGCCGTGGGCCAGGTTGGGTTGGGCAAGTCACGGTCTGAGCTTTGGGCGCGATTTCACCCCTTCACCTTGCGGTTTCCCTTCATCGTCTCCCCGGACGCAATTGTCAATGGAGGGGTCACGGGCGGGGAAGGGGCGGTCGTGATGGATGGCGCCATCGTCAACAGCGGGGCGACCTTAGGCCGCGGTGCGATTGTCAATACCCACTCCACGGTTGAACATGACGTAGTTCTGTCTGACTGGGTACATGTTGCTCCGGGGGCTATACTCTGCGGAGGAGTCAAAGTTGGAAGTTTTTCGATGATCGGTGCCGGGGCCACCGTAATCGAAGGAACAAGGATCGGAACCAATTGCATCGTGGGCGCGGGCTCGACCGTGGTGCGTGATCTTACGGAGCCCGGCGTCTACGTCGGAAGTCCGGCGCGAAGGATAAACTAGAACTTCTATGGCGCACGTATTTGTCATTGCAGAGGCCGGTGTCAATCACAATGGATCACTCGAACTGGCTTTGCAGTTGGTCGACGCGGCCAAAGCGAGCGGTGCTGATGCGGTTAAATTCCAGACCTTTCGCGCCGATCTGCTTGCAACCCGTTCTGCTCACAAAGCAGCCTATCAAGAACGAACCACCGCAAACGAAGAATCCCAATTCGAAATGCTGCAGCGACTGGAACTGGATGCCGCGGCCCACCAGCGCCTGATCGCACATTGCTCCCAGGTTGGAATCCAGTTCTTGTCGAGTCCGTTTGACGCGCAAAGCGCAGATCTGCTCGCTGCGATGAACGTCCCGCTTTACAAGGTGCCATCCGGCGAGATCACCAACCTTTCATTCCTCGAGCACATTGCGAGCAAAGGCCGGCCGGTAATTCTTTCAACCGGTATGTCAACACTGGGAGAAGTGGAAGAGGCGGTACACATCTTGAAGGCTGCAGGTGCGACGCAGCTAACTCTGTTGCATTGCGTGACAGAATACCCGGCGCCCTTTGATCAGATTAACCTTCGCGCGATGCAGACCCTCAAGATCGCGTTCGGACTGCCTGTGGGTTACTCGGATCACACGCCGGGATTTGAAATAGCGATCGCAGCGGTCGCTTTAGGTGCCGAGGTGATTGAGAAGCATTTCACGCTGGATCGCTCGCTTCCCGGCCCGGATCATGCGGCTTCGCTTGAGCCGGGCGAACTCCAGCAAATGGTGAATGCGATCCGTCGCGTCGAAGTGGCGCTTGGCGACGGGATCAAAGGACCGGCGCCCTGTGAGTTGCCAAACATCTCCGTAGCACGCAAAAGCCTCGTTGCCGCTCGCGGCATGCCCGCGGGCCACAAGCTTGTGACCGGCGATCTTGACATCAAGCGTCCCGGAAACGGGCTGGCTCCCAGGCTCATGCCCGCACTCCTCGGTCACACTCTTCGCGTCAATATCGAAAAAGACGAGTTGGTTCATTGGGATCACCTGGCGTGAAGCGGCGTAAGATTTGTGTAGTCACGACAAGCCGGGCGGACTTCGGGCTTCTCTCCGGACTCATGAAAGCGATTCGAGCCGATTCCGCACTCCGACTCCAAGTGATCGTATCCGGAATGCATTTGGCCCGCGAATTTGGAATGACCTGGCGCGAAATCGAGGCCGAAGGTATAAAGATTGACCGGAAAATTGACATCCGTTTGAAAGGAAAATCGGCGCGGGAGAATGTGAAGTCAGTCAGTCTTGGCTTGAACGGATTTGCAGAAGCTCTTGCGGAGTTGAAGCCTGAGATCATTCTTCTGCTCGGTGACCGGTTTGAACTGCTTGCTCCCGCAATCTCCGCTTTGATTCTCGGAATTCCGATTGCCCATATCCACGGCGGAGAGTTGACCGAAGGCGCCATCGATGATTCGGTGCGCCACGCCATCACAAAACTGGCATCAATTCACTTTCCTGCCACTGAGACTTATCGAAGGCGCATCATTCAAATGGGCGAGTCGCCTCATCGAGTGTTCAACTTTGGAGCCCCGGGACTCGACCAGATCCATGGCGCGATTCCCTTAACGAAAGATCAGCTTGAACGGGAGTTGGAATTTCAGCTCGATGAACCGGTTGCCCTCGTGACTTACCATCCTGTCACCCGGGATGCAACGAACACCACTGCGCAGGTCGACTGCCTCATGGCTGCAATCAAGGCAAGTGGCATGAAGGCAGTGTTCACAATGGCAAATGCAGATGCTCAAGGCGCCGCGATCAATGCTCGATTGCGCGCTCTTTGTGCGGAGAGCCCGGAACGTTTCAAATGGATACCTCACCTGGGCCATCGCCGCTACCTCGGTTGCCTGCAACATCTGGCCGTCATGGTTGGAAACTCTTCAAGCGGTCTGACGGAGGCGCCTTCGTTCAGGATGCCTGTGGTGAATATCGGTGATCGCCAGCGCGGTCGAGTCAAGGCGGCGAATGTAATCGACGTGGCGTGCGACAAGTCCGCCATCCTAAAGGGAATCAAGCGGGCTGAATCTTCGCGGTTTCGCGCCTCGCTACGCAACATGCGAAACCCGTATGACCGCTTTCGCGACGGGCGCACAAGCGAACGCATCAAGGATGCGCTCAAGAACGTGAGCCTTTCCGGCGACATACTCAAGAAACACTTTTATGATCATCACTGACGCTAAAACCGGCAGTTTGGCACCGGCAGATCAGTCGAGTCTGCTAGTATCACCCGAGACCACACTTATGAGCCTGGACGTCAAGCCGTTTCTTGTGCCCCATACGAATACTATTCGGCAAGCGATGGAGCAGTTGGAGAAGACGGAGGAGAAGATTGTCTTCGTCGTCGATGCGGACTCGCGCCTCGTCGGTTCATTGACAGATGGGGATATACGGCGATGGATTCTCTCCGATGGCGACTTGAAAGCTGAGGTCCTGCGTGTCTGCAATTGCAATCCACATGTGGCGGAAGAAGGCTTCGAGATCGAGTCTCTCCGCGCGGATATGCTGAACGGCAACTTCGGCTGTGTCCCCGTCATCAATCCCTCGCGGGAGATCGTTCAGTTCGTGTTCTGGAAGGAACTATTTCAAAGCGAAGCGACAGTCAAACCCAAACGCCAACTCAGCCTGCCCGTGGTCATCATGGCGGGCGGTCTGGGGACTCGCCTCGCTCCTTTCACCAATGTCCTTCCCAAGCCGCTCATCCCCATAGGAGATCGCACAGTTATTGAAATCATCATTGACCAGTTTCTGCTCTACGGGTTGGATAGATTTCATCTTTCGATCAACTATAAGTCGAAGATTCTCAAGTCATTTTTCGAAGAGTTGGCCCCCCTATACTCGGTGGCATTTCTGGAAGAGAAAGAACCGCGAGGCACGGCAGGCTGCCTACGCGCACTTTACGATTCAACGCCTGAGAGCCTCATCGTCACAAACTGTGACATCGTGATCCAGGCGGATTTAGCCGACCTGGTAGCGTTTCACGTGGACGAGAATTACGATCTCACGCTGGTTGCGTCCCTCAAGGACTACCACATCCCATATGGCGTGTGCGAACTGGAAAAGGGCGGAAGCCTGTCCCGGATTAAAGAGAAGCCGCAATACAGCTTTCTTGTGAATACCGGCATGTATGTGGTACGCCGCGACAGACTCAACCTGATTCCAGAGCAAGGTCGGTGCGATATGACCGACTTCATCGAGAAGATCAAAACCGCCGGCGGCCGAATCGGCGTATTCCCCATTGGCGAGAACGCCTGGGTTGATACTGGAGAATGGACCGAATACCGCAAAGCGCTTGATAGCCTCGGACGTCTCAGCGCACGCGTGGTAGCTGAATGAAGATCAGGACGACCCACATCCCATGCTGAACGGAAAGCGCGTCATCGCTGTCATTCCCGCCAGGGGCGGAAGCAAATCGGTTCCTGGGAAAAATATCCGGCCGCTCGCTGGCAAGCCGCTGATCGCATGGTCGATCGAGGTGGCCCGGCAGGTTAGCGAAATCGACCGCATCATCGTCTCGACGGATGACGCTCAGATTGCTGCGATCGGGCGCCTTCACAGGGCGGAAGTGTATCTTCGCCCGGCGCATCTTGCAACGGACGAAGCTTTGGTGATCGACGCCCTGAAGCATTTGCTCCAAACTCTCCAAGCGGAAGGCGAAACACCCGAGTGGATTATCCTGCTTGAACCGACTTGCCCCCTTCGTACCGCAGACGATGTGCGCGACTGTCTCAACCTTATCGCGCAGGGCGGATACGATTCGGTGGCAACCTTCAAGGATGCTGAGTTGAATCCCCATCGGGCGTGGCGTCTCACAGACGGAGTCCCCGAAGTCTTTATTGAAGGGGCTATTCCATGGTTGCCGCGGCAGAAGCTGCCGAAAGCATACCAGTTAAACGGCGCGGTCTATGTATTCCGAGGCGCCTTACTTGCGAAAGAAGCGAAGTCGCTGTTGGTGGGAAAACTCGGCGCAGTGCTCATGCCGCGAGACCGTTCCCAGGACATCGACGATAACATCGATTTCACCATTGTTGAAGCACTTATAAAGGAATCAAACCGATGAGCAAGTCTCTGCAGGAACTTCTTTCATTGAAAGGGAAGACGGCCGTCGTCACGGGCGGCGCGGGCTATCTGGGTACGGCAATCAGCGAAACGCTCGCAGAACTGGGCGCCAACCTGGTGATCGCCAGCCGGGATAAGTCAAAATGCCAGAAGAAATGCGAAGAAATCATGCGGCTGAACGAAGGCTCAATCAAGGCAGTCGCTTTGGAACTTGATTTGTTGAAGAAGGGATCTGCGGTGGAGTTTCTCAACCAGGTCCACGAGCACTTCGACGCGATCGACATTCTAGTGAACAACGCGTGGTCCGGAAACAAGAACTCCTGGGAATCCATCAGTGAAGAGGACTGGGAATATGACATCAACATGAGTCTCAATTCGGTCTTTCGTCTGACCAAGGCAGCTTTCGAGGACCTGAAGTCCAGCAAGGGAGTGATTCTCAACATTGCTTCAATGTATGGTCATATCGGACCGGATTATCGCATTTACGACGGAAAAGAGTTTGCCAATCCACCGAGTTATGGTGCGGCCAAAGCCGGGGTCCTTCAATTCACCAGGTATCTTGCCAGCTTCCTTTCGCCGCATGGTATTCGGGTGAACGCCCTGAGCCCGGGTGCATTCCCCCACCCGCCGACCCAGGCGCACAAGGTATTCATGGAGAAGCTTGGCTCCAAGAATCCGATGAACCGGATTGGCCAACCCGATGAACTCAAGGGCGCCGTCGCGCTGCTCTGCTCCCCAGCGGGGAGTTATATGACCGGCCAAAACATCTGCGTCGATGGCGGGTGGGCGATATGGTAAAGACCATCGGGATCATTGGAATGAGTGAAGGGAATGGACACCCGTTTTCCTACTCATCCATCATCAACGGCTACTCTCCTGAGGGCCTGGCGGCATCAGGATGGGCGGGCATTTACGAGTATGTCAGGCGTCGTCATGCATCGGAGTTCGGACTTGGCGAATGGAAGATCACTCATGCCTGGAGCCAGGAGCCTGAGTCCACAAAGAAGCTTTGCGCAGCGTGTCGCATTCCGAATAACGTGAGTGATTACCGGGAGTTTCTGGGGAACGTGAATGCTGTAATCATCGCTCGCGATGATTACCAGACACACTTCGAAATGGCGAAAGTCTTTCTCGATGCGGGACTGCCTGTGTTTGTCGATAAGCCGCTCAGCCTGGACTGTTCCGAACTCCGCTTCTACAAGCCGTATCTCGAAACAGGCCAGTTAATGTCCTGTTCCGGCATGCGCTATGCCCGCGAACTGGATGAGCCGCGCGCCGATCTCAAAGCCTATGGGCGCGTGAAGCTGATCCGAGGTGCGATCGTCCTCTCGTGGGAGAAGTACGGAGTGCACCTGATC
The DNA here is from genome assembly GCA_963833995.1 of uncultured Acidobacteriota bacterium. GTDB lineage: Bacteria > Acidobacteriota > Terriglobia > Terriglobales > Acidobacteriaceae > Telmatobacter. Next base: position 227,674 of record CAWIAE010000009.1, on the reverse strand, counting down.
GATGCGGCCCTGGGCGTGACGTCGGCCCGTCCCGTCGCTGTACGGATGCTGCCTGCCGAGCACGCGTCGGCGGTTGTGCGCCTTGATGATGGAGTCCTGCTTCAAATCGATGCCCTGGACGAAAGCGCGCGCACATTTCGTCTTGAGTTCTTTGGAACCGAGCGCATCGGGGCGTTCGATATCACCGATAACTTTTCCATGTTTCGCCGCATGCTCTGGGAGTTTACAGAGTCGATTCGCACCGGCCGGCCGGCTATCCCGGCCGAACGGACGCTTGAAATCATGCGCGTATTGATCGCCGGCTGTATGGCTCGCAATGAAAATCGAGAGGTGCTTCTCAGTGAAATCTCACTATAAAAAGCTATTCGAGCTGAACGGAAAGACCGCAATTGTTACGGGCGCTGTAGGGATTCTCGGCAAGCACTTTTGCAAGGGCCTCGCTGAATTCGGTGCGCAGGTGGCCGTTGTGGATCTGGATCTGGAACGGTGCACCGAATTCGCCGCCGAACTGGAGCACGAATATGGTGCGCGAACAATTGGTTTCGCCTGCGATGTGTCGGACCCGGCCTCCGTCACGAGTATGGTTGATCAGGTCGTCAGCAGCTTTGGAGCCATTCATATCCTGCACAACAACGCTGCCTCCAAATCAGCCGATCTGGATGCTTTCTTCGCCAGTACGGAAAACTACTCGCTGCATGAATGGCGCAAGGTAATGTCCGTCAATATTGATGGCATGTTTCTGGTTGCCCAGGCGGTCGGCGCCCAGATGCAAAAGCAGGGAACCGGCGGCAGCATCATTCAGACCGCATCCATCTACGGGCTAGTCTCGTCTGACAAACGAATCTACGAGGGATCGTTTTACCTGGGACGTCAAATCAGCAATCCGGCGGTGTATTCAACGTCCAAGGCTGCCGTCGTTGGATTGACTCGATATCTGGCGGCAAACTGGGGCGACCATAAAATTCGAGTGAACGCTCTCGTTCCTGCTGGCGTTGAAAGCGGTCAAAACGACACGTTCAAGGCTCGTTACTCTGCACGGGTTCCGATGGCTCGTATGGCCCAGCCCGACGAAATGGTGGGCGCACTGGTCTATCTCGCTTCCGACGCCTCCAGTTATGTCACCGGCCATTGTCTGGTAGTCGACGGCGGGCTCAGCTCGTGGTGAATTTGACTCGCTTGAAGAAAAAGCCAAGCCATGATCTAGACCGCGCCTCGACAAGACGCTCGCTGAAATAAACGCAAGTTGAAAAGGCGAGAAGGAGAAGAGGCTAGAGTTATCGGTAGACGATGAGCGACACACTTACTACAAAACATGACCGGGATATAACGATCCGCTCCGAACACCGGATTCCGCTCGTTATGACCGTCGTGTTCCTACCCTGGTTGGTGGTGGTTCTTTTTACGGGAGGAGGTTGGACGGCCCTTAACTTTCTTGCGTATGCCGTTGCGATCTGCGCGGCGGGCTATTGTGTCATGAGATTGGCGCTGCCTGCACTGGTCTGCACCGAGGTCATTGTTCTCGCTCCGGCAGTGGGGATTCTTTGTATTTCGGCTGTATCTGCGATCTGGCTTAGGCTCGGACTTCCGCTGTTTTGGGTGCCAGTTCTGTGGCTCCCACTCGTGACGCCGGGAATCTGGAGTTTGTGGGCGGACCGTGCCGTTTGGACACAAAAGACTGCGGCCTATGGAAGCACGCTGGCCGTTCTTTCCGTGCTGATCTGCGCCGTGTATTTTCTTCCATCGGCCCGTAACGACGCGGTGCTGCGAAAGGATGGCAGCTTCAATTGGATCTACGTTGACACGCAACACTTTTACGCGATTGCTGCCGGTATCGAGGGCGGCGAGCGCCCACCTAGATCCCCGGGGACGGCGACCGAGGAACTTCTTTATCATTTTGCGCCCTACGTCCCGGCTGCGGCCATTTCGCAACTGGACGGACTTGACCTGGGCGACGCGCTGGCACGCGTGACCCGCGGTGCATCGCTCTGGGCGCTCATACTTTCATGCTTTGGCGTGGGCACGCTCTTGTCGCGCAAGGCAAACAGCGGAAAATTCGGTGGCATCGCGAGCGTTGCCGGGCTTTTCTTTTACGGTTCGTTACTGTCGCTTTTCACAGACGAGCGGAGCAGTGCGAGCTATGTGACAGGAGCCATCTTATTTAAGATTCCGGGGATCGACGTGCTTGCCGATGGCGGTCCTTTCAGCCATTTGATCCTGGGTCATTCGATGCTGCACGGCCTCATCGCCATTACCGCAATCATGGGCCTCTGTCTGGCGCAATTTGAGCAGGAAACCCTCGTTGGCTGGCGCGGACTCATGCTGCTGGCTCTTCCGGCTCTCGCGGTGCCGATGAACTCGGTCTCTGCACTGTATTGCGCCGGAGTCACAGCCATTCTTTTGTTTTGGGGCCGTCTTCGCACAGTGAAGCCATGGCTCCTCATTGTCCTCATGCTTGGCCTGTTTCTCGTGGCGTGGAAGATTATGGGCTACGCGCATGCTCCTGACGCCGCGGATGCCCGGTTCAACTCGAATCTGGCGCCACAATGGTGGCCCGTTACGATGGCCTTCATCGTTGGACTGGGATTCCGCATTACAGGGTTTCGCTGGGTAACGCGGTCCCTCAAGGATCCCCTCTCTGCACTCTTCCTGGCCACCGTCGCCGGACTACTCTCGTTCACTCTTCTCTTGCAACTGGGTGAGGGCAATTCGCGCTATGGCATCTATTTTCTTCAATGCATGTTCAGCATATTTGCTTTTTCCTGTGTAAGACCGGAGTTTTGGCGCGAGCCGGAACGCTCGAAATGGGCAACGCAGTGGCTCACTTTGGCGGCTAGGGGAATGGCTTTTCTGGCCTGCTGCGGAGTGGTTTTCGGCATCGTGAAGCACATAACCCACGGCCGCGCAGAAATCGACGATTATCGCCTCAGGTTGCTCTTCACATTCTTTCTCGCTTTGTTCTTCGCCGGCGTATCTGTGCTCATGAAGAGGAATCCTCGCTTCTCGAGGATTGGTTCAGCAATCCTCACTTGTGTGCTGTTGATAGGCTTCCTTGCCTGGATCTCCCCCTGGCTTAACTTCGGAATGGGTCGAATGAAGATGGACGTGACGGTGTCGCCCGGCGAAGTGACGGGCTTGAATCGGCTACGCCAGCTTGCGGCGCCCAACGAGGAGTTTGCCACCAACAAGCATTCTGTCGATACCCTCGCCAGCAGATCGGAACGCTCTTATGCTTACGCTGCGCTTTCGGAGCGCCCCGTGCTGTTGGAAGGATACCTGGACCGCGGTGAGACATCTCTCCCCTGGTTCAAATCCATGCTTCGGGATAACGACTCGATGTTCACCACAACGGATCCGGCCATGCTGCGCAATCTTGCGAATACCTGGAACGTCAAGTGGCTCGTTGCCCGCCCTCGCACCGATATCTCTCTCCCGAGGCCGTTGCCGGCGTGGCTTGTCCCACAACAAGACAGTGGCGATCTGAAAATCTACCGCATCAACTAAGGCAAGAGTCGTCCCCATGAGTCAGACCGTCACGATTGTCATGTATCACTATGTGCGCGACCTGCAGCACTCCCGCTTTCCTGCCATTAAAGGTCTCTCGCTGGAGCGCTTTCATCGCCAGCTCGACCATATCCAGGCACACTACACGCCTGTCACAGTCGAGGATATTCTGGATGCATTGTCATCTCAGAAGAAGGAGATGCCGCCCAATCCCATCCTCCTGACTTTCGACGATGGTTATAGCGATCATTTTCTGAACGTGTTCCCCCAATTGGATGCGCGCGGGATCCAAGGTTGCTTCTTTCCTCCCGGCCAGGCGATCCTGGAACACAAAGTATTGGATGTCAATAAAATTCAGTTTGTTCTCGCGGCTGTCCCCAATCCCCAGGCTCTACTCGAGCGGGTCTTCACCTATCTGCCAGAGTTTCGTTCCGAATATGCTCTCAAAACAAAAGAGGCTTACTTCGCGTTGGTCACCGAGACGCATCGCTACGATCCTCATGAGGTCATCGTGCTCAAGCGGCTGCTTCAGCGCGAATTGCCCGAGCCCGTGCGGACAGAGATCGTGCGCCGCCTGTTCGCCGAGCACGTCACATCCGACGAGAAGGCTTTCGCCTGCGAGCTGTACATGTCGGTGGATCAGATCGCTTGCATGAAGCGCCACGGGATGCACATTGGCAGTCATGGATACACCCATGCATGGCTGGACCATATTTCTCCATCAGAGCAAGAGGTCGAGATCGACCGATCTCTTGAATTCTTGAAGAGTTTTGGAGCGGGGAGAGAAAAGTGGACCGTGGGTTATCCATATGGAGGGTTCAATGACTCGCTGCTTGAAGTCCTGAGAGATCGTGAGTGCCGCCTCGGATTCTCTGTGGAACCCCGCATTGCTAATCTCGACACAGATGATCGATTGACCTTGCCCCGCGTGGATACCAACGATTTGCCTAGTTAACCTCGACCTATGAAAAGCATGATGCAAATCTTGCGTGACCTCACGCCCCTCAATCGAGCAGTCTGCTCACGGGGTTACGATCAGGCGGTTGATTATCTCTGCCGGGAACTCCCGTTTCGCGTGATCTCCGTGCCGAGCTCTTATGAGCACAATGGCTGGGTGATTCCCCCATCATGGGACGTCGATGAGGCTCGTATCATCAAAGACGGCCGTACGATTTATGACGGCGCGGCTCATCCCATGGGCGTGATCGCACTCTCGCAAAGTTTTGTGGGAACCGTCAACCTTGAAGGGCTCCGGCCTCATCTGCATTACGATCACCGCAACGACGATTCGATCCCTTTCCATTATCGGCAGCAATTTCGGAGTTGGACCCGCGATTGGGGATTCTGCATGCCCAAGCGCCTTTACGATCAGCTCGTTCCGGGCGAATATGAAGTCGTGATCCGGACCGCGGAGGCTCCTGGCGAACTGAAGATCCTGGAGTACAAACATCAGGGCTCCCTCAATTTCACCATCGCCCTGGGCGGCAACCTCGATCATGCCGGCGCGGCCAACGATGGTTTGGCAGGCTGTGTTGTGGGTCTGGAAGTCCTTCGCCGGCTGCGGGGGCGTAAGACTAAATTCACCTATTCGCTGGTGCTTTCACCGGGCATTGTCGGATCGGAGCTCTATCTCGCTGGGTTGAAACCTTCGGAACGGGCCCCCATCCTGGAGGGCATCTTTTTGGAAATGCTGGGCTCAGCTACCCCGCTGGCGGTGCAGGAATCGCGGCGAAGTATGGTCAGCGCCTACCATGCCTTGACCGGTAGCCTTGATCAACTCGGTCTACCGTTCAGGTCCGGCCCATTCGAAAGTGTCATTGTCAATGACGAATATGTCTGGGAAAATTACGGTATTCCGACGGTCTCCTTTTCACGGTTTCCGTACCCTGAGTATCACTCGAGCCGCGACAGTGTGGAGATCATCAAAGAAAGTTCGCTCAACGAAGCCGTCGATGCTCTCGTGGGGGCAGTGGAGCGGCTGGAAAATTCACCGATGATTCTCAAGAAATTTGACGGCAACATCTGTCTGTCCAACCCGCTGTACGACCTTTATGTCGATTATGGGCAAGTCGCGCTGGGAGAGGCCGCATCCGATCTCCGGAGAAGGATGCGGTCCCTGATGGATTTTGTTCCAGCCCTCGACCGGCCAGTGAGCGTCAAGTCGGTCGCCGAACACCTTGGTCTGCCTGAAGAGCAGGCTCTCGAATACCTTCAGCGGTGGGCCGCGAAGGGGCTGATCGACCTGCTTTGAACACGAGGTCAGGATTGCACGGACGCTTCGCTTCCACATCAATTTGCTTGCCATGCAAGAGAAAGTTGAGATCGAGAAAACCAAAATGAAGATACTTGTAACTGGAGGCGCAGGATACATTGGGTCAAGTCTTGTACCTTTACTGCTTGCCGATGGGCATGCCGTCAGGGTCTTCGACTCTCTTCTTCAAGGAGGTGATTCACTGCTCGGCGTCTGGTCTAACCCGGCCTTTGAATTCATTCGCGGCGACGTTTGCGATCGAGCGCAGGTGGAAAGCGCGGTTGCCGGGATGGACGCCGTGGTTCATCTTGCCGCCATTGTCGGCGATCCTGCTTGTTCCAAACTGCCCGATCTGGCGCGGGCCGTGAATCTTGACAGTTCGCTCGCGCTTATCGACGAGAGCCGTCGCGCTGGTGTCAGCCGCTTCCTCTTTGCCTCCACCTGCAGCAACTACGGGAAGATGAAGGACTTCACTCAATACCTAGATGAGGAATCGGAACTGAGCCCGGTCTCACTCTACGCTGAGACAAAAGTAGCCGTTGAAAAGGCGCTGTTAGCCAGGGGTGCAGGTAACGGATGGAGTCCTACGCCGCTGCGTTTCGCAACAGTTTTCGGCGTGTCGCCACGCATGCGCTTTGACCTGACCGTCAATGAATTCACCATGGAGATGCTGACGAAAAAGCATCTTAAGGTATTCGGTGAACAGTTCTGGCGCCCTTACGTGCATGTGCGAGATGCTGCACGGGCCATTCGCCTGGTGCTCAGCTCCCCCACGGAAAAGGTTGCGGGCACAGTGTTCAACGTGGGCGCGACCGATCAGAATTGGCAAAAGCAACAGCTCGTCGAGATGATTCGCCCCCATGCGCCCGATGCCGTCGTTGAGTTCGTACACAAGCAAGAAGACCCACGAGATTACCGCGTCTCTTTCACTCGCATCGCTGAATCGCTCGGCTATAAGATCACGCGCACTGTCGCGCAGGGCATTGAAGAAGTGGCGCAGCTCGTGAGCAATAAAATCATTTGCAACTTCGACGACAAGAGGTATCGCAATTGAACCCGAGTGAAAAACTGGCTCCCGGCGCACTCCCACCATCGGCGGACTTCATTCCATTGATCGTCCCCGAGATCTGCGGAAATGAGTGGGAATACGTCAAAGAGTGTCTGGATACAAATTGGGTTTCATCCGTAGGCAGTTACGTCGATCGCTTCGAGCAACTTGTTGCTGAGCGGGCGGGCACAAGATATGCGGTTGCCACGGTCAACGGCACTGCGGCTTTGCATGTCGCTCTTATTCTCGCCGGAGTCGAGGCGGATGACGAGGTTCTCGTGTCGTCGCTCACTTTCATTGCGCCGGCCAATACGATTCGGTATGTAGGCGCATGGCCAGTCTTTATTGATGCGGAACCAAGATACTGGCAGATCGATCCGAACGGAGTGGTTGATTTCCTCGAAAACCATTGTCGGTGGGACGGCCACGAGTTACGCAACCGACAGACCGGCCGCCGGATAAAGGCGATTCTGCCCGTCCATATCCTCGGCCATCCGGCCGATCTGGACCCAATTCTTGCGATTGCGAAGAAGTATTCTTTGCCCGTAATCGAAGATGCCACCGAGGGGCTCGGCGCGAGCTATCGCGGAAAAAGCCTGGGAGGCTTCGGCGACGCCGGATGCTTCAGCTTCAATGGGAACAAGATCATCACCACTGGCGGCGGCGGTATGCTTGTGACCAACAACGCAGAATGGGCAGCGCGTGCCAGGTATCTCACTACCCAGGCGAAAGATGATCCGCTTGAATACGTGCATGGAGCCGTCGGTTACAATTACCGCCTGACGAACATGCTGGCCGCGATGGGCTGCGCGCAAATGGAGCAGTTGGACAGGTTCGTTGAAGCCAAGCGCCGGATTTCGACAAGGTACCGGGAGTCATTGGCGTCACTCTCTGGAATCCGTCTGCCTCAAGAGGCAGAATGGGCTTTTAGCACCTACTGGATGTACACGGTGCTGATCGATGAGAAAGAGTTGGGCATGGACTCGCGCGAGCTGATTCGCGAACTCGGCGCTCTAAAGATCCAGACTCGTCCACTTTGGCAACCCATTCATCGTTCGCCCGCACATGACAATCTTGGCAGTCCTGCTTGTCCCAACTCCGATGCCCTTCATCGTCAGGCAATCAGTTTGCCCTGCTCCGCGGGGCTTTCCCACTCGGCCCAGAACCACGTGATCGAGGCCATCACCAGTCTCGTCGGCAAACATCGCCTGTCGGCAGTGACGCGCTGACCCCTATGGATCTCAATGGTCTATTCCAGTCGCCCGCGCGGCATATCGCGGACTTCGCCGAGAAGCAGGTGCATCTCTACAGGCACGATCCTGGTCTGCAGGACTATTTCCTGCCGCTCCAGTTGGATGCCCGCGATACCGCCCCAGTTCCCGTCCGAGAACGACGTCTTTCCAGCCAGATTGCGGCGTTTGCAATTCACGGTATCGACAATGTGAGCCGCTTCGGGCGGAGCCGAAGAGTCAAGGCCGATGTCCTTTTCTGTCCAATGCCGTATTTTGACAGGAAAACAGAGAATAGACTTCTCGTACGCACTCTTCTCGGGCTCGCGCAAACAGACGCCAGAATCGTCTGCTTGTTGCCAGCAGGGGTTCCTTGTCGAGATGAATTGATTCGTAGCCTGGAAGCGGCGGGGCGCAGCGGCCAGGTTGAGTTCGTCGATCCAACTGCCTCTTTGAATCCAATCGAAGCCCGAACGCGTTCTCGTGTTGCCCGGCTGCGCGGACGTTCGGCCTTTGAAACAGCTACGTCGATTCTCGAACCGTTCGGAATGAGGCCGAGCCGGGAAACCGAAGTCGGTTTTCAACATTTAGCGCATTTCGTCGAAGCCTGGGAACGCCTGGCGCCCCAAATAGAATTCGACGCGGTTGTCTCACGCTGCCACTGGCACGCGCTCTGCAGTCCCGTGTGCCGAACGGCGCGGGAAAGAGGAAAGCCGGTGATCACCTTCCAACAGGGAGTCATCGGCCACACCTTGGACGTTCCTGTCACAGCTTCAAAGTATGTTGCTTTCGGACAGTCCTCCGCTTCCTTTCTGGCCCAAATGAATCGTCGCTTCTTTCAAGCGGTCGGGGTCTCTGAGCCGCCGGTTGACTACGTCCATGGTGGCTGCCTTTACGATACGATCACTCCGCTGCCCGATCAATTCGATCAACAGACCTTGCTCATCGTCGATGTTCCCATGGCCCAGGACGACTTCTATGGTACTGAAAGTCAATGCCGCGCGCTGCTCGAACTGGCAGAAAAGCTGCTGACCGCCAATGTCCCTCTTCGCCGGCTCGTCATCCGTCCCCATCCCTTCTGGAGCAATCTCGATTTCGCAGAATGTCAACGGCTCATTCGCGAGCATCCCACGCGCTGTGAACTTTCGCATCCTGCGTGGTCTCTTGAGGACGACCTGCGCCGTTCGTCAGTCGTTGCCGGAATCTTCAGCGGCGTACTTACCGTGGCCTCAGCCTGCGGCCTGCCTACCATCTTCCTGGAAACCGAGCATGGGTACTCGACCGGCGACCTGGCGTGTTTTTCCCCTCATCAAACTTTGTTGCCTGACGCAGCATTCTGCCAACTCGTGAAGATCCTGACAGATCAGGACGTGTATAAAGAAGCACGTCAAGAGGCGCTTCAAAACGCACGTGAATACTACAAAGACAGTGCAAACTTGAACCTCGACGGCAGGTTTTTCTCGGGCCTGCTCCGAACCGGCGCCGCAACCAATCAGCTGCAGGCTGAAATCAAATGAAATTCGCTTTCATAAGTACAATGACGGGCTCGGGGTGGGGCGGAAGCGAGGAACTCTGGAGCCAGGCGGCTACCGAGCTCAAGCGCGCAGGGCACGATGTGCACGCATCGGTGGCGTACTGGGTCGGTGAGTCAGATGAGGCGCAAGAACTGGTTCGGCAAGGCATCGAACTCGATCTTCAGTACCCTCGGTTTGGAACGGGAAGGAACCGTCGCATTTGGAACGCACTGACTTCCAGAAATCAAAGGAGTTCAAGAAGATTGAAGCGATTCGATCCCGACCTCGTCGTCATCTCTCAAGGTCACAACGCGGGCGGGTTTGATTGGGCGAAGCTCTGCCGCGAGTCGCGAATCCCCTACGTCATTATCGTTCAATGCAACAGCGAGATTTGGTGGTTTGGAGAAGAGATCGATGAAGCCGTCGCAAGTTACACTGGGGCTCGCAGCGTCTTTTGCGTCTCCCACAGCAACCTTGATCTTCTGCGCTTGCAACTCGGTGAGCCACTTCTGAATGCAGAGGTGGTGTGGAATCCATACAAGGTCTCTACGGAGCCCGCTCCCGCGTGGCCCGACGAGAGCGCAGGATGGCGGTTGGCATGCGTTGCTCGAATCAATCCGGCGGCCAAGGGGCAGGATCTGTTATTACGGACGCTCGCACTTCCGGAGTGGCGGAATCGGCCCGTTGAACTGAATCTATTTGGAAGTGGCTCCGATGAACAGGCATTGCGTCGGATTGCCAGTATGCTCAAGCTGAACAACGTCAACTTCCGCGGTCGCGTGGCCGATATTCGTGCCATCTGGGAACAGAACCATCTTCTGGCTCTGCCTTCACGTTATGAAGGTCTTCCTCTCGCATTGGTCGAGGCGATGTGGTGCGGGCGTCCGGCGGTTGTTACGGACGTTGGAGGCAACACGGAGTTATGTTCTGACGAAAAGACAGGATTCGTGGCGTCAGCGCCTACTTTGGCGTCGTTTTCACAGACCCTGCAGCGAGCCTGGGAGAGGCGCAAAGAGTGGCCGGAAATGGGCCGCGCAGCCAGAGTCTTTGCTGAGACTCAGATTCCGACAGATCCGATTGCGTTGTTTTGTGAACGCCTGAAAATCTCCGCCGCCGCACGATCCCGAAATGTGAGTCCCGGCGAAGTGATTGCCGCAGATCGATAATCACATTGCGTTCCGTGGCGAAGATGCTCTTTTCGCATTACTTGGTCGAGTATGAACCATAGAGGTACGATCCGATCGAAGGGGATTTCATGTACGTTCTTGTAACAGGCGGCGCTGGTTATATCGGGAGTCACACCTGCAAGGTGCTCGCGAAGTCTGGATTCCTGCCTTTGGTTCTGGATGATCTCAGGCGTGGGCATCGTTCAGCCGTTCAATGGGGTCCGCTCGTGGATGGAGATTGTGGCGACGCGGTCGTGCTTGAACGCGTATTTGAAAGCTATCCGGTTAACGCCGTCGTTCATTTTGCCGGCTATGCCTACGTCGCGGAATCCATGCAAGCCCCAGACCTGTACTTCAGAAACAACGTTGTTGCCACGCTGAATCTGCTGGATGCGATGAGAACGCACGGCGTTCAAACAATCGTTTTTTCGTCAAGCTGTGCAACCTATGGTCTTCCTAACACTGTACCGATCACAGAAGATCATGCGCAGATACCCGTTAATCCATATGGTGAATCAAAACTCATGATTGAAAAGCTCCTTCGCTGGTACGGGCAGAGCTTCGGATTGTCCTGGTCCGCATTGCGTTACTTCAATGCTGGGGGAGCGGATCCGGATGGACAACTTGGCGAAGAACATGATCCTGAGCCCCATCTGCTGCCTCGCGTGTTGGCCGCAGCGGCTGGCTCGATCCCTTCCGTAGAGATTTACGGAACAGACTACGACACGCCGGACGGAACTGCGATTCGCGACTATGTCCATGTGAGCGATCTGGCGGAGGCTCACGTGTTGGCAATTCGACATTTGTTGTCCGGCGGCGAAAGCGGCGCGTTCAACTTGGGGACTGAGACGGGACATTCAGTGCGCGAGGTGCTGGCCGCTGCCGAAGCAGTCACTGGAAAATCGATTCCGGTGGTTCAACGGCCGCGACGCGATGGCGACCCGCCAAGACTCGTAGCCGATGCCACGAAAGCCCGCAATGCCCTGGGATGGCGGACTCCGAATTCCGATCTCCAGAATATTCTGGAGACCGCGTGGCGCTGGCAGAACAGGAATGCGGTTCTTTCCGTTTAACTTACCGAAAAAAGGACCCTTGCCGGATTCGCTTGAGATGCTGATTCGCACCAGCGCGGGTATCGCTCGATCAGCAGGTGGTCATCCTTAGGTCAATTGAATACCGGGATATTAGAGACTAGAGGCCACAGAGAGGCCATCAGCGTTACGAGAGCGCCATGAAGATCACAGTCATATTGTGTACATATAACCGGTGCGAGAGTCTGGCCAAGACCTTGGAGAGCATCGCAGCATCCATTCTTCCCGAATCCGTTGAGTGGGAAGTGCTGGTTGTGGATAACAACTCAAAAGACCAGACACGTGAGGTTGCCGAGAATATCTCCGATCTCTATCCAGGTCGGTTTCGTTATATCCATGAGCCACAACAGGGACTGTCCCATGCCCGAAACACCGGAATCCGTGCAGCCCGGGGAGATATCCTCGCTTTTACCGACGACGACGTGATAGTAGAGCCGACATGGCTGGACAACCTGACGGCTCCTCTTAGGAGCGGCGACTGGGGCGGAGCCGGTGGCCGCATTCTGCTGGGAGATTTTCAACAGCCATCGTGGTTGACGATCAGCGGCGCGCATAACCTGGGTGGACCTCTCGCCCAATTCGACATCGGTGATCAGCCCATTCCGCTCGACAGAGCGCCTTTCGGAGCTTCAATGTCGTTTAAGAAGAGCGTGTTCGAAAAATTTGGCGGATTTCGGACGGACTTGGGCCGCTCCGGCGGGAATCTGATCGGCAATGAAGATACTGAGTTTGGTGCTCGAATCATGGATGGTGGCGAGAAGATAGTGTATGTCCCCTCTGCGATCGTTCACCACGCGGTGGAGGAGCGCCGTCTCAAGAAGGACTATTTTCTTGCATACCACTTCGATTACGGACGAGCATTGATTCGTGAAAAAGGATACCGCAAGCCAGTCGGATTTGTTCCGCGCTCCTTTATTAGTTTTTCGAATCGGTTGCTGAATACGTTGCCGAAACGAGTTTGGTGGTGGCTTCGGGAACCTGATCCGCAAAAAAGGTTCTTCAACAAATGCCGCGTTTGGACGACTGTGGGCGAAATTGCGGAAATCTGTCGCCGATAGTTAAAAATAGATTCGAATGTTAAGCTGAACTCGGCAAGCGTGCCCGCCAAAATGATCAAACTATGACCTCAACTATTTCACCGTCGACGAAATCCTCAACTGTAATCATCGTGGGACCACCCTGGCCGCGAAGCGGGACAGCCCGCGTCATGCAGAATCAAATCGACTATTATCGGGAGCGCGGATATTCTACGGTTTTCATCTGTGTACCAATCCATTGTTCTTATACAGAGACTTATCCAGATTGGGATGAAATCAAAGCCGGCATGCGAGAAGTCGGCGCCGATCAAATCTTTTTTGCCCCAATTAACAGTCGACGATTTGTTGCCGGAAAATACATAGGGTGGGCGAAACACTCATTCCGTGGTACAGCGCTCGACTGGATAGTTCTTACGGGAAAGTCTGCCGAACTCCCCGACAGCGCTAATCGCCTTATTGGCGATCTACCCGTCGCGCTGATTAATGTCAATCATGTGTTTACGCTTGGGTTTGCGCAACAGTTGCTTCGCCAGGTGGTGAGGGGCGGACGCCGGGTGCCGATGATCCTCGAGACTCACGACGTCCAGGCTCATCTTCTGAACGAGAGGAACGAGATCAACCCTTGGACCCATCGTGCGGACAGCCTGGATCAGCTACTCAACTGTGAACTCTCCCTACTCAAGAAGACGAAAGTCCTCGTTCATTGTTCCGTGGATGACTTCAACTATTTCAAGTCTCGACTGCCACACATGCCGCATGTTCTGGCAATGCCCTGCATCAATGAAAGCTTCATCTCCGAGGTAGATGCAGCCACTCCTTCATCTGAGCCCATCGACCTGCTCTTCGTAGGCCAGAGTACGGATCCGAATTGCGCCGCTTTGAAATGGTTCTTTGAACAGGTGTGGCCGCTTATCGCCGATCGCGGATATCACATGAAAATCGTCGGCCAGGTAGACATGTTGATGCGCAGGAACCTTCCGGAAATTTACCAGGCATTTAGGTCTCACTTTGTTGGTCCGGTCGCCGAACTGGCTCCGTTCTACCGCGCCACGCGATCCGTTTTCGCTCCCATGGTTTCCGGAACAGGAGTTTCTATCAAGACCATAGAAGCGCTTGCCCTTGGTAAACCTTTTATTGGCACATCGAAGGCCTTCCGCGGCATGCCCATGGATCGCATTGAGCAGGCTGGGCTCAGGGCCCATGACACTCCCCGGCAGTTCGCAGATGCCATTGTTGATGCTCTCTCAAGAGGACCGGTGGTATCCGCGGCCAGTCTCGCCGCCTATCGCGGAATTTTTTCCAAACAATCCGCCTTCACTTCTCGGGACGAAGCTTTGAGGCTCGCCTCCGCCGACTAAATTCGGTTTGGTGAGATGTACTCATGATGGGTGGGCAATAGCTTACTGACCTTCGCGGCGAAACGATGAATATTAGCGTCATCTTGTGTACATATAACCGGTGTCAAAGCCTACCCGAGGCTCTCAATAGTATTGCTGCGCAGCTCCTCCCTGATTCTTTAAATTGGGAAGCGCTCGTAGTAGACAACAATTCCACGGATCAGACGCGTGCGATTGCAGAGCAATATTGTCAGAAGTATCCGGGGCGATTTCGGTACGTGTTTGAACCCGATCAAGGCCTGTCTCGCGCGCGCAACGCCGGCATCCGCGAAGCACGTGGAGATATCATCGCCTTCATCGACGACGATGTGATTGCAGAACCAACCTGGTTGCAAAACCTTACCGAGTCTCTGCACGGCGGGAGATGGGCTGGTGCTGGAGGACGCATCACGCCGCCGTTGGATTTCAATCCGCCGGATTGGCTTACGGTGGGTGGCCCGAGGGACCTCCTCGGCGCCCTCCTGCCTCTGTTCGATCTTGGAAATGAGGCCGGCGAAATGAAAAGGCCTCCATACGGCACGAATATGGCATTTTGTAAGAGCATGTTCGAGAAGTATGGCAATTTTCGCGTCGATCTCGGGCGTTGTGGCACGGCTCTTCTCATGGGAGAAGATACGGAGTTCGGGAACCGGCTCATCTCGGCTGGAGAGCGTTTACGTTATGAGCCTTCCGCAGTGGTTGAGCATCCTGTTCCCGAGGGGCGCCTTAGCAAGAGGTACTTTCGAAAATGGTGGTTTGATTTTGGACGTACCCGAATTCTCGAGCGCGGTGCTCGTCCTCCGCTTCTCGGGATCCCCGGCCAGTTCTTCAGTCTCTCGAGCCTCGTCTTGCGATTCCTCTCATTTCGAATCGTGCGATGGGCATTCACAGTAAATCCGCAACATCGGTTTTACAATGAATGTGAAATCTGGCTGACACTTGGCGAGATTGCAGAGACCTGCCATCGGCGGCTCAATGCCAAAAATGCGGTGCAGAGGATTCCTTCTCTTTATCGAAGGCAACCGTAGAGATCAATCCATGAAAATCACCGTAATCTTGTGTACTTACAATCGCTGCCAGAGCTTGCAAAGGGCTCTTGCCAGTGTCTCACTGTCTTCGGTGCCGAACTCCGTCGAGTGGGATGTATTAGTCGTCGATAACAATTCTCACGACCAGACCCGCTCGGTCATCGAGGACTTCTGTCAAAGTTATCCGAACCGTTTCCATTATTTGTTTGAGCCACATCCAGGCAAATCGTATGCGCTTAATTCCGCGATTCGCGAGGCCAAGGCGGACGTGCTGGCATTTATGGATGACGACGTCGAGGTCGAACCGGATTGGTTATATAAGCTGACAGCCCCGCTCAGTAATGAAGAGTGGGTTGGTGTAGGCGGTCGCATTCTCCCCGAGACTTCATTCAGGACTCCAATCTGGCTTGAAACGAGTGGTCGATATGCGCTCGCTCCGCTCGCGATGTTCGACCTTGGCCTTGAGCCTGGAGAACTGCGCGAGGCTCCTTTCGGCACTAACATGGCATTCCGCAAGGATGTGTTTCGAAAATACGGCGGATTCCGAACGGACCTAGGCCCCCAGCCCGGCTCACAGATAAGAAACGAAGATACAGAATTTGGTTCTCGATTGCTGGAAGCAGGAGAACGCTTCTGGTATGAGCCTTCGGCCTTGGTTCACCACTCGGTTCCGCAAGACAGGGTTCGTCAGGAGTATTTTCTGACCTGGTGGCGTGACAAGGCCCGCGCAGATATAAGGGAGTACGGTATCCCGCAGGATACAAGGTGGTATGTCGCGGGAGTTCCTTTTTACCTTTATCGCAGATTGTGCGTCTGGGTGCTGAAATGGATGTGTGGTCTGACGCCGGGACGTAGATTTTCATGCAAGCTGAAGGCTTGGAGTGCTATGGGATCGATCAGGGAATGTCGCCAGCTCTCGTTGAAGAGAACGGACCCGATAGGCAAGAACTCGAAGATGGTTAGCTCGGTGTCACGGACCCCACCCAAATAGCGCCTGCCCGGCGACATAATGAACTCACTCGCAGGCTTTCACTTGGACGCGGCAACTGCGATCTGCTAACTTTGACTTGTGAAAAAGAAGTCTGCACTTAGGCGCTCGCTCAATCGCATTCTAGGAATGTTGGCCAGGTTTTCGCCTGGAGCAACGACTCTGCGGCCGTTCCTTCATCGACTTCGCGGAGTCAAGATCAAAGGCCGGGTATTCATCGGCGACGATGTTTACATCGAAAACGAATACCCAGAATGCATTGAGCTGTCAGAGGGAGCCCAGATCTGCCTTCGATCTACCCTGATTGCGCACACCAGGGGACCGGGACGGATCGTCATTGGCAAAAACGCGTTTCTAGGAGCGAGTTGTGTTGTAACTGCGCCGATGGGAAAAACACTTACCATCGGAGAGGGCGCCGTTGTTACTACTTGCGCTGTGATTGCGTCGAGTGTTCCACCTTATACTATGGTTGGCAACGAGAAAGCTAAGCGCCTTGCCATCGTAACAGTTCCTTTAGCGATGGATACCCCTTACGAAAGTTTCCTGGCTGGACTTAGACCGCCGAAGCCGAGATGATAGAAACAGCCCGGTCGCGCACAGCTGAATTTATCTTGCACTGCCGGGTGAAGCCGACTGGCGCTTTACTGCCCGCGCAGTTCCCTCCTCACAGAACTTACACGGTCTGCAGATCATGTGGCTGACTGGTTGCAGTGTGATTGTCCATGCCGATGACAAACCAGAACTCGTCAGTTCGCGTGATACCCGGTTCGAGGCATGAAATGAATTCGCTGATCGTTGCGTGTCTCGCATCGCCATCGATTGAAGAGATCCGCGTCCGGACGTTTTGCGACTGGATGGGCGTGCACACGAAGACAATCGTTCTCGACGACAAAAGCGATGTCGTCGGGCAGCTTCTTGCAGAATCTCGCGCGAATGGCCGTGTGGCTATGACTGCGGACACTTTGGCGGCGTTGCACATCGCTTCAACCGAGCCTGCGCGCCTGCGCGGATTCTTCAAGGAGTGCGCCTCGCTGCTTGTCTTCGGATGCGGCAATGCATCGCAAGAGGCCTCGCTCTCATGGCTTACAGATGGAGCCGTATGTAGAGTAACCACTTCCGACGAAGGCGTTGAGGAAGAAACGTCTTTTCAAATGCCACGAGCGAGTCAGGAATTCAGCCGGCAGTTCGCGGGCCTCAGCTTTTCAATAGGTCGACGGCTATCTCAGCCGGTGTTTCATTTAGATCTCGATCGGTCACGCATCGAACCCATCATGCTCGCGAATCATGGCCCGGTCTTCGCATACCAGAAAATAGGATCGTGCCAGACATTTCTACTCACCGGGTCTGAAGCGCCTGATATTGAGAGATCTCTTTCGCGCTACAGAGGTATCGAAAATAGTTACGACAGAATTATTCCATTTCTCATCTTTCTCCGTACCTGCTTCGGAGAAAACTGCTGGCATGCCCTGGAGAGCACAGCGAGATTTATTATTGATGACCCATTACTCAAGGATCGCTATGGACTTCTCGACTACAACGCCCTTTTGGGTTCCATGTCGCGAGGACATTACGGGACGTCGATCGCCTTTATTCCATGGAACTATCGCCGGACGTCGCCACAATGGGCTGCGCGTCTCCTGGAGACGAGAGCGAATCTCTCAATCTGCGTTCATGGCTGTGACCACACAAACAAGGAGTTCGATGCTCTGGATACTGGGCTTCTAGCGCACAAGGCTCGCCTGGCCTATGAACGGATGGAAAAGCACCGGGAGCGCACTGGGCTGCCGTTCGATCCGGTGATGGTCTTTCCTCAAGGTAGGTTTTCCACCACGGCCATTGCCGCGTTGCGCGCGAACAACTATCTTGCGGCCGTGAACACCTCGTGCTTTCCCACGGATGACGCCCAGGACCAACTGAAACTTGGCGAGTTTCTTAGGCCGGCGGTCACACGATTCCATGGCTTTCCGATCTTTCAGAGGCATTACCCTGAGCGTCTGATCGACTTCGCGTTTGATATGTTCCTGGGGAAACCGGTGC
This sequence comes from uncultured Acidobacteriota bacterium, assembly GCA_963833995.1. Lineage (GTDB taxonomy): Bacteria > Acidobacteriota > Terriglobia > Terriglobales > Acidobacteriaceae > Telmatobacter. The sequence continues at coordinate 209,408 of CAWIAE010000009.1, read as the reverse complement.
TCCTGGTCGAACACCATCAATACCTCGGAGACGGCTGTAAGAGGCTGGGAGAGTTTGTCGCAGACCTGCATGCAATCGAGCCGGAGTTATCCTGGCCCACGCTAAACAAGCAGTTGACTGAGAGTTGCATCTTGAAGAACCGTGCGACTGACTCATCTGATGTTAAATTCTTTACGAGAAGATTCCGACTTACAAATCGGCAGAGAAGTAAGTGGAATTTCCGGCTTGACAAATACGAACCGGATATCTCGGCGGTCCGCTCAGTCCTGGTTGACGGGAATGCGGTTCCATTCATCCGCGGAGAAGACTCCATCCGTTTGGAAATCGAGTTGGAAGCCGGATGTACACGAGAAATTGAAGTTCTGGATCACGCTGAAGCAAATACACCAGCCAAAGCGCCCGGAGTGACTTACAGTTTTGGCGTACTCTTTCGCAGAGAGCTCTCTGAATTCAGGGACAACACACTCGCACGGCACCCCACGGCCCTGAAGGCCATGAGGGAAGTGGCCCGGAAACTGAAAATGACGGGTGATCGGAAAAAAGAAAAGGAAACCGGACCCCGTTGATTCGTGGAGCTTTGAAACACCAGCCACTAAACCGGCCGTAACGCCATGGGGTCAGCGTCAACGTTTATTCTATTGGGTGCTGGAGGAGGCTTTCAGATGGATGAGATGCAGATCTATGGGCGCCTGGAGAAGATATTCGAAGACGTGCTCGATCAGGACTCCATGGATGTCAAACCTGAATCATCCGTTAGGGAGATGGATGGTTGTGACAGTCTGACCTATATCCGTCTGATCGTCACGATCGAGAAGGAATTCGGCATGAAGTTCGTTTCCTCGGAAATGGGCGAGATGGAAACCGTTCGTGATTTTGTCTCGGTTATCCAAGCGCGGACCGAAAGCAACGCATAACAATATGCATCCCTTTGCTTGAGAAAGCAGGGGACGGGGATCTGAATGAACCAACTTTATACCGAATTGCAATGGCTGCCGCATGCACCGGAAGATTTTTCCGCGAGGGTGAAATCCCTGGGTCGGCTGGAGGATCGACCGGGCGACGAACTGCGCGCGTTGGCATTGCATTCCCTGGATCTGAATCAGTTGACCAAACTGGCCAGGGCCATCACCAGGCTTCACAATGAAGGCAAATCCCTTGATCCGCTAGTGCCAATGCGTCTTGCCGTATTGAGCAACTCGACGATTGATCTGCTGATGCCGGCCCTCACGGCGAGCGCGGCACGGCACGGAATTGCGTTAGAGACGATCCAGCCGTCTTACGACCAGGTGGCGCAAGAGGCTCTGACTCCGGACTCAAAGATCAACGGTTCCAACCCCGATGCGGTGCTCTTCGCGCTTGACTATCGAGCTTTGCCATTGAGGCGCTCGCCAGGTGATAGTGAGAAGTCTTCCGCGACCATTCGGGGAGTTATCGAGTACTTAAAGGTTCTCCGTACAGGCATCAAAGCCCATACAAATGCCGTCTGCATCTTTCAGACGTTTGCTCCGCCTGTGGAAACGCTCTTTGGCAGCCTGGACCGTGCGCTGAACGGAACCAGTAGAAATCTGGTTGACCAGATCAATCGCGAACTTGCGGAGTTTGTCGTGACTTCGGGCGATGTGCTGCTGGACGTGGCTGGGTTGGCGGAGACAGTTGGGCTTGCGGACTGGCACAACCCGCAGCTGTGGAACATAGCCAAGATTCCGTTCTCCCATGAATTCATTCCGCTCTACAGCGATCACCTGGCCCGTACCGTGGCGGCCATTCGCGGCAAGAGCCGAAAGGCCTTGATTCTGGATCTCGACAACACCTTGTGGGGCGGAGTGATTGGAGACGACGGGCTGCAGGGCATTCAGATAGCCCAGGGTGACGCCCGTGGCGAAGCGCATCTGGCCTTGCAGCGGCTGGCGCTGGACCTCCGCCAACGGGGCATCGTCCTCGCTGTTGCGTCCAAGAACTCCGACGGTGTGGCCCGAGAGCCTTTTGAGAAGCACCCGGAGATGCTGTTGAGGCTGGACCACTTTGCCGTATTTCAGGCCAACTGGAACGACAAGGCAACCAACATTTGTGCCATCGCCAAAGAATTGTCGCTGGGGCTGGATGCGCTCGTTTTTCTCGACGACAATCCCCTGGAACGCGGTATGATTCGGAAATTGCTTCCTCAAGTTGCCGTGCCGGAACTGCCGGAAGATTCCGCATGGTACGCGAGAACATTGGCCGCAGCCGGTTACTTCGAGGCAGTGGCGTTTGCCCCCGAAGATCTGAGGCGCGCCGGCTATTACCAGGACAACGCCAGGCGCGCCACCCTGCAAAAGCAGGTGGGGGGTGTTGAGGCGTACCTTGCCTCACTGGATATGGTGGTTACCTTCCAGCCATTCAATGCTACGGGAAGAGCGCGCATCGTCCAACTCATCAATAAGTCGAATCAGTACAACCTCACCACTCGACGGTACTCGGACCCAGAAGTAACTGCGGCGGAGGATGACCCTGCGGTCTTTACGCTGCAGGTGCGCCTCTCGGATGTTTTCGGCGACAATGGCATGATCAGCGTTGTCATCTGCAGATCAGGCGAGAGTGGTGCGTGGGAGATCGACACCTGGCTGATGAGTTGCAGAGTGCTCGGGCGCAAGGTTGAGAATGTGGTACTCTCCGAGATTCTGAAGCATGCGCAATCAGCGGGCATTCGGAAACTCGTCGGCACTTACCGGCCAACGGACCGCAACCAAATGGTTGCGAATCACTATGCAGAACTGGGATTCACGAAGTTGGCGGAAGACGAGTCCGGAGTAACCCGGTGGGAGTTGCCGGTTGAAGGATCGGGGCCGATCATGCCGCCGGTAAGAGTCATCTCCCAGGGCTTTTCAGCGCCGCAAGCAGAAGACCCGGCTGACGACTCTGTCGGAACGTTGCAGACATGAAGATCGCGATTATCGGCGGTGGGATTGTAGGGCTGGCAACTGGCTATCAGCTTCTTCAGCGATTTCCGGAAACTCAGTTACTACTGCTTGAGAAGGAAAATGGCCCGGGCCGCCATCAGACCGGAAATAACAGCGGAGTCCTGCACTGCGGGCTCTACTATAAGCCGGGCTCGGCGAAGGCGCGCCTGGCGGTGCAGGGAATTCGGAGGATCGTCGATTTCTGCGCGCAACATAACGTTCCTTATGAATTGTGTGGCAAAATCGTTGTGGCCACTGAACACGAGGAATTACCCCGCCTCAATTCCTTGTTTGAGCGCGGCACAGCCAATGGGCTAACCGGTCTTCAGTTGCTTGGTCGCGAAGAGATTCGCGAATTCGAACCGCACGCGGCAGGGTTGGCCGGAATCCGCGTCCCGCAGGAGGGAATCGTTGATTTTCCGGCGATCGCCGAAGCATTGGTCACCGAGATTCGAGCCCGCGGCGGCGAGATTAAGTTCTCCTCCGAAGTAACTCAACTCAAAGATTCGAATGGCTGGAACATCCACACGGCAAGCGGAGACTACGAAGCCGGATTTCTGATCAATTGCGCGGGGCTGCACTGCGATCGCCTAAGCAAAATGGCTGGTAATGGTGACCCGACCCAGATAGTCCCGTTTCGAGGAGAGTATTTCAAACTGCGGCCGGAACGGCAACATCTGGTTCAGAATCTTATTTACCCTGTACCCGACCCGAAGTTCCCGTTTCTCGGGGTACATTTCACGCGGCTGATTCATGGCGGCGTGGAAGCAGGTCCAAATGCGGTGCTGGCATTTGCGCGCGAGGGGTATCGCTTTACAAACTTCAATCTGCGCGACCTGGTCGAGACTCTTACTTACAAAGGATTCTGGAAATTCCTCTTGCGCTACCCGTCGATGTGCTGGGCAGAGTTCAAGCGCTCGTTCAGCAAGGCCCTCTTCTGCCATTCGCTGCAACGGCTCGTCCCTGAAATTCAAATCGCAGACCTGATCCCGGGAGGGGCGGGCGTACGAGCACAAGCTTTGCTTCCCTCCGGCGAACTGTTGCAGGATTTCTACTTCGCGCGGCAGGCTCGCGCCCTGCATGTGCTGAACGCGCCCAGTCCGGCGGCAACGGCCTGCTTGACCATTGCCGATGAAGTAGTCGACATGATGAAGGACGCCATCACTTAATTGCGCGCGCGCGCCGCGAAGATCGGCGGCCCGCGCAAGTTCTGTCCTATGGAATCGTCACGCTTGTAATGTTGGAGGCTGGGCTCTCAGTTCCCGAAGCATCCACACTTTTAACGACATAGTTATAGGCTTGGCCGCCTTGCACCGTGTTGTCGGCATAACTCGTATCAGCAATCACCGAGTTATTGAGCAGTTGATAGTTGCCATTCTGGCCCGGTGACCGATAGACGTGATATCCCGCAACCGGATCCGAAGAACTGCTAGGCGCATCCCAATTGAGTTCAACCTGGTGAGACACTGACGCTCCTGTACCGGTCAGCGTGATCGTGGCATTAGGATTGGCGGAAGAGTTGCTTGCGATAGTCAGTTCGCCGCTGGCAGATCCCGGGATCGTCGGACCGAATTGCAGGTTCAAGCTCAATGCCTGCCCTGGGTTCAAAGTGGCAGGGAAGCCGGCTCCTGACATGGAAAAACCGGAGCCGGTCAGCGTTATCTCGTTAATTGTTACGGGCGCTGTGCCGGAGGACACCAAGGTCAGGGTCTGCGTTACATTTGCGTTCAAAGACACGGATCCGAACGATACACTGGCGGCGTTGATTGTAAGGCTTGGCAGTCCCGTTGGTGGCGCGGGTGGCGCGGGCGGCGCAGGTGGCGCAGGTGGCGCGGGCGGCGCAGGTGGCGCGGGCGGCGCGGGTGGCGCAGGCGGCGCAGGCGGCTGGGGGGCATTCAGTTGCAGCGCATAGGTTTTGGAAACGCTTCCAGCAGTCGCCGTCAAAGTCACAGATTCTGAACTTTTGACCGTTGATGAGACCGCGTTGAACCCGGCGTTCGAGCTACCCGCAGATACGACGACCGATGCGGGTACTGTGAGCGCCGCATTGTTGCTGGCAAGGTTCACCGTGAACGGGGTGATCGCGGGCGCGCTCAGGGATACTGAACAGGGCGTCGTCACTGATCCCGTGATGGCTTCGCTATTGCAAGAGACCGAACTCAATTCCGGCGAAGGCGTTGTGCTGTTCGACACGCCGGTGCCGATCAGACTGACTGCCGCGCTTGGCGTAGTGGAAGAGTTGGTGGTGATGACGAGTTGCCCGGAGGCCGATCCTGCAGCCGCAGGATTGAAGTTCACTTTCAACTTGTAAGTCGCACCCGCGGCGAGAGTGACGGGAAGGTTGCCGGTGCTGCTTGCGGAGAACGACTGCCCATCTACGGCTAGTTTGGAAAGTTCGATTGGGCTTGAACTCTTATTTAGAATCTCCACCGACGTGCTTGCAGCGCGCCCCACCATAACCGAGCCGAACGAGACGGTCGAGGGCGACGGGATTAACGCTCCGGCCAAACCATTTTGTACAAAATAAGAGCCGCATCCAGACAATGCCATGCAGCAAAGGATCACGAGGCCCATGCACAAATGGCCATGAAGAACCTGTTGGCTCATTAAGTGGTGCCGAGTGCCTCTATTTTGCGGAAGTTTAATATGATGAAGAACATTAGCTGGTTGAACTTGACGGCACTTCAAATCAGAATCATGGCGGTTTTTGTACATCCGAATCATTTCGAGACACCTTCACTCTTCAAGGCCTTCCATGGCCTGTCTCTCCCCAAGACACAGGGAACTCCCTCTGGTTGGCGCTGACAGCCGACCCAGGCAGCGTCACAGCATATTGAAGTGCACAGCGTACCTGATGACTGCGCAAATCAAAGTGAATCCGACTTCTCCCGACTCTTCAAAGCGCGGACCGCACTTTGATCAGCCAGACCTTATCGGTTTGTTGAATAACGCGGGGGGCCCAGTTTGAAAGGTTGAAAGCAGATTAGGTAGCAGGGGACTGATTGCGGTTTCAGATAGTCCACATGGTGGCGATTGAACCTGAAATGCGTCGGAAACGCGCCCGCCAGCGCTCATCCGAATCGCGATTGCTCGCCGAGACAGGAAGGCGCGGTTCAGCACTTTGGGGCGACGCCCGGAACGCATCTTGCTTCTGAACATGATTCTCTGTCGGGTTGAAAGCATTTCCGGTGCCAAAGGGCCGGAACCGCGGTGGAAAACCCTAGCCGCTCGGGATTGCTTGACTTATACGCTACATGTCAAAAACATCATCCGCAGGAGACTGGTGTCAAGAGTGTAAATTCTTTACACGTAAGGTATTTTCTTCCAGTGTCCCAGCGGAAGAGCACGTCCTGTTGAAGCTTGGAAATTCGATTTACAACACGATGAATTGTGAGTTGGGGGCCAGCCAAAACCGAGTTGTTGAGGCGTCGGAATGCTTCGAGCTTACCTCGCCGAGCGATCTCTTAATATTCTGAATGGCCGAACCAAATAATAGAGGACATGGAGTGACCGTGGGAGACGCACCGCCGCCCGATCTCTCTCGTTGGGACGCAGAAAATCCAGTGAAAGAACCATCCTCATCCGATCATCAAACCCGAGCAACAGAACCTTGTAGGGTATTCGGCTTCTGGGCGTGCTCCCGGGTGCATCGAACATATTCGCTGCGATATGGAGCGCCAGGCGATTGGCAGTGGCGTCCGACTTGAAACTCAGGAGCACCGGCTCAGGGACCTCGATGTCGGTCATCCGGTGCACAAGCAGCACGCCGATGGCGAGTGCCCGCCAAAGCCCAGACCGTTTCGATTCCCGAATGACAGCTTGCCAGTCGAAGTCGGGATGCGATCTTAGCAGTTGGGCGACATCGCAGACCCAAATGAGCCGGCACCAGACATGCTTGCTCCCATGCATGCAAAGAACGAGCAAATTCATTTCCGGGTTCATATCCGGCACTTCGGCGCCCGCAAGGAGAGCAGTTCGATGGCTTGGCCATACCCAATCCAGTCCTAGATTGCGGCGGAATCGAGGCTGGGTGAGTTCGAGCCTCCAACGAAGCTCCATCACCATGCCGTCTTGTTTCCGCTCGAAATGATATTCGTAGGAGTTCGTAGCGGCCGGCGAGCCATCGGCCTGCACATCTGTTTTAAGTTCGTATCCCCTATTCAGCAGGACCGCGGTTGCTCGAGACAGGTCCGTCGGACGGATCAGCACGTCAAGGTCGCCTGCCGGGCGCGCGTTGAGGTCGCGATAAACGGAGGCGGCCAGCACAACGCCCTTGAAAGGCATGGCGGGAATCCCTTCCTGATCAAACTCTTTCAGGACGGCGATCAGTTCCGCTGTGTTCGCCAGGCTGTGGAAGACGTTGCGCTGATATTCCGTTCCAAGGTGCTGTTGAATTTCGAAGGGCACTGCCTGGGCCATCTTGGGAAGATGCATGAAGAGCAGTGGAAGCATTCTATGCTCCTGCGCCATTCCAAGCAGCGAATCCCAATCGTGAATCCTCGCGGCCACTTTAACCATATGGGCGTCATCGGACGGACGCCGAGCGATTGCGCGCAAGAGTTCGCAGGAATCGCGGTCGACGGCCATTAAGCCCGCCATTTCGCTGAACTGCAGTTGAGCAGGCAAGAACAGCCATGGAGGCGATTGGACTTATTTCTCATTTCACGATTGCGCCCTTCGCGAGATAAATCAACTCTTCCCCGGTAACTGCCGTCGATATGATGCGATTCCGGCCTCTTCAAAGTATTTTTGCTCGACTCCTCCAAAAAAAGGAACCACTTTTTTACGGGTCCCTAAAGGCTTAAGGCCGCATCGCTGCTGAAACACTCGATTCACTTTCCTTCTAAAACCTGAGGATTTCGGCTTAGTATATACCGCGATGGGGCATAACTGAAGGAGTTAGACCCTAACTCGAATGGGTCTACCCAGGTGCGCTCTTCAAACAGAGTCCTAAAACCGCGAAATCGCGGCCGCATGCGGTTTACAAGCCTGGTGGCTTTTCCATTTGCTGGCCCTTTGCGAGGCCGCATTTTACTCGAATGTTCGCTTGAAACTCAGAATGAATTCGAGCTTTCCTCTGCCAGGCGAGTCACCGGAAAGTACTAGAAGAGCCGATTACCAGAAGGATGTTACTCGTTACTAATTGAAAGGAAGAGCCTTGTAGCTCTCGCGCTATACTCGTTATGTATTCAAGTAACACCCGGGACACGCCTTGGTTCAAAAAACAGGAGGGGTCATGATTCAAGTAGAGCGCGCGATATTAGGCGATTTAGCAGTCAATCAGCTCCCTGACGGCTCAAAAGTCATTGTTGATTCCAGGAACGAGAAGGTCTTCGCGCTGAATGCGACGGCCGGTGCCGCCTGGGACGCGTGCAGCAGTCCGACGACACTGTCTAATGTGGCGGAAGACATGCAGCATACCTTTAACCCCGGGGTTACCGAAGAGCTGGCCGAAGCAGCCATTCTCCGGTTGCAGGAGCAGAATCTCGTAACGGTCTCAGGGACACCGACCCGGCGCGCAGTGCTTGCTACGTTGGGCGCCATCGCTCTCCCGCTTGTCGTTTCCTTGACGATGACTGAACAGCGGGCCTATGCCGACAGCACCGCATCGAATACCGATGGATTCCGGCCTGATGCGCATGTCAGCAAGCCTCCTACCTCCCAGGATTGATTGCGAAAAATGGTCTAGAGATTGGACACCGAGGCAACTCGGTGTCCTCTAGTTTTGGGCACCACACAGACTCCGTACTCATTTCCGCCGGATCTTCGACCGCCGCTTCTTATGATCGCTTCATGGCAGTCTTGGCCCCAGCGAATGGCTAAAGCGCCAGTCGCGAGTGCCAAAGCAGCTCGTTGCGAACCATTACGTCGCCGTTGCTATGCCCAAAACCTACGTTTTCGGAGTCCGCGCCTACGGTTGCAATATCCAACTGGAGTCGCCGTGCCTTGAACTGCACTGGGTCCTGGAGAAATACATTTTGCCCTCCTTGCCGAGAATGAATCTTGGCCTGGACGAGCCCCACCTCCAGGTTCGCGCAACTCAGACCGCCGACCAGTTCCAAATATCCGTCGAAAATGTAGTCGTGACATCAGGGCCGAGCGCTATGGGACTGGTGTCGCCGCTCATCAAGGTGCTCGATGATGCTGTGATCGAACACCTCACGACGCTGCGCGCTGTGCATGCCGGCGCCGTACTTTGGCGCGAACGGGTATTGCTCTTTCCCGGTGCCACACATGCCGGTAAATCGTCGATGGTGGCGGAACTCTTGCGAAGGGGAGCAAACTACTTTTCGGATGAGTTTGCGCTGATTGATCCGGAGGGAAACGTACACCCATATCCGCGGCCGCTATTGCTGCGAAATGGCCGCCCCACGCAGACCCCGGTACTTGCAGGGGAACTCAACGCTCAGGTTGGAGATGGGCCGGCACGCATCGGCTGCATTCTCGCGCTGGAATACCAGCCTGCGTCCTGCTGGAATGTTGCGCCGATCCCTCAGGGAGATGCGGTGATGACCCTGTTAAAAAATACGCCGCACCACCTGGCGGAATTTCCTGACATGGTGGCGGTGTTTCAAAAGGCTGTCGCGGGGGTTGCCTGCTACTCCGGATCGCGTGCCGAGGTGGTGCCTGCTGTCGATCAGATCTTAAGCCTTGTCGAGACCTTGCCCGAATCGAGCCTTTGAACCAGCAGAGGAACAGCCGGCCGGCAAATTCGCGTCGAAAAAGAGATCACTCGATCGGGATGGGATAAAAGGGAAGATCGAGCGGAAAATATGTGGGGGAGAAAGGCTCTGGGGCATGGCTGCCCAAGGTCTTTCTCCCCCTTACTGCGTGTGGATCAACTTCGCTTGACCAATACAGCAGATTGCAGCACGCTGGCGTCAAGTTCGAGTCTGCCCAATTGGAGGTTGATATTGCTGAGCTGACCGAAACCAATCTACGGGATACTCACACTCGTCATGTTCGATGGAGAGCTTTCGACTTTGGATGCGTCGAAGGCCTTTACAACATAATCGTAGCTCGCTCCACTCGTGACTGTGTTGTCCATGTAGGTCGTCTGCGATGCGGAAATCGAAGACACAACTTGATACGTATTGCCGCCATCCGACGAACGATAAACGTTGTAACCGGCTACCGGGTCGCTTGAGCTGCCGGGAGCGTTCCAACTTAGATCAACTTCGTGCGGAGTGCCAGTTCCGCTCAAGCTGACCGTTGCTGTGCCATTGGTTGAGGAGGTGCTCGTGATCGTCACCTGGCCCGTCGCCGCCCCCGCCGTGGCAGGATCGAATTGCAGATTCAGGGTCACTGACTGGTTGGGGTTCAAGGTCACCGGGAAAGTGGCTCCCGACATGCTGAAACCCGTGCCCGTCAGTGTGGCAGAGTTCACCGTCACCGACGCAGTCCCGGTTGAAGTGAGAGTCAAAGATTGGGTGGCCGGCGTGTTGATCACCACGTTTCCAAATGCCACGCTGGTTGCGTTGATGCTCAGGATAGACGTTCCGCTTGTATTCAACTGAAGGCCGAAGCTCTTCGTGACGCCGCCCGCAGTGGCCGTCAACGTCACTGACTGCGCCGACGTGAAGGATGAAACAGTCGCATTGAAGCTTGCACTCGTTGCGTTGGCTGGTACAGCAATGCTGGCCGGTACAGCAACGGTTGCATTGCTGCTCGACAGGGTCACGCTCAATCCGCCGCTTCCTGCCGCGGCGCTCAAACTGACCGTGCAGGCGTCAGTCCCCGCTCCCGTCATGGCTCCGCTGCTGCAAGTCAAGGCGCTCAACGTGCCGGCCGCCGCAACTCCCGTACCGCTCATATTCACCACAACGCTTCCCTGGGATGAATTGCTCGCAATTGTCACCGTCCCGGTGAACGAGCTGGCGTGGTCCGAATAGAACTGCAGATTCACCTTGGTTGATTGGCCAGGATTTAAAGTTACGGGAGCCGTGACTCCCGATGCCGTGAAGAGTGACCCGACCACGGAAACTCCCGAAATCGTGACCGGCGCCGTACCCGTGGAGGACAGCGTTACAGAAGCCAGGGCTGTCTGACCCACGGTGACGTTGCCGAAGGCGATGTTCGTCGTGTTGACGCTCAACGTGGGTGTGCCGGCGCTCAATTGCAAAGCAAAAGACTCGGTCACACTTCCCGCACTCGCGGTCAGCGTGACTGCCTGCGCGGTGCTTACAGACGAGACCGTGGCTGTGAACGCGGCACTGGTTGCATTGGCCGGCACCGCTAAGCTGGCCGGAACCGCCACGGCGGTGTTGTTGCTGGATAGGCTTACACTCTGCCCACCGCTACCCGCAGCCCCGCTCAAGGTTACGGTGCAATTGTCAGTGCCTGAGCCGGTCATGGAACCGCTGGCGCAGGAAAGCCCGCTCAACACCGGCGCACTTGCAACCCCTGTGCCGCTGAGGCTGATCGTTGTCGAAGGACTCGTTGAGGAGTTGCTGGTGATGGTCACTTGACCGGCTGCCGTTCCCGCAGTAGCCGGATCGAATTGCAGGCTAAGTGTCGCCACCTGGTTCGGAACCAAAGTGAGGGGGAATGAGGCGCCCGACATGCTGAAACCTGTGCCCGTGAGGGTGGCTGAACTGATGGTGACCGGGGCCGTCCCGGTTGACGTCAAGGTCACAGACTTGGTCGACGCAGTATTTACCGTAACACTTCCGAAACCAACACTGGTGGCATTGACGCTTAGAGTTGGAACGAATGCTTTCAATTGCAACGCAAAAGACTTGGTCACACTTCCCGCACTCGCACTCAGCGTGACTGCCTGCGCGGTGCTGACGGACGAGACAGTGGCCGCGAATCCAGCGCTTGTCGCATTGGCCGGAACCGATACGCTGGCCGGAACCGCCGCCGCAGCATTGTTGCTGGATAGGTTTACACTCTGCCCGCCGCTACCCGCAGCCGCGCTCAAGGTTACGGTGCAATTGTCCGATCCTGAGCCCGTCATGGAGCCGCTGGTGCACGAAAGCCCGCTCAACACCGGCGCAGTTGCAACACCCGTGCCGCTGAGGCCGATCAGCGCAGTTGGGCTTGCTGATGAGTTGCTGGCGATAGTCACTTGGCCCGTCGCCGCTCCTGCACTGGCAGGATCGAACTGCAAGCTCAAAGTTGCAGCCTGCTTCGACTTCAAGGTCAGTGGGAATGTGGCGCCCGACATGCTGAAACCGGTGCCCGTGAGAGTGGCTGAACTGATCGTGACCGGGGCGGTTCCGGTTGACGTCAAGGTTACGGATTTGGTCGATTTGGTATTTACCGTAACGCTTCCAAAACCAACACTGGTGGCATTGACGCTGAGAGTTGGAACGAATGCATTCAGTTGCAGAGCGAAGCTGGCGGAAGCGCCATTCGCGGATGCGCTCAGGGTGGCCGACTGCGCCGAACTGACGGACGAGACGGTGGCTGTAAAGCTGGCTGTGGTCGCATTGGCCGGCACTGTCACTGAGGCAGGCACAATCACTGCCGCATTGTTGCTGGTAATGGCAACGCTTTGTCCTCCGCTACCTGCCGCCGCGCTGATCGTGACCGAGCAGGCGTCGGTTCCAGCGCCCGTCATCGACCCGCTGGAGCACGAGAGCGCACTCGGAACAATCGGCGCGCTCCCCCCCGAATTCTTCTTGCCGCTTCCGTGCAATTTCACCAAGGCGGTGGGGCTGGCGGTGGAGTTGCTGGCGATCGTGACCTGTCCGGTAGATGTCCCATCCGTACTCGGATTGAAATGTACTTTGAAGCTCATCGTGCTTCCCGCGGCCAGAGTGACAGGCAGATTGCCTTCCCCGTCGATCGAGAAGGAATTCCCTGACAAGGTCAACTCAGACACTTCGACTGGGCTGGTACCCTGGTTCACAACGTCGATCTTCGTATTCACCGATTGACCGATACTGACAGCGCCGAAGTCCACGGTGTTCGGGGAGGGGCTGATGGTTCCTGTGCTGCTTGATCCCGTGGCTCCGTTGACGACGTAGGAACCGCCGCAGCCAGCTAGGACGAGGCAGCAGAAGAGAAGCGCCAGAATGGCGGTTGTTGGGCGGCTGAGCCCTGAGAGGCGAGCGCACCAGCTTCCGCCGGCCTTCGCCTGCGGTTTCTGGCTCGAAAGAGATGAATCGGCTCCATTGATAGCCTGGCCCTGGGGAGGGCAAAAAATAGCGTTAGTCATCCGCATACCTCAGCAAGTCTCCAGGCACAAATGACCTCAGGTGTCTGGGATCCCTCGAACACGAATCGGGGGTTGTTGAACCAAGGTTTAGCTGCAAGTGTTACCGGTGGCTGTGATGAATGTCACGAAAGTGTTATTTACTGATTACCATAGCGTCATCTAGAAGGAATCGAAAGATGACTTTAGTTTCGCGCCCTTCTTCCCTTTGCGAATGCTTTAGAAGCAATAAACGAATGTAAGTAACTGTAATTACAATAATAAAGACGATATTACCTGAAATCGGTTACCTCGCTCTGCCTTTTAGATTCAACGCGCGCTTTCAGAAGGTAACCACGTTCGAGTCAAGCGGAGCTGAACCTTTGGTAACTTCCCCGATTCCTCCAGCCGGGGCGGCTGGACGAAGATTGGCTGATATTGCCTCACGGGCGATCGCAGATGGTCAGCCTAGAATGGGAGGATTTGATCGTTGAAAGCAAGACAGGTTCTTCTTGACTCATCTCCCCCGTAGTCGAAGCCCATCTTGAGACCCGATCAGGTCAGTCCCCGGCCGTCAACTCTGCCAGAATCTGCTTCACAGCCCGGCCCGCGGCATCGGTGCCGAGGTCAGAAAGGCTCATCGAGATCGGTTGATGGGGATCGATGGTAATGGCGTAGAGAACAACCTCGCGCCCTCCGCCCTGCATATAGAAGACATCGAGAAGATCCTTAACGCCCACGTCGTGGGCCGTCAGCGTGGGCGGATAATCGCGTGAGAATTGAGGCGTTGTCCGGGTGACGGTGCCGGGAGGATTGCCGTCCGCCGCTGCATCGATCAGCACAATGCGGCCGGCCTTCTCAAGCGGCTCCAGCAGAATGAATCCGCCGGTGCCGCCATCCAGGCATTCCACATTTTCCGGTAGAGGATGTTTTTCCAGGGCCCGCACCACGTGAACGCCAATGCCTTCGTCGCCCATTAAGACGTTGCCCAGCCCCAGCACCAGCGTTTTCGTCTCGCTACTTGTCACTCTTCTCCCGGTCAAACTTCCATCCGCCTACGATCGAGGAGATCGTGCCGCGGCCCTCGATGTAATCGTGATAGAAGGCAAGATACACGTGAACGATGATAAAAGCGACAAAGAACCATAGGAACAGGTGATGCCAGAAGCGCACGCCAAACTCGCCGCCCATCAGCGGAACAATCCACATAAACATCCGCGGCAGCCACGAATTGCTCATGCTGGAGTAGAGCGCGAAGCCGGTGATGGTCTGGGCGACAAAAGCCAGGAACGTGAAGAAGTAGATAAATGCCGCCAGCGAATTGTGGCCCGTGGAGATGGGCCCGTGCATCTTGGTCTGCAGCACGTCCGTCTTGATGACGTCGACAATCTCTTGCCGCTGCGATTTCTTCAGCGGGAAGAAATTGTTCCACTTCGCATACTTGTTCCCGACAAATCCCCAATAGAACGCGGGCCGCAAAGTTGAACACATAGACGAACGCCGACACAAAGTGAATGAACCGCACCCACCCGAACCAGTACTGCTGGTAGGCCTCCGGTGCGTATACCCGCTCCAATCGGCGCGCCGATCAGGTACCCGGTGACGCAAAGCAGCACCAGCGCCACCGCGTTGATCCAGTGGTAGGCGCGCACCGGCAGTTCCCACACATACACCCGCCGGTATTCAACCGGATGTTCGCGAGCCGCCGGAACTCCACTTCCAACACCAACAACAGGAGCGCTCATAGCATCACTCGAATGAAATCTGGTGAAGGTGCCGTCCCTGCGGATCGTACAGATGCACGGCGCAGGCCAGACACGGGTCAAAGGAATGAATGGTGCGGATAATCTCGACCGGCTGTTCCAGGTTCGCCACCGGCGTCCCGATCAGCGATGCCTCAAACGACGAGTGCTGCTGCTTGGCATCGCGCGGCGAGCCGTTCCATGTGGTCGGCACAACCAGTTGGTAGTTGTCGATCGCGCCGTTCTTGATCTTGATCCAGTGCGCCAGGGCGCCGCGCGGAGCTTCCACCAGTCCCACGCCTTCCGCATCCGCCGGCCAGGTTTTCGGTTCCCAGCGTCTCGCTGTTGAAGGTTGAGACCTCGTTGATCTTCACCCGCTCCATCAACTCGCCGAAGAACTCCTTCAGCCAGATCATCGCCGAGCGCCGCATCCAGACCGCGCGCAGCGGTGCGGCCCAGCGTGCTGAACAGCGCGCCCACCGGCACGCCAAGTTTGCCCAGCGTCTGGCCCACCAGTTCCTTCACATCCGCGTGGCCGGCGGCGTATGAAACCAGCAGCCGCGCCAACGGCCCCACTTCCATGGGGTTCTCTTTCCACCGCGGAGTCTTCAGGAACGAGTATTTGTCGAAGCCTTCCAGCGTCTCGAAGGGCGGCTTCGGTCCGCTGTAGTTGATCTTGGTTTCGCCGCTCCAGGGATGCACGCCCTGTGAGTCGCCGCCCTCGTAGCTGTACCAGGAGTGCGCGATGTATTCCTTGATCTCCTGCGAGTCGCGCGGATTCACCGGATGCACGGTGCTCAGATCGCGATTGAGCACGGCGCCGCGCGCATACTTGAACGACTCCGGCTGGCCGTATCCCTTGGTTGGGAACTCGCCGTAGCTGAGGTAATTCGTGCAGCCCGCCGCCGTACTTGGCCCAGTCCTTGTAGAACGAAGCCACCGCCAGCAGGTCGGGAATGTAGACCTCGTTGACGAACTCGTCTGCCTGATCGATCAGCCGCGAAACCAGGTTCAGCCGCTCGGAGTTGATGGCCGCCACTTCATTCATGTTGATGGAGCAGGGAACGCCGCCCACCAGGTAATTCGGGTGCGGATTCTTGCCGCCGAACACCGCGTGAATCTTGACGACTTCCTTCTGCCATTCCAGCGCGTCCAGATAGTGCGCCACGCCGATCAGGTTCACCTCGGGCGGCAGCTTGTAGGCCGGATGCCCCCAGTAACCGTTGGCAAAGATGCCCAGGCCGCTCGCCGCAAACGCCTTGATCTTGTTCTGCACATCGGTGAAGTAGGCAGGCGTGTTCTTGTCCCACTTCGAGAACGATTGCGCCAGCTCGGCGGCCTTCTTCGGATCGGCCTTCAGCGCATTGACAATGTCCACCCAGTCCAGCGCGTGCAGGTGATAGAAGTGCACCACGTGATCCTGCACGTACTGCGTGGTCAGCATGATGTTGCGGATCAGCTCCGCCGTGGGCGGCACAGACGACGCCCAGCGCGTCCTCGACCGAGCGCACGCTGGCCAGTGCATGGACCGTGGTGCACACGCCGCACACGCGCTCCGTGATGGCCCAGGCATCGCGCGGATCGCGGCCGATCAAGAATCTTCTCCAGGCCGCGCACCATCGTGCCGGCGCTGAATGCGTCGGTGATGACGCCGTTTTCCACCACCGCCTCAATCGCGCAGGTGGCCTTCAATGCGAGTTACGGGATCGACGACTACCGCGTGTCATAGGCTCTTACGACTCCTTCTGGTCCTCTGCGTGAACTTCCGCGATCACCTTGTGCTTGCGAATATTGGTGACCACGGCATGCGCCGCGACGCCGGCCAGGTGGCGACGCCAACCACCGTGCCCATCGTGTCGGCCGTGCTCTCGATGCCGAAGCCCGGGAACGACGCCAGGTGCTGATAGAACGGGCCGTTGTCCCAGAAGCCCTCTTCGCTGCAGCCGATGCAGCCGTGGCCTGACTGGATGGGATAGCTGGTGCCCTCGTTCCACTTCACCACCGAGCAGGCGTTGTAAGTGACCGGGCCCTTGCAGCCCATCTTGTAAAGGCAATACCCTTTGCGCGCGTTCTCGTCGTCCCACGACTCGACAAAAAGCCCCGCATCGTAATTGGCGCGGCGATAGCAGGTGTCGTGCACGCGGCGGCCGTAGAACTCCTTGGGCCGGCCCTGGCTGTCGAGCGCAGGAACCTGGCCCAGCACCAGCAGGTGCGTCACCACGCCCATCATCACGTCGGCAATCGGCGGGCAGCCGGGCACGTTGATCACCGGCTTGTCCACCAGTTTATGAATCGGCGTCGCGCCGGTGGGATTGGGCTTGGCAGCCTGCACGCAGCCGTTTGAGGCGCAACTGCCCCACGCCACCACCGCCGCCGCATCCGCGGCCACCGTCTGCAGAATCGACTCGGCCGTCTTGCCGCCGATCATGCAATAGACGCCGCCGTCCTTGGTCGGAACCGCGCCTTCCACCAGCACAATGTACTTGCCCTTGTTGTTCTTGATGGTGTCGCTCAGGCTCTTCTCCGCCTGAAAGCCGGAGGCCGCCATCAGCGTCTCGGTGTAGTTCAGATCCATCACGTCCAGCAGCGCATCCACCACGATGGGGTGCGAGGCCCGAATGAACGACTCGCTGCAGCAGGTGCACTCCTGAAAGTGCATCCAGATCACCGCCGGCTTTTCTTTCTTCTCAAACGCCGAAACAACCTGGGCGACGCCCGATTGTCCAAGTCCGGCCACGGTTGCGGCTGCCGCGCAGAACTGCAGGAACTCTCTGCGGCTGTAGCCCTTCTTCTCCATCGATTGCCAAATGGAATCGCCCATGCCTACCTCGCTCTTCGTGCAGGCACCGAAAAACCCCCTGGATCCACATATTTCCGCGCTGACGCAGGTTTTCCGATGAATGAAAGGCACATTACGGAGTAGCAATTACGTTCGGCTGTGCGCTGGGTCACACATGTGCAAGGCTTTTGGCATTTGGGAAGAGATCTGGATCACAGTTGCGATGGCATAGGATTGGAAACCTTATCAGATCGCCAAATATATGTGCATTTTATCTATGCGACCGAATCGAAGGAAATGACGCGGCTCCTCCTTCGCGGACCAACTAGATTAACTTCTAGCGGCGGAAATTACTGTCGCACTTGATCAACGGCGAGTCGTCTCAGCCTCTGCTTTCACGCATTCGGCAGGAACTTCGAGCGCTCCCGTGAGGCTGGTTACTCTCTCTACGTGGTGACTGCGGCACCAGGATTCCAGTCCGCCTGCCAGCCTTTCCACGGCGCGCGGGTCCGCATAGCTTGCCGTTCCCACCTGCACCGCCGTCGCTCCCGCCAGCAAAAACTCCACGACATCTTCCGGAGTCACAATGCCGCCCATGCCGATGACGGGAATTTCAACCGCGCGCGCCGCCTCAAATACCATGCGCAGGGCGATCGGCTTGATCGCCGGCCCTGACAGGCCGCCGGTGACATTGCTTAACCGGGGCTTGCGCGTCTCGGCATCAATGGACATGGCGAGGAAAGTGTTCACCAGGCTCAGCGCGTCGGCCCCCGCCGCGGCGGCAACCTTCGCCATCAGTGAAATGGAGGTGACATTAGGCGAAAGCTTCACAATCAACGGCCGCTTTGCCACCGCCTTGGCCAGCTTCACAAGGTACTCGAGCGAGCCCGCATCGGAGCCAAATGCCATCCCACCCATATGCACATTCGGGCAGGAGACGTTGAGTTCATACGCAGCAATGCCCTCGGCCTGATTCAGCTTCTCGATCACGGCGAGATATTCCCCAATCGTGAAGCCGAAGACATTCACAATGCAGAGGCATTTGGGATAGCGCGCCAGCGCCGGTAACTTGCGGGCGATGAACTCCTCGACCCCAATGTTTTGCAGCCCAACAGCATTCAGCATTCCAGCCGCGGTCTGCAGAATGCGCGGGGGCGGGTGCCCTGTCATCGGTTCCTGCGAGATCCCCTTGGTCGCAAAGCCGCCGATCCGTTCCAGCGAGACGATTTCCTCAAATTCAATGCCATAGCCAAAAGTGCCGCTGGCGGCGATAATCGGGTTCAGCAATTCCAAACCCGCCAACCGTACTTTCATGTCGGGTTTCACGCGTGGCAGTCTTCCTTGGTCATTGCACTCATGATACTAGGCGGAGAACAGCAAAGGGTATGGGATTCCAAGTGCAACACGATAATCTTGGCTCTCGCCGCTGAGGGGAGTTTTTTGAGGGCCCTCCTCATGTTTTAGCCTTTTTCCCCAACCTGTTTAGCCCGAGTCACACCGAAACCGGCACGTCAGCCACGCCGGCCACACCGAAGATGCGCCGGTAACGCTCAATCTCCACCGGCGGCCCCATGGCCTTCGAGTAGTTATCCGACAACTTCACTGCGGGCCGACCATCTACCTCGCTGAGCTTGCAGACCAGGCTGACCGGGTCAAAACTGTCGTCTCCCCGGGGATTGCAATTGCGAAAATCATTGGTCAGATAGGTGCCCCACCCTGCGCTGATGCGGATGCGCCGCTCCGGAATCCATCTGTTCTCGTCCTTGAAGTCGTTGGCGTGCCTGAAATCCGCGGGCGCGGCGCCATTGCGCAGGGTGCCGCAAAAGTAGGCGTGCAGCCCCAGAATCAGGTCGACGTCCAGACCGTCTGACGCAATCAGCCTCTTCGTACGCGGATCCAATCCGTGCTGCCGCAGCCACTGGATGTATTCATCGCCTGCGACATAAGGGTCTTTGCTGTCGATGCGCTGGCCCGTCCAACGGGATACCCAGCCGGGTGCGTCGCGAAGGAATTGCGTGGTGCCGAAAGTGTCCGGCAGCATGATGAGTAATTCGCCCTGGTAGGTCTGCTGCCACAATTCAAGCATGCGGTATTGCGCCGATTTCACTTCCTCGTCCGAATCCGCCAGCGCGGCCATGGCCATCGGCAGTTCATGCGCATTGGTGCCAATCGCCTCGAGATCGTGCATATAGGCGAGATAGGTGTTCGAACTGCCCACAAAGCCTTCGCCCAGCACATCGCTCATGGCCTTGACTACGTACTCCTGCCAGAGGAAGCTGTGACGCCTCCGGGTGCCGAAATCGCTGACGTTGAGGCCGGGAATGCCGCGCAACCGCTCCATCTTCTCCCATAAGCGCGTCTTGGCGCGGGCGTAGAGGATGTCGAGCTCGAATTCGGAGAGGCGCTTGAGATTGGCGCGTGTCTTCAACTCGTCAATGGCAGAAAGCGCATAAATCTCCCACAGGGTGCTCTCAGTCCACAGGCCCTCGAAGCGCAGTGCAATCTGTCCGTCCTCGATCGCCAGTTCGAAATCCGAAAGCCTGAAGTCGCGCTCCAGCCATTCCAGAAAAGCCGGCTCAAAGATGCCGCGGCGGCCATAGAACGTATTGCCGGCCAACCAGATCAGCTCGGATTTATGGAAGCGCAACCTCCTGGTTGCCTCCAACTGCTCGCGCAACTCGTCGATATTCACGATATCGCCCAGAGGGACGGATGCGGTGCGGTTGACCAGAGAGAAGGTGGCGCGGGTGGTGGGGAAATGCTTCCAGATGAACTGGAGCATGAGCAGTTTGTAGAAATCTGTGTCCAGCAGGGAGCGCGTGATGGGATCCAGCTCCCAGTTATGATCGTGCGCGCGCCTGGCGAGATTGATGATCACCGTTTCATTACTCTAAAACACGAGCGCGCCTCTGCCTCATGTTTCATGGCTCTGCCGCTCGAGATGCACACCGCCAGAGTGTCGCACCACCGCTGCAAACAGGCCGGAATGCATGGGCACCCGTGCCGCCATGGAACGCTCGCTCTCGGGCAGATTCATTCTTCGATCGCCGCGGCAATGGCTGAGCGCAGCGGTTCGGGAAGTTGCGGCATGGCTCCGGATTGCGAAGCCACCCAGGCGCCCCAGCGATTGGCGGCGTTGTTCACTGTCTCAAGCCCGGCCCCGCGCAACAAGTAGTGCGCCATCGCGGCCGTGAACGCGTCCCCGGCGCCGATCGTGTCCGCCACCCTTGTTGGGATGCCGGCGTGTTCGTGCCACTCGTCCCGCGTGACCAGCAGGCTACCATGGGAGCCGCGCGTCACCGCCACCATTTGCAGTGCCGGAAACTCGGCCAGCAGGCGTTCGGCGCCCTGTTTCAGCGCCGCCGACGCGGGTTCGCCGTCGGATGGCAGACCAAGAAGAGTGAGTACAAGGGGGACTTCGACGTCGTTCATTTTCACCACGGAAGCCAGTTCGAGCGATTCCTGTACCACTTCGCTCGAGTAGAAGGGCGCGCGCAGGTTGACGTCGAAAATCCGCACGCAGCTAGCCGAGGTTTGCGCGGCAAGAGTCTGGATGGTCTGGCGCGACTCCACGCTCCTTTGCGCCAGCGAGCCGAAGCAGATGGCGTCTGCGCGGGCCGCCAACTGCACCCATCCGTCAGACAATTCCATTGAATCCCATGCAGCGGGTTCGTGAATGATGTACGTGGGCTGGCCATTTTTCAGAGATACCGTGACCCGGCCTGTCTCATGCGTGGGGTCCACTTGAAGATGGCTGGCATCCGCGGGCAGCGGGTCAAGCAGTTCCACTGCCTTGCGCCCCAGGTCGTCACGCCCAATGCGGCTGAGAATTGCCGCGTGGTTGCCAAGCCTCCCCGCCATGACCGTGAAGTTGGCCGGCGCGCCTCCCAGCATCCCCACCGACCCGGTTTCGTCGATGAGCACTCCGCCCAGCCCCAGTTCCTTCGGCAGAATATCCCACAACAGCTCCCCAATTCCCAGGATCAGATGCGGCTCTTTCAAGGTCGTACTCCCCTTTTTTGCGTGACTACAATCGTGCCCTGCCGGCTACCTTTTCCGTGGCAGACATCGGAGCTGGGCGAATCATGGAATACTTTGTCCCTTTGATGCCGTCTCGTCAATCACCTGGAGGGAAAAATGGTCGATCTTGAACTTCTGGTCGCACATCGCGATTCCCGTCTGGGCCTTTTGAATCACCCTACCCACCGCCAGATCGAGCAGTCCTCATGGTTGCCTGAAGCGTATTCCCCATCCGGTTGATTCGCCATAATCGCATGATCGGCAATTGCGTCGTTGCGCGATCGGTGGATCTGCCCCCAAAAGAGGCGTTTGAAGCCGGGGTAAGCCTCTAATATACCTTCCTGCTCATGGTTCACATAGACCAGATCGAGTTGCCCTTCGCGACCGGCAAAACTCGTTCGCAAGTGTTTGAGGAATCGCTTCATCACCGTCGCTCCAAAGGGATTGAAGAGAAAGACGAGGCAAGGGCCGGTAGCAAACCTGTACTGCGCCGCATCCTGGCAAACGATCCGCGTAGAGGACCGCGCCCGCCCCGCCCGCCTCCAGATTGCCAGATTGCGGCGTGCAATCCGCGCCAGGGTTGGATGCAGTTCAACGCCCACGACCGCGCGAAAGGGCATTTCCGCGGCAAGCAGAACCGCCCGCCCCATGCCCGCCCCGATATCAATTAAGGTGAACTCTTCGAGGTCCGTCGCAGGCCGGCTATTCCGCCAGCGCCGCACAAGCGCATGGAAGACTGAGGGCGCCACGCCGTAGTAGGCGGTCGCGTGGCGATCGTGTGGGTGGCCGCTCTTGAGATGCCGGCCGGCGATCAGGCCGCTGGTTCTGACGCCATTCTCGACGTCAAACGGATGACGCATGAAACCATCGGCCACCGCCAGGCCCGGCAGGAGGCGTGGCTTTCTCCGATTCGCCCGCGACTTTGCTCCCTCCATTGCGATGTCCCTGGTCACGGTTGCACATTAGCACATGAATGTGTTGCAAGGGCTGGGTTCAACTGTCATACTCCGAGGATTCGGCATCGCGCACGGCTGCGACGGTAACTTGGGAGGTTTCCATGATTACATCTCTCCCGGAGTTGATCAGTAAGGGAATAGGCCAGTTGGACCCGCGACTCCCGCAAGCTTTGGGAGCTCTCATCGCTTTGGCAACCGGCACGTTGTTGAAGGGGTTGCAGGCCCACTCTCACGAGCGCCGCAGCGCCGAACTCACCAAGCGCATCTGCTCGCTGTCCAAGAGCATTCACGACCTTCCTCAATTGTCACTTCCTCTGGACGCGCTGCCGGTTGGTCCGCAAGCGGCCCTGGCGGCAGAGCTCAAATCGGCAATCCACGAGCTCACCGCATTGCAGACGAGGCCGAGCCGCGGTGTCGCGTTCTCAACATTTACCGCAAAAATGCGATCCGGCCTCCTGCTCTATCGCCCGAAGCGCTTGGCCGCCTGGACCCTGCACATTGTGTTTTATGCATACCTGATTTGCTTTCTCGTATTCATGTGGGTTGGTCTTTCACCCGATACTCCAAACCCGGCGAACCCCACGATGCCGCCGGAGAGTTTCGCGTTCAAAGTGTTTCTTTTCGTTTTTGTATTTGTGATCCTGGGAATTCCCCTGCTGATCATTCGCTTTCTTGCAGCGCGGATTCCTGACAAGCAACGCGGCAAGAAGGAGACTGCGCAGGGTGTGGCGCCCGCCAATGTCAATCCTGTTCCAGAGGCGAATCCTGCTCCGGATACCCAGCGCACAGTTGGGCAGCAGGCCTGACGCAATGGACCGGAGGGTGCGGCCAGCAATCGAGGCCGGAAGTTGGGCGGAGTTACTTTCGCGGAAACCTTGCGGCTGCGATCCAATCCGGCCCCGTGACAGCGGACAGCGAATCGCGGTAGGCTGAGGAATAGTCGCACAGGACGCGTACAAGGAGTTCCGCAACCCCCATGCCCATTCAAAGTACCTCGAAGATCTGGCACAATGGCAATCTCATTCCCTGGGAGCAGGCCAATATCCACGTGATGAGCCACGTGGTCCACTACGGCTCCAGCGTGTTTGAAGGCATCCGCTGCTACGCGCAGCCGCACGGGTCGGCGGTGTTCCGCCTGCCTGAGCACATGCAGCGTCTGCTGGATTCGGCCAAGATTTACCGCATGGAACTGCCCTTTGCCCTCGACGAGCTTTGCGCAGCCGTCGTCGAGCTGATTGAAACCAATGGCGTTGCGCCGTGCTACATCCGGCCCATCGCTCTGCGTGGATACGGCGAAATCGGAGTCAACCCCAAGGGCTCGCCGATCGAGATTTACATGGCCAACTTCCCCTGGGGCAAATATGTCGCCGGCACCGGCGGCGCGGACGTTTGCGTCTCCAGCTGGAATCGCCTCGCCCCCAACACCATGCCCGCCCTTGCCAAGGCTGGCGCCAACTACATGAATTCGCAACTGATCCGCATGGAAGCCGATATAAACGGCTACGCCGAGGGCATCGCTCTTGACGTGAACGGACTGGTCAGCGAAGGATCGGGCGAAAACGTGTTTGTGGTGCGAAACGGCGTGCTTTACACGCCACCGCTGGCTAATTCGGCTCTGTCGGGCATCACGCGCGATAGCGTGTTGACCATCGCCCGCCACCTGGGATTGACCGTCATTGAGCAGCCCGTTCCCCGCGAGATGCTTTATATCGCCGATGAGGTGTTCTTCACCGGCACGGCCGCCGAGGTTTCGCCTATCCGCTCGATTGACCGCATTCTGATCGGCGATGGAAAGCCGGGTGAAATCACGCAGAAAATCGCGGATGAATTTATGGCCATCGCAAACGGCTTGAAGCCGGACCGCTTCGGCTGGCTGACTCCGGTGAAGGTGAACGCCACGGAGCCGGTGACGGCATAGTTCTTCTCCGTTTTCAACCAGAGGCGACCCCAGCGGGCCGCCTTTGTTTTTGGGAGTTCAACCTGAATGGGAAGACCTTAGGGCCAAGCAGGTTGCCGAAGAACGCGAGGTGCGGCAGGAAGGCAGCCGAGAAGAATCCGTCAGCGTTTTTGACCGCTGAGCGAAGTTCTTTGGGAGGATATCCTCGTGGTGCAGCCCTTTTGCGCAACCTGTAAAAGCCGCGGTTCTCTTGGTTGCGTGTCCTTCCGCCATTGTTTCTTCGGCAGCCAGTTCCTCACAAGCGTTCCGCATCTCGCACCGCCTGGGGTAAACTGTCATGCGATGCGGGTTTTCGGGATCGACTGCGGAACTGAGATCACCGGCTTCGGGGTCGTGGAGTCGGATGACTCGGGACGGCAGCCTCGGCTGATCTGCAAAGCCCGCGGAGCCATCCGGCTGCCGAAGACGAAGCCATTACCTGAACGGCTCGCGCAGGTTTTCCATGAACTAACATGTGAAATGGCGCGCTGGCAACCCGAGATTGTTGCGATTGAGGAGGTCTTCTACTCCGTGAATGCCAAGTCTGCATTAAAGCTGGGGCAAGTCCGTGGAGTGGCGCTCCTGGCGGCTGCAAAACAAGGTGTGCCGGTGGCCGAGTACGCTCCTTTGAAGATCAAATCGAGCGTAGTCGGATATGGGCTGGCGAAAAAAGAACAGGTGCAGTTCATGGTGGCTCGGTTGCTCGATCTGGATGAGTTGCCGGAGCCCCCGGACGCTGCTGACGCCCTGGCAGTCGCCATTTGCCACATTCATACCGCTCAGACGCTCCTTGGGCAGGGAGCGGCGCGATGAGGGCCTTGATGAGGTCGCATCTGCTGGTTCTGGTTGTGGTAGCACTGGTGCTGCGGGTTGAAGCTGAATCCCGCCCGGTGCTGCGAGTCGACTTCTCAAACCCCGGCCTCACCCCTTCCAACTGGTCGCTGGTTTTACATCCGGACGGAAGCGGACACTTCCACGCTGATCGCGGCAAGGCGCCCGCGGAGCCCCTGGAAACGATAGAACCGGTGGTCGTGGATCGAGATGTTCAAGTGAGCCAGGACTTCGCCGATCACATATTCGAAATGGTTCATCGCAACAAAGACCTTCAGATCGACTGCGAGAGCCACATGAAAGTGGCTTTCCAGGGCTGGAAAAAGATCAGCTATACCGGCCCGGACGGCCAGGGGACCTGCGAGTTCAATTACTCCAAGGACAAAGACATCCAGGCGCTCGGTGACTCCCTTGTATCCGTGGCCTCGACCTTAATGGAAGGCGCCCGGCTCCAATTGCTTCTTCAACACGACCCGCTCGGCCTGGATAAAGAGATGCAGTTTCTGACTGAAGGTTCGGGCGATGGAAGACTACAGCAGGTGTGCGCGATTCGCGGGATCCTTGAGCGGCTTGAAACCGATCCCGATGTGATGGATCGGGTCAGGAAGAGGGCCCGGATGCTATTGGCACATTCTCAGAAATAAATCCCCCTCCAGCAACGTTTTGGCGCGACTTTAGCCCCGCAGAAGGTGTCCAATATACGTGGATTTCCTTTTGGCGTAGAGTGTTAACGTAAGTGGCAGCGAAAAAGGGGTGCGCCATGAAGATCGATCGTCAAGTTTGGTGCCGTCCGGTAGTCAGCGTGTTCGGGTTGGGGACTGTGGCAGCGGCGGTGCTGATGCTGGGACCCGTTATGCAGAGTCCCGTGTTGATGGCCCAGGGCGATGCGAACCCATCGCGCGCCGTCCGGCTCAGCAATGTGGAGGGCCAGGTTCAGCTCTCGCAGGGCAATACCGTGACCGCCGCGCAGGCCTTGGTGAACACCCCCCTGTTTGAAGGCACACAGATCAAGACCGCTGACGATGGCCGGGCTGAAATCCAGTTTGAGGATGGCAGCATAGCGCGTGTTTCACCCAACAGCGTGCTTACGCTTGGCGAACTCCGCCAGCAGGGGAACTCGACAGACACGCTCTTGGTGCTGGACAGTGGTCTGGGCTATTTCGAGTTGCAGGGCGACACGCCGACAGACCAGACCCGCGTACAATTCGGCGGGAACGTGGTGACGGCCAGCGGTTTCTCAGTCCTGCGCGTCGACCTCGACAATCCTCCTGGCGAACTGGCAGTCTTTTCGGGGAACGCCCATCTCGAAGGGGGCAACACCCTTTCGCTCGACCTGCACGGCGGCGAAAGCGTGAGATTGAACGGCGCCGATCCCGGTAACTATGCATTGAGCGAAGCGATTGAGCCAAATTCCTGGGATGCGTGGAATTCGGATCGCGACCAGGCTTTGACCTCCCAGGAGGCCGACCGGACCCCGGCCACCAGCGGTGTCCCCAATAACAACAATCCTGCCTGGAGTGATCTGGACGCCAACGGCAATTGGTATAACGTGCCGGGGCAGGGCTATGTCTGGTCGCCCTACGAGGCGGAAAGCGCTGGCTGGGATCCCTACGGCTGCGGAAGCTGGGTATCGGCGCCCGCCTATGGATACAACTGGGTATCCTGCGAACCGTGGGGCTTTATGCCTTACACCTCCGGTATGTGGAATTATTACGATGGCTTCGGCTGGGGTTGGATGCCCGGATCCGGAATTCCATGGTGGTATGGCGGTGGTGGCTGGGCTTACAACATAGGCAACGCACCGTATCGGTATCAACCTCCAATTCGACCGCGCGGTGGCCCGGTGAGGCCTGGAACTCCAATTCGGCCTGGCGGCAGGTATGAGCCGAACCCGGTGATTGCCGTCAACCGCTTGCATAACGCTCAGGCCGGCCCTCCAATGCGAGTGAGAAATGGCCCGGTCATGGTTGCCGGAAACACCGTGCAGCCGCTTCGTCCAGTTGCGCCCCGTACTGCATATAACGGCGCCTTCACTGGTGGAGCACGTCCAGGCTCGAATTCGGGAACCGCTGGCGGCGTGCGGTACGGCTATGTGCAACGCCCCAATGAGGGCGCTTACAGTCGCCAGGGGAATGCCCGGGCGCCTGCTTACAATTCCGGATACGGCGCTCGGCCTGCTGCGCCAAGCCGCGGTTATAGCAGCGGCGGCGCTTCAGCCAGCCATGCTTCAAGCGGCGCCAGTTATAGTGGAGGCGGTTCTCACTCTTCCGGCGGCGGTTATGGTGGAGGCGGCGCTGCTCCGAGCGCGGGCGGCGGTGGCGGTTCACATGGCGGCGGGGGTGGCGGCGGGCACCACTAATCCCAGACGTTGTTCATTTGAGGGGCTGCTTCGTCCTGCGAAGCGGCCCCTTCTGTTTTTAGACTGCGCCAAAGCATCGCAAGCGCCTCCACACCTACTGTTTCGGCGCGGGCCTTTGGCTCGATGCCCGCCCCGGAAAGTCCGGTCTCAACGGCTCCGGGTGTGAACCGCGCGGCGCGGAGATTGTTGGCCAGGGTCTTGCGCTTCTGGGCAAATACCAGGCGCAGAAACTTGAGAAATCCCACCTCTTCAACGCCAAGCTCGGCGATTCGCGGCGCAAATCGCCATCGGAAGACCGTGGAATGCACCTCAGGCGGGGGCGAGAAAGCTTCCGACGGCAGCGTGAAAAGCTTCTCCAGAGGCCCGTATAGCTGCGTGGTGACGGACAATAGGCCATAATCGCGGCTACCTGGACCAGCAGTGACACGATCCGCAACCTCCCGCTGAACCATCAGGACGGCGCGATCGAGCGCAGCATGATTGGCGGCCAGCTTCAGCAGAATGGGAGACGTAATGTAATAGGGCAGATTGCCCACCACCATCAGACGCTCGCCGACCGCGCAAGAAGCGGCAGCAAAGTCGAAGCCCAGTACGTCCGCGTTGACCACCGTGACTTTCTCAGGTGGAAACTCCGCTCTGAGCCGGGACGCCAATTCAGGGTCCAATTCAATTGCCAGCACTCGGCCGCATCGATCAGCGAGTGCGCGGGTGATGGCCCCCATGCCGGGCCCGATCTCGACTACCGAACGGCGCGAGCAATCCCCCAGCGCGGCGGCGATTCGCTGGATGGCCTGTTGATCGCAGAGGAAGTTCTGGCCGAGTTTGGGCTTCTTTGACATGAACTCTCTCGATGGTAGACCAGGATCGCGGCTTCCTTTTTCGGGACGAGGCGGTTCCACGGTCCGCTTAGGGGCCGGAAACCTCCGATGAGGTGATCCAAATCACATGAAGGGGGCCTGAATAGCGATAAGGTGTTCCGCATAGATGGTTATCGAAATTGAGGTGCAGCATGCAACAGAACCCGGGGAACAATAGACAAATCGTTTACGAAAGAGGAACAACATCGGACCGCGTAGGCCTGAACGTAAAGCTTTACTACTGCCCGCTTGAAGCCGGGGAACTCTCTGACGGCATCCCGGGCGATCTCCAATCCGGAGATGCGGCAGCGTCGCAGGTCTCGTCTCTCCCGCCGGTCCGGGCCAGAGAAATCATGGATGGGGGCGAGATTAAGACGTCGATGCGCTTGAACGGGCCAAGTGCGTTCACCGTCATGAGCGTCATTAAAGAAGTTCACATCTTCAATCCGGACGCAGCGGCGTAGGAAGGTCTTGCCCAAGCATCCCAGTGATCACATTATCGGTCGGATGAGTCCGCGCAGTACGATCCAGCGCGACGGCTCAACGGGCCTCACGGAATGCCTTTCAGCACGGCCAGGTGTAAAGTTCGCCGCAATGCGAACCCAAGGCCTTCATAGACCCGGATCGCAGCGAAATTGTCAGCGAAAGTATGAAGCACAGGCACTTTGCCCCGTTCCTGGATTTCAAGCATCACCTTGGACATCAGGGCTCGTGCAAAGCCACGTCCCCGGGCGTCAGGGTAGGTGCAGACTGCGCTCACTTCAACGAACTCGGGCAGGTGAAGCCGCTGTCCGGCCATGGCAACCAGTCGTCCCGAATCGAATGCGCCAAAGAACACACCCAGTTCGATCGTGCGAGCACCGAAAGGGCCAGGCTCCGTCTGCCGGGCAAGTTCCATCATCTCGGGCACGTCGGCAGAGTTCAGCCGCCTGATGCATGAGTTCGGCGGCGCCGCCGCTGCCGTCGCACTGGCCTTTTTCGTGCTGATCATCTGGCTCAATTCTCCGCCTCGAATCAAGGTCCATCCAGGTCTGCCAACCGGCGGTTCTTTCAGAAACAAAACCACTGCGCCATCCGGCCCCGCGAGCGCACGAAGCGACTCATACGATGCGGCGGTCTGGTCCGCGATCCCACTGAGTGGACCAATCCCAGGCGGATACCGTCTCGCTAAACCGTCGCCGAGTGCAAGTGCGCTGTGCTCCGTGTTGAGAGCGTTCCAGATGGGATCGTCCAACGGGTCAAGGTTCGGCATTGTTTGTCAGATGGTGCAATCCGGTCATTCGATGCGGAATTCCAGCGCCTCAGCCGTCAAGGGCTGGAAGAAAATGCGCGGGCTGGTCGCGCCCGGGGCCACAGGATCAAAGAAAATACTCGAAGTCCGTCTCGACTTTCATCCTGCGATGAATTTTCAGAATATGGCCGGACCGTGCCGAAGGATTCAGCTCGATATAATTGCGCGGCCCATTCCAAAGATATCTCTCGCCATTCAACAAATCCTCGGCCTCGTATGGTCTGTCCTGCGGGATCTCCAATTCATCCAGCGGCAGCGTCACGAATCCCGTCTGGGTGTAATGTGGGTCGAGATTCACCACCGTCACCATCAGGTTCGAACGATCCTCTGACTCCTTGCTATAGCAGAGAAGCTGGTCGTTATCGATGGGATGAAATCTGAGCGACCAGTCATTCTGCAAGGCCGGATTGTTGTTTCGGATATCATTCACGCGCGTGATCAGGGGCCGCAGGCTGTCTGTCCGCTCAAGATCCCACTGGCGAATCTCGTATTTCTCCGAGTTGAGATATTCCTCGCTGCCATGGCGCGCCGGCCGATTCTCAAGCAACTCGAATGCCGGGCCGTAGATGCCGTAGTTTGCGCCCAGCGTTGCCGCCAGCAACAGCCGGATATTGTATGCCGCGCGGCCGCCAATTTGCAGAAACTCGGTCAGTATGTCGGGAGTGTTGGTCCATTGGTTGGGCCGGAAAAACTCCCGCACCGGTGTCTGAGTCAGCTCCGTCAGGTAGGCTGTGATTTCGGCCTTTCCGTTGCGCCACGGGAAGTAAGTATACGACTGGCTGAAACCTAGCTTGGCCAGCCGGTACATGATCTTCGGCCGCGTGAAAGCCTCAGCAAGAAACAGGACTTCCGGGTGATCGCGTTTAATCTCAGTGATCACCCATTCCCAGAAGGGAAAAGTCTTGGTGTGGGGGTTATCGACGCGGAAGATTGTCACGCCATGGTCAATCCAATAAAGAAAAACGCTCTTGAACTCCTCCCACATCCCGGTCCAGTCTTCACTCTCAAAGTCGAATGGATAAATATCCTGATACTTTTTGGGAGGATTTTCTGCGTATTGAATCGTTCCGTCGGGTCGCTTGTGGAACCAGGCTTCATGCTCGCGCACGTAGGGATGATCGGGCGCGGCCTGGAACGCGATGTCGAGGGCAACCGACAGATCGAGCTTTTCAGCCTCTGCAACAAAATGCCTGAAGTCTTCAATCGTCCCCAGTTCGTCCAGAATCTCCTTATGTCCGCCTTCTGCCGAACCAATCGCCCAGGGGCTGCCGTGATCGTCCGCCTGGGCCTCTGGTGAATTGTTGCGGCCCTTGCGAAAAGTTTTGCCGATGGGATGAATCGGAGGAAGGTACACAATGGTGAAGCCCATCCCCGCAATGTAGGGTAAGCGCTTTTCACAATCCGCGAAGGTGCCGTGTTGTCCCGCCTGCGCGGCAGTGGAGCGGGGAAACAACTCATACCATGAACTGAATCGCGCTCGCACCGGATCGACGACGATGCTCAACTCGCGGTCCGACTCCGTCGCGAAGCGCTTGCCAGGGTAGCGCAAAACCAGCTCGCGGATGAGTGGGTCCGAGGCCTTCGCACGCAGCGCGAGTGGGTCCTTGCCAGAGCGCAAAACGGATGCGCGCTCGCGAAGCAGAATCGCGTCGTCGCCCAAGGCCCGGTCAGCGGCCAGCGCAATCAGGTCGGCGCCGATCAGGTAATCGACCCGGGTGTCGTTCTCCGCCTTGATCCGCTTCAGCAGATCGCGGTGCCAGGTTTCGAAATGATCCACCCAGCCCTGCACTTTGAATCCGTAGCGGCCCACCTCGCTCACCCTGAAAGACGCGGTCCAGCGGTCGTTTACCAGGGGACGCATCGAAATCTCCGTCCAGCCCTCGAAGCCTTCCCGATGCGCCAGAAGAGAAGCGGCGATCGCGTCGTGCCCGTCAGTGAAAATATCGGCTTCAACCCGGACCAGGTCGCCCACGGTACGTTTCGCGGCAAACCGTCCGCAGTCCACCGCGGGCGAGATTCCCTCAATTACAACGCGTTTGCGTCCATCGGATTTCGTCATCGTCTTGTCACGCGGTTGGCTGGTGAATCATCGTTCGTGGGTGTTGCGCGCCGGCTTTCTTTTCAATCAGGCGCTCGTAGAGGCGAATTGTCTGGTGCGCGATTGCGGTCCAACTGAAAATCTCCTCCACGCGGTGGCGCCCGGCATTCCCAAAGCGCCGGCACTTTTGAGGGTCCTGGAGCAGATGATGAAGACGAACGGCCAGGTCCCGTGCAAACTTCTCAGGATGGAGCGGGAAACCCGTCACCGGATCCTGATCGAAGGGCACCAGGAAGCCCGTCTCTCCATCGACAACTACCTCTTTAATGCCGCCGGTGGCGCTTGCAACGACTGGCGCGCGGCAGGCCATCGCCTCGAGGTTGATGATGCCAAACGGCTCGTAGACCGATGGACAGCAAAAGACGCGGGCGTGGCTATAGAGCT
Organism: uncultured Acidobacteriota bacterium; assembly: GCA_963833995.1. Taxonomy (GTDB): domain Bacteria; phylum Acidobacteriota; class Terriglobia; order Terriglobales; family Acidobacteriaceae; genus Telmatobacter. Next base: position 177,078 of record CAWIAE010000009.1, on the reverse strand, counting down.
GAATCGTCTCCTGCTTTGTGACCATCTTTTCGATCCAAACGATGCGCGGATGATGCAGGCGCGCCGCTTCGACCTTGGTGCGCAACTCGGCGGCGATCTCCGGCGTGTCCGGCGCACCGGCGCAGAGCACAACCTGCGTCTCGGGCGGTAAATAGCTGATCGCATCCACCAGGTGCGTCACGCCTTTCTGGCGCGTGATACGGCCCACAAACAACACGTATGGCACCTCAGGGTCCACTCCGTACTCGATAAGGGCCGTAGTGTCCGCCGTCTTCTGGTATTCAGCCAGGTCGATGCCGTTGTAGATGACGTGAATGCGGTTCGGATTCACTTCCGGATAAGCGCGTTGGATATCGGCCTTGGTGCCTGCCGAAACTGCGATGATTGCGTCGGCATCCAAAATCGCCGTCCGCTCCATCCACGAACTCATGGCATAGCCGCTTCCAAGCTGCTCTGATTTCCAGGCCCGCAGCGGCTCCAGAGAATGCGTGGTCATCACAAACGGCATGCCATAGAGCTTTTTGGCCAGGTATCCGGCCATCGATACGTACCACGTGTGGGTATGGACAATATCGATGCCTTCCAGCGCCTTCACCTGTGTCAAATTCAGGCTGAAGGCCTCAAGCGCACCCTTGAATTTTCCTTCCGTCCCATGGGAGATTTCGGCCCATGGTTCGGCTCCTCGCACGTGAAGTTTGCCCTGGTCAGATTGCTGCGGACCCCAGCAATGCACCTCCACTTCAATCTCCCTGGCCAGTTCCCGGCTCAGATAATCGACATGAACTCCCGCACCCCCGTACACCAGCGGGGGGTATTCCCGTGTGAATAAGCCGACTCGCAACCTTCTCGCCTCCAGCCGTTCTTGAGCGACCGTCAAGTATATCCGACCAGCGATGCGCGGCGTCCTGTAGGGACGGCAGGGAATAGCCCAGGACTGCATCCGCCGCGGAGGACGCAGTCCTGGGAACCCGCGTCGTAAAGGTGGTCTAGCCCCGGAGGGCCGGCGCGAACCTGGAATCGATGGCTGCCGCCGCTGTTCAAGCGATTGCCCCGGCGGGAGGTCAAGCCAATATCGTCCAAATTCTTCCTTCCAATTTGCAGATCAATTCGCGGAACGGTGAACAATCAACTCAGGCTCGGAAAAGGGCTCACTTTCAAATCCTGATCCGGCGTGCAAAGGGTTAAATCCCGCGCCTTAAACAGAAAGTAGGAGCTAACTCCTTTGATGTCTAAATTCTGCGGCTAAGTCCTTTATCTCTCGGATTTTTGCAAAATACCCCGGGGGGTAGGGGGTATGGACCGGGCACATAGCTGACATTTTGAAACAGGAAAATTCTGCGAACAAGCACCGCGCACACAGATAAGTTTCCTGGTCTCTTTCTACCTTTCCACTGACGAAGTTTCGCCCTCCCTTTCATTCGCGGTGGCTCTCTTCAACCGGTACCGAAGGCCCGTATCGCTGCCGCACAAGCCAGAGTACCGGCAGGCCCAGCAGGATGAGGACCGTGCCTAGCAGCGAACCCTTCAGGTTTCCGGCATAGCTCCACGCCAGCACCGCCGCGGCACACACCACGAAGATGGCCGGCAGCAACGGGTACCCCCAAACTCGGTAGGGGCGCGCCAGATCAGGGTACCTCCGCCGATAGACGAAAACGGTGGTTGCCGTAAGCATGTAAAACAGCCACTCTGCGAAGATTGCCAGCTCGAAATGCTGCTGAAACTGGCTGAGGAACAGCAACAACACCGTCGACAGCAGCCCTTGCACCAGCAGCGAAGTGGACGGCGACTCAAAACGTGGACTGATGCGAGCGAATTGCCGGAAGAAGAGCCGGTCACGCGCCGCAGCAAACGGAATGCGCGCACCCGACATCACGGTTCCGTTGAGGGCGACAAAAATGCTGAGGGCCATTGCAGCGGCTACAAAACCGGCCCCCCATGGCCCGGCGACCACGGTGAGCGCGGCAACCGCCGGACGCTCGCTGCCCGCAATTTGCGCCGCAGGCAGGATGTATTGGATAGCCGCGTTGGTGGCCATGAACAGCACGCCCACGATGAAGAGGCCTCCGATCAGCGCGATGGGCAGGCTGCGTTCAGGCTGTTTCACTTCGCCCGCCACCATGGTCAGATCGTTCCACCCGTCATAGGCCCACAGTGTGGCAATTAGCGCCAGCATAAAACCGCCAAATCCCCCGGTTGCGTCGGGCAATGACGTGGCGAAGTTTCCCCAGCGACCCGTCGCCGAAGCAAAGCAGAACCCCGTCACAATCAGAATCAATATGATTTTGAGGATGGTGAAGAAAAGCTGGAAGTCTCCGGCCTTCTTGATGCCGAGGTAATTCAGCCCGGTCATAAACCAGGTAACGCCGATGGCAAACAACTGCGACCACAGCAAAGGCAGCGGTCCGCCGATTCCCGGCACCTGGGCCGTCAGAAAATGAAATGCAGGGAAGAACTCCAGCGTCCGTGCCAGGCCAATGGTCACGGCCGCAATGGAAGCCGGCTTGGCCACCGCGAACCACGTCCACATGTAGAGAAACGCGGGCGTGTCCCCATACGCTCCGCGAAGGTATACATACTCGCCGCCCGCGTACGGCAGCATGGCGCCCAGTTCAGCGTAGGTCATGGCGCCGAACAGCGACAGCAGCCCGCCCACGATCCACGCGAGATAAACCAGCGTGGACGACCCCGTATCCTGCATCATCTCGCGCGGCACCAGAAAAATGCCGCTGCCGATGATGGTGCCCACCACGATGGCCGTGGCCTGGCTGGCGCCCAGCACCCGGGGAAGGTCGCGTGGAAGAACGGCTTGAGCTTGTCGCGTGTGCGTGGAACCGGTCTGGCTCATGCGGTGATGTGAGCGTAGCACGAGCCAACAGCGAGCCCGCTCGGCGGAGTTCCTCGACGAACATCAATTTGCATTTTCATGATGCCATCTGCGCATCTCCATGCAAGGCCGAAGCGTTGCTAGGCAACTTAAGCCGCAGATTCCGGCTCTATTTAACTCAAGGGTGGGATCGTGTACAATTCGAAAATTCGGACCCAAATCCCCCCTCGGAGGTTGCGAATGTACATGGATCCCAGGCAGTTAGTCAGAGCGATCGCGGCAGGTGCGCTGGTTTCACTGGTCGCTGTTCCCCAGGGCCTGCTTGCTCAGGCTTCTCAACACGTCGTAAGCCCATCTGACCTGCAAATGGCCACAGTCGATGCATCCCAGGCACGCCAGAAGAATCTGGATACACTAAACAAATTCTTCGGGTCTGCGAGAGCCGAGAAGGCTCTGCAGTCCGCGCACATGAACCCCGAACAGGTAAAGACTGCGGTCGCCGGCCTGAGCGACGAGGAACTGGCTCAACTCGCATCGAGAGCCAACAAGGCGCAAAGCGACTTTGCTGCGGGCACCATGAGCGATCGTGACCTGCTGATCATCCTGGTGGCTATCGCCGCACTCATTCTCATCATCGTCGCGGTGCACTGATCGCGGCCCCAATGTTGCGGCGTACCGTCATCGCCGTGGTTCTTATCTTTTCGGGCTGCGGCATCCTCGTCGCCGTCCCCCCTCAGAGCGCGTGGCTCGATGTTCCGTTTGTCAAACAGCAGAAGGACGCATGTGGCGCTGCCAGCATCGCCATGATCATGCAATATTGGCAGCAGCAACGGCGCCAATCTCTCACTCCCAACGCGGAATACCAGCGGATTCAGGAGGCGTTGCTTTCGCCTGCAGCGCACGGGATCCTTGCCTCTGACATGGAGCGGTATTTTCAGCAGAACGGTTTCACCACCTACTCATTCACAGGAGACCTGGATATTCTCGGTCATCATCTGGAAAAAGGCAGGCCGCTTATTGTCGCGCTGAAGCCTGGAGTACACCTGCCGCTGCACTACGTTGTGGTGGCCGGAGTGGACCCGGAGCAAAGCGTGATACTCCTGAATGATCCCGCACAACGCAAACTCCTCAAAATGGAATACTCCAGCTTCGAGCGGCAATGGAAGGGCGCCGGCCACTGGACTCTGCTGGCCGTCCCCGCGGGAAGCACCCGTTGATGCGGCAGGCGCTGGCGCTGTTTGCTCAGCCCCTAAAAGGAATGACCGCAAGGCAAGAGGAAAGACGCCAGATGCGAGCCCTAAGAGCGATCCTCTACCTCGGTGCGGCGCTATTTCTGCTCGGTGGTTCGGCTACTCTCAGCGCGCAACCCGCTTCGGCCGCAAATTCCACTACGCAGGAAATTCATATCCTTGCAGCCGGCCAGCACTGGCAGGAGTTGGTTCTTCTGCTAGGCCCATTGCCCGCGCGTACCGCCGAAATGGACTTCTACTACGGAACGGCGCTTGCGCGACTGGAGCGCTGGTCTCAGGCCGAAAGCGCATTTGAAGCGGGAATCAAGCTGGCGCCGCGCGATCCCAGGTTTCCCACAGAACTCGCGGGTGTAGCTTTCCGCGAGAAGAACTATGCCCGTGCCGCTCACCTCCTGCGGCGGGCGATCGAACTGAACCCGAAAGACGCCTACGCCGCCGACTTCCTTGGAACGGTGTACTTTCTCGAAGGGAATCTTGAGGCATCGTTGAAGTACTGGAACCGCGCAGACAAACCTGAGATTGCATCGGTTCAGGAAATCCCGATGCCGCGCGTCTCTGCCGCCCTGCTTGACCGGGCGTTCGCATTTTCGTCCGCCGCCACGTTGCCGCTGCCTGCATTGCTCGACACCCAGGCTCGCGTTGGTGGTCTGGGAATCTTTCCGCGTTTTCATTTCGATCTGCGAGCACAGAAAGACGGCAAGTTCAATGTTGTCTTCCGCAGCCAGGAGCTAGATGGGTTTGGGCAGACCAGGCTCGAAGCGCTTTTCCTGTTCTGCCGCGGACTGCCATTCTCCACCGTGAATCCTGAGTACTATAACTTCCGCCATCACGCCGCTAATTTCGTTTCGTTGTACCGCTGGGACGCCCAGAAGCGCCGCCTTCATGCGGAGTTCACGAGCCCCTTTGAAGACAGCGCCAAGTATTCTTACCATCTCCTCACCGACTTGCGCGATGAGGACTGGATCGTCAGGAATTCATTTACCGGTCCGGCTCCGCCGCTCGCCAGCCTGAATCTTCGCCGCGAACAGTTGGGTTTTGGGCTTGCCTCCTTTGCCAGCGGACGATGGAACTGGTCCGCGGGCGCCGACGTCTCCCATCGCGATTTTCGAAGCATTATGCCGGCAACCGTTCTCACCCCGGAACTGCTGGCCAAAGGCTATGAATTGAAGCAGCGAGCCCAACTCGGAGCCGCGCTGTGGCGGGTTCCTGAGCACCGCTTCACCGCGGATGCCGGTGTTTCGTCGCAAGCGGCGCGACTGTGGTCCAGGAACGAAGAATCCTCTGAAAAAATACAAGGCCTTCTTGGTTGGCATTGGCTCCCCCAGCCCGAGGGAGATGATTACGAGATGCGGCAACAGGTGCGGGCAGGCAAGACATTCGGGCAGATTCCGTTTGATGAGCTCTTTATGCTCGGCTTGGAACGCGATAACGATCTGCCCATGCGAGCGCACATCGGCACGCGGGATGGGCGCAAAGGCAGCGCTCCATTAGGGCGCAATTACTTCCTGTCGAACTGGGAGGCGGACAAGAACCTCTATGAGAATGGAATCGTAGAAGCGAAAACGGGACCGTTCCTCGACATCGGCAAGATCACCGATCCGATTGCGGCTCTCGGATCGCATGAATGGCTCTTCGATATTGGCGCGCAGGCGAAGCTTCGGGTATTCGGCCGCGGAGTTGTGTTCTCTTATGGCAAGGATCTGCGTTCCGGAAACAATGCATTCTATGTAACAGTGCTGAAAAACCGCGAAGGCGGAGAGTAGTTCGCGTGCCTCTCCGCCCTCGGCCTTTTTCTATCCAATCAGGAGTTTGCCGTCGAGTTCTTTCCCTGAGTTACATGGAGATCATCTACAACGTGCTGAACGTCGGGAACTTTCTTGGCTAACTCTTCGGCTTCCCGTCTTTGCTTTTCGGTCTTTACTGCGCCTTTTAAATATAGCGTTCCGTTATATGCCGAGTATTGGATATTCTCCAGGCTCTTATGCTTCTTTATCGTTGCTTGAAAGTGTTTCTCGATTTCATCATCCGACTTACTCTTGATCATGGCTTGCTTCACCATGCCCTGCAAGCCAGAGGTATCTACGGTTAACTCATTGTTGATCGAATATCCGGGTGCGGCTTGCCTTGCGATCTCTTCAGCCTGGGATCTTTGTTTGGCGCTACCCACGATTCCAGTGAGAGTGATTACTCCGGAATCCCTGTTTTGGTGCGCGGTCACGCTCCGCAGTTCATTTTTGTCGAGGTTGTTATACACTGCTGACTGGTCGTCAGGATGAGAGCCCGTTTGACAGCCTGCGATGACTAACACTCCCGCCAGGGCGGCTGCCGGAATGTAACTCAGATGCAGATACCTCATTGCGCTTTATCTCCCGGCTTGCTTATTACTCCCGCTTAGTGGGATGCGCAGCGGCGATTCCCGGTTGTTCCCATCTGAAGGTGCTGGTGGATGACCTGAGGAACTGACGATCAGGCAGGTTCGGCCTGATGGAAATGCTGCCAGATGGTCTCAGCAGTCTTGCGCGGAACCACCGCTGCGAGCGACTCCGCAGTGGCTTGCTGCACGTCGCGCAGGCTGCCGAAATGGGTCAGCAGACGCTGGCGGGTTAGCGTTCCGACTCCTGGGATGTTCAGCAGTTCCGAATCGCGGTCGCGCATTGCCCGCCGCTGGCGATGATACCCCACGGCAAAACGGTGACTCTCGTCGCGGATGAGCTGGACGAGGTGAAGCACAGGCGAGCGCCGGTCGAGAACGACTGGCTCCTCCTCATTGCCGTAGAGGTAGATCACTTCTTCCTTTTTTGCGATAGACGCCAGAGGCTGCGACGTGAACCCGAGCGACTCCAGTGCCTCGGCCGCGGCGTGGAGCTGACCGAGACCCCCGTCGATGAGTATCAGAGACGGCATGGGCTGGTCTTCTTCCTTCAGGCGGCGATATCGGCGATGGACCACCTCGCGCATCGAGGCAAAGTCGTCTACGCCCACCACTGTCATTACCTTGAATTTGCGATAGGCCTGCTTGTTCATTTTGCCGTCTTCCCACACCACCAGCGATGCCACGGTTTCTGCGCCTTGTATGTGCGAGATGTCGAAACACTCGATCCGACGAGGCAGCTCCGGCAGCATCAGCGTGTCGGCGAGCGCTTCCTGGATCGCCTTGCGCGAAGGCTCCAAAACCCTGAACCGCTGCGTATAAGATTGCTTGGCGTTCTGCCCGGCAAGGTCCACCAGCGAGCGTTTTTCCCCACGCTGTGGAACCGTCAGTTCGATGCGGTGGCCGGTGCGCTCGCTGAGTAGCCCAGCCAGCGTTTCGCGATCGTCGAAATCGACCGGAATCAGGATCGAGCGAGGAACGTATGGCTGGTCAATGTAGAGCTGCTTCAGCAGTGCGGAGAAAACCGGGCCGGCGTGGAAGGGCGGTTCCAGCTCTCTGATTTCCCCGGTCTCAGAGTCGAGAACCCCGCCACTCGGCTCGTCGACGGGCTCCAAAAGCTCCGGCAAATCCTCCCAGAAGAACTCACGTCGGTCTACAATCTTGCCCGCGCGCACGTGAAACAGGTTTACGGCCAGGTTGCCGTCTTCGAAGTGATAACCAAACACGTCGGCGTCGTCGCTTTGTTCGGCTGTGGCAATGCGCTGTTTCTCCTGGAGCTGGTGCACCGTGGAGAGCTGATCGCGCAGCCGAGCTGCGGCTTCAAACTGCTCGGCCTCGGCGGCGGCCATCATGCGAACGGTGAGAGAGCGCTCCAGTTCGGTGTGACGGCCCTCCAGAAAAAGTTGTGTGTCGCGGACGGCATCGGCATAAATCTCCGGCCTGGTCAGCCCTTCAACGCAAGGGCCCAGGCAGCGATGAATGTAGTACTGCAGGCACGCGCGGGGATGGTAACGAGAGAGATCGACCTTGCAGCTTGGCAGCAGAAAGCTGCGATGGATCAGCTCGACGATACGGTACGCAAGATTGCCTGGAAAGTAAGGGCCGTAGTACGCTGAGCCATCCTTGCGCAGCCGGCGCGTCACAAATACCTTAGGAAAGCGGTCGCCAAGGGTCAGCTTGACGTAGGGATACGTCTTGTCATCCCGCAACAGAACGTTGAAGCGGGGCTTTCGCTGCTTGATCAGGTTATTTTCCAGGGCCAGCGCCTCATGCTCGTTGGCCACCAGGATGGTTTCGATATCGACGGCCTCGCGCATCAGAGAGCCGGTTTTGGCGTTGGCTTGCGACGCTTCCAGCAGGTAGGAGCGGACCCGTGAGCGGAGATTTTTCGCCTTGCCCACATAGATTACTTCCCCCTCGGCATTCTTGTAGAGGTACACACCGGGCTGGGTGGGCAAAATCCGGATTTTCTCCGAGAGGTCCATAGTCGAAATCGGGGCTTCAGCGCCTCTTTCTAGAATAGCTGTTGGCAGAACGAGCTGGCCCACTGGCCGGCTCGCCACGCAATCCTTACCGCACAAGGTAAGAATTACATGGTCCAATTGTGGAAAGTTTCGGGTAATATCGTGGGTAAGTTTATTCCCTTCAATAGGTTGCCTTCTTCCCAACCTTTGGCCCGGAAGGTGCATCTAAATTTTCGATACGAAAGACGTTATCTGCCCTTAGTGTGACCACATGCTTAACGGGGGCAGATAGGAGGAAAGAGGCTATGGTGAACTATCGATTTAGCTTGTGGATGGGGACGACAGCATTGCTGATTGTCGGAATGACAGGGTGCGCCACCAAGAACTACGTGCGCACACAGACCGCGCCGATCGTGGAGCATACCGATCAACTCGAGGCCAAGACCGCGGCCAACGGCCGGGAGATTCAGGATGTGAACGACCGGGCACAGGCGGGAATCAAGCAGGCTCAAGGTGCAGCCGACAGCGCAACCCAGAATGCGCAGAGCGCGACCAAGTCGGCAGACACTGCGGAGACTGCCGCGAACGACGCCGTGCATCGCGCCGATTCGCTGGACAGCGTAGTGAAGGGCCTGGACAACTATAAGCAGATGGCAGATGTTACGGTGACCTTCGGATTCGACAAGGCCGTGCTGACGGCGTCTGACAAGCAGCAACTGGACAACTTTGCTGCGGGCCTCGGCTCGGCAAAGAGCTACATCCTCGAAGTGACCGGTGGAACGGACTCCATCGGCTCCGCCCAGTACAACTACGACCTGAGCCAGCGCCGCGCAGATGCGGTGGTGCAGTATCTGGCGTCGAAGTACAACGTTGCCGCGCACCGGTTCTATTTGATCGGCATCGGCAAGGATGAGGAAGTGGCCCCCAACAACACGCGCGAAGGCAGACAGAAGAACCGGCGTGTTGAAGTTCAATTGCTCTCAAACATGAGCGGCGAACAGAACGCCGCGTCTGCACCGTCAGGAAGCGGCAACTAAAGACTTGCCATGGCCCGCTGAGCGAATAGCTCAAGCTGTGCGCCCACCCAACTCAGACCGTCTGGATCCCCAGCCTGACGGTCTGAGTGCGTTTTGCGACGCTCTGTTTTCTCTTGCGTGGACGCCTGGCAACGTCAGATGCTCTGCACCCGCTCATTGGCATCTTTAGGCTGCAATGTAAGCCGCGCCGTGAGCACCACAAGGGCGGCCCAAAGTGCGTCGGCGCCCAGTAAATGCGCGACCTGTAGCCAGACAGGTGCAAGCAGCACCACGTCCAGCACTCCAAGCAGATATTGCGCGGCGAGCAGCATCAGCACCAGCGCCGAGAGCTTGCGATTGTCCCAGTATTTCGTGTGTTGCGCAGCCCGCACCAGTAGCCAGGTGAGAAGGATGCTGGCGAGGAAGGCGACCGTGGGATGCGTCCAGCGCCAGCGCACCAGCCAGCCGCTGCTGGCGGAGAAATCCTGCGCCATCGCGTTCCCCAGTGAGCTTGCGGGGAAGAGCGTATCACCCAGGGCAGCTAGCGAACCGGTGACACCCACAATAAGCACAACTACCACCGCCGCAATCGCGCCGAACGGTGCGACGAGGCGGACATGCCCGCGCATGAAGCCCTTTTGCCGCGAAAGCAGATGCGCGGTCAGCGTAAGAGCGGCGAGCAACAGCAACGTGTTGGTAAGATGCAGCGCGAGGTAGGGCGCGCGCAAAGGAGACCGGCTCTGCGCCGTCAGGCCAAGCTTGACGAGAAAAGCTCCGAGAACAGCCTCGATCATGATGAACACCAACGCGGCCACTGAGACGGCGCGGGCCAGGTGTCCGCGCACCGTGCCGGCAAATGTCCAGACGAGCAGGCCAAGAACTGCGAACGTCGAGAGGCCGCTGGTGATGCGATGCGTGAACTCGATGATTGTGTCGACGCGGGGGGAATGCTGGATGACGGTGCCATTGCAGAGCGGCCAATGATCGCCGCAACCCGCCCCTGAGCCGCTCGCGCGTACCAGCGTGCCCCACAGAATCACTGCGACGGAGTAGACCAGCACTCCCCAGGCATAACGGCGCAGGGCGGGCGATGGTAGCTGCTTTGCTTCAATGGAAACTGCGGCATCAGGCATGGATGAAGGCTCCGTATCGAACCCTTCAGTGTAGAACACGCTGCGGTGCCGAGTGCCGTTGCGGCTCTACTCAGTCAGCAGCCGGACCACATGGTTCACAATGATCAGATCCTCGGCGGGCGGAATCACCCGCACCATGACCGGTGAGTTCTCCGCGGAGATCACGGCATTGCCGCGCACGTTGTTGCGAAGCGGGTCAATCACAATCCCCAGGGCGCCCAGCCCGGCGCAGATTTCGGCGCGCGAGGCAATGTCGTTCTCGCCGATGCCGCCGGTGAAGACCAGCATGTCGAGTCCGCCCAGTTCGGCAAAATAGCTGCCGATCCATTTGGCGATGGTCCAGGTGAATTTGTCCACCGCGAGACGCGCCTTGGCATTGCCTTCCTTAATGGCCTCGCGCAGGTCGCGCATGTCGTTTGAGAGCTCGCTCATTCCAAGCAGACCCGCCTTCTTTGCGGCGACCACTTCCAACTGGTCCGCGGCCGAAGCAGCGCTCTCGGTTGTCTCCGCGATTTTGCGAAGGATGAACAGGAGCACGCCGGGGTCGATGTCGCCCGTGCGCGTGCCGCTGATGATGCCGCCCGTGGGAGTGAGGCCCATGGATGTATCAAGGCATTTGGCGCCGCGAATCGCGCTGATCGACGCTCCGTTGCCGAGGTGCGCCACAATTAGCTTTTCGGGCACATTGGGCTGCAACTGATACACGATGGATTCATACGAGATGCCGTGCGCGCCGAAACGCCGTACGCCCATCGCCACGTATTCTGCGGGGATCGGCATGTGCGACACCACCTCCGGCATGGTGCGATGGAAGTACGAGTCGAGACAGACGAAGTTCGGAACTCCCGGGAAGAGTCGAAGGGCTTCGCGCATGATATAGACGGCAATGGGCGTGTGCAGCGGCGCAAACGCTGTATAGCGCTCCATCTCATCGATCAACTCGGGAGTGATGAGCTGATTCTCGAGCACCGTCGGCCCTCCGCACACCATGCGGTGCCCGATTGCAGCCGGGGCAGGGAAGTCGGCGGAGTGCAGCGCATCCGCCACCAGCGCAAATGCCACTGCGCGCGTGGGCAGCGCGGGCGTTTGATCCACAAGCTTCTTGCCGGCGGCATCTTTGATCCAGAACTTGCCCAGATCGGTGCCGATGCCGTCAACCGCGCCCTCGTGAAGCTTTGTGCGCCGGCCGTCGCCGGCTTCATAGACCGAAAACTTGATGGAAGAAGAACCGCTGTTCAAAACCAGGACAGGCAAAGACGACATGAAAACTAACCTCTGAAAAATAGCTGAAGGAATCAGCGGGTTGGTGGATCGGTGAATTGGCGGATCACTTCCGGGCCCAGCGCCAGTTGCGAATCTCCGGCAGGTCCTCTCCGTTTTCGGTTACGTACAAGCGATGGCGTTGGATTTGTTCTGAATACCACTGCCGCGCCGCGTCGGCCCGCGAAGCAAGCCGCGGCACGCGCGTAATGGCATCCATCGTCAATTGGAAGCGGTCGATGTTATTGAGCACGCACATATCAAAAGGCGTGGTGGTGGTGCCTTCCTCTTTGTAACCGCGCACGTGAAGGTTGTCATGGTTGTGGCGGCGATAGGTGAGCCGGTGAATGAGCCATGGATAACCATGAAATGCAAAAATTGTCGGAACGCCGGGAGGAAACAGGCGGTCGAAATCCTCATCGGCAAGCCCATGGGGATGCTCCGACTGCGGCTGCATGGCCATCAGGTCCACCACGTTCACCACCCGGATGCGCAGATCGGGAACCTGTTCACGCAGCAACATCACGGCGGCCAGGGCCTCCATCGCCGGCACGTCTCCACAGCAGCCCATCACCACTTCGGGGTTGCCCTCGTCGTTGGAGGCCCATTTCCATTCCCCCATTCCGATGGTGCAGAGAGTGATAGCGTCGTCCATCGGAAGCCACTGCGGCGCAGGCTGCTTTCCGGCGACAATCAGATTGATGTAGTTTCTGCTGCGCAGGCAATGATCGGCCACCGAGAGCAGGGTATTGGCGTCGGGCGGAAGATAGATGCGCACCACGTCGGCTTTCTTGTTCATCAGGTGATCGATGAATCCCGGATCCTGATGCGAGAAACCGTTGTGGTCCTGCCGCCACACCAGCGAACTGAGCAGGTAGTTGAGCGACGCGATGGGCTTGCGCCAGGGAATTTCGCGCGTGACCTTCAGCCACTTGGCGTGCTGGTTCGCCATCGAATCCACGATGTGGATGAAGGCTTCATAGCAATTGAAAAAGCCGTGCCGTCCGGTGAGCAGATAGCCCTCAAGCCATCCCTGGCACATGTGTTCGCTCAACACCTCCATCACATGGCCCATCTGCGAAAGATTTTCGTCGACCGGCAGCACCTCGGCCATCCATTCCTTGCCGGTGCCGATAATTACTTCGTCGAGGCGGTTCGAGGCGGTCTCGTCGGGGCCAAAGACGCGGAAGTTCTTGTGCTCCAGGTTGGCCTGCATCACAGCATGCAGCCAGTGACCAAGCACACGCGTGGTTTCGGCGTCCGCTTGACCGGGCCCCTCGACGTTAACGGCAAAATCGCGAAAATTGGGCAGGTTGAGCGGGTGGAGCAACAGGCCGCCGTTGGCGTGGGCGTTCATGCCCATGCGCAGCCGCCCCTTGGGCGCCAGGTCGGCTAACTCCTCGCGGAACGCGCCCTTCTCATCGAAAAGCTCTTCCGGCTTGTAGCCGCGCATCCACTCTTCCAGCAGGCGCAGATGGTCGGGCTTCTCACGCAGTTCGGCAAACGGAACCTGGTGAGCGCGCCATGTATTTTCCACCGGCTTGCCATCGACAAACTTCGGCCCGGTCCAGCCCTTGGGCGTGCGCATGATGAGCATGGGCCACGCGGGACGAGGGATTGAACCACTGTTGCCTTCGCGCGCGCCCTTTTGAATTTCAGCGATGCGGTCGAAGATGGTATCGAATACCGCGGCGGCCTTCTGGTGCATCGTCGGCGGATCATCGCCCACGATGGTGAATGGCTCATACCCATAGCCGCGCATCAGGTCTTCCAACTCGCCATGAGGAATCCGGGCCAGCACCGTGGGATTGGCGATCTTGTAGCCGTTCAGGTGCAGAACCGGCAGCACCGCGCCGTCCGTGGCGGGATTGAGAAACTTGTTCGAATGCCAACTCGTCGCCAGCGGTCCGGTCTCGGCCTCGCCGTCGCCCACCACGCAGCCCACAATCAGGTTGGGATTGTCGAACGCCGCACCGTAAGCATGCACCAGCGAATAGCCCAGCTCACCGCCCTCGTGAATCGACCCCGGCGTTTCCGGCGCTACGTGGCTCGGAACGCCATAGGGCCAACTGAATTGGCGGAAGAGGCGCTTGATCCCGTCCCTGTTCTGCTCGATGTGCGGATAGATTTCGGTGTATGAGCCTTCAAGATAAGTGTTGGCAACAATCCCCGGACCGCCATGTCCCGGACCGATGATGTAAATCATGTCCAGGTTGCGCTCGCGGATGATGCGGTTCCAGTGTACGTAAAGAAAATTCAGCCCGGGCGTCGTTCCCCAGTGGCCCAGCAGGCGCGGCTTCACGTCGTCCAGCGTGAGTGGCCGCTCCAGCAGGGGATTGTCTTTCAGGTAAATCTGGCCCACGGAAAGGTAATTGGCAGCGCGCCAGTAGGCATTCATCTTTGCCAGCACTTCGGGACTTAGAGGGCCTTCGGTCTTTGCTTCGGCCCGGGGATCTTCGGTCGTCGCTTTGCTCATGGGGCACCTCGATAGAGAGTTTCCAACCTTCCAGCCTAGCAGTCGTTTGTTACAAAGCGGGTGATTGAGGTCACGTGCACGCGAGACGGTGTTTCACGCCTTGAGATGCACGGCTCGCCTTTGCTTCCTCAGATGCCAAGTGATGTTCTAAAAGTAGCGTTTCAGTTTCAGAATGCGCGATTCAAAACCGTACCAAAGCACGGTCGCCGCCGCGGTAGCAGTCGCCAGCCGGAAGCCAACCACGGCCAGGTTGCCGGCGATGCCGTAGCGATCCATCTTCAGGTCGAACCAGCCGAAGTAGATGAAGGTCATGATGTGAATCATGTAAAGGCCGTAACTGATGCGGCCATAGAACGCCAAAGGACCGCGCCGCAGCGCGGCATTCAACGGGTTGCGCGCGCCGGTCGAGGTAAGCGCCACCAGCACGGCGCCGGCAAACGCTGCTGCCAGCGCGGAATCAAGAAACGCGGTGCCGCCGGCGATGGTGGCTGCGGCGGCAATGCCCAGCACCAGCGCGCCGAGGCCGATCAGGAGCCACGCACGCCGGCCGAGTTGAATCGTGAAAAGCCCCAGCGCCAGCAAGCTTCCCAGTGCAATCCCGTCCAGGTGAATCAGCGTATTTGTCGGTGTCATCCATCTGAAGTTCGCCAGCCGGAAAAGCGGACAGCCGATCAGCGTGCAACACACAAGCGCGGCCAGCACCCACGGGCGGCACAGTCTCACAAGCGGCGCCCAAACAATGTAAAACTGCTCCTCTATAGCGAGTGACCATGTTTGGCCGAGGGCCGGCGGCAGCGCCAGGTGAAACAGATTCTGCACGAAAAAGAGGTAGGCCAGCCACGGAGCCGCCTTCACCGCATTCCAGATCGAAGGCCCGATGAACCAGGGCGCATTCAGATAGCAGACGACGAGCACCAGTACGTACACGGGCCAGATGCGCAGCGCGCGCCTTCCGTAGAAGTTGCGGAAATAATGCGGCTTGCTCCGCGCCTCGAGCAGAATCGACGTAATTAGAAAGCCGGAGAGGACAAAGAAAAGATTGACGCCCGCCCATCCCCATAGCGAGGGGTAGTACATCCACGTACCGGTGAGGCGCGGATGGCAGTGGTAGATGACCACGGCCAGAACCGCAAGACCGCGCAGCCCTTGCAGCTCAGGGATGTAAGACGGCAGCCAGGTTGGGCGGCGGATGGCTGTTTCGAGGCGTGACGTTTCGCCGGGTTGGAACAAACTTGGCATGGATGTGGAGATTCGCCTCAGAGACTTGATGTTGATGGAGAGTTCCCGGTTATTTTTCTCCAGCCGGATGTGGAGCAGGTTCGCTCCTCATCGGGCAAAGAGGAATTTCGTACGTGCTACAGGCGATCGGTAGAAGCGGTTCACGGTTTCTGGGTCGAAACTTCTGCATCGGCGGTGATACGACCGCGGCTCAATTAATGCCTCAAATGATTGCTCCAAATGATTGAGCCAAACAGAACAACCACCCCGAGGGGAACGCACACGATGCTTAGAAAGAAAGGCCAAGCAGGGGCGCGATGCTCCTTGATGAGCTTCCAATAGGCCTTCTCAGTATTCCCCCTTCGGAAGTCGTGAAACATCCTCATGCCGTTCGCGGCATAGTCCATTTTTATGCGCGCGAAACCGCCCACGCAGAATATGGCAAAACCAATCGCAATTCCCAGTTCCGGGGTACTTTGCACGCTTCCTCCAAGATGGCGTTGATTCTATCGGACGATCGCACAAAATCATCGAGGGCGGATGTCTCCGATTCGCAAGTATCACCACCTTCAGACTCCGAAAGGCAACCGCAGATCCCTCGTCGCTGCGCTCTGTCGGGATGACAGCGCGTTGGGGAAAGGAGCGGGGGTATCGGTCTCCTGTGAGGTAGTGGGAGGATGGTCGCCAATTCGGAAGTATCGCCACCTTGAACTCCCAAAAGCAACCGCGGATCCCTCGTCGCTGCGCTCTGTCGGGATGACAGCGCGTTGGGGGGAGCGGCGATATCGGCCTGCTGTGAGGTGATGGGCGGATTGTGGCCAATGGAGAAGTTTCGGGGTTGATTTGAGCATCGAACGGCAACCGCGGATCCTTCACTGCGTTCAGGATGACGGTGCATTGGAGTGGTGGTCTGAGACGGATTTCCGTGCCGGACCGATCCTGCGGCCAGTTGCTTGGCTCGTTCGGTGGCCGTTGATTTGAGCATCGAACGGCAACCGCGGATCCTTCACTGCGTTCAGGATGACGGTGCATTGGAGTGGTGGTCTGAGACGGATTTCCGTGCCGGACCGATCCTGCGGCCAGTTGCTTGGCTCGTTCGGTGGCCGTTGATTGGAGCATCGGGCGGCAACCGCGGATCCTTCACTGCGTTCAGGATGACGGTGCATTGGAGTGGTGGTCTGAGACGGATTTCTGTGCCGGACCTATCCCGCCGCCAGTTGCTTGGCTCTCTCCGTGGCGCGCATCACGGCTTTGATCAGCGTCACCCTCAGCCCGCCTTCTTCCAGTTCCAGAATGCCGTCGATGGTGCAGCCGGCCGGCGTGGTCACGGCGTCCTTCAGCAGGGCGGGATGATAGCCGGTCTCGAGCACCATCTTGGCGGCGCCGAAGGTGGTCTGCGCGGCCAGTTGGGTAGCGGTTTCGCGGGGCAGGCCCACCTTGACGCCTGCTTCGGCCAGAGCCTCGATGATGATGTAGATGTAAGCCGGTCCCGACGCCGAGAGACCCGTTACGGCATCCATGTGCTTTTCGTCCACTACAACGGTGCGGCCCACGGTCTCAAAGATGCGTTGGGCCAGCTCCATCTGCTCAGCGGAGACGAAGCGTCCGCGGCACAGTCCGGCGGCGCCCGCGCCCAGCGCAGACGGTGTGTTGGGCATGGCGCGAATCACGGCGATGTCGAGGCCGGCGGCTTCTTCAATGCTGCGCGTCTTGACCGAGGCCGCGAAGGAGACCAGCGTCTTGGACTTGGTCAGCGCGGGGCGAATCTCGGCGATGAGGTCAGGCACCTGGAAGGGCTTCACGCCCAGCAGAATCAGGTCAGACTGGCTGGCCGCCTCGAGGTTGTTGGTGCTCACGTCCACGCCCCATTGGGTGCTCAGGGCCAGGGCGCGTTCGGCATGGCCCACAGTGGCGTGAATCTGGTCGGGCGCGAAAAGGTTCTGCTTGAGGAAGGCCTGGAGCAGGATGCCGCCCATTTTGCCGGCGCCCAGCACGGCTACACGAACATTGGGCAACTGCGCGGGTACATCGGTGGCCTCAACGGCTATCTCCGCCATGGTTTTTCCTTGTCTTGGAATGAGAGTGGTGCTGCCACTCTTAAGGATACGCGCAGTCAGCGCGCATTCGCGAGGCGCCCCGGTGGTGTCGGGATCTGGAACGGCGAATCCCTGAGGGGCTAAATCCCTCGCTTACGACATTTACGGCACCGCTTCAAAGTCGCGCCCTGGCACAAAGCCTCGGTGAATGTGATTTATGAGTCACAGATCCTGGGGGTAGCGGCGGTTATTTTGCCGCATATGTACGATTGTGCGGAAAGGGAGGGTAATTATCGGCAATTTGTTGCTGGGCGATCCGAGCGCGGTCCACGCCTCGAACCCGCGCAAGCAGAAGACCAGCAAGCGGGACGCCCGGCACATCTTGACGCTGCCCAACGACCACGAGAGCCTGTCTGCGCTTTTCAGCTGACAGGAAAGGACGACGTCATACATGGGGCACCGGAATTTTCAGCGTCGCTTCTCCGGGGCGGTCAGCGACTCGCTTTCCCTGGGTGACTATGGAACAGTGTGATAGGGATCACAACTCAGCAATTATGGCTTCCAGCGCCCGTGGCGCGAATCAATTTGTTTCACATCAAGACACTGGGCTCTTATTACCTCCGGAGTAAATTACCGAAAAGAGTTATTGATTCTGGTAACCAACTTAAGTTACATGAGTGTTAGCAGAGTTCAATAAATCACCCCAAGGTCATTTGCAGGCGACGTTCTTTGGGCAGAATCCTGGCGTCGCAGGTAAGTGGAGGACGAACGATGAAGATATTTGCTGGCGCGCGCGAGAAGTTTCCGCTGTTTGGCGCGAGAACGATTCAACGCCATGCAATCCGGGAAGAGCATTGCCGGATAGGGATGGCCGTTTCGGCTTTGCGCCGTTTTTCCGGTGGGGGGAATGAGGGAGGGTCTCTGGTTGAGTTTGCTCTCGTACTTCCCTTGATTTTGATGCTGATGACGGGCATGTTCTCGTTCGGAATCGGGCTGAACAACTACATTGTGCTGACGAACGCGGTGAATCTGGGCGCAAGGACAGTGGCGCTGGCCCGGAATCAGACGACGCCGGCACTGGCCGGGACTGATCCGTGCGCGTATGCGGTGCAGGTTGCGAACGCTTCGGCGCCGGGGATCCAATCAAGCTCGATTACGTATGCGATCACCTACACGACCACCTCCGTCACGCCGGCAGTGGCAACCCCCTATACCAACTCGTGCGCAGGTTTGGCCATGAACCCGGGCGATACCGTGCAGGTGAAGGCGACCTATCCCTACTCGCTTGCAATCTATGGATGGAGGTCCACGTCGATCAACCTGATTGGCCAGACCTCGGAACTTGTGCAGTGAACCGCAGGGCGAAGCAGCAAGGAGACTGTCCAATGCGGACCCTTGAAGTAAATTCGAGAACCGGCAATGTGGCCGGAAAGAAAGTTGCCCAGGCGAAATGCCTGGTGATTAGAAGGAACCGATCAGTCGAATGCAGGGTGTTCAGCGATGAGAGCGGCCAGGTGCTCCCCTGGGTATTGCTGCTGCTGTTGCTTTTTCTGGGGATGTCCGCACTGGTGGTGGATGTTGGCTTCGCTTACTCTGTGCAGCGTCAACTTCAGGCTTCGGCGGATGCGGCGGCGCTGGCGGGCGCCGCGACACTGCCCGAGACCAACTACGCTACGGTGGCGCAGACCTACAGTTCTTCCTCGAGCGGCAAGAACATTTATGGCGGCCTGACGGTAGTCCCGGCGGTTTCCGGCTTGTGCCTGACAACGGTGTCAGGGTGGGGGCTGTCGTGCGACTCGACTCACCCGAACGCCGTTCAGGTAACGGAGACAGCGACGATTCCAACCTTTTTCGCCGGGGTCATGGGGATAAAAAACATGACGGTGAGCGCAACCTCGACGGCCTCGAAAGGCTCGAAGCCCAAGCCTTACAACGTGGCGATCGTGCTCGACACGACTCCGTCGATGGCTGACACGGACCCTTACTGCAGCAACAAGACGCAGCTACAGTGCGCGAATCAGGCGTTTCAACAATTGTTGCAGGGGCTGGACCCCTCGCTGGATCGCAT
This sequence comes from uncultured Acidobacteriota bacterium, assembly GCA_963833995.1. Taxonomy (GTDB): domain Bacteria; phylum Acidobacteriota; class Terriglobia; order Terriglobales; family Acidobacteriaceae; genus Telmatobacter. Next base: position 157,462 of record CAWIAE010000009.1, on the reverse strand, counting down.
CAGCCTGTTCACTTTTCCGAACCTGACGACTACGACAGTGTCAAACGACTATACCTGCGGTGCTTCGGCTCCGACGGCAGGGCCGTACACATTTCCCTCGACTACGGCGACGACATTATCGCCCATGCCGTACTCAGTGACGACCACGACCACGACAGGGACATATCCGCACCAGCACACGACAACGACGACGACGACCGTTCAGGAAACTTACCAGGTTACCGGGGGAAATAACACCCCGGGCTCGCAAGGCTATAACGGTTATTGGACGGACTACCGCACCTCCGACACGGCCAAAACGTTGAACACCAACTCGAATCTGACCAATGCAATCGGGGGCACGAGTTGCACGGGGCTTCAGACGGGCTACGAGAACACCTACTACGCGGGGGCGATCTATGCGGCGCAATCGTCACTGGTTGCCGAGCAGGCGGCCAACCCCGGCTCGCAGAATGCGATGATCATCCTCAGCGATGGCAATGCGACGGCGAAGGAACAATACCCGACCAGCTCATTCACAGAGGGTGGTCAGCAATACGCGGCTGGCGACTTCTATGCCGGAGTGAATGACATGGTGACTGGGTCGCAAAGCACGACGATCGCCACCAATTCGGGCAACTATCCGTCATGGGTTGGTGAATGCGGGCAAGGCATTGACGCGGCCAACGCTGCTACAGCTGCAGGAACCACGGTTTACGTCATCGGTTACAACTCGCCGACAACATCGAATTCAAGTAATTGCGGCAGCGACCGATCGGGGGGTACCCACCAGAACGTTGCACCCTGCGATGCCCTCAAGCAGATGTCTTCGGGGTGGGCATCGGGCGATACTTCGCATTTTTATTCCGATTTCTACGGACCTACGGGCAACAGCGGATGTTCGGCGGCCGGCGCATCCGAGTCGATCACCGCCTTGAACGGTATTGTCAATGCCATTCTGGGGCAGATGAGCGGGGCGAGACTGATACCAAACAACACGCCGTGAGGCGTGCGAGGCGACAGACTGGATGATTTTTGTGGCCGGGGGCATTCACCCCGGCCTTTCTATTCGGGGGTAAATTGCTGTCCCGAGGCTTTGGAACCAAGAGAGATATCCTCCGGGACTCGGTTCTTAAGCCGGATACGAGGACATCCACCAGTCCTTGAACTTGCGTAACGTAAGTGCCGAGTACCTTCGACCTTGTAATGATGCGAAAGGGGCATTGAAACTTCGGTGGCGCGAAGTATTATCGGTTTACCAGGCTTCCCAACAGTCGATGTTTACCCGGAGTCCGTTTCCGGTTGCGGTTGGGTAATGCCGTAAGTAAATGAGCGGAGGATTGACCATGACAGTTCCAGGTGGCGTATGTGCACCTGAGTCGATTGGCCCGGGCCCAAGTGAGACCGCCTCGGCTGGCGCGGGGGTGAGGAGTGAAAACCGATCCCCTTTGACGCGGATTCGTGCCTTCTTTGGTTCGGGGAGCGAGGGAGGGGCGCTGGTTGAATTAGCGGTGACCTTGCCGCTCGTGCTGCTTCTGATTACAGGTATTTTCGCCTTTTCGATTGCGTTGTATCAGAAATTGCTGCTGGCGGAAGCGGTGAGCGATGGTGGCCGGGTTCTGGCCGTAGCCCGCGGACAGTCGGATCCGTGCCAGCAGGCTGCCGGGGATGTTTACAACGGAATCACGCCGATGATGAGCACCTCGAATCTGACCTTGACGATTACTTTGAATGGATCTCCGACGGTGGTCAGCGGGGGTTCGACCGGGGCGGCGTGCGCGGGTGTAACGATGTCTCCGGGCGGGAGCGCGATGATAACGGCCACTTATACATGTAGTCTCGCGGTTTACGGATATACGTTCCCGGGCTGTACGCTGGGAAGCCAGGTCGCGGAGATCATTCAATGAAAAATCGGCGCAGATGGCTCTTTCTGAAGGCCTTCAAGGACGCGAGCGGCCAGATACTCCCCTGGATGGCGATGCTGATGGTTCTCTTTTGTGGAATGGCGGGGTTGACGCTGGATCTTGGTCACGCTTATGTGTGCTATCGCGAACTTCAGGCATCGACGGATGCGGCGGCGCTGGCGGGGGCCTATGAAATGGCCCAGAAGGGAGCAACCACGGCCACGGCGACCAGCGAGGTGCTCGCTTACAGTTCGCAGGCCGGCGGCGCCAACGTTAACGGAAACCTGCCGAACGCGTCGGTATCAACACCGCTGTTCCAGTGCAACACATATGTTGCGACAACGTTGGGCGTTCCGTGTTCTTCCTCACCAACGGGCTATAACACGATCCGGGTGGTACAGTCGTCACCGGTACCAACGATGTTCATCCAGGTATTGGGAGTGTTCGGAATCAATGCCGCCAAGTCCATTACGCTGACAACCACTTCGACGGCGGCAGTGAAGGGCGCAGCGCCGGCGCAATACAACGTGGCCATGGTCGTGGACACGACGAATTCGATGGGGAACCAGGACACGGATGCAAACTGCGGCAGCACAAGAATCGCTTGCGCACTGGCGGGCGTTCAGACCATGCTGCAGCTTCTTCAGCCCTGCGCCGCTGGCGCGACCGGGTCATCCTGCACGCCGTACGACCAGGTGAGCCTGTTCACCTTTCCTCCGGTTGAGGCGAATCAGGCTTCCAACGAGACTACCTGCCCGTCAAGCGCCGCTGCTATCACGCCCTATACCACGCCGGGAATCGGAGCTACGTGGACTGCTCCAACGGGCACGACCGGGACCTACCAGATCACCGGATACCTGAGCAATTACAGTTCCACGAACCAGAGCGGAGCGGCGCTGAACACCGGCTCCGCCCTCACGGTCGCGACCGGCGGAGGAGTGGGCACCGGGACGGGCAGGAATTATCACCCCTGCAACGGATTGCAAACCCCGGGTGGCGACGGGACCTATTATGCAGGCGCCATCTATGCCGCGACGTCGTCTCTGGTGGCGGCACAGGCCGCCAATCCGGGCTCAGTGAACGCGCTGATCATCCTGAGCGACGGCGACGCGGACAGCGGCAAGATTACGGGCTCCACGAACAATGGCGCCACCTACGGATCTGCCCAGGACCAGTGCGCACAGGCTGTGGCAGCAGCCCAGTATGCAGCGGGGCTGCCGAACACCACGGTGTACTCGATTGCCTATGGCGCTGCCAGTTCGGGATGCGCGAGCGACGTGAAGTGCACCACCAAGACTGGATGCGCCGGCAACGTTCCCTACAATCCGAACGGGACCGGGGTTACCCCGTGCCAGGCCATGCAAGAGATGTCGAGCGGATGGGCGTCAGGGGATCAGTCGCATTTCTTTTCCGATGCCAGCGCCTCGCAAAACGTGGGCCAATGCACCTCGCCTGATTCTCCTGGGCTGGCGTTGACCGATATCTTCACTGCTTTGACAAACCAGTTTGGGAAGTCTCGACTGATCCCTAACGGCGTGTGGACAACGTCCTAAACGAGATTTGTGTTTGCCTGCCCTTGAGTTTCAGGGGCGGCGGTACTTGGATCGGTCGGTTCGAGGGAAAGCTGGCCCAGGGTTGAACCCTGGGCCAGCTTTCGTGTTCTCCCCTACCGGGGGGGCTGAAGATGCCGCGCCGTTTGAAAGGACTCGGATTTGTGGATTCCCGCCCTTGAATCAGAAGACGATTCAAGGACGGGCACGGAGTTCATTCAAATCACTGGGATCGAGGGCACGGGATCTATTGATTGGGCTGGGACTGCTGCTGGATTTGCTGTTCGCGCTGAACCTGCTGCTGGCGCTGCATCTCTTCCATGATCTGCTGCGGGGTGCGTGCCGGCGCGCCGGCACCGAAGCCGGGCCGGATGCTGGGAGGAACCGGCATGGGCTGCGGCTGCTCATCGACATCGTTGTCGGCGGCATCGTCCTCCGTTGGGGTGGCGGACTGCGAAGTTGCGGCGGGCTGATCCCCAGAGCGGCGCGCGCTGAGCACGATCTGGAGCGGGATGTTCTGGCTCTGGTCGCCGATGATGAGGATGTTGTAGGCGGACCCCTGGAGCAATTGGGAGAGCACATCGCGCACCGGGCCGGGACCATAGTCTCCAAAAACCCGCTCATCGGATGCCAGCCCCTGCACCTTTGCGCCGGTGGCGGTGGCCACGTCGGCCAGAATTTCCCGCAGGCTGGAGTTGGCGGCGGCGATGCGGAGTCCGCTGCTGTCCCACTTGATGGACGCGGGTGCGGGGTGGTCGTTGATGGGCCAGGCGGGAGCCGGGGCCGGCGCGGCCTGGACGGCTTTGGCAGGGGGATGAGCCGCGGCGGAGCGGGCGACGCGATGCGGCTTGTGATGAGGCGCGGTGGAGGGCGAAGATTGCGCGGCCAGCAGGGTTGTGCCGGCGAAACCGATGGCGAGCAGCGATTTGGCCGAGGAAGCGAAGACTCGCAGGATTCTCCTCAACACGAGACCACGATGGCGGATGGATGTGCGCATGAAGATCAGCTCTCTGGGCCGGTGGGAACCCTTCGGCGGCCCGCCGCTGCGGACGTCACTGTACTAGACTAACAGTGGCCCGCAGACGCTCACAAGGCGTGCGGGGCGGAGAAGGATTTGCGACACATGCGCCTCAGTGGGAAGAACTTGATTGCGATGCTGCTGGTGGCATTGCCGCTGGCGAGCCGGGCAGCCACCTGCACGACGCAATCGGAACTGCAGCCGGAAGACCGCGCAGCGCTGGCGGCAGCGGGCCAAAGGCTCTCAACCGCCGTTGTGCAGCAGGATGTTGGCACGCTGCAGGCAGAGCTTTTTACGGGAGTGGCGCAGGACTGGAACGGAATTCGTGGGGCGGTGGAAGACGGCGCGCCGCTGGTGAAGGGCGGCCAGGCCCAGTTGCAGGACGTTTATCTTCTGGACGCGAGTGCGGCGACCGCGCCGGCGGAAACGCAGTTTTTCTGCTCGAACGCCAGCGGCTCGCTGACGGTGACGATTACCATGCACGCGCTGCCGCCGGGCAAATATGCGGTGGTGCTGGCAGACGCTGCAGGAGCACCGCTGGGCGGCCAGATGGGAATCATTCTGGTGTGGGATCCAACTGGAGCGGCGCCCGGATGGAAGCTTGGGGGGCTTTCACTGCGGCAAGGCATTATCGACGGGCATGACGGGGTGTGGTACTGGACGCGGGCGCGGGGACTGGCCGAGGCGGGGGCGCCGTGGAGCGCCTACTTGAGCTATGACATGGCTCATTACCTGCTGCTGCCGGTGGACTTCATCTCTTCGCCGAACCTGGACAAGCTTCTGCATGAGCAGTCGGAGATCAAGGGCTCGCCGGCAAACTCATTTCCTTATTCGCTGGCGGACGGCGCGCGGACGTGGAAGATCGATGGGATTCGGGTGGACGCTTCGCTGCGACAAGCCGACCTGGCGGTGACGTACGAGTCGTTGGGTATCACAGACCCGGCGGCAGCGCGCACAGAGGCGGTAGCGGTGCTGAGCGCGCTGCTCAAGGCGCATCCCAAGCTGCGGGAAAACTTTCACGGATTGTGGGCCTTCGCCTCGAGGAATGGGCAGATTACGCCGGTGATTGAACTGCCGATGGCGCAGATACCGTGAGCCACCCCACGGACGAAGACCTGTCCGTGGGGACCCCGGCCATGCAGGGGTCAGAGGTCAGGGGCCGGAAACGAGGGAGAGGATTTTGGAAGCATTGATTGATTTGCGATCGGATACAGTGACGCGGCCTACGCCGGAGATGCGAGCGGCGATGGCTGCGGCCGAGGTGGGCGACGACGTGTATGGCGAGGACCCCACGGTGAATTTGTTGGAGAAGCGCGCGGCGGAGGTCTTTGGGCGCGAAGCGGCGCTGTTTGTGCCGACCGGAACGATGGGGAACCAGATCGGCATACGGCTCAATACCGAGCCGGGGCAGGAAGTGATCTGCGAGTCGCGGGCGCACATTCTGGATTTTGAAATGGCGACTGCGGCGGTGTTTTCCGGATGCCTTTTGCGTACCGTTCGCACGGAGAGCGGCACGTTGACGTGGAAAGAGATTGAGCCGGTGATTCGCGAGCGCAGCGCGTTTCGCGCGGCGACGGGACTGATTGAAATTGAAAATACGGCCAACATGGCCGGCGGGCGGGTGACGGACCTTGCCACGATGGAGGAGATTTGCGGCCGGGCGAAGGAGCGGAAGCTCCGCGTGCATCTGGATGGCGCGCGGATTTTTAACGCGTCGACGGCGCTGGGCGTGGATGTGAAGAGGCTGACGCGCGGGTTCGACACGGTGATGTTTTGCCTGTCAAAAGGATTGGGCGCGCCGGTGGGGTCAATGCTGACGGGCTCAGCCGAACTGATGGAGCGGGCGCGTATTTACAGGAAGGCGCTGGGCGGCGGGATGCGCCAGGCCGGGGTGCTGGCGGCGGCCGGGCTGATTGCGCTGGAGCAGATGCCGGCGCGGCTGCACGAAGATCACGCCAATGCGCGGCTGCTGGCGGAGACGCTTTCGCACATTGAAGGTGTGGCCATCGATCTGGACACGGTCGAGACCAACATCGTGATTTTCAAATTAACGGGCGAGTTGACCGCGGCCGAACTGGTGGCGCGATTAAAGGCGCGTGGCATTCTGGCGAGTGCAGTGGGGCTGGATGCGATTCGGCTGGTGACTCATCACGATGTGAGCCGCGCCGATTGTGTGACGGCAGGCGAGGCGTTGACGGAAGAGATTGAAGTGGCTCACACAGCAGCTTGACGGCGGATAGGTTTTGGATTCCTGACGCTTCGGGTCTTTCCTGAAGTGTCTTACCTCGACATTCGAATTGAGATTTGTGGTTTGCCGCCCTTGAATCAGAAGACGACTCAAGGATGGGGCACGGAGGGTGTAACGACGGAGTTCAAGAGTGGCTCAGGACTGCGTTGTGCTCCTGAAAATCGGCGAAGACGAATCCGTCGCGAAGGACGACTTCTCCTGCTTCCAGGTTGACGGGGGATGCGAACATGGGCCCGCTATAGACGCAGGTGTGAAACTCACCGCGTTCTCCGCAAGGGTCAATTTCAGGGGGCAGGTCGCGCAGGAGTGCGTTGTCGAATTCGCGCCCGGCAAAAGACTCCGGCAACTGCTTCGTGTCAACACAAACCAGCTTCGCCCGCAGGCCGCCGGCAATCATGTCGCGAGCCAGAGCGTCGGTGGGAATCTGCCAGAGCGGAAACAAAGGTTCGAGGCCGGTGGGCTTCAACTGAGTTTCGCGATACAGGCGGACGTCCTCTAGAAACAGATCGCCAAAGGCAATTGCATCGACGTGTTCGGAGATGGCGCGCGCGCAGACTTCAGTCATACGCTGCTCATAGACTTCATTGGAGCAAGGCCACGGCAGGGGAACGGTCCACAAGGGCAGTTGAGCGGCGGCGGCTTGCGCCTCCAGCACAGAACGGCGAGTACCGTGCATGGCGACGCGCTGGAACTCAACATTCAATGTTGTAAGTAATCCGACGAGTTCGATGCCGGGCTGGCGGCGCAAGATGTGCAACGCCCAGGCACTGTCTTTACCGCTGCTCCAGGACAACAAGACGCGCTTCATTTTGTCATCATATCCTCGACACCATGCTACAGGTTTCCACGCGGAGTGAGATTTGTGGTTTCCCATCCTTGAATCACAAAAGGATTCAAGGGTCGGCATCCGACGATTCAAGGTTTACAGATCGGATCGAAGCTTATTCTGCCGGAGACCGGTTGCATTCAGAACCAGCAAGTCAGCACCGCTTTGCGGCTTGGCAAGTTAGCAAGTCGGCGACAGTTTCGGTCGGATTGGGATCAGTCGGCCTCTCGCACATGTGGTTAGGTGATTTCGAGCACGTCCTTGGTGGCGGCGGCCGCGGCTTCGGCGCGTTCCATCAGTTTTTGGGCAACGGCGTAGAACTCGGCGGCCTGCGGGCTCTTAGGGCCGGCGAGCGCTACGGGCAGGCCGCGGTCGCCACCTTCGCGAATGGCCGGGACCAGCTCGATGGAACCGAGGAACGGAATGTTGAACTGCTTCGCGGTGCGTTCGGCTCCGCCTTTGGAAAAGATGTCGATCTCGCTGATGGCAATGGGGGCAGGTGAAGTGGCTCATGTTTTCGACGATGCCGAGCACTTCGACATTGACCTGCGCAAACATCTCGAGAGCTTTGCGCGCGTCCTGCAGACTGACGTCGCTGGGCGTGGAGACGACGACGGCGCCGGTGAGGGGTACGGTCTGAACGAGAGAGATGACGACGTCGCCGGTGCCGGGGGGCAGATCGACGATGAGGTAGTCGAGTTCGCCCCAGTCCACCTGCTGAAGGAACTGGCGGATGATCTGGTGGAGCATGGGCCCGCGCATGACCAGTGGCTTGTCGCCGGGCGAGATGTAGCCGATGGAGATGGTCTTGATGCCGTGGGTATCGTTGGGCTGGATCTGATTGTCGGGGCCGATGCGCGGCTGCTGGGTTGAGCCCATCATGAGGGGGACGTTGGGACCGTAGATGTCGGCGTCGATGAGGCCCACGCGCTGACCGAGGCGCGAGAGCGCGACAGCCAGATTGACGGCGACGGTGGTTTTGCCCACTCCGCCCTTGCCGGAACCGATGGCGACGATTTTTGAGACGCCCGGCAGTGCGACGGGCGAAGGCATGGCGTGTGAATGGGCCATTTTGTCGAATACTCCTTTTGCAATCTGAGCTGCGTATCTACGTATTTGGAGTGGAACCGTTGTCCTGTTCCGTGTGTGGGTGGCGCTCCTGCTTGCGGCGGGCCGACTCGGCCTCGCGATGCTCGCGGCGGCGCAATGCGTCGGCGTAGCGGCGAATCTCGTTGGGTGTTTCGGGGAGCAATTGCGGCACTGTCTGTCGCCTGCCGTTTTTGTCGATGGCTACAAAGACCAGGTAAGCGCTGGCCACGTGGAGCATCAATCCCGTTTGCGTGTTTTCCGCCCAGACCTTGACGCCGACTTCCATGGATGTGGAAAAGGCGCGGTTGACGCTGGACTTGAGGGTGAGCAGGTCGCCCAGGTGCACGGGCTGGATGAAATCGATGTGGTCCATGGCCGCGGTGACGACGTGAGTGCGGGAGTGCCGGTAGGCCGCCATGGCGCCGGTGAGGTCGATGAAGTGCATGAGGCGGCCGCCCAGCAGATTGCCGAGGGTGTTGGTGTCGTTGGGCAGGATGATCTCCGTCATCTCCGACTGCGTGCTTGCGACGGTGCGGGCAATCGGTTTCGTGTCAGTGGTGCTCATTGCGATCGTGCTCCATTCGACGGTGCGCCTGACGCGAAACCGGCTGCCGGATACAATGGGACTGGCGGCGGCTTGCCGAACGGGGCATCCAGTTCCAGTTTCGGCAATCCGAGCCAATTACGCAAATCCCATGAGGGACGCAGGCTGCCCGACACGAGCAAGATGGACAAGATCGCAGGATTGAGAGAGATTCTGGCGCTGGACGCGAAGAACAGCTTTCGCGCGATACGGTATTGCGATGGAACTGGTCGAACCGCGGAGAAACGGAAGCGGCGCTGAAGGAGTTTGACACGCTGCTGGAGAACAATCCCGACTACACGGCGGGGTATTTCATGGCGGCGCAAACGCTGGCCAAGGCGGGGCGGAAGAGCGAGGCGATTGAACGGCTGAAGAGCGGAATCGCGTGCGCGGCGCGGACCGGGAACCGGCATGCTCTCAGTGAGATGCAGGGTATGCTGGACGAGCTGGACCGGTAATTCCGGTCGAGGCTCTGGAACCTGAATTTCGGATGAAGTGAAACTCTGGTTTCCCAGGCAGAGTTTTACATCTTTATGCCTCTAATCTGGCGTCTATACTATTGTTATGCCGAAATATTCCATCGTCGTTCCTTTTCACAATGAAGAGGAAAACGTGACTGCTTTGTATGCGCGCCTGAAGCAGGTGATGGAGCAGGTGGGCGACAGCTTTGAGCTGGTGCTGGTGGACGACGGCTCCAGTGACCGCACCTACAAACTGCTGGAAGAGATTGCCGCGGTGGACAGCCGCGTGCTGGTGGTGAAGCTGCGCCGGAATTTCGGGCAGACGTCGGCGCTGGCAGCGGGTTCGACCATGCTTCGGGCGAGTTCATCCTGTCGATGGATGGCGACCTGCAGCACGATCCGAACGAGATTCCCAGCTTTATTGAAAAGCTCGAAGAGGGCTATGACGTGGTGTCCGGCTGGCGCAAGGAGCGCATCGACAACTTTGTGATGCGGCGGATTCCTTCGCGCTGCGCCAACTGGCTGATGGCGAAGCTTTCCGGCGTGGACATTCACGATTTCGGCACCACTTTCAAGGCGTATCGCCGCGAGGTGATCACGAACATTCCGCTGTACGGCGAGATGCACCGCTTCATTCCCGCGCTGGCGAGCTGGTATGGCGCTTCGATCTGCGAGATTCCGATCAAGAATGTGAACCGCGAGCGGGGCAAGAGCCACTACGGAATCGGGCGCACTTTCCGCGTCTTTTTCGATCTGCTGACGATTCGATTCCTGCTGAAGTACATGAGCCGGCCGCTGCACTTCTTCGGCAGGTTTGGGGCGCTGGGCATCGTGGCCGGCAGCTTCATGTCGGCTGATGTTGCTGGTGATGAAGATCATGAATCCGCATCATGAACATGATGGATCAGCACGGGCCGCATGTTCGTGATTGCGGGGGTGCTGATTGTGGCGGGGATCCAGATGCTGGCGATCGGCCTGCTGGGCGAGTTGCAGGTGCGGCACTACTACACTTCGCAGCACCGTGTGCCGTATGCGATCGATCGCCTGGTGCGCCTGCGTTCGCCGGAAGAGCCGAGCATGCTGTCGAGGGACAAGGACGAGTTTTAACGGCACGGTACAGGGAACAGGGATGGAAAAAGTAGGAACAGCGGCCCCGTCCGGGATTCTGGGCGGGGTTTGGTGTTTCCGGGGGTTTTCGGGAGGCCTGAGCAAAGGTATTGCCCATGAAACTCTTGCGGCGGGCCGCCTTCAGGGTGCATTCTTGCCGTTGACATGAAAGCCATCCAGATTCACGCAACAGGCGGGCCGGAGGTTTTGGAACTGGCCGAGTTGCCCATTCCCGAGCCGGGACCGGGGCAGGTGTTGATCCGCGTGGAAGCCGTGGGGGTCAACTTCATCGAAATTTATTTCCGCAAAGGCGTCTACAAGGCAACGCTGCCGATCGTTCCGGGCAGCGAGGCTGCGGGCACGGTGGAGAAACTGGGCCCCGGCGTAACGGGGTTTGCGGAAGGCGACTCCGTGGCATCGGTGAGTGTGCTGGGCAGCTATGCGGAATATGCGCTGGTGCCCGCGGCGCAACTGATCAAGGTGCCTTCCAGGGCTGACGCCGGAGCAGGCGGCGGCGGCGATGCTGCAAGGGATGACGGCGCATTACCTGGCGTATTCGACCTATCCGTTCTGAAGGCCGGGAGACACGGCGCTGGTGCATGCGGGCGCGGGCGGGGTGGGACTGCTGCTGACGCAGATCGCAGCGCGGATGGGCGCGCGGGTGATCACAACCGTATCGACAAAAGAGAAGGCGGAACTGTCGCGCGAGGCGGGCGCTTCTCGACGTGATTCTCTATACCGAAGAGGACTTTGAGGCGGAGGTGAAGCGGCTGACGGGCGGCAAGGGCGTGGATGTGGTGTACGACTCCGTGGGCAAGACGACCTTTGAAGGCAGCCTGAACTGCCTGAGGCCGCGCGGTCTGCTGGCGCTGTTTGGCGCATCAAGCGGACCGGTGCCGCCGTTCGACCTGATTCAGCTCAGCGGCAAGGGATCGCTGTTTATTACACGGCCGACGCTGTGGCACTACATAGCGACGCGCGCGGAACTCGAGTGGCGCGCGGGCGAGGTGCTGGACTGGGCGGCAACGGGCGAGTTAAAGCTGCGCACGGAGTTCATTTATCCGCTGGCGGAGGCCGCACAGGCGCAAATTGCCCTGGAGGGGCGGAAGACTACGGGGAAGATTCTGCTGGAGCCTTGAAGGCAGCGATCAGCTTTCAGCTGTCAGTTATCAGCTTTAGGCCGTCAGGGGTCAGTTGTCAGGGGTTCGAAATGACTTCGGGGATTTCGATTGCGGCGGATGATCGGGTATTTGTTCTGACGGGGGCGGGGATCAGCGCGGAGAGCGGGCTGCCCACGTTTCGCGCTGAAGATGGGCTTTGGGCGGGATATCGGGTTGAGGATGTGTGTACGCCGGATGCGTGGCAGCGCGATCCGGCGGAGGTGTGGAAGTTCTATTCCGCACGGCGCGCGGCGGGTGTAAAGGCCGAGCCGAATCCGGCGCACTATGCGCTGGCGAAGCTGGAACAGCAGCTTGGGGACCGTTTCTTTCTTTGCACGCAGAATGTGGACGACCTGCACGAACGGGCCGGCTCAGTGAAGCTGGTGCATATGCATGGCGAGCTGAACAAGGCACACTGCGAGCGGGAGTGCGGGCGGGCTCCGGTTGAAGACAGGACTATCTACAAGAGCCTGGATGAAGTGGGGCGGTGCGCCTGCGGCGGGCGATTGCGGCCGCACATTGTCTTCTTCGGGGAGATTCCGCTGGAGATGGAACGGATTCAGGATGAGATTGCCAAGGCCACGTTGATGGTGGTGGTGGGGACGTCAGGGTCGGTGTATCCGGCGGCGAACTTTGTGCACTGGGCGCGGCAGAAGGGGGCGCGTACGGTCTACGTGGGGCCGGAGGCGCCGCTGAACGCGCATGCGTTTACGAACGTGGTGGAAGGGAAGGCGGGAGAGATTTTGCCGGGACTGTTTGAGGTGGAGCGGAATTACGGCGATTCCTGAGTAGGTAGTGGGTCAGCGTGAAATAGCCGGACCTCGCAAGTTGAAGCCGCTTTGGGCGCACTGCTGACGCGACAGCCTCCCTATCCCACCGTTCACGGCTGGAAAAATCGAAATTTCAGCCCCCGCCGGGATAGGACTTGCCAGCCCCTCCGGTATGTCCCGCCGCCGTGATAACCTTTTCAGTTACCTTTCAACCGCCTCCGGACCGACGGATAAATCCGTTTGCCGCGCCGCGGCTAATTCAATGCACGAGAGAGCCCGCCCATGAAGAAGGTTTTCGTCCTTGTCCTGTTCAGCGTATTTTCCTGCTGTCTGCATGCCCAGGCCGTTGATGCAACGGTCTGCGACATTCTCAATAACCCGGCCTCGTTCAACGGCAAGATAGTACGGATCAAAGGCACGGTTTCAGCCAGTTTCGATCGTTTCTCGATTGAGGGGCCCGGTTGCGGCCACGGGGTGAACGACATCTGGCTCTCCTATCCCGAGGGCACGAAAGGCAAGGCCGGTCCGGTGGTGGTTGTCGAACTTCAGCCCGCGCATAACTTCGCCGGAACCATTGACTCCGCCCTGCCAACTCCTGTCACGCTCGAAAAGAACAAGGACTTCAAGCAGTTCGATTCGCTGCTTGCGGCCCAGTTCAAAGAGAACTCGATGTGCCTGGGCTGCACACGCAACAAGGTGAATGCAACCCTGGTGGGACGCCTCGATGGCGTGGCCGCGGCGGAGGTCCGCCGCGACAGCACCGGCAAAATCGCGGGATGGAGCGGCTTTGGGAATCTCAACGCTTATACCGCGCGCCTGGTGCTGCAATCTGTGTCCGATGTTTCTGCTCAGGCAATCGACTACTCCAAGGCTGCCGCCGCCACCAAGGACGACTCCACCGATACTTCGGCCACCGTCGATGCCCTGGCCGCGGCACACTCCGGAGCCAAGGTGTTTGGAGCCGGCAACCCGGCCGGCGATCAGGTTGAGAGAGCCGCTGCCGCGTTTGGCAAGCCGGGTGAAAAGAACGGCGTCATTATCATCCACGGCATGGCCAACGAAGTCCCGAAAAACGAAGGCGCGAAAAGCGCTCAGGATTCTCCCGATGGGGTGATCTATAACTGCAGTTTTAATCTGGATCGCTTGGAGGGGGATGCGCTTACCGAGGCGATTGTGCATTCCGGCACATTGGCGGCGCAACTACGCAGTCCGCTGCCCGGCACTGAAAACGATCGCCTCTTCGAAATGGAATATCGGGCCTGGGCAAGCACATCGTTCATCGCCGTTGCCAGCAGGCAGAAGACCGTTACCACCTTCGGAGGCCATATTCTGTGGAATGCGGCCTGGACGGACGCGGACCGCAACCAGAACCTGAATGATGCGATCAAAGCCACCCTCACAGACGATGGCATTGTGTCGCAATAATGGACCTCGCCTGATTCAAGTGGAACTCTGCACCGGCCGCCGCCGTAGTTGAATTCAGGAGCGGCCAAAATGACCAGAGATCTGAGGATTGCGTTTCGGCAGTTGAGGAAGTCTCCGGGATTCACTCTGACGGCGATCCTGACGCTGGCGCTGGGCATCGGCGCCAACGCCATCGTGTTCAGCGTGATGAATGCGGTGGTGCTGCATCCCGTGAATGTGCCCAATGCGCAGAATCTCTACATGGTGCAGCGCTTTCAATATCCATCGCAGTCCTATCCGGATTACCTCGATCTGCGGGATCGCAATCGGACCTTCGAGAACCTGATGACATACGACATCGCTGGTCCGGTGGGGGTTGACAGCGGTGCAGCTCCGTCGACTGCGTGGCCCTACATGGCCAGTGGAAACTACTTCGACACTCTGGGAATTCAGCCGTATCTGGGGCGCTTCTATCACGCCAGTGATGAAAAGGGAGCGAACAGCGCTCCCTACCTGGTGTTGAGCTACGCGTACTGGCGCGGCCATTTCCATGAGGATACCGGCGTGGTGGGGCGGACGGTGCGGATCAACAAGCACCAACTCACTATCATTGGCGTGGCCCCGCCGGGCTTTCGCGGCTCCGAGCTTTTTTTCTCGCCGTCGTTCTGGATTCCAATGGTCGAGCAGCCCACCGTTGAGGGCTACGACGCCCTCACTAGTCGCGGCAATCATTCCATGTTCGTGGTGGGTCGCTTGAAGCCGGGCGTGGCTCCGGCCCAGGCCACGGCGGACCTGAACACGATTGGAGCAGCGCTGGCCAAAACCTATCCGGGAGACGACGAAGGCTTGAAGTTCACACTGGCTCGTCCCGGGTTGATTGGCGACATGCTCGGAGGGCCGGCGCGGGCCTTCATGGCCGGCCTTATGCTGCTGGCCGGTCTCATCCTGCTGGCGGCGTGCGCCAACCTGGGAAGCCTCTTTGCCGCCCGTGCGGCAGATCGCGCCAAGGAGACGGCATTGCGTCTCGCGTTGGGCTCGCGGCGCGGGTTGGTCCTGCGGCAGTTGCTCACCGAGGCGGTGGTGGTTTCGCTGGCCGGTGGAGCGCTGGGGCTGGCGGGAGGCGTTGTAATCCTGCGCCTTCTCAGTACGTGGCAGCCCATTCCGGATACCCCCATCAACGTGCCGGTAAATCCGGATGCAGCCACCTTTGTGGTCGCGCTGCTGCTTGCGTTGGCCAGCGGCCTGCTGTTCGGAATGGTGCCGGTGCGCCAGGTGCTGCGAGCCGATCCGTGGCAGGTGATTCGCACCGGCGTGGCCAATGTGGGCGGGCTGCGGCGGTTCAACCTGCGCGACCTTCTGCTGGCCGTGCAGATCGCAATTTGTGCGGTGTTAGTCACGTCTTCGCTGGTTGCCGTACGCGGTTTGGTGCGGTCCATGAAGAGCAATTTTGGCTTTGACCCGCAGAACGCGATGATCGTGGAGACCGAGTTGCATATGGCCGGCTACACAGACGATCAGACACCGCAGATGCAGCGCCGCATGCTCGAGGCGGCAGCGGCCATCCCCGGGGTAACCAGCGTGGGCTATATCGACCACCTGCCCCTCGGTCTGAGCGGCGGCGACTCCTATGTGTTCACTGACAGCACCACTGACTACCGGCCTACTAACCAGGCCGCCGACGCCATGAACTACCACATTTCGCCGGGTTACCTTCAATCCGCGGGCACCAGGCTGCTGGCGGGCCGCGACATTTCGATGCAGGACGATAGCAAGTCGCCCGATGTTGCGCTGGTGAATCGGCAGTTTGCCATCAAGGTCTTCGGATCGGTGAATAAGGCGATCGGCGGTCACTTCAAGTTTTGGGGCGGAAAGCGGGCGGAAGTCGTGGGTGTGGTGGAAGACGGGAAATACCGCACCATGACAGAGGATCAGCAGCCGGCGATGTTTTTCTCGTTCCAACAGCAGCACTCCGGCGGCACGTTGCTGGTGGTGAAATCCAAGCGCGATCCGCAAGAGATTTCCAGAGCCATCGACAGCGCGCTGCACGGGCTGGATGCGGAGTTGCCCATCTCCGTCAAGACGTGGAACCAGGAGATGAGTTCAGCGCTGTTTGCGGCGCGTGTGGCCACAGTGGCGCTGGGCGTGCTCGGCCTGCTGGGCGCGATGCTGGCGGTGACCGGAATCTTCGGCATGGCTTCCTATACCGTAAGCAAGCGGCTGCGCGAACTGGGCATCCGCATGGCTCTCGGAGCGTGTCGGCAGCAAGTGCTGCGAGCGGCGCTGGGACGCGCCTTCGTGCTGCTGTTGGTGGGCTCGGCAATTGGAATGGCGCTGGGTGTTCTGGCGACAAAGGTGCTCTCGTACATCGTGTACCAGGCCGCACCGAAGGATCCTGTGGTGTTAGGCGGAGTAGTTCTGACCATGCTGGTGCTGGGCCTGATGGCCGCATGGATTCCAGCCCAACGGGCGCTGGCCGTGAACCCGATGATCTTGATGCGAGAGGAGTAAGGGTGACACGGCCGGCGACACCGCCGAATCAGTGAAATCGGTGAGTTGGGTGTAGGTGATTTCAGGCGGGCGGTGCTGGGAGCGATAGAAGGCCATGCCGGCGATCGCAAACAGCGCGCAAGCCGCTCCCGCGATGTACCAGACGACCGGCTTTCGCCGCGAGCCGCATTGCGTGGCCATTCCGCAGCAGTTCAAACCGGCCGCAATCAAGCCGGAAGTCGCCGAATTGATACACGGCAACCGCCACGGGACCCCCTCCGCGGGTGAAGTATAGCATCCGGTTTCTTCTGAAATGGAGCCAATTCAGAGCTTTGGCGCTTCACCAAAACTTCACCTCCGGCTTTACCTCCGCTTCATTGCGCCGCTGGGCGCAGTTGGGGTTATCTCGGGCTGCCGGCGATCCCCGCCGAAGAGAAGAAGCAATGAAGATGAACTCGAAATCATGGGTGTTCGCGCCGGGCGCCTTTGTACTGACTCTCGCGGCAGCGCCGTAACCGCAAGGGTTGGCGCACCGGTGTTGTCGTACGCCTGGAACGGATCGCCCCGCAACATTCATGCCCCAGTTCGGCGGCAAACGCAGGAACCGGTGGAAATTCCCAGTCGCTTCGATCCCCACGCGCACCTGCCGCCCGGCCAGAGAGTGATAGAACCTGCCGGCCTCTCCGGCGCGTTCTGATTTCCGAGAGAGCGAGCGTTCTCGAAGAACGCAGTCCACGCCCCGCAAACCGGAATCATCTGTGAAAGGAAGGGATAAAGCTGGAGTCGGACCTTGTGACTCTAAAGCACGTTTGCCGTCTCGGGCTGGCGCTTCACTGCGGGCCGTTGTCTCTGTGGCCGCATCAGCGCAAAGGCTACCCGGAAGATTCCATATGCGCCCAACACACCAAATGCCATCGATCCGACTGACGCGCAAATCAACATCAATAAATTCAATATATCCGCCATCATTTCCGCCTTAGTCGAATCTTATGGTACCAAAAACTTCCCAAAACGCCCGCGATCCCGGCGTTTCCGCCCCGCCTCAACACCGCCGCAGGGATAAAATCACCTGTGCGATTCTCTCAGATATTTCGCTACGTTGACCCCTCTTTCTGTTGACCAATAGAATACCCTCAGGGCACTAAAGCTCCGTGATTTATCTCACTTGATCACCGGGATCATCCGTTACTTCAATAACGCCTCCTCATGGCCATTACTCACATCTCGGTGCGCGGGGCGCGTCAGCACAACTTGCGCGACATCAGCGTCCGCATCCCCCGCAATACGCTCACGGTGGTCACCGGGCTATCCGGCTCGGGCAAAAGCTCGCTCGCATTCGATACCATCTACGCCGAAGGGCAACGCCGCTACGTCGAGACCCTCTCCGCCTACGCGCGCCAGTTCCTCGACCAAATCGAGCGCCCCGATGTCGATTCCATCGAGGGGCTCAGCCCGGCCATCTCCATCGAGCAGAAGACCACCAGCCGCAGTCCCCGCTCCACCGTCGGCACCATCACCGAGATCTACGACTATCTCCGCCTCCTCTACGCCTCCATCGGAACCCCTCACTGCCCCAACTGCGGACGCCCCATCACCCGCCAGACCGCCGACCAGATCGTCCAGCGCATCCTGGAACTGGGCCAGGGCGAGCGCGTCACCGTCATGGCTCCCATCGTCCGGGGGCGCAAGGGAGAGTTTAAGGATTTGCTGGATCAGCTTGATCAGCAAGGCTTTCGCGCCCGCGTCGATGGCGAGATGCAGGATCTCTCCGAGCCTCTTTCGCTGGACCGCCGCAAGAACCACACCATCGAGGCAGTGGTCGACCGCATCCTCCTGAAACCCAACCCAACCTCAACTGCGGGCACCCCATCCGCTCCAGAACTCCGTGTTCCATCCTTGGTGGCAGCATCATCGGCCCCAAGGGTGGGAAACCCCGAATCCCAATCCGCCCCAACATCCGCCTCCGGCAAGCCCTCCGTCGAGAAGCGTCTCGAAGCCGCCGTCTCCAAGGCCCTCCAACTGGCCAACGGACTCGTGCTCATCGCGTTCACCGGCGCCGGCGGCCAGAAACCCGACGAGCAGCTCTTTTCCTCCTCCATGGCCTGCCCTGACTGCGGCCTCGACGTGCCCAAACTGGAGCCGCGCAGCTTCTCCTTCAACTCCACCTTCGGCGCCTGCCCCGAGTGCCACGGCCTCGGCTCGCTCTACGACTTCGATCCCGCCAAGGTCATTACCGACTGGGGCAAGCCCCTGCTCGACGGCGGTCTTGGCCCCGGTTCCTCCTCGCAATACCTGCTTCAAGCTCATCCATCTGGCCGCCGACCGCTACAACATCGATCTTAAAGTTCCGTTTGAGGATTTGCCCCCTAAACAGCAGCACATCCTGGTTTACGGACCTCCCAAGGGCGAAGCGCCCCGCACCGGCTTCCACGGCATTCTCAGCTTCCTCCGCGACAGCGTGGAAGAGGCCCGCAGCGACGGCTATCGCGAGTACATGATGAGCTTCATGTCCGCCACGCCCTGCCCCGCCTGCCGCGGAAAGCGCCTGCGCCCCGAGTCGCTCGCCGTCAAAATCGGCGGCCTCTCCATCGCCGATTTCACCTCTCTGCCGCTCAACCGCGCTCTCTCCGCCGCCTCAACCTCACCTTCACCGCGCGCGAAGCCCTGGTCGCCGAGCGCATTCGCCGCGAAATCGTCGAGCGCCTCGAATTCCTCTGCGCCGTCGGCCTCAGCTATCTTTCCCTCGACCGCAACGCCGCCACCCTCTCCGGCGGCGAGGGCCAGCGCATCCGCCTTGCCACCCAGATCGGCTCCCGCCTCCGCGGCGTGCTCTACGTCCTCGACGAGCCCTCCATCGGCCTTCATCAGCGCGACAACAACCGCCTCATCCAGGCCCTCGAACAGCTTGCGCGACCTGGGCAACACCGTCCTCGTCGTCGAGCACGACGAAGACACCATCCGCCACGCCGATTACGTCCTCGATCTCGGCCCTGGCGCCGGACGTCTCGGCGGCCACGTCGTCGCCGAAGGCACGCCCGAGCAGATCATGGCCTGCCCTGAATCGCTCACCGGCCGCTATCTCTCCGGCGCCGTCACCATGTTGCAGCGCCCCCAGCCGCGCCCCCTTACCGGCAAGTGGCTCACCGTCACCGGCGCGCGCGAGCACAACCTGCAGGACATCACCATCCGCATCCCGCTCGGCGTCATGACCGTCGTCACCGGCGTCAGCGGAAGCGGCAAGAGCACCCTGATCAACGACATTCTCTACCGCTCGCTGGCCAAGACCATCTACGGCTCGCGCGAGGAACCCGGCGCGCACGAAGCTCTCACCGGCGCCGAGCAAATCGACAAGGTCATCCGCATTGATCAGTCCCCCATCGGCCGACACCCCGCGTTCCAACCCCGCCACCTACACCCAGGTCTTCTCGCCCATCCGCGATCTGTTCGCCATGCTCCCCGAAGCGCGCGAGCGCGGCTACAAGCCGGGCCGCTTCAGCTTCAACGTCACCGGCGGACGATGCGAAGCCTGCCAGGGCGATGGCCAGCGCCGCATCGAAATGAACTTCATGCCCGACGTCTACGTACAGTGCGAAGTCTGCAACGGGCGCCGCTATAACCAGGAGACCCTGGCGGTAAAATTCCACGGCCACTCCATCGCCGACATCCTCGACCTCACCATTGAAGACGCGCTCACCGTCCTCGCCGATGTCCCCGCCGTCCGCCAGAAGCTCCAGACCCTCGTCGATGTCGGCCTCGGCTACGTCCACCTTGGCCAGAGCGCCACTACCCTTTCCGGCGGCGAAGCCCAGCGCATGAAGCTGGCCCGCGAGCTCAGCAAGCGCCAGACCGGCCGCACGCTCTATCTGCTCGACGAGCCCACCACCGGCCTGCACTTCGACGACGTGCGCAAGCTCCTCGAGGTCCTGCATCGCCTCACCGACCTCGGCAACTCGGTCATCATCATCGAGCACAATCTCGACGTCATCCGCAACGCCGACTGGATTCTCGATCTCGGCCCCGAAGGCGGCGAAGACGGCGGCCGCCTCGTGGGCGAAGGCCGCCCCGCAAAGATCGCCGCACACCCCCGCCTCCTACACCGGCCAGTTCCTCACCCGCTACTACGCCTCCAGCAACGGCCATCTCGCTCCTGTCGAAGTCGATGAGGAGCCCAGCATCGCCGATCCCGTGGGTGGCCCGACCCCGGCGCGAGCCACCTCGAAATCGGGCGCCCCAGAGCCTGCCCTGAGCCGGTCGAAGGGTCTCGACTCTGAGACCCTGGGTCCCAAACGACCCAAAGCCCCCACCAAAACCCCGCGCCGCAAGAAAACGGGGCGCCCATGAGCACCCAGCCGGAGCAGAACCCCTACGACATGCCGGAGGACGACGACCCCAAGCAATCCCCGCCCCCCGCCGAAAACCCCGAAGTATCTCAGGATGCAAATCCCTGCGATGATCCTCTCCTGCACGAGGAATGGTCGCCGGAAACATCGCAGCTTCTTGCGCCCCAACCGGCCTTCGACAACCCGTTTCACGTGGCGGAGCAACAGGAGCCTCCTCATGCGCCCACCAGTGAAACACCTCTCTTCCGGTACTGGTCGCGGCCGGAAATCGCGAAGATCGAGCGCATCCCCAACTTCGGCCATCTCGGCATCCTCTGCCTTATTGCGCTCTGCGGGCTTTTTTGCGCCGGCCTCGTCGCCCGGGCCGCTCTCCACTTCCACCTTTATGGCGTCTCCACGCTTCGCCAGGCGGCCGACGACATTCACTACACCCTCGGCACCGAAGGCCTCTTCTACATCTTCACCTTCGCCGGCTGCCTGCTGATCTTCCCACTTCTCTGGAACAAAAGATTTTTCGCCGGCATCCAATGGCACGGAGCCACGGCCATGCGCTACCGCGGGCGCCTCGTCGGAGCCGCAGCTCTCTGCTTCGTCCTCGCCCTCTTCAACGGCATGCTCATGCCGGGGCCCTCCAACGCGCCCATCGACCGCATCTTCCGCATGCCCGGCGCGGCCTGGTTGCTCTTCGCCTTCGGCGTCACCATGGCCCCGTTCTTTGAGGAGATTGCTTTCCGCGGCTTCCTGCTCCCCGCCCTTTCCACCTCGTTCGATTGGATGGCTGAAAAAGCTGAAGGCGCACCGCCCCACTCCCTTGACCAGAACGGACATCCGCAGTGGTCCCTGCCCGCCATGATCATCGCCTCCATCATCACCAGCGTTCTCTTCGCCCTCATGCACGGCGATCAGACCGGCTACGCACTGGGACCATTCCTTCTCCTCGTCTGCGTCAGCCTCGTGCTGTGCTGGGCGCGCCTCTCCACCCGCTCCCTGGCCGCCAGTGTGCTCGTCCATGCCTGCTACAACTTTTTCCTCTTCTCCCTCATGTTCCTGGGTACCAGCGGCTTCAAACACCTCGACAAAATGTGATCCCAACTCCCAAGTCCACTCTCCCCCCAGTCCCTAGTACACTCGAGGGAAAGCCTGTCCGCCGCCGTGTCATCCCGAGGAGCTTACGTGCTCAACAGATCTTTCGTCCCCGCCCTGGCTGCCCTCCTGTTCTCCACTGGGATTCCCGCGCTGCGCGCCCAGGCTCCCCTGCCCACTTCTTCCGCTCAGCCATCCTCCGTCGAGGACCGTCATAAGGCCCTCAACGGCCTCTTCCACGATTACTGGGAGGAGTCTCTCAAACGATCGCCGGAGATGGCATCCATCATTGGCGATAAGCGCTACAGCGATCAAGTCTCCGATAACTCAGTGAAGGCTCAAAATGACTGGCTCGCTCTCGAGCAGGATTACCTGCTGAAGCTTGCCGCAATTGATCCCACTGGCCTGCCGGAACAGGACAAGACCAGCCGCGAAATCCTTCTGCACGACTTGATGGACGACCAGGAAGGCGCCGAGTTCAAGGAATGGGAGATGCCGATCAACCAGATGGGCGGCATCTACGCCGATTTCCCCCAGTTGGTGGCGCAACTCAGCTTTGAAACCCCCAAAGATTACGACGACTGGATTTCCCGTCTGCGCGCACTTCCCCATGCCTTCGATCAGGTCATCACCAACATGTCCATCGGCATGGAAGACCATCGCGTGCCGCCAAAATACCTGCTCCAGAAGGCGCTGGACCAGGTAAACGAACTGGCCAACGCCAAGCCCGAAGAGTCGCCGCTCGCGCTTCCCCTGAAGCAGTTCCCCAAATCGATCGCCGACGCCGAGCAGGAGCGCATCAAGGCAGAGATGTTGAGCGTGATCGAAAAACAGGATCTTCCCGCCTATAAACGCCTGGCGCGATTTCTGGAAGTGAGCTACATCCCCGCCGGCCGCGAACAGCCCGGCATCTGGGCGCTTCCCGATGGCCCGAAGTATTACCAGTACCTCATTCGCCGCACTACCACCACCAATCTGACCGCGGAGCAGATTCATCAGATCGGCATCGACGAAGTGAAAAAAGACGAGGCCGAGATGCTGGTCATCGCGCAGAAACTGGGCTTCAGCGACCTCCAAAGTTTCCGCGCTCACGTCAAAACCGATCCCAAACTGAGGCCCACGTCCGCGGCCGCGCTGCTCGATGCCTACCGAGGCTATCTCACCCCCATGAAGGCCCGTCTGCCGCAGCTTTTTGGCCATCTGCCCAAAGCGCCGTTTGAAGTTGTGCCGGTGCCCTCGTATCTCGAGAAGAACGCATCCAGCGCCTATTACCAGCCCGGAACCCCTGATGGCAGCCGCCCCGGACGCCTCTTCATCGACACCTACAACTTCGCCGATCGCAAACTGGACGAGGTGGAATCTACCGCCTATCACGAAGGACTTCCCGGCCACCACATGCAAATCTCCATCGCCCAGGAGATGCAGAATGTGCCGGAGTTCCGGAAGTTCGAGTTCTTCACCGCCTATACCGAGGGTTGGGGTCTTTACGCCGAGAGGCTGGGAAAGGATATCGGTCTTTACCAGGACCCCTACTCCGATTACGGACGCCTGGAAAACGACATCTGGCGTGCCATTCGCCTCGTAGTCGACACCGGAGTGCACTCGCAGCACTGGACACGGCAGCAGATGGTCGACTACTTCCACGATCACTCTTCGATTGACGAGACCGACGTGCAAACCGAATCGGATCGCTACATCGCATGGCCCACCCAGGCGCTGGCTTACAAGATCGGCCAGTTGAAAATCCTGGAACTGCGCGATCGCGCCCAAAAAGCCCTCGGCGACAAATTCGATATCCGCACCTTCCACGACCAAGTGATCGATTCGGGCGCGATGCCGCTCGACATCCTCAGCGACCGCATCGATGCCTGGATCGCGAGCCAGGAAGCGCCTGGCCAGAAATAATCCGCTTTCGAGGCTGGAGAGAAACTTCGGGGTTTGAAAGGGCACGACTTTGAAGCCGTGTCCTGACACAAAACCTTTGTGAATACTGTGCGGGAGGAGCTTTTCCGCCTGTGAAGCCGTGCCCCTTGAAAACTGCTCTGCGCTGACTGGGGAACTGGGTCAGCGCGCGCGTGGCGCGGCCTGTCCCAGCGCCAGCAGGGCTCCCGTGATCCTGGCCGAAGAGTGGCGGACCAGATTTTCTTCGCTGGCAAAATCGCCGGCGACGCAGCGCACGCCAAGCGACTCGATACGATCGACGTCGGCTTCAATGGGGGAGGCGCCTTCGGCTGCATACCGTTTCAAAGTCTGGGGGGAAAAGGGCGCCGTGTTCACAATGGCGTAATCGAAGATGGGAGCGTGAGTGTGGTCGTATATACGCTCGATATGCTGCGATGCCGTGAGTCCCAGGCTTTCGTTGGCCTGGGTCATCAGGTTGCATACAAAGACGCGCACGCCCCGCGCACTGGCGAGCGCAGCGGGAATTCCCTGGACCAGCAGGTTGGTGATGAGCGAGGTGTAGAGCGATCCCGGGCCTACGGTGATGAGGTCGGCGCGCTCGATGGCCTGCAGCGTTTCCGGCATGGGCCCGGCGTCGGGCGGGTCGAGCATCAACTCGGCGATGCGCCGGTGGCTGGCGGTGATGCATGTCTCGCCGCGGACCAGCGAGCCGTCGTCCATGCGCGCAACCAGCGTGGCATTTGCGGTGGTCACGGGATAGATGCTGCCGCGGGTAGCCAGAATCTTCGATGCAAGCTGAATGGCGTGGGCAAAGTCGCCCGTAATCTCGGTGAGTGCGGCGACAAAAAGATTCCCGAAGCTGTGTCCCCCGAGCCCGTTGCCGGAACGGAAGCGGTGAGAAAAGAGGCGCACCAGCAGGTCTTCTTCCTCGCTGAGGGCCACCATGCAGTTGCGCAGGTCGCCGGGGGGCAGCATGTTGAAGTCCTTGCGCAAACGGCCTGAGGATCCGCCGTCGTCGGTCACGGTGACGACGGCGGCCAGGTCGGCGATGGTGGTGGGCTCGGGGCTGGGCAGGCCCGGTACGCTCACGTGGCGGCGAAACCCGCGTAACAGCGTGGAAAGGCCGGTGCCGCCGCCCAGGGCCACCACGCGCAAGGGTCCGATCACTGCTTCTGGCTCACTCCCTGGGGATACAGACGAATAGGGAATCGGTAAAGCGATATTAGAATCGACAGGATTCACGGTATGCCTAAGTGCCCGGCGAGCCAACTTAAATGCCAGGCTCTATGGAACCTCAGGATACAGCAACTCCGTGAAGCGGGGGTCGTCCACCATGCTTTGAAAGTCGTTGTCTGAGCGGGCCTGAAGGCGGTTTTTCGGATTCAGCTCGATGGCTTTGGCGAGGTTGTCGAGACAGTTCTGAACGCGCCCGGTGATGGAGTCGAGCACCGCCAGGCCGTAGTAGGCGTAGTCGGCGTGAGGGTAGTCGTTCAGGATGCTTCTCAACTCGCTGGCGGACTCCTCAAAATATCCACCGTTCAACTGCGACACGGCATAGTCGAAGCGCTCCTCGGGGGTGAGGAATTTCAGCCCCGTCTTTTCGAGCTGTTTCTGGCACGTGTGCATATACATTCTGCACCGCTCCACGATCTCAAATGGCGCCGTGGGAACGAGCTTTTCGAAGGCGACCAGCGCCCTTTCGTATTTGCCCTGTTGCACGAGTTGTACCGCACTCTGGTAGTGCTGAAAGACCTGTGCAGTTGCCGTGGACGAATGGCCGCTGGATTTAACGGTCAAGGTGGGGGCTTTTTTGCGGCCTTCTGCTGTGAATCGGACATCTTGCGTCATGGTTTCGCCGTGAGCGCGCATCTTTTTGACACAGGGCTGACCTGAATTATCCGGGCAGGAGCCGTGCGCCTGAGAAATGCGCTGCTTGGCCCCCTTTATACGCATAACCCCGTTTCACGTCAATGGGGGAGCCCGTGAAGAAAGGGCTAAGGTTCCGTCTGATGCAATGGGCTTCGATAGATGGAGGGGTTCAAGGCGGGGTCGTTATACATCTTCAATTGCCGGTAAAGCTTGAATCGTCGCGTTCCTACCAGGGTATCGCGCCACATGGAATCGAGGCATGCGGCCAGGTCGGCGCGCTGTTCCTCCAGGATGGCCAAGCGCTCCCGATTGCGCTCTGTGTGCCCTGCGAGGACGCCGGTGCGTTCGGCTTCTTCGCGGGTGTGGAAGATTTTGAGCGCGAGAATTGAAAGGCGGTCGATCATAAGCCCCGGCGACTCGGAGTGCAGCGGCACTGCGGGGGCAGGCAGGCGTTGCGGCGCAAGCCATTCCAGCAAGGCGCGATCCAGTTCTTCGGCCTGGTCATTGCGGAGTTGGTTGGTGCGGTCGATGCGGCGCTTGACTGCGGCGAGTACGGTATCGCTGACGCCGGGAGCGCGGGCTTCGTCTTCGATATGCCAGAGGTCGAAATTGGCGCGGTGATGGCGGGCGACGCAGGCCAGCCAGATCCTCGGAACGCCGGCGCTGGACTGGGGCGTCTCTGCTCCCGACGGTGCTTCCGCCTCCCCAACTTCCGGTTCCAAATGCCAGGCGCGGGTCAGGTTGTCGTGCAGATGGACAATTGCGGTGGCCGACAACATTAGATTTCTCCTGAACCCGAAAAACGGAGGGAACCCGAAAAACGAGGGAGCTGAAACAACAACGGCACGCGAAAACGAAGGCTGGCCGGTGCAGAGTCTATGGTAGAACTATCCTCGTTCAGGGTCCAACCGGTCACGGTCCAACAAGGGAGTCGGATGACAGAAACCACCGAGCGGTTCCTCTGCATTGCGAGCTACGAAAAGGGGCAGGATTTCATGCGCCAGTGCGCAGAGATGGGCGTGAAAGTGACGCTGCTGACGCTGGAGAAGCTGCGCCATGCCGAATGGCCTCGCGAGGCACTCGAAGACATTGTGACGATGCCGGAAGGCCTGAACCGGGAAGAGATTCTGAACACCGTCTGCTGGATGGCGCGGGGACGGCGCTTCGAGCGGGTTGTGGCCCTCGACGAGTTCGACCAGGAGACTGCTGCGGCGATTCGCGAGCATATCCGCATCCCCGGCATGGGGATCAGCGTTGCGGCCTGCTACCGGGACAAGCTGGCGATGCGGACCCGGGCGCGCGAAATGGGATTTCTGGTGCCCGAGTTTTGCCGGGTGGTCAACTACGACGAGCTGCGCGAGTACATGGGCCGCGTCCCGGCGCCGTGGCTCTTGAAGCCCAGGGCAGAAGCCTCGGCTCTCGGCATTCGTATGATCGGGGGGCCGGAGCAGTTGTGGCGCGCGCTCGACGAACTGGGCGACGCGCAAAGCTATTTCCTGATCGAACAGTTTGTGCCAGGCGATATTTTTCACGTCGATTCGATCGTGAGCGAAGGCGAGGTGGTGTTCTCTGCTGTGCACCAGTACGGGCGCCCGCCCATGCAGGTAATGCACGAGGGCGGTGTCTTTACCACGCGCACGGTTGACCGGCAGAGCTCCGAGTGGGAGCGACTGACCAGCCTGAATGCGAGACTGGCTCCATCGCTGGGCATGGACCGTGGCGTGACCCACGCGGAGTACATCCGCGCCGACGCTGACGGGCGCTCCTACTTTCTTGAGATTGCGGCGCGCGTGGGCGGAGCATTCATCTCGGATCTGGTTGAGGTTGCAACCGGGGTGAATCTCTGGCGTGAGTGGGCGCGCATTGAAGTGGCCAGCCTTCGCGGCGAGTCTTATGTCCTTCCTCGAATTGCTGAGAGCTATGCTGGGAGTGTGCTTTGCCTGGCAAGAACGGCTGAGCCGGACATGAGTGGCTTTGACGCCCCGGAGATCCTGTTGCGGGTGAAGAAACATCATCACGCAGGGCTGATTGTGCGCTCTGACCGGCCAGACCGGGTGAGGGAATTGCTCGACCAGTACAGTGAAGAGTTCGCCGAACGATTTCTGGCGAAGATGCCGCCCCCGTTAAAGCCTACGGCTTAAACTTATACTTGAATAAAAATATGCTAAACATATGAAAGAAATGGTTATTATTGGTGCATTAACCGATATGGCTCAAGAGGCTGCGGAAAAGGCCGAATGGCGGCGAGGAGAGCCCAAAAGACATCCCTCCTAGCGGCTTCTAAAGCCGCACGCTCATTTTGTTGTATTTACGGCACGGCTGAAGCCGTACCCTTTCAAAACGTGGAGTCTTCCACAGCCGGTGAAGCCGCGCCCTTTCAAAAACGTGGAGATCGGTCGGTCTGAGCCTCATTCATTCGTCTGCGGCTGATTGAGCAACCAGCTACGGCGTGAAAGCCCGGCCTTTGCCCGGCAGGCTCTGAATCTCCGGGCTCGCAATTGGGTTCGAGACCCGCTCCTGTTGAACGGATGAACATGTGTTGTCTGTCTCGGTACTTATGGGCGCGAGCGGGGAGCCTCGCTGCGGGACGGGGAGTCTCGGAAGTGACTATAATCACATATGAGTGGAAGATGAGTGAACGATTGGCTCCTTCCAGAATTTACCGGAAGGGAATCCCGCCAAATGGCGACAGGAGACCTTGCCCTGGGCCAAGAACAGGGCGAATTGAGCACGCAATCGCGTGTGACGAACGACTTCAGCATAATCGTAGCAACGGTGAACGGGTCCGGCTCGCAATCCGCCAATAGCGTACTGCTGAAAAGCATCTTCGGAATGGGAGTCCCGGTCAGCGGGAAGAACCTGTTTCCATCGAACATCGCCGGACTTCCCACCTGGTACACCATCCGAGCCAGCAAAGATGGTTACGTGGCCCGTAAACGCGGGTCGCAAATCCTGGTGGCGCTGAACCCCGAAACCGCGCGGCAGGACATGCTGGAACTTGACTCCGGCGGCGCCGCCATTTACGAAGAGAAAGAAAACCTGAAGCAGTATCGCGACGATGTTGCCTGCTATCCGGTGCCTTTCGACAAGATTACGGCGGCGATCTGTCCTGAGGCCAAGCTGCGCAAGCTGGTCAAGAACATGGTTTACGTGGGCGTCGTGGCCCAGTTGCTTTCTATCGATCTTTCGGTGGTCGAGAACGGGCTGCGCAAGCAGTTCGCCAAGAAGCAGAAGGTCTTCGATCTCAACTTCGGCGCGGTCAAAGCGGGTTTCGACTACGCGCAGGAGAAGCTTCCCAAGCAGGATCCCTACTTCATTGAGCGGATGAACCAGACCGCGGGAAAGATCATCATCGACGGCAACGCGGCTTGCGGGATGGGGGCTGTGTTCGCGGGCGTCACGGTGGTCGCGTGGTATCCGATCACGCCATCCACATCGCTGATCGAGGCCACCACCGATCTGCTCAAGAAATTCCGCGTCACTCCCGAGGGCAAGGCTACCTTTGCCGTAGTGCAGGCCGAGGACGAACTGGCTGCCATTGGCATGGTGCTGGGCGCCGGCTGGGCCGGAGCGCGCTCCATGACATCGACCTCAGGCCCCGGCATCTCGTTGATGTCGGAGTTCGCCGGTCTCGGCTACTTTGCCGAAATTCCCGGCGTCATCTTCGACGTGCAACGCTCCGGCCCCTCGACGGGCATGCCCACGCGCACTTCGCAGGCCGACCTGCTCTCGACAGCGTTTCTTTCTCACGGCGATACGAAGCACATCGTGCTGCTGCCGGGTTCGGTGAAGGAATGTTTCGAGATGAGCTATGCGGCGTTCGATCTCGCGGAGCGATTCCAGACGCCGATTTTTGTGCTCAGCGATCTCGATCTCGGCATGAACAACTGGATGTCAGAGCCGTTTACCTATCCTGAAAAGCCGCTCGATCGCGGCAAGGTGCTCACGGCCGAAGACCTCAATCGTCTCGGCGGCTTCGCGCGCTATCGCGATGTGGACGGCGACGCGATCGGTTGGCGCACGCTGCCCGGAACACCCCATCCCAAGGCCGCCTACTTCACTCGCGGCTCAGGCCACAACGACGCGGCGGGATACACCGAGAAACCGGACGAGTACCAGGCGGTGATGGATCGCCTGACGCGCAAGTTCGAGAACGCGCGCAAGTTCGTTCCCGCTCCGGTGGTGTTCAAGGACGGCAAATCGAAGGTGGGCTTCATTGCCTACGGGACGACCGACTTTGCTCTTCGCGAAAGTCTCGACCAGATCAAGAAGGTGTACGGCAAGGACGTCGATTACCTGCGCATCCGGGCGTATCCCTTCGCGCATGAGATTCACGACTTTGTGGCCTCGCATGAGCGCGTCTACATTGTCGAGCAAGATCGCGATGCGCAACTCGCCAGCCTGCTCAAGCTCGATTTGCCGGCTGAGCAGGTGGTGAAGCTGCGCAGCATTCTGTTCTACAACGGTCTGCCCATGGACGCGGGCACCATCACGGACGAGTTCGCAACCAAGGAGGGCCTGTAACATGGCAACCGCAACAGCAAGCGCACCAGGTCCCAAGGTCAACCATATCGGCCTTCCCGTGATTGAATATCGTGGCGGCAAGTCGACGCTGTGCGCCGGATGCGGGCATAACGCCATCTCCGAGCGCATTATCGATGCGATGTTTGAGATGGGCGTGGAGCCCGAGCGGGTGATGAAGATGAGCGGTATCGGCTGCTCGTCAAAGAGTCCTGCTTATTTTATGAACCGCTCGTTCAGCTTCAACAGCGTGCACGGGCGCATGCCCTCGGTTTCTACCGGCGCGCTGCTGGCCAATCATACGATGAGAATGCTGGGCGTCTCCGGCGACGGCGACACGGCTTCTATCGGCATGGGCCAGTTTGTTCACCTTATGCGCCGCAATCTCCCGATGATTTACATCATCGAGGACAACGGCGTTTACGGCTTGACCAAGGGCCAGTTCTCCGCCACCGCGGACATTGGCTCCAAACTGAAGACCGGGGTGGTCAACGATCTGCCCGCCATCGACACTTGTGCCCTTGCGATCCAGCTTGGCGCGACGTTTGTGGGCCGCTCGTTTTCAGGCGACAAGAAGCAGTTGTTGTCGATGCTCAAGGCGGCTATCGCCCACAAGGGCACGGTAATGCTCGACGTGATCAGCCCCTGTGTCACCTTCAATGACCATGAAGGTTCTACCAAGAGCTACAAATTCATGCAGGAGAACGACGAGCCTATCAACGAGATCGGCTTCGTGGCGAGCTTCGATGAGATCGACGTGGATTACAACTCGGGTGAGGTTTACGAAGTGGAAATGCACGACGGCTCGAGTCTCCGCCTGCGCAAACTCCACGAGGACTACGATCCCACCGACAAGGCGAACGCGGTGCGTACGCTGATGGAAGCCCACGAAAACGACGAAGTCCTCACCGGCGTCTTCTACATCAACACGGACAAGCCAACCTTCATCGACCAACTTGGCTTGGTGGACGAACCCCTGGGTACGCTACCTGAATCTCTTACCCGGCCGCCCAAGTCGGCGCTCGACGCCCTGATGACGAACTTGAAGTAAAGCTTCAAACAACACCTGGTAACGCGAAGAGGCCCCGTACTATGCGGGGCCTCTTTGCTGCGCATTGGTTTGAATCTGATTCAGGCTGCTTTCTTGCCCAGCATTCCATTGGGATCGAGAACGAACTTCTTGGCTGCGCCCTTATCGAAATCCATGTAACCCTTGGGCGCTTCGTCCAGGCTGATCACTGTCGCGTTCACGATCTTGGCAATGGGCAGGCGGTCGTGCAAAATAGCCTGCATCAGTTGCCGATTGTATTGCAGCACGGGGGCTTGTCCGGTGTGGAAGTGCAGGGACTTCGACCATCCTTTGCCGATTCGGATCTTCAGAACACCATGTTTCGCATCTTCGCTCGGCGCCCCGGGATCCTCGGTTACGTAGAGCCCCGGAATGCCTACTCCTCCGGCCACGAAGGTGATGTCCATGAGCGCGTTCAGCACGGCCGCGGGGGCTGCCTGGTCGGGATGGCCGTGACCGCTGGCCTCGAAGCCGACTGCGTCGACGGCCGCGTCGACAACCGGTTCGCCGAGGATTTGGGCAATCTGCTCGGCGAGGTTATCGTGCTCACCGACGTTGATGGTTTCGAACCCCATTTTCTTTGCGTGGGCGAGGCGTTCGGCATTCTTGTCGCCAATGATGATCACCGCTGCGCCCAGGATCTGAGCGGCGGCGGCGGCGGCCAAACCGACGGGACCCGCTCCGGCAATGTAGACCGTTGAGCCCACCCCCACGCCGGCTGTTTTGGCTCCGTGAAAACCGGTGGGCAGGATATCCGACAGCATGGTCAGGTCTCTGATCTTCTCCATTGCCTGCGCTTTGTTGGGGAATTTGAGCAGGTTGAAGTCGGCATAGGGAACCATCACGTACTGGGCTTGTCCGCCGACCCAGCCCCCCATGTCTACGTAGCCATAGGCGCCTCCCGGCTGCTTATCGTTGACGTTCAGGCACACGCCGGTGTTGCGCTCGCGGCACGCCCGGCAGCGCCCACAAGCGATATTGAAGGGCACAGAAACCAGGTCGCCCTTATCGATGAACAAAACGTCCGAGCCCTTTTCGATCACTTCACCGGTGATCTCGTGGCCCAATACGATTCCATGCGGAGCCGTCGTACGCCCGCGCACCATATGTTGATCCGATCCGCAGATGTTGGTCGTGACCACCCGCAGAATCACTGCGTGTTCGATCTTTTTTCCATGTGGATCTTCAAACTTCGGAAAAGGAATGGATTCAACGTCCACCTTTCCCGGTCCTTCATACACGACACCACGATTTTCCGGCATGACGAAACTCCTCTTCTTGTTTCTGACCACAGCCGCGTGATCCGCGCGGGCATTTACCCCTTGAATGCCGCCGCAGCCGCTTCGGCTACGGCCTGGTCCTGCTTACCCACCCCGCCACTGACGCCAACAGCCCCCACAACGTCACCTCCGTGCTTCAGCGGCACGCCACCGGCAAAAATCATCACTCGTCCATGGTTGGAGGTGTGGATTCCGAAGAACTGCTCGCCGCTCTGCGAGTTCTGAGCCAGCGCCTTGGTCTCCGTATCGAAAGCGCGCGCGGTGAACGCTTTGTTGATGGCAATGTCGATGCTGCCGATCCATGCGCCTTCCATCCGCTCAAAGGCCACAAGGTTGGTGCCGGCATCCACCACGGCGATATTCATCGCCACTCCGATATCCCTGGCCTTCTCCTGCCCGGCACGAATCACTTTTCTGGCCGCGTCGAGTGAAACCCCCAGGGCTTTTGATTCCGCTGTTGCTGTTGGCATCGATTCCCTCCTGAGCGCAGAAATCTTCGAGGTTGCTCGAAGCACACGAAAAGCGCTCTCGCGCGTTACGATGCCGGGAGTGTACCAGGGTTTGCCTTGTGGAAATATGCCCGGGAGAGGGTCCGCAACAGGACTGGAATTCCTCGCGTCTATGTGTAATCGATTCAGCTAGAAAGCGCTGCAGAGCAGATTGAGCGGTCGATCAAGCAGTCTCTCCATCCGGGATTCTGCGAGGAGCGGAATGGAGATGATGGGGAATCTTGGGGGAGATTCGCGGGAGGTGCGGATCTGCGGTGAGCATCCGACTCGGAGCCCTGGAAACCTGGATCTTTCTGCGGATGGGATGAGATTGCGGAAGGGGATTGGCCGGATCGGACTGCTTCAGCGTGGAGTAATCCGAACACCCATGCCGTTCAACTGTTCGCGCGCCCGCTGCGCCTCGGGGGTTTGCGGATGGCGCTGGATGAGCAAACGCAGCTCATGAACCCCCGATGCGCGCTGGTTCAGTTTGATCAGGGCGAGCGCCTTATGCAACTGCGCCGCCGGCGCCTTGGCGTTGCCGCTGAACCCTTCCAGCACGGCGTTGTAGTCCTTGACCGCGTCTTCGTAGTTGCCCTCGCGGTAGGCGATTTCGCCGAGGTAGAACTGGGCGGTTCCCGCCGTGTCGTCCATGGGATAGTAATGAACCACATCCTGGAATTCGCCCATGGCCAGCTTGTAACGCGCGGCGTTATAGTCGCTCAGCGCGGCCTGAAACGTTTGCTGCAGCGGAGGGGTCTGATTCACCGGCGGGGCAGGCGTGTCGGTGGCGCCGGGACCGGCGGCTCCGCCACCCGGAACCGTTGCCCCCGCCGGAGCCGCTGCCTGAGGCGGGTTCTGAACGTTCTGCAACTGGCTTTGCATATCCTGGACTGTTTTTTCCAGCTTTGCGATGCGGGTCTTCAGTTCGTCAACCGAGTCGTTGACCGACTGAACCTGGCCGGAAGTGGTATCCAGCTTGCCGCTAATCGCTTCATTCTGGACATTCATCTTTTGCTGTAAGGCGTTCACCGTGGCGTTCATCTGCACAGCCTGATCCGAGGTCTGTTGCGCCAGGTTCTGCAATACGGCAAAGCGTGTGTCCAGAGTAGTTTGCAGCCGCTGCACCATGTCGAGCAACTGCTGCACCTGGGTCTGAAGCTGAATGATCTCTTTCGATGCTGCGTGCGCGCGAACCGGCATGGCCCACAGAAGCGCGGCCAGCGCTGCGGTTGCCACGAGACGATTCCGAAGTGTGCGTTTCATCTGCATTTCTCACCCACAAAACAAGCTGCTTCCAGTTTACAGTTTGCAGCCGGACGCGGTACCGCAGGGCTTGGCTGTCCGGGGTGCTTCGGCCTGCCGAGCAACCTGCGGGCAAGTCAAAATACAGCAGTCTCTTTAGAGCGATCCCATGGTCGGCGAGCCGCGTAATTGCGTTCATTTGAGATTCGTGGACTCCCACCCTTTTGCCAGAAAAAAGGCAAAAGGATGGGGCACGGAAATGGTACCAGCAGAAGCGGCCGGCGACCGCTGCTGCATCCTACTGGTCTATGGAGAACCCGGCACGGCGATTCTGTTGCCAGCATGCCTCAGTCGACTCCGAGCAGAACGGCTTCTCTTTGCCATAGCTGATCACGCGGATACGGTCGGATGCGACACCGGCCGTGACCAGCGCGTTCTTGGCCGCATTGGCGCGGTTCTGGCCGAGGGCCAGGTTGTACTCGTCCGAGCCCCGCTCGTCGCAGTAGCCGCCAATCACGATCTTGAGGTTCGGATGGCTGGCCAGATACGACGCATCATGCGAAAGCGTGGCTTGCGCGTCTGTGCGCACGTCGTAGGAATCGTAATCGAAGAAGACATCCTGAACGTTGGCCTTGAATTCCTCTTCGGCGGACATGGTGTTGGAGGGTACCGCAACTGCCGGCGGGGCATTCACGGTGACATGGGCGGAGGCATCGGCCGATCCGCCATCCCCTTTTGCAACCAGGTGATAGGTGGTTGACTCGGAGGGCGTTACCGTCTTGACGCCGGTAGTGGGCACATCGCCGATGCCATCGATTGAAACACTTGTGGCATCCGTCGTGCGCCAGTTCAGCACCACCTGGTCTCCGGCGGAGATCGATTCCGGCGTGGCCGTAATCTGTGCCGTGGGCGCAGGCGAGGTCATGGGCGGAGCGGTGGCGGCGGGCGGCGGCGGCTGCTTCTTCTTACAGCCACCTACAGCAACTAAAGCGACAAGCAGTGCAACAGGCAAAAGGATTCTGAGACGTGGATTCAATGCAAGCTCCTCTTCTGGTTCAAGCGCATATTCTCAGGGACTCAACCATTCTATGCCTTAGACCTGCCGTCGCGCGCCACCTTTCAAGTTTGCACCGTCAGTTCATTCCGTTTATGGGTTGATCGCTAGCGTCTGCGCAGTTTTTGGGCCGGTTCCGAATTCATTCGAAAACAAACACGGTACTGGCGCGCCGAATAATTCTCTCCCTAGAGCGCACATCGCGCGGGTGAAATTGGAAACACTAAAATAATAATGCAAGAGACCGGGATACTGCGTTCGGCATCTTTTGCGCGGGAGTATCCGCCGTAATACCCCGATTTACTTCCAACTCCAGTTGGGCATGTAATTATTGCCGGTGTGGGTCAGTTCATGCTGGTCGGTGCCGTCGGTGAGCATGGTCCAAATCTGGGTGTGGCCGCCGATCTGGCGCTCGAATACGATGTGCCGCACATCCGGCGACCACGAGGGATAGTCGTTGCTGCCCGCGTCGTGGGTCAGCTGCTCCCAGCGCATGGTGGCCACGTCCATCACGTAGATATCCTGCCCACCGGGGGCTCCGGGGCCATATTTTCGATTCCAGCTGAAGGTAAGAAACTGTCCGTTCGACGACCACGAGGGCGACACCGCGTAGCCGCCGTCGGTCATGCGATGCACGTTTGATCCGTCCTGATCCATGATGTAAATCTGGGGCAACCCCGTGCGCCCGCTTACCCAGGCAATCTGCGCATTGGTGCGCGGATTCCAAGTGGGACCCACGTCCGGTCCGCGGAAAAATGTTATCCGGCGCGGGTTGGCTCCGTTGGCGTCTGCCACCCAGATCTCGGGATCACCGGAACGCGCCGAGGAGAACGCAATCTTGGTCCCATCGCCGGACCATGCCGGTGACTGGTTGGCGCCGCCCACCGTTCCTGTGGGAAAGCTCACCAGCCGATTCAGCTCCAGGGAGTACATGCGCACGGACCACCCTTCGCGCCCCAGGGATGCAAAGGCAAGCCGCGTGTTGTCCGGCGAGATGCGCGGAGACAATTCAATGATTCCCGAGCGGGTTACAGGATGTTGATTCTGCCCGTCGTAATCCATCACCCATATCTGCTTTGATCCGCTACGCGAGCTCACAAAATAAATCTTGGTCTCGGCAATGCCGTTGATGCCGCCGCCCAGGCGATCGATGATGTCGTCGGCGAAACGATGCGCCACAGTGCGCGCCATTTCCTCGCTGGCCACCTCGTTGTATTGCTTGCCCAGCACCTGCGGATTGGCGGTATTGCTGGTATCGAACAGCCAACCATAGACGATCAGCCTTCCGTTGGTTGCGGATAGCGCGCCAAACGCCACCATCACCGCGCTTGTCGGAGGGGCGGACCATTGTGGCAAGCTGATTTCCTGCGGCGATCCGGGCATTACAGACGGCGCGAAACTCTTCGAAACCAGATCGAAGATGCCCGCGTTGCCCAGGTCGCTGTAAAGCGTCGCGTCAAACACCGCTTTCAGCGCGGGGGTCTGCGGATCGCCGCCTACTGGCTTGAAGTCCGCGGCGGCCAGGCGGATCTTGGCCTGCCCGAGATTCGAGCCGGTGCGGACCCAATCCTGCGCCATGGATGGAACGGAAATGAGGCTTGCGAGAATGAGAAGAGAGGGGAGATACAGCCGGGAATGAAACTTCATGCAGTGCGCAATCCTTCCTCGGTGGAGTCTTGCGGGTCGTGCTTGAAGGGCAGGAGAGACTCCGATGATGTGTTCATTGTATCCACCCGAATCCGCTTGCATCCCTTAGTTTTAGCAGACCCTAATATTCACAGTAGTAGGAAACCATTAGTGTGCTGTCGTTGTAGCCTGAGGGCAGCGGCCCAAAAGTGCTTACACGCTGTGCGGCGCGCAGGCAGGAGTTGTCGAGCGTGGGGCTTCCGCTGCTACGGTCGATGCGGACATCGCTAACGGAACCGTCCTTGGCAATCTTGAAATCGATGTACGCCTTGGCCCCCCGCGGCGTGTTCTGGTCCACCATCGCCTTGTACCAGTTGCTGGACATCGCCCGGTTGATCTGCTCGACATACCATCCGAACCGACTGCCGAAGTCGCCATTGTTCACTGTCGTCGGGCCACTCGAAAAGCTTGGCTGGGTGGCGTGGGGCATGGACGATCCGGACTGCTCGCCATAGTTGGCGCGATTTTGCTCAATCGGAACGGGTTGGCGCGGGGGAGTTCGCGGCGTCGTTTTCTGTTCCGGCTTTTTCTGCTTCCCCTGGATCGGAATCGCGGTCTCGTCCTGGGCCTGTTTGGCCTTTGGCTCCGGTGGCGCCGGCGCCTGGCTGGGCGTCTCAGTGGCCAGTACATTCTGATTGACAGGTTGGGTGGAGGGAAGAGGAATGGCGTTACTGACAATGTTCACCTGGATGGCCCCGCCAAGCCCCGCATTTCCCCACAGGTTGTGGTGAAAGAAGCCGCCCAGAATGCCGTAAAGCACAATCGTTGCCCCGATGGCGAAATGGAGCACAATGGATCCCGCTGCCGGCGCCATTACCGGCTCCGGCGTCAGTTCCTGCTCCAGTTGCTCGCCGCCATCCAGCAGATCGCTCACGATAGTTCTCGATTCAAAAATCCCGGGCCATCATCTATCCGCCGTTTCCGGTGCGGCCCTTGGTGTTCAGCGGCTGCGTCACGATCGAAATGTTTGTAATCCCCGCCTGCTTGACTGCGTCCATCAGGGTGGCAAAGGCGCCAAACGGCACGCGCTCATCGGCGCGCAGGTAAATTACCTGCCTGGCGGGATTGACGCCCGGCTGGCGGAGTTTCTGCGGCAGGTCGTGGAGGTTCACCGGCTGGTCGCCCAGAAAAATCTGCGAATCGCGGTCGATGGTCAACACCTGGCGCGGTACGGTAATTTCCTTCACGGTGCGCGTTTTGGGCACGGACACTTCAATGCCCGATTGCAAGACCGGTGCGGTGATCATGAAGATCACCAGCAGCACCAGCACTACGTCAACCAGCGGCGTGATGTTGATATCCGCGAGCGACGAGCGAGTCTGGCCGGAACTGGTTGTGAATGCCACTTCTTTAATCCCTCGGTGAATGCGGTCGATGCCGCGGGCCTGCGCGGTTACTTGTAGAGCCCGCGCTCGATTTCCTGGTCGGGGTCCGGCGCAACGCTGCGCGGTGCGCGGACGGGAATCTCCTCGAGCGCATTCAGCAGTTCGCGGCAGAAATCGTCGGTTGCCGAGGCAAACACCCGGATGCGCGCCGTGAACTGGTTGTAAGCCACCACCGCCGGAACCGCGACAAACAATCCCGCTGCGGTGGTGATGAGCGCCTCGCTGATGCCCGGCGCCACCGCTCTCAGCGTGGCAGCACCCGCTGTGCCCAGCCCGTGGAAGGCATCCACCACGCCCATCACCGTGCCGAACAACCCCACAAACGGACTGGTGGCGGCGATGGTTGCCAGCCAGGTCATGCGCCGTTCCAGGTTGGTAATCGATTCGCTGGCCGCGGTCTGCGCCGAGCGCTCGAGCGGCACCAGGCTACGAGGCGGACCTGAGCCGCCCGTCTGCCGCTTGTAGGTCTCGTAGACCTCGATGAATACCTGGGCCAGCGGGCTCGACTTGTAGTTCTCTGCCAGCGCTGAAATCTCCTGCAGCCGGGTGGCCTTGCGGAAGGCGCGTATGAAGCTGCGGCTTTCCTTGGTCACTTTGCCGAAGGTGGAAGTCTTTCCCAGGATCACGGTCCAGGAGTAAAGGCTTGCAAACAAGAGTAGTGCAAGCACACAAATTGCGATCGCTCCCATGTTGCCCATCATGTCCATGAGCGCGCTTGGGCCCTGCGCTACCGGCGATGGGGCGCCACTATCAGCCTGCAGTGCGAAGACGAAGGCAGCGGTAAGAATCGGTATTCACCTCAGTATTCACGGTATCAGACGCAAAAGGCTCTTCCAAGTTATCGATCTGGTCCCCTTGAGCTTGTTCGCGACCCGGGCGGCTCGCGCTGGGACCCGTTCATGCTATGCTGCGCTCGGAAACCCGTTGCGGGCAGAACTTTACGCCTCCGCGACGCCGAAAAAGAATCCGGGCGGCCCATTTCCTGACAAAGGACCTGGGAGTCCACTTAAACCAGGGAACGCGGACCCACCATGCTCGTCGAGCTGCGCGCTGAGAACTACGCTGTCATCGATCACGCCATCGCCGTCTTCGGCCCGGGCCTTAACCTGCTGACCGGCGAAACCGGAGCGGGCAAGTCCATTCTGGTCGATGCTTTGGCCCTGCTGATGGGCGGCAAAGCTTCGGCAGAACTGGTGCGCCACGGCGCCGACAAGGCGGTGGTGGCCTGCGTGTTTGAATCCACTCCGGGCGCCGATGCCATTCTCGAAGAAAACGGCATCGACTCGGAAGGCGGCGAGATCATTCTGCGCCGCGAAATCCTCTCTACCGGCAAGGGGCGGGTCTTCGTGAACAACCAGCCTGCCACCGTCGGCGTTCTTCGCCAGCTCGCACCCGAGCTGGCCCTGGTCCATGCACAGACTGAAACCCTCTCCAGCTTTGATCAGGCACAGCAGCGCATCCTGCTCGACCGCTTCGCCGGCATCTCAACCGACGCAGTTGCCGAAGCGTTCGGGCATTGGCGCGACGCATCCGCCAAGCTCGACGATCTTCTGCAAGGCGAGCAGGACCGGCTCCGCATGGTAGATCTGTGGACCTACCAGCGCAAGGAGATCGAGGCCGCGCATCTCAAGGCCGGTGAAGACGAGGCGCTCGAAACCGAAAAGCGCGTTCTTGCCAATTCTGAAAAGCTTTTTGCCGCTGCGATGAGCGCCTTCGACCAGCTCTACGAAGGCGGCGCCTCTGCTGAAGTCTCTCTCCGGGCCGCACTGAGAAGCGTCGAAGAGCTGGCACGTTACGACGGGCGTTTCACCGAGACCGCGCAACAGATTCAGTCTGCCCGCGCCACACTGAGCGACATCAGCGCAGGCCTGCGCGACTACGCCGATGGCATTGACGCCTCTCCCGAGCGGCTGGCGGAGATCGAAGACCGCCTCGCCCTCATCGGCCGCCTCAAACGCAAATACGGAGAGACCGTGGACGAGGTGATCGCGTTCGGCGAAGACGTGGCCCGCAGGCTCGCTGAAGTCGAAGACCGGGACGAAATCCTCAAGGCATTGCGCGCGGCGGCGATGCAAGCCTCAGAGGCCTATCGGAAAGCGGCCTCCGTTCT
Organism: uncultured Acidobacteriota bacterium; assembly: GCA_963833995.1. GTDB lineage: Bacteria > Acidobacteriota > Terriglobia > Terriglobales > Acidobacteriaceae > Telmatobacter. Next base: position 116,844 of record CAWIAE010000009.1, on the reverse strand, counting down.
GGCCGCCGAGCGCAGAGGCGGCGCGGCGAAACTGGCCAAACTCGCGGAAAGCCACATCAACTCCCTGGCCATGAAGACCCGCTTTGAGATCGCAGTCAGGTCCGCAGAGCAGGAGTCCAACTGGACAACGCATGGGTGGGACGAGGTGGAATACCGCATCGCCACCAACCCCGGCGAACCTCTCAAATCCCTTCACGAGATTGCTTCAGGCGGCGAAATGTCGCGCGTGATGCTGGCCCTGAAAGTTGCCGTTGAAGAAACATCTTCGAAGACAAGAAAAGCCAACCCCACCCCTCGTACGCTGGTCTTCGACGAAATCGATATTGGAATCGGAGGGCGTGCCGCGGAGGCAGTGGGCCAGAAACTCAAGGCCCTGGGACGGGGTCAGCAGGTGCTTTGCGTGACCCATCTGCCCCAGATTGCCGCTTTCGCCGACCAGCACTTCCTTATCGACAAGCGCGAGGACCATGGCCGCACCAAGATGCAGATCCGCCTGCTCAATCAGCGCGCCCGCACCCACGAGGTGGCCCGTATGCTGTCCGGCGCCAAGGTGACTGATACCAGCCTTCAGCACGCCGCGCAGATGATTGCGGGGAGCGAATAGGCCAATCAGTAAGCAGAATGAGAAAGAGGGCCTGGAACTCCGGCCGGACAACTCTGAATTGAAAGACGGAAACTCAGGCGTCCGCGGGCGGGTCGGACCCTAGAGAAAGCAGCCCTGCCACTGTCTCGAGGAGAAATGTAGGGGGGAGCGGCTTGGCCAGGATTTCGAATTTATGTCCTCTTTTCAAGGCTTCTTCGACCAGTCTGCTAGTGTCTGGCTGGCCTGAAAACAGCAGGATTCGGCAGCCCGGATAATTCGATTTGAGAACAATCGCCAGCTCGATCCCATTCATATGCGGCAGCATCACATCCACAATGGCCACGTGCGGCGGCCATTCGGCGATCATCTCAATTGCTTCCTCTGCCGAGTAGGCAACGCGCGCGGCATACCTGTGCGCTGAGAAGATCAGGGCCAGCGTGTCCGCGATTCCGTGATCGTCATCGATGATCAGAATCCTCTGACTCCCGGCCATCCCCGCACTGTGGAGGTTCCCCAAAACCTTCCTCTGTTTCCGAGAAGCGGTTGAACGGATGCTAAGCTGCCTCGCCGTCCCAACCGGCGATTCTCTCGTTGTAGCGATATACGCGCGCGCTCGCACCCCCTTTATTCCGAAGGGGCTGGAACGCCGCCGGTCTCCTACCATTATTGCGATGCGAGATTGTTGTTCCCCGTTCATGAGGCGGGTTTAATTGCCTGATTTGACTGTTACTGACGTGCAAACGGAATCAAGGGGCATCAAAAAAAACCAGCAGCCAATACTGACAGGTGGAACGGAATCCCGCCTTCGTGTAGATGGCCGTCCGCGTCGATTTCTCACTCCCTCTTTGACCCACGGGGTGGGGCAGAGGGCCTCACTTTAGCATGAAACGCCCGCGGACAATTGACGCCCGCGGGGCCTTGCGCCTTTTCAGTTCGTGGCTTTCGTTCGGACTCAGTGTCCGTGGTTGTCAGAGCGATGCTCTTCACGAGCCGTGTGCCCCTTGAAGTGCTCCACCGTTCCGTGGTGGTGCTGCCAGTCACCTTTTTCGCCGCGATGCGGCAATGCGCCGTGGTACCCATGATGTGGATCGAAGTGCTCGTCGATGTGCCCGCGGAAGTGAGCCGGTCCATGAAACCATGGTCCCGCGCCAATGAACACACCGCCGTTAAACCATTCCGGGCCATAGTAGCCGTAGGGAGCGCAATTATAGGGCGGGTAATTGAAATAGCCGTAAGGGCATACCGGCTCAACCCCGATTCCGATGCTGACTTGAGCCCGCGCCCTCGGAGCTGCAAGCGCCAGCATGGTTGCGGCAAAGGCTGCCAGAACAAAAGGTGTAATTCTTTTCATGAGTCTCCTCTCTGAGGGTTGTCAAGCTGCCCTGTGATGCGTTGACCCTGCCGGTGTTCAAAGTGCAATACAGCAGGCGGCCGAAGCCGAGGACAAGCAAAGATGCAAAGCATCCTGCGGACTCGTCTTGGGGATGGAAACGTTCAGACCCGCTTCAAACTCAGATGAGGGCGAGGAACGAAAAGATGTCAGCACTCCCGTTCCGGAATTCCTGCGCAGCCTATTTAGGCCTGCGATTGCGTGCTCTTACGCCAGCAATTGAATTCGCGCATCGTTCCCTGCGCTTCGAGTTGGACATCCATGATCTGACTCGTTTCCGTGTTGCCCTGCCGGTCTGAAAATGACAATGCCGTCATAGTTGCCCGGTTCGCTTCCGCCGTCATGCCCTTCTGAGCCATACTCTTTTTCGTGCGACTGATCGAAGATTTTCCCCATCCGGACCGCAACCGGTCGGCCATCCAGGAGAAGCTGGGATGAAGTTCATCACCGCAAAGCTAGCCTTTGCTCCTCAGGTTTTATTCGTCTGCTTCGTTTTCGCGACCATGACCCACGCCCAGGTTGCGGCTACGCTTATCGGCACCGTCACTGACTCCTTGGGCCATGCTGTCGTCGGCGCCTCCGTTTCGGCCAAGAGTGTGCAGACCGGCCAGATGGCCGGAACGCGGACGGACACGGCGGGCAAATATAGCATTTCCCATCTCGCGCCCGGGGAATATGACATCACTGTTTCGGCCGATGGGTTCGCTGCCAAGTCGTCCCACGTGTCGGTCACCGGGACCTCTCCGCAAGCGCTCGACTTCACCCTGGCCGCCACCCCGCCGCCCCAGAATCTGCCCAACGCGCCTTCCAGCGCACCCTCGCTCAACGATCTCGGCTTCACCCCGCAACAGACGCAGGCCAACCCGCAACTCCAGGCCAGGCTCGAAAGACGGACGGAGATGCTCAAGATTCACCAACGGCTGGGCCTGATCACGGTGATTCCCATGGCCGCGGCCTTGATCACCGGACCCTCCGCAAAGGCCAAAGGCAAAAACGGCCAGCCCATTACGGAGCCGACTTCGGCCAATCTTGACTTCCATATCGCCCTCGGCGGAGCCACCACCGGGCTCTACTTTGCCACCGCCTATTACGCTATTTTCGCGCCGCGGATTCCGAATAACCCGAAGCACGGCGCTATTCGACTGCATGAGACGCTGGCCTTCGTCCATTTCCCGGGAATGATCCTCACTCCGGTCCTTGGGATCATGGCCTACAAACAGGAGAACGCCGGCGAAAAAGTCCACGGAATCGCGTCCTTGCATGGAACCGTCGCCTACATCACGACGGCTGCTTACGGCGCGTCCATTGTGGCCGTCTCATGGCCGATTCACTTGAAATTCTGGGAGAAAAAATGAAGAAGCTTTACCTGGTCGCCTTTTTGCTCGTTGCATTCCCCATCTTCGCGCAAACAGGCGACACGCAGTGGGTGCTTGAACAGTCCACGCTTACCTACCACATGTCCCATCCCATGCACGAAGTCGACGGCACCAGTCACGCGGCAAAAGGGAAGGGAATCTGCCACGCGGGCGAATGCGATTTCCTTATCGCCGCACCGGTCAAGTCCTTTGACTCGGGCGACACCAATCGCGATCTGCACATGATTGAGGCCACCCGCGGCGCACAGTTCCCCATGGTGGTTGTGCGCACCCGGTTTCCCGAGGCTGAAGCCGAGTCGTCCACCCTCTACGTCGATCTCGAAGTCCAGTTTGCGGGCCAGACCCACGGCTATCAGCACGTGCCGTTCCAGCGGGTCACGCAGGGCGGAGAGGTGCGCATTACCGGGACCATTCCCACTACGTGTTCCGATTTCAAGATTGAGCGTCCGTCGTTCTTCACGGTGCCGATCAAGAACGAGATCCCTGTTCGGGTCGACATGACCTGGCGGCGTATGTAGGCGCGGCTGTCGCACCGATGCGGCGGTGCATCGTTCTTAAAGGCCATTGGAAATTCGCAGCGAACTACTTGATCCCGATCACCATCGAGTCCGGTCCGACCAGGTGCTCCACGCGCGTTTCGCGAAATCCAGCTTCCTTCATCCAGCCCATACAATCCGCGCCGGTGTAGTCAAAACCACCGGGAGTTTCGATGAGCATGTTGAGGCTTGCGAGGAGGCCGAAGGCGTTCTGTTTGCGATCATCATCGATGATGGCGTCATAGGCGATGAAGGCGCCTCCTTCGGGAACGGCCTCCCAGGCTTTTCGAACCAGGAGCTTCTTTTCATCGAGGTTCCAATCGTGAAGGATGTGCCCCATCATGATCACGTCGACCCTGGGGAGGGGATCGGTGAAAAAGCTCCCAGCCTGGAATTTGACGCGGGAAGAAAGGCCGTTGGTTTCGACGTATTCCTCGAAGATGGGCGCAACTTCCGGCAGATCGAAGCCGGTACCCGCGATGTGCGAATTTCTGAGCGCGACCTGCAGGATGAGATCGCCCTGGGCGGTGCCGCAGTCGGCAGCGGTCTTGTATTTGTCCCAGGGGAATTGGGAGGCGATGGCCACGTTGGCGCCGCGGCTGATGCCGGTCATGGCGCGAAGAAAGCCTTTGAGGCGAGTGGGGTCGGCATAGAGACTGGCGAAGATATCGGGTTCGCCCTGAGCGGCTTCGTTCTGGTTCATGCCGGTGCGAAGGGCGGTGGTGAGGTGTCCCCAATGATGAAAGAGGCGCTTGTTAGCCATTTCAAGCATGCCGCCGATGTAAGAAGGCTTGCGCTTGTCGAGGAACAGGTCCGCCGAGGGCGTGTTGGAGTACTTGCCGTTGTGGCGTTCAAGAAATCCAAGGGCGACCAGCGCATCGAGGAAATCGCGCGAAGAGCGGGGATGAAGACCGAGGCGGCCAGTGATCGTATTCAGGTCTTCAGGCCCTTTGGCCAGTTCGGTGAAGACTTCCATTTCGACGGCGCTCAAGAGAGTCTTCGAGGCCCAGAAGGCGAGGCCGGTTTGCAGGATGTGGTCCGGTATGGGTTTGTTCGATGCCATGGTTGCTCCTCATTCATTGTCTTTGGCGGTAGCTGTCTTCTCTACGCGCATGCGTGCCAAAGTCGCGCTCCATGCGGCGAAGAGGTTTGGGGTCGTCACTGGCGACCAGCGGATCTGTTTCCATGGGGGAAGAAAGCGGGGACTTCACGACTGGGTTACTCGTGCCGCCTGCGCCGTATCAGTGTACTGCTGGAATTCTGTGACCTTGCCGTCGCGCAGACGCCAGAAATGAGCGAATTGCGAGTTGAGAGGAGTTTTTGTGGCCTTGTAGATGCCGTTGTACCGGCCCGTGACGACGGCAGTTTCTCCGGCGTCGAGGAACTGGGCGGGATGAGCTGGAAATGGTCCCACTCCGTCGCGAGGCGGAAGAAAATGCCCTCGGCGACGGCCGCGGAACCGACATAGGGATTGTGGTCCGCATAGGGAAAGCTCTCTGCTTCGTTCCATACGATGTTGGGATCCATGAGGGAGAGCGCCGCGGGGCCGTCGCCTCGGCCGACCGCGGCATAGAGATCCTTGATGATTTCAAGATTTGACTTGGGCACGGGATGACCTCAGAAGCTTCAACACCGTACAGGTCCAGAGTCGGGCAGGTCAACTCATTTTTCGACGTGCGAGCTTGGCCCCGCTTTAGATGGAAACGCCCAGGCGGGAACGTGGAAGAATCGGATTCAAACTTGGTTATGAGCCCTCCTCGCATCATTCTCTTTTGTTCCGCGCACCAAAGCTGCTATGCTGGCCTGCGCTGAGAAAAGCGATTTACAAGAGGAGCAAAGCCATGTGGTTCCTGGGAATGGATGTGGGCACAGGCGGCACACGAGCAGTCCTGGTCGACGCGGCAGGCAGATTGATCAGTGGAGCATCCAGCGAGCATGCGCCGTTTCGCGCTCTGCATCCCGGATGGGCCGAGCAGGACCCCGAAGACTGGTGGCGCGCTGCGCAGGAAGCCATTCGATTTGCGCTCGCCGCCGCACCGGAGCCGCATGAACCTATCGCCGCCATTGGACTTACCGGGCAGATGCACGGAGCGGTGTTGCTGGACGAAAATGGCCAGGTGTTGCGGCCTTCGCTGATCTGGTGCGACACGCGCACCCAGCCGGAGTGCGACTGGCTCAACGAGAAGATCGGGTACGAACGGCTCATCGAACTCACCTGCAATCCCGCGCTGCCGAACTTCACGCTCACCAAGCTTTTGTGGGTCAAAACGCACGAGCCGGAGATTTTCGCGAAGACACGTCACGTGATGTGCCCTAAAGACTATGTGCGCTATCGGTTGACCGGGGCGTTCGCAATCGACGTGCAGGAGGCTTCGGGAACTCTTCTGCTGGACGTGACGCATCGGCGCTGGTCGAAGGAGGTGGCCGAGGCCGCAGGCATTCCTGAAAGCTGGCTGCCCACCGTGTATGAATCGCCGGAAGTGTGCGCACGCATCAGGGAGAGCGCGGCGGGGCTTACGGGGTTGACCGCCGGTACGCCTGTGGTGGCCGGTGCGGGAGACCAGGGAGCAGGAGCTGTGGGCATGGGGATTCTGCAGCCGGGGTCAGTTTCAGCGACGATCGGAACTTCGGGCGTGGTATTTGCGGCAACTGCCCGCCCCACAAAAGATCCCAGGGGCCGGCTGCATACCTTTTGCCATGCGGTGCCGGGTTTGTGGCATGTGATGGGCGTGACCCAGTCGGCGGGATTGAGCTTGCGCTGGCTGAAGGAGACCTTTTTCGCGGGCCAGGATTACGACACGATGTCCGATGCGGCCGCCACAATTCCCGCGGGCAGCGATGGGCTGATGTGGGCGCCCTATCTGCTGGGTGAGCGCACGCCGCATCTCGATCCCGAGGTGAGAGCGGCATTTGCCGGGATTTCCGCGGCGCATACCGCTCCGCATTTTGTGCGTGCGGTGCTGGAGGGCGTGGCTTATTCGCTCGAAGACACGTTTACGCTGTTTGCCGAGTTGGGCATTCCGGTGACTGCGATTCGCCTGGGCGGCGGCGGGGCGCGCGGGCCGTTGTGGCGCAGGATTCAGGCAGGTATCTACGGACAGGCGGTCGAGATTCTCACCGCCGAGGAGGGCGGGGCCTTCGGTGCCGCGCTGCTGGCCGGGGTCGGCGCAGGGCACTGGGCCAACCTGGACGAGGCTTGCGGGCAGGCCATTGAAGTGTCCCAGCGGATTGAGCCCGACCCTGAGGATGTGGCCGTCTACAAGGCCGGCTATGCGCAGTGGCGCAAGCTGTATCCAGCTCTGAAAAGCCTGCGTTGAGCCAGTCATACCGGCCGGGCGTGACGCTGCCGGAGTGGCGCAGTGAGGTTCGAATTTCGTCTCGATTGCCAGCCACCAATTCGAGCCCTTCGGGCGGAGTAGCGAGCATTTTGGCCTTCTCTGGTTGATTTCACGATCATATTGGCTTGAAATGACAACTTCCGGATATACAGAGAGGCAGGTCATGCTTTAGGCTTGCATGCAAATCGGATCGCGGAGAGAGGCTTCATGCGTTTCAATTTTTCCTTGTTGTCATTGGTGTTCTTGTGCGCCGGAACCGGCGCGGTTGCCCAAACTTTACCTGCCGCCCCAACGTGCGCGGATTTGCACCTGGTTCCTGCGCCGCGTGAGTGCACGGCCGTTGCGGCGGTTCGCGTGGATCAATCCGGGGTACGGGTTTTATCGGACCGGGATGCCGACGATGAATTCGCGGCAAAGGATTTGGAAGAAGGCCTCAAGGATCGTGGCGTGCCAATGTGGGCGCGTGAGGCGGCCGTGGTTCGGCTGGTGCGTGCCGACACGAGCGCAGGCAGGGACCTGATGGCGCGACAGGATCTAAAGTTCGATGCGGCCATGCACGACGAGGGCTACGTAATGGCGCCCGATGGCGCGCGCGGCCTGGCCGTTATCGCCGAGACCGCCGCGGGGTTGTTCTACGGCGCGCAGACGGCCAAGCAGTTGATTCGCGGCTCGGGCAAAGAGACGGAATTGCTGGTGCCCACCGTGCGCGACTGGCCGGCGATGGCGCATCGCGGGCTCAGCGACGACTGGTCGCGCGGCCCGCTGCCTAACATGGATTTTGTGAAGCGCGAGATTCGCACCCTGGCGGCTTACAAATACAACATCTTTTCGCCCTACTTCGAGGCTACTTTTGCTTACACCAGTACGCCGGTGGCGGCGTTTCCCGGCGGCGCTATGACGCCCGACGAAGCACGCGAAATGGTGAGCTACGCGGCGCAGTATCACATCACGATCATCCCCGAGCAGGAATCGTTCGGGCATCTGCACCATGTGTTGAAGTTTCAGGAGTATTCCAACCTGGGCGAGACGACGCGAGGCGCGGTGCTGGCGCCGGGCGAGTCCGGTACGCTGCCGCTGATCCAAAGCTGGTTCGGCGAACTGGCGGGTGTTTTTCCAGGACCCTGGGTGCACATCGGAGCCGACGAGACTGAGGAACTTGGCCTGGGCAAGACGCGCGACGAGGTGAAACAGAAGGGCCTGGGCGCGGTCTATCTGAATTTCTTATCGCAGATTCATGCGACGCTGGCGCCCTATCATAAGCAGCTACTTTTCTGGGGCGACATCGCGGTCAACTCGCCTGACCTGGTGGGGACGTTGCCCAAGGACATGATCGCCGTGCCATGGTCCTACGGCGCTGAACCGGACTTTACGCCACTGATCCTGCCTTTCAAAAACGCCGGACTTGAAACCTGGGTGGCGCCCGGCGTGAACAACTGGAGCCGTGTGTATCCCAACAACAACGAGGCGCTGGGCAATATTCGCGCATTTGTCCGGGACGGCCAGAAGCTGGGCTCGACAGGCATGTTGAACACGGTGTGGAACGACGATGGCGAGGGCATCTTCGACGAGAACTGGTACGGGGTGCTGTTTGGCGCGGCAGCAGGCTGGCAGCAGGGCGAGAGTTCCGAACCGGCTTTCGAGGCGTCGTATGGCCTGGCATTCCATGGTGATCAGACGGGCAAGATCGACCAGGCGCAGAAGGCGATTATGGCGGCGCATGCTGTGCTGAAGAAGGCCGGACTCGAAGACGCGCAGGATTTCTATTTCTGGGTCGATCCCTTTTCACCCGCGGGTCAGCAGGTCTCAGTTAAGCTGCTGCCTGTAGCTGCGGAGTTGCGTCTCGATGCGGAGCAGGCCATCACCCTGCTGGCGCAGGCTCGCGCCGCCGGAAAACTGGAGAATCAAGAAGCGCTGGACGCAATGGAACTGGGCGCCCGGCGGATCGATTTCATTGGCTACAAATTTCAGGCTGCCGGGGATTGCGTGAACCTCTATAGCGAGGCGCAGGCCCTGGTTCCGGACAAGAGCCGGTGGGATGAGATCTCAGACAAGCTCTATACCATTGGGTCGAACAACGGGCGGCTGGAGGATATTCGCGACGGCTATTCGCAGTTGGGCCAACTCTACCGGGATGCCTGGTTGCGCGATAACCGCGTGTACTGGCTGGCCAACAACCAGGCCCGCTACGATCGCGCAGCGCAACTCTGGGTAGGACGCGATCGCCAGTGGAATCTGGTTATCGAGCACTGGAACCAAACGCACACGCTTCTTCCCGCGCAGCAGGTAGGATTTTTGCCGGCAGAATAACCCGAAGCAGCAGGCCGGACGCTCAGCGTCTTCCAATTCATCTCGAGGCCGCCTTCACTTCTTTTTGGCGCAAGGAACATCTTTGCAAGATGCGCATGGCCGCCAACGGTTGAGAAGGCGCGCTCGATTCACATGAATCCGATGGCGATATTTTTACTTGACGAGCAGTGACGGATCGGGAATGATGGTCTCCCCCGAGAAAGACAGTTTCCCCACCAACGAATTGGAGGCACCATGAAAGCGATCCGCCTGGGCCCCTTGTTTTTCACATGCTGCGCCGTTCTGTTCACGACTTCCTCTCAGACCGCCACAGCCGCAACTCTGTGCGCCAACCCGGCTGGTTCCGGAGGCTGCTACAAAACCATCAGTCTCGCCGTCAGCCACGCCGCAGCCTACGACGTGATCAACGTGTGGCCCGGCACCTACAAGGAAGATGTCATCATCGGAATGCCCCTTTCCATCATCGGCGCAGGGGCCAAGAAGTCCGTGATCGACGCTACCGGGCTCCCCGATGGCATCTTCGTCGATGGATACGATCATTCAGGCCTGAGCCACGTTACGGTAGCCGGATTCACGGTTGAGAACGCACAATTTGAAGGCGTTCTGGTGGTGAGCGCGTTCGACGTGACCATCCGCGACAACATCATCGAGAACAATGACAAGGTCGGGCCCATGTTCACCGGCGCCACCAATGGCTGCCCGGGCCAACCTGCTTTTGAGACCGACGAGACCGGAGACTGCGGTGGCGGCCTTCATCTGATCGGTGTTTGGAACTCTGTCATCTCCGGCAACTTGTCGACGGCGAATGGAGATGGAATTCTGCTCAGTGACGAGACAGCGGGCAGCTACGACAATCTTTTGATCCACAATGTCGTGAAGAACAATGCGCTCGAATGTGGCATCGTCTTCGCCTCGCATCCACCGGTTGGCTCGTCACCGCCGTACTACGCAGCCCATCACGGGGTTTATAACAATTCGGTGATCGCCAACGTATCCGCGGACAATGGCGTGCAGGTGGGCGGCGCAGGAATGGGCTTGTTCTCCGATGGTGCAGGACCTGGCCGCGTATCCGGCAACATGATCATTCACAACACGCTCACTGGCAATGGAATCGGCGGCGTTTCGCTGCATACGCACGTGGGGCCGTCGTTCGGCGCGCCGGCCGATGATATGAACGGCAACGAGATCATCGGCAATTACATTGCAGGCAACCTGGCCGACATCGACGATACGGCGACGCCTGGCCGGGTGGGAATTAACATCAACAGCGGCGGAGGCGGAACTCCGGTGCGTGGCACCGTCATCTCGCAGAACGTGATCCGCGATGAGGACGTTGACATTGCCGTCAACACTCCCGCCACGGTGGTCGTCCACCTGAACGATCTTCTCGGCGGCAAAGTTGGAGTTGCGAATATCTGCGCCTTCGACGGAGCATCCTGCACCGGGGGCAGCAATGCCACGGAAAACTGGTGGGGATGTGGCGCCGGTCCGGGCGGGCACAGTTGCACCACGGTCAGCGGAGCAAATGTGATCTTTGATCCCTGGCTGCAGCAGCCTGCGACCGATGAGGGCCATAACGAGGGTCAGGGTCAGCACTAAACTGCTGACAGGCGCGTCTCTGGCAAGAACTGAAGGCCCTGCTCTGCGGGGCCTTCTGGTTTTCATGCATGTGAGAGAGCTACTTCATCGTGAGTTCGGCGTGCAGCGGGGTATTCTCGCTGGAGTCGCCGACCAGGATGACGAACTTGCCGGGATCGATCTTCCAGTTGTGCGTTGCTTCGTCCCAATAGCTGAACGAGCGGGCATCAAGATCGATGGTTACGTGCCTGGTTTCCCCTGGAGTGAAGTCGCACCTTTTCGAAGCCCTTGAGTTCGCGTTCCGGCCGCTTGACCGTCGCCGAGGGATCGGAAACGTAGAGCTGGGCTACCTCAGCCCCGGCCACGTTGCCCGTATTGGTCACGTCGAAGCTGACCTGGACCGGGGAGCCGGATGTAGCTGTTTCAGGCACCTCCAGCTTGGAGAAGCTGAACGTTGTATAGCTGAGCCCGAAGCCGAACGGGAATAGCGGATGCTTGCCGGTGGTGGTCCAGTAGCGATAGCCAACCATCAACTTGTCTTCGTATTTCACGTGTGGGATGACGTAAGCCACCGGAGGATGGCCGGGCTCGGTCACGTGGAGTGTGGTGTCGTCGCCCTTGACCGGGATAGTAGTAAGGATACGAGGGATTGTCCTTCCAACTGCGGTCGAAGCTGACCGGGAGCCTGCCCTCGGGATCGTGCCTGCCAAAGAGAATGTCGGCCACGGCCGCGCCGCCTTCCTGCCCCGGGTACCAGGTGTGCAGCAGCGCGGGTACCTTATCGAGCCACGGCATCACGTCCATGCCGCCGCCTCCGGTGAGAGTGACGATGGTGTGGGGATTGGCTGCGGCCACCGCTTCGATCAGCTCGTCCTGACCCCAGGGCAAGCTGAAGGTGCGATCGAAGCCTTCGCTCTCGGTCGAGGGGTCGAAACCGACGGCGACCACCGCCACATCCGCAGCAGACGCGAACTTCTTCACGTCCTCTGAGATCAGGTCCTGCTACATTGGCAACTCCGAGGCTGAAGCGATCGCCGGCGGCCGTAGGCATGTACTCGGCGATCACGTGGATGGTTTCGGCCGGCGGTCAGGTCCATGGTGGTGGATTCGGGATGCTGGCCCTCAACCTGGGTCTGGTCGAGCACCTTCTTGCCGTCCACCATCACGTTGTAGTGGTCGTTGCCGACGGCTGCGGCCAGGATCAGGTATTTCCCTGGCTGATCGGCTTTGTAGGTGGCGGTATAGCGGATGCTGTGCGGGGTTTTTCTCTGGGTCCCCGCCGGGCAGGCACGTACTGGTCGATGGCCTCGTTCTCGCGAGGTCTCCGGTGTGCCGGTGAAGTCGTCTGTGCTGTAGGCCTCCTGCTTTGACAGGCCCATCCCAGGTTGTCCGCTGGAAAACCTCGTCGATCTCCGGAAGCCCTCGCGAGTAGAGGACATGCGTCCTGGGGCCAAGCAGGTTGCCGATACCAGTTACGGTACTCACCGGACTGAAAGCCGTAGCCTCGGAAGAGCCGCCGCCACCGGGCACGGCGCGGCCATGCATCAGGGCCGAAGATGGCGATGGTCTTCACGTTGGCAGGGTCGAGCGGCAGAATGTGGTCGTCATTTTTGAGCAGCGTGATGCTTTCGAGGGCGCCTTGCAGAGCAACGGGGCGGTCGGCGACGGAGTATGTCGGGTATTCCGCACTCCACTGCGGGCGGTCAGTGAAGCCATAGCGCAACTCGGCGCGCAGGATGCGCAGCACCTTGTCGTCGATGGTGGATTCTTTTACCTGCCCGTGTCTTGACCGCGGGCAGCAGGGTTTGTGCATTCATGAAGCGTGGGCTGGGCATTTCCAGGTCGAGGCCGTTGTTGGCTGCGGCCACGCCGTCATAGGTCGCATCCCAGTCGGACATCAGAATTCCCTTGAATCCCCAGTCGCCCTTGAGCACCTTTAGATTGAGAAATTCGTTCTGGGTGGCGTGGACGCCGTTGAGCAGGTTGTAGGAATTCATCACGGCATCCACGTGCCCCTTGGTAACGGCAGCTTCAAAGGCCGGCAGATAGATCTCGCGCATGGTGCGCTCATCCACTTCGACACTCACGTTGTGCCGGTTGTATTCCTCGTCGTTCAAGGCGTAATGCTTCACGGTGGCGATCACGCCTTGAGACTGCACTCCCTCGATGTAGGGCACCACCATGCTTGCGTTCAGAAACGGGATCTTCAGAGAGGTATTCGAAATTTCGTCCGCTGACCGGGGAACGGGCAATGTTCACGCCCGGACCGAGCAGAAAATTGACATTGCGGGCACGGGCATCCTTTCCCAGGCTCTCTCCGAGCTTGCGCGCAAAATTCTGGTCCCAGGTGGCAGCCAGGGCAACACCGCCGGCATAGGCGGTTGTGGGTCCCCAGGTGCGGACGCCTACCGAAGCGTCGGACATCTTGAAGCGGGGTAAATCGATCGAAGGTTCCGCATGAGTAAACATGCTGTCGACGCCGCCAATCAGCTCGATCTTCTGTTCAAGACTCAGCTTTGACAACATGGCGTGAGCCTTGGCCTCGATGGCGGGAGAGTCGGGGGCGGGATCCTGGGCAATGGCTTTCAAAGCCGAAATGGCGAGGCACCCGAACAGGAGCGCGACGATGCATGCCATGCGGGAGGGCAAAATCGATTGATTGAAGTGATTGGAGAGGTTTTTCATGACGCGACAAAGGCTATCGCATTTAGCCTGCCGGTGTACACCTTGAGGCGGATGATCGGCAACCTATTGCGGAGGCGGAAGTTAATGGAGTCCCGCCGAAGGGGATTTGTGACCATAGTCACAAGACGGGGTGCAACGCGTCACTGCTCCACTCCCAGCCCCTGGCGCAGACTCGTTATCCAACAGGCAGGAAAGCAGAGGTGCTTTCGAGGCGTGCTCGCGTTGCTCAGGGCGCGAGAGCCAGCACTCATTTCCTTGGATTGAGAGCCAGGTTGGTGAGCCAAAGATTGCGCAATGAGCAGCTTGGACGGGTTATTTAGCGGGCCTGGAGGAGGGAACATGAGCTTTGCTGACGGATTAGGGACGATTGTTGTTGCAACCGATCTGGACGGCCGGTCGGAAGCTGCGCTGGAGTACGCCCGCAAGCTGGCTTCCGCCTATGGATCTCGAATCATCCTCGCGCACGGGCTCGACCCGCTGGACTACGCCGCCGTGGACGCCGTTCCTGGCCGCATTCTGAAGGGCTTGCCGGAGCAGGCCCGGGCCGTTCTGGACCAAATGGCTGCCGATTTGATTCGTGAGGGAATTCACAGTCATTCCGAGATTCGACAGGGCGCAGTGGCACAGATGCTGGTGGATGTGGCGAAACAATACAATGCAGGGCTCATCGTGATCGGGACCGAAGGCAAACAAGGGGCGGGGCCCGTGGTAGTGGGCGCTGTGGCCGAGCAACTGGTTCGTATCGCTCCATGCCCTGTGATGGCAGTAGCCGCGGACTGGAACGCGGGATCATTTCGCCCCACGCCGGGAGGACCCGTGCTGCTGGCGATGGAGAAGAATGAGGCGACCAACGCAGCAGTGGCGACGGCTCACTCGTTGGCGCAAGTGTTTCAACGGACGTTGATGGTGCTGCATGCTCGGCGGCCGGCCGAGGTCAGCGCATTTCTGAACCCTCCGGCTGCTTCGCTGAAGGAGTTCGGGATTGCGGAAAATGGGCCTTTTCCGGTGCGATTCATCGTGAAAGACGGTCAGCCCGCAGACGCAATCGCGAGAGCAATCGAGCAATATCATCCCAGTGTGCTGGTGGTCGGGGTAAAGCGCGCCAGCGGGACGCCGGGACCGCACGGCACCGCTTTCACCTTGTTGGCCAGATCGCGGGTTCCGATACTTTGTGTGCCGCCGGACACTGCGCACCGCGCGGCGCAGCAGGAGACTTGTGTACCCACAGCGGCGCTGTAGCGCGGATGGCGCCCAAGTGTGGGGTGGAAAGTGGACCCGGACAGGCGGAAACGGGACCCTGCCGGTTTTCCTGTTTTCAGGACTTGTTTGAACAGGCTAAGTTTTCTGAATGAGATCGGATTTATTGCACTTCCGCAGTACCAGAAGCACCCGCCAGAAAACGGCACGCAGGGGAAACCTGTCGCGGACCACCGCGAGACCGGATATTGGCGGGGCCAAAGGGGAAGAAATCATGCAATCAGAGGCTAGGTTTGAGCATGCGGAAGCCGCGGCGCATCCGCTGGCAGAGTTGCTGGCCTGCCCGCCGGAGACTGAAAACCTGCTGAATGCCTCAGCTGAGTGCCTGCACATGGCCGAGGGGGAAATCGTGTTTCGCCAAGGGGAGCCTTGCCGAGGCCTGTTTGTGGTGATTTCGGGACAGCTTTTGCGCAAAGCAGAGCGCTTGAGCACGCGGCTCACGCTCGGTATGGTGCGCCCTGGAGACCTGGTGGAACTGGCCGCGGCGCTGGGAGATGGGTGTCATACATACACCCTCTCGGCGCAAATGCCGTCATCGCTTCTAATGTTGCCGGTCGAATCGCTGCAAGCAGCTTTTAAGGCGTATCCGCCGCTGAGGATGCAATTGCTGCAGGAACTGGCTCGCGAGGTTTCTCGTGCCTACAATGTTGGTTGTACGACGCGGCTGGCGGGCATTCGGCACCGTGGAAACGGGCAGTCGGCCACCTGAGTTCCACATCGGACCATTTTCCAACCGGTTGCCAATTTTCATTTCAAAACGGCGAAGAAGGAAAATCCCCGCCTTACGCCCAGGGGAAGTACGCTATACTTCAACCAGACCTGCGGAATGAGTATGGCTGGATTGCATTCACATCACCCCCCGGAAGATTGTCTAAACTGTGAGCATCGCCATCTGCGGATGTTCTGCAATCTCACGCCTGAGGCTTTGCGCGATTACGATGCCATCGGCATCATGATGAGCCATGCCCGGGGCGCCAAGCTGTTTTCCGAAGGCGATGCGGCTCGGAACGTATTTGTCATCTGCTTCGGTCAAGTGAAAATTTCTTCCACTTCCCGCGATGGCAAGACCATGATTCTGAAGATCGCCGGCCCCGGCGATGTAATGGGCCTGAGCGCCGTGCTCGCTAATGTTCCTCACGAGGTGACGGCGGAAGCGATTGAGCCATGCCAGGTGAAGACGGTTCGCAAGCAGGAATTTGTCGATTTCCTGGGCCGCCATGGCATCGCCAGCATGCATGCCGCGCAATCGCTTTCCGGTGAATATCTCACCGTCTTCCACGATGCGAAGCGGTTGGCGCTTTCCGGCTCTGCCGCGGGACGCCTGGCCCGTCTGCTGCTCGACTGGGGCCGCTCGGCCTCCAACGGGAAGCCGGAGATCCGCTTTACCATGGCGCTGACCCACGAGGAGATCGCCAACATGGCGGGCACCTCGCGCGAAACCGTCACGCGGCTACTGAACCAGTTCCGCCGCGACCAGTGGATCACGATCAAGGGCTCGAGTATGACCATCGTCAAGCCCGATCAACTGGAGCGCCTGACCGCTTAGCTCTCCGCGCAACTGCCGCTCGCCCCAATTGCAGATTCGCCCGAAATAGGCCGCGCCTGGAGCGGGCCTTGAACGCTTTCACCATGCGTGGACCGGGGAGTTTGGCTCCAGCTAGGGCACGGTGGCGGAGACGACTTCATCCCACAGCGCGCCATGGTGTTCACCGCGTAGATCGTGAACCGGTGAGTCCCCGCTAGACAGAGTGTCGAATTTGAGTCGGGGATATCCTTTGTTTCGGGGGATTAGAATAAGTGGCATATCTGTGCAGAGTTCAGCAATGAATCAAGTCCAAGCTCGACAGGACGAAGTATGGGTGTCCAGGCGGGCGGCCAAAACTCCGGGAGAAGATATGGGCACGCGGCTAACGCTTTGTAGACGATTTGCTGGAAGGAGTCGCACAGTGACATTTGCGGTCCTTTTGATGGCGACTGCGCTCAGTCTTACGAGCGTACTTCTTCATGCTCAGGGGACGACGGTTCGGTTAAATGGACAGGACACGGGGCGAGTGTTCGACGGACTTGGAGCCGCGAGTGCCGGAGCCTCCTCAAGACTGCTGATTGACTACCCCGAACCGCAGAGGAGCCAGATCCTCGATTATCTTTTCAAGCCAGATTATGGCGCGGCGCTGCAGATGCTGAAGGTGGAGATCGGCGCAGACGTGAACTCGACCGATGGCTCTGAACCGAGCCACATGCGCACGCCAACCGACGATGACTCCAGTCGAGGATACGAGTGGTGGCTGATGGCGGAGGCGCTTAAGAGAAATCCCAAAATTATCCTGGAGATTTTGCCTTGGGGTGCGCCTGGGTGGATTGGCCAAAATACTCTCTACACGCCAAAAATGACTGAATATGTGGCTAACTTCATCACACTTGCCAAGCGGGATTATTCCCTTGATATTGCCTATGCGGGAGTGTGGAACGAGAAAGTGTACGATGCTGCCTATGTGAAGGAGCTTTACCGGCAGTTCCAGGCACAGCACCTGAACACGAAGATCATCTGCTGCGACGAGTACCCGGGAGAAGGCGCCGGGCAATGGGCGATTGCCGATGAAGTTTTGAAGGATCCGGAACTGGCGGCCGCGGTCAGCGTGATTGGTGTGCATTATCCGCTGGTCGACGGCAGGATTACTACCACGGAAGCAGCGCGCAGAACGGGGAAACCTCTCTGGTCGACTGAAGATCAGCCGAATCCTGGGGGTGGTCCTTTTGTGAGCCGCGACTGGGCTGAGGGCGGACGCATTCTTGCTCATCTCTACAATCAGAATTATCTGCAAGGTTCGCTGACCTCGACGCAGATATGGAGCCCGATCACGTCATATTATGACAATCTGGCCGCGCCGCACTCCGGGCTGATGTATGCGAATACGCCCTGGTCAGGGCATTACGACGTTCAATCTACGATTTGGGTCACGGCGCATACTACCCAGTTTGCGCAGCCCGGATGGACGTACCTCGACTCCGGATCCGGCATTTTGCCGGAGAAGGGAAGCTATGTTGCCCTTCGCTCGATCGACAAGAAGAATTGGAGCGTGATCCTGGAAACAATCGGCGCCAAGAACGCACAGTCCGTCCTTTTTGAACTCTCCGGCGGACTCGCTACGACACCGGTTCACATCTGGGAGACGAATAGCTCGCGCACTCTGGAAAAGGTGACCACGGTAAAGCCTGCGAAAGGAAGATTTGAGTATACGTTCGATCCAGACGCGCTTTATTCCTTGACGACCACGACGGGACAGGGCAGGGGATCTGCGCAGCCACCGCCCGCGTCGCCATTTCCTCTGCCGTATTCGGATGATTTTGAGCAAACGCCCCTGGGACACACTCCAAAATATCTTTCAGATCAGGATGGCGCCTTCGAGGTCCATCATTGCACGGCCCGCGCAGGCATGTGTTTAGAACAGATGATCGTGAGCAAACCGATTCCGTGGGGGCCTCTTCCGGATCCGTTTACCATAGCGGGAGATGAGAACTGGACTGACTATCGCGTGGCTGCCGATGCATATTTTCTGACTGCGGCACCGGCGGTTGTAATGGGACGCATCGACTCCGCGGATGTTTTTCAAGATGGCAACGCATTGTTGCCGAGCGGCTATGCGTTACGCGTGGAACCGGACGGCGCGTGGGTGCTGGTTTCCGCGGAATTCAAGAAGCCAATCGTGACGCTTGCATCCGGCACGGCCCAGATGGACCGCAGCCGATGGCACCGGCTCGAATTGAGTTTTCACGGAACTCACGTGGTGGCTTCTCTGGATGGTGTAACTCTTGCGGCGGTGGAGAATTCAGCGCACCAGCATGGTATGTTCGGGCTGGGCACGGGTTGGGATCGCATTCAGTTCGACAATCTTCAAGTGTCTGCGGTGCCGTGAGACCGAAACGCCAAGCATGGGATTGCACGGATCGATGGATCGCGTACCACGATATAGCATCTTGATCCTTAATTCACTTCTCTGGATGGAACTCATGCCTGAGGAGTGAGATTCTCCTGGTCTCGGCTATGAGCAACGACCGATTTGTACCGGTCAAACGCCTCCTGCCAGGTGTTGCCGGGCGCAGGGGAATAGGGCTGAAACTCTACCGATTGCTTAACCGCAGATCCTCCGTCGGCAAGATTTTTCAGGTGCCCGGTAGCGACTGCCTGAACGATCGCGTTGCCGAGAGCCGCGGCTTCTACGGGGCCGGCAATCAGTTCGCGCCGGCAGGCATCCGCAGTCATCTGGCACAGGAAGTGATTGAGGCATCCGCCGCCCACAACCCGCACCGTGCGGAGATTGCGGCCAGTGATGCGTTCAAAATTCTCTATGACTTCACGATAGGCGAAGCTCAAACTCTCAAAGATGCATCGGGAGATTTCACCTGGGGTCTCCGGGATTGGCTGCGCGGTTTGGGCACAGTAGAGCTGAACAGCCGCGCACATGTTGGTTGGGGACTGCAGCTCACCGGCGGACGGATCGATAAAGGAACGGAAGTGGGTAGCATTCGAAGCTGCTTCTTCCAACGCAGCCCAGGAGTGGTGCGTCCCGGCTTCGTCCCACATTCGAGCGCATTCCTGAAGAATCCATAGGCCAGTCAAGTTTCTCAAGAGCAGAACACCGCCATCGACCGAGCCTTCATTGGTAAATCCGCCGCGAAAGAATTCGTCCGACATATTCGGCTTATCCGCCGGAATACCCATCAGGCTCCAGGTTCCGCTACTTAGAAAAATGCTGTTCTCGTCGAGATCGGGAATGGCGGCGACGGCGCTTGCGGTGTCGTGGGAGGCTACGGCGATCGAAGGGAATCCGTTCGAGAAGCCGCAATCTGCCTGAACGCCGGGCAAAAGTTCTCCGAGGACGGCGCCGGGCAGCACAATCTTCTGAAAGATCTGTGGCGGCAGTTTGAGCTTGTCAATCAATTGATGCGCCCAGCAACGGCTGCGCAAGTCGTAGAGCTGAGTGGTTGTCGCCTCTGTGTATTCCGCGCTCTTTTGACCGCTGAGCAGGAACTGAAACAAGTCCGGGATCATGAGCAGGCTTTGGGCATTGAGCAGCTGACGATCCCGGCACATCGCCATACCGGCGAGTTGAAAACTGGTGTTGATTTCCATGGTTTGCACGCCTGTGGCGCGGAACAGGTCGCTAGCACTCACCAGGGAATGAAGTGCGGCCGGCAGGCCCCTGGTGCGGGCGTCCCGGTAGTGATAGGGGTTCCCCAGGAGGCGATCATGCTCGTCGAGAAGGCAGTAGTCGACGCCCCAGGCATCCACGCCAATTCCGGCTGGGACACTGCTTTGGAGTGCTCGGAATTTTTTCAGGCCTGCCTGGATTTCCGACCAGATCCTTAACACGTCCCAGTGCAGAGAGGAGCCGAAGCGCACGCCTCCATTGGGGAAGCGATGAACCTCCTGGAGACTGAAGCGAGCGCCATTCCAGTTGCAGTCGATCACCCGGCCGCTCGATGCGCCAATGTCGACGGCCAGAAAACTAACCTTCCCGCTCATGCCTGCATGTCCGGAACTTTCAGAGTTTGCGTCGAGCACGATTATACTCGCGGATGCATCCATCGCCGAGGACGTTACAGATTCCGGGCAACCAAGAAAGCACGGCAAGCATCCCTACGATTTTGGGAACAACACCGGAAAGCGAATCAAGTGAAATCGCCAGTCTCCGTCCGTCAACTCGTGGCAGCGGCGGGAGCGCTAGGCTTCACCGGCGCCCAGGCATCCGCGTCTCTGCCCACTTCCATCTTTTCTCCGACGTCTACTCCTGCGCGCGAGTTGCGGGATCTATCCGTTTTTGTCCTGGCAATCACGGGGACGATTTTTGTGGGCGTGAGTTGCCTGTTGATGTACGTACTGGTGCGCTATCGAACTCGGCCGGATGACCAGACGGAGCCTCCCCAGGTCTTCGGCAGTGTGCAGATTGAGCTTGCCTGGACAATTATTCCGATTCTCATCCTGGTTGTGCTTTTTCTCAGCACGGCACGGGTGCTCTTTTCGGTTCAGGATGCGCGTGAGCCTGCATCGGCACTCGAGGTTACGGTGGTGGGTCATCAGTTCTGGTGGGAATTTCGTTATCCGCAATACAACGTTGTAACTGCGAACGAGTTGCATGTGCCGCTAAGCAGTGATGCGGCGCCTCGGCCCACTTTCATGAAGTTGACATCGGCTGACGTGATGCACAGCTTCTGGGTGCCGCGACTGGCCGGCAAGACAGACCTGCTACCGAACCGTGTAAACGAGATGTGGATCGACCCGCACACGCCCGGGCTCTACGTAGGCCAGTGCGCTCAATTCTGTGGAGCGGAGCACGCGAAGATGCTGCTGCGCGTGTATGTGGACGCTCCGCAGGAGTTTCAGCGCTGGATTTCTGAACAGCAGAAACCGCAGACGGAGATCCAAAGTTCGCCGCAGGGGAATCCAGGAAGTGAAGTCCACACGAAGCCTGCAAACGGCGCCGGGCCGAAATTGATGTCGTCCGATTTTTCCGGTACTCGTAATGGAGGAGAAGGCGCTGAGGCGGAGACAACGCGAGGCGTGACTTCGCAAGAAGGGCAGCTCGAGTTTGAGCACGTGGCGTGCATCAACTGTCATACAGTCGCGGGGACGGTAGCGAACGGCCGATTCGGACCTGACCTTACGCACCTGATGAGTCGTTCGACCCTGGCAGCAGGCGCAATTTCCAATACGCCAGAACACCTGAACGCCTGGATCAGTGATCCGGACCAGATCAAACCTGGGTCGCTGATGCCCGACATGCATTTGAGCAGCCGACAGAATGCGCTGATCACTGCCTATCTCCTTACGTTGAAGTAGCAGGAGCCCGGAGGAGCGATGGATATACCGAGCATGCCGGTTGCGGGAGGTATTGAGGAGGGACTGGACCGAACGCATCGGCACTCCGCACGGGGCACATACCTTGAGACCGTGCATAGCTGGATTGTCACGGTCGACCACAAGAAGCTCGGGATGCTCTATATCGGGTACGCACTGCTGTTCCTGCTCGTCGCTGGAGTTGAGGCGCTGATGATTCGCATTCAGCTCTTTGTTCCGCATAACAGCTTTGTAACTGCGGCGACTTATAACAGATTGTTTACCATGCACGGCACGACGATGGTGTTTCTTGTAGGTATGCCGATCCTGTTTGGCTTCGGCAACTATCTTGTGCCTCTCATGATCGGCGCACGCGATATGGCTTATCCGCGGCTGAATGCCTTCAGCTTCTGGATCAGCGCATTTGCGGGGTTGCTGCTTTACTACAGCTTTATCGGCGGAGTAGGGCTTTCCGGTACCGGTACGGCGCCTGACGTGGCCTGGTTTGCCTATGCACCCCTGACGGAGCGCGCGTTTTCGCCGGGGCACAGTGTGGACTATTGGGCGGTGGCGATCTTCGTCAGCGGGATTGGGAGCATCGGCACCGCGATCAACATTATCGCCACCGTGTTCTGCATGCGCTGCAAGGGCATGACTCTTTTCCGGATGCCGCTGTTGCCCTGGCTGTATGCGACCGTTTCGTTTCTCGTGCTGGTGGCAGTGAGCCCACTGGCCGCGGCGCAGGCGATGTTGATGATCGACCGTTATCTCGGTGGTCACTTTTTCGACACGCAGGCTGGCGGGTCCGCGGTGCTATGGGCGCATTTTTTCTGGATCTTCGGGCACCCGGAGGTTTACGTTCTGGTCCTTCCGGCATTTGGGTTTGCCAATGAGATCATACCGGTGTTTTCGCGCAAAGCCATTTTCGGTTATCCGGCGATGGTGGCCGCGTCGGTGGGTATAGGGTTTATCAGCCTTGGCGTGTGGGCACATCACATGTTCACGATCGGCATGACGTCCTTCGGCAATGCTTTCTTTACGCTGTCTACCATGCTGGTCTCGATTCCGACGGGCATCAAGACATTCAACTGGCTGGCGACGATGTGGGGCGGAAGAATCCGATTTGAAACGCCGATGTTGTTTTCCATTGCTTTCCTGTTCCAGTGGGTCATCGCGGGTCTTACCGGCATCATGTTATCCGCATCGGCATGGAACTGGCAGCTGCACAATTCGTATTTTGTCGTCGCGCATTTTCACTATGTGCTTGTCGGCGCAATTCTCTTCATGATTTTCGCTGCGTTTTATTACTGGTACCCGAAGATGATAGGTCGGATGCTGGACGAGCGGCTGGGCAAATGGCATTTCTGGCTGATGGTGATCGGTTTTCATATGACTTTCGATGTTATGCATTTCCCGGGGCTTTTCGGAATGCCGCGACAGATTTATACGTATGAGGCGGATCGGGGTTGGACAACGATGAACCAGGTGATCTCAGCGGGCGCCGTCATTCAGGCAATTGCAGTTCTGATCTTTGTCTACAACCTTATCCATTCGTATTTTCGTGGTGAGATTGCGGGACCCGATCCGTGGGATGCGTGGACCCTGGAATGGTCGACTGCATCGCCGCCTCCGGTCTATAACTTTGCCGTTGATCCTGAAGTTGCGAGCCGCCGGCCTTTGTGGGACATCAAGCATCCTGAAGATCCTGATTCAGCCTATGAGTAGGAGCATGCGAAAGAGATGAGCACGATTCCCCTGGAGCGTATGGACAACCGCGCAGAATGGAGTCTGCCCTCGCGAGGTGTTGTGGCGATGGCGAGCCTGATCACCGCGGAGTCGGCCATATTCACGATCTTTGTGGTTGCCTATCTCTATTATCTCGGGCGCGACGTGACTGGCCCCACTCCGAATCAGGTGCTGGAGGTTCCGATTTTCGCAACGGTTTGTCTTCTGTCAAGCAGTTTTTTCATCTGGTTGGCGGAGCGGGCCATCGAACACGCGAGAATGAAGGCATTCACGCTGTGGTGGAGCATCACGATTCTTCTAGGGATGGTCTTTCTCACCTATACGGGGGCTGAATGGTACAAGCTGATCGTGCACGATCACCTCACCATCAGCACCAATCTTTTTGGCACGACCTTCTACTCGCTGGTGGGCTTGCACGCCACGCACGTTGTGGTTGGCTTGCTAATGATGTCGTTAGTGCTTGTCTTCTCCCTGACGCGAAAGCTTCAGCCGCATCATGCTGAGCGCATCAAGGTTCTGTCGCTTTACTGGCATTTCGTCGATGCGGTGTGGGTAGTTGTTTTCACCGTGGTTTACGTGGTGGGCCGATGACTGAACCAGGCAATCTGAATCCCGCAATTTTGCAAGGTGGTGAGATACAAACGCATTGGATTCACCTGCCTGCGCCGACAGCATGGCCGTTTCTTCTGGCGCTTGGGCTAACACTGGCTTTTGCGTCCCTTGTGATCAACATGGTCATTGGCGCGCTGGGGGTGCTGATCGCGATTGTGGCGATCATCGGCTGGTTCCGCGATGTGCTGCCTCATGAGGCGCACGAGGACGTGGAAGTCGCCGACGAGATGATCATGCTGCTGGCGGCGCATGAGGCAGTCGCGCGCATCCAGGTGGACGAGACGCATCGCGCGCAATTGCCGCTTCAGACATTTCCGATTTCGAGCGGTATCAAGGGTGGAATCGCGGGCGGCATTGCAATGGTGATCCCTGCTGAAATTTACGGCGTTGTGCGGTTTCACAGCATTTGGTATGTGGTGAATCTGCTGGGCGGCGCGGGGGTTGGAAGCTGGGTGAATCCAACCGTCGAAGATTTGACGCATTTTCGTTTCAGCGCTTTTATCACCGCCAACATCATCCAGGGAGCAACAACGCTTCTGGTTGGCCTGCTGTATGGGGCGATGCTGCCCATCTGGCCGAAACGCCCGATTCTGCTGGGTGGTCTGATTGCCCCGGTGATTTGGACGGGGCTTTTGTACAGCACTCTGGGCCTGGTCAATCCGTATCTTGCAGAACGCATTGACTGGTGGTCGTTCGCGGCATCGCAGGTGCTTTTCGGACTGGTTGCGGGGTACACGGTGACCAGGCTGGGCAAGATCAAACGGCTTGCACAGGTGCCGCTCTCAATGCGACTCGGTGTGGAGTCGCCGGGACTGCAAGCAGATGAGCATCCAGGTGAGCACAAGCCGGAGCAGCAAAAGAGAGAACCGAAGAAATGAGAACGCGGCGCATCGTAGCAGGGACGATAGGGCTGATAGCTCCGCTGCTCATCGGTTGCAGTTTGCCGGGGCGTCCAAAGCCGGGGTCGGAGATCTCCCGGCCGGAGAATGTGATGTCGTTCGACACCTTGTACGGAGAAAACTGCGCCGCTTGTCACGGAATCAATGGACAAAATGGAGCGGCGAGCGATCTTGCCAATCCTGAATACGAAGCGCTGATCGATGATGCATCGTTGCGCGATGTGATTGCGAATGGCGAGAAGGGTACGCTGATGCCCGCGTTCAACAAGAGTGCCGGAGGAGACTTGACCGATGCGCAGACCGATGCGATTTTACAAGGCATGCGCGTGCGATGGAAAAAGGGGAATGCATTCGACGGAGATACGCCACCGCCGTACAAGGCAGCACACCCGGGCGATTCAGCGAGAGGGCAGGCTGTGTATGCGCTTGCGTGCGCCCGCTGTCACGGCGCTACGGCGCAGGAGCCAGGAAAGGCAGGATCAATTCTGGATGGATCTTTTCTTGCGCTGATCAATGAGCAGACGATACGCACGACCATTGTTGCCGGCCGCCCCGACATCGGCGAGCCAGACTGGCGCGGTCACATACCTGGGCGCGCCATGACTGACCAGGAGATCACCGATGTGAGCGCATGGCTGCTGGGACAGAGACCCGCGACACCAGGAGAACCCTACCCGAACGCAAGGCCGATGTCGCAGTTGCCCGGCGAAAGGCAGCCGACGGCCACGGGGCCGGGTGAGCACTAAGGCGTGAGCGCCGAGGAGACGATATGGATGAAAAGCTGCCGCCGCCGAGCGGTGAAGAACAGGCTCGTCGCCTGGAAGCAGAGCGGGTGACTCGCCGGACATTTTTGATGAATGTGGGAATTGCTTTGAATGCCGTTGTGGGGCTCGTGATGGCTGCGCCGGTGATTGCTTTCGTTCTAAGTCCTGCTCTTCGGCGCAAGCCGTATCTCAGATGGATCTCTGTCGGCGACATTTCGAATTTTCCCGCGGGGGAAACGAAGCTGATTTCATTTCGCAACCCATTCACCGATCCGTGGGATGGAGAGACGGCGAACATTCCCGCCTACGTGCGGTGTACCGCTCCAGGACAATACACAGTATTCGCGATTAACTGCGCCCATCTTGGCTGTCCGGTTCGGTGGTTTTCAGAGTCACAACTGTTCATGTGCCCTTGTCACGGAGGAATTTATTACGCGGATGGCAGCCGCGCTTCAGGGCCTCCGGAGCGCGGCCTGTTCACCTACGACGTGAAAGTGGAAGGCGGAAAGCTGATGATCGACGCTGGACAGATACCCACATTGCGGAACCGTGCCGGCGCAACGCCCTGTCCGGTCGCGCCTGACCGCAACCCACCTGCGCTTGTTGCGAGGATCGAACCATGCCCTGGTACAAACGCGTCTACGATTGGCTAGAACGACGCCTGCAACTCGAAGGGCCCATCAAGGATGCCGTGCTTCATCCGGTGCCGAGGAGCACGGCCAGTTGGTGGTATGTCTTTGGCAGCGCCAGCCTCGTGCTGCTGATGCTTCAGGTTTTTACCGGCATCATGTTGGCATTGGTCTATTCACCCTCGGCGGCGAATGCGTGGAATTCACTGCAGGTTCTCAACCACAATATTCCGCTTGGCTGGCTGCTGCGCGCCATGCATGGTTGGGGATCGAACTTCATGGTTGCGGTTGTGCTCATCCACATGGCGCAGGTTTTTAGCTTCGGCGCATACAAATTTCCGCGCGAACTTACCTGGATTCTCGGAGTGTTCATGCTGTTGATGACTCTCGGCATGGCATTTACCGGGCAGGTTCTGCGGTTCGATCAGGACGCGTACTGGGGCCTGGGCATCGGGGTGTCCATCCTGGGACGCGTTCCGATCATCGGCGGCCAACTGGTGCAGATCATGCTCGGCGGCCCCATCATTAGCGGCGCTACCCTGACACGGTTTTTCGCGCTGCACGTCTTCATCATTCCCGGATTGCTGATCGCCTTTACTGGATTGCATGTGTGGATGGTGCTGAAGCTGGGTATCAACGAGTGGCCGATGCCGGGCCGCATCGTACGCCGCGCCACGTACATCCGCGAATACAACGAGCTTGCGCATAAAGATGGAATTCCATTTGTGCCGGGTGCGGTTTGGAAGGATCTGGTGTTTTCCGCCGCGATTCTTTTTGCTGTCGCATTCTGCGCGGCCATGTTTGGCCCCTACGGACCGAAAGGTGTTCCCGATCCAACCATCATTGCTACGGTGCCCAAGCCGGATTTCTTCTTCCTCTGGATTTACAGCCTTCTGGCCTTTCTTCCACCTTCGCTCGAGACTCCGTTCATGCTGATTGCTCCACCGGTCGCTGTCGCTATTCTTGTCGCTCTACCTTTTGTTGCAGGGGTTGGAGAAAAGAGTTGGTGGCGCCGACCCGTTGCGGTTTTCTCTCTGATGTTTATTGCGACATGCTGGGCAAGTTTGACGCAGTTGGGAACCTACACGCCGTGGAGTCCAATAATGAATGCGTGGAGCGGCGCAGTTGTGCCGGTAGATTTTCTGCGCAATCGCACGCCGCTTGAGCGTCAGGGCGCAAACGTATTTCAGGAGAAGCAGTGCCGCAACTGTCACTCCATCGGCGGCCTCGGCGGATTACGCGGCCCCGCGCTCGACAGCGTTGCCACGCGACTGACGGAAGACCAGCTATTCCGACAGGTGCTGCAAGGCGGCGGCAATATGCCCGCTTATGGAAGTACCCTTTCACCTGCGGAGGCGACTGCGCTGGTGCGCTTCCTTGAAACGTTGCACCCCAACTACCAACCTGTTGCCAGCGATGCGTCGCGCCAGGTGGTGAAGCAGGGAGGTGTGCCGCCGAACTCAACAGTGAATCGGGGAGGCGGGCAGGGGGCGGTACGTTAGGCGCGTGCCAAGGAATCAGATGTTCAATTTCGCACTTATCGATGCAGCGACTGTGAGCGAGAGTTGGCCGAACGGAATTCTGCGGGCCTGGTCGTTTCCCCTGGCGCCGTTCGTCACGCTATCCATTACCGCGCTTCTCTATTCGCGCGGTTGGCGCGCGGCGAATGCTACGCGGCCCGTCGAATTGCCGGTTTGGCGTGCCGCTGCTTTCATGGGAGGCGTGATCTCGGTGTGGGTCGCTCTGGCGTCGCCCATTGACGCGCTGGATGACTATCTTCTCACTGTGCACATGATTCAGCATTTCATCCTGATGTCGGTCGCGCCTCCGCTGATTGTTCTGGGTGCTCCCACGGTGCCCCTGCTTCGCGGCCTCCCGCGCGTCCTGATTCGAGGAATGCTTCGGCCACTCTTCCGCACTCAAGTGCTGGCTCGCGCTGGAGGCTTTCTTACCCATCCAGTCGTGGCGTTCCTCCTGATGAATATCGCCTACCTGGGATGGCATGTGCCCGCAGCTTTCGAACTTACCTTTCGCTCCGAGCGCATCCACGACTTTGAACATCTGTGCTTCTTTCTCACCTCAATCGCATTCTGGTGGGTCGTGTTCGCGCCCTGGCCGAGCCGCCCTCACTGGCCTCGATGGACAGTCATTCCTTATTTGCTCAGCGCGGATATTTTGAACACGATCCTTTCGGCTACTCTGGCGTTTTCGGGGCGCGTTCTCTATCCGTCTTATGCCCAGGCCGAGCGAATATGCTCGCTGAATCCATTGCAGGATCAGGTGGCAGCCGGAGCCGAAATGTGGGTATTGAATTCGGTAGTCTTTCTCGTTCCCGCCGTCGCGCTAACGATCAAGATGCTCTCTCCGCGATTTTTGAACAATCAGGCGTTCGATGCGAAAGATTCGGTCTCCCTTTAACGAGAGAAGGCCGGCTTCGCATGTGCTTCCTTCCGTTCCGGCGATGCATCAAAGGGAATTGAATGACGGCAAACGAGGTAAATCAGATGCTCTTTACGCGAAATCGCTGGAAATATTTCACGGCAATGGCCCTGATCGGAGACGGGATGATGGCGATGGTTCAGCCGAGGCGGGAGGTGAGTATCTGGAATGCCGGCCCCGGCCCATGGCGAAAGATGCTGCGCTTGCTCGACGAACACCCGCGTCTTACACGCGTGCTCGGTGGCATGGAAGCAGCGGCGGCCATTTGTTGGGTGATGAGACACCAGAGCAAGGAGTCGCCGCGCTGAACTGTTCGTAGAACAACAGCAAACGGCGAGCCCGCACCCGCTCTAGACAACTTCGCGAACTTTATCTTCGGCCAGCGTGCACCTTTTCGGGAAGCTTCCTGCGCGCTGCTCGTGGTCTGGGCCGGGCGCATGCTCTTTCCGCTGGCACTCGCTCGTATAGATGGCATAATTCGATGCTGGGTGGTATCTTCCGATGGATTTGAACACGGATCGCGGGGATGGCGCGGTGCTACCAAAGGCTCCCGTACCGCTTAGAATTGTGATTGCGGCGGGCAGTCGGAGTTACGCCCATTGATTCGGAGGATTCAATTGAAATGACGACAAAATCTGCGTTGGCAAAAGAAGAGCTTTCGCACCAGGAGAAAATTGAACACCTTGCTGAGATTGCAGTGAAAGTCGGTCTTGGCCTCCAAGCTGGGCAGGAACTTTTAATGACTGCCTCCATAGAGGCCTTGCCGCTGTCAAGACGCATTACGGAGTATGCGTATCGTGCGGGTGCATCCCTGGTTACAACGCTCTTCAGCGACGATGAAGCGACCCTGATGCGCTATCGATATGCTCCGAGCGCGGGCTTTGATCGTGCGGCAAATTGGCTCTACGACGGAATGGGTGCGGCGTTCAAGAGCGGGACCGCGCGACTGGCCATCACGGGTGCAAATCCACGCCTGCTTTCGAATGAAGATCCGGAGAAGGTTAGCCGCGCAAATCGGGCTGTATCAAAGGTCTATAGGCCGGCTCTCGAGTTGATTACACGGCATGAGATTAACTGGACAATTGTCGCTAGCGCTACGCCGACCTGGGCAGCAGCGATGTATCCGGACGACCGGCCAGATGCGGCCCTGGAGAAGCTTTGGGATGCGATTTTCGAAACCTCGCGCGCAGATATCGACGACCCCATCGAGGCCTGGAGACGTCATGACGCCGATTTGCACAAGCGGGCCGAATACCTGAACAAGCGGCGCTATGCCGCGTTGCATTACCGCGGGCCCGGAACCGATTTTCGGCTGGGGCTTGCCGATGACCATCTCTGGATGGGCGGTGGCACGACCGCCGGAAACGGCCTTTATTGCATCCCCAATATTCCCACTGAAGAAGTCTTCACCACGCCGCACAAGGATCGGGCAGACGGCACCGTTACCGCCAGCAAGCCGCTCTCGTATCAAGGCACGATGATCGAAGGGATACAGGTGCGATTTGAAGCCGGGCGCATTGTGCAGGCGCACGCCAGCAGAGGGCAGGAGGTTCTGGAGAGCCTGATCGATACCGACGAGGGGGCGCGGCGCCTGGGCGAAGTTGCACTGGTGCCGCATTCGTCTCCAATTGCAAGGAGTGGACTCACTTTCTTCAACACTCTGTTTGACGAGAATGCCGCATCTCATATCGCGCTTGGGCAAGCGTATACGTCGTGCCTCCGCAATGGAGACAAACTCACTCCCGAGCAACTTGCGTCGAAAGGCGCGAATGACAGCCTGATCCACGTGGACTGGATGATCGGCTCGGAGAAGCTCGACGTGGATGGAATCACGTTTTCAAGCGGCGCAGAGCCGTTGATGCGCAACGGCGAATGGGTCTGAATGGAGAACGGAACCAGCAGAATCCGCCGCGACAGATCGATTCGCCATTGCTTAACGTTGAACCCGCCGCAGCACCACTGGAATGCTCGGCGGAAGATGGAATGACGAACCGATGGACGGGTCCGATCCATCCGGAGGAGGGCCGATTGCGGGGCGTCCCGAAGGCTCCCTGGGATTGGAGAATCGGAAGCCGAAATCGATTTTCCGTTCGAGTTCGATATGATCTCCGTTGATTTTGCCGGAATAGGTGCTGGTTCCGGTTTTGAAAGATACAGAGTCACCCGCGACTTTGCCGTCTTCGATCTGGATTGGGGCATCGCCGCCGCCAAAGAAGCCCCCGCCGCCGCCCTCGACTGTTCCTTTCAGATCCCCGCCATCCTGGCGCAGCGTGAACACCATGGTGCCATCGCCGACGAGGCGCGCGAGAAAGCCCGAAGCCTCGCCGGCGCCTGGCTCGGGCCGCCACAGGCCAGTGATGCCGGAACCCGCGGGCACCTCGCGCTGCCACACCGCGGCTTGCGGACGCAGCGCTACCGACTTTGTGGAAATCGTGACGCGAGCCGGAGCCAATCCGGGTGAGTTGGCTTCAACGGAGATGTCGCCGGCGGTCTTCGTGGCCTGAATCAGGGCCATACAGTAGCCGGAGAAGGCCTTTCGCGATATGCCTTTGTCGGACGCCTGGTCTGTGGGATCGCCATTCCCAACGCCAATCAGTTTTCCGGGACCTGAAATCGCAAAGGACACTTCGTTGTCCGTGATCGGCACTACGCGCCCTTGCGCATCGTGGACTTCAACGGCAAACATGGCGACGTCTTCACCATCGGCGGAGATCTGCTGACGGTCCGCATTCATCACCAGTTGTCTGGCGGCTCCCGTGGTTTCACGTTTCACAGACATGACCAGATTGTCGGCCTTATAACCCTTTGCCTCGATTGTGCCTGGAGCATACTTTACGATCCATGCCAGATGCGAGTCCTTCTTCATCTGCTTAGCGTCGAGGCTTTCGCCGTTGTGGAACAGCTCCACTTTATCGAGGTTCGAATAAACCCAGACGGCGATCTCCTTGCCCTCCATGCCAGGCCAGTTCCAATGTGGAAAGACGTGCAGAACAGGCTTGGCAGTCCACCATGACTGATAGTAATAAAACGTATCCTTAGGAAACCCACAGGTGTCGATAATTCCATATTGCGAGCTGATGTTCGGCCACTCGTTTGGCGAAGGTTCACCGCGATAGTCGAACCCTGTCCACACGAACCCTCCCGAGAGCCACGGCCGCGAATTGCAGAAGCTCCACCAGCCTTCTGCCGAAGCACGGCCCGTGGTGGTGTAGGGATCGTAGGATCCGACATAGCCTTTGCTGGGATCGGTGATGTAAATGCCGCGTGTGCCTACGGCGCTCACGGTTTCAGTGCCAATGACCGGCTTGTCGGGATGAGATTTGTGATAGGTCTCGGCGCCCGGGTCCATGTAGTTGTAGCCCATTACGTCGCACCCGACCAGACCGCCGACGCCGATGGCGTGGATAGGCGCAATCGACACCGGGCGCGAGCCGTCGAACTCCGTTGCAACTGCTTTCATCGCGGTAAGAATATGCAATCCCGTTTCGGTGTTCGCCTGACCTTCTTCATTTCCCATGGACCACATGAAGACGCTGGGATGATTTCGATCGCGTCGCACCAGATCGCCGAACTGGGCTAAACCTTCAGGATTGGAAGACATCATGCGCGTTTCATCGAACACCAGCATTCCCAGTTCATCGCAGGCATTGAGCAGTTCAGGCGTGGGCGGATTGTGCGAGGTGCGTAATGAGTTGCAGCCCATCTCCTGCAGCTTGCGAATGCGGTAGTACTGCACGGCGTCAGGCAAGGCTGCGCCGAGTCCGGCATGATCCTGGTGATTGCAGGTCCCTTTCAGCTTGACCGGCTTTTCGTTGAGAAAGAAGCCCTTCTCAGAATCGAATCGAATGGAGCGAATGCCGAACGGCGTTTCATACCGGTCGAGAATTTCGCCGCCGGCTGTCACTTCCGTTACGAGCTTGTAAAGGTTTCTTTCGTCGAGCGACCAAAGAACGGGGCGGTTTACCACCATCTCCTGATCGTAAGTTCGCTCGCTTCCCTGGGGAATCGCCATCAGGGCGGTAGCAGCCTTGGTAACCGCCTTGCCCGTTGGGTCAAGAATAGTGGAGACGACGCGCGCATTCTCGGCAGCCTTGCCGTAGTTATCAACTTCAGTGCGAATGGCTAGTGTTGCCGAACCGGGCCGCACCTGTGAATTTACGAAGGTGCCCCACTGTTTCACATGTACCGGGTTGGTCTTCACCAGCCACACGTGCCGATAAATGCCGGCCCCCTCATAGAACCAGCCATCGCTTGAAGTGGCATCCACGCGAACCAGCAGGACGTTTCTGCCACCGGGATTCGCGAAGTCTGTCACGTCGAAACTGAACGGGTCGTATCCGCCGCTGTGGAGGCCAATATAGAAACCGTTGAACACCACCATCGTCTCGCGGTACGAGCCGTCGAACTCGATGGTGATCCTTCTGTTCGCGTCCTCGGCGGTGAGCTCGAAGACGCGGCGATACCATCCGATGCTGGTGGCCGGGTAGGCTCGTCCCAGCGGGTAATATCCCTTGCTGGCAAGCGCAGGATCGTTCTTGAATGGCAGTTCGATGGCCCAATCGTGGGGCAGATCTACGGGCTTCCAGCCGCCATCGTCGAAAGCCATCGTTCCGGCAGGAAGGAAGTTTCCAGTCTTTTGGAAGTTGCCGGTCCGTCCGCTGCCGAACTGGAAGTCCCTGGCCGGATCGTCGGCGTCTCCGAAATGAAAACGCCAGCCAAAATCCAGGAGAAGACGTTCGCGTCCCACACCCAGTAAAGAAGCTTCGCTCGGATTGCTTGCGGGAAGCGGTCCCGAAGTTTCTGCGGCTGCTTCGATTGCGAGGCCCATTGGACCCATTCCCTGGGCGGCTGCGGCTGCCGCCGGGGCCAACAGGCTGGTTTTCAAAAGATCGCGTCGTGAAAAGCTTTTCATTTTGTCTCCCACCCGTGAAACTTTGCAGGCAAATCCTGCGGCGATCGGAGTCGCCGTGAGTATGCAAATGCTTTTTTCGATCGACGGCAGTATACGCCTCGACGCTTCTTCCGCGGAACCCCGTTCAACCTCACGTCGATCTCATCGCGTTGTTCTACGGCGTTGCATTGACCGGAACGGCGCTGACAAGTTGCTCCAGGGGATCGAGTACAGTGAAACGCACCAGGGTTTTTTGCTTCTGGATGGATGCGATTTGGGCAAGCCTTTCCTTTTGCCATCCATCGGGCGCAGCCGATGGGTTGCGAAGGTAAACCAACGCCTCAGCGCCGATGGCGCCCAATTCACCGAGTTGCTGAGCCTGCGGCGCATATTTTGCGAGGCGGGGCGACTGCTGCATCAAGAGTGGTAGAGTGATGGCGCTTTCCTGCCAACTCCTGAAGCATTGCTCAAGCTGGGCCTTGCCACGTTCGTGTTGGGGTGTATCTGCCAGCAGTTCTTGCACGGTCTGCTGGAATTCATGGTGCGAAGGCGGGTCCGGCACAATGGCATCTACGAGTCCGACGAGCGGCGTTAGTTGATCGGTGTGCTGCAAATGATAGCGCTCACCGAAGCTGACTGGTTGCAACACAGAAACAAAGACGTGGAACTCCGGTGAAAATACCTTGCCGGTAAGCTGGCGCTGCATCCGCTGGGGACCAGAGATTTGCTGGAGTCCAAGGGCGTCGAGACGAAGCGACATGACCTGCAGCCGCCGATACATATCGGGAACGTCGCGCGTATCGGCGGGCGACCAGAAGCGTT
The DNA here is from genome assembly GCA_963833995.1 of uncultured Acidobacteriota bacterium. Classification (GTDB taxonomy): domain Bacteria; phylum Acidobacteriota; class Terriglobia; order Terriglobales; family Acidobacteriaceae; genus Telmatobacter. The sequence continues at coordinate 82,157 of CAWIAE010000009.1, read as the reverse complement.
CTGCAATGGCCGCGGTGCGTGGCCAGATACGGGAATCGATGGTTTGCGGCGAAATCTGCTCGCCCCACATGCATACTTCTCCGCCCAGGATGAGCTTCTTCAGGTCTGGTGTGAGGTTGGAATCGGCGGGGATTGGATCGGCGAGATAATGGTCGGCGACGCTTTTCATTGAGTCGAGATAATAGGGCGCCGAAAGGATCCCCTGGTAACCCTCTGAAGCTCCAGTTTGCAGGGATTGAATGCCGCGCCACGATTGTACAACGATGTCCTTAGGCAGTCCTGGAGCGAGGATTTCGTCCCAGCCCACCATGCGCTTGTGATATTTTGTCAGAATTTTGAGCAGCCGTTGATTGAAGTAGACCTGCAATGCCGCATGATCGTTCAGACCGTGGGCATGCATGAAAGCAGCTATCTGGGGATTTGCCATCCACTGCTTGCCATTGCTCTCGTCGCCGCCTATGTGCATATAAGCGTCGGGGAAGAGACCGGCCATCTCGCCCAGGAAGGCATCGAGGAATTTATACGTGCTCTCGCGGGTAGGGTCGATGGCGGCGTCGTGGACCCCGAAGCGCCGCTGTATTTCATAAGGACCCGGGCCGCTGGCGAGATCGGGGTAGCCGACAAACCAACTGGTGGTATGGCCCGGCATGTCGAATTCCGGAACCACGCGAATTCCACGCGCGCGGGCGTAGGCAACCACCTGGCGCACCTGTTCCTGGGTGTAGTAGAGACCGTCGGAACCCATGGTCTGGAGCTTGGGGAAGCGAAGACTCTCGATGCGGAAGCCTTGATCCTCACTCAAGTGCCAGTGAAAGACATTGAGCTTCACGGCTTCCATGCCGTCGAGGGTGCGCAGAATGACTGGGACCGGCTCAAAGTGGCGTCCGCAGTCGATCATGAGACCTCGCCAGCGGAAACGAGGTGTGTCCGAGATGGTGACCGAGGGCAAAACATAGCCGCTGGATTGCAACTGCACGAGTTGAAGCAGAGTCTGCAGACCATGCATGGCACCCAGGTCTGTCGGCGAATTCAAAGTTATGTAGCCGGGACGAACGTTGAGTGTGTACGACTCGTCTTCGTCGAGTGACTGGACCTCTTCAGCCGGCTTGTCCACCTTGATTTCGAGTGTTGCCGCGCCGGTCTCACTGTTCAGGTTCTTGTTGAGTTGCACCCCTGTTTCGTCTTCCAGACGAGTTAGCGCTCGAGTGGTAGCTTGCTCGATGAGGTCGTCGTGATTGCCAGTGAAACCCACTGTCATGGAGCTATCAATCTGAAAGCTCCCCGGCTGCACCGAAAACGACGATGGCTGGGGCACAAGAGTGTTGTGGAAGGGCGGCGGCTCAGATCGTGCCGCGCATGTGCAGGTGAGTGACGCGACCAGAAGCAATGCCATCGTGGCGAATTGGCGCTGCGCGCGCACAACGATCGACGGCGTCGTTGGTTGTTCAAAGGACTTCAGGATGTTGAACGGGATTGTCACCAGGTCGACATTCATTTCTTCTCCCCAAATCGCGTCCATGTTGCTCGAATCCGGGCCGGATACAGCCGCACAAATCCGGGCCGCATTCGGTTTCTGTCACTCAAGGACCGCTGCGAGTTCTGTCGGATGTGAAAGCAGTCTAACGACGGCGCCTTGCAGGAGACAAATTCCGGTTTTCCAGCTGGTTAGATTTCTAGTGAAAGAAGGTAATGATTGCCGGGCTGCCCACCGGCGTGAACTTGCCTGTTGGCGTCAGCAACCCGGTGCTTCGATCGATCGTGAATGACGTGATGCAGTCGCTGCGCTGATTGCATGAGTAGAGGAAATGTCCCTCAGGATCGATCGTGCAGCTCCTCGGATAATCGCCCCCTGTTGAGGTTTCCGCGACGAGTTTGAGGGTGCCATCGGCGCCAATGGAGAAAACCGAGATCGCGTCATAGAGCCGGTTGGCAGAGTAGAGGAATCTGCCGTTGGGCGAGACCATGATCTCGGAAGCAAAGCTCGTTCCGGCAAAGCCGGCGGGCAGAGCAGAAAGGGTTTGTTGTGCCATCAATGCACCGGTTTCCCGATCGTATTGGAAGAAGGCGACTGTGGAAGCCTCTTCCTGAAGGGAGTATAGCCAGTGGCCATTGGGATGAAAGGCAAAATGACGGGGTCCGTCGCCCGTGGGAAGGGAGATGAAAGGGGTGGCGGCAGGGGTCAACTTTCCGGTTGCAGGGTCGAATTGGTAAACATAGATTCTGTCCTGCCCCAGGTCAGTTGCCAATACGAACTTGTTTGCCGGGTCGGGAGCGATCATGTGCGCGTGCGGCGTATCGTGACCGCTCATGGCAAAGCTGCCGTGCGGGGCGTCCGTCGCATGCTTGGCGCCAACGGAGCCGGTATGGCGATGAGAGTCAACCGCAGAACCCAGTGATCCCCCGGCAAGAATTGGAAGCACTGCGATGCTGCCGCCAATATAGTTGGCCACGAAGACGTACCGCCCCGAGGCATCGATGCTCATGTAGGCTGGGCCTGCGCCTTCAGAGCTCACGGTGTTGAGGGCTGCGAGACTGCCATCGGCGTCGTCGATGGCGAAGGCGCTGACGGAGCCATTGGCGCCATTGAAATCGGCAACTTCGTTAATTGCATAGAGATACTTTCGCGATGGATGAATGCAGATCCATGACGGATTTGGCGTCTTCACCGCAAGCTTTCGGTTGGATAACTCGCCATTGGCGGCATCCCATTCCAGCAGATAGATGCCTTCCCCATTGGCTCCGCCATCCACTGCGCTGGTATAAGTGCCGACATATGCCAGGGCTTTCCCAGTCCCCAAGGCGCCGGCGGGACGCTGGGAGGCGGCTAGCGCGGAGTGAGCGACTGCAAATGCCGCTGTAGTTTGCAAAAAGCAGCGGCGCGACCAGGTTCGCTGAATGTTTCTGTTTGTCATTCCATCCATCCTTCAGTTAGAGGTTAGCATTCGAACAATGTAAATCGAGTTGCCGACCGTATTAGAGGAGGTACCACGCGGCATAAGTGAAGACGAGAGCAGTGACAGAGATAATGGTCTCGCAGATGGACCAGGTTTTGATCGTCTGTCCAACGCTCATATTGAAATACTCTTTGACTAACCAGAACCCGCCGTCATTCACATGCGAGAAGATCAGCGACCCTGCCCCCGTGGCAATGGCCAACAACTCGGGGTGAACGCCGGTGCTATGCAACGCAATCGGGGCCACAATGCCCGCGGCGGTCGTCATGGCGACGGTCGCAGAACCTGTTGCAAGGCGCATGAGCGCAGCCAAGAGCCACGCCAGCAAGAGCAAAGGCACATGGCTCTTCATCGCCGCCGCGATAATGGCCCCGGAGACTCCGCTGTCCATCAAAACTCGCCCAAATCCTCCTCCTGCGCCCACCAGGAGTGTGATGGTTGCAGTGGGCGCGAGGCACTCATTACTGAAGCGGAGGATGGTCTCGCGCGAGAAACCTCTCATTCTGCCGAGGGTGACGAAGCTAAAAAGAGCGCCAATCAGCAGGGCCAGATCGTCGTTGCCAACCAGACGCAATCCATTGTTCAGGGCACTCCCTGGTGCAGCCAGTCCGTTGGCCGAACTGCCGATCAGCATCAGCGCGACAGGCAGGAGAATAGTGAGCAAGCTGATCCAGAAGCCTGGCAGCCCTCGTCTCTCATGGTGGCCTGCAATCTGCACGGCCATCGGGTTATCTGCCGAAAGCTGCACATGCGGTGCGATGAACATGGCATACAACGGCCCGGCGATGACTGCTGTAGGAATGCCGATCAGGAGGGCGTAAAAGATTGTGCGGCCCACGTCCGCTTTGTAGATAGTGACCGCGAGCATGGCGGCGGGGTGCGGAGGCACAAGACCGTGAACTACGGAAAGTCCCGCAACCATGGGCAGACCAACGAGAACAAGAGATGTTCCCGTTCGGCGAGCGACCGTGAATGCAACGGGAACGAGCAGTACGAAACCGACTTCAAAGAATGCTGGAAGGCCGACAAGCAGCCCGATGAACATCATTGCCCAGGGGACATTTTTCTCGCCAAAGAGCCGAATGAGAGTATTGGCGATCTGATCGGCAGCGCCTGATTCGGCCATCATTTTGCCCAGCATGGTGCCCAGGGCCACGATGATCGCAATGTGTCCCAGGGTTCCTCCGACGCCTGCTTCGAAGGAACGAATCACAGTGGGGAACGGCATGCCCGCGGCGATGGCCAGCGAGAGGGAGACGACGAAAAGAGTGATCACCGGATTCAGCTTGACTACTGCGATCAGCAGAATGAGGCAGATGACGGCTACCAGAGCAGAGAGCAGGAGATACAGATTATGGTGATCGATCATGGGCATAGAAAAGGCTGCTGCGTCAATCACGTTTGATACTCATTTTGAGGCTCCATGCATGATGTCAGGCACAGCGGATTACTGGACCCAGGAGGTCTTGCCACGCGGGAGAAAGCGCCCCGCGCGCTTGCCGGTCGCTCCTTCGGCAGTATAGGAGAGCGTACCATTGACCCATACGGCGGAGATTCCCGTGGCCGGGCGGATTGGATCAGAGAACGTGGCCGTATCGGTAATCGTCTCGGGATTGAAGAGTACCAGATCGGCTGCAAATCCCTTGCGGATGAAACCGCGCTTGGCAAGTCCAAATCGCCGAGCGGGCATTCCTGTCATCTTGCGAACCGCCTCGGCAAGCGAAAAAAGCTTTTCTTCACGGCTGTAGTGCCCAAGCACGCGGGGAAATGTACCCCATAGACGCGGGTGCGGGCGCGGATCGTTAGGGAGGCCGTCCGAACCGATCATGGAGGCCGGATGGCTCAGAATCCGGCGCATGTCTTCCTCTGAAATGCTGTGGTAGATGGCGCCGGCGGGCCGCAGCTGCTGAGCCGCCTCAAGCTGGGTTACGCCCCAGGCCGCGCTTATTTGCGCCAGCGTCTGCCCCGCCACCTCAGGATGCGGTTCACTCCAGGTGATCATGATCCGGATACGCTTATCCACCTGGCGCAAATCGAGGGTGCTGGAACCCGCGGCATAGGGGTAGCAATCGGAGCCGGCCTGCTGAGAAAACTGCGCCGTTTCCAGGGCATGCAACACTTCTTCGCTGCGGCCCCAGTTTGCAATCCCCGCGCATTTCAGATGAGAAACGATTACCGGGACTTCGCTTTCACGTCCGATCAGGAAGGCCTCATGCATGGCGTCGAGAATTCCCTCAGTCTCAGTGCGTAAGTGGGTGGTGTAAATTGCCCTCGCCGCAGCCAGGGGCTCAGCGAGTCCCAGCAGTTCTTCAGTGCTGGCCGCATTGGCTGACAGGTAGGCAAGGCCCGAACTCAGGCCCAGCGCGCCAGCATCCAGAGCCTCTTGCAGTTGCCCTCGCATCGACTCGATCTCGGGTTCGGTCGCAGTGCGGTCAAGCCGGTCAAGATGATTGTTCCGCAGCGCCGTATGCCCCACCAATGCACCGACGTTGATGGCGGGCTGTGATTTTCGGAGATCGGCAACATATGCGGCAAAGGTGGGATAGCGGAACACGTCTGCATTCCCCAGCAGATTCATCGGGTCCGGCGGACCGGCGGGCAGTGTGACAGGCGCCGCGCTGATGCCGCAGTTGCCGACAATGACAGTCGTGACTCCCTGCGAAAGCTTTGGAAGCATGGTTGGTGTGCAGATGACAGCGACGTCGTCGTGCGTATGCACATCGATAAAGCCGGGAGCAAGCACCAGGCCGTTGGCATCCACTGATACTTCTGCGTCGAAATCAAGCGATGCGCCTATGTCGAAAATGTTGCCGTCGCAGAGAGCGACGTCCCGGAACTCAGGCGCAGTTCCAGTTCCGTCGAGAATTTTCGCATTTCGGATCAGAGTGTCGCAGCTCGGCATTTGGGCGCTTTCAGGATACAGGCTAAATCCATCTCGTGCGCTGGATTCCTGCATTTTTACACGGGTCTATTGGAGGTTCAACGTTACGGGATTCTCTATTTGAGCTTTCCGGTATCGAGGAAGATCCTCACGCGAGAAGATACGGCGTCGGCGTCGCAGAGCATGATGAGATGGGCGCAATCACCTTGCGAAAGATAAGTGGGCGCGTGCAATGCCGCGGCCCATTCGAGTGCTGGGTGCGGATTGACCAGATGATCGTGGGCCGCGTTGATGACGAGGAAACGGGCGTGGGTCGATGTCGCTGCCTGAGCCAGCGAACGGTTTCCAATTACGTCTTGCCGGAGGATGGCTCGCAGTTGCCACACACGATCGTTGGCATCGATGGGCTCGGGGGCTTCAGTTTTAGCCACGAAACTTTGAAAATTATCGCGGGTTGTTTCGGAGTTGCGAAACTCAGGCGTGGTGACGGTGAGTGAGCCGAAGAGGTTAGCGAGTTTCAGGTCCGGTTCCGTTGTGTAGTTGCCATCGTGGTATTGAGGATCGGAGTAAATGGTTGCAAGCATGATCTCCTTCACTTCGAGGTCGTAGGGCGTAAGGCGGGGTGTGCCGAGGATCGGTATAGCAAGATCAAAAAACGCCGCGTGCGCCACCGACCACGCGAAGGTTTGTTCGCCACCCATGGAGAGGCCGAGTACCGCATGAAGGTGATGGAGGCCGAGCACTTCAGTCATCACGCGATACTGCGTTTCGACCATATCGCGGGTAGAAAAGGCAGGGAATGCGACGCCATGTTGGCTCGAACTGTTCGAGGGTGAGGAGGAAACTCCATTTCCAAGCGCATCAATGGCGATGCCAAAGTATTTGCCGGTGTCCACGAGGATGTGCGAGCGGGCAGCCGGGGCGACATTGCTTGGATTACCAAAGAATTCGGTCAGATCAGCGCTTGTTCCATAGAGCCAGGTGGGCATGAGTACTGCATTATCACGCGCTCGATCCAGAGATCCAAATGTCCGGTAGCCGACCCGGCAGTTCTGGATGATGGAGCCGTTCTCAAGTCGGCATTGACCGAGTTCGGCGATTTTCTGCTGGCCATCCTGGGCGTTGCCCGTTGCGGCCGCGAGGACCAGAATTGCGATGGCACTCGCAACCATGGTCCGCCGCAAACATGCAGCAATGCATCCTTCGATGTTCTGCATCCTTGTAGATCCTCCTATGGTGCGTCTTTGAAGATAATTCATCAAGGCAGGTGGCGGAACAATCAGTTGCACGCGCGCGCGGACTTAGTGGAAGTCGTGGGAGCTGATTTCAGCGCTGGTGATGTCGAGGGGGACAATACGCTGTGCCTTCACGTGGATCACGCCGTCTTGATTCTGGAGAGGCCCTTCAATGAGTAGAAAGCGGCTGCGTGTGATCACGATGCGGTTACGCTCAAAGATATCGGGTGCAATGACCACATTGGCAATCCCCGTTTCATCTTCGAGCGAGAGGAAAACGAAGCCCTTTGCCGTGCCCGGGCGTTGACGGGCAATTACGCAGCCGGCAACGCGGACGGATCGATTGTTGCCGCAGTGAACCAGGTCGTCAGCAGAATGAATGCCTTGAGCGCGAAACCCGGCACGGTGATAGGTCATCGGATGCGGTCCCGTAGTGAGTCCCGTGCCGGCGTAGTCGGCCGCGATGCGCTCGTCCGTATTCATTTGCCTTAACGGATTATATGAGTATGTGGTTTCGAGGTTGTTTTCGATTCCGTGCAGCAATGGCCCCACCGGCCGGCCTGCCTGCTCTACCTGCCACAGAGCGTCGCGTCGATGCTCTACATCGTCGAGTGAATTCAGGGCGCCTATGTGAGCAAGTAAAACAAGCTCCTTTCGGTTGAGTTCAGCAACGCGGGCACCGAGATCGTTGATGGATGAAAAAGTCCCATTCTGATTACGAGCCGCGATGAGTGCTTCTGCAGAGGACTGCCGTAACCCCTTGGCATAGTTCATTCCAATGCGCATCGAGAGCGAACCATCTGGCTCCGCTTCCAACGCGCAGAGCCATTCCGATCTCTGCACATCGATGGGGCGTACACGCAGTCCGTGGCGCTGTGCGTCTTTTACCAATACCGCGGGCGCATAGAATCCCATCGGCTGGTTATTGAGCATTGCGCAGGTGAAAGCCGCCAGATGATGCACCTTGAGATAAGCCGATGCGTAGGCGATCAATGCGAAGCTCGCGGCATGGGACTCAGGAAATCCATACATAGCAAACGATGAGATGCCCTGCACGATATTGTCCTGCGCCTCAGCACCAATACCATTGCGCGTCATGCCGGATCGCAGGCGGCCTTCCAGGTCCTTCATTCGCTGCATGGAGCGGCGCATTCCGACGGCACGGCGTAACTCCTCCGCTTCAGCGCCCGTGAAACTCGCAACAGTCATTGCCATGCGGAGCAACTGCTCCTGGAAAAGCGGAACTCCAAGCGTCCTCTTCAGCACGGGTTCCAGCAGCGGATGCGGATAGCTGACCTGTTCCTTTCCCTGGCGGCGGCGCATGTAGGGATGCATCATCTTGCCGACGATGGGACCGGGGCGAATAATGGCTACCTGCACCACGAGATCGTAGAAACGCGTGGGCGCGTTGTGCGGAATGGAGGCCATCTGGGCGCGGCTTTCCACCTGGAACATGCCCACTGTGTCAGCCTTGCGCAGGGTCTCGTAGACGGCGGGGTCTTCGGGCATCGTAGCCATGTCAATGTCCTTGCCGTAGTAGCGTGGAATCATCTCAATGGAATCTTTGAGCACTGCCATCATGCCGAGACCCAGCAGATCGACCTTGATGAGACCGAGGTCGGCGCAATCTTCCTTATCCCACTGCACGACGGTGCGGCCGGGCATGGATGCGCGCTCGATGGGAACAACGCGATTCAAGAGGCCGGCGCAGATGACCATGCCGCCCGAGTGTTGCCCAAGGTGACGAGGCAGGTCCTGCATGCGCATGCAAAGATCGAGATAGTGGGCAATGCGCGGATGACGAATGTCAAACCCGGCCTGCTCAAAGTGGCGCGCCATGGTGTCGTTTGCGCCGCGCCACTCCCAATGGCCCACCAGGCTGGAAAGCCGCGCTAACTGATCTTCCTCGAAGCCCAGTGCCTTACCCACTTCACGTGCAGCCGAGCGACCACGGTAAGTGATGACATTGGCGGTCATGGCCGCGCCGAGAGCACCGTAGCGTTGATACAGATATTGAATGACCTGTTCGCGCTGGTCTCCTGAAGGCAGGTCGAGATCGATGTCGGGCCACTCACCGCGGTTCTCGCTCAGGAAACGCTCAAAGAGCAGCTCCATGCCGACGGCATCTACGGCAGTGATTTCGAGCGCGTAGCAAACAGCGGAATTTGCCGCGGAGCCGCGGCCTTGCACCAGAAAACCATTCTTCTGACAGTAGCGGATAATATCCCAGACGATGAGAAAGTATCCGGCGAAGCCAAGCTTGGCAATAAGCGCCAACTCATGCTGCACCTGCGCGCGGGCCTTGTCGAGCAGGTGCCGTTTAGCTGGAGAACCATATCGTTTACGCACACCTTCCTCGACCTGCCTGGCAAGAAAGCTGTCCATCGTTTCGCCGTCAGGCACAGGGTAATGAGGGAACCTGTAGCCGAGATTGTCGAGCGTGAATTCAAGCCGCTGGCTTACAATGCCCGTGTTGGCAATCGCTTCGGGAATATCGCGAAATAAAGTTGCCATTTCGCGCATCGTGCGGAGGTGTCTTGCAGAGTTGGCGGCCAGCAATCGGCCCGCATGGTCGAGCGTGGTGTGATGACGAATCGACGTGAATACATCGAGCAACTCGCGGTCGTTTTCGGTTGCATAGCGGACGCCATTGGTGGCAATGACAGGCTGACCTATTTCAGAAGCGAGGCTCAACAGAGACTGGTTGCGGCATTCCTCCGCGCGATTTTCGTGGCGCTGCAGTTCCAGATAGAGATTGCCTCGACCGTAGATGGAAGCGAGCCGGTCGACAATTTTGCGCGTTTCCGCCTCTCCATTCTGCACGAGCGCCGGCGCCAGGGGACCCTCATCACCGCCTGTCAGGCAAATCAGTCCCGCTGAAAACTCTTCCAGATCTTCAAGTGTCGCTGCGCCTTCAGCCTTGGTTGCCTCACACATCTTGAAGCGTGTGATGAGCTGGCACAGATTCTGATAGCCGGTTTGCGATGCACACAGCAAGGTGAGACGCGATGGCTCCTGCGGGTATTGATGGGGCAACCACGACGCTGGTGTAATGCGGCTGCTAAAGGATGAAACAGCAATCTCCGCCCCGATGTGCGCTTTGATTCCGCACCGCTTTGCCGCGGTATGGAATCGTGCAACACCGTACAACCCATTTCGGTCGGCAAGTGCCAGAGCGGGCATTTGATGTTCAACTGCGCGCTCAATCAGATCCTCCGGCTGCGATGCGCCCGCAAGAAAGCTGAAGGCGCTGGAGGTGTGCAGTTCGACGTATTCGCTGGCATCAGTCGTAATACGCCTCCAGCCGCCACTCGTTCAGTTTTCGGTCCTGAACCAGAAGGCATGCGACAGACGCACCGTCGCAACCGGTAGCCAGTACATCCCACTCCTCCGTATCCCATTGGCCGATGGACCACCATGACCCGCTCGTTCGCCAGGGGCCAAAAGCCGCCATGACCTCAAAACGCTCTTTACCATTTTGAATGACTGCCGGTTTCATCGCATGCTGGACGACTCGAACGGGCACAGGCGGCCGAATGCGCCGCAGAGCAATGCGCGGGCTCTCCAACTTAAGCACAGATGCTTTGCCGGTGATTGAAAAACTCTTCATGTGGAAGCTGCCGGCGCGATGCGTGTCCTCGAGCACCGCAGAGCCAACGCGATTCTCGCCCACGATGGCTTTCAGCCGCTCCAGCGTTACATCCAGCTGTGAAGACTCCGGCGTCTGCGGCACAAATAGCCCGAGCTGCATTTTAGGAGACTGTCCAGCCTCCGCAGTGAGCGCGAGTGAAACGACTGCCGCGGGTGGGGGGTGCGCGCCGATCTCCAGTTGCAAAAGCTTCAAGAGAAATTTGCGGTCCGTGGTGGGAAGCGCGGGATGAATTGTACCTTGATGAATGGCTCCGCCATCGAGTTTCATGTTGAGTGACAGCGACGCCAATGATAGCGCTCGTCCCGCAGCCCGTGTTGTAAGGCAATCAATCATGCGCGCGCCAATGAAGAGCAGCGACTGCATCTCTTCGACAGGCGTCTCAAATTCGCAGAACTCATGCAACTGAAATTCCGGCACGCAGGGCTGAAAAATATGCGTTGCAACTCCACGCGCTCGTTCGTGCCATGTTCGGGCTTGCGGGCCGAGACGCGTAACCAGTTCTACTTCAGGCAGTGCAGCCAGTTCGCCCAGCGTACGAATGCCCCAGATCGCGAACGTCTCCCGGTGTTCTCCATCCAGGCCCAATGCGGCGACAGGCAGCCTGGCCAGCGCGGAACCCTCTTCACCTTCGTTGATGATGGCGACTCCACGCATTGAAGCAGCCTTCATGCACGCTGCATAGAAGTTGATACTCACCGCGATCGAGACGCGGAAGCCAGCGGCAGCAAGCGCTGTCCGTAACCGCTCCGTCAAAGCTTCCGAAGGTCCAAAGAGCCGCTCTGTACCCGTAATGTCCAGCACGCATCCGCACGCAATTCCTTCGCTCACTTCTTCAATACGAGGAGAAAATCTCGCGGCGCATTCCAGAAGCACATCGCGCGCTGCTGTTTCCATTTCAATGGAGCGCGACAGGAGGTGCAGTCCACTGATGCCCTCAGCTTCCAGCCTTGTCATGCCGGTTACTGCGCCGCGGATGCGCGCTTTCTGATTCAGTGCGCAGACTGTCTCCTGCGGCGGCCGGCCGTCGAGCACCGCAACAGGCTGCGATTGCAGATCCGGCTGGAAGCGGAGCAATGCCTGGGCTGGGAACTCCGCAGCATGAACGCAGCAATAAAGTTCGCGGCTCATGCGCGCTTCTCCGCTTCCCATGCCACGCTTGCAGACCACCTGGCAGGAGGCTTGCGGCTGCCGCTCCTGTAGGGCACAGAGGCGGCCACGACAGACCGTTCTCGCTCGACCTGAAACGTGAAACTTTGCAGAACCGTGTCACCGGCAGTCCTGGCGTGCATGGGAGAACACTCGAGTACCAACGCAGCACTCGATTGCGCATATGCCGCCTTTCCCAATACCACCAGACTGCACCGCGTTCGATCTGCAGCCTGCCGAAACCGGAACCACGTAGCCAGCGGAATGCGCATCCCATGCTCCGGCGCCGTATCGCCTAAATCGAGTACGATGGCTGCAAATCCTGCCGATTGCAGCAGTAGATCGGTTGCGCGCAGTGCCTGGTCGAGGCGCGTCCATGGGCGGCCTTTCAAATGCGGCCTTGCCGGGGCCGTGCGATCCTGCCTGGAGACATTTCCGCATCGCACCCAGAGCAGGCGCTGCAGGCTTATGCCGCTTGCTGCTGCCGATTCCGGATCCAGGGCGTCTTCTGAATCCACCCAGGCGCACACTTGTTCCGCTGCTGTGCGTTGCGCCAGAAATGCCAGAGCCAGACTGGTCCTGCCCGACGACTGAGGCCCTGTGAACTCACTGATTGCTCCCACCGGCAGTCCGCCGCCTAGAAGAACATCCACCTGGTGAACGCCTGTAGCCGCAACCTCGACGATTGTTCGGGGCACGGGCGACAAGGCAGCAGTGAAGCGGTGCTCCAGCGCGTGCTCGATTTGAATGCGGAGTGCGGCGGCAGAGGGCATAGACAAAAAAGATGGCGAGATTCGCCATTTCTTCGCCTATAGATTCTTATAGTGGCTCGCCTTTGTCAACACGGGGGGGTGGTGGAAGACTCTTAGTTGCTGTTATGAAAGAAGTTGCCCAAAACCGGATGGCTCTTCAGACGACTGTATTTCCCTGGTATCGAATATCGAAGAGCGTCCAGTCATCCTGGGCCTCATGCGGCGCCTGAAATCCAGCCACATGATCGAGGAGAGCGTCAAGACTCCCGATCTGAACCACCGCATCCAGTCTATTGTCGCCGAATTGCTCTCCAGCGCTATTTTCCGCTTCGGTAATGCCATCCGTCACCAGCAGGATTCGCTCGCCCGGCATCAATCTGCACTGCGCTGCGGTGTAGGTTGCTTCTGCGATGAGTCCGACAATCAGATTGCTCTCATTCAGCCTATGCACGCCGGCACCATTCACAACTACCGGCGGAATATGTCCGCAGTTGATATATTCGACCAGGCCATCAGGAAATATCTTGAGCAGAACCATGGTGGCGTACTTGCCCACCTTGCGAGTACACAGGAAACGGTTTACAAGCGCAGCAATCTCTGCAAGGCCCTGTCGCGTGAGCATCTGAGCATGAATAATGCCTTGCAAGGTGGCCGCCACAATGGACGCGGGCACACCTTTGCCGGAAACATCGGCAATCGCGACACACACGCAATCATCCAGAGCCACGGCATCGTAAAAATCGCCGCCAATTGCCAGGCAAGGAATGCTCTTTGCCTGCAAAACCGCATAGGGAAGCGTGGGCATGGTTATGGACATGAGGCTGGAGTGAATCTGGGCAGCTACCGCGAGTTCCTCCGCAGCCAGCCGCGCTTTCAACTCCGCGTCGGCCAGCAATGCGTTATCCAGCAGTGTTGCCGCTTCTCTGGCTACCGTGTCGAGTAACTGGTGATCGATTTCGCTCAGATTCCCGATTCCGATCTGGCTGTCAAGATAAAGCAGCCCAAGCAACCGGTTAGGCTCGGCAGGCGATACATGTTTTCGCAGCGGAATGCAATAAACACTGCGAATGGAATTGGCCATTACACTGGCCCAGGCTGCCGCACTGTCATCGGCAAGAGTATCGCTGAGTGAAAATTTGGACTCGCTTTCAATTGCCTTCTGCATGGCACGACGGGAAACTGTTGTATCCTCATCCACCGTGCTGCCGTCTGCGCGCAGGCCCAGTGCCAGGCGCATTTCGCCGTTCTCGCGAAGGAAGACGAATCCACGTTCCACGCCAGTGAGCTGGATCGAGAGCTCAACCAGGGCGCGGTAGATGTCTGAGATCGCGCCGCCGGCGTTGAGCTCTCGCGCTGCGCTGAGCAGGAAATTCAACTTCTCAAGCTCGTGCGCGGGTCGATGCGCTTCTTTTGCCGTGGGGGCAAAGACCGAGAGTGCGGAAAGCAGGTTGCCTGCCAATGAATGTGCCCTATTGGCGCTTTCCGGAGCGATTTCGTACCGGAATTTCGGGGAACTAACAGAACCGAACTGGAGCGTGTCGCCCGATTTGAGAATTGTCCGGTTGACTCGCAGGCCGTTCAGATATGTGCCATGCGAGCTGTTCTGGTCCACTAACTCGTAGTGGTCATTCTGGCGGTTGATCAGGGCATGGCGGCGTGACACGTAGGTCTCGCGCAAGACAAGATCCTGATCTGGCGACCGGCCGATCGAAGTCGATTCGCGCCCCAGTGTGAAGGAGTGTTCTCCATACTGGTCGGCGTAGTTCAGCGTAGGCAGATTGCGAAGATCCATCGCGCACATTTTATGCTCTCTTGCGGCGGGGAAACAGGCCTGAATCGTTTGTTTGCGGCTCTGAGGGGATTCTGGCGATGGACCATCGACGCAGAGGCTTGCCGGTTAAGGCGTAATCCAGTCCATGGCGTAAACGTCCTGGGTACCGGTATCGCGGAGCAGAAGAGGCGAACCATCGGGCGCAAGCGACAGTGAACCACCGCCCTGGCCGGTAGCGACGAAATTCTTCAGATCGACTACTCGCTCCACTTTATGATCGTTGATTCCGATCTTCAGTACCGCACCCTTACCGGTGCCATCCAGGACGTAGATGGACTTGCTGTCATTCGACCAGGTTGGCCAGCCGAAGGACCCACTGGCAAGCTTTGTCCATTTTTGAGTTTTGAGATCGAAGAGCTGAAGAGAACTGGAGTCGCTTTTCATCGCGGCAACATACTGCCCGTCGGGTGACCACCGAGGCGAAAAGAGCCCGTGAGAATCGGGCAGAGGCGAAATTTGCCCGGTCTGAAGATCGTAGATGTGGATGGCGGGAACAGCCGCGGAAACTGATGCGTCATTCGCGTCTCCGGCGTACGCTATCTTCTGCCCGTCTGCTGACCAGGTTGGATCCTGCTGATTGTGCGGATCGTTAGGTATCAGTTCACGGGGAGTTCCGCCGTCAGACGAGATCGCGTAAATGCGCCCAGGCTCTGTTGAGCTTTGGGGAAAGTCAAAAAAAACAATCGACTTGCCATCCGGAGACCAGCGGGGCAGGACGGCGTGCATTGGCGGAAACGTTAATTGCACGCGCCCGCTTCCATCGGTCCGGCTCTTCCATAGCGCACTTTCGGGATAGGACACGTAAGCAACCCATTGTCCATCGTTTGAGAATGTAAGGAATTCAGCGGAGATGCCATAGAGAAACGGCTCAAATATGTGCGATTTGAAGTTGTAGCCCTCGAGCTCTCCCCGGTAAGTTTGACCCACAACAAACAGCTTCTTGCCGTCTCTGCTGGGCATTGGGGAGTGGAGCGACATGGGACTTGAAGTTAACTGGACAGGCTGTGTGTTGGAGTGAAAGAGTCCGAGTTCTCTCCCGAGAGACCAGATTTGCCCTTGCGACTGGAAGATAAAATACTTTCCGTCCGCGGACCACTTGCCGCAGCATTCGTCCGGTGGATTATGCCAGCCGGCCAGCAATTGGTGCGGGTTCGAACCGTCCGCAGCAACCTCCCACAGGAGGTGTGGGCCGATTTCAGTGCCGGGAACCCCGTTTTGCGGAAAATCCGAGGTGCCGAATCTCAGTCGCTTTCCATCCGGCGACCAGGACATATCCGTGACCAGGGATTTGGTTGAGAGAAGCTTGCGCGGCTCGGTTCCATCGGCGTTTGCCAGCAGGATATTGCCTGCGCTGGTGTAGGCCATCATCTTGCCGTTGGGCGACCAGGTCGCCACCTCTCCCACTGTCTCGGCGAGCCGGCGCGGAGACCCTCCCATGACCGGCAAGCTCCAGAACGGACCGCTTACGGGGTATCCCGTGCCCTCCATGACGAGAAATTGAGAGCCATCGGGCGACAGATCGACAGGAACCATATTGAGAGACGGCATGGGAAGGCTGACTTGCTGTCCGCCCGAGATCTGGATTGCTGCGACGTCCTGTACGCCTGAATTCAGCAGTGTCAAATAGAGCCTTGAACCATCAGTTCCGATGAGCGACTTCTGCAATCCGTCATGTGTTAGCTGCACATAATTGGCGACCCTGGGCACGGACGCGGGCCGCAGAAAGAGAAACGCGAGTACTCCGAGTCCGAGGATGAGGGCGAGCGTTCCACCCACGAGAGCGATCCGAAACCGGTGCGGCTTCATGGCCGCGAGTGCCGGTGCGGGAAGCGTAAGAAGCGTCGTATCCGACATCGCCTCCAAGGCAAAGGCAAGATCGGAAGCCGATTGAAAGCGTTGCTCAGGATTCTTCTCGAGGCCGCGATGCACCACTCGCTGCAGGGCTGGCGGTATATTAGCCGCCGACTGTGAAACCCAGGGCGGATCCTCATTCAGGATCGCAGTCATCGTTTCCACGGATGTGGGTTTCTGGAAAGCCCGTTTCCCAGTGAGCATCTCGTAAAGAATGGCGCTGAACGCAAAGATGTCGGATCGAGGATCGGCCGCCTGTCCCCGCACCTGCTCGGGAGACATGTATCCCGCGGTCCCCATTACGATGCCGGTTTCGGTCTTTTCCATTCCGGAATGATTTCCACCGGCTGACGATTCTTCCGGTTGCATCCTCCGCGCCAGGCCAAAGTCGAGAATCTTCACCTGTCCGTCTCTCGATACGAACAGGTTCTCGGGTTTCAGATCGCGGTGCACGATACCTTTATCGTGGGCGGCAGCCAGGCCTCGTGCAATCTGCACTCCATAATCAACGACCTTGCGCAGCGGGAGCGGCCCTTTTTTGATTCGTTCGCGCAGCGTCTCGCCATCCAGCAACTCCGAGACAAGATAAGGGTCGCCCTCAAACGTGCCCATCTGATACACGACGAGAATGTTGGGGTGGTTCAGCGCTGCGGCGGCCCGCGCTTCCAGCTCAAATCGGCGCAAACGGTCTGGATCCGAAGACGAAAATTCGTGCAGAACCTTGATTGCGACCTCGCGATTGAGGCGGGAGTCCCTGGCGCGATAAACCTCGCCCATGCCGCCAGCGCCAAGCGGGGAAACAATCTCGTACTGATCGAGAATGGTGCGTGGACTGAGTGACATTCGCCTGATTATACATCCCTTAGATAGAGGGAACAGCGGGGGACTGATGTCTACGCCGACGGCCTGCGAACTAGAGTTGGCAGGGAATTACGGCATGAATTCGCCTTCCAGTCGATCATTTTGCACGTTCCGATTTTCGGAATGGAAGAGCGCGGCGGCGATGATCTTGCTGGATTTCCCCGGCTGGTGGTGGCGAAGCCGGGTTCTGTGCGGGTATGCGCCCATGGCCCTCTCAGCCTTCCCGAAGCTCAAGATCGAAAGCGAGCGGGCAGCCGGTGCAGTTCGGGCGCCTTCCGCAATGTGCCTTTCCGACGGCGACCGTGAGCGCATGGAACTCGTTGAAGAGCAGCGGGCGGCGCATGGCTGGATCACCTGCGAAGGCGCTGCGAGTGAGCTGAACAAGGGCTTCATATCCTGCCTTGTTGCGGCCCGGCGCAGGCGAGAGGATCCGATGGCGTTCGACGATGCGACGAAGATACTCATCCGCAACCGGGACGGGGTGGTTGAGCGCGTAGAGCAGGATGGCATCGGCGGTCTCCGGCCCCACTCCGGGAAGAGCGAGCAGCCGCTTGCGGAGGGGCGAGGTAGGTGTTGCTGCGAGCCGATCGAGAGAGCCACCGAATTCAGTATCCAGCATGGAGATAAATGCCTTGATGGCAGGAGCCTTGCGGGTGTGAAAACCGGAAGGACGGATGAGGTCCTCGAGTTTTGGAATCTCGAGCATGCGCAGGCCATCGATGGTAAAGGCTTGGGCGTCGCAGAGATTGGCAAGCGAGCGCTCGACCGCTTTCCACGCCGTGTTTTGCGTCAGGTAAGAGCCGAGCACGACCTGGAATGCCGTATCAGCCGGCCACCAATGCTGGGGGCCGTAGGCCTTGTAAAGCTCATCGTGCATGCGGCGGAGGCGCCAGGACGGTTTGAGGCGCTCACTGGATTTCACCGCACTGGGTCCTCTTGCCGCGGAGATTGCAGCTGAATTTTCCATTCCAGAATGCGGGCGCGGGCGGCGGCGGCTTCGGCTTCGGGCACATGGCCTGCAGCTTGTAGAGAAATTGAAAGTGCGGTGTGTGCCAGCGGGTCAGAGGGGGTGAGGGCCGTGAGAGCCAATGCGGCTCCGATTGACTGCTCCAGCCGGCCCGCGTCGCGCAAGGCGCGGATCAACCCGTGATGAGCCTCGTGGTACTCCGGATTAGCCGCAATAGCTGAACGAAAGGCTTGTGCTGCTTCGGCCGGCGAGCCGGCTGCGAGCAGGTCGAGCCCGCGCTGGGAGAGATTTTCGGCTTGGGAGGCGCTGGCTGGAACCATGACTGTCTTTAGGATAAAGGAAGAGCTGTTGTGAATGGTGCCCGCAGGGGAGGCAGGGATGAAGAGTCACACGGAGTACCTGGTTTTTGAGACAAAAAAGCACCGTGAGATGGTGCACATCACTCCACAGATTGAGCAGATTGTGGCGCGAAGCGGGGTTCAGGATGGTCTTTGCTTTGTTTCACCAATGCACATCACCGCTGCCGTGTATGTGAACGATCTGGAGAGCGGGCTCATCGAGGATATAGGCAAGTGGCTGGAGGAACTGGCACCGGCACGCCCCGATTACAAACATCACCAAACTGGCGAAGACAATGGCGATGCGCACCTGAAGTCGCTGCTGCTGCATCACGAAACGACCTTGCCTGTGACCAACGGGCGTCTTGATTTAGGCACGTGGCAGCGAGTTTTCTATGCCGAGTTCGATGGGCAGCGCCGCAAGCGGGTGATCGTGAAGGTGCTGGGGGTGGGGAAAGATTCCGGGGAACGCTGAGCCGGGTTGCCGGATGACTGAGACTGCGAGAACGTGGCGCGCAGGCTACGATGCGCAAGGTGGATCAGTGCTGCGGCACGTCGCCGTCGGTGACTCTACGCCATGGGCCTGCAGGATTGGCTGTGCCGGCGGCGGCGAAGTTCACCTGGGTGCGCGGCATAATGACCAAATCCACACGCCGGTTTTCAGCCCGCCCTTCCACGGTTTCATTGCTGGCCACGGGGTGGAACTCTGCGTAGCCGGCGGCGGAGAGCCGATCGGCAGGGATGGCGTTGAGATCGATAAAGGTGCGGGCGATCCGCGTGGCGCGCGCTGAAGAAAGCTCCCAGTTGGAATCGAATTCGGCGTTGTGAACGGGGATATTGTCGGTATGTCCTTCGACGCGCACATCGTAGGGTGCACGACCTAGTGAATTGGCGATCTGGCGCAGAATCCCGAGCGTCTCGGGCCGCGGAACCGCGGAGCCTGAATTGAAGAAACCTGCCTCCCGCAGGCTGATGACCAGTCCATCTCGTCCCATCTGGATGGTGATCACGCGCTGGCCAATTTGGCGGGAGAGGGTCTTTTCCAATTCGTGCTTGATGTGGTCCAAACCAACCCTCACCGTGCCTGGAGATACCACTGCTTCTCCGATCACGACATCGATGGGAATCTGGCGCTGGCCAATGCCGGATGTGTTGCCTGGTTCGCCGTCCGCCGCGCGGGCGGTGTCGTGAAATACGCTGAGCGCGTTCAGAGCGGTATCAATGGCGACAGAAACCTGCGCGGGCTTCTTCTGATCAGCCTTCGCAAACGCGAAGAGAACAACAAAAAAGGCAAAAAGCAGGGTGATGAAATCGGCATAGGAAACTAGCCAGCGGTCATTGCTTACACGGGTACGGTGAACGCGACGATTCATGCGGCGTGCCCTGTCTGTGGTTCTTCGGAACTGTTTAAAAAGCCGGACAGCTTGATTTCGAGCATGCGCGGATTCATGCCTTCGAGAATGGAAATCACGCCTTCGAGCATCATTTCGCGGCGCAGGTAATCTTCTCGCAACTGGATCCGCATTTTGCCGGCAAAGGGCAGAAAGAAAAGATTGGCGACACCTACTCCGTAGATTGTGGCTACGAAGGCAACGGCAATACCGCGGCCGACTTCCTGGATGTTGTCGAGGTGCTGCATTACCTGGATGAGACCCAGCACGGCTCCAAGAATGCCGATGGTAGGGGAGAATCCACCGGCCGATTCGAATACCGAAGGCAAACGGTCTTCCATCTCCGCAGTGGAATCGAGGCTGACGCGCATGATCTTGCGCAGTTCCGCGGGCTCGGTTCCATCCACGGCCAGCATGATGGCCTGTTTCAGGAAGGAATCATTCACAGTTTTAAGATCTGCATCGAGCGAGACCACTCCGCTGCGCCTGGCCTTGTTGGCGAAGGCGACGAGAAGCCGGACGAGTTGGTCGTTCTGCCTGCGGGGAGCCGCGAACACGTGCGCCAGCCTTCGGAAAGCGGCGATGACCGTGGGCAAGGGAAACTGCAGCAGCACGGCGCCCATGGTGCCGCCGAATACGATGAGGGCTGCCGTCGGCTGCACTATCTGGCCCAGGTTGCCGCCTTCGATGAGCAGCCCTGCAACGATGCCTGCGACAGCCAGAAGAACTCCGCCGATACTGCCTTTGTCCATCGAATGCTCCTCGGCAAATGGGAAACAAAGGGGCTGGTATTAATCCTCGAAGCCTGGAGGCGTTTCGCGCGGTGACGCAATCTGGTCCGGGTCTGTCTGATCCGAAACATCAAGGCTGGCGAGAGAAGCGATGCGGGACAGATCGTCGATGGCAGGCAGATGCCTGGCTACGGTTGCCAGCAGGCGCGCACGGTAGGCCAGGACGCGCTCAACCACTTCGGCGGGCTCCTCGCGGACAATGAGCTTCTCTCCATTGATGAGAGTGAGCATGGTGTCCGGAGAGGCCTCGGCGGTCTTGATCAGATCGCTGTTCAACACCATGGAACTGCCGTTAAGCCGTGTGAGTTCGATCATCGCCAGCCTTCCTTCGAAGTTTCTATATGTATCGGCCCCACTGCGGAAACAATGATTGGAAGCCGAATTGCTAGGGGCCGTGCAAAAAGCCATAAAGTGTTTTCAAGGGACGCCGATGAAGGCAGTGAGCAACGTGGTTCCTTCCGCAAGGTGACCCGGAGCAGGCCAGCGAACATTCTGCGGCTCGTCCCCGGTCAGGCACCCGAAGCAGGGAACCGAGATCACTTCAACCGATAAGGAGAATTTCCATGGCTTTGGGTGTCCTGAATAACATCTCTGCAATCTACGCGCAGAACAACCTGAGCAACACTCAGGCTTCTCTGTCTAAAACTCTTCAACAGTTGTCCTCGGGATCGCGCATCAACTCCGGCGCCGATGACGCCGCCGGTCTTTCGCTGGCCAATGGTCTCCAGGCTTCCTCGACCGCTCTGACTCAGTCCGCTGAGAATGCGGCAGAAGGCGTTGACTTTCTGCAAGTTGCCGATGGTGCGCTTTCTCAGGTTACGAGCCTTCTCAACCGCGCAGTTACGTTGGCGACCGAAGCCTCCAACGGCACGCTAAACAGCTCCCAGGTAACAGCGGCCGATTCGGAATATCAGAAGATCCTGACTGAGACCGACACGATCAACAACAATACCGAGTACAACGGCATCAATACCTTCGCAAAAAACGCTGCTCTCACGGTAGGAAGCGCTTCCGACAAAATTGACTTGGATACCGGTGTCGACACTACAGCGGCCAATGTAGGCAAGGGAACGGCAACCATCGCCTACGGAAACTTGACGCTCAACGTCGAAGGTTCGACTGGCGCGACCGCGAGTTCAACCGGCGTAGTTACCGCATCTTCTCCTGGAACCTACAAGATGTCGGGGTCAGACACGATTACGAGTCTCGCGTCGACGATTAACAACTACCTCGGCGCGAATGTCGCGTCAGTCCAAGGGAACCAGCTTGTATTGAGCGGGGGCGCGACATGGACAACAGCAACTGGCAATATCAATGAGACGATGGCCACCAACGCCACTGCGACCTCTTTGACGGTGGGCAACGCTAGTGACACCATCACTCCGGGAGCTGCTGCCATCTCGTTCACTCCCTCGGGCGGAACAGCACAATCGCTGGCGACTATCTTCGGCGCCGCTGGCGCCGGAGGCAACCTATCGCAACTCGCGTCAGCCATCAATACTGCTTCTATCGCCGGCAATTTCGGAGTGACTGCTACGGTCTCGGGCAATAAAATGCTCATTTCCGGCGGGACGATTAACCTCACCGGTGTTGCCGAGCAGGAGACCGCGAATGCCGAGTCCAATCAGACAGTAGCCATCTTCACCTCGGATGGCACAATTTCGCAATCGTACAACAACGCCTCATCTGATCTTGTGGGTGCAAGTTCGAGCGCATTGCAGTTGGCAGGCACCAGTTTGTTGAGCACCACTGGTGCGCAGTCTGCTTTGACCGCGATCAATTCCGCAATTACGAGCGTTGCGGCCGACCGCGGCACCGTCGGCGCCAATATCAACACACTGACGGCAGTCGAGAATGTAATGACGACACAGTCAACTAACACGCTGGCTGCGGAAAATGACGTGACGGCCACCGACTACGGCCAGGCGACATCCGACATGTCGAAATACCAGATCCTGAGTCAGACCGGCATCGCCGCGCTGTCGCAGGCCAACCAGTCGCAGCAGTTGATTACCAAGTTGCTCCAGTAATCGGGGGGCATGAACCTTGACACCAGCCGAACGGGGAAGGCAGCGCAACCGCGGCCTTCCCCGTTTTGAAGCTTTTGCGCCGTGTGCGCATTTGGGATTTCCTAATTCTTCCCATTACGCTTTGGCCCTTCATCTGATCTTCGAAGCCGCAGGAGAAATCGCGTGGGTGCAGTCGGATTAAATTTCGGTTCCGCAACCAGTGGTCAGGGTTTCGACGTCACCAGCACGGTGAATCAGATCGTCACCAATCTGCAAGCGGTGGAGACGCCGTGGAAGACGGAGTTGACGGCGCTGACGAGCAAGGACACAACCCTCACCAGCCTGGGCACCCAGATCTCCACGCTCTCTACCGATCTGCAGAATCTGACCGACTTCAGCGGCACGATGGCCTATAAGACCGGGTCCAGTTCCGATACGAATGTGCTGTCTTTGTCCTCGGCCAGTGCGGCCGCCGTGGCCGGCACCCACACCATTTCAGTTCAGAATCTGGCGCAGACGTCCAGTGCGGCGTCTGACGCTGTAGGCGCCAATGACGCTCTGACCGGCGGCATCACTTTCAAGGTTGGGACTGGAGCCTGGCAGACAGTGAACGTTGGCGACGGTTCCACGGCAGCGACGCTTTCCGGATTATCCGCGGCCATCAATAATGCGAATCTGGGAGTGACGGCGAGCGTGTTGACCAATGCGGACGGCACGCAAAGGCTTTCGCTGGTAAGCCAGACGAGCGGCTCCGCCGGCGAGATCACGATTGCCGACGCGACCAGCAACCCCGCCAGTCCGACGACGCTGGCCGATGCGACTACCGCGGATAAGAATACCGGCCTCGGAATGACCACGATACAGGACGGCGTGGACGCCACCATGACGGTAGACGGAGTTCCGAACATTACCAGTGCCTCGAACACGGTAACGAACGCGATTCCGGGAGTGACCTTTCAATTGCTCTCGACAGGCAGCGCGAGTTCCAATGGAACGCCTGAAACGGTGCAGGTGGTGATCGACAACGATACGTCAAGTATCGAAACCGCGATCAACACATTTGTGACCGATTACAACACGACGATGCAGGCCATCAACGCTCAGGAGGGGAAGGATTCTTCGGGGAATCCGGAGCCGCTTTACGGGACTTCCATCCTGGCCCAGTTGCAGGAAGGGCTTCAGTCGGCGGTGAGTTCATCTTTTGGGACCAACACGATCAACTCACTGATCTCTCTCGGCATCACGGCAAATGCCAGTGCTGACGGGACCATCAGTCTCGATGCGGACACGTTGAGCAACGCCCTGAATACGAACTTTAACCAGGTGGTCTCGCTTTTCCAGGACACGGGCAGCTTTGGGTCAACGTTCAGCAATACGTTGGACGGGCTCGGGAACAGCAGCGCTTCGGGCGGTGCGATCAGCCTCGCGCTGAGTGAGGACAGCAGCCAGGAAACGACCTTGAATGACAATGTTTCGAAGCAGGATGCGCTGATTGCCACGCAAAAGACGAACCTGACCACGGAATTGAACACCGCCAACCAGATCCTGCAGTCGATTCCTGAGCAAATTCTGGAAGTCAACGAAATGTACAGCGCGATTACCGGCTACAACTCCAACACCAACGGATAAGGAGCTTCGGAAATGAATTCGTACCAGACCTGTGCGCTCGAGGGCGCTTCCGCCGTGGAACTCACAGTGGCTCTCTACGATGGGATCATCCGGTTCATGTACCGCGCGATGGACGCGGTGGAGCGCGGGGACGCAGATCAGCGAAGAGCCGCGGTCAAGCGCGCCATGGACATCGTGCTCTATCTTCAGGCGACGCTGAAGATGGACATAGGCGGGAAACCCGCGGAGGCGCTGGCGGAGTTCTACACCGCCATGTTTGCGCTGATGCTGCAGGGATCGCAGGCGAACTCCAGGGAGAAATTCGAGCAGGTGATCGCTTTTGTGCGGAATGTACGGGATGCCTGGAAACAGGCTGCCAGGGACCCGCAAGTGATTGCAAATGTGCCCCAGGTCGCCGGACTATCTTCGATGCGCCACCCGTCGGCCATCAATAGAGCCGAATTTGGACTCGAGTCCAGCGCTGGGTCGAGTTGGAGCGCCTGAGCGAGCAGCCGGTGGCTTGAGCGTTCAATTCGGACTTGAGACGGTGAGGCTTAACCAGCGACGGTCAGTTCTTCTTCCAGTTGCTGTTTCTGGTAAAGGCTGGCGTAATAGCCGTCCAGGGCGAGCAGGTCTTCGTGGCGTCCGACTTCGACAATCCTGCCCTGGGCGAGAACGGCAATCTGGTCGGCGTTGCGCACGGTAGAGACACGGTGCGAAATCAGGATGGTGGTGGCGGTCGCGGTATAGCTGCGCAGCCCGCCCAGGATGCGTTCTTCGGTGTAGGTATCCACGCTGGCCAGGGCATCGTCGAGGATGAGAATTGGGGGGCGGCGCAGCAAAGCGCGAGCGATGGCGGCACGCTGCCTCTGGCCTCCGGAGAGGGTTACGCCGCGTTCTCCTACCATGGTCTCGAAGCCTTGCGGAAACTCTTCGAATTCGCGCAGAATGTGGGCCGCCTCAGCGGCTTGGAGCAAGTCTTCGGTGCTGGAGTGTGGTGCGCCGAAGGCCAGGTTCTCGCGGATAGTTTCGCTGAACAGGAATGTCTCTTGCGGAACCATGCCGATGTTGCGGCGAAGGACGGCCAGAGGGTAATCGCGCACCGGGCGGCCGTCGATGAAAAGCGATCCTTCGGGTGCTTCATAGAGCCGCGAGATCAGGTTGACCAGGGTTGATTTGCCCGACCCGGTAGGGCCGACGATGGCCAGGCTTGAGCCTGCGGGAATGCGCAGTGAAACGTTGTTCAGCACGGGCGTCTCGCCGTATTTGAAACTCAGGTTGCGGAACTCAATGTCGCCCTGCAGGACGGCGTCAGCGGGAATGGCCGGATCGGCGGCGCTGTCGTCGATGGATGGCTTGGCCTGCAGCAGTTCGTCGATGCGCTTGACCGAAGCAGTGCCGCGCTGGAAGATGTTCACCACCCAGCCCACCGCAATAATGGGCCAGATGAGCAGGATCATGTACGTATTGAAAGCCACGAATTCGCCTGGCGTGATGCGGTGTGCGATGACTTCGTGTCCGCCCACCAGCAGAGTGATGATCATTGAAATCCCAAGGATGAACTCGAGCGTGGGCCACAACATGCCCATCAGTTGCACCAGGCGCTGGGCACGCGCGATGTATTGCCGGTTGGCTTTTTCGAAGAGGCTCATTTGAGAGTCTTCGCGGGCAAAGGCCCTCACCAGGCGCGCGCCGGAATAGTTTTCCTGCGCCTGGGAAGAAATATCGGAGAAGCTCTCCTGGATGCGTTCGAAACGGTCGTGAATCTTGCGGCCAAAGTACTGGACAAGGATGCTGGCCAGCGGCATGGGCGCCCAGGCGACCAGCGTGAGCCAGGGGCTGATGCGCAGCAGGAAGAAGAGCGCGCCCACGGTAAAAAAAATGGTGTTGGCGCTATACATCAGCGCGGGGCCCAGCATCATGCGGACGGCATTCAGGTCGTTGGTAAGCCGGGCCATGATGTCGCCAGTGCGGAAACGCTGGTAGAAGTTGGAATCCTGCAGTTCGAGGCGGCGGAAGAGATCGTTCCGCATGTCGAACTCGATCTCCCGGGAGATGCCGATCAGGATCCATCTCTGCGCATACAGAAAGACGCCTTTGACGAGGGCGATGGCAACCAGCAATCCGGCGAAGATCAGAATCTGGCGGCGGGTGATGCCGTGTTCCAGGCCGTCGATGGCCCTCTGGAGAATCTGGGGAAAAAGCACCCAGACGGCATTTGTGGCAACGCACGAGAGCAGGCCCCACAGGTATCCCCAGCGGTAACGGCGCATGTACCCGAAAAGTGGGCCGAGGTCCCGAAGCATGGTTTTATTGTACGGGCGCGGAGGCTTGCTGTGCAGAGCCTATCCTGCGATGCGCAGGGGGAGCCCTGGCAGCCCTCTCAGGTGGGTGTGCGCAACAGGAGATAGCCGCCAACCAGGCCAAACAGGACATCGGCAGACCATGCGGCCAGCGGGGCGGGAAGGTAGTTCACATTGCCCATGGCGCCGAAGAGGCCATCGATGACCCAATACGCCAGTGCCACGCTGATGGCCACGGCAATTCCGGTAAGCGAGCCGCGCCGCCCCATGGAGAGCGCGAAGGGAATGGCCAGTACGGCCATCACGATGGCAATGAGAGGATAGGCCAGCTTGTGCCAGAGGGCGACCCGCAGGCGCATGGTGTCAAAACCGCTTTGACTGAGGTCGCGGATATAGCTTTCGAGCTGCCCGAAGTTCATCTCCTGCGATTGCCTGTTTTCTTTGACGAAGTAGCCCGGCTCCTCATGAATTTCGGCAAAAGAGGTGCGTTTGAACTCCTGATAACGAGTCACATTCGCGCCGTCGAGGTCCCGCTCCCAGCCATTCCGAAAGACCCATGAGCCGGTGTCGTCGTTCCAATAAACGCGGGCGGCGAAGATACGCCGGCTGAGAGAAAAAGTGGATGGATCGAACTCAAAGACCGAGAGGTTAGCGAACTCCTTGCGGTCGGGATCGAAGAACTGATAGTAGAAGATGCGGCCCGGTTCGCCGGGACGCGGCTGGCCGAAGATCCAGTTATGTTCCGGGTGAAGGAAGGTCTGGGGCGGCCGGCCCTTGATCGTGCTGCGCAGCGCCTCCTGCCGGCGGTTGGCCTGGGGCAGATAGAACTCGTCGAAGAGGAACAGGCAAACAGCCAGAATCGCCGCGATAGAAACAATGGGAACCACCAGCCGGTAAAGGCTGATGCCGGTGGCTTTCATGGCGATGATCTCGCTGTTGCGGTTGAGCACCCCAAAGGTGACCAGGACGGCGATCAAAACGGCTAAGGGCGCAATCAGGTAGATCATGCTGGGCGTAAGGTTGATGAGATAAGCGCCGACGGTGGTGAGCGGAATGTGGTTGCGCAGGATGTCGCCAATCAGCTCGAAGAAGGTAAAGACCAGCATCAGCATCACGAAGCCGGCGAGAACGAGAAACAACATGGAAAGAAACTCGCGAAGGACATATGCATCGAGGATGCGTGGAAAAGCTCCGCGGGAGCCATTGCGCACGGCGCGCGGCTGCAACTTCTCAAGCAGGCCGGAGAAATGCCTTTCAGTGTGTCGTGACGCGAATTTAAGGTTGGGCAGGCGGGATGCCCAGGCGGCAATCGCGCTGAGCACCCGGCCGCCGCTGGCCATCTGCCAAAGCAGGAAGATGCCTGCCGCTGCAAAAACGAGGTTGGCCAGCCATACGGCGAGAAATGCGGGGAGCTTATCCTGGCGGCCGAGAGCAATGCCGGTGTAGGAGAGCACGTAATACAGGACGACCAGCAGAAGAGTGAAGACGAACCCTGAGCTCTTTCCGCCACGACGCGAGACGACCCCCAGAGGAACACCTACCAACATGAGCACCAGGCACGCCGCGGGATAAGAGAACCGCGAATGCAGTTCGAGGAGGAAGCGCCTGCTGTCAGGGCCGTGGATGCGCTGTTCAAGGGCTCCCATGGGCAAGGCGTAAATGGCGGTGTCGAGGCGACCAAGATGTACGTCACTCTGCTGATTCAATGCCAATGGGAGGTCAGTGCTGGTGAAGGCGGAGACGTTGTACTTTTGCGGGTCGCCGGAAACCGTCTGATGCTCGGCGCCATCGCGCAGCCGCATGAGCAATTCCTGGGGAGAATCGTTCACCACGGTGGCCGAGGCAGCGGTGGTGATCAGGGGATTTTCGGGATCGGCGACGTCGGCCATGAAGACCTCGCGCCAGTTCGATGCGCCGGCTCCTCCGCGTACGTCCTGTACGTAGAGGACGCGGTTGCGAAAATCTTCGTAAAAGACGCGGGGCTGAATTTCGTAGGAGGCCTGCGAGGTTTCAAGAGCCTGTTGCATGGCAAGGATCGCCTGGTTGGCGCGGGGGGCCACATAGAGCGAATTCACCAGTCCCAAGATCGTTCCGCCGGCAGCCACGATGGAGGCGACACGCACAAAGTATCCGATGCCCAGACCGGAAGCGCGCATGGCGATGATTTCGCTGTCGGCAGCCAGGCGGCTGAGCCCCAGCAAGATGCCCACCAGCACGGCCATGGGAATGGTGACTTTGAAGGTGTTGGGCATGGTGAAGAGAAATATCTCTGCCACGTTGGCCCATGTGGAACTGTTGCGCACCACCATTTCCAGGATGTGGGGAAGGTCGCGCATGAACAGGATGAAGGTAAAGATGACGCACCCGATGAGGGTGTGGGAGAGAATTTCGCCGAGAATGTAGCGGGTCAGGATGCGCACGGGAAGCCCTGATGCCAGTCTATCGCGCCGGCGCGGCAGCCAGAGCAGCCGGTTGCCAGCGGCGAAGGCGCAGGCTGTTTGCCAGCACGCTGACCGAACTGAGCGCCATGGCAGCGGCGGCCAGCCAGGGGCTGAGCAAGATGTGGAACGAAGGGTAAAGCAGCCCAGCGGCTAACGGAATTCCCACCAGGTTATAGACCACCGCCCAAATCAGGTTTTCGTGCATCACCCGCAGCGTGGAGCGCGCCAGGTCGATTGTGGCGGGGATAGAGGAGGGCTGGGCGCGCAACAGGATTACATCGCCTGCTTCCTGAGCGAGATCGGCGCCGGAGCCCATGGCGAATCCAGCATCAGCCTGGGCCAGTGCACCCGCGTCGTTGATGCCGTCGCCCACCATTGCTACGTGCAGGCCGCTCTGCTGCAGCGCGCGGATACGCGCCAGCTTCGCAGCGGGGTCCAGTTCCGTTTCCACCTCATCGATGCCGACCTGATCCGCGATGGGAGCGGCTGCCGCAGCGGAATCCCCCGTTAACATGAGCACGCGAAGGCCGGCCTTTCGCAGGGAAGCAACGGAATCGGCGGCGTCGGGGCGTAAGGCGTCGCGGGCGTCAAAGCAGCCGGCGGGCTGGTTGTTCACAGCGATCCAAAGCCGAGTGGTGCCGGGCTTCGGCGGGATAAGACTGTCTGGCAGGCGGATGGAGAATTCACGAAACAGGGCATCGTTCCCGAGTACGCATTCGTATCCCTCGACCTTGGCGGTGAGGCCTCGTCCGGGAAGGATTTGAACGTCCTGGGCCGGTCTCCATGTGATTTGACGCGCGCGGGCGGCATCCACTATGGCGTGGGCCAAGGGATGGTTTGACTGCTCCTCGGCTGCCGCGGCCATGCGCAGGAGATCTGCTTCCTTGTAGCCCGCGAGAGGACGAACCGCGGCGAGGACAGGGTGTCCGACGGTGAGAGTCCCGGTTTTGTCGAGGACGATGGTGTCGAGGTGGGCCACACGTTCGAGGGCTTCTCCGCCTTTGAAGAGAATCCCCATTTGCGCCCCACGACCCACAGCCACGGTGAGCGCCGCGGGCACTGCCAGTCCCATGGCGCAAGGGCAGGCGATGACCAGAACGGCTACGGTATTGGCCAGAGCCAGGGGCAGGGAATGAGCGACATAAAACCAGCCGAGGAAAGTGAGTGTGGCGAGGGCCAGCACCGAAGGTACGAAGATGGAACTGGCGCGATCGGCCAGCCTTTCCAGCGGGGCTCGGGAACTCTGCGCCTGCTCGACCATGCGCGTGATCTGCGCCAATACGGTGTCTTCGCCCAGGGATTGCGCACGGCAAACCACGGCTCCGTCATAGTTGAGCGAGCCGGCGAGCACGCGTCCGCCCGGCTCCCGGGGCAGGGGCTCGGCTTCGCCGGTCAGCATGGACTCATCGACGGTGGTCTGGCCTTCCAGAATTTCTGCGTCTACTGGAAATCGCTCACCGGGCAAGACCAGGACGCTGTCGCCGGGCTGAATTTCGGCAAGAGGCACCACTTCCTGCTCGCCACCGCGGATGCGGCGGGCGGTAACCGGGCGCAGGCGGCTGAGCGAATCGAGTGCGGCGAGGGCGCGGCGTTTTGCTCGAGCTTCCAGAGCCTTGCCGAGCAGCAGGAAACCGAGGATGAGCAGGACAGCGTCGAAGTAGACCTGGCGATCCGCGGAGGGCCTGATGGTGGCGTAGGCGGAGTAAGCGAAAGCTACACCTGTCCCGAGGCTCACCAGCGTGTTCATGTTGGTAGTGCCATGGCGTAGTCCGCGCGCTGCGCTCGCGTAAATGCTGCGGCCGGCCCAAGCCATCATGAATGCTGTGATAGCCAGGAGGAGCCAGCGAATGGAATCCGGCGGCAGCGCATAGAGCCAGGGCGCGAGGCGCATGAGGAAATGATCGACCCCTCCCATCTGGCTGCCGAGCGGCATGGCCAGCAACATGGCTGAGACGCCGGCAGCGATGGTCGTCCAGGCCTTCAGTTCGGACTTTTCGATCGATTTGTCTGCTGCTGAATGCTCGGCAGTATCGCCGGCGCGGGGAAGTACGGCGTCGTAGCCGGCTGCGCGAATGGCCTCGACCAATGCCTGGGGCGCGGCGACAGCGGGGTCAAAGACTACGCTGGCACGGTGAGCCATGAGGTCGACGCGCGCGGATTCTACGCCGGCGGTTGAGCGGAGCGCGGCCTCCACGTGGTGTTGACAGGCCGCACAACTCATGCCCAGTACAGGCAAAGTGAGCGATTCTGTCGGGGTTGTTGCCATCGAACGGTTATTGCTCCAGGCGCGCGGTGAATCCGACCTTCGCGAGGGCGGCAATAGCGTGGTCGACAGGCGCGAGGTCGGCGGGAGTGCTTACCCGGGCCGCTCCAATCCGCACCTCTTTCACCTGCATCCCCTCGGTCGAGGCCAGGGCCTGTTCGACGCGACGGATACAGGAGCCGCAGTGCATGCCGTCGATCTGTAGTGTGAACTCTGCCATCTTGTCCTCCCGAGTTGATTTGATGATACGCCGGATGAAACGATGCTTGATCCTCGGTTCGCCGGTGTACCAAGTGGGACATGTTTGCGCATGTCCTGGGGAAGCGCACTATCGTAGATTGTGTTCGGCGCAAAGGGAGAATGATGGAAAGAGAGTTTCCCCGGGCTCCAATAGTGGGAGTGGGCGCAGTGATCGTGCACGATGGACGAGTGCTCCTGGTGCGCCGCGGACGCGAGCCTTTGAAAGGCCACTGGTCGCTTCCGGGCGGCGCATTGGAAGTGGGTGAGTCACTGCACGCAGGGCTGGTGCGCGAGGTGAAAGAAGAAACGGGCCTGATGGTTGAGCCCATTGAATTGGTCGAATTGCTGGATCGCATTCATCGGGAGGGAGATCGCGTTCGCTACCACTACGTGATCGCGGATTATCTCTGCCGGGTGCACGGAGGGGAACTGCAGGCGGCCTCCGATGCCGATGAGGTGCTCTGGGTGGAACGGGCAGAGTGGAACAGCCACAGCGCGCTGGTGCTCGATCCGATAACGGTACTCGTCATCGAAAAGGCTTGGCAGTTGGCGCAGGAGCACAGGAGCAAGAAGGAGTTGGAAGGCAAGTGAAGCGACCGCGTAAATCTTTTTGGGTTGTGCTTGCGCTATTGGCGTTGCTGCTCGTGGCTGCGGCGATTTTCCGGATGCATCCGGTTGAAGTCTTTGACGCGTTCACGGAAATGCGGCTGTATGTTTCGGGCGCGGAAAGTCTGTCGACGACGATCTCCGGCTACAGGATTCATTACTACGTGCTGGGGCCGAAGGCAGGACCGGTTGCGGTGCTGGTCCATGGGCTCGGTGGACGCGCGGAAGACTGGGAGAATCTTGCGCCTTATCTCGTGAAGGCCGGTTACCGCGTCTATCTGCCCGATCTGGTTGGCTACGGACACAGCGAGAAACCCAAAAACTTCTCGTATTCGGTGCCTGACGAGGCCGCCGTCGTGGTGGGATTTCTGGATGCGATGGGGTTGAAGGAGGTTGATCTGGGCGGCTGGTCGATGGGCGGATGGATTGTGCAGCTTGTGGCTGCGGAGCACCCGGAACGGGTTCACAAGTTGATGCTGTTTGACAGCGCAGGGCTCTACGCGAAGCCTGGGTGGGACACCCGGCTGTTTACGCCGAAGAATCCCGCTGAACTGAAACAGTTCTATGCCCTGCTGATGCTGAATCCTCCAAATGTTCCAGGCTTTGTGGCCTCTGACATTCTGCGTAGCGTGGAGAGGAACGCCTGGATTATCAACCGGGCGATGAATTCGATGCTGACGGGACGCGACGTGACCGACAAGCTGCTGCGGGAGCTGAAGATGCCGGTGCTGATTGTGTGGGGCTCTGAAGACCGCATCACGCCGCTGAATCTGGGTGAGGAGATGCACAAGCTGATTCCGCAGTCAGAGATGGATGTCGTCCCCGGTTGCGGTCATCTCGCGCCCAGTCAATGCGCTGCGAAAATCGGACCCGAAGTGGTGCAGTTTGTGAAGCGGTGAATCTCTAGAAGATCCACCGTGCCGTCAAGATGAGCGCATGGTTGTAAGTATGCAATTGGCTGGTGGCGATTTGCATGCCAGCACCGAAGGTGAGGCCGGGGCGTGATCTTGGATCCGTGGGGTGCAAGCCGCATTTTCCCACGATGAGCCCCGGCGTAATGAACTCCTGCGTCTTGCCGTCGCTGGGACCGCCTTTGAAGAAGGTGGCATTACTTTCGATTTCGGGCCAGAAGATTTTGCCGACCTGGTATTGTGCCGCGGTGTTCCAAAGAATCGGACGACCGGAAGTTGTCGTCGCGGGCTTCCCGGTGGGCAACGTGGCGCCCAGGGTGGACTGTACGTCGAATCGCCCGAAACCCTTGCCAGCGCCCAAATTCGGCTGGACGCTGGCGTCGGTTGAGCCGTTCTTGTAGCTCCCGGTGGGAATTGTGGCGACTACAAACGCGCACAGCGTGTAAGTGCCGTGACTCCCGTTGCCGCTGGCAATGCGATATTTGCCCAGGAATGACATATCGCCTGAGCCGTCCTGGGCTGTCGAATTGTGCTTGATATAGGGTGGAAGATCGACAGCAACTTCAGTGTTACCCCACAGGATGAGATTGACCCCCTTGCTGTTGTCGAGGTTCCATGTGTCGGTGTGAGTGGGGGTAACCTGACGAACGATGTCGGTGCGCAGAACCTGAAAAAGTCCGGTGTAAGTGGTCACCAGCGGGACTGCCCAGGGTGGTTGTTGGGCTTGGATGGCAGAGGTGCGAATCGACCATCGGGCATAGAAGTCGCCTGGAACTGCGCTGGTTGCGCTGCTTTGCGCGAACACACTGGCCGTGGCCAGCAGAAGGTGCAGGAAAAGGGGAAGCCTTTTCATATTGATTGCACGAGGATGAACGCGCGGAGGTGGGTCGGGCAACCATTCTTTGGTTGGGATTCTTCTCGACCCAAAGATGGAGAGACGTTGAGAAAGGGGCTCTGAAGGCCCCTTCTCGAATTGGAACTTAGACGCCGATCACGTCGCAGAGTTCCTTGACCGCGCTTGCGCTCTTCTTCAATGCGGCGTCCTCTTCGGCGGTGAGCTTGATCTCGACGATCTTCTCGAGGCCGGCTGCGCCCAGCTTGCAGGGCACTCCGATGTAGAAACCGTCGATGCCGTACTCGCCCTGGAGAAACACGGCGCAGGGAAGAATCTTCTTTTTGTCCTTGAGAATGGCTTCGATCATCTCAGTGACTGCGGCAGAAGGAGCGTAGTAGGCGCTGCCCGTCTTTAGATACTTGACGATTTCGGCGCCGCCGTCGCGGGTCCGCTGGATGAGGGCTTCGAGACGATCGGGAGCGATGAGTTCGGTGATGGGAATGCCGGCTACGGTTGAATAGCGGGCGAGCGGCACCATGGTGTCGCCGTGGCCGCCGAGCACGAAGGCGGTGACATTCTCGACACTGACGTTGAGCTCTTCGGCGATGAAACTGCGGAAGCGGGCTGAGTCAAGCACGCCGGCCATGCCGATGACCCGTTCGCGATTGAAGCCGGCCTGGCGGTAGGCGGCCTGAGCCATGGCATCGAGGGGATTGGAGACGATGATGAGGATGCACTCGGGCGACTGGGCGACGACTTTCGCGACCACGTCAGACATGATTTTGAAGTTCGTATGGAGCAGATCGTCGCGGCTCATACCCGGTTTGCGCGGGATTCCGGCGGTAACGACGACGATGTCGGAGTTGGCGGTGGCTGCGTAGTCGTTGGAGCCGATGACGTGAACGTCGCGTTTTTCAATGGGCATGGCTTCGAGAAGGTCGAGCGCTTTGCCCTGGGGGACGCCTTCAACGACGTCGACGAGGACGACGTCGGCGAGTTCCTTGGACGCGATCCAGTGCGCGGTGGTTGCACCGACGTTACCGGCGCCTACGATGCTTACTTTTTTCCGCATTTTGTTCTCCGTGGGGACGATGAGCCGTCCCTCAGGGGCTAAAGCCCCTCTTTATTGATGCCCTTGACGTACGGGCTAAAGCCCGTACCCTTCAGAGCGCGAATGCGGCACGGCTAAAGCCCGTACCCTTCAGAGCGCGAATGCGGCACGGCTAAAGCCCGTACCCTTCAGAGCGCGAATGCGGCACGGCTAAAGCCCGTACCCTTCAGAGCGCGAATGCGGCACGGCTAAAGCCCGTACCCTTCAGAGCGCGAATGCGGCACGGCTAAAGCCCGTACCCTTCAGAGCGCGAATGCGGCACGGGCTAAAGCCGTGCCCTTTCAAAACTGACGACTGACCACTGTTCACTGACCACTGTCTCTTACATGTTGCCGATGATGCGGGTGGCGAACTCGCTGGTGCCTACCTTGGTGGCTCCGGCAAGTTGACGCTCGAAGTCATAGGTGACGAACTTTTGCTGGATGGTCTTCTCCATTGAGTTCTCGATCAGCCTGGCTGCTTCCTTCCAGCCGAGGAAGTCGAGCATCATGACGCCGGAGAGGATAACGGAGCCGGGGTTGATGACGTCCTTGTCGGCGTATTTGGGAGCGGTGCCGTGGGTGGCTTCAAAAACTGCGAAACCATCGCCGATGTTGGCTCCTGGTGCGATGCCGAGGCCGCCGACCTGGGCCGCGGCAGCGTCTGAAATGTAGTCGCCGTTGAGGTTTGAGGTGGCCAGGACGCTGTAATCGGCAGGCCGGATGATGATCTGCTGGAAGATGGAGTCGGCGATGCGGTCGTTAATGAGTACCTTGGATTTCCACGCGCCATTTCCGTGGGTTTTGCCGATGGAGTCGAGGACGCCCTTGATTTCGGCATAGAGTTCATCGCTGAACTTCTGATTGCCGAATTCAAGGCCGGGTTCGATGAGAGCGGCGTTCTGCTCGACGGTGAGGCCGGGATTGGTCTCGAGATTGCCGAGAATCCAGCTTTCGCGCTCGGTGACGGTCCGGGCGCGAAATTCCTGGGTGGCGACTTCGTAGCCCCATTCGCGGAATGCGCCCTCGGTGAATTTCTGAATGTTGCCCTTGTGAACGAGGGTCACGGTCTTGCGGCCCATTTCGAGAGCCTGGCGGATGGCGTAGCGGACCAGGCGCTTGGTGCCGAAGATGGAGATGGGCTTGATGCCTACGCCGGAGTCTGCGCGGACACTTTTCTTTGTGCCCTTGAGCAGGTCGTCGTTGAGGAATCCAATGAGACGGGCAGCGTCGGGGGAGCCCTCTTTGAATTCGATGCCGGCGTATACGTCTTCGGTGTTCTCGCGGAAGATGACGATGTCGAGCTTTTCAGGATGCTTCACGGGGCTGGGCACGCCCTGGTAAAACTTCACGGGGCGAACGCAGGCGTAGAGGTCGAGAATCTGGCGCAGGGCTACGTTCAGCGAGCGGATGCCGCCGCCGATGGGCGTGGTGAGCGGCCCTTTGATGGAGACGCGCAGATCGCGGGCCGCGGCGACGGATTCGTCTGGCAGCCAGGTGTGGAACTGGCGAAATGCCTTTTCGCCGGCGTAAATCTCAAACCATTTGATGGAGCGCTTGCCGCCATAGGCCTTCTGGACCGCGGCGTCGAAGACACGCTGCGAGGCTTTCCAAATGTCGCGGCCGGTGCCGTCACCTTCAATGAAGGGAATGATGGGATTGTCTGGAATTTGATACTGGCCGTTGGAGTAGCCAATTGCTTCGCCGTCCGTGGGCAATTCAAGCCCGTTGTAGGTCTTTTGCATGGATTTTGAGTTGTCCCTTTCCCTTCTACATTTGCAGACTTGGGTGTGAATCGGCAAATGGGCTGGGCGGGCAATCGCAGCCGCCATGGATTCCGATGATATCCGGACCAGAAGAACATGAGCCAGAGGTTTCGCGGTTTCCCATCCTTGGCATAAAACATGGCGGCACTGAAGAACAGCCGCATCCCTCGAATTCGCTCGGGAAGACAATTCGGAAATCCGGAGTATCGGCTGCTTTTCAATTAGAAGTGGAACCGGTAACGCAAGGTGGCGGCGACGACGCGGGGGTCGTTCCAGTGGAAGCCGCCGATGGTGATCGAGTTGTCGAGGAGCACGCGGTGGTTGGTGACGTTGAGGATGGAGCCGGAGAACTCCCAATTCTCGCCGATGTGATGGCCGGCAGCTACATCGAAGGTGGTGTGCGCGGGGAGATAGGCGCCGAGGTA
This sequence comes from uncultured Acidobacteriota bacterium, assembly GCA_963833995.1. Lineage (GTDB taxonomy): Bacteria > Acidobacteriota > Terriglobia > Terriglobales > Acidobacteriaceae > Telmatobacter. The sequence continues at coordinate 45,011 of CAWIAE010000009.1, read as the reverse complement.
CGGGCTGGTGTCATTGGGGCAGGAAGATGGGTCGGAGCATGCCAGGCCATTGGTGAATCCCGAACCGTAGTAGACGTTGCTTGAGAACCAGGTGTGGGGGGGCAGGTTGGCGACGAATCCGGTGTTGAGGGTATTGCGCTGGTCGTGGTCGACGGGTGTGTAATCGGGTCCGAGATCGCAGGCGGGGTCGGTGGGAATGCTGCAGGTGAATCCGCCGATGATGTTGCCGCGCTGCTCGGCGATCTGATTTGAATAGCTCAAGTGGAACTGGCCCCAGTGGGCAAGCTGGGGCGAGCGGAGAGTCATCTCCCACGCGCGAACGAGTGCTCCATCGACGGCGATGGGGAAGTACATATTGGACTCGCCGAGGTTGGAGTGGTCGAGGAAGTTGTTGACGCGGTTTTTGAAGGTGTCGACGTCGAGAGCCCAGCCACGGTAGGGGATATGAATGCCGAACTGGTGTTCCTCGTCGCGCTCGGAGGGGAGCGGGGTAAAGGTGTTTTCGCCGCCGCCCAGACTGTTGGCGTACTTGAGAACCGAGGTTGAGACAGTCTGAATCGGTGCGGGCTGGAAGAAGTGGCCATATGAACCGCGCAGCACCCAGTGAAGGCGGGGAATTTCGATGGTGGCGCCGATGCGGGGATAGATGGCGGTCTCGTCGAGTTCGGCGCGGTAGATGGAGAAGCGCTCGCCGCCGAGGAGGGTGACATAGCGGCCGAGGCGGAGGTGGTCGGCAAGGTAGAACTCGACCAGGCCGGCGTTGGCGTTGGAAGGCGTGTTGGGCTCGGACGGGCCGCTTCCATCATTGACAATATCGCCGAAGAGATCGTTCTTCCTTCTGATAGAAGGAGTAGATGCCGGCGGAGAAGCTGTTCGGCCCGAGATCGGCGCGGACGTCGGCCTGGGCACCGGCGTAGTTGGAGTTCTGGTGCCACGTGGTGGCTACCGGATAGTCGCTGACGGGTGAATCATAGTCGGCCAGATTGAAGTGATAGAAGGGCGCCACGTCAAACAACGCCTTGGACGAGAGAGTGTGGACCCAGTTTGCAATGACGAAAGAGTCGTGTTCGGTTTGGACATCGCGAAGGCCAGCGGAACAGTAGTAGCCGGAGGCGCATTCGTAGTCGTTGGGGTTGGGGTCGTAGGGGACCTGAAAGAAGTCCTGGCGATACTGGGCGTCAAGCCGGAGCTGGTCCTTGGGAGTCTGGTTGCGGAGTAGCGAGAGAAAGCCGCTCTCGGAGTTGGTGGCGTCGTGGTAGATGGCGGGCAAGGGCGTGGCCAGACCGTAGCTGGAACGGGAGCCGGTGAGGCTGGTGTACCAGGCAGTTTTTTCGGAGTGGTTGCCGAGAGAGAGTTGGGTTTCACCGGAGTAGAGATTGCCGGCGTAAACGAAGAGTTCTCCGTTGCGGTTGAACTCGAAGCCATTGCGGGGAAGGACGTTGAAGATTCCGTAAGTGCGATCGCCGAGGTCAGCGTCGTAGCTGCCCCGTTGCGCCTCTAGCTGGTCGATGTCTTTGGGGTCGATTTGGGGGCCGACGTTGGAGGCGATTTTGGTGTTGGGGATGGAGACGCCGTCGATGAGCCAACTGGTCTGGTGGCCACCGCGCATGTGCAGCATGTCGTGAGTCATGTAGGCGCCGGGAACGTAGTCGGTGATCATTTCCATGCCGAGGGTGCGGCTGGCGCCTGGAGTCTCATCGATTTCCTGCTGTGTGATGAGGGTCGTGGGTGTAACTGAATCGGTGGCGGCAGTTGTCTCTCCGGAGGTTACGAGCACGGATTCCACCGCCTGGGCTACGGGCATCGGGATGTGAAAAACGAGGTTGGTCCCCGAGGCGAGTGTGATGGTCTGGGAGACGGTGGCGAAGTTGGGCGCTTCAACCTGAAGCCGGTAGACGCCGATGGGCGCCTGAGAAAGTTCGAACTGCCCGTCGGCGCCGGTGGTTGCGTGCAAATTAAATGCTGAATTGGCCGACTGTAGCGTTACCTGTGCGCCGCGGATGGGGCGGTGCTGAGGATCGTGGACTACGCCGCGAACGGTGGCGAAGACAGTGGCCAGAGCGGGAACTGAGGAGGTCAGCAGCAGGGAAAAGGCAAAGAGACGGAAAGAACGCATGAAACACCTCCGGGGAAGACGGTGCTGAAGCACTGACACGCCGCGCGCTTTGATGCGCCAATCGCAAGTGCAGCGCGGTGGCATCGGGGAATCGTTGAAGCTGGCACAGCGGCGCAAGCACGACTGATCTTGCGGGCCGGGAACCTGTTCAGTTTGGGAATGGACTGAAGGCTCCGCCTCTTTCAAACAAGAGAGGAGATCCTCAACGGGCGTTTCAGCCGATGGTGGTGCGGGGAGGACCGCGACCAGCGCGGGTGCGGAGCGGAGTAATGCGGGCAGCGGCAAGGTAAGCAGAAGGCGCGTGGGGCTGCTGAGGTGCGCAGGGCAAGCTGGAGGCAGTTGGGGCGAGCGCGTGCATGGACGCGACGGTTGCGCATTTGCCGTTGGGGTAGTTGGGGCAATGTGAAGGGGCGGTTAAGAATGGCTGGCCGGATGCAGCTTGCACCATTCGCGCCATCAGCGCGTCGGACATGACGCAATGATGGGCTCCGTGACGTCGGCAACAGGGAGGCAGGCGCGCATCGTCGGAGGCATTGAGCGTGGCAGTGAGCGGCCCGAGCCCGAAGAAAAGAACGAGGAAGATGGAGAGCACGCGCCTCATCTGGTGACCATGTTACACGAGTAATCGATTGCGAATACAGGGAGATTATCCCCTCTCAGGTATCATCGACTCATTGCGCAATGTCAAAGGAACCGTCGGTGTCTGAAAATACCTCTGTATCGCAAGACGATCTTTCCACACGGGAGGCGCACATCCGCCCGGCGCTGCGCATTGCGCTTTTTGGCTTTGGGACGGTGGGCAGTTCGGTGGCGCGGATTCTGGTGGAGTCGAAGCCGAAAGGGCTGGAACTGGCCTGCGTGTTCAACCGGAATGTGGCGCGGAAGCGAGTGGATTGGACGCCGCCAACATGGTCTGGAGCGAGGACGCGGATGCGGTGCTGGCTTCGGATGCGGACGTGATTGTGGAACTGGCGGGTGGACTGGACCCGGCAGGGAACTGGGTGCGCCGGGCGCTGGAAGCCGGCAAGAGCGTGGTGACGGCGAACAAGAAGCTGATTGCCTATCACGGCGTGGAACTGGAGCGGCTGGCTGCGGCGAAAGGCGGGCATCTGAAATATGGCGCCGCGGTGGCGGGCGGAATTCCGGTGATTCCAGGGCTGGAACAGGGGATGGCGGGCGACCGCATCGAGCGCATGGAAGGCATTCTGAACGGCACGTGCAACTTTATCCTGAGCCAGATGGAAGTGGGGGCGGAGTATGCGACGGTGCTGGCAGAGGCCCAGGCCAAAGGGTATGCCGAGGCCGATCCTACGGAGGATGTGGGCGGGTTCGATGCGCGGGCCAAGCTGGCGATCCTGATGCGGCTGGCGCTGCGGGTGGTGGTGGATCCGGAAGAGATTGTGCCCCAGGCGATCACCGCGGTGACCGCCGTGGACTTCAGTTATGCGCGGGATTTGAGCTGCACCATCCGGCAGGTGGCGCGCGCGGAGGAACGGGACGGCATGGTAGCCGCCACCGTAGGACCCATGCTGGTGGATCAGCGTTCGCCGCTGGCATGGTCGCGGGGCACGGAGAACATGGTGATTCTGACCGGACGCTATGGCGGCGACGTGGTGTTCTCGGGTCATGGCGCGGGTGGGCATCCAACGGCGGTGGCAGTCGTGAGCGACCTGCTTGCGCTGGCACATGGATCGCGACGGGTGGAAATTCCTTCGGTTCCGGCACGGATTGGGGGAGAGTTCGAGGTGCCGCATTACATACGGTTCCGGGTGGTGGACCGGCCGGGGATCGTGGCCGAGATTACCGGCACGCTGGCGAGGGAACGAATCAACATTCGCGCCATTGTGCAGAAGGCGGGGTATCCCGCGGATGCGCTGCCATTTGTGGTGACGGTGGAACCGTGCAAGTCGTCGGCGCTGAAACGGGCGTTGGCCAGCATCGGCGAGATGGATTGCCTGCTGGAGAAGCCGCTGGATTTGCAGATGCTCGAGTAACCAGTGAACAGTGGTCAGAGATCAGGGTCAGGGGTTCATCCATGATTGGCACAATGTATCGGTGTGAGATTTGCGGGACAGAGAGCGATAATCCCGTGCGGTGGATCGTGATCCATTGCAGCAATACGCAACTTACGGTATTCAAGTGGACCAAGGAAGCCGCGGACGCGCCCCATGCGCGGCATTATTGCGGCGAAGCACATGCGCAGGTGTACTTGAGCAGGTGGTTTGAGTCGTTCTGCGGGTGAGGCGGCGGCTTACACCTTGCTAACTGCCGGGGCGGGGCCGGTGGATTCGCGGACTACCAGTTCGGGGGCCATGACGATCTCAGCGGGGTGGCCGTTTTCGCGAGTGGCGATGCGCTCGAGCAGGACCTGTGCGCCGCGCTTGCCCATCTCGGCGAGGGGCTGGCGCACGGTGGTGAGGGATGGCGTGTAGTAGGCCGCGGAAAGAATGTCGTCAAATCCCACCACGGAGACGTCGCCGGGGACGGACAGGCCCGCCTCTTTGAGGGCGCGAATGGCGCCGATGGCGGAGATGTCGTTGAAGCAGAAGATGGCGGTAAAATCGCGTGCCTTCTCAAGCAGCGCCTGCATGGGCTTGTAGCCGATTTCAGGGGCCATTGGGTGATGGCCGGTCTTCATTGACCAGCCTGCCGCGTCGATGCGGATGACGTGGGAGGGGTCAATGCGAAGGCCGATTTCGCGGGCCACCTGCTGGATGCTTTCCCAGCGATATTCGGAATCGGGAATGGCACGGGGGCCGCGCATGAACGCGATACGGCGATGGCCGAGCTCATAGAGGTGAACGAGGGCCTGTTCGACCGCGCTGTGATGATCGAGGACGATGTTGGTCACGTTCCGGACCATGCTGTGGGCGGAGATGGCGACGACGGGGACGGGCACGGATATCTGGTCTGCCGGGGTGTTGAGGAGCAGGAAGCCGTCGACGGCGCGCTCCACCAGCATGCGTGGATACTGCTCGATGAGTTCGCGCTTCCAATCATGGCAGGCGGTGAAGTAGAAGTAATGGGCGCTGGTCAGCTCCTCGACCACGCCGCTCATGACGCGGGTGAAGTAGCCTTCGCTCAGATCGGGTGCGAGAACGCCGACGCTCATGGAGCGGCTTTGCCGCAAGGAACGGGCAAAGTAATTGGGCCGGTAATTGAGGCGTTGGGCCGCCTCAGTGACGCGATTGCGGGTCTCCTGGGGGATGGATTTGGCCGATGGGGAGTTATTCAGGACCAGGGAAACCGTGGTCTGCGATAGCTCAAGATGCTCGGCGAGCATTCTCAGGTTCACGTGGCCTGGCGGCGTCGACATTCTTTCCCTTGGGCATGTTGGATTTGTAACACGTTTCACATATTGGTGGAACGGTTTCCCTCATAGTATATCGATTTTCTTCGCAGAACTGTCAGCAAACACACGGTGGCTCGATGGTTTGAGCGCACCGAAGCTGATGCGATTGAATCGAGCCGGCAATCATTCCCCGTGGATGTGGTTGGCGCCGGGTTTGAGGGGGTAGACCTTAGCGTGAAAAACGAAGGTCCCGGAGAGTTTGCCGGGAAGGGTGATGTCGGCGTCTAGCCCGGTTCCGTTGCGGCGGTATTCAATGACGATGGGGCCGTCGGGATGCGGAAAACTGGCGGTGATCGCCTTGAGATCGCCGAGGTGCGGCGCGATGCGGACGGTGGCGAAGCCGGGGCTGGCGGGCTCGATGCCTGCGACCAGGGTCAGAAGATCATAGATGGGATGGGCTGACCACGCGTGAGAGTCGGAGCGGGTATTGCCGGGGATTTCAGGCCATGTGCTGAAGTGCAGCGGCAGCAGTTTGCGCCAGGGGTCCAGGGACTTGAGGTAGTCGTCGGCGAGGCCAGCGTGATCGAGGGCACGGGCGAGGTAGAAGCGGAAGTAATAGGAGGCGCTGAGGACGCCGTCGGGGGTGGTTCCGGGCTCGATCGCCAGCATCTGCCGCAGCACGGCCTTTTGATGATCTTTGGGAACGACGTCGTAGAGGACGGCCAGGATGTTGGCCTGCTGACTGAAGACTTTCTGGTCGGGGTTGTCGGAGATGAGACCGCGTGAGGCGTTCCAGCACTTGTTATAGATGCCGGAACGGACGTGGGCTGCGCGGGAGAGATCGCGTGTGGCGAAAAGCGGGTCGCCGAGGGTCTTTTCGAGGTCGGCGGCGTCGTCGAGGGCGCCCAGGTACTCGAGGGTGGTGATGCAGGATTCGCCGTGGGAATCGTAGGTGGGAGTTTCGCCGGAGGAGACCCAGTCAATGAAACTCCACCAGGGCAAGGTGCCCAGGAGGCCATCTGGCTGCTCGTGAGTGGCAAACCAGTCGAGCACGTCGCGGCTGCCGGGAAGCAAGGCGCGCACCGGCTCGGGATCGGGGCGATACATCCAGTAGTCGTGGAGCATGCCGATATAGAGCAGGGAAAACGTGGGGATGGTTTGCGGCAGGGAACTGGGATAGCGGCTGCGGGTGAGTCCGTCGGGCGAGCGCGAGTCGTTGAACGCATCGAGGGCCTGCACGGCGAGGCGGTCGTCGCTGGCGACGGAGTAGGAGATGAGAGCCTGGATGCGGGTGTCGCCGATGTATTGGAGCTGCTCGTAGTAGGGGGTGTCCATGTAGGTTTCATGGGCATCGTCGCGGGCGGTGCGCCAACTGATCTCCCATATTTTGGCCAGATCCGGGTCGGCGGACTGGAAGGTGGCGCGTTCCTCAAAGGGATAGGCGGTGAAATTGGCCTTCAGGGAGTCGAGGGTCAGCGGAGCGTCGCCGGTCTGGATATCGAGGTCGAGATAGCGCCAGGTGCGCCACCAGAGGGGCTCAAAGGTGCGATTGGGGCCGCCGTCGGGGAGAAAGCTGTCGGTGAGGCCGAGGGCGGTGCGGTCGTCAACGTCGTTGCGGTCGCCTTTGTGGAGGTCCTTGTCATAGAGGGCTTCGGAGTAAGTGAGACGGATATGCGCGCCCTTGCCGCCGGAGACGGTCAGAACCGGATAGGCGGTGGTGAGGGTTTTGCGGTCGAGCAGAATATGGACGTGGGTGCCGGCGGGGACGGTGACCGGGGACTTCGGGAAGGCTTTGAGATCATCGAGTCCGGTGCGGACGGTCTCGCCGACGCTGGTGGGCGAAAAGGCCATATGGGGCAAAGTGTCGGGAACGAGACCCCAGAAGTTGTCGCCCGTGGTTTCTGCCGAATGAGCCTTCGCCGTGCCGGGGAAGATACTGTCGCGCATGGGTGAGGCGGCGGCAACCCAGGAGGAACTGGTATCGGACGGGGAGTTCCAGTTCCAATCGTAGCGGGCGGCATCAATTTCTTCGCCGGGGCCGGCGGCCATGTACTCCTTGATGGTGACGGAGGAGCGGTCGAGGGCGCGGTGGCCCGGCTCAATTTCGACCTGCCAGCCCTCGGGGGTGCTGATGGACTCGGGCCCCCCGGCCTCGCTTTCGAGCAGGAAAGCGGTGCGGTCGGACATTTGGGCGACGGGGGCATAGATCCCAAAGTTCCAAACAGTTGCAGCAATAAGGTTATGTCCTGCACGAAGGAAAGGAGCCAGGTCAAAGCGCTCGTAGCGCCAATGGGCCAGATCGCCGCGTGCGGGGCCATCGCCGACACGCGTGCCGTTGACATAGAGGATGAAACGGTTGTCAGCGCTAACGCGGACCAGGTAGCCGGCGGGAACGGCGGCCAGTTGCAGAGAGCGACGGAAGTGCAGGACCAGGGGTTCGCGCAGAGGAGCGGTGGGATGCGTGATCCAGGCGGCACTCCAGTCGCGATGGGCCGGATCAGGCTGGGTGATGACTTGGCTGTGGAGGGTAATGGAGCCAAGAACGAGGGCGAACAGGGTAGCAATTGAGCGCATTGGATGGGCCGGTCACTTTCCAGTTTTCAAGCTTAAAGGAAAAAAACGGAAACCAATGGGGAAATTGTTTCCGAGCGGGTGGAAAATTGGATTTTGGGGGGGCAGGAAGCCAGGGAAGCGGCGGATTGCGTGACCGCGGAATGGAAATCGCAGATGGCATACTTCGATGGAAGAAAAGCTGGTAGCGGTGACAATTCACCCGATTTTTGCACTGTATGCACTTGATTTTGCGGGCTTGTAACCTGCCATTCATCTTGGCCGGGTAGCCTACGGTTGGTGACAACAAACGTGCCCGAGATTCGCATCTCCAAGCCTCAGACTCATCCCGAGGCTTTAGTTTCCCCAGATCAGCCGGCAGCGAAGATACCGCCGCAAGAGGCGTCGGAGATTCGCAATTTCCTTCTGGGGCGTGGTAATTCGGCGCTTGCCGACCAGGGATTTCACTGGCTGATGGTGCTGTGCGCACTCAGCATTTTCGTCATTGTGGGATTGATCCTGTGGCAGCTGTTGCTGCGTTCGCAAATCACCTGGGACAACTTCGGGCTGAAGTTTTTCTACCAGTCGTTTACCAACGCTTTTTCAAACGAGCCGTTGTATTGGGATCCGGTCAACAACCGCTTCAGCGCATTGCCTTTTATCTACGGCACACTGGTCTCCTCATTTCTGGCGCTGTTGATTGCGGTGCCTCTGGCTCTTGGGCTGGCGATTTTTCTTACTGAAATGAGCCCCCGCATCCTGCGCGGCCCGCTGGCCTTTATTACCGAACTTCTGGCGGCGATTCCCAGCATCGTCTACGGGGTGTGGGCGATGTATGTGCTGGTGCCGCTGCTGAGGGAATATATAAATCCTTTGCTGATTCACTTGCTGGGCTGGACGGGGCTTTTCAATGACGAGAATCCCACGGGACTGGGGTATTTTGCCGCGGGCGTGATTTTAGCGGTGATGATTCTGCCGATTATCTCTTCGCTCACGCGGGAAGTGATGACGGCTGTGCCTCATTCGCAGCGCGAAGCGGTACTGGCGCTGGGCGCAACGCGCTGGGAGATGATCCGCATGGGAGTGCTACGCAACGCGCGCATCGGCATTGTAGGCGGCGTCATCCTGGGGCTAGGGCGCGCTCTGGGAGAGACGATGGCGGTGACGATGGTGATCGGCAACACGCCGGAGATTCACAAGTCGCTGCTTTCGAACGGCAGTTCGATGTCGGCGGTGATTGCCAACGAATTTACCGAGGCGGTGAGCGATGTGCATCGCAGCGCGCTGATCGAGATCGGACTGGCGCTATTTATCCTGACGATCATCGTGAACGGGGTGGCCCAACTGCTGGTGTGGGCGGTTACACGGGGAACGCCGGCGCAGGCGCGATGAGGAGACTCGAGTGAGTGGGGAGACATTCAAGTTTCGGTCGAGGATGCGCGGGGTGGTCGACGACTCGGTCACGGTGTTAACCACGCTGGCGACATTAATCGTGATTGCGCCGCTGGTGGCGATTTTTGCGTATCTGCTCTTCAAGGGCGCAAGTTCATTGAACCTGGCGTTTTTTACCCAGGTTCCCAAGCCGCCGGGCGAGCCTGGGGGCGGAATGGCCAACGCGATTGTGGGCTCGGCGATTGTGCTCTCAGTGGCCAGCTTGATCGGGATCCCTGTGGGGATTGGCGGAGGCATCTTTCTGGCGGAGTTCGGACGCGGCACCAAGCTGGCGAATGCGGTGCGGTTTACTGCCGATGTGCTGAATGGAGTTCCTTCGATTGTGATGGGTCTTGCGGCTTATTCTCTGGTGGTGCTTCCGCAGGGGCACTTTTCGGCTTTTTCCGGTGCGGTGGCGCTGGGAATCATGATGGTTCCCACGGTGTGTCGAACCACGGAGGAGATGCTGCTGATGGTGCCGCATGCGGTGCGCGAAGCGGCGCTGGGGCTCGGCATCCCCAACTGGCGGTCGGTGCTTTCGATCACGGTAAAGACGGCTTCGCCTGGCATTATCACGGGTTGCATGCTGGCGTTTGCGCGGGTGGCGGGCGAAACCGCGCCGCTGATTTTTACGGCGCTGGGCAATTCGTTCATGAGCACGAACCTCAACAATCCGATCATGGCGCTTCCACTGCAGATCTATGTTTTTGCGCTATCGCCCTATGACGATTGGCACAGACTGGCGTGGGCAGGCTCACTGGTTTTGATTGTGCTGATCGTGCTGGCGGTGGGTTTGGTGCGATTTGTAACCAGCCGCGGTGTGTTGAAGGGGGCTAGCTGAAAGGCATTTCTCCTTGAGATGACCTTTTGACGGTCTTGCGATGGCGCGATTTGCCCCAGAGAATCGCGACTTAGAGTTTCGCTTTTTGGCGTGAACAAGGAGAAATGCGCAAGTGGGCGTCGGCATCGAGGTTCTCAACCTGAATGCGTGGTACGGGACCAACCACACACTGCAGGATATCAATCTGAATATTCCGGCTAATCATGCCACAGCATTGATTGGCCCCTCCGGCTGCGGCAAAAGCACATTTGTGCGCTGCCTGAACCGGATGCATGAAACCAACCCGATCGCGCGGGTGACGGGAATTGTGCGGATCGGGGATCTGGACATCTACCACGACGCCAAGCCGGTGCAGATCCGGCGGCGCGTGGGCATGGTGTTTCAGCGACCCAATCCGTTTCCCACCATGTCGATCTATGACAACGTGGCATCGGGACTGAAGTTGAACGGATTTAGTAATCGCCGTTCGCTGGACGAAATTGTGGAGAGGTCGCTGAAGAATTCGGCGCTGTGGGACGAAGTAAAGGACGACTTGAAGAAGAAATCGGGCGCCAGCCTTTCCGGCGGCCAGCAGCAGCGGCTGTGCATTGCGCGCGCGCTGGCCGTTGACCCCGAAGTGCTGCTGATGGATGAGCCAGCATCGGCACTGGACCCGGTTTCGACTTCGAAGATTGAAGACCTTATCTTCCAGCTCAAATCGCAGTACACTATCGTGATTGTGACCCACAACATGCAACAGGCGGCGCGCGTGGCGGAGAAGACGGGGTTCTTCTTGAACGGGCGCATGGTGGAGTTCGATTCAACGCACAAGATCTTCACCAACCCCAGCGACAAGCGCACTGAGGACTACATCACAGGCAGGTTCGGATGACACGTATTCGCTTTCAAAAAAGCCTCGACGAATTAAAGGAGAACCTGCTGGTGATGGCGGGGCTGGCGGAACAGGCGATCCAGCGCGCCATTGAGGCCTATCGCGTGCGCGATCTTTCGATCTGCGATCTGGTGAGCCGCAGCGAAAACGCGATCAACCGGCTGGAGCGGGACATCGACCAATCGGCATTGGACCTGCTGGCGATGGAGCAGCCGATGGCCATCGATCTTCGCTTCATTCTTAGCGTGATCAAGATCAACGCGGACCTGGAGCGGGTGGGCGATGCGGCCAAGAGCATCAGCGACCGGGTACGCAACATGGAACAGATGGCGGTGGCCGATTTGCCGGTCGATATTCCGCGCATGGCGACGCTGGCCGCGGAGATGGTGCGGAAGAGCCTGCAGGCGTTTATTGAGGCCGATCCGGAAATTGCCCGGGCTGTGCTGACCATGGACGATGCCGTGGATGCGATGAATCGGGCAGCGTACAAGGCGTTGACGAAGGTGATGGAAGAGCAGAGTCACATTGCGCCGCAGGCGCTGAATGCGCTGATGATTTCGCGCGCGTTGGAGCGCGTGGCCGACCATGCGACCAATATCGCCGAAGACGTGATCTTCTGGATCCAGGGCGACGATGTGCGGCACCACAAGAGCGCGGATTCGCAGAAGAATGGAAAGAAGGCAAGCTGACGGCGGTTCGAATTGTCGTCGAGAATTCCGTCGCCCTCAGAGGGCTGTCTCGGATTGAATTTTCGCCTTCCCGGTCCCAGGGCTTCGTCCTGGCCAACTTCCCATGCTCCGATCCGGGGGCCGAATAAAACTGACCCACGACTGATTCCAGATCCAATTCCATTGCTGCGGTAGTCTTGAGCAGTGATGGTGGAGCGCGGAATGGATGCAGGCGAAGCGGACGGCAGGTGCCGCGCGGAGGACGTGTATTCCCAACAATTGGGAGAACTGCTGGAGAAGCAGGCGGCTGAGCGAAAGCGCGAGCAGATGCTGGGGTATGCCAAGGTCGCGCTCGGGCTGGCGATCGTAGTTGCCGCAGTGCTGTTTCTCCATCGGGTGATGCTGCTCGGATTCCTTTTGGTTCCCCTTGCGTTGTTTATCGTTCTGGCGGTGCTGCACGAGAAGGTGCTCGCGTCGATTGGCCTTCGCGGGCGGGCCATCCGGTTTTATGAGAGGGGACTGGCGCGGGTGCAGGATCGCTGGGCCGGGGACGGCGAAATGGGCGAGCGTTTTCTTGATCCGGTGCATCCGTACGCGCGCGACCTGGACATATTTGGCAGAGCATCCGTGTTTGAACTGTTGTGTACGGCTCGCACGCGGGCAGGCGAAGAGACGCTGGCCGCGTGGCTGCTGGAGGCTGCATCCGTTGAAGAAATATTCTTGCGCCAGGAAGCCATTCGCGATCTGAAGGAGCGTGTGCAGTTTCGGGAGAGACTCTTCTCGCTCGGCGAGACGGTGCGGCTGGGCGTAAAGCCGGACGCGCTTTCAGAGTGGGGTGAGCGAAAGCCGGCGTTTCCGCAGCGCGCCACTCGGATCGTGACGAGGACGCTGGGTGTGCTGTGGATTCTGAGCCTTGTGAGTTGGGGAGTGTGGGACCTGGGTGCGATTGCCGCAGCAATGACGGTTTTGAATTTTGCCTGGGCGCATCGCATCCATTCGCGTCTTGACCGCGCCTCGGATGCACTGGAGGATGCGTCGGACGGGCTGGAACTGCTGGCGGGCGTTCTTGCGCTGCTCGAGAATGAGCATTTTTCTGCTCCGAAGCTCAAGGGGGTTCAGGCCGCATTGAGGCGCGAAGGAACGGCGCCTTCGGCGGCGATCCGGAGGCTGGCCCGGATCGTGAAGGGGCTGAAGTCACGCCGGAATCCTGCTGCGCGGTTGATGGATGTGGTTACGTTCTGGAGTGCCTGGCTGCTTTTCAGAGCGGAAAGGTGGCAGAAGGAATTTGGCCCGCAGATACGCGGCTGGCTTGCGGCGGCGGGTGAGTTTGAAGCGTTGACTTCGCTCTCGGGCTATGCGTATGAACATGGGGAGGATGTGTTTCCCGAGTTTGTTCCGCCCACGGAGATAGGCGTGACTCCGCTGTTTGAGGCTGAGGGAATGGCGCATCCGTTGCTGCCCGCGCGGATGGCGATGCGGAACGATTTGAAACTGGGCGATGGGTTGCAATTGATCGTCCTGAGCGGGCCGAATATGGCGGGGAAGAGTACGTTCATTCGCTGCATCGGCGTGAATGCGGTGCTGGCACAATGCGGCGCGCCGGTGCGAGCACGGAGGCTGAGACTTTCGCCATTGCAGGTTGCGGCATCGATCTGCATTTTGGATTCGCTTTCAGGAGGCGTGTCGCGGTTCTACGCGGAGATTCACCGCATCAAGCTGGTCTTCGATCTGACAGGCGGGCCGGTTCCGGTTCTGTTTCTGCTGGATGAGTTGCTGTCGGGCACGAACTCGCACGATCGATTAGTCGGAACGCGGTTCGTGGTGCGGAGTTTGGCGGAACGCGGTGCGATGGGAATGGTGAGTACGCACGATCTGGCGTTGACGAAGATTCCGGAGACGATGGGAGAACGGGCCGCTAATTTTCATTTCGAGGATCGATTTGAGGAGGGGAAGTTGATCTTCGACTACAGGCTGATGCCGGGCGTGGTGAAGACGAGCAATGCGCTCGAACTGATGCGGTCGATCGGGCTGGATGTGGGCGAGGCGAACGGCTAAATTTCCCACCAATCCAGGAGCAGCATGCGGGGATAGTAGAGGCCGGCGCGGATGAGTGAGTCCTTGCCGTGGAGATTGCGAACAATTTCGGCGTAGGAATCGAGCTGTGGCGCGAAGAGTTTGCGGAGTTGCGGCAAAGATGCCTGGGAGGGGTGGTCAGCGTACGCGGTTTTGTAGTCGATGATCCACCATGCATCGGCACCTTCTGACAGCGGCTCGAGACCGGCCCGGAAGATGCGGTCGACGCGGACCGTGCGCAGGCCACCCGCGACGATGCCGGCCCACGATGCTTCGCTGTCGGCGTCGGCGTGGGGCGAGAGAATCCACTGGCCGTGGGAATCGTGCGAGGCTTTGAGTGCGAAGTCGATGGCCTTGGCGGCGATGGATTCCGCGTGATTGCGGTCGACTCCGGCGGCGCGAATTTGAGCGGCAATATTGGGTTGGAGATGCGCGAGAGCGGAGCGGGCGGACGTCCAGTCGTGCGTGGCGCGGAGGTGGGCCAGTTCTTCGAGAAGCTTGTGGACAGCATTGCCGAGGGCGCGGGAGAGTAGACCGCCTTCGTGACGTAGGTTGGTTTGAAGGTCACTCGCGCCGACAGGCGACTGCGAACTGTGGGCGACGGTGTTGGAAGCTGGAAGCTCGAAATTTGCGGGAAGGCGGCGCAGGATGGCGGGGCGGCCCGGCGATGGCATGACGAGCAGGTTGCCATCGCCTGATGCGGCAATGCTCTCGATAAGTTGGTCTTCAGCCGGTTTCGAAATTGAAGCGGCGGACTTCCACTCTTCAAAGCGCGCGGTCACTTCTTCTTGAAGAGCCGGCCACGCGGTGGCGAGGAGGCTGTTCTTGGGCTCGACGAGACTCAGGCTGCCGTTCTCGCTTTTGTAAGCGGGGCGCGCGAAGAAATGGAGTTCCTCGCGGGCGCGGGTGGCTGCGACGTAGAGGATGCGGCGCATCTCCTCGGACTCGCGATCGAGTCGGACGCGGTCGACCCAGCCTTTGGATTGTCCTCGGTCGGCGCCTTTGGGCTGGAGCGGGGCGACGAGAAACTCGGTGATTTCGCTGGACCCGTCAGCTTCGGCTAGGCCGCGCTCGAGCCAGGAGAGGAGCTTCCGCTCGCCGCTACCGCCGGTGGCTTGCAACTCGGGGACTACGACGACTTCGAATTCGAGGCCCTTGGATTTGTGGATGGTCATCAACTGTACGCCGCACTCGCTGCTGGCGGCGGGATCGGGCAGGGCAGTCAGTTTTTCGAGGGCTGCGTCCAGAGCGGGACTGAGCAGATCCTGTTCGCCGCCGGGCAAGTTGTCGAGACAACTCCAGAGAAGGTCGAGGTTGGCGAGCGCCGTTCGGTCGACACAGTATGAGCCGCCGAGGCTGAGCCAGATCTGTTGCAGCCAGGTGCCGACGGAGACTGTGGGCATTGCGGCGCGAAGAGCGGACGCGGATTCGATGGCGTTCAACACGCGAATGGCGGCGCGGCGGCCATCCTCGCTCAGGAGGTCGAGCCTCGTGGCGAGCAATTCTGGAATCGCGCGGCGGAAGAGAGTTTCGTCGTCGGCGCTGACGAGGCGATGGAGGTCGTCGAGCGCCAGGCCGCACCACGGAGCGCGCAGGACGCCAAGCCACGCGACGCGGTCCTGTGGATTGAGGAGAGCGCGGGCTAGAGCAAGCGCATCCAGGACTTCCGGGCGGTCTTTCAACTGCTCGAGTTCAACCGCGCGGAAGGGGATTTGCGCTTCGCGCAACGCGGCGGCGATGGGCTCAAGGGCCTTGCGGGCGCGGCCCAGAATGGCGATGCGGTACTTGCTGTTGTCACCGCGCGCGCGGGCGAGGCGGGCCTCGTCGATTTGGCGCTGTTTGGAGCGAATGAGGGCGACGATCTCCTGAACCTGGACCGCTTGCGATGTTTCTCTTTCGCGCACAAGCTTAGGATCGGCGGCTTTGCCCGGCATGGCGTAGGGTGCGAATTCGAGATGCAATGTGAAGTGGGGGGCGGCGGTGCTGGGAAGGGTTTCGCGAGCCGGAGTGGCACGCGAAAAACTGGTTTCATTGGTGCTGCTTGCGGCAAATACCTGATCAAACACTTCATTCAGGTGTTCGACCAGCGTGGGCACGGTGCGGAAGTTGGCGGCGAGCGGAACGAAGTCAAAGAGGAAGGGATCGTTGGCGGGAATCTCAAGGCCAATGGCCCGAACGCGGGGGAAGAGCTCGGCGTCGGCGTCGCGGAAAGAGTAGATGGATTGCATGGGGTCGCCCACGACGAAGCAGGTGCGGCCGGTGGAATCGGGCCACGCCGCGATGAGGCGGGAGAGGAGCTGATGCTGGCGGCGGCTGGTGTCCTGGAATTCATCGACGAGGAGGTGGTGAATGCCGTCGGCGATGCGGATCGCGGCGTCGGTAGGCAGACCGCCGTCGCCCTGGAGCACGCGGAGGGCGATCTGGGCTACCTCAATGAAATCGACGGCGCCGGTTTCGGCAAAGACGGCTCGCAGTTCGCCTGCGGCGTGGCGCAGCACGGTGAAGCAGGACTGCACGATTTGCCAATCTTGGTCGGAGTAGCGCGCTGGGGGAAGTTCGCGAATAGATGCGAGTGAAGCTTCGAGGCCGTCGACCTGGTTGAGCGCCTGGACCAGACTCGCATGGCGCAGCTTTTCAACTTTGCGATCAGCCGGGAACCCCTGGCTCTTGTTGACGCGCTGGCGGAACGAGCCATCTTTGATGAGCAGCAAGTCTGCTACACAAAGAAAGGCGCGGCGGCCTTCTTCCAGCTCTTCATGGTTGGTGAATGGCCCGGCAGGAAAATCCGCGAGCTCGGCAAGGCTCCGTTGAAGCGCGCCGCCGCTCTGCTCGCAAGCATAGCGCGAGAGAAGATGCGCTTCATTCTGCGCCCCAGGAACTTGCCCGAGGAGCGCGTCGAGACGGGTGAGAGAATCGCGCACTGCACTCGCAAAGGGCCGCTCAAGGTGTTTGCGCAGGGTGTTCCAGTCGGGATCGCGCTCGAGGACAAACTCGTGCATCCAACGGTCGCGCGTGCTGAGCATTTCAACCAGCAGGGATTCCATCTCCTGCCAACTATTGTCCCGCCATAGCAGCAAGGACTCGATGGCGGCGGTGAGTGTGGGATCGTCTCCGCCGATCTTTTCGAGGGTGCTGCCCGCGGCGCGGCGATAGAGCTCAGCCGGCTGGTCGTTTATGTCCAACTCCCCGCCCAGCTCGGTGAGAAGGGGCTGCTGGAGAGCGAGGTCGCGGCAGAAAGAGTCGATGGTTTTGATGCGAAGTTGCGCGGGAAGGACGAGGAGTTGCCAACCGAGCGCCTGAGAGCGGCGAAGAGCGCGTTGGGCGAGGACCTGCATGGAGAACTCGTCGTCGGTTGCACCGGTTACATGGGCAGCGGCGGACTTTTCCAATTCCGAGAGGATGCGGTGGCGCATTTCGGCAGCCGCGGCCTTGGTGAAGGTGATGGCGACGATCTGGCCGGGGTCATCGACTTCGCCAAGCAGGCGCAGAAAGCGGCGGGTGAGCAGGTCGGTTTTGCCGGAACCGGCCGGGGCCTGCACGAGGATGGAGCGGGATGCATCGAGGGCGCGCTCACGCTGCGCCTGATCGGGTGGGGCGGGCCGGATGGCGATGGGGTTACTCATCGGCTGGCTCCTCGCACTCGTCCTGATTTTCGAAGATGTCTTCATTTTCCTGAATGCGGCAGAGGGTTTGCAGATCGCATCGTTCGCAGGGGCGGGGATTCTCACGCGGGTTCACGTCGGCGCGGCCGGCGAGAAAGTCCCTGGCAAGCTGTTCGATGCATTCCTTCCAATCGATGAGTTGCTCCGCAGAGAGCGCGGCTTTGATGAGAGAGTTGTTGCCGTTGAGTCCTGCGAAGAGAGTTGCGCCGGCATCGGCGACGTGGCCTGTGAAGGTCTGATCGCCGGCGCGCAGTTTGGCGAAGACGAGGCCGCCGAGTTCTTCATCCGCATGGAGGGCGAAGCCCGCATAGAGAGGCAACTGTACGTCGTCGGGGCGGGGAAGCTGCCAGGACTTCGGGGAGACGGCGCCGCTCTTGTAGTCGATGACCAGGATGGTTCCGTCGTTGAGGCGGTCGATGCGGTCGAGACGAACCTTGAAAGTAAGCCCGGCAAGGCTGATGGGGCGGTCCGCTTCGGTTTCGGCTACTGCGAAGGGGAGCCGGGTGGATTCGTACTGAAGCCATTCTGTGACGAGGCGGGTGAGGCGACGCGCTTCGAGTTCGAGGTAGCGATGGGGCATGCGCTCGCGAACTGGGGTCGGCATCTTGTCGCGGAGGGCGCGTTGTACGTGGCCTTCGACGAAGACCTCAGGGGCTTGCAGGTTTCGGAGATCATGGAGGGAACGCAAGCCGTGCGGCGGACCGCCCCAGACGGCGTGAAGTACGGCGTGGAGCAACTGGCCGCGCTGCGCGGCCGTCAAACCAGCCTCTGCCGGTTGCCACCCTTGGGCGTCGAGGCGCGCGGTGGCGAAGGCCTTAAACGGGCATTGCGACTGGGCGGTGAGAACGCCTGCCCCGCTGTGAATCGTGCCGGGTAGGAACGCGACGCGAGTCGTGTCTTCGAAGCGGAATGTCAGCGGCGGCGTGACGGCGGACGGTGCCAGATCGGCGGGCAAGGGTTGCGGTGGCCCCGCAAGCTGCGCGATGAGGCGGGAAGGCCTGGTTTCAAGATCTTTCTTCTGGCCGGCGTAACTGAAATGGACAGTGGGTGCGGCGGCGAGAAGACGAGTTGAGATGGCTTGCGCGAGCTCCCAGTCGTCCGACGGCGAGGCGTGGGGCATGGCGGATTCGCGCTGGATTTGAACGGGCAACAGAGGATGGGTGGTTCCGGGGGCGGGCCATGCGTCCTCGTCTGCGCCGAGGAACCAGATTGCGTCCGCGGTGAGGCCGGCCGATTCGGCGGGTCCGGCAATCTGGATGGGCGCATCGATGGATTCGGGCGCGAAGAGCATCTCGTCGAAGGTGCGGCCGAGCAGGGAGAGGAACTCCGGCCAGGTGATGCGACGACCGTCATAGCCAAGCGAGGCACAGGTGTCGAGTGCCTGCTCCCAACGATGGAGGGCCTGAAAATCGGCACTGGAGAGCTTCTGCTCGCCGGGGAGGCCGATGTGTTCGAGCAACTGGGGCACGAGTGCGGCCCAGTCGAAGGGGGATTGGCGGGCGGGACCTGATTCTGCAAGACGGCGGCGGCTGACGGTCATGCGCTGAACCCACGCGGAAGGCGGGGAACTGGAGCCGTTGGGCTGCGCAATAAAGGAAGAGAGGGTCCAGTGGGTTCGTTCGAGGCTGTGCCGGCGCAAGGCGAGCATGTACGACTGCAAGGCACTGGTTTCTTCGACGTTCACGGTTGCGAAGCCCGTTGAGAGCAGCCAGTCGACTTCCTTCTCTTCGAGTGGGCTGTCGAGCCAACGCAGCAAAAGATGAGCATTGTGGACCAGGGGCATCTGGGTGAGCGAGATCCCAAGAGAAAACTCGAAGCTCGGCGCGGCGCCGGGTGGATCAAAGCGAAGAAAAGCGCGCTCGATTTCGCCGCGGCCGCCGGCTATGTCCTGGGTAATGACGAGTAGGCGGGCGTGCGGATCGGCGGCGATTTGACGCTTGCACCACTGGGCGCATGCATGCAGCTCGGTCTGCTCGTCTGAGGACCGGTAGAAGCGGATGTCAGAGGCCAATTCGCCGGTTGCGGAGGCTTGCCAATGTCCCCATGCGTCGAAAAGCTCTTCCTGCAGGGGCAGAAGACGGTCGAATCCGGCGACGAGGATCGGAGGGCGGGCGGTCGGATCCATTTGCAGATTCGCGATCAGGTCGAGGGGGGCGCGAATGGTGCTGACTAGATTGTTGTCGCGGCAGACCTCGTCAAAAGCCGCGAGCCAGGCGCTGAATGCGCCTGCATCCTGATCCCAGCCGATGCGGGCGGTCTGCCGCAGGTACCGCGGTGCATAGAAGCAGAGCAACTCGTGGGCGCGCATGGCCATGGCGGCGAGACGGTGGCGGGGAGCTTCGAGCACGGTGGCGAGATGTTGTTCGGTGCCTGCGATGTCGGCCCAGAGAGACTGTTCTTGTGCGGGGTTAAGAAGCATGCGGCCGTCTGCGGCGCGTTCTTCCCAGGTAGAGCGGGTGAAGCTGGTTAAGTCGAGGATGCATGGAGCGGGCCACGCGGAAAGCCCCTCGGCGCGGCGGCGGCGGTGGAACGCGGACCGAAGGGCGCGTGCGGCCCGATCGCTGGCGGTAATGACAAGGCCCCCGTCGCGAAGCCAACCGTCGATCTCAGCTTCCGCCAGAGGCCGCATTCCTGGGTTATACGCCGCCCGGGCGGGGAGCGTCATTGAGGAAAACCGGCCACGGGCTCCCGGTTGTAAACTGGGGTGTGATTCGCCGATTCCTTATTTCCTCATTTTTTGTCGTTGTTGCTCTGGCAGGATGCCATTCAGGCCAGAATGATTCCACTCAGACATCGGTTGACCAGAATGTGAAGGTGTATCACCTGCGCGGCAAGGTCATCTCGACCGACGCCAGGCATGGGATCGTGGTGCTGGATCATGAGGCGATTCCGGGCTTCATGGATGCGATGACGATGCCCTACCAGCTGAAGGACCCGAGCATCGCCAGCGATCTGCATCCGGGGGACATGATTACCGCGGACGTGCTGGTGTCAAAGAGCGCTGAAGAGACGGTGGTGCTTGACCATATTGTGGTGATGGCGCAGGGAAAGCCGGATTACAAGCCGGCGGTGATTTATCACGTGCCTGCGCCGGGCGACGTGGTTCCGGATTTCGCGCTGCGGAATCAGGATGGGCGCACGATCCATCTGCACCAGTTTCGGGGCAAGAAACTGCTGATCACATTCATTTATACGCGCTGCCCGCTGCCGAACTTTTGCCCGCTTGTCACGCACAACTTTGCGGTGATCAAGAAGCAACTGGCAGCGAACCCCGCGCTTTATGCGAAGACGCATCTGCTGTGCATCAGCTTCGACCCGGAACACGACACGCCGGAGCGGCTGCGCGCCTATGGCGCGGAGTACATCGGCAGCGATGCGAAGGACGCTTTTGCGCACTGGGATTTTGCCGTGCCGCAGAAGCCGGAGCTGATGGAGATGGCGAAGTACTTTCGACGTGGGCATCTCCGCCGGGACCCGATGACACGATTACGCACACGCTTTCGACCACGCTGATCGGACCGGATGGCAAGGTGGCGCAGTTTTATCCCGGCAATGAGTGGACGCCGGAGCAGGTGGTGGCGGACGTGAAGACAGGCCGCGGCGGGCTGACTGACGCGGAACTGGATATTCGGATTTCACGATGAAGAGGAAGAGAGAACGATGAACGACGGATTGAATATTCGCCGCGGATGGAGAACTGGATTTTCTCTCGCTGGGAGCGCTGGTGCACCGGCTCGACCCGGGGATCATTCCTTTTCGCAAGGCGACGGAGTGCAAGATTCATGTGAGCGGCGGCGAGTTCAACGTGGCCGCGAACCTGTCGGATTGTTTCGGAATGAAGACGGCGATTGTGAGCGCGATGGCGGATTATCCGATCGGCGACCTGATCGCCGAGCGGGTGCGCGCGATGGGCGTGAAGCCGATCTACAAGCATTTTAAGCACGACGGCGTGACCGGGCCCGAATATGGCGACTGTCTACAGCGACCGCGGCTTTGGCGTGCGTGCGCCCGGTAGTTTTCTACAACCGCGCCAATGAAGCGGCAGCGCAACTGAAGCCGGGCGACTTCGACTGGAAGACAATTTTTGCCGGAGGCGTGCGCTGGGTGCACTGCGGCGGAATCTTTGCGGCGCTCTCGCGCACGACGGCGGAACTGGCTGCGGAGATGATGAAGGCGGCCAAGGCTGCCGGCGCGGTGACTTCGTTCGATCTGAACTTCCGCGAGAAGCTGTGGAAGATTCACGGCGGCGATGAACAAGCCGTGGAGACGATCGGCACCATCGTGGAGAACGTGGACGTGCTGGTCGGCAACGAAGAAGATCTGCAGAAGGGGCTTGGCATTCCGGGGCCGGAAGTTGCGGCGAAGTCGAAGCTCGATCCCAGCGTCTTCTTCGGGATGATCGACAAGGTGGTCAAGAAGCATCCGCAGGTGAAGGTCGTGGCGACGACGCTGCGCGAAGTGCACTCCACCAACCGGCATAGCTGGAGCGCGGTGGCGTGGATCGACGGCAAGACGTATGCGGCGCCGACGGCCGAACTGGACGTGCTGGATCGCGTGGGCGGCGGCGACGGATTTGCGGCCGGATTCATCTATGGCCTGCTGACCGGCGAAGAGCCGGAAGATGCGGTGAAGCTGGGCTGGGCGCACGGCGCGCTGCTGACCACGTTCCCCGGCGACACGACCATGGCGACGCTGGACCAGGTGCGGGCGTTTGCGAAGGGCGGGTCGGCGCGCATTCAGCGGTAGCGAGCGAGGGCAATGAAGCCGCCAGATTCTGTGCATCGATGCTGCAAGCCGGCGAGGTTCATCCAATGCTACACTGGTAGTGCGCTTGCAACTGTTATCCTTGCATGCAAGAGATGGAGGTCATGCATGGCAAAAGTAACACTGTGTTTGCAGTTTTTTGATTGCTCTGGGCTGTGGGTTTCTCGGCACGGGAGTCAGCATCCGACGGCGCTGATTCCGACTTGGTTTGGAGTGGCGCTGGGCCGTATTCGGATTTCTGGCCATGAGTCCCAGCGAGAGACGGCGCAAGCTCTTCATGCACATCAATGTGACGATTGGCTTGCTGGGCTTTCTTGGCGCCGGAGCGCGAGCGGTGCAGGGCTATGTTCATGCTTCTGTCCCTCGGTCTTGCGCCGGACTTGATCGCGCTGGCTTCGCAGATTACGATGGCCGGCTGCTGCTGATCTACGTGATTCTTTGTGTTCGCTCATTTATGGCGGCACGCAGACCGGGAAGGTCTAACGCATGGGCACAATGCGCGGTGGAGGGATGGGTATGGGCATGCGCGCCGAGCGCATGCCGCACTCGGCGCGGCGCGCGTGACGGTCGGGCTGATCCGCCCAAGACGCAAACTCGATTGAAAAAGCTCTGGCCGCAGATATGGCGGCTTGTTGGCGCCGCGCAAGGGTCTGCTGGTGCGGGGCTGGCGCTGATGGCCATCAACCGCGTGGCCGGGCTGGTGCTGCCCTGGTCTCGAAGCCGCTGCTGGACAAGGTGCTTTCGCCGCTTCATCCGCAGCCGGCGCTGCTGCCGCGCATCATTGTAGCGGTGTTGGCGGCAACGATTGTGCAGGCCATTACTTCGTATTCGCTGACGCAATTGCTTTCAATGGCCGGGCAGCGGCTGATTGCCGAGATGCGGCGCGAGGTGCAGCGGCACGTGGGCCTGCTGTCAGTGGCCTACTACGACGAGAACCGCACCGGCACGCTGGTGGCGCGCATCATGACCGACGTGGAAGGCGTGCGCAACCTGGTCGGCACCGGGCTGGTGGAGTTTGTGGGCGGCATGCTGACCGCCGTGCTGGTTTTCTTTTTCCTGCTGTATCAGAGCGTCGTGGTTACGCTGACGGTTTTCGCGGTGGTGGGCGCGTTTGTTTTCGTTCTGCAGTATGGCTTCAAGATCATTCGGCCCATCTTTCGCGAGCGCGGCAAGATCAACGCGGAAGTGACCGGACGGCTGACCGAGTCGCTGGGCGGCGTGCGCGTGGTCAAGGGCTATCACGCCGAGGAGCGCGAGCACAAAGTGTTTTCCGCCGGCGTGGACCGGCTGCTGGAGAACGTGATGAAGTCGCTGACCATGACCAGCGTGCTGGGATCGGCCTCGACAACGGTGCTGGGGATCGTGTCGGCGCTGGTGATGTGGCTGGGCGGGCATCTGGTGCTCAAGAGCACATGGACGGTCGGCGCCTACTTTCAATACAACATGTTTCTTGCGTTCATGATTGCGCCGGTCTTCCAGATTGTGAACGTCGGCACGCAGTTGACCGAGGCTTTTGCGGGTCTGGATCGCACCAACGAGATCCTGTCCGAGCTCGAAGAGAATCAAGACCCCGGCCGCACCGTGAAGATGCCGCCGATCGACGGCACGGTGCAGTTTGAAGATGTGGAGTTTGCCTACGACGCGGAAAAGCCGGTGCTGCACGGGATCAGCTTTGAGGCCGAGCCGGGAACGGTGACGGCGCTGGTGGGCTCGTCGGGTTCGGGAAAGTCCACGATCATCAGCCTGCTTTGCGCCTTCCACACGCCGTCAAAGGGTCGCGTGCTGGTGGACGGGATGGACCTTGCGACCGTGGACCTGCATACCTTCCGCTCGCAGTTGGGCGTGGTGCTGCAGGACTCGTTTCTCTTCGATGGCACGATTCGCGAGAACGTCCTGTTTTCGCGGCCGGATGCGACCGAAGAGCAGTTTCTGTTTGCCTGCCGGACGGCGCGTGTGGATGAGTTTGCCGAGCGCTTTCCGGAGGGGTACGACACGATTGTGGGCGAGCGCGGCGTGAAGCTTTCGGGCGGACAGCGGCAGCGGCTATCGATTGCGCGCGCCCTGCTGGCCGAGCCGCGGATTCTGATCCTCGACGAGGCGACCAGTTCGCTCGACTCCGAGTCGGAAGCGATGATTCAGGCGGGGCTGAATCAGTTGATGCAGGGGCGCACGACGTTTGTGATTGCGCACCGGCTCTCGACGATTCGGCGCGCCGACCAGATTCTCGTGGTGGAGGACGGGCGCATCGTGGAGCGCGGCAACCACGCGGAGCTGTTTGCGCTGGGCGGCCGCTACTACGATCTCTACACGCGCCAGCACGGGCTGGAGGCGAACCTGTTCCTTGCTCCGGGCGAGGGAGACGCGGTTCCGGCGTAATTGGGACGCAGCGGCGCGACGATCTCGAAATGTTTTCAATAAACCACGTTGGTCCGTCGCACTTTGGCTCGCGGATGCGGGCTGATGGCGTGAAATCGTCTGATTTTTGGCTTTCTTTCCAGTGGAGGAGCACCAGCGAGCAGGGGGCACGTCCTTGACCCTGATCTCATATTCTGAGAAACTCAAGGTGTAACCAGCACGCGAAACAGAGGACCAATATGCGAGACGCCGCTCCCCAAGGCACATACAAAGTTCAGGCTCTGGACCGGGCATTTGCGGTCCTGGATTTGCTCGGCGAGAGCGAAACGCCGCTCGGACTGGCGCAGGTGGCCTCGTCGCTGCAACTGCACAAAAGCACGGCGCATCGCTTCCTGATGGTTCTGGAGCGGCACCGCATGGTGGAGCGCACCAGCGACGGCAAGTTCCGGCTGGGGCTGAGGCTGTTCGATTTCGGCAATCGCGCCATTGAGCAGTACGATCTGCGGGACCGGGCGCAACCGCACCTGCGCCGGCTGGTGGCAGAGACCGAGGAGACGGCGCACCTGTGCATTCTGGAGCAGGCGCGCGTGATCTACATCGACAAGATTGAGCCTGCACGTTCGGTGCGCATGATTACGCGTATCGGGGCGAGCAATCCGGTGCACTGCACTTCAGTGGGCAAGGCGATACTGGCGTTTTTGCCTGAAGAGCGGATCAACGAAATTCTGCGCCGCACACGGTTCGAGCGGTTCACGACGCGGACGATTGCCACGGCCGAGGCCCTGCGCGCGGAGATCGAAAAGACGCGGCGACGCGGATACGCGGTGGATGATGAAGAGCTTGAAGAAGGCCTGCGCTGCATCGCGGTGCCGCTGCTGGATGCGCAACGGCTGCCGGTGGCTGCGGTCAGCGTTTCGGGCCCGTCGTTCCGCGTGACCGCGCAGAAGCTGCCGTCGATTGCCAACCATCTGCTGCAATGCGTGCGCGGCATCTCGCAGGACATGGGGTTCAGCTCCGCGAGCCGAGGTAATCGCAGCGCATGGATAGCATGAGGAGAGCGAGTTTGGTTGGAGGCGAAAAGTCCGATTGGCCCCGGGCCTTCACGGTAAGAATGTTTGCTACAATTGTTTAGCGGAATGGTGACAGTTTCGTGGTTTGCAGGCCGCTTTGCCAAAGCGGATGCCTTTTCGAACTATTGATATTGAGAGGGGACGTAGCTCAGTTGGTTAGAGCGCTGCCCTCGCAATAAATTCCCATATTTTTCAATCGCTTACACCACTTACTGTCCATCTTACTGTCCATTTCTCATCAAGATTTGGTCAGAACTTTACTGTCCATTCTTGATCGAATTTGCGCTTCGCGCTATTTGTCCAGAGCACTCCTCATGGAGGATTCAGGACAATGGCCAGAGCCAAGCAGTATGCCGATCGCGTCAACGTCATCAAGATGGTCAAGGTGAACGGCAAGTGGCCGTTCGCCCGGTTGTCGAACGCAATGGGAGAATCATCCGCGATCATGTCTGGGTAGACGGCCGCGACGAACATCACTCCGGAAGGCCGCTACTACCTCGAATGGTATGAAGACGGGAAACGGCGCAGAAAGCCCGTCGAGAGCTACGATCTTCTTCTCCCCGCGGCCCGCGCAAAATCGATCGAGCTCAATGCTGTAAAAGCTGGCCTCATAGCGCTACCTGAAGCTCCGGTAGCGCCTGTGCCGACTCGTCTGACCATGGACGCAGCCATCGACCAGTATCTTGAATACATCCGCAAGCACCGCAGCCTGCGAACTTACAGAACCTACCGTCCAGTTCTCAATGTCTTGTTCCGGAACTCATATACCAAAACCTACGTGGATGAAGTGACCCGCGAGGACATCCTGAAATTCACCAGCGACTGCTTTGATCAGGGACTTGTCCCACGAACGGTCTATGACCGGCTTGTTACGGTGCTCCAACTCTTCAAGCGGCACGGATTCAAGGGGCTGGTGGAAGCGAGCGACTGGCCGAGCTATGTCGAGACCATCCGTCCGATCTACGAACCGGAAGAGATCGCGGCGATGCTCCAGAACGCCAATCTGGACGAGGCGATCCTCATCAAGTTCTGTCTCTCCTCAGGTTTCCGCGACCGTGAGATCCGCTACGTGACCTGGCGCGATGTCGACCTTCGCAACTCCGTGGTGCGCGTCACCGCGAAGCCGCTCTGGAGATTCAAACCGAAGAACTACGAGGAAAGAGCTGTGCCCCTGCCTGCGGCCATGATTGAGCAGCTGCAGCAGTTGAAGGCCCGCCGCAATGCGACTCCGGCGGAGTTGATCTTTCCGAACACCAAGGGAAAACCGAACAGTCTCCACATCGAGGTCGTAAAGCAGGTCGCGCACCGGGCCAAACTCAATTGCGGCCAATGCGTGACCAAGCATGGAAACCGGTGCGCACAAGGGCCCTACTGCCAGCGGTTCTACCTGCACAAGTTTCGTCACACGTTTGCGACCGAGCATCTTCGTCATGGTATCGACGTTCGCACATTGCAGGGCTGGATGGGGCACCGGGACATTCAGTCAACGATGGTTTACCTCAAGGGAATCCAGTCGAAAGATGCGTTGGAGAAGGTGAATGCCGGCTCGCTCGCCGCATACATTGTGTAGTTTTGCGCGAGACAGAAGCGGATTTGACCGAATTCTTGATTCAGTTCATTCTGTGCGGAGTTCAGAGACCTAGGCTGGTGCCGAGACCGGCACCCAGGAGGATAACGCCCATGAGTCTAGTGGAGGTCGTAAGAGAGAAACAGGAAGCTCTGCGGGTGCGGGACCTAGCCCAGCTACTGGGAGTTTCGCAACAGCAGATCTACAAAATGGCGGCCAGCGGCGAGATCCCCTCGTTCAAGGTGGCAAATGCGGTCCGCTTGATCCGCACGAAACAGCGGAGTGGCTGAAAGAGAAATACCCCGTTCGTTCAGTGGCACTGTGCTTCCCCGAGGCGAGAAGAGCGTAGCTAAAGTCGGGAACTTGAAGGCATCTAAATTTGACCGGGTTTGTATCTGCGATAGTGTATGCCCCAAGAAGAGACCACGGTTTCTTCAATTCTGGCTTGAGCGAAGAGTGAACGGAATGCGAATCACGAAGGAAGAAGTTGTCGCGGGTCATTCTGCATTGCAGGTGCGTGGGTTCCTCAGGAGGTTCAAGCGCGGTTTCTTCATGCTCTCTGCTGCCGAGAGCTTTATGCAACTCAAATCAAGGCAGGCGGTAGAGTTCATCAACGATATGGTCGCGCTCGAACTCATTGAGCCCACAATGCCCTTTGGAAATAAAGCAGCCTTCCGGGTTGCAACGCGAGGTCATGCATTTGCGAATGCAACTGCTGCGAAGCCAATTTCTCGAGGAACAGCAGAACGGGTCCTAAGAGAGTTCATGGATCGCGTGAATGCTGTAAACGCTTCGAAAGAATATGCATTTAAAGTTCAGAGCGCCGTTTTGTTTGGCAGCATGCTGTCATGTGTGGATAGGTTGGGTGATGTTGATGTCGCCATTGATTTGCAGCGTCGTGTCTCGGATTCCGCCAAATTTAGACAGCAGTGTGACCGTCGTCGGCAGTTGGCGGAAGAACAGGGAAGGGCATTCCCTACTGTAATTGACTGGGCGACATGGCCTCAGAAAGAAGTTCTGCTACAGCTGAAGGCACGCTCTCGTAGCCTGAGCTTGCATGGATTCGATCAATTAATGGGGATGGAAAATCTTCGTTACCGCATACTTGTAGGAGACGCCCGCCTAATAGCCAGCCAGATTCCTACTGGATGTGCCGTATGAGGATATTGTGCTTTGGAATGATGGCTTTGGCTCTTGGACAGCCCTTTTAAAGGAGGTAGAAAGGAGAGCATTCGGCTGTTAACCGAAGGGTTGTAGGTTCGAGTCCTACCTGAGGAGCCAATCAAATCAACAACTTAGAGCATTAGAAAGCAGCAGAAAGACACGGAATTGAGCCCGATTGTAGTCAATTTTGTCGTCACTCACTTTCAAAACCGGTGCTAACCCATAGCAACCGATCTTAGTTGTGGTTCCCCTCGATAGATCGACTCCAAACCTCCAGCCTCACGGCCTGAACCACGCCTTCGCGTGGCATCGGGACTCTCTGAAATTTGATCGAATTTTGCCTTCGCCTGAACCTTCAGTCGCGCGCCCACACAGGCGCGCTCACCGACAGGACAGGAGTCCCGAATGGCAACTTATCAGAGAGGAAAGTATTGGTGGTACCGGTTTCGCTTCGCCGGCGAGCGAATCGATGAACCGACAAAATCGACATCGCGAACCGTCGCGAAAGACGCTGAGCGGCAACACCGGAAAACACTCGAAGCTGGCTACAACAACTTTAAAGAGGTTCGGCAGAACCGTGTCCGGATTCTTGAGGAGATTATCGACGAATATCTCACGGGCTATCGGCTCCGCTACCGGTCGGCCACTTTTGCCGAGTATGCGCTTGGACACGTCAGCCGTCTTCTCGGCACGAAGATCGTCGCCGACATCACCGAGATTTCGGTTCTTCGTTACCAGGAGGACCGGCTGCGTGAGAAGGCAGCGCCAAAGTCGATCAATGAAGAGGTCCGGTTTCTTCTGAAGATGCTGGGCGACCCCGGCGAGGTGAGTGATGCAGACGCCACAGTTCCTCCTCGATCTCCTCCAGTTGCTGCTCGATCTCGCGGTGCCGGCGGCGTTCTGCACGCTGGCTGCCGCGGGAGTGAGCTTACGACATGAAGGCGGGATCAACTTCCACGTAAACGGCCGGGCGGGGAAAGTGGATTCTGTGGACCGTCGTTCTTCTGACCCTTCCGCAACTGTTGTCGTGGGTCGCCGCGCAGGGCATCAACATACCGTCCGCAAGCGGATCGGTGAGTACGAGTTGGTTGGCCAGCATGGAAACGGTATTCAAGAATTTCGTGAACCAAATCGTGGTCGCCAAGCTGGTGCCAGTTCTTGCGGCGTACTTCGTGCTGAAGGCAACACTTGACGGGGCTGCAGGCGAGAATCCGCTCGGCTCGATCGTTGCAGCACTCTTCCTGATGTCGCTCTCGGCAACAATGCAGCTCTTTCAAGGATGGAACTCAGGGAGCCAGTACGCGATGACCGATATGCTCGCTTCCCCTGTGGAACTACATCGCCGGACAGATTTTGCCGGCTGCGGCGGGACTAGCCTGTGTCGGAGCAGTGATCAACTTTGTCCGGCACAGACCCTGGACCAGGCTTGTCTTTTCCGCGATCTCTTTCTTGAGCGTGAGTGGCCTTTTGTCGCTGTTTCGAGCGATGGCGGCGTGAGGAGCAAGGTTATGAGTCTTGATGGGGCCATCACGAACCTCGCATCTTGGGCTGGCAACACCATGATGCCCACGATGGCGGGACTGTTCTTTGCAGGAGCTGTGTATCGCTACAGCAAGGGTGGTCCATTCGAGCAGCCATTGTACGGAGGCTTCGCTTCGCTACTGTGTTCGGGGATGCTGCGGGCGCTAGAGGGGTTCGTGCAACACGCAGGAGCGACAAACGCCGACGCATTTTGGATGGCCACGATGAGCCTGGTGAATTGGACTGCCAACGTGATCCTGCCAATGTTCGCGCTTACGCAATTGGCAGCGATGGCAACCTTACGTGGTCGAAGAGGAGGAATGAGGATGCAGGCATCGATCACGACGCAGAGAAGCGGGACGGTCGTCGCTGTTCTCGACGCGGAAGCGGCACGCGTCACGTTCGCATGCGTGATCTTCGCAGCACGCTTTCATGAGGAGATCGCGCCACTCGCACGGATCGTGGAGCAGCAATTGCGTATCGAGGTTGATGGAACTCTAGAGGGAGACCTTAGCTATGCCGGTGACCCAAGACAGAACACGATAGAAGGCTCAAAGTACCTGCAGTGTGCGAGTTGCTGCCTCTGCGTGTTAACGGTCATCTGAAAACGTAGTTTTTTGATCATTTGCCGGGCGTATCGGTTGCGATCCGAAGTTCACGTTCAGTGACGTGGAGCACGCGGTCCAGCAGATCATGCTCAAACGCAATTATCTGGAGCGGTACGAACTGCGGGCTAACGAAGCACTGCGCGCCGCAGAGTTGCGCGAATTCAATCGTCTGCAGGCGAAATATCGATTGGCTCCGGCGGCCGGACCTGAAGAGGAGCGATCGCAGGACACAACGCGCTGTCTGGTCGAAGTTGAGGACGCTCCGCCCTCCACCTCGGTTCAGATGAGCCTCTTTTAGCCAGCCCTAAGTCTCACCCATATACAGACTCCTAAGGAGAATTGCGATGACCACCCTCAAAGTTGAAGCGCTGGTGCGCGAGTTCCACTACAACGGGATTCGCATTCCCGATCCAGGTCCGGACCTTACCGTGGAACAGGTCCGCGATCTGCTCACGCCCAACTATCCAGAGATTGCCACGGCGTCGGTGTCGGGCCCCGAAGCCACGGGCTCAGTGTTGCGATACACCTTCAGCCGAGCGATCGGCACGAAGGGCTGAAGTATGCGATCGAAAGTGACGAAGGCGGCGGACCTGCTGGCACTATTCGCGGCGAAGGCGACCGCTCCACCTCCGGAAGTCGAGCCAGATACTCGTGAGGCACTTTCAATGCAAAGAATCTCTCAAAGCCGCTCAGTGTCTGGTCGAAGCGATAGATCGCTACAGCCCAAGCGACGGCCATCCGCTGCCGGCTCCAATCGAACTATTGCCCCCGCTGGGATAACCACGCTCGCGCCGGTTTTCACGCAGGCACTGCCTCTGCTCGGCACAGTGCCAACAACCTACAGCCACGAGTTCCGCGCCGAATTGCTCTATGACCTCTGCGCAGCTTTGGTGAGAGAAGGGCTGGGAGGTCCGGAAACATGGCAGAAGTGCGAAGGAAGCGCACAGGTCTTCGCCCAGCGCGCCATCATGGAATCAATCGGCGAGGAGCGTTGGAACCTGCTTCAGCGCAACGCCGAGTATCACCTGAACGTGAGTGACGTAGCCGAACGGGACGGCGAGGACAAGTTACTCGGCAATGGCCGGCTGGCCGTGACGATCGAATGTAGCGGGTGCGGATTTCTCAAGATCGGCCCGGCGATTGCGGCGCTTGAGGAGGAGTCCCCGGGTCTCGGTGCGGCGTTCTACTGGACGCTGACTTACGCGCTCTATCGAGTGATGCGGATCTATAACCACGATGATGCCTTGCAGTATGAGGAGCGGATGCACGAGTACGCCGAGGACGACGAGGCGAATCGCGAGCAGTATGAGTTTCCCGAAGTCGAGAAGGCGCTGCCAGAGTGCATTCAGAAGACGTTGAAATCCGAGGACCATCGCGCATTCACACTCGGCGCGCGGCAGCTTCTTATGAAGCACGCGAGGGGGAAATTCCGCGCCTGGATCGAACGCCTGCGAGCGATCCAGCGCCTTTCGCGGCTGAGGCTGCCAACCGACGCATATTTTCGAGAGGATGGCGGCTATGACACGATTCCTCTGCCGTCTCTGCTGGTGGCCTTCAAGGAGCACGACGCAGTTGTCGCATGTTTTGACGAAGAGAGCCAGTACATGCTGGAGGGGAGCGCGGAGCCGACATTGGGAGTGGTCTTCTCTCCGCAGAAACCTGAAGAAGTGCAGCGGGCGCTGCGCATGGTTGGCCGGTTCATCGCCATCAATTACGAACTCTTCCAACTGGTGGAGGCTCTCGCGGAATGGGAGAAACGCCATGCAGGTACATGTCTCGATCGGGGAGAACCATCGCTTCGAGCTGCGTGAGGCGCTACTGGTCTATGGAGACCGTCAACGCAGCTTTGTCACCCGGCACCAGGTAACACTCCACAAAAACGCCCCACCAACACTCGAACCGGCCCAGCCGCTTACGCTTGGATTTCTCGAGTCGCTGGTGCGTTCGCTCTCGGGCCCATCCTCCGCCGAAGTTCTCCCTGAAAATGTACTCGCCAAGGGCGACCGCATGATTGTCTGGTGGACCGCGGTGTGCCGCCGGCAGATGTTCTATGAGAATGCCGAGCAAAAGGCCACGAGCCTGAATGGCCGAACATTTCCGCAGCCTGCTTTGGTATGGCGTGTAGAGAACGGAGATCTCAAGATTCGAGCTCTTGCCGAGAACCGGCGGCCGGCGGCAACGACGACACTCGCGGTGGCGCCGTTCTGGAACCTGTCGGACGACGGCCGTGTTTGTACTGGCACGATGCGCCGTCCAGACAGTGCAAGGGCAGCCTCGATTCCGGAATGGGAGCGCGGCTTCTACGAGAGCGCGTTCACGCACGCCAATGTTGGCCGCCTGACCCGCCACGCCGGCGGGTTCGAGGGCTTGTGGAGCGGCCTTGCGGGCAAACGCACACCGTTTCCCGTCAAGACATTGATCCAGTTGCCACAGACGCTTGCGCAGTTCGTGCGGGGAGGGAGGGAGTAGCATGCGCATCGAGCATACTCTCCCGCCCGATCTGCTCCGGCATCGTGCGGTGCGAGTTCTCGTGGTCGGAGCCGGCGGGACCGGCAGCGCCATCGTTATGGGTCTGCCGTATCTCGACCAGGCGATGCGCGCCTGGGGACATCGCTACGGCCTCGAAGTTGCCTTGATGGATGCCGACCAGGTTTCTGAAACGAACTGCGTCCGGCAGCCCTTCTCCATTTCCGATATCGGCCAGAACAAGGCCACCGTCCTCATCAATCGCATCAATCTGTTCTGGGGAACGAACTGGTCGGCGATGCCCACTCATTTTCACGCTCGCTCCTTCGACCGCAACCAGGACCGGTGCCCCGACCTTGTCTTTGGGTGCGTGGACACCCGCGCCGCCCGCAAGGCAATTGACGATTCGTTCTCGCGCGCCTTGAGCCGTTGTTGCTATTGGCTCGACCTTGGCAACAATGCGGCGAGCGGCCAATTTGTTCTCGGCCAGCCGCTGAACGCGCGCAACCGCCGCAAGTCGGACCGGCTCCGAACGGCGAGTGAACTATTCCCGGAGATCATCGACGCAGAAGCGGGCGAAGACCCGTTGCCGAGTTGCTCGGCCGTTGAAGCCCTGGATAGGCAGGAGCCTTTCATCAACCAGACGCTCGCTGCGAGTGCGCTGGCCATGTTGGCGCAACTGTTTCGGTACGGCAAGCTCGACCTATCATGGCGCCTTCTTCAATGCGAAGTCAGGAAAGATGAGCGCATTGCCGGTCGATCCCGATCTATGGTCGAGGATGCTGAAACTACAACGATAAATTGGCCAAAATGGCCATGATATGGTTGGAATCGGCTGCGGTCAGTTTATGGTTGTAAGTTCCGGGGACTTGAATCCCGTGATTTCCGATATGGTTCTCCCTGACTCGTGGCGAATGCGCCTCAGGATCTTTCCGGTGAAGCAGATGCTTGTTAGCGATGGGTCTCTTTTTGCGATGAAGAACAGAACCCGTTTACACGATGGATATTTGCTTGCAAGGGTGATCTCATCGACTGCCTGACGGACGTTTGTTTCGTACTTCAATTCAAGCTGCTGCCGTTCCAAGGATCGACGTGCAATGTACTGTCGGTGAAGGTCGGCGCAAAGTTCTGGGTAGGTCATGCGTAGCTTGTCTGGGTTGCGATGCAATCGAGCGGCGAGTCGGACGAGTGATGCCGGCGCTTCTTCAAATGCTTTCTTGAGCGCGTCCTCTGTTTGAATAATCTGGAATTGGCGGCGGTCCGGACGAAGCAAAGAAAGACGTGCGTAAAGGTCAGGGCAAGTTCTACGAAGGCTATTGATGTTGGCCCCCAGCCGTTGCGCAACTTGCATCACAGTTGGGGGCGGCGTTTCGTTAAGCGCTGATTGCAGCTCCGCGCTGTATCCGTCAAACCGTCTCCGGCGCTTTGCTTGGATCGCGGCATAGAGTTCGGGAAACCAATATCGTCCCATGACACATTGCCGATATCCAAGGCTTCGAAAGATGTCCCGAACCGATCTTGGAACATCCTCATCAAGAGCACTCTCCATCGCGGCCCTGACTTCGGCTTTCGCTGCTGCTCGTTCACGACTTGAAAGTGCCCACAGGCTGTCGCGCGTCACGGGATGCTCGAAACGTTGTCTCGAAGCTGCCCTGCGATTCGTCGATTTCTCCTGCTCCTCTTCCGCAGATGTTCGGATTTGGATCCACGCCGCGTCATCGGCGGGTATCTCGTCGAGGAGCAGCCTTTCAAGAGGGATTTTGAGATTCCGCGCAACTCGGATAAGTAAAGCAAACGAAGGGAGCACCTTGACACTCAGCCACGCAATGAGTGTTCTTTCATTGACTCCGGCGATGCGACAGAATAGCAGTCGGTTCCCATAGGTCCAATTCGCTATGGCCCGCTGGACGTTATCGCCGAGATGCGAGTGAACCGACTGGTTCTGCATGACGCCAGTGGACAGAAGGTTCCCAACATCCCTTGCTGTATGGAGACGAGACTCCAGGTCCGGTGCCAACGCGTCTGACGTTGGCGCAGGAGGGCCGCTACCAAGCCATCCATCACAATGGCTACAAAATCCGCACCTGGCTCTGGCTGAAAGTGGGAGTGAGCGCTTTCCGCAGTGATGGCAGTATTCCAGTAAAGGGATTTCGTGACGTGGGCAAACAGTTACCGGTGCAAGCATCCACAACAGCGGATCGTAGACGGCAGATTCACGGTCCCGGCATTCCTCGTAACAGCGGGGACACCAGGCGCGATACCGACGCAAGACGCCATCGCCGGCAAGAACGCCGAGCCAAGGTAAGAGAGTCAGGGCGCGGAGATCGTTTCGTGCGGTTAAGCTTTCCAGAATCTCTACCCATTGCAGAAAGGATGGACCAGAACCGTTCAACGAATGCAGAGCCGCAAAACTTAGACGTTTGGGACACGCCGTTAGATGGGGACAAATCTCTTCGCGGATCAGAGTACCAGGGGAAACCGCATGCGCGTCGGCGATGCGCATCATATAGCTTGTGACACTCTCAACTTGGAAACTCCCAATGCCCATTGGCGCAAGAGAATAGAGGCGGCTCCTGGGCGGCAACGTAGGTGATGCGATTCTCCAGAGTTCACAAGGCATGTCGAACCTCTGTGCGCGGACTCTGGCTAAAGCCAACTTGATCTCGTTTGGGCTTGCGCCGGCCAACCTGCTGGTGGGTGTTTCGGCCAAAAGGTTTTCGCGGCTGTGAGGCGTCGGATTGGTCAGCAAGACCCAGCAGCACGCGGAGGCGGGATTGAACCTGATTCCCCGAGGACAGCTGAGCTTCGCCCTCGTGTGCTTCGACGGCGATCTTTTCACATTGTGAGGCGGTCAGGGCGGTCGCTTCGAGGTGCCGAAGGGCCATCGTTGCGCAACCCTCTTTCAAGGTTGCGATCAATGCCCTATCCAGCCATTCCTTCAAAAGGCCGATGCACCCCACAGACCGCTCGTATAGCAGATCCCAAAGCGCGACGAGGTCCGGCTGCTCGTCCAAAGGGAGCTGTTGTTGAAACGTGAGAACAACATTCTTGAACATGCGGAGATCTTTGGGATTCTCAGCACAGTAGCGACTGAAGTGGATATCCAGACTTCTACG
Organism: uncultured Acidobacteriota bacterium; assembly: GCA_963833995.1. Lineage (GTDB taxonomy): Bacteria > Acidobacteriota > Terriglobia > Terriglobales > Acidobacteriaceae > Telmatobacter. The sequence continues at coordinate 8,876 of CAWIAE010000009.1, read as the reverse complement.
GGCGAGTTGTCCATTGAGCTGGCGCAGCCGGAGCAGATCGTAGGTTCCAAGCAGCACATGCACCGTTCGCGTGCAGTTGGCCAGGGACTTGATGACTTCCAATTGGTCAGCCAGCCTCTTGCCGGAAGCGATCCGGGTGAGATGTTGTGCTTCGTCCACCAGAATGGCTGCGGGACGGCGATGGATAATTGCGGATTCCAATGCGTGGCGGAGTTCTATGGCGGCGGAGCGAGGACCGAGAAGGTGCTGTGAGCGGGAATCCTGGATCATGTGAATCCAATTCGGTTGACGCTTGTGGTCAAGCATCGGTTCGCTCAAGGCGAGCAAGGTGCGCCGATAGTGGTCTCTCCAACTGAAACTTCCATTGTCAGTAGCAGCCGCCTCAACGGCAACAAATGGTACGCAAGTCGGATCGGAATCCATGAGGCCGAGATTTCGATCGGTCAACAACTGTTGGATCTTGAGTCGCAGTGTTGTCTTGCCCACTCCCGTGGGTCCGTAGACCATGACAATCGAACCGGCAGGCGCCTCATCAATTGCCGCCATCAGCGAATCTCTCGCAGAGAGTAGCATTGGATGCGCCACAGTAAGACAGCGGAAGTCGCGTATGCGATCCGCAGTCTGTTGTGGAGTGTTGGCTGGTTCCATACTCAAAATGCTCCGTAAGTTTCGTACTCCTCGCGAGGGCTTTGAATCTCGATGCGCATGGGCGGCGTTACCAGGAATGGCCGGGCTAAGGTTCCATCATCGACGAGTGCGGGCGGATCAGAGATGGATTCCGGTACTGGCCACGTCTTCCCGGCCTGCTGGTCGCGCAGACGCTGTGAGAGCAGCGACTCCTGGGCCTCCACGGATCGCAGAAAATCGCCAATCGCCTTTGCAGAGGGGCCGCGCTGCAGCCCGTGCTGGCGGCGTTGCCGGCGAAGTTCCTGCGTTGCGAAGATCAGTTCTCGCTCTGTGTGCCCATGCAGGAGGGCGCAATATTCCGAATGGCACTGCGCCCACTGTCCGTCTACAAAAGCGAACGCCGTGCCTATGTTGAAGGGGTCGTATCGGATTGACACCTGCTTGCTTTCGACTTCTGGATTGCGGAACAGGTCCGACCAGTAATAGATGTAGTGGATCTTCACGCCCCTGCCGGGCAGAATCCGGGCAGCCCCTCGGGGAGTTGTGGGCAGCGTCATGATGAAAAACTCACGATCATTGCTGATGTGGCGCCAAGGTCGCAGACCGGCGTTCATCATTCCAGCTTCGTATGCATCTCCGGGACTTTGACCCAGCGCTGGATGGTTGAGGGAGTCGTAAACAAAGTAGAGATAGTGGGCCAGCCGATCGTGCAAATCGGACAGCGTCCATACAGCCTCGCCCTTCGGGTTCACGCTGGCTGTAACCTGGCGCACTTGGCGCATGATCTGAGTGTTGCCACGGAGATTGTGAACGAACTGAGAATTGCAAGTGCCAAATAGACGTTCGACTACTGAGCCGAAGCGCGCCTTGGCCGGCGGCCTGCACTTCTTGATACATTCATACCGGGCCAGGACAGTTTCAAAATAGGTGCTTCCGAATTCCACTCCTCCGTCCACCACGAAGATCTGCGGGAGCCGGTTGTAACGGGCGACGCACTCTCTGACGATCATCATGCAAGAGCGATAGCTCGGTGAATCGAAGGATAACGCGAACGCCAGTACCCGCCGGGAAAACGCATCCGTGAGCAAGGAAAGCCAAGGCCGTCCGAGATTGCGACCCGTCGTTGAACATACCAATTCCACGTCCAGTTCGGTATGGTCTACATGGGCAATTTCAAATGGCCGGTCTCCATGACGTGGAGTCTTCATCTCCAGTTCCCAAAAGAAGGGTTCCAGTCGATAGGCAGCTCGAGGCCCCTTCCTGCGTAGGATCTGGGAGTGCCCAGCTTGTCCGTGAACTGCCAGGCGAAACGTCTCATAGCTGGGTGCAATGAGTCCTTGGCTGCTGCATGTAGCTTGAAGGACACACCATGAGGCATAGATGCTCTTCTGTTTGAGCGTCTCGTAGTCCTCGCGGATGATGGTGGCCATGAGTTCTCGGGACGCCTCAGGTAACTTAGGTGAACTGTTGCCGCGCTGGTGAGTCAAAGGCAGCAACCCCAGATAGCCGCTTCCATGCAGGGCGTCCGATCTTTTGTATATTGCAACCCAGCGCCGAGATGTTCGCGGTGAAACGGACGCGATGGCCTCCGGTTTCTCCCCATTCAGTATTCTGCGGACAACCTCATAGCGCTGGTTTCCCCGACGCAAATCGTCTTCACTGGCTTGTGACAAGCGGAAGTCGAGTTCTGCACCGGCACCAAGTGATTGCCGAATCTCAACCGTGAGCAGACCGTCCGTGATAAGAGAATCGTACGCGGCCAGCGGAAATCGCATCATGGATCCGTCATCGGCGCGGCGCAGAATGACTTGCGTTTGTCCGAAGTTGACGATCTCCCATCGCTTGCCATCCCAATTCACGATGCCTCCTGGTCCTGTCTGACGAGATTGTTTCTCTCTCGACGATTCTTGCAGGACCGTCCGCTCCTGTGCGTGGCTTGCAGCCGCCATTTCATCGGCAAAGACCGCAACCCGGTTGGGCTGTGCAAGTGGAGCGTTGTGAAGGTCCACGTACAGTTCGCCAAGCGCGATCAGGTAATGGGCGTCGTCGCGGCTGGCGCAACCATTCGCAGACAGAACCAATTCTTGGAGTGAAATGCCCGGACGGGCCGTCACGTGCGCGACCAGAAGGCTCTTGGCAGCCCGTGATGCCGACGTTCTGTCGTCGCGAAGGTAATCCTCAAGGAACTGTATGTTGCGTTGATACACCCAATCAATGTCACGTGACGAGCGCACACAATAAGTGAGACCGAACGCCCGCGCATGCTCCTCTCCGGGAAGACAGCGCCAAGTTTCGTCATGCCGACAATATCGATGAGGGCTTTTCTGAGTCCAGCGGATGAGCTCCTCTTCAGTCTTGCATTCTTCCCACCCGGCACCGTTGGCGCGAATGACAAAGTAGTCGGACGTATGGATGGCGACAATGCGCTTTCCCGATGCGCTCCTGTACTCAAGTTTGTAGGAAGGGGGTTGGTCCCAATACTCAAGCACGTTCGGATCGTGCTCCAACTCATAAATCCTGGCCAGCTCGACACGGTGGCTTTCAAATTGGATTGTGATGCCCATCTTCTTGCTGGGGTAGCGGCCACTGACGTTCCGACGGCCTCCTCCCACACGCCGTGCTGGATCAGAAGACCGAATCTGGTGGACTACCTCACGGCCACTTTCCGGCAGTCGCACGCTCTGGAACCAGGCGAACAGCTCTTCGTTGCTCAGCATGAATCCTCCGAGAAAATGACGTCATTTGCTCTGTCGTTCCTTCCGCCGATTCTTGAGTGCATTCACAAACCGTACTCCAGCTTCATTCATCAGTTCCTGTAATTGACGGCCATTCTCAATGGCTTGTTGAATGTCGGGCGCCAGCTCGTCCGGTATGTAAATCGAGAACCGGCGCGACTCCGTGCGCCCGCTGAGCACGTAGCTGGTATGGCCTTCCCCGGAACTACACGCTGAACAATTTTTGCGAATGCATTTGCTCTTCCTGAGAGAAAGTGATCCCTCAACAACTGGCCACATCGGACGTACAGCAGCCTCGAACCAGTGGCGGACCTGAGTGGGGCTTTCAGTGCGCTGCATGTATGTAACTTACCATACATCCAGGCAACACCATGACCAACATACGCAGGCAAGAACCAACAATATAAACGGCAGTCGGCCAGTCGTGCTGTACTTTCGGCCACGTTATGCCTGGAAATCGGGACTCTCGGCCACATTATGATTGCAGAGCCCGCGCATTAGCCAATCGGCTTGGGTCAGAACCGGCATTCTCGGCCAACTTATGGTTGTAGGCATGGCCAAGTTATGGTCGTTGTCACAGATGCGGCGGCGATCAAAGAGGGCAGGTCCACGGACAGTTAAACCCTTGTGATGACTGCAGCCGATTCTACCGAATCCTGCCACGTATTCCACGTGGCAGAGGCCCCTGGGCGCGCGAAGAGTTTGCCAAGGTAAATAGTGGGGATCACTCGTTTGGCTTCTCGCCAATGGCTCGGTGAGTGACTCGGCGATTTGCACTCGTCCAGACGCATGGCTACCGAGAAGTCCGTTAGATTTGCTCGCCAAGAATCAGGGGCACATAGCTTCGGGCGTCTTGCAGCAATTGCTCGCGAGCGATACCAATCTTGGCGCGAAGCTGCAAACCCTGCAGCAAGTCAACGAGCAAACGGCCTCGCACCTTGGCAGAGGGTGTGCGAGTCAGGCGCCCCGCCTTCATCTCCTTTTCGAAACGTTTCGCGAAAATATCAGCGGTCCCGGTAAGGCCCTTCGCGGCGCACGAACGGATCTCCGTTACCCGCTCCGACTGTCCCATCGCAGCGGCGGCCATCATGCAACCGCCGTGAGCCTCATCCGAAGAGGTCTTGACGGTAGCCTCGCAAAAGGCGGTCACGGCCTTGTGGATGTCCGGCTCCGCTTGAAATGCCGCCATTCTGGGAGCTCCATACGTCTGCCCATAGCGCTGGACCGCCTTGAGCATCAGGGTAGGCTTGTCTCCGAAGGCACGGTATAGCGCGGGTTTGGTAACGTTCACGGCGCGCGCGATCCGATCCACGTCGACTCCTTCATAGCCTTGCGCCCAAAACATCTCAACGGCGCGGTCGAGTGCTTCGTCGGGGATAAAACCTTTTGGACGCCCTCGGGGGCGCTTCGCAATATTAGTTACCATAGCGTACGAAACTCCTTGCATTGCCGCTGTGATTATCGTACTCTTGCGTTTGTAATACTGCAAGACAGATAAACGCTGCACACAACGTGCTCACTGCGGCGGGCGTCGAGGCGGCTCAGCCCCGCTGATCGGCCATCATCAACTGACTGTCGGATTGCTCCATTCCCCAAGTAACTAACAACCCAAGAAGGAGAAACAAAATGATCGAAAGTATCATGATAACCGGAGCAAATGCTGGGCTTGGGAAAGAGACTGCCCGACAGTTCGCATTGAAACAAGAAACAAGAAAGGTAATTCTTTTTTGCAGAAATCGTGCGAGAGCAGAGGCAGCAAAAAAAGACCTTGAGGAGAAAACGGGGAAAAAGATTTTTGCAATTGTCATTGGGGATGTTACGGATGCAGATTCCGTAAGAAAAGCGGTAGAAGAAATAAAGGAACCTGTTGATGCAATAGTTTTAAATGCAGGTGGAGTAGTTGGGAAAGCGGCCGCGAAATCTACACCTTCCGGTATGAATCAATTAGCTGCGACAAATATTCTCGGCAATGTAATTCTCGTGGACGAATTAATGAAACGGGACAAGTTAAGGAAAACAGTTCTATCAGTCAGTGCGGAAGCTGTTCCAGGAGTAAAGATGCTCGGAGTCAAGCCAGTATCAATGAGGACTTCTTCTGTAGATGAGTTTGCTGCTGTTCTTGATGGATCGTATTTTGGTAAGAAGTTCGTTGCATTGCAAGCATACGCATATGTCAAGTATGCGGAAACCATGTGGACGTTATCCATGGCAAGAAAATATCCCAAGCTCAAGTTTGTTGTTGTGAGTCCAGGAAATACAAAAGGAACTCAGGCGCCAGATAGTCTTCCCCCGCCAATGCGGTTTATGTTGAAGTACGTGATGATGCCTATCGTGTTTCCATTGATGGGCGGAATGGTGCATACGCTCGAAGTAGGTGCAAAACGCTTTGTAGATGCCATTTCGGATGAGCGGTATAAGAGCGGCGTTTTCTATGCCAGTAAAGAGGGTAAGTTATCAGGGGACATGGTGGACCAGAGCACCTTCTTTACCGATTTGAAGAATTCTTCATTTCAAGATAACGCCAACGAGGCAATTCACCAATTCATAACTTAGGCGCTCGGAACCGACGTCACGGGGCAATTCTTCGCCTCGGCTCAAGGCAAGTTCACAGGCCCAATTGAGGGGCAGCGCCACCCACACCTCCACTATCGCGCGACCGCGACCAGCGCTCTTGCAGGATACCGCGGGTCTGGATGCTAGGGGCCTGGAATGAGTATCGGCGCGGAGATGCCCCCCGGTAAAAGGAGGATCATCAACATGCACGACCTGGCAGTCAGCTGCTTGGCAGTCGCTTATGTCTCAACGAACGTATACGCCATCGTGAAGATGCGGGTGTTTGATCCAGCCCGTTCGCGCAAGCATCTCATACTCTATGGCGTTCCCTTCATACTGTGGGGCTCTGTCATCCTGTTGGGATGTTGGCTCATGGAAATCATGCGCCGATTCGATGAAGGGCCGCCTTATGGCCCATTGAGATGACTTCTCTTGCGAACAAAGCTCCGAACAAGTGAGCTGAGATCCGGAGCGCGTTGTCAACTCCGGATAGACGGTACTGCGGCCCCGTATCTACTTTTTTCAATCGCGCCGCATGGAAGGCTGCGCCGGCGCCATGCGCTGGCGCGACAGACAGAACCATGCTTTTGCGCCGTGACCGGCGAACTCCGCCGATCGCAATTCGACGATCTCCAGCGCAGGCTCGATCGCGAGCGTGATCTCGATTGCCGAGCGGCGTGGCGGACCGGCCTCGCGTGGCGACCCTCTGTGTGCCGATCATGCCGAGCCACCAGCCGCCCGGTGCCAGTATAGCGGCGACTCGCGCAGCGAATCGCTGCCTTTCGTCCGGCTCATCGAACATGTGAAAGCAACCGCGGTTGAACACGAACTGGAACGGCCCGTCCGGAGGAGTCGCGGCAAGAAAATCCAATGCAGGAAAGCGGCAGCTCGACTGCTCCCCTCCATCTTGGTCGCGCCTTTTCAACGGCTAACGGCGCCAAGTCAACTCCGAGCACGTCAAACCGCGTTCCGCCATCCAAATTGCATTGGTGCCGGTCCCCGCGCCGATCTCGATTGCAGGACCTGGTTTGACTCCGCCGGAGTTGACGAACTCGACAAGCAGAGTCTCGGTTGCCCGGTATCCCAGGCAACTGTCCGGAGGCGTAACTGTCATTCCATGACGGGTGCGGCATCACGATACCAGTTAGCCCGTCCGCTGGGGCGTGATCGTAGGCCTGCAGAGCGATATGGTCGGGGAGATATCATTATTTTCATCACTGATAACTCACCGCCCCATCCCTTTGATGCCCAGCTTCACGCTTAAGGCAACGGGGAGTTGCATACAGGGCAAAGTCCGTTGCCAGAACTACGAAGTGTGGAAACAGGGTTTGGCGATTCGGCGTGCTTCGAGAGACCATTTTGCTACAGGGCGATATTGGGTCGCCGTCCACCGGAGTTGCTGGCTTTTCGAAGGCATGTGCGAGTTGGAGCACGCTGAAGTCCTGCTTGTCGCGCCCTAGGATTTGCAGCCCGACCGGCAGGCCTTCGGGCGTAAAGCCTGCCGGACGGAAGCAGCCTGATTGCGGTAGCGGAGATGTACCAGCAGCTTTTCATCCAGTGATGTAGTTGGTCAAGTGAACCCCGTTGATCTCGGTGGGCCACGGCATGTTGACATCGAAGGGCGGCAGTTGTGTGGTGGGCAGGATGAAGTACTCGTAGCTTTCCAGAAAGGTTTGAAAGCGGCGCCACATGTCGGTGTGCGCGATCTCTGCGCGGGCATGTCGCTGCCGGATAGCGCGAGGCCTTCTTGATCTCGGCCGTCAGTGTGTCCTTGAAGCCGTCGGGATGGAGCTGAAGGCCCTCGCCGTAAGCGGCGCCGGAGTTCCATGCGCGCAGAATGCGATAAGAGATTTCAGCGGCGGCAAAGTCCGGCTCGGCCTGCTCAACGATGCAGCCGAGAGACTCGAAAGCATTGCGCTGCGCATCGACGGCGTTGCGCACGCGCGGGTCGATGGGGATGCCGTTGAGGTCTTTGAACCACGCGACGCGCACGCCTTTGAAGTTGCGATCAAGGGAGCGCGCGAAGAGGCTGCCAGGCTCGCTCATGGAGAGCGGCGTGCTGATGTCCGGGCCTGCGATCGTGCTGAGTGCGAGGGCGAGGCCTCGGCGCTGGAGCGGGCCTGAGGCATCTGTTGGTCGCCAGCGTCGACCAGCCCAGCTGCCCGGCTCGATGGATTGGGCACGCGCCCGATCGAGGGCCGGAAGCCGACGATATTGCACCAGGCCGCAGGATTGCGGAGCGACCCGCCGGAGTCGGAGCCGCTTGCGACCGGCACCATACCGCAGGCGAGCGCGACCGCTGCGCCGCCGGAGGAGCCGCCGCAAGTTTTCGTGAGGTCGTATGGGTTGCGGGTCGCGCCGAAGACACGGTTGAAGGTCTGCGAGCCGGCGCCGAACTCGGGGACGTTGGTTTTTCCCAGGAAGATGGCGCCGGCAGCGCGCATGCGCGTGACGAGTAGGTTGTCGTGTGTGGGGGCGTTGTCTTTGAAGAGGGGCGAGCCGAAGGTAGTGCGGACGCCGGCGGTTTCGAGCAGGTCCTTGTGGGCGACGGGCAGACCATGCAGCGGGCCGAGCGGTTCGCCACGCGCCTGCATCTCGTCGGCGTGGGCTGCGTCTGCGGTCGCTCGGTCGGCGATCAAGGTGACGATGGCGTTGACCTGAGGATTGACGCGATCGATCTGCTTGAGGTGCTCGGCGAGAGCTTCGCGAGCCGAAAGCTTTTTGGCTCGGATCAGGACCGCCATCTCGACCGCGGAGGTGAAGCAGAGTGAGGGCGCAACTGGCTGGGCGCGTAGCAAACCGGGAAGAGCCGAGGAGACTGAGGCTGCGGCAAGGCCAACGAGGGCCTCGCGGCGAGTGGGTTGGCCTTGCTGTGCAGAAAGCATGGAACAACCTTACCATTCGAGAACTCGGTGCCAGACGTAGAACTCGGCTACGGATACTTCAACGGACGCGTAGAGG
>CAWIAE010000008.1:0-101548 GCA_963833995.1 uncultured Acidobacteriota bacterium | reverse complement strand
GATTCGAGCAGGATGACCGAAGCCGGAGTTTGCCTGCACATAGAATCGCGGACATGGTTGCTTCTGGCAGCCGCCTGCATCCTTGTCGCTGCATCGGCCGCGCAGGCAAGTGCAAGCGCGCCAACCACTGCGCCGCAGGCCGGCGATGCCGCAGCGCAACTGCCACGGTTTGAAGTAGCGTCGATCAAGCCGCACATAGACGATTCCATGATGGTCGGAGTGCAATTCACTCCCGACGGCATTTCGATCACGGGCCTTCCGCTGCACATGCTGATCCGGGAGGCATTCGGCGTCTCCAACGACCGCCTGCTGGGAGAGCCGGGATGGGTGAACTCAGCCCGCTACGATATCGAGGCCAAGGTGGATGCCGCCGATGCGCCCAAGCTGGACAAGGTCGAGATGGAGCAGCGATGGGCGATGATGCGGCCGCTTCTCGAGGACCGTTTCGGCCTGAAGTTTCACCACGAGACCAGGCAACTGAACGAATACGTGCTGGTGGTCGCGAAAGGCGGTTCCAAGCTGAAGCCGTCGAAGATCGCCGCTGGTGCCAACGCAAAGGAGGGCCGGCGCAGCATGATGCGCATGTCGCCTAAGGGAATGAGCCTCGAAGCCAACGCGGTTTCCGTGGCGGACTTGGTGCGCACGCTCTCCATGCAGCTTGGCAGCACGGTGGTGGACAAAACTGGATTGACGGGCACCTACGATTACACGCTCGATTTTGCGCCGGATAATATGCCAGGGCCGATGTTAAGGCCGCCGCCCGACGGCGGACAGGGGCAGGGGGGTAACGCACCGCCGCCGGAACCTGCGGCACCGTCACTCTTTACCGCTCTTCAGGAGCAGCTTGGCTTGAAGCTTCAGGCGCAGAAGGGCCCGGTGGACGTGATCGTCATCGATCAGATCCAACAGCCTTCACCAAATTGAAGACGGGTCGGAGTCGACGAATGCCGCTTCGCCGCTTTGCCAAAAACCCACTACTCTGCGTGCTTCTGTGGTTGTGCGTCTGTGCCGCATCTGCCGCATCGGAATCTCACGGCATCATCACCTTCGGTGGGCTGCCTGTTCCCGGCGCAACCATCACCGCCTCGCAGGGTACGAAGAAATTCACCGCGGTGTCGGACCTTGGCGGGCTCTATTACTTCGACGATCTTCCCGATGGCCGCTGGACGATCACCGTCGAGATGCAGTGCTTCGCAATCATCCATGCGCAGGTCGACGTTGCGCCCAACATGCCTGCCGCCAAATGGGGGCTTGCACTGCTCCCGATCAAAAGGCTGATGGCGGCAACGAAAGTTGAGCAGAATCCGCTCGCCTCGCAGCCCGGCCTCAACGCAACCACAGCCGCCAAAAAGCCTGAAACATCGGAGTCCCGCAACGCGCCCGTCGAGATTCCCAAGGCGCCCGAAAGTTCAGACGAACCCAGCGCGGACGGCTACCTTGTGAACGGCAGCGTGAATAACGCGGGCACGTCGCGCTACTCCACCAACCCCGCCTTCGGCAACACGCGATCTGGCAGCAGAGGTCTTTACACGGGCGGATTCGCCACCATTCTCGACAACTCCGCAACGGATGCGCGGCCTTATTCGATCAGCGGATTCAAATCGGCGAAGAGTGCCTACGACCTGATTACCTCTGCCGCCTATTTCGGCGGCCCGATCAAGATTCCGCACCTGCTGGCGCACGGTCCTGACTTTTTCGTCAACTACCAGTGGACGCGCAACAACAACGCCGCTATCAACACCGGCCTGGTGCCAACCACTGCTGAACGCACCGGCGACCTCTCCGGTTTGCTCGATGCCCAGGGGCAACCTGTTACCGTCTACGATCCATCCACCGACATTCCGTACAGCGGCAATCAGGTGCCCGTCAGTTCACAGGCGGCGGCTCTCCTCACACTTTTTCCGCTGCCGAATCCCAGCATCCCTGTCTCATCGGGATACAACTACCAGGCGCCGGTGTTGAACAGCACCCACCAGGATTCGCTTCAATCGCGCATGGAGAAAACGGTCGGGCGCAGAGACCAGCTCTACGGCACGTTCAATTTCCAAAGCACTCGCGCCGGTGCCGTCAATCTCTTCAACTTTGTTGACACCACCGGCACGCTGGGCTTGAACGCCAACATCAACTGGGCGCATCGCTTCAGCCAGCATCTGTTTCTCTACACCGGTTACCACTTCAGCCGCCTGAGAACGCTGCTCCGGTCCAACTTTGACGATCGGCAGAACATCTCCGACGCGGCGGGCATCAGCGGCAACGATGATACGGACCCGGCCGACTGGGGACCTCCGTCGCTCAACTTCAGCAGCGGCTTCGCCGCGCTTTCCGACGGCAACAGCGCCTTCAATCGGAACCGAACTGACAGCGTTTCCATTTCCGCAGCAATTTATCGCGGCCGCCACAACATCACGGCCGGCGGCGACTTCCGCAAGCAGCAGTACAACGACTTCTTTCAGCAGGATCCGCGCGGCGCCTTTACCTTCACCGGCGCGGCCACCGCGAACGGCGGGGTTACATCGGGCAACGGCAGCGGCTCCGATCTTGCCGACTTTCTCATCGGCGTGCCCGATACCAGCACCATCGCCTTCGGCAACGCGGACAAGTATTTCCGCGAGCCAGTCTATGACGCCTATTTCACCGACGACTGGCGCGTGCTTTCCGAGCTGACCATCAACGCCGGCGTGCGCTGGGAGTATGGCGCGCCCATGACGGAGTTGCAGGGCCGTCTCGTAAATCTCGATCTCAGCCTCCGGCTTCGCTGCTGGTGCTCCCGTGCTCGGCAGCGATCCCGTCGGCCCTGTCACCGGGATGCATTATCCCTCATCGCTTCTGCGGCCAGACAAGCGCGGAATCGAGCCGCGCATCGGCATTTCCTGGCGGCCCATCCCCGCATCGACCATCGTTATCCGAGCAGGCTACGGTATCTATCGCGACACCTCCGTCTACCAGAGCATCGCGCTCCAGATGGCGCAGCAGGCGCCGCTTTCGAAAAGCCTCGGTGTTCAGAACAGCGCTGCCTGCCCTCTTACGCTCGCCAATGGATTCATCCCCTGCGCCTCTGTTAGTTCTGATACCTTCGCCATCGATCCCGAACTACCGCATTGGCTACGCGCAAGCCTGGCAGCTTTCAGTGCAGCGCGATCTGCCCGGCGCCCTGCAGATTGTGGCGACCTATTTTGGCGTCAAGGGCACGCACGGCGCGCAGCAGTTCCTGCCCAACACCAATCCCATCGGCGACGCCGATCCCTGCCCTGGCTGCCCTTTTGGATTTGCCTATCGGACCTCGGGCGGCAACTCAACGCGCCAGGCCGGGCAGGTGCAATTGCGCCGCCGGCTGCGCAGCGGACTTACCGCATCGCTCGAATACACGTTCTCGAAATCGATCGACGACGATGCCGAGCTGGGCGGCCTGGGTTACGTCACCGCGGCTCAGCAGAGCAAAGATGCCGCCCAGAGCGCGGCAACCAGTCCTCCCGCGGCCATTGCGCAAAACTGGCGCGACCTGCGCGCCGAGCGTGCGCTCTCCACCTTCGACCAGCGCAACCTGCTCTCGTTTTACCGCGCAATACACCAGCGGCGAAGGCCTTGGCGGCGGCACTTTGATGGGCGGCTGGCGCGGCCGCCTGCTGAAGGAGTGGACGATCGTAGGAGAGCTGACCGCAGGCACCGGGCTGCCGGAGACACCCATCTATCCCGCCGCCGTTCCCGGCACGGGATTCACCTCGACTCATCCGCCCCAGCCTTACCGGCGCGTCCATTTATGACTCCGGCACCAGCGCACACCTCAATGCTGCGGCATATACGGCACCGCTGCCGGGGCAGTGGGGAACTGCGGGCAGGGACTCGATTACTGGCCCCGACCAATTCACATCTGAACAGCTCGCTGGCCCGAACTTTTCGTCCGCACGGCAAGCTTTATCTCGATCTCCGCGTGGATGCGACCAATATCCTCAACCATGCCGCCTTCACAAGCTGGAATGCTATTGTCGGCAGCACGCAGTTCGGCCTGCCGGTCTGGCTGGCCAACCCCATGCGCAGTTTGCAAACCACCTCCGGTTGAGGTTCTAGCCATGCGCAACCTGCCCGCCCTGCTTCGCGCTGCTTTTCGCTGCTGCCCCGGCGTGCGCCCAGACAAGTCGGCCAGAACCAGGCACCGGGCGCTGTCGCAGGGTTTTACGCTCAAGGTGCAATCGCAGCTCGTGGTAGAAGCCGTCGGTTGCCAAGGACAAGCAGGGAAACTTCATCCAGGGGCTCACCGCCAAAGACTTTGCGCTCACCGAAGACGGCACCCCACAGACGATTCGCTTCTGCGAGCACCAAAATCTCTCTGGGCTCTCGACGCTGCTGCCCGCATCAACGTCCAAGACTGAAGATGTCACATCTACGACCGTCTGGCCCGCACCAAGATTGCGCCTGAATCGATGGACGACGAGCGCTACAAAAATCGCCGTCTCCTCGCCCTCTACTTCGACATGACGGCGATGCCTCCGGCCGACCAGCTTCGCGCTCTCTACGCCGCCGAGCAGTTCATCCGCACCCAGCTCACCACCGTCGACCTGGTCTCCATCATGCGCTACCAGGGCGGCTCCGTCGACATCCTGCAGGACTTCACCGCCGATCGCAACCGGCTGCTCAGCATTCTCGAGACCATGATTGTCGGCGAAGGCCAGGGTTCACTCGACTACCGTTGACGACTCCAGCAGCGCCGACACCGGCGCGGCCTTCGGCCAGGACGACAGCGAGTTCAACGTCTTCAACACCGACCGCCAGCTCTCCGCGCTTGCAAACCGCGGCGCGCATGCTCGGCCGCGTGAACGAGAAAAAGTCGCTCATCTACTTTGCCGGCGGCTTGCGCCTCAACGGCATCGACAACCAGGCCCAGCTGCACGCCACCGTCGATGAAGCCATCCGCGCCGGCGTCATCCTTCTGGCCCATCGATGCCCGCGGGCTCGTCGCCGAGGCGCCGCTGGGCGACGCCACGCAGGGCTCGCAGGGCAACTCGAGCAATGTACACCGGGCGCAGCCGCGCAGCGCCGTCGGCACCAACTTCCAGCAGTCGCAGGACACGCTGTACGCCCTGGCCGGCGACACAGGCGGCAAGGCGCTGCTCGATAACAACGACCTTGACCGCGGCATTGTGCAGGCGCAGCAAGCCATCTCCGACTACTACGTCCTCGGCTACTACACCACCAACACCGTCAAGAATGGCCGCTTCCGCCACATCAAGATTTCGCTGGCCGACAACCAGGCAGCCAACCTCAATTATCGCCAGGGCTACTACGCCGACAAGGAGTTCAGCCAAGTTTCACCGACGTCGACAAGGAGCGCCAGCTTGAAGATGCGCTCATGCTCGAAGATCCCATTACCGATCTCACCATCGCCATGGAGATCGATTACTTCCAGCTCAATCGCGCCGAATATTTCGTGCCCATCATCGTCAAGATTCCCGGTCGCGAGCTTGCGCTGGCCAAGCGCGGCGGCGCCGAGCACACCCTGATCGACTTCGTCGGCGAAATCAAGGATCTTGTCGGCGGCACCACCGTCTCCAATGTGCGCGACAACGTCAACATCAAGCTCTCTGACGAAACTGCGCTGCAACTCGCCAAACGGCCCATCGAATACGACACCGGATTCACGCTTGCTGCCCGGCAGATACTCGATCAAGTTCCTGGCGCGCGACGACGAAACCGGCCGCATCGGCACCTATCAGACCACCTTCGTCATTCCCAACCTCAACAGCGAAGAAAAACGCATTCCCATTAGCGCCGTCGTGCTCGGCAGCCAGCGCGTCGAACTCAACCAGGCTCTCTACGACGCCGCGAAGGCAAAGAGCGGCAGCAAGGAAGAGGCCGTCAATCCGCTCGTCCAGGATGGCAAGAAGCTCATCCCCAGCGTGACCCGCGTCTTCACCACCGGGCGCGACATTTACGTGTACTTCCAGGCCTACAAGCAATCGCCATCGCCTGGCAACCCCGCTCTATTTGCGTTTGTCAGTCTCTATCTCGATGGCAAGAAAGTCTTCGAGACAGCGCCGGCAGCCATCGCTCCCAGCGCGACTAATCGACTCGGCACAATGCCGTTGACCTTCAGCCTGGGTGTGAATGGCCTCTTGCCGGGCGAATATGACTGCCAGGTCACCGTGCTGGATCCCTCAACGCAGAAGGCCGCCTTTTGGCGAGCACCGATCGTCCTAGTTCGCAGGAGCCGGTAAGGGATCGAAGCAATGCCATTTCGAACCGTCGCGCCAGAAGGAATCATGACTCCGGCAAGGAAATTGCCTCCGGCTTCATCGCATAGGCCTGCTTCGGCTCTTTGCCGACCACAGTGATGCTTCGTGAAAATGTCTCGAGCAGTGGACGGGCACGATCCACTGCCTTGTCGGCACCGGCCATTATGATCCGTAGCTGACCATTCTCGGCATCAGGTGGCCGGCCAACCACTGGCGCCGCCACAAAATCGATGCCCCGGTTGGCGTGCTCCATAGTAAGCCGCTCAGCAAGGACCATGCTGATGTTGCCGCACACGATGTGAAGCACTCCAGGTGAGAGCGCATCAATCAGCCGGTGGACGCCAAAAAGCACTTCTTCATACGCCGCATCGTCCGGGAGCATGCTAATTACAGCGTCGGAGCCCAGTTCTGCTTCAGCGGGGGTCGCTGCGGCGATTGCACCTTCGTGGATGAGCGGCTTTGTACGCTCTTCGCTCCGATTCCACACCGACAATTCGTATCCTGCAGCGAGCAACCGCAGCGCCATCGGTGTCCCCATGTTGCCTAGTCCCAGAAATCCGATCTTCATGGCAATTCCTGTGTAGGGGCTGCTGTTAACTTTCTCGCGAGCTGCACATATTGATGATAGGCTCCGCGATCAGCGGGTTGGAGCACAGCCTGGGCTCTGAGCTTTTTCGGCCATTCATCGCAAGTTGTTGCGGGCGGTCTGGGGTCGATGTAGCGGCGTGCGGGCCCATAATCCTGCGGTTGCAGTGGCAAAGCGGGAGCGAGTTCGATTGAATAAGCGTCGCTGCAGGCCGCCTGGTCAGAGTGTCGCGTCCCGCGATGTTGGCAGCAGCGCCGAACATAATGCCCTCAGAAACACTCAAGCTATTTTCGGCGTTACACGGGCATTGATATCCGGCTGCAAGCAAAGATTTCACCGAGAGTTCTGGCCCCAGGCAACTTCCGATCCGGACCTCCACATCAAACAGTGCGAAAAACGGCACGGTTTTGGGCGTCAAACCAGATGAACCCAACCACCGTGTTTGCCGCAACAAGGCACGGCGGCTGTCTTCATCGCATGGAAGTTGGCCTCTTTGTCCAGATCAGCTGCGCAAACGAACGATCTGCAACGGCAGATCAGTCAAGAGAAAAAACGTGAATCCAAAATGCCTTCCCCTTCTGCTTCTGTTGGCCTTCGCCGCGGAGTCTCCGCACTGTTCTTTCGCTCAAACCCAGGCACAGGTGGTGCGCTCCACCCTGTCAAATGGCATGCGCGTGGTCATCATCCCGAACAAGCTGGCTCCGGATGCTACGGTCGAGATGAATTTTCTGGTGGGTGGCGATGAGACGCCGCCAGGTTTTCCAGGCATGGCTCATGCGCAGGAACACATGATGTTTCGCGGATGCACGGGCATGACGGCCGATCAAACGGCTGCAATCTATGCGCAGCTCGGAGGCCGAGACAACGCCGATACGCAGCAAAACATTACCCAATACTTTGCGACGGTCCCGGCAGCGGACATGAACGTTGCGCTCGAGGCGCAGGCGGCTTGCCTGCACTCAGTCGACGACTCACAGCAGGAATGGCAAGAAGAGCGCGGCGCAATCGAACAGGAAGTTGCGCGCGATCTTTCCAATCCCACCTATAAATTCATCGATCGCGTGAATCAGGACTTGTTCGCGGGCACGCCCTACGCGCACGATCCCCTGGGCACCAAGCCTTCGTTTGACGCCACTACCGGTGCAATGCTCAAGGATTTCTACGACAAGTGGTACACCCCGGAGAACGCCATCCTGGTGATCGTCGGCGAAATGGATCCGGCTGCGACCATGGCCAAGATTCAGCAGCTTTTTGGCAGTGTCCCCAGTCATCCTTTGCCTCCACGGCCAGAAGTGGATTTGCAACCGGTGAAGTCGGAAACCTTCACCCTCGAGAGCAATCTCCCCTACCTTCTCGGCTTCATTGCATATCGGTTCCCCGGTACGGACTCGCCCGACTACGCGGCAAGCGTGGTTCTCTCCGACGTGCTTGCGAGTCAGAGGGCCGATCTTTACGGAATGGTGCCGGCGGGCAAGGCGCTGGCGGCGGAGTTCGGGATGGCGGAGACATATCCCAAGGCCGGCGCGGCATATGGTTTGGTAGCGCTGCCGTCGAATGGCGATGCTTCCACTGCCATGAAGCAAATGCGCGACATTCTCACAAACTATGCGCAAAACGGTGTTCCTCAGGATCTGGTCGCGGCAGCGATTCGCAGTGAGGTTGCGAACGCCGACTTCCAAAGAACTTCGATTCCTGGCTTGGCCAATGTTTGGTCGAATGCGCTGGCTGCCGAAGGCCGCACCTCGCCCGATCAGGACATTGAAGCCATCAAGCGCGTCACCCTCGCGGATGTGAACCGAGTGGCCAAACAATATCTCACTGACCAGAACTCGGTCACCGCAACTCTGACGCCCATGCCCACCGGGAAACCGGTCTCGGCAAAGGGATTTGGCGGCGCGGAGGAAGTTACGTCCGCACCCACCAAGCCGGTGCAACTTCCCGCCTGGGCAGCAGGTCCTCTATCCCAGCTCAAGGTTCCGCAGAACTTCATCGCCGTCTCCGATAGGAAGCTCCCCGACGGAATTCGGTTGATTGTAAAGACGGATCACACAGCGCCCACCGTGTCCGTGATGGGCGAGGTCAAGCACCAATCCGATCTTGAGGTGCCTGCGGGAAAGGAAGGCATGTCCAGCGTTCTCGATGGTCTGTTCTCCTATGGAACCCAGACGCTGGACCGTCTTGCCTTCCAAAAGGCACTCGATGACATTGCAGCGAATGAGAGCGCAGGCTTCAGCTTTTCAGTGAACGTTCTGAAGGAGCATTTCTCGCGTGGTGTCGAGTTGCTCGCAGACAACGTCCTGCATCCCGCTTTCCCGCCGGACGCCTTTGCCGTGGTTCAACAACAGACAGAGCAGATTGCTGCCAGCAGGCTGAACAGCCCCGGCTACCAAACCTCGCGTGCGCTCGATCTGGCGCTGCTCCCGACCGGCGACCCGGAACTGCGGGAGGCAACCCCGGCCACCGTCGCCAAAATCACCTTGAACGACGTAAAGCAATTTCACGCCACCGCCTTCCGTCCCGACCTCACCACCATCGTGGTCATTGGCGACGTTACACCGGAAGAAGCCCAGCCCGTGATTGAGAAGTGGTTCGGCGATTGGAAGGCCGCGGGCAAGCCACCCGATACGACTCTCCCTCCAGTCCCGCTCAACAAGCCGTCTGCGGCGAACGTGGCCGATCGCGAAGCCGTGCAGGACACGGTGACGCTGGCGGAGCAGTTGAATCTCAACCGCTTCGATCCGGACTACTACCCGCTGCAACTGGGCAATCACGTTTTGGGCGGCGGCTTTTATGCCACACGCTTGTATCACGACCTGCGCCAGGTGGCGGGCTATGTCTACACCGTCAACGTGAGTCTGGACGCATCAAAGACGAGAGCCGATTATTCCGTCTCCTATGGATGCAATCCGGAAAACGTCTCGAAGGCAAGGGCGCTGATTCAGCGCGATCTGGACCAGATGCGGACCCAGGACGTCTCTGCCGGCGAGCTCCAGCAGGCCAAGGCCATGCTTCTGCGGCAGATTCCCCTGAGCGAATCGAGCGAGGACGACGTGGCTGGCGGACTTTTGGGCAGGGCCGTGATCGGCCTTCCGCTGGACGAACCCATCGAGGCGGCAAAACGCTATTTCGAGTTGAACGCGAACGACGTGAAAGCGGCGTTCGCAAGGCATGTGCGCCCTGCTGATTTTGTTCAGGTGGTCCGCGGTCCCGCCCCGAAGTAAGCCGAAAGGCTGCACAGGGTGGAAGGTGCAATGAAGCAACTGTCGAGAAGAGAATTTTGTCGCATCTTCGCAGGCCTGGGAGCGGCGACGCTGACCCGACCGGCCAGGTTGATTGGGCAATCGGCCTCTGTCGAAATGTCTCTCGTGATCGAGCCTCAGAAACCAACCGCCAAAGTGCCGTTGGATTTCATGGGACTGAGTTACGAGAGCGGCCAGCTTGCCTACCCCGATTTCTTTTCGCCCCAGAACACTGCACTGATTGATCTGTTCCGCAGGCTCAGTCCCACAGGAGTGCTGCGCCTGGGCGGCAACCTGAGCGAGTTCACGGTCTGGTCTGAGACAGAACCGGCAACCCCGCCGGAACCGGGTGGGCTAGTTGGGCCTGATCCGGGCCATCGCGTGCCGCGCACCTACACCATCACTCCGCGTTCCATCCTCAACCTGCACGGCTTTCTAAGCGCCACCGGCTGGCGCTGCATCTATGGTTTGAATCTTGCCGGAGGCTCCCTGCAACTGGCGCTCGCCGAAGGCAGTTTTGTAGCCAGGACGCTTGGCAGCCAGCTCATGTGCGTCCAGTTTGGCAACGAGCCTGATCTCTTCAAACATCACGACCAGGGCAACAAGCCGTGGACGTTCGATGAGTACCTCGCCCGGTGGAGGAGGTTCAGGTTCGCGTACCAACAGAAGCTTCCTCAGGTCGCAGTGGCGGGCCCGGATACCGCTTTCAACCAGAATTGGGTGAAGCAGTTCACGCAGGAGGTACCCAAGCAGATTTCAATGGTTACGAGTCACTACTATCCCCTGGGGCCGCCTTCGGACCCACGCATGACCATCAGCCTGCTCCTGCATCCCGGAGCGCGCTTCGATAGCTCATGCCGCGAGGCGATTGAGACGGCCAAAGCCGCCGGCTTGCCGTTTCGCATGACGGAGGTCAATTCCTGCTATAACGCCGGAAAGCCGGGCGTCAGCGACACGTTTGCTTCGGCGCTATGGGCGGGAGACTTCTGCCTGGAAATGGCTTCCCTGGGTTGCGTGGGGGTTAACTTCCACGGCGGTGCGAACGGCTATTATTCGCCCATCGTGGGTTCTCGCTTGACCGGCTTCACCGCGCGACCGGAATTCTACGGATTGATGCTGGCACAGCGGTTCTCTGGACGAACCTTACACCCGACAACGCTGGAGACGCACGGGGCAAACGTAACCGCTTATGCTGCCGGGAACGAAGGAGACGGTTTGGTCGCGATCTTCAATAAAGATGTGTCCAATGCGGAGGTGACTCTCAAGCCGGCTTCCGGCGTCTTCAAACGAGCGGTGGTGGAGCGCCTTGATGCTCCGGCAATCGACAGCAAGACCGGGGTGACATTCGAAGGTTCGGAAGTAAAAAGCGATGGAGAATTCCATCCCCATCCCGGCGAAGAGATGGTGGGCCATGGAGACAAGCTAAGGGTGCACGTTGCGGCCTACTCCGCGGCGCTTATTCGCTCGGCCTGAGGTACGCATCGAGCCGCTGCCCAATGCCGCCGCCTTCATTGCGGCGGCTGGTAGGGTTCCACGCGCAGCATGTTAGAAAGAATGTTTCGCTCTTCGGGGCTGAAGGCGTTCTGGTAGCGGCTGGAGTTCAACACCATTGGCCGCTGATCGGGCGGAACTGCGCTCAGATTGCGAAAGGCATCTTTCATCATGGCCTGACGGTCATCCGGCAAAGTTCTCCATTCGCGGGCAGAATCGTTCACCTGCGCCCGTTCCTGGGGTGACAGGCGCTCCAGAGCCTCGGCGCGCGCCAGGCGTCGCTCCCGCTGCCCTTCCGGCATCTGGTCCACCTGATGCAATTCACGCACCAGGCGCTGCTGATCTGACTGAGGAAGCCGGCTGAAGCTGGGGTCACTGCGCAGCATCCTCTCCTGGTCCTGTAGTGGAACGCCGCGGTGTTGGTTGAGCCACGCGCCTAAATGGCCGGGGGGCGCATAGCCTGGCTCCATATAGCGTGGGAAATTCGGCCGCGCACCCGACCCCAGGTAGTTGGAGGCGGGATACCGATTGCCCTGCCCTGGGTAACCGCCGTTCGCGCCTGGATATCCGGGGCGCGTCGCCATCGGCGGATTCATGGGAGCCTGCTGCGCACCTCGGCCTTGGGGCGTCTCTCCGCGATACTGCCGATTCGGCTGGGAGGGTTGTGCGGGCTGCCCATACTGCTGAGCCGGCCGGTTGTAGCCCTGCGGCCTTCCCTGTTGCGCAGGCCGCGAAGGCTTAGGCCGAGGAGCGGAATAGCGCTGCTGCGGCGCCCGCTCCTGACCCCGTTCCTGGTGAGGAGCGCTGTGTTGCTGGCCGTGCGCCCAGGCAATCGGCAGACACATGGCCAAGGTCGCGGCAGCCAAAGCTGCGTGGCGGAGCTTTCCCGCGTTATTCACCCTGATCATGTCCCTCTCGGCCCCCTGCCGTTCGAGTGGTTCAATGCTAACCGCAAGCCTTTGGTTCGCGGGCCCTCATGAACCGGCCGTCGTTCATGGGTATCAATTCGCGTTCGTATCGTTGTTTGAAATCGCTTCAAGCTGGTCGAGAAGCTGGGCGTTGTTGTCTAGTGTCTGCAGGTCATGCACCACGGCAGCCTGTCCAGCGGCCGCCGGAGGCTGGTCCCAGTTGGAAATGTCAAGATAAGCTCCGCCGCCAAGCAACAGCATCACCGTCAGCGTCATCACCGCGAGTGGCTTGATGTGCATTTGCGGGCCATAAGCAAAACGAGCGCGCAGCCTGGCCATCCAACTCGCCGGCGGCGCCGCGCGCAGCTCAGCCAGGCGCGCGCCAAAGCGGGTCATGAAATAGGGACTTGGCTCCGGCGTCTTCCAAACATCCAGAAGAGACAGCGTGCTGCGCAGCTCCTCCAACTCGGCACGGCACGATTCACACCCCGCAACATGAGCCTTCACGCTGGCAGGGGCCGAATCCGGTGCGAGCAGCACATCTGCCAGCTTGCCATCGATCCCGTTGCACTTCTTCCCGTTCAATTTGCTCAATGCACGTTCCATCGGTACCACCCCACTCCCCGCCGGTGCTTTCCGGCTTGATTCCTGCTCCAATGGCTACCCCGCTTCCGGCCCCGAGGTTACCAGCTTCATCGCGAGAGCTATACAAAATCCTTCAGCTTGTCCCGCAGCGTCTGGTAGGCGCGAAACAGCAGCGACTTGGTCGCCGACTCGCTCAGTTTGAGCACCTCCCCAATCTGCCGGTAATCCATCCCCTGATACTTGTGCATCAGCACCGCCATCCGCTGCCTTTCGGGTAAATCCATGACGTGTTTCCGGATCGCCGCCATCCGCTCGTCGCGCAGCAGGTGTTGCTCAACTGACGGTTCGTCGTCGGCCACGTCTGGAGTTGTCCCGGTTTCCTCGTCGGGCGCGTCAAGATAAACATTCTGCACCGCCCGCTCATGCTTGGTGTCGCGCGCATGATTCACCGCGAGGTTGGTCGCGATCCGGTAAAGCCAGGTGGTGAACTTGGCCTCGGCCCGGTAGCTCTCACGCGACCGGTAAACCCGCAGGAATACTTCCTGCGCCAGCTCTTCTGCAATGGCCTGGTTACGCACCATCCGGACGAGGAAATGAATCATGGCCCGGTGATACTTCTCCACCAGATAGGTAAAGCCCGATTCATCGCCCGCGGCAACCCGCAGCATAATGGCGGCATCGCTCGATTCGTCTGCGCCGTAATTGGGCAGCAAACGCGCCTCTGGACCTGCCGCCGGGGATAAACCCGGAGCCGCTCCCAGGGCCGGATTGTCCAGGACCAGGGTCGCCATATCTTCTGGAACCCCATCCCCATCGGAAGGTTGCGCCGGATCCGCGGTTTCCCTCGCGGAATTATCGCTCGCGCTCAAACCCCCGTCAGCAACCGGCGGAATTCGCTCACCCGCCTCTTCGTGTCCCGGTTTGCCGTTGGACTTGGCCGCCATCAGTGGTCCGCTGGCTCGGTACCCCACTCCAAGTCCATCCCCTAGCCCCGGTCCATGTCCGGGCCCAAGCAGAACGGAACCTGCCAGACCTGGTCCCGCGAGCCCCGCCGAACCGCCGGCAATCGTTCCGCCTAATCCGGGAGCAGGACGCAATACCGCCTCCCCGTCAGGGGCCGAATTGCTTTCGTCGCGGTTGAATCTGGCGTTCCAGCGCATCGTGATCGAAGGATCCCGGTCTGCCCCCGTCGCATGGAGGCACACACTGGCCCTAAAGCCCTGCTGGTGTTACTCTAACCCATGGGATGCCCCTCCGGCGCGACTTGTGCCACCCTCCTTGGGGCGCTTAACTCAGCGGTAGAGTGCCACCTTCACACGGTGGAAGTCGCAGGTTCGAATCCTGCAGCGCCCACCATAAAAAGACAGCTTGAATTCAGCAACTTGGCCGAAGATCTTCAGCCGCTCGCAAATCCCTGCGTCACTTGCGGATCGTAGGCCCCAGGTGACTCTGCACAAAAGAGACAGGGAGGTTCCGATCTGTTCCAGCACTTGCTTGGCATAAGAGCCCGTCCAGAGTCCCCCCCAGACTCCGAAGTAGTTCCTAGTCCATATTCCACGTTCCCCGCTACAATCAGAGACATATGATCCGTTTCTCAACCGCCGGAGAATCGCACGGGGAGGCATTGATTGCCATGATCTCCGGCCTGCCCGCCGGTGTGCCCATCGATCTCGCGTTTATCAATCGTGAATTGTGGCGGCGGCAGCAGGGCTACGGCCGCGGTGGCCGCATGAAGATCGAGACCGATAAAGCCCACATTATCAGCGGTGTACGACACGGCAAGACCATCGGCTCGCCGATCGCCGTCGAAATTGTGAATCGCGACTGGAAGAACTGGGAGGAGAAGCTGCCGGTAGAAGCCGGTGACCCCGCCAAACACCAACCCGTGGCATCGCCGCGGCCTGGCCACGCCGATCTGGCCGGCGCCCTGAAATATAACTTTCCTGATGCTCGCTACATCCTGGAACGCGCATCGGCCCGCGAAACCACGGCCCGAGTCGCTGCCGGAGCCTTCGCCAAGCTCATGTTGCGGCAGATTGGTATTGAGATTGCCAGTCATGTCATACGCGTGGGGCGCGTCGAGCTGGATCATGCCGCCACGTGGGAAGAAATCGCCGCCGTCGCCGCGCGCGACGAGATCGTGCTGAGCTGCGTCGACGCCAAAACCGAAGCCCGCATGAAAGAGGAGGTCGAACTGGCATCCCGCACCGGGGATACAGTCGGCGGCGTGTTTGAAGTGGTGGTGCACGATGTGCCGGCAGGCCTGGGCACGTTTGCCAACTGGGATGAGCGGCTTGACGGGCTATTGGCCTGGTCCGTGATGAGTCTGCAGGCCGTGAAAGCGGTCGAGATTGGCCGGGGGGTGATGGCGGCCGAGTCCTTCGGCTCCGCAGTGCACGACGCGATCCATTACGCTAGCGAGGCAATCGATAGGCCAACCCGTTTTACGCGTTCGCGGAACAACGCAGGAGGCATGGAGGGCGGCGTTTCCAATGGCGAAGACCTGGTGGTGCGCGGCTATCTCAAACCCATCTCCACGCTGCGCCGGCCGCTGGAGTCGGTGCGCTTTGACACCCGCGAGGCCACCAGCGCCAGCTACGAACGCAGTGACATCTGCGTCGTTCCCGCTGCCGGTGTGGCGGCAGAAGCCATGGTGGCTCTTACGGTTGCGAGTTTGGCGCACGAAAAATTCGGCGGTGATTCGGCCTTGGAAATGAAACGAAATTTCGACGGATACATCGAACAGATACGGAGCTTTTAAGAAGACAGAGATGATTCTAAAGATCGTTAAATATCCCGAGCCCGTGTTACAGCAGCCAGGCGAACCGGTCACCGAATTCAATGGCGAATTGAGACGGCTGGTCGCCGACATGTTTGAAACCATGTATGCCTCGCAGGGCATCGGGCTGGCCGCGCCGCAGGTGGCCGTGTCCAAGCGGGTCACTATAGTCGACCTCAGTCAGGGCAAGGATCCCGCCCAGAAGCTGGTGCTCGTCAACCCCGAAGTCATCCTCCGCGAAGGTAAGCAATACGAAGAGGAGGGGTGCCTCAGTTTCCCTGAGATTCGCGAGAAAATCTCCCGGGCCAGCAAAGTCCGCATCCGCGCGCAGGATGAGAAGGGAAAGTGGTTCGAGATGGACGGAGAAGAGCTGCTCTCGCGCGCCTTTCAGCACGAAATCGACCATCTGGATGGCATGTTGTTCATCTTCAGGATGAGCGCGCTGAAGCGCGACCTGGTACTGCGCAAGATTCGCAAGCTGCAGCGCGAAGGAACCTGGTAAAGCCGTGAAGCTGGTCTTCTGCGGCACACCGCGCTTCGCTGTGCCCACGCTTGAGGCGTTGGTGGCAACAGGTCATGAAATCGCGTTGACCGTTTCCCAACCGGACAGGCCGGTCGGTCGCGCACAGGAACTCTTAGCCCCACCCGTAAAACAAGCTGCGCTGAGCGCCGGCCTCGAAGTGATTCAGCCCGAAAGAATTCGCAACAACTCCGAGTTCCGCGCGAAGCTGGAAGCCATGGCCCCCGATGCAATTGTGGTGGTGGCCTATGGGCGCATCATCCCACCCTGGATGCTGGCATTGCCGCGGCTCGGGTGCATCAACCTGCATGCTTCGCTGCTGCCGAGGTACCGCGGGGCGGCGCCCATCCAATGGGCCGTCGCCATGGGAGAGACGTTCACCGGCAACACGACCATGCTGCTGGAAGAAGGACTGGACACCGGGCCGATCCTAATGCAGCAGCAGGTAGAGATTGCAGCGGAGCAGACAGCCGCGGATCTTTTCGATGTGCTGGCGCAGAAAGGCGCGCCATTGATGGTGGAGACCCTTGCCGGTCTGGCCGATGGCAGAATCCGGCCTCGGTCACAGGACAACTCGCTGGCTACCCTGGCTCCGCTGCTAGAGCGCGAAGATGGGCGCATGGATTTCACCGCGCACACAGCCATTGAATTGAAGAATCGATGGCGCGGATTTCAGCCCTGGCCGGGCGCCTTCACCACCTGGGGTGGGAAAAAGCTGATTGTCCATCGAATGGATGCGGCCGATCCGGCGAGCTTCCCGCAGGGTGACTCAACCCAACCGGGCGAAATTCGCATTGAGAATCATCGGCTGTTCGTCCGCTGCGCGCACAACACGTGGCTGGAGCTTGTCGAGGTACAGCTTGAAGGCAAGAGGCGCCTCGGAGCGGCGGAGTTTCTACGCGGCATGCAACCCGTCGCAGCCGCGCGGCTGGGTTGAGAGCAATGACCGCAGTCTCGCCGGCGCGCACGGCTGCTTTCGCAGTTCTATCCGCGGTCGAGCGCGGCATATCGCATTCCGATGATCTGCTGCGCGGCAAGTCTGCCGCCGCACTTTCCGCGGCCGACCGCAACCTCACCACAGCACTCGTGCTGGGCGTGCTACGGTGGCAAATCCAGTTGGACGATCAGATTCGAACATTACTGTCGCGGCCTGGCGCCAGACTTGATGCTGAGATTCAGATCGCGCTTCGTCTCGGTGCGTTTCAACTGCTGCACATGGACCGTATCCCCGCGCGCGCAGCCATCGGCGAGAGCGTGGAACTGGCCAAGCAGGCGGGACACCGCTTTGCCTCCGGCATGGTCAACGCGGTGTTGCGCAAACTATCGCTGGCTCCACCGAAGTCGTATCCGGAGAACGCTCCAGCCGAAGTGGCGCTGGCGACGGCGCATCCCGCCTGGATGGTTGAACGGTGGGCGGCTTTCTACGGAATGGAAGCAACGCGCACGATCTGCCGCCACGGACAGAGACAGCCCGCGCTGGCGGCGCGCATTGTCGACTCTGCGGTGGAACAGGAACTTGCTCAGGCGGGAATCACTCTCGAGCCCGGCGAACTGCTTTCCGCTGCCCGCTTTGCTTCGGGTGACATCATGGGCTCTCCAGCTTTTCTTGAGGGCCGCGTGCGGCTGCAGAATGAGGGCTCGCAACTGGTGGCGGAAATCGCAAGCTTCGCTGGTGTTCGACCCAAAGAACAGCCCATTGCGATTCTCGATTGCTGTGCCGCTCCAGGGGGAAAGACATTCATACTGGCCGAGCGCAATCCGGGGGCGCAGATCGTGGCATGCGAATCGAGCCCACAGCGGATCGCTCTGCTGCGAAAACGGCTGGTTCTGGTTGAAGATCGCGTGGAATGCCGGCTCGCGGACGCTACCGCGCTGGACGAAGACGGCATGTACGACCTGGTGCTGGCAGACGTGCCTTGCAGCGGCACTGGCACGCTGGGCCGCAATCCGGAGATTCGCCATCGCCTGAAACCTGAAGACTTGGTCCGCCAAAGCGAACGGCAGAGAGCAATTCTCAATTCCGCATTGCGTGCCGTTCGGCCGGCAGGCCGGGTTGTCTACTCCACCTGTTCGTTGGAGGCCGAGGAGAATGAGCAGGTGGTTTCCGCCTTGCTTGCGCACAACCCACATGCGCGCGCGGTCTCGATTCTTCCCCGCATCGACGAGATGTGGAGCGATGGTATCTTGACCGCCGAGGGCGCGGAGCGGCTGAGACGGTGCGCCACGCCCGAAGGTTTTCTGCGCCTGCTGCCCGGCGCGTTTCACACTGACGGATTCTTTGTTGCGGTGATCAAGCGGACATCGTAATGCTGATCTGATGCTGGCTCACTTCGCGGGATGATTTGGCGCTACTCCTCCGCCAGCCGCATTGTCTGGTAGTCGGGCCCGATCAGGTCGCAGAGGGCTTCCACCGCCAACTCATGGTCGCGGCGTTGCGGCAGGCCGGAGACGGTGACGCTGCCAACCACGCCGGCGCCGCGCACGGCGAGGGGAAACGATCCGCCATGGGTGGCGTAGTCCGCCACCGGCAGGCCCTGCGACTGAAGGAGTGTCTCGTTCTTCGATTTCTCTTTCAGGCCCACCGCGTAGGAACTGCGATGGAAGCGCGCCACCACATTGCTTTTGCGCCGCACCCAATCCACGTTATCGGGAGTGGTGCCTTCCATGGCAGCATAGAACAGCGGCTGTCCAAAGCGCCGCACGTCGATTACGACTGCGAGACCACGCTCTTCAGCCATGGCACGAATGCGCTTGCCCAGTTCCCACGCCGTCTGCGCATCCAGCCGCGGCAGCACAAGCTCGCGCTCCTGCAGCGCGATTTTTTCCATGTCTTCACTTGCTCCCATGTCAATCATCCTTTCCTGGCCACGATAGTTCCGCGGCGCCATCGAGGCTATTCTGCTTTGGCTCAGCTTTCCCCGCTCTCTTCGATGGCCAGATTCGGCTGGGGTATGATGCCCAGGCGTTCATAGATGGGCCGCATCTCTTTGCGGACTTTCTTGAGCCGCGACCAGAACCACAGCGATCCCAGAATGCATGCAAGACCGCTGACGATCACCGTGTGGGGAGCGCCGATGATGTGAGCGAGGGCCCCGGCCAAAAGGCTGCCGAAAGGCGCCATGCCGACGAAGGCCATGGTGTAGTAGCTCATTACGCGACCACGCATTTTTTCCTCGACCAAAGTCTGCATGATGGTGTTGCTGGCGACCATTCCCTGCATCATTCCGAATCCAGTCACAAACATCATGAGTAACGAGAGCCACAGCACCCGTGAAAATCCAAAACAGATCAGCCCCACGCCAAAAACTGCCGCGGCAATCGGAATCATCTTGGTGAGCCCGCGCACCGAGCGCCGAATGACGAGCGAGAGCGCCGAGACCAGCGAGCCCACACCCACTGCGCCCATCAGGAACCCCAATGTATGCGGCCCTCCGTGCAACACCTGGGCGGCGAAGATCGGCATGAGCACCATGAAGGGCCATCCCATCAGGCTCAACAGGGCGAACAGCATCAGAATGGTGCGGACGGGCACAAAGCCGGAGACATACGACCAGCCTTCGCGCATCTGGGCAATCATGGTGGTTGTGGCGCGCTGCTCTTGCTGGTGCGATAGCCGCATCATGAGGAGAGAAGCGATCACTGCGATGTAGCTGATGCCGTCGGCGAGAAAGCACCAACCCTCATTGGTGGCGGCGATAAGCAAACCGGCCAGCGATGGGCCGATGAGACGCGCTGCGTTCACCATCGACGAATTGATGGCGATGGCGTTTGAGAGGTCGGCACGGTCTTCGACCATCTTGACCATGAAAGCTTGCCGGCCGGGCATGTCGAATGCGTTGATAATGCCTTGCATGGAGCTCAATGCGAGTATTTCGGCGATGGTGATGCGATGCGAAAGGGTGAGCCACGCCAGGGCAAGCGACTGCACCATGGCCAGCGATTGGGTCCACACCAGCACTTTGCGGCGATCGAGGCGGTCCACGAGAACTCCCGCAATCGGCGCCAGCAGAAATGTGGGGATCTGCCCCGCGAAGCCCACCGTGCCCAGGAGAAGAGCGGATTTAGTCAGCCGATAGACCAGCCACGAAGTGGCGATGCGCGTCATCCACGTGCCGATGAGCGATATGCTCTGGCCGCCGAAGAAGAGGCGGAAATTGCGGTGGCGCAAGGCCCGCCATGCATGCGAAAAATCGCTGGCTGCGGCCGCGCCGGGGTTCTCGAATTGCGGTTTTCCGGGTTGGGGCGTCATTCGATCCTGTTTTAGATGCGGCAGGTTGCAGAAACGGAGCCAGGGCTACTTGGCCACGGTGAACTTCACTTCCATGATCTGGTCAACGCGCGCGCCCGCAGGTGGTTGCTGGGCAATCACCGAACCGGGAAGAACCGGAGGCCGGGGGGGGGCATTGCCGGTTCCGACCGGCGCCACCGGCACATCGACAAACGCAGGTTCCGCGGATTTGATGCCCACCCTGGCGAGGTCGGCCTGCGCAGCCACCACGGGGAGACCGGTGAGGTCGGGCATCACGTAGCCGTCCGGGGTCTCATCATCCGGGGCGGCCACCAGCAGATTCACCGCGGGTCGCTCAATACCCTGTGCATGTGCGGGCGGGTCCTGTGCAATCACGGTACCTTCGGCCACGGCGGCGTCGGGAAGATGCGCGGTCGCACCCACTTCGAGTCCCACACGGCGCAGGCGCAGGGCCGCGAGCCGATCATCTGCACCCACCGTATCCGGGACGTCTACCTTTTGCGGTCCCAGGCTTTCAGCCACGCGCACGCGCCAGGCCCGGCGCACCACCGTCCCCTCGGCTGGGGATTGCGACAGGATGTGACCTGCGGCCACGTCGCCGGAGTAATAGCGATTGTCCACGTCAAGGTTCAGCCCCATTCCGGCGGCCTGGCTGCGCGCCTCGGCGACGGTCATTCCTTTCAGCGCCGGCACCTGCACCTCGGCCCCATGAATGGCAAAATGCATAGTGGTGATGGCGGCCAGCAACGCAACCGCTACCAGTAACATGACCAGTGAGCCCATGCGAAAGATGCGGATCAGGAAGCTTCCTCTCATGGCTCGGGCTCGCCGTCGAGGTAGACGATCTGGTACTCGATCGTCGCTGCCTTCTCCAGCATCAAGGACACAGAGCAGTATTTGTATCTCGAGAGCGCAACCGCGTCTTCGACGGCTTTGCGGCTTAGGTGGCCGCGCACCGCATAGGTCAGCTTGATATGAGTAAATACGCGAGGTGGCGCGGGCGCTTGCGTCGCGTTGGCTGTGACGCGAAGGCCGGTGAGAGGTTGACGCTTCTTTCTGAGAATGCTGACCACGTCAACCGAGGTGCAACTGCACAGGCCAATCAAAACCGCCTCCATGGGGCTGGGACCGTGCCGATGCGCAGCGTCCGCATCGAGCACAACGGTGTTGCCGTTCTCTGTGGTTCCCTCAAAGACCTCGTCGTGTTTCCATTCGCTGTGCGCAATCATGATGTTTGGCTCGCTCTCGATCAACGCAGGTTATCGGTCGCAGGTTCGGGGTGAATCGTCACTCTGTGAACTTCCGGGCACTCGAGCTTGAAACGATCTTCCAGAGCAGTGATCACCTCGTGAACCCGCTGCATGGTCAGGTCGTCCGGCAGGGTGCAATGGCAGGAGAGGGTGATGTGCTCGGCGGTTCGGCCCACGTTGATCTCATGCACGTCGGCAATCTCGGGCAAAAGGCTGGCTGCATTGCGAAGCGCCTTCTCGATTCTGCGATCTTCTTCGATTATTTCTTCGGGCTGCTCGATGGTGGCCGGTTCGCTTTCAATGTGCGTCAACACGGAATCGATCTCCGGCGTCTCGCGCAGAATCTCCGCTTCCATGGCGCTGATGAAGCTGTGCGCTTCAAGCAGCGGCATGGTCTCGTCGAGTTCCACATGCTGCTCAACGCGGAGGCGCCCATGATGCGACTGCACGCTGAGGTCGTGGACACTGACGTTGTTGCGCGCGGCCACGGCACGGACACGGTCAAAGATGCTCTCTGCCCGGCCCTGCCTGGGGACTGTGTGGATGACGACGTCAGCCTCGGGCAAGGCGCGATGCACTGCATCGGTGGCTTCGCGCACCAGTTCGCCGGTGTGCTCGAAGGTGTAGCGCCGCGGCAAGGCTAGTGTCAGGTCGGCAAAATAAGTGGCGCCCGAGCGTCGCACCCGAGCCTGCTCGACAGCCAGCACTCCATTCACCTGCTCCACTTCCGTCACGACCTGCCGCCGGGTGTCGGCGGGAATCTGGTCCATCAATACTCCGATTGTCTCGCGAGTCAACTTGGTGGTGATGCGCAGGATCATGAGAGAGACAAGTATCGCCGCGACAGGGTCTGCATAACGCAGCCAATCGATATGGAATTGGGTTCCCACCCAACTGGCGCCCAACCCAGCCAACACCGCCGCGCTGGCCCAGATGTCGCTGGCGAAGTGAAATGCGTCTGTCGCGAGAGCCGGCGAGCCCGTGCGCCGGGCAACCTCGGCGAGCCGGCGCGAGCGCCAGAAGTCCACCGCAATGGAAGCCAAAAGGACGAGGACAGGCCACACGGAATGGCGCAACTCCACCCCGTGGTGCCGTATTCTCTCGATCGCTTCCCAGATGATCCACGCGCAGGAGATGGCCATCAGCCCGGCTTCACCGAAGGAGGAGATGTTCTCAACTTTGCCGTGACCGTAGGTGTGGTCTTCATCGGCCGGAATATCGGAGACCTGCACCGAAAAGAAGGTCAGCGCCGACCCTGTCAGGTCCAGCGCGGAGTGAGCCGCATCCGAGAGCACGCCCAGGGAGCCCGAGAGCAGGCCCGCAGCCAATTTGAGCACCGTCATGGCCGCCGCAGCCAACATGGAGTGGAGTGCCACTCGCCGCTTTTCAGCGGAGAACGCGGGCAGATCAGAAGCCGACGGGCTGGAAAGGGCGAAAGGCATGCCTACTTAGGCTACAGCGGCACGCGTTCCCGTGTACAACCCGGCGATGCCAAAGGTGTAGGGTTGCCAGGATAGGTTTTCATAGCCGGCCTCGCGCATCATTTCCAGCATCTGCGCGGGGGGCGGAAAATTCCCCACCGACGTGGGTAAGTAACGGTAAGGCCCATCTTTGCCGCAGATGAGACGTCCGATAGCCGGCAGCACGCGGTGAAAATAGACTGCGTAAGCTTTGCCAAACAGCCCGCCGGGCTCGCTGAAATCCAGGATGCCCAACTGGCCGCCCGTTTTCAGCACACGGTGAAACTCGCAGAGCCCAGCCTGGTAGTTGGCCAGATTCCTGAACCCGAAAGCCGTCACGATCAGATCGAGGGATTCGGAGCGAAGCGGCAAATGCAGCGCGTCAGCTTCCAATGCGACTGCTCCGGGCAATTCCGACTTTCGCGTGGCGAACCGCTGAGCCGCCCGGCTGAGCATTCCACAGGCGAAGTCGGCCGCCAGGATAGGACGCGCGCCCCGGGGACGGCCCTTCAGAAGCGCCATAGTCATGTGCCCGGTTCCGCAGCAAATATCCAGCACAGCCGCATCGGGATTGGCCAGTATCGCCCGGAAGCGGCGCGCCGTTTGCCACCACCAAAGCCGGTCCACGCTGGCCGAGAGCAGGTGATTCAAAAAGTCATAGCGCGGCGCAATCGAGTTGAACATCTGGCGCACGTTCTGCGCCGCGTTCGCCTCGTCGTTCGCACC
Source organism: uncultured Acidobacteriota bacterium (assembly GCA_963833995.1). GTDB lineage: Bacteria > Acidobacteriota > Terriglobia > Terriglobales > Acidobacteriaceae > Telmatobacter. Next base: position 77,528 of record CAWIAE010000008.1, on the reverse strand, counting down.
GGGCGGGTTGGCTCCCGAGGACGGCATCAGGCGCGCTCCGCGGCGGCGCGAGCCAGCATGAACCTGGCTGCTGCTTCCAGCTCGTTTGGTGTCACGTCTTCCACCACCCCCGCGTCCCCAATGCCGACCGGCAGCACAAAGCGCCTTACTCCGTCTCGATTCTTTTTGTCGCCACCAGTGGCGGCCACAAGCTTGGCCGCGCGCAATTTCAGGGGCGGCAATGGTCCATAGGCGTAGATCAGGTTTTCGAGCCGTTCTGCCTGCCGCGCTGAGATGGTTCCGCGTCGCGCCGCCAGGTAGAGCGCCGCCACCATGCCCCAGCCGACGGCCTCGCCGTGCAGGAGCATCTTGTAGCGCGTGACCTGCTCGACAGCGTGGCCCAGCGTATGACCCAGGTTGAGAATCATGCGCAGTCCGTTTTCGCGCTCGTCGCGGTTCACCACTCCAGCTTTCATGCGGATGGATGCGGCAATCACCTTTTCCAGGGCCTTCGGGTTCCGCCGCAGCAATTCGTCCACGTGCTCTTCCATGTAACGCACGAGGGTACGGTCGCGGATAATGCCTGCTTTGATGCTTTCCATCAGGCCGGCGCGCAACTCGCGATCGGGCAGTGTGCCCAGCACCTCGATGTCCGCAAAGACCGCCAGCGGATGATGAAAACTGCCGACCAGATTCTTGCCCTCAGGCAGGTTCACACCGGTCTTGCCACCGACCGACGAGTCCACCTGCGCCAGAAACGTGGTTGGAACCTGGACGTAGGGGATGCCGCGCATGAACACCGCGGCCGTAAACCCGCCGACATCGCCCACAATGCCGCCGCCAAAGGCGATCAACAGCGATCCGCGATCGCCGCCCGCGCGGACCATCTGCCGGACAAGCTTCTCCACACTGGCAAAGGTCTTGTGCCTTTCGCCGGCGGCCAAAAACAGCGCGGTCGGCGGTTCGACAAAAGAGGCGAGAAAATCCTGGCTCCAAAGCGCCCAAATCTCCGGCGACGTCAACACGAAGACTCGATGGGGCAATTTGCCCGCAACCCGCTCGATGCGGGGCGCAAGGGTCCTGATAAGACCGCTGCCCGCAATCACGTCATACTTGGCCGATGGTGTTTCTACTCGTATCGTTTGCACGCTGCTTTTATCCTAAAGCACTGATGCAGCGGGATTGGCAGGGCATCAATCCTGCGCCTCGAGCTGGTTGACGGCTCCGTTTTTGAGCGCCCAGTCTACAAAGCCCGAAGGTGCGTTCCGGACGCCCGCGATGTTGGCCATTGCAATGCTCTTCAGATGGTGCCATTCGAGGTTTCGCAAGTCCGCATTGCGAAGGTCGGCACCGTCGAGAATCGCCCCGGAAAAATCGACTCCAACCAGACTGCTGCCATTCAGGTCGGCATTGCTGAGGTCGGTTTGAATGCACTTTGCGCGATCCAAAACGGCTCCACGGAGATTGGCGGAGTTGAGATTCGCCAGGGTCAAATTGACGCCGGAAAGATCGCTGTTGCGGAGATCGGCAGAGCTGAAATCGGAGCGCAACAGGTTGGCGTTGCGCAAATGAAGCCCCTGCAGGAAAGCTGAAGACACGTCCACGCCTACCAGCGGAACCTTGTCTTCGTTAAGCTCCTGCAGCGCGTCGATGCGGCCGCCGCTGCCGCCCTTTCCCTGTGCCGTGTTGATGACCTGCCATGCCTGGTAGTGGCGCTGCTTGATGCGGTCTCCGGATTCGGAGAAGTAAAAAATCACGGCAATCAGGACGGAGAATGTTCCGAGATATTCCAGGACTTCGAGAAAGGTCCAATTGCTGAGTGCGAAAGCCGCCCACTCAAAGATCCACTCCAGCGCGATGAACGGGATCAGCCAGCGGTGCACCGTGCGCTGCTTTCTCAACTTCCACGAGACGGGCCGGCTTCTCGGAGTGTGGATGATCATTTCGATCTTTCCTCGGTCAGGACCCAAGCCAAAATAGTGGAACAAGACTGACGACGGCAAGTGCGACGAGGAAGACCAGGCTCTGCAACCCGGTCTTCCGATCGGCCAGGCTGAAAGCGTAAATCCCTTTGATGACGTTGTTGCTCGCGGCTGCGATCAGAATGGCTGCGGCGGCCACCTTGACGGGCGTAAGGGAGCCGGCGGCTTGAGTGAGCCCCATGATGAAGGGATCCACGTCGCTTACTCCCATGATCGCGGCCAGGGTGTTCAAACCGCCTTTCCCAAGATAAGTGACGGCCAACTGCGTAACCACCAGCATCAGCAGAAACAGGCCGGCAAACAGAAACGCCGCGAGCAGATCGAGCGGATTTTTGGGCTCGAACTCCCGTTGCACTTCGGTTGAGTTTTCGTCTCGGCGTCGGGTCCAGAGCCAGCCGAAACTCACCCCCAATGCGGCGAGAACAAGAAATGGCACCACGAGCAGCAACATCAACTGACGGTTGAAGAGCGCCAGAAGTGCGGCCAGGCGCAGATACATGACGCCGGAGGCGATCAGGATGCAGCCGGCGAACAAGTGTGGGCGCCGCTCCCCCGCGGCTCGGCGCGCAAATACAACCGTGGTTACCGTGGACGAATAGGCGCCTCCGAGGAATGCTGCCAGTACGATTCCGCCCTGGGCCTTGGTGATCTTCTGCAAGACATAACTGGCATACGAGATGGTGCTTATCGCGACCACGACCAGCCATGTCTTGAAGGGGTTGATATGGAATTGGCCGAACTCCTGGTTGGGCAGTACGGGCAGGATCACTCCTGTGAGCAGGAGAAACTTGGCGAAGGTGAGAATCTCATCCGATGGGAGGCGCGCAGCGAGTTTTTCGAGAGCGGCTTTCAGATCCAGCAACAGCAGACTGGCGACACTAAGCGTGGTAGCAATCCAGAAGTGCTCATAATAGACAAGAGCACCCACCAGAAACGTGGCGAGTCCTGACATTTCCGTAGTGACTCCCGCGGCCTGTGCCGAGCTGAGCTTGTGCCAATACGACAGGAGCAGGAAGGCGGAGATGACCAGAAACCCCATCATCAACGGAACGATTTGCGTCCCCGAAATGAGAGCGATGGAATATCCGATCAATCCAATCAGGGGAAAAGTACGAATGCCCCCAAAGGCGTAGGTTTCCCGCGCCACCTTACGCTCTTCCCGTTCCAGCCCGATCAGGAATGACAAAAACAAAACCAGGACAATCTTTACCCCTTCCGGAGGTAAATGCTGGTAGATCTCCATCAGACTTGGTCCTCCACTCTTATTTCTGCTTCTATACCTCGCTTTGAAACGGGCCTGCGGCGCTGTGACACGCCGTCAAGGATTTGTGAATGAATAAGCTGCCAGACAGCTTACACTTTGGCGGGGCCTGGCGTCGCCCGTTCTCCGCTGAGAATGAAAAACGGGTGGGGCGGGGAGGCGTTGGAGTTCGAACCGAAGGCAACGCTCACTTACAAACAACAAGCGGCGGAGCCGGTATGCTCCGCCGCGATGGCAAACGTTGAACCTGATACAGCTGCTTAACGACTATTTGCGATCGCCGCCATGGGATTGCCCGCCGCCGTGGGATTGTTCGCCATGAGGTGCAGATCCGTGCGACGCGCCCTGCTCAGCCGCAGGCCGCGCCTTACTTGTGTGGGCCTGCTGGCCGTTTGCCCTGCCCTGTTGCCTGTTGCCGCCGCTATGTTGTGCCTGTCCCCGGCTTTGATTTCTACTGTAGGCCACACGGCCGACACCGCCGTGATATCTGCCGCCACCGTCGTTCACAAATCGATGGCCGCCCCAGCCGTGGCTATACCCATAACCCGCCCATGGGCCCATGCCCACGAAGATCCCGTTATAGAAATAACCTGAGCCGTAATATCCCATAGGTGCGCACTGGTAAGGTGCATATCCGTAGTAGCCATACGAACACCGGGGTTGAACACCGATGTTAATGGAAATCTGGGCTTGAGCCGCCGGTGCCATCGCCAGTGCGGCGAGCAGTGCGGTTGCTGAAAGTAGAGTCTTGAGTCCGCGCATGTGTACCCCTTAAGTTCGCTTCGGTTGGTGGAAATGAGTGGGATGCTGTGTGCAGCTGTGAAGAATAACCCAGCAACATCAGCGACCATAAGGACTTTGAATCGCTATTGTGTGCCCTTGGAAGAGCGGGACCCAGTCTTTATCAATCCCCACATTCCCACTCTACGGTCGGTCGTCGCCGAGGTCTGAGCAATAGAGACCATCCTGTGTTCTCTTGGGTTGACGCCTGTTTCAGCCAGAACGGAGCCTTGAACTTGCCTCTGCGGCAACCCCGCAGTGATAGCCTCAGAGGTTATGGCGTTGGGACCTGAAATTGATTATCTGGTGATGGGCGCGGGGGTAGCCGGCCTGCGGGCGGCTGTCCAACTGGCAGAGCACGGCGATGTGCTAGTCGTGACCAAGGAATCGTTGGGCGAATCGAACACCCACTACGCGCAAGGCGGCATTGCGGTGGCCATGGAAGGCGACAAGGATGTGGCGCTCCACCTGAAAGACACCGTGACCGCTGGCGATGGGCTTGTCTACGAGCCGGCCGCGGAGGCGTTGGTTTCTGAAGGACCGGAGCGAGTCGCCGAGCTGATTGAGTGGGGCGCTCGATTCGATCGCGAAGGCGGCCACTTGCTGCGCACCCGCGAGGGCGCCCATTCGCTACCTCGCATTCTGCATGCTAATGGAGATGCCACAGGGGCTGAGATCAGCCGGTCGCTGGTGGCTTTTGCCCGCGCCAGCCAGCGGATACGCTTTGCCGAGTGGATCGCGGTGACCGGGCTTGAGGTTGCCGATGGCCGCGTGATTGGGGCCAAGCTGCTGGACCGCGAAAATGACCTAAGAACGGTGAGGGCGCGGGCCGTGCTGATTGCTGCCGGCGGCGCCGGCCAGGTGTATTCCGATACCACCAACCCCGGCGTTGCAACCGGCGACGGGATAGCGCTCGCGCTGGACGCTGGCGCGGAACTGGCGGACATGGAGTTCTACCAGTTTCACCCCACGGCGCTGTCGTTGCCTGGAGCGCCGCGCTTCCTGCTTTCAGAGGCGCTGCGCGGCGAGGGCGCGTACCTGCGCAATGATCGCGGCGAGTGCTTCATGGAGAGATATCACCCCCTGCTCGAACTGGCTCCGCGCGACGTGGTGGCGCGCGCCATTACCCGTGAGGGAATGGGTTCAGAGCCGGGCGAGACCCGCATTGTGCACCTTGACATGCGCCACGTGAAGAACATCGACCTGCATCAACGCTTTCCGGGCATCAGCGCGGTTCTGGCGCGATACGGGCTTGACCTGTGCCGGGATCTGATTCCTGTCCGCCCGGCCGCGCATTACCTCATGGGCGGCATCCGCACGGATCTCTTCGGCCACAGCAGCCTGGGTGGACTGTATGCGGCAGGCGAGGCGGCTTGCACGGGCGTTCATGGAGCCAACCGGCTGGCCTCGAACTCATTGCTCGAAGGGTTGGTGTTTGGCGCGCGCGCCGCTCACTCCATGCTGGCTGATGCGTTGCCGCGGACACCCCGGGATAGCCCGGAACGCGAATTTGCGGCACTGTCCTGCGAGGACGAAGAACTGGTGGAGAATCTGATCGCGGGGCTGCAGAGTTCGATGTGGACGAATGCGGGGCTCTTGCGTTCCGAGGCCACACTGCGGGAAGGGATAAGAGCGCAAGCTGAATGTGAGGCAGGGCTTGCGCGGTTTGTGCGACAGGGAATGCGCAGCCGGCGCCTGGCCGAGGCTCAATCGATGTGCCGGGTAGCGGGCGCAATTCTGGCTGCGGCCCTGGCTCGCACGGAGAGCCGCGGAGCCCATTTCCGCAACGACTTTCCGCAACGCGATGACGAGCACTTCCTCAAGCACTCGATTTTTCAACGGACCCTGGGCGGCGGAGACTCGGTTGCGTTTAATATTTGGTGACGCCGGCGACTCGAAAGCTCGCGCGGTTTGCCGGATTTTTGCAAGCGGCGTGAGTTTTCGACTGTAGAGTTTTCGCCGCTGCTTGTAAACTTCCCAGAACAGGAGGAGAAATCTCCCATGCAGACCCGGATTCAAGGCACCACAATGCCCGTGCTCGATGTGCAGCTCGATCCTAACGAAAGCGTATTTTCTGAGAGCGGCGAGCTCTCGTGGATGACCGCTTCAATCCAGATGACCACGCACACGCAGATGGGCGGGGGCGGCGGCCTGTTTGGCATTCTCAAGCGGGTGGCTGGCGGCGGCAGCCTGTTCATGACCGAGTACCGGGCGTACCAGTATCCCGGCGAGGTGTCGTTTGCGACCAAGGTGCCGGGCCACATTGTGCCTGTGCAGCTTGGGCAGGGTCCTGACTACATGGTTCACCGGCACGGGTTTCTCTGCGCCACCCCGCAGGTAACCATCAGTGTGGGATTTCAGCAGTCGCTGGGGGCGGGAATCTTTGGCGGCGACGGATTTCTGCTGCAGAAACTAAGCGGCGTGGGCACCGCATGGCTTGAACTTTCCGGCGAACTGGTGACCAAGAACCTGGCGCCGGGCGAGGTGCTTCGGGTGCATCCGGGGCACGTGGGAGCGTTCCAGTCGTCGGTCGGATTCCAGATCACGATGGTGCCGGGACTGAAAAACGCGATCTTCGGCGGCGATGGACTTTTTCTGGCCGTCATGACGGGGCCGGGAGCAGTGTGGCTGCAGACACTGCCGATTTCGCGATTGGCGCATCAAATCAGCGAGTATCTGCCGCATGCCGAAGGCCGGCAAATGGCCCCGGCGGCCGGTGGCGCATTGCTGGGCGGAATTGTAGGTTCAATTCTGAGCGGGGATCAGTAAGGCGGCGAGCCAGCAAGTCAGCCTTGCGGTTTCACCAGCCGCCATGGTTCGCCAGGGCGCCCATGACGAGCTGCAGGAATTCCTACGTATGAACGAACCCTTCGGCGATGGCCGGAATCTTCGAAGCAGTATTGTCTTTGCTTTCGCGATCGCGCTGGCACTGTATGTGGCGTGGCTTGTCCGCGACGTTCTGGTGCTGCTGTATGTGAGCGGACTGCTCGCGGTTGTGCTCAGGCCGGTGGTGGTGTCCGTCGCGCTCATTCGCGTGGGTCGATGGCAGCCCTTCCGAGGATGGGCGGTTCTGGTCATGCTTCTGGCACTGGCGGGAGCTCTCACCGCTTTCGGTTTTCTGGCCTTGCCCCCAGTGATCCGGGATCTTCAGGAGTTTGGGCGGGAGGCGCCGTCAAGATCCCCTGCGCTGATCGAAAGGCTCCGCCACATTCCCATCCTCGATCGGATGGATACGGACGACCTCAACGACAAGATTCAGCAATTTGCCAGCCAGGCAGCCACCTACCTCTTGCTCTCAGCCAAAAGCCTGGCCAGCAGATTGCTTGGTTTCATCACCGGGTTCATTCTTACCATTTATTTCATCCTGGAAGGCGAAGGAGCTTACCGCTGGTTCCTGTCCTTTTTTCTGCCGGAAAGTCGCGACCGGCTGGACAGGACACTGCAGCGGGCGAAGCTCAGGATGGGCAGATGGCTGGTGGGACAAGGCTCCCTGATGCTCATCCTTGGCGTGAGCAGCACGGTGGTGTATCTGTCACTCCATGTGCGCTATGCGTACGCCCTGGGCGCGCTGACGGGATTGCTCAACTTCGTACCCGTGCTGGGCGCGGCGATCAGCATTGCCCTCGCGCTGCTGGTGGCCGCAGTCGATTCCTGGGGCCGGGTACTGGGTGTCGCGATTTTTTATGCTGTGTACGAGCAGCTCGAGAACTCGTTCCTGGTCCCGCACATCATGCGTCAGCGGGTCGGCCTGCCGGGCTTGTCGATCCTGGTGGCGCTGCTGCTGGGGTTCGGACTGGCCGGAATTATGGGCGCCCTGGTCGCGGTGCCTACCGCGGTTCTTGTGGCTGAGCTTGCTGAGGAGTACCTGGTGCACAAGGAGCCCGCCTGAGCGTGGGGTTCAAGACTCGACTCGGAGTTTTTCGCGGCCTTTACTTCGCCGCGGCCCTCATTTCGGCATCCACCGCCCCCTTCATCACTCCGCAGTTGGCGAAAAACTGGACGAAGCTGGCAGACAGCGGTTCGTGGGGGATCGGTAAGGATCGAGCCGCCTCCGGATGTAACGGCCCGGAAAGCGATGCGGTTTGCATCGCGCCGGTGCCCTGCGCGTCGAGGATAAGGCTGGTGAGCTTGCGGGCCAGGTCGAGCGGAAAGCTCTCCGAGACGAAGACCATCTTGCCGCGCGTCGTAATCACGACCGGGCCTTCGTTGGTGGTGTAGACCTGTTCTTCCGACGGGCTCATCGCCGGAAGCGGCAGGCGTAGAGCGTTCGGCGGCCTTGTCGGGCTTGAGGCCAGAGTATTTGCGGCCCAGCTCATCGGCGTAGAGCTGTGCGAATGCCTGCGCGGCGGGAGCGTTTCTCCACGCGGAGAGATAAAAGAGGGCGATGGAAGCGGTGCTGCCCTGCTGGGCGGGCGTGGTGGCGCTGCGCAACTGGCCGGCCCAGTAGATGCCGCCGTCCCAGGCCGGCGTGAGGTCGCGGGCGCTGTCTCGCCGCCGAAGAGGCCGGTGAGAATCTGCACGTCGAGCTGGCCCACCTGGCCGATGTCGTAGGGCCGGTAAAGCTTATCGACGAGGGGATGAATGTCGGGCAGTAGCGGCACGGGGGGGATGTGGCCCTTTTCGTATTCGCGGGGATTGATGATCTCCCACGTGGAGGTCGGCGGACGGTCGAGCGCGCCGGCGAAGGCCGCGGTCTGGCCCTGGTCCATCCACACATCCTGCTCGAAGCTGAGGCCCTCGCGGTAGGGAAACAGGAGGGATCTCGGAGAGCAGCAGAGGGGCGCGGGCAAGGATCGGCGAGTCGCCGGAGCCGGTCATCTGCTGCTTGATGAGATCGACCACCTCGGGGTCCTTGAGCAGGCTTTCGCCCATCGGCTTGAGGATGTAGTCCATCATGACCGCGGTGGCCTGGCCCTCGGCGACGGCTTCGCGGGCGGTGTCGATCTCATCCTTTTGCGAGGTGGGTGGTGTCGTCGCTGGAGTTGAGCGAGACGTCCGGCGGGGTCTGGTCGCTCCACTTGTCGAGGTCGACGTGCTGGTCCTGCAGGGCGTGGGTCAGTTCGTGGGCCAGCACGGGTTTCTGCTCGTCGATGCTGACCCAGTCGAGCATATTCACGGTCTTGGTCTTGGGGTCGTAGTAGGCCTCGATCTGCTCTTTCAGCAGGGCCAGCAGAAAGGGCTTGAGGTCGAAATCGCGATCGAGCAGTCCGAATTTCTTGAGCACGATCTCGCTGCGCTGCATGCGCTTGGCGTCCTGGTCGTCGTTGAACTTCTCATTCAGATAGCTTTCCACGGCGGCGCGGGTGGTGAGCCGGCGCTTGACCTCGCTCTTGATGGGCAGGCCGGTCTCCTGCGAGGAGAACTTGAGCAGTTCGTCGACCAGAGCGAAGAGCTGCTTGGCCTGTTCGGGTGTGATGTGGGTTTCGGGCTTGGAACTGGCAGGCGGAGGGGTCTGAGCCGGTGCGCCGTTCCCGGGGTTGGGCGGAGTCTGGGGGCTGCCCTCGGGCTGCTGGGCCGGAGCGACAGAGGCTGGCAAGGCATATTGCGGCGGCGAGAATCCATCGACTCCATCCGTTTCCAACCGATTCGAGCTGTTCGCTCATTCAATCCCCCCGGGGGTTATGGCACCCCTGTGACGGGGCATTGCATCCAGTATGAAGGCTATAATCAGGATGCGGTGTGGCGCGCTGTTCGCAGCAAAAAATGCGCCATGTACCGAAAGCGCTTCCCTATGACTCAACCGGATCTTGCAGCAACCATTTCTGCCACACCACTCGCCGCACTGTTGGCGTCGGCGGCCAAACCTCCCCGGCTCCTGGAGTATCGGGGCGCAATGACCCCACGGCAATTGGACGCGCCAGCGACGGAAACAGCGGCCCTGGTATCAGGAGCAGCCGTGCACGACCTGGGCTGGATGCGGCGGGTTGCCGTGCGCGGCGAAGACCGCTTCCGCTGGCTCAGCGGCATGGTCACCAATATGGTGAACGATCTGGCTCCGGACGGCGGGGCCTGGAACCTGGTGCTGAATGCGCAGGGCCGGATCCAGGGTGATTTGACGGTCTGGCGCGAAGGCGACGGACTGGAATTGGGAATCTCCGCCGATCAGTTTGAGCGGCTGCTCACGCACCTGGAGCACTTCATCATCATGGACGATGTGGAATTGGTTCAGCTGGGACTGGAGCCGGGCGGCGCCGAGACCGCTTTGGGACTAACCGGACCGCTGGCCGGCGAAATGCTGGGACGCATGGGCCTGCCCACCCTGGGAGAGCCCATGACCGGAACGCGCGTGGAGTGGAATGGGTTGAATTTGCGGATTCTGCGCGGATATGGTGCGTTGTGCCGCACTATGAGTTTTGGACTCCGGTGACGGGCGTAACCCGGCTGTGGCGGACTCTTTCAACGGCAGGCGCGACCCCGGTGGGAGCTACAACGCTGGAGGCCTTCCGCATTGCGGAGGGGATTCCGATGTATGGAATCGATATGGTGGAGCGGGATCTGCCGCAGGAGACTTCGCAGATGCGCGCCCTTCACTTCAACAAGGGCTGCTACCTGGGACAGGAGATCGTGGAGCGCATTCGGTCGCGGGGCAACGTGCACCGGCATCTGCGGGCGCTGGAGTTGGAAGGCCCGGTACCGGAAGCGGGAACGGAATTGAAGTTCAACTCCGAGGTCGCGAGCCCCTCATCAGGGTCTGCGATAAAGCAGGACGGCCCCGCCGGGAAGATTACCAGCGCAGCCGAGTTGCCAATGAACGCCGGCAACCGGGTATTTGCGCTGGGGATGCTACGCGCCGAAGTGGAAGCCGGCAACCAGCCCCTGACTTACTCCCCGGGAACCGCCAAGGGAATTGCCCGGATACTAGCAGGACCTCCAACCCTTTGAACATGAATACGATTGGATATCTGGAACGATGAGCGATACGCCAAAATTCGAAGTCATTGACCGCCGCAAATTCAAGGCGGAAGAGGAACAGGAAAGCGCGAAGGCGCAAACGCCCGCATCTGAACCGGCCGCGCCCGCTCCGAATGCAGGCCCGCGGCTGGTAGTGCCGGAAGAAAAGCAGGAGACGGCGCCCACTGAGACGGCCGATGCTGCCGAGACCGAGGAGGGGCCGGAGTTGCCGCCGCCACCGTCGGCGGAAGAAAGCCGCGAACAGAAATCGGCCTACGATGCCTCGGCACAGCGGCTGGAAGACATTGTGCGGGCGCAGAATCCTGCCATGGGGGCCCAGCCACCGGTGGGCTTTGACCACCTGGTGCAGCAGCTCTATGTGTCCGCGATGATTCAGATGGGCGCTGGAGCCCAGGAGGGCCAGCGTCCGCGTGTCGACATTCTGGGCGCGCGCCAGACCATCGACCTGATGGGTGTGCTGGCCGAAAAGACGAAGGGAAATCTTACCGAAGCGGAGCAACGGACGCTGGATACGGTGCTGTTCGAAGCTCGGATGGCCTTTCTGGAACTGACCAGCATGATCACGCTGCAAGGCATGCAGCCTCCGCCGCCCCCGCCCACGGGCAAGCGATAGAGGCTGCGCCGGCTTCGATGGAGGGACTGCTCACATTCCTGGGAACGGGGACCTCCATGGGGGTTCCGACGCTGGGGTGTGGCTGCGCGGTTTGCAATTCGCCGGACCCGCATGACCGGCGGCTGCGGCCCTCAGTGTTGCTGCGCTGGCGGCACGCGGATCGCGAACGGGTGGTGCTGATCGATACCGGGCCCGACTTCCGGGAACAGGCCCTGCGCAATCGACTGACCCGCGTGGACGCGGTGCTGTATACGCATGGCCACGCCGACCACATCATGGGACTCGACGATCTTCGACCGCTGAGTTTCACGGTTTTCCGTGAAGGCGGAACGATTCCGCTGTTTGCAACGGACCCGACGGCAGAGGTGTTGCGTCGGATTTTCGACTACATCTTCTCCTCCACGGCGACCTACCCTACCCGGGCGCGAGTGCACATTGAACCCCTGGGCGACCAAGCCAACATACATGGGGTCAAGTTCATCAGAGTGCCACTGCTGCACGGGGATATGGATATCGCCGGGTTCCGCTTCGGTCGCGTGGCTTACCTGACCGATGTGAGCAGCATTCCCGAGTCGAGTTTTGCGCTGCTGGAAGGGCTGGACTACCTGATTGTATCGGCACTGCGCCACAAGCCTCACCCAAGCCACGCAACCGTGGAGCAGGCGGTGGACTGGGCGCGGCGCATTGGCGCACGGCAGACGCTGTTCACGCATATTGCCCACGAGTTGAGCCACGCGGCGACCAATCGCATGCTGCCTGAAGGCATGGCGCTGGCCTACGACGGCCTGGAATTCCCCGTAGATCTGGGGTCCGTGAACCGATGACTGGACATATGGCCGGACCTATGACCGAGGGCACGGGCCGCCCAGTCTCCATTTACCGTTCGCTGGCCGAGGTACCAGCGAGGTTCGGTCCCAGCATAGTGGCCATCGGCAACTTTGACGGTGTTCACCTCGGCCATCGCCAGATCCTCTCGGCGGTATCTGCCGAGGCGCATGCGCTTGGAGCGCACGGCGTAGCCATTACGTTCGACCCTCACCCCGACCATTTTCTCCGCCCCTCGCAGGCCCCCAAACTGCTCACGCCCCTGAACGAGCGTCTGCGGCTGCTGGCTTCGACCGGTGTCGACTCAGTTTTGCTGCTCCCGTTTGACGGAGCCTTGGCGAGCTTGCCTGCACAGCAATTTGTACGCGGTGTGCTGATGGATGTGTTGGGAGTCTGCGGGGTGCATGAGGGGCAAAGCTTCCGATTCGGGCGCCGTGCCGAGGCGGGGGTGAAAGAGCTGAGAGATTTTGGCGCGGAGTTTGGGTTCGCAGTGCACCTGCATGAGGCGGTTCGGGTGCATGGGCTCGAGGTCTCAAGCTCGGCGGTTCGCGAGAGGGTGGCGGCCGGCGACATGAAACGGGCACGCTGGATGCTGGGGCGGCCCTTCGCGGTGCGCTCGACACCGGCGCGGGGACGCGGCATTGGCTCGCGGCTGCTGGTGCCCACGGTGAACCTGGCTCCCTATGAGGGATTATTGCCGGCTTTCGGCGTGTACGTGACGCGGCTTACCGTGGGTGGGCGATGTTTTCAGGCCGTGACGAACGTGGGCAACCGGCCTACGTTTGGCGAGGCATCCTTCGCCGCTGAGTCGCACATTCTGGATTTTGAGCCGGTGGATCTGGACGAGAAGACGCCGCTCGAGCTCGAGTTTCTCTTTCGGCTGCGCGGCGAGATGGAGTGGCCATCGCCGGAGGCGCTGAAGGCGCAGATCTTCAAGGATGTGGCGCGGGCACGGCGGTATTTCCGGCTGGTGGCGGACAGCTAACAGCTACCGGTCCCGTAACTACCGCTCGATCTGCTTCTTCTTGGCGGGAATGGGCACGTTGTCGATAGCGGGCTTGACAACGGGCGGAGTTCCTCGCGCTGCCGGCACGAGGGTCAAGGCCGGTTTCGCAAGCTGTTTGACCCCTACAGCCTTCACCGACTGCGCCTGCGGGATCGGCAATGGCGCAGGCCCCTTTTTCACAGGAGGCGCAACCCCGGCTTCGTCCATGGTGTAGGCTTCCTGGTCACCCAGAAATTGCTCGTCGGGGCTGGCGGTGATGGCAGTGCGCATGAACGTCATCCAGATGGGCAGGGCGGCGCGAGCGCCGGTTTCCTTCTCACCCAAGGACTGTTCGTTGTCGTAGCCCACCCACACACCGCACGTGATCGACGGCGAAAAACCCAGGAACCAGGCGTCGGTAAAGTCGCTGGTGGTGCCGGTTTTGCCCCCCAGCGGGTGATTGAGCTGGGCCACGGCGGCACCGGTGCCGTGCGCGGTGACCGCGCGCAACAGAATCATCATGGAGCGCGCTGTCTGCTCGCTGATCACCTCGTTGACCGCTGGCCGGTCCTGCCAGAGCGTGATGCCGTCGTAATTCGAGACTTTGCGGATCAGGCGCGGACTAACGCGGATGCCGTCGTTGGGAAAAACGGAGTAGGAGTTGACCTGCTCCTTCAGCGTGATTCCGGCAGCGCCCAGAGCAATCGGGAGGTAGGGAGGAATGTCGGAGGTTACGCCGAATCGGTGGGCCATATCGATGACCTTGTGGATGCCGACGCGCGCCGCCAGTTTGACCGCCGGAACATTGCGCGAATCGGCAAAAGCGTTGATTAGGGTCATCGCACCCTTGAAATTGTTCTCATAATCGTGGGGAGCATAGCTGCCGAAGCTTACCGGGGCATCGACAATGATGTCATCCGGCTTTGCGCCTTCCTCCATGGCCGTGGCATAGACGTAAGGTTTGAAGCTGGAGCCGACCTGCCGCTCGGCCTGGGTTGCGCGGTTGAACTGGGAGAGCGCGTAGTCGCGGCCGCCGACCATGGCCAGCACGTCGCCGGTGGTGTTATCCATCGCCATCAATGCGCCCTGTGCGCCGGAATCCTGTTCCAGCGAGGCACGGCGGGCACTGCCCTCCACGCCGTCGGAAAGGTGGACATAGATAATGTCACCCGGCCTGACCAATGCATCGCCGTAGCGCTGGCCTGTCCATTGCCAATCCGCCGGCAGCAGAACGATCTCTCCGGCGCCTACGCGGGCGCGGATTTCGAGAGGAAGCACGCGGGTAACGACAGCATGGACGTAGTCGCCAGGATTGCTGGCGACGGCCCAGTCGGGATGTTTGTACTCCTCGATGGTCTGGCCTTCAACGAGGACGTTTTCGAGCTTTCCCTTCCAGCCATGACGGCGCTCGTAAGCCGCCAATCCGTCGGTCACGGCGCGATTGGCCGTCTGCTGCAGATCGAGATCGAGGGTGGTTTCAACCCGCAGGCCATCCTCGTGAACCTCCTCTGAGCCGAAGCGCCGTTCCAGCTCGCGCCGCACCTCCTCCTGAAACCAGGGCGCCACCGACGCATCAGGCTGCGAGATGTGCAAGCCCAGCGGCGTCTGGCGCGCCTGGGCCGCCTGCTGGTGGGTGATGACGCCATCGGACTCCATCTCGCTGAGAACGAGATTGCGGCGGCGCAGAGCTTTTTCAGGGTTGAGCAAGGGCGAGTAGGCGACCGGCCCTTTGGGGAGCCCGGCCAGCAATGCCGCTTCGGTCAGATTCAGATCCTTGGCGTGCTTGCTGAAGTAGAACTCCGAGGCGGCCTCGAAGCCGTACATACCGCTGCCGAGGTAGATTTGATTCCCATACAAAGTAAAGATCTGCTGCTTGGTGAAATTCCTCTCAATCTGAATGGCCAGATAGGCCTCCTGCAGCTTCCGGGCGGCGGTGCGCTCAGAGGAGAGAAAGAGATTGCGCGCCAGTTGCATGGTGAGGGTGGAAGCGCCCTGCACGCGGCCGTGGCTGCGCAGGTCGTGCCAAAGGGCTCCGGCGATGCGCAGGACGTTGACGCCCCAATGGGATTCAAAGCTCTTGTCTTCAATGGAGATGACCGCCTGCCGCAAAATCGGCGCGAAACCGTCGTAGTTGACCACCACGCGGCGCTCGAGAGCGAAGGAGCCAATCACCCGGCCCTTGCGGTCATAGAGATCGGTTGTGGTGGAAGGACGGTAGCGCTCCAAATCGTTGATCTGAGGCAGGTTGACGGAATAGACCAGCATGAGGCCGGCCAGGGAGCCGGTAATGACCGAGAGCAAGAGCAGAGCCGCGAAAGCAACCTTGCCAGCAACCTTGCGCCGCCTGAAGACAGGCACTGGCTCCGAGTCGAGCCGATGGGAGCGGCCCAGGCCACGCGGCTGGTGAGGTTGATTGGAGGTGGCAGCCAAGAGCTTCAGGCCTCGCGGGAACCCTGCCGGCGCGAGGCAAGGGGTGCCAAGCCTAAACGGGGTCCTCGCCTAAGGGTAGCACGGCTCTGTCTCACCCATTCGAACCCCGTACCCGCGCGAACCACCGCAGGCAAGGGTCGGCAGGGGACGAGGCGATTTATCCGTTCTTATGACACTTTTTGGGTTATCCGTTTTTCGTTTTCAGCAGCGCAAGCGCCTTGTCGAGCGTCTCATCGCCCTTGGGGGCAGGTGCTTCGACGCCGATATCGTCATCGGACGCCTGGTTCACAACGACGTTCGGAGTGACAGCATCATCCTGAATCTTCTTGCCGTCAGGCCCCTCGTACTTGGCCACCGTCAGCAGCAGCGCTGCGCCGTCGGGCAACTCGATCGTCTTTTGCACTGAGCCCTCGCCGAAGGTGCGCTCGCCCACCACATCGCCGCGCTTGGCGCCCTCGATGGCGTCCGCGGTCAGCTCGGCAGCTCCATAGGTTCCACGATTGACCAGCACCGCGACTGGAGCGCTGGTAATGAACTTCGACGGATCGGCAGCAAAAGTCTGGGCGGGAAACTTCTGGCCTTCCAATGTGGCCATGGTGCCCTTATCGACAAAGAAGTTTGCCAGCCGAAGACCTTCCGCGGCGTCACCCTGGGAGCAGTCGCGCAGGTCAATCAGCACCTTTTCGGTCTTAGGTGCGGCTTTCAGCTTAGCGGCAATCTGATCCACTCGAGCCACGGTCAGTTCGCCGGGCTTGAAGTAGAGAATGCTGGAGTTGTCATATTGCTGCTCGCCGAGCGCAGGGGGAGCATTGATAGTGCGAGTAAAGGTGAGTTTGTCGGGATCGGCCTTGCGCGGCCGGACTACCGAGATGGTGAGCGATGTTCCGGGCTTGCCTTCAAGCATCAGGCGAATGACGGCAAGCGACAGCTCGCGGGTGGACTGGTCGCCGATCGATTCAATGACGTCGCCGTCGGCCAGGTGCTCCTGGTCGGCGGGAGAGCCAGGAATCACGCTGACGATGTCGGCATAGCCAAAGCGCTTGGAGACAGTGACTCCTATCTGCGCGACGCCGGTGGCCGGGCGATCCTTGTAAATCTTGTATTCGGAGGGGGTCAGATAGCTGGAATCGGGATCCAGCGACTCCAGCAGCCCGTGCAGCGCGCCGGTCGTGACGTTGTTGATATTCGGGTCGGTCACGTAGTCGCTCTGAATCCGCTTGAGCACTTCGGCATAGACGTGCATCTGGCGGTAGGCGCCATCCTGCTCGCCTCCTGCATGAACGCCAAAGAACCCGAACTGGCCGAGCGCGAACCCCAGCCCGAGGGCAGCAAATACGGCTATGGCCAGAACAAAGACAAATCGCTGAAAGAATCGAGACACATACACCACCGGGATGGCCCAAGGGGAACAGGCCACACACCCTATAGACGCAATGATAGCGCAAGCAGTGTCGCAGAGGCGCATGGAAATGGCTCCGGGACACGGCAATCGCGTTTGAAGATGTGAGAAGAATTTGCCTTGAAAGGGCGCGGTTTTAGCCGTGCCGTAGAAAGTTGCCAATGAAATTCCTCGCCTTTAGGCCCTGAGAGAAGGGGTTGAGCCGAAAAACCATCCCTCCGTCCTGGGCGTTTACCTCGATCACCTTTGCATTCCATCGGAGGGCGGTACAATTCGAGCGAATCACTGCAATAGCATAGGAGCGCCTTACCGACAAGCGAAATATGAGAAAAGCTGCGCCTCAATCAGCGTCCAAACTCTCGGAAACTGAACTCAACCGACGCGAATTCATTCGTCTCGCATTGATCAGCTCGGCGATGATCATGGGCTCGAACCATGTGCTGGAAGCTGAGGAAGCAGGCACAGCGGGACACTCGTATGGCGCACTGGACGCTTTGGTCCCCGGCGCCATCCGCTCTGAGGGGTGGCTGCGCGGTTACATGGAGAAGCAGGCATCGCAATTGGGGTCACAACTGCCACAGGTCTCCTGGCCGTTTACCGCGGCCTACTGGGCAGGCGAGGAGAGTGCGGAATCCTGGTGGCCCTGGGAGCAGAAGGCCTATTGGATCGACGGCGCCACACGGCTCGCGGTAGTGCTTCAGGATGAACATCTTATGGCGCAGGTGAGGGCATCAATCGACTACACCCTGTCGCACTCCGCGGCCGACGGCTATCTCGGGCCAAAGAATTTCGAGGATCCCAAGGGCGATTTTCATCGTTGGCCGCAAAACGTGCTGTTTCGCGGGCTTGCGGCGCTGGGAGATGCAAATCCTGTCCCGGGAGGCGCGGACAGCGTCGATAGTGCCGACGCGATGCGAAAGCACTACCTCGGCGACAAGGCCTCATACGGCACGCCCATTCGGAATGTCACGAACATCGAAGCGATGCTGTGGTGCCACCGCCGCACCGGTGATCCAGGCCTGCTCAAGCTGGCGGAGAATGCGTGGAAAGAGTACATGACGGTAGCGGCCGATCCGGACCATGGAGACTTGTTGGCACTGCGCGTATTTGCCACCACACCCATCAATTCCCACGGCTGCACCTACGCCGAGACGATGAAGCTGCCCGCGATTCTCTACCTCAACACAGGCAAGAATGACTATCTCAAGTTTGCGCAGGCAGCAGAACGACGCATCTTCGATCACCACATGCTGATTGATGGCATTCCTTCCACCTCAGAGTGGTACCGCACCCGGACTTCACTTGACTCTCATGAGACCTGCGATATATCGGACCACACCTGGTCGTGGGGCTACATGCTGATGGCCACCGGAGACAGCATCTGGGCCGATCGGATTGAGCGCGCCTGCTTCAACGCTGCACCGGGAGCGATCAAGAATGACTGGAAGGCGCTGCAATACTTTTCCTGCCCCAACCAGTTCCTGGCCACGCTTAACTCCGATCACAATGTGATGGCACACGGCGGCCGCATGATGGCCTATCAACCGAACCCCGGGCAGGCTACAGCCTGTTGCGGAGGCAATGTGCATCGCATTTTTCCCAATTACGCGATCCGCATGTGGATGAAGACCAATGATGATGGCCTTGCTGCGGTTCTTTACGGCCCATCGACGTTGAAGACCACCGCAGGGCCCGACAAGCAACAGGTTGAAGTGGTGCAGACAACGGATTATCCGTTCGATGAGCAGATTCACTTCAGAATCAATGCGGATCGCCCGGTCACATTTCCTCTTTCTCTGCGAATTCCCGCGTGGTGCGGTGCGCCTCGTCTCACCGTGAATGGCGTGTCGGTTCCCGCAAGCGTGAGAGACAAGGGGTTCGTAGTGCTCCATCGCACGTTCAAATCCGGCGACGAGGTGACGTTGACATTGCCGATGAAAGTGGCGGTGACGCATTGGCCCCAGAACGGAATCGGATTCGAACATGGTCCGCTGGTGTATGCACTTCCGATCAAGGAAAACTGGACAACGCGGATTGAGCCGAAGTACACAACGGCGGAGTTTCCCAGTTGGGAGGCGACTCCGGCGAGTGCATGGAACTATGGAATCGCGCTTGATCCGGAAAAGCTGAACGAAGTCAAATTCAAGAGAAACCATGCGGCTCAAAGCCAGGTGTCCGATCCGTGGGAGAATCCCCCGACGACGCTTACCCTGCCCGCGAAGAAGATTGAGGACTGGGAACTGCAATTGAACCCGGATGATGCGAGCCAGAAATTCACTCCGCCGTTGCCCGATCTGAGCGTGAGCAAGATCAGCGAGACGGTCGAGGAAGTGACGCTCGCTCCCTACGGTTCGACGCAATTGCGGGTCACTATCTTCCCGGCCATACGCGCTTAGGGCTTGGCAACCTTGGCACACACGAGGATGTTCGCGGCGATACCGACTCAGGCCGCATGAGGCAGGTTGCGCCGACTCGGCGTGGATAACGAATGGCGGCCGAGCCATTCCAGCATGATGCGGTTCGACTCCTCCGGCGTCTCCTCGAAGACGGAGTGGCCGCCACCGGGCAGTACGATGAGTTCGGACCCGCGCAGTTTGCGGTTCAGGTGAATGGCGGAGCTCAGACTGACCGTGCAGTCACAATCACCCCAAACCAGCAGAGTTGGAATCTGCTTTATGCAGCGGATCGCGGCTTCCAGCGCGGCCATTTCGGCGCACCAGCAGCGAATAACGCAGAGGACGTGGCGCAAGGTGACAGGGCTCCGCAAGCCATCGATGATTTCCTGCAAGCATCTGTCGGGAACGCGGTCGGTGCCTCCATACATCTGTCCGAGAGCGATGCGCTGAATCGGCACCGGGAGATAGGGAAGCATCGAAGCGAGAATCCCGCCCCACGCAGTGCTATAGATGCGCACCATAACATCGCTTGAGCGGCTGTAGGGGTTGGCAGGCGCGAAGAGGATGAGCCTGCGCACCCGTCGGGGATAAAGCGCAGCAAGCATCAGCGCGACGGCTCCCCCGTGTGAGTGGGCAACGATGTCGACCTTGGCAAGGTTGAGCGCATCCATGACTGCGACGATGCGATTGGCGGTGGCCGCAAGCCCTGCGTCCACCCCACCGACGCGTTGTGACTTACCCATGTTCACCAGGTCGATGGCATAGACACTCGCGTGTTGAGCGAGGGCGCCGATGTTATTGCGCCAGTTTGCACTTGAACCGACCAGCCCATGGATGAGCAGCATCGGCTTGCCGCTCCCAGCGTGGAGATAGTACACCCGAGCGCCGACCACATCGACGAAT
This sequence comes from uncultured Acidobacteriota bacterium, assembly GCA_963833995.1. Taxonomy (GTDB): domain Bacteria; phylum Acidobacteriota; class Terriglobia; order Terriglobales; family Acidobacteriaceae; genus Telmatobacter. The sequence continues at coordinate 57,063 of CAWIAE010000008.1, read as the reverse complement.
GCTTCCTCGTATCGTGGCTCCGGGGTCTCCTCCGTCATGGCAAGAAATCCTCTCGCAATTCCTTCCAGTCGGCTTGCAAACTGCTTCACACCCGATGCGATCTGCTTGGGCAAGCTCGCGAACTCTGCATCAGCGATATATTGGATGTCTGCGGAGTCTGAAGCGTGACCTGAGTACTCGAAGAAATTGACCACAGAGGCGGTTACATAGATTCAGGGGGCGCAATAGTTGACAGGATGGACTGTCTGTTTCTTTGCGACCCAAAACTTCCGGTGGGATTTTCTGGAGGAATTCAGGGTTTGAAAAACACCATCGCAGTCGGGCCCGCGCCAGGAGGGAATCACCAGCGGATTCTGCGCATTGGCCATCGCGGAGCCGCGGGGCACGCCCCGGAAAACACCATCGCGGCAATCCGCAGGGGTATCTCGCTGGGTGTCGATTTTGTCGAACTGGATCTTCAGCGCACCCGTGACGGACGCCTTGTGGTGATACACGATAAGCTCGTGGACCGTACCACGGACGGCAGTGGCTTCGTCTCTGAGATGACCTGGGATGAACTGCAGTTGCTCGACGCCGGCAACGGGGAAAGGATCCCTTGTCTGGAAGAGGCGCTGGCAGCGGCAAACGGGCAGGCCTGGGCAATTCTCGAAGCCAAAACACCAGGAATCGGACCCGCCATCCATAGAGTGGTGCGAGCGTCGGCGTTCTCGGGGCAGGTGATCTATGCGTCATTTCTGCACGAGGAGATTCTTGAAATCCGCAAGATGGACCCGCTGGCGAGGACCATGGCGCTGATGGAGTGCCTTCCCGTTTCGGGAGCAGCATTGGCACGCGATGCGAACGCAACGTTGGTTGGCCTATCTCTTGATTGCGCAACCGCCGAGTACATCGCTCGGCTCCATGATGCCGGCCTTGAGGTATTGCTCTATACCGTCAATGATCCCAAGCTGATCCGCTGCGCCATTGAATTTGGCGCCGATGGGGTTATATCCGATTATCCTGAGCGTATTCCAAAAATCCGGCCGAATTGAAATTCGCCAGACTCGCGGATGAAGGCATTGAACTCGAAGAGTTATCCGTGTTGACCGCGAGGTCATTTGAGCTTCACTCAAGACCCCTTCACGGCACGGCTGCTGCAAGTCCTTCCAATCGTGAAGATCAATAGAAAAGATGCACGCGACATCCCGCGAGCAGTTCCCTGTTTTTTTCGAAAGGAGTAAGCTGACTTCCGTAAGAGCCAAAACAGGAGGTATTCCCCAATGTCTCAAGTCAAGCCCATACCCGACGGATACCATTCCGTTACTCCATACCTGATTATCGGCGAGGGCAAAGCCGGCAAGGCTCTCGATTTCTACATTCGCGCATTCGGCGCAAAGGAAGTCATGCGCATGCCGGGATCCGAAGGCGGCCTGGTACACGCCGAAATACAACTGGGAGATTCGAAGATCATGCTCGCGGACGAATCTCCCAAGATGGATGCGTACGGCCCGAGCCACTTCGGAGGTTCGCCCGTGAGCTTGCATGTCTATGTCCGCGACGTGGATGCCACCGCCAAACAAGCCACTGCGGCAGGAGCTAAGTTGATCCGGCCGGTTGCCGATCAGTTTTATGGCGACCGCACCGCTGGATTCCAGGACCCCTTCGGACATAAGTGGTACTTCGCCACTCATGTCCGTGACGTGTCGATGGAAGAACTTCAGCATCAAATGCATGCTACGACAGCGAGCTAAGCGTCATTTTGCTGGGCGGCGCAGACATCCGCGCGCCGCCCATTTCACTCCGCCTTACGCCTTGGGATTGAGCCGGATTTTTCTCATTTGATTTACGCACCGTCAGTCGCGGTGGCTGAGTTCAATCGATAACTTGAGGCCATTCCTGATCGGGTCTCCTAGCGGCATTACCGCTACTCGATACGATAGATCACGCTCCCGTGAGCAGGCAGGGCGATCTCGATGTCCTGCGAAGGAGCCAAGGGATTGCCGTGCCACAGATTGCGGGCTGCGTGCGTTCCCTCAAGGCCAAGCTGGGCCCATGTGGAATGCAGGGTTACCGGGCGGTCATCAAGATTGAAGAAAGCAAAGTACAGGTTTGGTCGGTCGATCGCCCCTGTCTCCGCCTCCCATATGCGGGCATGTTCGAAGCCGAGCGCCACGATCTTCACGGGATGACTGCTCCACGCTTTCTGGTTGATCTCTATCACTTCCTTGTTGGTTATCAAGGATCGAGTAAATGGATCGAGCTTCGTCAGATTGCATCCCAAAATCAGAGGCGACCGCGCAATTGCCCATAGTGTGAACTCCGTCTTTTGCTCGTCCTCGGTTTCCCGCGACTGTCTTGGCTCGCCCCACCCCGGATGCGGACCGAGCCACCCGCAAGGAAGCAGATCCCCATCCACCCAACTTCCCGGCTTCACATACGGCGCCCACTTTTCAAACAGGTCAAACGCCTCGCGCAGTCCAACCGGATATCCGGTTTTCCCCGGCGGGGGAACCCAGAAGTCCCAGTGCTCGGCCGATATCCGCCACACCTGCGCATACCCGGAGGCGAAGTCCACATAGTCCTGTGGCAAGGGGCCCGGCGATAGGCTCAGCACGATCGGGCGGCCTGTTTTCCTGATCGCCTCAGCAATCTGCCTGATCTCGCTGGGGTGGAAAGGATGGTCGCTGACACAACCCAGCTTGATATAATCCACCCCCCAATCGGCGTAGAGCCTGACCATCGCGTCGTAGTAATCCTGCCCGGCGGAATTATCCTTCGCCACGTAGAACTCCTTGTCCCACGAGCAGGTTTGCGTGGTGTCGGCCGCGTCCGCAGCATGAAAACTTGATCCCGCGATGGGCAGGTTCCTGGTTACTGCCTGCCGGGGAATTCCAGGCATGACATGGATGCCGAACTTCAGTCCCCGCCGATGAAGCCAATCGGCGAGCGGCTTGAAACCCGCGCCGTTAGCCGCCGAAGGAAACCGGTTCACCGCAGGGATAAGCCGTCCCTCGCCATCCAGCACATATCTCCTGACCTCTTGTTTGGCGTCGGTTGGGTTTTCAATGTACCACCCGGCGTCAATCAGCGCATACTGCCATCCATACTTCTTTAATCCCGCCAGCACTGTGGCATTGGCCTTAAAGTCAGCCTCCGTCACCGCCATTCCATACGCGTCCCATTCGCTCCATCCCATCGGCGGAGAAGGGGCAGGATTCTGTGCGTCCAACAAGGTTGTGACGGGGGTGGCACCACTAACTAAGAGAGGAAGAATGGCGAGGCAGACACCGAGGCGAGTCATGCGGAACGTATACCACAGTGCCATCATCACTCGACTCACTCTCAGCTTTTAAAGCCGTGAACACCTCGTTCAATCGTCAAGGCATCGCCATCGGACTTTGGGGCAAGTGGCGAACCGAAGTCTGATTAGAGGGAGAACTGTGGCTGTCGGCCACGCGAGCTGTCGTGAATAGTTGTTTCTCTTCCTGAAACCCTGTGTCGCCGAGAGTCATCGGAAATCGGCTTGGACAATTTCGATCATTGCGAGAATGTTCTCGAGCGGCGTGCCCGCCTGGATGTTGTGACAGGAACAATAGATAAATCCTTCTCTGCCCGCGCCCAACGTTTCGAGGCAATGGCGAGTCTCGCGGCGAACATCCTCAGGTGTGCCGCGTGGCAACGCAAACTGATTGTCTACGCCGCCATGAAAAATGACGCGATCGCCGAACTCCTGTTTGAGTTCTTCCAATTTCATCCCCGGACAGACATGCTGAATAGGATTGAGCACATCCACGCCGCAATCGAGGATTCGCCCCAGCAGGCGGCGCGCAGCACCGTCGGTTTGGTAAAAGGCTCGCAAGCCATCGGCGTGAATCAGATCGCACCAACGCTCCAGCCGCGGCTGTAAATACTCGTCCGAGTTGGGGCTACATGATTTCAAAGGGTGCGACCACGATCTGGGAACGATGGGACTTCGACACACGTGACCCGGGGATGAACAGTGAGTCACTGTTGATCCAGGCTGGCAATTTGGACGCTTGGTTCTATCAGACCCTGGCCGGAATCCGCCCCACCGCGCCAGGCTTCAAGAAGATTCTCATCCAGCCGGCGATCGTTGGCGACTTGAAGTGGGTGAAAGCTCATTTCGATTCGCCATATGGCCGGATTATCAGCGATTGGAGGATCGAGGACAACCGGCTGACCATGGACATCACCATCCCGGCGAACACCACTGCAACCATCGTGGTGCCCGGAAAGTGTGGAGGCACTCATGAAGTCGGTTCGGGCCACTACCAGTTCTCTTCGCTGGAGCCGAATTTGAAGTGATTGAGTTCCATCAGGTGAAAGCATCTTCATCTGGGGGAATGGGTCTGGGCCGTTCTCGCCAGTTCACTGGACATTACGAGTATGGGAGCAGGGACAGGAGGGCGAGATTTCAGCGTATATTATTGATTCTATTGGTGGCGGAGGGCAGGATCGAACTGCCGACCTACGGGTTATGAATCCGTCGCTCTAACCATCTGAGCTACTCCGCCGGAGAGGGCACGATTCGTCGACCGCGCCAAGTTAGATGATACGGGGGGTTGGATTTCCGGTCAAACCTTGAGGCAGGCCTGGCCAGGATAAGGCGTCTGCAAGGTGAACCCGGCGCACCCGCTACTGTAGACTCGCCTGCATGAGCAAGTTGCGTTTCGCCGGGGTGATTCCGGCGCGGCTCGCCTCCTCACGGCTAAGCCGCAAGGTGCTGCGCGAGATTGCGGGCCGTCCCATGGTGGAGTGGGTGTGGCGCGCGGCGGCGGCAAGCGGGCTGATGGACCCCCTGGTGGTAGCGACGGATTCAGATGAAGTGGCCACCGTTTGCAAAGCGCGCGGTGTTCCAGTGGCAATGACTTCGGCCAACTGCCCCAGCGGCTCGGATCGGGTGCAGGAAGTGGCATTGGTTATCGACGCGGATGTGTACGTGAACATCCAGGGCGATGAGCCGACGCTTACGCCGGAGTTTTTCCAACCGATGCTGGCGCTGTTTGATCGTCCCGAAGTGGACGTCACCACCCTGGCCGTGCCCTGCCCACCGGAAGAGTTCAACAATCCCAACGCAGTGAAGGTAGTGACGGATATAGATGGCCGCGCGCTCTATTTTTCAAGGGCCACCATTCCGTTTGACCGCGATGCCACCGGTTTCGTCGGCTATCGGAAGCATCTGGGAATCTACGCGTATCGAAAGGCCGCGCTGAGAAGGTTCGCAGAGCTGAGGCCGTCACCATTGGAACGGATAGAACGCCTGGAGCAGTTGCGGATGCTGGAAAACGGAATTGCCATTTATGTGGCAGAGGCGCCGGGCGACACGATAGGCGTGGACACGGAGGAGGACCTTGACCGGGCCCAGGCCGTGCTGCTCGGTCGTGCGGAAGCACGCGTTTCGCATGAAGAGCTGTAAATCTGAATTACGCGCAAGAATCGGATAGCACGGTCGCCGAAGTTGCGCGAAGATGATGTTCGTGAACAGCAATCGACAAATCGCAGATTTGAGCGCAGGCCCCGAGATCGATTCCGAAGCTGCGTGGCAAAAGATTCTGCGCCGCCATTCAGACCGGCGCTTGTTCTATGGGGTCATGACCACGGGCGTGTTTTGCCGGCCAAATTGCACCAGCCGTCGGCCCCTCAGATCCAACGTGCGCTTCTTCGGTTCAGCCAATGAAGCGATTGTGGCGGGCTTTCGTCCCTGCAAACGCTGCCACCCTATGCTTGAGCCGGGCAAGCCTTTTGACAGGATTCGTGTGCATATCGAAGCTCACCTCGACCGGCCCCTTCGCCTTGCTGAACTTGGGCGATTGACCGGACTTAGTCCCTTCACCGTGCAGCGCCTCTTCAAGCAGGCGATGGGGGTGAGCCCGTTGCAATATCAAAGAGCGCTGCGTACCAGCAGTTTGCGCGGCGCGTTGAAGAATGGAGACAGCGTGACCGATGCTATTTACAACGCGGGGTTCGGCTCTTCGAGCCGCGCCTATGAGGACGCCCAGTTGGGCATGACTCCCGCACGCTTCGCCAAAGGAGGCAAGGGCGAACAGATCGGCTGGACCACTGCCCGTACGCCGTTTGGCTGGGTAGTCGTGGGAGCCACTGGACGCGGTCTCTGCTGGCTTGCGCTGGGGTCTACATCCGCCGAGGCCGAAGCCAGCCTTCGTGAAGAATTCCCCCTGGCCTCGCTGCGCCGTGATCCATCGCTGTCGCAACTTGTAGCAGCGGCGCTGGCGAGCGTGCGCGAAGGAACAGACCTCGACCGAACTCGCACGACTCCGGAGTTAGACCTGCGCGGCACTGTCTTTCAATTGCGCGTGTGGCAGGCACTGCGCTCAATACCTCGCGGTGAAACCCGGAGTTATAGCCAGTTAGCCAGGGAGTTGGGCGAACCTAACTCAACCCGGGCGGTGGCGCGCGCGTGCGCAACCAATCGCGTGGCGCTGGTGGTACCTTGTCATCGCGTGGTGGGCGCAAGCGGCTCGCTTACGGGCTATCGCTGGGGCGTGGAGCGCAAGAAACAACTGCTGGATGCAGAGAGCCGATAGTGTCTGTCCTCTCAGGCTGCAGGTGGAGCGGAACGGGGCAGTTCGGCCGATGTTGCGGACGTGGCGGATGCGGCTGAAGCCGGTTCTTGCGACTGTTTCGGATTCGGTCGTTCCTTCAGAACGTGTCTCAGCACTTCACGCTCGACCAGTTGAACCGGCATCGGGGGTATCACGGTCATGCCTCCGACTAAATCGTTCAGGGCCAAATACGATTGACGATTCGAGTAAAGGAATTCGAGCGGATACTCGGGTTTTCGTGCTCGTGCATGAACAGGATCCGCATCCAGTAAATAGCTGACATCGGGCCTCGCAACTAACTTCATGATCAATAAGACATAAGCTTGCATGACCGGGTTCCGCAATGTCAGGTTTGCCAGTTCGTCATAAATGAACCGATCGAATATCACCACGTCCGCATCGGAATGGGATGCTTTCTTCATTACGGCCCTGAGGGAAAGGACGTCGAACAGATAGAGGCCAAGGCGTATGCAACTCATGACCCCCGAGCGGACATTTTTGTCTCGACGGTTGATCGGCGCCGACGGGGTTCCCACTCCTTTGTCGCCCCTGAATACTTTGTGACCGGTTTCTTCTCGGATCCGGGTAAGTCGCGCAACGTCATCCCAGAAAGCGATCACTTTGAATCGCAGCCCCTTCCCTCTCATCGCCGTGCAAAGCGCCCTTATCTGGGTGCTTTTACCGGCGCCGTCGATACCGGAGAAGCTTACAAGCAACGGGCGGGTAGGTGGCGAGGATGCGTTCATGGTCATGCTCCCTAAGATTGCGATGTACGGCCGGCTTTCTTTCAATGAGGACGGCTCGGACTCCCCTGCGAGAGTGCTGCGACAGTGCCAACCGCAACAGCGGCTCCAACTACCACACCAAACTTGATCAGGAAGGAACGCACACGCCTCTGCTTTGCCGGGGCAATTGCAGCTCCGGCGGGTCTGGATGCGGCAACTCCCGTCGTCTCCTCGTCAGGAGCCGCGGCCGTGCCCACAGGTTTCGCAGCGCCGTTCTGTTGTGCTTGCGAGCCGGACTGCGAAGCACGAGGAGTCCCGCTTTGGGCGGTATTCCGCGAAACCACCGCACCAGAGGTATCCGATCCCGCCGCATTCGTCCGAGCACTCTGTTGCTGCGGCGCGGCCTGTGCAGGCTGGGCCGAAACCTCTTGCTGCGGAGCCGCCGCAGCCGTTTGTCCGAACGACAATGTCAATAGCGCGGTGAGGCAAGCTGCGACATAGGCTCGAATCAGCTTACGTAATTTCATCATTGATTCCTCCAAACCCACGCAAGCATTGCGCCTACAACAAAGGATATCGATGCACTTATGCCGTTTCCTTGGAGGACTTATGTGTATCGATAGGCGCATTGGCGTGCAGGGGACTAATCAGGGCACTTGGATAGAAGCTATTGATCGCTTCAGCGGTCGAATCAAAGATCTCAAACAAGCCATCAACACCATAGAATTTTAAAATGGCCTTTGCACTCTGAGAAACTCCGGCCAGTCGTACATCTCCATTCCGCTTGATCGCCTCCTCCAGACAGGACAACAACAGATGTACAGCCTTGAGGTCGAGCCGAACCAGCTTGGAGCAATCTAGGACAAGACACGGGCGATCCCGATTCATGCAACTGGCAAACTCATCCATGAAACTGCGCAACTCTGCGCTATTCTTTGTTTCTGGAAATTCCTTCGTCGCGACATTTCGATATCTAGGTGCCATCTTCGCGTCCTGCTGCTGGTTCCACACAATCACGAGGCCGCATCCACGCGGGTGCTCGCCCACCCTGAGTTTTGCAGTAGCTGTTGAAGTTCAACCTCGGGGTTATGCAGGGCCTGTGTCAACACATTTTTCCCATATCGGAATAGAGTTACAAGGTTCGTGTTATACCAACAACATTCTGTCATTCGGGGAGAGAGGCCGCACATGAATCGCAGTTTCGGCAGGCCGGTAGGTCGCGAGAGCATAGCTGAAACGAGCCGATGATTGCCATCGAGGACAGTCAGTGACTGATCCTCGCCGCGCCCGATGAGGATTACAGCACCGAAACCTGTTTTCTCCTGGCGCAGCCGATCTCCAATTGCGGCGATCTTCGAGAGGAATGAAGCGTCGAGCATGTGCGAATGCGTACGCATCCCCTCGATGATCGAAGTGATAGCGAAATTGCCGCGCGCCAATTTTCGCCATTGTGCCCGCGGAAATATTCTGATTTGGCTGAGGTCCGATTCGTTGACTTCAACTTCATACCAGTTGGTGTCGGCCGGCAATTCGTTCCACAGGGCAAGATGCCGGATGAAAAGCAGCGCACGACGTATTGTATTTTCCTCTCCATCGGCAAGGTTAGGCTTGAGGACGATCTCACGCAGGGTCTGTCGGTATCTTCGAAATGCGGGATGATCGAAATCGCCCTTCAAGAACTCCGCAATAACCTCGTCCTCCGCTACGCGCCGAATAATCCTTACGTGCCGATATTGTCCGGCCGGGAGCGAATCTTTCGGATCGGTGAGAGAAGCAATGAGGAACGGCAACGCTACAAAAACGAACAGCACGGACATCAGAATCAACTGGACAACGATCACCTGGTGCAGGGACGAATGAAATAGGCAGATGCCTACGATCACTACCACGCTGAAAGCCAGTTGCACCAAACTCGTATTCGCGATCTTGTAGGACATTTCAAATGTGATGATCACCACGCTGAGTGAGTACACCACCGTTGTGAAGGCGTAAAGCGCCAGCAGATCCGGAAGACTGTATTTACCTGAACTCGCGAATCCGGATCCGAATAGCGAAGTCCATATCCGGGCAGGGGTGATACACAAGCCCAATGCAAGTATGGAGCCGCTGCTGAATACCAGAAGGAGCGACGTGGCAATGACCCTGAGATCCTTTCTTTCCTCGTTGCGAGTGCCTGCGACCAGGGGGAAAGTCGTGTTGACGACCGCCGATGAGAAGGCAAATATGACACGGCCCACCATTGCCACGGCCGCGTAGAGTCCCGCCTCCTGAGCTACGAAGAAGTGCTTGACCAGCACAATGTCGCAGTTGTTGATTAGCACCTGCCCGCAAAAGAAAACCAATGCCTGCGAAGTCTCACGGAAAGCGTAGGAAAGGCTCAGCGGGTTTCGGATTCTGGCTGCCAGTTTCGGCGCAACGGCAAGATATGCCACCGCGACAGCCGCAGAATTGGCCTCGATGACTCCTCTGACACCAAGGCCCAGCCACATCAGAAGGAACGATCCCCCAAGCCTGACTGCGCCCTCGAGAACTAGGTTGATGGCGAGGCGGCGAAACCCATAAGTGCCCTGGATGTATCCGCGGCGGCTTCCCAGGGGGACATAGAATGCCGCGCCAATGGCTAAGATGGCCACCAGAGTTGAATCCGGAAGGTTCAGATAATTTGCAATCGATCCTTGGAAGAGCAGCAGCACAAGCGCAACGATGAGGCCGCATCCCCATGCGCTGCGATGGAAACCCCGATAAGCCGCTCCCTTCCCCTGGATGGAAGATTGTTGTGCGACCACCTTTGTCGAGACGATCTGAAACGACAGCGTTACGCCGGACAAGAGCGTCAGGAGAGTGTAAACGACGGTAGCTTGCCCATATCCCCGGGGGCCGAGATATCGTGCCACTAAGATGTTGTAGGCCAGATTGATTGCTGTCGTAAGACCGGAGCCGGTGAGCAAGATTACGCTCCCGGATACGATACGCGCTTCTAACGATTTCGACTTCGCTTTGTGGGTCAAACCAATCACCACGCTCTCACCGCTCCAATTCACCACGCCGAAAGGGATTTGAATCAAGCGCAGAGATAGTCGACGACAACTATTCGGATGCTGAAACCAACATTCTGGCTGCCCAGCGCAGCGACCGCTCATATTTAGGTCTTATGCGACAACCCCGGAGATTCCCGAATGCTTCTAACCATTGAGCTGATGTTCACTCGAGCAATTGCTACATGCGCTTTGATCCTTCTTCTGCCCAGGGGGTGCTCCGGCCCCGGGTCAGGCCACGCCGCGCCGCTGAAGTACAAGGCCACCGGAAAAGCCCCGGAGATTATTGCCGTCTATGAAGCCTGGTTCGGGCATCCCAGGCACATCTCAATTGGCTATTCCTCTCATGATCCCAACGTAATCAACAGCCAGATTCGCCACGCCCAGTCGATGGGGATTTCTGCGCTCGTTGTGGATTGGTATGGAGACCGCGAGCCGTTTATCGATCGCAGTTACGCGCTGATGCAAGCCGCCGCGCAAAAAGACAAGTTCAAACTGGCAATGATGTATGACGAAACCAACGAGGAAGAGGGAGCGACCGACGAGGCTATCGCGGACTTTACAATGTTTCGCGATACCTATCTCTCCGCGAACGCCCCGGGCCACCAGGCCTACCTCACTTACCAGGGCCGCCCTTTGATTTTCATTTTCCCGAAGGGAAGGCACACGGACTGGGATAAGGTGCGCGCCCTTGTAAACCAATGGAATCCGGTCCCCCTACTTATCTACGAGAATCTCCCCGGCGAATATGCGAATGCGTTTGACGGCTTTTATGCGTGGATCAACCCCGGAGCCAAAGGTTGGACCGCCGATGGAAGTAACTGGGGAGGTCAATACCTCAGCAACTTCTATCAAACGATGCGAGACAAATATCCGGATAAGATGATCATTGGCGGCGCTTGGGATTCCTTCAACGACAGCAAGGCATCCTGGGGACTCAACCGCCATATATCAGCTCGCTGTGGCCAGACCTTCACCGACACGTTCAACTTTTGGCGCAAGGATTTTGCTCCCGACGATCCTATCCCGTTCGTAATGATCGAAACCTGGAACGACTACGAAGAGGGCACAGCCATTGAGCACGGTATCGACAACTGCGGTCAGGGAACCCAGATGAACTCGCTCATATATTTTGCCGCTCCCTCCGCAAGGGCACAAACCAAACCGAGCAGAGAATAACTCTCTTCCCCGCCCGGTCCGGTTGTCATCTATCTCTCCACCGCCCGCCACGGTAACTCATGATCCCACCTCTACGCCGCCGTTACGTTCTTTCCTTGGTAGTTTGTAGGTTGAACCGACAGGCCGCCATGAACGGCCATCATGCCGGTTTGAGACGAGATCGGGAATTGAGGACGGTGGACGTGGCTGATAAGTGAAAGGGGACGATTGCGAACCTCGTCATAAACCCTTCCCACATACTCGCCCAGTAGGCCCAGCGAGAGTAATAAAAGCCCTCCTACAAAGAACACCGCGGCAGCTACACCCAATGAAGCAGTGACCACAGCTCTCGTTGAAAGAAACATCGAGAGCGCAAGAACCGCGGCCATGGTGCATGAAAAGCCGAACAGACCAAAGCTCAGCCTTAGCGGCTTGTAGCTGAAGCCGGTAATTGCATCCATCGCGTATTTGATCCGGCTGATGAACGAGAGCTTGCCATCGCCACCCGCCCGATCCTGCCTATCGTAATAGACGATTGAGTTTCGGTAACCAACCCATGCCCGCAGCCCCGGTAAGTACCGGTTTCTTTCGCGCATGGCGATGATGGAGTCAACGGCCTTTCGATCCATGAGGCTAAAGATTCCGGCATTCAGCGGTATAGGGTAATCAGAGAGTGTTCCCAGGAGACGATAGAAGAGCGGAAAAAGCCAAGCCAGAATTTTCCGCCGTTCCTGACGACTCCTTCTTACTCCGATAACAACCTCTGCGCCGTCACGCCACGCGTCAATCAGATCGGGAAGAACTTCGGGAGGATCCTGAAAATCGCCGTCCATCAGGATCACCGCGCCACCGCTGGCCGTGTGAAGGCCGGCCGAGATGGCACCCATATGGCCCCAATTGCGGGAAAGCTCGACTACTACTACGTGTGAATCCAGGGTCTGCAGTCCTTTCAGCAGCACTAAAGAGGAATCCGTGGACCCGTCGTTCACATACACGACTTCCCACTTGTCGACAAAACCGTTCAGGGTGTTGGCGACTGCTTCGTGAAATCGTACGATGAGCTCTTCCTCGTTATAGATTGGAACAACCACTGAGACCATAATCCAACTCCTGAAATTGGGGTTTTAACCACATACATTGTTTCCTTCCTTTCTTACAGCCACTTATTTGCTCGTGGTTTTGATGATGCCCGACCTAGTCAAATGAATTAGCCGGGTACTGACTGAAACACCCGCACTTTCCATCGCACCTCCGTAGGGGTTAAGACCACGATGTAATGGGCATGTACCCTCTGTGTCATCTGCGATTTGGCATGATCGATAATTTGCACATCGTAATCGACCGTATCCTTCAGTTCGATGGATAACCCGTCCGGGGAATAGAAGACGATCTGCAGATCGTGCGCACGATCCCGGTAATGCGTACGAATCCCTAACGCCGCCTGCTCCCGGATTGTGTCCGCAAGCTTGTCTCTAGCCACACCTACAAAGTCTTCATCGAGCAGGTCAGCACGATTACCTTCCAGCGTGGCCGCCAAACAGTGCCACGACTGCAAATAGTCTCGAATTGCTGCCGCCCCAGTCTGTTTTTGCAGTGGCCGAGGGCCTTCGAGATCAGCGCTCTTCACATGGACTGTCGCCTGCGCGCCGGCGAACCCCGAGGTCGCGGCAAACATTACGCAAAGGATCAGAAGGGACTTTGGCATCGCTACTTCTCCCAGCGAATCTGGTTTCCCAACACCACGCCGCTCGCAACGGAAATGGTTGCGCCCGGAACGGCGGGCATATCCACCTTTGCAATTCCGCGCTTCAAAGGCACGTCCACAGTCGATTGCGAGCTGTCATAAGCCTCGGTGAAGGTGACGATGGTTCCATCAGGAACAGCATTGCCGCTGCAGTCACGAACAGGATCAGTTTGAAGCTGAAGCTGCTGCCCCGACTGGCGAGCGCTCATCTTCAATCCGCACGGATCGCCCGGAACCTGCTCGACCACGCGTGTGCTGGAGATGTCGCCGATCCGCGCTACGAATCGGTCGTTGCCCTGATGAACGGTCGAGTCCATCTCTGTCCAGGCGGCGCCATCGCGCGTCTGGACGGTACGATCTTGCGTGGTGCCCGATGGATTCGACAATTCAAACGATACTTGCATTGGAGCGGTGATCAGGTTGTGATAGGCGTCGAACACATACACCGCGCCGGTAATACCATTATGAAGCCCAACCGGAAGGCGAGAAGGCCTGGCCAGAAAACTCAACGTCTCAGGCTCCTTTGTAGGCAACACATCGAATGAGCCAGTCGCGGAAGAAGAGGGCTCCTGAAGAAAAACCAGGTAGTGACCGGCGTTGTACAACGAGCCCGCCCGAAAGAACGTCGTCTCTCCCAGGCGAACTTCGCGCTTCATCGCCTGTTCGGGGCCTATGATGTACAGCGTCGCGCTTCCGCTGCCTGCGCATTGAATCGAGAACGCATCCCCCGCTTCGACACTGGCGGGCAGGTGCAAGTCCCCGCTCTGCGCTATACCCGTCTGCAATGCGGCAGTCGCCAGACAGGCGAACAGAAATGGCGATCGGGGCCTCACTGGGTGCCTCCGAAGCTGTAGGACGCAACCACCGCGCGCTCACTGCTGATCTTCCTCGCGAGATCCTCCGGAATATGAATGTCGAACGAGACCGGAGTCTGCGGCAGGAGCGCGCGGTCGACATACTGGTCTGCCACCCAGACCACCTGGCCAGTTTTGTCGTAGAAGGTTCCAAGCACATGTGCGACGTTGACCATCTGTCCGCTTTGATTGACAAGCTGCCCGGTCAAGGTGGCATCCGGGGCAGGATTCAGGTGCTCGTCGTCAATCTCGATCACCGGGTCAGCCGAGGCGGAAATGAGACTCGAAGTAGGTGTCATGCGAACGCTGCCAACATCAGACAGCGCAACATCGGGAAACTTGATGAGGAACGGCGTGACCTGCTTGGGCAAAAGAATGTGTGAGATTTTGTCGAAGCTGCCCTCGGTCGCGATCGGCGTCTGGTTCTTCGATTGCAGTGTCGCCGTCACGGAAACATAGGCGGGCACCACGTCTTCGTTGAGCAGTTCGCCCAGGATCACCACCCCTTCCGCGCGCTGCACGGGATGCATGTCGACAATGCGCACGTGAGGAGCTTCCACGTCCTGCACTCCCCAGTCGTCTCCCGATCCGCGATAGATCACGTCCCAGCGCAGATAGTTCACCGGAATCACTTGCGGCGGCACGACAGGCTTCTTTTCGAATGGCCAGATTGGCTTCCCATCGATCGCCGCTTTTAACCACTCGCAGGTCGCGAGTCGCGGTCGAAGTGCCGACCACCGTGGACCAATGCAACACAAGCTGAATCTCAGCATCATTTGCAGTCGCATGAAGCGGTCTCACTTCGAAGTTCTCCAGAGTCGCGTACGTGCGGAGGTTGGGATAGTATCCGGTCAGGTCCAGCACAAACTGCTGTTGCGTAAACTCCGCCTTGTTGGCGAAGCTCGAGTATGCCCGCCCCCAATCGTGAGCCCGAATCTCATCGCCCAGGTTGTTAACGGCCGCCTCCGGTGTTGATGAAGAAGGCATGAGCCCCTCACCGCCCGCATAAGCCACGGCGGTCGACACCGGCCAAAGCGTGCCGATCACGACGAACGCCACGGTGGCAGCAATCAGAATCGTCGCAAGCAGACCTCCCTTGCTCATGAGACCAACCTCCCATGAACAAATTGGGTTTCTGATGCGCGAGGCTGCTCCGCCAAAACCTCCAGGCGTCTCCTCTCTGGAATGAATACGACCAGGATCGCAAGGATGCTGCTGCCGAAGGGGAGGATTCCCCACATAAGACCCTGCCAGTGCGGAGGAATCTGTGCCGAGTTCATAGGCGCGGCGGGCGGCACGCCGTCCTTGCTCCACACCGTGATCGTCTTGTCTTCAAGGTTGTCCACCGGGCGCCATCCCGCAAAAAACAGAAGCGGATTGTAATAGGGATCGCGCACAAAAACCCATTTAAGCCCATAGTGGTCCGCGTGCATCAGCATTGCGCGCAGTGCGTCGAGCCCCTGTTCGCCGAAATACTTGGAACTGGTAAGAGCACCGCCGCCGTATCGGGTCAGTTCCGGCAGCCTTCGGCCTGAGTTCCATTCCCCATCCACGCTGCCGGCATCTGTCAGCATGGCCAGGCGCGCGATCTTGTTGCCAAACCCCAGGGTGACGTAGCGGTACTGATCGTGGCCGTCGCGATTGAGCCATGAAGCAACTGAATCAACTTTGAAGTCTTCGGCGTCTGCGGGCCGATACGTTGCCCACGATACCGCCAGGGCACAACTAAAGGTCGCCAGAACAGTCAATCCGACAACCGCCCAGGACCGGAACCGGTCGATGAGTTCCATGGCCAGAAGCCCCACAAACGGCAATGCAAGCAACGTCGCCCAATAGCTGAAGCGCTCCATCGTCAGCACTTCGAATGCCCGGCCAAGTAAAAGTTTGCCCACCGGCGTGGTGCCGCCAAGGCCCAGCAGAAATGCCACCCAGAATCCAAGCAACAAGGGGCGAAGGCGAGCGACAACAGAGCCGCGTATGAAGATGAACGGCAGAGCCAGGATCAAAGCGCCATACGGAACGATGAAGTAGTTTAATCCCCACTGGGGACTGAGGATGTAGTTCGCGCGACTGGGGTGCGGGATGGGAGTCTGCGTTACCGGATAGCGCATCAACGCGATCCAAAACGGAAGCAGCACCACAGCAATCGAAGCGCTGACTACAACAACCATGGCAACGGTGCGACCCACAAACGCCGACGTTGAAACCCGTTCACCCTCCTGACGGTCAAACAGTGCCAGCGCCAGCACAGGCACTGCAAAGAAGAACGACCCAAAGAGAAGCGTGGCGTGGTGCGCCGCGGCTGCGGCCGTGAAAAGTACGGTTGCTTTTACGAAAGGCCGCCAGCCCCCGTGTCGGACCCACTTAAACAGATACGGCAGCGCGTTTAGATAGATTGGGGCCGCAAACGTGGTTGCCAACTGCCCCGCGGAGTAGACCAGGAAACTTTCCGAGCCGACGAAAACGCTGGCCAGCGCCGCCAGGGAAGCCGCGCGTGGGCTCACCCAGAGCAGGGAAAACCGGTATACGCCGACGACAAGAAGCAATATAGCGGCCAACTGCACGGCCATATAAGCCAGGTCGAGTCCAAGGCCTCGAGAAAGAAGCGCCACCCATTGCTGCGGAAGGGGAGGATAGGTGGTTTGCGAAAAGCCCGCATACCACTTCAAGTTCCAGGGATCGAACCAGTGATGGACGTAATGCGAGGCGAAGAATATATGGAAGTTCGTGTCGTACGATTTCAAAGGCAACTTCATTAACAACAGCGGCAGGTGAACCACCAGGGCCGCCATTAGAAGAAGGTTCAAGGGTATCGGTCGGGATAACTGTGCAATCGAGTCTGACTTGTCCACGTTTGCCTCTCGAAAAGCATTGGATTCTCACTCACGAAATTGGGAATCGCTCTATCAGCGTAGTGTCATCTCGCATCAAGCCGCAGATACGGAAATTGTGACTTCCTGAAGTCGTACCTACCGTTCGATTATTAAAAGCCCGTCAGAGGTTGCTTTACCGCTCTGCTCACCACGTCGAGCTCTCGAAGCAATCACCAAAGAGGAAGATGGCACGAGCTAAGTCGCTGTTTCCACCGACGTTTGTATTCGCCTCAGATTCTGCTTTGACGATTTGGCGCAGACCAACTCTCCTCGGTCATAATTGGTTTGATGCGAAAGCTCGCCGCGACGCCATCGATACGCAACGTGATTGGGACGAATTGGAAATCAGGCGAGACTTGCTAAGGCCCTCGGCGAAGTCTACGAAAGAGATGCTCTCGGCATCCAAACCGGAATGGCTGCGGCGGGAGGTCCCTTCTGCGGGGATTGCGCCCGGACCGGAATGAGCAAGTCTCCCATTGGACTCACCGTGCCCTGGAGAAGCGTGGCAATGAACCCAACAAAGGCAATTCTGATCTCGGGCGCGGCCGCAGCCGGCGCCTTCGTCTTCACCCGCGCAACCGCCGCTGCACTCGCAGAACGGGAGCGCCAACATGACGCGCGAACCCTGGGCGGTAAGGTGGTACTCATCACGGGCGCGTCGCGGGGGCTGGGACTCGCCCTGGCGGAGGAGCTTGGCCGCCTCGGCGCAAGGATTATTCTCACTGCCCGCAACCCATGGGAGTTGGAGCGAGCCCGCTCCCTTCTCGTGAAGCGGAATGCGACCAAGGATCCAGCCGACATTCTGATCGTTCCAGCCGACCTGCGCGAACAAGAGGAAGCTGAGCACATGGTTGCGAAGGCCACGGAATACTTCGACCGGATCGACGTGCTCATCAATAACGCGGGCATCATCACGGTCGGTCCCTTTGAGAATCAGACTATCCAGGATTTTCATGACGTGATGGACTCGAATTTTTTCTCCGGACTGCACTGCACCCTGTCCGTTCTGCCGCAGATGCTGCAACGGGGCCGAGGCTCCATCGTCAACATCACATCCATTGGAGGAAAAATAGCGGTTCCGCATCTCCCTGCCTACACCGCCAGCAAGTTTGCGGCAGTGGGATTCTCTGAGGGGCTCCACGCCGAACTTCGCGCCAAGGGCGTGGACGTGCTCACCGTGTGCCCGGGTCTGATGCGCACCGGCTCGCACCTGAATGCTCTATTCACCGGCGACGCAGCAAAGGAATACCGCTGGTTCAGTCTCTTGGCGAATCTCCCCTGCGTCTCTACCAGCGCAGCCCACGCGGCACGCAGAATTGCCAGGGCCGTAGCGCGGCGGGAAACCGAAATCACAATTTCGCCGCAGGCCGTGCTTGGCGCCCGACTGGCAGGAATTGCTCCTGCGCTCGTGTCCCGCGCCATGAGCATCGTCAGTCGCCTTCTTCCGGATGCGGTCTCGGAGCCGTCAGATCTGAAGCGAGGCGCGGAGGTCCGTGAGTTGGAAGTTGCGCCGACCGGAAAAATCGGCCGCATGGCAGCGAGGCGTTACAACCAGACAGCCTGAGCCATTTTTCTTCCCGCCTGAATCACGGCAAGGCCTCGATCGAGAGGCCGGCAGCAACCGCCGTCATCAAACTCCAGCACCTGCTGGTGTAGAATTTTGTCTACGAATGGAATTATTCCTCAATTCCGCCTGGGCACTGGTGGCGCTTGTCAGCGTGGCCCTTTGGCTTCGGCTTGGGCAGCGCGGAGTTACAGAGCGACGAACCTCTTTCGTCGCCCTGCTCATGCTCATCGTCATCCTGTTCCCCGTGATTTCGGTCAGTGACGACCTATGGTCCATCCAGAACCCGGCAGAAACCGACACCTGCCAACGTCGCAACCATCTGGACGCCACGCTCCACTGCCTGATTCCGGTAATTGCAGCGCTGCCTGAGGCCGTCTTCGCCGCGCTGACGACCAGATTCCAACGTTTGGATACCCCTCTCAATACTCCGTTACTCGCTTTGCAGTGCCCCGCGCTCGACTCCATCCAGAACCGCCCTCCTCCCACAGCCTGACCCGTCGCCTCCTTTCCTGTCAGTTCAATTTGTGCCCTTTTTCGTTCGTAGCGTCGCCGTGCCAAACACGGCGCAAGGATGCGTATGAAGCCGATTTACCGCTGCGGGACTGCTCCCGCTGTGGTTGCATTAACCTTCTTCGTGGCAGCTCTTTGCCCCGCGCAGCAAAGCCTTACCTGGGAACAGGCGAAGGCGAAGTTTGAAGCCGCCAACCCCGAATTGAAAGCCGACGCGCTCAATGTGGACGAAATGCACGCCGAAGAGGTGACGGCGTATCTACGTCCGAACCCCCAGTTCACCGGTTCGACCGATGCCACGCAGATTGCGCCGCATGACGGAACTTGGCAGCCGCTGAGAGGCACCGATTTCGTCTCCAGCCTGAGTTATCTGCACGAGCGCGACCACAAGCGCGAACTACGGCTTCAAAGCGCCAAGGAAGGCTCACAGATCGCCGAATCCCAGCACCAGGACTTGAAGCGAACCCTGGAGTTCACCCTGCGCAACGCCTTCGTGAACACCCTCGAGGCCAAGGCCGTTCTCGAACTGGCGAAGGCCGATCTCGATTATTACGACCACATTATCCAGATCAGCCGCGACCGCTTCAAGGCCGGCGATATTGCCCAGATCGATCTCGACCGCATTGAACTCCTCCGCGTGCAATATGAGACGGAGATTCAGACGGCCATTGTGAACCTGCGGACCGCGAAGATTCAGCTTCTTCAACTCCTCGACGATCGCACGCCGGTGGAACAGTTCGACGTCACCGGCCCGTTTGATTTCTCTGAGACGCTCAGGCCTTTGGATGATTTTCGGCAAATGGCGCTGGATGCGCGGCCTGATTTGCGCGCCGCACTCGAAACCATTCAGCAGTCGCAGACCAACCACAAGCTGGCCATATCAAACGGTTCCACTGACCCCACGTTCAGCAGTTGGTACACCTGGAACTCATCGAACAACAACCCCAATGGCATCCAGACGCTGGGCGCCAGCGTCAACATTCCGCTACGATTCTTCGACCGCAACCAGGGTGAAAAGCAGCGGACCCTGATCGATATCAGCCGCAGCCAGCAGTCGAGCGAGGCCACACGGAGCCAGGTCTTCAGCGATGTGGACTCCGCCTATGCCCAGTTGCAAAGTACGATCGCTCTGCTCACCCCGTACAAAGCGCAATACAAGACCCAGGCCACACGGGTGCGCGACACGGTTACGTATTCCTACCAGCACGGCGGCGCATCGCTCATGGACTTCCTCAATGCGCAAAGCGAGTACCGGACCGTGCAATTGGCCTATCTGCAATTGATCGGGTCGTATCTGACGGCTGCCGGTCAACTCAATCTTGCAGTGGGACGCGAGGTAATCCAATGAACGCATGCACCTTCTTCAGGCAGTTGGCCAAAGTTTCGTCGGCTCTCGCTGCCCTAGCTTCCTTTTCGCTGGTTCTCTCGGGATGCAACGGCACGGAGCAGGGCTCAGGCGCGCCGCCGCCCGCCAAGGTGATCGAGGTACCCGACATGAATGTGATCACCCTCGACAGCGCCGATCTGCCCAAGTTTCCAATTGTGCAGGCAGGGCAAATGGATGCGTCCGCTGAACTGAAAGCGACGGGCACTGTCTTTCCGGATATCAGCCGCGAGGTCCCGGTCATCTCGCTCGCCAACGGCCGGGTTGTCGATATCAAGACGCGCCTCGACGATAACGTGAAAAAGGGGCAACTGCTTTTCAGCGTACAAAGTCCCGACATCAGTAACGCCTTCGATGCATATCTGAAGGCGGTGAATGACGAGCAGCTCGTCAACAAGGCATACATTCGAGCCGACGATCTGTTCAAGCACGGGGCAATTTCGCAAGCCACGTTGGAACAGGCCGAAGACGCGGAAAAGGACGCGAAGGCCGATCTGGCCGCGGCGGATGAACAGTTGAAGATTCTGGGAGTGAACAGGAGCCATCCCAGCAGCGTGGTGAACGTGTATGCGCCTATCTCCGGGGTCATCATCGGCCAGAACGTGACCAATGCAGCTGCTGCCGGCGTCACCTTGTCGGGTTCCGCAACCGCCTTCACCATTGCGGACCTCAGCTCCATCTGGATACTTTGTGACGTCTACGAGAACGACATTCCAAAACTGCAAGTGGGCCAGGAAGCGAGAATCAAGCTGGACGCCTATCCGGATCGCACCCTGGTGGGCCGCATCAGCGACATTGGTCCCGTGCTCGATCCCTCGCTTCGCACCGCGAAGGTTCGCATTCAGGTTCGCAACCCCGGCATCCTCAGGCTGGGCATGTTTGTCACGGCCACTTTCTCAAGTCTCAAGAAGGCGCACTTCACCGTGGTTCCATCCGACGCCGTGCTTCACCTGCACGATCGCGACTGGGTCTATGTGCCGGTCGGCAACAATCAATTCCGGCGCACTGAGGTCCGCGCCGGCGACATGATCGACGGCAACCGGCAGGAGATCCTGTCCGGTCTCCAGCCTGGACAGCAGGTCGTGACGCACGCGTTGTTGCTTGAAACTGCGGGGAACCAGTAGATGCTGCGCGCACTTGTCGATTTCGCTCTCAAAAACCGTTGGCTGGTTCTCGGGGGCGTGGTGGTGCTTACCGGATGGGGCATTGTGTCGTTCCGCAACCTGCCCATTGAGGCATATCCCGACGTCGCCAACAACTACGTCCAGATCATCACCCAGTGGCCGGGCCGCAGCGCCGAGGAAATTGAACGCCAGGTCACCGTGCCGGTCGAGATCCAGATGGCCGGAATCCCTCACCTTACCCATCTGCGTTCGACCACCCTGGCCGGCCTTTCCAGCCTGATGCTCATCTTCGACGATGACTCCACCAGCGACATGAACCGAGAGCACGTCCTTGAACGTTTGAGCCAGGTCAACCTGCCGGCCGGTCTTCAACCTCAGATGGGCACCGACTGGAGTCCGGTCGGCCAGATCTACTGGTACACCATTGAAAGCACCAACCCCGCCTACGACGTGATGGAAAAGAAGACGCTCGAAGACTGGCTGGTGGAGAAGTCCTTCAAGAGTGTCAATGGCGTGGTCGATGTCTCCAGTTTCGGCGGCCCCACCAAGGAGTATCAGATCAAACTCGATCCCGAGAAGCTGGTCGCGTACGGGCTTTCGATCAGCCAGGTCGAGCAGCAGATCGCCAACAACAACACCAACGGCGGCGGCAGCTTTATCGAAGAAGGTGCGCAGCAAATCAATGTGCAGTCACTTGGCCTTTACACCAGCGTGCAGGACATCGAGAACACAGTGGTGAAAACGGCCAACGGCGCGGCCATTCGAGTCAAAGACATCGCAACCGTCGAGCAAGGGCCGAAGATTCGCCTAGGCCAGATCGGACGTGCCACCCATCGCGCCGACGGAACCATCGTCGACAATCCAGACACCGTAGAAGGCATTGCATTGCTGCAGAAGGGAGACGACTCCGATCCCGTTCTGCAAGGCATTCACGAGGAGGTCAAGAAACTCAATGACGGGATTCTTCCCAAGGGCGTGAAAATCGTTCCCTTTCTTGACCGCTCCGATCTGGTCAAGTTCACCGTCGACACGGTTGAGCGCAATCTAACCGCAGGCATCCTCCTCGTCTCAATCATTCTCTTTCTTTTCCTGGGGAACGTGCGCGGCGCCTTCATCGTCGCGCTCACTATTCCATTCGCACTCTTGTTTGCAGCCATCTGCCTTGACTTGAACCATATTCCCGCGAATCTTCTGTCGCTTGGCGCGCTCGATTTCGGCATGGTGGTTGACGGCTCGGTGGTGATGATCGAGAACATGGTCCGCCACCTCTCTTTGAAAGACGATGCGCGCACCCCCGCACAAAAGATCCGCGACGCGGCGCACGAGGTGCAGCGCCCGGTCTTCTATGCCCGCGGCATCATTATTGCCTCCTATCTGCCCATCTTTACGCTGCAATCGGTCGAGGGGCGTTTGTTCAAACCCATGGCCTGGACAGTCACCTTTGCCTTGCTGGGTGCGCTGGTGTTTGCCATCCTCGTCGCTCCCGTCATGGGAGGCCTCGCTTTTCAGAAAGGTGCAAAGGAGTGGGAGAACCCTCTGATGAGCTGGCTCACCTCCCACTATCGCACCGCAGTCCGGGCGGCCATCATGCACCGCAACACGACCGTTGGAATCTCTCTTTTTCTCTTTGTGATCGCCATCTTCCTCACCTTCGGCGGACCCATCGGGTCGGAGTTTCTACCCCACCTCGACGAAGGTTCCATCTGGGTGCGCGGAACACTACCGCCAAGCGAAGGCCCGACCGCAAGCATCGACTTCACCAACAAGGCGCGCCTGGTGATGGCGTCTTTTCCCGAGGTCACTCAGGTCGTCAGCCAGACTGGCCGTCCTGACGACGGCACTGATACCGCCGGCTTCTTCAACACCGAATACTTTGTCGATCTCAAACCAAAGGATCAGTGGCGTCCTGTCTTTCACCAGAGAAGAGAAGCGTTGATTGCTGCCATGGATGAGCAGTTGGAGAAATTTCCCGGCGTCATTTGGAATTACTCCCAGCCCATCTCCGACAACATGGAAGAGGCCGTCTCCGGCGTCAAAGGTGAGCTGGCGGTGAAGCTCTACGGTGACAACCTGCGCACGCTGGAGCACACGGCTGAGCTCATCCAGAGCCAGATGGCCGCCGTGAAAGGCATCGAAGATCTGGGCATCTTCCGCATCGTCGGCCAACCGAACCTCAACTTTACCGTGGACCGCAAAGCTGCCGCACGATGGGGTATCAATGTCGCGGATGTTCAGGACGCGATTCAAACCGCTGTCGGCGCCAACGCCGTAACCCAGGTGCAGGAGGGCGAAGCGCGTTTTGATGTGACCCTCCGCTATCAGAAGCAGTATCGCGATACCCGGGAAGCCATCGAAGACGTGCGCCTGCTGGCTCCTTCAGGCGAGCGGGTCTCTCTCGCCCAACTCACCCGGGTCTCCACCGACGACGGCGCGGAGCAGATCAATCGCGAGGGAGGCCAGCGGTACATCGCCATCAAGTATTCTGTGCGCGGCCGGGACCTGGGATCCACTGTGGAAGAAGCCATTAGCAAGGTCGAGCACAACGTGAGACTGCCTTCCGGCTATCATCTTGAGTGGGCCGGCGAATACGCCAGCCAGAAGCGTGCTGACAAGCGCATGGCTCTGGTTATTCCCATCACCGTGCTGGCCATCTTCCTCATCCTTTACACCATGTTCCGGTCCTACAAGTGGTCCGTATTGGTGATGGTGTCTGTAATGATGGCGTCGATCGGCGGACCGCTTGCGCTCTTCCTTACCCATACCAACTTCTCCGTCTCTTCCGCGGTCGGGTTTCTCGCGCTGTTTGGCGTATCCGTTGAAACCGGTGTCATCATGATCGAGTTCATCAATCAGTTGCGCGCCCGTCGCAAAAGCTCAGAGGGTTTCAGTGAGGAGCACGTCATTGAAGCCGCTGTCGAGGGCTCGGTTCAGCGCTTGCGCCCGATCATGATGACCATGCTGGTAGCCACGCTGGGCCTGCTGCCGGCCGCGCTTTCACATGCCATCGGCTCCGACTCTCAGCGCCCATTCGCCATCGTCATCGTCGGCGGCCTCATCGCAAACCTGGTGATTGGCGTGTTCCTGATGCCCACTCTTTATGTCTGGATGGCGCGCGAGGACGATCTTCTACCGGAATCCGATGCCGGCTGAGGAGTCGATTTTGTGAAGGTTCCAGGACCTGACTTATTGGGCGTTCTGTTTGGATTGCTTTGAGGCCTGATCGGCAGCCCTGCGTTGTGCATCGAGGCCCCTGGTGGGGTCTTTGTGGAAGAACTTCCGGGAGATGTCCGGCCAGAATTCCTGAAATACCCCGCCAATCGTGCCTTCACCGGTCACGATGAGCCCGTTGCCAATGGTCAAGCCGATGCCGGAGTCGTTGCCGGGGTAATAGAAGTTCGAAAGCGCGCCCGAAATGATATTGCCCCCCACGTTGGAGTAGTTGGGCTCCCACTTGCCGGTCTTGTCGTGCTTGCATATGACGCTGGTGGAGATTGCATAGAGAAGACGGTGGGTCGTGGATCCATGGCCAAGCCGGAAATAGCGCGGGTCCTGGTGCAGAAGCGCGGGGAGGAATCCATTGCCGATCATCGTGCCATCGAACGCATCCAGGTACTTCGCTCCGGCACGCTCCCCATAACCCTTCGCCCCCCAGGGAAATCCACTGTCGGAGTCGGCAGCCTCCCCATATCCAGCCACCAGCATCGCTGCTCCAAACGTAACCGGATCCACAGAGGAACGGAAAGCAAGGCCGATCTTTTGTTTCGCAGTCAGCGAGACGGCATCGCTTCGATACGAGGTATTAAAGGCCGGAACAATCCCGAGCACTCGTTGCTTTTCCTGCTCCTTGATCTCCTGTTCCGCCTTCTCTCGCTGCTTTTGGTCCGGTTCTGACTGCGCGGCGAGTGCCTGGGTGCTTGAACTGTCCTGAGCCGCTGCGGAAGGCGCTCCAGCTTGAGAGTCCTGGCGCTGCCCCGTTGAAGATTGTGCCGCCCCGGTGGCTGCAAATAACACTTCAGCCTGCGGTTCGGGAGCATTTGGCGTGGCATCCCTCGTGAGTCTATTCTCTCCAGATGGCGGAGCCTGTGCCATCACACGGCAAGTAGGTGCAGCCAAAACCAGGCTGGTCGCGAGCGTCGCCAGACAAGTGCAGAGACATCGGCGCATTCAATCACCGTTCATCGGATTGGTATCCGCGTAGCTAGTTCACCCGAGAGTGAAAATTGACCCGAAGGACTCTTCGAAAGGCAAGAACCCACACTGCGCGCCGTCAATTCGTTTCCAGATCGCGGTTTCGCAAGCGGACTGAAGCACGGTCAGAGAATTAGACGAAAACGGGGCTTATTCGATGCGAGCCCTGCCGCGCGATTGGGCGGCTCTGGTGCTCAAAAGGGGGCGAAGGGCTGGCCCCTGGCACCCGATGCGCCGGTATTTCGTACAACAATTCGATTTCCATCGTCAGCTGCTGTTAGCCCAACTCCACGGGCTGTCAATGCCTTCTACTTCGCAATGGAGCCCAAACATATGATAACAAAGGACAACAAGCAAAGTTCCTTTTGCCTATGACTTCCTCGCATTGCGCTACCCTTGATTCATCCCCCTAAACGCATCGGACACGAGACCCGGAAGAGATAGCCTTTCAGAATTGCAACAAGAAAAATGCCGGCTGTGAAACTGTGAAGCTGTGAAACTGTGGACCATGCGCCCGCACCCACTCACCAGCGCAGAACCGGCAGCAGGCTTGAATAATCATCCGTCCAGAGATGGACCCTCGGGTTTTCAGAAGGTTCCCGAGCCTTGCCCACCACGCCCGGCAGTTGAAAAAATCCGGCGCTGTCAGTAAGCAGCATCCATGTCGCGGAGAACTCGCCGCGCTCATCATTGGGATAACTCGTCACCCGCATGGCCTTCATTCCTGCGGCCTTTGCTAGCAACGCAATCTCCGGCTCCAGGTCCACATGCTGATTCGAAACGTGGAACGCAAGTATTCCGCCCGGAGCAAGCTGCCGTTTGTACAAGGCCACAGCCTGCGTGGTGAGCAGATGCAGCGGAATGGCGTCGCCGGAAAATGCGTCAATCACCAGAACGTCGAAATTCTGCGGAGCTTCGCGAGTAAGAGATGCTCGCGCATCTCCTTCCACCACGCTCACCTGCGCAGACGAATCGCGCAGATAAGTAAAAAAATGTTCGGCAATAGGTGTCACCGCCGGATTGATTTCATAAAAACGGATGCGGTCGCCGGGATTTCCATAAGCGGCAATGGTTCCCACGCCCAGGCCTACAACGCCGATGTTCCGCGGTCGCCCTGCGCAGCACAACCGCAACGCGAGCCCCACGCCCGAATCCTCCGCATAGTAAGTGGTGGGCACCTTGCGTAACTCCGGCGAAAAGATTTGGGTGCCGTGCTGAATGGAGCCATTCGTGAGCGTGCGCACAGTAGCTCCCGGATACGAAAGCGTTTGCCTCACCCGCAAGCTGCCGTAAAAATTACGGACAGCAAGCGGCGTATCGCGCCGATAGGCAGTGTTGAGCATAAAGACGAGTGCCAGCAGCAGAACGCAGGATGCGGACCACAAGAGTCGCTGTCCCCAACTGCTGTTCCACGTCACCGCGAGGGCCAGCAGTGCAGTCACAAAAAACGTGAGAACCAGGTCGTAGTTGAACGAAAAAATCAGCGGAGACACAATGCCGATCAGAAATGATCCCAAAGCGCCGCCCGCCGCAAATAACAGGTAAAACATGGTGGTCTCTGAGGTTCTTTGCGGGCGCAGCGCGACAGCCTCGGTATGGCAAAAGAGGCAGGAGATAAACACTTCAATCAGGAAAAAGGAGAGCCCAATGCGCATCGGCAACGACACATCCACCTGCGCGAGCATGTAGGCGAGACCGGCGAGCATCACGACAAGAAAGCGGGTGACAATCGCCCGCGGAAAGAGTCCTGGAAACTGGAAAGCGAGAATCAAAGTCAACAGGTATGCGGCGAGAGGAAGAACGCACAGCAGCGGGATCGCAGCGACGTTCGCCGTCAGGTAACTGGTCACGGCAGCCAACTGCATTGCGGCACCCATCGGCAGCAGCACCCAAAGCAACTTGTGAGAGACAGGCGCAGGGGCAATTTCGGATTCGTTCTGGGCTTCCGGCTGCAAAGCAGGTTGCACTGCGGATCTCGTTCGCCACGTCAGGATTCCGGACGAGACAGCAAAGAGCGCAAACCCGCAGTTCCATGCAAGGCGCTGCGCTTTGAGCGTGAATAGCGGTTCCACGAGAGTCGGATAAAGTGCAAGAGCAAGCAAAGATGCCAGGTTCGACAATGCAAAGAGCCGATATGGAATGCCGCGCGTCTCAAGCCGCGCAAGCCACACCTGCAACAACGGACTGGTTGCGCCCAGCATCAGAAATGGAAGCCCAATGGAGACACTCAAAGCCACAAAAATCGAGGAGATGGGATGGGCCGCCCCGAGGATGATGGAGTGATTGGACCACGCAATCGCAGACCCGGCGGCCAACAGCAGAAGAGCGTAATGAACAATCAAGCACGAACGCTGCGCCAGCCAATGCGCGTAGAGATACGCAAACAGCAGCGCCGTCTGAAAGAAGACAAGGCAGGTGATCCACACAGCCGCGGAGCCGCCAAACACCGGCAAAAGCTGCTTGGCCGCGATAGGCTCTACGAGGAACAGCAGGAAGGAGGCTAGAAACACCGTGCTGCCGAACAGCAATCTCGAAAGGGACATGCGCGACCTCAGGGGCTGCCGCGGGATATCGATTGTGTGCGCGCTGTCAGGCGCGAGTCCAAACCCCAAGCTGTCGCTCGACGTCGTTGACGATCGCTTGGATTCGCGGACTCGCATGAGGCTAGTAAGTGGCTGCCGCCGGAAGGATCTCATCCACATCGATCCACTGCGTAGGATAGTTGCCCGTATAACACGCCGTGCAATAACCGGTGTGCCCGTCGCCGTTGCAGCACTTCAGCAGGCCCTCGAGCGATAAGTAGGCCAGGGAATCAGCTTCAATAAAGCGGCGGATTTCCTCGACAGATTTATTGGCCGCGATCAGGTCGCGCTTGCTCGGCGTGTCCACCCCATAGAAGCACGGCGAGATGGTGGGCGGACAACTGATGCGGAGGTGCACTTCCTTTGCGCCCGCGCCGCGAACCATGCGCACGATCTTGCGGCTCGTCGTTCCGCGAATGATCGAGTCGTCGATCAGCACGATGCGCTTGCCCTCAAGCAAATTGTGGACTGGATTCAGCTTCAGCCGGACGCCAAAATCACGTACCCGCTGCTCCGGCTCAATGAACGTGCGGCCGACATAATGATTGCGGATCAAGCCGAAACGAAACGGGAGTCCAGCCTCTTCCGCGTATCCCAGAGCGGCGGTCACACCGGAGTCAGGCACCGGCACCACCACGTCGGCGGGCACACCCGATTCGCGCGCCAGTTGGCGCCCCATCGAATCACGGCTCTCCTGCACCCATCGGCCAAAGATGCGGCTGTCAGGCCGAGCGAAATAGACATGCTCGAAGATGCAACTGGACTGCGGCACACCACTCGCAAACTGGCGGCTGGTCACGCCATCCTCGGTCACCATTACCAATTCGCCCGGCAAAACGTCGCGCTCAAATTCGGCTCGGAGCAAGTCGAATGCGCAGGATTCAGAAGCGAAGACGATGGTATCGGGACCATCCGGATTCTTCAGCCGTCCCATCGAGAGCGGACGAAAGCCGCGCGGGTCGCGGGCGGCGAAGATGCGGTCACGCGTCATCATCACGATCGAGAATGCGCCCTCCACCTGCGACAGCGAATCGGCGATGCAATCCACAAGCGTGCCGGCCTTGGAATGCGCGATGAGCTGGACGATGATTTCGGAATCGGAGGTAGTCTGGAAATACGCTCCTTCGCGTTCGAGCCGCGCACGCACGTTGCCGAGGTTCACCAGGTTGCCATTATGGGCAATCGCGATCAGGCCCTTGGTCGAGTCGACTCGAATAGGCTGCGCGTTCAGCAAAGCCGAGTCGCCGGTGGTGGAGTAGCGCGTGTGACCGATGGCCATGTGACCGGGCAGTTTCGAAAGCACATCGTCCGTGAATATTTCCGAAACGAGGCCCATCCCCTTGATGTTGGCCAGGTGCTGTCCGTCGGCGGTGGCAATGCCTGCCGACTCCTGCCCGCGATGCTGCAGTGCATAGAGAGCCAGGTAAGCCTGTCGCGCAGCATCGGGATGCCCGTGAATGGCGGTGACGCCGCATTCTTCGCGGAGCTTGTCGTCTGCCACGAAAGTGGACGGTGAGCGGTGGTCAGTGGTCAGTTGTCCGGCAACGAACAAGGTGGTGTCTACCACGCCGGGAACGCCCTGAAAGAGAGCCCGGCTCATGCAGATACCTCACCGTGGAGGGTGGCTTCGAGCGATTCAGCCCAGGGTTCTCGAATGTCGCCGAGCGATGCCGAAATAAACTCATCGCCGTACACCGAAATCTCCAGCCGGTCGCCTCCGGTGGTTCCAATGCGGGCAGCGTGATATCCGAAATGATCCGCCAATTCCTCGATCGCACCGACCTGGCTCGGCTCCGTACTGACGATCACGGTGGAGGCCGGCTCCGCGAAAAGGCCAAAGAGAGGATGAACCATGAGCGCCTGCTCCTGCTTTACGCGGGCTCCAATGCTGTGCGCAAATGCCGCCTCGGCCAGTGCAACAGAGATCCCACCGTCGGCCAGGTCGCGGGCAGAGTGAATCAGCTCGCGTGCGGCCATCTCGGCCAACAGCGTATGAAGGTCGGCTTCAGCATCAAGATCGAGGGTCGGAGGCTGGCCCCAAATGCCGCCAAGCACGACTTTGGCGTACTCTGAAGAGCCAAATGCAATGAGTTCCGCGGTGGAAGACATTTTCTCTTCCGCATCACCTTCTGCCTCAATCGGTTCAGGATGCCCCACAATGTTGTGGTTGATTGCTTCTTCGTTGAAGGGCACTTGAAGATCCGGGTTTGGCTCTTCGCCAGAAGGGATGGGCCAAAGCAGCAGAATGGCATCGCCCTCTTTTTGGAATTCAGCCGGCACAGCCTTGGTCACGTCGTCCAGAATACCCACGATTCCCAACACCGGCGTAGGATAAATGCCCTCGCCGCGCGTCTCGTTATAGAGCGAAACGTTGCCGCCGGTGATGGGAGTTCCCAGCGCCGTGCAGGCCTCGGCAATGCCGTCAATCGCCTCCGAAAGCTGCGCCATAATCTCGGGCTTCTCGGGATTCCCGAAGTTCAGGCAATTTGTCGCGGCCACCGGGGTTGCGCCCGTGCAAGCCACTTTGCGAGCAGCCTCGGCCGCGGCGAGCATTGCGCCCAGTTTGGGATTCAGATAGGCCCAGCGGCCATTACCATCGAGAGCCATGGCGAGACCGCGCTCGTGTCCGGGGGTGCCCGTGCCCTTGATCCGCATCACGCCGGCTTCGCCGCCTGGCCCCTGCACCGTGTTGGTCTGCACCATGGTGTCATATTGCTCGTGAACCCAGCGCTTGGAAGCGACGTTGGAACTCGCCAGCAGCTTCTTCAGGTCTGCCAGGTAGTCGTGATCTTTTTCCAGTTCCGCCAGCAATTGCTGGGGCGGGTCAAGCGGAACGGGTGATTTCCACGTGCCGACCGGGCGGTGATAGAGCGGCGCGTCGTCCGTCAGCGACCTGTTGGGAATATCGGCCACCAGCACGCCATGGTGGCGGATGCGCAGCCGCGATTCGGGTTCAACAGTTCCCACAATCACCGCGTCCAGGCCCCACTTCGCAAAAACACGGAGAACTTCATCTTCCCGACCCTTTTCTGCCACCAGCAGCATCCGCTCCTGGCTCTCGGAAAGCATGATTTCGTATGCGGTCATGCCGGTTTCACGCTGAGGCACGCGGTCGAGCTCGACGTCAAGGCCGACGCCTCCGCGTGCGCCCATTTCGCATGTGGAGCACGTCAGTCCAGCCGCGCCCATGTCCTGAATACCGACGATGGCGCCAGTCTTCATGGCTTCAAGGCAGGCCTCAAGCAGCAGCTTCTCCATAAAGGGATCGCCCACTTGCACATTGGGCCGCTTAGCCTCGGTGCCCGCGTGAAATTCCTCGCTGGCCATGGTGGCCCCGTGGATGCCGTCGCGGCCCGTTTTGGCGCCGACGTAGATGACTGGATTGCCGGTTCCCGTGGCCTTACCGTAAAAAATCTCGTCCTTCCGAACCATGCCCAGGGCAAAGGCATTCACCAGGGGATTGCCGCTGTAGCAGGCCTCGAACTTCGTCTCGCCGCCCAGGTTGGGCACGCCAAAGCAATTGCTGTAGCCTGCGATCCCGCTCACCACCCCTTCGACGATGGAGTGATTCTTAGCGACCAGACTCCGCTCCTCCGGGCCTTGGGTGGAATTCTCGCTGATCGGCCCGAAACGCAGCGAATCCATCACCGCCAACGGCCGTGCGCCCATGGTAAAGATGTCGCGCAAAATGCCGCCCACGCCCGTCGCAGCCCCTTGAAATGGCTCGATATAGCTGGGATGGTTGTGACTCTCGATCTTGAACGCGCAGGCCCAACCATCACCAACATCAATGATGCCGGCATTTTCGCCCGGCCCCTGCACCACGCGGTCGCTTTTGGTTGGCAGGCGCTTCAGGTGCACACGGCTGGATTTGTAGGAACAGTGTTCGCTCCACATCACGCTGTAAATGCCCAATTCGGTGAGCGAAGGAACCCGGCCCAAGGCTGCCCGAATGCGGTCATACTCGTCTGGAGTGATGCTGTGCTGAGCCAGCAAGTCCGGAGTTACCGCAACCGGCTCGGGAATGACTGCAGAGGGGGTGATGGTCATCACGGTTGCCTCCATTGTCGCACGGGAGTCACATTCAAAGCCCACACTAGGGGTGTGGAAAGCCTGCCGACCACAGTTGCGAACGGATCAAAACGGACTTGGATCAGTAGGCCCGGTGCCGGTCCGCAGGTGAGTTCAATATCTCTGAGCGGCACTTCCTTTCATATCAATTTGCTGCGTGGCCGAGAGCCATGAGGCGAGCCGCACAGCGTCCACCCGTAGCGCCCCACGCAAGGCGTGTGCGATACTTTCCATGCGGAACCCCACCCAGCCGGGATGGCGGAACTGGCAGACGCAGCGGACTCAAAATCCGCCGATCGCAAGGTCGTGGGGGTTCGACCCCCCCTCCCGGCACCAGACCTAGAGAAGTTGAAAATCAATCGTTTACAAACTACCCAAGACCACTGTGCCCCAAAGTGTGCCCACCGTGCGCCCAGGTGACCTTGCCCTCAGAATGCGTAGCTCTTAGCTTGCCGGTTTTTAGAGATTAAATTCATCTCGTAGTCGTCGTGGCGGTGGGAATGTGGAAATCGGTTTCATCGATTTCCAAGGTGGGTGGGAAGGGTGGAAAAACAGTTTCATCGTTTTTTCAGGCTTTCCACCCACCGGCATTTCCACCGCCTGCTTCGGTCGCCACATTCCTCATGCGGCAGCCAGTGATCCTGCGTTCTCCCAGCGGCTTTCAAACTCCACCGGGCTGAGATAGTTCAGGGTTGAGTGCATGCGCTGGCGGTTATACCAGAGCAGCCAACCGAGCACTGCATCCTTGGCCTGACGAATGCTTGTGAAGCGCTCGCCGTGCAGCCGTTCCACCTTCAGCGATCCGAACACGGTCTCGGTAGCCGCATTGTCCCAGCAGTTGCCCTTGCGGCTCATCGAAGCCCGCATGCCGTGCTTCTCGATGACCGCACGAAAGTCCTCGCTGGCGTACTGACTGCCGCGATCCGAGTGAAAGATCAATCTCCCGGGTTGCGGGCGGCGCTGAAAGACGCCCATCTCCAACGCGTCGATCACCAGGCTGCGGTGCATGTCAGGCCGCATCGACCAGCCCACCACCTTGCGGCTGAACAGATCGATTATCCTCTTCGGCATCGGTCTGTTCGGCCTCGCCCAGTAACCGCTTGACCTCCTCGCGCAGGCGCTGTTCTTCGCGCAACATCCGCTCATAGCTCATGGCCTTGTGCTTACTCGCGTTCGCCTTGATTTTGGTGCCGTCGATGGCCACCCGGCCCAATTTCATTGCTCCTAGCTTCAAGGCCAGTTGCAACACCTGCACGAACAGCCCCTCCAGAGCCTTCAGATGAATCCGACGAAACTCCGAAATGGTGCGGAAATCCGGCTCGTTGCCCGCCGCCAGGACCCGGAACCCAATGTCCTCAATCAACCGCTTCTCCAGCCGCCGCGACGAGAACACTCCCACACAATAGCCGTACACCAGAACCTTGGTCATCATCCGCGGATGGTACGGCGGATAACCTCGCTCTTCGTGCTCGTAGTGCTGCTCGATCCGACTCAAGTCCAGCTGATCGATCAGGTCAGAGACGAAATACGCCAGGTGGTCTTCGCGCAACCACTCCCGCAAACTTGGAGGAAGAAGAAAGTCCTGCTCTGGAAAATACGGCCGGTAGACCTTCGCCATACCTCAAGAATCGCAACTTCCCCGACGCTCTTCAAGCCTGATTCGCCTCGAACACGTAATTACTCAGACACACTCCTAGAAGATCGCCCTGTGACAACGAAGGAAGTGGGAGAGTTTAGGTTCGACGGATACCGGGTTCCGCTGTTTCCAGAACTCGGGATTGCGAATCTTAACATGTTCATAGGCGTGGAACGCGAAGTTCTTGAATCTGCAAAGCAGGAACGCGCCGACGTTCGCACAGCAGTTGGAGACAGGAGAGAACCCCTTCTCGGTCTGCAACGAACGCATGATACCGGCAGAGTCTCCATTGGTCCGTCGGGAACTCTCCTTGTGATCGAGGGGCTGGACTAGGACTCAGCGGAAGTTTCAGGATGCAAACGAATGGGCGGGTGTATGGCGGGGCAACGTCAAAGCCAGGTAGCCACGTGTCAACGATTCTTATAAGCTTTCTTGCATGCTCAACATGAAAGTAGTCCTTACTCTCAAGGAATTCGCGCCAGACGCGACGACGAAGAAACGCAAAATAATAGGTTACTTTCAATTTCTGAGTGTTGGGCCCGTTCCTGTCGGGCCCCTGATGATGACAGACCCTTGCGACTGGAATGACTGGTTGGAATGGCTGTCGCCCGATATTGAAGAACGCAATCTCATCCAGACGGGTGGCATGCTACATCCCACCGCTTCGGCGCAGCTCGGCCCGGTGAACCTCCGCGTTCCGAACCGGACGCCCTTCTACCTGAAAAGTGATGATGACGCACTCGCCAACAACTAGCAACAACTCGCTTCTCGTGAATGAAGAAAGGTCAGGCTGAGGGCCAGAACTTTCAACGCTCCATGCGTTCTGCTGCTCTTCGACTTTTCCCCGAAGGAGACCACGGTACGAGGACCCGGCCTCGGGTCGGCATGAAGAGCAATCTCGCAAGTGGGTGTCGCGCGTTCTCATTCGTCATCGTTCTTGATCTTGGCCCGTTCGTTGAGGATAAAGGCGTCGTGCAACGGATCACCATCGACCCCTCTCTCTCTTGGTTGAAAGTGGAGAGGGTGCCGATTTCCCGAAAAGGCACACTGAACGGCGAAAAAGCGCGCGCGGTCGCAAATGTCAGAAAGCGTTCACAGCATTGAAAAACTCCTGTTCATCCATATATCCGATGCCGCACCAGTACACTGGCCAGTTCGCGCCGGTGATGGGATTCAATGTGTTGTTCCCAGAATAGAATGCGCCTTGGTATTGCATCTTCGCTGCATTCGATGCCAGCAGGGTAGGGAACAGCTCCGACAGCGAGGTAGCGAGTGGGCCCTCGAGGTTATAGGCTTTTGAGAATGTGTAATAGCTACTGAATGCGGCGGTCGTCGCCAGCAGGTCGCAGTTCACTGCCGAATAGTCGAACGGGGCAAGGCTCAAGCCATCGATGGCGAAGATCTTGTAGGCGGGGTTATTGCCAAAGAACGCGCTCATGCCCGCGGTAACTGCCAGCGCATTACCCGGCGACATCAGGCGAAATTCGTCCATGTGCGTATGGCCCGCAAGAGACATAGCGATAACACCGGGATACTTTTCAATGATTCCCATAAACGTTTCCTGATTGGTGTCAACCCACATCATCGTGGCAGCCGTGACCTTCCCGTTCACGTCATTCGAGGCCGCGGCGGTCGTGCCTTCCACGGCTCCAGGAGGTGCATGCATCAGCAGCCACACCTTCTTGCCCGACGAACTCGCCTTGGCAAGCTGGGCATCGAACCACGTAAACTGATCCGCGATCAAGGTTGGATCGGGAAGAGGAGCGCCGGGGGAAAGCGCGAACGTGTTCAGCGCGACGATCATCAGATTCGTTCCCGCGGGCTCGACCGCATAGTACCCGCCATTGGTGATCGATGCGATCACATCCTGCTGCTTTCCCGCGCCATTTAATGCGAGTGCGTAGAACTGCTGCGCGTTGTTTGAAAGAAATGTGCTGTCCGGCCCATTACCTGTATAGGAATCACAATTGCCGAGCGCAAAGTACACGGGGACCGTGCCCAAAGCCGCCCTGATCTGCTGCAACACAAAGGTGAGAGTCTTGTCGACAAATGCGGCTGCTTCGGCGGGCGTCTTGTTCGCCGAATAAATCGGATAGAGCTGGTCCAGACCGTGGCCAAGAAAGTCTCCTGTAAAAAGGACTGCCGGACTTGTTCCCAGGTTCTGCTTGATGCTTTCGAGCGCCAGCGTCAGCAGCGCAAAGTTGGCGTCGTCGCCAGGCGCGGAAGGCGTGTTGTTCTTGACGTTCGCCGATCCGGTAAAAATGTTCGGCCAATCGGAGGGATCCGCCGCATCGAGTTTCGCGATCAGTGTCACGTTATCTAACTCCGATGCAGGATTGAACCCCGCATTGCCGGGCAGAAACGGATTGATATAGGGCTGGAAATGGACATCCGAGAAAACCGGTACCGAGAAGCTGTGGGAGCCGGCCATGCTGGAAACTCCACTGCATCCACTGATGAGTCCTGCACTCGCCAGGCTTGCTACTTCGAGAAACGTACGGCGCGATAGTTCTGACATTCGATCTTCCCCTTGAGCAACTACAGTTCGGTTATTTCGGCGAGAGCGTCTCAAAATTGAGGCGCTGTTTCCGGCAGATTCTCCGAGTCGATCCCTTCGCAAAGGTTATTGTTGGCGGTCAGGTTGCCGCTTCCATCGATGGTCACCGTCCAGATCGAGTCGTAGTCATAGGCATCCCAGGCAAGAGGCGGGGCGCTCGAAACGCTCGTGTAGTTAGCCAGCAGCGCGCTCAGTATCTGGGGGATGTTGCTGTGCTCCCACGCCACAAGAATGGTCTTGTTGGTGAATTGTCCGCCTTGAAAGAAATAATTGCTGGCTTCCTGGGGCCCGTTCTTGTCAGTCAGCAGAAAGTTCGACACCAGCGAATACGGCAGGTTTGCGGCTATGGCGAATGGTTCGGCCGTCAAGGCGAGCGTGTTGTGCGAAAACGAAGTGGGCCCCGCGGCGGTGAGTCCGGCGTTCGGAGTTACCTGCGCCGGATCGAGCGAATACAAGTGGGTGGGCTGGGGTCTCCCCTTGAGCGCCACAGAAATTGCGTTGCCAAGGTCGAGGGCCCGCCACTGGCCCGCCGCAACAAAGTTTCCATTCGAGAAGACGATCGAAGGATGAGCATTCGCGTGCCGTATGAAGTAGAGAGTTTCATCGGTGTTGATGTTGGCAGGGGGACCAATGGCCTTCAATGAAAAAGTCGAGTACTGGCATGGCGCGGTGGCTACCGGCTCCGGGTCGAGCTTCGGATAGGTGTTCGGCGGTTTCAGATTGCCTTTATAGGTGGCCAGGCTTGCGTTTCCCGACGGCGTAATTGAAACGGTGTAGATCGTGTCGGGACCCTGATAAGTGGACGGAGGCGAAAGGCTGGACTGCTCGAGTGTGTTCAGTCTGGCTAACAGGTTTTCAGTGGTCTCCCATGGCGCCGAAAAAACATAGTATCCAGGCGCCCTGGCGCTCACAATACCAGCAAGCAATGTGTCGTTGTCATTGCCGGTATCGTTGAAGTCAATGCCCTGGCAGGCCGAGCACGGGTAATCCGGCGATGGCGCGATCACGCCGTCGGGTTCCGAGCCCGGAACGTAAGACGTGTTGATCGGGAAACTGTTGCCGGTCGCTGACCCCATGTCCGAATAGGGACTCATCATGGTGAACTGATTCATGAGAGCAAACTGCTGCACGGCTTCAAGCGCCGCCATATCGGGATAATCACTTGCGGTTTGTAAATGGGTCATTGGCTCGAGCGCATAAATGCCCGTCACACTCTGGTTGCCCAAGATGGTTTGCTGTAGATACGGAGCCAGGAGAAGCGTGCGTTGCAGGCCCTGAGCGGTGAGATTTGCCGTATCGGCATTGACGTCGCCGACGCCCTGATAGAGAAGATCGCCACTGACGACAAAGATTAGATTGACATTCGCGGCGGAAAGCGGCGGGGGGTTGCTCGCCGGGAGATTGCCTTGGTGATTCGACGCACCGCATCCGCAAAGGAGCATCATCGCCCCCGACAGAAGAAATGCGTGAAAACGAATTCGATCGATGGGAACCAGGTTCATAGACTTCGTCCCTTCATTCCCGCCTGCGCGATCAGAACGCAGGGGCAGTGGTAGGCAGTTTCGTTGAATCGATGCCTTCGCAATGCGAGTTGTCAATTGTCAGGTTGCCGCTTCCATCGATGGTCACCGTCCAGATCGAGTCGTAGTCGCTGGATGCCCAGTCGGCCACCGTTTGGCTGCTGCCGTAGCTCTTTAAGAGCGCGTTGACCAGGGGTGCGAAGTGTTCGTGTTCCCACGCCAGAAGCACCTTATGATTGGAGAATTGCGGATCGTCAAAAAAGAAGTTGATGGTATTCGTAGTCACCGTAGATACGTCGTCAAGCTCGAAATCCGACACCAGATGATAAGGAAGGTTGTTGGCGATGACATAAGGCTCGGCGGTCAACGATGGCCGCACATAGGACCATCCGGAATTCCCGTATGGGGTAATCTGTGCCGGATCGATGGAATAGACCTGATCGGGGTTAATCTTGCCGCGCAAAGCATTGGGCAGAGCGAGCGCCCGCCATTGACCTGAAGCGACATAGTTACCGTCCTCCCAGGTGGGCGTGGGATGAGCCTCTGCGTGCCGCATCAGGTAGAGAGTCTCGTTTGTATTGGTGACCGGGGGATTGGACGAAGGTGCCAAAATGTTGAATGCAGGCAGAGAGCAGGGAGCGTTAGCGAGCGCTGGCGCCGGAAGGGCAGGAAAACTCGGCGGCGGTTGCAGGTTGCTGTTGTACGTCGTCAGGCTTGCAGTGCCAGAGGGGGCAATGGAGACGGCGTAGACGAAGTTCGGCCCCTGATAACTGGGAGGAAGAGTCAGCCCGTAGGAGTGGGCGGCGTTGGTTGCGGCCAGCAGATTCTGCGTTGTCTTCCAGGGAGCGGAGAATACGAAATAGCCGGGGTCCCCGTAGTCGATGACCGTCTTTATCAAGGACTTGTTGTCGCCGTTCCGATCAGTGAAATCAATCCCCTGACAGCTCGCACAAGCGATGAGTGGAGGGGCAACATCCAGAATGGTTTGCCCCTGGGCATAGCCGACATTGATGGGAAAACTATTTGCAGCCACGAGAGCCGGTCCCCCCGGAGATTCATCGAGCGTAGCCACATTGAGCAGCGCAAACTGCTGTACGGTCTCAAGCGCCGCCATATCGGGATAATTACTCGTCGTCTGCAGATGAGTCATCGGTTCTAGCGCATAAATGGCGGTTACGAAATCGCCACCCAGGACCTTCTGTTGCAGATACGGAGCCAGAAGCAGAGTTCTCTGGAGCCCCTGGGCAGTCAGGTTCGCCGTTTTCGGATCCACGTCACCGCTGGCCTGATATTGCAAATCTGGACTGACGACAAAGATTAGATTGACGTTTGCGGCGGAGAGCGGGGCGGGAGTGGCTTGGCCGGGCGTAACGGTGCTCGAAGAGCTTCCGCATCCGGCTAACAGCACAATGGCGAAGCACGACAGCGGCCAGAATCGAACAGCGGATCTCATAGAGCCCTTTGGCCGAACATAGAATGATTCGGTTAAATGCTCTATCGGCATTTGTCGGAGGATTCTTCATTCTCGTGCCGGCGTTCCTTCTATCCATAGAGTTTCCCAGGGTTTCACGCTAGCTCTTCTCGCGATTCGTCGATTCCCAAAAGCGGCACGGATTCCATTGCAGCATTCTGCAGGCGGCGAAAGTGAGCAGAGCGGCTTCAAATTACTGACACTTCACGCGCGCTATGTGATGCTGGCAATCGAGTCGAGAGTCAACATGCAGACCTGCAAGTTGTTCGCGAATCCTGCCGCAATTGCAGGGCGTCGCTTGCGAGGTGACTTGCATCACCTCTTGTCACGAAATTGCGGCGTATCGTTGCGTACCATTGCGGCTACTGCGGGATTCGAGTACCAAGCGGACTGGCACGCCGGCCATGTGCAATACAGGAGATCTTCATGCAATCCTCGCGTCGGCTGGGCCTTTCTCTTGCCACAGCATTCTTGTTTCTTTGCGGCTGCGGCAACCACGGCAGCAGTGTTCAAGCACCCACCGGGCTCACTTACGGCGCGGGAACTGCGATTTACACCAAGGGAGTGCCAGTTGCTCCGGACAACCCAACCAGTAGTGGCGGAGCGGTAACCGGGTACAGCGTGAGTCCTGCGCTTCCTTCCGGATTGACGCTGAACAGCGGCACAGGCGTGATAGGTGGAACGCCCACCGCTGTAACTCCCACTGCAAGTTATACGGTGACCGCATCTGGCGTGGCCGGCAGCGCTACGACGAGCATTTCAGTTACGGTGAACGATCAGCCGCCCTCGGCGTTCTCCTATGCAGCGGGCACGGCCACATACGTCGTCAGCGCGCCGATTACTCCGAACAGTCCCACGAACAGCGGCGGAACGGTGGTCTCGTACAGTGTGATCCCGGCGCTGCCGGCGGGCTTAAGCCTGAGCGCAACGACTGGGGCCATCAGCGGAACGCCCACGGCCTTGACGCCCCAGTCAAAATACGCGATCACCGCGGTCAATACGGGTGGCAGCGCAATAGCAGCGGTGTTCATCACGGTCAACTCTGGGGCGGCGAATCCTCTGGCTGCGCCTGCGGGACTCTCTTACAAGTTTGCCAACGCTACCTACACAGCCGGCGTGTCAATTCCAGCCAATGTGCCATTCAGCACCGGCGGAGTTCCGCTCCCGTATACGAGCCCGAGCGGGATCCCCGTCCCGGCCTACAGCATTTATCCCTCGCTTCCCCCGGGGTTGTACTTAGACGGCTCTGTGCTTCTTCCCATCGGCGACTTGCCTTCGGGGATCATCAGCGGAACACCCACGGCGACATCGCCTGCAACCCCCTACACGGTAACGGCCAACAATCCGGCCGGATTCACCACCGCGAGCCTGATTATTGAAGTCAATGCTGCCGACCTGGCTCCGGCCGGCCTCTCCTACAGCACACCGGCGCCGGTGTATGAGATAGGAATCGCGATCACGCCGGACTACCCGACGGTCAACCCTCTAGGTGGCGCACCGACCAGTTACACTGGGCCTCCCGACCTCAGCCAAACCGGATTGACGCTCAATCCGTCGAGCGGTGTGTTGACCGGAACTGCGGCGGGCCCGTCTTCGCAGACGGCGGCGCCACTTACGGCGACTTACACTGTCACTGCCTCGAACTCCAGCGGCTCGGTAACGGCGCCGCTCACCATCACCATTTACAACTCGCAGCAGTCCGTGCCTAACATGGCTCAAAACATCGATCCACTCGCAGCACCCGGCTCCAGTTTTCAGTTTCTTGACACCGGCATGGTAGTTACCGACACCTACAATCCCAATGTGGCGCCCGTTGAGTGGATGGCCGGGCAGGCGGTCAGCACGGCAATCAAGCCCGATGGAACTCTTCTGGCGGTACTGACGAGCGGCTTCAACCGCGTCTTTCACGAAGCGTTTCCGTTCTTTGACCCTCTCTACTCTAACGAGTACGTCTTTCTCTACGACATCAGCGGGGGAACGCCCGTCTTCAAGCAGGCGATCCCAATTCCCAATGCGTATCACGGGCTGGCGTGGGATCCAGTCCCGGGTAACAATGCCCTCTACGTTTCCGGCGGCATGGGCGATGCGCCGTTCGGCACCGATCCGATTCCCTATACCGTCAACGGCGCTGCCGCTACCAATAACGGAGACAATGTACACATCATTACCCTGCAGACGAACGGAAGCTGGGCGCTTTCGGCGGAGCTGGACCTGGGACCGAGCAACGCAGTAGTCGGTGGACACCCGGCTGGGAATGGCCTGCCGGTGCCCAACAATCAGTTCGCTTCAGTCAACAGCGCGGTCTTCGTGGCTCCCATGGCCGCCGGAGTTGCGCTCTCGAACGATGGCCAGACGCTGGTGGTGGCCAATTATTACAACGACTCAATTACCGTGTTCACCGGAGGCCTGAACATTTGGCTGGATCAATGGGTGCCCGATCCGGCGTCCCCGCAACAGTTTCAGGGGACACTCCCGGGAACCGAACTCGATCTGCGTCCGGGCAAGGCCGCCAGCGGCGCCACTCCGGGCACGCCGGGTGGAGAATATCCATTCTGGGTGGTATTAGCAGGCAAAAGCGGACCTGGAGCGACGGCATACGTGTCAAGCCTTCGGGACCGTGAAATCGACGTGGTCAACCTGGGAGAAAGTTGCACGAACGGCACGACTGGACCTGGTTGCTTTCTGCAAGCCTCGCCGGTCGTAAAGGCCCGCATTCCCGTGAAGGGCCAGCCGAACAAAATGACTCTCAACGCGGCTGGGACGCTTCTTTACGTGGCCGAAGACGAGTCGGACACAGTGGACGTGATCGATTTGAATCCTCGCGACGTCGGTGTCCCCAGTCAGAACGGGCCTGCGGCGTTCAACACGGTGATCGAGACCATTCCGGTCATTGCTCCGCCGTCGGTGATGTCCGGTTCGCCGTTGGCGCAGTATACCGGCGCCAACACCAACAGCGTGACGCTTTCTCCCGATGAGCAATATCTTTATGTCACCAATGGCAACCTGAACGACATAGCGGTGGTCAAGCTCACCGGAACCAATCACGGCGATCAGGTCATTGGGCTCATCCCGACCGGCTGGTATCCCAACTCGGTCGCGGTCAGTCCCGATGGCGCATGGGCTTACGTGGCAAACTCAAAATCGCCAACCGGCGCGAATCCGAACTGGTGCTATGTTTACGGCCCGGCCGGATACCCGACCTGCATGCCTGCCAATGAATACAACCCCCAGCTGACCAAGGCGGGATTGCAAACCATTCCACTGGCAACCACACTGCCCCAACCGGAGCTCAATACTCTCACCAGCGTAGTCACTTCAGACAATCACTTTGACAGCGTGGAGAGTGCGGAGGCTGCGGCGACGATGGCTGTGGTCCACAGCGGCATTCAGCATGTCATTTACATCCTGAAGGAGAACCGCACATACGACCAGATTCTGGGCGACCTGGGCCGCGGCAATGGCGATCCAACTTTGACCTTGTTTGGACAGGCGATCACCCCAAACCAACATAACCTGGCGCAGCAATTCGTCACTCTCGACAACTTTCTCGCCACCGCCGAGGTGAGCAATGACGGCTGGCCGTGGAGCACTTCGGCCCGCGCTCCGGACGTGGTGGAGCACCAGTACCCAATCAACTATGCGCAACGAGGATTGAGCCTTGACACCGAAGGTATGAACCGCAACGTCAACGTTGCCATCCCGACCCTGGCTCAGCGCCAGGCGTCCGATCCCTTGATGCCAGGCGGAGCGCTTTCGCCAAACGTAGCGGGCGGCGAGGACCTGTTGCCGGGGCAGGCCGATGTGGATGCGCCGGATGGCCCCGACGATGAAGTGAACACCGGCTATCTATGGAACGATGCGCTGCGCGCCGGCCTCACGGTTCGCGACTATGGGTTCTTTGTCGATACCAACTGCTACAACGAGCCCAGATGTCAGACTCCGCTGGCGCATGACCCGTTTTCAACCGGAACCATCGTCGCCCCGCCAACCAATGTCGCGCTCGCGCCATTCACCGACCAGTACTTCCGCGGCTTCGATCCCTCGTTTCCAGACTTCTATCGCTTCAAGGAGTGGGAGCGCGATTTTGATTCCAACTACGCAACCGGCGGGCTGCCCAATTTGACCCTCATCCGCTTTATGCACGACCACACCGGAAACTTCGGCACTGCGATCGACAAGGTAAACACGCCCGAGCGCGACGTGGCTGACAACGACTACGCCGTTGGCCTGCTGGTACAAAAAATTGCCAACAGCCCCATCTACAAGAACAACACCCTGATTTTTGTTGTGGAAGATGACGCGCAGGATGGCGGCGACCATATGGATTCACACCGCACCACTGCGTATGTGGCCGGCGCTTACGTAAAGAATGCGGTTGTTTCCAAGCCCTACACGACCCTCAACTTCATGCGCACCATGGAAGAGGTTCTGGGCCTGCCTCCGATGAACCTGA
Organism: uncultured Acidobacteriota bacterium; assembly: GCA_963833995.1. Taxonomy (GTDB): domain Bacteria; phylum Acidobacteriota; class Terriglobia; order Terriglobales; family Acidobacteriaceae; genus Telmatobacter. The sequence goes on along the minus strand of CAWIAE010000008.1, from coordinate 13,048 downwards.
ACGACGCCCTGGCCGCGCCCATGAGCGACATCTTCAGCACCACTCCCAGCGCATGGACATTTACCGCCCAACCAGCCGCGATTCTCTACTGCACGCAACTGCCTTTGCCCGCACCGTTCCAGGCCTGCAATAACCCGACGCCCGACGCAAAGTACTGGTCGCGCGTAACCAGGGGAATGGATTTCGACGACGCAGACCTTGTCGATGGAGTGACATTCAATCGTGTCCTCTGGAAAGGAATGATGGGTAACAAACCCTACCCTTCCAAACCAACCGGCAAAGACCTGCGTCAGAATCGCGACAAGATACTCGCAGAGTACCGTCGAACCTTGCAGCATCAGGGGACGAGGAACCCGAAGCCAACTGGGGACTGAAAGATGGAGTGGCGCACGTGGCGTATTCTCTCCGGGGTCGGTTCCCGGCGCACGCCATTGTCCGAAGAACAGTCTATTCTGAACTCGCGGCCATACCTTGTATGGCTCCGGCAGAATCACAAGCTCGAGACCCCATTCAATGAGGGCACGAGTTTCTTACTCAGAATGAGGGCCCTGTGCAAAAGCATCTTGTGAGACATATTGCGGGTTTGCTTGTACTGTTTCTCGCACCGGTCCTTTGTCTCGCGCAGGTTGATCGCGCAGGCTTGAGCGGAACCGTTTCGGACTCTTCCGGAAAGGTAATTCCCGGAGCCCGCGTCACCGCACTGCAAACTGCAACCGGGCTGGTGCGTGAAGCGGTCTCCTCGGCGAGTGGTACCTACTACATTCCGGAGCTACCCGTCGGCCTCTACCGCGTTACGTGCACGGTGACCGGTTTCCGGCAAGTCGTCTTCGAGAACGTCGCGCAGACGATTGGGCACACCAGCAAGCTCGACTTCACGCTTACCGTGGGGACCGTTACCGAGCAGGTCAATGTCCAGGGCCGCACCTCCCAACTCGATGAAACAAGCGACGTGCAGGGCGGCCGAACCGAGTCCGAGCAGGTGAAGGACCTCCCACTGAACGGGCGCAACTGGTCGACTTTGACTGCACTGGTTCCCGGGGCCGTCGATACGGGCGGAAGCAATCAGCGAAGCATTCGCTTTGCCGGCCGTGGGCTGGATGACAACAACTTTACCTATGACGGAATAGACGCGACTAACATCGTCAATCAGGCGCAGCAGTCCTTTGTCCGGCTTGCGATCCCTACCGACGCTATCGAAGAGTTCCGTATTGACACCATGCTCTTTACCGCCGAAAACGGAAGCACCCCCGGCGGCCAGGTGGACGTAGCCTCGAAGTCCGGCTCGAACACTCCGCATGGCGGCCTGTTCAATTTTCTTCGCAATGACATTTTCGATGCCCGCAACCCAATCCTTCCGACCAGGCTTCCGTTCCACCTCAACCAATTCGGGGGCGACGTTGGCGGACGGCTCATCCGCGACCGCACCTTCTTCTTCTTCACTTATGAGGGGTTGCGTCAAAGTTATGGCCAGCCGCTCTCGGGGTTCGTCCCCAGCCCGGGCTTCCGCTCGCAGGCAGTCGCGGCCAATCCCGCGTTGGGGCCGATCTTAGCCGCCTATCCCGCGGCAGGACTGACGCCCTACGCCACGGATATCGATCAATTCACCGGATCCGGCCGCCAGTTGGACAATGAAAATTCGGCCATGCTGCGCCTCGACCAGCATTTCTCGGCGGCCGATACGGCCTACCTCCGTTTCAACTTCGACGCGGCCTCCAGCGATATTCCCTCAGACGGCCTCAGCGACAGGCAGCTTACAACGTCTCGGCCGGTAAACGGAGAATTGGAAGAGCTGCACATCCTCTCGCCCCGGCTGGTCAATGAAACGAAGTTCGGCTTCAATCGCAGTACCGTCTTCACCACCAATCAGGGACAGACAAACCTCCCGTATTCTGTAGCTGTTGCTGGGCTCACCACCCTCGCTAACAATGAGTACACAGTTGGCGTGGGTAATTCCTTCTCTTATATCGACAATCTGACGTTGGCTCGCGGGGCCCACACTTTGAAGTTCGGCGTGGAGGTTCGCCGCATTCAGCTCGACCAGGGAAATACTGCCAACGGAACGGTCGTCTATTCTTCACTTAATCTTCCCACTTCCAGCTTTCTTGTGAACTCCGTATCCTCCGCCACCTTTAATCAGCAGTTGCCAGTGAATGGCCTGCGCAAGACGAACGTGTACTCCTATGCGCAGGACGAGTGGAAATTCCGCCCTGACCTCACAGTGAATCTGGGCGTCCGCTACAGCTTCTACGCCATTTTTGACGAAGCTCACGGCAAGGCCAATCCTTTCGACTTCGCCACATGCGGTGCAGCAGGCTTCTGCGGCGTGGGCGCCAGCTTCGGCAACCCGAATACGCTCGACATCGATCCGCGCATCGCGGTTGCGTGGTCGCCCGCGGCTTTGGGTGGCAGCAAAACCGTGATACGCTCCGGTTTCGGCATCTACCATGGAGACGGTCAGCTCGACGACCAGAATGTGCCCATCAAGAATGAGGTTGGTGCCTACTCGCTCAGCGCGAAGTCGACCCCAGGCCTTTCCTACCCCGTTACGCCATTTCTGAACGGACCCGGGACAATATCAGCAAATGCCGCCTATCGCGACCGCAAAGACATGTACGTCCTCCAATGGGGCCTCTCCGTGCAGCGGGAGTTTCCCCACGGTCTGGTCGGTACTCTTTCTTATGTGGGAAGCAAAGGCAATTTCGAGCTGATCACCTCGTATGTCAACCTCATCGACCCGGCTACCGGCGCGCGCCCTTATCCCGCGTTCGGCCAGGTGAGATGGCGGGGCAACTCTAACAGCAGTTCCTACGATGGCTTTGTCACCAGTCTTCAGCGCAGCTTTACCCATGGCTTGCTGGTCTCCGCCAACTACACCTATTCCCACCAGATCGATCAGGATGCACCTGGAGGCGGGGATTCTGACAATCCCCAGAATCCCGCCTGCATGGCATGTGAGCGTGCCTCTGGGGACTTCGATGTGCGTCATGTCGTGCATGCCAACGTGATTTACGATCTGCCATTCGGCAGTGGAAAGCCATTCTTCTCCCAGCCTGGAGTCGCCAGAGCGGTATTTGGCCGTTGGAGCCTGACTGATATCATCTCGGCGCGGACGGGAATGCGACTCAACGTCACTTCTTCCCGTGCCAGTTCGTCCGTCGCGACAGGCTATACAACCAATCAGCGTCCAAATCTGGTTCCCGGAGTTTCATTGACGCCACCGGATGGCAAGTCGATCCACGGAACCGCCGAAAACTGGATCAACCCTGTTGCATTTACCGCTGTTCCCAACTCGGGCTATGGCGATACCCCACGCAACATCACGCGCGGACCGAATCTGTGGCAGACCGACCTCGGTCTCTCCAGGCGCATTCCACTTTCTGAGCGCGTCCAGCTCCAGTTCAGGTGTGAGGCCTTCAACGTCTTCAACCGCGCCCAGTACAGTTTGCCGATTGAAGAGATTTGGCTGCCCGCGACCACGACCGCGCCAGCAAGCATTGAGCCGCAGGTGTCCACAGCAAGCACAACCCCAATTGGAACCGGCACGCCGCGCGAGATTCAGTTCGCACTTCGCTTGCAATTCTAGCCGCAAGAACGCACTACGATTCCATGGATAAACAGACCAAGTCAGTCGCAACGTGCCACTCGTGGCGCTTTCAGAGCAGTATCACAGAGAGGTCGGCAAGTGTTTATAGATGGGATTGCTTCACCTGTCCATGGAACCCGCTTGGATTTAGAAGAGTCCTGCATGGTGCCAACCCAAACAGTGGACGAGAAGGGATGGTATCTCTCGCTATGTTTCCAGACGAAATCATCTCTGCGCTGGTCGGGATGCAAAACTGCGCGTGGTAAATATCAAGCGCCCGCAGATCATCGTTGATCGATCAACTCGCTCGTCACTTCATGTTTGAGTCACATGAGTGAAAGTCGTTCGCAAAAGAACATCCAACATAGCTTTAAATCGGCCGTGCCGCAGACTGTGCCATACCGTGCGTGCCCAAATTTTTCAAATCAGTACCTTAGGAGATCAGACCATAGTGCTCCCGTGCGGGCCGATTCTGAAGGTAAGCGCTTGATTCTATAGTGGTGGTCCCCGGCAGCCCGAGCTCCGATATGTTGATCCGACAACAGTACACAATGATCCTCTGCCCGCGACTGTCGACATTGTTGAGCCTTCGTTTAAATCTCATGTGTGCCGAAAACCAACGGGAAATGCTAAAGAAAATAGCTGGGAATTTGGTGCCGGTGAGGAGAACCTTGACCTTGCCCGCGCAAAACGTATCCCTTAGCCAGCTGCTTTAATAGCGGAAAGGGAAACGTGGATGAGGAACGGGAAACGAGGCAGATACACACTGGAGTTCAAGCAGGAAGCAGTTCGGCTTGTCGAGTCGGGCCAGAGCACTGCGTCGGCAGCACGCAGTTTGGGAGTAGTGGAGCAGACGCTGTCGAACTGGGTCAAGGCGCATCGCGAGGGCAGGCTGAAGGAGGTTCCGGGCGAGGCTGGGGTGACGGCCGAGCAGATGGAGATCAGCCGGCTACGCGCCGAACTGGCGCGAGTAACGATGGAGCGCGACATCCTGGGAAAAGCGACGGCATACTTTGCAAAGGGCCAGAAGTGAAGTATGCCTTCATAGAACGCCATCGGCGCCTCTGGCCGATTTGTGTGCAGTGCCGGGTGCTGCGGGTAAGCGTCTCCGGCTTTCATCAACATCGGCAGCGGCAGCGGCGGATCAGTCAGCGCCGTCATCTGAGTGATGCAGCGCTGTTGGCGTACATCAGCGCAGTGTACGCAGAGCATCGTGGCGCCTATGGGTGGCCGCGCATCTGGCGGGAACTGGTCAAGCGCGGCATTCGCGTGGGCAAGCAGCGGGTGCAGCGGCTGATGCAGCAGCACGGCATCCGTGCCCGCGGCAAGCGGCGCTTCCGGGTAGTGACCACCGACAGCCGGCATGATCTGCCGATCGCGCCGAATCTGTTGAACCGCAACTTCACTCCGGCTGCGCCCAACCAGGCGTGGTCAGGCGACATTACGTATATCGCCACCGAGGAAGGCTGGTTGTTTCTGGCGGTGGTAATCGATCTGTTCAGCCGCAAGGTGGTGGGCTGGTCGATGCGGCCTGACATGCACCGCAGCCTGGTGATCGACGCGTTGGAGATGGGCGTCTTTCAGCGCCGCCCGCAACCCGGGAGATTGATCTTTCACTCGGATCGCGGCAGTCAGTACGCCAGCGAGGACTTTCGTGCGGTCATCGAGAAGCACGGCATGCGGGCTTCGATGAGCCGCAAGGGCAACTGCTGGGACAATGCGGCTACCGAGACCGTGTTCGGATCGCTGAAGGTGGAACGGCTGCACGGCGAGCGCTTCACAAGCATTCGTCAGGCCAAGGATGCAGTGCTCGGTTGGCTGCTCTGGTATAACCGCCAGCGCATGCACTCAACCCTGAACTATCTCAGCCCGGTGGAGTTTGAAAGCCGCTGGGAGAACGCAGGATCACTGGCTGCCGCATGAGGAATGTGGCGACCGAAGCAGGCGGTGGAAATGCCGGTGGGTGGAAAGCCTGAAAAAACGATGAAACTGTTTTTCCACCCTTCCCACCCACCTTGGAAATCGATGAAACCGATTTCCACATTCCCACCGCCACGACGACTACGAGATGAATTTAATCTCTAAAAACCGGCAAGCTAAGAGCTACGCATTCTGAGGGCAAGGTCAAGTTCGAGTCGAGGTTGGGGTGGTTGTTGTGCTGCACGCCGTAGTGCTCGTAGCGTAGACCGGCATTCAAGGTCAGCCGCGGCGTCATCTTGTAGCTATCCTCTCCGTACCCGGCCCAATCCTTGTACCGATAGCTGCGGGCAAAGGATGCCTCGGCAAGGGGCGTTTGGATTGCACAAGAGGGATTGTCAACAAAATTGCCAAAGTTGCCGTCGGTGGTCGAGGTATCGACCGGGCAAGGGAGCTTGCCCTGGGGATCGACGCGCGTCTCAAACTGGACGAGAGACGAGCCGTTGGGATTTCCCGCGGTGTTCAACATGTCGTTCAAGCTGCTCTGAAACGTGAAGCCAAGCTGCTCGACGGCCTGAGCATAAGCGCCAGATGCGTAATTCAACTGGATATAGGTATCTATGAATCCGAAACGCATGGAGTGTTTGCCCTCAGTCCAGGAGAGATCGGGCTCGAGCTGGACGGTGTTCTGAGGGCCGCCGGCCGGGAGGCCGCCCTCTCCCGGCTCGCTGAGGTTTTCCAGACCTGGCATTTGAATCAGTGCGCCGGTATTCGGGTCGGTGGGTGAAACAAACATCAGGTTGGGTACATTGAGGAGCGATTGGTCGAAAGAGGTATTTTCGTTGAACCGCGTATAGCTCGCCTTCATCGAGAGAAAAAGGCTGGGCGTGAAGATGTGGGAAATGCTGTAAAGATAGCTCTGATTCAGGAAGGTGGTCCCGGTGTCGTACTGGGGATAGGCGCTGTAGGTGTTCGATCCAGGGAGTTGAATGGAATTTTCGCGGCCTCCGCGAAAGAACATCATGGTCCTGTCGGTGGGGTTATAGTCTACTCGGCCAATCAAATCATAGGTATTTTGAGGGATACCGCCGCCCGCGTCGAAGGGGGCCTGAAAGTTGACGGTATCGAACATCGGGGTCGACGCAGGTATCGGCGTTGTGCCGTTCACCGGGCCAAAAGTTGCGCCGGTGCCCGCAACCTGGGCAACCGTAGAGGCCACCCCTGCGGACTTAATCGTCGTTTGGCCGTAGGTCTTGTAATAGGCCTGAACGTTCGACGGCATCAGGGCGATGAAGGCAGGATCGAAGACTTCCTCACTCTCTGTGGCGGCACTGCGCACGCGCGTCCATTCCGTGCTCTCGAAGATAAACAGCTTGTCCTTCTTGATGGGGCCGCCGGCTGCGTATCCGAATTGGTTGCGGGTGTACGTGCCTTTCGGGTCGGGCAGAGACCCTGGCACACCACTCGCCAGGAACGCCGCATTGGCGGCGTCGTTGCCGTACGTGTTAGCGGTATACGCGGAGAGACGGTTGAACTCCCAGCCGGAGACGTGGAAGTTGTTGGTGCCTGCCTTGGTGGTGACGTTGATGACGCCGCCGGAGGCGCGTCCATACTCTGCCGAATAGTTACTGGTGAGTACACTGAATTCCTGGGTGCCGTCCAGTGGGACGTCTTCCCCAATGGCCTGGGAAAATATGGAAATGTTCTCAACGCCATCCAGGAGAATTTCGGTGCCCGACATGCGCTGGCCGTTGATGGAATAACCGACGCCGCGGTTCTCCTGGTTCTGGCCGCTGCCCGTTTGATCGATGGCGCTGGCACCGCTGTTCGTGCTGTTGTCTCCCCCCGAGACATTTCCGGCGAGGGCAACGAAATCGTAGGGGTTGCGCGTGAGGCTGGGAAGATTGGCAAGCTGCTCGGTGTCGACGACCTGCGACATCTCCTGGGACTGCGTGTTCACTTGCGCGCCACCCTCGTCCACCGCTTGCACGTCGGTGGTTGTGTTACTGACAGAGAGCATGGCGTCAAGGGTCGCATGGCCGCCTACGGTTACTTCAACCTTGCCTACAAAGGCTTTGAAGTTGTTGGAGCTCACGGTTACCTGATAGATGGCCGGCTCAAGACCGAGTACCAGGTAAGCGCCGGTCGACGAAGAGACCGTGTTACGCACCGTATTGGTGCTGAGATTCTTGACGTCGACGATGGCTCCGGGCACTGCGGCTCCGGTTTGATCCGTCACCGTGCCGGCGATCTGTCCCGTTTCAAGCTGCGCCGAAACCATGACACCGCCGAGAGACAAGGCGGCGAAGGTGACGAATCCAAGCAATGTTAGGGATTGAAAACGATTCCACCGCTGACCAGAAAAGCCAGCCGCACGGGTTAGCCCAAGATTGAACCTGAACAGCCTCATGAAAGACCTCCAAAATCGATCTCAACTTAAACAACATTTGTTGTGCCAACTGGATCCAATTCCAGGGACCTGAGTGGGGGTGTCTAATGTGGCGCCGGGTCGCCCTTCACGTGGATATTGGGCCCTTCTTCTGCGTTCAAGCCGAGATCTCACGTTGCCAACTCCGTCGCAGGTTTTAGATCGAACGTCCAACCGTGTTCAGAGCTTATGTCAATGAAGGTTGGTAATTCGGACCTAATCCGCTGGTCGATTGAGAAATGCGATGAGCCGAAGGATTGATGCGACGGGCCGTGAAACACCGAGTCATACCTAAGCTAGAATGTCCATCATGAAGCGAGAGAATTCCCTGAATTTGAAGTCCTTCTGGCAATTCCAGATCATTGGATGGGGCTGTTTTTATCTTTTCGACCTCATGGAATCGATCCATTTTTTCTTGACTAAGCGTGTGTCGATCGATGAAGAGCTGGTGCCTATATCTTTTATGTTTCTGGGCAGTTTTGCCTTACGCCCCATCTGCCGTCGACTGCTCCGGCAATCGCAGTCCTGGATGGCTTTCGAATTGAAGGCAGCAGCGGCGGCCATGGGCACGTCCATTCCCGCCGGCTGCGCAGCCTGCCTCGTTTTGCGCTTTTCTTATCCCGTCATGCCCTGGCACGCTGTGGTTGGAACTGTGATGTGGTCCTTTTTCATTCTCTTTATGTGGTGCAGTTTGTACTTCAGCATTAAGCAATGGCGGCAATTGAGCACCGAGAAGGAGCGGCTGCATCGCGCTGAGTCGGAGGTTCGTGAGGCACGGTTGCTTGCATTGCGCTATCAACTGAATCCCCATTTCTTATTCAACTCGCTCAATGCGGTCTCCACTCTTGTTCTCGATGGAAATGCGCCTGCGGCCACGCGAATGCTGGCGCAGATCGGAGATCTTCTGCGCACGAGCCTGGATTCCGAAGTCACGGCAGAGGTGACGCTTTCTCAGGAGCTTGCCTTTACGGAAGGCTACCTGGCAATCGAGCAAACAAGGCTGGGGGAGCGGTTAAAGATCGATTTTGCTGTTCCATTGGAAACGCGGGATGCCCTGGTGCCGAGCACGTTGCTGCAGCCGCTCGTTGAGAACGCAGTGCGCTATGGAGTGGCGCCATTGATCGAAGGTGGGTGGATTGCAGTCAAGAGCTCGCTCGCGGCCGACAGGTTGCGAATTGTCATCAGGAACTCCGGACGGCGTAATGAGAGCGAGCAGAAAAAGAATGGAAATGGAATCGGTCTCGGAAACACGGCGGAGCGCCTGAAGACACTTTATGGGACGAATTTTGACTTCTCGCTTGTGTGGCCTGAAGCGGGCGGTTGCGAAGTCATCTTGGACTTGCCGTTACACTGGGCTCGAAACCCGCATGAGGCTTCGCTGTGCGCGTTCTAATCGTTGACGACGAGCCCCTGGCGCGCCGCGGCGTCGCTCACAGGCTGCGTCGATTCAAGGATGTGGAGATCGTTGGAGAATGCGGAGATGGGGTATCCGCGGTGGAGAAAATTCTGGAGAAATATCCCGATGTTGTATTCCTTGACATCCAGATGCCGGGCATGGATGGTTTTGAAGTTCTGCGTGCATTGCCTAGAGAAAACTTGCCAGCAGTCATTTTTCTGACAGCGTATGAACAACATGTTTTACGTGCGTTCGATGTTCATGCATTGCATTACTTACTGAAACCGGTGGACGACTCACGCTTTGCGGCAGCAGTCAGTCGAGCTCGTGATCTGGTAGATTCCGTATTAAAGGCCGACATGACGCACCGGGTTGTGAAGATGCTGGACGGCGCCTCGGATAAGTACGCCTCCCGACTCACAGTGCAAACTGGGTCGCGCATTCAAATCGTCGCTGCTGAGGATGTTGACTGGATTGGCGCTGCGGGTGACTGCGTTGAACTTCACGTCAAGGGTTGTTCCTTGCTGTTACGCGAGACAATGGCTTCTCTCGAACAGCGGCTCGACCCGGCAAAGTTTATCCGCATACACCGCTCCCGAATTGTGCGGTCAAAGGGCATAGTAGAACTCCGATCCATCGAGAACCGCGAATTCACGGTGAAGCTCTCGGACGGCTCGGAGCACCGATCAAGCCGCACCCATGCAGATCGACTTGACCGCTGGTTGTCATCTGGCCGAACGTGACATTCGGCTTCGAAGCTCCTACGCTTTGGAGTGATGGTCTAGTTAGCCTACGAAAGTAATATGTGCGTAACTAAGGCTTAAAGTGCACTCGCCAGTGCCTCTGACGGAGGATCAGGTCGATTATCCTCGGGCATTTGGCACACTCATGGCCAGTTGGACAAATTCGGACGCCGTTTCGATTCGGAAACAATGTCCGCGCAACATACGCGGACAGAGAGGGGTATGAAGTAGTGAATGCGACAAACCAAAGTCGTCGCACTTCAACAGACTCCGTGGGCCCAGAAGAGTGGCCGTGCCTCTGCAGTTTGCCGCACGACTCGGGATCGGACAGGATTGACCCAACACTGTGGACTCTTGGGACTACTTCCGACGAACGCGATGGTGTTCACGGCTTCCACTGAGGTACTTTCCACTTGGACGAAGTCGCTAGCCTTGATCGGAACCGCCTCGAGCAATAAGCCATGGGCAGGCTCGAAGATGATTCGAGGCGGTTTCGATAAGGAGACTTGAAGGAAGACGCAGGCGTTCTAAGCGGACGCGGTGATCAGCCGTGGATCTATGGATATTGAATGAGGTTCAGGCACCGGTGCAAGGGTTCTGTGGTGCATGAATCGGTCGCGATGTTGATAGAAGCTGTTGAGTCCAGAGGTAAATTGTCGCTTGTCGAACACTTGATTTGGACAGCAAAGGTCGATGACATGAGCGGAGGGGATGCGTTCGAGACACGAATGCGTCGGCGTGCGGGGAGTAAGTCGAGGGTCCGGATTGGTGTTGAGCGTCATGACGAATCGATATGACCTGATAGGAACAGCTCGGCGGCTGTCAGTCTTCGCACTACAGACATGGGACCGCCGCATCTGGGGCAGTGCCAGAGGACAGAGTTGCTGGCTGGGATATTGGGTAGCGGTGGAGGAAGCAGATGGCAGCCATCTTGAGCCAGCAGCTTTCGTGCCAGCGTCAGGCTCTGGCTTCGGAAACGGTTGGAGAACAGCCCGAAATGGCGGATGCGCACGAAGCCTTTGGGCAGCACGTGGAGGAAGAATCGGTGCAGGAATCCACTGCGTCCAGGGTCATGATGCGCTGCTTGCTGCTGTGAGCATAATCCTTATAGCGGAAGGTAACGGGTTGCGCGTCGAAGGCCAGCAGGCGGTGATTGGAAATGGCGATGCGATGGGTGTAGCGGCCCAGGTAGCGGAGCACCTGGGCAGGTCCGCCGAAAGGTGGCTTGGCATAGACGATCCACTTCTTGCTCTGCAATCGGTCCATCAGCTCTTCAAACAGTTGCCGGTCCTGGAAGGCGGCTGCGGGACCGCGGCAGTCGAGCGATCCGTTGCTCGAGAGGCGCTTCAGTCCGAACAGGAACTTGTCGCGAAAGACGCGACGAAGCACCGGGATGGGCAGCAGGAAGCGCGGATGTGTATGGATCCAGCGCTGGCGGTCGGGTGAGAATCCGCCGCCGGGGACGACACAGTGGACATGCGGATGGAGCAGGACGTTGGAACCCCAGCTATGCAGGATGGAGAGGAATCCGATCTCGGCGCCAAGGCGTTTGGGATCGGCTGCGACCTCCAATAAGGTCTGGGAACTGGCCGCGAATAGCAGGTCGTAAAAGCGGGCGGGGCTGTTGAGTGCCAGCGGGTTGAGTTCGTGAGGTACGGTGAACACGACGTGGAAGTAGCCCGTGTCGAGCAATTCCTGTTGCCGCGCTTCCAACCATCGTTGTCGCGCCTGCGCATGGCACTTCGGGCAACTGCGATTTCGGCATGAGTTGTAAGAGATACCCTCCCGATGGCCGCACTTGAGGCACACGTCGAGGTGTCCGCCAAGCGCGGCGCTGCGGCAGCGCAGGATGGCCCGGAATGCCTTCAGCTGTTGATAACCGAAGCTGGACTGATAGAGTTCCAGGAACTGGTTGCCCTGCGCACGGAGGATGTCGGCCACCTCCTTGGCGGGCCGGCTCATGGGTTCTCGGGACGGCGAAAAGCGCGACGGCTGTCATCGACGCTGGACAGAGTGAGTTCCTCGAGCGGGTTATGCACCAGTTGCAAATGCCGTTGCGAGAGATGGAGATACTTGGCCGTGGTCTCCAGATCTTCGTGTCCGAGCAGAATCTGGATCGTGCGCAGATCGGTTCCGGCTTCCGGCAGGTGCGTAGCCCAGCTGTGTCTTAAGCAATGGGGCGAAACGCGCTTGCGCATGCCGGCCGCGCGTGCGGCTTCGCTACATGCCCACCACACGGTCTTGTCCGAGATGGGTTGACCAAGCTTCCTGGAATCGCGCGAGGGAAACAGGTAGACCAACGGCTTCGACCAGCGCCAGTAGGCGCGCAGCGTCTCCAGCAGCGCCGGGCTTAGAGGGATGTCACGATCCTTGCCGCCCTTACCCTGAACCACGCGGATGATCATGCGCTGGCTGTCGATGTCGCTGACCTTCAGCCTGGAGACCTCTGTTCGCCGCATGCCCGTGCCGTAGAGAACCATCAGCAGCGTGCGTTGAAAGAGGTTCTCGCTGGAGTTGATCAGCCGTGCGACTTCTTCCTTGCTGAGAATGCCGGACAGCCGCTGACGCTCTCTTGGGTACAGTAGAAACTCGCGGAACTCGTGGCGCTTGAGCGTACGCACGAAGAAGAAACGCAATGCGGCAACCTGGCTTACCACGGTTGCCACTGCCAGCTTCCGCTGCTTGAGCAGATAGGCCTGATAGGTGCGCGGATGCTCCAGCCCCAGCTTGTCCGGTGACTTGCCAAAGTGGAGGGCGAACTTTTCGACCGCCCGCAGATAGTACCGGGCTGTCGAATCAGCATAGTTGCGGCGCTCGAGTTCTTCCAGCATGATCCTGCGTAAATGGGTCACAAGAACCTCCTTGTGACCCACACCTTATACCGGCTGAAACACTACTCGGAGGCCCATGCCGTAGCGTCCGCGGCGCCTGCGGCTTCGTTCAAGTCGCCTTTCCGGACATGCGCCCCAGAAACCTGTTTT
>CAWIAE010000007.1:0-280782 GCA_963833995.1 uncultured Acidobacteriota bacterium | reverse complement strand
CTCGATGCACGCTGAATACACCGAGCGCGCGGCCAAGGCGGGCAAGCATGTGCTCTGCGAGAAGCCGATGGCGACCAGCGTGGCCGATTGCGAAGCGATGATCGCGGCCTGTAAAGCGGCCAACGTGAAGCTGATGATTGCTTACCGCTGCCACTACGAGCCGACGAACCTGAAGGCGATCAAACTGATTCGCGACGGCGCACTGGGCCAGGTGCAGGCCATCGAGAGCGCGTTCGGCTTCAACATCGCGCCGGGCGAATGGCGTCTGAACAAGGCGTTGGCCGGAGGCGGACCGCTCTACGATGTGGGCATTTATTCATTGAATGCTTGCCGCTACCTGACCGGCGAAGAGCCCCAGGACATTGCCGCGTTTGCCTCGGTGATCGACCACGACGGCCGCTTCAACGAAGTGGAAGAGAATGTCTCCTGGACGATGAAATTCCCCTCGGGCATCATGGCCGCCTGCAACACCACGTACGGTGCGGGGATGGAAGGCTTCTTCCGGGTGCATGGATCGAAGGGATGGCTCCAGGTGGACCAGGCTTTTGTTTACGAGGGGCTGCATCTGCGCGCGGAGTTCTCCGGGACAAAACTGGACGAGCCGAATCCGGCGCGCGACCCCTCACATTTCCAGGCGGAGGCGGATCACTTTTCGCAGTGCATCCAGACCGGCCAGGAGCCGCAGTCTCCCGGCGAAGAGGGTCTACGCGATATGCGCTATATCGCGCAGATCTACAGATCGGCTGGAATCGCGGTTTAGGGGGCAGCCTCGGTTTCCTGCTCCAGGCTCAGGATGCGGCGATTCTTTTCTTCGTCCGCGCCGGAGCCGGCGAAGTCGTCGAAGGCGCGGTCGGTGACGCGGATGATGTGGTCGCGGATAAAAACTGCGCCCTCGGTCGCGCCGGCCTTGGGATGCTTGAGGCAGCACTCCCACTCCAGCACTGCCCAGCCGGGATAATCGTATTGCGCCATCTTGCTGAAGATGGATTTGAAGTCGACCTGCCCGTCGCCCAGCGAGCGGAAGCGTCCCGGACGATCGATCCAATCCTGATAGCCGCCGTAAACGCCGGACCGTCCGCTGGGACGGAACTCCGCGTCCTTCACGTGGAAGGCGCGCACGCGCTCGTGATAGAAGTCGAGGAATGCCAGGTAGTCCATCTGCTGCAGGACCATGTGGCTGGGATCGTAGAGAATGTTGGCGCGCGGATGATCGCCGACTGCTGCGAGAAAGCGCTCGAAGGTGATCGCCGTCGTGCAGGTCCTCGCCGGGATGCAGCTCAAAGCAGACATCTACGCCCGCTTCGTCGAAGCGTCTGCAGGATCGGCAGCCAGCGGCGGCCCAGTTCCTTGAACGCTTCGTCGATGAGCCCCGCCGGCCGCTGCGGCCAGGGATAGAAGAAAGGCCACGCCAGCGCGCCGGAAAAGGTCGCGTGCGCGTTGAGCCCCAGTCTCTGGCTCGCCTTGCAGCCCACTCCAACTGCTGCACGGCCCACTGCTGGCGGCCTTTGGATCTCCTGCCAGCTGGGGCGGAGCAAAGCCATCGAGAAGCACGTCGTATGCCGGATGGCTGGCGACGAGCTGCCCCTGCAGATGCGTCGAAAGCTCGGTGAGCGCGAGGCCGGCCTGCTTGAGCTTGCCGAGGACCTCGTCGCAATAGTCCTGGCTCTCCGCGGCAAGCTTCAGATCGAAGAGGCGCTTATCCCAACTGGGAATCTGCATGCCGGCGAAGCCGAGCCTGGCTGCCCAATTCGCCATGCCTTCCAGAGTGTTGAAGGGCGCGTCATCGCCGGCAAACTGCGCCAGAAAAATTCCCGGGCCCTTGATCGTCTTCATCGTCATTACCCCTGAACGTCATGTTTTTTGATTAGAACTCAATCCAGCTCTTCTGTTGACTGCTCTCAATGGCGCGGTCGATGAAGCGCATGCCGCGCACGCCAGCTACCATGCCGGGCAACGTAGCCGGCAACGGATCGTCTGTTCCATTCTTCCACGCGACCAGCGCATCGGCAAACTCGCGATAGAGCACCGCGAATGCCTCAAGATAGCCCTCGGGATGGCCCGCCGGCAGCCTTGTGACAGCGAGCGCATCCTGGCTGAGATAGCCGCCGGCCGCGTGGCGAATCTCCTCCGGCTTGTCGAGCCACTTCACGAGCAGCCGGTTGGGGTCCTCCTGTGCCCAATCGAGCGATCCTGCTTCGCCGTAGACGCGCAGACGCAAGCCCGTTCCTCTCGCCGGCGGCGATCTGCGAGCAAGCCACGCGCCGCCGGCGCCGTTGTTCAGCCGCAGGAACGCGGTGCAGTCGTCGTCCACACGCCGGCCCGGCACCACGGAACGCAGCGTCGCGTTGAGGTCGTGACCTGCAGGCCGGTGACATATTCGAGCAGATGAAAGGCATGTACGCCGATGTCGCCGATGCAGCCGCCGGGGCCGCTCCGCGCCGGATCGGCGCGCCACTCGGCCTGCTTTTGCCCCGTGCTCTCAATGGGCCTGCTCAGCCAGCCCTGGAGATACTCGACGGCGATCTTGCGAATCTTGCCCAGCTCGCCGGCGGCGCAGATCGCGCGCGCCTCGCGCACCATCGCATAGCCGGCGTAGGTGTGCGTGAGCCCGTAGGGCAGGCCGGACTTTTCGACCAGCGCTCTCAAGTTCGATCACCTCGGCGTAGGTTGCCGTCGCCGGCTTGTCGCTCATCACGGGAAACCCGGCTGCGAGCGCCGCCTGCGGCAATGGGCAGGTGCAGATGATTGGGAGTGACGATGACGACAAAGTCGATGGCGTCGGGACGCCTGCGCTCGGCCTCGATCATGTCCTGGTAATTCGCGTAGGCCCGCGCGGGGTCGATGCGGTAGGATTCGCCCGCATCGCGCGAGCGCTCCGCCGATTGCGAAAACGCGCCGGCAACCAGTTCGATCTTGCCATCCAGCTCGGCGGCGATGCGATGCACGGGCCCGATAAATGCGCCGGGGCCACCGCCTACCATTCCCATGCGCAGTTTGCGCGATGTTGTCATGTCGACTACTTTTTGCCTCGTTTCAAAGAAATTATCAACCTTCAAGCACTGCCCTCTTCAACCCTGGCGCCAATGTGCGCAGCAACAACAAGGCCAGCAGATAGGCGAAGGCGGAATAGAGAAACAGCGGAACATAACTGTGCGTGAACTGCAGAATATGCCCGGCTACGGCGGCAAAGATAGCTCCTCCCAATGCGCCCGCAACCTGGCCAAAGCTCACCACGGTGCCGACCATCTCGCCGGGAAACATGTCCGACGCGGTGGTGAAGATATTTGCCGACCAGCCCTGGTGCGCGGCGGCGGCAAGGCTCAACAGGCCTACAGCAACCCACTCAGAATGCAAACCGCCGGCTAACATGATGGGCACCACGAGGCAGGCGCAGGTGAGCATCGCGGCCAGGCGCGCCGGTTTCAGCTTCATTCCGAGGCGCACGTAACCACGCGGCAACCAACCGCCGCCGATGCTGCCGATGGTTGAGACGACATAGACCACGACCAGGGGCGGGCCGATGTGCGAAAGGTCGAGTTTGAAGCGCGCGTTGAAGTAGGAAGGCAGCCAGAACAGGTAGAACCACCAGACGGGATCGGTGAGGAACTTGCCCAGCGCGAATCCCCAGGTCTGCCGGTATGCGAGCAGTTTCCACCAGGCGAGTTGCGGGACGGACGACGGCGAAGCTGCTGCGCCTTCTCGCTCCGTAGCGACAAGCGGCTTGCGGTAGCGCACCGACCACCAGACGATCCACATGGCGCTGAAGATTCCGGTGACGAGAAACGACGCCCGCCATCCGAAGTGCAGGGCGACCCAGGGAACCACGAGGGGAGCCACGATGGCGCCTACGCCTGCGCCGGAGTTGAAGATGCCGGTGGCCAGCGCCCGCTCCTTGGGCGAAAACCACTCAGCCGTGGCCTTGATTGCGGCGGGAAAGTTTCCGCTTTCGCCGAGCCCCAAGAAGAAACGCGCGACGCCAAAGCCGAACACCGATCTGACGAGGGCATGGCTCATCGCGGCCACGCTCCAGATGCCGGTGATGAGGGGGTAGCCCTTTCGGCAGCCAAGGCGGTCAACGAGGCGTCCAGCAAAGATCACGCCCAGGCCGTAGGCGACCTGAAAGCAATCCACGATGTAGCCGTACTGGATCTCGTTCATCCGGATAGACGGCTCGACCGTGGGCCAGCCGTGAAAAAATGGCGCAAGGTGGAGGGTGCTGCCTGCGAGAACGGGTTTCAGAATCGACAACACCTGGCGATCGACGTAATTAATCGTTGTGGCGACAAACAGCATGGCGCAAATTGTCCAGCGCCCTTTGAGCGCCGGCGGATCGGCCAGGGAGTCGTTCTGTTTGATTGCCTCGCTCGATTTCTTTAACACCGTCATAGGTTACCAGTCGCTCAATGTGCCGTCGAGTTTGCGGTTCACGGGCAAATAGGCCCGCTGATAGGGATAGTTGGCGGATAACTTCTCATCCAATTCCACGCCCAGTCCCGGGGCATCGCCGGGGTGCATCATGCCGTCCCTAAATGTGTATTGGTGCGGGAAAACTGCGTCGGTCTCTTCGGTGTGCGGCATATGCTCCTGGATGCCGAAGTTATGAATTGCCAAGCCGAGGTGCAGAGCTGCCGCCATGCACACGGGGGAAAGATCAGTAGCTCCGTGGCAGCCTGTGCGCACATGATATAACTCGGCAAAGTCAGCGATCTTCTTCATCGGCGTAAGTCCGCCGCCGTGCACAACGGCCATGCGAATATAATCAATCCATTGGTTGCGCATCAGGTCGTGCGCGTCCCAGACGGAGTTAAAGACTTCTCCGACGGCGATGGGAGTTACGGTGTGCTGGCGGATGATCTTAAATCCATCTTGTAACTCAGCCGGCGTAGGATCTTCAAGCCAGAATAAGTGAAACGGCTCTAACTCCTTGCCGAGCCGGGCTGCCTCGATGGGCGTCAGCCTGTGGTGACAGTCGTGGAGCAAGTGCAACTCTTCGCCGAATGTCTCGCGCACCTTTGCAAACAGGGTTGGAACGTGACGCAGATAGGGCTCCGTGGCCCATGTGTGTTCTGACGGCAATCCGCGCTCCGCAGGCTCGTAGCGGCCCGGGCCTTTCGATACTCCATACGTCGAGGCAAGACCCGCGAAGCCGCTTTGCACGCGGATGGCTTTGTAGCCCATCTCCTTGTGACGCGCCACATCTTCAAGGGCATGGTCGATGTCGCTTCCGTTGGCGTGGGCGTAGACCAGCAAGGCATCGCGGCTCTTGCCTCCCAGCAAGTTATAGACAGGAGTATTCAGTGCTTTGCCCTTGATATCCCATAAGGCAATGTCCACAGCTCCAATGGCAGCCATGGTCACTGGCCCGCGGCGCCAATAAGGGCCGCGGTAAAGATATTGCCAGATATCTTCAGTCTGAAACGGATCGCGGCCAATGATACAAGGTATTACATGGTCGGTGAGATAACTTGCAACAGCGAGTTCGCGACCATTGAGGGTACCGTCTCCCAGGCCGTGGATGCCTTCGTCTGTCTCAATCTTCAGAGTGACGAAGTTGCGGCCCGGCGACGTAATGTTGATAGATGCCCTGGTAATCTTCATTGCCTCAGGCGCTCCAGTTAGTCAAACGCATGCGGCGTCCATCTTGTCGCCGGCTCGAACGCTCGCCCATCGGCTTCTTTCCTGGTGCATTATTGGTTCACGCCGCTGGCCAGGAAACCTCCATCGACGGCGATGATTTCGCCGGTGATGAACGAAGCCGCCTCTGATGAGAGGAAGATGCCCGCGCCCACAAGCTCATTTGCCTCGCCCCAGCGGCGCATGGGGGTGCGCATCCGCAGTTCTTCGCCACGCGGCGTGCCCTGGATGAGACTGGCATTCATTTCCGTCGGAAACATTCCGGGGGCTATGGCATTCACGTTTACGCCGGCCTGCGCCAGTTCAACGGCGAGCACCTTGGTCAACGAAGCCACGGCGGCCTTGCTGGCGGAGTAGGCAGCGACGCGATAGAAACCTACAAACGAAGTGAGCGACGCAATGTTGACGATGCGGCCATATCCCGCGCGCACCATGGTCGAACCGAAGATCTGGCATGCGCGCATGGTTCCGTTCAGATTGATATCGAGTACGCGCAACCAGTCGGCCTCGTCCACTTCAAGGGTTGGAGCCTTATGCGTCAAGCCGGCGGCGTTGACAAGGATGTCCACCTTGCCAAACTCCTTAAGTACCGCATCGTGGAGCGCCTGCAACGACTCGCGGACCTGCACATCGCTGGGCACGCGCAGGGAGCGGCGACCCAAGGCCTCGATCTCCGCGGCTGTCTTCTCCACCTGGTCGCGCCGGCGGGAACTGGACACAACATCCGCCCCGGCGCCGGCGAGTCCCAATGCAATCGCATGCCCGAGACCTGTGGTCCCGCCGGTTACCACGGCGACTCTTCCGTTCAGATCGAATAGATTTTGGCTCATGAATGGAATCTCCCCTGAATTACGGCTCCGCGGCTTGACGGGATGTGTTTTGCAGTAGTTCCACAAGAAATCTATCACGCAACACGATTTGCTCGTGACGAAGCACTGCTGCCGCGGCCCAGCTTAATGCGATAAAGTGTGAGTGAACCACTGAACCGCAATTATGGACCCGCTACTGATTCCCGATTTTACGCGCCGGTGGGATTGCCTGAGCCTTGGCGAAGTGATGCTGCGCCTTGACCCCGGCGAAGGCCGCATTCATACCACTCGGCACTTCCAGGTGTGGGAGGGCGGCGGCGAGTACAACGTGGCGCGAGGACTTCGACGCTGCTTTGGCCTGCGCACCGCGATTGCCACCGCACTGGCTGAGAATGCCGTTGGCCGGCTGGTGGAGGATCTAATGCTGCAGGGGGGCGTCGACACTTCCCTGCTGAAATGGGTTCCTTACGACGGGGTGGGGCGCACGGTGCGCAATGGCCTCAACTTCACTGAGCGGGGCTTTGGCATACGGGCGGCAGCAGGCTGCAGTGACCGCGGCCACACCGCAATCAGCCAGGTGAACCCCGGGGATTTCGACTGGGAGCAGATTTTCGGCCCGTCGCAGGGGGCACGCTGGTTTCATACCGGCGGCATTTTTGCGGCTCTCTCCGCCTCCACGGCCGACGTGGCGGTCGAGGCGATGGACGCAGCGCGCCGGCACGGCACGCCTGTCTCCTATGACTTGAACTACCGCGAATCGCTCTGGAAATCCATTGGGGGCAAAGCCAAGGCACAGGAAGTCAACCGCGAACTGGTGCGGAAAGTCGACTTGCTGTTGGGCAACGAGGAGGATTTCTCCGCGATGCTTGGAGTTGAGATCAAGGGCCTGAGTGCGGATTTCGCGGAGTTGCCCATTGCCGGATATGAAGAGATGCTGCGCGAAGTTGCTGCGGCGTATCCCAACCTGAAACTCGTGGCCAGCACACTGCGCACCGCGCACACGGCGAGCTGCAACGCGTGGGGCGCCATTGCGCTCTACAAGGACCAGATTATCCATGTGCCGCAGCGCGATATCGACATCTACGATCGCGTTGGTGGAGGCGACAGTTTTGCGTCGGGGCTGATCTATGGGTTGATCACTGGCAGGCCCATCGAATGGGCTGTCCGCTGCGGTGTGGCGCATGGCGCGCTGGCGATGACCACTGCCGGCGACACCAGCATGGCTACGCTTGCCGAGGTCGAGCGCGCCATCAAAGGCGGATCGGCACGGATTGCACGATAGAGGAGGCAGATGGCGGAAACGACACAGGAACGAATTGAGCGGGTGGGGCTGATCCCAGTGCTGCGGGCGCGTTCCACAGAGCAGGCACACGCAGTGGTGAAAGCCATGATCGCGGGCGGAGTCACCGTGGTTGAGGTCACTATGACGGTGCCGGGCGCGGTGGACCTGCTGAGGGAGCTTGGGCAGGAATACCCTGAGCTGCTGCTGGGTTCGGGAACAGTGACCACCGCGGAAGAAGCTGAAGCGACTATTGCGGCCGGAGCGGAGTTCGTGGTGAGCCCCAGTTTTCACCCCGAGGTCGTCACCAGAACGCGCGCACTGGGCAAGGTATCCATTCCCGGCGCCCTGACGCCTACGGAGGTGATCACGGCTTGGCGGGCGGGTGCGGACTACGTGAAGATATTTCCCTGTTCAGCAGTGGGCGGGGCAAGTTATCTGAAATCCCTGCTGGCGCCATTTCCGCATCTGAAGCTGATTCCAACCGGCGGGGTTACGCTGCAGACAGCCGAGGGCTTTCTTCGCGCCGGTGCGCGCGCGCTGGGAGTGGGCAGCGACCTGGTGAATCTCACCGCCATCGACGACGGGCTTCCGGAAACCATCACGGAGACTGCCCGCGCCTATTTAAGAGTGCTTGCCCAAGTGCGCGCAGAAATGCAGATAGCGGGATGAAGCGAATCGCGCAGAGTTGAGGTTGCAATGAGCACGAAGAAACAGCAAGACGCCAAGCTCGAGGTTGCGCAGCCGTTTCGCCTGGATGGCCGCCACGCCCTTGTGACCGGCGGAGCCAGCGGGATCGGTGAGGCGACGGTGAAGGAACTGGTCCGCGCCGGGGCCTTTGTGTGGATCGCCGACATCAACATCGTCGCGGCGGAGACACTGGCCGGATCTCTCCCATCGGCACAGGTTCTTCACCTGGACGTTACCAGTAACGAATCGATTGCAGCGGCAGTAAGGCACATGGTCCGGCTCGATATCCTGGTGAACAACGCCGGAATCGGCCATGTGGGTTCGATTGAAGCGACGGAACCGGAGGATTTCGACAAGCTGATCGATGTGAATGTGCGCGCCGTTTACCTGGTTACACGCGGATTTTTACCCTTGCTGCTGCAGGTGGAGAATACAGGCGGACGAACCGGGACCATCGTCAATATCGCGTCGGTTGCCGGGCTGGTGGGCATCAAGCAGCGCTTTGCCTATTGCACCAGCAAGGGCGCAGTGATTGCGATGACGCGGCAGCTTGCCGTCGAGTATCCGAAGACCCTGCGGGTGAATGCGATCTGCCCGGGAACGGTGGAGACGCCTTTTGTTGAGGGCTATCTCGAAAAGTTTCACAAACACAACAAGGAAGAGATACGCGCCGAACTGAGGGCCCGGCAGCCGATCGGACGCCTGGGGCAGCCGGAGGAGATTGCTTCGATGGTGCGCTATCTGGCTTCGGACGAGGCCGCCTTCGTGACGGGTGCGCTGTTCAACATTGACGGCGGATTGACGGCGGCATGAACGGGGCCATCCGTGGCTTAAACAAATTTGAATTCTGGAGCGTGGTATGAAGCTTGTTTCGTTTTCCACTTCAGATGGCCGCGTGCGGCCCGGATCGCTTTTCGAAGATGGCCAAATGGTGGCCGATCTTGTGAGTGCAGGGTACGATGACACGCTGGCCGTGATCGGCGCAGGATTTGACGGCCGAAACGGCACCTGGCCCGCCTATCCGATCGGCGATGTCAAGCTGCACGCGCCGCTTTCGAATCCGCCCCGCATCTTCGCCATCGGGCTGAACTATCGTGACCACGCAAAAGAGTCCGGCATGGCGATTCCGACCACGCCGGTGGTCTTTTTCAAGCTCACCACGGCTATTGTGGGGCCGGGCGAGCCGATCGTGCTGCCCAAGAACTCCACTGAACCCGACTATGAGGCCGAATTGGCTTTCGTCATCGGCAAAGGCGGCTACCGCATCCCTGCCTCCGCATGGCGCGAGCACGTCTACGGGTACACCATCGTGAACGACGTAAGCGCGCGGGACGTGCAGTTCGCTTCGTCGCAATGGTCGATGAGCAAGAGCTTTCCCAGTTTCTGTCCGCTGGGGCCGGCCATTGTGTCGGCCGATGAGATTGCCGACCCGCATCAGCTTGCCATCGGGTTGAGCATTGACGGGGAGGTCCTGCAGAACTCGAATACCAGGGAGCTGGTATTCAAAATTCCCGAGTTGATCGAATATCTCTCGTCGATCACTCCGCTGCTCCCCGGCGACATTGTTTCCACGGGAACGCCGCCCGGCGTGGGCCTGGGCCGCACGCCCAAACGCTGGCTCAAAGCCGGTGAAACGGTGACGGTGACGGTGGAAGGTCTGGGCGCGCTGACCAATCCGGTGGTCGCGGAATAGCTTGTGGGGCTCATGGCGCTGCGGAATGCGGGATAATCCAGAGTGATATGGAACTGACCGGACAATCGTTCATCGGGAGCCGGCGCGGCTCACGCGAAGGCAAAGGCTTTCAGGCCATCAATCCGCAGAGCGGCGCCACGCTCGATCCCATCTACTACCCCGCGACCGCTGCGGAGGTGGATGAGGCTGTCGATCTTTCTTCGTGGGCATTTGCCAGCTATTCGCAAACCGGCGGCAAGGCTCGGGGTGGGTTTTTGCGCCGGATTGCAGACGGATTCGACACTCACCGCGAAGAACTGGCCGAGCGCGCGCATCTTGAAACCGCATTGCCTATGCCGCGCCTGCTGGGCGAGGTGGGCCGGACCGCGGGACAGTTGCGCACGTTTGCCGGAGTAGTAGAGGAAGGTTCGTGGGTGCAAGCACGCATTGACCCTGCGATGCCGGACCGCAAACCCATGCCGCGCCCGGATATACGTTCCATGCTGAGGCCGCTAGGGCCGGTAGCGGCGTTTGGCGCCAGCAATTTCCCGCTGGCTTTTTCAGTGGCCGGGGGCGACACGGCCTCCGCGCTGGCCGCCGGTTGTCCGGTAGTGGTCAAGGCTCATCCCGCGCATCCTGGGACCGGGGAACTGGCGGCGCAAATCATCGTGGAAGCTGTCGCGGCTGAGGGAATGCACCCCGGCGTCTTTTCTCTTGTGTTCGACAGCGGGATTGAAGCTGGAACAACGCTGGTGAAGCATCCGCTTATACGCGCCGTGGCTTTCACCGGATCGCTGCGCGGGGGCCGTGCCCTGATGGACCTGGCTGCCGCGCGCCCCGACCCCATCCCATGTTTCACTGAGATGTCGAGCGGGAACCCGGTGTTTGTGCTGCCGGGAGCGCTGCGCAAGGGCGCGAGCGAGCTTGCCAAGGGCCTCTTCGGGTCATTCACGCTGGGCGCGGGTCAATTCTGCACCAAGCCGGGGATCGTGCTTTATCCCGACGCGCCGGAGGGTCGAAGCTTCGTGACTGAACTGAGCGCGCTGGTCACACAATCGCAGCCCTTCACGCTGCTTACTCCCGGCATTTCGCGGGAATACGCCCGCGCGGCGGGGGTGCGGGCGAGGCAGCTTTCGCAGACCGATGTGCCTTCCGCACCAACGCAGGAACAGGGATGCAGCGCGCAGGCACGGCTCTTCACTGCGAGTGTGGCTGAGCTGCTCGCGGATCCTGCGCTGGCCGATGAGATCTTCGGACCGGATACGCTGCTGGTCCAATGCAATGGCGCGCAGGATTATGTTCGCGCCGCCGCCGCTCTCGACGGGCACCTTACTGCGACGCTGCTGGGCGACGACGAGGATTTGACGGCCAACCGCGAATTGATTCAGATCCTCGAGCAGAAGGTGGGGCGGCTCATCTACAACGGCTTCCCTACGGGGGTGGAAGTAACCCATGCGATGGTGCATGGGGGGCCGTATCCGGCAACCTCGGACCCGCGCTTCACATCGGTCGGGAGCCTGGCTATTTACCGGTTCGCGCGGCCCGTCTGCTTCCAGGGTTTTCCACAGTCGATGCTGCCCGCAGAACTGCAGGACGCCAACCCGCTGGGGATTGCCCGGCTGCGGGATGGCAAGCCAGAGGTTGCGTAGGCACACATCGGGATGCGCGGCTAAAGCGTCTTTGCCAAGGAGGCGCGCTACCTCACGTCGACGAACTGAACGATCAAAGCCGACGGTCTGGTGGCATCGACGCCGCCGGACGTATTGAAGATGCCAAACAGCAACTGGTAGGTGCCGGCATTCGGGGCACAGGCAGCCGTCACAACGGTGGAAACCTGGCCGCCCCCGACATTCATTGGTGGCCCGTAGTTGACTCCGCCCAGGACAACATTTGCGGGTCCTTGCACGACGGACGTTACCGTAACGCCAGCGCTGGGACTGGCATAAAAGATGCTTGGCCCGAAATCACCGTTTTGATTCACACCGTCGGGACGCAAGGCAAAGAGGACATCCTGAATCTGCGAGCCCTGAACCAGCAGCGCAAACCCAGCGTCCCAGTACGGATTGTTATGAGCTGTGGCCAGCGTTGCGATTACGGTTAGCTTCTGACCAGCAGCGACTGCAAGCGGGGTGGACAAGAGGAACGATCCCGAGGTCGTTCCGGTCCAGTTGCCAGGTGGCATGAGAGCAAAGTTGTAATTCGCTAATGCGGACCACGGCACGCCTCCTGCGGTATCCAACCAGCAGAGCGCCTGCCCGCCATGGCCCTGGATCGTGTAGCCGAGATCAACTGACATTTTGCCTCCTTGATCGTGTACCCACTGTAGCGAAGTTTGCCGTCACATAATTCGCGAAGCAAGAGTTTCTTCGACATTTCTGTTGCAAATCAGGAGTTGAAAGGGGTATCAGCAACTCTGTGCAGCCGGATGAGGCGAGTGTGAAGCGAATCAGAGCACTCGCGCCAGCCATTTTCCGGTGTGCGAGTGCAGGCTCCCGGCAATATCTTCGGGTGTGCCCTCCGCTACGATTTTGCCGCCGCCTTCGCCGCCTTCGGGACCCAGGTCGATGACCCAGTCGGCGGATTTGATGACGTCCAGATTGTGCTCGATCACGATCAGCGATCCGCCGCCGTCGATGAGCTTGCGGAAGGCCGTTAGCAGCTTGGAGACGTCGTCGAAGTGCAGGCCGGTGGTCGGCTCGTCCAGGATGTAGAGCACGCGGCTGGCCTGCGAGGGCTTGGCGCTGGCGTTGGCCGAGCGCACCTGCGCCAGGTGGGCGGCAAGCTTGACGCGCTGGGCTTCGCCGCCGGAAAGTGTGGTGGCCGACTGGCCAAGGCGAAGGTAGCCCAGGCCGACCTCGTCCAGCACCGCCAGTTTTCGAGCAGGCGGGTTTGACCGGAGAAGAAGCGGAGCGCCTCCTTCACCGTCATCTGCAGCACTTCGTGGATGTTCTTGCCCTTGTACTGCACTTCGAGAATGCGTGGCCTGGTAGCGTGTGCCGTTGCAATCTTCGCAGGGCAGTTCGACATCGGCGAGGAACTGCATCTCGACCGTGACCGTGCCGTCGCCCTCGCAGGTGTTGCAACGTCCGCCGGGCACGTTGAAGGAAAAATGCCCCGGGGTGAGCGAAAGCCGCTTGGCCTCAGGCTGCGCGGCGAACAGTTCGCGCACCAGGTCGAAGCCCTTGATATAGGTGATGGGATTGGAACGCGGCGTACGGCCGATGGGAGTCTGGTCGACCAGCACAACGTCGTTCAGGCGTTCAACGCCGGTCAATGATTTGAAGAATGCCGGAAGGGTCGCCACCGTCGGTCTGCCCCAGAGCGCGAGCCACGGCGCGATAGAGCACCTGGTGCACGAGCGTGGATTTGCCGGACCCCGATACGCCGGTGATCGCCACCAGCATCCCCAGAGGAATTTCAACGTTGAGCCCATGCAGGTTGTTGGCTTCAGCTCCGCGCAGCACCAGTCGTTCCCTTCCCGGTTCGCGGCGGCGCGTGGGCACCGGAATCGTAGATCTGACCTGACAGATAACGCCCGGTCAGCGAATGCGGGTTGGCTTCAATCTCGGCCAGATACGCCCTCGGCCAGCAGCTTACCGCCAAATTCACCGGCTCCGGGTCCCAGGTCGAGGAGATGATCGGCGGCGCGCAGGACGTCGGCGTCGTGCTCCACGACGATGATGGTGTTGCCCAGGTCGCGCAGTTCCTTCAGGATGCGGATGAGCCGAGCCGTGTCGCGCGTGTGCAGGCCGATGGAAGGCTCGTCCAGCACGTAGAGTGCGCCAACTAGACGGGAGCCGAGCGAGGTGGCAAGTTGAATCCGCTGCGCCTCGCCGCCGGAAAGTGTTGAGGCCAGCCGGTCGAGCGTCAGGTACTCGAGCCCTACGGCGTCGAGAAAATTGAGCCGCTGCGCGCACCTCGTCGCAGGATGGGCCCGGCAATCTCTTCCTGCATCGGGCGAGAGTGTGAGCGCGGCGAAAAACGCATTTGCCTTGGCGATGGTCAGAGCAGTCGCCTGGCAGATGTTCAGGCCATTGATGCGGACGGAACGGGCTTCAGCGCGCAGGCGCTGACCCCGGCAATCGGGACACTCCGCGTAGCCGCGATATTTGCTGAGCATCACGCGCACGTGGAGCTTGTATTTCTTGCGCTCCATTTGCGCGAAAAAGCCGTGAATGCCGGGAAAGCTGCCCTTGCCGCGCAGCACGTTTCGCGCGCTGTCTCGGGCAGGTCGCGCCAGGGCACGTCCAGGGGCACGCCGAGTTCGGCGGCCTGCTTGCGCAGATCGGTGAACCAGGAGCGGTATTTGGGACGCTCCCATGGATCGATCGCGCCGTCGTTCAGACTCAGACCCTTGTCGGGGATGACGAGATTGAGGTCGTAGTCCACCGTGTTGCCGAAACCCTGGCAGCGAGGACAGGCGCCAAACGGATTGTTGAAGCTGAACAGGCGCGGTTCGGGCTCCTTGCCGGGGCGGTGACAGCTCGTGCACTCGAATTCCCCTGAGAAACGATGGCGAACCCGCTCGGCATTCTCCTCGCGAGGAACTTCTTCGAAGATGACCTCGCCGGCTTCGCGATACGCAATCTCCGCCGCGTCGACGATGCGCGCGCGATTGTCAGCATCAACGACAATCCGATCCAAAAGTACAAAGACCGGAAGGGTGAAGTCGAGGTCCAGCAGCGACTCGGGCGTGGAGAACTCGAAGATGCTCCCCCGCTGATAAAGACGGTTGAACCCTGCGGTGCGCAGTTCGGCCAGCCGGGCTTTCAAAGCCTCGGAGAGGGGAGATTCCGGCTGACGTTTTGGCACTGGATTTGAGTCCGGCCTTGGCTGGCGTTTTGGCTGCACGGCGCGGCCGGCTTGGCTGGTTCGGCCGCGATGATCTGCATGCCGCACCGGAAACAGTGCATTTAGCCGCGTGCCTTCGCCCAGCGCCAGTATGGCTTCGGCCACTTCATCGATGGAATCGCGCTTGACCAGGCCGTCGCAGTAAACGCAGTGCACTTCGCCGCAGCGCGCATACAGCAGGCGCAGGTAGTCGTAGATCTCCGTCGCAGTGGCGACGGTCGAGCGGGGATTGCGCGTGGTGTTTTTCTGCTTGATGGCGATGGCTGGGGCAAGGCCGTCGATCTCATCGACGTCGGGCTTCTCGATGCGCTCGAGAAACTGGCGAGCATAGGCGGAAAGCGACTCGACGTAGCGCCGCTGTCCCTCGGCGTAGATGGTATCGAAGGCAAGCGAACTTTTGCCCGAGCCCGACACCCCGCTGACGACCGTCAGCTTCCCGTGGGGAATCTCGCAGGAGATGTTCTTCAGATTGTGTGTCCGCGCGCCGCGGATGATGATGGCATCGTTCAGTGAATTCAATGGGAAAGCACCGCGAAAATCTTCCGGACGCGCCACTGACTGCTCTGAGAGGTTCAGGACACAACCGGCCATTCTTTATTATAGGGCGTGCGAGGGCGATTGCCGGGGGCGGGTAGTTTGCCCTCATTTTCTGCGATCTGGGCTATGGGTTGGATGCAAGGAGGAGCAGGGGAAATAGCGAAAGCGGTTTTGTGTCCCGCCTGACACCGGGGCCTAGGTGCGTCCGGCGGAACTAACGACGCCCGAAGCTTCTCATGTAAATGGGCGTGGCTGTCCGGGGCTGAACCTGTGGATCGATCACGAACACATCGCTTGACTTGTGCCATTGGCCGAGTTGCTGCAGACCGCCCCCTTCCAGGGCGATCTTGTAGGCCTTCTGACCGTCGTCGCCGGTGGCACGCGCCATCACGACTCCGTTGTAGGCAACGCCTTTATCGGTGATGACTGTGACTTCCTGGCCGATCTCATACATATATGCGCTCCTCCGCGGCCCCTCAGAGCCGCATAAATAATTGGTTGCGGAAATTTGAGCTTAAGTTGTTCGCAATGCGAAGCTTCCTGCCCGTCGGAGGACATAGGTGCGGAAATACGGGGTTGTATCGGCATTCATGGTACTTCGCACCCCCCTTTGTGCATCTGGCATGTTCGAGTACGTTTCTGAGCATTTGATCCCCTTGGAGCGAGGTCGCAGAAGCAAAGCTTCCGGCCCGGTATACACTCATCGCAAGCCTATGCGGACCCATGCCCTGGTTCTGTTGCCTGTCTCGTTGTTCCTGTGCGTTCCGGTGCTTTGGGGCGCGCTCACCACCTCCGCCCATCACCCTTCCAGTCCTCCTGCAAAAATGACCAGAAAACTGACTCCCGAACAGGTCCAGCGCTCCGCCATCGTGATTGACACCCATGCCGACACCCCCCAACGTTTTGTCGATGAGGGATTCGACCTCGCCGATCCACTCGGAGACGGCAACTTCAATCTCGAATCGGCGCGCAAGGGCAACCTCGGCGCGGAGTTCTTCTCCATCTGGGTGGATCCTGTACCGAATGCGGGCCACTTCGCCCGGCGAACCCTCATCCTGATTGACTCCGTGAAGGAACAGGTGGCAAAACACCCTGACAAGCTTATGTTCGTCACTTCGCCTGAGGGCATCGTACGCGCCCACCACGAGCACAAGCTCGCCATCCTCATGGGCATCGAAGGCGGCCACTCGATCGAGGACTCCCTTGGCCTGCTTCGTCAGTATTACGAACTCGGCGTGCGCTATATGACTTTGACCTGGTCCAATTCGAACGACTGGGCCGACAGTTCAGGTGACATCGAAGACCCCGCTGTGCCGCACACCAAAGAGGGGCTGAGCGAGTTCGGCAAGGACGTGGTTTACGAGATGAACCGGCTGGGCATGATGGTGGACATTTCGCACGTCTCAGACCGCACCTTCTTCCGCACCCTCATCATTACCCGGGCGCCGGTGATCGCATCGCACTCTGGCGCGCGCGCCTTGTGTGACGCACCGCGAAACCTGACCGACGACATGCTGCGCGCCGTGGCCAACTCCGGCGGGCCCGAATCGAAGGGCGGCGTAGTGCAGGTGAATTTCTACTCAGCGTTCGTCTCCCAGGCCTACCGCAATGCCCAGAAAGCGCAGAAGCCTGAGGTGGACAAGGCAGTCAAGGATTTGCAGGACAAGTACAAAGCGGAGGGAAAGGAGGCCCCGGAAGCAGAGATCGACAAGCTGCAGCGCCAGTTTGGCGACCGCATCCCGCGGCCGCCGCTTTCAGACCTCATCGACCAGATCGACCACATTGCGAAGGTGGCCGGGCGTGGACCATGTCGGCCTTGGCTCGGATTTCGATGGCGTCGACGGGCAGTTGCCGCAGGGCATCGATTCTCCGGCCGACCTGCCGAAGATCACCGCGGCGTTGATGGAGCGCGGATACTCCGCCAGTGACTGCCGCAAAATTCTGGGCGGCAACCTGCTTCGCGTTTTCCGCGAAGTTGAAGCCGTGAGCAAGCAGCTTCAAGCGGAAAACCGGCCGCGCATCACGACCAAGCAGCCGTTTGACAAGAAGCAGAAAGAATGAGACGCTGAGCCCGCGGGCGAATGAACAGAAGGTTCAGACCGTCTGCGGTTTTCTTCAGGCGCTTCATCATTTCCCCAAGTGAGGCGCGGCTCCAAATCCCATACTGAATCGTGACCTGATTTTCTCCCCGGAGATTTCCAGAATGAATTCAGCCTCCCGGCTTACCGCCTCAGTGTTTGCTATCGCCCTGGTACTGCTTCCGGGCCCGGTCCGCGCACAGAAAGACAAGCCAGCTGAAAAGGTCGCGACCGCGGAGAAGGCTTCCGACGCGGTTCTGCCGGCTGACGTGACGACACAGGGCGAAGTAACCGCCGGCGGCCAGCACATCTTGCTATAACGCCATCGCCGGCACGCTGACGGTAGGGGCGACCGACGCGCAGGATGCGCAACTAGGCCCGGACGGAAAGCCGCTGCCAGATACCCAACTCGCACTCTCCGCGCCGAAGAATGCTGCGGAAGCGCCTCCAGTGGCGCGCATGTTCTATGTGGCGTATTTCAAGAGAGACGCCAAAGCCGAGGACCGCCCTGTCACCTTCTTTTACAACGGCGGCCCCGGCAGTTCAACCGTGTGGCTGCACATGGGTTCGCTGGGGCCGAAATTTGTGGAGACCGACGGCGACACAGCACCAGCCCGCCGCTCCTTACAAACTGCTCGAAAATCCTAACTCCCTGCTCGATGTAAGCGACCTGGTGTTCATTGACATGCCGGGCACAGGCTTTGGCCGCCTGATCGGCAAGGATGCCGAAAAGGCCTTCTGGGGTGTGGACGAGGACGGCGGAGCATTTGCCCGCTTCATTGCGCGCTTCCTCAGCAAGTATGACCGCTGGAACTCGCCTAAATATCATCTTTGGGGAGAGCTACGGCACTACGCGTTCGGCGGTGCTGGCCAAGCTGCTGGAAAACCGGACAATCGCTTGACCTGAACGGCGTGATCCTGCTTTCGCAGATTCTTAACTTCACCGTCGTTATCGACGGCGCGAACAAGGATCCCGGCGTGGACTTGCCTTATATTCTTGCGTTGCCAACCTACGCTGCCACGGCCTGGTATCACAAGAAACTGCCGCAACAGCCATCGGCACTGGGCCGTTCCTGAAAGAGGTGGAAGAGTTCGCGATGGGCCCCTACTCCGCACGCGCTGGCCCTGGGTACTGATCTTACGGACCCGGAAAAGCAGTCGGTCGCCGAGAAGATCCATGATTACACCGGGCTGCCGGTGGCCTATCTGCTCAAGGCCAACCTGCGCGTGACTGGAGGCGAATTCGAGAAGACCTTTCGCAAGACGAAGCGGACATGACGACGGGACGCATATGACACCCGCTTCTCCGGACCAACGCTGGACCCGCTAAGCGAAAATGCGGAATACGATCCGCAGAGCGCGGCCATTTCGTCAGCCTATGTTTCGCTGCTCAACGACTACATGCACCGCGACCTGAAGTACGGCGCAGGGCAAACCTATCTGCCCGAAGTCGACGTATTTCAGGGCGGACATTGGAACTTCAAGCACAATGACAATCCCTTCGGCGTGAACGTTGAGAGCGACCTGGCCGATGCGATGAAGACCAATCCTCGGCTTAAAGTCATGTTGAATGGCGGATACTACGACCTGGCCACGCCGTTCTTTGGAGCCCAGTACGAAGAGAAACACCTGCCCATTCCGCATTCGCTGGCCAAGAACATCGAATATGACTGGTATGAGTCTGGACACATGGTCTATGTTCGCGACGAATGCCGTAAGCAGCTTCACGACCGCGTAGCGGCGTTCATCCAGAGCACCGCACTCACGGGCAAATAAATTCAACTGCCGGCGCACCGCATTTCACGATGCCAATACGGCGGCCGATTCTGCGTCGATCTCTTTGGCCCGATCAAGAGCGGCCTGAATGTTGGGCATGATATTTTCGCGGCCCACATTCTCAACGAAACGCGCGCCCAGAAGCAGTTTCGAAGGCTGCTCCATGGCGCCGCACAGAATCAACACGCGCCCTGAAGCGCGCAGCCGTTTGGCAAAGCCCTCGATGGAGTGAATGCCGGTGGCATCGATCGCGGTCATATTGCGCAGCCGCAGAATGACGACCGGGGCAAATGCCTCGATGTTGACGGTTGCCTCAACCAGCTTCTCCGTGGTGCCCCAAAGAAACGGTCCGTGAATTCGCAGAAGACTCACGTAAGGCGGAAGGATGCGGCCCTGCAACACGTGAGGCAGCCCATCGCGGATGTACTCCTCGGTGACTGGGAGTACGGTCGTGGTGTCGGCCACGCGGTAGATATAGAGCAAAGCGGCCAGTGTTAATCCCACGCCGACGGCCACGGTGAGATCCGCAAACACTGTCAGGCCAAACGTGACGATCCACACGGAAATGGCCGGCGCATCCATTTGCAGCACCGCGCCGATTTCGTTCCACTCGCCCATGTTGTAGGCCACAACAAACAGCACGGCGGCCAGCGTGGTAAGCGGAATGTAACTGGCCATTGGCGCAGCGACAAGCAGAATTCCCAGCAAGGTGAGTGCGTGCACCATGCCGGAAACCGGCGAACGCGCTCCGGAACGGATATTGGTTGCGGTTCGCGCGATGGCTCCGGTCGCGGGAATGCCGCCGAACATCGGCGACGTGATGTTGGCAATTCCCTGGGCAACCAGTTCGACATTGGAATTGTGCCGGTCGCCGGTCATGCCGTCTGCCACCACGGCCGAAAGCATGCTTTCAAGCGCCGCCAGCAGCGCCACCGTGAGCGCCGAGGGGATGAGAGGAAGAATGTGCTCTGCGTGGATGTCAGGAATTGCAAATGGAGGCAGACCCCGCGGGATTCCGCCAAACCGCGAGCCGATCGTCTCCACCGGCAGATGAAACAGGAAACTGACTCCAGTGCAAACCAGCACCGCCACAATGGAAGCCGGCACGCGTTTGACCAGCCTCGGCAGTCCGATCAGAATAACCAGCGCAGCCAGCCCCAGCCACAGCGACGGCCAGCTAACACTGGAGAAGTGGGCCGCAAGCACCTTCATGCGCGGCAAAAACTCGCTGGGTACCGCTCCGGCGCGGAGCCCAAAAAAATCCTTGATTTGCGTGGACGCGATCAGTATCGCAATGCCATTGGTAAAGCCGATAACCACGGTGCGGGGAATGAAGCGAACTGCCGCGCCGAGGCCGGTAAGCCCCATCGCGACCAGCACGATGCCTGCCATTAACGTCACCAGGGCCAGGCCGCTCATGCCGAAGCGTGCCACGATGCCGGCGACGATCACCACGAAAGCTCCGGTGGGTCCGCCGATCTGGGTGCGCGAACCGCCGAGGGCGGAGATGATGAAGCCGGCCACGACGGCGGTATAAAGGCCCGCCTGCGGCGTCACTCCCGACGCAATGCCGAATGCCATCGCCAGGGGCAAAGCGACCAGGCCGACGGTAATCCCGGCAAGCAGGTCGTGCAGAAACGTCTGCGCAGTATAGGACCGCAACGCCAAGATCGACTTGGGGAGGTTAGGATTGCTGATTGACATCTTTATCTACCATTGTACGCAAAACTGAAAATTTGGCGGGCTCGGATCCCGCCAAAGGGTCAATTTGTCCCCTCGGAATCGAGTGATTTGCTGTAGATAAACGCTGCTCTATCCTCCGCGTAGTAACTTGCACGCCGCCCCGCGAACAAGTAGCCGTTTGCCTCGTACAGGCGTACAGCGTGGTTGTTTTGCTCGTCCACATGGAGCCAGACCATGCGGGCGCCTGCCGCGCGCGCCGACCCTTCAGCGCGGGCCAGCAATTCCCTGCCCACGCCGCGTCCGCGCTTCGCCGGCATCACTTCGATGGTCTGGATATAAGCGATCAGTCCGCTGCTTTCCCGGTTCCAATCCACGATGGCAAAACCGGCCATCGCACCATCCTCCTCCGCGATCCAGGTGGCGGCGTTGGATGCATCGACAAGACTCCGCACATAGCGGCGGCCAAATCGAAATGGTGGCTGAAAACAGAGTTCCTCAATCGCATACAAGGCCGCGAAATCTTCCGGGCTGTAGAGGCGGTAGAGCATGTCTTCACTCTACGCAGGCAGAAATAAAAGAGCCAACCTCACAGGGAGGATGGCTCTTCAAACGGTGTGGTGCTGTTGCCGCCGCTAGACCTTCGCTTCCAGGTCGCGGATTACGCTGAAGAATCGCTCATCGAGCCTGCGGTTGGTGGCAATGGCTTCCTTGATGGTGATGTCCGTAATGTCGAGGCCCTTGAGCACGGCGATCCGGCCCCACTTCTTTTCATGGACCATATCGATAGCGTGCAATCCGTAGCGTTGTCCAAGCAGCCGGTCGTACGCCGTAGGAACGCCGCCGCGCTGGGTGTGACCGAGGTTGACGGAACGGGTTTCAAAGCCAGTCTTCTTCTCGATCAACTCGGCCAGAGCTTCGCCGATACCGGAGAGTCGCGCGTGGCCAAAAGCATCCAGTTCAGTCGAACCGGTAACCTGGCCCACCTGGGGCAGATGACAACCCTCCGCTACGACCACCACGCCGTAGTGCTTGCCGTGATCATAGTTGTATTTGAGTAAGGCGCAGACGTGATCGATGTCGATCTCCTGCTCAGGAACGAGAACCACATGCGCTCCGCCGGCGATGCCCGATGCATATGCGATCCAGCCCGCGTCGCGGCCCATGACCTCAACGACGATCACGCGATTATGCGAGTCGGCGGTGGTGTGGATGCGATCGACCGCCTCGGTGGCAATGGAGACGGCCGTGTCGAACCCGAATGTGGCATCGGTGCCGCTAATGTCGTTGTCAATGGTCTTGGGCACGCCCACGCTGTGAACCCCGTTCTCGCTCAGGAACAGAGTCACCGACTGCGTGTCATCGCCGCCGAGCGCAATCAGAGCATCGATCTTGTTGGCCTTCAGAACCTCCTGCACTTTTTCGATGCCGCCCGGGATCTTCTTCACGTTGGTGCGCGAGGAATGGAGGATGGTTCCGCCCTTTAACTGGATCCCGTCGGTATTCTCAAGCGTAAGCGGAATCCAATTGTTGTCGAGCACGCCACGCCAGCCGTTGAGAAAGCCGATGAACTCATCCCCATATGTCTGAATTCCCTTCCTCACAGCCGCATAAATCACCGCATTCAGCCCGGGGCAATCGCCGCCGCCGGTCAACAAAGCAACTCGCATCGCAAAAATCTCCTGATGGAATTGGCTCGGCCTGAGGCCGGCCCGCAAATCACGCTCTGCATTGGCAATCGAGACGCTTCAAAATCGCCGTTCTCGACGCCTTAACCAGTCTACTCCGGCTTTGTAAAGGCAAATCGTGACCGTGCTCACGTTGATCGGATTCCCCTTCCGCATCGCATCTCCTTGTTTGGAACTGCGCATGAGTGTTTCAATAACAATATGCCCGGAACCGGTGCGATTCTGTTGTTGATCTTCGCCAGCCTCGTGGTTGTTGTTTTGCTGGTGCTGTTGCAGTTGACTCGCCTGGGCTTTGTAGTGCGCACCACCATTCCCGACCGGCCGCGTCGCCGCATGTTCATCGCCTCGGTCTCGTTCTTTATCACGTTCCTGGGCGTGCGGCTTTTAGTCGGCTTGGTCATCCGAAACAGAGGGCCGTTCCAGTGGGTCATGGTCCGCGGCCTCCATATTCATCATCTGGTCTGGGGCATCCTCATTCTGCTGCTGGTGGGTTATGGATGGCTTCTGGACCTGGGCAGGTCTCACTCACCGCTCTCGATATTCTTCAGCCGCCTGATGGCCGTCAGTTATGGCGTGGGTGCAGCCTTGACGCTGGACGAGTTCGCCCTGTGGCTGAACCTTGAACCGGATGCCTATTGGTCCCGAGCCGGCCGCCTGAATATCGACGCCATCATTCTGTTCGGCAGCATGCTTGCCATGGGCACATGGGGCGCGCCATTTTTTCGCGGTCTCCACCTCATGTGGGACAAGCGCGTCTTGTTTCGGCGGGAACTGGGCCGGGGCCTGACGTTCCCTATTCGCCGCGTGCGGTTGCTTCGTCCGCGTAAAGTGCGTCGACCTCCGCCGCGTATCGCACCGTAATCACGCGGCGCTTGAGTTTCATTGAGGGCGTCAGCTCGCCGGAGTCCTGGCTCCACTCCTCGGCCACCAGACGAAAGCGCTTTACGGTCTCAAAGTTGGCCAATCCGCTGTTGGCTTCGCGCACAATCTCGCTGAACAATGCAATCACGCGACTGTCATCCACCAGGTTGGCGCGCGAGTAGGTCTCGATGCCCTGACGCCCGGCCCACTCTTCCAATGCCGCAAAATTCGGCGAAATGAGCGCCGAGATAAACTTGTGCTTGTCGCCCACAAGCGCCGCATGCGCCACAAAATGACTGTTCTTCAATTTGTTTTCAATCGGCTGCGGAGCCACAAGCTTGCCTCCGGAGGTCTTCAACAGTTCCTTCTTGCGGTCGGTGATATAGAGGAACCCGTCTTGATCCAGGTGAGCGATGTCGCCGGTGCGGAAAAACCCTTCCTCGTCGAAACATTCAGCGTTGGCGGCGGGCTTGTGCCAATAGCCTGAGAACACCGCGGGGCCTCGCACCAGTAATTCTCCATCCGCGGCAAATTTCAATTCAACATTGGATATGGGACGGCCCACCGAGCCCATGCGCTGGCTCGCCGGCGAATTGAGTGCAATTACGGGCGATGTCTCTGTGAGTCCGTAGCCCTCCCACACGGCGATGCCTGCCGAGGCAAACCATCTTGCCGTATCGATGCCCAGCGGCGCTCCGCCGCAAACAAAAATCCGAACCCTGCCCCCAAAGGCTTCCTGCACCTTGCCATATACCAGCTTTCGCGCCAGCTTCCAACGGAGAGAAGAAGGCTGACGCCCGCTGTACACCTCGTCGCGGTGGCGCGCCCCCACTTTCAAGGCCCAGGCCAGAATCCGCTTCTTCAAGGGCGAAACCGCGGACTTCTGCTCCACCGCCTGGCGAATCTTTTCGTACACACGCGGAACTCCCACGAAGACCGTGGGCCTGATCTCGCGCATGGCCTGGGGAAGCTTGTCGAACTGCGAGCAATAACAGACCTGCGCGCCGGAACCATACATCACGTAGTCGAGCGCGCGCGCGGTGATGTGCGAAAGAGGGAGAAAGGAGATGCAGGCGTCAGTCGAATTGAAAGAGAAATCGACGGCCGCAAAATTCTGGTTTGAGGCAATGTTGCCATGGGTGAGCATCACGCCTTTGGGTTCACCGGTGGTTCCAGAGGTGTAGATGAGTGTGGCCAGGTCGTCGGGATCCACAGTGCGCACCAGCGCATCAAAAACCGGGTCACGCGCGGCGCCACAACTGTCAGCTCCGGCAAGAACCTCACTGAAGGCAATGGCGCCTTCCGGCGGCGTGGTCGAATCCATGATGATAATCCGCTGCAACCGCGTCCGGTCACGCACCGCATTCAGCTTATCGAACTGCTGGCGGGTGGAAACAACGGCAATTCGGCAGCCCGCGTCCTCGAGCAGGACCGCAATCTGGTCACCGGTGAGCGTGGGATAGATGGGCACCGTGACCGCGCCAATGGCCAGAGTGGCAAAATCGGTGACAGCCCACTCCCAGCGGTTTTCGCCAATCAGAGCGATGCGGTCGCCCTTTTGGGCGTCCCACGCAAGAAAAGCCTCGGCCAGCACGCGGACGCGGTGGTAGATCTGGTCAGAAGAGAGTGGCAGCCACTGGCCGCCCTCGTCCTGCCACAAGACCGCGCGCGAATTTGTCGCATCTACGACGCGGCGGAAGAGGTCATTGATGGTGGAAAGCGGGGAGCTCGATGTCATTTCTCAGTTGGACAGAACACTTTCGGGCATAAAACCAAACCATTGGAGAGTGTATCAGCGCCGAGGCGTCAAATGGTCTTGGGGCAATTGAAAGTGAGGGTACGGACCTCAAGCCGTGCATCAAAACTGCCAAATCACCGGGCTACTGGTATTTCGCCGCGTGCCGGATAGACCGCTTTCCTGCTTCGGTGGGCGCCTGCAGCATGGTGACGAGACCCGCTTCTCGTAACTCGAAAGTCGCATCCAGGCGCTTCCGATCGCCTGCTATAATCAACGGGTCCTCCAGACAAAGGATTCTATCCATTTGCTGCTTCAGGGCTCCTGAACCATGCGCAATCGAACCGCCGCCCTGCTTACGGACCAGCCCGACCCGGGACTTCTCCACCAGCTCTACTTCGTTCAGCAGGTTTGTCTGGCGCTGGCGGCGCAAGGTGCTGTCCTGGCTCTCTCGGTTCATTTGTTCGCGCCTTTGGCACGGGTGATTCCTTCCGCTTTGACCAACATGAGCCCTCTGCTGGCAATGGCGGCATTGTTCTCTGCACTCAGTTTGTTCCTCTCCGAGTCGGGGCGTTCTCCTCAAATGCTCCACGTGAGCCGGTTGTTCGCCATCGTCACCGGTCTCATCGCCGGAACAATCCTGCTGGCGCCCGCTGCGCAAAACGCATTCGGACTGGAGAGTTTGTTGAATCCCGGCCAATCCACATCGAGCTATGGCAGCACGGCGCTGCGGCCGGCCACCGCCTTCGCTCTCCTGGCAGTCGTGATGATTCTGGTCCATGCCGTGAGGCCCGTCGTCACCCAGCTTGCGGACGTGACTGTGGCTTTTCTCAGCCTGGTCGTGCTCATCCTTGTTTATGAATATCTCTTCGGCAGCCTTCAGGTCCTCGGCCCCTCCGTCCCGGGGCTCACTTCTGCCCTGACATTAATGTGCCTGATGTCATTGACGGCGGTCGCCATCTTTCGCCGAGCCGAGAGCGGCATCTTCTCCATCTTCCTCGGGCACGGCATCGGAAGCAGAATCGCCCGGACCCTCACCCCCATTCTTCTGGTACTACCGTTCCTGAGGGAGTTGTGGCGGGCACGGTTGGTCAATGCGCAGGTAATTCCGGTTCACTATGCCACGGCGATCCTGGCTTCGACCGCCACCGTGATCTCGTTTGCCCTACTGCTCTATCTGGCTGGCCGCATCAACCGCATGGAAATGGAGATCCATGCCCTTACTCTGCGCGACGAATTGACCGGCCTCTACAACCTGAGGGGATTCCAGTTGCTTGCCAACCAGTCGCTTCGCTTTGCTCAACGCGCGCACGCCGCTTTTTCAGTGTTGTTCATCGACCTGGATAACTTGAAGAGAATCAATGACGCGATGGGACACGAGGTTGGTTCTGCATTCCTGGCCGAAACAGGTGAGTTGCTGAGTTCTATCTTCCGTGAAACGGATGTCATCGGGCGAATTGGTGGCGACGAATTTGCCGTGGCGGGCCAGTTCAGCGACGAGGAAATCTCCGCCATTGCCAAGGGTCTTGACGAGGCCTCAATCCTGCGGAACTCCAAGGCTGCCCATCAGTTTCCGCTTAGCTTCAGCATGGGTCATGTCACCACCGATGGAAGACTGCGGGAATCGCTCAAAGATCTGTTGAGCAAAGCGGACAAGGCCATGTACCAGCAAAAGCGCGGCAAGAAACGCGAGACCCTTTAATCGTCATCTGGCTCGCCTGAGTGCGGTTCTAGATCTTCCGGCTGCCGCTGAAGCCGCCACAGGAAAAACCACTCGAATCAGTCTTGCATACTTATACATCGCGTTGTATATTTATACAAGCGCGGCCGCCACTGCGAGCCGCGCTTTACCTTTGCACGGACCAAGTATGAAGCACCAGAGACACAATGCAATCCGAGAGTTGGTGAGTCACTCATTGGTGGCTAACCAGGATGAGTTGCGGCGCAAATTGCGCCGTCGCGGCTTTGAGGTCACGCAAGCGACGCTCTCGCGCGACATCCACGAGATGCGCCTGTCCAAAGGCCCCGGCGGCTACCTGCTTCCCAACGGAAATGGGAATGGCGCGGCCACTGCCGTTGAAGACGACAGCCCGCCATCGGTGGCGGAAATGATTGAAAGTTTTGGCCTGCGCGTGCGCCAGGCGATGAACCAGGTGGTTGTGGGAACAGTGATGGGCGGCGCCCAGCCCGTGGCCGCGGCGCTGGATTACGAAGAATGGCCGGAAGTAGTGGGCACGCTTGCCGGCGACGATACGGTGCTGGTCATTTGCCCCGATCCGCGCCGCGCCAACGAGGTCGAATCCCGCCTGAGGACGATGTTGGAATCATGACGGAGACAGTACAAACCGCCGTTGTGGGAGTCACGGGATACGCGGGTGCTGAACTCGCCCGGCTGCTTTTGCGTCATCCGCGGCTCAAGGGCAAGCCTCCGGTTTTTGCCGGCCGTGTGGATGAGAGGGATGCGGCGCGCGGAGGCATTCCGCTGGCCGAAATCCATCCGCAACTGGCCGACAACAACGGCAGCGGAACTCTCCGGCTCGAACCGTTTTCGTGGGAGCTGCTCGCGGCGCGCGGCGTCGAGGTTCTGTTTCTTGCCACGCCGCATGAGCAATCGCGCGAATGGGTTCCGCAGGCGCTCGAGCGCGGTTTGCGTGTGATTGATCTGAGCGGCGCCTGGCGGCTGAGCGAAGCCGGCCACCGCGCCGTCTATGCCTTCGAAGATGATGGCTCCGAGCAAGCCGCTGCCACGCAGGCGCAGGCCGTCTACGGCATGCCGGAGTTGCATCGCGAACAGATTGCCGGCGCGCGCCTCGTCGCCAATCCTGGCTGCTATGCAACTTCAGTCATTCTCGCCCTTCGGCCGCTGGCTGTCGCCGGGCTCCTCGATCTGGAAAGCGGCATCGTTGCCGACGCGAAGAGCGGCGTCAGCGGAGCGGGCAAAGCGCCGACCGCGAAGACTCATTACATGTACGCGGCCGACAATCTCTCCGCCTACGGCGTATTCACGCATCGCCATACCGGCGAACTGCTGGAGCAGATCGGCCTGTGCGCGAGCCAGATCGTTTTCACGCCGCACCTGCTGCCGATTCCGCGCGGAATTCTTTCCACCATCTACGTGCGCTTTCGCGAGCCGCAGACCAATGCAAGCATCGCCCGCATCTATCGCGAATTTTTTGCCGGCAGCCCGATGGTCCGCCTGTACGACAACACGCTGCCGCAGATTCAATATTCGGTCCGCACCAACTACGCGGACATCGGATTCCAGCTCGCCGCCGGATGGCAGGCGCGCGGTCATCGTCAGTTGCCTTGACAACCTGCTGAAAGGCGCGTCCGGTCAGGCCGTGCAGAATCTGAACGTGATGCTCGGCTGGCGAAGCGGAAGGTCTCGAATGAAGCGCGAAGCGGAGGGCCTCGAATGAAGTACGTCGTCAAATTGGGTGGAGCGGGCCTTGAAGTTCCTGCGCTGCTCGAAGGCTGCACGCGCGCCATCGCCGACCTTGTGCGCGATGGCAACCAGGTCGCCGTCGTGCACGGCGGCGGCGCGCAGTTGACCCGCATGCTCAAGGCGCTGGGCAAGCAAAGCGA
Source organism: uncultured Acidobacteriota bacterium (assembly GCA_963833995.1). Lineage (GTDB taxonomy): Bacteria > Acidobacteriota > Terriglobia > Terriglobales > Acidobacteriaceae > Telmatobacter. The sequence continues at coordinate 251,907 of CAWIAE010000007.1, read as the reverse complement.
ATTCATCGACGGCCTGCGCGTTACCGACGCAGAGACGCGCGACGTGGCGCTGATGGTGCTCGCCGGCAAAGTGAACAAGGGACTGGTGGCCGCGCTGGCGCGCTGGGCCAGCCCGCGGTGGGCCTCTCCGGCGGCGACGGACTGCTGTTTCGCGCGCGCAAAAAGCGCACCGCGCCCGATCTTGGCTTCGTGGGCGAGATTGCATCGCAGCGATCCGCGCTGGATCGAAGCCATCTGGCAGTTGAACGGCGTGCCCGTGATCTCCTCCATGGCGCTCGGCTTCGACGGCGAGTACTACAACATCAACGCCGATGAAATGGCCGCGGCCTGCGCCATTGCCTGCCACGCCGATGCGCTGGTCTTTCTCACCGATGTCCCGGCGTGAAGGGCGCAAACGGCGAAGTGCTGCGATGGCTCTCCATCGATCAGATCGCCGAGATGGCCAAGAGCGCGATCATTTCCGGCGGCATGTTGCCCAAGCTCAGCGCCTGCCGCGAAGCTCTATTGAATGGCGTCAAGCGCGTACGAATTCTACCCGCCGAAGCTGCCGGTTCCCTGCCCGACCTGTGCAGCTCCCGCGTAGCCCACGGCACCGAAGTGATGGTGGCCTGAGGAGAAATTGAAGTGACGAAACTCGATCAGATTCGCGCCGCCGAAGCGCGGCTGCTGCTTTCCACCTACGAACGGAATCCCATCCTTTTTGTGGCTGGCGAGGGTGTTCACATCATCGACGAGAACGGTACGAAGTACCTCGATCTGCTCAGCGGCATCGGCGTCAACGCGCTCGGCTATAGCCATCCCGCGATCGAAGAAGCCATCGCCCGCCAGAGCCGCGCGCTCATCCACACCTCGAACCTCTACTACCACGAGGGCCAGGCGGAGCTCGCCCTGCGCCTCACCGAGCGCACTGGCCTCGACCGCGTCTTCTTCGCCAACACCGGCACCGAAGCCTGGGAGGGCGCGCTCAAGCTGGCCCGCGCCTATGCCGGCCTGCTGCGCAGCGAAGGCAGACCAATCGGCACAAAGTTTCTCGCGCTCGAGCAGAGCTTCCACGGCCGCACCTTCGGCTCCATGTCCACGACCTACAAAGCCAAGTACCGCGAGCCGTTCGCGCCCGTCGTTCCCGGCGTCGAGTTTGTGCGCTTCAACGACGTTGCCGATCTGCGCGCAAAGTTCTCCAACGACGTCTGCGCCATCCTCGTCGAAGCCATCCAGGGCGAGGGCGGCGTTCGTCCGCTGACGCAGGAGTTCTTCGCCGAAGCGCGCGCACTTGCCAGCTCCACCGGCGCACTGCTCATCGTCGATGAGATTCAGTCCGGCATGGGCCGCACCGGCAAGTGGTGCGCCTACCAGCACTACGGCATCCAACCCGACGTGACCACGCTGGCCAAGCCGCTTGCCGGCGGCATTCCTCTCGGCGCAGTTCTCTGCACTGAAGAAGTAGCGCGCGCGATTCACGCCGGCATGCACGGCACCACCTTCGGCGGCGGCCCGCTGGCCTGCGCCGTGGCCATCGCGGTCATCGACACCATCGAGAAGGAAGGCCTGCTGGCCAACGCCACCGAAGTCGGCGATTACTTCCAGACGCAGCTGCGCTCGCTGGCCGCACGCCACGAAGCCATTGTCGATGTGCGCGGCAAGGGCCTGATGATCGCCGCCGAGCTCGATTCTGCCGGAGCTGGCCAAGCACGTCGTGGCCGAGATGCTCAAGCGCCATATCCTCATCAACTGCACCAGCGACACGGTGCTGCGCTTCCTGCCGCCGTACATTCTGGAGCGCGCGCACGTGGACACCGCCATCGCCGCGCTGGACGAAATCTTTACCGAACATGCTGCTGAGCGCATCAACTCAATCCGGCAGGAGGACACACACATGGCTAGCAGAGCAACCATCGAACGCGGAGCACCGCGATTCCCGTGCAGAAAGATCCCGATATCCTTGCCGCGGCCGCGCGCATGGCCGGCGAAGACATGTGCTCCATCGCCGATCTTTCCAGCGCCGAAGTGCGCGCCATCCTCAAGCTGGGCCACGACGTGAAGCGCAATCCGCGCGAGTATCGCCACGCGCTCGACGCCAAGCAGATGGTGCTGATGTTTGAGAAAGCCAGCCTGCGCACGCGCCTGGCCTTTGAGACCGGCATCAACACCATGGGCGGCAACGCGATCTTTGTCGACCAGACCAACTCGCCGCTCGGCGAGCGCGAAACCATTGCCGACGTGGCGCGCAACCTGGAGCGCTGGGTCGACGTGATCGTGCTGCGCACCTACGCGCACGACACCATCACGGAGATGGCCGCCAACTCGCGCGTGCCGATCATCAACGCGCTCTCCGACTTCGAACATCCCTGCCAGGCGCTGGCCGATTTCATGACGCTCGAAGAACACTTCGGCATCCGCCGTCGGCCTCAACTTTACTTATGTCGGCGACGGCAACAATGTGTGCCACTCGCTGATGCTGACCGGCGCGCAACTGGGCGCGAATGTCACCGTGGCCACGCCGCGCGGCTACTCGCCCGACATTGAGATTGTGACCATCGCGCGCGAAATGGCCAGGCGAACAGCTGCGAATTGCGCCTGCTGCAGGATCCGCAGGCCGCCGCCGAAGGCGCCGATGCCGTCTACACCGACGTGTGCGTCAGCATGGGCTTCGAGCACGAGTCCACCAAGCGCGCGCCGATCTTCCGGCCGTTCCAGGTGAATGAGGCGCTGATGTCGAAAGCCGCTGCGCACGCAGTCTTCATGCATTGCCTGCCGGCGCGGCGCAACGAAGAAGTGACCGACGCCGTGATCGACAGCCCGCAGTCCATCGTCTTCGACCAGGCCGAAAACCGCCTGCATGCGCAGAAGGCGCTGCTGCTTCTGCTGCTGGGCGGCTTGGCGAATGTGACAAGCTTTTAGCAGCTAACTTCTAGCCTCTAGCTTTCCGGTGCAACCAAAACGCATGGGTTCTTAACAAGTTTTGTTGGCTAGCAGCTGAGGAAGCTAGCGAACTAGAAGCTACGATCTTTCAGAGGTTTGGCAAGCATGTCCGTAATTCTCGAATCCCTGCCCATCGGCCAGAAAGTCGGCATTGCCTTCTCCGGCGGGCTCGACACCTCCGCCGCCCTGCACTGGATGAAGCAGAAGGGCGCGATCCCTTACGCCTATACAGCCAATCTCGGCCAGCCCGACGAAACCGACTACGACGCCATCCCGCGCGCGGCCCTCGAATATGGCGCCGAAAAGGCCCGCCTCATCGACTGCCGCGGCCCGCTGGTGCGCGAAGGCATCGCCGCGCTCCAGGCCGGCGCCTTCCACATCACCACCGCCGGCGTTCCCTACTTCAACACCACGCCCATCGGCCGCGCGGTCACGGGCACCATGCTGGTCGCCGCCATGAAGGAAGACGACGTCCACATCTGGGGCGACGGCTCCACCTTCAAAGGCAACGACATCGAGCGCTTCTACCGCTACGGCCTGCTCGTCAATCCCAGCCTCCAGGTCTACAAGCCCTGGCTTGACGCCGCTTTCATCGACGAATTAGGCGGCCGCGCCGAGATGTCTGCCTTCATGCAGCGCGCCGGCTTCGCGTATAAGATGTCGGCCGAGAAAGCCTACTCCACCGACTCCAACATCCTCGGCGCAACCCATGAAGCCAAGGATCTGGAGCATCTTTCTTCGTCGGTTAAAATCGTCGTCCCCATCATGGGCGCGGCCTTCTGGCGCGACGATGTCGAGATCCAGCGCGAAGAAGTCGCCATTCGCTTCGAAGAGGGCTTGCCCGTCGCCCTCAACGGCCGGCAATTCGACTCGCCCGTCGATCTTCTTCTCGAAGCCAACCGCATCGGCGGCCGCCACGGCCTCGGCATGTCCGATCAGATTGAAAACCGCATCATCGAAGCGAAATCCCGCGGCATCTACGAGGCCCCCGGCCTCGCGCTGCTCTTCATCGCTTACGAGCGCCTCATCACCGGCATCCACAACGAGGACACCATCGAGCAGTACCGCGACAATGGCCGCAAGCTCGGCCGCCTGCTCTATCAGGGCCGCTGGTTCGACTCGCAGGCCATCATGCTCCGCGAATCCGCCCAGCGCTGGGTCGCCAAACCCATCACCGGCGAGGTCACGCTTGAGTTGCGCCGCGGCAACGACTACTCCATCCTCAACACCGAGTCGCCCAACCTCACCTTCCATCCCGAGCGCCTCAGCATGGAGAAGACTGAATCCACATTCTCGCCGCGCGACCGCATCGGCCAACTCACCATGCGCAATCTCGACATTACCGACACCCGGGATAAGCTCCTCACCTACGCCAAAACCGGCCTCCTCACGCTCAGCAAAGGCAGCGAGATGCCCCAGCTCAACAGCGGCAACAGAGAAGGAATAGCATGAGGTGCGCTTAAGGGAATGTCCAACGAACAACAATCCGGGAAGATGTGGTCTGGCCGCTTTCGCGAGCCGCTCGATGCGGAATTCGAAGCCTGGCAGCGCTCCATCGTCTTCGACTGGCGGCTTCTCGACCACGAAGTTGCCGCCAGCAAAGCGCACGCGTCCGCTCTCTGCGCGGCAGGAATCTTGACCGAAGGCTGAAACAACGGAGTTGCGCGCGGCGCTCGATGCGATTGCCGCCGACCACGCTTCCGAAGCGGGCCAGGCAATGGTGCGCGATCATGCCACGGCCGAAGACATTCATCATTTTGTCGAGCTGAAGCTCGTGGAGCGCATCGGCTCTCTCGGTCTCAAACTGCACACCGGCCGCAGCCGCAATGAGCAAATCGCAACCGACCTGCGCCTCTACGTGCGCGCGCAGATCGAACTCGTCATTGACGCCTTGCCGCGTGGGCCGCGGCTCTTGGTCGCAACAGGCGCGCGCCGCTGGCGAGTCCGTGATGCCCAGCTACACGCATCTGCAGCGCGCCGAGCCTGTTCTCGTCGCGCACTGGCTGCTGGCCTATGTTGAGATGGTGCTGCGCGATGCGGAGCCGGCTGCGCGATTGCGCGGCGCGCCTGAACCATTGCCCGCTGGGCTCGGGAGCTGTGGCCGGCGCGACGCTTGCGCTCGACCGCACCATCGCAGCGCGCGAACTGGGCTTCGATGCGCCCACCGCCAATTCGATTGACGCTACGAGCGATCGCGACTTCATTCTCGAGTATCTTCAACGCGCTCACCGTTCGTCGGCCTGCACCTGAGCCGCTTTGCCGAAGAGATCACACTGTTTGCCACCGCGGAATTCGGCTTCGTCACCCTGCCCGAGGCCTTTTCCACCGGCTCGAGCGCCATGCCGCAGAAGAAGAATCCCGATCTGACCGAATTGATCCGCGCCAAAGTGGGCCGCATCAACGGCGCCGCGCAGGCAGTTACGCTGCAGCTCAAAGGTCTGCCTCTGGCCTACAATAAAGATATGCAGGAGACCCAGGAGCCGGCCTTTGCAGTCGAGTTTGTGCCGCAGATGCTGAACCTTGTTGCCCGCTTCACGGCCGCCACTTCAATTCAATCGCGAGCGCATGGCGCGAAGCCGCGCAGACCGGGCTACCTGAACGCGATGGCCGCGGCCACCTACCTCGTTCACAAGGGCGTTCCCTTCCGCACCGCGCATGAGAAGATCGGCAACGCCGTGCGCTTCGCCCTCGAAAAGGGCGTGGAACTCGGCGACCTCACCATCGACGAATTGCACCAGTTTGGCGAGGATTTCGGCGAAGACTTCTTCGCCGCCATCACTCTGAGGCCACGCTTGATTGCCATGACGTGCTCGGCGGCACTGCGCGCGAGCGCGTGCGCCAGGCGCCTGATCGCGCGACGCATCGGATGCGTAGTCTGCGAAAACTCAGACAGAGGAGGCCTCTCATGCTGGTGCGTAAAGCCCTGCTTCAGGACGCCTCCAATATCTACGACCTGGTGAATTCGCTTTCGACGGACGGCACGCTGCTCAAGCGCGCCTTCGCCGAAATCTGCGAGAACATCCGCGACTTCACCGTGGCCGAGTCCGATGGCGGCGTCTTTCTTGGCTGCGGCGCGCTGCATCTTTACGGCCCGCATCTCTCTGAAGTGCGCTCCATCGTAGTCAAGCCGGAGGCCAAGGGCCAGGGCGCGGGCGGGCGCATTCTCGGCGCCCTCATTGAAGAAGCCGAATTGCACGGCATCCAGTCTGTCTGCCTGTTTACGCGCATTCCCGACTTCTTCTTCAAATTTGGATTTCGCACCGTGGAAGACAAGGCCGAACTGCCTGACAAGATCTTCAAGGATTGCCAGATCTGCCCGCGCCTTCATCGCTGCGATGAAGTCGCCATGGTCCGCGGCCGCATTCCCCGCATGTCCATCCTCGGCCCGCGCGAAGAGGCGCAGCAGTTGGTCCGACTTTCCGGCTAACGTGCCGCCTGCATGCTTTTCACCTCGCCGCGCTGCGAATTCAACTCAAGCACCAGCAGTGCTAGGTTGAGGATTGCGACCAGAAAGAGTCCGCGAACACGCCACGATGTGGTTGTAACCAGAACTGTCGCCATTACGCCCTGGCAGTATCCCAACTCCGCGCAGGTTCTCCAATCGAGCATGGAGTAGACCGCCAGATAGCCAAACGCCAACAACCAATGCAGCATCACGGACGGGCGCAGCGATTGGAATGAGAGCAGGGTCACAGGGAAACTTAAAACGGGCAGGATGCAGTAAAGGCTCATGATTACGGCATCACTTCGAAAATCAGCCGACAGAAAAGGCAGCAGGCCATAAACCGAAACAGCGAAGCTGAGCAACCGCGCAAACTTTCGGCATAACGATGTGAGCAGCGGTAGCATTTGCAATCCGCTTCCTCCTATTTGGGAATATTCGCGGAGACACTCGCTTCGCCAAAGTTTCGGCGCGACAAGATGGCCGCGGCAACCACGGCCTGACCATAGCTGAGGCCACCATCGCCGGGGCTGACGCGCCGCTGTTGAAGCACCTCAAAGGTCTCCGTCTCCAGGCCTTCACGCAGCAGTTGCACCAGCCGCCGGTTATGCATGCATCCGCCGCTGAGCGCAACCTGCCCAACGCCAGTGACAGCGCGTGCTCGTATCGCCGCCTTCACAAATCCTTCAGCCAGCGCCGCATGGAACCGCGCCGCGATGCGCGCCCTGCTCACATCCGATTGCAGGTCCTGCAGCAGATCCCGCCATAATGGTTGCACGCTCATTCGCATCGGCTCTCGCTTCGACCAGTCGCCACCCGATATTTCGATCTCATAAGCGCCTTCGGGGTGCAATTCAAGCGGCTCATCGACTGCGATCCCTTCCAATTCGATGGCTGCCTGCGCTTCATAATCCACCTGGCGGCGCTTGAGCACGACGGCAGCCACAGCGTCGAACAGCCTTCCACAACTCGATGTGAGCGGAGAATTAAGGCCGCGTTCCATTGCGCGAACCAGCACGCGCGTCTCCTGTTCTGACGCGCCCACAAGTCGCAGCGTCGCACCGTCAGTCAGATTGAATCCGTCCGTATGCAGATGCCCCAGCGCCATCCGCCACGGCTCTTTGATGGCCGCCTCACCGCCCGGCATCGGTACATACTCCAGGTGCGCAAAGCGCTCGAAGCCATCCAGCCTACAAACCAATACTTCCCCGCCCCATATGCGGCCGTCGGCGCCATAACCGGTGCCGTCGAGGCTCAGCCCGATGACCGGACCTTCGAGCCTGTGCTCGGCGATGCATGCGGCAATATGAGCATGATGATGCTGGACAGCCAGCAACGGCAACCCGCGCTGCGTGGCCCACTGTTTGGCCCAAGACGTAGAGAGATATCCCGGATGCATGTCATGCACCACAGTCGCCGGCTGAATCTCGAAGGTGCGCATCAAATGCCCAAGAGACTCCTCAAAGAATTCCAGCCCGGTCAGATTCTCAAGATCGCCCAGGTGCTGGCTCTGGTAGGCAAACCGTCCGCGAGCCAGCGCAAACACATTCTTCAGGTGCCCGCCGACGGCCAGCAACGGCGGCGAATCCAATGGCAATTCCGTGCCCAAAGGCACATAGCCTCGCGCGCGGCGAATCAATTGCGGTGCGCCATCCACCACCGCGGCCACTGAATCGTCGCAACGCTGCAGAATCTCGCGGTCATGCATCAGGAACGCATCTGCGATCGCGCCCAGACGCGCTCGTGCTTCATCATTATCAATGGCAATCGGTTCTTCGCTCAGGTTAGCCGAGGTCATCACCAGTGCCCGCACCCGCGCGTCCGCAAAGAGCAGATGCTGCAATGGCGCATACGGCAGAAACACGCCCAGCCACGGAATCCCCGGAGCCACCCCAGGCGCAATGCAATTGCCTTCGCGCGACCTCGCCAGCACAATCGGACGCGCCGAGGTCTGCAACAACAACTCCTCTTCCCGCGTCAACATACACAGCGCTCGCACTTCTTCCAGATCGCGGACCATCACGGCGAGCGGTTTTCCATAGCGATGCTTGCGCTGGCGCAACCGTTCAACAGCCGCTTCGTTCGTAGCGTCCGCGCTCAGATGAAACCCGCCGATGCCTTTGATCGCCATCACTTCGCCGGCCAGCAGACGCTCAATCGTTGCCGCTACCGCGTCCTCTGACGGAATGTGCGTGCCATCCGGCGTTTCCAGCCAGACATGAGGCCCGCAAACGGGGCATGCGTTCGGCTGCGCGTGAAAGCGGCGATTCAACGGGTCGTCATACTCTGCCTGGCACGCTGCGCACATGGGGAACTTCGCCATCGAGGTTTGCGGGCGGTCGTACGGAATGCGCCGCGTGATGGTGAAGCGGGGACCGCAATTCGTGCAGTTCAGAAAAGGATAGCGATAGCGGCGATCCGATGGGTCGAGCAGCTCTCGCAGACAATCGGAACAAGTGGCCGCATCGGCGGGGATCCCGGTACTGACCTGGCCCTTCACCTGGCTGGAGACAATCCGGAATCCGGCTTCGCCGCTCACCGGCAGTTCACGAACCTCAACCGAGTCGATGCGAGCCAGCGGCGGAGTCTCGGAGCGCGTTCTTTCGAGAAACGCTTCCACCCGCTCCGCCGGCCCCTCGATTTCGATGATTACGCCTTCTGTATCGTTGCCGATAAAACCCGTCAGGCTCTCCTCCTGGGCGAGCCGATAAATGAAGGGCCTGAATCCCACCCCTTGCACTACCCCGCAGATCCGTACTTCGCGGCGCATCACTGTGGTTTCACTTTCTTTCCGGATTGGGTGGGCAGGGCTGCTCACAAACGCGCCTCACATCGGACACAAGAATAGCCTAAGCGTTCCCCAGCCCCTTTGGCATCTAACGATACAGGTGCGTTTTCACCTTCGTCCGGTCGGCGAGGGCGAGTTGGAACAGCGATAATGGAGTCGTCGAATCCCAGCGCCAGGCGCTAACGTCAGGCCGGAACGTCAGTCTCGAACGCCCGGAGGCATCTTTCCCTGTGATCCGTTTTAACCTCTTGGCTTTGGCCCGGTCCGGTTTCTTCATTGTCGCCGTGGCATCGCTCGGAACGGTTTCAGCCGCGGCCCAGCAGCTGAACCAGGCATCCGTCATTCAGGCCATTGACAATGCGGTGCTTGCAAGGGTGAACAGAATTGCCGGATATACCGACTTCGAGCACTATGCAGTGTACAGAGGCAATGACGAGACTCATTCCGTAGCCGCAATGACGGTCAAAACGACCTACCGCAAAGAAACCGGCAAGAGCTATGACATCGTCTCCCAAAGCGGCTCCGCCATTATCCGAAAGCTCGGCCTTGATCCGATCCTCGAAAGAGAAAAGGAAATCAACCTCCCCGGCAATGTGCAGCGCGCTTGGATCACCTCCGGCAACTATGAGATGACTTTGAAACCGGGCGGCATTCAACGCCTCGATGGACGCGACTGCCTGGTTCTCGCCATCAATCCCCGGCACAAAGCCGCCAATCTCATCATGGGAACCATCTGGGTGGACGCCAAAGATTTCACCATCGTGCGGCTTGAAGGTGTGGCCTCGAAGGCGCCCTCGGTTTTCGCTGGAACCACCCACATGATGCGCCAGTATGCCGATATCAATGGGTTTTCGATGGCTACGCACGCCCGGGCCGAATCCAGCACGTTCCTTTACGGACGAACCGTCGTGACCATCGACTATTCGAACTACAACATTCATTCGAACTACAACATTCAGATGAGCAAGCCAAATCAGGCGCCAGCCGCTTCGGCAACCCTGATCCAGTGACAAATGCCTCTCCAGACGAACCTTAACTGCCTTATACTGGGCAGTGTGACACCGATTTTCGGCGACTGGAAACTCGATGCCGCTCTCGGCTCCTGCCTGGTGCTCGGGCTGCGGCACGGGTTCGACTACGACCACCTTGCCGCCATCTCCGACATTACGGCTGTACAGCGCAACTGGTGGAGCGGGTTGCGGTTGGGCATGACCTATGCTCTGGGTCACGCATGCACCGTGGCGGCATTGGGCATCGCGGTACTTCAGCTGCACATGGGGTTGCCCCAGGGACTGGATCACTGGACGGAGCGGCTGATCGGCCTCACCCTCATCGTGCTCGGAATCGGGGTCGTCGCGGGCATCTTGCGCAAGGACGTGCACGGCCACAGCCATGGCCGCATCGAGAGCCGGCTGGCCATTGCCATCAATGGAGTTCTCTGGATCGCGTGGAAAGTGCGCCGCAATTGGAATCCCGAAGCACCCCGGCCGGAACGCTTTCAGTGGATGTACAACGGGAAGTCGGTTTTCCTTATTGGAGTGCTGCACGGAGTCGGGGCCGAGACACCCAGCCAACTGGCACTCTTTTTTCTCACTGCCAACCTGGGAGGCACATCCCGCGGTTTGCTCGGCTTAGCGGCATTTGCACTAGGCCTCATCGCTATGAACGCGCTGATGACCGCCTCTATTGGCGGCGCGTTCAGGAGCAGTGGTCATCACCCGCGTTTCTACCACGTCATCGCGTGGACCGGAGCAATTTACAGCTTCGCCATCGGTCTGATTTTCCTTTTTGGCATCTCCGATCATCTTCCAACTCTGGGTTAACACATGGCTCCTGCTTTTTTCAGGATGAACCACCGCTATATTCTTTCGGGCGCTTTGCCTGCAATCCGATCTTTCCCGTGCCACAGCTTGACACTTCTTACCGGACCCAGTGACCGTTGTCACGGATGTCGCGAGACCGTGCGCGTACAACTGGGGATAGACAAGGAGCGGAGAGCTAAAACGAATTTACTCTGTGACTTGTGATAAATCCGGGAGGAAACGTGCCAGCATTCACACACCCACCGCTGCCAAGCGAGGATAAACGATGGAAGATCGTGAACGGCACCATGCGCAAGAATGGATTTGCCCGTCACGCTCTGATTGAGACGCTCCATACCGTGCAATCCTCGTTTGGTTATCTGGACGACGACGCCATCCGTTTCGTAGCCCGCTCGTTGCGTGTTCCCCTGAGCCAGGCTTATGGGGTGGTGACGTTTTACCACTATTTCAGCCTTAAGCCGCCGGGCAAGCACACCTTGACCATTTGCGCCGGAACTGCCTGCTACATCAAGGGCACCGACAAGCTGGTAGCCGCGGCCGAACAGCGCCTGGGCATCAAAACGGGCCAGACCACCAGCGACGGCCAAATCAGTCTGATGACCGCCCGCTGCGTAGGAGCATGCAGCCGCGCGCCCGTCATGTTGTCTGACGGTGAGGTGGCCGGCGAGGTCAGTTCCGAGCAGATGCTCGCGCAACTGGAAAGGTGGTCGGTGGAATGAATATCGAAGAGCTTGAGCAGATAGCGAAAAGCGTCCACCAGGAGAACGCGAAGTACGATTTTGAGATCAATGTATGCAATGACCTCGCTTGCTCCAGTCAAGGTGCGGGACAGCTGCGCGATGCACTGGTCAAGGCGGCCGAGTCTTCGGGCAAGAATGTCCTCATCCGCAAGACCGGCTGCATGGGGCCCTGCTCCTCCGGACCGCTGGTGCGCGTCGACCCAGAGGATATCCTTTATCACCACGTGAATGCCGCCCACGCCGAGTCGATTGTTTCCAGCCTCGGCGGTGCGCCGGTTCCCACGCTGCAGTGCGATCTGAACGAGCACTTTGATAAACAGGTTCGGGTGGTACTGGAGAACGCCGGCCACATCGACCCGGAGAAAATTGACGACTACATCTCCCGCGACGGTTACAAGGCGCTCCTGACGGCGCTGACTGAGATGACGCCGAACGGAGTGATCCACCGCATCACAGAAAGCGGCCTGCGCGGACGCGGCGGCGGCGGCTATCCCACGGGGCTCAAATGGGGAACGGTTGCCAAGTCCGGCGGCGATGTGAAGTACGTGGTCTGCAACGGCGACGAGGGCGACCCGGGCGCATTCATGGATCGCAGCGTGATGGAAGGCGACCCGCATCGCGTGATCGAGGGTATGGCGATCGCGGCCTATGCCGTGGGCGCCGGCAAGGGCTTCATCTACGTGCGCGCCGAGTATCCGGTAGCCGTCTCCCGGCTCACTACCGCACTGCGCGAAGCGCGGCGTCGCGGCCTGCTGGGTAACAACCTTTGTGGCACTACCTTCAACTTCGACGTCGAAATCCGTTTGGGAGCAGGCGCATTCGTATGCGGTGAGGAGACGGCGCTTATCGCCTCCATCGAAGGCAAGCGCGGCACTCCCAAACCACGCCCCCCCTATCCGGCCATGAGTGGTCTTTGGGGCAAGCCCACGCTGATCAACAACGTTGAAACCTACGCCAACATAGCGCCCATTATCCGCAATGGCGGCAAATGGTTCTTCAACATGGGTTCGGAGAGGAGCAAAGGCACCAAGGTCTTCGCGCTCACCGGCAAGATCACCAACACAGGCCTCATTGAAGTGCCGTTGGGAATCAAGCTCTGGGAGATCATCGACGTGATCGGCGGCGGGGTCCCCGGCGGCCACAAGTTGAAAGCCGTCCAAACCGGCGGCCCTTCCGGCGGATGCATTCCCGCCGACATGTTGGGCCTCGGAGTCAGCTACGACGCGCTCATGGCGGCCGGTTCCATCATGGGCTCGGGCGGAATGATTGTCATGGACGACACGTCCTGCATGGTCAACGTGGCTCGCTTCTTTGTCGAATTCTGCATGACCGAGTCCTGCGGCAAATGCGTTCCCTGCCGCGCGGGCACCGCGCAGATGTACAAACTGCTGTCGCGATTCTGCGATGGCTCCGGGACCATGGACGATCTGCAGTTGTTGGAGGATCTCTGCGTGACCATCAAGGAAACCAGCCTGTGCGGGCTCGGTATGACGGCGCCCAATCCGGTCCTGAGCACGCTGAAATACTTCCGGCACGAGTATATCGAGCACATCGTCCACAAGCGCTGCCCGGCCGGCGTCTGCAACATTCAGGCACCAGCGGCAGGCAACAATCAATCGCCCGTGGAGGTGCTGGCATGAGCGAAAACGTGAACGTCAAGACTCTTGTCATCGATGGCCATGAGGTGAGCGCCCTGGCCGGCCAAACCATCCTGGAAGTGGCGCGCGAGAACGACATCAACATTCCCACGCTCTGCCATCTTGAAGGGTTGAGCGACGTGGGCGCGTGCCGCTTGTGCCTGGTGGAGATCGCAGGTAGCAACAAGCTGTTGCCGGCCTGTGTCGCCACCGTGTACGAGGGCATGGAAGTGAGCACCAACACCGAACGGCTCCAGAAGCATCGCCGCACTATCCTCGAACTGCTCTTCGCCGAGCGCAATCACATCTGTTCGGTTTGCGTGGCCAACGGCCATTGCGAGTTGCAGGCGCTTGCACAATCGCAAGGCCTCACACACGTGCGGCTGCCCTATCGCAACCCGGAACTGACCGTGGACGCCTCCCACGAGCGCTTCACCCTCGACCACAACCGCTGCATTATGTGCACCCGCTGCGTGCGTGTATGCGCGGAGATTGAGGGCGCCCACGTGTGGGATGTAATGGGACGCGGCATCGACTCGATGATCATCTCCGACCTGCACGATGAATGGGGAAAGTCCAGTTGCACCCGCTGCGGCAAGTGCGTGCAGGTCTGCCCCACCGGCGCGCTCTTCGACAAGAGCAAAGTCGGCGACGCTCATCCCAAGTATCCCGATTTCCTGCCCTACCTGAATCTGATGAGGGAAGCGCAATGAGCAAACTGAAACTGGCAACGGTGTGGCTTGACGGATGTTCCGGCTGCCACATGTCCTTCCTCGACATGGACGAGCGACTTTTAGCCATCGCCGACCTGGTCGACGTGGTCTACAGTCCGCTTGTGGACACCAAGGAATTTCCCGACGAGGTCGACATCGCACTGGTCGAGGGAGCGGTCGCCTCAGTGGACGACGAGAAGAAGATCAGGAAGATTCGCGCCCACTCCAAGCTTCTGGTCGCCATGGGCGACTGCGCGGTAGCCGGCAATGTGCCTTCGATGCGCAATCCCATCGGACCCGCCGCAATCCTCGACCGGGCCTACATCGAGAATGTCAGCACCCAGCCGCAGATTCCGTGCGTCGTTGTGCCCCGCCTGCTCGATGTGGTGCGTCCCATCCACGAGTTCGTGAAAGTCGACGTTTTCCTTCCCGGCTGCCCGCCCTCAGCCGACACGTTTCATGCGGCGCTGACCGCGTTAGTAACCGGTGAACCGCTGGATATTCCAGCCCTCACACGCTTCGGAGCGTAACGATTTGGAGCCTGCCCCATGAGTCAGACCATCACCATCGATCCCGTCACCCGCCTGGAAGGGCACGGCAAGATCACCATCCAGCTCAACGGCCAGGGCGAAGTGGAAGACGCGCATTTTCATGTCACGCAGGTACGCGGCTTCGAGCGCTTCTCCGAAGGACGGCCGTTTTACGAGATGCCCAGCCTCATGGCGCGCATCTGCGGCATCTGTCCGGTTTCGCACCTCATCGCCTCGGCCAAAGCCTGCGAAGCGATCATGTCGGTCCGGATTCCCCACACTGCCGCGCAACTGCGGCGCATGTTAAACCTGGCGCAGATGGTGCAGTCGCATGCACTGAGCTTTTTCTATCTCGCTTCGCCCGACTTATTGCTGGGCATGGAGTCCGACCCTGCCTCCCGCCACATTTTCGGCGTGGTGGCGGCACGGCCTGAACTGGGCCGCGCCGGCATAGCACTGAGGCGTTTCGGCCAGCACATCATCGAACTCCTCGGCGACAAGCGCATCCACCCCGGATGGGTCGTCCCTGGGGGCGTCACCGAACCCCTGGCCCAGGCCAAGCGCGATGAAATCCTGGCGATGATTCCCGAGGCCTACGCCAACGTCCAACTGGCGCTCGCCGCCTACAAACAGATCGCCGGAAGCTTCCACTCCGAGATCGAAGTCTTCGCCAATTTTCCTTCGAATTTCATGAGCCTGATCAACCAAGACGAGTCCATCGAATTCACTGACGGCGCGCTGCGTTTCATCGACGCCACAGGCAGCATTCTCGACGACGGCATCACCGCCGCAAAGTTCACCGAGGTGATCGGCGAAGCCGTAGAGCCCTATAGCTACACCAAGTTCGCTTATTACAAACCGCTCGGCTACCCTGAAGGCAGCTATCGCGTAGGCCCCCTGGCGCGGCTCAACATTGTCAAGACCATGGGCACACCGCTTGCGGAGACGGAACTCATCGAGTTCAAGCAGATGGCCGAAGGCCCCGTGCAGGGTTCCTTCCACTACCACCACGCGCGTCTCATTGAGATCCTTCACGGCATCGAAAAGATTGAACGTATCCTTTCTGATCCATTGATCCTCGACAAGCACGTACGCGCCGTGGCCGGTGTAAACCGGCTCGAGGGCGCAGGACAGGCCGAGGCGCCGCGCGGAACCCTGAATCACCACTACAAAGTGGACGAGAACGGACTCATCACCTGGGCCAATCTCGTCATCGCGACGGGCCAGAACAACAACGCCATGAACAGAGGCGTGTTGCAGGCCGCAAAGCATTACGTGAAAAATGGCAAGTTCACTGAGGGAGTTCTCAACCGCGTGGAGGCTGTAGTCCGCACCTTCGATCCGTGTCTGAGTTGCTCCACGCATGCCTTCGGCCAGATGCCGTTGGTGCTTTCGCTGGTTTCCGCCGAGGGCGAAGTCGTTGACCGGATGGTGCGCTAGCGACCTGCTGGGAATCCTTCAACCGTCAAGAGGTTCCATCGATGACTCCGACCACCACGCGCTGCCTCATTCTCGCCTGTGGAAACACATTGCGCGAAGACGACGGGGTTGGCCCCTGGCTCGCTGAGAGGGCTCAGGAGCACTTCTGCTCTGAGAGCGGAGTGCGCGTGGTGTCGCGGCAACAGTGGACCCCTGAGTTGGCGGAGGATATCCATTATGCTGGTACGGTGGTCTTCATTGATTGTGCCGGCAACTCCGCACCCGGCCAGATTCACCTGGCTCCAGTTGAGCCGTCGACTGAGTTGCCGAGTCTGTTGACACACCATCTGGGCGCAGCAGACTTGCTGGCACTTTGCCAGTCCTGCTACAACTCCCTGCCCCACTGCGCAATGCTGCTGACGATTGGCGCTGAATCGCTGGGGCTGCGCGAGGGCTTCAGCGACACGGTTCAGGCCGCACTTCCCGACGCCCGCAGTGTGCTTGAAGGTACGGTGCTCCGCATGTTGTCCGCCCAGCCGGTTTCGGCGGCTGTTCGGCAGGCAAAGCCTGCACCGGCCCGGAATTAACCAACTCTCGTCCAAACCAGCGGTCGCTTGGTCAAATCCGCGGCAGCCCCGTCAGCGTCATTACCGGCAAAAATCGACGGTGGCTGCACCGTTGAGGTGCAGCCACCGTCTGGCTTCGAAACGGTTTCGTTAGAAAGCAGCCAGCGTCTGTCGCAAGCTATACGAACTTAGCGTCTTGATGTAGTTGCCGCGATCAAATGGCGAGGTGTCAGGAACGGAGCGCCGGCTCAGGCATCCCCGTGTCTCCCACAACGATGCATACTCGCGCTTCTCAAGCCAGTAGCGCATGTCGGAGAGCACCCTCCCAATGTGTTCGACGCCGTGGATGTGGAGCGCCGACGCCATCATGGTCATGCTTGCGCCCGCCATGATGCACTTCAGCACATCTTCGGCGGAGTGAACGCCACCGGTGATCGCGAGGTCAATATTGAGGTGGCCATAGAGAATTGCAGCCCAGTGCAGCCGGGGCAGCAACTCCGAGGGCGTGGAGAAGTGCAGCGTGGGCCGCACCTCCAGCGTCTCAATATCGAAGTCCGCCTGGTAGAAGCGGTTGAAAAGAACCACGCCACGAGCACCGACGTCCTCCAGCCGCGCTACCAGGTGCGGCAGGCTGGTGAAGGACTGGGAAAGCTTCACGGAAACAGGTATCTTGACCGCCTGGCAGACGCTCTCCACCAGTTCGAGTAATTGCAACTCGAGCTCGGTAGAGGTCTGGCCACGATCTGTGGCCAGCGCATAGGTGTTGAGTTCAACTGCATCGGCCCCGGCTTCTTCCATCTCCTTGGCAAACCGCACCCAGCCGCCGGCTGTGGCGCCGTTGAGGCTGGCAAGGATCGGAATGTTTACGGCTCCTTTGGCGCGCCGCAGGTGCTCAAGATAAACTTCCTGCGTCATGCGGTAATCGACCAGTTCCGGCAGATAGGCAAGCGATTCTGCGAAAGACTCCGTGCCGCGAGACAAATCGTCGTCCAGCGCACGGGATTCCAGCGCCAACTGCTCCTCAAAGAGCGAAGTGAGCACGATGGCCGCCGCGCCGGCGTCTTCCATGCGCCGAATATTGTCCAGCGACTCGGAAAGAGGCGTGGAGGACACCACGATGGGCCCGTTCAGTTTCAGCCCCAGATAATTCGTCGAAAAATCGATCATTCTGTTCCTCCTGCAGACACGGTTACCTGCTTCTCTTCCGGTTTCTCTTCAGGAGCGATGTGCGGAGTTTCGCCGCGACCGGGCATGGTGGCCCGAGCCGAGTAAACGCGCCACTGGCGCTCCACGTCATCCTGCGCCTCCTTCAGCAACTCCGCTGCCAGCTCAGGATTGCTACGCGCAAGCATTGTATAGCGGGCCTCGCGGTAGGAGTATTCCTTGAGCCGGATGGATGGAGCCTTGGAATCGAGTTGGAAGGGGTTCTTGCCCTCTTCGCGCAGTCCGGGGTTGTAGCGCATCAACGGCCAGTAGCCCGATTGCACAGCCAGCTTCTGTTGCTCGAGGCCGTGCACCAGGTCGTAGCCGTGGGCGATGCAGCTTGCGTAGGCGATGATGAGCGAAGGACCGTCGTGAGCCTCGGCTTCCTGGAAGGCCTTGACGACGTGGGTGTCATTGCCACCCAAGGCTACCTGGGCCACATAAACCGACCCGTAGCTGACCGCTTCCATGGCCAGGTCTTTGCGGCTGTTCTTCTTGCCGCTGGCGGCAAACTTGGCCACTGCGCCGCGTGGCGTGGCCTTTGACATCTGGCCGCCCGTATTCGAGTACACCTCTGTATCCAGCACCAGCACATTTACGTTCTTGCCTGAACCAAGCACATGATCCAAGCCGCCGAAGCCGATATCGAAGGCCCAACCGTCGCCGCCCAGGATCCACACACTCTTGCGGACCAGTGAATCCACGATGGCCAACAGGTTGCGAGCGTCAGACGAATCGTTGCCCGCCAGCTTCTCGCGCAGTGCGTTCACGCGTTCCCGCTGGGCATTGATTTCGGTTTCAGTGTTCTGCGGTGCGTGCAGCACGGACGCGGCAAGCTCACCGCCCACAGTGGGTGCGAGCCGCGTAAGCAAGGTCTCCGCAAACTCCTTCTGCTGATCGAGCGCGGTTCTCATACCGAAACCGAATTCCGCGTTATCTTCAAACAGTGAGTTGGCCCACGTCGGCCCACGCCCCTGCGCATTGGCGCTATAAGGCGTAGTAGGCAGGTTGCCGCCGTAGATGGACGAGCAGCCGGTGGCATTCGCGATATAGAGCCGGTCGCCGAAAAGCTGTGTAAGCAGCTTGATGTAAGCCGTCTCGCCGCAACCCGCGCAGGCGCCCGAGAACTCGAAGAGCGGCTGAAGCAATTGCAGGTCCTTCACCTGGTTGTGCGACAGCTTGTTGCGGTCTACTTCCGGCAATCCAAGGAAGAAATCCCAGTTCTCGCGCTCGGCTTCGCGCAAAGGAGCCTGCAGGGCCATGTTGATGGCCTTGTGGCTGGCGTCGCTCTTGCTCTTCACGGGACAAACTTCCACGCACACTCCGCAGCCCGTGCAATCTTCTGGCGCGACCTGCAGGGTGTAGCGGTCCTGCTCCATCGCGCGCCACTTGGGCTTGGCCCACTGGAAGGTCGCGGGAGCCTTATCGGCCAGCTCAGGGCTGTAAACCTTGGAGCGAATCACGGCATGCGGGCACACCATGACGCACTTGCCGCACTGGATGCAGAGGTCCTTGTCCCAGGCAGGAATGAACTGCGCGATGTTGCGCTTCTCCCATTGCGAAGTGCCCGTGGGGAATGCGCCCCCGGCGGGAATTGCGCTCACGGGAAGCAGGTCGCCCTTTCCGGCGGCAATTTGCCCGAGCACATCGTGAACAAAATGCGGAGCCTTGCTCGAAATGGAAGGAATCAGGTCAAACTGCGACGATGCAGCCGTTGGCAGTTCGACTTTTTCCAGATGTGCGAGCGCATGATCGACAGCGGCAAAGTTCTTCTGCACCACCGCTTCGCCGCGCTTGCCGTAGGTCTTCTTGATGGCCTTCTTGATCTGCTCAATCGCCTCTTCGCGCGGCAACACGCCGCTGATGGCAAAGAAGCAGGTCTGCATGATGGTGTTGATGCGCGTACCCATCCCGGCTTCGCGCGCCACCTTGTAACCGTCGATCACGTAAAACTCGACCTTCTTGCGCAGCATCTCGTTCTGCAGGGTGCGGGGAAGCTTCTCCCAGACATCGGCGGCCGAATAAGGCGAGTTCAGCAGGAAAACCGCGCCGGGCATGGCCGCTTCCAGAACGTTCATCTTCTCAAGGAAGCTGAAGTTGTGGCAGGCAACGAAGCTGGCGCGCGTAATCAGGTAAGTGGAGTGAATCGGGTTCGGTCCAAAGCGCAGATGCGAAGTGGTCATGGACCCGGACTTCTTCGAGTCGTAGACAAAGTAACCCTGCGCATAGTTCGGTGTCTCGCTGCCGATGATCTTGATCGAATTCTTGTTGGCGCCCACCGTGCCATCGGAGCCGAGACCATAAAACAGTGCTCGCACCGTCTTCGGATCTTCGGTCGAGAAGGTTGGATCGTAACTCAGGCTGGTAAAGGTGACATCGTCGTCAATGCCAATGGTGAAGTGATTCTTTGGCGCCGGCTTGGCCAGCTCATCGAAAATGCCCTTGACCATGGCCGGCGTGAACTCCTTCGAAGACAGGCCGTAGCGCCCGCCAACCACACGGGGTTTGGCAAAGGACAGAGTCGCTTCGTTCTCGGCCAGCACCGTCACGATGTCCTGGTAGAGCGGCTCGCCCGTTGCTCCCGGCTCCTTGGTGCGGTCCAGAACCGCAATCGACTTGACCGTCGACGGCAGCGCCGCAATGAACGCCTCCGAATCGAACGGGCGATAGAGCCGAACCTTCAGCAATCCAACCTTCTCGCCCTGTTTCGCGAGCAGGTCCACGGTCTCCTCGGCCGCCTCGGCGCCCGAGCCCATCATCACCATCACGCGCTCCGCGTCCGGTGCTCCAATGTAGTCGAAAAGCCGATAGGCGCGTCCGGTTAATGCCGCAAAGCGGTCCATCACCGACTGCACGATCGCTGGAACGGCCGCATGGAACCGATTGCAGGCCTCGCGCGCCTGGAAGAAGACGTCGGGGTTCTGCGCCGTTCCGCGAATAATGGGGCGATCCGGACTGAGCGCGTTCTGGCGATACTGAATGATGTACTTGTCGTCCAGCAAGGCGCGGATCGTCTCGTCGGAGATGGGCAGAATCTTGCCCACTTCATGTGAGGTGCGGAACCCGTCAAAGAAGTGAATGAAAGGAATCCGGGATTCCAGGGTGGCGATCTGTGCCACCAGTGCCAGGTCGGCAGCTTCCTGCACGGAATTCGACGACAGCATGGCCCAGCCAGTCGTGCGGCAGGCCATCACGTCGGAGTGGTCGCCGAAAATCGATAGCGCATGGGTTGCGATCGTACGGGCCGTCACGTGCATGGTGGCCGGGGTCAGTTCACCGGCAATCTTGAACATGTTGGGGATCATCAGCAGCAGGCCCTGGGAGGCTGTAAACGTGGTGGCAAAAGCGCCTGCCTGCAGCGCGCCATGCAGCGCACCGGCCGCGCCGCCCTCACTCTGCAGTTCTTCCACAATGGGCAACGCGCCCCAAATGTTCTTTTTCCCCTCCGAGCGCCACTGATCTGCCCATTCAGCCATTGGGGAAGAGGGGGTAATTGGGTAGATCGCAACAACTTCGGCGAGACGATAGGCTACCGAGGCGGCAGCCTCGTTCCCATCCATAATAACCATTTTCTGTTCACTCATTCGCTTTGCCTCATAGCGCGGCCGGAGGAGAAAAACCGCTACGCTGAGTCTTCGTCGGCGGGCTAACGAGTCGCAGTGATGAGAGACACATCGAACCAGTTCAGGTTCACAATGCGGTATGCTATCGCGTATTGCGGCTCCGTTTTTGCCCCGGTCGATTTCTCTCCCCGCCCGGGGCGTCACACGCTTCAAAAACCGCTCCCGAGTTTGAAGTATCTAATGAAGAGATGAAACCGGCCCTCAGCGCAGAATTCGACAGGATGGTGAGCAGCGAAGACCTTGAATCCCTGCTCTCATCGGTCAAGGCAAACGTCGCTCATCCTCTGGCCGGAATCTTTGGGGCCAGTTCCATCAGTTGGAAAATCAACCGCGAATCCGCGCTCTTTCTCGGAGCAGGCCGCGCCGCCCTCCTGCAACTGGCGCATCCCTGGGTGGCGGTCGCGCTCACGCAGCACTCATCCCTCCTCAGCAACCCCATTGCACGGTTTCACAATACTTTCCGCGTCGTGTTCACCATGATCTTCGGCAGCGCGCCACAGGCCTTTGCCGCCGCACGCTGTCTGCACCAGATGCACACACGCATCCGCGGCGAACTGCCTTCGCCCGTTGCTGGTTATTCAAAAGGTTCCAGTT
The DNA here is from genome assembly GCA_963833995.1 of uncultured Acidobacteriota bacterium. Classification (GTDB taxonomy): domain Bacteria; phylum Acidobacteriota; class Terriglobia; order Terriglobales; family Acidobacteriaceae; genus Telmatobacter. Next base: position 229,910 of record CAWIAE010000007.1, on the reverse strand, counting down.
ATGCGGCCAACTTCATCCCCGCCCTGCGCTGGGTCTACGCCACGCTGGTTCAGAGCGCGGTTCTGGCGTACGAATCCGTCCTGCCGCCACTGACGGTTGCCGAGCGCGACGCTTACTATGCCGAAAGCAAGACCCTCGCCTCGCTCTTCGGTCTTCCCACGACCGCGCTTCCAGCCGACTGGGAGGAATTCACGGCATACGTCTCAGCAATGTGCGCCTCCAATGCCCTTGGTGTCGACGCGCATTCACGATTCATGGCACAGAGCCTGCTCAACGGCGCCGGATCGTGGATTCACCCCCCGCGCTGGTACCGGGCCATGACCACCGCCTGGATGCCAGAGCGCTTTCAGCGGGAGTTCGAACTGGAGTTCGGGCCGGCAGAACGGCAGGCCCTCAAGTCCGCTCGCGGCTGGCTGCCCAGAATCTACCGGCGCCTGCCCGCGCCTGTCCGATTCGTAGGGCCATTTCAAACAGCACACGCCCGGCTGGCCCATCGAAATTCTGGCCCATTTGTGCGCGCCAGCAACCGCTTCTGGATCGGACAGTCCCGGTTGCCTTTCGGGGATTGAATCGGCCCCTTAGGCGCGGGCGCTTAGCCCTTCAACCAGCGCCGTCCACTCTTCCTCGAACGTCGGCTTCTGGTACTGCCGTCCCGCGCGGGAATACCAATACTCCGCATTCGAGACCGCGCCTTCCTTGCGATGCAGGTAGGCGTGGACCGCCATCCCCTCCTGGGTCTCCAGTTCGTCCACCATTCCGTGGGCGCGTGCCCAATCCCCTTTGCCGTCCCACCAGAGGGCGGCGAGGGGTGCTGAAACCCCGTCAGGCGGGTCATCTTGGGCGAGCGAAGCTCGAAAGTCGTGGACATACGTCTTCATGACACACTTCTACCACTCACTCTTGTTCCCCGGTGGAACATTTTTTGCAGCTGGTGGTTGTTGCATCGCCGCAGCCGCTCCGAGCTCCCATTTTCCAGGGCATGAAGTGATTTATGTCACATCTTTCAGGATTCGACCCTGATAAAACCTCATCAACGTTCCGATATGAAAAGCAAGAGGTCCAGGGGGTCAGGCGAGATCGGGGGCGAAGACGCCAACGGTCGTTCCCTTGCTCGGGGGTCAGCGCATGCGTCAGCGCAAATTTCTTCGCACCCGTGTTTGCAACTCAGACCGAATTGGTCGTATACTGAAATCCGACTATTCCGGTCGTAGTTTAGGGGTACTGCCCTTTCGGCGGCCCTCGGGAGTCCGGCGGTTGAGCGTGCTGAGTGAACTAAAAATCGGTGAGACCGGAGTGCTGGTGGCCCTCGATCTGCCCGACGCCGTCCAGAACCATCTGATGCATATGGGCTTCTTGCCCGACGCCCGTGTCACGGCGCTGCGTCGCGCTCCGGCCGGCGACCCCACTGTATATGGCATCGACGGGATGGAAATAGCCCTACGGATCGAAACCGCGGGTGCGATTCGGGTGCGGAACGCCGAAGCAGCCGACTTGGAGAACTCGGAAACTCCGCAGACGCGGGAGCTCACCGAGGCCGCGCAATGAGCAGTTGCTGCACCACGCCGGCATTTGAGCCGCCTTCTTCACCCCCTCAGGGTTCGCTTCGAACAGTCGTCCTGATCGGCCCCCCAAACTCCGGCAAATCCACCCTTTTCAATCGGTTAACTGGCCTTCGCCAGAAAGTCGCGAATTATCCAGGCGTCACCGTCGAGCAGCGCATGGGCCTGATGGCCGGCGTAAATCGCGATGACCTGACCCTGATCGATCTGCCCGGTGTTTACTCGCTCAGCCCTTATTCCGAAGACGCCCGCGTCTCCATCGACGTTTTGAAGGGCAAAATGCCCGGCACGCCCAAGCCCGATGCGATCCTGCTGGTGCTTGATTCCCTTCACCTTACACGCCAGCTCATGTTGGCCGCGCCGGTGCTCGCGCTGGGATTGCCCACCCTGGTCCTGCTCAACATGAGCGACCTGATGGAGTCCCGCGGCGGCACTATTGACGCCCTGAGGCTGGCTCGCGAACTGGGCGCCCCGGTGGCGCAGATCAGCGCAGTACACGGAACCGGCCTCGACGCCGTCCCCCTGTTTTTGAACCAGCAGGCGCAACGCGAAGCCGCCAGGCCGCTCACTCTGCCGGTGCTCGGCAACGCGGCCAGCACGCACTCCTGGGCGGCGCAGGTCAGTCACCGCACCGGCTATCGCGCCCCGCTTTCCGCGGAGAGCAGCCGCAAGATCGACAACATTCTGCTCCATCGCATCTGGGGTCCGCTGCTGTTCCTGGTGGTAGTCGTGGGAGTGTTCGAGGTGGTCTTCGCCCTCGGCCAGCCTCTCTCCGATGGATTTGGAGACGTGCTCGCCCGCCTGGGAGAACTGGTGCGGCCATTGCTCCCCGCAGGATGGCTCCAATCCCTGCTGCTTGACGGCGCATGGAAAGGCATCTCTTCGGTTCTGGTTTTCCTCCCCCAGATTCTGCTGCTGTTTCTCTTTATCGGAATTCTTGAAGACTCAGGCTACCTTGCCCGGGCCGCGCTCATCGCCGATCGCGTGATGCGGACCATCGGGCTGAACGGAAAGGCGTTCATTCCCCTTCTCTCGGCCTATGCCTGCGCAGTTCCGGCCATCATGTCCACGCGCACCATCGAAAACAAGCGTGATCGCTTCGCGACCATTCTGGTTGCGCCCTTCATGACCTGCTCGGCGCGCCTTCCGGTCTACATGCTGCTAATTGCCGCCTTCATCCCCAACATCGTCTTCCTCCACGGATTTCTGGGATTGCGCGCACTGGTCATGCTGGGACTCTATCTGGCCGGTTTTGTGGCCGCCATGACCACCGCCTGGCTGCTGAAGAGTTCAATTCTGAAGTCCAGTGAAACGCCGTTCATCCTTGAATTGCCGCAGTACCGGATGCCGACTCTTCGTTCGCTGCTAATGCGCCTGGTTGACCGCGCGCGGGTCTTCCTGCGCCAGGCGGGCACCATTATTCTCTGCGTCACCCTGGCGCTCTGGGTCCTGGCGCATATTCCTCCCGTTCCGTTACACGGCGGAACTTACGCAGCGCCGGAACTGGCCAACAGCATGATTGGCCGCTTGGGTCACTTTATCGAGCCCGCCATTGCGCCGCTCGGTTTCAATTGGAAGATCGGGATTGGATTACTCTCGAGTGTGCTGGCGCGCGAAGTGATGGTCAGCACCATGGGCACCTTATACGGCGCCGATCCCACCACCCAGGCCATGCATCTGCAAACTGCCCTGCATCACGACATGACTCTAGGCGGCGCGCTGGCCTTGATGATCTTCTTCGCCTTCGCCATGCAATGCACATCCACCATGGCCGTGGTTCGCCGCGAGACCAACAGTTGGAAGTGGCCAGCCATTCAGTTCGCCTACATGCTCGTGCTGGCGTGGAGTGCGGCCTTCGTCGTCAATCATCTCGTAATGGCCATCCTCGGCTAATCAATCGAAATGCCTCCTGCCCCATCCTTGAATCGTTTTGCGATTCAAGGATGGGAATCCACAAATCTAAATCCGAATGCCTTGAGACCACAGTTTCTCAGAATTCTCCGGTAGGGAGAACGCGCAAAATGGCCCAGGTGCAACCCTGAGCCGGCTTGCCCTCAAACATTGGTCCCGCACCGCAGGGCCGGAACGACCGCTCAGCATGTGAAGGCGCAGCAGCCGCACCAGCCCGCCGCGCCTTCTTTACACGCATCAGAAGAGGAACTTCGCTCCGAACTGCAGCTCGCGCGGATCGTAGGTGTTGGTCACCTGACCGTAGTTGCCGTCTGTTGTCCCTGTGTCGATCGAATCGAATTCCGTGTGGTTGAACGTGTTGTACGACTCCGCCCGGAATTGCAACCGCGGACCCTCCGCTCGCGAGCTCAGCGGGAAATCCTTGAACGCCGAAAGGTTCCAGTTAAACAATCCAGGCTGCACAATCGTGTCTTTGCCCGCATTGCCGAACCCGTTGGTTGTGCCGCCGGCCCAGGGCGCCAGGGCGGGGGCAAAGGAAGACGTGCTGAACCATTGCTTCTGGGTTTTGGGGAACGAGACGTGGCCGACAATGTTGGGACGGCTCGTGGCGTTGCCCCCCAGTCCCAGTATATCGGGACCGTTGTAGTAGATGTTTTGCGGCGAACCGCTCTCCGCTTGAGTCACGCCTGACAGCGACCATCCCGCCAGCGCCTCGCGCGCGAAACCGTTGTTGCTATGCCGGTAGAATGGCAGGGCGTAAATGTAATTCGCGTTGAAGAGGTTGCGGCGATCGAATAACCCCGAGCCGCGATCGTAACGCGGATTGTACGGATCGGAGAGCGTGCCACCGGTGCCCTCCCCGGCGTCGGTGGTGAGGTCGGCGCTCTCAATGTCGATCTCGTGCGACCAGGTATAGGCCAGCTGGACCGTCAATCCGTGCCGGTTATCCATCCGCAGCGCGGCTTGCAGCGAGTTATAGTTGGCATTCGTCCCGTCCTCCTCCTGCCGGATGTTGGAGTAACCAGCATAGGGGCGATAGTAGTTGGCGTTCGCGGTCGGCAGGCCGGCCACAGCGGTGCCCATGGCCACCGATTCGCGCTCGGCAGTTGCGCTCAGCGGCAAGTCGTTGATCTCGCGCAGGTCGTCCTGATTCCAGCTCCCGGACCCCACGTACTCCACCGCCGCGATCACCGATGGCGCCAGTTGCTGTTGGATTCCCAGGCTGTACTGCAACGTGCCTGGGTGCGGATAGTAGTACGACATGTCCGACATTCCCACCGGTCCCGACGGAACCGCCGCCGTGGCTCCCGTCTCGTCGCTCGTTTGCGGGCTGGAGAAATAGACGTCGGTCACGCTCGGCTGGTATGAGAACGGCGGGTTCGTATCCAGGTTGTAGATATCGTTTCCCTGCATCCGCTCGTAGAAGATGCCCGCGCCGGCGCGCAGCACCGTCTTGCCATTCCCCGAGAAATCCCAGGCAAAGCCGGCTCGCGGCTCCAGGGTGTAGTAGTCGTTCTGCACCGCTCCCCGTGGAAACCCGTTCACTCCGGCTTGTTCCAGGCCATTCAGGTAGAACGGCACGCCGTTGACCGTCTGAAATCCGGGACCCGCCGGATTCAGGTCTCCTGTCGTGGCGCTTGGCGTCTGCGCGGTCGCGGCGTTGAAGTCGGCCGCCACAAAATTGGCTACCTGGTTGTTTTTTTCATAGGTGTGCGGCATGATGTCGTAGCGGAATCCCAGCTGGGCCGAGAATCTACCAGTCAGGTGCCAGTTATCCATCGCATAGAACGCGTAGTTATTCGATAACCAGTGGTCTGTCCGTTCCGCTTGGAGTTGGGCGTAATTACTGGCGAAGCCTAGCAGGAAGTTCAAATACGAGCTCCCTGAGAAGTTCGATCCGTTGAAGGTGTAGTCTCCTTCGGTATCCGCCTGTAGCTGCTGGTTCTTGTCTTCGCGCATGTACGAGAATCCGAATTTGTACGAATGCTTGCCCTTGGTCCACGAAAGATCGTCGCGGATCTGGTAATCGAGGTAGGCGTTTTTCCATGGCCAGTAGATCTCGGTCCAAGTGGTATTGATCGGTCCGCCGGTGAAAGCGATTTGCGGCATCCGATTGTCGAGGTTGTTCCCCGGGAAGAAGCTGTTGGCGGACCATCCCGATGGCTGCGCGTAAGTGCCGTAGGGGCTCACGTTGATCGTGTTGCCATTGACGTAGAGGCCCGTTTCGTTCAGGACGGTGGGCGAGATCTCCTGGGTGAACCGGATGGCCGCGGCCCATGAGGGATTCCCGAACACATCGCCCACCGTGTCGTAGCTGTCGCCACTCCACTGGGTCGGAATCACCGTCTGGCTCATTGCGTCGTGGATCCAACTTCCCATCAGGTGGTACTTCTGTGAGAAATCGTGATCGATCCGGATGACCTCTTCCCGCACGAACGTCGGCTGCTTTGGCGAGGCGGTGTAGTCCGGCTCCGCCGCCGTGCCGGAATTGGGGGCTGGAATCGCGCCGGTGCTCATGAACAGCAGCGCGTTGGGATCGAGCAGATTCCCCGGGATAAAGCCGCCCGGAAACGGCTGGCCTGCGGTCAGGTGGTCTGCCGCATAGGTCGCCAGCTTGGCCGGGTCGCTCGTCACGGGAACAATCCCTGGTCCCCCTCCGTTCCACGGCGTGTAGGTGAACCCGCTGGCCGCCGCGCCCGCCGTCGGAAAGTCGGACGCGGGAACCGTCGGGGTCAGCGTCGGCGTGACCCCTTGGATGTACCGGCGCCACTCTTCGTTGTAAAAGAAGAAGGTTTTTTGCCCGCTGGCATGATAAAGCCCCGGTACCGGACCGCCCAGATTGTAGCCAAAGATGTTCAGCCGCAACTCCGGCGTCGGCGTGCCCTCCAGCTTGGAAAAGTAGTAGTCGGAGTCGAAGGCGTCGTTCCGGTCGTACTCCCACGCGCCTCCATGAAACTGGCGCGTGCCACTCTTCATTTCCACCAGAACCGTGCCCCCGGACGAAAATCCGTAATCCGGCGGATAGTTGCTGCTCAGCAACTGAAACTGCCCGATCGCATCCGGCGACGGCATCACATCGAGCTTGCCGCCCGAACCGCGGTCGTACACTTCGCCCCCGTCGACCAGGAAGTTGTTGTGGTCTGGACGTTCGCCGTTGAAGCTGATGGTCGAGGTGCTGTTTTGCGCCGTCACGCCGTTGAAGGAGGGCAGATTCCCCGAGACCCCCGTCCCCAGCGTCTCCAGACTAGTGATGTTGCGTCCGTTCGTTTCGATGTTTCTGACCTGCTGTCCGGAAATCAGCGTGCTCATCTCGTTACTTTCCGACTGCAGCTCCAGTGCGTTCGCCTCCACTGTCACTGTCTGGCTGATCGCGCCCACGGCCAGATGCACGTCCGCCCGCAGAGTCTGCGCCGCGTTCACCACAATTCCCGTTTTCTTGTACGCTCTGAATCCCGGCGCCTGCACCACTAACGCGTAGCTGCCAACCGCCAGGCCGGGGATGTCATAGATTCCGTCGCTGTTGCTAGTGGTCGTTTGGGTGGCGTTCGTGGCTTGGTTGGTTGCGGTCACCTTCGCGTTGGGGATCAGCGCCCCTGTCAGGTCCGTGACCGTGCCGGTGATACTGGATGTCGTTTGCGCCCGCGCTGTACCTCCGAACAACAGCAACGCCAGGCCTGAAATGGCAACAAGGGACGCGTGCCTCGTGCACGAATTGAACATGAAAAACCTCCGAAGCCGTGTGGCTATTTGTGAATTCATTTTCTGGGCCGAATATCGCCGAGCGACTTGATAGGCTGCAGGGCTTAATACAGACGCAACCGGGAATCGCCTGATTCAGCTCTCATTCGCCCGTTTGGTCCTCCATTTGAGCCATCCATATCTTCCTTTTGTCGAAGTGGCTATCCCGATTCCCGCTGTTCTCGCGAACCCCGGGGAGCGTGAAAGTGATCTTGCAACAATCCCTCTCGCGCGGAGCAGTCCGCACGCTGTCGCCGCTCCAGCAAGCGCCGCGGCATGGGCAGATGCAAGCCCCCTGATGTGCCTGCTGGCCTTTGGCCAAAATCGGGTTTCACAGCTTGAGCCCGTGCCCGCCGGTTCCCTATCGGCGCAAAAATCCCCGTCCCCTGCCGCCGGCAGGAACTTGGTCGCAATCTATGGCGAATGAGTAGGTGATGGTCTGGTCTTGATCGTTGGTTTGCTGGAATGCGTTTCGCCTGACCTGAGAGAAAATGAGTGGGGTAGCTTCTCAGCTGCCGTGGTCTTCATGTCGGCTCTCCTCAAAAACGCCTTGCCGTCACACTGCCACGTTCGACTCCTACGATGCAGATTTCTTTTCTAAGGTTTTCTTCTGCGGAAAATCTGTTTCCCGCCAAGTAAATCGCTTCTCCATCTACATCGGGCCAGTAATCCGAGGGCCGATTCAAGCGCTTGCAACAATACATAGAATCTCTATGAGAAACTAGAAATAACGCTATTTCTCTGGGGCTGCCCCTGTGTGCGCCCCGTTAATCGGCAATCCAGATTCATCCGGCCCGGCGGAGCCGATGCCCCGCTACGGTCTGAACTTAGGAAAAAATAAGAATGCTGAGTGTTAGCAATGTCACCATGCGCTACGGCTCCAAAGTGCTCTTCGAAGATGTAAGCGTGAGTTTTGTGCCCGGCCGCCGCTACGGACTCACCGGCCCCAACGGGTCGGGCAAATCCACCTTTATGAAGATACTCACCGGCGAACTCGACGCGCAGAAGGGCACCGTCGTGCGTCCCCGCAAATTCGGCGTCCTGCGTCAGGACCAGTTCGCATTCGATGCATATCGCGTGATCGACACCGTCATCATGGGCAACCGGCCCTTGTGGGCGGCCCTTGAAGAACGCGATCGCATCTATGAGAAGCCCGAGCTATCCGATGCCGACGGCATGCGCCTGGGCGAGCTTGAGGGCGTCATTGGCGACGAGGACGGCTACACCGCCGAGAGCGATGCCGCCGTGTTGCTCGACGGCCTCGATATTCCCGAAGAATTGCACGAGCGCAAAATGGGCGAATTGCAGGGTGGTCAGAAGGTCCGCGTACTGTTGGCGCAGGCCCTCTTTGGGAAGCCGGAGGCGCTGCTGCTCGATGAGCCCACCAACTATCTCGATCTCGACTCGGTGCACTGGCTGCAGGATTTCCTCAACGGATACGACGGCACGCTCATTGCCATCTCCCACGACCGTCACTTTCTCAACTCGGTCACCACCCACACCGCCGACATCGACTATCAAACCATCATTACCTACACTGGCGGCTACGACGAGATGGTGATGGCCAAGACCCAGATCCGCTCCACGCTGGAATCGCAGAATGCGCAGCGCGAAAAGAAAATCGCGCAACTCAACGAATTCATCGCCCGATTCGCCGCCGGGACCCGCTCCAGCCAGGTCACCAGCCGCCGCAAAGAAGTGGAACGCCTGCAGACAAACGAACTCGCCCGTTCCAACATCCAGCGCCCCTACATTCGCTTTGACCAGGTGCGCCCCAGCGGCAAGCACGTGCTCGAGTTCAAGCACCTCACCAAGTTGTATGGCGAGCTGAAAGTCATCGACGGCTTCGCGGCAAATGTTTTGCGCGGCGAAAAGATCTGCCTGATGGGCCGCAACGGCGCCGGAAAAACCACGCTGCTCAAATGCCTGCTGGCTAACTACCCCGGCCTCGCCGACAAGGACTTCACCCTCGACTCGGGCGCCGTCTTCTGGGGCCACGAAGCGCAGATCGGCTACTTCCCGCAGGACGTGGGCTCAACCATCGAACACGGCCTCACTGTGGCTGAATGGCTGCACCGCTGGAGTCCCCAGGCCCACGTCGAAGAGATTCGGGGCATCCTCGGACAGATGCTCTTCTCCGGCGAAGAAGGCGAGAAACAGACAAGGGCGCTCTCCGGCGGCGAACAGGCCCGCCTCGTCTTCTGCAAGCTCATCCTCACCAAGCCCAACATCCTCATCTTCGACGAGCCCACCAATCACCTCGACCTCGAAGCCATCAATGCACTCAACATCGCCCTGCAGCGTTACGAGGGCACAGTCCTGCTCGTTACGCATGACCACGATCTGATTGACGAAGTGGCGACGCGCCTGTGGAACTTCAAGGTCGACGGAATCGAGGATTTCCAGGGCCCCTACGCCGAATGGAAAGGCAAGCACAACTAACTGGCTGCCGGCTTTCTACCACGCCTTACGACCCTCTCGGGAAAAGAGGAAGAAAAGCAGCCCCGACAAGCGCGTCACGCACTCCATTCATCCCTTTCGCTGCCCTACAATTGTCTGGAGGGTTCCGCGGTGATGTGGGACGCTTGCAAGGTCAAGCCGCAATTTCCGGCGGAATTCATCACCGTAAGAACAACAGGATTACAGCAGGATCGAAGAGGCGTGAATGAAGATCGAGAGTTTCTCAACCTCAGTGCGCGCGGCCTTTGCCGCCGCTGGCGTATTTGCATGCCTTGCCTGCGTCTTCACCCTCCCGCTCCATGCTCAACGCCTTCCCGCCACCGTGCTGCCCGAGCACTACGCGCTCAGTCTCGCTCCCGATCTCCAGACGGCGACGTTCACTGGGGTCGAATCCATCGATGTAACCATCAAAGAGCCGGCGAAGGCGATCACCCTCAACGCCATCGAGATCTCATTCCAATCGGTCACTATCACCGCCGCAGGCAAAGACCAGACTGCCACCGTCACCCTCGACAACCAGAATCAGCAGGCCACCTTCACCGTCCCTGACACGCTGCCCGCTGGCAACGCCACCCTCCAGATTCATTACACCGGGATCCTCAACAACGAACTGCGCGGCTTCTATCTCTCCAAGGGAGATCACCGTAACTACGCCGTCACCCAGTTCGAGCCGACGGATGCGCGCCGCGCGTTTCCATCCTTCGACGAGCCGGCCTTCAAGGCCACATACGCCATCACTCTCGTCGTGGACTCCGGCGACACCGCCATCTCCAACGGCCCCATCGTCTCTGACACGCCCGGCCCCGGCCCCGGCAAACACACCCTCAAGTTCCTCACCACGCCGAAAATGTCCTCCTACCTCGTGGCCTTTCTTGTCGGCGACTTCAAGTGCACCTCGGGCGAATCGGACGGCGTTGCGATCCGCTCCTGCGCTACCCCCGACAAGCTCTCGCTAACGCCTTACGCGCTCTCCGTTGCCGAATACGTTCTCCACTACTACGACACCTACTTTGGCATTCACTACCCGCTCAAGAAGCTTGATCTGATCGGCATACCCGACTTCGAAGCCGGCGCCATGGAAAACTTCGGCGCCATTACCTTCCGCGAAACATTGCTTCTCATCGATCCCCAAACGACCTCGGTTGGCGCCAAGCGGGAAGTTGACCTGGTCATTGCCCACGAAATGGCCCACCAATGGTTCGGCGACCTCGTCACCATGCAATGGTGGGACAACATCTGGCTCAATGAAGGCTTTGCCACCTGGATGGAGAACAAGCCCGTAGCGGCAATGCATCCTGAGTGGGACATCCCGCAAATGGTAGCGGCGGACGAAGACAATACTCTGAATATTGACGCGCAGCCGACTACCCGGTCCATAAGAGCAAAGGCAGAAACGCCCGCCGAGATCAACCAATTGTTCGACGGCATCGCGTATGGCAAAGCCAGCGACGTGTTACTCAGCGTGGAGAACTACCTCGGCACTGAGATGTTCCGCAAAGGTGTTCATGCCTATCTCTCCGCGCACCTCTACGCCAACGCCACCGCCGAGGACTTCTGGAACGCCGAGACCGCGACCAGCCACAAGCCCGTAGACAAGATCATGGATTCGCTCGTCGAGCAGCCCGGTGTGCCATTGCTCACCTTTGGCGAGCCCGCCAACGGCCAGGTCTCCGTCGATCAGAAGCGCTTCTTCCTGAGCCCCACCGTTACGCCCAGCCCAGATCAGAAGTGGACCCTCCCGATCTGTTTCAAATCTGGCGGGGACAGCCAGGACTGCGAACTCCTCACACCCTCCGACTCAACTCTCAAAGTGCCCGCATCTCCAATTTTCTTTGCCAACGCCGGCGGCAAAGGTTACTACCGCTCTGAATATCCCCCCAGTGTCTACACCGACCTCGAAGCTCATGTCGAGACCGGCCTCGATCCCAGTGAGCGCATCCGTCTCATCGGCGATGAGTGGGCGCAGGTGCGAGCCGACAAGACCTCCATCGGGAAATATCTTGATCTTGTGGCAGGTGTCAAAGCAGACCCCAACGCTGAGGTCATGAATGAGGCCCTCGACGGCGTCGATGTCACCTACGCCCGCGTTGCCGCCACCCCTGAAGAGAAAGCAGCTCTCTCCGCGTGGATTCGCGACACCTTCTCGCCGGAGTATGCCAAACTCGGCCCTCCCGCGGACACGGATTCGCCCAACACTCGTGAACTGCGCGCCCGCCTCTTCACCGTTCTCGGGGTTCTCGGAAAAGATCCCAATGTCCTGGCTCAGGCGCACCAGATCGCCGAAAAATATATCGCCAATCCGGATTCAGTCGATCCCACATTGGGCCAAACTGCGCTCTCCGTCGCTGCGCGCAACGGCGACTCCGCCCTTTTTGACCAGTTGCAGAAGATCTACGAAACCTCAACCAACCCCGAATTCCAGATCGGCGCGCTGCGCATGCTCGCGCAATTTGAGAACCCCGCTCTCGTGGAGCGCGCTCTGAACTATGCAGTGTCAGGCAAAGTGCGCAACCAGGACGCCGCCATCCAACTCGCCATCGCCCTTCAGATGACCAAATCCCGCGATCAGGCATGGAAATTTATTCAGTCCCACTGGGACCAGGTGCAGGCTCAATTGACCACTGAGATGGGCGGCGTCCTCGTCAGCTACACGGGTAGTTTCTGTACCGAGTCAGCACGGGACAGCGTGGAATCCTTCTTCTCTGCCCACAAGGTCTCTGCCTCCGGCGTCGCTCTCAAACACGCTATTGAAAGAATCGACGGCTGCATCGAACAGCGGAAACTTGAGGAGCCTCAGCTCAAGACCTGGCTCGACTCTCAACCCAAATCCTGACGCCTAAAAACCAATGGCCACCGGAGCATCTCCGGCGGCCATTTCCTTTCCAGTTTCATTCTGCTACCAGGCAATCTTCTCCGGCAGAAACTCCGCAAAAAGCTCGTCGTAGTACGGTTTCAGCTGCTTCGCATCTGGCTTGGCGTGCCCCTTCGAATACAAGTCATATTGATTAAATTTCAGCACCCACTCCAGCATTGCGCGATCCTGCTCATTCGCCAGGTGCGCATATGCCCCATGACGGTGCCACGGATAGAAAGAGTGAAAGCGCAGCATATACAGTGCCTCCACCTGCAGATAAGGCTTCATCACTTCCGCAATATACCCGTCGTGCCCGAACGACATATGTACGTTCTCAAGCCCGCAGTTTGGTTCATAGATCCCATACTTCGTCTGATACTCAGGAATCAGCCGGTCCGGGTTGTTCGCGAAGTACTCCGGAAACACAATCGACTCCGACCACGCGCAGCCAACTGGAAACGTGTCACCCACCACGCTCCATTGCGGCTCACCATAAAGGCACAGGCATTTTCCCAGATCGTGCAGAAACCCCGTCAGAATCATCCACCGCGGATGCCCGTCCCTCCGGATCGCCTCGGATGTCTGCAGCAGGTGTTCGATCTGCGTCAAATCGGTATCCGGATCGCTGTCGTCCACCAGCGTGTTGAGAAACTCCGCCGCCTCCCAAACCGTCTTCATGCCCTTGTTGAGACCAAAGTACTCTTTCTCTTTTTCGAGAACGTACGCAACCGTCTGTCCCTCATGGTTCAGCCGGTAAAACTCCGCCACTCCCGGCGTAGCCGCGGCATCGTAGACGCGAAACTCCGCCTCTGACTTGCCCTCCCGGTAGCGGCCCTCCACAAAGTCATCCCACTGATCCAGTTGAGCCAGCGGCTGCGCTTGGGGAACTGTGGCGCTCATTTGCATCTCCTTCGTCGTGCGACAATTCTGCCTGTCGCTCTTCTATCAAAAGGCGAACCGCTTAGCAAGCCAATTCAGCATCCAACTCCCGCAAATTGCGGCCCGGGACGTAATCCCGAAAGACGGTATCTGCCAGTGAGCCAACAGGCTAAGGGAACTTTCGATGTCCGCTGATCAGAACGGCGGTTGCTTTCTCGAAGAACGCGCCCAGTAATCTTTGTTCCGGCCCAGGTGGCGCTTAAGCCACAGCGCGATCTGTCTCTCTCGCCTGCCCGCCTGGTATCCCAGGTACTTGCTCACCGTCCGCATCATCGACGACGGAATCGAAAAAACGTCGTGGTCCAACAGAAAACGAATCTCTGAGAGCGCGAAACGCGCACCCTCCTTTTCCGCGAACCCGAATTGCTCAACCAGCCAGTGCTCGCGCGCATGCAGCACGCCTATATCGAAATATCTCCGAAACTCATCGGCTATCGAATACGAGTGCGAATGGTGCACAACCGCTTCCGCCACGTACGCCGTCCTCCATCCCGCGCGATGCAGGCGTGCCGCCACCACCGTGTCTTCGCCAAAGATCACGTCCGGCGGAAATCCCCCCACGCTCATCAACGCCGCCCGCCGATAAGCAGCGAACGAGTTAGATAGAAAAATCGATTTGAATCCAAGCGTGCGCCTGCTCTCCCACGACCGTATTCGAGACTTCTCGGGATAATTGAACAGCCGCGCATGTGCCTCAAGAGACTTGGCTGACGGCCGCGGAAGCTGTCGCCCGTAGGCAGCACCGATCGTCTCATCTTCAAAAGCCGCCAGCACGTTCCTGAACGACTCGGTATCGCGCGGGATGGCATCCTGTGTCAGGTAAATCAGGATATCCACGTCGCGCGCATGCTCCGCTCCAGCCTGACGGGTTCTTCCGTGATTGAAATCGTTGCGGTCAATCCCAATCACCTTGAATCCAGCTTTCTGTGCGCGGCGGGCAGTCCCATCCGTTGAGGAGGAGTCAATGATGATGACCTCCTGCGGTCGGATGCTCTGCTTGCGAATCCCCTCGTAGAGCAGGTCCCAATCACGTGCCGCGTTATAAGTAGGAATAATCAGCGCGGCCTGTTCTGGTTGAATAGACATTGTATTGAGAAGTTAATTTCCGTCGCGTACTTTCTTGCCGTGAACTCCGCGGTTTGTGCTACATGGTGGTCAGGCGGAGCGCGTAAAACACATGAGCAATCAGCAAATCGATCCGGCTGCGTACCTTTTGTAAGATTGTTTTCGGACGCGTCGCGTTGTTTGGGTGCCTGCGATAAAGCAACAACTCTTCTTGAATAAAGACCGTCCTTCCTCCCAGCAGAGCATTCCGCGTTCCAATCCACGCATCGTGCATGAACGATTTTCTGTCCGGTAATGGAAGCACCTTTCCCAGCAGTGAGGCGCGAATCGCCATCGCAGAACCCTGATAGTGGTTCATAAATATGTTTTGCCAGAAGCCCGGCACAAATTTGCCTCTGCGAATCAATCGCGGATCTGAAACTCCAGTCCCTTCTTCATCAATTAAGCGCACTCGACTGATCACAATCTGCGCGTCCGGGTGTTTTTCAAACGCATCCAGGAACCGTTCCACTTTTCTGTCCGCCCAAATGTCGTCGTCGTCGCACAGAAAGAGAATGTCTCCAGTTGCACTGCGCAGGGCGTCCTCGAAGGTTCGAACCACCCCCGCGTTCGCAGTATGACGAAACAGGCGAATCCTTCCATCGTTCAGTTCTGCGATTCGTCTCAGCGTAGAGTCTTGCGAACCATCATCGACAATCACAACTTCGTCGTTCTCTTGCAGTTGGTGCAGGATCGACCGCAGCTGATCCCCGATGTATTTACCCCCGTTATAGGCTGCCATGCACACGGATACCTTCACGCGCCGTCGCGGAAGCATGGAGGTTGCAAGCGCGCTTCCAAAGCGATCCCGGATCGAGTCCCTCCATCGATCCACTCTCTTCGCGCGCGACTTGAACAGCCTTGCGATGGCCGCATCCCACGTGATCTGTCGCAATTCATCCGGGTCGCGCCGCTCCCACTGCCTGCCCATCCGCAAGATCAGCCTCATGGTCCTTTCGCACCCCGCCAGCCAATTCATGTTCAGGTCCCAGAATGCCGACTCGGCCAGCAACGCCTGCTCGTAACGTTTCGCACTCATCCGCTTCCGAATGTCCTTCAGCGAAAACTCGTGTTGCACCTGGACCTCTCCGGCAATATACACACGCTTTCCATGCCGGTGCAGTTCGCTGAACAGGTGCGAATCGCTATTGTCGAGCCAGAACCATGGGGTATATCCGCCCACCTGCCGCAGCGCATCAACGCGGAGCATAGCCCCCGAATTAAAAGCAAACACCTGGTTCTTTGGAACTCCGGAAAAGCCGCGCCGGCTCCAATAGGGCACAGCTCCCATAACAAACACATTGGGCGAAAGCCGCTTCCCGTCCGCCTCAATCCGCGGAACCACCGCCCCAATACCGGAGTACCGGCTCGCCCGTTGAACAGCCTCCGCCATCTTCACCAGGTAATCGCCGGGAAGCGTTGTGTCCTGATCCAGCGTAATCAGCCATTCTGACTGTTGCTCCATCGCCAGTTCCACTGTGCGATTGTATGCATTGGCCAGCCCGGAATTGCTCGCATCGTGGACGTAGCGAACTCCCTCAGGAAGACCAGCATTGTCTTGTCCTTGGGGACTGTTATCCCAGAGAACAATGTGAAGATGACCTGCTTCGGGCGATAATCTCCTTCGTGCTTCAATCAACGTGAGAAGACTTGCCGACTCATCTGGAGCCGTGTGATAGAGCACAATCACCGCCGTTGCACTTAGCGGCCGCGCTGTCGCTGCGAACGCTGCTCTGCTTGAACGCATTGATTCGTACCTTTCAAGCTCTCTCAGTCTCCCAGCGAAAACAGCTCTTCTGAACCGAACTCTGAATGAGCACCTGGATAACAGTAGAAAGAGGAAGAAACATGTCGCTGAAACAGATAAGTGAAATGCAAGTCAGAAAGATAGATGACACCAGCACTTGCCTCGGAAGTCCTCGCTCCATCAGCCATCCCGCTCCCAACCCCAGCAGGAGGTTCGCAAAATACACGCCAAAATAGGAGAAATCCAGGGCGAAATCGGAAAGATACGTGCTGGCCCCATCAATAATTCGCATATCGCTGTGGATCCAGAGATGGGGGTTCATCGGGCTGGCAAACGAAGGAAGCAACGGATAGAGAAAAGCCAGTGTCGGCCAGTGGAAGTGCGATGTATGCAGAATCCAGCACAGATTCGAAAGTGGAATGGAGATATAGGAAGTGAGCCATAGAGATGCCATGGGCCAATCAAAATACTGCTCGCGTATCTGCAGGAATCCGAGAAACACGGCATGCGCTGTCCGGATATTCCCTACCAGCGTTGCCCCCGCAATTAGAAAAGCAACGCATCCGAAAGCCAGTCCATAAAGCTTTTTCCTGCTCATCTTCGTTCTTAATGAAAACAGGAAGAATGCCTCCAGCAGCGTTACCACCATCAGGCCCCGGGTAATATAGATTGCTAATCCTAATATTCCAAATACCCCAAACGCGTACCGCCGGAATCGGGAAGAATCGAGTGAAGCGTTTACCGTGATCACGGTCAGCAATGGAAACAAAACCTGTCTGAACCGCCCATAAGTGAGATACGATGTTGGATCTCCCAGTGCAGGTGGAGGACCAAGCGTAACCCAATTAAACAGAATGATGGCAAGCGCGACCGCGCAGAACAGCTTGTTCAGATGCACCAAGCGTGTCACATCGAGCACATATCCTTCGGTCTCTCTCGTCCCGCCTTCCTTATGCAGCAACATCCGCGCAACAACATAGCCAAACAGCAGCGAAGCAGTGGAAATCCCGAACAACACAAGCGGCAGACCTGCATGAGGATAAGACACATAAGTTACGTGCACGCTCAGGCAGGTCAGCATCATGATCCAATTCAGCATGAACAAGGTGATGGGGTTGCAATAGAACGGAATGCCTCTGCTTGTCTTCGCCTCACCGCGCACGAGGATATGCCCTCGGCTCTTTTCTGAGCGATCCCATACTGATAATGCGCCATTCGCAAATTGCCCGCCATCGAACGGCTCTTCCTGAAATTGTCCCGGCAACTGATTCAATGCGTCCCTCTTAATCCGATAAAAGATCGTTGCGGAATGACCCAAGTCCCCGTCCATAGCGCGCATAGTCGGGGACCATGGGTAACATCTGGAACAACCGGACCATCGTGCGATGCGAAAGCATGGATTGTTCCTGCAGAAACCTGATCTTTCTGCTGACCTCCTTGGCAAGTTCCCTGTGCTCGGTCCTTTCACACCTCGACAGATGGGCAAGCAAGTCATGAAATTGATGGGCCACCCTGCCGTAATGCTGCCGCCGCGTCTCTACTTGCAGCAGGTTGGGCCTCGCCGCGTGCGATGCACCAATCCCGATTTGCTGGCCAGCGTGTATGCGGTACGCGGTCAGCGGCTCTGAAGTAAGATCCAGGCGGGAATGCAATGCGATGATCCATGTCAGCCAGCCATCATGCACCCACGACGGCGGAATGAGCGGAAAATGCCGCCGCATCTCCGCGCGGAACATCAATGTAGAGCCGGTCACCACATCGTGCTTCAGAAGGACCGAAGCCGGATTGGCGAGAAACGCCTCCTGCTTCGACGTCGTGAACTTGTGCTTTCCAAACAGAGTGGTGTCAAGCGGACGGGAATCTCCATCAATCAGTTCTGCATCAGAGAACACACCCCCGACATCCGGGTTTCGCATCAGAATATCCGAAAGACGCTCAAGCTTTTTCGGCGCCCAGCGGTCATCCTGATCGCAAAGTGCAATGAACTCTTCTCGCGCAAGCCTGATCGCCTGATCGAAATTACTTGTGGATCCCAGCCGTTTGGCATTGCAGACGATCCGAGCCGAAAATTGCGCCCGGGCAGCAAAGTCGTTCAAGATCGCAATGGTATTATCCGTCGAGCCGTCATCGCATACTACAAGTTCATCCGGCAATCGCGTCTGTTCTCGAATACTTTCAAGCTGCTCAGCCAGGTACTGGCCGCCATTGTACGTGCACATGACAACCGAGATCCCGGCAGCAGTTTCACCGGATGCCTCAAGCGCATTCATACCGATCCTGAATAGGCCCAGTTAGCTCGCTTCATCACGAAGATCGCGGTGGCCGATACGCTCCCGCATACTCCGAGCACCAGGAAATATGCCACCGCTACGCCCAGAGTTCCTGAAGCGCGCGCCAGAAAGACGATGCTCGCACCGATCGTGGATGCAATGAGAATTGATTGCAGAAGAAACGGTTCGCATTTGTGGGCCCGCAAATAGATAGCTTCGCTTTGAATCACGTGACTGCCCAAAGCAGTTAATAGAAGCAGAAGAAATACAGGCCAGTCAACAATTCTCTGGCTGATCCGCGGCATTACCTGCGGAGCGATTAGCACTCCCATCAGCAACAGAAATGCTGCGCCTGCGAACAGAGATAGAGATTGCCGCAGCGATCGAAAGAACAAGCTGTCCAGCGTTTTTATATTCTTGCTCGCAATCAAACTGCCGAACGGAGCAGCTTTGGTTGTCATCCAGGCCAGCATAATGGCGCTCAACTGCGTCACCACATTCATCGAAAGGCCCATCTTTCCGGCTTCAACCGGTCCTCTGAATGCAAAAAGGACTGGAGTAAACAACTGGAAAATGAAATAGTCACATAGCCAACTGACTGCAATCTTCCACTGAAATGGCCACACTTCGCGACTCCAGCTTATCCCGCGACCTGCAATATCCATCCTCATCAGTGGCAAAAGCAAGGCACGTCGCGAGTAGATGAGGACCATCGCCACGCCGCCTTGTCCCAGAAGCACCATGGCGGGAGCAAAAAGCCCGTGATGGCTGAGCATTGCGGTCCACGCCGCGCCTGTACTCACGACTGATTGACAAAAGCGCATCCGCGCAACGGAAGTTACCTGTCCGCAGCCTTCTAGAAACGACAACACAGGGCCAATAGAAAAAGTAATTGCGCAAGCCGCAACCGTCACTCGAAGGGGCCACACCCAGGCGGTTGCGAAGCCCGACCCTTGATGCAGTGCGAAGAAATGAGTCCCGCCGATCAATAGAATCGAGCCCATTAACAGGGCCGCAGACACATACCAGCGCACAGCCCGCTGCAATGCTGAGGCGAGCCTGTAGTGCGCGGTAGAACTCCCCGTGATGGATCCGTCCGGATGAAAATTGAGGTGAGCCCGCTCATGAGCTGCAACCTGAAGGATGACAAACGAAAAACCGAGCTCAAACACACTCTGCAACGCAACCAGGCTCCAGAGCGTGTAATAGTAACCTTGCTCCGCTGCGGTTAACAAATGAACAATGAGCAGCACCGTCCCCACACTGCCTAGCCCTTGTATCACCCTTCCCAGCACCGTAAATGCGATAGCCCGGTCTAGTCCGATATATTTCGGAATCTTGTATCGCAGGCCTGTTTTCACCGCGGACCATAAGTTTCCGCTCGGTTGTGGAGATGTTCCAGTTTCAGTCAGCATAAGTTAGAGATGAGCTGAAGCCCGCAATCTACCGCATCGTTGGAGGCACGGTGGTTAACAAGTCAAACAACGGTATAACTTCCAGGATATCCCGCAGCCTATCTTCGGCTCGCGCGGTCTGTCGGTATATCCGGCTCATTCGTCAGGTATTGTGTCTTGCGCCTCAACGCTTGGCGCAGTTGGAATAGTTTCTTCCTCTTCACCGGATCTCTGCGCATTCTGTTTAGGCCAGCCTGCAACAAAACGATCATGAACGCGAGGCTGAACGCTCCGGCGGCGACCGCAGTGGTGATAAGAATCCGCTTAGGAAAAGATTTCCGTTCCGGCGGCGCGGCTGCGTCCACCACCTGGATGAAAGCGCCTTCCTTCGCCTCGTCCAGCTTTGCAAGTTCAAGCTGACGGGCAAGAATATCGAAGATCGCCTCGTAGTACTTCACATCCCGAAGCTTACGAATGTACTCAAGTCCTGCCTGCGGTATCTCACCTTTGGGAAGAAAAAGGTCGTCCGCGGCAGACCCGTGTGAGCCCATGAGCTTTGCAAACTGCGCGCGCAGTCCATTCAGTTCCTGTTGCGCCTCAGCCAACGATGGATTATCAGGTGCAGCGTAAGTGCGCATCGCCTCAATCTGTACTTCTTTGGCCGTCACCTCCGCGCGGAGGCGGGCCGCTGACTCGATCAGCGCGCGCGATTGGCTGTCCACTTGGACCATCCCGGTGCTTAATTCCGTCTTCTTCAGCGCCTCCTCCGCGTTTGCAAGATCTTTGTTGGTGTTTTGCAGTTGCTGTTCAAAGATCATTCTTCTCTGAGATGCTTCTGTAATTGCCAGGTGCTGAGATAGAGTTCGAAACTGATCCACATATCCATTTGCGACTTCAGCAGCACGCTTTGGATCATGGTTCTCGTATGACAGACGGATAAGTCCGTCCTTGTTCGACCCGTCGATTTCCGTATGCCGTTCGAGCGTCTTGCGCGTGTCGACATAGTACCGTTTGTCATACTCCTGCATGAGTCCGTATCTTCGTATAACTGCATCTTCCACCGTCCTGCTCTTCAACATCGCCACATACATATCGTTCAGATTCTTAAATCCTAATCCGCCTCCTCCCAATCCACTGATAGAACTTAGTCCCGCCAGCTGCATGGCCAGAGTCCCACTCAATGACGAGTTCTGTTGCGGAGGCAGAATTGTCACCGTCGCTGTGTATTCTTTTGGGAGCACACAAGAGACCACCGCTGCAATCACCGTGCAAATCGCGGTGAATTGAAGGATGAATCTCTTTCGCCGCGCCAGGGTTAACAACAAATCAAGTAAGGTAAATTCCAGTTCTGGACCTCTTGATTCGCCCGGCAGCGAAGCTTCTGCCGGTACGTCTTCGTGCGCATTGTCAAGGTGTAGGTTCGCCATGGATTCTGCCTTTACCAGCGAAAGACCTGACCTTGTTTCTTGTGACTTACCACGCGGTCAAATGCTGGCCGGGCGCCGCCGAGTAAAGGTGGAATAATTATTTGATAACCTGAATTGCCGCCGCTCCGAGTGCAAACTGGGAAAAGACCGCCGACCAATCCGTAATACCGCGTAGAAGAGAAGTCCTGTTGATTGCCTCAGGCACCACGATTGTATCGCCTGGATAGATTGGTTCCCGGTCAAATTCGCTGTTGCTCCAGAGAGTGTGAGTAAGATACTGACGGCTTACTACCGATCCGTCTGCGCGAATGATGAAGATCTGGCGACGGTCCGCATTGCGATTGGGGCCTCCTGAGTTACGCAGATAGTCGCCCGCATCGGAATGCGCCGAGTAGACAAACGAATTGGGGTCGTACACCGCGCCGACAATCCCCACCGTCGATGGCGTTGGCGGAACAACAAATCGGTCGCCATCCTCGAGCGGCAGATCGGGTAGTGAATTAACCCCAGAGTGAAATGGCGCGATGTGAAGCACGATGCGCCCCGTTGCGCGGGCCTGGCGCAGGCTGTTAACTAACTGCCGCTGGCTGGCCACCGACGCACCAGTCGTGGCAGCCTCCTGCGCGCTTACCACCGATGTGGATTTGTTGGAAGCTGCGATTTCAATCTCGTAGGAGAGCGCCGCCACATACTCATCCAGACGCTGCTGCTGCTCACGGCGAGTACTCTCCCGGCTGAATTGAGAACCATAGAGATACGCCTGGTGCGTCAGCCCCCCGGCACGAAGCACTAGTTGCCGCAGGGTCTCTCCAGGGCCCACGCTATAAACCCCGGCATGCACAAACTCACCTTCCAGCCGAACATACTTTGTCTGTTGCGCGCGCGGCACGCGGATATCCGCGTCAGAAAAAATCGTAACGACGTCTCCCGGCGCAAGACTCAAATCCGCACTTTCATCATGATCGATCACAACGGCGCCCAGGTTGAAAGGAATCAGTTGCGTCGTCAGGGTTTTCGCATCGATCCGTTCAACGACCGCATAGCTCCAGTCAATATCGGGTGAGGTGCGGACGACCTGCGTCTGAATAGGGAAATGCGGCGCGGTCACCAGGTGCGGCCCCGCCCCGAGGGTCTCGGGGGTTTCATTGACGCCTGAGGTCTCCGACGCAGGCTTCGCTGTCGGTTGAGAAGCAGCCCCTTTATTCTCCTCCGTCGAGGCAGCCAGAGATGAATACTGCGGCGTCGTAGCGGAGGGGTTTGCAGCATCGCTCGGCACGCCTTCTGTAAGTTGAGGGAAGAGACCGCTATTCAGAGTCTGAACATCCTGCGGCACCGCGACTGTGCGATTTTCCGCTTGCCCTCCTTGGGACGGCGTTTGCTGTTGCGTCGAAACCGGCGGTAGCACAGGCTGGAAATTTGCCAAAGGCAGCCCCAGTTGCTCGCGGCGCAGCCAGTATCCGGGAGTCAACAGTGATTCCTTATCAGGAATCAGATCGCGAACCCTCATGCCCGCGTGCCACGCGAACCTGCCGGGGTTGGCAACATTGCCACGCAGAGTCACGGTCTTGTCGAAGCTCGGAGCGCGCGTGCGGATGCGGACAAGATCGGCGTCAACCAGAGAAGCCGAAAGTCCCGATACGTTCATCGCCACATCAATCGCAACCCTCGCACTGTTTCCGTTTGGCTGCTCTTCAGTGCGCTCGATTTCCAGCGATGAGGTATCCGCCAGCGCCGAGGTCCCTCCCGCCAGCGCGATTGCATCGGCAATTGTTTCGCTTCCGCGCAGTTCGTAGATTGCCGGCGCATGGACGCTGCCTACAACCGCGACCTCATGCCCGACAGGTGGAAAATAAATCACGTC
Organism: uncultured Acidobacteriota bacterium; assembly: GCA_963833995.1. Classification (GTDB taxonomy): domain Bacteria; phylum Acidobacteriota; class Terriglobia; order Terriglobales; family Acidobacteriaceae; genus Telmatobacter. The sequence continues at coordinate 206,646 of CAWIAE010000007.1, read as the reverse complement.
CCCGGTTTCCAGCGGAACGTCCTTTGACTTATCGCCCTTCAGCAACAAATCGTAAAGGTCAAAGTCCGTTACCAACGTTGCGCCGCGTTTGAGTTGAATGTGGCGCAGCGATCCAATTGGCTTCGGACCGCCACATGCAAACACGGCGTTCACCAGCGTGCTGAGCGAGCTTATCGTATAACTCCCCGGTTGACGCGCCTCACCTGTGATGAAAACTTGAATGGAATGCAATTGACCGAGATTGACGTTGAGGTCAAAGTTGCGATAAATGCGATCGAATTGCGTCTTGAGGAAATTCTGCAACTGCCCGAACTGCAGCCCTGCAACACGAACATCCCCCACCTGTGGTATGTAAACGGAACCGCTCCGGTCCACCACCAGATGAAGATTCTGATTGATTTGTCCCCACGTCCGGATCAGCAGTTCGTCACCCGGGCCGATCTCGTAATTCGGTGTCACTGGGATCCGCTCTGCAGGCGCGAAGGTATCCGGTACGTTCAGAAACAGATCTGCGCCATAAATTGGCACAACACGACCCACAGATCCCGCGATCAGCATTTGAAATTCTGTAAGTGCCTGCGGCTTCGTCGGTACAATGCGCCGTTGTCGATATGTATTCTCCCGGTCGATGCCTCCCGCATTGTCACTGTAGACAGAACCAGTCGAACCCCTTCCGCCCAGCCCCGGATATTCCCACTGCGGTGTGGCTCCGCCAATATCAATCGGCTGGCCCGAACCCATCTCCGGCGAAGAACAATCCGAGCCCCAAGAGCAATTCGTATTTCCGGACAATCCAGGTTCCTGGTTTCCGGATCCAAGAGGAGATTGAGTTGATTGCGCAAAGAGACACGCCGGCGCCAACGCGCAAGCTACAGCGATCAAGAGCGGCAAGCGTCTAGTCATTCGTCGGCATTTGATTTCAGTGGTTCGAATTGGTTCGGCGGTCGGATATTGCGACCGGAGTTGGCAAAGTCAGTCCGCAGGTGAAAACCCAAAAGACTCAATTAGTACTAGTAGGCGCCCCGCATCGTAATCACGGCGGGAATTGTCCGCGCAAGAATGGTGAAGTCGAGAAGGCAGCTCCACCGGCTCGCATATTCGCTGTCGAGCAACACGCGCCTTTCATATCCAATATCGCTACGGCCGGATACTTGCCAAAGTCCTGTAATTCCAGGCGAAAGCAGATCGTAGTAAGCCAGGTACTGGCCATAGATAGGCCGCTCAGCCTCGATGATCGGCCTCGGCCCTACAAGGGACATATCACCCGCGATCACGTTGAATAACTGTGGTAACTCGTCCAGGCTAAGCTTCCTCAACAGTCGGCCTACCGGCGTCACTCGTGGATCAGAAGGCTTCTTCACCACGGTGCAAAACTCGCGACAATTTCGGTGAGAGGAGGTAAACACCAGCACCTCGGCCCTGCGCGGAGTAGTGTACATCGAACGAAATTTAATGATCTGAAATGGAACTCCGAAACGCCCGCTTCTCTCCTGGCGATAGAACACCGGGCCCCGCGATGTCATCACCACCAGTAAAGCAATCAAGACTCCCAATGGAAACAGAGCCACCAGGAGCAGGCACGATAGCACAATGTCGATTGCGCGCTTCACCAGCGAATACCGCAATGAAGAAGCCCGCTTGATGGCAGACGCCAACTCCTCCTGTGAGCGATTGGAGGCACACAGCGCAATCCCTTCATGCGCCATACTCGTTGCCCCTGCTGCCGGACTCCACTCTGGGCCAACAGACTCTATTATGGTCAGAGCGTTTTTTCCTCGCATCCCAAATACCTCAAAGGTTTGTTCTGGTTAAACACCTGCCGCATCATTCAAAGGCACTGGCGGCGGCTAAAGCCGGTCGATCGCTCCGTGATCAAACCTCGCAGGCTGCCCGATCGGGGATTCACGGAGATTGATTCTGATTGTGAAGTGGATGATTCTCGATAACTTTTTTAGGAGAACGCACTCATAAGTTCTTATAAGTTCTAACTTATCGCACAGGTAGATACCTTCCTAGCCTGCAAACAATAACTGCTCACCGGGGGTTCTCGCCAGTCCGGTTGGTGTGGAGGTGGATTCACCGGCTCCAGGTCATCCCCATCAACTTCAAGCGAGATACTTTGCATGATTAGATCCAGAGTAAGGACCACGCGCAGATTGTTCTTCTTTCGCACCACGATCCCTTCTATCCCTGCCAATGCGCCCTTGCGGATACGCGCTCGCTGACCCGCCAGCAGCAGCGGATGCGGCTCTGCGCGAAGTGGATCGAGGCCTTTCTGGAGAGCCTCGATTTCAAATTCCGGTAGCGGATTGAACTGGGTGCCCATGAATCCAATCAACGAAAGTACCCCGGGAACCTGAAGAACAGCCAACCGCTTCGGCCGATCGATGTGCACGAAAATGTAACCCGGAAATAGCGGTAAATCGAGGCTTACAGCTGGCCTGTCTTTCCATCGGCGCTGCGTTCGATACAGCGGTAGATAACATTTAATCCCCCGCTGCTCAAAATGTTGCGCAATGCGCTTCTCATGACGGCATGTGGTGTACACGGCAAACCAGTGCCGTCCTGCGGCCAACTCTGACGACTCATCGATCGCTGAGATATTCACCGCGGGAGTGATTTCGATCATGGCTTCGCCATCCTCACTTCATGTGAGCTTTTCCACAAGCCAATTGACAGAGATGCCTTCACCCCACTACAGGAGTTTGAAGCTGCGCAGTACTCGCATCGCGCGCATCCCTTTCATAATCCGGTTTTGAGCTTTCTTTCTCGGGCAATTAGTCGTTCAACGGTTCCTGAGGTGACGTGCGATGGCCCCGTTTAGTTCGTCGTGACTCCGACATCGAACCCTCGCGGTATCCCCAACACCGACGGAATACCGTTTCGGGCGGGTTTCACCACGAACAAGTCACAAGTGAACAGACGCAAAAAACGCCTGGGGAGTTATCTGAGGCCCCTCAGTACAGGTGTGAACAAGGGGCCGCACCGCACCGCTCGGGGCCCAAGCGCCGATCTGGCAAACTCTCCGGCGCAACTTGATTGACTAAAGCGCTGGAAAGCTGAGTGTGTACAACTCATATGTTCACAATTTTCCCCTTGACAACCCGACAATGCTTCCCTATCGTTAGCAATTGGAAGGCGAGAGTGCTAGCACACTGGCGGCGAAACTGCTCGACGAGCTTCCGCCGCTCCACTCAAAAGGCCGCCGTCCAAAGCATCATCACAGGCTTTTTGTCGCAAAACCCACTCAAAACCGCAGCATGGGGTTAGACCTCGCCTGCGCGTGAAGGAGAATCGAAGCAATGGCAGCAACATCCGTAACAACGACCTTTACCCCACTCCATGACCGTATCCTCGTCCGCCGTGTTGAAGAGGGCGAAACGGTCCGCGGGGGCATTATCATCCCCGACAGCGCCAAGGAAAAGCCCCAGGAAGGCGAAGTGATTGCCGTCGGCAAAGGCAAGTCCAACGACGAAGGCAAGGTCTTCCCCCTCGACGTCAAAGCGGGCGACAAGATCCTCTTCGGCAAATACTCCGGCACTGAGATCAAGATCGACGGTGAGGAATTCCTCATCATGCGTGAAGAAGAAGTCCTCGGCATCGTGAAAAAGTAGTCAGTTACCAGCTTTCAGACGTCAGTAAATCATTTGCGAGACGAGCACGGCGCTGACGACTGATCACCCAACACTGACAACTGACCACTGAAATCTGACAACTGTTCTAAGGAGAGTTACAAGCATGGCAAAGCAAATTTTGCATGGTGAAGATTCCCGGCAGGCAATTCTGCGCGGCGTCAACACGCTGGCAGACGCCGTCAAGGCGACGCTCGGTCCCAAGGGCCGCAACGTCGTGATCGAGAAGAAATTCGGTTCGCCCACCATCACCAAGGACGGCGTAACCGTAGCCAAGGAAATCGACCTCAAGGACCCGATGGAAAACGTGGGCGCACAGCTTGTGCGTGAGGTCGCCTCCAAGACCAGCGACGTGGCCGGCGACGGAACCACCACAGCGACCGTCCTCGCCCAGGCCATCTTCCGCGAAGGCGTAAAGACCGTGGCCGCCGGCGCCAACCCGACTGCCCTGAAGCGCGGCATCGACAAGGCCGTCATCACCATCATCGGCACCCGCGACAAGGACGGCAAATGGACCGAGGGCGGCGCCCTTGGCAAGCTGTCCAAGCCCGTCGACGAAGACTCCGTGGCGCAGGTCGGGGCTATCTCGGCCAACGGCGATCAGGAGATCGGCGACATCATTGCCCATGCCGTCAAGGTTGTCGGCAAGGATGGCGTCATCACCATCGAAGAGTCCAAGACCATGCACACCGGCCTTGAGACAGTCGACGGCATGCAGTTCGACCGCGGCTATCTCAGCCCCTACTTCGTCACCGACGCCGAGCGCCTTGAAGTCGTGCTCGAGGATCCCTACATCCTGATCTACGAGAAAAAGATCAGCGCCATGAAGGACCTCCTGCCCCTGCTCGAACAGGTCGCCCGTGGCGGCAAGCCACTCCTGATCATCGCCGAGGACGTCGAAGGCGAAGCCCTCGCCACTCTCGTCGTCAACAAGCTCCGCGGCACGCTGAATGTGGCAGCCGTCAAGGCTCCTGGCTTCGGCGACCGTCGCAAGTCAATCCTGGGTGACATCGCCATCCTCACCGGTGGCAAGGCCATTACTGAGGATCTGGGCATCAAGCTGGAAGGCGTGAAGCTCGAGGATCTGGGCAAGGCGAAGCGCATCACCATCGACAAGGACAACACCACCATCGTCGACGGTGCCGGCAAGTCGTCCGACATCGAGGGCCGTGTGAAGGAGATTCGTTCGCAGATCGAGAAGACCACCTCCGACTACGACAAGGAGAAGCTGCAGGAGCGCCTTGCCAAGCTGGTCGGCGGCGTTGCCATCATCAAGGTCGGCGCGGCCACTGAGACCGAGCTGAAAGAGAAGAAGGCTCGCGTCGAAGATGCCCTGCACGCCACCCGCGCGGCAGTTGAGGAAGGCATCGTCCCCGGCGGCGGCGTAGCTCTGGTTCGCGCTATTCCGGCCGTTGACGCGCTGATCAAGACGTTAGAAGGCGACGAGAAGATCGGTGCGCAAATCGTGCGCCGCTCGCTCGAAGAGCCGCTGCGCCAGATCGTCGCCAACACCGGCGAAGAGGGTGCGGTGGTTGTGGCCAAGGTTCTTGAGTCCAAGGACCATCACTACGGCTATAACGCGCTCACCGGCGTGTTCGAGGACCTGGTGAAGGCCGGCGTCATCGACCCCACCAAGGTGACGCGCACTGCTCTGCAGAACGCGGCTTCTATCGCTGGTCTGTTGCTGACCACCGAAGCTCTGGTCGTCGAAATCCCTGAGCCCAAGTCGGCCCCGGCCGGCGGCGGTCACGGCGGCGGCATGGACGGCATGTACTAAATCAACTGCAGCCTTTGCTGGCTAACAGGGCCGCCTTCGGGCGGCCCTTTTGCCTTTCGCCTCATTGCGACGTCACATCCCTGCCCCCGATAAAGACTCGCCGCCGCGCCGGCGCCGCGATAAAGTAGGCCAGTTCGCGGTAATCGTCAAACTCATGAATCAGAAAATCCGCCTCCTTCCCCGCCTCCAGCGTCCCAACCCTGTCCCCGACCCCAAGACTCCACGCCGCATTCACCGTACCCGCGGTTAGCGCCTCGGCCGGCAACATCCCCATCTGCAGACATGCTAGCGAGAAAATGAACGGCATCGAGGCAATCGGCGACGACCCCGGATTGAAGTCCGTCGCCACCACCACCGCCAGCCCCATCTCGATCATCTTTCGCGCTGGCGGATACTTCGTGCGTCCCAGCGCAAACACCGACCCCGGCAGAAGCACTGGTTGCACGCCAGCCGCCTGCAATGCGTCCAGCGTCTGCTCGTCCACAGTCTCCAGATGATCCGCCGTCGCCGCGCCCAGTTCCGCAGCCAGCGCCGCTCCCGTCCCCGGCCGGAATTGTTCCGCGTGCACGCGCAATCCAAGCCCGTTGCGGTGCGCCGCGGTCAACACCGTCCGCGCCTCCTCTACGGTGAATGCATGATCGTCACAGAACGCATCGCAAAACCGCGCCAGCCCTGCCGAGCTCACTTCCGGAATCAGGTCCTCCGCGATCCAGCACACATACTCATCCCGCCGCCCTGCGAATTCTGGTGGCACGGTATGCGCAGCCAGCAATGTGGGAACAATGTGCGCGGGCCCTTCCGCATTCAGCCGCGCCAGCACGCGCAGCATGCGCAGCTCCGTCTCGCCATCGAGCCCATAGCCTGACTTGGCCTCAATCGTCGTCGTCCCCGACCGCAGCATCCAGTCCCGATGCCGCCGTGCTTCCGTCAACAATTCATCTTCGCTGGCCGCGCGCGTCAGTTTCACCGTCCGCAGAATGCCGCCGCCCGCCGCGGCAATCTCCTGGTATGTAGCGCCCCCGATGCGTTGTTCGAACTCCGCCGCCCGGTTGCCGACGAACACCAGGTGCGTGTGCGCGTCCACAAACCCCGGTGTCACGCATCGCCCGCCCGCATCTACCACCAGCATCGACGGCGGAATCCGCGGCTCAAGCTCGGGTTCTGTGCCCACAGCCGCAATTACGCCGTCCTCGATCAGCAAGGCACCATCTTCGATCAGGCCCAGCTCGCTCATCTCCCTGCCGGTCCGCGCGCGTTGAGGCCCCGCAAGAGTCACCAGTTGGCCGATGTTGAGAACAGCGAAAGCACCCGTCACGGCTACTTCCCCGCCATCGGAATATGTATCCCGCGATCCCGCGCCGTCTCGCGCGCCAGCTCGTACCCCGCATCCACATGCCGCGCCACGCCAATGCCCGGATCGTTGTTCAGCACCCGCGCAATCTTTCGTGCTGCCATCTCTGTCCCGTCCGCCACCGTCACCTGCCCCGCGTGCAGGGAATAGCCCATCCCCACACCGCCGCCATGATGGAAGCTCACCCACGTCGCGCCCGATGCCGTATTCAGCAGCGCGTTCAGAATCGGCCAATCCGCAACCGCATCCGAACCATCCAGCATCTTCTCCGTCTCGCGATAAGGGCTCGCCACCGACCCAGCATCCAAATGATCCCGCCCCATCGCGATCGGCGCGGAAATCTCACCTCTCCGCACAAGGTCGTTGATCGCCTCACCCATGCGTTGACGTTCCCCATAACCCAGCCAACAAATCCGTGCCGGCAATCCCTGAAATGCGAACCGCCCCCGCGCCAGTTTGAGCCACCGCGTCAGAATCTCATTCTCCGGAAACAACTCCAGCGCCAACTCGTCCGTGCGGTCAATGTCCCTGGGATCGCCCGACAGCGCCACCCACCGGAACGGCCCCGTCCCCATGCAAAAAAGCGGCCGAATATACTCCGGCACGAATCCCGGAATCAGAAACGCATCCGCGCACCCCGCATCGAACGCGAACCGCCGAATATTGTTTCCATAGTCGAAAGTCACCGCGCCAGCCCGTTGCAGCGCCAGCATCGCGTTCACATGCAGCACCATTGAAGCCGTCGACCGCCGTACATACTCCTCGGGATCGCGCTTCCGCAACTCTGCGGCCTGCGCCGGCGTGAGCCCCTGCGGCACATACCCGTTCAGCGGATCATGCGCGCTGGTCTGATCCGTCACCACGTCCACTTGAACGCCCCGCCGCACAATCTCCGGCAGCACATCGGCGCAATTCCCCACCAACCCCACGCTCAGCGCGCGCCCCTCGCTCCGCGCCGCCTCGCACAGCCCGAGCGCCTCGTCCAGATCCTCGCTGATCAGGTCGCAATAGCGCGTTTCAAGCCGGCGTTGAATCCGCGATCGGTCCACCTCAACACACAGCACCACGCCGTCATTCAGCGTCACTGAAAGTGGCTGCGCTCCACCCATGCCGCCCATGCCGCCCGTCACCACCAGCTTGCCCTTCAGCGAGCCTGTCCCGCCCGAATCGGCAAAATGCCTCTCCGCCAGCGCCGCAAACGTCTGGAACGTGCCCTGCAGAATCCCCTGCGTGCCGATATAAATCCAACTTCCCGCCGTCATCTGCCCATACATCATTAGCCCCTTGCGGTCCAGCTCGTTGAAGTGCTCCCATGTCGCCCACTTCCCCACCAGGTTTGAATTGGCAATCAGCACCCGGGGCGCCATCTCATGCGTGGGAAACACCGCCACCGGCTTGCCCGACTGCACCAGCAGCGTCTCCTCGTTGCCCAAATGCTCCAACTCACGCACGATCGCATGAAAGCACTCCCAATTTCTCGCCGCCTTTCCAATGCCTCCATACACCACCAGGTCCGCTGGCCTCTCGGCCACCTCCGGGTCCAGGTTGTTCATCAGGCAGCGCAAAGCCGCCTCCTGCTGCCAGCCCTTGCAGCTCAATCGATTACCCCGAGGCGCGCGAATACCGGATGATGCGACAGTCATGTTCACTCCTGCTATAAACGATACCGCCGGACAGCTCCCCTCTGCTATTCCAGCCGAAATGGCGGGGTACTGCTCAATTTTGAGAGATGGAAAATCCCAACCCAGTGGACCTGCTATGCCGCTCCCCGCCGCATCCAATCACCATGAGACGCATCCTTCTCTGCACGGCCGGTTTGCTCGCCCTGGTTGGCTGCTCCTCCGCCGACCGCAGCCCCGACGCCATCCGGCAAGACACAGCCAAGGCCACCAGTACAGCCGTCCGCGATGCCAAAGCCGTCGCCAAGGGAGTAGTCGACGGCCTGAAAACCAAGGGCCCTGTCAACATCAACAAGGCCACCCCCGAGCAGCTCGAAGCTCTCCCCGGCATCGATGCCGGAATCGCGCACCGCATCATCGCCAACCGCCCCTACCAGAACGCACACGACCTGCTCCAGCGCCGCCTCATCACCCGCTCGGAGTACGACCGCATCGCCGGCAATGTCGTAGCGCAATAAACGTGACGGCAAATCGGCAAATCGATTGGGGTGCATTCCACCCAAACGCCAGTGGCTCCTTTCACCTCTGGATTCGGCGGCAGCGAGTTTATTCTCCCCGCAACGACTTCATGGGATCGATGGACGCCGCCCGGAGTGCCGGAAGCCCGGACGCGGCGACGGCCAGCAGCATCACGCCCAATGCCGCCACGGTGAGCACGAGTGGATCAAACGGGCTCACGCCGAAGAGCAACGAGCGCAGCAGTCCAGAGGCCGCCATAGCTCCGCCCAGCCCGATAACGCAGCCAATCACGGCCAGCTTCGCTCCCGATTGCAAAACCAGCCGGACGATCGCGGCACGTTGCGAGCCAAGAGCCATCCGTATCGCCATCTCCTGCACCCGCGAAGCCACCGAGAATGCAATCACGCTATAGATTCCGAGCACAGCCAGCAGCACCGCCGCCAGCGCGAAGCTCCCGATGAGCACGGTATTGAACCGCCGAGGAGCTTCGCTCTCTTGCAGTCCTTGCTCCATTGTCTGCACCTGGGTCAACGGCAGCAGCGGATCAATCGACCGCACCGTCTCCCGCAGCGCGTTCTCCATCTGCTCCGGCGGCAGCGTCGACCGCAACACGATGTAGCCGCCGTTGCCGTTCAGATCGGTCGGCGTGGCCAATGCACCTGCGTCATCTTCGCCCTGGTCCACGGGCTCGTAGTATTGCTCCTTCGAGGGCTCATCGGGCGAATTCAGCTTCACGTCCGCCACTTCGCCCACCACGGTCAGCCACGGAGTTTGCATCTCCGGCGTGCCGATGCGCAGCCTCTTCCCGAGCGGATTCTGATTCGGCCAGAAATGTTGCGCCAGCTTGTGGTTCACGATTACCACAAGCTGCTTTCCAGCGCGATCGTCGGGCGTAAAGAATCTGCCCCGCAGCAGCGGGACTCCCATCGCGGGGAAGACATTCCCAATCAGCTGCGATACGGTTGCCAGGTTCATATCCGCGCCCTTCGGCGGCGTATATCCTTCCACCACAAATGTCTGGTTGTTGTTGTTTGACCCGGCGGGCACAACGCTGGTCAGTCCGGTTGCCGTCACTCCGGGCAACTGATTCAACCGGTCCAGCAATGCCCGGTTAAACGCATCCACCTGCGACTGCTTGCTGTACTGCTTCTGGGGCAGGCCATAGGAAGCCGTCGTCATGTGGTCGGGCCGGTATCCCAGGTCCACTGAGCGCATCTTCTCAAAGCTCCGCAGCAACAGGCACGATGCCGTCAGCAAAACCAGCGCAATTGCGATCTCGGCCACCACCAGCCCAGACCGCAAGCGCGCATGCCCCCCGCCTTCCGACCCGCTGCGCCCGCCCTCCTTCAGGTTGGCATTCACATTGGTCCGCAATGCCGCAAACGCCGGTACCAATCCGCAAACGAGCCCAGTTACAACTCCCAGCAGCAGCGCAAAGGCGACCACACTCCAGTTCAGCCCAATCTCGTTGACACGCGGCAGACTTTCGGGAAGCATGCTCTTGCCCACCCGCAGCGCCACTGAAGCCATCGCTAGCCCCAGTACCCCTCCGCTGAAGCTCAGCACCAGGCTCTCCAGAATTGCCTGTCGCAGCAGCGCCGATGCGCGCGCCCCCAGCGCCAGGCGCACGGCCACTTCCTTCTGCCGCCGGATAGCTCTCACCAGCATCAGCCCCGCCAGATTCACGCACGCAATTAACAGCACCACGGCGACAGCGAGGAAGAGCGTGCGCAGCAACGGCTTCGTTTTCTCCACGGTGTCTTCTCGCAGAGGCCGCACCATGGCGCTGATATGCAGGTTCGCAATCATGGCCGGAAAATTCCGCATGATCTCCTGCGCCACCGTCTCTGCATCGCTCTGCGCCTGCGCGGGCGATACTCCCGGCTTCAGGCGGCCGACCATCTGATAGCTCCAGTTTGCCGAGGCCACGGGCGTGAGCTCATCGGGTCTGAAGCTCATCGGAACCCACAGGTCTGTGTGATACACCTGTCCCGTCACCATGGGAAACTGAAAATCGCGCGGCATCACCCCGATTACGACATAGGGCTTGCGATCCAGGTCGATCTTCGTTCCCAGAACCTTCGGGTCACGGTGAAAACGGTTTACCCAGGACCCATAGCTCAGCACCGCGACCTGCTGGTGGTGTTCATCTTCATCGGCAGTGAAGACCCTGCCCAGCAGGGGCGCCACTCCCAGTGCGGAAAACACTCCCGCCGTCATGCGGGCCGCGTTCACCTGGGCCGGCTCTCCTGTCCCCGAGAGCTCGAAGCCCGAATACTGGTACCCACCCAGCGCGCTGAAGGCGTGCGTCTCCCGTGTGTAGGTACGGATGTCGGGCACGGTGACGCCGACCTCGTCGTTGCCGTCGAAACTCACCCCCTCCAGCCGATCCGACAAGACCATCAGCCGGCTTGAATCCGGAAATGGCAGCGGACGCAGCAGGACCGCATCGACAATCGAAAAGATCGCGGTCGTCGCCCCAATGCCAAACGCGAGCATCAACACCGCCGTCACCGCAAACCCTGGGGATTTGAGCAATTGGCGCGTCACGAATCGAAGATCGGAAACCATTTTCTGCATAGGGACTACCCTCACAGATTCAAAAAATCTGAAACCTCAGCAGCACTTCTCCAGCCAACCACGGCCTCATCTAAACCTTTTGAAATGAGAATCCGATCCGATGAGGCACACAGAGAGGTGTTCAATCCCGAAGCCACCTGTCCAAAAACGAACAGGATTCGATCGGAGATTCTCTTCAAAAAGCCCTACGATTTTTTGAGCCGCTCAGTTCAACCCATCCGCGAAAAAATCGCGCGATCTCACTTGAATGTCGAGGTTGAATTGTGGCTGGAAACGCGCTTTGCCCTGTTCTCAACACTGGACGGTCCTGTACGATATTTGCGAGGCAACGGTTGTCGTCATTCAAGGGATACATAGCCAATGACAGAGTGGTTCGCGCGCCCCGTCCTGCACGTGACCGACGTTGAGGCCTCGCTCCGTTTTTACGTCGACCGGGTCGGCTTCACGAGCCCCTGGCGCTACGACGAGGACGGCAGAGTGCACATCGCACAGGTCGATCGGCAGGGCTGCGCGGTTATCCTGGCTGACGTGTGGCCGGAAAAGATTGGCAAAGGGCTATTGTTCATCTCCCTGAACGTCGAGCCCGCGACACGGGAGGCCGCAGTCGCCGCTGTTGATGGGCTGCGCGTGGAACTGGAGGCGAGGGGCGTTCCGGTCAAGGAAGGCTCGTGGGGCTACCGGCTCCTGATAGTCGGCGATCCCGATGGCAATCAGCTCTTCTTCAACTATCCAAGCGAGACCGCATCCGGCAAGACTGCTGCAGATGAAGCGTAATCATCCAGCCCCACGTCACCGGGAGGCCCGAGGATCTTCATCCCGTTTTTCGATTGAATGGGCATTCTCGAAATCGAAGACGAGCAGCGCTAAGGCACATTCGGAGGGCATGCATGAATCGAGAACTGGTTTTGAAGATTATGTTGACGCTGGCGGGGTTGCTCTTTCTCGCAACTGCTTACCCCATGGTGATTTTCATTCGGCAAGAGCCTGCGCTTTCCATGATGTTCAGCCTTTACGTCACCCTCGGCGTCTTCCTTCTCCTGGCCCTCCGCAACCCTTCGGCAAATCGCAGTCTGATTGCCTTCACCGCATGGTCCAGTCTCGCGCACGCAGCTCTCATGGGCACTCAGGCATGGCTCAACATGGTCGCGCGCGGAGAATTGATCGGCGTGGCCATTCTCGCGGTCATCGGCGTGGCCTTCATCGCGCTCGCACCCAGGAAAGCGCCGATGGCGCCGGCCTCACGCCAGAGCAGTTATCCCCGATCAACAGATAGCCGCACCAAGCTCATTTGTGGATCGGAAAACACGAACCCGCCCAGAGAATCCGGGCCATTAGCCCTGCCGATCGTGTGCTACCCCAAACGCCCGCCAGAAAGCCTCCGCTGCCCTGGGTCCGATATCCGGTCCCTTCGGCTGCCGTTCTTTTTGGAAAATATGTGAATACAGCATCGGCCCCAGCAACAGAGCAATCGCAATCTCCACGTCAAGGCTTTCTGGCAACAGTCCCCGCTCGATGCCCCTCTGCAGAATCCGTTTCAGGCATTGCCGAGGCGGCTCCATCACGCGTCCCCTCCACGCCCTGCCGAATCTTGAAATCCTTCGGTGCGAAGGAGACGCGCAAAGCGTCACGTGGAGAAGATAGAAGTGGAAACGGCGGATTTGTCAGCTTCGACTGACATTGGCAAACCCATTTCTGGTCGGTATTTGCAGCCTGAGCGCTTCTATGATGAATTAGCTATAACGATCGGGGGAACACTGCATGTGTTTTTCTGCGGCAGCAAATTTCACGGGCAGCGGAGTTTTGGGCACGATCGGAGTCCTGACGCTAACGAGAGTAAAACACAGGCGCGAATTGCTCTTTGCATCGCTCCCAACGCTCTTCGCAGTTCACCAGTTCACGGAGGGATTCGTCTGGCTGGGGCTGGATGGAGGGCTCTCGCCCGCCGTCACACATGCCATGGCTGCAGCATTCATGTTGTATGCGCAGGGACTTCTGCCGTTTCTGCTGCCGCTTAGTGTGCTGCTGTTCGAGCCCGACGCACGGAGCCGCAGACGTATGCTGCCGTTCGTCGTCATTGGGTGTCTTACCGGTCTCTATATACTCTGGGCGCTGGTTGCCTATCCGACGCAGACGTTCATCAAGGCCAACAGCATTGTGTACATCAACCCTGCGACAAACAACATTGTTGTCGCAGTTCTGTATATCGTCGCGACCTGCGGTTCGCTGTTTTTCTCAAAGATCAGAGACATGGTGATTTTCGGAGTGGCGAACTTGGTGATTCTGTTGGTGGTGATGGCAGTTAAGCGCTACGCTTTTACTTCGGTGTGGTGCGCCTACGCGGCGGTGGCAAGCACCATCGTCCTCGTCTATTTCTGGAGGAGTCACGGAAAAAGGCCGTTTCGGTACCTCAACGCAACATGAGGGAAGAGCTTCTTCCCGACTGGCAGGTTTATCCATTCACACTGCTTTTGGCGGTAATTCCACAGTTATTTTGACGAAACTGCGCAAAAAACCAGGTTCAGCATGTGGCATTAAATCCTTGCACTTCAATGCTGACAATTGCAGGAATTGTGATCGCCTACAGAGGATGAGGATGAAAATCCTATCAGGCCGCCCGCCCAATCGCTCCCGGAGGGTGCAATCGAGAATAGCCTAGGGCCAGTCCGCGGCGGCGGACGCAACTCCGGGTAATGAGCGCGAGGTTCAACAACCCCGGCAGGGCGGCCGATTGCTCGTAGATGATTTTCGACACAGCCGCCGAAGGGGGTCTGCGGTTCGACGAAACTTCCCCACGCTAATCGCAGGATTTGCCGGAAAGCCGCGATAAAAGCAATGAAAAAGCTGCACTTCAAAATCAGCCAGCCGCCACCTCGCTCTGTTGCGCCGCCACCCTTTCCTTTTCTTCATCTATAGCTTTATACATTGCCTTGTCGTTGCTGAATTTAAATGAAGTTAACTTCTGCTCTTCCGCAACTCGTCTCTCCGCCGTTGACAGAAAGCCCAGATCAGCCTTGTCGACCGGCTCCAGGCCTTTTACCTCAAGCTCCGCGCGGATCGCCGCCTCCGTCAACGAGTCTGAATCCGGCAGATCCTTCAAATACTCAATTGCCTTAGCCGCTCCCAGCTCGCCGTCGTGGCGGGCGATGCCCACCAGCCCCGTGCTGGCCCGCCTTGCCCAGCCGACCACGTAGGTTCCCGAAAGCAGGTTGCTCGTCTCCGGGTTCCAGACTTCAAAATGCGGTTCCTTCGGATGCTCCGGATCAGGTTTGGTGGCGTACCCCTCCGGCCCCATCGGCAGCCCGATCTTTGTATCGTGCCGGTCGCCGATGGCGAAGATCAGAGTATCGATGTCCAAGGTGGCCGTTTCCGTCGTGCTCACGGACTTGGTATCGCCGTTGTCCCTCAGCACCAGGTCGTTCTCTGCGACTTCAATTTTGGCGATCCGGCCATCCGGTCCCGCATGGATCGCTTTCGGCGATGAGAGAAATCGGAACGAGAGCCGCGGTGGAACAGAAGTAAAATCAGGATTCTTCAGATGACGGAAGTGGCTCTCGAAAACTTTCTCCGGCGAAACATCCTGGTTGCAGCGCTCGCACCGCTCTTTCACGCGTGCCAGTTCCGCTATCAGCTCATCTCGTGAGATGTGGCGCTCCAGATAGCCGATCTCTTTCTCGTCGAACTTGATCTCCAGGGGTCCACGGCGGGCGATGATCACCACGTTTTCGGTTACACGGTTCGGATCGTCATCCAGCAGCCAGCGCGCGATATCGATGGCCACATTGCCCATGCCAATGATGCCGATCCGTTTGCCGGTGGAAAAATCCTGCGATGCATACGGAGGCAACCGGTTGTAGTGATATACAAAGTCTTTGGCCGCGTAGATACCCTTTGCCTGATCTCCAGCCAGCCCCAGTTTGCCGGCCCCCTGCGCTCCACAGGCAAAAATGATCGCCGCTGGCCGCATTGCCTCCAGTTCCTCCAGCGTCAGATCGTAGTCCTCACCCACCTGCACGTGGCCAAAGTAGTGCACGTTGGGCAGAGCAAGCACTTGGGAAAACTGCTTCCGCAGACCAAACTTCATCTTGTCCTTGGTCGGATAGATTCCGTACTCTGCAAGGCCGCCCGGCTTGATGTCGCGGTTGAATATGAAAACCTCGTACCCGGCCAGGGCAACCTGCCGCGCTGCAAACATGCCGGCAGGCCCGGCCCCAATCACAAAAACACTCTTCATTCCTTATCTCCAGTTGAGCCGCCGGCCGGAAGCAAGAGGCTCGTGCGGTGTTCTCCCTTACGAGTCGCGGAGTCGCTGAGGCTCCATTCAAGAGGAGATACTCCCGAGCGGCTTACGTGGCCTACCGTCGACCCGTGTGCAACATCGGCGGTGGCCAAACGCTCGTCGCTTCCGGTCCAAGTTCCGGTCGAGTGGGAAAGTAGGATAAATACATTCAAATCAACGCGGTTGAGAACTGGCAAATCCGCAGGCATCTCCCTTGTCACCGCTCAACCTGCAGCGGGAACCCTCTCTGCAGCTTAATATATCGAGGCACATGTATTCGGATGTGATTCAAATCACTTAGGATTCAGCTCCCCGAATGACCATCGAGCCCTTCGGTTCACTTGTCCCGATTTCGCCGGCGGGAGCCGCTGATCTGCGAATCCCTTTCCCGGTCTTCGGTTTGAATATCCTCATCCGCACTCGCCTCTTCATCCGGCGGCAAGTCCTTCACAACGGCCTCTTCCACGCTCTCGACCCGCGTCGACTTCGCTTCTACCGCTTTCGAACCCTTCGTGGCATCCTTGTTGCCGTCGATCAACCAATCGACCCGGTATCCCGCCGCATCCGCTTTCGCCAAACTTTCCTCGATCGTTCTGCCCAGTTCCGCAGCGGCAGCCCGAGTGGGAATGATTTCACCCGCCAGTCGTAGCAGCGAGGGCATCAGCAACCACCACAGCAGTTCTTCATAGGGTTCCTGCACGAAATAATCGTGCCCTCCCGCCCGATGCACACCAGTCAGCCAACGCACATCCGGATCGAGCCAGAGTTCAGGTGCAAGGGCCGCCTTTTCGTACAGAACTTCAGTTTCCCCGGGGCTCGCCGCACCAACCGCTTTCGTCTCCCTTGCCGGAACCGGCGCAAGCCCTTTCGCAGCCTGCCTGCCCCTGGCCTCGGACACCGTGGCGGACCCTTCCGCCATCACCTTACCCGCACCAGCCTCAGCCAGCAGCAAGACCTTCATTCTCGCCGCGACCCGCCATCCCTCCTCGTCTTGAAAGCCTAGTTCGTTAAAGGCCTTGGCAAACGGCTCGCGCAAACGCAGACGATCGAACAGGTCAAGCGCCACGCGCTCCGGAACCTCGGGATGGATGGACTCAGCGAGCAGCTCAAGCGCGCACCAGCCGAAGATCGGCCCCCACATTGCCGTAGCCGTAAGCTGAGGGCTAGGGCTGGGAAGCACGCGCCGTGCGGCCGCCGTCCAGGGCGCTGGGAACAGCGCCTCCACGACAGGAAT
This sequence comes from uncultured Acidobacteriota bacterium, assembly GCA_963833995.1. Taxonomy (GTDB): domain Bacteria; phylum Acidobacteriota; class Terriglobia; order Terriglobales; family Acidobacteriaceae; genus Telmatobacter. The sequence continues at coordinate 189,658 of CAWIAE010000007.1, read as the reverse complement.
GCGCATGGCGGCGCGCAAACGTTCCGTGAAGGCCGAACGAAGATGGGCCGGATCGATGGGCCTTGCGGGTGCCCGCTCTTCGCGTTTCGTACGTCCCAGGTAAGCAGCCTGGGCCGTGCGAACGAAGCTCTCGCACCGCGTCCACGCCTGCTCAACAAACTCCCTCCGTTGCCTGTTCAACCTCCGATCGGCAGCGCCGAGCGTCCGGGGATGCTCGGCGAGATCGCCCAGGTGGCGAACAATGTCCGGATGAAGCAGCGAACGAAGGTCGTTATGCACCGGCTGCAGTTCCAGATTCACCAACGCATCTTCAAGGCTCGGAACGCCGCGTCCGTTCAGGTGATCGCAAAGCCGGTCCCATGGTTTTTCAGCCGTGGAGTGCAGTTCGTGCCAGTCGAGGAAGACGTGACACTGATATGCGTGCAGTTCAAGGGTCATCCCCCGCTCGGCAACATCGTTTGCTCGACGAAGGTATTCGAGCCCGGTAAGGGAATCGCGCCAGGCAAGCATAGTGCCCGGACCGTTGCCGACCCCCAGTCCCTCTGCCAGCCGCCTCTGCCGCAGTTGGGCGCTGGCCTTGTCGGCGTAGGCCGCCGAGAAATCGATCGTCCCATGCGCCGTTCCATATCGGTTGTTGTAAACCACCAGCGCCCGCTCGCCCCCATTCCGGTTCGAGTAGGCAAATACGTTTTCATCCACCGACCCCGAAGCCTCAAAGAAGTCATAGAGCAGAAAATTGCTGCTTTCTGCGAAAAGCCAGCGGCGCTTCAACAAGGGAGCAATTTCACGCTCGTGGCGCTCCACCAGCCAGTGATCTGGGGTTTCATCGTAGCGGGGCCGCCGGTACTCCATCCCGTACTTCTCCGTGAACCCCTCCACCTGCCCATGGCCAAACATCGGCAGTCCCGGGAGTGTCGACATCATGACCGCAACACCGAAGCACTTATCTCCCTTGCCGAACTGGTCAATTGCCGTCCTTTCATCAGGATTGCTCATAAAGTTCACGTAACGCTTCATTATGTCCGGGTCGAACTCAAGGGTATTTTTGATGACCGAGCGGTACTTGGCATTTTCTTCGTCGCGCATCATGTTCATAAACGCGCTGTTATACACGCGGTGCATGCCCAGGGTGCGAACGAAATATCCTTCCATCAGCCAGAATGCCTCCGCCAGCAACAGCGTACCGGGAACCTCGACAGCCACGCGGTCCACCACCTCGCGCCAGAATTCGTGCGGCATGTGCCTGTTGAATTCCGCCTGGTCCATGCTGTATTCGGCGCGTGAAGGGATGGCGCCGCTTGCGCCGGGAGCCGGAAACCACAGCCTGTGGAAGTGCCGCTTCGCCAGCGTCATGGCGGCATCGAAACGGATCACCGGAAACAGCCGCGCGACGTGCAGGATGGTCTGAATCACCTGCTCGCGCACCGCCGGATTCAGGTAGTCGAGCTGCGCCGTGTCGTTCCAGGGGAAACTCGTCCCGTCGTTACCGTGATAGATGTAGCGCGTCTCGCCAGTCGCGCGGTCGCGGCGTTGAAAAACCACCGCGGCATCCGTCTGCTCGAAGTAGTGGTCCTCAATCTTGATCTCCACCCGCCCATCGCCGGAGAGATCGGGACCGTTGAAGCTGTAGGCGGGATACGGAGGCTGCGGCCGCGAAATAAACCACTCCGGGTGCTCCACCACCCAGGGCGAATCGATGCCCATGTGGTTGGGCACCATGTCACTCGCCAGCCGGATTCCGTGATGGTAGCAGCGGTCGCGGAGATTGATATAAGCGCCTTCCCCGCCCAGGTCCTCCGCAATCTTGTAGTCGAAAAGCGAGTAGGCCGAAGCCACGGCATCCGAATTGCCACAAAGCTGCTTGATCGTCCTGGATGCGCGGCTGCGCTCCCATACCCCGATCAGCCATAGGGAGTTCAGGCCCCGCCGCGCCAACGTCGCCAGTTCCTCGTTGGGAATCTCATCCAGGCGCGCGATATAACGTCCATATTGCTTGCTCAACTGCGCCAGCCACACATAGGTGCTCTTGGCAATCAGCACCGTACTCGGCATCCAGGCTGTATCCGCGCTGAACTTCTCATATTCATGCGCCGGATCGCCAAAAACCGGCACATCGGAGTGGCTCGTAATCGACGGCCATTGTTGCCCGCCCCGTTTCCGGCGACGTCTGGCGGCATCGTGCGCCCCCGCTGCCGCGGGATTGAACTGCATCCAGATTGCCAGTTCCTCCTCGCGCAGAATCTCGCCCGCAATCAGCAGAAACCGCTCCATGGCATCCCCGATCAGCGGTTTCCAAAGCCGCCGAATCAGAGAAAGCTGATCGCTCAACGAGCGAGGCGCCCCCGTAGCCGGCGCCCGAAGCAGATCCAGCAGATTCATCGGTGCGGCATTCGGCAGCGGTATCAACGGCCGCGTGGCGAAATAGTTGGGAAGCTCCTTGGTCACCTGGCGATAAACCGTCTTCTCCGCCAGGCTCTTTTCCTCAAAGAGTTCTTCAAAGGGCTTGAACGCCTCGTTGCGATTTGCAGTCCAAAGCAGAAGCATCTCTTCCAATGCCGCCGCGCGGTGAGGAAAACCGTCTGTTTTGCCCCGCAGCCACTCCCGGGGAGTCTCTACCCCGCGCATCACGCTCTGACCCGGAAAATGCTCCACAAAGGTCAGCAGGAGCTTGTCGAGCTGATCGGCCCCCACCCGCGAAGAAAACCAATCCAGCGCCGCCGTCATCACCTCCGGATCAAATTGCTTCCGGTATTGCGCGATCAGGACGTGGCTTGCCTCGTCGATCAAACCCATTGCGAAAAGCTGGGCGGCATGTACGGCGCGCTCGGGATGCTTCTCCACATTGCGAACCTGGTTCATTCGGTGAGCAAAGGCACGGCAGGCCGCAATATCGCCAAAAACTACGTTCCCCGTATAGGAAAAAAGCGACTCGGCGAACTGGTATCGCTCACGCACCTGCCGCGAAATGTGGAATTCCATCATTGAATACCGCGCTCCCATAAAACTTTCAAAGCACAAGCTGGTTCGCCCGCCGGGTACCATCAACCCTGTTCAGCTCTTGGTGGCGGCAGGAACTGGGTCAAAGGTAAAGTATCACCTGTGAGTGCCGGGATGATGCAACTCCCGGCCGGGACGGGCAAGAACTGCAAAGCTCTGCAACCCCACGCAACTCTGCAAAAGTGGAAAACACTCTTTCGAGTGACCTCCGGAATCGCCCACTACGGATCCCTCCGCCACCTCCTCCTGCGCGGTTGGCCCACAAGCTTCTCAGAACACTGCGCAAAACATTGATCTCTCTTTATGCTCTACGCTAAACTTGTGTTGCTTGACTGATTGTGTCCCGCTCCTCTTTCGGCAACCCGGCGGATCTTCCACTGTTTTTAGTCCTCCGCAAGACTCAATCGATTCAACCCGCTTCTCCGCATCCAAATCTCTGAGGTGAATTCGAATGCGTGAAAGAATGGCCATGGCGCTCGTGTTGACCGGGCTCTTCGGATGTGCAATCGGTTGCAAGAAGCAAGTCGATCAGACGGAATTCATATCCGCGATCAACAAGTCCTTCACCGGCCGGCACGTATGTGTCTGGCCCGCACCAATAAAGCTGCCTGCTCAGGTCGACCCCTCCAAGGACGAGGAGGTCCGCGACTACGACGCCCTCTCCGATGCCGGCCTTCTCATTCGCGGCTCCGCGGAAAAGACTCTCGTCGGCTCTAAACAGGTCAATAAGTACGACCTTTCCGATAAGGGACGGCCCGCCTGGACTCCCGATCCCAACCGACCCGGTTACGGTAACTTCTGCTTTGGCCACTTCAATGTCACCGCCATCGACCACGCCACCCCCAACGACCCCTCCAACCCCACGCAATACACCGTCAAGTACAGTTACGAGGTTGAAGGCCTCCCCGACTGGGTCCGTACCCCCGAATCGATGAGGACCTTTCCCAAGATCGCTGCTGACACATCCATCCAGTCAGCTACCGCCACCCTGGTCAAAGGCACCAACGGAGGCTGGGCTGTCTTACCTCCCCAACCCGCGCAATAGTCGATCAAGAGTCGATCGCGGGTGAACGCGCATAAGGAAGTAAACCGGATTTCAAATACATAACAGCTAAAATGCGGCCCTTTCCTGTATTTGGTAAGATTTGGAGGATTCTCCGGATCATATCTATGAAGTCAGCTGCTTTTTACCTGCTAGTGGCGTGCGTCTTCCTGGGTGGTGACGCTGCAGCTCAAGAACCGTCGCGTGGACCTGATGCCGGGATCGGTCGCGGTCACATCCCGGGCGTTGACGTGCTGCCGATTCCGGACGCGCAGTTCTCTGCGAAAACTACAACCGAATGGACGCGGACACTTGAAGACGGCAGCACAGTAAACCTCCACCTTGATGCCTTTCTGGCACGTGATAGCCATGGCCGGGTCTACCGGGAGAACCATCATTTCGTGCCTGCAAACACGAAGGCCGAAGCGCCTCTCTATGAAATCCATCTTCTTGATCCGGTGACGCGAACGCAGCTTCACTGCTTAGGCAAGACCTATGAGTGCGTTCTTAGCGATTACAAACCGACGACCCGTTTCGAAACAACACCAGAAGGATCATACGTTCAGGGAACACGTACCTTGACGCGCGAACAACTGGGAACGGACACCATCGAAGGACTCCCCGTCTTCGGCACGCGTGAGACCTGGACAATTAGCCCCGGCGCGGATGGCAATGAACAGGCGCTCATCTCGACGCGCGAATTCTGGTACTCCGAAGAACTTCAGACGAATCTGGCCGTCACCAGGATCGATCCGCGCGTGGGCAAACAGGTCATCCGTCTCTCTCATATCTCGCGCGCAGAGCCGGATTCGCATCTCTGGGAGGTTCCGGTTGGTTTTAGAGCCCGTGACTTGCGCTCATCTGCTCAGCGGAGAAGATAGCCAACGAACGCTACCAAATGTCGCCCATGAATCGACGAAGAGGGGTGGTGACGACTCACCAGTCGACAGTTATCTTTTCGCCCCTCAAACAATTCCGAAAACTTTGCAGATTAATTCCCCAGCTTGTTCATACTGAAATGAAAAGGGCTCCGAAAACACGAATAGGCTGGGAAAACCTGCATCGGATGCGAGGTAACTCATTTAGAATCTGGTTTCTGCGGCTAAGCGCTTTCGAATCTGATTTTTTGCGGCGATGCACTAATCGCCCATGAAAGAGGAAATTTGCTTACAGAATAGGGATGGGGGGCAGACTTCAGCCGCTGCAGAGGGCTTGAGGAGCGTCATCGCTCGACTTCACAGTAGTGCAGTATGGGCCAAGATATCGCTGCATTGCGCTGATCTCCCGCCGTCCGCCATTCCGCCACTTGCTAGACTAGTCCAGCGACTTGTGGAAACGAAGAATTGCCACGCCGAGCAGGCCCACGCCCAGCGCCGCCATGGCCGCCATCTGCGGCCACAGAACGTCCATTCCCACACCCTTCAGATATGTCCCGCGCAGAACGATCAGGAAGTATCGAAGCGGAATGGCATAGGTCATATATTGCAACCACTGCGGCATGGTGCTGATGGGAAATCCGAACCCTGAGAAAGTGACTGACGGCATGATAAAGAAAAACGCGGTCACCATTGCCTGCTGCTGTGTAGCGGAGACCGTCGAAATCAGTAAGCCCGTCCCCAGCATGGACAACAGAAACAGCACCGCCCCCGCGAACAGAACGGATATATGACCGCGAAATGGCACCTGAAACCAAAAGGAACCGACCACCGCGATCAGCGAGACATCGAAAAGGCCGATCAGGAAAAACGGCAGTGTCTTGCTCAGGATGAACTCAGCCGGCCGGATGGGCGTGACCATGATCTGCTCCAGTGTTCCGATTTCGCGTTCGCGCACCACACCGAAAGCGGTCAACGTAATCACCAGAACCAGCGTCAAGCTGCCGATGATGCCGGGGATAAAGAACCAGCGGCTGCGCAAATCCGGGTTGTACCACGGGCGCGGCGCAAGTTCGACCGACGGCATCACTTCCATCACCTGCGGTGCGATCCGGAAGATGCGGTCACGCTGGTAATCCTGCGCAAACCCCGTCCCGATTTGCGTGATGTACCCTGACGCGATCAGCGCGGTATTCGAGTTGGTCGCATCCACAATCACCTGCAGAGGTGCAGTCTGCCCCTTCCGCAAGCTTTGGGCGAAACCGGCATCGATCTCCAGCCCCACCATCGCATCTCCACGCTCGATCAGATCGCCAAGTTGGCGCGAATCGGCGAGTTGTCGTTGCACGTCGAAATAAGGGCTTGCAACAAAGCGCGAAATGAGTTCCCTGCTCTCCTGGCTGTGATCGAAATCGACCACCACCGTGGGAACGTGATGAATTTCGTACGTCGCCGCGTATCCAAAGATCAGCATCTGCACGATGGGCGGCCCAATCAGGATGAAGCGCGTTCGCTTGTCGCGAAACACCTGGATGAACTCCTTGATGATCATCTGCTTCATGCGCCCAAACATCGAACTCGTCCTCCCTACACCAGCCTCTTATGGAATGAGCGCGTGGCCAGCACCGCGAGCACAAGCGCGAACAGGGCCAGCGGAATCAGGTCTGCGTAAAGCAACGCCGTCGGCGTGCCTTTCAGAAATATCTTCTTGAGCACGGAAACGTAATAGCGCGCCGGAACAATGCGCGTAATCCACTGCAGTGCAACCGGCATCTGCTCAATCGAAAACAGAAATCCTGAAAGGAGAAAGGCCGGGAGGAACGTAACCAGCAGCGCAATCTGACTGGCCGCGAACTGCCCCTTCGCCAGCACAGAGATAAAAAATCCCAACGAAAGCACCACCACCAGGAACATGGCCGAACTACCCAGCAAGGTGAGATACGAGCCGCGGAACGGCACCTGAAACCAGTAGATCGCGATCAGCGCGCTGATGATTGTGTCGGCCATACCGAGGATGAAATAAGGCAGCAACTTCCCAAACATGATCTCGGCCGCGCTCACCGGCGTCGAAATCAACTGCTCCATCGTGCCGCGCTCCCATTCGCGCGCGATAGTGAGTGAAGTGAGAAACGCGCCGATCACCGACATCACCAGCGCCAGAACTCCGGGAATGATGAAGGCGCTGCTTTCGAGGTCCTCGTTGTACCAGGTGCGCGTATCAACGCTGATTGGAGCAGACTGCACTGACAGGCCGCGCCGTTGCGCCCAATTCACCTGAACCTCGGCGGAGTAGGCCTGAACGACAGCCTGTGCATAGCCGATGAGCACATTCGCGGTATTGTCGTCCGTCGCGTCCACCAGGGCCTGCACCTGTACCGGGCCGCCTTCGCTCAGCCTCTGCGAAAAGTCCCACGGAACCACGATCGCCATCTTCGCCTGGCCGTCATCGATCGCCCTCGTAAGTTCGTCGTAGCCGTTCACCACGCGCACTACACGGAAATATTTACTAGCCTGGAAGCGTTTGAGCAGATCCTGGCTCTGCTGAGTGCCGGCGCGGTCGAAGACGTACACCGGCAGTCCCTTCAAATCAAGATTCACCCCATATCCAAAGAGCAATACCAGCACAACCGGCATGACGATGACGATCATCAGGCTCCGCGAATCGCGCAGGATCTGGACCGTCTCCTTCCTTGCCATCACGAATAAACGTGTCCAGCTCATGCCCGACCCCCTTCTGCTGAGCCTCGCACCGTGGTGAGAGAAACGAAGACATCCTCAAGACTCGGCCGAATCCTCTCCATGCGGCTGATCGCCACGCCGCGCTCTGCGAGGTAGCTCTTCAGTTGGGACCCCGCCGTCTCCGCATTCCGCACCACAAGATGAAGCGCGTTTCCAAACACGGCCGCATCTATCACGCCCGGCGCCGATTGCACAATCTCCAACGCACTGCCCAGCGGCGCGCACTCCACCAGCAGCAGTTCACCGTTCATTGACCTTTGCTTGAGCTCAGTCGGCGTGCCGAGGGCCACAATCTTTCCACGAAAGATCAGGCCGAGCCGGTTGCAGTATTCCGCCTCTTCCATATAATGCGTGGTGACGAAAACGGTCACGCCGTCCGCCGCCATCAGATGTATGACTTCCCAGAACTGGCGCCGCGAGATCGGATCGACGCCGGAAGTCGGCTCGTCCAGAAAGATAATCGGCGGCTTGTGCAGAACCGCGCACCCCAGCGCCAGGCGTTGTTTCCATCCGCCGGGCAGCGTCCCCGTAATCAGGTTCTCCTGCCCTTTCAGGTTCGCCATCTCCAATGCCCAATCGATCCGGCTGGACAATTCCTTCTGGTTCACGCTGTAAAGACCTGCAAACAGCCGTATATTTTCAATTACTTTCAGATCGTTGTAGAGGGAAAACTTCTGTGACATGTAGCCGATATTCTGCCGCACTGCTTCGGGTCTTCGAGCTACATCGAAGCCGGCTACCGTCGCGCAACCATCAGAGGGCCTCAACAGCCCGCATAGCATCCGGATGGTGGTTGACTTGCCCGCGCCGTTTGGCCCGAGAAAGCCAAACACCTCGCCCTTGCGAACGGCAAGATTAATCCTGTCCACGGCCACAAAACTGCCAAACCGCTTGACGAGATTTTCAATCACCACCGAATTGCCATTCTCAGACACTCGTCGCACCTCCGCCGCCCACTGCATCGACAAAAAGATCCTCGATCGTCGGCGCGACATGCTGAATGGAATCGAATTGCGCCTGCGCCCTGTTGAGCCGCGCTTCGAGTTCAGGAAGTCGCAGCACCGGATCGTCAACAACAACCCGAAGGTCATCGCCATGCACAACGAGGCTGGATATGCCCTGCGCTCCATCGACCACTTCGCGCGCCGCCCGCGGATGCTGCGAAAAGATGACCAATATCCCCTTCCGGAGTCTCCCCTTCAGATTCGCCGGAGTATCACAGAACAACAATTTGCCCTGGTGCAGGAGCGCAACTCGATGGCATCGCTCCGCCTCGTCCATATATGCGGTAGAGGTAAGAATCGCCACACCCTCCGCGAGCAACTCATACAGAATCCGCCAGAAATCGCGCCGTGAAGCGGGATCAACGCCGGTAGTCGGTTCGTCCAGCAGCACTACCTTTGGCCTGTGGATCAACGCGCAAACCAGCCCAAGTTTCTGCTTCATTCCTCCCGAGAGCAGGCCGGCGTACCGTCTCCGAAACTCACTCATGCCCGCCGCATTCAGAAGTTCTGCGGATCGCTTTTCGCGCTCCGCTCTGTTCACGCCAAAGAGATCAGCATAGAACCGGATGTTTTCGTCCACCGATAACTCTTCGTAAAGTCCAAATCGCTGCGGCATGTAGCTTAAAGAGTGTTTTGCACGCTCCGGGTCGAGCACGACATTGATGCCGTCAATCGATGCTGTACCACTGTCCGGAGACATGATCCCCGCCAGCATCCGAAGCGTGGTCGTCTTCCCTGCCCCGTCCGGACCAACCATGCCGAAAATCTCACCGGCGCTCACTTCAAAACTCAGCGAGTCTACCGCGCGCACGCCCGGGAAGCTCTTTGTGAGCTTATTCGCCACAATCGCAGGTTCGGGTTGCTGCGTCATGGTGTTGTTGAGGTTGATCCAACCGGTTGTGCGCTTTGATTATTTGAGCTCAGCGCAATGTGAGCATCGGCAGGCATGCCCGGCTTGAGTTCGTGGTTCGAATTATCGATGTCGATCTTGATCCGGTAAACCAGGGTGACTCGCTCCTTGTAGGTCTGCACGCTTTTGGGCGTGAACTCCGCGCTCGATGAAATGAAAGAAATATGTCCGTGGTACTGCTTGCCCGGATACGTGTCGGTCGTGACCGTCGCCTCCTGTCCCCAGTGGATGCGCCCCAGATCGGTCTCCGCGATGTAGGCTCGCAACCAGACGTGATCCAGATCGGCAAGCGTCACCACAGGACTTCCGGGCGAGACAACTTCTCCCAACTCAGCCTCTCGCACAGTGATCACGCCTGCGGAAGGCGCATGCAACGTCGTGTAGTCAAGGTTCACCCGCGACAATCCGAGATCGGCGTCGGCCTCATTCAGATTGGCGCGGGCGATCGCAATATCTTCTTTGCGGCTCCCTTCCAGCGCTTCGTTGTACCGCTGTTGTGAAGCCTTGTAGACGGCCTCCGCGCGCTTCAGCGCGGTAGCAGCCATGTCGCGGTCCTGCGCGGAAACCTCGTCCTTGGCGTAAAGCTTCTGGGCGCGATCGTTGTCGAGTCCCTTCTGCTCCAGATCAGCCCGTGCATCCAGCATGGTTTGGCGCGCTGCGTCTTTCTCCTGTTCTCGCGTTCCGGCCTGCGTAAGCGCAAGATCGGACTGCCGCACGCGCACGCTGGCTTGGTCGATGCGTACCTTCTGCCGGTAGTCGGCATTCTCCAATCGAGCCAACAAATCTCCCTGCTGCACCTGTTGACCCTCAACCACCGGCAAGTCGACAATGCGACCCACAACTTTGAAGCCAACAAGGCTTTCATGGGCTTCGATGTTTCCTGACAGAGTCAGATCGTCGGCCGCGGCGGGCTTTCGCGTAAACCGCGGGTAGAAGTAGATCCCTGCCCCAATTGCGGCCACCAGAATCAAAACCGGTATGAGTCGCTTCATAAGCTCTGTCTCCGTACTCCGATGTTCCGAAACTCGCGCGCTGCGCGGTGCCGCTCACGGCTCCTCATTGAACTCTTCAATGTTCTTCCGCGTGTTGCCCAGGGCGCGCGCCAGGGCAAACTTTGCATCCACGTGGCTAGACACTGCCAGAATGTAATTTTCCTCGGCGCGCGCCAGCTCATCCTGCGCTGTTACCACTTCCACGTTGTTGGCTGAGCCGACTTGAAACCGATCCTGCGCCATTTCCAGTTCGCGCCGCGCAAGCTGCTGTCCCTGGCTTGCAACGTCCACCTGCTCCGTGGCTGAATCAAGATTCAAGAGCGCTTCACGCACGTCCTCTTCAATTCCGCGCCGCAGATCGGCAATCCTGTCATCAATCGCCTTGATCTGCGCCGCGAGTTCCTGTGCCTCGCCCTCACGATCATGGTCGAATAGCGTAAAGTCGATCTGGCCCTGAATGAGCCCGGTGGGCTGCATCCCTCCGATGCTGCGTCCAATTCCCCCGAAATTCCCGTTGACACTCAGCTTCGGATATGACCGCGCCCGATTTGCGCGCTGCTGCTCAACCAGCGCCTCACGCTGCGCGGCAAGGGATCGATAGTCGGCGCGGGCGGCAAGCGCATCGGGCAGCAGTTTCTCGGCGTTCTGCACAGGCAGTGACTTGAACTCAAGTGTCTCCGCCAATTCCAAATGCGTTCCCGGATTCATGCCCAGTTCACGAGCCAGCGAAAGCAGCGCCAGCTTGCGATCGTTTTGCGCAATCAGCAGCGCTTGCCTGTCATTTGCCAACTGCACTTCAGCGCGCAATACATCCACACCAGTTGCCGTCCCCGCATCGTGCTTGTCCGTTGCCAGCTTGAATAAGGCGTTCGAATCGTTTACCCGCGACTGCGCCACTGTGGCGCGTGCCTCTGCAGATTCCGCACTCAGATAAAGCGCAGCAATGGCGCGCACAATTAGATCGCGTGCATCCGCGTCATTCAGTTTGTCCGATTGCACAGCGCGCTCACTGGCTTTCAGCCCGTGCAGGCTCTGGCGATCTACGATGTTTTGTTGCGCGTATAGTCGAACGTCATAATTTGAAAACGGCCCCACAACTTCCGGCATTCCAGGCAGCGAGATGCCAAAGGCGCGCAGATCGCGATTCTGGAAGTTGGCATAAGCCTGCGCATTCACCCGCGGCAAAAGGGCTGCTGCAAGGCGCCGTTGTCGCGTTCCTTCCGCCTCGTTCAGGTTCGCTCCGGAGAGCAGGACGCTCAGATTGGCCTCGAGACCCTTCTGAATCGCATCATCCAAAGTGAGCCGGTAGGCCGCCGGCTCCTGCCCTGCCGCTGCCAGGCACAACGCAACGCCCCATAGCCCACCGGCCATCATCACCAGAGCGGCAATACGATCTCTCTGTCTCATCTTTCTGCTCCCGGCCCTCGGGCGGTGATCGATCGCCAGAAATGTTGAAAACTGTTCTCTATCCAGACTGCAAGCTCCGGTTCTCCGTGCAGCGACCACAACAGGACGGTCCCCAGGAGGGTCTGCTGAAGATACAGGGCGACTTCATGGCTCTTCAGTTTTGGATCGACTTCACTGCGCTTTTGTCCCTCCGCGATCACCCCCGCAATCATTGACCGCCCCTCGGACATCTGCCGTTCGATCAGTTCGCGCACAACGTCGCTCGCCAGGAAGGAGGCAATCACCGCTCGTGCAAGATGCGGACTTCGACCCGGCTCCTTCGCCAAGCGAAGGAAGAGGTGATGCAGTGTTGAATGGATGGCCCGCTTGCCCGAGCTTGCCGCCTGCACCGCTTCCTTCACGTGTGCCAACTGCAACTCGGCCATCACGCCCAAGACGTGGTCCTTGCTTTGGAAGTAATTGAAAAAGGTCCCCTTGCCCACGTCCGCCGCCTCGGTAATATCTTCCACCGTAACGTTGGAAAATCCGCGATCCGCGAAGAGCTGAAGCGCGCTCCTGAATAGCCGCAAACGTGTCTCCGCGGCGCGCCTTTGTCGCCGCCCCTTGCCGGCCGTGTCAGATTCGCCGCCAGCAGCAAGCGCCTCAATCAAAAAATCTCCACTCACTACATGACCGTCCTTCATACTTGTCTCATAACCGTAGTTGACTGTAAGTCATCTTTCTAACGCAAATCGAACGAAAATGTCAATCCCTGGCAAGTTCACCTCGCATTGTCTCGCCGATTCGCTTGGGCAAATAGCACCTGACGAAGCGTCCCAACATTGCCTCGACGTCGTCAGTCCCGCTAAACTAAAAGCGTGCCATCAGATCCGGTGTTTCGTCCTGTCCTTCGCCAGCGAAAGATGAACGGCTCATCAAGCTCTGGTGCATCCGGTCCATCGGAGAGATTGGAGCCGCGAGACGCAGCGTCTCTTCTCGACGAGGCCGGTTTGACCAGCGGAGAGGTGGCAGAGTGGTCGATTGCGCTCGCCTCGAAAGCGAGTGAGCCTTTACGGGCTCCGGGAGTTCGAATCCCCCCCTCTCCGCCACCGATCTTCCTATCTTCTTCAATCTAAACGTAAGTATGAGATTCAAATAATCTTACATCGATTAACTTTCGTCGCTATTGTCGTGCTGGTCGCTCATGGTTCGCCCAGCAAACCTGGCAGGGATCAAAACTCAGATGGTGCAGTTTGAATTTCAGTGTGTGGAGGAGAAATCGACAAGGACGAAATATCCGCCATTCATGAAGATCCGACAGTCTGATGCCAGCAAAAATTGCTTTGATCTTTTCGCTTGGCGTCATAGAGAGCCAGATCTGCCCTTTTATAAAGGGCTTCCTCCGTGTCGCCGTCGTCAGGAAACATGGCAGCGCCGACACTACCCCCGATCTCCAGGTTTCTGCCCTTGAAGGATATTCCAGTTGCGATACTCTCAATGACTCGTTTGCATACGGCTTCAATTCCAGCTCTGTCTTGAGCGGAAACCAACAAGACGCCAAATTCATCTCCACCCAGACGCGCTGCGCAATCGGACTCTCGCACCGCCGCCCGCAACCGAATTGCAGTTTCGACCAAGACGATATCCCCAGCATCATGGCCGAAGACGTCGTTGATCTGTTTGAAGTCGTCAAGATCAACCAACATCAGTCCGAAGGACTCGCCTCGGCGGCGCGCTAAAGACAATCGCGTGCGAAATTGCTCGGTGAACATGCGCCGGTTGGGCAAAGATGTCAGCACATCGTGATAGGCGATCTCCTTCAGATGGTTGTGGCTCTTGATCAACTCCGCCGTCCGGTCAGCAACCTCTCGCTCCAGAAGCGCCTTCTGCGCCATCAGTGCCCGCACACGAAATTTCCATAGCGCGTGCGCCAAGAACAGCGCCAATCCGAGACAGGATGCCAAAAACCACCACGATAGCCACCAGGCCGGCTTGACGGTGAAAGAGAACTGCGCAGGAACCGGACTCCATTGGCCGGCTGGTCCCGCGGCGATTACCTGGAAGTGATAGCGCCCTGCGGGAAGACCGGCGTAATGAACGTCACGTTCCCGAATTTCACTCCAGGTGTTCTCATAGCCTTGCAAGCGGTATCGAAAAAGCGTGCGAGTCTCTGACGAATAATTCAAACTGCTGAATCGAATCAAGATCGAGTTTTGTGCATGTTGCAACACCGGGTGATCATTAATTTGAAATTCCTGCCCGCCTCCTTTGATGGTGGTGAGCACGGCCTGGGGGGGAAATCGGGAATCGGATTGCGCGGCCTGCTGTGGCGTGAAAGTCCGCCGGAAGTTCCTACCCATACGTTGTCTTCCCGGTCGACATAAAGGGCCAGATCGTTGCAGTCGTCCCAGATCAACCCGTCTTCGGTGCCGTATCGACGCCAGCGCCCCTCCTTCAACTCGCTTACGCCGATGTCCGTCGAGGCCCAAAGCCGGCCTTCATGGTCGAAAGCGAGGGCGAAGACCAGATTGGAGGAAAGTCCGTCCTGCCGTGTGAGGTGGTTTATTGTCGTGACCTTGTCGCCTTCAAACTTGAGGCAAGTGATCCCCAGAGCATCCCGATATGCAACCCAGAGCGCGCCGAGTCCTACAGCGATTCCCTCCAAGTCATTCGACTTGAGCCCATCGGCGCGGGTAAAGACTCTCCATTGGCGGCCGTCGAAGCGAGCCAAACCATCCGTTGAGCTGATCCACATCACCCCGTCTTCACCGGGCAGCACCGCGCGGAAGGCCGCGAGGGTTGCAAGGCCGGGGATCTTCATTTGTTCGAATGTCAAAGCGCCGGAAGCGGACAAAGGCGTACGGCTCCTGAAGCACCCTCGGCGGCCTACAGCCCACAATCGCCCTTGCCTGTCGACGGCCATCGAATTCACCTCCTCCGACAAGCCGGTCGTGAAGCGGTAGGTCCCCAACAACATGCCGTCCCTGTTGAACCGGCTGATTCCACCCGGGGACGTTCCGACATAGACATCTTCCGCGGGGCCCTCCACAATCGTGTTAACCATATTGCTGGCCAGCCCGTTGCGTCCTGTCCAGGAATGCACGACCCGGCCATTGCCATCCAGGATGCTCAAACCGCCGCTGGTGCCAACCCATAACTTCCCGGTTCGATCGTGCAGGATCGACCAGACGTGATCGTGCAACAGCCCATCTTCCTTCTTCCACGAGAGCCATTCGCCATGGTCCAGGCGGCGCACCAGTCCGCCGCCTTCCAACCCGATCCAGAGCGACCCCTCGCGATCCAACAAAACCGGCCCCGTGGCATTCGACGGCAGCCCATGCTCCTCATTCACGGAGGTTCGAGTATCTCCATCCAGGACTACTACAGCTCCGGTATCGCTCGACACATAAACCCGTCCCCAATGATCGGCATAGATCCTGCCGTAGGAAGAGGGCGGAATCCCCTTGGAACGATCCAGCAACGAAGTCCCCCCCCTCGGAAGCTCATACAACCCGGACGCACTGCGCAACCACAGATTTCCGTTAGCGTCCCGCGCGACGGCATAGTGCTGGTGTCGGAACGAGACCGCGAATGCACCGATTCGCTCGGTCTTCTCTTGTGAAAGATGCCAGAGAACTCCGTCCTTGATGTACCAGACATCCCCACCGTCGACTAAGAGGCCGTCGGTTGCGCCATGCACTAATGTGCTGAATTGATACGAACCGGCGCCATCCGGAATTCCGCGGACGATTCTGGAAGCGTCCCGGACGAATACGAGGCCAGAGCGATCGAAAGCCACCATCAGAGAAATCCCCATCTCTCCAATTTTGACCGGTTCGAAGCGGTCTCCCGTGAGACGCGCGACTCCGTTCTCCGTCGCCACCCATAGAACTCCATCGGGAGATTCGGCGAGGTCGCGGATTTCTGAGCTCGGCAGGCCTTCCGCGTGCCCGAACTCGTGAAATCTATCTCCTTCGTAGCGGAATAGCCCATTGTCTGTCCCCACCCAGATATAGCCGACGCGATCCTGAAGCAGGCACTTGACCCCAAGATTGGTCAGGCCCTCAGCCGCGCCGTATTGCCGAAACGTGTTTCGCTGGGCAAGTAGATCCGCAGGGACTAGGAGTGCGAAAACTGCCCAGAGAAACGCAACTCGGATATGGGTCGATGGAACCATAGTTCTCAATTCTTCTTATCGGCATCGAAGACAAGCTTTTTCATTGCAATGAACATGTCCCCCACATTTGCCTGCGTTCTATAGTGGGTTGAGGCCCTTCTGACGAGTCAACGCGAGGCCTTCTGGCGGCTCTCGATCTTCGTGCTGATCTCAGATCGCGATAGAGGCTTGGAGGCACCATCCGCCACAATATCTAGTCGAACCTCTTCTCCAGTACACTCTTATCGCTTCCCATAGGTTATGGGGCGAAGCGCACTGATGGGATCTATCTCCTTCACCAGCCAGTTACCGGGACAAACACCGCCCTCTCGTCTTCGGTCAGCAGTCGGTTTCACCTGCTACCCAAAGCGGACATTTTCACTTGCTGATGACTCGGGAGAATGGGCACGTACGACCAGAACGTCTTGGTTTTGCCGTTAGCACACGATCCTCATGAATCTCGACACGGTTAGACTTCCTGGACACGAAGTTCAGCGACGCTATCGGAAGCGCAAAGCAAGAGCTGAAACTCGTCGATTGGCAGCGGCCTGCTGAACAGGAAGCCCTGGTATGAGTGGCAGCCAAGATCGGCAAGAAACTCTCGTTGTTCTTCGGTTTCGACACCCTCAGCGATTACCGATAATCCCAGTACCTTGCTGAGGGAGATGATGGCTTTAGCAATCGCCTGACCACTGGCGTCGGCGAGTAAGTCCTTCACGAACGCCCGATCAATTTTCAATTGTTCCAGAGGAAGGCGTTTCAGGTAAGAGAGGGACGAATAGCCCGTGCCAAAATCGTCCAGCGAGAACCGCAGCCCATGTGAGTTGAGTTTTGTCATCTTGGCTATGATGTCCTCAACGTCGTCAAGCAACATGCTCTCAGTCAGTTCTAACTTCAAGCAATGAGGATTTGCTCCAGAGGCGTCCAGCGTACACAACACGTGCTCCACAAAGTTTGGCTGGCGAAGCTGCATGGCGCTGATATTTACTGAAACTGTGATATTCGCTGTCTCTTTTCGATCAGCCCACGCAGCAATCTGATTGCAGGCGGATTCGAGCACCCAGTTTCCCAATGGCAATATAAGGCCGGTCTCTTCTGCCAGTGGGATGAACTTCCCCGGTGCAAGGATCCCGCGCCGCGGATGCTTCCAGCGGATCAGCGCCTCAGCGCCAATTAATCGTCCGCGTTCCACCTGAGGCTGATAGTAGAGCAGAAACTGGTTCGCCAGTATTGCCTGGCGAAGATCTCCCTCCAATTCGGCACGCGCGTTCACGGCGGCCTGCAAGGCGGGGGCGAAGAAGCTCATGGTGTTTCGGCCCGCCGCCTTTGCCTGATACATGGCGATATCGGCCTGTTGCAAGACCTTATCCGTGACGTCCCGCTGTCCTCCAAACAAGGTGATCCCGATGCTCGCAGTGCTGCGAGCATCGTGTCCTGAGAGGACGTAGGGCTCTGAAATCGCCGCCAGAATCTTGCCGCTCACCTTCTTCGCCTGTGCTGCGGCCTCCTCGGGAATCTCGCTGAGGTCTTCCAGCATAATCACAAATTCGTCTCCGCCCAACCGCGCTGCCGTGTCGACATCGCGAACGCACGCAGCAAGGCGACCTGCGACTTCCTGCAACAAAAGGTCGCCGGTCTGATGCCCAAGAGTGTCATTTAAAGTCTTGAAATCATCCAAATCAATGAACAGCAGAGCGCGTCTGCGGCTATTTCGGGCGCTGGACGCTGGAGTCTGCTGAAGCCGATTCAATAGCAGCCTACGATTGGGTAGACCTGTCAGTGGATCGTAAAAGGCGAGACTTCTGATCTCATCATGAGCCGACTTCAATTGCTGGAGTTCGCGCTCCCTTCTTTGGGCAGCCAGCATCCGCAGTCGAATCACGCCGCCGACCACCGAAGCAGGAAAGAGAACGCACAGGCTGATGAACCACCATGACGCGTACCATGGGGTCAAGATTTTGAATGAGAACCCTGCCGCATGGCCGCCCCAGACTCCATCACCATCTTGCGCTTCGATCTCAAGCCGATAGGTCCCGGGAGCCAGTTGCGCAAACTGCAGCTCTCTCTGCGACGTCTCAGTCCAAGTCGAATTCGCGCCTACGAGCCGGTAGCGGAAAAGGGCTCCATTTTCCCTGGTCGCATTCAAAGCGGAGTACCGAGCGATGAACGAATTAGCATGGATGACGGATGACGGTTGACTTTTGCCTGAGACGTCGGTCTGTCCCATGACGAGCTTGGTGAAAACGACCTGGGGCGGCCCTTGCAATGCGACACGCGGCTGCGGTCGGAAACGAGACAGTCCGCCGCTTGTCCCAATCCAGATTGTGCCGTCCGCCTGTTCAGCGAATCCGTTCAGGTTGCAGTCGTCCCAGGCCAGCCCGTCGCTTGTATCGTAGCGACTCCAGCGCGAACCGTTCCACATGTCAACGCCATGTTCCGTCCCCGCCCACAAACGCCCCTTAACATCGAAATTCAGGAAGTAGACTAACCCGTCGGTACCTGGTCGCTGGACGCCTTTCTCAATTGCCAGGCCGCCGGGCTTGAGGTGGACACGGTCGATTCCGCCCCCGAAACGGTACCCGATCCAAATCGTCCCATTAACACCCGAACCCAGCGAAAGAACTTCCAGGTTACTCAAGCCATCGGTCTTTGCCCAATTCTTCCAATGCCCACCCGTAAAGGCGAAAAGACCGCTGGCTCCACCGGCCCATATTGTGCCATCGCTTCCTTCGGCAACCGCCCAAATGCGCTTGGATGGCAGTTCGACGATGCGCGAAAAGGTTTTGTAGGGGCGCGTGGCCAGGAACAGCCCAGCCTCGGTGGCCGCCCAGAGCCGTTGTTGGTGATCGAAGCGCAAGGTATAGGCGGCCTTGCCCAAAAGACCCCGCCCTTCGCCGAACCAATCTACTTTTCCGGTTTGTGGATCGAGACGGGCGACGCCACGCGTCTCGGAACCGATCCACAGGTCTCCGTTCGGAGCGGCACGGATTGCGTGGACCGGAAATCCACTAAGTCCGCTCACTTTCTCCCACCGGATCCCGGTAATGCCGCGCTCGCCCCTTACCAAACCTCCCTCCGTGACAACCCAGATTACGCCATCGGTCTGCGGAAGGATTTCGTAGACGATATCGCTCTCGAGCCCGCTCGCCGTCGAGTAGCTCTCCCATTCCTGGTATCCGCGCCACTGAACAAGGCCGCGCCCGGCCATCCCTATCCACAAAGAGTGCTGCCGATCCTCGAAGGCTGTGTAGACCACCCCTTTGAGCCCAACCTTGCGATCGATCTTCTGCCAGCCTTTCTCGTCGTGGATCAGCAGTCCATCGGGATTCGGCAGAAGAATCCGCCCGTCGGCATCACTGGTGAGAACTCCGCCCATGGCACTCCCGAGGATCGGCATATATGGCCTACGGAAGCGGGTCTGGCCGGCTGGCAGAAAAAACACACCCTCATTCTTCGACCGCACCCAAAGATTCCCGGAGCCATCTCTCCGGATTACCATTACGGCGCGGTCGTCCGGGAGCCCGCTCTCCTTTCCGAAGACCCGGGTCCCATTCCCGTCCATGCGACAGAGTTCCCCTCCGCATCCGTACCAGAGGACCCCTCCATCCACCAGGACGCCGTAAGCGCCCGGGTCTGAGCCCACGGCCTGCAGGCCAAATCTGCGTTCCGCGAACCCTGCCTTCCCAGGCACCTGAGAGATCTCCACAAGCCCAACATCAGTACCGAGGAATGTCTTCCCTTTCCCATCCGACTGGATCCCTTGCGCCCAGCTGACTGATTCGAACGCGCCCGGGACCCTTTCGAAATGATTACCCGACTGATGATAGAGTCCGAAATCCCCACCAACCAGCAGCGAGCCATCGGGAGCTTCGCCCATCGCTGCGCCCGAAGTGACCGGAAGCCCCTGCGCTGGCCCAAAGGCCTCAAAACGTTCGCCGTCGTACCGGTAGATGCCGTCTTCCGTACTTACCCAGATAAAGCCGACGCGATCTTGGTAGATTTGCCGCACCGCAAGGTTATTGAGCCCTTCCGCGTTCCCAAAAACACGGAAGTTGTATTCCTGAGCAAAGAGCGCCCCGGTCGTCAAACTCAGGAAAGCGAAAAGGCGCAATTTGGTCTTGGAGATCACAGACGTCACATCGGCAGTTCCGCCGGTGATGTTTAGCGATCGACCTCGAAACACACCAGAAGTTGACTTGGAGTTGTCCCGAGATAGGACCAAACCTCCGGCGGGTTTTTGTTGGATGGCGAGGTTGTCCGGCACTAGCGGAGTACGGCCGATGTGCTGACCTTCGAGCCGGGCGCGCCGCATGCCGGCGCACCCGTTCGACGATCAGGCTGCGTTCGAGTTCAGCGATGGCGCCGATGATCACGACAAGAGCGCGGCCCAGCGGCCCGCCGGTGTCGATCTGCTCGCGGAAGCTGGCGAACTCCACTCCGATCCGATTGAGTTCGTCGAGCACATCCAAAAAGTGCTTCACCGAACGGGCGATGCGATCACTCTCCCAAGTCATCACTACATCGAAGCGGCCGCGGCGGGCATCGGCCAT
Organism: uncultured Acidobacteriota bacterium; assembly: GCA_963833995.1. Taxonomy (GTDB): domain Bacteria; phylum Acidobacteriota; class Terriglobia; order Terriglobales; family Acidobacteriaceae; genus Telmatobacter. The sequence goes on along the minus strand of CAWIAE010000007.1, from coordinate 169,007 downwards.
CATCTGGTCAAGCGCCGGCCGCTTGGCCTTCGTACCACTGATCCTGTCTGTGAACTCGGCGACGACCTCATAGCCGCGCCGAGCGGCCATCCGCGTAGATCCGGCAATTGGGTTTCGGGATTTTGATCGATAGTGCTTACTCTCGGGTAAAAGGCGGCACGCTTCATTTGCGCCGCCCTTTTGGCTTGGAGGAGTGCTTATCGACGTAAGACTGGATGAACTCCATCAAAACGTCAGTCATGTTTTGCCCCTGGGCAGCGGTGACCGACTTAAAGTTGTTGTGAAGTTCGAGCGGGACGTTCAAGTTCATTCTTTTCACCTGTGGCTCTTCAGCTTTGCTGATCTGACTCACCTCCTCTCTTCAGAGGTGAGTATATGAGTTGGCGGTACCCGCCGCCAGTGCCCCGGAAGGGTCCTGGGCGGCGGCAGGGCGAGTTTTACTGCTCCCAGGCCCCCTGACAGAGGAAGACGATCGCTCCCAGTTGCTCCTTGCTGAACTGAAGGACGCCGGCCATCAAGCGCAACTGTGCCGCAGTCTCCGGAACCCGGCCGCCCTCAACAGCCTCCATTGCCCGGCTGCCAACCTTTCTGTAAGAAGACTAGTCGAGTTGGACAACGAATTGGATGACCGATGCGACGGATTATACCGCGTGACTCAGCGCGGCCGAATTGTTTGCGGATGCGCTGGGATACGAGTTTTACCTACGCTGAGGAGTTGGTCACGAGGCAAAGGCCGGCCACTCCAACTTCCGCGGCGAGCAGTAGGACAGCCAAGAAGCATTCTCACTATGAGACAGCGTGCTGTTCAGGAGATAGGGTCCAGCGCTTTGAACGCCCGGCAATATCTGGGCAAAGAAGGCCCCGCTCATGCACAGTTAAGCTGCGGGCTGTTGTGCTTCCAGCTTTTTCAGCCGACGATCCAACTCGAGTAATTCGGTCAGGTGCGGCAGTTTGCTGTCGATCGTTGTTAGCTTGACGTCCTGCTTGGACAGTGCTGCATCGAGCTTCGAATCCTCGCTGGCAAACTTCAGGTCGAGTCCCTCGTTAAGGAATTGCAGACGCTGCTCCACGGATTGAAAGCAGTGATTGAGCATAGTTTCGACGTTCTTGAAGCGAAGATCTATGATCTTTTCAAGGTTTTCCAATCGGGCAGCGACTGAACGCAACTCCGGCACCAGGAAATCCTGAAGGCCCTTCCGGATATCTTCCACCGTGCTCACGTTTCAATTGTGCCGGGCGCGGGCCTCAACGTCAATAAGGAGCAATCATGTCGAATTACACTACGCAGCAACTGAGCACCATGATGAACGCGCTCACGGCCCGTGTGACGGCGTAGACGGCCGGACATGATGGTCGAGGCGCTTCGTGTGTATGATGTCCCACCATGCCGCGCAAGCTCGACCAGGACGCGTTCTATCAGTCCCCCCGGCATCCGGCACTACAACATCCAATGCATAGGTGGAGGCCCCAAGGATAACGCCGGGCTTTTTCGCACATTTGATTGGAGACATTAAGGCCCGTTGCGCATTGCTCCCCAAATCTATTGCGCGACTGCGCAACACCCAGGAAAGCCCGTTGCGCGTTGCGCACTCGCTTCCAGTTCTCTGCGCAACGGCAATACGATTTCCAGATCGTTGCGCACCGTCAGGTTGCCCGGACTGCGCAACGGTGAGGAGCATAATTTTCAGCTTATTCGCGACAATTATCACTTTTGCACGATGCGTCCCACACTATTCAGGTGGGATGGCCTCGCTCCGGACGATCAGACAGGACCATCCCTTCATGACCAACACTTCTTCTATCGCCCAGCTTCAGTCAGACTGGTTCAGGTTCTCAGATCTTGAACGCGCCGCCGCTACAACTCGCGCAGCGAGACGGCGACGGGGCGCAGCGCTGCGCGCACAGCGGGCAGCAGTCCGCCGAGAACGCCCATGGCCAGGGCGAAAATCACTCCCATTACGAGCAAGTTGAAAGTAATCTTGAAGGCGAAGGCTATGCTCGAAAAGGTCGAGAAATTCATCGTCTGCGTCGTCATGCCGTTCAGCGGAAGCACGACCACACAGCCGATAATGCCAGCGATGAACGAAATCAGCAGTGCCTCGAACAGGAACGAGAGAATGATGCTCCAGCTGGAGAAGCCTAGCGCGCGCATGGTGGCAATCTCGCGTCCGCGTTCGGCGACCGCCGAGTACATCGTGTTAAGAGCACCGAATACCGCGCCGATCGCCATGACGGCAGCCACCAGACCGCCCAAGATAGTGATCAGCCGCGTCATGGCCGAAGATTGCTTCGCATAGTAATCCACTTCGCGCTCGACTTCAAGATTCAATTGGGGGTCGGAAGTAATCGAATCCTTGAATCTGTCGAAGGCCGCGGGCGATGTGAGGTGAACGGTAGCAGATTGAAAGATGTTCTCTGGACGCTTGAGCACCTGGTTCAGGATGGGCGCGTCGCACCACATTTCGGAGTCGAACGACGATCCGCCCGCGTCGAACACTCCCACCACTTTCCAGTGCCCGCCGCCGAAGTCGACCGTGTTGCCGACTGTCAATCCCTCGTAGGTCTTCGAGGCGTTTTTGCCGACGACGAGCTCGTCCAGGCCGGAATGGAACATTCGCCCCTGAACGATTTTCACGAATTTGCGAATTTGCAATACGTTGGGCGAGACGCCTCGAACCTCCACATTCGCGTCCGTTCCTGTGCTGATCAGTGGAATGGGAACGACGCCAACGACTTCCTGTGTGACCAGCGGCTGCCCCGACGCGTCGCGTGCCACGCCCGGCTTATCCTGCACCAGCTTCACGGAATCGAGGGTAATGCCACCCATCATTTCCGAGGTTGAGCCGGCCCGCATGACCAGCGCATCGTCGGGCGAACCCGAGGCCACCAAAGTAGCCCGGAAGCCGCGCGCCAGCGAGAGCATGGCCACGAATACACCGACCGTCCCGGCAATGCCCAGAATGGCCACGATGGTGGAAGTCCAGCGTGCTCGAATGCTGCGGAAGTTATAGGAAATCGGAACCGAACCGATCAGCGGCGCCAGCAATCCGGCAACAATCCCGCCCACGATGACCAAAACCAGCAGCAGGGCAGCGATGGCCGCCAGAGTGATCGCTACACCGAAAATGAGCTTTGCCATCATGCTCAAACCCTCCGAAGGGCATTCACCACCCGCATGCGCATCGCACCATAGGCGGGAAGAATTCCGCTGGCGAAGCCGACCATCAGGGCGGCGATCACACCGTAGGCCAGCGTTTTGGCGGTAACGAGAAGCGGCGGCAACAGGCCCGCCATCGCGGCGCTAAGTTGTGGAATAGCGACCAGCGCAAGCAGCAGGCCCACACAACCGGCAAGCGCGATCGCCATCGACTCGCTGAGGATGAATCCAAGGATGGCGCGATCGGGGAAACCGATGGCCTTGAGCACGCCCAGTTCATTGGTTCGCTCGCGCACGGAGATGGCCATCGTGTTTCCGGTGACCAGCAACAGCGTGAAGAAAACGACGGTCCCGATCGACATGATCAGGAACTTGATGTTTCCGAATTGCTTCACCCAGCCCTCCGCAAACGCGGATTCCGTCTCAGTCTTCGTTTCGTAGGGCGAATTCAGGTACATGTTGTCGATGGTCTTGGCGATACGCGGGGCATCGTCGGGGTTGGAGATGCGAATCGTGTACCAGCCGATCTGGCCTTGCAAACTGTTGGGTATGCTCTCTTTGAAGTATTCCCACTGGAACCAGAACTGGGTCTCGTCGTCTTGCGGCTTGGCGCCGTGGTAAACACCATCGATATTGAACTCGAAGGGTTTACCCGCCAGCCCATAAATGGTTGTCGTGATGGGAATGCGGTCGCCGATCTTCCAGCCGAAGCGCTTCATGGTAGCCGCGCCGACAATCGCGCCCTGGCGATCCTTCAAAAATGTGTTCCACTGGTCGTCGGGAACAATAAGTTCCGGGAAAACCTGCCGCTGGTTTTCCGGGTCGATCACAAACTGCGGGAAAAAGTTCTTCGGATCCTGATATACGCCGCCGAACCAATTGTCGTGCGTGACGTACTTTACGCCCGGGATGCGCAGGATCTCGTCCCGGTAAGACAGTGGAATCGAATTGATGATCGAGGTGCGATTGATGGTGACGAGGCGGTCCGCGCTCACCACGTCCGCTCCCCGGCTGAACGCGTCGTTCACCACTCCCAGCAGCGCAAACAGAAACAGCGCCACAGCGAACGAACCGATAGTCAGAACCAGCCGGGCCTTCTTGCGAAACAGATTGGCCAGAATCAGTCTGCTGAACTTCATGACACATCTCCGGCGACAACGCCTTGCCGTGCTCCTGCTTCGACAAGGACGCCCTTGTCGAGATGCAGGGTGGTATTGGCCTGGCGCGCAACCACTGGGTCATGCGTCACCATCAGCACGGTTTTCCCGTACTCCATCACCAGCCGCTTGATTAGGTCCATCACTTCGTCGGCGCTCTTGCGGTCCAGGTCGCCGGTGGGCTCATCGCAGAGCAGGAAAGTGGGGTCGGCAACGATGGCGCGGGCAATGGCAACACGTTGTTCCTGTCCGCCGGAAAGCTGGCGCGGAAAGTGACGCATGCGCTCGGCCAAACCTACGATGGAAAGAGCGGTCTCAACGTGCTTGCGGCGTTCGGACTTGGAGAGCTTGGTCAGCAGCAAGGGCAATTCGACGTTCTGGAACGCGGTGAGCACGGGGATGAGATTGTACATCTGGAAGATGAAACCAACATGGCGCGCCCGCCAGTCGGTCAGCTTGCCGCGGGACATGTGGGTGATTTCATCGCCGGCCACGCTGATGGTGCCGCGCGTGGGAACGTCCAGGCCCCCGAGCAGATTGAGCAAAGTGGTCTTGCCCGAACCGCTCGGCCCCATGAAAGCCACGAAATCACCCTTATCGACGTCAAGATTCAAGCCCTGCAAGACGTCGATGTCCTCGTTGCCTCGGCGGTAGGTTTTGTCCAGGCCGCGCACCTGAATCAGACTGCCCGCTGCTCCATTGCCGTCCACGCGTACCATGATCCCCCCTCCTCGATTTCGGCCATCTCCTGCCTGATCGCCGGAATGACGCCAGCGTCTTGCAGGCAAAGCATTACGTGCAGGCACAGCAACACCAAATCACAATCACAAAAGGATGACTCATTCGCAGAAACGACGCTCTAGCGCCTGATCGCTACCGCTTCGCCATCTTTCAAATCGGTGGGCCCCCCAACTACCACAGTATCTCCGGACGTGAGCCCCGCTAGAATCTGCGTTTGCGCGCCATTGGTCGTGCCGATCTTCACGGCGTGGCGTTCGAGGTGATCGCCGTTCACCAGGAAAACGATCTTTTCCCCATTATCATCGCGGACCGCGTTCTGCGGCACCATTACGCCCGCCGGCGCTTTTTTCGCCTGCTTCCCTTCTTCCCCGAGAAACGTGACTTTCACACCCATGTCCGGCAGGATGCGCGGATCGAGCTTGTCGAATGCAATGCGCACCTCGACTGTCGCTTTTTGGCGGTCGGCGGTGGGAATGATGGTGCGCACATGGCAGGGGATCTTCCAGTCCGGATATGCATCCAGAACGGCGGTCACTTCCTGGCCGCGCTTCACGCGCGCGATATAGTTCTCGTTCACGTCCACCTCGATTTCATTCGAGGCCATATCGACAATCGTCGCGATACCCGTGCGCGTGAATCCACCGCCAGCCGAAATCGGCGACACCATTTCTCCCACCTGCGCGTCCTTGGAAACGATAATTCCGTCGAATGGAGCTCTGATAATGCAGTTATCCACTGCCTGCTGCGCCTCTTTGATGCGCGCATCAGCCGCGAGCACCTGTTCCTGGGTGTAGTCGATCTTCGCCTGCAGGCTGTTCTCGGTCATCGTCGCATTGTCGAGCGCTTCCTGAGTTTGAATCCCCGCCGTCCTTAGTTCCTGCGAGCGATGCAGCTCGATCTGCGCGTTCTTCAATTGCACTCGTAGGTCGAGAATGCTTGCCTGCGTGGCATTGCGATCTGCTATCGAGGACGCGAGCGCCCGCTGCGTATCGGAATCGTCCAGAGTGGCCAGCACAAAGCCCTTGTGCACGTACATTCCCTCGGTAAAAAAGACGCCGGTGACTCGCCCTGTGATCTTTGCCGCTACGGTGGCGCGCCGCTGCGGGGTGACATACCCGCTTGCGTTGAGCAAGGCCTGTGGCCCGGTATCCGGCGCGTCTGCCGTGGCCACTTGTACCGACGGCGTCTGATGCATATACGCGTAGACGCCGCCCAGAATCACGAGCGCAGCGAGCAATACCGAAAAAACAATCGCGATGCGGTTCCCTGCTTTTCGGGAGCCGCGCTTGTGGGCCTCGATGCGCAGCCCTCCAAGGTCAGGTTTTGCAGGTGCTTCAGGCATAGTTCGCTCAGTCGATTTACGCTCGTCTTCCAGCATTTGTTCCACGTGCCGGCAGCACAAGATTACACCGTATGATCTACCGACCGGCCACAGCTAATAAAGTCGAATGCAGTAAGCTTCCCCAAATTCCATGTTCGGCTGGGATGGAGACGCACTGGGCCTTTGCTCTCGCTTCGATAAGTAACGAAATATCAGCAAGTTCGAGCGTCCTTCAAGGAGTGGGCTGAGCTGTTCACTGAGTGTCATAGTTCTTTATCCCGCTGTTTATTTTGGGGGCAGCCTGTGTCTGTATTTTAGGCACGGAGGTCAATCCGTGAATCAGCCGTTGCTTGTTGCATCAATTTTGACCCTGGCCATGACGGCGGGATCACCGGCAAGATCACATGAGCAACAGAACCATCCCCAAGATCAGCCCCAGGATCATGACCGGGGTTTCCGGTTCGTGCCAGGCACCCTGATCATCAGCCGCAGTGTCTATGAAGGAAAGGCCTCGACGATCACCATTGGCGAGACGCTTCCGCTGGGGTGCCAGGGTGGTCTGACGGGGCTAACGGTCAACGTTCCCACCACGACGAACGGCACCACTCCCGTGACAGTTCCGTGCGGCCCCGCCAGCGATAACGGCGAGTAGCCGAATCTGTTCGATAGCCATAATTTCTGGAACAACGCAAACACCGACGGCAGCTTCGGCATCACATCCCCCATCTTTCTGGATGACATCACGACGGATGGCCGGGATGTGGGAACCCTCTCCATCCCCACTGATCGCATCGTGACCAGCTTCAGTTCGAAGTCGGAACTGGCGCTGAACCGCTCCATTGATGGGCACTCCATCACCTTCATGGGCTGTAGAGATAGTGCCCCTCTCCACCACGCTATAAAGCGACTTCCTTCCTCGGACCGATAGCAGCTTCGATTGCGGTGTCAAGCGGAAGCCGCTACCCGCCAAATTGAGAGGTGGGCAATCCGACTCGCCTGATGAAATACGATTCTCGAAGCCACCAAGCCACCCCGCCCACAATAGCTGTCCCCAGGTTGTGGGAGCCACCCAGGTCATGGTGAGCACAAGGTGTTACTGAATACCGGGGACAGGATCAGATCAAGATCAGGCCCAGGCGATACCCCCGACTTACTGCTTCGGTTCGGGTTGTTGCACCGAGTTTGCTCAGGATTGAACTGACATGAAACTTGGCTGTGTGCTCAGATATTCGGAGCTGCGCCGCGATCTCCTTGTTACCGGCGCCCCCAGCGAGCAAGCCAAGGACCTCGGTTTCGCGCGTAGTCAACGGATCATTCGGGGATCCGAAATCCTGTTCCCTCCCCTCTGCAGGCGTGGGCAGTAGCAGTCGAAGGAAATCAGGAGAGAACGCGATCAAGCCCTCGCTTGCGGCATCCAGGGCACTCGTAATCTCACTCACTGTGGAGTCGCGAGAGAGCATTGATTGCACACCTGACTGCATGAGCCGCACGGCCTCCGCACGTGTCAGTTCCTCGGTCAGCAGGACCACTCGACGGGGGCGGTGTTCTTTTGCGAGGCTGGAGAGAAATTCGTCGATTTCTCCTTCCAGACCGTCGACCAGGACCACATCCTCCTGCAAATCGACGAATTCCGGACCCGCTTCGGGGACATGACTCGGTTTCACGACGATTTCAAAGTGCGGATTGGCTGAGATAGCTGATTCGAGTCCAGCCTGCGTGAAGGGCGACTTCGACCAGACCAACACGCGAATCACGCAACCTCCGAGAGGTTCAATTTCCTCAGAAACTCGTCCATTGCGTCGCTGGCAATCGCGCAGCCCCATGGTCCAACAATCATGCCTGCCTTACAGGACCCTTGGCGTCCGTTCGACCAGCTGACCTTCACTATTACCTCGCGCATAGTCGCAGTGACCTTATTGACCGCCCTATGAGGATGATGCTCACCTAACTGTTTCGATTCATGGCACCGCGCTCAGTTTGCCGGCTTTTCGCGAACGGTCACTGAAACCTTCAGTAATTGACCACCCCTGACTACATCGATGGAGACCGATTTACCGACATTCTCGCCGTCAAGAATCCATTGGAGGCTCGCGCCGGACCGAAGAGGTTTCCCCTCGATGGCTACGATCACGTCACCCAGCATCAGCCCTGCCTCCGCCGCTGCGCTGCCGGACGCGATCGCGACAATGAGGAGTCCACGCCCCCCGCTCATTCCAAGCTTTTGCCAGGCATCCTCTGGAAATGCCACCGGCTGTATTCCGATGCCGATGTATCCGCGTAGGGTGTGTCCATGCTCAAGAAGCTGGTCTACGATACGGTTCACAGTGGCAGCGGGAATAACTGCCGCTGAGCGACCTGGACCAGAAGTGGCAATGCCCAGGACTTCGCAGCCGGCATTGATGATCGGACCGCCTGAGAATCCCGGAAACGGGCTGAGATCGAGCTTGAGCCAACGGTCCACGCGCCCGCCAGACGACGTCCGCCAGGGACCGCCTATCGCGCTGATGAGGCCGTATGTTGCCGTAAGCCCCTCGTTCCCTCGTCTGCCGATGGAAAGAACAATCTCTCCCGGGCGCGCACTTGAGTCGTCTGCCAGCGTCGCCGCCGGGGTGTCGGTAGGCAGCTTCAGAAGGGCTATATCCGTTCCTGGATCGCGCCCTGTCACCGAAGCCTTTGTCTCTAGACCTGAAGGAAGAATTACAGTCACCTCATCCAGTCCTTGGATTGTGTGCTCGACAGCGACTCCAATTCCTTCGCGCCAGACGGTTCCACTTACACCGGCGCGACCACCCTCCAGGACTGAAACGACGGACCGTCCCGCCTTCTCAACGGTATTTGCAAGTTCCTGGGAGAATTCAACGAGAGTAGTTGGCATGTTTGCTCCTTTGGCTCATCGCCCACCAAATCACAATGCGCTCTACTCGTTCGTGTGCGCATCAGCCATCTGGGCATGCTGTGCCCGCCCAATCGGGCAGTATTGCGTCATTGGTACTGGAAGATAGGCAGCAACCAGCCGAGAATCCCGCCCCACTTACCGTTAGGCTCCTCATCTTCGCGCCTGCCAACCCCACAGCCATTCAACGATGTTAGGTACGCATCTATAGCACTGCGTGAGTGGTGTACCTCTTACAACAACGGACCTTACACTGGCATCTGCACGCCGATTGTCGTGCCTGGATACCAGAGCGATCAGCAGGCGAATTCGGTTCAGCTACCGGCCGGCGAGGTACAGAACGGGCAGGTCTTCGCTCCCGGGACTGTAACCTATGACGCGGCCGGTGAGATCACCCGTGGCATGCCGGCACATATTGCAAAATCAGGTGGAAACGCCCCAAAGCCGCATGGGACTAACCCCACCGGCTCAAATTGTTTGGCGTTGGATATGCGTTGACCCTGAGGGCTTCGAAGCCTGACTCGTCAAGGATTTCAATTCCGTGCTAGCATGATTGCCACAGTGTGCTCGGGCCTCGCGTCGGTTCCCCGGTTGAGCGCATCTCGTTCTCAAATGTCGCCACAATCCACAAAGGAGGCCGACATGACTTCGATCTCCGCGCCCTTTGCAGCAACCTGCTTCACAAGCTTGTTGTTTGCCGCTATGCTTCCCGCTCAGACCCCTAGCGGGGCCGTACCGTCCAACGAAGTTTCAAAAGTACGCATCGTTCGCCTGAGCGAGGTGAAAGGCGAAGTCCAGATGGATCGCGACACGGGACGCGGATTTGAAGGCGCCATGGCGAATCTACCCATCGTGGAAAAGAGTCGATTGCAGACGGGTACGGGGGTCGCCGAGGTCGAGTTCGAAGACAACAGCACTTTGCGGCTCGCTCCCGATTCGTTGGTGGAGTTTACCCAGCTTGAACGCCTTCAGGATGGCACTACGGCCTCTTCCGTGCATCTGGTGAAGGGGATGGCGTACGTGAGCCTGGTGAAGACAAAAGGCAATGAGTTCAATCTTCTATTCGGCCGGCAAAAACTCCAACTGCCGCCCTCCAGCCACGTGCGGCTGCAGGTTGACGGGGCGGAGGCCAAGCTCGCAGTGCTTGACGGCACGGTGCGGATCGACGGAGCTTCGGGGCCGATGGATGTTAGCCGGAAAAAGACGGTTACATTTGACTTGGTCGATCAGGCTGAAGCGACCGTGGCAAAGGACATTGCGCCCGTTCCGTTCGACTCATGGGATCAGAGCGCCGCAGAGTACCATGCGCGGACCGCGACTTTCAGCGCGTTGAGCAGTTCACCCTATGTGTACGGCCTGAGCGACATGGGTTATTACGGAAGCTTCATGAATGCCGGAGGCTGTGGTTCCATGTGGCGCCCTTACTTCGCAAGCGCGGCCTGGGATCCGTATTCCAATGGCGCATGGGCCTGGTATCAGGGTGCAGGTTATTCGTGGGTATCTCCGTACCCCTGGGGATGGACTCCCTATCACTATGGCAGTTGGTCGTTCTGCCAGGGCACAGGCTGGGGATGGCAGCCCGGTGGCTCGTGGAACGGGCTGAATAATGCTATGGCTGCTGCCTCTACAGGTGGATCAGGTCACGTTCCGCTTCGACCGGTCGGCCCACCCCGCGCGGGCGAACCCACGCTTGCGGTGGTGAACCAGAAGCCTCTCGTCCGCTCCGACGTCGCCTCGGCAGACTCTTTTGTCTTTCGGAAGGATTCAGCGGGTATGGGCATTCCGCGAGACGGCATGGGGAAGCTTGACAAGCTTTCGCAACGCGCCTTGGACCGGGGGACAGCAACCACACCGATTTATGTAAGCGCTCCGCAATCTTCCAGCGCCAATGGCCGGTCTTCGAACTCGGCTATCGCACCCACCAGTCTCCACAGGGGATCCGAACCATCTTCGACAGCGGAAGCGCCTTCGCCGCGGATGGGCTCATCGAACAGCGGGGGTGGGCGCCAAAGCAGCTCAGGCCCGGCGTCAACATCAGGAGGTCGTCCTCATTAGATACAGGTCCGGTTGGGGATGGCCGAAGATGACAAACCAATAGCCCCGGATGACTTTGACTCACTGAAGCGTCTTCCCAAGGTGTTTGCAGAAACACCTTAAGGCAGCGTGTTGCGAGAAAGACTCTCGCACAGTCTCGATCCCGGTCAAGTTGCCAAAACGATTCTCAAAAGCATCTAAGTTTTGCAACGCCGGATTTACCGTTGATTTCGATTACGTTCGCGTGTATCGCGTGGATTCGACGAATCAAAATACGCAGCAGTGATCGGCCGGCAACCGGCTGGGCAGGTGCATCGCCCAACTGTAATACCGATGCGCTAAAAGGAATCTCATCGATGTCTCATGGGCGTCGATCTTTGACGTTATGGGATTGTGGCCCCGGACTTGCCGCATACAGAACTCGAATCTCGGGACTTTTGCAGCAGGGAGAGCGCACCGAAGATGACGCGCGGCGGCAAGTCGCTCGCTCTCGAGACAGAACAGGAGGACGAGCACACGGTTCGCGGCACGACTGAAGCAACCAACATCGATCTGAACGAAGACTTCGCCGCGACGTGAGGTCTGGGCGAAACAGGCAATGCAGTGCAGGTGATCGCGTATCGCGATCCGCACGCCTGCGGCGCCGATTTTCGTTTGATCCTCGAGCACTACTATCCAAATTCAGAGTTGATGCAGTTGCGCTTAGACTGAAGTCGGTAACCGTCCGATCAGTGGCCGGTCTGCCGCTCCCTGACGCGGTTCATGGCGGCTTGGGTCACTCATATAGGGCGCGGGGGACATGGCTGCCGAGCGAATCTGCTTCGAAGTCATCACGGACGGCAGCATGCAACGCTTCGCCAGATCCTCCTCGCTCAGCCTTTGGCTGGGGAAATACCCCCCTCCAGAATCTTGAAGAAAACCTGGGCGGGGCATGGTAAACAAATTTTGAGGATAGGTCGAGCGGTTCGAGAGTACACTTTCAGATACATTTGATCGACAGGCAACCGGATGAGCCAAGCCGGCATCTATCACGGCCTGTGGCAGTTAAAAACCGAATAGCCGTACGTTTTGGACCACAAGCCGAAGTCCAGGCTGGTTGAATCGTCCGGCGATTGGAGATTTGCGACGATGGTTCACCGGTCGGCGTGACTTCCGTCACGTCGGTTGAACAGCCGGTATGTCGCGTTGAATCAAGCTTCCAAACCGGAGGGCTGCGGCTTCCCCCAGACCCCCGCAGAGTCGTGAATGCCCAGTGTCATTTATTTGATCGAAATCGCCAAACCAATAGAGCGGCGATGACGATTTAAAGATCGCGGTTTCAACCCTCTGGCTGCCCTCGACAGTGCGGGGCGCTGAGTGAGCCGATGGAACTTATCGCTGACCTGCGGGGGTATTCTCTATGAAATTCTCTCTTCGCTCCCACACCGTCTTCGCAGGTCTTTTGTGCATGGGAACCTGCTGCGCGGTCTATCCCAACGCACTGCCGCAGGCGAACTCCCGTTCAGCCGGCGTGCATGAGGAAGCTCCCCAAAGCCAATCATCGCGCTTGGTTGATACGGTTGTGATTCCTGGCCCGCTGCGATCGTTCCTTCGCATGGCCGGACTGAGTCAGGAACTGTCTCCCGACGAGGTACTCCCCGGGGTGGCTCGCAGTGTTGCCCTGGACGGCCTCCAGGACGGGAGGCAAACCGAGTTTCTCTTGCTGTTGGATCGGTATGTGCAGCTGGCGCGAGAGATTCAGTCCTTTTCGGACACGAATGGCACAATCCGTGTGACGGGTTGTGAAGAGGCAGCTCCCCTGATACAGGTTCTCGGGTACAAGTTTGACCGACCTTGTGGACAGAAGGATGCCTTCCTTGCGACCGCGAATCCGGAACGCGCATTTCTCACCATCGACTCGGGCTTCCCTCTTACTGCGCTTGAACAAGCCATGCAGAAGAATGAGCCGTTCACCTATTCCTTTCCAGCCACCCGGATTCCGATCTTTTTCAAAGAGAAGAACTGGACCGCGCTCACCACCTGGAGGGGAAAATCAAACCAAAATTTAGTCGACATACTGCTCCACGATCCAAGCATGGATCACCTTTATTGGGCCCTCTCCAAGTGCGATCAGGAAACAAGGGCCGCCTTGGTGCACTCACCAGGGCTCAAGAAATTGGTGCCCATTGCAACGGTTTTTGATTTGTATGGAAGCGGGATAAGTATCCGCTCCGGAGAAGTAGTGGTGCCGGCTGGCGCCCAAAGAGACTGGGAAAAGTTGGTAGGAGCAAATCCAAACTCGCCCGGAGAGTTTGTGACCGACCTGCTAACGAAGGATCGCGGCTGGCTGGCAGCTTACTTCGATGTCATGACGCGCTTGAACCAGGCGCAGCGGGTCCACCTCCTGGAAGGATCGCGTCTTAGGCGTCTCTACGATGCCTATCGCTCAACCGCGCCCAATATCAACGCTTCCTATGGCGTTTTCCCAAGAAATGCCGCACTCCTGATATTGTTCACATCTTTGAGGTGGAACGCGAACGGCGATCTCGAAATTCCCGGGAGTCTTGGCGCTTGGAAGGAGATCTTTTCCCGGATGGCGAAGAGCAAGGATATGCGAGTGTGGGCAAAGCGGACCCGTTGCTGCGATAGCGCCGACCAATTGCTCGAAACACTGGTTGCTTCTTCAAACATTGAGACGGGCACAAGCCCGATGCGGACCTTCCTGATGTTGAGTGCAATGAATGCCGGAAGACCTCCATCTCGACGTTTGTCGGATAAGACCGAGCAGTTGGTAGCCACCAGGCTCTCCGAATACGATCGTTGGTTTCCAATCTTTTCTGATTTTCCTGTTTTGGACGATACATCGATCGCTCTTTTTGTAAGCGCTGCCGACGGGGTGAATGGGATTCCGAGTCCAGCTCTGCGCGCGAATGCCCTTGGAGCACTCCAAGCAAATATCGGGCTCTGGCAGATCTTTGCCCACCAGGGCCAGATTCGGCAGGATCGGTTGATCAAATCGTGGCAGGGCGCGGTTCAGCCGTTTATCGGGATTTCTTCCTCAGTACAGCTCTTTGTGGCGGCCCGAAAGTCGCTTCAATCGCTTTTGTCTGCAGCGGCAGGAAGTGCGAATCTCTCCCAGGATCAGATCATCGATGTGCTGGCCGGTCCTCCGCAACACACTCCGGATGGCCAAAGCGTTCACCGGCAAATGGCCGCAAGAATCCACGCCGTGTTGGACGACCAGCGATTGGTTTCCCTCGACACTCTCTTCGGACTCTACGACGGGTTAACTGAAATGGCGCACGGAGCGGCGGTGGGAAACTCCATGCTCCTGCTCGCTGGCGACTTGCGGGAATTCGAGATGCCGCGCCCCATATTCACGGGTAATGAAAAGAGCTCATGGTCCCCCTTTGTTTACGTCAGCCGCCATGCGGAATTGCAGGTACGAACCGACCTGACAAAGATCATTCGATCTCATGGGTCGCCTTCGCAGTTGGAAGCCGCTCGCGGCCAACTCACTCCGTTTCTCAGAGATACACTGGTTGGTTTGAATTACGCCTATTATGAGCCGCCTGGCGCCGAGGTTCTTCATAACAATCCACTGTTCGTCCGCTCCCATGACTTCTCGTCGGTTTCGGTTCAGGGGGTCGAACAGATATGGGGTACTCCGCGTTTGATCGGAGTCGGCGCTACCGCAGGTGGCGGCGCCTATCTGATGGGTTCGCTCGCCGAATTGCCTTATGCGCTGGCTTCCACGGAACAAGATTTCATTGCTCCAAGGAATGTTCAGGCCCTGATCTGGAAGGAGGTTGTACCCGATCTCCTGGTGAGCGCAATCCTGCCACGATGGTGGTCCGTAAGCCGAAACGAACTGCACTCGGCTGCTCTTTATCAGCGCCTCGGGGAAGAACTGCTCACCTCCTCCGCTTCGAATCCCGATCTAAAGACTAAGGTAATGGAGATTCTCTCCGATCGCATGATGCCCGCCCGGATGGAACGGACTGAAGAGGCTCTTCAAAGTCCGAAAAGCGCTGCGGTGCTGATCTCCCAAACACCCCCGGCTGACACTTTCTATCTTGCGGTCGAATTCCGGAAAAGGTATCCGAACCAGGCTTCCATGGCCGGACCTGCGGGCCGGGAGTTGGAAGACCTTTCCAGGAGAAGTCCATCCGACACCAGTCCGAACCGTTTATCGATGGACTTCGGAGTGCCGCATTCGGCATTGGTGCTCGGTAACTCCTGCGCACTCCTCAACATGAAGCTAGTTCCCGCTTTCGGGGGGGAGGCTAACAGACTCCTTGCCGAATCCTGGCAATCCAATAACCTTTACTGGGCGCGCCTCGCGGATGAGATGGGTGATCCTCCAGTGATGCTCAACATTCTGGTTCCCACATTGACGCGGCAAATGGTGGCCAACATCTTCGCCAGCAACATCGACGACTGGCCCGCGCTATTACGCGCCATGGAGAAAACAGGGGACGAATTTCGAGAGGGAAAAATTGCCGTCCAGGCTCCAATTACCGTCGCCCGGCAATAGAAATCGAGGGTATCGTGCTGCACATCGAATTGGTTATGTCCAAGAAATCCATCGCCTGCTTCGGAGTGTTTGCATTCTTTTTCTTGGCGCCCGGTCATGAATCCTGGCCTGCGGCTCAGGAAGACCCCATGCATCTCCGCGTGAATGTCGACCTGGTTCAGCTCAACGTGGCCGTAACCAATAACAAAGGAGAATATGTAACTGGTCTCCGTCCGGAAGACTTCCTCATTACCGAGGACAAGATTCCGCAGAAAATCTCCACCTTTGAGGAAAGCGGCGAATCGGGCCAAAACTCGGTCGAGATTGTTCGTCGAGACCCGAATCGCCAATCGAAGGATTTCGGCAAGGTCCCGGAGGCGGATTTGACGCCAGCGCCCCAGGACCCCGCCGGTGTAACGATTTCGCGCGTGGCTGAAGCCAATGTCTTTATTCTCTTTGACACGAGCAACTATATGTACCGCAGTTTCGTATTTGCTCAGGACGCGATCACTGACTTCATACGCTCCGTGGATGATGGCACCAAGGTGGCCTTCTATTCATATAGCCGCAACTTGTCGCGTATGACCCCACTCACTTCCGACCCGTTCCGCGCTGTAAGCGGCGTACGCAATACGGTCGCCGGCGATGATGCGGCACTCTATAACAGCCTTTTATTGACCGTAAAAGATGCCGCACCGCTCAAGGGACGCAAGGCAATCGTGGTCTTTTCGAACGGACCGGACAATGCCAGTTCCGTTCCTCCCGAGGATGTGGCGGAGTTGGCCCAATCAACAGGAACAATCATCTACATCATCAGTACGCGGCAGGCTCAGGACAGCCCCATGTCCGCCGCCGCTTTTGAACGCGTAAGCAAAGTCTCCGGCGGCAAAGCATATTTCGCCAGAAACTGGCGGGAAGAGACGAAAGCTTTCGCGTCCATCCGCGAGGATTTGGTTCATCTCTATACCCTGAGTTACTATCCCCAGGCCAATCCCAATCGCGGCTGGCGCACGATCAATGTGAAGCTGGTGGGCAAAGATTTGCAGCGATATCACATTCGAACTCGCGATGGATACAGACTTCTCCCCGCGGTCGCGGCATCCACGGATGACTATGCCGGAACCAGACCGGACGCAAATCTGAAATAACGTATTCCGATTTGACAGCCATCTCAAAAAAAGGAGAGATGTTCCGCGCCCAAATCGGCGGCCACGATACGATGCAGAACAACCGCTACAATCAATGCGCATGCAACTCTCTCGGCTTGCTCTTGTATCTAGGACGCTCCACCGCCCCAAGGTCTTCTCTCTGCGTTGGAAGCTCGCTGCTCACCTGCCACTTACCCCCAACACGAATACGAAGAGCGAGTGGCGAATTCTCACGCAGCAGGTTTGTCTTCGCCTTGCTTCCTCCTTCTGTATCCCAACTCAACACCCCAACGCAAGCACGCTTTGGGTCCGCTTCAATACGCAGGACAGGATCCTGAGAGGCGCCTGCTTTGGGCCCTTCCTTTGTTTCTCCCGGAAGTATCGTTGAGGGCGCGACGATAGCTGCAGTGCCTAATCCTGCGGCTGCAAGCCTCAGGAATTCACGCCGGTCGATCTCGCTTTTCATAGCCTGCATCGTGTGCTTCACCTCTCAGCCCATACCGCACACCAGTATAGCCATGGCCTTCGGGACCTGCCTGTGATCACGAGCCAAATGTCCTATTGTTCAGTGCGTCCAACTTGCGCTAACCAGCGACCTGGCGTAATGTTCACTACGTCCAATTTGCGGATCATTTGGATGTCACCGGAAGAGGCGGCACATCTCCGCCTCGCCGGGGCGGCTTCTGACCGAAAGAGAAACATTTTCGGGAAGCTCTCAAAGAATTAGAGAAATCCTTCCCTGCAATGGATCAGAGCCCACCCGCTCATTATTGGATGGCGAGCGTGCTGCAAAAACTCGGACGGAAACTGCAAGGCAACAGCCAAATGGCCACGGTGCGCGAGATCAACGAGTCCGCCCAACAGAGAGATCTTCAAAAGCTAGGGCCGCCTCAACCGTAGCGTGCGCTGCGTGAGCAGGCAAAACAAGGTTGCTGGCCGGCTCCTCCTCAGTCCGATTTGCCAACTCGATGAATGCCCTGCCATGGAAGCTATCGAGCAGGATGGCTCGAAATTCACTGATCAGTGGATAGCGCGGATTGGCGCCTGTGCATTGATCGTCAAAAGCGTCCACGGCCAGCGCATCCAATTTCGCCTCAAAGTCAGACTCATCAACTCCGGCATCCTTGATACTGCCGGGCATCTCCAGTTCGCGCTTCAGGTTTTCCACCCACTCGATCAGTTTTTCAACCTTCTCGTCATTAGTCGCGCCTCCCAGGTTAAGAGCGTCGGCGATCTCGGCATAACGGCATTTCGCCTTGGGCCGGTCATACTGCGAAAAGGCAGCTTGCTTTGTAGGATTATCGTTGGCGTTATATCGAATCACGTTGGAGATGAGCAACGCGTTCGCAAGTCCGTGTGGCAGGTGGAACGCCGCGCCGAGTTTATGGGCCATGGAGTGGCAGGCTCCCAGAAAGGCGTTGGCGAACGCGATGCCGGCCACCGTGGCGGCGTAATGTACTTTCTCCCGCGCCATCGGATCCTTGGCGCCATTCTTGTAAGCAGATGGCAGATACTTCTTCAGTAGACGAAGGGCATGCAAGGCCTGGCCGTCTGAAAACTCGTTGGCCATAATAGAGACGTAGGCTTCCAGGGCATGCACCACCGCATCAACGCCGCCGAACGCGGTCAGAGATTTGGGCAGATTCATCACCAGGTTCGGATCGATGATGGCCATGTTCGGCGTCAATTCATAATCGGCAATCGGATACTTTTTGCCCGTCGCGTCATCGGTGACCACGGCAAATGGTGTTACTTCGGAACCTGTGCCCGAAGTGCTGGGGATCGCGATCAGCTTGGCCTTCACGCCCATTTTCGGAAAAGTATAGATCCGTTTGCGAATATCCATGAACCGAAGCGCAAGGTCCTCGAATTCCACTTCGGGATGTTCGTACATCACCCAGGCGATCTTGGCTGCGTCCATGGGCGAGCCCCCGCCAAGAGCGACAATCACGTCCGGCTGAAATGCATTTGCAATCTCCACGCACTTCCGAACCGTCGTCAGGTTCGGGTCAGCTTCCACCTTATAGAAACTCTCGACTTCCAACCCAAGCTTTTTGAGCACATCAATCAGATCATCGGCATAACCATTCCTGAAGAGGAAGTTATCCGTCACGATCAGCGCGCGTTTCCTGCCGGAGATTTCCTTCAGCGCCTCAGGCACGCATCCGCGTCGGAAATAGATAGCTCCCGGGAGCCTGTGCCACAGCATGTTCTCGGCGCGTTTGGCCACAATCTTCTGATTAAGCAGGTGCTTTGGCCCAACGTTCTCTGAAATCGAGTTCCCGCCCCAGCTTCCGCAACCCAGAGTCAGGCTGGGAGACAGGCTGAAGTTATACAGGTCACCGATTCCGCCGTGCGATGAAGGCGTGTTGATCAACACGCGAGACGTTTTCATTTCCTCTCCGAAGTAGGCCACGCGTTCGCTTTGCTGGTCCTGATCCGTGTAGAGGACGGATGTGTGTCCGATGCCCCCGAGAGAGACTAGTTTGCCGGCAGTCGCGACGGCATCCTTGAAATCCTTCGCTCGATACAGTGCCAGGATGGTGGAGAGCTTCTCATGTGCAAACGGCTCGGCTTCTGTCACATCCGTTACCTCGCCGATTAGCACCTGGGTTGTGGGCGGCACCTTGATGCCAGCAAGATTTGCAATCTTCGGCGCCGACTGACCAACTATCTTGACATTCACCGAGCCGTTGACCAGGATGATGCTGCGTACGGCGTCGAGCTCGTTTTCATTGAGGATGTAGCCTCCATGGCGAGAGAAGCGGCTGCGAATCGAATCATAGATCGCGTCGACCGCAATAACCGCCTGCTCGGAAGCGCAGACGACTCCATTATCAAACGTCTTCGACATCAATATCGAAGCAATGGCGCGCTTCTGGTCGGCTGTCTCATCGATAACTACCGGCGTATTGCCGGCCCCGACACCGATGGCAGGCGTCCCGGAAGAATACGCTGCGTGCACCATCGCCGGACCGCCGGTGGCGAGAATCATTTTGACCGCCGGATGACGCATGAGCTGATTCGAAAGCTCGACAGTCGGTTCGTCGATCCATCCGATGATGTCTTCCGGAGCGCCCGCCGTCACCGCGGCTTCAAGCACCAGTCGAGCCGCAGCGCAGGTGCACCTTCGAGCACGCGGGTGAGGGCTGATGATGATGCCATTGCGGGTCTTGAGACAGATCAACGATTTGAAGATCGCGGTTGATGTTGGATTCGTGGTCGGAATAATGCCGCAAATCAGGCCCATCGGCTCGGCAATGGTGATGGTACCGGCCACATCGTCCTGACTCAGAACACCGCAGGTTTTCTCATCCTTATATTTGTTGTAAATGTACTCAGAAGCAAAATGGTTCTTGATGACCTTATCTTCAATCACACCCATACCCGTTTCCTCAACGGCCAGTTCAGCAAGAGGAATGCGAGCGTTAGCGGCGGCCAATGCCGCGCTTCGAAAAATATGATCCACTTGTTTTTGCGAGAAGCCGGAGTATTTCTGTTGAGCCGCCTTAACGCGGTTAACAAGCGAATCCAGTTCTTCGCTGCTCGTAACCTTGTTCCGACACTGATCATTGACCGTTGCACACATCTCCACCGTAGTCATGTTCTCCTCGTCCCAGCGGGTTATGCCGACGCTCTCAAAGATATTGGATGAGAACCTGTTTCATGTACCTGGTCTCCAGCAACTGAGCCATTCGCTTCACGATGTTGCGCCGGAGATCGAGTTCGACAGGGATATTGGGATCCTGGTGCGCTTCGTTGATCCTTGTACCGACGGCGAATTTAACGATATCGCTATCGAGCAGCATTCTTGCCAGTCGTACAGCGGCGTTCGTCCTCATGTCTTCAGGTGCAAATCCCTCTTCCAGAAGCCGAAGAACCTCGCCCAGTGTCAGTGTTCCTTCTGTAACCAGATCGAACCCTTCCATTCTGGCGGTCGGGGGAACTTTCAAATCGAGCTGTTGCCGCATATCGATCTGAATCTCTCGATTCAATAACCGCGAAATGATGTTGGCCGTGGTGCCCCCGCAGATGACTTTGCGGCCGGAACTGCTCTCTGCCAACCTTGCGAGATCATGGTCATGGGTGCGATTGAAAGGCGCACCAGTCATCACCAGCAGCTTGCGGGGACTACGAAAATAAACAACGCCGCAAGTAATGTCGTCTTTTGCGCTCAAGCCGTCGACTTCCTCTGCCTTCGCGACTAGCAGCCGCGACAATTCGCGGGCGGAGATATTGGGATGTAGAATGATCTCATCGCGAATGAACTTGTCAACATTTTTCAATCCCCATCCAAGCGGGGTGCGGAACTCTCCCATGCCCGCCTGCGTGATGCCATCGGAAAAGAAAACAATCCGATCCTCGCGTTGAACCTCGAAGGTTGAAAAACTGATCACCCGGTCCTGCCAGCGCTGGGGCCGCAGTTCTATCTTGGGCACGTTCACCTCGCATTTTGGGCGGAGAAGCAGAAACGGCGGATTACCGTGCTCGATGATTCGCGCCTCGCCGGAACTGGCGATATCAACAACCGTGAACGTGGAATAGCTGATCTTCCGCATGCTACAGATCGGCAGCGTGTCCATGATGACCTCCGCCGACCTTCGAATGTCCATCGCGCTGGCTGTGAATTTCAGAGCCATGGTCGCTGTCATCGTCGCCAGTACGCTGGCCTTCACGCCGCTCCCGAGGCCATCGGAAAGAACCGAGACAATCCTTCCTTCCTGTTTGACGTTTTCTGAAAGAAACACATC
Source organism: uncultured Acidobacteriota bacterium (assembly GCA_963833995.1). Lineage (GTDB taxonomy): Bacteria > Acidobacteriota > Terriglobia > Terriglobales > Acidobacteriaceae > Telmatobacter. The sequence continues at coordinate 147,310 of CAWIAE010000007.1, read as the reverse complement.
ACCGGAGATCAGTTGGCCATGCTTCGCACGCTGGCAGGAATCGATCTCAATGAAGCTGTCGGCGCTTGTCACACGCTGCCTCCGGGATCACTGTCATCTACTTCCTCAGGGCTGAATGAACGCACAATAGAATTGAGAATGATCTCCGAATCGGCGGCATTCTCGCCCAGAAGATAAGCGATCTGTTGCACCGTCTTCAAGTTCTTCTGGATCACTTCCCGTGCACGTCCGATGATCTGCTCTTTTTGAAAAATCGGCTTGGTAATATCCTGAAAGATTCCGCACATCACGGAGTGGGGTTCAATGGTGAAAACACTCGTGTTCAGGATGCTGCGCTGATAGCGGATGTCATGGCTCACAATATCTTCGTTCGATTCGAGAACGCGGCGAAACAAATAGGAGAACGGGATTACGGCGTCGATCGCAGTCCCTTCAAGGTCTTTGGACTTTTCGATGTCGGCAGCGAACAGGTGCACAAAATTCGCATTGCATTCAATGATCTTAAGTTCCTCGTCCACGATGACAACCGCAGAGGGCATTTTTTGCAGTAGCGCATTAGCCTTCTTCTGGGCCAGCTTGCGAGTGTATGTGGCACACATCATGCGTTCGGCGTTGCGGTCAATCAGGGCGTGGGCGAAAGCGCGGCAGGAATCATAACCGCATCCTCCGCAATTCAGCTCATCCTCGTCGGAATACTTGCCAACCATGCGCAATGCCTCCCGCACTTGCATCTCGCTATGCTCATTGCGAACGACTGGCGACGCTGCATATTGTCGCGTGATTGCCAGCGAGGGCTGGCGCGAAAGCGGGCTGCCGGGCCTTGCATATTGGACGATTTCATATCGACGTCGTGCAACCGATGTGTTGCGTGTTGACTTCGGTCCATTCACACAGGATCCCGCACATGCCGTCAACTCAAAGAAGATGTTATGCTCCGGCTTCCACTCGGAAATTCCGATCAGAGCTTGCTCGACATTCGGGATGCCGGAGAACGACATAAACTCCGAGCGATTGTTCTCGAGATTCCTTGCGATCCCTGGAACCATACCTCCCTCGATTGGATAGAGCGCGCCCTCTTCGGCCTCCACCGGCTGAAACCGGTCGTCTGGCGCATCAGCGATTTCATCCAGATGAATATGCATTTCGGTCAGCCATCGGTCCAGGTCCTCAAAGGTTAGCACCTCGTTGAGAAGCTCGGGATGCTGCTCGGCCTCTTTTTTCTTCGCAATGCAAGGTCCGATGAAGACCGTCGCGATTTCTTCCCCATAGTGCGCGCGCAGCATCTTGCAATGGGTCAACAAAGGCGACAGAACACCGAAAATATGAGGCTGGCATTCGGGATGATACTTGGCGATGAAATCCACAACCACAGGACAGGCAGACGATATCCATATCTGCTTCGGCTCGCTGCGCATCAGCACCGAGACGCTGGCCGAGACTTGCTGGGCGCCTAATGCTGTCTCCGATACGGCAAAGAATCCCAGCTTCTTGAGAGCACGAATCACCTGGGCGGGGCGGATTCCAGGATACTGAGCCACGAACGAGGGAGCGAGCGAGGCAATGACTTTCCGCCCGCTCTTCAAAAGAGCTTGTACGCCGGGCAGATCGTCGCGCACTCGCTTTGCGCCGCTCGGGCAGGCCAGCACACAATTGCCGCACATGATGCAGAGCTCCGGTACAACCCGCGCGTAGCCGTCCTGTACCCGAATGGCTTTAACCGGGCATTCGCGGATGCACTTGTGACAATCCTGGCACTCCCGCTGCTGGGTATAAATAGGATTAGCTCGCTCCATGCACTCCCTTGATTCCTTTGCCCTGCTGCTCCAGCAGTTCTTGCAATTGCGCGGCAGTGACGTGATGGTGAAATTCCCCGTCGATAATCAAATTGGGGCCATTCTTGCATTGATCCTGGCAGAGTTTCCCTGTCAGACGCACAGAAGCCTTCAGTCCGAGGTTTTGCATGTATCGATTGATGATGGCGAGGTTCTCAGAATTCCCTCGCGCGAAGCACGAGCTTCCTAGGCAAATCACAATCTCCACTTCGCCACCATCCAGGGGCATCATTCTCCTCTTCAAACCTGCATCTGCACCAGGCGCGCAGGCTCGCCAGATGCCGTATTCATCTGAGTATTGCCCGCAGTGTTCGCTGCACCCCTGCCTCCCGGGCCTTGACCCGCGATGCGGCCGATCGAGGCAAGCTGTCGGCGCAGACATCGATTGCAGTCGGTTGCGGTTTCTTCGACGCATGCTTTTTCCGGATAAATCTCATACAGCCGGCGGTATCTGGGCGGTGTCAGATTGGGCATCACCACATTCGCGCCCGCCATGAGGCCAAGTTTCCGGCCGTCAACCCGGTTGATGGTGGCAAGGGCTGTCGTACTTGGGATGTTGGCGCCAGGGCACATGATCCGCGCAAGGGCGATCATCTTATACACCATCTCCTCGCTGTTCGGAACTTGGTCGGAAAGTGCAATCGCTGGCCGAAACTTCCCGGAGCCCAGAGGGGTGGAGATGTGCGCGATATAAGGCCCTATACCTATCATGTCGAGATCGAGCGCGCGAAACGTGAGAATGTCTTCCGCCAGGCTTTCGAAGGATTGACCAGGAATGCCAACCATGACCCCGCCTCCCGCTTCATATCCCATCCTCTTCAGTTGCCGCAGCAGCATTATGCGGTCGGGACGATCGGAAAAGCGAGCGGGATGAATGAGGCGATACAGGCCCGCATCCGAAGTCTCGAAGCGGAGCAGGTACCGGTCTGCGCCCGCCACGCGCCACAGCCGCAGTTCGTCTTCGCGCCGCTCTCCGAGACTGAGCGTGACCGCCATCGGAGTTTCGCGCTTGATCCAGCGTACAATCTCCGCGATCCACTCTGCCGCGATCAAATCGTCTTCGCCGGCCTGCATCACAACAGTGCCATAGCCGAAGCTTTCGGCCTGGCGGACACAGTCGAGGATCTCCTGCTTCGTCATACGGTATCGAGACAGGCTTCGATTGCCCTGGCGAAGTCCGCAATACATGCACTGGCGCATGCAGTGACTCGATATCTCGATGAGACCGCGCAAGTGCACGGCATCACCCACGCATTCTTTGCGCACGACGTTGGCCCGTTCGTGCAACTCCTGAAGACGGGAGGGCCGACTCTCTCTGAGCCAGCCCAGGATCTCGAGTTGGCTTAGTTCCTTCACGGCTAATTGACTAACTGCATGCCGCTTTCACTGAGGTAAGATGAATCGGCCAAGGGTACTTTCAGGTGCTCGTTCCGCGCCTCGCTGTAGGCGGCCAATGCTTCGGGGAAAGGCTTCAGGGCACGTTCAAGAATTCCCAGTGCATAGGCGATGACCAGGCCATAGTTCGTAATCGGCACACCCTGGCGATGACACTCGCGAATGCGATTCAGCATCTCCTGACGATTCCACATGCAAGCTCCACAGTGGATCACGAGTTTGTAAGGTGAGAGATCCTGAGGGAAATCGCGTCCTTTGACATGTGTGAATTCGAGATTGCCACCGACATACTGCTGCAGCCACCGCGGAATCTTGACGCGCCCAATATCTTCCTCGACCGGATGATGCGTGCAGGATTCCGCCACCAATATCTTGTCGCCCGGCCGGAGCGACTCAACGGTAACCGCGGCCCTGGTCTGCGCGATAAGATCACCTTTGAGACGCGACAGGAGTATGGAGAATGCAGTCAGCGGAATGGATTCCGGCGTTGTCCGCGCGACTTGCTCGAAGGCCTGCGCATCGGTTACAACAATTCGCGGGGGCGTCTTCAGATTGTCCAACACTCGCCTTAGTCCCGCATCTTTGACCACCACGCAGGATGCGTCGCCATCGAGAAGATCGCGGATGGACTGCGCCTGCAGATGCTTGATACGCCCTTTGGGAGCTTCCTTGTCGAATGGCATTACCAGGACCGCGGTTTCGCCGGGCCCTACCAGGTCACTTAGAACTACTCCGACATCCGCCGGTTTCACTGCGGCTAATTCCTGTAACTTCGCACGCAGCGCATCGATTCCGCGGCTTGCAGTCGCGACAAGTTCCACGTACGGGAGTTTCTCCTGTTCGAAGCGCTGGAGGTGCTCCGGATCGGGTCTCCTCAAATCCGCCTTGTTTAGCGCCAGCAGCACCGGAATTGCATGCGAGCGAAGCTCGGCGAGTAGCTTTTCTTCGAAGTCGCTCCACACGCCGCATTCCACAACGAGAACGCCGATGTCGCAGCGTCCGACCACCTGGCGCGTCTTCTCGACGCGCTGCGCTCCAAGAGCGCCGATGTCGTCTACACCGGCGGTATCCAAAAAAAGAACCGGACCGATGGGATAGAGTTCCATCGGCTTCTCCACCGGATCGCTCGTCGTGCCCGCTGTCTCGGACACGATCGAAACGTTCTGCCGCGTAACCGCATTCAGCAGGCTTGACTTGCCGACATTGCGGCGGCCGAAGAACCCGATATGAATTCGGAACCCCTTTGAAGTTTCGCGTAGCATGGCGATTTTCCTCTTGTCTTTCCTAAATAAAGATGTCCCGGGCGCCACCGCGGACCTTGTTCAGCATTGGGAGCGCGCAGGCGATCTGTTGACCATCCATATGTTGCAGTTCAATCGAGATGAGTTTTTCGCCGGCTGATTTCGCCTGCGGGCCGGCGTAGTCGCAGAGGTATTCCTGGAATGTGGAAAGCGCATTTGGATGACAGTGATATTTGATCTCTCCCGGCTTGGCGAGATCCATAAAGTCCTGCCCGGTGCGCCCCGTTCGATAGCATGCAGTGCAGAAAGATGGCAAGAAACCCAGAGAGACCACGTCGCTGACAACCTCCTCTACGGTACGGTGATCGCCCAGTTGAAACTGGCTGCCGTTGGGGTCGCCTTCGCCATCTTTATAGCCGCCCGGATCGGTACGGCTCCCGGCCGATATCTGCGAGATGCCGACCTCCAGCGTCGCGCGGCGCGCCTCCGCCGTTTCGCGAGTGGACATGATCATTCCCGTGTAGGGAACGGCCAAGCGCATGATCGCTATGATCTTCAGAAAATCGGCGTCGTTCACGGCATGGGGAGGCCTGGAGGCAAGCTCCGATCCGACGGCCGGCTCGATGCGAGGAAAGCTGATGGTGTGGGGGCCGACACCGAACTTCTGCTCCAGGTGCCGAATGTGCTGCATCATCGAGAGGATTTCGAAACGCCAGTCATAAAGCCCGAACAGGACGCCGATGCCGACATCGTCGATACCCGCTTCCATAGCCCTGTCAAAGGCAGTGGCGCGCCAATCGTAGTCGCGCTTGGGGCCCTTTAGGTGAACTGCGGCATAAGTCGGCCTGTGATACGTCTCCTGGAAAAGTTGGAAGGTTCCGATGCCTGCTTCTTTCAACTGGCGAAAGCGCTCGGTCGTTTGCGGGGCCAGGTTCACATTAATGCGCCGGATTTCACCAGGCCCGATCCGCGTGTCGTAAATGGTCTTGATCGCGTCAAGAATGTATTGAAAGCCCTCCGGCGGCAGCGACTCCCCGGCGACCACGAGCACCCGCTTGTGACCCTGACGGATCAGGATGCGCGTTTCCTCCGCGATTTCCTGCTGCGTGAGGGTACGGCGCTTGAGAGATGCGTTTGTCGCCCGGAAGGCGCAGTACGTGCACTCGTTGAAACAGCGGTTGGAGATGTAAAGCGGCGCAAAAAGCACGAGCCGCGATCCGTAGATTTCCTCCTTGATCTGCTTGGCCGTGGAGAAGATCTCGGCGAGCAACTCAGGGTTCTCGACAAACGAAAGGCTGGCAACTTCATCCATCGGAGAGTCCGTTCATCTCGCGCGCTTTGGCCAGCAGTTCTCGAACGTGTGATGGCGCCGGGCGCCGACTGGGGGACAGAATGCCTTCAATCTCCTGCTCGTTGATGAAGTCTGCTCGTTCCTGGGTAATCAACTCATTCTCCTAACTGTCACTCGTCGCCGGACCGCCTGAATCCGCATCGGCGGACGGAACTGGGCTTTCGTTCTCGAGCCGGCGGTTCAATTCTTCAATGGCCTTTGCGGCCGTGCAGTGGTGAACATGCTCACCGTCAATCATCACGGTCGGTCCGGTTTCGCATTTCTCGAAACAGAAAGCCGCGCGCACATCGAGTCGGCCTTCGAGGCCTTCCCGTTCCGCATGGCGCAGCACTCCGTTCAGCACGTCCTGCGAGCCTTTCAGAAAGCAGTTTGTTCCCAGGCACACGCTGACTTTAAGCTTGTCTTCGGCTTGCGACTGCATCAGCGGAAGAGACTCATCCGCGATGCGGCGGCGGCTCTGGAAGGTAGTGTGCAGGAGATGATGCGCTTTTTCTCCGCCAATCTCCCCCAGGAACTTCGCGTAGCACTCGGTGATGAACACGTTGTCCTGCGACTTGTGCAGCTGTAGCATCTTGTCGGCCTGATACAAGCCTTTTGTGCGCAGCGCACGCGCAGTCGCGCGAAGTTGAAACCGGCTGCCCCGCGCCGCCCATGCAGCCGCCCGGACAGGCCATAACTTCAATCAGGTCGTAATGGCTCTTGCCTGCCCTCACCTGCTCAGCCACCACGCGAGCATTGCGCAATCCGTGCACAACTGCGAGCTTGAGTTCTGCACCGTTGACGGTCACGGTCGCCTCGCGCAAGTCCTGAGTCGCCGCGCACCTGTTGAAATTCAACGTGCTCCAGTTTTTTGCCTGTGACCTTTTCCGCGGCATATCGCAGAACGGCTTCCATCACGCCGCCGGAGTTTCCAAAGATGACGCCAGCACCGGTGTAGAAGCCGAACGGCATGTCGAACGATTCGGGCTGCAACGCATCGAAGATGATGCCAGCCGACTGGATCATCTGCGCCAGTTCCTGCGTGGTCAGCACGTGATCCACGTCAGGATCGCCATCCACGCCCATCTCGGGCCGCTGCGCTTCAAACTTCTTCGCCGTGCAAGGCATGATGGCGACAACTTTACATGTCCTTGCGCGCCGATCTTGAGTTGATCGGGCAGCATGGCCTTCAGGAGCGAACCGAACATCGCCTGCGGCGAGCGGCAGGTGGAAAGATTCGGCAGCAATTCAGGAAAATACTGCTCGGCATACTTCACCCATCCGGGGCAGCAGGAAGTGAACATCGGCAGAGTACCGCCGTGCGTTTTGCGTTCGAGGAACTCCGTGCCCTCTTCGATCACCGTAAGATCGGCGGCGAACGACGTGTCGTAGATCTGGTCGAATCCGAGCTGTCTTAAGTGCTGCAACAATGCGGCCCGTCGTGATCTCGCCCGGCTTCAGGCCAAAGCACTCGCCGAGTCCCACGCGGACGGCCGGCGCAATCTGCACAATCACCGTCTTCGCTGGATCGGCAAGCAGGTCCCAAACCTGATCCACTTCTGACTTGACTGTTAGCGCGCCGGTTGGGCAGACGCTGGCGCATTGACCGCAGTTGACGCATTCCACCTCGCCAAGCTGTTTCCCGAAGGCTGGCTGCACGCTGACCTCGTGGCCGCGATGCGCGAAGTCGATGGCGCCGATGCCCTGAATCTCCGAGCACATGCGCACGCAGTCGCCGCAGAGCACGCACTTGTTGGGGTCGCGCACCAGCGACGGCGAGGACTCGTCAAGTGGCACAGGCTGATGCACTGACTTGAAGCGAACCTTTTGAACGCCGAGCCGCAAAGCCAGGTTCTGCAATTGGCAGTTCGCGCTGCGCGAGCAGGTGGGGCAGCTCTGGTCGTGATTGGCCAACAGCAGCTCGACCGCGATGCGGCGAATCTCGCGAATCTCCGGGGTCGTCGTCTGAATCTTCAAGCCCGGTTCTGGAGGCGTCGAGCAAGCGCCCATAATTCCGCGGCCTTCCACCTGCGACCAGGCACAAGCGGCACGCACCATATACGCTGAGTTCGGAGTGGTAGCAGAACGTGGGCAGATCGATATTCGCCTTGCGAACCAGTTCAAGCAGGTTGCGCTCGCCTTCGATCGCCACCGTCTTTCCATCAATGGTCAAAGTTGGCTGCGTGACTCGTGTTCATCTGGCTATATCCCCTCGATCGCATGGATTTTGCAGGCTTGTGGCGCACGCGCCGCACTTGATGCATAGTTCCGGATTGATGTGGTGAGGCTGCTTCTTTTCTCCGGTGATTGCGCCGGTTGGACACGCCCCGGCGCAAAGGCGGCATCCCTTGCATTTCTCTTGTTGATCTCCGGCCGCAGCAACGCTTTGCACCGGCCTGTGCGGCAACGCTTCTCGAAGACGTGCTCCTCGTACTCCTTGCGGAAGTAACGCAAGGTGGAGAGCACCGGATTCGGCGCCGTCTTTCCCAGGCCGCATAACGACCCGATCTGGACTGCGTGGCCCAGTTTCACCAGCAGGTCCAGCGTGCCCGCATCGGCGCGCCCTTCAATCACGTCGTCGAGCAACGCAAGCAGTTGCCGCGTTCCTTCGCGGCACAAAACGCACTTGCCGCATGATTCGCGCTGCGTGAACTCCATGAAGAAGCGCGCGATGCTCACCATGCACGTGCCCTGGTTCATCGCGACCAGCCCGCCGGAACCCACCATCGCACCGACAGAGCGCAGCGACTCGTACGCGAGCGGCAGGTCGAGATGCTCCTCGGTCAGGCATCCGCCGGACGGGCCGCCAATCTGCACTGCCTTGAACCCGTTCTTCCATATCTTTCCCGCATCGTCAGTGACTCCGCCGCCGATGTTGTAGACAATCTCACGCAGCGTGGTGCCGAACGGAACTTCCACCAACCCCGTGTTGGCCACGTGCCCGGTAAGAGCGAATGTCTTGGTGCCTGGCGACTCCTTTGTGCCAACCGCGCGAAAAACTTCAGGGCCCTTATTGAGAATGCGGGAAACGTGGGCCAGTGTCTCGACATTATTGATGATCGTCGGCTTTCCCCAGAGACCGCTCTGCGCCGGGAACGGCGGTTTGGGCCTGGGCATGCCGCGCTGCCCTTCGATCGAGGCGATCATAGCGGTTTCTTCCCCGCAAACGAACGCACCGGCGCCTTCCATCACTTCGCATTTCATCGACATGCCGGTTCCGAAAACGTTCTTTGCCCAGAATGCCTTCGCGCTCCGCATCGGCGACGGCGCCGCGCATGCGCTCCACGGCCAGCGGATACTCGGCACGGACATAAACCAGCGTCTCATTGGCGCCGATGGCTCGGGCCGCGATCATCAGACCCTCAATCACGCTGTGCGGATTGCCTTCCATCACGGAGCGGTTCATGAACGCGCCGGGGTCGCCCTTCGTCGCCGTTGCAGATGACGTACTTTTTAGCGGAATTCTGAACCCGCGCCGCCTCCCACTTGCGGCCGGTGGGAAAACCGCCGCCGCCGCGGCCGCGCAATCCGGAGTCGAGTATCATCTTGCAGATCTCCTCCGGCGCCATCTCGACGAAGGCTTTCCGCGCAGCCTGATAGCCGCCGTGCAGCATGTACTCATGAATGTCTTCGGGATCGAGGAATCCGCATTCCTTCAGCACCATGCGATTCTGGCGCGCATAGAAGGGATTGTCCTCGAGGCCGCGGCAGCTTTTGCGTGTCGCCGGATCCTTATAGAGCAGCCGGTCGACCACTTGACCTGCGGCCAGAGTCTTGCTGCACGATCTCTGCAACGTCTTCGCTCGTCACTTTTGTGTAGAGAATGCCGTCGGGCAGGATCGGACACCAGCGGGCCCATCTGACAGAAGCCCTGGCAGCCGCTCTTTGACAGTCGCACCTCATCGTCCGCGGCTTCGGGTCGAAGTTCGAGAATCACGTGCAAACCGGAGCCGGCCATCTCGCTTTTGAACCGCTGGAAGACCTTGATGGACGCCGTTGGCCATGCATCCGGTTCCCGCACAGACGACCACCCGGCGCAACTGGGTGAGGTTGGAATTCCCGTTTTCGTTCGCCGCCGCCATCGGGAGAATTTCCGCATTAGGCATGAGCTACCTCGACTGAGGGTTGCTCAGAGGCTGTCGCAAGTCGACGCTTCCCGGGATTTGATTTCATCCACCAGGGCGAGGGCTCGCTGAGGAGTCATTTGGCCGTGCACCTGCTCGTCGATCACGATCGCCGGAGCCAGTCCGCACGCGCCCAGGCAGGCAACGGTTTCGACGGTGAAAAGCATGTCGGCCGTGGTCTTGCATTTTTCACTTGTGCCCAGCTTCTCGCGCAGCTGCATTCAGGACAGGCAGGGACTGCTTCACGTGACACGCCGTTCCGTCGCAAATCCGGATGACGTGCTTTCCTTTCGGCTCTAGCGCGAAATGAGCGTAAAAAGTGGCTACGCCGAAGACGCGCGCCGGAGGAACTGCCAGCGAGGTCGCCACATAGGTGAGTACCTCTTCCGGAAGATATTGATATTCGTGCTGAATCGCTTGCAGAATTGGAATCAAACCCGCTGGTCGGCGTGCGTGACGATTGAGAATGCCGCACACTTTCTCGAATTTTGCCGCGGGATCAACGGCAATGGGCGTCGGCGCCATCTATACAGCCTCCCTCTCTTGGATTGGAACTTGAAATCGCCTCGCGAGCTTCCAGGAAAGTGAAGCCAGCGAAGAATAAAGATCTTCGTTGTGAACGATGATGTGTTCGGGAACTCTGAGCTTCACCGGGGCAAAGTTCCAGATTGCCTGGATGCCGCCTTTCACCATTTCATTTGCAACTGCCTGCGCCACATCGGCAGGCGTCGTGATGATTCCCAGGTGAATGCTCATCCTAGGAGCCAGATCTGCCAGCTTGTCCAGGGGTAGTACCGCCTTCTCATGAATCCACTGGCCAACTTTCTCCGGGTCGGTATCGAAAGCAGCTACGATCCGCAGTCCGAACTTCGAGAACCGTTCATGGCCAAGCAGAGCGGTACCCAGATTCCCGGCCCCCACCAGAAACGCCTCGTTGACATTGTTCCAGCCTAGAAACGTTTCGATCGAGCGCAGAAGCTCGGTGACTGAGTAGCCCGTCTTCGGCCTGCCGATGATTCCCGTGTATTGCAGATCCTTGCGGACTTGCACCGGCACCAGGCCCAAATCCCTGCCAATCAGGCTGCAGGAGACCTGGATCACTCCCTTTGCCTCGAGATCGACCAGGTAATGGTGGTATTGAGGCAGACGCCGTAGACTGGGCTGCGGAATCGACATTGCTTCTGGCCGTAGAGTCGCCATATTCGATAATGTTATATCGATAACCACTTAGCGAGTGTAGCCCGCAGCAAAATATTCAGACAGTGACAGCGGTCACGAAGGGCAAAAGACAATATAGTGAGTAAGATCACAGGCAGAACGTGGATTCAACCGCGCTTGTTCGCTCCCGAATTGTTCCAGCCTCACACGGATCAATTCAACGAAAAAGCTATGGCCAGTTCCTTGATGACGCGTTCAGACATGGGAGTGACCTTGCCCAGAGGGCGGCTGTTGATGAGCGCTTCAGCGGTTGATTCCAGAACTTCAAGGCGATCGAATGCGTCGAGAATGCTCGTACCAAGCACCAGTACTCCATCGTTTTCAAGTAGCGCGATGGGATTGCGAGGAGACATGCGCTGCGACAGCTCATCGCCATCTGCAAATTGGATTCCAAACGGTACCTTCTGCACTTCGCGCAGGAACACATAGCTTTCGGGAATGGTTCGAGAGTCGCACGGACAGTCTGTCACGCTGAAAGCCGTCCCGTTGACCGGAGACGCGTTCACGATGGCGGTGATCTGAGGATAACGCCGGTAAATGGCCTGGTGATTGGGAGTCGCGCGACTCGGTGTCTTGCCACGCTCACGCATACCCTTGGAGATCAGAACGAAATCCTCAAGATCGACCGAACTGCGATCCAGGCGGTGGGGCGTGATGACAAACGAATCGTCCTCCAACCGGGCGGAAAAGCTCCCCGCCTTGCTGATCAGCAACCGCTGCTGATACCCGCGTCGGATGAACTCGGCAAGTTGGCGCCGGGCCTCTTTCTCCATGCTGCGAGCAATCTCTCGATCGAACTCCTCAAGCGCCGGCGGCTCTTCCCGCGACAGCTTCAGTTGCTCGTCGCTCAAATATTGAGCTTTGCCGAGCATGCTGGCTTTGATGATCGTCTTCGCGGTGAATTCGAACATCTCAAACCGCTGAAAAGCCTCTTGTAAATCTGCGCCACCCACTGCCACTCCGTGATTTTCAAGAATGACACAGTTGAAGCCTTGTCCAAAAATCCTCGCAATCTCCTCGCCAAGGGCGGCGCTTCCGGGCAGCGCATAGGGGGCAAACCCCCCGGCGCCGCAGATGTACCTGGCCTGGTGAAAGAGGCGCGTATCAGGAACCTGGCCAATGATGCTGAATGCCACCAGGGCCACCGGATGGGCGTGGACGATGGCTCCCAAATCCGGCCGAGCTTGATAAATCGCCTGGTGGAACGGCAACTCCGACGAGGGGGGATGACGGCCTTCGACCGTGCCGTTTGGCTTCACGCAAACAATGTCGTCCCGCCGCAGATTCCCCTTGTCGACGCGAGCTGGTGTAACCCAGATGTCTCCATTTATGTCTCGGATCGAAAGGTTCCCGCCGGAGGTGGTTGTCATCCGGTAGCGATAGATTCGATCCATTATTTGCATCAGTTGATCGCGTGGATGGAGGAGGTTCACTCTTGAATTCATGTGCATCCCTATTACCTCTTTCGAGGTTCGTGACAACTTGGATCTTCAATTCTCGTCACATTACCAGTTTCCTCGCTGTTCTTCAATCTGGGCCAAACGTGATCCCAAACGTGACCAGGCGAAGGGAACAGATCTGTCTCCTGTCGCGCGGAATCTGCGGTCGCGCGATGAATGTGAAGGGTTAAGATCGACGTCGCGCAACATACAGACTTGTGACCATATTGCGGGTCACGCAGCCGTGAAACTCGTCGCGCGCAACACGATGCAGCTCAGTAAGTACGGCCTCGCGGTCTGGGCGGATGTTGATGTTGGAGTAGGTCGCATAGAGGGCGACAGTTTGATCAGCGTCGAGGACCAGCGACCATGCGCTGGTTCGGTGATCAACGCGGTCAAACGCACGGGTCCGCTCCAGTGCCGCCACCCTGGCCTCAGCATCGAGAGCGAAAGGTGTTCCGTCGATACCATCCGAAGGGCTCAAAGGACCTTTAAGAAGCTCTTTGGTTGCTTCATGAAAAGAATCGGGGCGATGTGGATCGCCGAACACGTTCCAGACCATTGCCCACCATCCGCCCTGACGGAGCAGTTTGGCTGCCTTTGTCAACGCAACGTCCTCTATTAACCAATGGAATGCGGTAGCGCTGATGCCGAGATCAAAGCTGGCCTCTCGCAACTCGGCCTCCTCGAACGTTGCGGCCACCACCGTGAGTGACTTGTCCTGAATGGTCTCTCGAAGGAAGGCGGCGAGGCGATCATCGGGCTCTATGGCGATCAGTGGGTGGGCGCCTGACTCGAGTAAACGATGAGTCGCCGTACCCGTCCCGGCTCCAACTTCGAACGTAACCGCATCAGGTGCGAGACCACCGCGCTCGCTTAGGACATCAAACACCCAGTCAGGGTACCCGGGTCGTGCAGCGTGATAGGCGCCGGGATCAAGCCCGAAGGCCTGGCGGCCAAACGTTCTGTCGATGGATTCTTTCATTCGAAGCACCCGGCGGTCTGTCGCGAAGAATTCTTACCTGTCGGCCAGGCCAGAACGGACCACAGTACCCACACCCGGAGACCTGCGCTTGCGTGGCCCGAATTGTGAAGATTTCTATTTCTGCAGATTCGCAGTTTCCAGCCGGCCTCCACGGATCCACTCCAGGATGGTTCTGTACTGATCGCTCGACTCGTTTCCGTGCCAACGCTGACCTCCATTGTGCGTCGCCAGGTAATCGCCAACGTTCCCTGCACTGTCTGTCGGCCGCGTCGGCTTAATCAAAATCAGGCTCTTGTCCGGCTCAGTGATATTCACAACGCGCATCGCGTATTTGTAGTTTTCCTTGCTGTCCTGGTCAGAGAAGACACCCTCGGCATTGGGCGGTTCCAGCTTGAAGATCACATGACTCGCATGGCAGAAGACACAGGCCTTCCCGTCCGCTCCGGGCTTGGCCAGGATGGGCTCGATCCTGGTGACGAAGTAACGGAAGTCGAGCACCTCGCCGGGTTGCACGTCGCGCAGTGCCTCGCTCAAATCTTTTCCCTGCAGCACGCTGGTTGAGATGCGCTTGAGCCGCGGATTGCTGGAGTTCTGCAACGTGCTCATCGCGGCGCGGAAATCGGGTCGCTTTTCCACGCCCTTCACTTTACGCAGTGTATCCAGCGCGGCTGCACTTACATTTGCATCGGAGTTGAGCAGGCTGGCCATCACAGTTTCCACCACGATCGGATACTCCAGCGGCTCTTTGATCTTCAATGCCGCCGCGTGTCGATTCAGGTAGTCCTGATCCTGCGAAACCGCGCCCCCGGCAACACCCAGCCTCCTCTTTAAAAACTCAGGATTGCTGGCTTCCTGCATCAGGATGCCGAGCGCGGAAGTATTCAGGTCGGCGAATGCGGCCTTGACAGCCTGCGCGGATTGAGGGTCGCTTAGGAAGTGTTCGAAACAAACCCGCAAAGCGGCGCGCTGCACGTCAGGGTTAAACGAATGCAACCCCGCCAGTACCTGTTCCTGCAGCTTCGGCTCGCGCATGAGGACGCTGAACGAAGACGCGGCATCCAGAATTTGCGCATAGTTCTTGGGCCGCGGCTTTTCCTCGAGCATCGTCCGCAATTGGTCCTGGACGCTCGTTTCCTGTTCCCATGCGGAGTTTTCCGGCAATACTGCAAGCAGCGGCAGAACGACGGCCTGGCTGTCAGGGTTTCCCTGTTTGAGGATTTCGACGACTTTCTCCACAAGTTTAGAATCGGGTGCGGCCGGTGTATTGAGGTTCAGGACTCCCCGCTGGCCGCCCTCATAGACATAGCGAACCGTCTGGCGCACATCTTTGTTCTCATCTTCTGACAGGTCGAGAGCAGCCAGGGTGAAACGCGCATCGCCCGCTTCACTCAGCGTGCTGCCCGCCTTCAACACTTCGATCTTCATCGAGTCATTGGCGCCCTTGAGGCATGCAAGCAAGGCATCTTCCAACTCCGGTCCGGAACTCTTGAAGAAGTGAATCAGATCGCTGTCGTTGCCGATGCGTGTCTGAAAGAAGCCGTTGTGTACGTCATATTTGAAATCGACTGTCTCACGATAGGGCGAATACTCATAGTCGGGACGATGCAGGTCGGGAACCCCTGTGATGTACTTGGTCAGGACTGCGGGCAGGCCAATCGAGACGGTGTCTGCCTTCAGCGCCGGTAGTGCATAGTGGCGGATATGGAAATCCCACAGTGCATTCAGAATGCCCTCACGGCCGAGCGGCGTTCCCTCGCGCAGCACCTTGGCAAGCACTTGCGCCTGGTCGCGCGCAACGGCCTCATATCCTGCATTGATGCGGTCCTTGTCTTCATCTTTCGAGCTTGCACGAACCCAAGCCGAAAGATATCCGGTGTTTTCGTCCAACAGGTCGTAGATACTCTCTTGCAATCCGCGCCGAACCATGGGGTCTGTCTCCGTGTTCAATCGCGTTGCCAACGCTTCAAGCGTGCCGCGCCGGACCTCCGGCTTGTCTACCTGCCAGTAGTACCAGCGCCACACTCCTCCAGCGACTTCAAAGCGCACATATGGGACAGGATCGTTGAGGTCGCGCTCGAGTGCCGCCAGCAATTGAGGATCGTCGGTCAAGTCCCGAAAATGCTGGTTGAAGACACGCGCAGCCCCCCAGCGCGTGCGCGCATCGGGTGACCCCAGCGCAGCGGCCAACAGCTTGCGTCCTGCCGGCGCCGCATCCTGCCGCCTCGACAACACCATGCGGAGCGCGTATGCCGAAGAGGTTTGCACCATCTTGGTTGGATCGCCAAGGCCCTTGATCAGAACCGGAAGAGACCCCGGATCCGCCATGTGTCCCAGCGCCCGAGCCGCGGCTTCGCGGGCCAGCGGCTGATCGCTCTCGGCAAGTATCTTTCGAATCTGCCGCAACTGCGGCTCTGAGGCCAAATCCCAAAATTGATCGAGCTGCTGCAGCAGCAGCGGCAGATCGTTCCTCGCCAGCCTCTTTGCAGGCGCAGGATACGCCGCGTCCCAGTCCTTCGCTTTCGTGTTCCCGGGATAGAGCGTTGACAGCGCCATCACCGCAAACTGCGTGGCTCGAAATGGCGTGTTAAATCCCTGGTAGACGGGATCGCCCTCCCAACTACCTTCGGGCCGCTGGGCTGCCAGCATGGCTTTGACCGCTAAAGCGAGATGCTCGTCGGTCTCGGGCCGGCGCCCGGCTTCGGCCAGCGCCAACACCGCGTTGTACGAGATAAAGTCCGCAGGTTTCGCTTTCTTGTCGAGCGGATAGGGCCACCCTCCCTCAGGCGTCTCGTACTCGTAAAGCTTGTCGATCAGGCTCCCTATTTGTGCGGCGTATTTCTCGCGGTTGATCTCCGACAGCAGCATGATCTTCCAACTCAAATCGATCATGTTCTTCGGTTCATAGGGCAGAGCCAGTTGCTCCACGTGATCGCGCTCAGTCAACCAATCCTTTTCCTGGCTCTCGTGATAAGCCAGATCAAAAGTGTGCCAACTCTGGGTCGCGATCTCAAAGGGGCTCACGTCGGGTTCGCAGCCGTCTGCCTCGTCTCCGGGCATCACCGTCACGCCCTTGTAGTGAATCTTGAGGAACCGGGCGTAGGGCAAATCGAAGTTCTTTCGCGGCGGATCGTGCGTTACGTACTGCTCGAAATCATGTGCGATCAAAGGCAGTCTGCTTGCCTCGGTGCGCGCGGTGTAGATGATGCGCACCCAGTTGGTATTGGGTTCTCCGTATAGCGGCCGGGCGTTGTTGTAAATGCGATCGAGAATGAACTCGAGTCCGGCGCGCTGTGTGGGAGCATAGCCGTTCTGCACGGCTTTCAGATATCCTCTCGTTGTGAACTGCGATGGATGGCAGGCAATGCACAATTGAGTCTCGGAGTGCTGCATCGTCGTGCGCAGGGCAATCGCGCCCCGACGCGGCGTGTTGGAAAGCCAGGTATCGCCCATGTTGATCAGGAAATCCATGCCCGCGCGCACCGCCTCGTGCGGGTCCCTGGTCGGCGGTACGCTGTATTCGTAGGTGTGCAACTGGTAGGCCGGGTGATTGGCGTCTACCCGCACGTAGTACTCCTGCCCAGGTTGCAGAATGCGCGTGCGGAATTTATACAATCCCGGATAGTTCTGCGTCGCCTCAACCTGGTAAACAAATTCGCCGTCGTTGTAGGGCACCACATCCGGCTGACCGTCTGAGTCCTTGCCCAATTGAAAAATATCCACGTCAAGAGGGACGTCGCGATCCGTAACATTCAACACGAAGTAGACCAGCTTCGGCTGCCTCTCATGGAACGTGAATCGGAACCACTGGAAGCCCTTGAGCATGGCGTCATAGGCGTCCTCGCTCTTCGAGGGAGCGTAGGGTCTCTCATCGTCGCTGCCGAAGATCGTCTGGCCCAGTTCAAAAGGTTGGGCAACTTGCCAAGTGCCATTCGGCGCCGCCGCGATCACGCCGCGATCAATCCGCGGGACACTGCCCGGCTGCACGGCCGACGACTGCAAAATCCTGCTCAGGCTCGCGCTGATCTCGGGAACGTGAACTGACGGAGCCGAGGAAAGATCGACAGACACAGGCCCCGCAGATCGAGGCCGCAGCGTGAGGTAGAGATCGAGGTCAGCCGCGTGCAGCCATTTGGATTCGACTTCCCCTTGCGCGTCCTTCACCGTGACGTGGACCGCGTCGTCTCCTCTTAGCTGTGCCGGATCCTTTACCCCAACGCTGAGTGCGTAAAGCGAACCGGGACGCGCCGCGCCTAATTGAATCGTCCGCACCGCCGCCGCCGCTTGCGCGGCGCGAACAGGTCGCACGATGTGGAGGTTTGCGCAGAAAATCCATGCTGCAATTGACATCGGAACGATCGCCCAACGGGCGAGGCGTCGACCTCTCGGCGTGAAGCTCATGTTTTGACCTCGTGTTCGGGGAAAAACATTTTGAAGCGATCAGAATCGCGCGAAATATCAAGACAGAAACTATATATCCATTGGGGCAACGAGGCGCAAAGGGTTTTTGAAGTTTTCTCGCCCAAGCCGCATGACGAACCGCAAATGCCTTTGAACAGAGGGACTTTCGATCTTCACCTGGACAAGGCCCGTTCTTGTGATTAAACAGATGCAAGTCTTTTCCAATTGAAAGATGAGCCTGAAGAAGCGAAGGGTAGGCGAAGCGGGTTTTGTCCTTTCGGGTTTTGAATTCAACTCAGCTTAGCAGTTGGTTCCGGGGCGGAGGGAATGTGGGAATCGCTCCGCATGATCTTCGTTTTCTGCTGCTCTATTGGAGCGATTTCCAAGGTCCTGTGGGAAGGGCGGAAAACAGTATCATCGTTTTCCGGGCTTTCCATAGGCCGCCATTTCCTCGGCCCTGTTGGTTGGCCATCGATCCTATGCGGTGAGCCGTAAGCGCTCAAAGAGTTTGGCTTTTGCTTGCTGCATCCGCCGCGCCGCATCGGTATCGCTGATGGCGGCGGCAACCCTTTTCAGCGCGTTCATACTCAGTCCCTCGCGCAGGTATTGTCCTGGTTTGTCCAACAGCGACAGGGTCTCCAGCGGGGTCTGATAGCGCTTGTAACTTACCCACTTGCGCCCTTTCTCGTCGATGCTCACATCTGCCTGAGCACAGGGGCGATGATAGTTCAGATACGGATTCAAGTACTCCTGGTAGAAGTCGTTGATGCGGTCTGCGTGGCTGGCATCGATGTATCCATAGCCGATGTGTTTGCGAATCACCGCGCCGTTCTTGGTCTCCACCAGGCCATTGTCACCGCTCTGTCGAGGCCGGCTCTTGGTCTGTTCGACGCGCAGCTTCTCCAGCAGTTGGGCGACGGTTTTGTTGATGAACTCGCTACCGTTGTCGGAGTGGAAGCCCAGGATGCGAAATGGAAACTGGCGCAGCATGTGCTCCAAAACCGGCTTCTATGAGAAGGTCATAAATGTCAAGGCCGACGTGGCGGCCGTTCTAGTGTCAGCAACGAACGTCGGGAGTGGTGGTGAACACTGTCAAGGGCGTCCCGCGGGACGTTCATCTCGACCCTTGACAGTGTTCACCACCACTCGGACACTCGAGTTGGGAACGAAGCAGAACATGTTCTTTGTTCAGCTTCGTTCCATATTAGAGTGAAGTGCGTTCGTCCGATTCTGCAGAACGGAACTTGGTTTCATTCGCTACGGTGACGATCGCCCTCGAGTTGGCATTGGCGCCACCCACATCGCCGGGCTTCTATCCGCACTCTGAGTGGGCCGCTTTGGGCCCGGTGCAATTTGGGGTCCGATTTCAAGCCCGGGTCCATCACCGTGGTGATGGACCCGGGCCGTTGGGGTGCTGCAATCTATAGAGCGATCTCCAAGGATCGGCCGGTTTTTCGCAGTCACCCGAACAAGGCGGTGGATGTCGTTACCAATCAACCTCCGAGAAACAAATCGTCGTTCTCAAGCGATCAAAACCGATATTTGTTTCGCAGTCATCGTGCGAGACTATGCAGCGACGGCTTGCGCTGGCTTCGTGACCGCACCGTGGCCGAGGGGCTCATAGACCTCGCCGCTCGCCCAAAGCCGATGTAGTAAAACAGCTAATTTTCGCGCTACTGCGACGGCCGCTCGTTTCTTGGCGTTCTTTCCGCCGCGGTCGCACAGCCGCATCCCGAATCGTCGTAAATCGGTGTCTGGACCAAACGGCCCCAGAATATATTGCGCGCTTCCTACCAGCAGCTTGCGCAGCATTCTGTCTCCGGCCTTGCTGATGCCCAATTGCGGCTGGCTGTCTCCGGAATCTTCCTGCTTGGGCACAAGCCCCAGATACGGGCCCACATCGCGACTCCTGGCAAAACGCAGCGGCGTTTCCAGGGTCAACACATAGGCCAGCGCGGTGATGGGCCCTACCCCCGTGACCTGCCGCAATAACTGCGTGTGCATATACTTCTCGCTCGCCAGCTGTTCGATCCTTTGATCGTAGGACTTGATTTCGTCATTCAACGTCGCGATTAGCCGCAACAACGGCTGCAGCGTTTCCCGTAGCTCGTTCGGAATGTCCATTTCTGCTTTCTTCGCGAAAGCCTCGCTCGAACAGCTGGACAGTCTCGCCCCCATGGTCTTCACCAGGGCACGGACGGTGTTGATCAATTCCGTCCGCGACGCTACCAATGCATCGCGAGCTCGAAGTACCAGCAAGTCCTCGCGTACTTCCGCACTGCGGTGCTGAATCGGATGCAGCGATTTCGGATCCGTCCTCCCCAGCCGGGCCAGTTTGTTGGCATCGATCCGGTCGTTCTTGCGCCGTCGACGTTTCGATCCCTCCATCAGCCGGGGATTGGCTACCAGCACTTCATGTCCGAAACCGGCGATGACTTCCCGCACCCACGCCGAATGAGTTCCCACTTCGACAACTACGCGGGACGTCGCCAGATCTTCAAAGAATTCCGAAGTCTCTTGCAGCCTCGTCCGAAACTGGCCTTCTGCCAGCGTCTCGCCGGCCAAACCCAAAATGCAGTAGTTGCTCCATTGGTCCCCTAGATCCACCCCCACGGTTAAACGATCCAGGTTTGGACATTCTGCACCTCGCATACCCTTTTCTGGTTCGACAACCGGCGAGCTTTCCGCATCCAGCTGCTTCGTCAGTTGCGCAACCAGTTCCGCCATCACCTCGCGGGCATCCCGTCGCTCCGAGGCTCGCACATTCATTCGCTTCGTTGAGGGTTCACACTTCTTCACAGAGTTGCTATGCTTCTTCACGGGTCGACCTCCATCCTCCGGGATTGCACCTTTGAGTGCGTTGATCAACGCCAGCTTAGCGCTTGGCATTGATCGGGGTCGACCTTCTCATCCCATCTCCAGATAGGCCTCCGAGATGCGCGGCGTGGCGCCGGCGACCTGCCATTGCGTGACCTCATCGACGGCGTTGATGTGATAGACGCCCTTCTCCCCGCCGTTCGGCTGATCGCCCTGATGCACCGTGTCCAGACGCAGAAATCCGGGCTGACCTTGTGGCTGTGGCTTACGCCGCTCGCCGATCGAAACCGTCGTGGGCCGCGTCCTGGTGTAGTTCAGAAGCCGCTCGCGGTATCGCTGGCTCTTGCGCAGGTTATACAGGTGAGCCACCGAGATCCCCGCCAGCCGCGCATACTCCTGCTTGCCGTAGAGCTGAACCTCGCGCTCCAGAATGCGCCGTGTTGCCGGTCCGCTTAAGGTCTCATGCGCTTCGTCGACCGAGGCCAGCAACTCGATGTCGGCACGCGTGTAGCGTTCAGCAAAACGGCGACGCCGGTAGATGGTTGGCCGGATTCGCCCGGTGGCTGTGTAGCGTGCGATCAGCCGCGTCACCTGAGAACGGCTCAGCCCGGTCATCTTCACAATGTAGCGCCCTACCAGGCCACGATCTGCCTTATCTTGCTGAGCGTACTCCCGCTCGATCAGCACTTGCTCCACCCACCCATACACCTGCTCCCGATTCTTGCCCTCAAAACGGATATTCTCGCTGGCCTCCACGAACCGGCCAATTGCTTCCAAACTCAACTTCTCTGCCTCGTCCATGCGGATGTTCACTACCCAGCATGACCGCCCCTTCAGGCTCATCTTGTATTGGAATCAAAGTCCTCCTTCAGGCTCATCTTGTATTGGAAGAGAGTATGCATTGACACATCTCAAGTTCGACGGCTAGTATTCTGCTCGAAATGAGACGTCTCATTTTTTCCCTTGAAGTGCAAGATTCTTGGATCGTTCCCCGGCACGCCGACGGCTCTCAGTGAAGCGGGCGACCGATTCATCCCCCATCTTCTTGTTGACGTCTACCAGAACTGATTCATAGCGCAAGAGATCTTGTCGGTCGGTAATGAACACCGGAGCACACGGTTCCCTCTCTAGTTTGCAGCTTGAGCCGAGGGCCGGAACGTACGCAACCATCTCAGGTCGGGGCAGTTTGGTGGCAGAGGGAGCACGCTTTCATGGGTTTCAAGGAAGTTCCGGTCAAGATTCGCAAGTTGAGCACTGTTTCCTTCTTTTGCATTTTGGCCTGCGCGCTCACATGTCTCGTTCCAACTCGCGGACAGTCGCCCTCAGAGTGGCTCACCAGCAGCGGCGATGCGGCCCGCGATGCCTGGCAGCGATCCCGTTCCAGCATAACCCCCGCGAACGCGGCAAAAATCAGGCTGCTCTGGAAGGTCAAGGTTGCCAACAAGCCCAGGGGCATGCAGTCGTTTCGAGAGCCATTGTTCGTCAGCGGCGTCAAAACGGCAGAAGGCTCGCACACATTGGCTATCCTGGCGGGCGCAGCAAACGACATCTACGCGTTCGACGCAGACAGCGGGCAAATCGTCTGGCAAACCAGGCTCAAGTGGGCCTCTGACAAACCCGAAGAACAGGGCGAAGGCGAGGGCTTTATCTGCACCAATGCCATGAGCGCCACGCCAGTGGTTTCGCCGATCGATGCAGCAATCCGCCGCTTATATGAACTGTCCAGCGATGGATACCTGCACATCGTAGACCTGTCGACCGGCGCCGAGACTGACCCGCCGATTCAAGTCCTGCCCCGGCCTTATGGAAAGCCCTATGGACTGAACCTTGTCAACAATGTTGTTTATACGGTCACCGGTCAGGGCTGCGGAGGAAATCCCAATGTCCTCTACGCTGTCGATCTCAACAACAAAAAGGTGACCCTCTCTTCCCCTTCCCAGGGCGGAATTTGGGGTACGGCTGGTGCGGCAGTCGGATCCGACGGGACCATCTACTTTGAGTCAGGGGACGGTCCATACGACGCTGCAACCGGAAAACTGGCAACCACTTTCCAGGCATACACCTTCTCCAACGACCAACTCACCCTGAAGGACTACTACACCCCGAGCAACTACAAATGGCTTTCGCGAAGAGACCTGGACATGAACGACACGCCGGTCGTCTTCCCGTATAGGGGACGGGATCTCGTGGCGGGTTCAGGCAAGGAAGGCCGCTTCTTTCTGCTCGACAGCAAATCTCTGGGTGGGTCCGACCATATGTCGCCCCTCTTTCGCAGCGTGCTCCTGTCGAATAAGAACGTGAATTTTCAAACCGAAGGTACATGGGGGAGCCTCGCCAGTTGGGAAGCAAAGGACGGCACACGCTGGGTGCTGGGGCCGACCGGCGGAGTCGCTGCCGTGAAATTTCCGATCTCCTACGGTCCCACCTCGCATGGCGGAATCATTGCGCTCAAGATGATCGAGAAAGCCGGAAAGCCTGAACTGGAGCCGGTATGGTTGTCGCGCGACATGATCACCGCGGAACCGCCGGTCATCTCGAATGGTGTGGTATTCGTGCTCGCGGCCGGGGAGTTTACTGGCCAGGCCAACGACGACGTGGGCGGCCTGTTCAGTGCGCAAGAACGCATTCAACGCTCGGTTCCAGCAAAGCTCTATGCGCTGGATGCCCTCACCGGCAAGGAACTCTATTCGAGCGGCAACCAGGTTACCTCATTCCTTCACCAGGCCGGACTTTCCGTTGCCGACAACAAGATCATCTTCGGAACGTTTGACGGGACGATTTATTGCTTCGGCCTCAAGTGAACCTTCTTGCCATCATTCTGGGCTTACGATTTTCAACAGTTCAGGGGATCAATAAACGAGGGACCCGAACGTGAAGAAAAGACTTATGCGAAGTGCGGTGGGATTGGTCGGCGCCCTTGCTTTTCTGGGCGCAACCGTCGCTGTCGCTCAGGATGACCGGGGCGATTGGAGCTTGACGGGCGCGGAAGCGGGGCAAAACGGCTGGCAAAAGAATGAGTCGACTCTCACGCCGGAGAACGCCGCCACAGATTTCAAATTCCTGTGGAAGATCAAGCTCGGGCAGCCGTCTAACAAAGGTGCATCCTTCAGCGAGCCCCTTCTCGCTGGACGCCTCATCAACGCGCAGGGCTTCAAGGACATCGTTTATTGGGCCTCGGCCGACACGTTGTACGCCGTAGACTCCGAACTCGGATCGTTGATCTGGAAGAAGGTGTTCGCCTCGCCGGCCGCCAGGCCTGCGCCGGGATGTGGCGTTTCCAGCCTGGACATCTTGATGGAGCCGCCACTCGTCATCCACTTCCGTCGCAAGCGCGCCCCGGGAGCGAAGAGACCTCCCGTGCCACAAGCGACAGACCCAGCTGAGCGTAGGCTCGGTGTTGCGCCAGGTGGAGGATACTTCGGACTAAAAGGCATCTATCTCCTTACTCCGGATGGAATGCTCCACGAACAGGTCATGACTACAGGCGCCGATTTCGCGCCTTCTGTCAGATTCCTGCCCGCCGCCAATGGAAGGGCCTACGGCTTGAATTTCACCGATAACACGATCTATACCGCAACCGGCCGCGGCTGCAGCGACGTGGCAAACGGAGTGTGGGCTATCGACCTGACCTCTGCCGAATATCCGGTCGCAAGCTATACCACTCACTCGGTGCGCCCACTCGCCTTAAGCGGTCCTGTGATCACTTCGGAAGGGTCGGCGGTTTTTGTTACTGGATTCGAAGTCCATGGGCAATCCGGTGCCGCTCCCGACGCGCACGCGGGCAGCGTAATCTCACTGGCAAAGGATATGAAGGTTGAGGATTGGTACACGCCCGAAAGGCGAATGGCAAGGTATGAGGGTGTTTCTCCGGCAATGATCAACTACAAGGATAAGGAATTCGTCGTAGCTCCAGGGGAAGATGGAACCCTTGCTCTCCTTGACGCCGCATCGCTGGGTGGCGCAGATCACCATACTCCCGTTTTCCAAACTCCTCCAATCTCCAAACCCGGCGAAAGGCACGGCTGGGACGGATTCGCGAGCTGGCAGGATAAGAGCGGCACAACCTGGGTCTTCGCTTCCATCTCCGCCGGAGTGTCTTTCCACGACAGCGCCACCAGGTTGAACGGGCCAACTCCGCACGGCGCCATCGTCGCATTTCGCGTCGAGGATGCCAGCGGAAGACCTGCCCTGAATCCCGTCTGGGCCTCGCAGGACATGATCAATCCCGCTCCCCCACGCGTCGCCAACGGAGTTGTGATCGCCCTCTCGGGCGGCAGCACCACCACTCACGCCAGGCTTTATGCGCTGAACGCAGCAACCGGCGCGGAGTTGTATTCCAGCAAGGACCAGATCCCCACCTATACGCGACTGTCAGGTGTATCCATCGGCGACGGTCATGCATTCTTCACGGACCATGAGAACGTGCTCTATTCCTTCGGAATCGGAATGGAGCACTAACTCGCAGGATGATGGGCTCGAAACATCGTTTTCAAAGGCATGAAGATTGATTGTTGAGGAGAAGACCAATGCTAGATCGCGCAGCAGTTCAGCAAGCCGTCAACGCCGGTGCCGGAGTGCTCCGGCTGGCGCCCTCGTGGGTGCCCCGTTCCTTCATGGTTCCAGGACGCAGGCTAAAACTCCATCCCGATGACATCTATGCATTCGGAGCGCAGAGAGGTGGAATCAACGAACGCTGGTTCTCTTCCACGACCAAAGCATCGAATGGCCCGGCAACCACGCCCGACGAAGGCCTGAGCTACGTTCATCCTGATAAGGGTAGCAAATTCCTGCTCAAGGATGCAGTCGAATGCGCGGGCGACATTCTACTCGGCGCGGACGTCATGGAGCGCGAAGGCGGTTGGAACTTGCTCTGCAAATTCTTCGACAACCTGGGCCCGATCCCGCATCACATGCACCAGAGCGACGAATTTGCTAAGCGCGTGGGGCAGAAAGGCAAGCCCGAGGCCTATTACTTCCCTCCGCAATACAACCAGCTCAGCAATAACTTTCCCCACACCTACATGGGTTTGGAGCCCGGCACCACAAAGGACGATATCCGCCGCTGCCTTGAGAATTGGGATCGCGGCGACAACGGAATTCTCTTCCACGCCCGCGCCTACCGTCTCGAGCCCGGCAGCGGATGGCAGATCGATCCCGGCATCCTGCACGCCCCCGGCTCTCTCGTGACCTATGAGCCCCAGGTCAACAGCGACGTGTTCGCGATGTTCCAGTCGGAAGTGGACGGCCGCATCGTCGATTGGAGCCTGCTGACCAAGGACGTGCCGCCCGAGTTCCATCACGATCTCGATTACCTGATCAGCATGCTCGATTGGGAAGCCAACGTGAATCCCGAGTTTGCCAAGACCAATAAGAGGCACCCAATCCCCGTTCGCCCCATCGAAGATATGGAAGAATCCGGCTACCGCGAGAAATGGATCACGTATGGAGGCAAATACTATTCCGCAAAGGAACTCACTGTTCTGCCCGAACGCACTGTAACCATCAAGGACGCGCCTGCATACGGATTGATTCTCACCCAAGGCTACGGCACCTTCGGCGGCCTCTCGGTTTCGACGCCTTCCATGATTCGCTTTGGCGAACTGACTGAGGACGAGTTATTCGTCACAGCCTCCTCCGCGCAGGAAGGTGTGCGCATTGAGAACCCCAGCAAGACGGACCCACTTGTGATCCTGAAACATTTCGGCCCGCAAAACCCGGACGCAGAGTCGTTGCGCAGAGATCGCTGAGAAGGTTATTCGCTATGAGTCCCGCGAACCACAAGTTCCCTGCCCTGCACAATGCGATGTGGCCCGGCATTGTCGGCAAAGGCACCGACTCTGAGCCGGCCATCGATCTCGATACCATGCTGACCCTCACGGCAGCCGCTGAAGTGAATGGGATTCGCTTCGACGGCGTCGACCTTTTCCTGTCGCTGCCTCACACTGACATCGATTCGACAGACGACGACCTCAAGCAACTCGCAGATAAACTCGCCGCGCACAATCTCGTAGCCGGATCTCTGGTCGCGCCAGTATGGCCTCCCGTCGGTGGTGGATCCGCGATGGGCTCCGACGATGAGCGCCATCGCTTTCTAACCCAGGTTCGCAAAGCCTGCGCCATTGGACAGAAGCTTCGAAATCTCGGTGTCCGCACCAATGGCGTGGTCCGCATCGACTCCGCTGCAAGTCCTGCGGATTGGGCTGAAAATCGTGAGCAGAACACGCAGCGCATCGCCAAGACATTTCGAGAGGCCTGTATCATCGCCGAGGGATATGGCGAACGCCTTGCCGCTGAAGGCGAAATCTGTTGGGGTGGCATGCACGGTTGGAAACACATGGTCGAGCTTTTGGAAATGGTGGACCGTCCAAAGACCCTTGGCTTTCAAGCGGACATGGCGCACACCATGCTCTATACGCTGGGTTATAACTCACCTGAAAGCAGGCTGCTTCCAGCCGATTATGACTGGTCGGATTCCAGCGTTCTGACCGATGCGCTTCGCCAGGTTGCCCACGCACTGCGTCCCTGGACGATCGACTTCCATGTGGCCCAGAACGATGGCACTGTGAAAGGCTCCGGCTCTCATGACAAGACCGGCCGTCATTGTCCGCCCGACGATCCCAACGGCAAGATGGATATCGTCGCAACCGCCGGGCTCTGGATGCGCGGTGAGGATGGCACTCCGACGCGTGCCTTCCAGCACATCTGCTGGGATGGCTGTATGTTCCCGAATGCGATGATGACCTCGCCCGATACCTGGGTGAAAATCCTGGCAACACTGATCAAGGTGCGCGACGCCCACGGATGGGACTGAATAACGGAGACGATTGTTGTGTCGATCAAGAGAGAACTCAACGTCGGAATGGTCGGCTATGGCTTCATGGGGCGCACCCATTCGAATGCTTACCTGCAGGCTCCGCAGTTTTTTGACCTGCATTATCGCCCAGTGTTGAAGGCGGTTTGCGCGCGCAATGCGGATCGCGTCAAGGGATTTGCGGAGAACTGGGGTTACCAATCGATCGAGACAAATTGGCGGTCGTTGGTTGCGCGCGACGATATCGATCTGATCGATATCGCCAGCCCTAACAACACCCATGCCGAGATTGCGATTGCTGCCGCGAAGGCGGGAAAAATGGTCCTCTGCGAAAAGCCCCTCGGGCGCAATGCGGAGGAAGCCGGGGCGATGGTCAACGCGGTGGAGTCGGCGAACGTGCCGAACATGGTCTGGTACAACTACCGGCGCGTCCCCGCTGTGATGATGCTGAAACACCTTCTCGATGAAGATCGTTTCGGCCGCATCTTTCATTATCGTTCTCAGTTCCTGCAGGATTGGACCATCTCGCGGGATCTACCCCAAGGCGGCGAGGGCCTGTGGCGATTGGATGGCGCTGTCGCTGGAAGCGGTGTCACGGGAGACCTGCTGGCCCACAACATTGATATGGCGCTGTGGCTCAATGGTCCCATCACCGAGGTCTCGGCAATGACTGAGACGTTTGTCAAAGAGCGAAAGCACAATCTTACAGGGAAGGTTCAGCCGGTGAAGATTGACGATGCCAGCGCATTTCTTTGCCGGTTTGCGAATGGCTCCGTGGCCCTGTTCGAGGCGACCCGCTACGCACGCGGACATAAAGCACTCTTCACGCTTGAGATCAACGGCGAGCGCGCCTCCGCTTCATGGGATTTGCACGATCTGCACCGGCTCAATTACTTCGACCATCGCGATGAAGGTCAACTACGCGGTTGGAAGAGCATTCACATCACGGATGGCGATCATCCGTACATGAAGCACTGGTGGGTTCCAGGGCTCCAGATCGGATACGAACACACATTCATTCACCAAGTCGCCGATTTTCTTCTTGCTCTCGACGGTGGCCGTGCCGCGACCCCGACGTTCAGAGATGGCTTGGCGACAGATCATGTTACCGACGCAGTTTTGAAATCCGCGAAGACCAAACAATGGGAAAACATACCAACCGCATGATATGCGGCGCGCTGCAGGGGGTAGATATGACGAATGCATCTCGTCTTCACAATCGAATAGCTCGCAGAATCTCAACCGCATCAATCCTTTCGCTCGCGTCTGCAGCTTTGTGGCTTTGCCCGTCCGGTCTCATCGCCCAACAGACGACTCCCCCGCATCGTCCTCCGCCATCGTTCCACTTTGTGCAGCCGGAGCCGATCGATTTCGACGATCATGTGGGCTGGACCCAGATCTTCGATGGCAAGACCCTCGACAATTGGGATGGCGATGCGGATGTGTGGCACGTGGAAGACGGAGCAATCGTAGGAGAATCAAGCCCCGAGCATCCTTCCGGCACAACGAATATCATTTGGCGCGGCGGTGAACCCGCAAACTTCGAATTGAAGTTGGAGATGAAGCTCGAAGGAAGCGGTGCGAACGGCGGGGTTCAATATCGCAGCTTCCATGTTGATCCCCACTTCGAACCGCTGCCTGCGGACCTGACTCCCGAGCAACGCGAGCGAAGGCAGCGGCAGCAAGACCTCGATCGCAAGCACGCCAGGTGGAGTCTCTCCGGGTACCAGGCCGATTTCGACTTCAACAACAAATACACGGGTCAGTTGTACGAGCAGAATTCTCCGCGCGGCATCATCGCGTGGCGTGGTCAGGTCGTAGCCACCGAACCCGGCAAGAAGCCGACTCTGTTGGCCACACTCGGCAGTCCCGATGAATTGAAGTCCTTCATCAAACCCGGTGAGTGGAACCAGGTGGAGATCATCGCTGACGGCAACACGCTGACCCACATAATCAATGGTCACATCATGTCTGTTCTCGTCGACACCGACCCCAAATTCAGCCAGTCCAAAGGATTGATCGCAGTTGAAATTGAGGGACCTGGCAATGTCAAAATCTCACACCGCAACATCTGGTTGAAAGAGCTTCCGTGAAAAACCGTGGCCGAGTAATCCAGTCGTCCATTCATTTGCAACCCACGCAGCAGCCCGCATTTCCTGGACACGATCGTGGCCCCAATCACGTTTAGAGGCCGTCAAGCGGCTCAATTGGAAAACGACTTTTTGCGCGTGACCGTCCTCCATGAGGGCGGCCACATCGCTGAGATCTTTGATAAACGCGCTGGCGTCAGTCCGCTTTGGATTCCGCACTGGACCTCGATCGAACCATCCACTTTCGGCCCTCATCAGCAAAATCAGTATGGCACCGGCTCCGACGCGAAACTGTTGGCAGGCATCATGGGCCACAATCTGTGCCTCGATTTGTATGGAGGACCATCTGAAGAAG
Source organism: uncultured Acidobacteriota bacterium (assembly GCA_963833995.1). Taxonomy (GTDB): domain Bacteria; phylum Acidobacteriota; class Terriglobia; order Terriglobales; family Acidobacteriaceae; genus Telmatobacter. The sequence continues at coordinate 117,275 of CAWIAE010000007.1, read as the reverse complement.
AAGCACTGGCGGGGCTCACAGTCCATGGCGAAGCCTCGGTTAATCGTTATGACATCATTGAGTCTCCTGACGAGCTTCTTCTGCAACTGACGCTTCCATTGGCTCAACTCAAGCTTTCACGATCGCTTCAACTCCGCGGGCAGCACATTCGGATTCGCGAGGTGGTCGAGAATCTCACTGCGACGGATCGGCCACTCGCATGGACGCAACATGTCACCCTTGCCCCGCCGTTTCTTGTTCCAGCCACAACTCAGTTTTGCGCTTCCGTTTCCCGTTCGATCGTCGCTGAGTGGGATCCGGGATTCAATGCGTACCTCAAGTCGCAAGCCGAATTTCTGTGGCCCATGGCCCCTCGCTCCGATGGCGGGTTCGCAGATCTGCGCAAGATGAATCAGACCGTCCCCGCGAGCGGCTTTACGACGCACCTTGCAGACGTTGAGAAAGATCACGCCTGGTTTGTCGCATTTGCGCCGCAATTCAGTCTTGTTTTCGGCTATATCTGGAGGCGGTCGGACTTCCCCTGGTTGAGCATTTGGGAAGAGAATTGCAGCCGCCAAAGTACCCCATGGGATGGTCGAACCGTTACGCGCGGCATGGAGTTTGGCGTTTCGCCTTTTCCTGAAACCAGGCGACAGATGATTGATCGAAACCGGCTCCTCGATGAGCCAACATACAAATGGATCACTGCCCGCGGTCGCCTGGAAGCGGAGTACTGGATCACCAGCGAAATTGCCGATTCTATACCGGAATCTCTTGCGTGGCCTGTGGGCTGAACCCCGAAAGGTTAGAAGACCAGGTGATCCTTATTCGTATCGATCTTCTTTACATCCACATTCGGAACGCGTTTCATATCTTCAATTGATTTGAAGCCCTTGATCTTGTCCCGATAAACAATAATCGCTTTCGCGTCGTCAATGCTGATCCCCAGGATGTCGGCGAGTTGTTTGTCATTGGCCATATTGACAAACACTTTCTGGACGGCCGAAGGAGGAAAATTCGCGGTTAGATAGTCGGCAATGTCGCTATAATCGTCATCCGTGCCTTTGGCGCCCAGACGTGCCATCTTCGTGATGGTGTTCTCCCAACCAACGCGGTTCTGCCCGTAGGCCAGAATGATATTGGGGGAGTGACACTTGACGCACACGCGCATTACCGTTTCTCTTCCGTCCCCCGGAGGGAATTCCGGGTGTAACGACGAATGGTCAGTAGTGGCGCTCGGGCTCAGTGTCTGCGTGTCGCTTTGGCCGGCTGAGACCCTTGTCTCACCGGAGATCGCGAGAGCCATGACACCCAGGCTTGCAGAAATAATGGTCAACGAGCACAGCCTGCGAAAGAGAAATTCTTTGCCCATACCGCCCTTCTCCAGTACTCCACAATCGATCAGGTCCCGTCAGATCTTATAACGCTCTGCTGCCCAATCGTCTTAGACAATACACCTATGGCAGATTCCCAACCCAGCTTCTTGATCCAGAGGCTTCGCGCCCAAATCTTCTCGCGCGCATCGTCAATTTAAATTCTGATCAACCCCGGGGCTCTCGTTCGATGAGTTGGGGTTGATGTGGACGTAAGCCGGATCAACCGTCGTACGGACGCGGTGCAGGTTCGAGGCTTTGTCCAGAACAGGGAATGAGACGTCTCAATGCATAGCCAATCTAAAAGTCTTGGGATGCCGATGTCAATTCATTTTGTATTGCTTCCACGACTTGTTTCCGCTATCTTCAATCGAACTGAACGGTGGATGCAATGGTGACGCAGAGAGACCTTGCAAAACTCGCCGGGGTTTCCGCCGGAACAGTCTCGAATGTGATCAGCGGTTCGGCGCGGGTCAGTGAGGACGCTCGACGCAAAGTGCTGGATGCAATCCGGGTCCTGAAATATCAGCCGAACCTCATCGCCCGGAGCCTGAGAACGAATCGAACTCATACCATCGGCATCGTGGTACCAGATCTCACGATCCCCTTCTTCCCCAAGATCGTCCGCGGTGCTGAGTCTGCTGCCCGGGAACGCGGCTATTTTCTAATCGTTCTGGACTCGCAGCGAAGCCACGATCTAGAGATCGACATGATAGCCCTGCTGCGACAACGCGTAGACGGCATCTTGCTGATCACAGCCGGGGATCACAAGTGGTCAGCAGAATGCGCAGCAGCAATCGCTTCGGGTCCACCGGTGGTCTGCGTGGACCGCCTGCCGGAAGGTTTGCATACAGACTCTGTATGCGTCGATGACAGCGGTGCCGCGGAACTTGGCATTAAGCATCTTCTATCGCTCGGCCATCGAAAGATCGCCATCGTCACCGGACCGCTGACGCTCCGCAACGAGCAAGAAAGACTCCGCGGCTACCGGCGCGCGTTGAAAAAGGCTGGAATACCCCTGTTCCCGTCTCTCATCTGGTCCGCGAGTTTTGAGAAACCTGATATCCATGCCGTTTGCGAGCGCGGTCTGTTGCGCCAGCAACCCAGGCCCACGGCCCTCTTTGCTACCAACGGAGTTACCGGAATGTGCGCGCTCATGAGCTTGTATTCGCTGGGTTTCACCACTCCGGAAAACATTGCCTTTGTCACTTTCGACGAACTGATTGCCGAAGATTTCTTTCAGCCGCGCATCAGCTCGGTCGTTCAGCCCACTTTCGACATCGGCCATAAGGCCGTGGAGGTCCTCTTCGAGCGCTTCGACCATGGGGGCGCAGCAAGTATCTCCAGGGTGCGCCTGCCAGCCGCTCTTGTTGTCCGCGATTCTTCAAGGCGACAAGTAGCCCAGTCACGACCGAAACCTGGGCCGATGCATCTCAATTCCAATTTGCGGCTTTCGGATTAACGGGTGAGATGGAGGCATGGACAGCCCCCGAAGTATTTCTCAGTGTTCGCGCGACCCGCGACTGGAGCGAAAGCAAGGGCATTTTCTTGAAGAGGGATTTTGGCTTCGCCCTGAGCCACCGGAATGACTCGTCGCGCCTAAATGTACTCGCGGAAGAGTTCGATAGATGGCGCTGCGATCACGCCCCTCCCCACCAGCATTCCATCCTCGGCGGCGACCTTGGATCCGGCTGCGATGGCAGCCTGAACACTCGACACATCGCCGGCCATCAGCACGAATCCCTTGCCGCCAAGAGCCATAGCGAGGTGAACCCGCAGCAGCGTTACGTTGGCAGATTTGACGGCTGCATCAGCCACCTCGATGATGCTTGCCGCGGAAAACGTCTCGATCACGCCGAGCGAGCGAAGCTGTTGCGAGTCGATATCCACGGAGTTGGAAATAGCCTGAAGAACCGAGGGATGTACGCGCGCGATCTGGCGCCGCTCGATCAGCGACGCACCCGCAGCAGCCTGGCCAGCCAGCAAGGCCGCCTGCACCGATGTAACGTCCCCGGATACCACGATCAGAAATTTCCCGGAGCAGATGCTGCGCGCCATCAGCAGTTGAATATTGCCCGCCTTCAGCATCGTATCCTCGACCAGGAATCCAGTCGCCACGCTTGAAAGTTCGATAAGTCCAATTGAGCTGATCTCAGACACCTGGTTGGCTCCTTCTGTTCCGCATCCTGCGTTTTCGCGCCTTGCGTTCTAGGCCTCAATCAATACGGCATCGCTCTTCACTGTCACCACGCCGTCCATACTTGCATGGATACGGGCGCCAAGTTTCCCCGCATCGGGCATGGCCAGAAGATCTCCCATTCGCACCCGGTCGCCGCACTTCACCACTGGAACAGCGGGCGCGCCCGCGTGTTGCTTCAACAGGACATTCACCTTCCGCGGCGCAAACAAGTGCTCGTTCAACGGCCCCGTGTTGTTGAACTCGCCCAGCCCAAGTTTCGCAATCAGCCGGCGCATCGGCACGCGACGAAACTCCCCCATCGGATGCGGCGTGATCGAGTTCGGCATCCCCTTTGAACACCAGCCCGCGTTCGCGCGCCAGGGGCTTGCTCTGCACGCAGACTGTTTTCGGGTCCAGATCCTCCGGGCACGCGAACATGGTGCATAGATTGCATTCGCAGCAATAGAGTGTCGCCACCATCGCGTCGCCGCCCGTCGCAAAACCCAGCGACCGCATGGCCTGATGCGGCTCGATAGGATGTCCAAGCAGAAAGCGGGGGCAGAACTCGGTACAGAACCGGCACTGGTCGCAGGCCGATCGTCCGATCTTCGCTTCACATGCAGCCATGGCGCGTTATGCCGTCGAATCAGAGCTGTGCTCGGTGGGCAGCACGACGATGCCGCCCGTCGTCTTGGTTACCGGCACGTCGAGACTTTCTGCCGGGCTTGCGCCATCATCACGCCGCCCAGCAGCACCCCGAAATCGGATACCGTCGGTCCGCCGGCCGCTTCGATCACTTCGCCGATGGTGATGCCAACTGGAACTCGCAGCGTGACAGGCGTCTGCCACGGCTCCCGCCACGGTTAGGTATTTATGCGTCACCGGCTGGTCGAGGCCGATGTTCATCAGCGTTTCCACGTTGCAGACAGCCGCGTCCACATCCTTTGGCAGGCCGCCCGGCGGAATCACGCGCCCCGTGACCATGTGGACAAGAATGAACTCATCGCCCGCTGGATAGACGTCCGGCAACGCCATCACCCGAACCCCCGCCGGCACCTGTGCTTCCAGCGCGGCGATGATGTCGTGATACTTCTCCTTGATGCCAATTACGCCTTCGCTGCGCGCCCACCAGTTCCATCGCCATCGCATGCCGCGCAGAAAAGGTTCGGAGTGGTGCAGAAGCAGTTCCTTGTCCTTATGCAGCAGTGGCTCGCACTCAGCCGCGTTGGCAATCAGCAGCGATACCTGGGTTTTCAGCTTCACGGCCGTCGGAAAACCGCCTCCGCCCGCGCCGACGATGCCAAGTTCCTCGATGCGATCTAGCGATGTGGGCATAGATTTCGCTTGCGACCCTGACCACTCAACTCGCGAAATTCCCCTGTTTGGCGTCATTTCCGGTTCGACCTCAGAAACTTTCGCAAATTCTCGATTGACTCTGACTGAATTGTACTGTACCGTTTAGATCATTCAACTTTCAATCAGAATTGTTCATTGATACGCACGACCAGTATGAAATGTCTGATTCCAAATATCGGCAGCACCTCGTTCAAGTTCCGGGTTCTCGAGATGCCGGGAGAGGCCGTTCTGGCAGAAGGACGCAGTGGAGCGCATTGGCCAGCCCGGCAGCGGGTGCGCCGACTACCCAGCCGCGATCCACAAATGCATCAGCGAGATCGCCGGCCCGGGAATGGCGCTGGCAAGCCTCGCGGAGATCGGCGCGGTAGGATTCAAAGCGGTTCACGCCGGCCCGCTCGACCAAATCGCAGCTTATAGACGACGCCTTTCTGGCCGCGATGGAGGAGTTTTCTTTCCTCGCGCCGGCCCACAATCCCCCTTACATCGCAGCCATTCAGGCCTTCCGTCAGGAGCTTCCCGGCGTTCCGCTGGTCGCCGTGATGGAAACCGTTCCCTTATCGCTAGATGGACGAAGCCGCGACCACCTATGCAGTGCCCTATGAGTGGCGCGAGCAATACGGCATTCGTCGGTATGGATTTCATGGCGCCAGCCACCGCTCCGCCAGTGAGCGCACCCAGGCGTTACTGGGACGCAGAAATCTGCGTCACATTTCCTGCCATCTCGGCGGCAGCTCCAGCGTGGCCGCCTTTCGTAGCGGAGTCGCGGTCGACACCAGCTTCGGCGCCTCGCCGCAATCGGGACTGCCGCAGAACAATCGCGTCGGCGACATCGACGTGTTTGCTGTGCTGCACATGATGAAGAAGCTCGGGCTCGATCCGGACCAGATGGCGGCGCTTGCTCGGCAGCCAGTCAGGCCTGGCGGGGATCAGCGGCAACCAGCGGCGATCTTCGCGACCTTGACCGAGGCTGCGGCAAGCTGGCGACCAGCGTTCCCAGCTCGCGCTTGATGTATTTGTGCGCGCGATCCGCCACTATATTGGCGCATTCATGCTCGACCTCGGCGGCATCGACGCCATCACCTTCTCCGGCGGCATCGGCGAAAACAGCTCCGAGATTCGCTTTGCCGTTCTGAAGGGACTCACCGCTTTTGGAGTCGAACTCGATGAGGAACGGAATCGCGCAATCAAAGGCGAAGGCCAAATTTCAACGGACGAATCTCCTGTCAAGGTTCTGGTGGTTCCCGCAAACGAAGAGATCATCGTAGCGCGCGACACAGTCGCCGTAGTAAATCGCGGAAAGCCTGCGACGCAAGTGCTGGCAAGTCAGGCAACATAAGGCAGAGCCTTACAGGATTTCTCATGGCAAGTGGAATTTCAGAAGTGTCGAACTCAATGGGTTCCATCAACAGGTCGATGGTCGAACGCATCGTGCGCCAGGTCGCGCTCGAGTATCTGGGCAAAGGGACGAACGGGAAGGCGCCGCTGCTCACCGTGCAGACCTCGTCGCGCCATATGCATGTTTGCCGCGAAGACATGGACGTGCTTTTCGGGCCAGGCACCGAACTCACGTTCGATCGCCCGCTCTTTCAGGAAGGCAACTTCGCGGCCAAAGAAACCGTGACCATCGTCGGGCCGCGCAGCCGCCTGATCTCCAACCTGCGCATTCTCGGCCCCATGCGCAAGCAGTCGCAGGTCGAGCTGGCATTTACCGACGCCATCATGCTGGGCTTCAACGATATTCCGGTTCGGCTCTCGGGCGATATTGCGGGCACTCCCGGCGCGATCATCATCGGGCCCAAGGGCGTCGTCGAGCTCAAGGAAGGCGTCATTCGCGCCGCCATTCACGTTCATATGAACCCGGCCGAGGCAGCGTACTTCGGAGTCTCGCAAGGGCGACAAGATGAAGCTGCGCATTGGCGGCCAGGCGGGTCTCACCTTCAACAACGTTCACGTACGCATCGATCCCACATCCAAGCTCAATGTCCACATGGACACCGACGAAGCCAACGCCTGCGGATTGCACCTGACCAAAGATATCGAACTGTTCAAGTAACGCCACTGAATGAGAGAGGAAGCGATGAAACAAGCGCTTGGAATGATTGAGACGAAAGGCCTGGTCGCGCTGTTTGAGGCGACCGACGCCATGCTCAAGTCCGCAAACGTGTCCTTCGCCGGCTGGCAGACCGTGGGATCTGGACTGGTGACCGCCTTTGTTGAAGGAGACGTGGCAGCCGTCAAAGCCGCCACCGACGCGGGCGCGGAAGCGGCAGCCCGAATCGGCGAGGTGGTCAGCGTTCAGGTCATCTCCCGCCCCCACGATGAACTGCCGTCCTTTGTTCAACAGGGCAGCAAAACAGCGCCCAAAAAGGCTGCCGTAGTTTAGCTCGCAGAGGAGAACCAATGAGTGAAGCAATTGGATTGATCGAAACCAAAGGCCTTGTCGGGCTGGTCGAGGCATGCGACGCGATGGTGAAAGCGGCCAGCGTGGAGCTGGTGAAGACCGTGCAGATTGGCGGCGGATATGTCACCGCCATCGTGCGCGGCGATGTGGGCAGCGTGCGCGCCGCGGTAGATGCAGGCGCAAGCGCAGCCAAGGCTGTTGGCGAACTGGTGTCATCGCACGTCATTGCGCGTCCCCACGATGCGCTTGTCGAAAGCATGTTGAAGTAACACAGGATCGGGAGAACGCAAATGGCGAATGAAGCAATTGGAATGATCGAGACCAAGGGCCTGGTGGCCCTGGTGCAGGCGACGGACGCAATGCTGAAAGCGGCCAGCGTCGAATTTGTGGGCTGGAACAAAATCGGCAGCGGTCTGTGCTCGGTGTTTGTCACCGGCGACGTGGGCTCGGTGCGTGCCGCGGTGGATGCGGGCGCCAGCGCGGCGCGCGCGGCCGGCGAAGTGCAGAGCGTGCATGTGATCGCGCGCCCGCACGGCAATCTATGCCACCGTACTGCCGAAATAGCCGCAAGCGGCGGGATCGTGTTCCGCCGCGAACGCACGAGGTGAGTCGGCATGTTTATAGCGAAAGTCATCGGCAACGTTGTTTCCACGCAGAAGAACGCGAAGTTCCGCGGCATGAAGCTGCTGCTGTCCAGCCATACATCAGCAGAGACGGCAAGCTGCAGATCTCAGGCAGTTCCGTGGTCGCCGTGGATAGCGTCGGAGCCGGCGTCGGCGAGTGCGTGCTGTTTACGCAGGGCAGCTCCGCGCGCCTGACGCCAACAACCAAAGATGCGCCGGTAGACGCGGTGATCGTGGGCATCGTCGACACCATCGAGGTCGATGGCGCGCAATTGGAGAAGCCGTAAATGCAAATCCAGGAACCAGTGTCGTCACAAGTCATCGCGGAGATTGCGAAAGAGGTCGTGGCCACGGCTCCGCGTCCGAGATGCGACAGCCGCATCCGTCCGCCGCACCTGCGCTCATCCGCTGCCCGCTCCGCGCGACGGCGTCTTCGCCACCGTCGACGAGGCTGTGAACGCGGCCTACGAAGCGCAAAAGAAAGTCGCGGCACATGAGCCTTGAAGAACGCGGGCGCATGGTCGACATCATCCGCCGCATCTGCAACGACCGCCGCGAAGAGCTGGGTCGCATGGAGATGGAAGAGACCAAGGTCGGCCGCCTCGATCACAAGATCCTGAAGCTCACCAATATGCGCTTCGTGCTTGGCGTTGAAGCCATGCGCAGCGATGCGCGCAGCGACCGCACCGGACTGTGCATCATCGAGCACGCGCCCTGGGGCGTGATCGGCATGATGCTGCCCGTCACGCACTCGGTGCCCACCATGGCCTCGAACGCCATCAACATCCTTGCGGCCGGCAACACCGCGGTCTTCGGCCCGCACCCTCACGGCGCAAAAGTGGCGCAGTACGCACTGCAGCTGTGGAATCGCGAGATCGAGCGCGAGCTTGGCGTCGCCAACGTGCTCACGACCGTGCCGCGAAGCCAGCATCGAAGCCGCCGAGCAGATCTTCCATCATCCCAAAGTCGCGCTGCTGTGCGTTACCGGCGGCGCCGCCGTTGCCAAGGCAGCCGCCAAATCCGGCAAGCGCGTCATCGCGGGCGGCCCCGGCAATCCGCCGGTGGTCGTGGACGAGACCGCTGATCTTGATCGCGCCGCCAGATGCATCATCGAAGGCGCGGCCTTCGATAACAACCTGCTCTGCATCGGCGAAAAAGAGATCTTTGTCGTTGCCTCCGTCGCCGATGCTTTCATTCAGGCCATGCGTCGCGCTGGCGCGTTCCAGCTGGATGCGGCGGCCATCGAGCGGCTCACCAAAGCGGCGTTTACCTTCGAAGGCGGCGGCGGCGGCTGCGCGCGTGCGCATGTGAAGAAGGATCTGGTCGGCAAGGATGTCGCGGTGCTGGCCGCTGCCGCAGGCGTCCACGCGCCCTCGGGTACCGATCTGCTGTTTGGCGAGACCGACGAGAATCATCCCTTTGTAGTTGAAGAGCAGATGATGCCTTTTGTTCCGGTCGTGCGCGTCCGGGATGTCGATGCGGCCATCGCGGCCTCCGTCAAAGCCGAGCACGGTTACCGGCACACGGCCATCATTCACACCAAGAATGTGGAAACAGCAACCCGCATGGCGCGCGCCATGAACACCACGCTGTTCATCCAGAACGCTGCCTCGCCCGCGTCGCTGGGGTTGGCGGCCCAGGATACTTCAGCCACAGCATTGCAACTCCGACCGGCGAAGGCATCACCACGCCCCTCACATTCACGCGCGAGCGCCAGATGGTCGTTGGCAGCGCGTTGCGGATCATTTAACCATGTTTCTCGCTCGCATCGAAGGCACGGTGGTTGCGGCAGCCAAGCATCCGACTCTGGAGGGATGCCGGTTCCTCGTCGCGCAACGGCTCGAAGCCGACGGTACCGCGGCCGTCGAACCATTTGTGGTCGTGGACTGGTTGGGCGCAGCACATGGCTCAACAGTGCTGGTCTCAACCGATGGCGACATTGCGCGAGCGAAACTCGGAAACACCACGCCGGCGCGCATGGTCGTCGTGGGAATTGTGGACCCAGTGCAATGCGCCGAAGAACTCAGAGGGAGTCAGCATGAGACTCGGCATTGTTCGCGGCCATCTGACGCTCACGCCGGCGGTTCGACTCGTATGCGAGGCAGGACGCTGGCAATTCTCGAGCCGGTCACCATGGAGAACCTGCGCGCGAAGAACGGCATGGGCGGAGGCAAAGCGCTCGTCGCCATCGATGAGCTGGGCGCAGCGAATGGTCAGATGGTGGCATTTACTGAGGGCCGCGAAGCCTCCAATCCGTTCTGGCCCGAACCCGTGCCGGTGGACGCGTATTGTTCTCTGATTGTCGATTCCATCGACGTTCATTCGTAGTCAGCCTTTTTAGAATCCGAGGTGCGGAATTGAAGAACGAAGAGAAGAGCATCGATCTTCGACGGCCGCAAACTTGTGGCGATGCGCGACGTGCAGGATGCCCTCGCGGCAGGCGCAAACCAGTTGCTGATCTGCGAAAAATGCTGTCGTCACCCCTTCGGCCCGCGACTTTCTGCATCAGCACGACATTGCTTTGGTGACCGCGGAACCAGACATTCGCCTGCTTCAACGCACAAGGAATCCGCAGCACCTCCAGCCCCGCCGACAGTCATCCGTCGATGGCGCGCCCAAGCATCGCCCCGCTCCCAACCCGCGTCTGTTTTTCACGCCTGAAGCCGAAGCCATCAAGAAGGAAATCTGCGCAGTCGGACGCAAGCTTTGGATGCGCCAGTTCGTCGATGGCAACGGCGGCAACATCTCCTATCGCATCGGTCCTAATGAAGTGATTTGCACGCCGACTCTGGTCAGCAAGTTTGACCTGACGCCCGAAGATCTTTGCCATGGTCGATCTCGAGGGAAATCAGATTGCCGGAACTAAGCCCCGCACCAGCGAGATCTTGCTGCATCTGGAGATCTACAAAGCCGTCCCCGAGGCGAAAGTCTTGTGTTCACTGCCATCCGCCGCATGCCACCGCCTATGCCATCACCGGAAAAGTCCCGCCCAACCTTGTCATTCCGGAGTTCGAAGTATTCGTAGGAAAAGTTGCAATTTCGCCTTATGAAACTCCGGGAACGACGGCATTTGCGCAGACCGTGCTTCCCTACGTCAAGGATCACAACACGGTGCTGCTGGCAAATCACGGCATCATCTGCTGGGCAGATACCGTGACTCACGCCGAGTGGTACGCCGAAGTGCTCGACACTTACTGCTGGACGTTGATGCTGGCATCGCAGCTCGGCGCTCCCATCTCGTATATCTCTGAACAGCAAGGCTCCGACCTGCTTGCCATCAAGAAAAAGCTTGGCCTTCCCGATATCCGTTTCGATACGTCCAGGATGAAAGAGTGCCAACTCGCCGATCTTGAAATGCCGGGCTCCATTGCGCTCACGCCCACTCCATGCGATGGAAATACCGGGAAGCCCGCAGGGCCAGATCTGGAGATGCTGGTGAAGGCAATCACCGACGTGGTGATGAAAGAGGTGGCAGCCAATTAAGACCCTTCGGCTCGTTCATTTTGCTTCAAACGCTTTCTCTATGCCAGCAAGTAACTCACGCCGCTTTCGTCCAACAGCTTGCGATACTCGGGCGCCAGAGCACGGTCTGAGATGACCTGATTGATCTCGTTGAGATTCGCAACGTGTACCATCGCGCGCCTGCCGAATTTCGAGTGGTCCGCCACGATCACCACGCGTTGCGCGCAGTTGATCATGGCCCGAATCGACTCAACCACAAGTGTGCTGCTGTCGCTGAGGCCATCTGCCGTGATTCCGCGTATTCCCATGATGGCAACGTCCGCCGAGACACTATGAAGCATCCGTTCACAGATCGGGCCAAATTGGATGCCCAGCCGAGGATAAAGATATCCCCCGGTCATCGTAACCTCGGTCTGCCTGCTCTCCCAAAACACCTGGGCAACTGGAATTGAGTTCGTGATGATTTGAATCGGTCGGTCCAGGAGGCATTCGGCCACTTCGGCCACCGTCGATCCACCTCCCAGAAGAATAGTCTGTCCGTCCGCAACATGGCTTGCCGCAGCCTTCCCGATACGTGCCTTTTCTTCGTGACAGCTAACGGATAATCGCCTGAAGTCCAGCGCTTCTTCGCGAGATGCGGTGGACATCACTCCGCCGCGAACACGTCTGATGCTTCGACCCCGCTCAAGTTGAATCAAGTCCCGGCGAACCGTCGCTCTGGATGTGTCAAGCCCCTCGCACAGATCTTCCAGGCTGACGAAGTCTTGTTTTGACAACGCATCCTGAATGTGTCGGAATCGTTCAACTTGGTTCATGACTGACAGGGTACATCATAATCCGGCCGCTCTGAGATCTTATTACCTATCCCCCTCCGGCGCGTTCGGTTGAGCCCACACCGGCATCCTGCACGGACTTCCATCGGGCAAGGTCCAATCCCTCCACCGCTTGTCTTCCTAAAAAGTCGTACTTCCCCCACCAAAAGGCGGATGCCCCTTGACGTTCGGATCATACGCGTGAAGTGCCGCAAGCTTTTCCCTCGGCACGAAGCGATCCCAATCCGTGATCGGCTCCGCCACGGGTAACTCCTGAGCCGTCTCGAAATGGAGGGTCACAATCTCCTGGGGCTGAACCGCTATCGTGTAATTGTCAGAACCCGAGATTGTTGACTTCTTCCGCCCGGCAAGGTCTGTCATGTACGCCTGGCCGTGGGGCAACGACAACTTCAGAGTGGCGTTCCCGGGCAATCCAAGACACTCCGCAAAACGAAGCTCGATATGTTTTTCTTCTCTACGCACCGCCTCGATAATGATGTTATCCGACGTTTCGATAAATGATTTGAACGGCTGGGCAACGGCCCGAACAAGAGTTACGGGTGGCTGGTTATATTCCCACGCCAACTGCGGAATCCGCGCATGCTGCCACGCCGCCGCATGAGGAAGCATCGAGTAGTGCAGGACGTGCTTCCCCTTTCCAGTTGTCCACGGATTGTTAAATTTGTGGTATTGATCCTCGGCGTTGAGAAGATAGATAACTGGCGTGTTCCCCACCAGTTCGCGCCCGCACAGGCCTCTGTCCAACAAAGAAACACCTCCTCCGCCTGACAGTTGAAAGTCCATCCAGCCAAGTGCCGGAACAATGCCCTTATTCCATCCGGGGAGATCAGGGCTCCTCCCGTCCCAACCGCTGTGCGAAAAACCATAGGGAATGCCGCGACGCACTTCGACAACGTTCTCGGCCAACGGAAATTCCGCAATGACAACCGTGTAGTCCGGGACGTCGTTGATTTCCGTCTCGAAGTCGATGCGGGGATGGTCATGATAAAACCACATCCTCCGAATCAATTTGCCACCGCCGTAGAAGATGCTCGTCGCCTCAACGGTTGTAGCCACGGGACCGCGAACGACCTGCACAACGGATTCTTGATCTCTGGTCGTTGCTAGCTGTGTCCTGCACGGACGCGGCGCCATGAAATCGCCGGGGCTATCCTCTTTTTTGTTCGGGCGCTCGGCCACAATAGCATTGGCGGGTCCGCCAAGTAACTCACGCCCAGAAGGCTTGAATCTCAGGCTCATCAGCGATCCGGTCTTCACATCGAGCCGCGCAATGTAATGTTCGCCTTCAATATCAGCCGAGGCGTCAATTAGCAGTGGAACTTCAGCGGGTTGAGTAGATACCTTCCAGCCACCTATGCTGAAGCTTGGCAGTTCAGGACTGCACAATACCGAGCCATCCGGCAGCGCCTCGCATTGGATACCCTCCAGGCTCATACCCTCTGGAAGAGTAAGTACGATCGGGTCACTGCGTTTCCAGTTGAGCGGGTTGAATAACCCCAGATCGCTTCCACGTTGCAGAATTGAATCTCCAGCATCATTGAGCACGCGTGTCGCCGCTTGCCCCACCCATTCGAATCGATCTCGAACATCCCAGGAGCTATCGCTCACAAAGACCATGCCCCCGGCCGATCCCCATAAAGTATTCCGATCCATGTTCAGAAGCATCAGAATCCAGGCATCATAGGTTGTCTTTACCGGATAGCCGAACAGCCCTTGGAGGCTGGCGATGGACGCTAGCATCTCGGCAGCCTGCAAGGCATGTTCGTTGCGGCGGTATAATGTCTTCACCTCGGGGTTTTCGATCCAAAAAGCGTCGAAGTCATATGCAGTGCCCGCGTGTGTCGTTGGAACGGCGATGCGTCCCGACTCAATCCCGGGAAGAACTGCATCGACATACTTGCTCAACGTCGAGAACTGAAGACTTCTGCCGAGGTTCATGTCCGACCACTGCTCGAGAAACTTGCTCGGATAATCCTTCACCAGCGGGGCCAAAGAGTAATCGCCGCCCCCACCCAGGACGAGAATCGGCGCCCCTTCAGGCGTGATGGGATCCTTCGACTCGAAGAGATCCTCCAGCTTTCGCAATTCGCCATCCGAAAGCGGCGTCTTGCTTGAAAAGATCGACTCAGCCTCGCTGTAATGACCCGGGCTTAGCGTCAGAATCTTCGATCCGTTCGGAGATACCGACCAGAACATGGTCTTGCCACTCGGATTCTTCCGCGTATAGACCATTGCATCCAGCCCAAGCCCCGAGACGATCTGCGCCATTTGCTCATGGGTGCCGCAGACATCGATCATCCACGCGAAGCGTGGTTTGAGCTGAAACATCTGCTGATACCAGCGCAATCCGAGCACGCCCATGCGAACAAGGGCCTCTCCGCCGGAAAGATTGATCGTTGGTTCAAGAAACATGGCGTTCACCAGTTCGACCCGCTTCTCATGGATACGCTCCTTCAACTCCGGAATGCGCTCGGGACGAAAATTCATGATCGCGATGATGTTGTTGATCTCCGACATCACAAATGCATAGTTGGGATCTTCGGCAACACGATCCAGATGGGTAAGGTAACTATTGGCACAATAAACGCGTTCCTTTGAAAATGTCGTCAACCATCCGCAACTCGCCGGATGAAAATTGGAAACAAGATAGACTCCACGCTGCGCTTGGGCCGCCGATGCTTGCTTCGTACCCGCGATTTGACCACCCACCGCAGCTCCGAGAAATCCCAGAAATGTGCGTCTGCTGAGCGCCCAATACTTAGCCCATGAACTTCCCGCTTGAAAGCTTTTTGTCTCACGGAAGAAGCTGTCCCTGTCCATTGAGATCCTTTCTTTCGCCGCAGACCATTGCGTGCTGCGCTTCTTGCGAACCAGCCACTTATCAGCCGAAGGTTTTCTGCTGTATTTCTTGCCAATTATACGACTCATCAGATTCAATTCTGCGCCCGGATTCGTCGACAACTTAAGTGCGCTTGCATGATATCCGCGCTTTTTATCATCTCTGGCGCCACGATCATTGCCGAAAGGTTTGGATGAAACCGGCAAAGCTCTGACGATCGATCCAAACTTCGAATCCGCACACTTGAATCGTGCACGAATTCTGGACGATCTTCAAAGAGATGGAGGCTCAGGCAGAGTTTGCTTTAGCATCTAGGCCGCGGAGCCACATTTACTGGCAGCGAGTACCCTCCATGCGTTCAAACCACCAATGTGCCTGGCGCCACAACTAACTCTCTTGGTGAGCGACCAGATACCAAACAAATACTTATAAGTGTTGACGGCAGCCTGTTTCATGCAGCATTGTTTGTTGTTTTTCAATGTTATGGAGATTCTAGAGTCTCCAGGTTATGCACTTATCTGTGACCTAAGGCGAGGCACGTAGACTCA
Source organism: uncultured Acidobacteriota bacterium (assembly GCA_963833995.1). Taxonomy (GTDB): domain Bacteria; phylum Acidobacteriota; class Terriglobia; order Terriglobales; family Acidobacteriaceae; genus Telmatobacter. The sequence continues at coordinate 101,682 of CAWIAE010000007.1, read as the reverse complement.
ACTCACAAGAAATAACAAGCGCAAATGCCCAAACGGTCAAATAGCGCATTGGTCTTGTCCATTTGGCTGCCGAGGAGGACTCAATCTTTAGGGCGCGATTTATTGGGGCTATTCGCAGCAGATCCGATCCGGACCCCTTCGTTCCCTCACGAACTGTTGGATTTATTGTTTGCTACTACTCAAGCGAATTCGGTATAGTATGCGGTGTAGATTTGAAATGATCCTGCCGATTGCTCCTAGATTCGTGGCAATACTGGCCCGGCTGAAACCCCGGAGAACGAGTTCGACGACTCCTTCCATATGACCATTCGAATGAAAGACATAGCGAAGGAGCTAGGCGTCTCGCAGGCTACGATTTCCAAGGTTCTTCGCCATCATCCTGATATCGGGCAAGAAACCCGTAATCGCGTATTGAAGCGCATCAAGGAACTGGACTACCAGCCGAACTCTTTTGCGCGCAGCCTGGTAACCGGGCGTAGCTATCTGATCGGCCTGGTGGCTCCCAGCCTCCAGTACCCATTCTTTGCAGAGGTTGCCAAATCCCTGGCCGGAGAGATCAGGGACAAGGGGTATTCCCTGATCGTGGCCTCCTCAGAAGAGGATCCGGAGATTGAGAAAGAGGAAGTTTCGCGCATGCTCGGGCACGGTTTGGATGCCCTGGTCATTGCTTCCACTGGCTCGAACCTCGACCAATTCGAGCGAATGGAAAGCAAGGCACAGCCCTACGTGCTGATCGATCGCGAAATCGCAGGATTGAGCGCGAACTTCGTAGGTATCGATGACCAAAAGGCCGGCTGGATTGCGACTGACCATCTCCTGAGTATGGGGTGCCGTCGCGTGGCTCACATCCGCGGGCAGGATAACAATACTGGCATGGGCAGATTTGAGGGATATCGCGAAGCGTTGCGCCGCCGCGGGGTTCAATACTCAGACGACTACGTCGTGCGTGGGAGCTTGGTCGATACTGACACCACCCCCCAGGGCGCAGAGGCTATGCGCTGCCTTCTCACCCGCGACCCAAGACCTGACGGAGTCTTCTGCTTCAACGATCCGCTCGCGATCGGGGCAATGAGTTCCATACTCGAAGCCGGGCTGAAAATCCCGGATGATATTGCTCTCATCGGCTGCGGAAATCAGTCATATAACGCCCACCTTCGGGTTTCTCTGTCGAGCATAGATCAAAACTGCCGAATCATCGGCCAGCGCGCTGGCGAACTTGTTATCAGTCTGATCGAGGCCAAACAAAGGCCTCTCGCAAGAACCATCATCCTTGAACCTGCGCTAGTGGTTCGGTCTTCGTCGCAAAAAAAACCCGAGTATGGTTGAGGACACGAGTCGGACGCAGGGTTCACCGCTGCAAAACGCGATCTCCGGGCCACTCTGAGCAAGCACAACTTGAATAGTTAGTTAGCCAGGGGGACATTGGGTTGTCCATGAATGCGCTGCCATTTTCAGCGATTGCCCATTGCGAGAAGCGTGGTCGCGGCGCTGAGACAGCCAAGCCCCAGCACCAGCATTAGTTTTGCTTTGCCCGATGCGCCCTTCCACTCGCCAGCCAAAAGTCCACTCAGCGTCGCGGTCATGATCATGAAGATTTGAAAGAGCCCCCACCCGATCGACGTTCCCAAAGGACCAAGATAAATAGCACTCATGCCGTAAAGGGCAAAAGCCCCCATCCACAGCACACCCATGAGAATGGGCCAGAAAACATCTGCAGCCGGCGTCCGAAACAGTTGCCTTGTTCGATTCTTCCGGAGCAGGTAAAGGCTATACCCGACGTTGGGCAGGAAGCCTCCCGCCAATCCGATTGGCCACACGGCGTAAGCCGCTCGCAGTGGAGCATTGCCAAGATGTACAGCCTCCCGCGCGATGTCCTGGCCGAATGCAAATGAGTAGTTGAGCATGGGCGCCATCACTCCGCACAGGGTTGCCAGCAGCACGGCTGCAAGGTATCCGTTCCCCTGCTTGGATTGCGAAGAACAGCCGCCGCATTCCCTGATCTGCCCGCCCCATGTCGACAGGCTGATACCGAGCATCATGATCACAACTCCGGCAAGAATCTCGAAGAGTGCACGCCCGTCTACCTGTGATCTATGCTGCACAAACAGCGGAACCAGCGTGCCCAGAAGGGCTCCCAGTCCAACGATGATGGCGTAGGCAAGACCCAGGCCAAGACGCTGTACTGAAATTCCGAAGAGGACTTGCGCGATCCCCCATCCGGCGCCGAAGAGGAATGGAATCGCTAGCTGGAGAAAGGAAAGGGAGCGGTATGTCTCCAAGAGCTGACCGACAAGGCCCAGTGCCAAACCCCATGGAAGGATGATCAGAGACACCACCGAAAAGACCAGCCAGGTATTCTCCCATCTCCAGCTTCGACTGAACTTCATCGGCAACATGCAGTTGCCGGACATCAAACCTGCGAACAAGGTCAGAACGATACCAAGAGGCAATGATGGCGTCATCTGCCGGCCAGTTCTAAGGGCAGAAACAAGTCTAAAGATGCGCCGGGCTCCTGGGGTGTGTTGTAGTGTCCATCGCTTACTTGAGCGGCATGAACAAAGTGCTCTTTGAGATGTGGAATGTATTCGAGGAATACCACTTCGTGCCCCAGGGCAATGTGGTTAAAAAGCACGAGATGCTGGTGCAACTGGCCCATGTCGCCGACATGGGGAACAATGGGCAGGCCAAACTTCCTCGCCATCAGGCTCACCGTGAGAAACTCGCTCACACCCGCAAGCCTGGTACCGTCGGCCTGAACAAAATGAACGCTGCCGTAACGAAAGAAGTTCTCGAAGAGGATCCGATTGGGGATGTGTTCCCCTACAGCTATTTTCACGGGTGCAATTTCGCGCGCCAGCGCTGCATGCGCAAATACATCGTCGGGGTGAGTTGGTTCTTCAATCCAGAGCGGCTTGAACTGGACGAGTTGAGAACAAATGCGGCTGGCATCCGGAAGGTTCCAACGCTGGTTAGCGTCGAACATCAGTATCCCGGAATCGCCGGCTACCTCCCGCAGCATCGCGGCACGCCGCAGGTCGCGCGATTCATCCGCTGAACCGACCTTGAGCTTGAACGCACGAAAACCTCTGTCGATTGCGGCCTCTGTAGGTGCGCGAACCTTCTGATCGTCGTAAGCCATCCACCCAACCGACGTATCATAGCCCGGATAGCCGCTGCGCAGGATCGGCTCCCGCAGACCACGCGTAGCGGCATTGGTCCGTAAAATCGTCAGGGCGTCTTCCTCGCTTAGAACATCCTCAACGTAGCTCAGGTCCAGGGTGCAGACGATCTCTTCAGGCGAAAGGTCGAGCAGCAGCTTCCACAATGGGACTCCGCGGCTCTTGGCCCACAGATCAAAACACGCATTGGTGAGGGACGCCAGCGCAAGATGGACAACCCCCTTGTGGGGTCCGAGCCAACGCAGACACGGGTCGTTTGCAAGGCAGCGCGACACTTGCCCGAAGTTCGCCATCAACTCATCGATTTCCATGCCGGCAAGAGGTTTGGCGAGCAGCTCGATCGCCTCACATACCAACCGGTTCCCATCTCCCAGAGTGAGCGCAATCCCGTATCCCGACAGGTGCCTCTCGGTGGCCAGCAGCGTCACTGCCATGCAGTACTCTGAGTTGGTGTGAACTGAATCGGTACCTGCCCCTGCCGGCAAGGCAAAGCGCGCATCGACGGTCGAAATTTTTTTATCGTGCAATTCGACATCTGCTCGGGTTTGCCTATCTCCGATAGCCTAGTTCCGCCCCACCGCTGACCGGCAGAACACAGCCTGTGATAAAACGCGCCTTGGAAGAAAGAAGGAAGACCGCCGCATCGGCGACCACATCGCCGCGCGGACACGGTCCGATCAAGTGAATACCATCGAGAAATTGACGGCAACTCGCCGGGTCAGGCTGTTCGGAGCACCACTTCTCCAGCATCGGCGTCCATACGCCCGCAGGGCACACCACATTTACGCGGATACCGTAGCGCGCATAATCGATGGCCATTGCTTTGGTCAGCGAAATCATCCCGCCTTTGCTGGCAACGTATGCCGCATGATTCTGCTGCCCCATGACCCCAGCCATGCTGGCGGTGTTGAGGATCGTCCCCTTGCTTTCAATAAGCGCCTTGAGTGCGTATCTTGTTGTCCAGTAGACAGACTTAAGATTGACGCACAACATGCTGTCCCATTCCGCCTCTGAGGTTTCATGCAGCGGCTTCGACGGACTGGATATCCCGGCATTGTTATGAACCCCATCGATGCGGCCAAAGCGCGCCACAACAGCGGTGACGGCAGCCTCGACCGCTGCGCCATCGGAAACATCGGCATGCAACGCCAGACTTTCGTCTCCCAGCTCCCCCGCTGTCCGCTCCGCAGCCTTGAGGTCGCGGTCGAGAATGGCAACACTGGCGCCCTCCCGCGCATAAGCAAGCGCGCACTCGCGGCCAATACCGTCCGCGCCGCCGGTCAACACAATTACCTTGCCTGCCAGATCACCGGTCATGCTTTTCTGTTCTCCCAATTGTCATAAGCAGTCATGGCAAAACGCGCCACTGCCTTCATCAAATACTGTTCGGCGATTTCGCCCTCGCCTTCGCGAATCAGATCGATAATCCGCTGATGTGCTTCCAGGTCTTTGCCCCAGATTGAGACCCCCTGGTTACTGGCAGTTACCCGCATGCGAACAAAAGCGAAAAACGGCAGCAGGATGCGCCGGGCATACTTTAGCAGGTGTGGATTGCCGGAGGCCTCACAGAGACGTAGGTGAAACTGGAGATCGCAATCGAGAAGAGCTTCGCGATGGCCCTTCGCCGCTGCCTCGCGCATTCCATCCACCGCAACCTGAAGCGGAGAGAGATCGGCCTGGCTCGAGGCCGCAAGACGGGCAGCCAGCCCCTCCAGGGCACCGCGGATCTGGTAAAGCTGAGAAACGTCTTCTTCGCTGAGGTGGACGACGCGCGCGCTTCGACCAGGCTCCTTGCCGACAAACCCTTCCTGCGTCAGGATGTTGATGGCCTCCCGCACAGAGGCCTGCGCAACGCCAAACCTGGCCGCCCAGGTGCCCTCGACAATCCGATCCCGTGGCTGGAGAGCGCCGTTCATGATCTCCCTGCGCAACCGGTCAGCCACATCGTTTTTGAGGAGTCGATCGGTAATTTGCGTTGAGACAACTCTCATCTGAGCGCTTATTGAGCGTGTAAGCAGTGTATTTTTGCAATCTATGACGGTCAAGTGGAATAATGAGCGCTTGCTTTTGGCCGTCGAGCCGATTGCCAACAGACGCGCCAGGTGAGATACACCAGAATTGCAATCATCTGCGAGGAATGATCGCGGTGCGCAAGGCGGCGGGATGCCGGCGTATCTTCGATGATTGATTGCACCATGAGAGGACAAGATGCAACGTTTCGGATCGACCCTTCGACTCAAATCCGGCGCCGCTGAGTCGTATAAGGCATATCACCGCGCAGTGTGGCCGGAAGTGCTCGAGATGATTTCAGAGTGCAATATCCGGAACTACTCGATCTACTTCAAAGATGACTTCCTGTTCAGCTACTTTGAGTACCACGGTAGCGATATCAAGGCGGATTGGGCAAAAATGGCTGCGCACACCAGAACACAGGAGTGGTGGGCTGTAATGGAGCCCCTCCAGGAACCGCTCGCAACTCGAAAAGAAGGCGAATGGTGGGCCGACATGGAAGAGGTGTTCCATCTGGATTAAATGCACCGCTACAACACCCAGGCAGATTTTCATGCAGAACTGAGGCGCTGCGATCCGTCCTCCTGCGCGGTGCAATTCAGCAGCAAGCCGCGGAACGCTCCAAGCGTTCGGGCTGGAAAGGCATAACCCATTGAGTAGGATTCGTGAATCGTGCAATCTTTTTCCACGCACAGACACCTTTGTGCCCGGTCGGCGCGATTTCCTGAGGCTTGCCCTTGCAGCTTCCTGTCTGCCCGCCATCTCGCCTATGGCGGGGGGAGAGGAAATGGCATGCGACCGCACCGGCTGGTATCGCAAAGCCAAATTTGGCATGTTTATCCACTGGGGCCCCTACTCGCAGGCGAGCGTCGAGGCTTCCTGGCCGATCATGGTTCCTCAGCCGGGAGGGATTACCGAGGCTGCATACACGGCGCTGCCCCAAACCTTCAACCCGGTTAAGTTCGATCCCCACGCTTTCGTCGATCTGGCGCGATTGGCCGGACAGGAATATCTGGTGTTCACAACCAAACACCACGATGGCTTCTGCATGTTCGATTCGTCCTATACGAACTACAAAATCACCAACACTCCATACGGCAAGGACATCGTCAAGCAACTCTCCAAAGCCTGCGGGGAAGACGGCATGCCCCTCGGGTTTTACTACTCGCCGCCGGACATGCATCATCCGGGCTTCCGCGACACGACAAAGCTGGCCAGGGAAAACTGGCACGGCGAGCCCCAGCGGCCGGAATGGGCGAGTTATCTCCAATACATGCAACAGCAATTGGCTGAGTTGCTCACACATTATGGACCCGCCGCCATCATCTGGTTCGATGGCTTGAACAATCAGGAAAAATACAACGGTGCGCGGGTGCTGGAGATGATCCACGATCTGCAGCCGAAAACACTGGTGAATGACCGCATTGGCGTGGATGGCGATTATGAAACGCCGGAACAGTTCATTCCTACCGCCATCCCAACCAAAGGCGTTGTGCTCACGGGTATTGATCCAAAGGCATCCCTGCAACTCAAGAACGCAATTCCGCGTCCGGAAGACTTCAGGCTCTGGGAAACCTGCATGACCATCAACAACACCTGGGCCTATAACAAGAACGACCTTGCATTCAAGTCTGAGCAGACGCTGATCCGAAGTCTCGTTGAAGTAGCCAGCCGCGGTGGCAATTTCCTGCTCAACGTCGGTCCGCAGCCGGATGGCCAGATTCAACCCGAATTCCAACAAAGGCTGCGTGCCATAGGAGATTGGCTCAGGCTGAACGGAGACTCGATCTACGGCAGCACCTATGGGCCAGTCCAGGGAATAGCTGGATTGCGCACAACGGCGAACGACAAGTCCATCTATATCCACATATTCGACTGGTCTGCTCCTGTCTGCGAAATAGCAGGTATCGAGGCGCGCATCCTCTCGGCCCGCCTGCTTGCGAACGGAAGACAGCTGAGTTTTCGTCAGACTGAAGGCAAACTGCAGATCGACATTCCTGCGCAGCCTCCGGATCCCAATGTCAGCGTCGTTGCTCTCAACACCTACTAGTGCGGAGAGAGCCGAGTTAGCGGCATGCAGTTGCTCGGGCCCGATTACATTTCTCGGGATGCACTGTAAAAGCGCGCACAGGTCTCGCCAAGAATCGCCGACTGGATGCTGACTGGAAACTGCTGCACGTAGTCAATCACCACCTGTAAGGTGGCCCTGTAGTCTGCTGAGAGCGTGCAGACTGGCCAGTCGGAGCCGATCATGACGCGTTCCGGGGTAAACGCGTCGATCACAGTGTCAAGGTAGCGGCGAAAATCTTCAGGCTCCCACGCCTTCCATTTGGCCTCTGTAACCATGCCCGAGAGCTTGCAAAACACATTTGGGGAGAGCGCGAGTTCGGCTAAATCCTCCTTCCACGGAGTAAGGCGGCCTTCTGCGATCCCGGGTTTGGCCATGTGATCCAGAACGAACTTCTGTCCGGGGAACTTCTCAACCAGCCGTTTCGCGGCCCGAAGATGCTTTGGATAGATCAACAAGTCATACGTAAGATCGAACTGCTCAAGCATGGAGATGCCGCGCAGAAAATCCGATCGTAGCATGAATTCATCGTCAGCTTCGTCCTGCACGATATGGCGCACACCCGACAGCTTCGGATGAGTCGCAGACGCCTCCAACTGCGAAAGCAGGTCAGGCGAGCGCAGGTCTATCCATCCCACGACACCCAAAATGAAGTCGTGTTTCCCGGCGATTTCCAGTAACCAGTTCGTCTCATCCAGCGTCTGACGAACCTGCACCGCGATGCATCCATCAAATGCAACACCCTGCAGCAATGGCCAAAGGTCTTCAGGCAGAAAATCGCGCCTCAGTTGCGCCATCTCATCCGAGATCCAAGCATGCTCGGCGGAGTTGTAACGCCAGAAGTGCTGGTGGGAATCAATTCTCATATCGATGCGCAGCGATCTCAAGCAGTCGAAAAAGTTCCAGAGCTCGCTCGGAGAGTTCCGCAGACTCCTTGCCGTATTTGAATCCGATCGTAGAGCTACGAGATAGTAGTTGCGGAGTTCACAAACAGTCAAGAATGAGAGCGGCTAAATGCCTCGGACCAGCAGCGGTTCCATAATTGCTAATTGTGAAACCGCTCTTAACGGCTTATCTAGCTCGGTTCCCCATTTGGGCCTTCCCTCCCAGCGGCCCATCTTTTCTTAAACCATTTCCGCATCGCATCTTCCTTCGTCCACCAATCAACGATTCGAGGTAAGTAATTTAGATACAGCAATATAAATCGATGAGCCCTGCACTTGACACACTTGAAATCGGGGAGTACCCTTGCTCTTCGCACGAACTAATACGGTACCTGTAGCGAATTCGCGGGCCTTGTGCGAAGGCGGAGCGGAGATCTTCACCGTGAATTCTTTAGGGATGACCCTAAGTTAGAGCGCGGATAGGATTCCGTCAGCCCACACTCTCGTGGGGCATGTCGCGAGATAGGTACGTAATGAAACAATCAAGGCGAGGAACGTCCAATGGCTAGCTATGCAATTCCTAAAGTATTGAGTCCGGAGCCAGTCGCTCATGATGAGGTGGTTCTGGTTGCGAATGGAGATCTGCGCCAATCGGCAAATGAAGTCTGCTGGGCCGCCCAGGCAGCCCTCGAACAGATGCTGACAGATGCCTTCCTGGAAGAAGGAATCAAACTGCGCAGGGCTCATCCTTATAACCCGGTCCTGAAGCACGGATTCATTAGTGGCCAGCGTATGGGTATGAACGTTTTCGAGCATATTCATCCCGATGCGCCGCTGGTGGTGGCTGAAGCGGTATGGCAATATAGCGGCCACCTGTGGGCGGGACTTCTCTCCCATCGCGGCCCAATACTCACGGTTGCCAACTGGTCCGGCCAGTGGCCTGGCTTAGTGGGCATGCTGAATCTGAATGGATGCCTCCGCAAGGCCGGGGTTCCGTTCAGCACCATATGGAGCAAGGATTTCAAGGACCCATTCTTCAAGAACGGGGTCCGTCAGTGGATCAAGAATAAAGTGATCGTTCACGACACCTCTCACGTGCACGAGTTTGTGCCCGCAAAGGTCGCGACCGCCGAGCGAGATCTCGCCAGCGCACTGACGAAGCAGTTGCAGAGCAAAAAAGCGATTCTCGGAGTCTTCGACGAAGGCTGCATGGGCATGATGAATGCTATTGTGGAAGACTCTTTGATGAACCCTGCCGGAATCTATAAGGAAAGACTCAGTCAGTCTGCCCTGTTTGCGGCCATCAGGGAAGTTACCGCTGCGGAGGCTCAAAAGATACGTGAATGGCTGGACGCGAGCGGAATGCGCTTCGACACCGGGACCAACGAGGCCACGGATCTGACCGACGCACAGATTCTGGATCAGTGCCGGATGTATATTGCCGCACTGCGGATTGCCGATGAGTTTGGCTGCGACGCCATCGGCATTCAGTACCAGCAAGGCTTGAAGGACCTCGTGCCGGCCTCCGATCTGGTTGAGGGTCTGCTGAACAATGTCGAACGGCCACCAGCCTACAGCCGTGACGGTCGCGAACTCTATGCTGGCAAGGCGCTGCCGCATTTCAACGAAGTGGATGAATGCGTCGGCGTCGACGCCATCGTCACCAATCGGATTTGGTCTGCCATGGGACTCGACCCAGCGACCACATTGCACGACGTGCGCTGGGGCGAACAATACACCGCCGATGGCCTCGACGAGTTTGTGTGGCTCTTCCAGATATCGGGTGCGGTGCCGGCTTCACATCTGGCTGGGGGCTACAAAGGCGCCGTGAGCGAGAGGCAGCCATCGATGTATTTCCGTCTTGGCGGCGGAACGATGAAAGGCGTCTGCAAACCGGGAGAAGTGGTCTGGAGCCGGGTGTATGTAGAAGATGGCCGCCTGAAAGTAGACATGGGACGCGCCACCGCGATTTCGCTGCCCGAGGAGGAGACACAGCGTCGCTGGAAGGAGGTTACTCCGCAATGGCCCGTGATGCATGTGCTTCTGCATGGCGTGAGCCAGAATCAATTCATGGCCCGTCATCCATCCAATCATGTCAGTGTTGCTTACGCGCCAACCAGCGAAGAGGCGGACAAGGCCCTGGCAGCTAAGGCTGCCATGTTCCACGAAATGGGCCTTCAAGTCTCCCTCTGCGGAGTTGAAATCTGAGCACCCGCGGATTAGCCGCGCTCCGATTCTTCGAATCGGCAACCGTTTGCGGAGGCCGCTGAAGGATTTTCCATTCAAGTGTCAACAGGCGTGCCCCACCCTTCGTGCACTTTTTCCACAAAGGGTGGGGGGCCGCCTTTCACCAATACGGAGTTCAGCGGGATTTTGAGGTCATGCGCCTGCGGGCGATCATCCCTTCCGGCAACGCCCAGGCAAACAGAACTCCGCCGCTGCTTGTCGTAATGTATTGCCGCCCATCCAGTTCATAGGAGATAGGCGAACTCTGCATCGGCGATCCCGTACCGGCATGCCACAGAGTCTTCCCGTTGGCGGTTTCCAGCGCTAACACGTTCCCATAACCATCCCCAGTGATGGTGAGTCCCGAATCCGTAGTCATTACGCCGGCGCCCGATCCGCCCTCCCCCACTTCATGGCTCCAGCGGATCTTCCCCGTCTGATAGTCGATTGCTTCGATCACTCCCTTGCCCCACAATCCGTAATCCGCCCCCGCCCAGCCATAGGCGCCATCGGCCGGCTTGGCAAAATAGATGCTGTAGCTGGGATGCGCATCGACGATAAACAAGCTTGTCTTGGGATCGAAACTGGGGGCGCGATAGTTCGTGAGCCCGCCTTCATCGGGAGCGATGAGGCGACCGTCGGGAGCCGGCTCCTTCTCCGGATTCGGTATCGGCCGGCCTGATTCATCAATTCCCTTCGCCCAATTCACGGGGCCATAGGGAACGGTAAGAAGGCTCTTGCCACTGGTCCGGTCCAGCACAAAGAAGTACCCGTTACGCGAAGCTTGCATCAACATCTTTCGCGGCCGGCCATGGAAGTCTCCGTCCACCAGCACGGGCGTTTCCACTGCATCCCAGTCGTGCGTGTCGTGCGGCGAAACAGAAAAACCCCAGGACAACTTCCCATTGTCGGGATCGATAGCGACGATGCTGCATGTGTAGAGGTCGTCCCCCGGCCGCGTTTTTCCGTTCAACACCGGGGTCGGATTTCCGGTACCCCAGTAGACAAGGTTCAAACCGGGATCGTAAGTACCCGTCATCCAGGTCATTCCGCCAGTGGTCGCATTGGGAATTCCCGCTGGAGGCGTGGCGTCCCATTGCCATTGAGTTGAACCAGATTCAGGATCGAACGAGCGAAGATAGCCCGGCAGATTATCCAAATCGCCCCCCACGCCAACAATGACATGGTCCTTTACCACCAGCGGAGCCATCGTCGTCCAGTAACCTTTGTTTGCGTCGGCAATGATTTTGTCCCATCGCACCTTGCCATCCTTCGCATCCAGAGAGATAAGGTGAGCATCGGGCGTGGTGAAATAGAGCCAACCCTTATACATCGCGACGCCGCGATGTCCGATGTGTTCACCCTTGGACGGCCGGTTGTAATGCCAGATCATGTGCCCTGACCGCGCATCGACTGCCCACACGTTGTCAGGCACCGTGAAGTAGAGGACCCCATCCACGAGCAACGGCGAAGATTTTATCTCGGCGCTCTGTTCGGTTTGAAATGCCCACGCAAGAGTCAAATCACCCACATTTTGCGGGCCGATCTGGGTCAGGTGAACATGACGCCGCCCAGAGTAGTCACCGTGATAAAGCGGCCATGTGTCCGGCGCAGGATTCAAAAGCTGGGCGTTCTTTAGGTCTTGCGATCTCAGCGAGATGCCGCTGAACACCAGCAGGAAGATCGCGAGAGCAGAATGAGAAACCAAGGCATTCTTCATCAATCTCATTTCGAAATCAGCACCTCGAACCGGGGCAAGCAGAAACGAAGGTTTCAGCGCAGCGTTTGTAGATAAGCCATCAGATTGTGAATGTCGTCGTCAGAGTACTTTCCGAAGAGTTCCACGTGTGCATCTACCGGCGAATCCACCTTGTATCTCACCCGGGTGGTAGCCCATGAGCGATAGGTACCGCCGCTATCGCGCATTGCGACGGTAAACTCGTCGAGATAAGCCAGTGTTCCCGAAATCTTTTCGCCGGAATCGAGCATAACGGTAACCCTGCTCTTCGCGCCTTCGGGATAAAGCATCCGCTGTTCCAGTTGCAGTCCCTCCAAGCGGGTTGCAATTCCCGCGAGGTCTCCGCTGGCAGAGTGGCACTTCGTGCAGCCTCCGGCGCCCTCAAAATACTCCTTGCCCGCGTCCACGTTGCCGGTCTGCAAATCGGCAACGGCCACGCCGCGGCGGCCGCCCGGATGAGCCTCGGCTGCGGCTTCGCGCGCGCGAATAAAGGCCACAATGCCGCCAATCTGTTGGGTAGAAAAATTGAATGAGGGCATCTTGTTGCCGGGCCGCCCTTCGCGGATCACAGCTGCGATTTTGTCACCGGTTCTGTCGGACCGCACCAGTTTCGATTGGGTCAGGTCAGGTCCCGACTCGCCCCCCATCGCGTCGCGTCCATGACAGAAGGCACAATTCTCACTGAAGAGCTCGCCGCCACCAATCACTAGTCCGGATGTCTGATCAGCTTCGCCTGTATGGCCGGCGGCCTGAGAGGTCAAATAGCGCAGCAGCGCAGATAACTCGCCATCCTGCAGGCTGGGGAAGCCGGGCATTCGCCCCTTGCCGGTGTGAATTAGTTCAGCAATCTTGTCGTCCGGCATTCGGTGTTCTATGCCAAGCAAAGGCGGAAAGGCCGGCAAAATGCCTTCGCGATGATCGCCGTGACAGATGGCGCAATGCTCTGCGTATGATTTCTCGCCGGAACTCTCCGCAGAAGGTGCTCCATCCACGGGCGTTTTAGCTTCAGCATCCTGGCTCTGCTGAGCTGCATCGATCGGCTTCTCAATCAACTGGGCAAAGAATGAACCTGCGGCAACTGCCACAGCTAAAGCTGCGATCCGAAATCCTTTCAATGTTGAGACCCCTGGTATCAGTATTGGAAGAACAAAGTAAAGTCCCGGCGCGAACTCATCCCGAATACTTGATCAACTGCATGAATCCGTAGTCCATGTGCAGTTGCTGGTGACAGTGCCACAATGTATCGCCAGGATTATTGGCCACAAAATCCACTTCCAAAGTTTCCAGCGGCATGATGAGGACGGTGTCCTTCATCAATCCGCTCATCTGCTTGTCGCCGACGCGCGTCACCTCAAACGTATGGCGGTGGAGATGCAACGGATGCTGGTCCCCGCTGCCATTGCGAAACACCAGGCGATATCGCTTGCCCGAATGGACAATGAGCGGCTCGGTGTCAGGCCACGATTTGTTGTTGATGGTCCAGGTGTCGAACTGGGACCCATGCTGTGGCCCGATATCGCGAAAGGTAAGCACAAAGCTCTCATCGGGCTCCGGTGCTGCCGTTGAATTCGCAAACTGGCTGTAGTCCCACTTCGCGGGCGCGGGATCCTTCCACAATGGTTTCCCCGTCTGCCCCGCATATTCAACCACGATGCCAAGGCCCATCTGCCGAGCCTTTTCCAACGTCGAACCCAAAATCCAGACCCCCGGCGAGTTCATCTCCACAATTGCATCCACCCGCTCAGCAACAGCAATTGAGAGCGTCTCGACGCTTCTGGGATTCGGTACAGGATTGCCGTCCATCGCGATAATGGTGAATCGATGCCCGGGCAGCGCAAGAACTACATTCTCCGTCGCGCTGGCATTGAGCAGCCGCATCAACACACGCTGCCCCTGCTTCACGCGGATCGGCTCTCCAGCGCCGAGCATCCGATCGTTCATCGTCGCGTACCTGTAGCCCACGTCGGAGCCGGTCGTCAGCGGCGCGTTCGCCGATGCCTCGCGCATGGTTTCCACCATCGGTACAAACGAAGGCTCCCAGTGATGAATGGCGAGACTGATCTCCTGGTCGTAGTGCCCAGGCTGTTCCTTGCCTTCAATCAGCAGAAATCCGAACTGCCCACTGTAGGTGCCAATTGAAAGATTGCCATACGCGGAGGCGTGCGTGTGATACCAGCGCGTTCCCGACGGCTTTGGAGTGAAACTATACCGAAGACTCGATCCCGCCGGAATCATCGGCGATCCTTCTTCCATCGCCCCATCGTTGAGCGAATCAATAGCGAGTCCATGCCAGTGCACAATATCGGGATCGGCACTCGCATTCATCACATCGATGCTGACTGGCACTCCCTCTCGCAGGCGCAGAAGCGGTCCCGGAACCTTTCCGTTGAACGAGAGAGTCTTCACCGTGACACCGGGGCCGATCTCCAGCGCGCAGGATTCGATGCGCAGGCTGTGGTCCGCCTTTCCCGCGGGCTGCGTCTTGGCCTGCCCCGTCTCCGCCGGCAAAAGCGAACTCAGTGACTGAGCCGCCAGCAGCGCCCCCGTCGACGCAAGAAACTTCCTGCGATTCATTGGAACTTGCCTGTCATTTCTCAAATCGAATTCTCTCCAGCAATCGTAGCTTCCAGACACGCTTCCAAATCGATCGTCAGAGCCAACTCAGTGGTCTTGAATCGAAGATGCCGGCCGCGGGTGCGACGCCGTGCTGCCATCCGTCATCCACAAGGCCCACTTGATCGCCTCAAAATACATCTTGCGGACGTCCGGATCCTCCCACGACTCTTCCGTATGTCCAAGCGTGGAGTAGAACACCCTGCCCTTGCCATACATCTTGCTCCACGCTACCGCGAAATCATGATCCGCTCTATGAACCCGCGGATTGTTATAGTCCAGCTTGCTGGGATCGAGACTGAGCAGCACGTTGACCTTATCCCGCGACCAGTCTTTCGGCTGGTAGATTTCATCGTACTTTACGAACTCTTTGGGGAAATGACGCACCGCGGGAAAATCGGGCGCTTCATTGATGATCGGCGCGTTGAAAGTAAACCATGGATGCTCGTTAAACCAACCGCCGATCATCTCCCCATACTCCGGCCAGGTGTAATTTGTATCGAGCGCAGCGTGAATACCCACGAAACCTTTGCCGTCATCATGGATGAACGACATCATGTCCTGCTTCTGGCTCGCATCCATGTCCAGCTCGCCTGTTGTGCTCGCAAAAACGATCAGGTCAAAATAATTCAGGTTCTTTGCGTTCCTACCCAGATCCTTCTTCGTCAGCAGCTCCGTATCGGTCCGCATCGTCGTATCCCACAGGCCGCTCTCCTTGCCCATGTTGTAAATGGCGGCCATCGCATCAGGGACCGAATCGTGCTCAAAGCCCTTGGTTTCGCCAATAACCAGGACATGTTTCAAATGGATTTCTTTCGCATGTGGTGGCGGCGGCAACAAGTTGTTTCCCGCCGATTGTGCCCACATAGAGTTGCCGTCAAGCGCGACCATCGAGGCGATCAGCCCGCATGTAAGAATCAGAATGCTCCGTCCAAGGCGCAAGATATCTCCTTTTCCAAATCAACCACTCTGGTTTGCTCGCAAAGCATTACGCCTCACGAAGTAATACTGCAGCCGCAAAATAGTGCTGCGTCACTGAACGCTTGTTTTAGCACCAGTTCGTGACCAGTTCCGTGACCCATCCTTTTGCCCTTCTTCTGGCAAACCGATGGGAAACCACGAACCCCAGCTGAACCACATCACTCGGTCAGAAACCCGGAGGCATTCGCTGATTGCAAAAAGTGGAGAAGGCTTCCCCCTGGGTTATGCAAACACATTTGCACCCGGCAAGAAGTCTATCGTTCAGTGCCCAAAGACGCAAACACCGAACATATTCTCCAGAAAAAAGCGCCTACCTCGGCTCGCGATCGGTCAGACAATGGTGATGGCGGCGACCTCGTAATCTTCGACGCGAGGAATGGTGAACCGCAAGACACGGTCCTTCTGGGCAAAACTCGCCTGTTCTCCGTTCCGCAGCAGTTCAATCGACTTCACCTCTATCCCCTGCGGCAGTTTCATCTGAACACTTTGTGGCCCAAGTGCGTACGTCGCTTGCATCCAACCGTGCTGGGCATCAGGGTTCGTGTAGTTGAGAAGATGCACTGTGTATCCCGGGGTCGTTTCCCATCCGAACACCTCGATAAACCCGTCGCCATCAACGTGAATGATGCGCTCGTCGCGGGTGATCCACCGGATGGTGTTGTGCAGCAGTCTTAACAGATCGCCGTGCCCCGTAAGCCAATAGCTGCGCTCGATGTCTCCAGGGAAGTAGGCGGTTCGGCTCGCGCCCGTTTCGCGCAACACAACTGCCGGCTCATCCGTGCGCGGCACCGGCGGGTAGGCCAGTTCCGGAGGATATCGCACGAATCCTGGAACGACGGTGAGCACCGGATTCCGTATGGGCTTAAGAGGAATTCGATTCTGCGCGCCGGGCAGCCAGTTGGTGTCTTTGAAACCTTCAAGAACAGAATGCGGGTGAGGCTGCTCCGGATTTTCGATGCGAGCATAATAGGCATTGCCGTTGGTTCCAATCACCTCGCCGGCGTTGTGGATGTCGAAGACATCCGCCAACCCGAAATCTGCGCGCCGGTTCAGATTTTCGTCGTAGACTGAGGTCTCGAAGCTAGCCATGATCGATCCGCCAGATCGAACGTAATCGCGAATCTGCTGGCATTGCTCATCGCTCAGCATGGCGATGTTGGGCAGCAACAGCGCGCGATATTTGCTGAGCCGCTCCGGCTCAAGCCGGTCTTCATGCACGAAGTCAAACGCGAAACGGCCTCTCAGTAGCGCGTCGTAGATGCCTTGGGTCGTCTCATGCATGTAAGCGTGCGAACGATCGGTGGCGGGGCCCGGATAGAGAAGCTGCGTGCTTTGACCCATCACCACACCGATATTGGCAATCGAGCGGCGCGTCCTGAAGTGCGCATCGTGCCGGGCAGTCCAGCGAAAATAATCCGCACCCACCTTTTGCCACCGGCGGTCCTCGCCCAGTCCATCTTCCGAACCCACGAAGTGATAGTACGGAACCATGCCTCCCGCCAGAGTTTCATTCAGCCACATCTGTGCCTCGGCCGGATTCTTGGAGGCATTGCGCCATGTGATCGCCCCGGTCGAATAAGCCGCAGTCACGTTGGCGGCAAACTTGCCGTCCATAATGGCATTGCAGACTCGGCCCTGAAGGCCGCAACCCCAGACGGCAGCGTCGCCGTAGGTGCGCCCCTGGTTATCGGCCTGGAACCATGCGGCGATTTCGCCCAGACGATGAAGATTCGGGCCGCCGCGAACGTTCCCGCCGAGGTTGGCAAAGAAGAAGCTCTCCGGCTTTTTCTCTTTCGCAATGGCGTCGTACTTTTGCCATACCTCGAAAACCCGGTCATTGAAGACGCGCCAATAAGCCGGTGTGCCAGACGGTGGCAGCCTGCTGCAGATTGCGCAATGACATTCAGGCAAGCTACCCAGCGGCGGCCAGCCATTGGTGTAAAAACAATCCACATCGTAGAGAGAGTTGATCTCATGCATGATTGCCGGAATGTAATCATCCATGTAAGTAGAGAACATGCAGGTCTTGAATAGCCGCGGCTCTTCATTGCTGAACTGCACCGAGCCATCTTTGTTGCGCATTGCCCACTCCGGATGCGCCTCAAGCGCGTCACCCCAGTTGAGATCGGGGCTCATGCGCGCGACAACTCGCATATTTCGTTTCTTCGCAGCGGATACGCACTCGCCAAAGAAATCACGGCCATGCAGGTACTTTCCATGTCGGTGAAACTTCACTTTCGATGGATAAAACGCAAGAATGCCCGTGACGCTGACAAAGACGATGCCCGCATCGGCGGAATGCCAATAATCCGCCCACGCTTCGATGTTCATTACGGCAGGGTCATGCTCCGTCATGTTGCTCTGTCCCACCCGCCGGATCTTCTGCTGCCACGGTTCAGTCGCCAGATTGATCGGAGCCATGCGCCTGGGTAGTGACACCAACTGCGGCTCGTGATCCCTCGCAGTATCTGCAACTCCTTCCGCTGAAAGCGTCGAGCCAGGGTTCAGAGCATTGAGAGCCGCAGTCACTGGAATCACGGCTGCGCCGGTCTTGAGGCTGGCTTTCAAGAAGGAACGACGATTCAACATGAATACTCCTCTCGCTCACCTTCCGAGTGAAGTCTAATTCGCCGCGCACCTTTAACTGCCCAACGCCATTTGCGACGGCTGAACCAGAATGCACGGTCAGAACGGTTCAAAAATCAATTCGCGCTGAGAACTGCAACTCCCGCGCCGGTAATTGATTGGTGACGCCGGCCAGCGGAGTTCCAAACCCCAAACCCGGCAGAGCGCCATTGCCGTAGGTCCCACTGAACCCGACGACATTGCGATGATTCAGCAAGTTGAATGCCTCGGCACGCAGATTCACACGAATCGCATCGGCATTTCTGCCGAGCGCAATGCTCTTCTCCCCAAAAGGTTCCAGGTCATATAAAGGAGTGCCGCGCCCGGTATTGCGTCCCACAACAACGCCGTTGATCACCGGCCTGTCAGTTGTCGCGCCCGTATCGCCGCTATTGTTGACGCCCGTCACAATGTCATACGGCAGTCCACTGGCCAACGTTGCGATACCGCCCGCCGTGAATCCGAACGGCGCCACATACACGCCGCTTAACACGAGCCGATGCCGCTGGTCGAAGATTGCGTTCCCCATCTCCGCCTCGCCGATCTTGAGCGGGTCGTTCGGATTCTGGCTGGGAACATCCGGGTCGACCGTATCGAGCGCATGCGACCATGTATAACTCACCAGTAGCAACGAGCCATCCCCCGCGTGATGCGTGAGGTTGAGATCCATCGCCTCGTAATACCCCGCGCCGTCGTTCACATCGCTTTGGATCACGCTGTAGGGCGGCCGCGGACCAGCGCTGCTATTCGGGTTGCACGTCAGGCCCTGCTCTGCATACCACGCGCTCCAGTACGGCCGGGTGCAATTGGCTGCCTGCGCGCTGCGCACCTGTCCCGGCTCAGTCCGCACAAACGAAGAAGGCGAATCCACATCCAGCGGCCGCACAATCGCCACGGTATGCGAGCCCAGGTAGTCCGCGCTCATCACCCACGCGCGCGCCAGTTCCTGTTGCATCCCCAGCGTCCATTGCTCGTTGTAAGGGTTCCTCAGCGCATCCGGATATCCGCTAAGAGTGTTCGTAGGAAAGAATTGGTTGTAATAGTTCGCACGCCCTGGCCGTAAATAAAGGCTCCGCAACGGTGCCAGCGCGCTCGAAGGAAACGCGGGAAGCGGCACATCCGCGACACTAGCCGGAAACCCCGCCTGGCCCGGCGCCGCTGTGTAGTTGAAAACTCCCGTCGGCCCGGTCAACGCATAGTTCGCCTCTGAGTTATCCACCACCTGCGCGTAGTAGATACCGAACCCTCCTCGAATTGCCGTCCTTCCTCGGCCCGCCAGATCATAAGCAAAGCCCACCCGCGGAGTCACATCCACCCGCGAATCAGTGAAGGACTGCACCTCGTATCGCAAACCAAGGTTCAGCGTGACGTCCTTGCCCAGGTGCGCATCGTCCTGCGCAAACACCGCTGCCATGGTGTCCCCGACCGTATAAATCGCGTTTCCATAACTCTGGGTATAACTCTGCACGTTCCCGATGTCGCCCAGATAGGCCGAACTCTCGCAATACGCCGCTGTCCCGGTGCAACTTTTATACACGAGTTCGCCGTCGTAGATCGGCCCTCCGAACTCCTTGCTGTTGCCGCCGTTGCGTGCATGGATCGCATCGACGCCGGCACGCACTTCGTTGCGGCTCCACGTCTTCACAATTGAGTCGACCGCCTCAAACTGCCGGTTCTGCAACAGCGCTGCCTGCGAGGTCCCCGAAGTAAACGTGCCCCCGGAGGAAATGGGTATCGAATACTCCGTGCCATAGATCACCGGAATAAATTGCGTGATGGGCGAGGCAAGCTGAAATTGGAGCCGCGCATCGTTGGCCATGGTTGCGCCCAACGCCGACGTCCCGCCCAATTCGGCCGTATACGTCCGCCTTCTGAAAACGCGTGCCACGCTGGGCAGCGTGTTGCCGCCCACGATTCCATTCGGATTGGTGTCGAAGAAACTGTCTGACCCGCCGTGAAAGAAGCCGCGATTCCCCTCATTGAACGTGTGGTCGACGCGCAAGAAACCAAGCCAGTCGCGATAATGCCCAATGTAATTCCCTGGTTCGAGAGGCGAGATGACCGGCGAGGCGCGGTCCTGGTAGCTGTACTCCGCCGAGGTCAGGAAAACGGTTCGGCTGTTTTTCGCCAAAGGCCCCGAAACAGTCGCCGCACCTTGCGCAAGCGTGTCGCGCGTAATGTCATTGCCGCCGGTAGCCGTGGCGGCTGAAAACCCGGAGAGTTCAGCCTCAGGCCCCGAAGGCCGCCACAGACCCAGCACATCGCCGTGGTAGGTGTCGCTACCGCCACGTGTCACGATGTTGACCACCGCGCCTTCGCCAAATCCATAATCCGCTGCGAAAGCATTCTCCAGCACGGTCATCTCGGCCACCGCATCCAGCGGCACATTGGTGAATATTGTCTGCCGCCCCCATCCATCGTTGCCGCTTGCGCCGTCCACTTCAAACCAGGTTTGCCGACGTCCCGTGCCGTTCGCCGTAAACAAATTCTGATTCATGAAGATATCGCCCTGGTTGACGGCCGGGCGATTGGCAGCCAGCAGCAGAGGCAACCCCGTCAAGCGCCGGTTCAGCAGCGGCATCTTGTCCATTTGCTCCGTGCTCAGCCGGACACCGAGTTGCGGCTCGTCTGCGCGCACCGCGCCCAGCGTCCCTGTCACGCGCAACTCCGCCGGAACGCCGGCAACCTCCATTTGCAGATCCAGATTCGCAGTGGTCCCGGCCGTCGGCACCAGCAAGCCCGAACTCACCTCCGCGAGCCCGGGAGAAGTCGCAGTCACCTCCACAGCATCCCCTGCAAGCAGATCTTCTGCGGCAAAGCTGCCTCGCATTCCGGTTTTTAGAGTGCGGACTGGCCGGTGCTTGGCATCTTTTATAACAACAGTTGCGCCGGCAACCGGCACGCCATCCGGTCCCACAACCATCCCACGCAATTCAGCAGTATCCGGACTCTGCGCGCCTGCAAAACAGCAAACTTGAGACCAGCAGACCGTCAGAACGAGGAACCGCCAGCCGAAACCGAGCTTCATTCATTCAGCATCGCCGATTTTCATTCTCTGTGCCACCGTTCCCCTTCCTTGAAAACTCAAACTTCTTGCTGATCCGGGCGTTCGCCTTCACAATCGAATCTACGATGACTTCATTCTTGCGCTTCCTCTCAGCATCGGTTGCCCTCCTCCTTGGCACTGCCATGTCCATTCCCGCCACCGCGCAGCAACTTTCATCCGATCTCTTCAACGGCCTAACCTGGCGGCTTGTCGGCCCGTTTCGCGCGGGGCGCGTGGTCGCAGTCGGTGGCGTCCCCGGCAGCAACGGGAGCTTCTTCTTTGGCGGCGTCGATGGTGGTGTCTGGAAGACAACCGACGCAGGCACGGTATGGCAGCCCATCTTCGATCACGAGCCAGTCGCCTCCATCGGCGCCCTTGCCGCTGCTCCTTCCGATCCCCAGGTGATCTACGTCGGCACAGGCGAATCCGATATCCGCTCGGACCTGGCCTCCGGAAACGGCATGTATCGCAGCGACGACGGAGGAGCAACCTGGAAGCACATCGGCCTCGACGATTCGCGTCAGATCAGCCGCATTCTTGTTGACCCATCCGATGCTCAAATCCTCTATGTCGGCGTGCTCGGCCATGCCTACGGACCCAGCGAAGAGCGCGGCGTCTACAAGTCCACCGACGGTGGTGACCACTGGCAGCGCGTCCTCGATAAAGGCCCCGACGTGGGCATCGCCGACATCGCTATGGCCACTAGCCAGCCGCAGGTGCTGTTCGCCGCCACCTGGAACGCGCATCGCCCGCCGTGGAGCACCTATGCGCCCCTTGAAGGCCCCGGCAACGCACTGTATCGCTCCACCGATGGAGGCGCGCACTGGGACGCAATCGCCGGCCACGGGCTCCCTGATGGCGCCTGGGGCCGCGTCGGCATTGCCGTCGGCGCCAACGGCCGCCGCATCTACGCCACCATTGACTGCCCCGGTCATGCAGGACTCTATCGCTCCGACGACCAGGGCGACACCTGGATGCTGGCCAGCACCGACCCACGCCTCACCAGCCGCGCTTGGTACTTCAGTTCCCTCGCCATCGATCCAACCAATGCCGACGTCCTCTATATCCCAAACATCGCGCTCTATAGAACCCAGGACGGCGGCAAGTCCATCGAGATCGTTCGCGGAGCGCCCGGCGGCGACGACTATCACCAGGTCTGGGTGGACCCCAAAAATCCATCGCACCTCGCGCTCGGAGTCGATCAGGGCGCGTCCATCAGCCTCGATCGCGGCAAAACCTGGACAACCTGGTACAACCAGCCAACCGCGCAGCTTTATCACGTCACTTCTGACCACGAATTTCCTTACAGCATCTATGGCGCACAGCAGGACAGCGGCTCCATCGCCGTGCACAGCCGCTCCGATCATCAGCACATCGACGCGCGCGACTGGTTTCTGCCCGGCGGCAGCGAGAGTGGTTACATCGCCATTGATCCCAAAAACGAAAACCTGATCTATCTCTCCGGCGCCTATGGCGACGTGCTGCGTTTCGATCGCCGCACATCGTTCAGTCAGAATGTCACGCCCTGGCCCCTTGGCGGCTTCGGGCTTCCCATCAACAAGCGCAAATATCGCGCCACTTGGACACCCGCACTGGTATTTTCTCCAGTCGACAAGACATCTCTTTACCTGGGAACCCAATATGTTCTGAAGACCGTCGACGGCGGCCTGCATTGGCAGCAGATCAGCCCCGACCTCACCGGCGCAGTTTCCGGTAGCAGCGACAAGGGCAAGACCACCGTCGAAGACGCCGAACAGCGCGGCTACGGCGTGGTGTACACCATTGCGCCTTCGCCGCTAAGAGCAGACCAGCTCTGGGCCGGCACTGATACAGGACGCATTCACCTGACCAACGACGGCGGCAAAACCTGGCGCGATATCACCCCTCCTGGGCTCGCGCCCTGGAGCAAAATCTCTCTCATCGAAGCCTCGCATTTCGACCCCGCAACGGCCTATGCGGCTGTCGACAGGCATCGCCTCGACGATCAGAAGCCCTACCTCTACATCACTCACAACTACGGCAAGACATGGAAGCTTTCAGTCAACGGCATCGCGCCCACTCATTTTCTCCGCGCTGTCCGCGAGGACACCGAACAAAAGAATCTCCTCTTCGCCGGCACAGAGTTTGGCGTCTACGTATCCTTCAATGCGGGCGACAACTGGCAGCCGCTGAATCTCAACCTGCCGGTTAGCTCCATTCGCGATTTGACTGAAAACGGCAGCGATCTGATTGTCGCTACGCACGGCCGCTCCTTCTGGGTGCTCGACGACATTGCGCCGCTTCGCCAGGCGGCCGAAGTTCAGAATGAGCGGGCCTGGCTGTATGCTCCGCCTCCAGCCGTGCGCGTGGATAACGACGGCTTTCTCGGCTCGCCGCTGCCCCCCGAAGAGCCGCAGGCAGACAATCCTCCCAACGGCGCAATCGTCGACTACTATCTTCGGGACGGCGCCGCGGAGGTAACTCTGCAAGTCCTTAATGCGCAAGGCCGCGTGCTGCGCCATTTTTCCAGCAACGATAAGACCGCTGTGAACCGCCCGCTTCTCCCCATTGCCGAGCGCTGGTTCCCTAAACCGCAGATCCTCGAAACCAGCCCCGGAGAGCATCGCTTTGTGTGGGATCTCGCAGCCGGCGGCTCCGGCACGGGGATGGACGATGATGACGAGGATGCCGCCGCCGCGCCTCCCGGCCCGCGCGTACCGCCGGGCGTTTACACGCTCCGGCTCACCGTTGACGGTGTTCAGCTACACCGTCCCTTGCGCGTGATGATGGATCCGCGTGTCGACGCCACACCCGAAGCCCTTGATCGGCAATTCGCCCTTGCCGATTCCATTTATGCGCAGACTCTCACCAGCCGCAAAGCCATGGCCGAACTCGAGAGTGTCGAGTCTCAATTGACAAAACTGGACTCACGCAGCCAGAACAATCCGCCATACTTGACGCAAGCCGTTCATAGCGCTCTCGCCAAATTACGTGAGATCAAAGGGGGCGACGATGAGGACCAGGCGCAGAAGAGCGCAAACGAAATCGGACTTGCCAAAGCGAATGCCGGATTGGCCACAGTATTGCATGTAGTCGAAAGCGGCCATCGAGCTGCTCCCGCGCAGGCTCTCGATATTCTCTCTGACATGAGCGCCGCTGCCCGCAAGGATTTAGAGTTGTGGCAGCGTTTCAAGACCACCGAGCTTCGCGACTTGAACGCAGCGCTGGTCCGCGCGAACCAACCACCATTGCAAATCGCCGTCATCGAAGAGCAGGTACACTACGCAATGACACGCTAGCTACGCGCGCATCCATTCAGGCAAACCCGATGCGATTGCCTCTCGCACGGCGCTCATCAAATCCTCGCGAGTGGAAAAATTGGCGGGATACACGGGCGGATGAAAGACGATGTATGCGGTCCCGGGGTGAATACGCACGCTGCCTTTGGCCATCATGGTCTCTGTGCCGTGGATGGAGACGGGGATACAGGGCGCGCCGGTTTCCATGGCCAGATAGAACGGGCCCTTTTTGAACGGTAGCAGGCGACCATCCCGAGAGCGCGTTCCCTCAACAAATGTGGTGATGTGAATGCCCTTGGCGAGCACGAGGCGAGCGGCCGCAATGCTTTCCTGTGCGCTCTCAATGCGGCGATCTCGATCCACAGGGATGAAATCCGCAAGTTTCATGCCGTAGCCAAGGCCAGGAATCTTCATGATGGAGCGCTTGCTGAAAGCAGCGGTGCGGCCGGGGATGTTGGGGATCAGCGCCGGGGGGTCAAGATTGGAGAGATGGTTGGACATGAAGATACAGGCGGTGCGCGCCGGGACGCGTTCCAGACCTTCGATTTGAATTCGGATGCCGGCCATGCGGTAAGCTGTCCGCACGATGAAGATGGAGACGTTGTAGAGGGGCACCACATCGCCGGTAATCATGGCCAGCGGAATGAAGATTAGCGACGACGGGATACTGAGGACGAGAATCGTGGTGATGAGAACGAGAGCGGGAATCATGCCGGCCCCTGATGAAGGCGCCTGAGGCGTGCCGGGAGTTTCTCGTAGATGCCGTCAAAGCCGCCGTTGGAAAGCAGGGCCACGACGTCGCCGGGCTGGAGCTGAGGCGTGATGGCTTGAATGATTGCTTCCACATCGGGGTGGAGTTCGGCTGGAGTGCCCGTAGCATTCAGAGTTCGCACCACATCTTCGGGGTGCAGGCGCTCGGCGTCAGGGATGCGCTGCTGCTGATAGACGCCGGCCAGAATCACGTGGTCGGCGAGGCGCAGGCTTTCGACCAGATCGGCTTCGAGGACCTTGCGCCGAAGCGTATTGGAGCGGGGCTCGAGCACGGCCCATATCCGCGCCTGCGGATAGACAGAGCGGAGGGCGCGCAGCGTTTCACGGATGGCCGTGGGGTGGTGAGCGAAATCCTCAATAATGCTGATGCCGGCGATTTCCGCGCGGAGTTCGAGGCGGCGCTTCACGCTCTTGAAGGTGGCGAGAGCGGTTTGGATTACCTGCTTGCCGATTCCCTGGCCAGCGGCCAGCGCGGCCGCGGCGGTGGCGTTGAGCGCGTTGTGTTCGCCGGCCAGATGCATCTCCAAGTTTGCCCACCGCGAGCCGTGACGATGAACTTCCCAAAGGGTGAGGCCGTTCTGGTGGAGCAGGTTGTGGATGCGCCAATCCGCTTCGGCGCTGAAGCCGTAACGCTCGATAGGACAGAAGGCGCGTTCCACGCATTCGGAGACGTTGCTGCTCGCGTCATACGCAACGATGAGGCCGCGGCGCGGGACAAGATTGACGAGGCGCTTGAATGCGATTTTCACTGCTTCGAGGTCGGCGTAGATGTCGGCGTGATCGAACTCGACGTGAGTGAGGATGAGCGCGTCGGGGAAGTAGTGGAGGAATTTGGGGCCTTTGTCGAAGAAGGCGGTATCGTATTCGTCGCCCTCGACAATGAATGTCCGCGTGGGGCGAAGTTGAAAGCTGCTGCCGAAGTTCTCGGCCACACCGCCGATCAGAAATGAAGGCTCAAGCGCTGGGCTTTCCCGCGCCGCGACCTGGTAAATCCAGGACAACATGCTCGTAGTGGTGGTTTTGCCGTGGGTGCCGGCGATGACCAGCGACTCGCGGCCGGTGAGGAACTCCTCGCGAAGCAGCGCGGCCATGGAGGTGAAGGGAATGCGCCGGTCGAGAATGCGCTCAACTTCAGGATTGCCCCGCGAGAGCGCGTTGCCGATGACGACCAGGTCCGGCGTGGGGTCAAGGTTGGATTCGGCGTAGGGCTCCAACACAGGAATGCCGAGCGAGTGGAGCAGATCGCTCATGGGCGCGTACGCAGCCTTGTCGGAGCCGGTGATGCGATGGCCCTGCAACTGGAGAAGGCCGGCGAGCGAGGCCATTGCGGTGCCGCAGATGCCGCTGAGATGTATATGGCGCGGGGACGCGGTCATCGCGCTACCCCCGGTTCAAGGATTTGTAGTTGTGGGTTGTCGCCGGCCTGCAGTTCGACTTCGACACCAAAGATCAGCGTCACATTCTGGCGCGAGACGTGGCCGCTGCGCAGGCCGATGGCAATGGGCACGTCGAAATCGCCGAGTGCACTGAGGATCACTTGATCAAGCAGGCTGGCCGGCGCGCCGGGTGACATGCAGTCAAGCATTTCGCCGAAGATGATGCCGCGGACAGCGTCGAGTTTGCCTGCCCGGCGAAGTTGCCACAGCATGCGGTCGCACTGATAGGGCTTGACACCGGTGTCTTCAAGGAAAAGCAATTTGCCTTCGGTGGCAGGTTCCCAGGGCGTGCCTAGCAGCGACATTAGAATGCTGAGGCAACCGCCGAAGAGCTTGCCACGCGCGGTTCCGGCCTTCAATGTGCGCAGACCTTCAGAAGCGCCGAGGGTGTATGGGTCGCCGGCCAAGGCGGATTGAAAGCTGGGGAGATGTACGCCGTCGTCGAGAGCGAAATCAGCAGCCACCATGGGGCCGTGAAAAGCGGGCAGGCCGAGTTGGTCAAGCAGGCGCAGTTGAATTCCTGTGAGGTCGCTATAGGCGAAGAAAGGCTTGGGGTGCTTGCGGATTAGTTCGAGGTCGAGCCCCGGGAGCAGGTAGTTGGAGCCGTATCCACCGCGCACGCAGGCGACGATGCCGGTGTCGGGATCGGCGAATGCGGCGTGCAGATCGGCGAGGCGCTGGTCCGGCGTACCGGCAAAGAAGAGCGGACCGCGTGTTTGAGTATTTGCGCGGAGTTGGGGGGCGAAGCCGAGTGCGCGCAGTGCCTCGAGGCCGCGCTGAACGCGATCGGGGTTGGCGAAGGAGGCGGGAGAGATGACGCTGACGCCTTCCCCCTGGTGCGCGGGATCTGGCTTTAGCAGCGGCATGGGCAAGTAGGATGCGGTCATGATTACCAGGCCTCTCCGCGAGCGACGAGTGTTGCGGGTCCGGTGAGAAGAAGCTCGGCCCCAGGTCCGCTCCATGCGATGCTTTGCGGACCACCAGGTGCGACGACGGTAAGCGGAGAATGCGCAAGTCCGGCTGCGATGGCCGCCGTGGCCGATGCGGAACTGCCGGTACCGGAGGAGGTTGTCGGTCCGACGCCGCGTTCGAAGATGCGAATTTCGATTTCGTGCTGATTGATGATGCGGACAAACTCAACGTTGGTCTGCTGCGGGAAATCGGGGTGTGCGCAGATATTGGCGCCGATGGCCTGCCACGATCGACCAGCTACGACGAACTCCGGGTTGTCGACCAGGATGACGAAGTGCGGGTTGCCGGTGGAGACGTCTGTTCCAGAAATTTTGAGCCCGCCGGTGAGAGCTATCGCTGTGGGCGCAAAGACCGGGATCCCCATTCCGGTGGTAACTTCGACGGAATAGCCGGGGCTGGTGTGGATCGCGTTGACGCGGCAGATGCGCAGGCCGGCATCGGTTTCGATGTGCACATCGTCGCCGGGCTTTGAGTTGAGGGATGCGGCCATCCAGGCGGCAACGCAGCGGGTGCCGTTGCCGCTGATTTCGGCGATGGAGCCGTCGGCGTTGTGGAGCCGAATGCGTCCCGAAGCGGGACCGGTCTTTTCCTTGTTTGTCCAGGCAAAGGACTCGACGCCGTCGGCGCCGATGCCGGTGTTGCGCGCGCACAGGCGGCGGGTGAGGGTTGCCCAATCGTGATGGGCGGCGGCATCTTCCGTGATGATGAGAAAATCGTTGCCGCAGGCATGGGCCTTGGTGAAGGGAATCAATCTTCCTCCGGGTCGCGGAAGTTGTACAGTGCGTCGATGGCTGGCTCGGCAAGCAACTGCGAGCGCAGCCGATCATGTTGTTTTTTTGCGGCGGTGAGCGAAAAGCTGACCCGCTGGATTTCGCCAATGGCATCCCGATCGGGACTCGTGAGCCGCTGGCCCGCTTTGTCCATTGCATCGAGGATGGATTTGAGCATCGCCGTCTGATCGCGTCCCCGCGCTTCGTAGACGAGCGAAAATTTCTTGAGGTTGGCGCGCCTTTCGAGGATGCCGACAGCGAGGAGAGCGAGCAGAACGATGCCGGTCGCAACGGCGGCTGCGGCAAAACTTCCCGCGCCGCAAGCCATGCCGATGGATGCAACAACGAAAACGGTGGCCGCGCTGGTGAGGCCGCTTATGCGGTCCCGGTTGTGGAGAATAAGGCCGGCGCCGATGAACCCAATGCCCTGGACGATGTTGGAGGCCACGCGGCTCTTTTCGCCGGAATCGCCGGCAAGCACAGCTGAGAGCAAGGTGAAGAAGGCACAGCCCATGCAAATGAGCATGTTGGTGCGTACGCCCGCAGCCTTATGCTTGGATTCGCGTTCCAGTCCGATGACGCCTCCCAGAAGGCAAGCAAGCAGCAAACGGCCGATGGGGCCGTCCAAGACGGGCTGCAACCCATGGAAATCGAGGGACTGTACCGACTGTGCGATCGCGGTGATCATTGCTGTTCCTTGCCCGATGCTATCACCGCTCGTGGTCTCCATTGCCGGCCCAGGTATCGGAGACGTAAACCGCGGCGGAGGGCTGGCCGTGAAAGTTGAATCGCCGAACCAGGGTGAGTCCGTCTGGATGCGCCTTCACGGCCCGGTCGATGGCGTCGCCGTCGAAAGCCAGGACGATGGCTGCGTGTGTGGAAGGCGCGGCCAGGGCAGCGGTGTAGAACTGCTTGTCGCTCTCGTTAATGGTTTGGCGGAAGGAAATTCCGGTAAGCGTGACCAGTCGCGGATACACGGATGTGTCCATCAGGATCAGGCCGCCGGGACGGGCCGCGAGTAGCGCACGAAGGAGTGGAGGAATTTGCTGTTCCAGTGGCCGGCGAGCATCGATGTTTTTTGTGCCCTCAACGTAGGTCAAGGGGCGTTCACGCAGAACGAGACCCGCGTTCAGGGCGACGATCGCGAACAACAGAATGGCTGCGTATCTGGTCCAGACGGGCTTGAACTCGCGAACCGCGCCGAGACAGAAATGTGCGGCGAAGCCGAGGCCCAGGGCGAGAGCCGGCAGGAGTTCCAGGCCGTAGCGGGTGTTGTACCAGGAGTGAGGCCACCAGACGGGAAGGAAGATCGGGACGGATCCGTAGGCGATGGAATACGCATAAAAAGGAACCGGGAGCCAGAGAAGGACTGCCCACAGAAAGGCGCGCCGGCGTGCAATCAGCCAGGCCCAGGCTGTGCCGAAAAGGCTGAGGACGAGCAGGGCATTGCCCCACGCTCTGGCGGCGGCGTCCATTTCGGCAGTTTTGAGGAAGAACAGAAGGCCGACCCATGGGTTGTGCCAGCCAGGATGAGGGGGACCGGCGCCGGCCGTCATGGTGCGCAGTTCGATGGCTTTGGCAGAGTAGGTTCCGCGGGCGAAGTCCAGCCAGTCGCCAAAGACGGCTGCGTTGTAGACGAACCACACGAGGGGCGCGGCGATGACGAGAGTGCCGGCGAGCCAGAAGGTGCGCGAACGCAGTTTGCCGCGGTGGAGGAGGGTGAAGCCGATGCCGGACCAGGCAAGCAGAGCGAGAATCCAGCCGTCGTAGCGGGTAAAGATAGCGGCGACGAGAACCGCGGCGATGGACCAAAGGAGCCGGCTGGCGCGGTTTGGATCGGATTCGATGGATTGACGCCATTCGACGAGCCAGACGACAGTCCAGACGATTTCGCACAGGAACAGCGGCTCGGTCATGGCCGTGGTCTGGAGGTAAAGCAGATTGGGATTGGAGGCAAAGAATGCGAACGCCAGTGCTGCGCCGGATGGCTGGAGCCAGTGCCGCGCCAGGCGGTAGATGCCTGCACAGGCGGCGAGGTATGCAAGTGCCGAGGGGATCATGCCGGCGATGCCATTGGCCCACCAGCTATAGACCGCAACAAACGGGATCAGCAGCAGGTGCGGTAGCGGCAGCCAGACGGAGCCGAGTTGCGTAAGACCTGGCCGGTGCGAATCGATGACCCGGCGGGCGATGTGCAGGTGAGCGACGGCGTCGCCGTAGTTGAGCATGGCGCCGTGTTGCCAACTCCATAGAATCGCAGCCACCGACAGCGCGAGAGAACTGGCCATCACAGCTGACCATTCCGTTCTGCGAATGGACTGCTCAGTCAAGGTGGGTTAACTCGCGGAAGAGGGTGAAGCGGTGGTCGATTTCATCGCGGGAGAGCTGTTGAAGGCGCTCGGTGCCGAAGCGCTCGACGGCGAATGAGCCCATGACAGAGCCGTAGAACATGGCGCGACGAAATGCGCTGGGCGTGAGCTCGGGCTGCGAGGCGAGATAGCCGAAGAAGCCGCCCGCGAAGCTGTCGCCTGCGCCGGTGGGATCGACGACCTCTTCGAGAGGAAGCGCGGGAGCCCTGAAGCTCTCCGAACTTTGACCCTTTGGAATGGATTTGTGGAATAACGTGGCGCCGTATTCACCATGCTTGACGACGAGCATGCGCGGGCCCATCTGGAGCACGGCGCGCGCGGCTTGTACAAGATTAGGTTTCCCCGCCAGCATGCGGGTCTCGGTGTCGTTGATGAGGAGGATGTCGAGGCCTTGCAGAACCTCGAGCAGCGCGGGCCGATGATCCTTGATCCAATAGTTCATCGTGTCGCCTGCGACCAGACGGGCCTGCGGCATGGCCTCGCGTACGCGGCGCTGCAGAACGGGGTCGATGTTGGCCAGGAAGAGAAATTCGGAGTCGCGGTAGGCGTCGGGGATTTTGGGCTCGAAGGCGCCAAAGACGTTCAGCTCAGTGGCGTGGGTTTTGGCTTCGTTGAGATTGTCGAGATAGGAGCCTTCCCAAAAGAAACTTTTGCCGGCGGCGCGTTCTATTCCGCGGGTGTCGATGCCGCGCGCCGTGAAGACGGACTCTTCGCCGGGTCCGAAGTCCTGGCCCACGACGGCGATTACGCGGACATTGGTGAAGTAGCTGGCGGCCAGCGAAAAATAGGTGGCTGCGCCACCCAGGCAGCGGTCGCGCCGGCCAGCGGGAGTTTCAATGGAATCGAAGGCAACGCTGCCTACCACGGTGACGGACATGCATCTTCCTCTCTTATGCAAAATTACTCAACAAAAACTGTCATCCAGAGCGGAGCGGGTCACCCTTTTGCGAACTGCACCGTGGAAGGACCTGCGGTTGTTGCTGGCTCTCTCAGTGCTAACATCATGACCGTTGCTCATCGTGGAATTGCTTCGGAATTGCTCTGATGACCGTGACGAGGCTAACTCCGCCGTCTCCATGTCTGCCCACCGCCAGAATTGAATATAAAAAGCCGCTGCGAATCCACACCCAGCATCGTTGTGATGCGACCGTTTCGGCGATTTGAGCGATGGCAGCTACCACCCAAGATACTTTCCAAACAGCAGACCGACCCTTTCCCTGGTCGCTGCGGGAATGGCGTTGGGCTGAGTAAGCACAGCGAACTTTGCGGCTGATGCGCAGGCACAGGTGCGGTCCGCGGGCATTGCGGCGACTGCGGCTTTCACCACCTTGCAGGCGTTTTCGGCGTTCTGGTGGAGCACTGCGACGATCTCTTCGATAGTGACTGCGTCGTGGCCTTCGCGCCAGCAATCGTAGTCGGTGACCATGGCGATTGTGGCGTAGCAGATTTCGGCCTCGCGGGCGAGCTTGGCTTCCTGCAGGTTGGTCATGCCGATGACGTCGGCTCCCCAACTGCGGTAGAGATTCGACTCGGCCCTGGTCGAGAACTGCGGGCCTTCCATGCAGACGTAAGTGCCCCCGAGCTTGCCGGCCACCCCAATGGCGCTGCAGGCGCTTGCGGCGGCGTTGGCAACCGTGGCGCAGACCGGATCACCGAACGCGACGTGGCCGACGATTCCATCGCCGAAGAAGGTGGAGACGCGATGGAAGGTGCGGTCGATGAATTGATCAGGGATAACGAAGTCGGTTGGCCTGTGCTCTTCCTTGAGTGAGCCGACTGCAGAGACGGAGAGGATGCGTTCGACGCCTAGTTTTTTGAAAGCGTAAATGTTGGCGCGGAAATTCAGCTCGGAAGGAAGAATGCGGTGGCTGCGGCCGTGGCGCGCGAGGAAAGCTACTTTGCGGCCTTCCAACTCACCGAGCACGAAGGGGTCGGATGGGTCGCCGAAGGGCGTCTCCACGCGCTCTTCGTGCACGTTCGTGAATCCCGGTATGGAATAAAGACCACTGCCCCCGATGATGCCGATTTCCGCCTGAGCCTCCGCCTGAGTCAAGTACCGCTCCTTCTGCCGGGCCGCTTCGCGACCCGATCTTCTGTTGTTGGCAAACAGCTTAGTATAAAGGTTGTGCCCCCGAGGCTCGAAGGACTACCGGGAAGGCGCGAAGTGATGGACGCGCTGCGATAGAGCACGGCTGGAACGGGGTGGGCGACGGGCGGTGACGACCTTCGGGCAAACCGGGACCAGGCTCACTTCTCCCAGGCAATCCTCCCAGATCGTCAGGCCGTAACAGCCGTTTGTGCATCCCTGCGATGCAGTGCAAGATCTGCCCGGCGCACTGCCCAGCCCGCCATCAACAGGCTGGGCGTCTCCATGGTTGCTGCGGAACCGAGTTCGGCCAACGTGGTGCTCGATACTTGCTGGTCGGCCTGCGCGGCACGAGATACGAGCACGCAGGGAAGGTCGGGCGGCAGACCTTCCTGGAGCCATTGAAGCGCGAGAAGACGTAGGTCGCGCCCCGGCATGTAGACGACGCGGGTGGCGTCTTCAAGCTGCGGCAGCGCGGCGTTGTTGTGCGATTGCGCGTGATGGCCGGTGGAGAAGATGACATTGGATGCTGAGTTGCGGCTGGTGAGCGAGAAGCCGACGGCGGCCGCCGCGGCGAATGCGGCGGTGATGCCGGGGACGACTTCAAAGGGGATTTCGGAATCGGTGAGGGCGGCCATCTCTTCGGCGGCGCGACCGAAGATGAGCGGATCGCCGCTCTTGAGGCGGACGACGCAGCGATGGGCACGGGCGTGCTCGATCATGAGCGCGTTGATTTCTTCCTGGGTGATGTTTTTTATGCCGCAGCGCTTGCCGACGTTGACGACCACTGCGTGGGGCGGCCCTAGGTTGAGTATTGCGGCGGCGACAAGGTCGTCGTGGAGGATGACGTCGGCGGATTGGATGAGGCGGAGAGCCTTTACGGTGAGCAGATCGGGGTCGCCCGGGCCGGCGCCTACCAGGTAGACGCGGCCCGGCGCGCGCGTCCCAAAAGCAAATGCAGGTCCCTCGACTCCCTGCGCTGCGCCTTGGTCGCTCAGGATGACATCGTTATCTTTGGAGTCGCTGATGGGGCGGTTAGCCAATTCGTGAAGTAGGAGTTTGCGCGCCTCCCCGCGAGGATGAGTGGCTAGGATTTCACGGCGAAGCTGGCCGAGGTTCTCCAGCCAGGGGCCAAGGTCGTTGGGGAGTTGCTGGTCGATTTCGCGGCGGAGCCGCTGGGCAAAGGCGGGGCTTTCTCCGGCCGTGGAGATGGCGATTTGGAGATCGCCGCGGCGGACCACTGATCCAAAAAAGAAATCGCAGTTGGGGATGTCGTCGACGCTGTTGCAGAGAATATTGCGTTCAAGTGCCTCGCGGTAAACGGCGGCGTTGACGGCGGGATCGTCAGTGGCTGCGATGACGATGAAGTTGCCGTCCATGTCGGCCGGGTCGAAGGGGCGCTGGAGCCATTGGAGCTTGCCTTCCGCAGCCAATTGGCGGATTTCCTGGCGCGCATGGGGAGCGATGACCCGCAGGCGCACACCGGTTTTGAGCAGACTGCCGATTTTGTCGAGGGCCACCGTGCCTGCACCGACCAGGAGGGCTGGACGGCCTTCGAGTTTGAGGAAGATGGGTAACAGGTTCATGGGAAAATTCTCTCAGGGGCTGAAGCCCGGGATCACTTTGGAGCCTTTTGCGGCACGACTGATGTCTTGCCCTTTCACAAAAGCTCGGGTGTATCTCATTCGGCTACGCCGTGGGGCACGCGGGCGGTGGGCAGATCGCGTTCCACGGCGGTGAGAACTTCGCCGGCCAGAAAAGCCCGGAGTTCCTCATTGGTGTGGCGCAGGAACCAGGCGCGTAGGTTTTCATCCAACCGGCGGGTGGACAAGTATTCGCGAAGCAGCCGCTCGACGGCCTCCGGGACCAGCGGCGCGGGGCAGCGATAGCCCACCGGGCGAGAGATGGAAGCGTGCTGCCCAACTGCACCGCCGAGGCAGAAGTAATACGCGTCTGTCAGCTTGCCTTCGTGTTTGATCTTCTTGCCCTCCATGCCGATGTCGGCGATCCAGTGCTGGCCGCATCCGTTAGGGCATCCGGTAACATGGAGGCGAAGCTGCTGGTCAAATTGGGGCAGTCGCTCTTCCAGTTCATCGACCAGCCAGCGAGTGAAGCCCTTCGTTTCCGTGATGGCGAGCTTGCAGAATTCGGTGCCAGTGCAGGCCACTGCGCCGCGCCAGAAGTTGGTGGCTTCCACGTGGAGGCCGATCTGACCCAACTCGCGCGCCAGTTCTCCCGTTTTGCCATAGGGGACATCGATGAACAAGAGGTTCTGGGAGACGGTGGCGCGAAGGGCGCCGCTGCCGAAACGCTCGGAGAGCCCGGCAGCGGCTTCCAACTGCTCGCCGGTGAGCCGTCCTCGCAGGACGGAAGCGCCAACGTAAGCCATACCCTCCTGACGCTGCGGATGAATGCCGACGTGGTCGCGGAAGAGGTCGTTGGGGAGCTCCTCCGGCACGCCAGGCAGGAGGGTGAAGTCAAGGCGCGACTGGAGTTCTTTGAGGAAGCTTTCGGCGGTCCAGCCTTCTTTCATGAAAAGATATTTGAGGCGGGCGCGCTCGCGGCTTTCGCGCAGGCCCTGTTGGTCACGGAAGATTTCAGTGACGGCGCGGACCGTGCGGAGGGCCTGATCGGGCAGAACGAAAGCGTCCAGTCGCACAGCTAAATGCGGCTCGTTGGAAAGGCCGCCGCCGACGCGCAGGGAGTAGCCCACCTGTCCATCGCGCACAGCTGGAGTGAGGCCAATGTCGTTGATCTCGGGATAAGAGCACCAGGAGGTGCAGCCTGTGACGGAGATCTTGAATTTACGCGGCAGATTGTAGAACTCGGGATTTGCGGTCAGCAAATGCGCGATCTCCAGAGCGAGCGGCGAAGAGTCGATGATCTCATCGGCGGCTACTCCGGCCAGGGGGCAGCCGGTGACGTTGCGGACTACATCGCCGCAGGCGCCTTTGGGCGACAGGCCGATGGCGTCGAGAGCATCCACGATCTCTGGGAGGTCTTCGATGGTGAGCCAATGGAGCTGAATGTTCTGGCGGACGGTGATATCGGCAAGGTTGCGGGCGTACTTGCGCGTAATTCCGCCAATGACGCGGAGCTGGTCGGCGGACACGATGCCATTGGGGATTCCGATGCGCATCATGAAGTACTCGGACATAAGGCCTTCGCCGCCTTTGCCACCCGTGGCGCCGACGCCGTCGCCCTGGGTGTAGATGCCCCACCACTTGAAGTAGGAGGAGGCCCACTCCGGCACGACGCTGGAGCGGCCTGCGCGGGCAAAGGCGCGGACCTCGTCGAAAGCTTCCCAGGGATTCTTCTCGCGCTTGAGGCGCTCAGCCCGCTGCGCCTTGGTTTCTTTTGCTTGAACTGCTTCAGTCATCTTTTCCCTCGCCAACAACAAAAAACCCGCGGCAGCATTGGCTGCATCGCGGGCGATCAAGAAACCTTTAGGAGAACGATCCGACTCTTATACCCAGGTCACCTGTGCGCGCGAAGCGGCATACAGCGGCGACAACATGGGCGACCTTGCATACGGTAGATTCTCGCAGGGAGTCGAAGAAAATGCAAATGCGAAATGGAATCCAGGGAGCGCGGGTGCGGGTCGCGCGGTTCTCTGGGTAGGCGTTACATCGCCTTGAGCTTTCGCCAAAACTGATGGCCTCTTATCGCGCCTGTACCCGTTTTGCTTGGATTTGTCGATTGAACCTTTAGATTATGTTTATCTTCGTAATGTGCTGTTCTGGAAGTAGTTATCTATCGGCTACACATGTCACAAAGTGCGCGGCGTCGGTTTCCACCCTTTTGCGGAAAGAAGCAAAAGGGTGGAGAACGAGGCTCGTATCAGCAAACTACTCACCGTTCTGGGTGCTGCTGTTCACTTCCGGGTGCAGAACGCGGTAGGTTGTTCCGCCCTTGGACCAGACGAGGAGCAGGATGTCCTTGCCTGGGGGGACGGAGTGGACGTCGTTTACGAAGCTCTGCGCATCGCCGACGGGCTTGCGGTTGACCTGCAGGATGACATCGCCTGGGGCGAGACCTGCATCATCGGCAGGGCTGGCTGGGCGAACACTTTCAACCGCGGCGCCGTTGACGTTGGGCGGAATGTTGAGCTGGGAGCGGAGATCGGGACTCAGGTTGTCAACCGCGAGTCCAAGTTTTCCTTTCTGATTGGTTCCGTTTTCGCTATTTTCCGCGACTTGATTTGTGCCGTGAAATTCACCCACTTTGACCTGGAGGGTTTGGGGCTGCCCGTTGCGGAGGATGCCGAGAGAGATGGTATTACCGGGAGCAATTTCAGAGACCGCAACCTGCAGGGCACTGCCATTGTTGATCTTTTTCCCGTTCAATTCACGCAGCACATCGCCGGTCTTGAGGCCTGCATCGGCGGCTGGCGAGCCCGGGGTTACCTGGCTGACGATTGCTCCAGAGGCGTCACGGAGGTCAAAGAAGCTGGCGTTGTCGGGAGTGACATCGTTCATGGTGATGCCGAGATAACCGTGCTCCACTTTGCCGGTTTTGATGATCGAGTTGGCGGAGGCTTCAGCGATCTGCGAGGGAATCGCGAAGCCTGCACCGGCGAACGAGCCGTTGTCGGAGATGATGAAGGTGTTGACGCCAATCAACTGGCCGTACGCGTCAACCAACGGTCCGCCGGAGTTGCCAGGATTGATGGCCGCATCGGTCTGGATGAAGTCGCCGGGTTTGCGCGCGTTATCCGAATAGGGGTTGGGACGATTGAGGGCGCTCACGATGCCTCGCGTGACGGAGAACTGAAAGTAGCCGAAGGGGCTTCCGAAAGCCAGCACGGTCTGGCCAGGGTGCAGCTTGTTGGAGTCTCCCCAGGCGATGGTGGGCAAATTGGTGGCGTTGATTTTAATAACCGCGAGGTCGTTGAGTTTGTCGACGCCGACCAGCTTGGCCGGGAAGACGCGACGGTCATCCATGGTGACACGGATCTGCATCGCGCCGTTGACGACGTGGTCGTTGGTAAGGATGTATCCATCCGGGGAGATGATGCAGCCGCTGCCGATGCCATGCTCGACCTGTGGAGACGGGTTCATGCCCTGGCCTTGTCCCTGACCCGGACCCTGGGGTCCGAAGAACCATTGAAATCCAGGCGGGAAGGCGCCCTGAGGCGACCCGGAGCCCTGGCCGTTGCCGGATTCTGACTCCTCCCCGCTAGCACGGGAGGTGACGGCGACATTGACGACCGCGGGGGTGACCCGGGCTGCTACAGCTTCAACTGCGTCGTCCAGCGAAACTAACGGGGCGACGCTGTTGGTATTGAGCGGGGCCGCCGTGGTGCTGGCAGCCTGCGCTGCGTTGTGGCCGAACAGAAAGGTCAGCCCGAGAAGAACGGTTGCAACGGCTCCTGCAGGAACCGAGAACCTCTTCGCCATTGCGACTAATGAATTAGTTGATACAGACATAACTACCTCACGGGGTTGAAGTTGATGTTTAGAGTTGGAGAACGAGCCAGCCGTCGCGGACGGGTGGAATCGGCTGGGTAGTGATAGGACCTACGGGAATCACCCTGAAAATGAGACGAGTGACCGTGACCTGACCGGCCCGGCCGGCAGGCATGCACTTGTCCCCGGTTGCTTCTGGGTTTGCGCAGTGAACATCGTTGGGATCAGATTTGCGGTGCACATCCGGGTCGGTGGTCTGCACCTGTTCCCAGGTTGCGAATACGATCCAACGCTGTTCAGTAACTGGGTTCGACTTCACTCTGGAAAGTTGAGCTTTCAACATGACCTGCCGGGGAGAGTTGGAAACAGACCGTGATGAGACATTTGTCTCTCTTGCGGCAGGTGAGACGGGCGAGAGGGAGCTCTGAACCGACGAAGCGCGGCCCGGCAGAGTGGCGTTTGCGGCGATGGCATGGAAATGGGAACGCGATCGAACGGCGGGTTTGGATTCGAGAACCGGCGTGTAAGCCGAATCGACGAGACGCGCTTGTCCGCTATGCGTGCGGACAGCTGCGAGCGCCTGGTCTGCATGCGGATGATGTGTGGGGACGAAGGCGATCAACTGCGGGCAGCGCGCCAGTTCTACCGAGCCGAAGACGAGACCGCAACTAAGCGCAGCGAGCAGCACGCGGGTCGCTGTGAGGCTCAGCGTGCGATTGTGGGTAAGGATGCTGTGCACGCGATGCACCAGCTCGGGGCGTCGCTGCCAGGCGCCCAGCGAAAGCGCTTCGGCGCGGCGGCGAAGACCACGCTCAGCAAGGCTGGTGAGGCAGGCCGCATAGGCCCGCGGCGCGCGCGTGACCTTCACCACGCCGTCATCGCATGCCATCTCACGTTCTGCGCACAAGCGGCGCTCGATCCACCAGAGAGCGGGGTTCAGCGGGAACAACAGCAGGCAAAGCTTCTGGAAGAGATTCGTCCAGTCGTCGCGGCGGCGCAGATGCTCGGCTTCATGGAGCACAATCTGCTCAAGTTCCCCGGGAGTAAGCCGCGCCAGAAGCCACTCGGGGATAAGGATGCGAGGCGCGAAAAAGCCGATCACACTGGGGCGATCCAGATGCCGGGTGGTGCAGATCTGCACCTGCTTGCGACCCGGTAGTTGTTTCAGGCAAGCGATCAAAGTGGTCGAGGTCGCGGCCGGTTCGACGGGTGCTGCTGTTTTCCAGAGCCTGAAAAGGCGGAAGGAATGAAGTGCCAGATCGAGGGTTCGGATGATGGATACGAGGGCCCACAGGGCGGCGATAACCAGGCTCCAGCGTATGTCCAACTGCACCCATGGCTTGACAGCCGCCTCAGCAAAGCCGGAAGAAATGACGGCGACCGGGGAAGATTGGGTAAAATGCGACAAAAGAGGAACGAACGGGAGGCAGACCAGGGCGATAAAGCCTGAAATCCAGAGGGCGAAACGATGCGCCGCAGTCATGCGAGGCGCCACGCGCAGGCAGATTGCCAATGCGCAGGCTATCGCAATGCCCTGCCAGAGGGCCGTGACCACCAGCGGCGCAGTCGTTTGAGCAAAGGTGCGGAAGGCTGATACCGCATCGCCAGCGCTTGGCATTGCCGGTTGCACTGCTTCGAGAATGGCGATCAAGGGCATGTATTATTTCTCCCCTGCATTGTCAGATGCCGGTTCGTCCGGCGCCGCATCGCGGATGGCGTCCTTTAGCCGCTGCAACTCTTCTGGCGAGATCTCCTCATCGCCAAGCAGGGACAACAGGAGCCGCTCACGCGAGTTGCCGAAAAAGCGGCCCAGAACATGGCGAACCTCGGAGCGCCCCGCTTCCTGCTCGGCAACGCAGGGGCGGTAGACAAATGCACGGCCCTCCTGGCGGTGTTCAACGTACCCCTTTTGTTCCAGGATGCGGACGGTGGTGAGGACCGAGTTGTAGGCCAGCGGCTCATCTTCGGGCATGGCGGCAACGAGGTCGTTAACGGCCGACTCACCGCGTCGCCAGAGAATCTTCATCAGCCTCAACTCGGCTTCAGTCAGCGTGTTGGATTTTTTGGGTGGCATTTGTATGTTGCTGAATCCGTTGCGTCGTCTTTCGATGGGAGATCATGCTCACAGTAGATTGACGATCAACTAAAGGATTAGTTAGCAGGCGGGAAAGCGATTTTTGGGGTGAACCGGCAAGCGACAGAGAATCGCCGGCCTCAGGGGCTAAGATCGACCACCAGAGGAGTCTCTCGGGTTGGCGGCTTTAGAATGACGATGCGCCGGAGCACGTCGCGCAGGAGTTCATTGAATATGAAGCTTTTCCGTCTTCCCCATTTTGTTGCCTTGTGTGTGTTCGCCTGCCTCGCGCTCGTGGTGTCCGTTTCTGCGCAG
This sequence comes from uncultured Acidobacteriota bacterium, assembly GCA_963833995.1. Taxonomy (GTDB): domain Bacteria; phylum Acidobacteriota; class Terriglobia; order Terriglobales; family Acidobacteriaceae; genus Telmatobacter. The sequence goes on along the minus strand of CAWIAE010000007.1, from coordinate 60,833 downwards.
GACTTGACGGCCAATCCAACCCCCAACGCCAATTGGCTGCCTGCGCTTCATTGGAGGCTGGTGGGGCCTTTCCGAGGCGGCCGGACGCGGGCTGCATGCGGGGTCGCGGGGGAGCCCAACGTTTTCTATGTAGGCCAGGTGGATGGCGGGGTGTGGAAGAGCAACGATTACGGGCGCACCTGGAATCCGATCTTCGATCACCAATCATCGCAGTCGATCGGCGCGATTGCTGTGGCGCCGTCCGACAGCAACGTTGTGTATGTGGCCAGCGGAGAAGGACTGCATCGGCCTGATCTCTCCGTGGGCAACGGCATTTACCGGTCAAAGGATGCGGGGAAGACCTGGGAGCATCTGGGTTTGCAGGATAGCGAACAGATTCCCGCCCTGGCTGTCGATCCGCATGACCCCAACCGGCTATTTGCCGCGGTGCTGGGTCATCCTTACGGTCCCAATGAAGAGCGCGGAATCTTCCGTTCGACCGATGGCGGCAAGACATGGAAGAAGGTTCTCTATAAGGACCCGAACACGGGTGGCTCCGATGTGGCCATCGATCCCTTGCATCCGGATGTGGTGTACGCTGCACTCTGGCAGTCGCGACTGGGGCCGTGGGAAGACGACAACCAGTATGACGGCATTAATGGAGGCCTGTTCAAGTCAACGGATGGTGGAGATACCTGGCGGAAGTTGAGCAACGGGCTGCCTGTAGACCTGGTCCAGATTCAGGTGGCGATTGCGCGCAGCGATCCGAACCGCCTGTATGCCACGGTATCCACCACGCTTGAAGGAGGCTATGCGACTGGAGTGGGGCTCGGTTTCTATCGTTCTGACGACGCGGGCGAAAGCTGGACCAAGGCGACCGATGATCCGCGACCGGCGATGAAGATCGGCGGCGGCGATCTGCCGATTCCGGCAGTCGATCCAAAGAATCCCGATGTGGTGTACAGCGCCAGTATTGTAACCATGCGCTCGACAGATGGTGGCAGGACCTGGACCAGTCTCCGTGGCGCACCGGGCGGTGACGATTACCAGAACCTTTGGATCAATCCTGAAAACCCGAAGATCATTCTGCTGGTCAGCGACCAGGGTGCGATCGTGAGCGTGAATGGCGGTGAAAGCTGGGGTTCGTGGTACAACCAGCCAACGGCGCAGCTTTATCATGTTGCTGTCACCAACACCTTTCCTTACCAGATGTGCGCAGGGCAGCAGGAGAGCGGGTCGGTGTGCATTTCAAGCCGCGGCAACAACGGCGAGATCACTTTCCGCGATTGGCAGCCGGCGGGCATCATCGAGTACGGCTACGCGGCGCCTGATCCGCTGCATCTGGATATTGTTTATGGCGCCGGGCGAACCGAGGTCTCGAAGTGGAACAGGATCACCGGAGAGGTGCAGAACATCACGCCGATTCCGGTTCACGATCCGGAATATCGCGCCGACCGCACCGAGCCGATTCTCTTTTCTCCCGTCGATCCGCACCTGCTTCTCTATGCAGCCAACGTGCTTTTTGCGACCAGGGATTACGGCCAAACGTGGCAGAAGATCAGCCCCGACCTTACCCGCGAGCATACCGGCCAGCTTGCATCTCTGGCGCCGTTGACGCCGAAGCAGGCGGCTAAGCGGCGCGGCGCGATTTACTCGGTGGCTGCCTCGTTCAAGGACGTGAACACCATCTGGGCTGGAACCGATGACGGGCTGGTGTGGATCACACGCAACGAAGGTAAGGACTGGAAGAACGTTACTCCTCCAGCGATCACTCCGTGGAGCAAGATTACACAGATCAGCGCTTCGCATTTTGACGATCAGACCGCATATGTATCGGTGAGCCGGTTCCGAATTGACGATCTGCATCCTTACATTTATCGCACCCATGACGGAGGGGCGACGTGGCAGTCGATCGCGGCTGGCTTGCCCGACGATTCGCCTGTGGATACAGTGCGCGAAGATCCGATTCGTAAAGGCTTGCTTTTTGTGGGGACGGAGACAGCGGTGTGGATGTCACTGGATGACGGCGATCATTGGGAGCCTCTGCAGTACAACCTGCCGCACACTTCGATGCGCGATTTGTGGATTGAGGGCAACGACCTGATCGTGGCCACGCATGGGCGCTCCTTCTGGGTGCTGGACGATATCTCGCCGCTGAGGCAACTCGGAGGTGTAGATGGAAAGACGGAGCCTTTGCTGTTCAAGCCAGGGGCGGCGTATCGCCTGCGGCGGGACACCAACACGGATACGCCGCTGCCCCCCGACGAGCCGGCGGGGCAGAATCCGCCGATTGGTGCGGCGATCGATTATGCCTTGCCAGAGTCGGTAAAAGGCCCGATAACGCTCGAGATCCTCGATGACAGCGGAAAGGTGGTGCGGCGCTACGCGAGCACCGATCGTCCGGAGCCCACGATTGATGAGTTGGAGAAGCAACTCATCCCGCTTTACTGGATTCGCATGCCCAGGGCGCTGCCGGCGGATGCGGGGATGCACCGGTGGTTTTGGGACCTGAGATATACGACGCCGATCGCGACGCATTACGAGTATCCTATCTCCGCCGTGCCGCATGATACGCCGCGCACGCCGCAAGGGCCTCTGGCACTACCGGGAAACTATGTTGTTCGACTTGGTGTCGGCGGGAAGGTGCTTACTTCTCCACTGAACATCAAAATGGACCCGCGCGTTACGGCGTCCAAGGCCGATCTGGATCGTTTGTTCAAGCTGGAGTATGAGCTTTCCGGGATGCTGACGAGAAGCTCAGAAGCTGCACTTCAGGCACACTCGATTCGCGAACAGATTGAGAAGTCATCGAAGAGCGCATCGCCGGAGCTGAAGCAGCAATTGGAGAAAGGGGATGAGGAGTTCACTGCGTTGCTGAGCGGCCAAGTAAAATCCGCAGGCAGCCAGGAAACGCCGGCTCTGGATGAGGTCGCCGGAGAACTTTCAGCGCTCTATGCACAGGTGGGGCAGGTTGACGCGGCTCCCACCGTTGCGGAGCAGAACGCTGCGGAGCACACCAGCGAAGAACTGAACGGAGTGCTGCAGGAATGGCAGCGGTTGAAGGAAAGTGTGGTTCTGGAACTGAACCACAGACTGACCATCGAGCACCTGCCGACGCTGGACCTGAATCAAAAGCCGGAAAACATGCCGGAGACGGGCGATGAGGATTGATCCGCGCCTGGCTTTGATCTGACCGCTTGATTTCGATTCAGGCTTGTACCCTACTGCACCACATTCGCGTTATAGCCGTCCCCCAGCAATCGCTGGCTCATCGCATTGGCCTCGTTCCGATTCGAGAACGGCCCAATCTGCACATGAATCAACCCATCGCTCGGTTCTCGCCGTGCGGTAACCGCATAGCCGTGCCGGCGCAGAGCAGCCATCAGCACGCTCGCGTCCTCCGGGTGAGAAACAGCGGCAACCTGCACCATCAAGGGCGGTCCTTGCGGCAGCGCGGGGCGCACCTGGGAGTTCCCTTGCTGTGCGCCTGAACCCTCCGGTTCATTCACCTGTTGTGGAACCGCGGGCCGCACCTGCGGTTCACCTGGCGCGGCGGCACTGCCAAGAGGCGCGTAGGATGTGAGCGGATTTCCGCCTGGAGTTCCCTCCGCCGAAGGTGCAATGGCTTCCTGTGAGGGCGCCGCGGGAATGACCCCGGCCGCGGGCGGTTTCGACAACAAAGTTCCGCTTTGTGCAGTCATCGGTTGGCCGGCTGTGGGCTGCGGACTCGTCACAATGGCCTGCGCGGGGCTGCGATGTCCCGCCACATATCCCAACCCAAAGAAGATTCCGCAAAGCAAAATCAGGCCGAGTCCAATGGCCAGCAACATTGCAGGGCCCAGGGTGAGTTCCGTGGCGCGTTGCTCCTCCGACTCCTCAAACTCTCCTCTGTCTGTGCCTCGATACATACTCCGCCCTTTGTCTCACGGCCGACGTACATTTGTTCGCCCTGTTTATTGTTTTGGTCCGGCCTTTTCCCCCGACAACCCCAACTTGTTCAGAATCGTCAACAACTCCATCGGCAACGGAAACACAATCGTCGTGTTCTTCTCCACACCGATATCGGCCAGGGTCTGCAGATAGCGCAACTGCAGAGTCATTGGCTCCGTCGCCATCAGCGCGGCAGCGTCTACCAGCTTTTGCGCCGCGTTGAACTCGCCCTCGGCGTGAATGATCTTCGAGCGTTTTTCCCGCTCTGCCTCGGCCTGTTTGGCCATCGCGCGCAACATCTGCTCGGGCAGATCCACTTGCTTCACTTCGACTGAGATCACCTTCACCCCGAACGGTTCCGTCCGCTGGTCAATGATGGATTGGATGCGCAGATTAAGCTTGTCGCGATGGCTCAACACTTCGTCCAGTTCCACCTCGCCCAACACCGACCGCAAGGTAGTCTGCGCGAACTGGGAGGTCTGGTAAACGTAATTCTCCACCTTGATGGCTGCATCGTTGGGATTCACCACGTAGAGCGTGACCACCGCATTCACCTTCAGCGTCACGTTATCGCGCGTGATCACGTCCTGCGGCGGCACCTCCAGCACCTGCTGGCGCAAGGTGATGCGAATGATCTGATCCAGCGGCCGGAACACGAGAATGATGCCGGGCCCCTTCGGAACAGGCAGAGCCCGGCCCAGGCGGAAGATCACACCGCGTTCGTACTCGCGAAGAATCTTGATGGAGTTCAGCAGATAAAGGACGATAATCCCGATAAGAATCAGTGTGGGGATCGGCAAATCGGCAACGGACATTGGACTTTCCTCGCTCGGGCTCTGCCATTCACGCGAACAACCGCCGCGTCGTGCATGAAACTCGGCCGGACCGGAGAAACAACTTCCCTGGCGCCGAACTCTGGTCACTAGCAGGCTCTCAGCACGGATTGTACTCCTGCGCCGTTCCAGCGCGCGTTTGCGACGACTCCGCCGGTTCCACCCGCAGCAGGTACTGCTCGTGGCCCACCACCCGCAATTGCGCTCCCTTGGCCACCGGTTGACTAGCCACCGCGAGCCAGATTTCGCCCTCCACCAGTACATGGCCTTCAGGATTCAGCGGCTCCATGGCAGAAGCTGTGTTCCCCACCATTGCATCGACCCCTAAAAGAGATTTCCTGCGGCGCGCCCGCACCGCCAGCCGCACAAGAAAGACCGTAATCCCTCCGAAACCCGCACTGATCGCAATCGCCACCCATGGGCTCACGTCCATCTGCGGCACCGGCGCATCCACTAGCGTCAACATTCCAAAGGTCAGGCAGATGATCCCCGTAATCGCCAGTGCGCCGTGGCCTCCGAACTTCGCCTCCAGCGCCAGCAGGACCATGGCAGCCACCAGCAGCAGAATCGCGGTGTAGCGAATCGGCAGCAGGTTCAGTCCGAAGATCCCGAGCAGCACCATCAGCGTACCCAGGGTGCCGGGCACGATCGTGCCCGGTGCATTGAACTCCAGATAGATCAGCAACGCCCCGGCCACCAGCAGCAGGAGAGCGATGTTGGGGTTCACCAGCCATCCCAGCATGTTCTCGCGGAGCGTCGGCCTGACCATCTCGACCCGGGCGCCTGCCAGGTGCAAGGTCACCTTCGATCCGTCTATCCGGGTGATCTCGCGCCCGTCCAGTTTCGCCAAAAGGTCGGCGTCGCTGGTAGCAACCACATCGATCAGGTGCTGAGTCAGCGCCTCCTCGGCCGTGTATGAGTGCGACGACTCCACTGCGGCCGCGGCAGCTTCAGCATTGCGATTGCGCCTTATCACATAAGAGCGGAGAAAGGCCTCGGCATCGTTCTCCACCTTCTTCATCTCCGTATCGTCGGCCTTCCCGAATTCAAAGACGGGGTGCGCCGCCCCCGCCTCCGTTCCAGGAGCCATCGCGGCCACATCCGCCGCTTCCAGCAGGAAAAAACCTGCCGACCCGGCCCGTGCGCCCGACGGCGCCACGTAGACAATCACCGGAACCCCCGAACGAAGAATATCCCCCGCCATCTCGCGCATTGAATCCAGCAGCCCGCCAGGCGTATCCATTTCGACCAGCAAAGCCCCCGACCCATCGGAATTGGCCCGCGCAAGCGCCCTCGCCAATTCGCCCGCGCTCACCGGCTGGATCGTGTCGTCCAGAACAAACTTATCCACCCGGGGCTGATGCGATGCCGTTGAATCAGCCCCAGCAAACGTCAGCCCCATTGCTGCAATCAGGCTGACCACGATCCGGAACCTGAACCTCTTGCCCTGTCCTTGCATGGCTTGCTCCTGCGCGCCTTCCACAACCCTGCTGTTTGCTCCGGCCATCCAGGCCGATGCGCGTTCCCTTCGACTTACTCCTGTGACCACCGGCGCAAGTTGGACGCGTCAATTCTCCAGGTGTCCCGCCTTCGCGTCGATCTTCTGCCGCAATTCCTGTGCCGCCCGGCTTCCGGGATCGAGCCGAAGGGCCTCGCCTGCTTCCCTGCCCGCCTGATCCAGGTGATTGGCTGCAAGGTCCATGCGTCCCAGCACCAGGTTCGCGTCCGCAGATGGTTCAAGCGCCAACGCCGCTTCGGCCTCCTTGCGTGCCCCTGCCAGGTCACCGGTCCGTTCACGTACTTGGGCCAATCCGGCATGTGCTGCCGCAAGAGCGGCATCGGCCATCACCGCAGATTGATACAGCCGCTCGGATTCAAGCAGAAGGCCGCGATCAAGATACTCCTTCGCCTGCCCTGCCAACTTGAGCGCCCGATCATGAGGAGAAAGAGCTGCCAGCCGTGACACCTCCATCTGATCCATCATCCCCGCCGCCTGCCGAAAGGCCACAGCATCGAAAGTCCGCACAATCCGCTCCAGCGGGTCAGCCTTGGCATCGTCCCCAGACGCGTCTCCAGCCCCGCTTCCAGACACATTGCTCGCCCCCGCCGGCTGTTTCCACGCCTTCTCCAGATCCTGCGCCTCACTGTCATTGGGCCGCAGTTTCAAACACTGCGCAAGCTCCGCCAGTGCCTCTCCCTTCTGCCCTTGGCGATTTAGACTTACCGCCAGGTTGAAGTGATAGTCCGCCGCATCTGGATCCGCCGCGATTGCCTTGCGAAACAGCGCGCTTCCGTCGTGGCCCTCACGGCTGATCGCGACCCCCTCATTGTTCACCACCTCTGCCAAGGGCAATTCGCGCGCAACCCCGCTGAATGCTTCCTCAGCCTGCGGGTAATTCCCTGAGAACAGCAGCGAAAGGCCGCGATAAAAGCCCGCTTCGAGCGCATTCGGATCGTCGCGCCCCACCTTGGCAAAAGCCGCCGCAGCTTCTTCATACTGCTGCCCGCTGTAGTCTTCCCGCCCCAATGCCATCCATGCCGGACCAAAATCCGGGCTTAACTTTACCGCCTGCTGCAGATGACGAAGTCTCTCCGCCTGGTCGGGCTCAGTAATGCCGCGAATGTACTGCTCGAAGGCGTCCAGGCGCAGGCCTTTGCCGGCCGCCACAAATGTTTCTTCAGACCCATTAAAACCTGGGTCCATCGCGCGCGTCAGCTTCCAGGCCAGCGAGTTAAAGACGTCAATCATGTTGCTCATCTCGCCGCTCGCCGTCACCGCCTGACTCATGCGCAAATGCGGCACATCCACCACCTGCGCCTCGGCCACGATCTTGCTTCCGGCCGTCTCGAAACTCCCCACCACAATCGAATCCGCATCCAGCGTCTGCGCCAGTTTCAACGCACTGGCCCGCGACGGCTGAAATCCCTCCGGAAGGCCCAGGTGGTCCAGTGCATACAGCCGGTCTTCGCGGCTCATCGGCGAAAAACCCGCCGACGTAAATCGGCTGCTCAGAATCTCCGGCGCCGCTTCGCGTATCCACTCCAGGCTCGGCTGGCCGCTGCGGTTGTCAAAGGGAAGCACCAGCAGAATCCGCCCACGCCCCGCGGCCGATCCTTCTGCTCCAGCAGACTGGCCGATTGCAGACGAAGTCAAACATACTCCGAGAACCATCGCCGAAACAGCGGTCCAAACTCTTCGACTGCGAACTGAAAACGGTAAAATCACCACAAGCTGATTATAGGTTGTGCACCGCATAGAACGATTTCCGCCGCTTCCGTCCGGCCCAGTTACCGCGGCTGCTCCCCCCGGGCCTCGAACTGCCGGTTGAACCGCAACAGCGCGATCCACATCGCGTGATCTTCGCCCTCCCAGACAAGCTTGCCGCCCAGCTTGGAGGAAATAACCTCCGGCTCCAGATCATGATGTAAACCGAAGTAGCGCTCATCCAGCGCTTCGCTCTTCGGGCCAAGACTCAAAGGCAATGAGGGCGGATCGTACTTGGTCGAGAAAACCAGCGCAGCCGAGTACTTCCCCGGCTCCGCCGCCGCGCGATCAATTTGCGATGCGGTGAAATTCTCGATCGGGAACACATCGTACGGCTCCTTCACATAGCCAAGTTCTGGTTTGGTCAGCTCATCGGTCACAGGCCACGCCGTCAGCACCGTAGCTCCGCGATAGTGCTTGTTCAATTGTGCAATCCCCGCCATGTGCATCCGGATCACCCGCGCATATTCCAGATTGTCTTCCGGGGCAAAGCGATAGGGCGGGTTGATATACAGACCTGCCACAAATGCTGCCGCCGAAAATGCCGCCACCGCATGCCAATACGGCACCCGCCGGTAAAAGGTCGAAACCGCCACCATCAGCACCAGCGGATACATGGGCAGCAGATAGCGCGTCAGCAGTGCTCCGCCCAGCACGCTGAAAAGCACCGCGTTCACCAGCAGCACCAAAAGGATCCGCCATAGCACCGGGGAACTGATCGCCGCCCGCTCGTGCCCCTCCCCGTCAGGCCGCGGATTCAGCATCAGGGCCGCAAACGTCATCAGCACCGGCACAAACATGTTCATGTGCGCGGTCAGGTGCAGGATTCGATAGCCGAATGCCGCCAGGATTCGCAGCGGGGTAAGCGTCGCTTCAGCGTTGTAGCGCACATATTCCGGATTCCCAAAAACATACCCCGTCTTCGCGTAGTGCCATGCATACCAGGCGATCAGCGGAACGATGCTCGACGCCAGCCACGCGCTCTCGCGCCACAGCCGGAAGCGAACCGGCCGCTGCGCCCGGAATCCCTCCACCAGGCTCACCGCTGCCAGGGTGAGCGGAACGGCGATGGCCGTCTCTTTGCACAGTGCCGCCGCCATGAACCACAGCCCCGCCGCCCAGGGCTTGCGGTTCCGGTCCGGTAACGCGTACACCAGCCCCCACAGCGTGCATGCCGCGGCAAAAATGTCGGCCTGCGCCAATGTGCTCTGCACGAACCAGATGGGATAGGTGCCCGTCAGAACCACACTCCAAAAGGCCACCATCGACGACCCGGCCACCCGTTGCGCCAGCCGCCACACCGCCAGCAGCCCCAGCGCAGCCACCAGCAGCACAGCCTCACGCGTCACGTCAGGAAAATACCCCGACAGCTTCCACCACAGCGCCAGGTAGATGCTGGGCAGCGGCGGATGCGCGTTGCTTAAGGTTGAAGTCGGAATCAGGGAACCGGTGTGCAGAAAATCCCACGCCGCCGGAATGTAATATCCCGCCTCGTCCCAGTAATACGGCAGCCGCAACAGCGAAAAGTGGGTCACGAACAGCGCCACAAAGATCAATGGATAGATCATCCAGAGAGGGAATGGCTTGTCCAGCCGCGGCTCAATGAACGGCAGCAGGCGCGGGCGTTTGCTCATGGATCCAAGCCGACGCACGCCCTAGTTCACCGGTCCCTGGGGAAAGTTGTGGCTCTGTGGCTCCAGGTTCAGGGTGCCAAAAGCCTGCTCATACTGCGAAATGTTCTGCCCCAGCACATTCCAAAGAGCCTTGGCCTGCTGCGGGCTCAAGAAGATTGCCTGGTGGTTGCGAATGGTCACCTGTTCCGGGCTTTCGCTTGACGCCAGTCCAAAGACAAGTTGAAAATCCCATACGCTCACGCGCACCTGCACGCTGTTGGCATAGGATTCGCGATAATCGGGGGTTTGAGCAAGATTCAACTGTGGTTGTGGCGGAGTCGGACTCATGGTTCCACCAGATTACTCCCGCAGACTCACTCGTGGGATTGTGCAAACTCCAATCCCCTCAGGACAGATGAATTGAAGCGCAGTCCGGTAACCCGAGTCGGTGCCGGTTACCCCGTGCAAGCGCCGGCAGAAAAGAAATAGGGCGGCTAACTCGCTGTCGCCGCGCGCGGATGCACGGCCGTTTGGGAAGTGGCTGGGGTTTCTTGTCGGTCGTTAGATACATGAAGGGTGATGCTGAGTCCGCGGCTTCATCCCACAACGATGATGCTTCCTGGACCCGAAAAAACTCGGTTGGCGGTTGGTTGACCGCAAACCATTCCCTTACCATGCCGTCGCTCTATACTAATCAGCATCCAATCGAAGAGGAGAGTCACAATGTCGGAAACAGTGGTGGGCCGGGCCGGCGAACAGATCGCCGAAACAGCGCGTACGGCATCGCGCTTGACGTCTGCGATGGCGGATGCGGTTGAAGAGGGCTTGGGAGGAGCGCGGCGCGTTGCGAAACATGCCGGTGATGCGGCGGAAGAGTTCTTTGACGATACAACCAAGCGCCTGGGGCGGCATCCGGTGGAAACGGTCGTCGGGTCCGTCGCGGTGGGCGTCGTCATCGGAGTTGTGATCGGGTGGTTGATCTCCCGCAAGTAGGTCCGTCAATCCACAGGGTGTTCGGGTCGAATCGCCCATCTTGAAATTTCGACTTCGGCAATAGCCTGCCCCTTGCCGGGTGCCGGATTTCCCAGGTCCCGGGGTCATCACGAACAGGTCTTCGTTCGTGGGGTGGACATCCGTATTTTCAGACTTGGGAAACCACCGAAGCCACTCCCGCAAGAATTCTTCTCCGGATTTTGCAGATCATTTCCCCCAAAAGTGCACAATCAATACAGCTCTTCGGATTCGGTTCTCGCGAAAAAACCGCTCAAGCCCTCGTTCGTCCCAGAAAATAGGCCGTAAGTCCTTTCGTGTCTCATTTCTGCGGCTAAGCCCCATAAAATCTGATATATACAGCGACGACTGATGCATAAAGGCATGAAACTAAGGAATTTGCCCACAGAATAGGGGGGAGGGGGAGGGGGTGGGGAGGGGGGGTGTGGGAAAGGGAGGGTATGAGGTGGGATCCACTTCACTTCTTCCACCGCCCGCCGTCAGCAGCTTGCCAGCCCGAGCGGAGCGTATGGTGCGAAAGGGGGGACTCGAACCCCCATGGGTTACCCCGCCAGATCCTAAGTCTGGTGCGTCTGGTCCGAATCTTCTTCAGATTCAACAGCATGTAGAATCTGAAAAAGTCAAGTGGCACTTTTGATGGCACTTTCGTTCGGAGAAACCTCCGCACTGAACTCCACCACTTCGACGGACTCCCTAGTCCACGAATCGATTCTAAACTCTGAATGCCTCGCTCAGCCTAGATGACTTCACGTTGAGAATCTTTGGGCATCGCATGCAGAGCTGTTGGCATCGGCGTTTGCGAGGGCTCACACCCCGGGACCGGGGTCTCGCCACCAAAAGATGCCATGTTCGCGACGAGCGTAGGATTCGGAGTCTGAATTCATCTCAACGAAGAAGCGGAACCTTCCGCTTGAAACGTCTTTAGTGTCTCTAGCACTGCCCAGGCTCAGTTCGCGAACCGCTGAGAGCCACGATGTCGAATTGGCATGATTTCCAGAATTGCCAGATCTGCTGTACGGTCACTGTACAGCCATTTCCCAGAATTACTAGAACTCCCAAAGCTCCAGCCAAAAATGAATTTATATCGGTTGACCTGGAGGTTCCAAACGCCCGCTACCTCGCGATCGAACTCGAGACACCTTCTATCCTTATTCAGGCCGACGTGACTCAGAAGAAGCTTTTCTGGTCTGCGCCACAGCTTGATGCAGTCCTCCTGAATGCCCTCGCGATGAAGCGTGATGACCAGAGCTGCACAGTCAGGGTACTGACAAAGAACGAGCTACCCGCTACTAAGGACAAGTTGCTGGATACCGTGACCAGCCTGCTCACCGTGCTGGCTTCGAGGAAGCTGGTCCAGACCAGCACCCGGGAGTTTGTCGCGGCGACCACATCGATGGCAGAGAGCACACGGCTCAAGCGGGAACTCCGGGACAAGACGGACGCCCTGGAGATGATGGAGGCTCAGGCAATCATCGAGTCCGGTGATTTCGATGCAACTCGTAAGTCGATCCAGGCGGTCCTCGCTTCACCTTTATCCAGTGTTGAATCGAAGTTTTTTGCTCTCCTCGTTGAAGAGAAGAACGAGCGACTCATGCTCCGCGGGGAAGAACAATACGGCTCCGGACATCTTGATGTGATGCTGTCGACCGCGATGAAACTCCGCGGGTTGACGCGCAAAGGCCCCGGCGCCCTCAAGTACTACGCTCTGGTCGCACATGCCGCTGCCGACTTCTACTCACTGACAAGGGATGATTGGGGGCTATATCAGAATTGGAGAGCCCACGAGAAAACCGGCGACCTCTGGTGGCGCGCCGAACTCCGCGTTATGCGCGCGGAGACGAGCCATCGCCTGGAGCGAAAACTCGAGCAGTTTTTGAGACTGGTCCGCCTGAGCGAGAAGACGCCCTTCCAGTCGGCGCTGCCCCTCGCCTTTCTCCGGATCGTAGAGGGCGGAGCGACTTTGATCAATCGCCTCGAGCTCGAAGGGGTTACGGACGCCGCGGCATCGATCCGGGATGTGATCTTCCGCATCTGCAAGCTGGCGTCAGCCATATGCGCCGAGTTCTCGATGGACAATGAGCGCGCTCGTGCAGCAATCTCGGCAGCCATGCTGTCCAGAAACCGCCAGGCCGAATGCGTGTTGTGGGCCGAAGCCGAGGTCGAACAGATTGCAGATGAGAACATCCGGGACTGGGCGCGAGCGTTGATCGCCGATCAGCCTTCCACATTGGGAGGGGAGACGCTAACAGACGAACCGATGCCTATGCCGATGGAACAGCAAGTCTACCAGAACATGGCGTCAGCACTCGGGATCGATCTATCAGACTCGGACGACCTCATTTCCCAGATGGTGAAGGTCGGCATCGACGACCTCGATCCAACACGGGTTCTGCGCGATTGCGCGCACATGTTCTGCACGCTCAGCTGCCAGGGGCATAACTTTATCCACTTCATGCTTGCACAGCAGTTGCAACTTCCGACAATGGGAGCGAAGGTACTGCACTGTACGTTGCACAAGTACACTCGCGTTGGCCTGTCGTTCGATGAAACCTATGAGAGGTTTCGCAACGATTACTGCGACAAATGCCCCGATCGAACGCCCAGACCGGCTGACTGGCATTACACCCACGAATGGCAGCAGGGTGAAGAAGATCGAAACAAGGAGTTCATGGACGGGCCGCCGGTTGCCGACGTACGATAGAAACCCAGTCGGTCCCCCTCCGCCAATTCCCATGCCCGGCAAGACTTGTGCTGCCTGCGGTCTTGAGTTCAACGATACGGCCGGACCGCGGTGGTGCGGCTCCTGTCTGAACTGGTTCTGTCTGCGCCCGGAGTGCGTGGATGCGCATGAAAAGCACCCGTTCCCGGGTTGAGCGCTCGATGAAGCCGCTTATCGATATTGACGACCAAGCGACGTGGCCACCCCACGTCTATCAGACCGTTTCCAAGTGGGCTGAGCAGTGCGCTGGCAAGACGAACTACACGAACGATCTTCCGCTGCGCATGGAGCTCGAGGCGCCGTTCCAGGAACAATTCGCGGGTTATCTGCTACGGGCGTATCACTACACAAGGCTTCTGCCGCATGAGCGGCCAATGGTCTTGAGCCAAGGCCTGCGTATGTTATCTGCCGATCTGCTGACGGAGCGTATTGAATCGGCTCGCGCCGCGGGAGCTATCTCCGCCGCCGAAGCCGAAGCCTTCCACAAGGCGCATGTCTTTGCAGCGGGCGAGGAGGAGCATCGCGAAGGGCAAGTCTGTCTTGTTCTCTCCGAACGACTTTTCGAGCGAGATCCGGAGGCATGTCTACCGCTGTTGACGAGTTGGGGTGGAGAGGGACTGTATAGCTCCTCGGGTTCGGCCCCGTTCCGCGAAAGGCTGGGAAGATTGGGAGTTCCAACGAGGGTAGTTGCGCTCCTCGCAATCGAGGACGCCTCCAAACACAAGGTTTATCCGGCGCTGCACCGGGTGTTCGTTGGATCTTTTCTCCGATTGCCAGACGTTGGGGCTGACGTATTCTATCGTGCGCCGGTTCCACCGGAATACATTGACAGGATCGAGGAAGTCGATGGTCTCGGCACTGCCACCTGAGGGTCTACCTCACGATTGGTTCCGCGGGATGCTTTGCGGATTTTCCGGATAAGTCCAGCGAGTTTCTGTTTCTTTGAGCGCCTTGCCTTGGGTGCTACCTTTGGAGTTATAGAGGACGCCAACATGGACGACGAATCCGAATTCCCGACCCCGAAGAAGGAGGACGTACTCTTCGCTGGTGACAAATCCATCTGGAAGATGGATGCCATGCTCGATTTCCGGCCGGGCAATGACTACATTTACAGACAGGGCTATCGCCGCGCCGGGCGAATTCTGACCGAGTACGTTGCCGCCCGCGGCGAAGTCGACTTCCTTGTATTTCCGATCTGCCACGCCTATCGACACTATGTAGAGCTTTCATTGAAACGCTTGATGCTGCTTGCGAGCGAGTTAGCCGGACGCTCTCTGACTCCCGCCGAGGAGAAGCTTCAGAATGGCAGCCACAACCTCCAGGCGCTTTGGAACACTTTCAAGCTCATCAATGCAGAAGCCGAGGCCGCAACCGGCATAGCGCCTCCGCCTCCGGAACAAATGGATGGCATCGAAGCGTACATCACGCAGCTCCATGCGGTAGACGCGGGTTCGTTCAGCTTTCGCTATCCTCTGGCGAAAGATGGAACGGTCAATCTTGAGGGGATCGATCGAATTAATGTCGGTCGGTTTTCAGAGTGTATGGAAGCGCTCTGTATGTACCTCGATGGGTGGGACTCGTATTTTGCGGATGTGATCCAAACGGGCAATGAGATCCTTAACGAGGCCTATGGAGATATGTACGGCAGCGCCGAATACTAGACCCCGGCGCATCAACTTTGTCACGGCACTCGCGCGGTTGCTTCGCGGAAGACCAAAGTCGGGTCGGGCAACAGCGGTCGTGGTAGCATCTCTTTCCTATTCGTTTGGCTTCGCAATAGGAATTTTGAGCACAGCTGTAGTGTAGCTCCCTTCGGGACCATGGACCATCCTAACAGGCTGCTGAAATACGGCGTTGCAAGCTTCTGATTCTCTCGTTGTGACCCATTTTCGATGATTCAGTGGTTCAGCGGGGGATGTTTTGCTGCTCTGCAGGCGCCCCGTTCCGCCTGCAGAGACACTTCGGCCATCATGCGGCATCTTGAATCGGAATCAGCTTTCGCATACGAACAAGGTTGTAAGCCGCTGCTGCGAAGGTGAAGATCCATCCCACTTTGAACAGACCACGATGCTTCAGTTTGCGCAACAGCGCGATGTCCTTCAACCAGCCGAAGCACTCCTCGATCCGCTTTCTCTTCTTCTGACTGACGCCGTAACCGACATGCCGTGTGGTGCGCGCATCGATCGCACTGCCACCCGGCCGTGCACTGTTCTGCGCTACGTGCGGGGTCACGTTCATGTGGCGACATTGGTCGATAAACTCCGCAGTGTCATATCCTTTGTCGGCGCCGACCGTGACGCGCCCGTCGCCGGCCAACTGCTCCAGCATCACAAGTGCCGCATCGCGTTCGGCGCGCCCATTGGCCTGGAGCAACTCCGCGTTGACGATCAGACCGTTGCGGTTCTCTATCAGCAGGTCGCCGTTGTAGCTCAACCGGGCCTCCTTGCCTTTGCCCTTGCGTGCCAAAAGTGCGTCTGGATCGGTCTGCGATTCGTGTGTCTCGTTCGATCGCTTCTGGCCATGAAAGTCCACCGTCGGATTGCCGGTATCATCTGGAGGCGGAGCATCCTGTTTGTCCTTCGGCTGAAAACTCTTCAGGCTCGCCCAAGCCTCCAACAGCGTCCCATCCACCGTGAAGTGCTCGCCGGAGATCAATCCTGCTACCCGCGCCTGCTCCACCACCTGCGCCAGGAACTCCTTAGCCACCGCCGCTTCCAGCAACCGGTCGCGGTTCTTGGTAAACGTGGTCGCGTCCCACACGGCCTCATCGAGGTTTAGCCCCACAAACCACCGGTACAAAATGCTGTAGTCTATCTCTTCCATCAGCAGCCGCTCGCTTCGAACCGAATAAAGCATCTGCAAAAGCTGAGCCCGCAGCAACTTCTCCGGGGCAATCGAAGGCCGGCCGCCGGAGGCATACATCGCATCAAACAACGGCGACATTCGCTCCAGAATCTCGTCAGTCATCGCACGCACCGCACGCAATGGATGGTCCTTCCGAACACGTTGTTCCGGCGACAAGTAACTGAACATATCCGACTGCTGATAGTCATTTCCACGCATGACCTTTTCTTACTGGAACACAATGTGGAATTGAAGTGACTTTTTCAGCACCCTGCTAAGCCCGATCTCTTCTGGCGATACCTTCCTGCCGGGGTTTCGAAGGTGAACTGCAAATTGGGCGCGTAGTTGCGCATCTTGCAATGGGTCAATAACTTCGAGATATAAAGCGCTTTGGGACATATCCATGGTGATATCGGCCATCTGTGAACCCGTAAATCTGCTTGAACGGAAGAGAGTTAAGGTCGCGGAGTCTTCCTGAACTCTCTTACAGTAGAAGGTCGTGTTGGCCCCGTCGAGGTAAAAGGAGCATTCTTGAAATCGAGGCTTGGTAGTCCCTCTAGCCTTGTCGAACAACCACATCTGTGCAGTCAATCCACAGACGTAGAGTGCTCCGTGGTAGGCCTCAATTGCCATTTCTATTGAGCGAGGAACGGTGGTATAGCGCAATTCCATACTCGGCGAGAGTTTCTGAAGATTCACGACTGGCAATGACAAACAGGAATATCGGCGTTCAGTTTGCAGCAGCTCTTTGAAGATCTTTGGGATGTCGTGACCGAGTCCTTTGAGGTTCTTGGTACTCCCTGTTTTAGAGAGAGCAGCCTTCAAGTACTTTTCCGCAGCTTCGTGAGCTTGAACGATTGCCGCCTGAGTATCGCCGGTATGCTTCAGCGTCACGGCCGCGTTTTCGAGATCGTACAGAGCCCGTCGGGCAAGATTTCGCTCAGTCGCTCCCAGCCAATCGTCATCAATCAGCAGGTTATGGAGGCTGTAGAAGCTTCGACTCCCGAAGGTCAACTTCTCCATTATGGGCCTTTTTTCTTCCGGAGTCAGAGATTGCGCGAGGCCCTTTGGCAAGCCCTCAATCCCTTCTTCGAAAGATGCCAAGACTTCCTCTTCGCCCACGAAGCGGGCCTGCCCAAGGTAGACAGCCTCTCTGATGAAGATCGGAAATCGCGCGATGACCCCGTCCCAGCGAACTACATCGCCGTATTTCTTCAAATACCACTCGATTACGGGATCAAACAGTTGTGCACGTCGTGGGCCGTCAGGAACTGAGCCATAGAGCCTCTTGAAACAATCGAGTGGACGATACTTCAGAGGGGTCCCAGCGGACACAAGTTCCTTATCCAGCTCTGTTACCTGAGCATCCAAATTCGCGCCTTGCATATGCGACCATTGTCGAATCAACGAGTCAAAAAAGCAAAGTAGTAGGCCGGTGCAGGACAACGATCGGTGCCCGCGGATGTTTCCTCACAAAATGAAATCGCGCATGGAAGCGGGAACCCGCTCTCATTTGGAGTTGCATTCAGGTTTATTATTTTGGATTCTGGGTACTCAGGATTTCTTGGGTTTTCTTACAGCTAGCCACTCCTCGTGGAAAATCGCCCCGTCAATAAGTCGATTTTGTACATAGCCGGCTAAAGCAACGTGGTCCGGCGCATTATCGGCTGGATCGACGACGCCGATTTCGTCCACGGCGACAATATGGCCGCGTTTCAAATGAGGGATATCCATCCCAAGCAAACCAACGACCGCTCCATCATAGCTGCCAAGAGCGTATAGCCCATTGAAATAGCAATAGATGTTTTCAAATCCCTCGTCGCGAAGATATGTTTCCCACCATGCTGAGAACTTGCCCTCAGGTGAAATTTTCGGATACTTCACGCTATCGGCCAGAACCCGTTCGTAGGAATAGGGCGCTCCCATCACCATGGCCACCGCGCAGATGGCACAGTCGTCCTGAGCACGTTGTGCAATTCGCCTGATCATCGATGGCCCATGATAGGTAGTTGAGGACCCAACTTCTATAATCCTCTCTGATGAACCCCGAGTCCAATTGTAGGAAATGGCTATGAGTGTTGTAGCCGGATGCTCGCTGCTGGATGGAGTGATCCTCGGAGCTGATTGCCGCGTAACCTATGACCATGCTCGCGGAATCCGCACCTATCGGGATGATCTACAGAAACTCTTTGCGATTACTCCACAGAATGCCATTGGATTCGTCGGGGACGTTGCGACTGCGACAGACCTTATCGGCTCGCTGCTGAACATGTGTCATGTTCGGCAGCGTTACAATGCAATTTCACTACTTAACTGGCTACCGCGACATTTTCGCTTCCGCTTTACGCATCTCAGCGGAGCCAAGCCTGTTGCGTTTATGGTCGGCTCAATCGTGCGTGACCGGCGAAACGCGATCGCACGGGCGCGAGCCGCGGAAATACTCCATTCCCGCATGGCTCGTGCGGAAGGCGACACGATTCATCTTTCGTCAAACCTGGCCCGCATCTTGGGACATTCGACCGACCATGTTCTCTGGCCAGATGGACCGGCGAGTCTGCTGTATACCATGCGTTCGCCCGGACAAGAGATGGAAGAGTTTATCGGGCAAGTGTCAGCTGAGATATTTTCTGGACCGCCAGCGGAACATGGAGAAGCGAGATGGCTTCACAGGGCGATGGAATCCTTTTTGCGGAAGCGGAATGTTGAAAGTGTTGGCGGCATGTTTCCGATGATCAGGCTAAACAAGAGCGACGGAATGCATGTGACGCATCAGACCGGTACGCTGCCCGATGGACCATTCTACGAACTAGAATTTGAGGAAGACCGCTGGGTTCAACGCAATATCACCACAGGCCAGGAGATCAGGCTCCTTCGACCATGGGAACTCGATCAGCGCATTCGCGACAACAACAAATTCGACGATTTACGTCCGATTGGGTAATTGATCGGGCGCACTCGGCTATCAGTGAAAAGGCTGAAGAGCTGCCGCGGAACTCGTGGAGACCTTTTGCTATGAAAGAAGAAATCGTCACAAAGCTGGAACGCGAACTCGATTTCGAGATCGTGAGCGAACGCCAGGTTGTGTACATCCTGGTTGAAACCCGCAAGCTATTAGAGCGCCAGGGTACACTGACCGCGTATCGGGCTCTCAAGCTCTACAGCGATTGGGCGGTGCATCCCAAACTTCGCGGCCCGGATGCGCAGGATATCGTGGCGCACTTCGATGCATACGAAATCGAATTTCGGAAGTCCGGAAAAACGGTTGCAGAATTCAAGCTCGAGCCTCTCCATGAGTTCATGTCGCTCACGAGATTTCGCGCTGAGTTGATCGAGTCTCTTTCCGCACAGGGAGTGGACACGGCGCCGTTGGTCTCAGATCAATTCTGGCAGAGTCTGATCCAGCACTATTGCTCAGTGATACAAGACTGCCCGCTGGAAGCAATCAATAACAATACGAAATTGGTCAGTCACGTCTCCGCGCTGGCGTGGCCGAAGGACAAGGCAGACGCCATCTTTCCGGGTAAGCGCGTTGTCCAGTGGAACTGGACGCTGAAGGCCGGTCCTCAAAGAGAGAAACTGGTCTGCGCACTGATCTGACCTGCTGCAAATGCGCTGATCCATTTCTTCTTAAAAATAGGCAAGCCTTTTTCGAGCAATTGAGCCGTCCTTGCGCATTCACGAACAAGCTTTGTATAAGGCCGTCCCAAGGCTTGTGACGGTGGCGTACGCGAAGATAGGGCGTCCGCCAAATGTTGATGAGGCAGGGGATATGCATCCCAGCCGGCTGAGATTGTTGATCGAGATGCCGACAGCGTCGGAAATCGGCTCCCCGGCACCCGACGCCTCGTCATGCGCAACCGCACGGTTCGGCAAGTTCCAAGTCTCCAGTATGGGGACGGCGACCTTACCTCGAAATGTCAGGGACGCCTCTGCCATTATGGAAAGATTCTTTACGTCGAATGCCGACATGCCTTGCAGTATCTCGACATATGCGGTTCGAAGCTCCATCTCCGTAGCAGCATCGCCTGCATTCACCAAGAGCCGCGCCCATGTTTCTTGTAACTCGTCGTCCTCCTCAAGTACAGCGGAAGTCAATAACGGAATCACAAAATTTGGCGGCAGCACACGAGTAGGCGTGGGGAGCCCACGCGCATTCATTAGTGCTTCCCACTTATCCGAAAGTTTGAGTGCCCTGCCTGCCGCTATGAACTGAATCTCTCGTTCAAGCATCTTCCCAGTTGTGTCCAACGCGCCTTTGAACGAAGAGCCAAACCGGCCTGCGAGCTTCAGCGCGGTATCTGTAGTCTTCGCGACCTCGGCAGTCGCGTCCGCCACTTTACCGACCGTGTCTTGATCCATATCGGCGACCTCTAATTCTGGTTCATATCAATCGATCTGATGGTAAAAGTTGCCTTCGTAGAGTTCGATATGCCGGGGCTGACCAAGGTCCGTATAGCAGCTTAAGAGCCCTGCAGCGAACGAGGGTCGGTAGATGGCAAGGCAAGAAGTCCCGTCGAACTGTTCGAGCTTCTGTTTCAAATGTGGCGGGATACGCAGAAGCGCACCGTATTTGTGATAGATGTTGAATGCCGTAATCCACATCTCGATGTCTTCTTGAGATGTACTAGTGACGAGCCTACGGCTCGATTGATCGGTCAGAAATTCAGGATTGGCCCCAAAAAACCACCGTACCTCACCGGTAAGCAGATCGGCCAATTGCAGCCCAACCTCGTCTTCCGAGGAAATAGAGTTATCCATACCTTGATAAAGCGCTGCTTCTTCCGGGGCAAGTGCCTGCAGAGGTCCGCTAAAAACAGCGTCGATTGCTTGCAGAACGGCCCTGTCTTCTTTAGCCTGGCGAGGATCGCAGAGGATCTGAAACGGACATCCGAATTGACTCATGAAATGCGACAGCCCTAAAACGGGAATCCTCAATATGGACGCAATTGTGGCCGATTGCGCGATACCCGCCGCGGCGTCCTGTTTGAGTTCTCTAGCGGCCTCCGAATAAAGCGCGTCAAAGTCTTCCGGGATCTCGGCCTTCTCTCCCACAAGATCGGAACGAAGATGTTCCATAACAGCCCCACGCGTTCTTATGTAGAAGGCAGTGACAAAGCAGCCATAGGCCCTGAAGGTCCTCTGGATCTGTTTCGCGAGGTCCTGGCGCTGCTCAGCTGCCAGAGACTTGAATCGTTCGAATTTGAACTCACTCAAATGAACATCGGGGTCGCCTGTGACATACAGTTCGTACTGGCCGAAAATCTTTGCAGTAGAGCGCTTCAGATGTTCGTATTCCTCGGCGGGAATTCCAACGGCGGCATAACAAAGATACCCAATAGGCACGTCGAAACCAAAGAATGAATGAAAGCTCTCGTCTACGAAGATCTTGTATAGTTTTCCGCTGTGACGTTTGACAACGCGCGAGATCCGAGCCATCTCGAATGGCATAGGCGTAATTTCGCTGTGTCCGTCGCGGAACCGCAATTCCCTTGGCATGTAGCCATTATAGAAACGCAATCGGCATCGGCCTGCCGCTCGCGTTTTCCGATCTAGCGCATCTCTGGTTGATACAGTTCCATCGACCTCCGGGATCTTTCCTCAATGTCTATGATCGAATGCGCTTTGGTGCAGCCTCAAAAGTGCAACAGGCGGCGCGGGGCAGTCTTAGCGAAAAATCCTTCTGCACGCCGCGGCGCGCGTTGTAAGTCTGCGGGCGAGACGGGCGATAAGGGGATGATCGATTCCTTCCTTTGTCATTTGGCGCTGTGTATCAGCAATGTGATCCGGCAGTTGGCGAGCGAAATCGTCCACTCGCTGAATGACTTTGTCAGGATCGAGCCGGATGTCCTGGGCCATCTTGCGCCAGTGGCGGGCCTGAATGTTACTGAAGCGATATTCGCCACCGAGCTTCATGGAGAGTTTCGTTTTCTTGATATCGATTTGCGTGTAGGGCAGGATGCTCGCCACATCGTAGAGGGGCGCGAGGCGGGCCCGCCCTTGAGCTCCAATGAGTAAGGCGTAATTCTTGGCATGTGCGTCGGTACCGACGATCAGCCAGTTGAATGCGACGGAATCGATAAAAGTGTCCACATCCTCGCGAGGTTCACCGGAGTAGGTCCTGAGCAGTTGGACAATATCATCGATGCCGGGACCACCTTCATTCTGGTATTTTTGCGTGGGCAAGATGGCGAGAGCCTGACAGATATCTTCCTGATGGACGCGCCGTAATTCCGCTTCGGTGCGTAGGCGGTCATAGCGCTCGACAACGATAGCGATCTCGTTTTGAAAATGCATGATCCTGGAATCGACGACGGGGAGGCCCAAGGCGCGAGCCAATTCGAGGGAAAAGTGCTCGTTTTCGGCGTGGCCGTCGAAGGCCGCAGTGGGAGGCTTGAGGATGTGGGTCGTTGGAACTCTGCCGGAAGGAACCCCCCATTTTCCATCTTGGAATAAAAGCGCGGTCTTCGGCTGCGCGCCGGCCAGACTGAACTGCCCGGTGTCACGCGGGATTCGCCATGCGGATTGATCTTCCCGCAGGGTACGCAAACGCTTTGCAATGTCGGCCTCATCCAGCCACTCGATTTCAGGAGGGTGCCGGCCAAGGACGGCATCAAGGCGTTCTGGCCGCACAAATTGAACCGCCCCGGCGCAGTCTTCGCCGACCGCCGAGATAAGGCTGAAGGAGTTTCGGGCTGATACCTGAAACTTCTGGGCCCATTGGCCTAGCACCAGCTCGTTATCTGGCAAAAGCCCCCACAAGAATGGGTCTATCTTGTCATTGCCGTGGCGCGACAAGGCTAGAGGCATGGAGAGGGAGAGCGGATATGCGTTCTCGGCTTCGCGCCAGTTGTCTTCGTAGGTAAAGGAAATCCTGCCGCGCGGGTCGCGCACGACGCGGCCAGTTACCTGTCCGTCGAGGATTACAATGAGTTCCTTTGTCATTTGCGCTTCCCACGAGCGGCAGAGATGATCGAGTCAATGTCGACGGGCGATTGCATGTCTTTGCCTTTTTCTTTGGTAGTTTCATTTGCGGTCAGCGGGATTCCGAGCACATCAATGGCGCGAAGGACGAGGGCGATTTCGGCTCGTGGCTTGCCCTTTTCAATTTCGACGATCCATTGGCGGCTGACCCCAACCTTGTCAGCAAGGGTCTTTTGGTCGAGCCCGAGGGCGATGCGGCGATCGCGTATGAGGGCTCCAAGGTCAACTGGGGTTCGAATTCGCATAGTCTGACGTGTCCTTGTTGAATGTCATCGTTCGCTGACATTGTAGCAATGTCAGCGAACGATGACAAGAGAAAAAGTCAGCGTCCGGCGACATTCCGGGATGTCGCCGATCGCTGACATGGCGATATATCGCTCTTTTTGAAGCCTATGCGGGGCAATTTTCGGTGTGCCGGCCAGTAGATGCAGAAGCGGGGCTAGGACAGCGGCGGGGCAAAAAGGGCGCACCGGAGGGAACAGAGGCAGAAGCGGCGGAGGAGGCATGGTACCTGGAGACTTACACTGTGGTTCACGCCCTGATGAGTGCGACACGACAATCCGATGGACCGCCGCCTGGACAAGCGTCCCGCGCTCGGATTGTAGGTAAACTGCTTCCTTCCGACCTACTTCCGGCTTTGGTAGGGCTCGCTCAGCGCGTTTCGGCACTCTCGCCAATATTAGAGGGATACGTCAAATTCCACCTCGTACTTGACGCCAACATCATCCAGGGCGAGTTGCGCTGGCGCCTCGGCAAACGCGAGAAACCCCACGCGCGGACTGGACTGCACGAAGCGATCATGTCCGGCGTGCTTGTCGCGTATGTGCCGGCCATCGTTGAACAGGAAATATTGGAACATGCTGAAGAAATCGCACTCGGCACGCGCTCCTCAGTGGAAGATGTGCACCGGGAATTGAGGAAACTGTGGCCTCTGCTTCGCGTTCACGAAGCACTGGCAGAGCCAGTCAAGGTTACACAGGTTGTTGATCGTGATGATGTTCCCTATATCGCTACTCGGTCTCAGCTAGGATTGCGCGCGGTCTACACAAACGACCCACATATTGAGCGCATGGGCTCCCCGGTTGTCAAAGAGCAGATCGACCTGTTTCTCCGGGACTATGGGCGGGCGAGCGCGGTGAAGATTGGGATCACCTTGGGATCCACTACCGCCTTTGCATTGAGTATCGAGACCATTCCGCTCCTCTATCGCCTCCTGACCTCGGGAATCTCCTGGATGCGGAGGCAATCGACCGGCATGCAACTGGCGATCGCCGGCATTGCATTGGCCCTTGCTATTCATCCTAAGTCTCGGGCCAAGTTTGCCCAGGCCTGGCGAACTATCGCACCGACGATCGGCAGAGCTGTACGCTCGACGGTAGTTCAGCTGATGTGCGATTACGCAGAAGCCATTGAGATGGAAGAGCTGAATCGACTGAAACTCGAACTGGCCGTTCCACCTCAGAAGAGACGCACTGTCTTGATGCATGTTCGCGCTGTGTGTCTTGTGAAGAATCGACCAATGTCGCTTCAACAGATCTCTGCAGCGATCCGCGCTGACGGCTACACTTCAAAAGCTTCCCATGCAGATGCGTACCTGAAGCGCATTCTTCGCAACGCAGAGTTTACCGAAGTCCGTCCGGGGGCATGGATTCTCGAAGACAAGCTGGCCCGTCAGACGCATTCGGCACGATCCCGCTCCTGAGATCGCAAGTCGCAGCGTAACGCTTATCCCGTGACCTTTGGGATCGCTCTATTCTGATCTTTCCTCGGCCGGCCCGTTTGTGGTCATCCGATTCGTCGGCCGCCTTCGTCGACAGGATCGTGTCGGTTCCCATCGACGATTCTGCATTGATGGTCACCGTTCTCTCTTCCGGCAGCCCTTGGTATAGATGCATCCACGATAAATGTGCCTTATCGCGATGAATGAGTCTCAGAAGGTCATGGTGTCCCAACAGGACACCGAGTGGAAAGTTTTTCCACGTTTTCTTGCCTCGACGCGCTCTACGCTTCTTCTCGATACGGAAGATTCGAGGGCTGCGTGGCGGGCAAAAGCACCAAAAACGAAGGCGGGTTTACGCGGGAACGACAGCGAAGCTCTGCTCGGTCCGCGAGGCTGGGTAAGCGACTCGACCCCGATCTCAAATCGTGGTTGGACAATGTCATTATCCCAGCGCTAGTGCGGGAATATCTGTCTGAAATCAAGCGGCAGAATCGACTTGCGACCACGGGGCCTTCAGAGGTAACGTCCGACGTAGGACGGTGAAGAGCCATGATCCTGCGTTGTGCCGCCTATGCCCGCTATTCCAGCGACCTCCAGAGCTCCCGCTCGATTGAGGATCAGCTTCGGATCTGCCGCGAGTATGCCCATGCTCGCGGGTTCATCTTTCTCGAAGAACACGTCTACGTCGATGAAGCACTCAGCGGCGTCGGCGCGGACCGCCCTGGTCTGGGTCGCCTGCTGGATGCGGCGCTGTCGCCTAGCCGCCCCTTCGATGTCATCCTGCTCGACGACAGCAGCCGCCTCGCTCGTAACACCAAGGATGCGTTGGGCATTTTCGAGCGGCTGAACTTCGCTGGCATCCGGCTGATCGCTGTGAGCCAAGGCATCGACTCCGAGAATGAGCAGGCTCACGTCCTTGTGACTGTCCACGGCATGGTGGACAGCCTCT
Source organism: uncultured Acidobacteriota bacterium (assembly GCA_963833995.1). Taxonomy (GTDB): domain Bacteria; phylum Acidobacteriota; class Terriglobia; order Terriglobales; family Acidobacteriaceae; genus Telmatobacter. The sequence continues at coordinate 34,989 of CAWIAE010000007.1, read as the reverse complement.
ACGTGAAGGAGTTAGCCAAGAAGACTCACCGCGGCCTCGAAGGTCTCATGCTTCGCGGCCAGCACACGGGCGGGCGCTGCTTCGGCTACGACTCGGTTCCAGTGCCTGGCACGACCGGAAAGCAACTGGTCATCAAAGAGAGCGAAGCGGCGGTGGTCCGCCGCATCTTCGAGATGTCTGCGGCTGGGCAATCTCTCAAGACGATTGCGAAGACGCTTAACAGTGAATCAGTGCCTCCGCCAAGGCCACGCGCAGGAAAGCGTTACGCGACATGGTGCCCGTCTTGCATCCGGGAGATGCTTCGGCGCGATCTCTACGTCGGGAAGGTGATCTGGAACAGCTCTCGCTTCGTGAAGGTGCCGGGCACGAACAAGCGAGTGCGGCGTGCGAGGCCGGCGATCGAGTGGCGCATCGTTCCTCACCCCGAGCTTCAGATCGTCAGCGATGAGTTATGGCAGCGGGTGAGAGAGCGGCAGGACAAGCTACAGGCCACGTATGGTGTTCGCAAAGGCGGCGGAATTCTGATCCCTCGTTCTGCTACCAGCCCGTACTTGCTTAGTGGAATCCTGAAGTGCGGCTTGTGCGGAGGGAACCTGATCATCATTACGGGGTACGACTCGTCGGGTCATCATCCGCGCTATGGCTGTTCTCAGCACTTCAATCGCGGCGCCTGCTCGAATTCTCTAACCGTGCGGCGAGACTGGCTTGAAGAACGGATGCTGGATGAGCTCAAGAACTATGTTCTTCAGAGTGACGCGATCGAGTATGTTCTCGGTCAGTTCGGCAACCATGTCAGGGATGCCTTCGCGGATCTTTCAAACCAGATGGCCCAAATGCGGGAGCGCAAGCAGAAGCTCGAAGGAGAACTGCGGCGGAAACTGGACCGTCGGCTTTCCTGGTCGAAGCGATCAATGAGCGTGAGAAGCAGTTGCGGGAACTCTCCGATCAGCTTCTGGCGGGAGGAGCCAATTCCGTTGACGCCCATCTCTCAGAAATTCGCAATTTCATCATGGGGAAGATGGGAGATCTCCGTGCGCTAATCGCGGGCGATCCTGGGCCAGCGAGAAAGGAACTGCATAAGCATGTTTCGGAAATCCGCATGATACCCCAGCAGGCCGGGGACGGTAAGGGGCACTATGTTGCGAAGGGAGAGTGGAAACTGCTTGGGAATGTGCAAGATGAGCTAAGAGCGCTGGAGCCGGTCCACCGGGAAATTCGTGTGGTTGCGGGGGCTTGCAACGTCTCGAATTTACTCGTCATTCCATTCAGTCGGCCTCTGGCTGAGTCGGCAGTATAGAGGCATAGAGCATAGAGTGCCTAAGCCGATCAACATCAGTCACTGGGAGTCTGTCGGTCATAGATTTGTGACGGAGCCGACAGCATGGCGATCATGTTCGGTTTTAAGTTGAACTCATGGGCCAAGTCTGTCATCCTTCCATTGATTCCCTGGCAAAACCGCTACCGGTGGCCGCGAGCTCGCGAACCGCATCGGCGACGGCACGGAAATCCTTGCGCAGAATTTGGGAGTGGTTGCTCGCGACCTTCGCGCCGACCCCGAGGTTCGGGTTGCGGGCGAGTATCGGATCGAGCACGGTCCGCCCCTGTTCCATCTCCCCTTTCTGAGTCCCGAGGCTGGCGCCCGTGGCCAGGACGAACCGCACCGGGCAGGTCAGGCGGTCGAGGACCGGCACGCTGGCGGCGGCAATCTCGTTGGCCTCGATGTTGACATCGGCGTGCTGGTCAGAGGTCATTCGCGCGGCCAAGCCGAACGGGCGTGTCAGCGGTAGCAGCAACCGCATCCGGCGGAACAACATCCGGATTCTCTCCCGGCCGGCCTCACCTGTTAGACCGACCGGAAAAGCGTCCACGCACACCACCCCCAGGACGCGGTTCGGATTCCGGTCGGCCCAATGCCAGGACAGGATGCCCCCGTAGGACCACCCCACCAGCAGCGGCCGGTCCACACCCCTTGCCTTCAGGACGGCATCCAAATCCCGAATGCCCGCCTCGAACGAATAGTCCGCCGAGCGCTTCGACTTGCCGCGGGCGCGCTCGTCGTAGGTGATGTGCCGGTAGTTGCCGCCGAGGTCGGCGATGACACGCCGCCAATGCGACTGGTCGGCATACGCGCCATTGAGGTAGACCACGGGATGGCCGGGCCCACCGGTGTCGCTCACGTACAGCGCGGTGTCATCGATCGGCGTCATGCCAGTCCAGGCGGATTGTTTGATCGTCATGGTTTCCCTTTTCTCCAGTGCCGGAAGTGGATCAGGAGCGGTGGATGGTGAACAGGATCGGATCGGTCCCCCTCACCGCACATTTCCAGCCCTGGTGTCGATGAGTTACAAGCATAGGACCGAGACCGAGGCGCGTCTCGAACAGGAGATTGACTTATTCGCAGAAGACGCGGACTTTGGTGGCGTTGCCTTCAGAGCCGTTGACGTCGACGGTGAGGTCTTCGAGGTGGTCGATGAGCTCCTCGATATTTTCTGGCTTGATCTGCGAAAGGGTGAGGGGCACGCCATGCTTGTTGAGTGCGTCGTCCAACTGCTGGTGGGCCTGGGCGGGGATAAGGCTGGCCAAGCGGACGCCGGCACGCAGCAGTTGCATGGGGACACGGACGTTGACGGTGGTCTGGCCCTTCATGCCGGTCATGGACTCGTCGGCTTCGACCAGCACTCGCAGGTACTTGGCGCGGGTTTTCACGGTGGCGCCGTTGGAGCCGGTGAGGGAGCCGGAGTATTCGCCAGCGGGGGTGGTGCGTTCGGTCTCGAGGGCGGCGATGAGGCGGTCGGCTTCGCCGGCGGTGATTTTACCGGCAGTAAGCATTTCCAAAATCTGGCGGCGATTCTCGTTCATTGGATTTCTCCTGAAAGATGGTGGATGAAGGACAGGGCGTGGTGCAGCGAATCAACCGCCAGCAAGACGCACGAAACATGCAGGAGGGCGGCGAGGCCCTGATGCGGGACGAGGGTGAAAAGCGTGTCTGCGACACAGGAAGCGAAGATCCAGAAGCTGTCGCGGCCGGTGTTGCAGACGTTGAAGAGACGTTCCGCCTCGGACGGGGTGATGCGGCCGAGAGCGACGAGCAAGAGGACGGCGCGGCGATCATTTCGCATGACGGCCTCTACAGGATGCGGACCAGGACGCGGGTATCCTGGGCGCTGACGTGGATGTGGGTACCGGGCAGGCTGCATAGGATGCCCCAGAAGATGGCGATGACGCGCCAGATATTGGTTCTGGCTGCGATGGCAACGGCCACAAATGCCAGGAAGATGATGGGCGAGAGCAGCACGACCGGAACCCATAGGAGAAAGATGGGCAGCCACAGTTTGGGCCAGTGGAAGCCGGGGGCGTCGATGTCCAGGACGGCGATGTTGGGAGTCACTTGAGGGCCTCCAGTGCGTGAATAGCTTCGTCGGCGGTGATTTCGCCGACCTTGAGCCGCTCCAGCACTTCCGCGCGGGACGGAGACGGGTTGGTTTCAATGAATTGCAGTTGGCCGGAGATGCGGTTGAGCCGGGCCTTGATGGTGGGGTAGCTGACGCCAAAGGTCTGCTCCATCTCCTTGATGGAGCCGTGAGAACGGAGGAAGGCGATGACGAAGACCTGGTCTTCCAGGCTAATGCGGGCAAGCTCGGGGAGGGTGAACTGGCCTTCGACGGCGATGCCCCTCTCCGGGATACAGACACGCTCGATGAGGAGCGGACTGCCCTGGGCAATGCGGAGCAGGTCTTGCCAGTCAGAGGCGGGTTTGGGGGTTGAGTCCATGGGAGTTAATATCTCGTTTCTCGAACAATATGACGATATTAATACAGTTACTTAATTATAGCAAGACATAAAATTGAATTTATTTATTTTTACACCATAGAGCGAAAGCAAGCCCACGAAGCGTTCTGTATTTGCGGCTGAGTCGGTTCAAGGCGGCAGGTTGGATTGGGTGTGGGGAGCAACGAAGCAAAATGCAGAGCACTGGATAACGTTCCGTTGCTCCCCAACACCGAACAAAGGCAGATAAGCGGGTATTTCATTCGGAACCTGAGAATGTTGTTCCTGAATGACCGTGAACATTTGTGTTATTCGTTCTGTTTTTACCTGGGTATATACTCTGTATCGCGTCCGCCGGGTATTGACGTTAAAGCGACAAACGCATTTCGTTCGTACCGCGAAATCCGAGCTTTTCATAGAGCCCGCGGCAGTATGCGTTTGGCGTGAAGTGCGACAGACTGAAAGCCATTCTGCCGACACCACGCCATTAGCGTTTCTGTGATTGTTTGTGCAAGGCCCTTCCGCCTAAGTGGCGGTTCCACGTAGATGTTGAGAATCCACGCACGTTTCGGCTCAAAGTTAAGCGGACTGCCCGGCCAGTCCGCAACAACGATACCTCCACCAGCCACAGTTGCGCCGCTGATTTCAGCAAGCAGCCCATAATACGAGCCGTCTTTTAAGGCAACCTGGAAGTAGCGCCGTGAAGCCGAGTCGAACTGATCTAATAGTCGTTCGTATTTCTCTCCCATCTCGCGAACCATCTCGCGGCGATGGCGCAAGATAATTTCGATGTCGGTTGGCATCGCGGACCTCAACTTGGCGCCGGAGGATGGCAGCATCTCTTGCATAAGAGACAGCTTAGGGAACCTCTGAAGAACTCCCCAGTCCACCACTGAAGCGGGTAATGTGGAGTGAGGAGATCGATCGCGAATGCGGCAGCTTAGCTTGGCTCAGCAGGCAGAGTTTCAACGCTACTCGAAGAAGACCCGGCGGGAGCAGTTTCTTGGAGAGATGGACGCCGTCATGCCCTGGTCGGAGTTGCAGGCGCTGGTTGCGCCGCACTACTCAAGAGGCGAAACAGGCCGCAAGCCGGTTGGGCTTGCGATCATGCTGCGCGTCTATTTTTTGCAGCAGTGGTTCGCGCTCTCGGACCCGGCGGTCGAGGACGCGCTGTACGAATCGCCTGTGCTGCGGCGCTTCGCCGGCATCGATCTGGGGCGTGCGCCGGCGCCGGATGAGACGACGATTCTCAACTTCCGCCACCTGCTGGAAGAGCACGACCTGGGCGGCCAGATGCTCGATGCGGTGAATCTGTATCTAGCCAGTCGCGGCATCCGCATCACGACCGGAACCATCGTCGACGCGACGATCATCCACGCACCTTCGTCGACCAAGAACGCGAAGAAGGAGCGCGATCCGGAGATGCATCAGACGCGCAAAGGAAATCAGTGGTACTTCGGAGCCAAGGCGCACATCGGTATCGATTCCAAGGAAGGTGTTGTGCATTCGGTGTGCACCAGCGCGGCCAGCGTTTCCGATGTGCACATGCTGCCGGACCTTCTGCACGGCGACGAGCAGAAGGTGTGGGGCGATGCGGGTTATCAGGGACAGACTGCGGCGATTCGTCAAGCCGCGCCCGCAGCGCAGGATATGACCAGCCGCCGCGTGAAGACGAAGGCTGGCGTGGATGAAGAGCAGAAACGGAAGAACCGGACCAAGGCGCGGGTGCGTGCGAAGGTGGAGTGGCCATTTCGTGTGCTCAAGCGTGTTTTTGGATTTACCCGGGTGCGCTACCGCGGGTTGAAGAAGAACCACGAATGGCTGTGCGCGGCCTTTGCTTCGATCAACATCTATCAGCATCGCCGGAGGCTGGCCACGATCAACTTACAGATGGCTCCACAAAGGGCGTAGTGTGTCTGCCGGAGGCCGCGTGAGACTCCGGCGGGCAAAAGGGCATGTCGGATAGCCGCAAAATCAACCGCTCTTAAGCGAACACGGCCACACAATGATCGAGCCGCTCTATAACTCGGCGATTTTCAGAGGTTCCTTAGGCGACTGCAAACTGGGTTTCGTTTCGATTGAGATGGAACAGGCATCGTCGGCGCTAATAATTCCGCTATCCGCGTGTATCGCACAAGGGCCGGCCAGGGCGAGTGTTGCATCCCGGTTCACTCTCCGAATTCCGAGGCTCATCCAATTATCTCCATTTCATTGCCTTGACAACTGTCTGAATACGGTCAGGAACCCTGTACGATTCCATATCGAGTGCGGTCCCCGCACAGAGTGACATCTGTTAACCAATGAGAAGTTTCATAGTTGCTTGCTAGGAATGCTTGCCTAACGAATTGCCTGGGATGACTCGACAAGTGGTAGCGCTATCTGAACCCGAAGCCCGGGCCAGGCATTTTCCGCAGAAATCGTGCCATGATGCAATTGAACAGATCTTTTCGCAATAGACAATCCAAGCCCGACTCCTCCACTATCTTTGTCGCGCGCCTCTTCAATCCGGAAAAAAGGATCAAATATGCGGGTCAAAGAGTCTTCAGGAACTCCCGGTCCGAAGTCGCGCACAGCGACGATTGTAGAGTCTTTCGATTCTGCAAGCAACACGTTGATGACGGAAAACTCGGGGGAGTAACGGATTGCATTGCGGAGCAGATTCTCAAACGCCCGCCGAAGCAACTCACTGTCACCAAGAACCTCGCGCCGAAGCGCGCCCTGCACTTCGATCGCGCATTCTCTCGCCTGAGCTTCAATCCTGCAATCATCAACAACCGCACCGACTATTGAAACCAGATCTACCGGTGAGACCCTACCGGCGCGGGGATCGCTCTCAATACGAGTGATTTGCACAATATCGGAGACAAGCGACGTCATTCGATCCACGTCTCGCTCAATCTGCTCAAGCAAGGTGCCTTGCTCAGGCGATGTCTGGGCGAGCTTGATAGCGCACTTTAGCCGCGTGAGTGGCGATCGAAGTTCATGCGAGATGTCCTCCAACAACCTGCGCTCCGTTGTGATCAATTGCTGCAGACGATCTGCTGTCTGATTGAAGGAGGCTGCTAATTGTCCGATCTCGTCCTTTCGACGAGACACGACCCGAACATCCAATTCGCCTCGCCCGAAAGTGGCAACAGAAACTGCAATTCTCCGAATCGGCGCAATCACGCCTGCTGCGACGAGCCAGCAGAGCAAGCCAGCCACGAATGCAACCAACATATAGTACGGAAATAGTGCCCAATCTGCAGATCCGACAAATGGAGCGACGGCCACAAACCAATAGCGACCGTCCGCCGATCTATGTGTAACGAGTATTTGACCGTTATACGTACCACGCCATTTCGACAACGGCGGCGGCGGCAAAAGCGTAGCCTTGTTAGCGCCTGACACGACATCATTCCCGTGTGCATCGAGTAGAAAGTGTACGCCGCCGAAACGGCGGTTTAGGTTTTCCATGAAGGTTGCGACTGCGGCCGGCCCATTCCGCTCTAAGACGCTGCGCGCATCGTCAAGTTCCAAGTCGTCTATCGTGTCGAAGACCGGATTGAAAAAGGTCTTTTCCATATGGTCCGAGATCACATGGAACATGGCGAAAGAGAGCAGCAGTATTCCGAGCATGACGACGGCAAGACCGATATTGAGGGATTTCATTCAGAACCCTCCTGTTCGCCAGTTGCAAAGATGTAGCCGACGCCGCGGACAGCTCGAATCACAAGGCCTGCGCTATCCAGCTTTTTTCGCAGATGACTTATGTGAACGTCGATGAACCGATCGTAGGGTGTCGCCTCCCGGTCGAAGAGAAGGTTTGTTATTTCGTCACGGGACACGATGCGGCCAGGAGACCGCATGAAGAGATCGAGGATGTCGAATTCCGCGGTTGTCAGATCCACCCGTTTTCCAGAAGCAGACACTTCGCGGGTTGCGCCATTGAGCCGAATGTTTCCTACCGTTATGGGCTCTGAGGTCTCCCGCGATATGGAAACACGCCGTAAGACTGCGTGAATTCGCGCGTGCAATTCGTCGAGGTCAAATGGCTTCGAAACGTAATCATCTGCCCCAATGTTCAGACCGGTAATCCTGTCCTGCTGCTGGGCACGCGCAGTCAGCATTATGAGTGGAAGATTCTTCCAGCGCCGCAATTGTTTCAAAAGTTCGAGCCCATCAATGATGGGCAGCATGATGTCGAGGAGCACAAGATCATATGCTCCGTTGAGTGCCCTTGATAAGCCCTCTCGTCCGTTGTACACGCAGTCGAGGAGATGTCCCTGCTGAGCAAAGTACTGCCTCATCATGCTCGCAAGTTCTGTGTCGTCGTCGATGAGCAGTAGCGAGAGCTGCCTGCGCTTTCTGATTGTTTCCATCGAGATCACTCCCAGAAATCCGCGACATGTGCACTACGGGTCGCGACCTCATTTTACGCGTGAACGAAGAAGCATTTTGCATCCTTAATAATTCTTAACCTTCCGGAGCGCGGACCTGAGGGACACTTGCAACAGGTGCCGTCATGCCGAGTCGCACACTGCCGAAGGCGGCACTTCCGGTCGTTCCGGCTTCAATGTTTTGAAACTGTCGACGCCATCGGCGGGTCCTGTAAGGTCGCCTGGCGAGGCTCCGCACTGGCTGGCGTCTTGAAGACTGCGGCTAACGCTGCAAATGCACGAGCAATCATCTCGAATCCATGCTCCTGTGACCTTCCTTCCCCCTGTCTCCTCGCGAGAGAGGGGGTCCTTTTTTGTCGACGCACTTGACTAAGGCTGCGCGCGGTCTCTCGGATCGCAACAATGAACAGCAGATCCTTCAGCTGCGCGAATCGTTAGAAGGCTGCGTCGCGCTGCTCCTGTTGATGCGCATTTCTACATAGGGTTGTAGAGATCAACAGTTTGGAGGTGCCTCCAAATGAAGCATGCTGAGCATGTCCGATTAAATGCGTTTCTATCGTGCGCTCAAAACTGCACCCTACAAATCTTAATCTCCCATCCAATCGCCTCGACTTATTGTGGCTCACATGAATTGCCAACTTCGCTCACACATCTTCGATGACTTGGCCGCAGATCATGCGCGGACCACTGAAAACATGAATGACTACGTCGAGCTGTTTGGTGCTCGCAACCGGGCGAAACGCGATGGTGAGGTTGCCACGCCAAGATCAGTTCAGGGAGCCCGAGTGAATGGGTACAGCTCGCAGGGTGTCACAATGATTCTTCGACTGAGCGCGGCTCTTTTGATGCTAGTTTGTGCGGTCATTCCGACAATTGGCGCCCAAACGCCGACAGCGCCCAAAAGCAGCCAGGAACTAACCACCCGCTACGGGCCGGAATTCTTTGCAGGTAAGCACCCGCAAACCGCATACGACATGGTCAATCTTCTGCCAGGGTTCGTATACTCCGGAGGCGATCCAACGATCCGCGGTTATGCGGCGGCGGCCGGCAATGTTCTTATTGATGGGCAACGCGTGTCGGACAAACAATTCACGCTGGAAAGTGTCCTGCAGCACATTCCTGTCGATGAAGTGGATCGCATCGAAGTCATTGAAGGGGGAGCACCTGGCGTGGAAATGTTGGGTCAGCCGATTGTGGCGAACGTGATTCGAAAGAAGCAAGCAGGCCACCATGTTGTATTAACACTCTCAAACGCATTCGTTGAAGACGGCAGGAATCTCCCAGGCGGCACTCTTGAACTAACCGATCACTGGGTTGGCGGCAAAACCCTCACATCAGCGTTATCTGCCAACAAGTACGTTGAGCTTGCAGAAGGCGATGGCCCTGATGAAACCAGAAATCCCCAGGGAGGAATTGCTACCGCAACGTCTGTAATAAGCGCTGCAGGAGGCTTGAACGCGTATGGCTACGGCACGTTTTCGATGCCTGCATGGAAAGGAATATTAGCGATCAACGGGAGCTCATCACGCACGGACTATAACTATCGTGAAGTTGACAACACGACCCTCCCGAGCCCCTCGTCAAGTGACCTTCACGAACATTTGGGAGGTCCACTTGGTGGCCAGTTGCAGAATGAACTTGGCGCACATTTTAGCCGCCAAATTGGCGAGAAGTGGACAAGCGAGACCAATGCCCTTGGCGACAATATGGGAGAGACATATTCGTCACTTCTTACTGCTCCAGGCTTAGATGAACAATTCTTTCTTCGCGAGCACGTTGGTGAGACGTTGGCTCACACTGATCTTCGCTCCGCGTCCGATCGAGAGTTCGTCGCTGAATTCAGCGCGGAGGGAGCTTACAACTGGCTCGAAACCTCAAATGCCTTTACGTACAACTCGATTCCTATTCCGCTCCCGAACTCAAATGCGCGAGTGTCGGAGTTGCGTGACCAGATATCGGGGAATTTGATCTGGTCCAAGAATAAACGTGTGGAGATAGAACTAGGCACCGAAATGGAGAATTCTTTGATCAGATCGGCGGCTGACGTTCGGCGATCCAAGTCGCTTACGTACGTGAAGCCTCGATTTGTTCTCACTTTAACGCCCAATTCCGCAGATCACTTTCGCGTCCGTGTCGAGCACGAAGTTAATCAGTTGGACTTCGCGAACTTTGTTGCGGCATCTTCATTGAACACGGGTAGCGTCCGTTCCGGCAACACCGATATCGTCCCCCAGCAAGACTGGGTCTTCGAAGGGCTATACGAACGTCACTTCTGGTCCGATGGTGATTTCGTCGCGACGTATCGCCATTTTCTTTTTGCCGATGTCCTTGACCGCGTTCCGATATCCAGTGCAACAGAACCCTCGGCAACTTTTGATGCTCCGGGAAATATTGGGGACGGTTCGGAGGATGCAGTAACCGCAAGTCTGACTTCATCACTCGATCATGTTCATGTCAAGAATGCGCAGATCAAGCTAACGGTAATGCACCAATGGTCCACGGTCAGAGATCCGACAACACGCACGGCTCGCTCCATTAGTGGCCTTGATCCATTCGAGTACTCGTTCGATTTCCAACAAGACCTGCCAAGATGGCATTCAAAATGGGGAGGTTCGTTCTTGAGTCCGTGCGCAAAGTCAAGCACTGTAAAAGGGTGCGCTGAGACGACATATCGGTTTAACGAAGTTGACTCGTACCGCGCGACGCCGACCATTAATATGTTTGGGGAACTTCGGATCGGAAAAGGACTCTTACTTCATGTAGAGGGTGATAATCTCCTCCGGGAACACTTCGATTGGGTTATCAGCAGGTATGCAGGTCCCCGGAATGATTTCCCACTCCAAAATACCGAAGGAAGGAAGCTTGCGTCATTCTCTTCATTGTTGTTCAGCGTGAGGAAGGACTTTTGATTCGAAACTGGAAGGCCGCCCTACAGGAATCATGCTGTGCAGCGTCGTGTGCAACTGAGCAGGACCGGACCTCGATAGAGCCCAACACCAAGAGTCGTTTGGGCGATCTTGGGATGCGGAATAACCTTGCACTCAGAATGGGTATCCCTTAGGCAATTGAAGCGGCATTGGGGCGTCGTCACGAAGCTCTGGGATGTTCATTTTCGAACGACCGAACCCAAATCGGACACAAAGAGGTCCATTTTCGCGATCTAAGTCCTTTCTTTGTGGCCTCGAAAATGGCACGGCGACTGCAAGGACAATCGCAAGGCGGAAATCATCCATGTTGGCAGACCTTTGATATGCCCTCCGGCAAACCAAGCAAGATATGCTCACTCTGCCGACAGCCGTTAGTAATTTGTGATCATGAAACATCTGTGAGCCGCTTGTTCAGGCCGGTTCTTAGATTGATGCCAAATTGCAAGAAGGCCTTCAACGCACACAGTGTGTAAGTCCATCCCGCATTCTGGCCGAGGGCCAGTTTTACCCCTTCAGGTGTAAAAGCGTATAAGCCCTCAGTAACCGTGACGATTGTGGTGTCTTGCCCGTCCGAAACGAATTGAAACATTGATCGTGTTGGTTGGCCTAGCGCGCTCGATTCCCACACTATCTTGCTGTTCTGTTCGACTTGGAGCACATTGATGGCGACTTTCGCTCCGAGGTCTCCGAATTCCCACGTCACCGGGCCAGGCTTCATTGGTCCGCTGGCGCCCGAAATGAAGTAGTTTGACATCTTCACCGGATCGACGACGGCATCGAAAACCTCGCCAATTGGTCTCAAAATCCGCTCCCGCACATTCACTTCAATGTCATTGTTTGGATTGGTCATCTTCGCGCTCCTCCGAATATAGGATTTTGTCAGAGTGGTTGGGGATTGTTGCTTTCTTGCTGTTGCGCCGCGCGAGCACTTGCCGCGTGCGGCGACTTCCTCTGAAGCGCTGATCCGTCACCGCTTCACACGCTTCGTGTAGGTAGTGTCCAGCCTTTTTCGCACTTTTGATGTTCGTTGAGTCCTGAAAGGTCGTTCGGTTTTTGTTGTTTTGCTCCTGGTCCGCATGCGGACCAGGAGCAAAAGTCGTCCTGAATTATCCGTGATTGCACTATTTCGTCACCCTCTCTTGGTGGGTCCGCCCATCTTAGAGGGTTGATTCATCGCCTTTCGCATCATCGGTCCCTCCCTAACAGCTACTGTTATTCGTGCGCCGTACCGCCGCTATGATCGTGGTACTGCCCTTTCTTGTGCAGCTGATTGTGGAGTTTTCGGTAAGCCGACGTCAGCTTCAATCTCATTCGTTTATAGACATCATCCTCGGCGCGAGTACCGATTGTGTCGATGTAGGCAAGCGCGCCCTCAATCTGATCCAGGATCGTAACCGCGTCAGCGGCTGCAAAGAACTCAGAGCCCTCCACCGGGATCATGACCGGCGAAGAATGTGCTGCGATGATCTCGGGCTTGTCATGATAGTGACCTCGCACGAGGAGTGCCACCCAGGAGCTTCTCTCAATCCGTGCCTTCCAATGGCCGGCATCCTGGTCCGGCTGCACGCTGCGGCTCTCGCGAACCTCACCATTGACGATCAAGTCGACCTTACTCATCGGGACGGTCACGCTTGCCACCTGCCACGTGACGTCGACAGTTCCACCTCCGGCTTTCATAGCGATCTTGCTACCGGCTGGTTTTCCTTCGACAGCAAAATGCATGAGAGGGCCATAAGTCACGAAGGTCTCGCCGGCGCGTATCGCAGCTTTCCACGACTCATAAGTGAAGTCGGTCTTGTCGGGAATTCTTGCGTATGTCCTCACGGTTCCTACAGCAGTTCCTGCATCCATTTTGTCGGTGCCGCCAACCGCCGCAGTGAAGTAGCCCAAATTCAAGTAACGATACCAGTCGGAGAGCGAGTATGGATCGATGCCAGCATACAGGTCCCCCCAGGAGGTCATCTCGACGCCATCCGCCTTCTCTTCAACCAAAACTGCAGCATGCTCACACCGTGGATTAGGGAAGTGTGGAAGGATGACAATGCCACACTTTTGGCGACACTGCTCAGCCCATTCCGTTAGAAGGACGTCCACCGGATCCCCGAGAGCAGACTCATCCGGACCTCCCGAACACATAGGAGCAATGATTGGTCCTTTGTATCCGAGCAGAGAGATGTGTCCCAGGACGTGATGCCGATTCTCAGTACCTACCCGCACCATCCACTCGCCATCACCTCCGGCCTCTTTGGAACCAAAAGTCGTCTTGCCGTCAAAATCGCCAACGTTTGTCATGAGTTCTCCCCACTGGCTTGCGAGAAGATTGACAATATTTACACCCTCTGCGCAGCCCTCTAGGTGGGCCGTTCCGGGAGAAAGGAAATGCACATGAGTGTCGGCCGCCACCCAACCACGCTCGCGCCACGGGAGAACTCGTTCAATCGCGACTTCGATTGTCTCCGTTGTGGCTTTTACCTGGAATTTCCTACGTATCGGCTTGATCTCGAAGCCCTTGCTGACTTCGACGTACACGGCCCCAATGGGTAGATCGATGAGCGTTTCGCCATCAATATAGGCGGCGCGGTGGTCACCATTACTCACCCAAGTCCCGGCCTGTGTCTTGTACCAATCGGCGAGCCGACACTCTGGCCCATAATCTTCAAACCAGGAGTTGTTTGCCCGGCGATGATGATCCACAGGGGGGAGATATTCGCAGCCTTCTCCGTGTACGTGCAGTTTGACGGGTACGGGTTTGCCACTCATTTTCTCAAGGATGCGGATCTTGACGCGTCGTGTCGCTGGCGTAACTTGAGTCAGTGGTCCTGAGATAAGATGCTCCTCGAGCTCTGCAACCGGAATCTTTGTCCCATCCCAAAGGTGAAAGTTGGCATCTGGGTGTGCCGTATACTCCACTAGCAGTTCGTGGTTTTGACCTTCAGGCATTTTGTTGTTGTAGGTCTGTTCCCAGTCGGCGTTTGGATAGATCGCCCGAGGCTCAACTGAGATGACTTGTCCCATATCAATCTGAATCTGCTTCCACTGTCCCTTTTTGTCGACATCCAGTCCAAAGTCATTCTTTTCAGGTAATCTTAGAATCGCCTTTTGACGCCGTTGCCAGCGCAATGGTTGCGAACTCGCTTTGCCAGCCGATACCGCAGAGACGACTATGTCACCGGATAGCCTTTCGAATCTGATCGAGGTGATTTCCTTCTCAGGATTTGGATTCTGCCAAGCCCAAAGCCAATTGATCCATTCGCTGCGGTCGGGTTGAACAACACGGGTTTCTGCGCTCCCCGGGACTGCGTCTGGAAAATTCGCGAGAATGGCTGGCTGCTCGAAAACTGGGGGAATTGGAAATGGCTTGTCATGACCTACAGCTTGGAAGCAATTCTCTCCCCATCGTGCCTGCAGCATACCAACCTGGTGACGGCGCCGAATTGCCTCACGCGCTTCCGACCCATCGGCGTACACGATCACGTAATCGGCGATATGTTCGCCGAGAAAACCTTCGCCTCGCATGGGTCGGATCAACCCGCTGCCATCAGGGTTGAGTGGCTTAACGTCGGTCGTATGCTGAAAAACCAGCCACTCGGCTTTGAGTCCAGGTATCTGCTCCACGACGGGCTGGTCCTTGAGCAGAAGAGGACGATCAATTTTGAAGGGAATACCCCACGAGACAACAGAACCACGCGGGGCTTTGGGAACCGCCCCGCGCATCGTGTCTGATAAATCAGCCTTGATGAGATCGTCGAATGACGTGTTTCCCTTTAGGTCAATTGGTGAAAAGCTGTCGGCGACTGCCGGCCGAGGTTCCACGGCAGGAGTCGACTGCAGATTCACAGGCATCGTCGCCGCTCCAACTGCGACAGCTGAAGCTCCGAGAAACTCTCTTCTTGTCCAGGCCTTCATTTGATCCTTAGCTTCCTTTCCAGTGATAGTGAGTTGCCTTGCTGTTTCCCAATTGGATCGTCAACTGACGCCGTGCATTGGCGATGGTCAAGCAATGGCCGTAATCTCTGCCAGCTTGTTAATCGCCAGATAGCGTTTGGTCCCCCACCTGGTTGCGGCAACATGCCTTAGCCTGGCCGCCACCAGCATGAGCGCCGAATGGCCATCGGGAAACGCTCCCACTACGCGTGTTCGTCGCCGAATCTCCCGGTTCAGACGTTCCAGCGGGTTGTTGGTCCTGATGCACCGCCAGTGTTCCGGCGGCATGGAGTAATAACTCAACGTCTCATCAACACCGGCATCGACGATCTCCGCGGCCTTACCCAGCCGCATCTCGCGCAGCTTGGCTATCACCTGCCGAGCTTTCTCTTTAGCTGCCTGCGCGTCTTCCTGCGCATGGATGGCCTTCAGCATCGCCGCTACTTCTCTCACCTTGCCTGTAGGCACGGCTGTCCACACATTGCGATAGAAATGCACGACGCACCGTTGCCACTTCGCTTCCGGGTAGAACTCGGCCAGGTTCTCGACCAGTCCCAGGCACTTGTCGGAAACGAAGAGCTCTCCGAACTCGGATAACCCTAAGGTGTGCCTTTTGGGACTTGGGTCTGCTGTGCAAAGAATGCGTGCCACAGCCGACCCTCCCAGACGTAATAGTCCGCGTACCGAACTACGCGCGTGCTCCCGTCCCCAGATTTGGAGATCGATGTGCCATAGGCAACGGCAACATTCCCGTGCAGCAAGACCGTACCTTTGGTGAACGGCGGAATAGGCAGTTGTTTGCCTTTATTGCTCTCAGCAAACCCCAACTCATCTTGCAAGACTTTGATCTCGCCATTGCGCAGGATTTCTGTAAAATCTGGCGCAAGTATGCACCGCTCAAACTCGGTGTCGCCGCGCAAGTACGCGAGGGTCCACGCTTCCTCCAAGCGATCGATCGTTGCAGTGTCTCGCCGCTGGTGCTGCAAAGACCCCGCGTTGCAGGTTTTGGCGTAATTGACTAGCGGCAACAACACCATTCCAAAAAGGAGTCCGACGTTTCTGAATGCGTGCGTTTTGAATGACATTTTGCGTCCTTCGATCGGGCCAAGTAATCCGAAGGCCTGCGCAGTTGCCGCCTTCCCTCCAATTTGGAGAAGCTCTCTTCGGCTGAGCTTGCTACGTAATCCCATAGTCTTTCGTCCTAGGCTGAAATGCCCACGACGGTTTGTACAAATTGATTTCGCTCGACTTCTGTGAGGACAAATCTGGCTAGACTGCCGCGAGATATCGATAACGCCGGAGGTGCGTGTCCTGCGCGAGTGCGATATTCGCCGACACGCCCACCCGCAGTGAGGCGTGGCAGGCGAACAATCGTCCAAGCCAACCCTGAACCCTGAACCACCTCTTCCATCTCCTGCGAACCTCTTCTGATATTCCGAAAGATGGTGTTTCCAAGGACCGACGCAAGAACGCCAGCGTCGTTGAACAGGAACGCGACCGAAAGCACCAGCAAACGCTTCACCCCGCAATTGGCCATGACGGTCGTCACGGTCTCCATGAATCTCCGCTGTAGAGTTGAATGTTTGAGAGTACCCGGGCTCAGGGCAGAGATGACTGCATCGTGACCAGGCAAATGAACGTTCAGGGCGGCGATGTCCAGTGCATCACCCTGCACAACCGTAAGGTTCGGGTGACGAGCCAATATCTTGGCCGGTGTACGGACCATAGCGGTCACAAGGTGTCCCCGTTCTAATGCCTGCTCCAGAAAGGCACTGCCCGCCTTTCCTGTGGCGCCGAGCAAAAGCAGTTTCATTCCCATCTCCTTCCGTCCGTGACTAGGCCCTAATTTGAGTAAAGGAAAGTAAAAGCGCGAAGGGCTGACATCCAGGCTGCGAATACGATCATTAGGCGAAGATAGTTGAGGTTTGCCCAAAACATGGCCTTGGTCACAGCCACACTCGAGTCGACGGAGTTCAACAATCCCACCATCGATGGAATGAAATAGGAAAAAGTTAGGAGTCTGTCTGCCGAGGCGCAGAGAGCGGCCGTGAGCCACCAAACCCTTAGCGAGCCAGATGAACGCGCCGCTCCAACCAAACTCGCGATTGTGAGAAGCGTCAGGGGCACCGTCGAAATGAATGCCCAGAACCTTCTCCCGGTGTCGTCTTGGCGAGCTGCGGCTGCGTTCCAATGAATGCCCGTTGCGCCAGGGAGACTCAACCAACGGGGAACCACTATCCGCCCCTCATACAACCCAGCACCAAACGTGATGCCGAGAAAAACAATGAAGAGCCAGAGTGTTATCTTTGCCAGGGAATTCGTCATAAGCCGTTCTCCATGCTGCCGTCCCGATTGTCTGCGTCAAGAAAGAATCGACGAAGTTCTTGAGCTACCAACTTCGGTTTACCTCCTCTGTTTGCGTTGCCCGAAGCACCGTGACCGACTTTCTCAAACTCAATTCGATTCGCGCCAGCCAGAAGAGTCTTCAGACGGGTGAGCGCACTCTTCAGATATGCTGGGCTATCGCTTCCTCCCATTAAGAGCACCTCGGCGCGAATCTCAGGCCAGCGACAGATTGTGTTTTCCGCTTCGGCGACCAACTGGAAGTCGAAACGAAGAGTCGGAGCGAGTTGCCGCATGGTCACGTCAGACGGCGTTGTCTTCTTGTCCTCGACCTTCAACATGACCTCAGTTAGCAATTCGATTACCCGTCGGGGGACGATGTTGAAGACCGCCGGCCCCATCTGGGCAGCTTTCATACCTGTCACGAGAGCTGCTGCAATGTTTCCTTGGGTGATCTCCTTGTCATAACGAGGCAGAAAGGTCTTCCATAAGGAACCATCGCTGCTTAGCGGAGGCTCGAAAATTCCTGCTTTGTGAATGGCGGGTAGACTGATCGCTGCCTCAAGAGAGACGATGGCTCCCGAACTCACTCCGAAAACACAATTGGCATGGGTTCTGGCCAAAAGAGCATCGAGATCTTCAACTTCACTCTTGAGTGAGTAGTAAGGGCCGAATGGTCCGCTCAGCCCTCGACCGCGACGATCGGGTATACAGACAGTAAAGGAATCCGCTAGTGCCTCTGCGAGTTGCATGTGAGACCGGGACGACTCCATAGTGCCGTGCAGGATCACCAAGCCAGGGCCGCATCCAAGTTGACGGTATCCGATCTCGGTGCCGTCCATCGAAATTACGCTTCCGCTCGTGCAACTCAGTTGTGCTGATTGGACGGATCGATCTTCATCGGCTTCGACTTGATTCATAACTGCCTCCAACGACGGGGGACCTGGAACCGAACCCCTATCGGTATCGCGTAGCTTGTGTTTCAGTCGTTCTTTCCGAGATCGGCGGGAGTGAATTTCGCCGCGACTTCTCGAATCCACTTATCATCCCAACTCAGCGAGCCGCTGATAAGATCTGCAATTACCGCTTGAAGCCATTTGCGCTCGGCTTTCAGGAGTATTGCGCGGAGTGCATCGTCAAGGAGGAAAAGGCGCGGCAAATTTCCTGCGGCTTTCCTCTCAACAACAAGCTTGCGCAATTCCCCAGTAACCTTTTCAACCCGCGCTTCGAAGCTCTTTCGTGCCTCCTGCGGCGTCAGCATCGTGAGCACTGACACAGCGGCAGGAAAGTCTGGGAAGTCCATGCCTACATTTGTCAACAGTTCGCTGAGCCACTGTTTCGCCGCCTTGCGTCCGTCTTTCGTAATTTCGTAGACGATGCGATCAGGGTGGCTCTGAGTCGTTACAGTCGCTCGAACCTTGACGAAATTCAAGCGCTGAAGGCGTTCCAGTGCCTGGTAGACACTTGTCGGCCGCCGAACATTTACTACCCTGTCCTTTCCTCTTTGCTTGATGAGCTTCTGCATTCGGTAAGCGTGCATCGGCTCTTCGATAAGGAGGCCCAAAATGATCAGACCCAGCGACGAAGAACGTGACGAACTATCCATAGACATAGTATGTATAAACATACTATGATTTTCAACAAAAGCAGGATAGGCTGCCTGATACGCGCGCCGCCTTAAGCGCAATTTACTTGTCTTGGGGAGCAAGCTGTCTAGCAATCAAGGTCGAACTGTGAACCGCTCCCCCCTCTGCTCTTGATGGTGGGAAAGTGTGTAGAGGCAACAACGACCGGAGGAGAGGTGCTCCATGAAACGCAAACAAAATGATGCAGTATCCACCGTTCACAGCGGAAGAACTCTGACCGATATGCGGCGGTCCGAGGGGGTGGATTACCAACAGACCTCATCTGCGAGCCGTTCGGCAAGATGGTTGGTAAGGGATGATCAGGCTATTCTGTTGAGATGGATGCTCAGAAGCTTATCGAATTCCTGCGGTCCAATCGCTTAGCAGTTCAAGCCTCACTCTCCTGCGACGCTCCGCAGGCAGCGGTGGTAGGCTTTGCGATCAGCGATACGTTCGAGATTGTATTTGATACTCTGCAGACCACGCGAAAGGCCATAAACCTTCGCCATAATCCTCACATTGCTTTCGTAATAGGGGGGCTGATAGCGGGTGATGAGCGCACTGTCCAATATGAGGGTATTGCTGACGAGCCGTCTGGAGCAGACCTGGAGCGCGTCACGGAGATTTACTATTCCGTGTATCCAGACGGTCCGAGCAGGGCAAAATGGCCAGGGCTGATCTATATCAGAGTCAGACCAAAGTGGATCCGATATAGCGACTACAACCAGAATCCTCCTGAGATTGTGGAGTTTCGGGGACAGGACCTAAAAGCCTTAATTGCTCAGATGTTCTCTTTGCGTCGCGAACAGTCGCCCTCATAATCGGCATTCTGCTTGACGCGCTACGGTCGGGCACATAGACGGTGAATGCGTTGGCTCGGAGAAATTGTGCGCAGATCCCATCCCCCTTGAAGCAGAATTACTCCGGGTCCTTGACCATATTCTCGGTATCCGATAGCCGTTCCATCCTTGGATACCATGGACTGAATACTGTAACGACGGCCTGAATCGATGTTCCAAGCCTGCCCTGTAGCGCGAAAATTTCGTGCCACATCTGCTTAACTTTCAGGCATTAAGTCATTTCTCCTTCACGAGTGAGGGCTTTCTGGATCTTCATAGCTCCCATTTGCAAGGATGAATTCTTGATCATCAACGGAGATCGTTGAAGCGTCTGAAGTGGTGAGCAAAGATACATCGCTCAGCTCGCGACTCCTTCTCGCTTGATCCGGTTCAGGTCTCCATCGCTAGCCTCTTGAGCCGAGTTCATCAGGTTGAAAAACCGGAACACGGCTCCATGATCGTCTTCTGGAAGCTTGTCAATCAGGCGACGGGTCTCCTTTTCTATTCCTCTATATAAGGCATTGAGCTTTCGCATCCGCGCTGGTACCAGCACTACGATTCCAGGGGTGAAGCCGCCCTGTAGCGGCGTCTGATTCGCCACGGTCAGGAGCCGGACGCCGCGATTTTACGCCCCAGGGAGCCTGTTATGGCAAAGAGCAAAGATCGGGATGCGTTCCCATCAACGGATCAACCGCGCAGAGCACTTCTGCTGGAACTCAAGGGCGAGAGGACTGCGGACGACGGAAGCGCGGCGACGGCTTCTACAGAAATATTCGCGGCACTCAGCATGGAAGAAGTCATCGCCTATGTGCGAAACCGCCAGCCGGTTGTCGAAATCATGGAACTGAAGGTTCTCGGTAAGGTGCAGGTTCTGTCGAGTTCGGAGTATCTGCTGTAACCGCACAGATTTTTTCGGCTACGCAATACCGCGTTTCCACCGAGAGTAGTGATTACGTTTTGCCAGTTGATAGCGACCATAAGCGTCGTATCCTTATTTTGCTGATGGAGCCGGTCGTTGATTGACCAGAGCCTCGAAGGACTCTATTGACTGGATCACGGTATCGAAATCAGGAACAGGCCCAAAGATCATCCCCGCCATCCTCTCGTAATCCCGGCGAAGAGCGTCGAGCATTCCGTGGGTCGGAGTGAGCAGGAATTGCCCAGGAACTGCGCTCTGTAGGCCAAAATCAGGACGATTGAAAAACATTCGCGCATGGCGGCTGCAGTCGGCCGCCAGTTCCAGATTGGCCAGGGCGTGTTCGCGCAATGGCGATTCGACCAGGCGGTGGACGTCGTAATAGTGACGGGTAATGCGCTGACCTTCTTGGCGTACTTCTCCGCGGCTTTCAAACCAATTTCGCAAACCATGCAGGATGACGACCTTGTCCCATAGGGTGCGATCCGCAGCGACGGTCGTGATGTTCGAGATGGCAAAATCGACGTCTCCCAGTTCAGCGGCGATATACGGCACGATGGTTCTGGCTGCGTTCGGATCGAGTGCAGACTTGGCTCCCGACTCTATGCGAACGGCCGGCCGGACATAGCCATCATCAAGGGCGCCTGTCACGCTGGGATACCAAAGCAAAAGAGTTTGATGATCGGGATCGTCGGGGTCAGGCTCAAGGCGAGCTGCATCATGCGGTATGCCAGACGTGTCGAGTGTCTCAACCAGGACTTTCCCGAGATCACGGTGCAGATCGTCATTGATGTAAGTTCGGCAGCGATCGCGGATCGCATCGAGCTTGGCGCGCCGCTTTTTCCCCGTCATTGTTTCGAGTTCCTCAATCGTGACACCTTGCCCGAGATCGTCCCGAAAGACAGTAACGTCGATATCCTCCGAAAAGCGGGCAATCAGCCCGAAAGCTTTGGAGAGAGAAGTACCGCCCTTGAACAGTAAACGTGGCCCACCGCCGGGGAGGTCGTTGAAGAGGGCGTCTAATGTCCAGCAAACCCAAAAGTCTTTTTCAAGATTGCGCTCATTGGTCCCTAGCCTGCGGGCCGAAGTAACGAATAAGTCGCGCCGATCTTCAGGAGAGCTTGAGAGCACCTGGTTGAATAATGGGTTCATTCTCTTATGCCCTTCCAGCACTGCTTGCGTGCAGACCTGTTCTGCTGGGGGCTGGAACTGATCGGCGGCTGCGTTTGCCGGCACTGACAGCCGCCGGATGGTTGACTTTTCTGTTGTTCTTATCCTCAATCGGCGGTGCTGCGAGAAGTTCGCGCACGGGCGATTGCATCCAGATCGGCATTGCCGGTAGACCGTCTTTCAGGTCGTCGCGGATTGCTGAACCGCTGTCTGGGTTATTGAGAATTCGCTTGAGGCGCATCATGATCCCATCCCGGTCGGAGGGGATCAGATCCTTCAACCAGTGCAAGGCTTGTACGACACGCATTGCGGGGCGTCCTGCCCAGTAAAGACGACTGGGAGCAGCCTGTTTGAACGTAATTATCTGATTACCAAGTTTGATCGGTCGAAGGCGATTGTCCGTAAAGACCATCACACGAGCGGGGACCGCTGTTGTGAGGCCGAGGTCGTTGGCTGCCGTTAATCCATCCACGATGAAGCGGGCTTGATCCCGTCTCGCAATGGCGTCGATCACGGCGCGAGTATCAGGTGCGGTGGGCCGACCCGTAAGTCTGTTGAGACGAGGTGTGTCGTATAGACCTCGATCTATGCGACGGAGCTTTCCAGCAATCGCCAGGCGCTGCAGGGCTTTATCGATTGCCGCCCGGGGGCCTAAATCCAGAAAATCGACAGGGGTCCAGACTCTCGCTGGCGTCGCCGCGATGCGGTCCAGGATGGCAGATCGAGCGTCGAGAGATGGTCCACGTATAGTCATCTGTCCGAAATATACATCAAATTTCGGACAAATACAACCGCCTGTCCGAAGAACACAGCATTCTTCGGACAAGGGGCGTGAAATTGCTTGATCGTGAAGGCAGATGGCAACTGATTTTGATGGTGGCCTGGCTCAACTTCTCAGATTTTGTGGTGTCCATTCAGGACACCGAGTGGAAAGTTTTTCCGCGTTTTGTGGTGCTGATGCGATCTACGCTTCTTTTCGATACGGAAGGATTGAGGAGTCGCGTGGAGGTCAAAACCACCAAGAACGGGAGTGGCGGTGAGTCGGAGCGGCAACGCAGCTCCTCGCGGTCCACTAGGCTTGGAAAGCGACTCGATCCCGATCTCAAGTCGTGGCTGGACAACGTGGTTATCCCTGCGCTGGTGCGAGAATACCTGGCCGAAATTGAAAAGCAGAATCGACTTGCAACCACGGGTGGTTCAGAGGTAACTTCCGACTAGGACGGGAGATATGCCATGATCCTGCGTTGCGCCGCCTACGCCCGCTATTCCAGCGACCTCCAGAGCCCCCGCTCGATTGAGGACCAGCTTCGGATTTGCCGCGAGTGCGCCTATGCTCGCGGGTTCATCTTTCTCGAAGAACACGTCTACGTCGATGAAGCACTGAGTGGCGTCGGCGCGGATCGTCCTGGGCTGGGTCGCCTGCTGGATGCGGCTCTGTCGCCCACCCGCCCCTTCGATGTCATCCTGCTTGACGACAGCAGCCGCCTCGCCCGAAACACGAAGGATGCGTTGGGCATCTTTGAGCGACTGAACTTCGCCGGCATCCGGCTGATCGCAGTCAGCCAAGGCATCGATTCCGAGAATGAGCAGGCGCATGTGTTGGTCACCGTCCATGGTATGGTGGACAGCCTGTACGTGAAGGAGCTTGCCAAGAAAACCCACCGGGGACTGGAAGGTCTGATGCTGCGCGGTCAGCACACCGGCGGTCGCTGCTTTGGCTATGATTCCGTTCCTGTGCCCGGCTCAACCGGAAAGCAACTGGTCATCAACGAGAGCGAAGCGGCGGTGGTTCGCCGCATCTTTGAGATGTCGGCGGAGGGGCAGTCCCTCAAGACGATTGCAAAGACTCTGAATCGTGAATGCGTACCTCCGCCGAGGCCACGCGCTGGAAAGAAGTACGCCACATGGTGCCCAACCTGCATCCGGGAGATGCTCCGGCGCGATCTCTATGTTGGAAAGGTAATCTGGAACAGCTCTCGCTTTGTTAAGGTGCCGGGCACGAACAAGCGGGTGCGGCGCGCGCGGCCAGAGAGCGAGTGGCGCATCGTTCCTCACCCCGAGCTTCAGATCATCAGCGACGAACTGTGGCAGCGTGTGAAGGAACGTCAGGATAAGCTGCAGGCCACGTATGGGGTTCGGAAGGGCGGCGGAGTTCTGATACCTCGTTCGGCAACAAGCCCCTACCTGCTCAGCGGGATTCTGAAGTGTGGCTCGTGCGGCGCCAATCTCATCATCATTTCTGGCTACGATTCGTCAGGTCACCATCCGAGGTATGGCTGCTCTCAACACTTCAATCGTGGTGCCTGCTCGAATTCTCTGACGGTGCGGCGAGACTGGATTGAGGGCCGGCTGTTGGATGAATTGCAGAATTATGTTCTGCAGCGCGACGCCGTCGAATACGTCCTGGATGAGTTCGGCAACCACATCAAGGGTGCGTTTGCCACTCTGTCAAACCAGATGGCTCAGATGCGGGAGCGCAAGCAGAAGCTCGAAGGCGAGCTGCGACGGCTGGCCGCGACTGCTGCGGAGACGGGACCTTCGGCGTTCCTCGTCGAGGCGATCAACGAAAGGGAAAAGCAACTGCGGGAGATCGGCGACCAGCTTCTCGCGGGAGGGGCCAACTCTGTTGATGCCCACCTTTCGGACATCCGCAGTTTCATCATGGGAAAGATGGGAGACCTTCGCGCTCTGCTGGCTGGCGATCCAGCCCCAGCCCGGAAGGAACTCCTTAAGCATGTCTCAGAGATTCGCATGATGCCGCAGGTCGGGGACGGCAAGGGGCACTACGTTGCGAAGGGAGAGTGGCGGCTGCTTGGGAATGAGCAAGATGCGCTCACTTCGCTTGAGTCGGCGCACCGGGAAATTCGTGTGGTTGCGGGGGCTGGATTTGAACCAGCGACCTTTGGGTTATGAGTTCTTAAATGAAGCAGTATCATAGAGTTAGCAGGCATGGTTGGTTGACGTAAATAGTTTTGCGGAATCAGCAGAAATCTGAAGGAGTTTGGCGGATGGGTTGAACTTGGGTTGAAACTCCAACTCCAGAACTAGTCCTGAGTCGTTAATTCGTTTACAAAACCTGGCCACGGGATCAAGGATCTGGTCGGCGGCTTTGTGGCAGATAAAGGGTTTCGGGTCGCTGTTGTGGTGTTCGATGAAGCTGTTGATGGCTACTTTCAGGTCTTTGGTCGAGCGGTGAACTCCGCGGCGAAGTTGGCGTTCTGTGAGCAGAGCGAACCAGCGTTCCACCAGGTTCAGCTATGAGCCAGAGGTGGGTGTGAAGTGAACATGGAAACGGGGTCGTTTCGCCAGCCAGTTCTGAATTTCTTCGTCTTGTGGGTTCCGTAGTTGTCCATGATGAGGTGAGCGTCCAGTTCTTCGGGCACGTTCTTCTCGATGGTGTCGAGGAAGCTACGGAACTATTCGGAGCGATGGCGTTGCTGGTTCTGGCCTATGATCTTGCCAGTCTTGGTGTCCAGCGCGGCAAACAGGCTGGTCGTGCCGTGCCGCGCATAGTCGTGGGTGCGGCGCTCGATCTGCCCAGGTCCCATGGGCAACATTGGAGCCGTGCGGTCAAGCGCCGGATTTGGCTCTTTTCATCCACGCATAAGACCAACGCGCGCTCCGGAGGGTTCATATAAAGCCCCACGATGTCGCGCACTTTGTCTTGCTGCCAATGGCCCGGCTGAACGTGTAGCGAAGGGCGCCTCCAGTATCCTCCGGCCCAGCCAGTGTCGCCGTGGCAATTTCGGGGTAGGACGGCGTCTTTCCGCCTGTGTGGTGGTTCTTCATGGATCTGCTCCTTGAATCGGCATCTTTACTATGTGGCGTCGCTGTATATTGAAGCATCATTTCGTCTCATTGAACGGAAGGGTCAATCTTTTCAAGACAGGATTGACAAGCCGGTCCTATCACGGGCCAGACCCCACATCGCTGCTATCGGGGGCGATCCAAGCTTGAAGCCCACTGTGATCTTGAACCGCAGCGAGTCCATTCAAGAGAGATTTATTCGTCGCGGATTGCTTCTCGGGCATTCTGGCACGATGCGGACTTTCATACTCGCCCACCGTTTTCCAACAACCCCTCAAAAATCTTCTACACTAGTAGACTCGTGAAACCGCAATCAAAACAAACCCTCATTCTGGTTGGGATAAAGAGTCTACACACGGCAATTTGGCTCTTCTTTGCCGGATGCATAGTGGCGATTCCCATTGCAGGTGCCCAAGGCCGGTTTCTCCAGGCGGTGATCCTGACTGGTCTCGTCTTGGTCGAGTGCGTGATCCTCGCTGCGAACCGGGGCCGTTGCCCGTTGACAGACTTAGCAGCTCGCCACACAGAGCAACGCGCGGATAACTTCGACATTTACCTGCCGCTTTGGCTGGCCCGACGCAACCAGGCGATTTTTGGGGCGCTTTTCGTTTCCGGAGAACTCTTCCTGCTCGGACGCTGGTTGACCTGGGGACAATAGGGCTTGGGGCAAGGCAGAATGAGTCCCGACAGCGTTCCAGTGCCGCGGAGTAACTTATTTTGGCCAGGCGTCCCGGATAGCTCCTTTCAGCTCCCTGAGACACGAACCGAGACGCAGACAACATTGCGAATATTCCCAACCGATTCGTCTGTCCAGAGTCGCGATGCTACTTGACAACGAGATTGTCATTGTGACAATATTACTGTCATGAACGCGAGCCAATCGGCAGCGCTGCTTCGCCTGTTCGATGAGATTCCGGCGCTCTTTCATCGGCTGAGGGCCGTTGCAGGCGAAGTGCACGGCCAGAGCGTTTCCACCGCAGGGCGCCGAGGGATTCTGCGCAGCCTCCATCACCGGGGGCCTCAAACCGTGCCACAAATGGCCAGAGCGCGGACAGTTTCGCGCCAGCATATTCAGGTTCTCGTCAATGGGCTTCTCAAAGACGGGTTGGTTACGAGCGAAGAGAATCCGGCGCATCGGAAATCCCCCTTGGTGCGCCTGACAGCCAAAGGCAAGCACCGACTGCTCGCTAGCCAGAAGAGAGAGTTGCAACTGCTGGCACGCGCAGAGTTCCGATTGGCCGCAAAAGAAATCGACCGCGCAGCGGAAGCCCTTCGCTCGCTGCGCGAACTTCTGGAGAACGAAGAATGGAGTGCGTATGTTGCAGCAAGCGACTGAGAGTGCCTTCTTAAGGAGGCCGGAGAAGTCCGGCTGGATGAGCCAGTTTGGTCATCCGCGCGGATGGCGCGGATGGGTCGTGGGCCAACTGATGGCCATTAAGAACAGAGACAGAAGTTTGTGGATATTGTCGCTTCTCGAACTGCGTCCCGCCGACCGTGTGCTGGAGATCGGTTTCGGTTCCGGCGCGGACATCCGTCGTGTAGCCGCTCGCATCCCGGAGGGATTTGTCATGGGCATCGACCATTCGGAAGCGATGGTTCGGCTAGCGTCCTCGAAGAATGCGAGAGTGATCGGCACTGGGCACGTCACCTTGCGCCAGAGTCCTGCGTCCATTTTGACCTACGAATCGAATTCGTTCGATGTCGTCTATTCCATCAACGTTGCGCAATTTTGGGACAAACCTGTAGAGGTAGCAAATGAGATTCGCCGCGTGTTGAAGCCGGGTGGCCAGGTTGCGCTTGCTATCCAACCGCGAAACAAAGGTGCGACCGAAGCAACTGTACTCAAGACGGGAGAGAAACTTGTGGAAGCGCTCTCGGCAGCTGGATTCTCGCCAGTTCGGCTTGAACGAAAACTCTTACGGCCGGTCTCAGTTGTCTGCGCGCTTGCAATCAAATAGCGGCAAATCTTGATCACACTTTACGAGATCAGCCCCTGCCGCGCTTGGAAGCTGAATTAGCGCGGAATTCGCACCGCACAGACAGGATCTTGAAACAAGGCTAGACTGTGCTCAGTATGCCACGCATTTCCTTTTCGCCGAGCGCGAACCTAACGCTCGCCCACGCTCACGTGGGCAATGTAGAACGTATGAAACGCCAAATTCCAAGTCGTTCCGTTGCTATGAGGCTGCTCGCAATCATTGCGTTGCCAGTTCTGCTGAGCGCCATTTATCTGATTTCTATTCGCCCCTCTGCACTGCTCTGGGGTGCGACAGCAGAGGAGGTGGCGCGCTCCATGCCGGGCGACGACCTCGTTTCATCTCCATCGTTCAGCGCGACGCGAGGAATCACCATTGAGGGCCGTCCGGACGATATTTGGCCTTGGTTGGTGCAGATTGGGTATGGGCGAGCAGGCTTCTATGGCTACGACCTCATTGAGAACCTCGGCAGCGGGACTGGAATTCGCAGCACGGGTTCAATTCTTCCCAAGCTACAGCATCCGAAGACAGGCGACGTACTCCCCATCAGTGCAGTTGCTTCCCTGGTATTCGATTCGATCCATCCGGACAGCTATCTTATCTGGCGAGCGGATACCACTCCTTCAGACGGTAGCTTCACATGGGCACTGTATCCCCTCGATGAACACCATACGCGCCTGATCAGTCGCATTCGGCTCCGCTACCACTGGACGGACCGTCGGCTTCCACTCGACCTCTTCACGGAGTTTGCCGACCACGTTGCGGTGCCCAGGATACTGGTGGGAATCAAAGGTCGCGTGGAAGGGCGTCCTCCGCAGCCACTCGCAGAGGAGGCTGCCGAGATCATGGTCTGGTTTCTAGCCCTGACGGAGTTCGTGGTTGCAACGGCGCTCGTATTCCATTGGGGTCAATGGTGGCATGCTTGGTTCTTCGCTCTCGGATCGGGGTCTCTGCTGCTATTCGCTCTGTACGCCCACGCCCCGGTGTGGATGGGCGCAGTGCCCGGCAGCAGTATCGCCGGATTGATGGTTCTCGAGTCGCTGAATGGCCTGCGAAATTCTCCCAAGGATTGATTAGAGGCTCATTTTTTGCGCCGGAGTGCCGGCGGTTTCGATGTTTGTGAAACAAAATGAGTGATTGAGCTTGACACTCAGTTGATGTAATTAAGCGAGAGATTCTTGTCAATAGTGAGGTGACATGCGGTTCATATTGTGTCTAGTGATCGTCCTGCATGGACTGATCCATTTGATGGGCTTTGCCAAGGCATTTCGGCTCGGAGAGATAAGCACACTGACACAACAGCCCTCCGCGACAGCCGGACTGTTTTGGCTTTTTTGCGCCCTGACATTCACGGTGGCAGGTGGCTTTGTTCTTTTCAAGCAGGACGCCTGGTGGATGATCGCATTGCCGGCGATCATCCTGTCCCAAGCCCTCATTTTCAGCTCCTGGGGCGATGCCAAGTTCGGCACGATAGCCAACTTGATCATCCTGTTGCCCCTGTCTGCCGCGATCATGGAAGCACGGCCTGGGAGTTATCACAATCGGTATAAGGCCGCTGTTCGTGAAGGTCTTGTCCGCATCACCGAAGCGCCTCTGGTATCCGAGGCTGACCTGTGCGACTTGCCTGCCCCCGTGCAGCAGTATTTGCGCATCACCGGTTCCGTGGGTAAACCCCGGATTCAAAACTTCAAGGCTGTGTTCACCGGAGACTTCAGGAATGGCCTGAATGGACCATGGATGGACTTCAGATCGGAACAGTACAACTTCATCGACCAACCGACGCGCTTATTCCTTATGAAGGCGACGATGTACGGTCTGCCCGTCGAAGGATTGCACATTTTTAGCGGGGACAGCGCTACCATGCAGATCAAACTCGCGTCCTTGTTACAGGTAGTTAACGCAAAAGGACCCAAGATGAACCAGGGCGAGACCGTGACCTTATTCAATGATATGTGCCTCATGGCGCCGGCAACTTTGATCGACAAAGAGAAGATTAAGTGGGAAGCGGACGGCCCCTTCTCTGCGCGGGCAACGTTCACTCACCTGGGCAACACAATCAGCGCGCGGCTGTCTTTCAACCAAGCCGGGGAGTTGACCGATTTTGTCTCCAACGATCGCTTCTTTTCCCCCGACGGCAAGATCTTCAAAAGCCACCCATGGTCTACTCCCGTGCGGAATTATCGGGAGTTGGATGGACGCAAGATTCCGAGTTCCGCTGACGTTATTTGGCAGACCCCTGAAGGTGAATTCACTTACGGCAAGTTCAAGCTGAGTGAAATCAAATACAACGTCAGAATTTGAAAGAGTGCGGTAATGGTTCTGCCCTCCAATCTTGCGCCACCCTCCAGGTGGTCGCGCGCCAACTATCCGTTGGGCTGGCCGCCTCCCGCGCACCGTGGCGGAGCCCCGTGCTTCTATTCGTATTTCGGTCTCGATAGCGTGATTCAACAAGTAAGTGGCCACGATCTCGACGTAGAGCGCTCGGTTGTATTACTCGCTGCTCCGGCCGTTAACGGCGGAGTTAATACAGACGCCTCAGCCTACAATCTGTACAGTCTGTACACTGCCGCCCACGAAGGGACATTCTTCGATCAGAGCATATACTACGATTTCTCCACCCCTGTGCCGCCGAATTCCCACGCTGAGTTATACCAATCGATGTCCAAGCACAGCACCTACTGGTTCGATCCGGACTTTTACCCAATTACCCCCGCTTGGTTGATCGAGTCGTCTAACGCCAGCATACAGGAGTCGTACGACGAAGGCCTTATCGATTACGACACCTATCTTTATCTCCTCCTGGCGGCTGACGACACATTCTTTGGGTGTCTCGTGGAACGGTATGGAGACGACCAGGGGCCTCACATGCCCACTCCTATAATGGTGAGGAACGTCGGAGAGGTCTCGCATCCGCTCAACCTTTCTGGATTCATCCAAGATAGTTCAGATCGTGCTCTGAATTTATCCATAAACCCACAAATGCAGTGTTCTAGTCTGAGTATGCCTGGCGCCTAAAGGGCGCCAGGCATACCACAAAGGAAGGTCGAAGATGTTCAGTAGGCGAGCGACGGTCGTTCGAATCATGTTTCGGGCAGCGTGTAGCATCTTACTTGCGGTAATCCCTTCTGTTGCTGTTGCGCAGGAGGGGGCCGGCTTACCACCACGCGCGGTGTCAATAAGGGCTAAGGTAAGCAAGCTTGCACCGCACACCCCACTCACCGTCATTACGACGGATGGTGCCAAAATGCACGGTACGTTGCAGGCAGAAAGTGAGCGGGAATTCACGATTGACGACGTTATATCGGCTACGGCGGTCACGATAAGGTACGAAACAGTCCGTAAAATCAAGGTCGGATACGGACAGCAAAACGCACATCATGGATCTCATAGACGACAAATTGTGGTTATCATCGTTGCCTCGGCCCTTCTAGGAGGACTCATAGCTGCTGCAGCAACGGCGAAGAATTGAGTTTTGCCTGCGACCGGCGATTAGATCGTGAAGCAGTGCGAGTACCGCCGTATTCGGCGCTAGTTAGGACCGCATCAATTCGAGATTCGGTGGCTTGGCATCTCGAACTCGCCGGTCGTGTCCTCGAATATCCAATTTGGGTTTTCCGTGGTGGCGGGCCATTTGTCGTTCTCCCCCTCACGAGGCTCTCTCCAGCACCCAACCAACAAATCGGCGGTTGCCCAGCGTCGGAGTTGGATCATCCGCGCCTAGATTGCAGCCTCGCCCCTGCCAGTCTCACCCCGTCGAGACCGTGACATTGCCCCCATTTGTCCCAAGCCGAAGCTCTGATCATTCTCTTGGTTTGGAGCCTGGCGAAGGATGCGCCTACCCAGGTAGCGACGGAACTGCCTTGACGCTTGTTACGTGGCGTGCAGAATACGATAGAAGTGACTACTTCCTAATTTGATTGCCCGAGATGTAGTCGCCATTCCGGCACGCTGATTTGCAAGCTACTCCAGCCTTCCACAATCGGCTTAACGTACTCTGTGACCCGCTTTCTGAAGCGGCCCCATCTGTTGCTCGGCTCACTCGAACCGGCAACGCAGGGCATCCCAAAACTGTATTTGGTGGGAGGACCAGATTTCTGTCGGATGGCAGCAAATCCGGGTGCACCGGACCCAGCACCTATGGAACATTCTCTTCGCCATCGGCACTCTGCGCAAGCCACGCGTGCTCATACTTATCAAGACTCTCGCCAATATAGCGCCAGTATTCTGGCGATGTTTCCATCTGGACAACTTCGTCAACAATGGTTCGAAAATACCCGAAACTGGCGATCGGCCCGCTTGGCTGCCCATTCAGCCACGAGACATACTTTCTCGTGCACCCTAATAGAAATGCGCGTTCAATGTCTTCAATCGGAACATGATCGGAATACAGAGACCGGGCCATCTTTTCGTCTGCCGGCGCAAAACTGAGGCGAACGCACCCACGAGTTCCCAAGAGCGTACGAATGCGTTTTATGTAATCGTCAGCGCTCTCGGTGTTTTCCGCCGAAGCCGGAATCACATAAGGCCAGAATGCATCGCAGGTCTGCACCACACCGCGAGTATGTTGGTTGGCGGCGAATTTCACCTCGCAAACGCCTCGTTGCCTTAGCTCTTCGAAATAGACGATAACGGATCGGCGGCTCTTCGCGAGAGACTTAGCAACGCTGGCCTGATCGATCTCCAACCGAGCAGCTGCTTCGGTCTGCACGAAGACACAGGAAGAGGTAAAGCTTGAATGCTCCATCCGAAAGCAACGTGATCGCGGAAGCAACTTCCCTCCCGGCGGCAAACCATCCGGCAGGATGTTTTAACGTTGC
The DNA here is from genome assembly GCA_963833995.1 of uncultured Acidobacteriota bacterium. Taxonomy (GTDB): domain Bacteria; phylum Acidobacteriota; class Terriglobia; order Terriglobales; family Acidobacteriaceae; genus Telmatobacter. The sequence goes on along the minus strand of CAWIAE010000007.1, from coordinate 2,498 downwards.
ACGTGTTGACCCCGAATCCACCAGAACTCAGCCTTTCGATCCGATCGCCCGGGAGAAGCGATAAACGAGTTTGTTGCCAACTGCCTCGGGCCCTTCAAGAGAAGCAGTCACGATTTCCGGGTACACTGCGGAGTAGGTCTCGCGAACCTGGTCCACGGAAAGCTGGGAACCCGGGTCAGGCAGCCTGACACCGTTGTAGGTGAATTCTCTCTCCATTTGCTCAATCTGCATGACGCCCTCCTTCGGTAGTCATTGTTGGTTTCGTTGCTGTGCGACGTTTGCCAGTATGATCTTCTCTCGCAGCCTGTTCGCCACATCCATCTGCTCTGCCAGCGACCCCTCGATGCGCATGAGACGAACGATAAGATCGTCCTTAGGGTGTCGTCGCAGCCGGGCTACACGCGCCTGTATTGCCGCCTTCCTGGCTGGCTTCGCGTGCGCATACAATTCGAGAATCAACTGGCCCTTGACTTGGGGTTTCCTTAGTGCACGCCGGTTCGCGAGGTAAAGCTGATACGCGTCTTCGTTCCGTTTGATTGTGTTTGTCGATAGGGACCGACCGAAGAGGTGGAGCACTTCGTTTCTGATCGACGACAAGGTCACAGGGCGATTTGCTTCCCGCAGTTTCCCAATTGCGGCCTCAACACAGCTTGCCGTCTTCTTCCTTCTTTCCTCCCATGCCGTGGCAAGCCACACTGGCGGCACCCGTTTGCGATTTCAGACGCCGAAGACTAAGGGATATTTCTGGCGCGTTCCAGGCCCCTCTGAACAAAGGGGTCACGTGAGTTGGGCGATTCCCTGGTACGTATATGTCATCGGCGCGGACCGGGGAGATAGAACGTTTTCAGCTCAGTGACCTGGAAGCCTGCTGCGGAAATGAGGTCGTCCGCCTTACGGTTCAGGTGACATCCGCCTGAAATGCATTTCCAGAACGGCGTGAGGCGATCTTGCCATTCCGAAACGCCGGGATCGACAGAGAGGCCGTGTTCAAGGAAGAGGAGTTGTCCACCGGGTTTGACGACCCGCTTCATTTGTTGAAGGGCTTTCTCGGGACCCGCAATGGAATACAGGCACAAATGCTGACATCGTTCTCGGACGCTACCGCGTTTCTTGCGCCATGACGGCGGGGCGGCGGGCGGCGGCTCATCTCCTGCCTTCCTGAGGGTCAGGAGCAGCCACTCGTCCCGCCGCAGTTCCTGCACACGAAGCAGTTTCCGTTTGGAGTCATCAGCGCGCCGCAGGAACGGCAGGCCGACCCATCACCAGATTCAAATGCTTGTGAAGAGATCGATTTAACTTTGCTCGACTCATCTCGAACGCTGCCATAATTGGCGCATGCGGGAAACAGAGTGAGCTGAGTTCCAGAAAGGAAGCGGAGTTCCAGCCAGCGGAAAATGTAATCCATCAGGCTCTTGGCGTAGCCGATCTGCTCGTTTCCCGTCCAGCCCGACGGCTCAAACCGTGTATGCGAGAGCTTGTCGCAGAGCACTTTCAATGGCACTCCGTGCTGTAGGCTGACTGAAACCACGGTGCCGAAGCACTCCATCAGACCTGCAATGGTTGACCCGGCCTTCGCCATGCGAATGAAGATCTCGCCCGGCTGACCGTTGGGGTAGAAGCCGACCGTCAGATAGCCTTCATGTCCTCCGAACGCGAAGTGATGCGTGATAGCCGAACGCTCATCCTGCAACCGGTGGCGATTCGCCGCCGGCGGTCCCAGGAGGTCAGACGCAGCTCGTGGCGCTCCCTCTGCCAGCTTGGTTCGATCATCAACGCTGGCCGGGTCGGACGATTGCGAATCTTCTGCCGCGCACTCTTGGAGCGTCGGCTCAAAGGTTTCTATCTTGGGCCTCCTGCAGTGCGGGGAATCTTGCGCCGTCCGTTCCTCCGCGCCATTGAAAGGTTTGTGCCTCCAGACCAAAATCCGGTCAAATGATCCGGATGGCGCTCGGTTGGAAATCCAGACGGCTTCAGAACAACGAGCCCTGAACAGGCGTGACTGGTGTCTGATCCACTGGTGGGGCAGCAATTCGGGGTTCTTGATCCAGCTCTCCCACCGGCGTCTTGTATTTGCTTTCCAATTGACTGAGCAGCGCAAGATCGGTTGCCTGTTGCTCTTCCGCCAGCCGCAGTTCATATCGCGCAAGGTAATTGCGGCTGACGATTTCTCGCTGGATCGCCCTCTCGACATCGGAAAACGTGTATTCCGGATCTCCGTAGCAGGGGAATCGCAGTGTGTGTTTCAGGAACCGCACCTGAGCGGCAAGAGATGAAAACCACTCCTCGTAGAATTGTGAGCGACAGTAATGAGCAATGTGCCCGAAGCACATGGAGAGGCGGTTGTAGAAGCTCTTGGTAAAGAGCGCCGACGCCCACTCCGATTCAATAAACCGCAGCAATGTATTTCCGAACTCCGCCTTGTCCGCGGCAGTTGAAAACTTCGTAGCTGTGAAGTCCGATGGGAGAAATGGCCCCTTGGGCATGGTGATCTCCACACA
>CAWIAE010000006.1:0-30446 GCA_963833995.1 uncultured Acidobacteriota bacterium | reverse complement strand
GACTTAAAATCCGCAGGCCGCAAGGCCGTGGGGGTTCAAGTCCCCCTCCGGGCACCAATAAAACCGATAAGTTCCGAGCGCTCATCATTTGGTAAATAGCAGATTTTTGCGAGATTCGCGGATCAAAATCCGCATAACGCATCCCGCTGGATGTCGGTCTTCTCATCCCATCTGTTAGCGTCATTCGAGGGTTACTTCCGAGTTGGCGGTAAGAACGAAGCCGCAGGACGCCGCGGTCGCTACAGTAGCGGCCGTCGAGGAAGTTGGAGGCCGGGATAGGGTGTGAGTCACAGGAGGTAACACACTGTGACTCGTCTTCGCAAAATGATGCTCGAAGAACTCGAGCGTCGCAACTACTCTGCCGGCACGGCGCGGCGTTATCTGCGTTTCGTCGAGCGGTTCGCACAACACTTCCACAGGTCGCCGGACAAGCTGGGTCCGGATGATCTGCGCAGCTACCAGGCCTACCTGCTCAGGGAGCTCAAGCTCTGCCCGGGAAGCGTCGAGAACCACGTGGCCGCACTGCGGTTCTTCTTCGTGCGCACGCTTCGTCGCCATGAGTTCCGCGAGTTCCTGCCCTATCCCAAGAGTTCGCGGAAGAAGCTGCCCAACATCCTCAGCCAGGAAGAAGTCGCACGTCTGATCAACGCCAGCACGCAGTCTGTTTCAGCGCACGCTGCTGGTGGTGCTTTATGGAACCGGCATGCGCCGCTCCGAGCTCGCCCGGATCAAGATCGCTGACATCGACAGCCAGCGCATGATCATCCATGTGGTCGACGGCAAGGGGCGCAAGGACCGCGACCTGCCTCTGAGCCCGACCTTCCTCGAGAACCTGCGTGTCTACTGGCGATGGCTCAAGCCGCGTGACTTATCTGTTCCCGTCCCGCAAGCATCGCGATAGCGGAGCAGCCCATCAGCGATAAGACAGTGTGGCTGGCGTGCACCGAGGCAGCCAGGAAGGCAGGCCTTCGTAAGTCGAGCGAGCCCGCACCTGGTTCGCCATGCCTGGGCAACGCATCTGCTCGAAGCCGGTACCGACCTGCGCACCATCCAGCTTCTGCTCGGCCATGGAGGATCTTGGAGGTGACAGCCCAGTATTTACACCTGTCCGCGCAGCATCTGCAAAAGGTCGTCAACCCCATTGAGGGACTGAAGCTCTCGAGCGTTGATGAGAGCCGTCCGCCTCTATTATCGTCCGCGTTCATGACGCGGCCGGCCATCGAAGTGGCCGACATCGTCCGTCGCAAGGGCAGGCAGTTTCTCCAGCGCTTCCAGGCTGTTCTCAGCTATCAACAGCTGAAGGCGTACCGGGCCGTGAAGCGTTGCCGCACTGCTGCCCTTGGGGGCATAAGGATACGTGTGAGGACTGTGCGTACGAAGCACCCTTCTCGTACAACTCATGCCGATCGAGATGCTGTCCGAAGTGCCAGGCTCAGGCTCGCAGGCGATGGCTCCAGATCCAGCAACGCGATCTCGTGAACACCAACTACTTTCACGTCGTCTTCACCCTCCCCCACGAACTGAACCCCCTGGCACTGACGTCGCGAAGGCCAGTGCTCGATCTGCTGTTCGAGGCCAGTCCCAGACCCTGCTCGAAGTCGCCGCCGATCCCAAGCGTTTGGGTGCAGAGATCGGATTCCTCTCCATCCTGCACACGTGGAGTTCGAACCTTCTGCCTCATTACCATGTCCACTGCGTGGTTCCCGGCGGCGGGCTGTCGGCCGATCACAAGCGCTGGATGCACACCAGCCATCCGATGTTCCTCTTGCCGGTTCCCGTTCTGCGCACCGTCTTTCGCAAGAAGTTCCTCGCAGGCCTTCACCATCTCTATCGCAAGGGCCTGCTTAACCGCAGAGGTCCCGCCCTTGATCCTGCGTGCCTCGAGCAACTGATCAACAAGCTCGGCAACAAGAGATGGTACGTCTACGCCAACCTTCCCTTCGGCGGACCCGAACATGTGCTGCGCTACCTCGGCCGCTACACCCACCGCATGGCCATCTCGAACCACCGCATCACCGCCTTCGACGGGAATCGCGTCAGCTTCCGCTGGCGCGATTATGCCCACGGCGGCAAGCAGAAGGTCATGACCCTCGACGCAGTCAACTTCCTCTGCCGCTTCTTCCTGCATGTGCTGCCTAAAGGGTTCGTGCGAATCCGCCGCTATGGCCTGCTCTCCAACCGCTTCCGCAAACAACTCTCCCTTTCGCGCGCACTCTGCTCGCCGAACAGGGACGAGAACCGCTGCCTCTTCCACCTCTGCCTGATTGCGCTCCGTGGCACTGCCCCCGTTGCGGAAAAGCCATGCGCGTCGCTCAGCGTTTCACCGCCGCGGAACTCTACTTCGCAGAATTCGATTCCTCATGAACACCGTCGCAAACACGCTCCCACGGCTTGCTCCATGCACGTCTCTGCGGCAGTGTGCGCACAGGGCTCAGAAAGGCTCATACACTCACGGCTAACGCATCCGGAAATCGCCCATCGCAAATCGCCCTGCCGTCGGATCACCGGTTCCATCCTCAACAACGAAAAAACGGCCCACAAAAACTCGCCGCAAGTCAAGATGCTATTCAATATCCATAATCCCAGTCAGGATCACCGCGACCGCGCCGCCTGCGGCTTCCTTCTTACCCCCTAATCGAAAACGCCTCGCAACCACAGCTCAACCTAACCGAAGCTGTCGTGCGCGAGGCATTTCCGATGTAGGCTAGCGGTCAACCGCTCGGGGCCACACTTTATACGCGAAAACTTCCCACACGTCGACTATATGGTACCGATCCGATGTCGCTGAGCGCATGGCGATTTATCATTCGTCTGGAGTGAGGATCGGTAAAGTGGCGGCGCGAAGAATTGCGTATAGGTCTTCATCAGCTACGGTATTGTACGCGTAAATCTCTTCAGGCTGAGGATCGATGAATAAATTGAAAATACCCGTCTGGCCCCTTGCAGGCGGATTGATCATCTTGCAGATGATCCTGATTGCGATCATCGTTCATGGCGAGTCGCTCACCTTCGATGAGGGCGACCATATTTTCGCCGGCTACATGATGTGGCATACCGGCGACTACGGTCTCAATCCCGAGCATCCGCCGCTGGTCAAGCTGGTCGCGACACTGCCTCTGCTCCAGCAGAACCTTTGGGTGCCTACGCTGCAACAGCGAATGTTCAAGGGTGAGGCGTACCTGGACGGCCGCGATTTTATGGAACGGGATGATGGCCCAACGCATGGCCTGCTCTTTCGCATGCGCCTGGTGGCAGGTGTCTGACCGTGGGCCTCTCAGTGATGGTCTTCCTGATGGGGAGCAAGCTGTTTGGTGGAGTCGCTGGTTTGCTGGCTTTGCTCCGTGGTCTTTGAGCCCAAGGTGTCGGCCAACAGCGATCTGGACGACCACCGATGTGGGAGTCGCTTGTTTCCTTCTGGCCACAATCTACTGCTTCTATCGTTTCGCAAGGCAGCCCTCCGTGATTGGTCTGTTGCTCACCGGCCTGGCCGCTGGACTCACGCTGGCGTCCAAGCACAGCGAATTTTGCTGGCTCCCATGCTGCTGGGATTAGCGCTGGTAGAGATCGCCTGCGCCGAGCGCGAACGGCGCAAGCGGGTGGCTTGGCACTGTTTGGCGACTTACAGCGATCGTGCTCCTCGCGGTTGTGGTGCTCTGGGCTTTCTACGGTTTTCGCTATGCGGCCAGACCGGCTGGGGTGGTGATGAACCCGACACTGAGCCATACGCTGCACCCCTCACTGGGGTGAACAGTTGGGTCATAGGTCATCTGGCCAACTGGCGGTTGCTGCCGGAGTCCTACCTGATGGGGATAACTGACATCCACTATGCATCGCAGCAGTATGCCATGTTCCTGCTGGGGCACAACTATCCTCACGGTGTTTGGTGGTACTTTCCAGTCGCGCTGTCCATCAAGACCACACTGGCTTGATCGGTCTCGTGGTGTTGGCCTGTATTGCGCCGTCAGCAGGCGGCTCTGGCCAGTAATAATTGGCGTACCTGGTTGTGCCTGGCGCAATCTATATTGCTGCCGCGATCCTCAGTGGTATGAATTCGGCACTCGTCATGTTCTGTTCTTGTATCCACTGGCCGCGTTGCTGGCAGCAGCAGGCCTCATAGCGCTCGCGCAGCATAGCCGGCGCTGGCTTTGGATCGGCGGAGCATTGGTGGCGTGTCATGTCGTTTCCGTCATGGCTGTGTTTCCGGCAGAGATGGCGTACGGCAACGAAGCCTGGGGCGGAACGGCAAACACACACAAGGTACCTGAGCGACTCCAGTGTGGATTGGGCGCAGCAACTGCCACACGTCAAGCAATGGGTTGACGCCCATCCTGGCCAGGAGTGCTGGTTCGCCTATTCCGCTTATCCGGAACTTCGTCCGCAAGCCTACGGCATTCCCTGCCACCCGCTCCCCACTGACCAAACGGAATGGGAGTTCCTGCCGGTCGACGTGCCGGAAACCATCCATGGCAACCTCCTGCTAAGCGCAGATGATCTTGAAGCCTGTGACTGGCCCAGCGATCAGTTGAATCTCTTCGAGCGATTCCGGTGGATGCCGACGGCGGAGCAGATCGATCACAGCGTGTTTGTGTACCATGGCGATTTCCATATCCCTGAAGCGGCGGCCTTGGCAGCAGTCCAAACAGCGAATATCCTGCTCAGCCAAAAGAGGCCCGCAGAGGCTTTGGTTGCGGCAGAGAAGGCTGTCGCTTTGCAGCCGGAGAATTTGCTGGCGCAGACGGCCTTGGGAGATGCCCAGACGGCATTAGGCGACAAAACCAGTGCACGAGCCGCCTATGAATTGGCGCTGGCAGCGGCCCATCGATTGGAACCCACGCCCAGCCCCTGTATGTGCCGGATTTAGAGCAGAAGCTGCATCCATAATTCCTGAACGACAAGGTCCTCGGTGATCGGGAGACCTCCCGATTTTAAAGATTGTGTTTGGTTCGTCGGCTACTCGTCATTTGGAGAAGCAGTTTTAGATTAATGGCAGTTGTAGTGGCAGTTGGTTTACCCATTACTTGCGGTCTTGCGGGCTCCCACGGCTATCCGATGACAACGCCCTGATTGTGGATCAGACTCAGAGTCCTGTACTTCCGCTGCCATCTGAATAGTCTTGTGGCCTGCAGCACCTGGACTGGATTTGAGTCTCGTTTTCTATTTAGCATCGCCGCCTGTAGACCATGCTCAGGAATGCGCGGTCGCGGTTATATGTTGCTGGTGTTTTGGTGTGCTTGTTGAGCCAGGAGTCATTCTCTTGTGACGTTTCACGGCATCAAGCAGGAACTGGAGCCGCCTGATCTCTGGGTTCCCGTGACCATGGTCCAGGAAGTGTTTCTGCAGCCGAACATGCTTCGGCCGCGCGACTTCTATATCCTGCGCATGTTCGCACGGCGGAGTCCACAATCCTCGTTGGCCACAGATCAGAACTGGCTTGACCGCCAAGTTCGCGACTACGTTCGTGCCGGCGAAGGTGCCGCGATTGCCCCTGCCCGGTTGCAGGAGATTGAACGCATCAACGTCAAACTGCTTCCGGCAGCGAACGGTGTGTCCGGTCTTCGCGATCTTTATCAGGACTCTCTCTTTATTCTCATGGCCATCGTAGCGCTCGTGCTCCTGATCGCCTGCGCCAATCTCGCCAATTTCCTCCTGGCCCGGGCAGTTGGCCGCCAGCGGGAGTACGCAACCCGACTCGCACTCGGTTCGAGCCGCCGACGCATTGTGGGTCACAGCGTCGTCGAAGCTCTGCTCCTCTCGCTGTGCGGGGGTGTGCTGGGTCTCGGGATCGCGTTTGCGGCTACCCGTGCACTCATCGCCTTTGTCGTACAGGGCGCCGCCTACTCTGCGCTCAACCCACGACCCGACGCCGTCATCCTGCTTTTCACTTTGGGTGTATCGCTTGTGGCAGGTTTACTTTTTGGTCTGGCTCCGGCGCTGTACGTGGGCGCCTCCTGGCCGGATCGGCACTCAATGCGAGTACACGCGCCGCCATGAGCGGTGGAGGACGAGGCAGCCGCTGGTGGGTGAAGGCGCTGGTAACCTCGCAAATTGCGCTCTGCGTTCTTCTGCTGGTGGGCTCCGGCTTGTTCCTGCGCACACTGCGCAATCTGCAAGATCAGGACTTCGGCTTCGAGCGATCCCACATGCTCATCGCATACTTCGACGCGCGCATCGCCGGCTACAAGCCCGAGCAAGCACCAGCTCTGAACCAGCGCCTTCTTGAACACCTCTCCGCCATTCCGGGCGTTCGCTCCGCAGCCTTGGCGGCCACGCCTCCCATCGACTTTGGTTCCTGGACATCAACCTTGTCCATCTCGGGATGCAGACCGCAGCCAAGAGAGGATATGGTGGCGGTGCTCAATCGCGTCTCAGGCAGTTACTTCGATGCGACCGGAATTCCGATCGTGGCAGGCCGAGCGATCAAGCCCTCGGACAACGCTTCCACACTCAAGGTTGCAGAGGTCAATCAGTCCTTCGTCCGACACTACTTTCCGCAGGGAGACGCAATTGGGCACACGCTGAAGATCGGCATCGATGAGCCGGGGCCATGGCAGATTGTCGGTGTTGTGCGCGATACCAAATCCGCAGGCCCGCGCCAGGATGTACCGCGCACGGTCTACATGCCGCTCGCTCAGATTACCGACTCAAAGGGCGCTGGAACCGGAGACAGCTTTGCATGGGTGATCATCCTGCGAACCTCAGGCGATGCTGCTCAAGCCATTCCGAGCTTGCGGGCAGCGGTTGTGAGCGTGGATCCGAATATTCCAATCTTGCATGTCCGAACGATCCAGGACCAATTGGGAAGCTTCATGAGCCAGGAGACGCTGATTTCCCGGTTGACCGCCATCTTTGCGGGTCTCGCCGTTTTGCTGGCGGCGATCGGATTATACGGAGTCATGAGTTTCAATGTGGCCCGACGGACCGGGGAAATTGGAGTCCGCATCGCGCTGGGAGCTAGTGGCTCCAGCGTGCAGTGGATGATTCTACGCGAATCGTTGAGCCTGCTCGGCGCCGGTCTTGGCCTGGGCTTGCCGATTGCTTTGTATGCTGTGCGGCTGGTGCGGTCACAGCTCTATGAATTAAGCCCGTTCGATCCCGTCATTTTCATCGCAGCAATCGTTGGGATTGCGCTTGTCACGATCGTTTCGGCTTGGCTTCCGGCTCGTCGGGCGGCCACAGTGGACCCAATGACCGCCTTGCGTTGCGAATGACAGCCCTTCGCCTTTTGCTTGACGGCGCCTCGGCTTTTGTAGGCCTCTCTGAGTGGACCGTAACAGGCCGATGCGCCCCACGCCCAAATTTCTAAGGCACGCGATTAAACTGCGCAGCGAGTTTTTTCATTGCTGCATTTTCGAGGATAACTTCACCAGACTCTCCACTGTGCAAAGCTATCTCTGCGGCGATTGAGCGGCCGAGAATTCGCTGATCGATATTGCCGAACGGCCCAGGCACGAGGTTTCCCAACAAACCGACCCAGGCCGGAGTATGAGCGTTGCCTACAATGATGCCGGGGCGAAAGATGGCGAGGCGGGTAAAACCGATGTTGCGTACGGTGTCCTCCTTCATGCCCATTACGCGGACATAGCGAAACCGGCTGCGGGCTGTACTTCCCACGGCAGAAAGCAGACAAAACTGGGCAATTCCGGCGTAGCGGCAGCCACGCGCAAATGCACCGACGACGCCGAGTTCAAGTCGTTTCAATTCTTCTTCGCTCCAGCGCATCGATCCAGAACCGACACCCACACAGCTCACGGCGCTGGCGGGACCTTGGCTCAAGACTTCGCGAGCAAGGGCGGCAGTGCGCTCGGCAAAGTCAGCAGCGTCGGTATCTAGAACCACGTTGCGCACCCGTGATCTCGCCGCAATGGGCTTTCTGGTGACCATCACAACTTCCCGGCATTCCGGAATTGCCAGCAGCTCCGCGACGGCTGCACCACCGACTTGTCCGGTACCACCAAGGATCATCGCTGCGAAACTCTGCTTCACGGATAGGACCTCTGCTTAAGTAAGGATGCGACAGCCCCGTTCACCCCAGAAGGAAGCATACTTGGTCCCGATTCTAAATTGAGCCAGAGAAGCATGGCTTTTCTCAATTGGCCGGTTAACAGGCCGATGCGCTGACCGAACCGATCTCCAGCTCCTCCGACTTCAGGCGGATGCCTGGGCCGGTAGCTTGCCCGCCGATAAAGTCGGCGGGAAGCCGATAGTCCGCTCGGTTGGTGCCGAGATGCCGGAAGACTTGCTGTAAATCGATTTTTGCTCCCTACCGCAGTTGATGAGCGCATTCCGGCAATGCGTAAATCGAGAATGAATCGCGTCGGTCCTGACCCGTTCTCGCCAGCGACCATGTCGCCAAACAGTGCCGGCCACTTTGGCTTAGGGGCGGAATCTCTATCTCAGGATCATGAATTCATGAACGATGGGAAAAATGTGGGATCGTTGTGATCCTGACTTTGTGAATCCATCTTCTCCACCATTTCATCCAATCTTCCACATGCGTACCAGTCCTCGCGGCGCGAACGATCCCACGCAGAGAACCAAAATGAGAGAAAGTTTCACGCTTGATCGGAGAATGAGTATGAATGACGCCTCCTGGCCAATGGCCTTAACGATTTTCCTGAACACGGCCATGGTCGCTATCCCTCTGGGATTGTTTACCGTTGGCGCCGGACTCCTCGCAGGATGCGGCAAGAGCGTGAATGCTTCATCTCCCAGCCCTCGCCCCGCAATGCCGGTCTCGGTGGCGAAAGCGGAGTCGACTGATGTGCCGCTCATCGGCGAGTGGGTGGGCACACTCGACGGCTACGTCAACGCCCAGATACAGCCGCAAGCCAGCGGCTACCTGATTCGCCAGGATTATCGCGAGGGAACGCAGGTCCGGGAGGGCCAGATCCTCTTCGAGATCGATCCTCGCCCGTTTGAAGCGGCGCTTGAACAGGCGAAGGGACAACTCGGGCAAGCGGAGGCGCAGCTTGCGCTTGCGGAGATCAATGTGAAGCGCGATACGCCTTTGGCTGAGGCCCATGCGATTGCCAGAAGCCAGCTCGACAATGAGCTCCAGCAGGAGGCTGGGGCGAAAGCAACGGTCGAAACGGCTCAGGCTGCCGTCGCGACAGCAAATCTCAACCTTGGTTTTACCAAGGTGCGGTCGTTGATCACCGGCGTTGCCGGCCAGGCGACGACTCAGGTCGGCAATCTTGTGAACACCCAGTCTGTGCTGACTTCAGTTTCGCAACTCAACCCAATCAAAGTCTATTTCTCGATCAGTGACAGCGAGTATCTTGCATTGACAAGGCGTGCGGATGGGGGCGAAAGCGATCTGCTTCACGGCGCGTCGAAGCTTCCACTCACGCTCACGCTTTCAGATGGAAAGGTCTACCCGTACAAAGGCCATGTGGTCTTCGTCGATCGGCAGTTGAATACGCAGACCGGGGCCATTCGAATCGCCGCCGCATTTCCCAATCCGGGCAATGTGCTTCGTCCGGGCCAGTTCGGCCGTGTGAAAGCTGAGACCGGGGTTCTGCGCAATGCGGTTCTTGTCCCGCAGGAGGCGATCACCGAGTTCCAGGGACAGGAACAGGTCTACACCGTTGGGAAAGACAACACAGTCCGTACGAATAACGTGACGCTCGGCCCCCAGTACGGCCATAGCTGTGTGATCGCAAGCGGCCTTGCCGGCGGATCTCTCGTAATTACCGACAATCTTCAGAAACTCCGCGAAGGCGCACCGGTAAAGCCACAGCTCACGAACTATCCGGTGGCCACGACCGTTCAGTCAAAATCAACCGGCGGGAAGGTAAATCATGTCGAAATTCTTCATCCGCCGGCCCATCGTAGCGATTGTCATCGCCATCATCACGGTTGTGGTTGGCGTCGTTTCCCTGCTCATGTTGCCAATCTCGCAATATCCCGATATCGTTCCGCCGGAGATCCTGGTCACCGCCACCTACCCGGGTGCTGACGCCAAAACGGTGAGCCAGGCGGTTTCGACCCCGATCGAGCAGCAGATGAATGGCGTTGACAACATGATTTACATGAACTCCGTCAGCGCCAACAACGGAGTTGTGCAGCTGTTCGTGGATTTCGACGTCAAGACCAATCCTAATATCGACCAGGTTCTCGCCCAGCTTCGCGTTGATCAGGCCCAGTCCCAACTTCCGGCGGAAGTAACGACAGCGGGCCTCACGGTACAGAAGGCGCTTACGTCGCCCCTGATGCTGATCGCCATCAATTCACCAGACGGCGCGCTGAACCAAAACTTCCTCACCAACTTCGCGGTCATCAATCTTCAGGACCAGCTCGCTCGCGTGAAGGGCGTCTCGCGTGTGCAGGTTTTCGGCGGCCAATATGCTCTCCGCGTCTGGGTCGACCCGGACAAGCTTGCCAAGCTCGGAGTCACGGCAACTGACGTGATCTCCGCCATTCAGACCCAGAATGACGTCCATCCGTCGGGCCAAATTGGCGGCGAGCCCATTCCGAAAGGCCAGGAGTTCACTTACACGGTCCGCACGCAGGGACGCCTCGTCACGCCTAAGCAGTTCGGAAATATCATCCTCCGCGCCAATCCCGATGGATCGGTTCTTCACCTTAGTGACGTCGCCCGCATCGAGCTTGGAGCCCAGTCGTACGGCGTTTCAGCCCGCTACAATCAGGCGCCGTCGGGTGTGCATGGCAATTTACCAATTGCCCGGCTCGAACGCAGTCGAGACGGCTAAAGCGGTGCGACTGCGCATGAAGCGAGCTGTCCGCCACCTTCCCGCCCAGCATTACCTACAGTGTCCCTCTCGATACCACGAAGGCGGTTACCTCGGGTATTCGCGAGATCATGCTGACTCTCTTTGAAGCGCTTGGCCTGGTTGTGATCGTTGTATTCATCTTTTTGCAGGGCTGGCGCGCCACTCTCATTCCCCTGCTGGCTGTTCCCGTTTCCTTGATAGGAACATTCACCATCTTTCCAGCGCTCGGCTTCTCCATCAACACACTTTCCCTTTTTGGGCTTGTGCTCGCGATCGGCTTGGTTGTCGATGACGCCATCATCGTCGTCGAAGCTGTCGAACACCATATCGAAGAGGGCATGGATCCGAAGTCGGCGAGCGAGAGGGCGATGGAAGAGGTAGGGGGGCCGGTCGTCGCGATTGCGCTTATCCTGGCTGCCGTATTCATTCCGACAGCAGCGATTCCCGGCATCACCGGACGCATGTACCAGCAGTTCGCTGTCACCATTGCCATCTCTGTGCTGATCTCCGCGTTCAACGCATTGACCCTGTCACCCGCACTCTCTGCGATTCTTCTCAAACCCCGCCAGGAGGGCCGCAAGAAAAATCTGCTTCGAAAAGGCTTTGGCCTTTTCAACGGATTCTTCCGGCGCACTACCGACGGTTTCGTTCACACTTCCGGCATTCTCATTCACAAGTCTTCCTTCGCCATGCTGGGCTTGTTGCTCGTTGGCGCCGCGGCAGTATATCTGGGCAGCAGCCTCCCCGGCGGATTCATTCCTACGGAAGACCAGGGCTACATGTTTCTCGCCCTGCAACTTCCAGACAGCGCGTCGGCGCAACGCACTGACGCCGCTGAACAGAAAATCACGGATGCTCTGCTGAAAACGCCCGGCGTGGAGGGCGTCATCGCGGTCAATGACTTTTCTCTCCTCACCCAGGTGCAAAGCACCAACTCGGGCTTCTTCTTCGTAAACCTCAAGCCATGGGCTGTCCGCAAGAGCAAAGAACAGCAACTCGCCTATATTCAGAGCCATTTGCAGCGGCAACTCGCCGCCGATCCGGACGGAATCGCCTTTGCATTTCCGCCGCCTTCCATTCCCGGCATTGGAACTTCCGGCGGTGTCACCATGATCCTCGAAGACCGCTCCGGCTCAGACGATCCGACCACACTGACCAAGAACGTCTTCACCTTCCTGGGCGCGCTTTCCAAGCGTCCCGAGATAGCGGCCGCCATTCCGTCTTACCAGCCGGCCGTTCCTCAGCTCTTCGTTGATGTGGATAAGGAGAAGGCCGTGGAGCAGCAGGTAAGTCTCTCCAGCATCTACTCCACGATGGAGACGTTTATGGGGGGCTATCTCGTCAACTATTTCAATCGATTCGGCCGGCAATGGCAGACTTACGTTGAAGCCGAGGGAACCTCGCGCACCAACATCGCAAACATCGACCAGTTCTACGTGCGCAGCGCCAACGGCGGCCAGGTTCCGCTCAGTTCGCTGGTAACCGTCAAACGGACCACTGGCCCGGAGTTCATCTACCGGTTCAATGAATACAATGCTGCGCAGCTGAATATCACCGGCGCGCCCGGATACAGCTCGGGCCAGGTGCGCAAAGCGCTCGAAGAGGTCTTCAGGGAAACGATGCCGCCCGGAGCCGGCTTCGATTATTCCGGCATGTCGTTCCAGGAGCAGCAGGCCGAGAAAGGCGTCCCCTCGTGGGCCGTGTTCGGACTTTCTCTTGTTTTCGTCTTTCTCATCCTCGCTGCCCTGTATGAGAGCTGGACGTTACCCTTCAGCGTCCTGCTCAGCACCCCCGTCGCCATTTTGGGCGCGTATCTCGCTTTGCATGCTCGCCATTTTGAGAACGATATCTTTGCAACCATTGGTTTGGTCATGCTGATCGGCCTTTCGGCCAAAAACGCGATCCTCATCGTCGAGTTCGCGAAGTCCAACTACGAACGGGGTCAAAGCATCTGCGATGCCGCCCTGAACGCGGCGCGGCTGCGTTTCCGTCCCATCGTGATGACGGCGCTGGCATTCATTGTGGGGTGTATTCCGCTATGGGTCGCCGCCGGATCAGGCGCCGCCTCCCGACGCATCCTCGGAACTGTTGTTGTCGGCGGCATGACACTTTCTACCATCCTCGGATTGATCTTTATTCCGGTCACGTTCGCGGTCGTCGAGTTCCTTTCGCACCGCTTCGTCCGCGGAGGCAAGGGTACGACGATGGACTCGATCTGCGGCCCCGGAGCACCGCCCGAAGAGCAAGGTGGCGCAATCGTAGCGCATGCTCGCACAGAGGGGGGCCACGCATGAAGCGCATTCAGCAGATTTCGCGTGTGGGGCTTCTCGCCGTTGCGATGAACTTGTTGGCCGGGTGCACTGTCGGGCCGAAATATGTGCGGCCAAATTACACGGCGCCGCCGGCATTCCGGGGTGCCGATAATGCGGCAATTTCAAGCGGAGCAAAAGAGTCGTTCGGCGATGAAGAATGGGCCGCAGTTTATCGCGAGCCGGAACTCCAGACGCTGATCCGCAAAGCACTCACCGACAACTATGATGTGCGCATTGCGGCGCAGCACATTCTCGAGCAGCAAGCGCAGGTCAGGATCACCCGCTCGCAGGAGTTCCCATCCCTCACCGTTGGCGGAACGGCCATCGGCGCCACCTTGCCCTCTTCCCTCGGATCGCAGATTCCAAACCCTCTAGTCGAAGGATCGTTCAACGTTTCGGCTGCGTGGACGCCCGACTTCTGGGGCCTCTACCGCAGGCAAACCGAGGCGGCTCGCGCCCAGTTGCTGGCGCAGATTTGGGCCCAGCGTACGGTCCGTCTGACGCTTGTAGAACAGGTCGCGACCGCGTATTTGCAACTCCGCGCGCTCGATTCCCAG
This sequence comes from uncultured Acidobacteriota bacterium, assembly GCA_963833995.1. Classification (GTDB taxonomy): domain Bacteria; phylum Acidobacteriota; class Terriglobia; order Terriglobales; family Acidobacteriaceae; genus Telmatobacter. The sequence goes on along the minus strand of CAWIAE010000006.1, from coordinate 16,844 downwards.
CTGGAGATTACAAGGGAAACGATCAAGGTTCGTCGGGACTCTGTTGCACTCACCAGGACGTTGGAAAGTGGAGGCTCAGTTCCCCTATCCGACGTGCGCCAGGCAGAGCAGCTGCTTTACGCGGCAACGTCGGAAGTGCCCCAGTTCGAAGAAGAGATCCAGCAACAGGAGAATACAATCGCACTGTTGCTTGGTGAGAACCCGGGCCCGATTGCGCATACCGACCCGAATGCACTGGCCCCCCCGCTCCAGGATCTTCCCACCGGCATACCTTTGCGGCTGCTTGAGCGACGGCCGGATATTGAGCAGGCGGAAGCAACCCTGATTGCGGCCAACGCGCAAATCGGCGTCGCGCGCGCGCAGTTCTTTCCCAACTTATCGATTAGCGGCTCGGCTGGCGTAGGCGGCGATAGTCTCTCGAGCATCTTCGACACTGCGGGAAAGACGATCTACGGCATCGGCAGTTTGACGCAGCCTCTGTTTGAAGGCGGCAAGCTGCGCGGTCAACTCCAACTCTCCGAACAGACCAAAGAAGAGATGGTGCTGAATTACCAGAAGACAATCGCCGGCGCATTTCGCGATGTCTCCAACGCCCTGATCGCTCTGAACAAGCAGCGAGACTATCGTGAGCAGCAGGAGAAGCTCGTGGAAGCTGCGAAAGACGCCACGCGCCTTGCACGCCTTCGCTACCGGGGAGGGTCTACAAGCTATCTCGAAGTGCTCACCACGGATTCAAATCTGTTTTCGGCTCAACTGAACTTGGTGAATGCGCAGGAGGGTGAAGCGTTGGCTCTCGTACAACTCTACGGCGCGTTAGGGGGAGGATGGCAGTCCTGATGAATCCTGCTCGCCCTCACTCTATTTGCCCGCGAGTAGGTATCTTGGACAATCGATATCCGGGCAAAGGAAGACAGAAACGACCTTGTCCCAGCCACGAATGCGCACGACAGATCGACCGGCTTTCATCCAACCATTAGCCGTTCGATGTCAGCATGATGCCGGAGCAGGCTGGACAGCGGGAGCCGGGTGGCTTAGGCGGATCGACCCAGGGCGCCATGCCGAGCAGAGCGTGGCAGCGTTCGAGCGCTGCACTTCGCCTGCGGTTGGCAAACAGGCCGAAATGGCGGATGCGAACCAGGCCGCCGGGCAGGACATGCAGCAGGAAGTGGCGCAGGAACCCATGGTCGGAGACGGTTATGATCTGGTTCTTGCCGCCGTGAGCGTAATCCCGCCAACGAAGCGGGCTCGGTCCGCGGAGACACGGTCGAAATGCAGATCCGGATAGGGTTTGAAACTCTCGGGTTGCTCATCGTTTCCGGTCGGGTGAGGATAGCTGCCGGCCAGCCAACTCCATGGTCCATAGAGTTGGTAAGTCTGCCGTCCGTCGATCACAATAGCGGCACGGCATTGCGCAGGGCCTCCATGACTCTCCGCCATCCATACCATTGGGCATAACTGCTGCTGCCCGGTAGATACAGGAATGTATAGTCGGAGGAATATCCGGCGATTCCGGTGCGTCGCTGAAACGCTATGAGATTGCGGATCAGGTAATCCTGAAGATCGCGGGACGAGAGAGTGGCGTAGGTAAAGGGATCATGATCCTTTGCCGGCCGCTTGACCAGCCATGAAGGATTTGCCGAGCAGGGCACCGATGGGTACACATAGGCAACGAAGTTCGAAGCCCAGTCGTTCGGTGATGGGCGTGACCTTTCTCACAGAAAAATCCGTGTCGGCGTAGCCCGGATTGCGAAATTGCCCCAGCTTCTCATTCCCTTCCGATCCTCCCGCTTTGAACGCCGGCTGAGCAAACTGAGCATGAGTGATGATGCCGGAGTCGATCACGCCGGTGAAGCCGCTACCACGGCGATCCATCGCGGGATTATCGAGGTGACCAACTGATCTCCAGAGGCAAACTCCTGACGGCATGAACGGAGAATTATCGGTTGGAAACGTACGGCTGTAGATCATCTGTACTATGCGGAAGAAAACCGTTTTATGTAATATTGGCGGCAAGGTTGAATCGGGAGAAACGTCTTGCCTGCATCAAATGCTTTGCCTACTCGTCGCAGTTTTCTCAATGGGCTCGGTCTCGTCGGGATGGCCTCGGCTCTTCCCGTCGCCCGCTTTCTCTCTGCTGCCGCTAAGCCGGTGCTTGCTTCTTCGGAATCGCTCGCTGCTGCGCCTGCAGGCTTCAGAAACCGCGCGCCTCTGAATCCGAACGCGTTTCAATTGCTGCCGCTTGGCTCCATTCGACCCGCAGGCTGGCTCGAGGGACAACTTCGCATTCAGGTCAACGGTCTCAGCGGCCACCTGGACGAGACCTGGGCAGACGTGGGTCCCAATAGTGGCTGGCTGGGAGGAACAGGCGAATCGTGGGAGCGAGGTCCGTACTTTCTCGACGGCCTGGTGCCGCTTGCATGGCTTCTTGACGATTCGCGTCTCAAAGCAAAAGCACAGCGATTTGTCGATTGGACGCTCGACCACCAGGCGCCCAACGGCATGATCGGCCCCGCATCGAATAACGATTGGTGGCCCCGCATCGTAATGCTGAAGGCCCTTACCCAGTACCAGGAGCTCACGGGCGACAGCCGGGTGATCCCGGCGATGGACAAGTACCTGCGCTATCAACTCGCGGAGCTGCCGCAGCGCCCGCTGCGCGATTGGGGCAAATTTCGCTGGCAGGATCAACTGCTGAGTGTGATCTGGCTCTATAACCGCACCGGCTCCGCTTATCTCCTTGATCTGGCACAGTTGCTGCGGAAGCAAGGTTATGACTGGATGGCGCAATACGCGAACTTCCAGTACACGCAGCGCATCACCGCGGACTATATCAAGCTTGAGAAGGGTGAGGGGCTCAAGGACCTGGCACTGGCTACCCACGGAGTGAACAACGGACAGGCAGTGAAGACCGGACCGGTATGGTCGCTGGTTTCAGGCCGACCGGACGACCGCTCCGCCGTGCTCACCATGATTTCGGAATTGAATAAGTATCACGGCTTGCCCAACGGCATGTTTTCCTGTGACGAGCACTTGGCCGGCCTCGATCCTTCACAAGGCTCAGAGTTGTGCACGGTGGTCGAATACATGTTTTCGCTGGAGAATTCGTTGGCGATTCTGGGCGATCCGAGCCTTGGCGACCGGCTTGAGAAACTGGCCTTCAATGCCCTTCCCGGCACATTCACCGACGATATGTGGGCACACCAGTACAACCAGGAACCAAACCAGGTGGAGTGCAGTCTGCATCAGAAACCCTGGACCACCGACGGACCGGAATCGAATCTCTACGGTCTGGAACCCAACTTCGGCTGTTGCACGGCCAACTTCCACCAGGGATGGCCGAAGTTTACCAACAGCCTTTTCATGCGCTCAGGCGCCCAGGACAGCGAGGACGGATTAGTTGCGGCTGTGTATGCTCCCTGCGAAGTGCACACCACTCTGCGGGGATCCGCGGTTCAGGTAGTGGAGGAGACGAACTATCCCTTCCGCGGCAGGGTTCGGCTCCTCATCAACCCCGTTGCGCCGTTGAATTTTCCGTTGCATCTCCGCATACCGGCTTGGGCGGAAGGCGCCTCGATCCGGATCAACGGCGAGGGCGCGCCGCCACCTGCGCCTGGATCGTTTGCCCGAGTGGAACGCACATGGAAAGCTGGCGACCGCGTCGAGATCGTATTCCCGATGAAGCCGCGCATCTCCCGCTGGTTCCACGATTCAATCGCCGTCGAACAGGGGCCGCTGGTCTTCTCCTTTGGCATCGGCGAAGACTGGGTAAAACTCCGCGATCGTGGCATGACCGCAGACTGGCAGGTGTATCCGACCAGCCAATGGAACTACGCGTTGAAGCTCGATGCCAATGAGCCGGAGAAGAGCATTTCCATTGCGGAAGATGAGATGGGTGAGGGGCCATTCACAAAGCGCCACGCTCCGGTCCAACTCACCGTGAAGGCCTGCAAAGTAGATGCGTGGCGCGCGGAAGACGGCGCCGCTGACCCGCCGCCGCAAAGCCCGGTGGTCAGCGAAGAAGCAGTTGAGACCATTACGCTTGTGCCGTACGCAGCGGCCAAGCTGCGCGTTACTGCGTTTCCAAAATTTAAAAGTTAACGAAGACATTCTTTTGCATGGAGCTTGGTATCTGAACAATTCGGGGGGGAACTACATTCGCATTCTTCGACAGTGGCCTGAATGCCTCTGGCTACGCTGACGATTTTGTTGGATGGCGAGATTGTCCAGAACCAGGGGAGTGCGGCCGATGCGGGTTCCGTCAAGGCTTGCTGTGCCCGAACGGAATCGGCTCGCATCAGAGGGGCGCACCGCTTTCTGTGGAGGGGCCGGGCGATTCGGGACGAATGACGACAGCAGCTTGTGTATGAAATGATTATGTGTTGCTGCAGATCTCAGGTCTTCCGCTGAGGCCGATGCTAAAACGTTTCAGCTCAGGAGATTGCTAGGGAGTAGCGGAACAGTTCTTCAGCGGTGGTTTGATATGGCGTCTTCGTCACATTCTGTAAATGGACAAAACGGTGTGCAGTTCGGGCTGGATCCAGCACTCGTTCGCGAACAACTGAGGCGGCTCGTTGCGCACCCATTGTTCACGAATAGCAAGCGGTACCCGGTGTTGCTCACCTACACTGTTGAGCAAACGCTTCTTGGCAATGCGAGCGAATTGAAGGAAAGGACAATTGGCATCGAGGCGTTTGGGCGCGAACCCGTCTACGATGTCAATCTTGATCCGGTGGTTCGCACTGCGGCAGCCGAGGTTCGTAAAAGGCTCAGCCAATACTATTACAACCCTGATCACGCCGGGGAATTGGTAATCGAACTGCCAATCGGCTCCTATGTTCCGACTTTTCGGGAGCCAGCCGCCTCTCAGGTGGGGTTCGCGGCGGAGCCTTTAGTCGCCGAGAAGGTGGAATCGCTTCCGAAGCACCCCGTTTCCCAGCCGCTCATCACGTACGCTAAAGCCGAACAGGGACATTCACAACTAGTGTTCCGCCGCTGGATTCCGATTGCCATCGCATTGCTCGTCGCCGCGCTGATCGGATTTAGCGTTGGACGCGTGAGAGTTCCGAGCGAGGCAGCAGGTGCCGGTGAACCCTCAAGCATGGCGCGCTTCTGGCAGCCGATTACCGCAACTTCGAGCCGAGTTACGTATTGTCTCGCCGAACCAACCGACGCTGTGGATTTGCAAAACCGAACGTTTCCCGCCTCGGAAGGTGGCAATCTAAATACGTACGATGTCATCACCCTCGCCCGGTCCCTTGTGCCTCTTGTTCCGAAGAATGGCCAATTTCGCGTGCTATCCGCTTCGGATACTGGCTTTGCTCAATTGCGAGAGGGTCCATTCGTCCTGATTGGTGCATTCGATAATCCTTGGACGATGCGCATAACGCAGGATTTGCCGATGGGGTTTGAATATGAAAAACACGTCCGCGAGGTAGTGGATCGCAAGAGTGCGCCTAAAAAGATCTGGACACTTCAATGGCAGGTTCCAGGCAAGAGTCTCGCGCGCGACTACGCCATAGTCGCCCGACTTCATGACACGGTTACCGGCGAGCCCGTCATTGTCTTGGCCGGCATCCTGGGGGAAGGAACCGAAGCAGCAAGCGAGGTCGTCTCCAATCCGGCGTACTTGGATGCGATGCTGCAAAAGGCTCCGAAGAACTGGGAGCAGCTGAATCTCGAAGCCGTAATAGAAGCGAATGTTATTGATGGCCATCCGGGGCCGCCAACGGTCATCGCCATCGAGACGTGGTGAATCGTTTCTACCTCAGAAGAAACCTGTATCATACATCCCCACAAACCCGGCCCCACTTCATATCTAACCTCTTGTAAATGCGAGATTTGTCGTTTTCTTGCCATGCCTGATGCACGATGCACCTTAAAAAGCTGTATAAGCTGCGCTTAGGCTAACTACGTCGGAAGTCCGCAGGATTTCCGCCATGGACGGAAGGAGGCTTTCTATGAGGCGCGTCCTTGAGTTCGCCCTTTTATTCACCTTGTCCTCGGTCACGCTAATAGCCGCGAAGAACTCGCAGACGTTTTACCTGAGTTCCGACGTTCGGGCGGGAAACGTTCACCTACCCCGCGGAATATGCGAAGCGACCTGGATTACAACCTCGGGATCCCGAGTGCAGTTGACCATCAAGACGGATGACAAGAAAACTGTTACGGTTCCAGCCCTTATGGTCGAGGGAAAGGAAGACAGAACCGGTGTGGTCACTTCGGTCGTGAATGGCGTTACGTACCTGGTCGAACTTCACACCAGGAATGCCAAATTCGTCTTTGAAAACGGCACAGAAGCGTCGAAATGAGTTCTGTCGGTGGCCAGCCCGGAATAATGTGTATGTAGCTGATCGAGCAGGAATTAACTCCTTCACCGCCCTCGCGTGAAGAATTTTTGGAGATACATGCAGAATTGCAAGTCTGGTCCTTACCTTCTTCTCACCGTTATTGTCGTCCTCGCGCTCATCTCTGCAGCACCCATTGCAGCGGCTCAGAACAATGACCGGCCCTGGATGAATGCCAGCCTTTCGCCGGAAGAGCGGGCCGACCTGGTTCTGAAACAACTCACTCTCGACGAAAAGCTCGCGCTACTCCATGGGAATGGTATGGCCCACGCGCCGCAATGGCAGATGCCGCTTTCACATCTTTCGAATGGCGGTGCGGGATACGTGGAGGGTGTAAAACGCCTCGGCATCCCGCCTTTGGTAATCTCTGATGCGGGCTATGGAGTGAGAGACAGCGGTGCAAACGGCAGGTATTCGACGGCTATGCCATCGAGTTTAGGCGCCGCGGCGAGCTGGGATCCGGACTCAGCTTGCGAGTTTGGCACTGTGATCGGCAAAGAGCTGCGGGCACAAGGATTCAACATGACTTTGGGAGGCGGAGTCGATCTGGCCCGCGAACCCCGCAATGGGCGCAACTTTGAATATGCAGGCGAAGATCCGCTCCTTGCCGGCACCGTCGTCGGTAGCGTGATGAAGTGCGAGCAGGAACAGCATGTCGTCGGTGACATCAAACACTACGTGATGAACGATCAGGAGACGGGACGCTTCTTTGTGAACGCGGTCATCTCGAAGCGAGCGATGCAGGAGTCCGATCTGCTCGCCTTTCATATCGCTATCTCCATCGCGAATCCCGGCGCGGTGATGTGTTCCTACAACCGGATCAATGGTGACTTCGGTTGCCAGAACCCGTACACGCTTAACGACGTACTCAAGAAAGATTGGGGCTTCAAAGGATTCGTTATCTCCGACTGGGGAGGAACTCACAGCACAGAGAAGGCGTCTGCGGCAGGTCTCGATCAGGAACAACCGATGGCGGACTTCTTTGGTTCGAAACTAAAAGAGGCAGTGGAAGCCGGAAGAGTGCCAATGTCGGAAATTGACGACCATGCGCGAAGAGTTCTCTACGCTGAATTTCTATCTGGAATCGTCGACGACCCGCCTCAGAAGAGCGTCGTCGATGTGGAGAAGGGATTCGAAGTCGCGCAACGTGTAGAAGAAAAGAGCATCGTTTTACTGAAGAATAGTCCGACAGTACTTCCGATTGTGCCCTCGAAGGTTCACAGCATCGCGATCATTGGCGGCCACGCCGACGTCGGGATGATTTCCGGCGGAGGATCAGCGCAGGTAGATCCACCGGGCGGCAATGCCATCATGCCTCCGGGCAAAGGCGCGACGATCTGGCAAAAACCCGTATGGTTCCCAACCTCTCCTTTGAAAGCGCTCGAGGCGAAACTGCCGAACACGAAGATTGAATTCGATCCCGGAACGGATACGAAGTCGGCAGCAGGTTTGGCCAAGAGCGCCGATTTGGCGATTGTGTTTGTGTATCAGTGGGAATCTGAAGATATGGACCTGCCAAGTCTTTCGCTTCCTGACAATCAGGATGCCTTGATCGAGCAGGTAGCGTCGGCGAATCCGCACACCATCGTCGTGCTGGAGACCGGGACTGCTGTGACTATGCCCTGGATTGACAAGGTGGCCGGTGTAGTCGAGGCTTGGTACGCCGGCAGCTCGGGACACAAGGCGTTGGCGGACGTACTGGTTGGGGACGTCAATCCATCCGGCAAACTTCCGCTAACTTTCGCCAGTAGCGAAGCGGATCTTCCGCACCCGGAGCCTCCGAAAATTCCTGCTGAAAGTCAGGCTCACGCTGGAGATGTAGCGGACAACGGAGCTCCTTCTTCGAACGCTTCTGCTCACACAGGCTATGCTGTCCACTACGACGAAGGTGCAGCAATCGGTTACAAGTGGTTCGAAGAGCGGCACAAGAAACCGCTGTTTGCCTTCGGCTTTGGTTTGTCTTACACCACCTACGCATACTCCGGCCTGAATATCAATTCAGGCGCGAAGACTGCGAGCTTCACTGTTAAGAACACTGGGAAGACGCCCGGGACCGAAATCACCGAGGTGTACGCACGGCTTCCGAAAGGCACAGACGAATCCTACAAGCGGCTGGTGGGATGGATTCGGGTCGCACTCGCGCCCGGCGAATCAAAAGCAGTTTCTGTTCCGATTGACGACCGGGTCCTGAAGATTTTCGACGAAGAGAAGAATGCCTGGAATATGACACCGGGGGATTATCAAGTCCTGGTTGGTGGATCGTCTGACAACACGCCGCTGACTGGGACTCTCGTGGTTCGTTGAGCCCGTGCGATGAGCTGTCTCTGAATCTGGACTGTATTCCAACAAGACGCGCGGGAGTACAACGCTGAGCCCCAACTATGGAGTGATTTAATTGATGAATGTTCCCGTTGTTGTCGACCACACCAGTAGCGGAAAACAGCATTTTGAAGTGTTGGATGGGCTGCGAGGCAGTGCTGCGTTTCTGATCGTCGGGGTTCCCGGGCAGGCAGGAGAAGTACGATGATGTCGATATTGAAGAGGCTCGCACGTTGTGCCGGCCCACTACTAACACTGGGATTGGTGTTTGCAATACCACTCCCTGCACAGGATCAAGCCGCTTTTGGGTGGCATGGGTTTTTGCACGACAGTGCTGGCGCGCCGATCGCAGACGCCAAAGTGAAGCTGACGGGTGCGGTCACGGCCGAAGCCAACACCGGTGTCGACGGAAGCTTTACGCTTTCTGCACTACGTGGCGGGCAATACAGGCTCGCAATCATCGCCGAAGGCAAGACCGTTGCCTACGCCCAGGCTATTACTCTGGCCTCCGATGCTCCGCCTGTTGTCATCACGTTGTCGAGCCGGGGCGAAATCACTCTGGCGGCGCAGCAGGGGACAGGTGCAACGGGAGGTGAAGCACTTTCCGGCCAGGCCGTGAGTTCTCTACCTCTGAACGGCCGTGACTTCAGTACTTTGTTGCTCCTGGCAGCCGGCACTATGACCGATACAAATGGTGCGACAAATTTCACCCAGCAGTTTGCCATCAATGGCCAGCGCGGGGTGGAGGCCACATTTGCCATGGATGGCGCGGACATCAGCGATCCGGAGATGGGTGGCAGCATCATGCCGAACTTCAACGTAGACGCCATTCAGGAACTGCAATCGAGTTCCGGTTGGATGCCGGCTGATATCGGTCGTGGGGCGTCGGGTTTCACAAACATCATCACTCGCTCTGGAGCGGCCGGCTTCCACGGCTCGTTTTTTGAGTTTGTGCGCAACTCAGCGTTTGACGCGCGCAATTTCTTCGATCATCCGACGCCTGCATACCCGGGACGCATTCCCCCGTTCCGTCGTAACGAATTCGGATTCACCGATGGCGGTCCTGTCTACATCCCTCATGTCTATGGCGGGCGTAAGCGCACCTTCTACTTTACTGAGTACCAGGGCTTTCGCCAGGTGCTGGGCACAACACAGGTCATGCCGGTACCCACCGCTGCACAACGGCCTTCAGGAGGCTCAAATATCGTCTCCGACACGGTGAGTTTTTCCGACGGCACATCAGATTCGTTGGCCATTCCGGTGAATCCATCAATTGCTGCGATACTGGCTCGATATCCGCTGCCGAATCTTCCTACTGGCTCCTTCGGTGCGAATACCTATGCAACCGCTTCGAAGGTGCCCACCAATTCCGACCAGTTCTCGTTGCGCATCGACCACAAGCTTTCAGTAAAGAACCAGTTCTTCGCGCGGTTCACGATGGACAACCTGGCGGGACCGACGACAAACCCGGATCAGACAGCAATTGATCCCGCCTTCGCCGTCGAGTACCTCGATCAGCAGCGCAACGTCGTCGGGACACTCACGACGACGTTCACCCCAAAGCTTGTGCTTGAGTCCTCGCTCTCGATAACCCGATCCACCCCTGGCTTTCCTACCCCCGATCACACGGACCCCGCGGTGAAGTTTGAAGACGGTCTCTTCGAAGCCTTCAACAGCGCCGGCGGATCGGTGATGCAGGCCTACGGCAATCTGTTCCAGGAGCAGGAGAACATTAGCTCCACTGCCGGACAACACGCTCTGAAAGCGGGCTTCGAAGTCAGGGAGAATGTGGACACCACTTATTTTGGAATTCCACCGAACGGGGAGTACGATTTCGGCGGCGGTACCGCCTACGCAACGGAAGCGATCGCGTCTGCGAGTGGCAAGCACGACATCAACCTAGGTGATCCTCTACCGGATACGCTCTCTGGTTTCCTCTCAGGTTCGCCATTTGCCTATATCGTAGCCATTGCGCCTCCAGGAGTTTCAGGTGGTGCGCACATCGGTCCGGCTGCCATCAACCGCAGCGATTACAACGCCTATGTCGAAGACGATTGGAAGGTAACGCCAAAACTGACGCTGGACTACGGCGTCCGCTGGGAGTTCTACACCCCGATCACTGAGCGTGCACATCGCACTGGCTCTTTCCGCACACTGAATGGAGCCTTGGACTATGTGGTCAATCCTCAGCCAGGATATTCATCCACCTGGAATGGATGGGGCCCAAGAGTACAAATCTCCTGGGCGCCGCTTAAGAACTTTACCGCGCACGCAGGCGGAGCGGTGACGATAATCCCGCCTAATATCTGGCAGGACAACATGCTCACTGGTTCTACACCTTTCTCGATCAATCCGCGGCGTCAATCCTCATCGAGCGCACCGCTTGCGTATGGGTTCACGATCACCCCATTGATGTTGCCCATTGCCTACGATCTGAGCGGCAATGACATTCTGGCGAAAGGAACGAAGAATATTCCTGCCAACACGCCGATGGACGTGGACCGCTATGAGAAGGAATTGGCCAACGTGACTTCCTCCGGTGCGGTGAGTGCTCTGAACCTCTCCGGGATCGATGCCAAGTTTGGCAATGGCACGCTCTACACCTGGACACTGGGCCTCGAGCGCAAGATCGCCAACCTGACTGCGGACCTGGGTTACGTGGGAACTGGGGCTCAGAAGCTTCCGCGCATCTCTTTTCCGAACGCCTATCCCGGCGCTACCCCTGAGTTCGCACCCTACACGCAATTCAACTCCGCGGGCGACGTAACCGGCGGCTTTGGGGTGATGAACGTGATGACCAATGACGTGCACTCCAACTACAACGCGCTACAGGCTTCACTGTTTGGTACCGTGGGTCGCGGCGGACCCGGCATTCAGGCCTCGTACACATGGGGTAAGTCGATCGATACTACTTCGGTCGTGTTGAGTGGTACGGGTTCAACAGGTGCTACTACCTCGGGAGCGTCACAGGACCCATTCAATCTTCGCGCTGAGAAGGGACCCTCTTCTTTCGACGTGAACCACAGCTTTGGGCTGAGTGTGGCGCAGGACCTGCACATGGAGAGCGCGAGCTTCTTGAGCGCGCTTCCGCGGAGCTTTACCTATGGGTGGGAACTGCTCTCCATCTCTTCAATATCGTCCGGTGCTCCGTTCACCATTTACTCGGGCATACAGCAGACGGGAGCGGGCGCGAACGGCGTCGACCGTCCGGATCAGATTGCCAGGCCGAAGTTGTCCACGGCGCGCACGAACCGCCAAGACTACTTTGGGATGGGAGCGGCCAACGCGAGCACCTATTTCAATATTCCCGTTCATATTGCCGGCGGCACGGGACCGAACCAAGGACGCTTCGGCACTCTCGGACGCGACTCTTTCCGCGGGCCTGCCTACTACGATTACGACTTCGCAATGATAAAAGACACACCCTTTGGCAGAAGATCTTCCGGCGCGGAGCGCATGGACGTCCAGTTCCGCGGAGAGTTCTTCAATCTGTTCAACATTGTCAACATGGGGCTTCCCTCGAACATCCTGAATGGATCTGGTTTCGGCGAAATCTCCAAGACTGCCGGCACTTCAAGGCAGATTCAACTGTCACTTAAGCTTATCTACTGATCGAGACCGCTTGACATTTAATGCCGCAGGATCGGTGTCCGACCATTTCAATCAGATTAGCGCGTTTAATTTGCTGCAATGCGGTTAATTTGGGAATTAAAATCCGCAGGCCTTAACCGGTCGCGGGGGCAAGTCCCCCTCCGGGCACCAGAGGATAAGGGCAGGGTCCGGAGGATCCCCCATCAGCCGCACTGTAGGGTTGTTGGTCCAGTGCGGCTATGTGGAGACGATGCCTTTCCCCTCGACGATGAGGATATATCGGTTTGGTTCCAGGTGACTCAACATCTCAACATGCTTGCTGGGAGCCGGCCAGTGGATTTCGAGCTCGTCAATCAGGGTCGCAGTGCCAATGCCCAGAACCTCACGCGGATCGTGATAGGACAAGTAACTGCCGCCGCCGTTCTTTAAACGATGCCATATCTTGCCATTTGCCTTCCAAACGATACGTGCACCGATCGCATCGCGATTACAGGTAACTCCCTCTAACCTGAGTCCGAGCCAGTTATTCCCGGCGGCGGCATTGTTTTTCAGCAATACAGGAGGTCCGCCGTTGATGCCGATCAACACATCAACGGCGCCGTCGTTGTTGTAATCTCCTACTGCGAGTCCGCGTGCGGCAAAGTCCTTCTGAAATATGGGACCCGCATTCCGGCTCACATCGTGCAGCTTTCCGTCCTCGCCCTGGTGATAGAGAAGCAGGGGTTCTTTGTATTTCACTTGAATTGAGTAAAGGTCGATCATGTCGTCGGGGTGGCCGTTGGCGAGAATCAGATCGATGGCTCCATCATTATCGTAGTCGAAGTACTTCAATCCCCACCCACTCATCAGCCGAGTATCTTCGGCAACACCATTGGTCTCGGCGGCATCTGAAAACGTCTCGTCCTTGTTGTTGATATAGACGGAATATCCTCGTGATCCACGTTGGCCACGAAGAGATCCTCCCAGCCGTCGCCGTTCAGATCGGCAGCATCTACGCCCATTCCCGAACGAGGCCGCCCACTTTCGCTGAAGCCAACCCCGGACTGCAGCGAGATCTGATCCCAGTTCCAATGGCCGCCCTCACCCGGCCCGCGGTTCACGAAGAGAAAATTCTCCACCGTATCGTTGGATACAAAAAGGTCCATTCGCCCATCGTTGTTGATGTCGGTAGCAACCACACCCAGGCCTTTGCCCAGCGCGGTTGCGATGGCGGTTCCTTTGCTTACCTCGGCAAATGTTCCGTCACCGTTGTTATGGTAGAGAAAACTGGCCGTCGGCCTGAACACGCGCGGTACGCAGTAGTAATTGCGGCCAATCTTGTTGTTGCCGCACTCCAGCTTGTGCGCACCGGAGTAGTCAACAAAGCTGCATACAAACAAATCCAGGCGCCCATCATTGTCGTAATCGAACCATACGGCGCTGGTGGTCCAGCCTGGCGTGGCGAGACCGGCGTGCTCGGTAACATCGGTGAAAGTGCCGTCGTGATTGTTCTTGTAGAGAATGCACTCGCCGTAAGAGGTTACGAAGAGGTCCGGCCAGCCGTCATTGTCATAGTCCGCGACAGCCACGCCCATTCCGAAATAAGCTCCGCCGACACCAGCTTTCTCCGTTACGTCAGTGAAGGTGCCGTCGTGATTGTTGTGGTAGAGAGCGCTGCGCACGGGCTTCGTCGGTTTCCAAAAGTCGCAGGGGCCGCTATTGACAAGATAGATATCCATCCAGCCGTCATTATCGTAGTCAAAGAAGGCGCAGCCTGGTCCGAGTGCTTCGGGCAGGAACCGGCTCGGTGACATGGCATTTTCATGCACCCACGCGATGCCCGATTCAGTGGCCGGCACCTCGATGAACAAAGGCTGTTTGTCCGGCGACTGGGCGAGCAAGGGGAGGTGCAGCAGTTTGGCGGCTCCGGCAGCCAATCCAGCTTGCAGAAAACCGCGTCTGGAGTGCATCATTCGAATCATTCTATCTTCAGGGCAAGGTGCTGCCAATTTCGGTTATTCCGGCAGTCGAGCAGCCGGCCAAATGCTATCCGGGGTAAGGTTCACCTGGCTTCACGATGCGAATGCGGTGATCCGTGAACCTGTAGTGTGTGCCTGGCAGTTCAAGCTTGGGCATATGACAATTGACGCAACCTGAGGTTGAGACGCGGAGTCTTCGCGCCAGACTTCCTGCCGCCATGACAGGCTAGACACCTGGCGTTGTAATCTGCCGGCCTCGAGTCGAGTTCCTTGTGCGGATCGTGAACACGAGACAACTCATCCGCTTATCATCCGGGTCAAAGCACTTACTTTCTGTCAAACGATAGGGCTGGAAGCGAACATTGCCGATGCCCGGGTTCCGTTCCGAGGCGATCTCGGCCCAGGTTCGATGGCAGTTCCCACAGAAGTCGGATACCTGCTGCGCGGAGGTTCCTTCCAACTGGAGGGATTGCATGGGCGCCGGCTTCGTGGGCAGCGGCCAACCTTCCTGTTCTGATAAGTGCGTGTCGAGATTTGCATGGCAATGTGCACATTGCACTCCGGGCTGCAATGTTTTCAATGTAAGCTCGCGGTTCAAGACAGCGTCGGTCGCATGGCAGCCAATGCAGCGAACTTTCTCGTCATGACTGATGAGCCTCCCGGCAGCATCATCTACGCTGACCGGAGTGTAGTCCTGGCTTCCCATGGTGGGTCCGAGCCCTTTCAACTCGCGAAACCAACTCACGCGGCTCTCGTACCAATTGCCATCCTTCACAAGGATGTATGTTTGCCCGATGGCAAAGCTGGCGCCTAAGGCCCAGAGAATCGGCATGCTGACGGTGTTAGTCCCCGTCTGTAACTGAGTAAATGCTCTGATCGCCCTGGCGCTCGATGCGATACGTGTATTTACCCCGGACAGTAGTGAGTACAGGGTGTGTGGCCAGAACCTTGCATTGCGCTGCGGTCTCCAATGCCTTGCCCATCATGGTGGAGGGTTGGGTCGTCGCCTGCCAATGACATCCGCTGCATTCGGCAGAAGTGTTGGTGGCCGGCTGACCGCAGCGGCCGCGCAAAACAGAAACGAGAGGAAGAGTCCAAAACGAGCTTGCATCAACATTCAAAACCCAAGGCAGACTGGCAGGCTGGTCGAGCCGGCCGAATACTAATGCTGATTGACGCCGGGCTGCTTGGCCTGCGCCTCCGCTGTCAACTTCTGCACAATGTCGCGCTCACGTTTGCTGTCTTGCGGCCGCTTCAAACGGTAATCTGCCCGCACCAGGGAGACGTGCGCCTCGGTAAACTGCGGCGATTCCTTGACCAGCGATTCGAGAATCCGGCAGGCATCTTCCAGCCGGGTTTGATCGATGGCGACCAAGGCAAGCTGATAACGAACTCCGGGGTCATCCGGCCTTGTCTCTTGCGCGGAGAGCAAAAGCTTTTCGGCCTCATCGTAATTCTGCTCCTGTCGCGCGTTGGCCCCCAACTGCAAGTTAGCCTCGAAACTATATGGCTCAACGGCAAGTTCGGCTTTGAATTCTTTCGCAGACAGATCAGAGTCTCCGGTCATCATCAACGCCTTGGCGTAGAGTGCATGTGCGTCCGCGAGATTTGGGTTCAGTGCTACCGCTTTGGCAAATTCATCGCGAGCCCCTGCAAAGTCCGAAACGTTCATCTTCGCCGTGCCCAGCATCAGATGGGCCTCGGCGGAATCACCATTGCGCAGGATGCGATCCACGAGGACCTGGCCTTCATCCACGCGCTTCTGGCGAATGAGAGCTGTTCCGCGCTAAGGTAAGAAATTGCCAGATCATTGGGGTCTTTGCTTCTCTTCGGGCTCCAGCACGCGAATGACGTCTTCTTCTTTTCCCATGCGCATGTAGCAGTCGCCCAGCAGCAGGCTGGCCTGATGGTTGGAAGGAGTCCTCAGTATGGACCCTGATCAATTCCGTTGTGGCCTCCTGAATGCGGCCCATCTTGTAGTAGGCAAGGGCAAGATTCAGGCGCGTGCCCACGAGTTTGGGAGATTGTTCGAGCGCAGTCTTATATTCGGGAATGGCCTCTTGAAACCTGCCGAGGCCGACCAGCGCTACGCCTAGATTTGAGTGGATTGCGGTTGCCTCGGGATCAAAGTTCAGGAATTCGCGGTATTCAGTGACCGCATCCTGCAACTGGCCCGAACGCTGCTTCTCTAATGCGTCCTGCACCAGTTCCTGAGGAGATTGCGCCAATGCAAGCGCCCTCACGCCGACAAAAAAACAGAGGATGACATTTCGCATAGCGACCCCCTCACCTGAACATCATAGAGGAATCGCGAAATGTCATCCCCACGTTGACTACCTTATGAACTGATTCGGCTACAGCGGTTCCACGATTGCTGTATCCCGAAGGCGCCGCCCTCAGGTGGCATTTTCCTTAAGAAAATGCCACCTGCACAATACCAGAAAGGGCGGGTGAATTGTGGATCCGCACTAGAAGTAGAACTTCGATGCGAACTCCACGATGCGTTGGCCCTGCTTTTGTGTCGTGCTGCCGAAGGCCGCGTTGGTCTGTGTGAACCCCTGAGTGACTGGGTCCTGGTCGAACTGCAGCGTCAAATTGCTGCCGGTCGGGAAGGACCAGAGTGGGTGGTTGA
>CAWIAE010000005.1:0-646245 GCA_963833995.1 uncultured Acidobacteriota bacterium | reverse complement strand
CAATTTCGAGGGAACGGAAGACGCCTCCATTCTTGCCCGGGTAGATGCTGATCAGGTCGCAGGCATTGCAGCGGATCGCCTCCAGGGCGTCTTGGAGGGTGAAAACGGATTCGTCGAGCATGATGGGAATTGCAGTACGTTGGCGCAGGCGCGCACAGCCCCTGAAGTCTCCCCGCCGGATGGGCTGCTCGAGGGCATTGATGTTGAGCCGCTCCAGATAAGGGATCGCTCTTGTCGCGTCATTTTCCGTCCATCCCCCATTCGCGTCCACGGCAACGCGGACTTCCGCGCCCACTTCAGATCGGACGGCTTGAACGCGCGCAATATCCTGCGTTACATCGAAACCGACCTTGACCTTTACTGCTGAGAGCCCTTGAGCCATCGCGTGCCGGGCGACACGCGCCGCCTCTTGGGGGGAAAAGGCTCCGATAGAAAACTTGAGGCGGATTTCTGGGTCGCGCCTCGGGCCGCCAAGCAGAACGTGTGCTGGGATCTGGTGAATCTTCGCAACGAGGTCCACCAGTGCCATCTCAATCGCGGCCTTGGTGAATGGATTGCCAATCAAAGCGCGATCCATGGAATCTGTCAAAGCATTCAAATGGAGCGCATCTCTCCCAATTAGCAGCGGAGTGAGGATTTCCCGGATGATGTGCTGCGCCGCTGCCTGGCTCTCGCCGCTCCACACAGGCGCCAAGGTGGCTTCGCCATAGCCCGCCACGCCATCTTCAGTGCTGATTTTTATGAATAAGTAGTGCGATTCCGGATGCTGCCCGGCGGCGCTGACGATGGCTAAGTCAGGCCGTACGCGCTGCGAAGCCGGGATCGTTTCAACGGAAGTGATCTTCATAGAAATGGCTTTCAGTCCTCAATATTCGCAGACTCGCGAACAACGATAGTCGTTCCGGATAATCTCAATCGTGAGATTGCAATTTTTGCGAACAGGATTCCACTCATACCAGCCGCCGCCAAGACTATCAATCCCTGCTTGGCATGACCACCTAGCAGGCTGAACAATGAGACGGTCAAGAGGAAATAGAAGAGAATGCCGAGAACGGAAGTCATCAGGTCATGTGCCATCTCCGGGTGGATCGCTTCTCGTGTGGCATGGTCCAGAGTGTTCCGCACCGGACCCCACACGCCAATTGGCTTCGCGGACTTATAGAAGCTCTGTAGAACT
This sequence comes from uncultured Acidobacteriota bacterium, assembly GCA_963833995.1. Taxonomy (GTDB): domain Bacteria; phylum Acidobacteriota; class Terriglobia; order Terriglobales; family Acidobacteriaceae; genus Telmatobacter. The sequence goes on along the minus strand of CAWIAE010000005.1, from coordinate 645,068 downwards.
TCCATGGGTTCGGGACGTGTCAAGAGCGTAGCCGAAAGAATGCATATCCATCCCATGCTAAAGAGAATTCCAAACCCGGCCCAGAAAGGGTATCGTTGCAGGTTGCTGAATGCGGGAATAAGCCCATTCCAATTGAGACCGGTCAATGCGTGCAGCCACGCCCGAAAGCCGGCAGGTAAGACTGCGTCAGACCCAAACCAGACCACATATCCCGCGGGGAAGCCACCCAGGATGCCAACCATATCTCCGACAGCATTGGTGCGCCACCAGAACCACTTCAGCCAAGCCAGCGGAAGCGAGAAGACGATGAGCGACGAGTTGATGAACAATATCCATTTCTCGAGCTGCCTGGGATCGATCATTGCTCCCCAGGCGAAAGCAACCACGAGAAGAACTCCAGAAGTCACCCGGCTGGCCAGCACAAATTCACGTTGAGAAGCATGGGGCCGAAGGCTGCGCCGATAAATGTCGTTGACAACATAGCTCGCCGCCCAGTTCCCAATGGAAGAAATAGCCGCCATCGAGCCAGCTAGTCCGCTCACCAGCAGCAACCCAAAGAGTCCCGGTGGAGCTTGCCTGCGGACGAGCTCACCCCATAATTCCGCAGGCACCGGCACTTGAGTTACGGGGAAGACGGCAGCGGCGGCAAACGCGATCAAAATGAAAGGTACAAGGCGAATGACGAGCGCGAGCACGCCATTTGTAATCTGCCCCACCACTGCATGCCATTCGTTGCGCGCGGCCATAAACCGCTGGGCTGTCCAACCCTCTCCAGCATACGGCGAGCCGGCGAAAAACAACCCCTGCACGCAAAGCGCGATAATCGAAAGCGAGGTAAGCGAGTTGCCAGAGGGGAAGGGATTCAAAAACTGATGCCCGCGCTGCACAGTCAACTGGACCCAAACCTTGTGGAACCCGCCTGCCCTGCTGATCAGCAGCCAGCCGAACGCCAGGTTGCCACCCATGAGGATGAGAAATTGCAGGACATCGTTGTAGACAACGGCGAACAATCCAGCCATCAGGCTGTACACGATGGTGATTGCTCCGAAGATCAAGAGCACATAGAGCGGAGACCAGTTCAGCACTGAAGTGGCGGTGGCCGCCATCCATGCCGCCGAGTAGGCGATTGAAGTAACGCCCCAGACAAAGCACGCATACAGCGCATAGACATGCCGATAGGCTTCGGCTCTGCGCCCGGCATACCTCTTCTCGATGAACTCGCCCGTGGTGACTACGCCAAGCCGTCTCCACATCGGCGCCCAGATGATTGCCACCAGGGGCATCCAGATGATCCAACTGACCCACGCCATCAGCCACAATCCGGCAAAGCCGGAGAGGAAGAGGACCATGACGAAGGTTTGACCACCGCCCGTATAGCCGGCCACGTCGGCAAATCCGATAACCCACCAGGGAAGATTGCGGTCGGCGATGAAAAACTGCTCGATGCCGCGACTGGCCCTGGAATGAAAGCTCCACGCGAGGAACAGAATTCCGACGCAATAAAGTACTAGAATGACCCAGTCGATGAAGGACATTTCCTGTGCCCTCTGCGGAATTGGAGAGCGGGAAGCGACGGACCGGCCCGGACAAAGTACTGCGAAGGAAGCGCCCGGGTAGAGATTCTCCCGAATTCGTTTTCGAAGTCCAGTATCGGCGATGCGCGCAGCCGACGAAAAGCGCCACTGGCATTCAGAACGCGGAAAACGTACAGCGGGTTGGATGTTGCGATACGACAGCAGAGATGTTTGGCGAGCGCAAGCATCCGCGATGCGTCATAAACATTTTGTGCGATATTCCGGAGGCGTCACGTGCACAAGTGGTTCACATGCGTTCTCCTGCTTCTATGCGCCGGCGTAAGCGGCTACGCACAATCGCCGAAAATTCGGATTAGTGCATGGTATTGGCTCAATTCCGCTCCCAAAGTGGACTGGCAAGGTGACTTCGTCACCATGAGAAACCTCGGTTTTACGGATGTGCTACTGGGCTGGGGCCTGGATGTTTCCGCTGTAGGCACGCGCATCTCGGAGACCAGGGAAGCCATGAATTGGGCGAATCAAGCGGGGCTTCATGCATATCTTTTTGTGTGGCAGCCCACCGCCAACTCCCTGCCTCGACACCCTGAATATATGCAAGTGGATTCAGCGGGTCATCAACTCGAGTCCTTTGACGTATTCAATCCGGAATGGCGCTCGACCGAATGGAAAGGCTATCTGCAAAGACTCGCACTCGCGTATGGTCATGAGCCGGCCATGGCGGGTTATGTGTTCGATGATTCATTTGAAGCCGGCGGCACAGGAGAAATCTCTTACGGCGCACATGAACGGAGAGCCTTCGGCGAGCCGTTGCCGCGTGAGACCGGAGATCCCCGATGGGATGAATGGTGCAAGGTGCGCGAGAAATGGTGGCAGGATTGGGCGCGGGATACGGTGCAATACATCCGCGCTGTCGATCGCAACCCACAGCATGAAATCTACCTTGAGGATTACTTCCCCAACATCGTTAATCCACAGCGGAGAAGTAGCCATGGTCTGGATTTTTCAAAGGTAGCCCAATACTTCGACGCGGTGGGGGGCTACACGACAACAAGTTGGGATTCTTCGCCCGAATCCGGCAAAAAGGCTGCGGAAAAAACGGTCGAGGCCTTGACTACGATCCGCGAGATGATTGGTGACAAAAAACAGATCATCTATACGTTCTGGGTCGCGAACGAACCCGAGGAACGCACGTCCGGACCCGCCCATTATCCGACCGCTGTCCAGATTCGCATGATCTGCGAAGCCGCTCTCCGACTCGGGATCCGGCATCTTGATATGTATGGGTACAGAATCGGCGACTATGTCATAAAACGAGAAGATATGGCCCAATGGGTTCCGCCGGCCCCGGCGCCCTACAAATTGACGGATCAATTTCCTCAGAAGTTTCTATGGGATCGGCCGCAGATTCATCAGGAACTCGGGGATTACCTTAGAAGGTTGAACTCAAAATGAGTAGGTATTTCGAGACGTTTCGATCCAAGTGCCGCCATTTGAATATCGAGCGACGCAGCCCTTCTGGGATGTATGTCTGTAAAGAGCCTAATCAAAACCGCTGTAGCGCTGACCTTTGATTCAAGTTGCGAAGAATCGGCTACGATCCTGGAGCTTAAATATCCGATTAGCTGGACGCTTTCGCCTTTTCTTCGGTTCAAAAAACTAAAGTCATGTTAAGATTTCGCATGAACGCTTGGACTGGACCCAAAACGCAATCAGTGCCGGCACTGGAAAGGGGACTCCTTATCTTAGAGTTCCTGGCCCAATCCCGACGTGGCGTCACATTGTCCCAGTTGACGCGTAAACTCCAACTTCCCCGAAGTACCGGCCACGCTCTTCTGCTCACTTATCAACGCACAGGCTACGTTCAACGATGCGAAAAGACAGGCCGATATTGCCTGGGTTTTCGTTTGCAGGCGTTGGCAAACCTGGCGCTTGGTGGAACCAGCCTGCGGACTCAATCCGCGCCATATCTGCGCCAGCTCATGATGGATACAGGGCTTGCTGTCCACCTGGCGGTGATGGAGGATGGCGAAGCAATCGTGATTGACAGAATCGAGGCACCAGGAACGCCACATCTTGCCACCTGGGTTGGAAAGCGGATGGGGCTTCACTGCACGGCACTGGGGAAGGCGCTTATCTCGGAACTTCCGCCAGACGTGCTCGATGAATTGATAAGCAAGCAAGGACTCATGCGGCACAACGAAAACACGATAGCCTCGCGTCGGGCGCTTCGGGTTGCTTGCGAAAATGTGCAGAGATTGGGCTATGCCATCGACGATGAAGAGGAAGAGATAGGCGTGCGCTGCATAGGAGCCCCGGTTCGCAATAGCGCCGGAGAAGTGGTGGCGGCAATCAGCATTTCAGGAACCAAGGCACAACTGGAAAATATCTCTGCAAGAGCCGCGCAAGTGATGAGTACCGCCGCAGCGTTGTCACGGCAAATCGGCATAGTTTCGGAAGAGCGCCAGTTGCATACCGCCCGGGCTCACTCGATCCTTCCAGATCGAAGCATAGAGGTCGAGGCGACGTCTTAAAAAGCGGTGGAAACCGGGTGATGGTTCTAAGAGAAGCGTGGCATTCCAGAAGCGTCCACGCTATCGGACACTTCAGTATTTCTTGATTGCTTCCGAACCTCTCTTGCTTCTCCTTTTTCGTTACCATCAATTCATGCTTAGCGAATCGAGTCGACCGTCAAGGACCCCGGCCACCGAAGCAGATTTAATGTTGTTCAGGCAGATCGAAGAACAGCTTTACACTGCCGTAATCTCCGACGCTCTTGACGAGCTGGGATATAGAAATCAAGCATTACGAGAGTTCATCCGGCCGCTGTCGGCCGACGACCGGTTTGCGGGTTGGGCGCGCACGCTGGCTTATGCGGACGTCTACCATATTCCGCCTGTTCCCTATGCCATGGAGATCGAGGCGATCGACTCGATCCTTCCCGGTGAAGTGGTTGTGGCTTCGACGGCGGGTTCGTTGCAAAACGCACCGTGGGGCGAATTGCTATCCACCGCTGCGCGCGCGCGGGGTGCCAGGGGGGCGGTGATCGACGGTCTCGTTCGCGATGTAAAAAAGATTCAGTGTATGGGGTTTCCGGTATTTGCCCGGGGAATCAAGCCTGTCGATTCCAAAGGAAGAGGCACGATTATCGATTACAACGTGCCGGTCGAGTGCGCAGGGGCGCGGGTTTCTCCCGGCGACCTGATCGTGGCCGACTATGACGGCGTGATAGCAATTCCCGCGGAAGTTCTGCCGAACGTGATTCAGATGGCCAGCGAGAAAGTCGCAAAGGAAAATGGAAGCCGAACGGAACTCATGCGCGGCGCCTACTTAAGAGATGTTTTTGCCAAATACGGTGTTTTGTAAGGCGGAGCCCGCCTACCGGGCTCTATTATGTAGAGCCTGATTTACTCAATCAAATTCGATCTATCTTCAATCGATTCGCGCCCGAATTATGCCCCATACAATCACGCGTTCCGCGATTGCCCATCTCAATCAGCTTGCGTTCGAGCCGATCTACTGTTGTGGAATCGACGCCCTCTCGAAACTCACTTGCGCGGTTCGGTGTGTCCCGGCTCCCGGCCTGTGAGTTCAGCTCTCCAGTGGAGCGGTTCCAGTGACCAGAACTGGACCCCATAGGGCTCGAGATTAATTTCGACAGGCGCGGCACCTTGCGTAAGCGATGTGTCATCTAACGGGCGAAGGCGGGCATTTTCATCTTGAAACGGAGTCTCCGCGTCCAGCGTGCGGCGATGGACAGTGAGCGTGCCTGGAAGGCCGCGGGCATCTAGTTTGATGGTGACTGGCGATGCCGAGAAGTTCCAGAACATCAGGCTGTAATATTTGTAAAGTTGATCGTATGCGAGAAAAGCGTGGACTGAATCATCGTCACTCGTCGCCTGAAGACGATCTCCGGTCACGCGCGCGAGCAACTCAAAGGTGAAGTAATCCGGTCGCATGACATTCTGATAATCGAACAGTCCCGAGTATTGCGGCATGCGGTTCCACCAACTGGCCATGAAGGATGCACCACCTGGCGACATGAAGCTCGAAAACTGATCGCGGTCCACGTGATAGTCGCGAATGTGATAGAAACACGAGTAATCCAGGCCTGACTCCTTCATGCGCCAGGCAGTTTCTGCCACATAGGCCGGCTGAATACGCGGGTCTTTGGGGGGTACCGTCAAGGCCATGTTCCATTCATCGAGGATCGTCTCAGGATGAAGCGAGGGGTGCTTGGCAAGCTGGTCCTTTTGGTATTCGATCGTTGCCTGAACGGCTTTGGGATCGCTGTTGTAGATGTGCCATGAAATGAAGCTGAGCGGAATCTTCTTACTGTCAGCAGCGTCGAGCAGCGCCGGTAGAATCGGCGACCTGTAATTGGCAATGGCGGGGCCTCCTACATGTGCACCTGGGTCGGCACGCAGAATCGCCGCAACTGTATGCTGGTAATAGCGCACATAGTTTTCTGGCGTGAAGTGGTAAGGAGAACCACCTGATTCGCCAATGTCACCTTCGTTTCCAACCTCCCAATAGATGCTATGCAGACCCCGCTCTTTGTAATGAGTCACCATTGCTGAGATCAAGGCCTCCCAGGCGGCGTAGCTAGTCGGGTCAACTATATTCTGATCGATCTTCGGATAGAGCGCTTTGGGGCGAATGGCAAGCGTCATGAGCGGAATTGCGCCGGCTTGAACAATTTCATCGACCGAACGATCGAGTGTCGCGAAATGATATTTTCCGATAGCCGGCATTACGTCGAAGTACTGCTGGACAAACAGCCGAATAAGATGTGGATGAAGCGCGCGAATCTCGGCGATGCGGTTATCCCACATCGGATCCGGGGACAAACCTCCCTGGCCGAGAGATATATGGTCCATCTGCATGGGACCAAGATCCTTTGTGAAATCGAGCGTGAGAGTCGCGGTACGATTTTGTGCAATCCCTAAAGTAGTCGCTATGGCCACTGCTAGAACGGCCAGAAATTGAGAAAGTCTCATCCGAGAGTCCTCCAAGAGTCGGCAACTGAATGCGTGATTTGAGACCGGCGCAATCCTTAGGTGTACCTGGAGTCCACCGGTACCTTAACCGTGTTTTCTCGCGGCCTCCCCCGTCAACTCATCGGATGCGAGAAACAACTCGGCGCATAAAACTTCCCTTGGCTGACCGACTCGGCCGAGAGTCGTTTGATCGCATTGAAATTGCCGGCTATTCCCGCGGAGATGTGAGTTTGACTCGGGCCTGGACAAAGGGAATTGACGCGGATGTTCCGCAGTCGGTAGTCGTAACAAACGCTTATGGTAAAGCCAAGCAGCGCCTCCTTCGTTGCCGTGTGGGCGGCAGAGGTTATCATGCCTCCCATCGCTTGGATGAAGGAGCCTTTCTCCCGAGCCAGCATGCAAGGCAAGACAGCTTTGGTAAAGTAGTGCGTCCCCATTTGAGCCACATCAATGCACTTACGCCATTCCTCTTCAGTCGATTCAAGAACTGCGTGAAAGCCGTTGGCGCCGCCGGTGACAATGGCAACTTTGTCTCTGAGTCTGTTCATGGCTTATTCCACCCTGTACTTGTTAATCACCGACTCATCCACATCAACGCCGAGACCCGGCCCTTGCGGAACGCGCAACATTCCGTCTTCAAGATGAATGGGATTGAGGCATACTTCGCGGCTCAATGGCCCAACCGTAATGTTGAATTCCTGAAAGACCGATCGCCGCATAAAGGCGTTCAGATGAAGCGAGGCGGCAGTCAAGAGATCGGAGATCCAGGCATGAGGAATGCAGAGGCGATTGTAGAGTTCCGCCAGATGCACGATTTTGCGTCCGGCGGTGAATCCACCGCAACGGGAAAGATCGGGTTGAATCACATCCACCTGTCCGCGTTCGATCAGGGTGCGAAAACCCCATTCCGTTGCCTCCTGTTCGCCGCAGGCAATTAACGTGTCGACGGCGCCAGAAAGTTCGGCGTAGCCGTCGTAGTCCTCGGGCGAAAGCGGTTCCTCAATCAAGAACGGACGAAACGGCTCCAAGCGCCGCACCATTTGTATCGCTTCCTTCGGGGTGCGGTGGATGTACCAGCCTGTATCAATAAGCAAATCTGCTCGCGTTCCAAGCGCCTTTCGGGCCGCCGCGACCAGATCTACGTCACGCTCCGGATCCTCGCCAAACACGCCCCATCCGAACTTCACGGCCGTGAAGCCCTGTTCAAGATAGCCGAGGCTCGCTTCGGTCATTCCTTCGGGAGTAGATCGGAACAGCGTGCTGGCGTACGGACGCACGCGATCGCGGTAGGCCCCCCCAAGAAGCCGATAGACAGGCTCGCCGATTCTTTTGCCGACGATATCCCACAGGGCGATGTCGATGCCGGAGATCACCTGCATCGCGGCGCCTCGCCGGCCGTAGTAAACCGAGCCCATGTACATCTTGTGCCACAGGCGCTCGACGTCAAAAGGGTCCTCACCGATGAGGAGGGAGCGAAGGCCTTTGAAGCCGAGCACCGACCCCTCAGAGGGAGCATTGACGATGGTTCGAGCTACATGAGGCTGCGTTTCAAGATCGGCGTAGCCGACAATGCCGGCATCCGTTTCCACTTTGACCAAGCCCAGGTACTTGATACCATGCGCCTCTTCGGCGCCTGCAGTGGCCTGATAATCCTCGGGTGATTCGAGGATTATCACGTCAACATCGGAAATCTTCATGCGTTCTCCAGGCCAAGACACGTCAACGTTGGACTATAGATGAGGCGCTCAATTTCATCCGTGGTGAGGCGGGGCAAATTTGTGCCTTCGGCGAAGTGATTGATGTTGCGCAGCCCGTCAATCTGTGCTTCAGGAGTGGTGAATGGATAGTCGGAGCCAAACAGAAGCTTATCGAGAACGCCGTATTCTTTCGCCATGATGAGGGCGTTGTAAAACTGCCATGGACGATAATGCAGCGCAGAGATGTCAGAGTAAAGATGGGGATGTTTCCGGATGAGAACGAGCGTATCGGCGATCCAGGGATGTCCAAGATGGGCAACGATCATTCTCAACTTCGGGAACGCCACGGCAATATCGTCCAACTGAATTGGCAGCGCATATTTCAGCGGGCCCGTGCGAACGAATGTGGTGCCCTGATGAATGAGAATAGGCAAGCGATTCGCTTCGCAAAATTTATAGACAATCAGCATGCGCGGATCGGCGGGGTGAATGTTCTGATAAATTGGCCCAAGCTTGACGCCGCGCAGGTTGAGGCGGACGATCTCATTGAGTGTCTCGTCAATTTGATCCACGGCAGGATCGATGGCGCCAAATCCGATAACCTTTTCAGGATAACCGGCAGAGTAGCGGGCGATGAACTCATTCGGGACCCGTAAGCCGGAATGAAAGGCGCGAAGGCCGAATACGATGACCTTGTCGACTCCCGCCATAGCCTTAAAGTGCTTCTCCGGCGGGATATTCAGATCCAGTTTGTGCCCCCGCGATCGCGCGTTGGCTTCATTCACAAACTCATCAGAGATATGCCCGGGATATTCCCATGCATGCGAGTGGCAATCGACCAGCAAAGTTCGCTCTCCTTGTGCGGAGTCTATCCTCCGCTACTCTAGCATTCCGAAAATGGGGCCGGGGAGCACAGCGACTGGAGAGGAACGCTGGCATCCAGCTAATTGGACGCGCTCACGCCTTGCTTGAAATTTCCGCATCGCGAGCGATGACAAAAAGCGTTGTCCCCTCCTGGCAAACAGCGCCTGCACACATCATGATCATGACGCCCGCACGGTGGGCGTGGATTTCCAGCGGTTCTGATGCTTGATTCGAAAAATCATGCAAACGCCCTATCAGGCGGCCTTTCTTCACTTCTTCGCCAAGGTCGATCAGCGGTTCCCAAACGCCTGAGCGTGGACACGGACGATAGTCTTCCAGGTTCTGGGCATCCACCAGGCGCGGAGCGGAGCTACGGGCGGTGTCGATTTTGGTTATCTCGCCCGAAAGGAGTCCGTAGTGCTTCATGACGTTGCGAACGCCTTCGTAGGCATGCTCAGTTCCCATGCGATTGACGCCTTCTCCGAATCCGAATTCCCCGCCAATCGCAATCTTGCCTTCGGCTTCAGCCTCATCGGTCAATAAGCCCGAAGCCATTTGGCTGGAGTAGATGAGCATGAACGGGGTGTCGAAGAGCGAAGCAGCAATACGGATCTCTGCGAACTGGTCTGGATCGGGCACGGGATGAAACGAAGTGCAAAGTGCGAATCCGCCTTCGCGGCCACCGGCGTGCAGATCGATAATAACGCGTACCCTCGGAAAGATACGAGACTTCACGAAGTCGGCGATCCTGTAAGAGATGGTTCCGCGGGGATTGCCTGGAAAAGCCCGATTCATATTTACGTTGTCGTAGGGCGAGACTCGCTGATTGGCGGCGCAGGCGCTTTGGCTCAATTGCGGCATCAGAACAATTCGTCCGCAAATCTGATTGGGATCAAGCTGACGGCACAGCCGCTTCACGGCGACCTGGCCCTCCCACTCATTGCCGTGGGTTCCTCCAAACACCGCCAGCCCCGACGGCTGCGAGCCTGAGGCCGAAGACCTCGTTCCATTGATCACTGTCAGCGGCACCAGCGAAAATCCCCAGCCCGAGTCCAGGTGGAATCCGACACGGTAGTGGTGCTTGCCAGGCTTATCGAAATCCACCTCATCGGGATGGTGCAGAACGATGAGTTCATCCTCAGGATTCGCGATTTGTCTTCGAGGGGCCATCCTGTTATTGTGCCCTCCAAAATCGAGCGCGTGCCGGATTCATCATGGTGGGTGGCAGAGACTGTCCGAATGATTGGATAGTTTCGCGCGCTTTGTGACTGGGCTTCCGGCGGCCGGAGAAAGGATATAGGGTAAAGTCAGAAAGCAGCCAGGAATCACGTCCAGTTTTCGCAGAGGGCTGGAAAGGAAGACACGAACGATGGGTTACTTCTACATGATTCTGTCGCTTACGTGCTTTGGCTTCATCGGTATCTTCGCGAAAATTGCCGATCTCCGCGGATGCAAGCCGGGCGCCGTTTATACGCTTGCTTACGGCTGGTGTGTCCTCTTCGGGACATTGTTTGTGCTCTTCAGGGGCGCCGATTTTCAAGTGCCAATCGTGGTTTATGCAATTGCGCTGCCTTTCGGCGTCGCCAGCGTAATTGGCGGGATCGTATTTCTCGCCGGTATTCGTTACGGAAAGATCTCAACGAGTTGGCTCATCATCAACTTGTCGGCGGCGATTCCAGCAATCGGCTCAATCGTTTTCTACCATGAGCATGTCAGCCCGCAGAGGATCGCGGTGGTGGTACTGGCAGTTGTTTCGGTGTTCCTGCTATGGAAAGACAAGCAATCCGATGAGGCAAAGCAGGTTGTAGTTGGCGCACCCGAGGATACGGCATGAGCCGCTCATCGACGTGGATGCGCCTGATGCTTATCGCCTTTGTGGCGAATGGTCTGGGACCATTCGGGTTGAAGATCATGGCTGAAAAGGGGCTTTCGGAGAAGTTCCACTTTCAATATCTGATTTTGTGGTATGCCGGCGGTGTACTGTTCGGACTTGCATGGTTTCTGGCAACTCGCGGCAGATTCCGCGCGCAGGAGCTTGTGATGGCTTTCGGAATCGGCATGGGAAGTTTTGGCGGACAGCTTTTCAGTCTGCTTGCACTCGAGCGGAATGTGCCCGGATACGTTGTTTTCCCGATGACTACGGGCGGAAATCTGTTTCTTGTGGCCGCCGCTGGTATTTTCATCTTTCGCGAAAAGGTTGGGCCCTATGGCATCGCCGGGATCCTGACGGGGATTCTCTCGCTGGTCTTGCTAAGTCTCGGTTGAATTCCGCATTGGGGTCGATCCCAGCCTAGGCGCTTTGAGTTAAGGGTTCTCTCCAGATCGAGGTGAGACGGTCAATCGCATCGACCATTCGGCAATAGAGCCGGGAGCGATTCTCGAGTATGCAGCCGGGTCGAGATGATCGAGCAAATCCGAAGGCGAGGTACATGGCTCGACTGCAATGCAGCGAAACGGACGGCCGGCGCCCTGGGGAAATCCAAAGTTGTTGAACCAGATGCCGACGACCGGCACAGCTTGAGTATCGAATGAAAAGCGCAAAGTGTATTCGGGCAATTCGAGCGCGCACCATCCTTCGGTGAGACCCGTTACAAATATCTTCAAGGTCGTGCCCGATGGAATCCATTTGGTTGAGATATCCCTACCCTCATACAAAGGCCATGAATAGACAGCCGCCGTCGGAGGGAAAAGCCGAAAGCTCAATGGCCCGGCCGGAAACAGGAGCTTGAATTTCTCCTGCACGGCAAATAATGGATGTGCAGACCAGATATATCGGAGCGGGAATTGCCCGCGGTTCTCGACGCTGTACGAAAACTCGAGGGTCTGTTGATCCGCAAAACGGATTGTTTTGACGGCGAAGTAGGGCAGTACGTTTCCTGCCCTTTCCATGGTCAACCGCGCGGGCTCCATTTGCCGAACGCTCCACTCGGAGTGGGTCCACTCGCCGAGATCGGGCAAATTTACCGAGGTCCACGGTGGTTCAGGGTACGCACCTCCCTCGACATTTGGAAAACAATCGTCCATGCCGCTTGTGTCGTGCTTGAGCCAGTCTCCATCGATGGGAATGGTGCGATAGGGCCTCTGCGGCGGAATCAGAAGCTCGCGACCGGACAGCGTATGCCGGATTTGTCCGACCTTTCCGCCCACCTTGGGGAGAACGTCGACTTGCAATGTGGAAGATTGAAGCCTAATCACAACGCGATTCCCCCCGTACTAAGTGACAGGAAGCACTCTGCGGCAACGGTACGTGCTTCGCATCAAATTACAAGCTTCAATCCATTGCAAGAATCTGCGGGAGCAGATCATTGTTTCGCGCGGCCGGCATCCCACTAATCGGATGAAATCCCAAATCCCCTTTGAAACCTGTATTCGTGCGTGCTCAAATCGAGGAAGGATCGAGATGGGGGAACCGTTGGCATCTTTTCAATGTACATCTTTGAATGCAGCTGAACATTCGACAGTCCATAAGCGGATAAGCAGAACAAAATCCTATGCGGTGGCTGTTGTAGTCGTTATTTCCGCGGTGGTTCTCGCTCCTTTTTCTATTAATGCACAGCCCCAAAAGGAATTGAAGATTCAAATCTCCATTGGCCATAGGGCAGTCAGGCGGACTCCATTCTTTGTTCGCCTGGTGACATCCGGCGGAGTAAATATCAGCGAGAAGAATGTGTGGCAAGGCACAGCGGGAGCGGGTGATGTGGAGAGTCGCACGTACGCTGTGGCTTACCCGGATGCCGAAATCGTGCCGATCCAGAATATGCAGGTTATCTGGGCCTATCTTCTCGCCCATAGCGATGCGGATACCGTTGACCGCCTGATTCAGGATCCTGCGGCGCGCCCGGATGCACGCAAAGTAACCTTCGAGTTGAATGCAGATGGGACTCGCGGCTTCTCGCTTACTATCGACCAATTGCTCCATGAAAGAGCTTTCTGGGTTCCCTCGCTGGATATTTACTTAAGCACGGGAGACTCCCCGGTCAATTTTGCTGATGCGCAACATCAGTTGGCCGAGCACACGGGCGCCCGGATACTTGACCAGGTGGAGCGAGATCCGGAGGCGACTTACGACGAGTTCAAGGCAAAGTGGGAAGATATGGGCAATCCCTCCTACGCTCACCCTGCGCAGGAGGGTCCCGGTCAAATTGTCTGTCTCACCTGGGATTCCGCGATTCATAAATTCGGGATAGACCGCGGATCCGGCGCATGGAGCGACTACGGCAATCCCGATCGTTTCCGTTTCTGGTTCGAGTTTGGAAATCTCTCCGAAGGAATCGTTCCCTACTGGAAGAGCCAGACGCTGGACAAAGGCCTGCCAGTAATTACTACCGCCTTCGTGCGCGACGATGTTCGCTACGAAGTGGAGCAGCTCGCATATCCGCTGAATGGTCCTCCGCCAGATCGGCGAGGCGATGTGGATATGGTTCTAATGCAGCGCGTGCGCCTGACGGACCTCTCAGGAAAGGCGCGTACTGTGCCCGTGACCATGGTGCATGAGCGTGCGCTGCCGTCTCAGGACAATTCCGAGATAACAGCCGAGCGCCTCAACGGCTGGCTCCTGCTGGAGACGGCGGCGCATCATGAAACTTTGCTTGCTATCGAGCCGAAGGGCGCCGCTGCGCGTTGGGTTGGCGTAAAGGGACCGGGGCAGGAACTCAAGGGCGCGTCAGAAGCTGGTCAGAAAACAACCCGAGTGGATATCACTCTGGGGATTGCGCTGCCCGCGAACGGGACGCGGGAGTTCACCGTTGAGTTGCCTTCTCCGACGGTGCCACCGGCGGAACGTGACACTTTAACTCGCTTGGAATATGATGCTGCCCGAAGCCAAACAATTAAGTTCTGGTCTGATTATCTTGCGCGAGGCGCGCAATTTAAGGTGCCGGAGGAAACTGTCAACGATCTTTTTCGTGCCAATCTGTGGCACGCCCTCACCTTGCCGCGCCGGCACGCCGATGGCCGGATCGACTTACCTTACTCGAACTTCGCCTACTCCCAAACCGGCACTCCGTGGCCGATCAATCAAGCTGTATATGTTGACTACATGCTCTACGGCTTGCGCGGCTATAACAACATTGCAACAGAGGAGATTCAAGCGATCTATCGTAATAACCAGGGGCCGGATGGGCACCTTGGCGGAAATGCGGATTGGTTTGCCTACACTCCGGGCATGTTGTACGCCGTTGCGGAGAATTATCTCGTTTCGGACGACCGTGCGAGCTTCGAACATCTACTCCCTGACACGCTCAAGGCACTCGACTGGTGTATCGGCCAAATACGCGGTGCCGCGTCGGCCCCGGGTGCAACGGGAGGACTAGCCCCCGGCAAGCTCAACGATCTGACCGGCGAGGGATTCTGGGCCTTCAATCAAGGTTATCTGTATGCCGGCGTTGAAGCAATGGGCAAAGCGCTGGAACGCGATGGCAATCCGCGAGGAGCCGAATGCCTGAAGATCGCGCAGGAATATCGCGAGGCTATCTCGCGCGCCATGAGCGTCGCCAGTGTTCGTTCGCCGTTAGTCGAACTCCGTGACCATACGTGGACACCCTACGTGCCCTCGGACGCTGCTGATCCGGGCCGCGACTATCAGCAGTGGTATCCGGCGGATGTAGACACGGGAGCAGTTCACTTACTGCGCCTGCGTGCTTTGCCTGCGCGGGGCGAACTTGCCGACGCGCTTCTCAACGATCACGAAGACAATCTCTATCTGCACGGATGGGGGCTTGCAAATGAGCCGGTCTACAATCAGCAGGGCACAGCATATCTTCTTCGCGACAATCAGAAAGCCGTGATTCGTACCTTCTACAGCATGATGGCCGGCGGCTTCAGCCACAGTGTTTATGAGCCCGTAGAACACCGCTGGCGATGGGGGCAGTATTTCGGCCCACCCAGCACTGATGGAGCCTGGTTTGAGTTATACCGGAATATGCTGCTGCGGGAGAAGGACGACCATACGTTGGTGCTTGCGCAGGCAGCGCCGCGAGCGTGGCTGGAGGATGGCAAAGAGATTTCAGTGAGGAACGCACCCACCTGGTTCGGCCCGCTCACCTACAACGTGCACAGCCGCGCGAAGAGCGGCAGCATTGAGGCAACTGTCCGGCTTGAGAGCGCGCCGGCTGGGACGACCGTCCTCCTGCGCCTGCGCCATCCTGAAGGAAAGCCGATTCGCAGCGTTACCATGAACGGCAAGGAGTGGCACGATTTTGATGTGCATGAGGAATGGATAAGAATTCCGAATGTTGGTAGCGAGAGTTATTCAATCACTGCTACTTATTAACATCGAACGCCGCAGATGACTAGCTTAATAGCTATTTAGCTTGCAAGCTTTGAAGCAGGGCGTTTGAGGCCTCAACCCCGGGTGCAAAGTTGCTGCTCGAGGCATAGCGAAGCAGACAATCGAACAGGTAAATTGCTTCGGGATGGAGATCGTCGTAATGATTCCAGAGGCCTGGGGAAGTGACTAACAATTCGCCCGCACCCACGCGGGCCTGGAAAACATAACCGACACGCGACAGGCCTTTTTGCTGGCTGAGAAATTCAGATGTGGTTCGTATCGCGCCCACAATAGGATTCAATTCCGCAGGCCATGCATCCAGCGGAATCGGCGAAGCACCGTTGAGTAAGTTATAAAATTGCAAATCGGCAAAGCCTTGATTCGGAAAATCTCCGAGCGCGGCCGAATCGGGGATGAGCGTTCCCATCGCTCCGCCCGAAGCGGGAAAAAATGGAATGCCGTGGTCAGACGGCCGCTGTTTCATGATCAACAACACGCGCCCGCCCTGGTGGAGGTGAGCAATCGCCTCTTCATCGAGGCTTTCAGTGATGAGGAGCGACTTCGGAGCCACGTTGTCTGAGCTTGCTCGCAGCCAAGGGTAGACGTGGCGCAACTCAGGCCACTCGGCCTGTAACTCGATTGGCGCTGGAGCTTCGGATAGAAGGTTCTTTCTAGGAAATGCCCAAAAGTCCCACCGGTTGCTGTAGCGGGCGGGGCCAGCCATCACTGTGGCCACAAGCTCAAGCTTGCGCGGGTGGTCGGTTTCGGGTACGCGCAGAATGATCTGTCCGACGTCAGCCACTTCCCCGAGCGGCACTTGCACTCCGCGAATTTCTCCGTTATCGAGGCGAACGCCTTCCGACTTAAGCGTCCACGAAACTGAGCCATTCTCAATCGTATTCTCGCCGTAATTGGAAATGCGCAGGCTAATGTGCTGAGTTGCACCCGCCCACAGTGTGCGCTGGTCCACACCGGCACTGATTATCGACAGCACAGGGCTGTTAAGTTCACGCCCCAGATCTGAAGATACCTTGGGATGCCAGAAGTAATCGAACCAGCCCTCTTCCCACGAATCGCCTTCGCCGGTGCCGCCGGGGTAATCCACGATCAACCAGAAATCATAACCTGTGACTGAACGATCGGCGCGGACCTTCTCAATCTGAAATTTTCTCCCAAGCTGCTGAAGCCGGATGGAGTTTTCAAGATATTTCGGATAGACCTTTTCGAGGTGATTCGAAGAGATCCACTGCCTCTTACGGTCAAGCCACTCGGGTATCATCACGCCGGTGAACTGGTCGATGAGGCCTGGATTCGGCAGAGAGCAATAATATCCGCCGAACTCGTGGCGGACCGTTGGACGGTCTGGAGGCGGCGTGCCGCTCAGACTCACCATATCCGTGGGGCGCAGATCGAATCCGTCATTGCTCATGATGAGTGTGGATGGAGCAAGCTGCTTTGCCAAACGATAGAACTCCGCGATCGATGCCGTCATGTCCTCGCGATCGGCATCGGTCTTGAGCCATCTGAGATTGAATTCATTCCCGAATGCGAGTGACAGCAGCGATGGATGGTTGCGGTATGCAATAAGAGTGCGTTGCAGTTCGCCGCGGAGAAAGTCCCGGTGCGCGAAAAAGAATTGCGTGTAAGCTGCCGGAAGCTCCGCCATGATCAGGATCCCTGCTTCATCGGCCGCATTGAAATAGCATTCAGGCGGAGTCATCGAGTGAAAGCGGACAGCGTTGAATCCGAAGTTCTTCGCCAACCTCATCCGCTGCAAACACACTTGCGGCGAAGCTGGCGGAAACCCGTTCAGTACTTCTACATCGTCGTCTCCGTAAGCACGCAGATAAAGTGGCTTGCCATTGAGGAGAAGCACGTTGCCACGCGTAGTTATCTGGCGAAAGCCAAATCGCTGATCCACCTGATCGATTTCGTTTTTTCCGCGCAGCAATTGAATGCTTGCGCTAAGCAGATTGGGATGATCCGGAGACCACAACGGTGCGTTCGGCAGTGGCACTTCAATGCTTGCCTCTGCTTCCCCGTTAGGTTCGATCTCTACTTCGCGATTGATCGGCGAGACGTTGGCAATGCTCACGCGAACGGTCAAGCCAGGTGCCGCATCGGTCGCGATCTTTAGCCGGAATGTGGCGATCCGCTTTTCCGTGTCGCTGCCGATCTGCACTGATTCAATGTGTGCGTGATCCTCGGCCTCCAATGCTACATCGCCGTAGATCCCGCCCCAATTGGCAATGTAGTCAAGCATGCCGACAGGGAGCGTGGGGATTTGTTTATCGGGAGATGCTTGAATGTCAAAAGGAGGATTCTCCACGCGTAGCGCGATGATGTTATCGGCTCCGGGCCGGATCGCGCGAGTTACATCAAAACTGAACGGGGCATTGAATCCGTTGTGTTCACCAAAATCGACCCCGTTGACGAACACCCGTGTGAGGCGGTGCGCGCCATCGATTCGCAAGTTGACGAGCTTGCCGCTCCAACTGGAGGGAACCACGGCCTTTCGGGAGTACCAGGCCGCTCCGACATATTGGTGGGTTAGTATTCCAGCACGTTTGCCGTAGCCTTGCGCCTGCCACGCGCCAGGAACCTTGATTGTGCTGGATAGCGCACCTGGCTGTTCGAACCAGCGCTCACTCATTCCGACGTTCTGTGGATCGAGCCGAAATCCCCACTGCCCGTCCAGTCCAATCCGCGGACGTTCGGCCGCATGGCACCAGTTCGCAAGCATCAACCCGAAGATGATGGTTGGGCAATTGAACCATGCTTTGGCTATGAGCGCAATCGACCTGCGCCTTCGACTCAGAATCCGAACCGCGTGTAATGAGCCTGGACGTGGCGAACCGATATCACCGGAATCCGTCAATGTAAAAAAGCGAGACAAAGTAGCTCCAGGTTCCTATCCGGCTCAAGATTAAACAAGCTTTCTGCGGGAGGAGAATGTAATTCGGACGGCACTTCGAATTGGTTCCGATACCTCGGACAGAATCTCAGCCCCTGGGCCTCTGGAACCGGCAGGTGTTCTGCGAGGGGTTCTAGACTAAACGCCAGATGCTTATCAGTTTCTCCTATCCGCTATCAAAATCGACGCCCTTCTACAAGACGCTTCGAGGGCCGTGCCTGGAGCAGTTATACGATCTCTCAAAGGGAGACGCTTGTAACTCCTTTTACCTGACGACGAGCAATCATGCCGGTACACACGTCGATGCTCCGAATCATTTCAATCCTGATGGACGCAGGATTGCTGAATATGAACTCTCGGAGCTTGTATTTACGCGGCCGGCGCTCCTCGACATCCAGGTTGGCGCCGACGAACTGATTTTGCCGAAACATCTGGGAAGTTGGAACGCGTGTCGAGGTGATTGCGATTTTTTGTTCGTACGATCGGGATTCGGAAGATATCGCTCCAACGCGGAAACTTACATCGAGCACAATCCAGGCTTTTCTGCGGCGGCCGCTGATTTTCTGATGCAGCGATTCCCAGAACTCAAGGCGCTGGCAGTCGATTTCGCATCGGTCGCCTCTGCGAACCACATGGAGGAAGGATGCGAAGCCCATCGTGTGTTTCTGGGTTGTAGCCGCTACAGCGACCGGCCAGTGCTTTTGGTCGAGGACATTCGTTTCCCGGAACCGATGCCCTCGCTGAAGAAGATCTACCTAATTCCCTGGCAATTCGAGGGCCTGGATAGCGCGCCATGCACGCTTTTCGCAGAAACGGCAAATGATTTTCCAGCAGATTCGGGAATTGGGCTCACAAAGAAGTGATGGCCTGAGGGGCGGTGATATCGGGGCTCGGTGCAATGAGAGTGGGGACCTTCATGATTGATAAATCTCAATGGTTCCGTCTTCTATTTCGATCGCTCGCTACAATGGTTGCATTGATGGCGGGATCTTCGGCCTCGTGGAGCCAGTCTACGGAGATTGTCGTGGACACGGCTCACTCGGCGGGATCGATCGATCTTACGCGTTATGCACTTGGTCAGGGCGGACTGAGCGCTCAACCAATGTTCACGGACCGCATTGAGCAGATTAAGCAGTTGCACCCACAGACCATCCACATTTTCTTGCAGGAGTACTTCAATATTTATCCTGCCCACCATCAGTATCACTGGGAATCGCTCGATAAGACGCTGGAAGCGGTACGCGCCACCGGAGCCACACCTGTTGTGAGCCTGGTTTTCAAGCCCAAGGTACTTTTCCCCAAGATTGATCAGAATCTTGTCACCCCGACGAGTTGGCCGGAATGGGAAGACCTGATCTATCACCTGGTGAAGCACGTCAACGACGATCGCAAGTTCGGAGTCAAGTGCTGGATCTTGACCAATGAAGGCGATCTCGGCGAGCCAGGTGGTGTCCCATTCAAGTTTCCAACGATTGAGAGTTATCTTGATTACTTCAAGCACACGGCAAGCGCGATTCGGCGTGCTGACCCGAACGCCAAGATCGGGGGCCCATCGCCTGCGAATTCGCATAGTGATCAAGTAGACGCCCTGATAACTGCTGCCGGGGAAGGCAAAGTGCCCCTGGATGTGCTGTCATTTCATGGCTACAACAACGATCCCGAAGGGTTTCGTCACATGATTGAGACCATGCAGGCCAAGCTCGCCCGGTATCCCTCGTTGAGCCACGTGCAGACGTTTATTGATCAGTGGAACTTTAATTGGAATTCCCCTTCGCCTCCCAATCAGGACCCCTATTTCCAACCAGCGTTTGTTTTGGAAACAACGAAGGTCTTCTACGAGACCGGGCTTGGCGGCGCGGCCTTTTTTCATATTCGCGACTACTTCGTCGACGAGAAGGAGTTTACTCCGTTCTTGTCGCCCAGAGGGACAGCGAACATGGCGCGCTGGTGGAACGAGATGCCGCAGTATGAAGGGATCTACGACAACCAGGACCGCGTGAAACCAGATTACTTCGCTTTCAAGCTTCTCAGTCTCATTCGCGGGGAAAAACTGTCTGTGACCGGAACCGGCCCGGAGATACATGCCTTTGCCGCGCGCGGCGGGCACTGGGTGAACCTGGTTCTGTGGAATTATCCGCAGGCTGAAAAAGAAACTGTGCGTAATGTGACGGTCCGATTTCCCGAGGAAGAGGGAGGTTGGGCGCGAGTCGTTCGATTGAATGCCGCGGCACCAACGGACAACCTTGAACAGGTCCGCTACGTACCGGTCAAAACTCTGCCGGACCATCCCATCCAACTGACTTTGCATCCCTATGAAATTTATTGGGTTGAAATCACAGAACAGTGAAGGCGATGAATACACGATTGAATGGTCAAACCAGGGAGAGGTAAGCGCCTGCCATGCGAATTACTTCGATTCATACACGCCTGATGCGGATTCCCTTCACAGAATTGCTGCGCGCAGCTTATGGAGCGCGTACGCACGCATCGTATCTGCTGGTCACCATCGAGACTGACGAAGGCATTGTCGGTTATGGCGAGCATGACGGCTTGTTTTACGAGACCGCCGAAGCCTTTATTCACTCGGAGTTAAAACCTCTGCTCATTGGTGAAGATCCACTGCAAATTGAATTCCTGACGCACAAGACGGAGCATTTTCTGCTTTGGAATACTTTTGCAGCTTACCCGCTGTCGGCGATCGACATGGCGTTGTATGACATCAAGGGCAAGGCGCTGGGGGTGCCGGTTTATGAGCTTCTGGGCGGTCTGTACCGGGCCAAAATGGAAACCACCGGTTTGATCCATCTACACAACGTTGAAGAAGACGTCGCTTCTGCCATTCGCCTGGTTGAGCAGGGCCACAAGGTATTGAAAATCAAAGTTGGATTCGATCTTGAAAAAGACATGGAGCGGCTCACGGCAATCCGTGAAGCCGTGGGTCCGGCGATTCCATTCCGCATTGACCCAAACATGGCATGGAGTCCCAGGACTGCGGTCCGATGGATCCGCCGCATGGAAAAGCTGAATCTGCAATGGGTTGAACAGCCGGTACCTTCATGGGACATTGAGGGGTTGGTCGAAGTCGCGCGCGCGGTTGACACGCCTTTATCGGCGGACGAAAGCTGCATGACAACTCGGGATGCGTGGAGACTAGCGGAGGCCCGTGCGGTGGAGGCATTTAACGTTTACATCACCGAATCAGGGGGAATTACACGCGCCCGCGACATTGTCGCGATTGCGAATACTGCGGGGATCGCTTGCGTCATGGGGACATGGGGAGAAGGCGGGGTTGGGCAGGCGGCGGTGCTTCACCTGGTGGCCAGTTCGCGCAATTTTGAACATGCCTCAGATACGGCATACGGCCTGGTGAAAGACGATTATCTTACCTCGCCGTTTATCTTTGACAAGGACGCCTGCCTCACGGTGCCGCAGAAGCCGGGCCTGGGAGTGGAGCTTGCACTCGCAAAGGTGGAACGCTACGCTCAAATCGAGGGCGAGGATCGGGTGTTCGCAAAAGGGCCCGGGGATCGGTTCATCCCGCGTTCGCGGATGATTCTATGAATCGAACCGCGTCTCGTGGACTCATGGCTCGCGTGGCCGATGCCACGCTCTATTATCCCCAGTATCGGTACAGAGCATGGGGCTATGGTGAATGGATCGCGCTTGAAGGCCTGCTCGAAGCTTCTCGTATTTGCGAGAATCCGCGTTACCATGGCTTCGTTGAAGGATTGATAGCGGGATGGATTTCGAAACGCGAGCTATTGATTCCGGCGGATCACGTGGCTCCGGGTGTCGCGCTCGTGGAGTTGTTCAAGTCTACCGGCCGCGAGATCTATTTGGATCGTGCCCTGGCCCTTGCGCACCTGCTATTGGAATCGCCTCGAAGCTCAGCAGGTGCGCGACTTCTGCGACCCGACGCCAATGAGCACATTTACGTCGATTGCCTGTACTCGGATCCTCCGCTTTTCTGCCGGCTGGCACAAGTAACCGGTGAGCCGAGTTGGTTCAATGAGGCCGCTACCTATGCTTTGGAATTCTGGAATGCTCTTGCGGATGCGGACGTTCCGTTGCTCTACCACGGCTACAGCGATGCGTCCCATAGACCCATTGGCCTTTTATGGGGCCGCGGAGTTGGTTGGGCGCTTCTTGGATTGGTTGACACACTAGCCGAAATGCCCGTGGAGACGGGCGGCCGCGATGAACTTATCTCCAGACTTCGGAGTATGGCGTCAGCATTACGCGATTTGCAAGCCGAAAATGGAGAATGGCACACGGTCCTGAATCATCCTGAAACCTATCTGGAACACTCGATCGCCTGTTTTGTTTGTGCTGCGTTTCTGAAGGGGGTGCGAACAGGTCTCCTCGACGCCAGCTTCGGCGAGTGCGCGCGCCGAAGCTGGAACGCGGTAACCGGAGCTATTTCGGCAAGCGGCGAGATTTTGGTCTCGGAGGCCACGCCGGAAGGTGACTTGGCCGGCTATCAATCGCTCAGACTGGGAGTGTTTCCCTGGGGACAGGGGGCAGCGCTGCGAGCAATTGCCGAGCAGATGACGAGTGAATTGGCACTGGCAAATGATTAACGCATCAAATAGGATCACTCCCCTGGCAAAGAACAATTTCTCAGTCATCAACGCTTAACGTAACGGAGACGAGGACTCGGGTTTCTGTAATCCATTGGTCTGGAGAGCGTTCTGGTCGGCTGCAGTGCCTTCATCTACCCATCCATACATAGATAGATCGCTTTTGTTCAATGGGCTGGACGTTTCCCATTCCGGGTGGCTTAAAGGTCTTTTAATACAGCCCGGCACGATGCAAAATCGGGTTGTTCAAGTTGCCTAATAGAGCAGCATCGCAATACGTCCCCGCCGCCCAAATCAAAAGGAGTGTCATCCAATGAAGAATTCCCCCACCTCGGTGCCAATCGTGGTTGCAGTCGGCGTCCTCCGGATCGTTTGCAGGTCCAAGAGGACCATTGCGTGCGCCGTTCTGGCGACCCTAGGTTTCCTCTCCGCCAATTTGCATGCGCAGAGTACGGCATCGGTTGTGGGAGCGGTTCATGATACGACTGGGGCTTTGGTGGTCGGCGCCCGCATTACCATCAGCAACGTCGACACCGGATTCACCCGGACGGTCACGACCGACTCCAGCGGGTTATACACGATTACATCTCTGCCGATCGGTCGCTATACTCTTTCCGCAGCGCAAAATGGCTTCAAGAAGGCTGAGGTTCCGCCCTTTGCCTTGCAGGTGGGACAGCAAGCCCGGATTGATCTTGCGCTTGTGCCCGGAGGTTCGACCGAGACCGTAACCGTCACGGGTGCTGCGCCATTGATCCAAACAGAGACGGCATCGCTAGACCAGGTGGTGGCTGTTCAGCAGGTTGCCGGCCTTCCTCTGAACAGCCTCCACGTTGCGCAGTTGATCGGGTTGACTCCGGGGGCAATTACGAGCCCACTTGTCGGGTCGGTAAATAGTGGCAACGGCGGTCCACCGAAGAGTTCGAATAACATTTCTCCTGGGCTCCCGGAAGCCAGCATTTCGGGCGGCTCCGCCTCGCACACTGACTACCAGTTTGATGGAATCGTCGATTCGGAACAGTTGTATAACGGCCTTCAGTTTGAGCCGGATGAGGACTTTGTTCAGGAATTCAACGTGATTGCCAACAATGCCCCGGCGCAATACGGGCGCGGCTCCGCAATAGTTTTGATGAGCAGCCGGAGCGGAACCAACGCAATTCACGGAACGGCCTTCGAGTTTATTCGGCTCGACACACCGGGTTTTCAATCGGACGCAAAGAATTACTTTGCGGCGCCGGGTACGCCATTGGCTTCGCTCCACCAAAACCAGTTCGGCGGTTCTCTTGGTGGTCCTGTGATGAAAAACCGGCTCTTCTATTTCTTGGACTACCAGGGGACGCGAGAATCGATTCCAACCACAGAGAGCACGCAGGTTCCGACCTTGGCGGAGCGCGGCGGGAATTTCGCTGGCGTTTTGGGCGAGGCGGTCGGGAATGACCCCTACACGGGAATGCCCTTCGTGAACCAGACCGTACCGGCGGGTGAGCTGGATCCTGTGGCGCAGTATTTTCTGGGTCCTAATTGCGCCGCATGCGCTCTCACCAACCATTATTTTGTTCCGCTTCCGAATCAACCAGATAACCTGCACTACGTGTTTTCGCCGGCGTCGACTTTGAACGTCGACCAGGGAAATGCGCGAATCGATTACTCGTTAGGCAAAAACGATATGTTCTTTGGCCGCCTTTCCTTTCAGGATCTGCTGGCGTACTCTCCCGGTCCCACGCCTGTCTCCGGCGCTACTTCCGAAGTTCAAAACACGAGAAATTATGCGTTTGGTTATACCCATACTTTCTCCCCCAGCCTGCTCAATGTGCTGCGTCTAGGTTATGGAGGGTTTTACTCCGCCAACTCTCCTCAAGGTCTGGGCACGAATTACACGACAATGTCGGGAATTCTCGGCTACGATCAGGAATCTGCGCAGTATCCCGGTTTCCCTACCCTGAACGTTTCGAACTACTCCATCACCAGTGGTAATGACTATGCGCCGCTCATCAATCCAACCCATATGTACGAGCTGACTGACATGGTTACCTGGAACAAAGGAAAGCACTCATTGACAATTGGCTTCGACCTGAGGCATTACCATTTGACATCCACAAACTCCGCGCATTCTCGCGGAAATTTCTCCTTCAACGCCAATACGTACAGCGGAAACGGATTTGTGAATTTCCTTGAAGGACTCCCTACAAGCGCATCCAGGGATTTTCCGCGAGATCTTTTTGGAGCCAAAATACTGAACTTCCCCATATTTATTCAGGACGACTGGAAGTTCAAAGACAATCTCACCCTGAATATTGGTTTGCGCTACGATCTTTCTGCTGCGCCTGTCCAGGATTTTGACCAGAATAGCAACTTCGATATGGCGACCGATCAGTGGGTCGTGTCGAACTACAGAAACAACTTGCCTAACCTGGTAACGCAAGCAATCGCTCCCACGGCCTATGCCGCGTTCGTGAATATGCCCTCGCAACTCGGTGCACCAACCATGATTATCAGTCCGGGAAGCATCGGACTCTCGAACAATATTCAAAGCATGAGTAAGAAGACGTTCGCGCCCCGTCTCGGAGTTGCCTACCGGCCGTTTGGCAATGACAGAACCGTTATCCGCGCTGGTTATGGGCTATTTTATGACTTGCAATCCGGGAACTACACGGTAAGCGATGCGCTGATCAATATTCCTTTCATCTGGGATGAATCGAGAAGCATTCCGACCGGCGCAACGGCTGTATCCCCTTCGAATACGTTCGCTCAATTCTTCAACTTCCCGATCGGTGGAAGCGGTCTTCCGCTGATTGAAGAGGGGGATACATATATCAATCCTCCCATGAATCAACAGTGGAATTTAGCCATCCAGCGGGAACTCGCCCCCACTCTTTCCATCCAAGTGGCCTATTTGGGCAACAAGGGAAGCCACATCGATATTCCAATGCCGATCAATGACAATCGCTGGGTCAATGGAGTGAATCTCGGACCGCAGTGGACGAATGTGGGATTCAACGAGGGCCTCACGAATTACACCAACATCGCATCTTCGATCTATCATGCACTGGAAGCTACGCTTGAGAAGAGATACTCTCATGGATTGCAGTTCACATCGAACTTTACCTGGTCGAAATTGATCGACAACGGCAGCTTCGACGACTCGACGATTGGCGGCGCGGTTCCCGTAGCAAGCCCGATTGACCTGAACCTGAATCGGTCTCTGGGATCGGAAGATGTTGAGTTCCGGACAACGAATGACGTGATTTACACGTTGCCATTCGGCCGCGGTATGAGATTCGGCTCCAACATGTCACGCGGTTTGGACGCCGCTGTCGGCGGGTGGCGCGTATCGGCGGTTGGAACCGCTGAAAGCGGCACTCCCTTCAGCGTTACTGAAGAAACCGATCCGTTTGGCAGCGGCGGGTCATATGGCACGCTTCCGAACAGGCTTGGTCCAGGCAAGCTTGCAAGCCCAACCATCAGCCGATGGTTCGATCCCACCCAATTTGCCGTAAATCCAAACAATTCGGGGGTGCTTGGTACGGCGAGAAGGAATATATTGCGCGGTCCCGGAGAGGATATCTGGGATGCGACTGTAATGAAAGATATCCATTTCACGGAGCACGAATATATCGAGATACGGGGTGACGCGTTCAACGTGTTCAATCACCCGTGGTTCGCGCAGCCGAATACTGATATTCAGTCCAGCCAGGCGGGAATCATCACGTCTACCGCGGTTTCCACCAACTCGCGGGAGTTGCAGGGCTCACTGAAGTTCTACTTCTAAATCCGGCTGCGACGCGATAAGGCAATGGAAGCGATTGCGGAGGGATTGATCGAGGCATCAGCCGGGATGAATTGGGCGCAGGAATTGGAAGTGACCGAATTGCCGGACGAACATTGTGCTGCCGCCATGCAGGTCGCCAAAAACCTCGCGATGCGACGCGCGGGTGAAGGTAAGAAGCCGAACTGGCTTTCGCCTTTCTGGCGTATTCTTTATCACGTTCTTGGGGACCACTTCGAGCAGGAGCCTTGATCTGGATGAACTTGAAGGAATATGAGCAGGCGAAGTTCTCGATGGCAGAGATTGTTCGGTCTGCGCAGGCTATCGATTCGAGGGACTCCGACCTGCAATCCGCGCCCCGCGCACCTGAACCCTGAGTTGCCGCTGGCTAATGGCTCTGGGATACAGACGGGATCTCCCTTCAGTGCCAGCCGCTCATGGAGATTCAGGCAACCAATGTGGAAGCCGAGTTCCAGCCGCAACATTCGGAAAAAGCCCAGAATGTGATCCGTTGATTGCGTTAGAGCTTTGGCGGCATGCACGATGCCTTGCGCCCGCAGGTCTCCAAGTATCCGGAAGCCAGTTTCATCGCGCTCGTCCACCTCATACACAAAGGCCGGATCGGCTCTGCCGGTTAACCCATCCACTCATTCCTGCATTGTTTTGGAACGTGTAATAGAACTCTGCGGACTGAGCCATGCACGACGGCATTCTCCGCATTCCGTCGGCAAATGCTTGGACTCGGTCAATTAGTGAACGGCCCTCCCACATCCGGCCTGTGGAGGCAAGTGGCCAGAGAGAGAGAGTCTACGTCCAATGGGGACCGGCGCCGGCCGGCTTCCGCCCCGGTGCAAAAGTTGACTCTCTCCCAAAGCCAAACCTAGGCTTAATAAGTCGAAACCGCACGCATCCAGTGACGAGCGTGAGATCATGCCGCTATAATTCCACGATCAATTTGCTGCGAATCTGGAAGGAATTGTGTCTGTGTCCCGTTCAGGTAATTTACCGGGATTCCCGGCTCTTCCCACACGGACAATTCGCGTCTTCGTCTCATCGACCTTCGGCGACCTTAAGGCGGAGCGGAACGAGCTTCAGAAACGAGTGTTTCCACGACTGCGCCGATATTGCGAACGTCTCGGCTGGGCATTTCAGGCAATCGATCTTAGATGGGGAGTGAGCACCGAGGCAGCATTGGACCAGGGGACGATGCGGATCTGCCTGGCTGAAATCGCCCGCTGCCAGGACGTGACGCCTCGGCCAAACTTCTTGATCCTGATGGGCAATCGCTACGGATGGCGTCCGTTGCCGGCCGAGATCCCCGCTGCAGAATTTGCGGTGGTCAGCGCGGAACTGGCCCCCTGCCTGAATTCCCTTGCCCAAATCAGTGACCCGGGAACGGCTCGCCGGCACAACGTCCGCGTTGCTCACCCCATTCGGAAAAGCAGGAGCAGCGGCTGGACGGGGGAGCCAGAGCTGACGATGCAAATCGCAGGGAGGCATCCCACTCCACGCGGACAAGGTGCAACCTCGTAGCGAGCTGATTGCCGGTCAAAGCATGAACGAAACTCGATCGAGAAACGTGTTGCCGTCATGGAACCGATCATTTCACGCGGCGATTCCGAGTATCCGGCAACCCTCAAGGAGTGGGTAAAATCGCTGAAATCACCATAAACACTGGAGTTCGGACGCATTCTCCCTGCTGCAGTCAAAAGAAGCCGCTGGCGAAACACTGGAGCTTTTATTGAGTGCCTACTCCACCTGGACGGAGGTTTTCTGCGGCAAATCCGCCGACGAGTCGCCAACCAGCACGGTCACTGGCTCCGCCTCCACGCGGAACGCGTGCGTCTTCGCATCCCAGTAGGCGAGTTGCGAGGCCGCGAGCGAAATCTCCACGGTCTTTGTCTGTCCGGCATCGATCGTCACGCGCTCAAATCCTTCGAGCTCTTCGCGCGGCCGCGAGACGGCGGAGTGCAGATGTTTCACGTAGAGCTGGACGACTTCGTCGCCTGCGCGGTTGCCGATGTTCGTCACGTCCACGCTGACCATAATCTTTCCGTCCTTTGCGAGCCGCAGTGAACTACTTTTGATGTTGGAGAATTTGAACGTCGTGTAGCTCAGACCGAATCCAAATGGGTAGAGTGGTTCCCCTTTGAAATACATGTAGGTGTAGCCGTCGCGGATGTTGTAATCCATCCGCGGCGGAAGCTGATCGGCGGATTTCGGCCACGTGTCGACAAGGTGCCCACCGGGGTTGTATGTCCCGAACAGCACCTTCGCCAATGCGACGCCTCCATCCTGTGACGACTGCGCCATGTGCAGAATCGCCGGCAAATTTTCCTCCGTCCAGTTGATTCTGAATGGGAAGCTTGAGATCAGGATCACCGCCGTTCTGGCGTTTTTGATCATGACCTGCTTGATAATCTGCTCCTGATAAAGATCCATCGTTTCGCGGTCGCGGCCTTCGCGTCCGTCGCTTGAGACGGTGCAAGGAAGCGTGATCCCTCCCCCTTCCGTTGGCGAGTTGTACCACGCATGTGCTTCATCGCCGCAGGTCGGATTGTTACCGACCACCACTACTGCCGCATCCGACTCGCTCGCCGCCTTCATTGCGGCGTCCTCGCCGGCCGGCGTGTCATAAGGGGCGAAGTTCACTTTCACATTTGGACCCACTTCATCCTCGATGCCTTTGAGCGGCGTAACTGCATAGGGAGGTGTTCCGCCGTACCAGTCCCAATGCACCACGTCGGCCAGCGGCCCAATCACAGCAATCGACTTGATCTTGGTCTTGTCCAACGGCAGAAAATGGTTATCGTTCTTCAGCAACACCACTGACTCGAGTGCAATCTTTTTCGAAACATTGCTGTCCCGCTCCGTATTCCACGGCTCCGGCGTGTCCCGGATCGTCGTGTAGGGCACCATGTCGGGCGGATCGAGCAGCCCCAGCTTAATCTCGATGCGGACCTGCGGCGCAGGGCGCCGTCGATATCGGCTTCGGTGATAGAGCCGTCTTTAAGAGCTGCGTGCAGTTCGTCGCGGTAGGTGTCGAGATATTGGTTGATACCGGCCTTCAGGCACGCCACGACTGCCGCTTCCTGATTCGGAAATAGATGCCGCGGACTCACCAGCAGTTTCACAGCTCCACCGTCGCTTGAAACGACATCCACTCCCCACTTGTCGATTAGGATGCTGCGCAGAATTGGATTGATCGCCATGGGCGTGCCGTTCCAGGCGTTGTAGGAGGCCATCACAGCCTTCGCTCCACCGTCAAGAAAAGCCATGCGGAATGGCACCGAGTAATATTCCCAGAAAAGGCGTTCATCGAAGTTGGAAGTCGAGCTGTTGCGGTTGTTCTCATTTTCGTTGGCCAGGAAATGCTTCAGCAGTGCCGCCGCCTGCCAGTATTCCGGGTTGTCTCCTTCTAGCCCGTGGACAAATGCCGTGGCCATGGTCCCGTTCAGAAACGGATCTTCGCCGTACACTTCCTCGCTACGTCCCCAGCGAGGGTCGCGGTCGAGGTCCGACTGCGGTCCCCACAGCATCAAGATCTGCCGGTCGTATTTCGGCGTCTGAGTGATGAAGCGAGCTTCATAGCCTTCCACATCTGCCGCACGCCGCACCACATCGGGGTCCCACGATTCACCCATGCCAGGGGGCTGCGGAAACTGGGTCGTGGTGATTGGCCGTCGCCCCATTCGGGCTTCGCGCTGCACCGCGCCATGGATACCTTCGGAGCCACCGATATTCGGCACGCCTAGCCGCGGGACACCGGTCTGGACACCGAGACAGTCGATTTTCTCGTCGACTGTCATGAGCGACAGCAGGTTATCGATCCGCTTTTCCGCAGGCAAATTTGGGTCGTCGAATGGATCGTGCTGAAGATGCCACTGATCAACCTGCTTCTCCAGCACAAACCGTCGCAGCTGGGCAAAGGCGGAAAGAGTTGAAAGCAGAAATGGGCAGAGCAAGGCGGCAAGACACTTCTTCATTGGGAGTCAGCCTTCTTATCGCCGGCGGCCACCGCGGCAGCACCGAGGCGATTGCGGATTCCAAACACACCAAGGCTATCATCCGGAGCCGCCAGAACTTTCTATGACCGGTCAAAGACCAACGTCTGGGCCCGCTCCGCGTGATTGGCGACGATCACCGGGGCCAGGCCTGTTCCATCGACCATGTGACCGAGCCCATCCAGCTTCCCTCCACAACAAAGAACTTTCGCGCCGCAGTGCGTGATATGCGTGGCAAAGCGTAGCCCTGTTTCCGTGCAAACTCAGCATCCTTCGGCACGGGAGCTTCATAGGTATGAAAGAGGCCGAGTGCCCTCGCGTATGTATCCTGCGGTCGCCCTGCAACAAACGTCTCACCAATTTCGGTTACCTCAACATGCAGAGGCTGTCCGCCAATCACAACCAGATTTCCGCCCGAGTGGAAATAGTGATCGATTGCTTTCCACGCGCCTGCCGGGACGGCCGTGTTATATGGCAGAAAGGAACTGCCCTAATTCTGCACCTTATAGGTCGAGTCCGGAACCTTGGCAGAAACCTGCGCGGGCGTGAGCAGTTGACTTCGATCCCAACCGCCGCCGAGTGCCTCTACCAGTTGAACTGCGGAGAGCATTTCTTCGACCTGGAGCGCGTTGAGCGTCACCTGGTTTGAAAGCACAGTGGTTTGTGCCGCCACCACGTCGACGTAAGGATCGACACCGCTGTTATAGCGTTGCCTTTCAAGATCAAGGAACTCCTGCGACGACTTGACGGTTTCCTGCTCACGAAGGATTTGCTGAGAATAGATGCGGGTTGCCGCGAGATCGTCTTCGACCTGCTGAAAGGCAGTAAGCACTATTTGCCGGTAGGTCGCGAGGTCAACATTGTAGATCGCCTCGTACTGATGTAATTGAGCGCGGTACAGGCCGCCATTGAAAATGGTTTGCGCCGCACTGGGCCCGATTGCCCAGAAGCGGCTCGGCCAGTCAAACAAATGCTTGAGCGTGGAGCTCTCAAAACCGCCCTGTGCGGAGATGCTCAGCTGCGGGAAGAAAGCGCCATAGCCGATGCCGATGGTTGCATTGGCGGCGGCCAGCGTGCGCTCCGCGGCGGCCACATCGGGCCTGCGTTCCGTAAGTTGCGATGGCACGCCAGTCGGAATGGGAGGCGGGGAGTAGAGCATTGGCTTCACCGGGATAGAGAAGTCAGTTGCGATCTTACCGAGGAGCATGGCGGTTGCGTGCTCGTATTGAGCGCGTGACAAGGCTACGTTGATGGCGGCCGCCTGTGCCGACTGCAATGTGGTCCGGGCTTCCACAACGGAGATGTAGTCTCCAGTGCCGGCGTCGTAAGCACCCTGAGTGGCATCGAGTGCCTTTTGGTCGGCAGCGACTGTGTCATTCAGGATCTTCTGGAGCATGTCCTGGCCGCGAATTTCAAAGTAATATTGTGCGAGGCTGGCCTGTTCGGTGAGCTTCTCCAGTTCGAGATCAGCGTTACTGGCTTGCGCGCTGAACTGCGCCTCGCGCACCTGATTGCGAATCTTGCCCCAGAGATCGGGAGTCCATGAGACGTCGAGCGGTGCGGCCCAGAGCGTGGAGGTTTGCCCGGTGTTGGCCTGTGAGGAGTTGCGAAGATTGGACGAGCTTCGCGAGCGGTTCCAGGAGGGATTGACTGAGATGGTCGGCCAGAATTGAGCGCGCGCTTCAGCAACAAGGGCGCGCGCCTCCATGAAATTTTCAAATGATGCTCTGATGTTCTGGTTGTCGACATTGAGCTGCTCCTCCAGCGTGTTCAGCTCTGGCTGGTTGAAGATCTCCCACCATTTCCCGCGAATCATTGCGTCCTGTGGACGGGCGACTTTCCAACCATCTGCATCGTGGAAATTCACCGTCGATTCCTTGTAGTTCTTTGCGCTGATGGACGGCGGTGCCGGCGCATGGTAAGGAGGTCCCAGGTGGCATCCGGGGATCAGCACTGAGACGGCAAGCAAGGTTGAAGCGGTTGCCGCGATTGTGACGGATCTGCCTGGCAGAGGCATACACTTCCTCCTCATGGAATCAGGACGCAACATTGGCCGGCCCGTGATCGAGCATCTCGCCGGATTTGCCCACGGCGCGAAAACGAAGTCGATCCATGGCCAGATAGACGACCGGCGTTGTGTAGAGCGTGAGCAACTGGCTGAGCAACAAGCCACCGACAATCGTGATGCCCAAGGGCTGGCGCAGTTCCGAACCGGTCCCGGTGCCAAAGGCCAGGGGCAGAGCGCCGAAGATGGCAGCCATCGTCGTCATCATAATCGGGCGAAAGCGCAGCATACAGGCCTCGAAGATCGCGTCGTAGGTGTTCTTCCCCTCCTCGCGCTCCGCCATCAGGGCAAAGTCAATCATCATGATGGCGTTTTTCTTCACAATTCCGATGAGCAAAATGATGCCGATGATGGAAATGACATTGAGGTCGATGTGGAAGAGCATGAGCGCGAGCATGGCACCCACGCTTGCAGATGGCAGGGTGGAAATGATGGTGAGCGGATGAACGAGGCTTTCATACAGAATGCCGAGCACGATGTAGACGGCAAACAGGGCCGTCACCACCAGGTATTTCTCGGTCGCGAGAGATTCCTGATAGGCTTCGGCGGTTCCCGCAAAGAAGCCGTGAACGGTCGAGGGCATGCCGAGCGCGGCTTCCATGCGGGTAACTTCGCGGGTGGCGTCGCTGAGCGACAAGCCGCCGGCCAGATTGAAGGAGACGGTGACGGATGGGAAAAGCCCTGTGTGACTGATCTGCAAAGGAGTGGTGCCAACCTGGGTTTTCACCACGTTCAGCAACGGGGCGACTTGATTTATCCCGGCAACACCGTTTCCCGACGATGACCCCGGCGGCTTGAAATAGATATTGCTCAGTTGCGATGGATTCTGCCAGTATTGCGGCGCCACTTCCATCACCACGTAATACTGGTTGAGTTGGGTGTAGATGACTGAGACCTCGGACTGACCGAAGGCGCTATAAAGAGATTGATCGAGGGATTGAGCAGTCTGGCCAAGGCGTGCAGCGGTGACGCGGTCGTAGGTGAGAAGATCTTGCAATCCGCCGTTTTGTTGATCTGTATTTACGTCCAGCAGACCGGGCAACTTTTTCATCTGCGCCAGCAGAATGGGGCCCCAGTGAAAAAGATCGTCGATGTTATCGGCCTGGATTGTGTACTGGTACAAGGCAGCGCTGGAACGTCCGCCGATTCTCAGGTCCTGCACGGGTTGCAGAAATGCCGATGCCACTGGCAGCCGGTTCAATTTAGGGCGGAGACGATTTATGACTTCCATTGCTGTTGATTTCCGCTCGGGGCCGAGGGGTTTGAGCGCGACATAGATGAATCCGCCGTTGCTGGCTCCATTACCGCCGGTGTATGCATTCACATGCTCGACCGCGGGATCCGACTTGATGACGGCAACCAACTGCTGAACAGAAAAATTCATCAATGGAAACGAAGCATCCTGTGGACCCTGCACCATGCCGACCATGGCGCCGGTGTCCTGGGTTGGAAAGAATCCCTTCGGTATTCGAACCACCACCACGAGATTCAGAGCGACGGTGAGCCCGAGCACGATGAGGGTGAGAGCCGGATTATCAAGAACCCACGAGAGCGAAGCCCTGTATACCGAGAGCATTCCATTAAAGAATCTCTCGCTGGTGCGGTAAAACCAGTTGTGTGCACCACCTTTCGGCGTCGACTTCAGAAGGTGTGCGCACATGGCCGGGGTGGTGGTGAGGGAGATGACCATCGAGACAACGATGGCGGTGGAGAGAGTCACCGCGAATTCACGGAAGAGACGGCCGACGATGCCGCCCATCATCAAAATCGGAATGAAGACGGCAATAAGCGACATGCTGATGGAAAAGACGGTAAAGCCAATTTCCCTGGCGCCGCGGAGGGATGCATCGAATGCATCCATACCCGCTTCAACGTGGCGCGTGATGTTTTCCATCACCACAATCGCGTCGTCAACTACGAAGCCGGTGGCAATGGTAAGGGCCATCAGGGACAGGTTATCGAGGCTGTAATCAAGCAGGTACATGACTGCGAATGTACCGATAAGAGAAACCGGCACGGCGACCGTGGGGATGAGGGTAGCGCGAGGGCTTCTGAGAAATACGAAGACGACCAGAACAACCAGGATGACGGAGCCGATCAAGGTTCTTTCAACATTGCTGACGGAGGCCCGTATGGTCGTCGTACGGTCGAGCACGATGGTGGTCTTGATGCCCTGGGGCAAAATCGCCTCAAGGAACGGCAACTGCGCTCGAATGCGGTTAACGGTCTGAATGATGTTGGCCCCGGGTTGTCGAAAAATGATGATAAAGATGGCACGAGTTCCATCCATGTACCCGGCGGTTCGAATGTTCTGTGTGGAGTTGATCACATCGGCGACGTCGGAGAGTCGAACGGATGCGCCATTGTGATAACCGATGATCAAGGGCTTGTACTGTTCGGCTAGTGAAATCTGGTCATTGCTGATGATGTCCTCGGAAACCTGTCCGTCAGAGAGTTGGCCGCGCGGCTCGTGAGAATTCTGAAGGCTGAGGACCGATTGAACGGAGCCGAGCGTCATTCCAAAGCTCTCGAGTTTCTTGGGGTCGACCTCGACCCGCACGGAGGGTGTAGCTCCTCCACCGACTGCGACCTGTCCAACACCCTGGATCTGGGAGAGTTTCTGTTCGAGGATTGTTGAGGCGAGATCGTAGACTTTGGTGACGTCGTATTTATTCGAAGTGAGTCCGAGGATCATGATAGGAGCGTCGGCCGGATTCACTTTGCGATACGAAGGGTTAGCGGGGAGATTGATAGGAAGGTAAGTTCGCGCCGCATTGATTGCCGCCTCCACGTCGCGCGCGGCGCCGTCAATATTGCGGCTCAGATCGAACTGCAGGGTGATCGAAGTCGAGCCGAGGGAACTGGAAGAAGTCATTTCGGTAACGCCGGCGATGTGACTGAATTGACGTTCAAGCGGCGTGGCGACTGACGCCGCCATGATTTGCGCGCTGGCTCCGGGGAGACCCGAGGAGACGCTGATGGTAGGAAAGTCGACCTGCGGAAGCGGCGAAACAGGAAGCGCATAAAATGCGCTGGCGCCAGCAATGGCGACCGCGACGGTCAAGAGGGTCGTCGCGATCGGTCGCCGGATAAATGGTGCCGAAATAATCATGCTGTTCCCTGTTGGGGCTGCGGCCCATTGCCGGCAAGACCACCAGACGGTCTTCTATGCGTAAGCCGCTGGGCAATTCGATCGAAGAAGACATAGATGACCGGGGTTGTGTAGAGGGTAAGAACCTGGCTGAGCAGCAGACCTCCTACCATGGCAACTCCAAGGGGACGGCGCAATTCAGACCCGAGGCCGGTTCCGAGGGCGAGCGGAAGTCCCCCGAGCAGCGCGGCCATGGTGGTCATCATGATGGGCCGAAAGCGTAGCAGACTTGCTTGAAAGATGGCCTCGGTGGAAGATTTGCCTTCCTTGCGCTCGGCCTCGAGCGCGAAATCGACAATCATGATGCCGTTTTTCTTCACAATGCCAATCAGCAGGATGATTCCGATGATGGCCACCACGGAGAGATCCTCGCGGCAAATGATGAGGGCGAGCAGCGCACCAACACCTGCGGAAGGCAGGGTAGAGAGAATCGTGATTGGATGAATGAAACTCTCATAGAGAACGCCCAAAACGATGTAGACGGTGACCAGCGCCGCGAGAATGAGGAGTGATTCGTTTGACAAGGAGTTCTCGAACGATGCCGCTGTTCCCTGGAATCCCGCCTGCAGGCTGGGCGGGAAATTGAGTTGCCGGGCGACTTTGTTAATGTCGCTGATAGCCGTCCCCAGGGACGCGTTGGAGGCGAGATTGAAGGAAACGGTTACCGAGGGAAATTGTCCCTGGTGATTGATGGACAGCGCTTCTGTGGTGGGAAGAACCCGTGTAAAGGTTCCCAGCGGAACTGCATTGGCCCCCGACGAAGCTGTGGTCGTGTTGGGCGTTGTGCCGGATACGGTGCCGCTGCCTGGCGAAGATGTAACTGCCGTCGAAAGCCGCGGCAACGCGCTGGCGGGGGCAACCAGCACTGAAGAAGATGGAGTATAGCGCACGGATGTAGTGAGAGCGTTCGATCCTGCTGCGGCCGAAGCCGATGAAGAAAATGAACTGGCCGCACCCGTGCCGCTGGCTCCCGAGGAAGCATTGGACCGGATGTAAATGTCTCCCAGCTTCGCGGGGTTTTGCTGCCATTCCGGTTGCGCCTCGAGGATCACGTGGTATTGATTGGTCTGAGTGTAGAGGGTGTTAATTTCACGCTGGCCAAAGGCATCGTACAACGTGTTATCGATGGTCGTGGGTGCAATGCCGAGACGCGATGCGGTGACGCGATCGATGACCAGTGAAATGGCGCGGGCGCCCATTTGCTGATCGGTCGCGACATCTTCCAACTGGGGCAGCTTGTTCAGTTGGGCGACAAACTTGCCGGTCCATTCATTCAGCTCGTCTGTATTGGGATCTTCGAGCGTGTACTGGTACTGTGTGCGACTGACCCGATCGTCCACGGTAATGTTTTGGACCGGCTGCATGTAGAGGTGAATCCCCGAGACTTGCTGCAAGCTGTTCTGCAGTCTGCGAATCACGTCTGAGGCGCTTTCGTGGCGCTGACTGAGGGGTTTCAGATTGATGGATATCCGGCCGGAATTCAACGTCGTATTGACTCCGTCCGCGCCGATGAACGATGTAAGGCTTTCGACGGCGGGATCGGCGAGAATCACGCGGGCCAGTTCCTGCTGGCGCGCCGCCATATCGCTGTAGGAGATCGACTGAGATGCCTGCGAAATACCTTGAATCACGCCGGTATCCTGCACCGGGAAAAATCCTTTTGGAATGAAGATGTAAAGGATGACGGTGAGGACCAGCGTGCCAAAGGCAATCAAGAGAGTCACCGTCTGATAACGCAGAACCACACGCAGAGTGCGGCCGTAGAACTCAATCATGCGTTTGAACATCTGCTCTGATGCGTAATAGAACCGCGACTGTTGTTCCTCCGGAATGTGGCGCAGAATACGCGAACTCATCATCGGTGTCAGCGTGAGGGATACCACCGCGGAGATCACGATGGTGACGGCCAGGGTGACCGCAAATTCCCGGAAGAGGCGCCCGACAACGTCGCCCATGAAGAGTAACGGAATCAACACGGCAATAAGGGACACGGTGAGAGAAACGATGGTGAAGCCGATCTGGCCGGCACCGGTAAGGGCCGCCTCGAGAGGCGGCATTCCTTCTTCGATAAACCGCGAGATGTTTTCGATCATGACAATCGCATCGTCCACTACGAATCCGGTGGAGATGGTGAGCGCCATCAACGAAAGGTTGTCGAGGCTGTATCCCAGCAGATACATGACGCCAAAGGTTCCCACAAGAGACAGCGGGACCGCCACGCTGGGAATGATGGTGGCTCTCAGGCTGCGAAGGAAGAGGAAGATGACCATGACCACCAGCGCGACGGTCAACATCAACTCGAATTCGACGTCGTTCACCGAGGCCTGAATGCTGGTGGTCATATCCGTCATCGTAGTGACGTGGATGGATGCGGGGAGATTGGCTTCGAGCTGGGGCAGGACCTGTTGAATACTCTTTACGACCGTGATGGTGTTGGCGCC
This sequence comes from uncultured Acidobacteriota bacterium, assembly GCA_963833995.1. Lineage (GTDB taxonomy): Bacteria > Acidobacteriota > Terriglobia > Terriglobales > Acidobacteriaceae > Telmatobacter. The sequence goes on along the minus strand of CAWIAE010000005.1, from coordinate 606,789 downwards.
CGGCTGACGCTGAATGTTGAGAATCACCGCCGGCGTTGTATTCGTCCATGCGGCCTCTTTCGAGTTCTCGACACCATTCACAACGTTGGCTACATTTCGTACGAACACGGGCGCGCCGTTGGAGTATGCGATGACAACGTCGCGGTATCCATTGGCATCAGTGATTTGATCATTGGCGTCAATCTGGTAATCCTGGCGCGGACCATCAAAATTTCCCTTGGCCGCGTTTACGCTGGCCTGGGTAAGCGCGGTGCGCACATCTTCCATGTTCAAGCCATACGAAGCAAGCTGGACCGGATTCACATCGATGCGCACCGCAGGCTTTTGGCCGCCGCTGATGCTGACGACTCCCACACCGCTCAATTGCGAGATGCGGGGAGCCAGTCGCGTGTCGACAAGGTCTTCGACGTCAGAGAGCGGCATCGAATCCGATGTGATGGCGAGCGTCAACACCGGGGCGTCGGCAGGATTTGTCTTGTTGTATACGGGCGGTGTGGGCAGATCGGAGGGAAGATAGCTTTGCGCAGAATTGATTGCGGATTGCACCTCTTCTTCCGCCACGTCGAGGTCGAGTGAAAGATTGAACTGAAGCACAATCACAGAGACTCCGCCGGCGCTGGTCGAAGTCATCTGGCTGAGGCCCTGCATTTCACCGAATTGCCGCTCCAGGGGAGCAGTAACAGTGGTCGCCATGATATCCGGGCTGGCGCCCGGGTAAAACGTCAGCACCTGAATGGTTGGATAATCCACTTCGGGCAAAGCGGAGATCGGCAGTTGAAAGTACGCAACGATTCCCACCAGCAGGATTGCAACCATCAGCAGCGCCGTAGCGACCGGTCGCAGAATGAATATCCGGGAGGGGTTCATGGAACGTTGCTCTCCGAAGACTGAGAAGCGGATGGAAGTTTGATTTTCGAAATCGTAACCGGTGATCCGTTCTGTAGCTTTTCAAAGCTGCTGTTGGCCACAACATCCCCGGGTTGAAGTCCTTGAACCGCGGTGTTTCCCGCCTCGGAATTCCCCGACTTCACAGTACGCATGACTGCCTTGCCATTGGAGATGAGATAGACGAAATCCTCAGTGCCATTGTGCTGAATTGCCGAAGACGGCACGATGATCTGGTTTTGCAGGGTATTCACAAGGAGGCTGGCATTTACAAACTGATTGGGATAGAGGATCTCGTCTTTGTTGGCGAAGGAGGCCCGCAATTTCACGGTTCCTGTTGTTGTATCGATCTGATTATCGATAGTGGTCAGGGTTCCGGTCGAGAGAAGCTTTTGCTGAGTTCGGTTATAAACATTGACTTTGAGTTGCTTGCCGCCTTTGCGATGTTCGATTACTTGAGGCAGTTCGTCTTCGTTCAGGGTGAAAATAACGGTGATTGGCTGAACCTGAGCGACGACCAGGAGGATGGTGCCAGAGTTAGCCGAGACCAGGTTGCCCGGATCGACAAGCCGAAGGCCGACACGTCCGTTGATGGGCGAGGTGATATGACAAAAGGAAAGCTGCACCTGGTCGTATTCGACGGTGCCTTGGTCGTTTTTTACAGTCCCCTGATCCTGCAGCACCAGCTTTTCCTGATCTTCAAGTGTTTGACGCGGAATCGCGTTGTGTGACCAGGCTTGCTTGTAACGGGCCAGGTCCATTTGCGCTTCTGCAAGCAGATTCTGATCACGCTCCAATAGACCCTGGGCTTCGACAAGTTGTGCGGCGTAGGGGCGGGGATCGATTTCGACGAGCGGATCGCCGGTTCGAACGTATTGCCCCTCGCGATAATAGACCGCCGAAATCACCCCCGTTACCTGCGCCGAGATCGATGCGGTGTAAACGGGAGTGACAGTGCCAATGGAACTCAAATAGACGTTGATCGTGCTGCTTCTGGCCGTTGCAGTCGTCACGGGAACCGGTCCTGTGACTCCGCGCCTACCGATGGTTGCCTGGGCTTTGTTGTGCTGGGTAATCACCCAGTAGAACAACAACCCAAAGAGGAGCAGAACCACCAACCAAATCCAGAGATGGCGGTGGTGCCGTTTGGGCCGGTCAGGATCTGACCGTGAATTCGGCATTGAGGAATTGGGCGGTGAGGCCGTTTCTTGATCCATGTTCACTCTCGTCCGGCGAATTCAGTGCGAGATTGCATTGAAAACAGATGAAGCCCCAAACAACGCATCCGATCCCGGCAATACCTGACCGAATGTGATATATGACGGGCGTTTCGGGAAATTTGTCGCAACGTCCAGTCGCTTCAGGTGTGGAAAGTGAAGATTTGACCTTTGGGATCCAGCCGGGAAGCCTTTCACGAGAAGCTAGCATCTAAGGGATAACCTTATGGTCGGGCACTTTTAACTACTTCGCCGGTATCTCTATTTCTCCGCAGCGCGATCGTCGAAAGTGCCGGTCGACTGAATGAGGGCCGGTATTGACGCGAGGCGCGAATCAGATTGATTCATCTTTTATAGGGACGGGGAATGCAATCGAAAGCCGGTTGCCGTTCGATAGTCTCTTGTAACTCAGGGATCCTGCGAATTGGTGCAACAGCCGGATGCCATTTCCGCCTGGTGTAATTGATTCGAGGCTGGCCGGGTTCGTGGCGTCGTTCGGCGAATGGGAATAGGTCTCGATCGGGGAAAAGGGCGGCGCCTGGTCGTCAACCGTGATAGAGAGGATTCCTGCTGAGACAGAGGTCCGAATGACGATGGGATGCCCGGGTTCGCTACGGTAACCGTGGAGGATCACATTGGCCAGGGCTTCTTCCAGACACAGTTGGATGGCAAACCGCGTTTCCTCGGCAAACCCGCAGCGATCGGCCACCGCATCGACCCATGGTTGGACACGGTTCAACTCCGTGAGCCGGCTGTCGAGTTCGAGCCGGTCTTGCGGATGATCCATGAAAGTCTCCGGCTCGGCCTGGTTCTGCTGCGCCGTTAACACAGCGCTGCAACCGCGGAGTCCAGATCGTGAAAGATGGGAATGATCTGGTCAATGTTGCTGGCTTTAAGTACCTGTTCCACCATGGGTACCGGACCGAATAGTGCAACCTTACCCCCGCGGCGGCTTACCGCCTGCGCCGGGACGATGATAGAGCGAAGGCCCATGGAGCCCAGAAATGAGACGTTGCTCAAATCGATCAAAAGAAACTTGTTGCTGCCTGCCAGCACATTCATGCGTAAATCAACGGCGGCCGCTCCTTGAATATCCAGACGCCCGTCAAGAAGGACCCGTGTGATGCCGCCTTCCATGGATTCAGTCGAGATTGTCATTCATGTTTTCCTTTCCGCCATCAGGTTCTGCGAGGTGGACTTGCCGGAGCGCCTCGATCATCGTACCCGGCTATTGTTAACGTTTTGTTACATGCTTCCAGCGGCCAGACTTCAAGCGGTCTCGCTGTCTTCGTCTGCAAGGCTGCGGTAGCGAACCACAAGAAGGGTCACATCGTCTGACTGGTTTGCGCCCTCGGTAAACTTCTCGACAGCGCTCAATATGCCATCCTGAAGAGTTTTCAAAGATGAGTTCTGATGCTGCCCGAAGGCATCCCTGAGCCGCCCTTCCTGAAACAGGTTTCTGTCTCTATCTTCAGCCTCCGTCACACCATCGGTGTAAAGCAACAGCGTGTCTCCGGGTTCGAGTTGGATACAGGTGGACGTGAAAGTCGCCTTCTCGACCAGACCAATGGGGAAAGATCCGGTTGAATACAATTCGGTTACCGTTCCGCGCCTCAGCAGCAGTGGTGAGGGATGGCCGGCGCGGACGAACTCAAGAGTGCCATTGGGATCGAGCAACCCGAAGAACATGGTTGCGTAACGGCCCACCGCTGCGCGATCACAGAGGAACCGGTTCAGGTGAGTGAATACCTTCACCGGGTCGACGCCGAGGGTCATTCCTGAAAGCGCTCCCTGCAGCATGGTTGTGAGCAGGGCAGCACCCAGGCCCTTGCCGGCGACATCGGCAATCAAGAGCGCAAGGCGGCCGTCCGACAAGGGACAGACGTCAAAGTAATCTCCGCCCACCTCGTAACAGGGGCGATGAATTCCAGTGATGGAGAAAGGTGGATAGTCCTGCAACCCTTGCGGGACAAGGGCCTGTTGGATCTCGCGCGCGATGCTAAGCTCCTGCTCGAGGCGCTGGCGTTCCCGTTCGTGTTCGATCAGCCGGGCGTTTTCAAGAATGCTGCCGGCCTGTGCGCCCAAGGCATCCAGGATCTTCCGGTCCAGCGCGGAAAAGGTGGCGGTGCGCTTGGAATCAAGATACACGGCGCCCAGCAAATGCCGCCGGGCTGTTTCAGTTGAAGGATCGACCTGCCCGCGCGGAGTGCCATACAACGGAATCACAACCGACGAGCGCAACAGCTGGAGCACAACACTCTGCGCACTCTGCAGGTTTATTTCCGCCAGATTCAGGTCTTCATTGACCACTGCGGATTCAAGTTCGATAGCGCTGCCGAGGACCGAACGGCTGGGATTCATCGCCTCAGGCGTAAGACTCTCGCCATCCCGCCCACGGGCAATCTTGACCTGCAGCACACCGGATGCGTCGGGCTCCAGCAGCATACCGCGATCGGCTTGCGTGATGACAATGGCATGATCGAGCATCGTGGCCAGCACGGCTTCCAGCGGAAGCTGCGAATGCATAAGGGACGTGGCCTCAAGCAGAAGCCTAAGCCCGCTGAGTTCGTTGGCCGAGTCGTTTCCGAAAGAGCCAAGAATGCTTCGCAGTTTTGTCTCAGCGTGTTCCTGAGCGATTGTTTCCGAGGGTAGATGGAAGACAAGTTGGCATCCGTCGTCGGTGCCCAGACGGATCCGGTCACCGTCGGCGAGCGATCGACCCTTAGTCGGTTTGTCGTTGACAAAGATGCCGTCGCGCTGACCACGATCCTCGATGAGGAGCCCGGAGGCACCAGCGGAAATGGCCACGCACTTGCGCGAGATGCGCATGTCGTCGAGAGAAAGATGGTTGCCGTTTTCCCGGCCCCGTCCGATGAAGAACGGAAGCTCATTGACGGGAACAACCTGCCTTGGGCGGTCAGAAAACAGGACCTCGAGATACGCATGGACTGGAGCAGGCGATTCGGGCATAGACTTCGAGTGTGTGAATTCTAGCAGGTGGCTGATTCCGGCGCCGATTAAGCAAATGTTTTGAGTGCGATGAAAGACGTTTGGGATGTGTTGTTAATTTCGGGTTGAATGCGGCCAAGCTCCTTGACAAGTCATACTGCCTTCAATAGATTGTAGACTCATTGTCCCCTGAAAGGCTCTCTCTCATAAGTGCCGAGTGACCTGGTCCACTTATGCGGCATGAATAGCCCGAAAGACCGTGCCATTCCCCGATGGCACGTTGAAATTTGATTCGGCAAGATGAAGGACTGTGCCGAGCTGTTGGGCGCTTACCCAATGTCGATGGGAGGCCAGCGCCCTCCATTGCACGCGAATACCCCGTGTTAACTCAACAGCCTCTGGAATAAAACCCAAAGGATAAATTTGCCTTTGCGTTAAGAAGGCCCAGGTATAGCTCATTCAGCAACAGCTCCGATTCCCAGGAGATCCCAGATATGACCAACCCGTTTGCTGTCTTGGCTTCCAGGGTGTTTTCTGCAGGCCTGTCGGTTTCTTCGAAGATTTCCACTGACCGGAACCTTAGTTCTTTGCCGGAAAATTCGCGGCGGGGTCTTCTGTGGGCACGAGGCGTGGTCTCTCTGGGAGCGGCGCTCATGCTGCTTGGCGCGTTTTGCATCCCGGCACAGGCACAGACTCTAGCGCCAAATTGGTATCAGCAATCGCCTGCGACAAGCCCTCCGGCGCGCTATATCCACGCCTTGACTTACGATGCGGCGCATGGCCAGATGGTGCTTTTTGGAGGATACAACGGCAACGATCTCAATGATACGTGGGTCTGGAACGGGACGACCTGGTTCCAGAAGGATCCTGCGATCAGTCCGCCTGCGCGTTCTGCCCACGCCATGGTCTACGATGCAGCGCACGGGCAGGTGGTCTTGTTTGGAGGACTGGTTGGCGTCAGCACGCGTTTGGGAGACACGTGGCTGTGGGACGGGACCAACTGGACACAGGCGAGCCCTGCGGCCAGCCCTTCCCCGCGTGATGGGGCCGTCATGGTCTACGATGCGGCGCAGAGCCAGGTGGTCCTGTTCGGCGGCACGAACGGCATCGATCTGAATGACACCTGGGTGTGGAACGGGACCAATTGGATTCAGCAGAATCCTGCGAGCAGTCCCTCCGCGCGCGCGGACTACAGCATGGTTTACGATGCGACTCACGGCCAAGTGGTCCTGTTCGGAGGAGAGGATGCCAACGGGAACTATCTCAGTGACACCTGGGTGTGGGATGGGACTAATTGGACTGAGCAGAGTCCTGCGAACAGTCCTCCCGCACGTTATGCCCAGGGCATGGCTTACGATGCTGCGCAGAGCCAGGTGGTCATGTTCGGGGGGTACAACAGCAGCGGCTTCCTCAACGACACGTGGGTGTGGGACGGGACCAATTGGACTCAAGAAACTCCCGCGGCTAGTCCATCCGGACGCTACGCTCCAAACGCCATGGCTTACGACGCTGCAACGGGCCAAGTCGTCCTGTTCAGCGGATTGGGCGCCACCGAGGTCAACGACACGTGGGAGTGGGGACTCCCTGGGAATTTTGGAAACGTCAATGTTTGCCCCTCTGGAAAAAGCACTCCGGCGCCGTGCAGCAATACTCTCGAGCTTACTTACAACATCGCGGCGACCACGAATTTTGGTACGACTCAAGTAGTTACGCAGGGAGCGCCCGGCCTCGACTTCATGCTCGGCAGCAGCGGCAGCACCTGTACCGGCACTGTCTCCCCAGGCACTTGCACTGTCAATGTCACCTTCGCCCCGCTGGCGCCTGGATTGCGCCTCGGCGCAGTGCAACTCTTCGACACTAGCGGCAATGAACTGGCGAGCACTCCGATCTACGGGGCAGGCCAGGGGCCGGCTGTAGCTTTTTCTCCCGGCGCGCAGACCACAGTGAACACCACTGCGAGCTACCCTCTAAGCCAGCCCAAGGGCGCGACGGTGGATGCGGCGGGCGATGTCTTCATCTCGGATAACGGCAACCAACGGGTGGTCAAGGTCGCGGCCAATGGCACTGTGAGTACGGTGGGCTTTGGACTGAATTACCCGCAGGGACTGGCAGTGGATGGAGCGGGCGATCTGTTCATCGCGGATAACAACCTGAATGAGGTGGTAGAGGTCCCCGTTAACTGCACAAGCAGCGGGTGCCAAAAATATGTGGGCAGCGGTCTGGTCGCCCAACTGGGAGTGGCGGTGGATGGAGCGGGTGATCTGTTCATCGGCGATTTCACAGGCGGTCTGGTCGCAGAGGTTCCGGCTAATGGAAGCCCCCAGACCACGGTGTATAGCGCAGAGTCTGGTTTTCATCCGGTCGGTTTAGCGGTAGATGCAGCGGGTGATCTGTTCATCGCCGATTTCTCCGATACTCCCGATTCCACACCTGGAAAAGTCGTGGAGATTCCGGCCGGTTGCAGCAGCAGCGACTGCCAGACGACCGTGGGCAGCGGGTGGTACGAGCCGGAAGCCCTGGCGGTGGATGCAGCGGGCGATGTCTTCGTCGCGGATGAAGCGCCCAAGGTGGTGGAGGTTCCCGCCGGCTGCACAAGCAGCACATGCCAGATCACGGTTAGTGGAATCCTTGCGTACGGTGTGGCAGTGGATGGAAAGGGCGATATTTTTCTGCCCGACCTTGACGGCAGCCCGGATCCCGACAGCAACCAAGTCGTTGTGGTGGACCGGCCACAACCGCCATCGTTGAGTTTTGCCTCCACCAATGTGGGCGGCACGAGCAGCGACAGCCCACAATCCATCACCATTCAAAACATTGGCAACCAGGAACTCGATGCCGTGAGCCCAGGGCTGGCGGTGAACGGACCCAACTTCGTGGAAGTCCCCAGCCCAGGCACCCCTGCCGATTGCACCACCACGTTCGCTTTGACGCCGGGCGGAGCCTGCAATCTAAGTCTCAGCTTCGAGCCGCAGACTGCCGGGAATCCGCTTACCAGCACAGCAGTATTTACCGACAATGCGCTGAACGTCACCCCCACTGCACAAACCGTCGCCCTCAGTGGCGTCGGCGTCAGTCTGTCGTACAGCATTGGTGGCTCGGTGACCGGCTTAGTCGGGAGCGGACTGGTGTTGCAAGACAATCTCGGCAACGACCTGCCAATCGGCAGCAATGGTTCCTTCACGTTCTCCGCGCTCCTCGCCACCGGCAGCGCATACAGCGTCACGGTTCTAACGTCGTCCCCAGCACAAACTTGCGCGGTGACGAATGGCAGCGGAACGGTCGCGGCTGCAAATATCACGACTGTTCAAGTGAGTTGCACGACGATCCCCAGCTACGCGCTGACGGTGACGGAAGTGGGTACGGGGACCGGGACGGTCACGGACAATCAAACGCAGATCAACTGCAGCGAGGCTAATGGAGCGGTGACGGGGACGTGTGCCGGGAGCTATCTGAGCGGTACCCCGGTGACGCTGACGGCGAATGCGTCCGGGACCTCAACCTTCCTGGGCTGGGGCGGCGTTTGCGCGAGCGCGGGAATGAGCCCGACTTGCAGCGTGGAAGTGAATTCGGCGGTGAATGCTACCGCGAGTTTTGTTCAGCAGAGTTTCGGCGGGGTCAACGTCTGCCCTGCGGGACAGACCACTCCGGCGCCGTGCAGCAATACCCAGGTGCTGACTTACAATCTGGCGGTGACCACTACGATTGGCGCAATCCAGGTAGTCACGAAAGGAGCCACCGGGCTCGATTTCACGCTGGGCAGCGATAGCACCTGCACCGGTACCATCTCCGCGGGCAGTTCCTGCACCGTGAATGTCAACTTCACACCGCGCGCACCCGGATTGCGCATGGGGGCGGTTCAATTCTTCGACAACAGCGCCAACCTGGTGGCGACCACACCGATCTATGGCATTGGCCAGGAGCCGGTCATCACCTTTGGCCCAGGCACGCAGACCACGATGCCGACCAGCGGACTGAGCGGTAGTACGCAAGGCGTGGCGTTGGATGCAACGGGGAATGTCTACATTGCGGATTACCAAAACGGCAAAGTGGTGAAGGTCACGCCCAGCGGCATCCAGACCACTGTTCCAACCACCGGACTGAGCACCCCTTACGGATTGGTGGTGGACGGAGCGGGCGATCTCTTCATCGCGGATACCGGCAACAACAGGGTCGTAGAGGTATCCTCCCTTGGCGTCCAGATCACGGTGAACACGCCGGGCTTCACTCTGAAAGGACCGTCCGGAGTGGCGGTGGATGGAGCGGGCGACCTCTTCATTACGGATACCGTCAACAACCGGGTCGTGGAGGTCCCGGCCAATGGCGGAAATCCGACTACGGTGGGCACGGAACTCAATGCCCCCATTGGACTGGCGGTGGATGGAGCAGGCGACGTCTTCATTGCGGATACCGGCAATCAGCGCGTGCTTAAGATTGCCAATGGCACTCAGACCCAGGTGAACAACACTCTGACTAATCCGTCCGCCTTGGCGGCGGATGCGGCAGGCGATGTGTTCATAGCGGACTGGTCCCACAACAGGGTGGTAGAGGTTACTCCAGGTGGCGTCCAGACGACGGTGAGTTATACCCCTGCAGGGGCCCAGCCGTACGCGGTGGCGGTGGATGGAGCAGGCGATGTTTTTGTCGCCAATGCCAATGTTCCATCCCCCAACCAGGTGGTGAAGATCAACTTCGCACAGCAACCGTCGTTGAGCTTTGCCAATACGAACGTGGGCAGCACGAGCACTGACAGTCCCCAATCGGTTACGGTTCAAAACGTCGGAAATGTGCCACTAACGGGATCGCTGGCATTGAACCTGGGCGCGAATTTCACGCAAAATTCAAGTCCCGATTGCTCGGCTGCGTTTCCGTTGGCACCCGGCGCAGTCTGCCGCGAGAGCTTCAGCTTCACGCCCCAGGTTGCCAGCTTCTTCACGGGTGCTGCAGTTTTTACCGATAACACTCTGAACGGTTCTTTTGCGGCACAGACCATCAACCTTAGCGGCACGGGCCAAACCAGCGGAGGCGCCTCCACGGTGGCTGTGCCCAATGTGATTGGGCAAATGCAGTCGACGGCGACGACGCCCATCACGGGTGCGGGTTTGGTGCTGGGAACAGTGGCCACCGCGTCCAGCAGTACCGTACCTTCCGGCAGTGTAATCAGCGAGAACCCGGCTGCCGGGACACAAGTCAATGTCGGATCCGCGGTCAATCTGCTTGTCTCAACTGGACAGGCGCAACCGCCGTCGCCAAACCCGCTCTCGCTCGAGAACAACTATTTCGTCACCGGCGACTATGCCTCCGCGGGAGTCACTTTACGAGGAACCGGCACCGGCGGCATGGCAACCGGGACCATCACCATCCCCAATTACACCCAAAGCGCAAGTCAGGGTGTTCCGGACGGCGCCGACATCATTGACGCTTTCCTGTATTGGGAGACGTTGGAAAACACACCGTCACCTTCGTCCACCAGCGGAACCTTCGATAACTTTGCCATCACCGGCCAGCAGATAGGAAGCGACCTACCCTATACCGACGGTGCGTTCAACGGGACGCTGCGCGTGTATCGCGCCGACGTGAATACCTACTTTGCGGTGGGGGCGAACGGGATACGCTTCGCCTCGGGCACGCACAAGGTCTCTTTGCCGGACGGCGGTGGATCGGCATTGCCGCTCACCGAGGGTGCGAGTCTGGTGGTCATCTATCGTGTGTTGTCAAAGGACTTCCCCCTCAAGGCAGTGGTCATTTACGACGGTTCGGCAGTGCCCGCCAGCCCTGCGGCCCAAGTTGTACAGGGATTCTATGACGCGGTTGGCGGCGCGAACGGCACTGGCAAGAATACGAATCTCTTCGCCGCCGGTGCAACCTGGAACAACAGCTTCAATTCAGTCACCCTTGGAAAAGCGAATCAGTTCAGCGCGGCGCTGAATCCTGGCAGCGCTTATGCTGCGGTGATCGTCAGTACTCCGGTCAACAATAGCGATAACGATGGAATTCTGGACGCCTGGAAGGCGGGGCCACCGGCGGGCGATTTCCATGCAGGACAGCCGGGTTACTACGACGTCAAGACCGGATCGTGGGTACCGCTGCCGGGCGCAAAACACGGCGAAAAAGACCTGTTCGTTCAACTCGATTACATGTGCGGCGCGGTACTATCGGACGGCTCGTGCGATCCCACTCAAGAGAATCTGTTTCCCTCGCCTGACGCCCAGGGCAATGATCCGCTCGCCATGGTCCAGCAGGCTTTCGCCGCGACTGGAGTTCAGCTACATCTCGAGATTGGAAACGCCGTCCCCGAAGACACCTGCACTGATAGCACCTCCAGCAGTCCGCCGCAACTATGCCAGTTCCCCAACCAGCCGGGAGTGATCGGCTGGAAGAACAGCCTGGAATTCTCGAAGCTGTGGCCGCGCAATCTCGCAGCATGCGCGACGGGCGGGGATTGCAGCACTCGATTCCCGTATGGGCAGAAGGACAGCTATCACTACGTGCTGTTCGGCCACTCCCTGGCGATACCGGCCTGGAACACTCGTTACGGAACCTTGACGTCGATCAATGTGGTTAGCGGAGTGACGACCATTGTCACCGCCGACCGGGGCAGCGGGATCAACGCATGCCCGAGCCGCATCACGATTTCCGGCGTGCTTGGAAACCCGAGCCTGAACGGGGTATACAACACGACAAGCTGTGCCGATACGAAGACAATTACCGTGGCAACTCCCGGCGTGCCCAACTGGAGCTATCCGAATAGCACATTGCCTGAGCCGGTAATTGGCCTCACCTCCGGTACGATTACAAGCATCTCCGGCTACTCAGATTTGGGCGGCGCCGATTCAGCCGTCACCCTCGGCCTTTGGTTGACGGCCCCCAACCAGGACATGAGCAAGCGCGCCAATGTGATAGCCGGCACGCTGTTCCACGAGATCGGCCATACGCTCGGCCTGAGTCATGGCGGGCTCTACTATGACACGACCGGTAGTTATGTGCCCACGTTCGAAGCCAATTGCAAGCCGAACTATCAGAGCGTGATGAACTATCTGTTCCAGCTTGACCTCGTGGGACCGAATCAAGCCGTTGCTTATTCCAACCAGACGCTGACCACGTTGAATGAGAGCGCGGCGGCTTCAGTAACTCAGCTTACCGACATCTCCAGCAACGCCGCTGCGACCTACCCAACCTCGGCCTGGTACGTTCCTTACACTTCCGGGGCGCCGGCCAGCCCCGCCACGCTGCATTGTGACGGCACTCCGCTGAACAACGATTCGGCCTATCGAATCAATGCATCCGTTTCACCCATCACTCCGCCTTGGTCGAATGGGCAGGACATCAACTTCGACGGAGTCTTGAATACGCAGATGCGGGGATACAACGACTTCGCCAATATCGATCTGCGTCAGGTAGGGGCCACCGGTGGTGAGTTCGCATCCCTGGCGAGCATACTTTCGTTTGGTTCCTCGGCAGCACCGTTGGACATCGCTGCGGGCGGAAATGTGGCTCTTGGGAGCGGGGGAACCGTGGCCCTGGGCAGCGGTGGCACCATGACCCTGGGAGGCGGAGGCAATGTCACATTAAGCAGCGGCGGCACCATCACGATGGGGAGTGGCGGAACTGTGACGCTGGGCAGCGGTGGCACTGTGGCCCTGGGCAGCGGTGGCACCATAACGCCGGGCGTCGGAGGCACGGTGGCTTTGGGCAGCGGAGGCAACGTGACGCTGAGCAGCGGGGGCACCATCACTCTTGGCAGCGGCGGAACCGTGGCCCTGGGTAGTGGTGGTACCGTAACGCTGGGCAGTGGCGGAACCATTGCCCTTGGCAGCGGCGGAACTGTGACCATTCCCTCGACGGGAGGCAGCTACACCATCCGATAGCAGCGGTGGAACCATCACGCTGGGCAGCGGCGGCACTGTCGCCCTCGGCAGCGGCGGCACGGTTGCGTTAGGCAGCGGCGGGATCATTGCGTTGGGAAGCGGAGGAACAGTCGCGCTGGGAAGCGGTGGCACCGTCACCCTGGGCAGCGGCGGCATCATTGCGCTGGGCAGCGGCGGGACAGTCGCGTTGGGCAGCGGCGGCAACGTCACCCTGGGTGGCGGCGGCACCATCGCGCTGGGAAGCGGCGGGACGGTCACGCTGGGCAGTGGTGGCAATGTCACCCTGGGCAGCGGTGGAACCGTGACGTTGGGCAGCGGCGGCGACGTGTCTGTGGGCAGCGGCGGCACCGTCGCCCTGGGCAGTGGTGGCAGCGCGACGCTGGGTGCCGGCGGCACGGTGACGCTGGGCAGCGGTGGCACCGTCGCCCTGGGCAGCGGCGGCAATGTAACGCTGAGCAGTGGGGGTACCATCGCACTGGGTAGCGGAGGCACCATCGCCCTCGGAAGCGGCGGAACAGTGACGTTGGGCAGCGGGGGAACGGTCACTCCCACCGGCGGAACTCCAGTCGTGATCGGCGCCGGTGGCAGTTACACATTTACCAGCAGCGGCGGCACCGTTGCCCTCGGAAGCGGTGGCACTGTAGCCCTGGGCAGCGGCGGCAATGTAACGCTAAGCAGTGGCGGCACTATCGCGATGGGCAGCGGAGGCACTATCGCGCTGGGCAGCGGCGGAACCGTCGCCCTCGGAAGCGGCGGAACTGTGACGTTGGGCAGCGGCGGCATTGTCGCCCTGGGCAGCGGTGGCACCGTGGCGCTGGGGAGTGGCGGAACTGTTGCCCTTGGCAGTGGCGGCACAACGACGCTGGGCAGCGGCGGCGAAACCTCCAACGAACTGACGTACGAGACCGCCAATTCGATTGTTCGGCCACCGTCTTCACCCACCGAGACGCCGATTTCGGCAGGTGTGAGGATCGATTGGACCGCACCGGCTTTTGGTGTCGTTCAGACCTACACCATCTATCGCAGTTCAGATGGCGCCACGCCGATAGCGATTGGCAGTGTGAGCGGTGTGAATGGATATCCACCGGCGACGGAATTCATCGACACAAATCCGGATCTGACTTCACAAACCGTGATCTACACCATATCGACCACCCTCGTTCCGGACTCCAGTTCTCCGACGCCACGCCAGAGTCCACCGTCGCCACCAGCTGTGCTTAAGAATGACCAGACCATCTCCCTCGGCCCATTGCCGAGTTCCGTTGTTATTTCAGGCCCGCAACCCACGGTCACCGCAACCGCCATGTCGGCTGGCGTCCCCAATGGATTGCAGGTGAGCTTCAGCGCGACGGGATCTTGCGCCATTGGCAGCCAGTCGATCACGAACAACGTCTCCTCGGCCACTGTGACACTCAATAACCCGGGAAGCTGCAACATCACTGCGTCGCAAACGGGCACTGGCGCCTACAACGCGGCCAACTCCGTGTCAGGAGCATTCACAATCCTGCCGCAGGGTTCCACCACCAACTCGCAGACAATCCTGTTCACGCAATTGCCGAACGTGCAGTATGGCAATACGTTCTCGTTGAGCGCGTCGTCTTCTTCTGGGGAGACGGTCAGCTTCGCGGCAACCGGGCCATGCAAGACGAACGGCACTATTACGGGGGTCGGCCTGTGCTCGATCACGGCGTCGGCACCGGGAGACAGCACGTATAGCGCCGCCTCGGTGACGCAATCATTCACGATTTACCCGGCAGTGCTGAAGGTGATAGCCACCAGCCTCACCAGCGTGTATGGGCAGCCGCTCCCGTCGTTGACATTCAGTTACGGCCCCTTTGTGAATGGTGAATCAGCGTCGGTAGTGAGCGGCGCGCCGGCACTGTCCACAACGGCTACTTCGACGAGCAATGCCGGCAATTATCCGATTACGGTATCGACCGGCACCCTGGCCGCGGCTAACTACTCCTTCCTTTATGTGAGCGGGACCCTGACCATACAGCCGGCGAGTCAGGCGGCGCTCATGCTGATCGCGGCCTCGCCGCTGACTTACAATCAGAGCGAACCTCTGAGCGTAACCGGTGGCAGCATTCGCGGTGCGGTGACCTACAAAGTGACCGGCGGCTCCTGCACCATTACTGGCGCCCTGCTGAACCAACTAACGGCCACAAACGGCACCGGTAGTTGCATGGTGACGGCGACCATGGCCGGGAACAGCAACTACAACGCTGTTACCAGCAGCCCGGCCAACGTGACCCTGAGCCCAGCGAGTCAGACGATCACATTCAAAACGAATCCTCCGGCCACGGCCGCCTACAACAGCAGCTTCACGGTAGCCGCCACGGGCGGCGCCAGCGGGAACGCGGTGACCTTCGGCAGTTCCGGGGCGTGCAGCAACAGCGGTGCAACCTACACCATGACCAACAGTACGGGAACCTGCTCGGTGATTGCCAGCCAGGCAGGCAACTCCAACTACTCGGCGGCGCAGGTTACGAAGACCGTAAATGCGACCGGACCATTGGTCAATGTGTCTCCCTCCAATATCAACTTCGGCACGGTGTATCTGGGGAGCATCACAACCAAGAACATCACGGTAACCAACAACGGAACGGCGTCCGTAACTATCAACCAACCCCTTATCTCGATCGTGAAAGGAGGGGACTCCAGCGAATTTGTAGCCGTCAATCTCTGCTTGACGCCGTTGGCAGCGGGGAAAAGCTGCACGATTACGATCGCCTTCGCCGCGGGTCCATTCTACACACCGCAAACCGCGACCCTGGAGATTATGGACAATGCGCCAGGCAGTCCGCAGCCGGTCACGCTGAGCGCGCAGGTGATCGCTCCGCGAGCGAGCTTCAGTCCAACGAGCCTTAGTTTCGGGACGGTAAAACATGCCACCAGCAGCACCCTCGACGTGACCCTCAGCAACCCCGGAGCAACGCCATTGATCTTTTCTGGCGTCGCGATCAGCGTCACGGGTGCGAACGCAGCGGACTTTGTGCAAAGCAATAATTGCGGGAGTTCGCTTGCGGCTGGCGCCAAGTGCGTCATTAAGGTCAAGTTCACTCCTCCAACCACAGGTACATTCAGCGCCAACCTGACGGTAGTTGACAACGCCCAAGCCGGCAGTGGCACGCAGATCGTTTCGCTTTCGGGAAAGGGGAACTAGCTAAGCTAGACCAGGGAGCCGGTAACGCAATTCCGGCTGCCGCTTATTGACCGATACGACGGCGAATTTCGGGAACCAGCGGATCTTCCTGCGACTGCCCGCGGATGCTGAGATAGGTCTTGTAAAAGTCCGCAAACCCTTCGCTTTTCATTCCTTCCCGCACGCGTCCCTGGTAGTAATACACGGGCGGAAAATAGGCGTAAGTCGGCACGTTATCCATGAATAGTTCGATCGCTTCGCCCCGCCGCTTCACACATCGATCGAACTCTGAATCAGCCTCCGTGAATGCTCCCGCATCCAGGTAAGCCTGGCCCAGTTCGAAGCGCCCGATCCAAGTGTCAAGCAGGTTGTTAGCGGAAGTGATCTGCTTGACAGCTTCCCTGGCGTCTCTCCGCTTGAGTGCGATCATCCCCTCGATGATTTTGCCATAGGCTTGCGGCTCGTTTGTCAGTTCGGAAGAAAGGCTCGACGCAAGCTTTTGCGCTGGGCCAAAATCTCCAGCATCGACGTAGCCGCTCGCCGCCAGAAACTGAATCTGCGTAGACTGGCTGTTCGCCAACGCCTTGCCAATAGCAGAGAGCGCTGCCGCACGGTGTCCTTGCAGTTCCTCCATCTTCCCAAGCGCCGCAAACTTCCTCGCGGCGTTGTCAGTCATTTTGGCCGACAAATCGGCGGTCGCCCCTTGTGCGAGGATGCGCGCCGCCTCTGCATACTTTCCTTGATAGGCGGCAAGATCGGCTAGTCCAGCAGCCGCTGTCGATGCGCCCAGCGGGCCAAACTTTTCAAGCTGACGATATTCTCCGTCTGCCTTCTCGATTTGCCCTTGCCCGAGTTGAGCTTCGGCGAGCACCAGATATCCCTGCGCGGCCGATGGACTGATCGCCAATGCGGTACGCGCCTCTTTTTCGCTCGCGGCAAAGTCTCCAGCAAAGGCACTGATGAATGCCAGGTTGAGCCGCTGCCCCACCCCTTTGGGGACAATCTCAACTGCGTGTTGCGCCGCTTCCAGTGCCTTGGGCGCGTTGCGCAACTGCACATCGCAGCTGGCAAGATTGTTCTGGCCAACACGATCGGCGGGGTAGTGGGCGACGAGCTGTGTGTATTCCTGAACACAATTTTGCCAATCACCGGCGGTGAGATAGTACAGACCGCGGTTGCGATAGCGTTCCCGCTCGGTCATGGTATCCACGTGTTCCATGGCCAGCTTCATGTACTTTACGGCGTCCGTGGGTCTCCCCAGATTCTGGGCCATGGCCGCCATACCGGTGTAGGCCCGCGCAAATTTCGGGTCCACTTCCGCAGCCTTCTGGAATGAATCGAACGCCTCCTGAAACTTGCCCGCGAACTGTTCTTCAACTCCGAGAGCGTCCTGGTGAACGGCTTCCAGGGACGCGGCTGCAAAACCGCCGCTGACCTCATCGAACTGGACCGAGGCAGGCGTGGTGTCGCCCAGTGCCTTGCGGATTGGCGCCGCCAGTTTGGGAAGGTCGCTTAGAATCTCCTGCTTATTGGCAGCGGTGACGTCCGCTTTGGCGAGCACGTTACCGCTGACGGCGTCCAGGGCGATCGCCGAAATATCGTACTGGTCGCCTCGCAAGCTAATGTCGCCTGTAATGACTGCGTTGACTCCCTGGTTTACGGCGACCAGGCGCGCTGACTGCTCGTCGAGTCTATCGGTGGGATTCGGGAGTTTCTCGGCCAGTTTGCGCGCATCTCCGCGGCTGTAGGCGTTGATAAAGCTAGCGCCCTCCAAGGCCACACCGAGCATCGGCTCCAGCGTGTTATCCAAAACCGAGTCGCCGGTGTTGTTTGCAAAGTCGCCGACCAGCACCGAGATCGGGGCGTGCACCACTGATTTCGCGGCCTGCTGCCTCCTGATGACGTACCAGGCACTTCCCGCGGCCATCGCCACAATCAGAACGCCTGTGATCGCGAGCCGGGGCCATGGAAGCTCCCGAATGCGGTTCATGCGCAGCCGCGCCGAAGAAGCAGATACCTTCTTTCCCCCGCTCCTGCCCTGCCAAGCTCGAAGGTCCGCATCCAGTTCTTCGGCGCTCTGGTAGCGGTTTGCCGGATCCTTCTCAAGACATTTGGCAACGATATTGCTCAACGCGCCGGGGATATTTCTATCGATGTCCGCCAACGGCACGGCGCGCTGTTGCGTGCGCTTCAGTAAACTCGCAATCGCGCTCTCCGCATAGAAGGGCGTGACTCCGGCCAGCAACTCATACAGGATCAAGCCGACCGTGAAGATGTCGGAACTGGCCTTCACGTTCAAACCTTGCGCCTGCTCTGGAGACATATATTCGATTGTTCCCAGCATGGCCCCGGTGCGCGTCATTCCATCGCCGGAGAATGTGCGGGCCAATCCAAAGTCCATTACCACCACACGGCCGCTTTTGTCGCGCATGATGTTGCCCGGCTTCAGGTCGCGGTGGATGATTCCTTCCCGGTGAGCGGCGGCCAGCCCGCTGGCGACCTGTTCCATGATGTCGACCGATTCCGCAATTTCCAGTTTGTCCCGTTGCTTCAGGATCTGTTGGAGGTTCTCGCCCTCCAGATACTCCATGGTGATGAACTTCACGCCCTGAGCCTCGCCGAGGTCGTAAATCCGGATCACGTTGCGGTGAGTCACCTGAGACGAGAGCAGGAGTTCCTGTTTGAAACGGGCCAGGATTTCGGGATTCGAGGCCATCTCGGGACGGATGACTTTCAAGGCCACGATTCGATCCACCTCGCGGTCGGCGGCCTTGTACACGGCTCCCATCCCGCCCTCTCCGAGGAGTTCGAGAATTTCATAGCGGGCACCAAGAACAGTGCCGATTTCCAGTAGAATCGCACTTGTGCCGAGGCCGTTCGCGCCATTCGGAGATGGGCTTCGGCGGGCCGAGGTTTCCGGAAAGATGGTGGCATCGCTCGGCACGATTGTGGCCGCATCGTGGTTCATTCTCGGCTGGCCGCCGATGGTCGTTGCATCCGGTCTGTGTACCGGTGCTCTGTCAGCAAGCGCAGGATCAGAAATGGGGAGGAGCGGAGCAGCATCGATGATTGTTGCTTCGGGATCTCTGGGCGCAGCGGACTGATCGTGGCGATGTGGAGGCAGCGAACTGTCAGACGCCTTCGAAGAAACAGCTACCCGCGCACCGCGAGAGGGTGCTTTTCCGCGAACACGTGTTTTGTCGGTGCCTGGGGGAACATCATCCATATCGCGTTTCGCAAACTGCCGGGAATAGAAGGGGAAGGAGCCCGGCCCACCCAAGCTCCGGATAAGAACTTTGAGACGGGTGGGCTGGCAGAAGTATAAATGATTCTTCCATCATTTTGTCTGCTGACCCGCTCCGCGCACACCAACGAAGACCTTGAGCAGCGTTACAGCTATCCGGAGAAGGTAACGGGCATGGTAAACCCGATCAGAACGAATGGTGCAATCCTGGCAGATGCGGGTGCTGCGAATCAGGTTTCTGGCAATGGTTGGCAGAAGATCACGGTATATGGCTGAGCCGGTTGAGGATTCATTTCACTCAACTTTCACAGGTTACAATTTGAGCACCGAAGGGTTATTTCGGCGGCTATAATCGGCAAAGAAATGGGAAATCAAACTGTTTTGGTCACTGGCTCCTGCGGACTAATCGGTTCCGAAGTCTGCCTTCACTTTCACCATGCCGGTTACTCGATCATCGGTATCGACAACAACCAGCGCGCGGTTTTCTTCGGGCGGGAAGGCGATACTTCCTGGACGCTGGAACGATTGCGCCGCACAATTCCCGGCTACGAGCATCACGAAATCGATATTCGTGACAGAGTGGGGATTGTTGATCTCATACGAAGCGCAAGGCCCAAAGCCATCGTGCATACCGCGTCTCAGCCATCGCACGACCGGGCCGCCCAGATTGCTTTCGATGATTTCGACACCAATGCCGTGGGTACTCTGAATCTGCTCGAAGCATCCCGGCAATGGACGCCGGAGTCCCCGTTTATTCATATGTCGACGAACAAGGTTTACGGCGACCGTCCGAACACGCTCGCTCTGGTCGAGACAGAAACGCGCTGGGACTATGCCGATCCGGAGTACCGCAAAGGCATCCCGGAAACTTTTTCGATCGACCAGTCGCTGCATTCCCTGTTCGGCGCTTCGAAGGTGGCCTCCGATATTCTGGTGCAGGAGTATGGGCGCTACTTCGGGATGCCTACCTGCGCTCTACGGGGCGGTTGCCTCACCGGGCCCAATCATTCCGGGGTGGAACTTCACGGATTTCTCAGCTACTTGATTCGCTGCAATCTCACCGGCAAGGAATACAAGGTTTTCGGCTACAAAGGAAAACAGGTGCGCGATAATCTTCATTCTGAAGACGTGGCGCGATTCATGCTGGCCTTTGCGAAGAACCCTCGCTGCGGCGAGGTCTACAACCTTGGTGGAGGCCTGGAGAATTCCTGTTCGATTCTTGAAGCTTTTGCCCTTGCGGCGGAAGCTTCAGGGCGCGAGCAGGTTTGGACCTACGTCGACAGCAATCGGATCGGAGACCACATCTGCTATTACAGCAATCTCGCTAAAATGAAGGCTCACTACCCAGGGTGGGAAGTTACGAAGAGCCTGAAGCAGACCGTTGCGGAGATCGCTGCTTCATGGTCGTCACGTCTTGCGACCGAGCAGCTGAAATGAAGATCCTGATCTCAGGAGTCTGTGGGTTTGCCGGCAGCCATCTTGCCCGCCATCTTCTGGAATGCCACGAGGGAATCACGATCGTGGGAGTGGATAACCTGGCGCGCATGGGAAGCGAGACCAACCGCCTTTCGCTTAAATCCCTGGGCGTTCAACTATTCCACGGCGACATTCGGGCGTCAAGCGATCTGGAGACATTGCGTCGCCGTTGATCAGCAACACCAGCGATTTTTCCTCACTGAATGCAGGTCGTCCCACTCTCGCAGGATTCAACACCATTGGCATGGAACGAATGAGATGACCAGCCTGGAGATTCAGGTGGGTGATGCGCTGACGGGTCCTTCGCGAGCCGCCGTCGTTCTTCCCGAAGTGAGTCTTTGGGAACGTCCCACTGGCCTTTCTTCAGGCCTTTTCCTTCCGGAGGATCGAAGTGATTCCAGGTTCATCACCAAAATCCTGCACGAAGGCTTGTTGCGCATCTCTGCTCGCGTACACTTCCGCAAGGGCGCGGAACCGGGAGTTCGAGCCGAAGACAAGGTCAACGACAGTGCCCATCCACTTGATCTTGCCCGTTTGCCGATCACACCCTTCCATGCGCCTTCAGAAGCCTCCCATCTCCGCCACTTTGTACCCATGTCCAACAGGTTGACAAAGAAATCATTGGTCAGGCTTTCAGGCCGCTTGGTAAAGTCGCCGCGTTGGGACTGCCCGAAGTTAGCGTCCAGGGAACGCATGCCGCCGATCAGGACAGTCATCTCCGGGGCGGTCAGGGTAAGCAGTTGCGCCTTTTCCAGAGGCAAGTTGTCGGCCAATCCATTGACCCTTGCGGACGTAGTTGCGGGATCCGTCACAGTATAGGAGTCGAAAGCCGGTTCAAATGAGAGGACTTATCGATGATGTCGATAGTCTCAGTAAATCGGTGGGTCCCCGATTCGATTCGTGTCGCCAATTGGACTGAACTCTCCGACAGACCCTTTACTCACAAGTGTGACGGTCGTACTTGATACCCCTTCGGGGGAAGTGATGAACTCCATTGCTTGTTCTAGATCGCGAGCCAACCTGGGGCCAATCTGCCCGGCGTCTGCCATACCGCCTGAGCGGCTGGACCCCCTGGGAGCGTAAATGAGAGGGGTATCAGCCATTGATCAATCAGCCAGTGATGAACGAGCCGGTAATGAATGAGACCGACGCGAAGTCTCTTCCCAAAAACTCCTACCAGCCGCTGCAACCCGGCGAATCCTATGTACCAATCGTGCGCGCGGAGGCGAAATCTCCTGAACTGACGCTGCGATCGGTCAGCTGGGGCGTGGTGTTTTGCGTGATCTTCTCTGTCGCATCGGCCTACTCGGGACTGAAAGTTGGCCAGGGGATGGAGGCCGCGATTCCCATCTCCATTCTTGCCATTGGCATGGCGCGCATGTACAAACGGCGAACAAGTCTCCTGGAAAATGTCATTATCACCGGCATCGGGGCAGCATCCGGCAGCGTGGTGGCAGGCGCCATTTTCACCATTCCTGCGCTCTATATTCTCCATCTCGATCCGCACCCGGTGCAGACCATCTTCATCTGCCTGGCTGGAGGCTGCCTGGGCGTGCTCTTCCTCATTCCGCTGCGCCGCTACTTCGTGCGCGAGATGCACGGCCAACTGCCATTTCCCGAGGCGACGGCCATCACTGAGGTGTTTGTCACCGGTGAAAAGGGCGGATCACAGGCAAAGCTGCTTCTACAGGCAACCGCCATCGCCGGCGTTTACGACTTCTTTGTCACCACATTTCATGTGTGGAAGGAATATCTCGACTTTCAGTTTGTGCCGGTGATTCGTACTCTCGCCGACAAAGGCCGGATGGTTTTCAGCTTCGACGCCATAGGCTTCATCATGGGTCTGGGCTATGTGATGGGCCTGCGAAGTTCTCTTGTCTTTTGCGCGGGAAGCGTTCTAACCAGCTTCGTATTGGTTCCGATGATCTGGTTTGTCGGCAGCCACACAAACATCGCGCTGTATCCAGCCATGATGCCCATCTCCAAAATGACCGCGGTGGAGATCTATCGCAACTACGTACGCTTCATCGGCGTGGGAGCCATCGCCACCGCCGGTATCATCGGCATCCTCAAATCGCTGCGCGTGGTGGCCGGATCGTTTGGCATTGCGCTGCACGCCTTCCGTCATGGCGAGGCTCCGCAAACTGAGCGAACCGACCGCGATATTCCGGTCGTCTCCCTGTTGCTGGGCGTCGTTGTCGGAGCCATCTGTGTGGCAATCTTCTTCGGGCGCCTGCAGGTCTCGTGGACGGTGTTGGCGCTGGGCCTGGTGTTGACGCTGCTTTTTTCATTCTTCTTCACCTCGGTGGCGGCCAACGCCATTGCCACCACGGCCAACAATCCGGCCTCTGGCATGACCATGTTGACCATCATCATCTCCGCGGTTGTGTTGTTAAGCTTTGGCCTCTCTGGGGACACGGGAATGTTCTTCGTGATGGCCATCGCGGGCATGGTCTGCACCGCCTTGTGCGTATCGGGCCAGTTCATCACCGACCTGAAGGCCGGCTATTGGCTTGGCTCGACGCCGGCGGCGCAGGAGAAAGTCAAGTTCATCGGTGTGCTCGCCGCGGCCAT
The DNA here is from genome assembly GCA_963833995.1 of uncultured Acidobacteriota bacterium. GTDB lineage: Bacteria > Acidobacteriota > Terriglobia > Terriglobales > Acidobacteriaceae > Telmatobacter. Next base: position 583,434 of record CAWIAE010000005.1, on the reverse strand, counting down.
CACCGCCGGCTTGACCATTATCCTGCTGGCCCACGTCTATCAGTTCGGCGAGGCGACGCCGGGAGACACGCGACAGATTCTGGCGGCGCCGCAAGCTTCGATCATGAAGGCCCTCGTGGTGGGGTTCATGAACAAACAGCCGGTCAGTTATATTCTGTTTGGCATTGGCGCGATGGTGACGCTGGTGGTGGAGATGCTGGGCAAGTCTTCCATGGTTTTCGCCTTGGGCATCTACCTGCCGCTGGGGCTGACCTCGCCCGTGCTGGCCGGTGGAATCATGTCGCATCTGATCAACAAGCGCTCGGACAAAGTCGGCGGCGAAAAGGGCGGCGAGATTCGTGAGCGTGGGGTCATCATTGCCTCGGGTCTGATGGCGGGCGGTGCACTGGGAGGCGTCCTTGGCGCATCGCTGCGGCTCTTCCCCTGGTATCGTGAGGACCTGATCCAAACGCCGTTCTATTTGAGCGATCCTGTCTCGCAATCGGTCTCCATACTGCTGTTTGTGAGCCTCTGTTGTTACGTCTGGTTCTACTCGGTGAAGAAGAGGAAGGTATAGGTCATGGACCAAGCAGGAAAGTACATTGCTGACGCTGTTTTAGGCATCGACACACTCTGGGGCGGTGACGTGCTGTGTCCCTCGGGCGTGGGGCGCTTCATTGCCGACTCCTGGTTTTCCGACGAGCCACTGCCCGCCGCCTACACGAATTCGGCCGCCGCGCAGCTGCGCCAGTTCGGTGGGGTGGCAGGCAAGAATGTCGATAAGGCGGCCGTGGAAGAGTATCTGCGTGCGGTCGATATCCCCCAGGCCATTGCCGGAATGCGCCAGGAAGCAGCCAACATGCACCCGTTGCGCGAGTCGTATCTGACGGGGATGGCAATTTGTCTGGAGACCATGTGGGACCTCGCGATGGAGGTTCTCGGCAAAGGCGCCCCGGTGCCGTACGCACGCTCCGTGGAGGCGTCGACCGCGAAACCGCCTGAGCCCTCAGCGCCGGAGGAGAAACGCGAGCGCGTGGCAGAATTGTTGGGCCGCGCCGGATTCACTTCCCATGCCGACGGATTGCTCGGGGCGGTCGATGCCTGGCGACGGGAACGCATCGTCCCCATGGCCTCAGTACGGGCTCTGGGCTCGGCGGTGATCGCCCATTTTGACAATCTCAGCGCAAAGAACCTGCTGCCGCACCTTCCGCAGGAACTGGCGCGGGTGCCGCGGGCGAACATCGACTTCCTGCCCATCAAGGACGCGTGGTTTTCCGGGTCGATGAACTACCTCGGGCGTGCGCGCGATGCCGACGGCTCGCCGCACTACGAAGCGACCTACGAAATCAATGCTTCCCTGCTGATGTCGTATCCGGAGTTTGAGCAGCTCGTAAGCCACGAGGTTGTGCCGGGGCACGTGACCACTTTTGCATACCTTCAGGACTTGTATGTCCGCGGAAAGGCCGGCTTCGAGACTACGGTTCTCACCATGAATACGCGCGCCGCCACCCTCTTTGAAGGAATCGCCAACAATGCCATTCTCATTGCACATGGGGTCACCGAAGTGGACCAGTTGCCGGACGAAGACTTGCAGATCGGCGTGCTGCTGGCCCTGTTGCAGGATGATGCCAAGAACCAGTCTTCCTACCTGACCTGGGGCGAGAAAAGACAGCAGGCGGAAGTGGCGACCACGCTGCGCCGTGATTTCCTGGTCACCGAAGAGCGCGCCGACAAGTTGTCTGGCGCCTGGGGACGGCATCCGTTGCTGGGTCGCATGTATCTCCCCGCCTACCGCTCCGGAACTGAGAAGATCGCGGAACTCCGACGCACTTACCCCGCCGATCGAGTGCTCCCGGCGATTTACGGATGTAACGGATTAGTCGATATTCAGACCGTCGATCAGATGCTGAAAACCGTCTAGTATGGATACTGAAATCTCCGTTGTCCTTCCGTCCTCTTGGCAGTCTATTTCGGAGCACCACAGATTCTGATTCGTAGAAGCCGAAGATCAAAAGTGCCCTTTGAATTCGATATCAAGCCCCTTTGACGATGCCCGGCCGGTGCGAGGCCGGTTGATCATGTTTCTCGCTCTTTTGTTAACTGCGCTGATCTCATCGGCGCAATCGAGTGACCCCTCTTCCTATCAGATCTCAGGCGGCTTCTCCTATCTTTCCAATACGATCAACGGCGTCCCTGGCTCGCGACAGCCGCTGCTTGGCTGGAAAGTCTCTCTGTCTACGCCCGCCTGGCGGAACCTGCGTTTCAAAATCGATTACTCTGGCTACCTGGGCAATAATCTGAGCGCGCCACAGCACCCATATTTCATCCTCGCCGGAGGGCAGTTTGACCATCATCTCGGCAGGGAAAAGCTGTTTGTCGAAGCACTCTTCGGCGATTGCGGTCTCAATGGAAACTGGGGTCCCAATCAATTGCCAGGAAGTTCGGCCTCTTTTGCCACATTGCTCGGCGGAGGCGTCGATACTCCGGTGTCCACGCACCTGGCGATGCGATTCGAAGGCGGCTCCCAACACACCAATTTCGCCTTGTACAAAAGCGCGACCGATAAGTATCCGTACCAGTTACCGGGTTATCCGAAGAACTTCGCTCACATCTCCGCCGGGCTGGTCTGGACTCCGCACTCCACCGAGGAGATCGGGCGCAACCGCGTCGAAAGCCGGCCGGTCAAAAGCGAATTGGTGTTCGAGGATCTTGGAAGCGTGGGCCATTATCATCTCTTTACCAGTTCCGGGGTGAATGCGGGCTTCCATGCCAGCGGCCTGGAATATGACCGCAATTCCTGGGGCCAGTTCCTTGGCGCACGCATGGATTACGTTGCCGAGGTTCTGCCCGTTGCGATCTTGACCCAGCCAACCGAGTCCGACGTTTGGGGCAACCCGCTCTCCACAAAGATGGAGCATGTTGCGGGCCTGGCGATCGCGCCGATCGGCCTGCGCATGCTGTGGAGAGATGGCAAGCGTGTGCGTGTCAAGCCGTACGCTTTCTCGAAAGGCGGAATGATCGGGTTTTCGAAAAAGACGCTGTCGCCAGCTGCTTCCTACGAAGATTTCACTCTCCAATTCAGCCTCGGTCTTCAATGCAGGCTCAATGACGGGTGGGATTTTCGCGTGGGGGCGCTCTACTTCCACTTTTCCAATGCCTTTATTGTGCCCAGCAATCCGGGATTCGATTCGATGTCCTACGGCGCCGGTTTCAGCTATCACCTCGGCAAGCGAGAGACGACCCCCCGGCCATGAACTGACCACGAGCCTTTGTCGTCTATTGCGGCAGCTTGCCCTTTGGGTCGATCTCGATTACCCGCATCATTTCGCGGGACTGTTGTTCGTTCTTATCTTTGACGGCCTCGAATCGCTTTGACTGTTCAGCCTGCCTCGGATCACTGGTCCGCGCGTACAGTTGCAGCAGACCAAAATTCGCTGCGTAGCTGTCGGGCTCTAAGGCCAGTGCTTCGTTGAATTCTTTCTCCGCATCGGCATATCTCTTCATCTGGACATGGATCTGCCCCAGTTCCGCCAGGACTTCCGGCTGATCCGGCTTTGCTTTTGTCGACTCCGCCAAGTCCGCAATAGCTTCATCTATCCGTCCCTTTTCTCGCGCGATGCGTGCAAGGTAATTGAAGGCCGCGGCCGCCGATTGCGACTTAGTTGCCGCCTGCTTCAACCACGGCGATGCGTTCTCATAGTCCTTCGCCCGGAAATAGGCAACCCCAATCGCGAGAACCCCAGCAGGATCGGCAGGACGAAGCGAATGATACTTCTCGAGATAAGGCAATGCTTCCGTGGGATCATGTCCCAGGGAAACAATCGTGCCCATTCCGAGGTTGTATTCGGGATTGTCGGGTGCAAGCTTGACTGCCTCATCAATTGCTTTACGCGCCTCCTCGAGCAGGTTCAACTTCGAACAGATCACGCCGAATTCATAAGGAAGGCTTGGATCCTTCGGCTGCAAGTCTCGGGCATGGGCCAGATATCCCAGCGCTCCACGATAGTCCTTGTCAGCCTCGGCGACACGGGCCAAATCGATCAGCGGGGCAATACTGGCACTGTCAGCGGCATACGCGCGCTCAAGCGTCGCCCGCGCTGCTCCAAGTTTGCCCTCAGCCTCCTGGGCAAGACCCAAAATCCGAAGTCCTGACGGCGAGAGTGGATGCCGGCTACCGGCGGCCGAAAAGATCGTCTCAATGAGGTCGGCTCGACGCGCGGCACGCAGGGCAGGCAGGATGATCATCGCATCCTGTTCCGTAAGGTCCAGGTTTGCTGCCAACAAAGCCGCCGCCCGTTTTGCCGCTTCCGTATGACCAATCCCAGCTTCGTCGGCACACAGCAGGTTCTCGACGCTGGCCTTGCTGCGAACCTCAGAACTCAACCTTGCCAGACGATCCAACGAACGCTGGTAATTCCTGGACCACATCAGAAGTGTCGCGGATTGATAGTTCGCTTCGGAGTTTCCCGGTTCGATCTGCAAAACCCTTTCGTAAATTCGGAGCGCCTCTGTCCTTCCGCTCGCATCGTCTGCGGCAGTTTCCATATAAACGCGACCAAGATTCATATATGCGCCGACCAGTTTTGGACTGTGCCGTATGGCGGCGGCGAACTGCTGCTTTGCGCGCTCCGCGTGACCCTCCTGAATCTCTACGACGCCTAGAAGGTTTTCAATGCCGCCATCTGCGGGAAATTCTCGATCCGCCTTACCGATCAGGGCTCGAGCGCCTTCCAGGTCCCCTGCTTCAATTTGCTGCTGTATCGTGAGTACCGTCTGCCTGTAATGTTCACCCTCAGGTTGCGCACGCAATTGCCGTAGAAAAACAGCGGCCGTCGACAGCACTAGAATCATGCCCCAGGCAGTGGTTTTCTTCACATGATCTTTTCGCAAGTGACGCGCACGACCGTTGATTCGCACTATCCCGTCCCCGCACCAGTTTACTAGAATAGGTTCCATGACGTTCGAAGGCGGCAAGTGGCTTTTCGGGTGTTTGCTGGCAATTCTGTTGACGGATTGTTTTCCTTCGCCGGCCACGTGTCAGGCTGTTGCCGAGGAGCCTTCCCAAAGCACGTCTCTCATTGAGTCGCTTGGACTTTCGGATGCAACGAAGTTGCAGCTCAGGCAAGCGATCGAAGCGCGCGATTACATCACCGCGGAAAAACTGTTGCTCGCTGAGATCGCGCGCGATCCGCATTCCCCACAAGCCGCCAGCCGGCTGGACTACGTGGGCAATGTATATTTTCTCGATCACGATTATCTCAACGCCGCCATTGCATGGAAGAAATCCGAAACCATTACACCGCTTGCCCCTTCCCTTCGATTCTCCCTTGCCATGGCCTACGTGCGTATGGGGCATCCCGATTGGGCGCGGAGCGTAATCGAGTCTCTGATGGTGGAAAATAAGGACGAAGCACTCTACCCCTACTGGCTCGGCCGTCTTGACTACGATGGCCATGAATACACCCGCGCCATAGGCCATTTCCAACACGCCATTGAACTCGCACCCAACATGGCACGCGCCTATGACAACCTGGGCCTCTGCTACTATTACCAGAATCAAAATGCTCTTGCGATTGATAACTATAAGAAAGCCATCGAGCTTGACCGCAATTCACCGCGCCCTTCGCCGTGGCCTTATCTGAATCTGGCTATCGCCCAGCAGTTTCTCAACCAACCCAATGACGCGGAGACGAATCTCCACGAAGCGATCCGCCTCGATCCTCAGCTCGCTCCGGCGCACTTCCAGTTGGGTACTGTGCTCGAAGATACGGGACGTCTTGACGCCGCCATCATCGAGTTGGATAAGGCTGCGAAGCTTGATGTCGCCTATGCTGAGCCACATATGGCGATGGCGCGCATCTATCACAAACTCGGAAGAGAAAAGGATGCTCGAGAAGAAGTGCAGACTTATCTGCGATTGCACCGCAACTCGAGTTCCCCAACTCCGGCACAAGCGACTCCGTAATACTCCCACACGCACAAGCCGACTAAGCAAGAGGTCATTGTCTGCCTCCGCCAGCATTCCCACTCCGCTCATTGATGGATAGCGGGCGGACTGCTGCACTGCCATCTGCATTTGTTGCAAAATGCGCCGTATCTCTCTTCCAAAAGAAGCGCCATCTGGCCGAAAGAAGCAAAGCCAGATGGCGCGAAGAGAGGCATGTCAACTAGAGTGCCTAGAACTCGAGTCGTCCTGCAAATTGAATCGTACGCGGTGCCGTCGCATCGCCATTCCAGGTTCCAAACGCCGGGTTGGACACATCGGTAACAAACGCGCCTCCCGGACCGTTGCCTTGCGAGATGAGCGCATGATTGTTGAGTGCATTGAAGAAGTTCGCCGAGAATTTGAAATTCGCCGACTCGGCAATCTTCGTGTTCTTTGTGAAGGATACATCGAGGTTTGAATAAGACGGCCCATAAATCGTCGTGACCGCCTTGCCGTAGCCAGTGTATCCAAAGGTTGCGAAAGCGCTGCCGCTCTCAAACGCCGCAGGGTTGAGATAGGTTCCTCCATTGGCGGGATTGAACCCATTGCGCCCGTGTGGCTCTACCTCTTGACCGGAAACAACGCCCGGGACGCAGCCCTCCCGGAAGAAACCAATGGTCGAAGTCTGGCAAGTCGATGAAGAGAGCGAGAACGGTGTCCCGAACTCGTACCGATAGATCGGACTTACCTGCCATCCGCCCACTATTCTGTCCGCCACTGCCGACCCATTCAGGAAGAGCTTGTTGGTACCGAAAGGCAGATTGTATACAACAGCGATCTGTCCGGTGATTGGAACGTTGTCCGGAGCGAGGGCCCAGGCACGCCCGATGTCGTACGGTGAGAACGCCGAAGTGTTGCCCGAGCCGCCCGAGTTGCCCTGGGTTGAGAAGGTCCCATTGCTCATCAGCTTCGCCACGGTGAGAGAGCCGAGCGTGTAAAGGCCATTGGTGATATGCCGTTCCACCCGTGCCTGGAAGGAGTTGTAGAACGAGTTTCCGTGGTACTCGTTATCGCCCTGCAGATCGCCGCAATACTGCGGGTACGGCAGCAGCGCCTGCCCGATGGTTGGCGAGCAGCCTGTCATCTGGTTTGCCCAACCGATATAAGGCACGCTTACCCCGTCGGCGGCAAAGGTCGCGGGACCGTTGGCGGAGTTGTAGTTTACGTCCAAGTCGCTGCCGAGACCAAAGATCGCCGAGTTACCTGGATTGAGCACGTTGAGCGGGCTAAGGGCAGATGGCAGGTGCGTTCCCTTCGTGCCCACATAGGAAACCTGGGCAAAGAAGTTGTGAGGCAACTGCCGCTCGATGGTCATGTTCCACTGAGATGAGTACGGCCTCTTGTTTCCATCCAGCGGGCGGTATATCGATGGGGTTGTCCCGTTGTCGAAGCCGGAATCGATGCTACTCGACGTCGACCCAGTCTGCGTCGCAGAGATGCCCGACGTAAGATAAAGAGCCGGTACCCTGAAGCCGCCACTGGGTGACTCGGCCAGGTTAAGGGTCTTGTTGAATCCATCCTGGCTCATGCCGCCACCCCAGCCGGGGTAGAACGCCTGACCGAAGTAGATGCCATAACCGGCTCGTACCACCGTCTTGTCATTGATCGAATAAGCGAAGCCGACGCGAGGCGCCAGATTCGCTTTCTCCGGTACCTCCGGGTAGTCGGCGCCATAGCTCGCCGCGCCCCACTTGTTGCCGGCGAACGCCAGTCGACCCTTGAGGTAAGTATTAGGCCCTGTCTGTGCGTCAGGATTCAGACCGAGGGGATCGAAGAACGACAGGTTGTCGAACTTATCCTTGAACGGCGTGACGTAGTCCCAGCGCAGGCTGTAATTCAGTGTGAGTTTGGGGCTGATGCGCCAGGAGTCTCCAAGGTGTGCCGCGTACCCGTACTGCCGCGGATACTCTGCATGTACGTTGTAGTACGATACATTGGCGCTGCCGACTGCGCCCAGGTAGAAGCTGGCCATCGGGTCGCCGGGGCAACCGCCAGGGCAGAGAGCCGCACTCGTGGTGCCGGTGGTGTCGGCATTAAAGGTGAAGGTGCCGCCCTGGTTGTTCGTTTCGTGGATAGATGTGCCGGCCGAGCGCCATTCAAAGCCCGCCTTCAGCGTGTGCCGGCCAATAACGCGGATCAACACATCGTTAAGCGCGCGCGTTCCGCGGGTGGTTGTGGCTTGAGAACCCTCCGGCGCAGTACTGTTGCCGAGCGTCGAATAATAGGCGCCGAAGGACATCTCTGGCAGCCAGTTTGGATTGGCTACGCCCAACACCTTGGGAAGATTCGCCTTGCCGTTCAGGGCATAGTAGCCTTCGTTGCGGTTCAGGTAGCCCAAAGTAAGGTGATTGGTCATCACATCGGAGAAGTTGTGTTCCCAGTTCAAGCGTTGAATGGGAGCATTCTCAGGGTTCGCCGGGCTGGCCGTGGACAGCGCAACTGGAAGGTTGCTCTGCAGGTTCACGCCGGCATACTGCCACCAGTACGTGTAGTAGAGGTGATCCTTGCTGCCCACGTTGAAATCCGTGCGCCAGAAGTACACGTTCTCGCTATTGGTCAGCGAGCCCTGGCCGGCTTTCGGAATGTAGTAGTTGTTGATCTCTCCGCCGGTCGTGGGGCTGGGCATCGCGGCAATCCACGCCGTCGCGACGGGATCTTCATAAGTGGGGTTGATCTGGTTCATCACCCCCTGGTACGCGATCGGCGTCCCAGCGTCCTCGCCATACTTGGCCGGATCGTTGGGGTAATACAGTTGCGATCCCCACGCGCTGAAGTTGCCGGTGCGGTCGTTTGCCGAAGCAAGGGACAATGTCGCCGAGTTGGCGGCGCCGTGATCCTGGAAGCCTTCCCAGTTGAAGTAAAAGTACCCCTTCACGAATGAGTTGTTGCCATGCATCTTGGGCAGAAAGATCGGGCCGCCAATGTTCGCGCCGAAGTCGTTCTCCTTATCCGGCGGTTTGGTCCCGCCATACGGCGTCGCGTTAAACGCGTCATTGCGGACGTACTCGTAGCCGGCGCCGTGGAACTTTTCGCCGCCGCTCTTTGTCTGGATGATGATCTGGCCCGAAGTCGTGTTGCCATATTGGGCATCGTAATTCGAGGTGAGGACGTGCACTTCGCTGGTGATGTCGGGTGACATACCGAAGTCGGTCTCGAGGCTCACCATGCCGCTCTGGTTCATGAAGCCTTCCATCGCGGTCGCGCCATCCACCACGGCTTCATCGCCTGTCACCAGGCCACCGTTGATACGCGCGTTATATGCGTTGCCGCCGCCGCCCGTTTGCACACCGGGAAGGAAAACTGCGACCGTTGCCGCAGACCGCGGGGCACCTGAAATCGTCAGAGGGAAATCCTGCAAAGTTTCCGGACTGATACCGCCTTCCAGGGTCGGGTTATCGTAGTTGATCAGCGATGCATCGCCGACCACCGTTACCGTCTCGGCCGTGTTGCCAAGCGACATGTGCACATCGATGCGGGCCGACTGGTTCACCGCCAGTTCGATTCCGTGCTGAGTTGTCGACTTGAAACCGGTCGCAGTTACAGAAAGTTCATATTTTCCTGGAGTCAGGTTGCTGAAGGTGTAACCTCCAGTACCGTCCGAAACGAAGTTCACCTTGAACGCCGTCGCCACGTTGGTTAACGTGAGCTTTGCTCCTGGAATCGCCGCACCGCTTGGATCCGTCACCGTTCCACCGAGGGAGGCGTTGGTATCCTGCCCAAACCCTCTGGTACTCACGGTAACCAGAAATACTCCAAAAAGTGCCAGCAAAAGGTAGCGCGTCACTCTTGATACCTTGTTTGCCATATTGTCTCCTTTGAAATGTTGTGACACCAGCCCTCGGGGAGGGCTGTTCGCATTGCATGCACGCCGAATATTGTTATTCGACGCCGACGTCAGGCCGCGCATGCGCACCCGCCGTCTTTTGTAATGGGAATTGGCCCACTTATCACTTCTCGGTGCGAACACACTGTCATGCGTTTCGCCCTTGACTCTCCAAATTCGGACGGGCAAAGGGATTCTTACCGTCCATATCCAACATGCAGACCACCGGGTTCCGGCTTACCAAGCCGGAAACACTTCTCCGGCAAGATTTGGAGACTTTGAGTACGTTTACATTCACACCATCGTGTAACACACCGCGATGGAAACGCCACCCAATGCAACCGACGGAACCTTCACTTAGGAATTCTGTCGAAGAGTATCCCCCCCACAGAGATCCTGTCAATGCTTTTCTAGTGGGTTTAGTGGTCATTGCACATGCTGAAGAAACCCCAGGAGGTCTGATGGGCCTCAAATCGGCGTGGCGCATCAACGCAGCGGGTTGCCATGGTTGAGGTATGTGACTTATTATAAATAAGTTAGCAAGAACTGTACTTTACAAGATCCCAGGCTGACAGGTTAAATTGAACTTGTCTCCTCAACGTTGCGCTGATTCCAATGCAGGGGCCCGATTAACCATGACCCACCTGACCCGGAGATCGCTCCTTGCCGCCATTCTCGCCAGTCTCTCCGGATTGGGTTTGCGTTGCGGATTTGCGCAGGCAAAAGCGCTGCGAAACGCTTTCTCCCTGGACCCATCCGAGAATGCTTCGTCCGCGCCCAAAATGCCGCAGTCGAACGCGAGGATGCATTCAGACGCCAATGCGTGGTTCACGGATGTTGGCCCACGGTCGACCTTCTCCTACTGGACCAACAATGACTTCACAGGAAGGAAATACTTTCCCCAGCCGATGTGCGGGGGAGTAGCGGCCATTGATTACGACAACGACGGAAAGATGGACCTGTTTTTTACCAATGGAGCCAAGCTTCCCGAACTCAAGAAGTCCACCTCAGCCTTTGACAATTGTCTATTGCATAACAACGGCGACGGGACCTTCACCGATGTAACCGGGAAGGCCGGACTGAGCGGGAAGGGCCTCGGCTTTAGCTTCGGCGTCGCAGTGGCCGACTACGACAACGACGGCTTCGACGATATCTTCGTCTGCAACGCCGGTATCAATACTCTCTACCATAACAATGGGGACGGAACTTTCACCGATGTCACTGCGGGCTCTGGAGTTGACCGCAAACCAGAAAATGTCTTAAGCGTTGGTGCCGCATGGTTCGACTATGACAATGACGGATTGCTGGACCTCATCGTCACGAACTACACCACCTGGACTCCCCAAAATGACCGGCAATGCTTCATGAATCCCAATCAGGAAGAGTATTGTAGCCCGACCATCTATAAGAGCGTCGCATCGAGGCTCTATCACAACCTCGGCCATGGCCGCTTCGAAGATGTGACAGAGTTGAGCGGCATCGGCAAGGCTCTTGGGAAGGGAATGGGCATTTCGATTGCGGACTACAACGGCGATGGCTTGATGGATGTCTTCGTCGCGAATGACACCGAGCCTAACTTCCTCTTTATCAATCAGGGCAACGGAACCTTTAAAGAATCTGGGCTTGAGCTTGGAGTCGCATATAACAATCAGGGAGACTCTGTATCTGGAATGGGTTCAGACGCGAAGGATTTCAACAACGACGGATGGGTGGATATCGTCTACAACGACCTTTCAGGACAAGTCTTCGGATTACTTGAAAACGATAAGGGCAAATCATTCAGCGACGTAACATGGGAGGCGAAGCTCGGTCCCCTGAGCCGCAACCTCTCAGGCTGGAGCATTGGGTTTATCGACTACAACAACGACGGCTGGAAGGACATTTATTCCGCCAATGGCGACGTAGATAACCTGACCGAGACTTCACGACAGCATGACACGATGTTCGAGAACACCGATGGCAAGATTCTCGTCGACGTTTCAACAAAAATGGGGCCCGACTTTCTTGTCGAGGGGTACCAGCGAGGTTCCGCATTTGTCGATTTAAATAACGATGGATTCATGGACCTGGTTGTCACCTCGCTTGGCCAGAAACCGCGCATTTTGATGAACAACGCCTTAGTCAGAAACCACTGGATCATGTTCGACCTTCGTGGACACAAGAGCAATCGTAATGGAATTGGCGCGACCATCAAGGTCACAACAGCATTGGGAAGGAAGCTGTTTAATCACGTGACCACCAGCGTAGGCTTCATGTCATCGAGTGACCGCCGCGCCCACTTTGGACTGGGCGATGAAACAAAGCTGGAGCATGTGGAGATCCGCTGGCCTAGTGGAATCGTTCAGCGGCTTGAGCATCCTGCTGTAGATCAAATCTTGAAGGTCGATGAGCCTAAACCATAAGTCAGGTTCCTTGCACACAGAAACTCACCACGGATTCATTCATTTGAAGCGAGGCTTCCCGGGACTTTGCATCGCTGTGTTTTGAGTTTTCAAGAACTGAAGAAGCTAATGACTTTCGACAATTGTGAGAATCTGGTCAGCCTTGACATCAGTCAGGACCTGTTTGACGCCGGTTGGCCAGAATAGCTCGATCTTGTCAATGGTCGAAGCCTTTCCCAGACCGAAATGCACCCGCTTGTCACTCGATGAGCTGTAGCCAACCGCGGTCGTCACATGGTTATACTGAACCCCCTCCGAAGTCGTTATTTTGATCCTTGTTCCAATGCCATCCCGGTTGTCTTTCGTGCCCACGAGCTTCAGAAGAATCCAGTGATTCCTGTTTTGCGTTGTGTTGATCAGCAGTTGCGGCTTCTCATTCAACGCGCTGACCACGATGTCGATCTTTCCGTCATTGTTAAAGTCGCCAAAGGCCGCTCCCCGATGAGCTTTCGGAGTCATAAAGCTTGCCCCAGCACCTGGACTTACATCGGTGAAGATAAAGTTTCCAACATTGCGAAGCATGCCGTCCGGCAGGCGAAATGGCCTGTGAAGAACCTCCATCTCATTGTCCAGAATTGCTGCCCCGGCGGTGAAGATGTCCTTGTATCCGTCGTTGTCAAAGTCAAATGCGCCCGTACCCCAGGCGGTTAGTCGATGGCTATATTGGGTCATCCCCGAGACCTCAGTGACATCTTCAAACAGATCGCCGGTATTCATGTACAAGGGAAAAGTGTCGCCGCTCATCGCAGTGTGGAAGATGTCGGGCCTGCCGTCGTTGTTCAGGTCGCGGAATTCTGCGCCCATGCCTGCAACGAAGCTTCCGTTCGAGGTATACGCAACCCCTTTCTCGAGGGCGACATCCTTGAATGTTCCATCGCCATTGTTATGGAAGAGGAAGTTAGGAGACGTGTCATTGGAAACGAACACGTCCGTAAAGCCATCGTTGTCGTAATCCGCGAATGCCACGCCCATGCCCTTGCCGATATATTGGCCAATATGTGAGGGCACGGAGACATTGGTAAATGTTCCATCGCCATTGTTGCGGTAGAGAATGTTCGGCGTTCCCTTGAAGTTATCTGGCGAACAATAGGTACGGATGCCGTCAATCGAACACAGCTTGCAGTCCTTGATGTTGTAGTCAAGGTAATTAATTACCAGCAGATCGAGAAGCCCGTCATTGTTATAGTCGAACCAGCCTGCCGTTACTCCCCACGCCTTCCCCAACCCTGGAACATTGCCTGGCACTCCGGCTTTTTCGGTTACATCCGTAAATGTTCCGTTGCCGTTATTGTGCAAGAGTTGATTCCGGTTTACGCCGACTATATATAAGTCTACGTAGCCATCATTGTCGTAGTCTCCGGCGGCGACTCCCATGGAATAGCCGACGCCCTGCACTCCGGCCTGTACCGTCACATCGGTGAACGTTCCGTCGCCGTTGTTGCGGTAGAGGCGGTTGTAATAACTTGGATCAGTCTTTTCGAGTGAGGGAATTGCCGCTCCGTTGGTAAAGAAGATATCGAGCAAACCATCATTGTTGTAGTCGAAAACAGCAACGCCGCCAAGCATAGTCTCAATTGAATAGCGCTGAGGACTAATGCCGTTTTTGAGTTCAAACTTGATGCCCGACGTGGCAATCAGATCCTGAAAGGAAATTGCGCCCTTATCACTCGTACCGGGACCCTTTGCTGCGGAATTCCCGGTGGGTCTTGCCGTCTTGCCGATCGGCGTTGGAGCAGTTGCGGCAACCTGCAAGCAATTCGCAAACGGTTGCCCCACGATCAGGACGATCGCAAGCGACGCCATGGGAAGGAAGGGGCGTTTGTACGGCGAGACGGGAACCATCGGGACGGAATTGTCCTTGCAAAGGGGTGCTCTCATGCCAGGAATGTGCCTTTGCTGGGATGGATTATCGTCCTTGTCCTTCCGGTCAGACAGGCCCAAGTGGTCATAGTACAGTCGCCGGTTTGCTGGTGTCCAACGCCACAGACGCCTGGATTTTTGCTCCGACTGCCATCGCGGCCGCCTGGCATCCGCGACCCTTGACTCTTCCGACCGGAGTTTACAGGATCTTGAATCATCCGCCGACGACGATCATTGGATCTCGCATTACCTCTTCAGCCGAGGGAGAATTCATCAATGATGGAGTTCAAAATCAAATCTGTTCGAAAGAGCGGGGGTCCTTTTACAATCGGAAGCATGACGATTGCACAAGCAGATGCCCTCACACAGCTCAAACGCAAGATAGAGGTCCGCCAGGCTCGAATTGGAATTGTCGGGATGGGATACGTGGGATTGCCGCTCGCCTTGCTATTCAGCGGTGAAGGTTTTGAGGTAACCGGCTTCGATATTGCCCAAGACAAAGTGCGGATTCTGAACGAAGGCGGCTCCTACATCGTCCGCATTCTGCCGGAAATGATTCAGGAAGCGAAGCAATTCGGCTTCCGCGCCACGGCGGATTATTCTGAAATCTCTCGAATGGACGCTATTATCATCTGCGTCCCCACGCCGCTCAATGAACATCACGAGCCCGACCTGAGCTATGTGATCGGAACCGTGGAGTCGATCGCCCCGCACATTCGTGATGGACAGATAGTCATCCTCGAGAGCACTACGTATCCCGGCACGACCGAAGAGATCGTGGTGCCGATCCTGCAGGACGGAAATTCGCTGGGGCTCAAGGTTGCGCGAACAGCAAAGGAATCGGGCATCTTTGTGGCTTTTTCACCAGAACGCGAAGATCCCGGCAACGAGACGGTTGCCCGCCATGACATTCCCAAGGTAGTCGGTGGTTGTGGTCCGGTCGCATCGGAACTCGCCGGGATGCTCTATGGAACCATTTTTCGGCGCATCGTCCCCGTCAGCAGTCCTTCAGTTGCGGAAATGACCAAGCTCTTGGAGAATATCTACCGCTGCGTGAACATCGCGATGGTCAACGAACTCAAGCAGCTCTGCATGCGCATGGGGATTGATATCCACGAAGTAATCGACGCCGCCAAAACCAAACCATTCGGGTTCCAGGCGTTCTACCCCGGCCCGGGCTTGGGTGGGCATTGCATTCCTATCGATCCGTTTTATCTATCGTGGAAAGCCAAGCAATTCGACTTCCGCACTCGATTTATCGAGCTTGCCGGCGAGGTTAATACGGCAATGCCGTATTTCGTCATTGAGCAAATTGCCAGCGCGCTCAACGAATATTCTAAATCTGTCAAGGGTTCAAACTTGTTGGTGCTTGGTGTGGCCTACAAGCGCGACGTTGACGACCTGCGCGAATCCCCTTCCCTCACCATCATCGAATTGCTTCGAGAGAAAGGCGCAAAGGTCTCCTACAATGACCCCTATTTTCCCAGCGTGGGTCGTGGACGCCATTACGCGTTGAACATGACCAACTCTCCACTCGAGAACCTGAGTCAGTATGACGCAGTGGTCATCGTAACTGACCACTCCTGCTATGACTACAAGGCCATCGTCGAACAATCGCAACTGGTCGTCGATACCCGAAATGCAACCAAGGGTATCGATTCGAAAAAGATTGTGCGCTGCTGAGCGATGAATGGATCGAATGATGAAGGAGAGGTAAAGTTTCCGCGTGCCGATCAGGCTGGCTGCGCGAAAGTGGCCGCAGGCCTTCACCCACGCAAGACTGTGCTGGTCGGGCTCACCGACCAGGCACATCATCATCGAGACCGGCGCTGAGTCATACCGTTTCCGCAGAACGCTTGAGAAGAAACAATAACCGTAGCCCTTGGAGGCGTCGCCGTTCGGTTCTGCTTCCGCTTCGATCTACGGGCTACGCCCCAGCAGAGTCAAACACTATCCTCTAAAGCTCCACGCTCCAAGGGTGGGCTATCAGCTTCATAACTTCGCCACCAAATCCGCCCTGATCCGAAGCGCCGTCGAAGCCTGGCGACCCTGGATCGAGGCAAAGCTCGGCGTGCGAATCGATGACGCGGTAATCATTGAGACGCGGCGCAGTTTGGCCCAGATTGGTGTAGAGGCGGTGCTCGGCGTAGAGCGCAGCCGGGCCGGCTCGTCCAAGGTGACTCGCCGCTTGAGCGCGCTCCTCGCGGCCGCCGAGATTCCGCCCGCTCTGCCTCCGTTGCTCGGTTACAGCAAGTCTCCATCTCAATTGGGCTCCTCGGCTATCTTTGCACCGGAGAGGACGCCGAGGTCCCGCGTTGAATGGCAGGATTGCCCCGTAGCGTTGTCTCTCCACTCGATTTCAGATCCCGTTATTGTGTTGAATCTCTTCTACCAACCGGGCCCGAGTGCCGATTCCGAGACCGAGGCGAGAATCCTGATTGCAACAGGCGGTCTCTGGAAGAGGTGATCCGATTGCTGGAAACCCTCGACGCCCGCGATGCGACTCCCACTCTCACCGTCTACCGCGATCAGCCTCGAAAGATCATCCCGTGCGAGTGGGATGAACTGGTAGTCGACCCGACGGTTCGCTCCCTGCTGAAGAACGACTTTGAAGGCTTCTGGAACAGAGAACAGTGGTTCCGAGAGCACAGTCTCCCATTTCGTCGCGGTTATCTTCTCTATGGCCCACCAGGCAATGGCAAATCAACCTCGATCCGCGCCATGATGACGTCGCGGGGGTTGAGTGCGTTTACCATTCGTCTTTTCGAACCACAAACGACTGATTCCGACCTCGAGGGCATTTTCGAGGAAGCATTGAGCCAGCGTCCCGCGATGGTTATCTTTGAGGACCTCGATCGAACCTTCCCGAGAAACGGTGAGTCGCACTGTCAAGTCAGTCTGCAGGCACTGCTGAATGCGCTCGATGGCGTAGCTACTGGCGAAGGCATAGTCATCGTGGCGACGGCCAATGAACCAGCCGCGCTCGACCCGGCGATTCTGCGTCGCCCTGGTCGATTTGACCGCGTGGTTCCCTTCGCCAATCCCAATCGAGACCTGAGGGAACTGTTCCTGAACAAGATGAAACTCAGTCTCGATCAGGCGGCCCTCAGCGAGGCAGTCGCGAACTCCAGCGGCTTTTCTTTCGCGCAACTCCGCGAGACGGTCATTTTGGCCGCTCAGTTTGCCGATGAGCGCAAAGCCGAGGTCGAGGGCTCTGACCTACTGCGTGGAATCGATGTACTGCGCAAGACAATGGTGCGCGATTCTACCTTTCGCAACCGAGCCGAGCCTGGCCAATTCAATCAGAGGGAGAAGATGCCATGAAGAACATTAAGCCATCCGTCTTTGATCGTTTACGGACCGGGGCGAAATTGAATCGCAAGGAGCGCAAAGAAGTTCAACAGCGCTTGGGTGCCGCAGATCCTGGATTGGAATCGTGAACCGAGACGCGGCCGGCATTGATGTCGGCAACGAAAGCCACTTCGTAGCTGTGCCGCGCGGGCGGGACGCTCAACCTGTGCGAGAGTTTGGGTCTTGGACGGCTGCACTGATAGAAATGGCGCAGTGGTTGATTGGTTGTGGAATACGCACTGTGGTGATGCAGTCGACGGGAGTGTATTGGATCGCAGTGCATGATGTTCTGCGGAAGCACGGTCACCGTCTAAGTCCGCGCCACGAACGAACCTTCATCAAGCTTAACTGCGCCGCCATTCCGGCCGGCTTGATCGAAAGTGAGCTCTTTGGCCATGAGAAGGGCGCATTACGCGAGCTTATTTAATTTTCGAGAGAGAACTACGTGCGATACCAGACATTAGCTCACAAATTCAAGGGGGAGTGCCCGTTACCGCACCGACGTAGTGGCAGGTGAGCATGATCATGAGGCATGGCAAATGAACGGAAATCCCGCGTAGTTTTCGTGGAGAGAATCGGAGTAGACGTAATCATTGAGTTCGATGATGGAGAGTCCGCGCTCTTTTCAGCTTCACTTCTGCGTTCTATGTTGCCTAAAGCTCAGAAGCTGAGGAGCCTGACAAAAGCTGCATCGGTCGTGACTGCCAGTAACTTGAAGAATGCCGAACAATCGCCTTAATCAATCGATTGTCAGGGTCGGGGGCATGCTGCTATTCCATAGCAATCCCAGCGTCAAATTTCAGTGAGGGCACGATTTCTGACCCGTTTTGGCGAAGCGTGATTTCAGGCCCGTTTGTCTTGTAATCATAGAGACGTCCATCTGCCCGTTCCATGAGCTTTTCGATAGAATCCCTCGGGGCGAACCAGTGCCCAGCCAATCGAGATTGTAGGAAATATCATCTTGCCTTCATTCGCCGGAAACGAGATTTGCGCTACATTGTTGACACATCGATATGCAAGCCTTATCAGAGCTTCATTGTCCACATTGCGGACGACCGCCAGGAATTCGTCGCCGCCCCAGCGGCCAAAGGTGTCAGTCGGACGCAGTGTCCCGGCCAGCGTCTTCGCAACTTCTCTCAATGCACGATCACCATTTGCGTGACCAAACAGGTCATTGATGGCTTTCAATCTGTTCAAGTCGAATGCGAGCACCCCGAAAGATGAATTGGTAAGCTGATATTCGTGCATCGCGGTTTGTAGAGACATCTCCACGAAACGCCTGTTTGGCGTTTGCGTAAGCGGATCGAGAAAGGCCAACCTCTCCAATTCTTCGGTCTTGCGCTGGGCCTCTTGCCGAACCGAATCGTCATTAAGAATCTCAGCCACGCCGATAATCGAACCGTTGGCTGCTCGAATAGGCCGTATATGGACTCCTACCGGAATTCGGCAACCATTCTTGTGACCAATGAAGACGTTCGCGTTGTAAATCCCGCCGCCTCTCAAGGCCGTTTCCATAGGACATTCCTCATGGCAGAGGTTCTGCGCGAAATTTCCTATTGGGCAAAACCCTTTATCTCGGCAGATCTGGCCTTCAATCTCTTCAGTCTTGTACCCGGTCAGTCGAAAAGCAGCTTCATTGCAATACAAAATTCGTCGGTTCACATCCGCGATGAATACTCCATCGCTCAAGTGGTCCATCAGTTCTTTATAGATTTCCAGATCAACTGGCGTCATCGGCACGTTCAATTCGTAAGGTGCGTCATGAATGTCCGTACTCGCATGATTCCGCAAGATTTACCTCCTTCTGCGGTCTTGAAGAGAAGTCGTCAACGACAAACACACGGAGGGAATTACGTCGAGCGATCATGACGCGGCTTTCTGTCTGGCAAAGGAGCCCATTCACTCTGCTTAGGTATTTCTGCTTGATTAACCTCGGCTGGGGAGGCGAGATTGATTGCGGAGAATTATACGGGTTTTCAGGAAAAAGTATGCTTGATACCGGACATTAGCTCACAAATTTCAATTCGGGCTTCATTACCGAACCCGACGCGAAAGAAAGCTGGCAACCATAGGCATGAAATCGGGCAATGGGTTTCCGTCATTTTCGCCGACCGAAACCGAATGACTAGCGAACCCCTTTCCTGCCTCGCAAAGCCTCTGGCTCCAAAGACGTGTTTGCATTTCCAAGCTCATCTCAGTTTGAGGCCGATGGTGATGGAAATCACATTACAAAAGTTTACGGGGTGAGACCATCGACAATGATCAAAAGATCATAGGGCCTAGCTGCCGTTATTGCAGCGGATACTCAGGACGTTATTGTTGCGAACGAACCATATACCCTGACAGCTTTGGTTCGCAAAGATTCGATCTTCCGATTCGTGACTCGCAATGATTTTGAAGACGTAATCCGAGCGGAGCCAGTGTTGCAATTCCCGGTGTACGGGTTCTCGCGGCAGAAGTCCGCTCGGCGGGCGCTTTCGGAGACTTAAGACTTTGTACAGTTCGGAAGTCTTGAGTCCCTCTTTTTTGAGAGTTGTGATGCTGGTTCGAAAACAGTTCGTTGTTGAGTGCAGGAAATGTCGGCAGGATGTTCCCGTGGGCGTGAGGGAGTATCCATTCCGCTCGATTGTCGTCGCGTGTCCTCTCTGTGGAGAGCAACACAGGTACTTACCTGCCGAAATGGCCTTGAGCCGACCAAATCGAGGAACAATCAAAGTTGACCGGAGTGGAAATGGTTCTTGTTGACCGAGATTCGATTTGTGTGGACTGTGGCGCAGAATTTGTGTTCACCGCAGGTGAGCGGTTTTTCTTTCACGAAAAGCAATTTACCAATGACCCCAAGGGTTGCAAGCAATGTAAAGCAAAGCGCATTAAAGGTACGCGACTGAGGCCTGAGACGCGGCTCAAATGCGGCCAGTGCGGAGCAGAGACGACAGTTCCATTTAAGCCCTCTCAAGGGAGACCTGTGCTCTGCCGGTCATGTTATCAGCGGGGGCAAATCCCAAAATCATCCTGAAGGTCGTATGGATTTTGTTGATCGATATTTGATTTGTAAGGATTGCGGGGCTGAATTTGCGTTTTCGGCTGTTGAGCAGCTTTTCTTCCGCGACGAGCAATTTAAGAACGACCCGAAACGCTGTAAGCAATGCCGAGCGAAACGCAACAGTAGGCCCCGAAAGCCGCTTTGCCCTGAGACTACGTGTGCGGAATGCGGATCGGAGACCACGGTTCTCTTCGCACCCAATCAAGGCAGTTCCATACTTTGCCGCCCATGTTTTCAAAGAAAACAGTTGCCGAACGATTCCGCAGCGCCTCAACATGTCCATTCGGCCAGCGATCGTTCAGCGTGTAAGGTAATCCCATTCCAGACGGCTAAAAGGAAGTTTTTCGTCCCCATGTGACTGACCCGCAGCGGCCAAAAGCTCACACCGTTCAAATGCACTACCTTGCGATGGTCTTCCGGCTACGCCTGAGCATCCGCGATGTCAGGCTGACCCGGGCTCGGTGTGCTTGATGCAGGTCACTGCATCTGCCTGTCGGCCTTTTCGCCCCTCGACAATGTCGAACTCGACTTCGTCACCTTCTTTCAGCGTTCTGAACCCGTCCGATTGAATCGCTGAGTAGTGGACGAATACATCTGGCCCGTCTTCGCGTCCGAGGAATCCATAACCTTTGGCGTTGTTAAACCACTTAACAATTCCTTTGTATTGAGCCACACGCTCCCTGCCTTTCTTGCATCTGGGGTGTCGGCGATTCGGGTGAAGGGGATGCACGCACCGATATATTTGATGCGATAAATCGAAGAAGCGATATGCGATCCGCCAATGTATGTCAGCCCACAAGAATGCACTATTAGGGAGGCTTGGTGCGTCTGATAATCTTCGTTAAGTTAGCCAACGTACTTGGAGGCGCTGTAACTGATGCGCACTTTCCGGCTTCCTTCATGATGCGAAAATCCCGCCGCATTTCCTCGACGATCATCTTGCGGGCAGGCCTGAACAGCTGGATTTGAAGAACCCAGTCACAGATGAGATCAGCTGCGATTCGAGTCTCGCGATCATCTACGCGCCCATCCTGATGACGATTTTTGCTCACCACACAACCAGAATCGCGATGCCCAGCGCTCGCGCGCCGTCCAGGTTCCAATCAAGACGCCGCACTGTTTGGAATTTTGTGGAATGATCGCCGGTGTTTTTCAAGGTCCATCTTTGCCTTGATTTGTCGCTCTTCCTTCTGTCGGACGCGATTCCGAATGCCAAATTCATTCAGCCCGATCAAGACACTCGGTGGGTCCGGTCTCGTTGACACAGCCACTTCATCTTCCAACTTGGTGCAAATCTTGCACGGCATTCGCCTTTGTCCTTGCTTGAAGCTTACACGCTGGAATGCTCCTCGCGCTTTAAGTATCTAATCGATCTCCGCGGTCGAGACGGCAGTGCGCTTTTTAACGCTTGTTCGGGGATCGCTACAGGCGGAACAACTTCAATGGGGATGCGCTGCTGGCTTGCTTGAGCGAGCCGCGCTTGCAGGATTTTGGTAAATCGGTTGGGGTTTCTCCGCCGTATATCCCTTTTCATAATGAGACTCCACTGGTCTTGAAATTGCCATTCCCTTTCTGGATGGTTTTAATGCGCTTGGTTTTTGATCGTTCTCGCACGGGCCTTGGTGCCAGTAACTCCTCAACCACATACGCGCCAGTCGTTTCATCTGAGAATGTCACGATCAACCCATCGTCACCATCGGGCTCGGTGGTTAGTATTCGTATCTCATCGGCCATGATATGGGTCTACCCTCAGCCGCCAGGAAAATCTGGCCAATTTTGCTCAGTTGGCTCTGTGACTTCCAGACTGCGTCTAGAAATGAGAAACTGAAGGATTGTCCACAACCACTCAGAACTAATTGAGGGTGTGCCTTCCTTCTTAGGTCTTTATAGTCCAGTGAGGCCAACCGCTGGACAGGTTTGTGATACCTTGCGGCAGATGCGTTCTTTACGGAAACGGAAGTTATTCGGGGCATTGTTGCTTTTAGGGTTAGGGTCGCGCTGGTAACAACCTCGGGCCTGGTGAAGCTTCATGACGAGATTCTGAAGGCGTCGTTTGAGCAGCGGACCAGGCGCTTCAGGGCTGGGTGCATGGGTTTGCGAGACCGATGATGACGGAGGTGATGAGTGGGCTAAGTTGGATTGGGTCGCCCTTTATGCTGGTGCCATCGGTGGCGCTCGCTGTGGGATTGATGTGGTGGTGGGGGCTCAAGAACGACGCGGTGCTTGTGGCCGCGGCAGCGTTGGGCGGGGTGGCTCTGGCCGAGGTGATGAAGCTGCACGTCAAGCGGTCCCGGCCGGAGGCGCCGCGGGCGTTTGTCCATGAGCACAGCTTCTCGTTTCCGAGCGGGCACTCAGTGCTGGCGATGGTGATGTACGGGGTCATTGTCTACAAGACGCAGGACAAGTTGCATAGCAAGTGGACCAAGGTGGCATTGATGATGGGGGCGTTCCTGATGGTGTTGGGGATCGGAGTGAGCCGGGTGTACCTCGGGGTGCATTATGCGTTAATCGAGAAGCGTTTCTGGCGGATCCCTGTCTATTCTGGACAATCCGCTTCCGCGGATCGCGGTGAGTAGGGTGGTTGCTGAACGCGCTCGAGACGCCAGGTCCCAGTGTGCCTTTGGCGTCTGCTCGAACAGTGGAGTGATATAAATCACATTATCGGCGATGACCTCGATCTAACATATGGTCGTTGCGTATTATGGATCAGGCACAGAAACTCGATCAATTGAACCTTCGCCGTGCATTGGAAAACGGGGAGTTCTTCCCGTATTTTCAACCACTTGTGGTTCTCTCAACGGGCAAGCTTCACGGTTTTGAGGTGCTCGCACGTTGGGAGCACCCGCATCTCGGAATAATCTCTCCAGATATTTTCATCCCCATGGCGGAGAGCAATGGCTCGATCGGTGAGCTCACCAGCCAGGTCCTGCAGAAGGCGTTTGAGGCGATCACGCTCCATGGAACGGGTCTCCGGCTGTCGTTCAATATCTCCCCGCTGCAACTGAAAGATCTGACTTTGCCGAGACATATCCGGCAGATCGCGGAGGACGCTGGGTTTCCCCTTGAACGCGCTACCGTGGAAATCACTGAGAGCGCAATAGCAGAGGACATGACCGCGGCCCGCAGCATATCTGCGGATTTAAAGGCGATGGGATGCCGCATCTCGCTGGATGACTTCGGAACGGGATTCTCCAGTCTCTATCATTTGAAGTCTCTTCCCTTCGACGAATTGAAAGTAGACCGGACATTCGTCAGCTCAATGACGACCGAACGCGAGAGCCGAAAGATCGTGGCCGCCGTCGTGGGGCTTGGACAAAGTCTCGGACTGAAAACTGTAGCCGAGGGCATCGAGGCCCAGGAACAAGCGGACATGCTCCTGCGCCTTGGCTGCGAGATGGGACAGGGTTGGCACTACGGACGGCCGGCGCCGGCTGAGCAGCTTCCGTCACTCATCGAGTTGCGACGGCCGCGCGCGGTTTCGCGCAGCGGTGATGAAGGCGTTATGCATTCAGTCAATTGCAGGGAGGGGCTTCCGTCACAACGTCTGGCTCAACTCCAGGCAGTTTACGACGGCGCGCCCGTAGGTTTGGGTTTTCTCGATCGAAATCTGAAATACATCAACATCAACCGCAGGCTCGCCGAGCTGCATGGTCTCTCGATTGAGGACCACTATGGAAAGACACTCGCCGACGTCATCCCGGAGTTATACCCGCTTCTCGAGGCCCATGTAAAAAAGGCCCTGAATGGAAAGGGGATTTGCGACCTGGAGATTCGCGAGCCCGCTTCTCACGGGCATAGCCGGAGAACCTTCCTTGTCTCGTACCAGCCGGCATTTGATGAGGCCGGAGAGGTCGTAGGCGTATCTTGCGCGGTGAAGGATTTCACGGCTCGAAAAGCTGCGGAGGATAAGCTTCGGCAATACGAACGACTCGTCGAAGGTCTTGATGAAATGGTCGCCGTCGTGGACCGGAATTATCGGTATGTACTCACAAACCGCGCTTTCCTTGAAGTGTTCGGCGGGGGCAACGCGAAGCTCGAAGGGCGGTCGATCCGGGAATTCAGAGACACGGATGTGATCGAACGAATTGTCATACCGAACCTCGACCTGTGCTTCTGCGGGAGTCCTGTTCTTTTCAGCATGGAATATGACCTGCCCGGGATCGGGGTGCGGGACTTAAGTGTTTCCTATTCGCCTATCGAGGTCTCCGGCGAGGTGGAAACGGTTGCCTGTGTGCTCCGGGACATCACAGACATGAAGCGAATCGAATTCGTCGAAACGGGTTGGCGGAAGCGAATCGAACTGGCGGAGTGCGCAGGTTTGCGCATCGGGCTGTGGGATTGGGACATTCGAGCGAATACCGTTGTCTGGTCCGATGAGTCCTACCGCCAATGGGGATTCACGCGCGATACGTTTTCGCGCAAGGTCGCCGATGCCGTTCCCAGAATTCACCCCGCGGACCGCCCGTTTGTGGAATCGGCAATTCGAAAGGTCATTACTCGCGAAACAGACGAATACGCGGCTCAATATCGGGTTCTGAGGCCGGATGGTTCAATCTGCTGGGTTGATGCACGCGGTGTGATGTTGGGCGATGCTTCCAACCGCATGATTGGCATTGGCATCGATATCACCGACCACATGAAAACTCAGGATCCGACGAGCCATACTGCATCAGACCTCTACTGCTAATCATGTAGAATGTGCAACTCCTTTTGAGCCCCTTTTATTGCGAGTGCCGACCGTGCAACGATCAACTGCCATCCCGCAATGTCGATTGGTGCTCCGATCGTCGGTTGGGTTGCCAACTGCTTCGGCCCGCGCTGTGGGCGCTGCGGCGGATCTTGCCGCTGCCCTCGGGCGCACTCTACGCCCTGGCCAACCGAAAAGCACCACTGCTTGCCCCGGAAATTTCTCTTGTGTATCCGTCTTGTATTGAGCGAAATCATCGTTGGCTGAAATCTCAAGTGTTGCGAACAGTGGGATAACCGGCCAAGTTCCGTTCATGCCAACACTTGCAAATCGCCTGATCTGGTGTGGGTGAAAGCGTGTTGTATTATTCTTCAGCCGGTTTCTTCTTACTTCACCTTGAGCAACCGCGTTCATATTTGCCTTCGATCTGTGGTCCCGCTGACCAACGCGGGGTTCCTGCAGACTAGTCTAGGACGGCAACAGAGTCGAGGAATTGGGCACCGGCGGGGATTTTTTATGGCTCGCTGCCCCGTGAATCGGTTGCGGAGATTACGATTCCGATTCCGTACCCCTTCACTGCAATTTCAATGCTGTATATATAAGGTGTCGTTTAGCTTACGATGATTCCCTGGCTTCTGGGGATCGCATTATTCGTAGAAAGTGAGCAAAAGTGAACAGACGTTCCTCCTAAACAGGTGCAAGGATGTGGCAAATCACCGCGTAGAGTGTGAAGCGGCGCGACTGGCATTGATCCTCAATAAAATGAGGAGTTTAAGGCACTCTAATCTGGTCGCCTAAGGTACTGATCTGACTCATTTGTGCACGCACGGCATGGCACAGTTTGCGTCACAGCTGATTTAATGGATGTCCTCTGCCGTTTGGCGACGATGCACTCATGTGAGAGCAGTCGGTTGGTCATTGATGACCTGCTAGCGCGCGATAATCACCATGAGCAGTCTCACATTCCGACCAGCGCAGATATGATCTGGTTTGGCAACCCGGGGGTAGTAACGTCCAACGCCCGGCTAGGCGTAGCTAATCCACTTTGAGCGTATAGCCAGCAACTTTGAATAGTTGCCGGTGTGAACCGCACAGGCTACATAGCTCTTTGTCGCAAAAGGATCATCGAAAGGTATATGAAATCTCGAGGTTCGCCAGACTTCTACTGCTTCAGAAGATTGGATAAGAATAGTTTGCCACTATTTGCTATATCCTCCGGAGACACCGATTTGTCGGCCCAGAGAGCGCCCGGAGCATTCTTCTCTTCCGGAGAATAGCCAAACCCTTCGATCATCAAAAATCCTTCATAGCCTATCTTCCGGAGCGATGAAATGATGGCAGGGAAATCTACGTGGCCTTTACCCAATGGTCCGCGGTCATTTTCGCTAGCGTGGAGATGCTTGAGGTGAGATCCCAACGAAGCCACGGCATCGGCGATATTGCGCTCTTCAATATTCGCGTGGAAAGTATCAATGGTTACGCCAATGCGTGGATTACCGACTTGTCGACACAGAGACATAGCCTCCTTGGCGGTTCTCAAGAAGAACGTCTCCGAGCGATTGACCGGTTCGATGGAGAGAGTAACATTGCCAGCATCCAGGACTTCACCCACGGATCGAAACGCCTCAATAGTCCAGGACCATTCGTCCTTCGTCGGTCTATGTTCCGGAAGGTACCCAATCGGTGCGTAGAGCGGACCACCCAAGAGGCTGGCGCCGAGTTCTGCCGACGTTTCGATGCACCGAACAAGGTGCTGAATGGATTTCTTCCTGGTTGCGGCATCCGGGTGGATCGGGTTGATCCCCGGGGGAAGTATCGCACAAACTGTACATTCCAGTTCGTTGGCCTCAAAGGCACGGCGAATGTCCGGGATGGCCAGGTCAGTGGGATCGAACATGGCGATCTCCAACGCGCTGAATCCCATCTCCTTAACAGTCGATATCAGATGAAGATGACTTTGATCGAACTGCGCCGTCCACGCGAAGGCGCTAACTCCTAGTTTCATCACAATCCTCGCTAATCTTCGGTGTGATCGAAGCTATGGAAGCTTCAACTATTGAAGAACCGAGTCGCCGCCGCGCAGCGCCTTTGCTTTATGAAAAACGGCGCCAGTCTGAGCCGTGCCAGAGGAATGCGATTTCGAACCAGGGCTCGGTTTATGGTTCGTCGTCAAATACAGTCGCCAGCTTATCCCGGAATGAGACGACGCTGCAAATTTTCGAGAGTCTCGCCTTTGGTTTCCGGATATGCGACGAGCACAACGACAAACTGCAATACCGTCATTGCAGCAAAGAAGACGAACGGCGTGCCTCGACCCATGGTCGTTGCCACAGTTGGAAACATCAGGGCGATGCACGTGTTCAAGATCCAGTGGCTCGCATTCCCGACGCCTTGACCCTTCGAGCGAACATGGTTCGGAAAAACCTCGCCAATGTAGACCCAGATCACAGCACCTTGGGAGACGGCGAAGAAAGCAATATAAGCAACGAGCAGCCATACGAGGGCAAATTGGTGTGATTCAGATTTGAATATCCAGGCCACACCGGCAAGACATGTTGCTGTGCCAGCCGCGCCTATGAGCAACAGAGTCTTTCGACCCAGCTTATCGATCAATGACATTCCCAACATTGTAAAGATCAGGTTAGTGACGCCGATGGCGATGGCTTGTTGATCGCCGGAGACCTGGCTGAAGCCTGCCGCGGCGAAGATATTGTTCAGGTAGTAGAGAATGGCGTTTATGCCCGCCAACTGGTTGAATGCGCCGATCGTGATGGCGAGGAACAAAGGATATCGGTATTTCCAGCGGAAGACAGGCTCGTGTGCCGAAGCATGCTCCTGTTCTAAAGCAACCCGGATGTCGGCCAATTCAGCTTCGGGATCCGGATCTCCCATCTGTCGCAAGACTTCTAATGCCTCATCAATTCGATTCTTCGAAGCGGACCAGCGTGGGCTGCGTGGGATGCTGAACAGTAAAACAAGAAAACCAAATGCGGGAAGCGCTGCAATACCTACCTGCCAGCGCCATTCGATCGCTCCGAGGTGCAGCAAGCGAATAAGGTAGTTGGAAGTGTAGGCCAGCAGGATGCCGAAGACCACGTTGAATTGAAATGTGCCCACAAGCCTGCCGCGCCATTTGGCGGGAGAAAGCTCGGCAATGTAGACCGGACCCAGGACAGAAGAGGCGCCGATCCCCAGACCCCCGATGAACCGAAACGTCATCAAGGATGGCCAACTCCACGCAAGCGCGCTCCCAAGCGCTGAGACTACGTAGAGGACGGCGGTCATGCGCAGAGTTTCGCGGCTTCCAAGTCTCTGTCCAATTGCGCCGGCGCTGAACGAACCAAGGACAGTGCCGATAAGGGCTATCGCCACAGTCCAACCCTTGCCGTAATCGCTCAGGTGGTAGAGCCCGGACAGCGCGTCGATGGCTCCGGAGATGACGACCGTGTCGAAGCCGAACAGCAGTCCTCCGAGAGCCCCTGTCAGCGTGGCTTTCAGTAATTTGGAATTGGGTCGCATCTCTGCTCTTTCTCGAAGTTTCCGCCGGGGAAGCAGACTTGAGGACTGGCACCGTTCGGGCCAAAGATTTTTAAGTCAGGTAATTAGGTAATTAGGCTCCGCGCGTTTCTCGGCGCCGGCAAGCGGAAGGGGTTGATGAAAGGAAAGAATGGCATCTCGCGAAAGGAAGGGGCGGAGACCGCATAGTTCCCGCCCCAAGCAAGACGATCATCGAGAGCGAACCTAAATGGATTCGCCCCAGCAACCCGAGTTTAGAAGCTTACCCTCAATGCGAGCTGAACAGTTCGGGGAAGATTCAGTTGATGTCCGATCTGACCGAAGCCTGGATCGGTCACGCCTGTGTCTGGCTCTGCGAATTGGGCGTGGTTGAAAAGATCGAAAATCTCACCACTAAACTTCATCTTTACCTTTTCGGAGATGTCGAAGTTTTTGATGATCGAAGTGTCGAAGTTGTCTTCGCCTTCCGACTTGAGTTTAGGATCAACTCGCGGTTCGTTGCCGAAAGCGAAGGGGCTGGATTGCACGAAACAGGCCGGGTTGAACCAGGCGTTGGCCCTTTGGGCGCTGTGTGGGGATCCCGTTCCGCTCTTTGAGCACCCCGCCACGTAATCAGGGCGCATGATGCCATAGGTTCCGGCACCAAACTGGCTCAGGGTGTTGCTTGGTGCGATAAAGGGCAGCGGCAGACCGCTCCGTAGAGTGGTTATACCGTTTATGCGCCAGCCACCGATGATTGCGTTGCCAGCCTTGCCGATGTTGGAGAGATAGGCTTCTCCACGACCGAAGGGCAGGTCGACACCGTAGTTAATTACCAGGTTGTTAGCCAGATCCTGCTCACTGAGAGACTTTTCAGCGTGCAGATTGTAGTTATCCTGAACCACAGCGTGTCCTCCCTGTCCGTCCTGGAAGGCGCTTGTGTTGTCAGTATTGCTAAGCAACTTGGACCAAGTATAGGCGGCTTGCAGGATTCCAGAATGAGCGAAGTGACGAACATATGACGCTTGCAAAGCGTGATATGTCGAACTTCCGTAACGAGGTGTAACCTGCTCGACGCCGTTCGGATACTGCGGATGGGGCATGAGGAGATAGCCTTCAGCGATCGTGGGAGCACTTAAGACTCCCGAGATGTCTGCCCCATAGAACGGGTTCGAAACCTGGTTTAGAAGAGCCGATCCCAGGGAATCGTACTGGTCGGGAAGCTGGTTGAGATTCAGTCCTGTTCCTGTGTAAGACGAGGAAATGACGAGGTGAGTCCCCTTAAAGCCAGCGTAGGCGATGGTCGCTGTACTCTTGCTGTCAAGCTGCCGCTCGAACTGCAGGTTCCATTGCTGCGAATAGCCATACGGCGTGTTGGGTATACGTCCAGCGATGCTATTTCCAAGGGCGGCATTCAGGCCGGCCTGGGTTCGCCCAGTGGGCAGATTAATGCCATTGGGCAGCGGATTGGCAACCGTCGCGAGCAGCGGCTGTCCAACCGTGTTGGTGATGCTGGTATTTGCTCCGTTTATAGGGCTGGCATCGGGAGAATCGGCAGTGACTTCTGCGGGGAAGAAGGAGATGCCATAGCCTGAGCGCACGACTGTCTTCGGATCGGCGCGATAAGCAAAGCCTAGACGGGGAGAGAATAGTTTCCAGTGGAGCTGCTCTTCTCTGCGCGAGTGATATTGCGGGCTATCGACAAACACGAGTTGTCCCGAGAGGGGAACGGCCGTTCCTGTCACTGGATTCGTAATCGAGGTCAAGCCCCCTATCGTGACTGGGGCATTTGGCTGAAGAACCGAGTTCAAATTGTTTTCTTCGGAGTAGGCACCGGGTTGTTCCCAACGCAGGCCTGCGACCACGGTCAGCTTCGGTGTAGCTTGGTAAGTATCCTCGACGAAGAGACCATAGTTGTGCAGGAAGGCGCGGTTGGTGCCGGGAGAACTAATGCCGGTGCTTGACGGAATGCCGAGTAGAAACGAGGCCAATCCGTTTCCGGTCGTGGTGTCGGTTGCGTTAGCAGCGGTGAAGTGCTGATTGGCATTGATGCCTAGGCCCTGGCTGTTGCCATAACCCTCCCACAATACCTGGCGCCAGTTTCCGCCGCTCTTGATGGAGTGCTTGCCCTTGATCTTGGTGAAGCTGCCGCTTATCGCCCAGACGTTGTTGTTCCAATAGAGCTGGGATAGTTCTGCGCCGATGCCGTAGCCCTGGATCCCAAGACCGGGAAGCAATCCTTGTTTGTTCTGGCTCTCAGACTGAATTTGCCCGTAGGTCGAGCTGATCGTCGACATGTCGTAACCGTTGCTGAGCGGATACTGGAAGTTGTAGTTCTCGAGGTACGACAGCCGAATATCGGCGATTGTAGTGGGGTTGAACACGTGGTTGTCGCCGAGGACGCCTTCCTGGGTGTAGTTACCCGTTGGCCCGGCGCCGGTCTTGGTGCCGAAAGGATCGCTGGGGCCGTTGTGAGGATTCCAGAAGGTGTAACGGGCAAACATATTGTCGCTGCCAACGTTGGCGTCGACTCGGGCGTTGTACTGATCCTGGTAGCCTTCGATCGGCGCGCTCGCCGAGAAGTTGGTGGTAAAAGGAGTCTGCGTGACCCGTGCTTCGTCCGGCGTTTCCAACTGCGCGATCTTCAGCGCCGTCTGGTCAATTCTGCCGGAGGGAATCTTGTTGCCTGGGAACGGCAGGCCGGTGGTTGGGTCGTAGATGATCTGCGGATCGAGCGAGAAATCTCCGCTGAGCTCCAGACTGGTCGGAACGGTAGCGGTTGTCGGACTAGCCGAAATCAGGGATTCATGTTCCCACGAGAAGAAGAAGAAGAGCTTATTCTTCAGCGCGGGACCGCCTATGTTCGCTCCATATTGATTCTGATGCAGCGGCGCCTTGCCTAATTGATGGAAGTTGCTAAACCAATCGTTCGCCTCCAGAGCGGTATTGCGGAAATATTCGTAGGCATTACCGTGGAAGTCGTTCGTTCCGCTCTTCGATGAGATTTGGATGACTCCACCACCGTAACCGCCAAACTCTGCGCTCACGTTGTTGGTGGAGACGCGGAATTCCTGCACCGCATCTTGAGTAAGGACGAGCGTGTTCACGTTATTCTCAGAGATGTTGGATCCGACGCCATCAATGAAGAACAGGCTCTGCCCGCTGAAGGCTCCCCCGATCTGATAATTTCCGTAAGCGATGGCCTGGGTCTGTCCGCCGGCTTGAAAGTTTCCGCTGCCACCGTTGGCCATGGTGCTCCCCTGGGTCCCGCCGCCAGGCGTTACGCCGGGAACGAAATCCAGGAGATTATTCACATTTCGTCCGTTCAGAGGAGCTTCAAGAACTTGTTGTCCCTCGATGACACCGGAAAGTGTGGCGTTGTCAGTGTGCAGGTCGCTCGCCGTGCTGGTAACCGTCACGCTTTCAGCGATGTTGCCAAGCTGCATGGCGACGTCGACGCGCTTTGCTCCGCCAATCTGAACATCTACCTCGTTGACGGTCGAAGTCTGAAATCCCTGCTGAGTAACCGTCACCTTGTAGGAGCCTGGAACCAGGTTGATGAAGGTATAGGTGCCACCGGTGCTGGTAGTCGTGGTTTGGGTAGCACTCGTCCCGTTGTTTTCCAAGCTCACCTGAGCGCCCACTACGTTCGCGCCGGTTTGATCGGTAACTGTTCCAACCACGGAACCATAACTGGTTTGAGCCTGCATACCGGCAGTACCCGCTAGGCCGAATAACAAGGCTGCAACGAGCAATGCGATGAGTGAGCATAGACGATGGACATGCGCCGTCCGGATCCTTGAGGTGGACTGCGCCGGATCTTGAGACAATCTTGATTTCATGTTCAGCTCCGGATGGTGAATTCTTAAAGCCAAAATGGACTCCTGACAAAAACGCTTTCTGCGGGTGGTTCTAGATGAATTGTGAATTCGCGCGTGGACCGGCACACGCACGCGAAAACCTGCTCGAATTTGTGATCGTTTGTAGCCGTTCTCGGATGACCGGTCATGGTCTTGGGAAGACCGCAGAAGATCATCTGGCGAGGATTTATGTGTCGCCACGTCGAGCGTTCGCCCCGCAATAACACCTTGCTCGATGAGCAGAGGGAAGACAGCGCGAACGTCGTTTTCGATTTACAGCGATCCATAAAATCTTCCAAATCGGACCACTGTTTTGTAGGCTTGCTAACTAGTCATTGTCAATGATATTTGCTAGACAATCTAAACAAACCTAACTATACATCTAGCGAAAGCCATTCTTTCGGCCTTTGCTAAACGTTTACATAGACGCTCGGTTTTTTGGGACTGATTTGTGATCCCTAATCAGCAATATCAGGACTTCCACACGATTTGCGGATGACAAGTCTACAGTTCAGAGAGATCTCGCGAATGGGCAAATCGGGAGTTTTCAAGCGCTCTAACATGGTAGCCATGGCGACTCGGCCGATGTCTTGACATGGTTGATGTTGTGTCGTGAGGGGGATCGGCAACAGGCTCGCATACTTAACATCATCGATGCCGACGATGCGAATCTCTTTTGGAATCGAAGCGCCTAGGCTAAGTAAGGTCTTCATTAAGGTTGCCGCGGTGTGATCGTTGGCGCATAGAAATGCGTCGGGGCGCTGTTTATTGAGGATTGACCGCGCCAACGTTTCGTCTGAAGGATCGCCGCGCGATACCAGATCCTCCCCCCGAAGTAAGTCAGAGGCAAACAAAGCTTCCCGGTATCCGGCAATGCGTGCGTCGACGGTCGAGGCAGACAATCTCCTGCCCAAGAAGGCAATGCGCTTTGCGCCAAGCCCGACCAGGTGAAGTGTTGCGCCGTAAGCGGCACGTCGGTTGTCGATGCCGACGAGGTCGTACTCAGCGCGCGCTGGATAGGCGTCGAGGCAACGATCAAGCAGAACAATTGGGACTCGTGCTTTGTTCAGCGAAGCCACAACCATTCTGTTCACTTCGTCCTTGGCTGAAATCAGCTCTAACGGGGCGAAGAATACGCCAGAGACTTTCTGCCGTATGAATTCCTCGCATAGTTCACGTGCCACGATCTCGTTCTGATCGCTTTTTACGAAGGAATTGCCCCACAGAAGAGAAACTTTGGTTTCCGACTGATACTGAGTCATCCCCTGGCAGATGGGCTCAAAGATCTCTGTCTGCCCTAATTCCGGAATCAATAGCCCGAATAACCTGCTTTCCTGGCCATTCGGAGCAACAAACGTCCCGGACCCAGGCCTTCTGACAATCAACCCTTGCTGCTGCAACTCATTGAATGCCTTGACGATGGTCATTCGGGACACGCCGAAACGTCTCACCAGGTCGGCTTCGCTGGGCAATCGTGCCCCTTCCCGGTACTCGCCGCTGATAACGCTTTCACGCAGCGCATCCAGAATGATCTTGAATTTGGGAGTTCCACGAGAGCCACCCGTGGCAGCACCTTCTCGGAGTGTGTTCGCTGCGGCTTTCATAAGTCTCGAAATCATCTTAGGACACCTCTGGTTCCTCTGTCAGTGGTCCAGATTATGAATCTCTTGCGGACTAGACATTTTATAGACGAAAAGACTATACCTCATTGCACAGATTGTATATGCTCATTGTGCTTGGTAGGAGACAACTATGCGGATTTTGAGCACAGGGGAAGTCCTGTGGGACATCGTCGACGGGAAGGAGTTCCTGGGAGGCGCTCCACTTAACTTCTCTGTTAGTTCTCAGAGACTTGGCAACTTCGTCGCGGTTCTAACCGCAGTCGGGAAAGACGAGTTGGGGAGCAAAGCGATTGCACAAATGAACTCGCTTGGGTTAAACACCGATTTCGTTCAAGAGGTCGGAGAGGCGCCCACCGGTACGGCTCAGGTCACGTTAGACCGGTCCGGCAATGCCACTTTTCACATTAGTCGACCTGCGGCATTCGACGTAATTCAGGTCAGTGCCGCGCTTATGCAGCGCTGCCAAGTGGTTCTGCCGGACTGGATTTACTTCGGAACCCTTGCCAATACCCACGCCGCCAACGAGGATTTGCTCAATCGTCTTGTGGTCCAGCTGCAACCGGTCAGATGCTTCTATGACATGAACCTACGCGATGGTCACTGGAATCTTCCCTTGATTGAAAGGCTCTCGGCCCTGGCAACCGTTATAAAGTTGAACGATCAAGAAGCAGAGCGCCTGTTCAACGTTAAGTTCAGCTCGCAGCCATATACCTTGGAAAGTTTTTGCCAGCAGTGGTCTGAGGCA
This sequence comes from uncultured Acidobacteriota bacterium, assembly GCA_963833995.1. Taxonomy (GTDB): domain Bacteria; phylum Acidobacteriota; class Terriglobia; order Terriglobales; family Acidobacteriaceae; genus Telmatobacter. Next base: position 548,542 of record CAWIAE010000005.1, on the reverse strand, counting down.
TTCGGAATTCAATTGATTTGTGTGACGATGGGAAGCGCAGGATGCGCTCTCTATTCGAATCAAAGCTATAGAACCTTCGCAGGCTATTCGATAAACGTCATGGACACGGTCGGGGCTGGGGACGCTTTCGCCGCGGCCCTTCTTTACGGACTTGATCTCGGCTGGTCGCAGGAAAGAATTGCTTCCTTCGCGAACGCACTCGGCGCACTGATTGCGAGCCGGACAGGAGCGACTCCTCCATGGACGTTAGAAGAATGCCACGCCCTCATGCATAGTCGCCCGGACAATTCCGGGGCCGGGCCGGCGTTCAGTGGAGCCGGGCCGTCAGAGTATCCTTCACGAGCACTGGACGTGAGGAAGGAGAGTGGAAAGTGACATCCAGAGCAGGCAGTCTGTTTCTCGTCCTCATGACAGCGCTAACTCTGCGAGACGCCGGCACGCAGCAAGAGCACAATGACGAACCGTTTCGACCCCAAGTGCACTTTTCTCCCCAGCGGAATTGGATGAACGATCCCAACGGGCTCGTCTATTTCCATGGCGAATACGACCTGTTCTTCCAGTACAACCCATTCGGAGACGCCTGGGGGCACATGAGCTGGGGCCATCCCGTTAGCCGAGATCTTCTTCATTGGCGGCAATTACCGCTCGCAATCCCAGAAGAAAACGGGGTCATGATCTTCACTGGCAGTGTGGTGATCGATCGTAATAACAGCAGTGGCCTCTGCGAGGCGGCTAAAGAGTGCATGGTTGCAATCTACAGCGGTGACGGCGATACGCCGGAAGGCCACAGGCAGACTCAGAATTTGGCCTACAGTTTGGACGAAGGGCGTACCTGGACGAATACCGCAAGAATCCGGTTCTCGACTTACACCGGGCTGACTTCCGCGATCCCAGGGTCAATTGGGATGATGCTCGCCACCGCTGGATTAAGGCGGTTTCTCTCCCACGGGAACACAGAGTGAGCTTTTACTACTCCGGAGATCTTAAGCAGTGGGTACACGCGAGCGATTTCGGACCTGCCGGCGCCCGCGAGCGCGAACTCGCCATTCGCAGCGCACTCGGCGCTTCCGGACACCGCCTCATCCAGCAACTGCTCTCTGAGAGCGTCGTGCTCGGCATCACGTCCGGCGCCGTGGGCCTGGCCTCGGCACTCGCCAGCCTGCACGTCTTTATGCGCCTTCTCCCGGCTGACACGCCGCGCATCCAGGACGTCTCCCTGCACGCCGGCGACGTTCTCTTCACGCTGGGTGCATCCGTACTTGCCGGCCTGTTGTTCGGCTTGATCCCGTCGATCAAGATGTCCTCCATCAATCTGCTCACCCCGCAAGACTCCTCCGGCGCTACCCACGCCGCCGTCATCAACGAGCGCATGGCCCAGCGCCTCTGGCCCAATCAGAATCCCATCGGCAAGCATATCCTCGATGTCAACGACGCGCCCGCGCCCGCAGTTTGGGATGCCGCCAAGGCCTCCATCATTGTGGGCGTCGTGCGCAATGCGCGCGAAGACAGCCTTGAAGGCGGATTCAACGATGAAGTCTACCTGCCCATGACGCCCACCCGCGAGCAGCCGGTGATGTATGTCCTGCTCCACACCCGCTCCACTCCCGCCGATACTGCCGCCGAATTGCGCAGCGCCATCGCCGGCATCGACTCCCAGGTTCCAATCACCCGTGTGCGCACGCTCGGCTACGTGGTCGCGAATTCAGTGGCCGCGCCCCGCGCACTGGCCATACTGCTTCTTGGCTTCGGCGCTCTGGCCGTTTTGATCGGAACGGTAGGCGTCTACAGCCTCATCGCCTACATCGTCAGTTGGCGCACCCGCGAAATCGGCCTGCGTCTCGCCCTCGGTGCGCAGCGCTGGCAGATCGTACTCGCCGTCATCCGCCAGAGCCTGCTGCTCGCCGGCGGAGGTTGCGTCGCGGGCTTCATCGGTGCCATCGGCCTGAGCCGCCTTCTGCATAGCTTTCTCTTCGAGGTCAGCCCGCTTGATCCCATCACCTACTGCGCAGTGCCTCTGCTCATGCTCGTCATTGCGCTCATCGCCGCCTGGATCCCGGCGCGCCGCGCCGCCGCGGTCGACCCCATGCAGGCACTCCGCGCCGATTAGGAGTTTTCGATGCGCAAACTCAGAGCATTATGGATGCGGTTCGTCGGAGTATTCAGGACGCGGCCAGCGAAAGACGAGTTTGAAGAAGAACTGGCGAGCCACATCGAACTGCATATCCGCGACGGCCAGCGAACCGGCCTGAGCGAGCCGGAAGCCCGACGCCAGGCCCTCGTCCGTCTCGGCGGCGCGGAGCAGGCACGCCAGTCCTATCGCGACCGCGCCACGCTCCCCTGGCTTGAAAACCTGCTGCGCGATGTGCGTTATGCCCTGCGCGGCTTTCGCCGTAAACCGGTCTTCACCATCACTGTCGTCGTCACGCTCGCCCTCGGCATCGGCGCTACCACCGCGGTCTTCAGCGTAGTCGATCGCATCCTCTTCCGCGCTTTGCCTTATGCCCACAGTGATCGCATCGTGTCCGTCGGCCTCGTGCAATCGCTCGAGCGCCAGGAGTTCATGCTGGGCGGCTTCTTCTACGAGTGGCGCGACAACCAGAAGCCGTTTTCATCCCTCACTTTTGAGAGGGGTGTAGGCGAGTGCAACCTCACTGAGGCGAGAGCTGTAGCTCTTCACTGCGCTGAGGTGGCACAGAATTTTCTGCCGACTCTCGGCATTGCGCCTGTGCTGGGTCGCAACTTTCTTCCAGAAGAAGATCTCCCCAACGGCCCGAGGGTTGCGCTCATCTCAGACCGGCTGTGGCTCAGCCGATACAACCGCGGCCCCGAGGTTCTCGGCAAATCGATTTCCATAGACGATCACCGGGTTCGCGTTATTGGCGTGCTTCCTGCCAATTTTGAGATGCCCCGTCTCCAGGCCGCCGACATCGTGCTCCCGGCGCGAATGGATATCGCGGCCCAGCACACCGTCAACAGTGGCATCGGGTACCCCGTGTGGGCGTTCGCCCGGCTCAAGCCCGGCGTCAGCGTGTCGGAGGCGGAAGCAGAGATGCAGCCCCTCTTCAAGCACACGCAGTTGTGGATTCCGGCGCAAATTCGCAACGACTTCCGTTTGCAGGTCCGGTCCATCCGAGACCGCCAGATGCAGGACGTCTACACCGCGGCGTGGATCATGCTCGGCGCGGTCTTGGCCGTACTGCTGATTGCATGCGCCAACGTGGCGAGCCTGTTTTCGGCGCGCGGCGCAGCGCGAGAACGCGAACTAGCTGTTCGCTCCGCCCTGGGCGCAAGCCGTGGGCGCCTCATCCGCCAGACGCTGACCGACGCATTCCTGTTGGCCATCGCAGGAGCAGCGGTCGGATGCTTACTGGCGAAGATTCTGCTGCGAATCTTCATCGCCATTGCCCCCACCAGCATTCCTTTCCTTGCTGAGGCACGGCTCGACCTCCGTATCATCCTGTTTACCGTCCTTGTGGCGCTGTTCTGCGCTGTCTTGTTTGGCATCTTGCCCGCCATCGAACGGCCGCGTACGACGGCGCTGGGTGCACGTTCAATCAGGTCCCGCGCTCAGACCCGGTTACGGAGGGCACTGGTTGCTGCACAAATCGCCATCAGCATTGTTCTGCTCTCCGGCGCGAGCCTTTTGCTTAAGAGCTTTCGAAATCTTGAAGGCCAAAGCCTGGGCATGCAAACACGTCAGGTACTCAGTGCCCACGTTCTCCTCGACGGGGAACGCTACCCTGACGGTCGCGCATATATGAACTTTTACCTGCGCGCCGAGGCTGCTTTGCAGCATCTGCCCGGCGTGACTGCGGTGACTATGAGCGATTCGCTGCCTCCCGATGCAAACACTTGGCACAACGGCGTTCGCTATTCCGACATCTTTGTCGCCGGCAAGCCGCCTGCACCGAATGGAACCGGTGGAACCGTAGTGGTGCGCTCAGTGACGCCCCCATATTTTCACATTCTCCAGATTCCGATCCTCAGCGGCCGCGGCTTCACAGAAGACCAGCGAAACTCAACCGAGAACTACGTGATCCTCAGCAAGTTGTTGGCCTCTCGCCTTTTTCCCGGCGAAGATCCCATCGGGCAGCATATCCAACTCGGAACCTTCAACCCCTACTTTGCTTTGAACGGCCCCAGGTACACCATCGCCGGTATCGCAGGCAACGTGAAAAACGCCGGCCTCACGGGCGAAGACGACCCAGAGTACTACACGCTTCGCCGCAACCGCGCTGAGGATTGGAGCGGGCATAGCGTGCTCCTTCTTGAAACTTCGCTTCCGGCTTCGGTCGTCGCCCCGTGGGTGCGCTCGCAGATCGCGCAAATTGATCCCATCGCTCCGGTCGAAATCGAACCGCTCACACAAACCGTCCTCAAACTCGCCGACCGCCCCCGCTTCGAGATCGCGCTGCTCAGCTTCTTCGCCTTCACCGGCCTCGTCATGGCCGTCGTCGGACTCTACGGCGTCATCGCTTTCATGGCCGCGCAGCGCACCCAGGAGATCGGCGTGCGCATCGCACTCGGCGCCAGTCGTCTTAATATCCTGCAGCTCATCCTGCGCGAAGGGCTGCGTCTTGTAGCGCTCGGCGGCGCCCTCGGCCTCGTCGCCGCCGCTGTTGCTGTCGCGCCTGCTCAAGAGCCTGCTCTTCAGCATCAGTCCGCATGATCCAGCCAGCTACATCGCTGTCACTGTGCTGCTCGCTCTTGTGGCTCTCGCGGCCACACTCATTCCCGCGCGCTCCGCGATGAAGACTGACCCCATGGCCGCCTTGCGCTGGGAGTAGCCATTCGCCCTTCGCTTCCGCGCCAAGGTGGTAAACTCCCACCTGCAGGTGCGGTCAATGGGCGCGACCAAACTAGAGTTTCGACTTCGGATGGCCATCAATTTGGCCATCATCCTCATGGGCTTCTGGGCGCCATGGACCGACACCCGGCAGATTGGCGCCCGCATCCCATTGTTGGAGTGGCTGCCCCTGGAGCTAAGCCGCCTCGGCCTGCTCAGCTTCACCGTCGCATCGCCCCTGATCATCGTCCTGGCAGCGATTCTCGCCGCCACCGGCGCGGTGTTGCGCGTTTGGGGCACTGCATACCTAGGGCCCGCAACGGTGCACAGCATGAACATGAAAGCCGGCTCGGTAATGGCCGATGGCCCTTACCGGTATGTGCGCAATCCCCTCTATCTCGGCTTGTGGTTCATGGTGGCGGCTATCGCTTTCCTCATGCCACCAACCGGCGCGCTGTGTGCCATGGGGCTGCTCAGCATCTTTCTCATGAGGCTCATCCTGGGCGAAGAAGCCTTCCTTTCCGCCCAGCTCGGCGAGCCTTATCGCGATTACTTGCGCGCCGTTCCGCGCCTCGTCCCCCGCCTCCGCATCAGCCTGCCAAGCGCCGGCGGCTCTCCCCAATGGCTCCGCGCTCTGCTGGTTGAAATCACACCCATCGGTGTCTTCGTCTCGCTGGCGTTCCTGTCATGGAGCTACGACAACCGCCTCATGATTCGCGCCATTGTCATCGGATTCGGTATTTCCCTGGTAACGCGAGCGCTCATGCCCGGAACACTCGGCGACGCTAAGCCGGCGGAATAGCCCTGCGCATCCCGGGATTGCCGAGATGGGTCCATTTGAATCCATCCGCATATTTGAGACCGTAGCCGAGCAGCCGATCCACGCCGATGTGGTTTCCCCAGATCAGTGCAAACGGCAGCAGCCCGTGTGCGTGCAGCAACAGCGCTGACAATCCCAGCATCGCCGGCGCAACGTATGAATGCACTGCGTTGTATATGCGCGCTCCCCGGCATGATCCAAAAAGGTAGCCCAACATTGAGAGATCGGGCGCCAGCCATAGCGCCGCGAACAGCCACCAGTTGGCCCCGATGTGCGCGTAAAGAGCCGCGGTCACAGCCGCTACGGCAAGCCCTTCAAGCCGCAGGATTACGACAATCGAAGCGGGCGTTGCCGTGGAGATGAATGGTTTCTGGACCGAAGCGGAACTCGCCATGCAGATTCGATGCACGGCATCGCGCGCCGACTGCAGAAAATCACCGCCGCACCCGGCCCAACGAAAAGGGGGGAGAAGCCTGCGCTTCTCCCCATCAATCCGCAGTCCGGAAATTTACTTCTTGGCAGGAGCGATCACGTCCTTGGCGGCCTTGGCCACGCGGAACTTGACCACCGTCTTGGCCTTGATCTTGATGGCCGCGCCCGTCTGGGGGTTGCGCCCAATGCGAGCCTTGCGCTCCGCCTTTACCAGGCGGCCGATGCCGGGGATTACGAATACGCCGTTCTTCTTGGTTTCCTTGATGGCGGTCTCCGCCAGCAGGTCCAGAAAGGCAGCGGATTGCTTGTTGGTCAATTCGAGCTTCTCGGCCATGTGCCGCGTCAATGCGGTTTTGGTCATTCCTGTTGCCATTGTGATGTTCTCCTTCTGGGCATGCCCTCGGGGCAGCCGGTGTTGCCTGGGTTCTCGCCGCTCGTGGCCTGATCAGGTGTCGAGTAAGCCGTTAACGCGTTCCGCATGCAGGGAGTGCGACGTTGGCAACATTTGCACGAAACCCCTGTGTTCATGCGGGTCCTCTAGAACCCTGTCGTTCGTAACAATGCAGCTTCAGACCCCGCAAAGTCAATGGAAAAACCTGCTATTTCCACAGTTTTCTTGGGGTTTTGTGCCAATTTAACCTATATTTCCCGGTTTTTGCCCGGATTCAGCCGATTTCCTCCCCTTGCAAGGCTCCAAACCCGCGCCATCCGCCCCTCCCAGCCACTCCCTCAGCGCAGCCCGAAAAGAACCTTCTTCCGCGACGAAAGCGCCGCGGCGAGCGGCGTATTCAGCGCATCCACCACCGGCGCCGCCAGCTTGAAGTAGCGTATGACCGTAGCCACCAGTTTTGGATCGAGTGCTGCCTCGGCAGGCAGTGTGGCGTGCAGCCCCCACTGGCGGCATTGAACCAGATCCAGCGCCGGATGCTCTTTAGGAAAACCCTTCGGCGGCCGCGTCAGCGCATTCCCTTCAAATTCCGAAAACACCTTCCGAAGCGCCGCGCTCCGCAGCAACTCTCTAAACTCCGCATGATTGTCGAGCAACCAGTGCCGGATCGCCGCCAGTTGATCCTTCTCCGGCATGTACGATCCCGCGGCAATCACCATTTCCTTCGCGCTCACGTGAAAGTAGTAGCCCGCCCCCGATGTTTTTGCCAGACCCTGGTGCGACCACCATGCCGCCACATGCGTCTTGTAGGGCCGCTTGTCGCTGCTGAATCGCGTGTCGCGATAAATGCGAAACAGGCTCTTCTCCGCCGGCCGCACATGATTGGGCGCAAAATCTGCCATCGCCTCCGTCACCTTGCGAACGACGGCCAGCATCGGCTCCTTCAACTCCGCCTCAAACTGCGCTTTGCGCGGGGTGAACCACTCGCGGTCGTTGTGCCTGGTCAGGTTGCGCAGAAACGTGAGTGCTTCGGGACGAAAATAAGCGACGGCCTCAGATGGAGCATCTCCAATTACAGCGGATTTCCTGGCGCGTGGCATACCTGAGTTAGGTTAACAAAAATAATCGAACGCGGTTCCTCAGCGAGCAGAATCAGCATTCTGCGCCGCAAGCCGTGCCACCTTGGCGCGGTGCTTCTTGATATAGTGCGCAGCGATATCGGGATAAAACTCGCGAATGGAGGAAAAGATCACGTCGCGCATCACAGAGTAACCGAACTTGCTGGCAAGAACCCCGAAGCTTGTCGCGCTGGGCGGGTAGTAGTACCGCGAGACCACCTGGGTCAACACCTTGCCGCCGAGTCCGGCGATATTAGGCGTCTGCCTGCCCCCATACGTGCGGGCTACGGCTTGACGGCTGATCACGTAAAGGGAACGGATCGCGATGTTGTGGCCCGCGCCGAGGGCGTAAAAGCGGGTGTCCTCGTGCAGCAGGCTGGGCAACAGCCAGGCCGAGAGATACGTGCCATCGGTCTTGTCCAGGAAACCGCGCCAGGTGTATGCATAGAATCCATCAACTCCTTTGCCGAGGGAAGGGTGCATGTTCATCCCTTCAGCGGTGATGGACGTCAGTCCAAGAAATATAAAAGTGGAATAGTCGGTAGCCTGATGGGTAGCGACGTTGAAGTTGTATTTCCAGCCCGGGGGCGGCGGCGCGGCCCCGCCGGAAACGGAGCGGAAGTTGGGCATGAAGCCGAGGATGCGCTGCGGCTGTTGCCGTTCGAGCGGGATTGCATTGCCCTGGGCATCGACTGAAGCTTTAGAAGCAGGCTTGGGGAGCGCGTCACCGTGATCGGTTTCCCGCGCCGGCTGTCCCGCCTGTCCGGAGTCCGACACGTAAGTCGAGTCAGTTTGCCATGAGAAATCGGCCGAAGATGAGGACTGACCAAAAGCGGGCCCAGAAGCGGGTACGGAAGCGGGCAGGGAAGCAATCGTCGCCACGAGGCTGCCCGACGGCTGCGCTGCATCCGGAAGCTGTACCGACTGGGCGTGACTCCCGGCGGCTAGGCCCAGGAAGAGAAGGGCAACGATAAAACGCAAACACACCGTCCTTGAAGTGCAGGGGAACCTGGCACTCTGAAATCAAGATCTAGCCGCGCTTGTCAGTTAGAACGGGCAAATGGAATAGAGGTTTACAGGCCCGGCTTGAAAATTCAAATAGGTAGAACAATTCCCAAAGTAAAGAATCCTTGAAACCGTGTTCTTTTGAGGAGCTCTACCAGTTTACCTGATCACCTTTAGCGCCCCGCGAAACAGCCCATCAAAATCCCCCGCCAGCGCCTTGTCCTTCGTGATGGCCTGCTCAATCGCCTTCTCCGCCGCGGGCCTCTGATAGCCAAGATTGGTCAATGCCGACAACACATCGTCCACCGCCGGTCCCGCCACAGCCGATTGCACCGGCGCTACGGCGAAATCATCCAGCTTGTCTTTCAGTTCCACAACCAGCCGCTCCGCCAGCTTCTTGCCCACCCCGGGAATTCGCGTCAGCATCGCGTGATCCTGCCCCCGAATCGCCTGCACAGTGCGGTCCGGTGACAGCCCGCTGAGCATCTTGATCGCCAGCTTGGGGCCCACTCCACTGACGGTAATGAGCCGCTCAAACAGCCGCTTTTCTTCAGCCTGAAGAAAACCGAACAGCGCAATCTGATCCTCGCTCACCTGCGTGTGGATGTGGAGTGAGGCCTCGGCGCCCAGCGAAGGCAGCGCCGTAAAGGTAGGCACTGAGATAGCAACGTCATACCCCACCCCGCCCGCCTCAACAATGGCCTGGCCGGGCTGCTTGTAAATTAGCTTGCCGCGCAAATGAGCGATCATCGACATGAACCCCAGCCCCGGCAAGAGCGCCGGGCCCGAGCCCCCACTCCATACTACAGAGCAACAACCCGTCGGGCTCGACAGTTTCCCAAACCTCCGACCGAAGCAGCATTCATTCCCCGGGTAATAAAACGCGGTAACTTGACGCAAGCCAGATTGGCGTTATCCTTGGTCAACTTCTCCGGTTTTTGCAAATTGCTCTTATCCGCCGTCTGCTTTGAAGTGAAGGTCAATTCGAATACGCAGTCGTTCCTGGTTGATTCCATCGTGCGGCGAAACGTCCCGATCACTCCAAGGTCCTGAGACTTCCGCCGTGCATTCCGATTGGGAGGTCGAGCCATGTCGACAGAAGCCATCGCGTCCGGCACGCAAAAGAGCCCCGCCTTCCTCAGACAATCCGCATGCTGGGTGCGCTACCTCTACTTCATGCGCTACAGCCTGTTGCTTTGGATCTTTCCCATCCTGCTGGTCGGCGCAAACCACTTCCTCGCCAGACCGCTCATCAGCGGTCTCCTTGTCCCCGAATACTTTCAGGGCTATCTGTGCGTAGCATTCTTCCTCGTATCCACCGGCTTTGTTGCCTTGATCGCGGCTCGGGCCGTCGTTATCAATGGACCGGCTCGATTCGGGTCTGCGGGCAAAGATGAGGAACGCCCGCAATTGCTCAAAACCCTCCTGGTCAACGACCACGCCCAGTGGGAGTGGATGACCCTCCTCGGTTCGCAAATCTGGTCAGCGTTCGTCTTCTGGTATCTCTACTCTTATGGCGTCACCCAGGGCGTGGATCCGGTTCAGATCCTGCTCGGCCTCTTCTCCGGCAGCGCCGTGGCGGTTTATCTCTGGTATGTTGCCAATGCCTGGTACTACCTCACCTACGACCCGCCGCCCGTCTACGCCGTGCTGTCTCAAACTGAGCTTGGCAGGAATGCGGCCCGAACTATCCTCTTTCCGCGCGCATGGTTCGGGTTGAATACGCCCCGCAAACCATCCGACCGGAGCACGATTGAAACCGCCGTGACCAACGTGAAAGGGAGCAGGCTCGACCGTTCGCTCCGCGGCACGGTGCGATTCTTCTCCAAGTCCTCTGACCTCGCCGGTTATCTTCAACCCGACGGCCAACTCTATGAGGCGCACCAATTCTCCCTCTTCGCCGCCATCACCTTCGCCGGCCTTTACTTCACCATCTGGCCGCTCACGGCGCCGGTTCCGGCCTTCAGGTCCTCCATCGTCGCGTTGGTGGTTTCGGCACTTGCCATCATCGCAATCGACAGCATCTTTTGGAGCGCCCAAAAAGGCGGAGCCCGCCTGTTCCGGTGGAAGATCCTTCTCATCTCCGGCATCACCGGTCTCTGGATCCTGTTTGTCCTGCTCTATGTCTCCTGCAGCGCCGAGCGGTTTCCCATCCTGGCTCTCATCCTGATCATGGCCATGGCCCTGGGTTGGGGACTCGCCGGAATCGCGTTCTTTTTTGACCGCTATCGCCTGCCCGTGCTGTCGGCGGTCATCCTTCTCATGATTCTCCCCCGCCTGCCCATTCCCCCTGTTCTGCCCTGGACCGGCGAAAGGGAGGAACACTACTTCTCCACCGTGCCGGCCCGCACCCAGCCGCCCGTTCCCGTCCCAACGCCTGCTGAGATTCTGGACGAGCGCTGGTCCGATCCCTCCGACTCGCGTCCCCTCATCATCGTCACCGCCACCGGCGGCGGACTCCATGCCTCCGCATGGACCACCGCGGTCCTGGCCCAGTTGGAGAAGGAATTCAATCAGGCCGATGCGCTCGGCCCCGCCGAGCCGTTCCACAAGCACCTGCTGCTCCTCAGCACCGTTTCCGGAGGCAGCGTCGGCCTGCTGTCTTATCTGCGCGAAATCCAGGATCAGCGCCCCGACTTCACCCGCATGCAAATCTCCGCCCAATGCTCCAGCCTTGAAGCTGTCGGCTGGGGTTTGGTCTATTACGATCTGCCCAAGGCATTTCTGCCCTTGGCCCCCTACCTCATGCCACTTTCTTCAGGAGACAATGACCTCGACCACTCGCCTCTCATGAAAGACCGCACTTGGTCCCTGCGCAAAGCCTTTGCCCGCAACCTCAACAACAAATACTGCGAGGACACATGGAAGCGGGACATGAAGCAGCCACTGCGGTTTTCGGATCGATTCCGGTTCACCGACAAGCGCGATGCCCAGGCCCGCAACCAGGAGCTCGAATCCCGGCTCACCCTGCGCTCCCTACTCTCCTCCCCGCAGAATCAGCTTCCCGCTTTTACCATCAACACCACCACGGTTGAGGCCGGCAGCCGTTTTCTTCTCGCCAACTATCGCGTCCCCCACTATTCCCTTGATCAAAGCGAAACCTATCCGGCCCAGTCCTTCCTCGACACCTTTGGCGCCAGCATCAGACCCGATCTCCCCCTGGCCACCGCCGCTCAATTATCCGCCACTTTCCCCTTCGTCTCCTCGGCAGCGCGTGTCGCGGAATCCGTCGACAGCCGCAGCGTTCACTTCGTCGATGGCGGCTACTACGACAACGACGGCACCGCCTCAGCCATCGAGTTTCTTCGCTATGCCCTGGCCCCGCCTTGGAAGGCTCCCAAGACCGAGCCCGCCGAGCGAAAGCATCTGGCCAGCATTGAATCAAAGCTCAAAAATCGCCACGAACTCCGCATCCTGTGGCTTGAAATCCGCAACAGCGGCGACTTTGACGGTGGCGCCCAACAAACCCCCGGCGGCGATGTGGGCTCGCCCGGCGGCTGGAACCTCTTCAACCAGGTGGAAGCCCCTCTCAACGGTTTCTGGAATGCCGGCAACGTGGGCGTCACCGGGAGAAATCGCGTCTCGCTGGGCCTGCTCGACCTGGCCTATGGGAACAAGATGCACATCCATCGCATCATCCTCACCGACACCAATTCCCGGGTTCTTGCCGGCACCGATCCGCTCAACTGGTCGCTCACGCCCATGCAGCGCAAGGAGGTGCGCACGTCGGCCGACCCCGTCACCGGCATCGGACCCAACTATCGCGAAGCCAAGTGCTGGTTCTCCAACTGGGACCAAATGATGGACAACGCCATCCACAAGGTCCCCGCGCCTCCCGGCTTCCAGCAATGCTGGGCCGCCGCCGCTCCAAAGCCAATCAAGTAGTTATTTCCGGCTTGGCCGCGAGACACTCACAATTCGCGCTCGGAATCAACAGGATTCAAGAAACACGCTCCGTCCAGCAGGGCACGTCGATATATCTAGCAGCTTGGGCTTCCGCCAATTTATCGCACCTCTCATTGTCTGCGTGGCCCGAATGACCCTTGATCCACCGGCCGCGTATTGTATGCTGACGAGCCAGCGCATCGAGTTCCTGCCACAGATCTGCGTTCAGGACTGGCCTCGCCTGCCCCTTCTTTGGTTTCCTCATCCATCCGTTTTCTCGCCAAGTGAACCGCCATGAAATGATGCCATTCAGAAGGTATTGGCTGTCGGAGATGAGCAGCACCTCACAAGGCTCCTTAAGAGCCTTGAGGCCCTCGATTGCCGCGGTAATTTCCATCCGATTGTTCGTCGTGTCGTAAGTGCCACCTGCGCCTTCCACCGAATGTTCGAGATACCGAAGAATGTAGGCCCATCCCCCAGGTCCGGGGTTGCCTACGCAAGCCCCGTCTGAAATTAGGGTGACTTGTTTCATGGAATTGATTATCGCGTAGTATTGCCGCGTGCCCCAAGTCCGGATTTTCGGACCTCTTCGCCATCGGGTCTTCGAGAAAAAGCCGGGCCAATCTCCTCTTCCTGGCTCGGCTAGGGTCCTGCTCAACCGCAATTTACGGCCCGTCGAACACTCGCCCAGATCACGCACACCCGACCCCACAGAATCGGCATTGGGCCTTCACTCCCTCGACAGTGCAATCAATCCAGATCGGTCTGCGTAATCAGATACCGTTCGTACCCAATCTCCTTGATCTGGTGGACCTGCGCCTCCAGCCAGTCGACGTGCCCCTCTTCATCCCTCAGCAGTCGCACAAACAGATCGCGCGATCCATTGTCGCCATTTTCCACGCAAACGCGGATTGATTCGTTATAGGTGGCCACTGCCTCGTGTTCGAGACTCAGATCCGACTCGATCATCTCTTTCACTGACTTGCCAATGGTCAGAGACATCGGCTCCATCTTCGGCATGCCGTCAAGAAACAAAATCCGCTCCATCAGCAGCTCGGCATGCTTCATCTCGTCAATCGACTGCTTCTTGATGTATTTCGAATACTTCTTGTAGCCCCAGTTTTCTGCCATTTCGGCATGCAGGAAGTACTGGTTGATGGCCGTCAGCTCGTCACGCAACGCGTGATTCAGATGTGCAAGAACCGTGGGGTTGCCCTTCATAGTGCTGTCCATTGTACAGAACGGTCCATACCCGCGAACAGGAATCCTCGCCTACACAATCCCCATCCGCTTCGCCACCCGCTCCAGCGTCTCCAGCGCCCGGTCCAACTGCGCCTTCGTATGTTCGCTGGTCAGGATCAGCCGAATCCGCGCCTTGCCCTCCGGCACCGTGGGAAACGCAATCCCCGTCCCCATCACGCCCTCGTCAAACAGCGCTCGCGAAAACTCCATCGCCGCCCGCCCTTCGCCCACAATCACCGGCGTAATTGGCGTCTCCGTCGCGGGCGTCGTCACCCCGCCAATGTTGAATCCCAGCCGCTTCAGCTCGCCCTGAAAATACTTCGTGTTCTTCCACAGCCGCTCAATGCGTTCCGGCTCGGTTTCCAGAATGTCGAAAGCCGCAATGCAGGTCGCCGCTACCGACGGCGGATGCGACGTCGAAAACAGAAACGGCCGCGCCCGGTGATAAAGGTAATCGATCAAATCCCGCGAGCCGCACACATAGCCGCCCAGCGCGCCAATCGCCTTTGACAGCGTCCCCACCTGCACATCCACGCGCCCATGCACGCCAAAATGATCCACAGACCCGCGCCCGTTGCGCCCCAGCACGCCCGATGCATGCGCATCGTCCACCATCATGATGGCACCGTATTTCTCCGCCAGCGCTGCCAGCTTGTCCACCCGCCCAATGTCGCCGTCCATGCTGAATACGCCGTCGGTAATCACCAGCTTGTGTCCCGGCTCGTTCGCAATCTCCGTCAGCAACTCCTCGCAATGCGCGGCGTCTTTATGGCGAAACACCTTGATCTTCGCCCGCGACAGCCGCGCCCCGTCGATAATGCTGGCGTGGTTCAGTTCGTCGGAAAGAATAAAGTCATCCTTGCCCAGAATCGCGCTCACCGTGCCCGCATTGGCCGCGAACCCGCTCTGGAAGACCACGCATGCCTCCACGTTCTTGAACCGCGCAATCTTCTCCTCCAGTTCCATGTGAATGCGCATCGTACCCGCAATCGTCCGCACCGCCCCCGACCCCACGCCATACTTGCGCGTCGCCGCCAGCGATGCCTCGATCAGCTTCGGATGGTTGGCCAGCCCCAGGTAGTTGTTGCTGGCCAGGTTGATCACCTCGCGCCCATCATAGTGGCACACCGGCGCCTGCTGGTCGTCCAGAACCCGCAGCTTGAAATGCGTCCCCTTGGCCCGCAGTTCGTCCAAAACAGCCGTGAGATAAGCAAGCTGGTTACGCGTAGCCGTCTCCGCCATAGCGATTCACCTCAACCAGAAAAGCATAGCGCGGAAGGGCACGGACCAGTGGTCAGAGGGCTTAGCCCCATGTCCCAGTCCCTGGCCCCTGCTTTCATCCCCTTTCCGTTCGCCCTGCGTCCAACTCTCAACCGGAGTCACCGTCGAGCGGTCTTTCTTTTCCCGGCGCAGCGCAGGCCGGTTAGCCCGCCCGCGCCCTCGGCGGATACAATGGATGCACGCTGCCATACATGGGCGATAAACGACTTTTTCTTGAGATTTGGAGCAGGCGCACGTGAGAAGTCTGATCGGCCGCGGTTCGCGGCTTGAGTTGGTTGCAGCAATGGGTTTGGTTCTGGCGCTTCCCGCGCTGGCCTTGCCCGCCGGAAGCACCGGGGCCCCCGTCGGCAGCGCTTCGCAGGGCGTCGCCACCGAAACCACACTGGCCACTGAGATTCACGACCAGGGTGGCCGCACGCAGGTCACCTTCTCTGTTGCCGTCACCGGTGAGGATGGCCTGCCCGCCACCGGCGCCGTCGTCCTTCAGGACGCAGGCAAGCCGTTGGCCGGCGTTGCGCTCGATGCCCAGGGCCATGCTACCGCCGTGCTTTCGCTGCTGCCCGGTGAGCACAACCTCACCGCCGCATACGCCGGAGATTCCGCGCATCAGGGCTCCGTATCCGGCCTGTCCCCCGTTCGCGCCGTCACCGGCGGCACACCCGATTTCGGAATCACCGTCGCGCCGGCTACGCTCTCCCTCACTGCCGGCCAGTCCGGCTCGGTCATTGCCTCCGTCGCGCCCGTGAATGCCGCTTCGCTCACCGCACCGATGTTCGTTACGCTCTCCTGCTCGGGATTGCCCGACCAGGCTACCTGCACCTTTACACCGGAAAATATCGAGATCCTGCCCAACGCAACCGCCGCCGTCACCAGTTCCATGGTGCTCGCCACAGTGGCGGGTACGGGGACGGCTTCGCGCACCTCCACCCCGGTCACCTGGGCAGTCCTGCTCCCCGGCTCGCTTGGCCTCCTGGGATTGGCCTTCGGCGCGCGCCGCCGCCCATGGCTCAGCCGCCTCTGCCTTCTGGCCCTGGTAGGCATGGTCACCGTCCTCGGCACCACGGCCTGCAATCCCCTCTACAACTATTACAACCACGGACCGCCCCATAACCTCCCCACCCCCGCCGGTACCTATACGGTCAGCATCAACGCGCAGTCCAGCAACGGCATCGTCGCCGCCACCCATTCCACCAGCATCGTGCTTACCGTCAAGTAGGCGCCATCTCAATTCGGGGGCCGGCGTCGTGAAGAGACCTTGGCATCCCCTTCCCGCGGAAGTTTACGCGCTGGTGGAGCGCACGCCGGCCACGGTGCTTCTTGAGTGTTCCCACCCCGCCGCCGCGGATCCAATTACCCGGCTCTTCGTCTCTCCCCTGCAGGTGTTAACCGCCCGGGAACCCGCAGGCCTGCCAGAACTCTTCGAGGCAGTTGAGTCCGCAACCGGCAATGGTCATTTTGCCGCCGGATTCTTCTCCTATGAGTGCGGCCAGGCGTTCGAGCCCAAATCCACTGCCCAGCCTCCGACGCACAACCGCGTATCTTCGCCGGCGCAAGACCCCAGCCAGCCAACCGCCCAGCCCCGGACCCAACCCCTGGCCTGGATCGGCCTCTTCGATCGCTGTCATCTCTTCCATCACTCCACCGGAGCTTTTCTTGACGGCGATCCGCCCGAGATCACCCGGACTCTTTCCCCCGCCGCCCACCAGGGAGCATCCCCCCACGAGACTCCCCAGACCACCCCCATCGAACCCGCCTTCGATCTGACCGAACCCCAATACGCCGGCCGGATCGAGCGCATCCACCAGTGGATTCGAGCCGGGGACGTCTATCAGCTCAACTTCACCTTCTCTTTGCGCGCCCGCATCTCCAGCAGCCCAGCCGCACTCTACGCCCGCCTTCGCTGCTGCCAGCCGGTTGAATATGGCGCATTCATTCATTGGCAGTCCGGCCGCCACATCCTCAGCTTCTCCCCGGAACTCTTCTTCCGCATCGAGGAGCGAGACCAAACCCGGCGCATCGCCACCCGGCCCATGAAGGGAACCGCCCCCCGCGGGCGCACTACCGCCGAAGACCGTCGGATTGCCCAATGGCTTCGCACCGACCCGAAAAACCGCAGCGAAAACGTCATGATCGTTGACCTGCTGCGTAACGACCTGGGCCGGCTTTGCACCTACGGCAGCGTGTGCGTCGAAGGTCTCTTCTCCGTCCAGCGCTATCCCTCCTTGTGGCAGATGACCTCGGCGATCGCCGGCACGCTGCGCCCCGAAGTCGGCTTCCACGAGATCTTCCGCGCGTTATTTCCCTGCGGCTCCGTCACCGGCGCGCCCAAAGTGCACGCCATGCAGTTGCTTGCCGAAATCGAAGATGGACCCCGCGGCATCTACACCGGCGCCATCGGATTCTTTTCAAAGCGCCAAACCATCTTCAACGTGGCCATCCGCACCCTGGAACTGGAGCGCGACACAGGGGAGCACGGCTCCAAAAACGCCAGGATGGGCATTGGCAGCGGCATCGTGATCGACTCCCAACCCGCCAGCGAATACCGCGAGTGCCAGTTGAAGGCGGAGTTCCTCACCCGCACCGTAGAACCCTTCTCCCTCATCGAAACCCTGCTCTGGCAAGGCGAATACCCGCTCATCGAACTGCATCTCGACCGGCTCGAGGATTCCGCAAATTACTTTGGATTCGAATGCGACCGCAAGGAAGTAAAGACAGCTCTCGCCGATCTGGCATCGGCCTTCCCCGACCATGCGCCGCGCAAAGTCAGGCTGTTGCTCGACCGCGACGGCAGCTTTCAGATGGAGCACGAAGCCCTGCCACCTGAAACGACCACAAGATCGCAATGCGGCCGCGTATGCATCGCCCGGCAGCCCACCGACCCCGCCGACCGCATGCTCTTCCACAAGACCACCAACCGGCCCCTCTACGCCAGAGCTTTCAAAGCCGCGACGCAGGCTGGTTTCGACGACATGCTCTTCTTCAACCAGCAAGGCCAGCTAACGGAAGGCGCAATCAGCAATATCTTTATCGAGAGGAAAGGCCGCTGGTTCACCCCGCCCATTGAGTGCGGGCTGCTCCCAGGCGTCTACCGCCGTCACCTGCTTGAAACGCAGCCCGCGATCGAACAGCGCATCTTGAACCTGGCCGACCTCCAATCCGCCGACGCTGTCTACCTGACCAACGCCGTTCGCGGACTGCGCCGCGTCACCACCGATTGGGAAAAATGAAAAGGCCAAAGCGCTCACGCAGACGTGATTGCGAAAGTGCTTTGACCCGCCAGAATTGCATCAAAATGACCGCGACAGCCCCGCAATCACCGTGTAATCCGCGAACGCCGCATCGCCGTGCGTGCCATTTTCAAGATCCGTCACGCTGATCTTGCGATTGCGTTCCATGGCCCACGGTCCGCTCCCGTAGAACGTGTAGCGGCCATGCTCGTACATCATCCCCGGCTCAATCGAAATCACGTAACCCGGACGGCGAAATCCATTGCTGGACCCGAAAGCGTCCCGTACCGGCACGCCTTCCATGCGCCCGCCGATGCTCAGCGCCAGCCCGCGCAACAGGCGCACGCCCGTCACCGGCCGCGAGAAGCCGCCCCTCCACAGATATTGATCGGTGGCCGATACAACCCCTTCTCCCGGAGCCGGGCGAAAGGTTTTTACCCCTGTCGTGTCCTGCGGACTGAAGAGCCACGAACCGGTGAAATACGCCGACGTTTCCCATATAACCGGGTGGTACGCCTCGGTCGCGAGACTGAACCCCCAGGTCCCGTCGCCCGGTTGAATCGACTCGTCAAAGGGCTCCAGGGTCATGCTTCCGTCTGAATTGATCTTGTAGCCCTTGGCGTCGTTGATGCCGGTCGGCAGCTTCAGTTGGGCTGAAATGTTCACGTTGCCGTGGTTCTCTGTCGGTGGCCGAAACACCCAGGACTGCACGCCCACCGTCACATCGCCAATGCCGCCCGAGCGATACACATTCAGCGGACTGCTTTGCCCATGGCGCGTCGCTTCCATCCCCGGGACGGTAGCGATCAGGCTCAGCCGCGGAGTGAGCTGATAGTTCAGATCCAGTTCGAAGAGGTCGACGTGATTCACCACCGCGCTGTGCTGCGTCTGTCTCTGCACCTGGTAAACCGTTCCGATATAGTGCCGGAACGAGTTGTACACGCGGTAACCAGTCGTAATCGTGAGCCCATGCAGCAGGTTGGTGCCCGCATAGCGGCGGGCGCTGGCCTCTGAGGTGGGGTCAAGTCCTGAAATAACGGGCTGTGGAGAATGGGCGGCCACGCAGCCTTGCGCGCGAGCGGCAGGATGCAACCAGAGAGTTGCGGTGAGGAGGGCGGCAGAGATTGCCGCTCCCTGGAAGGGGAAGCTTTTCATCTTCTTGTTCTCCGGTGCTACGGTTGTGATCTGACCTCGAAATCGCCACGCGAATCGTACGGCACGGCGGGGAAAACCATGCGGATGCAATGTGCCCGAAGCTACCAGTCTGCTCCTGCAAACGTCGTCGCCAATGTGGTTGAATTCGGCTTCGATCTTTCGATGGAGGCCAATTGCCTCTCACACCGATATAGTCGGAAAGCCATGCTCAAGCCCGTTCGATTAGCCGGCCACGCGCTCCTTCTGGCTCTTCTCGTCTCAGCGGCGCCGCTTTCGGCGAAGCGCGCGCCCGACCCCTCCTTCAAAACCCTGAACGGCCAGACCCGCAAGCTTTCTGCGCTCCGTGGACAGATTGTCGTGGTCAACTTCTGGGCTACCTGGTGCGGCCCATGCCAGGAAGAGCTACCGCGCCTTTCGCAGATCGCCGCGAACTACGCCGGCAAACCGGTCCAATTCGTCCTCGTCTCAATCGACAAGCCGAAAGACCGGGGCAGGATTCCCGAAAAGCTCGCCAACTTGCACGTCACAGTGGAAAGCTGGGTCAACGCCGACACCGACACCCTCGGCCGCTTTGGGCTTGGCGACATCGTTCCCGGCACCGTGATCCTCGACGAAAAAGGCGAAATTGCGGCCCGCATCATGGGCGAAGCCACGGAAGTCGATGTGCGCGGCGCAGTCGACTGGCTCCTCGCTGGCAAAACCGGCCCGCCTCCGCCCGCATTAACCAAACGCTATTAGAGCGTCTGACTCCTGTCCCCTGTCTCCCAGTGAACTTCCCATTCTCCAACCGCATCCAGATAATAGAGCGGCACGTAATGGGGAACCGGCACCAGCGGCGAAACGGGGGAAAAGTGGCGCAGAGAGAAATCCGGAGCAGAAAGCCATTCCAGGCACGGGCGTTTTTTCAGCGCCGCCGAAATCAACTCCTCCCGATCCTCTTCTTCACCCTCCTGATATATATCGGCCCGACCGCCCGCGCCCAGGCTTCCGATCAGGCGTGGCTCGGCTACAAGCCAGTGAAAACCCCGCCCAGTGTGCCCGTCCGCGTCAGGAGCCTCGGCCACAGCCTGCTCGAACAGACCGCCGCTTCTGAACTCAAGCAAGGCCTTTCCGGCCTCTTCGGCATTTACGACCCCCATTTCGGACAGAATGTCATCGTACTGGCAACGGAACGGGAGATGAATTCGCTGAACAAGAACCTCCAGGTCTCCGCTCCGGCACCGCTCGGGCCGGAAGACTTCAAAATCTACTGGAATCAGCCGCCCGGGGGCGAGCGAGACCTGTACATCGTCGGCGGCAGCCCTCGCGGCGTACTCTATGGAGCCTTCGCACTGCTGCGCAATCTGGCCCAGGGTATCGACCTTCATCAGGTCGCCCTGCGCGAACACCCCGCCATCCCCATCCGCTGGGTCGACGACTGGGATAACCCCGACGGCTCCGTCGAGCGCGGCTACGCCGGCCGCAGCATCTTCTTCGAAAACGGCCATGTCCGCCAGGACCTCGCTCCCGTCGCTGCTTACGCGCGCCTGCTCGCCTCCGTCGGCATCAACGGCTGTAACATCAACAACGTCAATGCAGCCCCGCAACTGCTCGACAGGGAACACCTCCATGAGCTGGTCCGCGTAGCCGCCGCTATGCGCCCCTGGGGTGTCCGCATCGCCCTCAGCGTCGACATTGCCAGCCCTCAGAAAATCGGCGGTCTCCCCACCTACGATCCTGAAAACCACGACGTGCAGGCCTGGTGGACCGCCAAGGTCAACGAAATCTACTCCCTCATCCCCGACTTCGCCGGCTTCACCGTCAAGGCCGACTCGGAAGGCCAACCCGGCCCCGCCAGCTATGGCCGCACCCCCGCGGACGCTGCCAACGCCCTGGCTGCGGCTCTCGCGCCCCACGGCGGCGTGGTCCTCTATCGCGCCTTCGTCTACAACCACCACCTCGACTGGCGCGACCCCAAGGCCGACCGCGCCCGCGCCGCTTACGACATATTTCATCCCCTCGACGGCAAATTCGCTCCCAACGTCGTGATCCAGATCAAAGAAGGCCCCATCGATTTCCAGGCCCAGGAACCGGTTTCGCCCCTCTTCGGCGGCCTCACCAAAACCAACCAGGCCCTCGAAGTCGAAGTCACGCAGGAGTACACCGGTCAGCAGCGCCACCTCGTCTATCTCGCCCCCATGTGGAAGGGCGTGCTCGACTTCGACATGCGCGTCGACGGTAAATCAACCCCGGTTAAAGACATCATCGAAGGCAAGGCATTTGGCCGCCCGCTTGGCGGCATTGTCGCCGTCTCCGGTGTGGGCCGCGACCACTGGCTCGCCTCGCCGCTCGCCATGGCCAACCTCTACGCCTTCGGCCGCCTGGCTTGGAATCCTAACCTGACCGCCAGGGAAATTGCCCAGGAGTGGGTCCGTCAGACCATCGGCAACGATCCCGCCGTAGTCCAGACCGTCACCAGCATGCTCATGCAATCCTGGCCGGCCTACGTCAACTACACCGGCCCCCTTGGCATGCAGACCCTCACCGACATCACCGGCAGCCACTACGGCCCCAACATCCAATCCAGCGAAGACAATGGCTGGGGCCAGTGGCACCGCGCCGATCACGAGGGCGTCGGCATGGACCGCACCGTCGCCACCGGCACCGGCTTCGGGGGCCAATACTCGCCGGAGGTGGCAAAGATCTACGAATCAGCCGCCACCACACCCGACGGCCTGCTGCTTTTCTTCCATCACGAGCCGTACACGTACAAGCTTCACGACGGCAAAACTGTCATCCAGTACATCTACGACAGCCACTACCAGGGCGCAGAGCAGGCGGCCGAGCTTGTCAAAGAATGGACCTCGCTCAAGGGCCGCATCGACCCCGCGCTTTACGACAACGTGCTTGCCCGGCTTCAGTACCAGGCCGGCCATGCCATCGTCTGGCGCGATGCCATCGTGCAGTACTTCCACAAGTTCAGCGGCATCCCCGACGACAAGGGCCGCGCCGGCAACTTCCCCGGCCGCCTCGAAGCCGAAGACGCCCGGCTCACCGGCTACAAAATCATCGACATCACCCCCTGGGAAGACGCCTCCCGCGGCAGAGCCGTCTCGTGTCAAACCACGACGGGCACACAAGGCGAACAGAGCGGTACGGGATTCAGTTTGAGAGAGGTGAGCGCCAGCTTGAAGGGTACGCGCTTTAGCATGAAGGGTACGGGCTTTAGCATGAAGGGTACGGACTTTAGCCCGAAGGGTACGGGCTTTAGCATGAAGGGTACGGGCTTTAGCATGAAGGGTACGGGCTTTAGCATGAAGGGTACGGGCTTTAGCATGAAGGGTACGGGCTTTAGCATGAAGGGTACGGGCTTTAGCCCGTACATAATTCATGCAAAATCGACCGGGGCTTTAGCCCCTGAGGGACGGCAAAGCTGCTCCGCCGAATGGACCTACAACGGCCACCCCGGCACCTATAACATCGCCGTCCAGTACTTCGATCTGCCGGGCGGCATCGCGCACTTCACACTCAGCATCAACGGCAAATCCGTCGACACCTGGGCGGCCGACGCGAATCTACCCTCCAACTGCCCCAACGGCGACAACTCCACCCGCCACACAGCCTATGACGTCCCCCTCAAACCCGGCGAGCAAATCCGCGTAGAGGGCACCCCCGACAAAGCCGACCCCGCCGCTCTGGACTACATCGAAATCCGCCCTTCCTCCTCAAGCCCGTAACTGTCAAATGACAATCTGTCTCACTAGAGGGGTTCACCCCAGCAACTTGTCAAGCCCGATTCCCTTTAACGTCCAGCTATCTCGCTTATCATCAGCGTCTTCCACTAACAGCCCATTTGCCGGTCATTTCTCTCCATGCGCTAATCTGTCCTTATAGCCCTTTCGGAATTGGTGTAGTCCGAAACACGCACTCAAGTGGCCTTTTCACCAGGAAAAGGCCACCGCTCGCATGCAAGTCTGCGCAAGTTCGCCGTTTTCAGGAACTTGGCTTCCAGGTTCCTCAAAACAGACAGCTTATGGTAGAACCCTGCCTCCGAACCATTGAAAATAGGCAATTTATCCCAAACCCCACCGGGTGGGGATGGGGCCCATATCGCCCCTAGGAAAGGACCTCATGTCGAACGAATGTCGGCACGTCATGCCCAGTGGACTCCATTGCCAGTCGCCGGCCATGCGTGGCAGCGCCTTCTGTTACTTCCACGCCCGCCCCCAGCGTCCCGCCCGCTCGCACGAGATCCGCATTGAAATGCCAGACCGGCTCGACAACCAAGCCACTCAGGCCACCATCCACCGAATCCTTCAGGCCCTTGCCGCCGGACACATCAGTGCCCGCCGCGCCGCTGTCCTCCTGTACGGGATCCAGATGTCCTCTGGCCAGATGCCACAGATTCCGATCCTGGAGCCCTGAGAAGAAATAAGGCCGCTAACTCGCTGACTTGCTATCGCCGCAAGGCGGCGCTGACTCGCTGAGCAAGACCCAAATACCTGTTTCATCCACCGCGAGCCGGCAACCCCGATGGAGACTATAGCACTTTCGGAATTGGTGTAGTCCGAAACCACGCACTCATGTGGCCTTTTCACCAGGAAAAGGCCACCTTTCACAGGGCTCAAAAAGTCTACGTGTATTCCGAAAGTGCTCTAGGGCCTGTTAACACGCTCCGGAGCGGTTCCTGAATTCCTGACCTCTGATTTATCCCACCGCCGGCAGTCCCGCCAGCGCCATGGCAATCTCCTCGGCAGGATAGTCGTAGTTTTCAAGCTTGCCGGCCTGGTAGTCGATATACGACTGCATGTCGAAATGCCCATGCCCGCAAAGATTGAACAGAATCGTGCGTTCCCTGCCTTCCTCCTTGCACTTAAGCGCCTCGCGAATCGCGCCCGCCACCGCATGATTGGCCTCCGGCGCCGGAATAATTCCCTCCGCCTGTGCAAACTGGATCCCCGCCGCGAACGCGTCCAGTTGCTGCACGCTGGTCGCTTCAATCAGCCCCAGTTCCAGCACATGCGACACCAGCGGAGCCATCCCGTGGTAGCGCAATCCGCCCGCATGAATGCCCGGCGGAATGAAAGTCGATCCCAGCGTATGCATCTTCACCAGCGGTGTCAGGTGTCCTGTGTCGCCAAAGTCGTAGGCAAACGGTCCCTTGGTCAGGCTCGGGCAAGCCGCAGGTTCCACCGCAACCACCCGCGCATTGCATCGCCCCTTGATCTTGCGGCCCAGGTAGGGCATCACCAGGCCGGCAAAATTCGATCCCCCTCCTGTGCAGCCCACAATCACGTCCGGCTCGTCGCCGGCCAGCGCCATCTGCTCTATCGCCTCCAGGCCAATCACCGTCTGGTGCAGCAACACGTGATTCAGCACGCTGCCCAATGCATACTTGGTGTCCGGGTCCTTGGCTGCCACCTCCACAGCCTCTGAAATCGCAATCCCCAGAGACCCGTTCGTCTCCGGAAACTCTGCCAGAATGGCGCGGCCCGACTCCGTCTCCGTGCTCGGACTCGCCGTAACCGATGCGCCAAACGCCTCCATCAGCGCCCGTCGATAGGGCTTCTGGTTATAGCTCACGCGCACCATGTAGACCTTGCACTCCAGCCCGAAGAACGCGCAGGCCATGGCCAGCGATGACCCCCACTGCCCCGCGCCCGTCTCCGTCGCAAGTCGCTTGGTCCCTTCCATTTTGTTGTAGTAGGCCTGCGCCACCGCCGTATTCGGCTTATGCGATCCCGCGGGGCTCACGCCTTCGTACTTGTAGTAAATCTTTGCCGGCGTATCCAGCGCCTTCTCCAACCGCCGCGCGCGAAATAGCGGCGAAGGCCGCCACTGCGCATACACCTGCCGCACCGGATCGGGAATCTCGATCTCCCGCTCCGTGCTCACCTCCTGCAGAATCAGCGCCATCGGAAACAACGGAGCCAGATCCTCCGGACCGATGGGCTTGAGCGTCCCCGGATGCAGCGGCGGCGCCATTGGCCCCGGCAAATCGGCTTGAATGTTGTACCAGGCACGGGGAATGCGGTCTTGCGGCAGGTTGTATTGAATGGGCTCCATGCCAGAAATTCTACCAGCGGCACATCGTGGCAAGACGCGCTGCCCCAGGACGAACCTTGATTGTCGATTTTATTTCCGGAGTTCGGGTCAGAGGCTTTTGCCGGTCACGATCCTGAAAGCACGTTCGTACGAACCCATATTGAAGACGTTCTTGTAGCCCATGCTTTCCAGCCTCTCCTTGGCCGACTTGCTGCGCACTCCGCTCTGGCAGTGCAGCAATAGCACTTTGCCCCTGTCTTTCACCAGTCTCAATACCCGGTCTTCCACCTCGTCCAGCGGCATGTTGTATGCCTGCGACAGATGGCCTGAATTAAATTCCTCCGGCGTTCGCACGTCGATTACGATCGCGCCCTTCTTCAGCAGGTCTGCGGCATCTTTCTTGGGAATCAATCCGGAATTCTTATAGGCGATATAAAGTACAGCGAGAGCCGCTACGGCGATGAACCACGTCCAATTCATGGTTAAGCTCCCAACTTAATCGTTTCGGCACTTACTCTGTATTCTATTCCCGGCTTCCGCCGCCTCAGGTCCCGCGCCGCCACCGGGAGAGTTCACAACCCCTAAATCTTCGACACTTCCACCAGCGCAGAGTAAAACGTCGCTCCTGCTCCCAGATCGGTCAGCCTTTCGCTCGTCAACGCATTCACATTCGACCCCTCTTCGTGCATCTTGGCCCAGTCCAGTCGCGCCGCCACCACTCCCGCCGGCACGCTTCCGTTGACCATCGCCTTCAGGTTCAATGAACCGCGCCCATTCCACACGCGCACAGCATCCCCGTCCGCAATCCCTCTCGGCTCCGCGTCCATGGGATGCATTTCCAGCCGCTGGGTTGTCCGAGCCTCCATTTTGCGGTGCCCCTCCAGGTTGGCGAAAGTCGAGTTCATATAGTTATCCGCCTTGCGGCCCAGAAACTCCAGCGGAAACTGCTGCGCCGTTTCACTCCATCTGGACTCCGAAGGAGCAACAAACCTCGGAACTCCATCCATTCCCTGCGCCGCCATAACTTCGGAACAAAACTCAATCTTTCCCGATGGAGTAGCCAGCGGAGCCGAAATGAATGGCTGAAATCCTCCGTCGTGGAACCCCAGCGGAATGTGTCCCTCCCGCTTCAGGGCATCCCAGGTGATGTGCTCCATTCCCGGATTTGTTGAATGCCCATCCGGCCCTTCTCCAAGCGCTTGGCGAATCATCTCCTCCGGCGTTTCCCGGAAGCAGTCTTCGGTAAAACCCATGCGCTGCGCCAGTTGGCCAAAAAGCCACACGTTCGAGCGCGCCTCGCCCGGCGGCTCAATCGCCTGCTGCGACAACTGCACAAAATAGTGCCCATATGCGCCCTGAATATCCGTCTGCTCCAGAAACGTGGTCGCCGGCAGCACGTAGTCGGCATAATCCGTCGTGTCATTGAAAAACAGATCGTGCACCACGGTGAACAGGTCTGCCCGAGCCATTCCGCGCCGCACCGCATTCTGGTTCGGTGCCACCGCCCCGGGGTTCGAATTGTAGACAAACAGCCCGTGCACCGCGGGTCCATCTTCCCGCTTTGCATCCGGTCCCTGGCCCAGTTCCGTCAGCGCTTGCCCCAGCGTGCACATATTCACCACCCGGGCTTTTCGTCCCAGTGGCGAAGCCATCGCCAGGTCCGGCCGTTCCACGGCTTTCTTATCCCACGCAAAACCTCCCGAAGTCGAAAGCTGCGCCCCTCCTCCGCGATGTTTCCACGCTCCCGTCAAACCCGGCAGCATGGCGATGGCGCGTACCGCCGTGCCGCCATTCTCCACCCGCTGCACTCCATAATTCAGCCGGATCGCCGCAGGCTGGATGGTTGCGTATTCCCGCGCCAATTGCTCCACCTCGCCGGCCGTCATCCCCGTCCATCCCGCCACGCGCTCCGGCGTATACTCGCGCACCCGTTCGGCAAGCTGGTTAAATCCATGCGTCATCTCGGCAATAAACGCGCGATCCTCGAGGCCTTCGCGCAGAATCACGTGCATCATGCCCAGCGCCAGCGCCCCATCCGTACCCGGCCGGATCGCAATATGCCAGTCCGCCAGCGCCGCCGTGCGCGTTTTGTAGGGATCGATCACGATCAGCCGCGCCCCGTTTCGCCGCGCCTGCTCCACAAACGGCCACAGGTGAACATTATTCCCGTGGATATTCGCGCCCCAGGCCACAATCAGCTTGGCCAGCCGGAAATCCTCCGTCGGCGTCCCCAACTTCCTTCCGTATACCAGGTTCCACGCCACTCCGCCGGCCTCCGAACAAATCGTCCGGTCCAGTTGGCTCCCCCCAGCCGGTGAAAGAACCGCCGGTCCATCGACCCGAACCCCAGCACGCCGATCGTCCCTGCATAGCTGTAGGGCAGAATCGACTCCGGCCCGTACTCGTCGCTGATCCGCTGCAGGCGCATCGCAATCGCATTCAGCGCCTCGTCCCAACTCACCCGCTCAAAGGCCTCGTGTTCCTGTCCCCTGGCCAGCGGCCCCTTGGCGACGCCTGGTTTGCGTTTCAAAGGAAAGAGAATCCGATCCGGCGCATACACGCGATCCAGATACTTCGCCACCTTCCCGCACAAAAATCCCTGCGTCACCGGTTGCGACGGATCGCCCTGCACTTTGATCGCCCGGCCACTCCCATCCACGGTCACCAGCACGGCGCAACTGTCCGGGCAGTCATGCGAACAGACCGTATGCACCACCCGAAACGGGGAATTTTCCAGAGCGGCCGCCATGCTGCCATTGTAAGCTGAACCGGTACAAATGCATCCTTGCGTATTGGGTCAGTTTGAAGGGCTCGGGCTTCGCGGAGTGGGTCAGTTTGAAGGGTACGGGCTTCAGCCCGTACATGAGACCTGCCAGATCACGGGGCTTTAGCCCCTGAGGCCCGACCCTTTCCAACTGCACCACTACCGTACCCTGAGGCTCACCCATGAAACGCCCTCTTCTTCCCCTCGCCCTCCTCCTGCTCACCGCCGCACCGCTCCTCCCCGCGCAAGCGGCACCAGCCCCACCGCAGGCGGCGCAGGTGGTCGCCATCCGCGCCGTCATCGCCGCCCAAACCGCCGCGTGGAACCGCGGCGATATCCCGGCCTTTATGCAGGCCTATGAAGACTCGCCTTCCACCACCTTCATCGGCCTCACCCTGCGCAAGGGTTTTCAACCCATCCTCCAGCGCTACATGCTCAGCTACTCCAACCCGGAGCAGATGGGCAAGCTCACCTTCAGCAACCTCGACATCCGCCTGCTCCCCAGTTCCTGCGGCCACGCTGAATACGCCGTCGTCACCGGCAAATTCCACCTCGACCGCAAGACCAAAGGCGAAGCCAAGAAAGACGATGGCATCTTTTCGCTGGTCTGGCACAAGGACCCCCAGGGCTGGAAGATCATCGTCGACCACACCAGTTGAGGTAATCCCGCCCAAAATAAATCCCCTGCGTTCAGTCAAAACTGCTGTACTCTCAATCAGCTTCCTCCAGGAACCATGCCGGACGAGCTGTATCTTTCCCTTTGCGTGCGGGTGTGGATCAGTGCAATAGGCTCATCGTGTTCTCTCTCCTCACCCTGAACTTCTCCGCGGCAGGAATCGCCTCCATGAATTGAGGCAAACATGAAGCCCGTTTCATCGGCCCCCAATCCGTCGGCGACGGCGAAGACGCCTTCAATCACAAACTACCGGCTCGGCATCGCCACCTTTGCCGCCCTCGCCGTTCTCCTCTGCTCCGGGTCAACCGCTCCCGCTGGCTGCAGCCCAGGCAGTATCGGCAGCATCGGTCCATCAAACGGAGAGGTAGTCGGCGCCGCCGTCGGAATCGGCGCCGTCATCGCCGTCGCGATCATCGTTCCTGTCGAGATCAGCCACAGCCATCACACGCTCACCGGGTGCGTCTTCAATGGTCCCACCGGCCTCGAACTCCGAACCAGCGACTCAAAGACCTACGCGCTTGAAGGAGATGCGGCAAGCATAAGGGTCGGCGACCGCGTCAAGCTGCACGGCTCCAAGGCCAGGAAGACAAAAGACACCACCGGCGACCAGGTCTTCAGGGTGCAGAAGTTGAACAGGGACTACGGTTCGTGTCCCGTCCGTCCAAAATAGTACTCAGCCCAAAGCGCTCGCGAATCTCATACCGCGACCCATCCGCCCCCGGAAAGCTTTCGTACAAGCGAAACTCCTCCGCCACAAATCGCGTGAACTGAGGATCTCCTCCCAGTTTCGCCTTCGTGTCCTTCAACCGGTTCCGCTTTCCTCCGCCTTTGCTCCGCGCCAGCGTAATGTGCGGATTGAATGGCCGGTCCTCCGCCGTAAATCCGCAAAGCTCCATCGCCGCCGTCACCCGCCGCTGCAACCGGACCAGCTCCGGCGTAAGCCGCACCCCGGCAAAGAAAACACCGGCGCGCTCAAAGCACCCCAGTCCCTCCAGCGCAATCGGAACCAGCGCCGATCGCACCTCCCGCAGCCGCTCCATGACACACCTGTATTGCTCATCCGATGTTTTCCCCAGGAACTGCAGCGTAATGTGCCACGACTCAGCCGCCGACCACCGCAGCCCATCGTCGCGCGTTTCGAGCCTCGCCCGGATCCTCGACAACTCGTCCACCACCGAATTCACCAGCGGAATCGCAACAAACAGGCGCATATGTCGATAGTCTATTGTCATGCGTCTGAAGTTCGCATCGAAAATGCGCCCTCATCCTGAGTAGTCATGGAACCTGAGTCCACGCCTATTTTCGCGCCTTTGGCCGGCTTTCCTTCTGGAGGGTACTTCAATGGCATTCGAGCTTGACTGGCGGCGCATCCTCGTCGCATTGCTGGTCATCGTGTCCACATCCACGCTTCTCTACTTCGGTAACGGCCTCAATCCCCTCTGGCCGCTGCTCTGGTTCGCCCCGCTACCCGTGCTTCTGTTCGCCGCGCGCAGTCCTTGGTGGGCCGCTGCCCTCACCGCATTCGTCTCCTGGCTATGCGGATCCCTCAACGTGCACCGCTACTTCACCCTGCTTCACATCCCCTGGTTGGGCGTTTTCTCGACGGTTGCGCTGGTATTCACGGCGGCCGTCCTGCTCTTCCGCGCACTCCTGCTGCGCGGCACGGCGTGGAGCGCCCTCCTCGCATTTCCCGCCACTTGGGTTTCCTTCGAATACGTGCTCAACCTCACCACCTCAGGCGGTACAGCAGGCAGCCTCTCCTATTCGCAGTTGAAATTCCTTCCTTTCCTTCAACTCGCCTCCGTCACTGGCCCATGGGGCATCAGTTTTCTGCTCCTCATGTTTCCGGCGGCACTGGCCATCGGCCTCCACCTCCGCCTCGCCGCGCCCCAGCAGGCATTCCGCATCGTCGGCGCCTATCTCGGCATCCTCGCTGCGGTCCTCATTTTTGGCGCCATTCGCCTCGCGCAGCCCCCGCCCGCCCAGCAGGAAAAAGTCGGCCTCATAGCCTCCGACAGGTCCGAAAACGACGACGTAGCCTCCCCCGGCGCCGATACCCAACGCCTCTTCCGCGCCTATGCCGGCGTAGCCGAGAACCTCGCCGCCGAGGGAGCGCAGATCATCGTCCTGCCGGAGAAGCTTGGCGTTGCGGTCGGCTCGGACACTGGCGCCGCGGATGCCATCCTCCAGTCCTTCGCGGACCAGACCGGCTCCATCATCGTGGCCGGTCTGGTCCACGTCTCTCCTACGTTCAAGTCGAATCAGGCCCGCGTCTACACGCCCGGTCAGCCCGTTCTCACCTACGACAAGCATCACCTGCTGCCGCCCTTCGAATCCAACCTGAAACCCGGCACATCCCTCACCTTCCTCCGCAAGCCCCACTCGGCCTGGGGCGTAGCCATCTGCAAAGACATGGATTTCACCGGGCTCTCGCGCAACTACGGCGAGGACGGTGCAGGTCTGCTGCTCGTTCCTGCGTGGGATTTCAACATGGACCGCGCCTGGCACGGGCACATCGCTATCATGCGCGGCGTGGAAGATGGCTTCAGCATTGTGCGCGCGGCAAAGAACGGCTATCTCACCGTGAGCGACAGCCGCGGCCGCATCCTGGCCGAGACACGCAGCGACTCGGCTCCCTTTGCCACTCTTATAGCCGAGGTGCCGGTGGCGCATGCCGCCACGGTCTATCTCAGCCTTGGCAATTGGTTCGCGGGTCTCGCGATGGCCATCCTGGTCCTTACTCTAGGTGTTCTCGTCGCGCGGCGGTGAGGTTTTGGCGATGGTCCGGCATCGGGGCACGCGATTCCAGATTCCTGTCGAGGGAGGAGCCATGCCACAGCTTGCGCACCGCCTGGTAACATTCGCACGCGGCCTGTTCCAGGTTTTCACGGTCCAGGATCCGAATGCGGCCCCGCCGATAGGTAATCAACCCGCTCTTCTGCAAGGTGCCTGCGGCCAGGGTCACCGTGGTGCGGCGCGCACCCAGCATATCCCCCAGAAACTCCTGAGTCAGTGAGTAGGAGCTATCGCCTACCCGGTCCTCCACCATCAGCAGCCAGCGCGCCAGGCGCTCTTCAGCTTCATGAAGGCGATTGCAGGCGGCCAGTTGCGAAAGTGTAAGACCCTGGATCTGTATCGACTGAAGCACCAGGTTCCGAAACTCCTCCGACGCCTGAAATTCGTCCTGGAGATCGGCAAAGCGCATCCGCAGCGCCGTTCCTTCCACCTGGATGAAACAGTTGTTCGGAACCTTGACAGGTCCCAGCAGATGAATGCTTTCCACCAGGCTGTCGCGTCCCCAGATACCCACCTCCGACGTCCTCCCGTCGGTCATCGAAGTCACTACCGAAGCGAGGCCGGATGTCATGAAATGAGCGTATTTCGGCTTTTCGCCGGCCCGGTAAAGGAATGTTCCCGAGGGCAGCGCAATCGGCTCCAACCGGGAGCGAAATGACTCCTGGGCCTCTTTGGACAGACTGTCAATGATTGAATTCGAAACCGTGGTCGCCACAAGGCTCCTTTGCGGGTCGGTCGCAAAGGACGCTTCCGGTGGGTTGGGAGAGAAGCTTGCGAGGCAGGACGTGTTTCCCCAACCCCAATCTTACAGACAAACATTGGGAGTTGTGTCCGATACCAGACAGAGCATAGAAAAACAAGCGATTACTCTCGGTTTCTAATCGCACGTTAAGTTCAGGACCCAGATTGGCGGCGACGTCATGTTTCCCAAACCCGGAATTCTTTGCGTCGGACATGATCCGATGCTCCTCCAGACTCGAAAATGGATGCTGGAGGGTGAGTTCGAGGTGGAGATCGCCGATACCGTCCGTGATGCTCTCCAAATCCTCAGCTCACGTTCCTTTGACCTCATCCTGCTCTGCCACTCGCTCAATGATCAGGAGTGCACCATGATTTGCGAGGCGGTGTTCAGCAAGACGCCCGACACGCGGGTGCTTCAGTTGAACGAGGGCTGGCGCGACATCCGCTCCTTGACCGGCCCGCAGGAACAGGTCTCGGCCGCCCGGCCGCAGACGCTGATCCGCAAGATTGCTGAGTTGGCTCACCGGGCTCAGAGCGTCAGGTCCGGTCCACAGGATATGAGCGGCCTCAACTGATCCCCTGCCCGAAACCCTGTTAGCTCTTCCCATGGCGATTGCTGAATGTCTTTTCGTACCCACCAGGTTCGGATTGCCCCCGCTTTACCGAACACGACCACAACGATACAATCTTGAAGGAGTACGCCGAAGTAGCTCAGTTGGTAGAGCAGCTGATTCGTAATCAGCAGGTCGTCGGTTCAAGTCCGACCTTCGGCTCCATCTCAAGTCCGACCTTCGACTCCATCCAAACAACACAAAATAATAAACTTAGAATCCATCGGAGAAATTAGCTCGGATGGGCGTTTTTCATTGGTGGCCGTTTTGATGGCTGTCTCGGGACTCGGTTCGGGACATACTCAACCGGGTGAGCATTCTGAACTCGTCCCGAAAGCAGTCCCATGCTTAGAAAGATGGAGCCCAAGACGAGATGGTAGATATGATCTCCGGTGTGTAGCATCATTGGCCCGATAGACCAGGCCCCACTCATCGATGGGTTTCCAATCAGGAGCCCAAGGATGGCCAGTGCCAGATAGAAAACGCCAGATCCCATGCGCAAATATTCTTCGCAACGCGATGAGGTATACCAGACCCGGCACCGCGGTCGAAGTTGTCCTTCAAGGCTCCCAGACGATCAGCCGCGACGAGTCCATCATCGCAGTGCGAGACCACGGGAATGGCGTGCCGGAAGATGAACTTAGAAATATCTTCAAACCCTTCTATCGCGTAACGGATGCGACAGCATCCGAGCCCACAGGCGCAGGGCTGGGCTTGGCGATCGCGGAAAGAATCGTCGCGCTCCATGAAGGCAGGATTCGAGTGATAAATGAACCTGACAGTGGACTGCGCGTCGAAATGGTGCTTCCTCGGTTGGCTGAAACCGGTGCTTGAATGTGATGGGGTGTGAGTGACCCTCTGGCTTATGCGCAAGCATGGAATGAGAGTCGAATCGGGAGGCTCATTCGAGCACAATGCCATCAGGCTTCCGTCCGCATTTCGGCCATTTCAGAGTACTGGGCTGATTTCTCCGATGACGGCCTTTGCTCTTCCTCGAAGTCCTGGGGACAACTAATCATGAAGGCGCCGCGCATGATGAGTGGCGTAAGCAGGGTGGTCAGCAGGACCACGGTGACCATCACAGCGACCTCAGGCTCCTTGAAGATGCCGGTGCTCGCGCCCATCGCAGTGACGATCAATCCCACTTCACCGCGTGAAATCATGCCGCAGCCGACGCGAAAGCTGGGCACCGTTCCCATGCCCATGCCCAAGGCCGCCGTTCCGCAACCTATGAGTTTGCTGACCACCGCGACGGCAAAGATCACGGCAAGCAGCATCCAGTGGCCGCCCAATGCACGAAAATTGCTCGAAAGTCCGATAGACACGAAAAAAAGCGGAATCAGAAGTCCGTGGCCGATGGCATAGAAGGTGCGCTCGATGAGCGTCTTGAGCTTTGCGCCCGCAAAGACGTAGCCCAATAGATATGCGCCAGTAATTCCCGCTACGCTGCCCAGCCACTCCGCGCTGACGGCGAAGAGAAGCACCAAGGCACAGCACGCAGCTGGTTACGGCCTCATTGGCGTCGAGCTTTCGAAACAGTCGCATCAGCGGATCGATCCAGCGTTGCGCCGCGCCGTAGGCGACAACGAAAAACACTGTGACGCGAGATCGCGATGAGCGACATCTGCACGACAAGCGGATGCCTGGCTGCCACCTGGACGTGCTGCTGCAGCCAGGAGGAAAGCATGGGCGCCACGCCAAATGCGCTTGCACTGGTACCGCTGCAGGAAGCCGCGAGAAATGCCAGAACGAACAGACCCATGACGTCGTCGATGACCGCGGCGCCGAGAATCACAGATGCTTCGGGCGATGTCATCTTTCCCGCGTCCATCAATGTGCGCGCTGAAATGGATACACTTGTGGCTGTCAGGGCTCCACCAAGAAACAAGGCGCTGTTCCATGGAAGTCCGAGGAGATGAGCCGCTCCCGCGCCAAGACAAAACGGCCAAATGACGCCGGAGAATGCCACCAGGAAAGCCGTAACGCTGGCTTCGCGCATCCGGTCAATGTCCGTCTCAAGACCGGCAATGAACATGAGGACAAAGCCGCCGATCTGGGCGAGAAGCAGAAATGCGTCAGCGGCCGGTGTACCGCTGAAGAGGCGCATGTGGAGCATATTGAAGCAGCCGGGACCGGCCACCACGCCTACCATCAGCTCGCCAAGGATGGCGGGGATGCCAAAGCGTGTGCTTATGGACGCGACGATCTTCCCAGCTGGAAGGAGTATGGCGATCAGCAGTGCCAATTGCAGTGTTGCGGGCATCCTCTCCTACTTGGAACCAACTAGAACGGGTGCACTGCTCTGCTGTCTGGATTTGCGGCAAAAACGTAGCATACGGGGAAGCAAGCCCGCGATAACCTCCACGCTCAATTCCTTCTCTGCAGCATAGTGCGGATTGTTGCTGCCTGTCTGCGTGCCAGTTCCGACTGCACTGCGTTCGATGCGAGCTGAGCCGCACGCTGAGTGTGCTCGGCGGCCTGATCGCAGACACGCAGGCGCATCAGCAACTCGCCAAACTTGAGCCTGGCGATAAAACAATCAGGCGTCGAGTTCACTGCTTCGCGCATCTCTTCCATCGCTTCCTGCACTTGCAGGTCGACGCAGAGCGCCATGCCCAAGCAGCACTCTGATCTCGGGTACGTGAGGAGCCAACGCCGCGGCATCCCGCAATTGGGCAATCAGATCGCCACGCTCTTGCGGCTCAAGTACACGGGGATCGCGGAACATCCGCTGCAGCATGCGAGAAGTTTCAGGACGAAGCGCGGCAGGCAACGCCAAGGGGGCTTGCGGGTCGTGGAACAAGAAACATCTCTTCTTCTTCGGCGAAATCGCCATGGGCAAGCTTTTTCATCAAGTAAACTCCAGGGACAATCAAAAAGTGGGCAGCAAGGCTTGGCAGATCATTGCCTTGCTGCACCAGGAGAATGCCGTTTGGCAAAATTGGAACCATGTACCGCCATTGCGCCGGAACTCATCTCCGGCAGCAATGGCTGGAGGAGTCCGGATCTAAGCGACGGCTACCCGCTCCGCGGCAAGCAGGAAATCGGGCTCGGGTCGGAAGACGAACTCCGGATAACCGAGCTGGCCCATCTCAGGAAGATCGAGACCGGCCACCTCAGTCGCCGCGGAGACGCGTTGACCGACGAGGATGTCCAGAACCCAATTGAGAACGAAGCTGAAGGTGAATACGAAGCCCACGAGCGTTGCGATGCCCACCAATTGCGCAACCAACTGGCTTGCGTCGCCATAGAACAGGCCGGTGACGGAACCGGTGACTCCGTTCCAGGAGCCACCATAATTGCTGGTGCCGTCGGCGAATAGTCCTACCGAGAGCACGCCCCACAAGCCGCATGTGCCGTGAACGGAGATGGCGCCGACTGGATCGTCGACTTTGAGGTGGTTTTCAATGAAGGCTACGCTGAAGCAGACCAGCACTCCCGCGATCAAGGCCGATGATGGCGGCGCCAGTGGTGTTGACGAACCCGCTGGGTGCAGTAATGGCAACCAGGCCAGCCAGCAATCCGTTGCCGCTCATCGATGCGTCGGGCTTGCCCTTCAACACCCACATGTAGAGCAGGGCGCCGAACGTCCCTGTGCACCCGGCCAGCATGGTATTGACGGCAATCGATCCAATGCGCAAACAACCCGCTCCCGAAGCGCCGAGCGTGCTGCCAGGGTTGAAGCCGAACCATCCGAACGCCAGGATGAAGCAGCCAATCAGGACTGCGGAGATGTCGTGGCCGATGATGGCATTGGCTGAGCCATCGCGGTTGAACTTGCCGATGCGCGGTCCGATAATCATGGCACATGCCAGGCCTGTGAGACCTCCCACCGCATGCACCACGCCGGAGCCTGCAAAGTCGCAATAGCCTTTTCCAAGTCCTGCGTTGGTGCCGAGTTGCGAGAGCCAGCCGCCGCCCCATGCCCAGTTGGCGAAAAGAGGGTAGGTGAAGGCGCCCATCAACACCGAGGAGACGGCGAAGGTGAGGAACTTCCAGCGTTCGGCGCAGGCTCCGGTCACGATGGTCAGCGCTGTATCCATGAACACCATCTGGAACAGGAAGATCACCATGACGCCCACGTCATAGGTGTGCCCGGAAAGGAACATTCCGCTCTGCCCGAAGATGCCCCAGTTGGTGCCGAAGACATTCAGCAGGTGCTCACTAGCCAGCGGTTGCAGGCCGCCTAGGTTGCCGTTTCCGGCTGCACCTCCCATCTGGATCGCGAAACCGATGATCCAGTAGGCAAATAACCCGCATGCATACACAAGGAAGTTCATCATGTAGGTGTGATTGGCGTTTTTTACGCGACAGAGGCCCGCCTCAACCATGGCAAACCCTGCCTGCATGAACATAACCAGAAAGCCCGTGATCAGGGTCCAGGTAAAGTTGATGCCGATTTTGTTCTGGCCGACCTGATTGGCAACATCGGCCAAAGTGACACCAACCTTGGCATCCGCGGCGGGTACGTCGTTGATGGTGCCGGTGAGCGAGCCACCTGGATCGCCGTTAGCGAGAGTAGCGGTGGTAGGTGCCTTTGCGGCGGCGCCCTTCAACTCCGCTGCCGACGCCGATGGAGCGGCGTCCGCGCGAGCCACAATCCCTGCGCTAACCGTTAGCACGAAGGCAAGTGCGCAGATACAAGATGCTATGCGAGCGATTCTCATCTATGTCAGCTCCATGGTGGGTTGATTATCGCGAGGGAGTTGGGAACTATTCCGTTATGCTTTCCAGATAGCGTTCCTGTTCACCGCTGCGGGTAAAACGAAAAGAACGCCCACCAGCGAAATCGCCAATCCGATCAGCGTCGTGGTCATTCGGCCCGAGACACTGGCCGTCAGATGCAGCCCGAAGAGAACGGTTAGCCAGCCTACCAGGACCACAGCCACGCCAACCAGCTTCATTGCGGGAGGCTGCGCCCCGAGCGCGACTTTGCCCTCCTCCGGCTTGATTCTGAGGAAGCGAAAGAGAGAGAAGGCAAGGACAATCGCGCCCAAAACTAAAGCCGCCTTGCCACTGCCCGACGAAAAGAATGCGATTCCTGCGGTAGTTGCAGTCAGCCCCCCCATGAATAGCGTGAACGCCCTTCCTTGTGCCTTTGTTGCCGCCATTAACACCCTCCTTGAATTAACTTCGAAATTTGTATTTCGCCCCGAGAAACAGAACCTTCCGTCTAATCAGCTCGAGTCAGGAGTTGCCCAAAGGAGCCATGCTTTCCAGCGAGCCCTCGGCTCGCGCGAAGCGAAAACCGCACCGCCTGACCCGCGCGGCTATCGATGCGACACGCTCAAGCACCTCGTTTGAGCGACTCACCTTGCCCGTCATTACTAGTTCCAATCGACGATCCGCGTCGGCGCGAAACATGCGCAAATAGGTGTCCATCAAGGCCTGAAACAAATCGAAAACGACCTCGCACAATCTAAGTGCATCCCGCAACGCATGCAATGTTTGGTTCTATCTGGCCACGTGCTCAGGCAGATCCTTATCCCGTGGATCGACCATCCGCGTTCCACCAAGCCTCCCTTCCACTGGAACCTCAGCAGGAGAAGCGGCTCACGCGACGGAACTCCGTAACAGAGCAATTTGCATCCGTTCGCAGAAAGCTCGCGGCTTCAATCGGGTCCTTCATACACGGCACCGCGCCTCGGCTGCCGCTTTTTGCGAAGGCAACGCAAGAAAAACAATGAATTGCACCACCGCAGTCAGCTCCGCGACGATGGGTGTTCCCAATTGCAAACGAACCAGAACGAGCAGAAGAACCATGGCAAACCATTGCCAACGCGTGCGGCGCAATCTTTCCATGCGATCGGCCAGGACAAAGAGTCTTTGCGGAGCAAGGCCGTGGAGGCCGGGCGAGTCGCATCGTGCGCGGAAACACGCAACCGCGAAGAATGCCGAAAGCAAAAATTCAACGAGGAGTCCCTGGGTGCCCATTTTCCCTCCGCGAGAAAGATCACGATGGTGGAAGCTATGTGAAACATGAGGTGCGCGAAATATCCACTCCGGTTGAAAGAGGCGGACATCCAAGCTCTTGCTAATTACAACCAGCAGTCGATAAGGATGGAATAAGAGCAACGCCAACGCGACCTATATCTTGGTATAGTCGGTAACGCCGGAAATGAAGAATATATAAGGATCCGGGAAGATCAAAGCGCGTACGGTTCACGCAGTCGGGTCGGAAGTGACGACCCCTTAACGCGTTCACCCATCTTCACCAGCTCCGCCAAGGATCCAGCCTGCATCTTTTCCATAATGTGTCGTCTATGAAGCTTGATGGATATCTCGCTCAGATTCAGCTGGCCGGCGATCTGTTTGTTCAAGAGGCCCGCAGTCACCATCGACATCACCTCGCGCTCGCGTGCCGTGAGCAAGTTGAGGCGCGCGCGGATTGTGGCGATTGTTCTCTCTTCCTTGCGTCGAGCACGGTCGAACGCGAATGCCTGGTCTACAGCGTACAGCAGTTCCTCTTTCTGGAACGGCTTCGTAAGGAATTCGATCGCGCCCGCCTTCATCACCTTACGCACCATCGGGATATCCCCATGTGCGGTCATAAAGATTACCGGGATTCCGACGCCCGACTTCCGCAGTCGCTCTTGAAACTCAACCCCGCTTATCCCGGGAAGCCGCGCATCAAGGAGCAGGCACCCTGCCATCACTTCAGACCAGTGCGCGCTGAATCCCTCCGCTGTGGAGAAGCTTTTGGCGTTTATTCCCACTGCTTCCAAAAGGTTGCAAAGCCCTTCGCGTATGGATTCGTCATCGTCGACGACGAAAACCGTCTCGTGCGCCTCCCTCGTGCTATCTGTTTTTGTTGTCATGACTGAGCTCGCACTGTGAATTGAAAGACTGCGCCACCCTTCGGGGAGTTCTCCGCCCAAAGCCGACCATTGTGTGTCTCGACAATGCTGCGGCAGATCGCCAGACCCATGCCCGTCCCCTGTGCTTTGGTACTAAAGAACGGCTCGAAGATCCTGTCGGCGATATCTGTCGAGATGCCGGGGCCCTCGTCTTCCACCGTAACAAGAATCTCGCCATCGTCGGGCTTTTGTGACCGAATTGTAAGTTGGCGTAGACCAGAGTTCTGCATCATGGCATCCATGCCGTTCAAAGCGAGGTTCAACAGCACCTGCTGAATCTGTACTGGATCCATTTCAATGCTCGGAAGATCACGTGCCAGGAGCAGTCGGATCGATACACCCCGACGAATCGCTTCGTCGCGCAGCAAACGTGCTAACTCTTCAATCAACCGATTTAAGTCAGCTGGCTCTCTTATCTGCGCCTCTTTACGGTAAAGCGCACGGACGCGTTTTACAACGGCGCTTGCGCGCTTGCTCTCCTGCACGATCTTTTCCGCCGTCGCTGACGCCTTCTCAACGTTGGCGGGCTCGCTGCTCAGCCACTCTCGGCAGGCATATGCCTGGGTTACGACAGCGGTCAACGGCTGATTTAGTTCGTGAGCGATGGAGGCTGCCATTTCTGCCATGCTCAGTGTGCGCGACAAACGCGTCAAATCGTCCTGTGCGAGCACAAGGCTCTGTTGCGCGCGATGCTGTTCTTCGATGTCGATATGAATTCCATACCACCGCGCAATCTGGCCGTCCTCGGAACGTTGCGGGATGCTACGAATCAGGAACCAGCGATATTCCCCGTCTGCACCGCGAACGCGGGCCTCGTTCTCAAATCTGCCACCTGACGCGAGCGCCGCTTCCCATCCCATGCGAAAAAGCACCGCATCCTCGGGGTGGAGAATGCTGTAGAAGGACTCGCCTCTCAGAAGACCGGAAGATCCTCCGATGTAATCGCGGAGATGCTGGTTGCAGTACTGGATGCTGCCAGCATGATCTGCTCGCCATATCTGCTGTGGAATTGCCTCGGTCAGCATTCGTAGCTGACGCTCGCTTTCCTGAATCTCCAAATTGGACCGTCGAAGCTCAGCGGTTCTTTCCTGTACCTTCGTTTCAAGATGATCTCTGGCATTGCGAACTGCGTTTTCGGCGCGCTTACGCGCCGAACTCACAACGGTGATGGCAATTGCACACACAATAAATGCGGCGAAAAAGCTCTGCGATTCCTTTGCGACTGAGATCGAATAGAAAGGAGGGACGAAGAAATAATCGATTAGAAACGAAGACGATGCAACCGCCATGAAGCCGGCAATGAGGCCGCCAAACCACGCGCTGCCCATAATCGCGCCGAAGAAAAGAAACACAAACGGATAGGCGATGAAGCGTTGAAGCGGGAACGTCCATAGCAGGGCCACAAGCACGAAACAACCCGCAATGGCACTGGGCCTCAGCCCGTACGCTATTATCCACCGAGATAGCTTGGCCGGCTCTGCGGTTGCCATGCTGGCATCATAAACCGAACAAATCGGGCGGTCTGGCCTTCAGCGGCCGATCCTCAAACTCCAGTCAGGATCTTAAGAAACGAAGGATTCTGTTTCGAACTGAACCATCCAGACATGACAACTCAGTGTCGATCCCCGAAAATGCCGGAGTCCCTGCCTGCATCTACGAAGAGAAGAACTATTCTGACTTTCCCCGGATAGCTGAAGGATAATCCCTGATCGGAACGATTAGTCCTCAAAACGCGTGCGCCGTGAAAGCCGGTGCTTTTCAGTGGGAGATAGACCCACCCGGGAACTGGTTCGCTCCACCTGGTAACAATCGAAGCGGCAGCAGAGTTACAGAGCTGTCGGAGCCTTCGATGTAATCTTCGGTTTCCCAAGACTCCTCGTGCCCAATAAACCACTTCGTGTCATCACGATTGGCGGCGTGCTAACATGAACGGCCTAAGATGATAGAACGCTCGGGATACCTTTCATCATGAATTTCAGCCGTCGTCGCTTTGTACGACTCGGGGCGGGAGCCGCGCTCTCGGTTCCTGCGAATCGATTACTAGGGCAACAACAGGGAATGGGTGGGCACACCGTCAAGCCCATGCCCAGAGGCGCGCCCTCTGGGCGGCCCTTCAATGCTCATTTCGTCGATGTTGCCGCCAGCGCGGGCTTGCATGAGCCTGTGATTTATGGCGACCCAGAAACAAAAATCTACATCGTCGAGTCCACAGGATGCGGATGCGCATTCATCGATTACGACAACGATGGATGGATGGATTTGTTTGTGCTTTCCGGCACTCGTCTTCGAGGATCTCCCGAAGGCACCACGAATCGACTCTACAAAAACAACCGGGACGGTACATTTACCGACATCACCGAAAAAGCTGGGCTGCACTCGCTGGGCTGGGCTTGCGGCGTCTGCATCGGTGACTACAACAACGACGGTTTTGAAGATATCTTCTGCACAAGATATGGGCAGAATAGCCTATACCGCAACAACGGGAATGGGACCTTCACGGATGTAACCAAAGAGGCAGGATTATGGAGTGACGAGGAGAGGTATGGTGCAGGCTGCACATTCCTGGACTATAACCGTGATGGGCACCTTGACCTCTTCGTTTCGAATTATGTGGGCTTCACCTTTGAAAGCGCGGGGGTTCCTGGAGAGAACCCCTATTGCCGCTGGAAGGGAATCCCGGTCGAATGCGGACCTCGAGGGCTGAGAACGGGGAAGCACTCCCTGTATCGCAATAATGGCAACGGGACATTTACGGAGGTGACCAAAGAAGCGCGCATACCTGATGCCCCGGCAACATATGGGTTGACTGTGGTCGCGGCCGATTTTGATGAGGATGGGTGGCAAGATATCTATGTCGCCTGCGATTCCACTCCGAGTCTTCTGTTCATGAATCATCGGGATGGGACCTTTCGCGAAGAGGGTGTACTGCGAGGTGTGGGGCTGAGCGAAGACGGTATGGAGCAGGCAGGCATGGGAGTCGGTGTTGGTGACTACAACCTGGATGGGCATCTTGATCTTTTCAAAACGCATTTCCTCGATGACACCAATATCCTCTATCGTAACGATGGAAA
This sequence comes from uncultured Acidobacteriota bacterium, assembly GCA_963833995.1. GTDB lineage: Bacteria > Acidobacteriota > Terriglobia > Terriglobales > Acidobacteriaceae > Telmatobacter. The sequence goes on along the minus strand of CAWIAE010000005.1, from coordinate 505,663 downwards.
GGGTAATTTCGAAGACGCCACACGGGCCTCTCGCATCGGCGTCGAAACTCGATACATCTGTTGGGGAGCCGGCATCGTCGACCTGGACAACGACGGTTTTCCAGACATTTTCATGGTTACCGGCCATGTTTACCCTCAGGTGGAGCGAACTCTTCCCCAATATCCCAACAAGACACCTCGCGCTGTCTTCCGGAACCTGGGCAACGGCGTCTTTGAGGAATTGATTGAGGAAGCCGGTCCCGGAGTGGCGGCGCCCCACTGCAGCCGGGGATGCGCATTCGGAGATTTCGACAACGACGGGGATGTTGACGTCCTGATCATCAATCTGAACGAGCCTCCATCGCTGCTACGCAATGACCTCAGCGGTAACACTAACAATTGGATCAAGGTGAAATTGGAAGGCGTAAAGTCCAACCGTAGCGCAATTGGGGCCAGGGTTCTCGCCCATTACGGGAATAAGACTCAAGCGCAAGCGTTGTTGAGCCAATCCAGTTTCCTTTCCTGCAATGACCCCCGTTTGCATTTCGGCCTGGGGAGCTTTAGCACCGTCGATATCGAAGTCTATTGGCCAAGCGGCCTTCATGAAGTTTTCAAGCAGCTTTCCGCGAATCAGCTGGTGACGCTCAAGGAAGGGATCGGGCCGGTGGCCAGTCGCGGCTGGACCAATCATCAATAAATCGCTTTTCGAAGTGCCCTCATCTTTTTCGAATTCTGCCCCTTGACAACCCTCATTTATTTGACATATAACCCTTTCCCAATGTTTGGTGACGGCTTCCCAAGCCCTGCTCTTTGAAAATTCAGGAGGCTACTTGATGAACATCCGGAGGTCGGGCGTTCTAATTGTGGCCGCTCTCATCTGGGCGGTCACTTCTGTAGTTGTTCAAGGTCAGAACGTATACGGTAGTATGTCCGGAACCGTCTTAGACAGTTCCGGCGCTTCGATTCCCAGTACGACCGTAACGTTGACCAATCTGGACAACGATCAGAAACAGCAGATCACAACCAATACGTCGGGTAGTTATTCGTTCGTGAATATTCTGCCTGGCCGTTACAAGATCCAGGCAGAGAAAAGCGGTTTCAAGAGCTTCATCCGTCAACCGATTATCGTGGAGGTCGAAAGCGGCTTAAAGGTCGACATTGTCTTGCCGGTAGGAGCGGCTTCAGAGACGGTTGAGGTGACCGGTGAGGCGCCTTTACTGCAACCGGAGACAGATTCTCTCGGGCAAGTCATCGAACAACGAACGGTGACTGAGATGCCCCTGAACGGCCGCAACCCGATCGCATTGACGGCAATGGCGCCCGGCGTGGTGCCGCAGGGACAGCCTTCTGCTGGTAACTCCTCGACGGGGAATCCGGTGGGCGCCAATCCTTTCGCCCTTGGAGATTTTCAGATTGGCGGCGGCATGGCCGGTCAAAGCCAGATTCTGATCGACGGTGTTCCGACAAACGGCGCATACCTGAATGTCGTCACGGTGATTCCAACCCAGGACGCCATCCAGGAATTCAAAGTCCAGACCAACAATCTGGGGCCGGAATACGGCCGGTTTGCCGGCGGCGTCATCAACATGACGACCAGAGGGGGAACCAACCAGTTTCATGGTTCCTTCTACGAATTCATTCGCAACAAGGTGCTGAACGCGAATGACTACTTTGATAATCGAAATGGGGTCTTGCGGCCGCCCTTTACCCAGAACCAATTTGGCGTGAATGGCGGAGGGCCAATTGCTCGCAACAAACTGTTCTTCTTCGGCGCTTATGAAGGCTTTCGACTGCGCAAGGGGAACCCGTTCGAGACATGGGTTCCTACCGATGCAGAACGTGGCGGGGATTTTTCCAATTCTGGAACGAATCCTGGCGACGCGGTATTCAACATTTACGACCCGTCGACCAGCACGAATTGCACTGGGAGTAACGGCAGCCCCTGCCGCACCCAGTTCGCATACAACGGCACACCCAACGTCATCCCCCCGACCCAGATCGACCCCACCGCGGCGTATATGGTGAAGACTTTCTTCCCCGAGCCGAACATTACCCCCAATGTTAACGGCAACTTTGCGGACAGCTTCAGCTCCGGAGGCGATGTAAACCAGTACAACGGGCGCATCGACTGGACGGCGAGTCAGAGCCAGAGGGTCTTCGGACGCTACACCTATTCCCACATCCTCTCCCTTCCTGACGCCCCCTTCGGCCAAATCTGCACCGATCGTTGCACGGAAACCACCACGGCTCACCAGGTATCCCTGGGCGACACCATCCAGCTTTCCTCCAAGTCGATTCTCGACCTCCACGTCGGCTACACGCGCTACGTTTACCTGCGCGTGCCTCTCAGCGAAGGTATCGACCTTTCGCCGTTTGGCGCGGCCTGGGCGGCGCTGGCTCCCGAGATGACCTATACCCATATCCCGACGATGTGTGTATCCGATGCATCAGGCGACAACCGCTGGGGCGGCGGCTGGTGCGCACAAGGCACGGGCAGCGGCATCGGCGCTTTTGACGACACCTACAGCTTCGATCCGGCGTTTACCGAGATTCTTGGCAGGCACACTCTGAAGGTCGGATTCGAAAACCGCATCCTCCGGAACAACTATTACCAGAGCAACGATCCCGCCGGGCTGTACCAGTTCAACGCCAAAACAACCGCGGCCAACCCCAACAACGTCGCCCTTGGCAACATAGGTTCTCAAGCCTCGGCAGGCGGCAACGGCTTTGCTTCGTTCCTTCTCGGCTACGGGGATAGCGGCAGCGCCACGGAGCCGGCGAAAACAGCCGACCAGAACCTTTACTGGGCGTTTTATGCCGGCGACACCTGGAACCTTAGCCACAAGATCACCCTCAATCTTGGCGCCCGCGTCGACCTGCAAGGGGATTGGACTGAGCGCTTCAATCGAATTGTGGCTTTGAATTCAACTGAGCCCAGTCCATTGCTGGCCCTGAGCAGCGCCGTATCCAGCGCTTTTCCGAGTCTGAAGGGCGGGTATGACCTGGTGGACTCGAGCCGTCATTCCAGCCGCACCGCGTTTCCGTCGTGGAATCACGTTAGCCCGCGAATTGGGATTTCATATCAGTTCGACCAGAACACGGTGATCCGAACTGGCTATGGAATGTTCTTCCTGCCGGTAGACGTGCGCTGGGATGATGCGCCTCATAACCTGTTCATCAACTCCTTCGTCACGCCCTGGCTGACTTACTTGTCCGACGGAGTCACGCCGAGGTTCCCAATCTCCAACCCGTTCCCGGCGGGCGGGATCACTCCGCCGTTCGGCCGAAACCAGGCGTTGATCGATGTCCAAGGGAATTCAAATGGCGCGGCCACATCCAACTTCCCGGCTCCCTACGTTCAGCAGTGGAACCTGGACATTCAGCGGCAATTCCACGGAGATTTCCTGGTGGACATCGCTTATGCCGGATCCAAGGGCACGCATTTGCCTCAGCACAGCCAGGACCTCGATCAATTGCAGCCGCAATACCTGCCTCAGAGCCAAACAGACGTAACGGCACTGACACAGATTGTCAATAACCCGTTCGCGGGCAATTGCACGGGGTGCACCGGTCCGGTGGTGTCTGGCGGCATGGGAACAAATGCGACCGTAAAGGCGGACCAATTGCTGGTGCCCTACCCGCAGTTCGACGGCTTCTCTCTTGAGGAGCCGGATAACCGCGATTCGATTTATCACTCGATGCAGTTGAAGGTTCAGAAACGGTTAGCGGGTGGCGCACAAGTGATGGCCAGCTACACCGTCGCCAAGTTCATCGACAACACCAACTCGGAAATCAATTGGCTTGAGGCCGCCTCCCCAAGTTGGGGGGATGCCAACGCCTATAACCTCCGCGGCGAGCGCAGCCTCGATGGTTTCGACGTCCCGCAGCGGTTGGTGATTGGCAGCGTTTTGGACCTGCCGGTTGGGAGAAGCAGGGCGATTGGCAGTAATATGAGCCCGCTGGCCGACAAGGTGGTTGGCGGATGGGGTGTTAATACCATCATCACGTTCCAGAGTGGATATCCGATTTCCATCGGCGGTTGCCCGGGTGCGCTCAGCAACTCGGGCCTTCAGGACCCAGGCTGCGCCCGGGCGACGAGAACTGCCTATTCGCACCTGTTAGGCGGTTCAAGAACCCAGAAGATTCAGGAGTGGTTCGACACCTCAGTATTCACCGCCGGCGATCCGACAAACTTCGGTTATGGTACCGATTCGCGTACCGAACCGAATATCCGGGGCGACGGACAAAAGAACTTCGACTTCGCCGCCGTCAAGGACACGAAGTTTGGTCCGGGTGAGCGACTCGATTTCGAGTTTCGAGGCGAGTTCTTTAACCTGTTCAACCGAACGCAGTTTGATCCGCCCGCCGGGTGGGGCGGCACGATGGGCCAGGTGAGCGGACAATACAATCTGCCGCGCGTAATTCAATTTGCAGGGCGAATGACGTTCTAATGTCGTTACGTATGAGTCCGGGCGAACAAGAGTTCGCCCGGACTCAGCGTCTTCAACACTCATTCCTTCTTTCTCCAGTTGTTGTGTTCTGGGTTCCCGGTCTGATAACGTCGTTCAGTCGCTCAATGAGAATCACCAAGATATTCCGGCTTCCTCGCTTTCGTCCTCAATTTCTGCGGAATCTCGCTCCCCTCAAACACGACCGGCAAGGATTCTCTCACTTCGCGTCCGTCGCCGTTGCTCTGCTTACACTTTCTCTGCTGATGCACGGATGGGCCATTGGCCAATCATCAGATCAGCAGATCGAAACCTCTTTCCGCGCGGGTCAGGCGGCTCTCAAGCAGGGCGATTTTCATCGCGCCACTGAAGAATTCAAAAAGGTTCTCTCTCTGGATCCGGGCCTGCTCGAGGCCGAGGTCAACCTGGGACTCGCTTACCAGGGACTCTTCGACTATGACGCAGCCGCGCGTTCTCTCTCCCATGCCCTCCAGGAACGGCCAGACCTGCGTGGCCCCAATATCCTGGTCGGCATGGATTACCTCAAACTTGGCTCGCCGGACAAAGCCGCTCCTTACGTCAAGCATGCGTTGCAACTCGATCCTTCAAGCCTCGATGCGCATGACGCCATGGCTCTGTATTACTTGACTCAAGATGACTTTCAGGGTGCGGCCGAGCAGTATCGTCGGGTTGCCGACCTCAATTCCGACAAGCCCGAGGCCTTGTTCAAGATTGGTCACCAATATCTGGATCTGGCGGCGCGCCTCGCTTATCGAGGCGCTCGTCTGTATCCGGATTCCCCATGGGGGCATCGTTTCCTGGGCGATTTGTTGCTCGAACGTAATCGTTGGGAAGATGCTGCAAAGGAATACAACAAGGCCCTCGCCATCGAACCTCGGCAATCCGGATTGCATACGCTGCGCGGCCAATGCTATCTGCATTCTGGAAAACTAGAGGACGCGGAAGCAGACTTTCGGCACGAACTCCAACTTGACTCGCGATATGAGGGGGCATGGCTTGGCTTGGCAAATGTTCAGCTGGCCAAAGGTCAGGCGCTCGAGGCCCTTGCCTCGGTGGCCGCCGTTTGGCAAAGCTCTCCTGAATTCTTGAAGGCGCCTCCTGAATTCCCCTGGATCGAACCCAACATGCAGATTGCACATGCAAACCTATCGCGCCTTTTGGATCAACCTGAAGGACCGGCGAAACATTATCTCTTGTCCACCATTTACGCCTCTCTGAATGAAAATGCTCCGTCCGAGCGCGAATTGCAGTCCTTCCAAAGCGATTTATCGAAATGGCAACAAACTACTTCGCAGGCACATCCTAATCCGGATTCCTGCAAACTCCATCTCTATTCTCAATGCTTAGCTTGGATTCAAAAAGCAAAGCCCCTGACCGGGTCGGATTACCTTCTTCTCGGAAAAGCATACTTTATATTGCAGCAATACGAAGCCGCGGCTGAAAAGTTAGCGCAAGTGCATGGCAACAAAAATGTAAACTCCGAAGCCAGCTATTGGTTGGAGCGCACCTACCAAGCCCTGGGGGCAGAGTCATACGCGCAACTCGAAGCTTCTTTCCCAGACTCTTGGCGTACTCATGAGCTGCGTGCCGAAGGCTTCGCCCTTCGCCGGGATCGTGACAACGCCATCAAGGAGTATGAGGCGGCCCTCCAGTTGCGCCCCGATGAGGCAGAACTTCACGAATCACTCGGAGAATTCTATCTCGACAATCACTCTGACGAAGATGCAGAACCTGAGCTGACGAAGGCCGTGGCGCTCGATCCCTCGCGCACTAAGACTCTCTATCTCCTCGGAAGCCTGTACATGATGGATAACGAGAACGAAAAGGCAATTCCCTTTCTACGCCGTGCGCTGCAACTTCAACCCAACTTGAATGAAGCCAGCGGCCTATTAGGGACGGCATATGTGCGCATGGGACAGTTTTCCGATGCGGTTCCAAGACTGGAGAAGGCCGCCTCGTTCGATCATTACGGCAACATCCATTATCAGTTGTACATGGCGTATCGAAAGCTCGGCGAAGCCGAACTCGCGCAGAAGGCATTGGCACGCTCTCAGGATATTCGTCGAAGCTCCCTTGAACGTGACCAGGCTCTAGTAATGGGGTCTCCGCAAGTTGGACCTGGTCCGCAGTGATTCATAATCGCGCAGCGACGGGTCAGCACAACTTGAAACAATGGGAAGTTGACGGCCGAAGCATAGGCGAAACAGGGTCAAACAGCCCGGGGGTAGACTTCAGTGGTCGGCGTTGCGCCGATATAACATTAGGGATCCGTGTTCTTGCCTGGGTGATGACTCTGCCGGACCATGTGTTGTCGAAACTCCTGCTGCTGTTTGTTGCTCCCGCATTCGTCTGGGCGCAAGCCGGCCAGGTGAGTTCTACACCTTGCGCCAAGTGTCATGTAGAGGGGCGTACGCAGCCTGCCACTGATATGGCGCACGCGCTCGAAATCGTCGAGCAGGCCCATATTCTCAGCGGCCAACCGCTACTCACGGCAACCTATGGCAAATACTCGTATCGAATCGAACGCAAAGGCGATCAAAGCCTCTACTCTGTAACCGACGGCACGACCACCATCACGATGCCCATCCGCTGGGCCATGGGCGCCAGTTCCGCCCTCGGTCAGACCTATATCCTCGAAAAAGACGGCAAGCTTTACGAGAGCCGCATGAGCTGGTTTCGGAAACTCAACGGTCTCGGACCAACGCTCGGTCAGCAAACCACCCACCCGGCCGACCTCAATGAAGCTGCCGGCCGATTGTTGAGCCAGGACGATGCGATGCGCTGTTTCGGATGTCACGCTACCGATGCGGTCTCGGGGCATCAGCTTACGTTGGACAAGATGACCCCAGGAGTCCAGTGCAGTCATTGCCACGAAGCCATTGGTGCGCATGTTGCGGCCCTGGCCAAAGGCAGCGGCAAGCCCGTCGTACCCGCCGGATTAGCCAAGTTGCGCGACCTCAGTGCTGAACAGGCGTCCAACTTCTGCGGCCGCTGCCACCGCACCTGGTCAGACGTTGTGATTCGGGACGACTACAGTATCGGCAATGTTCGCTTCCAGCCTTACCGGCTTTGGGGCAGCCTTTGCTACGACCCCGACGACGCGCGCATCAGTTGCCTGGCCTGCCACGACCCGCATACAGAACTCAGCGCACGGCCGGCTGACTATGATGCAAAGTGCCAGGCCTGCCATGGCGGTGGAAAGGTCGGAACCAAAGCCTGTCGGGTGTCCAGACACAACTGTGTCTCGTGCCACATGCCGAAGGTCGAATTGCCGGGCTCCCACTACAAGTTCACCGATCATCGGATCCGCATTGTGAAGGCTGATGAGCCCTTTCTGCCCTAACCGAGTGCTGCATCACTTACGACCAATATCGACCGTTTCTTGTCCGAATTACATCCCCTTTCAATCTGAACCGGAAGCCGGCGACGATTCACTGTGTTAGGCCGATCGGAGTCAGGATCTAACGTTTATGAGGATTTATCTTCTGTGCCTTTGACGAAGCGGTGGTAGACAAGGACCCTTCGATTTGGTTCATGGCAATTCAACTTTCGCAGAAAGAGAGTAAGGGCACCGTGAGGATACCCGGACTTCTCGTTGGGGCATGACGAAGTCTATTCATGGCGCAACGCCTCCATAGGCTGCACGCTGGCGGCGCGGCTCGCGGGAATCCAAGTGGCTCCGAGGGCGACAGCGAGCAGGATCAAACTGGCACATCCGAGGGTAGCCGGATCCCAGGGCTGAATGCCGAAGAGCATTGACCTGACCAAACGCATGAGCCCTAGCGCCACGGCCACGCCCAGAACATTCCCAAGAACAGCGATCCAGGTGCTCTCGCGGAGAATCATGCCGCGCACCTGAGCCGGCTGCGCACCGAGCGCGAGACGAATCCCAATTTCGTTGGTGCGTTGCGCCACCGAATAGGCCATGACACCGTAGATGCCTACACAGGCCAGGGCCAGCGCCAGGACGCCGAAGCCGGCAGTCAATGCGGCGAAGATGCGCTCCACCTGGGTGCTGGTATCGATCTGCTCCTGCTGGGTACGGATGTCGATCATGGGGAGGTCGCGGTCGGCCTGTTGCACAACCCGGCGCAATGCCGGCACCAGGGTTGCAGGTGGGAGGCTGGTTCGAATGGCATAGGTCATGCTGCCGACCTGCTCCTGCTGCACAAACGGCAGAAAGAACTGGGGCGGGGGAAGATCGCGCAGATTCACGTAGCGGGTGTCGGCGCAGATGCCTACAACGCGCACCCAACCGCTTTTGTCGTCTCCGGCTTTGAAGACTTTCCCGATGGGGTTCACATTGGGGAATCTTTTGCGTGCGAGGCCCTGGTTGATGACGGCGACTTTGGGGGAGGTGGCGGTGTCTTCGGGGCCGAAGGCACGCCCGGCGACGACCGGGATGCCCATGGTGGAGAAGAAGGTGTTCCCGACCACATTGAAGTCTTCGGCCTGCTTCTTGTTTTCATCGAATTTTTCGCCCGGCAGGAGGAAAACGTCGTTGGAGACGCCGTTACCGATGTAGGCCACGGAAGCCGCCGATACCGCCTGCACTCCTGGAAGGGATGCGAAACCGTTCTCGAGACGGAGATGCAGTTGCACGTCTTTGCCTGCGGGGTAGCGGCGGGCCGGAGGATTGACCGAGAAGAGGACCAGGTGATCGGTTCGGAAGCCTACATCGACGGAATTGAGCGCGAAGAGTGTGCGCAGGAAGAAACCGGCGCCGACCACCAAGAGCGTGGACAGTGCGATCTGAAAGCCGACGATGGCTTTGCCGCCAACTCCCTTGCGCCGCCGGGTCAGGGTTTGGGCGGATTCTTTCAGGGAGCTGCCTACCTCGGCGCGAGCCGCCGACCATGCGGGAGCAAGACCAAAGAGCAGGCCGGTGACGATGGTGACGGTCGCGGTAAAGGCAAAGACGATCCAATCGAAATGGATGTTGAACCCGCTGGCCTCCCAGGCATTCGTCAGCAGCCTTGGAATCGCGTTGCGGGAGAGGTAGCCCAGGAACAAGCCGCACAAGCCACCCATGGCGGCGAGCAGGGAGCTCTCAGTGAGCAACTGGCGAAGGATGCGAGCGCGGCCAGCGCCGAGGGCGAGCCTTACACTCATCTCCCGCTGCCGCTGCGCTCCGCGCGCCAGCAACAGGTTGGCTATATTGGCGCAGGCCAGCAGGAGCACGAAACCGGTTAACGCCAACAGCACGTAGACCGGCATCTGGAAGATGCTGTCGATGAAGTGATCTCCGCGACTGCCATTAAGAAGCAGTAAGGCCGGGATGGATTCGCCGGGTTTCACGGTCATGGTCCCGCGGACCGCCGCATCGAGTTGCGATGAGAGCACGGCCTGGGCCTGTGAGTCTTTGACACCGGGCATGATGCGGCCCATGACTTTGAGCCACCAGGTATCCGGGTCTTCGAGAAGGGATTTCTTTCCTTTTGGATCGAGCACAGGCTGCATGCTGAGGGGCACAAACACGTCGGGCGAAACTTCAACTCGATCGGCGCCTGTGAATCCGCGGGGGTTCACGCCGACGATTGTCATCACCGTTTGATTAAGTGTGATGGTCTGGCCGAGCGCGGACGGCGAGCGGCCAAACTCGCGTTGCCACAGCCCTTCGCTGATGACGGCAACCGTTCCCGCACCGGATTGAGTGTCGTCGGATGGCTGGATGGGGCGGCCAAGCTGAGGGTGCACGCCCAATTGGGCATAGTAGTTGCCTGAAACCATTTCCGCCTGCACCTGGCGGGCGGTTCCGCGGATGGTAGCGTTCATGCTGTCTTCCTTGAACGCGAACAGGTCCTGCATGACCGTGTTGTGCGCGCGCAGTTCGCGGTAGACCAGATAGGAGATGGAGGAACTGATCTGCCCTCCCTCGGGGGTTGGGTCGAAGTCGCCCCACATGGATTGCACTGCGCCATGGCCGTCATCGGTCCAGCACAGCATTCTCAACTGTTCCGGATGGGGAACGTTGAGGCGGTCATAGAGCACTCCCTTGGCGACGGAGAAGATGGTCGTATTGGCGCCGATGGCCAGGGCGAGAGACAGGGCGGCGATGGCGGTGAATCCTGGGCTCTTGCGAAGCAGGCGCGAGGCAAAGCGCAAATCGGACCAGAACTCGTCCCACCAGCGCAGGCCGAGCGAGGCGCGCATGCCTTCTTTGTGGACCAGCGCTGGACCAAGCGCGATGCGGGCGCGGCGCGCGGCCTCGGCCGGCGAGTTGCCGGCGCGAACCAGATCGGCGGTGAGATTTTCAAGATGATTCGCGAGCTCCGCCTGCATCTCCGCTTCCAGCCTGTTGCGACCAAGAACCGCCCGGGCAAACGAACGTGTCTGCGCGATGGCGCGGGAGATGACGAGGCGCGGATTCATGCTTCCTCCGGAGTGGCGCTCAGGATCGCGCCAATGATGCCGGCCATGCGATTCCATTTTGCGGTTTCTTCACCCAGCCGCTGGCGGCCCGCGCGCGTGAGCTTGTAGTACTTGGCCTGCGGTTGTTGTCGCTCTCGCCCCATTCGCCGGCGATGGCTCCCTGGTGTTCCAGCCGGTAGAGCGCCGGGTAAAGCGAGCCTTGCTGTATGACCAGTTCCTCGCCGGATATCTGCTGGATGCGCAGGAGCACTCCGTAGCCATGCAATGGGCCGAGGGAGACAGCTTTCAGAATCAGCAGATCGAGCGTGCCTTGCAGTAGGTCGAGCTGTTCGTTCCGGGGCTTTTCCCGCGCCATGCTTTCTCCTTGACGGTCTAGGAAAGACGATACCTTCGCTCTCCTAGATTGTCAAGGAGAGAGCGAGCGACAAACGGTGGATCCCTATCGGGGCTGCCCCGACGCGAGTCGGGCCGTTCGCCGGTGTCAATGTGGGCAGCTTCGATGGAAAAGGCGAGATAACGATTAGCGGAACGTCCACCCTGAACGGCAGCGTTTCCCAGGAGTGGAAACTGACACTGACCAGGTGAGCCCTGATTGCACCGATGCATTGCGCCCTTACAACGAGCGCACCAGGTTGTTCAGCTTCTCCAGCAACGTGTCGCGCATGGCGTGGAGTTCTTCCAGCGCCACCAGGGCTGCCGCGCCGTGGCCGCTGGCTTTCAGCGCAAGAATCTCAGACGCCAGTGAGTGAACCTGCTGGTGCAGCGCTTCGAGGTCCTTGAAGCCCGGACGTCCGCCCCGACCGGCCGCCGCTTCCGCAAATAACCAGCCTCCAAACCTGCACTGCTGGTGCTCCAGCACCGGCGCCGTATGGCGATGCCCGTTGAGGTAATCCTCGATCGCGATGAACCACGCCCGATGCTCGACGCTCGCATACAGCAGCGGCCAGTCCACCGGCTCCACCGCGGCAACATTCGCCCATTGCGGGTAGGGACGCCAGCTTGCTACCCACCCGGGCAAATCCTCTGCGGGCATGGGGCGCGCAATGCCGTACCCCTGTGCCACCGGGCATCCAAGACGCAGCAGCATCTGCCCATGCTCCACCGTCTCCACTCCCTCCGCCACCGCCTGGCGGCGGAACGCGGTAGCCAACCCCAAAACACCTTCCAGGATGGTCAGGTCTTCCGGGTCGTCCAGCATGTCGTGAACGAAGCTCTGGTCGATTTTCAGGACATCCACCGGAAGCCGCTTAAGATACGAGAGCGACGAGTAGCCGGTGCCGAAGTCATCCAGCGCAAACGACACTCCCAGTTCGTTGCAGCTCCGAATCACCCGCGAAACCTGCGCCACGTCCTCCAGCGCGCTGCTCTCCAGCACCTCCAGTTCCAGGCTTGAGGCCGGCACGTCAGGGTGCGCCGCAAGCAACCCTCTCAGGCTCTTCACAAAACCCGCATCCAGCAACTGCTGCGCCGCGACATTCACGCTGATCTGGATTTTGAAACCCTCAGCCCTCCATTGATCCATTTGCTTCAGGGCGCTGTCGATCACCCACTCGCCCAGCTCGATGGCGATGGGGTGCCCTTCCACAACCGGCAGAAACTGCACTGGCGGTAGCAGTCCGGCCTCGGGATGACGCCAGCGAATCAGGCCCTCGGCACCCAGTATCTCCCCGGTGCACATGTTCACCTTGGGCTGGTAATAAAGCACAAACTCGCCTTCTTTAAGTGCGTGGCGGATGCGCTCAATATCTTCGTGGTGGCCGCGTACGCTGCGGTCCTCGTGGGGATCGAAGAGGTGATAGCGGTTCTTGCCTTCCAGCTTTGCCTGGTACATCGCCTGATCGGCCTGGCGCAGCAATTGATCCGGATCCACGTCCTCGGCCTGCGGATAGAACGTGACGCCGATGCTGGCCGAAACCTGCAGAGTCAGCTCATCCACCCGCACCGGCTGGGCAACAGCATCCAGCAACGCATTCAGGACGGGAATGCTCTCTTCAGCGCTGCCAACGTCCAACAGGACGGCGACAAACTCGTCCCCGCCCAGGCGGGCCAGCGTATCTCCCTCGCGCAACACCTGCCTCACACGCGTTGTCACCGCCGTCAACAGGTTATCGCCGGTATTGTGCCCATGGCGTTCGTTCACCGGTTTGAAGTTGTCCAGGTCGAGGCATGCAATCGCGATAGGCCGCCCCGTGCGATGCGCCTGTGCCATGGCCTGGTGCAGCCGGTCGGCCAGCAGAACCCGGTTAGGCAGCCCGGTCAAAACGTCATAGTGAGCGATGCGCTCGAGCTGCCGCTCATGCTCCTTGATCGACGTAATGTCAGAGAACATGGCGACATACTGCTGTGTCTTGCCGCCCGCATCGCGCACCGCGCTGATCGTAAGCATCTCCGCGAAGATATGGCCGTCTTTGGCGCGGTTCCAGATCTCCCCTGACCAGTGCCCCTTCGCGATAAGGTGGTTCCACATTTCCGCGTAGAAATCCCGCCCCTGCCGCCCTGAGTTCAGAATCCGCGGATTCTTCCCCAGCACCTCTTCCCGGTTGTAGCCGGTAATGCGGGTGAATGCCTCATTCACATCCAGAATGGTGCCGTCGGCATCCGTGATCGTGATCCCTTCAGCCGCATGCGCAAATACGCTGGCCGCCAGATGCAGCCGTTCCTCCACGTGTTTCTGGCGGGTAATGTCCTCGGAGAAGATGATGATGCCGCCCACCACCCCTTCGCCCGTCAGCCAGGGAAGCACCTCCCACTTCCGCCAGCGCTCCACGCCGTCCGCTCCCACAAACAGGTCTTCCTCGCTGCGAACAGCCTTCCCGGCCAGCCCCAGCCGATGCGCCTCCTTCCATTTTTCCGGAATCGTCGGATGCGTCTCGTAGTGCGAGCGCCCCACAATGTCCTGGCCCCCCAGCGCATTGTTCTCCAGCCAGCGCCGGCTCGCAGCCAGATAGCGCATCTCCCGGTCAAACATCGCCAGCGCGGCAGGCGCATGTTCAATGAAGAGTTGCAGCAATTCCTTGCTCTCGGTCAGCGCCGTCTCCACCTGCTTTTTCTCGGTAATGTCTCGCGCTATCTTCGAGGCGCCAATCACTTCTCCGGTCACGGAACGGTAAGGCGAAATGGTCAGCGAAACCGGGAACTGCCGCCCATCCTTGCGCTGATGCACCGTCTCATACCCAATCACCCGTTCCCCTGACCTGATCCGCCGCAGCAGTGCTGTTCCGTCTTCAATCCGGTCCGGGGCAATGAGGATTGAGAAGTTCTGCCCGCAAATCTCCTCTGCCGCGTACCCGTACATCCTCTCTGCGGATTGATTCCAGCTCAGTATCTGCCCTTCAATCGAATGGCTGTAGATCGCATCGCTCGTCGACTCCACAATCGCAGCCAGCAGCCGCGCAGCTTCTTCTGCGCGCATGCGTTTCTTTTCGCGGGCAAAATTATCCAGCGCGAACGACACATCCCCGGCCACTTCCTCCAGCAGGGCCACTTCCTTGCTCTGGAAATATCCCGCCTCCAATGCGTAAAGGCCCAAAATCCCCACAATCGCCCCGTTCAGGCGAATGGGAACCGTGCAGGACGCCTTGAAGCCGTGCTTAGCCGCCTCTTCCCGCCATAACAGGGTCGTAGGATCGTTCACATAGTCATTGCAGATATAAGGCTTTCCACTGCGAACCGAAAGTCCCGCCGGGCCGCGGCCCTCCGGCCTCTCATCCGCGCTCATTACCGCATGTTGCAGAAAACCGCTGTGGTTTCCGTAATGCGTGACCGGAACGATCCGATGGCTCTCCCGATCAATCCACCCGAACCAGGCCAACGCGAACCCGCCAGATTCAACCGCAATCCGGCAGATCTCCTGCAACAGCTCTTCCCGGGTTCTCAGTTGCACAATCGCGCGGTTCACCAGCCGCAGCGCGTCGTAAAGCCGCCTCAGTCGCTGAATCTCAGCTCGATCCTTCGCAACCCGGCTAATGGAAGTCACATGCACCTCCATCCACCGAGCCCGCCCAGCCTGTGCTCCAGGCCCCACCCCGGCCTTTGCGCGAACAAAGAATCTCCCGGCGCTGGCCCAGCATGGGCCGAACTGCCGGCGAGCTTCGCAACCGGCGACCAGCGCCAGGGCCCGGAGTTCACTCAACGCGTCGCGAAAACCCGATTCGACCAAAGGCCCATCCTCACTGAAAGTGGAAGCCAAGTCAGACTACACGACAAAAAGGCGAAGAGGCATTAAAAATAATACGATACGGCCCGCAACGGTACCCCCAATCCGGGTCATAGACACCCTGATTCCAGCGTATTACGGTCCAGCAGCAAACGCCCATCTGTGCCTCGTAACAGAGCCGGCCCGGGCATTTGCCGGTTTTTTGAGGAGTTCCAGCCCTCAATCGCCTGAACGCCGCCCACCCGTCACGCCCGAATCTCCCCCCGGATTCACCCCTTCCCGCACCAATGAACCAAATCAGGCACCAGTTATCCACTCACTTTTTCATCTCCCGTCAATTCATGCCCGCTTATCCACCTCTATTCTTGTCATAATCGCAGCAACAGCGGATCCTCCGTCGTTGTTCCAGGAGCCACGTCCAGGTCCGGAATCGGAAATTCGAATCCTAGATGCCCAGTTCGAACCACGAAACCGAGCCGGATTCACCAACGGGAGCATTGAAGAGTGACCAGCTATAGCCGCACGGATGTACTGCGGATATTGCAGATAAGCTCCCACCAACTGCAGGGTTGGGAGCGGGCAGGCTTGATTCCCTCCCAGCAGACCTACTCGTTCCAGGACCTGGGCCAGCTCAGAACCCTGCGTGTCCTCCGCGATGACGATGTATCCGCCGCCGCCATCCGCCACTCCATCGTCGCCATGAAAGCCGTGGCCGGAATGGCCAATCCTCTCCTCGAGGCCACCCTGGTCCGCACCGGCACTCGCCTCGCATTCCGCTGCGACGGCTCCATGGTCGATCCCATCCGCCGCCAGCTTCTCTTCGACTTCGACCGCATCGACAGCCGCCAGGCCGGTTCCCAGCCCTGTCCGCTCCGCAAATCCACCCCCGCTGCCGCGCCCGGCGTTCAGGACCTCTTCCTGGCCGCAGTGCAGGCTGAAGAAGCGGTCGACAAGAGCCGGGCCATTGCCGTCTATGAACAGATCCTTGCGCTAGACCCCGCCTACGCCCCCGCGTACATCAACCTCGGCACCATCCACTTCCATCTCCGCCAGTTTGACCGCGCACAAGAACTCTACCGCCGCGCCACTGAGACCGATCCCACCTACGTGCTGGCTTTCTTCGATCTCGGCAACGTCCTCGACGAGCTCGAGCGGCCTGAAGAGTCCGTCGCCGCCTATCTCCAGGCCGTGGCCTTGGCGCCCCGCTATGCCGATGCCCACTACAATCTGGCCCTCGCTTTCGAGCGCCAAGGCCGGCTCCGCTCCGCACTGCGCCATTGGCAAGCCTATATCCGGCTCGACAAATGCGGTCCCTGGGCCGAGCACGCGCACGGCCGCATTCGCAAGCTCCTCGACGGCGAAAAGCTCTCCATTGTGTGGCGTGCCGGCAGCTTCGTTCCGCCTCCCAGGAGCGTGGCGGCCTTGCAACTCGTCCGCCCGGAGTCGACTTCCATCTGACCCGCCGCCGCCTTTCTTCAACCCCGCCCCGCCCGGCATCGCCGGCCCCATACACAGCGTCCCGTCGAGGTCTACATCAAAAATGGGATAGCCGTCCCACAACTTTGAATTGAAACTGGAGTCTAACCGTGAAGACGCGCGCAGGTATATGCGGAAGGCCGCCCCTGGATACGCAGAGAGTCAAGCCATAAGAACAGGCGCCCTTCCAAGCTCCTTTCACTCTCCCACTCCGCCCGGTTTGGGGCTGGATGGCTGTTGCACTGCCCCTTCGGTTTCACCCGGGCCTGCTGTCTCCGTGGTAGCATGTCTGAACTCTCTAACGGCTCAATCTACAAGGATGGATATGACGACGATTCTTGCATTCTCAAGGCCTAACCCGCTTCGGATTTGCGGATGGATGGCCGCCTGCGCGATGGCGGCGACCTCTTTAGGCGCGCAAACCCCCACTCCCCGCATCCAGTCCGAGGTTTCAAGCTCCTATATGTCTACATTGAAGGGCTCCCTGCACCCCCAAGCTCAGCCCCAGTTCGACGCCGGCAGAATGCCCGCCGATACCCGCCTCAATGGCATGACCATCGTCTTCAACCGTTCCGCGGCCCAGCAGGCCGACTTTGAAGCCCTCCTCGCCGCACAGCAGGATCCCACCTCGCCGCTCTTTCACCAGTGGCTTACCCCTGAGCAGTATGCGGCCCGCTTCGGCATGTCCCAGGCCGATCTCGATAGCGTCTCACTCTGGCTCCAGCAGCAGGGATTCTCCATCGACTCCGTAGCCCGCAGCCACACCTTTATCCGCTTCTCCGGCAGCGTCGGTCAGGCCGAAATGGCCTTCCAGACCCAGATGCACTACTACAAAATCGCCGGCGAGCAGCACTTCGCTGCGGCCACTGCGCTCTCGGTCCCCGCAGCCATCGCGCCGGCTGTTGCAGCGGTAATGAACCTCAGTGACTTCCGCCCCCGGCCTCAATACATCCCCATGAAATCTCGCCCGCGCGGCGCCTTTACGTCCAGTGTCTCGGGGAGCGTGTTCCTGGCCCCAGGAGACGTCAAGGTTGCCTATGACTTCCCAGCGAGCGGAACCGGAAACATCGGCACTGGACAGACGATAGCGATTGTCGGGCAGTCAGCCATCATGCTCAGCGACATCGAGAATTTTCAGAATGCCGCCAGCCTCACGGTGAAAGATCCCGCCCCCATCCTGGTTCCGGGCTCCGGGACCTCCACCGTGAATCCGTTCGGCGGAGGGGATGAGGGAGAATCCGATATCGATCTGGAGTGGTCGGGTGCAATGGCCCCGGGTGCTCAGTTATATTTCGTCTACACCGGGAATAACTCGAATTACAACGTCTTCGACTCCATTCAGTTCGCCGTTGACCAGAAAATCGGCAACATCATCAGCATCAGTTATGGCGCGTGCGAAACGGAATTGACGCCTTCCAATGAATCCGCGCTTGAGGCCGTCCTCTCCCAGGGCGCGTCGCAGGGGCAAACCATCGTCGCCGCTTCGGGCGATCAAGGCTCTACTTCCTGCTACCAGAGCCCCACCACCACCAACCCGACCCAGGCAATACAACAGGCGCTGGCCGTCAATTACCCCGCCAGCAGCGCCTACGTGACCGGCGTAGGTGGCACCGAAGTCAGTGCAGCCGACGATGTGGACACAAACTCGACCTATTGGGATGCTCAGGGGTCCAACGACATTCTCACCTCCCTGAAAACTTACATTCCTGAAATTGCATGGAACGATGAAGCTTTTCTCATTCAACAACAACAACCAGGTCTCAGTGCCTCTGGCGGAGGCCCCAGCGCATTGTTCACCAAGCCAACTTGGCAGACCGGGGTTCCCGGCATTCCTTCCGATGGCAAACGCGACGTGCCGGATGTCTCCTTCTATGCTTCGCCCAGCTTCCCCGGATATCTCTACTGCACCAGCGACCAAAGCGATTGGTCGCAGGGAGGTAATGGAACCGCGGCTCAGGCTGCCAGTTGCAACAGCGGCTTTCGTGACAGCTCGACGGAAGACCTCACTATCGCGGGCGGCACCAGCTTTGCCGCGCCCATCTTTGCCGGTATGGTGTCCATCCTCGGCCAGAAGGCGGGTTACACAAGCGGACAGGGCCTCGTCAACCCGATGCTCTACAAACTGGCCTCCAACAGCAGCACCTATGCGGCGGCTTTTCACGATGTCACCAGCGGCAACAACGAGTGTCTTGCCGGAACAACCTATTGCAGCAGTTCCAGCGGCAGCACTACTCACTACACCACTAACGCCGGCTACGACCTGGTCACCGGGCTTGGCTCGGTTAATCTCAATGCGCTCGCTACCGCCTGGACCGCCAGCACCACAACCCTGATCGGTACTACCACCGTGCTTTCCGCCTCCAGCACCACGCCTGCCCTCAATGCCAACGATACTTTCACCATTACGGTCGCCTCTTCGACCGGTTCCACCGTGCCCACGGGTACCGTAGCAGTATCTGTTGACGGGGGCACGGCCGCGAATGAAACCCTGACCGGCAACGGCACCTACGCCTATACCACCTCTTTCGCAGCCGCGGGCGGACACACCGTGGTAGCCCAGTATCAGGGAGACGCCACGCACGCTGCTTCGACCGGGACTATTACCGTCACTGTCCCCGGCTCCTCCTCATCTGGTACCTTCAAACTCGCGGCAACCGCCCTGACCGTGAGCCAGGGCAGTTCGGGCATCTCCACCATCACGGTAACTCCCGCGGGTGGCTACACCGGCACGGTAGACCTCAACTTCACAACCTCCAACGACACCGCCCTGGCAAATCTCTGCTACAGCTTTGCGACTCCCGTCGGCAATGGCGGATCCGTGACGGTGACCAGCCCGACTACAGCCGTCACAACCCAACTCACGCTCGATACCAACGCATCGGACTGCGTGTCCGCTGCCGTGGTTTTGGGCAAGAAGCCCGGCCTGCACCGTTTCGCCGCTATGGGTAAAACGGCCAGGAACTCTCCACCGTCCAGACCGAGCCCGGCGCCCTTGGGAGTGGCGTTTGCCGGACTCCTTCTCGCCGGCTTCCTGGGCCGTTCCTCACGGAAGTTCCGCACCACGGCCGGTCTCATCGCATTGTTGTCCGTCGGCCTGGCTGTTTCGGCCTGCGGTGGAGGCATAAGCGGCGGCGGAGGTGGAACCGCAACCAACCCCGCCAAGGGTTCCTACACCATCACCGTGGATGGACAGGATTCGGCGTCGGCCACCAATACCGCCACCACCACTTTTACCCTGACTATCCAATAGCCCCCATTCGGAGTCAACCCAGGGGCAGGCGCCACCCAGGTGCCTGCCCCTTTTCTTCGACCTGGTAGACGATTGTCACCCGGCTTTTGACCAACTATGCACCTGGGTATGCACACTTTTGAACCAACTGTGCACCTGGGTATGCACACTTTTAAACCAACTGTGCACCTGGGTATGCACACTTTCAGGGTCCTTTAGATCGGAAACGATGGCTGACTCTCAGCCTTCTGCCATCTTTGATACACTCCGAATCCGGAGGCTCCATTCCCTTGTCCGCACCCGGCCACACCCCGTCTCCCCTCACGCAACTCTCTGAAGAAGAGAGACTTTTCGCCTCCACCGTCCGCCAGTTCGCCGAGGAATCCATTGCCCCGATTGCCCGCCAGATGGACGCCGAGCAGCAATTTGCCCCTGGCCTGGTCGACCGCCTCTTCTCCATGGGCCTCATGGGCATCGAAATTCCCGAAAAGCAAGGCGGCGCCGCCGGAACTTTCTTCGATACCGTCCTCGCCATCGAATCCATCTCTACCGTTGACCCCGCCGTCGCCGTTCTCGTCGACGTCCATAACACCCTTGTTATCAGCGCATTGAGACGATGGGGCACGACGGCCCAACAGCAGCATTGGCTCCCCCGCCTGGCCGCGAATACCGTAGGGGCCTATGCCCTCAGCGAGGCCGGATCCGGCTCCGACGCCTTCGCCCTCCAGACCCGCGCCGAAAAATCCGAGAACGGCTACCGCCTCAACGGCCGGAAATTATGGATTTCAAATTCCCGCGAAGCCGGTGTTTTTATCGTCTTTGCCACCCTCGATCCCGCCGCAGGCTATCGAGGCATCACTGCTTTTCTGGTCGAGAAGGATGCGCCTGGTTTCACCGTGGGCCGCAAGGAGGACAAGCTCGGCATCCGCGCCAGCAGCACCTGCGAGCTCATCTTCGATAACTGCCCGATTGCCGGAGAGAACGTCCTCGGTCAGCCGGGCAAAGGTTACAAGATCGCTATCGAAACGCTCAACGAAGGCCGCATCGGGATCGGCGCGCAGATGCTTGGCCTGGCGGAGGGCGCATGGGGTCATGGCATACGCTACGCCAAGGAGCGCCGCCAGTTCGGCAAGCCGATCGCCGAGTTTCAGGCGGTTCAGTTCGCGCTTGCCCAAATGGCTACGGAAATTGAAGCCGTCCGGCTAATGGTTTACAACGCGGCGCGCCTCAAAGATGCTGGGAAGCCCTACCTGCGCGAAGCAGCCATGGCTAAACTATTCGCCTCGCAGGTGGCCGAGAGCGTCGCCAGTCAATGCGTTGAAATCTTTGGAGGCAATGGGTTTGTGCGCGACTATCCCGCCGAAAAATACTACCGCGATGCCAAGGTCGGCAAGATCTATGAAGGGACGTCGAACATGCAATTGGCCACTATTGCCAAGCAGGTTCTCGCCACACGCTGAGCGTCAGCAGCGCCTCGATCTTTCATTCGGCGTTGAACAGAGTTGAGTCCTGATGGGCCGCCAGCATTCAGGGCGGGATGGGCGCGGTTTACAGCTTCTGTGTCCGCTGCACTGCGCGCACGCCACTGACGCGGCGAAGGCCCAGCACCATGCGATTCAGATGGCGCAGGTCTTCGGCTTCGACCACAAACTCGATAATCGCTTCGCCATCTTCGTCGCGGCGAATGTCGACGGCGCGAATGTTGGTGTTCTCGTCGGAGATGACGGCGGTCAGCTCCTTCAACATGCCGGTGCGGTCGTCGCAGAAGACGGTGATCTTGACCGGATAGCGCTGCGGACGTCCCGCTGACGGACTGCCCACGCGCGACCACTCCACTGCTGATGCGCCGGTCGCTCTCATACAGCAGGTTCTGCACGTTGGGACAACTGCGCGCATGCACGGCCACGCCTTTGCCGCGCGTCACGTAGCCCACAATCTCTTCGCCGCGAATGGGATTGCAACATCGCGCGCGATAGACCAGCAGATCGTTCTGCCCCTCCACCTGCAGCGAGTCGGACCCGGTGAGGTGCAGCTTGCGCACCGCATCGGACATGGCCGCTTCGCCGCCGCCAGGCTTGGTTTCCGCGCCATGCTTCCGTGTCTCCGCTGGTTGGCGAAGCCCGGCGCCAGCTTGTTCAGCACCTGGTGCGCGGTGTGCTTGCCCTGGCCCAGCGTGGCCAGCAGGTCGGCAGCCGTGGCCACGCCGTATTCGTTGGCGATGCGGCCCAGGTCCTGGTCGTCGATCTGGGTCATCGGCACCTTGAACTTGCGCGCTTCGCGCTCCAGCAGCTTGCGGCCGATTTCCACGGCGCGCCGGCGCTGGTCTTCGTTGAGCCAGTGCTTGATCTTGTTGCGGGCGCGCGGGCTCTTGACGAACGTGAGCCAGTCGCGGCTGGGCTTGTGATCTTTCTGCGTGACGATCTCGACAATGTCGCCGGTGCGCAGCTTGGTGCGCAGCGGCACCATGCGGCCGTTCACCTTGGCGCCCACGCAGGTGTGGCCCACCTCGGTGTGAATGGTGTACGCGAAATCGACCGGCGTGGCGTCGGCCGGAACCACCACCACCTTCCCCTTGGGCGTGAAGGTGTAGACCTCGTCGGGATAGAGGTCCATCTTCAGGCTGGAGAGGAATTCGTTGGGGTCGGTCATCTCCTTCTGCCACTCGACAAGCTGGCGAATCCAGTTCAGCCGCTCTTCGTCGCGCGCCGTGACCGCGCTTCCGCCGGCCTTGTACTTCCAGTGCGCCGCAATGCCTTCCTCGGCGATGCGGTGCATCTCTTCGGTGCGGATCTGCACCTCGAACTGGTGGCCGCTGGCGCCCATCACCGTGGTGTGCAGCGACTGGTAGCGGTTGGCGCGCGGAATGGCGATGAAGTCCTTGATGCGCCCCGGAACCGGCCGCCACAGCGTGTGGATCAGCCCGAAGACCGCGTAGCAGGAGGCCACGTCCTGCGTGATGACGCGGACCGCCAGCAGATCGTAGACCTGGTCGAAGGTGACTTTGGTGCGCTCGATCTTCTGGAAGATGGAGTAGAGCCGCTTGATGCGCCACTCCACGCGCGCCTCGATGCCGTTTTCGCGCAGCTGCTCGGCCAGCGTGTCTTCCACGCCGCGCAGAAACTGCTCGCCCTCGATGCGCCGCGCCTCCACCGCCGCCGACACCTGCTCGTAGCTCACCGGGTCGGTGTAGCGGAAGGCCAGGTCTTCCAGCTCGCCGCGCACTTTGCCCATGCCCAGCCGGTGCGCCAGCGGCGCGTAGATGTCCAGCGTCTCGCGCGCAATCGCCTCCTGCCGGTCCGGCTTCAGGTGCTCCAGGGTGCGCATGTTGTGCAGCCGGTCGGCCAGCTTGATCAGCACCACGCGCACATCGGTCACCATGGCCAGCAGCATCTTGCGCACGTTCTCCGCCTGGCGGTCCTCGCGGTTGGCAAACTGGATTTTGTCGATCTTGGTGACGCCCTCGACGATGTGCGCCACCTGGTCGCCGAAGCCGGTCTCAATCTCTTCGCTGGTGGCCGGCGTGTCTTCCACGGCATCGTGCAGCAGGCCGGCGGCGATGGCCGTCGCGTCCATCTTCATCTCCGCCAGCACTTCGGCCACTTCAAGCGGATGAACAATATAGGGCTCGCCGGAGGCGCGCATCTGGCCTTCGTGGTGTTGAACGCAGAATTCCCACGCCTTGCGGATCAGGTGACATCTTCACTGGGGCGGTTGGCCTGGACGTGGCGAAGCAGCGCCTCAAAACGCTCGTCGATCGACCGTCGATCCGGGACGGGGGGACCAGATAGCGCCCGCCCCGCATTGGGTGGGGTAGGGCTTTCAAAATCAGCCGGAGTGGGTTGGCGGACTGTCGCCATGCTTCATTATAGGCTGCTGGTGTTCGAAACGGGTCAAACCACTGAATCAGTCACGGTCTCCGCATCGAGTCTGCGCGAAAAATCGATATTCTGCAGGTTTGAGCCTTCTCTTGGGACACCACATCAGTTCCTTGCCGAAGCCGCCGCACCAATCAGCACCCCGAGCGCCCCTACCACCGCTACCACGATCAGGACGGCTTTCGTGCGATCCGTGTGCCTCTGTTGGACAGAGTTGAATCCGCCGTATCCATTCTTGATTTTTCGCACGTCGGCGTATTGCAACGTGACTTCCACTCTGCGATCGATGTCGTAGAACCTGAACGTTTGCCGATCGCACGAAACGAAATCTCCGAACTCCATATCCGCATCTTTGCGGGCAACGGTGATTTTTGCGTGGGGAGCAAGTTGGTCCACCTTGTGCTTGATTGCAGCTTCCCTTTTCGAGAGAGGTGAGACCTGTTGGGCAACGCCCGTGACAGGCAGAATTGAGATCAAAAACATGGCCAGAATCTTGATCACGCTATCTCCAATTGTGACGGGCCATACAGCTCGATCGTCAAGTATGGTTATCGCCAGATGACAGGATTGTTTCTGCGGGCACCGATTGCACTAAGTAAAACAGTTATGCGTCCAGATAGTAACTTTTCCTTTTCGGTACGTCGGTGTCATACTACTCCACCTTGTGTGTCTGCCGTCACAGCCGGGCCAATACAAAGGAGGCGTAGAGTCCCCTTCGGACTTGATCGGATCTTCAATTCCTCTTCCGCAAAGCCACTGATTTCAGGTGGCTTTTGTTACGAGAAAGGAACCTTGCTGGGCGATTCCAGGAGCCAGCATATTGGAGAGCCTCGATAAGTCCGGAACCGAGGAAGTTATGTTGAAGCATCTTTCACTTATTACCCTTGCCGCAGTTTTTGCCCTGGGCATGGGATATGCAGATCAAGTGCGAACCAAGGTGATTATTCCCGTCAATAAGACGTCGCCCACAAGCGGAAAGCAGATGTTCACCAGCTACTGTGCACCGTGTCATGGCGTTGACGGTAAGGGCAATGGCCCAGCTGCATCCGCGTTGAAGGTGCAGCCGACAGACTTGACCGGCATTTGCAAGAAGAACCACGGGAGATTTCCGGACACGCATATCACTACGGTTCTGCAGTTTGGCGCCGAGATTCCGGCACACGGATCGGCAGAAATGCCTGTCTGGGGTCCGATCCTTGGTAAGATGAACCCAAGCAACGCCCAGGACAAGGAACTCAGAATTAGCAATCTGAGCCATTTCCTGGAGAGTATCCAGGCGCGGTAAGGCGAGCGGCCGATCAGCTGCCCCCTGGAGCAAATTGGGGGGGAGCATGTTCAAGCCGCACCGGGCTAAACCCGCTACAAACCAGAAGGCGCCCAAGGCTATCAGGCCCGAGGCGCCTTTTGAACGGATTCACGAGAGCCCTCCCCCTGCCCGGTCTGTGGATGGCCGCGACTCCAAGCGAAATCCCTATTCCGGTGTGGTTGACCAGAAACACGCCGGTCCCGGAGCCCGCGTCAACCGCCGCGCCGCGGACAGGCTGCGCGCCGGGTATCTGTGGGTTTATGCGTCCGACATTGAAGCGCTCGACGCCGGGCCCGGCGAACCTCCTGCGCTGCTGCCCGTTGCCGACAGCCGCGGACTGTTGCTGGGGACCGCGCTTTTCAGTCCGTCTTCGCAGATTGCGCTTCGGCTGGTGTCGCGGGAGGCTCTGGATCAGGTAGGTTGGCTTAAGGTGCTTGGGGACCGTTTACGCACGGCGATCGCCCGGCGCAGGCATCTGCTGAGCCAGGAAACCGACGCCTGCCGCCTTTGCTTCAGCGAGGCCGACGAACTGCCGGGACTGGTGGCGGACAAGTACGGCGATCTCATCATTCTGCAGCGGCTGACTCGGGGTCTGTTCTCCTCCGGGGTGCGGGAAACGTGCGTGAGTGTTCTACGCGAAGAGCTCGAACCCGCCTCCATTCTGGAACGGCCGGACCCGCGGATGCGGGAACTGGAAGGGTTGGGAGCGCCCGATCTGGCTCCACTGTGGGCCGCTGCGCCGGACGCCCCACAAACCAGTACCCAGTTCCGGCTGAACGGGCTGCTGTTTCACTTCGATGCCGATGCGGGGCAGAAGACGGGGGCGTTCCTCGATCAGCGGGCCAACTATGACGCCGCTGCTGAGTGGGCGAGGACACTGGGCCTGGGAAGCAGGGAAGGTAGCCGCGCCCTGGACGTGTGCTGCTATCAGGGTGGGTTTGCGCTGCATCTCGCTCAGGCGTTCCGCCGGGTCACGGGTATCGACTCCTCGCGCGCTTCGCTTGAAGTGGCGGAACGAAATCTCGCGGTCAATCGAGCCCGGCTCACCGCCGAAGTCGATTGGGTGGAGGCGGATGCCTTTCAAATTCTGCGCGACTGGTCGGATGCGGGCGAGCGTTTTGACGTTATCGTGCTTGATCCGCCCGCATTTGCAAAGACAAAACGCGCTGTCGAAGGCGCATTGCGCGGCTACAAGGAACTGAATCTGCGGGTCTTGCGCATGGCGCGGCCGGGCGGCCTACTGGTGACCTGTTCCTGCTCTCATCATGTGGGTTGGGCAGATCTGGAGGGCGCTGTTGCATCGGCGGCTGCGGATGCCCATAGGCGGGTGCGGCTTATCGAGCGCCGCGGCGCCGCCCTGGACCATCCGGTGGTGTTGAATCTGCCCGAGACTGAATATCTGAAGTGCCTGATGCTGGAGGTGGAGTAAGGTCAGGCCCGGGCAGTCTGGCGCGGTCGAACCCAGCGGGGGAGAAGCGACAGAAGCCGGGAATTCCAGTTGCGCGTCGGAGGCGGGCTGAGCTTGATGGTTTCCTGAGGATCGACGGCGGCAGGAGGCCGCAATTGGGTGAGAGCTTCCTTCACCTGGGCTCGAAGAGCTTCAACCTCGAAGGTGCACGAGCGCAGATAAGCTGAGACGGTGAGACCCGCCTCGGCGGCCCGCTCGTGCAGTCGAGCGCTCTCCGCTCTGCTAAGGCGAATGGTGATGCTCGCCGCTTTGCGGCTCTCTTCGACAGATGCGGTGCGGTGATGTGTCAGGGGAACTGCCGAGCTACTACGTTGCGCCAAAGGCGATTTCCCCGCCATCGCAGTCAACGGCCCGGAGGCGGATTGATTGACCTCGTCATGCCCGGCATCATTCTGCAGCTTCGCGGGCCAATCGCTCCGGGTAAAGGACCGGTTACGCGCATGATTTCTGAGGGCTTGTTCATAACTCAGCGTGGCGATGTCGTCCCCGAGGCCATCTTCGGACCAGTCGATCTCCAGTGCCGGAGCGGGCGCGGAAAAGGCGGCCAGGACGCTGGCGAAACTGCCAGCCGTCGCTGATGCCGAAGCTGCCACCGGTTGCTGCATGGGTGAAGAATATCGAAGTGGTCAGGGAAGCTTGAGAGATTTTCCTCGTGTTGAATTGCGGGGGTTTCCATTTCGGAACTTCCATCAGCCAGTTTCAGAAAGGGACGGGATTTGTAGCCCGGACTACCCTGCCACGGCCATTTCCAGTTCCACCGGATCAGGAAGAACTCGATCGGGCAGAAGCAGAAGCTGGGAAACCGCCTCGGCCGTCATGGGCTTGGCGAACAGGTAGCCCTGGCCATAGCGACATCCCATCTGGCGCAGCAGGCGATATTGTTCCCGCGTCTCGATTCCCTCAGCAACCACGTCCATTCCAAGAACCCGTGCCAGCTCGACGATGGTCCGCACGATCTGCAGGGGCTGGTCCCCCTGCGTCATGCGGCCCACAAAGGAGCGGTCAATCTTCAGCACGTCGAATGGGAAGGAGTGGAGATGATTGAGGGAGCTATAACCCGTCCCAAAGTCGTCCATCAGCAAGGAGACGCCCAGGGCGCGCAGCCCCGCCAGCACGCCGCGAGCAGTATTCATGTTGGGAATGAGGCTTGATTCGGTCATCTCAAGCCCAAGCTGATGACTTGAGCAGCCCGATTGCAACAGCAAGGATTCCACATGGTCTGCCAGACCTTGCCGGGAGAACTGTCGCGCAGAGAGATTCACGCAGACCCGCAGAGATTGATTGTCCGGATCTTCGCGATTCCATCGTTGGATCTGGTTACATGCCTCCGCCAGGCCCCAGTCGCCAATGGGCAGGATCATGGCGCTCTCTTCTGCCTGGGGGATGAAGTCCATGGGCGAAAGGAGGCCGCGCACGGGATGTTGCCAGCGAATCAGTGCCTCGACTCCGACAATCCTCCGCGTGGATAGGTCGACTTCGGGTTGGTAATAGAGCACAAATTCGCGATGGTCGAGGGCATGGCGCAGATCGGAGTGGCGCGGCCAGGAATGCACCACGGAACTTCGCGCAGAAGCCCGCGTTCTCCGCACTCCATCCCGGCTGAACGCCTTGCGCAGGCGGCGCAGTTCCAATTGGGCAGAGACCATGGCGGCGAGACTCTCCAGCATATGTAGTTCATCCTGCGTCATGCCCGAGCGAGGTGTTCTGGCAAAGATGGTCAGCGCTCCCAGAATTTCGCCGCCCGACGAGCGGATGGGAGCGCCGGCGATGAACGCGGATCGCAGCAGCTTGAGCAGCAATTGGGGGCCGATGGTCGATGGATGCCGGGAAAGATCCGCAATGACCACCGGGCCGTCCGCCGCAAGCACCATATCGAAGATAGAGTTCTCCCTAGGCAGTTCGCGAAGATGCTCGCCCCAGGACGACTTGATCCATATGCGGCTTTGGTCTGCAAATCCGATTCCGCACGAGTCGGCATGGAAATATTCCGCAGTCAGGCGGGTGATGGCGTCGTAGCTGGGTTCGGACGCGGTGTCCAGAATTCCTATCGAATTGAGCACCGCCAGCCTTGTCGCTTCAGGTTGGCCGTCAATTTTGGTGGTTTCCAGGTGTGCTTGTCGCATCTCAACTCCGGCCTCGGCGTTTCCACTGTTTCCTTTCACGACAACCCCTTGTGCGCCGAAGGGGCCAAATCCCGGCTCCCCCAGGGCAGAAACGGAATGGCGCAGGAAAAGCCGCCCAGCAGACATCTGCTGCGATCCCATCACTCCTTTATCGGACCAAATCCGAATCCCTTCAATTCAGGTGACTAATGGCCTGGAACAGTCAGTTTCGCCGGCTACTTACCGGTTGGCTTTCCCGTTTCAGTCCACAGGAAGGCGAGTTGATCGGCATCATCCTGAATTTTCTGTTCCACGCTGACTCCAGCCGAATGTCCGCCAGTGATGCTGTAGTGGAGCAGAATGGGACGGCCGCTGGATGAGGCTGCCTGCATCAGCGCGGTCATCTTGCGGGCGTGGAGCGGGTCAACCCGTGTGTCGCTGTCGCCAGTGAAGAACATGATTGCGGGGTACGCCGTTTTAGGCTTGACGTTCTGATAGGGCGAGTACTTGAGCAGATAGGAGAATTGCTTTTCGTCGTCGGATGAACCGTATTCCGTGATCCAGTGCGAACCTTGTTCGAACTTCTGGTAGCGCAACATGTCGAGCAGCGGATAGCCGCAGAGGATTGCGGAGAACAATTCCGGATGCTGGGTCATGGCCGCGCCCATGAGAAGGCCGCCATTGGAGCGGCCCGTAATGGCGAAGTGCTCGGCTGTTGTGTATTTGTTGGCGATCAGATAATCGGCGGCGGCAAAAAAGTCGTCGAAGACGTTCTGCTTCTTCTCAAACATGCCCTGCTCGTGCCAGTGCTCGCCGTACTCGCCTCCTCCGCGGAGGTTGGGCAGCGCGAACCAGCCGCCCTGTTGCAGCCACCACGCATAGGCCGGGTTCCAAACCGGGGTGATGCTCAAATTGAAACCCCCGTAGCCGGTCATGAGCAGGCGCTCGGTGCCGTCCTGCTTCAACCCCTTCTTGCCGGCGATGAACATGGGAACCTGTGTGCCGTCCTTGGATTTGTAGAACACCTGCTTGAGTTCGTATTGGCTGGGATCGAAGGGAACCTTGGGTTGGGCAAAGACTTCGCGGTTGCCAGTGACCGTATCCAGCCGGTAGATGGTGGGCGGCTGAATGAACGACTGAAAGCTGAAGAACCCGTAGCGGTCCGTCGTTCTGCCATGCACGGAAGATGCCGAACCGATGCCATCGTAATCGATGGTTCCGGCGGGTTTGCCGTCCAGGGTGTAGATGGAGGTCTCGGACTTTACGTCCTTAAGCCGCTCGACATAAACCTTGCCGCCGACGATGGAGAAATTCTCGATCACATCTTTCGTTTCGGGAGCGATGGTCTTCCAGGCGTCGGGCAGGACGCCGGGATCGGCCTGGAGGATGCGGCCCATAGGAGCCTTGTAGTCGGTCTTTACGTACCAGGCGCCCCTGGCGTAGATAGCGGAGAAGCGCGAATCGAGACCCCAGACCAGGACCTGAAACGGCGACGCGGGTTTGGTCAGATCGCGAAACACGATGTCGACGCGCTTGGCGGGAACGCCGTGCTCGGTGGTAACGACGAGATAGCGGCCATCGTCGGTCACATTTTCTGTGCTCAGGTCGTTGGGGCCAAGCGGCTCGTCATAAAATTCGCGGCCGAAGAGAAGGGTGTCGTGAACATTGCGCGTGCCCAGAGCATGCTCGTAGATCAGCGTTCCCTCACGATTAACGCGTGAATAAAAGAGGCCGGCGCCGTCGGGCGTGAAGTTCATGGACCAGTAAAGCCCGCTGGGCAGTTCATCAAACAGGACCTTGCGAGTCTTCACGTTGAAGACGCGTACCGTGGACTCATCTGCGCCGCCCTGGCGAACGATATAGGCAATCAGGTTGCCGTCGCGGGAGACATCCGCCAAGTCGATGGAGGTGTTGGGGTCGCGGCTCAGGGCAGCGGGATCGATGAGGCGTTCGTCTTTGCCCGTCCAGCCGTGGCGCAAGTAGATCGAGGCCTGTCCCTCGCCCGCCAGCCGCTTCTCAAAATAGTAGTTGCCGGCGCGCTCGATAGGAATGGTCCAATTGGAAACCTGTTCCAGAGACTCAAGGTCGTCCACCACCTTCGGCCGGATGCGATCCTGCTGCATATAGCGGGCTGTGTATTCATTTTCGGCATCGATGAAGGCGCGTGTCTCCGGGCTCTTCGCGTCTTCGAGCCAGCGGTAGTTGTCGGTGATCTTGGTGCCGAAGTAGTTGTCGACCACCGGTTGAGCGTCAACCTCCGGCGGAGGCGGCAGTGTAATGCCTCCGCGGCCATGGATCGTCTGGGCCACCCCCGGTCCAACTCCCAGCCAAAGCACGAGCACCAACCCAAACACCCGCACGCATCTAACGCCCCCTGAAAAGAGAATACGCGGGCGGATCGGCGGCAGATTCCAAATGACCTCCAAGCCATCCTCTGACTTGCCAATTCGTTCGTGGCCAGCTCGCCGACGGCTCTCATTGGTAACGCCGCGGCGATCACAACCCCGATAGAATCAAATCAAGTGACAGAAACGCATCCCGCTCAACCAGACCGGAAGCCGAGATCGCGATGGGCGCGCGGAGTCGGGATGCTGCGCCCTTCGCACGCGCATTCCGCATTCAGCGCCACCGTCGTGCTGATGGTGTCGGTCTTCTTGTCGCGCATCATCGGGCTGGTGCGGGTCAAGTACATCGTGTGGCTTTTCGGCAGCGGCATGCAGGCCGATGCGCTCAACGCCGCGTTTTATCTGCCCGACATGATCTCCTACTTCCTGGTCGGCGGCGCCGCCTCCATCACCTTTGTCACCATTCTCACGCGCTATCGCGAAGCCGGGCCGCGAAGCAGAAGGCGAGCGCTCGCTCTCCGTCATTCTCACCACCATGTACCTGGTGCTGGGCGGCGCCATCGTGCTGGCGGAGATCCTCGCGCCCTGGTACGTGCACTGGTGGTTCAACGGCTTTGATCCGCAGAAAGCAGCGCTGTGCGTAATGCTCACGCGCATTCTGCTGCCGGCGCAGTTGTGTTTCTTTGCGGGCGGCGTCTTCGGCGCGGTGCTGCTGGTGCGCAAGCAGTTCAGCGTGCAGGCGGTCGCGCCGCTCATCTACGGTCTCGGGCACCATTGTCGGCGGCGTGCTGCTGGTCAAGACGCATGGGCGTTTCTTCGCTGGCCATCGGCACGGTGGCGGGAGCGTTTTGCGGGCCGTTTCTCTTGAACTGGATCTTTGCGCGCCGCGCCGGCACGCACTACCGGCCCATGCTCGACTGGCACGACGAGGGTTTGCGCGAATGGGTGCGGCTTTCGCTGCCGCTGATGGCCGGTGTTTCGCTGGTCACCGCCGACAACTGGATCATCGGCCACTTCGCCTCGGCGATCGGCGGCGCAGTTTCGCTGTTCAATTACGCCAAGCAGCTCTTCACCGCGCCCATGGCCATGCTGGCGCAGGCCGCCGGCGCGGCTTCCATGCCTTTTTTCGCCAGCCTGTGGACAAAGGAGAAGCGCTACGAGTTTGCCAACGTGGTCGCCGACTCGGTTTCCCGCGTGGCCTCGCTCGGGCTGCTTGCCGCCTCGGGCATGGTGGCGCTGGGCAAGCCGCTGATCGACCTGGTCTTTACCGGCGGGCGTTTCTCGGCGGCCGACGCGAGCCTGTGCTTTGCCTATTTCGCCGTCTTCTCGCTCTCCATTTTCCTTTGGTCGGCGCAGGCCATCTATTCGCGAGCTTTTTATGCCGCGGGAAACACCTTTGTGCCGATGGTCGCGAGCACCATTGTCACGGTGGTCTCGCTGCCCGATCTACGCTTCCTTCTTCCATTGGCATGGCGCCATGGGCCTGGCCGTCGCTTCTGACATCGGTATTGCCATGCAAACTCTGACCATCGCCGTTCTGCTGCATAAGCGGCGCATGGTTTCGCTGGCCAGCCTGGACTATCGGGAGTTGGGCAGATGCCTGCTGGCCGCTATCGCGAGTGGCGTGGCGGTCTGGACGGTCTTCTCCTGGGTGGGAGGCATCGCTATGCAGGCGTGGGCTGCGCGATATGGCAGCCCCACTCACAGTCGGTGGGCCGAACTGGCGGTTCTGATGGCGGGAACGGGGCTATGGCTCGCGGTGGCAGACTGGGTGCTCGGAAAAGTTGGATCGGTGCTGCCTGCTGTAGCCAGGCAGCGGCTAGGGCTTGGCTAAGTTCTTTGCTTTAAAAATCCGGAAAATACCATCTGGCCACAAAAGGGCACAGAAACCCCCGCGACTGCGAGAGCCTCTGTGCATCGGGGCCTGTGCTTCCGGCATACGCGTTCGACGCTAGACCTGAACGGTCGCCTTGTGCGACTCGTTCGCGGGCGGGGCTACCGCACCCGATTTGGAATCGGGCTTGCGAATATCGATGCCGCCCTTGAAGAAGGCGCCGTCTTCGATGCTGATGCGCGCTGCGGCCACATCGCCGGTGAGAGCGCCCTCGGCGCGAATGTCGACACGGTCGGTAGCAGAGACATTTCCCTTCACCTTGCCCAGAACCACGATCTCGCGAGCCGTAATGCTGGCGGTTACCTGGCCGTTTCGGCCCACGGTGAGCCGATTGCCGGGAAGATTGATGCTGCCCTCAACCTTGCCGTCGATGAAAAGAGATTCAGAGCCCGTGATTTCACCTTTGATGTACAGGCCCTTGCCAATAGCGGCCTGTTCTCCAGTGGTTGTGGGTTGGGCAGCGGGACGGGCGGGTTCAAACGAAGGAGAAGGGGGCATAGGGCGAATGGGCTCCGGAGTTGGGTTGGGGGTCATTGGTCCTGACTGGTTGGGTTTCCACATAGCGCTCAAGAGAAGTTCCTTTTCTGTCCTGGTGGGACTGAGGGTATTGCCAAGGCGGGCCGGCCCTCCGGCTCAAATGCCTGATTCTGCAGGCAAGTCATTCAGTTCGCAAACGGGCCTCCGCATGCGTCCGCAGCAGGGAGTCTACTTTCTGCCCGGCGAGCCTAAGCACGTCAATGCGGTTATTCTAAGCCGCAATTGTGCGGTTCGACGAAATCAATAAACTTTGGTACTTGCCAATGCCTCATTGTAGCAACAGTACGGCGTGGAAAAGGCCCGGAACTTCGCCTTACAGCGCTTCGATTCGTTGAAATCGACTCCTGCGCAAGACTCGTCTTTCGATGACGTTCTCACCCCCGCAAGCCGGTGAAGTCGCTATTCCCGCAAGTATCAATGCGTTAGGGCACAACGGGAATGGTGCGTTTACGACAAAGATTCTTGCATCGCTTTGGGCTTTGGAGAAGCAGGGTCGATTTTGTATTCTGTAGTGGACCACCCGCTCGTTGGCCCGGTCCGAAGGAGGAAATGCACATGGCAGAGGTAACGAAGAAAGCGAGCACGACCGCAAAACCGCGGAAGAGCGCAACCAAAAAAAGAGAAGTCCCCACTAACGGAAATCACACGATAGCCCCTCGCGAGGAAGTAGCAAAGCTGGCGCATCGATTCTGGGCCGAGCGCGGACGGCAGCATGGGCACGATGCAGAGGATTGGTTCCGGGCAGAGCAGGAACTGCTGGGTAAGGCCTCCTGACCGCAGCGTTTCGCCACTAATAGAACAATCAGCGGCTGGGGCGCGCTCCAGCTTTTTTCCGAGACCCAGAGACTTTAGCTAGCAGCATCGGGCCAATCGTGGGGGAGTTGTGTTCTTTTCGAGTCGCTTTACGGCCCCGGCAGGCGATCCTGACACTGGACCGCAGGGGCCGGGGTGTCCGTGTTGCGTTCCATAAGGGATTCTCATCCCCCAGCGTATGCGATGCGGCCTTCGCTGATGGTCCAGCGCACTTTGCCTTGCAGGGTCCAGCCGTCGAAGGGGGTGTTGTGCGCCTTGGAGCGAGTCTCTTTGGCGTGGTAAGTCCACTCGGCTCTGGGGTCGAAAATGATCACGTCGGCAAAGCTGCCGGCTTGGAGGGTGCCGCGGCCTTTCAAGCCCAGCAACGCTGCGGGCTGGGCGCTGAGCAGACTGATGACCCGGCCCAGGGGCATCTTCCATTCCTTGTGGAGCCAGCGCAGCGAAAGGCCAAGCGCCGTCCCCAGGCCGGTGATGCCGTTGGGCGCGTTCTCAAACTCCACTTCTTTCTCGTGGATTGCGTGGGGTGCATGATCGGTGGCGATGGCATCGACCACCCCGTCGAGGATGGCCTCGATCATGGCGTCCCGGTCGGCTGCCGAGCGAAGAGGCGGGTTCATTTTGGCGTTGGTGTTATAGAACCCCACGTGTTCCTCGGTGAGTAGAAAGTGGTGGGGCGCTACCTCGCAGGTGACGCGCAGGCCATTGCGCCGGGCCTGCCGCACTGCCGCTATCGCAGCAGCAGTCGAAGTATGCGCTATGTGCAGGTGGGCGCGGGCATCGCGCAGTTCCGTAACCAGGCGAATGTCGCGCTCGACCAGGCTTGACTCGGCTTCCGGCGGCATGCCGCGCAGGCCAAGTTTGAAAGCGGCTGGACCGGCGTTCATGGAACAACCCTGGGTAAGGCGCGTGTCTTCAGCGTGCTGGATGACCGAGAGGCCCACGCGCGCTGCCGCGGCCAGGGTCTCGCGCATGACGCTGTCTTTAAGAATGGGGCGCCCGTCGTCCGTCACGGCCACAGCTCCGGCAGACTTCAACGCTGCGAAGTCGTTCAGAGCTTCGCCTTTTGAGCCGCGCGTGGCAGCGGCGATGGGGAAAACGCGAATGGCCGCGCCGCGTTCAGGGGATTGCATCCAGCGGGTGATTTCAGGCGAGTCGTTCACTGGAGAGGTGTTTGGCATGGCGGCGACTGCGGTGAATCCGCCTGCGGCTGCGGCGGCCGTGCCAGTGGCGATGGTCTCCTTGTAGCCTTGTCCCGGTTCGCGCAGATGAACGTGAATATCGATGAGGCCCGGCGCGATGGTAAGGCCCGTTGCGTCCAGCGACTCGGCCCCATTGACCGACTTGAGTTTGCCGGGAGCGGCGATCTCGGCCACGCGGCCTTCCTTGAGAAAGAGGTCCTTCGGCCCGTCAATGCCGGCGGCTGGATCGATCAGATGGCCATTGCGGATTACGAGCGCCGTCATGCGCGGCCTCCTTCACTCGTCGCAGTCAGCAAGGCGCGTTCGACCACGGCCATGCGGATCGCCACGCCGTTCCTGACTTGTTCAAGAATGGCCGACTGTGCGCCGTCGGCCACCCCAGCCGTCAACTCAAGTCCACGAATAATCGGACCGGGATGCAGGACCACTGCCGATGGAGCCTGTGCGATGAGGCGTTGGCCAGTGAGCTGATACGCTGCCTTGTATTGTTCGAGATCGAGCTGAAGGCCAGCCAGGCGTTCGGCCTGGATTCGCAGCATCATGACCACCTGAGACTGGCGAAGGGTAGTTTCAAAGTCGCGTTCGATGAATATTCCCGGCCCGGCGGTGGAGGCAATTTCGGGCAGCAACTCTTTGGGGCCACAGAGCACCACCCGTGCGCCAAGACGAGGCAGCAGCAGCATGTTGGAGCGGGCGACGCGGCTGTGCAGAATGTCGCCGACGATGGATACGGTGATGCCTTCAAGAGTCACAGGGTTGACGCAATCGATGCCAGGCCGCAGATGAGCCAGGATCGTGCGCAAGTCGAGCAGTGCCTGGGTGGGATGCTCGTGCATGCCGTCGCCGGCGTTGAGCACGGGCAGGCGGGTGGCCTCTTCAAGGAGCCACGCCGCGCCCGAGGAGTTATGCCGCAGAATGATGGCTTCGGCTCCCAGCGCGCGCAGAGTCAGGCCCGTGTCTTTCAGCGTCTCACCCTTCTCGATACTTGATGAAAGGCTCGATACGAGGGTCGTGTCGGCGCCAAGGGCTTTGGCGGCCAGTTCAAAACTGGTGCGGGTGCGGGTGGACGACTCGTAGAACAGAAGCGCCACGCGCCGCTTGGCCAGGATGCGGTCACGGAGGAGGGGGTCCATGTTCTCAAGGATGGCGGCGCGGGAGAGGATGTGGCTCACGCCCTCAAGGCTCAGGTCCTGAAGTGAAAGCAGCGAGCCGGGGTTGTAAGGAAATGGTGAGGCGGGAATCGGAGGAGGATGAATCGGGCGGCGGACGGGTGATGCAGTCGCATTCATAGTCATTAAGCTCGCAACAACTACCGGCACATGTGGCGCGCGGGGAAGCACGCTGGTTAACTGAAAAAACTAATCCACCCGCTCGACCAGCAGCACCTGCTCGTCGTTGTCGACCTCGTGGAACTTCACTTCAATGATTTCGCGGCTGCTGGTTGGCACGTGCTTGCCGACATAGGTCGCTTCAATGGGCAGTTCGCGGTGGCCGCGATCGATCAGGACGGCGAGTTGTACGCGGCGCGGGCGGCCATGATCGAAAAGCGCATCCAGTGCGGCGCGGATGGTCCGGCCAGTGTAAAGCACATCGTCACATAGCACGACATCGCGCCCGTCGATATCGAAACCGACTGCGCCCTTGGTTACCACGGGCCGAATGTCGGCGGTTGAGAGGTCGTCGCGATAAAACTGGATGTCGAGCATCCCGGTATCCACGGGTCGCTTTTCGATGTTGGAGATCAGTTTGCCCAGCCGCTCGGCCAAGGGAACACCACGCCGCTTGATCCCGACCAGGGCAAGGTCGTCGCTGCCGTTGCTCTTTTCTACAATTTCATGAGCCAGGCGGACCAGGGTTCTTTCAATCTCCGATGCGGACATGAGCCTGCCCTTGATGCGCAGGCTGCGTAGGTTTAGCTCTTCGCTCATGGGCTCTCTCTTGACGCGAGTCTCACGTGGCTTATCTCACGTGGGATGATACGAGGGTTGGCTCATTGGGGCAAGTTGTGGAGAAACCGAACGAATTACGAGGTTCTCCGCTGAATGCCATGCAGTGTAATCCTGCTTTCATTAAGATAGGTACTTAAGCTTTCGGAGGGCGCGAGCGAGCCAGAAGGCGCGCTCCCAGCGCGCCGCCGCCGACTGCAAAGAACAAGAGAAAAATCGAATTCGCAGCAAAGCTGAACGCCTCAATGCCCGCATGCCCCCACGGCGACAACATCCACGCCTCGACCTGGGCCCGCAATGCCTGTGCCTGTGATACGTCCACCGACCCCATTCCCCCCCATTGTTGGGCCAGCATCTGCTGACTCAGCTCTACGCGGCTCTTCCATTCCGCGTCGATCTGGCTGGAGTGATGGAGGATGAATCTTTGCACAAACATTGTGGCGCCACTCACGCTGAAAGCCAGCCAGGCGGCGAATAACCCGGTAACAAAACCAATGCGCGCGCCCGCTCCCGTCGTGATCCAGGTTGGCCGCTGGCTGCGCACATAGATCGCAACGGCCCAGGCGGCGCCGGCGGCCATCCAGAATAGTCCCAGAAGGCCTACGGGCGAGAGCCCACTGGAAAGCAAGCCAGCCGGAACCGCAAGCGCCAGGGCGGCCCGCATGGCCGGCTTCCAGTCAATCACGCTCGCGTCTTTCACCGCTTCGGTCCAGCGCTCCGCCTGCACTTGACCGTCTTCTCCCTCAGCGGTGTAGACCAGTTGTGGCAGACCACAGGCCGGGCAATAACAATCCTCAAGCTGAACGGTCTGATGACAGCGATGGCAGGTGATTTCCATGTTCTCTAAACTCTATATGAATTCTATTCTCCCCAGGGGGTGGCGGCGCAGGGCGCGGCCGAGACTGGCGATTTGTGCAGCCAACCTGTTTAAAATCGTGGACGACACTCGGCTTTGGGCACACTCCATGGGACGAGAAGAGAAATGCCGCCACGGGGTCGGCGGCAGTCTGAGAATCGGCTCTGTTTAGTGGCCGCGCGTCGGATTTGAAGCCGAAGAGAGAGGTGCGTACCTCCGCGTCTGGCATATGCAACAGCGCACAGGACGCCGGCGGACCAATAAATGAAACAGGTCGGAAATCCGAATGCGCGATCTACGAAACTCTGACGATCCACAACCAGGGCAAGTGGGCAAGGTCTTCCTCCTGATAGAGCAGAGCATCCGCGATCAGATTGAATGCATTTCGCAAGGAACCCGCCGATGGGATGCCAGAACTGTTCAAAAAAGGAGCCCGATTTTGCAATCTAAGCGCGGAGGCCGAGAAACATCAATCCCCCAATGGGCACGGATAGAGGAACTGTAGTAACAAGTCAAGAGCCGTTCATTTCTTATGGAGCTTGCCCGTTATGAAGCTTCGGCGGAGTTACCCAGTTTGGCGGCGACAATGGCTTCCGCAGCCTTGACCGCCTCGTCCAGAGTCATATCGGTCGAGTCCAGCAGGACGGCGTCGGGAGCCGCTTTCAGCGGAGAGTCGGCTCGATTGCGGTCGCGCTCATCGCGGGCGCGGAGGTCGCGAATCACTTCTTCGGGCGGATGGGCGGCCTCCGGGCCAAGCTGGTCAAAGCGACGCATGCCGCGCACTTCGGGCGCAGCGTCCAGAAAGATCTTTACCTGTGCGTGGGGAAAGACCACGGTCCCAATATCGCGCCCTTCCATGACTACCCCGCCGCCCGAGCCCATCTCCTGTTGCAGGCCAACCATCCAGGCGCGAATGGCGGGAATGACGCTTACCCGCGAAGCTGCGTCTGTCACGGTTTGGTTCCGGATAAGGCCCGTGACATCTTCGTCGTCGAGCAGAACGCGATTCTCATCCCGTCCGGGCTCAAGCCGAATCTGAGTCTCGGACGCCAGCTTTTCGAGGCCCGCGATTTCTTCTCTTGAGGGCGTGTCCAGGGAAAAACCGGCACGCAGTGCTTTCAACGCAAAAGCACGGTACATGGCGCCGGTTTCAAGATTCAACAGGCCGAAATGACGTGCCAGGTGACGTGCGATGGTACTCTTTCCCGCACCCGCCGGACCATCGATTGCGACGATCATCTTTCGGCCGGGTTGAGGTAAATCCAGGGGGCTTTCGACCGCACTCATCCGCGCTTCTTCGTCCCCTTGGGCCGGGCCGTGAAGCCAAACCGCTTGCCGTTTCCAGCCCCCGCCTGGGCGGTTATTGCGGGTTTGCGGCTGCCGTGCGCCGGGCGGGCATCAGTCCGGGAGAGGCTTACGGTACGTTTCGACGCTCCAGAACTGGGCGCTGACTTGGCGCCATTGGAGTGGCCGCTGTGCTTGGCCGGCACGGTGGATTTGCTCCACAAAGAGGATTTTCCGTTCCTGGTCGCTCCAGAGCCGTTGCTCCCGGCGCCATTTGAAACAGTGGTGGAATGGCCGCCATTGTTCTTACCGTCGGTGCTTTTCGGGGCTCCCTGGTTCCAACGCGCGCCGGAAGATGAATGCGAACTGCTTTGGGAACGCCCCGCAGAAGATTGCCCGGGCCTGCCGCCTGCAGCGGGTTTGCGATCGCGGGAGGAAGTGGCTGGGCGGCTGAAGTGGGGCCTGGCCGCGCCGGATTTTCCTCCTGCAGCCGGCTTTCGGACTCCGGAGCGGGGTGAGCGCGATTCGGTCCGCCGCGGCGCACGCGCTTCGGCGGGGGCGGATGCGACCGGTTCGGCCACCGGAAGTTCGGGTTCGTCTTCTTCGTGATCCCTGGCCCTCATAAAGTAGGCAGACGCAGGCATATACGTGCTGGCGTAGATCGAAGCCTCGGTGGCAAACTCCGGCAAGGTGCCGGCGACGTAGAAATGGGGTGAGTGCCCCATGGAGATGGTGTGGACCTGGCGTGTCGCCAACAATCCGCGCAGCACCTCGCGAACCTTGCTGCGCGCCGTCAGCGGAGCAAGGAAGAGTTCAACCTCTTCCATGCTGGCGGCAATCACGGCCTGCAAATAGATGGAGGCCAACACAGAAATCGCCGTGACCTGAGAGGTGGAAGCACCCTCGGCGATGGCCTTTTGGAAACGCACCTTAAGCAATTGCCACCGCGCAGGTTGGCCCGGACCCGAAACAACTGGAATAATGCGAAGCTGTTGCCACAGTTCTGTGATGGCGCGCAGCACTGCTGCCTCGCTCACCTCCCGGCCCAGTGTCTGCTTCAGTTGAGGAATGGTAAGATCGCCTGTTTCCAGCAACTTGTAGGCCTGCACGGCGAGCGGCGAAACCTGGCGCGAGCCCGTGAGCTGCGGGTTCCGTCGCCAGTCGCGGTCGCCTCGCAATGCATACACGTAGGGCAACACCCATGCGGCAACGACGAAGTCCGGCTGTTCGCCCGGCTGGCCCAGCAGGTTGAGCCTGACCGCCACCCCATCCGTCTCCAGACGAGTGAGTAGCTCTTCGGCTGCTGCGATCTGCTTCGGGTCCGGGGTGAAATCCCGCAACCCGCCAATCGCCTCAACAAAGGATGGGGCGACGGAAGACGAAAACTGTCTCCGGGGCAAAAAGAGGCAAAGGCCAGTCTCTTCAATCCACGTACGGGCGTCCTCTAACGAGAGAGTCCCAAGTCCATTCTGGCGCATCCTTTCGGCACGCGCCGCTTCCAATTGTTCCGATGTCAAAGAAAAACCTCGCTTCCAGACTCATGCTGGCGCTGGGCAACTCTCTCTCCTGAGAGGAGCGCGGCTGCCCCTACCAATTCTAAATCGGTTCTAAATTCGATGGAAGGCCCGCTCGATATCTTTCCAAGAATAAAGCAAAGCTATTGGACGTCCATGCGGGCAACTTGTTGGGTGCTCGGTCTTTGAAAGTTCCAAAAGAAGCCACTCCATGCGAGCCAGATCGAGCCGAGTGTTGACTTTGATCGCCGAATGGCAGGCAATGGAGGCGGCAATTCGCGTGCGGAGCGACGTAAGGTTCTGACTACGCATGGTTTCCTCGGGTTCTGCGCCGCACTGCTCAATCACCTGGGCCAGCATATGCTCGAGGGCGCTCCCTTCCAGGCCCACCGGTGCCGCTTTCACTGCAAGTGTCTGTGGCCCAAAGGGTTCCACCTCAAATCCATTGAATTCGAGTTCGTCAGCAATTCGCGCGAACACAATCATTTGCCAGGGTTTGAGCTCCACCAGCAGGGGCATCAGCAAGCGCTGCCTCTGGACCCGTTCCACCTGGCGATCACGCAAAATCTTCTCAAAAAGAACTCTCTCGTGGGCCACATGCTGATCAATTATCCACAGGCCCCCCTCGCCGGCGGCCAGAATAAATGACTCCCGTAGTTGACCCAGCGGACGCAACGAGCCCAGGTGGTTGAGGTTGGCTGCGGCCTGTTCCGCCTCCACGATGGCCGTCTCCGCCGCTGTGGCAGGGGTGTAGTCCTCTGTATCGGGCCGGCTCGAGCTGCAGCCGTTGGCGGGTAGGACCTCGTCAGGCGGAAGAAGCGCGGCGGCGGCCTGACCCAGAGCCTGTTGAACGAAGACGGTCGAACCGAGGGATCTTCCGTCAAAGGGAAGCGTGCCGGGAATGGGCATTACGGGGCGAGGGGTGAGTTCAAACGGCTCCGCATCCGCCTCGGTTGAATGCGATAGAGCTGGGCCCGAGTCGGGCGGTAGGGACTTTGGGGATCCGGGCAGGGGCGAGATCGCCGGAGGCATGAGGGATGGGCTGGCGGCCGGAGAATTGTCGAGGGCGGCCAGAAATCCGGCTGCCGGGCGGGCTTTGATCAGGGCATTGCGGAGACTGTCGCGGACGAAATCATGGACGAGAGACTGCTGGCGGAAGCGGACCTCCGTCTTGGCGGGGTGAACGTTGACGTCCACCTCTTCCGGGGGCATTTCCAGGAACAACAACACGACCGGAAAGCTCGTGGGCGGAATCACGTTGCGGTAGGACTCAGTGATGGCGTGCAACAGCAGGCGGTCTCGAATGAGCCGTTTATTAATAAAAATGTAAATGGAATTGCGGTTCAGCTTTTGCAACTCGGGTTTGGAATAAAAGCCGCTGACCCTTAAAGCTCCTGGCGCACGGGTCGGTTCGTCTGGATCTTTCTTCCACGGAGGCGGCTCGGGCAGCCCGCCGTGGGCGAGCGGAGTCTCCGCTGCGACCGGCAGCAATTGGGCCAGCGTCTCTTTGCCGAAAATCTGATAAATCCTCTCCGCCGTGCGGTTTACTGGGGGAGCGGAGACAAGTGTGTGGGTGGCTGAGACTAGCTCGAAGTGTTTATCCGGGTGGACCAAGGCGTAGTGGGTGACAAGCGCCGTCACATGCGCCAGCTCGGTGGATTCGGCGCGGAGAAACTTGCGACGGGCAGGGGTATTGAAGAACAGATCGGCGACCGATATGGACGTTCCGCGAGGCACCGGGGCGTCATCGACGCGCAGAATTTTTCCGCCGGCGATTTCAACACGGGTTCCGGCTGTCGGCGCTGCGGTTTCGCTGCTGGAGGTCTCAAGGGTCACGCGGGCAACAGAGGCGATCGAGGGCAGCGCCTCCCCGCGGAAGCCGAGAGTGGCGATTGAAAGCAGATCGTCGGCGCTGCGGAGCTTGGAGGTAGCGTGGCGTTCGAAGGCCAGGAGCGCGTCGTCGCGATTCATGCCCTGGCCGTCGTCGGTGACGCGGATGAGGCGCCGTCCACCTGCTTCGACTTCAATGCGGATGCGGGTGGCGCCGGCGTCCAGTGCGTTCTCCAGCAGTTCCTTCACCACAGAGGCCGGGCGGTCAACCACTTCGCCGGCGGCAATCTGGTTGGCAACCTGATCGGAAAGAATGCGGATGCGGCCCATAAGGGATTAGGGTAACGCAGAGCCGGATGGAGAGCGGCGGTTGAAAAAGCGGCTGAAATGCAAAATGCCGCTCAAAGGCGGCATTTTGCGGAAGGCGGGCCTA
Organism: uncultured Acidobacteriota bacterium; assembly: GCA_963833995.1. Classification (GTDB taxonomy): domain Bacteria; phylum Acidobacteriota; class Terriglobia; order Terriglobales; family Acidobacteriaceae; genus Telmatobacter. The sequence continues at coordinate 462,580 of CAWIAE010000005.1, read as the reverse complement.
CGGGTTTAAATACCCATGCCAAATTCGCTGGTCTGCGGGGCGGCGGCCTTGGAATAAAAGTCGTAGGGTGTGCGGCGCTTGAATTTGTAGCGGCTGCGCATCTCGACGCCCAGATAAATGCCGAGTGCGGCAACTGCCATTCCGGCCGAAAACCAGCCAATAACACGCAGCGCGAGGTTCGCTTTCGGCTCTTCGACGGACGTGAGGGAGTCGAGTTCAGTGGACATTAAGTACACGGTCTCCAACTAAAATGATACCTCAATAAAGCTTAGACTCACTCACACGCAGGAGGGTTGGTCTCTACAACTTTTGTTTCATTCGATTGTCATAATGCGCCCAAGCCATGCGGTTTTTGCGGATTCGGGAAGAAAACTGGCGCGGATCGAGTTGGCGGCAAGCTGGCGGAGTTCTTCGCGGGTAAATCCCTGTTCGGTGTGGGCGAGCAGGTATTCGTTGGCCAGGTCGGAGCCGAAGAAGGCCGGGTCGTCGGAGTTGAGCGTGACCAGCAGACCGGCGTCGAAGTAGCGGCGCAGCGGGTGTGCGGCAAACGACGGGCAGACACCGGTGCGGACGTTGGAGGTCGGGTTCAGTTCGAGGGCGATGCTTCGACGCTTCAGTTCCTGGAGTAGATTGGGGTCGTCGATTGCCGAGAGCACGTGGCCCAGGCGCTCGGAGCCGATTTCGAGCGCCTCCCAGATGGCCTCCGGGCCGGTGGTTTCGCCGGCGTGATTGGTGAGGCGGAGACCAGCTCCGCGCGCTTCGTCGTAGAGGGCGCGGAATGGGGCTGAACCGGTTCTTCGCTCGTCGCCGCCCAGGCCGATGCCGATGATGGCGGGGAATTCGGCGCGGAGATGGGCCGCTTTGCGGAAGACGCGCACAGCTTCCTCGACGGTGAAGTGGCGGACGGCGTCGAAGATCCAGTAGAGGGAAAGACCGAGTTCATTGTGGGCCCGGACTCTCGCTCGTTCCAGGGAGGCGAAGATGGGCTCGAAGCAAGAGGGGTCGAAGTTGCGCCACATATAGATGACACCGACCGAGATATACACCTCGGCGTGAACCACGCCCTGCTCTGCGAGCCGCTGCATCATGCGCCAGGCGGCAAGTTCGTAGTCTTCGGGGTCGACAAGGCGGCGGGTGACGGCTTTGAAGCCTTCAATGAAGCTGGTGAAATCGTCGAAGCGATAGTGGGATTCGGCCTCGTCCAGGGACATGGGGCAGGCGTCGTGGCGGGCGCTTAGTTCGACCAGCGTGGCGGGCGCGATGGTGCCCTCGAGATGCAGATGCAGCTCAGCCTTGGGGAGGCGGCGGATGAAGGCGGAGATGTCTTCCATGTGATCAGTTTACGAGGTCAGTTTCAGGCGGCAGGATGCAGGGCCATTGCGATGCACGCGGCGGCCTGGCAGCACAGTTTCACAGGCGCGGATTCTCTTTGTGCCGCAAGACACGCTGTATCTGCTGCCCTTCGCTGCGCTCCAAGACTCGGCGGGCAAGTATCTGATTGAGAAGCACACGATTGCGAGTGAAGTTTCGTTGGAAGTCCTTCAATTGAGCCGGCAACAGCTTCAACGGCTTCCTAAACAATGGATGGCGGTGCTGGTGGTTGGGAATCCGGCGATGCCGCCTGGGTACCCGCAGTTGCCGGGGGCAGAGAAGGAAGCCGATGCGGTAGCCAGTCTGTTTTCGACGGTGGCATTGACGGGCAAGCAGGCAACCAAGGCGGCTTTGATCGATCGGGTGGGCGATGCGCGAATCCTGCACTTTGCGACGCACGGGCTGCTGAACGGGAAGGAAGCGCAATTCAGCTCGCTGGTGCTGGCGCCGGACCGGAGCGACACAGGATTTTTGCCGGCGATCGAGATTCGCACTTTGAAGCTTCATGCGGAGATGGCGGTTTTGAGTGCTTGCGACGCCGGAGAAGGAAGACTGACCGGGGACGGAGTGCTGGGGCTGGGACGCTCGTTTGTGGAAGCTGGAGTGCCGACCCTGGTGGTCTCGCTGTGGTCGATTCCCGATGCACCGACGGCGGCCCTGATGGTGGAGTTCTACAAGAATCTGCGGGCGGGTATGGATAAGGCCCAGGCGCTGCGATCGGCGATGCTGGCGACCGCCAGGCAGTATCCCAACCCGCGTGCGTGGGCGGCCTTCATGGTGTTGGGAGTGCCGGACTCGTCGGCTTCGCTTCGCTCAGTGCACGGCGCTCCCGCGATGCATATGGCACCGAACTACGCACCGATGTTTTCCGTACCGAATGGCGCGCAGGATTACCACCAGGGCGAGGGTCAAAATTTTAACTTCAACACATCGCTCAGCATGGCGGAGGTGTTCGCGTTTTACCGGCAGGCCTTCCGGAGCAAGGATTATCGGGAGAACGCAGCGCAGACTTCAATCGAGAAAAAGTATTTCACACTGGCTTTTCTCGGCCCCTGGAAGGAGAAGGTGCTGCTGGTGCAAGGAACCGACTTTGGGGAAATTCGTGCCGTTAGTGTTGGATTGTACCCGAAGCGTTGAGAGGCGGCAGAACTGTCGGCGTTATTGGTTGCCTCCGACGCTGGCCGGTGCGATGGCAGTGGATTGTTAGCCCCTTTGTGGCGACTAGGCGGCCGAAAGGCGCAGGCGCCTCACGGCTACTTGACGTGAATTTCGGGCTGACTTCCCTCTGCTTCCCTCGCGCGAAACATGCCGAGAGTGTTCGAACTCCAGATTGGCTCTCCGGAGGGCGCGATTACGATCACACCCCCTTCGCCTCCTTTGAGTGCCGGCAGCTCAGTGTGGATCATGTGGTTGGCCGCCTGTTGCGGTGTTTGTCCTTGCTCCACGAGGTTACAAACCTGTCGCGCTAAAGTAAGCCGGATGAAATACTCACCGACTCCTGTCCCCGAGACGGCGCAAGAGCGGTCGCTCGCATAAGTGCCCGCGCCAATCAGTGGAGAGTCGCCTACGCGTCCTGGCAACTTACCTTGCATGCCTCCAGTAGATGTAGCTGCGGCCAGGTGGCCCTCGCTATCGCGGGCTACCGCACCGACGGTTCCGAAGCGATGCAAGAAGATCTGCGGCACAGAAGAAGCTCTCGGACCGGGTGCAGGACCAACTCCGGAGGGCCGCGGAGGGACCGGACGGCCGCTAGCGCGCATGATCGAAGCAAATTCCTGCCAGCGCATCTCGGTGAAAAAGAATGAGGGCGGTTGTTGCTCCAGGCCCTCCGCTCGCGAGAACTCGTCCGCACCCGCGCCGACCATCATCACATAGGGAGTGTGTTCCATCACGGCCCGGGCCAGTGAGATTGGATGCCGCGTGAATTGCACGTCGGCCACCGAGCCCGCAGCCAGCGTTGCGCCGTCCATGAGCGCCGCGTCCATCTCATTTGTTCCATTGGTGGCGAAGGCAGAGCCTCGCCCCGCGTTGAACAGAGGATCGTCTTCAAGTACCTTGACAGCAGCCTCGACTGCATCCAGTGCGTTGCCATGCCGCTTGAGAACTGCCGATCCGGCTGAAAGCGCCTTGGCGAGCGAGTCGTGGTAAGCGGAAACTGTCGCCGCGTCCATGTGCTCCCATTCGCTTTCGCCCGCGCCGCCATGAATAGCGATTGCCCAGTTGTGGACTGGATTTGCGTCCTCATTTTCTGCCTCAGATGTTGCGCAGCACACAGCGGCGTGTACGGCGCACAGAGTGGCAAAGATGAACATGGCTAAAGGAGCGCTCCGGCGGCAGGGAGTCATCCAAACTATCTTAAACTCAAACAGATCGAGTAGCGCATGCGGCGACTTTCAATTCGACCGCTCCCCCACCCCTTCATACATCGCGAAAGGTTGGTAATAAAATGTCGGTTTATGTTTGTTGATTCAGATTTCAACGGGTGGCAATAGCCCGAGTCAGTTATCCAGAATGATCGGGCCAAAGCCTGCGAGCTTTCTGCGCTGAGCCTACCGCAATCCTGCGAACTCGGACCGGTGGCGGCTGTAGAAGAAGTAGATGAGCAGGCCGGCGATGAGCCAGATGAAGAAGGCCGTCCAGGTGAGTACTTCCAGGCCCATCATCAGCACGATGCAGAAGATGATGCTAAGCACCGGAAACAGCGGTCCGAAGGGAGCGCGGAAGGCGCGATGGCGTTCCGGCTCGCGATAGCGCAGGATCAGGACCGCGATCGAAACCAGGACGAAGGCGAAGAGGGTGCCGATGTTGGAAAGATTCGATACGGTGCCGATGTCGAGCAGGCCGGCCGGGACCCCGACGACGAAACCGGCGACCCAGGTGGATACCGATGGCGTGCGGAAGCGAGGGTGAATTTTGCTGAATACGGTCGGCAGCAACCCGTCGCGGGACATAGCGAACCAGACGCGCGCCTGGCCGAGTTGAAAAACCAGGATGGAAGAGATCATGCCCAGCAGCGCGCCAATGAGGACGAACAGGCGCACCCAGTGGAGACGCTCGCCACCGTACTCGAGATAGAGGCGCTTGAGCGAATTGACGACCGGCGCCGCATCGCCCATTACTGTTTGCCAGGGAACAATGCCGCTGAGGACGATGGCGACTCCGCCATAGAGCAGGGTGCAGGCTATCAGGGTGGCGAGAATGCCGAAAGGCAGATCGCGCTGCGGGTTGCGGCACTCCTCGGCTGCAGTGGAGACGGAGTCGAAACCGATGTAGGTGAAGAAGATGATGGAGCCGCCGGTGAGCACGCCGGTCCAGCCGTTGGGCATGAATGGATGCCAATAGATGGGCTTGATAAAGCTGGCGGCGGCAAAGATAAATACCAGGATGGCGCAGATTTTGACCAGCACCAGGATGTTATTGGTGCGCGCTGATTCGCGGATGCCGCGCACCAGGATCACGGTGAGAATCATGACGATGAGGAACGCGGGAATGTTGAAGCCAAAGTGCCAGCCGGGTGGGTAGAGGTCTTTGCCGGCGAGGTCCTGCAGTCCTGTCGGCAGGTAGGCCGGGGAGATCCACTTGAGCGCGGGATGGATGCCGAACCAGTCCATGAGGTCGACGATGTGGGCGGCGAAGCCTACACTGACGCTCATGTTCGAGAAGGCATATTCGAGGATCAGATCCCAGCCGATGATCCAGGCGACAAGTTCGCCCAGGGTGGCGTAGGTGTAGGTATAGGCCGAGCCGGCGATGGGAATCATGGAGGCCAGTTCGGCGTAGCAGAGTCCGGTGAAGACGCAGACGATGGCGACCAGCACGAGCGAGAGAGCCAGCGCAGGTCCGGCGCCGGGGCGGCCTGCCATGGCGGTGTGGAACATCAGGTAGTGAATCAGGGGGGTGTTGCTGATCTCCGGCTGATCGAAGTGCTGGCCCGCCATCGCCGTTCCGATGACAGTGAAGATGCCCGAACCGATGACCGCACCGATGCCCAGCGCCGTAAGCGACCACGGGCCGAGCGACTTTTTCAACGAGTGCTCGGGATCTTCCGATTCCCGGATCAGCTTGTCAATGGACTTGCGGGCAAGCAGTTGTTTCAGCAGGGCAGTTCTCCTCGGGCGACCAGATGCGGGTGCCGGGATATCAAGGCCGGTCCCGGCAGGTTGGGAATTCCTTTGCCGCAGTGTACATGATGAAATTCGACGTCGCGACCCTGCGCACCACGACAGCTGCGGATGCGGTCCAGCCGTCCAACCGGAGGAATGCCATTGGGAGAGGAGACAGACTGTGGGGCTCCGGGTGCGACGCACGATGGCGGCCTGATCCGGAGCCCCCGATATTTTGAGTCAGTTGGTTAGCGCTTCGACTGACCGCGTACCATCTTCTTGACCTTCTTTTTCTTTGAGCCGCGCGGTTCGGTGCGCTTGGCTTTCGGGGCGGCCTTTTTGCGGGCGGCGCGTTTTACCTTCTTGCGTTCCTCTTTGTCTTCAATCTTGGTTGTGTCTGCCAATGCTAACCTCTTTCGATGCAATATGTTCGGTGTGTTCCCAGAATCGGGTTGGTGTGACCTTTATGTTAACAGGGATTGGGACCCGGTGAAAGCCGCAGCCGCGCGGAAAGGTGCATTTCCAGCGGCGGTTCTATCGTTTCCAGCGTAGAATGGAGGTAGTCCCGCGTCTGGCATGGACCAGCCTGCTCGGCTTTTGCCGCCCCACCGCTCCTGACGAGCTCCGCACCTCACGCAACAATCACTCGTTCACAGGCCCTGGTTTACAAGAAACCGGAACTTCGGGTACTTGATAACCGGCGCTTGTCGATTGGAGTACGTCATGCGTTCTGATCAAATACATCGCGCCCTTTCCCAGGGCATGAACCGATTCGAGGTATGCCAGCTTGTCTCGAAGGGCGTGAGAGCCACTCACAAAACCGGATCGCGCTTTGAAGATTCAATTAACGATGTGCTGCAGTATCTGGGTACGCACAACGTGCCGGGCGAGGGTCTTCATCCTGCCATGAAACAGGTGAGCGCCACATCGCTGAAGCCCGCCGCCTGAACAAAGCTGTCAGGCGTCAGTGATCAGTTGTCAGTAATGATGCGGGCGGCTTGGTTTTAAAGGGGAAGGATTTCGAGCAGATGCAGAAAAGGGACGGCAGATTTGCCGTCCCTTTTCTATTTGAACTTGAACCGGTCGCCGAATTAGACGACCTGGACGTTCTCAGCCTGCCAGCCCTTGGGGCCTTTGGTCACGTTGAACTGGACCTTCTGGCCTTCCTGCAGCGAACGGAATCCGCTCGACTGGATGGCGGTGTGATGGACGAAGACGTCCTCGCCGTTTTCACGGCTCAAAAATCCAAATCCCTTGGCGTCATTAAACCACTTGACTGTGCCTGTTTCCATTTGTGTTGTTCCTTTGGTGCAAATTTACCGCGAACGCAATGTGGAAGTGTTTGCGTGTGGAGCGGTAACTCGGAACAGGCAATGACTTCTAATCGAATTCTACGATCTGACGGCAGTATAGCATGGTTTGGCAAATCAAACCGAACGATGAATATGCAACTTTCGAGCTATGCACCGGAGTTCAGGCATTTTGATCCCCTGAAACGGTAAACTCGTTCTGGCCTGCGGGGACAAGTTTTGCCAGACGAGAGAAGCCGGGTACTGGTCATCAATCCCGGATCGACGTCCACGAAAGTCGGCGTCTACCGACGGAACGGAGCGGAACTGGTGCGCACCATCCAGCATGAGGATGGAGAACTGGCGCAGTTTCGCGGGCAATCGGCGCTGACGCAGCTCGAGTTTCGGGCCAGGTTGATCCGAAGCGCGTTAAGCGAGGCGGGATTTGCAGCCGGGTCGTTTGCCGCGGTGGCGGGACGGGGCGGGCTGCTGCCGCCGATGGAATGCGGCGCCTACCTGGTGGATGAAGCCATGGTCGAGGAACTCCGGTTGGCTCGGCGAGGAGAGCATGCGTCGAACCTGGGAGCGGTGCTGGCGCTGGAGTTCGCAAAGGCGTCCGGAGTCAATGCGTACATTGTGGATCCGGTCACGGTGGATGAGTGGCAGGAGTGCGCGCGTCTGTCGGGGTCGCCGCTGGCCCCGCGGACGGCGGTCGGTCATGCGCTAAACATCAAGGCCGTAGCGCGGCGGTATGCGACGGAGCACGGAACCAACTATGAGGCGCTGCGCTTGATTGTTGTGCACCTGGGCAGCGGCATCACCGTTTCGGCACACCGCGACGGCCGCATGATCGACAACAATACGCCGGAGGAAGGCCCGTTTGGCCCCGACCGGACCGGCTGGCTGCCGGTGCGCGAACTGGTAAAGATCGCCTTCAGCGGCATGTTTACGCGCGAACAGCTTGACCGGCAGGTCTTCGGCGGGGGCGGGCTGTTTGCCTATCTCGGTACGCGCGATCTGAAAGAAGTGGAGCAGCGGATTGACGGCGGAGACGCGGAAGCAGCGCGGGTATTTGAAGCGATGGTGTACCAGGTCGCCAAAGAGGCGGGAGCAATGGCAGCGGTGCTGAAGGGCAAAGTGGATGCGGTGATCCTGACCGGCGGAATGGCACATTCGGAGCGGATGGTGGGCCGGTTGCGCGGGTACGTGGAGTGGATTGCGCCGGTTACGGTGTATCCCGGCGAGGATGAACTGCAGGCGCTGGCCGAAGGAGTGTTTCGTGTGCTGGATGGAGCGGAGCAGGCGAAGCAGTTCCAGCCGTAAAGATAGCCGAGAGGAAGGCCGAGGCTACTGGGCCGGCAGAGCTATCATGGGAACGCCTTCTGAGCTACAGATCATTTGCACGTGAAAAGGGGATACCTTCAATGCAGCGTCGCGACCTGCTCCGCACTTCGGCCTTGACTCTGGGTGGCGCCATTCTCTCCAAATCTCTTCCCGCAATGGCGGTTGAAGCGAGCGGGCCGGCGACCTCGGTGAAAAAAGTCCTGGCCATGTTCAAGTGTCACTTTGACGCCGGCTTCATCGACACCCAGGCGGCGGTGGTGCATCGTTACTTCAACGAGTATTTTCCCCACGCTATTGAACTGGCCGCGAAGTCTCGCCAGCCGGGCGCGAACCGGTATGTGTGGACGACCGGCTCGTGGCTCGTCTACGAGTACCTGGAACAGGCATCCCCTGCCGATCGCAAGCGGATGGAGGAGGCGATCACCCAGGGCGACATCGCCTGGCATGCCATACCCTTTAGCTGGCAGACGGAGATGATGGACCCCTCGATGATCTCCGCGAGTATCGCGCTGTCGAAGTCGCTGGACCGGCGCTTTGGCCGCACCACCACCGGCGCGAAGATGACCGATGTTCCGGGGCACACTCGTGGAATCATTGCACCGATCGCGAGCCAGGGCGTCAAATTCCTCGACATCGGCGTGAATGGCGGCTCGACCACGCCGGACGTTCCACCTATTTTTGTGTGGAAGGACCTGAGCGGCGCGTCGATCGTGATGATGTATCACCACGACTACGGCGGCGTGGTGCGCGTTCCCGGCTCCGATCTTGCCGTATCCATCAACGTGCGCGGCGACAATAGCGGGCCGCATCCCGCCGATGAGGTGGAGGACATCTATGACGACCTTCACAGCCAGTTCCCCAACGCGGAGATTGTTGCCACCAACCTGACCGAGATCGCCAATGCCGTCGAACCATATCGTGTCAACTTCCCCGTGGTGACCGAGGAGATTGGCGACACCTGGATTCATGGTATCGCCAGCGATCCGCTGAAGGTTGCGCGTTATCGCGAGGTTGCCCGCCTGCGCCAATCCTGGATTGCCCAGGGCAAATTCCAGGCTGGCGACTCCACTGACATTACGCTTCTCCGCCGGGTTCTTCTGGAGGCGGAACACACCTGGGGAACCGATACCAAAACGTGGCTTGATTTCGACCACTACACCCCCCACGATCTCACGCTCGTGATCTATAGCAAAAACTACACGGTGGCCGAATTCAGCTGGGAGGAGAAGCGTCAGGACCTGATTGAGGGCATCGCGACGCTTCCCAAGCCGCTTCAAATCGAGGCACACGATGCCATCCGAGGCCTGGAGCCTGTGGAACCAAAGCTCTCTGGCGCCTCCGCGCACGCACCGGCAGATGAAATCGAGACGGAGCACTTTGTGCTCGGGTTCGATCCGCACACCGGGGCCATTCAACGCCTGCGTAACAAGAAGACGGGCGTCGAGTGGGCTTCGCCCGATCATCCTCTCGCCCTTTTCACCTATCAGACCTATTCGCAGGCAGACTACGCCCAGCTCATTGCGAACTACGGCGTGATCAAGGCGGATTGGTTCCAGATGGACTTTGGAAAGCCCAACATCGAGAAGTTTGGCGCAGAAAGCCGCGAGTGGCAGCCCACGCTGTCCGCCGTCGAAGTGTCCCAGGATGGACAGGGCCATCGCATTCTTGCCCATCTCAGCCTTCAGGATCCTGAAGCTTCCAGCTCCGGCCGCGCTGCGTTTCCGCAAAGGCTTTATCTGCAACTCACGCTTCCGGCGGCGGAGCCGGTGATCCACGCGGAGTTCTCCTGGTTCGACAAGCCCGCCACGCGCATGCCCGAGGCCATGTGGCTGACCTTTAATCCCAAGGTGCCCGACCGGGCAGGTTGGACGATGGACAAGTCCGGCGAGCAGGTTGCGCCGCTCGACGTGGTCTCGGGCGGCAACCGCCGTCTGCATGCCGTCTCCACCGGCTTTGCGTATCGCGGCAACAGCCGGGCCTTGGCGGTGGATTGCATTGACACGCCTCTCATTGCCTTTGGTGAAAGAAGCACGCTGAAGTTTTCCCGTTCGCAGCCGGATCTTTCTCTTGGTGTTCACTCGAACCTCTTTAACAACACCTGGGGAACCAACTACATTATGTGGTTCGGCGAAAACATGCGGTTCAGGTATGTGATCCGCGCCTGAACGCACCGATCACTTTCGGGGCCGCCAGCCGGGGCCGATGGATTCCGCATAGAGCCGCAAGCGGGGGTTCTTTGCGCGGAGTATCTGTGGCCCCCTCGGGCCGATTCCGAAAATATATTTACAGGCGCATTTTTCAGAGTTAAATTGCTGCGATACCGACATTCGGCTCCCGCGCAGCCGAGAACCCAGGATCATTCGAAACCAAAAAGGAGAATTTCCATGTCATTCCCCAAATGGATTTGGGCATGCGTGACGCTTGCCTGCCTGACCGTGACACCGTTCGCTACTTATGCCGCCAGCTCCACATACGACGCAATCTACGTGTTTGGCGACAGCTACTGTGATGTAGGCAACATCTTCATCGCATCGGGGGGGACAATTCCGCTGTCGCCGCCCTACTACCTGGGGCGGTTTTCCAACGGCCCTATCTGGGTGGAGCACGTGGCCGGCGCGATGGGGTTGCCGATGACTCCCTATTTGGCGGGCGGGACCGATTACGCCTTTGGCGGGGCCTGGGTCACGCAGCCGCAGGTCACGCCTCAAGGCACCATTCCTGACGTACCACAGCAGGTCGGCCTCTATCTGAGCGGACACGGTGGCAAGGCCGATCCCAAAGCGCTCTATATCCTGGAGGGCGGGGGAAACGACATCGTTGGAAACCTTTCGACCGGCATCTCGGCGCAACAATTGGGGTTCGAGATCGCGACCGGGATCTCAGAAGGTGAGCTTCTGCTGCGCCGCGCGGGGGCAAAGAACTTCCTGGTACCAGACTTGCTCAATGTGGGCCTGCTGCCGGCCGCCCAGGCCAATCCGAGCTTTGCCACCGCCGCCAGCGTGGCCACCAATAATTCCCTTAACACTCTTTTGGCTATCGAGGGACTTCTCGAAGGGATCAGGATCCGGCGCGTCGACGTTTTTGGGCTGATGCAAGCGGTTCAAACCGATGCTACCCACTTCGGATTCGCGAATATCACCACACCCTGCGTGAATCCGGTTACCGAAGCTGTTTGCAGCGATCCGGACCACACACTGTTCTGGGATACCTTTCATCCGACGGAGTTCGGGCAATCGTTCTTTGCGGTTACGGTGGAAGCGGCGCTGAGCCAGTAAGGCGTGTCGCCCGATGTGGTGACTTGGGTTGATCCTTAGCTCGGGAACCAGCCCCACTCTGGCTCCAGATTACCTTGGTGTGTGAAAGTCCAATATCCCCCCCAAAAGAGGTAAGGTAGTTCGCAACGCACCGAATTAAGATGTGCCCATGGAACTTTTTAGTGCAATCGCTCCGTTCTTTGGTGTGCTCATTGTCCTTTGGGTAGCCGGGCGCGTGGCTGTAAGCGACGCCGCCATGGACAGGACTGCGGTCGAGAAACAAGGCGGCCGGATTGAATTCTTCGTCAATCGCCGATGCTTCTGGGGTGTGTATGTGATCCTCACATTGATGAGCTATCCGATCCTCATGTTTGTCGTGACCGGATTCAAGTCGCCTATCGGCTTATGGCTCATATCGTTTTGCGGCGGATGCATGCTGCTTTTGCTCATGTCGTTCCCGGGCACGATTTTCTTGAACGACGAAGGACTGGAGCAAACATATTGGGTGGGACGCAAAAAGCGGATTCAATGGAAACAAGTCAGATGGATCTTGATTGACGAAAAAAGGAAGAGGGTGACGATCACGGGCTCAAACGGCCACAAGATCGTCCACATGCGGCAACTTCCAGATAAAGCTCGGATGCTGGCGGAATTGCGGGCACATTGCCCTGAAAAGATGCCCGCTGAGGCTGAGCAGAGAGCCTTGATCGAAGCATAGGACGAAATCGATAGCTGCTAAAGCCTCTGCAGATTTGCGAATTTCTCCACCAGCTTCTTCATTCCGTGACGGTTGAACATTACGGTCACTTTGGCGCTTTCGCCATCACCCTCGCGGAACAGCACTGTCCCTTCTCCGTACTTTGAATGACGGACGCGCTGGCCTTTTCTCAGGTCAGCGGCCCCGGAGGGCTCAGGGAGATCCATGGCGGGGCGAGGCAGCGCGCCGGGCTTAAGGGCGCCGGGCTTGCCGCCGAAGAAGCGGGCGATGTTGTCAATGGAGCTTGGTGGCGGCGCTTCCGCGCTTTTACTCTTTGGAGCGGATCCCAAGCCGGGCGAAGACGGCTTACCGCGGTCAGTCATCCACGAAGCCGTGAAGGGCTTGGAGGAAGCTGCTCTGGCGCCCTGACGCCCGCTGCCGGGCTGGCTGGCGGGGGCGCGCGGGGCTTCCTGGCTTTCGTCTTCGTAGTTGTAGTGGCGCTCTGCGAACTCGCTGGAGTGGGCGGGGCGACGGCTGGCTCCGTAACTGTAGGCCGGGGTGGACCAGGCGGGGCTACGGCCGCCCAGATTTTCAATGAGCTGGCTGGGGACTTCTTCAAGGAAGCGCGAGGGGACACTGCTTTCCGGAGCATCGTTGCCGTAGCGCCTGCGGTAGTGCGCGCGGGTGAGGATCAGGGTGTTCATGGCGCGGGTCATGCCCACATAGCAGAGGCGGCGCTCCTCTTCGAGTTCGTCGGGGTTGAGCAGGGTGCGCGAGTGGGGAAAGAGGCCCTCCTCAAGGCCGGCGAGGAAGACCAGAGGAAATTCTAGGCCCTTGGCCGCGTGCAGCGTCATCAGCGTGACGCGGGCGTCGGGGTCGTACTGGTCGGTATCAGAGGCGAGGGCGGCGTGATCGAGAAACTCGGCCAGAGTTTCGCCGCGGACCTCGGCGTCGTGGGCGGCGTTGGCCAGTTCCTTGAGGTTCTCAATGCGGCTGAAGGATTCCGGCGAGGCTTCGGCTTCAAGGGCTTTGATGTAGCCGGTGCGGTCGATCAGGAAGCGGATCAGCTCGGGAAGCGTGGCTGCGTCGCCGGGCTTCCGGAAGGCTTCGATTCCTTCTTTTGTGTCTTGGGCGACCTCTTCGGGGTCCGATTCGAAGTCGGGAATGGGGGAAGTTGGGATTAGGGGTCTTGAATTTGAGGCCTGGGGCGCCCCAATTTCCTTCAGCTTTTTTGGGATCTTGAGGAAAGGGCGTTTGGCCGCCTCGGCGAAGGGCGAAAAGTGGCTGGCATCGAGGAGCGGAATCTGATTCTCGTTGCCGCCAAAGCTGAAATCTGGCGCTTCCGCGCTTTCCCCTTTTGGAGGGGTTACATCGACGCCTGACGCCCCAAATGCAAAGTCCGTGTCGGCATCGTCTGCGGCGGCTTCGGCCACATCGGCCGAGAGCTTGCCGGCGAAATCGGGGTCCATCATGGCCTGCGCATCGAGAATGAGCTGGCGGAAGGACTCGAGCGCCATGAGCGCTCGGGTGGGGATGAGGCGGTTGGCGATGGCGGCTGCCATGGCGTCCCAGGTGGACTGGCCGATTTCAAGCGCGACACGTTCCAGGGTTTCTAAGGATGCTTTGCCGATACCGCGCGTAGGCGTGTTGATGACCCGCTGCAGCGCCATGGAGTCATGCGGATTGCGGACAAGGCGAAGGTAGCTGAGCAGGTCCTTGATCTCGGCGCGCTCGTAAAAACTGAAGCCGCCAACCATGGTGTAGCGGATGTTGTAGCGGCGCAGAGCTTCCTCAACCAGGCGGGATTGGGAGTTGGTGCGGTACAGCACGGCGGCCCTTCCGGGCTCTTGACTTTCGGAGGAGCCGGATTGCCGGAGAAAGTCCTGGATGCGATCGGCGATGAAGAGGGCTTCGTTTTCGCCGTCGGGGGCTTCGTAGTAGCCGATGAGGCTTCCGCCCTGGCGATCGGTCCACAGCTTCTTGCCTTTGCGACGGAGATTGTTGGCGACGACGGAACCGGCGGCCTCCAGAATGATCTGGGTGGAGCGGTAGTTCTGCTCCAGGCGGACGATGCGGGCATCGGGGAAATCCTTTTCGAACTCGAGGATGTTGCGGATGTCGGCGCCGCGCCAGGAGTAGATGCTCTGGTCTTCGTCGCCCACGGCGCACACATTCTTGTGCTCGCCCGCGAGCAGCTTCATGAGCTCGTACTGCGGGCGGTTGGTGTCCTGATACTCGTCGACCAGCAGATAGCGGTAGCGGCGCTGGTACCGCTCGCGGGCTTCGGTGGAGACTTTGAGCAGGCGGACAGCCTCCAGCAACAGGTCGTCGAAGTCGAGGGCGTTGTTTCTGAGCAGTTCGGCCTTGTAAGCCTTGTAGATGTGGGCGATGCGCTCGCTGTTGGGGTCTTTGGAGTCGAGGTAATACTCCTGCGGATCGACCATGTGGTTCTTGGCCCACGAGATGCGGCCCAGGACCGTTCGCGGGGTGAGCTGCTTGGTGTCGAGGCCCATGCGGCGCATGATCTGCTTGACGATGCCTTGCTGGTCGTTCTCGTCGTAGATGGCAAAGGCGCGGGTGAGTCCTTCGCCATTCACCTTCAGCGCTTCGATGTCGCGGCGCAGCAGGCGCACACAGAGCGAGTGGAAGGTGGCGATCAAGGGTTTCGCCAGGGACGAATGGCCCAGCAGGCGGTCGACGCGTTCGCCCATCTCCTTTGCTGCCTTGTTGGTAAAGGTGACGGCGAGAATCGAGTCGGGAGCGACGCCCTTTTCACGAATCAGCCAGGCGATGCGGCTGGTGATGACGCGGGTTTTGCCGGAACCGGCGCCCGCCAGGATCAGCAAAGGGCCCTCGGTGGCCTCGACGGCGGCGCGCTGTTCGGGATTCAAATTGTCGATGAGCGGCTGCACGGCCAAATCCAGGCGGGAAAGTTTCCTCTATCTAGTGTACCGTTGCGGACGGCGAAGCATCAGGATGCTGAAGTCGAAGCGTTATTCTTGAAGCCATAATGACTTCATCTGATGAACCTTTGCGACGGGTGGCAGTCTATTGCGGGTCGGCCGGCGGGAATGACCCTGCGTTTCTGACCGAGGCGGCGGCCCTGGGCACGGCGATTGCCGCCGCGGGCCTGGGCATGGTGTATGGCGGGGCCAGCGTGGGGCTGATGGGCGCGGCGGCCGATGCGGCGCTTGCGGGCGGAGCCGAGGTGATCGGCGTGCTGCCCGAGGTGCTGGCTGGGAGCGAGATTGCACATACCGGGCTGACGCGGCTCGAAGTGGTTCCGACGATGCATGTGCGCAAGGCTCGCATGGTGAAGCTGGCCGATGCGTTTCTGATCCTGCCCGGCGGCTACGGGACTCTCGATGAACTGATGGAGATTGTGACCTGGAAACAACTGCGTCTGCATACCAAACCCTGCGTGCTAATCAATACCGCCGGGTATTGGGATGGATTGCTGAGCTTCCTCGACACTACAGTGGCGGCGGGATTTCTGAAAGCGGAGAACCGCAAGCTGCTGCAGGTGGCGGAGAATGCGGCCGAAGCAGTGTGGATGGTTGAAAGAGAACAGTGATCAGAAGCGCTGATCAGTGGTCAAAGCAGAGCGGTCGATCGCGGCTAAGGATCTGCAAACGGCGCATTAGAAGACTGGAAAGATTTCGACGATTTGAAGGCAGCAAAATCGGGACCTGAGGGGGATCAGGAGTGCGACTTTACGTTTCAGGTTGTGGTGCTGCTTGTTCGCGTCAGAGAACTCTACGCCGTCCAGAGACCAGGTTGAAGATCAGGATGATGAGCGCGACGACGAGCAGCAGGTGGATCAGGCCACCGGCGATGTGGAAACTGAAGCCCAGCAGCCACAGGATTAGAACCACGACAAAGATTGTCCAAAGCATAGAGTTCCCCTTCAGGCATGGCGGGCGCCCTTGACCTGAACCTGCCGAGGGCACCCGTGATGCGTTGATCTGCGACGACTAGTTTGAAGCGATTGATTGTTCCTTCGCATCCCGTACCGCATTCAGGAAGGAGCGCGCCGAGGCCGGCGCGGTTACATTTCCCCGCAGAATGGAACGGTTGGAAACGTGGGGTCCGTAGATGTCGCGGGTGGAATCGTCGTCGCGTCGAACTGAAGATCCGTCGAGAGTCAATCCGGCAAAGGCCCCGCGAGCGCGCGAGTAAGTGAGTATCTCCGCATCCATCTTCCAGTCGGTGTTGGCTGAAGCATGGCGGCCAACCGGTCCGGCCGCCGCAGAGGCGTCGCCGCCAAGTTCGAATTTGCTCGAGAGCAGTTGCCGCATTCCGCGATCGTTCTGAATGATCATGACCAGGTCGACGCCTTCGACGCCGATCTGAAGGCCCCAACTGCCACCCGTGATGGCAAAGAACACGGGCGCGCTCCAACCAGAGGCCGTGCGGCATGTGGCTACACCGCGGCCATTTTCTCCGCCGAAGACAAAGCCACCCTTGAGCATATGCGGGACAACGGCTACGCATTTTGCATGCTCCAGAACTTCTTCAGGGATGCCCTTATCCGGTGCAGCCATGATCTCGTGCAGCACATTGCCTGCATGTTCCAACCGGTCGTTTGTTGCTTCGCGATTGGTTCCCGCCCAGGCCATGCTGGATAAGCTGAGGACTGCGACTAACGTCATAACTTTCTTCATGCGGTACACCTTTTTTTCTACCTATGCGGGGCGCGTCTTGCTCTACGCGAATGTAGAACGCATCCGGTAAGTTGGATATTAGATTGATCACAGAACGCTTACTGAGCAGTAAAGCTCACTTATTCGGCTTAATTAGCCGGCGTGAAAGCGATGATCGAGCACGAAACCCGAAAATGCCTGTCGAATCGTGAGTTAGGCAGCTCAGTTTGGGCGGGTTGCATTGACCGAATGCTCACAAGATTTGGTAACCTGTGAATGTCAATCGGTCAGGAAGTGTAGATTAGGCTCTCATTGAGGCCTTCACCTCGGTTGTGTGGAAGGGAACATTGCGTGGTAAAGCTTGAAAAGCCCACGTTCGATGCCGGGGCGTTCCTGGCGAACGCAGGCCTTGGGCGAAGAATTGTACAGGTGGCGCCGAAGCAGCCCTTCTTTTCGCAGGGAGATCCGGCGGACTCGGTCTTCTATCTGCAGAAGGGCCGCGCGAAACTCACGGTAGTCTCAGAATCCGGCAAGGAAGCCACTTTGTTGATGCTGTCGGCCGGCGAGTTTGTGGGAGAGGCAGCGTTGGTGACGATTCCGGGGCTGCGGTTATCCACTGCCACGGCAATCACCGCATGCACCGCGCTCAAGATAGGGCGGAACGAAATGATTCGGGTGATGAGTGAAGAGCACGAATTCTCTGACCTGTTTCTGAAGTTTTTGCTGGCGCGCAGCATGCGTATCCAGGCCGATCTTGTCGATCATCTCTTCAACTCCAGCGAGAAGCGCCTGGCGAGGATACTGCTGCTGATGGCGGAGTTTGGGCAACCGGGCGAACCCGAAACGCTGATCCCCAAGATCTCGCAGGAGACTCTTGCGGACATGATCGGAACCACGCGGTCACGCGTGAGCTTCTTCATGAACCGATTTCGCAAGCTTGGCTTTATCGAGTACAGCGGTCGAATTCGAGTGCATAAATCGCTGTTGAATGTGATTCTCCACGATCATCTGCCGGCTGGCAAATTTCGCAGGGCCGTTGCACCGCGACGTTCGCTGAAGTTAGCTTGACGCGAGATCCTGAACACCTCCGCCAGACAAGCCACGATCGCGGTTCGAAGTAGATTCTCAATGCGCGCACGCCCGGCGCAGGCCTTTCCAACGGCAGCGCAATCTACCTGCGACGGGTGCGTTCCCGTTGTAACTCTCGGTATAACTCGCTTTTGGATTTGCCTGTCTCGCGGGCTAGGCGCTTGAGGGCTTCTTTCTCGTCGAGGCCGAATTCCGATTGGAACCGGGCTACCTTTGCGGAGATGGATTCCCAGGTCCCGGAAGCGGGATCCGAAGCACCCGGATTTGAGGCGGATTTGGCTGGGGCCTCGATGAGGAGCGTGAATTCGCCGCGGATGCGGTCACGGGCGGTGAGTTGCCGGCGGACTTCGGCTACTGTGCCGCGCAGGAACTCTTCGTGAAGCTTGGTCAGTTCGCGGGCGGCCACTGCGTGGAGCGCGGGTCCCCAGACAGCCTCGAGATCAGAAAGAGTGTCGAGAATGCGGTGCGGGGCTTCGTAAAAGATGAGTGTGCGCGGGGACTGGCGGGGTTCGGCCGCGAGGTCTTCGAGGCGGGTGCGGCGGGCGCCAGCTTTCTCGGGCAGAAATCCGAGGAATAGGAATTCACCGGTGGGCAGGCCGGAAGCAACAAGGGCGCTGAGCGCGGCGTTCGCGCCGGGGATGGGGACGACGGGGATGTCGGCGGCTATGGCCTCCGCTACCAGCCAGCCGCCGGGGTCGCTGATGCCGGGCATGCCGGCGTCGGAGACTACGGCTATCCGGCCGCCTGTCTTGAGAATTTCGATCAGTTCGGCGGCGCGATCTCGCTCGTTGTGCTGGTGGAAGCTGACGGTGGGGGTTGCGATCTCGAAGTGGTTGAGCAGTTTTTGCGTCTGGCGGGTATCTTCGCAGGCGATGCGGTCGGCGCGCTTGAGGACATCGAGGGCGCGAAGGGTGATGTCGCCGAGGTTGCCGATGGGGGTGGCGACGAGGTAGAGGCCGGGGGCGAGGGGTGATTCTTGCGAACTCATTGAAAATGGGTCACCGGACTGATGAGGGCCTGAGGTCTCCCACCCTTGCCGCGAGTACAAAAACGCGGCAAGGATGGGGCACCCCGCATTTGTGCATTCAAGAACCCCTGCTACTCTTCGGCTTCTTCGCGCTCGATGCGGCGCTGCTCGGAGAGCAAGGACATGGAACTCATGAGGTTTTGCACGCTGACGATTCCGACGACGCGGCCGCTCTCGGTGACGGGAATGAGGGAGAGCCCGCGGCCGGCGGTGAGGCGGCGGATGGTGGCTCCCAGCGTGTCCTCGGGCCTTGCCACCTGAAAGGCGCGCGACATGACGGACTGCACGTAGCCATTGCCATCGTTGCGCAGGGCGTCGACGATGCGCTGGCGGGAGATGATGCCTACCAGTTGCGGGCCGCGCACCACGGGGAAGTCCTCCTGCAAGGAATGGACGCAGCGGGCAAGGGCGTCGGCAAGGGTGTCGGATGGCGAGAGGGTGGCGAAATCGGTGAGCATCACTTCGCGCATGTGCACCGTGTCGACGACGGACTGGAAGAATACGCCCTGGTCTTCGACCTGCGCGCCGATCATGATGAAGAAGCCGGCGATGACGAGCCAGGGGCTGTGGAGGAGCATGCCGGCGACCATGGCCACAAGGGCGATCAACTGACCGAGGCCGCTGGTGGCGCGGCCGGTGGGCGCAATGCCGTGTTTGCGGGCGAAGTTGCCGCGCAGCAGGCGGCCGGCGTCGAGCGGATAGGCGGGCAACAGGTGGAGCAGTCCGAGGCCGGCCTGCATCCATACCATGCTGCGGAGCAGGTAGGCAGCCGTGATCCAGGGCTGGTCAAGGAGCTGGATGTCGCCGCCCGCGCCCATAAAGACCATGGCGAGGGCGACTGCCGTGGCGAGGTTGGCCAGGGGTCCGGCGAAGGCGAGGGCAAATTGGCCGACGCCCTGGTTAGCGCTCTCCTGGCTTTCGGGATTGGCGAAGGAATACAGGCCACCTATGGGGAGCACGAGGATGGCGCGAAGGCTCAAGCCCAGCCAGGCGGCGACGAGGAGGCGCGCGATCTCGCGCACAACAACTGCTGCGGTGAGCGCGAAGAACAAACCCAGTCCGCGCAACCAGCCGTTGGAAGCGGAGAGCCCGAGGCAGACGACTGCCAGCAAGGGGAAGAAGGCGTGGACGCGCAACTCGACGCCCATCCAGCGGCCCAGCGGGATTGTCCAGCCTCTCATACCTGAATTGTAGAGGGTAGGGGCAAATCCCGGTTCAGGTATTCTTTTGTGCGATGCGCATCATTGCAGGATTGTTACGCCGGCGGACGCTGGATGCTCCGCCGGGACTGGCCACGCGGCCCACCAGCGACCGGCTGCGCGAGACGCTCTTCAACGTGCTGGCGCCGCGGATCGAGGGGGCGCGCTTTCTGGATTTGTATGCCGGGTCGGGGGCGGTGGGAATGGAAGCGCTGAGCCGGGGAGCGGAGAGCGCGACGTTTGTGGAGAAAGATTCGGCGGCGCTGAAGGTGCTGCGGGGGAACCTGGCAAAGTTGGGAGTGACGGCGGGGTTTCGGATCCACGCGGGGAGCGTTGGGGCTTATCTGCGGCGAGGCCATGCGGGTGGGGGGCCGGTTTTCGATGTGATGTTTCTCGATCCGCCGTATGACGCGGAAGACGAGTACGCGCTGGCGCTGGGGCTGCTAGGCGGTGCGGCAGTGGGGATTCTGGCCGAGGGCGCGGTGGTGATTGCGGAGCATCGGCGGAAAGAGAAGCTGGGAGAGACCTATGGCCGGTTGAGGCGCACGCGGGTGCTGGAGCAGGGGGATGCGGCGCTGAGTTTTTATGCTGCCGATGTTCATGCAGGCAGCTCCTCGGGAGTGGGATAGTTGTGCTGCTCCCGGCCGATGTTCCCGTCAAACTTCACCCTGTTCTTGAATAATTCATGAGGGCGCAATGCGTTAGACTTGCGGACGTGTGCAATCGACGAATCATGGCAATGACGTTCAGCGGGATGCTCCTTGCGGCTCTGTGGATCTGCGCGGTTGGGTTGCAGGCGCAGACTCCTGAGGCATGGATGATTGGGCCGTTCGCGCGGCCTGCAACGGGGAACCCAGTGATTACGCCGAGGCCGGAGTCGACGTTTCTGGATCCGATTCTGAAGAAGCCGGTCCAATGGGAGGCGCTGCACACGTTCAATCCCGCGGCGATTGTGCGAGACGGCAAAATCTATGTGCTTTATCGCGCCGAGGACAACACCGGCACGATGGATATTGGCGGGCACACGTCGCGGCTTGGCCTGGCGGAGAGCAAGGACGGCATCCATTTCAAGCGCATGGGCGAACCGGTGTTTTATCCGGCGGAAGACGACCAGAAGACGCGTGAATGGCCAGGCGGGGTGGAAGACCCGCGCATTGTGGAGTCGCCGGATGGGCTGTATGTGCTGACGTATACGCAGTGGAATCGCGTAACCTATTCGGTGGGCATTGCGACCTCGCGCGACCTGGTGCACTGGACGAAATACGGGCCGGCGTTTCTGAATGCCTATGGCGGCAAATATAGGCACCTGAAGTACAAATCGGCGGGGATCGTGACGAAGGTGGAAAAGGGCCGCCTGATTGCCGCGAAGATCAACGGCATGTACTGGATGTATTGGGGCGCCGGGGCCATTCACCTGGCCACATCGTCTGACTTGATTCACTGGAATCCGGTGCAGGATGCCACGGGTGCAGCGGTTGCGCTGTTGCGACCGCGGGCTGGGCACTTCGACAGCGCGTTTCCTGAGACCGGGCCGCCGCCGGTACTGACGGACGCGGGGATCGTGGCGATCTACAACGGGATGAACGTCACGAGCGGGGGCGACCCGAATCTTGGCCCGAATGCGTATGCGGCGGGGGAAGCGTTGTTTGACCCCCGGAACCCTGCAAATCTGCTGACGCAGACGGCCCGGCCCTTATTGCAGCCGGAGCTTCCTTATGAAAAGACGGGCCAGTATGCCGCGGGGACCACGTTTGCGGAGGGCCTGGTCTGGTTCCACAAGAAGTGGTTCCTGTATTACGGATGCGCGGATTCGCTGGTGGCGGTGGCGACAGCGCCGGCGGCGCCGATGACGGCCACGGGCGCCGCAAACGCGGCGAGCGCGGCGAATGCAATGGCGGCGGGACAGTCTGGGCGGCAAGCTGGGCCGCACGCGCAAGACGCGTCGGCGGAAAGGCAGGCGCCAGCTTTGCCGCGGGGCGCGAAGGACTTTTATCTGAAAGACGGCGACACGGTTGTGTTCTATGGCGACAGCATCACGGAACAGAACTACTACAACCAGTGGGTAGAGCTGTACACGGTGACACGGTTTCCATTGATGCGGGTGCATTTTTATGGCGCGGGCGTGGGTGGAGACCGGGTGACGGGCGGCGGCGGAGGGCCGATCGACCAGCGGCTGGAGCGCGATGTGTTCTCAGAGAAGCCGACGGTGGTGACGGTGATGCTGGGGATGAACGACGGCCAATACAGGCCCACCACGGATGACATTCAGTCAACCTATATGAACGGCTACGAGCATCTGCTGGAGTCCATTCACGAGCATGCGCCGGGAGCGAGATTGACGTTGCTGGGGCCATCGCCTTTTGACGATGTCACGCGGCCGGTGACGTTTCCCGGTGGGTACAACGCGGTGATGCTGCACTTCGCCGATCTGGATCGAGGGCTGGCGCAGAAGTTCGGGGCCGCGTTTGTGAATCTCAATCCGCCGGTGGTGGCGGCGATTGAGAAGGCCGAAGCGTTCGATCCGCGTATCGCAAAGCTGCTGCTGCCGGATCGCGTGCATCCCGATCCGTTAGCGCATTGGGTGATGGCTGAGGCGCTTCTGGAGGGATGGCATGCGCCAGCGCTGGTTTCAGCGGTGACTATCGACAGCGTGGCAGACAAGGTGACGGAGGCGCAGAATGCGCTGGTGAATGGGGTTGAGCGCTACGAGGGCGCGCTGCGCTGGACGGAGTTGGACAATGCGCTGCCGCTGCCGCTGACGCGGGAGAACTCCACGCAGGCCCTGCTGATGGATCTGACGGACATTGAGCAGCGGCTGGACCAGGAGCCGCTGCGCGTGACCGGCCTGGCTGCTGGCAGCTATACGCTGGACATCGATCAGGATGTGATTGGCACGTTCAGTGCGGATGAGCTGGCCGGCGGAATCAATTTGGCCGATTATCCGACGCCCATGTTCCACCAGGCGCAGCGCGTGAGCTGGCTGGTGCGCGATCGCGACGAGGCGCATTACATCCACCTGCGCATGCGCGTGCGCAACTTCGATACGGGAACGCAGGAAGGCAAACCGGACATGATGCAGGCGTTTGAGAAGTCGCTGGAGGATTCGATTTACGAGGCCGCCGCGCCCAAGCCGCACGTGTTGACGCTGAGCCCGGTGGTGGCGGCGTCAGAGGCTGCCAATGCGAAACGATAATTTGAAAGAGAGGCCTGCCATCGCGGCGATTTCATTGGCATCGGTTCTGGAGTCAGAGGATGCGGGGCTGTTGGGCGTAACGACGCATGCGGCGGGGCCTGCGGGCGCGCTGCCGCTGACGGCGGAGATGCTGCTGAGCGAGCCCTCGGGCAATCTTTTCGCTATGAGCCAGAACGCGGGCATGGGCTGGGAGGCTTCTCGTCTTTTAGATCCTGAATTCCTGATTCTCAGCACGCACGGCGGTCTGCGGGCGGAGGACGGACGGCCGATCGCGCTGGGCTTTCATACCGGGCACTGGGAGGTGGGTCTGCTGGTGGCCGAGGCGGCGCGCGAACTGAAGGCGCTGCGGGCGGTGCCGTTTGCCGGGGCGTGCACCGATCCCTGCGATGGACGGACGCAAGGCACCACGGGCATGATGGACTCGCTGCCGTTCCGCAACGATGCGGCTATGGTGCTGCGGCGGCTGATGCGGTCGCTGCCCACGGGCAAGGGCGTGCTGGGCGTGGCCACCTGCGACAAGGGGCTGCCGGCGATGATGATGGCGCTGGCGTCGGCAGGCAGATTGCCGGCCGTGCTGGTGCCGGGCGGGGTAACGCTGCTGCCCGAATCCGGCGAGGACGCGGGCAAGGCGCAGACCATCGGGGCGCGTTTCGCGCAGGGGCAGATTTCGCTCGAATATGCAGCCGAAGTGGGATGCCGGACGTGCGCTACGCCGGGCGGAGGCTGCCAGTTTCTAGGGACGGCGGCGACCGCGCAAGTGGTGGGCGAGGCGCTGGGACTGGCGCTGCCGCATACGGCGCTGGCGCCTTCGGGGCAGCCGGTGTGGCTGGATGCGGCTCGGCGCTCGGCGAGGGCTCTCAAGCGAATGCACGAGTTGCAGATGGGCGCGGCGGATGTGCTGACGGATGCGGCGGTGAGGAATGCAATGATGCTGCACGCGGCTTTTGGCGGGTCGACCAATCTGCTGCTGCATCTTCCGGCGGTGGCGTTTTCTGCGGGGCTGCGGAGGCCCACCGTGGAGGATTGGGCTGCGGTGAATCGGCAGGTTCCGCGCCTTGTGGACGCGCTGCCCAACGGACCGCGGGGATTCGCGACAGTGCAGGTGTTTCTGGCTGGCGGCGTGCCGGAGGTGATGCTGGAACTCCGTGCGGCGGGACTTTTGGATATGAGTGTGAAGACGGTCAGCGGCGAAACGCTCGATGCGTGTCTCGACTGGTGGCAGCAGAGCGAGCGGCGCCTCGAGTTGAAGCGGCGATTGAAGGAGCAGGACGGCATCGATGCGGAGGACGTGATCATGACACCAGACCGGGCGCGGGAGCGGGGGCTCACGGCAACCATCTGCTTCCCGGCGGGCAACCTGGCCCCGGAGGGCGCGGTGATCAAGAGCACGGCGATTGACGCTTCGCTCATGGATGAGAGGAATGTGTATCGGCATTGCGGACCGGCGCGGGTTTTCACCACCGAGGCGGCGGCGATTGAGGCGATCAAGGACGGCGGCATTGGGCATGGCGACGTGGTTGTGCTGATCTGCGGCGGGCCCAGGGGCGCCGGGATGCAGGAGACCTACCAGGTGACTTCGGCGTTGAAGGCTCTGCCGCATTGCAAGCATGTAGCGGTGTTGACGGATGCGCGTTTCAGCGGGGTGTCGACGGGCGCCTGCATCGGGCACATTTCCCCGGAGGCGCTGGCAGGCGGCCCGATCGGCAAGGTGCGGGAGGGCGACCGGATCGAGATCGTAATCGACCGGGAGAGCCTGACGGGATCGGTTCACCTGGTGGGCGATGCGGATGGGAGGTTTGGCGCCGAGGAAGGTGCGCGGAGACTGGCGGAGCGAGGCCCGCGGGCCGATCTTAAACCGCATCCTGCGCTGCCGGACGACACCCGGCTGTGGGCAGCGCTGGTGGAGGCCAGCGGCGGGGTGTGGGGTGGTTGCGTCTACGACACAGACAGGATTTTGGAGCGGCTGGAGAAACGCCCGTAATATGGGCTGTGCCCCATCCCGGCGGCGGCGGTTAGAGTAGTGGACATGGAAAAAATGAACATTCTAGTTGCGCTGGTTCTTGTCGCGGTGGGGGCTCCAATCGCGCTGTTTGCTGCGGGCGGGAAGGCAGGCGCGGCGGCGGGGGCATCCGGGGAAAAGCCGCAATTGGTGATTCTTGATACGGACATTGGCGATGATATCGATGACGCGTTTGCGCTGGCTCTGGCTCTGAAGAGTCCGGAACTGAAGATTCTGGGTGTGACGACGGAGTTCGGCGACACCGAGTTGCGGGCTAGACTCGTTGACCGCTACCTGGCCGCGGTGGGCAGAAAGGATATCCCGGTCGCCGCTGGCGTGGCCACGGCCCATTCGAATGTCTTTACCCAGGCTGCCTATGCGCTGCGGGAGCCGGATCGCAAACATCCCGACGGCGTCGCTTTCCTGCTTGATCAGATCCGCGCCCATCCCGGCGCGATCACGATTATTGCTATTGGGCCGGAAGGAAACCTGGCCGCCGCCATCAAGCGCGATCCCGATACCTTCAGGAAGGTGAAACGCGTGGTGCTGATGGGCGGGAGCATTTATCGCGGCTATGACGGAAAGAATGGAGAACGCCGGCCGGCGGACCCGGAATGGAACATCGATCGTGACCCGGCCGCGGCGAAGGCGCTGCTGGGGGTGGGGGTGCCGGTTTTCATGATGCCACTTGACTCAACCCAGATTCACCTTCAAATTCCGGAGCAGGGGAAGATCTATTCTCATGGTTCGCCGCTTACCGACCAGTTGACGCTGCTCTACCACGAGTGGACCGGTGCGGATGAGTGGGGATTGCCGACGCTTTTCGATCCGGTGGCGGTGACGTATACGGTGCGCCCGGATCTTTGCCCGGCAAAGCCGATGCGGATCGAAGTCGACGACAAGGGGTTTACGCGGCCGGTTCCGGGTAAGCCGAACGGACAGGTCTGCCTGCAATCGGATGAGAAGGGATTTCTGGCTCTTTTACTCTCCCGGATCGATGCACAGTAAAGGCGGGAAGCGGGGCACGAGTTCACGCGGCGGGGAGAGGTTGTGCAAGTAAAACGATTCATTGTGCGCTCGGTCACATTCAACTCCATTGACAGCAGGAGAAAGTAGGAGAAAAATGACGGTCGATGAGATTCGAGCCGTTTTATGCGGTGCAGGAGGGAAAGTGAGAAGCAAGCTGAAAATGAAGAGTTTGAGCGTGGTGGCGCTCATGAGTGTCGGGCTGGCGTTGGTGGGCTGCAAGACTGCGCCGGATTTGACGCAGACCCAGGCGTTGGCGCTGATTCAGGCGAAATACGATCAGATGCCGCCAGTGGGCGCGAACATTCTGGTGAACGATCTAGGCATGAGGCAGGGAATCACGGCCAAGTATTGGACGCGGACGACGTTTTACCCCAATAAGTTCTGGGCGGACTTCAAGCTCACACCGGATGGACAGAAGGTAGTGAAGCTGCCGGCCGGAGGCGACGTGATCCAGTGGAGACCGGACAGCTTAAACGACACGAACTACTCGATCATGGTGGTGACCACGCAGGCCAATCACCTGAAAGCTCGGGATATCGGAGAAGTCCAGGATGAGGTTTTGCCGGGGGTGACGACCGCCAAGGGCGTCCAATTCATAGAGGGCGTGGACCTTACGGGGGTTCCGGGACCGCTGCAGGATATCGCTCACAATCCCGGAAACCAACTGAGCACCAAGCGGCAAGCGGATTTTGAGCTGGCCAATGGAGCCTGGAAGCTGCACTCGATCGAATAGCGGCGAGAAAATACGAGGGGTGGGGTTGATTTC
Organism: uncultured Acidobacteriota bacterium; assembly: GCA_963833995.1. Classification (GTDB taxonomy): domain Bacteria; phylum Acidobacteriota; class Terriglobia; order Terriglobales; family Acidobacteriaceae; genus Telmatobacter. Next base: position 435,577 of record CAWIAE010000005.1, on the reverse strand, counting down.
ATTGACCCCACCCCTGTTTCTTGATATTGTAAGAAGGTTCTGCAAGAACGCCCTCTGCCGTGTGTCTTGACGGCGGAGACGTAAGGGTGGCCCGCCGGATGGTTTACGGCAAGGGCTGAAACCCGAGACCGGGTGTAGTCGAACCCGGACAAGTCCCCGGATTCGCTCTCATCTTGCGGAGGGCAGGGGCACATCGCATCGGTGCTCGCGCGTTTCCCCACCTTGGGGAGGCTATGCGAGCCGGAACCTGCGAAACGGAGTTGGCTCCGCCACGGCGGACGACCGGCCACCGTCCTGGTTCTCGTCTGAAGTGGAACGAAGGGCAGACGCGAAGCAGCAACGAGAGGGTTTCTGTGCGTGCGCGGGAATTTGCTGCGTCAAGCCAGAACAACCCGAAGGTTCTGCGCGCGGCTGATGAGCTAAAGGGTTTTGTGGTAAGGAGTTTCAGTTTGCCTACTTTTAATCAACTTGTCCGTAAGGGGCGCACGGCCCCCCGCTACAAGACGGCATCGCCCGCACTGCAGGCTTCGCCGCAACGGCGCGGCGTCTGCACCCGTGTGTATACGCAAACCCCGAAGAAGCCGAACTCGGCCCTGCGCAAGGTGGCTCGCGTGCGGTTGACCAACGGTATCGAGGTGACGACCTATATCCCCGGCATCGGCCATAACCTGCAGGAGCACTCGATTGTGCTGATCCGCGGCGGCCGCGTGAAGGATCTGCCGGGCGTTCGCTACCACGTGGTGCGCGGGACGCTGGATTCGGTGGGCGTGGCCAACCGCAAGCAGAGCCGGTCGAAGTACGGAGCCAAGCGCGCCAAGGGCGGCGCGGCGCCAGGCAAGAAGTAAGGGAGTGAGCCGTCAGGTCTCAGCTTTCAGTCGTCAGCTTGTTGCTGTGGCGGGATCGAGCTGAAGCGAGCGGGGCGATGCTGAAGGCCGAGAGCTGAAAGCTGCTCTTGAGCGGGAAGAAACTGAAAGCTGACGGCTGAGAGCTGAAGGCTGTTTTTTGAGGGATTATGCCGAGAAAAGGGCACATAGCGAAGCGGGAAGTGGCGGCGGATCCGGTTTACGGGTCCACGCTGGTCACCAAGTTTGTGAACTCGATGATGTGGGGCGGCAAGAAGTCGACCGCCCAGGGCATCTTCTACCAGGCGATGAAGAATCTCGAAGAGAAGGGCGGGGGCGACGACGCTCTCAAGCTCTTCAAGAAAGCGGTGGAGAACTGCAAGCCGCTGCTCGAGGTGAAGACTCGCCGGGTGGGCGGCGCCAACTACCAGGTACCGATTGAAGTCAATCCCGACCGGCGCACGTCGCTCGCGATTCGCTGGCTGATCACCTACGGACGCAACCGGGGTGAGAAGGGCATGACCGACAAGCTGTCGAACGAGTTGCTGGACGCGGCCAACGGGCGCGGTGCGGCGATGAAGAAGAAGGAAGACGTGCACCGCATGGCCGAGGCCAACAAGGCCTTTGCGCATTACCGCTGGTGAGTTTGGCTTGAATGAGTTGAGGTTTCCCGGTCTCAGAATCAAGACCGGGGTACGCATAAGTCTGTTGTTGAAGTTGCACCAATAACCGCGGGTCTTAGACCCGCAAGGAAGATTTACCGTGGCTCGCACCATACCTCTGAACCGTTGCCGGAACATCGGAATCATGGCGCACATCGACGCCGGAAAGACGACGGCGACAGAGCGCATCCTGTTTTACACGGGCATCACGCACCGCATCGGCGAAGTGCATGAAGGCACCGCGACCATGGATTACATGGAGCAGGAGCAGGAGCGCGGCATCACGATTACATCGGCCGCGACGACCTGCATGTGGAAAGACATTCGCATCAACATCATCGATACGCCGGGACACGTGGACTTTACCGCTGAGGTGGAGCGGTCGCTGCGCGTGCTTGACGGCGCAGTTGCGGTGTTCGACTCAGTCAGCGGCGTGCAGCCGCAGACCGAGACAGTGTGGCGGCAGGGCGACAAGTACAAGGTTCCGCGCATCTGCTTCGTGAACAAGATGGACAAGAACGGGGCGGACTTTGAGTACGTGCTGGACTCGATTCGCAAGCGGCTGGGTGCGCGGCCCGTGGCGCTGCAGATTCCTGTTGGCGCGGAAGCCGGTTTCAAAGGCGTTGTCGACCTGATCGAGATGAAGGCCATTGTGTGGCACGACGAGACCATGGGCGCCGAGTTTTCGATCGAACCGGTGCCGGCGGACCTGGTGAAGAAGGCTGAAGCCTTCCGGTTGCAGCTGATCGAAGTGATCGCCGAGACCGACGATGTGCTGCTGGAGAAATTCCTCGAGGGCGAGACGCCAAGTATTGAAGAACTGAAAGCCGGCATTCGCCAAGCCACGATCGATCTGAAGGTTTTCCCGGTGATCTGCGGAAGCGCCTTCAAGAATAAAGGCGTGCAGACGCTGCTCGATGCAGTGGTCGATTATCTGCCCAGCCCGCTGGACAAGCCTCCGGTGGAGGGCATCGACCCGGATCACGCGGGCAAGATTGTTATACGCAAGGCGGACGATAACGAGCCGCTGGCCGCACTGGTGTTCAAGCTGATCAACGATCCGTTCGGCAAACTGTCGTTCATTCGTGTGTACTCTGGATCGCTGAAGACCGGCGACACGGTGCTGAATCCGCGCACCGGCAGGACTGAGCGCGTGGGGCGTCTGGTGAAGATGCACGCCAACAAGCGCGAGGATGTGACGGAGGTCTGGGCAGGCGACATCTGCGCTTGCGTGGGCCTGAAGGAACTGAAGACGGGTGATACATTGTGCGCGCCGCATCATCCGATAGCGCTGGGCGCGATTACCTTCCCGGAGCCGGTGATCTCGGTGGCCATCGAGCCCAAGACCAAGGCCGATCAGGAAAAGATGGGCATTGCTCTTTCGCGGTTGGCCGATGAAGACCCCACCTTCAAGGTGCACACCGACGAAGATTCGGGACAGACGATTATCAGCGGCATGGGCGAGCTGCATCTTGAGATTCTTGTGGATCGCATGAAGCGCGAGCACAAGGTCGAAGCCAATGTAGGGGAGCCCAAGGTGGCTTTCCGCGAGACGATTCGCAAGAAGGCCGAAGCCGAGGGCAAGTACATTCGCCAGACCGGCGGCTCGGGCAACTACGGCCATTGCAAGCTGCGTATCGAGCCCAATGCGCCGGGCGCGGGCTACGAGTTCATCAACGACATCAAGGGCGGCGTGGTGCCCAAGGAATACATCAAGCCCATCGATCAGGGCGTGCAGGGAGCTCTCGAGTTGGGCATCCTGGCCGGTTACCCAATTGTGGACGTGAAGGTGATCCTGTTCGACGGCAGCTATCACGAGGTGGACTCGAACGAAATGGCCTTCAAATTTGCCGGTTCGATCGCATTCAAGGAAGCGGCCAGGAAGGCCTCGCCGGTGTTGCTGGAGCCGGTGATGGCAGTGGAAGTGACGGTTCCCGAGGAGCACATGGGAACCATTATTGGCGACATCAACTCGCGGCGGGGACGCATCGAGGGCATGGAGCACGCGGCAGGATCGCAAGTCATCAAAGCGATGGTGCCGCTGAAGGAGATGTTCGGCTATGTGAACGATATCCGTTCGTCCACGCAAGGCCGCGCGTCGTATTCGATGCAGTTCGCGCGCTATGAAGAGGCGCCGCGCATGATCGCCGATGAGATTATCGGCAGGGCGCAGGGGAAATGAAGCTGTCAGCTTTTAGCTCTCAGCTTTCGGCGCGGCAAGTACGAGCAGGTTTGAGCTGAGAGCTGATGGCTGAAAGCTCAAAAGCTTGGTTTTGGGGCTGGAGCCGGATGGCCGGCGCCCCTGGAGTGAAACGGGCAGTACGAGCTACGAAAGGGATTCGGAACTTTTATGGCGAAGGAAAAGTTTGATCGTTCGAAGCCTCACGTGAACGTGGGGACGATCGGGCACATCGATCACGGCAAGACGACGCTGACGGCGGCGATCACCAAGGTATTGCAGAAGCACAATCCGAAGAACACGTTCCGTTCGTTCGACTCGATTGACAACGCGCCGGAAGAGCGGGAGCGGGGCATCACGATCGCGACGGCGCACGTGGAGTACGAGACGGCCAACCGGCATTACGCGCACGTTGATTGCCCGGGCCACGCCGACTACATCAAGAACATGATCACCGGGGCGGCGCAGATGGACGGGGCGATCCTGGTGGTGGCGGCGACTGACGGTCCGATGCCGCAGACCAAGGAACACGTGCTGCTGGCCCGCCAGGTGGGGGTGCCCTACATCGTGGTGTTCCTCAACAAGTGCGATGCGGTCGAGGACGAAGAGCTGACCGACCTGGTGGAGATGGAAGTCCGCGAGTTGCTGACCAAGTACCAGTTCCCCGGCGACGATGTGCCGGTGGTTCGCGGCTCGGCACTGGGCGCCCTGAACGGGGAGCCGAAGTGGGAAGCGCAGATTGATGCGTTGATGGATGCGGTGGACAAGAACGTGCCGCAGCCGCAGCGCTCGATCGATCTTCCGTTCCTGATGCCGATCGAGGATATTTTCTCGATCTCGGGGCGCGGCACGGTGGTCACGGGGCGCATCGAACGCGGCAAGGTGAAGGTGGGCGAGGACGTGGAGATTGTGGGCTTCCGGGAGACGCGCAAGAGTGTCTGCACGGGGGTTGAGATGTTCAAGAAGCAGTTGGACGAGGGCCTGGCGGGCGACAATGCCGGTATCCTGCTGCGCGGCATTCCGAAAGAGGATGTGGAGCGGGGGATGGTGCTGGCCAAGCCGGGATCGATCACGCCGCACACCAATTTCAAGGGCGAAGTGTACGTTTTGAGCAAGGAAGAGGGCGGGCGTCATACGCCGTTCTTCAAGGGCTACCGGCCGCAGTTTTACTTCCGCACGACCGATGTGACGGGAGTGGCGGAGCTGCCCGAGGGCACGGAGATGGTGATGCCGGGTGACAACGTGCAGCTGCAGGTGGAGCTGATTACGCCGGTGGCCATGGAAAAGGGATTGCGGTTCGCGATTCGCGAAGGCGGCCGGACGGTGGGCGCGGGCACGATCAGCGAGATTATCAAGTAGGTTGAGAGCTGTCAGCTTTCAGCTCTCAGTTCAAGGCGCAATGCCGTGGGTTGAAGGCTGAGAGCTAAAAGCTGAAACGGCAAGCGAAATCTGATCACTGCTCGTCGAACACTGATCACTCGGAAGGAAGTCATGGTAGGACAGAGGATTCGAATTCGTTTGAAGGCATACGACTATCGCGTGCTGGACACCTCGACCGGCGAGATTGTGGAGACGGCCAAGCGCACCGGGGCAACGGTGGCTGGCCCGATCCCCTTGCCGACGATCAAGAACAAGTACTGCGTGCTGCGTTCGCCGCACGTGGACAAGAAGTCGCGCGAGGCGTTCGAGATTCGTACGCACAAGCGGCTGATCGACATTCTCGAACCGACACAGCAGACGGTGGATGCGCTGATGAAGCTCGATCTGCCAGCCGGCGTCGATGTCGAGATCAAGGCGTTTGAGAAGTAGGCACCCGCGGTGCGGCCAACTGCGCCTCGCGGCCCAAGAGGTCCATGGTGGCGCAAAAGGCAAGCGGCGCAGGCAGTAGAAAGGTCCGGAAGGACCCCGGCAGTGCAAAGCTGAACGCTTCGCATGATGAGGTGAGGGAAGAGATGGCAGTTACAGGGATTCTGGGAAAAAAGATCGGCATGACGCAGGTCTTCGATGAAAAGGGCGATGTGCACCCAATTACGGTGCTGCAGGCGGGCCCTTGCGTGATTACGCAGTTGAAGACGCTGGCCAGGGACGGCTATGACGCGGCGCAGATTGGGCTGGTGGAATTCATCAAGGCCAAGAACGTAACCAAACCGCAGGCGGGACATTTTGCCAAGACGGAAGCGCCGCCGGTGAAGGTCATCAAGGAAGTGAATATCGAAGCCGCTACGGATGGCGCCGCCGAGACAAAGGCGGGCGACCGTGTGCTGGTGGATATCTTCAGCGACGCGAAGTTTGTGGACGTGATCGGCACCTCGAAGGGCCGCGGGTTTGCCGGCGTTGTGCGCCGTCACGGTTTCGCCGGTGGTCCCAAGTCGCACGGACACATGTTTCAGGTGCAGGGCTCGATCGGCGCATCCAGCTTTCCGTCGCGCGTGTTTCCGGGGCAGCGTATGCCCGGCCACATGGGCGCGGTACAGGTGACGGTCAGGAATCTGCGCATTCGCGGCATTGACCTCGAAGAGAATCTTTTGATGGTCGAAGGTGCGGTGCCTGGAGCGCGGGAAGGTTATGTACTGATTTCGAAGGCCAAGACACCGCCGCGCGAGCGCCGTGGTTTTGCTGGTTCGGGCACGGTAGATCCCCTGAAGGCATCGAAGAAGGCAACGGCGAAGAGGAAATAGCACCTCCGGTGCGGGTGACCGCGCCTCGCGGCGCATTAGATTGAGAGCCGGGAAAGAGACCGGCGGAAGAAGAAGAATGATGGCAAACGTTGATGTGTTGAATATGAACGGGGACAAGGTGGGCACGCTGGAGCTGTCCGATGCGCTGTATGGGCCGGACCAGGTCAATGAGGCTCTGCTGTGGGAGGCGGTGAAGCACTATCGCGCTTCGCTGCGCCAGGGCACGCACAAGACCAAGAGCCGCACCGAGGTCGCCGGTTCGGGCAAGAAGCTGTGGAAGCAGAAGGGCACGGGCCGGGCTCGTATCGGTTCGGTGCGTTCGCCGTTGTGGCGTCATGGCTACACGGTGCACGGGCCGCAGCCGCGCAGCTATGACTACGCATTTCCTCGCAAGAAGCTGCTGGGTGCGCTGCGCTCGGCTTTGGCGGCGAAACTGGCCGACGGCAAGCTGACGGTGGTGGATTCGCTGGAGATCAAGGAAGCCAAGACCAAGCTCTACCGCGCCGCTCTCGACAAGCTGAACGTGACGCGCACCGCGCTGCTGGTGGAAAACGGCAAGACGCTGAGTCAGGCGCTGTTGCTGGGCGCGCGCAACCTCAAGGGCGTGGAACTTGTGCTCAACAACGAAGTGCATCCTTACGATCTGCTGCGGTATGAGCGGGCGATTTTTTCAACGGCCGCCATTGAGCAGTTGACGGAGATGCTGGAAAAGAACGCGTCGAAGCGCAAGGCTGCCGCGGCGGCCAAGCTGGGCGCACAGACGGAGGCCGCGTAATGCCGACTCTCTATAGCGTAATTCGCCGCCCGCTGATTACCGAAAAGGGCCTGGGCGTGAAGGAGACCGAAGGGACGCTGGTGTTTGACGTGGCGCCCGATGCCTCCAAAACCGAAGTGAAGCAGGCGGTCGAGGCTCTCTTCAAGGTGAAAGTAGCTGGAGTGCGTACCGCCAATGTGATTGGCAAGGAACGGCGCAGGGGCAAGTTCGCGGGATTCCGTCCGGATTGGAAGAAGGCATACGTCCGGCTGAAGGCAGGCGAGAAGCTGCCGGAGTACGTGAGCAATCTGTAGGGCAGCTATCAGCTGTCAGCTTTCAGCCTTCAGCTTGTTCCTTGGAGGGGCGAGAGGAAAAGGCAAGAGCGAGTCACAGAAGTTTGTTTGTTGAAGATGGATGAGCTGATGGCTGAAAGCTGAGAGCTTAAAGCTCATCAAGGAAAAAAGACGATGGCAATCAAGACATATAGACCGATAACGCCGACGTTGCGCTTTCAGACTTCGCTGGTCAACGACGACCTGACGACGGATAAGCCGCACAAGCCGCTTCTGGCGGTTCGCAAGCGTACAGGCGGACGCCGTAATTCGGGCGATCTGACCATCCGCCACCATGGCGGAGGTCACAAGCAGCAGTTGCGCCTCATCGATTTCAAGCGCGAGAAGTATGGCGTGCCGGGCAAGGTGGCGACCATCGAGTACGATCCCAACCGGTCCGCGCGCATCGCGCTGGTGCACTACGCCGACGGCGAAAAGCGGTACATCCTGCAGCCTGTGGGGTTGAAGGTGGGCGCGACGGTGAGTTCGGGACCCGAGGCTGACATCCTGGTGGGCAACGCGCTGCCGTTAAAGAACATTCCGGCCGGCACCACGGTGCATGCCATTGAACTGAGGCCGGGCAAGGGCGCGCAGATGGCGCGTTCGGCGGGTACGCAGGCGCAACTGGTGGCCAAGGAAGGCGATTACGCACTGCTGAAGCTGCCTTCGGGTGAAACTCGCAAGGTGCTGGCCGAGTGCATGGCGACCATCGGGCAGGTGGGCAATACGGACCACGAGAACGTAGCCATCGGCAAGGCGGGGCGCAACCGCTGGAAGGGCATTCGCCCGACCAATCGCGGCGTGACCATGAACCCGGTAGACCACCCCCACGGCGGCGGCGAGGGCAAGACCTCGGGCGGCCGTCATCCGGTGACCCCGTGGGGACAGCCAACGAGAGGCTACAAGACACGCAACAACAAGCGGACAGACGCGTTCATCGTCAGCCGCCGGGCGAAGTAAAGGTGCAGCCACTAGCTACTAGCTTCTAGCTACTAGCTAAGGCGCTGCGAGGCAGAGATTTCAGGCGATAGCCGGTCACTAGCGGTCGTTTTGAGCTAGAGGCTAGAGGCTAAAAGCTAGGAGCTGGTTTCTATGGCACGTTCGACAAAGAAGGGCCCGTTTGTGGATGCGCACCTGACCGTGAAGATCGAGGTGCTCAACCAGGCTAACGACAAGAAGGTTGTGAAGACCTGGTCGCGGCGTTCGACGATCTTCCCGGAGTTTGTAGGCCACACCATTGCCGTGCACAACGGCAAGAAGTTCGTTCCGGTGTATGTGACCGAGAACATGGTGGGCCACAAACTGGGCGAGTTCGCGCCCACCCGCACGTTCAAGGGGCACACCGGGGGCAGCAGCAAGGCCGCTGAAACCAGCGCCAAGCCACGTTGAAGCAGCTTTCAGCCATCAGCTTTTAGCTTTCAGCGAGACTGAGGCGGAACTGGTGGCAGAGGCGACATGGGATTTGAAGTAGCGATGCGAAAAGAGCGCATCGGGCACGAATGGCTGAAAGCTGACGGCTGAAAGCTGAAAGCTCAAGTATGAGGACAGACCAATGGCAGTCGAGACAAAAGAATATCGGGCCGAGGCCAGGTTTCAGCGCGTGTCGCCGCAGAAGGCACGGCTGGTTCTTGACCTGATCAAGGGCCGGGGGGTTCAGGAGGCGCTGGAGACGGCGGCCTTCACCAAGAAGCGCATTGCCCCCGTGATTCACAAGCTGCTGGTTTCAGCGGTGGACAACGCCAAGTACGTGGCCGACGAGCGGGGCATCGATCTGGACGTGGACAGCCTGTATGTGAAGCAGGCATTGGCCAACGACGGGCCGCGGATGAAGCGCATCCGCCCGGCGCCGATGGGACGCGCCTACCGCTACCAACGTAGGCTGACGCATATTGTGCTTTCGGTAGCCGAGCGCGAGGGAGCCCAGGGGCTGGTAACCAGGGCCGAGGACCCGGATGCTGCCAAGCCGGCAGCGGGAACCAAGTCGGCTGGCAGGAAGGCTGCGGCGAAAAAGCCGGTGGCAACAACCAAGAAATCGGCCGGTAAGAAGGCCTAAGAGGATTTTGAGAGGAAGTTTATGGGACAGAAAGTCCATCCTTACGGATTCCGGCTGGGAGTGAACAAGCCGTGGCGTTCGCGCTGGTTCTCAGAGCGCGACTATGACAAGCTCCTGATCGAGGACGTGAAGCTCAAGGCTGAGCTGCGTGAGAAGCTGAAGGCTGCCGGCGTGAGCTCGGTGGAGATCGAGCGGCCCGGCAACAAGCTGCGCTTTTTGATCCGCACCGCACGGCCGGGCATCGTGATCGGCCGCAAGGGTGCGGAGATCGAGAAGCTGAAGACGGAGCTTGGCAAGCGCACCAGCCGCGACGTGTTCATCGACATCATCGAGGTGAACAAGCCGGAACTGGACGCTCAGTTGGTGGCGGAGAACATCGCGCTGCAGTTGGAAAAGCGCGTCAGTTTCCGCCGCGCCATGCGCAAGAGTGTGGATTCGGCGCTGCGTTTCGGCTGCAAGGGAATCAAGGTGCGCGTTTCGGGCCGGTTGAACGGCAATGAAATCGCCCGCTCGGAGTGGTATTTGCAAGGGCGCTTGCCGCTGCACACACTGCGCGCGGACATCGACTACGGCTTTGCCGAGGCGCACACAACATACGGCGTAATTGGCGTGAAGACCTGGATCTATCGCGGCGACATTTATGAGCAGAAGCGCCGTCAAGCTCCCGCAGTCGGAACGAGCGTGTTTTAGAAGCAGCTTTTAGCTTCCGGCCTCTAGCTTCTAGCTAGTACGACGGAAAGCAGACTGCCACGGTAAGAGTTTCAAGCTAGAAGCTAGCAGCTAGCAGCTTGTTTTGAGGTTTTCGTTATGTTGATGCCTAAGAAGGTGAAGTTTCGCAAGCAGCAGAAGGGCAAGCGCCGGGGCAAGGCGTGGCGTGGTTCTTCGCTGTCGTTCGGCGAGTACGGTTTGAAGGTCATGGAGTGTGGCTACATCACCGACCGGCAGATCGAGGCCAGCCGTATCGCCATGACGCGGTTTATCAAGCGCGGCGGCAAGATCTGGCTGCGCCTGTTCCCGGACAAGCCGATTACCAAGAAGCCGGCCGAAGTCCGCATGGGCTCAGGCAAGGGCGCGCTGGATCACTGGGTAGCCGTGGTGCGGCCGGGCAAGATCTTGTTCGAGATGGAAGGCGTGGACACGGCGACCGCACAGGAAGCCATGCGTCTGGCGTCGAACAAGCTGCCGCTCAAGACCAAGTTTGTGACACGGCCGGGCGCGGAAAAAGTTGTTGCCGCCGCGGCCAAGTAGAAAAGCAGCTATTTAGCTGTAGGCTATCAGCTTTCAGCTAATCTGCAGCACAGTGGGCCTGAGATGTTCAATTTGAACGCGCAGGCAAAGCTGAGAGCTGAAGGCTGATAGCTGACAGCCAGGAGCAAAGAAGAGATGGAACTCGCAAAGATTCGTAATTTGAGCGACGCCGAACTGGTGCACCAGGAGAAGACAGCCGCTGAGCAGCTTTTCCGGCTTCGTTTTCAGGTCTCGCTGGGGCAGAACGACGGAGTGAAGAAGCTCCGCCAACTGCGCAAGGAGATCGCCCAAATCAAGACCGTGGCCCGCGAGCGCGAGCTTGGTATCCGCGGCGCGGCCAAGGATATCGCGGCGGAGAATGCCGGAAAGGGAGCCCGTTGATGACGGCAACGACAGAAGCAGGACAGGCACCGGCTAACCGGCGCAATGAGAAGGTGGGCAACGTGGTTTCGACCAAGATGCAGAAGACCATCGTGGTCGAGGTCGAAATGCGCAAGCCGCATACCAAGTACAAGAAGATTATGCGTACCACCAAGAAGTTCTACGCGCACGATGAGCAGAGTTCGGCGCGCATGGGCGATGTAGTGCGGATTCGCGAAACCCGGCCGCTGAGCAAGCTGAAGCGGTGGGCATTGGAAGAGATTGTACGGCGCTCGTCGTTGGTCCAGGTTGAGGACGCGGCGGTCAAGACTGAAGTTCAGGCTGCTAGTTAGAGCGGTCAGGAGAAGCAATCATGGCAGTGCAAATGAGAACCATGCTCGCGGTGGCCGATAACTCCGGCGCGCGCAAGCTTCAAGTGATTCTGCCGCTGGGCGGCGGACTGGGCAAGAAGGCCGGTCTTGGCGACATTGTGACCGCGGCGGTGAAGGAAGCTTCGCCGGACGGCACGGTCAAGAAGGGCAAAGTGGTGAAAGCGGTCATTGTCCGCACCCGCAAAGAATACCGGCGGCGCGACGGCACCTATATCCGCTTTGATGAGAACGCGGCTGTGGTGATTGACGATGCGCATGAGCCGGTAGGCACGCGCGTGTTTGGACCGGTGGCCCGTGAATTGCGCGAGAAGAAGTTTTTGAAGATTGTGTCGCTGGCGCCGGAAGTGGTGTAAGGCAGCTTGTAGCTCTCAGCCCTCAGCTTTCAGCTCGATTTTGGCGGAGCGCACGCCGGCGGCAGAGAAGGTTTTGTAACTGGGAGAGTAAAGCTGAGAGCTGACGGCTGAGAGCTGATAGCTGTATTTCGGAGAAGAGATGCCAAGTTTGAGTATTCATCGCAACGATACGGTCAAGGTGCTTACCGGTGCCGACCGGGGCAAGACCGGCCGCGTGCTGCGCGCCTTCCCGGACAAGGGCACGGTGCTGGTGGAGCACGTGCGGGTGGTCAAAAAGACGATTTCGGGCAAGACGGGACAGCGGACCAAGGGGGGCATCGCCGAGCACGAGTCGCCCATCAACATTTCGAACGTCGCGCTGGTTTGCCCCACGTGCGGCCCGGCTCGAGTGGGTTTCAAGACCGAGGGCGGCACACGGTCGCGCATTTGCAAGAAGTGCGGCACGGAGTTGCCGACGAAGAAGTGAGGAAGCAGCTTTCAGACGTCGGCTCTCAGCTTTCAGTTGTGCGCGCTGTGAGTTGGCGGTCTCGGAAACTGAAGGCTGAAGGCTGATAGCTGTTTTTAACCTTCCGCAACGGTAAACGGTCGCCGCGGCGACCACTCCGAGAATCGGAAGAAACGGAGCGAAGGAACATGGCGGCAAGGCTTAGAGAGAAGTACAACAAAGAGATCAAGCAGGCTCTGAAGAAGGAACTGGGCATCGAGAATTCGATGGCGGTTCCGCGGCTGGAGAAGATCGTGGTGAACATGGGGCTGGGCGAGGCCACACAGAACACCAAGCTGCTCGATCCGCTGGTAGGCGATCTGACGGCAATTACCGGCCAGAAGCCGGTGACCACCAAGGCCAAGAAATCGATTGCGGCGTTCAAAGTGCGCGCCGGCATGTCGATCGGCGCCATGGTGACGCTGCGCCAGGATAAGGCCTACGAGTTCCTCGACCGGCTGATTTCGACAGCGATGCCGCGGGTGCGCGATTTTCGCGGTGTATCGACCAAAAGTTTTGACGGGCGCGGTAACTATACGCTCGGATTGCGCGACCAGCTGATCTTCCCGGAGATTGATTACTCCAAGGTGGAAAAGCTGAAGGGCATGAACATCACCATTGTGACCACGGCGAAGGACGACAACCAGGCGAGGGCGCTGCTGAGGCACTTCGGGATGCCGTTCCGGCAAGGGGCGTAAACACAGCTTCTAGCTGTCAGCTTTCAGCTTGATCGAGGCCGGGGCAGGATCGGGGGCGACCGGATTTTGGCCTGTTCCGCCAGGATTGCGTTGGACAAGAAACAGGCTGATAGCTGATAACTGACAGCTGATTTTTAAGAGGAGTTATGGCAACCACTGCAAAAAGGGTGAAGGACGCGCGGAAGCCGAAGTTTAGCTGCCGCAAGCACAACCGGTGCAAGCTCTGCGGACGTCCGCGGGGATTCCTGCGGAAGTTCGGCATGTGCCGTTTGTGTTTCCGCGGACTTGCGCTCAAGGGAGAAATTCCCGGTGTCGTGAAATCGAGCTGGTAGAAGGACAGCTACCAACTGCTAGCTTTTGGCTCCTAGCCTCTTCGTGTTGAAGCGAAACGGCTGGGTTCCAATGAAAAGGCTAGAAGCTAACGGCTGGAAGCTAAAAGCTGTTTTGAGGCATTTCCGCTGGTTCCTGCTAAAAGAGCGGCGGGCGAACGGGGAATGAAGGAGAAGGAATGAGTCTGACCGACCCAGTAGCAGATTTTCTGGCGCGGATCCGGAATGCGATCCGGGCGCGCCACCAGAAGCTGGATGTGCCGGCTTCAAAGCTGAAGACCGAGATAGCCCGCATTCTCAAGGAAGAGGGCTACATCTCGAACTACAAGACCCAGGAAGAGGACGGCAAGCCGATTCTCCGCGTGTACCTGAAGTACGGCGGACAGGAAGCAGCCATCCGCGACCTGGCGCGCATCTCGCGTCCCGGCTGCCGTGTTTATATTGGCCGCGATGAGATCAAGCGCGTGCAGGGAGGGCTCGGCATCTCGATCATGACCACGCCCAAGGGTGTGATGACGGGCCGCCAGGCGCGCCGCGAAGGCGTGGGCGGCGAAGTGCTTTGCGAAGTGTGGTAAGGCAGCTTTCAGCCATCAGCTTTCAGCTGGTCCTTGCAGGTGTGTTGATCCGAGACGAACTGAAAGCTGAGAGCTGATGGCTGAATGCTTGTCGGGCCTCTGGCTCGACCCGGCTGCAGTGGAACGATGGGGCGTTGAAGCTGATCACTGATCACTGACAACTGCTTTTCGGGACTCGCAAGCCAAATGAAGGATTGAATCGATGTCGCGTATTGGGAAGAAACCGATTCCGCTGCCGGCGGGAGTCAAGTACACGGTTGAAGGCAACACCGTTCTGGTCGAAGGGCCCAAGGGCAAGGTCTCTGCTCTGATCGCCGCGGGCGTAAAGCTGGAATCCAAGGACGGAACTTTGCACGTGGTTCGCGAGGATGACAAATTCGCCGCGGTGCACGGACTGACGCGTGCGCTGGTTTTCAACGCCGTTGAAGGCGTGACCAAGGGTTGGAAGCGCGATTTGGACATTGTGGGCATCGGCTACCGCGCTGAATTGAAGGGCAAGGGGATGGTGGTGTTTACGCTGGGCTACTCGCACCCCATCGAGTTTCCGCTGCCCACCGGAGTCGAGGTAGCGATCGATCCCAAGATGACGCACCTGACTGTCTCCGGCATCGACCGGCAGAAGGTAGGACAGGTAGCGGCTGACATGCGCTCGCTGCGCAAGCCGGACCCCTACAAGAACAAGGGCGTGCGCTACACCAACGAGAAGCTGAAGAAGAAGGCCGGCAAGACGGGCAGCAAGTAAGAAATGCAGCTTTTAGCTGCTAGCTTCCGGCTTCTAGCCTGTCGTCAGGCAAAAAGGCTGAGCTTGAGCAAGATGACCTAGGAGCTAGCGGCTAGAAGCTAGTAGCTGATATTCAAACCGAACGGAATCGCAGGGCGGTTCCGCTGATAGGAAAGAGAAGACCATGATTACGCAGAACAAGAGAAATGAGATTCGGCAGCGCATTCATGCGCGCATCCGCCGGAAGCTCTCTGGCACCGAGGCGCGGCCGCGGTTGAACGTGTACCGCTCACTCAACCATATCTACGCCCAGGTCATCGACGACCAGAAGGGCGAGACGCTGGTTTCCGCTTCGACGCTTGGCTTGAAGGTAAAGACCGGCGGCAACGTGGCGGCGGCCAAAGAGATTGGCAAGGCGGTGGCCGAGGCGGCGACGGCGAAGGGCATCAAGAAGGTGGTTTTCGATCGCGGCGGTTATTTGTATCACGGGCGCATCAAGGCGCTGGCCGACGCGGCCCGCGAAGCCGGCCTGGAGTTCTAAGAGCAGCTATCAGCTGTCAGCTCTTAGCTTTCAGCTTGTTCGCGGCAGGTTGGAAAGACTCAACCCGAGCAACCAAGTGGCTGAAAGCTGAAAGCTCAAAAAGAGACGAGAGAGCAATGACGATGTTAAAGAAGAAACTCGATGCCAACCAGTACAACCTGAAGGATCAGGTGGTGGCCATCAATCGCGTAACCAAGGTGGTGAAGGGCGGCAAGAACATGTCGTTTGCTGCGCTGGTGGTGGTGGGCGATGCTGCTTCGGGCGTGGTGGGCTACGGTTCGGGCAAGGCCAAGGAAGTTCCCCAGGCGATCCGCAAGGGGATCGAGTCGGCCAAGAAGAACCTGGTCCGCGTGAACCTGACTGAGACCACGATTCCGCACCAGGTGCTGGGCCGGTTTGGCTCGGGCCAGGTGCTGTTGAAGCCCGCTCCGGAAGGCACTGGCGTGATTGCCGGCGGTGCGGTGCGCGCGGTGATGACTTCTGCCGGTGTGCAGAACGTGCTGACCAAGAGCCTGGGATCGCCCAATCCGCACAACGTGATCAAGGCGACGTTCGATGCGTTGGTGCAGTTGCGCGACAAGGGCGAAGTTGCGACCATGCGCGGCAAGACCGTGGAGGAGATGTAAACCATGGCCGAGCTCAAGAAAATCCGCATTCAGTATTACCGCTCGAAGAACTCCACGCCTTATAAGCACAAGGCTGTGATCAAGGGCCTGGGCTTTACGCGGTTGAACCAGATTGTCGAGCGCGTGGACAACGAATCTATCCGCGGCATGGTGAAGACGGTTCCGCACCTGGTGAGAATTCTGGAAAACTAGGCACGGCCTAGTTTTCCAGCTTCTAGCCTCTAGCTTCTAGCTGCTAGCCATCTCCCGCGAGGGATTGACAGTTTGGCTCAGCGAAGGTCGGCTGAAAGCTAGCGGCTAGAAGCTAGAAGCTGCATTTAAAACGCGAGTCGGCAGGGACCAACCCAGTCGGCGCTACAGCGAGGGAAATCATGACGAAGAACTTATCGAACTTGCGCGCGCCCAAGAAGGCGAATACCGGGCGCAAGCGCGTGGGCCGGGGCATGGGATCCGGTATGGGAAAGACATCGGCCCGCGGCCACAAAGGCCAGGGTTCGCGTTCCGGCTTCAGCCTGATGCGCGGTTTTGAGGGCGGCCAGATGCCGCTGCACCGCCGCTTGCCCAAGCGCGGATTCACCAACATCTTCCGCACCGAGTACACGGTCATTAATCTTGACCGCATTGAAGGACTGGAAGTGGCCGAGATCGGGCTGGACGACTACAAGAAGCTGGGCCTGGCCTCGAGCAAGAAGGCGCTGATCAAGATTCTCGGCTCAGGGGAACTGACCTCGGCCAAGACGATTCACGCCCACAAGTTTTCGAAGTCGGCCGTGGAGAAGATTGAGAAGGCTGGCGGCAGGGCCGTGGTGCTGGGCGCTCCGGCGGCACCGACAACGGCTTAGGCGGATCGAATTTTCCAGGTCTCTGCGCCACTGCAAGACGAGACCTGGGGCACCTAGCCCACAGATGTGACCGCCCGCATAGACTGCATTTCTCCGGCTTCGATACGCTCATTCGAAATCGAGAAATGCTCTAAGATGGAGTGGTAAAGAGTTCGACCGGCGGAAACGCCCGAAGCGGATTAGCAGATATGCTTGAGAAGTTCCTTAATATTTTCCGGATTCCTGACCTGCGCAAGCGGGTTCTGTTCACGCTGGGCATTCTGGCCGTTTACCGGCTGGGCGCATGGATTCCAACGCCCGGAGTGAACACGCACCAACTGGAACTGATGTTCAACCAGCAGAGCGGTTCAGCGCTGGGGTTGATGGACCTGTTCGGCGGCGGGAACCTGCGCCGTATGACCATCTTTGCTTTGGGCATTATGCCGTACATCACGGCATCCATCATCTTTCAGCTCCTCACCGTGGTGTATGAGCCGCTGGCGCGCATCCAGAAGGAAGGCGAACTGGGCCGGCGCAAGATCACCCAGTGGACCCGCTACGTCACGGTCATTCTGGGCGCGCTGCAGTCCATCGGCATCGCCGCCATTCTGACGCGGCAGGGACTGGTGCTGAATCCGGGAATCGGCTTCAGCCTGATGACGGTGCTGACGCTGACCACGGGCACGGCGTTCATCATGTGGCTGGGCGAGCAGATTACCGATCGCGGCATCGGCAACGGCATGAGCCTTTTGATCTTTGCGGGCATTGTCGCGGGTTTGCCGCGCGGCATCGGCGACCTGATTCAAAAGGTTCAGACCAATGCCTGGGGCTCGCTGACCATCATGGCCATCGCGGTGTTGCTGGTGGGCATGATTGCAGTGGTGGCGTTCATTGTATTTGTTGAGCGGTCGGAGAGGCGCATTCCCATCCAGAGCGCGCGAAGGATCATTGGCCGCCGCATGATGGGCGGGCAATCGAGCCACCTGCCTCTGAAGGTGAATTCGGGCGGCGTAATGCCGGTCATCTTCGCCAGTTCGATTCTGTCGGCGCCGCTCTTATTCGGCCAGGTGGACTGGGTGCAGAATAACCGTCTTTTGCAACCGATCATGCAGGCGCTGCAGCCCGGCTATCCATGGTACGAGTTCCTCTACATGCTGGGCATTATCTTCTTCGCCTATTTCTACGTGTCCATCATCATGAAGCCGGATGACATTGCCGATAATTTCCGCAAGTCGGGCTCGTTCATTCCCGGAATCCGCCCCGGCAAGCGAACCTCGGACTTTATCAATGACATCCTGACGCGCATTACGCTGGTAGGCGCGATCTATCTGATTATTATTTCCCTGGTGCCCACCTTCCTGATTTCGGGCATACGTTTCGATAAGGTTTGGCTCATCGGCAGGTTCTTTGAATCTCTGCCAACCTGGGCGACGCATGGTTTGGGGGTCAACTTCTACTTTGGCGGCACTTCACTGCTGATCGTGGTGGGTGTGGCCATGGACACCATCAACCAGATCGAATCGCAGCTGATCATGCGGCATTATGACGGCTTTTCCCCTCGTTCCGGTCGTATTCGCGGAAGGAAAACCTGGTAATGTCTTCGTCTGCAAGTGTTGTAGAAAGCGACCGGGAGGCGGCTTCAAAAACCGTTCCCGGTCCGATTCTTTTATTGGGCGCACCGGGCTCGGGCAAGGGAACCCAGGCCAAGGCTCTGGTGAAGCAGTGGGGAATTCCGCAGATCTCCACTGGCGACCTGTTGCGCGCCAACGTGGCCCAGGGAACTGCGCTGGGTCTGGCGGCCAAGGAGATCATGGACCGCGGCGAACTGGTTCCCGATTCACTGGTCGACGAGATGGTGGCAGTACGCTTGCAGCAGCCGGACACAGCCAATGGGTACATTCTGGACGGCTTTCCGCGGACGTTGCCCCAAGCCAGTTGGCTTGACGGACTCCTGGGAGCGCAATCGCAGTCGCTGCCGGTGGTTGCTGTCAGTATTCATGTGGACTATAATCAGTTATTGCGCCGCGTTACCGGGCGCAGGAACTGTCCAGTCTGCCAGAGCATTTACAACATCTTCTCGAACCCGCCCCAACGGGATGGTTTTTGCGATGTGGAAGGCTCCGCTCTGGTCCAGCGTGCTGATGATACGGAGAAGGTCTTCACGGAGCGCATGCGCGCTTATGCGGCGCAGACCGCTCCCGTGGTGGAACACTACCGGGGAATGGGACGTTTTGCTGAGGTAGACGGAGACGGACCGATTGCCGCAATTGCGGCTGGAATTATTGCCGCCGTCAAGCGGCTGCGAAGTTAAGCAGCTGCCGGGCGGTCATTTGTGCGCTGAGGGCACTGAAAGCGGGGTCCAGGGGTGGCGGTGGTACTGAAGTCGTCCGACGAGATCGAAAAGATGCGCCGCGCGGGGCAGGTGGTTCGCGAGGTGCTAGAGTTGGTCCGCAGCCATGTGAAACCCGGTGCGACCACTCTCGATCTGGAAAGGGTGGCTGAAGCGCGCATCGCCGCACTGGGCGCCAAGCCCGCCTTCAAGGGCTATCACGGGTTTCCCTGCGTGCTGTGCACCTCAGTCAACAGTGAGGTGGTGCACGGCATTCCATCGAAGAAGCGGGTTCTGAAGGAAGGGGATATCGTTTCGGTGGATTGCGGGGCGGTGGTGGACGGCTACTTTGGGGATGCGGCGATTACGGTTCCGGTGGGTGAGAAGATTGCGCCCAACACGGCACAACTGCTTAGGGTGACCGAGGCGTCGCTGCGAGCGGGGATTGCAGTGGTGAAGCCGGGAGCGACCCTGGGCGATATCGGCGCGGCCGTGCAGCGGGTGGTCGAAGCGAACGGGTTTTCGGTAGTAAGGGATTTTGTCGGGCACGGCATCGGCGTCAACATGCACGAAGAGCCGCAGGTGCCTAATTTTGGCGAGGCTGGCCGCGGCATGAAGCTGCGCGCGGGCATGGTGATCGCCATCGAGCCCATGGTCAACGCCGGCAAGCCCGACGTGAGGGTTTTGAAGGACGGCTGGACGGCAGTGACCGACGATGGAAGCATGAGCGCTCATTTCGAGCAGACAGTTGCGGTGACCGACACCGGAGCGAGGATTCTGACCGAGTAAACGCCGGTCCAAACGTTAAGGTGCGGAAGCACAAGCGGGAGAGAGTTTGTCGAAGGAAGACGCGATTGAGGTCATGGCAGTGGTCATTGAGACTCTGCCAAACGCCATGTTCAAGGTCAAGCTGGAGAACAACCACGAGGTTTTGACCCATGTTTCGGGAAGGATGCGCAAGAACTTCATTCGCATTCTGCCTGGCGACCGCGTGGCGGTGGAACTGAGCCCCTACGATCTGAATCGCGGACGGATTGTGTACCGCTACAAATAGCAGTCAGCCGTCAGCATCAGCTGACTGCGAGGGCACAGGCTGAGAGCCGAAGGCTGAAAGCTGGATTTTTCAACCGCGTCGTCGGTAGATGCGCGGAGAAGGGCAGCAGCAAATGAAGGTCCGTGCATCGGTAAAGAAGATTTGCGTGAAGTGCAAGGTCATCAACCGCCGCGGCGTGGTGCGTGTGATCTGCGAGAACGCAAAGCACAAGCAGCGCCAGGGCTAAGCGAGCCTGGCAAGCAGGGAAACGTCCACCGAAGGGACTAAGGGATCAGGGACTGGCTGAAGTGGCAAGTCGTAGCACATCAACTATTCACTGATCACTGTCCACTCCGAAGAGGCTAGTTAGCTGAAGTCAAGGCTTGCGATGAACCTCTGGAACGTCTCCCGGTAACCCGTGCGAGCCGGTTAAGGCCGGAGGCGCATAACCGCAAGCAGCAAAGGAATCAGAATGGCACGTATTGCCGGCGTCGATCTGCCCCGCAACAAGCAGGCTCGGATCGCGCTTACATACATCTTTGGCATCGGTGACCCACGCGCCAAGAGAATTCTGGAGAAGGCGAATGTTGACGCCTTCAAGAAAATCCAGGATCTGGGCGAGGAAGAGGTGAACCGCATCCGCCAGGTGATCGAGGACGAAGGCGATGTGGAGGGCGACCTGCGCAAGGACGTCCAGATGCACATCAAGCGTCTTATCGACATTCAGAGCTATCGCGGCAACCGCCACCGCCGGTCGCTGCCGGTGCGTGGACAGCGCACCCACACCAATGCCCGCACCCGCAAGGGCCCCCGCAAGGGCACCGTGGCCGGCAAGAAGAAAGCGACGGGTAAAACCTAAATGGCGAAACCAGAGCAGAAAGCCGGAGCCGGCAAGGCTGGCAAGACGAAGAAGTTCAAGAAGCGCGAGCGCAAGAATGTGCCGTTCGGCATTGCGCACATTCAGGCATCGTTCAACAACACCATTGTTACCATCACCGACCAGGTGGGCAACACATTGAGCTGGAAGAGCTCGGGCTCGCTGGGTTTCCGCGGTTCGCGCAAGGGCACTCCGTTCGCGGCGCAGCAGGCGGCTTCAAACGCCGCCGGCATGGCGCGCGATCACGGTCTGCGCGCGGTGGATGTTCGGGTTGCCGGTCCGGGTTCGGGTCGCGAGTCGGCTATCCGCGCACTGGCCGCGGCGGGTATTGAAGTACGCTCGATCCGCGACGTGACGCCGGTGCCGCACAATGGCTGCCGTCCGCCGAAGCGGCGGAGAGTGTAAGAGAAGCAGCTACTAGCCTCTAGCTGTTCGTGCTGAGTTGAGGGATACACCGTTGGTACGATGAGCTGAAAGCTTGGAGCTAGAGGCTAGAGGCTTGATAAACAGGGCCGGGACGAAGCGTCCCAAGCGGCGAAGTTCGATTAGCCAGGGCTGAATCTGCTCGTTCATTGCACGAGCTGAAAGCTGAGAGCTAATGGCTGAAAGCTGCATTACGCGTAAACCGGCCGTCATCCGAAGTCAGGAGAAGAAATGGCACGTTATACCGGAGCAGTCTGCCGCCTTTGCCGTCGCGAAGGCACCAAGTTATTTTTGAAGGGCACCAAGTGCATGTCCGATCGTTGCCCGATTGAGAAGCGCAACTTCGCGCCCGGCCAGCACGGCAAAGATCGCAAAGCCAAGATCGTGGGCTATGGCCTGCAGCTACATGAAAAGCAGAAGGCCAAGCGCATCTACTTCACGCTCGAAGGCCAGTTCCGCGAGTACTACGAGAAGGCTAACCGTGCCACCGGCGTCACGGGCGAATTGTTGATTCAGCAGCTGGAGCGCCGTTTGGACAACGTGGCCTACCGGCTGGGCTTTGCCATCTCGCGCCGCCAGGCACGCCAGATCGTGCGTCACGGCCACGTCCAGGTGAACGGCCGCAAGGTGAACATTCCTTCGTACCAGGTGAACGTCGGCGACGAGATCGCGCTGCGCGATGGCGCCAAGAAGATGGTGATCGTGGAGCAGGCTGCGCAGTACGCTGCCTCCAACCCGGTGCCGGCATGGCTGGAAGTGAATTTCGAGAATCTCTCGGGCCGCGTTCTGTCGCTGCCCAAGCGCAAGGATGTGAATCTGCCAATCAACGAACAGTTGATCGTCGAACTGTATTCGAAGTAACAGCTGTCAGCGATCAGCCGTCAGCTTTCAGTTCTACCTCGTGGATCCGCAATTCTCTTGCTCAATCGAGATCAGGCTGAGAGCTGAAAGCTGAGAGCTAAGAGCTGCATTCCAACCGAAGGAGAACTTGCGCGGCCGCCGCAAAATGCATCGCGACGTACATGCCGCGCGGGAAATGAGACAACGATATGCTTTGGAGAGGATTTCAGAAACCGAAGCGGCTGGCAGTGGATGCCGAGACGCTTACCGACACTTTTGGCAAGTTCAGCGCGCAGCCGTTTGAGCGCGGGTTTGGCACCACCATCGGCAATGCGCTGCGCCGCACGCTGCTGAGCTCGATTGAGGGCGCCGCGGTTACCGCGATTCGCATCGAAGATGTGCTCCACGAGTTCCAGTCCATCACCGGAGTCGTCGAGGATGCCACAGACATCATCCTGAATCTCAAGCAGGTTCCGTTCAAGCTTTCGGGCGAGGGGCCCAAGGCGCTTTATCTGCGCGCGGACCAACCCGGCGTGATCACTTCGGGCATGATTGAAGCCGATGGCGATGTGGAGATTCTTGATAAGAACGTCTACATAGCCACGGTGTCTGAGGGCGGCCGGCTCGACATGGAAATGCGCCTGAAGCGCGGGCGCGGTTACATCTCTGCCGATAAGAATTTTGACGCTGATCTGGGCCTGGGCTTCATTCCGGTGGACTCGGTCCACTCGCCTGTGCGCCGCGTGAACTACGTGGTGGAAGCGGCTCGTCTGGGACAGATTACCGACTACGACAAGCTCACCCTGGAAGTGTGGACCAACGGGGCTGTGCTGCCCGCCGACGCTGTCGGCCTGGCCGCCAAGCTGCTGAAGGATCACATGAACATCTTCATCAACTTCGAGGAAGAGATTGAAGCGGAGGCACGGGGCGAGGAAGGCCGCATCCTGTTGCGCAACGACAATCTGAACCGCTCGGTCGAAGAGCTGGAGCTGTCGGTCCGCAGCTATAACTGCCTGAAGAACGCCAACATTCAATCGATCGGCGAACTGGTGCAGAAGACCGAAGCCGAGATGCTGAAGACGAAGAACTTCGGCCGCAAGAGCCTGAACGAGATCAAGGAAATCCTCGCGCAAATGGGCCTTTCGCTGGGCATGAAGATCGATGAAAGCGGCAACGCGGTTCCGGGTCCGACGAGCATTCCGCCGGCCACGGCACTGGCGGCCAACTATAGCCACTTCGACGACGAAGATGAGCCGCTGGATTCGGTCGACCTCCAGTTGCCCACTGAGACGGAAAACTTTTAGAAGACAGCTTGCAGCTGTCAGCTTTCAGCCATCAGTTGCCCGGCATCACGGGCGCGGAAAGAGCTGAAAGCTGACTGCTGATCGCTGAACGCTCACGAATTCCCGAAAGAGAGTAACACGTTATGCGCCATCGCAATGCAGGATTCAAGCTTGGACGCAACACCAGCCATCGCCGCGCCCTGTTGCGCAACCTGGTCACGTCTGTCCTCGTGGAAGATCGCGTGGAGACGACCGTGGCCAAGGCCAAGGCTGTTCGTCCACATGTAGAAAAAATGATTACCCTGGGCAAGAAGGGCGATCTGCACTCGCGCCGCCAGGCACTGAGCTTTCTTATGACCGACAAGGCTGTCACGCGGTTGTTCGAGACAGTAGCTCCGCGTTACGGCGACCGCCAGGGCGGCTATCTGCGGATAGTCCGGACTGGGTTCCAAAAGGGCGATGGGGCCGAGACTGCCTTCATCGAACTGCTTGGAGCGGAGAAACAGCTCGAAGTCAAACGTCAGAAGCGTGCTGACGTGAAGGCCAAGAAGCGCGCCGAACTCGAGAAACAGCTGGAAGAAAGCAAGAAAGAAGAAGGCGGCGAAGAGGCCGCGTAAAGCGGCTCCTCCTTCGCCTCCGAAGGAACGGCAGGCACGGGCATCCGCGATGGCGGGAGCCCGTGCTTTCTTGTTTGCGGATGTGACCTCGCTCCAGATGGGCGTCAGGTGATTAGATTCGGAGGCGCGGCGAGAGGTTGACGGTTGCCTCGATTGGGGGAATGGACGGGGGGGGGTGCGAGCAGAATCTCGGCCGGTGATTACTCGGCTCTGTGCAACTGCCTGGGCCTGAAGATCCGCATGACCAAATAAACCCCAAACTCCAGGATGATCACGCCGCAACAGTCCAGCAATACGTCTCGCGGCGAGCCGGTTCGGCTGGGAATGAAGGTCTGGTGGAACTCGTCGGCGCTGGCGACCAGCCCGGTACACAGAAGCGCGAGCAGCGCAGCCTGAATGTAGCGGAAACGCGGCATAGTCATCCACCAGGCACGCAACCATAGCAATCCGAATGTTCCATAGCCAAAGAAGTGGCCTGTCTTTCGGATGTAGTGTATGCGTACGGCGAGTCCCCACTAGCTAGAGCGGTATTGCAGAGCCGAAGATCGGCTCATGTCTGATGCATTGGGGTTGAGTACGGATCGTCGTTTTCGCCGCTTTCGATCGATTTCAGAGAAGCTTCAGATTGTGCAGTTGACGCTGAAGCCTGGCGCCAGCGTCGCCCAAGTTGCTCAGGCCCATGGTGTGAACGCGAACCAGGTGTTCAAGTGGCGTCGTGCATTCGATCGTGGCGAACTGAGTGAGCCGAGTGTTGCGCTGGTCCCGGTCACGGTGGGCAGCCCACGACCCGAGAGCAGAGAGATCGAAGGAGCTGCGAGCCCGGCGACTGGCGCGATCCACATCGAGCTTCCTGGTCGAGCGACGATCAGCGTAGAGAGCGGCGCTGATTCATCTCTGGTGCGTTCGATCCTCGAGAGTCTGCGCAAGTGATCCAGCTTCCGGTTGGAACCAAGGTCTGGATTGCAGCAGGAGTGACGGACCTGCGCCGCGGTTTCGACGGCCTGAGTGCGCAGGTGCAGAACGTGTTGCACGAGCAACCGTTCTCCGGACACGTGTTTGTATTCCGCGGACGACGAGGCGACATCGTAAAACTTCTTTGGTGGGATGGCGATGGTTTATGCTTGTTCGCCAAGCGTCTTGAGCGTGGCCGATTCATCTGGCCGAAGGCAGAGAGCGGAACCGTGCACCTTAGTCGTGCGCAACTTTCGATGCTTCTGGAAGGCATCGACTGGCGCCGAGTGGAACGCACGTGGACTCCGGAAGTCGCAGTCTGATGATCATCATGATTCCCCTGTATTGATGCGGGTTTTCCACGGTTGTGCTTTCGTGAAGTAGTGGCATACTGCGTCCATGGATCACGCGCCTCTACCGGATCTGGATGCACTCGATCGGGATGCGCTGCTCGATCTGATTCGTGCGCATGAGCAACAGTTCGCATTGCTGATCGCTGCTCAGGACGAAGAGATTCGGCGGCTCGAGGCAGAGCTGGATGCGCATCGCCAGATGATGTCTGAGCAGGCCGAAGAACTCGACTCACGGAGAGAGCGCATTGAGCACCTCAAGCTGATGGTCGAGAAGTTCCGTCACATGATCTTCGGCAAGAAGAGCGAGAAGCTGGTTCTCAAGCTCGAGCAGATGGAGTTTGAGCTGGAAGAGGATGAGACCACGCAAGCCGAAGCCGAAGCGATCGCCGATCGGGCGTCGCCGCCGAAGGAACCGAAGCCTCGTTGCGAACGCAAGCCGCTGCCTGAACATCTTAAACGCGAAGAGGTCATGCACCGGCCCGAACGCGATTGCTGTCCGGATTGCGGTGGCGATCTGCGCCACTTCGGTGACGACATCTCTGAACAACTCGAGTATGTTCCTGAGAGCTTCAAGGTCATCCGCCATGTGCGGCCGAAGTTCACCTGCACAGGCTGCGATCGAGTAGTCGAAGCGCCGGCACCGTCGCGTCCGATCGAGCGCGGCTTGGCAGGACCGAGTTTACTGGCCCATGTGATCGTCTCGAAATACGCGGACCATCTGCCGTTATTCCGGCAGTCGGAGATCTATGCCCGTCAGGGAGTGGCGATCTCACGCTCGACCATGGCCGGCTGGGTAGGTGCAGCCAGCGATCTGCTCAGCCCGCTGGTGGATGCGATTCAGAAGCATGTGCTCGCCGGCCGCAAGCTGCATGCCGACGATACGCCGATGCCCGTACTGGCTCCCGGCAACGGCAAGACCAAGACTGGCCGACTCTGGACCTACGTTCGGGATGATCGGCCAGCGGCTGAAGAGGCTGCTCCAGCTGTTTGGTTCGCCTACTCAGAGGATCGCAAGGGCGAACATCCCCGCCAGCATCTGAAGAACTTCACTGGAGCTCTGCAGGCCGATGCTTATGCGGGCTTTCATCATCTGTATGGCAACCATATATATGAGGCGGCCTGCTGGGCCCATGCCCGACGCAAGTTCCACGACATTCATATAGCGCACGCTTCGCCGACCACTACCGAAGCGCTGACAAGAATCGGCGCCCTTTATGCGATCGAAGATGAGATCCGTGGGAAGCCTGTTGATCTCAGACTGAGCGTTCGACAGACACGGGCCAGGCCGCTGCTCGATGATCTGCGTAGATGGATGGAGAAGGCGCTTCGCTCGCTGTCATCGAAGAGCGAGACTGCGGCTGCGATTCGTTATGCGCTCTCACGCTGGCGGGCTCTTACCCGCTATACAGAAGATGGTTTGCTCGAGATCGACAACAGCGCCGCCGAGCGGGCGCTCAGAGCTGTCGCTCTTGGAAGGAAGAACTTCCTGTTCGCGGGATCAGACTGTGGCGGCGAACGCGCGGCAGCCATGTACACACTGATCGGCTCAGCCAAGCTCAACGGACTCGATCCGGAACTTTACCTGCGCACTGTGCTGGCGCAGATCGCCGATCATCCCATCAGCCAGATCCAGGACCTGCTGCCCTGGAACCTCGCCTCCTCACTTCAGAGCCACTCTTCTCAAGCCGCCTAAGACACACTCATCAAGTGTCCACCAAAAAATAGGTGGACACCTCGCGACACACTCTCCCACTGTCAATAGGGACTGGCTGTACGCTTACGATGTAGTGGTGAATCATGTTCCAGCGCCCGTTGCTGACAGGCCCGAACAGATGCTCAAACATCCACCGGAGCGGGCCGCTGGTGTGCTGCGCGCTGAATGTGTCTGAGGATGACAGCGTGATCAGCGCAAGGCCGATCATGACCGGCAACCACGCCGAGAGCCTGCCATCCTGTTCGTGTGGATGCTTCATCTCAAGGTCTAAACTGCGAGGCCTTTCTGAGTTAGAGTGGTTGAATCTCCGCACCTGTCTGCCATGGGGCAGCGCAGCAGGGAACCTAGACGCGGGGGAGAGCATGGTTCATGGTCCCACTCTATTCGACGTGGTAATTGGGCGCCTCGCGGGTGATGATGACGTCGTGCACGTGGCTCTCGCGGAGCCCAGCGCCGGAGATGCGCACGAACTGGGCCTTCTGCTGCAGCTCTGCGATGCTGCTGCAGCCCAGATAGCCCATGCCGGAGCGCAGCCCTCCCACTAACTGGTAGATCATTGATTCCAGCGGCCCTCGATAAGGAACGCGGCCCTCGATGCCCTCGGGCACGAACTTGGCGAGGCGATTCTGGCTGGCCCGCTCGCGCTGCACCACTCCTTCGGTCCCCATCTCGGCGCTGGCCAAATCTTCAGTGCTCTGGAAGTAGCGCTCGCCGGAACCCTGGCTCATGGCGGTGAGCGAACCCATGCCGCGATAGGTCTTGAAGCTGCGCCCCTGGTAGAGGATGGTTTCGCCGGGACTCTCGTCCACGCCGGCAAAGAGCGATCCGATCATGACCGAACTGGCCCCGGCGGCGATGGCCTTGGTGACCTCACCGGAATACTTGATGCCGCCGTCGGCGATGACGGGCACGCCGCGCTCCTGCGCCGCCCGCGCGGCCTCGGCAATGGCAGTAATCTGCGGCATGCCCGCGCCGGTAACCATGCGAGTGGTGCAGATGGAGCCGGGTCCGATGCCCACCTTGATGGCGTCTGCGCCCGCGTCGATCAGGGCCATTGCGCCATCGTAGGTGGCAATGTTGCCGGCCAGCACGCCGACGTGCGGAAAATGCTTCTTTACCTGGCTCACGGCCTCGAGCACACGCGACGAGTGGCCGTGGGCTGAGTCGATGGCCAGCACATCCACTCGGGCCCGCACCAGTTCAGCGGCGCGCTCAAGGAAATCGCCGGTCGCGCCCAAGGCTCCGCCCACACGCAGGCGGCCTTTTTCGTCCTTGCTGGCGTTGGGATATTTGAGCTTTTTCTGAATGTCCTTGACGGTGATCAGGCCTTTGAGCTCGTACTGGTCATTAACCACCAGCAGCTTCTCCACGCGGTGCTTGTGCAGGATCAACTCCGCCTGCTCCAGGGTCGTCCCAACCGGCACCGTGATCAAGTCGTCCTTGGTCATCACGTCGCCCACGGGAATATCGATCCGCGTTTCAAACCGCAGGTCGCGGTTGGTAAGGATGCCAACGAGACGCTTGCCTTGCGTGACCGGCACGCCTGAAATCTTGTAGCGGCGCATTACATCGAGCGCGTCGCCGATCATCTGGTCGGGGCCAATCGTCACCGGATCGACGATCATGCCGCTCTCGGAACGCTTTACCTTGTCGATCTCCCCCGCCTGATCAGCGATGCTCAGATTGCGATGCACAATGCCGATGCCGCCCAGTTGCGCCATGGCGATGGCCATGCGCGACTCAGTTACGGTATCCATGGCGGCCGAAAGCAGCGGGGTGTTCAGCGTTATGTCACGGGTAAGTTGCGTCTGCGTGCTTACTTGTGCGGGCACCACGTCGCTGTAGGCGGGCACCAGCAACACGTCGTCAAAGGTGAGGGCTTCCGGGAGATTTTTGGCTAGCATAATACTTTGACGCGCCTGGCGGCCCAGGATTTCATTTCCCGGTGCGGCAGGCGCTTAAGGTCTATTGTAGCGGAGGGGGCAGGGGTGCGTTGGAAAGGGCGGCGATGGGGGCGTGAACATGTTCTCGGACGAGGCAGACAGTCGCTCAACGAACAGGCTTTCATACGCCGACCGGGAAGGGCTTGGGGCTGGATTCGTCGTTGGTCGCGGGTGCGCCGGTGCGCCAGCGCTCGAAACGGCCCTGCAACAGGCTCATGAGGCCGGTGTACCAGTAGCCGATGACGAACAGAACCAGGAACGGCGCGGTGAAATAGTTCTGATTGGTAAAGGTATAAAGAATGGCCAGGAAAAAGTAGCCGCCGAAGGCCAGCTCGATCCAGGGCGCGAGAATCAGGCGCTTGCGATATTTGGCGGCCTGCGACTTTTCGCCCTTCTTGGCCACGCGGTACTTGGGGGTGCGGACGAAGGCGCTTTTGATGCCGAACAGGGCCTCCATGACCGCTTTTGTATTGGTGACGGTGAGACCGATGCCGAGAGCCATCAGAAACGGCAGGTAGAGAAATGTCTTCATCCAGTTTTTGGGAAAGAGTTCGCGTTCGCTCATCACGTAGAACACCGCGATGGAGAAAGTGGATGCCGTGAACAAGGGAAAATCGATGAGCAGCATCTGGAACCAGCCCTGGTAAAAGCGCACAACCATGGCCGGAATGAGCAGGGCCGACATGATTACCATCAGCGGGTAGCTCATGTTTGCCGTCAGGTGGTAGACGGCTTCGACCTTGATGCGGCGCGGGACGCTGGACTTGAACATCATGGGCAGGACTTTGATGCTGGTCTGGATGAGGCCTTTTGCCCAGCGCGCCTGCTGCGTCTTGAACGCGGTCATCTCGATGGGCAGTTCGGAGGGGCATTCGACCTCCGGCAGGTATTTGAATTTCCATCCGGCCATCTGCGAGCGATAGCTCAGGTCGGTATCTTCCGTCAGGGTGTCGTGCTGCCATCCGCCGCCATCGGAGATCGCCCGGATGCGCCACATGCCGGCGGTGCCGTTGAAGTTGAAGAATTCGCCGGTGCGGACACGGGCTCCGTGCTCCATTACGAAATGGCCGTCGAGGAGGATGGCCTCGATCTGGGTCAGCATGCTGTAATCGCGGTTCAGGTGGGTCCATCGGGTTTGCACCATGCCAATCTCGGGTTCGGCAAAGTGGTGGATCACCTTCATGAGCCAGTCGGCCGGAGGCACAAAATCGGCATCGAAGATGGCCACGAACTCGCCCTTTGCCACTTTCAGTCCGGCGTCCAGCGCTCCCGCTTTATACCCGTGGCGGTTGGTGCGGTGGATATAGACGATGGGATGACCCAGGGCCGCGTACCGGGCGACGATGGCCGAGGCCACCTCGGTGGTTTCGTCGGTTGAGTCGTCGAGCACCTGAATCTCAAGCTTTTCGCGTGGGTACTCCATGGCGCAGACTGCCTCGACGAGCCGGTCAATAACGAACTGCTCGTTGAAGATGGGCAGTTGCACCGTTACCCGAGGTAACTCGTCGAAATGGCAGGGCGCGTTGGGATTGTAGTTCTTGCGGTACTTGAAATAGAGATAGCAGAGCGTGTAGCGGTGCACTCCGTATAGCGCGAGGATGATCATCACGGCGAAGTAGGGGATCAGGAGCGCCGCGTCAAACCAGTTCCAGTAGTGGTGCACGGTGGAGAACGGGTCGTTGAACAGCATCTTTACCTGGTGGCGGAAGCCGGTCTGGGGTGCAAAAGCAAGGTATGGGGCGGCCCTCAGCGAGAGCCTGCCGAGCACGGTGGCTGATTGATTCAAGCTGGCAGCAAACGCGACGAACAGGATGGGCCTCCAGAACCTGGATTAAGAGAATTGTACGCGATCACGTGTCACACGAAGGTGGCTCAGGGGCCGGATGGGAACCTACCGAGCCGGAACCAGCAGATCCGGAACCTGCCGACCCAGGACCTACAATGATCCGCGGAAGGGATGTCCACCGATGATGCGCAGCCATGTACGTCCGTCCCGCTCTTCGACGCGCAGCGAACGAGTGCTGCAACTTGTCCTCGGCGCCCTGATAGTTGCCTTCATCGCGCTGTTTGCCTTGAGCAGACTGGAGCGGACCGCTGGCAGATCGTACTCTTCCGCGATTGGAAACGTCAAAGAAGCTCGGATCGTGGTGGATCACACGTCGGAAGGGCAGTATGGCGGCACGATCTACTACCGGATGGAGCTTCGAGTGACCTACGTGGTTGGCGGCGAAGAACAGGATCGGTGGCTGACAGATTCTGAAGTTAGCTCCGACCGCGACTGGCTGGCGGCAAAGTTGGCCTCCCAACCGAAAACATGCCAGGTCTACTGGGTTCCCCGGCATCCAGAGAACGCGCGGTGCCGTTTGGAGTGAGGGCTGCGGGCCAGGGTTCAGTTTCTGCATTGCGGCGCGGATTCGACCGCCCGCATTTGCAACTATTTACGCGTCGTCGTAATGTCTCTGACAGTTGGAGAGAACTTTCATGTCCACGTTTGCCGCTTCTCCCATTGTTGCTGCCGCAGGAGGCAGCTTTTTGCTCGAGACCCGAGCACCTGCCGAGGTATTCACGCCTGAGGATCTGACCGAAGAGCAGCGCCAGATTGCCGCCACCGCGGCGCTGTTTGCGCGAGAAGAGATCTTGCCGGTTGCGGCGGAGATCGAGGCCAAGAAGCCTGGAGTGTTGCCGGGGCTGCTTCGGAAGGCCGGCGAATTGGGTATGACGGGGGTAGACGTCCCGGAAGAATATGGCGGAATGGGGATGGACAAGATCAGCTCAACGCTGATTGCCGATCACCTGTCGGTGCTGGCCAGTTTTTCCACTGCCTTTGGGGCACACGTGGGCATCGCCACGCTCCCGCTGGTCTGGTATGGGACCGAGGAGCAGAAGCAGCGCTACCTGCCGCGGCTGGCCACGGCCGAGTGCATTGGGGCATACGGGCTGTCAGAGGCCAGTTCCGGTTCCGATGCCATGAACATCCGCACTCGCGCCACGCTTTCGCCGGACGGCTCTACCTACACTCTGAATGGCGAGAAGATGTGGATTACCAACTGCGGAATCGCTGGCCTGTTCACGGTTTTCGCCAAGATTGATGGGGAGAAATTCTCCGCCTTTTTGATCGAAAGAGGCACGCCGGGGCTGACCGTGGGCGCAGAGGAGCACAAGCTGGGCATCCGCGGCTCATCCACCTGCCCACTGGTTCTGGACAACTGCAAGGTGCCTGCCACCAACTTGCTGGGGGAGCCGGGGAAGGGACACCACATTGCCTTCAACGTGCTGAATGTGGGCCGGTTCAAGCTGGGCGTGGCCTGCGTGGGCGGAGCCCGGCAGGCGCTGGCCAGCATGATCGGTTATGCCCGGGAGCGGCGCGCTTTCGGCAAGGCGATTGCGGAGTTTGGGCTGATCCAGCGCAAGATTTCGACGGCAGCCACGCAGCTTTATGCTGCCGAGAGCATGGCCTATCGAACCGCCGGTATGATCGATGCCGGCCTGGAGGGCCTCGGTCCGGAGCGGGCTCATCAGCCGCGAGAGATTCAGAAGAGGATTGAAGAATACGCCGTGGAGTGCTCCATTTTGAAGGTGTATGGGTCGGAGATGTTGAGCTTGGTGGCCGATGAACTGATCGCCACCATGGGCGGCTACGGCTACGTGGAGGAGTATCCCGCGGAGAGGTTTTACCGGGATGCGAGGATTAACCGCATCTTCGAAGGTACGAATGAGATCAATCGCCTGATCATCACCGGGTGGCTGATGAAGCGAGCCATGAACGGCGAACTGCCGCTGCTTGCAGCCATCAAAAAGCTGATGGACGAGGTGACGCAGCCGCCCTCATTCGATGGCGGAGGCGATTCCGGGAGCGCCCTGGGGCGCGAGGCTGAGGTGCTGGCGGCATTGAAGAAGATTGCCCTGTTTGCGGCCGGTGTGGCCAGCCAACGGTTCATGACCGCGCTGCAGGAGCAGCAGGAGGTGATGGCCGACCTGGCCGACATGATCATGCAGGTTTATGCGCTGGATTCGGCTTTGGTGCGGGCGCGCAAGCTGGAGGGTCGCGCCTCCGCCGCAGTTGCCGGAGCCATAACGGGACTGCTGGCTGACGAAAGCCTGGCGCTGGCGGAGAGGGCGTCGCGTCGCGTGCTGGCCGCATGCGGAGAGGGTGACATGCTGCGAACGCAACTCGCCATCCTGCGGCGGTTATCACGGTCCATGCCTGCCGATTCTGCGGCTCTGAGCCGGTCGGTGGCTGCGCAGTGCATCGCAATGAACCGGTATCCTCTCTGATTCTGGATGGTTCTGCCTGCCCGGCTGCAGCCGTTGATCTGGCTGCAGCCGGACGCGTGTTCCCTGGGGGAGGGAAGCTCAGGCGTGCGCGTGTTGGCGGACGCTGTGGCTGATCAATTCAACAATGGCGCGGTTGAAGGCGGGGAGATCGTCGGGTTTGCGGCTGAAGACGAACTGGCCTTCGGTTACCACTTCCTGGTCCACCCACCTTGCGCCGGCATTCTTCAAGTCGGTTTTGAGTGAAGGCCACGAGGTGACGGTGCGGCCGTTCAGCACGCCAGCCTCGACCAATGTCCAGGGCCCGTGGCAGATGGCGGCCACCGGCTTTCCGGATGACACAAAGCGGCGCACGAAATCGACGGCCTTGGGCTCCATGCGCAGGTGATCGGGATTCATGACACCGCCCGGGAGCACCAGCGCGTCGTAGTCACTCGGGTTAGCGCTGTCGAGGGTCTTGTCGACCCTGACGGAATCACCCCATTCCTTGGACTTCCATCCCTTGATTTCACCGCTCTTGGGCGAAATTACCTCAGTCTTGGCGCCTTCTTTGTCCAGCGCCTTGCGCGGCTCGGTAAGTTCAACCTGTTCAAAGCCATCGGTCGCGAGAATCGCAATTTTCTTGCCGTTTAATGAAGCCATTATTTCCTCCTGTTTTGTTACTTAGATGCCCTGCCGGAGGGGTGGGGTTGCCGGGTCGGGAGAGGGTTGGGGCACGACGGAGGGATACGGGCGGCATGTGGGAGGGGACGGGGTGACCCTTCGGCTTCGCCCATGGCAGGCTCATGCATCCCGATTTAGTCTTTGGGTGGGGCCGCCACAATGTCTCAGTTTAGGGGGTCACCCCGAACTGCATTCAACCTGTGCGGGACAGATTGGACGGACTCCGCCCTTCCCTAGCGATGCGCCCACGGACATTCTTTATTTCAACTGCCGAATCCGCTCCTGCAGGAATTGCCGCTCTGGTTCCTGTTGGGTCAGCGCCAGAGCTTTCTCATAAGAGGACCGAGCCTCCGCGGTCCTGCCCAGCCTGCGGTACATATCCGCACGGGCTGAATGCGCCAGGTAGTAATTTGCCAATTCGCCATGTTCCAACACCGCGTCGATATGCGTGAGACCGGCCTCTGGTCCGTCGCGCATGGCGATGGCCACAGCTCGATTCAGATATACAACCGGCGAAGGCTGAATTCGCACCAATTGGTCGTAAATCGCAACAATCTGCCGCCAGTCGGTCGCAGCCACCGATTCTGCCTCCGCATGAACGGCCGCGATGGCAGCCTGCAGTGTGTAAGAGCCGAAGCGGCGGGAGTTCAGGGCTTTCTCGACCAACGCCACTCCCTCGGCGATCTGCTCCCGGTTCCAGAGCGAGCGGTCTTGATTTTCCAGCAAAATCAGCTCTCCAGCCGGAGAGGTTCTCGCGGCGCGACGGGATTCCTGGAGCAACATCAGGGCAAGCAGTCCCATGATTTCCGGCTCTGGCCGGAGTTCGGTCAGCAACCGGCCCAATCGAATCGCCTCGCCAGTCAGCTCGGCCCGCGTTACCTCGGCGCCCGCCGCAGCCGAATAACCCTCGTTAAAGACGAGATAGATCACCTGAAGCACCGCGCCCAGTCGCTCCGGCAATTCCTGCGGCGTCGGCACCTCGTACGGTATCGGTGTCTCTCGAATCTTCGCCTTTGCGCGCACGATACGCTGTGCCAGCGTCGCCGGCGTAACCAGAAATGCCTTCGCTATCTCCTCGGTTGTCAGCCCGCATACCTCACGCAAGGTGAGCGCAACCTGTCCTTCCGGAGGCAGTGAGGGATGGCTGCAGGTGAAGATAAGGCGGAGGCGGTCGTCCTCAATCTCTTCTTCCTGAGATTGATTGTTGACGCGCGCCTCGAGGTAGAGCGCGAGGTCTTTCTGTGCGCTGTCGAAGCGCGCCCGCCGGCGCATTCCGTCTATAGCTTTGAAGCGCGCGGTTGAAATGAGCCAGGGCCGCGGTTTAGCCGGCACGCCGGCCTGAGGCCACGTGTCCAAAGCAGCAGCAAAGGCCTCGTGCATGGCCTCTTCGGCGACGTCAAGATCTCCAAGCAGGCGCGCCAGCGTAGCAAGAATCCTGCCCGATTCGGACCGGTAAAGCGCCTCTATGGTTCTGCTGAGCTCGTCGGGAACATTCTGCGGCATCCACGTCAAACTAACAAACGAACGCACTTCACACAACTCAAGCCGGGCTCGCTTCTTATCCACTGCACAATTCAATCCGGAGCGGCTGAGCACGCCGAATGTCTTTCAGCGCGGTTTCAGAGACAGTTCAATGAACTAAAGAATCCGGGTGAGAGTATTCTCCAATCTTCCACTAACTCATTTAGAATGTGGTAGCCAGAGACGCTATCGAATACTCGTCTTCTCCTTTACTTCTTGGAATACTCAACAAGGTACCGTTGAAAGTTGCCCCAGAATTGCCCCTGTACCTTTGAACCACCTACTGATGGTGTCAAGCAGTAGGGACTCGACCGCCGTGAGTTTTCGGCAAACATGCGATGTCAACCGAGGGCGAGAAATCAGTTGAACGTTATTGCACTGTAATACTGACAATTCCAGAACTTGTGACTTGATGCGTTGAAGAAGGCGTGGTTGACACACTGCCACTACCCCCGCAACCAACAACGACGCCCGCAGTTAGCGCAATTCCAAGACAAGCCAGCAACCAGATTCTACGAGCGTGCCACTTCTTTCTGATGGCAACGAGTGGCAACAAGAGTATTGGCATTAGAACCAGAGCGGGAGATGCTCCCGACACTGTCTCCGCAAAGACCGCTGTGACTTGATAAGTTCCGGGCGGCGTTGCTGCAAAATGTACACACGAACCAGACTCACTCCGGGTGCCATGCCTATTGCTTGCGCCATGTCAATCACCTGCTCGGCGTCCGAGCCGCTGGTTGTTGACCCGCTCATGTTGTCAAGAAGGTCATTCTGGATCGGGATGGTGTAGGTGGGCCCAGTGGAGGCCGGCGTATAGGTAAGAGTGTAGTTGTTTTCGCTGCCGGTGGCTGTTGCGGTCCCATCTAGCGTTGCCACCAAGTCATTGATGTCATATCCGTCGAACTGGAAAAGTGCGACGGTTTGGCCACTTCCAGTTAGGGGGCCTTGCCCATAGTAAGCCGCTCGCATATCACTTGATAGATATGAGCTGCCCGGCCCGGATCCCTGGATTGCGTCGCTGACGAGGTTTCGCAGGGCCCCTCCCTTGACGACCATCGGGTGAGGAAGCGAGAAGTTATTGAGCCCGACTATGTGTGTAATCGGCGTGCTCAGTTCCAGTGACGGCTCACGATCTGGCGAATAAAACGTACGCTTCTCCGTCGGATGCTGATAGATATTCATCCGCACGTTGAAGGCCTTCTCCACCTGCGCCACTGAGCCCATGATCGGGACCACCATCCGGTTCACAGGGGCTTGGCCGACTTCAAAACCATTGGAGTGTGCGAACTCAACCACGGCTTGATAGTTCTCTGCCGTCGGACCAAACTGGTCGGCGAACTGGGCCACACTGAGGTAATGATGATAGTCGGGACTAGACGGGTCATAGAGCCTGCTCAATAGACTCCTTAGCTGATCCTGATTACGAAGGGGAAGAACGATAGATAGATTCAGGCGTTGTATCGAGGGGAGTTGGCCAACGGGCTTCGCCGCGCCCGTGGAAACGGTTTGTGGAACGTGCTGGACCAATGTCTGGCGTGTTTGTTGCGAATTGGCTGTTAGGGAATCGAAAATCAGAATGGCAGAGATGAGTGCACACAAGCGGCCCAGGGCCTTCATTTTGAAACTCCACAGGCACACAAATGCTCGCGCCTACGTGGGCTTTATCGATCAAACAAGCCAAATCTTCAGCAATGTCGCATTACTGTGCGCTAAACATCATTCACGTTATAAATGTTTGCACTGCTAACACTCGGGGGGGCGAGGAAGACAGGCTGTCAATGATTTCATCTAGGACGTGGAATTGCTGTCCCGTAAGGAGACATCGCGGAAAACATTTTGCTGATTTAAAACCTGGCTGTTCAAGTTGCGCCCGCTACGAAACGCACCGTTTCGAGGTCAGCGGGCACTGAATCGGGTGGGTTCTCGCGCCGCTGAGCCCAAGCGCCAGAAGGGCGCCGTCCTAGGCCTCGGCGTCCCCATTGCGTTGCCGTTACCAATCCGCTTGCTGGCATGCCGGCCTGCTTTGGCTGGGATGCCAGCGGGGTCCACATTCAAAATTCACCGACAAACAGGAGTCTCACAAGGAACAACCGTGCGCGCGCAGTTGAAATTGCGCATCACCAAGTCTCGTCCTCTTTCCAGCGAGACAAGGAGATCTGGGCAAGTTCAGTACTTTGGTTCTTTAAAATCCTCTATTCCGGAGAGCTTTTGCGCCGAAAAGCTATTTTAGAGACAAATACAACTCGCGCTTCAAAACGGAAGGCCCAAATGAAAGATCACAAGATGCTTGGAAGTCTGCTTGTTTTTGTGGGAAGCGTCCTTTGTTTTTTCCTGCCGTTTGTTTCCGTCTCCTGCCAGGGGCAGAAGCTTTTCTCCATCTCCGGCGAGCAACTTGCCACCGGCAGTTCGGTCACCGTACCTTCCATGTCGGGTGACTCTACTCACGAGAAGGTGGCTATTGAGCCGTTCACCGCTATTGCATGGGGCAGTGCATTTGTTGGAGTCGGCCTGTGTCTCGCTGGCCGCCGACTTGGTGCAGGATCGGCTGGTGCTGTGGGCGCGGTCTCTCTCCTCATTATGAGATCCGTCCTGCCCGACAAGATCCAGCAGCAGACGCATGGCATGGGGACAACGTCCTTTGAGACGGGGTACCTGCTGGCTCTCCTGCTCATGACGGCAGGCGCCGCATGGTCGGGCTTCCTGTACGTGCAGGGCAAGAAGAGTGTTGTTGCCGCAGTGGTCGAGCCGAAGCGGCCAAGCGCCTTTTCTGACTGATTGTCCCCTCGGTAATCTCTTGCCCCTATTTTGAAAATGTTTTTTAGGCCGTGAATTGAGAGGAATAAGATGCCCTTTTGTGGTTCATGCGGACAATCGAATCCAAACACTTCACAGTTTTGCTCTAAGTGTGGTACGACTATCACAGTCTCCACGGAAGCTAGTTTGCAAACAATGGCAGAGAAGGTTCTGCTGGATGAGGGTGGGTTTTTCGTTTCCAATGTTCGTTTCATCCACAATATGCAGACCTATGCTATGAGTGGCGTCACTTCAGTCAACCAATATTTCGAGCAACCGTCCAGGAAGTGGCCGATCATAATAATGATCCTTGGCGGGCTCGGCTCGCTTCAGACTTTAACGATGTTTCGGCCTAATTACGAACTCGGTTTTGCTGCGATCTTTCCAGAAGCCTTTTTCTTAGCCCTATTTCTGCTGGGGTTGTGGCTCTATCTGAAGAAAGTCCCAGTCTATGGAGTTGTACTGCACAGCGCATCAGGTCAACAAAGAGCGGCAGAGTGCACCGATCGTATGTTTATTGAAAGAATCATTGCTGCCTTGAACAAGGCAATCATCCTTCGAGGGTAATTCCAACCACGGCCTTTGGCCGACACCAAAAACTTCCGGTGCTCTCCAACCGGCTGTTCATAGCCAAGGTAGTGATGCTCCTCCATTAAGCTGTTAAACAACGGCTCCTGCGCAGTGCGCCGCACCTGCTCGAACCCGAGCGGCTGCAGTTTGTGCGTATCCGTCTGAGCAACGCACCCTTTTGTACGGCTTCGTTTGGTGGTGGACTTGATGTATGAGCGAAGCAGGAGTGGTGCGGAGGCGGGGGCAGTCAGGCGGAAGCCGAGGCGTTGGTTGCGGAATTTGAAGCCAGTGGATTGCTGCGTGAGGCATTTTGCCAGCAACGCAGCCTGGCAGTAGGAACGCTGGATAAATATCGTCGACGTGCGCACAAGGGACAGCAGTCGAGTTGCGGGCCGATGCTTCCTGTGGAAGTCGTTTGGTCCAGCGGACAAAATCCAAACAGAGATGCGGGGCGCGAGGGTGTTCTGGTAGTTGAGTTGCGCGGCGGGCGTCGAATCGAAGTGCGTCGCGGGTTCGATGCGGGAACCCTAGGAACTCGTTGAAATTCGCGTGATTGTGGCGTCTTTCCTGGCGATTTTCATTTCTTCCTGTTCGAAACCTGTTTGAAGTAGAGTTCTTGCCGGTGCTTATAGGGATTCTCGAGCCTCAGGGAATCATCCCCGAGGCACGCAGCCGGTGCTTAGGCATAATTCTCCCGGAGTATTTTCGGTGTTTGAGCCACTAGTCGCGGCAGCGGATCAGGTTGTGTGCCGCGCAACTGAAGACGAACAGCCAGTCCACTTTCTCCAGACCTCGCAACTTGACTTGGCGCAGCGGGCCGGTTTGCTTCAGCCATCCGAATCCCTTTTCGATCAGCCATCGTCGGCTCAGGCTGATAGCATAGCCGGGCTGGCGCGTGGTTCTGCGGTTCAGGTTGCTTATGCGGCCTTTGTCGTTCTTGGTAACGTGCGGCGTCACGTTCAACTCCCGCACCGTGCTGACGAAATCCTTCGTGTCGTAAGCCTTGTCGGCGCCCGCCGCGATGCGGCGTGAGCAGCCCTCTTGCTTTTCGGCAAGCATCAACAGCGCGGCATCGCGCTCGGCATAACCGTCGGCGTGCGTCACCATCGCCGCGGCGATCAGACTGTTGCGGTTTTCCACCAGCGCATGACCCAGATAACTCAGCTTCGATTCCTTGCCGTAACTCTTCTTGTACAGCCGCGCATGGGCATCGGTGGTCGATTCATGCGTTTTGTTCGATCGCTTCTGGCCGTGGAAGTTCGCGCCATCGCCGTCGTCGGAGCCGTCTTTGGAGCGGAAGCTCTTCTGCGAGGCCCATGCCTGGATCAGCGTGCCATCCACCGTGAAGTGTTCGTCGCTCATAAACCGCTTGGCCTGCTTGTTCACTTGTGCGAAGCGGCCACTGAAAGACAGACTTGCCAATGCCTCAAACCAGGGCAACGGCATCAGTATTCCTCAGGCAGCAGAATCGTCGTTGAGCTGCGGTCCGCCCCGGTGATAATCCGGTTTATCACTGAGTATCGCTATCCACGCGGTGCGACTACGAGTTCAATTCACTCAGCTTCTTACCAACCGCGCCGGGTCCGAAATTGATATGAGCCTCCCTAATCGAAAGTCCGACTACTTCGATACGCTTAAGATCCCGTGTTCCGATCCCGGCTTCTTCCGCGAGACGCAGCGAGTTGTCGCCTCGGATGAACGGAGAAGTGCCGCGCTCCGCATACGGATCGTAGCCCATCACTGCCATCCCGACAGCGTCCACGCAGACGGCGTTGCGGCTGGCAATGATCACGCCCGGTGTCATCCTTTCCAGGCCAGGAAGCCACGGACCTTCCCCTCCCCGCACCGTCTCGACGCCATCCACGATCGCGATATCAATTGGGCGAATACCGTTCTGATCAACCAGAATGCGCGGAACCCGATAGCCCGGATCGCGCGGCGAATCAGGATGCAACTCGGCATCTACTCCCGAGGGCGCATGCGTCGTTCCGTCGTGGAGCACCGGTCCGCGCTCTTTCGTCGGCCGCTCGTTCCCGTTAGGTCCGCAGTCCCCGCCATAGAGCGAGCAGGGCGTGTTGCCGAAGTTGTTCTTCATCGTCATGGTTACGCCTGCAATCCAATGGTTCTTCAGCTTCGCCATCGAAGCGTACACGTCGCACTGATAGAACGCCGGGTTCAGGTGGTATGCCGGATAGGCGTACCCGCCCCAGGGCACCTTCATGCGCACATATTGCTTGTAGTTGCCGAGATTCTGCACGTTTTCCCAAACCACCGGCACGCCCATGTTGTTAATCGCGTTTACGTCCAGGCCGTAGCGTGCCCACAGCGAGAGATCCTGATCGGCTGGGAAGAAGCTTTCGATCATGCGAACGCGCCGTGCACCCGCCTTGGCAAACAGATGCACTGTTGCCGCCACCGACTGCGGATCCGTCCGATAAGGAAGCTCAGGCGTCAGAGGAAAGTTCTTTGGATTTCCCGTGAGATTTAACTTAAGCGCAACGGTCTTTCCGCGCACCAACTTCTCGATCCCGCCGATCTGATCGAACGCGCTCGAGAGTTGCTGGCCATAATGCGCGTAATCGCGGCAACGCACGATTGCAACCCGGCTCGATGGAGCCTCGGCCTGCATCAGCTTCGGCGTGCATAGTACCGCAAGCGCCGCAGCACCCGTGGTGGTCATCATCTCTCGCCTGTTCATGTCTTCCACCTCCTCGACCCCATGCTACTCGGATATGAT
Organism: uncultured Acidobacteriota bacterium; assembly: GCA_963833995.1. Lineage (GTDB taxonomy): Bacteria > Acidobacteriota > Terriglobia > Terriglobales > Acidobacteriaceae > Telmatobacter. The sequence goes on along the minus strand of CAWIAE010000005.1, from coordinate 394,010 downwards.
CGATTGCGGGTGCCTTATTTGTTATCCAGACGATCATTTGGGAAGCTGCTCGCAGCAGCCCCGCTCGCCAGAGCTTTTGCCGGCGAGCGCAACATGTTCCTCGCCTTGAACAGTGTCCTGTTGCAAGGTCGTGTTCACTGGCCTGTTTTCGCGCGCTTGGCCGCGCAAATTGGCTTTCCCGGCACGGACATCATGCTGCGCCCGGCCATGCAAGCCGGCGTCAGCGCGACCAACGACCTACTTGCCAGCATCAAGATCCGGCCAGCCGTCATCGATTTCCCGGTCGAATTCCGGAAAGACGACGCAACCTTCAATGCCTCGCTCGCCCAGCTCGACGCGGCCGCCCAGTTCGCTGCCGCTATCCACTGCCCGCGCATGATCACGTACATCATGCCGTCGAGCGATACGCCAAAAGACGAACTGCGCCGAATCTATAAGCAGCGGTTTACAGAAAGTGCCCGGATTTTGGCGCGCTCCAATGTCCGCCTTGGCCTCGAGTTTCTAGGGCCGCTCGAACTGCGCAAAATGTACAAATACGAATTCATCTGGCGCATGAACGATATGCTCGCGTTCGCCAAGGAATGTGGGCCCAACGTCGGACTGCTGCTCGATTCCTGGCACTGGCACCACGCAGGAGCCACTACCGAGGACATCAAAGCCGCCGGACGCGATCGCATCGTGCACATCCATTTCAATGACTCGCCGAACCTGCCTCCAGAGCAGATCCACGATAATCAGCGTCTGCTACCCGGCGAAGGCGTCATCAACTTGACCGGCTTCTTGCAGGCGCTCCAAAGCATCCACTACAACGATGCGCTCAGCGTAGAAGTCTTCGGACGAACGAAAGACATGACACCGGAAGCAGCCGCGAAAGCCGGTCTCGATAGCTCACTTTCTGTCTTTCGTAAGGCCCGGGTTCCCGAAGGCTGAAGTGGCAAACAACGAAAACTGAGTCGCCCTAGGAGTCGGTCGCCTCTTCTTCCTGTCATCGGATTCCGAACGGCCGAACTGTTCAATTCCCCCAGATAACAGATCGTCTTCTGGCGAGGGCAATCCGGCGTGCGAACCGTTTCCACCAATGACCAATAGACATGAGCCCTTCCCATCCTTATTGCGGCTATGCGAACGCAGAAACATTCCGCCATGATCGTGGCAGCATGCCATCTCGCTTTCAAGAGGGTAGGTCTGCACTACATCGCTGTTTTCAGATTCCAACACTGAAGCAAAAAGACTTCCCTGCTAAGAACTGCGCAAAATAACCTCAATCATCCATTTCGTGACGAACTTCGGTTAGACAAATCGGGGTTCCTTGGGAAACTCCCAATCTTCCCAGCAGAGCCGACAGAGTGCGTCATGGCCCCGCACTGAGCTTTGAGGTGTCCTTTGTGTTATTGAACTGTCACCGTAATAGGCAACGTAACGGTATTATTGCCCGACTTCCCCACCAGCGTAACGGTGTAGGTGCCGGATGGAACATTTGCGTCAAAAGGAGGCGGCGTGGTGGTAGTCGCTTTGGTCGGCGAACTGCCGCATCCGCTCAAACCTGCACTGACCCCAAGACCGGCGACCACAAAGAGGGCGATAAGCAACATCCGGAACGCGCTCTTTCTCCTTATCCCCAATAGAAATAACGGGCAGAGAGCTGCACACAAGAGGCTGCTTGCGAGGCCAGAATGGGATTGAGCAGTGCTTACTGAATTGGTTGTTCTGAGAGTCGCAGTAATATTCTGACTCGTCATGTTTTTCGTGAAGGTCACCGAACTCGTCGACAATGCACAGAATCCGGGGTAGGGCAAACCGGAACAACTTAAGTCAACCGTGTTGGCGAATCCGTGTAAGGCAACTGTATTCACCGTCACCTGTGCGCTTTGGCCGGCGGCAATTGTCGTTGGAGTCGATGGCCCGGAAAATGCAAAGCCAGAAACGGGCACTGTTGTGCTTCCAAATCCCGACACGGCGCCAGCATAACTTGCGCTGATCGTCGAGTCTCCTGCAACCGAGAGAGTGGTGACAAAAGAAGCAAGGCCGCTACCATCTACATTGCTCATCCCAAGTTTCGTTGACCCATTGAACCAGGTGATCGAACCCAAGATTGCGGGCAGACCAAGATTGCTGACAACGTTAGCCGTGATGGTCACTGCCTCTCCCATTTCGGGAGTGGGATCTAAGGATTTGACTGTAACCGTATATGAAGTGGGAGCCTGGGCCGTGCCGGATCCAACGGCTCGAATCCCGTTGTCCAGAATATAAAAGTAGCCGGATCCGTCGACTGCTACGCTTTGAACACCTGCCAGTTCGGCCGCTATAGCGGGGCCGTTGTCACCTGAGTAGCCCCGCGCGCCATCTCCAGCAACCGTTGTGATATTGCCGGTTGCAACAACAACTTCGCGAACGCGGTTATTGTTGTCGTCGGCAATATAGACATTACCCGGGACATCTACAGCTACCCCATGAGGCTGTCCGATCTCCGCACTCGTCGCCGGACCTCCATCTCCCGAGTAGCCGAAGGTTCCGGTTCCTGCAATCGTCTGAATGCCGCCATCAGCTGCTGTAACTTCACGGATACGCGCGTTGAAGAACTCCGCAACATAGAGATTGCCGAGAGCATCGACTGCCACGCTGTATGGACCATACAATTCGGCTCCTGAGGCCGGCCCGCCGTCGCCGGAAAAACCTCCCTGGCCAGTTCCGGCTACCGTTCTGATATTGCCAGTATCCACAGCCATCTTCCGGATTCGATTGTTAAAAAAGTCTGCGATGTAAATATTGCCGGCGACATCGACCGCGATTCCTGTGGCATGTATTTCCGCCGCAACGGCAGGCCCACCGTCGCCAGCATATCCTTGGGTACCGTCGCCCACGATCGTGCTAATGACTCCGCTGGAGGCAGTTACCTTGCGAACCCTGGCATCGGAGAGAATATAGAGATTCCCCAATAGATCCACAGCCACGCCTGTCGGCATATCCAGACCTGCTGCTGTCGCCAGACTGCCATCGCCTGAGAATCCAGGCGTTCCGTTTCCAGCAACCGTGCTGATCAGGCCCGTGGCGGCAGTCACCTTGCGAATCCGATAGTTTTCTGAATCCGCAATATAGATGTTGCCCGCCCCATCTACCGCGATAACGCCGTCCGCCGAAATTGATGCGCCTGTGGCAGGAGTGCCATCTCCGGAGTACCCAGAAAGGCCATCGCCTACAATCGTATTGATAATCCCGGCCTGCGGCAGAGCAACCTGGCAGAAAGACGCTGTACCAGCCAGTAGCGTTGTGACTGCCAGACTACACATCGCGAATTTGCACTTGTTCTTCATTGTTCCAATACTCCTTAAGCCGTACCTGCCACGCCCCGCACATTCCGCAGCAATCTTGGCGGTCAAAGGCACAAGTTCTTGTCGTCGTAGAATCCTCTGGACGAGGATGAAGGCCGGGAAGGTTAAGAATGTCCATCTATATGGAGCATCGGCAGAAAGGACAGTTGGTTCAGATCGGCCACTTTTGCCAGTGACCAGCCTGGTGGCTTTGCTCCCGCTTATTTGAAGAACGGGCAGCACCCGCACCATCGGACTCTACGACCGGCGCGACAAGGAAATCTCGCTAAGCGACGACATATTGCACTTATAGCCGCATATTAATTGCCATGTATGTCGACATCGTCCCCAACCGCAACTCCCCGCCCGCGGTTCTGCTGCGTCAGGCGATTCGCGAAGGCAAGAAGATTCGCAAGGTCACCGTGGCCAACCTTTCCGACTGGCCCGAGGAGCGAGTGTCGAGCCTGGGATTGTTGCTGAAGGGCGAGACGCTGGTTCCTGTCAACCAAGCCTTCACGATTGCTCGCTCTCAACCGCATGGCCATGTTGCTGCCGCGCTGGGTACACTGCGCCGCCTGGGACTGGAGCGCATCGTGAACCGGGAGTCATGCCGGGAACGCGATCTGGCCGTAGCCATGGTGGTGGCACGGATCCTGGAGCCGGCCTCGAAGCTGGCCACGGTGCGGGGTCTGGAAGCCGAAACAGCCTCGAGTAGTTTGGGTTCCTGCCTGGGCGTGGAGACAGTCAGTGAAGACGAACTCTATCGGGTCATGGACTGGTTGCCGGAGCGGCAGGGGCAGATCGAAAAGCAATTGGCCAAGCGTCATCTCCAGCACGGCTGTCTGGGGCTCTACGATCTAACGTCGACTTATTTTGAAGGCCGTCATTGTCCTATCGCTCACTATGGCCATTCCCGGGATGAGCGTGCGGGTAACCTGCAGATCGTCTTTGGTCTGTTGGCCGATCAAGACGGACGCCCCGTGGCCGTAGAGGTTTTCGAGGGCAACACGGCCGATCCCAAGACAGTGGCCGCGCAGGTGGAGAAATTGCGCGTTCGCTTTGGTCTGGACGGTGTCATTCTGGTGGGCGATCGAGGGATGCTCGCCAGCGCCCGTATCGAAAAGGATTTGCGTAGCTCGGGCCTGGATTGGATCACGGCTTTACGCAGCGTACAGATTCGCAGCCTGGTCGATTGCGGATGCTTGCAGTTGTCCTTGTTCGACCAGCAGGACTTATCCGAGATCTCGCATCCGGACTATAGCGATACCGTATCGGAACACCTGCCCGCAGCTGCCCATGGTTCTGTGCGCAGTGTCCTCGGCGTCGCGGTTTTCGATCTTTCGAATTACGTCCAACAATTCCGGGGTTTCGATTTCTGCGATGGGACGACTACCCAGGTAGGGGAAGATGTCGTTTTCGAACCGCGCATAAACACGTTTGCGATGGCTCTCAGATTTCGGATCAATGTACTCTTTCAGCCATTCGCGAGCGACCACTTCAAGACTGTTTGCAGCGCCGCCGGTGCGCGCTGCTTTTTGGGCTTTGCGGTGAACTCCCGGATCAATGGCCTTCGCCAGTTGTTTGCGGCACGCATCCCTTTCCTCCCGGGCTGCTGCGAGGCTCACGTCGTCATAGACGCCGAGTGAAATTCGCTCTTCCTTTCCCGCGAATCGATACTTGAACCGCCAGTATTTCCCGCCGAACGGATCGACCTCTAAATAGAGCCCCCCGCCGTCGGACATCTCATAGGGCTTATCCGTCGCGATGAACTTCGTAGCCTCTTCCGTCGCCCCAACCTTATCGCCGGCAATTTTGCCCTTCGTATATCCATCTATAAGGGGAGGTGATTTCTTGTTCTTACTGTTTGCCTTCGCGGGCCTTAAGCCGGGCTTTGCGTTTCGAATCTGGGTGTAGTCAGCGGCATCTGGGGCAACTCCAATCTGGCCTGGGGGCAACTATCTTTTCAAGCGTTGATCTGCCCCCAATGTTGCCCCCAGGACAGATGGGCTGTCGAGGAATTCGCTGGGACGCCAGGAGACAAGTAATGTTGAAAAATAAGGAATTATGTGCTTCGCGAAGGTGATTTGGGATCACGTGGGACGGGGTGAAACAGGAGTGTGGTGGCCAGAGACGGGATTGAACCGCCGACGCCGGCCTTTTCAGGGCCGCGCTCTACCACTGAGCTATCTGGCCTCAGTGCAAACTCATGTTGCAAGTCTCCGCGTGGGTTCGGCGGTGCCGGAAGAAGGAAGGACTATCCACGAGCAGTGCGCTGCAACAACTGTGCCAGTATACCAACTCCCGTGCCGCTCGCCAAACCTGCGCGACGCTCCTCGCAGCCCGGTGCTACGTGTGGGCCACGATGGGGCTTTACGCGCCCCAGTTCCGGCGGCCTGCCCCCTCAAGCCAGAGCGATCAGGTCTTCGCGGTTCCGCTCCAGCATCCTTTGGAATAGACCGCCAACGGCATACTTTTTGAAGTGCGGGGACTGCCGGTGCGCCGCCTCGGCCGCCCCGTCTTCATACTGCTCATAAATCAAAATTGTGTCGGGATCGCCTTCCAGCCGATGGGGAACGTAGCTTACGCATCCCGGTTCCTGGCGCGTGGCCACCGTAAGCTGTCGCAGCAAATCGGCCATCTCGATTCGATCTTCGGGAGCGAACCTCATCCTGACAGTAAAGCTGATCATATGCGGCGGTTCCTTCTTGCCTGGTTCGAGACACGCAGGTCGCTCTTCAGTTTACCTGTGAATTTCGTTCAGCGCAGCGGCAAATTCGGGCAGCACCATGGTTTGCTCCCGGTCGGGCCCCGTCGATACCATGCCGATCTTCGCCCCACTCTCCCGCTCCTGGAATCGCAGGTACTCCTTGGCCGCTGCAGGCAGCTTTTCAAAATCAGTGATTCCCTCGGTCGACGCGTGCCAGCCCTTCAGGGTCGTAAAACGCGGCTTGATCTGTTCCAGCCCCTGCACATCGGCAGGAATCTCGTCGGTCACCTTGCCATCGATCTCGTAGCCGATGCAAATGGGAATCTCTTCGAGTTCATCGAGCACGTCCATCTTCGTAATCACCAGCCACTCCGCGCCGTTCACCTGGTTTGAATAGCGCAGCAGCGGAATGTCGAGCCACCCGCAGCGCCGAGGCCGTCCCGTCACCGCGCCGTATTCGTTGCCCCGCGCTCGCAGATGGTCGCCCAGCGCATCGTGGATCTCGGTTGGAAACGGCCCTTCGCCCACCCGCGTTACGTACGCCTTGCTCACCGCGATCACGGTCCCGATTGCCGTTGGGCCCACGCCGGTCCCGGTCGCCGCGCCGCCGGCTGTCGCGCTCGATGACGTCACAAACGGATAGGTCCCGTGGTCGATGTCCAGCATCGTCCCCTGCGCGCCTTCGAACATCACACTGCCGCCCCCGGCCAGCACCTGGTGCAGCAACCGGCCCGTATCGGTGACAAACGGCCTCACCTGCTCAGCCGCCGCGGCGTACTCGTCGTACATCTTCGCCGGGTCCAGCGGATCGGTCCCAAACAGCGCGTGCGCGATCGCGTTCTTCTCGCCGCAGGCTGCCTCAATGTGCGTCTTCAGCAACTCCGGCCGCAGCAGGTCCACCACCCGCAGGCCGCTGCGCGCCATCTTGTCCTCATACGCCGGCCCGATACCGCGGCTGGTGGTGCCGATCTTTTTACGCCCGGGCGCGCTTTCAGCGGCCAGCTCAATCATGCGGTGATAGGGCAGGATGACCTGGGCGCGATTCGACACGTAAAGCTGCCCGTCCACGTCGACGCCCAGGCCGCGCAGCTTGGCCACTTCCTTGAGGAAGGCGATTGGGTCCAGAACCACCCCGTTGCCGATTACGCCCTTGCATCCCGGCCGCAGCACCCCGCAAGGAATCAGTTGCAGCACGAACTTCTGGTCGCCGTGGATGACCGTATGCCCGGCATTGTGTCCGCCGGCGTAGCGTGCCACCGCGCTGAACCGCTCGCTCAGCACGTCCACAATTTTGCCCTTGCCCTCGTCGCCCCACTGGGCTCCGAGCACCACTGCCGTCTTCGCTCGCATCACTCGTCCAATTCCCACACAATCACCCGCCGCAACCGGATGGACCAGTTACGCGGGCAAAAATCCGGCGCGAGCAGAAAACCCGCGCCACGTCTGATTCTAAACCAGCCGTGCGCGGGCTACCGTTCATTAACTTCTGGCCGATCCTGGATGCCTTCTTGCGGCTTTCGATAGGGGATCGTCGATTTTCGGTGCCAACAATATCAGCGTGAGGCACCCTGCTCCCGGTTCAGGTTCTGTTGGCAGAGCATCCTCCTCCACTGCTTTCTTTCGCCCCATAAAGAGCGAATCGTCAGGAACTCAAAGGGCTGGAGCTTTCGCCCCAGCCCCTCGTCCTTGTTCCAGATTAAATCTAGAAGTTGAGTTTTGCGCCGATCTGTATTCTGCGCGGTTCATGTGCCGAGGTGACTTGCCCATAGTTCTTGTCGGCTATCCCGGAATCGACAGCCATGAAGTTGGTGTGGTTGAACGCGTTGAAGTATTCACCGCGCAGTTGGAATCTGACATGCTCGCCGATGTTCACGTTCTTGATTGAAGCGAGATCCCAGTTCTGCGCGCCCGGCCCAAGCAGAGGATTGGAACCCTCACTTCCGAAGTGTCCCGCGGCCTCGACAAAGGAACTGGTCGAGAACCATTGCGTCTGGCTCTTTGTCTTGTGGATTGCGCCGGTCTGGTCGGGACGGGCCGCGATGTCTCCGTTTTGGATAATTCCCAATCCGCCGTTTCCGCCGGTTGCGAAAGGATCTGTCGGCTGGGTGACGCTGAATGATGAGCCGGAGATGAAGGTCGAGATGCCGGAGAGTTCCCAGCCGCCCAGAACGTGTCCTTCCAATCCGTGCTGCTGCTTGAAGAACGGCAGGTCGTAGACGTAGTCCACCACAAGCATTTGTGGCGTATTGCTTGTCGACGGCCCGTAATCCTGCAGGAAGTCATAGCTGTTCGTCGCTGAGGTGCCGCGATCGTTGGAATTCGTCGTCAGATCCTTCGACCAGGTGTACGCAGCACCTACGGTCAAGCCGCGCGTAGAGCGATGTTGCAGCGAGATTTGCAGTGAGTTGTAGTTGTTGGTGAAGAGAGGCGCTCTGTCGTGCATCTGAGCATAACCCAGATAAGGACGGATCGCGTTGACGTTAGCCGTTGGATTTGAGCTTCTGGCTGCCATCGTGGGCTGGTTGAAGTCGAACTCGCCGGACAGGTGGCGAGCCTGATTTCCCACGTACGCTACCTCAATCGTAGTGGTGGGCAACAACTGGCGCTGCACAGAGAGGCTGTAGTTCGCGTAGTCGGGGACTCTGAAAGTGGGTGTTCCCGTCACCGTGAGACCGTTGGGGCCATACGAAATCTGATTCTCCCCAGAGGGCGCATCGAAAGACGTATTGCTGATGGTCGTGGTCTGCAGCAGCGGCGGATCCTGGAAGGCATTCTGTTCCCAGATGCCGTTCAGGAGGCGGTCATAGAAGATGCCAAAGCCGCCGCGAATGGAAGTCAGTCCGCGGCCGTCGGGGTTGTAAGCGAAGCCAAGGCGCGGCCCAAAGTTGGTGTTCTTGTTGGGATTGATATTGCTCCCATAGGGGGAGCAGGTCACCTGCGAAGCAATGGCCTGCGCTGCCGAGCATGCCGTGCCCGCGGGGAAGATAATCCCGTTGGCGTAGGTGGCCGGAATCAGCGCCGTCATGAGTGGATCGAAGTTGCCCGATGACGGATCGATGACCGGCGCGTTCGATGCCGAGTAGATCAACGGATCGAAGTTGTTCAGCGTGTCCTTCACATCCGATGGCGACGGGAAGGCGCTCCAGCGAACTCCAAGGTTGATGGTCAGGAGCCTGCTGATCTTCCAGTCATCCTGTACATACGCTTCGCTGTTGATGTAATGCAGGTCAGGGATAATGTCCCGGCTGCCCTGTGAATAGGTGTTGACGTCGCCCAGCAGAAAGTCGCCAAAGCTCCAGCTATTATTGGCGCTTGCGTCCTGGTTGGCAAACTTGAAGTTCGGCCCGCCAGACACCGCATTCTCTGTCTTGATCATCTGTTGGAATTGGAAGCCCGCACGCAGCGTATGCTTGCCGAGCGTGATCGCCAGGTTATCGAAGTAGCTCCGATCGAGGTTGCGTTCTTTCCATGGAGCGGATCCGGGAGAGAAGCCCTGAGTCCCAGTAATGGTAATTGCGGGCATGCGTCCGTACGGGTCTGTGTATGCCCAGTTGTTTGTCATGGCAGAGAACAAAGTGGGCGAAGTGGCAAACTGCCCGGAAGCAATAGTCGAATTGTAAGTACCCTGCGAGTAGACAAATTCGACTTCATTGACAATCTTGGGCGAAATGCTCCAGGTGAGGTTGCCCACAACGTTCTTGCCGGGCGAATCCACCAGGGTATTCACCAGGCCGGGATAGTTGCCCCCCGCCCATAGACCTTCGGGACTGTTGACCGGCATGTCATCGTTCATGCCGCGCGCATAAAAGTGAACCTTGTCGTTGAAGTAGTGATCGACGCGGACAATGTCCTCGTGCAAATCGTTCTTCGCGGAATACGAGAAATCAAGGTTCCCACCGCTGTTGGCCGCGTACTGCGATTTCGAGAAGATGTTTGTCAGGTAGACATTCGAGTTCGAGCTGTAGCAGGCTGACGGGATCTGGCTCGTGTGAGCAACCGGATCGTGAACGGGGGCGCAAGCACCGGAGAGTCCGTTGGGACCCGATGGGGCATACGGAACATATGTCGTTACGCCAGCCACCGTCACCGGCGTGTCTGCGACTACCCCCGAGAGATCGGCCGGCGTGGCCACCGCCAGGCTGTCGCTTCCCGGCGTAACAATCTTGCGCCATTCCTCTGACCAGAAGAAGAACGTCTTCTTCCTGTCCGTGTTGTAAGCCTTGGGAATGAAGATCGGCCCGCCAATCGTAAATCCATAATCGTTGTGGTGGTTCACGCCGCGAGGAAGGCCCACGGGCTTGTTGAACGCATAATTCGAATCCAAATCCGTATTGCGGACGAACTCATACGCGTCGCCATGAAAAGAGCTGGTGCCGTTCTTGGTGGCTACCAGTACCTGGCCGCCGCCTGAGCGCCCATACCCGGCATCATAGGTGCCCCTTTGCAAAGTGAATTCCTGAATGGCATCCACGCTGGGCTCATTGGTAATCGTCCCGTTCGAGCCGCTGTCGTTAATGTCCGCACCGTCGACTGTCCAGTTGTTGGCCGTGGTCCGAGCGCCGTTCACGGCAAGGGCCGTTCCGCCCGCCGAAACCTCGTCGCCCAGCTGGTTCACAACGCCCGGCTGCAACGTAACCAGTTGCTCAAAGCTGCGGCTGCTCAGCTCAAGCTCTCGCACCTGCACTCCTGAGATCGTGCCGGCCTGCGCGCTGCTCTCCGTCTCCACCGAGATTGGGTTGTCTTCCACAGTCACGGTGGTAGTCACCGAGCCCGCTTTCAATTGGATGTTGAAAGCATGTTTCTCCGCGACGTCCAGAGTGATGTTCTTGCCACTGAAGGTCTCAAATCCATCAGCCTTGGCCGTCACGGAATACGTGCCGTTCATCAGGTTGGGCGCAACATAGTGGCCTGCGCCATCCGACTCCACCACGCGGGCAGCGCCGTTCACACCATTAAGCGTAATCGTGATCGTGGCATTCGGAATCACGGCCCCCGTGGTGTCCGTGACCGTGCCTGTAAGAGTGGCTGTCAGTTCCTGTGCGCGCACCATCAGCGGACAGAACAGAAGCAACCCCGTCATCAACCAGATGATGGGTCGTGGCCTTTTGAACGAGCTCTCCTTCTTGGCAGAGCCCTTCAGGCCGGGGTTGAGAATCTTTGATGAACACTTGTGATTGAAATCCCGCTCAATATCAATCATTGCCATCGCACCTTTCTGTGAAATCCTGTGAAGTCCATACGCAGGCACGTATCGACGGGTGAATTCAAGAGCCAATTGGCGGCCTCGCCGGGATTAGATTCACCCTGGGATTTCCAGAAAAGCGACGGCCCGAGTCGATCGTCCTCAAATCCGCGCTCTCTTTAAACCATGAGATCGCAAACCCGGGACTCGGCAGTGGACCCTTCTGTCTTTGCATCATGTTCTCCCAAGGTGGTTCAGTTGCGGTCGACGGCTCGCTTTCACCCCGTCAGACCGCCAGGTTCTCGATTGGCTGCAATCAATGCCTCTACGGCTTTTTGATCGCTGCGTGCCGGAACCTGCAATATTCGTTGATAGGAACAATAGGACGAATTGGAATAGATTTCAAGGATAAAATGAACACATTGCCTCAAAATGATCACAATTGCGAAATCAAACCTATATCCTGCGGACTCTTTGGCCCGTTCTACTAATGATGCACAGAGAGCACAAGGATCGTATAAAGAAGAGAAAAACAGTCCTATTTCCCGCATATTTTCCATGCCTCGCCAGGGGCAATCAAGGCCAGGCAACCCCAACAGTTCCATATGCATCGTGAAAATAGAAGGCTAAAATGATCATTCCAGAAGATAGCTCAACTCCGCTGGGGCAGGTCTGTAAATCCGCACCGGAACCGGGAGATGATGAGGGGACAGAAGACTTTTCCACAGCGCGGAACTCTTTGCCTCGGGGTATTTGGGAGAGTTTCAATCCCGCCCCGCGGCTGGCCTTCAGGCTCGAATGATGCGAATGCCCTGGCGCTCGAATGGGGCCAGCGCTTCCGCCGAAGCTCCCAGGTTGGTAATCAGCACATGAATGTCGCTCGCAGGACAGATGAAGGCGGGGCTTACATTGCCCAGTTTGCTTGAGTCAGTCACCACGATTACCTCTTTCGACTGCTTCAGCATCTTGCGGTAGATCAATGCCTCATCCGTCTCCAGCGTGGTGGCTCCCCTCTCGGCATCAAGCCCCGTCACGCTCAAAAACACCCTGTCCATGTAGACATCGTCCAGAAACGTAAGCGCCGCGTTGCCGGTAAGCGAGAAAGACCACGCCCAGGGAATCACGCCGCCCGTCAGATATGTGCGGATACCGGGCTGATTGCAAAGCTCCATGCCAATGTTGATGGCATTGGTGATCACCTGGATCTTGTCGCGGTGCCGCAGGCTGCGGCCAATGTGGGTCGTGGTCGTTCCCGCCGTCAGGCCGACCGTCTCATTCGCATGAATCAACTCTGCCGCGGCGAGTCCGATGCGGCGCTTTTCCACCGCATATCGCTGCTCACGTGCCAAAAACGAACTGTCGTATCGGAACGGTTCATATAGCAGCGGCTCCACCAGGGCAGCGCCCCCGTGAGTGCGCCGGATCAGGCCTCGATTCTCCAATCGCGCCAGGTCCCGCCGAATGCTGGGCGCCGAAGAACCGGCCACGGCAAGGATTTCTTCGATCGTTGCGGTTCCGACGCGCAGAAGAAACTTGATGATCTGTTCGGAGCGGTGATTAAGTTGCTCGGACATACTGAGCAGATTCTACCCCTCAGTCCTGCAGATTTGACGCCTTTACGCGCACTCGTACCTTGTTTGGCAGACCTTTAACCTACCAAGTCCAGCAAGACTGATCGCAACTGTTGAAAACGATCATAGCATGATATCTCTTCTTCGACGCGGCCCGGTCAAATATCCCGTTGCCGGAACTCGTAGGCTCCGGCCGCGCGCTCTCGTCCGTTCAAATCCGCTTCCCGTCCAATCCACCTCCTGCCACCCCCGGAAAACCCAAGAGCCGACCGCGGTCATTACGCAAGCACCTCGCCGCGAATCTCGCGTCGATCCGCACAAAAAATGTCGTGGTGGGATGAATCGGAGAAAAGCAACGTACAGCGACAGCAGGGCATCACAGGGGCATGGCCGTAGCACAAGCGACTCGCGATCTTCGAGCGAAGATGCGGAGTTAAATTCGCCCAAATTTCAGCCGTGTTCCATGTGTCTGTGGTCACACAAATTTCAGGATGCAAATCGGAAACGAGAGAATCGAATGCCCACGCGCAAGAAACAATGGAGCAATGACCCAACCGTCGATTCCACCCAAACACCGGTCTCTCTGTTTACCAAGGATCCGGAAACAATTGCGGAATCGCTCGCTTCAAAGGAGATCTCGCCCAGAGGCCCGGCCTCCGGAATGAGAATGCTTACCTTCTACATCAATCGTGCCGGCAGGGGAATCAGCGCTTCCAGAATGCGCAACCTTGAAAAGGCGAGAAAACTTCTCTCTGAGCGCGTTGAGCAGGCGCGGAAACAGGAAGAGCGCGCCAAAAGCGCTTAGTGTCAGAACCTATCGCGCTACACTGCTGCCCTTAGCCCCTGCCGCGTCCAGTGCGCCGGCGGTTAAGCGTTGCTTGCTGGTTTCCATTCCCTTCCATGGATCGCGGCGCAACCGTACTTTCCACTTGTCGAAGTCCCACACATGAAACTGCTGCCGCTGGTCGGACTTCAATTCATTCCAATCCATGGTGACCGCAACCGGCACTCCGCTGCGCGCTCTCGGAGAGAACGCGGCAATTGAAGTGGCCTCGCGGTCATTGCGCAAATAATCCAGATAGATGCGATTCGTGCGCGCAGCTTTCGTCATCTTGGTGATGTAGAGCTTCGGATTTTCCTTTTCCATGCTCAGAACCAGGTTGTGCGCAAACTGCTTCACCACCGGCCATTCATGCTCCGGTTGGATGGGAACCACAACGTGCAGTCCCTTCCCGCCGGTACTCTTCAGGAAGCTCTTCAACCCCAGCTTTTGAAGACGGGATTCAATTTCCCGTGCGCTCGCCTCCAACGTCTGCCAGTCGATTGCAGCATCCGGATCGAGGTCAATCACGATCCGATCCGGCGTCTCCAGCGATTCGTTTCGCGAGCCCCACGGATGAATCTCCAAGACTCCCATCTGCGCCATTCCCACCAGGCCTTCGGCCGAGCTCAGCGTCAGGTAATCCTCTTTCCGCCCTGTCTTTCGATTCGTCACGGAGACGCTGTTCACTCCCTTCGGCAATCCCGCTCCCACATGCTTTTGAAAGAAACAGGTCTTGCCGCTGCCCTCCGGACACCGCACCACGCTGAGCGGCCGGTCGGCCACATGCGGCAGCATCCTTTCAGCAACGGCAAGGTAGTATTCCGCGAGCATTTGCTTCGTCATTCCGCTTTCCGCATCCAGAACTTTTTCAGGGTGAGTAATCGGAAGGTCAGTCATTCCCGTCCCTTTGCCGACGCTGATACGCGGCCGTGGTGTCGACTTTTTCTCCGAGGCCAATGTCTCTCGCGGCGGTTTCTCCTCCGTCACCGCCGCTTCGCGCACCACTTCGCCGGCCGGCTTATCTTCGCGCAGGCCTTTGAATGCTGCTTGTCGCACCAGGTTGTCCCTGGTCCAGGTGGAGAACGCAATTTGCGCCACCAGCGCCGGCTTTACCCAGTGCGCGTTTTGCCTCGCCTCCCTCGGAACCTCGGCAAAGGGCGGCTGTTTCTGGATGAGTTTATCCAGTTTTGCGCGCAGTGTGCGCTGCGTTTTTTGCGTGAAACCGGTCCCGGATCGCCCCGCATAGCGGAGTTTCTTTTCATCGTAATAGCCCAGCAGCAACGCCCCGACCCCGTATTCGCCGTTCGAAGGATAAGTAAATCCTCCAATCACAAACTCCTGTTCCTGGATGCACTTCACCTTGAGCCAGGAGCTTCCGCGGCCTGGCCTGTAGTTCGCGGACGCAAGTTTTGAAACAATACCCTCGGCTCCCAGGGAACAGGCTTTCGCGAACACCTCTTCGCCCTTGGCCTCGAGGTGTTCGCTCAGTCGCAGCGGCGAACCGCTGCCCAAGTCGCTCAGTAGCTCGGCCAGCAATTCCTTTCGTTGAAGCAGGATCAGGTCGCACAAATTCCGCCCGTCCAGATAAAGCAGATCGAAAGCGAAGTAAATCAGTTCGTTTTGCTTGCTTTCCTGGAATGCGGCCTGCAGATCGGCAAAATTCGATCGGCCATTTTCATCCAGCGCCACAACTTCACCGTCGATGATCGCGCTCTCCACCTGCAATTCTCCTGCGGCCCGCGCGATCTCCGGCATCCGCGCAGTCCAGTCCAGGCCCTTGCGCGTCAGCAGTTTTACTTCCCGCCTGCGCCCTGTTCGACCAGCCGGCGGCGCCTGGATTTGGATTCTGTAGCCATCCAGCTTCAGCTCATGCACCCAGTCTTTCCCATTAGGAGCCTTCGCGGTCGGCTGTGCCAGTTGCGGCGAAATGAATCCTGGAAAGGCTTGCCGGGGAGCCAACTTCAGAATGGCGGCTCGGTCTGCGCTCTTCTCCTTTACTCTTTTTACGGTCTTGCGTACCCCAGCCGCCGGCGCGCTGTTCACGGAACCGTTGCGATCGCCACGGTTCGAATCCCAAACATGGTCCTCGCTGGCGCCAATCTGCTCAATGCTCCTGTGTGTGACCGCGCTGTCAGGGTCTTCCTCGGTGATCGGAGGGTCCTCGGCCGACCGCGCGAATTCATCCTTCTCCTTGATCAAAAGCCAGTTTGGCTTGTCGGGCCGCTCGCCGTGTCCGTGCATGCGAACCAGGGCCCATCGGCCCTTGAGCTTCGTTCCGTGCAATTCAAATTTCAGGGAACCTTTTTCCAGCCCTCGATCCACGTCCTCAAGCGGCTTCCAATCACCGAAATCCCAAACCATCACCGTCCCGCCGCCATATTGCCCCTTGGGGATGGTGCCTTCAAATCCTCCATATTCAATGGGGTGATCTTCCACCTGCACAGCCAGCCGCTTGTCGCCCGGATAGAGGCTCGGCCCTTTTGTCACGGCCCAGCTTTTGAGCACGCCTTTCCATCCCAACCTGAAATCGTAATGCAACCTTGTGGCTGCATGTTTTTGCACAACAAATGGAAGAGATTCGTCCTTCTTTGTTGTTTTGCCGTTCGTTTTTCCGCTGGGTTCCTGGGTGACCTGGAAGTCGCGCATTGAGCGGTAGCGCTCCAGCTGCCGGTCAACGGCTCGCGATGCCTGGGCTGGCGATTTTTCCTTGGTAGCCATCGTCACGCGGCTCGATGTTTGCGCTTGTTAGGCTTCACCAACACGGGGCCCTTTTTCGCGCGCTCGGTCGCGGGCTTTTGGCTCGCTGGCGGGCGCTTGACCTCGGTCACGCTGCGGCGCAAAGCCTCCATCAGGTTCACTGCCTGCGGTCTCTGCGGCTTCTCTTTCTCGAGCGGCAACGGCAGGTTCTTCTGCTTTGCGTCAATCAGGCTGCGCAGAGCATCTTCATAATCGTCTTTGAATGCGTCCAGATTCAACGGGGCCGAATAGGCGCGAATCAATTCCGTGGCTATTGCCAGTTGCTTCTTGTCCACCGCGACTTCCGGAATCTCGGAAAAATATTCCTGTGGCTTGCGCAGTTCCTCGGAATAGCGAAGCGTATAGGCCATCAACCCCCGAAATGACTTATCGGGAGGCACCTCGATCGCGACCAGGTGCTCCCGTCCACCAAACGCAATCTCGCCCAGCGCGGCCTTGTTCGTCTCTTCCATTGCCTTGCGAACCACCGCGAACGCTTCAGGAGATACCTTCGGCTGCGGCACCACGAAATACGGCTTCTCGAATAGCGCCGGAGACAACTCCCCGAGATTGACGAACTGGCTCACTTCGATCACCTTCTTTGTCTCGATCCGTAACTTCGAGATCTCTTCCGGCTCCACAGTAATATAGTCGCCCTTGCTGTATTCATATCCTTTTACAATCTCGGAATCTCCCACCGGCTGGTCTTCATCCACCACGTTCAAGTGCCGGATCCTTTGCCCGCTGGTCCGATCGATCTGATGGAAGTTAACTCCGGAGTTCGAAGCGGCCGCGGGATACAGTTGTATACCGAACGAAACCAGCGAAATCTTCAGCTGACCGGACCAGTATGGACGACCCGCCATCGCCTCCTCCACAAGTGCGGCTGAAAAAGGGCAAACTACACCCTCATACACCAGCAACTGTATTTGATGCAGCGCCGACAGCATAAGTTGTCCTCCCCACCTCAACCCCGTCGCCCGCCCGAATCCGCGTCCGTTCGTCAGAGATTCGCCCCTTCCCGCGTGGCATTTCCACAGGAAACTTTGCAAACGAATGCCGCTTCCAACTTGGAGTCCGGCTACCAAAATGAGAGGTCGGAACTCATCACACTCCCAAAGGCATGCCATGAATGTGCTTGTCTTCAATCCCGGCAGCAATTCTTTGAAGGCGGGTATCGTCCGCTGCCCGGCGGCGCAGTCCCCAGCTTCATCCGGAGAGAAGCTCGTCGAAGTCATCGTCGAAGGAATTGGAAAGGACCCCAGGCTCTCCGTCTATCGCGGCAAGAGCATCGCTCATTCAGAGCCGATTCAGGCCCGCGACTTCGCCGACGCCTCCGCCTCCATTCTTCGCTGGCTTGAGCACCGGAGTGCATCACAGGAGCCCGCTTTCGAACTCAGTCACATAGAATGCGTGGGCATTCGCGTTGTGCATGGCGGCGCCGGGTTCACCAAGCCTACCCCAATCACGGCAGAGGTCGAACAGGAGATCTCTGCCCTCGCCAAATGGGCTCCACTGCATAATCCGCGCTCCGTAGAAATCTTGCCTCCGCTTCGTCGCCGTTTCCCTGACACTCCGTTTTACGCAGTCTTCGACACTGCATTCCACTGCACCATTCCGCCTTCCGCGGCCCTTTATGCCATCCCCATCGAACTCGCGCGGAAGCACAACATCCGCCGATACGGCTTCCACGGTATCTCCCATCGCTATCTTCTCGAGCGCTACGCCGCGATCCAGCACAAGCGCCCCGATGAACTGAACCTGGTGACAATGCATCTCGAAAGCGGGTGTTCGGTCACAGCCATTGCGAATGGTCGTTCAGTCGACAACACCATGGGTCTCACTCCGCTTGAGGGCTTGATGATGGGAACCCGCTCAGGCGACGTCGATCCCGCGCTCATCCCCTTCCTTGCGCAAGAGGAGCGCCTCGGGATCTCCGAAGTCATGACAATCCTCGAAAAACAGTCGGGGCTCCTCGGAGTTTCGGGCAAATCCCTCGACACACGAATCCTGATGCGCGACTACGACACCGATGAGCGTGTCCGGCTCGCGATGGAGATGTTCTCATATCGCGTTCTGAAAGCTGTCGGTGCATATCTCTGCGCTCTGCATGGCGCCCATGCCGTCATCTTCGGAGGCGGCATTGCAGAGAATACGCCCCTCGTTCGCCAGAGAGTATGCGAAGGCCTGCGCTGGTGCGGGCTCGAAATGGATGAACAGCAGAACCGTACCCTCATCGACATTGAGGGCCGGCTCTCCACTCCCAACTCTCCCGTCCGGGCCTATGTCATTCCAGTAGAGGAAACACTTCAGATCGCCTGCGAATGCAATCAGGCGATCCAAAAGAAGGAGGCATCGACCACCGACTCGAGAGCATCCCCCGCGGGGCACCTGGCTGGATGACGGTCAACCCAGACCTTGAACCAAGTATCGGAAAGCCAAGCCGAAAATTTCGGCATACAATCACTTGGGGATACGGATGCGGCTATTCTGTCACCACCTCGTGCTGGTTGGATTCGTGTTGCTGGCCGCGGTCCTGCAGGCCCAGGAGCCGCCGGCGCCGGAGAACTCCCAGATCGTCATCCACAGTAACGTTCAAGAAGTCGTCCTGGACGTGGTGGCGCGGCACAAAGACCAGTCTCTGGATACCGAGCTGAAGGCGTCGGATTTCACCGTCACTGAAAACGGTGTGCCGCAAACTATCCGGTCGTTTCGTTTAGCCGGAGGCAGTGAAACCGGGGTTGTCGCTCCTCCGCCCCCTCCGGTCGGAGCCTCGGCGACCGCCTCACCCCGCGCCACCGCGGCCCCGCCCGTCTCTACCCGGGAGCCGAATTTCATTTCCATCGTGTTCGATCAGATGGGCTCGAACTCCAGGCAGAACGCGCTCCAAGCCGCCACAGAATTCCTTGATCAGGAGTTTCAGGACAATACGGAAGCCGCGATCTTCAGCCTGGACCTCCGCATTAACGTCATCCACGGTTTTACCAGCGATCGCGCCGCCCTCACCTCTGCCGTGCGACTGGCGTTGAACGGCAATGCGGTAGAACTCGCCGCCGCCTCCGCCAACGTACTGAACGAGACCGATTACACCCTCACCGGCGGCCCTGGCGGAGTCACCCTTAACCCCGGCATCGACCTGACGCAAGCGGCGGATTTCTCCACCAGCGCCGCGTCCGCCAATCCCCTTTCCGAATCGCAGGCGCAGTTGGCGAAGATGATCACCGACCAAAGGGGGATGGTAGACCTGATCGCCGGCATGCGGACGTGGGAGTCGCTCGAGAAGATTATCCAGTACGAGTCAGCCCTGCCGGGCCGCAAGACGATCCTCTATCTTTCCGACGGACTAATCGAGCCGCCCGGCCGGCAGGATGTCGTGCGGCAGGTAATCAGCGCCGCCAATCGCGGCAATGTGACTTTCTATTGCATCGATGTGCGCGGCATGACTCTCGCATCCTCCAATGGCGAAAGCACGGGATTGATGGAAACGTCGGCCGCCATCAGCAAGACGCAGGGAACCATGTCGACCTCGCCTTCTGCGGCCATGAAACAGGCGCAACAGTTCGACGTGATGGACCAGTCCGCCACCGCTAACGTCCAGCTCAACATGGAGGAACTGGCCGAGGGCACCGGCGGCTTCGCTGTCTTCAGCACCAACAACTTCAAGAAGAATATGGATCGCATCATGGAAGAGGTGCGCACGCATTACGAAATCTCGTACGTGCCGAATTCCACTCTCTACGACGGCAAGTACCGGAAGATCAAGGTCACGGTGGATGAGCCGCACCTCACCATTCATACCCGCGACGGCTACTTCGCCCTTCCCGAGTTGAACGGCGAGGCGCTTCAACCGTTCGAGATGTCCGCGCTTCACCCCCTGGAGGGCCGCCCACGCCAGGACTTCGCGTTCCGCGTGGAGCCCCTGCGATTCAAGCCGTTGCGCGACGGTTATCACTTCGAAATGAGTTTCGATGTGCCCGTCGCCGGCCTCACAACCGGAGTGGATCGAATCACTCACAAAGCTCGCGTGCACGCGGAGTTCCTGGCGCTCCTCCGAGACCCCAGCGGGCAAGTGGTGGCTAAGGTCAGTCGGCAGATTGACCGCGAGGTGCCGGCGGCCGAACTGGCGCAGTTCCGGCGCGGCGAAGCGATCCTGACCATGCCGTTCGAAGCCTCCCCCGGCAACTACACCATCGATGCGGTCGCCGTCGATTCCGAAGGGAACCGTGCCAGCACCAGGCACATTCTGCTTGCGGTTCCCCAGCCCGGCAAATACAGCATAAGCAATGTGATGGTGGTGCGAAGCATCCAGCCGCTCGATGCGCCGCGCGACCCCGGCTTTCCACTCGAGTTCGCGGGGGGCAAAGTGACACCCGCTGTTGATCAGTCCGCCAGCGCGTCGGCTGGCGTCGCCCTGTTCTTCGTCGTCTATCCGAACCGCGACACGCCCGGCAAGCCTCGCGTAACGGTGGAGTTCTTCCATGACGGCAAGGCGATTGGCATTTCCAGACCGGACGTGGGATCACCCGAAGAACTGAACTCGTTTCCCATGCTGCAATTCGCAAGGCTCCCCGCCGGCGACTATGTGGCTCGCGTCACCGTGGAGGAAGGTCCACGCGTCAGCAAGGAATCCACCTCGATCACCGTGATTCCATAAGGCTGTATATCTTTTGCGCGGCTGGCGGACAGGTTGCCCACCCCAATCATTCCCGCAAATCCACCCCAATCTCACCCCAAATCTGGGTGCCCCGTCCTACCTCCGCCAGGGCGGGATGGATATCTTCCTCACCTCCGAAACCGCAGGCAGCCCAATCATGGATTCTGGCTAGACGGTTCGGGGTTCAGGGGCACAGCTTCCGATTTGAGGATGAGTGGGACTCTTGCCTGAAATAAAAATTGGGATAGCTGTCGATTTTCCGTCTTCCCAACGACTATAGGACAAAAGAACGATGAGCTACGGCTCCTGAGTGAACAGGAAACGAGTCATCGGAAACTACCACAGGAAACAAGGAGAAAAAGCCATGCCACAGTATCTGGTTTGTAACTACATGCCCGACGACTTCGACCCGTCCGTCATAACCGAAGAAATGATGGAACAGATTCACGCGTTGAACCGCGAAATGATTGCTGCCGGCGTGAGGAAGTTCGCCTGCGGCATTGCCCCGCCCGCCAGCGCAAAGACGCTGCGGGCCCAACCTGGCGGCAAGGTGCTCGTCACCGACGGGCCCTACACCGAGACCAAGGAGCACATGGGCGGGTTTTGGATACTGGAATGCGCTGACATGGACGAGGCGCTGGCATGGGCGAAGAAGGGTGCCATCGCCTGCGATGTGGCCGGCGAGGTGCGCGAGCTTCTTTTCTTCCCGGCTCCGGAGAAAGCGACGGAATAGTCTCACTCGCAACGGCTTCGGAAGATGCGCCGTAGTGCGCGCTCGCATAGATATGCGACGGAAAACCGGGGACGGATGCTGAACGGGCCATCGGGCACGGTTTCGCTGCTGGCCCCCAACAAGAGGAGACATGCCGTGAAATACATCTGTCTGGGATACATCGAGGCGGGAAAATTCGAAGGCATGACCGAGGACGAGCGAAACGCCGTGCTCGACGAATGCTTTGAGCACAATGACCATCTGCGCGCCAACGGACATCTTGTAGCCGAAGTAGCTCTTCAGCCTCCGGAGACCGCGTTGACCGTGTACTGGAAAAACGGCAAAGTCGCGACCACCGACGGCCCCTATGCGGAAACCAAGGAACAACTCGGCGGCATTCAAATCCTTGAAGCGCGAGACCTCAATCACGCCATTCAGCTTGTCTCACAGCTTCCTGGCTTTAAGTATGGACTCGGACCGATTGAGATACGGCCGGTGGCGGATCTGGACGAAATGATGAAGGAGAGCGAACAGCGGCGGCGAAAGAACACTGCGCGTTGAGAACGAGCCGTCGCAAGAATCAGCAGAATCATAGTGATGAAGTTCATCGGCATCAGCCAACGGCGAGAAAGGATGGTGCGGTCGCCTCGCCTTGACTTTCATCGCAGAGCGGCGGCGGTGGCCAGGTCTAAGTTCGCACCATTGACGTCTCCTTTGGCGCGCTTCGCATTGGCGCGCCCTGTGTATGGGGCCGCGTAGTTCGGTTTGAGTTGAATGGCTCTGTTGAAGTCCTCGATAGCTCCTTCATTGTCACCTTTGGCCAGCTTCGCCAAACCGCGATTGTAGAAGGGAACCGCAAAATCATCTCCTAACTGCTTCTCTATTCCGGGAGAAAACTTGCACGCGGTGTTGTAGTCCTCTATCGACCCATCCGTATCGCCTGCCTCTAACTTCACATCTGCGCGAGCGATATAGGCCATTCCAGCCATCGAATTGTCCGGTCGGAGTTGAATGGCTTTGTTAAAGTCCTCGAGGGCGCCTTTTCGATCGTGCAATTCTGCTTTTAACACGCCACGAGCGATGTAGGCCTTCGGCAGGGTCGGCTTGAGTTGGATTGCCTCTGCCATATCCTCGATGGCCTTGTCAGTTTCGCCCATGGATTGCTCCACAGAGGAGCGAAGCATGTAAGCATCAACAAAGCCCGGTCGACGTTCGATAGCTTTTGTCAGATCAGCAACCGCGCCCTTGAAATTATTCCTGGTCACCTCGACATAAGCCTTGGCGTAGTATGCATCTGCCTTGTTGCATAAGGCTTGAGTAGCCATCGTCAGAAACACGGCCGCGAGGAGCAGGCATTGAATGATGCGGCTTATGTTACACCCCTTCAAGTTGCCACGGTCATCTCCGTCTGAAGTAGTGCCAGGAAGCCTTGGCTGGAAAGATGCCGGTTGATCACCGCATATTCCGCAGCGCCACATCCAAGTAACCAACCTTTGACTCGTCTGCCTGCTGTAAAGCGAATTTGCCTTTTCCGGGGACGATCAACCACATTGCCGCCCCGAACCTGGCCCCTCGCACGCCAAACCGGAAACTCTCGCACTTCTTATCGCTTTTGCTGTTGGAGGATGGTTCGAAGCTCAGAGTGCCGGAATCAAACGAAAGCTGCCCATTGCACTCAGTAAAGCTGTGATACTTGTAGAGGCGGGCCGAAAACGATATGGGCGTCCACATCGTGGCCGGCGAAGGCGGATGGGACTTCTTCTGTTTTTCAAATTTTGCCAGCACCGGCCCGAAGCCACTTTCGACCAGGCTGTCGATGTTGCTACCAAACATGCTGCTCGCGAAGCGCCCTCCGTAACCTGTCTTCGCAGTATCCCGCCATATTTCTTTTTCGGTTTGGTTATCGAAAAGGGATGCGGTCAAATACGAGCCTAACCCAAAGTTAGGCGCCGCTTTTGAGACCTCAAAATTATCCAGTCTTACCGTCAGTATCCATCGTGACTTAGCCCCTTGAGTAGCATTTGCTCCGGAATCGCGGGAGCAACTGGGATCCGATAGGCGATAACCTCTCTCTTGCACCTTAGCCATTAGGACCGGCCTCAAAGCGCTAAGGTCGATATGCTGCGCGCTATTCCTGGCATCAATTGGAGGCATGACGCACAATGCGTCAATTTGATCGAACTGGAAGCCAGGCGCCATGAGGACCGGGTGTTGACCTTGAGCACGGGCGAGTGACTGGCCACCGGGCAAGATAACGAGCAATGTCAAGCCGGCTTCTGCTTATCTGGTTGACTCAGCATACCCCAATGGGTAGTGTTGAGGAGTGCCAAGGCCGCCATTTCCCAAGAATCTGCGGCAATTCCAAAGCGACTTCGCTACCGAAGAGGCCTGCGAAGCGTACCTCGCGGCTTGCCGCTGGCCCGAGGGTTTCATCTGTCCGCGCTGCGCAAATCGGCGAGCTTATGAGTTGGTGAATCAACGGCGGTGGCAGTGTGCCGGCTGCCGGCACCAAGTCTCGCTGACAGCCGGCACAGTTCTTCACCGGACCAAGATCCCGCTGACCCAGTGGTTCTGGGCCGCCTACCTGATGACCACGGACAAGCGGGGTGTTTCTGCCTTGCTACTCCAACGGCAACTCGGCCTGTCCTGTTACGAAACCGCTTGGATGTTGCTTCACAAACTCCGTCGGGCGATGGTGAGTGTAGCTCGGGAACCGCTGTACGGTGAGGTAGAGGTTGATGACACATGGATTGGCGGCGAGCAGGCTGGCCTCCGCGGAAGCCGACAACTCAAGGGGCGACGGGCAGCGCTCGTTCTGGTGGCAGTGGAAAGGCGTGGCAGGGGTTCAGGTCGTGTCCGCATGAGAGTAATCCCAGATTTCAAGAGCAACACCATCATCGCCTTCCTCCACGAGAATGTCTCTCCCGGTTCGACCATCTACACCGATGGCCTCAAGAGCTTTTCGGGCCTGATGGAAGCTGGGTTCAAACATATCGCCCGAACTCAACCATTGCGATCCGCACTCCGAAAGGGCGCGAAATCGGCGGTTCCACTCGCCGATCGGGCTATCGGAAATCTCCAGCAATGGCTGATTGGCACCTATCACGGAGTAAGTAAGCCCCAACTCCAGGTCTATCTCGACGAATTCGTCTTCCGGCACAACCGCCGCAAAACACCCGCGGCCGCATTTCAAACTCTCCTTGGCCTCGGAACTGGGCGAGAATCAACCCAGTACGAGCAGATTCGTGGAGCCAAGGACCTCAATCGCAACCCATTGGGGTATGCTGAGTCAACCAGATAAGCAGAAGCCGGCTACAAGGTAGTTGCAGCTCCGACGCAAGTTCACAGGGATCCCCTTTTCGATACTTATCCTCACGCTGCAAGCTCTGCTACGTTGACGGAGTGGGAGTGGGCCAACTTCCCCTATTTGACGGTCAGGGTGATTACGCCCGAACTCGTTGCCTGGTGGGTCTGATTTGTTTTAGAGCCTGGCCCACCGCAGCTGGTACTGAAAGCGGTCGCAACTAACAGGAATAGCCCCACGCAAGCAGAAAGCCAGATGCCTCGCGCAGCCAATTTTCTCCTCAGGAGCAAAAGGGGCAGCAAAAGGATTGGAAGTAGAATTCCGGCGGTGGCCGCACCGGGTACAGCCTCTGTAAAGACCACTGTAATCTGATAAGTTCCTGTGGGTGTCGTCGCCGATGTAGCAATTGTCACCGCATTGTTTGCCGAGGAATAGCTGCAAGTTGCTCCAGCGGGAAGATTCAGACAGGCTATCGAGTCGATCGTCACACCAGCAGGCGCGGTTACCGCATAGCTTGCTGTGGAACCAGCGGCCACTGTCGCCGTTAATGAGGTAAATGTTGGCGTCGTTGATGTTCCAGACCCGGCGGAATCCACTTCAAACTGCAATGAATTGGAAGTGCCACCGCCCGGTGACGGAGTTTGCACCGTAATTGCGGTGATTCCTGCGTTTGCAATATCGGCCGCTGTGACCTGTGCCGTAAGTTGCGTCGCACTCCCGGGTTGCGTGGCGAGAGCGGTAGTCCCCCAATATGC
Source organism: uncultured Acidobacteriota bacterium (assembly GCA_963833995.1). Classification (GTDB taxonomy): domain Bacteria; phylum Acidobacteriota; class Terriglobia; order Terriglobales; family Acidobacteriaceae; genus Telmatobacter. The sequence continues at coordinate 368,258 of CAWIAE010000005.1, read as the reverse complement.
TGTCGAACTTGCTGTAAATCCAGATCCGGTGATTGTAAGCGTGAAGGTTGCACCGCCAGCGCTGGTAAATGCCGGCGACATGCTGCTCATGACCGGCACGGGATTCGCTGAAATATTGATGACGTACGCGGCTGTTGCCACGGCACTGTTGGAATAACCACTGGCTGTCGCTATCGCCTTAAGCGTTTCTGATGACGAGACAGTGATTGCGGCCGTGTACTTGGTAGACGAAGTCGTCGGTGTGGTTCCATTGGTGGTGTAGTAGAAGGTTGCGCCAGTTGTCGTATCGCTGATCGTCACCGATTGCGCTGAAGTGTAGGTTCCTGCCGGAACGCTGAAGGTCGGTGTTGCTGCCAGGGGTGCAGATTTCACGACCTGGCTCACCGCGTTTGACGTGCTACCGGTAAAGTTCGAGTCGCCGCTGTACACCGCTGTGACTGAATCCGTGCCCGTCGGCAACGCAGTTGTCGATAATCTTGCCGAATTTCCGCTCAGGGCCGCACTCCCAAGACTCGTGCTTCCAGAACTGAACGTCACAGTCCCAGTGGCTGTGCCGCCGAACTGTCCTGTAACGGTTGCTGTGAAGGTCACGGATTGTCCTGAGTTGGAGGGATTCAGAGATGAAGCCAACGTTGTGGATGAATTAGCTTTGCCAACCATTTCGCTAAAAGGACTAGACGTGCTGCCGGCAAATTCTGTGTCGCCGCCGTATGCCGCAGTGATCGCATCGGTGCCAACCAGAAGATCTGTGGTAGTAAGGCTGGCCGCGCCGCTACTCAACTGTGCCGTCCCCAGCGTCGTTGTACCGCTCATGAACGAGACGCTTTCTCCGTTCGGCGGTGCACCGCCGCTGGAAGTGACCGTCGCACTCAGGGTTACCGGCTGCCCGTGAACAGACGGATTGGGCGTGGGAACAGGCGTGAGCGTGGTCGTGGTCGCGGACAGCGCCGGCGTGTAGATAAAGCCATGCAATACGGAATTTGCGTCGATGTAGCTTCCGACGACTTCGATCCCGCTGGTCGGCGAGTTCAGGGCGATGCCGAGGGTTCCGTTCAATGCACCGCTGGCGTATGCGTTGGGATCATCAAAGGAGGTAGCTATCCCCGTTTGAGCGGGGCGCAGGAAGCCGTGGATTGTTCCATTCGCGTCCACGTAACCGCCGGTCAGGTCGCCCACTGCGTCCGACACCACGAGAAACGTGCCGCAGATTTTTTCGCCGCTCCCCCCTCCCGTGGTGCACGGATTTGTGTCCGCTCCAGGCGCATTGAATGAAGTAATGGTCCCATTCGCGCTGCGGATGAAGCCATGCTGTACGCAGCTTGTGTCGAGATAAGTTCCCGCCACATCACCGGCGGCGTCGATGCCCGAAGCAGTCGTGCCCCCGAAGTTCGAGCCGTTGCTTTGGTTGACGCATGTGCCCACTCCCGAAGGGTCAATCGGAGTATACGTGCCGCTGGTCGAGCGCACGAAACCATGCTGCACGGTATTGGAATCGATATAGTAGCCGGTAATTGCTCCGGAAGCATTAATGGCAACCGGCGTTGTACCCTGTTTCTTGCTGTTTGTACCCTCACCGGTTCCCGCATTTGGGGCTTCAAAGTCGGTAAAGGTTCCATCGGCTGCCCGGATAAACCCGCCGTAGAAAGAGTTCGTTGAATAAGTCCCTGTGGTATAGGTTCCGATGATCACACCCGAGTCATTGATGCCAAGAACCGTAGTTCCACGATTTTTAGTTTTGCTTGCGTCCGGAGCGTCGAAGAGCGTGATTGTGCCGTTGGCGGCGCGCACAAAGCCGTGAGAAATCTGGCTTCCGTCAATATACGATCCAGCGACCACACCGGAGGTATTGATGGTGGTTGGAATGGTTCCTTGCCCCAAACTGGAGCCCGCACCAGAAACGTCGCAGTTTGAATTCGAGCCCCCGGCAGGGCGCACAAAGCAATGCATCACGTTCTTCGAGTCGATATAGACACCCGCGATGTCGCCCGCCGCGTCGGCGGCGGTGACGGCGGTTCCTTGCTGCGCCCCCGTTCCTGCGCCTGAATCGTCGACGGTGGTAATGGTCGAGCCCTGCGACGCGGCAGCCGCTGTTAGGCTGAGAGATAACCAAAGGAGGGAAATAACGACCAAAGCAGGACGAACACTCACAGTCTTACCGTTCCCGTACATCTTGACTCCTTGCGCCCTGTCGAGGTGTGAGCCACCGCACAATCTATCCGACTACAGAGTCGTGGATTGACCGAGCAAAGACGACTTATCATCGCCCCTCGGTGCGTTGCAATGGATCTCTCTGAACAGGATTCACGTATGCCGTGAAGTTAGCATGGAATCGCACGTGTGGGCTCTGAATCAAGTGGAGTTGATATCGATTTGGTATGTAATTTGATAGGTGGCGGCCCAGGGATTACCAACAGACGACTTTAGTCATTCATTGAGATTACCCACAGACGGGTATTCTGGGAACGCTCGTCGATGTGGCAGTGTTCCGGGTCCGGGAAGTCGATGATCCGCCTGTCATCGCAAGGGTAGTTTTCCCAGAAAGGACTGTTCCAATACCAATCTGCCGGAGTCAGGGAATATCGACAGAGACGAACGCAGCCTTGCAACCAACAAGGCACCGGACTTTTTGAAATTCGGCCTCTTCTTTGGCGCTAAACGGATGATCGTCCTTACGGTTTAGATAGAACTGTTTATGTGCGCTTCGAAAGAAGTCAACCGGGGTGACGTCGCGCAAATGAAAGCTCTTGTCGAATTCATACAGGATCTCGCAATCCGGGTTGAGCGAGCATTCCGAGACAAGCAATCGAATCCGGCCCTGGTCAATGGTCATATCCTCACCCGCATTGTAGACCGCCAGATCCTTGTTCAAATCGCTGCGAGGAAAGAGCAGGCGAACCCGCTCCTGCGCCGCGCCCATGCCGTGGAGTTGAATCTCAGGCCGGGCGGCTTCCGTCGAAGCACCAAAAACCTTGTCCGAATCGAGAACGATCAATGTCGCCTGATGATACCCATTACTTATTCCAGAGGCGATGATCTCTTCCCGCCCGTCGCCATCAAGGTCGGCCAAGGCAAGGTGGTTCAGAATTCCAGAATGCCAATATTCAGAAACGGTTTTGCCTTTTGAATCGACGATGGCTATCTGATCGGGGTAAAAAGGGTGACATTGGCTTGAAACGACAATTCGTCGATGACCCGATTTCGCTGCTTTCAGAACAACAAACCCAAATGTGAGGTATATGGTCGGCGTGCCTTTGAACTCGGGCAGAGCTCTTCCAGGAGTCCAGCGCCATTTCTCTTCGCCCCGGTCCGAAAAGCAGATCAGCGTCGTCGAGTGAGAATAGGGGTTGCCAGCGGGGTGGTAAAGGAAAAGAACCTCTCTGCGGCCATCACTGTCCAAATCCCCAAACCATAGGCGCTGCGCCAGACCGTGGTCGTAGTATTCAGGCCAGAATTCGTCGGGAAAGCTCTTATGCCAAAGTTCCTTCCCCTCGGCATTGAAAACTGTAAGTGTCGTTTTGTCCAGACGCCCAGATTGAGGTAGGCGATCGCCCGACTCGACTTGGATGACGATGTACGCCATAACGCAAATGGCAACTGCGGCAGCAGCGACCTTCGGCCATCTGCTGGATCTTGGTGGCGGGACAGGCAGCGGCTTCGGAGAATCTGGATCCCGGGTGAAATCCCGAAGTTCCACGGCGATCCAGCGTTTTTCCCTAGTGCCACCCGGAGCGGGCGTAGAGCGATTGGGAAGAGAAATCAGGATGGGATCGGTCTTGCCTTCCGTTTCGTAGTAGATTCTGAGCGCTTTTCGCAGCCTGTTGATTTCAGTCGCTACATCGGCAGATCGCTTTGTCTTAGTCTCCTCTGGCCATAGCTCCTTTATTACCCGGTCCGGCTTGAGGCTAGTTTGAGAGTCCATGTTATTGAACAGAACTTCCAGCAGTTTGTTGAGCTGGTTTTTATCTGCGAAGCTCTCACTATGGAGGATTCTCTCGATCTGTTCCCAGATATCTTTCCGATCCATAGTCGTGACGATCTCCGGTTATTCGGTCTTCGGCATTGGCACTGCAACCAGATATCAACCCATGATAACGCCGATTATTGCATAGAGAACCACCGGAAGAGTTGGAATGCGGAAACGGTTTGAATGCCTGGACACGATAACCAGCTATATGTGGCTTCCTGTGACCGTTAATAACAGCCCCGAATATCCGCCAGGCTGTGCAGTTCCGCCAAGTTGGATGCGATGCAGGTTCTCGGTATCGTAAACGCCCAAAAGCGGGATATTCAGAAATGATGGAATTGATCGTTCAAAAGAGAGCGATAACTGCGGCCGAGAGCCACCTTATTGCCTTTGTCCATGATCACCACGGAATCGCCGTTGGCTTCTCTGCGTACTTCCTTTACATATTGCAGATTTACGATAAAGGAGCGATGCACGCGCAGGAATTCCCGAGGATCCAATCTTTCCTCCAAACGGGCCATGGTTTCCCGCAGAAGGTGAGACTCGGTTGCCGTGCAAAGACGGACATAATTGCCCTCGGCGCCGATCCACCGAATGTCTGAGACGGGAAGAAAAAGTATGCGGCCACGCGATTTGAAGATGATCCGATTTGTGTAAAGGCCAGCAGTCGGTCCGCCGCCATTTGCCGAGGCCGGCGCCTGTTGCCTAAGTTGCGACTGCTCGCGCACTCGTTGAATGGCAGTGCGGAGTCTCTCGTGTGTAAATGGCTTCAGGAGGTAGTCCACAGCGTGCACTTCGAAAGCGCGCACCGCATATTGATCGTAAGCCGTCGTAAAGATGACTTGGGGCGCCTGCGTTTCCGTCTGACCTGACAAAGCCCCCATGACATCGAAGCCGTCCATGCCCGGCATATGGATATCGAGAAACAATAGCTCTGGCGTAACCGCCCGCACCAAATCGATGGTCTCCAACGCGGTCGCCGATTCGCCGACTATCTCGATATCGCGGTCGTCGCGCAGCAATTGGCGTAATTTTTGACGGGCCAGAACTTCATCGTCTGCTACCACTGCATGAATCATCAAACACCAAACCTTGTGAGGCTTTCGGCGAGTTCCGCCGAGAGCTGAAATGGAAAAGAGATCGAAGCTCGCACTCGCGTTGGATCAAGCTCGAATATGGACAATTCGCAATTGTCTCCGTAATGCAGGCGTAACCGGTTCTTCACGTTGGCCAAGCCAACTCCGTATCCATTTGAGTGTTCTTCCAGGTTCGTTCTCAAACCCAGACCGCTGTTTGTGATCTCGGCTCTAACCCGTGCACCGTCCTTGCGCACCTCAATCGAAAGCGCACCGCCGCGGTCCAACTTCGAGAGCCCATGGGCATATGCGTTCTCCACGATCGGCTGAAGAATCATGGCGGGAACCAACGCATCATGCAACTCCGGATCGACCGAGAGTGTCCGCGTCACGCGACCCAGATACCGCATATCTTGCATGGCCAAATAGGTCTCGGTGAACTCAATTTCTTCGTGCAACGGGATCAGTTGAACGTCCCTGCGTTCGAGAGTCATACGAAGCAAACTGCTCAGTTGTTCCAGCAACGAGTCAGCGGCATCGATATCGCTTCGCATCAGGCTGGAAATGCTGTTCATGGTGTTAAAGAGGAAGTGCGGATTCAATTGCATCCGCAGGGCCTGGATCTTGGCATTGGCCAGTTGCGTTTCAAGCTGAGCGGCTACGGTCTCTTTTTCTCGAAGCTGTTGATAGTACCCGGTGCCACGAAAGAAGAAGAACGCACCCCAGAAGATGGCCATGCTCTCGGTCAGATCTCCCTTGAAGTTATAGGCAACACGCGACCAATAGGGCATGGGCGCGTGGTTCTTAGAAAAGTGCGGGAAGAAGATCACCCATATCATTTCCTCGATCAGGCAAGTTACAAGACTTAGCGGTAAAACGATGGTCAACATCTGGACAACACTTGCATTTTGGATGAAGGATCTAAAGAACCGCCAAAGCACCCACGCGGTAATGCCCCATAAGAAGTACTGCAATCCCCATGCCTTGAAGATCATCGCGGTATCGACGTCAAAGCCGGAACTGATTACATGCACCCACTCCTGCAAGGCGAACGAGATTCCCAGCAGCGTAAACGAAGCAACGAAGACAAGCGGATGCATAAGGACCGACCGTCTGCGCGCTGCGCCTGCCTGCACCGGATGATTCCGTATGTCCTTTTGGATTGACACCAGCCGCCGTCCTTTTCATCGTCGACGAATCGTGGCATGAAATTGGCAATCGTCAATTCCCGCGTGCAAAAGGTGATGGGATCCATTGATAGCAAACAACCTGACTTCCACACGGGCTCATACCAACATGCCGTCCGCCGCGCTCAACAAAACTCCATTCGATTCGAGGGTCTGTCGACACTAGTTCGGCTGCGCGGGAAGCATCTGCATCGTGTGAGTTCCGTTTTTGGGGTCTGCCAGGGCATAATCGAGATACCCTGTCCGATTCTTGCCTTTCCTCAAGACAAATTCAAGCACAATATGGTTCTGTTGATACCAGTTTTCCGCCTGGGAATCGAGGGCGGTCGTTCGCTCCGGGCCTAGAGTGGATGAGAGCATACGAATGTCGTTTTCGAGACGTTTCTTCGCATCCTCTCCGCCTTGAAGCATGGCAACCCGGAAATGGTAATAGGCGGCGCCGATATCTTGAGGGTCCCCTTGGCCATCGCGCGCGAGCACGCCGAGGACCACGGACGACCTCCAGGTGCCTGCATCCGCCGAATCGTTTAGCAGCCTGATCGCCTCATCGGGCGATTTCGCAAGGCCTGGATTTCGGGTCAGAAGCAATCCCAGGGAGTACATTGCAGGAACATATCCGGCTGCCGAAGATTCGCGTAACAAGCTCGTGGCTTTGCGAAGGTCTTGCACGTGATCGAGACGATCGAAAAAAAGCAAACCGAGATTGTATTCCGCCTGCGGGTTATGCAACCCGGCACCCTTTACATACCAGTGCTCGGCTTCGGCCGCATCGCGCGGAACTCCGTTCCCTAGATAGTAGACGTCTCCAAGATAGCAGTCGGCCAGTCCACTCCTGTGCTTTGCAGCCTCGCGGAAGAGTTGGATAGCCAGTTGCTGATTCTTCTTTACGCCGATTCCCCAGAAATACAGGACCCCCAGATTCACATTGGCTCCAGTCACTCCGCCTGAAGCAGCGAGTTGATACCAATGTGCGGCAAGCTCCGGTTCTCTTGACACACCGACGCCGGCATCGTAGAAGTAGCCGATCTGCAGTTGCGCCTGGGGATCTCCTTGTTCGGCCGCCTTTTCGAACCAGTATGCTGACTGTTTTAAATCTCGCACCACCCCGCGGCCCGCGAAGTAGTCGTTGGCGAGTCTGACCTCCTGTTCAACAGAACGCGGTTCCGGTGCGGACCTCGCAGTCGGTATGTCTGGTTCGCCGTTTGAGCTGGCAAATAGGTTTGATGCAAGGGCGAGAAAGCCCAGGAACGCAAATGCCAGGATGGCAAATTGCCGGTGATCGCTGATTCCCGTGCGCATCATGAGTTCACTCCTGAGTGAGATGGGGAAGATTCTCCGTGCATCCGGGCAGACGCATCGGATACGATCTAGACCGGCAGGAGTGAGAAAGGTTATTTGCTTTGAATGGTTTGCGGCGCGGCCCCGAACCTGCACCAGGTCATCACGAACCTGCTGGCGAGCCGTCCGTCCCTCTTCGATGGCAATCCGTCACAAAATCAAAATTGTGAGAAAGCCGCATTTGCCCGCAGCATTTTTGGACGAACCTCCGGCGACCTGGCCACCACGCCTTCGTTTAATCCAATGGGCATTCTTCTCAGCGCGGGGCCACACCCCAGCGGATTGGCAGGCGAGTATGGGCGAGAGCAGGGATGGCAGACGAACGAAGCTGAATGCACCGAAAGCCCAGAAGAGCAGGATTCCAACGGGGGCAAAGATTACGATTATGGGACGCGCAACTTCAGTGATTCGACTGTGGACACCAGCAAGGCGCAATCCCCTGCTGAAAGCGCACGGGCAAACCGGAGCCCACCAGCGAAGAAGCCTTGATGGGATCCGGCCGGCCACGAACTGTTCCGGCCGGCCACGAACTGTTCCATGACCTCGGGGTCCAGCTACGCGGAAACCGCCATATCTATCCCACGGAGTTATTGCCAGCGGAACCCGGCGACTCGCAGAAGGTCGATTTCCGTACTTAGAGTAACCCCGAAGAGTACTAGAGCAATAAGAGCAATGGTTAGGCGGGGGAATCGCTCTGCAAGAGTCATGCGGAGCGCTCCAGTATTTTTGAACAGACTTTCCGGGTTTGATGAGTTATCCGTTTTGATTTCCACCGGGGGGTTGACGTGAACCGCTTTCCAACTTGACTTGCCCGTCTGTACGAGATCGAAATAGTGCTGTTGTGTTGTCGCCATGCTTCCCTCAATTCCGCGTCGATCCGCAGGCCAGCCCACTGTTGCGCGGCCTAGAACAATGCGCTCATGGTGTGCTGATGATTAGAAGGTACTCACTGAATTGTTGCAGAGCAATGGCGCTAAGGTGGACATTAAGCTCTTTCTCACCACCACCTTAGATACTCCTAAAAACGCAACGGAGTAACTTGTTTTGATTACTCCGAAGCGCTGGAAGAAGTGACTGCGCGGAGAAGATGGGAGTCCCGCGTGGTTGCGAGAGATATAGGGTTTTGCGCATAACTCCGCCGCCTTGATGAAGTTAGAAATCGTTTCTCCGGCTCAAAAAGGGATGACGAAAGTCAGAAAGGAAGTTACCGACGTTCCGGCAAGCAAGCGCGGCATACTCGTGGAAACCAAAGGAGCCGATGCGCGCGTGGGTGCGAGGACGGGTCGGGCGGTGATTTTTGTGGTGGCGAAGACCTACTGGTGGCCTGGTAACGGGCAGCTAAGATGGGAAGAGCGAGCCGGAAGAGGCACGGAGCGAGGTGATTCGGGGACGACGACGGGGCGCCTGCGGCTCAGGTTTGGAAAGCAGTCCTGCGATTTCCCGCAACTCGGCGCGGGCGGCTCCTATGGCGGCAGCAACCGATTCAAGTCGTTCGGTATGCTCTCCTGGCGTCAAGGGCAAGCGAGGCTGGGGCTCGGGCCGGCGTACCTGCCCGAGAGCGTGACGCGCGCCGGACAGGGTGTACCCCTCCCCGTGGACCAGGCGTTTGATTTCGAGCGCCATCTCCACGTCGCGCCGGCGATAAAGCCGCTGGCCAGTTCCGCTCTTGTTTGGCTTCAGCTGCGGAAACTGAGATTCCCAGAACCGCAGCACGTAGGTCTCAACTTTGCAGATTCGTGCTACGTCGCCAATCTTGAAGTAGAGGCGGTCGGGGATGGACGGCGTTTCTTGGACGCGCTTCCGGGAAAGTTGCGAGGCCATAGCGTAGTTGAGTGGCGTCATCCCAATTTGCGGAACGCTGCTCTAGACGCAGTATAGGCCACTGATTGCACTCTTTGTGAAGCGAAATCCGCAAAGATGTACTTCTTTTCTCAAGCGCAGCTTCACCGGGACCCTCGGGCATACACAAATCTCCACAGATTCACCGTCCGAAGTACGCGGACAAATCATTCGCCGAGAGGCCGGCTTACGGAAGAGCGTGCTGCCGTGTGAGGCGGAGCGGCGCGTAGATACTGGACGGGCCAACTGGCAGGCTGGTCGAGGGCGCTAGCGGCATGGAGCGGCCAGTAAGGATCGCGAAGGAAGGCGCGGGCCATGAAGACCAGGTCCGCCTGGCCCTTTTCTACAAGCTGGTTGGCCTGCTTCGGCTCGGTGATCATACCTACAGCTGCCGTGGAAATCCCGGCTTCATTGCGGATTCGGGCTGCAAACGGCGCCTGGTAGCCCGGGGCAAGCGGGATGCGGGCATTCGGCACCAGCCCGCCAGAGGAGACGTCGACAAGATCGACGCCGTGCTCGCGGAAGAGAAGGGCGAGTTGAACAGACTCATCGATGGACCATCCGCCATCCGCCCAATCCGTAGCGGAGATGCGGACGAACAGAGGCAGATGTGCAGGCCAGACGGCGCGGACGGCGTCCACCACTTCGATCGCCAGGCGGGTGCGGTTCTGGAAGCTGCCGCCGTAGGTATCGCTCCTGTGGTTGGACAACGGCGATAGAAACTCATGAATCAGGTATCCGTGCGCGGCGTGAATCTCGATAAAGTCAAAATCGGCCGCTAAGGCGCGCTGCGCCGCCTGGGCAAAGGCGCCGACAATGGCAGCGATTCCGGCATCGTCCAAGGCCGTTGGTACCGCGTAACTGGAATTGAAGGCCACCGCACTCGGAGCGACTGGCTGCCAACCGTCTTCGCCGGGGAGAACCAGGCGTTCGCCACCGGAGGGAGGCGTCATGCTGGCTTTGCGCCCCGCGTGGGCCAGTTGAATTCCCGCGCGGGCTCCTTGTGAGTGGATGAAGCGGGCGATTCGCCCCAGTTCGGCAATGTGCGCGTCCTTCCAAATCCCAAGATCGGCAGGAGAAATGCGGCCCTCAGGCAGCACCGCAGAGGCCTCAAGGGTGACCAGGCCTGCGCCTCCCTGGGCTCGGCTGCCGAGGTGAACCAGGTGCCAGTCATTGGCGAAACCGTCCTGAGAGGAGTACTGGCACATGGGCGAAACGCCGATGCGGTTGGCGAAAGTGACAGAACGAAGTCGAAAAGGCGAGAAAAGGGGATGGCTCATAGGGGTGGCTCGGGTCCGCAGCGTCAGAGATGAACAATGCCTACAACAATGGATGACAAAAAGCCGCGTCGGATGCAAACCGCGCTAACGAAAACGGATTGCGAGACACCCCGGCTTTGACGAGCGACAGATGTACTCGAGGTTCGCTTACTGTTTCTTCAAGACGGCCGAGTTTCGTTCGTCTGCAAGGATGGCGCTTTCAAGCTTTCTGAAATCGGCAGCTTTGGTTGGCGGTATCTCCACCTGGCGCACCACGTATTCGCGTTCATAATGCAGCTGGTTGGCTTTCGCCGTCACGGTGGAGTGATAACTGGCAAAGTCCACATCGATGTCGGTTGGATCGGGGGTGTCTTCCACTGCATAGCCGGGCGGGAGGGTGATGTCGAAGCTGTCTCGCCAGCTGCCGCGGAGAATCAAGGCGGGCATGTCCTGGATTTCCCAGCGCCAGTGGTTAGGCGAGACCTCGACGGGCGCGAGCTGCGGGTGATTGTGCCACGACTGGGCATGGGCCAGGCCTGGTGGCAGATCGATTTCGAGTGCCTCAAAGACGATCGGAATCCCGTTCTGGATGTCCCAGATTTTTTCCTGCGAATAGGGCTCCATCAACTCCTCTGATTCGCAAATTTCCACGGCCCCAACGTCCACTGCCGGAGGGTGCGCCACGCGGGCCTTGCGGGTCGAGAGCATGATAGGGACGTCGGTATTTCCCGCTTCAGTAAAGTCCGTGTCTTGGGCCTGATATGTCTTCGCGTCGGCGGCCATTGTCCACACGCGGAAATAGTTGATCTTCTCGTCCACGTCGTAGCTCACGGCGCAGGAATTGCCTCGGCCCTGGGGCTGAAGAATGCGAATTGCCTCGCGTTCCCGCTCCACAGCGTGGCCCTGGGCGTCAATCGTTTCGACGTATTCGTCATAAAGGATGATGGCCGAAGCGTCCTTGGCGTAGTCCGGCGTCGGCGTCTTGGCCGCGTCAAGACCCCACTGCGGCACTGGTAGCCCTTTTGAGAACCATCCAGCGAAACTCGGGGTGCAGGCGACCATGAGAACGGCGGCACACAGAGCGTGAGCCGCGCCAAACCTCGGTGGAACCATTGCAGCCATCGTCAATTTCCTTTGACCGTCGCGCGAGTCAGCACCAGTTGCTGTTGATCGGCCGTGGCGACTTTCTGGTAGAAGTCATGCAAATCCGAATACTCCTTTGAATCAAGAAGAGTGAAGTTATAGGCCATCGTCCGATACACCGTAACCGCGTTTTCCTCAGTGGTGGACTTGATCTTCAGCAGGGCGTGATTAGGCCACGAGACGTTAGCGGTTACCGGCGAACTTTCCATGGTGTATCCCGGCGGTAGATGGTACGTCACACTGTCCTGGTCCTCCATGGCGAAGTGTACGTCCACCGGAATGGTGCGCTTATCCACTGCGACAAAAGGGTGATTAGCGCGCGATTCAAAAAACAGGCCGGGAAGAAAGAAGTGCTTCCCTGCCGCAGTCCCAATATTTCCGCTGACCTTCACAAATCCGATGAGGTTCCTGCTGCTATCCTCCAGTCCGAGAAAGTGGTCGAAGTCAGCCTGCACACCATCCGGGATGTGTTCGCGCATCGATTCGCTGAACTGTTTCTTCACTTCTTCCGTGTCGTTTTTCAGCGTCAACTGGCGCCAGCGCAGCGCATCCTGACCGGTCATGACGAACCGCAGCGTGCCACTCACGTTGCCGTCCGCTCCAATGACCAGATCTCCGAGGCGCGCTACGGTGTCCTGCTGGAATGTGGCTGCCTGGGTGGTGCCGAAGGCGGGACCGCTTTCAGCGAGACGAAGGCCTGTTGCGATCGTGTGCTTCCAATGCAACAAGCCGTATGGGCAACCCTTCTGGCCCGGATCGAGAAACACCTCCTTGCCGGCCACCACAACAATTGCGATGTAGTCATCGAGTTGGCCGGTGGTCAGATAGTTGATGTCAAAGATCGCGCGATCACGGTTGACCACTTGCATCGGATAAGCCTTCAGGCCCACGGCTCGAGCCAGCGCCACATACAGAAGGGCGAGTTCGTTCGCAGAGCCGCTCTTCTGTTTCCACACATCTTCGGCAACCTTGATTTCCTTCAGCTTCTCGGTCTTCCGCTCGGCCTCAGACTTCTCGCGTGTGAAGGTGGTGTTATCGAGCATCAGTACCGCCGCATAAATCTTTCGCGCTTTCTGATCCTCAGAATCCGTGGGGGAGACGATTTCGGCGGCGGCCTGCTGCAACGCCTTGGGGTTGGCAAAGCGATCTGCATCTTTGCCCCAACGCTTTCCTTCATCAATCCAGAACTGGGAACCACTTGAATACTTCGTGTAGTAGAACTCGACGCGCCAGTTGATGCTGTTCAGAGGCGGCATCCAGTCTTCGGTGGGGATGGGCGGAACATCCTCAACATCGAACGTGTAGTGGCCGGAGGCGTCGCGTTGAACCTTGGAAACATCGAAGGGATTCACGCTGTACATCAGTTTGTCGAGCACATCTCCACGGCTGTTGGTGATGTATCCGCCGCCTCCATGAGATGGCATGAAGAAATAGTGGGCCTTGTGAACGAAATAGGGTTGCTGCACATCCCACCTGGGCGAGGAGACCATATTGTCGTCATAGCGAAGTTGTAGACGATACTCGAGGATGCTTCCAACCTCAACGCTCGGCAGGGTGAAGACCATGGTGTTGACCTGGACATTCTTCGTCTTGTAGTCCATGAGGTCCGACGCCTTGGTGGTCAACGGAATGATGGTGCCATCGGCGTGAATGGTTCGACCCTCGATGTCAGTGACTTTGAATTCGCCTCGGTCATAGGGGATGCGGATTGTTGCCAGCTCTTTTCCCTTTTCTGATAGGACTTTGATCCGCTCGTAGTAGCTGTGGTAGTGGAGGAGGTCATCCGTCCTCTCCTCGCGATACAGGTAGACGGCGGCAGCCCCGGGCGCCTTGGGGTCCGATGTCATCTGGAGTTCTTCCTTGGTGGGCTGCTGGACCTGGGCATGAAGGAATGCCGGAGAAATCATGGAGATGAGGAAGAGCGGAACGCACAGGAAAGGCCGAATGGTCACAATGCCGTCCTTTGCATGAGAACGTAGGGAGTCTAACGCAAAGTTTCAATGGAATGCAGTGATTCTAACCGGATTGGCGATTAAAGGGCTTCTGAAGCAGAAGAATCCGCGAAAGTAACGCCAACGGTGCACACAAAAGTCATTTTGACTTGGCACCGGCAAAACGTCGCCAGCCGGAGGAAAATCCGAAAGTTAAGAGCCTGCAGCGAACTGGCCGCGGCCTTCGAGCATGGTCGAGACCAACGCCAGGGGCAGACCCACGACGTTGAAGTAGCATCCTTCGATCCGTGGAATCCAGCGGGCTGCGCGGCCCTGGATGGCGTAGGCTCCGGCCTTGTCCATAGGCTCGCCGGTGGCGACGTATGCTGCGATCTCCTTCTCTGAAAGAGTGAGGAAACGCACCCCCGTCACTTCCGCGGCAACGTCGGCGCCGGCTGAAGTGCGAACGGCGACGCCGGTAATGACCCGATGGGTGCGGCCTGAAAGCATCCGCAACATGCGCGCCGCATCGGCAGCGTCTTCCGGCTTGGCGAGGATGTGGCCATCCAGGGTTACCGTGGTGTCTGCGCCAAGCACCACGGCTGCCGGATCGCCCAGCTCATCGAAGACCGCTCCTGCCTTTTGGCGCGCCAGCCTTACCACGTAGGCGATTGGGTCTTCGTCCGGCAGCGGGTCCTCGGGAATGTGGGCAGGGCGAACGGCGAACGAGTAACCGGCCTGCGAAAGCAGTTCGCGACGGCGCGGCGATGCGGAGGCCAGAATCAAAGTCGGCATGGCTATTTCTAGGGTATCGCCCGGGCGGGCATGAATTTCCTCTCGCGAAGGAAAACGGGAATATGTAAGATCAAAAACGCCATGATCTTTTCTGATCTTTCCCTTGCAAGGCGATTGGAGAATGCGGACGGCTATGCGTGCGCACAATTCGCGGACGCGCGCCGTCGCCGATTTCCGAGAAGCGGCTCCGAATGGACTAGGTGCGCGGGCACAACCGTCGTTTTCGATGGCATTGACTTTCCTACAACCCAGACCTTCGGGCTGGGACTTTTCGAGGAACTGACCACAACCGCAATTGAAGAGATCGAGCGCTTCTTTTTCGAACGCGGCGCATCGGTTTTGCATGAAGTAAGTCCACTGGCGGGCTCCGCCACGCTCGACCTGCTCTGCGCCCGCAATTACCGGCCCTATGAGATCAGCAACGTTCTATATCGCGTGGTGGAGAAACCCGATGCGAAGACCATTGGCAAGATTCGGATCCGCGTCGTAGATCTGCGAGAGGCATCGTTCTGGAGCGGCGTGAATGCACGAGGTTGGGCGCATCAGAACCCTGAATTGACGTCCTTTCTGGAAGATGTCGGACTTCTTTGCGTTGCGCGCGAACAAAGTCCGTGTTTTCTGGGCGAGTTTGACGGCAAGGCTGCCGCCACCGGTATGCTTTGCCTGCATGGGGGGGTTGCCTTGTTCTGCGGCTCCGCCACGGTACCGGAACTGCGCCGTCGCGGGCTGCAGTCGGCGCTGATGGAAGAACGAATGCGTTTCGCCCATAAGGCAGGCTGCGATCTGGCCATGATGACGTGCGAAGCCGGCAGCAACTCGCAACGTACCGCCGAGCGCTATGGTTTTCGCGTGGCATACACCCGCTTGAAGTGGCGGTTGCCCTTTCCCGCGGCATCCTAGAGCTTCAGGCCGACGTGCACACCCGAGGGCGTTGCGATTCCCCAGGCCATGGCAGGGGTGTTGTGCGCCAGGCCAAATCGTCCATCGGGTCCAAGCAGAATGATGCCACCATGGCCTCCCAGCCGGTTATATAGGTACGAAATCGCCTCGCGGGCGGCAATCTCCGGGGCCGAGCCATCCGCAACGCGGTCCGTGGCCCACTTGCCCAGCACCAGTTTCATGATCGGTTCGCCCCACCCCGTGAGCGAAACGGCCGCGGAGAGATTGTCGGCATAGCATCCGCAACCGATCAAGGATGAGTCGCCAACGCGCCCTGGCGTCTTGTTAAGCGTGCCCCCGGTTGAGGTTGCAGCGGCCAGGTTCCCCCGGCCATCGAGAGCCACAGCACCCACCGTGTCGTGTGACTGCATCCCGGGTGAGGGAATTCGGCCGCCGCGGCGCCCCGCATCCATCTCCAGCGGAATGGCGGTCTCCGGTCCCTTGTCGTCTTTCAGGCCGGAGAAAGTCTCGTCGGCAAGGCCCGCGGCCTGGCGCGCCTGCGCCTCTGCGAGACGTTCGCGCTCGCGGTCCAGCACCAGTTCGCCGTTATCGATGAGGGAGATGCCATGGGCCTCGGCAAACTGCTCCGCTCCCACGCCCACGAAATAGACATGCTGGCTTTCTTCCAGCACCAGGCGCGCAGCCCGGATGGGATTGCGCAGGCGCTCGACGCAGGCTACGCCGCCCGCCTTCATGCGCCCCCCATCCATCAGCAGTGCATCGAGTTGCACGCGGCCGTCAGAAGTGAGGAAGCTGCCCCGCCCGGCATCGAACGCGGGATCGTCTTCCAGAATCGTCACCGCCGCCTCAACCGCGTCAAGCGCAGATCCGCCGCGCGACAGGATGGCGTAGCCACTCTCAAGTGCCTTGCGAACACCCGCCTCGTGCGCCGACGCGGCGTCTTCGGGAATCGCCCACGCTCCGCCGTGGACCAGAAGCGTGGGATCATGCATAGCTGGGCTTGTCACGTAGCTATCCTATTGTATCCAGCATGATAACCGGCCTTCACAGCTCTGGTTACGCGTTGAATTTGACGGCGGGATCGCATCTGAGAATCTCTTGTCAACAGGCGCGGTGATCCAGATGCGGATAAATAACTGAAAACAATGGAGAATGCCGCATTGGAGCGATTGCAGTGAATTTCAGCGGTATTGGCTATGCTTAGAACATTCCAGATGAAAGCCGTGAATCAAAGAGAGCGTGTGAGTCTCTCATACATCTTTTCGGGCTCCCTTCCGCAGAAACGCATCCGGGGAGAACGCTGAACCCTTTCGAGCGGCTCCACAGATCACCTGCCCTTTCTGGGATCGTGTCGGCCGCGGCCGATGGCATTTTCTTAAGGAAAATGCCACTCGAAAGCGGTAGGTTCGGGACACGAAGTATTGTGGAACCGCTGTAGGCCAAGACGGAGCGCCTGGCGCTCTTGTCGTGACAACCTGAAGGAGGCGTGTGCGGAAGGCTGTCCGGGATTGTGGGGACAGAGGATGGAAGTAGAACGAAAACTTGAAGTAACCGAGCCGTCGCAGCAAACACAAGCCGACGACCCAGCAAACCGCGGCGCGGCAATGATGCGCCAGGCAGCAGATGAGGTGCTCAAAGACAAATGCATGGATATCGCGTTTGCACTCGCAAGGAGTTCCATGGAGGGACACATCCAGAGCTCCAAATTTCTGTTTGATCTGGCCGAGGGAAACCAGAAGCCCGAGACGGTCGAAATCGCTGGCCACATGGGCAGCCTGCCCAGGAGGTTGGCTGCCGAGCCCCAGTGGCCGGGCGAATCAAGCGAAGAGGCTGCGGAGACGGGAATCGGCGGCTGGGAACCGGAAGACTGACAATAGCGTCATGGTTGCTGGCTGGACGCAAACCCGTCGCAAGTGAATGCGGTGAATTAAAAGTGCCTGGCTTTCAATCCGGATGGAGAATGCGCCAATCTGATTGAGGGCCACGACCGCGTTTTGGAAACATCCACACCAATCAAAGTCAAGTTCTGTTCGAATCGCACGAATGGCCTTTTGCAAGCGGACGAACGCTTTGCATTGAACACCGAAAAGGATGAGACATAAATGAGGCTCACGAAGAACGAGCGGTATCGCGCCGGCAAATGGATGGGAGTGTGTCTGATTGGAATCGCGTTGGCAATTATCGTGCATGCGCAAACATTCAGCACCACAACGGTTCAGGGCACGGTCTACTTGGCGAATGGCACGCCAGGCGCAGGGACCCTGCAGCTCAGCTGGCCTGCATTTACCACGGCCAACAACCAGGCTGTAGCGGCGGGCCGCACCACGGTGCCCATTGGGACGGACGGCTTCGTGAGCCTGAATCTTGCCCCAAACCTGGGATCGATGCCGGGGGGCCTCTACTACACCGCTGTCTACTACATGAGCGACGGCACAACCAGCACCGAGTATTGGGTGGTGCCCACCGCAGCGCAGACAACCATCGCGCAAGTGCGGGCACAGGTAATGCCCGCCGCCCAGGCCGTGCATGCGGTGAACAAGGCGTACGTGGACCAGGCGATTCAATCGCTCTCTCAAAGCTATCTCGCGCCTTCAGGCGGGAGTTTGAGCGGTCCCCTGTTTCTGAACGGCGATCCCACGCAAGCCTTGCAGGCCGCGGATAAGCACTATGTGGATTCCCAGTTCAACATGGCTGTGCCCATGACAGGCGCCAATATGACAGGCCCCTTGACCAGTGTGAAATTAGGAGCAGCCTATCAGGCCGATCAGTTCATCGGGGCCGATTTCGGGGCCATGCTGCAAGCGTGCCTCGCCGCCCTTAGCCCGGTGAACGGTGGCACCTGCGATGCGCGCAACTTTACCGGCAACCAGTCGATGGCATCGAATCTGACCATCTCGACGGCCAACACCACGGTGATGCTGCCCTGCGCAACCATCTCCACCGCGAGCCAGGTCATCGTCACTGCAGGAACCAGAAACGTGGCCTTGCGCGGGTGTGCTTTGCGCGGCGCAAGCAATGCCAGTGGCAGCCAGGGCGGCACCGTTTTTCTATATTCGGGAACCGGCGCCATGATCCAGGTAGGCGACCCAACCTACGCGGCAGATACCATGGGCTTTCACATGGATAATGCGGTGATCAACACCACTGCCTCAACTCATTCGACGGCGCAGGCGCTGGTTGCCTATCGCACCCAGGAGATGGACCTCGAGAGCTTGTATTTGCTTGGTAATTCCAATCAGACCGGCATGACGCTGGATGGGACCGGCAACTACACGGGGGGCACGTATTACGACAACGCCTTCAATGGATTTGAGACCGCGGTCAACGCCATCGGGCACCAGGTATCGAACTCCGCCACCACCGATTGGCTGAATGCCAGCACCTTCGTGCGACTGCACATCGATTGCCCCACCAGCAGCGGAACCCCGATTACCGGAACCTATGGCATCAACCTGCAGCAAGGCGACGGAAATACCTTCACCGGCGGCGACGTGGAAGGATGCGACACCGCATTGCACCTGGGGCCAAATGCTCAGAACAACACGATTGTCGGACTTCGCAATGAAAACTCGAACAGTCAGGTTGTGGCTGACGCCGGCAGTTCGTATAACAACTGGATCACCGGCGGAACCATGTTCACGGGCAAGCTCGCGGACAACGGCACCCGCAACAGCTTTCTCGATACGTTCCATCGCAGCTTCAATGGCGTGAATGGGGACTGGTATGGGAGCCAGCTGGATGCGACCGTAACCAACCACTACCGCATTGGGATTGGCGCCGGTAACGAACGCGGCATGCTCGACCGCTACCAGACCGATAGCGGCTACAGATGGACGACGGGCTTGAGCGATGCGACCGCCGGTGAGCAGTTCTACCAGGTCCTCGACGAATTGAACAACGTGTATCGGCTCTCTATCGGCCAATACAACACGGGCCAGCCAAGTTCCAATAACCAGACAGTCATCAATGCCGCCGGCACCGGTGCGGTTGTGCTGAACGGCTCAAATAACTCCGGTACGGGCGGCGTTGTGATCGGATCAGGGGGCGCGGCCGAGGCGACGGTTGCAACCATCAACAACTCCGGCAACGCCCAATTCAATGGGACGCTGCAGGTGGGCAGCAGTTCGACCTTCAGCGGCTCCACCACCGTGCGTAACCAGGCGGACGCGGAGATCGATTCGTTTCTTTGGGCCGGCGCTACCACGAACCAGAAGGAATCGCTGACCTATAAGGACTACACGGGTTCAAGCCAGTGGTACATGGTCAAGGATGCAAGCAATAACTGGGCACTGAATTCTGCGACAGGCGGATTGGATAGCTTCAAAGCGTATCAAAGCACCAATAGCGGCGATACCTATATCAATGCCTCCAATCCATCCGGCATTGTGCGTGTGAATTATGAAAACGGCGCGGGAACAGGCTTCAGTATCTACGGCGGAAACAGCGGCACGCTGTACGCAGGCTTCACAGGAACAACCTCGATCAAGTTCCCTGGTCTGGCGGCCGGCACCGGCCACAACTGCCTGCAGATTGATGACTCGGGATATATCACCAACACTGGATTGGCCTGCGGAACGGGCAGCGGGAGCGGCACGGTAAACAGTGGCGCCTCAGGACAAATCGCCTATTACAGCGGATCCGGCACGGCACTAAGCGGCATGAGCGCGGTACCAGTGATTGCGGGAGGCACGGGCGCGACCTCGGCTGCGGAAGCTCTCACTTCCCTGGGAGCCGCCTCGCTTGCGTCCGCTGCTACCCAAACCTTTGCGGGCCCCATCAACTTTGGAAGCCCGAGCGCCACTTCCACCACGGTCTCAAACCTGCTGGGGACCAACTTTTTATCTCTTACGAACCAGTCGGGAAGCACCCCGCAGGCGCAATTCACCAATTCGACTATGGCTGCCACGGGACAGACCTTGCTCTTTGTTCCTCCGCAAGTTCCCGGTGGAACATCCACGGCTTACCCCTCGGCAACGGCGCCGCTGAACTCGTTTCTGCGGGTGTTCGATACGCGCGGGACCAACTGCATGGATTCGGGCGGGACTTTCTCAGGCAATGGCAACAACAATGATGCGCTCTGTATTTATGCGGTCGAAACCAAGTCGGATGCCTCGCAGCCTAACTCCTACGGCGCGGATTTCAGCCTGGGATATAACAGCATCGCGGGAGGCACTTATAACTACAACGGAAGCAGCGGATTCAAATCCAACCGCTTTACCCTGATGGTCAACGGCACGCATTCCACCGTAGCTCAGAAGTGGGGCGTGATGACCAACATCACCAGCTACACGAATGGGGAAACCATCCCCCTGGGCGTGCAGCTTACCGAATACGGCGGTTGGGAAAGCAGCGGACAAGAACCCTCGGAAGGTTTGCGCATCGAGGAAGACCAGGGCGGCGCGTCGGATGGCTCGGGCGGGGTGTGGAAGGCGACGGCCGGAACCATCTCGGGGACTACGGTCCCGTTTACGGCTACATCGAACGCCAACACCCTCGGAGAAGCGCGCTTCATCCGTGACCTGAATCATAAGTACACCGGCAGCTATACGGCGGTTTCCTGCGCGGGGACAGCGCCCGCAACCTGCACCGTCACCGGCTCTGGCTTCAGCGCATTGCCGGGGTACGCGACCAATCCCCACACCACCTGGAACGACAGCGGCAACCTGAGCGGGAATATTCTCACCAACAATGCGGTGTTCTGCCTGCCGCTTCAGAACGGGAGCACGCACGACGTTTGCGTCCCCATCACCACGGTCAGCAGCGATACCAGCCTGACGGTCAACCTGGCCGTCTCCGGACCCTCGAGCAACGCGGGATGGTACTGGGCCACATCGGGCAGTTATGCCATCTATGGTTCGGCGGTGCCCGTGGCTGTGAATGTGGCGGCGGGAACCTTGACCGCCAACGATGTGCGCGGTATCGGCAGCGGAGACACACTCGATCAGATCATCGCGTACAACCCTAAATTTATGGGTATTGCCATCGTGCAAAATCAATCGACGGGGATGATCGGCCCTACCGGGATACAGGTGCTTAACAATGCATCGCCGAGCGCGATTGGGGGCTCACAGGGATTCGACGCGGCTGGTTTGTATAGCTGCGCTTATTGCTTGGATTCGGCTTATTCCGGCGTAGCCACGCACGGACTTTATGCCAGTTCGGGAGGCTTGCCGTCCTCCGGTATCGTCGATTGGGCGGGGGGATACACTTCTCTGCCGGCCAGCCCTTACAATCTCGTCGGGCCTCTGCTCCAGTGGCAAGGTGGTTTTAGCCCTCCATTTCTCGCCGTGGGCGGGAACAGCACGAGCAATGCACTGAATATAAATCCATCCACAGGAGAAGTTAGTCATGGAACATATCCTCAATCCGGTTGGCGATGGTACGACTACTACAATTCGGCGACTGAATCCGGTTACAACTTGGCTTTGGGTTCCGCACCGAATAACGGCGTCCTGGTCTGGATGATTTCTAAAAGCGGCGTCCCCTATGTCTTTTTGGCGGGACAGGGGAGTGGGGTTCAATTCGCTTTCAACAATGGGACACCGGCTAACTTCTATAGCGGAAATCAGACGGGTCTCACAGCTAGCATCAACTCCACAACCGGGCAGGGAACATTCGCCAGTCTTGCCCTGACAGCCTATCAGACAGGCTCGATCGGCGGATCGGCGCTTACGGCGGGAACCTGCGCATCGGGGACGGTGAGCATCGCCAATGCGACAACTTCAACGGCCGTGATCGCCACGCCGATTACCTATCCGGGTGATGCGTTCGACTGGAAGGCATATGTCAGCTCAGCCGGAACCGTGACGGTGAAGGTCTGTACAAATCTGGCGGCGGGCGGCACGCCAACGGCCAGCGTTTATAACGTACGGGTCATCCAGTGACAGAGATGCGCATACCCGGGGGGAAGCGTTGCCATGGAAGCAGTGGAGCGGGAATCAGCTCTCTGACCAATCCAAGCTTGGAGGAGTTAAAGCAATTCGGGAGGATTCTCGATCAGTGCCCTTTGAGTTTGAAGGGCGTCACGTTGGGTGTTGATCTTGCCGCGCGATGGTTGCGGGTAAGAACCCGCACCGGCTCGATAGCTCCGCTGCGAGCGAATCCAGTGCAACGGGGATTCGAGAAGCGTCGGGGCACGCGCAATATTGTTCTCAAAGCGCGACAGCTGGGTTTGACCACCTGGGCCGCCGCCCGCTTTTTCCTGAAGACGATCACCCAGCCGGGAACGCTGACCCTGGAAGTGGCGCATACGCAGGAGGCCGCGGAAGAGATCTTCCGCATCGTTCACCGGTTCGCAAACTTGCTGCCTTTGGAGATGCGCAACGGACCGCTGAAGACCTCCCGCTCCAATGTGCGGCAGATCGTGTTTCCCGAGTTGGACTCGCAATTCCGGGTAGTATCCGCAGGCGAGAAAAACGCGGGCCGCGGGCTGACGGTGCAGAATCTGCACTGTTCCGAACTGGCGCGCTGGCCGGGCGACCCGGCCGAGACGCTGGCCGGGTTACGCGCAGCATTATCGCCGGCAGGCGAGCTGATTCTGGAATCGACACCCGACGGCATGGGAGGCTGCTTTCACGAGGAGTGGCAGCAGGCCGCTGAAACGGGCATGGTTCGGCATTTCTTTCCTTGGTGGATGGAGAAGCGCTACCGGACCAGGGCAGCGGACGCGGCGAGCCTTACCGAGGAAGAACGCGAACTGATTGCGCGGGAGCATCTTGACCTTGAGCAAATCGGGTTTCGACGGCAGGTTCGGGCCAACTTTCGCGGATTGTCTCGCCAGGAGTATGCCGAAGACAGTGAAAGCTGCTTCAGGGCCAGCGGCGACTCGGTGTTTGAGGTGGCCGCGGTTGAAGCGCGGCTCACCACGGTTCCAGCCTCAACGGAGCAGCGTCGCAACGGCGAATTGGAGGTGTGGCTGCCCCCGCTGAAAGGCAAAGAATACCTGATCGCTGTGGATCCGGCCGGGGGTGGCTGCGAGGGAGACTACTCGGCCGCGCAGGTGTTGGAACTGGAGATGGGCCTGCAGTGCGCCGAGTTTGCCGCGCATGTGGGCGGACTGGAGTTGGCAAAATTCGTGACCGCTCTGGCCGCCGAGTACAACCACGCGTGGCTGGTGGTGGAGAGAAATAACCACGGCGGCGGAATTCTGGCGTTGGCGGAGACAGTCTGCGGATACAGCCGGATCTATCGGCAAGGGGGTCAGGCGGGGTGGCTGACCACTTCGGTCAGCAGGCCCGCTGTGCTTGCACGGCTTGACGCGGCGCTGGTGGAACAGCCGGATCGTTTTCTGAGCCGCCGGCTCCTGGCCGAATGCCGGAGCTTTGTGCGCCTGGCGGATGGGGGCACGGGAGCGCGTGCAGGCACGCATGACGACCGGGTGATGGCTATGGCTATTGGCCTGGCTGCGCGCGCGGAGTTGTTGATGGGGGGCCGGCCGGCGCCGGGTGGCAACTAAACGCTGCTTTTTGCGCTTAGAATTCCATTTAGCATTCGAGTGAAAACGGGAGACGGGCTTGGCGGTTCTGGCAGTGCAGCATATCCGGCGGATGCGGGGCGGCGCCCAGGGCCAGTTGATGCTCGGTGCCGACGGCCATGCGTATGTGGTCAAGTTCCAGAACAACCCGCAGCATGTGCGCGTGCTGGCCAATGAGTTTCTGGCTTCGAGGCTGGCCGCCGCCGCGGGGCTGACGGCGCCTGAGGCCGAGCTGGTGGAAGTTTCCAACTGGCTGGTGGACAACACGCCGGAACTGCAGATGGACTTGGGACGAACCTGGGTGCGCTGTCAGCCGGGGTTGCAGTTCGGCTCGCGTTTCGTGGGCGGCCTGATGCCGGGGCAGGTGGTTGATTACCTTCCCGAAGAACAGTTGGCCGAAGTGCGCAATCTGGGCGAATTTGCCGGCATCCTGGCACTTGACAAGTGGACGGGAAACGCCAATGGGCGGCAGGCGGTGTTTGCGAAAAAGCAGCGGGAACGACGCTATCGCGCGGTTTTCATCGACTATGGATACTGTTTTCACGCCGGCGAATGGCGGTTTGAAGACGCACCGTTGCGCGGAGTTTACTACCGCAATGATGTGTACCGGGATATCTTCGGGTGGGAATCGTTCGAGCCCTGGCTGACGCGCCTGGAAACGATCGCGGCCGAGACGGTGTGGGCGGCCGCCAACGAGATTCCGCCGGAGTGGTATGGCGGCGACCTGGGCGAGATGGAAGCGCTGGTGGAGAAACTGCTGGCGCGTCGCAACCGGATTCGGGAGCTTATTGAAGCATTCGGGAACTCCGATCGAAAGCCGTTTCCAAAATGGGGCGGAAGGATGACGGAAATCATCGAGGATGGTTGGAAGGACAAGCGTTGGGGAGCTAGCATCGTGGGCAGGGTCATGTAGCGGAGTGGGAAAGGCGCGGGAGATGAAGAGCGAAGGCCAGCGAAGGCCCTGCGAGTTCCGGCTGCTGCGGTACGTACCGGACGCGGTGCGGAATGAGTATGTCCATATTGGAGTGATCCTGCGCGAATCCGCAACCGTGCAGCCTGGCGCAGCCAACCAGCCAGCCCAGTTTGAAGTGCGTTTCACGCACGATTGGCGGAGGGTACGCTGCCTTGATCCCGACGCCGATACCGCCCTTCTTGAAGGCATTGAAAGCGAACTGCGAAGGCGTCTCCAGACCGAGCCCGATGGCAAGTTGATGCACCTGCTGGAGGAATCGCTCTCACTCAACATGCAGATGACCGAGCCAAAAGCCTATCTGGCGGAGAGCCTTCCGGCGGGCATGGAAGAACTAATGCGGCTCTATGTCGATCCGCCTTTGAGGGAACGCGCTCCGCGGCTGAGCGGACGGGCTGCGATTCATGCGAAGATGCGCACCGAGTTCGAGCACGCCGGCGTCTGGGATCTTCTGCGCAAGCGCATCGCGGCGTCGGAATATACGCGGCCCGGTGATCCGCTGCGGATCGACGCCGGCTACCGGCCCAATGGAGTGAGCCGCTCCACGGAGATGGCCGCCGGTGCCCCGCTCATTCGCATGTTCCACGCGGTAAGCCTTGAGCCTGGCGTTGAGATGGCAAAGGTGCTGGCGTTTTCAGCCGCCAGTTTGCGGAGTGGGGTGGAGCGCGTGGAGAAAGCCGCTCTGGAACTGACGGCTGTGATCGAACCGGCCGCCAAAGTGGGCGCTACGGACGAAGATCCGGACAAACTGGCGGTCTATCGCTTCGGCGTTGAGACCATGGAGGAACACCAGATTCGCGTGTTGACCACATCCGACCTGGGCCGTGTTGCGGAGACGGCGCGGCGTGAACTGCGGGTGTGAAAAGCAAGAGTCACTCTAGTTTTTCTGCGTCCGCGCAATGCCGTAAGTTATAAGCCAGCGGGAACTTAGTCGTTGATAAACTTTTGTTGGACGGTTTGCAGATAATTTCCGGCCTAGATAGTAGGATCAAGATTGTTCGTAAGCGGTTCGAAGTTAGCAACCAGTTAGCTGATAACTGACCACTGACAAACGAGAAGTATGAGGCATGGTCCTTAACCGGATCATGCCTCTTTGTTTTTGAAAGAAAAGGAAGGTGCGCGTGAAGGTTCGAGAGCAGTTACGGGGGATCTGGCGGCAGGCGACCCGCCACGGTGAGCAGGAACACGTGAACGCGGCATCCGAGGCGGAGCGCAAGACTCTGGCGTTACCCGCGATTTTGAGTCCGGTCCGGATGCCGGGCCAGCACCTGCCCAAGCCCACACCGACCAACCTGCGCCGGTTTGCCGAAACACCAGTGGTGCGGCGCGCCATCAACGTCATCAAGGACCGCATCGCCGCCATGGATTGGCAGGTGCGCGTGCGGCGCGGGGTCCGGCCGGCGGACGTGGCGTGCGCCCAAAGAAAGCTAACGGCGCTGCGCCGCATGCTGGAAGAGCCGAATTCAGTCGACAGCTTTCGGACCCTGATCGAGCAGGTCATTGAGGATGCGCTGACTGGCGGATACGGCGCCATCGAGATGGAGCCCACGGGCGATGCGGATCGTCCAGCGATGTTATGGCCAGTCGATGGCGCGTCGATCCGCATCAATGCGCGCTGGGACGGGCAGGAAGATACGCCGCGCTATGCGCAGGCCCTGCCCGGTCAACGGGCATCGAGCGCCGTGGAGTTATGCGACAACCAGCTCATCTATGTCCGCATGAACCCGCGCAGTTATACCCCCTTCGGGTTGGGACCGCTGGAGGTAGCTTTCGAAACGGTAAACCATTTCATAAGCGCCCACCGGTTCGCGGGTAAGCTGGCAGCTAACTCCGTGGCGCAGTATGCGCTGTGGCTGAACGAGGCGACGCCCGCCCAGCACGACCGGCTCATCCGCTGGTGGCAGGACGAGATTGAGGGAACGGGGCGCGTGCCGCTGATCTCGACCGAGCAGAAGCCGGAGGTGTTGCGGTTCGCCCAGGGAACGGATGCCGACCTTCGCCTGGCATGGCAACAGTTTCTGATTCGCATGGTGGCCAACGCGTTTGGACTGCCGCCGCTGCTCCTGGGATTGGAAAGCGACGTGAACCGCTCGACCGCCGCGGAACTCGCCGATGAGGCCTTTCGCGGCGCAATTCTACCGCTGGCCCAACTGCTGGCGGGCCACATCACGCGCGATCTCTTTGCGAAGTGTATCGGCTGGCGCGAGTTTGAATTTGTCTTCAACGATCTGAACGCGCGGGATGAGGAGACGGAACTGGCTGTGCAGGTGCAATTGCTGCAAGCCGGCGTGTTGACCATCGACGAAGTGCGCGCCATGCGGGGACTGGCGCCCCTTGCCAAAGACGGCTCGGCACAACTCGCGGGCCAGGGCGCGACGGACCAAACGCCGGATGAAGCACATTAGCTGACCCCCTTTTTATTCAACACTCGACGACGGCCCAACAGGATGAAGGGAAGAGCGGAGAAGACATGCGACTGGAAGCGATGGCAGTAAAGATTCCCCATGTGGATGGGCACCCGAACAGGGTGGCATTCGAGGGGGTGTTGACGTTGGTGAACGCGGCCAGCGACAAGGCGCCGGCCGGTGCGCGCGGGCACCGCGTGATGCTGACCCACGAAGCGGCGGAAAACGCGCTGCCTTCGCTACTGGGCATGGCGGTGGACTACCGGCCGGGGTGGGACGGCCACGATGCGCGGCGCAAAATCGGACTCCTCACCGAGGCAAACCTGGTGGGGAAAAAGCTGATGGTAGGCGGTTATCTTTACGCGCGCGATTTTCCCGAGGTAGCCGAGGCAATCCAGGCACAGGCGCCTGAAGCCATGGGGATGAGCTACGAACTAGCCGACGCGCGCGTAGAAGACATGCACGCGGAAGTGTGGAAGCTCACTCGCGTGACCTTTACGGGTGCGGCAATCCTGCTGAGGGAGAAAGCGGCCTATCGCGCGACAAGTTTCCGCATGGCGAGTTAGTCCACCCGCCGCGCAAAGTTAGTCAACGAGTTAGTCTCTGCGGGATTGAGCAATCAGGTTTCGATCCCTCAAAAACGAAGAAAGGAATTCCATGGAAATAGGAGAGAAGGAAATGGCGGAGCGGTCGCAAACAGCGGCAACGCTGCCGGAAGAGGCACTGAGCCGGATGGAGGAGCGCGACGCCACAACCGCGCTGAGCGGGGAGGTCGAAAAGATTTCCGCGACCGTCGAGCCGGATCGGCACGAACCCGAATTAGCCGAAAGACTGGCCAGGGCCGAGCGCGAACTGGCAGAGATCAAAGCGGCGGCCGCACAGAATGTGCTCAATCCGCTGCGCAAGACAGTGCCGACGGCCACTTCAGACATGCTGGCGAAACACGGCATAGGAGAAGGTCAAGTCGACGTAAGGACCCTGGACGCGGCGCTTGCGGGGTTGAGCCTGGAGCAGCGCATCGCGGTCAAGAGCCAGCTGTTGCGCGCCGGAGCAATCGCATAAAAGCGGTGGACACTCATTGGAAATCAGTGAACAGTGCGGCGGAAAACTCCCCGCTCGACACCGTTCATTGTCGCTGATCAAAGTGACTTTAACCAATGGCCCCATGGAGGGGGCAAATGAGCCTATGAACGCATCCTTTGCAGACATTCACGCAGCAGCCGACTTTATCGGGCCGGGCGCCATTGAAGTTCCGCTGTATCAGACCGAGATCTTCGATATCTGCCGCCGTTCGAGCCCCTTCGGGCAACGCATCAAGCAAGTGCCCGCCACCGGCCACCCCTCGCGCTTCTTCGAGGAGACAGCAATTCCAAATCCGGGCTCGGCGGGCTTTGTGAATCCCCGCAGCATCGTGGCGCCGGTGGTGAATCCCACGCGCGTGGAGCGAAGTGTGCCTTTGAAGGCGATCGTTTCGCAGATCAACTACAACCTCTTCGACATCGAACTGGGAAATCAGCAGCAGCAGTTCGCGTATCTGCAGGCCAAGGACCTCGTCGACACGGTAAGCGGCGTGATGGTCACTCACGACGTGGCCTTGTGGAACGGCAACGACACCAGCCTCAGCACGCCGACCACGACGCAATACATGGGAGCCATCGCCCAGATCGCGGCCGGCGGCTGCACCACGACCATCGGCACAACCGCATCGATCGTGGATGGAATCAAATCCGCAGTCGCGCAGATGGTGGCCAACAATGGCTTCCAGGTGCGGCCCACGGCCATCTACGCCAACCCGGTGTTGCTCGATCTCATCGATCGCGAAATGAAGACCGAATTCAACGTCGTTCTCAACACGGACCAGATCACTGGCGGGTTCCGGGTGAAGATGCTTTCGACGCAGGCCGGCGATCTTCCTTTGATCCCCGACTGGAGCTTGACTTACACCGGCACCCCCGGGTCGGGTTCGGCGGTTCTTCCGGCCTATATCGTGACCGAGGATCTGATCGAGTATCACTGGCTCGGTGACCCGACTCCGCGCATCTTTCAACTCGGACTGCCCGGTTCCCTGACCCAGCAATACGTCGCCGTCAAGTTCGGCGCGGTTGTGGTCAAGGGCTCCAACTACGCTCACTACCAGGTCCTGGTCGACCGGTAATAGCGGACTGAAGGCTTGATCCAGTTAGAGGCTCCGCGATGTGGAGCCTCTAACTTCTTCCAGCCCGCGTGAACTCAGGACCGCAACAGCAATTCCGCTATAAGTCACTACTAAGTCAATCCAGTCTATCGCGCTGGAACAAAAAGAAAGAAGGGTTAGGTATGGCATATCTGCAGCCAGCGGATTACCCGAACTATGGATTGCCGGCTGGAACGACGGCGGACTGGATCACGGCTGCCACAGCACTAATCAACAGCTACTGCAGGCGCGCGGACCTCAACATTGTCCAGTACACTGAGCGTCAGCGGATTACCAGCGGGTCCCAGTCAGTCCGCCTGACCTATCTGCCACTTGCGCCTTTGGGAGCGGCCACTTCGCCGATTGTCAGCATTCAGGGCCGCTATGCGAAACCCAGGCGAGGAGAGATGGCAGATGCCGCGCTGTTCGAAATTGCATGGGCCTTTTCTCTGCCCGGCCAGTGGACCGCAATCGACCCAAATTCGATTGACTTTGATTCGGCCACCGGCGAGTTGAATCTCCCCTCGAACTTACTAGGCCTGCCCTTCAACGAAGTGGCGGTCACCTACACGGCCGGCCTGTCGACCATTGGCGACGATGTGATGACAGCCTGCGCACAGATTGTGCGCAATGCGCAGTCGACCCCGGCGCTCAACGCCAGCAAAACCAAAATCGACACCATGCAGATGCAGTACTTCTCGAGTTCACTGCTCGACGAGACCGTGCAGGCGTGGCTTCGTCCTTACGTTGCGAACAGGTTGGGGTGAGCGATGAGCGATACAATGCCGCGCAACCCCGTGGGCGCACCGCAAATGTTGGCCGATGCCCTCCTTCGAAGCGTGTCCGGCACCGCGGCATCCCTGCGTATGACGGGCATCAACACGGATACAAATCAATCTGAAGTCGGCCTGATGCCGACGAACTTTGTCGAGGTAAACATCTCCCCTGTAGTCATGCGGAAGCAGCGGCCCACATGGCAGGAAGGTGGAGAGGCGAAGTGGGAACTCCTGGTTTCGGCAACAGGAGTTCAGCAACAGGTATCCGCTCTCGATCTCGAATCTGCCCAGGCTCTCTTTGCGATGACCCTGGCAGTTACGGTGGCCGGCCAGGATTACCTCATCGAATCCATCGCTTCAAATGAAGCTTTCGGCCAGGTCTATCTCTACAGACTTCTGTTGCGCGAGGCTCGGCAGCAGGCCGTGTAACTAGCTCTGTTCACAGTGATACTTCAGGAGCTGTAACTCGATGCAAAATGCGAAAGACTCGTTTTATATGGCGCTTCGCGCGCGGCTCACGACGATCAATCCCGATCGGACGACCTTGCTGCGTGGGGCGGTCCGGCCGGGGATCCTGGTTGAAGAGGCAGAAGCCCCCTCCAGCCAGCTTCCCGGCGATGTGTTCATCCTGCGTTGGCTGGGGCTTGGCGCTGATCTGGATCTCGCGTCCACGATGGTAGCCGAAGAGTGCGAGATCATTTACCAGACTTGTGGAACCCAGATCTTCGGTGGTCTAGATCGCGGACGATCACTTAGCGCCATGGACACTGAGTTATTGGCGATGTTACAGCCGTTCTACACTCCCAAACTCAATTTGTCCGTTCAGCCTCCCGTGACGATGCTGACACAGGTGTTTTGGGATGAGCCGGGGTTTACACCCATCGTCATACAGCGGGATCGGCTGTGCCGCTCTGCCAGGGTCATGGTTTTCAGCTATCAGGAGCAGGGGGAATAGATGGCGCCGACTTGGTTTTCAGTTCCTTCACCTGTGATGCGACAGGTTAGAGCGTACTTTGCGCCTGTAAATCGCGCCGCGCAATTGCCGGTACTTTTCGATCCGGCGGAACAGGGTAACTTTAGTCTCGATGCGCCACCGTCTCCCTGGATCGACCTTGGATGGATCCGCGGCTTCACGCGCAAAGCCGGAAGCAAGTCTGCAATGGTGTTAACGGGAATTCCAGCCGGCACCCTGGAGCAGGCTCGCGAAACCCTTGAGGCCCAGGTGTCCTTCGAGTTTTTGAACTGGACCAAGCTGACAATGGCGCTGGCAACGGGCTCACAGCACATGAACCTGCTTGCGCCCGCAGCAGGTGCGGCCTTGGCCCCGGATGGCGCGCAGGCGGCCGGGGCAGTTGCGGCACAAAGTGGATCGACGGCATCTGTCATTCAACTGGCCGTCGCGGACGCCGCGCAATTCAAAGCCGGCTCGATGATCGCTTTAGATGCAGACTACACCGGGCAAACCGGATTTGTGGGATCGCCTGTATCAGGCGCCTATCTGCGCCAAGCGCTTACAGACGTGGACTACATTCGCCGCGTGACTTTCAACGTTTCGTTGGTATCTCAAGTAACTTCCGCTTCGCTGACGCTGGCCACACCTTTGCCTGGCGGCGTGCCGGCGGCCGGCGCGAAGTTGCAAGCAGTCACTGGATTTATCGACCGGGAAGGCGGCAGCTTCTATCAGGAGTGGTCCGCTCTCTTTGTCATGCAAGGTAGTCAGAGAGAGCGTATTTTCTTCTACTACCCAAGGCTACAGTCCTTCACAAGTGCCGAAGAAACGTTCATTCCCCTCAACTCGACTCAGAAGGGCGGCCCCGAGCGCGTACTCCTCAAGGGGCAGTTTCTCGCATTGCCCGTCACTGATTCGCTTGACGGCGAGCGCGTGCTTTGCTATCGAAGCTTTCTGCCTGCGCCCAACGCATTGATCTAAGTCAGAAATGCGCCTCGACTCATCCCGTTTCGCAGAGTTCGCAACGTCACATTTCCGAGCGGAAAGCTCTATCTTCGCTCCTTCTTGGTTTAGTAAGTCAGAGAGGTACGATGAAGATCACGATTCAGGGACAAGACTATACCTCGACGCTCGATGCTGCCCGTCCGTTAACCATTGATCGCTCTCTGAACGAGCCTTCCGTCTGCAGCCTTTGGATAAGCCTGCCGGCCAACGGAACCCTTGCAATGCCCTTGCGGAACCAGTCTTTGGCTGTGACAGGTGACGACGGAACAACTTACTTCACCGGGTATATCGCGGTAAGTCCGCTGCCCGAGTATGCGGGGGTGGCATGCGAAGGCCCGCGTTATCGAATCGCCCTTCAGGCGCTCAGCGATGAATTATTACTCGATCAAATATCCATGGCGCCCGGAAAAGGCGCAACGGGGCAACCAGCCGGCGCGTTGATGGCGTCCCTGGTAACTCGCACCGGAGACACGAGCCTCTCCACGCAGGCCTTAACTCTGAATGCGCCGGTAAACAACTTCACTCCCGATGCAGGCGCATCCTGGAGCAGGAACGCGGGCCAGGTGGCTGCCCAGGCACGAGCGGCATATCGAGCAGTGAATGGTGCGCTTGCGTTGACTTCAGTCCCGGGGACCGTGCACACACTGAATGAAACCGATGGCAGCCTGAATCTGGCGACCCTGGCGCTCACTGCCGGCGTGAAGCGGGCGTTGGCGAACGACATAACCGTCTGCGGCGAGCATGAGGCGGTTGCTTATGTCACGGAATACTTTCTGGGCGACGGGGTCACAACGCAATTCAACCTGGCCGCCGATCCGTATTTTCCGCCCTCGTCAAAATCCATCCTCATTCGCGAACTCTTCAACGAGAGCGAGATCGATCTGCGTGTCTGGGGAAATCCAACCGGCCAAACGTATCTCTCCCTCGGCGCCGGCGGGCTGGCGATGCAGGGCGGGAACGGCATTGATGGAGACACGGTTCTAACCTGGATAGATCCCATTGAAATGGGTGGCACACTGCTGCTGGAGTCGACTGGAGTTACTCTCTCTTCGGGCAGCACAGGAATCCTGGCGGGATTCTTTGTCGGCCTCATGACCTTGCCCGGATGCACGGCAGGCTTTCAGGTTGGGTCGCAGCAGGGCACCGGTGCGGTTACATTGCAGCCTATTATTCAAGGTGCCCCAAACGGCGCAACTTATACGGTAAACTCCGCCAACCAATATACGCTGCGCGTTCGCGTTCATTGCCCCGAGATAGAAAGAGCTTCCGCAATTTATCGCTCTTGCGGCGACAACGGAGCTGCTTCTTTCGGTGGGCAATGGAGTTTCGCCCCCGCTAAGTTACAGTTTGAGATACAGGAATTTGTGAATGGCGTAGCCGGAATGCCGGTAACCCTTTATGAGGGCACGGTGTCCAGCCTTCCAGGGGCATGCAAGGTTGTGACGGCGAGTAGCCTGAATCTCCAAGGAACGATGCGGACGATCAGCCTGAGCAATCTTGGTTCGGGATGGGTCGAGAGTACGCCAGTGAGTGGGAGTCCCTACTTACGACGCGTGGGCACCACGGCGCAAGCGGCTGAATGTCATCTTGAGAGTACAGGCAAGCTGGTGTTTTATACCGGGTTTGCTCCGCCCGTCGGGGAACAAATCGCAGTAAGTTATCGCACCGTGGGCAGAAGCGTAGGACACGCGGTGAATGCGGCGAGCCAGCAGACGCTGGCGCAGGCGGGTTTACCCTCGGTGGCCTCGTGGATTGGATCGGTTACGAGTCCGCCGGCGCGGAGTTCCCAGGACTGCCGCAATGCGGCTGCGGCAATGGTGCAGGCGGCGGCCAGCGTGAGCGCGCTGTGGAGCGGCACTTACAGGGGAACAAAATCGAGCTTCACGTCCGATGTATGGCCAGGCGATGCTCTGTTGCTGAATGCACCTTCCAGCGGTATGAATGCGCAGGTCGTGGTCCGGAACGTAAAAGTGAGTTATCGAGCGAGTTACCCGGACTTAGTGGAGTATGCGATCACATTCGCCAATGATTGGGCAGACGATCTGGCCATCAAATCGAGCGCGACTGTTCCGGCAGACACTTGGCTGCCGGCGCCGGTCGCTCCCACAGTTCTGGCTAATTTGAACGCGCTGACGGTAGCCGCGCTGAACGGCAGCACCATCACGATCAATACCGGCACAACAGCCCCGTCCGGCGGCGGATTTGAGATTCGCCGGCGCGACTTTGCCTTCATGCCGGGGGAAGATCCGGACCTGGTGATGCGCGGCTCGCAGGCAAGCCTCACTTTCTCGCGCAGTTCGGCGAGCGAGCGCTACTACATAAGGATGTATGACAGCGCGACGCCTCCGAATTACTCGGAGTTTTCGGCTGCGCTGTTCATCAATTTGCCGTTGGGATCGTAGGCGGTGAATCTCTCGACGAGCAATATGTGAATGGAGTCCGGCGGATGCGGATGATGAATGAATTCGAAGCACAGGTATTGAGCGATCTGAGCGTATTGAAAACGCAGATGACAGGGCTGACCGGTGACGGCAATGGCGGGAGGATCGCGGACCTGGAGCGGCGCATGGAACGGCACGAGCAGAACTGGCAGCGGGCAAAAGGCTTTGTGGCGGCGGTCAGCGTCCTGTTTGCGGTCATCGAAGTGGCCGTCGAGGCGTGGCACCGGCATTAGACGATTGCGCAGGAACCTCGACAGAAGAGGCCTCCATTGCACTGAAGACGTCTTCCGCTCGCATGCGCAATTCCTCGTATAATCAGGCCCATGAGCGATAAGCCGCTGGTCGGCGTGGTGATGGGCAGCAAAAGCGATTACGATGTGCTTTCGGCAGCCGTCGAAGTTTTGCGCGCTCTCGAAATCTTCTGCGAGACAAAGATTGTCAGTGCACATCGCACGCCCGATCGCCTGTTCGAATATGCTGAGACGGCGCGCGAGCGCGGGCTGCGGGTGATCATTGCAGGAGCGGGCGGCGCGGCGCATTTGCCTGGCATGCTGGCATCCAAGACGCTGGTTCCTGTACTCGGCGTACCGGTTGCCGCCACGCAACTGAACGGGTTGGATTCGCTGCTGTCGATCGTACAAATGCCCAAAGGGGTTCCGGTGGGAACACTGGCCATCGGCAAAGCGGGCGCAGCCAACGCCGCGCTGCTGGCGGCTGAAATGCTGGCGACGACCGACGCCCAATTATATGAACGGCTCGCCGCCTGGCGCGCAGACCGCACCCGAGAAGTGCTGCAGCAGGAGCTGCCGGAGTGAGTTCCGATCTCTCGCAAAAGACAAAGCCTCCCATCATCCAACCCGGCGGTCTGCTGGCCATTCTCGGCGGGGGGCAGTTGGGGCGCATGATGGCCATGGCCGCACGCACCATGGGCTATCGCGTGCGCGTGATGGACCCCGAGGCCAAATGCCCGGCGAGTTTCGTCGCGGATGAAACCATCGTGGGCAAGTGGGACGACGTGGCCGCTGCGCAACGGCTCGCGACCGGTGCGGACGCAGTGACTCTGGAGATCGAGCAGATCGGCGTGGATGCTCTCACCGAGGTAGCGCGCATTGCGCCGCTGCGTCCCGGCGTCGAGCCCATTGGCATTATTCAGGACAAAACATTGCAAAAAGCATGGCTCGCCAACGCAGGATTTCCGGTCGGTCCCTTCCGCGTGGTGAGGAGCGAGCCGGATCTGCACGAAGCCGTGCGTTCGCTGGGTGGACGCGTGTTTCTGAAAATCGGGCGTGGCGGCTACGATGGTCGGGGGCAAGCGCGCATCGGACTCGATAGTCCTGCCACTGAAGCCTCTGTCACCGAAGCCTGGAGGGTCATCGGCGCGCGTCCTGCCGTCGCGGAACAGGCGCTTGACCTGGAATGCGAAATCAGCGTGATGGCTGCGCGGAATCCAGCGGGCGAGGTGCGCACCTATCCGGCGGCGCGCAATCACCATGAGAGTCAGATCCTGGCGTGGAGCGTGTTGCCGGCGGGCGTGCCCGCTCAGGTTGAGGGGCGCGCCGAGCAACTGGCGGCGGAGATGGTTGCAAAACTCGGCATCGAAGGCTTGCTCTGCGTGGAGATTTTTGTAACCCGCCAAGGCGAGTTACTGGTCAACGAACTCGCCCCGCGCCCCCACAACAGTTATCACCAGAGCGAGCGCGGCTGCGTTACCAGCCAGTTTGAGCAGGGTGTACGCGCTGCGTGCAATTTGCCGCTGGGGTTGACGCAACTGATTTCGCCGTGTGCGATTGTGAACCTGCTGGGCGATGTGTGGCTGACAGGCAAGCCGAATTTTGCAGCCGCCATGGCTGTGCCCGGCGTTCGTCTCCATCTGTATGAGAAGCTGACTCCGCGAAAGGGACGAAAGATGGGCCACTTATCCGCGACAGGAGCCACAGCAGAGGAGGCACTGGAGCGCGTGCTGGAGGCGAAGAGGCGGCTGGGTTCGGGAATAATTTCGTAATCTCCACTCGCCAAGCGTTGCAACAAGCGGCCAAAATGGCAGCCGCAGATCCTTCGCTGCGCTCCGGATGACAGCGGTATTTCAAATCCAGCTGTCCTTCTGGGCCGCGCACCGAGCTGCTCCTCAGCCGGCCAGTTCGCCTTTTTCCCAGCGCTTGGGCCGGCGGTTTTGCTGCAGAATTTTCTTGCGCAAACGCAGCGATTTCGGCGTCACTTCCACCATCTCGTCTTCGGCGATGAACTCAATGGCCTGTTCCAGGTTCAGAGCCTTCACCGGCACCAGACGAATGGCCTCATCGGCGCTCGAGGCACGCATGTTGGTCATCTTCTTTTCGCGCACCACATTCACGTCGAGATCGTTGTCGCGCGAATGCTCGCCGATCACCATGCCCTCATAGACTTCAACGCCGGGCCCCACAAACAGGATGCCGCGCTCCTGCAATCCGTTCAGCGAGTAAGTTGTGGTGAGACCAAGGCGGTCGGCAATCAGCGCGCCCGTGGGCCGCTGCGGAATTTCGCCCTGGTAGGGAATATAGCCGTCAAACAGCGCATTCATCACAATCGTGCCGCGCGTCTCGGTCAGCATCTCACTGCGCAGCCCGATAAGGCCGCGGCTGGGCACGCGAAACTCCAAGCGCACGCGGCCAGACCCGTGGTTGTGCATTTTGGTCATCTCGCCCTTGCGCGGGCCAAGCTTCTCAATCACCACGCCGGTGTAGGCTTCCGGCACGTCGATGGTCAGGTGCTCAACCGGCTCCATGCGCGTGCCTTCCACCATTTTGGTCACGATTTCGGGGCGGCCCGCCATCAGCTCATAGCCTTCGCGCCGCATCATTTCGATGAGTATGGCGAGTTGCAGTTCGCCGCGGCCCAGCACCTTGAAGCTGTCGGGTGACCCGGTATCTTCAACCCGAATCGACACGTTCGTCAGCAGTTCCTTCTCCAGCCGCTCGCGCAGATTGCGGCTGGTCACGTACTGGCCCTCGCGCCCGGCGAACGGCGAGTTATTCACGCTGAATTGAATGGCAATGGTCGGCTCGTCAATCACGATCAGCGGCAGAGGCGCGGGGTTCTCGACGCTGGTGATGGTCTCGCCGATGGTGATTCCTTCAACGCCGGCCACGGCAACGATGTCGCCCATCGTGGTCTCGGTGATCTCGGTGCGCTTCAGTCCTGAAAACGTGAACAGCTTAGTGATGCGCGTCTTCATCAGCGATCCGTCGCGCTTGGAAATGGTGACGTCGTCGCCTGCATGGAGCGTGCCCTGGAACACGCGGCAAATGGCGATGCGGCCGAAGTAATCGGAGTAGTCGAGATTGGTGACCAGAATCTGCAGCGTGCCTTCGGCATCGCCGGTGGCCGCGGGAATGGTGGAGACGATCGTCTCGAAGAGCGGCTGCAGGTCAGTGCCCGGCTTGGCCAAATCAAGAGTTGCCGTGCCTGCCTTGGCTACTGCGTAGAGCACCGGAAAATCCAGTTGCGACTCGTCCGCGTCGAGGTCGATGAACAAGTCGTAAATCTCGTTCAACACCTCCTGCGGTCGCGCATCGGGCCGGTCGATCTTGTTGATCACGACGATGGGCAGCAGCTTAGCCTCAAGCGCCTTGGCCAGCACGTAGCGCGTCTGGGGCAGCGGCCCCTCGGCTGCGTCCACCAGCAGCATCACGCCGTCTACCA
This sequence comes from uncultured Acidobacteriota bacterium, assembly GCA_963833995.1. Taxonomy (GTDB): domain Bacteria; phylum Acidobacteriota; class Terriglobia; order Terriglobales; family Acidobacteriaceae; genus Telmatobacter. The sequence continues at coordinate 329,956 of CAWIAE010000005.1, read as the reverse complement.
TCTTCAGCGCGCGTTCCACTTCGCCGCCAAAGTCGGCGTGGCCCGGTGTATCTACAATGTTGATCTTGCCGCCGGCGAAATTGATGGCCGTGTTTTTGGCGAGAATGGTAATTCCGCGCTCCCGCTCCAGCTCGTTCGAATCCATCACCCGCTCGGCCACCTGCTCATTGGCGCGGAATGTACCCGACTGCCGCAGCATGGCGTCTACAAGGGTTGTCTTGCCGTGGTCAACATGGGCGATGATGGCGATATTGCGTATCGTCTGGCTCACAGGGGCTGCTTTTCCTCTTCTCGGGTTCGGCCACGCAGGACCGTCGGGGTTGGGAGATGAATTTGCGATGAACGGCCGCACACTGCGGCATCTTCCATTCTACCAGCAGGGCGAACTGCGGCCGCAGGCGCAGATGGATCGGGCTCAAATGGAGGCTAATCTCGGCGGACCTTCAACCTCAGAAGTTGAATCCCATCTCAAGGAAGATGCTTCGATTGCCGGCTGTGGAAGGCCCGAAGAATCCGCCCGCAAGCGATTGCGACTTGCCAAAGAACGGAGAGGTCAATGTGCCGTTGGGCGGCCCGAGGTTTTCATGATTGAACAGGTTCTGCCCAAACGCGACGAAATTGAGACTATATTTGCGCGATGTGGCGGCGTCCAGACGACCCGGGCCTCCCTGGTTCCCGCTGAGTCCGCGTCCGCCCAGTCCGCCGCCCCGGCCGCCGTGATATCCGCCGCCACCGCCTCCGCCCGCAATCTTGGGCCCGAATCCGATCACTTTGCTGATGCGCAGATTCAGGCTCACATTCGATGGTCCTGTACCGAGGTTGTAGGGGATGATCTTCTCGCTCGATCCATTCGGAGTGGTCACCGGATCAGCGTCGAGACAGCCATAAGGCGTTGAAACGGCATTCACTTCGCCGCAGCTTGCCGCATATGTGGGCCGCGCGTTGTATTGGTTGTTGCCTGTCAGGTCTCTGCCCGTTGTCAGGTTATAAGGGGTACCGGAATTCGCCGAAAGAAATGGCGCGAATGAGAGCTGCCAGGGCGCCATGATATTACCGAGCACCAGAAACCGGTTCTCGATGTCGAAGCTGGTACGGCCATAATCGAAACCAGGGTCTGCCGCAACCGACGGCGTGTAGGTTACGCCGCTCGTATCTCCCTTGGCATTGTTATAGACATAAAAGCTGAAGATGCTGAACCGTTGAAAACGTGCTGTAACCGAAGCGATGATTTGCTGCTGTCGGTATACACCTCCCGATTGATACTGCATGTTGTTTTCCTGGGGGTGCGCGATCGGGGTGCCCGGGTAAGTGCCGTTCAAAATATTCGCTGCGGGAAAGAGCCCTGCCGCACTGATGTTATCTGTCAGATATTCGTGAACGCCGCGGCTATAGAGATACGTTACATTGGAGGTCGTCGCCCTGGTGAGTTGGCGATCCACGCCCACCGCGCCCTGCATATCGTTCGCGGCTTTGAAGTGCGGGTCGACTGAGTATCCCGTGGGCGCAGCGGCGGTTAGTGAGCCGGAGAGATTCGTGACCGGCGCGCTGGGATTATAGAAGTTGGGATCTTGGATGATGTAGGTCTGTTGATTCGGTGTCTCGGTCGATCCGAGCGGCACAAAGTTGTTGTGGATTGCCTGAATGATGTAGGGTGTTCCCTGCGTCGAGCCAAAGCTGTTCGGTACCTCAAATCGCTGGTAAAACCAGCCGTATCCGGCGCGTAAGACGGTCTTTGGCTGCTGCTTGCCGCTATGCTTTCCCAGCGCGTAGGCCAGGCTCACGCGCGGCGCCCAGTCGTTCTTGTCGTTGATGCGATTCTGCATCTCCCAGCGCAGGCCATAGCTGAACGTGAACCGCGGACTCAGCTTCCAGTCATCCTGATAAAAGAGCGCCGCATCGAAAAGAATTGCGCGCGCCAGATAGTTGTGAATCAATGTGACGGAATATTGATTCGGCGTCCCCGACAGATAGTTGGCCACATTGTTGAAGACATACGCGCTGTTGGAGCCGCCGTTGGTGAAGTTGGCGTCGCGGTAGGCGCGCAATCGCGCTCCGAAGTTCAACGCATGGGCGCCCTTCGATCCGGTGAAATAATCCTGCAGTTCGTAGTCGTCCTGGTGATCCTCCACCGTGCCCGAGTTGCTGCCTCCATTGGTGAATGCGCCCTGAACCGAGACGGTCGGCAATGTGGAGATCGGCGTTTCCTGATTCCGAATCCGACGATACTGAAAGCGAATGTCGTCAACAAGGCTTTCACTCAGGATGAGGCTGTCGCTCACCTGGAGCGTATCTTCAAAGCCATGCGTATTGTAGGCGGCTTCAGGCAAGGTCAATGCCCCCAGACCGCCATTCGACTGCACCGCGCGATAAAACTCGTCGCGAATGGTAAGGGTATTCGATTTTCCAAGTTGCAGATCGAGGCGCGGGCTCACGTCGAGGCGCGAACTTGGATTGCTTACCGCTTCGTTCAGGGTGGAGACGGTGTTCGCCGGGTCAAGTGCGTCGATGAACGCTTCATTCTGAGTGTTGCGCGCAAACACGCTCGTAAAGTAAGAGCTTGTCTTGTTTAAAGGACCACCCACGTTGCCATTCAGGTGATACGAGTAATAACTCGGCTCCTGCACCAGCGGCTCTCCCGGCCTCAGGTTGGCATTCAGAATTGGGTTCTGCGAATTGAAGGCGGAGTCATTGCCGCGTATTTCGAAACTCCCGTGGGTTTTGTCGGTCCCGGGTTTGGTGAGGATCTCAATGCGGCCATAGCCCAGGCGATCAAATTCCGCGGAGAAAGGATTCTGATTGATGCGAATCTCGCGTATCGAGGACTTGGGAGGGATTTGGCCGCCGGTAAATCCATCGATGTAGATTTCGCCTCCGTTGGGGCCGGCTGAGGGACCGGCCAGTGCCTGCAACTCATTCGCAAGCTCGTCAGGATCGTCCGACAGCGCGTTCAGGTCCTGGCCTTTCAGCACAATGGCATTCGCATTTCCCTCCGGGCTGGTGTTTACGCTGGAAGACTCAGAGTTCACATGCACCTGCTGCTGCTGTACCTGAATCTGCAGTGTGATATTGATCTGCTGCGTTTCGCCCGCATTCAGTGTTACCGTCTTTGGCTCGGAGGATGCGAATCCCGGCGCGCTGGCCGTCAGCAGATACTGTCCGGCGCCGAGATGGGCCACATGATAGCTTCCAACACCGTTGGATTTGACGGTTGCAACCGGGAGCCCGTCGGTGGTGGTCACGATCACCGTTGCGTTGGGAATTACGGCGCCTGTTGGATCGACGATCGAGCCCCGGATTGCGCTTGTCTTTGTTTGCGCAGTCGGCGTTTGCGAAGCCGGCGTGGAAGCGGTTTGCGCGGACGCGATCGCAGCCCAAGCGACGGCCCAGAGCGCGAGAAGGAGAAATGAAGGGCGAAGTATTTTGTTGTAACCCACAGCGCTCCCACGCAAAAATGCCATCGGCAGGAGAGTAAACCGGCGACAAATCCTGCTCGCTCAGGTTGGAAACAAGGGCTTCGATCCACAAAAATCGGCGAGGCCGCAGTTGAACACACCACTTCAATGTTGCACGAGTCTTTCTGTAACAGAAGATGCGTCCGGCGGTGTGTTTGGTTGGATGAGTGTCCAGTGTTTCGTGTCAATCAGCCCGGTTTTACCTGTACCTGCACCCCATTCCGATGCGCACGTGAGCGCACATCCTCTCCGGCGTACAGATCGAATGCCGCATTGATGAGCGCGATGTGCGAAAACGCCTGCGGAAAATTTCCCACCAGCCGCTTGTCTTTCACGTCGTACTCTTCCGAGAGCAGGCCAAGATCGTTGCGCAAATTGAGCAGTTTCTCAAAAAGCGCCCGTGCGTCGTCTTCGCGGCCGATGGCCTTCAGGCTGCTCACCATCCAGAAACTGCAGGCCAGAAACACCCCCTCGCCCGGAGGCAATCCATCCTCCACTTTCGCCGTGTCGTAGCGCATGACAAGCCCGTCTTGCATCAACTCGCGCTCGATCGCCTCCACGGTTCCCTTTACGCGCGGATCGCTACCCGGCAAAAAGCCGACCAGCGGCATCAGCAGCAATGACGCGTCGAGTTGGTCTGAGCCATACGCCTGCACGAAGCTGTTCTTCTTTTGGTTGAAGGCTTTAGTGCAGATTTCGTTGTGAAGAGTCTCGCGCAGGGTTGTCCACTTCTGGACGGGAGCTTCGTATCCGCATTGTTTGGCCAGCAGTACGGCGCGATCGAACGCCACCCATGCCATCATCTTCGAATAAGTAAATTGCTGCGGACCGCCGCGCGTCTCCCATATGCCTTGATCGGGCTGTTGCCATATTTTTTCAAGATGCTCAAGCAAAAGAACCAGCACCCTGAAGTCATCCTCCCCGTGGCGTCCCATGCTGTGCTGGGCATGATAAAAGCAGTCCAGCATCTCTCCGTAGATATCAAGCTGCACCTGCCGCGCCGCCGCATTACCTATGCGCACCGGCTGCGAGCGCTCGTACCCCGGAAGCCAGTCGATCTCCCACTCGATCAACTGCCGTTCGCCCGCCAATCCGTACATGATCTGCACCTGGTCGGGACTTCCGGCAAGCGCGCGCAGCAGCCAGTCCTGCCATGCTTCCGCTTCGTCGAAGTAGCCGCCATTGGCCAGCGCCAGCAAGGTGAACGTGGTGTCGCGCAACCAGCAATAACGATAATCCCAGTTGCGTTTGCCGCCGATCTGTTCCGGCAGGGAAGTGGTCACCGCCGCCACAATGCCGCCCGTGGGCCGATAGGTGAGCGCCTTCAGCGTCATCGTCGAGCGCTCCACCGCCTCGCGATATTTGCCGCCGTACTTCAGTTGCCCGTTCCACTTCTTCCAGAAACTGTCAGTCTCCTCCAGTGCGAGCAGAGTCTCGATCGGTGCTGGATCGGGCAGGTGCGATGCTCCGTAGGTCAGCGAGAAATTTGCGGATTCACCTTCCTTCAGAGTGAACTCGGCCACCGTTTTAAGATTCTCCCCATGCACGGGAACGGAGGCATGCAGCACGGCAAGATTGGGTCCTGCAATCGCGCGCATTCCATCCTCAATGTGCGTGACCCACGGCACCGAAAGCCCATAGTCAAATCGCAGCACCAATTCCATGCGCAGATCGAGGCTGCCGCGGAGGCACTCCACAACCCGAACCACGTCGGAGTTGGTGCCGCGAATGGGCATGAAATCGGTCAGGCGCACGGTTCCGTCGGCGTGCTCATAGATGGTTTCCAAAATCAGAGAGGAGTCGCGATAGGCTCGGGTCGTCGTCCATCCGTCCTGAACCGGGGCGATCTTCCAATACCCGTTCTCTTCCGTGCCGAGCAGCGCGGCAAAGCATGCTTCAGAAGAGAATGTCGGCCAGCACAGCCAGTCAATGGAGCCATTGCGATCCACGAGAGCAGCCGTCTCACAATCGCCGATCAGTGCGTAGTCTTCCAGTTTTGCGGTCATGGTGTCTCATTGCTCTCGATAGTTGCGCATCAGGCCGCCATCGATGACGAACGTGGAGCCTGTCACGTAGGCTGCATCATCGGATGCCAGGTAGGCAACCAGCCCGGCCACATCTTTCGGAGTGCCCAAGCGCCCCAACGGAATGTTGCGCAGCAGCGCATCGAGCATCGCCTGGTTATCGAACAGCGCCTTGTTGATAGGCGTGGCAATTGCGCCGGGGGCAATGTTGTTCACCGTAATTCCCAATGGCCCAAGCTCCATCGCCAGGTCGCGCATCAGCATGCGCAGACCGCCCTTGCTGCAGCAGTAGGTTGCGAACCCCGGAAAGGCCATATCCTCATGCACGGAGCTGATGTTGATGATGCGCCCCGGCTTCTTTTCGTCCCGCAGCCGCCGCACAAACGCCTGGGTGAGAAAAAACGGCCCGCGGAGATTCACCGCCATCACCTTGTCGTAATCCGCTTCTGTGGTCTCCCAGAAGTTCGACTTGTGCTCCATGCCTGCATTGTTCACCAGGATATCCGCCGCGCCGAACTGATTCCACGCCAGATCCACGAGCTTGCGATCGTCATCCAGCGATGTCACATCCGCCCTGACAATCTTTCCCTCGCCGCCTGCCTTTTCGATGGCGCTTTCCGTGTCTTTTGCGCCGGCAGGATCTCCGATGAAGTCGACGATCACCTTCGCCCCTTCGCAGCCCAGGCGCGCCGCAATCCCTTGTCCAATTCCCGAACCCGCTCCGGTAACAATCGCAACCTTACCCGCTAAACGATGCATTCTTCTCTCCTGGTCCTGGCTTTCCCTGCGGTTAGATGCGAACCAGGCTCGAATCGTGGCCAACCACATTGGTTTTAAGGCCTTATGCATCCCAGCCAACCGGCCTGCTTTCGCGACGCCGGTTTGTTCGAATACAATTCCGGGCAATGCGATTCTCTGTTTACAACCTCTCGAACTCATCGCGTCTCTCGATTTTGTCTCGTCTCGCCAACGTGTTCCCATTCCTCGTCGTGGCCCTGGCGCTGTTGTGGATTGCCGCCCTACCTTCTGCGGGCGCACAGGCCGGCTCAAGGCGCCTGCTCATCTACACCATTGATGTCGAGGGCGGTCAGTCGACGCTGCTGGTGGCGCCCTCCGGCGCGTCGCTGCTGGTGGATACGGGCTGGCCCGACAACAAAGGCCGCGACACGGATCGCATCATGGCGGCCATGCACGATGCAGGCATTACCAAACTCGACAAGGTGCTGATCACTCATTTCCACACGGACCACGTGGGCGGCGTGCCGAATCTTGTTCAACGCGTCCAGGTCGGCGAGTTCCTCGACCACGGCGAAAACCGCGAAGACTCCGCCATCACGCGCCACGATTACGCCGCATATCTCAAGGCCATCCAGGGCAAGCCGCGACGTATCGTTCACCCCGGCGACACGATCGACATCCCCGGCCTCTCCATTACGGTTTTGGCCGCCGACGGCGAACACATCGCCGCCGTGCCTGGAATCAAGCCTGTGCCTAACCCCTTGTGCGCCAGCGAGCCGAAGTGGGAACTCGACACGTCGGAGAATCCCCGCTCCGCGGGCATCCTGGTCCGCTACGGCAAGTTTCGTTTTCTCGACATGGGCGATCTGACCAAGGCGAAAGAGATTCCCCTCGTCTGCCCCGACAATCTTATCGGCACAGTCGATCTCTATCTCGTGAATCACCACGGCATGAACCTGTCCAATTCGCGCGCGTTTGTGGATGCAATTCATCCGCGCGTGGCCATCATGGATAACGGCGCACACAAGGCCGGCAGCCCGGAGGCGTGGCAAACCGTGCATGAGAGCCCCGGCCTCAAGGACCTTTACATGCTGCACACGGCCGAGGACTCCGATGCTGCCCACAACAGTGCGGACCCGCTGATCGCGAATCTGAAAGGCGGCAGCGATGGCGCTTACTTCAAGGTGGTTGCCCTGACGGACGGAAGCTTCTCCGTTACCAATTCGCGCACCGGAAAGACAACCGAGTATCCGGAAAAGTAGCCGCCGGCGCACCAATACAAGGAGACCAACAATGTCATTATCACGACGGGAGTTTTTTGCCGGATTCAGTGCGGCTGGCGCGATGGCAGCCATGCCGCACACCGCGCGCGCAAGCTGTCCTTTCCGGGTTGCCGTCATCAACGACGAAATTTCTCAGGACTTCGATCGCTCATGCTACGTGGCGGCGCACGACTTCGGCCTGCAGTGGATCGAACTGCGCGGCATGTGGAAGAAGAACATCACCGATCTCGACGCCAGCGAAATCGCGCAGGCGCTCGCTATCCTGGAGAAATACAAGCTGCGCGTCACCGACATCGCAAGCCCGCTCTACAAGACCGACTGGCCCGGCGCACCCTTGTCAAAGCAAAGTGAACGCCGCGACCAGTTTCACGCTGACTTCAACTTCAAGCAGCAGGACGCGCTGCTGGAGCATTGCATCGACCTGGCCGGAACCTTCCACACCGGCCGCATTCGCTGCTTCGATTTCTGGCGCCTCGACGACGTGAAACCCTATCGCGAGGCCATCAACGACAAGCTGCGCCAGGCCGCGCGCCGCTGCGCCAAGAGCGATCTGATTTTGCTGCTCGAAAACGAGATGTCGTGCAACACCGCCACCGGCAAGGAAGCCGCGGCGACACTGAAGGCCATTCCCGAACCGAACTTCATGCTCAACTGGGATCCCGGCAACGCCGCCACCTTCCCCGGCAGCGACCCGTACCCCAAGGGATACGATCTGCTTCCCAAGCATCGCATCGGACATTGCCACGCCAAGAACGTGGTGCGCCAGCCCGACGGCAAATGGGAGTGGGCGCCGGTGGGCACGGGCGTGGTGGATTGGGTGGGACAGTTGCGCGCGCTTCAGCGCGACGGCTTCCGCGATGCGGTGAGTCTCGAGACCCACTGGCGCGGCGCGGGAACGCCCGAAGCCTCAAGCCGCATCAGCATGCAGGGGCTGAAAGAGGCGCTGGCCAAGGCCGGAACGGGCTGCTGAATGCCAGGCGATCATCCGTCGCGCACCGCGGATGATCGCCCGAGCGCTGAGTTCGATTACATGCTCGACTGTTCGTTCTTGCCTGCGACGGGAACGTTGTGATTCTTCGCCAGTTGCTCCGCCAGTTGAAGATTTTGCGAAATCACTTTAGCACCCTGTTGCGCAACCTCTTTCACGTTTGGATTCTGGGCAGTGTCGGCTTCATCTTTGAAGTCCTTCAGGTCCTTCTGGTGGTCCTTGACCATGGTCTTGATGTACGCCGTATCGAACGCCGCGCCGGAAAGTCCCTGCAATTTCGCTATCTCCTTCTTTTCTTTCTTTGAAGGGCCTTTCGGCTCCGAAACTCCAAGCTGTTTGGCAACCGGCGTGAACCATTTCTCGTTCATTTGCGAGTGATCTGACACCATCTTCTGCGCAAACTGCTTTACGTCGTTACTCTGGGATTTCTGTTGGGCAAGCTGACCGAGTTGGACTTCCGCATCATCGCCCGCAAGAGCTTTGCTGACAAACATTTTTTCGCCGAACTCCTGCGCAGTCGGCGCGGTCCCCGGAGTCGCCCCCGGAACTCCCATATTCGGGTTTGTCGGCGTCTGACCGGGCGCACCGGGCTGTTGTCCGGGCATGGGCTGTTGACCGCCTCCCGGAGCGACTTGCGCGAACACGGTCACGCTCATCAGCAGCGCCGCCGCTGAACAGATCAAAATTCTGCTCGATATCCGACTCTTAATCATTGGGTTTTCCTCCCTTCTTTATTCACAGGGATTCGAATTGCAGGCCGGACCTTTCGGTCCAACCGGGTGCGATGCGCGGTTCTCGCTGGAAAGTTGCTTCGCGGGTCCTTCCTTGAAGTGGCGCCCGGAGAGGCCAGATGAAGTACGCGTGCAGCTTCAACGAGTTGACGTCTTGTGAGATCAGCAGATATCTCATTCGGGCCGCAGCACCTGATAGCGCGTGATGGCATAGCCGAGCGCCCCACCGAGAAACACGTCTGACGGGAAATGAGCGCTGGTCGTGACCCGAGACAAGCTGATCACAGTCGCGAAACTATACACTGCCCAAGGCACCCAGCGATGGTTGCGATAGCGGTCTGCCACAACTGTCGCCACTGAAAATGCACCAGCCGCATGCCCTGACGGAAAGCTGCTGCCCTTCAACGGAGACTTGCCCCCGTTGAAAAACGTGTTGGTAAACGGCGCTCCCGGCGCCACATCCGAAGGGCGCTGCCTGCGCGTGATCGCTTTCAGGGCAAGGTCCACCATGGCGCTATCAGCATAGGCATCCCCGCACATCAGCGCCGTGCTCACTTCATACGAGTCGTGCCGCATGTAACCGGCGGTCATCAGCGCAGCCGGTATCGCTACCACCTCTCCCGTAGAAATGTATGGGTCGAAGGCGTCGTTGATATCGTCAAGATTGCTGGCATGCGTTCGAAAATACGGCATCACGTGAGGGTCGGCGTAGATCAATCCCGCGGTGCCAGCGGCAACGGCAAGCGTGGGAACCCAGTAATGCCCTCTGGCTAACTTCGAAGGAAACACCAGCCAGATGTTCTTTTGATCATGCAGGAAATCGCGCGGCAGGCTGCGCCAGGTGATCTCCCGTTCCGATCCCGGGGGATGGCCTTGACTGGCCGTTACGGACATTTGTGGTGACGGGCTATTGGGCAGACCTGCATCATTCTCCTGCGCGCCGCACGGAAAACGCGCACAACACAGGCCCACGCAAAACACAAAGACAAGCGACAACAGCTTCCTGTTCATATGGGTGGTTGGATGCAGGTTCTCTGCTCGCTGCCAAGCCCCGCATTTTGAGGGATGCAGCAGGTGTGCGGGAACGTCTGTTCAAGCTGTGGCACTCACCGCCGATGCGTCCCATGCGATTCGCCATCTTCCATGTCAACTGCGCGAGGCTATTTGCGGGTCCGCCGGTAGAGATGCTCGATAGCGTCGCACGCTGTCTTTACGCCGTCTTCGCGCCCGAGTTCGAGTGCCACGTTCTTGGCGCGCTCTCGAAATTGCGGCTCCCCCAGCATCGCTTTCAGCTTGCGTGCCACGCGAGCCGGTTTGTAGCTCGACTTTGAGATTTCCTTCGCTACTTTCAGCCGCCGCATGCGCCGCGCATTGTCCGGCTGGTCGTGCGAATAGGGCATGATGAGCATCGGCTTGCCCGCGCGCAGGCATTGCGCCGTCGTCCCCACGCCGCCCTGGTGCACCACCAGCGACGACCGCGAGAAAAGCGCGGAGTAAGGTGCGTACTCAGCCACGCAAATTGTGTCGGGCAGCGATTGCCGCAACTGGTTGCGCGGGTCCATGCCGATCAGCAGCACCGCGCGAATGCCCAGCTTCACGGCGGCTTTGGCTGACACTTCGTAGAAATCTCCCGCGGCCAGCACCGCGGCCGAACCCAGCGTAAACACCACCGGGGGCTCGCCTGAAGCTACAAATTCTTCAAGGTGCGCGGGCAGCGCGGCGTTGCCTGCGTCGGAATCGTAGAAACAAAATCCTGCAATGATTGTGTTGGGCGGCCAGTCCTTTTGCTCGGTGCCCAGCACGCGTGAAAACAGCGCCAGCACCAGGTTCGGAGAGTGCTTGGCATCGAAAAGCGGATTTGCGCCCTTGCCGAGGCCCAGTTCGCGGCGCAGTTCGTAGATCGGCAGCGGCCACTTGCGGGTGGTGAACCGCGCCAGGCGCTTGATTACGCGTCCGAATCCGGCAACCTTGTCGGCGCGGGCCAGCTTGGGAAACGGGGGCAGAACCGGCGGGTCGAATGCGGAAAAGAACGACAGCGGCGCCAGCACGTAACTGGCCCATGGAATGCCCGTGATTTCAGCCACCAGCGGTCCCGCGTAGTTCAATTCCCCCAGCAGCATCAGATCGGCGCGCTGGGGCATGGTGGCGGCGTCGAGCAGGTCGTCGTAGGTCTGGCGCAGCGAGGGAAACAGAAAATCGCGCAGCCCGTGCTCGGTGCCGTGTTTTACGTCGTACACCATCTCGACGAGAATCGAGTTCGTCGGATCGATGTCCGGCCGTATGGCGTGGAACTCCAGGCCCAGCGGCACAATCTTCGGTTGGTAGATAGCGGGCAATGCCATCACCGGAACGTGGCCGCGGCGTTTCAGTTCGAGAGCGATGGCGATCAGCGGGTTGATGTCGCCGAAGGTGCCGATGTTCGAAAGGACGATGCGCAAAGGTTAGTCCAAAAAAGGGATGAGCCGCAGCGATTAGAGTAATGCATCGGGCGGAGAATCACTTCCCCGCGAGCAAAGAAGGGTAGGGGCTTTGATCTCCCCTGGGATGCGTCTTCCCAGGTTGACCCGACTCCGATGCAAGCGCACACGGTGGTATCATCGCCTGTTCCGATCACCTGTAGGGGGTCTGATAATGAAAAATCTGCGCGCGGTTCTATCGCTGGTCGTCCTGATGCTGGCTGCCAAAGCCTGCCTGTCTCAGTCGAACCTTTCTCCAAAGTGGGAAGAGCTTACCGGCCCCGACTTCATTCAGGCAATCCATCAATCGCAGGGGGTATGCGTGTTGCCCTTCGGCATCCTGGAGAAGCACGGCCCGCATCTTCCCATCGGGACCGACCTTCTCGACGTGCGCTTCGCCGTGATGAATGCGGTGAAACAGGAGTACGCTGTCGTGTTTCCCGAATACTACTTCGGCCAGATCTTCGAGGCGCGCCACCAGCCCGGAACCATTGCCTACAGCCTCTCAACCCAGCTCACCCTGCTGCAGGAGACAGCCGGCGAGATGGCGCGCAATGGCTGCAAGAAAATCGTCATAGTCAACGGCCATGGCGGCAATAACAGCCTGCTGCCGCTGTTCGCCCAGGCGCAGATGGCCAGCCCGCGCGACTACGTGGTCTACGTCTTCGGGCTCCCCAACGAGAACGTGCCGGGACGTCCCGCACTGAAGACTCCCTTTGACATGCACGCGGGCGAAGTAGAGACCTCAAACATGCTGATCGCGCGGCCTGACCTGGTGCACCTCGACCGCGCCACCCAGCAATCGGGCGCCGACCAGAAGCGCGATCCGCTGCCCGACTCGGTCTATACCGGCATCTGGTGGTATGCGCGCTTCCCCAACCACTACGCGGGCCAGGGCGCGGCGGCCAACAAGGAGCTAGGCGAGTTCGATCAGAAGGAGTGGTCGCGCCAGATCGCGGAGGCCCTCAAAGCCATCAAGGCCGACACCGCCAGCCTCAGACTCCAGAACCAGTTCTATGAGGAGTCGCAGCACCCGCTGGATACAAAACAGTAGGGAATGGTCTCAGGTCTCAATAGGCCACAAAAGTCGTAAGCGATGGCTCAAAGGGGGAATTTCAAACCGGCAAACCTTCCGCTAGTGTCAATTGTGGAAACCCAAAGTGCTGAAAAACGCATATCCGGTTCCACGGAAGGTAAGACTATGACCAGCAACAAAAAATCTGGCATCTCTGAAAATTCCATTGCCGCGCTCTCGTACATTTCCTTCCTCCCTGCCCTCGTTTTCCTGATCATCCCGCGCTACAGAAAGAGTTCTTACGTTCGCTTTCATGCCTGGCAGTCGATCGAGCTGAGCGTCCTAACCGTCATCGCCACCTATGCAGTGGGGATTTCCCTCCTGTATGGTCCTTTCGTTTATATGGGCGCCACCTGGCTTACATGGTTTGCCTCGGCCATAGTTTGCATGGCGACTGGACTCCAGGCATTGCACGGAAAGCGCAGCCGCCTCCCGCTGATCGGCGCATGGGCTGAGCGGCTGGCCACCCACGAATCGTTGGCTGAAGGCCTGGCCACGGTTTCTGTTCTGGGCGGAATCCAGCAACTTGCACAGCGTCAATCAGAAAGGTAGTCCGAATTTCCATCGGGCTGAAGCCTCTCAGGCCTCCGAACCCCGACCAACAGCCTGAAACGCCAAATTCTGCGAAGCCTTCCGTAGCGGCACCCCCATCGCAATCGGGGTGCCGCATTCCGTCGTTTCACCGCTTCAGCCTCATTTAATCTTGCATTGACGATAATCGCGGAGGAGACCCGCGCCCGATGCGTGTGCTGCTCGTGGAAGATGAGGTTCGGCTGGCAGACAATCTGGCCGCCGCCCTGCGCGATGGCCCCGGCTTCGCAGTCGATTGGGCCGAAGACGGCGAGGCGGGTGACAACTGCGCGCGCAATCGCGTCTACGACCTCGTGATTCTCGACCTCATGCTTCCCAGGCTCGACGGCCTCGGCGTTCTCAAGCGCCTGCGCGCCCGCGAAGACCCAACCCCGGTGCTGATCCTCACCGCCAAAGAAGGCAAGAGGCCCATCATCGAACTTCTCAACGCCGGCGCCGACGACTACCTCGCCAAGCCTTTTGACCTGGGCGAGCTCATTGCGCGCGCCAAGGCCCTCATCCGCCGCGGCAAAGGCGCTGCCCATCCGATGCTGACCGCACTCGATGTGGAGCTCAATACACTGGAGCAAACGGTCCGCCGCGCCGGCGCTCTGGTCGAGCTCTCGCCCACCGAGTACCGCATCCTCGAATACCTCATTCACCATCCCCGCAAAATCGTGAGCAAGCGCGAGATGCTCGAGCACCTCTACGACTACAACTGGGAGCATCACTCCAACGTCATTGAGGCTCACGTCTCCAACCTGCGCAAGAAGCTGGATGCCGCACGGCCAGACGCGGAGCCGGTAATCGAGACCATGCGCGGGCGCGGATACCGCCTGGCCGTCGGGCACGACCCGGCACTGGAGCAATGCCTTGAGTAAAAAGAAAACACGCTCCATCGCCTTTCGCCTTATCGCGGCTGTGCTGGCCGTCGAGCTGGTTTCGTCGCTCGCCGTCATCTTCCTGTCATGGGGATACGAACGCCACACCCACTTCCACTCGTTCGACGTGATGATGCGCGGACGCGCCGACAGCGTCCTGGGCGCCGTGCAGGACGCCGAAGACACCGGCGACAACGTGATGCTCGACATGGCCGACATGCACGTTCCCCGCGAAGACGTCTACGAGGTGTGGGACGGCCGCGGCCACCTGCTGGGCCGCTCGCCAAACTGGCAGGGCAGTGCCGGCATCACCGCTCCGCAGCAGGACGGCTACTCGCGAATCGTCCTGAACCAGCGCCCCTATCGCTTGCTGCGCCTGCGCGGCTCGCGCATTGTGGACCCCGGCGAGACTGGCGGCGGCCATCTGCGCTTCGTTACCATCCTCTACGGGTCGCCCTCCGATCGCGTCTGGCGCGCCATTCGCGGAGCGGTGGAGTTTTATGCCGCGGGCAGCCTGCTGCTGCTCCTCGTCACCGGCCCGCTGATCGCGTGGCTGCTGCACCGCGGTCTCGAACCGCTTCGCCAGTTGGCTACTCTGGCCTCGCAGGTCTCGGTCGACGCGTGGGAATTCTCACCGCCCGCCAGTGCCCGCGCCACTCGCGAACTGGCCCCGCTTACCCACGCCATCGAGAGCGTTTTGCAGCGCCTGGAGCGCTCCTTCCTTCAGCAGCGCACCTTCGTCTCCGATGCGGCCCACGAGCTCAAAACCGCCGTCGCCGTCCTCAAGTCCTCGCTGCAACTGCTCGGCCTGCGCCAGCGCACCCCGGCCGAATATCATGCCGGCCTCGAGCGCTGCCTTACCGACTCTGAACGCCTGGAAGACCTGGTGGCCAAGATGCTTACCCTGGCGCGCCTGGAAAGCGGGCCGGAAGCTGCCCACTCCGCCGCGCCGCCGGCCAGCGATCTCGCCACCTGCGTGCGCCAGACCGTGGACGACCTGGGAACCGTAGCCGCCTTTCGCGGGGTGCGCATTGCCGTGGCCGCCACGGCGGTTGAAGATCTCCTCATCCCCCTCACCGCAGAGGACTGCTCGCTGCTCGTCTCCAACCTGCTGCTGAACGCGCTGCAGCACAGCTTCGCCAAATCCCACGTCCATCTCCGCCTCAGCGCATGGGGCCAGGCCGTCGAACTGGTCATCGAGGACCAGGGCGAAGGCATCTCTCCCGAGGCGCTGCCCCATGTATTTGAGCGCTTCTACCGCGGCGATCCCTCCCGCACCCGCTCCACCGGCGGCGCCGGGCTGGGCCTTGCCATCTGCAAGGCCATGGTCGAAAAAACCGGAGGAACCATCGGCATCGCCAGCCAGCAGGGCCAAGGCACAACAGTCACCGTCCGCCTGCCCGTAGCGGTTGGCGCGGCGCCAAACCCGGCCCTTCATTCAGCATGATTTAACCGGTTATGGCACAATTCTGAGGCTGGTGAATCTCGAAATTCACCCCCTCTACGCAGAGGAGCCTTGCATGCATATCCCCCGCAGCCTTCGCCCTGTGGCCCCGGCTTTCTTCGCCGCGGCCCTGCTTTGCGGCTTTCTCGCCGCCACTCGCCCGGCCGCCGCGGAGCCTGCGGTCCCCGCGGGATCACAGCAGCCCTACCACATCATCGACCACTGGAAACTGGCCGACTCCGGTTGGTGGGACTACCTGAATGTCGACTCCGCCGCGCACCGCGTGTACATCACCCGCGGCGATCACGTCGACGTGCTCGACGCCCAGACCGGCAAGCAAATCGGCACGATCGGCCATCTCCACGGCACCCACGGAGTGGCCCTAGACACCTCCGGCAAGTTCGGCTACATCTCGGACGGCGGCGGCAATGCCGTGGTAGCCTTCGATCGCAATTCCCTCGCCATCGTCGCCATCATCCCTGCCGGAACCAACCCCGACGGCATCGTCTTTGAGCCGGCTACGCAAACCGTCTGGGCCTTCAATGGCCGCAGCAAGGACGCGACCGTCATCGACGCCACTACCCAGAAAGTCGTCGCCACCATCCCCTTGCCCGGCAAGCCCGAGTTCCCGGTCGTCGACGGCCACGGCACCGTCTATGACAACATCGAAGACAAAAGCGAGATCGCCCGCCTCGACGCTCACGCCCGTAAGCTCACTGCAGAGTGGCCCGCCGGCTGCCAATCGCCCTCCGGCCTGGCCTTCGACGTTCCGGGCCACCGACTCTTCACCGTGTGCGACGGCAAAAAGATGGCCGTGGTTGACTCCGAATCCGGCAAAGTGCTCGCCACCCCTTCCATCGGCGAGGGGCCTGACGCCGCCCGCTGGGACGCCAAACATCAGCTCGCCTTCGCCTCCTGCGGCGAGGGCGTCCTTTCCGTTGTGGACGCCGGTAAGCCCAATTACCCCACCATCGAGAGCCTGCCGACCCAGCGCGGCGCGCGCACCATGGCCTACGACCCTGCCACCGACCGCATTTACCTTGTCACCGCCAACTTCGGCCCCGCGCCCCCGGCCACACCCACCAATCCCCACCCCAGACCAGCCATGATCGCCGGCAGCTTCACCGTGATCGTGGTGGGGCGATAGAAACGCTCAGCTCGACCACATCGCGGCCTTCACCTGACTAGAGCACTTTCGGAATACAACTAGACTTTTTGAGCCCTGTGAAAGGTGGCCTTTTCCCGGTGAAAAGGCCACTTGAGTGCGAGGTTTCGGACTACACCAATTCCGAAAGTGCTATAGGGGCCCGAAGGCATCCGTGCACTCCCCTCCGGCATCCGAACTGATGAATGAACCTTGCGATCGGGAGGAGAGCCCGTGCCGGAAAAAGAAACCGTTGAAAAAGCCAACCGTGATCTCAGCGAGGGTAAATCCCCTTCCACCGCAGCCGGCGAGTTTGTGCACGAAGAAATTGAGCATGTTCGGGAAGGCAAGCATGGCGCACGTTCTCCCCAGCAGGCCATCGCGATAGGCCTCAGCAAAGCCCGCAGAGCCGGGATTCCCCTCAAGCCGCCGGCGCCCGGCAAGACCAGCGCCGCAACAAGGGAGAAGGCGCGAAAGGATTACAAGAAAGGCCAGAGGTCGCCGCAGACCCGCGAAGAAGGTGAAACGCCAGGAGCCAGGGCCCGTAGCAAAGCCATGAAGCGGGAGCCAAAGAGCACCACAAGCCATTCCGCGTTGTCGCGCCATGCGAAGAGCGCCGCCAAAAAACGGCAAAAATCCTCAACGCGGCGGGCCGCGTAATCCGTAATCCAGAGAGAGAAATCTCCCTAGCCGCCGCATTCGAGTCACCCTGAAGATCAGTCCTCATCTCCATCTCCGTGGAGCGGAAGAAGCGCATGGCGGACTCCGATAACCAGGAAGCTCAGAATCAGGGAGTGTCTCCCTGGATTGTTGCGATCTCCGTCATGCTCGCGACCTTCATGGAGGTGCTTGATACCGCCATCGCTTCGGTCGCATTGCCTTACATCGCAGGATCCCTCTCTGCTTCTACCTCCGAAGCCACCTGGGTGCTGACCAGCTACCTGGTCGCGAACGCAGTCGTTCTTCCGGCAAGCAACTGGTTTGCGCTTCGCTTCGGGCGCAAGAGATTTCTGGTTATCTGTGTCCTCATTTTCACCACCGCGTCGTTCATGTGCGGCGCCGCGCCTTCGCTGCTTTTCATTCTCATATCACGGATCCTGCAGGGCGCGGGCGGCGGAGCATTGCAACCTTTATCCCAGGCCATTCTTCTGGAAAGCTTTCCTCCCCAGAAGCGCGGCATGGCGATGGCCCTGTTCGGCTTCGGTGTGGTGGTCGCGCCAGTGCTGGGGCCCACACTCGGCGGCTGGCTCACCGATACCTATAGTTGGCGGTACGCGTTCTATATCAATATTCCCGTCGGCATCCTTGCCGCGTTCATGATTGCCCGCTATGTCAAGGACCCTCCGTACGTGAAAAATGCCAAGGTCGGCAAATTTGACAATCTCGGCCTTGGGCTCCTTGTGGTGTGGACGGGATGTCTTCAAGTCGTCCTCGACAAGGGGCAGCAGGACGACTGGTTTGGCGCCACATGGGTGCGGTTTGCTGTCGCCGCCTTTGCCATCGCATTTATATGGTTCGTCATTCACTCTTTGCGGGACAAAAATACTCTAGTTAATCTGCGGACTCTCAAGGACCGAAACTTCGCAGTCGGGTGCTGGCTCATCCTGGTGTTCGGCGTGGCCATTTATTCCATGATCACAGTGCTGCCGCTGTTCTATGAGGAGGTGCTTGGATACACCGCATTCGCCTCGGGCATTGTGGTGGCGCCGCGTGGGCTGGGCTCGATTGTGGGGATGCCCGTGATCGGCTTTCTCGGCGGAAGGATCGACCCCCGCTACCTTCTCACCTTCGGCTTTGTGGTTTTTGGCATCACTTCGCTCATCTTTGGCAATGTGAATCTTGATATCAGCTCCACGACCTTGCTGTGGCCCATCGTTATTACCGGGTTTGCACTGAGTTTTGTGTTTGTGCCGATTGCCACCCAATCGTATGCGACACTGAGCAACGAGCAGATCGGCAACGCCAGCGGAATATTCAACCTGGTGCGCAATATTGGCGGTTCCATCGGCATCTCCGTGGCGCAAACCCTGCTGACGCGCCGCGCTGACTTTCATCAGAACCAGATCGTCAACTACATCCCGAGAACGCAAACCTGGCTGCAACAACAGATTTTGGGGCTTAGAGGACCGCTTGGCCGAGACTTCAACCCATCGAATGCACTGAATGCTGCGCGAGCGCTTCTGTATCAGCAACTGGGCAAGCAGGCCTTGTTGTGGGCTTTCGTGGATGTCTTTCGATGGACGGCGATTCTGTGCTTTGTCTGCGTGTTGTTTGTGTGGCTCTTCAAGAAAGTGAAGGGTGGCAAAAGGCCGGTCGCCGTGCATTGAAATTCAAACACGAACTCGGCCCGCCGCTCAAACGCCGTCTCGGTCCGGTGAATGCATTGAGCGAATTGCATCCGGCTCGCTTCGTGCAAACTACCACGAACGCGCTCGCCGCACGCGCCTTCGGCTGCGCCGATGAATAGCGTCCGATACGCAAAATACCAACAAGGCGATAACATGACATTTCAGCCCATGGGTAGCCTCACTACCCGTTGAAAGTTGGGAAGCTGGAACGGCCGGAATCGATTTGGGGGATACATGACGATTCGACGAGCGGGTTTGCCATCTTGCGACGGCGCGCTTCGTGCGGCCAAAATTTTCGCAGCAATGATGTGGGTGCTCAGTCTGGCGGCTGCGGATTCCTGGCCCGCGGAATCCTCGGCGTCTCCGATTGTGCTTACAGGCGCAGACCGGCGGGCTGCAACTTCGTTAAATGGCGAATGGGCCTCGATCGTCGACCCGTACTTCTCCGGACTGTTCAGCTTTCATCACGAGGAGAAAAAGAACGGCTGGTTCCTGAACCGCAAGGCGCAGCCGGACGATCCCTTTCCGACCGAATATAACTTCTCCACTGCCGCTAAGTTAAAGGTTCCAGGGGATTGGAACATGCAGCGTGAATCGCTGCTCTACTATGAGGGACCTATCTGGTATGAGCGCGACTTCACTTACCAGCCTAAAGAGCACACCCGCATCTTTCTTCATGTGGGCGCGGCTAACTACCGCAGTTGGTTCTGGGTGAACGGAGAAAAGGTTTGCCAGCACGAAGGTGGATTTACGGCCATCAATTGCGAAGTGACAGCGGCCGTCCATCCGGGCAGCAACTTTATAGTTGCCGCGGTAGATAACACCCGCCTCGAAGACGGCGTACCCGGTCTTGAAACCGATTGGTGGAATTATGGCGGCCTTACGCGCGAAGTTTCGCTCATCGAAGTGCCTGCGGCGTTTATCGATCAATACGATCTGCACCTTGCCCGCGGGAACGGTTCAGAGATTGATGGTTGGGTACACGTCATGGATGGCCAGCCGGGAACCAGCGTTCAGGTTCAGATTCCGGAGTTAGGCGCGAACACATCGGCCACTACAGGTGAAGACGGCCGCGCCCCAATTCATTTCGACGTCAAGGGGCTGGAGCGTTGGTCGCCGCAGACACCCAAGCTCTATAAAGTTATTGTGCGAGCGGCTGCGGATTCAGTCGACGAGTTGATGGGCTTTCGCACCATAGAAACACGGGGGACGGAAATACTGTTGAACGGGAAACCGACCTTTCTGCGCGGCATTGCAATTCATGCCGAAGCGCCCTATCGCACCGGCCGCGCCTGGTCCGACAAGGATGCGGATACACTGCTCGGATGGGCCAGGGAACTTGGTTGTAACTATGTGCGCCTGGTGCATTATCCCCATGATGAAACCATGTTGCGCGCGGCCGACCGCATGGGCATTCTTGTGTGGTCTGAGAATCCGGTGTATTGGGCTTTGGACTTCGATAATCCCAAGGTACTTGCCAAGGCCGAGCAGCAGTTGGACGAAGAGATCAACACTTCGCGCAATCATGCCTCAATCATCCTGTGGTCCATGGCCAATGAAACGCCCAGCACTGCGGCACGCACGCAGTTCATTGAAACGCTCGCGGCTCGCGCGCGTGCACTCGATCCCACGCGCCTGATTACGGCAGCTTTGCTGGTGAGGAGCGAAGGTCACACGAAGATTGTGGACGATCCTCTGGGCCACGCACTGGACGTGATCGGCATGAACGAATATATCGGCTGGTACGAGGGACATCCGGATGCAGCCGATCTAACTCAATGGCAGATCGGATACGAGAAGCCGCTCATCGTGAGTGAGTTCGGCGCCGCAGCCAAGGCCGGGTTGCATGGCAGCCAGAACCAGCGCTGGACCGAAGAGTATCAGGCCGATGTTTATCGTCATCAATTGCCTATGCTGAACAAAATTGCGCAACTTAGAGGCATGAGTCCGTGGGGACTGATGGATTTCCGCTCGCCGAACCGGCCGCTTGCGGGGATTCAGGATGAATACAATCGCAAGGGGCTGATCTCGGAGACGGGCCAGAAGAAACAGGCATTCTATGTGCTGCAGAAAGCCTACACCGGAGGAACCATAGGAAAAGCGGAATGAGACAATTCGCAAATCGCCCCGCTAAGTGGGGAACGCGGCCTGCTCTGGACGTTTGAGTATCTGCTCGGCTGCACCGCAGTCAGATCCTGGACCAATGCGAAGGTTGAAAGCCGCGGTTAGATCGGTAAGCGTCCGACCTTTCCTTCATTAAACTTTTGACTTAATCGGAGATTGCTCAATGCGCCATATAGGCAGAAGCGATGAATTGAGTTATGCTCAGGTTATGGTGATTGAATCAATTCTTGCTCAAATCGATGCGGAGATTGCAAGGCTGACACAGGTACGCTCCCTGCTCGCCGACTCCGGCAAGGTTTCAACCAAAGTTACTGAGCGCAAACCGAAAAAGGCAACGGCCACTTCACGCAAGAAGCGGGTGTTGAGCGCCGAGGCGCGCAAACGCATCGCTGATGCACAGCGCAAACGGTGGGCTGCGCAAAAAGCCAAATCAAAGAAAGAAGCATAACCAGGAAGTTGGGCCTTGGTCTGAACCGCGTGCGCGCGGTGATTCCGTACGGATCGAATCAATTGAATCACGGTAGATCTTGTCTGGATCACATCGAGCAACATGACCATGGACCTGATGGATTGCGGAACGAGACTTGCAGCGCGGGTGGTGTGGCATCTCTGCATGCTCCCGGCTGCGGGCGTCGTGTCCTGTCCGTCAACTCTCGCCTGGGGATGAAACTGATTGAACTCGGGCCAACTGATGCGGTGAATGTGTCCGGGTAGATTTAACCACTTAAAGATATTCGCCGTTTCCAGGCGCGTTGCTTTCTGCAGCGGATTCTTCTATCGCGATTCCTCAGTAGCTGTACTCCGGAGCCATGGTCCCGAAAAGCAATTAGCCAATTGCAGTAGCCTCGCGGCATGGATGGCCGCGGATATAGTCGAGGCGGTCCAGAAAATGGAGTCAGAAGTGTGTCCTTGCAGGAGGAGAAGTCCTTTCCGCGACGGCCACAGCCGACGGCCCGTTTTCTTGTGATTGCGGCTCCTGGCCCTACGGTTTGCCCGCCCTGGATCATATCCCGGCGGGCCTTTCCGAGGCCGTTTTTTGCGCCTCATTCCGCGCTTCAAGCGCGTGGGCCTTCACTCGCTTGATGGGTGTGTCGAAGCCAGGCAGCTTTGGTGCTGGAACCGGACAGACCAACCGGCGACCTCAATCGTCGTGAACGTTCAGGCACGCGGGATGGCGGGTGGGAATCGCCGGTGCTGCGACGGCGATTCCACCCTTGCTGTGTCCCGAAGTCGCCGCCTACAACTGGCATCTTCCTCAAGAAAAATGCCGCCCACCGCGGCGGACACGATCCCGGAAAGGGCACATGAGTTGTGGAACCGCCGCTAGGCGTTGAAGTATGGAGCCAAAATTCCGGTAATCGTGTTGAACACGTTGAGAATGGCGACTGCGACGCTTTCCATTCCAGCGGCCGTGCCGAGTCCGATCACGGCAAAGGCCATCGAATATTCGACCAGATCCTGGCCCTCTTTTTTTGCCATCCGAATCTGAATCTTCTCGAACATCCGGAGCAGGGGCTTGTTCATTCGCAGACCTCATTGACGTTCCAGCCAGGTTGAACTGGCGCACCTCGCAGCTCAAAATCAGAGACCTGACAAGTACCAACCATTTGGTTGCGGTCCGGGGAAACCGGCACACCAAACCTTTCAGGCCCACGTGATGAACCCATCTGTAGAGTGACCACAAGCCTTTCCTTTGGAGCTGCAGGCACCACAGGAACTGCACGTGGATCGTACAAGGCTGAGACCGCAATTCTCGGCGCGATGGAGGATGGATACAAGAAAATTTTGCGGCGCAGCCCGTCTCAGTCGTAATCAGCAAAGGAGTTACGGGGCTTTGTCACAGGTTACTAATTGGGGATGAAGCATTCGCGATTTCCGCCGCCCTCTGGCGTTTCTGAGGAGAAGATGCAAATGGATTCTCAATTTGCTCGGAGCGCGACCAAGGGGCTGATGCGGGAGGCGCGGCGGGCAGGAATGTAGCCGGACACGGCTGCCACCAGCAGCAAGGCCAGTGCCATTGCCAGATATGTAATCGCATCTGTGGACGAGGTATCGAAGAGCAGCGACGCGATGAGCCGAGCTGCCGCAAACGAAGCTCCGCTCCCGAGCAGGACCCCGGCCACGGCCAGCCGCAGCGTTCTGCCGATCACGTCCGCCTGCACGCGGCCCATGGTGGAGCCGAGCGCCATGCGGATGCCGATCTCCTGGGTTCGCTGCGTGACGGAGTAGGAGATGACGCCGTAGATTCCGAGAGCCGCGAGCAGCAGGCCGAGCATGGCGAAGGCGGCAACCAGCAGCATGAAGAAGCGACGCGGCGAGTTGGCGTGGTCCACCAGCATCTGGATGGGGCGAAACTCCGCGGCAGGCTGTTGGGGATTGAGATCGCGCAGCGAGCGCAGCACGCTGGTGGCCAGCAGCGCGGGCGGCAGCGTGGTGCGCATTACGAGTTCCGCGCTGGTTGGTCCGGCCTGCGTCACAGGATAGTAGATCTGCCAGCCGGCTTCTCCTTCGACACTTTCCTCGTGTACATCGTCGGTAATGCCGATAATGTGCAGATCCTGGCCGCCATTGGTGATCTCGCGCCCCATTGCATCGTCTTTTGGCCATTGAGCGAAGTTGGCAAGAAAATGCGCATACGCCTGGTTGATGATCACTACATTCTCGCTTTTGGGGCCGTCATCCCAGGTAAAGTCGCGCCCGCGGAGCCCGGTTCCCATGGCGCGGAGATATCCGGGCGTGACCACATAGACCAGCGGACTGGGCGGTGATTTGTCGGGGCGCTTGAAGCCTTTAGGCAACGGCGTTCCCCAGGCCCGATTCTGGCCCAGTGGCAGATAGTCCGTGATACCCGCAGCCTCGACGCCGGGAATCGCGCCCACGCGGGCGAGGATCTGCTGAAATATGACGGTACGTTTTTGCTCGCTGGCCGCTTCGGTGGGAGCACCGTCGTCGTATTCGACCTTTATCGCGGCCGCGTGCTCCGGCTGGAACCCGAGGTCGACGTCGAGCACCTTCATAAAACTGCGCAGCAGCAAGCCCGCGCCCACAAGCAGCACGCACGCCAGAGCAACTTCAGAGACGACCAGAATGGCGCGCAGTCGCTCGTGTTTGCGCCCCAGTCCTGCGCCTGAACCGGAGTCCTTCAGGCTCTCCTGCAGGTTGCCGCCCGCCATACGAAGCCCCGGAACGAGGCCGAACAGAACAGCGGCGGAGATAGCGATCAGAAGTGTCCAACCGAGAGAAGCGCCGTCGATATGCAGTGTGCTTAGCAGAGGCAGAGCGATGGCGCCCTGGTGCGCCAGCCAGGCGACGAGGGTGAAGGCCAGACCCAGGCCGAGCAGTGCGCCTGCGCCCGAAAGCACCAGGCTCTCCGTCAACAGCTGGCGTACGATGCGGCCGCGGCTTGCGCCCAATGCGCCGCGCATGGCGAACTCCCGGCTGCGCGCGGCGGCGCGGGCCAGCATCAGGTTCGATAGGTTGACGCAGGCAATCAGCAGAATCACGCCCACCGCGGACCACAGAACCACCAGCGCCCGGCGTAGGCGTCCGCTGACGTAGTCCTTCAGCCGCACCGGAACCACCTCGTCTTTATAGCTGCCGCACGATTGGGGTTGTTTGTTATTCCAGCACATGTATTGCGAGGCATTCTCTGCATCCTGCCGTGCCTGTGCGAGGCTGATCCCCGGTCTGAGTCGTCCGATGAGCGTGATGATGTTTCCCCAATCGCGCGGCGGCCCATACAGATTGAGCGGGGTAATCGCATCCACCTTCGCACCCGGCGAAAACACTGCACCAAAGTCAAAGCTCCTGGGCAGGACGCCGATTACCGTGGTCTGCTTCCCATTCATGTCAAAAGCCTTGCCCACAATAGCCGGATCGGCGTTGAACCGCCGGCGCCACCACGCGTCGGTCAGCAATACCACCGGAGGAGCTCCGTTGCGTGCGTCTTCCGGCGTGAATACCCGGCCCATGGCGGGCTGCACTCCCAGCACCTGAAAGAAATTCGCAATCACATCGATGCTGGTAGCCGGAATCGGAGCGCCGTCCGTGCTGAGGCTGAGATTGCCGGGGCTGGAAAAGGCGAAATATCCCGTCACATCCTGATACGAACGGGTCCGCGTACGAAACTCGTCGTAGGCGTCAGTGGAGTACGTTGCGCACGACAAGCCGCACTTGCTCGGCGGCGGCGCAATCCATACCAGTTGCTGCGGCTTGGCGAACGGCAGCGGGCTTAGCATGAGCGTGTTGACGACGCTGAAGACGGCGACATTGGCCCCGATGCCGAGGGCGAGAATCAGGATGGCCACCAGGGTGAAACCAGGGTCGCGGCTCAGCGTGCGAAGGGTGTACTTCAGATCATGGAGAAGAATGTCGAGTGGCATCAAGACCCTCACTTCGCGGCGATGCTCCTTTAGACCGCGACTTCCTGGAAATATTACGCCGGGGAGTGCAATTTTGTTCACTCCGCGTGCGTGTTCCAGACCTCACTCGCCTTCCATCCAGGCGCGGGTTGGGTGAGAGCAAATCGGTTTACAGGATAGTTTCTCCCCCCATGCGAGTGTGCCAGATCCGAATTGCCTCAACAGGTCCGTGGCTGTTAATAATGTTGGTGGCGCTGCTTTCGCGGGTGAAGTACCGGTCCCACCGGTTCGCTCACCCCGCAGACAAGGATGCGACGGACCTTCCCGGCACGCTGATCGAATTTGGCCTAGGACTCTCAAACGAAGTCGAAGATGCATCGATCCTGGTCTTGGTGCGTGCTGGCCAAGCCGGTTTCAGAGGGCTGAGGACCTATGACTTTTTCCCCGTCTTTGATGCCTCACGCAGT
Organism: uncultured Acidobacteriota bacterium; assembly: GCA_963833995.1. Classification (GTDB taxonomy): domain Bacteria; phylum Acidobacteriota; class Terriglobia; order Terriglobales; family Acidobacteriaceae; genus Telmatobacter. Next base: position 303,870 of record CAWIAE010000005.1, on the reverse strand, counting down.
CTGCTGGAAACAAGATCAACGTCTGATCTGGACGATGGTGGTGACCAACACCATCACTTTTCTAAGCTACTTCAGCATCTGCATCACGCTTCTTTATCTGGCGCGCAAGACTCGCAAGTCGATTGCGCGCGACTGGGCGTTCTTCCTGGTAGGATTCGCCCTTTTCATTGTCGCCTGCGGATCGACCCACCTCATGGAAGTAGTCACTACGTGGGACCCCGTCTTCTGGATTGACGCCTGGACCAATATCCTCACCGCGGCACTTTCCGGCTATGTTGCCGTGCAGTTTATCCGCCGAGCGCCGGAACTGGGATTTGGCGTGAACGACTATGCGGAGCGCCTCTCAGATGCGGTGAGTGAAAAACTGCAGGTCGAGGACAGCCTGCTCGCAGCCAGAAAACTGGAAGAATGGAACCGCATGTCCGCGGTCGCGACCCACGAGATCAGCAACCCTCTCGGAGCGATCCAGAACCTTCTGTATCTGATCCAGGAGTCTCCTGAAATTGGGCCGGAAACAGCCGCCATGGCCCAGATGGCCGGGGATGAGGTGAGGCGCATCGGGACAATCACCCGCTCGACGCTGGGCTTTTTCCGCCAGGATCAGAAGCCGGAACGCGTGGATCTTCGAACCTCGGCGGAGTCGGTGCACTTCCTGCTCGAGCCTCTGCTTCGCCTGCGAGGCGTGCAACTGGTCATCGAGAGCGAGGGAGATTGCACCGTGAATGCCTATTCCATGGAGACCAGGCAGGTGCTGTTGAACCTGGCGCGGAACGCCTGCGAAGCCACCACCTCGGCAGGCGCACGGGTGCGGATCGCGTTGCAAGGCAGGGCGGAAGATGTGCTCGTAGTTGTGGAGGATGAGGGCGTAGGGATCGACGCTGCGGTTCTCGGAAATTTGTTTCGTTTCGGCGTGAGCACCAAGGGTGACCTCGGCAATGGCATTGGTCTCTGGACGGTGAAGCAACTTGTGAACCACCATGGCGGTACGGTCACGGTGGAATCGACCCTTGGTGAAGGAAGCCGTTTTACAGTCTCCTGGCCGAGGAAGATTCCTGCCGAAGGGGTACGGCCGCACCGTGTGATCGCCATGGCCGGCGCTCACTGATCTGCGAAATTCGAGGGGATTCCGCACAACTCTTCCGGGCAACCCAACGGAGGAGAACGTCGTTGCGCCGGCTCATCTTGCCTTCCCGTATCCGAAATATGCTGAATCTGACGCAGTCTCCGCGAACTTTCGCCTGCCCGCTCGCGTATTGATCCTCTATCAGGCACTGCCCGTCTCGCCTTGAGACGAATCCGCCCATGAGGAGACAGGCATATGGCGTTATTCACTGAGCAATTCAAGCAGGTAGCCAGAAGGCTCCGCAGAACCCCGTTGTTCACCGCCATCACACTCATTACGCTGGCCGTAGGCGTGGGCGCCAATACGGTGGTCTTCAGCGTGATCGAGGGCGTCCTGCTGAAACCCCTGAGCTATCCCCACCCCGAACAACTTATCGGCGTGTGGCACAGGGCTCCCGGGATCGGCCTCGACAACCTCAACATGGCGCCCTTTCTTTATTTCATCGATCGCGAGCAGAACACTACCCTCCAGGACATCGGCCTGTACAACGGTGACTCCCTCAGCGTGACGGGCGCGGGGCAACCGGAGCATGTACGCGGCCTCGATGTCACCGACGGCACACTTCCCATCCTGGGCGTCAGGCCCGTGCTGGGTCGCCTGTTCACTCGCCGCGACGACGCGCCGAATGTGGCCAAGACGGTGATGATCTCGTATGCCTATTGGCAGGAAAGGTTCGGCGGTAACAATTCCGTCGTTGGCCGTTCCATCACGGTGGACGGAACTTCGCGCGAGATCATCGGCGTACTGCCGCGCAATTTTCATTTTCTCGACTGGGAGGATGCCCCTCTCATTGTTCCCATGCAACTGGATCGCAGCAAAACCAAGCTGGGCAACTTCAGCTATTCGGCGGTTGCGCGAATGAAGCCCAGCGTCACCATCGCCCGCGTCGGCGCGGATATGCAGCGGATGTTCCCCATCGCGGTCCGAAGCTTTCCCGCTCCCGAGGGGTTCAGTCCCGCCATCTTTGAAAAAGTGAGAATAGAGCCCAATGTGCATCTGCTCAAACAGGACGTAATTGGCAATGTGGGCAGCGTGCTGTGGGTTCTTATGGGCTCAATTGCCATTGTCCTCCTGGTGGCGTGCGCCAATGTGGCGAATCTGCTGCTGGTGCGCGTGGAAGGGCGGCGTCAGGAATTGGCCGTCCGTACAGCGCTCGGCGCGGGCCGGGGACGCATCACCGCAGGAATTTTGTTTGAAAGCCTGATCCTTGGAGTCACAGGGAGCCTGATCGGCCTGGGCCTTGCGTTTGGCGCATTGCGCGTCCTGGTCGCCATGGCGCCCAGCGGATTGCCGCGCCTGCACGACATCGGCATCGACGCTCCCGTACTGCTGTTCACACTGGGCCTGGCTCTGTTTGTCAGCCTGGTCATCGGCTTCATCCCGGTCATCAAGTATGCCGGGGCGACATTGAACACAGGACTGCGCGAAGGCGGCCGCGCCTTGAGCCAGAGCCGCGAGCGCCACCGCGCCCGCAAAGCGCTGGTGGTGGTGCAGGTGGCTCTCGCGCTGGTTCTTCTCATTTGCTCGGGACTGATGATCCGCACCTTCCGTGCCATGATGCATATTCCTCCGGGCTTCGCTGATCCCGGCACGCTGCAGACATTTCGCTTGTACATTCCAGAAGCCCAGATACCGGACACGCAGCGCGATCGCGTGGTTCAAACAGATCAGGAGATTGCCGGCAAGATCGCCGCCATCCCAGGTGTATCGTCAGTCGCCATTACAACGGCCATCCCGCTGGACGGGAACAATTCCAATGACCTCGTCTTTGCCCAGGACCATACCTATAAGGAGGGAGAGCTTCCGCCCATTCGCCGCTTCAAATTCGTTGCGCCGGGATTCTTCAAGACCATGGGAACCTCGCTGGTGGCCGGGCGCGATATGACGTGGACCGACGTTTACGAGAAGAGGCCCGTTGCGATCATCTCGGAAAACATGGCGCGGGAGTACTGGCAGACTGCGGCAAATGCGCTCGACAAGCGCATCCGCGTAGGCAACACGGACGACTGGCGCCAGATTATCGGCGTCGCCGCGGATATGCACGACGACGGCGTTAGCAAGCCCGCTTCCACCGCAGTGTATTGGCCCATCATCTTGAACAACTTCGAAGGGCAAAAAGAAACGGTGCGCCGCGGTGTGGGATTCGTGATTCGCTCGCCGCGTGCAGGTTCGGCGGCATTTATGAAAGAGGTTCAGGAAGCGGTGTGGTCGGTGGACGGCGATCTGCCGCTGGCCAATGCGACCACCATGGGTGAGCTGTATACCAAATCCATGGCGCGGACTTCATTCACGCTCATCATGCTGTGCGTGGCGGGCGGCATGGCGTTGTTGCTGGGGATCGTGGGCATCTACGGCGTCATCTCCTACTCGGTATCGCAGCGCACCCGGGAGATCGGTATTCGCATGGCCCTTGGCGCGCAACGCGACGAACTGACCGGCATGTTCGTGCGCCAGGGATTACTACTCACCTCGACCGGCATTGCCTTCGGCATCGGCGCGGCATTCGCGACCATGCGCCTGATGTCTTCGCTCCTCTTCAACGTAAGCGCCACGGACCCATGGACCTATGGTCTCGCTACCGCGGGAGTGATTGTCATCTCCTGGATCGCCTGCTATCTGCCATCGCGGCGCGCGGCGGCCGTAAATCCGGTGAACGCGCTGCGCGCCGAGTAGGCGGCGGCCTCTCTCCCGCTCAACCGCGGTTTGCTCGTGCGGCTTCAGCCTCCGCGAGCCAGCCACGGCGCAGCTTCTCTTGAGCAATGCTCGACATGTACGGCTTGATGTCCAGTATCGGCGTGCCGTCCAGCATGTCCACCCCACGCACGTGCAAAGACGCACCTTCGCGACGAAGAAGTTCAACCACCGTGAGTCCGATGGGGTTGGGACGCCGGGGAGAGCGCGTGGCGAAGACACCGTGCTCACGGCCATCGGCAGGTGATTTGCCCACCAGTTCAAAGTCGGTTGAGCGATCGAAGTTCCACAGCACAAAAAGATGCGAGAACCCTTCCACGTCTTTCAACCCAGCCGCGAATTCGGGCAGGATCTCCAGCACGCCTTCCGCTTCGTGCTTCACGCCCAGACCTTTGGGAATGGCTTTGCTGTCGGTATAAGGGCTGCGCACGGTTCCTATAGGACGCGGCGTAAACATGGGAAGAGAACCTCCGCTCTCAGGTTATGCCCTGCAGAACGGAGGCTCCAACCTGGCACGATGATCCGACTCGCTCGCCTGGAGGGCCGCTAGCTGATTCCGGCCATCACCAGCATCCGCGGCTCCGTCATCTCGTCGATGGCGGAGCGCAGTCCTTCGCGCCCCAGCCCGGAGTCTTTGACCCCGCCGTATGGCATCGGATCCAGCCGCCAGTTGGGTGTGTCCCCGACGATCACGGCTCCAACCTCAAGCTCGCGGTAAGCGGTTAGAATGCGCCCCGCATCGCGTGTAAGCAGGCCCGCTTGCAGGCCATACTTTGTCTGGTTCACGCTGGCCAACGCCTGCTCGAAATCTTCATACGGCTCGATCACCACAACCGGGCCGAACACTTCTTCGTCCCGCAGCTTCATGCCGGGCTTGGTGCCCGTAAGAATGGCGGGCGTGACCACCGAGCCTTGACGCTCCCCGCCGGCAACCAGTTTGGCGCCGCCCTCCACGGCCTCTTTGATCCACTCGTCCACGCGTTCCGCTTCGCTGAGGCGGATCATCGGACCCACTTCGGTCGCTTCGTTCGATGGATCGCCAGGAACCAGCCTCGCGGTGTATTCGACCAGCTTCCAAAGAAAGCTTTGAAACACGCGCCGCTCCACAAAGATGCGCTGCACGCTGATGCACGATTGGCCGGCGTATGCAAAGGCTCCCTGCGCGGTGCGCAGAGCGGCTTCATCCAGATCGGGCCAGTCGCCGTGAACAATCAGCGCCGCATTTCCGCCCAGTTCGAGCAGCACGCGTTTGCGTCCTGATTTGGCTTTGAGTTCCCAGCCCACTTTGGCCGATCCGGTAAAACTCACCAGCTTGATGCGGTCTTCTTTTTCGGCTAGCCATGCAGTGTCGGCATTGGAGAGCGGCAGCACGGCCAGCGCTTCTTCAGGCCACCCGGCTTTCAGGATCACCTCGCCCAAAGCCAGTGCTGTAAACGGGGTCTGCGGAGCAGGCTTCAGAATCAGAGGACATCCCGCGGCCATTGCCGGCGCCGCCTTGTGCGCCACCAGGTTCAGCGGAAAATTGAAAGGCGTAATGGCCAGCACGGGGCCCACGGGAAAACGCTGCACCAGCCCCCAGCGGTTTTCGTTTCCCTCCGTCAGGTCAAGCGGAATGCTCTCGCCCCCCAGCCGCGCGGCTTCTTCCGCGGCGGTCTTGAAGGTGAGCACAGCGCGATCCACCTCGGAGCGCGCCAGTCGCAGTGGTTTGCCGGCCTCGGCCACAATGAGCTGGGCAAAGCGCTCCTTTTGTTCGATCAGAGCGGCAGCTACATCTTCAAGGATTTCCCGGCGCTTCCAGCGCGGCAAAGCGCGGGTGCGGCGAAGACTGGCCACGGCATGATGCACCGCCTGGCGCGCATCGGCTCGGGAAGCCACGGTCACCCGCCCCACCAGCCCCTGGTCCCATGGCGAGCGAACTTCAAGTGCTTCGCCTTCGTTCCATTCCTTGCCGCAAAGCAGAAATCCCGTTTGCGTTCCCGGGCGCATCTTCATGTCTGCCGCTCCTGTTCTTGCCCTCTTCTAGATGTTACAAGGCGGGATGGAAGGTGCGATGGAGCGCTCCGCGGCAATTAGGGAACCTGGGAGGCCGATTCGGGCCTGATATCGAGCCGGTGACATTGGTTTTGCATTCCCGGGATTTTTCGTTGTGCAGGGCTCCCAATCCCCACGACTATATTGAGAGAACTCAACGCGTCAGAATAGATGATTCTCGGGGGAAGATTGTGGACAGTCCTGAACTGCCGCTCGGCGCGCCTGAAATTGAATTGAGCCTCGACATCGAGCGCGCCGATCCGGTCATACAAACCAAACAGCGGATCTGCCGGCTGACTCTCTTTGACTACTTACTCATTAGCATACCTTCGCTGTTTGTTGTTCCCCTTTTCCATCTGGCCCGCCTGCCGCTGCGCATCGATATGCGCGGCATGGCAACCACTTTCTGGATTGGAATGCCGATCGGCGCCGCGTTTTTCGCCATCTCCTATGCAGTCATTGCCTTACCCTTCGAGTTGACGCTGCTCCCCTTTCTAAGACGCGTCCGAAAGCAGAAGGCTCGCATCGCCGTAGCATTGGCGCTTGCGTGCATGATGATCTTCCTGATGGGCTGGATGTTGGGCATCATGGTTACCGTCAGCGTCTTGGGCATCTCTGAGATGCTGGAGCGACGGGCAGCGGGATTCAAGCTTGCATGGATCGATATCTTTTTCCCCGCGCTTTACCTGTTCTGCGGGTTGATCGTCGTTTCTTGTTACAATCACGCTCTCGCCGGCATCCGATACGCCGCAACCAACGATGAGCTCTTTGCCCGTTTGGATCAGCTCGTTTTCCACGCCAATGTTGCTCAGATTACGCATTGGAGCATGAGTCACTTTCCCCTTGTCTTCTTCAGGTTTCTTGAGGTGGTTTACTACGGGCTGTACGCCCAGGTCACGGCGACGTTGGTTTTCATCGTGCTCCGTGGAAATCAACTATATGCCTTGAGGTATGTGCGTACCCTGCTCATTTGCTACACAATTGCGATAGCGGGTTTCGCCGTGTGCCCCGTGAAGGGGCCATATTCCATTGGTACGCTTCATCGGGATACCTATCCACGGTCGCTGCCAACCTTCTGGACAGAGGAGGTGTTCCTTCAGAGGGCGCGGGCGCTCTATTCCCACCATTTAGACTCCGAAACGATTGCGGTGAGTTTCAAAGACTATTACGTCGGATTCCCCAGTCTGCACACCGCACTTCCCATCATCGGACTCTGGTTCCTTCGTCCATGGAAGAGAGTTGCCCGGCCGCTGGTGTTCCTCTACTCAACGTTGCTCCTTCCCTCGGTGATTCTGTTGGAGTGGCACTTCCTGATGGACATTGCGGGTGGGGTTGCAACCGCGTTTCTGTCCATCTGGCTGGTCAAGCGCTTCTCCATGACCAGCGCCGAGGACCACAACCTGATCGCAAACCCGACCCATCGCTTTACCAACTCAACTCCTGCACCTTTCTCGCACGATTTGATTGAAGAGTGAACATGGAAGCCTGCCCGCCTGGTTGTGCAGTGGGTTGAATCTTCGATCAGCTTGGAATTCCGTATACCGGCGCCCGTGCGCGATACACTGTTGCCCTATGATTCACGACGGCAGGAGCCGCAAACTTCCCTTCGATCCCGCCGAAGCGCTGGCCCATCTGCGCGCCAACGACGAGAAGCTGGGCGCCCTGATCGACCGCGCCGGCGCATTTACGCTGCGGCTCGATCCTGCGCCCACGCCCTTCGAGTCGCTGCTGGAGTCGATCCTCTACCAGCAATTGCATGGCAAGGCCGCCGCCACCATTCACCGCCGCGTGCGCGAGTATTTTGGCGGCGACCCTGCTCCGCAGCTCCTGCTCGACACCCCCGACGAGCCCCTCCGCGCGGCCGGCGTCTCCGGCAACAAGATCAAAGCCCTGCGCGATCTCGCGGCCAAAACCCTCGACGGCACCGTGCCCACCCACGCCGCCATTCGCAGAATGTCGGATGCCGAGATCGTCGAGCGGCTCACCGCGGTGCGCGGCATCGGCCCGTGGACCGTCGAGATGCTGCTCATCTTTCGCATGGGACGCCCAGACGTTCTGCCGGTCACCGACTACGGCGTGCGCAAGGGATTCGCGCTCACCTTCATGCGCCTGCCGAAAACCCGGGCCCTTGAAGCCGCCGATCTGCCCAAACCCGAGGTGCTTACCCGCCGGGGAAAGCGCTGGGCGCCGTTTCGCTCCGTGGCAAGCTGGTACATGTGGCGCGCTTGCGACCTGGCCAAGACCACCGCTCCGGCAGGGCGGGCAAGCCTACAATAGTCAGCAAGGCCGGACACGCCGATACCAGTTCCGGCAAACGATGGGACTTCATGCCTTTAAGCAAGCGGTTTATTTGCATTCATGGTCACTTTTACCAGCCGCCTCGGGAAAATCCCTGGCTTGAGACGGTCGAAACTCAAGACACCGCGGCCCCCTATCACGACTGGAATGAGCGCGTGTGCGCGGAGTGCTACGCCCCCAACGGCGCGGCGCGCATCCAGAACAGCAAAAACGAAATCACGCGGATCGTCAACAACTATGCCCGCATCAGCTTCGACTTCGGCCCCACCCTCCTCAGTTGGCTCAAGGAGAATGCGCCGCGCACCTACCGCATGATTCTGGATGGCGAGCGCCGCAGCCGCAGGCTCAACAAAGGTCACAGCTCGGCCATGGCGCAGGTGTATAACCACGTGATCATGCCGCTGGCCAACACCCGCGACCGCATCACGCAAATCCGCTGGGGAATCGCCGATTACAAGCAGCACTACGGCACCGGACCGGAGGGCATGTGGCTGCCAGAGACCGCGGTGGATACCGAATCGCTCGAACTGCTTGCTCAGCACGGCATCCGGTTCACCGTCCTGGCGCCGCACCAGTGCAGGCGTATTCGACCTCTGAAGGAAGACGCTGCGAACACGGAAATCGAATGGACCGAAACCGCCGGAGCGACGGTGGACACGCGGCGGCCCTATCTCGCCCGCGTCCCGTCGGGACAGTCGATTGCCGTCTTTTTCTACAACGGACCTACCTCGCGGGCCATCGCGTTTGAAGGGCTGCTGAACTCTGGAGAAAGTTTTGCCGCGCGGCTCAAGGCCGGCATCAAGGAAGGCACCGAGCCGCAGTTGGCCCACGTGGCCACCGATGGCGAATCCTACGGCCACCATCACAAGTACGGCGAAATGGCCCTGGCCTACGCACTCCGTCTGCTGGAGCAGGATAAGACCGTCAAGCTCACAAATTACGGCAGCTACCTCGCACAATTCCCGCCGGAGTACGAGTGCGAGATCGTGGAGGACACTTCGTGGAGCTGTGCCCACGGCGTGGAGCGCTGGCGCTCCGACTGCGGTTGCAACGGCGGAAAGCCGGGATGGAATCAGGCTTGGCGAAAGCCTCTGCGCCTGGCGTTAGACGAATTGCGCGACGCGATTGCTCCATTGACGGAACAGGAGGGGAATCAGCTTTTCAGAGACGTATGGGCGGCACGGGATGCGTATATCCAGGTGGTGCTCGACCGTAACGAGGAGCGCACGGATCGGTTCTTTCTCGAGCAGCAGAGCCGGCCACTCAACCAAGATGAACGGGTTCGCGCCCTCGAAATCATGGAGATGCAGCGCCACGCGCAGTTGATGTACACGAGCTGCGGCTGGTTTTTCGACGACATATCGGGCATTGAAACAGTGCAGGTAATCGCCTATGCCGCCCGGGTGCTGCAACTGGCCAGGGAAGTGTTTGGCGAGCAGGCCGCGGCATTGGAGCCGAGGTTCCTCACCCGGCTTGCGGAAGCGCGCTCCAACGCGCCCAATGCCGGCGACGGCGCGCGCATTTACAAAAAGACGATTGGCGCCATGGAACTGGGCCTCGAAGCCGTGGCGGCCCACTACGCCATCAGCAGCGTTTTTTCATCCTTTGCCGAAGAGACGGAGTTGTTCTGCTATAAAGTACGGCGCATCTCTTCCAATGTTCATTCCTCGGGCCGGGGCCGCCTCGCGCTGGGCCGCATTCACATTGCCAGCGTCATCACCGGGCAGCAGCAAAGCTTTTCCTACGGAGTGCTTCATTTCGGCGATCAGAACATTACCGCCGCCGTGAAGCCTTATGAAGAGAGCGATGCGGAAGAGTTCGAGACCTTTGCCGAACAAGCTTCGGAACAGGTGCAGCGCGCCAGCTTCCCCGAGGTGATCCGGCTGCTTGACCGCTACTACGGCCACGTGGATTATTCGCTCACGTCGCTCTTCCGCGACGAGCAGCGGCGCATCGTGAAGCTCATCCTCAACTCCACTCTCTGGGACATCGAGAACTCCCTGAGAACCATCTACGAAGACCACGCAAGCCTCCTGCATTTTCTATCGCAGGCGGGATTGCCCAAACCGCCGGCGCTTACCCTGGCCGCGGGTTTCGCGGTGAATGCGGGACTGCGGCGCGCACTGGACGCCGAGCCCATCGACCAGGCCCTCATGCGGTCGTTCCTGCAACTGGCCAAGGCCGACCAGGTCGCCCTCGATACGCCTACGCTGAGCTACATTGCCGACCAGCGCATGAAGCGCGCCATGGTGGAACTGCAGCTATCCGCAGGCTCCCTCGAGATGCTGGACCGCGCCCTGACGTTGGCGCGCACGCTGCTTGAACTACCCTTCGACTTGAACCTGTGGCAGGCGCAGAATATCTGGTACGACATTCTGCGCACCTCCGGTTACGCCCTCAGCGCGCTGTGCGATATCGACCGCCCGCGCTGGGATAAGGACTTCGACGACCTGGGCAGTTGCCTCTCCATCGATGGAGAAGCCATACGTGCGCAGGACCCGGCCGAGGTCGCAGCAGACTAGGCGCGGAGGCGGGAACGGATGGCGTGAGGCGCCGCTTTGGAGGATAATCGGGGCATGGCGACATTGCCCAATTCGGAAGAGCTCTGGACCGTGCGGGAGTACCTGAGAACGAGTTGGAGCCCCGACCGCGAGTTTGTGGATGGGCGGATCGAGGAACGGAATTTGGGAGAAAAAGAGCACTCCATTATTCAGCGGTATCTGACTTTTCTTTTCATGTTGAAACGCGCGGAATGGAGAGTCGAGGTTTTTCCAGAGCTTCGCACGCAAACTGAGTCGAGGCGTTTCCGCGTGCCGGATGTCCTTGTGATTCGAGGCGAGGAGAAATTCGAGCGCTACATCACGCGCCCGCCGCTGATCGCCATCGAAATTCTTTCGCCGGAAGACTCCCTGCGTGCGATGCAAGCCAAAGCTGCCGAGTATAGTTCCTTTGGCGTCGAGCATGTTTGGATCATCGACCCCGAGCCACGTATCGCCTATAGCTATTCTGAAGCTCGGCTTGAAGAACTGCACTCCGGCGACCTCGTCGTGCCGGGAACGCCGATCCGCGTCGCGCTCAGCGAAATGTTCGGGGAGTTGGACAGGGCCTAGCATCTGCCTTGTGTCTCGTCCTATCGCTACCTGTCTCAGCTCTTCAGCGCCACGCGAATGTGCAGCTCCTTCAACTGCTGCTCGGTCACCGTGGTCGGCGCATCGGCCATCAGGTCGATGGCCTTCGCCGTCTTGGGGAATGCAATCACTTCGCGCAGGTTGGGCGCGCCGGCCAGCAGCATCACAATGCGATCCAGACCCAGCGCGATGCCGCCGTGCGGCGGCGTGCCGTACTCCAGCGCATCGAGGAAGAAGCCGAAGCGCGCGCGCGCTTCCTCATCGCTGATACCCAGCGATGCAAAAATCTGCTGCTGCACGTCCTTGCGATGAATACGGATCGAACCCGAGCCAAGCTCGAGCCCGTTCATCGCCAGGTCATAGCAGTTGGCGCGCACGCTGGCCGGATCGCTGACCAGGTTGGCCATATCGGCCTCGTAGGGCGCGGTGAAAGGATGGTGCGCCGGCATCCACTTCCCGCTCGCCAGATCGTACTCGAACATCGGGAAGTCGGTGATCCAGATGGGATGGAAGGCGGCCGAGCCATCGACCGTCACGCCGCCGCGCGGATCGGCCTCCTGCACGGCTTTCTCGGTCACGCGAAAGGCCCCGTGCTTCTCCGCATATTTCTTCGCCAGCTCGGTGCGGAAGTTTCCGGCCGCCGAGTAGACATTGATTTCGCGCTCCGAAAGCCGCCCTTCGAACTTCGTGTCGCTGGCCTTGATGTGATGCGCCGGATCGCCCGCCACCACGATCACGAAGTCGGCTTCGGCAGCGCCGGCCAGCTCGCGCACCTTCGCGGCTGATTCAGGAAAGCTCTTGGCCAGGCGCTTGAAATCGTCGATGAACTTCGCGCCCTTCTTCTGAGTCGAAGAGCGGATGATTGTCTTCGCGCTCCTTGCGGCTCAGCTCGCCCACGTTGGGAATGCGCAGCGCCACAACCGGCAGCGCAGGATCGATCTGCAGCGTGGCCAGCGCCGCATCGGTAAATGCGGAGCGCACGTCGGTCAGTCCCGGCAGGCGCAGGTCGGGCTTGTCGGTGCCGTACTGCCGCATCGATTCGTCATAGGTGATGCGCGGGAACGGCGTAGGGCAGCGTAACGCCCGGCTGCGGCAAAGCCCGCTGCAAGAAACTTCTCCACCACGCCGAAGACCGTCTCCTGGCGCGGAAAGCTCATCTCCAGATCGACCTGCGTGAATTCAAGCTGGCGGTCGGCGCGCAGATCCTCATCGCGGAAACAGCGCGCGATCTGGAAGTAGCGGTCGAACCCCGAGATCATGAGAATCTGCTTGAAGATCTGCGGCGACTGCGGCAGCGCGTAAAACTCGCCGGGATGCACGCGGCTGGGCACCAGAAAATCGCGCGCGCCTTCGGGCGTGGACTTGGTCAGAATGGGCGTTTCGATCTCCAGAAATCCCTGCTTGCGACAGGCTCTCGCGAATGGCCAGCGTGATCTCGTGGCGCAGCCAGAAGTTGCGCTGCATCTCGGCGCGGCGCAGGTCGACGTAGCGATATTTCAGCCGCACCTCTTCGTTCTGGATGGCTTCTTCAGAAGGCGAAAAGGGCGCCAGCCGCGTGTCGTTCAGGACGCGCAGTTCGGTGGCCTCAATCTCGATTTCGCCGGTGGGCATCTTGGGATTGATGGCGTCCGGGTCGCGCAGGCGCACCTTGCCGACGGCGGCGACAACGTACTCCGGCCGCACCTGCTCGCCCTTGGCGTGGCCCTCGGGAGTCAGCTCCTTGTCCAGCACGATCTGGCGATGCCGGTGCGGTCGCGCAGGTCGAGAAAGATGAGGTTGCCGTGGTCGCGGCGCCGGTTCACCCAGCCCATCAGTACCACTTCCTGCCCTGCGTCGGCGGCGCGCAACTCGCCGCAGAGATGCGTCCGTTCCAGATTGCCTAAAAAATCGAGCACTACCCGTATCCTTTATTCGCTTGCGGGGGTGGAAAGATAGACCGCCAGCTCCGCGCGAGGCACCTTTGTTTGCATGCCAGTGGAGAAGTCCTTCACTGTCAGGATACCGGATTGGAGTTCGTCTTCGCCCAGGATGACGATGCGGCGCGCGGTCTTGTCGGCGGCTTCAAACGACTTCTTCAGGCGGAAACTGCCGTCGCCCAGCTTCGATGCTGAGGCCGGCGCGGCGCAGTTCGCGCGCCAGAGCCAGCGCGGCCGCGTTGAGGTTTTCGCCCAGCGGCGCGATATAAGCATCCGCCTGCGGCGGGGCGGACCCTTGGTTGAGTGCTTGCAGTGTCAGCACCAGCCGGTCCTCGCCCATGGCAAAGCCGATGCCCGGCGCCTTGGGTCCGCCGATGGCCTCGCTCAGCCCGTCGTAGCGGCCGCCGCCCAGCAGCGCGTTCTGCGCGCCGAGGCCGCCATGCGTGAACTCGAACGTCGTGCGCGTGTAGTAGTCGAGGCCCCGCACCAGCCGGTCGCTGCGCATATAGGGCACCCCGGCCGCATCCAGCGCCGCCAGCACAGCAGCGAAATGAGCCTTCGAAGCCTGGTCGAGAGAATCGGCAATCTTCGGCAGCGTATCGATGATCGGCTGGTCCTCGGGCACCTTGCAGTCCAGCACGCGCAGCGGATTGGTGACGGCGCGGCGCTGGCAATCCACGCACATCTTCGGAGCTAAAGGGATGAGCGCCTCGCGCAGCACTTCGTTATAGCGCGCGCGGTCGGCGGCCGATCCCACGGAATTGAGCTCCAGCGTCCAGCCGGTGATGCCCAGCTCGTCCAGCAGCGTGGCCAGCATCTCCAGCACTTCGGCGTCGCGCAAGGGACTTTCGCTGCCGGCCGAGGGCGGCCCGATCACCTCCGCGCCGATCTGCCAGAACTGCCGGTAGCGGCCCTTCTGCGGCCGCTCGCGGCGAAACTGCGGCCCGATGTAATAGAGCTTCTGCAACTGGCCGGTCTCGCCCAGCTTGTGCTCGATGTAGGCGCGCACCACGCCGGCGGTATTCTCCGGCCGCAGCGTCAGCGTCTGCGTCTTCTCCGACTGCGCGCGGGCGCGATCCTCCCACGTGTACATCTCCTTCGAGACGATGTCGGTTTCTTCGCCCACGCCGCGGGCAAACAGGGCCGTGTCCTCGAAGATCGGCGTGCGGATCTCGCCGAAGTTGTAGCGGGCAAAGACCGCGCGCGCCGTCGCCTCGATGCGGTTCCACAGCGCCGTCTCCGGCGGCAACAGGTCGCGGGTGCCGCGCACGGCTTTCAGGGTGGTCATAACTTATCCAGTCTAAATGGGCTTGCGCCGGGGACCCAGGGCGACAGCAACCGGGTCATGGCCGGCGCATCTGTAAATAGCAGCCACTTGGGGTATAAATGTGTATGCGTGCACAGTTTCGCGCGGGAGTCCATCCATGATGTTTCATGTGGTCCTGACGAAAGACGAGGAAGGCTGGATTGTAGCGGAATGTCCCGCTCTCCCCGGCTGCCTTTCGCAGGGGAAGACGGAACAGGAAGCGCTGAGCAATATCAAAGAGGCGATTACTGCGTGGCTCTGGGCGGAAGACCAGAAGGCTGCAGAGGCACTGCCGGGTGACCAAACTCCCCTGGTGGTAGCTATTTGAATTGATTTCGTGATTCCCACATAACGCTGCGGCAATTCACATGCACAAAATCCTGTGCAATCTGCTTACCATAGAGATGTGAGGCAACTGCTTGAGCACGTTGGCGAACATCTCGGGAAAAGAGGCGGCGAAAGCCTTCCAAAAGGCTGGCTGGCAGGTCCGCGGCCAAGTCGGCAGCCATCTGGTCCTAACGGAGCCAGGTATTCGCGCGAATCTTACGGTTCCGCAGCATCCGGAGTTGGCGCCGGGAACGTTGAGAGGCTTGATCAAAACGGCGGGGTTGACCGTCGATGAGTTTTTGGCGCTCTTGTGACGGCCAGTATTCAACTGCAACTCGCCAAGCTCATAACCCGCCGCTCAACGCTACCCCGCAAGCTGATCACGTGATTCTCAGCCATCCGGCGGGGGGGCAGCCTTTCCACAGATACGCCGTCAAGCCCTGGACCGGAAACAAGAGACGCAGCTCATAACGATAAACCGCGTGGATGGGTTCATCGAGCGTCGCCCATTCGACACAGAACCCGCTCGAACCTGGGCAGTTTGCATCCCGGCGGCAAGTCGCGCATCCTAACCCCATGGAATATCGATTGCTGGGAGGCTCGGGCCTCAAGGTTTCCGCTTTGAGTTTTGGCGCCGGTACGTTTGGCGGCGGCGTCGAGTTCTTCGATGCCTGGGGTGCAACCGGCAATGTGGCAGAGGCGACCCGCATGGTCGACATCTGCTTTGAGGCCGGGGTCAACCTGTTCGATACGGCGGATATTTATTCGGACGGCCGGTCGGAAGAGGTGCTGGGCAAGGCTCTGGGAGCCAGGCGAGACAGGGCGCTTATCTCGACCAAGACCACTTTTCGTTTCGGCGACGGGCCCAACAGTGTCGGCTCCTCCCGCTACCACATGCGGCGGGCAATTGAGGGCAGCCTGCGCCGGCTTGGGACCGATTACGTCGATATCTACCACCTGCACGGCTTCGACGCGCAGACGCCGGTGGAAGAAGTGCAGGATACGCTGAACACCTTTGTCCACGAGGGCAAGGTCCGGTATATCGCCTGCTCCAACTTTTCCGGGTGGCACCTGATGAAGTCCTTGGCCGTCGCCGATCGCTACGGTTGGAGCCGCTACGTAGCGCACCAGGTCTACTACTCGCTCGTAGGCCGGGAATATGAGTGGGAGCTGATGCCGCTCGGTCTCGATCAAAAAGTCGGCGCGCTGGTGTGGAGTCCGCTCGGTTGGGGACGGCTCACCGGCAAGGTTCGCCGCGGCCAGCCGCTGCCAAAAGAAAGCCGCCTCCACAAAACAGCCGACATGGGGCCACCGGTGGCGGACGAATACCTCTACACCGTCGTCGACGCGCTCGACGCCGTGGCTGCCGAGACCGGCAAGACCGTTGCGCAGGTGGCATTGAACTGGCTGCTGCAGCGGCCTACCGTTTCGTCCGTCATCGTTGGTGCGCGCAACCAGGAGCAGTTGCGGCAGAACCTGGCCGCGGTGGGCTGGGCCCTGACGGTGAATCAGATCGCCGCGCTGGATAAGGCCAGTGCGGTCACGCCGGTCTACCCCTACTGGCATCAGCGGCTGTTTGAGCGCAATCCGCCCCCGGTGTAATGGCGTTTTGCCGTGCCGGGTCCGCCGTCGTTACCCTCGTGTAAAGGGCCGGAAAGATTGGTCTTCACAGTTGTGTCAGCGGGTGCCGAGCAGGCGCCAGTGGTAGTGGTGTTGCGCGACGTAGCGGCCCACCAGCCAGCCTGCGGCGCTGCCCACCAGCGCGTCAGAGGGAAAGTGCTGTTGCCCCATGACGCGGGTCAGGGCCACTGCGGTGGCGCCGGAATACAAGAGTACCCGGGTCCAGGTGTGCGGATATTCCGTGGCGATTGCGGACGCCGTGGCCCATGCCACAACGCAATGCGACGACGGGAACGACGAATCCCATCCCGCGCTTGACTGGAAGAACTTCCCGCGTCCCATGTCCATGCTGGGTCGCTCGCGCCAGAAGATGAACTTCATCCCCTGTTCCACAACCAGGCCGTCGACCAGCGCCTCGGCGCTCAGCAGGCCGGCTTGGCGCGCGTGCTCGCTCTGGTGGAAATGTCCATAGCCGTAAAGCGCCACCGGAGCGGCGATGAATCCGCCGATCAGCACGTTTGAAGCGTTCGTGTTGGCGTTGTTGAACCCGGGATCGCGCGACACCACATCATTCAGCGCTCGGCGGTCGGTCGCAATTGCCGCGCTTGTGGCCAGGCCGAGAGGGAGCAGCCACTCCAGATCCGACGCATGGACGCGAAAAGGACTCGTCCAGATACCCTTCTGATCTTTCAAGACCTCGATGGGCACATCGCGAATCGTGATTTCGTCCGTGGCGGGCGCTTGCATCTGTCCCTGCGCTTGCGGAGCATCCGGCAAGGCACTTGCTGTCGTCTGCGCGCCGGCGAGGTAAGTGAAGCACAACGCCAGCAGAACCGGCGCCCACGCCGGGGACCAGGCACGGCAATCCAGAAACGTCCTCAACCTATTCACGAGTTACTAGGATGCTAACTGGTCCAGTCGACGAAGTTAGATGAACAAAACGTCATCTAAACTTCATTTAAGGGCGGCAAGGTAAAATTCCGTGTAATCCAGATAGTTTTGGGCGTATTCACGGATAAGATCGCGATCTTTGTCCGTAAGTTGACGGCGGAGCTTGGCCGGCACGCCCGCCCACAGCGTGCGTGGTGGAACGACTGTCTTCTCCGGCACCACAGAACCTGCGGCGATAATCGATCCCATGCCAATGCGGCAATCGTTCAGCACGCGGGCGCCAATGCCGATCAGGCACTCGTCCTCCACCACGCAGCCGTGCACGGTGGCATTGTGGCCAATGGTCACCCAGTCGCCCACGATCACCGGATACAGGTTGCGCTGCCCGTGCAGAACGGCGCAGTCCTGGACATTGGAGTTGGCGCCGACCCGAATGGAGTTGACGTCGCCGCGCAACACCGCATTCATCCACACAGAAGAGCGTTCACCCAAAGTGACGTCGCCGATGACCTGGGCGGAGATGTCGACGTAGCAACTCGATGGGATCTGGGGAAGCCGCCCCTGATAACTACGGATCATGATCAATCCTCAATTGCAGTCTACGGCAGAACTAAGGAAAACGATTGTATGTCGTATATCAGACATATTAAGCAGGTAAAAGTGAAGTATCGTTGTCTGGTCAAAAAAAGCAGCGCATTTTATGAAATATAGCCACCGCCGCTTGACCGGCCACTCGATTATTCACGTAGAATTAAGGGTGGCCCTTTGGCAGGTTTGGAGGTGGGACTCTTTTGGCAGAGGTTCGCATTCAAGAAGGCGAGCCGCTCGAAAATGCGCTACGCCGGTTTAAGCGGAAGGTACAGCAGGAAGACATCATCAAGGAAGTAAAACGTCACTCCTACTACCTGAAGCCGGGCGAGAAGCGCCGCGTCAAAGCAGCATTGGCGCGCAAGCGGAATCGCAAGAAAGCTCGTAAAGAGCAGGACTAGCTTTAACCATTGGAATCGTCACGAGCCGCCATGGTGTGACTGCAGAAAACAAGCAGGTTACACCAGAAAGACCAGCTAAGATCGGGGCGGCCTGTCACGATTCATTTAGATTCATTTCCCCGCGGCGTTCGTACTTTTCACCGGGCGGGGACCTCTCAGTCTACCGCCGTGGGGCGGCGAGACCATTCAATTTGCCGCTGAACTTGTTGCGGCCCGGGCCCTTGTTATCGAACGAGTGGAAGACAGGGAAACGGGACCGGCGCCGCTCTCAGGATTCATGGCCGAATCTTCCCATTTCCCGTCTCTGGGGAAGCCGGCCATGGAATTCATTGATCGAGTATTGAAGTGCATCGATTGCGGTGCCGAGTTCGTGTTCACTGCGGGCGAGCAGCTATTTTTCCACGACAAACAGTTCACTAACGACCCCAAACGGTGCAAGCAGTGCAAAGCGAAACGCGCCAGCGGCGGCGGCCGTGTGCGCGCGGAAACGCGGACCACCTGCTCGGAATGCGGCACTGCCACGACGGTTCCCTTCAAGCCCACGCAAGGCCGGCCGGTACTGTGCCGGTCCTGCTTTCAAAAGCAGGCAGGGAAGCCTACAGCGGCCAGCGCAGGCCAAGACTGAAAATCGAGTCTCTCGCGATGCGGACGCTAATTGGAGCGTGAGGTGAAGTGTGTCCGCGCGCCCGCGAATGACCAATCTGTCAAAGATTTCATGCGCGATTCGCGTATACCGCGACGCTGACGAATGGTGAGCTGTGCCGATTAGGACGGTAGGTCACAGGGCTTTACGGCGCAATCCGGCAGTGGAAAAACTGATCCAAGCCGGAATTGACGGAGGCTTTGTGTCACGACTTCGCAGGTTGCGGAAAACTCGATCCGACGGGGGGCTTATAACAGAGCGCGATACCAGTCGTGCCGCAAACGCAACAGTTTAAAGGATGGGGCTGTCAGCCATTGGAGGACGCCAGGCAAGGAATAGCCGGTTCCTCTGACGCAGAATCCGTCACATGCTGTCTTTTCGTTTCGGGGATCGGATCATCCTTGGGAAGGCTTCAGCGCCCGATGCCCGATGTCGCGGCGGTAATAAATCCCTTCAAATTGAATCTCCGCGAGCGCTTGGTAAGCGCGGGCCAGGGCCTGCTCCATTGATTCTCCCGCAGCCGTCACGCCCAGCACCCGCCCCCCACTTGTCACCAGTTGTCTGCCCAGTCGCGACGTTCCGGAGTGAAAAACCTGCACCTCGGGTACATGGCATGCCGCGCTAAGTCCGGAGATGGGAAAGCCGGTGTTGTAGCTGCCGGGATAGCCCGACGAACTAGCCACCACGCAGGCTGAGGCGCCGGGGCTCCAGCGTAGTTCCAACTCATTCAGCCGGCCGTCGATGCATGCCTCGAGCACATCCACCAGGTCGCTCTCAAGGCGCATCAGGATCGCCTGTGTCTCTGGATCGCCAAAGCGGGCGTTATACTCCAGCACCTCCGGGCCGCGCGCGGTCATCATCAGGCCACAATAGAGCACACCATAGAAAGGTGTGCCTTCTTCGGCCATGGCGCGCACGGTGGGCTTCGCGATGTGTTGCAGAATCCATTCCGTCATCCCGGGGTCCAGCATCTCATCGGTCGAATAAACGCCCATTCCGCCGGTGTTGGGCCCGGTGTCACCCTCGCCGATGCGCTTGTGATCCTGCGCCGGCACAAGCGGCACCACGTGCCTGCCGTCGGCAAGGCACAGAAAGCTGATTTCGTCGCCCTCAAGATACTCCTCGATCACCACCTGCTGCTCGGGCTGACCCAGCAATGTCCCTTTGAACAGCCCGTGGGCGGCCTCAAGCGCGGTGTTGCGCGAAGGGCAGATGATCACACCTTTGCCTGCCGCCAATCCGTCGGCCTTCACCACGATGGGGGGGTGGAAGAACTCGATCGCCTTTTCAAAATCCGCAGCGCTGGTGCACACCGCGTAATTCGGCGTGGGAATTTGGTTGCGCTTCATGAACTGTTTGGCGAAACCTTTGCTCGATTCAAGCCGTGCCGCATCCCTGGTGGGGCCGAAAACGCGAAAACCGCGCTCCTGCAGGGCGTCCACAATTCCCAGCGAAAGGGGAAGTTCCGGGCCCACTATGGTCAGGCCGGGCTGCTCGGCCTCCGCAAGCCGCACCATGGAATCCAGGTTCTTCAGGTCCACCGGCGTGCAGCGGGCAATCTGGGCGATGCCCCCGTTGCCCGGCGCGCAAACCACTTCTCTCACCTTTGTGCTGCGCTTTACCGCCCATGCCAATGCGTGTTCACGGCCCCCGGAACCCAGGATCAAGACCTTCATTTTTATGCGTTCTCCCCGACAGGCTATGGTCCGCAATGGGGGCCTATCAAGTCAAACCCCGGGGCTGGATCTGGCAGGCGATTCAACCCGAGCCGACACCAACCGGACGCGCCGGGAACGCAAAGGCGCGCTCGCCTATACTGATGCGTGGACCTCCGGCGTCTCGAGTCCGGTGAGCCCGCCGCACAGACACCATGGTCGAAACCCGCATTAAGCCGCATCGCGAGCAACTGGCCGAGCAGGCCCGGCGCAACGCGCAGCGGCACGCCACCTTGCGCAACCGGGTATTCGGCATGTTGCTGCTGGCCGTGGCCATCCTCGCCTGGTGGCTCCTGCACACCAACCCCCAATGGATCTTCCCTCCCGGCTGGTGGCGCCTGTGAGTCCTGCGCGGACGGCGGGCGGCGGCTTCGCCGCGAAAGACCCCCTCGCCGTCCTTCTCCTCGGTCCCACCGGCAGCGGCAAGACAGCACTCTCCCTCACCCTGGGCGAACGCTTCAATGGCGAAATCGTCAGTTGCGACTCAGTCGCCGTCTATCGCGGGATGGATCTCGGCACGGCCAAGCCCTCGCCGGAAGAACGCGCCCGGCTGCCGCACCACCTGATCGACGTGGCAGACCCCAACCAGCCCTTCACCGCGGGCGACTACAGCCGCCTTGCGCGCGCCGCCTTGCTCGACATCGACAGTCGCGGAAAACTGCCCATCGTCACCGGCGGCACCGGCCTCTATCTACGCTCACTGACCGAAGGTTTGTTTGCCGGACCCTCGCGCCAGGAAGACCTGCGCGACCGGCTGCGCAACAGTGCAGAAAAGCGCGGAAGCCTCTGGCTGCATCGCCTGCTCGCGCGTCTCGACGCTGCTTCCGCCGCCCGCATCCACGCGAACGATCGCCCCAAGCTCATCCGCGCCATCGAAGTGTGCCTCGCGGCTCGCAAGCCGCTGTCGCAGTTGATGGCGCGCAATCCCCTCACCGGCTTTCGCCTCCTCCGCATCGGCCTGAACCCACCCCGCCTCGAACTTTATGACCGCATCAATCGCCGCGCCGCCGCAATGTTTGCCGCCGGCCTGGTCGAGGAAGCACGCACCTTGCTTGCCCGCTACGGTCCGGTGAAGGCCTTCGACTCGCTCGGCTATCGCCAAGCCCTCGCCGTGATTGTAGGAACCCTCACCGAGGAGGCCGCCGTCTCCGCCGCACAGCAGGGCCATCGCAATTACGCCAAGCGGCAATTAACCTGGTTTCGTCGCGAGCCCGACATGCACTGGATCGAGAACTTCGGCGACGACCCTGAGACGCAGCGTGCGGCGATCGAACTGGTGCTGGCCGACCTGCCCGAGCCCCCCGATTCCACGAGCCCTGAAGCGCCTATCTTTACACGATCCGAAAGAGCTAAATAGTATCCATGGCAATTATCAGCAAGGTATTTCTTTAAGGAGCATCCTGTGACCAGGAACTATCGTGTCTTCATCTCATTACTCTTGCTCACGGCGAATGCCTTCGCGCCATCCACCTTGTGTCTTCGGGTAATGGCCCAGACGCAGCCGGATAACCCGGTAGCGGGCAGTTCGACGAAGTGGCCCTCGCAGCCGCCGGCGGGCATTCCCTTCGAGCCGTCGCGAGAGCTTACGGGGTTGGCATTCACCGGAAGGCACGCGCAATACGGCCATGCCGACACCTGGTATCCCTCGTGGGCCGCGAACGGGAATCTCTACTCGCCATGGACTGATGGACAGGTGAACGGTGTGCAGTCATCCTCGTGCACAGCCAAGGTATACTCCTGCGGCGAGACGGCGACCACCGGATATGCCACGATTCTTGGTGACGATCCAATGGATCTGAAGATCGCGGATGCTTCCACCTATGTGGCAAGTCCTGCCCCCTATGAAGGACGCTACCCGGCAGGAAGCCTCGTCTATCGCGGCGTGTGGTACTACGGGACTTACTGTTTGCACGATGGCGGTAAGCATCTGAACTGGGACGTGCTCGGTCCATTCGTGGGCTTTCGTTACTCAACCGATTTTGGAAAATCCTGGCACGAAACGACGCACACACCCGCCCGCCCGCTCTTCCCTGAGCCGGACCATTTTGGCGGCAAGGTGAAGATGGGCGTTCCGCACGTCGTCGACTTCGGCCGGGATATGCAATACTCGCCGGACGGCAAAGCCTATCTCGTGGCCCACGGCGCTTCCGAGCCCGATCCGCAGCCGCGTGATGCGGACCTGAGCTGGATTACCGGAGACGAAATTTATCTTGCCCGCGTACACCCGAGTCCGGCGAACGTCGAGGACGCGTCTAAGTACGAGTTTTTCGCCGGCCACGATCGCAAGGGAAAGGCTATCTGGACGCATAACTTCGCCGCGGTTGAACCCTTGCTCAAGTGGAATAACCATATGGGCTCGGTAACCATGACTTACGACGCGCCGTTGAAGAAATATCTTATGACAGTTACAGACGGAGGAAATACGATCTCGAAGTTCGACACCTACATTCTCGAATCCAGCGATATGACGGGTCCCTGGAAGCTGGTTGTTTATATGAAGGAGTTTGGCGAACAGGGATACTTCGTCAACTTCCCCTCCAAATTCATAAGCAAAGACGGAAGAACAGCGTGGCTGTCGTACTCCGCCAACTTTACCGGTGCGTACTCAGGCAAAAAGCTCAAATCGAATCCCGATGGCGGTGGATACTGGTGGACCCTCCAGGAGGTTCGCCTGCTCGGTCCGGGAGACTCGAGGTAAGCTGCGCGCGGCTTCCGTTTACACTAGGCAGGATGAGGCGGCGTCGCCCTCGGACGCCCCGGAACGGAGTTCGTTTTGGCAGACACAATAAATGACGTAGCAATCATCGGCAGCGGCCCCGCAGGCTACACAGCGGCCATTCGCGGTGGGCAGCTTGGCCTCAAAGTAGCGCTCATCGAGTCCGCCAGCGTGCTCGGCGGAACCTGCCTGCACGTGGGCTGCATCCCCACCAAGACGCTGCTCTTCAATGCCGATATCTGGGACTACCTCAAGCACGCCACCGACTACGGCATCGACAACGTCTCCGCACCAGCCCTGAACTGGGAAAACGTGCTCAAGCGCAAGACCGCCATCGTCAACAAGCACACCAAGGGCCTCGAATTCCTGATGAAAAAGAACAAGGTCACCGTCGTCTCCGGCTACGGCAAACTCACCGGCCCTGCCCAGGACGGCATCCACACCGTCGATCTCACCGCAGCCGATGGCGCTACAAGCCAGCTCCTGGCAAAAAACGTGATTCTCGCCAGCGGATCCGAAGCGAAGATGATGTTTGGCCTCACGCCCGACGACCGCATCCTCACCAACATTGAGATTCTCTCCATTCCCCAGGTTCCCAAATCCCTCATCGTCATCGGCGCGGGCGCGGTGGGCGTGGAATTCGCCTCCATCTTTCGCAGCTACGGCGCCGAAGTCACCATCGTTGAATTCCTGCCGCGCATCATGCCTCCTGAAGACGAAGACATCTCAAAGGAACTCACGCGCGTCTTCAAAAAGCGCGGCATCGACATCAACACCAGCGCCAAGGTTGAAAAAATCGAGAAGACCGACACCGGCGTCAAGGTCACTTGGACCGACGCCAACGGCAACTCCCAATCGAAAGAGGCTGAAAAGGTGCTGGTCGCCGTCGGCCGCGCACCGCGCACTCAAAACGTCGGCATCGAGAAAACAAAAATCGAACTCGACCGCGGCTTCGTCAAGGTGAACGAGACGCAGGAGACGGCCGAGCCCGGCATCTACGCTATCGGCGATATCGTGGCCGGGTTACCTCAACTGGCCCACGTCGGCGCCATGTCGGGCATCGTGGCCGTCACCAAAATTGCGGGCCGCCCCTTTCACCCCGTGCGCCGCAACCGCATTCCCGCAGCGACTTACTGCGAGCCGCAGATCGGGTCAGCGGGTTTGACCGAGGGCCAGGCCAAGGAAAAAGGCCACGAGGTCAAGGTGGGCAAGTTCCCATTTGCCGGCAACTCCAAGGCCACCATCGTCGACAGCCACGACGGATTCGTGAAGATTGTCGCCGACGCCAAATACGGTGAAATCCTCGGCGTGCATATCATCGGCCCACAGGCCACGGAGCTTATCGCGGAAGCCGTCGCCGTGATGACACTCGAAGGTACCATCGACGACCTGATGTTCACCATCCACGCCCACCCCACGCTAAGCGAAGCCATGCTCGACGCCTACGCCGCTGTAGAAGGCATGGCAATCAACGCCTAAGCAACCGCGGGCTTGACCCGCCCCAAAGGGCTGTCCTCCAAGGACTTGTGCACTCGCGGCGCGATCTGTCTATGCCTCTTTTGCTCGCGATTTAGATCACGATTTGTCTCAGAAGCGCTTTATATTTGCCTCCGAATTGCCGATACTCAAGTTAATGCAACAAGTCTCCAGCAGCGGACCCCATGTGTGCGCTTTGGGTGCCGGACCCGCATCCATTGGAACGGCCGAAGCCACGCGCTATCTCGCGCGCCAACCCATCCTCGATGTCAACGGGCATGTTGTTGCCTATGAGCTCTTGTTTAGAAACTCAATGTCCTCCGCATTCAGTGGGGAAGGTGACCTGGCAACCTGGACAATGATCGACAATGCGGTGATCTACGGCCTGGGCAAGCTGACTACAGGCTTGCCGGCCTTTATCAACTGCACCTCGGAGACACTCCTTGGCGACTACCTTCAAATGCTGCCGCCCCAGTCGACGGTCCTCGAGGTTCTGGAGACCGTCGAAGTATCCGGGCAGGTCGTCGAAGCATGTGTGGGATTGCGGAAGAAGGGCTACAAGATCGCTCTGGATGACTTCGAATATCATCCATCGCTCGATCCGCTGATTGGCATAGCCGACTACATCAAAATCGACTTTCGCCTCACACCGGCTCCCGAGAGGCGCAGGCTGACGGCGGCGCTGCGTGGGTTTAAAGGTGTCTACCTCGCCGAAAAAGTGGAGACGTATGAGGAGTACGAAGAGGCAAAAAAGGAAGGCTTCCTGCTGTTTCAGGGATACTACTTCTGCAAACCATCGCTTCTCAGGAAAAATGCGGTGCCCTCTAACCGTCTGGTCCATCTCCGCCTTCTGAAGCTGATGCAGGAGACGCCCCTGGACCTCATGGAAGTCAGCGAACTTGTGAAGTCGGAGCCCTCAGTGGCATACAGACTGATGCGCTACGCCAACTCTGCTGCGCGCGGCATGAGCCGGGAAATCACTTCCATCAAGAGCGCCTTGATGGTGATCGGCGACGACCTCTTTCGGCGCATGGCCACCCTGGCCGTTTCCGTCGAGCTGAATAAGGGGAACTCCCATGAGGTTCTGCGGATGGCCCTGGTTCGCGCCCGTTTCTGCGAAACTGCAGCCCCGCTTTGCGATCTGAGTCCAACCGAGCAATACCTCCTGGGGTTATTCAGCCTCCTGGATGCGATGCTGCAGGTCCCGATGGAGGAGGCGCTTGCCCCACTCTTCCTGGCGGAGCCGGTTCGAACCGCATTGCTGGGAACCGAAAACCGCTACAGGTGCCCGCTCTTTTGGCTGGAGAACCACGAGCGCGGAGACTTCACGCGGTGCGACAAGATTGCCGCCTCGCATGGGTTCGCGCCCGGCCTTTTGGAGCAGAACTTCACCGCCGCAACGCTCTGGGCCGACGAGATGCTCGCCCGAGGCTAATCACGCCGGCGCGAGCGGACGATCAGACCCGGCACCAGCATTCTCGTTCGCGCTGCGGAAGATCCGCGACATTGACCGATACGGTAACCAAAGAGCCGGAGTAGAATCCTTGGCCAGCAGAGAAATCGACCCGATTTGTCTACGGAGCCACTGTGATCGAAACTTTACCCGATGAGGAACTGAGGAAACTCGACCGGCTCGCACATGCGACGATCGCCTACCTGCTTATCGCCGGGCTAATGTCGTTCTCGGGCGCTTGCTTAATGGCGACCCGCAGTAATGCCGGATCTGCGTTGACCGACATTTCAGAAATCGCCACAATGGCGATGTTCGGCTTCGCGGGCAGCGCCATCGCCGCGTTGACTTCGTGCCTTGACCGGTATGCGATCGGCTTTGAGCGAGAGAATGGGAAACCATTCCCTGAAAGCGCAAAAGCAGGCGAGGGAAAGTTCAATCGCCGCTTTGCGCGATGGCTATTCGTGCGCCCATTCCTTGGCGCAATCATTGCGCCGATTTTCGTTTGGGGACTTAGCCACTTCGTCAGCAACTCTCAGAAGTGGACCGAGACCCTCGGGTTTACGGCGTTCGTGGGGGGCCTTCTGGCCAAGTCCGTGGTCGATCTCATCAAGCGCCTCTTCAAAGACGTCTTTAAGACCTAGAGTTCCGTAGACTGCCCCGCCACCAGCGCCTTTGCCTTAGCAATAAATTCCGCCAGCGCCATGGAACCCTGGTCGCCCTTGCCGCGCGTACGCACACTCACCGAACCCGCCGCTTCTTCCTTGTCGCCGAAGACGAGAATGTAGGGCGTTTTCTGGTTGGCCAGGTCGCGAATTTTGGCGTTCATCTTCTCGTTGCGGGCATCGGTCTCAACGCGGAAGCCTGCTGCCTGCAACTCCGCCTCGACCTTCTTCGCGTATTCAAGATGCCGCTCGCTGATTGGCACCAAGCCTACTTGCACCGGAGCGAGCCACAGCGGGAACGCCCCGGCATAGTGCTCAATCAGCACGCCAAAGAAGCGCTCCACCGACCCGAACAGCGCGCGATGCACCATCACCGGCTGATGCCGCTCGCCGTCTTCGCCCACATATTCGAGTTCAAAGCGGGCGGGCAGGTTGAAGTCGAACTGTACCGTCGAAAGCTGCCACAAGCGGCCCAGCACGTCGACCAGCTTTATGTCGATCTTCGGCCCGTAGAACGCTGCCTCACCGGGAATGGTCTTATACGCGATGCCCTTGTCCTTGAGTACCCGATCGAGAGAGCCGATCGCAAGATTCCAGTTCTCATCGGAGCCGATATAGTGGTCGCGGTCGTTTGGGTCCCACGTCGACAGCTCAACCTTGAACTCCGAGAAGCCGAAGGTCTTCAGCACCACTTCGGCAAAATCGATGCAGGCTGCGACCTCGCTCTCGATCTGCGAGGGCATGCAGAAGATGTGCGCATCGTCCTGCGTAAATCCGCGTACGCGGAGCAGTCCATGCATGGTGCCGGAGCGCTCGTAGCGGTAAACACTGCCCAGTTCGGCATAGCGCTGGGGCAGGTCGCGATAGCTCTTCGGCGAGTTCTTGTAGATGAGTACGTGGCCCGGACAATTCATCGGCTTCAGCCGGTATTCGGCATCGTCCAGTTCCATCGGCGTGTACATGTTGCCGGAGTAGAAGCCCTCGTGTCCGCTCACCTTCCACAGCTCGCGTCGCATCACGTGCGGGGTGTACACGAGCAGGTAGCCGCGGCGCAGGCACTCGTCGCGCATCCAGTCTTCCATTACCTTGCGAATGATGGCGCCCTTGGGATGCCAGAAGATCAGTCCGGCGCCGGCCAGTTCCTGAATGCTGAATAGGTCAAGCTGCTTGCCCAGCACGCGATGGTCGCGCTTGGCCGCTTCTTCAAGGCGCGCAAAGTGCGCATCCAGATCCTTCTGCGAGAAAAACGCGGTCCCATGAATGCGCTGCAGTTGCGGATTCTTCTCGTCGCCCAGCCAGTAAGCGCCGGCCAGCGCAGTCAGCTTCACCGCCTTCACGCGCCCCGTCGAAGGCACATGCGGCCCGCGGCAAAAGTCGACAAACTCGCCGTTGCGATAAAAGCTCACCTGCTCGCCCGGATGCGTGAACTTCGTCACGAAGTGCGTCTTCATGAAGTCGCCGTCTTTGTCGAACTCGGCCAGCGCTTTCTCCCGAGGCTCATATTCGCGCACGAACTTCTGGTCGCGAGCAACGACTTCCGCCATCTTTTTTTCAACGGCAGCCAGGTCTTCCGGCGTGAACGGCTTTTCCCGATAAAAGTCGTAAAAGAATCCCGAATCCGTCGCGGGGCCATGTCCCAGCTTGGTCTCTGGGAACAGTTCCAGCACCGCCGTCGCCAACACGTGCGCCGCCGAGTGGCGAACTACCTTCAGCGCCTCGGGATCGGACTCCTTGACCAGTTCCATACGCGTGTCCGCGGTCAAGGGGGTAGTCAGGTCAACAAGCCGCGGGGCGCCCGAGTCTTCGGCCGCATACATTGCAGCCTCTGGCGAGCCATCCCTGGTGCTCTCATTGGCCGCTCCGGAAACAGGCGAAAGTCGCGCCACCACCGAGGCAGCCGCCAGCCGTGGCGAAATGGAGTTGGCGATCTCAAGGGGCGTCGTGCCCGCAGGCACTTCTCTTACAGCCCCGTCGGGCAGATGTACGGCAATGGTTTGATTGCTCATAATGTTTGGAATGCCGGGCTTGCGCTCCGCTGGATCCCGCAGACACAACCCATGGCAACTCTTCAGAATATACCGGCGAGCAGGGAACAATCCCTCTCCATCGCGCGTAAAACATTCAGTTGCTCAGTGAGTTATCAGCTCGTATGCTGTCGTGCATCGCCGTTCCCCCCTTTGCGAGCGCGACAGAATCCAAATCAGGAAAGTGGTCAGTCTATGCAATGGCTTCTAAGAAGTCTCGTTCTCCTTGTTGTTCTGGTTGCCTTGGGGGTTGGCTTTGTCCACGCCCAACCCGCGATCCAACCTGCCGTCGACATCACCAGGGTGCCCGCCGCCGCTCAACCCTCGGCACACTTCAGCGCCGACGCAGCCACCGAGGCCTACATGGCCATGATGCCCGCCGCTGCGATCGCCCGATCCAACGCCTATTTCGAGGGCGGATACTGGCTTATCCTGTGGGACTTCCTCTATTCTTCGGCACTCTGCATTTTGCTGCTGCAGACGCGCTGGTCGGCCCGTATGCGCGACCTCGCCGAACGCATCACCCGCTTCAAATGGCTGCAGACCTTCCTCTATTGGGCGCAGTATCTGCTGCTCGTCACCCTGCTCGGCTTCCCGCTTGAGTTCTATGAGAACTATGTTCGAGAACACAAGTATGGCCTGGCCACCCAGAGTTTCTGGCCCTGGATGGGCGATGAAGCCAAGGCTCTCGCTGGTCAGCCTGGTCCTGGGAGGCTTGGCCGTGGTTTTGCTCTTCGCGATTGTGCGCAAGCTCAAAAACACCTGGTGGATCTGGGGCTCGGTGGCCGCGCTGGTCGTCTGGCCGTAGTGGCCATTGCCATCACCCCGGTTTATCTCACGCCTATCTTCAACAAGGTCACCCGCCTCAACGACCCCAAAGTCACGGCGCCCATCCTCAGCATGGCGCACGCCAACGGGATCCCCACCAACGACGTCTACGAAATCGACGCCAGCCGCCAGACCACGCGCATGAGCGCCAACGTCAGCGGCTTTGCCAACACCATGCGCATCACCCTTAACGACAACCTCCTTCGCCGTGGTACGCCCGAAGAGATTCAGGCGGTCATGGGTCACGAAATGGGCCATTACGTGATGAATCACATACCCAAGGACATCCTGTTCCTTTTCATCGTGATTGTTGCCTCCTTTGCCTACCTCCGCTGGGCGCTCGGCTGGACCCTGGCACGCTGGGGAGAACGCTGGCAGATCCACAGCATCGGCGATCCCGCCGTTCTGCCGCTTGTCCTGTTGCTCGCCGGCGTCCTATTCTTCGTCCTCACCCCCATCATGAATACCCAGACGCGAACCCAGGAAAAAGAGGCGGACATGTTTGGCACTGAACGCTGCGCGCCAGCCCGATGGATTCGCGCAGGCCGCCATCCACCTCGGCGAATACCGCAAGATGCACCCCGGACCGACTCGAAGAGTTCATCTTCTTCGACCATCCCAGCGGCTACAACCGCATCCACTCCGCCATGGTCTGGAAAGCCGAAAATCTTCAGCTCTTCGAAATCCACCTGCCGGCGCCCTCACGCTCACCAACATTATCAGATCGACGGGTGGGTCTTCCAACCCTACCCGTGCTTGCCATAACCGCCGGCACGGGTCTACGCTATCTCCATGCGTCGATGTCGCTAACGCCGACCTGGTGTCTGCCGCGATGCAAACTTGTGCGCCCGGCTCGCGCATGCTCTTCCCTGCCTGATCTTCCGCGGCGATGCCCTCACACCCCAGAACCCCGCAACAACTGTCCGTCGATCGATTTCCGGACAAAAAAGGAGAAGATGATGGCGCGTATTGCTGCAGATGTTACTGAATTGATTGGGCGCACTCCCCTTGTGCGTCTGAACCGTGTGGCGGCTGGTCTGCCGGCCATCGTGGTCGCCAAGCTCGAAAGCCAGAACCCGGTCAGCAGCGTAAAGGACCGCATCGGCTTTGCCATGATCGACGCCGCCGAAAAGGCCGGCAAAATCAATCCCGGCAAAACCGTGCTGATCGAGCCCACCAGCGGCAACACCGGCATTGCGCTGGCATTCGTTGCCGCCGTCAAAGGCTACCGGCTCATCCTCACCATGCCGGAGACCATGAGCACCGAGCGACGCGTCCTCCTCAAGGCCTTCGGAGCCGAACTGGTCCTCACCCCCGGCCCCGGCGGCATGAAAGGCGCCATCAGCAAAGCCGACGAGCTGCGCGCCCAGACCCCCAATGGCTTTATCCTGGGCCAGTTCGATAACCCGGCCAACCCCGCCATCCACTACGCCACCACCGGACCCGAAATATGGAACGACACCGACGGCAAGGTGGACATCCTCATCTCCGGCGTGGGCACCGGCGGCACCATCACCGGCGTCGCCCGCTACATCAAGGAGCGCAAGCCGGAATTCAAGGCCGTCGCCGTCGAGCCCTCCGACAGCGCAGTGCTGAGCGGCGGCAAACCCGGTCCCGCACAAGATTCAGGGTATCGGCGCCGGGTTCATACCTTCCATCCTCGACACCCACCTCATCGACGAAGTCGTCCAAGTAACCAACGACGAATCCATCGCCATGGCCCGCCGTCTTCCGCTCGAGGAAGGCCTATTCGTCGGCATCTCCTCGGGAGCGGCCGCGGCAGCGGCGCTCAAAGTGGCGGCGCGGCACGAGAACAAAGGCAAACTCATTGTCGCCGTGCTGCCCGACTTTGGCGAGCGCTATCTTTCCAGCGCGCTCTTCGATGCGCTGCGCCAGGAAGCTCTTGCCATGCAGCCGGAAGCGGTTGCGGTGTAAGTTGCGGAACTTGGCCGGCGCGGCGTTGCTGCCTCGCCGGCCAGTAAGTTGGATTCCATCGCTATGTTCGACCGCATTCGTGAAGACGTGAATTCCGTGCTGGAGCGCGACCCTGCAGCGCGCTCCCGGCTTGAAGTTTTGCTCTGCTACCCGGGCCTGTGGGCCGTCTGGTTTCACCGTGTCGCCTCCCGGCTCTGGCGCTGGCGGCTGCGGCTGCTGGCTCGCATGGTCTCGCAGTTTGCCCGCTTTTATACCGGCGTCGATATCCATCCCGCCGCGCTGCTGGGCCGCCGCCTCTTCATCGACCACGCCACTGGCGTTGTCATCGGCGAAACCGCCGTTGTCGGCAGCGACGTCACCATCTATCAGGGAGTCACGCTGGGCGGAACCGGCAAGGGCCACGGCAAACGCCATCCCACCGTGTGCGACGGCGTCTTCATCGGCAATAACGCCAACGTGTTGGGCAACATTACCGTGGGCCAGAACTCCCGCGTCGGCGCTGGCTCCGTCGTCCTCACCGACGTCCCGCCCAACTCCACCGTGGTCGGCGTGCCCGCCCATATCGTCTATCGCAGCGGCCATCGCGTGCTCATCACCGATCCCCACGACATCAAAGACCCGCTCTCCGACGCGCTGATTGCCCTTGCCGATCGCGTCGAAGAGCTTGAAGAGAAACTTGGCGACCACGTCCGGCGTGTAAAACCATTCACCGTCGAAGAAGCCGACCGCACCGCCTACCGCGAAGAACTCGACCGCCTGGAAGACTATGTCTCCATGGGCGAAGGCATTTGAAGCCTGCGAAGCCCAGCCCGCCTGCCGCATCTTGGGCCGAAACGGGGACCTCTATGTCCACACTTTGATCCAAACCGTGCAGTGCTCCAACCGTGCACCCATCCTGCCATGATTCTGGGGCCACGGCTCGCCCGCTCCATCGCCACCCCAACCCCGCGATGCTAAAGTGGATGCGGTTCTACTTCGTGCCGGGGTTCTGCTACTTGCCTTCATTTCGCGCGCTGTTGCTGGCCGTGCTTGCGCTTCCCAGCGCGGCTTTCGCCGCACCCCGCGTCCAGCCCGTGCCCGTTCCGCCAGAGATGCGCTCCACAGAGTTCACCGTCGCCGTCAACGGCAAGCCGGTGGATGTAGCCCACGCCGCCGCGAGCTATGTCTTTGTCAGCTTTGACATTACAGGCCCCGTCACCATTGCAATTACCGCCGCCGAGCCCGGCCTCTGGGATCGCGGCGTCGACGTTCAGCCTTGGCGGTTGGGGATCCGCCCCAGGCGGCAAGGGCAAACCATTCAGTTCAATCTCGCCGGTCCGGCCAAGCTCTCCATCTCCCGCCCCGGCGACTTCCTCAACCACGCCACCATGCTTTTCCTTTTCGCCGGCGCGCCGCCCCAGCCTCCGCCGCCCATCAGTCCCGCGCTCCATTACTACCAGCCCGGTGTCTATCACCAGAGCCTCAACCCCGAAAGCGGAGACACCTACTACCTCGCCCCCGGCGCCTACTTTTACGGCAGCCTCAACCTCTGGAAAGTCCAGAACGTAAAGGTGATGGGCCGCGGTACCATCGTCTACGACGGCCCCCAGGACCCCAATTCCGACGAGGGATGGATGCAGAAACCGGACTGGCACTGCGTCGGCTCGCTCGAATCGCATGACGTCCAGATCACCGGCCTCACCTGCGTCGTCCGCTCCCGCACCTGGTCCATCCAGATGAAGGATTCCACGGGCTTTACCTACGACGATCTACGCGTCATGGGCGGCAATCCCGGCAACGCCAACCAGGATGGCATGGACTGGATCGGCTCGAGCGACGGGGTCGTGCGCAACTCCTTCCTCCGCGCGTCAGACGATGATATCGCGCTCATGGGCAACTGGGACGGTTATACCGACGAGGAGATTCTGCGCCCCGGCCGCGACGTCCAGAACATCCTGGTCGAAAACAGCGAGCTATCCACCAGCATCTCCAACGTTGTCCGCGCGGGCTGGCCGCGCAAGACTTTCAACTCCCGCAACTTCACCCTGCGCAACTCCGATATTCTCCACGCCGGAATCGGCGCCTGCGGCCAAACCTTCGGCCTGCTCGGCTTCTGGGGCGCGAACGGGTCAAAAGGCGACCACTTCAACTACACATTTGAAAACCTCTGGCTAGACGACTGGTATTCCCTGGTGCAAATGGAACAGGAGCAGCCAGCGCTACACGGCTTTACCTTCCACAACATATGGGCGTTGGACCAGCCACCGCTCGCCGGTTCCACCATCGCCGGCGACGTGACGGGGGTGACCTTCCAGAACGTGAAATACGGCGAAACCCGCGTGACAGACAACGCCGAACTCCCGCTGGTGACCGCTGAAGGCACAGCACCGGCGCAGTTTCCCGCCCCCACTGGCCCGGTGGCCGAATTTACGGTGAACCCGCCGGTGATTGAGCCGGGTGAGAAGGTTACGCTTACCGCAGCGCCTTGGCCGCACACGCGCTTTACCTGGTTCTTCGGCGATGGAACTGAAGGCCATGGGCGTCACGTTCGTCATCGTTTCGAGGACGCCTACGGAACCGAGTTGGATGGGGCAAACGGTGCGGGCCGCTTCAGGGTGATGCTGCGGGCGGAAGATGACCAGGGGCTCCAGGACTGGGCGGCGCTGGGCGTGGTGGCTGTGGCCCAATGGCACGAGGCAACCGAAGCTGGCGGCGCAACAACCCCGGGCCTCACCTGGCACATCTACCCCGGCGCGTGGACGGAACTTCCTGATTTGAGTAAGGAGACAGCGGTTTTCGAGGGCGAGTCGCCCGGACTTCACGCCGATGCGCATGGTTTCACCCGCTACGCGACCGCTTGGGATGGATGGATCGACATCCCCGCGGATGGGGGCTATACGTTTCTCCTTGAGGCGCGCGACGGAGCGCGGCTGGTGATTGACGACATGCAAGTCGCGAAGACGGGGCCGCCATTTGCGCAGGTCTGCGGATCGCTGGGCAACGCCGTGCGCTACGACCGCGGCTCGCTCGGCCTCCGCGCCGGTCTGCACCGCTTTCATCTCGAAGGCTTGCACTTCGCCAGCCAGGGAGTGCCCCGCCTGCTCTGGGAAGGCCCCGCCATCCACCTTGCGGAGGTCCCTCCGGAGGCGTACCTACATCCGCGCATCGCGGTGCGGCCCACCGACCAGGCCGCTGGCCTGCCCGACCCGCAACCGGCCAAGCTCGCCGCCGAACCCGCCGTCAAGGCCGGTGCTTCCGGGCCAAAGTAAACCCGTGGGCGGGCTTCGCCCTTCACTTCAGGCTCGTCTTCGATTGGAAGAGAGTCGGATTTGACACGTCCAGCCGCTTTTGCGAGACTCAGAGATGCTGCCGGTCTGGCCGTAAGGGCTGGATACGTGTCCCGTGCCGAAGTGGCGGAATTGGCAGACGCGCGTGGTTCAGGTCCACGTACTCGCAAGGGTGTGGGGGTTCGAGTCCCTTCTTCGGCACCAATAATTCAAAATAAATAACTTACGACGGGTTCATATCCGGCGAAATAGCCCGCCATCCTACCGCCAGGGCCCGGCGCCAGGTTCACCTTAATCATGAAGGTCGACTGCAACTGCTAACAAGTGGCGCGAGCGTTCGGGTTCGGAAAGGCGTCCTGATTTTCTTCGTGGCTGCGATCCAGGCAGGCGAAGTCTTTTTCAATCAGGAGCGCGAGCGCCCCGAAATCTCCCAGGGCGATATCCTCGGCGATTCCAACGTCATCGGAAACGCCCCACGCATTGGCCTGATCGGGAGGAATTAAAATTCTCACTTTGTTTCCCGCGTATTGAACGGCAGGCCGGCTCACTCGCGATTCTTGTTGCAAGGCAAAAGTGAACCTGGCGGCTGAATCCGGCGCGAAACGAATGGTCTCCTCGATGCAGTCGCCTGACAGGAGTCTCGCGACTTCTGAGCGAGATAGACGCAGCCGCAGGGAATTGCCTTGAATTCGCACTTTCATTGGCTCGCTCCAATTGAAGTGTATCCAGCGATACGCTTGCTGCCGTGGTAAATATTGAAGTGATCCTCCCGCAGGAACCCAACCAGAGTAATGTCGAACTCCTTCGCGACCTGCACTGCTAGGCTCGATGGAGCTCCCACGGCTGCCACCATGGGAATGCCGCCCATCAGTGCTTTTTGGAGAAGCTCAAAGCTGGCGCGTCCGGACAGCAATAACAAACGATCGCGCAAAGGCGTGCGGTCCGCGCGTACCTCGGCGCCAATCAGTTTATCCACGGCGTTGTGGCGGCCCACATCCTCGCGAAGCGCTATTAGATTCCCGGCTGAGTCGAAGAGCCCCGCTCCGTGCAGGCCGCCTGTACGGTTGAATACACCCTGGGATGCGCGGAGGCGCTCGGGAAGATCGTAGAGCAATTGCGCGTCGATTCTGAAGTTGTTCGCCACCCGGGGCGGGCAGACGGTGCGTAAGGCGAGCAGAGATGCTTTGCCACAGATGCCGCAACTTGATGTTGTATAGAAGTTGCGCTGTAGGCTCCCTAGATTCACAGTGACATCCGGCGCCAGATCCACTTGAACGACATTCTGACTGGGCCCTGGTTTGAACCCATCCATCGCCTCAGCAGGTAGTTTGCCCTCACTGAAGGAGCCTCCAGCGTACGCAATTTTCTCGATGTCGGTTGCATCTCGGATCACTCCTTCCGTCACGAGAAAACCGGCGGCAAGATCGAAGTCATTGCCGGGGGTGCGCATGGTGACGGAGATCGATCTCGTCCCCCGCGAGTCGAGTGGTCCATAGGTGAGTTGGATCTCGAGAGGTTCTTCAATCGCGAGTTGATCCGATATCCGTCGCGATTGCCGCCCGGTGACTTTCTCGACACAGGTCTGCAACATGGGGTCGTGGGACGTGCGTCGAATTTCGAATGAGAGGGGATCGCTCAACATGACGTTCTCCTTTGCCTGGGCCGGCCCCGTTAATCGCATAGATGATGAAATAGACCCAATGGATGTGGAGCGGATGAACTGCGCGTGCTTTTCGTGACCTGCGAATGATGAAGAGGCCCCGATGGAAACGTTCGTCATGGGCGTCGAACACAGGGAATTCTAAACTTATCGACAAGTTCCCGCAGGCGGATCTTCGAGTCGTTGACTCCCTTGCGGGAAGCCCGAAATGCGCAGGAAGAAACTCGCACCATATCCGATAAGGAAGGTTGCAATGCTTCCAAAAACAACGTACCAGGTGAATGGAACGTGAGTATATCTCCATAAATATAAGT
Source organism: uncultured Acidobacteriota bacterium (assembly GCA_963833995.1). GTDB lineage: Bacteria > Acidobacteriota > Terriglobia > Terriglobales > Acidobacteriaceae > Telmatobacter. The sequence goes on along the minus strand of CAWIAE010000005.1, from coordinate 266,858 downwards.
TGAGGACGAGACCGGCCAGCATTCCCATCATCGCTCCGCGCTCTGACGCGTTTCGTGTAAGAACGCCCAAAAGAAAGACGCCCAGCAACGATCCATATGCGACCGAGGCAATGGAGAGCCCCATCTCCAGCACCGTGCCCCCGTGCCTGGCAAGCAACGCCAATCCGAAGAGGATGATTCCCCAGGCAATGGTCGCTGCTCGGGAAAGTTCGACGCGGCGTACCTCGGTCGAATGCGGAAAAACCCGCGCGTAGAAATCGACAATGCTCGTCGATGAAAGCGAATTCAGCGCGGCGCTCAAGTTCGACATCGCCGCCGCGACAATGGCCGCAATCAGCAGACCGCTCAGGCCATGCGGCAGGCGGGTAACAATGAATGTTGGGAAGATGGTGTCGGTTCGGTGGAAGACCAGCGCGGGCGCGAAGAGTTTGTAGAACACGAAAAGCATCGCGCCAACCAGCAGGAACAACGAGAACTGGAAGAAGACTGCCACACCGCTCACGATGAGTGCAGTCTTGGCTTGCCGTTCGCTGCGCGCCGAGAGCAGACGCTGCACAATCAGTTGGTCGGTCCCATGGCTGGCAACGGTCAGGAATGCGCCGCCGATCACACCCGACCACAAAGTGTAAGTCGTGGAAAAATTGAAGGAAGTGTCGAACACGCGAAATTTTCCAGCCTGCGCAACAGTTGTCAACGCCGCGGCCCATCCGCCCGGCAGCGCGTGCACAACCATGAACAGAGCCACGAGGGTGCCGGCCAGGTAAACCGTCAGCTGCACGACGTCGGTCCAGATGACCGCAGCCATTCCTCCTTTAAACGTGTAAGCCAACGTCAACAACGTCACGATGGCGATGGCGGAGATGTCGCGCCCGGCATCGCTCATTCCAGAGAAAAGTGTTCCGACTGCGACCCTTACAACGATGGCTACGGCGAATACGCGAACTCCCTCTGCCGCCGCGCGCGTGACTAGAAACAGTCCGGCAGTAAGGGATCTCAGCTTTTGGCCGAACCGCCGCTCGATCAGTTGGTATGCAGTCACCAGGCCCCCGCTGAAATACTGCGGGATCAAAAGGAACGCTACAACGACCCGTCCAACCACGTATCCAATCACCAGTTGCAGAAATTGAAAATCCTTTTCGTAGGCGAGTGCGGGCACGCTGATCACGGTCAGCGTACTGGTTTCTGCCGCAACAATCGACAACGAGATCGCCCACCAGGGGGCGGCGTTGTCGGCGAGGAAGTAGCCTTTCAACGTTCGCTGCTTCCCGCCAAAGCGCAGGCCAAACAGCGTGACGCCGCCCAGGTAAACGACGATCACCGCAAGATCCAGCATGTTCAGCCCCATGCGTTTCCTCCAGACCTGCGGTCATCCGGTGGCGTTATCCATCTGTCCATCATCCCATGCGAAAGTGGCCTCCTTGTTGCTTCAGGAAGTGCGGCATCTGCCGGTTGCATCCGGCCGCATCGGCGAGCGAGAATCCGAATGGAGACCCAATTTTGAGAAACAGGATGAAGTGCTGGCTTACCTTGTCGGTGGCCCTGGTCATTGGCGGTTGGGGAGCGCACGCCATGCCGCAGGACACTGAAACCCAGACGGCAATTTCGTTGGAGCGCCAGGGGAAAAATGCGGAGGCTGAAGCCGCCTGGAACACGCTTTCCAAAGCCCATCCATCGAGCCCCGAACCCCTGGCCCATCTCGGTCTTCTCGAAGCGCGCCAGGAGAACTACGCGCAGGCAGTCACTTTCTACAAAAGGGCTATGGCCCTCGATCCGTCGATGCCAGGCCTGCGTTTGAATCTGGGTCTCGCATTCTTCAAAGCCGCTAATTATCACGAGGCGATTCAGGAATTCACTCCACTGCTGAAGGCCCAGCCCAGCGACCAACGCCTCACCATCCTGATGGGCATGTCGCACTATGGGCTCGATCAGTTTGCCGCCGCCATTCCATACCTCCAACAGGCAGCACAACGTGAGCCGCAGAATCTCCCGCTGCTGCTGACGTTAGCGCATAGCTGCCTCTTCTCGCGGCAATATCCCTGTGTCCTGGACGCGTACCATCGCATCATCGCCCTGAACGCGGAGTCTGCCGAGGCGGACATGCTGGTGGGCGAAGCACTGGACGAGATGAAGGATAAGCTAGGCGCCATTCGCGAATTTCGCGCCGCTGTTGCGGTCAATCCCAAAGAACCGAATGTGCACTTTGGTCTGGGATATCTGCTGTGGACCAAGGGGCAATATCCCGAGGCGGCTCGTGAGTTTCAGGCTGAGATCGACAACGATCCGAGGCATATGGATGCCGCACTTTATCTGGCCGACTCTGAGATGCAGATGAATCGCATGGACGATGCCCGGCCCCTGCTTGAAAAGCTTGTCAGGCTCAATCCTGAAAACTCGATGGGGCACCTCGATCTCGGCATCGTATACGCGGACGCCGGGCGCAAAGAGGATGCGCTGGGCCAGTTGCAGGCTGCGGCCAAACTCGCGCCGGGCGATGTGAATGTCCATTGGAGGCTCGGTCGTCTCTACCGTTCCCTGGGGAAGACCGAGCAGGCCAAAGCGGAGTTCGACAAGGCGAAGGGCCTGAACAAGGTTGAAGATGAACGGCTGCTCAAGGTGATGTCCCGCATCCCGGACAATCGAAAGCCGACGTCGTCGCAGGGCGATCCGGCGGAAAAGTGATCTGCAATCGAGAAGGCCCCACATCCCTTCCAGATCGCGATTTGAGCGCGTCTGCTGGCGGCTGCGGAGGCGCCTGCACTACTATGGAAGTCGATCATGAGACCCACATTTCTGCGGTTCCTTGCTGTTGATTTGACTGTTTTTGTTGCCTCGGTTTGCCTCTATGCCCAGCCTGCGCCACGCGGCGCGGCCGAAGCACGTGCTGCCCGCGCCTACGAAGCCGCGTTGAAGGGTGGGCCGCTTACGCTCCGTGCCTTCCTCGATCAGTTTCCCAAGGGCGCCGATCTGCACGTGCATCTCAGCGGCGCGGTGTACGCCGAGACATTTATCAAGGATGCCGCCGAAGACAAGCTCTGCATCGATACACGGTTGCTGAAGTTCGCCACGCCACCCTGCGTCAGCCCACTGGAGCCCGCAACCGACCTCTCCGGGGTGCTTACGACGGCCGAACAGGATCTCTACGACCGGCTGGTCGACGCCTTTTCCATGCGCAGTTTTGTGCCGACACCGGAATTTAGTGGTCACGATCAGTTCTTCTCCACGTTCGATCGTTTCAGCGGGCTGAGCAACCGGCACAGCGGCGAATGGGTCGACCAGGTCGCCAGCCTCGCGGCCGAGCAAAACCAGCAGTATCTGGAACTGATGGAAACGCCGCCACATGCACGCGCAGCGGTTATGGCCCGCGAGAATCCGCTCAACATGGACTTTGCGCAATACCGGAATACGCTGCTCTCGCTGGGGCTGCGCGACGAAATCTTTGCCGACCGCGAAGATGTGCATGCCGCTGAGGGGCTGCGCCGCGACATTGAGCATTGCGGAACGCCCCAGGCCACGCCCGCCTGCAAGGTGGAAGTGCGTTACATCTACCAGGTGCTGCGGGGCAACGCGCCGGAGCAGGTATTTGCGCAGACGCTGCTGGGCTTTGAGACCGTTCAGGCATCCATGGACGCCCGCGACAATACCTGGGTCGGCATCAATTTCGTGATGCCGGAAGACGGGTATATCTCCATGCGCGACTATACGTTGCAGATGAAGATGGTGCAGTACCTGCATTCCGTCTATCCCAAGGTCCACATCACCCTGCATGCGGGCGAGCTGGCTCCAGGGTTGGTCCCGCCCGAGGGGCTACGATTCCACATCCGGCAGGCGGTGGAACTGGGCCACGCCGAGCGCATCGGCCATGGGGTGGACGTGATGTATGAAGACAATGCGCAAGGCCTGCTGAAGGAGATGGCGCAGAAGCACGTGATGGTCGAGATCAACCTGAGTTCAAACGAGGGGATCCTGGGAATCGAGGGCGACCTGCACCCCTTTCCCATCTACCGCGCATACCACGTGCCGGTAGCGCTCTCGACGGATGACGAAGGAGTCAGCCGCATCGACATCACGCACGAATACACGCGCGCCGCGCTTGGCTACCACCTGAGTTATGACGATCTGAAGCAACTGGCCCGCACCGGGATGGAGCACGACTTTCTTCCCGGAGCGAGCCTGTGGGCATCGCCGGATGTGTTTACGGTTCCGGTTTCAGTCTGCCGCGGGCAGGCGCTCGGGTCCGATCAGCCCTCCGCCGCATGCGAGGAATTCCTGCAGAGCAGCCAGAAAGCAACGGCGCAGTGGGAACTGGAGCATCGGTTCAGGCTCTTCGAGGGCCAGTTCTGAGGCCGCTTTTAGGGCACGAAACCGGGCACCCGTGGTGCACGCCGGGATGAAAAAAGTGGCACCCATATGTCACAGTTGGGGGCATGTGTTTTTGGGACGAAAGTGTGCACCTGGAAGTGCACACTTTGGCGAAAAGTGTGACCTTATAACGTCACACTTTGCAAAAAGTGTGATTTTGGGAGTGATGGCTCTCTGGGCGTTGCAATACGGGTCCCTCGGCTCGCTGCGCTCGCTCGGGATGACATCGCGCTACACTCACTGCCATGGATAACGAGCGGATTCGCGCGATTTGCATGGCGTTGCCGAACGTGGCGGAGACGGTGAACTGGGGTCATCACCTGGTGTATTGGGTGGGGGACCGCGACATTGGCGGCAAGATGTTTGCAATGACTGACCTGGACGGGACGGGAACCGGCGTTCTTTGGTTTCATTGCGGGGCGGAACGTTTTCATGAGTTGCTGGAGACGGACGGAATTATCGCTTCACCTTACCTGGCCAAGGCCGGGTGGGTGACGGTGGAGCGCTGGGATGCGCTGCGGGTGCGCGAAGTTGAGGAAGAGCTTCGGCGGGCCCACGCGCTGATCTACGAGAAGCTGCCCAAGCGGACCAAGGCGGTGCTGGCGCTGCCGGAAAAGGAGCGGGCGAAGGCGATCCGGGAGCGGAAGAAGACGTTGAAGGAGAAGGCCGGGGCGAAGAAGAAATGAGAGCACGTGGATTGAGATCTGAGGTTTCTCACCCATGAATCAAAAAGCGATTCATGGATGAGGCATTCCGCTTTCGGCGATTGGTTCTCCTATCACTGCCGATGGGGGGCTTTGCGAATCCTCCGCCTTTCGGCTATCCCGCCAGACCGGCATTCGTGAGCTGGGGCACGCGAAAGTTCCCCATTGTCTACAATCCGCCCGTCAATCCTGTATCAACCACTTCCATGTCCTTTGCACTGTCATCCAGAGGAGCGCAGCGACGAAGGATCTGCGGCTGCTTTTAGTCGTTCATGTGGTCGAGGGCTCGCCGAAAATCGGCGGGTTCGTAGTCGTACCAATCGCGACTGAGATCGGTCCATGTCGGGTTCATTGATTCGATGAGCGAAATTTTTTTCGAGCGGCTCCAGCCTTTGAGAACCTTCTCGCGAGCGATGGCCCGCTGCACGTCCTGATGTGACTCGAACCAAACGAGGCGGTCGCAGTTATACCGCGCCGTGAAGCCTTCGTGCTCTTTCCATTTGTGCTGAAACACGCGCTTGTGCAGATCTCCAGTGAGCCCGACATACAGCGTATGACTGCGGCTGGCCATGACGTACGTGAAATAGCTATGCTCGTCCATCTATGGCATCGTATCCGGTGGTGCCTGCTTTTGCGGTGACGGAAAGAACAACCGCAGATCCTTCGCTTCGCTCAGGATGACAGGCAAGGGGAAGGATGCGCGAAGCGGGAGGATCACCGCCTATGCGGAAGTTACAGATGCCTTGTTAGGATGTTGCCGACATGGTCAACATCGTACATGGCCGGTGGTCCTCGCGCAGTGACGAGTGCAACCGCAGATTTTTCGACTGCGCTGCGCTCCGCTCAAGATGACAGTCTTTGGTGCTCTTCAGGAGAATTACCGCGGATGCGGAACTTTCAATACCTCCAAGTAAGCTCTCAGAATTCTTCGCTTGAAGTTTGGCGCGCCTAGCAGAAGTTTGCCTTTAGAATACGAGACGCGGGAACCTGGGCGGGGGTGTTTTCGTATCCTGATATAGACCGTTGCCACTACCCGTGTGCGCGGCGAGGCGGTTGAAAAATGGCTAAATTTCTCCTGTTCTGCATTCTGCTGGTTCTGTGCTGGCCGCTGGCGTTGATGGCGCTGATTCTGTATCCGTTTGTGTGGTTAATCCTGCTGCCGTTCCGGCTGGTGGGCATCGCCGTGGGCGGCGTGCTGGAACTGGTGAGCGCGATCATCTTTTTGCCGGCGCGGATGCTGCGGGCGATCTGAATCCTTCCTTGCGGAACTCACCCGGCGAGGTTTCAGGCGCTGCGGGCAAACGCCCGCTCGACTCGACATCCCACTTGAGAATGCTTTAGCGTGAGTTTATGGCTGGCGTTGCGCTACGGTTGGACGGCAAGGTTGCGTTGATCACAGGTGGGTCACGGGGTATCGGTGCAGAGACGGTGCGCCTGTTCGCTGAGGCAGGCGCGCGGGTGGTTTTCAGCTATCGGCAGGCAAAGGAACTGGCCCATGCGGTGATGGCGGAATGCGGCGGTCCGTCGCGCTGCGTGGCGCTGGAGCAGGACCTTAGCGCTGTGGCCGACGGCCGGTTGCTGGTGGCGGCGACGATCAAGGCGTTTGGTCGCCTGGACGTGCTGGTGGCCAATCATGGGGTATGGCCCGCGGAAGACGTTCCCATTGAACTGATGACCGAAGAGCAGTGGCGGTACACGATGGGGGTCAACCTGGACTCGGTGTTTGGCCTGGTGCAGGCGGCGGTGACGCAGATGGAGCTGCAGGGGCCCCCTGCGACGGGAAGCGATGGATCGGCGGGTCATATCGTGCTGATCAGCTCGACCGCCGGACAGCGCGGCGAGGCCAACCACGCCGACTATGCCGTGACCAAAGGCGCGCTGATCAGTCTCACAAAGAGCCTTTCGAGCGAACTGGCGCCGAGGGGGATTCGGGTGAACTGCGTGGCGCCGGGCTGGGTGGCTACGGACATGTCTGCCGCGACGCTGGCGCATCCTGAAATGGGACCACGGATCTCTTCGGGTATTCCGGTGGGGCGAGTGGCAACTGCGCGGGAGATTGCCGGGCCGGTGCTGTTTTTGTGCACGTCGTTAGCGGGATTCATCAGTGGCGAGGTGCTGAACGTGAACGGCGGCGCGGTGCTGGCGGGATAGAGACTGGATGGAGACGAGATTGATGCGGATAGTTTTGGCGGTGGTGCTGGCGGCGATGGTTGTGGCCTCACCACGGGCCATGCGGACCCAGACAGCCGACGATATCGGGGCGAAGAACACCCAGAAGGCGCGCGCCGAACTGGATGCCATGATTCAGGCAATGGGCGGAGCGGCCTGGCTGAACATGAAGAACGAGATGCTGCAGGGCCATGTGGCTGCCTTTTTTCATGGGCAGCCGGACCTGGGCACGGAGGAGTTGTGGGAGTTTCACGCCTGGCCGGACCGCGACCGCATCGAAGTCACGAAGCATCGTGACGTGATCGAATTTTACCTGGGGCGGGAAGGCTGGGAGGTGACCTACCGGGGCAAAAAGGCGATTCCCAAGAAGGACCTTGACGACTTTCTGCGACGGCGCGACCACTCCATTGAGACAGCGATCAAGGTATGGCTTAAAGATCCCAGGACAATTCTTGTATATGAAGGGCAGCACATGGCGGAGCGGCATCTGACCGACCAGGTGACCTTGATCTCGCCTCAAAACGAGGCAATCACGATCCAGATGGACGCCCAGACGCACCTGCCCATGAGGCGAAGCTTTCAGTGGCGCGACCCGGAGTTCCACGATAAGAATACGGACGCAGAGGAGTACGACGACTACCACGTGATCGAGGGAATCCCCACGGCGTTCAGCATCACCCGGTTTGAAAACGATGATATGGTGCGGCAATATTATCTTGACCACGCCGAATACAACCGGCAATTGCCGGATGACTTCTGGGACGTGGAAGCAGCGGTGAAGCGGATTAAAAGATAACCCCCTGCCGGGCCCGAGGCGACCGCACCGCCGGTTGGATGACGTTGGTTATAATCCTGACGAGCGCAATGCAGTTTGCCGGTGCGCTTTCTGGAGCCAGAGAATGACGTTCGACATCCAGGAAATCCTGGGATTCCTTCCGCATCGCTACCCATTTTTGCTGATCGACAGAATCATCGAGTTCGAGGCCACCAAACGCCTTGTGGCGATCAAGAATGTGACCATCAACGAGCCTTTTTTTCAGGGACATTTTCCCGGCTATCCCATCATGCCGGGCGTGCTGGTGGTGGAGGCGATGGCGCAGGCCGGGCGGCATCATCATGATGGCCGAGATGCCCGACCGCACCGAAAAACTGGTAGTGTTTACCGGGATTGAGCGGGCCAAGTTCCGGCGGCCGGTTACGCCGGGAGACCAGTTGCGCATTGAGGTGGATGTGCTGTCGTTCCGCACCCGGGCTGGGCGCATCCACGGCCGGGCGCTGGTGGACGGCAAGCTGGCCTGCGAGGCTACGCTGACCTGCCAGGTGGTGACGCGGGCGCGGGAGCGGCGGGCCCACGGAGATGAGGCTGCTGCGGAGGTGGACAACAGCACGGCCGCGTCGACGGTGACGGCGGAGTGAGCATTCATCCGAGCGCGGTCATCGCGGAGAGTGCGGTGGTGCCGGCGTCGTGCACTGTGGGCCCGTTTTCAACCATCGGCCCGGAGGTGGTGCTGGGCGAAGACTGCAACCTGATTTCCCACGTGGTGCTGGACGGGCGAACCCGGATCGGCGCGCGCAACACGTTTTACCCTTTCTGCGCGGTTGGCGTGCCGCCCCAGGATTTGAAGTACAAGGGCGAACCGACCCAGACGGAGATGGGCGACGACAACACGGTCCGCGAGAGCGTGACCATCAGCCGCGGCACGGCGGGAGGCGGCGGGTTGACGCGGATTGGCTCGAACAACCTGCTGATGGCGTATGTGCACATCGGCCACGACAGCCTGGTGGGCAGCCATTGCATCCTGGCCAACTGCGCCACGCTGGCCGGTCACGTAATTATTGAGGACTACGCCAGCGTGGGCGCGTTCTGCCCGGTGCACCAGCATTGCACGGTGGGCCAATACGCTTTTATCGGCGGGGGCACGATTGTGACGCAGGATGTGCTGCCGTTCTCGCTGACATCGTCGCGGCGCGAGAACAAGGCTTTCGGGATTAACAAGGTGGGGCTGGCGCGGCGCGGCTTCTCGCCGGATCGGCTGCAGACGCTGCAAAAGGCGTTTCGGCTGCTGCTGTCAGCGAAGCTGAACACGTCGCAGGCGGTCGGAAAGATTCGCGAACTGGCGGGGGAGGACGCGGCCACCGTGGCCGACTTTATCGAACGCAGCCAGCGCGGGGTGATCAAGTAGGCGTGCGCGGCTGGAGAGCAAATGCAAGTTGAAGCTTCGTTGCCGCTGTCTCTCCCGGAGGGAGAAGACGAGAATAGCCCAGGGTGCAGTCCGCAATCGCGGACGAAACCCTGGGGCCGCGCGCCGGATGCAGCGGGCGCGTCCCCCAGGGCCGCCCGAAGCTCACCCCCACACATAGCGCGGGTCGTAATCCACTTGGTGCTTCTTCAGAAACGCGAGGAATTCCGCCTGGAAATCGCGCTTCCGATGATGCTCTTCCTGGCGCGCGATGTAATTCACAGTACTATCGATCTGAGCCCATCCGATGGAGAATGCTCCATACCCCTCCTGCCATTCAAAGCCCTTCATCGCACAGGTTTCGTGCATCCAGTGCGAAGATGCGCTTTTGATTTCCCGCATCGCTTTGGCAATCGGCATCGATGTGGGAAGAGACGGGAGCGGGTGAACGTGATCTTCGGCGCCACCGACTGCGAGGGCCACGATCCCGTGCTCGCGTGCGATTCCTCCCATGTAAGCCCACAACCGAGATTGGTTTTCCGGCGCGATGGTTCTTTGGCGCTCTTTGGTCGAGAAGACGCAGTGAAACAGTGCACAACAATAGGTGTGTGACATGGTGAGTCCCTATTCTATGGGAATCGCGAGCAGGACGGTTCGATCGGCCCTCCGGGGCGGGAGGATTGGTGCTTGCTTTCCCAGGGTTTCGTCCGCTGTGCGGACTGCACCCTGGGCTATTTTCGCGTCTCCCTCCGGGAGAAGGCGTCTATGAAACTCGGCCTGATTGCTGGTAACGGGCGGTTCCCGTTTTTGTTGTTGGATGCGGCGCGGGCGCAGGGATTCGCGGTTACGGTGGCGGCGATTCGGGAAGAGACTGACCCGGAGATCAATCATCGGGCCGCGTGCGATCAGCACATCACGCTGCACTGGCTTTCGCTGGGCGAGTTGTCGCGGCTGATCGAGGTCTTCCATAAGGAAGGCGTGACCGCGGCGGTGATGGCAGGGCAGGTGAAGCACAAGCAGATTTTCTCGAGCATCCGGCCGGACTGGCGGCTGGCCAAGCTGCTCTTGAACCTGCGCACGCGCAACACCGACATGCTGCTGGGTGCGGTGGCCAAGGTGCTGGGCGATGAGGGGATCGAGTTGATCAGCTCGACCGCCTTCCTTGAACCGCTGCTGGCCCAGGAAGGCGTGTTGACCGCAGCCGTGCCGGGCGGGCGCGCGCCGGATGAGGAAGAGCGCAAGAACATCGAGTACGGGCTGGGCGTGGTGCGGGCCGTAGCCGGGTTCGATATCGGCCAGACGGTGGTGGTGGCGGCGCAGGCCTGCGTGGCTGTCGAGGCCATGGAAGGCACTGACGAGGCCATCGAGCGCGCCGGACGCCTGATGCAATCGATGGAAGCGGAGGCATCCACGCTGGAGCGGCGGCTGACGGTGGTGAAGGTGGCCAAGCCGAACCAGGACATGCGATTCGATGTACCGGTGATCGGTATTCGCACGGTGGAGACCATGATCCGGGCCGGGGCGAGCTGTCTTTCCGTCGAAGCGGGGCGGACGCTGCTGTTCGATCGGGACGCACTGCTTAAGAAGGCCGCGGAGGCAGGGATTGCCATTGTTGCGGTTCCCCGCGGATACTGATTGCGGGACATCAAGCTGAGCTTTGCCCCGCCAATTCCCCGTCACTTTAACCGGAGGTCCTTTATGAAAAGAACAGCTTCCTTCGTTTTCGCCGCGGCATTGGTGCTTGCGGTGGTTTCATTCGTCACGGTCCATGCGGACAACGAAACGATGCCCGCGGTGGGGCAGGCTGCGCCCACCTTTACGCTCCCCTCGCAGACCGGCGCTTCCATTTCGCTGAAAAGCTATCGCGGTAAATGGGTGGTTCTCTACTTCTATCCCAAGGACATGACCACGGGCTGCACCATTGAGGCTCACAAGTTCCAGAACGACCTGCCCAAATTCGAAGCCGCGAATGCGGTGGTGCTGGGCGTAAGCGTGGACACGGTCGACAGCCACAAGCAATTCTGCACAAAGGACGGGCTGACCTTCCACCTGCTGGCCGATCCGGACCACAAGGTAGTGGACGAGTACGGTTCGCTCGGTCATTTTGGACCCATGACCATCGCCAACCGCAACACTTTCCTCATCAATCCGCACGGGAAGATTGTGAAGGAGTGGACCAAGGTCGATCCTCAGCAGAGTTCGCAAGAGGTGCTGGACGCGCTGAACGAAATGAAGAAGTAGTAGCGGAATGCCGACACAGCTTGCCGATCAGTTTCGTGCTGAGTTGAACGCGATCCGGGCCGAGCTTGTAACCATTCCGCCCGCGCTCGCGGAGATTCCCTGGCGCGAGGGAGGATGGACGCGGAAACAGATTGTCGGGCATCTGCTCGACTCTGCCTCCAACAACCGGCAGCGGTTTGTGCGCGCCGCGATTGACGGCCAATATGCCGGACCGACTTACGGGCAGGAGGCATGGGTGGCCGCGCATGGCTACGCCAGTGAGCCGTGGGAGACCCTGATGCGCTGGTGGAATGTGGAGCACGAGATTCTGGCTGCGGTGGTGGATCGGATTCCCGAAGAACGGCTGGAGACCGTCTGCCAGGTGGACAAGGAGTCGCCAGTCACGCTCCGGTTTCTCATCGAAGACTACGTCAAGCATCAGCGCTGGCACCTGGCCCAACTGGCTGACACAACCACTTCAGCCTGATCACCGCGGCATCCATTTTCGGGCGCAAAAAAGTCCGCCGCAGCGGACTCTTTTGCTTGCCTTGTGATTCGTATTGCCGGTTTACTTCTTCTTGGCAGCCTTCTTTGCAGGGGCTTTCTTCGCAACTGCCTTCTTTGCCGCCTTCTTTGCAGGAGCTTTCTTCGCTGCTGCCTTCTTGGCGGGCGCCTTCTTTGCTGCTTTCTTAACGGCCAACTTTTTACCTCGTTTGGTGGTTTTGCTGACGCGTCTTCCAGCCGTTGCCTTCTTGGCTGCGACTTTTCCGCCCTTTGCGCCAGTCGTGCTTTTCTTTGCGGCGGACTTCTTTGCAGCCTTCTTGGCCACAACCTTTTTTGCAGCGGACTTCTTGGCTGCAGTTTTCTTGGCGGGCGCCTTCTTTGCCGGAGCCTTTTTGGCTGCGGCCTTTTTCGCCGGAGCCTTGGCCGCGGCTTTCTTTGCGGGAGACTTCTTTGCGGCCTTTTTCGCGGCCGGCTTGGATGCGGGCTCTTCGGCGATGATGATTACGGTTTCCTCTGCCACTCCCTCATCGTCATCCGAGGAGGTGAGAATGCCGGAGGTTTCGACCTCGTCGTCCTCGTCAAAGTCTTCTTCGTGATCGGAGTTCAACTCTGCCGGCTCCGCATCGTGGTTGCCGTCATTCATTGCGTACATCCTGAACACATCTTCCATCCCATTGCCTCCAGCGGCTCGCCGCTGCCCGTCTCGGGTATTTCGGTCTTCGCATCGCGGCAGTCTTCTGCGCGTGCGCAAGCTATTGTAGCAATAGCTTGCATCCAAAAGCTATCAAAACACAACGGGTAATGATGGTGCTGTCTACTTTTGCGCACGCTTTGAAGTCTTTCGATGCACGCTGTGTCTCTGTGCGTGCGGCTTCCGTTGGCTACTGGTCTTGGCGACCGCCGTTGACCGCGCCTTCTTTGACGCGGATCCCTTTTTTGCCAATCGTTTTTTCGCAATCGAGGGCGGGGGATCGCGAAGGGATTCTTCCGCGGAGGAACTGCGATGACGCCTGCTTCTCTGGACCACGCGCATGGGTTCGGCCACGTGCAGCCTGCGGCCGGGGGCAACGCGGATGCCGGAGAGACTATTCCAGCGCCGCAACTGGCTGAGCGAGACGCCGAACCGGTCTGCGATGGACACGAGCGTATCGCCCCTGCGGGTGGTATAAAGAACCCCGCGCGATGGTGCGGCGACAGGAGCCACGGGAACAACCAGCGCTTCCACTCCGGACAGGCTGTCGTTCTCGCCCATCTGATTGGCTGCGGCCAGTTCCGATACCTGCATGTGGAATGCGCGGGCAACCGAAACGAGAGTGTCGTCCGGGGCCACGCGATGATAGCGCCAGGCATCGCGCTTGCTCTCAGGAACGGCGGCGACGCGCTGCTCGAAAAGGGTGGCTGTGCCCGCGGGCAAATGCAGATCGAAAGATGCATCGGGGGGAGTCGTCAATCGAAGAAGGCTGGGGTTCAAGGCGACCAATTCGTCCACGGGTGCGTCTACCAGGTCCGAAACAAGGCGCAGATCGATGGAGTAGTTGACGGTGACCGTATCGGTGATGACCGGTGGATCGAGGGTGATGTCATCGAACCCATACTGCGTGGGATGATTCGCAATGATGATTGCGGCAAGGATCTCCGGCACATAATTCTTGGTTTCGCCGGGCAGGTTGTTGCGCTTGTATAACTCCCAGAAATCGGCGTAGCCGGTCTTTTCGACGGCACGCTGCACATTGCCCGCGCCCCAGTCGTAGGCGGCCATGGCCAGGTACCAGTCGCCAAGCTGGTCATAGAGGAACTTCATGTAACGGGCGTAGGCGCGGGTGGATTTTTCGGGATCGAAGCGCTCGTCGAGGTAGCTGTTGCGGGTGAGCCCGTAGTTGCCGTAGGGCATGAACTGCCACATGCCTCCGGCGCGGGAGCGCGGGTTCATGGCCCGGGGCTGAAAGCCGGACTCGGCCACGGCCAGGTAAATCAAATCCTGCGGTACGCCCTCTTCCGCCATGACCCGCTGAATCATCGCCCGGTAGCGGCCGGAGCGTTCAAACGAGTGCATGAGCGTGTTGTGGCCACGCTGGGTATTGGCAAAGAAGTTGATGAACGCGCCCACATAGTCGTTGACCATGAGGGGAAGGTCGGACTTGGTGGTGGCCAGTTCAGTCTTGGCCTTGGCCACGATATTCGGGTCCACCGCAAAGGTGACGTCGCTGGCTACATCGGCCGGAGAGGGCTCCACTTTAGGAGCGAAGCCGTTGCCCTGCTTGAGAGCTTCCATCTCGAGTGCGTTCACCTGGTCAACGATGCGGTCGAACTCTTCCTGCAATTGCGGATCGCCCTTGATATCAATTCCGCTCAGGAGCATGAGATCGACAGCGTGGTCGAATTCAGCTTTCGCTTCCACCAGTCTGCCCCGGCGGTAGTCTTCATTGCCTGCGGCGTAGGCCTTCTCAACTTGCTGGATCAGTTGTTGCACGCGCTGTTGTTGCGGGGCCAACTGGGATGCCGGCGCGGCCGGCTGCTGGGGTTGGGCCAGCGCGGGCGCGGTGGCTTGAGGCGGAGAGTTTTGCGGTCCGGTCGCGTGTTGAGAGGGGGTACATCCTTCCAGCAGGAGGGCCAGCGCGGCGCAACAAAGAAATCGAAACTGAATTCTGCTCATGGGCAAATATGAAAAATAGAGCCCGCCGGCCGCAATCGGGCAACCGCGAATCGAATCAGGACCCTTAGCCGATGATAAGCTATGCGATGGAGGTCCGCCGCGGCGGACGCGCGAGCAAGGCGCAATTCCTCCTTTTGCCTACCTCTCATGGACGCACGTTTCCTTCGCAATTTCGCAATCATTGCTCACATCGACCATGGAAAGTCGACGCTGAGCGACCGTCTGCTGGAATTGACAGGCTCGGTGACCGGCCGCGAGATGCAGGCGCAGATTCTGGATGACATGGATCTGGAGCGGGAGCGTGGCATCACCATCAAAGCTCATGCGGTGCGCATGATGTACAAGGCACACGACGGCAACACCTATCAGCTCAACCTGATCGACACGCCCGGGCATGTGGACTTCAGCTATGAGGTTTCGCGCTCGCTGTCTTCCTGTGAGGGTGCGCTGCTGGTGGTGGACGCGAGCCAGGGAGTGGAGGCGCAAACCCTGGCAAACGCGTACCTGGCTATTCATCATGGGCTCGAAATCATTCCGGTGATCAACAAGATCGACTTGCCCTCGGCGGACATTCTGCGCACGCAGGAAGCGATTGAGAAGGCTGTGGGGCTGGACGCTACCGACGCGATTCCTGTAAGCGCCAAGACAGGGCAGGGGGTCGATGAGGTGCTGGAGGCGATTGT
The DNA here is from genome assembly GCA_963833995.1 of uncultured Acidobacteriota bacterium. Taxonomy (GTDB): domain Bacteria; phylum Acidobacteriota; class Terriglobia; order Terriglobales; family Acidobacteriaceae; genus Telmatobacter. The sequence continues at coordinate 251,386 of CAWIAE010000005.1, read as the reverse complement.
TCGCCGGCTACCGCCGCCGACAGGCGATCCTGATGCGCCGCTGCAGGCGCTCATCTTCGACTCGTGGTTCGATGCGTATCGCGGCGTGATCGTGCTGGTGCGGGTGATGCAGGGGACCATGCGCAAGGGGCAGCGGATCCGCCTGATGTCGAATGAGAAAGCGTTCGAGATTGAATCGATGGGCGTGCTGATGCCCAAGCCGGTGGAGATTGGGCAGTTAAGTGCGGGGGAAGTAGGCTTTTTTGCAGCCACAATCAAGAATGTGGCCGATACCAAGATCGGCGATACGGTGACGGACGATGCGCGGCCCGCAACCGTGCAGTTGCCGGGTTTTGAAGACATCAAGCCGATGGTCTTCTCCGGGCTTTACACGGTCGATTCGCACGAGCATACGCTGTTGCGCGATGCTTTGGAAAAGCTGCGGCTCAACGACTCGTCGTTCTTTTTCGAGCCGGAGAGTTCAGTGGCGCTGGGATTCGGTTTTCGCTGCGGATTTCTCGGTCTGCTGCACATGGAGATCATTCAGGAGCGGCTGGAACGCGAATACGAACTGGACCTGATCACCACCGCTCCCGGCGTGCGCTACCACATCACGCTGACTGACGGCAGCGTACTCGAAGTGGATAATCCATCGCGCTGGCCAGAGCCGACCAACATCGACAGCATTCGTGAGCCAGTGATCACGGCCAAGATTCTGACCAATGACGAGTATGTGGGCGGGCATCTTCAAACTGGTTGAGGAGAAGCGCGGCAAGCAGATCAATTTCGAGTATGTGACGCCGACCCGCGTGATGCTGACCTACGAGTTGCCGCTGAACGAGATCGTGCTCGATTTCTATGACCGGCTCAAGTCCATTTCGCGCGGCTACGCTTCGCTGGACTATCAACTGGCGGGCGAGTGGGAGTCGCCGATGGTAAAGCTGGACATCCTGGTTTCTGGCGAGCCGGTGGATGCGCTCTCGATCATCGTGCATCGGGACTTTGCGTATGAGCGGGGCAAGGCACTGGTTTCAAAGATGCGGGAACTGATCCCGCGGCAGCAGTTCGAGGTGGCCATTCAGGCTGCGATCGGGGCCAAGATCGTGGCGCGCGAAACGGTGAGCCCGCTGCGCAAAAACGTGCTGGCCAAGTGCTACGGCGGCGACATTTCGCGCAAGCGCAAGCTGCTGGAAAAGCAAAAAGAAGGCAAGAAGCGCATGAAACGGATTGGCAAAGTGGACATTCCGCAGGAGGCTTTTCTGGCGGTGCTGCGGGTGGGCGAAGATCAGCAGAAATAGCGCATAAATAGTGACTTGCCGCACATCGCAGTCATCGTCTATTCATGCCCAATTGTGGAAAGCTTGCCGCACCGGAAAATTTGGCCGGTCTCAAAGGTGGGCACTGCGCCGAGACGCGCGTTCTCTGCTTAGCGAAGAAAAATAAAGGGTTACACTTTCTAGCAGAATCGTCAGCGGCATGGCAAGTGGAAAACCCTGAATTCGTCGAGAGAATTCGCGAAAGCGATCCACAGTTTTTTCCACAGGAAGGCTATCCGGGACCACCCTGTTATCAGACTTTCAAATTGGGTATTTCCCGGCAGGTAATTTATGGGTGCAAAGGCCCCGCCGGGCAGGGCCTTTGCACAGTTCAAGAACCCGTTTAGTGAGAGCCTGGTGCCCTCGTGGCTGGTGTGGGCGCTTCCGGTGCCGACGGCGGCGGCGCGGGCACGCCTGACTTCACGTTGTAGGCATCGATGATGGCCTTGGTAATGTTCGTGGATTCGTTGGCATAGAGGACCGGAGTCTGCTGCTGGGCGATATCGAGCACCAGGGTATAGCCGTGCTGCTGCGCATAGCTGTTGAGCACGTCGTACACCTTGGAGGCCAGCGTGTTGTAGACCTCCTGCATCTCCCCCTGCATGTCGTTCTGCGCGTCCTCGGCATCCCGCTGCAGTTGCTTCTTTTTGTCGTCGATGGTCTTTGCCCGGCTGGCGCGCTCAGTGTCACTCAAGGTCGCGCCCTGGGTCTGCAACTGCTTGGTGAGAGTTTCGATCTCGTCGCTCAGGACCTTTAGTTGCTGACGCTTGGGATCGTACTTCTTTTGCAGATCGGCGAAGTTGCGCTGGCCTTCGTTGGTTTGAGCGACGGCCACCTGGAAAGCGATGACGGCGATTTTCGCGGGTCCGGCGGGGGCCGTAGAGGCCGTGGCTGGAGCGGCTGGTACCTGTGCGGCGGCGCTCAGGGCGAGGCCCGAGGCCAAAATCATTGCAACTGCAAACAAGCGCTTCATGCGGGTGAAAAACTCCTTCGGAATTCCTGAATGACTGTTCGCGCCTTAGCGCAGACAGACCTGTGCCTCCTGACCAACCTCACGGCCTTTCTCCCACCCACCCATGGCGAACACTTGTCGCCGGGCTTGGGAGACTCCGCCCAGATTGGTTACGGAGAGACGGAAAAGACACGGACGGAGACATCAGCAGGAACTAGATGGATTATAGGAGTGCGGCCGGGGAGCGTCAAACCGGCCCCACCATCAATGTTTCACTGGCGCCTTGGGTGCCAGCTTGGGCGCCAGTGCGGCGGGCTGGGCCGGCGGAGCAGGTATTCCCGACTTCACATTGTAGGCTTCAATCACCGCCTTGGTGATGTCGGTGGAAGGGTTTGCGTAAAGAACCACGGGAACCTGTTCCTCCCCTCCATCCAGCACCAGCGTATAGCCATGGTGCTGCGCATAGGAGATGAGAACTTCGCCGACCTTGGACGCGACTCCGTCGAACGTGTCCTGCATCTCCTGCTTGAAGTCGGCCTGGTCGTCCTGTGCATCCCGCTGCAACTGCTTTTCCTTGTCATCGATGTTTCTGGCGCGGCTTTGGCGTTCCGCATCATTCAGTGTGGCGCCCTGCGCCTGGAGCTGCTTCTTCAGCGAGTCGACTTCATCGCTCAAGGTCTTGAGTTGCACGCGCTTGGGATTGAACTTTGTTTGCAAGTCAGCGAAGTTGCGCTGAAATTCGTTGGTTTGGGTTACCGCCTGCTGAAATGCGATTACGCCAATTCTCTCGGGACCGGCCGGAGCAGCAGCAGGGGCTGCCGGTGTTTGAGCCGCGAGGGCCACGGGCAGGCAGGAAAGCAGTGCAGCAACCAATACAAATGAATGTTTCATTTGAATCGAATGCTCCTTTTTCTTGTTTCACAGTGATCGCGTAGCGCGCGATCCGCAGGTTTTGCCTAGAAGGTCGTCGAGACGGTCAGGCGGAAGGTCTTGCGCGGCTCGCGGAAAAGGTTCTGTGCTCCGTAAGCCTCGATGGCTTCGTTGTAGGTGTAATCGCCTGCGCCGCCCGGCGGGAACATGTCGCGGGTAATCAGCTCTGCCGAGCAGCTCTGCACCTTTCCGCCGACGTTCAGGTCGTTGCAATAGGGCCGCTCATACAGGCGAAGCGGGTTATAGGCAAAGTAGAGACGGAAGGGCGCATTGACCACCGGCATAATGACGCCAAGCTCCGCCCCCAACGACATGCGGGGAACGAAGTTGGTTCCGGTGATGGGGCGGATATCCCTAAGGAATCCAACCTTGGAGCCGGGAATGCCGCCCTGGCAGGCGCCGTTGTTGTAAACCGGGCAGCCATACAGGGGCGCGGTCAGAGTGGCAAAGCCCTCGGGGCTTTGCTTGAGCTGGCCTTTATTGGCCGCCGTATCGATTCCGAAGTCGTCGAAGAATGAGAAGGTTACGGGACCGGCAATCGGAATCCGGTATTCGGCGTTGGTGGTGAGCTGGGTGTCGCCGCCAATCGAGGCAATGCCGTAGATCGGGATGGGCACCTGGATGCACTGGTTCAACTGGGGATTGGTTGGATCGCGCGGAACGCAACTGCCATCGGGATTCGTTAACTGCACGGTCACTTTATTGGGCACATAGCCGTAAGGCGTCGCGCCGCGTACGTCGAACCCGCGCAGTTCCTGCTCGCCGCCGGAGTAGAACCGGTTCTGAGGCGGAGCCACATCGCCGCCGAAGCCCTGCACGTAACCCAACTGGGCGCGCAGGCCCAGCACGTTGCGGCCGTTGGCCGAGGGCGTCAGGTAGTGCATCGACCGGAAACTCTTGTAGGCCACAAGGGGAGAGAAGTAGCGCAGGTTGCCGTAGATTCCAGAAAACTGGAAGACCGCCGTATATTCCTTGCCGCTGCGCGGGCGGAGCGGGTTGTTGACGGTGTTGTAGATGTAACTGAACGAGGCCGAGCTGTTGATGATGCCGGCCAGCGCATTGGACCCCTGAATGCCGGACCGGAAGCTGATGGTCTGGAAGAAGGTCTGCGAAGCGGTACTGAAGGCCGAAATAGTGGATTTGGTGAGCGAATAGGTGAATCCCACGCGCTGGAAGGCGTGGCGCCGGAGCGGATAGCTCACCGAGAAGTTCAAGCCGGTGGATGCCTGGTTGTAGTTCTGCGTGAGGGATTGCTGAGCCGCGGTCAGGTTGTACGATGCGCCGGTGGTGGCCTGATAATTCTTGGCGGCGTTGAAATCCTGCTTGTTGTTGAAGATCTGGAATCCCACGTTGAGCGGGCGGTTGCGCACGTAGGGCTGGGAGAAGCCAAACAGGAACTGGCGGCTCACGTTACCCAGGTTGCCTTGCAGGCTGAGGGTTTCTCCCAGGCCGAGGAAGTTGTTGGTCTGGTAGTTGACGCCCAGGAAGGCACCCGATAGACCGCTGACGCCGCCGTTCAGGCCAATGGAGTTCTTGCCCTTCTCCTTCACTTTCAGCAGCAGGTCCACGGTGCCGGCTTCGGGATTCTGATGGGCTTCCGAATCCTGGTCCACCTTGAGGGGCTCAAAGTACTCGAGCTGATTGAGGCGCAGCAGGCTGTATTCCCAGAGCTGGGAGTTATAAACCTGTCCTTCTTCCAGCAGCAACTCGCGGCGGATGACGCGATCGCGGGTAATGGTGTTGCCCTCGAACTCAATCCGGGAGACGTAGAAGGGCTTTCCTTCGTCGATGTCGATATTCATCGAGACGGTCTTCTTCTGGTCATCGTAGCTGAGCTTGGGGATGGCGCCGAAGTTGATGTAGCCCAACTGGCCGTAGGCCTTTTTGAGGTTGTCGAGGCCCTTGCCGATCATCGTGGCGTTGAACCAGTCGCCGTCTTTCAAGGCAAATGTAGAGCGCAGCGCCTTCACATTGGTCACCGCCTTGTTGCCGGTGAAGGTGATGGACGCCAGCCGGTAACGGCCGCCTTCCTCAATGGGCAGCAGAATGTCGATACGCTTGCCCTTGCGGGGACGGAAGGTAAACCAGTTCAGCCCGCCTTCGTCCCGAATCTGGGTTTGAGGCGTTTCCACTGCGGCGTTCGCGTAGCCCTTGTCACGGTAGGCCTGGCGTACCCGCTCGGTGTCTTCCTCGAGCTTCGAGGAATCGAAGGTTTTCGCGAACAGGTCCTCAAAGATGATGGAGTAGGGGATGCCGACGGGCTTCAGGTTCTTCATGGCACGGCGCAGATAGAGAGCGCTCAAATGCTGGTTGCCGGTGAATCGAATATTGCCCACCTTCACGGTGGGGCCTTCCTTGATGTTGAAGTTCACCTGGACCGAGGCGGGAGGGATGGTCTTGACGTCGGTCTTGATGGTAGCGAACTGGTGGCCATGCTCGGCCAGCATATCGCGGATGACACTCTCGGCCCGCTTGATGGTGGTGGGGTCAAACTGTCCTTCAACGGACAGGCCGACCTTCTCCTTCTTGAAGCGGTCGAGGATATCGGAGTTGCTGATGGAGTTGTTGCCTTTGTAATTGATCTCGCGAATGGTGGGTCTTTCGCGGACGAAGACGTTGAGGATGATGCCCTTCTCAGTGTCTTCGCGCTCGATGCGCAGGTCTTCGAAGTACCCGGTGTTCCAGAGGGAATTGAAGTCGCGCTCGATTGAGATGGGGTCGTAGGTGTCGCCGGGATGAGTAAAAAGCCGCGCGAGGATCGTTTCCTTGGGAATGCGCCGATTGCCGATGACCCGGATCTGGTCGATGGTCTGGGGAGTCTGGGCAAGAGCGGCGACGGCGGAAAACGCCAGCGCGAGGAGGAGCGACAGCCGGGCCATCCGGGAGGCGGTTCGGGCTGCGATCCGCAACGGGCGGGACATCGAAGCGTGCTTGATCTTCACCGGGCTGGAGCCCTGCGGCGAGCACAAAAACTGGTGCGGTCCTTGGTTAGGCTTCACGAGAAGAATTTGCACACCCTCATTGCTTAAAATCTGGTACTGCTTACGCGGAAAGACTGATTATATTTGACCACGGCCACCCCACCCAAACCACTCGCCGTTCATCGGTCCTGAAACCTGATCTCTCCCTGGCTTCCGATGTTGCGCATTGCGCTCGATGCCTGTGGGCAAGGGCACGTTGTCGCCTCAGCGCCAGAAACCAGCCGCTGAGGATTCAAACACTTTTTGGGCCGTTCCCAGTCTACCGGACCGGGCCGGGCTCAGAAAGCAACGGAGCCCCCAAGTTGCTTATTCGCATTCTTCTTAGACGCGGATCACGCAGACATGACATCCTTTCTGCGGGAGGTTCAGGGAAATGGAAAGAGCTGCCAGCTCCGTTTATGCGTTTTCCCCCTCTTCGCTGGACGGAAGCAAGGTGCGCCTGGAGGATTTCAGGGGGCAAGTGCTGCTGATTGTGAATACGGCCAGCAAATGCGGCTTCACTCCCCAGTATGCCGGACTGGAGAAGCTCTACCGCACATATAAGGATAGAGGGCTCGCCGTGCTGGCCTTTCCCTGCAACCAGTTTGGCGCGCAGGAGCCGGGCACGGCCGAGGAGATTGGCGCGTTTTGCCTGAGGAATTACGGGGTCAGCTTTCCCGTTTTCGCAAAGATCGATGTGAACGGCACGGAAGCTCACCCGCTCTACCGCTTTCTGAAGCGGAAGAAGCCGGGAATCTTCGGGACCACAGCCATCAAATGGAACTTCACCAAGTTTCTGGTTGATCGCGGAGGCAACGTGTTTCGCCGATTCGCTCCCAGAACGGAACCCGGCGAACTGGCAGCTCAAATTGAGGGGTTGCTCGAAGAGAAATAGGAGCAGATCGATGCGCAAGAAACTTCCGATGATCCTTATCCGGGTGATTGTGGGCCTGGTGTTCCTGACCGAGGGGATTCTGAAATTTATGCTTCCCGGGGAATTGGGCGCCGGGCGCTTTGCGCACATCGGCCTGCCCTATCCCCATCTGCTCGCGCCCTTCGTGGGCGGCGTTGAGATTGCGGCGGGGGCGGCGTTGATCCTGAACTTCCAAGCCGGCCCCGCGGCCTTGTTGTTGCTGGCGGTGATTTTGACCGCTCTGATTACGACCAAGATTCCCATCCTGCTAGGGCATTCGCTGGGGCGGTTTGCGCCGGCACGGCTGAATGACTATGGATTGCTCAGCTTCCTGCATGAGGCGCGCACCGATCTGTGCATGCTTTTCGGCTGCGTGGCAATCCTGGTGGATGGGGGCGTGCAGTTTGGGCGCGGCAGGCAAAGGTGATTGGTTACGCAGGCCGCCCAGGCATTGATCCTACTCGATCGGCGCGGCAAGAACGTAGACGTAAACCAGAAATGCCACGCCGATGAAGCCGGGAATCAGGCCCGCCAATGCAGGTGAGCCGGGGCCGCCGCCCAGCAGGATGCGCAAAAAGATGACCAGCGCCACTCCGACGCAGATGTTGATGATGCCGGCCACCTTCATTCCTTCCAGCGCTTTGATTCTCTTCAAGCGGTCCTCTTCGCGGAGCAACTCCAGCGCCGCCTTGGCGCCTTCGCCCGAAGCTTCGGCCAAGCGGCGAAAGGTTTCAGCCTTGTAGAAAGCCTCGCGCTCCTTACGCCTGCCTTCGATCCAGGTCACGGTTGGAATGAAAACTGCAAACAGCGCCACGGCGCCGATAGAGAGAAACAGCCACATGCCCATGGGTGCAAACCCAGAGTCGCCAAACAACGTGATTGCCAGATGCGTCATAACATCCCCTCCTGAACTTGCCGGGGGTACTTTTCCCCTTTGCGTCAGGTGGGACAGCGGAGTGGGTGGGGCGGTTGCATTTTTGTTTGTGTTTTTCTGGAAGGCTCGGATTCTCTAGCTATCCTTGCGGTAAAGCAGGTCGCGGATGGCGCGTTTCCTCTCGGCGTTCAATTCGCGCTCAGCCTTTGGTTCGGCACCGCCGGCAGGGTTTCGTGGGCCGGGACCGGTCTCTTCCGGCTCGCTGCAGGCAGGGCAGCGGTTGGCGAAACCCGGCTTACCGGGCCTCAATTCGAACTCCTCTCCACAAATGGCGCATGTTTTGATGGGAAATGACATGATTCCAATGTTAAACCGGGGCGATTCCGAAATGTAACATCCATGCCATCCTCAGCCGCACCGGGTTCGACGTATGCTGTCCGCAATTGGAATAAAATGCAACCTGCCGGGCAGGACCGAAGTCCCACCGCTTGGAGAGCGCCGGTGTTCAGCAAGACAGGTATGAGTCCGACGGACGATCTGGCTGATGTGGAACGTGTGCTGGGCGGGGATGCAGGCGCGTTTGAGGGCATTGTGCGGCGTTGGCAGGGACCTCTGGTGAACATGGCATGGCGCTATTGCCGCGACCGCGGGCGTGCCGAGGAACTGGCCCAGGAGGCTTTCATCCGCGCCTGGCGCGGGCTGGGCCAATGGCGACGCGAGGGGAGTTTTTCAACGTGGCTCTTTGCGCTGGCGGCGAACGTTTTCCGCTCTGAGTTGAAGCGGTTTCCCACCGTGAACACACCACTCAATGACGCACCGGAGCCGTCCCATCCTGCCGTCCAACTCAACTCGGTCGCGGAACAACGGAGTCATGATGCGGTGCGGCGGGCGGTTCTGGCTCTGCCACCGCGTTACCGCGAGCCCGTAATTCTGTTTTACTTCCATGAGATGGAGGTTGCGGCCGCGGCGCGTACGATGCGCCTGCCGGAGGGAACCGTGAAAGCGCGGCTGTCGAGGGCGCGGGCACTGTTGCGGCAGCGGTTTCCGCAGTTGCGAGACGAACACGCATCCATGGAATTAGCGGAGAAGGGGGTCTGATGACGAAACGCGAAGATCTCGATGAGATTCTGGCAAGGGACGAGGAACTGGTACCTTCGTCAGGCTTTCTAAACTCGGTGATGGAACGGATCTGTGAAGAAGCGGCGGCGCCCATGCCGATCCCTTTCCCATGGAAGCGAACTGTGCCTGGAATGGTGCTGATTGCAGGTGCGCTGAGCTGGGCCGCGATTGAACTGGTGGGCCAGGGGCTTCCCGACTTGCGGTTGGCCATGTTTGCGCGGCCGCACCTTTCGGCCTCCATGGTTCACCCGTTGGAAGGGGCAGGCTGGGTGGCGGTTTCCCTGGGAGTTTCGCTGGCTTCGTGGCTGTTGTCGAGGAGGATGGCCGGACGTTCCGGGCTGCTGTAGGTCTGCACTTCTTCAACTTGCGTTATCGCCATTGAATTGCACAAGCACGCCGCCGGAGGGAACCGCAATGGCAGACCCTTTCAATCTGCAACGATTTGTCGATGCGCAGGAAGATGTCTTCGATGAGGTGCTTACCGAACTGCGCGAAGGCCGCAAGCGAAGCCACTGGATATGGTTCATCTTTCCGCAGATGAAAGGCCTGGGGTATAGCCCGCAGGCGTCGTATTACGGGATCGGGTCTCTGGATGAGGCTGCGGCTTATCTGATTCACACCGTTCTGGGCCCGCGGCTGGTGGAATGCACGCGGCTGGTGAACCATGTGGAGGGCCGCTCGATTCATCACATCCTGGGTTCGCCCGACGACATGAAATTCCGGTCTTCGATGACGCTGTTTGCGCGTGCTGCCGAAAAGGAGCCCGTCTTCCAGGCCGCGCTGGACAAGTACTTTGGCGGTGAACCTGACCGGCTGACGCTGGAGATGCTGGGGTGACCGCCGCGCCGGTTCGAGCACAGCCGAGATTTCCGGATTGACAGTGACACGCTCATGACTTCCAGCAAAGCCCGCCTCAGTGCGGGACGTCCCCAGGACTCAATCAGGTTTGGCTGCCTGGCCTTTTTGCTCTGCATTTCCCAGCAGTTCGATTTGTCCAGTGGTCACATGCGCACGCAGTCGGTAGTCTCCGCCTGAATTCTTCCTGCTGAAGTTCCGGAAGAAGCCGCCTTCGTCGGTACCGAAGGCCCGTGCCTGTACTTCGCCCACGCTGACGGAAGCGTCCACGTTGCGGTAGTCCCCGTCGTGAATGGAGGAGATCGTGATCTGCCCCGCTCCGACTTCGATATCCTTATCGCCCTTGACCTCTTCCACCGTGACCTGGCCCGCAAACATGCGAATGCTCAGGTTTGTTCTCCTGGGAACCTCAATCTTGACCTCAAGGCCGTTGTCGCCGGGTTGGAGATGAGGGCCCTCGATAGACAATTTGCCACCATTCGTTGTCGGCGAAAAATGAAAAGCGACGTTGGTGGCGATTTCATCGCTGCTCGCCGAGCAAGAAACATGAATCGCGACCTGGTCGGTGCCAACGATGTGAAGTCCTGCGGGCCTCGAATCAATCATCAGCACGGCCCTGGATTGCAGAGGATAGCTGACAGTTTGGCTGCAGGGGGTCTTCGTCCCGGCAAATCCGGCGATATTGCAGGCTAGGAGAGCCGCGCCCGCGGCGCAACAGAATGATCTCATCCTGTCACCTACGCAGGTCGCGTCCTATTGGTTCCCGATCTCTGACGGAGGAATGGCACCGTTCTGCTCGATTCCCGTCAGTTTGTCGCCAGCCTTTTAGTAGCGGCTCTGGCAACAGGATTGTGTAGTACTTCGTAATTTTCGCATTGGCGGTTATACGACCGGAGCGCACCAAGATCAAATCGGGATCTTACAATTTCGGTTCAACGAACAACGTGGAAAGTGCGTTTCCAGCGCGTGTCTGGGAAGAAATGCACCAGAACATGGCCGATCCACGCGAGCTTGTGACCGAATCCTGTTTGTTCAAGTTGCCCGTCTGCGGCCTCGAACGACCAATAGTTGAAAAGCGGACGGCCAAGTATGTTAGCGCGCGGCACGAAGCCCCAGTAGCGCGAGTCCAGGCTGTTGTGCCGGTTGTCGCCCATCATGAAATACATGCCGGGTGGAACCACCAAGTCGCCGTCCTGGATATAACTCGAGAAGTTCACGGCCCACGACTCTGTTGGCCCAGGCACCTCGGCTGGAGGTACTGCGGGGAAATCGTCGAGGAACTCGTTGAAGTTATCCGTCGTTGTCGGCTGCGCAAATCCCACGGGCTGTGCAACACCATTAACAATCACAATGCCGTTGCGTAGATGAATATGATCTCCCGGTACGCCAATCAACCTCTTCACCAGGGGAGTGTATTGTGGTGTTCCGTTGGCGTCAGTGGCATCAATACCAGGCTGATTGACGGGCTTGTGGAAGACCACGATATCGCCGCGCCTCGGCTCGCGATACCTGATGAGCGGCATCCACGAAGCGGGCGGCGTTAGCGTGATCTGGTCGACGACTAGGTGATCGCCTACAAGCAACGTGTTCTCCATCGATCCTGACGGAATGACGTAGTTCTGAGCTAAGAAGGTCAGAATGAACAGCCCCACCACCAGAACTGAGCAGATGCTGGCCAGCGCCTCAAACGGGGTTTCTTTGACAACCTCAGAAGCCTTGTCCCGAATATCTAAGGGGCGAGAATTCCGCGCAGCGGCGACATTGTTTCCCATTGAAGAACCCTTGTTTCTTGGGCGAACCCCATTTTTCTGCTTCAACTCAGATCATAATGCGTCGGTCAGATTGCGGAATTTGCGCGGTCGATGACGAATTGGGAGAGGTTCGTGGCCGATTGGGAAGTTTCAGCGTGTCTCTCTTCTGGTCCGTTCTCTTGCAGAATTTGTGGAGAACTGCTCTATTCGATGGCGAATACCGCGTAAACACTGGCCTCGCGGCTTACCTTGTGGGGCTCGACGGCTAAGGGCGGGGCGGATTCTGTTTTGCCGGCCATGGCGAAGGAGCGGACCATCGGCCTGGGAAACGTGGGCGCAGAAAGCTGGTTGCTGACGTAAATCAGCGCCCCCAGGCGCACGTCCATGCCTTTGGCCAGCACCGCCGCGTTTTGCCTGGACTGGGCGGCGGCCTTGTCGAGAGCCTGCTCCTCCAGGGCCGGCTCGTCCTTCACTGTCCATTCAATTTCGCCGCTGCTATTGGCGCCTGCGCCGATGGCTGCGTCGAGAATCTCGGCGGCCCGCTCCGGCGGTGTGCGCACCGTCCATTGCTGCGCCAGCTTGAACTTGTGCGATTTGGGAACGCTGTAGTCAGGCTCGAGAAATTGCGATTCGCTGCGAATCGCGCTCTCGGGAATTCCGGCTTGTTTGACGGCGCCGACGATGGCGTTGGAGGTGCGGGCGCCTTCAGCGTAGACCGCCTTGGCCTCGCCGGGCTGAGTCTCAAACCCGATGTGCAGAATGGCAAGATCGGGCTCCACATTCACCGTTGCATTTGCGGTCACGGTGAGGGTGCGATTGGATGAGTCGATTTTCAACTGCGGCTCAGTGAACTGCTGCGCCCCGGCTGAGAGTGTAGCGGCAAGTATCCCGGATATTGCGACGATTCGGATCGTTGTCATGGAAAGCTCCTTCGCCTGCTTCGACGCCCGGCGCCCAAGCCCGGGCGAAAGATGGACGCGGTGGGATGGCAAGACGTTTCCCCAACCAGAATGTTGCCTGAGTTCGCCGATAGCGTGCTGTTACTGGGTGCGGGCATACTTCTCACCGAAGCGGCGCAGCTTGGCGAGCGTGGCGGCTGCCTGGCCGGAGTCGATGGCTTCCGTACCTTGCGCCACGCCTTCTTTCAGATCGTTCGCGAGCCCCGCAGCCACCAGCGCGGCAGCCGCATTGAGCAGGACAATATCGCGCCGAGCGCCGGGGATGCCGGTGAGTACGTCGTAGAGCAGCGAGACGTTGGTGGGAATGTTTCCGCCCACAAACTGGTCGAGCGTCGTACGCGGCAGACCCGCCATCTCCGGGGTGATGCGCGCAGCCTTCAACGTGGGTTGGCCGCCGTCCGCGGACTCTTCGATGCGCGCCACCACTGACTCACCGGTCGTGGTCAGCTCGTCGATTCCATCGGTTCCATGCACCACAAAGGCCCGCTTCGCGCCCAGCGCGGCCAGCGTGCGCCCCACCAGCAGGACGCGGCTGGGTGCGAGAACTCCGATGACCTGCGACCGGGCGCCAGCGGGGTTGGTGAGCGGTCCACACAGGTTGAAGATGGTGCGGAAGCCCAGCGCCCGGCGCAGCGGGCCAATCGCCTTCATGGCGGGGTGATACATGGGAGCGAACAGAAACATGAAATTGGTTTCGCGCAGGCAGGCGACGGCCAACTCCGGCGAAAGATCAATGGGCACACCCAGCGCTTCCAGCACGTCGGCCGAGCCGGCCAGCGAGGTGACAGCGCGATTGCCGTGTTTGGCCACCGTGGCCCCGGCAGCCGCCGCCACCAGTGCCGCGCCGGTGGAGATGTTGAAGGTGAGCGGACCCCCTCCGCCGGTGCCGCACGTGTCCACCAGCCGGTTGCGCTCTTCGTCTGTAAGGGGAACCGGCGTGGCGCGGGCGCGCATCGCGTCAACGAAGCCGGCCAGTTCCGCGGCCTGTTCACCGCGCGTGGCCAGCACAGCCAGCAGGGCCGCGGTCTCCACCTCGGGCGCGGCGCCCGACAGGATTTCGTCGAGCACGGCGGCAGCCTGTTCGCGCGTGAGGGCTGCGCCATCTTCGGCCAGAAGCTTCAAATGATCTTTCAGGAAAGACATGTCTCTCCTATGGTAGCTTTGTCCGGCCACCGCTCGGTTTCAAGGGGTAAAACCACCAACGTAGTTTGCGGGTCGTTCGTGGTGCAAGATACGATGGGATTACCGCTGTCACGGCCGCACTGACCTCGCGCCCACAGGGTCATACCGGACGACTCCAACCGCAGCGGACATGGGCGGTCCCAACCAAATGAAGATCCACGAATATCAGGCAAAGGAAATCCTGGCGAAATATGGCGTGGCCGTGCCGAGGGGCGAAGTAGCCAACACGCCGGAAGAAGCCGCTGCAGTGGCGCGCAAGCTTTTTGCCGAGGGCGCAAGCGGGGTGGTGGTAAAAGCGCAGATTCACGCCGGAGGCCGCGGCAAGGGTGGCGGCGTGAAGGTGGCCCGGACACGCGAAGATGCCGATTTGCACGTCAAGAATATCCTTGGCATGCAGTTGGTCACGCACCAGACCGGCCCCCAGGGACAAAAGGTGCAGCGGTTGCTGATTGAAGAGACCGCGGCAATTGACCGCGAGCTTTATCTCGGCATCGTGCTCGATCGCGCCTCGGGCAAGCTGGTCTTCATGGCCTCGCAGGCCGGCGGTATGGAGATTGAGGAGGTGGCTGCCAAAACTCCCGAGGCCATCTTCAAGGAGACCATCGATCCGGCAGTCGGTTTCGGTGCGTGGCAGGCGCGGAAGCTGGCCTTTGCGCTGGGGCTGAAGCCTGCGCAGATCAACCAGGCCGTGACCTTCTTCCAGAGCCTCTACAAGGCTTTCATCGAGACGGACGCTTCGCTGGTCGAGATCAATCCTTTCATCACGACCACGGATGGGAAGCTTTTCGCGCTGGATGCGAAGATCAACTTCGACGACAACGCGCTGTTTCGCCATGCGGACATCAAGGCGCTGCGCGACGTGGCGGAAGAAGATCCGCTGGAGGTGGAAGCCAGTAAGTACGCGCTCAATTACATCAAGCTCGATGGCTCCATTGCGTGTATGGTCAACGGCGCGGGCCTGGCGATGGCGACGATGGACATCATTCAGTACGCCGGAGGCAGCCCCGCTAATTTTCTGGATGTAGGCGGCGGCGCAACCCAGGAGCAGATTGAGCACGCCTTCGAGATTCTGCTTTCCGACAAAAATGTGAAGGCCATCTTCATCAATATTTTCGGTGGCATCCTGCGCGTGGACCGGCTGGCTACCGGAGTGGTAGCAGCGGCTCGGAATCTTAAAGTGACGGTGCCCATTGTGCTGCGGCTGGAAGGCACGAATGTGGAAGAAGGCCGCGAGATTTTGAAGGAGTCGGGATTGAATTTCCAAGTGGGAGCAACGATGAAGGAAGCGGCGGAGATGGTGGTTAAAGCAGCTTCTAGCCGCTAGCTTCTAGCTGCTAGCTAGACGCTCGGCGCGTCCATCCAGAGTTTAGGAGCTAGCCGGTAGCCAGGTTTAAAGGGGAGCGATTGGCGCAGGCATTTCAGGATCTAACGGTTTGGCAGCGGGCCATGGAGATGACGGTTTGCATCTACGGCCTGACAAGGGGTTTCCCTCAAGATGAGATGTATGGATTGACCTCGCAACTGCGTCGCGCCAGTGTTTCCGTCGCGAGCAACATCGCTGACGGCAGAGGAAGAATGACTGACGGCGAGTTCCGGCAGTTCCTGGGAATCGCACAAGGCTCGATTTACGAAGTTCAAACACAACTTCTGGTAGCCCGGCAGTTGAAGATGGGTGAAGAACAAAAGCTTCAGAGAGCAGAAGCGCTTTGCATTGAAACTTCTAAAATGCTTGGGGCCTTCATCCAGTCTTTAAATAGCCAGAAGCTAGGAGCTAGAAGCTAGGAGCTTGATTCATGGCTGTTCTCGTAGGCAACAACACGCGCCTTATCGTCCAGGGACTTACCGGTAAGGAAGGCACCTTCCACGCCAAGGGCTGCGCTGAATACGGCACCAACGTGGTGGGCGGCGTAACCCCCGGCAAAGGCGGAACAACGCACGAAGGATGGCCGGTATTCAATACCGTTGCGGAAGCCGTGGAGAAGACGGGCGCCAACGCGACCATGATTTTTGTTCCGCCGCCGTTTGCCGCCGATGCCATTCTTGAAGCCGAGGATGCGGGGATTCCCTTGATCGTCTGCATCACCGAAGGCATTCCCACACTGGACATGGTGAAAGTGTGGGCCAAGCTGAAGAGCTCGACTTCGCGGTTGATCGGCCCTAATTGTCCCGGCGTCATTTCGCCCGGCAAAGCCAAGATCGGCATCATGCCCGGGCGGATTCATAAGGAAGGCTCGGTTGGCATCGTCTCCCGCTCCGGCACGCTGACCTACGAAGCGGTGCACCAGCTGACGCAGCGCGGCATCGGCCAGTCGACCGCGATTGGCATTGGAGGCGATCCGATCATCGGCACCACCCACATCGATGCGTTGCGCTTGCTCAACGACGATCCTGAAACCGAGGCGATTATCATGATCGGCGAAATCGGTGGTTCGGCCGAAGAAGCGGCAGCCGAGTTCGTGAAGCAGAATGTGAAGAAGCCGGTAGTGGGATTTATCGCGGGCCAGACCGCGCCTCCGGGTCGTCGCATGGGCCATGCGGGCGCGATCATCAGCGGCGGCCAGGGCACTGCAAAAGACAAGATGAAGGCGATGACCGCGGCCGGCATCCACGTGGTGGTTTCACCGGCGGAGATCGGCGCCACTCTGGCCAGGGTAATCGGCAAGGCCTGACAGCTGAACCTCCATGGGCTGTGGCCATGCCGTTGAAATTCGCTCACCTCTCTGGCGCATCTTACAATAGGACGCAAATGGGCCCGCGGTCCTAAGAGGGGCAAGGCGGGCCGTGAGTTCCAGGAGAAGAAATCATGTCCGGACTCTCCGATCAGCAGATAGCTTCCCGCCTCGTCACCCTTCAAAACTGGCGCGTTGAGGCGGGTGAATTAACCCGAACGTTTGGCTTCAAAGACTTTCGCGCGGCTCTCGAGTTTGTTAACCAGGTGGGCGACCTGGCCGAAGGCGCCGGCCATCATCCGGACATCGACATTCGTTACAACCGGGTTCGTCTCGCGCTGGTGACACACGATGCCGGCGGATTGACGGCAAAGGACTTCGACCTCGCAGGCGCTGTGAACAAGCTGGTCTAAGCGCTTGCAGGCGCATCCGGGACAATCATTTCGAACGTCTTCGGCAGGCAGTTTTGTTTTGACTGCAAGCGGTGTTGAGCGGCGCGCCGTCTGTGCCGCGGTTTGACCTCGAACCGCCGAATCGATATACTCAGCTTCATGAGTTTGTGCTCCACTCCGGCGACTTGTTGCGCGTGTTGTTGCGTGCCGCGCCGGTCCCTGGGGTAAACCAGACTTAGAATCAGATCGATTTCCCCCTAAGCCCGCGCCGCAGATTTTCTGCTGCCGCGGGTTTTTCATTTTCTGCACAAAAATGATTGGAGATTTTGCATGACGGCGATTGTGAGCAGCCCGGTGCCGCCTTTGGAGCGGCTTAATCACATTCAGTTGCTCGAGGCCGAAAGCATTCACATCATCCGTGAAGTGGCGTCTGAATTTCAAAAGCCGGTGATGTTGTATTCCATTGGCAAGGACTCTTCGGTGATGCTGCGGCTGGCGCAAAAGGCCTTTCATCCCGCGCCGATTCCGTTTCCCCTGATGCATATCGACACGGGGTACAAATTCCGCGAGATGCTCGAGTTCCGCGATCGCTACACGAGTGAGTTGGGACTTGAACTGATCGTATGGCGCAATGACGATGCGTTGGAGAAGGGCGCCAACCCGGTGCGCCTGGGAACCCAGCGCTGCTGCGGGCTCTTGAAGACACAGGCTCTGCTGGATGGGCTGCGAGCGCACAGATTCGATGCGGCCTTTGGAGGCGCCCGCCGCGACGAAGAAAAATCCCGCGCCAAAGAGCGCATCTTTTCGTTTCGCGACAGCGCCGGCCAGTGGGATCCGAAGAATCAGCGGCCGGAGCTGTGGAGCCTTTTCAACGGCCGCATCGGTCCCAACGAAAGCATCCGCGTCTTCCCGCTTTCGAATTGGACGGAACTCGATATCTGGCACTACATCCATCTCGAAAAAATTCCGATTGTGCCGCTTTATCTCGCCAAGGAGCGGCGCATGCTGGTGCGCGGCGACAGTCTCATTCCGGTGGAGCAGCCGTTTGTGCAGGGATTGCCGGGCGAGGAGCAGTGGGTAAAGTGCCGTTTGCGCTCGCTCGGATGCAGTCCGTGCACCGGCGCCATCCGCTCCGATGCCGATACCGTTCCCCGGATCATTGCGGAATTGATGGCGGTGCGGAACTCAGAGCGCGCCAATCGCATCATCGATCACGACCAGGATGGTTCCATGGAAATCAAGAAGCGCGAGGGCTACTTCTGATGTTTATTGCCGAGGAAGATATTGTGCCGACGCCTGCCGGCGTAGCCATCGACGATGTGGATGCGCGCATCGAGGAGCAGCTTGAGGCCGAGCGCGCGAAAGATCTGCTGCGGTTTTCAACCGCGGGCAGCGTGGACGACGGCAAGTCAACGCTGATCGGCCGCCTGCTCTACGACTCGCGCAACGTCTATGACGACCATGTGCGGGCAGTGACGCACAATGCCGCCATTGACTTTGCGCAATTGACAGACGGCTTGCGCGCCGAGCGCGAGCAGGGCATTACCATCGACGTTGCCTATCGCTACTTCTCCACGCCGAAGCGCAAATTCATCATTGCCGATACGCCGGGGCACGAGCAGTACACGCGCAACATGGCCACCGGCGCATCCACGGCCGATGTGGCCATCGTGCTGGTCGATGCGCGCAAGGGGATTCTGGACCAGACGCGGCGTCATGCGTGCATTGCGGCCCTTCTTGGAATTCCCATCGTGATCGCGGCGGTCAACAAGATGGACCTGGTTGACTTCTCTGAAGAAGTCTTCGAGCGTCACCAGTGCGACTTGCAGGCGCTTGCGACACAGCTTGAGATTCCCGAACTGATTGCCGTTCCGGTGAGTGCGCTGGAAGGCGACAACGTCGTTCACCGCAGCGAACGCATCTCCTGGTACAACGGGCCAAGTCTGCTGGAACTTCTGGAAACTGTGCCCCTGGCGATTGAGCGCTCGCAGGCCGGCTTTCGCTTTCCGGTGCAGCGCGTGCTGCGTCCGAACCAGGATTTCCGCGGCTTTGCCGGCCAAATCACTGCGGGCACCGTTCATCCGGGCGACGAGGTGGTGGCTCTGCCTTCGGGCCGCAGGACGCGCGTTCGCGCCATCACCACCTGGGATGGCGATCTTGCCCAGGCGCACGCTCCCCAATCCGTCGTTCTCACGCTGGAGAATGAGACCGACATCAGCCGCGGCGAGATGATCGCGTCGGTTGCCGACGCGCCTCACAAGACCAGGCATTTCGAAGCGACGGTGGTGTGGATGCACACCAAGCCTCTGCGGCCCGGATCGACCTATCTGCTGAAGCACACCAGCCAGACGGTCCGCGCGCGAGTGGTTGAAATTCGCTCGCGCATTCATGTGGAGCATCTCGAACATCAGGCTGCGGAGCAACTCGGGCTCAATGACATCGGCCAGGTGGTTATCGAGACCAGCCGCCCGCTGCTGGCCGACCTCTACCGCGACAGCCGTGCTACGGGAAGCCTCATCCTCATCGATCCGGAGGACAACACCACCGCGGGCGCGGGCATGATACGCAACATTGTGGATGCGGATGATTCCGACTCCGCTTTGAATCGTGCAACCCGCGGGTTGCTCGTTTTAGGAGATCGTCGGGAACTGGCTTCGCAACTCGAGCGCTCTCTCTTGGAATCCGGCGCCATTGTCTTGCGCACGCGCGTCCCGGTGTCGCCGTCGCTGATGGCCATTGCGCGCCTCGGCGCTCTGGTGCTGGTCGAAAGCAGTGAAACCGGCCCCATCGCTTTCGTTCCCGCACATGGGTCGGACACCACTCCCCACAAGCTTGCGTTCGATCAACCCGACGAGATCCTGAATGAAATTCAGCGCCTCGCAGCTATCCCCACTGGAGAAGATGACAATGACAACGGACTGGGCATCTGAAACGGATGAGCGCTTTGATACTACGCGCCAATTTCTGCGCGAGCGGCTGGCCGGCGCGCAGGATGTGTGCGTAACCAGCAGCTTTCAGGCGGAAGACGTGGTGGTGTTGCACATGGTACGCGAGATGATGCCCCATGTTCCAGTGCTCTTTCTCGAGACGGGCTATCACTTCCCGGAGACTCTGGCTTATCGCGACCAGATCGCGTTGGAATGGAATCTGAACCTTGTGAATGTACTGCCCGAGCATACTGTCGCTGAACAGGAGTCGGAGTTTGGCATCTTGTACCAGAGCGCTCCGGACCGCTGCTGCGGCCTGCGCAAAGTGGAGCCGCTGTTTCGGTCGCTTGCACCTTACAAGGTGTGGATCACGGGACTCCGCCGGCAGCAATCGAAGTCACGCGCCAATCTGCAGCGGGAAGAAACCTTCACCTTGCCCGGCGGCCATGCGCTTGCCAAGCTGAGCCCGCTGGCGGAGTGGAGCACGCGCGATGTCTGGCATTACGCCGGGACGCATCATATTCCACTTTTGCCGCTGTATGAAAAGGGATACACGAGTATCGGCTGCGCACCGTGTACGAGCCTGCCCATTGATGCCAACGATCCGCGCTCGGGGCGCTGGTCCGGCCAGAAGCTCGAATGCGGCATTCACATCCAGGCCACGTAGCGCGGAGACCGCCATGGAACTTGTTCTTGGATTTTTGATTGCCGCGTTGATTGCGATGACCGGTGTTGGAGCCGGCACCATCACCGCGCCGCTGCTGATTCTTTTTCTTCATGTGCCGGTTCCCCTGGCGGTGGGCACGGCGCTCGCCTATTCCGCCGCGGTCAAACTGGTAGTGGTGCCGGTGCAGATCTGGCGGCGCCAAGTGGTCTGGCGGACACTGGGCATCATGCTCTTGACGGGGTTGCCGGGTGTGGCCCTGGGGTCTATTTTCTTCCACCGCATGATTCGTGTTCAACACAACACGATCTGGCTCTACCTGGCGCTGGGCACTATGATCGCGCTCTCTTCCGTCTGGCACATTTACCGCCATTTCCGCCCGGCCACGGCGGAAAACGGACGCGCGTATCGTCCTGGCTGGCTTGCCATGGCGATGTTTCCGGTGGGCGCGGAGGTGGGCTTCTCGTCGTCGGGGGCGGGCGCCCTGGGAACGCTGTCGCTCCTCGGACTTACCGCCCTCGATGCTCCGCGCATCGTGGGCACCGATCTGGCTTTCGGCCTTTGCCTTTCGCTGGTGGGCGGAGGTTTGCACCTGAGTTATGGGGGAGTCGATCCGGCTTTGCTGAGCAACCTGGTTGCCGGCGGTGTTCTCGGCGCGCTTGCGGGAACGGGCCTTGCGCCGCGCATCCCGGCGCGCGCCATGCGGCTTGCGCTTTCACTCTGGCTGCTCGCCCTGGGCGTGCAGTTGTGCTGGCATGCTTTGGCGCATTCGGGAATTTAGAGCGAAAACCGCAGGCGAGGTAGATCGGCTTCACGGTTTGCCGTTATCGTAGGTGGGCACCTTCGACGTAAGCCCGCGCAGCACGAATTCTCGCACGAGATTCGTGCCCGCTCTGCCCGCGGTTTCGATCAGCGCATTTCCGATCGTCAACGTCACTCCGCGACTGTCGGAGGGATAGTAAAGATTGGAGAGTGCGCCTGCCGCAAAATTGCCAAGAATCTCAGAGTAATTCGGCTGCCAGCGTCCGTTGTCGCCACGCGCAATCACGGCGGCGGACATGGCATAAAGCGCCCGTTTGCGGATGCTTCCCGAGCCCATGTAGAAATAGCGAGGGTCTTGATGGAAGATCGAAGGGAAGATGGCGCTGCTGAACATTCTGCCGGAGAAGTCGTTGGCGTAGGCTGCTGCGTAGCGTTTCGAATAGCCCTCGATCCCTCCTCCATACGAAGGGAAAATATTGTAGTACTGTTCGGCGCCGGCAACTCCCGCGGCTCCCGCGAAAGCCATTGGATCGATCATGGCGCGAAAAGCCAGTTGAAACTTTTGCTTCGTTTCCATCGGCGGCGCGTTCCAGTCGTAGGTGCTGTAGAAATTCGGAAAGACTTTCAGCACACGCTGCTGCACGGCAATATGAACCTGCTCCTCGGCAATCTCTTCCGTATCTCCCATCACGGTGATTGCCGAAGTGGCTGCAGCAACCGGCAGCACGACGTTGGGCACGATGCGGAAGTCTCCACCGTGAAGCTTGATGTCAGGCGAGACATAGGTTCCCATGCCCGGACCGGTGACCGTGAGGCGGAAAGTGCCCGTTGGCAATTCCGCGAAGGTGAACTCTCCATCGCGGCCGGTTTGCGCCTCGCGTACGCCATCCCCCGGCCGGCGAGTCAATTTCACGTTTGCGTTCTGGACTTCGGAACCATTTGTATCCAGAACCGTGCCCGAAATTGTGGCGTTTGCTTTCTGCGTACCTTCGCCGCTAGCGGATGCCGCAGTCGATTCTCCCAACCCTGGCGCATTCGGCAACCCTGCATCGGCCACGGCGATGGGCGCCTGCTGAGCGGCTGCAACCGGCGGCGCCCAGAAAGCCTCAGTAGCGATGAGCAGTGTGCCAAGCATGATTAGCTTCGCAACTGGGTGATGGGGGGATTTAAATATTCTCATTTGCAGGAAATTAGAAATGCTCTTCGTCGAGCCTCTCAATCTTCGATGCGTTGTGGGATAAGTATGTAACTCGTTCGAGACAAACTTTGTCGTCTCATGCGGGAATTGAACGAACGGGGCGCCAAGAGACGTCGAAATGTGATCATGAGAAAACACGCGTTCACCCTTGGTGCATCTTGTGCATGATGATCGGAATGGAAGCATGAATGTTCAATCTGAGCCTTGAACAAATCTGTCCGCACCCATTGGACCTGTTCGATTACCCGGCGTAATCAGCCAGTCGCATGACATTTTCGTCATCTTCAGGTAAGTCGAGTGAGGCTTAATTCAAGCTGAATCGAGAAAGTATTTCTTCGTTCGCATCCGAGTGTTTTCGGGGGAATGGGCCTGCGGTGCTTGCCAGTTCAACCCTTGGCTGGAGATACTCCAACCAGTCTGCTTGTCGGACTCCAATCCATTTCCAGCGAGATTCAATTTGTTACGCGATCTCTTGACGGCACGTCTCGAAAGAAAAGAGTGCATCTCTGATGCGGCGCAGTGTTTTCATTTCGAATTCGTCATCGACGAGTTGGAGAGCTTCCAGTTCATTCCGGGTCAATTCATCTCCGCGGTGGAAGAAGATCCTCTTGGCAAAGAGCAGATCCGCGCCTATTCCATCGCGTCGGCATCGAGCGGCAATCGCTTCGATCTTTGCCTCAACCGGGTCCAGGGCGGATTTTTTTCCAACCGCCTCGCCGATCTTCCCGATCTGCCCGTAGGTGGAACCATCCAGGTCTACGGGCCCAACGGATTCTTCACGCTCCGCGAGCCCATCACCGACTCGATCCTCATCGCGACGGGCACCGGCATCGCTCCCATGCGCAGCTTTGCCCAGTGGCTGTATCCAGAGGGTGGGCCGGATCGCAGCCGGGGCAAGCAGATCTGGCTTGTCTATGGCACGCGCTACGAGAGCGAACTTTACTATCGCGATGAGTTCGAAGCTCTCGCCGCGCGCCATCCCAACTTCCACTACCTGCCTACGCTGAGCCGTGCACCGGAAAACTGGACCGGATTGCGCGGATACGTGCAGGAACACGCGGCGCACATCATCGAGGAACGCGCCACCCGACTGGGAGAACCGGTTGCCCCGCCACCGCTCGAAACATCGATTCCGGCAGCAGAGTTGCGCTTCGAAATTTACGCCTACGTCTGCGGCCTGAACAACATGATCACCTCGGTGCGCGAGCGGCTGAAAGGCCTGGGTTGGCACCGGAAGCAGATTGTGTTTGAGCGCTACGACTGAGTTGTAAGAGTTGGTTGGTCGGGAAGGGAACCGCAGCTAGAGATTAAACAGTTCCCGCAGGCGTTTGGTCTGGGCACGACTCACGGGAATCTCCGTCTGCTTCTTGTCGTTCATGCGCAACTGGTAGCTCGATTTGAACCAGGGAACCACCTCGCGAATAGCTTTAATGTTCACCACGAAGCCGCGATGTGCTCTCCAGAAGAGCGCGGGGTCCAGCAACTCGAGCAACTCTTCGAGGGTACGGCACTTGGATTGACCCTCGAAGCTCTGCGTGACGATGTGAATTACGCCGTCGTCGATGGCGGCATAGCAGATTTCGGCCTGATCCACGAGCAGCAGGCGGCTCTGCGCCTGAACAATCAGCCTGGCCGGTTGCGGAGCCCGCGCACCGCCGGGAGCATGATTCAGCAGCCGCAGCAGAGTATCGATTTGAGATGCCGGCGACGGTCCTGACGCCGCCGCTCCCCCAGCCATGCGCCCGCGCACTCGCTCCAGAGCCTGCTGCACCCGCGTGCGGTCGAAGGGCTTGAGCAGGTAATCCACCGCGTTTACATCGAAGGCCCGCACCGCGTACTGGTCGTAAGCCGTGGCAAACACGAATTGCGGCAATGGCTCGGCATCTTTGCCCTGTACCCGATGGCGGTCGATCAGCTTCTGAATCACGGCAAAGCCGTTCAGCCCCGGCATCTGCACATCCAGAAAAACAACGTCGGGGTTGTGTTCCTCGATCAGATCCACCGCTTCGATCCCGTTGGTGCCCTGTCCCACCACGTCGACCCCGCCCACCTGGTCGAGCAGGTATTTCAGCTCGTCGCGGGCCAGTTGTTCGTCGTCGACAATGAGTGCGGAGAGAGACATGCGGACCGGAAGCGTGAGGCCGGAAGCTTGATTGTAGGAAGGCTGCCCGGCCGGGTCAATTGCGAGGTGAGATCAGAGGGGATTGGCGCGCCGGCGGATGAGGATCTTGGGCGAACTATGCGCCTGCCCAGGTCGAAAAGAGAAAGCGTTGTCTAGGCTCACTCGCCAATGACCCGCAAGCGCGCAGGCATGTGATCGTGCGAGAGCTCGTGTCCGCAGCGGGTGCAGAACTGGTCGGTGGCCCGCACCGTACGGAAGCAATTGCCGCAACTGGCGGTGAGCTGATAGTTGCACTGCGGGCAGAAATGGAAGTCGCTCTGCACATGGGTGGCGCAGGCGGGGCAGCGCGAAACCAGCGGCGATCGGAGCAGGAAGTAGAGCACGGCGCCGATGCCGG
The DNA here is from genome assembly GCA_963833995.1 of uncultured Acidobacteriota bacterium. GTDB lineage: Bacteria > Acidobacteriota > Terriglobia > Terriglobales > Acidobacteriaceae > Telmatobacter. The sequence goes on along the minus strand of CAWIAE010000005.1, from coordinate 226,465 downwards.
CCGGCATCACAAAACAAATCACAATCCAGAAGCGCATGCTCATGGCGCGGCGCGGGGCGTCTTTGCTGACAAACCCGACCATGAGGAAATAAAGCGCGGCCAGCACGCCCCATGAAAGATTGAAGTAGATGCGGAAACCAATGGGTACCACATGGTGCTGCTGGGTGGGCAGGACGAGCCAGAAGTAGTACTCCACCAGGACGAACGCTGCGGCGGCAACCACGATGGACCACGCCGGAATCAGGCGTTCGTCTTCATTGGCGGCAATCAGTTGAGGATCACGCATAGGCAACCGCTTTTTCCACTCGGTATTTCAGGAGATTAAATATACCTTAATCCCTCTTTCGAATGGACGGGGGAGACAATTCGGAAGTTGCGTGATTACTTAAGAAACCGGGGTTTCGATCAGGAATCGAGAGATTATCTGCGCCGTGCCCAGCCGGCGAGCAGTGCGGAGGCCAGCAGGGCGCCGCTCAGGAGCAGAATCAAAAAGCTCAACTGGCCGGTGAGGCCATTCAGATGTTCTTCTTCGAGGAGTATATAGCCGGCCCACCAGACCAGAGGCCCGAGCACCAGCACAATCACCAGGACAGCCGCCAGGGCGACGGACCGGCTGCGCTTTCGCCCAGCCTTCTGGTCGTCCATCACACCTTTTGAAGCCATGACGACGCGACGGGTCTGGTGAGCAACCGTGCACTCCCGGTTGGCCTGCTTCCCTGCGAGCATTGAAACCAGATCGCGGTCGGTGTCCGCGCCAGCGGCAGGGCCCACACCGGTTACCGGATCCTTTGTCTTCACACCGCCTCCTGGCGGCGGAGATGGGCACGCTCAAGCTTTGGCTTGATGGCTGCTAGTCCCCGATAGAGTCTCGATTTAACAGTGGAAAGCGGCGCCCGGGTCACTTTCGCAATCTCGTCCAGCGATAGCTCCTCGTGGAATCGCAGCACCAGGACCTCGCGATAGAGCGTATCCATTTGCAGAAGCGCTTCCGCGATACGTTCCCGGTCTTCGACGTTTGAGAAGCGGTCGAACGGGGTGGGCTGATCGTCGGCAACTTCAAAACTCATGGGCCGGTCGTCTTCGCCCCCCATCTCGAACAGCTCATCCAGGCTGGACATCGTCCGCTTCCGCCGCTGGTCGATCATTAGATTGCGGGCGATGGTGAAAAGCCAGGTCTCGAACCGCGCCTTGCCATTGAATTGCGCGCCTCGCGTGAGCACCCGCATCCAGACCTCCTGAAAGAGGTCTTCGGCCATTTCGCGGTTGGCTGTCAGGAAGAGCAGGTAGCGCAGCAGCCGATGCTGATAGCGGACGATCAATTCATCCAGAAGGCCGGCGTCGTTCCGTTTGAGTCCTGCAGCAATAGCAAGATTTTCCTGCCGAACGAGTTCCTCGGCGTGAGTGGTAGAAGCGGAGGTGAAAAGCGAACGAATTGCCGCAGCAGTGCTCATCTTGTTCGATTAGACGACAAAAGCTGCCGCCAAGCCGCGGAAAAATCGGTTTGCCAGGCAAAAAGGTTGCTTTCATCCCTGGAATTTGTAGCCAACCGCACCAAAAACGGTGCAAAACAGAGCGCTTCAAGAAGTGATTCGAAGAAGCGAGCAATCAGCGGCCCAGGGCCGGCCCATCTACACTATCCCTCATGGAAGTTTTGTACGGCCTGCATTCTGTGGAGGAATCCCTCAAGGCCGGCCGGCGACGTTTCGATCATGTGCTGGTGGCTCGCGAACGTCAGGACGAGCGGCTGGCGCGCCTGGTGGCCGACTGCGGCCTCGCCGGCGTCCGCGTCCGTCAGGAGTCCCGAGAGCAGTTGACGCAGGTGGCCGGTACCCCAGCTCACCAGGGCGTAGTGGCCGTGGTTCGCCCCCAGGAGTTCCTGGCCATTGAGGACCTTTTTGAGCCGCCGGCAAACGCCACTGGATCGAGGCTGCTTCTGGCCCTTGACGGCGTGGAAGACCCGCAGAACCTGGGTGCACTGCTCCGCGTGGCTGACGGCGCGGGGGTGGATGGCGTCATCCTCACCGAGCGGCGCTCCGCGCCATTGAGCCCGGTAGCCGTCAAGGCCAGCGCGGGAGCGGCCGAACACCTCCGCATCGCGCGGGTGGTCAATCTTGTCCGTGCTCTTGAGGACCTGAAGCGCAAGAATCTATGGATTATCGGCCTGGACGAGCGGGGAAGTGAGGATTACGACCGTTTCGATCTCACCGGCGACTGCGTACTGGTGCTGGGCCGCGAAGGCGCCGGGCTCCACGACCTGGTTCGCCGCACCTGCGATCACTTGCTGCGCATTCCCATGGCCGGCGGCGTCAGTTCACTGAATGTCTCAGCGGCCGGGGCCGTGGTACTCTACGAGGCTTTTCGGCAGCGGCGCAGCGCCCTGGCGCCCAAGAACGACCGAGTCTCAGGCGCTCGCCCCGGAACGGCGGCCGCGTCCAAACCAAAGAAGCAGAGAGGCCTTGGTTCATGACGTTTTCTATTGCCCGGACGCTGGCAATCGCTGCGGTTGCCGCTGTCCTGGCGGGTGTTCCTTGTACCTCGCAATCAACCGGGCCTGGCTCAGCACCAACCAAACCCACCGGCAAGGTCATCTTCTCTCGCTCGGCCGACGAGAACGGCCAGACTGTTACCCAGGCGGGTCCCGCTGCCGTACCTTCCGGGCACCCGGCCACCGAGCCCACGGTCGAGGATGCGGACCGCCGTGCCGTCACCTTTACCGCCCTGGATCTGGATGTGCGCCTCTTTACAGCCGCGCACCAGGTCGCTGTTCGCGCACTTCTGACCGTGCGCAACGACGGCAAGACGCCGCTGACCCATATTCCCCTGCAGATTTCCTCTTCCCTCAACTGGGACCAGATTCGCTTGGCCGGAAAGGACGTGTCCTTTCCGGTCGCCACGCTGAATTCCGATGCCGATCACACTGGCCAGTTGCATGAAGCCGCGGTGCCCCTTGCAGAGCCACTCGCTCCGGGCGCCAGCGTTCCGCTCGACGTCACCTACTCCGGCACCATTGCTCCATCGGCACAGCGTCTTCTGGCCGTGGGAGCCCCGCAGGCCGCGGCCCTCCATTCCGACTGGGATCAGATCACCGTTCCCTTTACCGGTCTGCGCGGATTTGGAAATGTGGTCTGGTACCCGGTTTCGAGCGTCCCCGTCATCCTGGGCGACGGCGCCCGCCTCTTTGACGAGATCGGCCGGCAGAAGCTCTGCCTGGTCGGCACCCGTTTCCGTTTACGCCTCACGGTCGAGTTTCCCCACGATCAGCCGCCTTCGATCGCGCTGGTCAACGGCCATCCCGTCGCTCTAACCGTTGCCAACTCCGGCGGTCTCGATCCGGGAGTCGCGGGCGTGGCCACGGCCATTGTCGAAGACGAGGCGCTTGGTTTTGAAGCTCCCAGCATCTTTGTCGCCATCCGGAGGGCTCATCCCGGCGCGAATCTGACCGCCTGGACCCTTCCTGAAAACGAAGTCGCTGTGCAGGCCTGGACCGCCGCTGCCGATGCCGTGACGCCATTCCTGGAAGACTGGCTCGGCTCGGTTCACGGCTCGCAGCTCACTCTGCTTGATCTCCCTGACCCAGATGACGCGCCCTATGAGACGGGGGCCCTGCTTGCGGTCAGCCTGCATGAATCCCCCGCAGATCAACTGGAAGGTGTGCTGGTTCACGCCCTGGCTCATGCCTTTACCCAGCCAGCCAGCCAGCCGCCGCCACCCTGGCTGAGCGAGGGCCTCGCCACATTTTTGGAATCTGTGTGGGTAGAGAAGCGCCAGGGCAGGGAACGGGCTCTGGGCACCCTGGAGGCTGACCGCTCCGCGCTTGCGCTGGCTGAGCCGGGCAGCCCGGGCGAGAGCGCCGGGCAACCCCTCAATGCTGCCACATCGCCGGTTTATTACCGCACTAAGGCGGCCTATGTGCTGTGGATGCTGCGCGATATCGCCGGAGATGCTGCGCTTTCCTCAGCCCTCAGGGCATACACCTCAGCCCGGCAGGCGGCAGGTCCCGAGCCCGGCAAAGGCACTGATCCGCGCTCGCTCGAGAGCCTGCTGAAGCAAGCAGGGGTGAATCACGACCTCTCCTGGCTGTTCGACGACTGGGTGAATGCGGACAAGGGTCTGCCGGATCTGAGCATTGTGAGCGTCTTCCCCAATGCGGCCCAGCAGGGAACCTACCTGGTAGCGGTGAACGTCGCCAACGCGGGGTACGCCACCGCAGAGGTGCCGGTCACCGTCCGTACCGCCAAGGCTTCGGTGACGGCGTGGGTCGTGGTGCCAGCCCGCGGCAACATCGTGCAGCGGCTGCTCGTGATGGGACCACCGACCGAAGTGCAGGTGAACGACGGCACGGTTCCCGAAACGCAGGCCAGCGTCCATGTGACGCACCTTGACCAGGCGCCCGCGGATGGGTCGACCAGCCTGGTGAATCCGCCGGCTCAATAGGCAAATCAATAACCAGGCAGGGCGTGGCCCGATTCGCCGCCGGGTCCACCCAAAGATGGATGCGCCTCCGCAGGCGGTCTGCGTACGATAGCGGACGATGCGCACCAAGCGCACCCGTCCCTGCGCAGCCGTTCCCGGTCGACGGTCTGGGCGCCTTACTTTTCACTGGAAACTGAGGATCCGATGCCCCACATCCCGCTTCCCCCTGACCTGCCCGGCATTCGCGGCGCCATGGCATTCCGGCCCGAGACGGCAAGGCCCCTCAACGCGCTGGTCGAGGTGCTTCTTCGAGGACCCAGCACGCTCACCCGCGGCGAACGCGAATTGATCGCTACCTACGTCTCCAGCCGCAATTGCACGCACTATTGCCACAGCATCCACGGCGCCATCGCCGCCGCGCACCTTGGGGGCGATGAGGCGCTGGTGAAACAGGTCAAGACGGACTTCACGCAGGCTGAGATCAGGCCCAGGCTCAAAGCATTGCTCATCATTGCCGGCAAAGTCCAGCAGGATGGAAAGCTGGTCACCGCGCTCGACGTTGAAGCTGCGCGCAGCCTGGGTGCGACCGACATCGAGATTCACGACACCGTGCTGATCGCCGCGGCCTTCTGCATGTACAACCGCTATGTCGATGGGTTGGGAACGGAGCAACCGGACGACGAAGCTCTCTATCGCGAGCGCGGCAAACGCGTGGCCCGCGACGGCTACGTTGCCGTGAGCGAGGAGTACCTGGCCAGCCAGGCGAACACGCTCTGATTGCATCCCACTATTCCCGGAGGTCCAATGCCCCATATCGCTCTTCCCGACGCCTTGCCCGGCATCACGGCCGGGTTCGCATTTCGTCCCGAGACAGCCACGCCCATGCGCGAGCTTGCCCATATTCTGCTTCACCAGCCCGGTTCGCTTGCCCCTGGTGAGCGCGAGCTCATCGCGACTTACGTTTCGTCGCGCAACTGCACTACGTTTTGTGTCCTGAGCCACGGAGCGGCTGCCGCTGCCCATCTGGGAGATACGGCATTGGTCAAGCAGATCCAGACCGACTTTAGACAGGCCGACATCAGCGACAAGCTCAAAGCCCTGCTGGTTATCGCCGGCAAAGTACAGCAGGATGGCAAGCTGGTGATGACCGCTGACGTCGAAGCTGCACGGAGGCAAGGCGCAAGCGATCTGGAAATTCACGATACAGTGTTGATTGCGGCTGCCTTCTGTATGTACAACCGCTATGTCGATGGACTTGGTACCTGGCAGCCCGACAACCCCGACTTGTATGCCGAGATGGGGAGGCAACTTGCCGAGCAGGGCTACGCCACGCCGTCGATCCGCCAGCCGGTCGGCTTGTAAGTCATCGAGTTCGTCCTACTCGTCCTTCTTCTCGTTGCGCGCCCTCACCTTGAACCAGATCGGTGTGCCCTTGAAGCCAAAAGCCTCGCGAATCTGATTTTCGAGGAACCGCTCGAAGGCGAAGTGCAGCTTGATGTCACGGTCGGTAAACAGAACAAACGTGGGCGGCGCCACGGCGGCCTGGGTCATATAGAAGATGCGGATGCGCTTGGACATCGGCACCGGTGCGCGCTGGAAGTCGATGCGGTCAAGGAAGCGGTTCATCTGCCCCGTGGTCACGCGCTTGCGCCGCTCGATCGCTACGGATTTCACCTCGTTCATCACCCGGCCCAGCCCGGTTCCTTCAAGCGCCGATAGAAAAACGACCGGCGCATAGCTCAGGTACTTCAGCACCGAACGCAGTTGCCGCTCGAATATTTCGCGGTCCGCGGGAGGCTTGCCATCGGTGCGGCCGGTGGTGACCGCATCCCATTTGTTCACGACAATGATGACGCTGCGCCCGCTCTCATGCGCGTAGCCGCCGATGGTCGCGTCGCTGGCTGTCACTCCCTCGGTGGCATCGATGATCAGGAGGGCCACATCCGCGGCTTCGAGGTGTCGCCGCGCCATCACCACGCTCATCTTCTCGGCCATCAGGTGAGTCTTGCCTTTGCGCCGGATGCCGGCCGTGTCGACAAACCGGAATTGGCTTCCCTCGAACTCCACCACCTCGTCCACGGCGTCCCGGGTCGTGCCTGCGACGGGGGAGACGATGGCTCGCGCGGTTCCCGTCAAGGCATTCAGCAGAGTGGACTTGCCCACATTGGGGCGGCCGATGATGGCGACCGATGTTTCGTGCTGCTCGAACTCGCCATGGGTTCGATTGACGGCCCGGTGGGGCTCGTCTTCAAGGCCGGGAACCAAAGGTCCGCCTTCGAAGATCTCATTCTCCTCGGCTTCGAGGTCCTCGGCCTCCTGGGTTTGCTCCGGGAGGGTGGCGGATGGCGCGGGTATGGCCTCTGAAATCGCGTCCAGCAGTTCGCCGATGCCGAGGCCGTGCTCCGAACTGATGGGATAGACGTTACGGATCCCGAGTCGGCGGAAATTCTCGGCGGCCAGCGCCATGGTTTCGCCCTCGACCTTGTTGACGGCCAGGAACACAGGCTTTCCGCCACGAATGAGCAGCCGCACCAGGTCGTAGTCGGGACTGGCCAGTTCCGTGCGCACGTCCACCACCATGATCAGAGCATCGGCGGTTTGCAGGGCAACCTTGGCCTGGTTGTAAATTTCGGTGGGAATCAGTGCGGGATCGTCGGGGACGATGCCGCCCGTGTCGACCAGGCGAAACCGGCGGCCGGACCAATCGTATTCGCCATAGATGCGGTCGCGGGTGATGCCGGGCTCGTCGCCCACAATGGAGCGGCGGCTGTGTGTCAGCCGGTTGAACAGGGTCGACTTGCCAACGTTGGGGCGGCCCACGATGGCCACCAGCGGCAGCGCTTCCGAGCCGGCTCGTGCGGGTATAACCGATCTGCGATACGTCGGCAAAATGATCTCCAATGGAGGCCGGCTCGCGACGGCCCTCTACGAGTCTACCGCCCGGCGCTGTCCGGAGCCTAAGCCGTGAGCATATGCGCGCAGGTTCGGTTTCTTCCTTCTCGCTTGGCCTCGTAGAGCGCTTGATCGGCAACATCCAATAGCGCGGAAGCGTTCATGCCGGGCTTCGCGTTACCCACGGCGATGCCAATGCTCAACGTCATGCGGCCTTCGAACGGCGAAGCTCGATTGACCACAGCCAGCGGCAGAATTGCAGCGTGGATTCGCTTCGCAACCGTGGTTGCACCGTTCATGTCCGTCTCCGGCAACAACAGCACGAATTCATCTCCTCCGTAACGCGCCAGCAGATCGTCGGGCCGGCCCGCCTGCTGCCCCAGGACGCGGGCAACCGTTACCAGGCATTCGTCGCCATAGGCGTGGCCGTCGAGGTCGTTAATGCCTTTGAAGAAATCGACGTCGATGATCAGCAAGGCGACTGGGGTTCGTCTCCGCATGGCGCGCCGCCAGGCCTCATCGAAAGCCTCATCGAATCCCCGCCGATTTGAGATGGAGGTCAGGGGGTCCAGCATCGACAGCCGCTCCAGCGCGGCATTGGCAACCTTGAGTTCGCTTTCCCGTTCAAGCAGGAGATATTGCCCGGTGACGTAGTTCAGTTGCACGACCCCGGCGTGCAGGCTCTGAATCAGGAGGAGCAGGAAGATTGCCGAGAGCCCGATTACGGGATACTGTGCGGTAACCGAGGCCGCCAGGGCAAAAATGCCGGCCATGATGAGAAGCGGACAAAGACTTTCGATCAGCAGCCGCCCGTGGCTGAGCTTTTTGTCCACCACCTCGGGTGCCTCGGACGTGGGCAGGTGCAGGCCCTTCCAGCCCGCATAGAGGAAGGGCGCGCTCCAGAGGAGATCTAAGACGGTGCCTGCGTGCAGATTCCAGTGGCTCGTGGCGTAGTTCATCCCGAGATAAATCGGAACGAAAATCCACACGCCCACGACCACAAGGTGGATTCGCCGGCGCTCTTCAAGTGTCGACCATGACGCGAGCCGCAGAACCGCCGCTACGGCGAGAACACCGCACTCCACGCCATAGATGCTCGCCATTGCGGTTGACGCATGGGTGGCCGACATCGACATGCGGTAGAGCAGAACGTAGGTGAGGGCTGCAGCCAGCAGGATCTGCGCAGTATCGAGGTAGAAGATGGTTCGAATCGATTCGGTTCTGCGTGTGCTCGATATCGTAAGCAGCATGGGGAAGGCAGCGATCACGTCGAGGAAGTCCGATGGATCGGCGGCAAAGTTCAAGGCGAGCGAAGATCGTCCGACCAGCGCCTCGACCGCTTGCCCGGCGGCCCACAGCACCATCGAAGCGCTTAACAGGCGCCACGCCGTCCGCTCGCGGGCAGGAACCTTTTGCGCGCGCCACAGGCCGCACAGCGCCGCCAGCAGCGGCGCAGCAGAGGTGGCAAGGCGCGATGCGACTTGGGGGTGAGGCAGTAGGGCAACCACCAGGACGTGGAGGCCGAGAAGCCCCCAGAGCAGGATGGCCAATGTGTTTCGGGATGAAGTCCGAACCGGCGGACTCAATCGGCTTACCGCGACCGTCATCAGACAACCACCGAGCCCGTCCGCAAGGTCTAGCAGCGTGTTCGCTCGCCCGATCTTTCGTGATGCCCAGGACCTGGCTGCAACCTGGATGAATTCACGCAACTCGTATTGCTATCATTTTCCCTCAGCGATAGAGTCTCTGCCATAGCTCTAATGGGGAATGGAGGCGCATTTTCAGGATTTTCGGGTTCTGAGCGGAATTTGATGCCCATTTGACCGCCCGGTTCTGTAGACTACGGCAATTCCGGATTGTAAGGAGATCAAACCCATGCCCAAGTACGTGATCGAGCGCGAGGTCCCCGGGGTCGGCGCACTGGCTGCAGAGCAACTCCAGGCGATTTCGCAGACATCCTGTGGAGTGCTGCGCAACCTGGGATCAGAGATTCAATGGCTGCACAGCTATGTCACCGACAACAAGATCTATTGCGTCTACATCGCTCCCAACGAAGAGATGGTGCGGGAGCACGCGAGACAGGGTGGATTCCCCGCCAACAGCGTCTCGCAAATCAGGGCGATTATCGATCCAACGACGGCGGAGGCACAGCCGGCCTGATTTCGGTATTTCTCGTATCGAGAAGTGAGGTGGCCGCTATTTGAGCCCGGCTGAATCGCTAAGATGGATCTTTACGGCGAATGTTTCCATCAAACACGCCCAGCCGTCGCTTGGATCAATAAGAGAATTCCGATACCTCCCAAACCCGCATAAACATAGGTCATAAAAACCTCCCCGCGCAGCCGGTGATTGATAAACCGGCCAAGAAACACGGCCGGAAGCATGACCGGCAATGAGAGTAGATAGAACCGCGAGACCGCTGGAGTCCAGAGCCCGTCGAGCCAATAGCCCGTCATGCCAAGGATGCTGGCAGGTAGAAAATATGCCTGCAAGGTCGCGCGAAAGTGCTGTGCGGACCAGCGCCGCATCGAGCCATAAATGACGAGCGGCGGCCCATTCATTCCATAAGCTCCGCCGAGGACGCCGGCACAGAACCCACAGGCCAAGAGCCATGCTCGGCTGTCACTCCGCAGTTGCGGCGGTGTGCGGAGGATCAGGGAATAGAGGGAAAACCCAAGAATGATTAAAGAAAGTGCTCCCTTTACGACCCGTTGATGACTGCTCGTCAGCAGCAGAAGGCCAATCGGGATGCCAAGGAGTGTGGGAAGCAGGAGCCAACCCGTGCTGCTGAGATGAATCTTTCTCCAGTCCTGCACCACGACGATGCCGGCGATGGTGATGGACACAAGTACCGCCAGCGGAGCCGCAACCCGAAGCGGTATGAAGAAGGCGAGCAGCGGCACCGCGATCAGCGCCTCGCCAAAACCGAATGCGGAGCGAATCAGCGTGGCGGCAAACACGATGAGCAAAACGCATAGTGTAGTAAGGTCGATTGGGATCTCCCGAACTGAGCAAGAATAACGAGCAGTATTCGTTACGAACAACGTTGATGGATTCGATTCCTCGGGCAGCCACCTGCCCTGGTCCACGACTCAACGAGTCGGCTGGGAGCTTCCTGCGAATCGAATAGAGGCATTCCAACCCCAGCGGCCAACAGTCTCTATGATGAAGGTAAAGCGAGCACCCGGTCCCGATGGCATCCACTGACGCCACAACTCGCACCCTGCCCACGCTCCACGAGTTCTTCTCGCCGGGCGGCATTCTGGCGCGTTCGCCTCTGCCCTATGAGTACCGGCCCGGGCAATTGGAGATGGCCAAAGCCGTGGAACGCGCCCTGGCCGAGCGCCGCCACCTGATTGTAGAGGCAGGCACCGGCACCGGCAAGACGCTGGCCTATCTGCTGCCGGCCCTCCGTACCGGGCAGCGGGTGATCGTCTCCACCGGCACCAAGGCTTTGCAGGACCAGCTTTACTTCCGCGACGTGCCGTTTCTGGAATCGCTGCTGGGCGAACTGCGCGTCTGCTACATGAAGGGCCGGGCCAACTATCTTTGCCGCCACAAGCTGGTTGCGCTGCGCAATGAGCCGATTCTCACGGGCCTGGAGGAGATTGACCAATACCGGCAGATCGCCGAGTGGGAGAGAACGACTGAAACCGGCGACCGGTCGGAACTTTCCGAACTACCCGAGTCAAGCGCGCTATGGCACAAGCTCGATGCCCGCTCCGATGCCTGCCTGGGCACAACCTGCCCCGATTATCGCCGTTGCTTCATTACCGAAATGCGCCGCCGGGCGCTCGAATCGGACATCATTATCGTGAACCACCACCTGTTTTTCGCTGACCTGGCCGTGAAGCAGGAGGCTGCCGGTGCGCCCGACGCCGGAATTCTGCCCGAAGCCGCCGCGGTGATCTTCGACGAGGCGCACGAGCTGGAAGAGGTGGCATCCAGCTATTTCGGCCTGTCGGTCAGCAACATTCGCTTTGAAGAACTGGCGCGCGATACCGATGTGCTGCTGCGCGGCAAACATGGCGCTGAAAAAATGCCCGTCACCACACAGCAACTGCGCGAGCGAGCGCGTATGTTTTTCGCCGGGCTGCCCATGACCGGCGATGGCCGCCAGCCTTTCGCCGAGCGCGAACAGTTCCTCGAAACTTCGGGCGATCTCTACATGAGCGTGCGCGCCACGCTGAAGCTGATGGAAGCGGAGATGGACAGGCTGACGGAGATAGACGAGGCGCCGGGATTGAAGAAGCGCGTGGCCCGTTTGTGTTCCGAGCTTGAGTTTCTGCTGGAATCGAATTCCAGCAACATGGTGTATTGGCTGGAGCGGAGGGTCGTAGGCAGAGCGGACGCGGACAGATCGACGTCCGCCGGCCGTGCGGCCATGCGCATACAGGCGAGGACCACGTTCCTTCAGGCCACGCCCATCGATGTTTCGGCGCTGCTGCACGAGCTTGTCTTCGATCAGATTCCGACCGTGGTGCTCACCTCGGCCACGCTGACCGTGCAGGGTGGATTCGAGCACATCCGCAAGCGTCTGGGCCTCGCGGAGGCGCGCGAACTGGTGGTGCCATCGCATTTTCGCTACGGTGAACAGGCGCTGCTCTATCTGCCGCCGGAGATGCCCGACCCACGCGATCCGGAATTTCCCGAAGCGGCGGCCGAGTGCATCCGGCGGGTGCTTGAAATTACAAAGGGCCGCGCCTTCTGCCTCTTCACCAGCTACGCCCAGATGCGCGATCTCCACGAGCGGCTAATGCCCGTATTGGATTTTCCCATCCTGCTGCACGGCAGCGCTCCCCGCAAGGCGCTGCTGGAGCAGTTCCGCGAGACGCCCAACGCGGTGCTCTTCGGGACATCGAGTTTCTGGCAGGGGGTGGATGTGCAGGGCGAGGCACTCAGCTGCGTGATCATCGACAAGTTGCCCTTCGCCGTGCCCAACGACCCGGTAGTGCAGGCGCGCATGAAGGCGATTGAGGAGGCCGGCGGCCGTCCCTTCTTCGACTACCAGGTCCCCTCGGCGGTGCTTACGCTGAAGCAGGGTTTTGGCCGGCTGATTCGTTCCCTCGAAGATCGCGGCGTGCTGGTGCTCCTCGATCCGCGGGTGCGAAGGCAGCGCTACGGACAGACCTTCCTCCAGAGTCTCCCGCCCTATCGCATAACGACGGCAATTGGGGATGTGGAGAGATTCTTTCAGCCCAAAGCTCAGTGACAACAATCTGGCCAGAGGCTACCTAACAGGTCACCGACTGGCGTGTTCCACGGCTCGGTTGACGGTGTGCACGAACTGCGTGGCGGCACTCTGATCGGGCATGTGGACCTGGTCATTCAGGATCTTGTCGAACGGGACTTCATGACCATAGAGTTGTTTGGTCGCGTCGTGATCCTGATTGAGTTCCGTGCCGTTCAAGGTTGCGCCTGCGTAAGCGCCCTTGGCCCGCGAGTAGCTGAGCAGAGCAGCTCCCTTCCATCCGGCCGAGGCTGACGCATCACGGCCCACCGGTCCTGCGGCGGCGTTGACGCCCGCGCCCACCTTGAAGTGGCCGGACATAAGCGCCTGCATTCCCTGGTCGGTCATGGCGAGCATGATGTAGGCCACTTCCTCTCCGCCGATCTGCAGACCGAAGCTGCCGCCGCTCATGCTGAAGGGCGCAGGCGGGCTCCAGCGGCCATTCTCAACCTTGCATGTGGCGATGCCGTTGCCGTGCTCTCCGCCAATACCGAAGCCGGCCTTCAGCAACTTGGGGATGACGGCGATGCATTTTGCGTGGCTGAGAACGTCATTGGGGATGCCTGCGGTCGCTTGCGAGCCGGTCATCTCCTGAATAATCTGGCTGGCTTTTGTAAGTTCGTTGTCAACTCTGTCCTGGGCGAGCGTGGGGACCGAGACAAAGGCGGCGAAAACGCCAGCAGTGAGTACCGCGAGAGTCTTTTTCATGCGATTTCTCCTTTCCAGTGGGGGAGGGCGATTTCGAAAGCGATATGGGGGCGGCGCGCGATCAGGGATTGGAAATGCTCTGCAGACGAGCCAAACCCTTCGGGCGTGCCGGTCCACCTTAGTAGGACGCTGTCGCGGGCAGGAGAGTTGTTTGAGTAGCTCCGGGCAGATGACCGCAAATCGGACATTTCCGTTTTTCCCCGCGATGCCCTCCGTCATACACTTCGTATGTAGCCGCATCGGCCGCCCGTATGCAGATCACCCTCCAGGATGTCCTTCTCGTCATCGACGTACAGAACGACTTCTGCCCCGGCGGGCAACTGGCCGTTGCCGGCGGCGATGCCGTCATTGAGTCGATTCACGAGATGGCGCCGCGCTTTGCACACATCATTCTCACGCAGGACTGGCACCCCGCGGGCCACACTTCTTTCGCCTCGACCCATCCCGGCAAGCAGCCCTTCGACCAGATCGACATGCCCTACGGCCCACAAACCCTCTGGCCGGAGCACTGCGTGCAGCGGACCTTTGGAGCAGATTTTCACCCCACATTGAACCTGCCGCGGGCGGAACTGATACTGCGCAAGGGCTTCCGTCGCGAGATCGATTCGTATTCCGCTTTTTTCGAGAATGACCGCACCACACCAACGGGCCTGTTCGGCTATCTGATGGAACGGAAGCTCACCCGCGTTTTTCTCGCCGGCCTGGCCTATGACTACTGCGTCGGTTACTCGGCGCTCGACGCGCGCCGGCTCGGCTTGCCCGCTGTCATCGTCCGCGAGGCCTGCCGCGCCATCGACCTGAACGGCTCGGCAGCGAAGATTGAGGCGGAGTTCACAGAGGCGGGAGTGAAGCTGATCGAGAGCGCGGAACTGCTGGGATGAAGCAAGACAACCAAACATACTGACCATCTGACGCAATTTGCGTCCCTTCCCAATTCTGCGCGAATCGCATATCCTGAAGGCACCTAAAAAGGTGCTTTCCCGCGAGGCAACCATGCTGGACATTACGAGAGACATTCAATCGCTGACCACGTTTCGCCGTTGTTCGGGCGACTTCATGAAGCAACTTAAGAAAAGCAAGCGCCCCATGGTGCTCACGGTGAAGGGAAAGGCCGCGGCCGTTGTGCAGGACGCCGAAGCCTATCAGCGTCTGCTCGATATTGCGGCGCGGGCCGATGCGGCGGAGGGAATTCGCCAAGGTTTGGAGGATACGCATAAGGGAAGAACCCGGCCGGCGAGGCAATTCTTCAGCGAGTTCGAAAGTACGCATGGCCTATCTCGTTGAGATCACCCGGCGCGCTGAACGAGATTTCGCCAGCCTGTATGAGGAAATTGATGCAGAGCGCTCCGGCGCGGCCTTCAGATGGTACCGCGGCCTGAAGAAAGCCGTTCTCAGCCTGGAAGAGCTGCCGATGCGCTGCCCGCCAACTCCTGAGAATCCACGGCTGAGGCATTTGCTCTATGGCCGCAAGCCCCATGTGTACCGTGTGATCTATCGTGTCGTTGAAAAGGATAAGCGTGTCCAGGTGCTCCACATCCGCCATGGGGCAATGCGCCGCTACAAAGCCTCTGAAGTCGGATGAAGCGAGCCGTTGTCGGTCCGCGTAGAATCTTGAGCAGGACAAGCGGGGCGCTTGCGTCGGGTGAGCCATGTCGCGGAACCTGTACATTCTGGCCGGCACTCTCGGGCTCTTCGCGCTGATCTCCGCCGGAATGGCGCTGGTGCCTTCGAGCTTTCAGCCGGGGCTGCCGGCCAATGGATCGCTGTGGCGCACGATCGCGCTGGTGATGCTGCTGGCCGCCCTGGCGTCGGCGCTGGTCGGAGTCATGAGCAATCTGTTTGAGCAGGTCGACCGGCGCAGCGAAGAGACCCGCCAGGCGGCGCGCCGGAAGAGGCGGGGGAAGTGACGGGTTGGCTCTGACTTGGAGCCGGGTGCCTGCCAGGCCCTAAAATGATGGTGGGGCCACTTCCCCAGACAGGACCGGGCAAACGCAGATGTATGAAGTTACCGTGGAGGCTGGTTTTTCCTCCGGGCACTACCTCCGCAACTACCAGGGCAAGTGCGAAAACCCGCACGGGCATAACTACAAGGTCCGCGTCACTCTGCGCGGCGGCGAGCTGGATGCGTCCGGCCTGCTGCTGGATTTCAAGCTGCTCAAGCAGGTGCTGCGCCCGGTGATCGACCGCATCGATCACCAGATGCTGAACGACCTTGAGCCATTTACAGAGCTGAACCCTTCGGCCGAAAATATCGCCAGATACTTCTACGACGAAACCAACCAGCAGCTCAACGGAATGACCCAGGGGCGCGTGCGCGTGAAGGACTGCACCATCTGGGAGACCGACACCACGACGGCTACGTATTACGAGTAGCGGTGCAGAAGGCCCGGATTTTCAATTCATCTGGCTTGATTTGGACTGCAGATACTTGTCGAATGGTATCTCGAAGTAGAAAAGCTCGTTGCCGTCGGCGTCGCGCAGTTCGTGCAGGTGGAGCTTGGCGCCCTTGAGCGGGTGGTCGAGCTCGCGACACATCGTAAAACAGGAAGCCGGCGCGCGTGGTGTGCGGCTCAACGACCAGCGCCCCGTATTCAAACTGGTCGAAGTCCGCCTCGATCTCCTTGTTGCTGGCCTTGGGTTTCAGTATGGATGCCGGGAAGCGGGCCGGGCATGGGGATTTTGCCGCCCTCGCGCTCCTTGCGGGTCATTAGCCGCTCCACATCTTCGGGCTCTGCCGCCTGAATGCGGTCGCCCTGCTGCTGTCTGGAAGAGAATGCGCGCGTCGCGCAACGAGATGGGCCGGTCGCCCAGGTTGGTTACGATGAGCCGCACCGGCATCACGCCGTGGCTGAGGTAATCGACGCGGAAGATGGATTCCTTTTCCTTGGTGTCGTAGGGTTCGGCGGCGATGGCCACTTTTTCCTTGTCGTGCACTTCGACGGCCGGAAACGATGTGGCGGGCTGCACGGGTGGCGCTTTGTGGTCGCTCGCGATGGCCGGCAACGCCAGCCAGAGGGCCAATAGCGGAATCGCCTTGAAAATCGTCATCGTGGTCGACTGTATCATTTGAGGGTTAGACCGGGGACAGGGGAATTCCGTCACGCATGATTCTTTTTTTCTATAACCTGGCACTGCTCACAGCCCTTTTGGCCGGCGCTCCCTGGTGGCTGTGGCGGATGGCCACGACGCAGAAATACCGCGAGGGATTGCCGCAGCGGCTGGGCCGTGTCCCGGTAGCACTTCGCTCTCTGAGGCGCGGCTCGTCCTGTCATCTGGCTTCACGCCGTCTCGGTGGGCGAGGTGCTGGCGGCGAGCCGGCTGGTCGGCGAACTGGACCGGGCATGGCCGCAGGTGCGGCTGGTTGTTTCCACCACCACGCGCACCGGACAGGCGCTGGCCCGCGAGCGCTTCGGGGCGGAACGGGTTTTCTATTGCCCGCTCGATCTGCCCTGGGCGGTGCGGGCCTATCTGAACGCCCTCAGGCCGCACCTTGCTGATTCTTGCCGAGACCGAGTTCTGGCCCAACCTGCTGCATGGCTGTTTCCAGCGGCAGATTCCGGTGGCGGTGGTCAATGCCCGCATCTCCGACCGCTCGTGGCCGCGCTATCGAGCGCTGAAGCGCCTGTGGAAACCGCTGCTTGGGCAGATCGACCGAGTGCTGGCCCAGAGCGAGACGGACGCGGAGCGGCTCAAGGCCATCGGCTGCCGGCCGGATCGAGTCGCGGTCGCCGGCAATCTGAAGTTCGATGTGCGCGCGGTGAATGAAGCTGACGCCACGCGGCTGCTGAAGGGGCTTGCGCCCGGACTGCGTTTCGTGGTTGCCGGCAGCACATTGGAAGGCGAGGAAGCTGCGCTGCTTGAGGCGTGGCCGGCGCTTCTCGCACGCGATCCGGCGCTGGTGATGGTGCTGGCTCCGCGGCATCCGGAGCGGTTTGGCGCAGTCGCTGCCTTGCTGGAACGATCCGGAATTCCCTGGGTGAAACGGTCAGAATTGAATGCGGAGCCGGCAGAGGCGCCGAAGCCGCTGCGATATGGAATCGTGCTTCTCGACACCATCGGAGAACTCGCTTCGGTCTACTCCCTGGCAACTTTGGCTTTCGTTGGTGGCAGCCTGGTCGCTGCCGGTGGCGGCCACAATCCCCTGGAGCCGGCGCAGTTCGGCATACCCATCGTGATGGGCCCGCACTACGCCAACTTCCGCGCCATAACGGAGGACCTGCTGGCGCATGATGCCATTCGCATTACGCCTGAACAGGATCTAGCGAAAACCCTGGCCGAATTCCTGGGCGATCCTGCGGCCGCCGCTGCATTGGGCCATCGGGCAAGGCAGGTCTTCGACGAGCAGGCCGGCGCAACCGAGCGGACCGTTCACGCGCTCGAAGCCCTGCTTGCCAAGGGGCATCTGGTCGCATGAGACGACCGTGGCTAGCGCCGCTCACTCCGCTCTACGCCGCGGGAGTGGCGCTGCGCAACGCGAGCATCGGCCGCGGCTGGGGACCGCCGGTGCAGCGGCTGGCATGGCCCGTCATCAGCATCGGAAGTCTCTCCGCGGGCGGCTCTGGCAAGACCCCTCTCACCATCGAAGTCACCAGGCTTCTCAGCGGCAAAGGCTTCGAGGTGGACGTGCTTTCGCGCGGGTACGGACGGGAGAGTCGCACGCCGGCACGGGTTCGCACCGAGGGAACGGCGACCAAGTTCGGGGACGAGCCGCTGCTGATTGCGCGGGAGACGGGCGTGCCGGTCTACGTGGCCGCGCAGCGCTACGAGGTGGGGTTGCTGGCCGAGGCGGATGCGGCAACCGCCTCAGCGCAGGACAATGCAAGGCAGAATCGGAGCCCCTGCGCCCATATTCTCGACGACGGGTTTCAGCATCGCCAGCTTCATCGGGATGTGGACATCCTGCTGATAAATCGGGCGGACTGGCAGGACAGCCTGCTCCCCGGCGGCAACCTGCGCGAGGGATTGCGTGCCGCTCGCCGCGCCAGTGTGCTCGCGATTCCGGCGGACGACTCCGGTCTGGAAGGGGAACTGACGGCGTGGGGGTGGCGCAAGCCGATCTGGCGAATACATCGGCGCATGGAGGTTCCATGGGTTGATGGCCCGGTGGTCGCCTTTTGCGGCATTGCGCGTCCGGAACAGTTCTTCGCGGGGATCGAGGCTGCCGGGCTGCGCCTCGCTACCCGGATGGTCTTTCGCGACCACCACCGCTATACCGCCCATGATGTGGAGCGCATCCTGGCTGCGGCCCGCAGCGCCGGCGCCAGGGCGCTGATCACAACGGAAAAAGACCAGGTGCGGATGGATGGGCTGTCCGAAACCTTTCGAACTGCAGTGCCACTTCTGGCCGTGCGGCTTCGAGTTGAAATCGAGGATGAGAATTCTTTCGCCGACGATCTCATTGGCCGGCTTCGCGACGCGAACCTGTACCCTTCCCTGTGAGAAAATCAGAGTTTGCAAACTCAGTCCAAGTTCCGTTTGCTCATTGTGCGTTTGGGCGCTATGGGAGATATTCTGCACGCCTTGCCGGCGGTGACGGCGCTGCGAATGGCCCACCCGGAGTGGGTGATCGACTGGGTGGTTGAGCCAAGGTGGCAAATGCTGCTGGCGGCGCCGGGAAGCAGTGGTCGGGATACATGCCATCCCGCCGCGTTGCAGCCGATTGTGGACCGGCTTGCATCTGGCGCCCTCGAAGGAATGGCGTCACAGCCCCCTCGCCGGGAAAACCTTTCGTGGAATCATGAGCTTGCGGCGAGATTTGCGGCAGGGCGAATATGACGCCGTCCTCGATCTGCAGGGAGCGCTGCGATCGGCGGTGTTGGGCCGCATGGCGGGATGCCGGAGGTTGATTGGCGAGGCCGAATCCCACGGGAGCGAGCCGCCCGCTGGCTCTTCACGAGCGTCGTACCCACCCGTGGCGCGCATGTGATTGAGCAGGATGTGGAGCTGGCCTCAGCCGTGGCCGGCGATGAACTTGAAGCCGCACAGCCCTGGCTGCCGGTCGATCCTGCCGCCGAAGCCTGGGCCGACGCGCTTCTTCGACGCCAAGCAGTGGACAGCCCCTGCGTGCTGATCAATCCCGGCGCCGGCTGGGGCGCCAAGCGCTGGCCGTTGGAGCGCTATGCGGCAGTGGCCGCAAGGGCTTATCCGCGCGGATTTCGCATTCTGGTCAATGCGGGTCCCGGCGAAGAGCCGCTGGCGGAGGTGCTAGTGAAGCAAACCGGCGGGGCAGGCCACGCCGCTTCCGGCAGCCTGGGCCATCTGATTGCGCTCACCCGCAGGATCAGCCTGGCCATCGCGGGCGATACGGGCCCTCTGCACCTGGCCTGCGCCCTCGGCAAGCCGGTGGTGGGCATCTACGGACCCACGGACCCCAGCCGCAACGGGCCGTTTGGGACGCCGTTTCAGAGTGCTGCGCAGCCCGGGAGCCGCCGCGACCACACCCGGCGCGAAGCACCAGAAGCTGGCTTGCTAACCATTCAGCCGGAAGAGGTGCTGCGGGCGGCGGACGAACTTGCTGGCCGGGAGAGAACGCATCTCAATGACCCAGGAGCCGGCGCCACACCAAGCCGGACTGGATTGCACGCTGGCAGAAGTGTCGCCCGCCGCATCCGCGTGCCGCTTGGGATTCTCGCGGCCGCCCTTTACCTTTTTGAATTGTGGCGGCGCGCCCCGCAACCCGCCGCCGTGGCCTGGAGTCTGGCGCTGGTGCTGCCAGGGCTGTGGCTGCGCGGCTATGCCGCCGGCTACGTGAAAAAGAACCGGGAACTCACCCAGACCGGCCCCTACGCGCACACGCGCAACCCGCTTTATCTGGGCTCGATGCTCATGGCCGCCGGGTTTTGCCGTGGCCTTGCTGAGCTGGCCGGTGGCAGCTGGTGCTGGCCGTGGGATTCCTGGTGATTTACGTCCCGGTCATCGCATCGGAGGAGCGGTTTCTTCGCGTCAGCTTTTCCAGAGTTCGAGGCCTATTGCCGCCGGGTGCCGCGCCTGCTTCCGCGGCTCATCGCAGCCAAAGGCACGTCGGACTCCGGCAACTTCTCCCTTGCACTCTACCTGAAGCACCGCGAGTACAATGCAGCTATAGGGGCTGCACTGCTCTACCTCAGCCTGCTCTTCCTTCGGCCGGCCTCAGCGCACTTGTGCACGGCCTCATGTGAGCGACAACCCGAACCACGGGGATCAGTCGCGAGAGAACCCCGGCGAGGGTTCTCTGCGAGGAATCGGTAAATCAAAAGGAGCCCGGCCTCACGGTGAAGAAGCGGAAGACTGTTAAAGACGATCCTTTGCGCCCTTGTTCTTGCCACCCTGGCCTACGGCCAGCAGATTCCGCCGCTTGCGCCGCCGCGCGCCGGGTTCAGCTTTCCCTCAGAAGCAGACACTTACCTATTCCGTGGACTGGCGGGTCTTTCCAGCCGGAACCGCGGTGGTGCACTTTGAGGCCGACTGGCGAGACGGAGCGCATCACCGCCAACGGCCGACACCATCGGCGCCATCAACCTGCTCTTCCATGTGAGCGACCACTTCCAGGCGACCATCGACCGCACCAAGGGCTGCACCGACGAGTTCGACAAGCAGACCGTGGAGGGCCGCCGCCAGGTCAACTCCACGCTCAAACTCGATTACGGCCAGACCAAGTCGATTCTCGATGAAAAGAACATGGTGACGGGGGAGAGCAAGCATGTGGAGTCGCCGATGCCGGGCTGCATGACCGACCTGCTGACCGGCGTTTTCTATACCGCGTCGCAGCCTCTGGAAGTGGGGCATGACTTCGTGATTCCCCTGGTGGACGCCATGCACAATGTGCCGGTGACCATGAAGGTAGAGGGCCGTGAGGAGATCAAGACCTCGCTGGGCACCTTCAAGACCATTCGCGTGCAGCCCACGGCCGCCGCAGGGGTGGTGAAGAATCGCGGCAACATCTGGATCTGGTACACCGACGACGAGCGCCATCTGCCCGTACAGATGCGCGCCCGGCTCTTCTGGGGCACGATCACCTTCCGCCTGACGGGCAACGACTACAAATGAAGAGTCAGTGACTCGTGTTCTCTGCTGTCCTACTGCATCCGGTAGCGCTCGCGCATCAGGCGCTGCAGCCTGGGCCAATAAATCAGGTTGAAGGCCAGCTCTTTGTCGGGAAACATGGCCAGGGCCGCACGGCGTGTATCCGCCACCATCTCTGAAGCCTCCTCCACGGTCAGCTTCGAGTCCTGCGCGATGACCTGCATCACCATGTTCATCACCATCTGCAGGCGGCGAATCTTGCGGCTCTCCTCTTTCAGTTCTTCGGGCGACTGCGCGGGCTGGGGAATGCCCAGGGAAGATCTGGGGGAAGAATCCGGGGCAGCATCGGGCTGGGGCTCCCACGAGCGATCTGATAAACCCATGCGGCAATTCCTCCTGGCGGCGGGCGGGATTGCTTGCTTTGTTGCATCCTAGCACTTGTCTGGGCGCATTCCCACGCTTCTGTTACACTCTGCCGGCCAAGAACCCCGTGCCATCCGTAGAATAGAAGCAGATGGCATTTACCGAACAATACGACGTGGTGGTAGTGGGCGCGGGGCACGCCGGCTGCGAGGCGGCCATGGCGGCTGCCCGCATGGGCCTGAGGACCGCGATCATCACCATGAACCTTGACCTGATTGCGCAGATGAGCTGCAACCCGGCCATGGGCGGCGTAGCCAAGGGCCACCTGGTTCGCGAAGTAGATGCGCTGGGCGGGATCATGGGCGAAGTGGCCGACGCGGTGGGAATCCAGTTTCGACTGCTCAACACTTCGCGCGGGCCGGCGGTGTGGAGTCCGAGAGCGCAGTGCGACAAACAACTCTACCGGGTGAAGATGCGCGAAGTGCTCGAAAGCCAGCCGGGGCTGCACATTCGCCAGGCCGAAGTGGTGGACCTGGTGCTGGAAGAGGGATCGGGGACGGCAGAACTCAATGAGGCTACGGAGTTGCCGCGGCCGGTTCGTCCACGGCGGCGCGTTCTGGGCCTCAAGTTGCGCGACGGAAGGCAACTGCTCGCCGGCGCTACCATCATCACCACGGGGACATTCCTGAACGGCCTGATTCACTGCGGCGAGGAGCGCTATCCGGCCGGGCGCAGCGGCGAACCGGCCTCGGTGCTGCTCGGCGAGGCCCTTCGGGCTTTGGGGCTTCGGACCTGCCGCCTCAAGACCGGCACACCGCCGCGGCTCGACGGCCGGACTATCCGCTGGGAGGCGTTCGAAGAGCAGCCGGGCGACGCCGATCCCACGCCGTTCAGCTTCCGTACCAAAAAGATCGTGCAGCCCCAGGTAAGCTGTCACATCGCGTTCACTACGCCTGAGACCTTGCGCATCATCCGCGAGAATGTTCATCGCTCGGCCATGTACTCGGGGCGCATCGAAGGCATTGGGCCGCGCTATTGCCCGTCCATCGAAGACAAGATCGTCAAGTTCCCCGACAAGACGCAGCACCAGTTCTTCCTGGAGCCGGAGGGGCTGAACACGCATGAGGTCTACGTCAACGGCATGTCGACTTCGCTTCCCATGGAAGTGCAGTGGCAGATCGTGCATTCCATCCCCGGGCTTGAAAACGCGGAGATGCTGCGTCCCGGCTATGCCATCGAGTACGACAGCGTGGACGCCACCGAACTGGATCGCGCCCTGCGTGTCAAAAGCATGGAAGGCCTCTACCTCGCGGGCCAGATCAACGGGACAAGCGGATACGAAGAAGCCGCCTGCCAGGGCATCATGGCCGGTATCAACGCCGCGTTGTGGCTGAAGGGCGAGCCGCCATTCACCATGGACCGGACCGAGGGCTACACCGGCATTCTCGTCGACGACCTGATCTCGAAGGGAACCAATGAACCGTACCGGATGTTTACTTCGCGTGCGGAGTTCCGGCTGCATCTGCGCATTGATAACGCCGACCGGCGGCTGACTCCGCACGGCCGCAGGCTCGGGCTCATCGGCGACAATGCCTGGGCCGAGTACGAACAAAAGCAGGCCCGCATGGCGGCGCTCGATTGCCTGCTGAATACCCGCAAGGCCAACCCGGAGCGGCTGGCAGGCGCGGGTCTTGAAGCTCTCACGGCTACTATCGGGCTGACCTGGGCTCAGTTGCTCAAGCGCCCTGAGGTGGGCATCGAGGTGGTGCTCGGCGTCCTGCGCGAAGATCTGGTCGGGGTGCCCGAGTTGGCGTCATGGTCCCCCGCTCTTGAAGGGGACGGCCCGCTCCCTTCTGCGATCCGCAACGAGATTCGAGCGGTCGAGACGGAGATCAAGTTTGCCGGGTACCTGGAGCAGCAGAAAAAATCCATCGAGAAGCTCAAGGCGGCGGAAGCCGTCGCCATTCCCGATTGGATCGAGTACAGGGCCATCAGCGGTCTGTCGCGCGAGATGCTCGAGACGCTGGAGCGGGTCCGCCCCGCCACTATTGGCCAGGCCAGCCGGATCCCTGGCGTCACACCCGCGGCTCTCAGCCTGGTGCATGTTTCCATCCGGATGCAGGCCGCGAAGCGAGCCAGCTAATCGCACTTCAAATGCTCTGACATACGCCCGCTGAGGGTATTGGGGGATTGCGCCCACTAATCCTTCTTGTCGCTCCTTGAGAACAAGGGGATGTGGAAGGGCAGCTCGGCGGTGGATTGTTTCTTGTGCTTGGCATTCGAATCCTCACGGAGCGACGTACGCTGCGAATTGACGCATCGCCAACCGCCGTGGATGCGCTCAAACACGTGCGTAAACACGCCTTTTTCGTCCACTTGGCCGGAGGCAGCCTTGTGGTGCAGCACGTAGGTGCCGTTGGCCACGGCAATATCCCCCAGCATGCGCACGGTAATCACCTTTTGTTCGAGATGGAGGGTCTTGTCTTCGCTTGAGATCAGATCGGCCACCTGCTGATTGCGGGTGGAGATGTCTCCGCGACGCTGAGACATCCATGAACAGCGGCGCCAGCACCAGTTCGAGCCCGTACTGGTCGCGCTGGTTGACGGCGCTGGCCCAGGCGTCCTCAATCTTTTGAAATTCGATGAGCTCTGGCGATGCGGTGGAGGTCACGGAGGACTGAGCAGGTCCCGAAACCGGTGCCGGACTCTGGGCAAGCGCAGCGAAGGAGGGAAGGAAAACAAAAAAACATACCACAATTCGGGTCATATGCAGCACGAACTCCCACTTCCGATGATAGCTCTTGGACTCCGGAGACGGGCGATGCGGAAGCGGACAGAAGCGAATGCGGGTCAGACCAGCGCCTGCAGCAGTTCCGGATGATGGACTGTCACCACGGAATCTTCGATTGAAATCCATCCGTCTTTACGGAATTGCCCCAATGTGCGGGTCACTGTCTCGCGGGTGGTGCAGGCCATCGAGGCCATCTCCTCGTGCGTCAACAGCAGCGGGAAACGAAAGCCCCCAGTCTGAAGGTCCTCTCCGATCTGGTGGGCCAGTTCAAGCAGCAAGCGCGCCAGCCTTGCCGCTACCGTCTCCGCCAGGGCGATGCGGCACGCATCCTGAAGCGCGAAACGGTATTCCTGACAGATGCACTGCACGGCACGCATCTGGGCTTCCTTATGGCTGCGAAGAAAGGTGTGGAACCTATCCCGCTCCACCGGTCGAAGCTGCGCCGGGGTGAGCGACTCGGCCGAGACTTCGTAGACACCATGAGAAAGAACGGCGTAAAGCCCCAGCATCGATCCGGGGCCTGCCACGCGGACAATCATCTGGCGATCTTTGGCCCGGCCCGCAGTCAGCTTGAGATATCCGCCACAGATCAGATAAAGACACCGGGCTTCCTCTCCCTGGTTAAACAGGGAGGCTTGTGCCGGGAGGGAAATGGTGCTTGTGGCTAGTTCGAGGTCAGCCAGAACCGCACTGCCCAGGGAGCAGAACCAGCCTGGGCGGCGGTTGGCGCATGCCGCGCACCCTACCGGTGCCTGCCGTGCTAAATGCCTCTGCCGTCTCTGCAATCCCGCCGGAATCGCTGCGTCCGCCATCATGTTGCCCCGTCTTCGCCGATAAAGGGCCCTTGGACTTACCTCGGACCCCCCTTCCAAAGTTGCGAGGGTTGGGTCTGAAGCGAGAGCGCTTCGGTCTCCGGGAAAGAGACTTTCGCTTGATCTGAGTCTCTTGCAGAACTGTTACTCGTGGATGTGATGAGCCTCACGCCTCTTCGGCCTTTCCCGGTTCCGATCCAGGCGTCCTTTATCTTGAATTTCGCGCCCACCCAGATCATATTTTCTCGCGCGTTTCGGCCATTTTCCGGGAATTCGGGCTCCCGCCGTGTTACGCACAGGCTTCCCTTCCATTGAATTCTGCAAAGGTAACAAAAGATTTCGGCGCGATCAGGCAACGGGATTCCGGATAGTTACCTTCGCCCACGCCGCGTGTGACGAAGATCACCGAGTCTCCCAGGCAAAACCGGTACGATTTTGCCCATGAGGTGATGCTCCGCACAGAGAGCGGCCTCGTATCAGAGAGGGCCGTCCAACCCGCCGAATTCTGCTCCTTTGAAAGGAATTGGCATACCCGGCCGGATGAGGTCCGACTGATTCAGACTGCGTCAAGAGTTAAAAAGGATGAATACTTCATGCATGAAGATGGGCCAGTAGGTGAATTGCGAGTCTTTGCGGCTCCGGGCAAGATTCCCGGGCTGCGCGTCTGTTTCATTCTGTTGCTGGGGGCAGTGTTGTTTTGCGCCACCGCAATGGCTGCTCCGGCAAAGGGAACCAAGACGGCCGGCGCCCAGGCCCCAGAAGCTCTTCCGGGCGACTTCGTGGGTGCGGAAACCTGCGCAACCTGCCATGAAGAAGTAGTAAAAGGTTTCGGCGACAATCCGCATGCCAAGCTTGCTGAAATGCACGGTGGAACCGGCGTTACCTGCGAAAGCTGCCACGGGGCGGGCAAGGCCCATGTCGAAGGCGGCGGCGATATATCGAAGATCTTCAATCCCGCCAAAGCCACGGCGAAAGAAGTAGACGAGAAATGCCTTGGATGCCACCAGGGCAAACATGCAAATTTTGAACGCTCGGCCCACGGCGAGGCAAATGTGAGCTGCGTCAGCTGCCATAGCGTCCATGCCAGCACCACGCCGGAGCACTTGCTCAAGGCTGCTGAGCCTCAGCTCTGCTTCCAGTGCCATACCGATGTCAAGCCACAGTTCTCCATGCCCTTCCATCACAAAGTGGAAGAGGGCCTGGTCAAGTGCTCCGATTGCCACGATCCGCACGGCACCTTCGGCCGCAAGGCCCTGAGGTCGTCGACTCAGCAGGACGCGGTTTGCACCAAGTGCCACACTGAAACGGCTGGACCGTTTGTGTATGAGCACGCGGTAGTCAAAACCGAAGGCTGCATGGCATGCCATACGCCGCACGGCGGACCGAATCCACGACTGCTGAACCGCGCCAACGTGAACACCATCTGCCTGCAGTGCCACTCACCGTCGTCAAACTTTACCACCAACCTGCCCAGCGGGCCGGTGCACAATCAGGCCGCGCAGTATCAGTCCTGCACCATTTGCCACACCAACATTCACGGTTCCAACGTGAGTGAAGTGTTCTTCAACACCAAGTAAGGGGCGAGCGATGACTAATCAGACAAAACTCTCAGGATGTCTGGGTGGGTCGCCGGCCGGGGCCAGGTTTTCCCGGTTGTGCACCCTTACCCTGGTAGCGGCGTTGGCCTGCGGCGGAGCCCAGCTTAGCTTTGCGCAGAACACACCGGAAGCGGCCAGTTCCGCAAAGAAGGCCACCGTAACCAAACCCGCAGAGCCGGCACAAAAGGTGATCGGCGGCTACGCGGTGCACCAGGAGATCGAACTCGGCGGACGCATCACCGCCAACAAGAGCGGCAGCGACGCCATGTGGGCCACCATGGTGAATCAGGGCACTGGAATGCGCGTCCTGAGTCACTCACTCCAGATGCATTCTCTCAACCCATCGAAGACGCCGTTCTTTGATACCTTGACCTCCTCCAGCTTCGGATACGGCGGCGACCCGTACGACGTCTCCTATCTCAATCTTTCCAAGGGCCGCCTCTACGACTTTGCCGGCAGTTTCAGGCGCGATCGCAACTATTTCGACTACAACCTGCTGGCCAACTCGCTGCTCGGTCCCACCGCGCTGGTGGCTGAACCGGATTCGCTGCACCTGTTCAACACCGTGCGGCGCAACACGGATACGCTGCTTACACTGCTGCCTCTGTCGCGCATCAGTTTTCGCGGCGGCTTCAATCACGGAACCCACGAAGGACCGTCTTATTCGACAATTCACAACGGCGGTGACGTGCAGGAGTTGCAGTGGTTCCGCAACGGCCAGGACACGTATACCGGAGGTGTGGACGTGAAACTGGCCAAGCGCACCACGGTCAGCTACGACCAGTTCTACGTCACCTACAAGGGCGATTCCACCTACCAACTGGCGCCGACTCCTTTCGAGCTTCCAGATGGAACCCCGGCCTCACTTGGAGTTGACACCCTGGCCACCGCCAAGTGCGGCACCTCGGGCACCTCAAACTACACTCTCGAAGTGGTGAACGGCATTGCCAACCCCTACTGCAGCGGAACCACGACGCAGAGCGAAGTGGCGCCGACCCGGACAACTTTTCCCACCGAGCAATTGCGCTTCGCTTCCAACTACTGGGATCGCGTCTCGATGAACGGGCGCATGACCTATAGCGGCGGCAACAGCGATGTCAACAGCTTCAATGAAACGTTCATCGGACTCAATTCACGCACCGTTACCCGCGAATCAGTCACTACTGGTGCGCTCCCCAATGCGCATTTGGCCAACACGGAGCGGATCAGCGTGAATGCCGACTACGGCATTGAAGTGGAACTTAGTAAATACGTGTCGGTGACCGACGCTTTCAGCTTCTGGAACTTCCGCATCCCGGGGGAAACGGCCTGGAACCAGTTCACCCTGACCGGCGTGGCCACACAAAAGGGACCGCCTGTGGTGTTCGGAACATCGATGCTGACTCCGCTTACGGATCCCAGCCTGACCGCCACGACCACCACGCCAAACTCAAACCCGCCCAACACCTTTTCAGGTTTCCTGGGCCAGAAGAACACGGGCAATACCGTGATGGGCATCTTCACCATTACGCCTCAGGTGAAGCTCTCGGGCGGGTGGCGCTTCAACGACCGCACCATCGATTTCGACGGAGATCCGACTCTAGCGTGGCATCAGAACTGGGCGTTGCTGGGGGGCGTCGTTCAGCCCACCCATGCATTCCGCCTCAACGTGAACTTCGACACCATGCGCTCCAACAGCGCCAACGCGGACACAACCAGCGATACCTACACCCGCGAAGCGCCCAATGTCATCAACCATCTGCGGGTGCGAGCCACAGTTATTCCGGCCAAGTGGATCAACTTCGCTGTGACCGGCAATGACTACTCAGCCAAGAATGACGATCCTCTTGTCAACCACCAGGAGCATAACCACGACTTCAGCTTTGCCACGCAGATCATTCCGGTCGAGTCTGTGAGCCTGGACATCAACTACGCCCACGAAGATGTGTTCTCAAGGACCGATCTGTGCTACATCTACCTCGCCACGGCAACTGCGCCGCTTCCGGCTGGAGCGAATGGTTCTACCGGCACTTGCCTGCAGACTGCTTCCAATCCGGGAGGCACTCTACCCACCGCGCCGGCATCGTCTCAGCTCTACCTGGGCGACGGATACTATGACGCGCCGGAATCGTTTTTTGCAGGCTCGCTCAGCTATGCGCCGGGCAAGTATTTCCGGTTTAATGGCGGAGCCTCAATCAACAGCCAGAGCGGGCAGGCGGAGCAATTGAATCCGCTGATGGTGCCGGGCGCGCTGAATTCGAAGGTTGTCACGCCCTTCACCGATCTGCTGGTCAACATTGCGCCGCAATGGGCATGGCATGGCAACTGGATTCACCACGCGTATACCGAGTCCGGCGGCGCCGGACCAGCACCTCGCGACTTCCACGGGGACGTGATTACCCTGGGCGTGAAGTACGCGTTTTAACAACCGCGATGGACGAGCAGGAAGTTCTACCCGTCCATCTTCATCGATTCGCAGTTTCACCGTTTCATGTCGCAGATTTCCTTGAGTCCGATGCAATGGGAACAGCGCAAGTGATGTTGAAGAAGCCTCTTTTTTCGACAGCGATTTTCCTCGCAAATGGGCCGGGAAGATCTCGAAGGAGTTGAACATGACAAAGGGGATTCGATTCTTTGTGACGTTGGCGGCGGTTCTATCGCTGGCCAGCGCCGTGGGCTTCGCCCAGTCTTCAGGGGAAGCTCTCTACAAAGCCAAGTGCCAGATGTGCCACGGCGCAAACGGAATGGCCGACTCGGGGGCAGGCAAAGCAATGAAGGTGAAGCCGGTCACCGATCCCGAGGTTTCCAAGCTCTCGGCAACTCAGATGGAAGCCGCAGTCACGAACGGCATGGGCAAGATGCAGCCCTACAAAGGTAAGCTCACCGACGCGCAGATCAAAGACGCGGTAACTTATTTCCGCACGTTCATCAAGTAGCAAAAACAAAAGGACCGATGCAAGGGTTTCGATTTTTGGGGCGTTGCATCGGTCCTGTGCTATAGGGTTATCAGTACAATCTTGAACAATTCCGGTGACTTTTTCTTCGACGGCGGAGTTCAAGAATGCATGTGTCCACAAATTCAGCCCCGGCCGCCAAGGCGTACCGGCGGAGAGTACTGAAGGAGTTTCGCAATGACAAAGACGATTCGCTCCCTGGCGGTGCTGGCCTCTGTAGTCTGTATGGCCGGTTCCATGAGCTTCGCCCAAGCGGGCGCAGCGACCTACAAGGCCAAGTGTCAGATGTGCCATGGCGCCAACGGCGCTGCCGACACACCGACCGCCAAGATGTTGAAGGTGCCGCCGGTTTCCTCCCCGGAAATGAAGAAAATGAGTGAAGCCGAAATGGTCACAGCCACAACCGATGGCAAGGGCAAGATGCCGGCCTTTAAGAGCAAGCTGACAGAGCCGGAGATCAAGGACGCCGTCGCCTATTTCCGCTCGTTGAAATAGGACACGTAGTGCGGCCCGCCGCCACCGGCGGGCCATTCAATTTAAGGCGGGGGCAACGTGCCATTGTTTCAAAAATTCCGTGAACACTGGGTAAGGCCGGCGCTGTTTTTCGGCAACAATCCCATCAGTCTGGCCGGCGGCGCCATTACCACTGCTTCCGGCGTCACCATGATCGCCTATTGGATCGTGGAGTTGCTGGGTCGGCCCAACAGCAATCCCTACCTGGGAATCATCTTCTTCCTGATTCTCCCGGCACTGTTTGTGCTGGGGCTGGCGCTTATCCCGGTGGGCGTCTATCTGCGTCACAAAAAACTGCAGGCTGCCGGGCAGATTCCCGCGGTGTTTCCCAAGGTCGACTTCAACGACCGCATGTTCCGCCACGGCGTGGATATCGTGCTGGTGGCCTCGATCGTGAACTTGCTGGTGGTGTCGATCGCCAGCTATCGCGGGGCTTCGTACATGGACTCGCCCCAGTTCTGCGGGCAGTCCTGCCACGTGATGCATCCCGAATACACGGCGTACAAGATCGCTGCCCATTCCCACGTGGCCTGCGTAGACTGCCATATCGGTTCCGGCGCGCAAGCCTACTTCAGCGCCAAGGTAAATGGCACCAAGCAATTGCTTGAGGTTTCGTTCCACGACTATCCCACGCCCATCCCGTCCCCGGTTCGGAACCTGCGCCCGGCGCGTGTAATCTGCGAGGGCTGCCACACCCCGGCCCGGTTTGTCGGTGAAAAGCTGCTGGTGAAGTCTTCTTTCGCGGACGACGAGCAGAACTCGGAAACCCAGACAGTGCTGGTTCTCCACCTTGGCGGCCTCGATGGCCTCTCCCACTTGACCGGTATTCACGGCGTCCACCTCGGCCACATCGAATACATCGCCACCGATCCCAGCCGCACGAACA
The DNA here is from genome assembly GCA_963833995.1 of uncultured Acidobacteriota bacterium. GTDB lineage: Bacteria > Acidobacteriota > Terriglobia > Terriglobales > Acidobacteriaceae > Telmatobacter. Next base: position 195,325 of record CAWIAE010000005.1, on the reverse strand, counting down.
TCCCCTGGGTCGAAAAGCAGAACGCCGACGGTTCGCAGACCGTATTTTCGTCCCTGCCGGCGGGCAGCGCGGTTCCTCAGGGTGAGCGGCGGGTGATGGACTGCATCGACTGCCACAATCGTGCGGCGCATCCTTTTGTGACCGCCGAGGAAGCCATCAACCAGGCCATGTCCGACGGTCCGGTCAGTCCGTCTCTTCCGTTTGTCCACAAGGAAGGGCTTGAACTGCTGAAAGCGGACTATGCCTCGCAGGAGGAGGCCAGCACCAAGATTCCTGCCGCGCTGACCGCTTTTTATCGCGAGAAGTATCCCCAGATTCTGGCGACCAAGGCCAATCTCGTGGATAAGGCCGGGAAGGGACTTGTCACCATCTACAGTCAGAACGTTTTCCCGTTTATGAAAGTGACATGGGGAACACACCCCAACCACATCGGGCATATGAGCTATCCGGGGTGTTTCCGTTGCCACGATGGCAGCCACGCAGCCAAGGACGGCACTGCAATTCCCCAGGACTGCGCGACCTGCCACAACCTGCTTGCAGTGGATGAGTCAAAGCCGAAGGTTCTGGCTGACCTCGGCATTCAATAACTTCAACTTCAGGATAAGGGGACTCAAGGGCGGCTGGATCACTGGCCGCCTTTGTGCTTTTCCGGCGGTTAACCTTGGCGTGGTAGGCTGGCTCTTCGCGTACAAGGAGAGTTACTCGGTGCACAACAGCCAGCCTCTGTGCTTCAACCTGACGGTAGCGGCTCACGCTTCCATGATCGAACACGGTTTTCAGCCCGATTTCCCCAACGGAACGGAGGCTGAACTAACCGCGATCCAGGCGCATCCTGAACTGCCCGCCGCCCCAGGTGCTGAAGACCTGCGCAGCCTGCTATGGTCCTCCATCGACAACGACACATCCAAAGACCTTGACCAGATCGAATGGGCCGAGCAGTTACCCGACGGCCGCATCCGCGTGCTGATCGGCGTGGCCGATGTCGACGCCCGCGTGGCCACGGGTACGATCATCGATGGGCACGCCCGCAGTGAGACCACTTCTGTCTACACCGGCGTAAAAGTCTTTCCCATGCTTCCGCCGGCGCTCTCTGAAGGCATCACTTCGCTGAACGAGGATGAAGACCGCGTGGCGCTGGTCATTGAGATCGCTGTCGATACGGAAGGCACTGCATCGGATGGCAAGACCTACCGTGCTCTGGTTCGCAACCGGGCACAACTGGCCTACAACTGCGTAGGCGCATGGCTCGAGGGCAAAGGCCCGGCGCCGGCCAAGGTGGCCGCCAGCGCCGATCTGGCTGCACAGCTCAAGCTGCAGGACGCCGCGGCGCAACGCATGCAAGGCAACCGCTTCCAGCACGGCGCGCTCGATCTTGAGACTATCGAGACCCGGCCCGTGATGCATGCCGATCAGGCCATCGATATTGCCCCATTGCAGAAGAATCGCGCCACGTCTCTTATCGAGGAGTTCATGGTGGCCGCCAATGGGGTGATCGCCAGGACTCTTGAAGATGCCGGCGTGGCCTCCATCCGTCGCATTGTGCGTACGCCCAAACGCTGGGACCGCATCGTCGAAGTCGCTGCCGGGCTGGGCGCCACCTTGCCTGCCGAACCGGATTCCAAGGCCCTCAATGATTTTCTTCTGGCGCAGAAACGGAAGGATCCAGACCACTTTCCCGATCTTTCACTTACCGTCATCAAGCTGATGGGGCCGGGGGAGTATGTGCTGGTGAAGCCGAACGAAGTTTCGCCGGGACACTTCGGCCTGGCCGTCCAGGATTACACGCATTCGACCGCGCCCAACCGCCGGTTTCCTGACATGGTGACGCAGCGGCTGCTCAAAGCCTGGTTCGCGCACGCGCCACAACCCTATTCCGAAGCCGATCTTGATGCCATTGCGCAGCGCTGCACGCTGATGGAAGATGGCGCGCGCAAAGTGGAGCGCGAGATGCAGAAAAGCGCATTGCGGCCGTCGTACTCCACCCGCGCATCGGCCAGAGCTTCCAGGCCATCGTCACAGGCGTGAATCACTATGGCACGTTCGTCCGCGTCCTCAATCCGCATGTGGAAGGAATGCTGGTGAATGCAGGAAAGCCGGGAGCCAATGGGCTCGATGTGGGCGATTGTCTGACGGTGAAACTGGTGTCTACTGACCCGGCAGCGGGGGTTTATCGATTTTGCGATGTAACCCCTCGCCCCGTGCCTTTTAATCGGCCGCTTATTCCCTGGTGTCGGTGGGCAACTCGGGGACCGCGTGTCCATCTGCCTGAACCACGGATTCCGCAACCGGAAGCGCTTCTCCCGCCGATTGCGTACCGGGCTCGTCGATCCAGAGACAGACGATCCACCAGATCAGCACCAGCAGATACACCACGCTATTGGCATTGAAGAGCTTCTCCCGCAGCCCCATGATGCGTTGATACTCCGCCATGGAGTGCGGCGCGGCGGTCTTGGCGATGGTCTGCCATAGTGCCTGCACTGCGATTTGTGCCAGCGACGCGGTGGAGAGGCCAATGACGATCTGCTGCGCGTGGCTGCGCCACCCGGCACCGTAGCGGCGACCAAACAGAACCACGAGCAGCCCCAGCGAACGGTGAGCAGCGTCCACCAGCAGACCGAGTTTCTGCGCGAACAGCTGCATCATGCCCAGGCGCGCCAGCGTGGTGTCGAAGGCGAGCGTCTTCCATGCCGGCCACTTGCCCCACTGAAAGCACTACGCAGCCGCCCGGCAGCCAGCAGCACCAGCGTCCACGCGATCCATGCTCGGCGCGAAGCACGGCCAAATGCGCGGCGGGCCATCTCCACCACCACCAGCACTGCGACGATGGAGGTCACATCGGCCAGAACGATGAAGACAATGCTGGTGGTGAGCTGAGGCATGCGGCCATAGAGCAGCCGGCTCGTCAACAGCCGCAGCGTCACCAGCACGATGCCGGTAGTGAACCACGGGAACCGCGCGTATCCGCTCGCGCCCCATCAGAACCACCAGCAGAACCAGGTGTGCCGCGAACGTCAGGGTCCACAGGACCTGGACAGCAGTAAAGTCAAAGTTGAAGTGCATGAACTCCTTACGACGGCTGTGCGCGCCAGATTGAAACGGGCCAATGGCCAGTCTAGGACATTTGCGCGGGCAGCGTGAATCGGCCTGCTCCGTGAGGTCGGCTCGGACTGGCATCTCGACCGCTGACCTTGAAATGCGGTATGCTGAAAGAGCGCGCCCGTAGCTCAGCTGGATAGAGCGAACGCCTCCGGAGCGTTAGGTCGGGAGTTCGAATCTCTCCGGGCGCACCAGCTCCATCTCAGTTGCCCATTTTTTCAGATTCGTGTTTTCGCCAGCGGATGTTTTCGGCGCCGGGCTCTGATCAACCGCGCGCCGCGTCGCGCTGCGTCCGCAACTCCTCCATCACCGACTGGATCAGCGCCTTGGCGCCTTCCATGCCGCTCAGACACGGCCTGCAGATCAAGCGCCGGCTTGGACGGGTTGCGGCTTGAGGCGCAATACACCCCGTGTTGGCCCACCATGATCAGCGAGTCCGTCAGCAGGTCCAGCGCCACCGCCAGCCTGCCCCGCTCCACGCCCATCATGAACTCGTGCCGCTCCAACTCGCTCCGTTTCTCATCGAAAACGCTCATGGTTCCAGCGTACACGAAAAGGCGGGGGCCCGCTCCTCACACGTTCAGATTGCGCATGTACTCGGCGTCTTCGCGGAGCTCCTCCATCGGATCCATGTTGAACTCCTCCTGCTCGACGAAGTAGTACTTCAGCCCCGTGGCCGCGCGCATGAATGGGCCGATAATCCTGCTCCCTGTACCCATTGCACGGTAGCTGCTCTTTTGCCGTTCTGCGCCGCGCACCATGTCCTTGACGTGCATCAGCGGAAACCGCTCCGGCGTCTTGCTCAGATAGTCCACCGGCTTGTGCCCGGAGGCGAAGACCCAGCCGGCATCCATCTCGAATTTCACCAAACTCGGATCGGTCAGCCGCAGCAGCTCGTCATATACCAGCACGCCGTCCTCGGCGGCAAACTCCGGCGTGTGGTTATGAACGCCAAACGTCATGCCGGCGGCCTTCACCTTTTCGCCCATGCGGTTAAACTCGCCCGCCACATAGCGCCAGTCATCCAGGGTCAGTTCGCCTTTGGCGCTCGGGTCGCGGTGCACGCCCCCGGACGAGGAGCAGACCATGTATTCCAGTCCTGCCGTGTGGGCGTATTCCATCAGTTCGTCGAGCTGCGACCGTAGCAGGCTCAGGGTGTAGTGTCCGCTCACGCAGCGCAGCCCCGCCTGATCCATGGAGTGGCGAAACTCGGTCGCTGACCTGCCGAAGTAGCCGGCGGCCTCCACGACCGTGTAACCCGCAGTCCTCAATTTGTGCAGCGTGCCGTCGAAGTCCTTGGGCAACATATCGCGCACGGAATAAAGCTGCAGGCCGACCGGCATTTTCAGGTGAGCGGCGGCAAGGCGGCCCGCGCCCACACAGGCTGCGGCAGCAACTGTGCCCGAAGCCTTCAAGAAAGTTCTACGTGAAGTTCTGCTCATTTCAACATTCTCCCTGGTTAGCTCTTGATCGCTTGCGCCGCTGCGTCCCATGTGGCGACGTTGTGGTGGAAGTACGAGTGATTTGCCATATGACAGGCAATCGCAGCGTTGTTGCCGAAGATCTCATCCTCAATGACATGCTCGCGCGTTTCCACGGCGCGGAAGAAGTTGGCGATATGATCCGCGGTGTCGTCGTAACCGCGCGGGGCCGAATAGCTCTCGACCTCGCCCAGTTGTGCGGGCGTTGCAGGATGCGCGGCGTGCCATTCCTTCAGGTATTGCTGTTTGGCTTCCGTAGTCCAGCCGTCCAGCGAGTAGCCTTCCGGCTCCGGGCGGGTATCCTCCGGTGTCACGGTCACAGTGTCGCCGTTAATCACCATGGTGGCCTCTTTTCCGTAGAAGATGGTCATGTCACCCGCTGCGGCGTTGTTCTGATTGCAGTGCATGTTCACCGTCAGGCCCGGATAATCGTAAAGCGTGACCAGAAGGTCAGGAAAGTCGCGCCCGTCTTTGAAATGCGTAAGACTCCCCGTCGAGTAGGCCCGGGCAGGAACGGCGTTGACGCCGCTGACACGCTCCATTCCGGAAAGCAGGTGGACGAAAAGATCGCCCGCAACGCCCTCGCCGTAATCTGCAAAGCCGCGCCAGCGGAAGAAGCGCGCCGCATCGAAAGGCCGCGCAGGCGCATCACGAATCCATGTTGTCCAGTCGATCGTCTCCGGGCTGGCATCGGGTGCAATGGGATAGACCCAGGCGCCGGAGGGTGAATTACGATCGGTGTGGCCCTCGATGAAGGTCACTTCGCCCAGCCGTCCGGATGCATAGATCTCCGCCGCCTTCTTGAAGACCATGTTGCTGACGCGCTGGCTGCCGGCCTGGAAGATGCGTTTGCCGGCCTGCACGGCCTTCACCATTTCGAGCCCGTCGGCCACGTTATGCGACATCGGCTTTTCGCAATACACGTCCTTGCCCGCCGCCACACAGTCCAGCACCACGTGGCGGTGTTGAAAATCGGCCACGGCCACAATCACCGCGTCCACATCCTTGCGGTCCAGCAGCGAACGGTAATCGCGCGTGGTGGGCACATCTGTGCCGTACGCCTCGATCCCCGCCTTCCCGTGCATGTCATAGAGATCGGCGGTGCCCACCAGCACGCCCTTAGGTACGTTGCGGGCGGACCGCAGCAGATCGCAGCCGCGAATCCCCGTGCCGATTGAGGCGAAGCGGATCTTGCGGCCGTCCGACGCGCCCGAAGAAGCTTGCGCCGCCAGCACCGGCGGCTCCAGCAGCGTTGATTTCAGGGCTGCTCCCGCGGCCATCGCGCCCGCGCCAAGGCGCACAAAATCCCTGCGTGTGATTGAAGGCATATTCATGACGATTCTCCCGTGCGAGCGCCATTCTCGCTCGCCGGGCCGTGTCGTGTCCAACGGCAGGTGACCGTCGCGCCACGAATGGCTTACCGCAGCAGGGCGCTTTCCGTTGAATCATGGGAGAATGGAACTGTACACACCATGACCAACGAAGAAGCCTCAGAAGCCCAGTCGCCCTCCGAAAACACGCCTGAACCCGTCGCAGAACCCACCGAAGATTTTGCCGCTCTGCTTTCCGAGTTCGAGCGCAGCCACACGCACAAGCCCGAGAGCGGCGCAAAGCAGTTGCAGGGCACGGTCGTGTCCGTCTCCTCTGAGCAGGTGTTCCTGGATATCGGCTACAAGACCGAGGGCGTGCTGCCGCGCACGGCCTTTGAAAACAATGCCGAAGGCGTCGAAGTTGGGCAGAACTTTCCGGTTTCAGTCACGGGCCGCAATGAAGAGGGCTACTACGAGCTGTCGCGCTTCAAAGTGGCGCAGCCGCGCGACTGGTCGGCCCTGGAAGCTGCCTACGCCGAGAAGCTGGCCGTCGTGGGCATAGTCACCGGCGTGGTCAAGGGCGGCGTCAACGTTGATGTGGGCGTGCGCGCCTTTATGCCTGCCAGCCGCAGCGGAACCCGCGATGCGGCCGAGCTTGAAAAGCTGGTCGGCACAGAGATCAACTGCCGCATCACCAAGCTCGACGTGACCAACGAAGACGTCGTGGTCGACCGCCGCGTGGTTCTGGAAGAGCAGGCACGCTCGGCCGCGCAGGGCCGCTTTGCCGCCATGCAGGAAGGCGACGCCATCACCGGCACGGTCCGCAGCCTGATGAGTTATGGCGCGTTCGTTGACCTCGGCGGCGTGGATGGCCTGTTACATGTAAGCGACATTGCCTGGGGGCGCGTGAACAAACCCGAGGACGTGCTCAGCGTCGGCCAGGAGATCAAGGTCCGCATCCTCAAAATCGATCCCGAGACGAAGAAGATTTCGCTTGGTCTCAAGCAGCTTCAGCCCGAACCGTGGGAGACCGCGCCGGAGAAGTACCAGGCCGGCCAGCGCGTTACCGGCACCGTGACGCGCCTGGCGGATTTCGGCGCATTCGTCGAAATCGACGCGGGCATCGAAGGCCTCATTCACATTTCCGAGATGTCTTGGGGCAAAAAGGTGCGCCACCCCAGCGACATTCTCAAGCAGGGTGATCGGGTGGACGCGGTAATCCTGGCCATCAAGCCGGAAGAGCGGCGCATCTCACTGGGCCTCAAGCAGACACTCAGCGATCCATGGACCGAAGTGCAGCGGAAGTTCCCGGTTGGCTCGCAGATTGAAGGGCCTGTAACCAAGCTGATGAACTTCGGCGCCTTTGTGCAGATCGCAGACGGCATCGAGGGCCTGGTTCACGTCAGCGAAATCAGCGCCGAAAAGCGCATCAATCATCCCCAGGACGTGCTCCGCGCGGGCCAGATCGTGAAGGCTCAGGTGCTGGCCATCGACACCGAAAAGCGCCAGATCAAGCTGAGCATGAAGCAACTCATCCCCACCAGCATCGATGAGTACATCGCCGAACACAAGCCGGGAGACGTGGTTTCGGGCAGAGTCGTCGACATGTTCCAGGGCGCTGCTGCCATCGAACTCGGCGAAGGCATTCGATCCGAATGCCGCATCGTTGAGACCGTTGCCTCGCCTGCAAGTACGAGCGCAAAGCCAACCGTCGACATGTCATCGCTTTCGTCGATGCTGCAGGCTCGTTGGAAGGGAAGTGCGCCGTCTGCATCGGCCCAACCCGAGCCGCTCAGCCCCGGCCAGATCCGTACCTTCAAGATCGTGAAGCTCGACGCCGAATCGAAGAAGATCCAAGTCGAACTGGTCTAGAACCAGTCTCATGAATGGCTTTGTGAAAGGGCACGACTTTAGTCGTGCCGCAAACGTCGCATAAAGCGCTGGGCTTCAGCCCCTGAGGGACGCCGCCTCCTGCGGTGGTTGACCAGCACACCACCTTAGCGCTACAGATACGTCTCATCGAGGTAGCACCAACGCCAGTCTTCTCCGCGCTCGGCGGATTGAATCAGCGGGTGTTGCGTGGCGTGGAAATGCCCGCGCGCGTGGCGGCCCTTCGACGAGTCGCAGCAACCCACGTGTCCGCACTCCAGGCACATGCGCAGGTGAACCCACGTGTCGCCGATCTTCAGGCACTCCTCGCAGCCCTTGGTGTGCGGCTTCACTTTCTTCAGATGATCGGCAATGTGTGTGCAGGCTGCTGGCATTGGGACTCCGTGGGGCGAGGCGATTCCTTCCTGTTCCTACACTACCCGATACTGCTGCGCCAGCGCACGAAACTCTTTCACCTGGCTCGAAGTCCACGCCTCATCGCGCCCCAGTTCAGCCGCCAGCAACTTTGCCACTGGCTCGGCCATGGCAATGGCGGCATTGGCATTGAGAAAGAGCGCGCGGGTACGCCGCGCCAGCACATCCTCGACACTGCGCGCCATCTCAGCCCTCGCCGCCCACACCACCTCCGCTGCGATGTACGGCAATTCCAGATGTAGCTGCGCCGCCAGTGCCGGAGAGTCCTGGGCCAGTGCGCGGATCGCCTCGGCATCGGAGCCATACACCTCCAGACTGCCCAGCCCCGCCGAGTCCCGCAAGTATCCGTGAATCCTCAGGTTGCGCGTGGGGCACGGTTCATCGCGCAGCTTACCCAGGGTGATGGCGTGATCCACGCAGTCCTCCGCCATGTGCCGATACGTGGTCCACTTGCCGCCGGTGATGGTGAGCAGGCCCGAAGTGTCCACATGGATGACGTGATCGCGCGAAAGCGCCGAAGTCTTGCCCTCGCCCTTCACCAGCGGACGCAGCCCAACATACACAGCCAGCACATCTGCCCGCGTGGGCGGCCGCGTCAGATAGCGTGCCGCCGTCTCCAGGATGAACTCAATCTCCTCATCGAGAGGCCGCGGCTCAAGGCTCGGCGCATCCAGTGGAGTGTCCGTCGTTCCCGCGACAGCATGCCCATGCCATGGAATCACGAACAGCACTCGCCCATCGCTGGTTCGCGGCACCATCAGCGCCGTTTCGCCCTTCAAAAATGAGCGATCAAAGACAAGGTGAATTCCCTGGCTGGTGATAACCAATGTCTCCGCCGCCGGATCGGCCATCCGTCGAATCGAATCCGTGAAAACCCCAGTTGCGTTCACCACCATGCGCGCCGCAATCTTCAGTTCTTCGCCGGTCTCCTCATCCCGCGCCGTTGCGCCGTACACATAGCCCTCGGCGTCGCTTATCAGGTTCGTGACGGGGCAGTAGTTCAAGAGCGTGGCGCCGTGGTCAGCCGCCGTCATGGCAAGGTGGATCAACAGCCGCGCGTCGTCGAACTGGCCGTCATAGTAGACGACTCCGCCCGTAAGGCCCTCGGGCTCAAGTGCCGGCAGCCGTTGCAGGGTTTCCTCCTTCGACAGCAGTTTGGATGCGCCGAAGCCATACTTGCCGGCCAGCAGATCGTAAAGCTTCAGGCCGATGCCGTAGAAAGGCGCCTCCCACCAGGAGTAATTCGGTACCACGAAGGCCAGGTCGTGCACCAGGTGTGGCGCGTTCTGGCGCATCAGCCCACGCTCTTTCAGCGCCGACATCACGAGGGGAACGTTACCCTGTTCGAGATAGCGCACTCCGCCATGTACCAACTTAGTCGAGCGGCTGCTGGTGCCCTTGCCGAAGTCGTGGCCCTCCACCAGCACCACGTCCAATCCTCGTGCCGCCGCATCCACGGCCACACCCATACCGGTGGCCCCGCCGCCAATCACCGCAATATCCCAGGGCTGCTGCCGGTCTCTTACCTTGCGCACCATCTCTTCCCTGCGCATAACGTACTCCTTGCTTACTCAGTCCAACTCTTTGACCGCTCGACGGCGCGATGCCAGCGCGCACGGAGATCCGCACGTTTCGTGCCATCCATCTTCGGCTCAAAGCGAACGTCGCCCTTTCGCCTTGCGCGCAGTTCATCGGGACTCGCCCAGAATCCCACCGCCAACCCGGCCAGGTATGCGGCCCCGAGCGCGGTCGTTTCCGTCACCTGCGGCCGCACCACCGGCACGCCGAGTATATCCGCCTGGAACTGCATCAGCAGGTCATTCACCGCTGCGCCGCCATCCACGCGCAACGCACCGAGCGGCGTTCCAGTCTCGCTGTGTACGGCCTCCAGCACGTCGGCCACCTGGAAAGCGACGCTTTCAAGAGCCGCCCGCGCAATATGGCCCGGCGAAGTGTCGCGGCGCAGGCCGATCAGCAGTCCGCCTGCATGAGGATCCCAGTGCGGCGCGCCCAGGCCCACGAAAGCAGGCACAAAAACCACTCCGCCGGTATCGGGAACGCTGGCCGCCAGCGCCTCCACGTCGGCTGACGAGCCGATGAGTTTGAGGTTGTCGCGCAGCCACTGCACCACCGCGCCGCCAATGAAGATGCTACCCTCCAGCGCATACTCCAGGCGATGCTGGGCGCTGGCCGCGAGGGTGGTAATGAGCCTGTGCTTCGAACGCACAAAATCTGTCCCGATATTTTGCAGCAGAAAGCAGCCGGTGCCATAGGTGTTCTTGGCCTCGCCCGCGCTCCAGCACAACTGCCCGAAAAGCGCCGCCTGCTGGTCACCGGCGATGCCTGCAATGGCAATGCCGCCCAGCCCCAATGTAGTGGTCACTTCGCCCACCTGCTGGCTCGACCACACCACCTCCGGCAACAGGCTTGCAGGAATGTCGAAGATGCGCAGCAACTCCGCGTCCCACTCGCCCCTCACGATGTTGTAGAGCAGTGTGCGCGAGGCGTTGGTCACGTCTGTGACGTGGCGATAGCCGCTGGTCAGGTGCCAGATCAGCCAACTGTCCACCGTGCCGAAGGCCAGTTCGCCGCGTTCGGCGCGATCCCGCGCACCCGGCACATTGTCCAGAATCCACTTCAACTTCGTGCCGGAGAAATAGGGATCGAGCACCAGCCCCGTGCGGTTGGAGACAGTATCGCCCACGCCGCTCTCTTCCAATGCCGCGCACAGCGCCGCGGTCCGGCGGTCCTGCCACACGATTGCCGGGTGAATCGGCTTGCCCGTCGCCCGCTCCCACACAATCACCGTCTCGCGCTGGTTGGTGATGCCGATGCCGGCCACATCGCGAGGCCGTGCCCCCACCTTGCCAAGCGCCTCGATGGCGCAACTCAATTGGCTGGTCAGGATTTCCATCGGATCGTGCTCTACCCATCCCGGATGCGGGTAAAACTGGTGGAATTCGTGCTGCGCCACGGCGGCAATCGCGCCCGCCTCGTCAAACAGAATCGCGCGGGAACTGGTCGTCCCCTGGTCCAGTGCAAGGATGTAAGCCATTGATGCTGTTTTCCTTCGGCAACCAGTCAAACACGCACAGCCGGGTTGCCGCAACAAGCGGGCTGGCGCCATGCCACACCAACTCTGGTTTCGCTCTAAAACCATTTCTTTTTGGGTTTGCAGATTATTTCACTGAGAGGCGCACAATGAAGAAGAATGGCCAGGGAAAGAGAGTCGGGTTGCTTCTTCTATTTGTACCCGTTGAGAAGACCCCTACCCCCCTACCTGGTGGTAATGAAGCGGGCCAAAATAATTGCAGAAAATTTCCTGGTCTTGTGGAATAAGCACGGAGTTAGTCCAGATTTGTGCCGATTGCACGCAGGCTCAGATCACGTAAAGGTCCACATACTTATTCACCGGCATCTGTTCCAGCCGCTCGCGGTCGAGTGAGACGGCCAGAATCTTCTTCTGCCGTTCTTCGGTGAAGCGCCGGCGAAGATTCGTCTTGAACTTCTCAACAAGCAGCGGCAAGCCTTCTTCGCGCCGCCGCCGGTGGCCGATCGGGTACTCCACTGTCTCTTCGAGCACGGCTCCATCGTTCAACTCCACGCGCAGTGAGTTCGCAATCGACCGCTTATCAGGGTCGTGATAATCGGCCGTGAACGCCGGGTCCTCCACGCACTCCACCTTGGCGCGCAGCGCGTCAATGCGCGGGTTTGCGGCAACGTCATCCTCGTAATCCGCGGCCGTCAGCCGTCCAAATAGCAGCGGAATCGCCATCATGTATTGCACGCAGTGGTCGCGGTCCGCGGGATTCGCCAGCGGCCCTTTCTTATCGATAATGCGCAGGCAGGCCTCGTGGGTGCGCAGCGTGATGCGGCGGATGTCCTCAGCCGATTTGCCAATTTCTTTCAACCGCGCATGCAGAGCCATTGCCGCCTCGACTGCTGTCTGCGCGTGAAACTCCGCGGGATAACTGACTTTGAAAAGCACGTTCTCCATTACGTACGAACCATAAGGCCGCTGGAAACGGAACTCCTGGCCTTTGAACGAAACATCGTAGAAGCCCCACGTCTTCGCGGTCAGCGCCGAAGGATAGCCCATCTCGCCGGCGCGCGCCATCAGGGCCAATCGCACGGCCCGGCTGGTCGCGTCGCCCGCCGCCCAGCTTTTGCGCGAGCCCGTATTCGGCGCGTGGCGATAGGTGCGCAGGCTTTGCCCATCCACCCAAGCTAGTGAAAGCGCGGCGATTGTCTGCTCCTTTGTCAGCCCCAGCAACTGGCTCACCACAGCGGTTGACGCCACTTTCACCAGCACCACGTGGTCCAGGCCAACCTTGTTGAAGGAGTTCTCAAGCGCGATGCATCCCTGGATCTCATGTGCCTTGATCATCGCTGTAAGAACATCCCGCACCTTCAAGGGGACCCGGCCTTCCGCGTGACTCCTGCGCGAAAGCCAGTCTGCCGTAGCCAGAATTCCGCCCAGATTATCCGATGGATGTCCCCACTCCGCAGCCAGCCATGTGTCGTTGAAGTCGAGCCAGCGAATCATGGCGCCGATGTTGAACGCCGCCTGCACCGGATCGAGTTGATATTGCGTGCCCGGCACCCGCGCACCGTGGGGAACCACAGTCCCCGGCACAATCGGCCCCAGCAGCTTGGTGCAGGCCGGATACTCCAGTGCTTCAAGCCCGCATCCCAGCGTGTCCATGAGGCAATAACGCGCCGTGGTGTACGCCAGTTCGCTCTTGATCTGATAATTCAGCGCATAATCGGCAATGTCTGCGATGACCTTATCGGGAGCTGGTCGCTGGTTACTGATGTGGGTTGACACTCTATTTTCTCGATTCCATCAGACGTTGAGATTTCACTAACCCCACTAACCCCACTAACCCCGCTAGCTCCGCCAACCCCGCTCGGATAGCTCCACGAACTTCAGATTCTCCGGTCCCGTATAGTTTGCCGAAGGCCGGATGATCTTTCCGTCCTGGCGCTGCTCGATCACGTGCGCGCACCATCCCGCCGTCCGCGCCATCACAAACAGCGGCGTAAACAACTCCACGGGAATGCCCATCAGGTGATATGCCACCGCACTGTACCAATCGAGATTGGGAAACATGCGCTTGGCATCGCTCATGACATTCTCGATCCGCTCCGCAATCGAGAAGTGCCGTTTGCCCTCGGCATCCACGGCCAGTTTGCGCGCAATCTGTTTCACGATGTCGCTGCGTGGGTCGCTGATGGTGTACACCGGGTGCCCGAAGCCGATAATCACCTCTCGCTCGGCGACGCGCCGCCGAATATCGGCTTCCGCCTCATCGGCTGTAGCGTAGCGGCCTTGAATCTCGAGCGCGACTTCGTTCGCGCCGCCATGCTTCGGCCCCTTCAGCGCGCCAATCGCGCCGGCGATGCACGAGTACATGTCCGATCCAGTTCCGGCAATCACGCGCGCCGTAAACGTCGAGGCATTGAATTCATGCTCCGCATAAAGGACCAGCGAGGCCTGCATGGCCGCTGTCCATGCGGCATCCGGCTCTCTTCCATGCAGCAGACGAAGAAAATGCGCGGCAATCGAATCGTCTACGGTCTCGACGTCAATGCGCTTTCCGCTGCGTGAAAAGTGATGCCAATAGAGCAGCATCGATCCCAGCGAAGCCAGCAGCAAATCTGCGATCGCTTTCGCGCCCGGCTCGTTATGGTCTTCGGCCTCGGGCCGCACGCACCCCAGCACCGAAACTCCGGTGCGAAGCACATCCATCGGATGCGTAGTTGCCGGCAGCAGCTCCAGTGCCTGCTTGACCTCAACCGGGAGCCCACGCAATGTGCGCAGGCGCGCTTTGTAGGCGGCCAGTTCCGCCGCGGCGGGCAGCTTGCCATGCACAAGAAGATGTGCCACTTCTTCAAACTCGCAATGCGCGGCGAGGTCTTTGATATCGTAGCCGCGATAGTGCAGGTCGTTGCCGCTATGGCCCACCGTGCACAGCGCCGTATTGCCGGCCGGCATGCCGGAAAGCGCCACCGACTTCTTAGGCTTGAAAGCGGGCGCGGGATCGCCCTCCCCACGACTCATCGACCTCCTCCGAAATGCATCGTGCTTTGCGATGCATCTTATCTGCCTATTCTTCGCTCTTCGCTTTCGCAAACAACTCGTCCAGTTTCATTTCATACGCCTCGTAATCGAGATATCTATAAAGATCGTCCCGTGTCTGCATCAGCGGAATCAGGTGCTTCTGCGTGCCCTCGGCTCGGATGGCCTCATACACCCGCAGAGCCGCCGCGTTCATGGCCCGGTAAGCCGCGCAGCAATACAGAATCATATCTACGCCCGCACTCGCCAGTTCTTCGCGCGTCCATAACGGCGTCTGCCCAAACTCCGTGATATTCGCCAGGATCGGCACGCCCGCCGTCTTGCGAAATTCCGTATACTGTCCCAGCTCCGTCACCGCCTCGGCAAAAATCATGTCCGCGCCCGCGGCCACATACGCTTGCGCCCTCTCGATTGCTGCACGCAGGCCTTCACTGGCCAGCGCGTCCGTTCGCGCCATCACCACGAACTGCTCGTCCCTGCGTGCATCCACGGCAGCTTTGATGCGGTCCACCATCTCTTCGGCGGGAACCAGCTCTTTTCCCGGCCGATGACCGCAGCGCTTGGCGCTCACCTGGTCTTCGATGTGGACGGCCGCCGCGCCCGCTTTGATCATGGAGCGGATCGTCCGCGCAATGTTGAAAGCTCCGCCCCAGCCCGTATCGATGTCCACCAGCAAAGGCAGATCAGTCGCGTCCGCAATGCGCCGCACGTCGGTCAGCACGTCTTCCATCGTGCTGATGCCCAGATCCGGCATTCCGAGGGAATTCACCGCCAAGCCTCCGCCGGAAAGATAAAGCGCGCGGAACCCAGTTGCCTCTGCCAGCCGCGCGGTATAGGCGTTGATGGCGCCTGCGATCTGCAGCGGCTTTTCTTTTTTTGCGGCAGCTCGAAATTCCGCTCCCGGTGACGCGTGATTTGTCTGGTAAACCATGCAATGCCTTGCGCCGCATCATAACAGGCCGCGGGGTATTTCTTTCCCAATCAAGGCGCTCAGTGCGACAATCGACGGGTTGAGTGATTCCAACCCCAGCACGGGCTCTGCCCGAAGGAGAACCGTCATGAAACAGCTCTTGATCTGCGCCGGCGTTCTTATGGCCGCCACTGCGACCCTCTCCGCCCAGCAAAAGCCACCCGCCAGCCCTCCTGAAACCGCCACCGCGACAGTTGCCGGCAAGTCCATCACCATCAGCTACAGTTCGCCCAGGGTCAAGGGCCGCGAGGGCCATGTATTCACCAGCGATGGTTTGATCAAGACCGCACACGGATCGCAGTATCCAATCTGGCGCGGGGGAGCGAATGCTGCGACCACCCTCAAAACTGATGCGGACCTGAAGATTGGCGATCTCTCGGTGCCCAAAGGGACCTACACCCTGTTCGTCGACATCTCGAATCCCGACCAGTGGGACCTGATCGTCAACAAGAAGACCGGCGAATGGGGCCTGGCCTACGACAAGTCGGAAGACCTTGGCCGCGTGAAGATGCACATGAGCAAACCGCCGGCAATGGTTGAAGATTTGAAATACACCATCACCGATATGGGCGGCTCCAAGGGCAGGATCACCCTCGAATGGGAAAACAAAGCAGCTTCGGTTCCCATCACCGTGGAATGAAGTTTGACGATTGAATCGGCAGGTTACCGCAGGGGGCGCTGATTTGCGGAGAATTGGCGCCCTCCCGGTACAATGGGCATAGTGGTTGTTTCCTGCCGGAGGCGTGAACTTCCTTGCCCATGTATGAGTACCGCTGCACCCAGTGTGGCCATCGATTCGAAAAGATCCAGAACTTCAGCGCCGAGCCGGAGACGGAATGCCCCGTTTGCCATGGGCCTTTGATGCGCCCGCTCACCGCTCCTCGCCTGCACTTCAAGGGCGCTGGCTGGTATGTGAATGACTACGCCAGCAAAAGCAGCGCACCGGTTCCTGAGGGCCCATCTGAATCGGGCAAGGAATCCTCCGCAACCGAGAAGAAATCGCCACCAGCCACCGGCGAAAGCACAACCAGCACGCCCGCGGCTGCACCGGCTGCGACGCAGAGCTCAACGACTTCGGGCTCGGCCTCCACCACAAATCAATAGCCTCGCTCACGATTTGCCACTGAGGATCGGGTGCTGAACATGGCCCTGCTTGAACCCATTCCGTTGCCGGTGGAGAACGCCGACCTGGCCGCTCTGGAGTGGGAGCCATTGCTGGCGCTTGTGGCGGGTTTTGCCGCTTCCCCCGTCGGGCGCAGCGCGATTCTTGAACTTCGGCCCTCGACCGACGAGGATTGGATTGCCCGCCAGCACCAGCTCACAGGCGAAGTCCGCCTGCTCCTCGACGAGCAGGTTTCCATTCCGCTGGGCGGCCTGTTCGACCCCACGCAACTGGCCGCCAAGGCGCAGATCCCCGGCGCCGCGCTTGAGGCTTCCGAACTGCAATCCATCGCGCGGCTCGCCAATGACGTGGCCTCCTGGCAAGCTCTTCTGCAATCGCCCCCGGCCCGCCTTACCGGAAAGCTTCCCAGCCTCTCGCAGCTCTCGGTTTACCTGACGGCCAGCCTGCGGCCGCTGGCAGAGACGATCGAGCGCACCATTCAGCCCGACGGCTCGCTGGCCGACAACGCCTCGCCCGAACTGGGCCGCATTCGCCGCGAGCAGGAGCGCCAGCAGCGAGTAATCGAAGAGAGCCTCCGCGCCGCACTGCGCAAGCTCTCCAGCGATGGGTCCACCCAGGAAGACCTCATCACCATTCGCGGTGAGCGCTTCGTGATTCCCGTCCGCTCGGAACTCAAACGGCGCGTTTCCGGCGTGGTGCACGGCGCCAGTTCATCGGGCCAGACCGTCTACGTGGAGCCTCTCGAAACGATCGAGCAGAACAACGAACTGGTTCGCCTCATCGAGGAAGAGCAGGCAGAGATTCATCGCATCTTCGTAGCGCTCACCCGCCAGGTGGGCGGCTACGCCACAGCCCTGGTCGAAGGTGCGCGCGTCCTCGCCCTGGTTGATAGCCTTTTGGCCCGGGCCCGCTTTGCCCGCGACTACGACTGCGTGGGGCCAACCTTTGGACCAGATCGGTTGTTCCTTGAAAGCGCCCGCCACCCTTTGCTCGAAAAACATCTGCGCACTACCGGGGGCCGGGTCGTCCCACTCACGCTCGAACTCACCGCCCAAACGCGCCAGCTTATCATTAGCGGTCCCAATACCGGCGGCAAAACCGTGACCCTCAAAACCACGGCGTTGCTGGCCATGATGGCGCAGGCCGGAGTGCCGGTACCCGCGACGGCTGCGAGTTTCCCAGTCTTCACAGCTTTCCTCGCCGACATCGGAGACGCGCAGTCGATTGAAGCCGAACTTTCTACCTTCTCAGCGCATATCCTCAACCTCGATCGCCTGTCGCGGCTCACCGATACACGCTCTCTGGTGCTGCTGGACGAACTGGGCTCGGCCACTGACCCGGAAGAAGGTTCCGCGCTGGCCGTCGCCGTTGCCAGCCACTTCCTCACCGCCGGTGCTTGGTCGCTCATCTCCACCCACCACACCTCGCTCAAGGTGTATGCCACCAACACTCCTGGTGTGCTGAATGCCGCTGCCGGCGTGGATGAAGTTACGCTGATCCCGACTTACGAACTGCGCCTGGGAGTGCCCGGCGCTTCGGCCGGCATTCAAACAGCAGCCCGGCTCGGGCTCAACCAGAGCATCATCGCCGCCGCGCGCCAGCGGCTGGGCTCGCAGCAGGTCGACATCGCCCGTTTCCTCGACCGCCTGCACAAGGAACTCACGCAGCTCGAAGAAGACCGCAAGGGCACGCGCGAACAGCAATATGCGCTGAACCAGGAGCGGGCAAGGCTTGCTCGCGAAGGCGACGTGGAACTGCGCAACCGTACCCGCGAGCTTGAAACCAAACTGGCCTCTTTGCTCAAGGACTTCGAGTTTCAGATGCGCGAGACGGTGCGCACCATCGAAGATCGCGCTGCGCAACAGAAGTTGTCAAAGGAGGCAGAACGGCGCATCACCCGCCTTCGCCGCGAGTTTCAGGAGAGCTTTAATCAGACCGTCGTCGCGCATCGAACCGGAGCAGATCAGGGCGACGTGAATGCGCAGCCCCACGTCCTGCGTCACATCGCCCCCGGCGACAGGGTTCGCATCAAAACAATGAACAAAATCGCGGTCGTGCAGCGCGAAATCGAAAAAGATCTATTCGAAGTCGCCCTTGGTCCCATCAAGATGCGCGTCAAGCGCGACGAGTGCTCCGCACCTCCCATTTCTGGAGAAGATATTGGGCGCGAGAAGAACGACCCATTGTCCGCGGCGCGCAAGCAGAAGAACGTGCATGTGACCGTGACCAGCGCCAACACCGACGAGATGCGCTTGGAGATCAACCTGATCGGCCGCACCGTCGATGAAGCCACCGATGAACTGGAGAAGTATCTCGACCGGGCATTTCTCGCCGGCTTGCCGCGCGTCCGCGTCATCCATGGTCATGGCGCCGGCATCCTTCGCCGCGGTGTGCGAGAGTTCCTGAAAAGCCATCCTCATGTAGCGACCATCGCCGAAGCGCCGCAGAACGAAGGCGGCCAGGGCGCAACGCTGGTGGAACTGCGGCAATAACTGTGGTCGTTCCTCAGGCCATGGATCTTAGCGAGTCGCACAGGCGGGTTGGGCCGCGGTGCTCTTCCCATCTAACAAAAAGCAGGCGGCGCCATTGATATCGGTCGAGTAGGTACGGACCTTGGCTGCTTCCAATTCCGCGAGTACCTCTTCTCGGGGATGGCCGTAGCGGTTGTGCAGCCCGCAGGAGATGACGGCCCACTGCGGCGCCACGCGCGCCAGAAACTCGGGCCGCGTCGAGGTCACGCTGCCGTGATGACCCACTTTGAGCAGCGTGCTTCCGAGGCCGGGCTCGGCCAGCATCGCCTGTTCAATGGGCTCTTCGGCATCCCCCTCCAAGCATGACGGAGGTCGCGCCGTACGCCACATGCAGCACCAGCGAATCGTTGTTCGCAGGCTCCGCGCCAGGCTGGTAATCGCGAAAGGGCGCCAGCACATTAACCTGCGTATCGCCGAGGGTAAGTGCGTCGCCGGCGCGCAGTGAGCGCACATCAACATGAAGCTGCTTCGCCTCGTCCAGCAGGGCGTTGTAGGCCGCGACACGCGGGTTGTTGCCCACCCACAGTTCATCGGGATGGAAGTTTCGCAGCACCGCCGGCAGGCCCGCCCATGTGGTCGGAGTGAGCGTGACTTAGCGCCACCACGTCCAGGTGGCGAATGCCGCGCGACCAGAGAGCCGGCGACACCACCTCTTCGCCGATATCGAAATCCTGCGGCGCCTGGCGCGGACCGCCGCCAAATCCGCCGCCATCCACCAGCAGCGTCTTTCCATCGGGCGTGATCAGCAGCAGTGAATCGCCCTGGCCCACATCGATGGCTTCCACCAGCAGTGCGTTACGGGGCTGGTCGATGGGCCGCGGCGCAACTGCGGCAAACGCTGCCAGCACCAGAGCGGCCCACGCGGAACGGCGAGCCCATCGGTCTCCACGTGCCAGCACGATGGCCGCGCCAAGCAGCACGCAGAATGCCGCCGACTGCCAACCGAGGGGTGCGGGAATCCGGAAATCTCCCAGCGCCAGCGATCCGAATAGGTGCACCAGCCAGACGCCGAAATGCAGCAACACGGCCACCACCATCGCAGGAACCACAGCGGCAGCCGGCCAAACCAGCAACGCCAGCAACGTGAGCAGCGCCGCCGGCATCAGCACCAGCAGCAGCGGCAGAATGAGCAGATTCACCGGCAGCGCAAAGACCGTGATGCGATGGAAGTAGATGGCCATGGGCAGCGTCATCGCCAGTTCCACCACGCACGAGACCACCAGCAGTTCAACTGTACGCAGGACAAACCGCACGGACCATGGAAACACGCGCCATGCAATCGGGGCGGATGCCGCGCGCTGCAGGTGTCCAGCGACCATGCGCATCACCACGCGGAACTGCGCCAGCAGCGGATGCGAGCTTCATGTCCATTGCGACGAGTCGCAAGTCGCGCGTGGCGCTCAGGTAAGGATGGATTGTTCCCTGCAGCAGCGGCGCGGCCACACCGGCAATCGCAACCACGGCCAGCAGCGTCATCTGCAGGCTGGAGTCGAACAGGCTGCGCGGGCTCACCACCAGCAGGCACAGCGAGGCAAAGCCGATGGTATTCAGCGGGCTGCGCTCGCGATAAACAAGCCGCCCCAGCAGGTAGAGCGTAATCATCCAGAGCGAACGCTGCACCGGCGTAGCAAAGCCCGTGAACAGCGCGTAGGCGAACGACGCCGCGATGGTGAGCAGCGTCGCCGGCACGCGGGGCAGGCGCAGCCGGCGCGCAATCCAGAAGATGCACCCGGCCACAATCGCCAAGTGAAATCCCGAAACCACCAGCATGTGGAAAGAGCCGGTGCGCTCAAAGCCCACGCGCAGCGCGTGAGTCAGATAGGTGCGGTCGCCGGCCACCATCGCGGCCAGCATCACGGCATCGTCTTCGCTGAGCCGAAGCGCCGCGGGCAGCCGCTGCATCGCAGCGGGCAAGAGCCAGCAGCCGCGCACTGGCGGCGTGCTGCCACCCGGCGACGCGGCAGGCCATGGAACGGATTCCGTGTCGAGCCAAGCCGCTCCACGCGCGCAACGCTCACCGAGCCGTGGACGTGATTCCCTGGTCCAGCAGATAATCCGCGCGGCTCCACGCGCCCGGATCGTGATACACCTCCGGCGGAAGCAGGCGAACGACGGCGCGAATGCGCTCGCCGCATTGGAACGGCTGCACGCCCGCTCGGGCCTCTGTTCCAGCGGCCAGCGCACGGTGAGCCGCACTCCGCCTTCTGCGGGAGCTTGCTGCATCGTCATCGTCGGTCGACCACTTCAATGTTTGACACGCGCAGATCGATGCGCTGCGAGGGGCCTTGGCTTGCAGTCTCGTCGACATTCTCGATCGATTTCGTCGCGCATCGGCGCGGCATCCACAACGGTCCCTTCAACGGTGCGCAATAAGCCGTCAGACAGTGCGGCAATGTCGGGCGCGGGCGCTGGCTGCGGCTCCATCTCCGCGCACCACACGCCCAGCAACACCACAGTACTGCGACCGGCAGCCACACGATTCGCTGAGCGCGAAAGGCAGCGATGCAGCACAGCAACGCGATCGGAGCCAGCGCAACCAGCACCAGAGTTGGCCGCAGCCAGACTGCTTGAGTCAGGGCAATCCCGGCTGCAAAAAGCCATGCCGCATGAAACAGCGGGACGGAACTCAGACTCGGGCTCAAGCCTGCGAATGCGGGACGAGGGAGAGCGGGCCCGAAGTTGGTCGGTTCCGATTGCATTGCGCTGTGAATGAAGAGGTGTGCTGAATTCAAGCCTATCAGGCATCGCCGCAAGCTGGACCACCGTCTCCAGGTGGAAACGTCTGCGGAAACAAGTCGGCGAGAGTGATGGACTCGATGGCATAGCCCGGGCCAATCAGCGCCCGCAGATCGCGCGCCAGTGTCGCCGGGTCGCACGAGACATAGACCAGTTCCGGAGCGGCCAATGCGCCCAGCAGCGCCGTAATCTCCGCGCCCAGTCCCGTGCGCGGCGGGTCCACGACAATCAGATCCGGCCGCTCATCGATGATGCTGGCGCAGAAAGGATGCGACCTCTGCTTTCGCTGCGGTGCCTTTCGTCCCGCTCAGATTGTGCTCGAGCGCCGCCATCGCCGCCGGCGCGGATTCGACCGCGATCACGCGGCTGAATTTCTCCGCAAGCCGCCGCGCAAACAGACCCACGCCGGCAAACAGGTCCCATGCCAGCGCGCCCGCATGGTTCGCCGTCACCGCTCGACAAGCGCATCCACCAGCCAGCGATTCACCTGGAAAAATGCGCCATGGTCCACGCGATAAGTCGAAACCCGCCGCACGATAATCGAGGGACTCGGCGCCCGACTTGCGCAACGGTTCGCGGCTGGCGCCTGCAAGCCCCTCCGTAATCAACTCGACGCCTTTCAGCGCGGGAACTTTCTCATGGAGGGAGCCTGCAAAATCATCGACGCGTGCTTTCGACGGGCTGGCGGTCAAAACGCTCACGAGCAGTGCCGATTCCGCGCCGTTGCAAAAGAGCGAAATCTCCGCAGGACCGCTGATGCGGCGGAGTTAGCCGCAGAATCTCCGCGGCTATCATTGCTGCGTTGCACCAGCAGCGGCGCGGCGATCGGGCACTCGCCGATCGGAACCACTGCGTGCGAACGGCGCCCGCGGTAGCCCGGATTTCCTTGCGCATCGAAAGCCAGCCGAATGCGATTGCGATAGGCCCACGGCTCAGCCGCCAGCACCGCAATTTCATCCGGCGCGCGCACGCCGCCGCGCTCCAGCGTCTCGCGCAGAATCGCCTGCTTGAGCGCGAATTGCGCCGCGTAATTCGCGTGCTGATAGCTGCAGCCGCCGCATGCGCCAAAGTGGCGGCACTGTCGGCGCAACGCGCTCCGGCGCAGTCGCGACGATCTCTTCCACCTCAGCGGTCGCGTAGCCGCGCTTCTCCTCCGCGATGCGCACGCGCGCCTGTTCGCCCGGCAGCGCGAGCGGAACAAACACCGCCTTGCCCTCGACGCGCGCCAGAAAACGCGCCGCCATAGACGGGCTTCTCAATCTGCACGAGCTGGGTTGTGGCCTACGGTCATTGCTGGCTCATGTAGAACAGGCTGAGGCGCGGCAGATTGTAATGCACCAGCAATTGCTTCTGCACAAACTGCTGCTCCACCTGGCGCATTTGCACCGCGCCCATGCGGCTGCGATAGGGCGCCAGCTCGCGCGCCGCGTGCTCCTTCAGAGCCAACGAGCAGCTCTTCCGGAGCCGCCGCGGTCAAGCGCCGCAAAAAGCTTCTCTTCGAGTACTGTCAGCGTGCGCTCCAGTTCTTCCAGATCCTGGCGGCGGCGCTCTCCGGCGGTCGGCGCGCACTTCGGCGCCAATGTCGCGCAGCCGGGACGCCGTCACGGCGCAGGCCTCTGGTGCAATCGTTGCTGCCTCCAGCGCGTCCGCCGCCGCCTCAAGATGCGCCGCCACGCGCTCATGCTCAAATCCCGATTCGCGGCTCTCGCTTGCACTGCTGCAGTACCCGCGGAGGCTTCGCGCAGTTCCTCGGCCGCTTCCATCACCGCCTGCGCGCACCACGCCAGGCCGTTGACGCGCCGCATGCGCGCGCGCTTCTGCCGCGCTTCGTACTTGTCAAAGGCCGCATCGATGCCGCGCAACGCCGCTTCCAGCGGAATGCCCGCCTCGCGCCACGTCTCGATCAGCGCCCAGTCCAGCGTGGAAAGCAGCAGCAATGCGCCGCGCCGCTGCTGGAAGCGCTCTTCGATCTCGGTAAAGTAATTGAAATAGTTGCGCACAGCGCGGCGCCTCAGTGGCGACCCGGCTGCGCGGATCGCGCTGCGCGTTGCGCTCGAAAAGAATTCGCATGCCATCCAGCGTGAGCATGTCGTCGAATCTCGGCGATGAAGCGCGAATCTTCCGCCACCATGCGCGCCAGTCCGCCGGTGGCAATCACGCGCGGCTTCTCGCCCAGTTCCGCAAACATGCGCTCCAGAATGCCGTCCACCAGGCCGATGTAGCCGTAGTAGAGACCGCTCTGCAGATGCGCGACGGTGTTGGTGCCGATCACCTTTGCGGGCCGCTTGATGTCCACGCGGCTCAGCCGCGCCGCGCGTGAAAACAGCGCATCGGCGCTCAAGCCGAGGCCGGGCGCAATCGCTCCGCCCAAGTATTCGCCATGTGCCGAGATCACTTCGAACTTGGTCGCCGTGCCAAAGTCCACCACGATGCAGGGGCCGCCATAGCGCTCGATAGGCGGCAATCGCAATCAGCCAGCCGGTCCGCGCCCAAGCTCCGTCGGGATTATCCACCAGCACCGGCATCCCGGTCTTGATGCCCGGCTCGACAAACAGCGGCTCGACATGAAAGTACTTCTCGCAGACCTGGCGCAGGTGGACTCAACCGGCGGCACGACCGACGAAATGATGATGTGCGTCACCTGGCTCGGCGCCATGCCGTTCATCTCAAAAAGATTGACGAAGAACACGCCGTACTCGTCCACGGTTTGCGCGCGATGGGTCTGATGCGCCAGTGCGCGGCCAGCTGCGGCTTTCCGTCGCTCGCCCGCTGCCTCTGTCGCAGGCGCCCCCTGCTCGCCGCATCAAGCCGGTAAAGGCCCAGCACCGTATTTGTGTTCCCCACATCCAAAGCAAGCAGCATTGTGTCTCAGCCCATCTCCGCGGCGCGGATTCCACCGGTTCGCACCGTCACCTCACCCTCTGCGGTGCGCACGCGCAAGAAATCCATTCTCATCCATTCCTGCTGTGATCCCGACGCAGGCCTGCGGACCGTGCACTTCGACCCGGCGATTCCAGAGCCAGGTGGAATATCAGCGCAGCACGCGCCGGAATGGCCGCAACTACTGCAGGATCATCGAAGTCCGCATGTTTCGCGCTGCAGCGATTCTAGCAGGGAGACGAGCAGCGCTCCTCTGCTCGACGCGCCGGCCCGCCTCCATGTCCAGTGAGGTGGCCGGCGTGGCCAATTCAGGATCGAATTCACGCTGATGCACATTGATGCCGATCCCGATGACGACGAATGAAACGTCGCCACCTTCGGTCTTGGATTCGACCAGAATGCCGCCGGTTTTGCGTTCGCCGATCAGCAGGTCGTTGGGCCAGCGAAGATCCACCTTCAGATTCGCGACGGTTGCGATCGCCTCTGCCGCCGCAAGTCCCGCGGCCAGCGGAATCACAGCGTAAAACGTGCTGCCTGGATGACGGGCCGCAACAACACGCTCACATAGAGCCCTTGGCCGGCGGCCGATTGCCAGCCATGCTCGCCGCGCCCGCGGCCTGCCTGCTGCTCATCGGCAAAGTAGACTGAACCGTGCGGCGCGCCTGCGCGCGCAGCCTCAAGTGCGTCGGTGTTGGTCGAACCTGTGACCGGAGAGAAATGCAGTTTGCCCGCAAAAACGGTGTCCTGCCAGCGCAGGCTCAAGTCGGCCAGATCGTACATCGGCCTTAACCCGGCTCCGCCGCAATGCTCATGGAGATGTCGGCGGCCTTGGCCGAGTGCGTCAGCGCGCCCACGCTGATGAAGTCCACGCCCGTCTCGGCATAGGCGCGAATGTTTTCGAGCACAATCCCGCCCGAGGCCTCGTGGGAATCCAGCGTCTTCTCTTCGCGAATGCGGTCGACCGCATCCTTCACCTGTGCAGGCGTCATGTTGTCCAACAGCATAGCCTCGGCGCCGCATTCAAGCGCTTCGTCCAACTCCCCGCGGTGTCGCACTTCCACTTGCACGCGCTGGCCCTTTTGCCGCCGCTCGAGGGCGTGGGTGATGGCGGTGCGCAGACCGCCGCCGAGCGCAATATGGTTGTTCTTGATCAGGATTCCCGATGACAGATCGAGGCGATGATTGGTCCCCCCGCCGCACAACACGGCATATTTTTCCAGGACCCGCAGTCCAGGTACAGTCTTGCGCGTGTCCAGCACGCGGGCCTTTGTGCCGTGAATCGCGTCGACGTATTGGCGCGTCAGCGTGGCGATGCCGCTGAGATGCTGCATCAGGTTCAGAATCACGCGCTCGCAACTCAGCAGGACGCGCGCATTATGCCGGATCACGGCCAGCACCTGGCCCTCGTGCGCGCGCACGCCGTCGAAAATTTCGGGATGGCTGATGACTTCAAATCGCGTATGCGCCGGAGGCCGCGGATCGAGGCGGGCAAAAATCTCAAGCAGCCGCGGCACCGCGCCGAGACCAGCGACCACCATCTCCTGCCGCGCAATGATTCGACGCCGAAGCGCGCAGGTCGGGATCGATGGTCACGTTGGTGGTGGCATCGCTGGCGGCCTTGTCTTCCACCAGGGCCTGCTCCAGCAATGCGTCAATGCGGCTGCTCTTCCAGTCCATAGTTTTCCTTCGGAAAACAGGTGACAGTGGTCAGTGGACAGTGGTCATTTCGCAGTTCGTAGTCCACAGTTGGTCCGACTCAAAAAATGCGCTGTCATCCTGAGCGGAGCGCAGCGGAGTCGAAGGACCTGCGGTTGCTCTTCACTCACTCCTTCATTCTGCCGGCAGCGCATTGAGCGCCGCCTGCGCTTTTTCAAGCAGCAGCCGGGTTTCAGATTGTTGCTTCTTTAATCCTTCGACTACGTGTGGCGGAGCCTTGGCCAGAAAACCATCGTTGCCCAGTTGGCGCTCGGCTGCAGCCAAGCCTTTCTCATACTTCGCGATGTCTCTTGCTAAACGCTCGCGTTCGGCGGAGAGGTCGATAGTGCGCTGGTAGATGACAGCTACATCGAATGCCGGCGTGGAGTGCTTTGGCAAACCAGGCGAAATCACCTCAACAAAATTCATGCCGCTCACGCGTGCCAAGCGCTCAATCGCGGCGCTGTTCTGCTGGACTTGAAGTCGATGCGCAGAATCGATACGCACCTCGATCGGAATCGTCGCCTTCTCTTCGACGTCAATTTCCTTGCGCAGGGTGCGGACCTCGACAATCAGGTTCTGCAGCATCGTCATCTGCTCAAGAGCAGGCGAATCGAACGCTGCATCGTCTCCCTGCGGATACCGAGTCAACGCAATCGATTTCGCCGGCGGATTGCCGTCGTACACGGCGTGCCACAACTCTTCGGTCAGAAACGGCATGAACGGAGAGAGCAGCCGCAGCGCCACTTCAAACACCGACACCAGCGTGGTCAGCGCGACCTGGGTCCTGGCCTGATCCGCCGACTCCGAGAAGTCCAGGCGCAACTTCACAATCTCCAGGTACCAGTCGCAAAAGCTGCCCCAGAAAAACTGGTAGATAGTGTTGGCCGCGTCGTCGAAGCGGTAGTTCTCAAGGGCCTGGTTCACTTTTGCGGCGGTCGCATGCAACTCCGCCACGATCCAGCGGGCTTCCAGCGGCGCATCTTCGCCCACGGAGGGCATCGCTCCTAGCGCGGCCGGATCGACCGTGATCCCAATCTCCGCTGCCCGGTCCACGTTCATGAAGATGAAGCGTGCCGCATTCCAGATCTTGTTGGCGAAGGCACGATAGCCCTCGGTCCGCGCCACGTTGAAGGCAATGTCCGTGCCCGGCGAGGCCATTGAAGCCAGCGTGAACCGTACCGCATCGGTTCCGTATTGCTTCACGATCTCAATCGGGTCGACCACGTTGCCCTTGGTCTTCGACATCTTTTCGCGGTTGGCGTCGCGCACCAGCGCGTGGATATAGACCTCGCGAAAGGGAACTGATTCGGAGAGCGGTCGCGGGCTTCCGTCGGGCATCGGTACATCGCCGGCGAACCAGCACCCCAGCATGATCATGCGCGCTACCCAGAAGAACAGGATGTCAAAGCCGGTGACCAGGAGGTTTGTGGGATAGAAGGTGTCGAAGTCAGCCCGGTTTTCGGCGGTAATATGTGGCCAGCCGAAGACCGAAACCGGCAGCAGGCCCGAAGAAAACCAGGTGTCCAGCACGTCTGTCGATTGCGTAATCTCGCCGGAGCCGCAATGCGCACAGATGGCCGGATTCTGGCGCGTCACCGTGGTCTTGTGGCAATCCCCGCAATGCCATGCCGGAATGCGATGGCCCCACCAAAGCTGCCGCGAGATGCACCAGTCGTGGATGTTCTCCATCCAGTTCAGATAGGTCTTCTCGTACATCTCCGGGGTGAAGCGGACATGGCCTTCCTTCACCGCTGCAATGGCTTTGTCCGCAAGCGGCTGAATCTTGACGAACCACTGCAACGAGAGTTGCGGCTCGACAACCGTCTTGCAGCGGTCGCAATGGCCTATGTTGTTGGTGTAATCCTTTACCGCGCCGAGCAGGCCCTGGGCTTCGAGATCCGCGACGATCTTCTTCCGCGCGGCATAACGGTCGAGCCCTGCGTAGGCTCCGCCTTCAGCGTTGATGTGGGCCGTATCGTCCATCACGTTAATCGACGGAAGATTGTGGCGCTGGCCGAGTGCGAAGTCATTTGGATCGTGTGCCGGCGTCACCTTCACCGCGCCGGTCCCGAATTCGCGGCTGACCCACTCGTCCAGGACGATCGGGATCTCCCGGCCCACCAGCGGCAGGCGCAACTTTTTCCCGTGCAGATGCAGGTAGCGCTCATCCTCGGGATGAATCGCGACGGCAACGTCGCCCAGCATGGTTTCGGGGCGGGTGGTGGCCACCGTCAGGAACTCTCCGCTGACGTTGCCGCCTTGGTCGAGAACGGGATAACGAATCTCCAAAAGATGCCCTTTGTGCTCGTCGTAGACTACCTCAAGATCGCTGATGGCGGTCTGGCAGCGAGGGCACCAGTTCACAATGTAGGCGCCGCGATAGATGAGCCCCTGCTCGTAAAGCCGGACGAAGGCCTCGCGCACCGCCACGGAGAGCCGTTCGTCCATGGTGAAGTACTCGCGATCCCAGTCCACCGAGGCGCCCAGGCGCTTCATCTGGCCGAGGATGGCGCCGCCATAGTGCCGCCGCCACTCCCACACGCGCTCGACAAAGGCTTCGCGGCCCATTTTCTGGCGCGTCGTGCCCTCGCTGACGATCTGGCGCTCCACCAGCATCTGCGTCGCAATACCCGCATGGTCGGTGCCCGGGATCCACAGAACTTTGTCGCCGCACATGCGGTGCCAGCGCACCAGAATGTCACTCTCCGTGTGCTCGAACATGTGTCCCATGTGCAGGTTGCCGGTGACGTTGGGAGGGGGCAGCAGAACGGAGAAGGACTTGCCGTCCAGGCGTTGTTTC
The DNA here is from genome assembly GCA_963833995.1 of uncultured Acidobacteriota bacterium. Classification (GTDB taxonomy): domain Bacteria; phylum Acidobacteriota; class Terriglobia; order Terriglobales; family Acidobacteriaceae; genus Telmatobacter. The sequence continues at coordinate 166,314 of CAWIAE010000005.1, read as the reverse complement.
TCTGCGTTTGAGAAGGCGGATTGGGCAAAGAGTTTCTCGCGTACCCAGTATTCGGCCCAGTGATCTTCTATGGCAGTCGGGTCGTAAGCTTTCGGCAAGTCGTGGGGCATGAGGGTTGTTTTCGAGCCCCCATGGGTTGCGCTAAACCCCAATTCTTTGAGGTATTCGAGCGAGGGGACCACCCCTCACTTTAGCACATACGACTCAAGGGGATCATGGTGGGGCGGACGCCGACGGGCATCCACGTTCGTGTCCATCCCTACCCTCACGACAGCCCGGCCCACAGCAAGAAAAGGGATCGTTTTGACGCTGTTGGCGTACTGGTCGCATTGATTTCGACAATGCGGTTACGCAAAAGTCCTTCAATCGCTTGATTCCCTCGGGGGCAAAAAGCAAATAGGCCGAGTCCGAATGGACGCGGCCTATTTTGAACACCGTAAGTCAGCTCAGAAGGGGTTCAGCTTGCTCAGCCCCTTCTTCTTTTTCTTTCTGCTCGAAGATTCGTCGCCCAAGTCGGGTTTGGGCGCCTTTTTCTTCTTGCCGTCAGCGGTGGTGACGGGCTGCGACGGGGATTCGCCGGGCTTGATGTCGTTGATCTGCAGCGGGGCTTCTGCCGGTTTCTCGGCGGCGGGCAGTGCTGTATCGACGGGACCCACCGGTTTGACCAGCGCGTTGGGGTCGGCGGCAGCAGAGCCGGAGGGGGCATTCACAATGGAAACACCCACGCCAGTTCCTCCCTCAGGAGCGGAAAGCTGCACCGGCGCCTCTGAAGGCTGATCGCTGCGCGGCGGCTCGTTCGGCCCGGTGGGAGCAACCTTGGCCTCAGGCGCGGCAGTTTTTCCCGCGTTGAGAGCATCTTTGAACATCGCAATGTTTTCCTTGGTGATGTCCGGGGCAATGGTCCGTTTTGGATCTTCCAGGCTGGGTTCGCCTACGTGCACCGCTTCCACCACGGTTGGCCCATGTTTGATCAGGTCCAGGGTCTTGTCGGTAAAGCGCAAAGGCTGCCGGCTGCGCTCTTCCGCGTCGCTTTCCGCAATGGCTGCCTGGGTTGGCTCGGGGATGGGCCGGTTCATGGCCACCAGCCGGTCGCGTGCGTCCTCGACATGAGGCGCCATGGGATAGCGCGTAATGACCTTGTCGTAAGCAGCGGCAGCCTTGTCCATGTACATTGCGCGCAAGCGCTCCCTCACCGCGCCGGGGATGCCGGGGGCAATCGCGATGGCATGCGCCTCACCCTCGTAGGCATCACCGATGCCCAGCAGGGCCTGATCGCTTTTGGAATAAAGAGGATATGTGTCCACCACCGTCTGCAGGCGGGCAATGGCGGCTGGCCATCTCTCCTGGCTGTCGTAAAAAGCCCAATCTGCGTCTCGCGCTCGGCCAGTACCTCTTCTACATTGCGCAGTTTCTGCTTGGCCCGCGGCACCAGCGTCGAGTCAGGAAACTGGTTGATCATCACCCTGTATTCCTGCTCGGCGCGCTGCGCGTTGGTGTAGTCGCGATCCGGCTTCTCCATCTGCTGGTAATAGATGTCGGCCACCTTCATCTGCGCTTCGGCCGCCTCGGGAGCGTTGGGGAAGAAGGTGATGAAGTCCTTATATTCGGCTTCCGCCTGGGTCAGCGCCGCGGTGCCGCCTTCTTTGAACCAGGTATCGCCTACCGCCAGCTTGGCGCGCATCCGGTACTCGGAGTCGGGATAGGTGTTCAGCAAGGTCTGCAGGGTGAGCCGGGCCACGTCGTAGCGGCCCTTCTTCAACGAGATCATGGCCTTGTCGAAAAGTACCTTGTCCGGCTGGTTGGACTTTACGTTTGCCAGCGGGTTGGCGCTCAGGTCCTGGTTCTTCTTGTGCTTGGGTTTCTTTTCCCTGGCCTGGGCTGAAACCCCGGCCAGAACCACTACTACCGCCAACGCGGCCGCGGCAAACTTTTTTGAACAACCGGTTCATACCACCTCGTTGGAACAACGGCCGACCGCAAGCGTCATGCCGTCGTTTTGGCTCCTTCCTAGTGAATCTTACTTGCCTGCGGCCTCACGGGCTGCCGCCAACAGCGCACGCGCATCCTGCTCGGGGTGGCCCGCTCCGAACACGGCATTCCCAGCCACCAACAGGTCCGCCCCTGCTTGGACGACCTGGGCCACCGTGTCGTGAGCCACGCCGCCGTCCACCTCGATTCTAAATGCCAGCCCCAGTTCCTCGCGCAACCCCGCCAACCGCCGGATTTTGTCCAGTGAAAAAGGGATAAACTTCTGTCCGCCAAAGCCGGGATTGACGCTCATCACCAGCACATGGTGAACCATGGGCAAAATGTCCAGGAGCAGGTCCACCCGGGTAGCCGGATTGATGACCACCGCCGGCTCCATCCCATGGTGCTCGATAAGTTCCAGCGAGCGATGCAGATGCCGGCAAGCCTCGTAATGAACACTTACCCAGTTGGCCCCGGCGTCCGCAAAAGCAGGGATGAATTCGTCGGGATTCTCAATCATCAGGTGGCAATCGAGCGGCAAGTCGGTGGCTCTGCGCAGGCGCTTCCACCACCGGCGGCCCGATGGTGATATTGGGTACGAAATGACCATCCATGACGTCCACGTGGATGACCGTGCCACCGCCCCGCTCGGCCGCCGCAACTTCCTCGGCCAACCGCGCAAAATCCGCCGATAAAATCGATGGCAGCAGCTCAACCATAGGCCTTGCTCGCGCGTCTCCCTACCCCGCCAGTGTATCAGCCAGGCGAGTCGATGGATTTGGATTTGTGGCTTCGAACACGTTGTAGATCGGCTCTCTCAAACCGCCGCAACAAGATGCGCCCGCGCGCCCGCATGGCTGGAGTTCCGGTTCGGGAGAGGACGCGGAGCAGGTCCAGGACCTCGGGGAGCAGCGAGGGGTCGTGGCGGCTCAGTTCGGCCATTCCTTGCATCGCGCAGGTTTTCACAATGGAGCTTTTGTCGTCGAGATAGGTTCGCAGCGTTTGCGCGGCCCGCCTGGCTTCCTGCGGGCTGAGCACGAAGCGGGGAACGACCAGCGCCAGATTCCAGCGGAGCTTATTTTGTTGCGCCTCCGCCAACAAGCCGAGCAGGGAATCTTTCCACGGAGCCGCCAGGTGGGGATGATGGCGCGAAGCTCGTTCCAGCGCATCGGCGGCGCGATTGGCGACCCCGGCGTCCTCGTCCCAAAGGCACTCGATCAATCGAGCTACGCTCTTGGGCCGCGAAAGGATGAGGGCAGCTACTTCGCGAACGCGCCCACTCGCAAATCTGTTCCCAGTGGCGAGCATGGATCGAATCGTCTCGCGCCGCGCCATGTGAAGGCCTCCGGCTATTGTCCTACTCGCGATGAGGAGCCGTAAGCATTTTTGCGGCCGCGCGTCCCACCCCGCGCAGCAGCGCTTTCACCGGCCAAGCTCCGTCGGCTTCGGGGAAAAAGATCTCGCCGGGGCGGCGCACTTCAGGCCGGTAATACCAGCGTTTCAGCAGGGCAAGATGCCCTTGGCGGATGGTGCTGGACAGAGGCTCTTGGCTCGAAGAAAGCTTAGCCAGAGTCGCATCCATGCGGGCTTCGAGCACTCCGCGGGCGGGCTTGGTCGGACTGGCAGTTTCCATATCAGAAGCAGTCGCCGGGTTTGTTTCAGCCCCCGCCGGGCGCCACGCGCTTATCTCCGATCCGTGGTCTCCGATCCCTGGCCTTTGATCCCTGATCTCCGTCGTCTCGAGAATTGGCTCGATCGCCAGGGGCTGAGCGAAAAGCGAAGTAGAGCCGGACTGCTCGTTCTGGATGCGCATGCCCAGGGTCGAAAACGCCGCGGGTCCGCGTAATCGCCCGTTTTCAAAAAGGAAGACTGTGACTTCATCCAGGTTGGCAGACGCCTGCAAAATCACCGCGCGCAACTGGCTTAATGGTCGCACCAGTTCCGGGGCCAAAGCACGGACTCCTTCCACGCGCTGCACCTGGGCGTGGATGGCAGCGGCGCGCTCAAAATCCATCCTGTCCGACGCTTCGTCGCGCTCCGACCGCAGCACCACCAGCCGGCTCTCGCCGCGTGTGGCAAAAAAGTCCTGCACTGCAATGGCTTCTTCGGCGTAGCGCTGGTCGGTGCAGCCCTTGTAGCAGGGCGCCAGGCACATCTTCATTTCCGAATAGACGCAACCCGGAAAGCTGGGATCGGGGTCCAGTTCGAAGGTGCAGCGGCGCAGCAGGAACAGTTTGAGCGCTTCTTCGATATAGCGCTCCGCTGCCGCGCGGGAAGCAAATGGCCCGTACGCCCAGCCGGCTTCGCGCTGGCTGGGCCGATTCGTGATCGTGATACGGGGATAACGATTGCTGCCCAGAAATCGCACAAATGCCGGAGCACGCAGGTGCATGCGCTCCAGTGCCTTCGCGCCGTAAATCTCTTCCAAAAGGGAAAACTGCGTCAGCAGGGACTCGAAATCCGAGCCGGTCAACCGCCACGCGATCCGCCTTACCCGCCCGGCCAATTGCAGCCGGCGGGGATGTTTCGGCGAGGGCTGCAGCAACCGTTCGAGGCGTCCGCGCAGGTTGGGTGTCCTGCCAATGTAGGGTTCGTCTTTGGATTCTGCGCCGTAAAGCGCGAAGACCGCGGGGCGCTGCGACAGCCCAGCCAGCGCCGCTCGTGGGTTCGCCGGATCGAAAGCGAGGCTTTCAAAATCAGTCGGCACGGGCCGCTCCACGTTCACGTTCCAGGCTCACGCCCCAGCGATGGTCATGCCATCGATGCGCAGCGTTGGCGACGCGACCGATCCGCGGAAGACCAGGTCGTTGCCGATGGCGGTGACACTTTTGAGCATTTCGCCCAGGTTGCCGGCAATGGTGACTTCTTCCACCGCATGCGTCAACTGGCCATTCTCAATCCACAGCCCGGTGGCGCCGCGAGAGTAGTCGCCAGTCACAAGATTGGTGCCAAAGCCCATCAGGCTGGTGACGAAAAGGCCGGCCTTCACTTCGCCGATGATTTCGACCTGGGTGAGCGCGCCCGGCTTAAGGTACAGGTTGCCGCAGCCGATACCCGGCGTACCGGCCAGCCCGCGGGATGCATTGTGGGTGGATTTCATCCCCAGCTTGCGCGCGGTGTAGGTGTTCAGCAGGTAGTTGCGCAGAACGCCGTTTTCAACCACGAGATTGCGCTGCGACGGCAGTCCTTCGCCGTCAAAAGGGGATGTGCCAAAGCCACCCACGCCCGTCGGCAGCGTCATGGTGTGGTCGTCCACGATGGTGAGGGAGGATGCTCCGATCTGCTCATTCAGTTTTCCCGCCAGGAACGAGGCATGACGCCAGATCGAATCGCCTGAAGCCGCTTCAAAGATCGATCCGATCAGCGACCGTGCCACTTCCGGCGCGAATACGATGGGCGCCTGCTGGGTGGGAACGCGCCGCGCACCCAGGCGGCGAAGCGCCCGCCGCGCCGCCTCCTGGCCGACTGACTCCGGCGAATCCAGGTCTTCCAATCTCCGCGCGCTGGTCCACCAGCCGTCCCGCTGCATCTTTCCATCCGCGTCCACGGCCAGAGGCGCTACTGAAATCCCCGCATAGCTGGTGCGATAACCGCCCAAAAAGCCGCGCGAATTGGCCAGTACTTTGCGTCCTGTGGCCGCGTCAAAGCTGCCGCCGTCGGAATTGGTGATGCGCGGATCAGCGGCCAAAGCCGCCGCTTCTGCCCGCCGCGCCAACTCGATGCGCTCCGGACCCGCCAGCGAGTAGACATCGTCGTAATAAAGATGCAGATCGCCTTCGAGCGAGCCGAATTCGCCCTTTTCTGGAAGTCCCGTGAATGGGTCCTCTTCGGTGACCTTGACCAGGGCCATCGCGCCGTCGACCAACTGGCGAATGCCCTCCGGGGTGAGATCGCTGGTGCTGGCCGAAGCCGACCGCGTGCCCACCAGCACGCGCAACCCCAGTCCGCGCGAGCCTGACTCCTTCAGCGTTTCCACTTCGCCCATGCGCACGTTCACGCTGAATTCGTCGCCCTCGCGCGCCACGGCCTCGGCGTCGCTGGCGCCTGCCTTCGTGGCGAGGGACACTACGTCGGCAGCGAGGGATTCGAGGTCGAGAACATCCAGAGCGGGTTGCGTTGCGGTTTGGGGCATGGCTCAACAGTACCAAAACGACCGGGGATTCGTTTGCGGCGTGTTCAGCCTTGCGATATATATCCATTCGGATATATATCTAACCATTTACGTTCTGCACGCTTTTCAGAAGAAGACGATGCAGACTTCGAAACAGGATTTTGAAACCGCCGCGAGGCGCTTTAAGCAATTGATGCGAGGTCAACAATGAGAAAAAGGACAGGGAAGAGATTTGCCAATGTCTGGGATGCACTTGCCGATTCGCCGGAAGAGGCAGCGAACCTGACCTTGCGCTCCGATCTGATGGACGAGATCGAAGCAATCATCAAGACGAATGGGTGGACCCAGGTCGAGGCTGCGAGGCGGTGCGGAGTTTCCCAGCCGCGCATCAACGATCTGCTTCGGGGGCGCATCTCGCGATTCTCTCTCGACGCGCTGGTAAATATTGCGTCAGCGCTGGGACGCAAGGTCAAGGTGAGTCTCGAGGATGCGGCGTAAAGAGCGCACGTGCCTCTATAGCCGAAGCTAGAACATTCTTTTGCTATTTCTTAATCGAGACGAGGAGTTCGCCGAGCACCTGCCTTCTTACGCCCAAAAGCTGATCATGCAAGCTCTCGTAGAGATGGCATTGTCTGATCACGCCTTCCGTATCCCACTGATAGGTTTCTGTCACTTTAGCAAGGAACTCGTTCAAGAAGCTCAGGTCAATCGCAATCGGCAAAGTGCATAGCAACTTTACGGAGGGCTCGCCCTGGGAATGGTATTTCTTGAGATTGGCGTAAGCGGCGTCAAGATATTTCTTACGCTCCTGACGAAGTTGTTCGAGTTCACGCGCTCCTGGAATTTCTCCGGTTGCCCCGACGAATTGAGAAGACAGCTTCTGGGCTGCGCTGATCGACGCATCGGTCTGAACGAGTTCCGACGCCAAGTACGCAAGCTCATTTTTCGCGCCGAAGAACACTCTCACGACATCCTCCATCAGGCGGTTCGCCTGATCAGCGATGAACCGGCGATGTTCTCTCTTCCGCTCATGTCGTTTCTTGAGATACGAACCAATTCGCTCAGGAGAAATCCGAGGATCACCCCGGCTAAGCCCGGACCCCATGTGCTCCAAGCACCTGGAGTCGCCGGTGCCTGGTCGGTTAGCGCCGCGATCGTCATTTTCCCGTGCCACCCACGGTCATTTTGTCCAGCTTGATGGTCGGCATTCCCACGCCTACGGGCACGCTCTGGCCGTCTTTGCCGCAGGTGCCGATGCCCTCATCCAGCTTGAGGTCGTTGCCTACCATGGAGACGTATTTGAGCGCCTCCGGTCCGTTGCCGATCAGCGTCGCATCGCGCACCGGCGCAGTGATCTTGCCGTCTTCGATCAGGTAGGCCTCCGACGCGGAGAAAACAAATTTGCCGTTGGTAATGTCCACCTGCCCGCCGCCGAAGTTCACCGCGTAGAGCCCCTTCTTCACCGAGCGCAGAATATCTTCCGGCGCATCGTCTCCGGCCAGCATGTAGGTGTTCGTCATGCGCGGCATGGGAATTGCCTGGTAGCTCTCGCGGCGGCCCGAGCCCGTATTTGCAATGCCCATCAGCCGCGCCGATAGCTTGTCGCTCAAATAACCCTTCAACACGCCGCCTTCGATCAGCACCGTTTCTTGCGTGGCCGAACCTTCGTCGTCCACATTCAGAGAGCCGCGCCGCCCCGCCATGGTGCCGTTGTCCACCACCGTGACCTTGGAACTGGCCACCGGCTGCCCGATCAGGCCGGTGAAGGCCGAGGTCTTTTTGCGGTTGAAATCGGCTTCCAGGCCATGGCCGACCGCCTCGTGCAACAGGATTCCAGGCCAACCCGGTCCCAGCACCACCTGCATTTCACCTGCTGGCGCAGGCACCGCGCCGAGTTGCAGAATCGCCCCTCGCGCGGCCTCCCGCGCCAGGTGCTCCGGGCTCTTGGTGCCTGTGAATTGTTCTAAGCCAGAACGGCCTCCGCCTCCCGCCGCGCCCTTGGTCGACAACGCGCCTTCTTTCGCGATCACGAAGACATTCAGCCGGCACAACGGTTGAGTATCGCTGGCGAAAGCGCCGTCAGAGGCTGCAACCAATATCCGGCGCAGCTCCTCTGAATAGCCCGCTCGCACCTGCACGACTCGCGGATCGAAGGCGCGTGCGGCTCGATCGGCGCGCAGGATCAACTCCAGCCGCGCAGCCAGGTCCCGGTCAAAGCCCCCCAGCGGCACGGGGTACAGGTCGGGGCCGCGAGACTCGGTGAAGCCTTGCACAGGCTGTTTTGCCGGACCGGAGGCAATCAGCGCCGCCGTGCGCGCCGCGTGCAGCAGCCGCTCGGGGCTCAGGTTGTCGGTGTAGGCGTAGCCGGTGCGCTCGCCCGAGAGCACTCGAATTCCGCAACCGGCACTGGTTCCCTGGCTGGCGGATTTGACGATCTGCTCGTCGACGCCCAGCGAAGTTGCCGTTACCGATTCGAAGTAAAGATCGGCGTAGTCGCCGCCGGCTGAAAGGGCTTCGCCCAGGCAGCGTTCCAACAGCCGCTCGGTGATGCCGAATTTGTCAAAAAAATACCGTTGATGGCTTGCGTGGGGGGAAGCAGCCGAAATAGTCATCGTATGTTTAGATTACGCTTGTCTGGGCGTGAATGCAGGCTGCTTCGCTCCCGTTCCATTCTTGATGCCTGCAGCTTGCCCGCAGCGCCTCCCAACCTGCTGCCATGCTACATTCGGCCTATGAACAAGATCCTTTGCGCCGCGTTGTTCTTGATGGTGTTCGCCAGTCCGGTCTTTGCCGCCACCACCACGCATCACCATCACCACCATCACCATCACCAGCATAAAAAAGCATAGAAGCGACGGGGCCTGGAAGCATGCCGGGCCCCGGAGCTTGCCTGCGGCTGCATTGTCCCGAGCCGGTTACCTCTGTTGAGGCGATGCCTTCGGTGCTCTACCGCCGGCTGCCTTGTCGTGCTACATTTTGGCCATGAAGAAGATCGTCGCGGCAATCCTCGTATCGTTGGCGCTTGCCATTCCGGCGCTCGCGGAGCAACATTCGGTTCCCCATCCCAAGGCAGTTCACCCCAAGGCCGTCCATCCCAAGGCGAATCACCCCAAGAACCCCTATCTCAAACACTCCAAGGCCCATTACCATCACCACGGTCTCAAGACTTAGACGCAACGCATCCGGGGCTGCAGAATCCGCGATTGCGCCCGGTCGGTTGTTCCCGCTTGTATGAGAGATTTTGTTCAGGGTTTCCATGCCAGAATTGGACGATCTTCGCTATCCCATTGGGCGCTTCAGCGCTCCGGCAAGCTCGATAGCCGGTATCCGTGCGGCCCATGTCCAAACCCTTCGCGCGCTGCCTGATCACTTGCGGACGGCCGTCTCCAGCCTTTCCGAAGCGCAGCTTGACACACCCTATCGAGAGGGTGGCTGGACGGTGCGCCAGGTGGTGCATCATGTCGCCGACAGTCACGCCAACTCTTACGTTCGTTTCAAGCTGGCGCTGACTGAGGACTGGCCCACCATCAAGCCTTACGATGAGGCCGCCTGGGCCAACCTGGCCGACAGCCGCAACATGCCTGTCGAGCCGTCTCTCTCTCTCATCAGCGCGCTCCACGCACGCTGGGTAGCTCTGCTCGAATCTCTTTCCGAGGACGATTTCCAGCGCGGTTACAACCATCCCGAGAGGGGCCGCCAGAACCTCGCTACGAGCCTGGCACTTTATGCATGGCATTCGCGCCACCACACCGCCCATATAACCAGGCTGCGCGAGCGAATGGGCTGGTAATGGTCCCCATGAGCCCGGTTGAATCCACCCCATCCGCCGGCCAGCTTACCCGATACATCGAAGAGTACCTGGCCCTGCACCCGGCCGCCGCCGTGCTCGAGGATGGCCGTGTTCTGTTCGATATGCGGATCGCGCGCTACGCTGTGAGCGAGCAACACGGGCGCTGCCTGCTGCAACTGTGGAGCGAGGAACGCAACCTCATGCGCGCCGTGATTGACGTGCAGCAGCGCGCCCATTCCCTGCGCCTGCTCACACGCCGCATGGGCGTTGCAAAACCGCAGGCTCTCGAACTGGTGCCCACCAGCGACCGGCGCACGCCCACCGCCCGCGATGCAGCACGGCGCAACTATCAGCGTCTCCTGGATCGCGTTCTTACTCGGGCCTTCATCGGCTCCAAAGTAGATGGACTCCGCTCGGCCATGGACCTCGAACACAGCTTCGGCCCGGCTTATGTTCGCGGGCGGCTGCTCCGCGGCACGGCGGCGGACGCCGTTATCGGCGTGAGCGAGGCCGAATCTTCAAGCACCATTGACGGCATTCTCACCCTGGGAATTCTGTGGCTCGATTATTGCCGCGAGCACGCCGGCGGCCGAAGACACTTTGGCGGCCTCAAAATCGCCGTCCCCCCCGGCGCATGGCGGACGACTGCGGAGCGCATTGCCTGGCTGAATCACAGCGTGGCCGACTTCCAGCTTTTTACGCTCGATGAGCGCAGCGAAGAATTTGCGCCCATCGATTTTCGCGATACCGGCAATCTGCAATCCCATCTGGTTCACGCGTTTTCGGCTGCCGCGGCCGTCGAGCGCTGCCAGGCTGGCATTGACCGGCTCCTCGAACTGGTGCCGCCAGCGGCGAAAGATCGAGTGGAGATTCGTCCCCGCTCCGCAACGGAAGTGGGACTGCTGTTGCACGGGCTGGAGTTTGCCCGAGTGCGCCACGGCGTTGCTGCTCACTCTTTTTCACGGGAAAACGAAATCACCTTTGGGGCGGGCGCGAATGAGACCCCCTTGACTCCGGAGAACGAGGGGCTCTGCCGCGAATTGTTTGCGCGACTCTTCCTCAGCCGTCACCCCGATGGCGCCCACGTGGACCCGCTGTTTCGCCTGCAGCCGGAGCGCTGGCTTGAGTCCCGCCTGCGGGGAAACATCGGCGAACTCATGCCAGATCTGCGAGGCGATCTGATGTACTGCCAGGTGCCGGCGCTCTCTACGGGCGACCGGGCCATGCTCGATTTGCTCACGCTAGACCGTCGCGGGCGCCTGGCCATCCTTGAACTCAAAGCCGACGAAGACCTGCATCTGCCCCTCCAGGCCCTGGACTACTGGATTCGCGTCAGGGCTTTGAACGAAGATCGCCAGGCTGCCGCAGCCGGCCGGCCCCTTTCGGCTTTCGAGCGACAGGGTTATTTCGCCGGTGCTGAAGTTTCGCCGCTCCCGCCGCGCTTGCTGCTGGCCGCTCCGGCGCTCCGAATTCACCCCGCCAACGAGCCAGTGCTGCGCTACTTCTCCCCCCAGGTGGAATGGGAACTGATGGCCGTTGCCGAGCATTGGCGACGAGACTTGAAAGTAGTCTTCCGCAAACGCAGTGGCGACGCGCGCTCCTGAACCTGAAAAGGACCGGCGTGATGGGCCTATATGGGAAGAGCTGCTCCTGGCAGGCCGCGCACTTCAATGGTTTCAGTTCGAATGCACATCTCAGCTCACCTTCGCCAGTGCCGCGTTCATCCCCTCGAAGACTCCCTTGTAATGGCCGTTTTCCGCGGCAAAACGCAGACGCTTCACGGTCTCGACACATATCTCGTGCGGCGTGGGTTGGGTCTTCAAAATCTCCATCGTCTCGCGGATAAACATGTCCAGCGGCATGGCACGAGGATCTTTTGCGCCGCTCATGAGGTCTGTGGCCACATAGGGAGGAATCAGTTCCAGCACTTCGACCGAGGTGCTTCTGAGTTGATAGCGAAGCGACTCGGTAAAGGAATGGAGGGCGGCCTTGGTGGCGCAATAGGTTGGCGTCAGAGTCAATGGCACAAAAGCCAGTCCTGATGACACGTTCACGATGGTTGCGCCAGGCTGTTTCTTCAGGTGCGGCAGCAGTGCAGCGGTCAGCCGGATCGGCCCCAGCAGGTTGGTTGCCACGATTGCTTCCGCCGCAGCCAGATCAACCGGCTCGATCATAAAGTCTTCAGCGCGCATAATGCCTGCGTTATTGATCAGCACGTTCAGGTCAGGGAAGCGCATTGCTGCCTGTTTGGCGAAGGCTTGGATATCCTCAGAATCTGTGATGTTGATCACCATGGACTCCATTTGGGGGTTCGCGGCAGAGGTCTCGTTCAGCGCATTTCGGCGCCGGCCGGCAATCACAACCTGGTTGCCAAGCTTGTGGAAGGCCTCCGCCAAGCCCCGGCCGATGCCCGAGCCGCCGCCGGTAATGAGAATGGTGTTGCCAGTCATGTTCATGAAAATGTTCGTCTCCAACCCTCATGATAAGGCGCTTCTCTCAGTCTCGGCCCCTAGGAAGCGAGCTCTTCAGCAAGGCACGATTGGCGCGGTTGCCTCATCGGGGAATCCCGCTAAGGCCCCTGCAGCGCCTTCGCAAAAAAGTCTTTGCCAAAAAGATGTTCACAAGGATAGCTGAAGTGATATACGTCACATAACTCCCGTGTGAATAGCGCGAGAATCAGTCGTCGCGGTCCGGTGTTCGCGCTGGACCTGCGGTTGCGGTAATTGCCGCCTGCCGACAATCCGATTCAGGGGGAATTCAACGTGTCTGTCCGGACCTTCCACAACTTCGAAGTTGGAGTGCTTCTGTCCTCCACTCAATCGGCTGCGTATAACGGTCCCCTCATGGGAGCCTCAGCTACAGAATTTGCCGACTCCGCCGCTCAGGAACGCCTGTCTGAATCGCCTTTGGAGGGTCCCCGGTGCATGAAGGGTCTTATCACGGGACTTGGCCTGGAAGTTGCGATGGCCCTGACGATTTACGGGATCTGGCACCTCTGCCACAGCCTGCACCTCTTCCGATAGCTCAACCTTCGATCACTAAACGGGCCTGGCGCGGCAAAGCTACTTCTTCAGCGGCTTGCTAGCGAAGTAATACAGCGAAAACGCCAGCAGCCCAAACGCGACCACCGAAACCCACGAGTGATCCAAAAACGTGTGCGGGAAGTTCAGAATGTCGCCCTTCTCGTACCAGCTTTCGTAGGCTTTCAGGGCCACGCCGCACAGCCCCACAATGCCCCCCGCGGCGATCAGGCCCGACGCATACAGCGCGCCCGGGGAAATTTCACTCTCCGATTCGGCTGAGTCGCCGCCTGCTTTCTTCACCGCCTGGTCGACAAACCACCGCATGGCGCCGCCCACAAAGATCGCCAGCGTGGTGCCGATGGACAGATAGGCACCCACGGCGAATGAGAGTGAGCGAATCCCCAGCAACTCCACCGCAATCACCAGGAATACGCCCAGCATCACCAATCCCCAGGGCAGTTTCCGGCTCAAGATGCCATTGATCACGGTAGCCATCAGGCGTGCCTGGGGCGCGGCAGCCTTCTCGCTGCCGATACCCTGGATCCATTGCACCTCGATGCGTCCCGTGGCGGGCGAATAGAGATATTTGCCGTCGGCCAGTTGTGGTGAGCCGAGCGCATTCAGCACCACGTATTCGTTTTTGTGGTGAATGCTGGTGGACTTGTTGGGGCCGAGCACCGTGAACTGCTCAGGCAAGCGGCGCGCTTCATTCTGGATGCTGACGCCTGGATGGGTCGAATTGATGTTCCATGGCTGCGAAGCCGCGCGGAACGTCTGCAGGCCGGTGTTCATCAGGTTCAACGTGAATCCGATGGCCACAGTGGAGACCACCACGCCTATCATCAAAGCGATTTGCTGCAGCCGCGGCGTGGAGCCGACGATGTAGCCGGTTTTCAGGTCCTGCGATGTATCGCCCGCATTGGCGGCGGCAATGCAGACCACGCCGCCGATGGTGATGGCGAGTGCGCCAAAGGCCGGGCTCGTCCAGCCCTTCACCAGGAAGATAGCGGAGGTGGCCATCAAGGTCGCGATCGTCATGCCCGAGATGGGATTCGCCGAGCTGCCGATCAGACCCACAATGCGCGAACTGACGGTCACAAACAAGAACCCGAAGAAAACCACCAGCAGCGAAGCGGCCAGGTTTGCCGCCCAGCCAACATACGCTCCCGGCACCGGCTTGAATTCGAGGAAGCAGAACATGCAGACCACAAGCAGGATGGAGCCCGCGACCACTACGCCCATGGAGAGATCGTTCTCCGTCCGGATGGGCTGGGCCTTGGCTGCTTTGCCTGCGCTGATATTTTTGAAGCCCGAGGCGAGCGCGCCGATAATTGTCGGCAGCGTCTTCAGCAGGGTGATGAGACCGGCCGCGGCCACCGCGCCAGCACCCATGGGACGGATGTATGTGGCCCAAAGATCGCTGGGGCCCATCTGCGCGATCGGAATCGTTCCGGGATAGATGGGATGCGGCAGGTCCTTCCCGAAAAAGTAGATCAGCGGCATCAGTACAAGCCAGGAGAACACTCCTCCGGCGAAGATTACGCCGGCCACGCGCGGGCCAATGATGTACCCCACGCCCAGGTACTCCGGGGTTGCATCGGCCTTGATGGATGCGCCCTTCATGACGTGCGCGATGCCAAAATCGGGCTGAAACTCGGGCGTGCCCGGCCATGCCTTGAAGATGTTTTCATTCTGGAAGAGCGTGTAGAGCGCGCCCAGGCCGAGGCCGAGAAAGACACGGCTGGCCAGGGAGCCGCCGCGCTCGCCGGCCATCAGCACGTCGGCGCAGGCCGTGCCTTCCGGATACGTCAGCACGCCATGTTCTTCCACAATCAGTTGGCGCCGCAGTGGGATCATGAACAACACCCCGAGCCAGCCGCCAATCAGCGCTAACAGAAAAATGCGCGAGTATTCGAGATCGAAGCCCAGAAAGATGAGCGCAGGCAAGGTGAAAATGACGCCCGCGGCGATGGACTGGCCCGCATTCCCTGTGGTCTGGACGATGTTGTTCTCAAGAATTGAGGCCCGGCCAAAGGCGCGCAGAATGCTGATGGACAAAACCGCGATGGGAATGGAGGCCGCCACCGTGAGGCCGGCGCGCAGGCCCACATACACCGTGACTGCGCCAAAGATGAGGCCGAAAAAGCAGCCGAGTAGAATGGCGCGGAGAGTGAACTCCGGCGGTTTCTCCGAAGGCGGAACGAATGGCTGAAAATCAGGCTGTCGAAGCGTCTGTTCGGTGGCAATGGGGTTCATTTTGTTTTCTACCTGAAGGGCGAGTGTAGCAGCGAAGGGTAAAAAAAAGACAGTCCCGGGTGGGGAAGCGCGAGGCCAAATCGGGCAAAGCGGCTCGCCTGAAAGGCGTGAGTGACTTGAGTGGCCTTTTGCTAGTTGAGATTCGGCACTGCCGCGTAAACTTCCCGCCACATCCATACGACCCAAAGTAACGGGAAGCGATGCATCGCTCTCGCCGATTCTTGTAGACACGAGTGCTTCTTTTGCCGCAGAATGCGTCAACGCCAGGAAGTCCCCGACCGGAAAAATGATGGCAAGACCCCGCTTCCCAGCAGTGAAGGAGAACTTGTGATTCGAGGCCTCAGAAGTCTTGTGCTACCCTTTGCCGCGGTCCTTTCGATCACGGCCGCCGTTTGCCAGGCTCAGTCGGTCATGACGCACCATGTGCGCGATGTGGTCCGCAATAACAGCGCGCAGGCCACGGGCCGTCTGCCGAACAACCAGGTGCTTCAGCTCAACCTCGTATTGCCGTTGCGCGATCAAGCCGGCCTCGAAAGCTTTCTGAAACAGCTTTACGATCCGGCCAGCCCCTCTTACCGGAAATTCCTCACCGTGCCGGAGTTTACCGCCCGGTTTGGTCCAACCCAGGAGGACTACGATGCGGTAGTTCGTTTCGCGAGGACTTACGGTTTCCAGGTCGTCGGCGGTTCGCGCGATGGCATGGACGTGGAGGTGAAAGGCACTGTGGCCGCGATTGAAGCGGCATTCCACGTGAACATGCGCACTTACAAGCATCCCACCGAAAACCGCGAATTCTATTCGCCGGATAGCGAGCCGACCGTCGATTTGCCGTTCAATCTATGGCACATCTCCGGCTTGGATAACTACTCCATTCCCCATCCCATGCTGGTCAACAAGAGCGATTATGCGAAGGCCCATGGCATCGAGGCGGACGCGGTCGTATCCCATGCCACAACAGGCTCCGGCCCTTCGGCATCGTTTCTGGGAAGCGACATGCGCGCGGCCTACTACGGCGGCGGTGGTTTGACCGGCGTCGGCCAGAACCTCGGGTTGCTGGAGTACTACGGAACCGACCTTGCCGACTTGACCACCTACTTCAAGAATGTGAACCAGCCCAATAACGTCCCCGTCACGCTGTTCTCCACCGATGGAACCAGCACAACCTGCCTTTACAGGAGCGGTTGCGACGACACGGAACAGAACCTCGACATGACCCAAGCCATTGGCATGGCCCCCGGGTTGTCGAGCCTGGTAATGTATGTCGGCTCCACGGACACTGCAATCATCAGCGCCATGACCACACACAATCCTTTACCCACTACGATCGGCTGTTCGTGGGGCTGGACACCGGCGGATCCCAATACCCTGAATCCTTATTTTGAGAGGATGGCAACTCAAGGCCAGAACTTCTTTGCCGCCTCGGGAGATTATTCCACCTGGAAATCCAGCGGCAATGCTTCGGCGTGGCCGGCCGACAACGCGTATGTGGTATCGGTCGGCGGAACGGACCTGATCACTGCCAGCGCGGCTGGACCTTGGAGTTCAGAGACAGCCTGGGCGGACAGCGGCGGCGGCATCTCGCCGGATAAAATCGCGATCCCTTCGTGGCAGCAGCTCTCGGGAGTCATTAACTCCAGCAACAAGGGCTCGACAACCTTGCGCAACGGCCCGGACGTATCGGCCAACGCCAACTTCACCTTTTATACCTGCGCCGACCAGACAACGTGCCTGGCGAACGATTATGGCGGCACCAGCTTTGCCGCGCCCATGTGGGCCGCTTACGTTGCGCTGGTCAATCAGCAACTGGCCAACAACAGCCAGCCCACCATAGGTTTCCTCAACCCCACGATCTACGCGGAGAACGTCACGTCCAGTTACGGCATGGACTTCCACGACGTCACCAGTGGCACCTCCGGCAGCTATTCCGCCGTGACCGGCTTCGATCTGGTGACCGGCTGGGGCAGCCCCAACGCCGGATTGATTGCTGCGCTCACCGGCCCCCCGGCTCCCGGCTTCAGCCTGTCTGCCTCGCCTAATACGGTGACGGTGGCGCAGGGTGGGAATGGCAGCAGCATGATTACCGTCACGCCCAGCGGCGGGTTCAGTTCGTCGGTTGGCTTGACGGCGACGGGGCAGCCCACCGGGGTGGGGATCAGCTTTAACCCTTCAACCGTTTCCGGCGGATCGGGAACCTCGACCATGGCCATTTCGGTTGCGTCGACCACTACTCCGGGAACCTATAGCATCACTGTGACCGGAACCTCAACCTCCACGGTTGAGACCACCACTGTTTCGCTGACGGTGACCGGGACGACTCCGGGCTTCTCGATCAGCGCATCGCCCACGACCATCAGCATCGCCAGAAGCGGCTCCGGCACCGTGGCCATCAACACATCGGTGAGCGGCGGCTTCAACTCTTCCATTGCCTTGTCGGCTTCGGGGCAGGGAAGCGGGAACACCGTGGCCTTCACTCCGTCCTCGATTACCGGGGCGGGCTCCTCATCAATGAAGATCACCGTGGGCAGGCGCGCTTCCCTCGGCAATCACACGATCACAGTTTCCGGAACGAGCGGGACCACCACCCACACAACCACCGTCACCCTCGACGTTCTGAACTAAGAGCACAGGGATTCGATGCCGAGCGGTTCAGATAACAGAAGCCCGGGCCGTTGTTGAGGTCCGGGCTTTTTATCCAGTGCCGCGCGGCCGGTGGGTTCAGCGGTCGACGGTCCATTGTTGATCTCTATCGAGGCTCGGGTCCAGATCGGATGTCCGCACTTGGCGAATCCGGCTTCGAGCGCGTAGGGTAATTGCAACCGGCACATCCGTTAAGGCGGAGATCAGAATCCCAATGGCCAAGCTGTCAACCTCTCCCGCGACTGTCGAAATCGCCAACCCAGCGCTCGCCCCCAACCCCGTCAAGCGATTGCTCTCGCTCGATGTGGTCCGTGGCATCACCATCGCCTTTATGATCATGGTGAACAACAACGGGGGTCCCGGCTCGTGGCGGTTCATGAACCACGCCAATTGGAACGGCCTGACCCCGACAGACCTGGTGTTTCCCACTTTCGTATTTGTTGTCGGCGTTTCGGTGGTGTTTGCTTTTGACGCGCGATTAGCCCGAGGTGAAACCCGCGCCAAGCTGGCCTGGCACACGCTGCAACGGGCGGTGATTCTCATTCTGCTGGGCATCGTCGTGAACAGTTTCCCGTTCTTTGCGCTCGACCACATGCGTTTCTACGGCGTTCTGCAGCGCATCGGCGTTTGTTACCTGGCCGTCGGCATTTTCTATCTGTGGGACAAGCGCGCCTGGACCAAAGTTGCCGCGCTGGTCGTAGCGCTGGTGGGCTACTGGATTCTCGTACGATGGGTTCCCATCCCGGGCGTGGGCGTCCCAGGGCGCGACGTTCCGTTCTTGGATATGGACAGGAACCTCGTCTCCTGGATCGATCAACATCTCTTCCCCCATCACCTTTACCTTTATGCTCCGGATCACAATGTGCGCGACCCCGAGGGCCTATTGAGCGATCTGCCCGCCATCGGAACAGCCCTCCTCGGCGTGCTCACGGGTCTTTGGCTGCGCTCGCGCAAAACTGTTCCTGCCAAGACACTGGGGCTGGCTGCAGCTTGCGTGTCGAGTCTGGCGTTGGGCTATTTCTGGTCGATCTGGTTCCCGATCAACAAGAACATGTGGACCAGTTCCTACGTATTGGTGGCGGCCGGCTACTCGCTGGCCCTGCTTACATTCGCCTTCTGGGCCGTGGAACAAATGGGCTGGCGCAAAAGCTGGACGTGGGTGTGGCTGGTTTTCGGGTCCAATGCTATCGCCGCTTACATGTTCAGCGAGCTGCTGCCGGGAATCCTTGGAAATATCCCCATGTCCACCGGGGGCCGGCGCGTGTCTTTTGAAGCCTACATTTTCTTTCACTCATTCGCGCATATCCCCGATCACGGGCTGGCCGCCTTTGCGTACTCATTGAGTTTCTGCGCGGTGTGCTTTATTCCGGTCTTGATCCTTTACCGCCGGAAGATTTTCCTGAAGATATAGGGCGACGGTTAGCGTGTCGCCTCGGCAAACTTATTTACGGGCTCTTAGATAACGCAAGTTGAGTTTGTGCCGTCTACTGGTTTAGGCTTCGCCGCCTGAAAGACCCCTCTTTCCGGGAGGCTCGCATCATTGACTGTAAGCCCGCACGGCGAAGGCTGGAACTTCATGCCAGTTTTCGGAGGTTAAATCATGAGCACACTGCAGAATTTCAGCTCTGCATGTGTCCGTGGCGCTGACGCCGTCCCGACCCGGCGCAGCGCGTGGGACGTTTGGGAACTCGCGGTCGGCTACAGTCTCATCCTTCTCGTCATCTGGACGCCGCGGCCTGAGCAGCGATGGTTCTATTGCGTAGCCATCCTCTGGTTTGCTGTCTCCCTGTTTGCCACTTTTCCAGGGCGGAAGGAGCTTGGTTGCCATGCTGCAGGATTCTGGCGCTCTTCCTGGGTGGTGGGTATTGCCATGATTGTGGCTGCCGCTGGAATCATGCTGGCTAGCAGTCTTCACACTTTGCATCATCCCACCGGACTTCGGCCGTGGGTCATGACCTTCGGGGGATACGCCGTCTGGTCGTTCCTGCAGCAGTTGCTGATGCAGGGATACTTCCTGCTGCGCCTGCTGCGGATTCTGCCCAACCAGACCTGGGCTGCCATTACAGCTGCCGGCATCTTTGCCACGGCCCACCTGCCCAACCCCATCCTCACGCCGATGACTCTCATCTGGGGCCTGATCGCCTGCTTCATTTTTCTGCGATTCCGCAACATTTACCCGCTGGGCATGGCGCATGCCATTCTTGGCATCTGTGTCGCCATCACCATCCCAGGTCCCGTCATTCATAACATGCGTGTGGGCCTCGGGTATCTTCGCTATCATGCGCCGCTCCGCGTTCACCGCAACCAAAGCGACCACAAAGTGTCGACGGTTGCATGGGTTACGGCTGACGCTCCCACGCGGCGATAGGCGCGCCACGCTCTGCCATAGAAGATGCCCGCCAGCGCGGCCAGCAGAACGTACTGCCAGTTGAAACTTGTGGTTCGCTTATTCCAGTGGGCCAGGCCGAACAGAGCAGCCGTTACAAGGAGTGCCGCGGTGCGGCCCAGACGCCGCTCCAGCAGGTTCTGCAGCCACCCCCGAAAGAACAGCTCCTCGGGAATCGCGATGAAGAAAAATGTAAAAACATAGGCGCCCATGGCCGGCAAGAGCGCAGGCCATGATGCATGTAAGTGCAGAAACCCCAGGCTCAGTCCAAGAAAAATTGCGATCGGCGCATAGAAACCGAACTCGCGCAGACCGATCAGCACGTCGCGAGCATTCAGGCGCAGATCGAATCCGACCCCGTCCAGTTGCCTCACGACGAGAAATCCGAAGATGCCCGCATCCAGCAGGAGCATCTTGCCCAGAGCGGTCAGACCGGCGGGCCACGCTGGCTCAAACCAGCGGAGGTCCACGGCAAGTCCGAGCACGATCAGAATCAGATAGTCGCGCCAGTTGCCAATTTGTCCCGGGTCGGCGTTCCTGGCCTGGCTCAGGAGGATCGCCATGGCCACCGGCAGCAATGCATAGACGGCCAGCCAGTTCCAGCGAAAAATTGAGAATGAGATGGCGATCAGCGCATAGGGGACGCAAAGCAGCGCAGGGCTCGTCAGCAGGAATGCACGAGGCAGCTTCTTGTCGAGCGTGCCTGCGATTGCGGGAAAGAATGCCGCACCCAGCATGGGCATGAGCGCCAGAAGAGCTGCAATCACAACTTCGGGGCGAAAGATGGAGTGGGCGTTCATTGAAGCAACTTTAGCTGCCGGCTGCCGCAGGCGGCTTAACAGGCCGAAAGAGCCACACCAACAGTAGCGTGAACAGCAACCCGCCAACCGTGAATTTCAGCCAGACCGGTGCTCGTGACGGAGAGAAAAAGCCTTCGAGGGTGCCGGCAATCACCAGCAGCGGAATGATGCCCGAAACCAGGCGTGTAGCCTCGATGCCCCCGCGCGCCACACTGTCTCTCCATCGAAGTGTGCCGGGGAAGAGCATGGCATAGCCGAGCCGGAACCCTGCACCACCGGCGATAAGAATCGATGGCAGCTCCAGCGCCCCATGGGGTGCAATAAAGCTCCAAAGTGCGATCGACATGCCGTACTGATGGCAGGCCGCACTGATTACCCCCAGCATCATGCCGTTCACATAGAGGTAGAAGAACGTTCCCAGTCCGAACGCGATGCCCCCCGCGAAGGTTACAAAGCTGACCGTGAGGTTGTTGGTCATAATATGGCTTGAAGCCATGGGCGCTATGCTCACCACCGACTTGGTCCACATCTCGTGGCGCTCCATGGTAGCGATCATGGCCGGGCCAACGAAGTGGCGCATGAACTCCGGCCGTGCGCTGGTCAGCACCGCTCCCAGAATGCCCCATGCCACCGAAACCAGAAGCGAGGCCACTACAAATGGCAGCTGCCGCTGAAAGATGACCGGGTATTCATCGCGAAGAAAACGGAAAAGCGTCCCCGCGCTCGTCTTTCGCCTGGAATAAATGATATGGTGAGCCCGAGCCAACAATTGATTTACGTGCTCGGCGTAGGTGCGCGCCGTGGCATCCTGACGAAGTACCGAGAGATCTGCCGCCACCTGGCGGTAGAGCAGGGCCATCTCCTGCAGTTCCGCACGCGACAGTTGGCCCAGTCCCACTTGATCCGTCCGCGCGAGCAGCGTCGCCAGGCGGTCCCAATGGGGCCTCCGCTTCCGTATCCACTGATTTGAGAGAATGTGCGCCATGGAGCAGAATTCAGACCAGCTTAGCATTGATACCCCGGAACTGGTCGCCATACAGATGCCGCTGGCCGGTATCGGCAGCCGGTTTATTGCCTTGCTGATCGACACCCTGATCTGGCTGGCCGCAATTCTTGTGCTGGCGCTGGCCTCCTGGATTCTGGTGCCTGGGATCACCGCGTTTTCAAGGCTTTCAGCGCAATGGGCGGTCGCCATTTATGTGCTCGTCCTGTTTCTGCTCAACTGGGGCTACTTCACCTTGTTTGAGGCTTTCTGGAACGGGCGCACCCCAGGCAAGCGTGTGGCCAGAATTCGAGTCATTCAACAATCCGGGCGACCCATAGGGCTGTTTGAGTCAATGGCCCGCAACCTTATCCGGTACGTCGATCAAATTCCGTTCTTCTACGCGGTTGGCGTGATCGCGATGTTCTCTACTCGCCAGCATCAGAGGCTGGGCGACCTGGCGGCGGGAACGCTGGTGGTTCGCGATAGCCAACAAGAGACTCCCCTGTGGGGCGAGTCGGGAACAAGGATCTTTACGGCGCCCGTTTTCTCCCAAGCGATTCCTGTTCCCGAGCCCAACGCGGCCTTTTCGCTGCCTGCCACCTCCGTCGCGAGGCTTTCGCCGTCCGATCTGGAGGTGCTTGAAGGGTTTTTTGCCCGAAGACTTGATCTCTCCCTCGCCACCCGCGCGGCACTGGCCGAACGAATCGCCGCCGCCATTCAGGCAAAATCGGGCCTGGAACTGCCCCCGAATGTCAGCGTCGAAACGTTTCTTGAAGCCACTGCGCGCGAGCTCCGCGATATCTCAAGGTTGCAATAAGGAACGGCGTGGACAACTTTCCCGCCCGAATGCTTCCCGGCCAAATGGCGAACAAGACCGCCTTTGGCCCTTCAAATCTCTCCTCCTCGGAGTTGAGTAGCTATTCTTCGTGATTTCGAAGATCGATTTGATTGCTGCACCACTTCCCTAACTTTCCGTCCGCGGATTGCGGGGATGAACACGGACTTACATTAACCTCCTAAGCTATTGAATCGCAAAGGCTAGCACCGCAAGAAGGGCGCTTTTCAGAGGGTCAATGCCTTCGGCGTGCCTCATAGGCCGAAGTTGCAGCTTGACAAGCATAGATGATTGGGCATTTAATCTCCTGCGGCTCACAGACAAGGATTCTTGGCCTAGTCTACTTAAACGTTTGAGTTGGAAAATCCGAAATTGTGTATTTTTGAGATTTTCTCATCCCAAACCATGGAGAAAAGGCCACATCCCGTCACCTTTCCGGTCGATACAAACGGAAGGGGGAAGGAGCCGTGTGCCGCCGGAGTACCGCGAAAAATGAACCGGCAGCGAACAAAGAGCGAATCCAACCCGCACACCAGCATGGATGAACGCTGGCGACTTGCACGAAGAATTCTGAGGCCATCCGTGAGGACAGGCTGGCGGCATCGGGAGTCAGGAAATAAATGGGATTTTTGACGGTCTTGATTCCGCGCGCCATGGCTTGGTTCGTTATGCAACCAACATCAGGAAAACCGATGAAATCGGGTATTTCCGGTTCTCAGGGACCGGAAGATGGAACCGATTCGTTCGATTTCTGCCCTTCACCGAACTCCGAATCCGAAAAGCGCAACAACCTGCTTCATTGGCTAGTCGGCAAGCGACAAAAGAACAAAACACAAGCAGCACAACCTTTGAAAAAGGAAGGTCATATGAGACACATGAAATACAGGTTCCTCCTATTGCCGTTGTTCTTCGTGATGGCCTGCGCGGGAGCTTTCGCGCAAGCTAACTCAGAAGTCACCGGCATTATCACCGACCAGACGGGAGCCGTAGTACCGGACGCCAATATCACACTTACAGATCCGGCCACCGGCATTATGAGAACTACCGTCAGCAGCGGCACCGGGCTGTACGACGTTCCCGGCTTGAACGCTGCCCACTACAACATGAAGGTCGCAGCGAAGGGTTTTCAGACCTTCGAGCAGACCGGCATTGTGGTCGATATCTCCCGGTCGTTCCGCGTCGATGTCAAGCTGACAGTCGGCACCGAAAGCCAGACGGTTACAGTCGAAGCCAACGCACTGGCCGTGCAGTCGGACTCGAACGTGGTGAGCACCCTGATCAACGAGCAGCAGATCACCGAACTGGCCACCAACGGCCGCAACGTGGTGGGACTGGCCGCTCTGGGTCTGGGCGTCAGTGGAAACCTGCCAGATCAGAATGCGCCGACCTCAGTGGGCGCGACATTCGCCATCAGCTTCAACGGCCTGAACCAGGCCCACAACATCTGGATCGTCGACGGCGGCGAGGCGTATGACCGCGGATCTGGCGGCAAAATGTCCGTCATGCCTTCTCAGGACGCGCTGGGCGAGTTCCAGGTGCTGGCCAGCAACTATCCTCCGGATTACGGCATCTCTTCCGGCGGCACCGTGACCATGTCTATCAAGAGCGGCACACAGAAGTTTCACGGCGAAGCCTATGAGTTCGACCGCAACGACGCATTTGATGCGCATAACTATTTCGATAACAATGCTGGACAGCTGACTCCCAAGGCCGAGCTGCGGTATAACGTCTACGGTGGCAACATCGGCGGCCCAGTCTTCATTCCTCACCTCTACAATTCGGAAAAGAAGAAGACCTTCTTCTTCCTGAACGAAGAGTGGCGCAAGGAAATCAACGGCAACTCACCTTCGCCTATCGACACCATTCCCGGCGCCGATCTCGTCACTTCGGCCACAACGTTCAACTACGTCCTTCCGGCGTTCAATCCTACTGCGCAATTGGGCGCGGGAGTCGGCAATCAGGTCTTCGTGCCCCAAACCCAAGATCCAACCTTTAACGCGAAGCTGGCAGGCGCTTGCCAGGGCGGCGTCGATTGCGTGCCGGGACAACCTTTCCCCGGCAACGTGATTCCAGGCTCCCTGCTCGATGCCAACGCCCTGCTCTTCAATACCCTGAAGAATATCCCGGCGGCGACGAATGCAGCCACCGATCAGCTGACTCCTGCCGCAGGCAAGATTCCCATCAACGTGCGCGAAGACCTCTTCCGCATCGACCACAACATCAACGACAAGTGGAGCCTGTTTGGCCACTACATTCATGACGCGGTGAGTCAGAACTACGCTACGGTGTTGTGGAACGACGACGATTATCCGACCGTCGGTTCCAACTTCGTAAACCCGTCCTACAGCTCAGTCATCAAGCTCACCGGCGCACTGAAGCCCAACGTCCTTCTAGAAGCTTCGTTCAACTACGACGGGAACAAAATCAACATTGCGCCCGTGGCTGAAGGCGGTGGCAGCTTTCTACAGCCCAGCGGCTGGAATGCGACAACCTATTTCAACGGCCAGAATCAGTTGAGCCGATTGCCCAACATCTACCTGGGAACATTCAATCCTTCCGCCCATAGTGGCAAGGGCAATTCCTGGGGTCCAGGCAGCGATCCGTGGAAGAACGGCGCCGAGGATTACAACGAGATCGTCAGCCTGTCCGTCACAAAAGGGCAGCATCAGTTGAAATTCGGCGGCGAGTACAACCGCTACACCAAGAACCAGATCAACGGCTCCAGCACCGAGGGAACCTACAACTTCGGCGACGGATGGTCAGCGGCCAACACGCCTTCAGGACAACTCACAGGCGATTCCTATCTGGACTTCCTGATGGGCCTGAGCACCAGCTATAGCCAGGCGAATAGCGACCCCACCTTCCACTACGTCAACAACACCATCTCGGCCTACGCGATGGACAACTGGCACGTGAACCCGCGGTTGAGCCTGCAGATCGGACTTCGTTACGACGCTCTGCCGCACGTTTGGGAACGCAACAACGCGATTTCAAACTTTGTTCCTTCGCAGTACCAGGCCGGACTCGCACCTCAATTCGATCCCAACACTGGCGCATTCCTGGCCACCAGTCCCGGTCTGCAAACGATCAACGGATTGCAGTTCTACATGAACGGGGTCGCTACTGCCGGTCAAGCCGGAACGCCGCGTGGTCTGGTCAAGAACGATTTCAAGACCTATCAACCCCGCATCGGCTTCTCCTATGACCTCTCGGGAAATGGCAAAACCATCCTTCGCGGCGGATTTGGCAGCTTCTTTGAGCGCGAACAGGGGAACGACATCTATGACATCGCCGGCGGCGCTCCTTTCGAAAGCACGCCTTCGGCTAATGACGTAGAGCTCTCCAACCCCAGCTACAACTGGCAGAGCGGCGCCCCGGCTTCGAGTCCGCTTTTCCCACAGGGTCCGAACAGCGAAGATACCTATTACCCGGCGCCGGGTGTGGCGCAGTATAGCCTGGGCGTGCAGCACGAACTGGCCCCGGCGTTGATTCTGGTCACGCAATATGTAGGCAACGTGGCCTGGCACCAGAACACGTTCCTGCCTATCAACAACTTCCCGCTGAGCACACCGATGTCAGTTCGTGAAGCTTCTTCGAACGGCACGCTCACAAAGGGCACCGGCAACGCGGCTAATGACCATCTGAATAGGACCTATCCCGGCTTCAACGGAATGAACCAGATCGCCAACATCCTGACGGGTAGCTACAACAGCTTCCAGGTCGGCCTGCGCCAGCAAAACCGGCACGGACTGAGCTTCGAAGTCGATTACACCTACGCACACGAGATTGACGACCAGGTTGGCAGCGCCGATCTCGATACCACCAGTAATCCCTGGAACCTGAAGTACGACAAGGGCTCAGGCTCACTGGATCGTCGCAACATTCTCAACGCGAACTACACTTACAGGCTGCCCATCTTCACGGCAGCCAATGGGCTGGCTCACGATGTACTCGGCGGCTGGGAAGTCTCCGGTACCATCGTTTCGCAATCCGGTCTTCCGTGGGCGGGTAACAGCACCCCCGGCAGCGGCTACGGAACGGATACCGTCGGACTGGGCGGGGGATACACCAACCGCGCCAACCTGGCCGGCAAACCGCACTACGTCAAGTCAAAGCAGACAGTTGGGACCAACTCGGGATACCAGTGGGTTTCGAATGCCGGTTTCTCGCAGCCTGTTGCTGCGTGGGCCGGTGGCGCGAACCTGGGCTTCGGCAATGAGGGCAGAGACGCCGTGGTTGGCCCCAGCCGCACCAACTTCACCACCTCGGTCTACAAGTCTTTTGCTTTCACTGAGCGGGCTCGCGTAGAGCTTCGAGTGGACAGCTTTAACACCTTTAACCACACGCAGTTCAACGCGTTCAACAACTCGGTCAGCGCCAGTAACTTCGGTTTTGTGACCGGCGCACAGGATCCGAGAGTCTTCGAGTTCGGCGGCAAGTTCGTTTTCTAAACCAAACTCCAACCGGAGCGCGGCAGGCGATACCTGCCGCGCTCCTTCTTTATTTCGTCATCGAATCTGTCCGCTCGTGCAGAGCCACCAACGCGGATCGGAACGCCAATCTCCCCTTCAGGGACTAATTAGGCTAGACTGTGCGAAGGGAAGTCAGGGAAGTCTTTTCTTCCCCATTGGCCCCTTCTCCTCCCTGTCCTTCCCGGCAAAGCTCAAACAGCTTCCAGGAGGTTGGTCAAATGAGACTTCAGCAAACTCGCGTGGCTATGAATCTCCCCAGGTCACGAAAAAAGGTTGCGTGGTTCGGCATCCTGATCGCCATGGGCGCGGTGGGCATGGCACCGGCAATTGGCAGCGGGCTTCTGCAGAACTCGTATCCTCACCTTCCACCCGAACTGAACCGCATACCCGATAACAATCAGATCGATGAAATCAATGGTCAAAAAGACAAGAGCCAGAGTTTTGAGGCGGCGAATGCAGAACGCAAAAGACAAATCGACGACGAGAGCGCGAAGCTGCTCAAACTGGCCAAGGATCTGAAGTCCGAAGTGGACAAAACCGGTCGCGACACGCTGTCGCTGGGAGTGATTCGCAAAGCCGACGAAATTGAGAAACTGGCCCGCGACGTCAAAGAAAAGATGAAGCTCACCATGGGACCAGTTTAAAGGGACAGATGAGCAGCATCGGGGAGCAAGGTTTTCAAGGATGATCCAGATGGGGTGCCTAGTTCCAGTGAGGCCAATCGGCAGGTGGACGGCTCATTTTTTGGAATGCACGCTGGCGCCAGCGCTTCTTTTAATGACCTGCATGGCGCAGCAATCGGCAGCGTCTCAGCCGCCCACCCGCCAGACTGCCCTCGCTCTCGAGCAACAGGGGAACAACCCGGGGGCAGAAGCTGCATGGCGCGCGTATCTCAAGGCTCATCCCGGCAGCTCTGAGGCATATGCTCACCTGGGCCTGCTAGAAGCTCGGCAGGAGCACTATAAGCAGGCTGTGCCACTCTATCGCAGAGCCCTGGCCCTCAACCCCAATCTTCCAGGATTGCGTCTAAACCTTGGCCTCGCGCTCTTTAAGGGAGGAGAACTCAAGGAGTCTATTCCGGAGTTCAAGCTTCTGCTGAAGAACGAGCCTCCCGACTCGCCCGAAGCTCAGCGTTTGACCATCCTCATCGCCATGGCGCAATACGGATTGGCTGACTATGCCGCCGCGGTCCCCTACTTCAAAGAGGTTGCGGCGCAGGACCCGAATAATCTGCAATTGCTACTCGCCCTGGCTCACAGTTGCCTGTGGTCGAAGCAGTACCAGTGCGTTCTGGACACTTATCACAAGATGTTGATGCTGAATGCCGAGTCGGCCGAGGCGGACATGCTGGCCGGCGAGGCACTGGATGAGTTAAAGGATGTTCCCGGCGCTATTCAGCAGTTTCGCGACGCCATCAAGGCTGATCCAAAGGAGCCCGACGTTCACTTTGGACTGGGCTACCTGCTGTGGACCCAGCGGCAGTACGCCGAAGCGGCCACCGAGCTTCAGTCCGAACTCGCCAACAATCCCAACCACGCCCAGGCGCTCACCTACCTGGCGGATGCCGATATCCAGTTAAATCACCCCGATCTTGCCCTTCCAATGCTGAAGAAGGCAGTTGAGATTGATCCCAGGCTTGAACTGGCTCATCTCGATCTGGGTATCCTCGATGGTGATTCCGGCCGCAAAGACGAAGCCCTGCAAGAACTGAGGACTGCGGCTGAACTCGCGCCAAATGACACGGATGTTCATTGGCGCCTGGGAAGGCTTTACAGGACCATCGGGAAAAACGACGAGGCAAAGGCCGAATTCGACAAGGCCAGCCGTTTGCATAAGGCCGAGAACGATGCCGTCTTAAACAAAATGAGCCCACACTCACCCCAAGCTCAGGATGCTCCCAAAACCCCTGGCGATCGACAGCCCTGATTCCTTTGTGCGTGCGCTTCGATCAACCTTTCCATGGCCAGCAATTGGGCCAGGGCTTTCTCAGGACAAACGTGCCGCACCTCGAATTCTTCCAGTTCTTCTGAGGTTTCCACCGCCGAAGCAATCGTCATGAAGCAGTCGAGGCAGCGCGTGTTAAAGGTTCCGTTGTCATTCTGTGTGCGGCTATACATAACTCCTCGCTGAGGTCCCGGCGATTTTTCGATAGTACCCAGCAGCGAGCCGTTCAGCACGTGATCCGCATCACCTGCTGGTGTGAGGCTCTTCTGCGAGCGGTGCTCGGGCCGCGGGACTTCACATAGTGACGCTCTGGCTTGCAGTTCGGCGAAGTTGCCAGCAGGGGCTTTGTCCGTTCTGGGGAAAGAGCGACACGGAGCAGGGAACATCCAGGGTTCCCAGGTAATCGAACTCTTTCTTCTTGTTCTTCAGGGGAATTGTCATATAGCGGTTGATCGTCACCTTTGAAATCGGCGCCCCTCGCAGGCTGAAGACCGCCCAGTCTCCCAGGTAGACGGCGACAAAGCACACCGCCAGACTCAGAATCACCCTTTGAAACCAACGTTTCATCTGCTGTCAGCCTTCCCTCAGCGTGCGGGTTTCTTCTTTCAACGCAATGCCCGTGAGTTCGCGGCGCCTCGCCTCGGTCACGTAGAACACCAGTTGGGTGGCAGCCTGCTTATAGGTCAACCCCTCCACGCGAATGTTGGAAATGCAATTACGCTCGGCGTCGGTACGGCCTGGCTGTGGCTGCCATGTGATGTAGGCGCCCAGCGAATCGGGAGAGCTGAGCCCGGGCCGCTCCCCGATCAGGACCACGCAAAGTTGTACTCCCAATGCCGCCCCAATCTCGTCTCCAATGGCTACGCGTCCCTGCTCTACCACACAGATCGGCGCTGCCCGCCAGCCTTCAAGCCGCGGCAGCAGTTCCCGCAACAGTGGTGGCGCGTGCCTCTCGATTGCGAGCGCCGAAAGACCGTCGGCCAGAATCAGCGCCAGTTGCCATTGGTTTGGCTCAAGGCACGCCAGAGTTGCGCGGCTCGCTTCATCCAGTTGACGCCCCAGATCGGGCCTTTGCAGGTAACTCGCACGGTTCTTCGCTGCTGAATGCAACCGCAAGACGGGGCCGGTTATCTCCGAGAGCACGGCGGCGAGGGCCGCCGCCTCCAACCGGGCATGAACCGCATCGCGGGCCCGGGCGTGCGCGCATTGAAACTCCAGCAAGTCCCGCGTCTGCTGGCTGACGCCGGTGCGGCCCAGGCCCACGCGAGCTGGGGTCAGCGTGCGGAGTCGGGCCGCTGGCGAGCCGGGTGCAATTGCTTTCATGCCGGGAGCAGCCTTTCGGGTTGACCGGCTTCCGCGGTCAGCAGACGGAACTCCTCCCCTGCGAGCCAGGCCTCAAACTCTGGCGCGGGTCGCAGCCCCAGCACTCGGCGCAGATACAGCGCATCGTGAAAGCTGGTGCTCTGGTAGTTCAGCATCACGTCATCTGCGCCTGGAACGCCCATGATGTAGTTCACCCCTGCCACACCCAGCAGAGTCAGCAGGACATCCATGTCGTCCTGGTCGGCTTCGGCGTGGTTCGTATAGCAGACATCGCAACCCATCGGCAGCCCCAACAGCTTTCCGCAGAAGTGGTCTTCCAATCCGGCGCGGGCAATCTGCTTGCCATCATAGAGATACTCGGGCCCGATGAATCCCACTACCGTATTTACCAGCATTGGTTTGAAGTGCCGCGCCACTGCATACGCGCGTGCCTCGAGCGTTTGCTGGTCCACGCCGTGGTGCGCGTTGGCTGAGAGCGCCGATCCCTGCCCCGTTTCGAAGTACATGATGTTACCGCCCACCTGACCATTCGCGCACATCGCGCCCCGGCGCTGCGATTGGCCGGCCTGGTGCGCCTCTTCAAGCAGCGCGAGATTCACGCCGAAACTGCGGTTGGCGGCCTCAGTGCCGGCAATCGATTGGAAGATCAGGTCTACTGGCGCGCCGGACTCGAGCGCAGCCATTTGCGTCGTCACATGCGCCAGCACGCAGCTCTGTACGGGAATTTTGAACCGCTCGCGCAGCGCATCCACAAGGCGCAGCAGCCGCGTCGTCACCGCCACGTTGTCGCCGGCAGGATTGATCCCGATCACCGCATCGCCCGAACCAAGAAGCAGTCCATCCAGGATCGAAGCCGCGATTCCCATCGCATCATCCGTGGGATGATTCGGTTGCAGACGCGCACTCAGCCTCCCCGCCAATCCCACGGTGGTTCGAAACCGCGTCACCACACGAATCTTCGCCGCCGCGGCGATCAGATCCTGCACGCGCATCAGCTTACTTACCGCTGCCGCCATTTCTGGCGTAAGCCCAGGCGCAAGCTCTGCAAGTCGCTCCGCGGTCGCCTCGTCCGACAGCAGCCAGTCCCGCAACTCGCCCACGGTAAATGAGCGTACGGGTGCGAAAGCCTCGTTATGAAACGTGTCCGCGATCAGCCGCGTGACTTCGTCTTCGTCATAACACACAATTTCTTCTTCAAGAAAATGCGCAAGCGGCAAATCCGCCAGCGCAAACTGCGCCGCCACGCGTTCCTCGGCCGACTCGGCGGCCACTCCCGCCAGCACATCACCGCTGCGCAAAGGCGTAGCCTTGGCCAGCAATTCGCGCAAACTTGCGAAAGTGTACCGTGCGTTGCCGATGGTGTGGATAAAGGCCATGCTTTGTTCCAGCGTAACTGAATCGCGCTAAGGCGGTGAGGAGATCGTCTACTCGTTCGGCTCCGCTGCAAACACCGTAGGCCGCGGGGCTCCTTCGGGCATCACCAACTTCTGTGGAGCGCAGCAGGCGCGGTCCAACCTGGCCAGGTCGGCTTGCATCTGCGGATTGTTGTGAAGTGAAGCCAGAGTCGCATTCAGAATTTCCGCAGCACCCGCATCGGCGGGCGGAGAGATGCGATAGTGCATCCACTTTCCCTCGCGACGCGCCAAAACAATGCCCGCCCTGCGGAGATAAGCCAGGTGCCGAGAGATTTTTGGCTGGCTCTGTCGCAGGATCTCGACAAAATAACAGACGCACACTTCGCGACCAGCCATGAGGTTCAACAGCCGAAGCCGGGTAGTGTCGGCTAGAGCCGCGAACAAAGTTGCCAGATCCACCGATTTTAGGCTTCGACTCATGAAAATCATTGTATACGTGAAAATTATCGTATGCGGTTTGACAAATATGAACGCGGAGAATACATTTGCTTAAGCGAATGTGAGGCGCTTGCGATGGAAACCGAAGCCCAGGTTAAAGATCAGGTTGAAGAAAGATATGGCGCCGCTGCCCGCCAGGTGCGCGAAGGGGGAAATGCCGCCTGTTGCGATCCGAAGTTCAGTTGTTGCGACCCGATCACCACCAACCTTTACAACGAGGCAGAGAAGAGTGGCCTGCCCGCCAAGGCGGTGCTCGCGTCTCTCGGTTGTGGAAACCCTACGGCGCTTATTGAGCTCAAACCCGGCGAAATCGTGCTCGACCTCGGCTCCGGTGGCGGCATCGACGTACTGCTTTCGGCAAAAAGAGTTGGCCCCACCGGCAAGGCCTACGGCCTCGACATGACCGATGACATGCTGGCCCTGGCCCGCGAAAATCAGCACCAGGCGGGTGTCGAAAACGTCGAGTTTCTCAAAGGCGAAATCGAAAACATTCCTCTCCCGGATAACTCGGTCGACGTCGTCATCTCCAACTGCGTCATCAATCTCTCCTCCGACAAGACTCGTGTACTGCGGGAAGCGTTTCGCGTGCTCAAACCCGGTGGCCGTTTCGCCGTATCCGATGTTGTCGCGCGCGGCGAAGTTCCTGAGCCTGTGCGCCGCAGCATGGCGTTGTGGGTCGGCTGCGTTGCAGGAGCGTTGGAAGAGCACGATTACACTGCCAGGCTCGTGCAGGCTGGATTCACAAGCATCTCCGTCGAGCCAACGCGCGTGTACAACATCGAAGATGCGCGCTCTTTCCTTGAGCACGCCGGCATCGATGTTGACGCCATTGCAGCGCAGGCCGCCGGTTCGCTGATGAGCGCTTTCGTCCGCGCCACGAAGCCGGTCGCATCATGCTGCGGTCCAAATTGCTGCAGCAAATGAATTCGATACGCGAGGAAATGGCGATGCATAAGCCCTACAACATCCTCATTCTGTGCACCGGCAACTCGGCACGCAGCATTATCGGCGAAGTGCTGTTCAATACTCTAGGTGCGGGTCGTTTCAAGGCCTTTAGTGCGGGTAGCCATCCCACCGGCAAAGTCAATCCCTTTGCCATCGAACAGGTGCAGCGGTTGGGCTACCCGACAGAAAGCCTGCGCAGCAAGAGCTGGGACGAGTTTGCCGCTCCCGGCGCACCGGAGTTGGATTACGTTATCACCGTCTGCGACAAGGCAGCCGGTGAGGTGTGTCCCTTCTGGCCCGGCCAGCCTGTCACGGCGCACTGGGGCTTCCCCGACCCGGCAGCCGTACAGGGCAGCGACGAAGAAAAGCGCGCGGCTTTCACCCGTACCCTGCACCAAATGCGCAATCGCGTGCAGCTTTTCCTCAGTCTCCCGCTGGATACGCTCGACCGGCTCGCCATCGAAAAGAGTGTCCGTGCCATCGGGAAGGAGCCGCTGTGACCATGCTTCCATCGAATATTTCAGTCGATTGCTGCTCCCTCACCTCGTCCGCGCGCCCTTCGCGTCTTTCCTTCATTGACCGTTTTCTGACCCTATGGATCTTTCTTGCCATGGCGGCCGGGGTGGCACTGGGGCGATTTGTGCCCGGCGTTCCCGCGCTGTTGCAGCGGTTCCAGGCCGGTACCACCAACATCCCCATCGCTGTGGGGCTCATCCTCATGATGTATCCGCCCCTCGCAAAGGTGCAGTACGAGCGGCTGGGTGAAGTCTTTCGCAATCGCAGGGTGCTCACTCTCTCTCTTGTGCAGAACTGGGTCATCGGCCCGGTGCTCATGTTTGCGCTCGCCGTTATCTTTCTCCGCGGCTACCCGGAATACCGGACCGGCCTCATCCTTATTGGCCTGGCGCGCTGCATCGCCATGGTCATCGTGTGGAACGAGCTTGCGCGCGGCGATACCGATTACGCTGCGGGCCTGGTGGCGTTCAATTCGGTTTTCCAGGTGCTGTTCTACAGCGTTTATGCGTGGTTCTTTCTCGCGGTGCTGCCGCCGCTTGTTGGTCTGAAGAGCGTCTTCGTTGACATTCGCATGAGCCAGATTGCCCAGAGCGTGTTTATCTATCTCGGCATTCCGTTCCTTGCAGGGATGCTGACCCGTTTCGTCTTCTTGCGGCTCAAGGGGCGCACGTGGTATCAGACGCGCTTCGTCCCTGCCATCAGCCCTTTGACATTGACAGCATTGCTTTTCACCATCGTCGTCATGTTCAGCCTCAAAGGCAATCTGATTGTCCAACTTCCATTGGACGTACTGCGCATCGCCGTGCCGTTGCTGATCTACTTCGTGGTGATGTTTTTTGTTAGCTTCTGGATGGGCCGCAAAGTCGGCGCGGACTATTCAAAGACGGCCACGCTCTCATTCACCGCGGCCAGCAATAACTTTGAGTTAGCCATCGCGGTCGCTGTCGCAGTCTTTGGACTCAACTCCGGCGCCGCGTTTGCCGCGGTCATCGGCCCGTTGGTTGAGGTACCCGCGCTCATTCTGCTGGTGCAGGTTTCCCTCTGGATGCAGCGCAGATGGTTTTCACCAGGCGAATCGAACACTCTGGGAATGCCGAGGGCCCAGGAGTAGCTTCTCTTTGCGCTCGATATAATGAAACGGATTACCACCCGTACCGTGCGCATCTGCGCGCCTGGGGGCGCTGCCAACGGAGAAGCAATTTGGCGACGATAGAGATCCCTCGCGATCTGAACTCTGTCCTCGATGAGGCATGGCTCGCCACCAAAGACATTCCGGGGTTCCTGGTCGAAGAGGAGGCCCGCTTCCTCGGGTTGATTGCGGCCTGCGCCCCGCACAGCGGAGCCATCGTTGAAATCGGCAGCTTCAAAGGGAAGTCCACGGTGATGCTGGCAAAGGTCGCCCGGCATTATGGCCTGGGACCGGTTGTCGCCATCGATCCCCACAACTTCAACTCAACCGAACTCGCAGAGCATCGCACCATCGTTGGGGCCTCGTCCTATCAGGAATTTCTGAATAACATTGGGACCGCCGGCGTGAGCAGTCAGGTCAAGGTTCACCAAGCATTTTCGAGTGAAATTGCGGGCGGCTGGAATCGCCCCATCCGTTTCCTGTGGATCGACGGCGATCATAGCTACGCGGGCGCGAAGGCAGATTTCGATGGCTTTTTCCGCCACATGATTCCAGAAGGCATCGTCGCGTTTCACGACGCACTGCACGCGTTTTCCGGCCCAATCCGCGTCTTTGTTGAAGATGTGCTCGGCTCCGACCGATTTGGCGCGGCAGGGTTCGTTCACTCCATTGCGTGGTCGCAGTTTCGGCCCGAAGATGGGACTCTGTATCAAGATCAGCGAGCCGCACTGAAGCGGACCGCCAGGCGCCTCATCCCCTATGTGAAGGACGACCGCGAATTGCACGGAATCAGAAAGATTTGCTACAAGCTTAACCGTTCGCGCGTCCCGCGCTCGGCGATAGCGCCACGCGAATGGGCCGCGCTGCTCAATCGTTCGAAGCTGAATCGTTCTTAGGACTTCACTGAAGCGGCTCTTGCCGAAACCCCGCTGATTTCGGCAGCCCTGGCCTCGGCGTAGGCCGCTGCGCCCATCAGCGCGGCACGGCTCTCCAGGATAATGCGCACCGGCATATTGATGAGTAACTGGCTCAGCCGCCCCTTGTCAGTAAAGGCTCTCATGAACGTGCCGTCCTTCAGCTTCTCCAGGATCCGGGGCCCGATGCCACCTCCTACATACATGCCGCCCACCGACAGCACCTTGAGCGCCAGGTTGCCGGCCTCGGCGCCATAAGCGGACACAAACATTTCCAGCGTCTTTTCGCAGATTTCGCTCTTGGCGGCGAGAGCAAGTTCGGTGATCACGGTGTTGGGATCCGCAGCATCGGCGATGCGCTGCGCCAGCCATGCCGGCTCTTCCACGCCGCGCACTTCGCGCAGGAAATCGTAAATGTTCGTCATTCCCATGCCGCTCACGACCCGCTCAAAGCTGATCCGGCCGTTGTACTTCTGCTTCAAAAAACGCAGCAGGTCGATCTCGTCTTCATTGCGCGGAGCGTAGTCCACGTGGCCGCCTTCGGAAGGGTACGGCACATGGATGCGGCCGTTCCACGCCAGAATGCCTTCGCCCAGGCCTGTTCCGGCGGCGATCAGAGCGCGATTTCCGATCTGGCCCGGGTCGCCTTCGCTCAAGGTGAAAATCTGGTCGGCAGAGAGTTCGGCGACGCCATAGCCGTTCGCCTCGAGGTCGTTGATCAGAAATACGTGCTGAATTCCCAGCCCCGCTGCGAGGTCGCGGCTGTCCAGCGTCCAGGGCAAATTGGTAAGCCGGAGACGGCCGTCGCGCACCGGTCCGGGCACCCCAAAACAGGCTGCGGTCACCTTGTCCGCGCTTAGAAACTCTTTTACGATCTCTTCCAGGCCCGAATACTCCCGGGCCGGGTACCTCTCGTCACGGTTATGTTTGAGTTTTCCGTCGATAAAGTCATACAGCGCCAGGTGTACTTTAGTGCCGCCTACGTCACCCGCCAGAATCATCTTTCTCTCTCCAAAACCCCACAGCCTTCCCCGTCGGTAACGGGCAGAAGCGCAGCCGCGGCCCTATCCAGAATCAGAGTGAGTATACCGCTTGAGGGCCATATAAGTTGGCTCGGAAGGCGTTCTGGGTCGTGCGGTCCTGTGAAAACCTCATGAAGAACCGGAGCCTTATCCGCACCGCCGATTAGAAAGAACGCCGAACTGCCGCGGTTGATTACAGGCCACGTGAGGGTGATGCGCCAGGAGTCCTTCTGCTGCGGCACAAAATTAGCCGTTGCCAGCCGGCTCATCTCGTGAATGGCCGCAGTGTGAGGAAAGAGCGAAGCCGTATGTCCGTCCGGCCCCATGCCCAGGGCGATCAGGTCGAAGCGCGGGCTCTCGCCGCCCTCCAGGCGAAAGGTATCGCGCAGCATGGACTCATAGCGGGCCGCGGCGACTTCCGGCTCCAGTTCACCCTCCATCCGGTGCACTTGTTCCGGTTTTAGCGGCACATGGTCCAGCAGAGCCTCGCGCGTCATCCGATAGTTGCTGTCCGGGTGGTCGGGCGGAACGCAGCGCTCGTCTACCCAATAGAGTTCGAGCTTGTCCCATGGCATGCGTGAGCGCCACGGCTGTCCGCTGTCGGCCAACAGCTCAAAAGCGGCCTTCGGAGTTGATCCGCCGCTGATGGCGATGCGCGCCCGGCCGCGCCCAGCCACAGCCTCTCCCACCATTTCGACCAGATATTGGGCAGTTCGACGGGCCAGCGCCGCCCCGTCCGGCTCCACGTAATACTTGATGCTCAGCTTCCTCGCCATCCGATTCGAGCCTCTAGCTCTTACATTACACGGGCTCGAACCGTTCCATGCACAATCCGCAAGAGTTGCCATCACAACCTGGTCTAAGAGCCGATCCCCCTTTCTAGGTCGCGCTCACCCGGTTGCGGCCCCCCAAAGTTTCCGTCGCTCCAATGTCGCGGTGCATTGAACTGAGGGGAATCGACAGCGCGATGCGGGCTCCGCCGCTTGCACGATTGGTTGCCGACACCATCCCACCATGGGCGCGCACCACGGCATCCACAAAGGCCAGCCCCAGTCCGTGGCCGCTTGACTCTCTGCCCTTCACCCGGCGCTCAAAGAGATGCGGGCTCACCTCAGGCGCAAACCCAGGTCCATCGTCCTCCACAGTGAGCAGTGCCGCCCCTTCTTCCGCGGCCAGCAGCACCGTCACTGCGCATTGGGCAGGCAGATGCCTCATTTCGTTGTCGAACAAGTTGGAAATCATGCGATGAATCAGGGCTGCGTCCCCATTGATGGTCACCGGTCGGCTGCCGTTCATGCGGATCCGCAACCCTCTTTCCGACATCGAAGGTTCGTAGAGATCGATCATCACCCGCAACAACTCTTCCAGGTCGATCTCGCTTCGAGACAGCCGTAGTGCATCGGCCTTGCCTTCGGCCACGTCGAGAGATGTATTCAGGAACTCCGTCAGGCGGTCCAGTTCCTCAATCGCGGAGACAATCGGCTCAGC
The DNA here is from genome assembly GCA_963833995.1 of uncultured Acidobacteriota bacterium. Classification (GTDB taxonomy): domain Bacteria; phylum Acidobacteriota; class Terriglobia; order Terriglobales; family Acidobacteriaceae; genus Telmatobacter. Next base: position 127,917 of record CAWIAE010000005.1, on the reverse strand, counting down.
CTGCTCACCATGCGATGCGGCCGAGAGCGACATCTCCAGCTTTCCCCGGATCGCTGTCAGCGGGCTGCGCAAATCGTGCGCCAACGCATCGGTGATGGTGTGCAACTGGTGCATGGAGCTCTCAATGCGATCCAACATCCGGTTCAGTGTCCGCGCCAGTTGACCCACTTCATCATTGCGCGCTGTGGTCGGCACGCGCGCATTCAATTCAGTGTGTCCAATCCTGGATGCTGCCTCAGTAATCTGCCGCACGTGGCTCAGCATGCGCCTAGTGGTATAAAAAACAATCCCAAATCCGAGAAGCACGAGCAAAAGCCACAGCAGGATAAAGCGCACTCCGAGATTCCTCAGCACTCGCAGTTCATCGCGTTCCGATAGGCCGAGGTAGATCAGGCTCCCATCGTCGATTCGTATCGATGCCACCCGAAATGGAATTTCGATGCCTGCCACCTGCAGGTCTGTCGGCTGGTCTGGCGGAATCTTCGTTCTCTGGATAGCTTTCAAATAGGGCGTGCCGCTTCCCGCCCCAACCCACAACCTGAGGGAACCGTCTGCCCCGGTCTGAAGAAAGAACACGGAATCATTGGAACTCGACTCCGACAGAAACCGGTTGGGAACCTCCTTTCCTGCAAGCTCCGCAACCTCTCCTACCACGCGGTCGTAGAGAGCGTTTTTTGGTGTGCGCTCCGCGACGTCTCCCAGGGTTTCCACTTCGCCCGAGAGCCATGCATCGCTGCGCCGCTGAATATCGCTGGCTACAAAGCGATGCAGAAAAAGAAATACCAGCAACGTTCCAAAAGCAAACGCGAGGGTGGCCCAAAGAGAGATGCGCCATGCGGCGCTGTGCATCACCGGCTTAGCGGTCTTTGAGGACATAGCCGACTCCTCGCAGCGTGCGAATCAAAGGCTGCTGCTCCCTTCCGTCGACCTTTCCGCGCAGCCGGTAGATATGAACGTCTACCACGTTGGTATCCGGTTGGATGCGCATTCCCCACACCTTGTCCAGAATCATGGAGCGCGTCACAACCCGCCCGGCATTCCTGCACAGATACTCGAGCAGAACGAACTCCTGGGGCGTCAGTTGCAAGACCTGTCCTGACCGTGTGGCCTCTCGGCGCAGCAGGTCCAATTCCAGGTCGAGCACTCGCAGCCGTGTTGCGTCATTACCTGCAGGGCTGTTCCGTTTCAGCAGATTTCGAAGGCGCGCCAGCAGTTCAGCCAGGGCAAATGGCTTGGTCAGGTAATCGTCTCCACCCTGTTCAAGCCCGCGCACCCGGTCATCCACCGACCGGCGAGCGGAAAGGATCAACACCGGTGCATTGACGCCAATTTGCCGCAGCCGCAGAATCAGGCTGATCCCGTCCTGATCGGGCAGGCCCAGATCGACGATCAGAATGTCGTAGGCCGCTTCCTGGGCTAGACGTTCCGCTGTCTTTCCGTCGGCCGCGGCGTCTACCTGATATCCGGCTTCCTCCAGCGAGCGCCGCAAAAAGCTTTGAATATCATGTTCGTCCTCAACCAGCAGAAGTCGCATGAAAGGATATTAGTGCATATAGCTCCATGGAGGGTACGTCCTTTGCCGTGATCTGCCTTGGATGAACAACTCGTCATCCTCGCGTCGAGCGTCCGTCATTTGCATCGAATAAACTCGACTGCATACACAAATGAGCCAAATTGTCCCTGCCCTTGACTTGATTGGAGATGAACAAATTGTCATTCAATTGTCAGAGGGCAGACGCTCTCGAAATCGAGCAGACTGCCGTCTTACCCACGTGCATCATGGCTCAAACGCAGAGTACATGGGCGGCAATTCCCCGGGAGCAATTGCCACCGGAAGATACAGGACTGCGAGGGACAGAGTGATATCGGAACCGCGGCTGGATGGACTGAATACCTTTCTGATCGGAAACTCCTTCCGCGAGTCGCTGCAACTTCCAGGCGGCCTCGATCCGGGTTTCGAAGCGGCTCTTCGCCACGTGCTCGACAACCCCGGCAGTTTGGTCCGCCCACGAATGGTCCTGCAGATGAGCGCGGCCTACGGGCTTGACGCCAGTTGTGCCGGCAGCCTGGCCATCGCGCTTGAATATTTTCACACCGCCTCGCTGGTCTTCGATGACTTGCCCTGCATGGACAATGCAGCCCAGCGCCGCGGGGTGTCATGCGTACACATTGTCTTCGGCGAGTCGGGGGCAATTCTTACCGCACTGGCCCTCATCAATCGGGCCTATGCTCTCATCTGGTCTGCCCTCGCTGGCGCACCCAAAGAGAGGCACCCCGAAATCATGGCCTACATCGAGCAGCGTCTCGGGGTCGCCGGTCTGCTGAATGGTCAAAGTCTTGATCTGCACTACTCCGGTCTGCCCCATAATCGCACAACGACTGAACGCATTGCGCAAGGCAAGACCGTATCCCTCATTCGACTCACCCTGGTCCTGCCGGCCTTGCTTGCCGGCGCCTCTCCCCGTGAAGTTCAACTCCTCGAACGCATCTCAGCTTGCTGGGGCCTTAGCTACCAGATTGTCGACGACCTGAAAGATGTTCTGCAAAGCCCGGGCGAAACAGGAAAAACTGCAGCCCGCGACGTCCTGCTCGACAGGCCCAATATCGCCGCTGCCATCGGCGTCGCGCCCGCAGTCGAGCGCCTTATCCGGCTCATGCGAGTCGGCGATTCGACCCTCCGCCGGCTGCTTGCGCGAAAGCCGGAACTGTCGTTCCTTTCGAGCCTGCGAAGTGATCTCCAGGGTGAGCTCACTCGGGTCACTGAGAATGCCTGCGAGATGACAACATGTGAGCGGCCATGATCTTCTTCAAGTTGATCCTCACCAATCTGCGCCGCCATCGCATCCGGTCGTTCATCAGCATCGCCGGTGTCGCGTTCAGCGTGGCCGCCATGCTTACTGTGGTTACCATCCTGCAAGGCGCCATCGGAATGTTCTCAAGTATCCTATCCAGCGACAGCCAGATGATCGTGTTTGAACGCAGCGTCTCCGACCTGTTCTTCAGCAGCGTGCCTCCCGCCGCGGCGAGCGAAATCGCGGCGTGGCCCATGGTGGCTCACGCCGACCCGGTTCTCTTTGGAATCGTCTCCAGCATTGACCATCCCATCATCACTTGCTTTGGTGTTACGGCTGACGACGCGCGCATCCGCAAGGCCACGTGGATCGCCGGCAATCGCGCAACCTTTGCGTTGCATGACGATGACGTGGTTCTCGGCGCCCGCGCGGCGGAGTTCCTTGGCGCCGACGTGGGTAGCCGCGTGCCGATCGGCCACGGTTTTTTCCACGTCATCGGGATTGTCAAAACCTCCAACGGATTTGAGGATGGCGGCGTCTTCATGCCGCTTGGCTCTGCCAAGAAGTTCTTCAATAAGGAAGGCTCCTCCGTCATCACTGTCAAGCTCCGTAGCAAAGAAGACGCCACCGCATTCAAGAACATGGTCAGGCAGAATTTCCCAAACCTCATCGGCCTTGAAGACACTGAGTTCTCCCGTACCTACTCGCAGTTCAAGATTCTCAAAGCCACGGCATGGGCGGTGGGAGGCTGCGGTCTGCTGCTCGGCGGTCTCGGCGTGGCAAACACGATGATCATGTCTGTCTTCACCCGAATCCGCGAGATCGCCATACTGCGCGTCAATGGATTTTCGAATCTGCAGATCGCCGGGATGATCTTCGGGGAATCCTCTCTCGTCTCCGTCTTCGGAGCCTGCGCCGGCCTCGCAATAGGAACCGCCGCTCTGTTTGCCCTCAAGCTTATCCCCGCACTCGATGGCTATGTCGACGTGTCAGCGAGGCCCGTGGTCATGCTTGTCGTAATCGTGCTGGCGCTTCTGACCGGGGTTGCCGGCGCGCTTTACCCGGCATTTTATGCCATGCGGATTCGTGCAGTGGAGGCGCTGCGCTTCGAATGAGCACTCTCATCGCACATGCCGACACTCGCGGGCGCATCGTTCTTCGAGCTGAAGATGTCTGGAAGAGCTACGACGAAGGAACGATTACGGTGTTGAAAGGAGTCCAATTCGAAGCGAAGGAAGGCCAGACCATCGCCCTTTGCGGTCCATCCGGCTGCGGCAAGAGCACGTTACTGCACCTTTTCGGCGGGCTGGACCAGCCCGACCGTGGCCATGTCTCGGTGAATGGTATTGAAATCAACCGCCCCCGTGACCTCTTGCGTCTCTTGCGCCACGAAGTCGGCTTCGTGTTCCAATTACACAATCTTATCCCCGACCTCACCCTCGAGGAGAACTGCCTCATCCCTGCCGTTGCCGCCAGAACCAATCGCCGCGAAGCACTTCAACGCTTGCGCCATCTCACAGACCGCACCGGACTGAGCCATCGCCTCGGTCATCGCATTCAAAAGCTTTCAGGAGGCGAACGTCAACGCACGGCCCTTTGCCGCGCCTTGATGAACCGCCCCAGAATCCTGCTCGCAGACGAGCCTACCGGATCACTCGATGAGCAAACCAGCGCCATTGTCTTTGAGCTTCTGCTTGACGTGGCTGCGTCCGAGGGTGTGACTCTGCTCATGGCTACGCATGACCGCAGTCTAGCCGAGCGATGTGACCGCCTTTTGGAAATGCACGATGGGAGGATTCATGAGCTTCAGCTCCGATGACCCATCCTCTCCTCACGCGTCTCCAGGCATCGCCAACGCCGCGTGGCATGCTCTTCTATGGCTTGTTATCGGCAATGCCATTGGTGTAATGCTGGCAACTCTGTTGCGCTTTCCCGGTCTCAATGCGTGGCTTGGAGAGTGGACCTACGGCCGCTGGATCATGGTGCATATGAACGTTGCGCTGTACGGCTGGTGCAGTATTCCCATGGCTGGTTTCCTCTTTAAGACGTATGGAGCAGACCGCGGCCCCACTGCGTCTTGGTGCAGGCCGGTACTGTGGGGTTGGTCGACAGCCCTCGCCGCGGGTGCGCTCACCTGGCTCTGTGGACACTCCAGCGGTAAGCTCTTTCTCGACTGGTCAGGCTATTCTCGTATTGCCTTTCCGCTCGCATTGTTCGCACTTTGGGCTCTGCTCGCCATTTCATTCGCCTGTAGTTGGAACACCGCTGCAAACGCATCCAATCAGTTGCGCATGGCAAGGATGCTTGGCCTGATGTTGCTTCTCGCTGTGCCCATCGCCATTTATGTTGCGTCCAGTCCCAACCTTTATCCCGCCGTCAATCCCGATACAGGCGGTCCTACGGGAACTAGCCAGCTTGAGTCATCATTGGTGGTCGTCGCAATTCTGCTTGTGATCCCCTTCGGGCTGGTGCACCGGAAACCCGGGCGTCGCTGGCCCGTCGTCGCTTCCTGGGCCGTCTTTGCAGTAGAATCCGCGCTTTGCGCCGCACTCAGCCGCGCTGACATCAGTCACCACAGTCCGGTTCAATTCATCAGCCTCGGGAGTCTCCTCATCTGGCTTCCCGTAACTCCCGCTTATTATGGGGCCTTCGAGTGGCGCTCCGAAACGCGCCTCTGGCGAACTGCCATGCTCTGGTGGTGGGGTCTGCTTCTTGTCAGCGGGTGGGTGATGTTTTTGCCTGGCGTTCTCGATCGTTTCAAATTCACTGACGGCCTTGTGGGCCACTCCTTCATTGCGACCGCAGGCTTTCTTTCCGCATTACTCATCTTCGTCATGGTCCAGTTGCTGGGCGACGATGCCTGGATCTTCAACCGCCCGTGGTCCTTTCATGTTTGGAACTGGAGTGTGCTTGGCTATGTCGCGGTTATGTTATTCGCTGGCTGGCGTGAAGGCGCTGACCCGGCCTTCACCATCACCCTGGGAGCTACGCGCAATATCCTCTATGTCCTGCGCCTGGTAACGGGCGTCCTGATGTTAGTCGCTTCTTTGGATTGGTTTCTGGATGCGTCGGTGTTGCTCCGCGAACGCAACCCGGTTCCGGTCAACCTTGCACAGGAGAAAGCCGCGTGAAACATCCTTTCCTGTTGGGCTATCAATTATTGGCCGGCGCTTCCGACACTTCCACGGGCGCGTTACTCATCGCAGCACCCGTGGAGACGTTGGGTCTGATGGGCCTGCGAGTCCCCGCGGATTCCACTCCATTTCTCTCTTTCATTGGAGCCTTCGTCCTCGCGGTGGGCTTGTCCTATCTCTACGGCGGCCTTCTTGTCGGGCGCGCCGGCAGCTCGTCGAGGCTTGAGGCAGTGTGGCTTCTCACCGCCATCATGCGCAGCTCGGTCGCTGTCTTCGTCTTAACCGAGGTGCTTGCGGGTGAGCTTCAGTCCGGATGGTTGATTATCGCGATCTTCGATGGCGCTTGCGCGTTTGTTCAGGCTGTCGGCTTGCGCAAAGGTTGGTTGTTGAATGTTGCTCGGTAAGATGCGCAATCCGGGATGGCGGGGTATTTGCCTTGTTGCAATTACCTATATCTATTTCCTGATCTTCGCGCAATTCGCATTTCTTAATCGGCTGGCCGTACTCGGCATAGCCGGCGAACACCTGACAGCCGTCATGGCAGCAATGGCAGCCGCGGGCATTTTCTTCAGCCTTTTAACTCCGCGAACAAGGTTGTTCCCATCGCCCGCTTTGCGCCTTCGTCTTGGACTCGGCACATCAGGGGCAGCCGCCATTCTCGCGCTTCTCCCTTTGAACAGCGGCGTTGCAATCGGCGTAGCGGTGCTGATCGGTTCCGGCCTGGGTCTGCTCACCGTCACTCTCGTCACGCACCTTCGCCAATGGATAGGTGATGAACACCAGCTTGCCAACATCGCTCTCGGAACCGGGATCGCCTATCTGCTCTGCAATATCCCGCCGTTCTTCACGGCCTCTCCGAATGTCCAGTCGGTCGCCGCCTGCATCCTCTGCGTCGCGGGAATCTTTATCACGCCGTTCGATCGAGTACCAGGCTGCGCAGAGTTGCGCACCGGGGCATCACTTACCCTCTCGTTTCCGTTGGTCGTGGCTTGCTTCGCGGCCTTAGTCTGGCTGGATTCCGCGGCATTCTTTATCATCCAAAACACCGCGGCCCTGAAGGCCGGCACCTGGCAGGGAACTGCTCATTTGTGGGCCAACGGGCTGCTCCATCTTGGTGCGGCGCTCCTTGGCGCATGGCTACTACGCAGCCGTGGACTTTCATTTGCTCTCTCCGCTGCGTTCTTCGCTTTGGCTGGCGCTTGCTTGCTCCTATTCGACCCCGCGCGTGCCCTGACCGCCTCCGTCGCGTACCCCATCGGTGTTTCGATCTATTCGGTGGCCCTGGTCGCCTATCCATCGCTGATTTCTCCGGCTGCCTCTATTGCGCAGCGCGGCAGGCAGGCTGGCTGGATCTATGCCGTTGCAGGCTGGGCAGCCTCTGCGCTGGGCATCGGGATGGGCCAGCATCTCGGCCATATTCCGCCCCTTTTCGTTGCCGTGGCCGCAGGAGTGGTTCTGTTTCCCGCGCTGCAGAGATGGCTTCCTGCACGAACGCGAGAACTCCTGGTGACCTCGGCGATCCTGCTGGCTGCTCTTTGTGTGGATCATATCCGGCCCGCCACCCCGGTCTCTGCCTCCCTCACCTCCATCGAGCGCGGCAGGCAGGTCTATATCTCTGAAGGCTGCATAAACTGCCACTCGCAATATGTCCGACCGAACACGCGCGACGTGCTTCTCTGGGGGCCGGTTGAGAGCCTCACCGAGCTTCACAGCCAGCGCCCGCCGCTGATTGGCAACCGCCGCCAAGGGCCCGATCTTGCCGAGGTCGGGGGGCGCCGCTCACCCCTCTGGCTCAAAATGCATTTCTTTCATCCGGCTGAAGTGAGCGGTTCGTCTATCATGCCATCGTACGCGTTTCTATTTCACGATCAGAGAGGCAACGATCTGGTTGCCTATCTTGAAAGCCTTCGCGGACAGGGCACGCTGCAGCACATCAGCGCTGAAGAGCAATGGCACCCTTCCCCCTCCGCTATTGACGAAGCAAGTTCCGCTGAAGGTAGACACCTCTATGATCGCTACTGCGCCACCTGCCACAGCAAAGGCGGTGCGACGCTAATCCAATGGCATGCCAGCTTCAAAACCCAGCCCCCCGATATTGCCGTTGGCCCTTTTCCTCATCTCACGCTTTTGGATTCAGCCGTGCCGCGTTTCGACGGCATCGCGCAGATTGCCAAATTTGGTATTCCCGGCACCGATATGCCCGGCCATGAATATCTAAGCGATCGCGACATCGCCTCCATGAGTCTTTGGCTGTCGCAGAATAGCGCGCAGCCATCGACCACAAAGAACAACTCAATCTATACAGGAGAAGAACCATGAAGACCTTTGCGCAACCGCTTCTTTTTGTCTTGCCGCTCCTCTTCGCGACAGGGGCATTCGCCCAGCCTCAGACTTTCACGGTGAACCCCGATGCAAGCACCGTGGTCTTTACTCTTGATGGGACCGGCCACTATGTCCACGGCACATTCCACGTGCAAAGCGGATCGATCGAGTTCGACCGCAGCGCAAATAAGATCTCCGGGTCCGTGGTCGTGAGCGCAGCGAGCGGCGACAGCGCCGAGAAGAGCCGCGATAAGAAGATGGCTCAAGATGTTCTGGATGCGCCCAAGTTTACCGACATCACCTTTGCGCCGCAGAGTTACGTGGGCACCATCGCTCCGCAAGGCGATTCAACGGTGCAGGTGTCAGGTATCTTTACCCTGCACGGAACGCCCCACGATCTCGCCGTACCCATGCAGATACACATTGAGGGCCCATCCTGGACAGCCAAAACCCACTTCAGCGTCCCTTATGTAAAGTGGGGCCTGAAAGACCCAAGCGTGTTTATCCTCAAGGTTGCCAAGGAAGTCGAAATTGATCTATCGCTCAGTGGCCAACTTAGTTCGGCAAATTAGTGTAAGTTACCTTCCAAGATATGCCCGGTATTGCGTTTCAATCACGCCGGCGGCGCGCGCCAATGCGAGCTTTGACAGGTTGTATTGGTAGAGAGTTTCAACCAGGTTGCTTTGGGCCGATGCGAGCGTAGCCTGCGCCGTTACCAGAGGAAGGTTGTTGTCCACACCGGCGTTCACGCGATCGGTTTCGTCGCTCAGCGCGCGGGTCGCCAGGTCCACGTTAGACTTCGCAACGGCAACCAGCCTACCGGCCGCATTCACATCCAGCAGCGCATCGCGCACCTGCTCGTCGATGTGAACGCGAAGCTCAGCGAACTGCGCTGTTACCGCCGCGTACTGCGCCGCCGCGGCATCTTCGTCACCGCGCAGCCGTGCCTCGCGAAAGATCGGTACGCTCAGCGTTCCCACGGCGGCAAAGTTGCCGTGCGTCCCGGCGCCATTCACGGTGTCCACACCCCAAAAACCGCTAAAGGTCAAGGTTGGCAGGCGTTGGCTACGATATGCTGCGTGCTCGGCCTTGACCTCTACAACCTGGTTTTGCAGATTCTGGTAGTCCTGCCGATTCTTGTACGCCACGGTTCGCACTTCGTCCGGAGTCTCGGAGGCCAGCTCGCTATACGGCGCCGCATCGGTGAGAACGATCTTCTGGCCCGGGTTCAGCCCGATTTCGCGCTTCAACAGAATCAGATCCTTTTCCACCATGTTTTGCGCCGCAATCAGCGCCTGCTGCTGCGCCTGCAGTTGCACCCGTGCCCGCAGCTCCTCCAGGTTCGAAACGGTGCCAGCCTCGTGTGCGTCATGCGCATGGTTCAGTTGCACCCGGTCTGCCGCCTCCTGCGCGGCGGCGTTATCCACCTCGCTGGCGGCCGCAATGGCATGCAGATAAGCCGACGCCACCTGCTGCACGACCTCGCCCCGAGCCGACATCTTGGCAAAATAGGCCACCCGCTCCGCAGCGCCAGCGGCCTTCCAACCCGCAATGACCGGTCCGGAAAAGAGCGTTTGATTGAAGTTGATCTGTCCCTGGGTAAGATCATCGCGCGTGATGAATGAGATTCCGGAGGGAATTCCGCCGGGGAACAACGCGGAAAATTTGCCGATTACACTGGGCCCAAAACCCTCTGCCGCCAAGTTGTACTGGAAGACTCCGGTGCCCCCACTCAGCGTGATCGTGGGGAGAAACTCCTGGAGCGCTTCATTCTTTTCTCCACGAATCAACTTCTCGCCGTTTTCCGCTTCCTTCAGTCCAAGATTGTTCTCAAGGCCCATGCGCACGGCTTCATCCAGCGAGAGCTTCAACACCTCGTCGCTTGCCGGATGCGCCGTCACGCTGCCGAAGAATGGATTGGCCGCCGAACTTGGATTCGCCTGTCCGTAGGCAACCCCGCCCGCGGAAGCAAGCGCCAGGATCGCAGGAAACACCAGCGCCTTCGTCCAAATGAAGGCAAAATATTCCTCTCGTCTCACTGCCACATTCTCTCAGATGAGCCAAACGCCGCAAGGATTCCCCGTCACACCTGAAAATCCATAGAATCCGAGGCGAAAGGCCGCCTGCGCTCCCGATGCCTCGACTCGCAACGCGGGTGGGCCCCCATTCGAGCCCTTTTCTTGATGCCCGGGGTTTCCGGCGTTTGTCGCACGTGCAGGACGGCTCAAGATCCACCACGAGCAAAATTCGAACGAAAACTCCCTTTGCTCGAAATCCGGCATCTTATTCCTCATTCTGTGTGAGCCGGCTCAGAGATGATTTGAGCTGGCAAAGGAGATCGTAATGGCAGCTACCAAGAAATGCGCCAACGCAGCCTGCAGCTGCGTCCCGCCCAAGGATTCAAAGTTTTGCAGCGCCCACTGCGAGGGGGTCGGCAACAAAACAGAGATCGCCTGCCAGTGTGGCCATAGTGACTGTGCTGGCAACATCAAATAGCGTGCCAACCTCTCAAACCACGTGACATCCGACCAGCTAGAGAAGCGAACGGCCGCACGATCTTCGGCGGCCGCTCGCTTGAGATCCGACCGTCTCTAGTCCGTTTCCCAAGTCCCAGCCTTATTCTTCTTCTTCTTCCACCGGCCGCTTCGCATTGGCCAGAATCTTTTCGGCGACCAGTTGCGGAACGATGTCGTAGTGGTGCATTTCCATGCGGTAGCTGCCCTTGCCCTGGGTCATTGAAGTCAGCAAGGTGCCGTACGTGAGCATCTCCGCCATGGGCACTTCCGCGTTGATCACCGTGGTCCGTCCCTTGGATTCCATGCCCTGCACCCGTCCGCGACGGCTGTTCAGGTCGCCCATCAGGGTCCCGGCGAACTCGTCCGGCGCCTCGATTTCGACCTTCATAATCGGCTCCAGCAGGCATGGCTTGGCTTGCTCCATGCACTTGCGGAAGGCGATTCGTCCTGCCATCTTGAACGACATTTCATTCGAATCCACATCGTGGTAGCTGCCGTCGAAGACCGTAGCCTTGAAATCCACGACCGGATATCCGGCCAGGTAGCCGCGCACAGCCGACTCCACAATACCTTTCTCTACCGCGGGAATGAAGTTGCGTGGAATCGCCCCGCCGAAGACCTCATTGGCAAATTCGAAGCCCGCGCCGCGCGGCAAGGGCTCCATCCTGATCTTGCAGTCACCGAATTGGCCGTGCCCGCCGGTCTGCTTCTTGTGCCGCCCCTGGGCCTCAGTCTTCGCCCGGATCGTCTCTCGATAGGGCACTTTAGGCGCTTTCAGCGTCACTTCCGCGTGGTAGCGCTTCTTCAGGCGGCTCACAATCGTCTCAATGTGCGGCTGCCCGGCCCCGGCAAGCAAGAATTCGTTTGTCATTGGGTCGCGGAAGAACCGGATTAACAGATCCTCTTCCATCAATTTGTGGATAGCCGGCGCCAGCTTGTCTTCGTCTGCGCGGCTTTTGGGCTCAATGGCATAGGTCATCGCCGGCTCTGGAAGCGCCGGCAAATCCACCTGGATCTCGGCTCCCTTCACGCCCAGAGCGTCACCCGTGAGCGTATCGCGCAGTTTGGCCACGGCGCCCAGGTCTCCAGCGTGCAACTCAGAGACTTCAAAGGCTTTGCGGCCCTGCATTACACTCAGGTGGCTTAGGCGTTCCTGTCCCCGTCGGGTGTAGTTTTCGAGGGTGGCATCGTTCTTCACAACCCCGCTAATCACCTTGAAAAAGCTGATGCGCCCCGCGAACGGGTCCGTCATGGTCTTGAAGACCAGCAGTGCGGTCGGCTCGCCATCATCCACCTTGCGAAACGAGATTGCTCCACCGGCGCCCCCGGCACTATCTCCATCCGCTGCAACCGCTTGCATCGCAGGCGCCTTCGCGGCAATCGGAGCGCGCTCAATCGGCGCCGGCGCATACACCTTGATGAAGTCCAGCAGGTGGTCGGCGGCCATATTGGCCAGTCCGCTCGTGAACAGCACCGGAAAGATGCGGTCCTCGCGAATCGCTTCGTGCAGCGCGCTAATCAGGTGCTGCTCGGGAATCGTGCCCTGCGCGAAATATTCCTCCATTAACTCGTCTTTTCCCTCGGCTACCAGTTCCACCAGCGCCTCATGCGCTTCCTTGGCCTGGTGCGCGATGCTGGCCGGGATCTCTCCGGTGATCTTGCCACGGCCATCGCCGCCCGGGGTGTAATAAAACGCTTCCATCGTCACCAGATCCACCACGCCATGGAAGCCCTGGGCATCTGAAATCGGCAACTGGACAGGAACACAGTTACGGCCCCAGCGCTCGTGCAGATCGTCGATTAGGGCGCTCAGCCCGCCGCCCCCTCCTGCCTTGGGGTGGTCCATCTGGTTGATCACCACGATCCGGGGAACGTTTGCCTCCTCTGCATATCTCCAAACCCGTTCTGTTATTGCTTCCACGCCATTCTGGGCATTCACAACCACCACCGCCGCCTCTACGGGCAGCAACGCCGCGCGCGCCTCATGGCTGAACATATGAAAGCCGGGAGTATCGACAAAATTGATCTTCACGCCCTGCCATTCGGCGAAGGCCACCGCGTTCTGCATGGTCGCGCCGCGAGCCACCTCTTCTTCGTCATAGGCGGTCACGGCCGACCCGTCTTCCACACGGCCCTGGGTCGGGGTTGCTTTCGCGGCATGCAGCAGGGCGGCAACCAATGTGGTCTTGCCGCTGTGCGCATGCCCCATTACACCTACGTTGCGGATCTCACTTCCCTGGTACGTTTTCATTGTGCTTCTCCTCGATATTGCGAAATGGCGTGCGTATTGGGCGCGGCAAGAGACTTGAATTTCCGCGCAACGAAAGTAGATTGTGAAATTTGCGGCCGGCACAGGGACTTCATAAGGGCGTCCGTCAGGACGTCAGCAGGTCCGGGTTGCCGGGCTCCAGGGCCCGGACTGCCGTCTTCCTCATCCATGCAGAGGGTCTCCGGCAGGCGCCTGGCGGATGAAAATATCGTGAATGCGCCGGGCGTCTTCCTTAAGAAAAGGGATGCTATCACACGGGGAGTGTGAACGTCCTGTGACTCGACTCACGTCCGCCCCAAAGCTTGCTAGCGCATCCGTTCCGGCTGCGGGCCCCTCTTTAAAGATACGAGCTTCGCAGTTGCGGATCAGCCAGGGGTGCGACCCGGCACGCTCTTTCCTACCAATTCAACTGCTATCCAGCTTTTTTGACCGGTTCCAAGTAGATGGTCGCCCGAATCGGAGGCCATTCGCTTCTATTTCCCCTCACGCGAAACGTCTTTGTGCGCATACATCGCCGCATCTGCCCGTGTCAGCAGTTCTTTCATCCTCTCGTCTGGGGCGCGCTCGGCGAGGCCGATTGAGGCATTCAGCTCGAGCTTTCTCTGCCCCCAAGGCGAGGAAATGGTATAGCTACCGCAGACCCATTTGCGCACCCGCTGAGTCTGTGCGCTGGCCTCGGCTAGGCCGCAGTCGAGCAAGATGAGGAACTCGTCGCCGCCCCAGCGGCCGATGATGTCCGTCGATCGGCACGCCGAGTTGAGTTCGCCGGCGAATTGCTTCAGCGCTTCGTCGCCGACGACGTGTCCGAACTCGTCATTGACCTTTTTGAAGCCGTCGATATCGACAACAGCGATGCAAAAGGGGCTAGGCGTGGCGATGCGCCGTTCGATCTGGGCCTCGACGTAGAGCCGGCTGCGAACTTTGGTGAGAGTGTCACGCGAAGCCAACTCTTCAGCCGCCTCGAGCTTGGCCTCGTAGGCCGAAACCTGCTTGCGGAGTTGCTCCACGGCAGCTTTGCCTTCCTCGCTCATGCGCTGGATCGAACTCTTCAACTCCGCCGCGCTCTTCTCGATCGAAGCACGGATCTCGGTGAGGTCCTCAAGGCTGGCGATGGCCCTTAGCCGGTCAGTAACGGCGTGCATCTGGCCAGCACAGCGCTGATCGCGCGCGCCAACGCTCTCGGCGGTGCGGGCTACGGTCAGAAGCAGTTCCCTCACCTCGCCGGCTTTTTCGCGATAGTGGCGCGCGGTGCGCCGGCCCCACTCCCGCAGTTGCTCCTGCGCGTCCTTTTCGGTGGTTTGGACGGCCTCTTGCCTCATGGTCACGCTGAGGCCTTCTTCGAGTTTGCGCAGGCGGAGTTTCAACTCGTCGCCCAGAGCGGGACAGGCTTCCAGGCTGCAATTGCCCATCTCCACGAGCGCCGAACCGTAGGCCGCTAGTGCCGCCGCCAGGATCCTTGTCCCCGGCAGCTCTTCTTTGCCGATCGGCGGGACAAGTTCCCCGTCAAGATATTTTTTGAGTGAGATCATCAGTAGTCCAGACGAGCGTGGTTACAAAGCGAGCGCCACCCTGCCTATCGGCAGATTTCGCGGTCTCTTCAGTGATTCCTCCCACGCGGTTCCGCTGCCGCATGAGCCACGCCCAACACAGCCTGACAGATTATTCTTCTGGCGGGCACAGGCATGCCGAGCTTGTAATTGATCACTCCGCCGCCGCGGTGTCGGAAATGTCCCCGGTCTGTTCCTGGCAAAGACCCCTCCTCGGCGAAGATTTCGCTTGCGCAAAGTTCCTTACGATGGCATTCTCCTTCCCAGTTCTCCGCGTCGGCCCGGCAGGCTGCCAAAAACATCCTTGAGCAGGGTCGGACGCCTGTGTTATGGCGAGGCCGCAGTTGCGTTTCCCCGGTTGGAAGGCCCAATGCCAGAGCACCTTAAGGTACCAGCTGTTGTCGGCCCAAGCTGACCGTCTCTGGGCGCAGTAATCGCTATGAGGTGATCTATGCCGAAAATGCTTGACGTCCTGATCGGACTCGCGACCGTGATGTTGTGCTTTAGCCTCGGAGTCACCGTTGTCACGCAAGCGGCGGTCAGTCTCTTCAATCGCCGCGGTAAGTGCCTGCTCTATGGAATCGAAAGACTCCTTCGCCAGGTATGGCCGCAGATGGATCCGAAGATCGCGAAAACCATCGCAAATTTCCTGTTGAAACATCCGTTGATTACCACCCGGGAAGGCAAGCTTGCCGCCGTACTGCAACGTGAAGAGATGGTGTTTCTATTGCTCGAAGGCGCAGCGGGCGAGTCACCCCTGCTGCTCGCGCCGGAGGCACAGACCGCCCTTCGCGATGCCCTCTCCGGCTCGGGGATCAAAGATCCGGCGGCAGTCCTGGCGGAAACGCGCTCCATGTCTCTGGAACTTGAAAGGCTGCGTCCCGAACTGGCCGCTTCCGAGCGGAAAGCGATGGCAATTCTGAAGTCGGCCTCCAGTCCTTTTACGGCAAAGCTCTTCGGGTGGTTTGATCAGACAATCGATCGCGTGACGGAGAGGTTTACGGCGCACGCGCATATGTTGAGCTTCGTCATGGCCACTCTGGTTACGATCTTTTTTCAGCTCGATTCGATCTGGGTGATTCAGCGGCTGAGTTCCGACGATGCAACTCGCACTGCGGTTGTGGAGCAGGCACAGAGTCTCGCCCGGCAATACGAGCAGATGCCGGCGGGGGAAGCCGCGAGTTCGCCGGGAAAGGAGAAGCTTGCAGTCGCATCCTACGACACACTGGGCCTGATTCAAACTCCCGGACAGACTTCGCTAAAGGAATGGTTGAGCGGGTGGACAAACTGGCATCGCATCTCCGGCGCGATGCTTTCGATACTCCTTTTGTCAATGGGGGCTCCCTTCTGGTACAGCACGTTGCAGAACTTCATACGTCTCAAATCGGTGCTGTCGGGCCGCGATGACGAGCAGAGGTACTCCCGGCAATCGCTCAGCAGTGAGGATCGCGGGGACACATCAAACGACACTCCACCTTCAACCACTGCGGATGCAGGGACCCCGGACGCATCCACGCTGGACGGAGAGCGTCGCGACCTGTCTCCGGTAGCGCCGTGATCGAGCTTATCTGGAGGAGTTGCATACCGATGCAGAAAGATTCAATCAGAAATGAGTGACGAGGGGGAAAAGATTGAAGTCGTCGCAAAGAAGTCCTGGCCCATTGTTATGAGTTGGGTCGGAGGCATTACTGCGTTGATTGGCTTGTTCGCGAGTATTGGCGGTGGCGTGACCTGGTTGATCAATCATCATCGCCAGAATTCTGAGCGAGTAGCCAAGATTGCGCTTGCGCAAGCCCAGGCCGGTCAAATGGAGTATCAGGCCTCTCTGAAGACCTACGCGGATATCCTGAAGGACGATCCTCTGGATGGTCCAGCTCTTGACGGTCAACTGGACACGGCGATGCAGTGGGTTGAGAACTTTTCCGTCTATGTGCGAGAGGGGCAGGACGAAGGCGACATCTCTGCTCCCGCCCTGGACCAGATTTTGCCCATTCTGACTTCCGGGCTCACGCGGGTCAGGGGAGCGCGTGCTGCCGATGTGGAAGCGCACCTCGGTTGGGCCCATTTTCTCAACGAAACCATTGCGCAGCGCGAGGGTAGTTCCATCGCCGAGGAAGATTGGCGAGCCGCTCTCGCAATGGATGCGGACAATGCCTACGCCAACGCGATGTTGGGCAACTGGCTGCTGAGAACCAGCGGCCATCTGAGCGAGGCGACTCGGCACTTTGAGAAGGCTGTGGCTACAGGCCGCGCACGGCCATTTGTCAGAAATTTACAAATCGGCGCCCTTGTCTATCTCGACGAAACGGGTGCCCGAGCCGAACTGATTAAGGTCGCAAACGCGATGAGAAAAGGCAACGAGGCGTTGGAGCCTGGAGATCGTCATCGGATCCTGGGCTGGTGCTTCGATCCGAGTGTGACCGATCACAAGGAAATGGTCGAGGTACTGTCAGCGGTTCCCCCGGACGACGTCTGGAATACATACTTGTGGCTCGACGACCATCTCACCCCGGATGAAACCGACGATTGGCAACAGTTGAAGCACGCTTTCATCCACGCTAACCTCCTCGAGGTTACCGGCAAGATAGCGGAAGCGCTGACGGAATTCCGCCGGATTCAACAGAGGCTTGGAAATCGTCCAGGCTCTCTGCAAAATGGGGTTAATGCCGCGATTGCCAGGCTGACCCGTAACTCATCCTAGCTTGATCCATTGCGGATCGGCGGGTTTCTGCACCTCCTTGCTACGCGTCAGCGTCCACCTGTGCTGTTGGAGATTTGATGGGCGGGCGAATCAATAGAAACAGGAATGCCGTGGCGAAAAGGGGCATCAACCCCGCGACCAGAAAAGCGGGAGCGTAAGAAAAGCGATCGACCAGAATTCCGACGGCAATGGTGAAGACTGCGCCGACCAGGCCCGCAGCCAGTCCGCTGAGTCCTGTAACCGTTGCCACCACATCCTGAGGGAACAGGTCGGAGGGCAGAGTGAGACCCATGGTGGACCAACTCGCGTAACCCCACAGGGCAAAACAAATCAATGCCATTGCAACATATACATTGTGCACGCCGGCAGCGGGAATTCCTGCAAGAATCGGGAGGCAACTGATGGCGCAGACCCAGGTACGGGCTTTCACAACGGAGACACCTCGGCGAATGCAATAGCCGGAGATCAGGCCTCCTGTGAAGTTGCCGATATCGGCGGCGATAAAGGGCATCCAGGCAAAAAGGGCAATGCGCTTCAGGCTGAATCCGCGCGCGTCGCTCAGGTACTGCGGCAGCCAGAAAACATAGAACCACCATATGGGGTCAGTGAAAGCGCGGCCCAGAACGATGCCCCATACATTTCGATCGCGAGCGAGCTGAAGCCAACGTTTGGGACCGCGCTCCGCGGAGATACTAAGTACTTCCTGGCCAGAGCGAATATGCGCTACCTCCTCCGGGGTCACGCGCGGATGGCGGTCCAGCGGATGATATACGCGCAACCACACGAGCAACCATACAAATCCGAGCAGCCCGGAAAAGACGAAGGCAGATCGCCAACCAAATGCCAGAGCGATGAATGGAATCGCCATCGCCGCCAGGGCCCCGCCGACGCTGGAGCCACTGTCGAAGATGGCTACCGCAAGACTGCGTTCCTGGCTGGGAAACCATTCGGCAACTGTTTTGCTGGCTCCGGGCCAGTTAAAGCCTTCTCCAATTCCGAGGAGAAATCGAAAAGATGCGAAGGCGAAAACCGATGAGGCGAAGCCAGTGAGGATGTTGATGACGGACCAGAAGACGACAGCCAGTGCCAACCCGAGACGCGTCCCTACGGCGTCAAGAAAGATGCCGCCCAGAAGCCAGGTCACAGCATAGGAGATCTGAAAAGCGCCAAGGATTTTAGCAAGGTCGGTGTGCGTCAGATGATATCGCGCCGAAATCACCGGCGCCAAAACGGAGAATGTTTGACGGCTGATGTAGTTGGTCACGGTGGAGAAAAATAGTGTCCAGACGATCCACCATCTGACTCGTCCCGTGCCGCGAGGCTTGCTCGATGACTCCATTTGCTGCATGGCATTCAATGGCTTCAACGCATCTGGCTCGTTCGTCGCTTTTCTCAGGACAGGTTCTTTTCGACCGGACGATCGACGATCTGTTGGTTGCTCGGATTCCAGTACAGTTTTTTGCCGCCCCAGTACGACTGGGCCGCCATGATGCACACCAGCGCATGCGAGAAGCCATGATCGACAGTAGCGTTCGGCTGTGTCCGAGTCTGCATCGAATGCAGCCAGTTCATCAGATGACCCACATCGTCATCGTCCGGGCCGAGCGAGTTAGGCGCAGGCGCTCCCGGGACATGCAGGATCTGCTCACCGTCTTGCGCGGGGCCCACAACAGGGAGTTTTGAATAGACCGGCCCTGACTCCCACGGATCGTATTCTTGCCTTCCTCCTTCGCGGGTGACCGAAAACAGAGAAGCTCCCTCACCGCCATAGTTCTCGATGGTGCCGTCGCGTCCGTGAATTCTGGAAAAGCTCCGATAACTGTTGCCGAAGATCGTCTTATAGGTATAGAGAAATCCTTTTGGGTAGACGATGGCCGTTGCACAGGTATCGGGATTCTCCCGTTCATCTTTCCAGATGAAGATGCCCCCGTTCGCAACCACACTTTCCGGATACGCCTCATCTGTCCAAAGATGCACCAAATCGGAGCCGTGGCTCAGCCACTGATCGAAGATGCCCGAGGAAAAGTCTTTATAGAGCCTGAATTCGAGATACACATGAGGATTGAACGGACGATCCGGCTTCCCCAAGAGCCACCGCTTCCAGTCAGTGTCCTCTTCTCGAAGCTGCGAGGCTTGGCCATTGAGCCATTGCTTCCATTCCATGTGGATGTCCATCAGCCTTTCCTTGCTGATGCCGGTGTCCATCGGGGTGAATCTCCATCGCTCTTCATTGACATTCCATTCCTGCTCGATATGGACAATCTTGCCGATTCGCCCGGAACGAATGATGTCCCTCACCGCGAGGGGATAGGGCTGGCTGCGGTGTTGCGTACCCATTTGGACAATTTGCTTGGACTGCTTCACCAGATCGCGTGTCTCAATGGCCTCGGAGAGCACATTGGCAAACGGCTTCTCGACGTAGCAGTCCTTCCCCGCTCTCACCACCTCGGCACACAACTTGGCGTGCTGGAAATCGCCCGTGGCGATCATCACGCCGTCGAGGTCCTTCAGCGCCAACATCTCTTCAGAGTACCTAAAGCTCTGCGGCTCATTATTGAATGATCGCTTCACCTGGGCGGCCCGGTGCTCCCGCGCCAGGCTCCAGATATCGCAGACTGCGACCACTTCGACTGGCATCTGTTTGGCGGCAAGCGAGACCATATGCACATGTCCTTGACTGCGATCGCCACAACCGAGTTGACCTAAGCGAATCCGATCGTTGGCTCCCAGGACGCGAGCATAGGACTTGGCGCTCATGCCTGCGGCGAGCATTGTGCCTGTGGCCTGCTTCATGAATGTTCTACGATCGGTACCGAAAATTGGATTCGGATTGTCTACCATAAGACTCCCCATCCTTTCCATAATCGTCGTTCCGTACAGTTGGCTTGTACCCGCGGCTGTACGGGCTCATTAAGAAACCAGAACCCCGTCCAGCTCATCCGCGGATTCCAAGTCCAAATAGATGGTTGCATCTGGATGAGTGCGGAGGATCGTCGCCGGACACGCCGTGGAGATTGGTTCTGTGAAAGCGCGCCGAACAATTTTCGCCTTGCGTCTCCCGGGCACAGACACAATCAGTTTGGGCACGCGTAACAAGACGGGAATTGTAAGCGTGATTGCATATTGCGGTACAAGCTCAACGCTGCTAAACCAGCCTTCAGCTTTTTGCTGCTGCCGACATGTGGCGTCAAGTTGCACGATTTTCGCATCCACAGGATCGGTAAAGTCCGCTATTGGGGGGTCGTTGAAGGCGAGGTGACCGTTTTCTCCGATACCGAGGAGACAAAGTTGCGGGTTGGCGGAACGGATTTCGGCGGCGTAGTCGCGGCCAGTCCTTTCAGGATTCTCCGTACTTCCATCGATTTCAAGGAAACACTTCATCTTCACTTTGTCCGTCAAACTCTCGCGAAGATAGCGGCGGAATGAGGCAGGATGGTCGGCTGCGATACCCACGTATTCATCCATATGGAATCCGCGAACTTTCTTCCATGGAAGGTTTGCCATGCCGGTAAGCTCATTGAGAGTCTCCATCTGCGAAGCTCCGGTGGCAAAAATTACTCCTATCGAGTCTTGAGTTTTCGCCAACTCGATCAAAACTTTAGCCGCGGCTCGCGCAGCAGCCGCGCCTGCTGCTTTATTGGTGGGATGGACTTCAACCTTCATACTCCCGATCTGGTAGTGCTTCGCTTGAACAATTTCTTCAGTCAATTATGGCTCCTTTGTCATTACCACAGCTGGAGAACTTTGAATGCTCTGCCGGCTGCCACAAACCCGCCATACGATGCGGCTTGTCCTTCTGGAGCGGCATCATTGTTGACGATGCGGAGAAAATCAATCTTACGCATAAGCATCAAACCTGTATAAACCGATTCGAGAAATCCAAAGGCTAAGTTGCTTTCAATTTTTCTGGAATGGTATAACTTAGCTGCCAAAACTATGACCTGGTTCCAAGAGACACTTCGCCATGATGAACAAGCCACAACCGGGACATGCGCCAAGGTCTATGGTTAGTACGCCATCCAGATGCGGAGACGCGGTTACTAAGTTGAAGTCACGGCTTCGAATGGATAAGCTGGATGAATCCTGACACCCTGAACTACCCGATTGATTACGCCGTTGGGACTGGGGTTATCGGGATTTAATCCTATCCGCATACTTAAGTGATACCCGATCAACTGCGGACCCAAGATCTCATATGGCGTACGCAGAGCGTCAATCGCCCGCGGAGCTACGGCGGGAATGATCTCGTCGAATAAGCCTTTCGAAGCGCCCGGGTCCACGATGCCGACCAGGTATCCGATCTTTTTTGCACGAAGCTCATCGATCAGATCTTCCTCATAAAGGCGGCGCACTGGATCGCTGGATATCAGGCATAGGACGAGCGTGTCGGGTCTAACGAAAGACATAGGGCCATGCCGCAGCCCAAGATGTGTCTCGGTGACGACCGGGAAGTGACCGGCCGTCATCTCGAGCGTCTTGAGTCCGGCTTCACGCGCCCAACCAAGCAGGGGCGATGAGGACAGAATCACGATTCGGTCATGGGTGTGATTCGCCGCGCGCCTGCATGCTCGATCGATTTCGGGCAGCAATGCAGTCGCACGCGCGCTGAACTCATCCACAGTCGCCGCGGCCGTATCAGCCGGGGCCAGAATCAGTCCGGCCAATACCAGATTGGAAAACGAACCGGTCATTACAAGACCCTGGTCATTGGTGCGCGGGTCAAGGGTAATGACCCCGTCGAGACTGGAGTGGGACAATGCTCCGTCTTCATTGCAAACAATCGCCAACTGCAGAATGTCAGGTCGGAGGGCGCGAACACGTTCGACAACAGCGGAGCTTTCCGGACTATCACCGGACCGGGCCAGAGAGATCACTGTGTCCACATCCACCAGGTATCGTTCCGCATCGACCAGAAGGTCGGTGGTTGGAATGGCACGCGCCTGCGGCCACGCTGAAGCTACGGCAGTTGCTGCATAGGCCGAAGTTCCCGCCCCGGTAAGCAGGACACGCGTGTGCTGAAGCTTGGCTTTGAGTTGCATGCGTTCCGATGCGGAACGAACTGTTTTCAGCGTGATCGGCCAGAGTAGAGGTTGACGGAGGATTTCTGGCATGGTGTATTGAGGAGCGGTTTGAAGGCCAGCCTCCGCTTGCACGCTGCGATCGTGTGACATCTATACTCCATTCCCCGTGGAGGCAACTTCCATTCGCGAAACTGTGTTCTTCCCCGTTAATTGATCGAATATGAAGCCCTGCGAAATAATATATTCGCATTACGTAACCGTCAAGGCTTTCGTTTCTCCAAATTTTTTGGGAAAGGAACTTCAACGCCTGGATGCCGACAGAGCTTTAGATAGAAGGGGATCCCAAATGCGGTGAATCTTGTTGCCGGATGAAAGCAACTGGGCAGTGCGCAGCGATCGCGTCGCAAAGGTGAAAGGGAAATGTAAGTGCAGATACTGCTCCCGCATTTTGTTCCGTTTGGTCTTAGGACAGGCAATTGGACTGAGGGAGAACTGAAGCGCGCAATCAACCGAGTCGCGGAGGTTTTCTGGGATCAAAGCGGCTGCACCTTAATCTTGGGACACGTTGAAGCTGACTGACCATGCCGTGGCTGTTGCTCCGCCTGCATTTGAGGTGCAATCTCCAACCGCATGCAATGCAGATGTCCGCGTATGATTTCATCCGCCACGCAATTGCAGGAAAACGAATAAAAGCGTTGGCTATGCGAAATCCGATAACGGAGAAATGAGGGCCAAGGCATGAACCGCAGACAACTGATGGCATTTTCAGCCGCTGCATTTGCCGCGCGGGTGGGGTTCTCTGATCCACTGGTGCAGGCGCAGGGTTCAGGCGCCCGGCTCCCAGGCAAGGAAGTCCATCTGCCCGACAAGCTGTTGCTCAAAGACTGGCGGCCCAAATCCATCTTTAAGATCCCGGTCACAGAGATTGCGAAGGCCAGATATCCGATCATCGACGCTCATAATCATGGATTTAAGACGGCAGATCAGGCTCGGAAAATCGTGGAAACCATGGACGAAACGGGCGTGGAAAGGGCGGTGGTCTTCGCCGGTACGGGCAGGCCTGAGGGTTTCGCTCAGGCTCGCGCAATCTATTCCGCCTACCCGCAAAGGTTTGATCTTTGGTGCCTCTTTGACCTTCGGGGCGTCAACAATCCAGGCTTCGGACCCGGCGCTGAGAAAGCGCTGGAGGAATGCCATCGCATGGGTGCCCGTGGGGTGGGCGAACTCCACGACAAAGGAAAGGGCTTGGGCGTCAGCGTAGGAACGGAACCAGGCAGCTGGCATACGCCGACCGAGTTCACTGGCCCGGGGCCCCATCCGGACGACCCGCGGATGGATTCGCTGTTCCAAAAATGCTCGGAACTGGGCATGCCGGTGAGTCTGCACGTGTCCGAACCAATCTGGACGTATCTCCCGATGGATGAACATAACGATGGGTACATGACTGCTTTCCATTGGAGACTGGACGATAAGCCGGGCTTGCTTGGACACGACGGATTGCTGGAAAGCCTGGAGCGCACCTTGAAAAGGCACAGGGGGACGACTTTTATCGCCTGCCACCTCGCCAACCTTGACTACGACCTGACGCGCTTGGGCCAGATGCTGGACCGAAACCCGAATCTTTATGCGGATTTTGCAGCGCGGATGTCAGAGATTTCCACGATCCCGCGATTCGCAACCCAGTTCTTTCAGCAGTACCATGATCGCCTTTTGTTCGGAACCGATTTCACCTACACCCCGGGAGAACTCCGCTTCACCTTTCGAACGTTGGAAACATTGGACGAGCACTACTACTACGAGGATTATTCTGACTATCTTTGGCCTCTCTATGGCCTTGGTATACCCGATACCGTGCTGAGGAAGATTTATCGCGAAAATGCTCTCAGGATATATGCAGGGGTGCGCAACGACCCAGCCCAGACTCCGGCGGTGGTCTGACATCGACGGGTTCCTGCGGTGCAAAGAGCGCAATGGCTCCCTCCCGAGACATCGACTCAGGGTCGAGAGGGGTAATGATCGGATTGGCGCTCATGTATCCAGTCGTCAAGCCGTCCAGGAAACGGCGGCGCGAACTTTTCGCTTGACATGCGGGCGAAATGACAGTAAAACCATCCTATTTCGGCAGCAAACGAAACCAATGCTGCGGGTGTTCACAAATAAAAAATAAGCACATGTAGCACCGGGCCCTATTCAGGGTACTTTCGACCGGGTGGAGGCCAGCACAAATGAGACCATTTGAAAAAAACAAGAATACGAGCAACCGAATTCTCAGCTGCCGGCAATGCAAGTCGGCTTTTCTTTTCTCATTATTATTCTTGATCGTCATGTGGGCAACGACAGCAGTCGCCCAGTACACCACCGCTCGATTGAGCGGTACCGTGGAGGACAAAACCGGTGCGGCGGTCCCCGGGGCGAGCGTGATCGTGCAACAGGCCGGGACCGGATATAAGCAGGAAGTCAAATCAGGAGCCGCAGGCGAATACCTCTTTCCCAGCCTCCCCGTAGGCAGTTATCAACTGACGGTTGAAATGGCTGGCTTCAGCACGTATGTGCAGAAAGGCATCGGTTTGGAAGTCGGTCAGTCCGCCAGCCAGAAGGTCACCCTGGCGGTGGGGGCGATCACCCAACAGGTTACGGTTGAGGGAAGTTCCAACCAGGTGACCACTGACGATTCAGCCATCTCGCAGGTTATCGATGAGAAAAGCATGCAAAGTATGCCGCTGAACGGCCGTGAGGCGCAACAGTTGGTCTTTCTGGTCCCCGGCGCCGTCGATGTCACTGGGCAAAACTGCGGCGCCAATTGTGAAGGCGGCGTACTGCCTGGTGAGCAATACGCGAAAGTCAATGGCGGCGGCTCCAACGGCGTCTATTACTTGCTGGATGGCGTGGACTACAACGACATGTACATCAACACCAATCTGCCTTTCCCAAGTCCTGACGCGCTGCAGGAATTCAATGTGCAAACCGATAACATGAGCGCCACCTATGGGAACGCGACGGGCGGAGTCGCCAATGTCGTAACCAAGTCCGGAACCGATCAAATCCACGGTGATGTCTTTGAGTATCTTCGCAATTATGCGATGGATGCCAAAAATTACTTTGCCACTTCTCCAAACCCATTGAAGCAGAATCAGTTTGGCGGCACCATCGGCGGACCTATTCTGAAAGGCAAATTGTTCTATTTCGGATCCTATCAAGGCACACGTCAAAACACTTCCGAGAATGGCCTTAATTCCCAGGTGCCAACCCAAGCCGAGCTTAACGGAGACTTCTCGGCTCTTCTCCCCGGTACCGTATTAACGAACCCCAATCCGCTTTCGCCCTATCAGTTCGACAGCAACAATATGATCAATCCAGCAGCCTTCGACCCCACGGCGCTTTATCTAATGAACCACATTCCTCTTCCCAACGATCCACAAATGGGACCTAACTATTTGACTTATAACGGCGCCCCCTCTATTCAGGATACCGACGAATACCTGATCAAAATCGATTACAACATTGGCAAACATCATCTGAGCGGGCACTATTTTCAACTCAAATACACGGTTCCGATCATCATCCCGCCGACCAGCAACATCCTTGAGGGCAATGGTGAAGATCCACAAAAGCAGACGCTGAAGAACATCAGCGTCGTAGATATCTACACGATCTCGCCCAAGACTCTTCTCAATAGCTACTTCGGACTGACAAGGAAAGTCGGACTGACGGAATCGCCCGCGCCCTTCAATATCGCTACGGCGGGCGCGAACATTTCTCAACCGACCAATTTTCCGGCGACTTTGAATGTCGATGTGTCCGGAGAGTTCACTGTAGGAGATCAGCCATCTCCGGGAACTTGGAATCACAGCGACATATCGGATCGTGAAATCGCCACCTTCATCAAGGGACCGAATGAACTCCAGCTCGGGGGCGAATGGGAACACCTTAACCTTCCCATGGGAAACTCATATCAGTCCGATGGCAACTACAGCTTCGGCGGCAATCTAAGCGGAAACAATCTCTCCGACTTTTTGCTGGGAGCGGCGTCCGGCTTTGTCCAGGCAGGCGGTTTGTATTTGAATTTTAGCGGAAACGACTGGAGCGCCTTCGTTCAGGATAACTGGCACGCGACCTCGCGGCTCACCCTGACTGGTGGTGTTCGCTGGGATCCGTTCTTCCCCTACACGGATAGTGAGGGGCGAGTTGCATGCTTTGTGCCAGGAGCGCAATCGACGCGCTATCCCAATGCACCACAGGACCTGATCTTCGGCGGGAGTCATCATGATACTGGATGTCCTGCATCGTCAATCTATAACAACTTGAGCAACATTGGCCCACGCGTGGGCTTCGCCTATCAACTGACGTCAGATGGCAAGTCCAGCATCCGCGGTGGAGTAGGATACTATTTTCAGGCTCCCAACGGGGTAGCGTTTGAAGATGTCGTTGGCATTCCGCCCTTCGCTCCTATCGTGAGCATTAGCAACACCAATTTCACTAACCCCTATACGGCTGCGGGCGTGGCAGACCCTTTTCCGGCATCCTTCGGCCCTATCGATCCAGGCGCTTCGGTGACATTTCCCCAGAACATCGCTTTTACGCAGATCTTCGACAGACACTTCCGGCTGCCACAAATCCTGACCTATAACCTGACCATCGAGCATGAGTTCGGCTCTAGTTGGTTCACGCGGCTCGAATACGCGGGAAATCATGGTGCTCACCTTGGTGGCACTGGAGATCAAGAGGCAGGATTGCTGCAACTGAATCCGTCGGTTTATATTCCGGGACAGTCGACGGAGAGCAACATTCAATCGCGTCTCCTCTATCCAAACTACGGCTTCATCGGTTCAATCAACTCCGGCGTGAACAGTAACTACAATTCCGGCCAGCTTGAGTTCGAAAAGCGTTTGGGTTACGGCCTCGCCTTCCAAACGAATTTTACGTGGTCGCGCGCTTTAAATAACTTTGGTCCCAATGGACAGGAGTATATTTTTGGAATTGGCGGCATCAATACCTGCGGCTGTGGCCGTGCTCTTGACTACGGCCCGGACGCCGGAGACGATAATAAAGTTTTCAGATTCTCAGGAAACTATGCCTTTCCCCGGGTTCCGATTAAAGGAATCGCAGATAAGGCGATCAACGGGTGGAACCTAAGTTCCATCTCAAACTGGCAAACAGGCTTTCCGTTTACGTCATTCGCTGAAGACGATAATTCCTTCAGTGCGATGGGGAATGACCGTCCTGACATCACTGTGGCAAACATAAAGGATACGCAACTGAGTACAAGCCGGTCCCATTCCGCGCTGATCAATGAGTGGTTCAACACTGCCGATTTTGTTCCAAATGCCGTCGGCACTTACGGTAACATCGGCAAGAACTCACTTCGAGGGCCGAGGCTCTTCACTACGGACTTGGCTCTCTTGAAAACCGGAAAAGTGGTCGAACGCGCCACCTATGAGTTCCGTGCGGAATTCTATAACGCATTCAACAATGTCAACTTTGGCGATCCCGATGTCGGACTTCAAGACAGCAATTTTGGGCAAATCAGCTCTGCCGGGGATCCTCGAATCCTCCAGATGGCGCTGAAGGTCAAGTTCTAAGAAGGCTTTAGCCAAGCGGGGTGCCAGGGAGATAAGTAAGTTGGCGGCGACGCCACTTG
Source organism: uncultured Acidobacteriota bacterium (assembly GCA_963833995.1). Lineage (GTDB taxonomy): Bacteria > Acidobacteriota > Terriglobia > Terriglobales > Acidobacteriaceae > Telmatobacter. The sequence goes on along the minus strand of CAWIAE010000005.1, from coordinate 99,977 downwards.
GGTATCTCCTGGCACCCCGATTGCTTAAAGACAGTAACGATGCTCAATCGGGAGACGAATGGACTGCATAGCAGCAAGAAGCAAGCCTAAGGTGCGGGAGAAATACCGGCGCAGTCTGCAGATTGCCGGGTTATTGCCCTGTCTGCTGGGGATGGGAGCAGTTTACGGGCATGCCCAGGTCAGCAAGCCTTACGTGGAGGAGGCGCTGGCGCAGCCTTCGCGGGATGTTCCATCGCGGGAGTATCAACTGCAGGAATTCTTGATGAAGCGTATTCCTCAATTGCCCATTCCCAGAACGGCCGCATTATGGAGTGCGGAAGAAGAGCGGGTGCGCAAGCACTTTCTCGATGATATTGCATATCACGGGTGGCCGCGTGAATGGATTGACGCTGCCCCGAAGTTCGAGGAAGTGGGGATCATTGAAAGCAGTCGCGGATATCGGGTTCACAGATTGCGCTTTGAAGTTGTACCGGGCTTCCATTCGACCGCGCTTCTCTATGAGCCGGTAAATATCACGGGTCGTATACCCGCAATTCTTAACTTGCTCGGACATGAGCCAGATGGGATCGGGGTGGAATACGAACAGAAGCGTTGCATTAACTTCGCCAAGCGCGGGATCGTCGCTCTTGATCTGTCTTTTATTGGATTCGGAGAGCTGGCGAATCCGGAAAACGCACACGATTTCGCATCCCAGTTGAATCTGGTTGGTTCAAATGCGCTGGGAATTTTTTATCTTTCCATGCGTCGAGGACTGGATTACCTGAGTGGATTGCAGGAGGTTGACACAACTCGAATCGGCGTCACGGGGCTTTCAGGAGGGGGATGGCAGACGGTAATGCTAAGTGCGCTGGATCCACGCGTCGCGGTCGCGGTCGAGATAGCCGGGATTGGCTCGCGCGAGTCGAACCTCACCCATCCGGTGGATACCGATGAAATTGAGGAGGACGCGCCTGATTTGATTCAGGGTGAAGACTATCCTGAATTGATTGCGGTACGGGCGCCTCGTCCCACGATGGAGGTCCATAATGGCACGGATAGCTGTTGTTTTCGTGCTCCCATGGTGATGCCATACATATATGACCAGGTAAAGCCATTCTTTCAGCTATACGGAGCCTCAGATAACCTGGCTTGGCATGAGAACCTCTATCCCGGGACACATAATTATCAGTTGGATAACCGCAACCAAGCCTATCGCTTCTTCAGTGAACATTTCAAATTGCCGGTATTGGATGGCGAGATTTACAGTGACGATGAGATCCGGACCCTGCAAGATCTTTCCATCGGTGTGCCAGCTGATAACTTGACCTTCGTTACCCTGGCGAGAAAATTGGCGCAGCAGATTCATCACGAACCCGCGCCGGCTGACAGTAAAACACGCCAGGTGTGGGCAAAGAAAGAGCGAGACAAGTTGGAATCCGTGGTCCGCTATACGCCGGTATCGATGGTACAGGCCTTGCGAGTGGATAACGGCAGAGCCTTTGATTTTCGCACCTTGTCTTATCGTTTCGATTTTTCCAACCAACTCAGCGCCAATGGCATCTTGTTCCGCGAAGAAGCTGCTCCGGAGAACGCGCCGGCGACTATAGTGCTTGAAGACAAAGGCTACAAAGCCGCTACAGATATGGTGGCTCAGAACCTGGACCGCGGGAAGCAGGTGTTAGCGCTTGATCTTTTCTTCAATGGCAGCCTTTTGGCAGATCGGGTAGCCTGGGAACTACTTTCAGACAGCAGCGGCGCCCGTCCGCTAGGTTTGGAAACCGCGCAATTGGTAGCTATTGCAAGCTGGCTCCATTCCGCCACCGGTCGGCCTGTACAGGTGGAAACAGACGGTATTCGCAACCAGGTAATTGCCTTGACGGCCGCCGCCATCGCGCCAGAAGATTTCTCTGTTGTGGTGAACCGGAATGGCATGAAGAGCCTGAGCTACCTGATCGATACGCCAGTCCCGTTGCGCTCCGCACCTGAGCTTTTTTGCCTCGACCTTTACCGATATTTCGACATCGATACGCTCGCTTCCCTTGCCGCTCCCGGGAAGGTTGTCGCCTATAGCACCTTGCAGTGAACTTGATGCCGGATTCGTTACCACCAGCCGGCTGGCCAGGCCATGCGGGGAGTCACCTGCGGTTCTCGTCATCTCGTCATAGGCCGACCGTGCTCCCGCTTGAACCTGCTTCCTGATGGGCCGTGAACTTGCGCCATAAATGCCAAGGCAAAAACGAGAAGCGGAGCTACCAATTGGTAATCGATCCATCGGGTCGAAAGTAGGTTTGTGCGCGCGCGGTCACCGGTTCGGTGATCTCCGCAATTTGCGTAAGGAGCTTGGGATCGAGTTCCACACCCAGTCCGGGCCGCTCATTGGGGTATAGCTTTCCGTTGCGAAAGTCGAGACAAACCGGCAAATAGTCGAATGTTCTGCCTTGAAAGTTGTACTCCATAAGAAGCGGGCCTGGAAAAGTGCTGAGGCAGTTGACCAGCGCCGCGGTAGCGATGGGGCCCGTAAAATGCGGGACAATGCCGACGAAGTGGGTTTCGCACAAGGCAGCGATCTTCATCATCTCAGTAATGCCCCCGACATTGGGAAGGGTCGCGCGCACGAAATCGATCGAATGCTCTTCCACGAGCCGGTTGAAATCCCACCGGTTGCCCCACTCCTCACCCGCGGCCAAAGGCACATTGACTTTTTGGCGAAGGATCGGCAGGTCCTGCTGAAAGGCCTCGGCGCGTACCGGGTCTTCGACAAAAAAGGGCGCCAGGCTTTCGATTTCGTCGCAGCCGCGAATAGCATCCGGCAGATCGAATCGCTGATGAAAGTCGACTACCCAGTTACCGTCGACTCCAACTCCTTCCCTTGCCTCGGCACACTCTCCGCGCAAATGAGTAATCTGCTTCCTCGTGTCGTAGGTTGTGTTGGGCGGTGCGTCCATGGCGCCGAAGCGAAAAACCCGATAGCCCGCTTCCATCGTCAACCTGGCGCGCTCCCTGATACCCATCTCCGGAGTGATTCCGGGAATAATGCCGGCGGTATTGTAGAGTTCGCAGTAGTTGCGAACGGTGCCGCCAAGAAGTTGATGTACAGGGCAGCTTAACGCCTTGCCTCGAATGTCCCAAAGAGCCAAATCGAGTGCACCGATCGCGTCTGTCCTCTCGCGCCCGGCGGGGTAGAAGAACGCGCGATTCATATCTTGCCACAGCGCTTCAATGTGTTGAGGATCTCTGCCGATCAAGCGTCCCGCCGACTGCGAAAGCGTATCTTTAGCGCCGCCCTCGCCGACCCCGGTGATGCCCGCGTCGGTCTCCACCGTAACGACAATATCGCTCTGATTGAAGAGTGGGTTGGGATGGGGAGGAAGATAGGCTTTCACGCGCGTGATCTTCATCTTCGGAAGCGCCGCAATTGCGCGCCGCAGGGTGATCGGTGTGACAACTGCAGCCGCTCCCAGGCCGCGCAGAAACGATCTTCGATTCAAGGTGATTACGCTCCCTTCTGAGGCTGCAGCCTGGCCGTGTACGAGGGCGCCAAGCCGGCCAGGTTGCCGCTGCTCCTGAGTCGCTCTTTGGCATCCGCTATCTGCGCCAGTAATGGAATGTGCATGCATGAACCATCTCCAGCTTACGCGGCCTTATCTCTGTGGCGAGCCAACCATATTATCGCCTTACTTCGTAATCTCCGAGTCGCGGTGCGTGGACATGGGCTGGCGCAAGCTCAAGAAAAACATCCGTGCAAAGAACCACCGCCAGCTCCAGAAAGACAACTTTATGCTACAAGGTCTCGATCCTGTGGCTTGGCCACGCTCGCGATCCACAGGCGCTTGCGTATTTTGAGCAGATCCTCGAAGGCTGCCCCCCTGCAACAAAAGCAATCAGGTTCACTCCTCTGAATTCGTCTTAAAAATTTCACTTGCTTTTCTACTGGGACGTGTTACAGTCGGTAACACTATGGGCGGTAACACCAAGGCGAACCACGATCCTGGCGAGTTAGGCGAACTGGAACGGAACATCCTGGTCATTGTTTGGCGTATAGGTAGTGTCACCGCGGACCGGGTTCGGGAAGAGCTGGACCGGCCATTGAAGGACTCCACGGTTCGTACAGTTCTGCGGCGCCTCGAAGAAAAAGGCTATCTGGCCCACAGCATCGACGATCGTGCGTTTATTTATCGGCCGGCCCAATCACGACAGCGTGTGGCCGGGCGCGCCGCGAAACGCATTGTGGACTGGTTTTGTGATGGGTCCGTCGAGGCGCTGCTCGTGGGCATGGTTGATTCCAAGGTGCTCGATCGTGCCGAGCTCCAACGGCTCGCCGAGCACATCGCCAGAGCCCAGAAGAACGCTCCAAACGCAAAGAAGGAGGATCAATGATTCACGTCCTTATCGATGCTGCTATGCGCTCCCTATTCGTCGGCCTGATCGTCGTGATTGGCTTGCGAGCTTTTCGAATCCGCAATGTCTTTGCGCAGAAAGCCGCTTTGGGCCTCGTGCTCGTCGGTGCTCTGACAATGCCGTTGCTGATGCCAATCGCGGAACGTTTGCAATTTTTGCCCGCGAACGCAAGCATTGTGCTTCCCGCACATCCCATGACCCTCCTGGAAGAACAGCAGGCACCACTCCAGACAAAGAGCGGTTCCGGCACGCTATCCAAGACCATCGCCTCACCACTTGCAGCCCCTTATTCACCACAGACTGAAAAGGCTCCCGATCCAGCGCTGGATTCAATCTCCTCTCCACGCGCCAAAGAGCCCGGGCCATCCAGACCCCAGGCTTCCTCGTTGAAGAAAGAGGCCGGCACCGGCAGTGCCCGGAAAGTCGAAAAAACGCCGTCGTTGCATCAGCACAGCCCTGTGGCGTCCTCGTCAGCATCGCTCGCTCTTTCAATTTATGTCGGGGTAGCCGTATTGTTTCTTCTGAGACTGGCTCTCGGGCTGGCTGCTACAGCTCGCCTGTGGCTCACCGCCGTGCCGATTTCCACGCGCGGAGCACCTGGCATTCCCACAGGGCTCCCTTTGCGCGCCAGCACCAAGGTCTCCTCGCCCTTGACCATCGGTTCTGCCATCCTGCTGCCCGCCGATTACGACACCTGGGACGCGGAGAAGGTTCGCATTGTGCTCGCTCACGAACATTCGCATGTTCGTCAAGGCGACTTTTATCTGCAGCTTCTTGCCAGCCTCTACACCGCTCTTGTCTGGTTCAGCCCCTTGGGCTGGTGGCTCAAGAAAGAACTCGCTGACCTGGCCGAAGCCATCAGCGATCGCGCGGCAATCGAGCAAGCGCGAAGCCGTACCTCTTACGCGCAAATCCTCCTCGAATTCGCGGCTGCACCCCGCCCAACCGCATTGGGAGTCGCCATCGCACGTTCCAGCAGTCTTGCCCGCCGCATCGAGCGCTTGCTCAATGAGCACACATATCGCCAGTCTTTTGCCGGCGGCCGCCGTACGCTTTTCGCAGTTGTGCTGGTGCCCGTGACGCTCTTTGCTGCGGCAGCCATGGTGCGGGTACAGGCTGCTGCGTATTCCACGCGTGTTGCCTGGATTGCGCCTGCCACGTCGCCTGCTCCTGAACCAACATTAGAGCCTGAAACTGCCTATCCCCCAAAGCAGGTTACAGATCAGCTCGCTGCGGAAGATACCGCACCGGACAGCCTTGTCCTTGCAGAAGCTCCCGATACCCAGGCAACTATTGCAATTTCTCCTGAAACAGAAACGCCAGCCACGACGCCCGAAATTGCTGCCGCTCAGACAGCTCCGAACTTGTTCCCTCTCCCGGCGGTTGCCCGTGCAATCTCTGCTCAATCGGAGTCAAGTAACGCTATATCGTTTGATCGCACACTCTCGGTCGGCGGGGAGGCGCAACTCATCGTCTCGACGGGTTCAGGCAATATCCATCTCACGCGCGGTTCCGGTAATCAGATCCAGATCCACGGCCAGATCCACGTGAGCCGCGAAGGCAGCGAAGAACAGGCTCGGCAGATCGCGGCGAATCCTCCGATCGAACAGAGCGGCAGCGCGATTCGAGTCGGACAGCAATATGAACAACATTGGCGGGGAATCAGCATCGACTACCAGATCGAAGCGCCCGCTGGAACTCTCATCGGAGCCGACTCCGGTTCTGGCGACATCGTCGATGAGGGTGTTGGTCAAAACGCCAAGCTTGAAACAGGCTCAGGCGATATCCGCGCGGCCGGGCTCCAGGGTGCATTCGAAGTAAAAACGGGGTCGGGCAACATCACTGCGGACCAGACCGGGCCGGGAGACGTGAAAGCCGAAACCGGCTCGGGCAATATCGAGATCAAGGACATCCACGGCAGTTTCCGTGGTCAAACGGGTTCGGGCGATATCAAGGCCACGGGCACGCCCTCTGCGCCCTGGACGCTCGAAACCGGCTCGGGCAACATCGAAATCTGGGTCGGCAATGCGCCGCTCACCCTGTATGCCTCAACTGGATCGGGCTCGGTGACTACGGACCACGAAATGCTAGTCCAGGGCTCTCTGAATCATCATCACATCACGGGCAAGCTGAACGGAGGCGGCCCGTCCGTTCGGGTGCAAACCGGCTCCGGTGACATTCGCGTCCATTAATTCCTTTGAATTGAAAATGAAGTAGAGCTCGAACCTGCCGTTGGCGGGAGAGTGGCACCTCTGTTCGTTCCATGCAGAGAATCTCAGCTGCAGACGAATCTGCATTGAGCGCCTTGCGCCAACCTCTCTCAAAGGAGCCAATCGCGGCATTCGCGAGCGCTGGCAAAAACGTTCGAGACTTTCACGATGAAGCGGCGGAGGTCGAAGTAGATGGTCAGCGATTTAAAGCACTCTTTGCGACAGCTGCATCGTTCGCCTGGATTTGCGGCAACCGTAGTGATCACGTTGGCCCTGGGAATTGGCGCTACCACGGCCATCTTCACACTGGTGCAGCAGGTGCTGCTGAAGTCGTTACCGGTGGCGAAACCCGAAGAACTGTGGCGGATCGGCGACAAGATTCGCTGCTGCAATTGGGGCGGATACACGCAGGGTGACGACGGCGATTTTTCGCTTTTCTCGTGGGAGGCTTACAAGAACTTCCGCGAGCATACGCCGGAGTTTGTTGATCTTGCAGCCCTGCAGGCAGGCAATGCTCCACTCGGCGTCCGGCGTGCAGGATCGCAGGCCCCGGCTGACACATTCAACGGGCAAGAAGTCTCTGGAAATTTCTTCCGCACCTTGGGCGTGCAGCCGTGGATTGGACGGCTGATGACGGACGCCGACGACCAACTTGGCGCGCCCCCAGTCGCGGTGATGAGCTATCGCATCTGGCAAAACAAATATGGTTCCGACCCTTCGGTCGTCGGAGCGAGTTTCCAGATCAATGGGCATGCGTTTACTGTCATCGGGGTCACTCCACCGGGATTTTTTGGAGCAAAGCTCGCCGGCTGGGGCATGCCAGATTTCTGGTTGCCGATCACCTCCGAGCAGATTCTTGCCGGACCTGTGTCGCGGCTCAAGCGGTCCAATGAAAACTACCTTGACCTGCTCGGCAGAGTCCGCACAGGTGTTGTTTCGCAGACTCTCGAGGCCAGGCTGCGAGTGGAATTTCATGACTGGCTGGCGAGCCATGTGCCGGATATGGAGCCGGGCGAAAAACAGCTCTGGCAGCAGCAGACCCTGCACGTGATCCCCGGCGGAGCGGGCGTGGCGGCCATGCGTGACGAATACCAGGCTGGACTCAAGCTACTACTGATTGCCGCCGGATGCGTACTGCTCGTGGCTTGTGGCAACCTGGCAAACCTGATGCTGGCGCGGGGATTGAGAAATCGAGTGCAGATCTCAGTCCGTGTCGCGCTAGGGGCCTCCCGGTTCCGGCTGGTGCGCAGGGCACTGGTCGAAAGCGTAATGCTCGCCGTGATTGGTGGCGCTGTTGGAATCGCCGTAGCTTATGCAGGAACGCGGCTGATCCTGTACCTCGCCTTCGAGACGGGAGGACCAAACAACTATGTTCCCGTGAGTCCTGCACCATCCTGGCCGGTGCTGCTCTTTACCATGGGCATTTCGATTCTAACGGGAATCCTCTTCGGCACGGTTCCAGCGTGGATGACCTCACGTGCCGACCCGGTCGAAGCGCTGCGCGGAGCAAGTCGTTCCGTCGGTGGAGGCCGCTCATGGGCTCAGAAGTCGCTTGTCATCGCACAAGCGGCGATGTCGCTGGTGCTGCTATCGGCGGCCGCATTACTGGCGCAGAGTCTGCGCAATCTAGAGCATCAGGATTTCGGGTTTGAGTTGAAGGGTCGTTATATTGCCTCCATCAATCCCACACTCAGCAACTATAAGCCAGAGCAGATGGAGCAACTGTTCCGTGGGATCGACTACCGCCTGGAGCAGGCTCCCGGAGTCAAGATGGTGGCGCCCGCGCTTTACGCCCCCATGACCGGCGATAGCTGGAACGAGGGAATTCGCATCCAGGGCAGGCCCGAACCCTCGCCAAAAGAAAACACGGGCGCAGGCTGGGCGAGGGTGATGCCGGGATTCTTTGAAACTCTCGGTGCCAAGTTTCTGATGGGACGGCCCATCACCGACGACGATACCGCGAACACACTCAACGTCGCTGTAGTCAACGAGGCCTTCGTCAAACGGTTCTTCAAAAACCAGAACCCGATCGGGCAGCATTTCGGAATCGATCGCATCAGGTATGCCTCCACCTACGAAATCGTAGGCGTCGTCAAAGACATGCGCTACATGACATGGGATTACAAAGACCCCGTTGGACCAATGTTCTGGGTGTCGGAAAAGCAGACTGCGCACTATGACGATCCGGTCTTTTCAGACGGCGAGAAGTGGTCGCACTTCCTTTACGACATCGTCATTTGGGCTCCCGGGGATCCTCCCGGCATGGAACAGCGAATACGCAAAGCCATGGCCAGCGTCGATCCAAGTCTGGTGCTCTATAGCGTCGACCCATACAGCAGAGTCGTCAGCGGCGATTTTCAGCAGCAGAATATGATTGCGACGCTGACTACACTTTTCGGTTTACTTGGATTGGTGCTGGCTGCCATCGGACTATACGGCGTGATGGCCTACTCCGTCGAGCAGCGCACTAACGAGATAGGTTTGCGGATGGCGCTCGGCGCCAACCGCGGAGACGTGATTGCAATGGTGCTTCGTAGCGCGATTTGGCAGATCGGTATTGGTCTGAGCATCGGGATTCCGCTGGCCGTTCTTGCCGGAAAGTTGATGAAGGACCAGTTGTTTGGCGTAAAGCCGTGGGACCCGGTCATGCTCGTGGGGGCCACAGTACTGCTCGCACTGGCGGCACTGGTCGCGTCAGTAGTGCCGGCGCGTCGCGCTGCCGGAGTCGAGCCGATGCTGGCGCTGCGCAACGAGTAATCGCAAATTTCGGTAGGTCACTATCGAGCGCCACGCTCAACGCGATCTCCGCCAATGCGCTCACCGAGCCGATCGCCGTCCCAAAGCCTTAGTGCTGTATCTGGAGTAATACTTCAGCTCAAACTCCCAGATTCAGCAGGTTGAACGCCTCTCCGCGAATCGAGAGGACCCTGTTGCCACCGTGGTACCGGGGCAGCCGAGTCTCTTCACGATACTCTGGTCCCAAATCAGGCATGCATTATTCCGGAAGGCGTTGATACAAGGGTCTCTCAGGAGTTGCACATTCAAAGAACCAAGAGAACTTGCCAGGGAGTTCCCAACAACTTTGTGGTTCTTGCTTGGGCTCTCGGCATGCCCGAGGCTCTGGTGAGTTTCCCGCGACCCCTGGGCCCGCGGCGTTTACCGGTGTTTGATTCTTAGTCGCGCCAGACGGTCGACGATTGCATCTCAGGATCTGCAAAGGAACACGGAAGGCTGACTGGCCGGAAGAGGGCAATTGCCTGAGGGCGCGGCTCATTCAATGCGCAAGGCCTTTACAGGATGGATCGAGGCGGCGCGCTTCGCGGGAATGATGCCGGCGATAAAGCCTGGCGTTTTGCGAAGCTGGCGCGGCGCGTAGGCTATATCCTGAAGCAAAGCCCCCCCATCGATCAACCTCCACACACATCGGCTTCCACTGCGTGAAAGCAGGTCTCGTTCCATAGAAATTCTATGTCAGCCACCTGAAATTAATAGCTTAGATGTCTCGATAAGGCGGAGATGCGTTCATAGCTGAGAAAGAGTGTTCAAAAGCGGACATTCCGAGGTAGGCATCTGCAAGAGCCTCTGTTCCCGAAGGCCAGTTACCACGTGGCAATCAAGGTCGTCTAATTGAGACAGCCGCGATGGCATCCGGGATGAAAGCGCTATGGGACCTGCTTTCAGGCGTTCTCGGCGATCTGTTGGGCCCATTCCATCGCGCTTCGATAAGAGGCTGCAATGAAATCCTCGTCGAGATTGAGTTCAATACACGCTTTGATCATGGGCTTCCAGGCTCCGGCTTCGACTGCCAACAGAAGTCGCAAAACCGGCGAGAGGCGGCCTTTCTGCTCGAGCAGCAGGGTTTTGAATTCCGAGTCCAGGGGGAGTCCATCGAGCATGACTCCCATCGGAATCTCGAGGATCGAATCCATCAGAGATAGCAAGCCAAGCAGAAACAGATCGCCATCACCGCGCGCGATGTTTTCTCCAACGAGTTCCGCGAAGCGCGCTCGTGTAAGTGCCGATACGATCAGATCGGAAGGCCGATTGCGTGATATTTCGAAAACTGCGGCGAGCCGGCACCATCGGCGGAGACCCTCTTCGCCGAGAAAAGTCAACGCTTGGCGAAGAGTGTGAACCTCGCCACGAATTCCAAACCCTGCTGAATTCAGATAGCGCAGTAGACGGTAATACAATGCCACGTCGCTTCTGAGGATGTTCTCAATTTCCTGCCAGTCCATTTCTCGTGCGGAAACCTTCTGCAGCAGTCGCATACAAGCCGCGGCACTCGATAAGACGCCGTGCGCGCGCAGTTTCTCCGGTGTTCGAAAGAAATAGCCTTGGAAGTATTTAAAGCCGGTCTCTTTAGAGAACTGGAAGTCTTCGCGGGTCTCAACGTTCTCCGCCATCATACGGATGATTCGGCTTCGATACCGGGAGACGATCTTCGCCGCATCTTCTGCGGATGTCGACTTGATATCGACATTGATAAAGTCTGCGAATTCTGCGAGAGGGCTTCGCGGATCGTCGATTTGAAAGCCGCTCAAGGCGATTTTGTAGCCGGAGGCCTTGAGACATCGGCAGGATTCCAGGACATCAGAATCCGGAAAGACCGTCTGCGGAATTTCTGCAACCACTCTCGCCGGCGGAAGAAGATTCAAGTATTTCTCCACCAGAGTGTCGCGCGTGCAACTGATGAATCCATACCGGTTATTGCACAAGGTCGATAATCCGAGCAGGCTTGACACGTCTATAAGAGCGCGATTCGGATCCTCTGAATCCTCGCCTTTGAAAAAGCTCTTCACGCTTGTCCGGAAGAGCAGTTTATATCCGATGACCTTTTGATTTGCTGTTAGAATGGGTCTCCGCGCGGCGTCGCTTACATGAGCCGTGCCTGACGCCGTAGAAGCGCAATCCATCATCTTTCCCCTTCAAAAGGCTTTAGCCTGAATTCTGAAACCATCGAGATGAAGCAATCGGAGATGCTTTCCACGATCTCCGATTCAGGGTTCCCGACTTGGCGGGCTCATTCTCGACAATGTAGGGATCGCGGTATCTGGCCGCCACCGGGACAACCTCAGTTTCGTAGTTTGCTACGAGTGCTTCTTTCAATATCGGCTCAAAAAGCGCATCCGTGATGTTCGGATCTGAAGCGATTGTCTTTCTGCTTCTGTGCGCAGCCACCATCGCGGTGGGAGGAATGGACGGAGAAAGCGTGCCGTGAAGTTGGCTCGATTGATCCTGACGGGGACCCGCAATCAGAACCGGGCGATCTAGCTGTGGGATTTCAATGGGCGGAGGATGGCATGCGAACTGTTGCGAGGCTCTTCACAAAGTTGAGGTTTAGTTCCAACACAGCTCCCTTGATTTATCTGTAAATCGACCTTTGCGTCGGAAAGTAGCTAGCGCGGATTCTCAAGGGCTTTGGCGAAATGGAAGATGCAATTGACCTCGTGCGTGTCAGGGTCGGCTTTGACGTCGTAGGTGGTGATGACTGTTTGCATCCATTTCGTCATAGGCTTGTCTTTCTTTTGTGCCAGCGCCGTAAAGTTTGAGAGATAGCTTTCGTCAAATACGTCGCCGGGCGCCATCTTCCATGCGAGCTTAAGCTTGGCGGCCATCACGTCGGGGGCTCCGTCGAATTTGACCGAGGCTAGCCGGTACTGCGAGCCGGAAGCGATTTCGAGGCTGTAACTCACGATGTGAGCGGTCTCATTAAAGGAAGGGTGTGAAACGATGGAGCAATCGAGAAAGCCCTTAGCGTGATATGCGTCCCGTACGGCCAGTAGAAATAGATCGAGCGGCCGTCCAGAACCGGTCCGATATTTGGACAGGATTTTCTCAACATCTGAGCGTGCGACCAGCGCGCTGGCCGGCAAGTCGATGGTTCCGAGCTTGTAGGTCCCGCCTTCCTTGATCGTTACCTTATAGGGAATATCGACGGACCGATCGGAGACGATGGGAGGATCAACCTGGGAAACATCGACCTGCACGGCCGCATAACCTTGGTCTTGGTAGAGGTCTTCGAAAACGTGCTGAAGACCGATGGCTGTGTTCTCTGTGTCGAAGTTATTTCCGGTTTGGCCGCTGGCCAGAAGGCTGGCCTTGGCTTGCATAGCGGACGAGATGCCGGCAAGCTGGATGCGGCCGATGTGCACCTCCGGCGAGACAACGGCGAAGTTCATAGCCGTCAGCTTCTGCGGGCCCAGACCGCTAGTGAGAGCGGCTTTCACCGTTGCCTTGACGCCTTTGGCCGCCAGCATCTCCTCGAATGTCTGGCGGACTCCTTCAACCATGGAGCCGCTGGCTGGCAAGAGGCCTCGATAGAGCGGGAAGCGCTGGTGAAGCTCGGCGTCGAGTTCTTTGCCCGGTGTAAGAGGCACATTCTCCAAGTGCATGGGGAAAAGCCGGCTGGAAGGCGTCAAAGTGAAGAGCAATGTCTTGCTGTCGGAGGTAAACTTGACCACTTCGAAAAGGCCCGTATCATTGAGCTGCTTGGCATGAGCTTTCATTTCGCGGAAGTTCAGACGCACGTCCGGTTTCAGGCCGGCAGCCGCGAGCAGTTCCTGTTGCGTGTATTCTTGTGCGCCTTGAAAGCGGATCGCTTTGGGCGGAACCTTTTTTCTGCGCCAGCAGGGGAAGAGCGCAAAGCAGAAGCAAAGCTACACTGATGGCGCCAGACTGTTTGGTCATATTGCCCCAAGATTAGCAAATGGAGGTCGGTGTAGCCAGCGCCTTTCCTGGCAGGCCAGAGAGATTCGAAGGCCGACAACGGCTAGAACCAAATTCAAGCGACTCCGGCGCGGAGGAAGAATTCCTCATCCCTGCCTGAGAAGGGCCCAACCATGTATGTATCGCCGATGACCGCTTCATCATCTGTGATTCCCTCGATAGGAAAGCCCGCCGTGGTACCCGGAGGATCGGAGCCGGGGCTGCCGGCGAACCGGTAAGTATAGCGCGCGAATGCGCAATTCTTGCTGCTGAAGCTGTGGTCAACGCGCGCATTGAATTGGTCCTGATTACCTTCTCCCCGGGCGGCAACCGCATAGTTGTTGTATAGATCCGGAAGATTAGGTAGAGGGAAGAGCGCGTTGACGATGTTCACCCCGTACTGATTCTGATGGTAGGGAACTCTGGGAATTCCATTCAGATTATTGAAATAATTGTTGGCATTGAAGGTGGTATTTCGAACATACTCGTACGCGCTTCCATGGAAGTCATTGGTTCCCGATTTAGTGACAAAGTTCACGATGCCGCCACCGGTCCCTCCGAATTCGGCGCTGGGGGCGCTGGTGGAAACGCGAAACTCCGCGACCGCGTCCTCAGTGGGAATAAGCGGGTTGCCGTTGTTGGCGAGCACTTTTGAAAGGACGCCATCAATGTAAAAGGAGCTTTGCCCCGAAAAGCCGCCACCGATCTGATAATTGTCGAAGGCGAAGAAATTTGTGCCTACGGCGCCAGCCTGGTTGCCGATCGCGTTTCCATAAGTAGAGCCGCCAGCAACTACACTGGGTACGAGCGCCAACAGATTGTTGACGTTGCGGCCATTCGCCGAATAAAAGGGGACAGGCAAGGGCATTGCGGCATATGCCTCTTGAAGACAAGTTAAGTCCGACCAGCCCGGGGCAACTGTAAGAGGAACGGCCGCGCGCTTTTTGAGCATCGGGGAAGAGCGAACGCCCTTCTGCCAGCGCGTCCTGCCCTAAAGATCCAGTGCAGCTTTTTCCAGGGGAAACGGGCCAATCCGAAAGAACGAAAGCAAAGGACTGCCCAAGAAGGAAGAAAGCAAAACGGATTCATCCCATGAGGAGCGCCATCCAACTCGAGGGCAGATTAGCCGCTGCCGGAGCAAACACGAAGGCTATTACTTCCCGCCCTCGACCGTTTGATCCGGAAGCGCCACGTCCGGCGCGTGTCCGCTCGGAGCGCGGTCGATCTCGTCTCCGTATTCCAGCGACTCCGCATTAAATCCGCCGTTGGTCAAGTAGAACCGGTCGCCGGTAGCGCCTGCACCACGATCGATGCGGTCTTTGTAGATTCCTCGTGCCGTATGGGTAAAGCGCGCCCTGGTCAACTCCATCCATTCGCCAGCGGTGGTCCTGATCCATTGGTTGCCAAACTCCGCCAGCCGCTGTTGTTGCCCATTCGCGCCGCCGAAGTCTTCATTGAACGAATAAAGGCCGCGCAGATACTTTCCGTCTTTCGGCGCGCGGAAGCTGGCGATCAATCCCCAGGCATGTTTTTCCGGAAAATAGAACCACCCCGTGTACACCGTGGATGCGCCATCCTTCCGCGCGCTTACGAGGAAGCGATAGGTTTGGCCCGTCTTCCAGGGATAAACAAGATGGCTATGGCCGCCTGTGCCCTCATTTCCAAAATCGGTTGCCACCACGTCCGTTCCCTTGGCCAGCAACTGCACGCGATCTTCCGCGGCTACGTTGGCGCGGTCCGTCGGTTCCTTGCCGCTGTCCCAAACAGAGAAGATAATCCGCCGCTCCGTGGGGCTGTTCACCTGGATCCCGAAATAGCCGCGCGCGAACCCGGAGGCTTCGTAGTAAGACCAGATCGGATCCTTCTTGACGGTGACTTCGTTATAAAACCACTGGACTTCCACTTCCTTCGGAACGGGAAAAGTCAGATGTACAGAAGGCGCGCCACGCTGTGGGGTCAGGTTGAAGAGGGCATCCTTTACCGCCGGCCCGACGAGCAGAAGCGATTCGATGGCGGCAAACTCCGGTCCCGATTTTTTAACGCCGGAGAGGGCAAAACGATACGCCCCCGGCTGCCGGATATCGCTGGAACTAAAGGACACCGCAACAAGGCCGGAAGTCCCGCGGATCTTGCGCGTCCCCAGGTCCCGGTCTCCTATCCTCATTCGTAACGTCGAGACGTTGCCCTCTGGAATGCACAGGCGAACCGTTATTTTCAGCTTGCCTGGCGTCCGAATCTGTCCGTACCAGGCCAGAGTCACGCCGGCATCCGTCCAACCCTTTATTGCGCCGGTTTCGGGAAAATCCAATGCCTCCGGATTGGGCTCAGAGTAGGCCGTAAAGCCGGGGACTTCGAGCGAAGGCGCGGCCGCCTGGGCCGATACGCGAGAGCCAGCAAAAAGGAAGAGGCTGAGAGTCGCCAGGCACACGAGCGACGTGAAACGCGGTTTCATGATCATAGGGAGACACTCGAGATGCGATGGAGAATTGGAGAAAGAGGCGTCCGAAAGAGGCTCGGCTGCTCCTGGAAGGAAGGCCACCCCGCGCCCTGAAGATCCGGGCGCTGAATGGCCTTGTCTCACAGCAGATTGTCAGCCGCGACTTACCACAGCACTTTGACCGCGAGCTGCACGTACCGCGGATTGTTGCTTTGCCCCCAGCTTTTGTCCACGGTCCCGAAATCCGAGGCCTTGGGGTCGTTCGATGTATCCCAGTAAAACGTCGGATGGTTGGGGACATTCGTCACTTCCAACCGGGTTTGCAGATTGACGTATTCCGTGATTTTGAACATCTTGGCCAGGTTCATATCCAACTGGCTGGTTCCCGGTACCCGGAGACCATTGGAGTAGGGCTGTTCAGTTACCGGGGAGTACGGAGCCGAGGTGGGATACCAGCCACTACCTTGCTGGCAATTGAACGGCTGGCTGACGCCAGGGTCGGGCTGAAAGTATCCGGGCGTCGTGGATGTAGACGCTGCCCACTGCCAGACGCAGCGGTTCACGCCCAGGTCGGACAGGTAATTGGCCGACTGGTTCATCTTAGGCCCACGTATGTTGCCCACCAGGTTGTAGCCGCTCGGCATGGCGAATGGTTCGCCCGTCTCCAGGAAGTAGCTCTCGCCGATTTCCCATCCGCCGATGACGGTATCCAAGGGACGGCTGATATCGGAGAAGTACTTCCTGCCCCTCCCGACGGGCGCGTTCACAACACCCGTCAGCGTGAAGCGGTCTGCACGGTCGGTGCCCGCAATCGAACGCATCGGTATCAGGTAGTCACTGTCCACGTACCCGCCCCCCTGCATGGTTTTGGACCAGGTCCAGGAGCCGTTGAACTGCTCCCAGTTCGTGCGCTGAGAGTAGGTGCTTTGCATTGAGTTGTACCAGCTCCGTCCCCAGTTCATTCCGGTTTCGGTTACCGAATTCGCAAAGAGCGGATAACGCGAGTTCAGGTTCAGGGCGCTGATCGTTGGAGAAGATTCCCAGGCTCCCTGGACTCCTGGAACCCCGTAGAGCGGGTTGGGAACCCTGGCCTGGCAATTCATGCGCGGTTCCGGGTTCGACGTCGTGCCGGTCAAATCATTGCACGTCGCGCGCAGGGACTCATCCATGGAGAGATTGGGGGAGTTTACGTCGGCGGCATAACTGTTGCTGCCAACATAGCTGACTTCCAGCTTGCCCGTGGTGCCGATGGATTGTTCCACGCCCAGCGAATACTGATAGATGTAAGGCCACTTATGATTGGGATTCATAAAGCTGGCGGCCAGGCCGACATTCGTCATCATGCCCAGAGAGGCGCCGGGAATTTTGGGAATACCGCCGGTGTTGAAGAAGGGGCTGCTGAGCATTCCATCCGGAGTGCCCGAGTTGACATAGTTTTCGCCACCGTTGAGTGTATTCACAAAGTTCGGCCCCTGCGAAAATCCGGTTGTCGAAGGTTGATCGCCCATCTGGGCCATAACCAATCGTCCAGCGCCGCCGCGGATGACTGTGGTGGGGCGAAGCGTGTATGCAAATCCCAGCCGGGGCTGCCATTTGCTGCGGTCCGTGTTCCAGGCAGCAGAACGGCTTCCATTGGCAGCGAAGGTGTAGCCGCCCAGCAGCTTGTTACCCGCCAAGTTGGGGAATTGGGAATCGAGGCCACTTGAATCCAGAGGATTTGGCGAGTTCACATCGAATCCGGTACTGAGCCAGTTGTGACGCGCCGTAGGCGGCGTCGCCAGATCGTAGCGGAACCCGAGATTCAGAGTCAGCCTGGGAGTAATCTTCCAGTCGTCCTGCACCCAGGGGGCTATATAGTGCCATGTGTAAGTGGGGGTCAGCTCATTTTGTACGCTTACGGTGTTGGGCTGGCCGAGAAGAAAGTCTAAAAACGCATTGCCGCTGACCCCTGCGGTGCTCATGTTCGAAGGCAATTGCGCGCCATCGTCATAGCTGCCGGAGTCCCAATACTCCTCGGTTGCCTCGCCGTTGGAACCGATTTCCATGACGTTGGTCCAGTTGGTATCGGCCGAGGTGTGCGTGGTGCGGAGGTCAACCCCGGCTCGCAGGTTGTGGCGGCTCTTGATCCAGGTCAGGGTCGGGGCAACGCTGAAGGTGTCGTCCGGGATCATGTAACGGTCTCTGGACATCCCCACCCAAGATCCGTACCCCTGTCCTTGGGCTGTGCTGGGCTGTTGCATAGTCCAGCTTATTTGAGGGAAACCCTTGGTCAGAGGAAGACCGTTGATGAAGGTAGAATCCCAACCCAACTGCGTGGGATCATAGCCCCAAGTGGAGGGTTCGCCGTCCGAGCGCCAATAGCGCTGGTAGCTGGTGTGCACATCGAAGAGCAGGTTGAGACGCTGGACATGTACCCAGTCGATCCCCGCATTCTGATGGTTTTCCTGGAAGTGCTCGCCGTTCATCCAGGGAACATTGGCAGGTGTTTCGAGAAAGATATTCGAGTTGACGTCGTGGATATAACTGAAGGACAAGCGATCCTTGGCGCCGACAATTTGGTCAACCTTGGCAATGTAGTTGTCCATGCTGTTGTTTTCCGGCTGCCGGTTGACCCAGATGTTTTCCCATGGCTGTGTGCCGCCGATCGCGTTCGGTGTCGGCGTAGCGGCAGCGATTAACATGTTGGTGATCTTGAGCGCAATCGGATTGAAGCGGCTAACTGGTACGCAGTTGTATCCCGCCGGGTTGTTGCAGGCCGCTGCACCCGTGTTCGCCGTTTGGAATATGCTGCGGGAATATCCGTTGCCGGCATTCGCCGTGTTGACATCGTAGATGGGATACAGATCGCCATTGCTGTCGGTAAAGCCAGAGAAATCGCCCTGTGTCCAAGCACTATTAGGAACGTCGTAGAGGCCGTATTGAGGCAGCTTCTGGCGGAGGTACTCCGCGTTGAACATGAAGAAGGTTTTGTCCCGCCCATTATAAAGATGAGGAAGCCGGACCGGACCCGCTACTTCAACGCCGTACTGATCTTCGGTATGGCCCGGGCGACTGGTGCCCGTGAGCCCGTTGACCCAGTGGTTGGCATCCATATAGCCGCGCTTGGCGAACTCATAGGCTGAGCCGTGCAGGCTGTTGGTTCCGGACTTTAGCTCCATGCTGACTACGCCGCCCGAGGTTCGCCCGAACTGCGCGTCATATGGATTCGTGATGACCTTGAACTCCTGGATGGCGTCGATCGAGGGAATAGCCGAAGGGCCGCTGGACCACCAGGGAATCGAGTTGTCAGGCTGGCCGTCAATGGTGTACTCGGTGTTCTGTGCCGCACCGCCATTGATGGTGTACCAAGAAGCGTTATACGCATCGGTGGGTGCTCCCTGCGAGCCGGGGCCGTTCTCATTGGTCACGCCCGCCACGGCATCAAGCAGCGCCAGCGGATTGCGCCCGTCAACCGGGAGTTCGGTGATGGTCTTGCTGTCAACCAGTGTTCCGCGGTCGCTTGTCTCCGAATCCAGCGCGACCTGAGCCTGAGTGGCTGTGACCGTCACGCTCTCGGCAGTCGCATTGCCCACCTGTAGAACAAAATCCATGGTCAGGATTTGCGATATGCTAAGCACCACCGGCGGATGGACCATCTTCTTGAAGCCCGGAACGTCTACCGAGACCTGGAAACTTTGGCCGGGGTGCAGATAGGGAACGCTGTAAACGCCAACCGCGCTGGCCTTTGTCACAACCACTTCGTTGGTGTCGAGGTTAAGTACAGAAATCGCGGCATTGGGAACCACCGCTCTCGCGGAGTCCGTGACAGTACCGGTGATGGTTGCGCGGTACTCCTGTGCGTGACCGGACCAGGGGACCAAGATTGCCACCGACAGAATGAGCGTAAGAAGAATTGCTCGCTGAGAGACGGGTCGCATATTGCCTCCAAAGAACGACTGCAGTTTTAATTCGGAAGTGGGCGCTACTGTCTTTCGCTCATAAGGTTGCTGCCAGCTTGATTTCGACGGTCAGCAAGCCAGGCCTTTCCCGGTGAGCGAAGGCGGTTTCTTCAAAACGCCCGATTATGTGATTTTAAAAACAAAAGTAAATGAAATATAAGACAACCAAAAAGATCTTGTCAAATCCAGCTTTTCGCGATGCAGGACAGAGAAGTCACTCGCTTCTGGCATTTCGGCTGCGGAATCTGAAACATGCGAACGCGACCATCGCTCACGTTATTACTCTAATTGTCATTTCATTTCGCTGTAGTAAGGCGGAAATAAAGCACAAAATCTGGAAAATGGCCCTTGGAAGTCGGTATTCTATGGCATTTCTGGTTTCCTGGTCGAGGTAAGTGCCAGCGGTCAAACGCTTTATGATTGGTGGCGCTGAGAGAGGTCAGGCCCCAATTCCTTTCAATGGGCGCGCTGCCCCTTTGGTCCGGCGACCCACAGAAGCCAACCCCTGCCGGGTGGAACCGGAATGGGTTCCCCGGCCTTGAAACTGCCCGCGTCTTGAAAACTGGCCACGGCCGGTGCCGTAACGGTGGCGGTGGCGGGATCGATGCCCAGAGCCTCCCAGTCGATGTCGAGGTTGACCAAGGTGGTGTCTTTCGCCCAGCTTGCAATAGCGATCAGCGCCCTTCCGTCGGCCTGATACA
Source organism: uncultured Acidobacteriota bacterium (assembly GCA_963833995.1). GTDB lineage: Bacteria > Acidobacteriota > Terriglobia > Terriglobales > Acidobacteriaceae > Telmatobacter. Next base: position 79,606 of record CAWIAE010000005.1, on the reverse strand, counting down.
CGGTGGCGAGCACCGACGGGTTCCCTGTCTTCACCGGGCACCTAGGCGCCCAGAAACCGATCATGCGCGTCTGCTCGATTCCAAACGCATCCCACAGCTTCCACAACGGACGCGGATCGCCCGAATGAGGCAGACGGTTGGTCATGCCGAAGACCATCCCCCGCCACGGGTTGCCTCCGTCCTGAAGCATCTCTCCCATCAGGCCGAAGGGGATACCCGAAATCTCGGTGAGCCAGTAGTCCGGCGCAGAGTTGTAGTCGAAGTACTCCCCAAACCACAGCCGGTCGATAAATGGAAAATGCTCCAGGTAGAGATTGGCGCTGCTCGCAAACCCGTCGCTGGGGTCGAACTGATTGGCTGAATGCAGATCGATGAGCGGGTGAGGGCGTCCGCGGGTTAGCACCTTGCGCACTCTCTTCATCGTGGTGCGGTCAAAGGCCACATCGTCCAGATAGAGGCCGTCGATCTCTTCATTCTCCACCAGCCAGCGCAGGCCTTCCACATAGAAGTTGTGCCAGCGCGAGATGCCGGTGTTGATGACCGCCGCATCTTTCATCTCCGGCACGTGCCAGCCGCTGATGTAGTTTCCATCCATATGTTCCTGCAGCCATGCCCCCCCGCCTCCCTTGCCGTGCGCTATCACCTCGTCGCCCAGGCTTTCCAAGGCAAACAGTTCGGGAGCGTGATTGGTGAGTTCGCGGACCGTGTAGTAGATCTTCACCCGCATCCGCCGATGGTGCGCCTCATCGATGTAAGCCTTCATCTCCTCGGGCCGCAGAAACGGGTAATTGATGTAAGGATTGATCTCCGTGGCGTGGTGAATATTCAACGTATTGGCGCCATCCGATGCAACTTCATCGAGCGGCTTGAAGGCGTGAAAGAAGCGCGTGCTCCACTGCGCCTGCTGATCGATGGTGTGAAACGGCGTCAGTAGCAGGCGGAAGTTGTAGTACTCCTTTTGCCCCGGAACCAGCGTGCGCTGCCCGCTGTAGCAGGTGATCCGGTAGGTCCTGGAATCAGTTTCCGCAAAGCGGCAGCCGCCCTGTCCGCCATTCTCCCAGGAGGCCGGCATTACCAGGGGCTGAGACTGGTAGAAGTTCGTATTCAGCGGACGCACGTAGCGATCGTCCTTCAGCGTGAACTGAAGTCCCGCGTTCGCATCGCCAACCCACGCGCTGTCCTGGTTGCGTCTTACGTCCCACTTCCAATCGAAGGTGGCCGGACGCACTCCCCCCTTGAGACCCAATCCCATCGCATAGCGCGCCACATCATCCGCCATGGGAATTTCCAAGCGAATGTCATTCAAGTTGACTGGCGCAGTCGAGTCAATGGCGACGGTGAACTCAATGTTGCCGTCGAACTCCATCTGGGCATGGAGATCCATTCGGATCGGGCCGGCTTGACTGTGGCTCTCCCAGGCCGCTGCGCCGGGGGCTTGCTTGGTGAACCGGACTCCGCCGCTGCGCCACGGCAGTACCCGGTCCTGGGAGTCCACGATTTGTAAGGCGATTGGGGCAGCCAGTATCTCCCGCGGTGTGGGCGCCATATGCGTCATCTCCATATCGAAATAGCTTCGAATAGAAGACGGAATCCCGCTCGCGGCGAGCATCACCTGCCGCCCCAGAATGCCGATCCGGCTTCCGTGGACCTCAACCGGGGAGTACGGCGGCACCACTTCATCATCCACCGCAAGTTGCGAATCCAGCCAGCGCAACCGCGAAAGCCGCCAGGGATCGTCATCCCCGGAGTTGCGGATCTTCTCCGGGCTCACCTTGAGCTGAACGTCGATGCGAGTCTCGGTCTCGCCATTCGCTTCAACCGTCAGCACGCCGCGATACGAACCTGCCGAGGCTCCCTCCGGCACCTGCACTCCGCACCACAGCGCCGCCACGGTCCCCTGTTTCACGTTGACAGCGCGCGAAAACCGTGTTCCCTGCCAATTCACTCCGCCCAGGTTGAAACATCGAAACGCGCCGGCCGCAATGACCGCTCCGCCACTTTCGGAATGCAGATCCCCAAAGCCCACCAGCACGCGAGAAAGTGGAACTCGTGCTGCCCACACGCCAAGCTGAAACACGTAGAACTCGCCCCTTTGCGCCTCTCCCTGAACCGGGCCACCTGGCCCGCGTGGAATCCACAGGGCGGGCAAATCGTGGCTCATGCGGATAGGACGGCGCCGGTCCTCCGGAAAAACAAGATAGGGCGCCTGGGGAAACTTGGCCAGCAGTCCCGCGGTCTCCGACCCGGTGGCAATCACCTCCATGGGATAGAAGCTGTTGAACTCGTCCACGGATTGGAACTCGACAACCTCGGCGGCCGGGAACTTTTCCCGGTGGGTCTGCGCGCTGTTGGAATCGAGAAGCGAATTGTGCTTCAACCACTCCTGGCTGGCAGTCTCTTGCGGAACGGGATAGACGATTTTGGGATAGGGAGAATGGATGGTTCCGGAGTAAGGAAGGTAATAAAAGTAATAATCGCCCGCACCGCTCGCCGGTTCGAAGACAAAATCGCCATACTCGCGGTTAATTGCCACACGCACAACATTGCGGATGCGCAGGCCCGTCCTGGCGTCCACCACCAGCACTTCCTTCGCTTCCGGGTTTTGATCGCGGCGTCTCCACTCGATGTGGGCCCAGACCGCCTGACCGGCTTCGCGCACCCGCACCACGGCGCGATGATTTCCGTAGGCGTCCGCATCCCAGGTTCCCACTCCGTAGGGAACCTTCTGACCGAAGGCAGAGAAGGTGAACACAACCAGAACCATAACCATAACCGACAAGATCCTCGTCGCTCTTACCTGGCGCAAACCTATCTCTCGAGTCAACACGCGTGTCACCTTTGCGAAGGAAATGTTCTTGAGTCGCCCGCTAGCTTAATTCGCGGCACAGGGTTGGACGGGCAGTTCCTGCGGTGCCCAGCAGGTCAGATTGCGGACGGAGGCCCGCGCTTCCGGCGAGGTCTCCAAGCCCCAGGCCTGGAAGAACGGCCCCAGATTCTTCCCCGTTTGCCGCGAGAACTCCACCAGCCACCGGTCCCGCTTTTCCAGATCGGTCTTGGGCCGCTCCGAATCCGGCAGCGCGCGGTAGTTGCGGAAGAGCACCTTGAACGTGTCCCACCCGAAAGCTTGCTGCAACTGCTCGTACATCACCAGCGCCTGGAAGGCATCCAGCTTGCCGAAATCCGGATCCTTCCAGTTGATCTGGCCCATCAGCTTCTTTCTGAACTCCGCAGAACCGCGCGGATTCTTCTCCACTGGAATCCCATTTACCGCGTCGAACGAATACAGCGAGAAGAGGTTCACCGTCACTTCTACCGTGCCGCGGAAGGTCCAGTCATCGCTCTGGTGATTGTGGCCGAGCTCGTGGTAGTAGCCCCAGCGGCCGCCATCGAAATCGTTCGATTGCTCCATGTGCGCTGTGGAAAGCGACGGACCGGCAAGCGAAAGCGGCCCCATGATGGGATAGCCCGAATGCAGGTAACCTGCGGAGATCTGCTGATCGAAGGCGATGCGCTCCGGCGAGGCCGGAACCACCGGCCATCCAGCCAAATCGGCCTGGGCCGCCATGATCTTGTTCCAGAATGTCAACAACTCCGTGGGATTATCCAGCTTCTTCAGTTCACCGAGTGGCGCGATCAGCACCAGGCTGGCCGACTCCACTTCGCCGAAGGGCGCTCGCGCGTTTTGGCGAATCTGTTCCCATTGCTCGGGCGTCGTCTCTCCCAGGACGAAGCGCGCTGCTTCCACGCCGCCACTGATCTTCGCCGTAAATCCACCCACCCGCGTCTTCTCTGGAACCTGAATATAGATCAGGCCGCCAAACGGACTGGCCACTCGCACGTGCGTGCTCCGAATCGGGTATGCCAGAGAAATATCGGGGAAGCGCTCCCACTTATCCAGATGCCACAGAGTGTCGGTATGCGCCCCGATCCGCACCTCGAAACCCTGGTTGGACACGATGGCAGGCACATCCACCGTTATGAGCTGTCCCGGAGCCGCATAGAGGCCGGTGCCGTGCCAGCGGGGATGAGCGGTATCCACAGCAATCTCCCTGGTCAGCTTTCTGGCTTCCGGTGGTACCGCGCCGGGAAACTCCGCGGCCGAGGGATAGGGGCGCATTTTCTCAGGATGAGCAAGGTCCATCTCCCGGCGGTCTAGCGCCATGGCAAGCCGCGTCAACAGTTCGGCCTCGACGACCGGATTCCTGGCAGAAGGAAAATGCTCCTGGTGAAAACCCTCCAGTTCCTTGTGCAGCAGCGGAAGAAACAGTTTGTCACCGGCCGGCGCGATCCCCGCCGCGGTCAGCAGCGTGCGCGAAGCCTGTTCTAGTTCCTCCGGCGTCGGGGTTTTCCCTTCCCGCAGGGGGCGAACCACTGCCAGCGCGGGGACGGCGGCGGCCATCGGCGGAATCCGCTGGTTCGCCATGTAGGCCGCCCCGGTGCCCGATGCATCCACGTCGGTAAACAGGATTCCCGCTTCGGCCAGAATCTGGTTGCCCGGATAACCCATGACATCCGCACCGTTGGAACTCTGGTCCTCCCAATGCGAGACCGAAGCGGCCACAATCAAGCCGCCGCCGCGCTCCAGAAACTTGCGCAAAGCCGCGGCCTGTGCTGCGCTCACCCCATCCACTGCCGCCACAATCACATCGCAATTGGTTGTGTTCCACGCTGGGTCGCTCTGCGTGGCCGGGAAGCCATTCGCCCGCAGGTGCTCCGCCATGCCAGGCAGTTCCATGACGCGGATGCGAGTCTTCTCGCCGCGAAGATTGCCCGGCCGAACCCAGGTAAGAGCATTGGCCAGGAATTTGTCGTCGTCCTGAACCGGTGCACCCGTCACATCGCCCAGCAATCCCTTATCCGCCAGGGCGACAACACGGCCCTTCCCGAAGCGCGCCGCTGCTACCACCGGAAGCACAGTGTGGTTCGGACCCGCATGGCCAACCACAACGGGAAAGGCCCGGTCTCCGAGTACCGCGATGGCCGCCGGACCTTCTTCCTCATTGGCGTGGGTGCCCACCGCATGAACGCCCCGCAAAAGCACCTGCAGGTCTCCTGTTTGCCCTATGGCCAGCGAAGGGCTGAGCGCTATGACCAAAATTGTCCCGCACCACGTCCTGACTGAAAAGTTCATTCGTTTTCCTTGTCTCGGGTCCGCAATCTTCCGGATCTTGTTCGATCGCCGACCTGCATTCAGGCGAGCAGGGTTCTTTTTCAATGGCGCGCTTTTGCAGTCGCATCTCACGCTCCGCTGATTTACCTGGGCAGCGCTTCGAGATTGAGTACTTCGAATGGGGCCAAGTGGAATGTGTGCGGCGTTCCGGCATCGAGTTCAATCGAGGGCTGTGCTGCCGGGTCGGACCAGGGACATTTCGCGCTGTAATGGCGCGCAGCCCCGGCTGGAAGCTCAAAAGCCTGGGCTATATCCAACGTAAAGTCCTGCGCTTGGGCGCTGGGGTTGCGCAAGGTTAGAATTCCTTTCTCGGCCGACCACGCGGCCCAACCATACACTTCAAGCCACCGAGGATTGCCTCCGATCCAGTGCGTATCCACCAGCGTTGCGGCATTGCGCCGCGACCATTTGGCGGCCTCCGCCAACACATCCCAATCGGCCGGCTTCATCAGAGAAGGAGTAATGTACATCTCCTGCAACTGGGTTCCCGTCCCAAAGTAATCGTGCACTTCGTTGCGGAAGTCGCCGCCCGGATCGGTGGAAAGGTTATGCGCCATCTGCGCATAGATCAGTCCATGAAGCATCAGGGAATTAAGAGGGTAGAGGGGCCCCTGCCTGACGATTCCTTCATAGGTATCGGCATCGCGGTAAGTAATCCATTGCTCGCGGTTTGTGCCTACCCCCTCAAAGGAATGATCGTCGCCACCGCGCCAGATCGAGTCCGCATACCTGAGCCAGAAGGGGGAAGGATACGTTCCCGTCGTGAGATTCACATACAGATCGGGCTTCAGGCGGCGAAGGTCGCTGATCAGGTGAATGGCGGCATCGAAGTCGCTGCTGAACGCGCTCCCTTTCACCACAAAATCGGCGTTCCCGGTGCCGTCGAACTTGAATTGGTTCACCCCGTACTTGGTTATCATCTCCGTTACCGCATCGTGAAAGAGCGCGTAATACTTGGGACCGGAGAGAGCCAGTAGACCGTCCGCGATCTCGTAGCCGCCCTTCTTTCCCGCGGCCACGCGCTCCTGTGCGGCCTTGCCATAGCCACCCCACGGGGAAAGCCACACGCCGGGGGACGTGCCGTATTCAGCTGCCGCCTTCTTCAACGGCTCGAATCCATCCTTGAAGTCCGCACGAATCTTCCACAGGTCATTGTGATCGTCCCACCCGTCGTCGAACAGATAGGAGTCGAGAGTGACACCGCGTTTCTTATTCAGTTCCTCGCCAAAGGCATGAATGCGGTTCAGCGCATCTTCCTGAGTGTAGGGACTGAAGTAGCCGATATCGTACCAACTGTTGTAGTGGAGGAAGGTGCGATACGGGTGTGCGCGCTCCCGCTCGATGTACGCCAGGAAGCCGCGCCGCATCTGTCCCGCAGGCGCGACGCCGACAACTGCCGAATATTCGGCTGAGTTTCCGGCCCCGATCGGCACGCTGCTCTGCAACTCACTCACACCGCGATCACCCACGACGCTGCTGGTTGAGAGCGGCGACTCAAAGCCGAGATAGAAGTTGCCCGCCACCAGCGGCGACCCCTTGACGGTGCCGACCACCCCTATCTTTGGCACTCGAGTATCAATCAGGACGATGCCGCTTACCGGCTCCGGCTCCCTGCCCGCTGTCAGGGTGAGAATCTCGCGAACATAGCTGGAGCCCCGGCGCAGAACCAGCGCCCAATCGGCCTGAAAGTTGCCACTTGGATCCTGGAGCGCATAGTGAACCGCTAGGCCCGGCAAGCGTTCCGCAAGCCGGGAGGCGTCGGGATTCGGCATCAGATGCTCAATTCTGACCGGACCGTGGATCGCCAGGTCCGAAGCGCGCAAAACCCCAATCTTCTTCAGATCGATGGAGAACGGGCCATCCAGTTCAACTGTGGATTCCCTCGAGGTCTTTTGAGTGCCCTTATTTTGAATAGACAACCCTGAGAGATGGCCATTCTGCAACCGCCAATGAGCGGCGATTCGGGCGTTTTCCAGCGTTCCGCCCGCCCGCTCATGGACGGATACGGCCGGTTCGTCTGCGGATACGGAAACAGAATCCTGGGCCAGAACAGAGAGCGTGGCTGCGGAAACAAAGCCGATCGAGAGAACTAATGCCCACACTGCAAGCTTGGCCTGGCAGGGCCGATTGGACGAAAACTGCATGCGCCTCTCCTTATAAAGGGTGAATAGAACAAACAGGTGAACAGAGCTGAGACTCGCCGCCTATCGGTGACGCAAAGGTAGTAACTTCTCTGCGAAGCGTAAAGGATAACAAAAAAATATGAGCATTACGAATTATTTGCTAAATTAAGATAACGCTTCGCAAGAAAACGAAAGTTAAATGCCGATTATATGAGGGCCAATCAGGAGACCCGAAAATCGCAAGCTTTGGGGAACTCAACCATCTCATGGTCTCCCTTTTGACACCCATCATCCGACAGATGGAACCGTAACGGCCATGGTGAATCGCGATTGCATTCAATCGTGCTTTGACAGATTTCCACTCGGTCGGGACTCTCCGCTGCGCAGCACTGAGGATCCTATTAGCTCTATCGCAAGATTGGGATCAACGGGAGAATTGAGATAAGCGCCCTACAGAGTTGCTTCTCTGAAACGGCTCGATGAGTGACTCGGCATTGCTGGCCTGAATGGAAAGCAGATTTCACGAGCCGTGCTCTCCGACGGCGGGCGCGGTTGACTCCCGGACGATCAACTCCGGCTTGATCTTGCGATGGACTGGGCCGACGGCCTGGTCCTTGCGGCCGGCACGCATGGCATCCATCAAAATCTCCGCCCCCATGGAGGCCAGTTTCTCCAGGTGTTCGCGGACGCTGGTGAGGGATGGATTGTAGAACGCCGCAGCTGGAATGTCGTCGAACCCGATTACCGAACAGTCCTGGGGTACGCGCAAGCCGGCGCTGATGAGCGCCCGGATGCAGCCAAATGCGGTCATGTCGTCAAAGGCCAACAGCGCTGAAAAAGGGAAGTTGCGGGCGAGCAACTGTTGGGTGCGTTCGAATCCCCCTTCGTAACTGGAGAACGGATCGCTCAGGGTGACCACCAGCCGGGGATCCAGATCGAGGCCCGCTGTGCCCGCAAAGGCGCGGATTCCGTCCCACTGGTGATGGCTGTCGATGATCATTTCCGGCCCCCGCACAAAGGCGATCTTGCGGTGCCCGAGCCGGTAAAGGTGCTCCATCGCCTGTTGGGCGCCCACTTCGTTGTCGGTCGCAACCCAGTTCAAGACCTCACTGCCGGGCTCGCGCCCAAGGATCACGGAAGGGATTTTCTGCGCTTCCAGGGCGCTGAGAAGTTCCGACTCAAAGGAGAGCGAATTGGCTAGGATGATCAACCCCTCCACGCGCCGCCCCAGCAGGACATTCAGGTACTTCTTGAAGCGCGAGCTGTCGTTCTGGATGTCCACAAGGAAGGGCAGGTAGTCGGATCGTGAGAAGCTTTTTTCGATGCCGCCCAGAATCTGCGCGCAGTAGGGGTCGGCGATATCCGGCACCATCACGCCAACAGTATGGCTGTGGCGGCTGCGCAGCGCCTGGGCGAAGGGGTTGGGCTGATAGCCCATGCCCTCGGCGATCTCTATCACGCGCTGTTTGGTGGCTTCGGGAATGAATTGGGCCAGAGGAGCCTGGTTGAGCACCATGGACACGGTGGTCGGCGAAAGCCCGCATTCCTTTGCCACTTCCCGAATTGTGACCATAGTGCCTGCCTTTGCCTTGACAACGCTTTCTAACCAATGATAAACCATTGTAACGGGTTATTATAGCGATTTATTAAAACGATACATGCAGAAATTGGTTCAAGAGAAATTCGGTTAAGCCATCCGGATTTCGGTGTTTTTCGAGATTTTCAGGCACAGGAGGGCTTCTCTCGTGATTTTGCATAGGAAGTCGGCTTTGGGTTTGATTGTAGCCACGCACAATTCGATAGCTTTTCGGGCAACTTCAAAAATCCCATACGAAACGGCTTATGACAGCCGCAGAAGACCCGCGAGCCAGGCAAGAGGCTTTGATGCTGCGGTTCTGACACGGTAAACCAGAAGCAAGGAGCGAATCATGTCTGTACTGGCATTACTTGGGGGCGAAAAGGCAAAAAACAAGCCGTTCCCGTTGTGGCCGCATTATGACGAGCATGAGCGGCGCGCCCTGATGGAAGTACTGGAGAGCCGCGTCTGGTGGCGAACTCCGGGAACCAAGACGCTGGAGTTTGAGAAGGCATTTGCCGCCTATCACGGCGCCCGCCATGGCATCGCTGTGACCAACGGCACGGCGGCGCTGGAAGTGACCCTGGCGGCATTAGGCGTGGGCCACGGCGACGAGGTGATCGTCCCGAACTTCACGTTTATCGCTACCGCCAGCGCGGTGCTGTTCGTCAATGCTCTGCCGGTTCTTGTGGATGTTGACCGGGAGAGCTATTGCCTTGACCCTGCATTGGCCGAAGCCGCGATCACGCCCCGGACGAAAGCCATTATCGCCGTGCACATGGGTGGGCATCCGGCCGATCTCGACCGACTTCAGGAATTGGCCAACCGCTATGGTATAGCTTTCATTGAAGATGCTGCGCATGCACATGGCAGCGAGTGGCGCGGGCGGAAGATCGGAACCTTCGGTTCGGCGGCGACCTTCAGCTTTCAGGCAAGCAAGCTGATGACGGCGGGCGAGGGCGGTGTCATCCTATCCAACGATGACGACTTTGAGCTCCAGGCCCGCTCGGTTCACGATTGCGGACGCTTACCGGGGGAGTGGTTTTACAGCCATTTCACCTACGGATCGAACTACCGGCTCAGCGAATGGCAGGGAGCCGTGCTCGGGGTGCAATTGACCCGTCTGGAGCAGCAGACTGCGCATCGCCACCGCAACGGACGCATGCTTGACAAACTTCTTGCGGAGATTCCGGGGATCACTCCCCAGAAATGCGATCCCCGCTGCACGCGCAATGGGCAGTATGCTTACATCTTCCATGTGGATTCCAAGCATTTCGCCGGCATCTCAACCGGAAACTTCATCGCTGCGCTGAATGCCGAGGGAGTTCCAACGCAGGCCAGCTATCCGCCCCTGCATGCCATGGATTGCTTCCGCAGCGGCGAGTATCGCAAACGCCTGAGCGGAGCACAGGCGGAGGAAACCCACGACTTCCTCCAGGGGGTCTTTCCGAACACCCTGCGGGGGGCCTGGGAGACCGTGTGGCTCCCTCAGTTTGCCCTGCTTGGAGACGAGGAAGACATGAACGAAATCGCAGGCGCCATCGGCAAGATTCAACGCAACGCGGCGGAGATTGCCGCCAACGCCTCGCAAGCCGTCGAGGAGCGCATCGCACGCTGACGAGTCTATGGTCGAGAAAATACCCTATTGCGGTTGGAACAACGTATGGCGATTGTCGAACGGCACGGTCGAGCTAATCGTGCTGGCCGACGTCGGGCCGCGGATTGTGCAATACGGCTTTTGCGGCCAAGAGGGTATTTTCTACGAAGCTGCGAGCGATCGAGGACTCACGGGAGGAGATGGATTTCGCCTCTACGGCGGGCATCGGTTGTGGGTTTGGCCGGAAGTGGCGCGAACCTATTTCCCTGACAACCGCCTGGTCACTGTCAGTCAGGGAGAGGATTGTGTCCGCTTCCGAAGCCCGATCGAAGATCGTGCGCCGGGAACGCACCTGGAGAAAGAATTCGCGGTTGCGCTGGATGCCGGCGGCACGCAGGTGCGCATCGCTCATACCATCACGAATCGGAGCGCGGATGCGACCGAGCTTGCCATTTGGTGTCCCACGATGATGCGCCCTGGGGGGCGCGCCATTCTGCCGCTCCCTCCGCGCGCCGCGATGGATGCGGACCATTTTCAATCGGTGGGCCCGATGACGCTGTGGAGCTACACGGACCTCCAAGACCCGCGCTGGGTCTTTGGCACGGAGTTCATTCAGCTATCGCAGGAGAGCTATCTTCGGGGACGATTCCCAGAGCAATTAACGGGGATCTTCAACCCCGCCGGCTGGGGCGCTTACTACACGAGCGGCGCTTTGTTTATCAAGCGCGCCAGGCCTTTGGCCAATGCCCGCTATCCCGACTTCGGATGCAATTTCGAGATTTTTACCAACCCCGAGTTTCTTGAGTTGGAGACGCTGAGTCCAATCGTGGAATTGGCCCCTGGAGAAAGCGCAACCCACACGGAAACCTGGGCGCTTTTTCGCGACGTTCAGGCCGGCAACGATGATGCCTGGGCGCGGTCAACCGTGCTGCCGCTGGCCGCATTGATGAGCCCGGTCTAATCCGGCAGCCGCCGGAGAGGATCGTGTTCATGCTGGAGTTTCTCATAGAGACTCTGGTTGGAGGAGAGACCATGAAGCGCATGAACCCCACCGGCCGGCGTCGCTGTCCGGCTGCTGTTTTCGTCTTTGTCTCCGGGCTGTTGTTCTTTGCGGGACCGCTAGCCGCGCAACTGGTGGGCAAGCTTCCTGAGAAAGTTCCGCCCAAGAGAAGCTCCCAGATTCAGGACGGGTTCGGGATCAATTCGGACATGCCGCGGGAGCCCTATCTGCCCTGGAACCGATGGTGGTGGACGCGCATGTTCGATGCCGGGTTCAAGTGGATCCGCATCGGCCAGTATGAGAATAGCTCCGACCGCACCAGCTGGGACTGGATCGAACAGAAGCGCGGGGTTTACTCGTCATCACCGGAGCTGGAGGATGTCGTTGATTCGCTGGTCGACAACGGAATGAATGTACAGGTGCAGCTGCTGTACGGCAACCAGATGTATACGGCGAACAGCGGCAAGCTTCCCGATGTGAGTGTGCCGGAAACAGGGGCTTTTCACAACGACGATCGCAGTACCTATTCGGTCTTCTGGCCTCCGACGACGCCCGACCAGACGGCAGCGTTTAACAAATATGTGGCGTGGACCGTGGATCATTTCAAGGACCGCATCCATTACTGGGCATTGTGGAACGAGGAGGACATCGGATACTGGAACCCCTGGGGCAATGCGGAACAGTACGGCCACCTGCTTTCTACCTTCGTGGATACGGTGCACAAAACTCCGGGGGCCAAAGTCCTCTATGGCGGCCAGGCTGATCCGATTCGTGAATTCGCCAAGACCGCTTTGGACGCCTGCAAGTGCGCTGCGGGGATTGACGTCTTTTCGTATCACACCTATCCGGGGTACGGACAGAATATGAACCCGGAGACTATGGACTATGGCGCTTACCTGAACGAATCTCCGCGGGCGTTGCGCGAACTTGTCAAGAGTTATCCGGGGATCAAGCCGGACCTTCGGTTTTTCGATGACGAATTCAATTCCATCCCCTCCTGGATAGGATCGGATGAATCCGTGCAGGCAAAGTACGTGACACGCGGATTGATTTACAACCACGCGGCAGGCGTGAAGACCTTCGTGTGGCTGCTCACGTCTGGCACGGATGGGAACGAATACGACGACTTCGGCATCATCCACGGCCTGACCAACCACGACTACGACTTCACACCACGCCCGGTGTTTTACGCTCTTCAGAACACCAACGCATTGTTCGCGGATACAAAAGTCGATTCATCCATCGAAGTTTCTGGAGCGGACGTGCCGGCGCTGCGCCGCAAAAGCGACTTCCCGTTCATGAGCTACGGGTTTCGATCTAAAAGCGGGAAGGCCATCGTGGCCTATTGGTTGGCGGCACACAGCCTTCCGGGAGAATCGTTTCCGACGTTCTATTCCACGTTCACGCTCAAAGGCACAGGCATTGAGCATCCGGTCCTGATTGATGTTGTGTCGGGAGATATTCACCCGCTCGAATGGAAGAAAGGCACGACCGATACGCTGGAAGGACTGCCGGTGACCGACAGCATCATGGCCATTGCCGACGCCGGATACTTTGACTGGCCGGTTCTGCCGGAAGCTCCCAGTTCGCTAAACGCCGCCGAGACGGGCAATTCGGTGAAACTTTCCTGGCAGGTGCATGGCGGCAACCCCCAACATATCGTTGTGGAGCGCCGTGATGATCCGGTAACCGGACGGGGCACCTGGCAGCGCATCGCACAATTGCCGTTCTCCGCGACGGACTTTGCAGATTCCAGTGTCAAGAAAGGACAACCGGTCTCCTACAGAGTGCGCGCGGTCAACGAAGGTGGGGAGTCTGCGAGTTCAAACACGGTGCGTGTCCCGATTCTCTGACCCTGACCTCCGGTCTGCGGAAATGAAGTTCTGACCGCGCCACCGCCGCGCCTGCGGGAAGCCCTTCGAGGGTTCCTTCAGATGCGGCCTGAAACGTGCGGTTTCCGGTCTGCTCACGTTCTTCCCACCGGGGGAAGATGCCGCGAGAGCCACGTCCAATACAACTTGAATTCTGCCTGGTGCTAGCCAATAACGGTCTCTGGCTGGACAAAGGTCAAGGCCCGTTTCAGTTCCGGCTCGATTCGCCGCAGGACCCCAAACCAAACTTTCAGAAGAAGCGGGGCGCGAACAAGAATGTTCTGTTTCAGAACGACCAAGCGTTGTCGAAGCGCCAGGTTCTCCAAGAGAGCAGGTCGCGGCCAGAGGAGAACAATCGGGCGACCGGAACCGGCAGAATTCTCAACCCGCGCAACTTGAGACAAATTTTAACATGCAGCCGGCCAATGATCGGGACATCTGCCAACTCTCTGATGTTAAATAAGATCGCTATTTTGCGTGGGGCAACTCGGAAATCAAGGTACATCGACCTCCGAAATTCTCCTTGACATCGACCATTTATCTGGGTTATCAAAGTAACGTTTTATTAAATCGATACAGGAGGCCTCCATGGGTCATCGCTTAGAGTTCTTAAGCACCTGCCCGCCCATCTTCCTCGCGAGATATTTCTTGCGCCTCCCTGCTTGGTTCCAAGGCAGTTTCACGGGAGTGGTTTCGGACCCGAGCGGTTCACAGGTTCCGGACGCGCTCTCAGGGCCCCCTCGCATTCTTAGTCAATGCATACCTCAAGATCGACATCAACATGGGAGTGGGCGCCCAGACAACGACGGTGCCCAGTTCGGCGGGCAACCGGGACGCGTCTTCAAGTCGGTAACGAATCAACTTCGGCTTTGCATCTTTCAGGGGGAGGCAAGACAGTGATTATTGAGTTGCGCTCTTTTCATCGGTCCTTGCGGTATGAACTTGGTATTTCATTCATGCTGCTTCTGCTGGTCCAATTAGTTCTCTTCGTCCCGGCGGTTCGTTTGAATGCGCAGGTTGCGTACGGTGTGAACGGAACAGTAACCGACTCGAGCGGCGCCGTGATTCCTGGAGCGCAGGTCACACTGCGCGCCGAGGCAACCGGAGTTGTTACCCACGCTGTCTCTTCGCCCGCGGGTGCTTTTACCATCGTGCTCTCCAACCCCGGCGCTTACTCGGCCACGGTTAGTGCACCGGGCTTCAAGCAGTGGGTTGGAAATAACGTCATGGTGGAAGTCGGCAGGTTTTCCACGGTCGTTGCCGCGCTTGAGCCCGGGGCAACCACGGAGACGGTGCAGGTGTCGGCGCAGGAAGTCGCAATGAACACGGCGGATCCTGGGATCGGAACCACCATTGAACCGGAACTGGTCAGTGCCGCACCCATCGAGGTCAATGGCGGACCGCGGTCGATCGACTCCTTTGTCCTGCAAGCTCCCGGCACCGGCGCGCCCCCTTCTGCCGCAGGCACCGGAATTGAAGGCAGCGCCCTCAGCATCAACGGCGGCATCACCGCGGAAACCAACTATTACTACAACGGCATTCCCATTACGGAGCCGTTTACGGCAAACGTCTCGGAAAGCGGCAACGCCTATCCTTCGTATGAGATGGTGAGCGAAGCCCACGTGGCCAGTTCGACCTTTTCGGCGCAATACGGCCTGGCGGCAGGCGTGGTCACCTACAAGATGGCCGGCGGCACCAACACCTACCACGGCGACGCGTTCCTTATCAACCGCAACAATCTCTTCGACTCTGTGGGCTTCTTCAACGGACCGGCATGGGGCGGATCCAATAAGGCTCCCACCAATCACCAGACCAACTACGGATTCACTTTAGGCGGGCCGGCGTCGATTCCCCATCTGTATAACGGCAAAGACCGCACCTTCTTCCTCTTCACCCTGGACTGGTATGGCCAGAACGGGGCGCAGACCACTTTCCACACTCTGCCCACCGCTGCGGAGTTGAATGGCGATTTCAGTAATTTTCTGGATGCCAACGGCAACCTGGTTCCCATCTTTGATCCCACGACCGGGCAACAGTTTGTGTGCAACGGACAGCTCAACGTGATCTGCCCCAGCCGCTTCAGCACGGTTTCAAAATCTCTCCTACCGCTGCTTCAGCCGAGTTCTCCTTTACGGACCGGCACCGGAACCTTCAACGGTGAACAAAACAACGTGGCTCCGTACTTCAAGTCCACGACCAATTACAACCATAATTGGGGATTCACGATGGACCACAACCTCTCCGCTTCGCAGAACATCCACTTTTCTCTGTGGAACCAGAATGTAAATAGTCCCTCACCGGGAAATAACATGTTCCCGAACAGCAATGAGCTTTCCAGCGCCGAGGTCAGTCAAACTTCGGGCAGGGGATATCTGCTCAATTACATCAAGACGGTATCCACGAACCTGGTGGTCACGGCGGGCGTGAACAAGACTGACATTTATTACAACAACCATGTAGTGAACCAGGGCGCGGATTTCGCTCCTGTCACGAACGCCGTTAGCTTCCCCGGAATCAACTTCGATGGCACGTTCCCCATTACCGATTGGGGCAACCACTCCAGCAGGAACTCCTCGCGCCGCTACGATAACGCCTTTGTCAACAACTGGCTGTGGACCAAAGGAAAACACACCTTCAACTTCGGCGGCGAATTCCGCCGCACCTTGGAGGACAGCATCATTTGCAGAAAGTGCGGCGGAGATTTCAATTTCAGCCACAAGCAAACCGCCGATCCCAGCAATTTTACTTCCAACGCCACCGGCAACTCCTTTGCCAGTTTCCTGCTGGGAGAAGTACAATCGGCGTCCCGCAGCTGGGCTCTGCCGGCCGATCTGCGCAATCTGGCCGTCTCCTCCTACATCCAGGATGACTACAAATTCAGCCCGCGCCTGACCATCAATGCCGGCTTGCGCTGGGACATCCCGGTTCCCTTCGCCGAGACGCAAAACAACATCACCTTCGCCGATTTCAACATGCCCAACACCGGGGCCGACGGCCTGCTCGGAGCGGTCACCAAACTCGGCTCCTGCGCGGTGGGATGCTCTGGAATCGATCGCGTGGCCATTCACTGGAAAGACCTCGGACCCCGCTTCGGATTCTCTTACCAGGTAAACAACAAGACCGTGGTCCAGGGCGGCTACTACCTGGCCTTTATGGGAGGCGGCGCCTACGCCTTCGGCCTCTCCCGCGTGGCGCAGGACTATACCAACGTGCTGGCCGGCTCCTATCAGTCGCCTACTGGAGCCAATACGGCTCCAGGCTTTGGAAACTGGGACAGTAAAACGATGTCCAATCCGCAGCAAATTCCCTTTACCTCGACTATTGGCAATGGCCAGCAAGTTGAGCAGATGGATCCAAAGACCTCGGGCATCTCACCCTACACGCAGTCCTGGAGCTTCAATATTCAGCGCGAGCTGCCCGACAACATGTTCCTCATGCTGGCCTACATCGGCAACCGCGACATCCATCTGCCCTCTTCGCTCAACCAGCCCAACATGCTGAATCCCAGTTACCTGGCGTTGGGCGACGTGCTGAACGATACGGTGGATCAAATCGCGACCGACCCGGCGGCTATTGCGGCCGGCATCAAGATCCCCTACACCAACTTCGTCAATGATTACGGTGGTGACCCAACGAATATTTCGATCATTCAGGCGATGCTCCCCTATCCGCAGTTCGGCGGCACCGACAACCACTTCGATCAGGCCGGAACCAGCTTTTACCGCTCATTTCAGGGGCAGGTGGAGAAGCGCTTCACGCATGGGCTCAGCTTCCTCAGCAGCCTGACGCTGGCGCAGAACTGGTCGGACGTCGACTTCGGGGTAACGCTGCAACAGAACAATGCGCAGAATCCCCAGGATCAGAAGGCCGAGTGGTCCATCTCGTCGCTCAATCAGAAGTGGAATGACAAGAACATGTTTACCTATGTCCTACCCATCGGCGCCGGGCAGCGATTCCTGAACTACAAGGGACTCGCGGATGAGATTCTGGGCGGCTGGCAGGTGGCGGGGATCATGAACTACAGCACTGGAAACCCACTCGGCATCTACGAAGATACCAACAACGTGGTGTTGTCCACCAACGCAAACGGCGACGCCCAACCCCGCCCGAATATCGTTCCCGGACAGGCCCGCAAGACCTACAGCTATAGCCGCACGCGCGACTATTTCGTGGGTAAAACCGCAGCGCAGCCCGTGCAGTTCAACACCAACGCCTATTCGGAGGCTGGTCAGTTCACCTTTGGCAACGCGGCCCGCAACTACATTGGCATTACGGCCCCGCCGAACCTCATGGAAGACTTCGACGCCATGAAGACATTCCACATCGGTGAAAGGGTCAAAGCCATCCTGCGCGTCGACTACTTCAACGCCTTCAATCGTACCCAGTTTGGAAGCAAGGCGCCACCGGTGGACAACGACATCGATGATGGCTCCGACTTTGGCTTGGTGCAAGGCACCTCTTCAAATATCAGCAACCGCCAGGGCCAGGCGACATTCCGAGTTCAGTTCTAAAGGCCGTTCAGGAATCAACCAGGAGTCAAGAAATCCGTGAATGAAGGAATGGGACGGCTTGAAGATTCAGAAGCATTTGCTACTACGGCGATGGGCTGGGGGGATGATCGGAAAGACTGTCATGTTTTTCCTGGTCGCCTCCTCTCCACGCGGATTCTGCCTCACGCAGCAATCGCATGAATCAAGGCATGAATCCGGGCGCTCCTATTTGCAAATCGTCCCTCTCATGTACTCCCTGGGTGATGCAAGGATTCCGCGCGAGATCGCGAAGGTTTTGGATCGTCCCTCTGTATTGACATATAGGGATACCCGGGATACCATCTGGCGGGCCACGCCGCACGGATTGATTGAAACGCACCCTGCAGACAACTCGACAAGAGTGCTAACGGGGAAGGATGGTCTGCCAATCCTGTCGGTGAACGGAGTTGCTGGAGGCGGAGTCGGAAGACTCTGGCTTGCAACCGACCAGGGAGCGGTGCTGTTTGTTCCCGGCAGCGGGTCGAATGCGCAGTGGTTCTATTTCGCGGGGCAGCGCTACCTCCGGGACGACCAAGTGCTCAAGATTGTCCCGGGTAAAGATCATGCGTGGATTCGCACGCGGACGGGAGTTTCGTTTATCGAGTTCGAGCCCTATACCCTGGAGCAGAAGAGCGATCTTTTCTTGCAGCGAATCCGGGAGCGCCACAACCGCTACGGGTATGTTGCCGAAAGCGATCTGCTGCGCTCGGGCGATCCCGCTTCGTTCCGGATGGCGCCGACCGATAACGACGGCCTGTGGACCTCGATTTACGTGGCGGCCGAGTGTTTTCGCTATGCGGCAACGCACTCGGAGTCAGCGCTTCAGAATGCCCGTACATCGCTCGCCGCCATGCTTCGCCTTGTATCCATCACCGGAATCCAAGGTTTCCCCGCGCGGTCGCTGATGCATAAAGGCGACTATCGCGACCCCAGCGGAGAATGGCACTGGACCCCGGACGGCGAATGGGAATGGAAGGGCGACACGAGTTCCGACGAGCTTGTGGGCCATTTCTTCGCATATTGGGTAGCTTATAAGCTGCTTCCGGGAGACGATAAAGACCGCGCCGCTATCCGATCGGCCGTTTCAAACATTGCCAATGGACTGATCGATCACCAACTGCATCTCGTCGGCTATGGAGGGCGCGTAACCACGTGGGGCCGTTACAATCCTGGTTATCTCAAGACGGTGGAAGGCGACGAACGGGCTCTCGATTCGCTTGAGCTTCTCTCCCATTTGCGTGTGGCCTATCAAATTACAGGCGACCCAAAGATCCTGGATGCATACCGGCACATCGGGAGCGACTTGGGCTACGTCCAGAATGTCGTGCGCTTTACCGATGAGAAGCCGCAGGAGATCAACTACTCGGATGAGGAGTTGGCCTTTCTTTCCTTTTATCCTCTGTTGGACTCGGAGAGCGATCCTGAACTCCATCGTCAGTACCAGACTGCATTGACGAAGCTCTGGCGGCGCGTGCGCAGTGAGAAGAACCCGCTTTCGGACTTCATCTATGCGTCGAACTCAGGAGACAAGTCGTACGACTGTGCCGATGCCACCGAGACGTTGAACCGCATTCCCCTCAGCACGGTCTCATGGACAATGAAGAACTCACAGCGCGACGACCTGGTGGTCAAGAAGCAGGCGGACCGGTTCGGAGAGAGCCAAACGCAGAACGCCATTCCGCCCAATGAGCGGCCCGTCATGAAATGGAACGGCAACCCCTTCCGGTTGGATGGCGGCGACAATGGACGAAGCGAGGACGACGGGGCTTTCTTCCTTCTTCCCTACTGGCTTGGCCGTTACTACCACCTTCTTTCTTGTCCACAGTAACCAGGTTTCACTCGCGCAAACATATTGAATGAGAGAGCTCCCGCATTCGGTAAAGCCCGGAGAAAACATGCCCACAGACCAAATTCTGTGCCAGTGGTTGTGAGACAAACTGGAATTCAATTTGATCTGCGCATGCATTCTTAAGAGAAGGTACCCTGAGAGAAAAAACACAGTTGCTTGAAACCTATTTGCGAAGAAAAGGGCGAATCAAATTGAGGACAAAAGATACTCAGCGCTTTGCTGGGACTAGCGGATTCTATTCCGCCCTTCCCTCTCCGCTCCGGGAAGATGGCGGACCAGAACTTGGTGCCCTCGATGCCTTGGTCGAATCCCTGCTTGAAAAAGGCGTTGGGGGTCTTTGTGTTGGCGGCATGACCGGCGAGTATCTGATCCTTGATGTCCAGGATAGGATGCAGGTCTTCAAGCATGTTGCCGAGAGAACAGCGGGACGGGTCCCGTTGATCTTCGGAGTCGGCGCCGAGTGTTCCGGTCACATTCTAAAGATGGGCATGTTAGCCGAAGATCTAGGCGCCGTGGCGTTGCTTTTACCACCCCCTTCCTCTTCAAACTTTTCACCTCAAGACCTGCAAGAGGTCATGAAAGACGTTGCCGAGCGTCTGCCCTTGCCCGTGATTCTCTACAACATTCCTCAATTTACAAACGTTCTTGGCGTAGCGAAAGTCCTGTCTCTCTTTAGTTCAGTAGAGAACATTGCGGGGGTCAAGGATAGTTCCGGTGACCGCAAGGCACTGGATCAGTTTGCGGCAGCAAAGCGGGCTGCGGGTTTGTGCCTTATGGCGGGCAATGACAGCCTTCTTCTATATGCCCTTGAGCAACAGGCGAACGGGTGCATCTCCGGATTGAGTTGCATGGCCCCTGAATTGATGCTCGGCATTTACCACGCCTTTCAAGCGGGAGACAAACAACGCGTACTCGCATTGCAGGCGCGGGTGCATGAGCTTGCCGCGGCCGTTAATCAATTGCCGGTGCCATGGGGCATTAAGATTGCGCTGGAGATGCAGGGCTTCTCCATGGGCCCCTTGAGCTGGCCATGCAAGTCTCGCATGGCAAAGCGGGTCGCCCTCTTCCGACAATGGTACGAGGGCTGGGCTCCCAAATTGCGAGAGCTATTATCAGAACCGGAAATTTTTTCGAAGGAATGATTGTGCCTATGAACAGGCGTAGTTTCATGAAGGATGTTGCGCATTGCGCGAGCCTGACTGCAGTAGCCAGGATGACCGCATTCGCTCTGCCGGCGAAGGCGGGCGACGTCACGCGTCCGGATTCGTTGGGCATGGAGGATCTCAACAATGCGGTCGTGATTGCTCCACCTGGCCTTACCAGGCGGGAGCAAAAAGCAGTTCAGGTGTTGATCGAAGAAGTTGAAAAGCGCTCGGGAATCCGTTGGCCGGTTGCGGAAGATCGGCCATCACAAATGTCTGGCGCGATGATTCTCGTCGGCTCGCCGCAATCCCTCCACGCCAGTCACGGAAGCGGACTGCGGGAAATGAATCTCGCGGCGGACTTTCCCTCGGATGCCGAGGGCTTCCGGCTAAGGACCCTGCACCACTCTGGGGGAAGTCTCTTCGTCATTTTGGGCGCCGATGAACGGGGCGTACTCTTTGGCGTTGGCGAGTTTCTGCGCAGGATTCGCATGACGAAAGGAAAGGTCTCTGCGCCTGTTTCTCTGGACTGCAAGAGCGCACCGAAGTACAGGCTGCGTGGCCACCAGATGGGGTATCGCCCCAAGACCAACGCCTACGACGCATGGAACGTCCCCATCTGGGACCAATATATCCGTGAGCTGGCCATCTTCGGCACCAACGCCATCGAACTCGTTCCACCGCGTTCCGATGATGCGGCCGAGGGGCCGCACTTCCCGATTCCGCCGATGAAGATGATGGTGGAGATGTCGCGCATTGCAGATGATTACGGGCTTGACGTATGGATTTGGTATCCGGCCATGGATCCCGACTATTCGGACCCAAAGACTGTCGAATTCGCACTGAAGGAATGGGGCGAGGTTTTCAAGGCACTCCCGCGCGTCGATGCCGTCTTTGTCCCGGGAGGGGATCCGGGTCACACGCGTCCCAAATACATGTTGAAATTTATGGAGATGCAGGCGGAAAATCTACGCCGCTATCATTCCCATGCGCAGATGTGGGTGTCTCCGCAGTCCTTCAATGAGACGTGGCTGCAGGAGTTTTTGGAGATCATCAATCGCGAACAGCCGCGATGGCTGAACGGAATCGTCTATGGACCCCAGAATCGCTTAGGGCTTCCGGTTCTGCGCAAGAATATTCCAGAACAGTATCCCATTCGCCTCTATCCTGACATCACCCACAGCACGGATTGCCAATTCCCGGTTGCAGATTGGGATGTCGCATTTGCGCTCACAGAGGGAAGGGAAGTGATCAACCCGCGGCCGCGCGCACAGGCTGACATCTTTCGTCTGCAGGCGCCGCATTCGATCGGATTTATCAGCTACTCGGAAGGCTGCAATGACGACGTCAACAAATTTCTTTGGAGTGCGCTGGGATGGAACCCGGATAAGCCGGTTGTCGAGATTCTACGCGAATACAGTGCCTTCTTTATCTCCGACCGCCTCGGCGAGGGATTTGCGCAGGGGTTGATCAGCCTGGAAGCCAATTGGCGCGGCCCGCTCATTGCCAACGATTCGGTTTACACCACACTGGAGCAGTTTCAGACCATGGAGTCAACGGCAACTCCCGCCGAACTACTAAGCTGGCGCTTTCAAATGGGTTTGTATCGCGCATACTACGATGCTTACGTACGCAGCCGGCTCATTCAGGAAACTAATGCACAGGACAGGGCAATCAACCGGTTAACGGAGATCCTGCGCATGGGCGCCAGGCCGATTCCTCTTGACGTTGGTGGTGACGAACAACGTGCAACAAACGGAACCGACCCGCTTGTTCTGCTCGAGATGGCTGAGGCTGAACTGGGCGAGCCGATCAAGAATCCGCCTTCGCAAGATTGGAGAACACGGATTTACGCCTTGGGCGAAGCTCTCTACCAGAGCATCCGCATGCAACTTGCGGTGGAAGATTATCAGGCCGAGGCTGTAACCCGGGCCGCAAACCTCGATACGCTCGACACGCCACTAACGGATGGTCCGTGGCTCAGAAAAAGGTTTGCCGAGATCCGGCAATTGCCGTCGACTGCCGAACAGATCAATTCGATAGAAGCGATCATTGACCGCACCAATCCGGGACCTGGCGGGTTTTATGAAAGTCTGGGCGATCTTCAGTGCCAGTCGCATCTGGTGCGCGGTGTGGGTGCGATTCAGGATCCGGAGTTCCGTGCAACGTCTATGGCGGGGAGCACTTACCCGGATTGGTCCGGGGTTGCCGTTCCTGTGGCGTGGAAGCGGTGGGCTTCGTCGCTCTTCGATGCACCTCTCCAGATGGTCTATTCGGACCTGGATCCATCGGCTCAATATCGCCTGCGCGTGGTGTACGCGGGAGATACACCGGATCGGAAGATCCGCCTGGTGGCGGGTGACAACATCGAGATTCACCCTCTCATGGCCAAGCCTGCTCCGATTCGCCCGGTGGAGTTCGACATCCCGAGCCAGGCAACCGCTAAGGGCAATTTGACTTTGAGCTGGTATAGAGAATTGGGACTCGGAGGAAATGGCCGAGGATGCCAGGTTTCCGAGGTCTGGCTGATGAGGAAACAAGCCCTTTGACTCATGGAGATTGTCGTGCCTAGTGAGAACAGGCTCTTGGACGCAGCATGGACCAACCCGGTGATGGCAACCCTGCGGCAGGGAAAGCCCGTCATCGGCATCACGCTGACTGTAGGGAGCGCTGAAATCGCTGCTCAGGCCGCGGAGATGGGTTTCGATTTTCTATGGATTGAAATGGAGCATAGCCCGGTTACGCTGGAGAGCCTGCGCAACATGGTTCTGGCCACGCGGGGGTTGAAGGCCGTACCGTTCGCGCGCGTCCCAGTCAACCAGATCTGGATGGCAAAACGCGTTCTCGATTGCGGAGTTCTTGGTGTGATGTTTCCGTTTACGAGTACTCCAGAGCTTGCCCGCCAGGCAGTTGCCGCTTGCAAATACCCTCCGGTCGGCAGGCGCGGTTCTGGCGCAGGTCTGGCGACCTTCAGCTGGCCTGCACTGGAGGGGTACTACGATTTTGCCGACCGCAATGTGATGGTCACGATCATCATTGAAGAGGCATGTGGCGTAGAGGAGATCGAGCGGATTGCATCAACTCCCGGGGTTGATGTCATCTTCGTCGGCACCAGCGATCTTTCCTTCTCGCTGGGTTGCCGCGGCCAGCAGGATCATCCCAAGGTGCAGGAGGCTCTGAAGAGGATTGCGAATGCCGCTAAGGCAAACCATAAAATTCTCGGCGCGCCCGCGACAGATGCGGAGCAGATGAAAGCCATGATCGAGCGGGGTTTCCTGTTCTTTCAGACGGCCACTGAAACCGGCCTCATGGCACGAGGGGCGAGGCAGGTTCTTGATCCCTTCGGAAAAACCGCCGCAAAGCCGAAGATCAATGCGCTTTACTGAAGCTCAATCCCTTCCCGCGGACTGAACCATCGAACTCCGGAACCTTGGCGAGAATCGCAAGTCCTTCCCGCAAAGGCTTTGGTGCAGTTCAACAATAAGGTTCTACCAACGAGCCCGACGAATACGTGGAAAAGTTCGTCACTGTGTTGGATGATGAGGACGCAAGTACGGATGAAGCAGGGAAGATACAAATGGTACGTCGTGGGGATGCTTTGGTGCATCTCTTTCTTTAACTATGCCGACCGCCAGGCCATCTTCTCACTTTTTCCGTTACTTCAAAAGGAAATGCATCTGACCGCGGTCCAATTGGGCCTGCTCGGTTCTGCCTTTGCCTGGGTCTACGGCTTGTGCGCGCCCATCGCCGGAACCATCGTGGATCGGATTCGGCGCAAGACGGCGATCCTGGGCGGTCTCAATTTATGGAGTATCATCGCCGTTGCCACCGCGTTTTCTCATTCATTCAGACAATTGTTTTCTTTCATGGCCATTGAAGGGCTGGGAGAGACTTTCTACTATCCAGCCTCGATGTCATTAATAAGTGATTATCACGGCAAAGCAACCAGATCCCGCGCAATGGGCACACATCAAACCAGCGTCTATATCGGGACCATTGGTGGGGGATTTTTTGCAGGCCTCATTGGCGAGCACTACGGTTGGCGCTGGTCTTTTGTGTTTTTCGGGAGTTTGGGAGTCCTGCTCGGCCTGGTGCTTGCGCGGTTTCTGCGCGAAACGCCGCGCGGAGCAGCGGATATCGAGGACGGTATCAACCCAGATGCGCTGGAACGCACTTCCATCTGGAAATCATTCTACGTAGTTCTGAAAACGCCCTCGGTGCTGGCCCTGATGGGCGCATTCATGTGTGCCAACTATGTCGCGCTGGTACTGCTGTCCTGGATGCCGAAATTCCTCTATGACAGATTTCATTTGAGCCTCGCAATGGCGGGGCTGACTGCGACAATCTTTGTGCAACTCGCAAGCATGTGCGGCGCACCACTCGGTGGATGGGCCGCCGATCTGGTCCGGAGACGAACCGCCAGGGGAAGGGTTCTGATTCAGGCTATCGCGCTTTTCTGTGGAGCGCCTTTTGTGTTGCTTTGTGCCCGGGCTTCTTCGCTGACTGAGGTCATTCTGGCACTGATTGGATGGGGACTGTTCAAGGGATTCTACGATGCGAATATTTTTGCATCCGTATTTGATGTGGTCGGCCCCCAGGTGCGTGGTTCAACAGCCGGATTAATGAACCTGATGGGATGGCTTGCCGGAGGCGCTGCGCCGGTCATTACCGGGATGATTGCCATGCATCACGGAGTTGATCTGGCAATATCGCTCGCTTCGTTCGCATATATCGGAGGCGGCATACTACTCGTGATTGCGTTGGTGGCTTTTGTCAAAAGGGATGTGGCGCGTGTGCAGGAGGCATGCAGCGCCGAATAGGGCTAATCGTCGGTTGATATGTTGGGCAATCTGGTTGGCAATTCGGCGATCTGAACCGCGGTCAGTCGGCGGAGACGTGCGAGGTCAGCCTCGGGCAACATCGAGTCGGTGATGATGAGGTCGCAGTCTTCGATGCCGCAGAGGCGGTAGGTTGCCTCAATGCCGATCTTACTGCTGTCCACGAGCAGAATTTTCTGTTTGCCCGCCTGGAGCATCTCCCGCTGGGCGTCGGGGTCGTGCACCATTACGCCGCGTGCAAACGAGACAGCAGCTGCGCCAAACAGCACATGGTCCGCGTAGATGGACTTGAGGCCATCGGCCACGCCGCGGCCGATCAGGTCATGGCTGCTGGCCCGGTATGCGCCGCCGGTCAGTTCCACCCGCACCTCCTCCGCAGACGCGAGTTCCTCGAGAACAGCGAGCGCAAATGTGATCACAAAGACGTTATGTCTGGAGCGGAGTTCGCGCGCGACGTAGAGCGTCGTGGTGCCGGAGTCCAGAACCACCGATTGTCCATCCTTGACCAGGGCCGCGGCGGCTTTGCCGATGGCCCTCTTAGCAGGCGACATGTTCTTCAGGCGTTCGAGGAAGGTTCGCTCCATGCCGTGCCAGCGCTCGATCCGCGCGCCGCCGGGAATACGAATGACCTGTCCGGCCTCCACCAGTTTCTGGAGATCCCGCCGGATAGTCATCTGGGAAACGCGGAATTGTTCCGCAATTTCACTGAAGGAGGCGCTAGTGTTCTCCTTTAACAGCTGAAGAACAGCTTCGCGTCTGGAACTTTCTGAATGTTCTTTCATTGTTCGGAATCCGACTTGGGATCATCCCGGCTGAACAACGAAATCCGCCGGTCATCAGGTTTATTTATCTCAGTTAGGGCCCGGTGTTCGCCCTCTCTGTGAAACTTCCTCATGCTGCGAGCCCAGAACGTTCAATTGTTTGCTTAAGGTTTATCAGTGGAGCTTTCTGGCGCGCAGAAACCCCAGTAGTTCCGCAGGATGGTTGGTTTGGATACCCTTGGCTCCCTTGTCGATGGCATCTTGCCAATCCTTTTCATCGTCCTGATCCCAGAGACGGTCCACAAAGATATCGGCCTTCATCGCTAGAGTCTGCGAGATTAATGCCGGCTTGAAATCATCTTGATCAAATGCCACCACCGTCGGCTTGATCGTCCGTTCGGCCTTTTCAAGGGATTCTTTGGAATCAGCCTCGGGCATGACGCGAATCCCGGGTGCCAGTTTTTCCAGCTGCTGCAGCTCGTGACGATCCCCATACACAACCACGCTGCTAAGCATACCGTGCGCGGAGAGGACCTGGAAGATGGCCTTGGGCGAAGCGTCCTTCCAGTCAAGATAAACCGAGATCCGGCCGTGCGCAGTCTCCAGGGCTTCGTCGAAGGTGGGCACCGCGCCACCGTAGGTGCGGAAATGCAGACCGCGGATCTGCTCCAGCGTGAGACTATGCACGGAGCCATGGCCATCTGTGGTGCGATCTACAGTCTTGTCGTGCATAAGGACGAGTTTGCCGTCACGTGTGGTGCGCACATCGAGTTCGACATAGTCGGCACCCAGTTCGGCGGCTGATCGAATGGCGGCGATGCTGTTTTCGGCGTGCCGAATGTGCTCACCGCGATGGGCGATTACGGCGATTTGTGCAGCAGCGAGAAGAAGCGGAAGAATCATGGCTCAACCCCTTGGAGGTGCCTGTTTTCTATGTTACATACTCTCATATATTGTGGGGCAAATGTTATTTGCGCTTAATAGCATGTCATTACATCACATCTCATCGACGCGCCTTTAATCCAGAAAGGCTGTTGCAAAAGACTTTGCGAAAGAACAGTGCTCCACCTCCAGTCTTCATTTCGAGCGGATGTTTGGCCCCGGTAGACACAGATCGAAGTTCCTGGGGGCATCGATTATTGACACTTCACCAAAACCATGCTGTGATAAACATGCACATGTACTATGTGTATTTGTTACACAGAATTGGGACCTAAAAAGGGCGCCAAGGAACCATGACTCGAGAAGCTAAGCTCAACCTGCCTAGATTACTGGTAATTGGGGCACGAGGTTTTCTCGGGTCCTATGTCGTCGCTTGGGGGCGCAGAGACTTTCAGGTGATTCGTGCAGACCGCGAGCGCCGCAACGACGAAACGGATGTAGCACTGGACATCACGGACAGAGGGAGCGTACGCGACGCGATGTACGCTTCACGGCCGGATGCGGTCATATTGCTGGCGGCGATTGCGGACATCGATCGTTGCCAGAGAGAACCGAAGCTTGCCGTAGCAGTCAATCTGGAAGGCGCTAAGTATGTCGCCGGGAATTGCGCCGAGATTGGTGCGCGCCTGCTGTTTACATCGACCGGCGCCGTGTTCGATGGGCTCAGGGAAGGCTATCGCGAAGAAGATGAAATGAACCCAGTCAGCGTCTACGGACAGACCAAGGCACATGCGGAAATCGCTGTGAGATCGTTGGCGCCAGACTCGATTATTGTTCGGCCGTCGTTGGTGCTGGGCCGGTCGAGAAGGGCCGGGACAAACTCGTTAGTCGATGGCATGATCAGCCGATGGAAGGCTGGAGAGGTGGTAACTGCGCCAGTCACTGAGTTCCGCAATCCCATCGACGCCGACAGACTGAGCCAATGGATACTTCAATTGATCAAGAATGAGAACGCGCACGGCATCTTCCACGCCGGCTCTAAGAATGTCCTCACGCGCTATGAGATTGCGCAGGCGCTCGGGGCCCGGCTGAATATTCCAAAGCATCAGATCCAGCCCGAACAGCAGGCTAAACCTGGCAGAGCGCCGCGAGGCCCCCATCACTTCTTATTGACAAACAAAATCGACAGAGCGTGGGGGATCCGGGTGCCGAGGTGCGAGATGGTTATCGAAAGGAGCCTACATGAAGTTGCCCAAGGCGGTATATGAACTCGAATTTGGTCACGGGTCTGCTTACGGGGAAGAGGAGAAAGCCGCCGTATTGCAAGTGCTGGAGGCGTCTGCTCCGTCCTGCGGTCCAAAGGTAAAGGAGTTTGAGGAAGCATTCGCCTCGTACTGCAATATGCGGCACGGGCTGGCGGTAACCTCGGCCACCGCCGGTCTTGAATTGGCCATGATTGCCTTGAATGTCGGGCCCGGGGATGAAGTGATCACTACGCCGCTAAGCTGGATTTCAACTGCCAACGCAGTCGTTGCACGGGGCGCCAAGGTAGTGTTCGCCGATGTGGATCCCGGCACATTGAATCTCGATCCTGTTTCCGTTGCGGAGAAGATTACTCCTCGGACAAGAGCGATTTTGCCCGTTCATCTTTACGGGCAGTGTTGCGAGATGGATGCGTTAAATGAACTAGCACGGCCTCGTCGTATCGCAGTAGTAGAAGACGCAGCACACGCCGCCGGGGCAGAGTACAAGGGCCGCAAAGCGGGATCCCTCGGGGACATCGGCGTATTCAGCTTTCATCAGCAGAAAAACATGGTCACTCTCGGCGAAGGGGGCATGATTACGACGAGCAACAAGGATTACTTCGACCGAATGATGTCACACCGTTCGCTATGCTGCCGGACTTATGACCCTAAAGGAAAGTATCTTGCGATCGATGAAGCTGCTCAACCGATGGGCAAGCGGTACTGGTATCTCGATTTTGACGAAATTGGCTCGAATCACCGGATGACGGATATGCAGGCCGCGGTAGGCCTGGTTCAGCTTCGCAAACTCGACGACCTGAACGCACGCCGCATCGAGATAGCTGAACGATATACCCGAGCGTTTGCAGAAACTCCTGGATTGGACTTGCTAACAAAAGATCCCGACTGTAAACACGTGTTTCACATTTTCGCGCTGCTTGTGAGGCCGGAGTCTCCACTGGGCAAGGAAGAGTTCATGTGGAAGCTGTACACAGAAAAGGGCATCAAGGTCTGGTCGCACTACATGCCAATCCATCTGACCACCGCTTACCGACGACTCGGCCATACATACGGCGAGTGTCCCGTGGCAGAGCACATGTTTGAACAATACGTGAGCATTCCGATTCATCCCCGCATGACCGATGAGTCCATTCAGTATGTGATCGAGAGTATTCGGAGCTTGTGCCGGGTTGGAGTACCGGTATGATCGACTTCGCGTCTGAGGTGCGTGCTCTGCGCGGCCCTGACAAGTTATTCGCGAGCACCCTCCCGATTTATCTGAGCCGCGCGCCAGGGCGTCTGGATGTAATGGGCGGGAACGTTGATTACACAGGCGGATTGGTCTTTGAGGCTACGATTCGCGAGGCTACCTGGGCCGCTGCACAACTGCGAACAGACCACCGCGTGATTCTGGTAAACCCACAGATGTCGAGTTCGAACTGGCGCGACCGGGTCGAGGTCTCGTTGGATGTGTTGCGGGACGGAGCAACGGTACGCGCGATTGCCGCCGAAGATCCTGCTCTCCGCTGGACCGCTTATGTGCTCGGCGTCTTTCATTGTCTTATTTCGCGTTGGCCGGCGGCAATCACCCGCGGCGCCACTCTTTACCTCAGTTCGGAAGTTCCCCTCAACAAGGGCGTCAGTTCATCGGCGGCTGTGGAAGTGGCTTCGATGAAAGCGGCAGCGGCAATATACGGCATCGCTCTTCAGGGCATAGAACTGGCTGCCGCATGCCAATGGGTCGAGAACGTTATCGCAGAGTCATCGTGCGGGATCATGGACCAAGCGGCTTCGGTACTCGGCGACGAAGGTTACATTCTTCCCTTGCTTTGCCAACCCTGCGAGGTACGCGAACCGGTCAAGTTGCCTGGAGGGCTGAGGCTATGGGCAATCGATTCCGGAGTGAAACATGAAGTCAGCGGCATTGAATATGAGGCTGCAAGGGCGGCGGCCTTCGCGGGTTACCGCATGATCGGCGCCTGGGAGCAACTGCCGCTCACACTCGATACGACAGCGAAGATTCCGCGCTACTCCGATCCACGGTGGAACGGTTATCTGTCCAATATGAGCCCTTCGCTGTTTCGATCTCGCTACGAGATGCGACTGCCGGAATGCATCGACGGGAAGGATCTCCTTAAAGAAGGAGGGGAACACCCGGATCCGTTCACGCGAATCCGGCCCGAGGCTTGCTACAGGGTGCGCGCATGCACGCGGTATGCGGTCGAGGAACAGCAGCGCATTGAGCTTTTCGGGGAGTTGATGCGCGGGTTGGATAACTCGCCGACTGAAGCCGGGTTCCGCCTCCTCGGCGATCTGATGTTCCAATCGCACTGGTCTTATACAGAGTGCGGGCTAGGCTGTGATGCCACGGATCGTCTGATTGAGTTGATTCGGAACGAGCTGGGTAGCAACGGCAAGAACGGTGGACTTTACGGCGCAAAAATCACCGGCGGAGGGGCTGGAGGAACAGTCGCCGTCCTGGGATCGAGCGATGCCCGCGAGAGTTTCGAACGTGTCGTCAATCGCTATGCCGAACAACAGGGGGCAATGCCTTACGTATTTGAAGGTAGCTCGCCCGGTGCCGACAAATTCGGTATCCAAATAATCGGAGTGGGTGCATGAGTAATGCCGTCCTGATTGAACGGAAGCGGCGCAGCACCGCGTGGTACTTCCTGCTTCTTGCCTTGGCTTCGCTTATGTGGTCTGGCCAGGGAACCGCGGTGAAGCTTCTCAATCCTCATTTGGGCCCTATTGCCATTACATTTCTGCCCTTTTACTGCACAACACTGTTGGCGATTCCGCTCCTGATCAAGCGGCTGCGCAATCGCCCCGCAGCTCAGTTGCCGAGTCGGGCGGACTGGGGCCGCTTTATTGTGGCTGGTGTCGGCGGGCAGGTACTTGCACAACTGGGCATGACGTGGGGCGTCAGTGAATCTCTGGCTTCCAACGGAGCAATTCTTAATCTATTGATCCCGGTCATTAGCGCCGTCTTAGCGTCCATTGTGCTGCAGGAGCGGCTGTCACTGCTGCGCATTCTCTCGCTCTTGATTGGGCTGGCGGGTGTAGGACTCATGTCTGCAGGCGATATCCGGCAAGCCTCTTTCATCCGGCCGCAATTTCTTGTCGGCAACCTGATGATCTTCGGAGGTTGCGCAGGTTCAGCCTTCTACAACGTCTACTGCAAGGGGCTGTTGAAGCGCTTCGAAGAGATCGAGATCGTCATTTACAGCTACATCACAGCGTCCATAGCCAGCATTCCCTTGCTCATCTTTGTCGAGCCGGTGCGCTGGCGCAGCTTTCTCTCATTCGACCTTTCAAGCTGGCTCGCTTTCGCTTTCCTCGCACTCTTCATGTATGGCGCATCAATGCTGCTGTTCTTCGCTGCGCTGGCACACCTGGACGTAACGACGGCCTCGATCTCTCTCTATCTGGTGCCGGTTTTCGGCGTGATCCTTGCCATCACGATCCTGGGTGAGCGGCTCCATGTTTTTGAGATCGTCGGCGCGCTGATTGTTCTCTCCGCGACTCTGCTCATTGCGCGATATGACAAATCCGACGCCGTCTGATCAAGGTCGCAGAGGGCTCGAAGGGATTTAGTCGACTGGGATCGGCTGCCGGGGACGTTGAATCCGCCGCCCATAATAGCTGCGGCGCCCATATGCATGCCTCTTTCTATGCTAGAAAACCGATTGTGACGTTTTTTATCCGGAGGGTACTTGGAAAGACGGCGATTTCTGGCCTTATCTCTTGCCGCAGGCGCATTCACTCTCGCGAATCGAGCTTTTGGCAGCCTTACAACGCTGCGTCACCGGCGCAGCTATCACTTCAGCCGTACCATCCCGCGAGAGGTGCTGGAGAACTATCTCGCCCGCTCCATCACCATGGAGGGCCTGCTCAACGGCTGCGGTGACCTTGATGACAACATACGTATGCTCAAGTACACTGGCGCAAAATACATCGGGCGCAGCATTTGCCTTTGGGGCGGCGAGGCCAACCTGTTGCAGAATTTTGCGCGCGCCCGGCAGCAGCTTCCGCTGGTCCACGCAGCCGACCCGGAGATGATCCTCGAAGCCTGCATCTTTGAGATCGTGACCACGGAGGTCGAGCAGGTTCCTGTACCCGACTGGACCTTCAATGCCCTGGGACTGCCCGTAGAGAAGCGAAACTTTCGTTATGACGCCATGCTCTATCCCTTGCCTCAACGCACGCGGTCCTGGGACAAAAATAGCAGCGTTCCCGACGTCAGCCAGACAGAAACCCAGCTCTGGTTCTATTTTCTGGCGCAGTCCTATATTGACCTCGGATGCGAGAGTCTTCACTGGGGCCAGATGGAGATTATGAATTACAACGACCCCGATCTGACGCACTATGCCTGCATCTTTGATCTGGTTCGAGCCTATGCCGCACAACACGCGCGCCGCGGCATGGTGTTGTGCAACGCCCACGTGCCTTCTGGCGGCCTGGTGCGCAACGGGCAACTGCTTCTCGACTTCCATGCCTTTCCGTTGCGCATCAAGGAGGATCCCCGCCACCCGCAGGAGGCCATTCTACAGGCTGGTTATGTCGACAGCATCTACCTGCGCAGCAAAGGGGGACGGACCTTCAGTGGCTGGACCTGCGGGCATCTGCCCTACATGGTCGAACTCGATAACTGGGGCGTCAGCAAGTATCCGGGGCAACCTGGACAGACTGCCGGACGACAAGTGCATGGCGCCTCCTGGATTTGGGGCTACGACGAAATCTCCTGGTTTGGCCACCAAAGCCAAGCATACCGCAGCCAATGGCTCCGTTATGCCTGGAAT
The DNA here is from genome assembly GCA_963833995.1 of uncultured Acidobacteriota bacterium. Lineage (GTDB taxonomy): Bacteria > Acidobacteriota > Terriglobia > Terriglobales > Acidobacteriaceae > Telmatobacter. Next base: position 46,222 of record CAWIAE010000005.1, on the reverse strand, counting down.
TGGGTCAGGAAAACGGACCCGAACGGCTACCTGGAGATGCCGGGCAGCCGGATCATGACCTCGCCGCTCGACCATCGCCGCTGGTACTACGCGAATGACGCTAGTTCCAAGACACCGGAGGGGCTCGGCGATGAAGAAACGATCCGCGCCATCTGGAATAGAGATCGATAAGCGGATCTACTCCCGCGCGATCTCTCCGGGCGTAAACGGAAGTGGCGCCGTGCTTTCGCTTGCGTTCTCATCTGGGCATCAGATGCCGGGAATCACCCTCACCGCGCGTAACCGGCCAGCTTCAGCACATAAGCATAATTCCCAGGCAGACGTTCCGGCAGCAAGACCTGCAGATTTCCGTTCGCTGCCTTCGTCTCCAGCGGCTTGGGATTGCCCAGTATTGTCACCTGGATGCCCGGCTGCGCGGCCACACCCTCAATTGTGGCCGTGGGCGCCTTCGGAGTCCCCAAAACCGTCGCGTACAAATCACTTCCCTTGCGCGTGAAGCGTAGATCGTCGCCTTCGGTAGTTTTGCCCACGGCGCGCTCCCAAGGAACGGTGTCGTAAATCGCTTCGCCGTTCTGCTTGAGCCACGCACCCAGAGCTTTTAGCCGCTCCATCTGCACCGAAGGAATCGTTCCATCGTCTTCTGGCCCCACGTCCAGCAGCAAGTTGCCGTTCTTACTCACAATGTCCACCAACAGCGCAATCAGATCGGCGGGAGCAATGGTCTCCGCTTCGCCTTCGGCGCGGTTATACCCAAACGACCGCCCGAGTCCGCGGCATTCCTCCCACTTCTTCGCAGCGATCTTGTCCAGCTTCTGATACTCCGGCGAAGTAAAGTCCGCGTGCTTAATTCCGAATCGATCGTCTATGACTCCATCCGGCACCGCGTTGTAGTAGTCCGCCTCAACCTGCATGGGCCGGCCCGTCTTCGGCCAGTCGATGTCGTTCCATAGAACCGCCGGATGATAACGATTGATCAGCTCATGAATCTGCGCGAAGGCGTAGTCCCCATAGGCTTGTGTTTCCGGCTTCACGCTCTCGTAGTCCTGGGGCGTCTCGATGGGACCTGAGTTAAATGTCCAGTCGTACCCACCGGAGTAATAGAGCCCCATTTTCATTTCCTTTTTGCGTACGGCCGCCGTCAGCTCGCCCACAATGTCACGCTCCGCGTGCCTCTCGTTGTGCGGAATTGAAGGATTTGGATTCACCGTCGTACTCGGCCATAGAGTGAAGCCCTCGTGGTGCTTCGTAGTCAGCACCACATAGCGCGCCCCAGCGTCGCGGAAGATCTCCGCCCACTCGTCGGGATTCCACTTCTTCGACTCGCGATTGAAGATGGGAGCAAAATCGTAGTAGCTGAAATCCGCCCCATAGTGTTCGTTGTGATAAGCCTGTGTCGGCGAGCCCGGGATTCGCATGACGTTCAGGTACCACTCCGCGTAGGGGTTGTTCTTGATGTAGTCCACGTTCCTAAAGTCGTGCTCCGGGTGCGACAACGGTGCCCAGCCCGGCACCGAGTACAGTCCCCAATGGATGAAGATCCCCAACTTCGCTCCCGCATACCATTGCGGCAGCGGATGACTGTCTAGCGACGCAAGCGTCGGCTGATACTTCATGTTCCCCTGTGCCGTACACACTCCGCTTCCCGACATCAGCAACCCAGCAAAGATCAAATAGAGCCCAACTCGACGGATCATCGCGAATTCTCCTTCAGTGCTCTGCCACGCGACAGCGAATGCTTCACCGCATAATAATTGCCCGTGGCGCTCCTGCCAAACTTAGTGATGGCACTCGCGCTAGCCTGTACTGCGGCGAACTTGCCCCGGTGCTGTTGGCATGCTGCGATAACAAGACGATGTTCAACAGGCCAACGGGGACTACGACACGCAAGACGATCTCTCGATTCCTGCGTTGTCCGCAGATGTCGAATTCAATGGAATGGGGCGCAGGGCTTGCCGCCGCACATCGCGCCAGTAATGCCTTTGCCTTCGGCGACAGTGTAGATACGATCGACGAAAGGCAGCTTGATTTTCTCCAGTGTGCCGCTGGGCCAGTGAATCTCCACCTGATCGACCTTGTCCCGGTTGCCCAAACCAAAGTGGACGCGCATGTCATTTGACGAGAGATAGCTTCCGCCGCTCAGAACGTCTCCCCGCTGCCGCATACCGTTAGCGGTCAAGTAGACGGTCGCGCCAATTGCGTCTCGAGGGCTCTTAGGGCCGCCGATGAGCTTCATCTCGACCCAATGATGGTGATCGGGATTGACGTTGCGCAACAGCACCGGGACGCCGTCCATGCTGTTGATGACCACGTCGATTTTGCCGTCGTTGAAGAGGTCCCCAAACGCTGCGCCACGGCCGACGGTAACCACCGCCAGTCCCGTTCCCTCGACCGCAGGCACGGGCTCGAATTTGCCGTTGGCTAGATTGTGGTAGAGCAGTGGACGTTGGGCGTAGCTTTGTCCCCACTCGGGATGCTGATCGACCTGTGGATAGACGTCGCCGTTCACGATGAACAGATCCTTCCAGCCGTCATTGTCGTAATCGAGGAATCCATCGCCAAATTTCACAAAGGGGATAGAAGACTGGGCAATTCCGGCCTGGTAACTGACATCGGTGAAGGCGCCTGTGCCATCGTTCCGGAAAAGTATGGGGTAATCATCTGAGAAGGTTGTGCTCACCACCGACAGATGTCCGTTGTTCTCATAGTCTCCGACGGCGAGCCCCATATTGGCCGCCTCGCGTCCGTCTCCGTTGAGCGCGAATCCGGTTTCGTAACTATCGTCCTTGAAAGTGCCGTTCCCCTTGTTAATGTACAAATAGTTCGGGGTGGAGTCGTTGGCCACCAGGAGATCCGGCTTGCCGTCGTTGTTTATGTCGGCAAACAGCGCGTCGAGCCCGTAATAATCGTTGGGACCGTCCACGCCCAGCTTCATGCCGACGTCGGTAAAGGTGCCGTCGCCGTTGCTGTGGAAGAGATGATCGTGAGCTCCCTGAAGGCCGCGCGGGCCGCACATCACCTTCACGCCGCGATACTGGCAGTAGTCGTAACCAGCGGTCTTGGAGCCGGAGAGAGGAGTATTTTTCAGGTCAAAATCAATATAGCCGGCCACAAACAGATCGAGATTGCCATCGCCGTCGTAGTCCCCGAAGGTGGCACCGGTGTGGTCGACCGCCACGTCCGCCGAAGCCTCGTCGAGGGCCACTCCAGCCTGCCTCGCGACATCGGTAAACGTGCCGTCGTGATTGTTGTGATAGAGCCGACTGGCGCCGACGTTGGTCACGTAGAGATCGGGCCAGCCATCGTTGTCGTAATCGCCGACAACGCAACCCGTTCCCCATCGGTCGTTCGCCACGCCCGCGCTCGCGGTCACGTCGGTGAATGTGCCGTCACGGTTGTTATGGAAGAGGGCCGCATGCGGTGAAGGCGCCTTACCCGCCAGAGCATCCAGCGTCGACCCGTCCACCAGATAAATATCGAGCCAGCCGTCGTTATCGTAATCAAGAAGGCAGACGCCGGAGCCCTTCGCTTCAATGATCACTCGTTTTTCCGGCGTACCGGTTACGTTCCGCCACTTCGAGAGCCCCGCCGTTTCGGTTGCATTGATGAACACAACCGGGCCCGTCTTCACGAAGTCACCAGCGGTGATGGGACGGTGCTCACTATCGAATACCGCCGCCTGCGGGCCGACGTTGGTCATCTCTCCGCCTGTTGCTTGCCCGTGCTGGCCTGCGGCGATTACCGAGGCTGGCGCAATGCGCAGCACTGGAGCGAGCAGAGCGCAAACCGCCGACAGCAGAAGAACGGACCGGAACCATAGACGTTCAATGTATCTTTCACCCCTGACAGACTGGACTGAGTGCGGAGGGTGAACGCGAAGCTGGCGGCATCGCAACTTGTTTTTACCTCTTCCGGACATGGTACAACGGCACTGGACGGGGTATAGATTAGCCGGAGTCTATGCGCATGCGCTATGCCGACGGTCTCCGCGCGCCAGATCGCATGCTCACCGCCAACGCCAATTTCGATACAACGAGCAGTTTCGCAGTAGTTTTTAGACTGCCGGCGCAGATGCTTCGGTGGTCATTTGGCGGGGGAGACTAGAACCAGCTCTGGAAAAGCCCTTGACAGGTGCGCGACCAACCAGTATTGTCGATTCCCTAAAAAAGCAGTCGTTAGCTAACGATTGCAAACTTGGTGCAAGGGGGCAATCGTAAACGTTATCTCGGCAGTGAACTAACGAACGCGGGAGGCTATATGGCAACGTTGGTCAGGAAACTCCGAAAGAGGCACTGGTATCTCGGGCTGCTTGTGATGCTTTTGAGCGTTGCGAGTTTGGTGCCCTCGGTCGTCATGGCTCAACAGGCGACCGCGAACGTTAACGGCGTCGTCAAAGATATAAGCGGCGCTGCAATTGCAAACGCACGAGTTGAACTCACGAACGTCAATACCGGAGTCGTGAGGAAAACAGCCACCAACACCGACGGAATTTACGACTTCCCGAGCGTCGTGCCGGGCACCTACAGTATGCAGGTGTCCGCAACCGGGTTTTCTGCAGTGTCGCAGCCGCCGGTAACCCTCCAAGTTGGCCAGACCGCGACGTTCGACTTTCAAATGAGAGTCGGCGCAACGTCGAGCACCATTACTGTCAGCGCCATCGCGCCTACATTGGAGACTTCGACGTCGGAATTAGGCACGGTTGTTACGCCGAAGGAGATGAGCGACCTGCCCATGAACGGCCGCAACTTTACCCAGTTGCTGTTGATCACGCCGGGTACCGTGAACCTCAATACCGACCAGAACAGCGGCGGAGGCGGCGGGTGGAATGGTGCGTCGATTGGGCAATTCAGTTTCCCGGCAGTGAACGGCGCCCGCAACCGCAGCAACATGTTCATACTCGACGGTGCAAATGACCTGAACACGCTCTCCGGAACATACAACTATGCGCCCATCGTTGACGCGATTCAGGAGTTCAAGAGCCAGGGTCACAACGATCTGGCCGAGTACGGCGGAGCTGCCGGAGCCCAGGTGAGCGTGGTCACCAAGTCCGGAACCAACCAGTACCATGGCGCTCTTTGGGAGTTTCTGCGCAACTCGGATATGGATTCACGCGGCTACTTTGAAGCAGCCCGCGAACCCCTGCGGCAGAACCAGTATGGCGCTTCGGCCGGTGGTCCGCTTTCGATTCCAAAGCTGTATAACGGCAAGAACCGCACCTTCTTCTATGTAGCATGGGAAGGCTACAGGTACGCCTCAAAATCTGAAACCGGAGCTCTGGCGCCAACGGCCGCAATGAACGCCGGCGACTTCAGCGGTGTCGGCGCAACCATCTACGACCCGGAAACCACGACCCTCAGTAACGGCCAGTACACGCGTGAAAGCTTCACCCAGGAGTACAACGAAGGGCCGGGCAACACTTCTTTGTGCAACGGCGACATCAACTGCATCCCAAGCAGCCGGATCAGTCCCATTTCGAGCCTTTTCCTGTCGATCATCCCGACAGGCAGCGCGACGACGGTCAACGGGCAGAACCTCTTCTACCCCCAAAGCACCGATTTCACGCAGGATTCAGGGACAATCCGGGTCGACCAGAACTTCGGCAACAATAACCAGGTCTATTTCCGCTACAGCCAGTTCGATCTGTTCAAGACAAGCCCGTCGGATACCATTGGCAATGCCTTCGTGCATGTCCCCGGCCATAACTACATCGGGCATTGGACTCACGAATATAGCACGACAACCTTTTCGGACGTGTACTTCGGGAGAAACTATGGATTTACCACCACCGGCACCTCCTGGGCCGGCGTAACCCCGGGGTTCCTGTCACAATTGCAGCAGGCCGGGGTGTCCACGTTCTGGATGACCCTGAACAACACGCTCTATTCGCCGCAGTATACTGCGGGTAGTTACATTGGTTTAGGCGGTTCGCAGTTACAGGGCTCCGGCTTAGGGGATAACTGGCAGTTTGGTGGCTCATTCTCGAAGATTCTCGGCAGGCACACGATCAAGGCCGGCGCTGATTTTGAGACCAACAACTTCACTTCGCCGATCGCATACGCAGGCGATGATTTCGAACCACAGCAGACCTCAAGCCTCGGGGCAACCAGCAGCGGTGGCAATAGCTGGGCGTCTCTGTTGCTCGGAATTCCGAACGGGGCCAGCTACCGGAACATCTTCGAGGATGTTTGGGGTGGCTGGATCGACGGGATCTACGTCGAGGACCAGTTCAAGGCGACTCCCCATCTCACCATCAATATCGGCTTCCGCAACGACATGATCTGGACGCCGATTTACGGCACCGGCAAAGGCGGGAACTACTACACCGGCAATGCCAATCCCATTACTGGCATGTACGAACTCAATGCGCTTCCGCCGAACTGTTCGGCAACTCAGGGTGCGCCCTGCATTCCGACTGGCATCTACACCGCGTCGAGCACGCCTGCTCCGGGTGGGCTTCCTGCCAACGCCTACGTCAGCTCGACTCTGCGCGTGGTCAAGAACTCACTTGCCGACTGGGCTCCACGGCTCGGCCTGGCCTACCGCCTGAACGACAAGACAGTCATTCGTGCGGCTTATAGTCGCTTCTATGACGAGTGGGCCGACATCACCCAACTCTCACAGAACTTTGGTGGAAACTGGCCGGCGGTCAACACCATCGATAACAGCAACTTGAACGCCGCTGTTCCCACAGTGACGGCCGCCGATCCGCTGCAGTTTGGCAATGGCGGAACGATCATTTACCCCATCAACGACTTCAGTCAAGTCAGCCAATGGATGGTGGATCCGAACTTCCAGACTCCGGTCTTCGACCAGTGGAACGTGGGTGTCGAACGCCAGTTACCGGGCAATATGACTCTCGACGCGAACTACGTCGGTTCGAACGGCAGGCACGGGGATTGGGGTCCGGCCATGAATGTTCCTCAGCCCGGACCTGGTAGTCAACAAGCCCGGCGGCCGTTCCCCTACATGCAGGCGCAATGGTTCGATCAGAGCGTCGGCAACAGCCGTTACAATGCCCTCCAGGTCACCCTCCAGGACCATGCAACGCATGGTGTCACCTTCCTGGCGTCTTACACGCTGTCGCACTCGAACTCCGACGGCTGCAACCTGGGTGCAAGCTGCGACGCCCAGAATCCATACGACCGCGCTGGCAGCTACGGCACCTCGGACCTCAATCAGACCAACGTGTTCACAGTGGCATTCACGGCGGCATCGCCATTTGACAGGTCACCCAGCAAGTTCGTCTCCACTGTGGCCGGCGGATGGGCGCTGAACGGCATTGTGCAGGAAACTTCGGGACAGCCTTACACTGTAACTGCGGGTGGCGACCCGGAGAATGTAGGCGGTATCAACCAGGAACGAATGAACCTGGTTGGCGACCCAAACAGCGGGCCGGTCCATACCCAAAAGGAATGGTTTAATACGGGCGCCTTCGCGGTGCCCGCCGGGTACACCTATGGCAATGAAAAGGTGAACACCCTCGTTTCGCAGCATTACAACAACCTCGACATGTCCCTGTTCCGTGATTTCCACATGGGATTCGGCGAGAAGCGATACTTCGAATTTCGAGCCGAATCGTTTAACCTCTTCAACAACGTTGTTTTCGACGTTCCGGACACGACCAGCACCGACACGAATTTTGGCCAGATCACGAGCGAGCGCAGTGGTCAAAACGGCTTGCCGGCGACGCGACAATTGCAGATGAGTCTGAAGTTCTACTACTAGTCCGCGTTCAAGGTTGCGGCTCCAATGGCATCACTGCCGCGCGCTGCATCGCGGTCGTGATGCCATTTGCATGAGAGCCTGGATCGATGCAGGCTGAAGGTACGCGAGTAAGGAATGCGTTTGGCGTTGACCACACTGTTTTCCGCCCGGGTGATCCATCCGTTTGTGCTCGCTCTTGCGCCGCGGCCGACCCTTCCCGCGAAAGGGGGTGGGCGTGTCGACGTCCTTACCCGATTGCCTGTACAGTGCATTTAGAATGAATCGCTGAATGGCTCGGGGTAGGTCCTCGAACGAATCTCAATGGCTTCGATGAATCGCCGCCGTTTTCTTGCCGCTGCCGCGCTTACTGTCACTGCATCCCGCCTCCGCGCGCGCGACCAGGGTGTCGGAGCGCCGCCCATCAGGTTCGAGGATATTGCTCATAAATCCGGGGTGCATTTTGTTACCGAGAACTGCCCGACGCCGGAGAAACATCAGCCGGAGACTATGCCTGCCGGTATTGCGCTGTTCGACTACGACGGGGATAGTCTGCTCGACATTTACCTGGTGAATGGCGCCGAGATGCCATCCCTGGTGAAAACGGGCCCGAAATATTACAACCGCCTGTTTCACAACAATGGCGATGGAACGTTCACCGATGTGTCTGAGCGCGCCGGGGTCATCGGAGTGGGTTACGGGATGGGCGCGGCGGTGGGCGATTACGACAACGACGGCCGGCCCGACCTGTTTTTGGCCAACGTCAACGAAAATCAGCTTCTTCACAACAATGGCGACGGCACGTTTACCGACGTGACCGCGAAAGCGGGTTTGAGCGGCGCCGTATACGGCGGCCGCAAGATGTGGTCCATCGCGGCTGGCTGGTTCGATTACAACAACGACGGACTGCTGGACTTGTTTGTCGCGAATTACTGCCAATGGGATCCGCGCTATGAACCCGTCTGCACGGGGCTGGATGGCCGCGGTTACTGTCATCCCGGCAGCTTCGCTCCACTTCCCAACACGCTGTACCGCAACAATGGCGATGGTACGTTCACCGATGTTTCGGCGGAGACCGGAATTTCAAAAGTACTGGGCAAGGGAATGGGAGTTGTGTTTGCGGACTACGACGGCGATGGCTTTCTCGACGTGTTTGTGGCCAACGACAACAGCCCGAATCTCCTGTTTCACAACCTTGGAGGAAAGCGATTTGAGGAAGTAGGTTTTGAGGCAGGTGTCGCCTACAACGACGAGGGGACCGCACTTGCAGGAATGGGCGCTGACTTCCGGGATCTGAACAACGATGGCTTGCCAGACATCTGGCATACCGCAATCGAAAACGAAACGTTTCCATTGTTGATGAACGAAGGCAAAGGACTGTTTCGCAATGCGAGTCAGCAGAGTCGACTTGCGAATTTAACCAGGCCAATGTCCGGCTGGTCGAACGGGATCATCGATCTCGACAACGACGGTTGGAAGGACCTGGTGGTGGCGCGCAGCAATGTGCTGGACAATATCGGGGAGATTTCACGGCATTTTCGCTATGCCGAACCGAACTCGGTCTTTCGCAATCTCGGGAACGGGCAGTTCGAAGATGTGAGCGCTTCTGCTGGGGCCGACTTTACGCGGACGGCCCCGCACAGGGGGCTTGCGTACGGGGACCTTGACAATGACGGGCGGATGGATCTGGTAGTGACCGCCCTGGGCGTGCCGGTTAGCGTGTTCCGCAACATCACCGAATCGCGCAATCACTGGGTCCTGCTCAAACTTGTCGGAACGAGAAGCAACCGCATGGGCATTGGCGCCCGGATTCGGATAACCACCGATGATGGCAGGATGCTTTACAACGAGGCGACCACCAGCACGGGTTATGCTGCTTCAAGCGACCCACGGGTCCATTTCGGCCTCGGCGATTCGCGTGTGATGAAGGAAATCGAGATCCGCTGGCCATCGGGCACACGACAGTTGTTGCAGGATGTGACTGCGGATCGCATACTCGAAGTGACGGAGTCCCGCAATGGCAGCCAGCAATGAATGTGGCCAAGGTGCAGTTACACCCGGAGCGGATCCATCATGAAGCGATCACTCATTTGCTGTAGCGCATTCCTACTATTTGTTGTCGCTCAGGCAGTGGCGCAACTGCCGGACACTTGTACACTGCCGGCGGCTGCCTCGAATGCGCCAGCCGGCACACCACCGGCGAGAGTTTTTGATGCCGTGGGCGTCTGGTTTGCACAAAAAGGCGATCTCAATTGTTCAGTCGCGGCGTTCAAACAGGCCTTGCGGTTGGAGCCACACTTGGCCGAGGCGCATTTTGATCTTGGGCTTGTTCGGCAAAGTCAGCAGCAGCGTGCGGAGGCAATAAGCGAGTTCCGTCTGGCCCTCCAGTACGATCCAGCATTGCTGCAGGCGCATTGTGCCTTGGGATCGTCCATCAGTGACCTGACCGAGGCGGAAGCCGAATTTCGCAAAGCGATGGCAGTGAATCCGCACTTAGTCTGCGCTCTTGACGGGATTGCGCAGGTTCTAGTGAAGGAGAGGCGGTTCGATGCCGCCATGGATTACTGGCGGCAGGCTCTCCGGATTCAACCGGACGCCTCGGACTTGCAACTGGCTTTGGCAACGGCGACGTATAAAGCTGCAAAGGCCAGGGAGGCCGATGGGCTGCCGGCTTTGGATGGTGCGGGGGTGGCTGATGCGATTCGGCTTCTAACGGCCTTGCTGAATAGTCATCCCGACATGACTGCTGCGTACTTTACGCTTGGCAACATTTATGCGAACGAGCGCCGTGATCGCGAGGCCGCGGACGAATACCGGGAGGTGACCCGCCGGAGTCCCACCGATACAGTCGCGCTAGCCGCGCAAGTCAAGGCGCTCATCGACGCATCGGCATATACCGAGGCGCTTACGCCCGCCCGCGATTACGTGCGCCGGAAACCGAACGATTCTTCGGGGCACGTCATGCTTGGCACGGTGTACCAACAGCTGGGCGATTACTCCAAGGCAGAGCCGGAACTTGAGCTTGGAGCCGCTAGGGCCCCCGACGATTTTGAGGCTCGATATCAGCTCGGGCTCGTTTTGGCCCGCATTGGAAAACCCGATCAGGCCCTGCCCCAGTTGCAGAAAGCTGTCGCGCTGAAACCCGGGGATAGGGCGGCCCAGTACCAGCTGGTCTCTGTGCTGCGCTCGCTTGGTCAAGCGCAGAGGGCGACAGATTTAGTAGGGGAGTTACGGAAAGAACAGGGCGAAGAATCCCTGAATAGCCAGCTGGCATCCGAGGGAACCAAAGCGAATGACCTGCTGCAATCGGGGAAACCGGCAGATGCGGAGCAGATTTATCGCCACATGCTCGAAGAGAATCCGGACAGCGGTCAGACGGCCTACAACCTCGCGCTGGCATTGGAAGCCATGAACGATACGAAGGGCGCTGAAGACGTCCTGCGCAAGGCGATCGACCATGCCCCGAAGCTTGCCAAAGTTCGCGCCGAGTTAGGCCAACTGGAACTGACGGAAGGCGACTTGCAATCGGCGCAGAACTGGCTGCAATCCGCGCTCGACCTGGAGCCTGAACTCGTAGAGGCGCGTGGAAATCTGGCGATGGTTTACGCTAAGAAAGGTGATCTGGTTTCGGCCGAAAAACTTCTTCGTCAGACAGTTGAAGATGATCCGAAATATAAGGAAGGTCTTTTAAACCTGGGGTTGATTCTTTCCCAGCAGAAAAGGAAATCCGAGGCCGAGGAGGAACTGGACAAAGCCGTCGCGCTGGCGCCAAATGATCCCGCCATGCTCTCGACGGTCGGAAAAGCGAGAGTGCAAATGGGCAATTTGAGCCAAGGGATCGCGCTGCTTCAGAAGGTGGTAGATCTGGCGCCAGACCTGGCCGCGGCCCATCTGGATTTGGCGCTTGCGCTCGCCGAAAGTTACGACCTGGCCGCGGCCCTGGTGCAGACCACCGAGGCGATCCGCCTTGCTCCGCAGTCGGGTGTCGCCCATTTCTATCGCGGGCGAGTTTTGTTCGATCTGGGTCGCACTTCCGACGCGCAGCCTGAGTTCGAGACCGCCTGTAGGCTGAATCCTCAGATGCCCGAGCCGCGATATTTTCTCGCCCTCATCGATAGGCAGGAGGGCAAGTACGCGCTTGCAGCCAGTCTGCTTGAAGAGACCGTCAAACTGGAGCCCAGAAACGTAATGGCCTGGTATATACTCGGTCAATCTCTTGAGCAGGAGTCCGAGACAGCGAAAGCGCTAGCGGCTTGGCGGCAGGCGATTACGATCGATCCGAAGTTTAGCCAGGCGCTGGTTAGTCTGTCCCGCGCGCTGCGATCTACTGATCAAGCTGAATCGGAGAAGTTGATGGCGCGCTACATCGCTGTTCAGAAAGAGCGGAGCATCCTGGACCGCGCGGACACGCTGGCAAATAACGGTGTTGAAGCGGCGTCCGCCCATGACTGGCACGAGGCGATCCGGGAGTTGAAAGAAGCGATCGCCGCGTGTGGCGACTGCGCTGCGAAAGCCGACCTCCACAGGAAACTAGGCATAATCGACTGCCAGGCTGGCGACCTCGACAACGGGGAAGAGGAACTGTTGGCCGCGAAAGCGGTCAAGCCCGATGATCCCGTGACTCAGGCGGCCCTTGAGTTGATCGCCCGAGCTCGAAGCCAGCATTCCACCTCCTCCACTGGGACGGCGCGTTAGGCATATGATGCACACGCCATTGCTCGGCGGTACGGCGGCGTTGTCAAAAACGCTGGTCCTCAAAGGTCGGCGATAAGAAGGGATAGAGATGGATCATCGAGATTTGAAACTCGGTAAATATTCCGTCGGAACCGGTGACAGGTTTGCGCACCAAGCCAAGGCGCAATTGCAGGCTTGCATCATGGCACTCGACAGCGGAACGAAAGTCATTCCCATTTGGAACAAATCGAATCGCGAACACACCATCATTGGTTCTCAACCAATGATGGTGCGGCAGGCCGCCGATGACGCGGTTAGGGCGCTTGGCTGGAAACTTCCATATTTTTGCGATGCCGACCACATCACGCTGCAAACGGTCGACCCCTTTCTTGATGCGTGCGATTTTTACACCATCGATGTGGCCAACTCAATTGGTCAATCTGTATCGGCAGACGAGATCGAGCACTTCGTCAAGCGGCATCCTCAATTGCCAGGCCGCATCCGATTCGAGGGCGCCCGAGACGCCTTTGAAATAACTCAGCAGAGTTTGCGCAACACGGGCCGCAAGTACCTGGCCGCGGTGAAGAAAGCCGGCGAAGTCTACCGCACCATTGTGAGCGCCAAGGGGCAAGGCAACTTTATTCCCGAGGTTTCGATGGACGAGACCGACAGCGCGCAAACCCCTGTTGAACTGCTCATCATTCTCGCGGCTATCGCGGACGAAGGCATTCCGGTGCAAACCATCGCACCCAAATTCAGCGGCCGATTCAACAAAGGCGTGGACTACGTAGGCGACGTGGAACAATTCCAGCGTGAGTTTGCGCTCGATGTTGCGGCCATCGCCTATGCCATTGCTAACTTTGGGCTTCCGGAGAATTTGAAGCTCAGCGTGCACTCCGGCAGCGACAAGTTTTCTATCTACCCGGCGATCCATGCGACGATGCAACGTTTCGGCGCCGGTGTGCACCTGAAAACCGCCGGAACCACCTGGTTGGAAGAGTTGATTGGCCTGGCCGAAGCCGGGGGTGAAGGGCTGGCGATGGCAAAGGACATCTACTCCGAAGCCTATGCTCACAGGGAAGAGCTTTGCGTGCCGTATGCCAACGTTATTCACATCGAAGCGTCAAGGCTACCCTCGCCCGGTGAAGTGCGCCGGTGGACGTCAGAGCAATACACTTCTGCGCTGCGGCATGACCGCAGTGCAGAAGCCTTCAACAGCAGTCTTCGCCAGTTGCTGCATGTCGGCTTCAAGGTTGCCGCTCGGATGGGTCAGCGGTACATTGACATGATTGAAGCCAATGAAGAGGTGATTGCAAAGAATGTGACGGAGAATCTCTACAGCCGCCATATAGCTCCGGTGTTTCTGGGCGACAATGACGCGCCGCAACATCTTCAGGAGATTGCGAAGAGGGCAGAAAGAAGTTGAATGATCCTCGGCCGGCTCGATGTATGGAGACCTTGGCTCATTCCAGCTTTATGATCTGTTGGCCTTCTCTGGCAGGATGAGAGGCCGCTCATTGATGCCGGAGCCTTCGGAGTGTATCGACCGCGCAGATAGCCCCAGTTGGTTCCACCTCGTGCTTGAAATAGGCGAAGATCTCGCCCTCGGCGGACCGCTGGCGCAGGGTATTCTCAATCAGGTCGAGCTGCGCTCGAGAGTATCCACTCTTACGGAACCGGTAGCTGGCGAACGAAGCGGTCACAATATCCGGCGTCTCTAAATCCTCGCTCTCCGCAACACAGAGCGCGACAGAATGACGCCGCAGTACGGCATACACTTCATCGCAAAACCATGTGCTGTGCCGAAATTCGAACGCCATCCGCAGCCCGTACGTATCCGCATCCAAAAGGAAGGAATCGAGGCGAGCCGCGTCGGCCTTGAAATTGGGCGGAAGCTGGAAGAGCACCACACCCATCCGTCCAGCAGCCACTACCGGAGTGAGCGCACGCGACAAGGCGGCGACTGCCTCTGAACAGTCCCTGAGTCGAAGGATGTGAGTGATCCGCTGCGGCGCTTTGAACGAGAAGCGAAAGCCGGCGCCGGTCGCGGCCAGCCAACCGGTCAACATGCTCTCGGTCGGCAAATTGCGGAAGGTGTAGTTCACTTCGACGGAGTTTAATTGAGTTGCGTAGTATTCAAGGAAGTTCCGTTGAGGAAGCGCTTGGGGATAGAATCCAGGTTTCCAACTCGAATATGCCCAACCGGAGGTACCAATGAAGGCTCGACTCCGCGAGTCTCCCGCAACTTCTGGAGGCTTTGAAACTTGCGAGACCTCGCGGTCGGCGGCCTCGTCGGGGGATATTAGCGTGTTCGCATCCACGAGTGACACCACCATTCCCGTCAGCGAAAAAGGTGAACCGTAAAATCGGCTCCGCTGCGTTGGGCGGCCAAGGGATCTGATATTAAGATCCAGTCCGCTTAACTCACAGAAACAGGCTAGCACTTGTATGGTGCCGGGAGGGGGGTCGAACCTTATCCGGCGTTCGAAATACGTAAGTTACTGATTCTGAAATCGACCAAATCGCTCAAATCGCCACAACCGACATCTTCAGGCACAATTTGGGCACAATCGGGTTCCGCCGCTGCCCCTACGCCAGTGCCAGACCCGTATCGAACCCGCTTTCATTTGATCTGAATGTCCCCTGTCCCACCCTCACCCTTGTTGGCCCAGCACGCGGTAGTAACTTGTGATCGATACACCGTGCCCTTGTGACCGTACGGAGCATGCACCGTAACACGGGGAGTCGAACCCCAGATTCCGGCTCTTCGGAATCACCACGATGCCGGCTTTGCCCCCGGCTGGACTTGTGCTCGCTGCAAACGAGGATTAACAACGACTCAGATCAATTCGGTCTTCCAGTTCAGTTCCTGCAGACGTGTATCGAGTTCGCGAAACCGCTTTGCGAACTGGTCCACTTCCGCCTGCAGTTTTCCAACAGTCACGGTCGCAACGAAACGCACCTCCGACTTCGAGTAGCGATCCTGCCGAGTGCTTCCGGCTTCTGCAATTCCTGCCAGGAAGTCGCGACGCTTGCCAACTACATCCCGTTCGGCTATCGCATCCGAAATCGTAAGCTCCGTGTCGAAAGCGGTTTTCGAGTTGGTGCAGTTAACGGCGCTGACGAGTTGACGAGTTCCAGAAGCCGTGCGAATACACGTTCGCTTTCCGCCAGGAGTTCGGTCGTATCTTCTGCCGGCTGCTCGCCCTCCTGCACGCGAGCCGATCGAATCAGTCTGTTCGTTATTTCTTCGATTTTGATCTGGCAATCGCTACGCTCTGCCAGTGCTTCCGCTAGTTTCTATCCAACACCACAACAAAAACCCCAAGCCCTTCGTCTGGCACAAAACTGCCGACCAGATCCTCGATTCCGTAGCTCGTTTTTGTAAACGAACTTTAGACTCGGGACACTAGCTTCGCTGCACCCGAGGCCGCTGAGAGGCTCGATTTTGCTGTGATGGCGATGGTCGGATACGCTGCACCGGGAGTTTTCGTCGCGACTCGAATTGCCTCGTTGAGTGGCCCAAGGGCCTGTTTGTACTTGTGCATTTCGACCATGCCGGCACCATACATGCTGGCGTATCGGGTGTGAGCCCCGGGATCAGCGATCTTTGCAACCGTCCAAGACTTCACTACGTCTCTTTTCGCGGTCGCGATGTCGCCCAGGAGATAGGCCGCTATTCCTTGTTCACCAATCGAGCGTGAGGCCAGCAGATAATGATGCCGACGGAGCGCAGACTCTCGACCTCTGCCCAGGTCTGCCGCGCCATTCCAGAGTCGTAGTTCACTTCGAGCATCCCAATATTCCGAGAAGGGTCGGGATTCGGTTCTGTACGCCTCATCGCAACGCCTCGCCTGCTATTCCGAAGAGGACATTCGCACCTTCGCATTCGACGTGCTCAGCCTGCTCTTAGCCGATCGGGCCAAGCATCTGGCCATCTGCACGCGCTGCCAGCGGCGCCTCGAGTACTGGTCCGGGCTGGTTGAATCGTTAGACCAAGCCACGCCGCGACACAACGGCCGCGCGGATGCCTGAGCCCCGTTACATGAATGCGGAAAAGGCAACTCGGGCGCTCGAATGTACACGAGCTCCGGGGGGAACGAGAGGACGACAACGCCACGGAATCGATTGTGAGTCTGGCTTTCATTGGACTCTCAGCGGATACGCGTACGAGCCATCCTGCCCTTGGAGCTGGGTCACGAGATAATAGTCTCCCGGCTTTGCGCTGCGCAGATCGAGAACCACATCGACGGTCGTGCGGCTGCCGTTGGCCACACCTTGCCCGCCGTCGCAGACAAGAGAAGTCTGGCCGTTGCGGTCGGCGGCGACCATGATCGAGTAGGTCCCTGCTTCGCTGAAACGCGGAGGGATAGAGGAGCCCCAGAAATTGCCCTCAGTGAAATACGGTAAGAGTCCTTCCGCGATCAGCAGAATTCTCGCCCCTGTGGAGCGTGTGACCCCTGCAATCCAGCCATCTTCCTGAACCGAACCCCACCGGCATCAGTTCCGCAGCGGGTGGTGTTCACACTCGGCTCTCGCAGCTAGTCGTGGGTTTTCAGAGCTCCCGGAATCTCCAGTGGGACGAGGAAGTTGCTGGCGAGAACATAGTCGTAGAGGTGACCGAGCGGCGGGGGAGGATGAAGCTGCCGGGCAGAGACCCATCCGTTCGTATCGGTCCACTGCCAGTCGGTGGCCGAAATGCTTTGAACTGCTTGCTGGAGATCCTTTGAGCCCATCGGATGAGCGTAAATGCGGACGTTTTGCGGCAAGAGGCGAGACAAAGCTTCAAGGAAGCTGCCGGAAAGATTATTGTAGCGATATTCCCATATGCGAACGAGCAGAGACAGGCCCAGGACGAAACGGATAGGCTCCTTTGTGTATCGGTTCACGAGAGCGGTCATGCCGTAGAGTTCCCGTTCACGAAAGAGCAGGACATCACCGCAATGCCTGTGAAGAGCATCAATCCGTTCCAGCAGGTCAGAGATTCCCGGAGGGGGATCCGCTTCGCTGAGCGGCGTCGCAGAAAAGCAGAAGAAACCGACAGGCGCTGGATCGCTTTCAGCTAACTCTCCGCGGAGCTGTTGGATCCCGGAGGCCAGCAGTTGATTATGGATGGCCGCATGAGCGGAATCTACGTGTTCGAACGATCCTGGCGCGAGCACGGGGGCCTTCTTGTGGAGGACTTCGATAGGCGGCACGGGCAGACCACTGCATGGAAAACAGACGGCTTCAGCAAGACCTGCAGATACGAGTTGCGCGAGAATCGCGCGCTGATCCCACCCTTCGAAAGCGGCGCCACGCACTTCGGCATAGTCAATTTCAATACGTTTCTCGACCCCCTTAGAAATATTCTCGAAGAAGGATTCCTTCGTCTCCAATTCATAGAAGACAGAATAGATAAGATTCACGCCCAGGATGCCGATAGCATCTTGCTCGAGGGGGTTGGAAGGATCTCGAAGGTTGATATGGAGAACGATGTCGTTCGGATGGCCGCCAGGTTGCAGTTGGAACCGCAGGCCGACCCAACCATGAGGCTCATTGGTTCCGGCGTAGTTGCGTGCGGAAATGGTATCAACAAAGGAAAAGAAGCGTGCGTTCGATCCACGACTATTGTTTAATTGGTTGACGAGTTGGACCCATTCGCTATCCAGCATGGCTTGGATGCGTTCTTTGGAAACGTAACGCGCACACCAGACCCGTACAAATCGTCGCTGACTTCCTTGTCATACGCAGAGATCGATTTAGCAACTGTCCCGGAGGCTCCTCCCGCAACCAGGAACCATCGCACGACTTCCTGGCCAGCGCCGATTTCGGCAAAGGAGCCGTAGCTGGTCGGATCGAGATTGATGCGGAGCGCTTTCTGATCGGTGTTGAGCTTTTCCATAAACGCCATGGAGCTTCTCCCATGAATCGTTGTCTATTCATTGGTTGGTTTCCCCTGTTTTCAGGAGGCCAAAACGAAGTTGGGGAAGTCCTCGAACACCCAGTTGTTTTTGAGGGTGTGATAGAGGACTCCCAGGAACTTGCGCGCTAGCGCGATGTTGGCCTTTCCGCCGTCGCGCCGTCGCCGGATGCGCGCTGATAGAAGTTCTGCAGGAACGAGCTATAGCGTTTGGCGATGAGCGCGCACTGCACCAAGCAAGTGCGCGCGAGTTTGTTGCCCGCCTTGTCGATGCGACCGGAGCGTTCGGTGTCGCTGGAGCTCTGGACTCGGGGCGCCGGGTCGAGAGATAGGCGGCCAGCTTGCCAGGATCGGAGAAGTCCTTGATGTCGCCGATCATGCTCAACACTACCGCGGCGCTGACCGGCCCGATGCCCTTGATGCTCTTCGGGTTTTCGTGCCCGGGGAATTTAGGTCCTTCCTCTTCGATCAATCCCCCAACCCGGCGATGCTCTGGTTCAGGCCGCGGATCTGACCCACCAGAACGCCAGCTTTGGCCATCATCAGCAACGACGGCGGCATGTCAACTGTCCGAGCGGGAGATGGAGCGGCATATCCCCAGTCGTATTGCTCATCGCTTTGGTCATTGAATTTGCGTTGCGCCATGGCGAGTCGCGGCCTTGCGCATTCCCTCCTTACGGACTTCTGATCGCGGGTGTCCGATCGTTTCAAATCGGAGTCACACTTGCGATTAAGACAGAAGAGTGTGGGCGATTCCATTGGACGAAAGTATCGATCAATACTTTGGTATGCATGCGCGTGTTGCCACTATGCTCGCCGTCTTCCGGCGTTTTGGCGAGCCCGTTACGGATTCAACGCGGTCGTACCAAGACGCATTCCAAGTGAAATATTTGCTTTAGGGTGCCTATGACCAGGGAACTAAGGGGAAGGGGATGTTCGGAGTATGATTATTGCACGTAGCGGGTTCGTTTTCCCTCTGAGCTGAGCAGAGGGCATTCCCCCGGGCCGGCTCAGAGCCCCGTGGTCGAAATTGCCCCCGCTGATGAAGAGCTATTGATTTCAGGAGAGCCGGGTGAAATTGAGGCACGTCTTCGCCGGCGTGATGGCGTCTATCGGTGGTTTTTGATCCAAGTCGCGCCATTTCGCGACGAAATGGAAGCGATTCTGCGCTGGTACGGAACTAGCACGGATATTCATGATCGCAAGCTGGCTGATGAGGCTTTAAGGGCGAATGAAACCAATCTCCGCCAAACTGTCAACAGTATTCCTGGGCTCATCTGTACCATGAATCCGGCCGGTGAGATTGAAGAGCTCAACAGCCGCTCCTGGAATATTTCGGCAAGACTCCTAAGGAACTGAAGGGTTGGCGGATGACCGATGCTGTTCATCCAGATGACCTTCCTGGAGTGATAGACGCATACACGTATTCGATCACCACTGGAACCCCCCATGCCATTGAACATCGCTGCCGGCGGGCCGACGGCGTGTATCGATGGTTCCAGGTGCGGGCCTCGGCGGTGCGAAACGCTGATGGTCATATAACCGGCTGGTATGTCTTACTGACTGACCTTGAGGATCGGAAGCGCGCGGAAGACTCCCTGCGAGCGAGTGAAAGCAATCTAGCGCTGACCATCAACACCATTCCGGCGTTGACGTGGTCAGCTCGTCCGGATGGCACTGCAGAATCCTTCAACCAGCATTACCTTGACTACGTTGGCCTGACTCAGGAACAGGCGCAGGATTGGGGATGGGCGGACGCGGTCCACCCTGATGACCGAAACGGCCTGATTGATGCATGGCAGTTCATGATGAAAGCGGATAAAGGAGGAGAGCGCGAAGCACGCCAGCGCCGGTTTGACGGAGAATATCGGTGGTTACTGTTTCGAACCAACCCGCTGCGCGATGCGTGCGGCAAGACCCTCAAATGGTACGGCACAAATACTGATATTGATGACCGAAAACGTGCAGAGGAAGAGTCGCGTCGCAGTGAGGCACGGAAGACGGCGATTCTTGACTCGGCACTCGACTGCATTGTGACTATCGATCACGAAGGCTGCATTACCGAGTTCAATCCGGCCGCGGAACGCACCTTTGGATATCGTCGGAACGAGGTTATGGGTAAGCGGCTGTCAGACGTTATGATTCCGCCGTCCGACAGAGAAAAGCACCGGCAAGGATTGGCCCGTTACAATGCCACGGGCGAAATTCGAATTCTGGGGAAGCGACTCGAATTGACAGCGGTACGTGGCGACGGAACGGAGTTCCCGGTCGAACTCGCGATCACACGCATTCCGTTGGAGGGAGCTCCGTCTTTCACCGGCTACTTGCGCGATATCACGGAACGCAAACAGGCCGAAGAAGAACTGCGGCGCAGTGAGGCGACTCTCGCGGAGGGCCAACGCCTCAGCAGGACCGATACCTTCTTCTGGCGCGTGGCGACAGGAAGAATTGTCTGGTCAGAGCAGGCTTATCGAATCTTTGAGTTTGATCCGGGCTCGACGATGACGCTGGAGCTCATCGGTTCAAGAGTTCACCCAGAAGACCGGTACATCTTGCATGACATCGTCGAACAGGCTCAATCTGGTAGCGACCTCCAGTACGAACATCGTCTTTTGCTTCCCGATAACAGAGTGAAGTATCTGCAGCTTGTTGGCCACGGGACTAAGACCAATGATGGTCATTGGGAGTACATCGGTGCGGTTCAGGACGTGACTGCGCGCCGGCTCTCGGAGGAGGCACTCGACAAGGCCAGGTCGGAACTTGCCCACGTAACAAGAATCACCAGCCTCGGCATGCTGACGGCCTCTATTGCCCATGAAGTGAACCAGCCGCTCTCAGGCATTATTACTAATGCAAGCATGTGCCTTCGGATGCTGAGCAGCAATCCGCCGAACATAGAGGGAGCGCTCGAAACGGCGCGACGCACGATTCGCGATGGGAATCGCGCCTCCGAGGTTGTCACGCGCCTGCGGGCCCTCTTCAAGAGAAAGGAAGTTGCTGCCGAGTCGATTGATCTGAATGATGCGGCGCGGGAAGTGATCGCGCTCTCCTTGAGCGAGCTGCAGAGCAACAGGATCATGGTCCGGCAAGAATTCGCCGAGAATCTGCCGGCGGTGAAAGGCGACCGCGTCCAGCTTCAGCAGGTCATCCTGAATCAGCTCCGCAACGCCTCAGACGCGATGCGCGATGTCGAGAACCGGCCGAGACAGCTGCTGATCAGAACAGAAAGCGGCGATAGCAAGAACGTCCAGCTCACCGTGCAAGGCACCGGTATCGGTTTCACGCCGGGTACAGCCGATCGGCTGTTCGAATCGTTCTATACGACCAAGGAGGAAGGCATGGGGATTGGGCTTCCATCAGCCGTTCGATTATTGAAGCCCATCGAGGCCGCCTCTGGGGAACAGCCAACGATGGGCCTGGGGCCTCCTTTGCATTTTCCATTCCGAATGATTACAGTTCCGAATCCACCTAAGAACAACGACTTGCGGGCGGTCTCCGCCTGTTGGTGACCAATACCTAAGCACAATAGACACCGCTGACCACACAGCGGATGATGGTATTTTGGAGTCTCGTCAAGAAGTGACTCCATGGAAACAAACTCAGCCGCGTTGTTGATGCGCAGCCTTGAGTGGCGTGAGTGGCACTTTCGGAAAGAGCACATCGACTTCCTCAAACAGCGCTCTAGTGAACAGACGGTTCTCTACGTTAAACAAAGCTGTTTCAAGTTCGGACTGAGATATCCATGATGAATCCACGTTTCCTTGTGTCAATTGTCGACGATGACGAATCGGTCCGCGAGTTGCTGCCAGATCTGATTAAGGAGTTCGGTTTTGCGTCTCAGACATTCTCTTCTGCTGAGGAATTCCTAGCTTCGGATGCAATTTTGATATCCAAATGTTTGATTCTCGACGTGGCACTGCCGGGAATGAGCGGGCCTGCAGAAGGAGTTGAATCGCCGCAAGATTAAAACTCCCGTCATTTTCATCACGGCCCACAAGGATGAGGCGGAACGGTCGCGGCTTATCCAGCAAGGCGCGATCGCATGTTTATTCAAGCCGTTCAGTGATACTGCGTTGCTCAAAGCACTGAATTCTGCGCTTCCGGCCCAATGAGCGCTTCTTGAGGCTCATGCGAAGGTTTTACAATGAATCTTGCGAGTGCACATGGTTTTGAAGTGAGGTCTTCCCCATGGCGCAGAGCCCGCCAATCGTCTTCGTCGTCGATGACGACATTTCGGTTCGTGAAGCGCTCGAACTCTTGCTTCGTCATGAAGGTCTGGGCGTAGAAATGTTCGTTTCGGCACAGGAATTCCTCACCCGTCCGCGCGCAACGGTTCCAAGTTGCCTGGTTTTGGATATTTCTCTTCCCGGCCTCAATGGTCTCGAATTGCAGAAGCGTGTTGCGGTGGAACGTAGCAATGCCTTGCTGGATCGTGAAGCAGAGATCCGAGATTTTAAAGCCCGGTATGCCTGTCTCACCGCCCGCGAACGAGAGGTCATGGCGCTGGTGGTTATCGGTCTCCCGAACAAGCAGGTGGGCGGTGAACTCGGCATCAGCGAGATTACTGTCAAAGCGCATCGTGGCAGCATGATGCGAAAGATGAAGGCTGATTCTCTCGCGGAATTAGTCAGCATTGCTACACGTCTCCGCTTGGTGCGGCCATTTGGAACCTCTTTACCGCTGGCAAGGTAATCTCTCGCCGCGCGCACTGCGATCGGTCGGCCCATTTCTCTTGAAACCGCCTCAATCCAGCCAGTATGGGGAAACGGTGGAGCGCGGGCCACGTCAACCCTCCTCGGTTAGACGCCGGAAGGACGCACGCCCCATTTTTCGCGCTCCGGGCTCCTGTGTATTACGAAGAGCTCTGAGGCAACGAGCGAAGGAATAGACTCGCGATTTGCTTACCGGCTCAGCACGGAACATCCTTTGAGAGGTGGCTGAACGCAATGAGAACGAGCCCACAACCTGCACATCGTTCGCTGCAGTTATGCTTTCGGTGGGCGCTGATCTGCTCTGGTGGATTTTCAATCCGCGCGATGGTCTACATGCTCCTTATGCCCCTTACGGGCTCAATGCGAGCAATTCCAATGGGTAGTACGGCGCCCGCGAAGTACAGTACGTCAATGCTTTTCCGGAAAGCCACCACATCCGCGGAACGTCACGAAGAGGGAATAGCGGCTCACCGCGATGGCAATCGCCATCGCGATGAAGAGCGCGCCAATGCCATACATGTCCGCGCGGATGTGACTGTGTCAATTGCGGCCCCGATCAGCTTTTTGGGCCGTGGAGGCTCGACTCGGTATGCCACGCTCCTGTTTGATAACTTGTGTTCGAATGTCCACAACTATGTGCGCTTGTGCCGGGGAGTGAGAATGCAGCATTGATGACGATTTCTTCTTTCGCAGAATGCCGTGGAGGTGCGTCAATACGGACGGTGTTGAGTAGACACGGCCTGGCATTCACGCCCTGGATTAGAGGATGCCCGTCGTAGCCAACCTTCCCTCAGCTTTGAGGTTGAGGCGACCTTACTCGATGAGAATGAAGGCCTAGTACTTCTGATCCTGCGCAAAAGTGCCGAGGCCATGGATGGTCGGCCGATAATGCTCAAACACAGTGCAAGATAAAGCAGCATTCCGAACACGGACAAGTCGTAGAGTATCTGGTTGCCCACGTCGATGCCTCCTCCCCCGCAGTTCCGTCCTTCTTAGCCTTCCCGTGCGCCGAACCGCAGAGTTTATGAGGTTTTGACTTGATATGACGATCCATCTCGGTTCAGTAAGGGGCTGACAGCGAGTTCTAACATCGATTCGAGGCAAATGCATCAGCCCGCGGCCGCTAATTGGCCGTTCCGGTTCGAGTCAAGATGGAATGGCTTGTCGTAAGATTCAACGGGATAGCCTTTCGCGCTCCAACCGTTGAGCCCCCCTTTCAAAAACTTGATCCGCGAGAACCCCATCGCGAGAGCTCGATCTAAGACGGCGCGGCTGGCCCTATCCCTGGGACAAGTACAATAGACGACCAGTTCTCTCCTTGCAGGAATGAGCGATGGGTCATCAAGCACCGCTCCCGGGTCAATCCATTGTGCTCCCGGAATGAGCACAGGGTCGCCTAACAATTCGAGGGGCTGACGAACGTCAAGGACAAGCACATCATGATGTGAGGACAACAATGCATGCAGCGCTTCCGGTGTGATGGTGTGCACTTCCAAATCCCGTCGATCTCTAGCGCGTTTAGCCAGTACAGCCAAGAGCAGAGCCGCGGCGCAGACCATCGTTCAGGCAGCCGTCATTGTTTCTCCCCAACAGAACTCAGATTCATGTTGACCTCGATAGGATTCGTAGCCGGCGCCGAAAAATAGGGAGTCTAAACCCGCTATGGACCCCTTAGGCTTCCACGGAATTGCTGCCTTTCCACGAGCGAAATGCAAGGGACGCTCCTTAGAAGCGTTTAGGTCAGTGACTTCGACTTCCTGCTCTCGATGTGAATCTGCGCAGAATGAATTCCTGCACGAGACCGTTGGCCATGCGGCCGCCGGTGGTGATAAGGGCGTTCTCAAACAAAATCCCAGCGCCGCGGTTCGACTGCGGAGAATAGATATTTGAAACAGCGCCCGCTGTCAGGTCGCCGCCTACACTCGAGAAATTCGGCTCCCACTTGCCGTTGTCTCCTTTGCAGATGAACGGGCTCAGGAGGGCATGAAACGCTCGAGATCTCTTGGTGCCGGTCCCCTGATAGAAATAACGTGGATCCTGATGCAGAAGGGATGGCAGGATGGCCTCGCCGACCATGATGTCGGTGAATCCAGTCGCGAAAGATGCCCCGAACCGTTGACCGTAGCCCTTCGCGCCCTCTACGTAGTCCGGGGTATCTCCGGCCTAGTCTGCGCCGGCGACAAGAGCATTCGCGGCAAAGAATACCGGATCGGTGCTTGCTTTCAACGCCAGCGCGAACTTTAGCTTTGCCGTAAGGGGCGCCGCGTTGTGATTATAGGCAACATAGAAATTGGGGATGATTCCAAAGGCCCGCTGCCGCTCCTCAATCTTGACTTGTGCGGCAGCGATCTGTTGGGAAGAAGCATAAACCGTCACCGATGAGGATCCCCCTGCAAGCTCGAGTTCAGTGCCCGTCAAGAATAGAAACTGACCCGGACTGATCACGATTGTCGGCGAAGTCCAGTTGACAAAGCCATCCGCGCTTATCGTTATCCGATACGGAACTCCTGGTTTCAGATGATCAAAATCAAAAGATCCATCTTCTCCTGACACCAATGAGCGCCGTGCCCCAAGTGCAGAACTCTCAAGAATGACTTCAGCACCCGGAACGATTTCTTGACTGACATCAGTAACGGTGCCGCTGATGGTTCCAGGTTGGCATCGAAGTGCTGCCCAAGAGCCGGAATGACGAAGGAACCACAGAGTATGACGACGCACAATATTCGCCTTCTCGTCATAGTTAGCATTTCACGCAAAGCAGTGACGGTGACAAGTTGGCACTCACGCAGCATGGCACATTCTCTCCTGACTGACTTCTGATCGCGCGTTTCCGATCGTCTCAAATCGGATCCACACTTGCGATTAAGACAGAAAAGTGTGGGAGACTCCATTGGACGAAGGTATCGAGTTATACCTTGGTAGCAGGGGGAATGAAACTTACGGCGCAGCGGTCGCAGGCGCTACGGAGCATCACCGAGATGGATGTGAGAACCTGCCGAGGAACGATGCTCGGCCAAAAGGTAAACGTGATGACGGGGAGTTTCATCGTCAAAGCAAAAGCCGAGATGGCCGTCCGTGTTTGGCGAATAACTGAGTTCGATTAGCCCCCACGGGAAGTTGAGCCATCGGAGTTTGGACACGGGATTAGTGCGAGTTTGTGCCAGGCCGCGAGGCCTGTATGCCGACCGCAGGGGATTCGAGAAGGATGCATGCGTGAAGTCGGTCAGTGCAAAGTCCTGGTGTTGCTGCTCATGGCTTAAGCCGAGTGTGATACCCCGCGCTGAATTCGGCGCTTCCCCTATATGTTGCTCGTCGATGTCTGACAGCCCAATGGCCCGACACCTGCCCTGATCGACCAGGCTTTCTATTGCTCTCCACGTACCGAGCAAAGTCACTTCCTTGTCGTAAAGGACATTGCTGTTCCGATCCCGCGGATCCGGCTCGTCGCCGGGTTGAAATGCGAATGGGGTGCGATGAGGTAGAGATCCAGGTAGTTGAGCCTGAATCTCTGCAGGCTCTTCTCGAATGCCGGTCCAACGCGCTCAGGCCGATGATTGGTATTCCACAATTTCGTGGTAAAAAAGATGTCTTCGCGCGCGATTCCTCCAGCGGCAATGCTGCCATGCGACGGCTCGCCCATCTCAGACTCGTTCCGGTATTGCTCCGCACAATCGAGGTGACGAAATCCGGCTTCTAGTGCGGCTCTGGTCGCAGAGATCGTAACGGCTGGATCAGGCATCAAAGTGCCAAAGCCGAGTGCGGGCATCTGGCCAGTGCCGTTGTTGAGGGGGATTGTCGTAAGCCGAATATCGGAAGACTCATTCACGGGGACACCTGCCTCTGGGAATAGCGATCAACCTCGAACTCATCGTCGATATGTGCTCCATGCTCGACTCGCCGACGTCAAACACTGAGCACTGGATATGGCGATTCACGCATCATGGCATAGGTCAAATCCCGTAACCGGCCCTGAAAGCCGGGTTGAGAGCCTCTGCCTATGATCAACACGTCGGCGTCCGACTGCCGCGCGGCATCGAGCAAAGCTTGCTTTATCGGGCCGGCTGCAATTCGAATCTGGGCCCGCGAGCCAACCCTCCTTTGCAAGGCATCGATACGTTCATGCACCTTTTGCCGTTGCTCGGATTGGGCCCGCTCCTCGACGGCGAGCTGGCTTGATACGACGGAATCTGCGGCCTGGACGGCATGTAAGATCCTTAGATTCGCATGGCCCTCCGCGGACAATTGGTGCGCGTAGCGAAGAACTCTTTCCGAGTTCTCGCCCAGACCGATGGCGCATAACAATTCTCGATGCGCGATCGGTCGCGGCGCTATATTCTCGACGTGTTCGCTGGTGACCACGGGACAGTCAACATCGTTCAACACCTTGGCTGTCATGGAGCCAAGGAGCATCCGCCGGAAAATACCGGCGTGGGTGGGCATGATGATGAGATCGAATCCGTTCCTCGCGTTCAGGGCGATCTGCGATGCCACATCTCCTGAAGCGAGTATTCGCGAACACCGGGAGGCAGGAAACTCCGACTGGAGGAAAGAATCAAGCTTCTCGCGGGCCAACTCCTCATGTTCCTGAGCAACGTCGTCAGGAGCTCTTACGTAAAGTTCCAGGCCATTGTGACTGGCAGAGTCGAACACATGGATCATTGACACCCGAGAGCCAAAGATAGCCGCTACCTTCTTGACGTAGGTGCTCATGGCGATGCAAGAGCGGGAGAAATCTACCGGAAAGAGGATGTTAGTAATCAGACCCACCTGTTCCTCCTACTGCAACCACAGGAGAATTCAGAGATGCGAAGAATCCAGCCCGGTGGTGACCGATCGCCGCAGAGGCAGGCATTTCATCTACCCCCCTCCAACTGCTGAACGCACTGAAGTAGCATCGCAGCTGTACAAGACTCCCCCATCTCCGTATTGAACATTGAGTGATAGAGGTGGAGTTCCGGCCATTTCAGCCCGAAATATTGCCGAACGAACGCCGCTCGCGAATCGGTCAGTTGTGTCGACCTCTTCGATTGCTTTGTCCTCAGTTGCGCCTCCGGAGATCAGTCTGCTGATTTTATGGTCGCGAGATGCGTAGAGAAACACATGGAAGACATCCCTGCGATTGCGAAGGAAAAACTGCGCACCGCGGCCGACAATCACCGACGGGCCGCTGGAGAAAGCGGTATTGACCGCTGTTTCCGAAACCGCGGCGATCCGGCGCGCATCCAGCACGTGCAGCCGATTGGTGGGCGGCAAGCCTCCCTCAAACGCGCCCCGAAGAAAGTCTTTGAACACCCTGTAAATGGCAGGATCGGCTCGCCACTCTCGCCGCTCGACCGCTTGTAGCGTAATCTCGGTCAGTCGCGCGATTTCCTGTGTCAACCTTTCGTCCCACAGGCCCCATCCAAGGCGGCTGGCGACCAAACTGGCAATTTCGGCTGCACCGCAGCCGAACTCGCGCTCGATTGTGATGGCTCTTATCATCGTGGTTTCCTCAACCCACCGCAACATCTCCGCCCGCTCCGGGATCGTTCTTCTTCAAGAAGAATGCGAGAACGAACATAATGGCACAAAGAACGCCCAACACCCAGAATGTGTCCATAAACGAAAGCGTATGAGCCTGCTGATTCACGAGGGTATAGAACCTGGCAATTGCCTGTTTGTGTGCGTCGACGGCGCCAAGTCCGGAATGCTTTATGCTGTTTGTCAGGCCGTGGAGATCCCCTCGAAACGCCGGCGCGTCAGACGTAATATGACCAATTAGAATTTGCTTGTGATATTGTGAGCGCCTGGCGATCATCGTCGTTACGATGGAAGTACCGATGCTGCTGCCAATGTTGCGCATGAAATTTACCATGCCCGAGACACTGTTGCCCTTCTCTGCTGGGACACCGATATAGCCTGCGGCTGTAATTGGAACGAACAAGAAACCGATGCCCACGACCTGCGCGCAGCGCAGCCACATCGCGAAGTCAAAACTGATGAATAAATTGATTCGATACGCGGAATAGATCAAACTGACCGCCAGACACAACCAGCCTGCTGCAATCAAGAAGCGTGCCTGAACCTTCGAAGTGAGTCGCCCCACTATTGGCATCATCAACAGCAAAACGAATCCACTTGCAGACAGTACCAAACCTGCAAGCTCCGCGGTGTAGCCCAACGGCGTCTGCAAAAATTCGGGGATGAGCACTAGGGTGCTGAAAAGCATCACACCCATCATGAACATCATCAGGTTGGCTGCCGCGAAGTTGAAGCTCTTGAACATGCGGACATCGATGATGGGATCTTTGCGGTACCACTCCCAGATGACGAGCGCTGTCAAGCAGACTGCCGCGGTGATGGCGAGCGCAAGGATGAATTGAGAACCGAACCAGTCATCCTCTTGGCCCTTATCCAATACGACCTGGAGTGAAGCCACACCAAGCGTCAGAAATGCGATTCCGATGTAGTCCACCCGAATGCCGCCATTCTTGGCGCGACCGACGGGCGACGGATCCCGCACAAGCGTATAAGTCAGGTAAAGCGCAAGGAGAGCAATCGGCAACTTGATGAAGAAGATCCAACGCCAGGAATAGTTGTCGGTAATCCAGCCGCCCAGCATGGGCCCAACCGTCGGAGCAAGAACCGGGTAATACCGTAGAGCGCAAAGGCCGAGCCACGTTGTTCGGGGGGAAATGTATCGTTGAGGATTGCCTGTGCCATCGGCTGGAGCCCACCACCACCGATACCTTGCAATGCGCGAAAGATCAGCAGCAGCGGTAGGTTGGGCGCGAAACCGCACAGCATCGAACTTACGGTGAAGACGATCAGCGAGAGAATGAAATATCTTTTGCGCCCGATGACTTCCGCAAGCCATCCACTCACGGGAAGAATAATCGCATTAGCCGCAAGATAGGAACTGAGCACCCATGTGCTGTCATCGTAACTGGCGCCCAAGTCCCCGGCGATGGAGGGCAAGGCAACATTGGCCACGCTGGTGTCCAGCACTTCGAGAAATGCAGCCATGGGCACGGTAATGCCGATGAGCCACGGATTCACGCTCGGGCGAGAAAACTCCTGCGCTGAAGGCAAACTGGCTGCTGCGGCGCTCATCGTAGATACACCTTGACTTCGACGTTCATACCAGGTCGAAGCTGGTGATCGCGGTTCTCGCCCGACTCCAAAACTATCTTGACCGGCACACGCTGGACAATCTTGACGTAGTTGCCGGTTGCATTTTCAGGTGGCAGCAAGCTGAAGATCGGGCCCGTTCCCCCCGCGATGCTGTCGACATGACCCTTATATGTGCGGCCGTTCGAGTCGAGCTCGATCGTCGCCTTTTGGCCTACTCGCATGTGTTTGAGTTGCGTCTCCTTGAAATTCGCTGTGATCCATACCTGATCGAGCGGAATCACAGTGAGCAACTGCTCGCCTGGGTCGACGTTCAATCCAACGACAACCTTTTTCGTGACCTCTCCGGTTACAGGTGCAAGTATCTTGGTGTATCCCAGATTCAACTGTGCTTGTTCGACAGTGGCTTCTTTCTGGTGTACGTCGGCTGCGGCGGAAAGCGCCTTGGCACGCGTCGCAGCAACGCGTTGCGGCCCGGCTTCCGCATTGTCATAGCGTGCTTGGGCCTCGGCGAGGCGACTGTGCGCTTCTTGAACGGCCTGTTCAGCTGCGGCTTCGTCTGCTTCTGCCGCAGCTATGGCGGCGACATCAGTCGCTGCGGCGGCATAAGAATGGTCGTAAACTTGCTTCGGCACCTCCTCCTTCGTGAGCAGCAAGCGATAGCGGGCGACGTCATCTTGTGCCTTGACATTTTCCGCCTGTGCTTCCAAAACGCGAGCGTGGGCGGCGGCTAGCTTTTCTGCTGCTTGGATTGCTGCTTCAGCATCGTTAATGTCGGAGGACGTGAATTTCAATCGACTTGAGGTATCGACGGTAGATATCGGCACATCGATACTCGAACTTGTCGCCGCGGATTCTGAAGTGTCGAGTGTCGCCTCGGCTCTTGCCAATGCGACTTCATAGTCTTTTGGATCGATTTCCACGAGTGTGGAACCTTTATCGACCCATTGGTTGTCACCGACATCGACCTTCTGGATATATCCGGAAATGCGAGCGCTGACAGGGTAAAGATGAACGTCTACCTGCGCATCGTCGGTGGATTCGAAGCCAGATAAATAGTGCCAAAGGAGAGCACCACCAACAGCCAGAACAACGAGCGAAGCCAGAAATATCCAACGTCTGTAAGGCCCTTTCTTCGGATAGACTGAAGCTAACGGGTCACCTGTGCCGGCATTGTCCGCTGGCCCGTTTTGTGCTGACGGTGTTGCTTGCGGTGGATTCGTTGGTTGATTTTGTTCCGACATAGTCAATTCCCCTTCAGATAGTCTGAGTACCGGGACTCCGCAACCCCGGTCGCCCTCGCCAGAGATATCTTTGCCACGTTGTAGCTGTAGAGGCTTGCAATATAGGCATCATTTGCGATCGCCAGCGCATCCTGGGCTTGAACGACTTCAAGGTTGTCCGTAACTCCCGAGCTGAATCGATCGCGCGATTGCTTCAGGGTCTGCGTGGCGAGCGTCACCGCGCTTTTCTCGACAGAAACTTCTTGCGCAGCTGCTTCCAGATCGAGATAAGCGTCGCGAACCTCCTGATCGATGCTCGCTCGTAAGTCTTCCAGGCGCTGTCTTTCCTCGTTTAGAGAAGCGTCCGCCCGGAGAACATCCCCGTGTACTCTCCCACCCTGAAAAATAGGGATGCGGAGTGTGACGGCGGCATCAACCGTGCCGTGCGACGAGCCCGGGTTGACTCCAGAGAGACCCTAGTCGGTTTCCGCGCCTATCGATGGATACCGCTCGGCAGAAGCTGCTTTTCTCTCGAGTTCAGCGGACCGTACCCTATTCACCTGACTCTGAAAATCAGCGCGAGCCCTGTAGGCGCTTTGGATGGCCTCATCGAGACTCGAGGGCGCCAGCTCTCGGTAAGGGACGACAGTGGTTATCTCGAACTGCTGGCCCAGAGGAAGTCCGATAGCTCTTGCCAAAACCAATTTCTGCTTGGCCAAACTTGCCTGTACGCTAATCAGTTTCTGCTCACGCGATTGCAATTGCACTCGTGAGCGTAGAACGTCCACGGCGGAGGCAAGACCAGCGGCCTTCTGGTCGTGTGCCTGTTGAAGAAGTGCCTTTGCGGTGTCCCGTTGTGATATGGCTGACTCAACCTCCGATTGGTCGGCGATAGCCAGCAAATAGTTGGAGACAATCACAAGTACGACAAGCTCGCGAACGTCTTTGGAACCGAACTCTGCCGACTTCAGCTGCGCCCTTGAAGATCGCGCCCGCTCAATCGATCCCCAGTCGAAGACTGATTGCCTGAGAAAGGCGCGCGCGTCGAAATACCCGAATGGTCCAATGATCGGGGGTTCTCCAGGAATGGACAAGCCGAAAGCCGCCCTCACATTGACTTGATGAACTCCGAAACCTGTGTCAGTGACAACGTTGGGAAGGAGTTCGCTCAGCGCTTGCCAGCTCTGTCCCCGCGCGTTGGTAACTGCGTCTGTGGCTAAAACTCCACCGAGATTCTGCTTGAGCCCGAGGGTGACGGCGTCCTCGAGGGAAAGCTCCATTGGCGATGCGCTGAGTTTTCCCGCTGGGACTCCGCCCAGGTACGGATTGTGCGACAGGGTTTGATAGTTGTTCTGTCCGGCTTGAACGGCTGTTCGCGGCGCTCCTGTTACTTCAGCCAGAGCAATCGGATTGTACGGCGCAGGCGTAGCGGGTGCGCTGTACTGTGCCGACGCCGCGAGTCCGCCAAACAACAGGTCAGCCAGCAGCATTTCTCTAGCCCAGGTTCGAACCGCATGTCAACTCCTCCCCCGGTCTTCCTACATCTTGCTTCGCCGCCGGTGGCGCACCTTCTTTGACTTTCTGGTTCGCTAGATCAACAAACTGTAGACGACAAACCCGAAATTGCTTGCTCTTGTGCTCATTTGACAAAGCCATAGGTGGCCTACGGGTTCGAGGTGATCTAGGCCCTGTAGTAGCTTGGGTGTCTTGGCGAGGTCGATGTCGCGAATCTTCCTCTCTGCACTAGGGTGCAGCGAAGTCCACGAAGGCGCTATCAGACGAAGGTATCCGGCGCTACCTTCGTATCGGTTTGGGAAAACGGGACGGTCGAAACAAGCGGTTTTGACAGTTAAGTAGAAGAAGTCGATACCAAGGTCTCGATACGATAGCCCAATTGTTTCTTGTTCTAGCTTCCGAGGTGATCGATTCGGGACTTCCCGGATGGGCCGACTCTTTAGCCTGAAGACCTTCCAAGAAGATGTCCTTCGTTTATTGCCTTCAGTGCATTTCGCCTTCGCGGAGCACGCCATTCATAGTCACTCACAGACAGCCGGAACCGCCAGCAAGGACCACAAATGCGACTGACCGGGTGGGATGAACCAAAAGGATAACCAGTGGGAAGATTGGCCAACTCCCTGCCTTTAATCTCGATTGCACCGAGCAGGTGAGGCGAGGCGCTGTCGTCTCGCGGTTTCCACGCCCGCACGATTGCTACGGTCACTGAATACCGGGATGTGAAGTCGGAAGATGGCGACTGGCCGAATCCGAGCTAGCAGGTCCGTTAGATCCGATAACCCCGACGTGTCCAGCCGATTATTCGTCCACGCGTTTGCCCCTTCTCGATTTGCCATCATGATCCACTCAGATGTCGTCCAAAGAGGCGGAGATAAGCTCCCACTTTCTTAGATGTTGACTTCGAACGTCACCTCAAGCATGAGCGGGGCGCCGAGTGGCAACGTGGTCACCCGCAATACGGACCGCACCGACATCTTGTCCTCTCCAAATACATCGCGGAGAAGCTCTGATGCCGCCTCGGCAACAATAGGTGGTCGCAAAAGTCTCCGTGTGTTGTCAGGTGGATCTTCACGCTGACAACCCTCGTCACGCAGTCCAGTGAACTACATCGAAGGCGTGCAGATCAAGATGGCCGAGTTTTCGGCGTTCAGGGTCGCGATGTTTTCTACGGTCAGACCGGCGCCATCCGCGATGTGAGTGAAGATCACCCTTGTCAGATTGTCTCGAACCTTGCCATGGAACCGCCGGTTCGCACCGATAGTTGAAGCATCCGCGACGAAAAGGTCAAGGTGTTGAAAGCGATTCCGACAATCCAGACAAGGGACCTGGTTTGGGGTCGGTTCCGCGGGTACCGCCAAGAAAGGGGAGTGTCTTCCAATTCGCCAGTCGAAACCTTCGCCGCACTTCGGCTGGAGATCGACTCAGGGCGATGGAAGGGCGTGCCGTTCTATGGCCGAGCAGGAAAGTATCTGCCAGTTTCGTGCACCGAAGTTATGGCGAGGTTCGCTTTACATACACGCCGATCGCAACGCAGGAAGGGGAGAAGTCGACAGGGAAAGGGACATGTGTGATCAAACTCGCGAGTTCCTCTGTGTGCAACAGCGTGAGATGTTGCATTCTCCGATCTAAAGATGTGAGCAAGTCAGGTTAGTTGCAGATAAGTCGTTGCCAATTCGCCTTCTGGAACCTTGTACATAAGTATCGACCGACACCATGGTTCAATAGATTCGCACTCACGCCTCTGGCCTAATCGGGGAAGTTGCTTTCGAGACTTTACTCGGAAGGCAATCTTTCGAATGGAGGCAAAGAAGTGTCCAATGAAGTCGGTCTAAGTCGACGACGGTCTTTTAGCAGGCTTGCAGGGCCGGTCGGTTATCCGGGGTATTTCATTCGCTATTTTCTTCTCTTCCTCTTTGTTATATCTGGAGCAAAAGCCCGCGCAGACGCGACCCTGCTGATTGAGGCACCGATCAACTTTCTGGGCCATATAAGCTCGACCGGACACGCCGCGCTCCTGATCGAAGACTTGTGTTCGGGTGACCACATCCATTTGCGTTTGTGCCGGGGGGGCGAGGACGGAGCGGTCATCAGTCGATATAAGGGAATCGACGGATACGATTGGTTGGCAATGCCTCCAGGGCCCTATCTGTTCGCTGTCGATTCATCCGGCAAGATTCCGGCTTGGGCCACTGTCGCTGAGATCAGCCGTCTGCGCGAAGTCTATCGCGCGGATCATGCACGCAGTTTCGCGAAGGACCCTCCGGAAGATGGCTGGGTTCAACTTCTTGGCGCGTCCTATCGGAGGCATATCATCTGCATTCATGTGCATACGAGTGCAGCGCAAGATGATCGATTGATGCAGTGGTTGAATCGCCGACCTGACCGCACGCACTTCAACCCTTTCTTCTCGAACTGCGCAGACTTCACGAGGCAAATGCTAGATGTGCTCTTCCCGGGAGCAATTCATCGCAACTTTCTCTTCGACTTGGGTATGACTACGCCGAAGCAACTGGAGTCCAGTCTCCATCATTACGCGGCTCGCCATCCCGAGTTGCAGTTTCAGGTCTACGAGTTGCCGCAAGTGCCTGGGAGTATCCCGCGGAGTGGGCATCTTTACGGAGTGACAGAGTCGTTCGTGAAGTCAAAGCCCTATCTGCTGCCTCTCGCATTCCTTAACCCGATCGGAATTGGAAGCGTGACGGCATTGGGAATTGCTGATCACAGATATGCGGCAAAGGCCGAAAAAAGGGTTGATGGCGTTTTTTTCTTTCATTCGCAGAACACTGTGGCGGCGCGCTAATACTGAATCTGACTGCGTACCGGTGCCTGCCATTATGCGCAGGAATGACGGCTAGTGCCATCGTGCTTAGAAGCCAGAGCCTAATGAGCGTGAGCTTCAACGGGTAATCTATGTTCCTACTCCAATTCCTCCCCGTATTTGACAGTTCGGGATCGCGAAGGTGGATTGCCCTTTACTCTCACAGCGTCGTCACGCGCACCGTGCCGTCGGCGCAACGCTCCACCGCAACAAGATATGCCATTTCATCAGTGAGCGTCCATTGTACGGTGGCATTGGTTTGGCAAATTCAGGAGTCGCGTATCTCGGGCCAGATCAATTCGTTTCTGCATTCTTGCTCTTGCCAAATTCGCACGCCGCGGTAGAAGGAATGCTCTTGTTGAATGCTCATGCGACTACCAAAAGGCAAACGCGTTGAGGAGTCGGTCTCGAAAACTGGTCCGACGCCCTTTACTGCTACCAAGGTATGGAACGATACCTTCGTCCAATGGATTTGTCTTCATTCTTCTGGCTGAATCGCAATTGTAGAGCTTAATCACGTCGGCGTTATGGCGAGTCGGTAGCGAGCGCACGCCTCTCAGCCAGGCCAGTTGAAGGAGGAAACTGATGAATTGCATGGATCAGGATATGTTTTTCCATCTCAAAAACAAAGAGCAAACCGCGTGGCGCGATTCGCAACTTGTCTCCTCCGCCTTGGAGGGATCGTCCGATACATTTGCGGCGCTTCAACGCCTTTATTCGGGGCACCTTTATAGGACAATCTTTCGCATTACCAAATGCCAGGAGGACGCTGAAGATGCTCTGCAAGAGACGTTCATACGAGCACATCTCGCGCTCTGCCAGTTTGAGGGTAGGTCAAGCCTCAATTCCTGGCTAACGAGGATCGCCATCAACTCTGCGCTGATGGCGCTTCGCAGGCGTCGCGCCCGGCCTGAGGTGTCGCTCGATGCCCCGAAAGAAACGGGCGACGACATTCCTCTCTTCGACATCCAGGATCCTGCTTTGAATCCCGAGCAGACCTACGATCAACGCCAACGGTGCGTCAACATTCTGCTCAAGGTCCAAATGCTTGAGCCCTGCTTGCGGGGTCCGATGCAGATCCGGACGAACCAGGGAGGTTCCCTGAAGGAGATCGCGCGAGCTCTGGATATCTCTGTGGCTGCGGCCAAGACGAGACTTCATCGGGCCCGTGTGCAACTTGCCGAGAGACAACTTCTTAAAAGTGTCGGAACCAAGCGGCATGTCTCATCCGCAGTACATCGGCAGGGCTTCATCCCCTGTCTCCCGAATGGAAAACAGCCATGCATGAATTCAGATTGACACTCGTGGATGAATGGAGCCATGACGGCGAACCGCCCTGCAAAGACCTGATGGGCCCGGCAGAACGCGCGTTCACGACGTTCAGAAGGGCGGTGACTGAGTTGTTCGGGGCGGAGCAGGCCAGTCAATCGGCAGAGGACTGGCTAAATGAGTTGGCGACCAGGGATAACCTGCCAGGGCCCACGCGTCGCGAGTGGCAAGTTGTCACTGTCGCCGCGTTGGCGCGACTGGCAATTCGGATGACAGTCGCATTGGATCATCCGAACTCTACGAAAGTTACGGGCGGCATTTGAATTCAGGAGGAACTTGACGATTCTTGGCGGCGAACGGTCATAGGGTGATCATTCGGGAGCCGATTGTGAACAGCCAATCGTGTAATCCCAGGGACCTCGGGCAGAGGAGAAGAATCAGTCGGGCCCTCATGTGAGTCATCTATTTCCGGTCTTGCACTTTAGGATGTCACTTTATAGTACGGAACGAATCTAACCGGAAAGTGGCTCTCCATTCGGCGGAGGCCATACTGTTTCGATCCTTGGTGGGTCCGGGCTGAAGGAAATTGCAACTAGGTCTTCGACCGCATGAATATGTACCTTATTGATTACTTTCCTGACGTGCAAAAGGTGCGCATAGTGGAGACATGCAGAGCTACCATCGTGTGCATGTTCAATTGCGGAGGAAGGATCGGCAGAAAATTGCGTCGATGCTGAGC
Organism: uncultured Acidobacteriota bacterium; assembly: GCA_963833995.1. Classification (GTDB taxonomy): domain Bacteria; phylum Acidobacteriota; class Terriglobia; order Terriglobales; family Acidobacteriaceae; genus Telmatobacter. The sequence goes on along the minus strand of CAWIAE010000005.1, from coordinate 8,562 downwards.
AAGGGTCAGGAGTCGGTGCGTGTGCTGCGGCGGGCTTCGATCCTGCGCCTGCTCGACGGCGGCCAGAAGGCTGTACAGGTAGCCGCCAATACTGGTGTGGCACCAAAAACAGTGCGGGCCGTTGCCCGGCGTTATGAAGAAGAGGACTGGGGTCGGCGTTGTACGAAAAGGCGCGGCCCGGCAAGCAGCCAGCGTTGGACGCCGGTCAGAGTCAGCGGATCATCGCCATGGTGTGTGGTCCAGCTCCACTGGGTGCAGCGCGGTGGAGCGTGCGCCTGATTGCCGAGGAAGCGGTGAAGCGAAAGCTGGCGCCGCATGTGGGCCGGGAGACGATTCGCATCCTTCTCAGAACCACGAATTGAAACCGTGGCGGGAAAAAAAGCTGGCGCGTCGCGGATCTAAATGAGGAGTACATCACCCGCATGGAAGATGTGCTGTCTCTATATGAAAAGCCATTGTCGGAAAAAGAACCGGTGGTTTGCGTGGATGAGAAACCGGTGGTACTGCATGCCGACGTCCGTCCTCCGCGGCCCATGCGGCCGGACCGGATTGCCCAGCGCGACTCGGAGTACAAACGCCAGGGCACGGCCAACGTCTTCTGTGGAGTACGGCCCCAGGAGGGAAAGCACTTCACCAAAGCAACTCCAAACCGTTCCTTGCCGGAGTTCGCCGATTACCTCGTGGAGATCGTAGCTTGCTACCCAGAGGCCGATACCATCCACCTGGTCATGGACAATCTGAGTTCGCACACGCGCACCGCGCTGGTGGAGCGGTTCGGAGAGAACATCGGTGGCTTGCTGTGGGACAGGTTCACCGTGCACTACACACCGAAACACGGAGGCTGGCTCAACCAGGCGGAAATCGAGATCAGCTTGTTCTCCCGCCAATGCCCGGGCCGGAGGAGAATCCCGTCACTCCCGGAATTACAACGGGAGGCACGGGCATGGAATCGGAAAGTGAACCGCGCCCGTGTCACAATCAACTGGCAGTTTACCCGCTCGAAGGCACGCCGAAAGTTCGGCTACAAAAGAGACAAAATCACACGGTCAGAAACCTAGAACCCCGAATTCCTCGCGCTAAGGCGCTCGCCGGAATCCGCGAAGAATCAATGGGAGGCACTTGTCCGAGCAGACGGTTTTTCGACCACTTGCCGAGAACACTGATCGACTTGAATGGCTCAATGAGCGCTCTCGGTTGTCGTCACTCGAAGCCCATGCGCATTTAGATCGGAGGACACGCGCTAATTTTGATGTCGTATTTCATGAGCAAAGTCGAATATTCGACATTGAACAAATATGCTAACTTGTTCTTACACCCCAGCTTGCACTATGGGTTTGGCGTTCCGAAGACTCAGCTCAGGTGCCAGGAGAAGTGGACCGTGGCTGTAAGCGGGAGCCGCATGAGGGCGGATGGGAATTCAGGTTGCACTGAGGCATCGGACAGACTATCGATACGATAAGGCGGTATCACTCGGTCCGCAGATCATACGATTGCGACCGGCAGCGCATTGTCGAACGCCAATTCTAAGCTATTCCCTCAATATCCTTCCCGCTGAGCACTTTACAAGCTGGCAACTGGATCCTTCTTCCAATCAGCTGGCGCGGGTTGTTTTCTCAAAGAAGACAGAACAGTTTTCGGTCGAAGTGAATATGGTCGCGGACTTAATCCCTGCCAACCCCTTCGACTTCCTGTTGGAACCTGCAGCCGAGCAATATCCCATCCAGTACGGGCCGGAGCATGCAGAGGATCTCCATCCCTATTTGTTGTCGGGGTCTCCTGGTCCGCTACTTCGGACGTTCGTTGAAAGCTTCCAAAGCCAGCGGACCGGAACGATTGAATTATTGTTGCTGCTGAATCGCAGGATAAGAGATGAGGTGGCTTACGTCACAAGGTTCGAAGCCGGTATTCAGACTTCCGAGGAGACTCTACAAAAGCAGTCGGGCTCTTGTCGCGACTCGGCATGGCTGCTGGTAGAGATCCTTCGAAACCTGGGAATAGCGGCACGTTTCGTTTCGGGTTACCTGATCCAGCTTGCGGAAGCGGGCCCGGACTTGAACGGCTCGGATAGAGGGAGGGACTCGGCGGCATTGCATGCATGGGCAGAAGCATTTCTTCCTGGCGCCGGATGGATTGGATTCGATCCCACGTCGGGCCTTCTCGCCGGTGAAGGGCACATTCCGCTTGCGTGCACCTCCAGCGCCTCTCAAGCCGCTCCAATTTCGGGCACCTCTGAGCCTGCGAACACCACCTTCACGTACGAGATGTCTGTTTGGCGCTTGAACGATCCGCCGCCGGTTCCTGAGGGCGGTGCCGAAGACCAGTGGCTCCGCATCAGCCAGGTCGCAAATCGCATTGAGGCAGAGCTTGAGGCACAGGACGTCAGAATGACGATGGGAGGCGAGCCCACCTATGTAGGCCTTGATGAGCCTGAGAGCCCCGAGTGGAATATCGACGCGCTCGGCGAAAACAAGCGGAAGCGGGGTCTGGCTCTTATTCAGGATCTTCGCGAGAAGATGGCGCCGGGTGGGCTTCTGCATTACGGCCAGGGAAACTGGTATCCGGGTGAGCTTTTGCCTCGGTGGGCACTCAGTTGTTTTTGGCGCGCGGACGGCGTTGCGGTGTGGGAGGATGTAAAGCTCATCGCACGGGAGGATCGTGATTGCCGCTTCAATGCGGCCGACGCATTGAGGTTTATTCAAGCTCTCACGCGGAGATTGCAGGTCAGGGCAGAAGATGTCTTGCCTGCAATTGAGAAGGAAATAGCGGCAACTGAGCATGTAGGCTACATTCTGCCGATTCGCCGCCGGCAACTTCACGGAGATCTGCGCTGGTCCAGTCAATGGTGGTTTCCGCGCGTGGAATCAATCGTGTTGTCAGCCGGCGACTCGCCGATCGGCTATCGCATTCCCACCGCACTGATGCCCTGGGTCGCACCTGACGAACTTGAATATTCATTCGAAGAGGAGCCGTTCGCCGATCGCATCAAACTGCCATCGTCCAAGCCGCAGCGTCTCGATCTCTTCAATCAAGAGCCGGAGCCCGATCCGCTGCCGCCGGTGCTACGATCCAACGAAAGCGCAAACGTACTCATACGGCCGGCCCTGTGCGTGCAGATGCGCGATGGCCGCCTTCACGTCTTCTTGCCCTATACGCCGGTCCTTTCAGACTATCTCGATCTGGCCGCCGCACTTGAAGACACGTGCCGCTACCTCGAAATGCCGGTTTGGATCGAGGGGTATGCTCCGGCTGCCGATCCGCGGATGCGTTCGTTCAGCGTTACCCCTGATCCTGGCGTGCTCGAAATTAACATGCCGCCGGCCAGGAATTGGCGCGAACTCGAGCAGATCAACGTGATGGTCGATGAGGCGGCCCGTCGCAACCGATTGATTAGTGAAAAATTCAGCTTCAACGGCAACCGCAATGCCACGGGAGGGGGCAGTCACATTGTGATTGGCGGCGCCACCGTCGCGGACAGCCCGATTCTGCGCCGCCCGGATCTGCTCCGGAGCATGATTGCATTCTGGCAGAACCACCCGTCGCTGTCCTATCTTTTCTCTGGAATGTACGTTGGACCTACTAGCCAATATCCTCGCGTGGACGAAGCGCGAACAGACACTCTGTACGAGCTTGAACTGGCTTTCCGCCATCTCCCGCCGGGAGGCTGCTCCCCATATATTATCGATGGGCTTTTTCGAAACCTGCTCGCCGATGTAACCGGAAATACGCATCGCACCGAGTTTTGCCTCGACAAGTTGTTTCCTCCGGAGGGACTTGGACTGCAACGCGGCCTGCTGGAACTGCGCGCATTCGAGATGCCGCCCAACGTGCGCATGGGGCTTCTGCAACTGCTCCTTGTCCGAGCGCTGGTATGCGCATTTTGGCGGGTTCCGTTTAATGGTGCACTCATTCGATGGGGAACAAAGCTTCACGACCGCTTTATGCTCCCTCATTTTGTCGAGCAGGATTTTCTTGCGGTGCTCGCTCACCTGCGCCAATCCGGATTTGAATTTGAAGCAGAGTGGTTTGCTGCGCACTTTGAGTTTCGCTTTCCGTTGATCGGATCAATCTGCGCAGACGGAGTGCAGGTGGAGCTGCGCCGAGCGCTTGAGCCATGGAATGTATTGGCAGAAGAGACTTCCTCCGGCCGGACGGTTCGCAATGTTGACTCTTCGGTTGAACGCATACAAGTCAAAGTCTCGGGAATGCCGGCGGATTCCCGATACATGGTGGCTTGCAATGGAAGGCGCGTTCCGCTGCAACCTGCGGCAGAGCCCGGCGTTGCTGTAGCTGGCGTGCGATTTCGCGCACGCAAACTTTGTGCCACCATGCATCCTACAATCCCCGTGCATGCGCCGCTCACATTTACGCTGATTGATGGCCGCGACAGGCGCTCGCTTGCCCAATGTATTTACCGCATCGATCCGCCGGAGGGGCGCGATTACAAAAGTCCGCCTGCGGATGCCGCTGCCGCGCTGGCGCGACGTCTTGAACGCTTTGCAGCGATTGATCCGGTCGTCCCGGTTATAAAGATACAAGAAGAAATCGGCTCCATTTTCCCTGGAACGCTCGACCTGCGCATTCCGCCCCCCAGTCCCAATTTCGGCCTTGAAACGCGGGAGCCTTTGTCATGACGGTCGATCTCTATCAGATTCCGCTGCGCGACGGCGATGCGTATGACGAATTGTCAGCAGATGGCGTGAACCCGCGTCCTCACTGGGCGCCTCTGATGGAATCACTGCGTGCCATAGGGCCTGAGGAGTTGGGGCAACGCTGTGTTCGAGCGGAGCGCCGCATTCGCGAGAATGGCATTACCTATAACATTTATAGCGATCCCCTCGGGGTAAACCGCCCGTGGAAAATTGACATTGTCCCCTTCATGATTGCGGCCGATGAATGGCGCTACATTGAGAAGGGCGTCATTCAGCGCGCAAGGTTGCTGGGCCTGATTCTTGAGGATCTCTACGGAAGTCAGTCGCTGCTTGCGAGTGGACATTTTCCCGCCGAGCTACTATATGCCAATCCTGCATTCCTGCGTCCCATGGTTGGTGTGCGTGTGCCGTCACACTCTTATCTCCATCTACTCGCCGTGGATCTTGCACGGTCGCCCAACGGGCAATGGTGGGTGCTTGCAGATCGTACGCAAGCGCCATCAGGCAGCGGTTATGCGCTGGAAAACCGCACCATCGTCTCCGACGTTCTGCCGAGAATTTTCCGCAGTTCAAATATTCTGAGGCTCGCGCCCTTCTTTCGGGCCCAGCGGGATGCGCTTACTTCGCTCGCCTCATGCAGCAATCCACGCATCGTACTGCTGACTCCGGGTCCGCACAACGAGACTTACTTTGAGCATTCATACCTCGCGCGTTACCTGGGATTCGCCCTCGTCGAGGGAGCCGACCTCACTGTGCGCGACCGCAGCGTCTATCTCAAGACCGTTGATGGACTGGAACGGGTCGATGTGATCCTGCGCCGCATAGACGACAGCTTCTGCGATCCGCTCGAGTTAAATAGCGCTTCTCTGCTCGGTGTACCCGGCCTCGTCGACGCTGTCGTGGCGGGCAATGTGAAGATCGCGAACGCACTAGGGAGCGGTGTGATCGAAACGGCGGCCATTATGCCCTTCCTTCCTGGACTATCCAGGCACCTCACCGGGGAAACGCTCACGCTTCCCTCCGTTGCTACCTGGTGGTGCGGACAGTCCTATGCGCTTGACTGGGTGCTCAATCACCTTGATTCGGTCGTGCTGAAACCAGCATTTCCGTCTCGGGGAATGGAACCGGTGTTTGGCGCGAAGCTGGAGGCCCGCGAGAAAGCAAAACTCATCGCGCAATTGAGTGCATCTCCTCATGAATTTGTGGCCCAGGAGCAGGTAGCTTTATCCCATGCGCCCGTCTGGGGAAATTGTCACCTTTATGCGCGGAGCGTGGTGCTGCGGGCCTATGTAGTCAACACCGGCGATGGATGGATGGCGATTCCGGGAGGGCTGGTGCGTGTCGCTGAGACTGAAGGTTCCGTGGTGTCGATGCAGCGCGGCGGTCACAGCAAGGACGCGTGGGTACTTTGGGACAGCCCCGTAGACACCTTCAGCATGCTGCACCCGCGCAATCAGCCGGTTGTACTGCATCGTGGATCGCCGGACATGCCCAGCAGCGTGGCCGATCGAGTGTTTTGGTTGGGAAGATATGTCGAGCGTGCCGAAAACACGGCGCGAATTGTGCGGTCAATGATTTCTCGTGCACGGGGGGCGGAGCCGGGCGAGATTAGTGTCCTTGTCCGCCTGCATGAATGCTTGAACTCACGGCATAGCAAGTTACCGAAGGCAAAAAAGCGCCGGCCCACACCATTAGAGTTCGAGCGAGAATTGATCTCTGTGATCTCTGATGTGAAACGGACGGATAGTCTGGCCTTCATCCTTTCAGAGGTGTCTCGGGTCGGAAGCAGCGTTCGAGAGCGATTGTCACCCGACATGATGATCCTCATCGCCCAACTGCGAACCTCTGTTGACGCACCGCCTGATACGCAGATCCTCGAGTATCCGGCAATACTCACGCTCAGCCTGGAGCTTCTCTCCGCGTTCTCGGGGATGGAACGGGAAAATATCAATCGGGGCATTGGCTGGTTGTTCATGACCATCGGCCGTCGTCTGGAGCGCGCCATCTATCTGACGCGGATGCTGCGGCAGATAACGCTGCCCCTTGGGGAAAAAGACTGGGTCCTTCTCGAATGTCTGCTCGAAGTTGCAGACAGCTCGATGACCTATCGGAGCCGGTATTACACCACGCTTCAGCCCATGGCCGTGATCGATGTTCTCATGGCAGACGGGGGAAATCCCAGATCACTGGACTTCCAGCTTGCGCATCTCGCTGACCAATATCAGAGGTTGCCGAGGCGCATGACCGACGATCTCGAAGCCATGCGCGACGCATTGAAGATGTTGCGCGGCTTCGATTTGCCCACCCTGAGCTATAGCTTGCCCTCCGATCCCTACACGGCTAAGGACACCGAAGGCCTCGCCCGGCTCGAAAATTTCCTGGCAGGATTGGAACGCCTGCTGCCATCATGGTCAGACAATTTATCGAGTCGTTACTTCAGCCACGCTCGGACGCTTCCCATCAGCATAGGCCTATGATCTATAAAATCGTTCACCGAACAACCTATAACTATAAGTACCCCGTCTCTGTCGGCAGCCATGTGGCATGTATCAAGCCGCGCTCTTTGGCGCGCCATTGTCTGGAAGAAAGTGTTCTACAGATTCGGCCGGGCCCAGCCACCTTGACCGAACGAATCGATTATTTCGGCAATCATCAATACGTCTTCACAATTGAGGAACCCCACGACGAACTGATCGTTGAAGCGCGAAATCGAGTCGTCATGAATGAGATCCCGGCAGACGTGAACCTACCGTCTTCGGCCTGGGAGGAAGTGGTTAGGGCATTGCCGGCGGATCGCGGTCCTGAGGCCCTTGACGCGTTTCAGTTCCGATTTGAATCGCCCCGCATCAGACTCCGGCCGGAGTTTCAAAAATATGCGCAGAAGTCATTTACGCCGGGGCGACCATTAGTTGAAGGACTTCTGGATCTTACCTCGCGAATTCATCGTGACTTCCGTTTCGATGCAAAAGTCACGACAGTCCGGACCACGGTGGAAGAGGTCTTTCGGAAAAAGCGGGGGGTGTGTCAGGACTTTGCGCACATTCAGATCGCTTGCCTCCGCTCTCTCGGCTTATCCGCGCGGTATGTAAGCGGGTATCTGCGGACCTATCCGCCTCCCGGTCAGCCGCGGATGGTGGGAGCCGATGCCTCCCATGCGTGGGTCTCTGCCTACTGCCCCGGAATCGGCTGGATTGACGTGGATCCGACGAATGACGTTGTACCGTCCACTGGTCATGTCACCATCGCCTGGGGCCGGGACTTCGGCGATGTAAGTCCTTTGCACGGCCTCATTCTCGGTGGCGGCGCTCATACGCTGAAAGTTGCAGTTGACCTCGAAACAATCGAGGATTGACCGTTTCCCTCACTTCGGATTTGCAACTTCTTCCAGGTCAGTTACCACGAGAAAGCTGGACAGGTAGGCTTGACCGAATGACGTCGTCAAGGCCACATCGGACGCATCCCTGCCAGTAGCCATCAAGATGCGTCCCAGCCTCGGCTGATTATTCCGGGCATCAAATGTCCACCAACGACCATCAAGATAGACCTCGAACCAAGCACTGAAGTCCATGGGCAAGCGTAATGGCACTCCGATATCCCCTAAATATCCCGTCGCATAACGGGCAGGAATGTTCAAGGCCCTGCAGAAGGTAATCGCGAGATGTTGAAAGTCGCGACACACGCCAACGCAGCCCGTATAGACGTCAAATGCGGTCATGATTGGGCTGGCTTGTTGATAGTCGAACGAAATTCGATTGTGCACCCAGTCGCAAATTGCCTGTACCCGGCCCCACCCTGGCTGGATATTTCCGAAGAGGTCACAAGCAATTCCCGAAAGGCGATCCACCTCGCAATATCGGCTATTAAGCAGATACGAGAGCACTTCGTCCGGCAGGTCGCCTACGGGGATCTCTTG
>CAWIAE010000004.1:0-81008 GCA_963833995.1 uncultured Acidobacteriota bacterium | reverse complement strand
TTTCTCGCAGGGGTCGATTTTCGCGGGAGTGGCGGGGCTGTGCTGGCCTGGAGAGTAGTTTTCCGGTAGGAAGTTGTCCTCGAAGCGGCTCAGCGCTTGCCGGGAGGGAGTTTTTCAGTGCCGAAGCTGGATTTGGGGCATAGCTCCGCCGGACTCTGTTGCGCGGCCGATGTGGAAAAGTCTGTTTGGGTAGGCTTTGACGCTCAGCAGCGCAGAGCGTCGAAGGCCCGGGCGTAGATGCGCTTCCATGGATAGAAGGAGTTCATCTCCAGCCACACGCGCCGGGCGCTGATGCGCGCCAGCGCGCCGATCTTGAACAGCTTGAGGCGGATGGTATCGACCTGCGCCTCGGCCCATTCGGTGCCCTTCAGGGCCAGCCGCCTAAGCGCTTCAACCAGCGTGTAGGCCAGCGCCGACAGGTACAAGCGCAACTGATTGCCCTTCATCTCTTCGGTCGACAAGCGATAGGCGAACAGGTTCATCTGCTCCTTAATGCGGTTCTCCATCTCGCCGCGCTGGCAGTAGAACTTCTCGTAGAGTTCGCGCGCGGCCCACTTGTCGGTGCCCAGCGAAGTAACCACGAAGCGCGGGTTTTCGCCCTTGTCCAGAACCTCGGCCTTGGCAACGACGCGCCTGGCCCGCGCCCAGCTTTTGCGGGTCTGGTAGTCGAACTCGGTAAAGACGCGCGCCGCGTTGCCGGTCGCGGCATGTTCCAGTTTGGCTTCCTGCATCTGCTTGCCGACGATCTTCTGCAAGCGTGTGTTGCGCGCCAGGCCGAACAGGAAGTCCACGTGATTCTCTTCGGCCTCGCACCAGGCCATCAACTCCTCGCGGCAGAAGCCCGAGTCGCCGCGCAGCACGATGCGCACCTTCGGCCACCGGGCGCGCAGCCTGGCCACGATGCGCCTGACTTCATCCAGTGCGCCCGCGGCCCCGTCCACGTTCGACGGCCTGAGCCGCGCACACAGCAGTTGATCGCCCGCGAAGATATACAGCGGTAAATAGCAGTAGCTGTCGTAGTAGCCATGAAAGAACCGCTCCGGCTGATGGCCGTAGAGTGGAATGTCGGTCGCATCCAGATCAAGCACGATCTCCTCCGGCTGCTCCGCATGCGACTCGATGAACATATCCACCAGCAGCGCGTCGATCTTCTCCGGCTCGTAGTCGATCTTGTGATAACGCTTGTTGCCGCCCGCAAGCTCCAGCCGGTTCAGCGTGCTCTTGCCCGCCAGCGGCGCATCGAGTTTACGCTTGCCGCTCAGCAGGGCCATCAGCGGATCCGAGCGCAGCTGCTCGTGATCGTTGATGTCCTCATAGCCCAGCGCCAGACCGTAAATGCGCTGCGAGAGCATCTCCGTAAGCCGGTGCGTAACCCGCAACGGCGACCGCCGGTCGGTGAAGCAGCCCGCCACGCGACTCAGAAGGTTAATCTTGCGATCGGTCTGGCGCAACAACAGCGCTCCACCGTCGCTCGATACCTGCCCGGCGGTGAAACTGGCTTCCACCCGGCGCGAAAAATGAGCTGCAAAGACGAATACTTCTTGAGTACACTCTGTCATGAGAAAGGCCGCCCTTTCCTCGGCCATCACTACGCTTCGACAACGCAGTTATGCCACAGAAAAGACGGCCTTTCCAACTATATTTTTGCGCCCAGACTCTCCCCTTCAACCGTCCGCGTGTGAGATATGCAGGCTAGTTCAGCTAGCACCTGCGGGATGTAGCCACTGCGGTTATCGACTTGGCATGATCCCACGCAATTACCGACAGCCTAAGCCAGTACTCGATTTATTCGGGATCGCGAGACTGAATGCCTTACATGTGCAGCGGGTAGAGTGAGTTCCCGAGAGGAGCTTCCACACTGGAGGCTGATATGGCATCCCACCTGGCTGTGTCCGCCGCGGCACAAAATGGAGTCCCGCAGAATGCAGCACACATGCTGCGCCATCGTAAGCGTCCAGCGTTCCCCTCTTTCCTAGGCGCGGTCCAGGGCAGAACATTGCCACATGGTTCACCCAGAGGATTCGAGTTCAGGGCGTCGTGTTCGCAGATGGCGATCGGTATCGGAGAAGCGTCAGATCGTTCAGTTGACGCTGGAGCCTGGTGCGAGTGTGGCCGAGGTAGCGCGGGCGCACGGCTTGAACGCCAACCAGGTGTTCAAGTGGCGGCGTGCGTTTGAACGCGGCGAACTGATCGAGACCTGCTCGGCGCTGCTGCCAGTGACAGTCTCAAGTATTAGCGAGCCTGGGATCGAAGCTGCCGGACAACCGCTCCATGTGGAGGCGGGCAGTTCGGGCTCGATCCATATCGAGCTTCCCGGACGGGCGATGATCAGCGTCGAGAGTGGTGCTGATCCTGCTCTGATTCGAACGATCCTTGAGAGTCTGCGCAAGTGATCCAACTACCCACTGGAACGAAGATCTGGATTGCTGCCGGCGTGACCGACATGCGGCGCGGCTTCGATGGTCTCAGCGCTCAGGTGCAGACTGTGCTTCAGCAGCAGCCCTTCTCCGGGCATGTGTTCCTGTTTCGCGGGCGCAGAGGCGATATCGTAAAACTTTTGTGGTGGGACGGCGATGGTCTGTGCTTGTTCGCGAACTAACTGGCTTCACACTACACCTCTTTCGATTGCATCTGAAGGTTTTGATCTTTTTGGGCTTTGAAGGCTGTTGCCCGGTCTGAGAGCCGATCCCATCGACTATTATGCTTTGCCGGTAAGCCTGACTTTGGCAACTCATAGAGGTATGCGTGTGCATTGTGGGCGTGTCTGGTGATCAGTCCATATGCCGCCCAGTGTACGACCGTTGCTTCATGCACGCCGAGGCGGGTCGCCGCCTCTGCTGCCGTCAACATGCCGCGGTCGCGAAGCCGGTCGTAGCGAGAGCGCAGCGCGTATGTATGGACGAGGTAGACGACGCGCAGAGCGGTGAAGCAAGTCTGGCCGCGCCCCGGCCTCGCCGATCCGCCGGGACGAAGTCCCTGCTCGTTGAGGATGTCGGCGATCTTGGCATAGATGTGATCGTCGAGAAGCTTGTCGACGAGTTGGACTATATTGGGCGGTGTTTTGATCTGCTGTGCGGACGACTTGGGGTTCGGCGTCGTCAGGGTTTCTGTCTTGCCACCCTTGAACCGCACATGGATCGTGGTGACGCCTTCTGCCGGTCGTTTAATCAACGTTGCATCCTCGATTATGTAAGCAAGTAGCCGTTTGCGCTCCCGGTTCGGTGTATTTGGGTCATTCCAGAGTTTCCTGAAGTCTGTCGTCATCGTGACTAGCCGTTGACGAATCGCAGCGTCGAGCAGGAACTGGTCCTGTTGACGCGCACGTTCCCGTTCCTCGCGTGCCTGGGCCAGTGTGTTCAGTTTGCCGTTCCACTCGGCCTCGAGAGTATTGGCGACAAGACGATTCGCCGGATCGACCAGCATGAATCGACGTTGCGCCAGATCTGCTTCGAACTGCGCACGCTCGATAGCACGGCAGCGCAGCCGGTCGGCTTCTTCCTGGCGGGTTTCGATCTCTCGCCGGATCTCGAGCGCTAGCTCCACGGCAGCAGGCGTCATTCTCTCAGTGATGAGGGCTCCGATGGCCTCGTCGACAGGTGGTCCTGCGACGGTTTGGCAGTCCCGATCGCCTAGATAGCCATGGGCGCGGTCGCAGACATACCAGGCCTCTTGCTTGCCTCGTGTAGCGCGATAGGTGACGCGGAGATGCCTGCCGCATCGACCACATATCGCACGTCCCTGGAGCAGCGCCGCACCCTCCCGTGGCGGCGATCCGCGGGCCAGTTCGTATCCACGGCCATTGGACGCGAGCAGCTTAAGGTTCTGCTGATATTGCTCCCAGCTGATGTAGCCGGGGTGGGCGTTTGGGATGCAAGCCAGCCACTCCCCGCAGTCACGTTTTCTCACGATGTGCTTCTTGCCCTCCGCACCTCGCCGGTAGCGCCGGCGTCCATACACGTAGGCACCTGCCAGTCGAGGGTTGCTCAGTACGCGTATGGCGGTCGAGGCGGTCAACGGCCGGAACACCGTGACGCTGCCACGGAGCCGGGACGGAAAACCGAGTCCCTCCCTCCGGAAGGCCTTCACTGTCTGGCAAGCTGAGCCAACACGCGAGAACGTCTCGAAGAAGTGGGCGATGGTGTCCCGGATTTGTATGTCGGGATCGAGCGCTACGTTGCCAGCCTCGTCGTAAACGAGGCCCGTGGGCAGCGGACAACGATATTCGCCGCGCCGTACTTTGTTCAGGATTCCGCCGCGCAGCCTGGCTTTCAGAACGTGCAGCTCAGCTTCGCTCATGGTTCCTTTTAAGCCTAGAAGAAGACGGTCGTTGAAGTTCGCCGGATCGTAGACGCCATCTTCATCGAGGATCAGAGTATCGGCCAGCGCGCAGATCTCCAGCAATCGATGCCAGTCCGCGTTGTTCCTCGCTAGACGCGACACCTCCAGCCCCATCACGATTCCCGCGCGGCCCATGCTCACTTCAGCCACCAGGTGCTGGAAGCCCTCGCGCCAAGCTGCCGACGCACCCGATTCACCTTGATCGCTGTCTACCACGCTGATCTGATCTTCGTGCCAGCCGAGCGCGACGGCTCGACCGCGCAAGGCGTATTGACGTTTTGTACTCTCCACATTTTCGACGACCTGCCGCATGGACGACTGCCGAACATACAAGAACGCACCTCGTTCGAGATGATGAGGTTGCACTTTCAGGGAATCGCTCATGGTGTCACTCCTCGGGGCTCAGCGTTCATAGCCATGGCTGCGAAGATATGAATGACGGCTCTTGACTCTGTCGCTAGGGGGAAGCCCAACCACTCTTCAGTCCTCGGCTGTAGCGAACCCGCGCCAGCCGAAAGTATCACCTGTGCCCATCCCCACATGCCGCGACGAAGAAAAAGCAGAAGCCCCCATCGAGCCTCGGGCGCCAGCGCATGGCCGAGCGCGCCATTGCGAAGAGCTTCGTATTGCGACACAGCGGTCGCCGGCCACTCCGAACGCACTCCACCGAGCGTCAGCGCACGGTTTTTTTTACCGCAACGGCTCGCTCGATCGTTCTTGGGTGGATATCGAGATCGAATTTCTTCCGGATTTGCTCGGCCAGCTGGCGAGCTCGAAGGGGTTCCCCCTCCATCCGTTTCTCTTGGATAAATGCCAGCACCGCGCCCCGCACCTTGTGTGGACCTTGCGGGCCCCGCTTCCTGGGTACCAATCCGGCGATCCCCGCTTCCTCGAAGCTGGCCCTTGTCTGATAGTAGGTCGGCCTCGACACACCGTACTCTTCTGTGGCACTGGTCACCGACGCATTCTCTACAGATACGCGACGCAGCATCTCGTACTTGACCTGCACGATGTCGTGCGGATCGAAGAACTCGCCCTCCTGGAACTTCGGATCCTGGACCTTTCCAGGTTCCGGATTCAGCGCGCCCTCTTCGGCGAGGGCCCGGATCTTGGCCTGCTTGCTGTCGCTCTTGGCGGGCACCGCGATCTCCGCGAATCGGCTTGCCGATCGTTCGACTAATTATGACGCACATATAGCAACCGTCAAGAACAAAAAGTGTTGCGCAGTTTGATTCTTCCCATGCTTGGTAGAGAATAGAGGCGCACTCATCGCTCTCTAGCGGCATAGTTCTATTTACATATGCGGCAGAATTTGCCTTACATTTCATCTGCGGCCCTCCGGCAGGTCGTATCCGCTGAGCCGATCCACTAAGCAGGCAAGTTCCAGCAAGTCCGTTACCCGGAAAAGCGCCCGCCGCCCGCCAAGAACGATCTCGGGATCTGGCGCCACAACATCTGTCCATTGCGGCCGAACCGCGTAAATTGCCCCATCGTCCGCCTTCAGCAACAACGTCATCCCATACCGGTTGTACCGCTCACCAACGCATGGTAGCTGCTGCCCTCCGAGTGGATGAAAAGGATGCGTCACCTGCACAAAACGTGTTCCTGTGATCGGAGCCTGTGCATTCTTGGGTGAGGTACAAGCGTTTAGAGAGAGGTAAGTTTATCTGGCCGCAGGCTACGGAAGGAACCGTCTGTTTGAGCCGTGCGCAACTGTCGATGCTTCTGGAAGGCATCGACTGGCGGAGAGTTGAGAGAACATGGCAGCCGGAAGTTGCCGTCTGATGACGAAGCTGATTCTCCTGTATTCATGCACCTTTTGTGGATGATTTCCTGCTTGATCCGTGGCATACTTTGTCCATGGATCGCGCTCCTGTCTCCGATCTGAACAGCCTTGATCGTGATGCGTTGCTGGCCCTTTTCATTGCGCAACAGGAGAAGCTCGATTCCCTCGTCGCAGATCGCGATGCGGAAGTTCGCCGGCTCGAAGCCGAACTCGATTCTCATCGACAGACACTCTCCGAACAGGCTGATGAGTTGCGCTCCCGCAGCGAGCGGATCGAACATCTGAAGCTCATGGTAGACAAGCTTCGGCATGTGATTTTCGGTACCAGGAGCGAGAAGATCGTCATCAAGCTGGAGCAGATGGAACTGGAGCTTGAAGATGACGAGACGACACATGCCGAGCTTGAAGCCGGAGCTGAACGAGTGTCTCCGACTAAAGAGCCGAAGGCGCGACCTGAGCGCAAGCCTCTACCGGAGCATCTTCAGCGCGAAGTGGTCAGGCATGCACCGAGCGGCGATTGCTGTGCCGATTGCGGCGGCCAGTTGCGGCAGTTTGGTGAAGATATCTCTGAACAGCTCGAGTACATCCCTGACAGCTTCAAGGTCGTCCGCCACGTGCGGCCGAAGTTCACTTGCACAGGCTGTGATCGCGTCGTTGAAGCCCCTGCTCCTTCACGTCCGATCGAGCGCGGTCTTGCCGGACCTGGCCTGCTGGCGCATGTGATCGTGTCCAAGTTCAGCGATCATCTTCCTCTCTACCGGCAGTCTGAGATCTATGCCCGGCAGGGCGTGGAGATCTCCCGCTCCACGCTGGCCGGATGGGTGGGCGCGAGCAGCGATCTACTGGCTCCGCTGGTCGATGCGATCCAGAAGCATGTTCTCGGCGGTCGCAAGCTGCACGCCGACGATACACCGATGCCTGTTCTTGCTCCCGGCAACGGGAAGACCAAGACGGGCCGTCTCTGGACATACGTTCGCGACGACAGGCCGGCTGGCGAACAGACCCCTCCCGCCGTATGGTTCGCATACTCGGCGGACCGCAAGGGGGAACATCCCCGCCAGCATCTGAAGACCTTCAAGGGCGCTCTTCAGGCGGACGCCTACGCGGGCTTTCATCACCTGTATGGAGAAGACATCTACGAGGCTGCCTGTTGGGCCCATGCACGGCGCAAGTTCCACGAGATCCATGTTGTGCACCAGTCGCCATCCACGACCGAGGCTCTGAACAGGATCGGCGCCCTGTATGCGATCGAAGATGAGATCCGCGGCAAGCCAGCCGATCTTCGTTTGCACGCCAGGCAAGCACGATCCAAGCCACTGCTCGACGAACTGCGAAGGTGGATGGAAAAGGCACAACGCAGTCTGTCATCGAAGAGCGAGACAGCAGCTGCGATCCGCTATGCCCTATCGCGTTGGCGTGCACTGACACGCTATATCGACGATGGAATGTTGGAGATCGACAACAGCGCCGCCGAGCGGGCGCTTCGAGCCGTCGCGCTCGGTCGAAAGAACTTCTTATTCGTAGGATCCGACAGCGGCGGAGAACGTGCCGCCGCCATGTACAGCCTCATAGGCTCGGCGAAGCTCAACGGGTTAAATCCGGAGCTCTACCTTCGCAATGTGCTGGCTCGCATCGCCGATCATCCGGTGAGCCACATCCAGGACCTTCTGCCCTGGAACCTCGCGCCTACGCTCCAAAACTACGCTTCACAAGCTGCCTAAGACACACTCATCAAGTGTCCGCTAAAAAACAAGCGGACACTTGATGACACAATCTACCTCCGGTCAAGAGGGACTCCGCGTACGCTTACGCGCCATCTGATGCGGCAGCGTGTTCTATAGAAACTCCTCATCCTTGGCAATCCCCAAACGGTTTTGAAGCGAAACGTGGCGATCCACCGGGCCATCGCCGGCCGAAAGCCGTATGCCGAATGCAGCGCGATACGTTTGCATCTTGAAGAAACGGTCAAGCCGGTCACCCAAGTCGTTGAACAGCGAAAAAGAAGTCGATGGTTCAGGATCGGAATTCGCTAGGCCGCTCCGAATTCTTCCGCTCTCAGAACTTGTTCGTAGGCCGGTATGGTGAGGAAGTCCACAAATTGCGCGGCGCGGATCAAACGGCGTGTCAATTCCGCAGCCTTTTGATAGGTGGCGTAGCGGGCATCATCCATTGCTTCCTTTTGCTGGGCGAGTTCGCCGTCGATGATGCTTTCAACAAGTGCAAGATCCACTACTCTGCCATCCGTGAGCTTTGCTTTGTGGTGCACCCACTGCCACAGTTGCGCCCGGCTGATCTCGGCGGTTGCAGCGTCCTCCATTAGGTTAAACAGTGGCACACAGCCAATGCCGCGCAACCATGCCTCAAGATAGCCCAGACCAATGGCCACATTCTGCTTCAGTCCGCTTTCGGTGATCTGTCCCTCTGGAACCTTGAGCAGATCGTCGGCGGTGGGATTGTAGTCGGGCAACTGTTTCGAAATCTGATTGGGCTGGGGCATAAGGCGATCGAAGATCTCCAGCGCTACCGGAACGAGCCCGGGATGGGCAACCCAGGTTCCATCGTGCCCGTCGCTGGCCTCGCGCTCCTTGTCTGCCCGTACTTGGGCGATCGCCTTGTCGTTGGCGACAGGATCAGACTTGATGGGGATGAACGCCGACATGCCGCCCATGGCGTGCACATTGCGCTTGTGACATGTCTTGATAGCCAGCTTTGAATAGCTTCTCATGAAGTGCGTGGTCATAGTGACCTGAGCACGGTCCGGCAATACGGCGTGGGCGTCGTTGGCAAATTTCTTGATGAAGCTGAAGATGTAATCCCAGCGTCCGCAGTTCAATCCGGCAGAGTGGTCGCGCAGTTCATAGAGAATCTCATCCATCTCAAAACTGGCGAGGATCGTCTCGATGAGAACCGTTCCTTTGATGGTTCGTGGTGGAATGCCGAGTTCCTTCTGAGCCCGGATGAAGACATCATTCCAGAGCCGTGCCTCAAGATGACTCTCCATCTTGGGAAGGTAGAAGTACGGGCCGCTACCGCGAGCCATCAACTCTTTGGCGTTGTGGAACAAATAGAGACCAAAGTCGAAGAGGGAACCCGACATGGGCTCCCCATCCACGAGCACGTGCCGCTCTTCGAGATGCCAGCCGCGCGGGCGGATAAAGAGTACCGCAATCTTGTCGTTGAGCTTGTACTGCTTTCCTGTGGAGGGGTCGACATAATTGATGGTGCGCCGGATGGCGTCTCGCAAATTGATGTGCCCATCGAGAAGGTTGTTCCATGTTGGCGTGCTCGAGTCCTCAAAATCCGCCATGAAGACCTTCGCGCCGGAATTGAGCGCGTTAATGATCATTTTGCGGTCCACGGGGCCCGTAATCTCAACACGGCGGTCCATGATATCCGCAGGCAAGGGAGCCACCGACCATGCAGACTCGCGGATCTTTCGGGTCTCATCGAGGAAAGCGGGCTTTTCGCCGGCATCGAGACTCTTCTGCCGTTCCTGACGGGCATTGAGAAGCGCTTTGCGGCGCTCATTGAACGTCCGCTGCAAATCCACAATGAAGGCCATTGCTTCGGGTGTGAGGATTTCGGCCTGGTTTTCCCTCACAGGAGCGCGAAGTTCAACACCGGGAAGGTTGATCGAAACGGGCATTCGTGAAACTCCTCTTCAAAATGAATTGCGACTCTTCGATTGCGGACAGACGCGATCAACTTTAGAAAACAGCGGCATTGATCATGGATTCAAGCGAATCTCAAGGACACCGGGCCAGCGTTAGAAAAACGGACCTCGACCGCTGATCCAGCCGAAGCGGGCGTGTTGCCGGTCCAACTGCCTGTGGTAACCCAACCGCCGCGTTGCAGTCCGCCGGTCCGCCCCGCGCCCTCGTTGGCCAGGTAGAGTACCAGCCGCAACAGGTCGCTTCCAGCCGTGTTGGATCCGGTGCGCTCGACGCGGACCGTACCATCTACAGCCAGCGTAACCGACTCACGCGCGAAGTCGATTTGTTCCCACCTGGGCACCGCGGGGCCATGGATAAAGCCCCCGTGCATCTGCAAATCGGCAATCATCGTGAACCGTTCAACCGTCGACGGGTCGACTAGGCCCGTTTCCAATTCTTCAATTGCGGCATGACAACTCGCGATAGCGACAATGATTTCGGCGCGCGTGTAGGGTTTCTCGCGCGGCGGCAAATCCTGCCCTACGAGGAAGGCGATCTCGGCTTCAAGTCCACGAAAGCGGTGCCGAGGTTCGCCGAGTACGCTCGCGTCCCCTCCGATCCAACCGGAGATCATGGGCCCAAAGAGAGGAGTTGCATCCGGTGTGGGCGCTCCCACCTTCCACGAGCGGATGCCATCGGATGATCCACCTTGAATGGCTTTGGCCATTGTGTCCTGTACGAAGTACGCCTCTTCAAGCGAGGCGGGTTTGAGCGCATCGGGAAGATCAGGGATTGGCTGCGCGGTTTGGCGCGCCTTGACAAAAAGATCGGCCGCCGAAATAAGATCCGATTTACGAGAGTCAGAAATCATGGATTGGTCGCCTCAATGGAATTATGATCGCCGTCAGGCAGCAAATTTTCGATGGAGACGCCCCGGATCGACGCATCCAGTAACTCCACCATGTGGAAGGCGGGCATGGCCTTTAACCCGCGCCGGCGCAGGCCATTCATGAGTTGCAGCAGGCAACCGGGGTTGGCAGAGAGCACGGCCTGTGCGCCGGTTGACAGCAGATTCTCAACCTTTCGATCGCCCAATTGATTGGCGGTCTCGGGCTGCAACAGATTGTAGACACCGGCTGAGCCGCAGCAAAGAGATGCCTCTGGAATTTCCGCAACCTCCAATTCCGGAATTCCTGCCAGCAGGTTGCGCGGCTGTTCGCGGACACCCTGTGCATGTTGCAGATGGCAGGCGTCGTGGTAGGCGACGCGTAATTTCAGCGGATAGCGCGGCGCCTGTGGTTCCAACTCGCAGAGGATTTCTGAAATGTCTTTGCACTTTGCCGAAAAGGCCGTGGCGCGTTCGGCCCATGCGGGATCGTCGCGTAACAAATGACCGTACGCCTTCATCGTCGATCCACAGCCGGCGGAATTAATGACGATCGTCTCCACGTTCGCAGCTTCAAAAACAGCGACCATTCTCCTTGCCAAAGCGGCGGCATCGTCTTCCATTCCTGAATGGAGCAGAAGCGCGCCGCAGCATGGCTGCTCGCGCGGAATGATCACTTCGCAACCTTCCGCAGCCAACACACGCGCGGTCGCCGAATTCACATGTGAAAAGAAGACCTGCTGCACACAACCACTCATCATGCCAACGCGCCGGCGCACCGCGGTCTGCGGACGCATGACGGGAGGCAGTCTTTGAAACAAGTGCGAAGGTACTTCGGGCAGCAGAGCCTCCATGGCTTCGATGCGTTTTGGCAACAGCTTCTGCATTCCGGTTGCGCGCAGCAGGCGACGCAATCCGATCTTTTGATAGATCAGCAGCGAAAGAGCCAGCAGACGCAGACGCCCTGGATACGGAAAAACGGCAAAAATTAATCTGCGAAAAACCGATTCGCCCCAACTGCGCGGCAGGTTGCGTTCGATCTGTGCACGCGTTGGCTCAATAAGCTTGTCGTACTGCACGCCTGACGGACAAGCCGTCATGCAGGCCATGCAGCCCAGACAGTTATCCATGTGCTGTCGAAAACGCGCGTCGAGAGGGGCCTGCCCTTCAGCGGCTTTCTGGATCATGTAGATGCGTCCGCGCGGTGAGTCCATCTCCTCACCCCACAGCACGTAAGTAGGACAGGCAGGCAGGCAGAAACCGCAATGCACGCACTGGTCGACGTATGCCTTCTCTGGAGCATGCTGTGCGTCGAAGCTGGAAGGACGCGCTTTTTCCTGGGAAACGGTGTGCGGCATGTGCGTCAGATTCCCCCGACAAAACGGCCAGGATTGAGAATGCGTTCAGGATCGAAACGTCGCTTGATCTCGCGCATCAGGGGCAGTGCATCTGGATCGGATCCCCAAACATCGATCTGTTCCCGCAATGAATCCGGCATCTTCAGCAGGACTAAATTGCCGCCTGAATGGACCAGCATCTCTCGCAGGCGCGCAATCAGTCTATTCGGCGGATCCGCACTCGGGTTGAGGGCAACCGTCATCAGACCCGTGGCCTGAGCAACTATATCGATCGCGTGCCCTTCGTTAGCCGTCCACTGCTTGAGCTCGGAGCTGACTGAACAGATTTTGCTGGGAAGCAGCGACACCTTCATCACCACTGCCGCGCTCCCATCGAAGAGCCGTTGCCGCGCCTGCCACACATCTTCGCCCGCTTCACTCAATGCAGTCTCCGCGCAGAGGCTTTGAATGCGTTCCGAATATTCATCGAGACATTCGGGAATCCCCGCGATCCGGATATCGAGCGCGCATTCACCGTTCATCGCGCGGAGTTGCACGCACGACGGCGTCATCTGTGAGTCCATCAGAGCGTGAAGCGGCTCGGAGAAAAAGTCCGGCATCGCTGCGCCCGGCGCCATCAGAGTCCACGTCCGCACATGTTTCTCCACCGGGTGCAGGCGGAAATTAACCTCGGCAATCACGCCCAGCGTCCCGAAACTGCCCGTGATCAGCTTGTGCAGATCGTAGCCTGCAACATTCTTGACCACCTTCCCGCCGCTCTTTGCGATCGTTCCATCTGCGAGCACAATCGTCATTCCTATGATGAGATCGCGCAATCCGCCAAACTTCAATCGAAGTGCGCCGCTGTCATTCGAAGCAATGATGCCACCCACGGTCGCGCGGTCCGGCCATAGCGGATCGAGCGCAACCATCTGCCCGTGCCGCCGAAGTTCTGCCTGCATCGCGGCCCAAGAGCAGCCCGCCTCCACCGTGCAGGTCATGTCCTGCCAGGCGTGGTCGCGAAAAACGCTCATGCGATGCAGATTCAACTCGAGCTCCGGCACAACACGATTTCCCCACCCCAGTTTGGTGCTGCCTCCGGTGGGCATCACAACAAGCCTATTGGCCCGCGCAAAGCGCAGTATCTGCGCGATCTGCTGCGTGTCTCCAGCAGCGGCGGCGATTGTACCTCCGCGAAATCCTGCATGTTCCGGCCCGACAATAGCTGCAACATGGGCCATGCCCTCTTCCAGCGTCAATGCGGCCGACATGCTCATCAGAAGATCTCCGCGATGCCGGCAGTTTCCAATGGATGAGGCGTATAAGGTCCAGGCTTTTCCGCGCAAAGGCGCGGGCGCGGGAAGACCTTGTCCGGGTTTGCAATGTTCTCGGGGTCGAATGCGCAGCGCACCAGTTGCATGGTCGCCAGGTCAGGTTCTGAGAACATATAGCCCAGTGCTTCCTGTTTTTCCTTCCCTACACCGTGCTCGCCGGTGATCGAGCCACCGTGATCCACGCAGAGATGCAGGATGCGATAGGAGAGGTCGAGCGCGATTTCCTCCTGTCCCTCGACGGCGCGATCGTACAACACCAGTGGATGCAAATTGCCGTCGCCGGCGTGGAAAACATTTGCCACGCGCAGTCCTGCTGCTGCCGACAGGCGATCAATCTCAGTGAGCAGAAGCGGCAACGCGGTGCGTGGAATGACGCCGTCTTGCACAATGTAGTTCGGCGAGATCCGACCCACCGCGGCAAAGGCAGCTTTGCGTCCCTTCCACACCAGGGCCCGTTCCTGGTCAGACTGTGCAATGCGTACCTCCCACGCGCCATTGTCGTGGCAAAGAGTCTGAACAGCCCGTATAAGCACTTCGACTTCGCTCGATGGGCCGTCCAATTCGACGAGCAGCAAACCGTTGCAAACCGGATAGTGCGCGTGCACGGCGGCCTCCGCAGCCTGGATGGAGAGCGCGTCCATGATCTCTAGCGCCGACGGCAGCATTCCTGCCGCGATAATGTCGCTGACAGTTTGCCCCGCCGCCTGGATCGAGTCGAAAGCAGCTAGTAGCGTTTGCACCACTTCAGGGCGCTTGACGATGCGCAGCGTAATTTTCGTTGCCACGCCCAGCGTGCCTTCGGAGCCGACAAAAATACCGGGCAGATCGTAACCTGGCGCATCGAGCGTCGACGAGCCCAGTTGCACCAGTTCGCCTGAGGGCAGCACCACTTCCAGCGCCAACACATGTGTCACAGTAAACCCGTACTTCAGGCAATGCGCACCGCCAGAGTTTTCTGCGACGTTGCCGCCGATCGTGCAAACCGACTGAGACGATGGATCAGGCGCGTAGAAATAACCTTGTCCGGCGACGCGCTGCGTGACGTGTGCATTGACCACTCCCGGCTCGACAACAACGAGGTGATTGGCCAGATCCACATCAAGAATCCGGTTCATGCGCGTCAGGCTGATGACGATACCGCCGGAAGCCGGCAGCGCTCCCCCGCTGAGCCCGGTGCCGGCACCGCGGCTCACGAAGGGGATTCGATATTGGGCACACAGGCGCACAACAGCCTGAACCTGTTGAACATTACGAGGCAGCACAACCGCACCGGGCATCACTCGAAAATTCGTGAGCCCGTCGCACTCATAGGTCTGCAATTGACTCTGGGCAGTGATCATGCCATCAGCCCCGACGGCGGCAGATAGTTCGGCGATTTGGGTGGCGGTCAGCACTCTAGGGATACGATACTTCATTAATGAGGCGGATGCGCCCGTCAAGATTCTTGCAAGGGGCCGCCATCCCGATGCAGGTCATCGCGATCGGTTGTTATTCCGGGAGATCTTATGAAAAGCACCAGAAGGACATTCCTCAAGCAGTCCGCCGTCGTCTCTGCAGCATGTCTTGCGGGTGCCGACGCATCCTTGATCGCGGACTCTGCTTCTGCTCACAACCCGATAAATGATTCCGGCGCGATAAGTGAAGGATGGTACGGGCGGCCGATGCGATGGGCCCAATTGAGTTTTGTAGAAAATGATCCGGGAAACTACGACCTCGCGTTCTGGTTGGACTATTTCAAGAGAATCCATGCAGATGCCACGATTTTGAATGCGGGCGGGTGCGTCGCATTTTATCCCACTCAGATTCCGTTTCATTATCGAAGCAAGTGGCTCGGGAACCGGGACACCTTCGGAGACATAGCCAAGGGATGCCGAAACTTGGGGATGAACGTGGTTGCGCGAACCGATGCCCACGCTTGTCATGAGGATGTCTATCACGCTCATCCGGAATGGCTGACGGTCGACAAAGACGGGAATATGCGCCGGCATCCCTCGGACCCGGACTTCTGGCTGACCTGTGCCTTGGGACCATACAACTTTGAATTCATGACTGCGGTGCATCAGGAGATCATGACCAGGTACATGCCAGATGGCATCTTCACCAATCGGTGGGCGGGTAATGGCATGTGTTACTGCCAACACTGCCAAAGCAACTTCCGAGCCTTCTCAGGCTTGGACATTCCATGGACCCGCGATCCTCAGGACCGTGCGCAGCGCCAATACATTATTTGGCGTCAGCAGAGACTTTTTCAGCTCTGGCATCTCTGGAACGACAAGATTCGCGAGATCAACCCGAACGCGAGTTTCCTTGCGAATGGCGGCGGCGGCGCTTTGAGCGATCTTGATATGAAAACTTTTGGAGAGTTGGCTCCCACCGCGTGCGCGGATCGTCAGGGCAGGGCAGGCCTCATGCCACCTTGGGCGGCTGGCAAAAGCGCCAAGGAGTTCCGCTCCACAATGGGGCAGAAAGCCATTGCAGGCATCACCAGTGTTGGGTTTGAGGACAAGTATCGTTGGAAGGATTCGGTTCAATGCAGCGCCGAGCTGCGCCTCTGGGTAGCCGATGGACTTGCTCAGAACTTCCGTCCGATGTTCACAAAATTCAATGCCAAGCTATTCGACAGGCGCTGGTTGCCGGTCTTCGAAGAGATCTTCCAATGGCACCACGCAAACGAGTCTTATTTCCGAAACGAAGAGTCATACGCGCGGGTTGGCCTCGTCTATTCGCAGCAAACGGCATGGTTCTACGGCGGCCCGGAAGCGAATGAGAAGGTTGAAGAACCCATTCTTGGCTTCTACCAGGCCCTGATCGAGGCAAGAATTCCATTTGAGATGGTCCACGACCGTTTGCTCGACCGTGATCATATCAGTCGATTCCGCACCCTCATCCTTCCTAACATCGCAGCGCTGTCAAACGATCAATGCAATCAGATCCGGGAGTTCGTTGAGCGCGGCGGCGGTGTCATTGCGACGTATGAGACCTCTCTCTACGACGAGTGGGGCGTTCCGCGGAAGGATTTTGGCCTTGCGTCACTCTTTGGAGTATCTTATGCCGGCAGCAAAGAGGGCCCCATGCTCAACTCATACCTGACCTTGGAAAAGGACCCGAAGACCGCGGAATATCACCCGATCCTGGCCGGATTTGAGGATGCAGGCCGAATCATCAATGGGATCAACAGGGTTCACATAACTCCCATAAGTGAAGTTGAGCATTGGCCATTACGAGTGGTTCCAACCTATCCTGACCTGCCGATGGAAGAATGTTTTCCGCCGCCGCAGACGACCAGTGAACCTGGAGTCTTGATTCGTCAATCCGGTGGTGGCCGTGTGATTTACTTCCCGTGGGATATCGGTCACACGTTCTGGCAGGCTCTTGATCTCGATCACGCGAAGCTCTTGCGCAACTCTGTGCTTTGGGCCAGCAATGAGCCCGCCCCGTTATTGGTGGAAGGGAAAGGCATCCTCGACATTTCGATTTGGAGTCAGAAAAACTCAATGACAGTGCACTTGGTCAATCTCACCAATCCGATGATGATGAAAGGGCCCGTTCGCGAGGTGATTCCGCTTCCCAATCAACGGGTCCGAGTTCGGATTCCTGACGGCCGTCGAGTTACCGCGACGCGGCTCCTCGTCGCGGGCTCTGATGTTCCCCACCGCGTTGAAGGCGAAACGATTGTCCTGGAAGTGCCAACCATCAATGTGCATGAGATCGTAGCATTCAACTTTGCTTGATCCATTCTCGGCTAGATTCCTCTGCTCGATTCACTCAAGCCTTCGGGAAAGAAGATCCTTATGACAGACATCCTTGGAATCAAGCGTCGCCCAGGGTGGTTTCAAGTCGCGCCTCGTTCGCGTTCTTCAATATTTTGTAACCGGAAACCGTCGCTCCCTTAATCTCGAAGAATTTCGACGCAGTGCTAAACGAGACAAAGATCTTCTACCTGACTCCACCGTGCCTTAGCGCGTTCCTAGGCGAGGAGGCTCAAGGTTGAGCCGGAGTTGGAGGAGCTGTCCGTGTTGAGGCTCTGGAGAACTTGGCTGAGTGAACCCAGGGAGGATGAGCTCGACGAGCCGGCGCCGTAGCCTTGGCTTACGGACTCCAGATAGCTGGCGCCTTCGGAGCTGGTGGAGACGGAGGCAAGTTGAGTCATGTCAGCGCTGATGGCGGAGCCGTCGCCGGCTTCCATGGCTTGGATAGTGGCCTGGATGAGCGCGGCTATCTCGGCCTGCTTGGATGTGGAGGTGCTGGCGCTGGGGGCGGTATTGCTCGACGACGGCGCAGCATTGAGGGACGTAGAGTCCAGGGAGAGCATGTCCCCCTGGGCGGATGTGAGGTCGCCGTTGGCGAGGTCGGTGCCGAGCTGGTTGAGCTCGCTGACGAAGGAGGTGGAGTCGGAGGAGGAGGATGCGATATCCGAAAGCAGTGAGGTGGTGATTCCACTGGCGGAGGTGGATGAGGTGGAGGGCCCATCGAGCGCGTCCTGCGAAAGCGTGACGTAATCCTGCTGCGCCGCGGAGAGATTGCTGCTCTGGAGGTCTTGTGCAAGCTGGTTGAGGTCTGTGACGAATTGGTTGGCGGCCGAGGGAGAACTGGCGATTTCGGAGAGAAGACTGCTGGTGATTCCGCTGGTGGACAAGGCTTGAACTCCTCCGTTGACCAATGGTCGTGGGCCGTCGGCACTTTCTATCGGCAGAAGATGGATAGAAATTCAGGCCGTTCCGTTAAAAAGGTTCGTCGGGCGCTCTGGCTAGAGCCTGTTATGAAGTTCATGCGAGTTGTTTGAACATATTGGCGATCATGAGGCACGCGAAGGCGAGGTAATGAAATGCCTTGAGCGTAGTGTCGAGCCGTTCGTAGTCGCGCACGAGTCTGCGGAAGCGAGCGGCCCAGGCGAAGGTTCGCTCGACCACCCAACGGCGCGGCAGCAGCACAAAACCGCTTTTAGCCATGGGGTGTTTGACGACTTCAAGACGGATGCCGTGGCTGGGGGCGGCCTGCCGCCGCAATCGGCCCGGTGTAGCCCTGATCGACATACGCCATCTCGACCATGCCTCCAGTCACCTGTTGCATGTCTTCGGCAAGTGCCTCGACCTGGGCGCGATCTCCCTGATCGGCCGGGGTCACCGACAGCGCAAGCGGGTGACCCAGCGTGTCCACCGCGATGTGGATCTTCGAGCCCTTGCGCCGTTTGGCGCCGTCGTAGCCTGCCCGCGCACCACTCTCGGGCGTAGATTGCAGCGTACGACTGTCGACACATTCTGCCGTCGGCTGGCCCTTGCGTCCGCTAAACTCGCGCAACAGAATGCGCGTGTCTTCGACCAGACGCTCGAAGCATCCGGCCCGCATCCAGCGCTGCATCTGCTGATAGATCGCGGGCCACGGAGGATAATCGTGCGGCATGAACCGCCATTGGTTGCCGGTCCGCGCAATGTAGCGAACACCGTTGAAAACCGATCGCAGATCATGTTCCCGCTGGGCGCGAGACAGGCAGAAAGAGTGATCGGTAACTCGGTCGGCGAGGTGCATATCGACATGGGCTATCGCGGACAATGATTTTGAAGGCACGGCGACTGTGCACGTCGATAGGCGGTAATGAGGTCAAACACCGCGCGCACCCTGGCGATGGATGAAACGTCGGGCAGCGGTCGAACCCAGCATAGGACATCTGAAGAATGAACACCGTCTGGAGCGCAATCGGCTGAAGGGCGTTCCCGGAGATGCGCTCAAATGCTATCCTCCAAGCAGCCGCCATGAACCTCCAGAAGCTCCTCGAAGCTCTTTGGCGCATTTTTCTCAGCTGCATGATGCGCTTCTGCAGTCGAATACTCAGCCTTCAAGGCCTTCAGGCCCGCTATATTTGCGGGAAGGGATCCCCCCTCCTGTATAACGTTACGGCGTTTTGAGAATAGGAACCCGCGGAGAACAGATGCCGGTTCAGATGGGCTCTGAACCTCAAGCACAGTGCTGAAAAAGTAACTTCAATTCCACAGCGTATTCATTTACGACGAGATTATGCGCGGAATCGATCAGCAGCAGTCGGACATGTTCAGTTACTTGTCGACCCAGGATAAAGAGCGCAGAAAGGCGACGGGCATACCCGAGAAAATCGACTTCCAGACCAAACCGGGAATTGCCTTGCAACAGATCCGCACCGCGGCCAGTCGGCAGATCCCGTCGGCTCCGGTGCTGGCTGATGCGAGCTACGGCAATGACACCAAGTTCCGGGATGGCATCACTGAATCAGAGTCACTGTAAGGGGTGGGTGTCCAATCATCACTGAGCGTATGGAAGCCGGGTCAAGCACCGCTTCCCAAGAGCAAGTCGAACGGAATCGGACGGCCCACGAAACTACTACGCCGCGATCGACGACGCCACCCCGTCGCTGTGCGCGAGTTGGCGATCGGTTTGCCTTCCTCGGCCCGTTCGTGCGCAACTATTCAAGACATCGGAATTGGCAGCACGGCTCTTTTAGATTGTCCCGAGGTATCAACGTGATGCCTTCCGAATCACACGTGCTACGACCTCGCACGTTCGGGCGATGTCTTCCGGAATAA
Organism: uncultured Acidobacteriota bacterium; assembly: GCA_963833995.1. GTDB lineage: Bacteria > Acidobacteriota > Terriglobia > Terriglobales > Acidobacteriaceae > Telmatobacter. The sequence goes on along the minus strand of CAWIAE010000004.1, from coordinate 61,120 downwards.
GGGTCGGATGTACCAGGAACATCAGGCTCGTCTCACCGAGTTCCCGCGCGACAGGAAGCCGTTCGCTGGGTCTCATCTGCGTGGGGAACGCCTTCTCCAGATAGATTTCGCTGCAACTCCCGGAAAAGCAGCGAACTCCCTGTTCCCCGATCTCGGCCTGAATGCGATCGCGATTCCAATCGGACCGCAGCGCGCTGGGGCGGACCAATACATAGAATTTGTAGTAAGCGTGGCCAATGTGGCTCGGGGGGAGGGTCACTCTCAGCCCGGGCAATTCGGCGAAGCACTCGTTCAACTGCGCAGCATAGCTCTGGCGCGTTTCCACCCAACCTGGGAGCTTCTGTAGCTGCACCCGCCCGATGGCAGACTGAACTTCAATCATTCTCCAGTTCGTTCCGAATGATTCGTGCAGCCACCTGAATCCAGGAGGATGCTTGCGCCGAAAGGTCGCGTCATAGCTCTTGCCGTGGTCCTTGTATGCCCATGCACTCTCGAATGCTTCATCCGAATTCAAAGTGATCATGCCGCCTTCGCCCGCCGTCGTCATGATCTTGTCCTGGCAGAACGAAAAGGCTCCAATGTCTCCGATCGAGCCGACTCGCCGCCCCTTGTACATCGCGCCATGTGCCTGGGCGCAATCTTCGATTACCTTCAGACCACGCTCTTTGGCCAACGACATGATTTCGTCCATATCGCACGGCCATCCAGCGAGATGCACCGGAATAATGGCCTTGGTTGCCGGCGTCAAGGCGGCACGAATAGATCCAGCAGTAATGTTCTGACTCTCTCGATCCACGTCAGCGAAGACTGGACGCGCGCCGACCATAACAGCACTGCTCGCAGATGCGATAAATGTCCTCGGCGTGGTGACGACCTCGTCACCGGGGCCTATTCCAAGAACCTTCAAGGCCAATTCTAGCGCCACACTGCCGTTCGCAATCGCAACTGCATGCCTGGTGCCGATGTAATCCGCAAACTCCTTCTCGAACAGCCCTCCTTCAGGGCCGGTCCAGTAGTTCACCTTTCCCGAACGAAGAACTTGGGCCGCTGCTTCGATCTCGTCATTCGCGAAGAAAGGCCAAGCTCCTCGTTCGCCTGAAGCAGCAGCAAGTGGACTATTGGTTTCAACAGCGGCTGAAGTTGGTCCAGCTCCAAATCCTGTGTTTCGCTCATTAGCGCTCGCCTCATCGTGTGGGATGTGAAGTGACAATCAACCGAATACAACGCTAGATCGCCATCCTGATGGCGCCGGGAGAAGGCTCAAGCCGGGGAGCGCTGGTAACGGGAATGGAGAAGATCGCGACCATATATAGACCGAAGAGAAGCGGCAATTCCAGATTCTGTTGCCGCAGCAGCAAGATGGTGAGGAGTTTGTTATGCAGAATGTTTTGCCACATCGCGTGACGTTGCAGGAACATCTGCACCCGGAACTGGACCTCGGCATCGGCCACTACGGTCAGAGCGGCCATGACAGCGCCCAGGAAGCGGCGTTTCTGAAAGACGATGGCGACAGCGGGCACTGTGATGATCAGCAGAGCGGCGTCATAGGAGCGGTGATAGATCGGCAGCAGAGAGAGCACCGCCAGAGACGCGAGCAAAAGAAAGTACATTTCCTTCTCTGCATGCGCCCGGCGGAAAGCGATGATCCACACCGCCAGGAGCACCAGAAAGATGGCGTACGCGGCATCATTGAATTCCTGCTCGCCAGAGAAGACCACGCTGGTGACGGGCTGCAAATTGATCTCTTCGGCGGCATGCCCGCTGGCGGGCCTTGGGTCATTCAGGGCGCCCGGCTTCAAAGTCGCGGAGATATTTGTCCTCAGATCCGACTTCCAATGGGAGCTGGGCGCGTGCTCGCTGAGGATCAATCCACCGGACAAAAGAAGCCCAAGTGCACCCGCTCCAGCCATAACTATGTAGCGGCGATGGATTCCGCTTAAAAGAAGGTAGAGCACAATCAGGCCGCCGATTTGGGGCTTGACAGCGAGGCTCAGCATCAGCAGGAAAGCCCCAATGGAGAGAAAGCGGCCACGAACAAAGAGATAACTGCCAATAATCAAAAGTGAAAGGGCGAAGATCGTCGGTTGACCCAGCCAAAGGAGATTCTTGCTAAGAACCAAAATCAGCGAAACAACGATTGTTGGAAGCCCCCGGTACGATTGCGGGCACTGCAACAAAATGAGCCATGCGGAGAATACGAACAAGCCGCCATTCAACAGGAACCACAAAAAGCGGGCAATCGGAAAGGGCGGCAATGCAAAGGGAGAAAGTACAAGGAGTGTTGAAGGCGGATAATTGGGCGTGTCCATGGATGGCGAATTCATCTCTTGAGAGCCCTGCTGTTTCAGCTGCAACGGATCGTAGGGATTGCAGCCATGAAGCAGGCACTTCGCCCCTGTGTAGACGGGCATGAAATCACCGGAAAAATGGAGCGCCTGATATCCTCCGATCCCCAGGAATATGAGGGCGGAGACGCAGAAAACCAGAAAGTCCAAGCTATGTCTTGCCAGATTCATAGGTTCTCTCGATTCTTGAACAACCCGCAAATGCTTTCCGCTCTCGAACGCAGCATTTGTATCGGAGGTGAGAAGCAATTCGCTCCTCAATGCAATCGTCGGAACGCCGACAGTGCAAGAAGCGCCTGATCGGGCATGGACCATGTCAGGCTGGGGTACAACAGATTTCGGACAGTTACCTGTGAGGGTTCTTTGTCGTCCCAGCATAGGGATCGAGGTGTTCCAATCCGGATGCGGGGTCGAAGGTCAATAGCCAATCCGTGCGAGCAGGATAGTAGTTCAGCAAGGCTTGATCCTGTTCCGGGCCGAAATCGTGAGCAAACACTACTCGCTGACGATCGATGTCGGCGCCGTTGTACACCCACTCGTCATGGATGTGCCAATCCGGCATTGGATATCTGACGAACACAAGTTGTGGCCGGTCGAGTGCGGAGAGCCGCTCAATCAGCTCGCCGCGGCGGTTGGACCAATAATTCGGAGAAGACGCGCACCGGGTAAAATGCTCGTCGAGTTCGGTGATCTTTGCGGCGGCGTCCACTTGGGGCAACGCCGCAATGGTCGGGGACACAAGAGCCAGCACAACCAGCGCCGCCCCCGCCGGCACGTGGCGAACCTGCAGTTTCCAAGCGCGCTCCCCCCAAATCGCCACCATCAGGGCCAGCGCCGCCAAAACAGGCGCGGTGTAGTGCTCCTCGTGATAGGTTTCGGCCCCCAGCACGAGCAGAAACAATCCCACAACAATTGCCAACTTCCGGTAGAGCGGGTCGCGCCATGCAACGGGAACCAGCAGCATCAGCGCCAAAGCGATGCCGAAGTCCCATCTCCACGTCCACAGGGGTCCGAACAGGCGCGCCGCGAGCAACTTCCACCCTTTCCGCATCCCTGCATGCACTTGGGCTTCCCAACCATTGGTGCCCATCAGTGTGGCGAGTCGTGCCTGGGAGTAAGTGGGTTCGGCGCGCATGGGAAGGAACCAGAACACCGGGACCGAATTGTATTGGTGCTCATACAGCGCATACGGCAAGACCAATGGCTTCCCGGTTACAGCGAAGTTGTCGTAGCACGTCCACGCGCCCCCAATCGCAAGCACCGCCGCAACCGCTGCGAGTGCGCTGCCTTGGCGTTTGCGCCACAGTTCCCTGCCGAAGACGATCAACACAAGCAGGGTGAATACGCCTCCCTCAAACGGCCGCGTAAAGAAAAGAAGCAGTACGCCGATGGCGAATGTCACCCCCGCAAGCGGTGTCTGCTTCACCCGATACATTCCCACACCCAGCAGCACCAGCGCACCCCCGCTTGCCGCCACCGAGCCGCCCAATAGGAATTTGTCCAATACATCGACGGCGAAAGAGACAGTCCGAACATCGCGGAGACCGCCAGCGCCCACTGGGGCGGGACCCACGCAAACAGCATCAGGCAGAGCGTAAACAGCATCAGGGCGTTCCCGATGATGACCCCGTAGAACGGCGAACCAAAGAGAACCTGCCCGAGGGCCAGAAACATGGCTTGCCCCGGCGGATACTTTGAAGCATACGCCGGACGCACCAGCACGTGCGGAGCCTCGAAGAACTTGCCCGGCGGGAGTGCGGGATTGGCCAGGCGCCCGTGGACAAATGTGTCCGCCCCAAGAAGATAACTGAACTCGTCGTGTACCGAGGGCTGGGGAATACCGGCGTGCCAAAGGAAGAGGAGACGCCAAGCGGTCCAGAGAAAAACAAGAAGCAGTGCGGCAGGCAGCGGTTTTGTCAGAGTCATGTTCTTCAGGGTCTCTTTTGCACGCGACGACACGGTGCCAAATAATCATCCACTCCAATCACACGCTCGGCGTTGAACAGGCCCTCCAGAATCGGCGCGTTTGTGCCGTCGCTGCAACCGAAGTCCAGGATTACAATTTCCGCCGTAACCCCAGAATGCTCAGGAAGAAACTGCTGCAGATGATCTGTACGCCCAGGGTCAACGAGAAGACGGATGGGATAACAATGCGCAGCGTATGCCCGAAGTCGAGGTTACCAAAACTCACCTTAGCCCAGTCTGAGACCGCAAAGATCGATCCGCCGATGCCAAATGCCACCAGCAGCATCCCGCCAGCCAAGCCGGTTTCAAGCGTAATGTACTCGAAGAGCCGATTAAGGCGTGGGTCCTCCGGGAGTAAGCCCTCGGAGATGGCGAACACTTTTGTGAACACCGCGAAGGCTACCAATTGAAACCCCAGCAGAACCGAGGCGAACGCATAGAGCATCGTATGCACGTCGATTCCAATGCCATGTATGCTTCTCGGCCCGGGCAAAAGCCAGACGCAGCCGATCAGTCCCAGCACGATCAATGTGGTTCCCGGATAAAGGAAAAGCCAGCGCGGACTATACATCAGCATAAAACGAAGGGTGCGCCAACCGTCGCGCCAGGTCCGCAGGTGCGGGGGACGACTGCGTCCATCGGGCGATAGCGTCGTCGGAATCTCGCTGACCTTCAGCTGCAGCAAGCTCGCCTTGACCACCATCTCGTAGGCAAACTCCATGCCAGTCGAACGGATGCCCATGCGGACAAAGCTGTCCTTTCGAAAACCGCGAAGGCCGCAGTAAAAGTCTCCGCAGGGTGATTTGAAAAACAGCCTTCCGATGCGGGTCAGCGCGGGATTCCCAAAGTAGCGGTGCAGGAACGGCATCGCCCGGTCCGCAATTCCGCCACGGAAGCGGTTGCCCATCACCAGGTCAGCTCCGGCGCGCAGCTGCTCCACAAAGGAGGGAATATGGGTGAAGTCGTAGCTGTCGTCTGAGTCTCCCATCACGACATATTTGCTGTTGGCTGCTTGTATGCCGGCCATTAACGCTGCGCCATAGCCGCGGATCGGCACATTGACAACACGTGCGCCTTCGCGAATCGCGATCTCCTGCGAACCGTCAGTGCTACCGTTGTCCGCTACGATCACCTCTCCGTCAATTCCGTGCGCTTCCAGTGCCGCTCGTGCCTTGCGAATACAAACTGCGAGAGTCTCACTTTCATTCAGGCAGGGCATTACCACAGCCATCTCTCGAGCCGGGGACTCGTCCAAGGACGGATCGCTTGGCAACAATTCTGCTCTTTCACGTTCCAAATTGGATAGCATAGGTGACCTCGTTGCAGACTCAAGGCTACGAAAACTTCAAATTCGAGGGGAAAATAGATAAGAGTTCATGCAGCCAGATGGTTCCCTGACACGACTGAGCTTCGCTCAGTGCTGTCGAGAGGCAGCATTGCGGGAACCGCGCCGCCTCATGCCCGTTTCTGTCTTGCAAAGCTCTCTTCCCGTACAGCGCTGGGAATTGTTCTAAACGAATCCTCGAGGCTGCAAAGAAAGTTGAATCGAAAAATATACCAGAACGCTGCAAGGCCGTCGCTGAGCCCGATCTTCTTGCCCTGCTCGTAAGTCCGTCCGCGGTAGGAAATCGGCACCTCGTAGATGGCCACGCCGAGCTTGGCCACTTTCGCCGTGACTTCGATCTCAAAGCCAAATCCGCTGCTGGTAATCGTCATGTTGCGGATAATCTCGCCTCGAAACGCCTTGTAGCCAGTCTCGACATCCGTCATGTTGATATTTGTGCAAAGGTTCGAAAGAAACGTCAGGCCCTTGTTGGCTAGGTAATGATAGAAATAGAGCACCCGCGCTGCCTTCCGCACCAGAAAGCGCGAGCCATAAACCACATCCGCGTCGCCTTCCACAATTGGCGCAATTACGTCGGCGATTTCCGCTGGATCATATTCAAGATCAGCGTCCTGCACAATCACGATCTGGCCCGTCGTCAGTGCGAACCCTGTCTTCAGCGCTTCAGTCTTGCCCGCATTCACTGGGTGATGGGCGACTTTGATCCTAGGGTGCTCGGTTGCCAACCGGTCGGCGATTGCCGGGGTTCCGTCGGTGGAACAATCGTCAACAATCACGATCTCACCAGCTTCCGGAACCGCCAGGACACGTGCCACAATGCCGGACAACGTGGCTTCTTCGTTGTAGGCGGGAATAACGACGGATAACAGCGGACCGTAGCACTCTGGAGCATTCATCTAAGACTCTTTCCCCACCGACCCAATCGGCGATGCGGGATTGCCAAACACTTTCAATCGGGGCGGCACATTTCTGACCACGACGCTGCCGGCGCCCACGAACGCCCAGGCTCCAACGCCGATGCCGGGAAGAATGCAGGCGTGGCTTCCAAGAAAGACCCCCTCGCCAAGCATGGCGTTTCCATTCACTCCGCAGTGGCTGCTGATCTGGCACCAGTCACCTATCACCGTGTCGTGAGCCACATTGCTGAGCGCGCCAATCGATGTGTGATTGCCCACCTGGGCATCGCAGGTTATCGAAGCGAATGGGCCCATGATAACTCCTTCACCGAGTTCAACATTCTGTCCGATATTTGCTAGAGGATGAATGATGTTAGTGAACTCCCCACCTCTCTCCGCGATTCGAGAGTAGCACGCCCGCTTTGTGGCTGGATCACCTATGGCGCATACAAAAACATCCTTCTCGTCGATTTCATATGTACTTATCCCACCCAGGACCCCTGTCTCGTAATCCATCCCTTCCAGCGCGCATGCCCGGTCATCCAAAAATCCTTTGATCCGCAACGGAGTGCCAGCGGCAATTGCCTGGCTTGCCCAGATAAAGATCTCGCGGCCGCAACCTCCCGCGCCGATAATGACCAGGTTCCGTTTTGCATGACGCAGACCCCTCATCGGAACTTGCCTTCCCGTTCTCGGCCGGTCTGGAACCGTTTGCGTTGAAGCGCCATTTGGCGACGAAGACGGCTGGAGTCTCGGAGATGAGAAAGATCCAGCGGATTCCTGACCGGAGCGAGAAAGCTCCCAATTTTGGGCTCCGGAGGTCGACGAGATTGAACTTGAAAGGCGGGAAGGCGTCAGAGATCTGGCAAATCTGTCCATCGGGATCTCCACACCAAAAGACTGGTAAATGCGGTGACGAAGCACGACAGCGGAGAGAGAGTCTCCGCCTGAATTAAAGAAGTCGGTTTCGGGAGTTACGTGATCCAATTGCAGAACATCTCTGAATATAGCGAGTAGCTTGTCTTCCGTATTCGAAAATGAAGCCATATCTCCGCTTCCGTTCGTGCTTGCTTTTATGAATGGGTTAGGCAGCGCTTTTCTGTTTGCCTTGCCATTGGGAAGAGCAGGCAGGCTCTCCATCAGAACGTATGTGCGGGGTACCATGTAGCTGGGAAGCAGCGCTTCTAAGTGACCCTCCACTGCACGCTGATCGAACTTTCCAGGTTCTCGAGGCACCACATAGGCAACAAGCTGATCTTCGTCCAGACGGTTCTTCGCAATCCAGCATGCGCAATCGCCAACCCCCGGCGCGCGAGTTAATGCATGCTCTACTTCCGCAGGCTCAATGCGTACGCCGCGAATCTTGAACTGGAAATCCTTGCGGCCCAGGTGAATGAGACAGCCATCCGGTTCAATGCGCCCCAGATCGCCGGTCAAATAAATCGGTACGTTGTCCGCACCGTTACGGATGAACTTGCGCTGGGTGAGCGCCGCGTCGCCCCAATACCCGCCGGCCATATAATCGCTTTTGATTCCGATCTCTCCGACGGAACCTTGCGGAACTTCATTGTGGTTATCGTCAAGAATAAGAACTTTCCGCTCCGGCGAAACCGGATAGCCTCCTGCTACGTTTGCGTCTTCGATGGGAATCTGGTGGTCTACAGGATAAAGTTGATAGTTATAAGATTCCCCCGTACCTACTTGGTTCACAAGGTGGTTCCCGACAGCAAAATACTTCCGGAAGAGTTCTACCTCGCGAATAGTGAGTGGCTCTCCGGCAAGCATAACTATGCGGATGTCCTTGAATTGAAAACCATCGGGGATCGTCCGCACGAACTGGCGGAAGGCACTGGGAAGCCACTGAAACGTCGTGACTTTCTGTTCGGTTAGCCAGTCAGTCAACCCGCTGAATCCCTGTACTTTGGAATCCCATGGATAAAGGGTCGCTCCGTTCATGAGGCAGCAATAGATATCCACGACCGATGAACCGAAGCTGGGTGAGTGCAGCCAAGTCACGCGATCGCTGCGAGCGAAGAACAGTTGATTGGTGAAACACATGGTGGTATGCAGAAGATTCCGGTGCAGAAACTCAATGCCTTTCGGACGCCCGGTAGTTCCGGAAGTGTAGAGAATATAAGCGCGATCCAGTGGATCGCAGTCAACGTTAGGATTCGGCGCATCTACACAGCGTTCTATCTGCGAGATATTGATGATGGGTGTTCCGCCCTCGGTGAGTTCATCAGCGAGACCTTGATGTACATCGTCAGTCAAGAGCACTGAGGGTTGCGCATCTGCGAACATGGTGCGCAACCGTTCCATCGGGAAATTACGATCCAGAGGCACGTACGCCTTGTGCGCTTTCAGTGACCCTAGCATCCCGATGATCATCTCCGGTGTGTTCGGCAGGAGGATCGCTGCCTGTGCCAGGGTTTCGCCGCATTTCTGAAGGATGGCTTCCGCAATGGAGTTTGCATGTCCATTCAGTTCGGAGTAGGCGTATGCCAAATCTCTCGTTCTTAGCGCAACTTGGTTCGGGTAGAGCTTTACCTGCTCCTCAATTCGCTGGTGAATTCCCTGAAAGATCGACGCTTTTTGAAACTCGATGAAATCGGGGGGGCGCGTAACTGTTAGCTTGGTCGGCATCTTCGGTTCCTCAGAATGCTTTAGGTGAACGTCTCGGGCAATCTAACTGGCATTACTTCCTCGGATCGCTGTTAATTAGTCGATGTTGGTTCTTTCGGCCATCTATCCGTTGGCTCCAGAATTAGGATCCTGAATTGGCTGATGGGATGACTGACTGCCTTTAAAAGAAGGCATCGTGGCGTGGCCCTGCTTGGCGATGCCCTCGCGCTTCAACACAGAGAACAGGGTCCTCAGCAAGATCACGGCATCCAGTTTGAGGCTCCAATTCTCCACGTACCATACATCGTGAGCGAACTTGTCCTCCCAGGTGAGCTCATTGCGGCCGTTGATTTGGGCCCAGCCCGTGATACCGGGCAGCACGTCATGGCGACGCGCCTGTTCCGGCGAATAGCGCGGCAAATACTCCATCAGCAATGGTCTCGGACCCACAAGGCTCAGTTGGCCACAGAGCACGTTCCATAATTGCGGCAACTCATCCACACTCGTGGCACGCAACAAGCGCCCGACTCGGGTCAGCCGCGATGCATCCGGCAACAGATTCCCACATGCATCCATGCGCTCCGACATGGTGCGAAACTTGAGCAGTTCGAACGGCTTTGTAAACCGGCCCGGGCGCAGCTGCCGAAACAGGATGGGTCTTCCCATGGAAAGCAGAATAAGTAGACTTACCACTATGAATACAGGAGCTAGGAGGATAAGTCCGCACAATGCGGCGGTGCGATCGAATGCCGTTTTGATCATGACCCGCCATCCTTCTTGCCGATGGCGATCCATTGTCCGGCGATCCACGGACGCGTCAAAAATACGATTAAACTTTTTCACTCCCGTCGAAATGGAAAGCTCGTTATCATAGAACGCTCGGCCATTGCGGCCCATTGTGGAAAGTTGCTCAGGTCCAGCATCGACCAGTTTCTTTACCGCCTCTGCAATGCTCTTGGGGTCGCTCGGCTCGCATACGACACCGGACTGTGACCGAGTCACCAAATCCGCAGCATCGCCTCGAACCGCCATTAGAATCGGCTTTCCGGCGGCGAGATAGGCCTGAGTTTTCGATGGAATGGTAATCCGGAAGAGCGGCTCATCCTTCAAATGCACGAGTAATCCGTCAACTCCTTGAAATACGGCGCCCATCGCATGCATCGGCTGTGGAGGAAAAAACCTTACGTTATCCAGTTGCATCTCGGCACTTATGCGCTCTAACCGAGAGCGATCTACTCCGGCCCCCATGAAAAGAAATTCAGCAGCTGGCGCGGTAGCCTGACAAATGCGGGCTGCGGCAAGTACGCTGTCGATGTCTTGTGCGAATCCCATCATACCTGCAAAAAGGATGGAAAACTTATTTGCTCTTCCCAGCCGTGTTACAGGACCGCCTGTCGGCCTCATCGCCATCTCGTCGCACCAGTTGTAGATTACGTCGATTTTGTTTGGCGTGACCCCGCGGTCGATCAGCTTCTGTTTAAAACCAGGCGACAGCACAACGATATGGCGGGCGCGCCTGTATACGAATGTGCATAATTTGCCCAACATGCGAAGAATCGCCGTATTTGAAAGCATCCCGGAAGCGGCGACTGTATCCGGCCAGAGATCTTGAATATCGATGACAAACGGGGTTCTTCGAAAGAATCCGATTATCGAGGCGGCAAAGCCTACGGTCATGGGTGGATGGTAGACATACATCACGTCCGGCTTCTCGATCAACAGCGAGCCGATACTAGCTGCCGAAAGCGCGAAACTCAGGTAATTAAGAGCCCTGTGGAGCCCCGATTTATTGTGGCTGGGATAGAGCGCCACACGCAATATCCGGATGCCGTCCATTTCTTCTCGCATCCAGGGGCGTATTCGGTAGCCAGGATAGACTTTCCCGCCCGGATAATTTGGGAATCCCGTGAGCACTCGAACGTCATGCCCCCCGGCTGTGAGTTCCCTAGCGAAGAGTAGGTTCTTGGACCCAGGCTCTGGATCGAACCATTGAGTCACAAAAAGAATTTTCATAGAGTCAAGTCTGCTCCGAATGGCAAGGTGGCCCCCCTTTATAACGCCATTTTCGAACAAATTATCAGGAAAGTTTCACCTTAAGGTGGTAAGCATCAATCATCCACTCAGCCGTCAAACGAAGGCCATCTTTCAGGTTATAACTGTTCTTGTGGTCCAATTCGCGAACCGACTTTGATACGTCCACTACCTTCCGCGTCGTCGTCAAGATTTCAGAGTCGCGGTACTGCACAAGGGCTGGGTCAGCGCCGGTAATCCCCAGGATTGCGTCGGACAGTTCTTCGATTGAATGCAACTGGTCTCCCCCGATATTGTAGGTCTCTCCGGGTTTAAATCTTTCGCTGATATTGGCGAGTGTCCGGCAGGTATCGGCAAGATAGGTGGAGGTACGCGCGTGCCCACGAAACACCGTGTAAGGCAAATTATTGAGCGCGCAATAAAGGAAACGGCAGTTTACCGATCTATATGGGCTATAGTATTCGCCGGGACCGTACGTGTTGAATAATCGAACGACTACTGATTCGGTGCCATATTGCAGCCCCGAATTTCTAATTTGCATCTCATTTACCCATTTGGACATCGCGTAGTCGTTCATTTGCTTCACTTCATACTCGTCCATGACCGTTTCAACCATAATATTCGGCCAGTCGGCATACACCTCGGAGGAAGAGAAGTGAATCAGCCTAAACTTCAGTCTCTCCTGAAGACGAATGATGTTCTTGGTGCCAATGGCGTTTGTTCGCCAGAGGATTTCGTAGAAATCTTCGCCGTTCCAACGGCCAAATTCAGCAGCACAGTTATAGACGTAGTCGAATGGCCCCAATCTCTCGAAGACGCGCTCAATTTGCCGAAACTCGCCTATATCGCATCGCGCGTATAAAGGCGTTTCGACATCAGTGCGAAGCGAGAAGCCCACTTCGTCAGACTCGTGCCGCAGATCGCACGATACAACATGGTTTCCCCGCCCCCGTAACTGGATGATAAGTTGTGCTCCCACTGTGCCCAACCCGCCTGTTACCAGAATGTTAGCCATTATTTCTCCTTGCGTTTTTCAGTATGTTTGTTTTCAAAACAAGGAAACGCATTCCACCGAACGATTGAAGATAGCTCGAAATGCATGAGAACCGCGAGGGAAATTGCTTACCGCGAAAGAATCTCCGCGATTCGATCTGCTGCGTTTCCATCCCAAAGAGGTAGCCGATCCACGCGCGCATGGCCATTATTCAGGGCCCGCTGGAATTCCTGGCGGAGCAATTCCCAATCGTGTCCAATCAATACATTCGTGCCCAGGGTTACTGTAATGGGCCGTTCAGTATTCTCGCGCAGTGTTAAACATGGCGTACCGAGGTATGTGGTTTCCTCCTGAATTCCACCCGAGTCAGTTATGACCAATTTCGCATTTTTCTGGAGTGCAAGAAACTCGAGATATCCCAACGGCTCGATGACTTGGATATTCCGATTGCACTTTTCCAGCCGCGATGCCCACTTTTGGCGCGTCCTCGGATGAACTGGGAAGATCAACCTGAGCTGTTTGCTTAAATCATCGAGCACCTGAAGCATCGGCAAGAAAACGGATTCGTCATCCACGTTGGATGGCCGATGGAGCGTTATGACCCCAAACGAATCAAGAGATAGTTTTCTCTTGAGGTTTAAAAACGCATCATCTGCCCTCGGCAAGAGCTTGATGAGTGTATCGATCATTACATTGCCAACAAAATGTACGCGATCTTGTGCAATGCCCTCGCGCGCGAGGTTCTGATCTCCATCTGTCGATGGAGTAAAAAGCAGGTTTGCTAACTGATCTGTAAGCACGCGGTTGACCTCTTCCGGCATGGTCCGGTCGAAGGAGCGCAGCCCAGACTCAACATGTCCGACGGGAATACCAATTTTTGAACATACCAAGGCTGCCGCAACGGTGGAGTTCACATCGCCATAGACGAGCACAATCCCCGGCGTCCGCGCAAGCACAACCGCTTCGAAGCGGCTCATGATGAGTGCGGTTTGTTGTGCATGTGAGCCAGAACCGACGTTCAGATTTTCGTCAGCAACCGGAAATTCAAGTTCCTCAAAAAATATATCGGACATCTTGGCATCGTAATGCTGCCCCGTATGCACCAAAGTCTGTTCGTGACCTCTCTTCGCCAGCTCGTGATATACCGGAGCCGCTTTCATGAAATTAGGCCGCGCGCCGACTACGTGCAAAACATGCATCTTTGATCCTTTTCTCGATTGCCTTAGCGGGACTTCATATAAGGCTCAGCGTTCGGACTGAAGTTGAAGCGGTTTTCTTCACAGGGGAACATATCTGATTGTCGGCCCCGATAAGCTACGGTCACGGGTCTCGATAGCTGAACGCACGTCTTTGTCATCCAAGTGAACTTGAAATGAACGAATTGGCGCTAGTCGAAGATGACCGGCCAGAAGAGGTGGATTGCTCCTGCTCGCGTGATGCATTCATTACGATCTTTGCCCATCGCCGTGCCCACGGGGTGCCAGCCGGGGCCAAAAGTGGATGATCTGCCCATGACCCTCGATCAGATGCGCCTATGAGCCACTCGTTCATCGGAATGCTGAATCCGGTTTTGGGACGGTTGATAATATCTGCGGGCATTGGGTTCGTGGTTGAGTTCGCGAGCATTTCTTTGCCTACTCCGTAAGGAAGGGATGGTAGAAATGTATTCAAGGCTTCAAGTAAGGCGCGGTCAACAAGGGGAGTACGGAGTTCCAAGGAATGGCTCATGCTGGCCCAATCGCTGTCACGTAGAAGTTGGTTCCGCAGATAGAGCGTCGAATCCAGGAGGCAAACCCCAGCCTCGTTATTCGCCGCATTTGCGGCTGTTATGCCGGGAGGCGAACCCCCCAACCGCGCCAACCCTTCCATTGTCATCTCTGTCCCAATCAGAAGTGGGATTTCCTGAGGCAGGAAAAGACTGCGTCTTAGAAAGTAGGCTCCTTCCAGCGACCCCATATACTCTGGAACACCTTTGAACTTAGGCTGGACGCGATGATGTGCCAGGAATGCGCAGGGTCTCTGAAGCAACTTGGCAGCGCCAGGAATGCCAGCAATTGCTTTGCCTAGCTGAATTTCGCGGGATATTTTCCTCATATACGTATAACCGCAAAAGAGCTCGTCCCCTCCGATGCCGGAGAGTGCCACCTTATATCCGCGTTCGGCTGCGGCTTTCGAGGCGAACCAAGTATTGACCCCGTCGATTGATGGTTGATCCATGGCGTCGAAAATATGTGCGGTGTCTGTCTCAAATTCTTCACGTGTTATTTTTCGAATATGATGCCGAAGGCCGAAGTGTTTGGCAACTGCGCTTGCAACCTTTGTCTCGTCTTTTTGCAATGAAGAGAATTCGTCAAATCCCACCGTGATGCCTTCAACTTGTGCGCCTAACTCCGATGCGAGGCCAGCGATTGCTCCAGAATCGATCCCTCCGGAGAGAAACACACATATCGGAACGTCAGATACGAGGTGGGCACGGACGGAATCTATTAATGCCTCCCGCAGAATCCCCTGCATGTCCCCGGCGCTCTGCTTTTGATATTCACCTCGCCAGTTGTTCCGAATATCGTTCCAGCAAACCTTCGTTGGTGCTTCGCCGGCACGCACTCGCAGGAAGTGCCCAGCGGGCAAAGCGAAAACACCACCGTATAGTGTCCAAGGCTCCGGCACGCTACCCCACAGGTAGAATCCTGCGACTCCGGCTGCCTCGCAAGAGGGAGAAATCAGTTCAGAAGCGAGCAGCGCCTTGACCTGCGATGCGAAAATCAGACCATCCTCAGTCTGCGCATAATAAAGCGGCTTGATGCCATAGGGATCGCGGGCCAGAAACAATTCACGGGAACGAACATTCCAAATCGCAAGAGCGAACATACCGCGCAGACGCCGAAGCATTCGTTCGCCCTCAAGGGCAAATAACGCCAACAAGACCTCAGTGTCAGACGTTGTACGGAAAGCGACACCTTTCGCTTCTAATTCAGTTCGCAATTCGCGAAAATTATAAATTTCTCCGTTGAAGACAATGGCGTAATTGCCGTTCGCGGCTACCATGGGCTGGTCAGACCGAGTATCCAGATCGAGAATGGCAAGACGGCGATGACCTAAAATCGCTCCCTGACTTGTCCATATGCCTTCGGCATCAGGTCCGCGTTTGCGCATCCTGTCACTCATTCGACGGACGGCGTCGATCGAGGATGGATCCGTGACACTCGACCTGTAGATATATCCCGCAATTCCGCACATGTCCAGCTCACCTAAGTAGACACTCAAATTCAGTATCGTTGGTCCGGGGTCACTCCCGAAAATCGAGTTATCATTGACAGTTCAAGAGAAGGCTCGCGAGGAATCGAACAACAACCTCATCGACTAATAAAGGACTCCTCCCGGACGGTGTTCATCGAAGTCTCAAACAACTTTCGGTTCGCTTCGATTACCCCGGGGTCGGCTTTGCGCTTTCTCGCGTATTCCTTGGCTCTGGCTCTGAGCGGAGCGTACCATTCCTCATCCGCATCGACGCATTGCTGGAGGATCGCGCTGAACTGGTTGACTTCACGAAGCGGAATATCCCAGCCCACCCCGTCATTAGCAAGTCCGCGCCACGGAGTCTGATCGCTGGTTAGGACCGGACAACCCGCACCCAGCGCCTCGCAAATCACGTGCCCATAGTTCTCACCCAGTGTAGGGAACAGGAATAGATCATACTTGGCAAACACATCGAAAACATGGCTGTGTTCGACCTCACCAGAATAATGGACAAGAATGTTCGGCGGCAGTTTGCTGATCGCGTTCTTACAGGCGTTCCAATATGCGAGGTCTTCCAAGGGACCATAGATATCGAGAGATATCTGACCAGTTAGTTTTGGCAGCATACTTATGGCGGCCAAGAGGTTTTTCATCGGTGAAATACGGGAGAGGAAGACAACGCGAAGGCCGCCTGCGGTTTTCGGCGTTCTGGTTCTTCTCTTTATCTCGGGTTGTTGCATGAGGTCTGGCGAAACCAAAGCTGTCGAAGGTGCCGTGTTCTCATCACAATCATGCAATTCGGGTATAACGGACGCGATGCGGATGACTTCTACGGCACGAAACCATTGCAGTATATTCGCCGCCTCCAACTCCGACGATGCGTGCCAAACGACCCCTCTATAGAGGCCAAGCCATTGTGACAATCTGATGTGTAGCATCTTCCGCCTATTTTTAAGCTGAAGCGCGCCGGGAGAAAACTCCCCGCGCGGCGCCAGCACTACACATCCCGGACGAATCAGGCGCAGCCGCCTTAGGAGGATGGGAAAGATTGAGAACCGCCGCGAAAAGAAGCTATTTAAGTAAAGGACTGTACTCTGATCGAAGGAGCGCAGAAACACGAGCATCGAAAGGAGGCTTCGGAGCCCGGGTGCTACGTACATTACATCTGCATTTCCAATCCGATTCCAACGATTTAGGGTAACTTCGGGATAGGGCGACGTAGCGCCAAGGTCCCGGTCCATGGTGATCACTTCGAATTTGAACTCATTCCCGAGAGCTGCAACCAGATTGGAAATGCTGCGGGTCGGGCCGCCGCCCTTGAACCCGGGCAGGTAATGACCAGACCAGGATCAACACCTCCTTTTTCACGGCTGCAGATTTTGATACTGACTCCAAAAGGCCGGCCGTCAATTGCTTTGTTTCGGGCGCCTCAATCGACTTTTCCATTTGACCGCGCGCCCCCCACAGTTGCCTCGATGAATTGGCCTAGCATTTTCTGGTGGTTGTAATCCCGGTAGATCTGATCGTGCAACTCGGTAGGAGAATGTTCCTGAAGCTTGCCTTCGAGAAATCGGCGAATCAAGTCGGCAATATCAGATGCATCTGCCGATTTCGCCATCCATGAGGAATCGAAAGCGCGGATGATCTCAGGAATCGCGCCAACCGGCGTGGCCAGCACAGGTCGTCCCGCGGACAATGCCTCCAGAGCGATAATCCCAAAGCATTCCAATTCTGCCGTGGGCAAAACGAAAGCATCACATGCCGCGTAGGCAACCGGCAGCACCCGGTCCTCCACTCGCCCCAAGAATGTGACGTTGCCGGTGAGCCCGAGTGCGCGCGCCTGGGTCTCAAGTTCGCGCCGTAAAGGACCCTCGCCCCCGATGATCAAGTGGAATTTGAGGCCATCTTTCATCAGGAGATGGCACGCCGTAAGGAGACGGTCCAATCCCATTCGCGAAACCAAACGTCGCAAAGTGAACAAGACTGGAATATCCGTCGGCCACCCGAGTTGGTTTTTAGCGAGTCCGCGATCTGTGACAGGAACAAAACGCGACGTATCAACCCACCCCGGCACCAGGCGCACCTTCTGACCCATTTCCTTCCCATGGATCTTTTGAATGCAATCGATTGTGTAATGGGAGAGCGCGGTAACAACATTCGATCGGCGAAGGCACTCCGCCTCGAACCGGTTGATCATTCTCAGTCCGACCGGGGCTGTGACTCGGTGTCCAGAAACCGGTCTCCTTCCATACGATAGCCATCTCCATCCTGGCCGGGGAATGGATGGTATAACTCGAGTGGGCAGAATCGCCATAAAAATCCATGCTGCCAGCGTCGCCAGGGGGATGTGGCCGTGGATCGCGTCCACATGGGGTAAATGCCGCTTCAGCACAGCGATTGCAGCGCGCTGGTGGGCTGAAGCCCGGGCCGGATTCCAGCGGTCGACGGATCCTGCGTCATAGCGCAGGTACGTGATTCCATCTTTCTCTTCGTATTCCGGGAGGGACTTCTTGCTATGCGCAATCATCCACACATCGTGCCCTCGACGAGCAAGCTCCACTGCTTCATCGAAGGCCACCTTCGATGAACCGCCCGGGCGATCATGGAAATGGGCGATACATGCAACAAGGATTTTCATCGTATTCTCGTCAGCGCTGCGTCCCATCCCTGCATTGATGGATCGATACAAGCGTCGTAGGTTGGAAATAACACTGAATCAGGGAGCCGCCGTTGCGAGAGCCGCCGGTTTGCGACCGTGCACCAACAGAGGCTTCTCCATCAGATACCACGATGCGGATGCGTAGGCGACTGTAATTGAAAAGCCGATGATCGCCGCCACGTGCTGGTCGAATCGCGTCGAGCACAGGTAGAGCACCCCACGATGCACAAGATACATCGTGTAGCTTATTCTTCCGATGTACCGTAGGGGACCCCATTGCAGGCCCTGCACAAAGCGGCCGCTAAGTGCCCATAGCATGAACCCAAGACTTATCAAAAGGGTGCACTCCAGGATCAGGCTGTTGCCGATGCGGGTGTTTCCTCCGGTGGTGATGCCATAGTGAAAAAGAATGACCAGCCCACCCATCCCGGATAGAGCGAAAAGCATTCCAGTCTCCAAGCCGAAGCGTTCGATGCGGGAGGGTTTGTGCCGATAGGCCAGGCAAAGCAAAGCGCCTGCGGCCAGCAGGTCCATCCGAAATGGAGTAAGACAGTAGATGGGACCATAGTCGCGAAAATGAAACGCAGCTCGCAGCATCGGAGCAAGAACAATGAAGGTCACCGCCAATTGCGCCAACCGCCGCTCGCTGAGGAGATACACTGCCAAAGGCCAAACAAGGTAGAACTGCTCCTCCACAGCCAGCGACCAGAGCGGATAGAATGCCGCCGGGTAGTGAATGTGAAACAGGCTGAGCAGGTTGTTAGCCATAATGTAAAAGTACCAATGGCGCGTCCATGCCGCGCCGAAGATCCCGCTCGCCACGAGGAGGGTAAGCAGATACGGCGGAAGAATCCTTCGAGCTCGCCTCGTGTAGAATTTTGCGAAGTAACCGCGGAGCGAGTACTGCTTCGCGTTCAGCAGGACGCCCGTAATCAAAAACCCAGATAGGACGAAGAACAGGTCCACCCCCATCCACAGAAGCTTGGCATTCAACGCATGGTTCAAGAAGACGGCCAGAATTGCCAGGCCCCTTACCCCATCGAGTTGAGTGATGCGCTGAAAATTGGGTGAGACTCTTGTCACGACCCGCTCCTGTCTTGGCCGACGATTTTAAGACTTACAACGATCAGAGGCGATGATTGAACCGCGGCTAACCCGGGGTCTGGAACCATTCCCATAAATCTCTGAAGCTTAAAGCTAGTTCATTCCGTAATTGCTCTGTATGATCCCGCGGACGGACCGCTTCTAGCGCAGTCGCTAAGATTGGCCTCTGGCATCCGGCGACCGGCCGTAAATCAGGAATGACATGACTATCGCCAAGATCGCCATTTGAACGGCCGCCGCGATCAGACCGGTGAAGTCATACTCCAGATCGAGCAATGGCCTCAACATCAGCGAATAGACAAACAGCATTTTCTCCGAGGCCGGTTTACCCCCGACCCAGTTCATACAGAGCTGTACAAATGCTCCCCAGATCAGCATTCCGATTGCAACGCCCCAGGTTCCATATGCCGAATAAAGATCTCCTATGGGCGTGGCGGCCGAGGAAGTCATGTTGCCACGGCCAAGCAGCACACTCAAGCGCTGCCCCTTGTTGAGAACAGGCTTTGACTTCCACAAGAATCTGGGAACCAACGGATACAACGGCGCCATCCACAGTTTCTCCTCGCCCTGCAGCATCGACGGATCGGGGAGGCTGCTGACATCGCGAACATACGTGAGATAAGAGACACGGCTTGTGGTCTGCTGAAGATTCCCGCTGATAGCTCCCTGGCTGGTTGAGCCGAAGCTGAAAAATGCATCGTCGAACGATTTGGAAATGGTCTCTTCCATGCCGCCGAGCGAATTGAACTGGTCTCGATAGCCGTTGTTCAGACTATCTCTGAATGCAGCCGTAAACGGGTAGAGCACCAGAACGAGAAATATCGGCAATATTACGGCAGTTCGCGGCAATCGCCCTCTCGTTACACCGTAGATCAGGATCACACCGAAGATCGGACGCATCGCAGCCGATTTCATTCCTGAGACGATGCCCAATCCAACCGCGGAAAGGAATGAAACCCAGAAGATGACTTTCATGGCCTGCTCCGTCGTTCCCTTGCCAAGCACCTCAATGGCTGAGACCACCATGGCGTAGCCCAGCAGGTCGCTCATGAAAGCGAGCCATGCGAGACTCCCAGCGAAAGACGCTCGGGTACCTGCATCGCCCGCGTACCCGAAGAGGCCGATCCTCCACAGCACAACATTTCCGATTAAGCCCAGAATCAGCATGATCGAACTGATCATCAACACGCGGCTCGGTGTATACGCGACACTTGGAGCGAACCGGAGTCCGCTCTCTTTCATCAGCGCCGCGCTCCCCAACCAGAATGCGGCGAATCCGACCAGCGCCAGGAACATGGCAAGCACATAAGAACTGTCCAGCGTATCGACGCCCGTGACGAACTGCCACGCCGGGACGGCGACAAAGCCCGCCAGAGCTTCGAACGTCAAGAGGACGGGAATGCTGGTCCATGCCATTTTCCCCAATCCGTGCAGGCCGAGATAGGCGACCGCGAGGATGACAAAGCAAGCCGCCATCGCATCGAATGTTACGAATTGGGAACCGCCGCCAAGTTCAGAATAAAACCACCAGATTCCGAGCGGCAAGGCAACCCCCAGCAGTAGCAGAGGGCCGAATGGAGAGCCCTTTGTCCGGTATACCCCGGTTGCAACAGATGGCGGAAAATCGGCTGGCATTGTACCCCTCGGGCTGGTTCTCTGGCTGAATGAACGGTTAAATGACAAATGCCGCCGCCTTAAGCGGAAACCTTTTCGCGATTCTCAACGCCGCGAGGTTGTTCGTGCCAGCGGAGCAATTGCGCCATGCGGTTATCGTAGGAGTAAGCCGGTACGCAGCGCGCAAAGCCGGCTCGCGCGATCTGCTCGCGAGCGTGCGGATGCGCAAGGTAAAAATCGATTTTCTCGGCAAGTTCCTGAGCGGAATCGAAACATTCAACTTCTTCGTGCTCTTTGTAGAGATCTAACACCTCATGATTTCTCTCGTGCAGCATAAAACCGCCTGAGGCGGGGATGATATATGTGCGGCTCGTGGTCAGATCCCCCGAAGAAGCACCCTTCCTCGGTCCGGTCATGATAGCCAGATTGATTCGTGCGGCTTGAATTCCTTTTGAGAAGCGATCGCCGAAAAGCGGAAAACCCTTGATGCACCTGCGCAGGTTCGGCGAGTCGCAACGAGTGTTCCAGAGGTCACCCCATATGCATAGATTGAGATCTGGCCGGAGGCCGATGAGGTTCGCGAGTTGAGTCTCTTTATACCGCGTGTGGGTTGCAATAAAGCTCACGTCACAGCGGTATTCCGCAATATCCCTCGCATCGAGCGGCATCGGGCGGTGCAAAAGAGGATCGTAGCCATGAGGCAGGAAGAACCCGGCTTTCAATGAAATTTGCCTGCTCGCGTCGGAATACCAGAACGGCTTGGTATAGAAGATGCAATCGTATTCCGGCAGCGATTGGGGAATCCATTTTCCGTAGGTAAACGCAGACGTGTCAGGAAAATAATTGTAAAGTGAGATTCCTCGCTGGCGAAGCGACCTCAGAGTCTCCGCGTAGATACAGTTTCCCTTGAATGCAATTAAAATGTCGGGGCGAAAACTGTCCGCGTTACGAAGAATCTGCTTGTTGAACTCCTCGACAAATCTGAACCAGAACAGGCGTCTGGCCGCCCTCGACGTCCACATCGTAGCGCGGGGAAAAAACGAATCCTCGTCCACGTCGAGCACGTCGTGTCCGAGGCGACGTAAGGCATCCACGCAGGAACGCGCGTTGCTGCCGTACCAATTTGCTCCAATGAACAGTATGCGGAACATGCTTGCCGTCGATGCCCCTCTCATGGTTTGCGCGCAGTTGCCAGAAAATTCTGCGACAAGATCAGATTGCCGCCAATATTCCCGGTCTGTGCAGAGTAGATTGCCCGCAGGATCGTTTTCACCGCCATCCAAATCACGTACCTCGCGGCACTCACTGGTCCGTGTACAGTGGGAGTGTCCTCATAGTTTCGAACTTCAGAGAAGCCCACGCAGCGAAGGAGTTGTCCCAGGCTGCCGCTGGTCAAAATCAGCTCATGGGTCAGATCATTGAATGCCACTGATCCGAAAAAGAGACCTTCGCCATTGGGCAAGTGGAGAATAAACAGGCCTCCCGGAGCCAAGACACGGAAAACCGCATCCGCAAACTGAAAGGCTTCCTCTTTTCCAAGGTGCTCGATCAAATCAAAAGCTACGACTACGTCGGCGCTCTCCGGTCCACGTTGCGCGAGGTGCTCGAATACGTTGCCGGCCTTTACAAAGCTCAAGCCAAGGCTGTGCGCAGCCGCCACCTGCTCGGCCGAACGATCTACCCCTTCTAGGGAGTTGTATCCCTCTTTTTCCAGCCAATAAAGAAGATTGCCGCAGCCGCAGCCGAGGTCCAATATGCGAGCGCTCTTATCTTTCGGGAACTGTTTTCGAAGCCTTCTGAAATAGGGCGCACTCGCCTTCACGCGGGCCCTCACTTCAAGGGCGTCCACACCGAAATGAGTTGCGACATATTGGAGATAGAGCCTTTCCCGGTACGATTCGCGTTGTTGCACTGAAACTGAAGTTACCATCTGCGCTCCTGCTGGACGGCATGCTGCAGCCACTCTGGGTCACGGCGAGGAAGGCAGCGCATGTCCTGCTCTGCACATGCGATATAGTTCCCTTCCGCCCAGTTCTCCAGTTCCCAGTGCCAGTTCGGATAGAATTCAATCTGAGGTCCGGTCAATTTGCCTACTCTGTATCCCTTGGCATTGAGAAGCGCGAAGGCATCGCGTAGATAGCTGCGGCACGCAATCCAACGAAAATTGTACTCAAATTGCAGAAACCTGATGGCCTGTCTACCCAGCATTTCCGAGGCCCCGGAGATCACTTGAAAGTCGTGCCCCTCGGCATCAATCTTTAGAAAGTCCACCTTACTGATTGCATTTGTTTTGCAGTAGAGATCAACTGTCGTGATCTGCACTTGCTCGGTTGTCGCAATCCGGCCATCTACGGGTTCCCCCAAACTGTTTGTACCCGCTCCATTCCCGTACACATGCATGGTCCCAGTACCGGCCTGCTGAGAGCACGCCATGTTGACCAGTGTGAGTTCAGGCGAGTTTGCGAGACGCTCAAAGAGGATATCAAATGTTCCCGAGCATGGCTCGAAGGCATGGACGCTTACTCTCACATCGAGGTTGTGCGCAACTTCAAGAAGGTCGGCGCTCCACTCGCCTATATTGGCTCCTATGTCGAAGACCGTAACGGGCGAAACCGATGCTCGAAGAGCGGCCTCCTGCGCAGTGCGCTCTCCGTTCATCGCTGGATCGTTCCCCACGTCCCCTCTTGCCGCGTACATCAGAAAACGAGATGCGCGATATAGATTCTTGCGCCCAACGAGTAACGAAAATCTGCGAAGTGTATCTTTGCCGGTCATTGTTGTCTCGAAGTAAATCCGATTGGGAATCTAAGCTCCTTGGTCATCTGGTCTCCCACGGACCAGAACACGAAGGTTCAATTTCAGAAGCCGGTGAGTGAGCGTTAACATCAGCAGGAAACTCACAGTGTATGCGACGGACGAAACAACTGCAGCCCCGATGTATCCGTAGTGAGGAACCAGCGAATAGAGCCCAATGGCAGTCACAGCCATACTGACCCCCTCTGCGATGGAAGGGAGGCCGGGCCTGCCCAGCGCGCTTGCGCCGTTGTAAAGAACCTGGTTCAGCCCGATCATCAGTGCGCCGGGCAGCAGGATCCGGCAGGCGAGAATAGACCCGTCGAACGCTGCACCGAACACCAGGCGGATCAGGAATGGCGCCAGAACGTAAAGCACAGTGCAACAGAGCAGCAGCCAAACAAGAGAGGCACGGAAAGAATGCCCGATTGTTGCCACGGCGTCTTCGCGCCCCTGACCGGAACCTCTCGAAAACGTGACGATGCCGGCAGCCTGGGGAAAGACCGTGACCGCTGTTGAGAGCGTGACCGCGACGGCATAGAAGCCCAACTGCTGCGGTGGCACGAAGAGCGAGAGGATGAGCTGATCAATCCGCTGATTGAAATAGCTGCTCAGATTTGTCGCCTGAGTCCGGAAGCCGAAGTGCAGCAGGCTCGGAATTGCTGCCTTGCTCCAACGCAGGCGCGGCCTCAGAGTGTGCCAGGCCATTACCAATCCCACCGACAGGGCGGCAATATAGCCCAATACCTGCCAAGAGATGACGGAACGAAGGGTTCCACGGCTCGTGAAATACAGAGCCACAAGCCCTGCAAAAAACGTGAATTGCGCCGTTATGCGGATGAGATTGAATCGCAAAAGATCGGGCAATCCCTGAAACAGATTCGCTGGATATCCGCTGAAAATCAGCGCCGGGGTCACCAACACAAAGACAGTACCCAGGTGCTGCACAGTCGGAGAGTAGTGTGCCAGCGCATGAGGAACGATCAGCAGACCGACGATGATAGTGAAAGCGCTCTGGATCAGGCCAATGGTTGTGGCTGCGGCCACCACCTCCGAAAGTGTGAACGCCCTCTGGGCCACATTGAACGCGATCGCCTGGTTCATGCCGAAGGAAAAGAGCATGACGATTCCCATTGGCCAGATAATGATCGCCGCATATTCGCCTCGGCCCACTGGACCAAGCATCCGCGCAGCCAGAATGCTGGTCAGAATTCCGAGCCCAAGGGTCAAACCCTGCCCTAGCACCGTGGAACCATAGTGCTCGACGAAGGCGCGTTTGCCAGTGGCTACCGGAGACTTCGAGATGGTATCGGAGGCCAAATTAATTCAGTTTGCATCGGTTTGAGAGAGCAGCACGGTTCTCAACATCGAATTGCTTGTCAGTGGGATGTTCCAGGATTCTGCAATGGGCTTCGAGAAGGGTGGCGAGTCGAGATAGACTCCCGAGCCGTAGTAAGACCGCACATCAGGCCCATGCGGCTTATCCCGATTGAACGACTTTGGATTCCTCGGGACGTCCTCCGAGATGAGAACCCGGGGAAAGCTGTCGAGATTCGCGATGACCTTAGCAATCTCTCGATTGGAGAGATGCTAGAGAACCTGGCGGATCAAGCACAAATCCGAGGGCGGCAATGGGTCACTTGAAATATCGAGGCATGAAAAACTGACGCGTGGGTCTTTCACGGATTTCTTGTGGTGCTCAATCAGTTCGGGAACGACGTCGATCCCCGTGTATCGTACTCCGGTGGCTTCCACAATTCGTTTCCCAACATAGAAATCCCCGCAACCGAGATCGGTAATGCTTTGCAATTGATGGTCTCGAATGAACTGGATCACGAAGGCGCAGTAGAGTTCCGCAGCCTCCTCTCTGGACCCTGACCCGGAACAGAACGCCTCGCCGTTATCGCCCCAGGATTTCGTGCGGTAGATCCTCTGGAAAGTTTCAGCCACCGAAAGATCCCGATATGCGCGGTGAATACGAGGCAATATCCAGAGGTGCAAATAAGCGGACTTCACGAGTTCACGCAAACTTTAGATCCTGCCTTTCCCATTGGAGCGTCGACTACTGGCGAATGCCCATCCTGTGAAGTTGCACGGCTGCCTCTTTCAATTGCGGCGCGACGACATCGACATTTTGCAAATTTGCGATCTTCATTGCGGCGTTGGACATGGAGCGATACAACTCCCGATCCTCATACAGTTTGATTATGCGATCGGTCAATGCGCCAATATCCGACCACGGATAAGACAGGGCATTTTCGCCGAGCCGAGCGCTGTCGTTTGGCCCGATGCATCCAATTCGATCGCTGAGGATCGCGGGGCATCCGGCGCAGCCCGCTTCCGGGACAACAAGCCCCTTCGGTTCATAACTTGAGGTCAGCGCCAAAACCTGTGAAGCCGCATAATACTCTCCAATTGCGCTCTGGTTCACAAATCCGGCTAAGACAATATTCTTCAGATTTCGTTCCGCTATGAACGCTTCAAGAGAGGGGCGCTCAATGCCTTCCCCAATCAGCAGTCCCCAAACATTCAGGCCGCGTAGCGTGCAGCGGTAGATAGCCTCAGTCAAGTGCGAAGGGCATTTCCGAGGAATCAGCTTTCCTGCGTAAACTACGACAAAGGCGTCTTCAGGAATTCCAAATCGCCGCCGGATTTCGCCACGCGTTGCGCTCGGCTCGCCTATGGAAGTGATGAGCCGTTCGCAATCGATGGGAAGCGCTCCTTGAAATACTCGCTCCTTCGGAATGCCGTACTGCAAGTGATACTTCCGATTATTGTCGCCGCAGGAAAAGGCGCCGTCCAGACGCCGGTAGAGATGGCGGACGACAATTGCTTTGGCAGCGCGCTTCCACAACGTAGGTGTCGCGGTCGCGCTCGAGTCGGAAATGAGCATCACTGGAATGCGATTCCGATTAGACCAGTTCACTGCTCGCCACATGGTTCGGTGCACGTACCCATGTATTACTACGACAGAAGGATGGAAACTGGCCAGCGCTTCGCCAATATTGGGGTTATCTGTGGCCCAAAAAGTTAGATTTTTGATCGGCTTCCGGCTCGACAGAAACTCCCATTCGTAGCCATCGAGGAGCGGAATATCCCATTTCACCTCAGTTCCGAAGTCGCGGTCGTAGTATGCTTCCACCCCCTTCCTGGAACAGAAGAACACCTTCAAAACGACGCCCTGAATTGTGGCCAGGGCACGGTGCCAGGGTGCGAAATATTGGATAGGATGAGATACAACAATTGCGATCCGAGTCAAGACTTCTGGAGAGGCGGTTGAATTCAATTCGGGTGCACTTCCTGCGATTGGATGTGTTCCACTGATCCATTCTGAGCTGATTTGGAGAAAACCTGAGTTCGCAGTGCACGGCGTATTCGAATCCATTACTTCTCCTTCGCCGCAAACCCACCTCATTCGCACAGGCAGCGATAAGCTGGAAAAAACTGATTATCGCCTAGCTTCCATCGCGACTGCATTTTCAAACCGACCTTGGTCCTCCACGAGTGAAAACATAGGATCTTCGCAATCTCCGAAACGGCAGCGGCGTATTTGACGAAACCCTTGGATTTTGAGGGCCTGGGTGATGGAAATCTCATCCCACATCCATAGGTGCATCGACGTGTTGAACAGTTTCCGGGCGAGACCCATAAGACCGCGTTCCCTTTTCTCACATCCAAGATGCGCGTCGCGAAGGAAAAAGGCGTTTGGGTTTGGCTCCCCGCGATCCAGGCGCGCAATGTACTCCCGCGCGGACCATTCCAGGTCAGGGACCACTAATCGGAAAATTCCGCCTTTCCGAAGAATGCGGTAGGTGTTTTGGAGTGCTTTCTGAAAGTCCTCAAGCGCGAGATGCTCAAGCACGTGACTGGCATAAGCGCCCTGACAGCTTTCATCGGGAACAGGCAGTCCTTTCACTACATCGCCGGGCCTGACGTTTACAGGAAAGTGCCGGCTGTTCTTGGTGTATCGGCCTAGGATTGGAAGTCGCTCCCATTTGAGAGTCAGGGAAGCATCGAAGTTAGTCCATTCTTTCGGCGCGGACCAGCCGCAGCCATATTGCACATAGCCGGACTTGGCCGAGCTGCGAAGTTCTTGCGCCGTCGGTGACGTTATGGCCACGGCACTGCGCGAATTTTGCGGATCGAGGAGGCTTCCGCCGACCACTCTTCGACTCCCTTCACTAATTGACATAACGTCCAATTTGTACATCGTCGATACCTCAAAGAAGGTGCGCTGCGTTCGGGGCTGAAAAACAAACTAGAGCCAATGGGAGAACGACGCTCTCACGTTACTGAACAACCCCGGCGTAAATAGAGGCCGATGCGGCCGCGGATAGAACTCCCTGGCTATTCGTCAGAATGGATTTCATCTTGCTGGTTGGCACGAAGAGCACATCCGTTGCGTGCAGTTGTACGTCGGCGCGCTTTCCTGTAGTGATCTTCTTGTAAGGAAGCGTGATGTTGATCTCAGTCCCGTCGGAATTCCTGCGCAGGAGATATATCTTGCCGGTGGACGCCTGAATAGTGGTGCCGTTGGCAAGCGAAATAGCCTGCAACACGTCAAGCATCCCGTCTTCCTGCATCACGTATCCCCCCGGCCGAGCCACAGCTCCAAGCACGTAGACGATACCCGCCCTCTTTACCTGCACGGTGTCGCCGGGATTCACCATGACTTTCGCAACCAATTTCGGATCCGTCGCTTTGGAGTAGTGAACGAGGACCGGCTTGTCCTCTGCATTCGCGGGAGTAATCGAAACTTGATTGCCTGCAAGGACTGTGGGTCCACCCGCAAGCGCCAGCACGTCGATGAGCTTGCGCGGGACCAGCAAGGGATACTTGCCCGGGCTAGTCACTTCTCCGATGATCGTCACCTGGGGCGCCGTATACTCCAGAACGTTCAAATCGACCTGGGGATCCTTCAGAATCTGTCCCTTCAGGAGCCGCATCTTGATCTCATTGCTGGCTTCAGACGCGGTGTTGCCGGCCACGTGAACGCTTCCCAGAATCGGCAGTTGGATGGCGCCACCCTGATCAACCCGGAATTCTCCATTAAAATCGGGGTCATCCAGCACATTCAGCCCGATCAGAAAACCAGGGGCTAGCTTTAACTGCGCGAAATCCTCCGGAACGACTCCCAAACCCGCATTGCGGGGTCCGTTATTCGCGTTGGCAATGCCCGGCGTCCGGCCCGTTCCAGCTTGTAGTCCAGGCATCTGCTGCATGTTCATTTGTGCAACGGCAACACCCGGAAGCACAACCTGAAGCGCAGCCGCCGCTGCGAGCGCGGTATGGAGAAGCTTATGCGCCATGCAAATTCTCCTCCCCGTATTGAGAACCGTAGATTTCATACTCATATCCGTAGCCGTATCCGGCGTGCGTTCTGCTCATTCGATTCATTACAAATCCGATCACCGGAATTCGGTTCCGCTCGATCAGGTGAGTCGCTCGGGCTAATTGGGGCCTAGTAATGACCCCCGCCTGGGCTACCCACAGAACGGCGTCGGCTTTAGGTGACATTGTGACCGCATCGGTCACCACAAGCGCAGGAGGGCTATCGATCAGGATGATGTCATAGCGAGCATGCAGTTGTTTGAGGAGTTCGCCGAATGCCGCCGAACCAAGAATTTCGGATGGCATAGGCGGGCGCGGTCCTGCAGGCAGAATGTCCAGCGTGGGCACGTGCAACCCCCGAATAATGGCATCTTCGACAGGACACGAACCGGCCAGGACATTGCTGAGCCCCACCTCGCCGGGAAACTCCATCTTGTGCTTCAATTTCGGGCGACGCATGTCAGCCTCGATGATGAGGACCCTCTTGCTATGCTGAGCAAAAGCGACGGCCAGGTTCGCCGTCACAGTGGTTTTGCCTTCTCCTGGAGTGCATCCTGTCACCAGGAGGACTTTGAGACCTCCTCCCGCGCGTGAAAGCATAATTGATGTGCGCAACACACGAAACGCTTCCGCGGGAACGGAATCGGGGCGCTGCAACATCCAGATTGAGGTGGAAGGATCTTCCGGGACCTCTGTTCGCATCCCAGTCAGTCGCTTCGCCTCATGAGCCAGCCGAGATCCGTAAGTCCGGCCTTTCTCTCCAAAGATTGGAATGACGCCGATCACAGGCTTACCGGTAATCTCCTCGACTTCCAGGGGATCGGTCACGGTCCGGTCCAATGCATCAACGGCAAACGCCGAGGAGATCCCGATGAAAATTCCAAATAGCATTCCCAGCGCAAGATTCACGCGGCGCTTGGGGAGAACTGGAACGGACTGCGATCGAGCGGGATCTACGATGGTGATATTCGTAGCTTTCAACCCCGCGGAAACATTTGCTTCTTGCAGCTTTGTGTAGAGATCTTCATACAGCCTCTTGCGGGAGTAAGCTTCCTGGCTCAGCACGGCGAATTGCACCGTCTTCTCGTTGAGCTTGCTTGCCTCAGCCTGCTGTGTGTCGAACCGCCGCTGAATTTCGTTTTCTGTCTGTTGCGACAGTTGGAAATCGGCCTGTGCACGCTTGATGATCTGCTGCAACTCCTGATGAATTTGTTCATCAACGACCCGCAACTCAGTCTGCATTTCCTTCAGGTGACGGTTATTTGCCCCGTATGTAGATGAGGCGTCCGCGATGCTGACTTTCAATTCATTCTGGTGTTGTCGAAGTTGTTGAAGATTCGAGAGTCCACCACCTTGCGTGAGTACCATCGAATTACTCTGGACTGCCAGGGGATCGTTGTTGAGGCCGAGCACCACATCATCATTGCTGGTCTGAACTAAACGATAGATCGCTTCCTTCTCAATACGATCAGTCTCCGCCTTGGTCAAGTCGCCATTCAGTTCATCGAGCTTTTGAATCACAACGCTATGGATCTGTCCCTCACCCGTAGACTCGTTTCCGCCACTTGCGGGCATCAGGTTCAAGCTGATGATGCCGCTCTCTTTTTCAAAATCAGTGAGCTTCTTCTCGGAGTCTTCAACGTTGGCCTTGAGCTCCGATAACTGCTTGGTCAGCCAGTCCGATGCCTCGCTCGTCGCATTGTAGTGAGACTGGAGATACTGGTTCTTGTAACTTTCGATGATCGCGTTTGCGATCCTCGCCGCCTGTTCCGGATCGTGACTTTGGTATACAACCTGAATCAAGCGCGTGCCACGAATTGGATTCACTTTCAGGCCGCCCTTGAAAATCCCTAGCAGCCGCGTGCGCACTGATGCTGATTCATCGCCTGACGGATCTTTTCCCGCCGCCGCGGCCGCGCCATCCCTTGCGAACGGCGGTTCTGAAGCAAGTCCGAGTCGTTTAATCACTGCAAGCGCCAGCGAATCGCCCTGGAGGATTGCGGTCTCGGTCTGTTGATCGATAAGGAGGCTATCTTCGTCCGAACTCAACTGATCCGACATGATGCTACTGAGTCCCAAGTCCATCGAGCCGCTGCTCTTGTTCAACTCAATCGTCGCCGTAGCCTGATATACCGGCCTGGTTCTCGCGGTGATGATAATCGCAAACAATTCACAGATGACAATGGCGGTCACAATCCATTTCAGGCGCCGTGTTGCCACCCGAATGAGACCTTGCAACCCATGGAGCTGGGTAAATTGCTGTGCATCATGCGGCAGGAGTAAGCCGCCCAGCCTTTCGTTCGAAGAGCTGGTAGTCTCGTAGTTATTCACGATATGTCCTTGGGTGTTTCGCAGCCGCTATGCTGCGATGTTCAATCGAGCAATCTGTGAACCGAAAGCATCTCGCGATTCGCCTGGTTTGCCGACTGATGATGAGGGTGGTGTGGAGGACCGCTGCGCCGAGGTGCAACGGAGTGATGCAACTTTGTTTGTTTTTTCGGGGCCCGGAAGGTCAAGCTTGTCAGGCCATATTGGGATATATTGCTCCCGCGCGACGAGGGTTTTGATTGGTTTGACCGGCGTCGGGGATAGCCGCGCGCTCGGGCGGGATCGTGTCGCGAACTTCACGCGCCGGAATCCCGGTTCCGTTGGTTCCGGCGCAGCTCAGAGTTGGGGACAACGCTGCTTCTCGAATCTGCACGCTGGGAGTGTAGTCCGGAATCATATTTTCCAAGCAGTTCAATCAAACGAGCCTCATCTCTTTTCTCTACGATCTGCTCCAACTCCTGCATATGAGCGATGATTTGAGCGCTATCGAGGCGCGGGGGACTTGCATATCGTCTGATCTTGGCGTGCAAAGTCGGAAGTAGGGACTCGTTGTGGAGGTTCAATTCCTCAAACAGCTTCTCTCCTGGGCGAAGCCCGGTGAATTGAATCTTGATGTCTTTCTCAGGCTTGAGCCCCGACAGTAAGATAAGATTGGTGGCAAGATCGACGATCTTTACGGGTTCACCCATATCGAGAAGGAAAACATCTCCTCCGTTGCCGATCGAAAAGGCTTGCAGCACCAGCTGAGAGGCCTCTGGGATGGTCATGAAATAGCGGCGCATCTCCGGATGGGTGACTGTAACCGGGCCGCCGGCGGCAATTTGTTCCTTGAAGATGGGAACTACGCTTCCGTTGCTGCCCAACACATTGCCGAAACGGACTGCAACAAATCTCGTATCGCTCCTGGTTTGAAGTGCTCGAATCACAAGCTCGGAGACTCTCTTGGTGGCGCCCATCATGCTGGTCGGGCGAACCGCCTTGTCGGTCGAAATCATCACAAAGTCATCTACTCCGTGCCTGATTGCCGCAAGAGCAGTTTGCCAGGTTCCGAAGACATTGTTTTGAACCGCAGCGAATATGTGCCTCTCCATGAGGGGAACGTGCTTGTAAGCAGCTGCGTGATAAAGAATCGACGGCCCATAGTGCTTCATCACCCGGTTCAAATGTTCAGGTTTGGTAACATCTCCGATTTCGGGGTGAAATGCCATGCCAGGAAAGTGGCTTCGCAGTTCCCTGTCAATTTGAAACAGCGGAGTCTCTGCCTGGTCAAACCCGATCAGGGCGAGGGGACGGAAACGCGCAATCTGCCGGCAAAGCTCTGACCCTATAGAGCCGGCGGCGCCGGTCACCATTACCACCTTTCCCTGGATCCGCTCTCTGATATTGTCCTGGTCCAGTTGTATGGACTTCCTGCCTAACAGATCTTCGACCGCAATTTTCCGGATCTGTCCACCGAGTTTCTTGTCCTGGATGAGATCCCCCAGGCTTGGGACCATCTTGTATTCGACCCCGGCTTCGGAAGCCAGCTTCAGGATTCGAACCATTTGCGGTCCTGTCGCAGACGGAATGGCAATCAGCACCAGCTTCGCACTCTGCTTCCGGGCGAGAGCTTTCAGGGTTTCGCCGGTCCCCAGTACCCGCTTTCCGTCAAGAATCAACCCCACTTTGCTCGGATCGTCATCGATGAGGCCGACCACATCGCACATCAAAGCGCGATTTTGTCGCACCTCCCATAAAAGCTGCAAGCCTGCCGATCCAGCGCCGTAAATAAGAGTTCGCGTGCCTTCACCCTCAGCCCAGCGACTATTCTTTGCGGCGGCGAATGCGCGCAGAGCAAATCTTCCCCCGAGGAGAAGAAAGCTGGAGATGATCCATTCGAGGATGTAAATGGATCGCGGAATGCCACGCGTTCCGAGCAAGCCGATCAGGGCCACGCCCGCCACAACCGAACCTGCCGAATTAGCCAGCGCGATGCGCTGCGCATCGTAAATCGATGTGTACTGCCAGAAACCCCGGTTTACCGCACCAATAATGAACGCGATCGTTTTGGATATAGCCCAGACGCCCAGAGCCACCACAAACGCGTGATGGTATTTGGCAGGAAGGGCGCCATCGAATCGCAGCTCAAACGCAAGAATTCCCGACAGGAAGAAAGAAACCAGATCCTTCAAGGATGCCAACAGGCGCCATCGAATGCGTTCTATCACCGAGCGTCGTGCAGGCAATGAAGTGGACGACATACCTTCCTCCTGAAACTGATTCCCGTATCTTCGCTGAGGTGCTTGGACGTTAACTGGCTTGAGCCTTTGCCAAACTGTGCAGTAACAAAGCTTATCAGCTGCAGGCTAAGTTGACGTTTGATCGGCCGTTCTGGGTATCGGCGAGCCCTGGCAGCCTGGGGCTGAGCACATCAAGCCAAATTCGCTGTATACATGTACCGCATCCCGTCTTTCAGCGAGCGACGATCTGTCCCCATCCGTCAACCTCAAGATTTGCGGATGAATCAAGACCATCGCCGTCAAAGATGAGGCCAGAATCGCAGGATCCACGTCCATTACCTGGCCCTTTTCAACGCTTGATGCCAGATATCGACTGATCTCGGAAAATAGAGGCGAAATAAGATCCCGACAGAGTGCCTCTCCTTTGCCTTGCAGTTCCAGAAGTGCGACAGCAATCAATCTCAATACTTCCGGCTTATATTTCATGGTATCGGAAAGCAATTCCAGAATTTTCGGAAGAACCACCTCTGGCCCATCGCCGGCCTTTATTCCCTCGAGTAGGTCACGGCGTGGCTTTAGCGCAGCGGCGTTGGAGCGGAGTGCCGACCAGAAGATATCCTCCTTATGGTCAAAGTGGCGGAAGAGTGTATTTTCGCTGACTTCTGCTAATCGAGCGATTTCGCGCGTGCTTGTGCCATGATAGCCCTGTCGCGCAAACAGGAGCGCGGTGGCCGCTACGATTTTCTCGGTTCGCACTGAATTTCTGGGAGGCATAGGCTTTTGCCCTCGCCACCGGTCAACAAGATTTAAATGAATCTAATTAGATGACTGGGCATGATGACTGCAGATCGATTGTTAAGCAGTCTTGCCTGCATCGGGCACGGAGAATGGTGCAATTAGGCTACCACGCATTCCAATGCATCCGCATCGACCTCTACTGCTGCATGCTGATTGATCATGCTGAGGGTCAGGACAAACCGAAGACTACTTTGTTTTCTCACTAACGTACCCTCAATCCCCTGCATGACTCCGGTCTTGATGCGCACTCTCTCGCCCACGACTAACTCGCTATAGGGTTCCGGCTTCTTGCCATGGAATCCAGAGCGCAGGAACTCGACTTCTGAATCTTCTAAAGGCAGAAGATTCCGGCCATTGCCTACAATGTGAAGTACCCCGGGAGTCTGGAGGACCCTCGTCCGTTCACCCACCTCGATATGTACGAACAGATAGGTCGGGAAGAGGGGCAGGACTGTCTTAACCCGTTGCCGATTCTTCCAAACTCGAACGGTTTCATAGGTGGGCAGATAGGATTCAATGTCCCTTAATTCAAGATGCTTGACCGCCGACTTTTCGTTTTGGGGAACAGTGAAAACGGCATACCATCGGCGCACATCCGACGGATTTGCCAGGAGCGAATTTGGGGGTAATCCGCCGATAAATCCGATTCGAGGTTCTGAAGAACCATATGCGTCTCGTACCTCTGTTGGGGATCAAATGGCAGGGCGATGTCGGCCCATAAAACATGTCTTTCGATAGGGTTTCGTCAAAGCTTGCTCAGTTTCCAAGATTAGATTCCGTGGGCCAAAGAATGCCATTGCTCGCATGGCTCCGCCATGCTGACTTAGCAAACGACTTTTGCTAAGCAGTTTACCTTGCCAAACTTCACGCCTGTGTATGCTCCAGGCTCCCGGGGGATAAAAAACTCTGCAGTAACCATTCCTCGGTTACTCTTGCGCCAAAAGACTGCTAACGGACACAACAGACAAAGGAACGATTCACCGGGGGACATTGCCAGAATTTGCCTACATTGAGAGTAAGCGCCCACAGCGGATTTGAAAAGCGTCATTTTATGTCATCCGCGATTCAGACGTTAATATCTGGTAACTCCCCGAACAAGATGATTTTCATTTTTGGAGGTCGCAGGATCGCCGGAGTTCACAAATCCGACCTCATCGATCGAAGACCGGCGCGAGGTTCTCCAACGCCTGAATCGGGCCGAACGCAATGTTGGCATGACAATTGGAATTGACCTAAAAATGTTGCAGCGTCTCAAAATCGCCCGCCCTTCAGACCTGGCCCAAGCACATTCGGGGCGACCATCTGAACCGTTCATTCCTCTGATGTAATCTCATTCAACCCTCGAAAATTCCTTGCCCAGAATCGTCGCCTTTCCAGCGTTCGTACCAATCAAACAGATGAAGTAATGAAAGGGTCTCGCATGAATTCTGTGAAGTGCGCGGCACCGCCACCAACCATGCTGGAAACTCGACCGGAAATTAGCCGGACCGAATTTCATCGCAAGATTGCTTGTTGTTTTGATGACGGTTGACTCGCTGGGGTTGGCTGGGTGGGCCAAACCGAACTGAAGTATTATGCTCTGATAGGTATGTAAGCACATACTCACGCGAAACAATTCAGATTACAATCTGCTCAATAACTTGACGGGTGTCCTCGAGTAACCAATGTAACCATAAAGTTCGACTACCGCCGGAGGGCAACTTGCCCAATCCTCCCCAAGAAGGTTTCCGACGTCTAAGGAGCGCCTGGATTCTTGAAAATGCATCGCAGATCACCTTCAAAAGAGCGCCCGCACGGCACAGGGATGGCATGCCTAGCGTCGTCTGCCCATCCACCACATCCGTTTGCCGAGAGGGGCTGTCTTCGCTTATACCGAGGAAATCGATGGATGGCTGCCGCGCTTGGCCGTGAAAAGCGAGAATGGAAACCTCGGCCCGGACTGGTTGATCGAAGCCTGGAAGAAATCCCTCGAACTGACCAGCATCGCAACACAAATGTGGAATAGCCGGTCGGAAAAGAAGGTCCACTCAATCCCAGAAATCTAGCGGGAGACAATTGACCATGATCCGAGTAACGTGGCGGCTTGCGCTGGTTTCCCAAATGCCTTGATGCATGTCGCCATGGAGGGCATGGGAGGGCCCATGGCTTATCCCCATGCCGCCGAGGCTCTGGACGAAGCCCTGCACATTGGCCTGGGAACGCGAGTCGCGGCAGTGCGATCACCGGAAGCATCCTTCGCCGCGGGATCTCAGTGGAGTTTTGGTTTTCGCTCGGACCCGATTTTGAAGTCGCAGCGTGGTCGCCGGTTGTTTTGCGATCTTTTTTCAAGAGCTGGACCCCTTCGCTTCCCAGGCTCCCGATAGCATGCACCGGGAACCCTCTGGTAAGATTGGCGTGCGGCTCTCTCAGAAACGAGGTATTTTCATTTCTCTGCCGATCGAAATCGCTGTCAATCGGAAGGCGGTCCGCGAAGCTCTTTTTCCATTTGAAGTTGAGGTTAACTCATTGCAATCCGCAGAGAGTGGCTCGGAACACTCCTCTCCAATTCAACAGCGAAACGAAGGGACGTTCACAGTCGCGGTGGTTATTTGCACCCGCAATCGTCCTGAGCTCCTGCGGAATTGTCTTAGGGGAATTGCGCGACTGCGCAGCTCTCCTGATGAGTTGATCGTGGTGGACAACACCGCCGGAGACCGGGAAACCCAAAGCGTGGCCCGCGAATTCGGTGCGCATTATATCGTTGAGCCGGTCCAGGGGTTGAGTCGAGCACGAAATCGTGCCTGGAAAGAGACAAGTTCCGACATTATCGCCTATCTAGACGACGACGCTGTGCCCGACGAACAGTGGCTGTCACTCATTCTGGAGCCGTTTACGGATCCGTCGGTCGCTATCGTGACCGGTGATACGATCTCCTCTCCATCAGTCGCCGGGCACGATCAAGGATCGGTTCGGACGCTTTGCAACAAAGACCCCCTGTGGTTCGAAGCGGCTACCTTTGGCGGCTTGGGTATCGGCGCCAATATGGCGTTACGAAGGGGGATTTCCAAAGACTGGAAAGGCTTCGACGAGCGTCTGGGGAGAGGAGCGCCGTTCATCAAAGGAGGTGAAGAGCATCACGCTTTTGCCCATCTCATCGACCTCGGCTATACCGCCGTCCACACTCCTACTGCGTTCGTTGTCCATCCATGGAAAGCTATCAGCGTTGACAATGAAGCTTCGAACGCCATCGCGTATTCGTGGCTGCTCTTTACCGAGTTCCCCGGCCATCGCATTGAGCTAATAAAGTTCCTTCTCACTCGCCTGCGGCACAAGCCCGTGTCGTGGCGGAGAAAACCCCCTGTCCTTGGCCCGGTCATCACCAGCGGATGGAAGGTGCGCATCAAGGCTGGTTTAGCGGGAACCATCCTTTACCTTCGCTCCAGAAAAGCCCCTCGCGGAAGATAGGATGCGTCGGGCTGAGCGAAATTTCACGCGCTCGTCCTGATCAGTTTCGTCACGCGGCCAAACTCGTTCCAATCCGAGATATAGATATTGGCCTGTTCGTCGATATGGCATCCGTGCGCGGCACTGAAGAATGCGGAGGGAATATCGCGAGGCTGCAATCGGTAGTTTGCCCACTGCGCCTTCAGCGGATTGTCACCCAGAAAAGCTACCGGAGTATTATCGCGATCGAGAACGACGACGCGCCCTTCCAATTCTGAGATGACCGCGTAGTCGCCATGAAAGGTCACCTGGCAGGGCCGGCGCAGATGTTGCGTTACGGTACGCACAAACTTTCCATCGAAGTCGAAGTGGCAGAGCCGCCGGTTCTCGCGGTCGCACACCAGCAGCAGCGGCTGGTCGTAACGCGTATCCACGGCCAAGCCATGGCTGCAATCAAATAGACCATCGGTAGTGCCTTTGCCGCCATAGCTGGCACGATATTCGCCGTTGCGGTCGAAACGAAAGATGCGCGAGTCCCCGTAACCGTTAGCGATGAAGATGCTCCCATCCGGCCCCGGCACCGCCGCCGTGATCCGCCATTCGTTCGGAGCTTTGAAGCCGGCCTCCGCCGGAGCAGTAATCTTCTTGCACCACGGTGCCGTCGGTCTTCATCTTCACGAAGAGCCAGTTCTCCTGAGGCGTTCCTTTCTGCACCGTCGTGTAGAAGTATTCGACGCCATCCTCCTGCGCATGGAAGATCGAGTGAACCTCAGGATATTGGTTGACGATGGTCTTCTTGAGAACCCCATCCGGGCCATATACCAGGATGCCCATCTCGCTTTGCGTACTCACATACACATTTCCCGCATTGTCCGTAGCAATGGCTCCGTGTGTGCCGCCGAAGGAGCTTCCGGGGGGCAGATTGCCCCATCCCGGAACCACGTCGTAGGTCCAGTCGCCATTGCCTGTTCGCGGGGCCACATTCGCCGAACCTTTCGCCTGGGCAGGCTCTTCGGCTTTCGCCGCACTGCCCACCATCGTTGCCAGTGCGGCATAACCTGTGGCGGCGCAAAAACGCCGCCGGTTGAAGCCTTGGAATTCAGTCTGAGATTGTTTCCGATTCATGGAACGATCCTCGCAATCGGCTGTGCCTGCGGCGCCTCCGGAGTGGATTGAGCAGGCGTGTTGTAAAGATAAACGTGACGCAGGTTCTTCAATGAGCTGAGCCGCGCCACGGCTGCCGCGGTGACCTGCGTGCCGCTCAAATTGAGATAAGTCAACTGTGAAAGCGGAGCCAGCTTTGCCAATCCGTTCCCGGTCACTCGCGTCTCTTCCAGGTGCAGAGCGCGAAGGTGGGTAAACTGCTTCAACGTATCGAAGCTTGCGTCGGTCACTGCCGTGCGCCCCAACTCCGCTTCGACAATATAAGGTGCGAATTTCTGGAAGCCCGCAAGCTGTGCGTCGCCAAAGGTGCCGGCGGCGTCCACGGTGAAAAGGACCAAACCATCCGAGGGCTTCGAGGAAACCTGCATCAGCTTCGCACCCTGAGACTGCTGCATCCTCAGAATCTCGGGCATCAGCGCGCTGTAGTTGCCCACGGGCTGGAGCGGCATTTCTGCGCGATCTTCGCGGATCGAGATTCCGGCTGGCGCGGTGGCCGTTGGCGAAGCACCTTGCAGAATCCATG
The DNA here is from genome assembly GCA_963833995.1 of uncultured Acidobacteriota bacterium. GTDB lineage: Bacteria > Acidobacteriota > Terriglobia > Terriglobales > Acidobacteriaceae > Telmatobacter. Next base: position 21,729 of record CAWIAE010000004.1, on the reverse strand, counting down.
CCCTGATCAGGGCAATCTCCTCGGCTCGAAGCGGCGGCTTTCCTTCCGCCGGCATGAACTGCTTGTGATCCGGCGGCAGCGTCACCCGCACCAGCAGTAAGCTCTTCTCCGGCTTGCCAGCCACAATCACCGGACCGTCTTTTCCGCCGTGCATCAGCAGGTCGTAGGAGTCCATCCGCAGACCGCCCTTCGTTCTTGCAGCGCCATGGCAGGTAACGCAGTTCGCATCGAGAATCGGGTTGATCTGTCTGGCGTAAAATGAATTCGCAGTCGGCGCATTCGCGTCCTGAAAAGTCCACCGCTTCAGGTCGGCCGGCATATATTGCGTCAGATATGTGCTGCCATGCGAGAGCGATCCGCCCTGGTGCCCGGTCCAAACCAATGCCATCAACATGCATGCGACCAGCGCCGGATAGACAAACGGCACGGTCCCCATTGACCACCAGGGCCGCGCCAGCAAGCACAACAACGCGCCAATGGTGACGGCGATTCCGCCCCACATATGCCGTGTGACACCAGGTCCTGTGTCGCCGCTACCATAAGCGAGCAGAAACCCCAGCGAGAGACTGACCAGGCAGCTCGCAAAACCGAGTCCCAGCACAAACCCCGCCGCCTCGCGCAACGCGGAGCGGAATATCCCCGCCAATCTCCAGCAGAGGAACCAGCACAAGCAGGCCGATAGGAAAATGCACGACCAGCGGATGAAAGCGCCCCAGAAACTGCTGCCAGTCTGCATGCGGATTTCCGTCCATCCTGACCAGCCACGGCAGCAGAACAAGCGCCGTGCTTAATCCAAGCGACGACCCCCCACGTCACGCGTGTCGATTTGCTCTTCGGCAAGAGCCGATCTGATACGGCAGTGCGGCCTTGGCCTTTGTTCACGCCAGCAGACCCTTGACGACGCTCGCCGGCACCGGCCCGGTCAGCTTCTGATCGAGTCCCTGAAACTTGTAGGTCAGCTTGTTGTGGTCGATGCCCAGGCAGTGCAGATATGGTCGCGTTGAAGTCCCGAACCGTGACCGGATCCTTGACCACGTTGTAGCTGTAGTCATCCGTCTCGCCATAAGTGATTCCGGTGCGAACGCCGCCGCCGGTCATCCAGGTGGTGTAACAACGCGGATGGTGATCGCGACCATAGTTCTCTTTTGAAAGGCCGCCCTGGCTGTACACAGTCCGCCCAAATTCGCCCGCCCAGATCACCAGCGTGTCGTCCAGCAGCCCGCGCTGCTTCAGATCCGTAACCAGCGCATAACATCCCCGGTCCGTCTCCTGGCAGATGATCGGCAGGATCCCGGTCACGTTGTCATGCATATCCCATCCCCGCTTGTACACCTGCGTAAAGCGGACGCCGCGCTCCGCCATGCGGCGAGCCATCAGGCAGTTATAGGCAAACGTCCCCGGCTCCTTCGCCTCCGGTCCATACAAATCCCACGTCGATTTGCGGCTCTTTGCTCAGGTCGGCAAGTTCTGGCACCGAGGCCTGCATCCGGTATGCCATTTCATACTGGGCGATGCGCGCATGAGTTTCGGGATCGCCCATCTCCTCATAGGTCTCGCGGTTGATCTCGTTCACCGCATCCAGCATGTTGCGGCGTACTTCGCGGTCAACCCCATTGGGATCGGTGAGGTAAAGCACCGGATCGCCGGACGAACGCAGCCCCACTCCGGCATACTCCGAGGAGAGAAAGCCGCTGCTCCAAAGCCGCGATGAAACCGGCTGGTTGTTCTCTTTTGCATTCAGCTTGGTCTGCATCACCATGAACGTGGGCAGATTGTCGTTCATGCTGCCCAGTCCATACGCCAGCCAGGAGCCCAGGCAAGGCTTGCCCGCATTCATGTTGCCGGTATTCATCAGCATGATCGCCGGTTCGTGATTAATGGCTTCAGTGTTCGTGGATTTGATAATCGCCAGATCATCGACCATGCGCCCCGTATAGGGCAGCAACGTCACTCACCCACGTACCCGTTTGGCCATAGCGCTTGAATTCCCAATGCGAAGGCGCAATGGGAAATCGCGCCTGCCCTGCCGTCATGCCCGTCAACTGCTGTGCGCCACGCACTGAGTCCGGAATGTCGGTGTCATAGAGCGCGGTAAGTTTCGGCTTGTAATCCGAGCAGGTCCACCTGCGAGGGGCCGCCCGACATGAACAGATAGATGGCGCGCTTTGCTTTGGGAGCGAAATGCGGCAACTTCAAGGCTTCCGCTGAGGACGCCGCGCCTTGATTGGCAGGCGGATGAACGTCCCCGCGCAGCGCACGGTCGCCGAGCAGGCTGGCTGCTGCCGCCCATCCCAGCACCTTTCCGGTGCGGCCCAGAAAATGCCGGCGCGTCTGCAGCTCGGCCCACTCCCGCTTCAATTCTGCAGGGACCGCCAGTCCCATCACGTCAAGGCAGTGCTCGGTATCGGTGCAAAGTGGATGTTGTTTCATGCCGGTCTCCCTCAACTACTTCGTTACCGTCTCATCCAGGTTCAGCATCTCGCTGCAACCATCGTCCATGCCGCCAGCTCCGGCGCCGGAATCGACGCATCGCTCCTGCTTCTCGCCCACGCTGACGAGCTCATGCGCCGCTTTGGGATCCGCCGCATAATGCTTCTCCATCTGCGTAAGCGAACCCTCAAGGACCGAAGCCATGCGCGGCGGTGGATCGTGTGCCAGCAGAATCTCAGCCATCAGGTCGAGGCGCTGTTCGGGCTGCTTTCCGCCTTGCTTGATGACTCGCTCCGCCAGCGCTCGCGCAGCCTCGACCCACTGGACATCGTTCATGGTCACCAGGGCCTGCAGCGGTGTATCCGTTCGCTGACGCCGCGTGCACACCACGTCGCGCATGGGCGCATCGAACGCGTCCATATCCGGCATCATCGCCATGCGCTTCCAATAGGTGTACATGCTCCGCCGGTAGAGCGCGTCGCCGTGCTGCTGCTCATAGACCAGGGTATCGCTGCCGCCAATGCCCACCTGCTCCCAAACATTCGCGGGCTGATAGGGCTTCACGCTCGGGCCGCCAATCTTGTTCACCAGCAGTCCGCCGGACTCGAGCGCCACATCCCGCAGCATCTCCGCATCCATGCGGAAGCGCGGTCCATGCGCCAGCAACAGATTCTTTGGGTCTCTGGCAAGTTGATCCGGTGTGGCCTTGGCGCTCTGGCGGTAGGCAGCAGACATCACCATCAGCTTGTACATATGCTTGATGTTCCATCCGCTCTCACGAAACTCGACCGCCAGCCAATCGAGCAGTTCGGGATGCGACGGCCGCTGGCCCATGATGCCGAAGTCTTCCGTGGTTTCCACCAACCCGGTCCCGAAGAGTTCGTTCCACATCCGGTTCACGGTGACCCGCGCGGTCAGCGGATTCTCCGGGCTCACCGTCCATTTTGCCAGCGCCAGCCTGTCGTGCGGCACGCCCGCGGGCAGCGGAGGAAGGTAGTGTGGCGTGTTCGCCTCCACCCTCTCCATCCGCGATGAATAAATTCCGCGGGTCAAAACGTGCGCATAGGCCGGGGACTGCCGCTCCCACGAAACAAGCGTCAGGTCGCCGCCCTCTGAAAGCTTGTCCAACTGCGCATCTAACTGCTCAATCTCAGAGGTGATAGCCTTCGCGGGCTGGTCTACGCTGTCGAAGTAGAACTCGCTGACCACATGCTCTTCGTCGGTATTCCACTTGTCTTCGGGCTTGGCCGTAACCTCGGCCACGTAGTCCTCAAACGGAAGCCTTCGAGCCTCTTCACCGGTCAATGCGCGCCCATAGAGGCGAATATCCTGGTAGCGCGTTTCGCGTGACGGATTGGCATCCGGATACCGCCAACCAAGCTGCATGGGGGCCTTTGTATGGATGGTCGCGTGGCCAAGCGTATCGGACACCACCTTGGTTTTGACCGGCGACCCATTCACGTAAATTCGTATTCCGGAGGCTTTGCCCGATCCATCGTAAGTAAAGAAGATGTACCGCCAGTGGCCATCCGGGCGGAAAGCATCTTCTGTTGAGACCTTGATAGCCAACATGGGCGTCTTATCCTCCACGGGTTTGGGAGCCGCAGGCTTTGCTTCCTCCTTCTTTTTCTCTTCTTTCTTCTTCAGGGCTTCTTTCTTGACTTTGGGCTTGTTGGGCGCCAGATCCTTCGCCGTCAAATCAGCCGGCGTGGGAAACTGGAAAACTTCTTTGGGCTTCGGGCGCTGCCTTCTTCGACTTCTCATCCGTGTGGAATCCCAGATCCTTTGGGCCTTGGTTCACCAGCTCGACGCTGATGACTCCTCTCTCTGCTACCAGGTCCCATCCCCGGTTATGCTGCCCGGAATCCATCTTCGACAACAGCGACCCAGTCTCATTGTCGAGGCTGTAGTTCGGCGCGGAACGCAACATGAACCAGCCACCCGACGAGAATGCCTGGTTCCCTTCGTAGTCGCCGGTTTGGCCGAGCTCGATGTGGGTATTGGTATCCATGCGGAAATCGGGCCACAGCCACGTAGTCTCGCCCCATTGCGGCTTGAATTTGCCAATGGGGAAACTGGCAACCTGGGCATGCGGCGCGCTATTCTTCAGCACTTCCCCGCCACCTTCATCCAGACGCAGCCGCAGAACGAGCCCGTCGGAGGAAACAGGTTGCGCCAGTCTCTGCCGGGACGCGAGCCATTGCCTCACCAGCGTCCGCTCTTCCAGGTGCATGTCGCGCAGCCGCTGGGCAAGTTCCGATCGCCGGGCCCACACGCGGTCATACTCGCTTTGATTCTGCGCCCGCGGAATGCGGATCACCGGCGTCCACACCGGCCGGTCGTCATTGAAGGGCTTCTCAGTGAGGTTGTTGAAGAACGCACTCAGCGAATAGAAATCTTTTTGCGTGGTGGGATCGTATTTGTGGTCGTGGCACACCGCGCAGCCCACCGTGAGGCCCATAAACGTGGCGCCATAGGCCTCTGTGCGCTCGCGTGCGATGTTGACCCGTAGCTCTTCCGGAATCGTCCCACCTTCGTTGCTGCTTACCCCCAGCCGCACGTACCCGCTCGCAATCAGGGGGTCCAGATTCTTCGCCGGCATCAGGTCGCCGGCAATCTGCTCCATCGCAAACTGATCGAAAGGCTTGTTGCTGTTGAAGGAGCGAATCACATAATCGCGGTACGGCCAGATATCGCGGCTGTTGTCGTAGTGCAGACCGTAAGTGTCCGCGTAGCGTGCGTAGTCCATCCAGTAGCGCGCACGTTGCTCGCCGAAACTTGGCCGAGCCAGCAACCCATCCACCATCCGCTCATAGGCCTGGGGCGAGGTATCCTTCTGGAACGCGCGCACTTCGGCGGGCGTGGGCAACAGGCCCGTCAGGTCCAGCGTAACGCGCCGGATCAGGGTATCCTTGTCCGCCTCGGGTGAGGGATGCAGGCCTTCCTTCTTCAGGCGCGCCAGGATAAACGCGTCAATCGGAGTTTTCGCCCAGCCGTCCTTCCGGTCAACGGCAGGCAGCGGGGGCCTGGCGGGTTTCTCAAACGCCCAGTGCGGCCGGTACACCGCACCCTCCTTGATCCACTCTTTAAGAATGGCGATATCGGCGGCCTTCATCGGGCTGGCCTCGCCCTGCGGTGACTGCGGCATCAGGTAATGCGGATCTTTTGACTCGATTCGCTTGATCAGCTCGCTTTTCTCAGGATGGCCCGGCACAATCGCGTCGGGGTGCCCAGGGCGCTTTTTGAACGCCGATTCCTCCAGGTCAAGCCGGAGTCCCGCCTTGCGCATCTCTGGGTCAGGCCCATGACAGGCGAAGCAGTTGCTAGCCAAAATCGGCTGTACATCCTGATTGAAATCAAGGTGCTGGGGGCCGTGGGTGGAGCTTCCCCCGACCAGCCGGCCGCGGCAGCCGACAGCCATCACCAGAGCGGTTCCAGCGAGGCAGATTAAGGGTGCCCGCGCAAGCCGAGCCGGCTTTGATCGAACTGGATTTTTGGTCTTGGCAGGGGTAGGACAGATCGTCGCCAATTCAATTTGCTCCTCGAGTTTGCCTCCGAACCTTGAACCTCTCCTCCAAGCTCCAAAATGTTACCACTTACCTAGGCCTTCGTGACACAACGAAATACTAACCCGGCAGGTCGGGCCTGCCAATTTCTGCCGGACCTTGCACTCATTCTTTACTTGGATGCACCGTATTCAATTGCTCCTATGCCTGCGTCGTACAATGGTTTCGTTCCTGAACAGACTATGGCGGCGTCGCAGAAACGTCATCGCTTGCCGCCCGGAAAATCATGAAGAAGTCCGGCAGATTCCTCGAAATGATTTACTGGCCCACCCCCTCAACTCATCCCCGTGAAATGCGGCTTTCATCCGAAACGATCCGATCCCACTTCTGCTGCGCTTCCCCTTTTTGGCGGGTCTCCTCGATCCGCTTGCCAAGGCGTTTCACGCCTGAATTGCTCAACTCAGAAAGGACTTCATTGTGATTCGACGCGACTTTATCAAGACAGCCGGCGCCGCATTGGCTTCCACGGCTTTGTCCGGAAACACGGCATTGGCCGACCAGCAGAGTGTGCGGGGCAGGGCCATTTATCCCATCAATCGCAACTGGCGCTACCATCCGGCAAAAGTCGAGGGTGCCGAATCTCGCTCGTTTGACGATTCGAAATTTGAGCGCATCGTCATCCCTCACACCAATATCCAGCTTCCGTGGCACAGCTTCGACGATGCGGATTACGAATTCGTCTCCACCTACCGGCGTCGCTTCCGGTTCCCTGAAGGAGGGCAGGGAAAGCGCGTCTTCGTCGACTTTGAAGGCGTAATGACCGCCTCCACCGTCTGGATCAACGGCGTTCGCCTGGGAGAGTACAAGGGTGGGTTCACCCCCTTCTCTTTCGAATTGACCAAGCATCTCCGCCCCGATGTCGAAAACGTGCTGGTGGTGCAGGTCGATTCCACCGAGCGCGCCGACATACCGCCGTTCGGGTACGAAATCGACTACATGACCTTTGGCGGACTATACCGCGAAGTTGCCCTTCGCGTTGTCCCGCCCACCTACATCGACAACGTCTTTGCCCAGCCCAAAGATGTGCTGAGCGCCAATCCCTCGCTCGAGGTCAACTGCTTCCTCGCGGGCGATTCCTTCACGGCAGGCGGCTCTTCCCTTCAAGCCGAACTGCGCGATGGCGATCGCATCATCGCGAAGGAGACGCAAACCATCGGACCAGCGGCTGTTGCCCCGCCCACCTCCTCGCAAGCCTCGCTCGACCCATACAACGATGCGCCCGCATACGCCAGCACCGAAACCCTCAAGGACCCAACGCGCCACACGGTCTCACTCGCCCATCTCAACAACCTCCAACTCTGGGATCTGGCCCAGCCCCATCTCTATACCGTCCACGTCCGCCTTCTCCGCTCCGGCCACGTCGTCGATGAAGATACGCGCCGCGTGGGTTTCCGCGAAGCCAATTTCACTGACCACGGCTTCTCCTTGAACGGCAAGATCGTCAAGCTGCGCGGACTCGATCGCCACCAGACGTTTCCCTTTGCCGGCCAGGCCATGCCGGCGCGCGTACAGCGCAAAGACGCCGACATCCTGCGCAAGGGCCTCCACTGCAATATCGTGCGCACTTCGCACTACCCGCAGTCGCGCCACTTCCTCGACCGTTGCGATGAAGTCGGTTTGCTTGTCCTCGAAGAGATTCCCGGCTGGCAGCACATCGGCAACGAGAAGTGGAAGCAGGTGGCCATCGACAACGTCGGCCGCATGATTCGCCGCGACTGGAACCACCCCTCCATCGTCCTCTGGGGCGTTCGTATCAATGAATCGCTCGATGATCACGACTTCTACACCAGCACCAATGCGCTGGCCCACGCCCTGGACGATTCCCGACAGACCGGCGGCATTCGCTACTTCCAGGAATCCGAATTCCTTGAAGATGTTTTCACAATGAATGATTTTGGCTTCCCTCTGAAGCCGCCGAATCATCCCCGCTATCTGAACACGGAGTTCGTTGGTCACACCTTCCCCACCAAGACCATCGATGAAAATGAGCGGCAACGAGAACACACCCTGCGCCATGCGCGCATCCACAATCAGCTCGCCTCAAACCCGCAATATGCGGGCGGCATCGGCTGGTGCGCCTTCGACTACAACACCCATGCCAACTTCGGTTCCGGCGACCGCATCTGCTACCACGGCGTCACCGACATCTTTCGCGAGCCTAAGCCGGCAGCCGGGTTTTATAAGTCGCAGTGCGATCCCTCCGAGGAAGTCGTGCTTGAACCTGCCTTCCATTGGGCGCGCGGCGACGAGAGTGTCGGCTTCACCAAGGCTGTCTTCTGCTCCAACTGTGATCACATCAAGCTCTTCGCCCGCGCCGGCAGCATCGAATCCAATCCATGGATTCCTATCGCGGAGATCGATCCCGACCGCGATGAGTTCAGCCATCTGAAATACGCGCCCTTCGTTCTGGATTTGAGCAACCTCGACCTCAGCAAGATCCGCCTCGGCTGGGGCGATCTGCGCATGGACGGCTATATCGACGGCAAACTCGTCATATCCAAAACTGTCTCGGGGAAAGGTGTCGACAGCAAACTCGCCGTGCTGCCCGACGATCGTGAACTGCTGGCAGACGGAGCCGACACGACACGCGTGGTCGTTCGCGTCACAGATGAATTTGGCGCCATCAGACCTTTCGCCAACGATCCGGTCGCGTTCACCCTGGACGGTCCCGCAAAGCTGATCGGTGACAACCCGTTCTCGCTCATCGGCGGCACGTGCGCTGTCTGGGTCCGCGCTGGAGAGACCCCCGGCGCTGTGCGGCTCACCGTCCGTCATCCACGCCTGGGCTCACAGAGCGTCGCATTCACATTGAAGCCGGCCGCAGAGGAATCCATCTAAAAACGCGCAGGATTGAAAGCGCGAATGGGATGTGAATCCGGGATTCAACTCCGGAGTTCACATCCCATTCGCGCATCGAACAACAGACAAATCATTCCCCACTCGGTCGCTGAGAAGATTCCGCCTCCGGGCTGTTCATTACCTCATCCAGCGCATATTCCCAGGGCGCAAGGCGAACCCCAAATCGCGCGAAGAGCTTCTCGTTGGAAAGCACCGAATTATGCGGACGCCGCGCTTTCACGGGGTACTCGCTTGACCGGATCGGATGCGCCTCCGGTGTTCGTCCATTCAATTGCTTCTCCGCCCTCGCAAAGATGGCCTGCGCAAATCCGCACCAGGAAACAGAACCGGAGCAGGTCATATGATAAAGGCCGGCCCAATCATCCACCGGGCCGAACCGGCCCGCCAAAACACTGTCCACAATCGTGCGTGTGGCCCGCGCCAACTCCATCGAGCTTGTAGGCGCGCCAAACTGGTCATCCACGATCTTGACTGAATCGCGTTCGCGCCCCAGTCGGAGCATGGTCCGAAGAAAATTATTTCCATGCGGACCATAAACCCAGCTTGTTCTGAGGATCAGGTACTTGCCGCCTGCCTCCCGGATCGCTTTCTCCCCGGCCAGCTTGCTTGCTCCGTACACATTCAGCGGATTGGGCTCGTCTGTCTCCACCCAGGGTCCTGCCTTCGAGCCGTCAAACACGTAATCCGTGGAGTAGTGCACCAGCAGCGCGTCCGTGCGCGATGCCTCTTCCGCCAGCACACGCGGTGCGTGCGCGTTGATCGCCATGGCCGTTTCCGGTTCGGTCTCTGCGCGGTCAACGGCCGTGTATGCGGCAGCATTGAGAATTACGTTCGGCACGGCGCTACGCACCGCTGCGCGCAGGTCATCCGGCGCAGCCAGATCGAGCGTGTCGCGATTGTATGCACTCATTTCACCGGCATCTGCAAAGCTGCGCTCTAACTCCCGCCCGACCTGTCCTGCGGCTCCAACAAGAAGAATGCGCGGCCGGCTGCTCAAGCAAAAACCTCCGCCTCGCGAAGGCTTGAGCCTTTCTGATCCTTCTCGGAGACGACAGCATCCTCGGGATCAACCGGCCATGGAATCCCCAGTTCGGGATCGTTCCACACGATGGTTCTTTCGCCTTCAGGACAGAAGTAGTCCGTCGTTTTGTAGGCAAAGCCCGCTACATCGCTTAATACAAGAAATGCATGGCCGAAGCCTTCGGGAATCCACAGCATCAGGCCGTTCTCGCCGCTAAGTTCCACCGCAAAATGTTTGCCAAAGTGACTTGAGCTCCGGCGTAGATCCACAGCAACATCCAGGGCGGCACCATGGGTAACTCGCACCAGCTTTCCCTGAGGCTGGATAACCTGGTAGTGAATGCCTCGAACTACATTTCTTTTTGATATGGAGAAGTTATCCTGCACCCAGTTCAAGGGTAATCCCATCTCAGTCATGCCGCGCTGGGTCCAGGTCTCACAAAATGATCCCCGGCCATCCCGGTAAATCTGCGGTGTTATCACCCGAACGCCGGGAAGGCTCGTCTCGGCGATCTTCATAGACTCTCTATCTCCGCCGTGAATTGTGGCTCGGCTTGCAAGGCGAGCAGGTACTGCCCATAACCGCTGTTGCGCACCGGTTGCGCCAACTCTCCAAGCTGCTCGGCCGTGATGTAACCCAGACGATAAGCAATCTCTTCCAGGCATGCGATCTTCAGACCCTGGCGTCGTTCGATCGTCTGGATAAACAGTCCCGCTTCGAAGAGAGAGTCGTGTGTCCCGGTATCCAGCCACGCCATGCCCCGGCTCATCACCTGCACCTGCAGCGTATCGTTTTTTAAGTAGAGGCGGTTCAGATCGGTAATCTCCAATTCGCCGCGCGCCGAAGGTTTCAGCCCCGTCGCAAGCCTCACTGCGTCCTTGTCGTAGAAGTAGAGGCCAGTAACTGCATAGCGCGACTTGGGATTCTGCGGTTTTTCTTCAATGCTCACTGCGCGACCGAACTTATTAAACTCCACCACACCGTAGCGTTGGGGATCAAGCACAGGGTAGGCGAATACCACCGCCCCATGCTGCAGGGCCGCAGCACGTTGCAACACCGACGAAAAGGACTGCCCGTAAAAAATGTTATCGCCCAGAATCAGTGCGCTCGTATCTCCGCCAATGAAATCCTTCCCAATCAGAAAGGCCTGCGCCAGGCCATCGGGGCTAGGTTGCACTGCGTAACTCAGATTGATTCCCCACTGTCTTCCATCTCCCAGTAACTCCGCAAAACGCGAAGTATCCTGCGGGGTGGAGATAACAAGTACGTCTCTTATGCCCGCTAACATCAGGGTGCTCAGCGGATAATAGATCATCGGCTTGTCATATACCGGCAAAAGCTGTTTCGACACCACCAGCGTCACGGGGTAAAGGCGGGTTCCCGATCCGCCCGCAAGAATGATCCCCTTCATCGTGGAACCCTCTCCTCATAGTTCAGACGAATCCAATCAAGATAGGCTCCGGTGCGCACATTCTGCACCCATCCGGAATGTTGCAGGTACCACTCGACTGTCCTTCGTAATCCGCTCTCAAACTCGGCCTCCGGATGCCAGCCGAGTTCGCGGCTGATTTTGGAAGCGTCGATGGCATAGCGGCGGTCGTGGCCGGGGCGGTCGGTCACAAAAGTGATCAATTCCCTGCGCGATCCGAGTTTGCTCTGGAAGCGAAACTCATCCACCAGGTCGCAGATGGTCGTCACCACGTCCAGATTCTTTCGTTCGCTGTTGCCGCCGATGTTGTAAGTCTCTCCCACGCGGCCCCGTGCGAGCACCGCCCGGATCGCCGCACAGTGATCCTCGACAAACAGCCAATCGCGTACATTGCGCCCGTCGCCATACACCGGCAGCGGCTTGCCCTCCACCGCATTCAGAATCATCAGCGGAATCAGCTTCTCGGGAAACTGGAAGGGGCCATAGTTGTTCGAGCAGTTGGTGGTCAGCACCGGCAACCCGTAGGTGTGATGGTAGGCCCGCGCCAGGTGGTCTGAGGCCGCTTTGGAGGCCGCATACGGGCTGTTGGGCGAATAGGCGGTTGTCTCGCAGAAGCAAGCATCGTCCGCGTCCAGCGAACCGTACACTTCGTCGGTTGACACGTGCAGAAACCGAAAGGCTTCCCGGCCGGCCGCATCCAGTTCGCACCAATAGAGCTTTGCCTGTTCGAGAAGTGTGAACGTCCCTTGCACATTGGTGCGGATAAAGGCGCCCGGATCGGCAATCGACCGGTCCACATGGCTCTCCGCCGCAAAATGAACAATCGCCCGGGGCCTATGTTCTCGCAGCAGCCCGCTCACTAGTTCCGCATCGCAGATATCCCCGCGTACCAACCGGTGCCGGTTATCGCCGTCAAGTGAGGCCAGGTTCGACGGATTGCCCGCATAGGTGAGCAGATCGAGGTTGACCAGAGGTGTGCCGACGGTCCCGATCCATTGCAGTACAAAATTCGAGCCGATGAACCCCGCGCCGCCGGTTACGAGAATCGTATTGCCCATGATCTTTGAATTTGTCCTTCACTTTGGGGGAAGATGAGAAGTTCGAAACTCCGCCGAAACGGTCGCTTCTGGCCACGAGCCGCCGGCCTGTGGAATCGGCATGAGAACCTCTGACCGTCTGTTGCGTCCACGGAACGCTCGAGTAGTGTAAGTCTAGCACGCCCTATCAGTTGAATGATATTGACAGGGAGCTCTGAATTCCCATCGCAACTGGCCGCTGAAAGCGATCCCACGGGTTCTTGACTTCCAATCCCGCCCAAGATAAATTGCTCCCAAGGTCGCTTGGAAAATCCCCAAGGAGTCTTCCCCTTATCCGGAACGCCGGAGCAGAAGGCCGCCGCTCTCACCGTACCGGGGGTTTGATCCGCAGCACGACACTTCAGAGGAGCTACGTCATGTCGCATGGCAAGAAGTGCCGCGTCTTCGTCGTTCACGATGAACTCGTCATTGCATCGTCTCTCGCGCTCATTCTGGGCCACGAGGGCTTCGATGCCCGATTCTTTACGGAACCCTTCGAGGCTTTGAGGGCGGCCCGCTCCAATGCTCCTGACATCCTCATCGCCGATGCCGCGCTGCCGCCCTTGAGTGGAATCGAGTTAGCCGTCAAAATCAGGCAGCATCGCCCGGAGTGCAAAGTGTTGCTGTTCTCCGCGCAGGCCACTTTGCCCGGTTTTTCCGCGGCTGACCTCCGCAGCGTTGAACTGGTCCAAAAGCCGGTGCACCCGAAAGACCTGCTAAGGAGGCTTCAGACTGTGCTTGAAAGCGATCCGGACTTGTGCAGCGCCTGAAAATCGAAGGTTGCGCCCTAGTTCTCCGTCTCCGCTTCTTGCTCAAGGTCGGCGATATTGAAGACAACGGCCTCGGACAGCGAAGTATAGAGGAGAGGCGCTGAATAGAGGGCGGACCTGCCGTCATCAAACTCGATAAAGACGCCGTCTCCAATTCTGTCGGCGGACACGATATGCGGGGTGGATGTATCTTGCATGGGCGCATTCTTCCAGTTCGCCAGAAGCCCTGTCTGTCCAATGTGCAACAGAGCACCCCAATCAGCGAATCTCACCGCGTGTGAAGATCAGCCGGTCCGCCCCACATGCAGCCCCTGCAGGCTCTGCCAAACTTGACATTCAGTCTTTTCCAATTGAAAGATGAGCCTGAAGAAGCGAAGGGTAGGCGAAGCGGGTTTTGTCCTTTCGGGTTTTGAATTCAACTCAGCTTAGCAGTTGGTTCCGGGGCGGAGGGAATGTGGGAATCGCTCCGCATGATCTTCGTTTTCTGCTGCTCTATTGGAGCGATTTCCAAGGTCCTGTGGGAAGGGCGGAAAACAGTATCATCGTTTTCCGGGCTTTCCATAGGCCGCCATTTCCTCGGCCCTGTTGGTTGGCCATCGATCCTATGCGGTGAGCCGTAAGCGCTCAAAGAGTTTGGCTTTTGCTTGCTGCATCCGCCGCGCCGCATCGGTATCGCTGATGGCGGCGGCAACCCTTTTCAGCGCGTTCATACTCAGTCCCTCGCGCAGGTATTGTCCTGGTTTGTCCAACAGCGACAGGGTCTCCAGCGGGGTCTGATAGCGCTTGTAACTTACCCACTTGCGCCCTTTCTCGTCGATGCTCACATCTGCCTGAGCACAGGGGCGATGATAGTTCAGATACGGATTCAAGTACTCCTGGTAGAAGTCGTTGATGCGGTCTGCGTGGCTGGCATCGATGTATCCATAGCCGATGTGTTTGCGAATCACCGCGCCGTTCTTGGTCTCCACCAGGCCATTGTCACCGCTCTGTCGAGGCCGGCTCTTGGTCTGTTCGACGCGCAGCTTCTCCAGCAGTTGGGCGACGGTTTTGTTGATGAACTCGCTACCGTTGTCGGAGTGGAAGCCCAGGATGCGAAATGGAAACTGGCGCAGCATGTGCTCCAAAACCGGCTCCAGATAGGCCTCCGAGATGCGCGGCGTGGCGCCGGCGACCTGCCATTGCGTGACCTCATCGACGGCGTTGATGTGATAGACGCCCTTCTCCCCGCCGTTCGGCTGATCGCCCTGATGCACCGTGTCCAGACGCAGAAATCCGGGCTGACCTTGTGGCTGTGGCTTACGCCGCTCGCCGATCGAAACCGTCGTGGGCCGCGTCCTGGTGTAGTTCAGAAGCCGCTCGCGGTATCGCTGGCTCTTGCGCAGGTTATACAGGTGAGCCACCGAGATCCCCGCCAGCCGCGCATACTCCTGCTTGCCGTAGAGCTGAACCTCGCGCTCCAGAATGCGCCGTGTTGCCGGTCCGCTTAAGGTCTCATGCGCTTCGTCGACCGAGGCCAGCAACTCGATGTCGGCACGCGTGTAGCGTTCAGCAAAACGGCGACGCCGGTAGATGGTTGGCCGGATTCGCCCGGTGGCTGTGTAGCGTGCGATCAGCCGCGTCACCTGAGAACGGCTCAGCCCGGTCATCTTCACAATGTAGCGCCCTACCAGGCCACGATCTGCCTTATCTTGCTGAGCGTACTCCCGCTCGATCAGCACTTGCTCCACCCACCCATACACCTGCTCCCGATTCTTGCCCTCAAAACGGATATTCTCGCTGGCCTCCACGAACCGGCCAATTGCTTCCAAACTCAACTTCTCTGCCTCGTCCATGCGGATGTTCACTACCCAGCATGACCGCCCCTTCAGGCTCATCTTGTATTGGAATCAAAGTCCTCCTTCAGGCTCATCTTGTATTGGAAGAGAGTCATTCTTGGCTTCGAGCTCGGTTCCGGGTATACTTGAGATTCGGTGACCCGGGGGTGGTGTGTCTCAATGCCCCCTCAGGGCCGTCCCGCGCTTCTGAATGTAGGTCCTTTGACTCCGGTCGCCGCGGCGATCTCCACTCAGGATGACAGCATCGAGGGATCGCGGCGCAATCGCGCTCAAGGGCGGCTGCGGCAGCACGAAATAGCAGATTTGGAGCAATACAATGGCACAGGTATGCGACATTTGCGGCAAGGGACCGCAGTTCGGCAACAATATTTCTCACGCCCACAACGTCACCCGGCGTCGCTGGAATGTGAACCTGCAGGCGGTGAAGGCCCTGGTGAACGGCGCCCCCAAGCGGATTCGCGTATGTGCGAGCTGCATCAAGGCGGGCAAGATAGCTAAAGCCTAGGAGCGCGTCTGAGTAAGGTTTGATGAAGCGGAGGGCGGCCTCTTTCGGAGGAGCGGCGGGCGACGTCGCTGCTTTGTGCTCGCGTTTCAGACGGCTGAACGTCTGTTGATGTTCGGTTTTGTGGCCGGCAACCCTTTATTTCATGCCGAACATGCTCTGTAGAGCTTCAGCACGTTGTGGGATGCGCAGACCAGTGCCCACTCGGAGCGAACTTTGTCGACGCCGCGCAGCAGGAACCGGCCGAAGCCTTGCGCCTGTTTGATCTGCCCGAAGACGGGTTCGGCGATGGTCTTGCGCCGAGCATAGATGGCGTGGCCTGCCTTGGTCATGAGCTTGCGCTTCATCCGCTCGACCAGAGTGGCCGAGCTTGGAATTCGCCCACGTGGACTTTGCGGGGCCTGTTGATGGTGCTTTTGTCTGCCCGTCGCCACGTATAACTGAACCTTGTTCTTTGCCGCCTTGCGTAGATTCTCTTCAGAACAGTAACCGGCGTCGGCGAGCACTTCCCGCACTTTCTGTCCTGCTTGTTCCCGCACCCGCTCGATCATCGGTATCAGTTGCTGCTTGTCGTTGGCCTGCTGCGTCAGGGCTTGCGCGACGATCAACTGCAGCGCCGGTTCGACGGCGGCCTGCGCGTTATAAGCCTGCACGAACCCATCCGGCCCCTTCATGATGCGCGACTCAGGATCGGTGAAGTTATGCTGTGCCTTCGGCGGGGGCTGAACAGGGGAGCGGCGTTTGCCTCCTGAACCGCTGCCCGGCTTGTTGTCCGGATCCTTATCTTGCTGCTTCTGTTCAGCCTCGGCGCGGACACGCTCTTCCAGAGCTTTTTTCGCTTCGGCGATGCGCTTCAAGCGATCTTCGCGGCGGCCCAGTTCGGCGGGCAGTTCATCGCCACGCCTGGTGCGCCCGTAGCGCTTATCCTCTTCGGCATCGGTCTGTTCGGCCTCGCCCAGTAACCGCTTGACCTCCTCGCGCAGGCGCTGTTCTTCGCGCAACATCCGCTCATAGCTCATGGCCTTGTGCTTACTCGCGTTCGCCTTGATTTTGGTGCCGTCGATGGCCACCCGGCCCAGTTTCATTGCTCCCAGCTTCAAGGCCAGTTGCAACACCTGCACGAACAGCCCCTCCAGAGCCTTCAGATGAATCCGACGAAACTCCGAGATGGTGCGGAAATCCGGCTCGTTGCCCGCCGCCAGGACCCGGAACCCAATGTCCTCAATCAACCGCTTCTCCAGCCGCCGCGACGAGAACACTCCCACACAATAGCCGTACACCAGAACCTTGGTCATCATCCGCGGATGGTACGGCGGATAACCTCGCTCTTCGTGCTCGTAGTGCTGCTCGATCCGACTCAAGTCCAGCTGATCGATCAGGTCGGAGACGAAATACGCCAGGTGGTCTTCGCGCAACCACTCCCGCAAACTTGGAGGAAGAAGAAAGTCCTGCTCTGGAAAATACGGCCGGTAGACCTTCGCCATACCTCAAGAATCGCAACTTCCCCGACGCTCTTCAAGCCTGATTCGCCTCGAACACGTAATTACTCAGACACACTCCTAGACTAGCTAACGGCGAGATTTGGCAACCGGAAGCCGCACCAGAGGAGATGCAGGTGTGAGTACTTGGTGACTACGTAGAACAGGCAGCGGAAAAGGACGAATCGAGGAGCCAGGAGTCTTGCGTTGGCACAACGGATGCATCTCAATCCAGCCGCACTCCGACAACGGGCCCGCCCCTGAAAAAGTTCCTAGGGCAATGGTTATCCAATGTTCGGCTGAACGGATGCAACTGAAATCGCGGGGGTGACGCCCTGTTTTCACTCTCGGCGCGGAGGACGCCAATCTACAATCTCTACTGTGCAATGACCATTGCAGATGTGCCGCTCACGCTCATGGTCGTAATAGTTATAAACGGGACACCAAGCGGGACAGAATATGTCACCTGAACCTTAACCTCGTTCCCGGGGGCGTCACAGGTACCTGACGTGCAGGTTGACCAGGTGGTCGGTGTTGTGGTGCTTACAGTAAGAAAGGTCGTCGTCACGTGGAGGTTAGCGGAAGTAATTCCCGGATATCCCATACCCTGAACAAAGTTCTGAATGTCGGCCGGGGCCGCATTGCAATCTGTCAGATTCGGGGTATTCGAACAGGACGTTGAACCGCGGACAATTGCCCAGCGGGTCGCTTCTCGGGCGGCATCGTTCACAAAGTTATAGGCATAAAGCGCCAGGGATAAACCAATGATTCCAAATAACATGGTAAGCAGAACTGACGAGCAGATCGCCATCTCGACCAGTGTCGCGCCCTCGTCGCCGAGGAGTCGCAACCCATTCCGCCCCGTGTCTCGCGCGGTCAAGTACGGCTGCGAAATGCTGCGGCGACCCAGAGCTATTTGCCATTTGGGCATTCGGCTGCGTCCGCTCATGAGCATGTAGTCCGTCATTGCAGAACCTTCTGGACCGCCCGGCCATACAGCGTATAGGTGGCTGAGAGCCCCGGCAAATGAATCCCCGGATCAAAGCTTGTTTGCGTCTGGACCGTAAGGATGGTTTCGATGTTGGAGGTGCTGCAGTCCGTCGGCAAGCAGGTTGAGGCGCTCCCATCCGAACAAATGCACGCTTTCGATACGCTTGTGGGTCCCAAACTGATGTCTGCGGCGTCGTTCGAAGCTGCCGTCTGGATCCCTGCTGTGTCACCGGCCGTGTTGGGATTCTGCGCACCATACTGCACACCAGCCATGGCTGCGTTTGACACCTCAATGGACGCATAGACCACCCTGGCAAATTCCGCGGCTCCCACAAAAATCGTGACCAGGATGGGCAGGCTAAGAGCAAGTTCAACGAGCGCCTGCCCGTTTTCAGTTCTGGCTCGGCGGAATAGTCGCGGGATAAAGCGCGACTGGCTGCATTTGCGATTTCTCGAAGTGTCCATATCTACTCCACCATCACAAGCTTGCCAAGCGGTGAATTGGTGTTCGTGACTACGGCGTAATTGGTATCGGTGAGGGATCCGCTTCCGCTCTCACTGAGAGAATCCACGATGATATCCAGGGAGACGGTCATACTGCCGGACCCGCTCAAGGTCAAGGCCGCATAGGGGGCGTAAACGATCCCTTGAATTGTAGCCCCGCCGGAACCGCTGAGCGACAGTGGCTCGCTATCGGTCCGTGACTGGAAAAACAGGATTCCGTTTTCCGGCCCCGAGGTCGGCGCGGTAAGGTCCATGCTGCCGCTCCCACTTATGCAGCTGCCGCTACCACCGGGGAAGGCGAGCTCCCGCACCTCCAATGTAGAAAGAGACGCCTACCCCTGTGAGGGAGCCCGCCCCGGTAAGGTCAACGTTGCCTCCGACAGTATAAAGTCCGGCACCAATCGTGATCGATGAGCTTCCGGTGCTGCTGAAATTTCCGCCGATCGTATAATTCCCGGCGCCAAGGGTATGCCCCCGCTCCCGTTATTGGTCAAATTACCTGTGATCACGGTTGGGGCGCTGAGAGTTATGTGTCCACTTCCGCTATTCGAAATTGAAGTGTACGTTCCTGCCGGAACGACCAGGTTCCCGCTTGTTGAGTTGCTCGGATTGCATGCGGCCGATGTCCCGGTGCAGGTGCCCGTCGCAATCGATGGCGCCTGCAGGCCGGAAAGCGGGTCGGCCGCAGGGAAATTCCAGTTGTCGGGGGATTGGGGCTGAGGCCTCCCGAGCCAGTCTTGCTGTAGTTGCCGACGATGCCGATCGACTTGGCTGTGATCGAACCGCTTCCCGTCAGCGTCAAGGCGTTACTCGCGTTCGAGTCGTCATAAATGTCACAGTTTTGCGCGGTGAGGGAGCCGGACCCTGAAAGTGAAACGTCATTTCCCGATCTGGCCAGGGTCCAGAGGCAACCAGCGCTGGCTCCTGATCCGGCCACCGCTCTGGCGCCCACATCCATCAGGCCGTTGTTCCGGATCATTCCCATGAAAACCGTTTGATTCGGCTGGCTGATGAGGGCCTCCACATAGCCCGCGCTCCCTGCGTTCGGTCCGGAACTGGGGGGGATATGTATGCAAACATAGGTTTGAGTGGGGTCAGAGATCGGGCAGGTTCCTGTAGCCGTCACGCCGTTTGCCACCGCGGCTGCCTGGGCCGCCGCCTCAGCCGACGCAGGCTGGCCTGTGGAGTTGTATTTGTAATCCAGCGCTCCGGCAATCGCGGCGGCGTCGGCGGCGATCTGCATGTTCCGCTTGGCGCGGAACAAAAGGCCTACATCGATTGCAAATGCCAGAAAGGCCAGTAGAACCGTCATGCAGACCAGGGTCATCACCAGCACTTGTCCACTCTCGTCCTTCAATTTTTTCATCCGCATACGCTGCTCCTTACGCACAAGTCGGGGCCACGCTTTGCTGTCTGGAGAAACTGGCCCTCTGGTGCAACCCAACTTTTGGAATCTGGCGGTGGAATGGAAGCGGGTACCCTGGGCCAATGCAGAAAGCTCCGTTGCACTGAGGCTGCCAAGCCGTTGGGGAAGCCAAATCTTGCGTTGGCACAACGGACGCTTCTCAACTCCCGCCGCAGTTCGTAAACGAGCACGACCATGAAAACGACTCCTGAGGGAGAGAGTCATTATGCAATCTTGGGAAGCCGCTATGCAACTGAAATCGCGGGCTTAACGGCGCATTTTGGTAACCGGAAGCCGCACCAAAGGAGCGGCCCGCGTGAGTACGAACTGGGTACAGGCAGCAGAAACGGACAAACGGCGAGGCTAGGAGGCTGGCAGGTTCAGGCGTGTCAGGAATTCTTGCATTGACTTTTGGTCCGCCCCGTTTTCCGGCGGGGTGCGGCTGCTCTTGGAGTCCACGGGATTAGCGAAAAGGAACGCAAACCCCACACCATCGTCACCCCAGCGCACCGCTCTGGTACGAATCGCAATGGAGTTTCCTGGCTTGTCACCGTCGGAACTCGCTATCTGAAGCGTCATGAGAAGAATGGTCCCAGGAAACGGGCGATCCTCCGTGAGCAGGAAAAAGCCGGAGTGGCTGATGTTTGCGATGTTGTAGGCCTTGGGAGCGCCACCGGTCCAATGATAGGCAACCAGGCCGGGCAAGGGATGCCGCTTGCCTCTGCGCTTATCTGCCGGTTTGCCATTCAGCCATGTCAGAAACCGAGACCCCAACGAACCCTTCTCCTGCTTTTGAAGTGCGGCCTCTTTCTGGTCCAACTTCTGAACCGCGTGTTGCACTTGCCGCGCACGTTCTTCCGAGGATGTAGAGGAAGGAGAGCTCCTGCCGTGTTGGATATCCCCGCCAGCGACGGCGGGGCTTTGCTGTTGCGGGAGACAGACCTGCGGATCAACCTGCTGGGGCGGCTGGCGGGCTGTTTCAGCGATGGCCGTTCGCCGTTGTTGATCACTCATCGGCTGTCGTAGATGTTGTCGCAGCGCATCTACGGGTTGGCGCTGGGCTACGAGGATCTGAACGATCATGAGCAGTTACGCTCCGATCCGCTACTGGCAGTGCTGAGCGGCAAACCCAAGCTTGGAAGAGCCGCTGGCGGGCAAGAGCACCCTGAATCGGCTAGAACTGATGGGCCGTACGGGGCGCTATCACAAGATCGGCTACTCAGCCGAGCTGTGGACCGGCTGTTGGTCGACCTCTACATCGAATCTCATAGCGCGCCACCCACCGAGATCGTGCTCGATCTGGACGCGACCGACATCCCGCTCTACGGCCATCAGACCGGACGTTTCTTCCACGGCTACTACGACAGCTACTGCTATCTGCCGCTCTACATCTTCGCCGGCGACCAGTTGCTGCGTGCGCGGCTCAGGGCTGCCAACAGGATGCGGCCGCAGGTTCTGTCGAAGAAGTCCGCCGCATCGTGGCGCAGCTGCGCGAGCGCTGGCCCGAGGTGAGGATCGTGCTGCGCGCCGACTCCGGCTTCTGCCGCGAAGAGTTGATGGCCTGGTGCGAACACAACCATGTCGGCTACGTCTTCGGGCTGGCGCGCAATCAGCGGCTGGCCAAGATCATCGGGGCCCAGATGCACCAGGCACACATGCTGCACCAGAGCACCGGCAAGGCCACACGTATCTTCGCCGAGTTCCCCTACCAGACGCGCCCCATCCAATCCAGCCTCGAACCCAGTCCATCTCGATTCGGACGGGTTTCCCGTTTTGCGTGTTCCGCGCACACCTTGCGGCTCAATGTCCCGCGGCTGGCGCAAGCGGATTCTCCCAGGGAAACGCGGCGGCGTCCAGTCCTACT
>CAWIAE010000003.1:0-430026 GCA_963833995.1 uncultured Acidobacteriota bacterium | reverse complement strand
TTAGCCGCCATTTCTCACAGGGGTCGATTTTCGCGGGAGTGGCGGGGCTGTGCTGGCCTGGAGAGTAGTTTTCCGGTAGGAAGTTGTCCTCGAAGCGGCTCAGCGCTTGCCGGGAGGGAGTTTTTCAGTGCCGAAGCTGGATTTGGGGCATAGCTCCGCCGGACTCTGTTGCGCGGCCGATGTGGAAAAGTCTGTTTGGGTAGGCTTTGACGCTCAGCAGCGCAGAGCGTCGAAGGCCCGGGCGTAGATGCGCTTCCATGGATAGAAGGAGTTCATCTCCAGCCACACGCGCCGGGCGCTGATGCGCACCAGCGCGCCGATCTTGAACAGCTTGAGGCGGATGGTATCGACCTGCGCCTCGGCCCATTCGGTGCCCTTCAGGGCCAGCCGCCTAAGCGCTTCAACCAGCGTGTAGGCCAGCGCCGACAGGTACAAGCGCAACTGATTGCCCTTCATCTCTTCGGTCGACAAGCGATAGGCGAACAGGTTCATCTGCTCCTTAATGCGGTTCTCCATCTCGCCGCGCTGGCAGTAGAACTTCTCGTAGAGTTCGCGCGCGGCCCACTTGTCGGTGCCCAGCGAAGTAACCACGAAGCGCGGGTTTTCGCCCTTGTCCAGAACCTCGGCCTTGGCAACGACGCGCCTGGCCCGCGCCCAGCTTTTGCGGGTCTGGTAGTCGAACTCGGTAAAGACGCGCGCCGCGTTGCCGGTCGCGGCATGTTCCAGTTTGGCTTCCTGCATCTGCTTGCCGACGATCTTCTGCAAGCGTGTGTTGCGCGCCAGGCCGAACAGGAAGTCCACGTGATTCTCTTCGGCCTCGCACCAGGCCATCAACTCCTCGCGGCAGAAGCCCGAGTCGCCGCGCAGCACGATGCGCACCTTCGGCCACCGGGCGCGCAGCCTGGCCACGATGCGCCTGACTTCATCCAGTGCGCCCGCGGCCCCGTCCACGTTCGACGGCCTGAGCCGCGCACACAGCAGTTGATCGCCCGCGAAGATATACAGCGGTAAATAGCAGTAGCTGTCGTAGTAGCCATGAAAGAACCGCTCCGGCTGATGGCCGTAGAGTGGAATGTCGGTCGCATCCAGATCAAGCACGATCTCCTCCGGCTGCTCCGCATGCGACTCGATGAACACATCCACCAGCAGCGCGTCGATCTTCTCCGGCTCGTAGTCGATCTTGTGATAACGCTTGTTGCCGCCCGCAAGCTCCAGCCGGTTCAGCGTGCTCTTGCCCGCCAGCGGCGCATCGAGTTTACGCTTGCCGCTCAGCAGGGCCATCAGCGGATCCGAGCGCAGCTGCTCGTGATCGTTGATGTCCTCATAGCCCAGCGCCAGACCGTAAATGCGCTGCGAGAGCATCTCCGTAAGCCGGTGCGTAACCCGCAACGGCGACCGCCGGTCGGTGAAGCAGCCCGCCACGCGACTCAGAAGGTTAATCTTGCGATCGGTCTGGCGCAACAACAGCGCTCCACCGTCGCTCGATACCTGCCCGGCGGTGAAACTGGCTTCCACCCGGCGCGAAAAATGAGCTGCAAAGACGAATACTTCTTGAGTACACTCTGTCATGAGAAAGGCCGCCCTTTCCTCGGCCATCACTACGCTTCGACAACGCAGTTATGCCACAGAAAAGACGGCCTTTCCAACTATATTTTTGCGCCCAGACTCTCCCCTTCAACCGTCCGCGTGTGAGATATGCAGGTTAAGGAGCTTGGTGGATGGTTTGACGTTGGGTTGAATTCAGATCCGCTCTTAAGAAGTTCTTCGCGCCTTTACTCCAGACGGGCCATAGCCAGTCGACGGTTTCTCTCGACGTTTTCATGACGCTACGAGCTTCGAAGCGTCGGCACTGGATACTACAACAAGCAGAAACGATGTTGGCTTTAGGGGCCAACCATAGTCCTATCTGAGACTCAAGGCCTACAGCTCTATTTGGTTATGCGAGGGCATGTGGTGACACTTTGGAGGCTCGGTTCTGGACGACAGCACATAAAGCCTGACTCATCGATCGATATTCGCCCTCGTCGCTGAGCATCGCATGAACGGATTGGCTAGCCGTGACAGTAAAGCTGGCCGGCCTGATTCCGGTAGACGCTTGGCAGCTTGAATATTTCTCTTTATTTGCTTAGGGTCAAATTGAAAAACACAAGAATTCCGATCTCGCTTGATCGAAAGGCTTTCAATGAATGGCAGCGGCGCCGAATGCATAAGCGGACCGGTTCAGGAAATTCCATGAGTGGGGATTTCATCTGAGGATGATCGTGTAGCAAATGTATTCGTTTACGTCAGACATTTGCTCTTTTAAGTTAAGAAGCATCATTTTATCGACTATAATCAACCTCTATGAGCAAGAATCCTCGCTATCAAGTCGCCCCGACTCGGGTCGACTGGACCACTGGCGAACTGAGCGGACAGGGTGTGAAAGAAGGCGTAAAGACCCTGGGACAACTGGAAGGGCTCTTCCATGACAAGGCGGCGTGGAACGCTATGCACCCCGGAACCGTGGTCTACCGTATGAAGTACTGGATGCCAGTAGCAGAGGGAACCGAGGGCGGCGTTTTCTGGGGCGAGACGGTTCTGGAGCCGGGCCGCGTCGGTGACGAGTACTTTATGACACATGGGCATTTTCATGCCGAGCGTGACCGGGCGGAGATTTATGCAACGGTGAAGGGCGAGGGGACGCTGCTAATGATGGACGAGAGCGGCGAGATCTGGAGCCAAGAGATGCGTCCGGGAACAGTGCATTACGTTCCTGGCGGCGTGGCGCACCGGACGGTAAACACGGGCGATGAGCCGTTGGTTTTTCTGGCGAGTTGGCCGAGCGATGCGGGCCATGACTATGCGAGCATCAAAGCCGCAGGCTTCAGTAAACGGATGGTCGAGCGGGAGGGCAAGGCGTGCCTGGTTTGACGGCGCTGGCAATCGACCTTGGCGGCACGCATGCGGCATGCGCACTGGTTCGGGATGGCGGGATTGTAGCGAGCAAGAGCATACCCGCCCACTGCGGTAAGCGGCTTGGGAGCCTGTTGCCGTCGATCAACGAGACGTTGTTCGAACTGATGCATGATGCGAAGATCGACAGGGCGCAATGCTCGGCAGTCGTGATGGGGTTTCCCGGAGTCACGGTGGCGCGTGAGAACCGCGTGGCAGCGACAAATGCGAAGTATGACGATGCGCCGAACCTCGACCTGGCGGCGTGGTTCAAAAACGCATTTGGACTGCCGTTCTTCATTGAGAACGACGCGCGGCTGGCTCTGCTGGGTGAGGCTGGCTTTGGCGTGGCGCGTGGAGCCGAAGACGCGGTGATGATCACATTGGGTACGGGAATTGGTGGCGCGGCGATGCTGAGCGGAAAGTTGGTCCAGAGCAAGCATGGGCTTGCCGGGACGATTGGCGGACATCTGCCACTGAATCTCTATGGACGGAAGTGTTCGTGCGGGAATATCGGATGCGCGGAAACAGAGGGGTCGACTTTCTTTTTGCCCACGGTTTATAGCGAGCAACCGGGCAGTGCGGATGGAGTGCTTGCCGGGCATGAGCCGATTGGATTTGCAGAGTTGTTTGAAGCCGTCGATGCCGGCGACCAGCCTGCGAAGAGTGCGCTTGAGCATTGCATGCGGGCTTGGGCAGTTCTGGCAGTGGGGTTGATTCACATGTACGACCCAGAGGTGGTGGTGCTGGGCGGATCGGTGATGAAGCGTGAAGCGGAGATTCTGCCCAAGCTACAGCAGTATGTGAAAGAGCACGCCTGGACACCGAACCGGACGGTACCGCTGAAGACTGCCGTACTGGGATCGAATGCCGCTTTGCTAGGCGCGCAGCCACTTGTGGAGGACCGTCTTTGATTACGGCATCGAAATATGTAAAGCGGCCGGGAGTCGTGGTTTCCGAAAGGGAGCGCGACTGCGCGCAGGGCTGGGGCGAAATTCTCGAAGATCTGCGTGATCGCAGAACGGCGCGGCGAATTGCGATTGAATGTTTTCACGGCGTGCAGCTTGGGCCGTTGATGCGCGGGCTAGTAGCGAAGCTCGAGGCGCAACTTGTGCTGGAAGCCGCCGATGCGATGCTGCCGGCTGCTGCGATAGACGCGAAGTTTGCCGCCATGCTGATGGACGACCCGGTTTTCGGGCGCCTGACGCGCGCGAAGCTCGAAGAGTATTTCGACGAGACGAAGGTGCGGCAGGCGCGAAGCGCAGCGGATACGGCCCGACGGCGCGTGGTGGCGATTGGAACCGGCGCAACGATCTTACTGCCGGACCACGACCTGCTGATCTTCGTGGATGTGACGCGATGGGAGATCCAAATGCGGCAGCGACGCGGAGAGGCGCCGAGCCTGGGGATGGATAATCCGACCGAGCGGCCAGCGAAACTTTACAAGCGCGCTTTCTTTCTGGATTGGCGTGTGGCCGACGCGAAAAAGCACGAGTTGTTCGGGAAGGTGGACTACTGGATCGACGGGAACCTGCCGGAAGATCCGGTGATGATCTCCGGCGCAATGATGCAGCAGGGACTGGCGAGGCTCTGTGCCCAGCCGTTTTCGCCGGTGCCGTATTTCGACCCTGGTCCGTGGGGTGGGCAGTGGATGCGGCAGAAATTAGACTTGCCGCCGGGACCAACAAACTACGCCTGGTGCTTCAACGTGGTTCCGGAAGAGAACAGCCTAATTCTCAAGTTTGGCAAACGGGAGTTTGAGTTGCCAGGGGTGACGCTGGTTCACGAATATCCTGAACCTTTGTTAGGCGACGAGATTTACCGCCGCTTCGGCGCGGAGTTCCCCATTCGTTTCGATTTTCTCGACACCATGGAGGGTGGCAATCTGTCGCTGCAGGTACACCCGATGCGCGAGTACATACGTGAGAAATTCGGCATGGAGTATACGCAGGACGAGAGCTACTATCTGCTGGATGCAGCGCCGGGAGCGCAGGTGTTTCTGGGATTGCGCGAAGGCGTGGACCGCGAATCGATGGCGGCGGACCTGCGCAATGCGCAGGCGGGCGAGGAGGATTTTCCCGCGGAAAAATATGTGAATGCGTGGCCCGCGAAAAAGCACGACCACTTTCCGATTCCGGCCGGAACGATTCACTGCTCGGGCAAGAACGCGATGGTGCTGGAGATCAGTGCCACGCCGTACCTCTTTACCTTCAAGCTGTGGGACTGGGGACGGCCAGGGATGGATGGACGACCGCGGCCGGTTCACATCGAGCATGGGCTCAATAACATTCAGTGGAACCGGACAACCGAGTGGGTGAGGGAAAATCTGGTGGACCGGGCGAGGCCTATTGCCGAAGGCGACGGCTGGCGCGAGGAGTATACCGGCCTGCACGAGCTTGAATTCATTGAGACGCGGCGGCACTGGTTTACGAAAGAAGTGGAGCACGACACCGAGGGCACGCTGCACGTGCTGAGCCTGGTCGAGGGCGACACTGCCATCGTCGAAAGCCCCACGAACGCCTTTGCGCCGTTTAGGGTGAACTATGCCGAGGCATTCATCGTGCCGGCGGCAGTAGGCAAGTACACCATCCGTCCGGCCGAGACGGTGACCGAACCACTCGCAACGATCAAGGCTTATGTAAGGTCCAGCGCGGAGTAGGAGCATTGATGGGAGTTGCACTGGAGTTCAATCCCGACCTTGCGCTGAGCCTTGCGGAGACGGATCTGAAGTTTGAGTATGGACCAGGCGTTTTTGGACCAGAGCACGAGATGCGGCGGCTGGACGCGATCCGGCCGAGTTTGCGGGATCCGCAGTGTAATGGGCCTGACCCGGTATACGGCATTGCGATGGACGTAGGCCGCGAGAGCGAGCGGCAATTGCTGAAGGACCGGATGCTACTGTTTGGCGTTGTAATCTACGCCAAGGGCAGGCTGGGCGATGAGCCGGTAAGGTCCCAGGGGCATGTGCATGCGATTGCAGCGCACAGTGGATGGTCGCCGCCGGAAGTGTATGAGATCTGGAGCGGAACAGCGATTGTGTATGCTCAGGAGCGAGCGGAGGATAATCCGGGCCGCTGTGTGGCGGTAATGGCGAAGCCGGGCGATCTGGTAGTGACGCCCCCAGGATGGGCGCATTGCGTGATTAATGCCGATCCTACGAGCCGGATGTCGTTTGGCGCCTGGTGCGACAGGCAGTACGGATATGAGTACGCGGGCGTGAGAGCGCATCAAGGGCTGGCATGGTTTCCTTTGTTGACAGAATCGGGCAAGATTGAGTGGCAGGCGAATCCACATTACAGGAAGTCTAAGCTGGAGGAGCACGCGTCGCATGCGTATCCGGAACTGGGACTGAACGGAAAGAAGAGCCTGTACAAGCAGTTCATTGACGATCCGGATTCTGTGATGTTTGTGGCGGAACCTGGACGGATGGCGGAGGTTTGGAAGACGTTTGTGCCGTAGTCTAGACGGCGGGGGTCGTGCGCGCTCAGGTTCCAGTATCGAGACCTCCACTCCGGCCTGGTTTTTCCATTTCTACTGAGGTCTTCCGGACCTATACACGGCGAACTTCTACGCCGATTTTCAGGAATGGCTCGATCATCTTGTCGCTTGCGCCGGTGTCGGTGATAAGCATATCAATGGCGTCGGCAGGGCAGATGAGCCACCGGGCCACGACGCCGAGCTTGCTGTGGTCAGCTACGGCGATTTTGCGCTTGGACTGACGGACCAGGCAGTGATTGATGTCCAGTTCTGCATCGTTATAACAGGTGAGGCCGCGCTGGGCGTCCATGCCGTTGACGCCGACGAAGAGCACATCAATGAAGATGGTACTGATGGCGGCGACGGCCGAAGGGCCGACGAGCGAAAACCAGTCGCCGCGTAGATGGCCGCCGGTCACAAAGACGTGAATATCCTTGCGCGTACTCAGCTCCATGGCCACATTGACCGTATTCGTGACAACGGTGATGCCGCCCAGCGAATGGAGGTTGCGGACGACCTCTGTGGTGGTGGTTCCGGCAGTCAGAGCAATCGTGTCACCCGGCGAAATGAGTTCGGCGGCGACAAGGGCAATGCGGCGCTTCTCGTCAGCGTAGCTGCCCACCTGCTCCTGGAAGGAGCGATCGTGGCGGAAGGCCTCGTAGAATAGCGGGTCGATGGGAATAGCTCCGCCGTGCGTACGGCGGAGCATGCCGGCCTCTTCGAGGTCCTGGAGATCGCGGCGGACGGTGGCCAGAGAAACGCCGAGTTTGTCGCGCAAAGCCTCGACAGAAGCGGATCTCGACTGGCGAATCTCCTTCAGGATGATCGCAGCACGATTAGATTGTTTGTCGCTATGTTCGGCCATTTAATTCCCTCAACGGAATCCTAATACTTATTGACGTTTGCGCGCCACGCCTGGTGAGAACCGCGAACCTTCCACGCTAAACCTCTTGCGGGAATCGACAAGGGCATCGTCAGGCCGCGAGCAGCAGAACATAGAATCCATTGTCAGGCTCACTCATTCGTAAGTGCCGAATTCCCGTCCGGCATCGGCGAAGGCGTGGAGGTTTTCGTAGGGCTGCCCGTCAAAAGGAAAATCAGAGGTGGACAGAATCCAGTTGCCCCGCGGCTTAACCTTCTGGAGCAATGCACGGACGCGTTCCCTGACGTCGGCCGGCATGGCTTTGCGAAGGAACTCAACCTGGTCGATGTTGCCACGCAGAGCCATGCTGGGACGGATGATGCGCAGCACATCATCGAGGATGACATCGCCGAAGGGCGGGCCAGTAACGTAGCCCCAAACGTCAATCTCCATATCATTGTAGAGGCACATGATTTTCTGGGCGTCTCCACAGTTGTGATAGACGACAAGCCCGTTGGCTTTGTGAATCTCACGGGCGAGGCGGTTCTCATAGTCGCGCACGTATTTTTCAAAGAAGCGCGGTCCTGAGCCGCTGGTAGCTAGGTTGCCGCCGAGCTCGATTGACTCCGAGCCGGCGTCGATGGCTTCGAGCACGTGCTTCAGGTTCCATTCAAGGAGAAACTCCATCATGGCGCGGTAGAAGCCTTCGTCCTCAACAGGGTCCATGAACATCTGATCGAGCTTGCGGAATTGGTTGAGGGTATTGAATGCGCCCATGGTTGCGACGTTGACCAGGCCCTTGTCGCCGACAGCAGCTTTGGCGCGGCGCAGCAAGCCGCAATCAAGAAATGTCCCTGGAGGAACGTACTTGGAGAATATCTCGAAATCGCGCTTCGACTCGATGATGTACTTCTCCTGAGCCATCACGATCAGGTAGGTCGAGGAACGAATGAAGTCAATGGTCTGACTTAGTTCGCCTTTAGGCGTTTGAATCCTCCACGTCCGGAGCTGTTTGTTCTGGTCGCCGTCGCGGGTGATGGTCACTTCCCAGTTCTCGGCGGAAGGAGGAATGTAGGACTCCCAGAGATGGCCGGGCGCGAAGAGCACATCAAAGCCGAAGCGATCGTGATAGGCGACATATTTCTCTGCAAGGTCGAAGTCCCTGGGGCTCAGGTAGGTGTTGATGTCAGGCTTGTAGCCGAACATTTCGAAGATATTGTTGTTGTAGATGAAAGGAGATATGGGCATGCGATCTGCTCGCTGTCCACGGAAGGTCTTTACCAGTCGTTCCCTGCCGGTCATAAGGCGCAGTCCTTGTTGTTGGCGCTGTTTTGAAAGATCGACTAGTTCCCTATAATTCTCGGTTCAGGCAGGATTGCCATGGATAATTGAACAAGTGAGTGGTGCAGATGAAATCATTACGTCAGAGTTCATGGCCCCTCCTTGTAAGTCTGAATAGGTGAAGATTGTCACCTGACGAATTCAGTGACTCACGATGCTAGTCGGATCATTTGACTTTCGCAATTTGATGAACATATTCATTTCGCGACGAGCGTCGTCGCGTTGATTCAGCGACCGATAAGACTGCGCCAATTGGTAATGTGCGCTAGAATTCTCCGGATCGAGCTGAATCGCGGCAAGCAGATGCTTCACCGCTTCTTGCGGTTGGTGCATCTCATTTAGAACTTTGCCAAGTGCAAGTTGAGCGTCCACGAAGTCAGGTTGCAACTCTACCGCTCGCGAATAATGTTTTAAGGCGCCCGGCAAATTCGATCGCATGAAGCCAATCTCACCCAACTCAAACTCAGAGTGCGGATCATATGGGTTCTCTTTCAGGGCGAACATAAACTGTTGTTCCGCCTTTTGTTGTGAAGCCTCGTCAACGCCGTTTCGGAGGATCGCTTCTCCTAATTCGAAATGCAGCCCGGGCAATTTTGGATCCAGTTCCAGGGCTCTTTGGTATTCCGAAATAGCCCCGCTAAAGTCATTATCGGTTGCGTGGGACTCGGCTAGAACCTCATGCAAACGCGCAGAATCCGGCCCGACCTCAGCCAAGGTGGCCAAAGCATTGGCCGCAAACGCGGAATGCAAGCGGTACATCATATACAAAACATCAGGATTCTTGGGCGCCAATTTTATCAAGGTATCCGTCGCGCGAAGTGCTTCGTCAAGCTTTCCCTTTTCATAATCGAGTTGCACAAGCGCAGTCCCAGCTTGGATTCGCAGGCTTGTATCCTCCAAGTGCGAAAATGCCTCTCCCAGCCGATGTTGCGCGTCGTTGGTTGCGCCCAAATGCAATTCCGACAAACCGAGAAGCGCCTGGGCATTCCATAATTGGGGGCGAATCTCCAACGCCAAACGAAAGCTCTCGGCAGCCTCTTGATAGTTGGCTTGCGTAAATGCGATCAGGCCGAGATTCGCTCGTACGGCGGCGTTGTTCGGCTCCAGCTTTAGAATCGCCTGGAATTCACGAGTTGCATCTTCCGGCCGGTTGGCCTTCAGATCACTCTGCGCTTGTTCGTAATGAGAGCGAACTTGACTCGACAAAGGGGGTTGGGCAACTATCATCCTGCAAGCCAGAAGACAAAACACCGCTCCGGCACAGAGGCCACGACCCTTTAGTCTTCTCCCCGCATTAGACGAAGCGCGATTTGGGCCCTTGAAAGCCAAGTGATTCACCTTCTCTGTCCTTCGGTTTTTGCTGCCTCAGGCAGGCTATGGTCAACGGCGCGGCGTCCCGGGGCAATCGTCACATAGAAACAGGTGGCGCAATCGAGTTTATCCGTAGCTAACCGGATACCCCGAATTGCGCCCTCTGGCGTTTCATACTGCCAATGTTAAATGCTTTCGGCTACATACCACGCTAACAAGGGCTGACACTTACCAATTCAAATGTAGTCCGAATTGGAGTTCCCGCATCGGAATTCCCGATTGCAGCGAGGTAATCTGCCCGGCTGCCGGACTGTCGATGTTGTTATTTGGGATTCCTGCATTGACGTGGTTGAATGCGTTGAATGCCTCTGCACGAAACTGAATCGAAATTGGTTCTAGATGGGGAGCTTCAAGCTGCCATCCCTTCCATAAAGCTAGGTCCGGCTTGAACACGTGAGGCCCGCGCAGCATGCCGTCCCCTGCATCGCCGTATTGGCAGCACGTTGGGATCTTAAACGCTCCCGATGAGTTGAACCAATGTGAATAGTTCTGGCCCGTATAAAGAGGCTGTCCAGCAACCCGGTCCGCCCTTTGCCCGAAATCGGCATTGAGCGTCGCACCGCTGGAGACAAATGGCGTAAAAGGCAGGCCTGACTCCGCCAACCATACGCCGCTGGTTTGCCATCCGCCGAGGATCAGGTTTGCCGCTGGGGAAATACCGGAACCGTATTTCATTCCGCGGCCGAATGGAAGCAGGAGCGTGTATTGAGCTGTCCAAATGTGAGCCCGATCGATTCCGGAATCGCCTTCGAAATAGGCGTTGGTGTTTCCTCCGGGGCCGTAATTGGATTTCAGATCAACAGGGTTGAATTGGTAATAGCCCAATGTTTTGGACCATGTGTAGTTGGACGAAAGTCCAAGGTACCTTGAGAAGTGCCTGTTGAGCTTCGCTACGAGTCCGTTGTAGTTCTCGTTCACCTCGTTTCCCTGGAGATTAACCGCTTCAGAAATCCCGTACAAGGCGTAGAAGGGTCTCCGGTCATTTAAATTGGTATCCGATGAGGGCCCCGCCGCGTTGATGTTTTGTCCGTAGCTGATATGCGTTCCTTTTGTTCCCACGTACCCAACTGAAAAAGTGGTACGCGCATCCAACTGGCGCTCAATCGTCAGATTCCATGAGTACATGTTCTCAGTCTTGAAATTGGGGTCGCGGGTTTTCAAAAGCTCATCTTTGGGCGGTGTCAGCATTCCAGAGGATGGAAGAGTTGGAGGCGCGGGTCCCACCGGAGTGTTTTCAACCTTACCGAAAGAAACGGGAAAGTACTGGTTGCCAGCAGTTATGGTCTGCTGCGCAATGATCGGATAGAAGCTCGTCAAGTGATAGAAAGTGGCGTCGTAGCCCGAGCTAAAGAAGCTTTGCCCGAATCCGGCCCTGACCACTGTCTTGTCCGTGATCTTGTATGCCAAACCAATCCGTGGCGAAAAGTCGTCTTTGGGTGTAACCACGTTGGTGCTCATGGAGACATCTCCCAACCCGGCCAGGAGAATCATGCCTGTTTTAACGTCGAAGTTCGCGAGGCCACCAGGATGAGCCGACTTAACAGGTTCAAACCAGTCCCATCTGAGTCCTGCGTTCACAGTTAGCTTGTGATTTACACGCCATACATCCTGGACGTAAGCGCCAATGCGTGTCTGGCGTTCTCCAGGATAATCGGCCAATACCGCCCGATCGAATTCCGAAGGCGTGCCTAAGAGGAATGTGGCCATGCCCATACCGGAATTCGTGTCGCTTGGAATTCCAGTGATGGTTTGGGGAAACGTAAAGTTTCCTCTTGTGCTGGCATTTACAGAGAGGAAATTGAAATCCTGCCGCTGAATATCGGTGCCCCACAGAATCTGGTGTGCCCCTTTGATCTTTGTCCAATTGTTGACGAGTTCACCGGTGGTCGATCCCTCAAATCTCGGGACGCCGACGCCGCTTGGAATACCCATGTAAAAGGTTCCGACCGGCCCTCCGATATTGATGCCTGCCAAGCCGCCTGTCTTCGCATCACCCGTGTTGATGTTGGGAATTCCGACATTGCTGTTGGTCTTAAGGGCACTGTCAGCTTGATAGCCGTCGATGGCGAAACGATCGAAGCCAAGCCGGAATTCTCCAAGCAAACTGGCGCCGAAGGTATGCGTATAATTCAAAGCCGCCTGCTGGCTCAGCGAGTTTGCAACTTCGGGGCTAAGTCCCCCGCCTGAAGGGCCGCCGGCTTCGACTCCAAAAATGCCGGGGTTGTCCAGATAGCTGTGGAAATAGCTGTACCTGGCAAACATCTTGTCTTTCTCGTTCAGGCTATAGTCGCCGCGCAAGTCAAACTCATTCGTATTGAAGGCTTGAGGGGCATTGGCGGTGTAATTGTTATCGGTTTGGCCCGGACTACCCAGATTTGGCTCCGGAAGGAGTTTTAAGAGGGCTGTCGCAACTGGATCGATGTTCGTAATTGTGTTATTTGGAAATTGCGTGCGCCCAGTACCGTCCGGATTTCCAGTGGTGGGGTCGTAGATCGGATGCGTTGCGGCGACCGAACTGAAGTCACCGCTGCGGAAGGCATCAATCGGAACCGTGGTTACGATTGCGTTCTTTGCCGAGAGCCTGGCAAGTTGATAATCGCCGAAGGCGAACACCTTATCCTTCTTTACCGGGCCGCCAAGACTAAACCCTCCCTGGTTCCAGTTGTAGGGTGGTGTAGCCGCGCCGCCTGTGAATGGCGTAGCTGCGAAGGTGGCGGAATTCTCGTTGTATTCGAAAACCGATCCGTGAATCTGGTTCGTGCCCGACTTGGTGACATATTGAGCCACCATGCCTGCGGTATTACCGAATTCGGGATCGTAGTCGGCAGTGATTACCTTCACTTCCTGCACGGAGTCAGGGGGTGGGTTGATGACCTGGATTCCGCTGAATCCATAATCGACGTCTGTGATTCCATCAAGAACATAAACCTGGGCTCCAGACCAAACGCCATTCACATAGGTTCGATCTGTTCCCTGAGGATTCTCGCCGGAACCCATCTGGAATGTGTCCGGAATTACGCCAGGTACCATGGTAAAAAGTTGAGTAACGTTGTTCCCGACCAGCGGCAGGCTATCGACGGTTTGATGCTCGAACCGATCGCTTACGTCCGTCTTCTCAGTGTTCAAAATAGGCGGAGCGGCGGTCACGGTCACTGTCTCTGATGACGCACCAACTTTGAGCGGGCAATCGACGCGGATGGTTGCTGCAACTGCCAAAATCAAATGTTCCCGCACGAAGCCTTCAAACCCGGGTATATGCACCGAAACGGAATACTGCCCAGGAGTTAAGTGGGTGGCGTTGTAAAATCCTGCTGCATCCGCTTCAATCTTGGTCGCGACGCCGGTATCCTCGTCTTTGACCACGACTATCGCCTTCGAGACAATCGCTCCTGAGGAATCGGTAACATATCCGTTGATGCCGCCCCACACCGCTTGTGCGTGGGTGGAGGTTGGATTTAGCTCGAAAACGAACGCGGTGAGGAATAGTACAACGAGCAAAATAAAGTTCGTCTCCAGTCTGCCGTCTCTGGAGTGAACGGTAACGGTTCTCCTGATCCTGTCTCCGAAACGCAAGGTATTGTCTGTCTCACAATTGCTGTTTAGGAACATTTGCTATGCCTCCGTTCAATTTGTTGGTTTTTGAATGGACGTTGAGCGAACAGGTTCAGCGTTCGTTGTCGCCCTCTCTTTTCTCGATGCGCACGATTGAACTCCGGTCGAGAGTAATTGTCAAGGTGAAAATGATCGGATTGGGCAGTTTCGAGCAGAGATACTCGCATTAATGAACAGATAACTGCGATATTGATGGTTTCTTCGTAAATGTATGACAATTCCGGCCCACAGCAGTTCGAGCCGAAAGCCAAAGCGTCCAAGGAGCGGAAACTTCCCCCTCTCAACTCTTAACCAGGCAGACATCAACGGAATTCGCGGCCATACAATCGGTGAATTCTGCGATCACGTGTTGATGCCAGGTTGTGTGTTTCTCCAATGGCGAACGAAGTGGTGGATGCACGGGCGATGCAGATTCGCAGCCTGAGAATAGGAGCATATCCCCAGCGAGAAATATTGGCTGGAAGAAGCCAGGGTAACTCTGAGTCCCATAATTAAGCATGTGATCATACCACCCGGAGTTCGCTTTATAGCCACTTCATTGCTTGAATTAAAAACATTCGATCGATATTGAGATTGAGTTGTCGATAAACGAGCAAATAGATGTTGACAGACCATTCGGGCGAATATATGTTTCCAACGTCATCAGAAGCGGATTTTCGGCGCTCCTGCGGGCGAGACTGTGTCGAAAGTTGGAGATTGCGTATGAGCAAGTATGATCGCAGAAAGTTTCTTCAAACATCGGGACTCGGCCTTGCATATGCCTCGATGAATTTGCCTTTCGGACTCCGGGGGTATGCGGCAACGCTGTCCAGAACCGCTGAATCTCTCGGTCTCGGACCGAATGCAGCGCAAGCGGTCAAATCCGGCATTTTTTACAACACCAACCTTCAGACGGCAATCGGATTGGGCGATGCGCTGGCAGGAATTGTCGACCGCTACGGGCAACTCGACTCGCGTAATGCCAGAGTCGGTCTGGATTTTGGCTCCGATAAGCCCGAATCAGCCGGTCTGAGTTTTTCGCAGTCGCTTGCCGAAGGCTATTACCCAGTTGTGTCTACCGAGGCAAAATCTGCCGCCGGAACCGTTCGCAGCACGGCCTTCGCATCGGACGCGGGAGGCGACTGTTTTGAGATTGGCGCCTCGGGCCTTCCCGTACGGGTGCAACTCTGGTTCCCTTATGCCACCTCGATTCGCGTCAAGGATGGAGTGGTCACGAGCCGCGGGAGCGTCTTGGCCATCATCCCCAAAGAGGCTGCATTCAAGACCACCGAGGCAAAATACAACTTTCTAACGCCTGTGAGGGACGCCTTTACTATCGGCGCCCCGCCTTGGTCTCCGGTCATGCAGTCAGCTCACTGCCAACCTGTAGACGCCGGCTTGGATGCGGCCTTTGACAATGGTAGGAGTTCCTTTCTCCTTCGGCCGTTAAGGTACAGGCTTCCGGTTCAGGCCGGAAAAACCTACCATGTCGTGCTCGGACTCGTCATCCCTAAGAAGCAGTGTGACATCGGCGGAGTTGACTTGCCGAAAACGAGCCTGGAACTTTCCGTGAACCGGTCCTCCCTTTATTTCGATCTGTGGAACCTGGTTCCGGGGCAGCCTTATCTTCACGAATTTGTCGTCCAGCCTTCCGAAGATGAGATTCTCGTCAAAGTCGAAACCGATCCCTCTTCTCCTGACCCGTACCGTTCCGCGCTCTTGAACGTGATCTGGGTCTTCGATCATCCGGTCGATCCGAACAGCGTCAAGACGGGAGCGCTGAACAAGGATGCGCTCTTCTACGTTCCTTGCGGGCAGGAACCGCCCGAGGATATTGCTGCCTCTCTGACGATCGACTTGGGCAGGCAATACACTCTTGATAACCCAGCCCGCATACTGCTCCCCTACGATCTACGCGAGCAGGATCTCGACCAGCACGAATCGATGATCATTCATTCGACGATTGCCGACGGCGAGCGCCCCTGGAAATCGCTGCTTGCCCGAGGCGCCGAGTTTGTCACCGGTGACGAAAAGCTCGACAACCTGTACAAAACCTCTCTGATAAATCTTTTCCTGCTTCGGGCAAAATATCCAGGAGTGCTGCCGGGCGGCGAAGACCTGTATATCGTAAAGCCCGGCGCCACGATCTACAACGCGTTCTGGTATCGCGATGGGGCCTACATCACCACGGCATTCGACGTCGCTGGCCTCTCGGACGAGGCAGAGAAGTCAGTGCGCCTCTTCTGGAAAAGCGGGCTTCCGAAGGACTTTGTACCGTATGGGCAAATGGATAACGGTTCCTGGCAGGCTCCCCTCAACGAGCTGGACGGACAGGGGCAGGCGCTATGGGCGTTGTGCCAGCACTTCGAGTTCTCGGGCGACGTGCAGTGGCTGAAGCAGGTCTATCCAAGCCTTCGCAAGGGCCTCGTTTGGATCAAGGAAGCTACCGACACGACGAAGGTTCGCACGGAACACGGCGAAAAGCCGATATATTACGGGCTTTTGCCGTCCGCGGAAGGGGAAGCGATTGGATTCGGCTACAACTACTACCACGACTACTGGGCCATCCTGGGACTTCGCAAGGTGATCGAGGTTGCCAAGGTTCTTGAGGAGGAGCAGGACGTCAAGTGGATGCAGGAGCTTTACGAGACATTCAATGCGGACCTTCTAGCATCGATCAAGCAGGCGTATCAGAACGTCGGGGAAAGCAAGTACATTCCGGCAACGCCCTACGATCCTGTTACAAAGCTTGATTACTGGGGCACAATCGCAGCGCTCTACCCTACGCGCTTCCTTGATCCTCACGACACGATGCTTTCCCAGACTCTGGACAGGATGGAGAAGAACAGCCAGGAAGGCGAGTATACGTACGACCATCGCCAGAAACTCTGGACATACATCACGGCAGACTGGGCCATGTGCTATCTGCTGCGGGACGACATCGAGACCTTCCATCGTCTTTATGACGGCTACGTCGCGCATGCCTCTCCAACCAATGCCTGGATCGAGGAAATGTTCATCGAAACCCGCCTGGGAACCGGTGATATGCCGCATGGATGGGCGGCAGCGCAATATGTGCATCTGCACAGAAATGCGCTGGTCTATGAAGATGAGGGCATCCTGCATCTCTGCTGGGGAGCCAGACAGGAGTGGTTTGAGAAGGGGATCAGCGTCAAGCATGCCCCCACAAAGTTCGGCGCGGTGGAGCTGACTCTTAAAGCATCCGGAGACGAGCTTTCTGTCAACTATCTCCTGACGCATGGGGCGCAGGCAGAAGCATTGAAGGAAGTCCGGCTGCACATTCACCACCCCCATCCGTCGCAACTGAGAATCCGCGTCAATGGAAAGGCTGTTTCCGTTGAGTCCGGCAAAACTGAGATTCGTCTGGAGTAGCACTGCGGAACACATGAGCCTGATTTGTGGCAGGCCCTTACCCGTTTTGCCTCCGGTTCCCAGGTGGGCCGGAGGCAAAATGTTTTTCGCGCGAGCCCTCGCCGCCGCGGAGTCGGCACGCTCTGATTCGTCCGGCCTCTTCTTCCACTGCCGGAATTCGCACAATCTTTTCTGGTCAATGTTCTATTCTGCACGGTGCGCTCGAATGCACGATAAACAATCATCCTAGAATCGCAAATAGCTCATGCGCAGTCAACAATATGCTCATATTTGGCAATAACGATTGACATCCGGTCCCCTGCAATGTAGACTTCCGTCGATTCTCGTAGAGCCAGTTTCAGCGATGCGTCGCTGAAGGGAAAATTGTGCGCCCGGCATAGCGGAATGCGGGTTCGGAAGCAATGCGCCTACCGGAAAAAGTTTGTGCATATGGCATACAAGGCTTTTGAGTAACGCACCAATGATCCGAGGGAAGCGATCCTTTTAGGAGCATGGGGGGAGAAGGATGACGAAAACGCGGCTTGGTTTGCTATTTCTGTTGTTTCTGGTTTTTCCGGTGGCCCAGCGCGCCACTGCCGAATGGGAGTCGGTGGGCTCCCTGCGGGCGGCACAGGCGCAGGGAAATCAGTTCACATTTACAAGCCCCCGTGCCTCCGTGGCGATTACCGTGCTGGCGCCGGACATAGTCCGCGTGCGCATGGCCGTTGGAGCGCCGTTTGCGGCCGATCACTCGTATGCCGTAGCGAAAACCGATTGGCCTTCTGTCAAAGTTGAGGTCGCCG
Organism: uncultured Acidobacteriota bacterium; assembly: GCA_963833995.1. Classification (GTDB taxonomy): domain Bacteria; phylum Acidobacteriota; class Terriglobia; order Terriglobales; family Acidobacteriaceae; genus Telmatobacter. The sequence continues at coordinate 412,278 of CAWIAE010000003.1, read as the reverse complement.
ATAGCAAAAACATGCGCACCTTGCGGACCTCGGCGCTGGAAGTGCGCGTGCAGTTAGCGCCATTCCGCGTCGCCTTCTACGACCGCAACGGTCAACTGATTGCCAAAGATGCGAATTCACGCGGCATGGGCTGGGACGGCGCCAGGGTTCGCTGTTGGAAGTGGGCGCCCGAGGACGAGCAGTACTTCGGACTGGGAGAAAAAAGTACGCCCCTCGACAAGCGCGGCCGCTCCTATGTGATGTGGAATCAGGACCCCGGCGGCTTCGATGCATCCTCCGAGCCGCTCTATCAGTCGGTTCCCTTCGTAATCGGCATGCGCCAGGGCAACGCCTACGGCATTTTCTTTGACAACACTTTCCGTTCCTCCTTCGATTTGGCGGCCGAAGAGGACGATCTCTACTCCTTCGGCGCTGACGGCGGCGAGATGAATTATTACTTCTTCGGCGGTCCCACCCCCAAGGATGTCGTTTCGCGCTTTACCGAACTGGTAGGCAGGTCTCCGCTGCCGCCTCGCTGGTCGCTCGGTTACATCCAGAGTCGCTACAGCTACTATCCCGAGAGCAAGGTGCGCTTCATCGCTGACAACTTCCGCCTGCGCAAGATTCCCTGTGATGCGCTCTTTCTCGATATCGACTACATGAGGGGATATCGCGTTTTCACCTGGAACCAGTCTTACTTCCCTGACCCCAAGCGCATGATGACCGATCTTCGCAAAGAGGGAATCCGCATCATTGCCATCGTCGATCCTTACGTAAAGGTCGATCCCGATTTCTGGATCTACCAGGACGGGGTGAAAAATGGCTATTTTCTCAAAAAGCCTGATGGAACTTTATTCACCGGACGCGGATGGCCCGGCGCCAGCGCCTTTCCCGATTTCTCCAACGCCAAAGTTCGCGAGTGGTGGGGTTCGCTTTACAAAGAGCAGTTGGAGCAAGGCATCGCCGGTTTTCTTACCGACATGAACGAACCCACGTCGCTCGTCGATCATGGCAGAATTCAAACCATCGACCTCGATGTCATCCACAACACCGATTTCGGCCCGCGCACTCATGCCGAGATTCACAATGTCTACGGTATGCTTGAGACCCTCGCCACGCGCGACGGTATGCTACGCTTCCATCCCAACGAGCGGCCGCTGATCATCACCCGCGCCACCTACGCCGGCGGTCAGCGTTACGCCGCACAGTGGAGCGGCGACAACTGGGGCACGTGGGATCATCTGCGGCTCAGCATCCCCATGCTCTCCGGTATGAGCCTTTCCGGCCTCGCCTTCTCCGGCGCCGACATCGGCGGCATCTCCCCGGTGCCCAGCCCCGAGCTCTACACCCGCTGGATGCAAACCGGTACCCTGACGCCCTTCACCTGGACACACTCCGGCGGTCCCGGCAACCTGGAACCCTGGGCCTTCGGCAACCGCATCGAGGAGATCAACCGCAAATCCATCGAGTTGCGCTATCGCCTTCTGCCCTACATCTACACTGCCTTCTGGCAGACGGCGACGACCGGCATTCCGGTGATGCGCCCGTTGCTGCTCGAGTTCCCCGCCGACTACAACAGCGTTGATACCAACGATGAATATTTCTTCGGCAACGACCTGCTCGTCGCGCCTGTCGTCAAGGATTACGACGAGAGCCGGGAAGTCTACCTCCCTCAAGGCGTCTGGTACGACTACTGGACCGACCGCCGCTACACCGGGCCCGAGCATATTCGCGTCCACGCTCCGCTAGAGCGCATGCCTCTCTTCGTGCGCGGCGGCGCCATCATTCCCAGCCAGCAGCAGTTGCAATACACCGATCAGGCGCCTATCGATCCTCTTACGCTCGATGTCTATCCTGATGGCGCCAGCTCGCGGCAATACTACGATGACGATGGCATCAGCTACGACTACCAGCACGGCGTCTATCTGCTCGAAACGATCTCCGCCATCGAATCCAGCAGCGGAGTCAGCATCCGTCTCTCGGCGCGCGAGGGCTCGTACACGCCGCCGTCGCGGTCGCTCCTGATCAAACTCCATGGGCAGCGCAACGACCCAGTGCACGTAAATCTTGCCGGTGCCGAAGTTCCCAGAACAGCGTCTGTCGAGGACCTCGATAGTGCAGCCAAAGGCTGGACGTGGGATGCGGAAAACAACGTTGTTTGGGTAAAGATCCCCGATACCGGAACCGCAACAGAGATCACCGCAGTGCATTGAAAACCAGGCGCACTGCTTTGTAAACGTGCTTCAACGCTTTGACTGAATGCGGAAGTAGGCGGGATAACCAACCTGCAAAGGGAGCTTAAGGAGCAATTATGAACACTGACTCGGCTGTGACTCGTCGTGCTTTTCTCAAAAAGTCTGCCCTGGGAGGAGTGGCAATGCTGGCTCCGGGAATCTTCCTTGAAGTTGCGGGCGCACAGGAGAAGCAGGGGGCCAATGCTGCGGACCTAAAAAGCACCGTTGTCCTGGAAAATGATTTGCTCCGGATTGAAGTGGGCTCGAATAGCGGCAATATTGTCGGCCTGACCAACAAGCGATCGGGAAAGGACTATATCGCAGCCAAGGAATGGAGCCGAGCCTTCCGGCTCAATATGCCGGTGCCCGGGCGCGTCACCGGCTTCAATGCGGATTACTACGCGAATGCGCTGGATTCCTGGAACCAGACGAAATGTTCTGTCTCGAAAGACGGCGATGGCGACACCCAGATACTCAAGGTCCATTACTCGTCGCTTACATCTGAGGCTGGAACCTTCGACGTTGATTTCGGCTACGCCATACGCCTAGCCAAGGGCTCGGATGAGGCAATCCTGCAGTGCGAGGTCGCAAACCATGCGCAGCATCGCATCAAGGAGGTCTTTTTCCCTTGGATATCGGGCATAAAGAATGTCGAGAATCAGACGAAAGATTTTTTCGTTGCGCCCAATGTGATCAAGGCCGGCGCCGATCTGAAAAGGCACTACTACGAAAACTCGGGGAACTGGGAAGAATATGCGTATCTGTTGAAGATTCCAAACTGGCCCAATGGCTACAGCCTTTCCTTGCCATGGATGAACTACGGCGGCAAGCAGGAAGGAATCTATCTGGCGAGTAAGGCCAGAGAAGGCCGGCGCCACATGCTCATGATTCAGGATTTTGGCGACGGAGACGATCCAATCCTCGGATTCGCCTGGGCCTTCCCTGCATATATTGAGCCTGGAACATCGTGGCAGTCGCCCGAAATCGTGTTGAGCACGCATGAAGGAGATTGGCACGCCGGAGCCGATAAATATCGCGCCACCCTGGAGGGCTGGTATGAGAAACCCGTTACGGAACCGGGATTCAAACGGGCATTTGCATCCTTCAATAGTTTCTATACCAAGAGAGATTTCAATCAGATCGTAGAGTTGGCCGAGGACATTCGTAAGTACGATCTGAACCATCTGGTGATGTGGAACTTCGGGGACTATTACCCGGCTGTTCTTGATCAGGACGACCTCTCGGTTGACCCTCCGCGGCTGGGACAGTTCACTCCCCAATGGGGCGGGCTCCAACGGTTGCAGGATGCGAATAAAAGCGCGCAGAGCCTTGGGGTAACCACAGGAATCATCTTCTCGCAGCGCTTGTGGAACAAGGATACGTTGACGCCGGAGTTGCGCCAGAAGGCCGAAAAGTGGGGGATTCGCACCGATGCCGGCGACCTTCACGAAGAATCCTGGGATCACCAGCACCTGGGCGCCGCCCAATGGAGCAACGAAGCGCTCTATTATGGGCACAAAGACTACGTGATGTGCAGCGGAGTCGAGGAGTTCCGCGATTTTGCCACGCACAATATCCGCACCGTTCTAAGCCAGGCCGGATACAGCTTGATGTTCTATGACCAGGCAGTTGAAAATATGCCTTGCTTCAGCACAGAGCATCATCATGGCGACCCCAGTGGGTCCTGCATTGGCACGCTTGGTTTTATCCGGCGCCTCAAAGAAGGGATGCGCCAGGACAATCCGAAAGCTATTCTCATGGGAGAAGGCTGGGAGGTTCTGTCCAGTCAGGTGCTGGATGCCGGTTGGTGCTGGTCAGCCCCGACAAACCCCGAGGTGTATCGGTATTCGCTTCCATGGGCCATCCCTGCGGTGGCGGTACAGATGGACCGGGCGGTGGCAAACCGGTATTTCGTCTTGGGGGTTCATTTGGCCCTGGTTGCGCAAGGCATAGAGAACGGCAAGAAACTCAGCGATTTTCCGCAGTTCGCGCAACACATAGCCCGTCTGGCGGACTTGCACAAAAAGACGGAACGGTTCTGGACTGATGGCACTTTCCAGGACGATATCGGACTCAGGGTGTCGCAGGCCTTCGGGAAAATTTACAAAACGCATGACGAAGTTGCCGTGATCCTGGCAAATCTCAAAGAGACAACTCTCACTTCCAGCTTTGAGCTTGACAGCGAGCACTACAAGATCACAAACACAGCGTATACACAGACTTCAACGAGCGGGGACGGCGAGGAAGGATCAGCTACGAAAGATGGGCGTTTGTTCAAAGCAAGCGTACCGCTAGCACCCCATGAAGTGGCTGCGGTGATCTTCAAGCAGCAGATTCATACTGCTTAGACGCCTGCCGGTTCGCCCGGGAATATGTGCCGCCAGACCGGGCCGACGACATGACTCCATTATGAGATTCGCTCCATATCGTCAGCTAAGGTATGAGCCCAACCGATCAAATCGAGAGCGATGCCTCTTACGCACCCCACGGGCGGCTCTGCCGGGATTGATTTACCTGGTCCTGATCTCAAGCGTAGCTGCATTGGGCGGGCTGCTGTTTGGATACGATGCGGCGGTCATCTCTGGTGCCATTGGGCTGCTGCAAAGCCATTTCTCACTTAGTTCGGCTGGGGCCGGATGGGCAGCCAGTTCGGCGCTGGTTGGATGCGTGCTGGGAACTGCCGCAGCGGGTCTGGGTGGCGGCTGGGCCTACAATTCGGTGGTTTGTCGCGTTTCGCATTGTCGGAGGACAAGGCCAACAAGTTCCAGAAGCGCTGGACGGGTTTCGCGGCACTGCTTGATGAAGCCATTCGAAGGTAGAGTTCGCGGGCGGCAACAATCTCGAAGACTGAATGCGCACCTCCTTCACGCAGCCGACAAGATCTGTCGTGCGCGAGTTGACCGACAGAAACCCTCATCCCTTGAAAATCAATTCCGGGAGAACCCAGGATAGACAAAAGCACCTCGAATCGCTTCGGCATCGTTTTCCGAGACTCCGCAGGCCCTCACGGTGCTATACCAAGTCTTCTCGATTTGCTCTCTCATCCCGTTGACAATGCTTCTCGCCTCTTCCGCATCGAGAAGAAATCGCGCGTGCTGCGACAGAATATTGCTTTCATTCGCAAATCGACCTTTATCTCCGCACCCCATTGCGAGGTCTCTGTGATCCTGACTGACAACGGGCGATGGCGTCAGATCATATGCGGGCGAGAGTCTCCAATCCCTGTCGAAGGCGATGAAGGCGTGGTTCCGTGGGTGGTCATCGAGATTCGAAATCAGTGCGTTGAAGCATATCCGGCGGAATAGCTCCCGCGCATCATCTTTCGGTCTCGAAACGATGCGCCGCAACTCCTCGGCAAGAACCACATAGGACCAGCGACTTCTTGTTTGCGGGGATTCGTCGGCGCGCAATACAGTCAGGCCGCTTATCATCCGGGCGCGGGTATAGCCGGTCGCGGTCTTCTGCCGATCGATCCTCTTGACCAGGAGGACGTCCCTGCCCGCAACGGACTCGGCCCGGCTTTCAGCAACTTCGATCCCGCCTTCTCTTGCCAGGCGCAGCATGGCGTGTTCAACGCGCGGGAAATTCCATCGATCGTCAGGTCGGGAGAACTTGGCAATCCAGAGCGCCTCTCCATCCTCAATTACCGCTTTTGGGCGCGCGCCTCCCATGGAAGTTCCTAATAAAAGGAGCTCTTCAACCTGCGCCGCATCGGGACTCGCCGGTAATTCGTCTTTGACGAGCGCGTCTGCCAGTTGCTGGAGTTTCTCAAGTTCGAGCGTTTGATTGAAATCGCACTTAGGAGCTGGAGGCTTTTGGCCCAATCCGAAACCCAGGGCGCCTGCACGATCATCCGGGGAATGTAGCAGATAATCCAGTTCTCCAAGCTGCGTCTTTCCAGAGTGCTTTTCTATGATGTGTCGACCCCAGAAGTCCGGCCCAGCGTCGCGGAGCGCGCCGAAGACGCCATTCAATTGTGTGGTCTCGTATGTGACGTCGGAGAGTTTAAGCTCGACAGGATCGATATCGACCGCGTCGGGATTTCGTAGGTAGGACCGGCCATAGATGAACCGACCAAAAGGTCCCCCGTTCGAGGTCTCTTCGAGTACAAATTTGCCCGCCGTGGTGGCGTTTTCCGCGCGCGGCAGGGTGATGTAGACAAAGCACTCGGCTGGCGGCTTAGAAGTCATTGTCAAGTCCACGCCTTCGGCGCGCGCGTTCAGGCTCGTTGCGATCTGCTAGCGCAATCCCGTGCTTGTCCTTCAGAGGATCGGCAAGATCTTCGAATACTCGGAGAAGGTCATATTGCCAGAGCAGTGATGCGTAAACCGCGATGCCAGTGAATGCGTTGCCCTTTTCGGCATCCATGACCGCGCGAACGCCGGTGCCAATCTTTTCGGCAACCTGCGCGATGGTGAGACGACGCCGAATCCTTGCTTTGCGAAGGTTCGCCCCGAGACGCTTGAGGGCGCTTTCTACGGGATAGGGCTGGGCGGCAAAGAGTTGATTTCGACGCATTTGGAATGCCTTTATAAGCAGCTAATAGAACATTATTCGCTATTAAAAGCATATCTTCGATTTGCCATCTGTCAAGATGGAAATTCTATTAAAAGCATATTATTCTATTTTAAATGCTTTTAAAGCTACCCTGGAGGCTCAGAAAACGAAAGCCTCGACCAGATCAACGGATGTCCAGCCTGAACAGCACTATCACAGCTTGGAAACCATTCAAATGAACGATACCTAAAGTGAGTATCCATACCAACGCTAGTGAACCCCGACCCCATTTGTCACTGACGGGACGTCGACAGGTTGAGGATTTTCAACTCGTTCGGAATAATCAGAGATGCCATGTCCAAACAGCAATTCCAGACAGAAGTAAGTCAGCTGCTCCAGCTGATCGTCCATTCGCTCTACTCTCACCCGGAAATCTTCCTCCGCGAACTCATCTCCAATTCCTCCGACGCACTCGACAAACTGCGCTACCTCACCATCACCGATGAGAAGTACAAGGCTCTTGTCGGCAATGGCATCGACTCGCCGCGCATTGACCTCGAACTTGACGAAGCCAACAAGACTCTCACCGTCTCTGATACGGGCATCGGCATGAACGAGGAGGACCTGATCTCGCATCTCGGTACCATCGCCCGTTCCGGCACCAAGACTTTCCTCGCCCAGCTCTCCGGCGATGCCCGCAAAGACTCGAACCTCATCGGCCAGTTCGGCGTCGGCTTCTACTCCGTCTTCATGGTCGCCGATAAGGTCGAAGTTATCTCGCGCAAGGCTGGCGAAGAGAAGACATATAAGTGGACCAGCGACGGAAAGTCCGAATTCGACATCGAAGAGGTCTCCGAAGCTGATGCCCGCAAGAGCGCCGGAACCACCGTCCTCATCCACTTCAACGACGAGGGCGCTCAGTACGCCAATGGCTGGCGCCTCACGGAGATCGTTAAGAAATACTCCAACCACATCGCCTTCCCCATTTTCCTCACATACGACAAGAGCGAGTGGAACGCCGAGAAGAAGGAATCCATAAAGACCCGTACCACCGAGCAGGTCAACGCTGCCAGCGCAATGTGGCAGCGCCCCAAGTCCGAGCTCAAAGATGACGACTACAAAGAGTTCTACAAATCCATCACCGGCGATTGGGAAGACCCGCTCTTCTGGTTCCACACCCGCGCCGAAGGCACGCTCGAATACGCTACCCTCTTCTACATTCCCGCCAAAGCTCCGCTCGATCTTTACCAGGCCGACTACAAGGGTGGCGTCAAGCTCTACGTCAAGCGCGTGTTCATCATGGACGATTCCAAGGATCTCCTTCCGCAGTACCTTCGCTTCGTCCGCGGCGTCATCGATTCGGAAGATCTCCCGCTCAACGTCTCGCGGGAGATCCTGCAGCAGAACAAGGTGCTCACCAGCATCAAAACGGCCAGCGTCAAAAAGATCCTCTCCGAATTGAAAACGATCTCGACTAATGATCCGGAAAAGTACGCGCAGTTCATCGCCGAGTACAACCGTCCGCTCAAGGAAGGTCTCTACGGTGACTTCGCCAACCGGGAAACGCTGCTCGACCTCATTCGCTTCAAATCCACCAAAGTTGACGGACTCATTTCGCTGGCCGAGGCCAAGGAGCGCATGCAGTCAGACCAGAAAGCGCTCTACTACATCACGGGCAGCTCTGAGTCCATGCTTCGCAACTCTCCGCTGCTTGAGATTTACAAGAAGAAAGGCATCGAGGTCCTCATCCTCGACGACGATATCGACGAGATCGTCTTTTCGACCGTCACCAAATTCGGCGACACCGATCTCAAAGCCGTCAACAAATCCGCCACCTCCGAAGATCTCAAAGACAACTCCACACCCGATAAGGCCGAGGAGCTCAAGCCTTTGCTTGAGAAGATCAAGGCCACGCTCGGCGACGCAGTCAAGGAGGTACGCGCGTCATCACGCCTCGCCGATAGCCCCTCCGTCATCGTTTCTGACGAAGACGAGCCCTCAGCCCGCATGCGCCAGATGATGCAGGCCATGGGCCAGAAGAACATGCCGGAGCTGCAACCCACACTCGAGATCAACCCTGATCACGAGATCATCAAAAAGCTGCTCGCAGACGCCAGCAACAGCAAGGTGGAAGACGCAGCGTGGCTGCTCTTCGATCAGGCACTGTTGCTTGAAGGCGTGCCACTCAAAGACCCCACCACCTTCGTCCAGCGCCTCAACCGAGTGTTGAACCAATCCATCTAAGTGCAATTCCGCACTTGGCAAGATCGGCTCAAGCGTGAGGTGCTCTTGCATTAAACCTGAGCTGCGAACGCGCCCGACGTTGATGCTCGATGAGAGTCTCCGGAACCACGGTCTGATGTCGCGCTGATCATGTCTCAGGTTCGCGAGGATGGTCGGCGCTGTCCAGCACCAGCCTTGTCCAGTTAACAACGACCTTCATCCCCGATCTCCCGGAAGACTCGTTTGCTCCCGCTGGCTCTGACTGTCATTCGCTGGCGTTCGCTGGCTCCCAAATCCTCCCCCAAATTCCCTTACATTCCAATCCCCAGCAGTGCCAACCGTCTGGACCTGTTCTCCGCGATTCACGCGGACGCCAGCCCGCAGGCGCGATACAGCTCAGTTCCCGCGCTCTCATTGAACTCGAGATTTGGTCCATCGGAATCGTTGTTGAACTTCGCCACATATCGAAACCCGTTGCTCGCCTCAGCGAGAATAGGTTGGAGGCCACCACGAACGTAACGCATGAAGTGCGTTAGGAATGCCGAATATAACTTGCAACCATTGCGCAAACGCCTTGCAGTTGGTAGCATTCTGGTGCGCAAGTCCACCGGCCACAAGCAGCTGCACGGGGTGCAGGCGCACGTTTCCCAAGTGGAGCAGACTCGCGCGATGACTCACCTTCTCGATTCGGGCAAACTCAGCCGTAGGCTCATCTTGCGGATGCTTTCGGGCGTAGCTGCCTTCGCGTGTGCGCGGCGGGGCCTCGTTGGCGCTCAGGCCGCTGTCCAAGTAGCGACAAAGCCGGAATCTCCTCCCTTACCCATTCGCTTTGAAGAAGTAGCAATTCGCTCCGGGTTACATTTCGTTACGCACAACTGCCCAACGTCAAACAAGAACCAGATCGAGACGATGGTGGCCGGGGTCGCACTCCTGGACTACGATGGAGACGGATTGCTCGACATCTTTCTTGTTAACGGCGCGGAGATTCCTTCGCTTGAGAAGAGCTCGCCCAAGTATTGGAACCGGCTCTTCCATAATAACGGCGACGGCACGTTCACGGACGTAACTGAGAAGGCTGGTGTTGCCGGCCTGGGGTATGGCATGGGCGTGGCTGTGGCCGACTACGATAATGACGGGCTGCCCGACATCTTTGTAGCCAACGTAACCGGTAATCAATTGCTGCACAACAATGGCGACGGCACATTCACAGACGTTACAGCTAAGGCGGGCGTCGGCGGCGCCGCACACAACGGGAAGAAGATGTGGTCGGTGGGCGCTGGGTGGTTCGACTATAACAACGACGGATTGCTCGACCTGTTCGTGGTGAACTATTGCGTGTGGGAAGTGAATAAAGATCCATTCTGTGCGCTCAAGGAGGGGTTGCGCGCCTACTGCCATCCGAAGTACTATCTGCCGCTCCATAACACGCTCTATCGCAATAACGGCGACGGCACGTTCACCGATGTGACGCACGAGACCGGTTTGCATGCATTTTTCGGCAAGGGCATGAGCGTGAGCTTTGCCGACTACGACGGGGACGGTTTCGTTGATGCGTTTGTCGCCAACGACACCACGCCTAACTTCCTCTTTCATAATCTTGGCGGCAAGCGTTTCGAAGAGGTCGCGGTTGACGCGGGCGTTGCATACTCACCTGACGGCAACGCGCTTTCCGGCATGGGTTCGGATTTTCGTGACATGAACAACGACGGATTGCCTGACATATGGCACACCGCCGTGGAGCACCAGACATTTCCGCTCTATCTCAACCAGGGCAAGGGTCAGTTTCTCGACGCCACCGCCACCAGCGGCCTGGCCCAATTGACCAATCACATGAGCGGTTGGGGCAACGGCATCTGCGACTTCGATAATGACGGATGGAAGGACCTCTTCGTTGCCCGCTCAAACGTGATGGACAACATTCATGAGCTTGTGTCGAGCGAAGAGTACCCGGAGCGCAACTCGCTCTTCCGCAACTTGGGTAATGGCAAATTCGAGGAGGTGGGCGAACAGGCGGGCCCTGATTTTCTTATTGCCTCTCCGCATCGCGGCGTAGCCTTCGGCGATATCGACAACGACGGCCGTATCGACATGGTGGTGACGCAGTTGGGCGGCAATGTGAAGCTGTTCCGCAATGCGACGGCCAGCGGTTGCCACTGGATTCTCATCAAGTTGGTGGGTTCGCGATCCAATCGAATGGGACTGGGCACGCGAATCTTTATCACCACCGAGGATGGCGAGAGGCAGTGGAACCATGCGACTACTGCGGTGGGCTATGCCTGCTCGAGCGACCCGAGAATACACTTCGGCTTGGGCAAGAATCGGCTGATCCGCGAGCTTGAAGTGCTTTGGCCCAGTCGTACGCGGCAAACGCTGCATAACGTTGATGTCGACCGCATTTTGACCATTGAGGAGCCGCGCGGCTAACTGCCAGGATGTACGCTGGGTTCTCTAAGAGCCGGTTCTCATGACTTCGCGGAAGAGCAGGTTTTTCTTCGATGTTCTGTTACGAGGCCCAGACGTTGCAAACCTGCATCTAGCTCGCGCCACAAATCGATCTTCAGAGCGACTAAGTGCCGGCGGATTACATCAGCGCTTCTCCACACTCTCCACGCCTTTTTGGGGGTTTTCGATTTGCGGCAAGCCGGTTGTGCCGGGGTCGCCTTCAGCTTTCTCGGCTTTTTGGGCTTGGCTGAGCCTTTGAAACTCTGCGCGCGCTCGCCGGGCGTCTTCCGCGCGCCCCACGTGCGCGTACGCCGAGCCTAATGCGAGCTCAAGGCGCGCCTCCTTCGGGAAAGCCTTGCGTGCGATTTCCAGCTCGGGTGCGGCCCGCTGGAACTCGCCGATATCGAGCAGTAGCAGGCCCAGCAGGTAGTGCGCGTATGGCAGGTCGGGCGCAAGGCGCACGGCTTCCTCCGCGTAGGGAACTCCGCCGGCCGAATCCACCTTGTACTCTGCCGCCCCGATGCAGAAGCGTGCCAGAACGCTGCTGGGTTCTTCTTCAATTTCTAGCTTGTATTGGCGGATAGCGCCGGCTGAGTCGCCCGCATCCTCGAGGAAGCGGCCATAGGCCAAGTGAAATTTGGGGAAGTGAGGCGCCTGCGCGGCAACAAGTTCGAACTCGCGGCGGCCGGCCTCGTAGTTCTTGCGTGCGCTGAGACAGGCACCGAGTCCGACGTGCATCGTCACCTGCGCGGCTTCCCCATCAATGGGAGGCTCCGCGTCTGTCATCCACAGCGCCACCATACCCAGCGCCATCACGGCGTCCTGGTCGGCTACGCCGCTTTGGCAGAGCGAGTCCAGCGCACTCCGAGCGGCCTCGAACCGGCTTGAGCGCCGCAGGAGCACGCCCTCGTCATAGACCATCACCCGCCGCAATTGTTCGTCGGCGGCGATGCCGATCGCCTTGGCGGCTTCGATGTTCCTCAGCGCCTCGCCGTCCAGGCCCAGGCGGAACTGGCAAAGCCCCAGCATGGCGCGGGCTGTGCCGTGCCTGGGTTTCAATCCGACCACCTTTTGGAATTCGAGCGCGGCCTCAGCATAGCGTTTCGCGTCGTAGTCGATGGCGCCTAGCGTCCACCATCCTTCAGCCCAGTGCGAATTGACGCGGAGCGCCTTGTGATAAAGCGCGGTCGCCTCATCCAGATTTTGGGCATCGCGTGCCGCCGCGGCCTTGGCAGCGAGCGTCTTAAATCCCGTGTCCAGCGAGGGTTTTGTGCTGGTTTGCGCAGTGCACACGCCAGTTCCCGCAAGTAGCGCGGTTAATGCGGTGATCGTACCGATCTGTTTTGCAAACCTCATCGTGATCGTGTTGATTCTATTATTTCCAACCTGAATGAGTTTGTCATTAGAATCATTTTGCTCGTTTGAGAGCAGCCACGCCTCCAAGTCACACCTCCGTACAGGAATTTATTGCCACGCCCCCGGAGGAGAAAAAGCAGAACAATCTCGGAAATAAATCGATTTTTGAAAGAACGGGTTGCGGCTTTGGAATAGGGCAGCAGCTCAGAAAATATCGAATAGTAACAAATTTCTATTGACACATATCCGTTGGGCGAGTAGCGTGTTGCCATTCATTCGGCGATAGGTTGACGCGAAGCGGAATAAAGAGCTCAGTCTCGTCGCTGTTTTTGAGCTATCTCGTGCAGTCCAGCTAATGGGGTCAAAGTAACTGACTCTCTCACGACAGACTGCACGAATAACCGGACTAACTTTAGGAGGCAATTTCCGATGTTGAGCACTTTCCAGAAACTCTCGTCCAGTTCGGAAACCATGTTTCCGTTGCCGAGTCGTTCATTTCGGATGCGGCAGTTCGCGTTTCTCGCACTCGGTGTGCTGCTATTGACCGTCATATCGCGAGATTCTTTGCATGCGCAGACAAACTTAGCCAGCATCTCCGGAACAATCACAGATAGTGCCGGGGCCACTATTCCCAATAGCACAGTGACCGTGACGAACAAGGCAACGGGCGCCTCACGCGCACTCACCACAGGCGAGACTGGGTTCTATTCCTTTCCTTCGCTGCCCCTAGGGGCATATGTGATCAAGGCATCGGCGCCAGGTTTCGAGATATCAGTCACCACCGTCGAGTTGACCCTGAGCGGCGTCAATGCAAACCTGGCTCTGACAGTCGGAAGAGCATCGGAAACGGTTACGGTATCAACAGCATCGGAGGCGGTCGCACTGCAGACTGAAAGCGCAACGGTAGATCAGTCGTTCAGCGAAACGCAGTTGCAGAAACTTCCCAATGCAGCGGGGCTCAGCGTATTGGGCATTGCGGTTCAGGGACCGGCATCTCAAGCTGGCACCGATGAGCCTGAAGTTGGCGATGAGGGGTTCTACGGCCAGCAGTCCAATGCGGTCAATATTGCCGGACTCGGAATCGCACACACGCAGTTCCTCCAGGATGGCGTGGAAAACGTCAACCTCTTAACGGCAACGGCGAATATTGTTGCCCCCACGGAGGCTGCTCAAGGAATAACGACCACCCTTAACGGCTCACCGGCGCGGTTCGGTCAGCCCTCAGTTGTCAACGTGATTACGAAAGGTGGCTCGAGCAGTTTTCACGGTTCGGCGTATGAGTATCTTCAGAACGACGCTTTCAACGCTACGAATTGGTACGCAACGAGCAAGCCGCCGGTGCGATACAACAACTTCGGTGCCAGTCTCGGCGGGCCGGTGTTGAAAAATAAGGTTTTTGCATTTTTCGACTATACGGGTCTACGTAGCCACTCTCAAGTCGTGAGCAGGAACCGTGTGCCGACAACAGCAGAATTGGCCGGTGACTTTTCAAACGACAACGTTTCGACGACCATCTACGACCCCGCGACTTACAGTTCTAGCACAGGGACGTCGAGTCCCTTCCCAAACAATCTCATTCTAGGTACGAGAATCGACAATTTCGCCGCCCAATTCCTCAAACTCCTCCCGGCGGCCAATCATACGCTGGGTTCGGACAACATCAATTACGTCACGAACCTTGCTAGCCCGAACAACGCTGATCAGTACATCGCGCGCGGAGACTGGAACGTCACAAACAACAACCAATTCAGTGGCACGTGGATGCACTTCACCGACAGCGACGGCACCGACACGATTGTTCCGGGGCTTTTCGGAATATTCATCGCCACCTCCGGAACGAACGCTGCGCTGCAGGACAGCTGGGTGTTGAAGCAGAACCTTGTCAACGTGCTGAAGATTGGGTTCAATCGAGGAGACGTACTCAGAACTCAACAGGGGGCGGGCGCAAAGAACTACGCACAGGAGTACGGTTTAGTCAATATTCACGCTGCCCAGTCGCAATGGGCGCTTCCTCAGATCGGTATTAGCAACTATTTACAACTGGGTGATCCTTGGTCTCCGCAGGGCGGCCTGCAAAACCGCTATCAATATGCGGACGAGATAAACTGGGCACTTGGGAAGCATAGTGTCGCGATCGGCGGACAGTTTGTCAGGACTGAATTCCTGGGCAACTGGACGGTGGGCAACGATGGGTTGTTTAACTTTGACGGCAGCGCCACCTCGCAGTATGTGAACGGGCAACGTAGCTCAACTTTCATCGGTAATCCGCTTGCCGACTTCATGCTCGGCCTTCCACAGTCTGGAACGGCCGAAATTGGTACATCCCTTGGGTGGTTCAAAGAATCGCAAGTAGCGGGCTACGTGCAGGATGATTGGAAGATTGCTCCCCGCTTGACCATCAACCTAGGCCTCCGCTACGACTTTGACAATCCGCCCGTCACCGGTAAAGGAGCTCTTTACAATGTTTTGCTCAATGAGCCCATACCGGGCACATGGAACACCAACTACAACGATTGGGGCCCGCGCGTGGGTTTTTCGTGGAATGTCTTCAACAAGACGGTCATCCGCGCTGGATACGGAATTTACTACGCCCCCATCCTGTACAACAATCTTCAATTCGCTCTTCTCTATGCGCCTAACGCCATCGCCGAATCTGCATCCATCAACATCGCCAATCCTACGGCGATCGAGGACCTGTTCGCTCCTCCGTATGCGGGGAGTTCGGGTTTCGCGATCGCCAAGAAGCTGAAGGACCAATCGGCAGATGAGTGGAATCTCAACGTAGAGCGATCGTTGAACCAGAATACTTTGCTCACCTTGGCTTACATTGGCAATGTAACCAGGCACATGTCCGCGCGCGCGGACGGCAATCAGCCCTATGCATTGTCCCCCGGTAACACATCAGGAATTCTGGACGTGAAACCACAGCCGCTCGCCGGCCCTGTTGACCTGCAACAAAACGCGATTAACGCCAACTATAACGCCTTGGCTGCCACATTACAGCGGAGCTATACGTCCGGCCTTCAGTTCTTGTTCAGCTACACATGGTCAAAGGCAATGGATATCGTCGACGGGGACAATAGCAATATCGAGAATATCTATAATCCTCGCTTGACATATTCTCTCGCCAGTTTTGATCGGACGAACAATGTCCTATTGACCGGAGTCTATGATCTTCCTTTTGGAACAGGTCGACGCTTCCTTAATGGAAACAGCTTGCTGAACAGAGAGATCCTGGGTGGCTGGCAGTTGTCCTTCATCCAGCAACTTGCCTCGGGCCAGCCCGTTTCCGTAACGTCTAATAACACAGCCGATACCAGCACTCAGCATGGCAATTACGCCATCGAAACCTGCAACCCAAACTCTGGATTCTCCAAGACAAGATTCCAGCTTCTTAACTCGGCCTGCTTTGCCGAGCCTGCGCCTGGTCATTATGGTTACACGCGCAACATACCCGTGCGTCAACCAGGCCTTTACCCCACAAATCTCTCCTTGTTCAAGGCGTTCACCCTTTATCGCGAGAATCAGCTTGTGTTCAGAGCGGACGCTTACAGCGCATTCAATCACCCGGAGTTTGGCGGTGGCGGCGGAGGTGCCGGTTCCCCGACGCTAGGCCAGTTGAACTACGAGGCTTCTGGCCTGAGATCGATGCAACTGTCGCTAAAATATCAATTCTAGGGAGCCGTTTGCCGACTTTCATTCGCGGCGGGAGTTCTGCCCGGATGAAAGTCGGGGCATGAAACGTGTCGAGGACATGCCCGATTTGGGCTTTCCTCGATGCGATTGACTGAAGAATTACCAGCCTCGCGACCCAATGGATTTGAGTCACGGGTTTCGTATCCACGACCTGGGATTTCGTGGTGCAAGTGTTCTGGGGACAATTGCCGCAAGGCGCGAGCGTCTGGATGCGATCATTGGCTTGGATTGGAGATTGCGTTCTGAGTAGCCAGCCTACTCCGAACACCTAGAATTTCGGCGGTCAACATTATCAGGACAGGGTACGCAACCCAAGGAGATCATCCGTGAGCAATACCGGCAATGCAAAACATCTTACGCGACGCAAGTTCTTGATGAGTTCGACATGTGCAGGAACGGGACTGCTGGTTTCCAGGACCGTAAACCCTGGCGTGTTGTGGGCCGACGCAGGATCGCAATCCTTGGCGCCCTACTTGACTGGACTGCACATGGCTGCAACGCCAGCCACTGCGTATCGGGCATATCGCTCGAAAGTGGTTTCCAATCCCGATGCCAAAACGTGGGTCCAGGTTGACCTTGGAAAAAGGGTTGCCATCGACGCAGTCCGGTTGTTTCCCGCTTCTGAGCGTATGTATCCCGGACGCGACCAGTACTATGCGGGCGAAGGGTTTCCCCTGCGATTTGTGATCGAGGCGGCAGACGATGAGGCCTTCTCCGCCCCGTTGGCCATTGCCGATTTCCGCAATTCTGATTTTCCGGATCCCTGGGACAATATTACCGAGTACTCGGTGCCAGGTGCGCACGGCCGCTACGTGCGACTCACTGCGACCCATCTGCGCCCCGTCAAGGCCAATCCAAAAAATGATATTCCCACAGGCGAGGAACCGCCGGACAACCCCGATTACACATTGACTCTGGCGAAAATTGCCGTTCTCTCTCGCGGAACTGACGTCGCACTCGGTTGTACCGTGAGTGCGGATGCCGATCTTGGAAACAAGGAATTGACCTCGCAATTGACGCGCCCATATCGTCAGGATAGTGAAGAGATTCTTCGTGACAATTCCTATGCCGTCACCGACTCTTCAACTTGGACGCCGCCAAAGTTCAAAGCACAAGTTCCCAAGTCGGGAGTAACCCTTCACGGTGGAGTTTTCCAGAAGGCCATGGAAAACAACATCGAATATCTGTTGAACTCTTACTCAACAGCAGATCTTCTGCGGCAGTTTTATGAGCGCACTGGAAGGGTGAAGGATTTCAAGCCGACAGGCTCGCAAAAATTCTGGGAGGAAGATCTAGCTGGCTCGAATGCTGGCCGTTTCCTGATGGGCGCCGGCAATACTCTTCGGTGGATTCATCATCCCGAACTGCAGCAAAGGCTCGATGCAGTTGTGGATGGGATTGCAGAATGTCGTGAGTCGAATGGCTACATCATGGCATATCCGCAAGATACAATTTTCTATTCCGAGCGCGCAGCCTATACGCGTGCCTGGCTGACGCACGGACTCCTCGAGGCCGCATACAGCGGGAACGAGAAGGCACTGCCGATGCTGCGCGGATACTATGACTGGTTTAATCGCCAGTCCTTCCTGCCTGAGATGCTGCGTGGAGCGATCCAGGGTGGTCAGGGAATGGTGGCGAATACCCGCGTCGGGTCAAGCCCAGTTGGTGTGCCGAAAGACGCCCAAGTCATACAGCAGTACTACCAGGAAGAGGCATGGCTGAAAGGACTCGCTCGAAGGGAAAAGGATCAAATATGGCAGTATCCGTATGACCGCCCGCACTGCTACCTTCTGACAAATCTCGAAGCATATCTAGACATGTACCTGATCACTGGCGATCAGCTCTACTTCGATGCAGTGCTCGGCGCCTGGGAGCTATATCGGGCGCATTGGCAACAGGCCGGCGGTAGCATTTCGATTATCGAATTTGAAAACGATCCTCCCGATAGCAATTACCTGTCACAGAAACTGGGCGAACTCTGCGGCAACAGCTTTTGGGTATTTCTCAGCCAGCGCTTCCAGCAGCTGAATCCCGAGGACGAGCGTTTTGCTGCTGAGATTGAAAAGTCAGTCTATAACGTGGCTCTCGCCAATCAGGATCATGGGATCGGACTTCGTTACCACACGATCCTTGAAGGCAAGAAAGAGAAAGCGACGCACGAAAACACATGTTGCGAGGGCCAGGGAACCCGGCTCATCGGATCTTTGGCCGAGCACATCTATTCGATTGCCCCCGATGGGTTATTCGTGCATCTCTACGAGCCATCGACAGTCCGGTGGACACACAATGATCGGCCCATTGAGCTGACCGTGAAGACGCAATTCCCGTTTACACCCAAGGTGGAGGCCATTGTAAAAACTGAAATGCCAACAGAGGCGAACTTCCGGATAAGGGTACCCTCTTGGGCAGCCAAGGAAATGACAGTGACTATCAACGGGCAAACAGCGGGTTCAGGTGAGCCTGGTCGGTACCTGGCCCTCAACCGCAAATGGGCGGATGGCGATAGGATTGAGTTCTCGTTGCCGGCGGCGATTCGCGTCAGGCGTTATGCCGGGCTGGACCAGATCCAAGGCCGCACTCGCTGCTCAGTTGAGTACGGGCCGGTTCTGCTTGCAGCCGTGGGTTCCAATGTCGTTCTTTCGCTCGATTCTGGCCATGATGTGGAGGGTCTATCCGAGTACCTCCAACCCATTGAGGGATCGCCACTGCATTTCTCTGTGCGCGGAAATCCCGATCAGAAGTTTCTCCCATACTGGCAAGTCTCTGATGAGGAGTTTACCTGCTACCCGCAGGTGAACAATCTGGCATAGAGAGGTTCCGAACGGAGAAATGGCTACAAAGATGCTCCGGCGGATCGGCTGGAGCCGCGCAAAAGGCCCATTGCATAGCTCGACGAAGTCCTGACGGCAATGCGCCGAGAACATCACAAAGTCGCAGCCGAAGGCAAGCTTTTGGGGTCGGCGCGGAGAGTTGGCTCGGATGAATTCTACCGGGCCTATGCGACAACACGGAATACCTTACTCGCTTGGATGCCGGCGACTTTCATCTCCCGAAAATGTGGCAGACGAGATCTCGACGAGTCCTTGTATCCTGGACGAGATTCTACTTCACGTATCCTGTCCGGTTCGCTGGGACAGCGATCAAGTGGTGCTGTTCGATTATGCGACTATAGCGATCGCGCAGGAGATTGTTCGATCAGGCCGTATCGAGAAGGTGGACATTGGGTTCGGCTACTTTTACGTCAGCATCAGTGGCGTAGCGGCGTGGGTCATAGGCACGCGAGACTGAATAAGGCACTGTTGTTCGCTTTGCTCGAACCAGACGAGGTATAAAAATAGCAGAGAATCGATTTGATCTTACGTCGAGGCTCGCACTGATGGAGGAGGCGAAATCGCTGCCATGCCCGCAGCTTGGGAGTATTACTGTGTCACGAATGATGTACCGGGTGGGCGCGAATGGCTAGACAATGTCCGCAAATATGATACCGACATCCCGAGCAAGCACGGTTGAAAGCAACACTGGATCGCCATCCCTCACAGGTTGCAAGCAGTCAAATCTGGGTTTTCAGGATTCTGCGATGCAATCCGACGCCGGTCCCGGCATTCTTTGAAACAGTAGTACTAAAAATCTCTTGGGCTTTAGCGGCATAGTTTTGCCTGATCATAACCAGGCACGAGGTACTCTTGCATTCGCCCGGGCAGGCCTCGATCTGGGATGAGCGCGCAGAAGGAGCGAAACAATGAGTGCATCGAAGGAAGGCATAGTGGATCGCCGCGAATTCATGGTTGGTGCCTCGGCTTTTGTGCTAAGGGGCGAATTGCCAGTAAGCGGGGGGGTAGCGGAGCCGGACAGCTCCAGCGAATGCATCACCGCCGCCTACTATTTCAGTAATTACCACGTAGATCCACGGAATGAGCAGGCGCACGGTCCACGTTGGACGGAGTGGAACCTGGTTCGCTCGGCCACTCCGAGGTTTCCAGGACATCGTCAGCCGAGAATTCCATTTTGGGGATATGAGGACGAATCAGATCCCCGTGTATTTGAGAAGAAGATTGAGGTCGCTCACGCAAACAAGCTGAACGCTTTGATATTCGATTGGTATTGGTATAAGGACGGTCCATTCTTAAATGGCGCGCTGGAACGAGGATTTCTCGGGGCCGCGAACAACAAGGACTTGAAGTTTGCACTCATGTGGGCCAACCACGATTGGCATGACGTGCATCCGGCCAAACTCGATGACGACCCGCCGTTGCAGTTCCTGGGCGGCGTCTCACGGGATACATTCAACGAAATGTCCGTCCGGGTGCTACAACTTTTCCAACATCCGTCTTACCTCAAGCTCGACGGCGCTCCATACTTCTCGATCTACGAACTGTTTCGCTTCATTGAGGGGATGGGGGGGTACGCCAGGCAGCCTTAGCCCTTGAGGCATTGCGGTCTAAAGCTCGATCGATTGGTTTGCCAGGGGTCCATCTCAATGCAGTAACCTGGGGCATCCAGATCCTTCCCGGCCAGACCGAAGTCAGCAATCTTCCTGCGTTGCTTGAGCAACTCAAGATCGACAGTACCACCTCCTATGTTTGGGTGCATCATGCCGGGTTGGGTGACAACTTCACGAAGGAGTACGCAGATGTGCGGCGGCAATACGAGCTATATCGCGAAGGCGCGGCGACTCAGTTCAAGCGGGTGTACTTTCCGAATGTGACGATCGGCTGGGATGCAACTCCGCGCAGTTGCCAGACGGACAATTTTCGTCTCGCCCGATACCCGTTCGCGCCGGTCATCGTGAACAACACACCGCAAGCCTTCGAGCGGGCCTTGCAGTCCGCTAAGCAGTTCGCTTCAGAGCATCTCGCGGCGGGAACACGACTGATCACAATTAACTCCTGGAACGAGTGGACCGAAGGTAGTTATCTGGAGCCAGATAAGGAGCACGGAACCGCGTACCTGGAAGCTATCTCCAGAGTTTTTTGACGAACGTCTCGGGAGCATGCTTTGTTCGACGTTCAAAGTACCTATTGCCTCGCCGAAATGGCGATCTATCGCTAAATCAGGCAGGCAAATAAGGTACATGCGATTTGGTATGTTCATGCAAGCCTAGCCGCATTCCGCATTAACTGAGGCATTTGTCCGAGTTCCTTGATCGCTTCTCTCGCTCTCGCCACCACCTGCTGGAAGACTTGGTGCTTCGGCAACAACTTGCGACCTCGAAGCGAATCCAACCTCGGCCACAAATTCTGCCGAACAGCTTCGTTGTCCGACGCCCAGAGGATTCGATCCAGTTACTGACGCCCGGGAGACGACTGTTCTCGGGCCTCGGAAGGATCGCAGCCAAAGATGCAACGTTCGCGCCGTTAGCTCCGATGGTGTTTATTTCCCGAACAGCTTTTCCAGCGCCAACTCCAGCGCGGTATCCCTGATGTCTTGGTTGGGAAAAGCCAGCAAGGACCACCTGCAGGGCCACCGAGCGAACCACGCAATGATGTCGATGCGGTCGTCGGGTGCAGGCTTGGTGGGTTCGATGATCCGGGAAACAGGCGTACCGGGAGGCACCACAGCCTATGGGTGCACACCCGCCTCCTTCATCATTCGAAAATTCCGCCGCACTTCCTCGACAATCATCTTGCGGGCAGGCCCCGAACAGTTGGATATGAAGAAGCCAGTCACAGATGAGATCTGCCGCGGTGCGAGCCTCCCGATCGCGATCGATGGTGCGCGTTTCATGGTGTTTGTCGGACTGCAGCCCAGCTTTTGCACGCCGGGCGAGCTCGTTGGTGGTGATCTTCCCCTGCCGGGCGAGATCCTGGTCACGGGCTGGAGCCTGAAGCGTCAGAAGAAGATGGCGAAGCAGAGATTCGCTGAAATGAAGTTGACCGGCGATCTTGCGGGTAGAGATCCCGGTCTGGTTAATGGCCAGGGCGGCGCCGGCGCGCTCGAGATCTGAGAACCCGAACCAGTCTGACTGAAGCTGGGCGATAGAAGGAGTATTGGTCATAGAGGGAATAGTTCCTTTCCGATGATTCGGAGTGGACCTTCCCTCTTGACTAGTATTGGGCAGCGCGATGAAAAACGATAGTTGTCGCGAATAAGCTGAGCTCCTCGCCGTTGCGCAGTCTGGCGCTGGGCGTTGCGCAGACCGGCCCGAGGCGGTGCGCAACGATCTCGAAATCGCTTTCCCGTTGCGCAGCGATTTGGAAGCGAGTGCGCAACGAGCGACGGGGTTCGATCCCTCTGCGAAGCATTCCATGAGTCTGGTCGGGATGGTCGCCGCCATGACCATCGAAGAAGCCACAGATGGCGACATCTTTCTGGCCTTTATCCAGCAAGTGCTTTGTCCGGCTTTGACAGCCGGTGACGTTGTGGTGATGAACAACCTCAGTTCGCACAAGGCTGCCGCAGTGCGCACCAGCGTCGAGAAATCTGGGGTAGCGCTACTGTACCTGCCCCCTATTCACTGGATATGATGTGACGAAGGTCCTTGGCAAGCACACCGTGAAAGCCGGCACCCATTTCGAATACGTCTCAAATACCCAGAACAACTGGGGATATTGGGGTGGTTTCTATTCGTACGACAACTATTCGCCCAGCCCCACGGGCAACCATTCCACTCTACGGAGACCTGGGAATGCCGCCTACTCACGCTACATGGTGGGCTACGGCAAGAGAAGGCTGGCGGTCTCTCCCGATTAAGAGCAAGAAGGAATCTTCCCCACCTTGCTTTTTGCGTTTCCAATTGCGCAAAATGGATCACTATGGTCGGTTTGGTTAATTACGCAAAAGATCCGCACTCGGTCGAGCTTCGCGAACTCCCGGTTCCAGGAATTGGTGAAGAAGACGTCCTCTTTAAGGTGGAGGCCGTGGGCATCTGCGGCAGCGATCTCCATCAATACACCGGCAAGCAGAGTTGGACGGTCAATTACCCCGTCGTCCTCGGGCATGAATTCGCTGGCTACGTTGCCCAAGCCGGGAAGCGCGTAAACGGCTTTAAAGAGGGTGACCGCGTGGTAAGCGAAACTGCCGCATTGCTGCCGCCCGACTCGGCGTTTATTCGTCAGGGACTTTACAACCTCGATCCGAAGCGGCTCGGTTTCGGATACGGCGTCGATGGGGCAATGGCGCCCTTTGTCAGAGTGCCTGCGCGCTGCCTGCACCGGGTTCCCGCCTCGTTAGCCCTGGAGAAGGCGTCACTCACCGAGCCATGCTGTGTTGCCTACAACGCTGTGTGCGTCAATTCCCGACTGCGGCCAGGGGATACGGTCGCAGTGATTGGACCAGGGCCGATCGGGCTGCTGTGCGCGATGATGGCCAAGCTCTCCGGGGCCGGACACCTCATCGTCATCGGAATCCCCGTCGACGCCAAGCGCCTCGATGTCGCGAAACGAATCGGGGCAGATACGGTTCTGGGCGCGCAGAGCGAAGATGTTGCCGAATGGGTCAGGAATTTCGGCGACAGCTATGGTCTCGACCTGGTCATCGATGCTGCCGGCGTTTCCGCGTCGCTGAAACTGGCGCTCGATATTGTTCGCCCCGGCGGACAAATCACCAAAGTTGGGTGGGGACCACAGCCGCTCAATTTTTCGCTCGATCCACTAGTCCAGAAAGCGGCCACACTGCAGGGGAGCTTTTCTCACAACTGGCCCATCTGGGAGAAAGTCATTTCCCTGCTGGCGAGTGGCAAGATCGATCTCGGTCCGATACTCAATCGCATCTCCCCGCTCAACCAGTGGCACGAGGCGTTTGAGGAGATGCATTCCGGCGTAATCGTCAAAGGAGTTCTTCAGCCATGAACGACCGAGAGCAAGTATGCGCCTGAAAAACAAAGTGATCCTGGTGACCGGCTCGACCACCGGGATCGGCGAAGGCATGGTCAGGGTCTTTGCTCGCGAAGGCGCGAAGGTCATGATCCATGGAAGGCGGAAAAATGCAGCGCAAGCATTGGCTGCTGAACTCGGAGAAGCAGCATCCTTTTTCTGCATCGGAGCCCTCGAAGATCCGCAAGTGCCTGCGAGGCTCATTGCGGAAACGATCGGTCATTTTGGACGAATCGATGGCCTGGTAAATAACGCCGCCGCAATCACGCGGGGAAATATCGAGAAGACCGATGCAGAATTATTCGACCGAACAGTCGCTGTCGACCTCAAGGCACCCTTTCTTCTCATTCAGGCGGTCCTGCCCCACTTCCGCAATCAGGGCGAAGGCCGCGTGCTGAATATCGGCTCAATCAATGGCTACTGTGGAGAGCGGAATCAATTTATCTACTCCATCTGCAAGGGCGGCTTAATGACCCTGACGCGTAACCTCGCCGATGCACATGGAGCTGAAGGTATCCGGGTCAACCAGTTGAACGTCGGATGGACGCTCACCCCGAATGAATTTGCGTTGAAAATGAAAGAGGGCTTGCCCGAGGATTGGCCTACCCGGGTATCAAGGACCTTCGCTCCCTCAGGCCGGCTGCTCTCGCCGGAGGACGTTGCCTGGGCTGCGGTTTATTTTCTTTCCGACGAGGCCGCACTCGTCAACGGGGCGGTCCTAGATGTCGAGCAATACCCCGTCATTGGCCGGAATCCGGTAAAGGAAAACACTGGCGGAACCCTTTCATGAAGCCCAGACTTGCCGCATTCCCGAAGTGCTACATGGATGAGCTGTGCGTCCATCGCACCATGACTGTGCTCGAATGGATTGAGCTTGCCGCAACGCTTGGGATCGACGGACTCGAATTCTATTCGGGCTTCCTGGAGGACGATGCGACCTTTCTCAAGAAGGTCAAAGCGGCGCTCGATAAGCACGATCTTGCCATGCCGATGCTCTGCTGCTCTCCCGACTTCACTCAGCCCGATCCTCTTCTATTGCAGGCAGAGGTCGAGCGCGAAAAGCGGATGATTGAGATGACTGCTTTTTTCGGCGGCCGATTTTGCCGTGTCCTCTCCGGGCAGCGCCGGCCCGAACTCACGCGGGAGAAGGGCGTGGCACAGGTCGTCCAGGTGCTCACGGGCCTGTTGCCTTTTGCGGAAAAACATGGCGTCGTGATGACCATGGAGAACCACTACAAGGACAATTATTGGCAGTACCCGGAATTTGCTCAGAAGATGGATGTCTTCGTCGAAATTGTCGACCAGATCGATTCACCATGGTTCGGCGTCAACTACGATCCCTCGAACACCATCCTGGCCGGGGAGGATCCTCTCGTTTTGCTGGAACGGGTGAAGCATCGCGTCGTCACCATGCATGCCAGTGACCGCTACCTCAAGAGCGGAACGATCGAAGATTTGCACAAAGAGGAGAACTCAGTCGGCTACGCTAGCCGCCTCTCCCATGGAGTAATCGGCAAAGGCATGAATGACTACGACAAGATTTTTTCCATACTTCATTCGGTTGGGTTTCACTCCTGGGTTTCCATCGAAGATGGTTTGGACGGGATGGAAGAGCTGCGGGAGTCGGTCCGTTTTCTTCGGGCCAAGATAGATTGCCATTTCAAGGATTGACCATGGAAACCATCGTACAAATCTCCTTAGACCTCATCTCGATTCCCGAAGCACTCGAAACCGCGAGCCTCGCACTCCGCGCAGGGGTCGACTGGCTGGAGGCGGGCACTCCGTTAATCATCGCCGAGGGCATGAACGGGGTCCGTGCCCTGCGTGCCGAGTTTCCCGGCGTTCCCATCGTCGCCGATCTAAAAACGATGGACGGCGGTTGGCTTGAGGCCCAGATGATGGCCAAAGCGGGAGCAACGCACGTCGTGGTCATGGAGCGTGCTCACCCGGAGACTATCAAAGTAGTGGTGCAGGCGGGAAAAGATTTTGGCGTTAAGGTCATGGGTGACAATCTGGCGGCCGAGGACATGGTCATAGCCGCAAAAAGGCTAGAGGACTTTGGCTGCGATTTCGTAATTCATCACGTCGGCTTCGATGAACGCCGCGGCCTTGCAGCGATGGGCAAACCCTATCCCAGCCCGCTCGATCAATTGCGAGAGATCGTCGCCGCGGTCAAGGTGCCGGTCCAGGCAGTTGGCGGTCTTTCCCTCGAAGACGCGATCCGCACGCCCGAATTCGGAGCGCCCCTAGTGGTGCTCGGCGCCCCCCTCACCATCGACGCCAACGCGTTCAAGACGGCTTCGGGCAACCTCGAAGATAGGCTTCGCTTGGTTTGCGAGCGCGTCCACGCCTATCGCACCTAGAAACACGTTCTGGTAAGTCGGTGTGATGCGTGGCGAGCAAGATCGCCATGTAGACCCATCCCAGTACCATATAGATGAAAGCGATCACGATGCCTGCGGACTGCGCCCCAGATAGCGGCGCACGAAGCGATACTCGGCAACGCGCAACTCCAGCGCCGCCGCACAGGCGTCGTCGCAAGCCACGCTCCCATATTGCTTCGCCAGTTGGAGAACGCCCGGATGCGACACACTCCCAGTTCACCCTGGCGAGCATGGATGTCCAAGACCAAGCCCCGCGGTGAACGGCTTCGCTGAAGCTGGACAAATTGTCCAATTTCGTACGCCTTGCTTCGACGGGCACGGTCGTGGCCATTCATGAATCAGTTGGGGGTACAGGAGGAGCTTAATTGGACTGAGTACCCCCGATTAAATCGATGTCGTGGTGGGCGCCAATAATGCGCCAAAATTGATTGTCGAGTACTTATTTTGCTGACGTATATCGCTTCAGTCATGACGTCTTCCTCGCCGGGATGGCCCTTGCTCTCGGGACCCGGCATCGAGATGGATACCGCGGAACGCCGGAAGATCTTCGGCGAGATCGTAGACTTCTCAGACCTGTTGCGGCAAGCTAACGTCACTCTCTATGACATCAGTCCGATTGGCCCTGGAGAATCGGTTCTGGGCACCGACTATTGCCAGGCGTTTCTGAAAGGAATCAAAGATCCCGGACAGACAGACCTGGGCGATCTCGGTCTCCCGGTGCTCGCCGTGCAGAGCGGCGGGCTGGGGCCTATGGGTACCAGCGATATCTCGGGGATGCTCCAGCAATGCACTACGATGCCAGGACTTGGTACGAGATCGACTTCTCGGAGGCGCCCACCGAGAAGCCGAAGAGTACCACCAGATCGACATCAAGATCGACAAGCCGGGGCTGAAGGGCCGCACCCGCACCGGCTACTACGCACAACCCTGATTCGATGGCCCAAACAACTCTATTCGTGCAAAGCTGGCTCCCTGGCTGCTAAGAGCTTGAAATGTGGAACTTTCCCGTTCTTCCCGGTGTCTAACTTGGGCAGGTGACCTATGCTTGAGCTGCGCAACGTCTCCAAGCATTTCTCCGGAATTTCCGCTGTTGACGGAGTCAGTTTCTGCGCCCGGCCGCGCGAAGTTATCGGCTACCTTGGGCGGAATGGCTCCGGCAAGACAACCACCATTGAAAATGATCACTGGCCTCATTCGTTGTCAAATCGATGGATCCACGGTTTACATCGACGAGGGCTTGTGGCTCGTGATGGCAAAGCCACAGTAGGCTTCACCGCTTCAGCGGTTCAAGAAGCGGTGCAATTGGACCCACCCCTTCAATCGACGGCAGAAAGTGCGGCGTCATCTTTACATTGGCCGCCCGCTCGTACGCGTACCCATAGCCCAGCAATCGCGCTTCACTCCACGCGGGCCCCATGATTGAAAGCCCGACTGGCAAGCCCATCACTGCTCCCATCGGAACGGTCAGGTGCGGGTAACCAGCAACCGCCGCAAGTCCACCCGCCCCGGAGCCCCCGATCTGATCACCGTTTGCCGCGTCAATCTTCCACGCCGGTGACACAGTCGGGCACACCAGCGCGTCGAGGTGATCCTTTAAGAGCATGGCATCGATGCCGTCGCGTCCCGCGATCCGTAATGACGTATCCCGAGCCTCCTTGTACGCAGGATCATCCAGTCCTTTCGTCGCTTGGGCTTTTACAAACGTCTCCTGCCCGAAGAGGGCGAGTTCACGGTCCGCATGAGCCGCGTCGAAGGCAATAAGATCCGCGAGTGTACGCGAGGTCACTGTCAGCGGCGTAGTTGCAAGATACGCGTTCAGATCCGCTTTCAACTCCGTATCGAGCACCAGGTTTTCTGCTTCGCCGATCTTGTCGCGATCCTTCAATTCAGTGATGTCAACGAGTGTAGCCCCCTGAGCTTTCAGCACACCCAGGGCATGCTCAAACACTCTATCCGTCGCAGCCGACCAGCCGGTCGCAAAACGTAACACGCCGACGCGAGCGCCTTTGAGCGCATCTGGCTTCAGCGCCGCAAGGTAGTCGGAGATGTGCGCGTCAGCATCCTTTGTGGCCGGATCACCTGGATCAGAACCCGCAATCGCACCCAGGACGCGTGCAGCAGTCTCAACATCGATGGCGATTGGGCCGGCGGTGTCTTGACTATGACTGATTGGCACAATGCGCCCGCGACTGATCAGCCCGACTGTAGGCTTCAGCCCTACGACGCCATTCACTGCCGCCGGGCAAGTGATCGACCCATCCGTTTCAGTCCCGATCGCGGCCCTTACCTCGCCCGCTGCCACTGCGACGGCGCTGCCCGCCGAAGAACCACATGGATCGCGATCCAGTGCATACGGATTGCGAGTCTGACCACCAACCCCGCTCCATCCCGAGATCGAGGAGTTCGATCGGATATTCGCCCATTCAGACAAGTTCGCTTTGCCCAAAATCACAGCGTCCGCCTCTCGCAAACGCTTTACCAGCGGCGCGTCCCGATGCGTCACATTCTCCATCAGCCCCATGCTCCCGGCTGTTGTCGGCAGCGGCCCGTCAGCCTCAATGTTGTCCTTCAGGAGGATCGCATAGCCGTAAAGCAACCCGTGATTTTGACGCCGTCGATCAATCTTCCGGGCCTGATCCAGCGCGGTAGGATCGAGTGCAATTACAGCGTGAATCTGCGGATCGATCGCCTGAATCTGCGCGATGGAAAACTCTGTGGCAGCCTCGGCTGTCTGAGCGGTACTCTGGGCGACAAGAGGAGCAGTCGCAATCACAGAAGCCATCACCCAGAAGCCGAAAACGCCTGAGATGTTGCTCAATGAAGGTTTCATGTGCTTGCAAGGATAACCAGTCCCTGCACGGACAGCAATACACCGCTATCCGTGCTCAAAACTAAGTCGAAAGCGATCGGTCGGAAGTATTGCCGAAAGTGATTTGAATCGCCTTGGGTAAGCATTGGCGGTCATACAACCCGAAGGCGTAATATGGCAAAGTCATCCCCGCCTGCCGGTGTTACCCTTCGGCAAATGAGCCGGATAACGACACTGCTTCCCGCCAGCATC
The DNA here is from genome assembly GCA_963833995.1 of uncultured Acidobacteriota bacterium. Classification (GTDB taxonomy): domain Bacteria; phylum Acidobacteriota; class Terriglobia; order Terriglobales; family Acidobacteriaceae; genus Telmatobacter. Next base: position 382,595 of record CAWIAE010000003.1, on the reverse strand, counting down.
GTTATGAGCGGAACCGTCGGCCCACTCACGACTCGACGGGCACCGTCGTAATCATCAGGAATCAGTTTCGGGAGTACAGGAGGAGGTTGATTACTGTTCCGATGAATGGAGTGGCGCTCAACTGGCTCGACCATTAGTTTCGTTGGTCGCGACTTCACTCTTCTGATTTGGGCGCCTTCCACTCCACCGGAGACCGACGTCGCTCCCTTGGCACGATCTGACAACCCCAGAACCCAAAATATGCGACGACCAAATAGCATGCGACCGGTAACACCATCGCGAGGGCCATACTGTGAGCCCTTTGATAGATGAGACCCATGAAGGGAGTAAAGACAGCGCCTCCGATGTCGCCCATGACGATGAGCGAGGCTCCCGCTTTTGTATTTACTCCCAGATCCCAGATGCCCAACGCAAACGTCGTCGGAAACATGAGGGACATGAAAAAACTGGTGGCGAAGAGTGCCCAGACGCCGACCCATCCCGGGAAGAGAACTCCAATGAGAGCCAAACCAAAGTTGATGACTGCGAACAGGCCCATTAACAGGTTGGGGCGAATTGACTTCATGAGATAGCTTGAGGTGAACCGGCCGGCGCCAAAGGCGACCAGAGTGCCCGTGAGAAAATAGCCCGCGGTCTTTTCCGGCAGATGAACATAATCCTGCACATATTGGATGAAATAGCTCCAGGTGCCAACCTGAGCACCGACATAGCAGAACTGGGTAAAAACCGAAAGCTGGAAATGAGGATACTTGAGCAAGGCGCGGTAGCTGCCTGTAGACTCCGCGTTCGTTCTGGATCTGCCCGAAGCAATCGCCGGGAAGGGGGTACGCCAAATAAGGAATCCCCACAGGAGCACAATGACTCCCAGGACCATATATGGCGCGATTACCCGCATCGTTTCGTGGGTGAGATAGGCGTCATACGTGCCAGCGAGTTTCAACTGGTCGACCTGAGCCAGCTTTAGCTCAATTCCCGAAAAAATAAAGATGGTGCCAATCAGAACGCCCGTGATGGCACCGAGGGGGAAGAATGCCTGCGAAACGTTCAGACGTCGAACGGCTGTTGCCGGCGCTCCCATTTGAGCCACCAAAGGATTAGAACCCGTCTCCAATATGCATGCCCCGCACGCAATGATGAAGAGTGCGATGAGAAATAGAAGGTAGCTGTGCGCATGCGCTGCCGGGTAGAAGAGGAATGTGCCAATGCTGTATATGAAGAGGCCTACGAGCAGACCGTACTTGTATCCATAGTGGCGCATGATCGCGGCGCCTGGAATTGCGAGCAGAAAATAGCCAAGATAGAAGGCCGACTGGATTAGCCCGGCCTGCATTCTTGTCAGCTCAAACGATTTCATGAACTGCCGAATCAAAACGTCGTTGAGATTGTGGGGAATCCCCCACAGGAAGAACAGCCCGGTGACAAGAAAGAATGCGGGGCGACTTGCTGCCGGGATCAGCGGCCCATCTTCATCCCGAGTTGTCGAGCGATGTGCCGTCGAGAGAGACATCTCATGCTCCTTCGCTATTCACTTTTGGTGTGAGTTAAGCACACCGCGTCAGTCCGGGCAGATGCCTCTTCACTACGTGTACACACACGGTCCCTTTGCTCACCAAGTTCCCCGCTCTGTTTCGCGAGGCAATCGCGTTCGCCAATACTAACCGCCGGAAGAATCGAATCTCAACTCGATAACGCACTCTGCAGTCTGCGCTTCTTTTCTTGTGGATGACGATTCGCCTTTTGTTTGCCTCTACTCGTGTTCCTCTTGCCGCCATCCTGAGTTCACGACTTCACCATCTGCTGCAAGGGCTGCGGCGCAAATATTCCGACCCCTGTTGAAACCATACCCGCCTCCTGGATCGTGACGCAGTGCCCGCTATGTCGAGATAAGCGCCAATATCTGCCCGGCGAAATCTTCCGTGGGAGGCTATCCGAGCAACTCACCAGCGTTCCGGCGCGAAGAGGGGTGCGCTAATGGGTTTGATGAAACGGGCCATCGCCCACGAAGAACAGGAACCCGAGCCAGAGCGATGGACGAGCAGAAGCGCATAACGGACAGTTTCGCTTCGACGCTGGTGTTCACCGCGTCGATCATCGCCGCCGTGCGCTTGGTGCGGGAGGACATCAGCATGCCTTCGCCACGGCTGACATCCGCGGTTGGCGACAGCATCGGGCTGGCGAAGATGATACTGGAGAACGATATGCGCTGATTCCATTCGCTCACGGGGACGCCTGCAGTTGGCCGCTGACCAAGCCTGAAGGCGGTCGATCGGCGGACGCGGAGGCCCAGTCCTTATTTGGCCTGTTACCCATGCGGAACCGGAGGTCGCCGCCCGCAACAATGTCGGCATGTGTGAACCAGGAACGGGTAAGCTGCTTGCCGTTCAACTCTACGCTCTGGATGAAGACGTTGTCGGAGGAGTTATACTCCGCTATTACTGTGAATGAGGTGCCAGCAGCTTCATTGCGAATTCTGGCGCGATTCACGAGCGGACTGCCTAATACATAAACTCCCGTGACAGCGTTCACCGGATAAAAGCCCAGCGCGGCAAAATTGAACCAAGTGGACGTTTGTCCGCAGTCATCGTTACCGGGAACACCTGCCGGGGTGCTATTGTAGATTGCCGCAACTTGCCGAACGCGCTGCTGGGTCTTCCATGGTGCGCCGGCGAACGCGTAGAGATACGGGATATGATTGCTGGGCTCATTCCCCTGCGCCACTTGACCAACCATTCCGGTGATGTCCGGCGGAGATTCGAGAATGTCGGAAGGTGCGGCAAACATAGCATCGAGTTTGGCAATGAAGCGCTCGTCGCCACCATAGAGATTGATCAGGCCTTGTACATCCTGCATCACATTGAAGGTCGCCTGCCAGCCATCAGACTCGGTGTAGTCTTCCCAGTATTCCTGGTCGGGACGGAAGGGCTCGCGCCATTTGCCGTCTTCCATCTTGCCGCGCATGAACCCGGTGGCTGGATCGAATAGGTTCTTATAGTTCTGTCCGAGCTTGTAGAACAGGTCCGCGTCCTCCTTCTTCTTCAGCAACTCGGCCATCGCTCCCACGCACCAGTAGTCGTAAGCGAAATCGAGCGTGCGTGAGACGGATTGCCGTTGTGGACCCGCTGCCACATAGCCGAGACTGCGGAATTGCTGCTGCAGTTCCCTATTGCCGTTGGCTGTCGCCCCAACCAAAGCTGTGTCCCGCATGGCTCCGTAGGCGGCTTCGATGTCGAAGTCGCGCAAGCCCCGTGTGTAGGCTCCCACAATCATCCCGACGACATGAAAGCCCGTCATGCACCAGGTCTCGTTGCCCCACAAGGGCCAAACGGGCAGGGAATGCTGATCGAGTTGCTCATAGTCCGCCAGCAAGGTTCCGATGATGTCGCCGATGCGGTGCGGCTGCATCAGCATCAAGAACGGGAACTCTCCTCGATAGATATCCCAGATTGAAATCGTGGTGTATTTTGTGAAACCGGGGTTGGGATGGTTCTTGTGATCCTGTCCGCGATAGGCGCCATCGACATCATTGAAAGTCGCCGGAGCCACCAGCCCGTGATACGCGCCAGTCGCGAATGTCTCGTTCAGAGCCGCGCTCGACATCTCCGCATTGAGCACACTCAACGCCGTACTCCAGTCCTGCTCGTTCTCCTGAACCATGCGATCGAAGTCCCAGTGCGGAATCTCATAAGAAAGATTTGCGATCGCACCTTCGATGCTGGTGCAGGACAGACCAACGCGCACAATGAGCGGCACTGTACCGGCGTCTTGCGTGAAGATCACTCTGATCTGCTTGCCGGTGAGCCGGTCGCCTGCTGAGGCCGCACGCGCTGTGCCATCGACCTTGGCCTCGACAGAAGCGAATGGCCGCGAGAACTCCACGACAAAGTAGACCTGCTTGTCCGCTGCCCAGCCCTTCGTCGAGCGTGATCCCGTGACACGGACGTTGCTTTCAATGTGGAGTTCGGCTGCGTAGACGTCGCAGCCAATACCGTGTACGAGATCGAGAATCAGGCCTCGCTGCGTCTCCGCGGGCATTGAAGGGAAGCTGTAGCGGTGCATGCCGCACCGGGTTGTCGCCGTGAGCTCTGCGTAAACATCCGGCGCGTTGAGATGCACTGCGTAATAGCCGGGGCGGGCCTCTTCGCGTTCATGAGAGAAAGAGGAGCGATACCCACGCTCCGCGTCGTTGAAGACCCAGCCGGAGTCTACTCCAATGGCCTCGATTTGCGCTTCCGACTCCTCACCCGGTTCGCCGCTGTCCCATCCCCAGTTGCGGCCCTGCACGAGCGGCATGAGCAGGACATCACCCAAATCGGACGCGCCAGTGCCTTGCAGATGCGTGTGACTGAATCCAAGGACAAATTATCCGGGTAGTGGTAGCCTGAGCAATGATCCCAGCCATAGATATCCCATTTTTCGTTCCACTTCGGCTCGGGCGCGCCACTCGTATCAGGGCTGAGCTGGACCATTCCGAAGGGCGCGACAGCGCCGGGAAACATGTGCCCGTGCCAGCCCGTGCCGATCATCGGATGCACTTGAGGGAGTGAGCCGACGCTCGTCTTCTCACCGGCCTGCGACGAGGGCTGCTGGCGGACTTCTGCGCTTCCCCGTTGGTAAGCGGGTACCATCGAACCCGCTGCAATTACCGCACTTGTCTTCAAGAAGTCGCGTCTGCGCATGCGTGTCTTCTCCTCGATCTGATGAATGTACCTTAGTCGAGAGGGCGTTCAGGAGTCGAGGATACCCCGCCCAAACTTGCCTTGCGCGTGATGTATGCCTGCCCCGACCGGGCCGATTACAGAAGGCATACATCACAGTCACGCAGCGAAGAGATCGCTATACCGCCGCGACAGGTGTTCTCGGCTCATACCCACCGCGGCTGCCACGACGAAACCTTGATCGGTTCGCCACGGTCGCGCAGATTACCGATCACCGCTCTCAGTCGGGCTTCAGTCCCTGACACTCGCGCTCGGTATGTGGCAGACGCCCGTCCGCATCGCGTCGGATGGGGTACATGCGACAACAGACGCCGACGAGCATCCACTCGGGTGTGACCTCTGCGAACCCAGGTTAGTAGCGAAGGCCGAGTTTCATTGGAAACTCCTCTTCATCGTCTTCGAGACCGGGCATGTTGCTGTACAGTCGCACATTGCCCCGATGATGAAGTCGCAGCATCACGTGAGTCGCGGCAATGGCGCCTGCTGCGACGGCGAAATGCTGAACGCTCATCTGAATCCACGGTTCCGAGACGATCGGCAACCAGGCCATCCGCATTCCGGCGATCATCCAGAAAGTCACAATCACCGTGGCGACAAGAATTCCGTCAGCAGAAAACTCCTTCTGTAATCGTTGATGCGCTACCGTAAAGCGCAAGATCGAGGCAACAACAACGGACAGGCCGATACCCCCATAGAGAACGAGGTAAATCTGGTAACGCGGGACGCGGAAGAGGCTTTGACTGATGAAGTGAAAGACTGCGCGGCGAACTGGATGGCGGATCAGTGTGGCAAAACCCGTGCCCGTCCTGCTCCCAGGGCCATCCGCATTGCAATCTCGCACTGCCTCGCCGTTGACCGCGCGAGCAGCAGGCTGGCGATATTCGAGCAAGCCAGCAGCAGTACCAGAGCCACCACGCCCATCAGTACGCTCACTGGCCTCGCAAACGTCTGCTTCGACACAAACAGTCCCCGGCTTCGGTCCTGCACATCCAGCCTCGGGATCTTCCTGCTCGCGCCTGGCTGCAGGTTCGCACGCACCAACGCTGCCAGAGGCACATCCAGGGCCGCCTGCACTGCCGCGTCCGAGATCCCTGGCTTCGTCCGACCCATGATGTTCAGCCACCACACCTCGGGGCTCGAATCCCCAATCAGCGACCTTTCTTTGCCCCACGGCGCCACAAGCGGCTGCGCGCTCAGCGGAATAAAAAAGTCCTGGGCTGATTGCGCGCCTTGGGCGCCCGTGAAGCCCTTCGGTTTCACACCGATAATTGTCACCGGAACCATGTTCAACTTGACCGTGCGCCCGAGAACCAGCGGGGATGACCCAAACACCCGTGCCCACATCCCTGCGCTAATCAGTGCAACCGGCGGTGTGCCAACGCGGTCATCCGGCGCCTGCACCGGGCGGCCAAGCTCTGGCTGCCCCTCTATTTGGTCGAAAAAGTTCCCGCTTACCGCCTCCACCTGCACAACCTGCGCATTTCCTTCGATCTTTGTCGCCCCGCAATTCCTCGAATGCCGGATAAGAAAACGGGGTCCCGCCCAGACCGCTCGAACCGGGGTCCGGAATGCCCCAAATGTTGTTTATCGCAACATTCCTGTCTCCGTGCCAGTGCAGTAGCCGCAGCTGGCGGCATGCGGCACATCGAGCCGTTCGGGCAACTCGTGCTTCATCACCGAGAAGATCGCCGTGTTTGCGCCAATGGCCAGCGCCAGAGATGTCGCCGCGATTGCCGTAAAACGCCAGCTTCTGCGTAGGATCCGCACCGCATAATACACGTCCTGCGCCGCACTCTCAATCAGCGGCAGGCTTTTCTGGGCGTGATAATGTTCGCGAATCGCCCCAACAGCGCCGAATTTCAACACCGCCTGCCGCCGGGCCTCCTCTGGCGACATTCCCAACCGCATGTTTTCCTCAGTCAGGCAGAAGAGACGCTGTTCCATCTCCTCCAGAAACCGCTCTTGGACGCTCGGCCGCGAGATCAGGTTCCGAATGCGCCTAACCCACCGCCTCAGCAGCTTCATAGTGGCGCCTCCACATTGATCGCGAGGAACCGCGCGATGATATCTGCAGTCTGATGCCAGCTCGGCCTGCAACTGCTTGCGCCCCACCCGCGTCAGCCGGTAAAAGCGCGCTCGCCGATTGTTCTCTGAAGGCCCCCACTCCGACCGGATCGCCCCCTCCTGCTCCAGCCGAAGAACCGGAAAGTTGCTTGAAGGATTCCTGAATACTGCAGCGTCTGTGCGCATTTGTTGAAGATTTCTAAAGGGAGGCGCACCCCCTTTCGGCACTTGTGGAAATGCATCGACCCTCACCTCCCAAGTTGGTTGATAGCTTGGCATATAACCATTCCAAAAAGGCAAAGGAGCGACGTCAAGACGAGCGCGACTCCGAGCCAATGCACGGCTGAAACGAAGTGGCTGATACACGCCTTTTGATATCGTGTCGAAGGAGATTTTGCCATTTGCTCAAATCCGAGCCATACCTATATCTTCTGCATTTGTTTCCGCCGGGCGCTAGCTCTCTGATTCCAGCCCGGGCAGGGGCAGAACGTCCGTTTCGCGCGCCATCCAGACATAAAGTGTCGGGAGCAGGAAAATGCTCATGACCAGATCCGTGATCAAGCCGCCGACGATGACGATGGCGAAGGGCCGCTGCGAATCGGATCCGATGCCATGCGACATAGCCGCGGGAAGCAGTCCCAAGTGTGGCGACCAGCATGGTCATCATGATGGGACGCAGGCGCAGAACGGCTCCTTCGACGGCTGCCTCTTCAATGGAATTGCCGCGCGCGCGCAGCTGATTGATGTACTCGAGCATGATGACGCCGGTTTGCACGGAAACGCCGAAAAGCGCGAGGAAGCCAACTTCTGAGGAGACGCTGAAGTTGGTGTCGGGTGATCAAGCAGCACCAGCAATCCGCCGATGCTGGCCATCGCCACGCGTGGCCAGAATCAGAATGGCCCACTTGAACGACTTGTACATCGAATACAGGATGATGAAGATGAGCAACACGGTGAGAGGCACGATGATGAGCATCCGCGCTTCCGCGCGAACTTCGCTCTGATACTCACCTTCCCATCCGATGTGATAGCCGCGGGGAAGTTTCACCTGCGCGTTGACTTTCTGGATGGCTTCCCTCACCGCGTCACCCAGAGCGCGGTCGCGGACGCTGTACTTGATGGCGACATAGCGCTGGTTGTTTTCGCGATAGATCTCGGAGCCCTCGTCGGCTTCTCTGACTGTGCAGAGTTGAGCCAGCGAAACCCGTTCTCCCGTGGGCGACAGCAGGCGGATGTTGTCGATCGCTTCCCGGGTATCTCTGTACTGCGGCAGATAGCGCAAGGTGAGGTTATACACCTCCTCGCCCCGCAGAACCTGCGTGAGCGCAGTGCCTCCGACGGCGGTCTGGATGGCATCCTGGATGTCTGCGACGTTGATTTGCCAGCGCGCGGCCGCTTGCCGGTCCACGACGTAATCCAGGTCAGGCTGCCCGGTAACATTGAAGACTCCCAGGTCCTCAATGCCCCGGACGTGGCTCATTATGCCCGCGACCTCGTTGGCCTTGTCTTCGAGCATGTGCAGGTCACTGCCATAGACCTTGGTTGCAAGCTCACCCTTGACTCCGCTGACGGCCTCCTCCATGTTGTCTTCGATCGGCTGCGAGAATCCCCAGTTGACGCCGGGAAACTTCTTCGTTAGTTCCAAGTTCATGGACGCGATCAGGTTGTCCTTGTTCTGGTGAAAGACTGGGCGCCATTGCTCCTTCGGCTTCAAACCGACGAAGAATTCCGTATTGAAGAATCCGGTGTGGTCGGTTCCGTCATCCGGCCGGCCGGTCTGGCTGGTGCACTCGGTCGCTTCAGGAAACGAACAGAGCAAGATTCTCGCGCCGTTGGCAACGCGAATGCCATCACTCGGTCCGGCGCTTTGGTCAAGCTCACCGCGCACCCAAAGCGCGCCCTCATCGAGGTGCGGAAGGAACTCGGAGCCGATGACTCCGCCGAAAGCGAGATAGAGACCGAGCAAAATGCCAGCGACACCGACTCCGATGACCACTCCATGATGATGAATGGCCCAGGTCGCGCCGTGGCGATAGCGCGTCCTCAGAAACTCCATCACCGGATTCTTCCATTCCTTCGCGCCTTTGCTGAACAGCAGGCTGGAGAGGACTGGCGCAAGGATCATGGAAAACAGCAGCGCTCCTAGCAGGGCAAAAGCCACTGTCCACGCCATGGGCCGGAAGAGTCGGCCTTCCACGGCCTGCAGCGTGAAGATCGGCAGGTACGCGGTGATGATGATAGCGATGGCATAGAAGACCGGCCGTTGCACTTCGTGCGCTGCTTCAGTGATTCGCCTATGAATCGATCTTCCGTTCTCCTCTTTTCGAGCGAGATGGCGAACGATGTTCTCCACCATTACCACCGCGCCATCGACCACCATGCCGAAGTCCAGAGCGCCCAGCGAGAGCAGGTTGGCGGGAATGTGTTTCAGGTCCAGGCAGATGGCAGCGAAGAGCAAAGAAAACGGAATGGTGAGCGCCACGATGAGGGCGCCGCGCACATTGCCGAGAAAGAGAAACAGAATGATGACGACGAGGATGATTCCCTCGGTCAGATTGTGCAGAACGGTGTGGGTGGTGAAGTGCAGCAGGTCGCTTCGATCGATGAAGGGAACGAGCTTTACTCCCTTCGGCAGAATCTGATCGTTCAGCTCCTTCACCTTCTGATGGATGCCATCCAGTGTGGGCTGCGCATCGTCGCCCTTTTGCAGCAGCGGCAATTCCCGAAACCACATCGTCGTTATCGATGATCCTTCCGTCTGGCAGTGCGTGGCCCTGCCAAACTGGCCCAGCCGAATCTCGGGCCCTGGGTCGACGACGCCAATATCCTTCACCCGAACCGGAGTACCGCCCTTGGCAGTAACGACCGTGTTCCCGATGTCCTGAATGTCTCTGACCAGACCGACTTCGCGAACGTTGACCTGCTGCTCGCCCTCCTCGATAAAGCTGCCGCCGGCATTGGCATTGTTATTGGTGAGCTGCTGCTCCACCTGGCTGATGCTCAGCCCATAGTCGATGAGTTTGTCGGGATCGAGGCGGACCTGGTATTCGCGGGTTGGGCCGCCGAACGGGTTCGTATCCACGACGCCCGGGACGGACTTCAGATTCTTCTCGATCACCCAGGTTTCGAGCGACTTCAGATTCATCACGTCGTATTCGGGATTCGTGCTTTCGCAGCGTGTAGAAATAAATCTGCCCGACCGGGCTCCAGTCGGTTCCCATCTGCGGAACGACGCCTGGCGGCAGTGTCACCTGCGAAAGCCGCTCCAGAACCCGCTCGCGATTCTCGAAGTCCGTCGTGTCTTCGCCGAAGACCATCTCCACGGTGGAGAGCCCGAAGATCGACCAGGAACGCACATGCGCGACTCCCGGAATGCCGTTCATCACGGTTTCAAGCGGGATGGTGACCTGCTGCTCGATCTGCTCCGCGGAGATGCCGGGCCACTGAGCGATGACATCGACGTAGTTGTTGGCAACGTCGGGATATGCCTCGACGGGCAGCCGATGGAAGGAGATGATGCCCCAGGCGAACAGAAGAATTCCGATCGCCAAGAACAAGAAGGCGGTTCTGGAGCGCAAAGTCGACCAGCCTCCGAATCATTGCGCCTCCAGCGTTGCTTCAAGTTCCAGAACATTGCGCACCACCTGCTGGCCGGGCGCAATGCCGGAAAGAATCTGCTGCTCGTTGCCGGGCAGCATGTCGCCGGCCTCACCTCAACGCGTCTGAATCTGTTCCCGCCGGCAGGAACGAAGACCCAGTCGCGGTCATGCAGATGCAGGATGGCCGAGGAAGGGATGGCGGCAAATGGGCTCCTCGTCTTGCTCGTAAAGGTCGCGGTTACAAACATGCCCAGCCTGAGAACGCCGGGATTTTCAACCTCGATGCGCACTTTAGCGGTTCGGATGCTGGGATCCAGCACCGGCCCGATGTCGCTGACTCGGCCGGTCAGCACTTTGCCGGGGTAAGCATCGAGCTGGATCTTTGCAACCTGGCCAAGTTGAATCTTCGGGATGTCGTTCTCATACACATCGCAAATGATCCAAACCTTCGAGAGGTCGGCGATCGTAAATGCCGTGGCGGAGCCGGACAGGTTCACGCCGGCAGCGGCGGCATTGGTGACGTTTTGTGCGATGATGACGCCGGATATCGGCGCATACACATTGACGAAGCTGCTGGGATGATCCTTGTCCACACCCAGCGTCTTCAATTGCTCTTCAGCGGCGGTCAGATCGGCCTTGGCATCCTTCTCCGTGTCCTCGGCCTGCTCCAGCGCGGATTGCGAGATTGCGCCGTGGGCATAGAGGTCCTTGCGTACGCAGATATGCCTTGTTCGCAAGACGCTCGTCGTTCACCGCCTTCAGATAGGCATCGAACGCTTCGCTGACATCGGGGCTCCGCACTTTCAGCAGCAGATCGCCTTTCTTCACGTGGTCGTCAAGGCGGGCTCTGATATCCACCACCCGGCCGTTTGCCAGTGAGATCACCGGAATCTCGCGCGACACGTCGGGATAGACCGAGCCGGTTACATTGAGCCTGTCCGGCGCCTCGATCCTTTCTGCCGCGACCAGCGAAAACTGCTCCGGATTATCGACCGCCACCATGCCCGCATTGCCGGTCTCGATGACCTGCGCGGATGGCGACTGCGCCATCCGCAGGATCAAATCCTTCGTTCGCACGCCGCAAGCGAAACGCAGAGGGCAACGCACCCGGCACGCATTATAATCGACGTGCTCATCACTGAATCACCTCGCGTCCCACGGCAAGATTGAGTTGGCCGGCAGCGGTCAGATAGGCGCCGATCAGTTGCGCATAGGCCAGTTGCACGTGTGCGGTAATCGCTTTGCGCGTTGAGGAAGTCCATAAGCGATGCGCCGCCGTGCTCGTAGGCGTAAGTGACGGTGTCGCGCACCCGCAGGGCCTGGTCGTTGTATTTCTCCTTGTAGGGCTTGAGCAGGGCGATATTGCTGTGCACCTGGGCATATGCCGAGTCCACATCGCTGAAGACCTGGGCACGCGCTGCCTCGCTGGCCTGCTGGCTGCGGTCAATGTCGATCAGCGTGCGCTTCTTCTCGCCCTGGTTGCGATCGAAAATGCGCAACGGAACGCTCACGCTAACGCCGAGAGTCTGTATGCCATTGGGATTGTTGTTCGAGGAGTTGTAGGTGTACCAGGAGCTGAAGGTCGGATCGGTCGATCCGTTCGAGACGGCCAGTTTGTGATTTGTTTGAGACTGCTGAATTGTTTGCAGCGCGGCCTGCAGGTCGGGCGCGTGCTGAGCGCGATCTGGCGGAAATCGTCCAGTGGCTGAGCGTGTCAGAAAAGTCGAAGGGTCCGGTCACGTCGAACTGGTCCACCGGAGTGCGGTCGTCGAGCATCTGCAGTAATTGAATTTTCGCGGTGCGCAGGTTGACGATAGCCGATTGAATTTCCGACTTCGTATTGCACGCGCAGCAACTCGATGCGGTCCAAATCGACTTGTGCAATGTCGCCGGCCTTGAAGCGGTCGCGGCTGATGGCAATGATCTGGTCGTAGTATTCCAGGTCGGCCTTGGCCAACTCTAGAACTGCCTTTGCCTCGAGCATGTCTGACAAAGGCTGAACGCAGATCGAACTCAAGATTCCGCTGCAGGTCCTCATGATCTGAAGCTGCGATGCGCGTGCCTTCCTTGGCACTTTCAAGGCGCAGTTCACGCTTGTGATCGCGCTCGTGCAGATAGCTGATGCTGGACTGTTCGTATGTACCCTTGAAAGGAGTCCAAACGCCATCGTGCGGCACGATCTGCGTGCCATCCGCCAGCAAGCCGAGTTGCGGATTGGGACGAAGATAGGCCGTGATCTCCTCGGCCTGCATCTCGTCCACGTTGACCGCGTCGGCCTTCAACGCGGGGTTATCCGCCTCAAACTTCGCCCTGATCTGATCCCACGTCAGGCCCTGTTGTGCAAAAGCCGGCAAGCTTGCGCACAACATGAGCTCCATGATTCCGGCACTCAAAGGATTCCAACGCAGGAATCTCAGAATTGGCATGCCTTTCCTCGGATGTTGTTCTGGAATGCGATTAGCTCTCAAGCTGCTGTGCTCACGGTGGACTGGAACTCGCAATTGACTCGCTCAGAATAGTGCGCGCGAGGATGGGCGACGCCCTATCTTTCAGGTCGGTCAACCCTATCGTTTAGCCGGGTCTAGCCTATCTTTTGGCCAATTTCCCAGCCCTTCGCGAATCTTTATGTTTTGCTACGGAAGCAGTGTCTACAATGCAGGCATCGTGCTGCTCTCCCCGGCGCGGCGCACAGGTGGATATGTACGACCTGCTTTTCAGAGGCAACAAACGATCGGTTTTGATTAGAGCGGCGGTTTTGATCGCGGCCATTGCGCTCCTCGATTGGATGGTCGTTGCCGAAGTTCTACTCGGCTTCCTTTACCTTGTTCCGATGTTGATGGTTGGAAGTGTGCTGGGCGCATGGCAGATCTGCGCTGTGGCTGCATTGTGTACTTTCCTGGCAGAAACCTTCAGCGATCTGGCATGGAACCTGAGGTCAGGCATCTCTCGTGACGTACTCTACTTTGCCGCGTTCGCCGGGGCGGGCTTCTTGATTCGCGAGGTCAGCCGCAACCGTCGCATAACTGACGAGCACCTTCATGAAATTGAGAAACAGAGCGATGCGCGTCGCGAAGCCGAAGAACAATTAAGGGTGCTGATCGAAAGCAGTCCGGTTGCGATTCTTACGGCGGATGCCGAAGGTGTCGTGCTGACGGCGAACGATGCCGCACACCGGCTGCTCGGCCTGGCTCCAGGAGAGCTTCCAGGAAGAACCATTCATCGTCATCTGCCTGCTCTGGCCAACATTTCCCTACAGGATGCATCTCATCAACTTCTCCGCACTGTAATGCAGGCGCGCGGCCTGCGGGAGGATGGCGAGACATTTCTCGCTGACATCTGCTTTTCTACCTACCGTACAAATGCCGGAACGCGCCTGACGGCGATGGTGCTCGACACATCGGAGGATCTTCGCAACCACGAAGTGTCGGGCCTGCACCAGTTACTTGCAGGATCCCGGATCGCCATCGGCGCAGTCTCTCACGAGATTCGCAATGTGTGCGGAGCGATTGCCGTCGTGCACCATAACCTTGAACGCAATGCATTGCTTGCTGGGAATAAGGATTTTGAGGCTCTCGGCAATCTGACTGTGGCACTTGAGCGGATTGCCAGCGTGAACCTTCGTCAAGTCACCACGGAGGCGACAGAGGTCGACTTGTCGATCCTTTTGGATGAGCTGAAGATTGTGGTGACGCCATCCTTACAAGAAGAGAGCATTCAGACCGAGTGGAATGTTGAGCCAGGACTCCCGCTGGCTTGGGCTGACAGACCAAGCCTCATGCAGGTTTTCCTGAATCTGATCACCAACAGCATTCAGGCTCTCTCGAAAAAGGAAGCCCGAAGACTCTTCGTCACAGCGAAAACCGAGAGTGATCGGATTCTGGTTGAAGTGGAAGACAACGGCGGCGGTGTCGCTCATCCGGAACATCTTTTTCACCCCTTCCAGGACGGGGCTGAAGCGACCGGACTCGGTCTCTACCTTTCCCAGGCGTTTCTACGATCCTTCAATGGAGAATTGAGCTATCAACCCCTACAGGACGGCGCTCGCTTCACGGTATACTTGACCCCGGCGATTTCAGCCGAGCAGGAAGAGCAATGCGCCCAATCCGAATATTAATGGTGGACGATCACAGCCTCTTCCGCGAAGGTCTAAGCCGGCTTCTTGAAACCACGCCGGACTTCCAGATTGTGGGTCAGTGCGCGGACGTCGATGGGGCAATTGCCACGCTGTCAGAAACCCCGGCAGATGTGGTCCTGCTCGATTACGATCTCGGCGATGAGCAAGGATATCGACTGCTGCTCGACCTTAAGGATCGACAAAGTACAGCGAAGGTGCTCATGGTCACGGCGGGCATGACAAATCCGGCGACTCTTCAAGTCATGGAGGCTGGTGCATCGGGAATTTTCCTGAAGCATAACAATCCAGAGCAGCTCGTCGCTGCGATTCATCGGGTTACGAATAACGAAATATGGCTGGACACGGCTGCCCTTCGGTCGCTCGTCGCAGCTAGGAATATCCAAACAAACCGTATAGAACGTGCTCAGCCTTTGACCCCACGCCAAAATGAAGTCCTGAGAGGCATTCTCGACGGGCTCGCAAACAAAGAGATTGCGTGGAAGCTAAAAGCGTCAGAGAGTTCCATCAAAGCTGTGATTCAGGAGCTCTTCCGAAAGGCAGGCGTAAGAACGCGAAGCCAATTGGTGAGGATTGCGATCGAAAGACATTCTTCCGATTGGCTAAAGCCCGACGCGAAGAGCTAAATCGGCATGGGGTCGATGTGCGAAGTGTTGAGGGCTTCGAAGATAATGTCGAAAGGAACTTTCCGTTTTGTTTTGTGGGTTTTTGTGTCACTGAAGGTACACCTTTTGGCACAACCGGATCGGGAGATCCAGCCGTGTGTTTTGTTGGAGTTAGCGCGCGGGTTTTTGGAACCCCTTTTGTCACAGCGCTGATGCGCTTATGGGCGTCGCAGAGGACGTGACGCTGCTGGTCGAGTGAGTTTTCGATCTTCTGGGTGTTGGCGAGGATCTGCTGCAGAGCCAGGCGGTCTTCATAGGCAGCGGAGATTGCAGAGATCTGACCGCGGCCGGAGACATATATAAGGATGGCCAGCACCACGATGATGGCCAGACAGACAAGCAGGACAGGAAGTTGTTCGGTCATGCGGCGTGCTCCTGGGTGGTTGGGGCGTGCTTGCGGAGCACGCGTTGCACGGTGGCCGTCGAGATGCGACGGCCTTTGGCGATCTCTCGAAGGCTCTGGCCACGCTGACGGTCTTGTTGGATGGCGAGGTTGTCCAGCACCAGGGGAGTACGGCCGATGCGCTGGCCTTCCAAGCGCGCCCTCCGCATTCCGGCACGCACCCGTTCGACGATCAGGTTGCGTTCAAGTTCGGCGATGGCGCCGATGATTACCACGAGAGCGCGGCCCAGTGGGCCGCCGGTATCGATATTTTCCCGGAACGAGACGTATTCGACCCCGATCCGATTCAACTCGTCCAAAACGTCGAGGAAGTGCTTCACCGACCGGGCGATCCGGTCCGACGCCCAGACCAGGACGACGTCGAAACGGCCGCGGCGGGCATCGGCCATCATCTGGTCGAGGCCCGGCCGCTTGGCCGCTTGGCCTTCGTGCCGCTGATTTTATGGCGTACTTCTGGACGATCTGATAGCCGCGTTGAGCAGCCATCTGGCGCAGGTCGAGTAACTGGGTTTCCGGGTGTTGATCGACGGTCGAGACGCGCAAGTTGAGCCCGGCGCAATAGATTTGGCGAGCGATGCCTGGGAGCGCGACGGGAAGAGGAGATTAGTCGGAGCAGCTTCCTTCTCTGGTTCTTGCTCTGTCTCGCGTCGGCTGAGAATCATTGTTCCTTTTCGCTTTTGCGCAGCGATCTGGAAGCGAGTGCGCAACGAGCAACGGGGTTTCCGAGGTGTTGCAATGGAACCTTTGCATTTTCCCGCGCGGCACACTAAATATCTGCCAATAGAGTTTGGTACCCCAAAACAAGGTTTGCATTCGTCAACAATCCATCAACTCTTCATAGCGGCTGCCACAACTCCAGGTAATCCGCTTCCGGATCAGTGAACCAGCCTAAGCTGCCGTAGTTATACTGTTCGCGCTTGGGATCGACCTTGACCTCGGCAGGAACTAGCCCATCGAGCAATGGATCCCGCGGTGCCTTCAGTGAGCTGGTGAACCGAACTATGCGTTTTTACCGATCAAAGCGATGGAGCGGAGGCCAGTGATGCTCGGTAAAAAACAGTAGGCGCTGCCGCGCGTGACGACGAATCGCGCGAAGCCGTTGACCTTGACCGAACTCGTTGGTGATGTCGGAATGGTAAACCCGCCAGAGGATGGGCTGTTGGCTCCGACGATGGGGTCAAGACCCGAAATCATTCCACCCGCGAAGTTATCCAAACTCAGCCACTGTGACATGAGGAACTGAAACTGATTAGCGAAGTCGGCATTGATGAAGTAGCCGATGAGCCCCCTTTCGATTCCATCGTTCGGCTGCTGAGGATTAAACGGCGGACCGTAGGGAACATTGCGGCGCATGATGCGTGCCTGCTGGGTGAAAAATCCCGCCACAGTTTCGTCCCGCGGATTGCCGCGGCGGATATGCGCACCGATGGGACAAGCGACGCCCTTGGGATCGGCTTCGGCCTGACCGGGCGCGGCTGACTTGTACAGAAACATGTTCAGGCGATCGGACGGGATCGGGCACGATCTTTGTGGGGACAGGGCGAGCGGCACGCCACTGCGCCAGCGGCCCATGAGTTTAGCAGCGAACTGGTCGGGTGTGAGACCGATCTTGGGCGCTGCCGTTGCCAGATATTCTTCAAAGCTCGCGACCTCCTGCTTGAGAATCCGAAACGCTCCGAAGCTACCATTGCGCCCAAGGCTGGTATTGGCAATGCCGGGCGAGTATTGATTGCCGAAGGTATTCTCAAACCCCAAAAGGAAGTCCCCTGCCGGCGAGCTTCCGTCTTTGTTGACTCCCAGATCAGGATACGGTCGCGTGGGGCGGGGTCCGCCGGCCAGGAACGGTTGCGAGAGACCATCCCGATAGCCGAAATGGACATACCCATCAGGAAGAGCCTTGCCGTCATGGCGGTGAGTCAGACGGAATGCTTTCGAGATGGCCGCGAGCAATTCAGAAGTGCGCCATCCCATCTCATGCGCGGTTCTCGCGAAGAGAGAGAAAATGGCGTGAACTTCGGAAGCAGAACCCATCCTGCCTTCCCAATTCTCAGGAGCGCTGGCGCCCACGTCGAAGATTTTGCTGGCGTTGCCGATCGCTCCGCTGGCGAACTCCGGCGCGAATCCCGCGATCAGAGCTGAAGGAACCCCGAGAGCAGAGAGTCCTTCGTAAGTGAAGGATAAGTTCAGCGTATAGTCTGGCTTGACGCGCCATTCGGCGGCGGTCGTTACCGCCAGACGAGCTGGATTTCCCGTCGCAGGAACTGCCGGGACTAAGCTCCCGACGACGGCTCTTGCGGCGTCTGCGTCCGCCACCGCAACAATAAAGTGCCTCACGTGGACGAACGAGCCGTATCCACGCAGTATGATCCCTTGAATATCTTCCAGTTCGAGCGTTGTCACGGCCACGCCCCTGGCGCTTACTGCGGGCATCCGTTGCTCAATATCTGCACAACGGTGCAATCGGGATAAGCCGAGTAAAGACCGGTCGGCAGGTTGTACTTGCTCACGAAGGCCTGGAACTCGGCGACATGCTGTTGCACGGGAAGCGGAGGCGCCGGGTCGACGCAGGAGAGAAGCAAGTTAAACACATCTCCGACGATGTTCGTGAATGCTTGAATATACGCGCCAAAGTCGCCGTCGTAGGTCGTTATTACAAATAGATACTGAGTGCCCGGTATCATCAGAAATCGGGCAAAATGGACCGTGCCTACTTGTGAAAGAGCGGCGTTAATCTTGGCCTGGTTCTGTTCAAGATAGTCGAGTATGGCTTGATTTTTCCCAGGTTGGATATTGAGCATTAAATTGAGAGGGCTCTGAACGGGCAGGGAAGCGGGGGACGACATATGAAGTCTCTCCTTCGGCTCAAATTGTGGCGGAGATAATTTAACCACAGATTGGTAGCCCGCGCCGATCATCTGCATTAAATTGAATTCGCCGTGGTTTCGGCCGATTGCGGACATTCGTCACTCGGGCAAAATCGCCATCAGGATAGGCGCGTAGATGATCGCGAGATTCGAATCGCAGCTGATCTCTTCTGTGACTGGGTTCTTCAAATCCAGCTGTTCAGGCCTGCCCGCAAGATGATCGTCGAGGAAGTGCGGCGGGATTTTCGCATCATGAAGGAAGCCGGAAAGCATCAGTTGCAGAGCCTCCCAGTACGTTGGCTAAGATCATCGGACGCACCAAGCCTGCACTCGACGACAGCATCGACATCATTGCATGGATCACTCAGTGGCTCTGCAGGTGGTCCTTCTCCGCGTTTCCCAACGAAGATATCAAGGATACCGCGCTCAAGTTGGCCCTACAGATGCAGCAGGAGGGATAAACGGCGTCGGGGACACACATGCTTCCCATTGTTTCCAGACCGATTCACGACCGGAGCCGCCAGCGCCGCAAATGGCGGTGGCCTCCTTGCGCCAGACGGTTGCCCGATGATACCGTCTTCCACATCCCTGCGAACCCGTCCTAGCGAGCTCGTTACGGAACCCAACAGGAGCGGTCTTTTCCATGCGCCCATCACGCTCCCATTCCCTTTCGACGACCCTGATCCGCGCCGCTGCCGCCGGCGCCGGTACCGCCCTCGCCGGACCCCTCGTCGGCGCCCTGGCTGGGCTTGTCGGTCATCTCCTCAGCGGTACAGCCGTCGAGGCCGTCCAAAGCCATGCGGAGAAATTTGGAGACAAGGCCGGCGAAAAGCTCCTCGAGCTCGGCGGTGACAAGCTCGCGAACCAGCTCGGCAAGTCGCCCTCGAATCTCGAGAGCATCTACCGCGAAACGCTCCGACGCAGTCTGAAGCAGATCCACGCGGGCGTTAACCTCGAGTTTGACGACTGGTTCGTCAACTGGGAAGCCTGCCTCGCCGCGCCGGTGCCCCTCGAGCTCTCGGCAATCCGGTCTGAACAGTTGCTGCCCGCCAACCTGGACGGCTTTTTCCGCGGCACAATGGAGAGCCTCGATGCTCAGGGGGCAGCCGTGCGCCGCGGCTCCACGTCGCTGAAGCTTGTCTGCCGCAGCGTCCCCGCCCCTCTGGTCGAGAGGCTGCAGGGCCGCTTGCCCGCTTTGCTCGAAGAAAACTTCCGCGACGTGATTAGCGAGGCGGAGTACGGCCCGGGCTGGGTGCAGCTGCAGTGGGAAGCACACCGCGATCACAAACGATCCCTACGCGAAATGCACCGCAAGACCGACGCGCTGCCGGCGGAGATTGTCCGCGAACTGGCCAAGTACCTCGAAGAGCGGAAGCTGCTGCAGAGCCTTCCGGCTGCCCCGCCATCCGGCGAGCCGAGCGAACCCTGGGAGCTCCGGAACTTCGTGACCGGCCCCTGGGCGACGGCGAGCCCTGCCGAGCCGCTGCTGCGCGCCGGCCAGTGGGTCGTAGCCCGCTTTCAATCCAAGAAACCCTCCGAGACCTGGAAGGATCCTTACGCCCGCCTCGAAGGCCTCTGGGACGGGCCGACCCGAACCGCCTCTCGGTTTGCCCAAGAGCCTTTCCGCGGCATCCTGCGCAACCAGCGGGAGACACCCCTCCGGCCAACTGCGCTCTGCATTCCAAGTTACAAGGCTGACGTGGAGTGGCGTGAAGAAACGCTTGTGCGGGGGCCTCTCTGGCATAGTGTCAAGCTCGCGGTGGTCCAGCGTTTCCTCAAGCAGTGCAGCGGCAAACGGATGATCTGCCTCATCCTGCACATCGGCCTGCGCGATGACCAGGGCATCTGCAGTCTCTATTCCGAGGACTACGATCGCTTTCTCTGGAGCGAATGGCCCTACTACAAAGGGCTGGAAGCGGCTTTGTCGACCAACGATCTCTATAAGAAAACCTGGTCCGAATTGGCTCTGCAAGCCGTGATCGAAAAGCGCCTCATGCAGAACGAATTCGTTCGGGAAGCCATGCCTGCGCGGTACCGCCACCAAATCGAGCACCGGCCCATTCTTCGGGACGACGTAGAGTTAGTCCTGCGCGGGCTGATCGAGAACTATCACCGCTCGACGGCGGCGCGCGACACCGAGGGAAGCCTGAAATAACTGAGCGCTGGAAGCCGCCGCGCGAGGGAACTGATAACTTTCTGCCGATCGGGATGATCATTCTCTTCAGTAACAATCGTGCAAACAACTAAGCTCACACCAAGCTACTCTCCGCTCGGCCCTGCTTCCAGTCTCCAATCTGAGCCCCGTCCGGTGACGGTTTTATCCCCGTCGCCTCCCATCCGGGAGGAAAACAGGTGCCGGCCCACGATTGGTTCTCTCCCGCTCATTTTCAAAGCAGAATCAAGAACTGCCTGGCCGAAGCGGCTCAGTGCGTCAAATATCAGCGTGCCCCGTCGCAAACGACCCGAAAGCCATAATCAGCGTACTTGAATTCCGGCGGGATGCTAGAGCGTGCCGAGCATCGTGAAATCTTGACTTGGTGCCGCCAGGAACCTCCGCGCGAAGCTTTCCTCTTGCCTTCTTCCGGCCCTTGCGGGTTCCGATCAGGTGAAATCGCATAATAGCCGGCCCCGTACCAGTCGCTGCACCATTCGTGCACATTCTCGCACATGTCGAATAAGCCGTAGGCATTCGGCTCTGCTTGCCCGACCGGCTCAGGGCCGGCCTTCCAACGAGTGTGGTAAGCCGGGCGTGAAATCGGCGGATCATTGCCCCAGGGAAATAACATCCTCTCGGCGCCGCCTCGCGCGGCCCCCTCCCACTCGGCTTCTGTAGGAAGTCGATAATGCGAGCCAGTCATTGACGAAAGCCAAGCGCAATATGCCATGGCGTCAAACCACGAAACCGCCACCACAGGTTGCCGAGGATGAGAGAAGAGGGGGTCGCTCCAATATGGGGGCGGCACGTTCCCGGCAGCGCTGAGAAACCGCGCGTACTCCTCAACTGTGACTTGGGTTGCCGCCATGGCAAAGGAATCGAGGTAGACGCGATGAACGGGGCGTTCCTCAGTCTGACCGACGTCGGATCCCATGGAGAACCAGCCAGCAGCGATGTGAATTCGGAACGGTTCAGCGATCGGCACACGACAGGCAATTAGAGTCATGACGGACCAACGACAAATCCTTCCATTCAATGTTAACTTGCGGTTGGGGAGGGCAGCGTTTCGCCGGTAATGCACGGGTTGCACGGCCGCGCAACGCCTCGGAGAGGTGCGTGATCCCTTGATTGCTTGGAAGAAGCAGACGCCATACAACGCACCTGGCGATTGGGTCTTTGCAAGTCCTGCCACGAACGGCCGTCGGCCGCTCTGGCCGGACTCGATGCTGGCCAAGTACATCCGGCCAATAGCCAAGGCCGCTGGATTTGGCAAGATCGGATGGCACACGTTCAGACATAGTCTTTCTGCATGGGGCAAAGAGGCGCTGAAGCTCGAGGAAACGAAGGAATTACTTCGCCACTCGAATGTGCAGACCACCTTTGATATTTATGGAGGGCTGTCGCTTGCCGCGAAACGGGAGGCTCAGGATCGCCTCGTTGAGTTTGTACGGAGAACTGGAACCCCGACTAACGATGTAGCCCCCTAGAGCGCCTGCTGACCGTATTGGACAGGGTGTAGACGGTGTTTAGGTTTGGACCGGCGAGGCGGATCTATGTGGCAGCCGGCGCGACGGACATGGGCAAGCACTTCAATCGGCTCTACGGTCTGGTGCGCGATCATCTGGGCTGCACTCCGGAGAGCGGCCACGTTTCCATTTTCACGAATGCGCGGCGCAACCGCCTGAAGCTGGTTGTGTATGACGGCAGGGGGCTTTGGGTATGCGCGAAGAAATTGGACAAGGGCTGTTTTTGGTGGCCGATGCGGACAGCACGCTGAAGAAGATCGTGCTCAGCCATGAAGAGCTGACGCTTCTGCTCGGGGGCATCGATCTAGAGAGCGTTTTCATCATAGCTGTACCCAGTTGAGGGTCAGCCTGAACCAGGCTTGTGCGTTGTCTGCAGATATTTCCTGAGGGGCTTCTGTGATTGCTTGGTCGAGGGCTTGTTCAGTCCGAGCCTTGGCGGAGCGGAGCAGTTGTTTGAACTTGGACCAGGCCTTTTCGATGGGGTTCAGGTCGGGCGGAGTAAGGCGGCAGGTAAAGTAGCTCCGCGCCTGCTGCCTCGATCCGCTGCCGCACGCCGTCGACCTTGTGCGAGCTGAGGTTGTCCATCACCACCACATCTCCTGGAGTGAGGGCGGGGCAGAGGAAATGGTCCAGATAGGCGAGGAAGATGTCCGTATCGGTGGCCGCGGCGACGGTCATCGTAGCGATCATGCCGCCCAGGCTCATCGCGCCCAGGATGGTGACGATCTGCCAGTCTCCCTCCGGCGTCCCTTCATGGATGCGCGCCCCGCCGAGGCAGCGCACAAAGCGCCTTGTCATCGTGGTCGAGATGCCGCTTTCGTCAAGGAAGACGAGCCTTTTCGGATCGATCGCGAGGATGCGCTGATGGAACTCGGCGCGACGGATACGGTTGGCTTCGGTGTCTCGTTCGACGGCATGAAGCGACTTTTTTTCAGCCGTAGACCCAGCCGGATCACCCACAGGTGCACCAGCCCCCAACTCATCGAAACGCCCTTGTCCGAACGGATACGCTCCCGCAGTTCGGCCAGAGTCAGGTCGGGCTGCGACTTGACCAAGCCGAGCATATGCGTCTGGACCGCTTCGGTCACCTTGCTCTGGATTCCATACCGCGACTGCGCAACACGCGCCTTTTGCCCAGTCGCAGCCTGTTGCCGGCGCAGCTTGCGCACATACTCCCAACTGACGCCAAAGCGCTTGGCCAGCACACGGCAACTGCCCTCGCCGCGCTCATCGGCTTTCAAAATCCTCACCCGCAGATCGTCCGAATAGGCTCGTCCCATCATCGTCATCGCGGTTACTTCGCCAGAGAAACCCAGGATTGCTCATAGAATCGACGCCCAAGAGCGCTGCCGCCGAGGGCTGTACCTACACGCTGGGCATCTGGAAAAGGCTGATCCGCTTCCTCGATTATCCGCAACTGGAACTCAGTAACAACCTCGCCGAGAACTCCATGCGGCCTATAGCCGTCGGCAGAGGTAACTGGATCCATATCGGCAGCGAGCAGGCCGCCGCGAATAGCCGCAATCGTCTCTGTGATCGAAAGCTGTCGCCGACTTAACCTCCCAGTACGAAATTACCTGGCCGATATCTTGCCAGGGCTTGCCAACGCGCCCCTTCAGCGATTCGCCGACCGTACCCCTGCTGTCTGGGCCGCAAATCATCCACAGATAACACGCCATGCGTTGGTCTGACGCTTACCCACTTTTGGCTCTTGCAACAGTGGTGTGTGTGGATGAAAATCAGGATTGCTACCGGGGGATAAGCGCTCCGCCACCTGGTAGCGAGGGCTCCCAGCACATGGAGCCTTTGAGAGATTGCGGCTGGCACTCTAGCCGGTTTCATTCCCGGCACTCCAGGTCGCACCCAGGCAGTTGGCTGGTCGCATCACATATGAAGCTGTCGGTGTCAACTAGTCTTTCCAGTCAAACTTAAACTATTGTCGCCCGTTACCCCTCTCCTACAAGAAGAACGGAATTGGGTTCAACTCAGCTTCGGTAAGCATCCTCGGAATCCACCCTAACTCGACGGGTACGTCGTATAGCCGTCCGGGTGCGAGCCTAGCTCGAAAGTGGCGCAAACCGGGAACTATCACCCGTGCTGTTGGAAAACCGGTGCTTCTCTGGTGAGATCCAGGACGATGGTTTCGAGTCCGTTGCCCCGAGCAATTTCGACGCATGCGTGAATATCATCGAGCAAATCAGCTGAGTGCCTGACCTGAAAGTCACCGGCTATCCGGACGGGTGCATCAACGGGTATGAGATAGGGCTGGTTTTCAGTCGTTGCATTTCGAAGCCAATCCGACATAGGTGAATCATCAGGACCGACGGAATCCGATCCAAGGAATGATCCTATAATGGCATCCATCTGATTGAGTTCTGCCACCGCTCTCGAAACGGCAACGCGAGCATTGAGATGCGCACCTAGGCCGAGAAGAAGCCGTCCCCCGCACGACGTCCCAGAGACAGCAGCGAAGCAAGGTATTCCAAGATCCGTGGTTATGTCCAGAACCGTCAAGTTTCGATCGCGATTGCCATAGTGCAAGGTGATTCGGTCGAGGAAAGAGTCTTCGAAAGATTCCAGATTAACTGCCGGTCGCGGTGCACGGCTGTACCAGAAAATGGCCATGGCATCACGTTCTACCACTTCGAAAAACCCGTGTAGAATTGCCTCTTCGAGAGTATTCCCTGATGCGCAGCCGTTCGAATCGGCCTGACAGAATGCCTCCTGCCGCTCTCGATTCTTCACGAGGTAGCAAAAAACGGTTGGCACCCAGCGGACCGTCTCATACGTGAGTGACCAAGTCGGAGTCCAGGCGATCTCTCGATTCTCATCGAACGGTTCAGGCACCCAATTGAATCCTCGATTCAAGCTGTTCAAGGCGCTCCGATTCGCAAACTGAGCAGGGCTGAAGTTCAACAAGGCATTGGGATGCACAGCGGCGGCACCAATGTCGCGAAGTCGTGCCTTCTTATGCGGTTCAACTCCCCTGTGGATGCAACTGTAGTGTTCAACAATCTCAGCCAGACAACCCACTCTCGCCTGCTTCTCAGACGAGCCCCTTCCTAGAGCCGCGTCCGCCCTGCCTAGCAGGGTTCGCGTTCCGATCTCGATTTCTGGGGCATTCAGCGTGGATTGAAAGATGCGGGCCCCGTTTCCACATGAGATCTCTGTGAGTTCGGAAGCAATACCCGTGATCGGACTGACAAGATTCCTGAGGCGCGAAAATGTCTCTTCAAGGGAACAAACGCGGTGCCCCCCTCGGGTGTAAGGTGCTTTGCTCGGCGATGGAGAACCAACCTCGCCCGCTCTCCTATATCAATATTTGGAGTTACCTCCGGACTGCAGAAGGGACATTCACTGAATCGTGGCACCTTGTGGAACACTCCGTCGAGAGTGGCGAAATCGAAACTAAAAATCGAATCGACGACCGAGCAGTTGCCGAGCATCACCCATTTGGCTATCTCGGAAGCTGCCAAGTTGAGAGCGACGACCCTTGTAGCGGGAAGTGCTGCCTTGGCGAGCACGATGGGCACCTCGGACTGCCCTTTTACGATCAACTCTTCTGCCCGATTTTCACGAAGACGGCGGGAAAGACAAGGCCAGCAGCATCGGGAACCCGAGGAGAACAAGGGGCCCATCCAAAAGCGTTGCCCAACCGGCTTCAGCGGCATCCACCACTTGCAATTCTTAAGCACACGACGATTGACCTCATCCAGTTCAGGTAACGGTCAGATCGGCTAGTGGTTCGGTTGCGACCAGCAAATTAAGATCCGCCAAAGCAGCCGATAGAGAAGCTGCATCTTCCGTCATTCCACCGAGGGGTACGACGCGAATTGTAAGCTTCTTGAT
Organism: uncultured Acidobacteriota bacterium; assembly: GCA_963833995.1. Taxonomy (GTDB): domain Bacteria; phylum Acidobacteriota; class Terriglobia; order Terriglobales; family Acidobacteriaceae; genus Telmatobacter. Next base: position 356,623 of record CAWIAE010000003.1, on the reverse strand, counting down.
CCGCCGTTCAAAGAATCCGGGATCGGCGTTCAGACCATCCCAATAGGCCCGCTGATCGAGGGGCTGCCAATTATCTCGCTTTCCGATGTAACCCTTCTGCGCCAACATGAACAATGCGTAATAGGCTCGCTTCGGGGACGTGAGATCTTTGACGGCGTCAACGATCTCATCCATTGTTCGACTACCATCAAGGAGAGGTGTCATCCTGCCTATTAGTCTCCTGAGTCATTGATTTCTTTCATAAGTGTCAGGTGCGTATACGGCGAGAGTTGCACTGGCAAAGCGGGCAATGGATGCCAGTATCTGGTCTGCAGATTTGGTCCAGCGAAAGGGCTTTGGCTGTTGGTTGTGGATGGTGATGAATTCCCGAATCGCTGCTTCCAATTCCTGAACGCTGGTGTGCGAGCCACGCTTGATCTGTCGCTGTGTGAGGAGCGCAAACCAGCGTTCTACCTGGTTGAGCCACGAGGCGTGCGTGGGAGTAAAGTGCAGGTGATATCGGATTCGTTTCTGCAACCAGCGCCGGACCAGAGCGGTCTTGTGTGTGCCATAGTTGTCGAGCACGAGATGGACGACGAGATCGGCCGGAACAGAGGCATCAATCTTTTTCAGGAAGTCCAGGAATTCAACCGAGCGATGGCGCCGATAGCACTTGCCAAGGACGTTGCCGGTGGCGATATCGAGAGCAGCAAACAGGCTTGTGACGCCATGTCTCTTATAGTCGTGGGTGCGTCGCTCCAACTGCCCGACACGCATGGGCAGCACTGGTTGGGTGCGGCTCAGAGCCTGGATCTGCGACTTCTCATCGACGCATAACACCAGCGCATGATGGGGCGGATCGAGATACAGTCCGACAATATCGCGCACCTTGTCGATCAGCAATGGATCGCTGGAAAGCTGAAAGCCCTCCGCACGATGCGGCTTTAACCCGAAGGCCCGCCAGATGCGGCTGATCGTCGACTGACTCAACCCCGTCTTAGCCGCCAACATGCGACTGGACCAGTGGGTAGCTCCCTTCGGGGCCTTTTCCAACGTTAGCCGCACCAGCCGCTCAATCTTTTCGTCGCCGATCTCGCGCGGTGCCCCCGGACGCGGTTCATCTCCCAGTCCAGCAATGCCTTCGGCGATGAAACGGTTCCGCCAGAGACCCACAGTGAAACCGGTCGTGTGCAACTTCGCAGCAACGGCTGCATTACTCGATCCGCTGGCACAAGCCAGAACAATCCTGGCGCGGAACGACGCTGATCGGGAGCTGCGAGACTGCCGCGCAATACGCTCCAACTCTACCCGTTGCACAGCGCTCACGACCAGCTCATGCTTCTTCGGGCGTCCACGAAGAGTCTCCATATCCCAGCTTAAGACGACGCCTACATATATGCAATCTATTTATGACTCAGGAGACTAGAACTGTCTCATAATGTCTGAACATCACGTGAAGGCAGGCGAGATGGACGAAGCCGAGGAAGTTTTTTGAAGCGGTATTCCCATCGGGTGACGAGTCGGCGGAAGATGTGCATCCTGGCGGCCACCCGGAATTGGTCTGTTACTTTTGTGCGCCCCTGAGATTAGATAATCGAAGCCATTGGTCTATCGGGATTAGGTTCGCAGTCTTGAACGTTACGAATCCCAACTGAAAACGTGTTCGGCCCGGCTGGGAAATTACTTCATCACCAGTCGCTCGGATGCAGACGCTGTAGCCTCGGGGGACAAGTGCGCCTAGCGCGCGGCCATGGAGATCGTTTTGTGACCGGCCAAAACCTGGATCTCCTTTGTGCTCACCCCCGCTATGGCAAGCCACGAGCAAAAGGTGTGTCTGTTGTTATGCCAAGTGTAGTCAGTGATCTTAGCCTCAGTCAGCGCCGGTGCAAACCACCAACGGCAGTCAGACTGGGGACCTGGACGCGGAAACACTGGGTCACCGGCGTCATGGGGCACGGCAACCCGTTGTTGCGAGAGAGTCTTCAGGGCAACGGTATTCAAGGGGACGTTTCTTGCGGAGCCGTTCTTGGTGTTGGTCAGCCGGGTTACTTTCCGCTTGAAGTCCACTTGTCGCCGGGCGTTCTCCGAACGGCTCCCGGAGGATCGAGTCCTTGGTCTTGTAGTGTTCAAGTGACTTGAGGTGAGTCTCAGCGTGGCTCACTGCCATGTCGGACAGATGACCGAACGTGATGACCTTCCCCGGCACCAACTCCGGGAGTTTCAGCTTGCGCCGTGCATCGGCTTTCCGCTTCTGGTACAGAGCAAGTGCGTCCCCGCGCCGTCCTACTTTCTCTCGGTGCTGCTTTCAATTGACGTAGTAATTGATCCACCAGCAGCCGGACCCGGCTGGACGCTCGAATAGCCCTCTCGCCCTAGTGGTGATTACTGCCTTCTTCATTCGCCCTCATCAAATTCTATCAACAGGCACCAGAACATGCACCACAAGAAAAAGCCACCCGAAATGAAAGACTCAAATATCCAGTAATCTATTTTGTTTCTGTTGTTTGAGTGGTGGGCCCGGAGGGATTTGAACCCCCAACCAAGGGATTATGAGTCCCCTGCTCTAACCGTTGAGCTACAGGCCCGGATGGTCAATAACCATTATATTTATTGTATTTACATCCCTTGCGCCTCTGTGCGCAAATCGACGCTGGGTATGATCGGGACGATGGGCAGCGCGGACGTTGGATGGTCTTTACAAATCCCGCTCGCGTTTCAATCTGAGATTGTTTTGGCAAGGTTGACAAGCACGGTTGGCGTGATTGAGACTCGGTTGATTCTTCAAACTTCCAACTTCCGTCAACCGATTCGGAAAATGCTGCATGGATAATCCCGTAGAGCAGAATCCTGTTCGCCTCCGCGCCTCCACTCTGGGCCAGCTCGCTGACACGATTCCGCGGCCCCTCTATGATCGGAGCCTCACTTTACCTGGGCTCGTGCATATCGGGGTTGGCGGGTTCAACCGCACTCATCTTGCCATTTATCTTGACGATCTGCTTGCACGTGGCGATTCGAGCCGCTGGGGCGAATTCGGGATTGGCCTTCTCCCAGGGGACAAGCAAATCCATGCTGCGTTGACAGAACAGGATTTTCTCTACGGACATCTGCAGGTAGATACCGAAGAGGAGCACTATCGGGTCATCGGATCGCTTGTCGGCCACCTGTACGCTCCGGAGTCCAGTGAGGCGGTGCTTGGAAAACTAGCTTCTCCTGATTGCGCCATTGTCTCGCTCACTGTGACCGAAAGCGGATATTTCATCGAGGATGCGTCGGGTCGGTTTCTTGCCGATCACGACGATGTCCGCCACGATTTAGAGCATCCCGATTGTCCAAGAACCTGGCTGGGATATGTAACCGAGGCTTCGTATCGGCGCATGCAGCTTGGGCGCCCGCCCTTCACTCTATTGTCGTGCGACAACCTGCAGGCAAACGGCGCAACGGCTCGCAATGCGTTGCTCTCGTTTGCCGGAGCGCGAAGCACCGTGCTGCAAAAGTGGATGGAGACAAACATCTCCTTCCCAAACAGCATGGTCGATCGCATTACACCACGGACGACAGAAGACAATCGCGCGCAGATCGTGAATAAGTTTGGTGTTCTCGATCTTTCGCCGGTCGTCTCAGAACCGTTCAGGCAGTGGGTTCTTGAAGATGCTTTTGTCACAGGGCGACCAGCGTGGGAACTGGTGGGCGCCCAGATGACTACCGATGTTGCCGCGTATGAAAAGACGAAGATGCGCCTGCTGAACGGCGGCCATTCTGCAATCGGCTACGCGGCGGATTTGCTCGGTCACAGCACCATTGCGGATGCTCTGGCCGATCCCTTGCTCCAGGAATTGCTGAAGCAATTTATGGCCGAAGTGCGGCCAACGCTGCGTCAACTTCCTGGCATCGATCTCGGTGCTTACACTGCCACGATCGTGCAGCGGTTCTCCAATACGGCTATACGAGACCAGGTCGCGCGCATCTGTTCGGACGGTTCCACGAAGATGGCGAAGTTCATATTGCCCTCGCTGGTGGACTTGCTCGAGGGAAAGCAGTTTCCGCGCATTCTGCCGTTTGTCATTGCGAGTTGGCTTCACTATCTGCGAGGCTACGATGAGAGTGGACTTAAACTCAGCATCTCCGATCCATTGATCGCGTATTTGGGCCCTTTTCTCGATGCCGGGGGCGGTGAGGCCACCTTGGCATTATCGGTGCGGCCTCTCTTCGGAGAGCTTGTCTTTACTCATCCTCAGATTGTGAGCGCAGTGCAGACGGCCCTGGACGAGCTTCGTGCAAATGGTGTCCGCAGAGCAGTTGGGCAAATGCTTGCAAAGGTCGAAATCCAATGACAACCGATGCAATTCAACCTGCCCCGCACAAAAGAATCCCGGTCACGGAGCGAATAGGAATACATCCAGAGTTGGCTATTGGCTACCTGGGACTGTTGCTCTTCATGATTGGCGATGGCGTGGAGGCAGGCTTTTTGTCGCCCATGTTGATCGACCTTCATTTCACTTCCTCGCAGGTCGCAATTGTATTTACGGCATATGGAGCGACGGCGGCTCTTGGTTCCTGGTTGAGCGGCACGCTCTCTGACATCTTTGGGCCGAGGAAGGTGATGTGGGCCGGACTTCTGATCTGGATTGCATTTGAGATGCCGTTCCTGACGCTTGGTGTGGCGCACGCAAACTATCCCGCCATCATTGCCAGCTACGGGTTGAGAGGATTCGGGTACCCGCTCTTTGCATATGGGTTCCTGGTCTGGATTACCGCAGTCACGCCGGAGCGCTATCTTGGAACCGCCGTGGGATGGTTCTGGTCGGCACGGACGGGTGGATTGCCGACGCTTGGCGCCTTGCTGGCCAGCTATTTTGTGCCCCTCGTTGGTGCCTACAAAACACTCTGGATTTCAGTTGCGCTGGTGCTGGCGGGCGGATTGATCACCATGTTCGGAGTCCGCGAGAAGCGCGGTGCGAAGCCGCTTGCCACAAATGGCGATCATCATCTCGCACTCCTTTTTTCAAGTGTGTCGATTGTCTGGAGGCACCCGAAGGTGGGGCTGGGCGGAATTGTCGCAACGATTACTACAACATCGGAGTTTGGATTTCTCGTGTTTCTGCCGATCTTCTTTATCCACGTGATTGGATTTTCGTTGCAGCAATGGCTTCAAGTACTCAGTATTATGTTCGCGACCAACGTGGTTGCCAATCTGTTCTGGGGTTGGGTTGGGGATAAAATCGGCTGGCGGAGGACGATCACCTTCATTGGTTCCTGCGGCTGTGCCCTGACGACGCTGGGGCTTTACTACGTGCCACACCACTTCGGTGCCAACTACACGCTAGCGGTATTGGCCGGCATGGCTTACGGCACGGCATTGGCAGGGTTTGTCCCCATCGGCGCGATTATGGCGACGCTGGCTCCCGAATCAAGAGGAGCCGCTATGTCGATCATGAATCTCGGATCTGGCTTGAGCACTTTCATCGGCCCTGCGATCGCGGCTATCTTCTTACCACTGCTGGGTGTTTCCGGGGTGATCTGGATCTTTGCGTTCTTGTATCTGACCGCCGCAGTGATCAGCTACACCCTGCGCATTCCTGGCGTTCGGGCACTACGGTAGATTAAGCGATTCGATATACATGTGAATTCAATTGTTCGGGCCTTGATTTCAGTGTTAATCCCTTGGCGAATTCGAAATCGTTTTCGAGAATGAGATCTGTTTGTTTTTTGGTGCTGCGAGGAGAGGCGTGAAGAACCAGATGGCGAATTCGAATTCCAGATCGAAGAAGGCACGAACGCGAGCGGAAAAGGCGGACAGCGAAGATTGGTTGCCAAACCGGAGGGAATTTCTGGCGGGAGTGACGGCGCTGGGGCTCGTGGGCTGGGCAGAGCAGAGGATTGTAAGGGCCGCAGAAACGCTTGCCTGGAGTGGGCTGCCTGCTCGGCCAGAAGAACGGCCATTGGACTTTCACTCGCTTGCCAATGCCTTTGACGCGTGGGTGATGGACCCGGCGCATGGATTGAATACCGTCGCGAAGGATGGACGCCAGGTGTTTCCTTCGGCACTTGAAGGCGAGCAGGACGGTGGACTCACAACCTACGCGCCAGTGGCCCTTGGCAGGGAATTGCGCGGAGAGGGCCTGGCGGGTCTGGCGACATCTTTGAAGGGCTACTTCAGCGAGCCATATGGGCTGTTTCTGGATGGGGCGGGGACAACACTCTGCGAGTACTGGTACCTGATGAATGTGACCGCGATGGCTTACGGGCTCATCCGTTTGCGTTTTGGAAAAGACGCAGACTGGCTGGCGCGGGTGGATAGAAGCGCGACGCGGTTGAAGGATATGGCGCAGCAACTACGCTACGACTTCAACAGCCAGGGCTACGACTTTGCCAAGGGCGGAGCTTTCACTAACCACGACATCTACCGGCAGCCCGACGCAGTAGGTGGATATAGCTACGTGATGCTGCTGGCCTGGAAACTGACGGGCAAGGAGCTGTTCCTGACCGAAGCCAAGATCGCAATGGATCGCTATCTGAATTTTGCCGCGAACCCCTGGTACGAGGTCCCGAGCGGGGCCATGGCGGTGCTTGCCGCTGCGCGGTTGGAGGCGATGGGTTACCCAAGCAACGCGAGGAAGGCCTTGGGATTTGTGCTTGACGCGAAGGTTGGCCTGATGGCGAGCGGGCGATGGGGCGGACATGAGGTAAGCGGTCTGATGGCGGGGTTCTGCACTGAGCCCGCGGGCCAGATATACAGCATGGAGTCGATGGTGACGCTGCCGTATCTGTTGCCCGCGGTTCGATTCCGTCCAGAGTTGGGCGGCGAGGTAGCGCGGCTCGCACTAAGCGTGGCGGCCAACATGCGTTGGTTCTATCCAGAGTATTTGCCGCGCGAGAATCAGAGCCGTCCGGATTTGCCGCCGATGTTCCCTTATGAGCGGTTGAGCCGGGACGAAAAGGGGCATAGTCCCTATGCCACTGGGGATTTTGCCGGACACCGCTCGATCTATGGCGGCGCCTACGTGATGTGGCTGGACAAGATGATTCAGGCTGAGGGAGATCCGTGGCTTTTGCGCTGGGACCTGGGCAAGACTGACTTTATGGAGCCAGGCTTGCCGCCGGCGTTTCTCTACTATAATCCGTGGCCGGAAGAGAAGCGCGTCGACCTAGTTACGGATAAGGAAAGCAAGGTTTTCGATTTGATGGGCAAGAAGCTGTTGCCACGACAGGCGGGCAACCTGGAATTGAGGTTGCGACCATTCGAGTCTCGGGTCATCGAGATTCGAGCCTAAGCAGGTTTGGAAACAGCGCGTTGATGCGCGGAAGCCAATTTCTGTTCAAGGGTGAATCACGCGCGTGGCGACGATGGACGTGGCATTGGGAGCGCCCGCAACGGCTCGCGTACGGATCAGGGCTTCGAAGTAAACAGGCTGGGAGGGGGAGCCAGAGAAACCGAGAGCTTCCTGGAGCCGCTGGCGATTGCCGGCATCGGCCAGGAAAAGCCCTGCCGCCTCGGTACCCTCCTGCTGCAACCCTTGGAGGATAAGAACGCTGCCTCGGCCGTTGGCCAGGGGCAGCAGAGAGATGGTGGCGTAGTCCTCGCCTGAGCTTCCGGTGAAGGTCAGTCCGTGATAGGTCTCTTGCTCGCCGTTCTTCGGATGCAGATTCTGGAAGAATTTGGGGCTTGCCCCGACGACTCCTTCGCGTTCCTGGAAGTTGAGCTTGTCCTGAAAATAAAAGACCCAGGGGTTGGAACTGGGACTTCCGACAAAGACAAACGCGCCCTGCTCGAGGTCTCGCGGCCGCAACTCACGGGCGGAGCGAATGGAAATTTGATCGCGCGAGTTGTCGGCTATGCGCATGATCGTTTCCACCACCACCAGGTCGGCGTACGAGGTCAGAAGCGAATCAGAGAGATACTTCATCACGCGGGCTTCCCGCGCGGTTGGGTGTGAATTGGAGAGATCGTCACCGCTTCGGTAGGCAGGGCTGAGGTATTGTTCCAGCGTTACCGGCTTCTCGTCGATCAGTCGCATCATGCCGTAATTGATGTCGGCGACCACCACCTGAACTGGGCGGCTGCCATCGAAGAGCGCGGCGAGTGGCCAGGGTGGTGGAGGTGGCGGAGCAGGCGTTGGATGGTGGAACCAGGCGGTAAGTGTGGTGATCAAAAAGAGTGTGGCCAGTGCCCATGGCATCAACCGAGGCCAGCGCATGGTTCCAGCACCTTCGACCTCGTGCACCTGTTCCGCGGCAGCCCTTTGCTCAATGTTGCGAAAGAGCGTAGTGTAAGCACCTTTGGGAATCTCGACGATTACTGTCTCGCCGCGGCCTTCCCCATCAAAGTACTCATGCAGCTTGAGGCGCAACTGGCGAACGTGCACACGGACTGAGCTGTCCTCAACGACGCTGTAGTCCTGGGCCTTCCCAAAAACGACGCTTCCGATGCGGTGCTCACTCAAATCCTGTGTCTGGCTGTGGATCGTTCTCTCCGCCAGGAAGCACAGCAAGTCTCTCAACCGCACCGACTTTTGAAAGGGCGGGCTGGCGGTAATCCTCTCAATCAGTTGCCAGCGTGCGTCCGCCCGAAGTGCCGGGTCCACTTCCGTCATCCGCGTTTTATCCCATTCCGGTTGAGCTCAATCCGGTTGCTTGCAACTATTGAAGCATTCATGCATGATCTGCAGCAGGCATCCTAGCACATCGTTCGCGCACGAGGAAAGAGCAGCCTGAGATCGCAATTGTCGTTTCGAGTGCGACGAAAGGTGCGAATTGCCTATGCGGGCTGCCAAGGCAAAGTCCGCACTATCTGGTTGACGAGGCGACTAAAGAAGGTACCCCGAGGTGCTGCTTTTGTTGACCGTGGTCTTGTTAGTTCATGCGACTTACATGTAAGTCGCAATGATTTTAAATGATTTATGCAGTTAGTCCCTTGTCAGCGCTGTGTCCTATCCGCGAGTGTTTCGGTGGCTCCAAAGTCCAATTTGACTCGTCGCCAAGCGGCGATGCAAAGGCTTATTTCCCCGAAACCGCGAAAGGCTCATGACAACAGACCTTGCTCAGCGCTTTGGCGAGAACCCGATACTCAAGCCGCATGACCTGCGCCCCAGCGTGCCGGGGATGGAAGTAACTTGCCTCCTGAACCCGGGTGTATTTCGTTACGAGGGCAAGATCTGGTTGGTGGTGCGTGTAGCGGAGAGCCCAGCACAGATTCCAGGCAAAACCTCCTTTCCCATTCTGAGCCGCGATGGCCAGCTAACGGTGCTTGAATTCGATTCGAGCGATCCCAGGCTCGATCTGAGCGACCCTCGTGTGATCAGCTTCGACGGGCAGGACTACCTCACTACGCTCTCTCATCTTCGTCTGCTTTCAAGCGACGACGGTATTCAATTTACCGAGCCGGCAGGGAGCAACCCTTGATGGGAATTGGCGATCTTGAAACCTACGGCATCGAGGACTGCCGTGTGGCACAGATCGGCGATACCTACTACCTGACCTATACGCAGGTCTCCAGCCACGGCGTGGGCGTGGGACTGAGAACCACGCGCAACTGGAAGGAGTTTGGCCACGCGGGCATGATCTTCCCTCCGCACAACAAGGACTGCGCGATCTTCGAGGAACGAATCGGCGGGAAGTACTACGCGCTGCACCGGCCCAGCAGCCCGGAACTGGGCGGCAACTACATCTGGCTGGCCGAGTCGCCCGACCTTGATTCATTGGGGCAAACACCGCTGCATAGCCCATAGCCGCGAGGGGTATTGGGACAGCGCGCGGGTGGGAGCGGGCGCTGCTCCGATCCGGACCGCGGAGGGCTGGCTGGAATTTATCACGGCGCGACTGAAGAGAATCGCTACTGCCTTGGCGCTCTGCTGCTCGATCTCGACGAGCCCTGGCGAGTGCTGGCCCGTTCCGAAGCGCCCATCATGGAGCCTTTTGCTCCTTATGAACAGGAGGGGTTCTTCGGCCATGTCATCTTTACCAATGGCCATCGTCGTCGATGGTGACTCCATCACGATTTACTACGGCGCAGCCGACAGCGTCATCTGCGCGGCACGTCTCTCAATCCAAAGCATTCTTGCCAGCCTTTGCATCACCCAGGGAGCGAAGGCATGAATCATCTGCGCAAAGAGTTCGACGTCTTCCTTCAGTGCTCCCGCTCCATGCAGGTGCTGATGGTCTCGAACATGATGTACGCCCTTGTCCTGCCTGTGATCGAGGTCTTCGTGGCTGCCTATGTCATGCGGAACTCGCACGCTGTAGGCAAAGTGGTCACCTATCAGTTGTCCATCTACGCGGCCACGCCGCTGGCCTTTTATCTGAACGGCAAGCTGCTTGGCCGCGTGGGAGCCAAGCATCTCTACGCTGCCGGAATGCTGCTGTCAGGAGTCGCGATGATGCTGATGATGCAACTGAGCATCCTCACTCCCGTCGGCGTCGCCATTTCGGGCTTCACCATGGGGTTGGCCACCGGCATCTTCTGGGCCAATCGCGGATTCCTGGCGCTGACGGCCACTGACGACAGCAACCGCAACTACTTCTACGGCGTGGAGAATTTCATTGCCTCCCTGGCCGCCGTCGCAGTTCCGGCGCTGATTGGCCTTTTCATCAGCGGCACCATCCTCTACGGCTGGCTAGGCGGGGTTGCCAACCGCGCGTACCACATCATCGCGATGGTTGTGTTTGGCTTGACGATTCTGGCTGCCGGCATTCTCGAACGAGGCACTTTCCGCAATCCGGAACATACACGCTTCGTCTTCTTCCAATTTCATCGTTTGTGGTGGCGAATGCTCCAGCTCGCCCTGCTCAAGGGTTTAGCGCAGGGGTACATTGTCACGGCGCCCGCCATGCTCATCATGTTGCTGGTTGGTCAGGAGGGAACACTGGGCGCCACGCAGGCCATTGGCGGCATCTTCTCCGCCTGCATCATGTACATGGCCGGCCGGATTGCCGCTCCCAAGGATCGCATCATCGTCTTTTCCGCTGGGCTCCTGCTGTTCTTCCTGGGAGCGGTCGTCAACGCATTACTCTTCAATGCCGTTGGGTGTACTGATCTTTCTCGGGTGTCTTCTGCTGGCCAAGCCGCTGCTGGATCTTGCTTATTACCCCATCCAGCTGCGGGTAATCGATGTGGTCTCCCGGCTGGAAGGCCGCAACGAGTACGCCTATATCTTCAACCATGAATTCGGACTGTTTGCGGGGCGCTGCCTGGGATGCGGATTGTTCCTGGGCATCGCTTACGGGTGGTCTGGAAATGCAGCGCTCAAATATGCCTTACCGGTCATTGCGCTGTTGCAGTTGTTATCCATCCGGGTGGCTGGCCAGATCTTTCGGGGTTTGGCCGCGGCGGGCAGCAGCACCTCCCCCGTCGCAAGCCTCGCCGCAAACACAATGGAGGCCTGAGAACAATGCTGCAAAAGGAGACGCACAATGAACCAAACAAGTCGAACGGCGCAAAGACCGTGGCATCTGGCGGTCTGGCTGTTGTTGACGTTCTGTCTGGCGACCGGCATCCCCGCCGTCGCCCAATCGGGCAGAGGTACCTTAACCGGCACGGTGAAGGACGCAACCGGCGCATTCATCGCGGCGCCGCACTCGATCTGACAGAGACGAATACTGGCAGCGCTTACTGCAACAAGTCGACCGCCGAGGGCCTGTTCACATTTCTCTGAGCTCCCGCCGGGAAATTATTCGCTCACTGTAACCTCGCCGGGATTCGAGTCATATACCCAGAGCGGCATCAGCGTGGATGTGGGCAGCACAGCCACTGTTACCACGATATTGAAGGTGGGTGCGGAATCAGCAACTGTGACCGTAAACAGCGACGCATCGCACCTGGAGACCGAATCTTCCGATGTCGGCACAACCGTGTCCACGGAACTGGTCGCGGACCTTCCGCTGCCGTTTAGCGGCGCGCCGAGAAATCCACTTCAATTTGTGACTCTGACGCCGGGGTATACCGGATTGATGGCCAACTCCCCGACGCAACTCGGCGGTTTCAAACTGAATGGCGGCCAGCAGAGCTGGCACTGACATCTTGGTGGATGGGGCGACTATCGAATTTGCTTCGGCGAATCTGCAGATGAACTATGGAGTCAGCGTGGAGGCGGTGCAGGAGTTCAAGGTGATGACCAATACCTTCGACTCTCAATACGGAAGGATGGGCGGCGGGCTAGTCAACCTGTCGACTAAGTCGGGCACCAACGCATTGCATGGGTCGGTTTATGACATGCTCCGGAACAAAGCTTTGGATGCCAACTCCTGGATCAACAAGTACACCGGCCAGAAGAGGGGGCTCGACACGCAGAACGATTTCGGAGCCATCATCTCCGGTCCGGTCTATGTTCCGTGGCTTTATAACGGACGCAACAAAAGCTTCTTCATGTTCAACTATGAAGGCTTCCGGCTCGATACCGGCGGAAGCAGCCTGGTTTCAGCGCCAACGCAAGCCATGCTGGGCGGCGACTTTTCTTCTCTGCTCACTCCCATGACCCTCAATGGCCAGTTCTTTCCGGCCCACATCATTTACGACTACACCACCTGCACGGGAGTCAATCAGGGCCAACCTTGCCAGCCCTATCCGGAAAACAAAATTACCCAGGCGCCTGACCCGGTCGCAGCCGCCATGGCAGCCGTTATTCCGCACTCCAGCGAAACGCAACCGTACTACAACATCGTGCAGACAGCGTCGAATCCGATCGATGCCAATATGTACGAGATTCGCATCGACCAGAATATCGGGGCGAAGCAAAAGATAAGCGGGAGCTACGACTACGATTGGCGCCCGAACACCGTCTACGATGCCGGTGCGCCACTGAACACCAGCGATACAAGCCAGAGGACGCGGTATCTGCGTTTCGGGCACGACTACATCTTCTCGCCCAACGTCATGAACCACTTTAATGCCGGCTTCAGCCGCCGCTACCGCGAGGAATTCAGCGGCTTGGGAGGCTTTGGCGGAAATTGGCCTGAGAAACTTGGGTTGAAGGGCGTGGCGCAAACCACTTTCCCGCAGATAAGCTGGAACTATCCGGGCAACCAGGAGAATTTGCCGAGCAACGGCGCCGATAAGTTCACGGATAACACCTGGCAATACGACGACGTTGTGTTATGGCAGAATGGCCGTCACAGCTTCAAGTTCGGCGCGGAAACGCGCATGCAGCAGTTCAACATCGGTATTCTTACCGCAACTTCCGGAGAGTTCAACTTCGCCTCCGGCCCAACCAGCACTCCTGCCGATAACAACTCGGGCTTTGGATTTGCGAGCTTCTATCTTGGAGCTGCTTCAAACGCGGACATTTTCCTGCCGGAGATTCTCGATTGGCGCGTGAAGTACTACGCAGGGTTTGTTCAGGACGACTGGAAGATCAGTCCGAAGCTGACTGCCAATCTCGGGTTCAGGTACGAAATCTCCACGCCAGTTACCGAGGCGCACAATCAGATGTCGTACATGAATCCAGCGCTCGCCAACCCCGGCGCAGGTGGCCTCCCCGGCGCCTATGCCTACCTGGGCAGCGGTACCGGCCGGACGGGCGCCAGCACGATTCAGACCGCCTTCAAGAATGCGTACGGGCCACGTCTCGGATTGGCTTATCAAGTGACCCCGAATACTGTTGTGCGGGCGGGCTACGGAATCTATTATCAAAGCCTCAAGATGGGCGGCTTTGGCGAGAACGATTCCGCCGGCTTTACCGGTAGCTACACATATCCGACTCCCGCCAGTCCGCAAACGCCTGCAATTGTTCTCTCTCAGATTCAGGCATACCCCGGACCTCAGCCGCCATTTGTCGATCCTTCAGCGATGAATGGCCAGGATCCAACGGTCGTCTTGTCCAATATTGCGCGCCCCGGCACCACTCAAACCTGGACTCTCGATGTGGAACAGCAACTGCCGGCAAAGATCGTGGCTGATGTGGCCTACGTGGGAGATCATGGCGACCACCTGCAGGCCTTCCTGCACGACCCAAACCAGGGGAACCCCGCTAACCTTGCGCTTGGCTCATGTTTGCAAGTCAACATCGCCAATCAAGTCGGCAATGCTGCGTGCGCGGGCCAAGCTCCGGTTGCGGCTCCGTATGCGGGATTCAGTGGTTCTGTCTCCCAGGCTTTGAGGCCCTTCCCGCAATATGGCAGCGCGCAGGTGGATTCTGTAACATCGGCGGATCCTTTCGGTGACTACACCTATCACGCCCTGCAAGCTCGCATTCAAAAGCGGGTTTCGCAGGGGCTCACTGTGCTGGCAAGTTATACCTGGTCGAAGACCCTCACGAATGCCGACGCGGAGTATCCGACCGAGGCGGCATGGGAGGCAAACGGCGTTTCAGGCGCTCTGAATGTCTACAATCTGAAGGTCGAAAAGGGGTTGAGCGAATTCGATACTCCACAAAGCATGATTTTGAGTTACACGTATCAACTTCCTTTCGGCAAAGGCAAGCAGCTTCTGAATCAGGGAAAATTTGCTGAGGAGCTTGTTGGCGGATGGGAAATTGCAGGCGTCCAAACTTACCAGAGCGGAAATCCTCTGGCTGTGACTACCGCTAACTGGACCTCTGGAATCTTCGCGGGAGGCGAAGCGAATCTTGGCGCCTCTGCCCGTCCCAACATGATTCCCGGGGTAAATCCGAACGGTTTTACCGGCGGCAAGTTTGTTTTTGGACAGAGCGTAAAACTGAACCCGGCAGCATTCACGCCCGCACCGAACTTCACCTTTGGGAACGCACCCAGAACACTTGGCAACGTTCGTACCTTTGCCAACATCAACGAAGACCTCAACGTCTCAAAGCGGATTCCTTTGTACACCGAAAAGGCAGACGCTATGTTTCGAATGGAGTTTTTCAACGCCTTCAACAGGCATCAATTCACGGGATTCAATACAACTGCGTCGAATGGGATGGGTGGCTTCGGCGAGGCTTCCGGCACAACCGGCGGCCGAGCTATTCAAGCCCAGCTAAGAGTCACGTTCTAGAACAACAAAGGCTCCCGGACTTCTGCTAAAGAGGTCCGGGAGATTCGCATTTCTGCTCCTCACAAAGGCCATGCGGCCCAACGACTTTTCTCATTCCAAGAACGCATTTTGCAGGATCACGCAATGGCAGTGTGTGACGTGAAAGTGCGCTACCATCAATCCATGTTCAGCACCTTCCATTCGCGACTTCTGTTATTCCCGCTCGTCGCGATTGCTTATGTCATGCTGTTCTCGGCCAGCGCAGCGCAGGAGGCGAATTCCCAGCTTCAGGAGCACTTCATCGCAGCTCAGCGGGATCAGCAGGAAGGCCAACTCGAAGCAGCGGCACATGAGTATGAGGCGGTCCTGCGGATTCAGCCGGCTTTACCGGAGGCGTATGCAAACCTTGGCTTGGTTTACTATGCCGAAGGGAAATTTGGAGACTCCGCAAAGGCTTTGGCTGCGGCCAGTAAGCTACGCCCCGAGATGCGCGGTGTAAGTCTTTGGTTAGGGGTAGATTACGTCAAGCTGAACAAGGCGGCGCAGGGCGTCTCGCTTTTGCGCGACGCGGTTCGACTGAATCCGAATGACAAATTGGCGCAAAGCTGGCTAGGGACAGCGCTGTGGGATGCGGGGCAAAGGGATGCTGCGTTGCTTCAATTGCGTAAAGCCGCCGCGCAATTTCCCGACGATCCCGATTTGCTTTTTTCTCTCGGCGAGGCGTACGGCAAAGCGGCAAGACAGCAGACAGACCAACTTCTTGAGGACTCTTCGGGGACAGCTCTCTCTGACCGGATTTATGCGCGCGCCTATACAGAGGAGCGTGATTGGAGCAAGGCCGAAAGCCATCTTCGACGCGCAATTGAACGCGACCCGCAATCCGTTGACGCGCACCTGGAATTGGCCGAAGTGTTGTCCGAGCAAGGCCGCCTTCCCGACGCGCACGAGCAACTTGGCAAGGCCGCGGCACTGGCGCCACGGTCCGCCGCGGTGCTGGCCCGCGGTGGAGAGTTGCTAATTCTTATGGGGCAACAGGCTGAGGGGCTTTCCAAGATTGAACAGGCCATGGATGCCGACAGGAACGAGGCGCTTGATGCATTGGGGCTCCCTGTGGAGGAGCGGATTGGCCGTACGGCGACCGACCCGAGCCTGCTGCCGTTTTGTCGCGAAGCCGCCGCCGGGCTGGAAGCAGACCAAGCTCCGAGTGTTGCGAAAGGCGTCGCTCTAGCCGCGATGTACGCGCGGTTGGGAGAAGACGATGCTGCACAGCGAGCCTACCAGGGGCTTGTCCTTGCTCCGCAAAGTGCGAAACCGGCTGCGAGTGCTCTATCTCAAGCGATGCGATCCATTCATCTGCATCACTATGACGATGCTGAGGCAGCCCTGCTTCGCTGGTTGGCAACTCACCCCGGCGATCTCTCCGCACGTTATCAGTTGGTTCTTGCGCGCCGACAAATCGCGATGGCGCAGATTGCCCGTTTGCTCGCTGTCGCGCCCGATTCCTATCATGTGCATCAGCTGCTCGGCCAGTTTTATGCCGACCGGGAGGAGGACGACAAAGCGCTGGCTGAGTATCTTGAAGTGGCTGCGGCCCGGCCGAATCTGCCCAACGTGCACTTCTGGCTCGGTCATCTCTATTGGAAGCACGGCGATGCAGATCATGCGTTGGCTGAATTGACGCGCCAATTAGAACTCGATCCGGGCCATCCTGAGGCCAATGGGGAATTGGGTGCAGTGCTGGTGGCCGAAGATCGCCCGGCTGAGGCAATTCCGCACCTGGAACTGGCCATTCGCAGCAAGCCCGATCTTTGGCCTGCTTACCAGCAGTTAGGCCGTGCCTACGCGGCGCAGAAGAACTACATCCTCGCGGAAGAAGTTTTGAAGCGTGGTCTTGCGCACGACCATGACGGTGCGACGCATTATCAGCTCGGATTAGTCCTGCGTTCGGAAGGAAAGACGGCAGAAGCCGCTCAAGTCTTTGCCCAGGTGCGCGCCATCAAAAACGAGAAATCGGCCGTCGCCTCCAATGATGATCCTGCAGAAAACGGGGCGAAGCAATGACCTGCAATCGGATCATCATGCCGGTCCTCCTTGCTTTTGCCGTTGCGTCTTTTTTGCACGCGCAAACCACGTCATTAGATGAGGGAGTGAAACTCATTCGAGAGGGGCATTTCGATCAGGCGCTGGTCAAGTTGGAGGAGGCGCATCGCGTTGCCCCACGCGATCCCACCATCGAGAACCTGATTGGAATAGCAGAGACTCAACTCAATCACTCCGATGAGGCAGCACGCCACTATCGCAGTGCGATTCGTCTTGACCCGGCGCAAGCAGCGCCGCATCGGAACCTGGGCTTCAATCTGTTGACTGCAAAGCAGTATGCTTCCGCGGAACCGGAGTTGCGCGAAGCGTCACGTCTGAATCCGGCCGATCCTTTCGTCCATTACTATTTGTTTTTGCTTGCGCTTGCCACGGGGCATGATGCCGAAGCGCTCGAAGAGGCTGCTCATGCAGGACATTTGATCGAAAACGATCCGGGCGCGGATGCTGGATTAATCGAAGCTGAAGTCCGGATGGGTCATAAGGATGAGGCTGCCAGCCGAATCGAGAGCATGGAGGCCGCTAAGCAGCTCACACCGGTGCGGGAGTACGCAATTGCTGCGCTTCTCAGCCGGCAAGCGCTCTATGGGCAGGCGGTGCATTGCTTCCGGCGGATTGCTTTTCTCGATCCGTCGTGGGAAAGCCGTTACAACTTGGCGCTGGCGCTGCTTTACGACGCACAGTTCGCCGAGGCTTCCGCACTTCTGACCACGCTGCACAACGAGCGGCCCACAAATGCTGACACCCTGATGTTCCTTGGTTCAGCATTTGAGATGCAGCAGAAGATGCCTGAGGCATTGGAGGCGTATCGGGCTGCCGCCGCAGCAGATCCGTCTAATCCGGATCGAACGCTGGATTACACGCGCCTGTTAATGGACATGGACCGTTACGATGAGGCGATTCAGTTCATCCAGTCAGGGATGGCAGAGACGGCTGCAACATCACCCCTTAAGCTGCGACTGGGCGCCGTAGAGATGATCAAAGGCGACTATGCTGCCGCACGCGATGCGTTCCATGCGGCGCTCGCTGAGAACCCGGGGCTTGATGCAGCGTATGTCGGCTTGGCACAGACCTATTCCCGACAGGGGAACGACACGGAAGCCATTCGCATTCTTGAAGCTGCGCGCTCCAAAAGACCTGGCCGTTATCTTCTGGAATATTACTTTGGCCTGTTAGCCAGCCGCCTGGGCCGCGAGGACGAAGCCATCGTTGCGCTTGAACGGGCGGCACAGTTGGAACCCGGGTCGCCAGATCCATCTTTTGAACTCGGCAAGCTCTACGGATCGAAACAAGATTGGTCTCGCGCTCGAAAGGCGTTTGAGCAAGTCGTCGAGCTCAATCCTCAATTCGCGCCAGCCCACTATCAGTTGAGCCATGTCTATGCGCATTTGGGCCTCCACGCAGCAGCGCAACAGGAAGCGCAGCTGACCCACACACTTGTGGACAAACAACGCGACGAAGCGCTTCGCAAACAACGTGAGCGGGCCGGCAGTTTCCAATCGCAGGCACCTGCAACGCTTTCTCATTAGAGCATTTTCAGCTCAAGTATTTTACGTTTGAGAAAAATGTCTGCGACTTCACACCCTAGGTGCAAAAAGCGCACAAAGGATAGGCACAGAGTTCTGTGTATATCGCCCAGGAAGTGGCTCATGCAAGTTGCTGTTTAGAACATTTTCGATTCAGTGTCAACTTCTCCAAGCCTTTTCTTCAGAGGTTGAAGTTAGGCAACCCAATTGAGCTGTTTGCCATCCTACGCTCCCGTAGTGATCTAGTCTCAATCGGCCCCTTTCCCCTATCGTGCATAACCTAGCTACCCGGATTGTACGGAGAGGTAAACCGTATTGAAATCGTTTACCGGCCCTGCGAAGTAAAAACAAACGCAGGCCTAAGCGGACGTGGCCATTTTCAGGAGGGAGGCAAAATATGAAGCAGAGAATCGAGAAGCAGACACATCTGGTATGTCGTTTCGGAGGACACCTGAGACCGATGGTCCTTCTCTTGGTGACATTTGCCCTGATCTTTTTAGGCGCGGTGCCAATTCGCGCGCAAGTCACGACTGCCCAGGTCAATGGCACCGTGACAGACCCAACCGGTGCGATCGTGATCGGTGCAAATGTGACGATAACCAACACCGCGACGGGCATTGTCTATCGTGCAATTACAGACAACCTGGGCGCGTATCACGTCACCGACCTGCCTCCGGGCAGTTACACGATGAAAGTGACTAAAGCCGGGTTTGCGACCCAAAACATTCGGGCTTTTACGCTCGTTGTCGATCAAGTATTTCAGCAGAATATTACCTTGGCGGTTGGTGCGGCCACGCAAACTGTTTCAGTGAACGCGGGCGCCCTGCTGCTGAATACCGAAGTCACCCGCGATGAGCAGCTCATTGAGAGCAAGCAGATTAACGATATGCCGTTGAACGGCCGTGATTTTCTCCAACTGGCGCAGCTTTCCGCCGGCGTCGTGCCGGTCGCTCAAATCTCCGGTATCTCATCCCCTGCTTCCCAATGGAGTGCCGCCGGCACGGTGGCAATTGACGTGAGCGGCTTGAGGGAAGACGATAACAGCTACCTTTACGACGGTATCGAAACCCGCAACGCCTGGTACGGTGCGGCGGGCCTGCTTCCCGACCCTGACATGATTCAGGAGTTTGAGGTCATGAACTCCACCGCGCCGGCACAGTTTGGATCCGGCGCAGCATTTGTGAATGTAGTTACCAAAGGCGGCACCAATCAGATTCATGGGACCGCCTACGAATTCCTTCGCAACAACGACTTCGACGCCCGCAACTATTTCGATGTGGGCGCCGCACCCCCCTTTCACCAGAACCAGTTTGGCGCAAGCGTGGGAGGTCCGATTAAAAGGAACAAGATGTTTTACTTCGGCAACTATGAAGGCTTCAGGCAGATCCAACCGAATGACCTGTACAACCTGGTTCCGAACGCCAATCAGATTGCCGGCAACTTCGGCGCCGACTCTCAGCAGCTCTACAACCCCTACGTACTCGACCCAAGTACGCCGACCGGCTATGCGATATTGCCAGGCAACCAGGTTCCGCCTTCACTTTTCAGCGCCGTCGGACTGAAGATATTGTCGTTGTATCCGGCGCCCAACGGCTCCTATAACAATGGCACCGCGAACTACTTCAACGTGGCATCCACAGTCGACAACTGGAATCAGTTCAGCGGCCGTTTTGACTACACGATATCAGCGAAGGATACAGCCTTCGTGCGATACACTGGCAACTATCAAACCGTAACGACACCAGGCATGACCCTCTTCAATGAGCAAGTCTACCCATCGAGCCCTAAAAATCTGGCGGTTGGGTGGACTCACATCTTTTCCCCTCGCCTGGTCAACAATTTTCGTTATGGATGGAGCCACACGGCAGTCGGCCTGGAGCGCGGCGACGGGTACAGTCCAGCGGATGCGAATCCTCTGGGTTTAGTCGACGAGGAAGACCAACCCGGATCCGACGGTCCCCCAGGTATCGGAGTATCGGGATACGGAAACCCAGGCTCTACGAATGGAACCGACATCGTCCGCGAAGGATTGAATATGTGGACCGAATCGCTGATGCTGCAGAAGGGACGGCATCAGATTTCAGCAGGGTTCGATATCCGCTACGAACCGATGTATCTATATGAGGACTGGTCGGCCACCTCGATCGGCTTCAACGGAGTCTACAGCGGGGATCCCGTCGCCGATCTGTTGATGGGTGTCCCCAACACCACACGGACAGCTCTTGGGGACCCCACGATGAATCTGAGAACGTGGTACGAGGCCTATTATGTCGAGGACCACTTTCAAGTTGATCGCCATCTAAGCCTGAACTACGGCGTACGGTGGGAGCACCGCAGCCAGCCGATCGAAACCAACAACCGTGTGGGAAGCTTTGATGTTGCCACGGGCCAGGATCTTACTTATCCAGATACCAGCACTCTGGGGTTGGGCAGGAACATGGTGATGCCTGTCTATACCAACTTCGCGCCCCGGTTTGGTTTCAACTGGATTCCCTCCGAAAAGAGCAATCTGGATGTGAAGGGTGGATTCGGCATGTATTACCTGCAGCCGAACATCAACCAGTATGAAGTGGAAGTGGATACGACCAAGCTCTATGAGGTTGACAGCTTCAACAACCCAGCTGTCGGCTCACCTCTTGTCTTCAATCTGGACGGCACGCACGGCCTTCCCGGAATGTACCAGCCGGCGATGACCAACGGGAACTTTTCAGGCGGTGGTCCGACAGTCTCTTTCATCCAGCCCAACGCACCGACCCCATACGCCTACGAATGGAACCTGATCATCGATCACACCATCAAGAGTTGGCTCTTTGAAGCTGCTTACATCGGTACCTCGGAACGTCACTACGAGGAACGCAATGAGATCGACCCCCTCAACACCCTGGGAGTTGCGTCCCTGTATGCAACGTGCGGAACGCCGCCAAACCTGGTGGGGTGTTATAGCGGGGTACAGGAGAATCAACTGACAGGAACCTCGAATTACGACGGTTTGATCGGACGTGTGGAGAAGCGATTCAGTTCCGGATTCTCGCTGATGGCCAATTACACTTTTTCAAAATGCCTCGGCACTCCCTATCAGGATGAGTTTGCGTGGCATGTCGACATGCATCTCGACTATAGTCACTGCACAGAGGACATCAACGATGTTTTCAACGCCAACGGAATCTACCAACTTCCCTTTGGGTATGGAAAGAGATTCCTGAACACGGGCCGTCTCACCGATGCGCTTGTCGGAGGCTGGCAATTTGCCGGCATCGTCGCGCTCCGCACCGGTC
Organism: uncultured Acidobacteriota bacterium; assembly: GCA_963833995.1. Lineage (GTDB taxonomy): Bacteria > Acidobacteriota > Terriglobia > Terriglobales > Acidobacteriaceae > Telmatobacter. The sequence continues at coordinate 334,826 of CAWIAE010000003.1, read as the reverse complement.
CGTGGACAACATTGGGGAGTCAACAAAACATTGGATTTTTTGACGGTGCGCTGCCCAACCTCACAGGACCTGTCAACAATTCCTCCTTGCATGGGGGCTTGGGAAGGAACGGAAGGTTGGGGCCGTATATCAACACCCAGAATATCGTTAATCTAAGCGCGGTGGGAGTTCAGGGCGACTCTGCAACCCACAACGTCGAGAATCCGGGATACCAGGACTATGACCTTTCCGGTTATAAGGGTTGGAGGTTTGGCCGGGAGTCGAATCTGACTTTTCGGGCTGACTTCTTCAATGCCTTCAATCGCGTCAACTTCGAAAACATAAGCACCTATGATCTTGCCACCAACTTCGGCATGGTCTCAAGCGCCAATCCGGCGCGCGAGATCCAACTCAGTTTGCGGATGGACTTCTAGAGTCGCATTACCCGTCAACCGATCGACCTGCCCATGATGCCAAAGGGGAAACTCGTAATCATCGCCGCTATTGCTTCCGTTGGCTTATTTGCCCGACCCGCGGAAGCAACGGCGGCTGGGCAGCAATTACACCGAACCGGGCCGCAGGACCGCTCGGCGAACCAGAGGGCGTGCCCATCGCCGGACGTTGTGGAGAATGTGCTTGGCAAGGCGAGCGATCTGCTGCAGCAAGCGCAATATCAAGCTGCTGCGGAGGCATTGGAACCTCTTTCTTCGCTGGGATGCGACGCTCGAATTAGTCTATTGCTTGCCGGCGCCCTGGAATCAGAGGGGAATTTAATTCAAGCTGAACAAAAGCTGCAACAAGCCCATTCGGCATGGCCATCCAACAACAGCATTGCCACGTCGCTTGCTCGTGAATATCTCAGCGCCGGGCAGACGGACAAGGCTCTACAAGCCCTGGCCCACTTCCATATTTCCAAAGGGACACAGCCGCAAGAGATGGAAATGGCGGTAGTGGTGTATCTCGCCGCACATAAGCTTGTGTCGGCGCAAGCGGTCGCTGATGCGGCCTTTAGATCCTACCCCTCTGAACATACCTTGTTGTTGTTGGCAAACGTTCTGCAACTACAGGGACGATACACGGATGTGAACCGTCTTCTTGGAAGCAAGCGACAGAGTTACGCTGATTCGCCGAAATTTCTGATCACGCTTGCTGAAAGCGAATACGACGCGTCGATCTACACCGCCGCTCATACGGATATAGAGCGCGCCGTCCTGCTCGATCCTTCTTCGTTCCAGGCTCACTATATTCTCGGCAATGTTCTTGTCAGGCTCGGCGATCCGGATAGAGCGGTCGCGGAGTATCGCGAAGCAATTCAACTCTCTCCTGACGAACCGCGTACATATTTCCAGCTCGCTCTTGTCTTACGCACAAAGATGGACAGTGCTGGTGAAGAGCACGCATTGGAACAAGCACTGGCAACCGATAGTCACTACGCACCGGCACATTGCGAGATGGGAAGAATACTGATTGAGCAAGGCCGGTTCGAAGATGCGGTAATCCATCTCAATTCGGCGGTTCAGTACAATCCAAAATTCGAGGAAGCATACTTTCTTCTCGTAAGGGCCTACACAAAACTTGGAGACAAGGACAAAGCAGCAGCAATGCAAAAACACCTTGTAGCGCTGTTGAAATCAAGTCGGCCGGGTCCGATGAATAAGGTTGCAACTGACCCTGCTTCTCAATAAACGAAGGTTGAGCTGCTTATGGTTCGAGCCTAAGTTCTGCGATTTTACGGCCGAGAGCACTGGCAATCCTCCACATTGCAGCGGACGGACATTGGGAACGAAGGGACCGGCTGATTTATCCTTCCCTCGATGCGCAAGACCTTGTCTGTCGCCATGATCGCCATGAACGAGGAAGCCAATCTGCCGCGAACTCTGGAGAGCGTCCGCTGGGCCGACGAGATTGTGGTGGTGGACTCGGGGTCTCGGGACCGGACCCTGGAAATTGCTCAATCCTTCGGCGCCAGGACCATTTATCACGCCTTTGGAGGCCATGGCGAACAGAAGAATGTCGCGCTCGACCTCTGTACCTGCGATTGGACTTTGCTGCTGGACGCGGACGAGGTGCTGACGAACGAACTTCAGGGTGAAATTCAGCAGGTCCTCAGCAGCGAACCCAAATTTGGGGCTTATTGGATTCCCCGGCTCAACTTCTATTTTGGCCGGTGGATCCGCCACGGCGGTTTCTATCCTGATCGCAAATTACGGCTCTTCCGGCGCGGTGCGGCCCGCCTGAGCGAGGGCGTGGGCCCACATTCCACGCCGCAGTTTGCCGGGTCAACCGGCAAACTCAAGCACGACATGCTCCACTACGCCTATCCCACGCTCTCTATCTATCTTGAGCACATGAACCGCTACAGCAGCGAGATCGCCCAACTGCTCCGCGAGCGCGGCCGCAACAGCAAATCGCTGCCCGCTTTTGTATGCAATGCAGTACTGAACCCCGGCGCCACGTTTCTTTATAACTATTTCATTCGGCTGGGGTTTTTGGACGGTCGCGAGGGACTCCTGCTGCATCTGAACCACTCGGTCTACATCCACTGGAAGTTTGCCAAGGCATGGTGGTTTTCGCAGGGGAAGGAATGACGTGCCTTGCGGCCGAAAATTGCAATCGGAGGCCTAAATGTGGCAGCTCGCCTGGCCGCGTTTTTCGAGATACTTTTGGTGGTACTCTTCAGCGCGCCAGAACATTTGCGCCGGCTCGATTTTGGTGACAATGCGTTTGGGCCTGAAACGCCCCTCGGCAGCTAACTGCTCGATCTTGGCGCGAGCCGCCGCCTCCTGCTCGGGGGAGTGGAAGAAGATGGCGGAGCGATACTGGGTTCCCCAGTCCGGCCCCTGGCGGTTCAGGGTGGTGGGGTCATGAAGTGAGAAGAAAGCGTCAAGTAGCTGATCGTAGGTGACTTGCGCCGGGTCGAAATCGAGCTCAACTACCTCGGCGTGGCCGGTCTGATCGGTACACACGTCTTTGTAGCCGGGCCGCTGCATTGACCCGCCTTCATATCCGACTGCTGTCGCCTTTACGCCGGGGATGGCCGCAAACGCCGCCTCGACGCCCCAAAAACATCCCGCTCCAAATGTCGCTTTTTCCTGTGCCATGCCAATTAAGATGCGGCTGACCCGATTTGGTCACAGCTTTCGCAGAGCTGATTCCGCGCAAAAACGAGGCAAACGGGTGACCCTTTTTACGCCAGAGCGTGACCTTGCAGGGTCACGCTTTGGGCAAAATGCGGCGGCAGGTTCTGGCCGAGAGAGGCGCTTAAAGGTCGTTAACGACCAGGCGAATCGGATCGTCGGGCGACAGGGGCAGCAGGCCTTCGATGGCCCCAAGGCCGGCATCGGACCGCTGCGGCAACAGGCCGAGACGCTGAAGCAGTGAGACACTGCCTTCATCCGCAGCGCTGATGGCCGGAAGTTCGGCAGGATGGTACTGATACCAGTTGTCTGTGAGATTGGACACGATGGTATCCGGCGTTGAGTAGTCACTTGCGATGAGAACCATTCTGAGCAGGCTCAACTCCCGACCCGTCAGCCGAACCGAAGGAGCCCCGTTCCGCAACTCCTGCCTGAGCGCCGGTATCCGGCGCTGGAACCTAGCCTTGATCTCCGTCCAGATTCCATACCCCAGCCACGTGGGCGGTGCATCCGGAACGGGAATGATCAACCGATGCATTTCGCCGACGAGCAGGGGAACTCCATAAGTAAGTCTATAAATATCCTGTACTTGCGGTTCAGAAAGGGCAATTTTAAAGACTTCGACGAACCACGCCCGGAGCTGGTCAACGTTCAAGCGTTTGACTGAAGCGATCGCATCTGGCGGTTCGTCAGACGGCTGAGAGGTGCTCCACCGCAGCAGATCGGCGCCCCCGGTGAAAAGGAGCAATGCACCATCGGCGTCAATGGCGGCCGATACCTCGTCCGGAGAGACTGCGGCAAGGTCAGAAGAGATTGTGTAGTCGATTTGTGCTTGAATGCCACAGGTGGGATGCAGAACCGGATTTTGATCGCGCGGCAGAAGCCATTGAGAGACGGCGACCAAAGCGCGAACCTTTCGCGCTCTTTTGGGATTTCTGATGGATTGCTGCAGGGCGCGGGAAAGGCTTTCCACTTCCTCCTGGGCAAAGAAGCAGAGCTTACCCCGTTCAACGGAACTCAAGGCGGCCGTTGGCGGATTCTGCGGCTCGTCTTCAACCTGAACTGCGGAGGAATGCGCGGAGCGAGTGGAGGACGCCTCTTCAGAATCCTGAGTGGAATCGGTTTGAGTGCCTGAGGTGTCGATCCATCCGTAAAGATTCAATTCTTCAGAGTTGGAAGGTGAGGAATGGTCGTCGTCCTGAGGGGGCTGGACGGCGACGTTCTCGCGCTCCTGATCGGGGAGCGATCTCTCGCCATCCTGCCAAAGTTCGATCTCCAATTGGCGGATGAAGTCGTCTACGCGCGGGAAGTTCGTCTTCAGATCTTGAAGTTCGGGGTCGTCCGTGCCGTCCTCGAGGCTGCATGCCCACTTGAGCCACTCCTCCACGGCGGGGCCGGGCAGTTCCGGCGGAGAAGTCTGCGCGGAGATCTCCATCAGCTCAGCCACAGCCGCATCGCGCTGCGCCAGGCGCTCCTGCCGGGTGCGTTCGCGGCGATGCGAGAGGGTTCCAGTGGAGAGCGATTGCGCCAGATCGAGATATCGACGCCTTGTGGCCGCTACATCATCCAGGCGATTCACAAGCTCATTGAGTTGTTCCCTGGAGTGCCAGTTTGCCGCAGAATCCTCTGAAAGAATGGCATCCCTGAGATTCTGGCAGGCATCCAGGAGCTTGCCCAGCTCGGCGATTGTCTCCGCTCGACCGAGACTTTGGCCCGCTTCAATGAGGTCGATTTTGTCACGCAAGAGCTGTGCCTGACTTGTGACGCGCTCAAGGGTATCTGCGACTACGCTTCGGCTGCATTTGGTATCTTCAAATGCTTTCACGTCTTAGCTCCACCTCGTGTCGAACTCCCGCATCGGTTCATCGTATCCCGATTCGGTTCTTGCGCTGGATGACAGTAACTAGGAGCTCTCACACTGAAGTCATGTTACTTTGGCGCTTTCTTTAGGATCGCTGCACCTTTTTCAGTGCTTTCGCGGAGGATGGGCCGTTTGACCGCACCGTGGCCGTGGACAGATCAGCGTGCTCTTTCCAAGTCGGAACCGAACCGTCAAACCTCTGGGCGGTGCAACTCGGATCGCGGAAAGCTCCTTTGATTCCTTGATGATCCGGCTTATTCCGGACAGGATTGGAGATAGGATTGAATTTGCGCGTGGACGATCAAACGGAGCGCGAACCATGAGCAAGACCCAGGAGAGCAGTCCCGGCTTCAGCAAACTGTGGCCGGACGCACGCAGCGCCTTGCATGGCATTGTTGGCGATGGGATGCTGTTGGCGATTGGTGGTTTTGGACTCTGTGGTATTCCCGAAGCCCTGATTCTTGCTTTGCGCGACACCGGCGCGCGCAATCTGACGATTGCCAGCAACAATGCCGGCGTGGATCACTGGGGCATTGGGTTGCTGCTTCAAACCCGGCAGGTGAAGAAGATGATCTCAAGCTATGTGGGCGAAAACGCCGAGTTTGAGCGGCAATATCTGGCCGGAGAGCTGGAGGTGGAATTCTGCCCGCAAGGCACACTGGCTGAACGCATGCGGGCCGGCGGCGCGGGGATTCCGGGTTTCTATACGCGAACCGGCATCGGCACCATGGTCGCCGAAGGGAAAGAACACAAAGAATTCGATGGCATTACGTACATTCTGGAGCGCGGCATTCAAGCCGACGTGGCGCTGGTGAAGGCATGGAAGGCAGACCTGCACGGGAATCTTATTTATCGACGCACCGCGCGCAACTTCAATCCTCCCGCGGCTACTTGCGGCAAGATCACCGTGGCCGAAGCGGAGATCGTGGTGCAGCCAGGCGAACTCGATCCCGACGAGATTCATACGCCGGGAATTTTCGTTCACCGGCTCGTTCATAACCCTCATCCTCAAAAACGAATTGAGAAGAGAACGACTCAAGGAGAATGATCCTGTGGGATGGACTCGCCAGCAGATGGCCGCGCGCGCTGCAATGGAGTTGCGCGATGGCTTTTATGTCAACCTGGGAATTGGCATCCCGACCCTGGTCGCGAATTACATTCCAACTGGAATGACGGTGACGCTGCAGTCGGAGAACGGGCTGCTCGGGATGGGTCCTTTTCCCCACGAAGACGAAGTTGACCCCGATCTGATCAACGCAGGCAAACAGACGGTGACGTATGTGGCGGGCGCCGCAACCTTTTCCAGTGCCGATTCATTTGCCATGATTCGCGGCGGGCACATCGACCTGGCGATCCTGGGTGCCATGCAGGTTTCAGAGCACGGCGATCTGGCTAACTGGATGATTCCAGGCAAGCGTGTGAAGGGGATGGGCGGGGCAATGGATCTTGTATCCGGCGTGCGCCGAGTGCTGGTGCTGATGGAGCATGCGAGCCCGCATGGCGGCGCCAAGCTGCTGCGCCATTGCACCCTGCCGCTGACCGGGGAACGCGCGGTTCATCGCGTGATTACGGATCTTTGCGTACTTGACATTACGCCTGCGGGGTTCGAAGTGATTGAATTGGCGCACGGGGTAACACGCCGGCACGTGGAGGAGCGGACTGAAGCTTCGTTGCAATTCAAATTATCCGCAACTTAATGTGGCATTCGTTTTCCCCACATTGGCTTGCGCTTTTCAAAGAACGCCGCGATGCCTTCACTGAAATCCGCCGTTTCCCGGGAATGCGCATTGGCTTCGATCGCCTGCGCTGATGGCCTCATCGAGCCATAATCTGTTCTGCGCAACGAGCAACCTCTTGGTTGCACTTAAGGACTCGGGACTATTCGCGACGAGCGCTTCTGCCAACTGCTGTACCCGCTGGGCGAGGTTTTCCGGCAGCACAACCTCATTGACCAGGCCGAGGCGGTACGCCTCTGCGGCATCGAAGATGCCGCGCGGTAAGGAGAAGATCGCGGCTACGCTTGTCTCCAATCTGCAAAGCGAGAAATGCCGAAACCAGCGCCGGGACAAAGCCGATGCGCGCTTCAGTGAATCCGAACTTAGCCGCCGGCGTGGCGAGGGTGAAGTCGCATACCATGGCCAGCCCCGTTCCACCGGCAATTGCCGCGCCATGCACGGCCGCGATGGTTGGGGTGGGCAGTTCGTACAAGGTCCGGAACAGTTGCGCGATGCGCTCGGCGTCGGCGCGATGCTCTGCCGCGGTTTTGTCGTTCATGGCCTGCAATGCCGAGAGATCAAGCCCCGAGCAGAACGCATCTCCCGCTCCGGTGAGAACGAGCACGCGGCATACGCTTGCGGCCGCATCTTCGAAAGCGGCAATCAATTCCGTTTGCATCTCCGGAGTCATGGCGTTGCGACGCTCAGGCCGATTCAGCGTAATCGTCCGCACCGGCGGGTTGTCCGCAACCAAGATCGTCGTGTAATTCAATCTTTCCTCCGCACTCGACTGGCGCGCCAGCGTTTGCTACTTCGCGACCGCTCCATAGCTTTGAGCGATTTCTTCGCTTGCACGGATCAATTCCTGAGCGGCCTCAGCCGGGGTGGGGTTGCGCCGCACTGCGACAGGACATCCATCAATACTTCCGTTGGAATGTTCCCGACCAGATCGTCCTGTGCAAAGGGGCAACCGCCCAGGCCGCCGATGGCCGCATCGAACCGGCGGCAGCCCGCCTCATAGGCCGCTCGAATGCGCGCCGCGTGCGTCTTGCCGCCGCGCATGCAGATGCACGCCAATTTCTGCGCCGTTGCTCGCCGGAAGCGTGCGTGCCAGCAGTCTCTGCAATTTGCGCGGGGTTCGCCAGACCCACGGTATCGGCCAGAGAAATCTGCCGGATGCCCGATTCCGATCAACTGTCGGCATGCATACCCAACGGCATCAACGCTCCACGGCTCGCCGTATGGGTTTCCAAAAGCCATTGAGACGTAGGCAACCACGTTCATTCCTGCGTCGTCCGCAAGCTCAGCGATCGACTCCAGGACATCCAGCGATTCTTCCGGTGTCTGATTCTGATTCCGGCGCAGAAACTCATGGCGAAATCGAATACGGAAATCCCAGCGTCCGCACGGCACCGGTTGCGATGGCCCGTTGCGCGCCCTTCTCATTGACAACGATGCCGATGATCTCGACTCCTTCCGGAAGATCGAGAAGCTGCAGCACCTGGTCTCGGAGTCAGCCATCTGCGGGACCGCCGTGGGCGAGACAAAACTGACCGCATCGATGTGGGTGAAGCCTGCCGTCGATGAGCTTGCGCAGATAATCGGCCTTTACTTGGGCGGGAATGTGCACGGGCAACGCCTGCCAGGCGTCGCGCGGGCACTCGACGATCTTGATCACATCCGCCCATTGGTTCTTACCGAATCTTGCCATCCTGTGGCAGCGAGCTCACCCGCGCGATGGATGAACCTTGAGAATTTCGCGGGCGATGACCATGCGCTGAATTTCGCTGGTGCCTTCGCCAATGGTGCACAGCTTGACGTCGCGATAATACTTCTCCGCCGGGATAGTCTTTGATGAAGCCATAACCGCCGAAAAGCTGCACCGCCTCATCGCAGATGCGCACGGCAACTTCGCTGGCAAAGAGCTTGGCCATGGATGATTCGCGGGTCACCTTGCGGCCGGCGTCCTTGAGAACGGCGGCGCGCTGCGTGAGCAGGCGCGCGGCATCGAGCTCCGTGGCCATGTCGGCCAGCTTCCATTGAATGCCTTGAAACTCGGCGATGGCTTTGCCAAACTGGCGGCGCTCCTTCACGTATTTCAGCGCGGCATCGAGCGCGCCGCGGCCGATTCCCAGCGCCAGCGCGGCAATGGAAATTCCGACCGCCGTCGAGGACGCGCATGGCGTCGATAAAGCCTTCGCCCTCGACGCCGAGCAGGTTTTCCGCGGGGATTTCGCAATCTTCAAAGATCAGCTCGCTGGTATCGCTGGCCCGCAGGCCCAGCTTGTTTTCTTTCTTGCCGGGGCGGAATCCGGGAGTTCCTTTTTCGACCACGAAGGCGGATAGGCCATGCGTTCCTTTGCTTTTGTCGGTCACTGCAATCACGACGGCAACGTCTGCATAGTGGCCGTTGGTGATGAAGGTTTTGTTGCCGTTGAGCACGTAACGATCGCCCTTTTTAACTGCGGTGGTGCGCGCGCTGCTGGCGTCGGAGCCGGAGCCGGGCTCGGTCAAACCCCATGCGGCCAGCCACTCGCCGCCCGCAAGACGAGGCAGGTACTTTCGCTTTTCTGCTGTTCGTTTCCGGCGAGAAAGATGTGGTTGGTTCCGAGCGAATTGTGTGCCGCGAGGGTGATGCCCACGGAGCCGTCGACGGCGGAAAGTTCTTCAATAGCCAGCACGTAGTCCACGTAGCCGAGACCCGCGCCGCCGTACTCCGGCGGAATGATGACGCCCAACAATCCCATAGCGCCGAGTTTCTTCACCACATCCGCGGGGAACTCGCATAGCCTCGTCCCAGGCCATGACATTGGGTGCAATCTCCTGCGCGGCAAACTCGCGAATCTCACGCCTCAGATGCTCCTGGTCTTCGGTCAGCACGAATGGATACAAGCTTTCGATCGTCTCCAGCGCCACGTGCATGATCATGCTCCTTTTCGTGCAACTTCCTCTTCCCGGCCTGTGGATGCCTTCCCTGTTGTGTAAGATGCGCAGATCATGTCTGCAAGACGCCGGGGTTGAACTTCGGTATCTCCGGATTCATCGCGCAAGCTTCAAGCGCCGTGATCAGGACATCTCTGGTCTTTGCAGGATCGATGATGGCGTCGATCCAGAGGCGCGCTGCACCGTAGCGCGGATCGGCCTGAGCATCGTACGTCGCCTTGATCTCGTCGAAGAGAGCTTTCTTCTCCGCATCCGACAGGACCTTGCCGCCGCGCTCCATCTGGCGGGCGCGCACCTCCGCCAGCGTGTTTGCCGCCGAGGCTCCGCTCATGACCGCGTAGCGCGCTGTAGGCCACGCGAACAGGAAGCGCGGGTCGTAGGCCTTGCCGCACATGGCATAATGCCCGGCGCCGAAGCTTCCCCCGACAATAACCGCGATCTTGGGCACCACGCTGGTGCTCACTGCCGACACCATCTTGGCCCCGGCGCGAATGATTCCCGACCACTCCGCATCTTTGCCGACCATGAAGCCGTTGACGTCGTGCAGAAACACAAGCGGGACCAGGGTCTGATTGCAATCCATGATGAAGCGGGCCGCTTTTTGCGCGCTCTCGGTGTAGATGACGCCGCCGACTTCGATGCGCTTGGCGCCGGCAGCCGGTCCCATGGCGACGATCTGGTTCTGATTGGTCTTCTGATTGGCGACGATTCCTACGGCGTGGCCGCCAATGCGCGCATAGCCGCACAGCACGGTGCGGCCGAAGTCGGCTTTGTATTCGTCGAACTCGCTGCGGTCCACGATGCGGGCGATGACTTCGCGCATGTCGTAGATGTTGCTGGCTCCGGGCGCGGGATTCAGTAATCCGTAGACATCTTCGGCAGGCAAACTTCGGCGCATCGACGCCGGGGTCGTAGGAGATGCGGGAGAACACTTCGCGTGGCGGTTCGCTCGCAGGACGCTCGCCGAGCTTGCCCACCAGCGAACGAAGACGCGCCAGGCAAAGGTGATCGTTAGGCTCTTTGAAATCGACGGTACCGGAGATCTCCGCGTGCATGGCTGCTCCGCCCAGTTCTTCGGGATCGGTCTTTTGCCCAATGGCTGCCTGTACCAGCGAAGGACCGGCAAGGAAAAGCCCCGAGCCTTCGGTCATGAGCACCGTATCGGTCATGACGGGAAGATAAGCGCCGCCGGCGACACACATGCCCATGATGGCCGTGATCTGCGGAATGCCGAGAGAGCTCATCACGGCGTTGTTGCGGAAGACGCGGCCGAAGTCGTCGGTGTCGGGGAAGACATCTTCCTGCAATGGAAGGAAGACGCCGGCGGAGTCGACCAGGTAGAGGGTGGGAATGCGGTTCTCGAGGGCGATGGTCTGGGCGCGCAGAACCTTCTTGGCCGTCATGGGAAAGAACGCGCCGGCCTTCACTGTGGCGTCGTTGGCGATGATCATGCAGAGGCGTCCGCAGATGCGGCCGAGGCCGGTGACGACGCCCGCGCCGGGTGCGCCGCCGTATTCGCCGTACATTTCGTAAGCGGCCCAGAGGCCAAGTTCGAGGAACCCCGCCTCCTCGTCGAGCAGCAGATTCAGCCGTTCTCTGACAGTCAAACGCCCTTTTGCGTGCTGTGCCTCGTCAGCCTTCTCACCGCCGCCCTGTCGATTGCATCTTCCTCGGCGCGCAGGCTGGCCAGCAGTCGACCAGCGCTGCCCGATTCGATCGTCGCGCGGGGGGACTGCAGATCGAGCTTTGACTCTAGGCTGTTGTCCAACGTCAGGTTGTCGGCCATCTTGCCTTCCACGAGAGCTCGGGGACTACAGTATCTCACTTTACTTCGATGCATTAAGCGAAAAGATGGCATGTCAGGCGGAGCGTGTCCGACGATGAACGGCGCTTTAATCGTCCAGGCGGGAGCCGCGATTGATGCGAGCCTCCAAGGTGTGCATTGTCTCATAGATTTGGTCGAAGCTCTCAATGGCGAAGAGCAGGTGATGCATCTCATCCACCTTGACCGGCGTACGCAATACTTCGTCAGAACGAAAGGCCGCACCTCGCAACCGCGGCGGAGCACGTTGGAGCATTCGCCGTTGGAACTGATCAACCCGCTGCCGTAGACCTTTACCTACCTTCTGGCGGATGAGCCCGAACTCGACGGTGTACCAGAAGACGCGGCCGATGCGCTCGAGGATGCGCCTCGTCACTGAGTCTCGCGCAGACCTGGCCATAGTGGGCCAGAAAATCCGCGAAGACCGGATGCGCGTGCATGGGCACGTGGCCGAAGACGTCGTGAAAGATGTCCGGCTCCGGCGTGTATTCAAGGGAGTCGCGGCTGCGCAGCCACGTGGTGGTGGGAAAGCGGCGCGCCGCTAGCATCTCAAAGAAGGCCGGCGCCGGCATGAAGCCGCTGACAGGAGTGGCGTTCCAGCCGGTGCGCCGGTGCAGCTTGGCCGAAACCGCGGTCAGGTTGGGCAGCCGGTCATAGGGCAGGCAGAGCGACTCGAAGCCATCGAGATACTCGCTGCGCGGCATGGCGCTTCGAGCTGCGGCATGCGCCGGCGCACCAAGCTCGGCCCAAACGGAGTGCTGCTCGGTGCTGTAGGCGGAGTAATCCTGCTCGATGAGGAAGGGCGCGGCCTTGGGCAATTCGACAGCGGTGGCCATCATAGGTTGCCTCGGAGCGCCTGCTCGCGCTCGATGGCCTCAAACAGCGCCTTGAAATTTCCTTTGCCGAAGCTGCGGCTGCCTTTGCGCTGGATGATCTCGTAGAAGAATGTAGGCCGGTCCTCCACGGGACGCGTGAAGATTTGCAGCATGTAGCCCTCGTCGTCGCGATCGACAAGGATGCCGAGCCGCTCCAGTTCTTCGATGGGCTCGTCGATGGGGCCCACGCGCGCCGGCGAGTTCGGTGTAGTAGGTGTGCGGAACGGTGAGGAACTCAACGCCCTGCGCCTGCATGCGCGAAACGGTCGACAGAATGTTGTCGGTTGCCAGCGCGATATGTTGCACGCCGGGGCCCTGGTAAAAGTCGAGGTACTCTTCGATCTGCGACTTTCGTCGTCCCTCGGCGGGCTCGTTGATGGGGAACTTTACGTAGCCGTTGCCGTTGGCCATCACCTTCGACATCAGCGCAGAGTATTCGGTTGAAATGTCCTTGTCGTCGAAGTGCTGATAAAGCTGAAACCCCATGACGTTGGCGTAGAAACTGAACCCACTCGTCCATGGCATGCCATCCCACGTTACCCACCATGTGATCCACGTGCTTCAGGCCGGTGGGGCGGGCTACGGTGTCCGCGGGTTCGGCTCGGAAGCCGGGCAGGAACGACTCCGTTGTAGTGGCCGCGTTCGACGAAAGTGTGAATCGTGTCGCCATAGGCGGCGATGGAGGCTGTGGTCACGCGGCCATATTCGTCGGCCGTCTCCGTAGGCTCCGCCACGCTGCGCGCGCCGCGGGCTGTTGTCTCCTTCCACGCGGCTCGTGCATCGTCGACTTCAAGGGCAATCACGCGCACGCCGTCACCGTGCCGCTCCACGTGCTCTGCGATGGGATCAGCCGGGCCGCAGCGAGGTGGTGAAGACAAACCGGATCTTGCCTTGCTGAAGGACGTAGGAAGCGCGACCGCTCTGGCCTGTTTCTGGGCCGGAGTAGGCCGACCAGGGTCATGCCGAAGGCGGTGCGATAATAGTAGGCCGCCTGGCGGGCGTTGCCAACGTAGAACTCCACGTGGTCAGTGCCTTTGAGGGGAAGAAAATCCTGGGCCGCGTTTGACGGCGCTGGGTGCAAAGGATGCCATCCGAGACCTCCTGTTATAAGATGACGGGACCTGAAAGGGGGTGAGCCACGTCACATCTCAGCAAAAGGATAGGCCGATGCGCAGGACGACTTTGAAGACCGGATCGAAGGAAAGCTCGTTGCTCTGCTTTCTCTGTTCGTCTGCGTATGGGCAGACTTAATTAATGATCTTAAGGTCAGCTCTATTTGCCGTCAGCACCATCCCGCGGCACTCACCCAGCGAAATCATGCGGAATCCTTCGCGGCGGCAAAAGCCACGCAGGATGACCTCGTCGCCGTCTTCGAGGGCGGTGCGGGTTTCGCCGTTGGGCAGCAGAATCAGGCTTCGCGCCGGCCGTTCGTGAGTTCCAGCAGGCAGCCCGCCGCGACCGTCTTCTGTGCCGGAGACGGTGCCGGTGGCGAGCAGGTCGCCGGGCAGCAGATTGCAGCCGTTGCTGGTGTGGTGGGCGACCAATTGGGCGGGAGTCCAGTAGAGATCGCGGAGATTGGCCTGGCTGAGACGGTGCGGGGCTTCTCCAGCAGCGCGTATGGTCGGGGGGCAGCAGGAATGCTTCCAGTGCGAGGTCGATTGCGCCGGCTTGCTGGTCTTCGGCGTCGTACAGATGGGGAAGAGGTTTTGGATCGCCGGCTGGCCGCGGTGAGGCGGGAACGCGAAACGGCGCGAAAGCGGCCATCGGAACGACCCAGGGCGAAACGCTGGTGGCGAAGCTCTTGGCCAGAAACGGGCCGAGCGGCTGGTACTCCCACGACTGAATATCGCGCGCCGACCAATCGTTGAGGAGAGAGACGCCGAAGATGTGCGCCCCGGCATTGTCGATCGGGATCGGCTCGCCGAGCGGGTTACCTGCGCCGATGTACATGCCGACTTCGACCTCGTAATCCAGAAAACGCGTAGGGCCAAAGCCGGGAACACCGCCGTGAATGGGCCTCGTCTGGCCGTTCGGCCGCCGCACGCCGAGTTCCGCTGACTACCAATCGACGAGGCGCGGCCGTGATAGCCAATGGGCACGAACTTATAGTTGGGCAGTAGGGGCTGGTCGGGACGGAACAGCCGGCCGACCCGGGTGGCGTGATGGATGGAGGCAGTAGAAGTCGGTGTAGTTGGCTGATTCGACGGGCTTCAGCAGTGTGGCGTCGCGCATGGGCACGAGAGCGGAACGGATTGCAATGGCGGGTTTGTTCCTCCGCGCCAGAGTCCAGCAGGTCCATGAGGCAGCTGCGGAGGGCTGCGTGCGCTTCCCGTTCCGCAGGAGATCAGCGGATTGAGGGTCGGCGCCTCGCATGCGGCTCGAATGGAAGCCGGCAAGTCCTTGAGCATTCCGCTGCGGCTGCACTGATACAGATCGAACACGAACGCGCCAATGCCTACGCCGGGCCGCGGCTGATCGTCGTTTCGTACAAAAATGCAGTAGGGCAGGCTTTGCAGCGGAAAGCCGCAGGCGGGGTCGTTCGCCGACTCGACCCAACTGGTTCGTTTCCACTCGGCGATTGAAACGCGGTCCATCGAAGGCCGCTCCCACCCATAAAACTAACTTCGCACTTCGATTATCCGGCGCCGGGGAAGTTCTTCTTCAGGCTCTGCCAGCACTCGTAGTATTCGTGCTGCAGAATCTTCTCTTCGAGAGCGAAGCGAGTGGGACGCACGGGCAGGCGCGTCTCAAACATGAAGGCCAACGTGCCATCGATGTAGTGGGGCTCCAATTCGGCGTTGCTGGCGCGTTCGAAGGTCTCGGCATCCGGTCCATGGCCCGACATGCAGTTGTGCAGGCTCGCGCCGCCGGGCAAAAATCCCTCAGCCTTGGCATCGTATTGGCCCGGAATCAGGCCCATGAACTCGTTCATCATGTTGCGGTGAAACCATGGCGGGCGGAAGGTGTGCTCGGCAACCATCCAGCGCGGCGGAAAGATGGCGAAGTCGACATTGGCCGTGCCTGGCAGTGGCGACGGCGCGGTCAGCACGGTGTAGATGGAGGGATCGGGATGGTCGAAGCTGACCGTATTGATGCAGTTGAACCGCGCCATGTCGTATTTGCAGGGCGCGTAGTTGCCGTGCCACGCCACCACGTCCAGAGGCGAATGATCGATCTCAGCGCGCCACAGGCGGCCGAGGAACTTTGGCGATCACTTCGAACGCGCCTTCGCGATCTTCAAAGGCGGCCACGGGAGTGAGGAAGTCACGGGAGTTAGCCAGGCCGTTGGCGCCGATGGGCCCCAGTTCGGGCAGCCGGAAGCTCTGTCCATAGTTCTCGCAGATGTAGCCGCGAGCGGTACCGTCGGGCAATTCGGCGCGAAACTTGATGCCGCGCGGAATGACCGCCAACTCGCCGGGTGCGACGTCAAGAATGCCGAGTTCGGTGCGGAGCAGCAGCCTGCCCTGCTGCGGAAGAATCAGCATCTCGCCGTCGGCGTTGTAAAAGAAGCGGTCATGCATCGAGGCATTGGCGACGTAGAGATGAATGCCGACGCCATCCTGTAGCGACGGGATCGCCGTTGCCGCCGAGGGTCACGATTCCCGTCGACGAAGTCCGTCTGCCCGGTGGGGATCGGCAACGGATTCCAGCGCATCTGGTTAGGCGGGGTGGGTACCTCGTTGAAGGGGCCGCTGCGCAGGAGCGTGTCGCGCGAGTATTCGGTGTAGGGCTCATGCATCACCGAGGGCCGAATGCGGTAGCTCCAGGTGCGGCGATTGAGCGCGCGCGGCGTGGTGAAGGAGGTGCCGCTGATTTGCTCGGTGTAGAGCCCGAGCGGTGCGTGCTGGGGCGCGTTCTGCCCCTGCGGCAGCGCGCCCGCAGCATGCCTCGGTGGCAAACTCGTTGCCGAACCCGGACTGATAGCCGGCCTGCCGACCGGGCTGGGGGACCGCGGACTGGGCGGCCGTGGATTCAGGGACAGGAGATTGAGCGATTGAGGAATGAGCCATTGGGGAAGCTCCACAATTCTTCGACGTGGGGCAGTATCGCATTCGTTGCATCAACTGACAATCTTCTTCAGTAGTCATTGGCGTGCGGTTGGTTTATTTTCTTAAGAAAGGGACGCGAATGTCCTTTCAATTGAAGGGATGGCCCTATGTCTACAAGCCGATACAGCCATCGGTACGAGCCTGCCGAGTTGGATCGTATTGCCTGGAGGATTGTTGAAGAGCTGCAACACGACGCGCGCATCTCGTGGGCGGAGCTGGGCCGGCGGGTTGGATTGACCACGCCCGCGGTGGCGGAACGGGTTCACCGGCTGGAGAAGATCGGCGTGATTCGCGGCTTCCATGCCGATATCAGCCTGGAGCGGCTGGGCCTGCCCATCCTGATCTTCGTGCGTCTCTCGATGGCCGGACCAGAGGCGCTGGTGCGCAGCTTTCAGCAGCAGGTGAAGACCTGGGAAGAAGTGCTCGAATGCCACCGGGTGACGGGATCGGACTCGTTCATCGTGAAGGCGCGGGTGGTCTCGGTGGAGCACCTGGAACGGTTTCTCGACAAGCTGGGCCACTATGGGACGACCTCGACCGCGACGGTGCTCTCGTCTCCGGTGCTGCAACGGACCGTTACCGAAAAGATCATCGAGCAGTTTCACGACGGCAAATGAGAGGAAAACTGTTGTTTGGCCAGGCGAACGGCTTTAACTCGGCCGCACGGTCACTCTCTGCCGGTTCAGTGGCAACATTCGCTACACAAAAGCGCCCCAGCGCAGATACGCGTCTATCAATGTTCTGCCCCATAAGCCGCTCACGATTCCCCCAACGCAAAGGAAACTGGCGAAGGGCATACTGGTCATCCAGGCTATTGTCGGCCCCCTGCGCGCGGCTACTACGAGCACTGCGGCCACGGCCAGCAAAACGCCAATCACCAATGCAAGGAGCATATGCGAGAGTCCCAACCATGCGGCAAGCAGCAGCATGACCTTCGCTTCGCCCACCCGGACACCCTCCTGACTGCGAATGCGCTGATAAGTCCATCGGGCGAGCAGGACGATCCCCGGCACGACAAGGATGCCGAAGATCCAGCGTAGAACCGCGTCATAAAGATGCTGGCGATGGCTGACAAAGTTGTTGTCGTCCACACTCCAATGCAAGGGAATGAATTGCCAAAGAGAATAAACGGCAAATCGGCCAATGCTGAAGGCCAAGCCGAGCGCGGCGCCACCCAGCGTGAACCAGTCGGGCAGCCATCGATATTCGACGTCCATGACCGCGAGGCCGATCAGCAGCCAGCAGAGAATCATTTTCACCACGCCAAAGACCACCGAATCGAAGATGCTGATTCCCCCCCATCCCGGCAGATAGAAAGCCGGCAACGACTGCCACGCAGCCACCGCCCACGTTGTCCCCACAGCCAGTGCTACCAGCGGATACCGCAATCCACCGGCGTCGGCACAATTGGAGCAGCGGCGGCGCAGCGCGAACCAGCTTGAGCGCGGCACTGTTTTCAGCGAACTGAAGCTCGCGCCGCATTTCCGGCAAAGGACCGGCTTCGTTTGAAGGCATTCACGCGCCGTCCATGCATCCACCGACGAGTTCAGAACACCGCCAAAAACGATTCCGGCGAGCGCGGCAAGAACGGTTCCTGCGATGCGGATCATGGCGTCCACTTCGTGCAATCCTCGAATCTGCAACTAGTGAGATGCAACGAGGCGATTTTCCGTATGAAACCGTGAAACTCGGACAAGCCCTTTATTGTAGTTCTGAATTTCATAGAGTGCGGCTGTGATTGATTCGCCAAGCAGGGGCAGGTCGGCCATGGTTTGCCAGAACCGGCCAAGACTTGGTCTTTTTGTCACGTGATGTGTAGTAACCGGCGATCTCAGCCCTCAGCCCTCAGCTCTCATTCAGAAATGGCGGATGGATTCGCCGGGGCTGGGGGTGGGGGGCTCTGGGTTGTGGTCGCCGGTGCGTTCCGCGCGGCTCTCAAGCGAGCGGCTCACCAAATCGCGCGAGCCCAGGCCCACGGCGAGTGAAAGCGTCAGCACGATGCCGCCGAAAAGAATGCCGAAGGCCAGCAGCACCACGCCGCCGCCGATTTCGAGATGCTCCAGCACCATGGCGGCGGTGAGAACGAGAACCAGCCATTTGACTCCGAGAGACAGGAAACGCGCGTACTGCAGTTGCGCATTGACGGCCCCGATCAGGACCGAACGTGCCAGGAAGCGTGCGACCAGGGTCCCGGCGATGAGCAGGAGAATGGCTCCAACCGCGTGGGTAACGTAGGGCAGCAGCGAGATCGGCAGCGTTGTTGCGGTGGCAAACGAGGTGTCAAATGCGGAGACGCCGATGATAAGCCCAAGCAGAACGAAGGCCCAGAAGGTGGTGCGGGCGATCAGCGCGGTGGGCGACGTGAGCGGGGTCCAGTTGACGTCGCCCCTCTCGCGCGCGATGCGGTCATCGAACTTTGCCGCCTTAAGTCCTCGCCGTAGCAGTGCGGAGAGAACCATCCCGATGAAGGTAAACACGCAAAGAGCCACAAAAAAGGCCAGAATGCCGGGCAGGATGGCAATGAGCAGCGACAGGACGCGATAGAGAGACTGATGCAACGCTTCTGACATGTGGTGCCAGATAGAGGCATTGTCGGTCATCAGCGGCTGCGGTATTGTCTCGGGAATGGTTTGCATAAGACTCACTCCTTGTTTCGACGCTTGCACGGTGCGCCAGAAAGGTCTCTGGCGATGCTGAAATCGTTGACCTTTCGCAGTTCGGGCCCATGGGCGCGGCTAAGCCGCTGGGGTTCCGGTGCGGCATGGATGCGGCTCATCACGGGTTGAACCTGTCTGGCCAGCGCCAGCGCGAGACGATGTAGGGTTTCTCGATCTCAAAGGCAGCGGCAACCGCCTCGATATGTCGTTCCGGGTCAACGCCGGACGCAATCATGTCGATATGGCTGGCGGCCCAGGCCAGATACAGCGGAATCATGGCGCCCAGCAGATGTCCGCGATTGATGGTGCGCAGCCGGTATGCGAGGAGAAAGTCGAACACAATCCGGGCCCACAGGTTGTCGGGCATGCGGAACGCCGCCGCATCCGGAGTGCTGTAGAGCCGCTTGAGACCCAGGAGGGTGTTGGGAGGCAGCACCAGCGACCAGATTTCCCTGAGATTGGTATAAGCCAGCCGAAACGCCTGGAGCATGGGAGCAATTTCCGCAGATACATCGGGCGAGCGCGATGGGATGGATGGCATTGGGCTCGCGGCGGGTGGCGCCTGCCTGGCGCGCTGCCAGAAAGCTGCCTTTGCCTCGATGTCGGCGAAGAGAGAGCCGGCCACCAGGGGAAGGATGGTATTCAGATCCGGCTCGTTGGCATGAGACATGGCGCGGTGACCTACGGCGAATTCGCCGATGATGAATCCGTTCACCATGGCTTCGTTCACTGGCCAGATCGGTGCATCGGGCCGGTTTACCGAGACCAGCCGCTGGGCAACGCCGGAGAGCCGTTCCGCCATGCGAAGGGAGAGTCCGAGGTCGATGGCCATTGGAAATCGTACGCGGGCGGCGAACAGCGCGCGAGTAAGCGGGTAGAGAATGGCGGAGTTAACCAGGCCGGTATTAGGCGGCAGATCGTAGTGCGGAACGGCAAGATCGGTAGGGGTGGTGAGAACGGCGTTGGCCAGATCGCGCAGTGCAAAGGAGCTGAGAGAGCCCACACCAGGACCCAGCATGAGGATGGCGTGCGCGTCATTTTTCCCGGCGAGTTGATATGCGTTCAGGAAGTCGGAGGCGGTAAGAGTCCAGGAAGGGCTGGTGGAAGGAATTGGGATGATTCCCAGGTGGGCGTAGGAGTCGGCCCCGGGCGCGTCCGGGGTGGCCACAAGCAGACTCTCCGAGGGGAAGGACGAAGCGAGATTGGCGAGCGCCTGCTCAAGCTGTTCGGGTGGCATGGGGGCGAGCAGCACCAGGAGACCGGGACCGGAGATCGCGGCAGCGGAGGTATTGCTAGGGTTCGGATTGGATGTCGCCATCGTGGCTTCCCGTGAGACTGATTACAAAACCGGCGGCTGCTTTTGACAACTGCCGGCCTGTTGCGGAAGTTGCGAGCGCTGTTACAAGGCTAAGATACCGGCCAGCGGAATATGAAGCCAGGCGGGGCGGTTGTTGAGTTCGTAGAGCAGCTCGTAGAGTGCCTTCTCAAGCAGATAAGCGGCCAGCAACGCCTGCGCTTGCTGGGTTGGCGGCAACAAGGCAGGGTTGGCGGCGATGGTTTCGCGGTAGGATCGCAGGAACTCGGACGACGTCGCATTCTGCCAGAGGACAGCCCAGGCGGTGAGTCGAACCAGATCCGGCGAATGGATGCGATCCGGGTTGACAGTGAGGAATTGATCGAGCCCGCTGTAGGCGGCATAGGAGAAGGAGCGGATCATGCCGGCGACGTCCTTGAGGGGCGACTGCTTTTGGCGCCGGTCGGCGAGAGGACGTGCGGGTTCGCCTTCAAAATCGAGCAGGACGAAGTCGCCGGCTTCCTTTTCGGATGCTTTTGCGGGTCCCTGAGTCCTGAGGGTCTGGCCCAGGTGGTAATCCCCATGAATGCGAATGCGCTGGCCGGCGGCGACGGATGCGGTGATGGCATTGGCGCGGGTGAATAGATCGATGCGCCGCGAAAGCAGCAGCGCAGCATGGTCGGCGATCAGGTCCTTGAGAGTGGAGAGCCGCAACTTCAAGGCCTCCAGGGTGGAGGTGATCTGGCCATCGATGCGGCGTGCATCACGGGCGAGGTCTTCGGGCGTGAAGGGCTCAGCGGCGAACGCCGGCAGATCGGTTGGCGTCGCAAGAGCAAGGTGCATCTCGGCGGTACGGCAGCCCAGAAGCGCCGCCGCGCGGATGGATGAATTGGCGTGCGCGACGGCCTCTCGCGGAGGGAGATGGTCATTCATGAAACTCGCCGGTGGAACCGTGGGAGGATCAGGAAGCGCGACAACGGAGGTGAAGAAGTCAGGCAAGTGATTCAGAAACCAGCTCCAGCCGTCGCCCACGTTCGCCACCAAACCCTGCAGAATGGCGGCCGTGGTTTTTTCGCCATTCGCCGGAGTCACCCAGATCTCCCCAAAGAAAGGCGCAATTCTTCTGAAATGAGCCACTTCCGTAAGGAAGCGAGAGAGTTCAGCATCGGGGTTCTCGCCGGGCTGAAGGCGCCGGAAGAGCTTCAGGATGAGCTCCTCGCCGTAAATGATCGACGTGTTTGATTGTTCTGCTGAACTAACCCGGGCGGAAGGATGCTGGGGCATTTTTTCCAAGGCAAAGTCGCCGGAGGCGCGAGCTTCGAGCCGGCCAGGTTGGTGCGCGGAGGTGCCGGCATAGGGTGACTCCCGCAGCCGCAGTTGCGGGGCGCCGACGGAGCGAGAGCTTGCCCCGTCAGAGCGTGGAGGCTGAGTGGCCTCGCCGGGCTGAGCCCCAATCGACACCGGGGTGACAGGGAGTTCCTCTGCGACGGCCTCGCCGGGTGCCTCCCCGGCCGCCAGTTCGTGCTCGGCGGTGCGGGCGGGCGAAAGCGGAAGAGTGGCGTTCCGCTCGATGAGCGTGAGCAGGCCTTGGCGAAATTCTTCGCGGGTTGTGGCATCATGCAGGACTGCCGGACCGATGGGGGTTGAGAGCGCCGCGAGGATGCTTTGAGGGTGATCGGCGATCAGTTCTTCAGCGTCCGCGGCAGTACTGAAGGCGAGCGGAACCTGATAGATGTCGCTGGGGTTATCGGTGTATTCAACCTCGACGTAGAACGTCGCGGGAGAAACGTGGCTGCGGGCCGGGACGTCGTTTCCGACCGGCGTGGCCGTTGTGGTCGAAGGAAGTTCAGCCCATTCCAGAACTCGCACAGAGCGAATTTTGCGCGATTTGGCCCCGAACCATCGCTGTAGCGGAAGCCACGCGGGCAGGGCGGTTTCAATCAGGGCCAAACCATGCCCGGCGAGCAAGCCGGGCCAACCTCTGGTCAGCAGTTCCAGGGCGGCCGCCTCGTTATCGGAGTTGTCTGCGATTGCCTCCAATACCGGTTCAGACGGCGCTTCGGGTAGGAGGGCAGCGGGCTGAAGTTCAAGCCAAAGGAAAGAATAAGGAGCCAGCGAGAGCGCATATGGCTCGCGGGTGATGGTGGGAAACGGCACGTAACCCAGCATCTCAACCGGCTCCTGGCCGGCAAAGTCAGCCAGATCGAGCGAAACCGGCTGCGCGAACCGGCTGAGGTTGGCGACGCAAAGTACCGTTTCGTGGGTGCCGTCGCCGCGAACCAGGTCGCGGAGGTAGGCAAGAACCTTGCGGTTGGCGGGATTCAGGAAGCGGAGTGTGCCGCGGCCGAAGACCTGGAAGAGCTTGCGCAGCGCGATCATGTTGCGGGTCCAGTGCAGCAGGCTGGACTGGTCGCTGAGCTGCGCCTCGACGTTGACCACCTGGTAGCCGTAGATGGGGTCCATGACTACGGGAAAATAGAGCCGGGCCGGGTCGCATCTTGAGAATCCTGCGTTGCGATCGGAGTTCCATTGCATTGGCGTGCGAACCCCATTGCGGTCGCCGAGATAGATGTTGTCGCCCATGCCGATTTCGTCGCCGTAGTAAAGTATCGGCGTGCCCGGAAAACTGAGCAGAAGCGAATTCAACAGCTCGATGCGGCGACGGTTGTTATCGACCAGGGGCGCCAGGCGGCGGCGGATGCCGACGTTGATGCGCATGCGCGGATCGGCCGAATAGGCGAAGTACATGTAATCGCGCTCGTCGTCGGTGACCATCTCCAGCGTGAGCTCGTCGTGATTGCGCAGGAAGAGCCCCCACTGGCAGTTGTCCGGGATGGGCGGCGTCTGGGCCATGATGTCGGTGATGGGAAGGCGATCCTCCTGCCGCAGCGCCATATAAATGCGCGGCATGAGGGGGAAATGGAAAGCCATGTGGCATTCGTCGCCGTCGCCGAAGTAAGGACGAACGTCGGCCGGCCACTGGTTGGCTTCAGCCAGGATGAAGCGATTGGCGTACTCCGCGTCGATGGCGGCGCGAAGAGTTTTGATGACTGCATGGGTTTCGGGCAGATTCTCGCAGGATGTGCCGTCGCGCTCGACCAGGTAGGGAATGGCATCCATGCGCAGCGCGTCGACTCCCATATCGAGCCAGAAGCGCATGGCCTTCAGAACTTCTTCCATCACCAGCGGATTGTCGAAATTCAGGTCGGGCTGATGCGAAAAAAACCGGTGCCAGTAGTAGGCCTTAGCTGTCTCGTCCCAGGTCCAGTTGGACTTTTCCGTATCGGTGAAGATGATGCGCGCTTCCTTGTAAAGCTGGTCGGTGGAGGACCAGACGTACATTTCGCGGGCCGGAGATCCGGGCGGCGCCAGGCGGGCGGTCTTGAACCACGGGTGCTGATCGCTGGTATGGTTGATGACCAACTCGATCATCACCTGCATGTTGCGCTGATGAGCCGCATCCAGGAACGCCTTGAAATCGTTGAGGGTTCCGTAGGAAGGATTGACGTCGACGTAGTTGGCGATATCGTACCCGTCGTCGCGCAGGGGCGAAGGGAAAAAAGGCAAAAGCCAGATGCAGGTGACACCGAGGTCCTGCAGATAGTCCAGGCGCGAAAGCAGCCCGGGGAAGTCGCCGATGCCGTCGCCGTTGGAGTCAGCGAAGGCGCGCACGTGGAGCTCATAGATGATGGCATCCTTGTACCAGAGCGGATCGGATGCGCTTGCCAGCTTCTTCACTTCGCGTTTCTCCGGATTGGTTGGCTGTTCGATCCCTCCAGGGCGCTGTCGTTGCCTGGGCTCAGTTTAGTGGGCGATGCAGAAGAGGGTGCGTTTGACCGTCGAAGTAGTCCATCGGGAAGGCCGAACTTAGATGCCGTGAACCCCCGCCGGGTTATCCGCAATTTACCCGAAATCGGCGCTTCACACGCAGAAAAGAGTAGACGGATTTTGGACGCCGGATAGATGATCGAAGGCCCCGCCTTAGCAAAGAAATGGCTTTCGTGTCCAAGGATAAAGCTTCAGAATGACAATGTGACACACGCCGTATTTCACGTCTACCGGACTGAAGGGGAACGAGCGTGACCGCCTCGAGTTCCTGGAATGAACGGCTGACAACCATTGTAGTTGCATCTAACCTCTAACCAAGACACGCGCATTGCAGAGGTTGATGACGCGAAAGTACCTTATGCGACGAATTCCCTCGTCTACATACCGGCTGCAATTGCATTCAGGCTTCACGTTCGATGATGCAAGCAGGGTTGCCGATTATCTGCAGGCGCTCGGCATTTCGCATATCTATAGTTCACCTTATCTTCAGGCGGCTCCGGGGAGCATGCATGGGTACGACGTCGTGGATCCGCAGAAGGTGAATGAGGAGTTGGGCGGCGAAGACGGGCACCGGCGCTTCTGCGACCGGCTGAAGGAGATGGGGATGGGGCAGATTCTGGACATCGTGCCCAACCACATGGCCCTTGGCCCGCAGAACCGCTATTGGTGGGATGTTCTTGAGAATGGCCCGTCGAGCCGGTACGCGACGTGGTTCGATGTCGATTGGCATTCGTTTGAAGTCAAGTTGCAAAATAAGGTGTTGCTTCCCGTGCTGAGCGACCAGTATGGGCGAATCCTCAGCGCCGGACAGATCAAACTAGAGCACACCTGCGAACGCTTTCAGGTTCGCTACCTGGATCACACCTTCCCGGTGGCCCCACGATCGCTGGCTTCTGTGCTGACAAAGGCGGCGGAATATGCGCGGAACGACCTGCTGAACTTTATCGCCGACAGCTTCTCGCAGTTGCCTTCGCCGAGTTCGACCGACCTTGATGTAGCTATGGCGAGGCACCGGGACAAAGACGTGATCTACGGATTACTGAACCGTCTCTGCCTGGAAGAATCCGATGCGGTGACGGCGATCTCTCGCAGCGTGGACGAGTTGAACAGCGACTATGATGCGCTGGACGAAATCCTCAACCAGCAGCAGTATCGACTGGCGTATTGGCGCACCGCCGATCAGGAACTGGGTTATCGCCGGTTTTTCGATGTCAACAGTTTGATCGGCCTTCGAATGGAACGCGCGCACGTGTTTGAGGCCACGCATTCCAGGATTCTGGCCTGGCTCGAAAAGGGTGAGTTGGACGGAGTTCGCGTCGATCATCCGGACGGCTTGCGCGATCCCCGGCAGTATTTTGACAGGCTAAGAAACCGTGCGCCGAGTGCCTGGATCATCGGCGAGAAGATTCTTGAGCCGGGAGAGTTTTTGCGCGAATCGTGGCCGATTGACGGCACCAGCGGATATGACTTCCTGAACGTGTGCAACGACCTGCTGGTGTATGGCGAAGGGCTGAAGGAACTGACTGCGATCTATGGTGATTTCACCGCCGAGCCGGTGAACTTTGGGTCTGTGGCGCACGATAAGAAAGTAGTGGTGCTGCAAGAGGGGCTGGGCAGCGATGTGAACCGGTTGACCAGCCTGTTTGTGGAGATCTGCGAGAACAATCGTGACCGCCGTGACTATACTCGGGCTGAAATTCGCAGGGCGCTACGCGAGGTGGCTGCCTGCTTTGACGTGTACCGGACTTATGTGGTTCCTGATCGCGACGAGATTGTGGACGAGGATCGGGGGCACATCGACCCGGCCGTTGCGCGTGCCAAAGAGCGGAGACAGGACCTTGATCCAGGGTTGCTGGAGTTCATTGGCGATGTGCTGGCACTGCGCGTACGCGGAGGGCGGGAGAGCGAGTTTGTGCTGCGTTTTCAGCAGTTCACCTCACCGGTGATGGCCAAGGGCGTGGAAGACACGGCCTTCTATTGTTTCAACCGCATGATCGGATTGAATGAAGTTGGCGGAGCGCCGGGGTGCAATGGTCTGACCATAGAGGAGTTCCACGAGTATTGCGCGAAGATGCAGAGGACTCATCCTCTGACCATGACGACGCTGTCGAGCCATGACACGAAGCGCTCCGAGGATGTGCGCGCGCGGCTGGCCGCAATCACGGAACTCACGGGACGATGGAGAGCCGCGGTGAACCGCTGGTCGCGCACCAATGCACCCTTTCGTTCCGGAAAATATCCCGATCGCAACACGGAGTACTACCTCTATCAAACGCTGGTGGGAGCGTGGCCAATCGGCAGGGAACGGTTGACCTCGCACATGGAAAAAGCCGCTCGCGAAGCCAAACAGCAGACGAGCTGGACACAGCCAAACAGGGAGTTCGAAGACGCGCTCAGAAATTTTATTGGACGGATTCTTGAGTCGCGGGTGTTTACATCGGAACTGGAGGATTTTGTCGGGCGCGTGCTCGACGCGGGTCGAATCAACAGCCTGGCACAAACGCTGCTGAAATACACCGCTCCGGGAGTGCCGGATACGTACCAGGGAACTGAGCTTTGGGACCTGAGCCTGGTAGACCCCGACAACCGCCGTCCGGTGGACTATGGCGCACGCCGGAATTTGCTGAGAGAACTCGAGCGCGGCATGGATGTGGAAGAGATCATGAGGAACATGAGTAGCGGATTACCGAAACTCTGGGTGGCGCACCGCGCCCTCTGCTTGCGACGCGACCATCCGGAGTGGTTTGGCATCGACGCGGCGTATACGCCGATGCTTGCGGAAGGACCGAAGAGCGATCACATCGTGGCATATCTGCGAGGCGATCGTGTTGCCGTTCTTGCGCCTCGATGGTCCCTCAAGGCAGGGGGAAGGTGGGGCGCGACAATTATCGAGTTGCCGCCTGGAGAATGGAAAAACAATCTTACCGGGGAGACACTTTCGGGAGGCAGACTGCGTGTACAGACGATCTTGCAGCGCTTCCCTGTGGCATTGCTGACGCGGGGATCGGCGTAGCCATGCATCGTTTCGAGGTATGGGCGCCACTGCCGCGCAAACTCGCGCTTCGGGTAAACGAAACGACCTTGCCGATGCACGGCCCTGATGAACACGGCTGGTGGCGGCTCGATGTGGATAAGGCTGGCTCTGGGACCGATTACGGATACATGATGGACAACGATGAGAAATGGTATCCGGATCCGCGTTCGCAGTGGCAGCCGCATGGCGTGCACGGAATGTCTCGCCTCTACGATCAGAATTCGTTCGCATGGAGCGATGGCGGATTCCAGGCGCCTCCACTCGCGAGCGGCGTCATTTATGAGTTGCACATTGGAACGTTCACATCGGAAGGCACGCTGGATGCGGCCATTGGAAAACTGGATTACCTTGCCGGCCTCGGCATCACCCATCTGCAGCTCATGCCTGTGGCCTCGTTTGCAGGCAATCACGGCTGGGGTTATGACGGCGTGGCGTTGTTTGCGGTGCATCAGCCCTATGGCGGCCCGGATGCGCTGAAGCGGTTTGTGAATGCGGCGCACGAGAAGGGCCTCGCAGTGCTGCTCGACGTGGTATACAACCACTTTGGCCCGGTGGGGAATTACACGGGCAAGTTCGGGCCTTACCTGGTGGGGTCGCATCGAACGCCGTGGGGCGGAGCCGTTAATCTTGAAGATGCCTGGGCATACCAGGTGCGCCGTTTTTTCTGTGATAACGCGCTGATGTGGATGCGCGACTTTCACGTGGACGGATTGCGGCTGGATGCGGTGCATGCGTTCATCGACCGATCGGCCCTTCATTTTCTGGAGCAGCTCTCCACTGAAATCGACACGCTGAAAGCATCGACAGGCCGGCAACTCACGCTGATTGCGGAGAGCGATCTGAACGACCCGCGCTTGATTTTGCCGCGGGAGGCGGGAGGGTACGGCCTGGATGCGCAGTGGAGCGATGACTTCCATCACGCGCTCTTCGCAGTGCTCTGTCCCCGTGCGGCCACCGGCTACTACGCGGATTTCGGCAAGTTGGGTCAACTGGCGAAGGCGCTGGAGCGCAACTTCGTCTATGACGGAAACTATTCGAAGTATCGCCGCCGCGTGCACGGGCGGCCGGCGGACAATTTGTCGCACCACAAGTTTCTGGGATATATCCAGACTCATGACCAGGTGGGCAATCGCGCAGTGGGAGACAGGCTGTGCGAGATCGCCGGGTTTGATAGGGCCAAGGTCGCGGCTGCGGTGGTGTTGACCAGCCCCTTTATCCCCATGCTGTTTCAAGGCGAAGAATGGGCTGCTTCATCGCCGTTTCAATACTTTGCCGACCATGAAGACAAAGAGATAGCTCGGCTCGTTTCAGAAGGACGCAAGAAGGAGTTCGCGGCATTCGGCTGGGCCCCCGAGGCTATCCCCGATCCCGAGGCACCGGAGACGTTTCAGCGCTCGAAGCTCAAGTGGGATGAAATCCACGGCGGCGAGCACGCGGAGATGCTGGAGTGGTATCGTGCCCTGATCCGTCTGCGGCGGACAGCTCCGTGCTTGAACAACGGAGAGCCGCGGCAGACGCGGGTTCTCTACGATCAACAGGAGATGGGCTTTTCGATGGAGCGCGGCGATATTGTGGTGAACTGCAACCTTGGTGACAAGGAGTTGCGGTTCCCATTGCCGGAGGGCGCGCAGCTCATTCTCAGTTCCCAGCAAGTTGCGGCGGTTCAGAATGGCGCGGTGATGCTGGATCGAGACTCTGTCGCGATCGTAAGAAAATCGTAAGCATCGAAATGCGCCGAGATTCAGACCGTGGCCTTGGCGGCTCCCGTCGAGATGCCGCCATCGACGAGGAGAATCTGCCCGGTGATGTAGCGGCTCGACTCTGAAGCAAGAAATACCACAGCCCCGTCGAGATCGTCGGGCCTACCGGGCCTTTTCACCGGAATGCGATCGGTGATGTATTCAACCCATGCCGCGTTTTCATAGAGCACTCGATTCTGTTGCGTCTTGAACCAGCCCGGAGCGAGGCAATTCACGGTGACGCCGTGACTGCCCCAATCGTCGGCAAGGCTCATCGTGAGCTGCCGAATGCCGCCGCGACTGGCTCCATAAGGCGCGAGCCCTGCGTATCCCGCAACGCTGGTCACTGATCCAATGTTGATGATGCGGCCGTAACCGCGCTCGATCATGCCGCGTGCAACGGCCTGCGCCACAAAGAACGTACCGCGAAGGTTGGTGTCGAGAATCGTGTTCCAATCATCCCAGCTGACCTGAAGCGCGGGCTTACGAATGTTGCAACCGGCGTTGTTGACCAGAATGTCGATCTTACCGAAGTGCGCCTCAACTGCGGCGACAGCCTGTTGAATGCTGGCGTAGTCTCGCACATCGAGCGCGGTGGTGAAGACTCGACGTCCCAATCCTTCGATCTCTCTCGCGAAGTTAGCCAGGTCGTCCTTCGTACGACTGGTAATGGCGATGTCGGCGCCGGCGCGGGCAAGCGCGCGGGCAAAATACTGGCCCAGGCCGCGGCTGGCGCCGGTTACGAGTGCGACTCGGCCGGATAAATCAAACAATGAACTTTCCATCTGTCTTTCCTCAGGGTTCCAGTACAACTTTGAGCAAACCGGGCTCACGCTCGTATAAACGATGGAACCACGAGGGTCCGTCCTCAAGTGGAGCTACGGCGGAGATGAGTTGGTCCACGCGAATGGCGCCGCGGGAGATCAACGAGATGCATGCGGGATACTCGCCCGACGACGCGCACGAGCCCTGCAATCGAATCTGCCGCGTGACCACCGATTGCAAGCCCAGCTCGATGGTGGGCGTGACATTGCCAACCAGCGTGACAGCGCCGCCCTTCCTCACGCTATCCAGCGCAAGCTTCACCGGGATGGTCGCGCCGACGCACTCAATCGCGGCTTCCGCACCTCGTCCAGCCGTCAGACTAAGTATTTGGGGGATGACCTCGGCGGAGCGGGAGTTGATGGTATGGGTCGCGCCGAGGTCGCGCGCAAGTTCGAGACGCGTGTCGTCCAGGTCGAGGACGATCACCTGGCCTGCGCCTGCCAAACGCGCCGCCTGCAGGACAAGCAGGCCGATCATTCCGGCGCCCACAACGACTACCGAATCTTCCAATGCAATGGGCGTGAGCGAGACGGCGTGAACGGCCACGGAGACAGCTTCAATCATCGCCGCGTGTTCGAAAGGCATGTTATCCGGCAATGGATAGGCGATGCGCGCCGGCACCGTCACAAACTCGGCAAATGCTCCCATTCGCCGGAAACCGGGTGTTGAAACTCCAATCACCTCGCGGTTATCGCAGAGATTGACGTCACCCCGCAGGCAGAAAAAGCATTTGCCGCAATATACGGTCGAGTCGAATGTGACGCGGTCTCCGGGACGAAAGTTCGCAACCGCGCTGCCAACGGACTCAACCACTCCGGCGGCCTCATGGCCCATCACGATCGGAGGCAGGCGTCTTCCCGTGCTGCCGTCATAGCCGTGCACGTCGCTACCGCAGATCCCGCAGGCCTTGATCCGTATGAGCAGCTCGTCTTCTGCGGGCTGAGGCAAAGGCATATCAACCACGTCGAGTTGTTTATAAGCAGATAGAAGCATCCCTTTCATACCATCTCCATCCAATTCCGCCTGGCGAGAGAGGGCTATCGCCTGTCCTCATCTCGTTCACGCCAAACTAAGAGCCTGCACATTGCGCAACATCATGTTATCGCGCCCGTGTGGCCGCGACCGTGCATCGGCTCAATCCGCCCCAGCAGAACGACGTATGAGGTAATTCCTATTAGCAGGTAGATGGCAGCGACGCCAAAGACCCACTCAAACGCGCTTCGTGCCACCAGGTATCCGGTAATGACCGGTGCCGTGATGCCGGAGATCTGGTTGGAGAAATTGAGAATTCCGCCTACTCTTCCAACATTTCTTTTGCTGGCGATGAGCGACGGAACGGACCAGCCGACCGGAGCTGCAGCAGAGAGTCCGCCAATGGAAATACTGATCCAGATCAAAGCCTGTTGAGCCGTATGTGCGCTGCCGGCGCCGAAGATGCCAAGACCGCACATGGTGCCGCCAACAAGCACCACCTTGCGCACGGCGTTGGCATCGAAGCCGCGGCGAATCAGGGCGTCGACCAACAACCCGCCCACCACGAGGTCCATAAAAGTGGCAACCAGCCAGGGCATGCTGGTATAGAGAAACGAATGCAGAAGGTCAACATGGAACGCAATGGATAAGTAGCTTGGCAACCATGAAAGGAGAAGATAAAAGACATAGTTATACGAACCAAAACCAATAGATAGGCCGATTACCTTGCGCCTTTTCAACAGATACCCTAACGAGGATGGTTCCTGATATGTATTCTGCTGCGCATGGGGAGCTTCATCTTCAGCAGAGATATATTGCCTCTCAACATCCTTCAGGGCCGGATCATTATCCGGATCGCGATACACCTTCCAGAAAAGAAGGAAGTAGAAGAAGCTGATGAGCCCGGTGAGAGCGAAACTCCAACGCCAGCCCACCCGGAGAAGAACCATGCCGATGAGAGGCACTCCGACAGCCGGCGCAAACTTCGCGGCGGCGTCAAACAACGAGGTGGCGAAGCCGCGCTGCGTTGGCGGAAACCAGTGGCCGATTGCCTTGGCGTTGGCAGGAAATGTAGGCGCCTCTCCTACTCCGAGGGTGAATCGGGCCGCGAAGAGGCTGGGAACTCCTGGAGCGACTGCGGCGCCGAATGAGGCGAGACTCCAAATCAGAGTACTAAGTCTCCCAATCTTTTTCACGCCGTACTTATCCAATAGAACCCCGACCGGCAACTGGCAAAGTGCATAAGTCCAGTTATAAGCTCCAGAGAGATAACCGAAGGTGATGCTGGAGATGCCGAAGGCCGTGTACAAGGACGCTTGCGAAACGGAAATGTTGACGCGGTCGAAGTAATTGACCAGCACGCCAAGGCCAAGGAGCCAGGCAATTTGCCAGCGGCGCATTGGCAACGTCGCCCGCTCTGGGGAATGGGTTTCTATCACTGTTTTTCCTTCAGCCTGGCATTCGCTAAGGCAATGATCTGCACCAACGCAGCTTATATGATCCTGCTGTTTTCTGCCGATGCTCCGATCCGGCCGAAGGCTGGGAAAGCCGCCATTCAAGTCTACCGGAACGGGCAAGGTGCCCGTCGCGCCTCAGTTCCAGCGATCGACTGTGGGCTGTCCCGAGAAGGAGGGCCTCACTGCTGCTTGCGTTCAGTTTCTGCTATATTGCTTGAGGGTTCAAAGTCGCCCATCTTCACTTTGGGAGATGCGGCACACATTTCCGGGGAATCAAATGAGTCTCTCTCGACGTAAGTTTCTTACCACGATTGCCACGGCAGGCAGCGCGGTTCTTGCGGAGTCGCGCGGATTTGCTGCGCCGTATCGGGCTTCGGTGTTACGAGATGTTGGAGTTGGCTCGCATGGCGCTGCTCACGAAACAAGTGCTTCCGGCGCGCCTATCGTGATTCCCGCCACCATGCCGATGGGATCCGGTGCGCCGCTCGGCGGCATCGGCACCGGTTTTGTCGAGATTCGCGCCGACGGCTGCTTTTATGAGTGGCAGATTTTCAACTCAGGCGCATGGGCACAGGATGCGCGCACGACGACGGCGCCGCCACCGCCCGGGGCACCTTATCTGCGGTTCATGCTTCGCACGAGAAAAACTTCAGACGAAGTTCCACAGGTGCGCCGGCTTTATCTGCGTTCGGACGAGAACAATCTCTATACCCTTCCCTTTGCGCAGGACGTCGAGTCCATCGATTACTCCGCATGGTTTCCAATGACGGGCCTTCGCTACAACGACCCGACTTTGCCCGTGCAAATCTCGGCGCAAATTTTCTCGCCGTTCATTCCAGGCAAGGCGCGCGAGTCGGCCACTCCCGGATTCCACGTTGTCTACACTCTCGAAAACACGAGCAACGAAACGGTCGAAGCATCGATTACGGGATTCATGGATAATCCGCTTGCTTCCGCGCTTGCCGACCGCCGGCTCACCAACAAAATCTCAAGGGAAGGCGACATCACGAGCCTCTTCCTGGATACTGCGGCTGAGACTGATTTCCCATCAGGCATCGGCAATATGTGCATCTCCGTTACAGGAGGTGAGCACTCCTATATTTGCGGCACGTTCCAGGAGTACGCGGCGCCCGACTGCTGCCGATGGCAGACGCCTCGCGTGAATTACATGTTGCTCAGCGTCCTTGAGGAACTGCGCAACAACGGCCAATTGCCAAACACCGAGGACGGCACTGACCCTGCCATCGGGCTTCCAGCATTGGCGCAAATCGACGCCATGCCCGACGCCGAGGTGAGCAGCACACTCAAGCGTCTCCGTTCCGATGCGCTGCTGGCGCGGGTCATTGCCGAAGCGCGCGCTGGCGGATCCCAGATGGATGGCCCCCTGGTGAATGAACGGAATCTCCTGCGCGAAGTCCACAATAATCTCATTTCGAAAAAAGGCGCGCCGCGTTTGACCTGGGGAACTGGAGCGTTGGCTTCCAGTGTGAAACTGGCCCCTGGCGAGAAGTTCGACCTGCGCTTCACCCTGAGCTGGTACTTCCCCCATCACCTCACCACCGAGGGCCGCGAGATGGGCCATATATATGCGACATGGTATCGCGATGCTGCAGAGGTGAATCGATTCCTTTGCGATCACTACAAGGAGCACCGGGCCGCCACTGAGAGCTTTGCCCTCACCCTTGCCGATACATCGCTTGGCGATGCAATGGCCTTCGCCTGGTCCAGCCAACTCTCCAGCCTTGTCACGAACACCTGGTGGACCGGAGATGGCAGCTATGCGATCTGGGAAGGGCTCGGCTGTTGCGGACTTTCCACGACGGACGTCGACTATCAAGGCAGCTTTCCTGTGGTCGCGCTCTTCCCGGAACTCAAGCTTTCACAGATGAAGCGGATTATTGCGCACCAAAACGCCCTGGGGCAGGTTCCGCACAACTTTGCGGGCGACGTCGGCCAAGTGGATGCAGGCTTTTTACGCGTCGATATGAATCCGCAATTTGTGATGATGGTCTGCCGCGACTATTTGTGGACTGGAGACACGGAATATCTCGCATTCATGTGGCCGCACGTCGTCAAGGCGATGGCGTTCACACAATCGCTCGACACCAATGGCGACGGCCTGCCCGATCGCAATACGGCCGTGCAGACCTATGACCAATGGCGCATGCGCGGAACTCCCGCCTATGTCGCTTCGCTTTGGATTGGCGGCCTGCGAGCCGCCGTGCAAATTGCTCGCGCCTCGAACAAGCTCGACGAAGTGAAACGATGGTCAGACCAACTGGCGAAGGCCTCGTCGAGCTTCGATGCAACCCTCTTCAACGGTGACTATTACAGCCTATGGGTGGATGGCAAAGTCCGCGACGAACTTTGCATGACGGACCAGATCTCCGGCGAGTGGTTCACCAGTCTGATTGGGCTGCCTGCCACAATCTCCAGCGGCAACCTCAACAAAGCTGTCGACAGCATTTTCAGACACAACTTCAATTCGGAGTTTGGGCTGCACAATGCCACGGCCCCGAGGCGCGGTGCGGACCTGTTAGCGCTGAACAATCTGCAGGCAGGTGGACTGTGGTCGGGGATCGAATTCGCATTTGCGTCTTTCCTGATGGACCACGGCCGGTATGACGACGGTGTAAAGATCGTCGAGGCAATCCACCGGCGCTACCTCCGTGCCGGGCAGCCGTGGAGCCACGTCGAATGCGGCGGGCACTACTCCCGCGCGATGAGCAGCTGGGCGACCTTGCTCGCCGCCACAGGCTTCAAGCCCGATGTGGCGAATAGATCGGTGGCGATCAATCCAGCGGTTGCCGGAGATTTCCATGCTCCCTGGGTCACGTCATCCGGATTCGGTACCATCCGGCGAAAGGATGGGGCCCTGTCGATTGAGCGTGCCTATGGGACGTTGGATCTGAAGGTCTCTCACGGTTCTTGAATCCGGCCACTTCGTATAACGTTGCTCGTCTTCGCGCGAAGCAGCATCGCCGTGAAGCACGGCTTATCATGTTAGATAAGACAAATCACAGCGTGTACGACCATCTGCTGTTTTCTTTTGCCTTCAACTGATGGGCTTTGCTCATGGAAAGGGCTCTTATTATGACAGGAATTGACCCTGATGTTCCGCTTCAACAATTCGCCAGTGACAACTATGCCGGCATCTGTCCCGCAGCGTCCGCTGCAACGGAGGTCGCCAATCACGGACACGTGACCGCCTATGGCGACGATCCCTGGACCGCCAAAGCATCCGATGCTTTTCGCGAACTCTTTGAGATCGAGTGCGAAGTCTTTTTTGTTTTCAACGGGACGGCCGCCAATTCTCTGGCGCTGGCGTCTCTGTGCCAGTCTTACCACGGCGTGATTTGCTGCGATGCCTCGCATGTCGAGACGGATGAATGCGGCGCACCGGAATTTTTTTCAAACGGCTCGAAACTCCTGGTGGCTCAAAGCGTCGATGGAAAACTCAGCCCAGCGTCGATTCGAGAACTCGCTACCAAACGCCAGGACATCCATTACCCCAAACCGCGCGTCGTCACCATCACCCAATCGACTGAGATGGGCCGCGTATACAGCCTGGAGGAGTTGCAGGCCATCTCTGAAGAATGCAAGCGGCACAATCTTTACGCGCACATGGATGGTGCACGTTTTGCAAATGCTTGCGCAAGCCTCGGCTGTTCGCCAGCCGAGATGACCTGGCGCAGCGGCGTGGACGTGCTCTGCTTCGGCGGCACAAAAAACGGCATGGCCGTGGGTGAGGCCGTTCTGTTCTTCAATCGCGCGCTGGCTGCAGACTTCGATTACCGGTGCAAGCAGGCCGGACAACTTGCATCCAAGATGAGATTCCTTTCGGCTCCATGGGTCGGCATGCTTGAGAGCGGAGACTGGCTCAAGAACGCCCAACACGCAAATGAGTGCGCACAGTATTTTGCTGCGGAAATTTCCGACATTCCTGGCATTCAAATGGCAGGCCCGGTCGAGGCCAACGCAGTCTTCCTGAATACTTCCGAAGAGATTCTCAATTCGCTGCGCGAACGGGGATGGAGATTTTATACCTTCATCGGCGGCGCAGCGCGCTTCATGTTTTCCTGGGATACGGACCTGGCCCGCGTCGATATGCTCTGTCGCGATCTGAAGGAAAGCGCACTGCACACAAGCGAAACGCCGATGGACCGGATCGCGAGCATGGGCGCCTGAGAGTCACGTTAATCACCACCGTGATTGGAGCGGTTCACCCACTTGCTCCACAACTCGGGATCGGCCAGCATTTTGATGTAGACCCCTCCCACCACCGAGCGCGCCTGGAAGCCGACCTGGCGCGCGGAGATTGTGTCGTACCAGTCCGTCATCGGCACGCGATCGGGTGTCTTGTTGAGGAACTGGAAGATTGGGTGAACGATGGCACGGAAATCGGCGGGATTGGTAGCCAGGGTGGCGGACCATACTGTCCAATCGAGTTTGGTGTAAGTCGCACGGTTATCAAGAGGCAGCCCAAAGGGATTCAGGTGCGTCTTGTAAAAAGCAACTTCTTTTGTGGCAATCTCAGCGGGAAAAATGTGCAGGCCGAGTATGTTATCCCAGACCAGGTTGTATTTCTGACTCCACGTTCCGGGCTTGTCGAATGCGAGCCGGTAATGGCTGTCGTCAGCCGCCATTGACACCCATTTGGCTGCCATTGACCGGGCCGCGCCTTCATACTGCGCGGCAGTCTTCGTGTCGCCCATTTCTTTGGCGAGTTGGGCGTAGGCAGCCAGCGCCTCAATCGCCTTGATGGATAGATTTGTGTTGTGCGCAAGATGTCCCGCGAAATCGTCCGTGCAGAGCTGATTCTCCGGGTCGAATCCCTTGGCCAGCAGATACTCGGCCCATTTTGTGAGCAGCGGCCAGTAGCGCTTGGCAAACGCGGTGTCGTGTTCAGCGTGGGCGAGAGCGGCGAACATCAGGATCATATTCCCGGACTCCTCCACGGGCATCTGGTCGTCCTCGCTGATTTCGCCGCCGCCATAGAGTTGGCCGTTGGCAAGCGGATAAACGCCCAGATCATGTGGAGCAAATGGAAACTTCCAGTGGCTGGTTTCGGCGTAGCGTGCCACCGGTTCGAGCTGTGCCTCGACCAGCTTGGGATTGAGGAAAAGGAAGATGGGCGAAGAGGGATAGAGCACATCGACCGTGGAAATGGAGCCGTTGCTGAAGTTCTCCTTGGGCATGAAGAAGGGAACCCCATTTGCGTCTTCGACCAGCTTATGCGCTCCGATCGCCTGGCGAAAAGCCAGTGTGGCGATGGCTGCGTACTCTTCGCCTCCAGCCTGCACCAGGTCATGCTGAAGCTCGGCATCATACTTCACGGCGCGAGCCTGCAGCGAAGGATAGTCGCGCTCCGCAGTCTGCAACAGTGCAGCAAAGCTGGGGAACTGCTTGCGCCAGTAGGGAAGCAGTTTCTGATGCATGTACTCAATGGAGTAAATGTCATCGTAGGCCAGCAGGATATGGCGGCTGACCGGCGATGCTCCCACTTGTCCCAGCGGAATTGCGACATTGAGCAGCGGCGGCGACGGGTAGCGACTCTGCGGCATGCGCGGCTGATCCAGGTCGTCTTGCGTGGGCAGCTCGCCGGTAGCCACAAAGTGATCGCGATCCTCCTCGTTGCCGGCGGCCAATGAGGCTTCGCCTTGGGCATCGGGGACGCCCACATAGAAGTAGCCCCAATCGATGCGCAGGTTGTCGCCCCACTTCTCGAGCATGGGTTGCCGTTCGGTGCCGACGCGAAGCAGATGAAGGCCCGCAATCTTGGCGCGCGACCACACCACAGGCTCCATGGGTGTGTTCGTGGCAATGGTTCCATCGATGTCGAGGTAGAGCGTGACATCGTGACTCGCGCCGTCGCGCGACTTCGCTTCCCAGGTGAGGTAAGTGACCGGGCGCGCCATGATCTTCATGTCATCAGGAAAGGCCGGAGTGAGAAAGCAAATCTGGATTTCCACCTGCGGATTCTGCAAAGTCACGATCGTACGCGTGGGCGTGATGGTTTGCTGAGTTTCTTCAAGCGCTGGAATATCACGATCCGCATCGCCGAGGTAACGATAGCTTTTGCCGTCGATCCGCACGATTCCATTCAGCTCTTGTGGGGCGCCGGTCCAATGCCGCGTGGGTCCGCCGGTTAGCTGGTCGGAGTTGGACCAGACGCTGAAGTATGGATCGTGAACGATGAGCGGGGTCGCAGGCGCGCGCAATTTCACGCTCGTGTTTTGCTGTGCCTCTAGGACCGGGTAGATGCCACATCCGAGTACGCCAGCCAGAACCGCCAACCTGCAAATGCTTTTCACGCTAATTTTCCTCCGGTTTCCACTGCGATGCATTTCCATTGCTTCAGTGGCTCTCCCACGCCAAAGGAGCGGTTATGGGTGCTGAAGCCACCGGGCCCAAGGCTTCCGGTGTGGGCAGTGGCCAAGAAATTCGATGATAGCGCCGGGGGTCTCCCCATGTCGAAACCCCGGAAACCCGGCATTCATCACTTCCACTTCGAGCCGCGCTTGGGCGGGGGACGGGGAATTCCGCGGTGCCAGTCCGGCAGCGCTTCATCTATCCCTGGCCGATGACTCGCCCATGGTATCTGGCATCACGACCATGCTCTATTTCGCCGTGTTATCATTCGCGACGGCGTTAAGGCATGGGGCGAATTCAGGGCGCAAAACATGCAATCGATCGGCAAGGGGAATCAATGAGGATCGGCGTTGGACTTGGGAAGAAGATCGTGAGCCTGGAACTGGGCGCAGCGCTGCTGTTGCTGGCGGGTGTGGGCATACTCGGGCGGGTGCAAGCCGGCGCGCAAACGGCCACGCAGGCCGCGGAGATCGTGAAGCCACTCAGCACCCACACGCACGAGGTGGTCAGCCGCTTGACGGAACTGGATCGCCTGCCGGCGGAGGAATGGCGATTCCATGCGGGCGATCTCGCCCATGGCGAGTCTCCTGACCTGGACGACTCATCCTGGACAGTGCTGAAAGCCCGGGCCGAAACTTTACAAGATGCGGTGTGGTTTCGGCGGTGGATCGAAGTGCCGCAGGACCTTCACGGCTACGACCTCACAGGGGCACGCATCTGGTTTTCTTTCTCGGCTTCTGCCAATGGCCCGATGCCGGAGATCATCTACTTCAACGGGCGCCGCGTGGCGCTTGGCGACGACCTTGAGCCAATTGTGCTCTTCGATAAAGCTCAGCCCGGAGACAAGGTGCTGGTCGCTGTCAAGTTGCTCCACACCGTAGATAAGAAGACCTTCGACGGGACGCAACTGAAGATCGATTTTGCTGAGAACCGGCCCAACCCTGAAGATCTGCGGCTTGAGATTCTGTCGGCCGCATTGCTGATCCCGAGCATTTCAAAGAACGCCACAGCAGATACAGGCACCCTGGAGCGTGGCGTGGATGCGGTCGATCTTGATGCCTTGGATGCGAGGAATCAGGCAAAATTCGATGCATCGCTCAAGCGGGCACAATCGACAATGGAGAATCTCAACCCTGTGTTGCAGCAGGCGTCGCTCCATCTGACCGGCAACTCGCACATCGATGCCGCCTGGTTGTGGCCCTGGACCGAGACGGTGGATGTGGTCAAGCGGACGTTCGGCACCGCGCTGCAATTGATGAATGAATACCCCGACTACACGTATACACAGTCGGCCGCACAATACAACGAATGGATTGCCGAAAAATATCCCCAGATGAACGAGGAGATCAAGCAGCGCATTAAGGAAGGCCGTTGGGAGATCGTGGGCGGCATGTGGGTGGAACCGGATCTGAACATGCCCGATGGCGAGGCGCAGGTGCGCTCCATTCTCCTGGGCAAGCGATGGTTTCAGAAGGAATACGGTGTTGATGTGCGCATTGGGTGGAACCCGGATTCGTTTGGATACACCTGGCAACTGCCGCAGATCTACAAGCGATCGGGCATCGATTATTTCGTCACGCAGAAGACGGCGTGGAACGACACGAACCAGTTTCCGTTCAAGCTTTTTTGGTGGGAGTCGCCGGACGGCAGCAAGGTACTCACCTATTTCCCGCATGACTACGCCAACAACAATCTGAACCCGGTGCGCCTCAGCAATGACTTCACCGTTGCGCGCCAGCATACCCCCGGACTCACCGACATGATGGACCTGTATGGCATCGGCGATCACGGTGGGGGTCCCACGCGCGCCATTCTGGATGAAGGCGTGCACTGGATGCAAGCGGGCAGGGTTGTGCCAACGATGAAGTTCGGGACTGCCCAGAGCTACTTCACCGAGTTCGAAAAGAAGGTGGTATCGGATCCGCGCACCTGGGATTACAAATCCATCGCCCAGGGATATGAGCCCCCCGCAACGCCTCCCGATGGAAAGGTGGCGATTCCAACCTGGAAGAGTGAACTCTATTTCGAGTATCACCGCGGGGTGATGACCACCCAGGCCAACCACAAGCGCAACATGCGCGACAGCGAAGAATGGGCCCTGAATGCTGAGAAGTTCGCT
Organism: uncultured Acidobacteriota bacterium; assembly: GCA_963833995.1. Classification (GTDB taxonomy): domain Bacteria; phylum Acidobacteriota; class Terriglobia; order Terriglobales; family Acidobacteriaceae; genus Telmatobacter. The sequence continues at coordinate 294,148 of CAWIAE010000003.1, read as the reverse complement.
TCGTTGGCGTGGCTCCAGGGCAGCCCGTATCCGGGCGATGAGTTGACCGAGGCGTGGAAGAAAATCACCTTCAATGATTTTCACGATTTGGCCGCCGGCTCGGGAATCGGAGTCATCTATAAAGAAGCGCAGCAGGATTACGATCAGGTGCACTGGGCAACCAATGAGATTTCGCAGAAAGCCATCAAGACCTTATCGGCGGGTATTGACACCCAGGTTCCCAGTGGAGTGCCGATCCTGATTTTGAACCCGCTGGCCTGGGAGCGTTCTGGCCCTGTCACCGCCGACGTGCAGCTGCCGGCTGTCGCACAAGGCGTTTCCATTCTCGACGCGACGAATCGCGTAGTGCCGTCGCAGGTTCTGAAAAGCGATCCCGCAACCCACAGTTACCGGGTTCTGATTGAGGTAGGCAAAGTGCCGTCGCTGGGCTATACAGTGCTCCACGCGGTCCCCGGCGTAAAGCCGTTTGCGACCGATTTGAAGGTGGAGGAGTTGACTCTGGAGAACTCGATCCTGAAGGTTACTGTAGACGCGCGGACTGGCTGCATCACCAGTCTTTACGACAAGAAGACGCAGTTTGAAGCGCTGGCGCCGGGCAGTTGCGGTAATCAACTGCAGGCCTTCAAAGATTTGCCGAAGGACTACGATGCCTGGAATATCGATCCCGGCACGCTGGATCATGTGATTTCGATTGGCAATGCCGATTCAGTTGAATTGGTTGAGAAGGGCCCGCTGCGCGCTTCGATTCGCGTAACGCACAGTTGGCAGAGCTCAAAATTCGCGCAGGAAATCACGCTCGATGCGCATGCGGATCAGGTCAACGTAGTCAATGATGTGGATTGGCATGAAACTCATATCCTGCTGAAAGCTGCTTTTCCGCTCGCCGCCACAAACAGCATGGCAACCTACGAGGTTCCCTACGGAACCATTCAACGGCCAACGACCCGCAACAATAGCTGGGAGCAGGCGCAGTTCGAGGTTCCGGCGTTGCGCTGGGCCGATCTGGGCGACGGGCAGCATGGCTTCAGCCTGATCAACAACTCAAAGTACGGCTATGACGACAAGGACAACGTGTTGCGCATCTCCCTGTTGCGCTCGCCCACCTGGCCCGATCCCGAGGCTGACCGCGGACACCAGCATTTCACGTATGCGCTCTATCCGCACGGGGGAGACTGGAAGCAGGCGCTGACTGTACGGCGCGGTTACGAGTATAACTACAAGCTGCAGGCGACACAGGTTGAAGCGCACTCGGGAGCCCTGCCCGCGCAGTACGCCTATGTGACGGTAAGTCCTGAAAACGTTGTACTCACCGCGCTCAAGAAAGCCGAAGATGAAAACGGGCTGGTCTTCCGGGTTTACGAGTGGGCGGGGAAATCCGGCGACGTTCAGATCCGCGTGCCCAAAGGCGCAACTGGAGCCACGATCACCAACCTGATGGAGAAACCGGAGGGATCTGCATTGCCAATGACGGATGGAATCGTGAGCGTCCCGGTTCATCCGTTTGAGATTCTTACCGTGCGTGTGGATTATCCTTCGCAGCAATCGAATCTCAAACAGTAACTGCGGCAATTTGAGAAAAGATCGACACCAGCCAGGATAGGTGTCGATCTTTTTCTTCCCCAGGCTGCAAACAGAGCATCGCTGAACAGGCTCCCTGGACCTTCATTTTCCACGCCACGGGAGATGCGATGCAAGACCCTTGTCGGGGGATAAATCGAACCAAAACCTGCCATTCCGGTTCCGGAGAAGATCGCGTCCGCAGGTGATCGCGTTCCCCAATCCTCCTGCCATCTCCGGAAATTTGATGAATTGTTAGAGAGTTTTCGGCTTGGGTGCTTACGGTTGAGATAAACGTCTGCGACTTCCCGCCCTTCGTGCGAAGAGCGCACAAAGGCGGGGCATCGAGTTCTGTCGATTCCTGAATCGAAAATGCTCTAGATGAGGGCCAGGATGCACCGTTCTAATCGGCTGAGCCGTTCAATTGCCGACTCTACTGCGGGGGTTCCTTCTTCTTTGACTTTCCGTGCCCGATCAAGTGCCTGTTCTGCAATGCGGCTGATTTCGTGCAACAGCTTGCGAATTTCGACCTCCAGGCGGTCCCGGCTTTCCTGAATGCGATTGAGAACGTCGTTTTGCACGCGGGAGGTGTTCACTTCTAAGAGATGCCACAGGAATTCTCGAGCCTCGTTCGTGATGAGTTTGCGTCCACCCACAAGCGGCAAAAAGAGGTCGGCCAGCCAGCGCAGCGGCGATGGAGGCTGGGCTGTTCCGATGAAGTCCTCGAAGATGAATCTCGAACGTACGCGTAAGCCTTCCTCAGGATCGAGCGCATGAGGCATCCGCGTCAGTTCGCTAAAACCCGCATCCGCCAGCTTTGTCCAAAAATTGTTTCCCATCTCTACAAATCGAATGGCCACGGCGCGATATTGGCGCTCGCCTTCTTCCTGCTCAGGTTTGAGCCAGGGTATAACCTTGCGGCGCGAGACCTCCTGGGCGAGGTGCATCACTCGGCGCCGATAATGTGGGCCAAAACCGAGGGGTATGGACGGTAGCTCCTCACCAAATTCTGCTTCAGACTCTATACCCACAGAGCGGATGAACTGCTTGTGCCTTTCAACGAAATGGTCAGAAATCCGATGCTGCTCTGCCATAAATAGAAAACTCAGCTCGCGCATGGAGCGCTCAGCCTCATTGATTGTTTCCTTCATGAGAGCGATGCGCCGTTCGGATTGTTCGATGGGCCGCTGAAGAGCGTCACGGTCTTCACTGATAACCGCGAGGAGTTGTTCGCTTAAGCGTCGGAGGCCTCGGTCGCAAGCAGCGCGAACGAGATTCCTTCCTGAGTGTTCAACGAGGAGATGCAAGCTTGCCAGCAGTCTTTCCCAATCCCTTAATGGGCCGCGATTTTCGATCCGTTCGGCGGCACTCACCTCAAAAACCTCGCCCATCGGGCGATGCAGCCGCTTTTCGAGAATCTCGCGCGTGAACTTAACCGCCGCTGCACGTTCCGGATCGCTGGTGCGGTCGGCCTTGTTGATCACCAGGATCAGATCCTGAACCCGCTTGCCAACTGCTTCCACCAGCGCCAATTCTTCGCCGGCAATCGGCGGATCGGCTCCGACCACAACCAACGCTGCGTCAATGTGAGGAATGAACGCCTGCGTAGCCGCCGTATTGCCGGTGAAGACCGAGCCCAAACCAGGCGTGTCCACAAAGCACATGCCGGTGGACAACAAGGGGCTGGGCACGAATACTTCCGCGCCTTCCACGGCCTTTTTGTTTTCGGGGTTTAGCTCCTCCGTCACGTATTCCTTCAAGTCGGACATGGCAACGTCCCGCCAGAACCCGTCTCGCATACGAATGCGCGCGTGAAGTTCGTCGCCAAACCGAATTACGGTAGGCACCGCGGTGACGGGAACAAACCCGGTGGGAACGACTTCGTGGTCGGCCAGAGCATTGAGCAGGGTCGATTTGCCTCGCTTGAACTGACCGACGCACGCCACATAGAAACGACCTTCGGAAACCCGGTCCGCGAGATCACCTGCTTCCTCGGCGACAGGCTCAGCACCAAGTGCCTGAGCCAGAGAGGCCAGTTGCAACAGGCGGGAGGCGCCATCCACAGGCACGCGTGTCACAGTCGGAACGCCGCCGTAATCTTGTATTGCCGAACCACCGGCGATCAAGCCGTCATCCATTGTAGGAACCAAGTCCACACTGCTTACCCGTTCTCCGGCCCTTGCCCTGATCCGCGCGAATGGCGGATCACGTCTACGGGGGACATCGCGATCAACCCTTCCTCCACCATCGAGTCCAAATGAGGAATCAGTTTCTTAATCTGCTCCTCTGAGTCGATGATGGTCAGCATAATCGGTGCGTCTTTTGAAAAAGTCCAATGACTGGCATGGTGAATCCTGGTGCTCGCGCCGTACCCTTCAATTCCTCGATACACGGTGGCGCCGGCAATTCCCAGTTCCATGCATTTGGCGACAATCGCTTCATGCAGAGGCTTCCCCTGCCATTTGTCACCCTCGCCGAAATGAATGCGTAACATTCGTGCTTGATAGTGGTCTTTCATGGTTGATCCTCCGCTTATGCAGAAGCGCTTCCCGACCGCGGCTCTGGCTGATCAACATCAAGAGCGCGGTAGGAGTATTTGATGATGTTCACGTCTGAGAAAACGACCAAACCCTCTTCTACCATCTGATCGACAAGTGGCAGAAAGGATCGGAGTTTGTCCTCAGTATCAACGGCCGAGAGCATGATGGAACAATTGTGCGACAGGTGCAGAGGCTTATCCTTGTGCATTCGGCGGTCCGCGCCATAGCCGAGAATGCCGCGATAGACGGTGACGCCGGCAACATCGTTGGCCCGCATCGCATCGACCAAGGCTTTGTAAAGTGGCTTGCCTCTCCATTGATCAGCTTCGCCGATATAGATGCCCATCATCTTCGCTTCGCCTTCTATCTTTGGATGCGCCAGAGGAACAGCCTTCTTTGGCTTCGAGACTTGTGCCGGTTTTGCAACGGTGGTCTCTTGCATTTCGATCATGCCGGTCCCAGCGAGTTCTTCCAGTTTGCCCAGAATCTCATTCACTTTCTCGGATGCCTCGATGAACTCGATCTTCAATGGCATGCGGTCGGAAATCTCGACAATGCTTGCGGTGTGCATGTGATGATCCGCGCCAAAGCCCGCAATGCCTTTTACAACCGTGGCCCCAGATACGCCACGATAGAAAAGAAAATCAAGAATGCTTGAATACGTCGGAATGCCGTGGTGTTTCGACCCCTCACCGACGTAGATAGAGACCTTCAGAGCCTTCCCCGCTTTCAGCATTTATCCTCCCTTGCTCCGAGACTGCGTGTATGTGTAACCCTATGCTTTATCAGTTACCGCACCGTCCGCTGGATGTCAGCACGGTGCAGGCAACTGCCAAATTCCTGGATGCGCAGATCCTTCTCCGCGCTGACTTCAATGCAAACATTTCGGTGTCCGTGCGGTTCTGCAGTCCCCCGGCTTGAAACTCTTTCAGGAACCTGCAGAGTGGACATCCAGGCTCTTGCAGAACCTGAAGTATCGACTCATACACGACGAACTGTCGATGTGTTCTCACCCAAGTACCTCGGCGAGAAGAGAGCCGCCCCACACCGCGACGAGACCCAGAAGGAGGCTGCCGACTGCGTAAAACGCAGCGAGCAGGAATGCGCCGGATCGTAGAGTGGAAAGCGTCTCCCACTCATAAGTCGAAAAAGTGCTGTAAGCGCCGACGAATCCAACGGGAACAAGAAAGCGCCACGCCGGGCTCAGCTCAACGCGTCTGCCCAGATAGGTTAGGGCAAACCCGATCATGATGCAGGCGCTGATGTTAATGACGAATGTTCCATAGGGGAACCGGGTGCCCAGGCGGCCCGAGATTGTTGACCCAACCCAGTACCTGGCAATCGAGCCAAGCGAACCTCCGATCGCGATGAACATATATTTCTCCAACGTCTATCCTCCTTATTCAGTTCCGTGCTTGCGCTGTTTCGGTACTCGTCTCAGTATTCCATTTCAGTAACAGCGAAAGGTCGTTTTCGAGCTCTGGTGAAGTCGTGCCTTCAGGGGACGGTCCGCGCATTCGATTGAGCTGCGCCCGATACGCGTCGGCATACGAGTTCACGAGGGTCTGCAGCCGGCGGGCTGTGTGTTCGCCCCATTGGCTCAGGGCGCGGCCGTATCGGTGCAGTTCGTCCTTGAATGATTCGCCAAATGCGCGACGCAGGTTTTGTCGCGCCAGTGAGCCAGAGGCTTTTCGCCCCATCCATCTCCAGTATGGTGCGCCAACAGAACCGGGAACGAAAGACAATTCAAAGCGCGGCGCGTTTCGAAGCAGAATATGAGCTTCCTCTTGAGTGGGCACGTCGGATCGAGTAATGTTGGTAGCAATCTCGCGAAGGCCGTCGACGGCTTCGTTGATTGCACTCCGCGTCCGGCAGAGAGCACCATCCACCTGTCTCTGAATCGCGTCATTGATCCACTCCAGGAGCGCAGAGGAGTCAACTCTGTTCTTTTCTCCTGAGCAGATGCGGGCCACCGCCATTTCTGCCAATTCAGAGAGAATGAGTTCGGGACGCTCTCCGAGCTCAAGAAACGCCTGATCGAGATGGGTGCGCTGCTCTCCAATTTCCCCGCTGATATGACGCAGTCTGGCTTCGATCTCTCGCGTCTCGATTGGAGTGAGGCTGTCCCGTCCTCCGCGCTGAAGCAATGTTTCAAGCGCGGCAGTCGCTGACTCTCGAAGCGCCCCGATCTTGCGGGCAACAGAGGCCTCGCGCAGACTTCGTGCCTGGTTGAACCGAGGGAGCAATTCCTGCTCGAAGAAGCGATCCAGCAACCTCACATGATCCGCAAGAGCACTGACAGGTTGAACGTGGACCTTGAGTCCTAATTCGTTTTGAACCTGTGTTTCGATGTAGACGGCGACACGCTCCAGGTCCGCGTCGGCCAACAGGTCAGCCTTGCTCAATAGGACAATGGCTGGGATCCCGGCCTCATAAAGAAGGCGGAGGGTGCCAATGTCTTCATCGTTGAGGGTTGTTCCCGCGTCGATCAGCAGGATTGCGAGATCGCAGGCCGGCAGATAAGTCATTGTCTCTGCCGCTCCGCGCCTGGCAAGTGACCCCAGCCCGGGAGTATCTACCAGCACGATGCCCTGGCTCAGACGGGCCGATGGAATCTCAACGACCGCTCGCATTACGTTGCGCTGATTGCCGGGATTGCCAGCTTCACCTATCAGGTCTCGAAATTGGTCGAGCGATACTTCTTCATTAAGCCCACTTGCGAAAACGACTTCAGCACGAAGAACGGGACCGTGCCGGAGTCTTGTCGGAACTGCCGTGATTGGATTCACACCGACCGGCAAAACGTCTGTATCCAGAAGCGCATTGAGTAAGGATGACTTTCCGCTGCTGACCCTTCCGAACAGAGCCACCTCAAGATTGTTATCTTCGAGGCGTGACGCGAGAGAACCGATTTTTGACCGGAATTCGACCAGTCCGTGGCGGGTGACCACGTTCTCAATCGTCTGCAGCAGCTTCACATCATGCCCAGCCTGTTCCAGTTTTTCAAGGCGCGACCCCAGATTAGTGCCCAACTCCTGGCGCAGATAGCGTTGCATATTCTGGGTGACTGAACGAAGTTCGTGGACGACGCCGTTGAGCTCTTCTGCCACACCTTCCGGAACAGATCCCGACCCGCGCATATAGTTCGGCTTCAACTCTTCGATCGCGATATCGATAAATGCGAGATGTGTGAGGGCGGCGCGAGTGGTCGGGATTTCGGGTGCTTCCGGCGTGATGTTCTGCCACGCGAGGGCGCGGAGAAGCTGCTCGCGGATGTGTTGAATATGATCCTCAAGCACTCGGGTTTGCGCCGGAGTCACATCCACAACATGGCGAGGAAAGGGAGATTTTGAGGACGTCTCATGAAGAATCTGCTCCACCTCGCTCAGAAGTTTGTCAATGTACGCGCAAGTAACGCTCAAGCGTCTTTGCTGGGCCTCGTTGAGTTCTTCGTGTTGTTGCCTTTCCGACGTCATAGTTTGAATCTCAGGCATGACTCCTCCAAGCTTTCACTTCGAGGAGTCATCTGCCCAAATGAGCCGCTACGGTGGACTCCAACACGTTTGGCGCACGATTACGCCTTCACAGGCTTCTTCCAGCGGTCATAGATTGTGGCGCCTGCGTAACGCGCCTTGTTGCCCAGTTCGCGCTCGATTTCAAGCAGGCGGTTATACTTTGCGATCCGTTCACCACGGCACGCGGAACCGGTCTTGATCTGTCCCATGCCGGCGGCAACCGCAAGATCGGCTATGCTGGTGTCGTCCGTCTCTCCGGAGCGGTGCGAGATGACGGCGCCGTAGCCGTTGTCGCGCGCCATCTTGATGCATTCAAGTGTCTCCGTCACCGTGCCGATCTGGTTCAACTTGATTAGAATGGCATTCGCAATTCCATCCTTGATACCCTGGCCGAAGAGCGCCGGATTGGTGACGAAGTTGTCGTCACCGACAAGTTGGATTTCGTCTCCCAGGTCCTTTGTCATCTGCTTCCATCCGATATGATCGTCCTCGGCTACGCCGTCCTCAATGGACCAGATCTCGGGGTACTTCTCGAGCCAGATCTTCCAGAGAGCGACCATCTCTGCCGGGGTCTTCTTGCTCTTATCCGACTTGGCGAAGATGTAGTTGCCGTCTTCGAAAAACTCGCTGGCGGCAGGATCGAGCATGATGACAATATCCTTGCCTGGCTTGTAGCCTGCCTTCTGAATCGCTTCGAGGATCAGCTCGACCGGCTCTTCATTCGATTTCAGCTGAGGGGCAAATCCACCTTCATCGCCTACGCCGGTAGAGTAGCCCTTCTTATGGAGCACACCCTGTAGGGCGTGGAAGGTCTCGGCGGCTGCACGCAATGCCTCGCTGAAGGAAGGAGCTCCAACTGGCGAAATCATGAACTCCTGGAAGTCCACGTTGCTGTCGGCGTGGCTGCCGCCGTTCAGCACATTGAGTCCGGGTGTGGGAAGAAGATTGGCCGGCTCGTCCACAAGGGTTGCGTAAAGCGGAACCCCGTGATCCTTGGCTGCGGCATGAGCGACCGCGAGCGATACACCGAGGATCGCATTGGCACCCAGGCGGCCCTTATTCGGAGTCCCGTCGAGTTCGCAAAGCCTCTTGTCGAGTCCTTTTTGGTCAGTCGCATCGAAGCCGCGGACGGCGCTCTGGATTTCGCCCTCCACGTGACTCTTCGCCTTCAGAACGCCTTTGCCGCCATATCGTGCCTTGTCGCCATCGCGAAGTTCCACGGCTTCGCGTTTGCCCGTGGATGCTCCAGAAGGAACTTTTGCCGTCGCGGCGACGCCATTGGCCAGCGTTACGCTGACAGCCAATGTCGGATTACCGCGCGAGTCCAGAATCTCGAGTGCTTGGAGTTTTGCAATTTCAGACATGTTGATTACGCTTTCTCGGCCCTTAGGCCGCTGGTTGTATGGACCCTATTGCGCCCAAGACGCAGGACATTGCGAAGCCCCAATCTCCTATTGCGCCAGGTCCTATTTTCCTGTTCGGTTGTGGTGTGATTTGTGGGCTGCCAAGAGATCGATTTCGCTGGTTGTGATCCTGCGACCCAGCGCTACCAGCAACGGCACCGCTGATCAGTCGGATAACTGTGACGACAGCGATCTCGAGAAGTGCGGCTGAGACTTCGAATCCAATCGCGAACAGCTTCGCGATCAATGCCGATCCCGCCCAAAAGTCCGAGAAGGCCCATGCATTCGCCATGGAACCAGGCTCCTTTGGTTTTATTCGGGGATCGCCGCCGGGACAGTGCTCCGCGACAGGATACCCTGTCAGGAGTCATCATCTGTCCGGCCTATTGGATGGGACAGCGGTTAAAGGTGAACTCCCTCACCTCAACATTGTTTGAATCGTAGGAGTTCGCACCTCCAAAGTCAAGTGACCACTGATACACGAGTTGGGCACTCAAGTCGACTGGTGCTTTCGCATTGGCGGCGCCTTTCGCACGCCATCGGAACTACGTGAATGGTCTTGCGGCTAATCCCAACGGGCTCGGGCTCTACAATTCGAGTAGCCTCTGATGATTGACGGTAACTCCGAAACAAAGCAAGTTGTCGCGAGGAGCGAACGGGCGGAGCCTCGACTCCAGTTGCGCGAGTGCAGCCAAATTCCGAGCAATGCCGTGTGACCGGGATCATGGCTGGCCGTCTGGTGTTCGGACAAGCTTTCTGTTTCAGGAATTCTCGATTCAGGGGTTACCGGTGCGCTCGCAATGTGATTTGGAGTTCAGGCTCAACACTGGAAGAGGAGAAATGGAGTGAGATTCGATTTGATCCGACGAGGTCAATTCCGGATTACGAGAAGGCTCTGCGGGTTTTGCGATCGGATTCCGGGAAGGCTTGCTTTGATCGCTCTTTCCATGGTCCTTGCCCTGATGGAAACTCCCGGTTTGAGCGCGCAGGAAAGCGCGGGCGAACAGCGACCCAGCGGGGCGCAGCAGTCGGTCAGCGGGATGGCAAATGCCGGTCCCCAGGCTGCCCAGTACGATAACCTGCACCGGCCTATCACTGCGGGCGGCTTTGTTAAACAAGGCCCAATCATTTTTCAGAACATTGCCGAGGCTGCGGGGCTCACACGTTGGCATCACACCGCCGGCACGCCCGCGAAGCGGCTTATTCTGGAAGCCAAGGGGCCGGGCGTATGTCTCCTGGACTATGACAACGACGGTTGGCTCGACATCTACCTTGTCAATGGTTCCAACTACGACGCGCTGGCGGGCAAGGCCGACCCGCCGCATGCCGCTCTCTTTCACAACAACCACGACGGTACCTTCACTGAGGTGACAAAGGCTGCCGGCGTTGCCAACGAGCGGTGGGGCTACGGGTGTGCGGTTGGCGATTACGACAACGATGGCTGGCCCGACCTCTACGTGACCAACTACGGAAAAAATCGGCTTTACCACAACAACCACGATGGCACTTTTACTGATGTTGCTGAAACCTCCGGGGTGGCCGTAGGCACATGGTCCACAGGCGCAACTTTCGGGGACTACGATGGCGACGGGCGTCTCGATCTTTTCGTGGATGGTTATGCAAAAGTCGATCTTGCCAATCCTCCGATCTCGAAAACCAAAGCGGTGGGCTATGCCATTTGCGAGTACCGCAGCGTGGAGGTGATGTGCGGCCCGCGCGGCCTTCCCGGCGAACATGACCATCTATTCCACAACAATGGGGACGGGACGTTCACGGATGTAAGCAAGAAGCTGGGCGTGGACGATCCCAGCGGGTTCTACGGCCTCGGCACGCTGTTTGTGGATGTCAACGGGGACGGCAAACCCGATCTGCTTGTGGCAAACGATACCTCGCCAAACTACCTCTATATGAATAAAGGCGACGGAACATTCGAGGATCAGAGCTACATGAGTGGATATGCGTTGAACAAGGATGGCCGCGAAGTCTCCAATATGGGCATCGCCGCCGGGGACTACGAGAATAATGGCCACCTTTCAGTGGTCAACACAGATTTTGCGGATGATTACAACGTGCTCTTCCAGAATGACGGCACAGGGTCCTTCACAGACGTCAGTTATCAGGCCGGTATTGCTACATCGTCCATACCCTTCGTCAGCTTTGCTGACGGGTTCCTCGACTACGACAACGATGGATGGAAGGACTTGCTGATTGTGAATGGGCACGTCTATCCCGAGGTCGATAAACATCCCGAATGGGGGAACAGTTATGCCCAGCGCACATTGCTCTACCACAACCTGAAAGGCGGCAAATTTGAGCTGGTCCCGGCAGTCGAGGGAACCGGCCTCGCCGTGGTTACGGTTGGCCGCGGTGCAGCTTTTGGCGACATCTTCAATGACGGCAAGATTGACGTGGTCATTAACAGTATGGACGGCGTCCCCGTGTTGCTTCGAAATGTGAATCCAGATCACCACCACTGGGTGGACCTGAAGCTTGTCGGCGGTCCCAAGAGCCCTCGTGACGCCGTTGGGGCGACGGTGTATCTGAAGGCGAATGGGGTGCGGCAAAGGGGAGACGTCTTAAGCGGTGGAAGCTATCTCTCCTCAAACGACTTCAGGGTTCATTTTGGCCTTGGCGACGCCAAAGCGGTCGATGGAGTTGAGATTCGCTGGCCGAGCGGTTTTGTGGAGAAACTGAAACTTGCGTCTGTAGATCGGATCTTCACCGTCGAAGAAGGGAAAGGCGTAACTGGAGAATGCTGCACTGTTGCCCCCGCCAAGTAATAGTCTCTTCGAGAGAGCTCGTGATCGAGGAACCTACGGAAATCGTCGGGGCGCAGCTGGTGATGGGCATGCGCCGCACGGTCACGGCTGCTGGATGAGGACGCGGCGTAAAGTTGCATTGAAGATTCAAAAAGAGGAGCCATGCTTCAAGAGACAGACGATTGCGCCCCGGCGACGCGATTGGGTGCGCGCGCGCAGTCATCGTGCTTTGCCTGTGGGCCCGACAATCCGCACGGACTGCGGCTGAAGTTCGAAAAGAACAATACCGGAGAGATGATTGCCGAGTGGATTCCCGAGCCGTCCACGGAAGGGTTTGACGGCATTGTGCACGGGGGCATTGTCAGTACGGTGCTCGACGAAGCCATGCCGAAGGCGGTCGTCGCAGCAGAAGTAGAAGCGCTGACCGCCGAACTCCGAGTCCGCTTCCGCAGGCACGTCGCCTCTGGGAGCAAAGTGCAAATCCGGGGATGGATCGACAGCCGGAACAAGCGCGTGATCAAGACGGAAGCTGCATTGACCGGTCCCGATGGGGCAGAACTCGCCCACGCGTGGGCGTCCTTTTTGACGTTGAAATAGCAGAGCGCCCGAATGAGCGGAGGCGCGGATCGGTGAAATGTGACACGGCGCACTTTCCGGGCCGGTTCCGTCTCGTAGAGTAGATTGGCGCCGAAGCGTGCCCAAAACCTCATGCTCGAAGCAAGTCGTCAGGGCAAAGGGAGTGTTCAACATGGCCGCCCTTATTGCAGCAAATCTTGATGCAACCGAGTCCGATCCCTCTATAGGCCCCTTAACACAAGCCGCCCTGCATGGAATTACCCGGGCGCTGGCTTCGGTCGGCCGGGCTTTCGTCTGTCTCGACCCCTCATTTCGCATCGTCCATGCTTCGCATCTTCTGGATGAACTGCAGGGGGCGGGAACTTCCAACAGGCTGCGTGGCCGCCCGGTGGAGGAAATGCTCGGAGTGGAGCTATTTGGCTCGGGCGGCCCTCTTCGCCAGGCGCTGCTGAATGGGGAGATGCGAGAAGGCTGGCGTGCCACACTCAAGTTCGGGAGTGCGCCCGCGCGCTTGGTCTCGATTACCGCGGCGCCCATGCTCCGCGAAGGGTCCCAAATCTGCGACCCACGGGTGATGTATCTCGTTCTGCTTCGTCCGGCGGAAGAGGAAGAGGCCTGCCCCGACGCGCCCGCATTCTGCTCGGGGACGGTTGCCTGTTCGCCGGCCATGCAGCGCATTTTCCGGCTGGTCGAGACGCTGCAGCACAGCGAAGCCACGGTGCTGGTCACCGGCGAAAGCGGCACCGGTAAGGAAGTGGTTGCGCGCGCGATTCATCAACGTTCAGTGCGCGGCGGAGGTCCTTTCATTGCAGTGAATTGCGGCGCCCTGCCGGGAGAATTGCTGGAGTCGGAACTCTTTGGGCATGTGCGCGGTGCGTTTACAGGCGCGGTTCGAGACCGCATCGGGCGCTTTGAACTCGCCTCGCGAGGCACGCTCTTTCTGGACGAAATCGGCGACCTGCCACCGCAATTGCAGGTGAAGCTGCTGCGTGTTCTGCAGGAACACCAATATGAGCGGGTAGGTGAAAGTACCCCGCGGACCACCGATGCACGCATCATCGCGGCCACCAACGTCGACCTGCGCGTTTCCCTTCGCGAGGGACGCGTGCGCGAGGACCTTTATTACAGATTATGCGTGGTGCCCATTGAAGTTCCTCCGCTGCGCGAGCGCCGTGAAGACATCCCACAATTGACCCTGAGCCTGCTCAAGCGCATCAGTGGAAAGCTGGGACGCGTGCATCGGATGTCCCCGCAGGCGATGCGCGCCCTGCTGGATTATTCCTGGCCCGGGAACGTACGCGAGCTGGCAAACGTGGTTGAATACGCGGTTGCTGTGGCTCGGATGGAGACCATTCTGCCTGAGGACCTGCCGGAGGAGATTCGCCGGACCCCTGAGAAATGCGATTCGCCCCTCGCAGTTTACGCTTCATCCTCGTCTTTACTCGAAATGGGAACAGCGTCCTCTCCTCAATCGGCAGTAGACACAGAGACGCTGAAGGCGGCCCTCGATCAGCACCACTGGAAGAGGGAAGATACAGCAAGGGCCCTTGGTCTCAGCCGGTCTACTCTATGGCGGCGGATGCGCGAGTTGCATCTCCTCCAATAGCTTCGATCTGTTGCAACATTCTGTTGCAACAAGCGTCGTAATGTTGCAACTCCACGTTTCGCATCTGGAAACCGCGACTCCCTAACTCATTCATTTTGAGTGTCACGGGATTGGCCCCGTGCGTGCCATCGTTACTCTGTCGAGGTCCGTCCCAGCCGCAGCCTCTTGGCGGCACTCCGAGGACGGTCTCGCAGGACGCCGTAACGATGAAAACGCTCAATCGCTGGAACTGCCTTGGCTTTCGCCTCTTGCTCGCCGCCGCCGTCTCGCTGCTGTGCTCGCCCGCCCTCTTCGCAACCGATGGCCATTTTTTGCACGGCGCCGGTCCCGTAAACGAGGCGATGGGCGGAGCCGACACAGGGATCTGCCTCGACGCCACCGGCTCCATCGCCTGGAATCCGGCCTGCACGGCAAAGTTCTCCGGACGCCGATTCGAGTTTCACGGCACGATCTTCACCCCTTGGCGTTCACTTTCCAGCACGGTTGATGCCAACGCCTTTGGCCCGGGCATGCCCGGCGCGACACTGAGCGGAACCACAGTGAGTCACCGCGATACGTCGCTGATGCCTGGATTCGCCTTTGTCTACCATCGCCTCGGCAGCCCTACCGCCTATCACGTGGCGATGCTGGCGGTGAGCGGCTTCGGTGTGGATTACAACGGGAACACTGATTTCTCCAATCCGATTCTTTCGCCCCAGGCGCCCAACGGCTTCGGGTTCGGGCGGATCCGATCGAATTACATGCTGGTCACCCTGCCGGTGGGCTTCTCACGGCAATTGAGCGAACGGCTTTCGGCAGGCTTTTCGGTGGTCCCGGCGTTGTCGATGCTGCAGGTCATCCCAGCGCCTTTCTCCGCTCCTGTCATGGCCGGCAGCACCATGCCCTACTACCTCTCGGCCGGCAATAATGCGCCCGCTTACGGAACGGGATTCAACGCCGGAGTGCATTACGCATACAAGGCCGTAAGCGTCGGTCTCTCCTACCACTCTCCCGTCTGGTTTCAAAAGTTCAACTGGAATCGCCAGGATGCGACCGGCGCTTCGCACGCGCTGAACTTCCAGATGAACCTGCCTCAGCTGGTCTCGATGGGCACAGGAGTGGCCGTCACCAAGAGCACGCGCATTGGCGTCGATGCCCGGTGGTTCGACTATGCGAACACCGTCGGGTTCAGCAAAGTGGGGTACAACCCTGATGGTTCGGTGGCCGGCTTCGGCTGGCGGAGCATCTGGGCGGTTGGAGGCGGCGTGCAGCAAATCGTCACCAAGTCAACCAAGATCATGGCCGGATATAACTACTCCGGCAACCCAGTGCCTGCACAGTACACGTTCTTCAATACGCCTGCGCCGGCCATCGTGCAGCATCACGCTTCCGGCGGAATCATGCAAACCATCAACGGCTGGGACATGACTGCCACCTACTACCACGCTTTCCAGAACTCAATCACCGGACCATGGATCTCGGGGCAGGGCGCAATTCCAGGTACCAGCGTTACCAGCAAGATGTCGGAGAACTCGCTAACCATCGGCTTCGCGAAGAGCTTCTAGCATCGGGCTCTCAAAGGACAACGAAATCGACCAGTGGCTTGCTCTGATGTCTTCGCTCAAATTTCCGCATACCAACAAACGGGCCCACAGGTCTTGTGCGCATGAGGAGACCATCACACAGCCGCGCGTGACCGCCGTCACGGAACGGGATTTTCCGGCAACCTACACTATTCTCGTAGTTGCGGAATTACGCAAATACGCAGAAAGCGCCGGAGGAGATGCCGAAATGAATCAGGCCATGAGAGAAGCATCGTGCGAACTGCTGGGCGATTTCTTCGCGACCTTGGCGCACACCACGCGCATGCGCATCTTCTGCGCCCTGCAACGCGAAGCCAAAACAGTAACGGAGATTGCGGACGAGGCGGGAGTTTCCATCACCAATGCTTCGCAACATCTGCGCATGATGCGGGATCGTGGCGCAGTGATCGCAGAGAAGCGCGCCCAAAGCGTCTATTACCGGATTGCCGACCCGCGCTTTGTCGAGGCCGCACTTCTTATTCGCGAAGCCCTGTCTCAGCGCTTTCGGCAAAATGTGGAACAGGCATCTGCCCGCGCACCTCGGCGGAAAACAACAAAGGATCTTCAACCCGCGTGACGGTGGCGGATCGCAGTCACGCAGATCATTCAGGAGCGGTTTTATGAGCGAAGCAGTCGAGACCATCACAGCCGACAAGGTCATTGATGCGCGGGGCACAGCCTGTCCGGGCCCATTGCTGGAAGCCAAAAAGGGCATGGGCGCGATCAAGGTAGGCCAGGTCATCGAGATCAAATCCAACGACAAGGGCTCGCGAAAGGATATCGCCGCCTGGTCGGGCAAGATAGGACACGAGTTTCTGGGAATTATCGAGGCCGAGGGGCACGATCGCCTCCTGGTGCGCCGGAAAAAGTAGCGATCTTCCGAATTGTCTGCAAGGGACCTGCTGGTTCATACGACCCGGCAGGGAACCCATCGCCCGATTCTGGAATCGATGGGTGTGCGAGGTGGGTATGAGTGAACCGTTCGTTCCTAAGATTCTGGTCCTGGCGACGGACAAATGCGCCTATCCGGGGGCCGATGCCGTGGGCAAAGCGCATCAAGAGTATCCCTCCAATGTGTATATCGTGCGGGTGCTTTCGCCGGTGCTCTTTCCCGAGGACTTCTACCTGCGCGCGTACAGTCACGGGATCGACGGGATCCTGATTGCCGCCTGCGGCTCAGACTGTCCGTACCACGGCGCCTACGATCGGCTGGCTGCGCGCATCGATCAACTCACCTCCCGAATGAACGCGGGCGGGCTGGGGATCGAGCGCATCCGGCTCACCGCCATCTGCACCGTCTGTATCAAAGCCTTCTTGAAGGAAATTGCGCTGATCAGTGACCATCTTCAACGGCTCGGTCCTGTCGACCGTCAATTAGCGGGGTGCTTGCGGCGCGAGTCAATGCAGCGTCTTCAGGCGTCGGCGCGATTTCCGCGACTCGCGCCGGCGATGCAGGGAGGCTTGTGATGAACACGCAGATCAACTCCGATTACGCGCCGGATGCGCTCATCGTTGGAGGCGGAATTGCGGGACTGCAAACGGCGCTCGATCTCGCCGACCAGGAGCTGAAGGTTCTTGTTGTCGAGCGCAACGCAAGCATTGGCGGGCACATGATCGGCCTCAGCAAGGTCTATCCCACGCTTGACTGCGCAAGTTGTATCACCACGCCGAAGATGTCCGCCGCGGCGCATCATCCCAACATCCAGATCCTAACCAGCAGTGAAGTGGAAGGGATCGATTCCATCGACGGAACGCATCATGTCCGGATTCTGCAAAAGCCCACTTACGTGAACTTCGACAAGTGCATCGGGTGCAGGCTCTGCGAATATGCCTGCGACACCGAATATCCCGATCCCTTCGAAGAAGGTTTGGGCACAGTCCGCGCCATTGCCGTCCCTTTCACCAATGCCATTCCACAAAAGGCCGTACTCGATGCTGAGCACTGTGGCACGTGCGGCACTTGCGCGCGCGTCTGCCCCACGGGCGCCATCGAATTCGATCAGCAGCCGCGTCATTTGACCATTCGCACCGCTGCGGTGATCGTGGCGTCAGGCTTTCAGTTGAACTCGGTGACCGTGAAGCCGCAATACAACGCCCGGCGCAGCAGGAACATCGTTTCGCCGTTGACTCTGGAGCGTCTTCTGGCGCCGCATGGTCCATATGGCCGCGTTCTGCGACCCTCCGACGGCAAGATTCCGTCCTCGGTCGCATTTGTGCAATGCGCGGGCTCGAGGGACGAGTCGATCGGCGTGTCTTATTGCTCGCGCGTGTGCTGCATGTACTCGATCAAGCAGGCCATGCTTCTTTCCGGAGCGCTTCCGCTGGCCGACATCACCGTCTACTACATGGACATTCGCGCTTTCGGTAAAGGGTACGAACAGTTCTTTCAAAATGCGAAGGCGATGGGCGTCAGCTTTGTGCGCGGAAAAGTAGCGCGCATTGATCCCGTGGACAGCGGAGATCTTTCGGTACATGTCGAGAGCACGGAAGATGCCGACAATCCTATCCAGGAACACCGTCACGATCTCGTGGTTTTGGCGCAAGGCATGATTCCGGCGTGGAATCCTTCGGGCGTAACTCCAATTGGGTGCGCGAGTGATGGCTTTGTGGCGACGCCCTCACTGACCGCGCCGACGACGACTACCGCACTGGGAATCTTCGTAGCCGGGACGGCCGCCGGACCGAAGGACATCGTCGATACCATCGCGGAGGCCGGCGCAGCCGCCATGCAGGCCAGCCAATACCTCTTTCAGAAGAATGCGACACAGAACCGATCCGAAGTTCTCGCAGGATGAGGGCATATGAGAGCAGCGGCCCTCAAGGGGAATGCCATGAGTAATAAAGACGGATACCAGGAACAGCACGAGGACGAGCACCCGGCCCTGGAGTGCGGTGAGCCGGGACACGACGATGAGGCTCACATCCAGCAGCAGATCGACGCCGCGCGAAGCAAGGTCGAGCCCGCTCATCTCGATTCCGCCGGCGCTGAACCGAAGATCGGCGTCTACATTTGTCGCTGTGGCGGAAACATCTCCGACGTGGTCGATGTGGAGCAGGTCGCAAAAACGGTGCAGCTGATCCCCGGCGTTACAACTGCAAAAATTCACACCTTCGTATGTTCGGACCCCGGCCAGCACACCATCAGCGACGATATCCTCAAGGAAGACCTCGACCGCGTAGTGGTCGCATCATGCTCGCCCTTTCTCCATGAAACGACCTTCCGCGGTGCTGTCTCCCGCGGCGGCATGAACCCCTACTTATATGAACATGTCAATATCCGTGAACAGGCATCCTGGGCACACAAACACGACCCGGCTGGAGCAACCTCCAAAGCGATCCGCATGATTGCCGCGGCAATCGGCAAGCTGCGCCATGCTGTTCCCCTCGATCAGATCAAGCTGCCGAACCACCGCCGCGCGCTGGTCATTGGTGGAGGCATTGCGGGCATGAAGGCCGCCGCCGATCTTGCAGGGCGAGGCATCCAGGTGCTCCTTGTCGAAGTCTCGGATCGGCTGGGAGGTCATCTCAATGAGCGGGGCCAAGTGTACCCCAGTGAGCACGCCGCGGAGGAGTTGGTCACTGAGTTGGAGCGGCAAGTCCGCAAGAATCCCAAGATTGAAGTGTTGATGAGCAGCAAAGTGACGGCCATCAACGGCTTCATTGGAAACTTCAAAATTGTGGTGGAGTCTTTGCAAGCTGCAGACGCTAACATTCCTGCGCTGCGCATTACTGTCGGCGCCATCGTCATGGCCACCGGCTTTCGTCCCTACGTGCCTCAGGATGGCGAATTCCTTTACCGGACCGAACCGAATGTCCTGACCATACAGGAGTTCATCCAATACACGCGCACCGTTAACCCGGGAGAGAAGCGACTCAGCTACAAAGGTTCGGTGATCCGCAACATTGCATTTCTACATTGTGTCGGCAGCCGTCAGCTCGATGGGGTCCATGTCCCGGCGCCCGGTGGAAGTCTGAATACCTACTGCTCGCGCACCTGTTGCACGACGATCCTTCAACAGGCTCTGGCCGTCCGCAAGCGATTCCCCAATGTCGGTGCTTTCGACTTCAATCAAGACATCCGCACCTACGGGCGCGGCGAGGAAAACTATTACACCGAAGCGAGCAAAGCCGGTGTGGTTTTCTTCCGCTACAACGGCGAGGAGCCACCGCGCGTGGAACTGACTCCCTCGAATCGCGCAAAGGACGGAGCCTTGTCGGTCACGGTAAAAGACGCGCTGACCTGGGGCGAAGAACTCACTCTCGGCGTTGATATGGTCGTACTCGGGACGGGGATGATGCCCGGCAAGATCGAAGACCTGATCGAACAGATGAAGCTCTCAACCGGCGACGATGGATTCCTGCAGGAAGTCCACCCCAAGCTGCGTCCCGTCGAGGTTGCAGTCAACGGAGTACTGCTGGCGGGCACGGCGCAAGGGCCCATGAACATTCAGGAGACCCTGGCCGCCGCGGGAGCGGCAGCCGTTAAGGTCTCCGCGATGTTCGCCAAGGAAGATGTCGAACTGAATCCGTACGTCGCGGCGGTGGATCACTCGCTTTGCCGTGGAGAGGCGCAGTGCGTCACGCAATGCGATTACGAGGGCGCTCTCAGAATTGTGCAGGTCGAAGTGGATGGGACGATGGTCAGCCGCGCGCAGGTCAATGCGGGGCTGTGCGTCGGCTGCGGCGCGTGCGTCGCTGTCTGCCCGCATCGGGCCATCGATCTCAACGGCTGGCGGATCGATCAGTTCGAGGCCATGGTTGATGGCATTGCCGCAGACATTCCCGGCCATCAATGCTCGGCGGATCTGGTCAGCATCGCATAGCGCGCTCTATACGGCTGAGGAGGAGTAAAACCATGGCGTTGAAACCACTGACGGCGGAACAAAAACAGGCACTGGCCGCGCTCCGCGCGAGTCTTGGCGGAATTAGCGAAGAGAAGCGGCAAGCCCAGAAGCACCTGATCGCGTCTCGCAAGGCAATTCAGAGGCTCCTCGAGGCTCAACCCGCGACGATCCCGCAGATTGCGGAAACTTTGAACATGCCCCGCGATGAAGCACTCTGGCACGTGACAGGCATGCGCAAGTATGGCAAGGTCGCCGAAGCCGGAGAAGACGGCGACTATCTGCTTTATGCAGCAGTGGCGTATGAAGAGAAGCCTTCTGCCAGTCACTCATGACGAAGAGGTATCTGTATGGCGCGTGTTGTCGATGTAAATCTCTTACGCAAGATCAAACGGCATGGCGCCGGCAGCACGCTCGATGTCAGCGCGTGCTTCAACTGCGGCAACTGCACCGCGGTCTGCCCATTGGCGCAGGACTCGGCGGGCTTTCCCCGGCGTATGATCCGCATGGCCCAGGTGGGCATGGAACGGGAGTTGCTGGCGAGCGAAGACCTGTGGCGCTGCTACGCCTGCGGGGAATGCACGCAGACCTGTCCGCGCAAAGCCGATCCCGCCGAGTTTATGGCTGCCGCCCGCAGTTACGCCATCGCGCGCTATGACTTCACCGGACTTGCCGGGCTCGCAAACCGGTCCGTCATCGGTAACCTGACAGTCCTCGCGCTGTTCTCCGCGTTCTTTTCCTTGTTGCTGATGAGCAAGGGAACCTTCGGCAAGCCGACCCTTCCGCTCTTCAGTTTCTTACCGGGAGCATGGATTCACGATATCGGAGTCGTCCTCTTCGCCGCCGTCGGTCTCAGCGCATTCTTCGGAATGGCTTCGATGGCTGCGCGCAATTGGCGGCAACGTCGCGCAGAGGGCGTGGCATTGAATCTCTCAGCGCTGCCTGGTGCTATCTTCTCAGCGCTTTCCGATGCATTATTCCACAAACGCTTCCGCGACTGCGATGCCGAGTCGGACCCATCATTGTCCGCAGCGCAGCCCTGGTATTTACGCCCATGGGTGGTCCATGCCGCCGTGATGGGCGGATTCCTGGCTATGCTGGTTGCTACGTCGCTCGACTTCCTCCTCAAACCAATCGGCTCTCCAGTTCCGCCCTGGTATCCAATGCGCATTCTCGGTGCATTGGGCGGCGTCATTTGCCTCTATGGTTTGACAATCGTCCTTTTTCGCCGCGTCCAAGGCAGGGACACTTTTCACGCGACGAGCAGTTTTGCCGACTGGTTCTTTCCCATCATCCTGACTGCAACTGTGCTTACCGGCCTTTTTTGCGAAGTCATCGTCTATCTCCCTTCGTCAACTGCGCTTGGCCATTCGGTGTTTTTCGCCCATGTAGTGCTGGCCATGGACCTCGTCGCCATGCTGCCACTTACCAAATTTGCTCATGTCCTCTATCGGACGCTGGCTTTGGTTCTGTTTGCCTGGCGTCACGCTCCTGCCAAAGTTGCCGCCCCTGCTATGGCAGAGATTTAGCAGGATAACAATTGCCTTGAAAGGAAATCGAACCATGACCACCGTCTCGCCGGAACTCGAACTTCAGGAAACGATCAGGCAGTTGACTGAGCGCGTAAGCGTGCTTGAAAAATCCGCAGGTAACGACCGTCTGTCGATCGGTGTGATGAGCGGAAACCTCGACACAACCATCGCCGCGTTCATCATTGCGCTAGGCGCTGTGGCCTACGACATGGAAGTGGATATGTTCTTCACCTTCTGGGCCACCGCAGCGCTGCGCGATCCAAAGAAATCGCCGCCCAAAGCATTCCTGGACAAAATGTTTGGCTGGATGCTGCCGCGCAGCTCTCATTCATTGCCGCTCTCGAAGATGCAGATGGCCGGCATCGGCCCCAAGATGATTCGCTCCGTCATGAAGGCTCGCGGCGTCAAGTCGCTTGAGCAACTGATGAAGGACGCCGCCGAGTTCGGTGTGCGCATCCACGTCTGCGAAATGTCCATGGGCGTGATGGGATTCAAGGAAGAAGAAATGATCGACTATCCGGGCATCGACTATGTGGGCGTCGGCTCGTTTATCCAGATGATCGGCGAGTCGAAGCAGGTTGTATTCCTGTAGGGAAGACCTCTGCAGGGGCGGCCGCCTGTCAAACGCGGCCTTCCCAGCTGCCCCTTTGCGCGACTGTTTTCATTGTGGTTTCATCGGTTATATCGTGCTACGATATATGCATGAAAGCTGAATCGCTGGAGACCACTTCTGACGCTTTGCTGAGGACCCTGGCTGACTTTCGTTTTGAACTGCGGCGCTTCTTGCATTTCAGCGAATGTGCAGCGCTGGAAGCGGGGCTGCAGCCTCAGCAACACCAGCTTCTCTTGCAGGTGGCGGGTGCGCCAGAGTCAACCAATGTGACCATCGCTTATGCAGCAGAGCGGCTCGGGTTGAAGCACAACAGTACGGTTGAACTCGTCGATCGATCGGAGCGCGAAGGCCTACTCACTCGAACGGTGGACACTGACGACAGGCGACGGGCAATTTTGCGGGTAACGCGCAAGGGCAATCTGGTTTTGGCCCGTCTCTCGGGAAATCATGCAAGGGAGTTGAATGAACTGGCGCCGCGGCTGACGCAGGCCCTGGAACGCATCACAACTCATGCTCGTGGTGTCGTCGGCAGAATGCCCCGATGAGATCGCGACCTTCTGCACTGCGCGACTTCACCGTAGATCGTCGGGTGTGGCTCCTGACCGGAGTATCGCTCGTTATCGGCGCCGGCGCAGCCGCGCTCGCCGTGATTCTTTTGCGCGCGATCGCATTCGCAACCAACATCTTCTACTACCACCGGATGAGCCTGGCGCTGGTTGGGCCAGCCGGATCACCACTCTCGCCGGGTCTCTTGATATTAGTTCCAGTCGTTGGTGGCATGCTGGTGGGACTGATGGCCTACTTTGGGTCGGACAAGATTCGCGGCCATGGAATCCCCGAGGCCATCGAGGCAATTCTGCTGAATGGCGCGCGCGTTGACCCGAAGGTGGCGGTGCTGAAGCCGCTTTCCGCAGCCATCGCAATTGGATCTGGCGGGCCATTCGGAGCCGAAGGCCCGATCATCATGACCGGTGGAGCATTTGGCTCGCTGATCGCGCAGTGGCTCAAACTGACCGATGCCGAAAGAACCACTTTGCTGGTAGCCGGCGCCGCCGCGGGTATGTCAGCGACTTTCGCGGCGCCGATTGCAGCAATCTTGCTTGCAGTGGAGCTGCTGCTTTTCGAATGGCGTCCGCGATCGTTGGTTCCGGTCGCGGTAGCCAGCGTATTGGCAGACGCGCTGCGCATTCGCTGGCTCGGTGCGGGTCCGATTTTCCCCGTTTCATTAACCGAGCCAATATACCTGAGGCAGGCGCTACTCGTGGCCGCGCCGCTTGGGATTATCGTCGGCTTTGCCGCGGCGGGACTTAGCCGCCTGATGTACTGCTTCGAGGATGGGTTTGAGCACTTTTGCGGTCGCCTGCACGTGCACTGGATGTGGTGGCCTGCAATTGGCGGAATCGGCATCGGCGTGGGCGGATTCTTCTTCCCGCGCGGACTTGGGGTAGGCTACGACAATATCGCGGAAGTACTCCGTGGCGATGCCCCCGTGGCGCTCCTGCTTGGGCTTATCGTGGCCAAGTCGCTCATGTGGGCCTTTTCTCTGAGTTCGGGCACGTCGGGTGGCGTGCTGGCTCCCGTTCTTATGATTGGCGCGGCTCTGGGCGAGGCTGCGGCACAGTTGGCGCATATGCCGGGCGAAACGCAGGCCCTCTGGGCGCTTATGGCGATGGGGGCAATGCTGTCAGGCGCGCTGGGTGTGCCGCTCACGGCGATTCTCTTCTCGCTGGAACTGACCCACGCTCTGCCGGCCGTCCTGCCACTTGCATTGGCATGCACTGCATCCTATCTTGTGACGTCTCTGGTCATGCCGCGGTCGATTCTGACCGAAAAGCTCAGTCGCCGGGGATATCACCTGTCGCGTGAGTACGGTGTCGATCCGCTGGAAATGGTCAGCGTAGCGGATGCGATGAGAGCGCTGCCACTCGCAGAGGATGCCGGAGAAAGGAGCCGTCCGGCTGGGGAACTACCTGATACCTTTGCTTACACCGATGAAACATGTCGGGCGGTCGCAGAAGAAATGGCCACGACCGGGGTGATGAACTTGCTGGTGGTGGATCGGCAAACAGGGCGTGTTTGCGGAACCATCGGGGCACAAGAACTGCTCTTGGGACGGAGGCGGGCAGTGGTGCGAGAGTCGGAACGAAGCATATCATTCCAGATTCAGCCCCAGCGAGATCTTGCCAAACATAGCCCTGAATGAATCACCTATCGTTTCCTCCGCCCAGGTCTCGAATCAGAAAGCTTTCCAATGCAACCGCACTGTCAACTGCTTTCAAGCGGTTGAAGTCATTGCGGGTTTCACCTGGATGAGCAGCATTGTGACGGTAGACTTTGCAGAAATGGCGTGGGGCAACATCGGGGGCATGTAGATAAATGAGCCTGGTTGGGCACTGACCTTGTCATCCCCCAAACTGAGTTCAGCTTCACCATCGAGGAAATATAGGATGGCTGGCGTCGGTGCGGCGTGTGCTGAGAGTTCCTCTCCCGCTGAGAAGCCGAAGAGTGTAACGTTGACGCTCTCGTTCTTTTCGAGAACGCGGCTCAAAATTCCCCGTTGGGGTGGAACAACTTCCTGGTGCAGATTCTTAAAGAACGTGTAGCCCATGGACTCTCCTTCGCGGGCGTTGCTCTTCGCTGGATGCGGCGCGTCGACGGTTGTTTGATCCATCGAAAGCGCCGCATGTGATGTGGATTAGCGACCTGCGAGCGTCGCCTCCCGCTCCTCGCTCGTGATATGTGACGTGGAATCCCCGGCATCGAGCTTCCCCTTGTCGTAGGAATGGCCTGTCAACAGTCCAAGCACAAACCAGACGAACGCGGCCGCGCCAATGGAGAAGACGATGTCTCCGGGTACGCGCATCCAACGCAGCGTCTGCATCGTCCCCGATTGCATGAAATCCGCTGAACGCGCATACCACGTGCCGTACTGGATGGATGCCCAGGCTTGCAGCAGCCCAACCGGAAGCAGGCTGAGGAGGGACATGAGAGCCAGGCCAAGATTGAGAGTCCAGAACGAGAGCTTCAAAGCGCCATGTTTCCACGGAAGGCCGGGATTGAGCGCACGGAGGCAAAAGAGCGTCAGGCCCAGGCCGAGCATTCCGTAGACGCCGAACAAGGCTGTATGACCATGAAGCGGCGTGAGGTTGAGGCCCTGCACGTAGTAGAGCGAGATGGGCGGATTGATGAGGAAACCGAAGAGGCCGGCACCCACCATGTTCCAGAATGCAACGGCCACGAAGAAGTAGATGGGCCACTTGTAGTTCGCTATCCACGGCGACTTCCTGGTCGGCTGAGCCATGCGTAGGTTGTCCCACGCCTCATAACCAATCAGTGCGAGCGGCACTACCTCAAACGCGCTGAAGATGGCGCCGAGGCCGATGACCGCAGGGGTGGCGCCGGCGAAGTACAGATGATGAAACGTTCCGATGATTCCGCCGGACAGGAAAATTGTCGTCGAAAAGAGTGCAGCCCTGGTTGCGGAGCGGATCTCGATCAGCTTAAGGCGCGTGAACAGGAACCCAATCACAACCGTTGCGAATACTTCAAAGAACCCTTCAACCCAGAGGTGAACAACCCACCAGCGCCAATATTCAGCGGTGACCAGGTTGCTGCGCTGGCCGTACATTAGACCAGCCGAATAGAAGAGCGGAATGGCGATGCTGGAGATGAGAAAGAGCAAGAGCAAAGAGCGGTCTTCGCTTTTGCGGACCAGCGCCGGCTTGAGCGAAGCCACCATAAGAACAAGCCAAAGAACCAGGCCGACAAACAGGAGAATCTGCCAGAATCTTCCCAGGTCGACATACTCATAGCCCTGGCTGCCGAACCAGAACCACATATTGCCGAGGCGTTGTTGGATGCCTAGCCATTCGCCGGCAAGCGAGCCGCCAACCACGAGAATCAGCGCACCGAAGAGCAGGTTGACACCGAGGCGTTGGTACCTGGGCTCATGACCACTGACCGCCGGGCCGACATAGAGGCCGGTCGCCAGCCACGATGTGGCGATCCAGAAGATAGCGAGTTGCAAATGCCAGGTGCGCGTGACGGCATAGGGCAAGTAGTGGTCGAGAGGAAAACCATAGAAGCCGTGGCCTTCCACTCCGTAGTGCGCGGTCAGCACGCCCATCAGGATCTGCACGCCCCAAAGAATCATGACAACGAAGAAATACTTCAGAGTGGCGCGCTGCGACGGAGTGGGCCGCACGGCAAGGAAGGGATCTTTCTCCGGATAGGGTCCGCGGACAACCACCTTCTCCTGCGATGCGTACCACCAGACGAGGCCGCCTATACCGGCCAGCAAGCCCACGAAACTGATCACGCTCCAGAGCACAGCGCCAGGTGTCGGCTCGTTGCCAACCAGCGGCTCATGCGGCCAGTTGTTGGTGTAGGTTATCGTCGATCCGGGGCGCTCGGTGCTGGCAGCCCATGAAGTCCACCAGAAGAAAGCGGCGAGCTGCTGTTGTTTGTCTGTGTTGGTGAGGGCGCCTTGCGGGATGGCATAGGCTGCGCGTCCCGCGGAGAAGACGTTCGCGTAGTATGCAGCCAGTTGCCGGTATGCGGCTGCGCGGTCCTCATCGACGGTGACTCGGTTGTGCGCGATTTCGTAAGTATTCGTCCGCATTTCGCGAATGAGGCGGGCCTTGAGGACGGCTTGCTGATCCAGGTTGAGAGCGGCGAAGTTGCGCCCACCCTCCCTGGTAGCCCAGATGTCGAGGAGAATCTCCGATTCGCGATGCAGCCAGTCAGCGCTCCAATCGGGGGCAACATACGCGCCGTGTCCCCAGACGGTGCCGATCTCCTGCCCGCCGATGGATTGCCACACCCCCTGCCCATTGGTGATGGTTGTGCCTGTAAAGAGAAGTTGCCCGTTCGCGATGTAGACATCGGGGATGGGCGGAGCCTGGCTGATCATCTTCCGCCCCACGCCGCCCAGGACGGCGAAAGAGCCAATGAGGACGACGGCCAGCGCCAGCCAATAACGTCTGTAGTTCATGGTTTACCTCAATTCGCGTTAAAGAATTCGCAAAAAACGTGTAGCTCAATCAGAAGTTAAGACAGAGAGAAATGCATTGCAGGGACTTTAGTCACAGAAACCTCACGAAGACGCCCGCCCCGGAGCGAAGGTGATACATCGTGGTACGACATAAGCAGGATGCATCGTGATGCGACACATTGCATGTGATATAAATCACTCGACTGAGTAGACCGAAAACGGGGCGCACGCTCGATGCGGCGTAATCGTAGAGCGGCCAAGCGCGAAAGTGAGCGCGAGGTTCGCAGCGAAGAGCAAAACTCCGCCAAGCTCCAGCATTCCTGAAATCGGCAATGTCTTCCATGCGAAAGACAGAAGTCCCTCATAGGCCAGAGGTTCGGATGAAACGCGCAGCGTGCAGCCCGCCTGCAACAGCAATAAACTGATGAACGTCAGGCGCATACTGTAGACCCGATCGATACCGCCGAAGTGAGGCAGGATACGCGGCCCGATAGCGAAGACCATGGTGGCGGCGAATCCGACGGTGAGTGCGTGGCGGGAGGCGCCCCAGATGCCTCCGTGGAGATCGCTGAAGGCGGCCCAGACGCCCATGAAGCCTGCGATCGCGAGCCACGCATAGGCAATACGAACAAACTTGGGAAAGCTCGGATGAATTCCCTGAACCCTTGCATGCCCATGTGGCCGCTCTGCCAGACGCAGTGCCCATCCCACAACGACCGCACCTGCAGCCAGCAGGATTGACGCTGTCTTGGTCCATCCCGCCACCCCCCATAAGACGCCGACTACGTCGAGGTATAGAGCCAGACCAAAGGTGCGTGCGGCGGGTTGGGGAATCGCGAGGAACGTGGACAGCCAGCGCGCGGAGAAGCCCCAGACGACCGGTGCGAGAAATCCCCAGGCAAGAAGAACCAGGAAGCTCTGATCGAGTTCATGCGGAAAGGCGCGCTGTGTTCCGGTGATTGCGAGTTTCAGAGATTCAACGAAATTGAAGATGACTGCAGCAAAAAGACCCACCGTGCCGATGAGAACGGAGACCATCCAAAGTTCCATCCGCGGTTTCGCTTGGGCGCCTTCTTCCTGCTGCGGCGGTTTGTGATGCGAAGCGGCTGCGAGGAACAGGGAAATGGCGATCAATTCAAATGCGGCCGAGATGATAAAAAGAGAGCACCAGTGCCAGCCATAGATGTTCGCGGCCCAGCGTATTGTGACGCCGGAAGTCCACAGCGCAAAGCAAGCCAACGGGGTACGGATGACCGATCGACCGTGCGACGGCTGCGAATAGAAGCCGATGCCGAGGACAAAGCTGCCGATCCATCCGAAGACCTGGGCGTGGCCGTGGCCCTGTATCCATGCGGCTGGAAGTGCGCCGAGACCATGATGGGAGGCGATCGCCGTCAGGTTCGAAAAGCCGAGTAGTGTGCCGGGCAGCGCCATGAAGAAGAGGCCGGCCAGGATCCAGGCGCGGAGCATGAGGTTCTTCTCGCGTTCGCGAAGCGTGATCTCCCCGGTCAAACTCGGAACATGTGGTGAGCGTGTCTCACTGATTTGGAAGATTGTCGCCATTCTTCACCCCCGAAGGTTCAGAGCAGATTCCAGTTCGATGGCGCGTGGAAACAATACGTCGTTTTCTAGATGCACATGCTGTTTGAGTTCGGCCTCAAATGCGCGGATACCGCCATAAAGAGCGATGTGAGTTGCGCACGCCCAGGCCGGCGGCTCAAAGCCGCAGGTGAGGCGGCGAAGTTCTTCCACATTGCGGTCGGCTGCGTCGTGCTCCAGCATCATCATCCTGATTGGCTGCGCAACCGAGCGGAAGCACGCGTGAGACGGCGGGGACACGAGGAACTCCTGGTCCATCTGCGCGATGAATGGGAAAAGGATCTGCTCCTCTTTCTGAATATGAGCAAACAGTTCAGCGTGCAGTTCCTCGACCAGCGCCTTCACCCTCGCTAGTTCGGGAGCGCGATGGCCACGTTTGACGGCAAGTTTGTCGGCCATTTGGGCGAGTCCGGGCAGTTCCTGCCGGACGTACTGGTGATGAACGCGCACGATGTGTTGAATCAACCGGCCTGTGGGCAACCCCGCCGGATCGACAGGTGGTGCGCCGTGCGCCCTGGCTTCGGCGTCTGCCAGCTTCTCAAGAACCTGATCAACCGAGAGCTGCAACTCTGCGCAAGCATCTTCGAGCGGCATCTCTGCATGCGAGCAGAGGTCAATCTCGAAGCGTTGCAGGATTGCGGCAGCGGTCGGCTGCGTCGAAACGATTTCGCGAACGGACTTGGTTGCAGTGGGCATAAGCACTCTCCACCCCCAACGGTAGCGAGAGCGTGCGCGCCGCACAGTAACTTATGTCACTGGGAGATTACGATTTTTAGCCTGTTAGGTCGAGAAGTGAGCTCAGGCCCTTCATGTCCTTCACAACGATGTTCCGCGCGTCCACTTCCAGTAGCCCCTCGGCTTGCAGTCGCATGAGGTTGCGCGAGATCAGCTCGCGCACCGTGCCAAGCTGATTGGCAAGCTCCTGGTGGCTCGCAGGTAGTTGAAACGCAATGCCGCGCTCCGTCTTTCGGCCTTCGCTCTGGGCGAGTTTGAGCAGCGCCGAGATCAGCCGCTGACGAATCGTGGTGAACGACAACTCTTCGATGATGCCCACCAGGCGCCGTAGCCGCGCGCCGACCACGGAAAGAACCTTGAGAGCAACCTCTGGATGTTCCAGGCAATAGGCATTGAAGTCGCGCCGCGATATAAATGCAATCTCGGTTTCTTCGATGGCGACAGCCGACGCCGGGTATGGACCTCCATCAAAGACGGGCAGTTCGGCAACGGACTCGCCGGGACCATTCAATGCCAAAACCTGCTCCCTGCCGTTCACGGAGGTCTTGAAGATGCGAACCTTGCCTTGAGCAATGATGTGCAACCCATTGCATGGCTCACCTTCAGAAAACAGCAATTCGCCTGCGCTAAACAACTTCCGTACCGTGCGTGCAGCAAGCAGTCGCAACTCCGAAGGCGAAAGGCCGGACAGCAATGCTGTCTTTTCGAGCACTGCGCCGAGATCGATACGCTGAGCGGTCACTTGTGAATTCTAGCAGCTAGCGACTTTGGTCACTGCGTTCGATATATGTACCGCAGTCTTATCAAACAATGAACCCGCAGATCGACACGATCGACTTTAACCAACGTCCATTTATTGCGATTTGGGAAGTGACACAGGCCTGCGACCTGGCATGCGTGCATTGCCGCGCCTCGGCACAACCGGATCGCCACCCGATGGAACTCGGCACCAGCGAGGGCAAGCTCCTTATCGACGAGATAGCGGCTTTGCAGGTTCCTGTCTTTGTCCTGGCTGGAGGAGATCCTATCAAGCGCCCGGATCTTTTCGAATTGATTGCCCATGCTCGTTCTGTGGGGGTCCGTGTATCTCTTACGCCAAGCGCCACGCCGCTACTGACCAGGGAGATCGTAGTCCGGCTCAAGCAGACCGGTCTTGCCAGGCTTGCGGTGAGCTTGGACGGTGCCAGCGCGGAAGCGCACGATGCGTTTCGCGGGTTGAAAGGCTCGTTTGCGCGGACGCTTGAGGCGGTTCAATGGGCCAATGAAATCGCCTTGCCGGTGCAGATCAACACTACATTCAGTCGCAGAAATATCGCCGAAATCGATGACCTTGTTGCGTTGATAGAATGTCTCAAGATCGCACTATGGAGCGTCTTCTTTCTGGTTCCGACCGGCAGGGGAAAACTGGACGATCTGCTGATTGCCGAGGAGTTCGAATTGGTCTTCGCGAAGATTTATAGTCTCTCAAAGACAGCCAGCTTCGATATCAAGACCACTGAGGCGCAGCACTACCGGCGCTTTCTTTTGCAGCAGAGAACGGCCGAGCGCAAGGCTGGAATTTTGACTGGCGCAACCCAGGAAAAGGTCCGCGATGTGATTGGCCGGGCGCCGCGCGGGCTGAACGACGGCAAGGGATTTGTCTTCGTCTCGCATACCGGGGACGTCTTGCCCAGCGGGTTTCTGCCACTCTCTGCGGGCAACATTCGCCGGCAAAAGCTCGCAACCATTTATCGGGAATCTCCACTTTTTCGAAGCCTGAGAAATACGTCGAAGTTGGAGGGCAAATGCGGCGCTTGCGAGTTCAAGGAGATTTGCGGCGGATCGCGGGCGCGCGCCTATGCACTCACCGGCAATCCGAACGCCGAAGAACCCTGCTGTGCATACGTGCCCAACGGTTATGTTCCACCTCCTTCGAGCGTCAGGCGGGCGGCGCATCTGCATGTACTGCAGGGTGCATGACAGAAATGCCACAATGAATTGCGCATTATGACTTGTAAGTTGACGATCCACAATCATCGTAAGCATACTGCTGCAGAGGTGAAATGATGGCGGTACAAATCGGCGCAAAGCCAGATAGCGGATTCGACGACCCCATCGGCATGCTGGTTGACTGTCATCGCAGGATCGAGCGATTCCTCCATATGCTTTGCCTCGTCGCAAACCGTGCTCAGGGCAGGGCCTTGGCAGATGAAGAGGCAAAAGCCGTGCAATCAGCGCTCCAGTACTTTCGCGTGGGCGGCCGGCGGCACACGGCAGACGAGGAGGAATCTCTGTTTCCGAGGCTCCGCACAGAAACTACTGCCGGCAACTTCGAGCAACTAGGCGGTCTTGAGAACGACCATCGCGAGGCTATCGACCTCCACCACAAAGTCGAGACTCTCTACTCGATTTGGGTCGCAGACGGCCTCTTGAAACCGGATGACACGCAGCGGCTGCAATCCGATACGGAACAACTTAAACATATCTACGAGCAACACATTCAGGTGGAGGAGCAGATCGTGTTCCCGCGCGCGGCCGAGATCCTGGACAGGCCCACCATAGCCCAGATTGGCCAAGAATTCCACGCCAGGCGGAAATAGCTTCGTTCTATGCAGGACCGGCGCAGGGTGCATCGGCGAGCTGCGGAGAACGGGATTCGCACCCCCATCTCAACTCCGCGAGGTTGTGAGCCTCCGAACCACTCGGGTCCAGTGAATCCCGCGCCGGATCTGTAAAGCACGCACGCCTATATTGCGAAGAACAGGAACGTGGAAAAACTCCTGGCCAAGACTGCACATCGGAGCCAGCAAACACTTCTCAATTGCCGGAAAACCCACTAAGAGCCTGCGCATTATCTTTTTCCAACGCGGCTCATTGGCAAGCAAGTTCAAATGCCCGTGAATCTGCGCTTTTGGATGTTTGTGGGCAAATTGGACATCCGCCAGGGCGAAGGCCTCTGCATCAACGAGTAAGTCCGCAATCGTCTTGTCGTAGTATTGATAGGCGATTGCGCTGCTTATGTAGCGCGGGGACGCACCGGCGTCAAAAAGGCGAACTCCAAGTTCGAGGTCTTCGCGCATGCGAAAGGCTTCATCAAATCCTCTGGCGTCGATCAACATCTTGCGAGGCAGCGACGCGTTGCCGAAGACGCAGTCACTCTTCTGCCACACGGCCCCAGGGTCCCACTTGTGCCGAAGGTGGAACGCGCCGATTTCACGATTGAAGCACTCTGAAGCAAGACTTGGCCGGCTATCATCACTGAGGAAGAGTGCTCCGAAACCCACGATCCGATCAGACTGATTGTGTGCTGCAACATGCGCTGCAACCAATCCCGGATCGCAAAGCATGTCGTCGTCGAGAAATAACACCAGGTCTGCTTCTGCTGCTCGATATCCCGAATTACGAGCACCGGCCAGTCCCCGATTTTCCTGCTCGATCACACGAAAATGGCAGGGCGTCTTCAGCGACTTCAAGGCCGCGACTGTCCCGTCTGTAGAGCCGTCAACGACCACAATGATCTCGTATTCCGTGGAGGGAAAATCCTGGCGCAGCAGCGTGGCGACACTGCGAAGCACAGTCTCACGACGATTAAACGTGGGGACGACGACCGAAACGATCATCTATTCCATTCGTCCCTTCGGGATTCATTCCTGTCACTCGCAATTTTAATCCACACGGCTATTCGTTTGAACTGCGACGGGTGTGTAAAATCAATTTACGCTGAGCGTTAGCACGCGTTTCTCGTTCAAATCACGCTACGCCGCTCCAGAGGAGAGAAGCCTGAAAAGCATCAAATATCTGATTCCTCCGCCGATGCGCTCCTGGCTGAGACTCCGATATCAATCCGCGGAGCGCGAGTTGCTTGTTTTTGATCGAGTCACTGATTGGTCCGTTTTGCGCCGCGTGCGCCCCTACCGTCCCGAATTCGGGCGGCGGCGTGGAAAGTGCATCGACCGATACTATATAGAGAAGTTCCTCAGCGCTCATCAGGAGTCGATCCGCGGAAGCGTTGCAGAGGTGGGGAGTGACGAATACACCAGACTATTCGGCGGGTCGCGCGTTGGACATTCCGATGTGATCGACGTCAATGAAAAGAATCACCGACGCACCGTCACGATCGACTTGAGCCAGACTGCGACTGTTCCGGAGAACGCATACGATTGCATGATTTGCGTACAAACTTTGTTCTTGATTCCAGACTACGCTTCAGCCGTGCGTTCACTCTATAAGATGCTGAAACCTGGGGGCGTCTCACTTATCACGGTGCCTGGAATTTCACCTATCGTGCGTGGAGGTCTGTTGGCCGGCGCTGGAGACGACTGGTGGCGCTTTACTGCGCGCTCCGCACGCCGCAAGTTTGCGGAGGTCTTTCGAGATGAAAATGTAGCCGTCACGTCGTATGGGAACGTCCTGACGGCGACAGCCTTTTTGCAGGGGATCGTTCAAGAGGAGTTAACCAAGACTGAGCTCCAATACTACGACCGGGATTTTGAGGTAATCATCGGAGTGAAGGCAATGAAAACGACTCCGCGGAGAGAAGTTTGAGAAAGCTCAAGTATCTGGTCCCCAGTCCAATTCGTGCGTTGCTTAATCGAGGCCGCGAAGCGGCTCGGCACCATATGCTCCTTCTCGATCGCGTAACGAACTGGTCCACTCTACGCCGCGTACGTCCCTATCGGCAGAATTACGGAGATGGTCGTGGTGAATGTATCGACAGATACTATATTGAGAAGTTCGTTTCCGAACATCAGGAATGCATCCGTGGGTGCGTGGCGGAACTCTGGGGAAACGACTACACCAGGCGCTTTGGCGGCAACCGTGTTGAGCGATCCGATGTTCTCGACATCGATGAAAGGAATCACCGGCGCACAATCACGATCGACTTGACTCAAACGGCCTCCGCGCCATCGGAGGCCTTTGATTGCATTATTTGCACGCAAACCTTGCTGTTGATATACGATTATCGCTCCGCGGTGCGCTCACTTTACAAAATGCTGAAGCCGGGTGGCGTCTTGCTTGTCACAGTGCCTGGGATCGCACAGCGTACACCTGACAACATGCTCGATGGCGCCGACGGCGATTGGTGGCGTTTCACAGGCCGTTCAGCACGGCGTGTTATCGCTGAGGTTTTCTCCGACGAAAATGTGGAGGTAGAAACATATGGGAATGTCCTTACCGCGGCGGCCTTTTTACATGGGCTCGTGCAGGAAGAATTAACCCGGGATGAGCTTGAATATCACGACCCCGATTATGAGGTAACTATCGGCGTCAAAGCTACAAAGCCAATCACACAGTAGGTTGCCATGAGTGAAGTCAAGGGGCTGGTTTCCATTTCCATTCCGTTCTATAACAGCGAACGCTTTCTGGCCGAGTCGATCGAGAGTGTTTTGGCCCAAACCTATAATCATTGGGAATTGTTCCTAATCGACGACGGGTCTACCGACCGCAGTACGCAGACTGCCATCGAGTATGCCTCGCAATCGCAGGGAAAGATTCAATTTCTGGAGCATACAGGACATCGCAATTGCGGCTTGACCTTATCGCGTAACCTGGGGGCTCGAATTAGCCGTGGAGAATATCTGGCCTTTCTTGACTCGGACGACGTGTGGCTGCCCCATAAACTCCAGCAGCAGGTTGCGCTGATGGAAGCACACCCCGAAGCCGGGTTGATCTACGGACTCAGCGAATATTGGTACGATTGGGATGTTTATGGAACGCCGCCCCCTGAGAACTACGTACCAGTACTTGCCACAGGGGGCAGGCTGTATCTTCCACCCGAACTGTTAACGGAAAGCTATCCCCTCGGGAAATTCGGAGCGCCTTGCCCTTCAAGTTTTCTTTTGCGCCGCACCGCATTCGACCGAGTCAAAGGATTCGTCGAGTCTTTCAACCCAAGCACCTACCAAATATTCGAAGACACCGCATTTCTAGCCAAAATATATCTTGATGTACCGGTCTTTGTGAGCGATTTGTGCTGGGATCGATATCGATGCAATCCTATGTCGTTGTGGCACGATGTGAAAGGTACAAGCCGTGAGGAATCCGCGCGGAAGTATTTTTTTCAATGGATGCGAAACTATCTCTCAGAGCGCTCTATCGCTGACATAAAGATATGGAGCAGGGTTCGAAGGCAGTCGTGGGTATACGTGCTGCCATTACCGGCGAGTGCGGCGAAATTCCTCCGCCGCGTCGGCGACAGGTTCCTGCGATCTATTGCCTAACGCGATGAAGATTCTTAACGCTCGACCAACTCTTCTGCTCTTTAACAGGATTTCGTATGCACATGAAGGCCATCGGCAGTGGAAGAGCATCGGGCATCAGCACAGCGCGGAGCATCGGTTGGAATTATGTGGGTTATCTTTACAACATAGCAATGAGCTTTGGACTTACTGCATATATTGCCAGGCACATCGCGGTCGCGGAATACGGCCTGTTCTTGTTTGTGTTATCGCTCTCAGCCACTCTCTATCTGATGGATATTGGCATCTCCTATCTGCTGATCCAAACCTACATCGGAGCACTGGAACACTCGGAATTCGCCCGGCTCAATGACTTGATCAGCACGGCTTTCCTGACGCTCACCGCGCTTGGTTCAGTCGGGATGCTTATTTTCGGCGGATTTGTGTTCTTCTTGCCGGGTCCCTTTAACATTCCTCATCAATACCTGGGCGAGGCGGTCGCCATTTTCCTCATCTGCGCGCTGGTCATGCAGATCAAACTGCCAGGCATCGCGATCGAGCAGGTGTACCAGGCATCGCACCGCTTTGACCGCATCAACCAGGTTCAGCTGATAACCTCCACAACGAATGCAGTACTCTCTGTGGCGGTTATCAGTGAGGGGTTCCACATCGTTGCTTTGGCACTCGTGCAGCTTTTAGTCGTACTATTGCAACTATTTCTGCTTATCTTCGCGCTTCCTTTCAGCATTCGCCATGCACATCTCAGTCTCACGCGGTTCAGGTGGGATTTACTCAAGCCGCTGATCCGCCTCAGCAAATGGGCATTTCTGCACAACCTGAGCATGTATCTATTCGATTTTTTAACGTGGGCGATCCTGGCTTCGCTGGGGTCAATGCAAGATGCAGCGGTGTTTGGCATCGCGAACAAAATGCCAAGGCAGCTTTGGAGCCTTGTGGACAGGGGCGCAAATGTCCTGCTGCCGTTGCTTTCGAAATCCGCCGCGACGTCGGATCAAGCCACCCTGCAAAGGACATATCTTTCGGCTCAAAAGCTCATTGTGGGTGCTCTGCTTCCATTCATTGTGCTTGGGTGTTTCTTTGCACGACCGATACTCGAACTCTGGGTGGGCCGCCAATACGTGGGCGCTGCGCCAGCGATGCAGTGGCTACTTCTTTATTCGATTGCACGGGCGGTTGCCTATCCCTCCGACGAACTCCTCTATGCATGCGGGCACGCCAGGAAATCGGCGGTCATCTCGATGTCCGGCGGTATTATGAGTGTTGCCTGTGCGCTGCTTTTGATTCCGCGATTTGGAGCAATGGGCCTGGCCGCCGGGATGGGTATTTCGCAGCTCTTCGTTAACTGCGGCTGGTTCACATCGGCAGGTTGCAAACTGTCTCAAATTTCACCTCGAACACTACTGCGGTGCGTTTCGAATGGGCTACTATGGCCGTTTGCTGTGATGGGCGCAGAAGTGGTCATAGTGTGGGGTGTTTCGTCTCACTTGTCTCCTTTCTGGCTGGTCCTCGCCGCGTTTATCAGCGGGTGCATTTATCTAGCCATATGGGGTTTCCGCACTGCGCTTCCCTTGTACATAAATCAAGCGGAGATTGTCGCGTGAGAACGGAAGATGCGTGTCAGTCTCGGTCTCTAGCGCCTCTGCGTTGCAGCATCGTGATTGCGACCTGGCAAAGACCCGACCTTCTTCGGGACACACTGCAGTCGCTCGAAGGCCAATCTTATCGGGACTTCGACGCGATCGTGGTAAGCGACGGCGAAGACGGATCGATACGCGCACTTGCCAACGATTTTCAGCCGGGATATCCAATACGCTGGTTCTTCCATTCACAGAATCGTGGCCAAGCTGCAGCGCGGAATACGGGAGCACGAGAAGCTTCGGGGGAAGTTCTCCTTTTCCTCGACGACGATGTGTTGGCCGACGCGGAATTGATTGCCTATCACGTTGAGCATCATTCAAGAACCGGCGCGATATCCAAGTTGGCAGTTGGCGGGCGGATTAGCGAAGAGCGCCGGGAGCCGCTCTTGCGGCCCACCGATCAGTTCTTGCAGGCAGGTTGGGAATGCATGCTTGAGAGATTCACTGTCCAACTTACCGCGCCCGGAATCGAATCGATTGGCGAAGGCGTTGAAAGTGTTATCTCATTCGGACTGAATTGTTCGATCAGGCGTGCAGTGTTTCTCGAGTGCAATGGTTTCAATGAATCCCTGCGCATCACGGGAGAAGACATGGAAATGGGCCTTCGCCTCTATTGGGCGGGAGTTCAATTCATTCACGAATCCCGGGCCGTAGTTAGGCACCAGAGTACAAAGAATTTGACCAGTTATTTTCATACTTGCTGGGGTGCGGGCGGTGAAGTGGACGTGTATCGAGTCCTTAAACTGGGCGAGAAGAACGCACAAACGCGCAAGCTGGCTTCAATCCACCACGGATACTGGCTAAACTGCCTCGTCGCACGGTCCTGCTGGCACACTTCGAGCGCCTTAAGAGCGGTCGCAAGCCACTTGGAGAAAGCAGCCAACCATTCCGGGTCACGACTGCTGTTCGGCGCGTGGGCCCGAACCTGTCAGCAGGCGGAATACTGGAACAGCGTGAAGGCGGCAGGCTGCACGCTGGAACAGCTCAAGAGTATGGTTGGGCCGTCGAAGTGCGGGTTGATGCTGCATTCGATTTGCGAGCCGCTCTCGCAAGAGGAAGCTTCCTATTACGTTCGGCCTCGGCGATTCCGGCGGTTGATGCGCTGGTTTCGGGCCATGGGGTACAAGACAAGCACCATAACGCAGTGGCTTCAAGACGACACGCCTGAGAGTCATGTGCTGCTGACATTTGACGATGGGTATGACGATCTTTATAAGGAGCTGCTGCCGCTGGTTATCGAACATCGTTATACGCCGGTGGTCTATCTTGTGGCCGATCGAATCGGCGCCGCCAACGTGTGGGATCGGGGGAAGGGAGTCCGCGCACGAAGATTGCTGACGCTGGGACAGATTCGTGAAATGCAAAAATTCGGTGTCGAATTTGGGTCGCATAGCCTGACACATCCATGGCTTCCAGATGTCTCCGATGCGCAGCTACGGAGCGAGGTCCGCGATTCGAAAAGTCGATTAGAGGACATGCTTGGCCTCGAGGTCGCGTCCTTTGCCTATCCTTTTGGCGGCGTCGACCGAAGGGTGCGATCCGCCGTGGCTGATGCTGGATACAAATTAGCATTCACCACACTTCCCGGGCTCAACTGGTGGAACGACCCGCTGTGTCAGAGGCGAGCAGAGGTGAACGATCTGACGTCAACGCTCGACTTCATTTTCAAACTGCGTAATGGCCTTGGTTTTGTGCCATCGATCTCAACACGTTTGAGGAGTCTCGAGAATGATCTGCCCACGAAAACCCTTCGCGCAATTGTCAGGAGCATGCGACGGTGCGCCCGACGCGCTTAAACGAAGATGTCTCACCATGAAGCTGTCTGTCCCCACCGCCACCACGCCACACACCGCTCCCAATGCCGCGTAAACTCCGCAACAGGCTGACAGGAATGAGCTCGTCGATCCATCAGTAACCCGGTTCCCGTCATGGTGCGATACGGTTCCCCGGGTGATAGAGAGCGCGAGTCCGCTGTCGACGCCGGCGGCAAATACCGGAGTTGCAAGCACGAGAATCCAGAAGCCATACGCCTCAGCTCCGAGGCGCAGCAACATGAACGGCACCAGCACGAGGCTGGACCGGACTGCCGCAATTTGCGATGAGTAATTTAGCGCCCCCTGACCCAAGAGGCGAAGGCGGTATTTTCTGTCGAATTGACCGACATAATCGGCTGTCTCCGAGTCGTTTTGCCGTTCCGGAAATGGGTCAATGGTTTGCATGTGGGCAACAGTGCTCGAGTCGTCGTCTGCGTTGCAGGCCAACGTCTCTCTATTTTGAGGTCGTACGCGATCGGACCTCGCGTGAAATTGGCACCCACCCGTAAAACGGTTTCAACTGCTCGCTGCTTCCGTCAAAGGAAGTTAGTTTCGATGATATCGTCCATGATAAGCGACGTGGCAACTGCGCTCTGGTGCACGCAATCCCTCGGGATCATAGGGGCGTACAACTACTACGGCAATCTGGTGGCCGACAAACCCTTTTTCAACGCGCCCGCGTCGGCAATGGTGCAGCACCAGGTTTGCGGCGGCTCAACCCGTTCCTTGCCCCTTGGGCCAATGCATACCCTGCCCAGATTGGATGCGGAGCCGATCTGACCGAACCAGCATTTTCGGTGCGGTATGTAACGAAGTCGCGCATCCGTGGCTTTTACAGATTGCATGAACATACCACGGACGATTCGTCGATTCAGCTTGTTGCGGAATCGAACAATGAGCCTGGCTCTGCTGCTTATGACGGCCAATGCAATGGCTGCTGCCCAGGAGGCCTTGACGCTGAGGCAAGCCATCGAGCAGGGCCTGGGACAGAGCCCCGAGGCGGCATTGGCCCGCGCCGAAAGCCAGGAAGCTGAAGCGGGCTCTTCTCTAGCCCGCACGCAGCTTCTGCCGCAACTGAGCTTTACAGAAGACATCTCGCGCGGGGACGATCCCGTGTATGCCTTTGGAACGCGGCTCAGGCAGCGGCAATTCACGCAAGCTGATTTTGCGCTGAACGCACTCAACCGGCCGCAACCCATCGGCAACTTCTCGACACGCTTCGGAGGCTCGTGGATGGCCTTCGATTCCTTCAAAACACAGAAGATGATTCGCAGCGCGGACCTGATGCAACAGAGCGCAACTTCGTCGGCACGGGCTGTGAACCAGAAGATCGTGCTGGACGTGGTGCAGGCGTACCAGTCAGTCTTGTTTGCCGAGCGCGAGATCGATGTTGCGCAGCACGAGCAGGAGACGGCCGCCGCGCTGTTGGATTCGGTCGAGGGCCGCGTGAAGGCCGGGCTCGCCCTGCAATCGGATCTGATGTCGGCCGAGGTGAATGCGGCCGCGCGCAAGCAGGAACTGATTACGGCCCAAGGCGACTTGGAGTTGGCGTGGGCGCAGTTGCGGCTGGCGATGGGCGCGCCCGATCAGCTATCCACAAAGCTGGAGCCGCTGACGCCGCATGAGTTTCCGGTGGGGCCCCTGGACGCGGAACTTGCAACAGCCGCGAAGGCGCGGCCCGATCTGGCAGCACTGGGGCAGGCCCAATCGGCGCAGGCTGCGGCCGTGGGAGCGGCGAAAGCAAATTTCGCGCCGCATGTCAGCGCCTATGGCAACTGGGAAGAGGACCAGCCCTCGTGGAGTAGCTCGGGCGGCAACAACTGGGTGGCCGGAGTCCAGATCGGGATCGACATCCTGCCCTTCGGCAAGCGGTCCCAGCTTGCGCGTGAGAGCGCGACGAAGCAGCGCATTGTCGCGCAGTTTGCCGCAACCCGGCAGCATGTGCGGCTCGAGGTGAGCCAATCGCATATTCAGCTGCAGACCGCGAAGCTTTCGCTGGAGACGGCGCACGCGGCAATGGATCAATCGTCTGAGAGCCTGCGCATTCTGCGCAACCGCTATGGTGCGGGCCTGGCGACAATCACCGACTTGCTGCGCGGGGAGGATGCCGCACGGCAAAGCCAATCGAACTACTGGCATGCCGTTTATGGCAACGCGGTGGCGTATGCTCAACTGCTTTTCGCGACAGGGACACTGAATCCCGATGCGGCGGAGGATTTGCAATGAAGATTATTCTGTTCGGTGCGCTTGCCGCCTCTGCGGCTCTGCTGGCCGGGTGCCGTTCAACTGAACTCACGCATCCAGCGCCGGTCGAGACAGCACAGGCGCGGGTGGTGGAGAGCCGTGAGATCCAAACTCCGGATATGCTGCGCGTGACCGGAACCCTGCACGCGAAGGAGTCGGCGATGATCTCTGCGCAGGTGATGGGACGCGTGGAGCAGGTGCTGGCGCACGAGGGCGACAATGTGCGCGCGGGACAGACGCTGGCGGTGCTCGACGATGCAACACTGCGCGCCGCCGCACACCAGGCGCAGGCTGGCTTGATGGCGGCCGAGAGCCAGCAGGCAGCGGCAAAAACCGACTCCCTCCTGGCCGCCAGCACGCTGGCGCGTTACCAGCAACTACAGGTGCAGAAGAGCGTGACCCCGCAGGAGATGGACGAGGTATCACGGCGGGCCGAATCTGCCGCGGAGCGCCTTGAAGCGCTGCGTGCACAAGGCGAAGCGGCAAGGGCTCAGGACGCGGGCGCGCGCGCCATGCTGGACTATACGCGTGTGCGTTCGCCATTCGCCGGGGTGGTGACGACGCGCATGGCCGACCCGGGTACGATGGCTTCGCCGGGCGTGCCGTTGCTCGAGGTGGATCGCGACGGGCCACTTCAATTGCAGGCTGCCGTGGATGAGTCGGCCATAGGTGCGGTTCGCAAAGGAATGAAGGTTCCGGTAAGGATCGACAGCGCGACGGCGGCAAATGCCTTGGGTTCGGTCGTTGAGATCGTTCCCGCTGCCGACCCGATGAGCCACAGCTTCCTGATTAAAATCGATCTGCCCTCGTCGCGGCTGTTGCGCGCCGGCATGTATGGAACTGCGGAGATTGCCACCGGCACACGCCGGGCCATCTTTGTGCCGCGATCTGCCGTGGTGCTGCGCGGTTCATTGAATTGCGCGTATGTGCTCGACAGCAACGGCATCGCGCAACTTCGCTATCTTACGCCGGGCGCTGCGCAGGGGGATCGCGTCGAAGTGCTCTCAGGAATCTCGCCGGGCGAAAAGCTGGTGGACGATCCCGCCGATCGTGATCTGGCCGGCAAGCACATAACCGAAGATCACGCCGAGGTTCAGCCATGAAGGAAACTCTCGCATCGCCTCGGCTTGGGCTGGCCGGACGTCTGGCGCGCGCATTTCTGAACTCCAAGCTAACGCCGCTGTTTGTCGTTGCATCGCTGG
Organism: uncultured Acidobacteriota bacterium; assembly: GCA_963833995.1. Lineage (GTDB taxonomy): Bacteria > Acidobacteriota > Terriglobia > Terriglobales > Acidobacteriaceae > Telmatobacter. Next base: position 251,241 of record CAWIAE010000003.1, on the reverse strand, counting down.
CGCTGGGCGCATTCGCGGTTGCCATCATACCCCGCGAAGAGGAGCCGCAGATTCTGGTGCCTATGCTGGACATTTCCACTGCGATGCCGGGTGCGTCTCCGGCCGAGGTCGAACAGCGCGTTACGCTTCCGATTGAGACGCTGGTGCATCAGATATCCGGCGCTGAGTATGTGTACTCGACATCGAGCGCAGGGCAGAGCCTGGTGATTGTGCGTTTTGTGGTGGGCACGTCGCAGGAAGACGCGCTGATCAAGGTTTACAGCAAGCTCTATTCGAACTTCGACCGCATGCCGCCGGGGGTTAACCAGCCCATCATCAAGGCGCGCTCCATCGACGATGTGCCGATCCTGGCACTGACGCTGTGGGGCGAGCACTACAACGGCTATCAGCTTCTTGCCATCGCGGATGAGGTGCAGCATAACATCGCGCAGATCTCCGACGTATCGGAAACTAACGTGATCGGCGGCCTTCCGCGAACGATGCGGGTGCTGCTGAGTATGGCGAAGCTGAACGCATACGGCCTGTCGCCGCTGGCGATCATGGGACACCTGCAAGGCGCGAATGCCAGCGCGCAGGCGGGCACCTTCGCCGAGAACAACCAGGAAATCCGCGTCGATGCAGGCAATCTGTTTACAAGCAAAAAGGACCTGGAATCCGTGGTGGTCGCGGTAGACCACGGCCGGCCAGTGTATCTGCGCGACGTGGCGGACCAGATTGTGGACGGGCCGGCAGAGCCGGCGAATTACGTTTTGTTCGGCACCACCAATGCGAGCGCGGGACCTCGGCAGACGCCGCGCCAGTATCCGGCCGTGACGATTACGGTGGCCAAGCGCAAAGGGACCAACGCCACAGACATCGCCAACGCAGTGCTGCGCCGCGTTCACGAGATGCAGGGCGTTCAGATTCCAGGCGACGTGAACGTGACAACGACACGCAACTACGGCGAGACGGCGAAAGCCAAATCCGATGAGTTGCTGGAGCATCTGCTACTGGCGACCTTTTCCGTCACGCTGCTGGTTGCGTTCTTTCTGGGGTGGCGGGAGTCTGGGGTTGTGCTGCTGGCGATTCCGGTGACGCTGGCGCTCACCATGGCCGTCTTTTATCTGCTTGGCTACACCATTAATCGCGTCACGCTGTTCGCGCTGATTTTCAGCATCGGCATTCTTGTGGACGACGCCATTGTGGTGGTTGAGAACATGGTGCGGCATTTCCGTCTGCCGGAGAATCGCGGACGCTCGATGAGTGAAGTTGCGGTGGAAGCTGTGGCCGAGGTGGGCAACCCCACGATTCTCGCAACGTTTGCCGTACTCGCGGCGGTACTGCCCATGGCCTTTGTCCGCGGCTTGATGGGGCCGTACATGCGGCCCATTCCCGTGGGTGCATCGGCCGCAATGCTGTTCTCGCTGCTGGTGGCGTTTGTAGTTTCTCCGTGGGCCGCCCTGCGGCTTCTGGGCAAGCACCTGGCCGGCTCGCGCCTCCTGGAGCCGGAGCACGAGAACTGGCGGACAAGACTCTATCGCCGCGTCATGACTCCGTTGATTGCGTCCCGGCGGAATCGCATGCTGTTCTTTGCCGCGGTGGCGGTCCTGCTGCTGATCTCGATTGCGCTGGTGCCGCTGGGCATGGTGCGCGTAAAAATGCTGCCGTTCGACAACAAAAGTGAACTGCAGGTAATTGTGAACATGCCGGACGGCACGCCTCTGGAACAAACTGCGCGGGTGACGCAGGCGCTTGGCGACGAGTTGGCAAAGCAGCCCGATGTTCTGAACTACCAGACGTACAACGCGACCTCAGGACCGTATAACTTCAATGGGCTGGTGCGGCACTACTATATGCGGCGGCTGCCCAACCAGGCCGATATTCAGGTGAACCTGCTGCCCGCGAAGCAGCGCCGCGACCAGAGCCACACCATCGCCAAGCGGCTTCGGCCGCTGCTGGATGCCATTGGCAATCCGTATGGCGCGCGCATCCAGGTAAGCGAAGTACCGCCCGGACCGCCGGTGATTCAAACCCTGGTGGCCGAGGTCTACGGACCCGACATGGATGGCCAGATTCGCGTGGCGCGGCAGATCAAATCGATCTTTCAAAGCTCGGCCGGCGTTGTGGACACCGACTGGTACGTCGAGGATCCACAGCCGCGGCTCGCGATACATGTGGACGAGGTGAAGGCGGCGCAAAACGGCATTGCAGTGGCCGATGTGGCGCACGCATTGGTGCTTGCGACTTCGGGCATGCAGGTGGGTCTGATGCATGATGAAAATTCGCGCGAGCCTGTGCCCACGGTGCTCGAGTTGGAGCGGCCCGACCGGTCATCTGAGCAGGCGCTTGAAAACATCCACCTGCCCGGAGCGGGCGGCTCCATGGTATCGCTGCGCGAGCTTGTGTCTATCGACCACGAGACCATCCAGCGCAGCATTTACCACAAGAACCTGCGCCGCGTGGTCTATGTGACAGGCGATGTTGCGGGCGCGGAAGAGAGTCCGGTCTATGCAATTCTGAATATGAACAAGGCGCTTGACCATCTCACCTTGCCGGCCGGCTACACGTTGGCGCGCTACAACTCGGCGCTGCCGGAGTCAACCGCACACTACTCGATGAAGTGGGATGGGGAGTGGCAGATCACCATCGAGGTATTCCGCGATCTGGGGATCGCCTTCGCCGCGGTGCTGGTGCTGATCTACGTGCTGGTGGTGGGCTGGTTCCGTTCGTTCATCGTGCCGCTGATCATCATGGCGCCCATTCCGCTGACGCTGGTGGGCATTTTGCCGGCCCACTGGATTTTGGGCGCGTTCTTCACGGCAACATCTATGATCGGCTTCATCGCCGGCGCGGGCATCATCGTGCGCAACTCCATTATCCTGGTTGACTTCATCGAGCTGCGCGTTCGCCAGGGAATTCCGCTGAGCGAGGCGGTCATTGACGCGGGCGCGATTCGTTTTCGTCCCATGCTGCTGACCGCGGCCGCTGTGGTGGTCGGTGCGAGCGTCATTCTTACCGATCCGATCTTTCAGGGCCTTGCCGTATCGCTGATCGCGGGGGCTGTTGCTTCCACATTCCTGTCGTGGCCGACCATCCCCATCCTCTATTACATGGTTCACTCGCGGGATCAATCAATTGTCCGCAGCGAATCCGAAACAACAGAAGGAGTCACCCAATGACTGTTGAACGTGGACTGCGCCTGATGGCGGGTTTGATGGTACTGTTGTCGCTTGCTCTGGCTCACTTTTTCTCACTCTACTGGCTGTGGCTGACCGCTTTTGTCGGACTCAACCTGCTGCAATCGGGCTTCACCAACTGGTGCCCGGCAATGTCAATTCTCCGCGGTATGGGCCTCAAAGACGCGGCTCTTGTTTCCGTCAAGCGAGGTGCCTGATGCACGAAAGGCGATTCAATCCGGCGCAGGCTTCGAGGCTCGACGCTCCCGAGCGCCTGCTGTGGCTGCCGCCCACGCAGATTGTTGAGGCCCTGGGGGCGAAGCCGGGCGAGACGGTCGTCGACGTGGGCGCGGGAACGGGATATTTTACCCTTCCATTTGCCCAGGCAGTTGGCGAAAATGGCAAGGTGTATGCGGTCGACGCCCAGGAAGAAATGCTCGATCACCTGTTGCACAAGCTGCGCAATCGGGCGGTGCTGAATGTAAAACTCATTCATGCGGAAGCCCATGCGATCGATCTGGCGGATGCATGCAGCGACCTCGTCTTCATGGCGAATGTGTGGCATGAATTCGCGGATCGTGCGGTGGTGTTGACGGAGTCGGCGCGCATTTTGAAAAGCGGCGGGCAGGTGGCCATCCTCGACTGGCGACCGGACGTCGAACGGGAAGCCGGGCCTCCGCTCGAACACCGACTGAGCGCAGCGGGCGCATTGAGCGACTTGCAAGCGGCAGGTTTCGCGCAGACGACGAGCAGGAATATCGGAAGGTATTCGTGGCTCGTGCAAGGCGAGAGAGCGAGATGACAGCGCGCAAGAATCCGGTCTCGGCGGGAACTTTGCGGACGGCACCCGTTCCTCGGCTGAGGCGGAGCGAGCAGGTGAAGGACGAAGTCTATCGCCAGATGTTCCGGCTGGAAGCAAGCCGTCCGGGCGCGGAAATGGATCTGGCTCTCGCCCTGCTGCGCGCGTGGCAGGCTGCGGAAAGCGGAGATGAGCGCAATTGGCTGAAGAAGATTTGCCCCATTTGCCTGGTGATGATCGAGGCCGCCGCGCATCCGGAAGGTGCCTCTGTGCGGTAAGGACGTCGTACATCGTGCGCGGGCCAGGCGAGGATGTATCCGGCTGAAGGTCGACGCGCCAAAGACTATACTGGGGTTGAACGAAACCTCCAGCGATGCGACCTGAACTGATCCGAGCGGCGGAACTGCTGCAGCAAAATACCCCCGAGTCGGTGGAGGAAGCGATTGGGCTGCTGCAGAACACGGTCTACTCGTTCAGCATGAAGGTCTGCGGGCACCCCGAAGACGCGGAAGACACGATGCAGGAGGTGCTCTACCGCTCGCTCGGGCATCTTGCAAAAATCCAGGATCCGCAGGCCTTGGCGGTGTGGCTTTACACCGTGACGCGGAACCGCTGCTGGCGCATGCGCCGCAAGCCGGCCAACGCTCCCGCGCACACGCTTTCGCTGGACGATCTGATGCCGGACGACACGGAACTCGGCCGGCTGCTGCAGGACGCCGCCGAAAGCCCCGAAGGCAATGCGCTCCGCACGGAACAGCACCAACTGTTGCACCAGGCCGTGCTGCGCATTCCGTCGCCTCTGCGCATGGTGCTGGTGCTTCACGACATGGAAGAGCTGACCACCGAGCAGGTGGCGCAGGTGCTGGGGTTGCGGCAGGGAACGGTCCGGGTGAGGCTGCATCGCGCCCGGCTAAGCGTGCGCAGGGAGATGAGCCATGTACTCGACGGTGCGCCCGAGAAGGCGGAGAAGCAGGCGGGGAAAACGTTACCGCGGGACAGGGATGGAAAGCGTCCCGCCGTGTGCCGCGAGCTTTTCGCCAACCTGTCAGAGTATCTCGATGGACGGGTGGAACCACGCACCAGCGATCAGATACGGAAGCACATTGAAGGTTGCCCTTCGTGTGTTGCGTTCTTGCGCGATCTGCGGGCGGCCATCGATCGCTGTCGATCGATGAAGGTGCCCTGCGACGCCGCCATTGCGCCCCGCCTGCGCGCAATCCTGACCCAGGAGTACCTGCGCATGCTGGGGATGCCGGTTCCGCCCAAGACTTCCGCAGCGGTAGGATCGATGGGACGAGACAGAGCGCATGCAACCTAACTGTAAGATGTTTTAATAAGCCCATGGCAAGCCTTGAGAACTTCCGCCTGGTCGTCTTCCGCGCCGTGGCGGAACAGTGCAGCTTTCGCAAAGCTGCAGAGGAGTTGTACCTGACGCAGCCGGCGGTGAGCCTGCAAATCAAGGCGCTGGAAGAGGACCTGGGCGTGCAGCTGTTTGACCGTGCGGGCTCGCACATTGCGTTGACCACCGCGGGAAAAGTACTGCTGCGCTACACTCGCCAAGTGAGCTCACTGCTTGTGGAGGCGGAGCGCCGGGTCGCAGCCTTGAGCGGCGAACACGCGGGGCACCTTGCGCTGGGCGCATCCACGACGATTGCGCAATATGTGCTGCCACGCATCCTTGGCGATTTCCGCCGTGAGCATCCGCGCGTGCAGCCGACGCTGATTAGCGGAAACACAGAGCACATTGTGAGCGCCGTGGTGCAGCAAGAGATTGCGCTGGGGCTGATCGAGGGGCCGGCACACAGCCGCGACGTCAAGACCGAGCCGTTTCTGGTGGATGAGCTGGTGCTGATTGTGCCGGCTGCGCACGAGTGGGCTGAGCGCGCAACTGTCACCTGCGCCGAGGTTGCCGCAACGCCGCTGATGATGCGGGAGCGCGGGTCCGGTACGCGGCGCATCGTGGAGATGGCGCTGCAGCGGCATCACGTGAGGCGTGCTGCGCTCAACATCGTGATGGAACTTGACTCTACCGAGGCCATCAAATCCGCGGTGGATGCGGGGCTGGGCGCGGGGTTCGTATCGCGCTGGGCGATCGCCAAGGACCTGCGCGTGGGCAGCAGCTTCAGGATCGTCGAGATCGAAGGCCTGCGCCTGCAGCGCGAGTTTCTGATTGCCTACGCTGCGAGCCCCGGGCCGCAGGGGCTGGCGCAGGAGTTTCGGCGTTTTCTGTTTTCACGGTCCGGCGCAGGCAGAGCGGACGCGAAATCGAAACGGGAGCGGGCGCTTGCGATAAGCGGCGCAAATGGGGCATGAGGACTTCTGCTTGGACACAGGGGAGTTGATTCGGCAATGCTGGATGTGTGTCCAAGAATATCTTTTTCGCCGGATTGATCCTCGCCGCCAGCGGTCTTCTGTCGCCGCCGCTGGCCCTGGTTGCGGGACTGCTCTACGGATTCACCTTCGTTCACCCCTATCATCTTGACGCCAAGCGCCTGTCGAAACTCCTGCTGCAGGTTTCGGTGGTGGGGCTCGGTTTCGGCATGGACCTGCGACAGGTGCTGCGGGTGGGACGATCGGGTTTCGTTTACACCGCCATCAGCATCAGCTTCGCCATGCTGTTGGGTTGGGCGCTGGGCAAGGCGCTCTCGGTGCAAAAGCGGATCTCATTCCTCATCTCGGCGGGGACGGCCATCTGCGGCGGCAGCGCGATTGCGGCGGTCGCACCCATCACCGGGGCCAGCGAGGAGGAGATTGCCGTATCGCTGGGGACAGTCTTCGTGCTCAATTCCGTGGCTCTGCTTGCGTTTCCAGTCATTGGAACCATGCTGCACATGACGCAGACTCAGTTCGGGCTTTGGTCTGCGCTGGCGATCCACGACACCAGCTCTGTAGTCGGGGCAGCGGCAAAATTCGGCGCGGTCGCATTAGCCGTGGGTACCACGGTGAAGCTGGCGCGGGCCTTGTGGATCGTGCCTGTCTCGCTGGGCGCCTCCGCGATGAGGAAGAGCAAGGCACGCATTCAACTGCCCTGGTTTATCGTGTTCTTTTGCCTGGCAGCGGTTGCCAATACCTACATTCACGCTTTCCAGCCAGCTTATTTGTCGCTCAAGCATCTGGGCATCGTCGGGCTGACGGTGACCTTGTTTTTGATCGGGACGGGGCTCTCGATGCGGACGATCCGCGAGGTTGGCGTGCGGCCACTGCTGCAGGGGATTCTGTTGTGGATCGTGGTTGCGGCGGGATCGCTCGCGCTGATTCGAGCGGGGTGGATCACGCTTTGACGTATCTAAAAATGAGGGCCAACCCGCACGCGCTCAGCAGAGACCGTACGCGGTAGATCGCCCGGAGCGGCCGAAACTCACCGCTCCAGGAAATCAACAGCACAATCAGAATTGATAGGAGAGTGTGCCGTAGATGCTGCGTGGAGCGCCCGGATAGGCGTTGATATAACCGTTGGGCGGATTGCCGGGATCCGGGGCAAGCTCCGAAAAATAGCCGCCGCTGGAGATGTACTCATATTCGTTGTACTGCGAATTTCCGATATTCATCATATCGAGCCGCAGATTGAAGGACTGTTTTTCGAAGGTGATGGGAGCGTTGAAGGAAACATTCGCCGTCGTGTAAGTCGGCATGGTCTGCGCGGTGGGTGCGCCGCTAAGGTTCGACCACAGGTGCTGCGAGCCGGTGCTCTCCAACCAGAAGCGCGGCTCGACAATCACATGGTTGTTGTGCTGGATTCCGTAGTAGATGCCCGTATTCAGTGTGAAGTTGGGGACATACGACACGGGGAGGTTGTTGTAGTACGCGCACCCGGCGGCGAGGCCGGTGGGATTAGACGACGTTCCGCACTCTGAGAGAGGTCCACCCGTGACGTAAGTTGTAAAATTCGAAGCTTCACCCGCGAAATTGAAGAAGAAATGGATATTGCTGCGCGGGTCGGCATCGAAGAAGGCGTCTACGCCGTGGTAGGCGGAGTTGCCGCCGCTGGTTTCCTCTACGCCCAGCGCTGTTTCGACGTCGATCTCCTGGTTGGTGTAGTTGTTGTGGAAGTAATTCACCCCGGCGATGAAGTTCCGGAGCCCCGGCGCGTGGGTGAAGTGTACCTTGCCGCCGAATTGAGCGTAGGCGCCCTTCGCCAGAATGTAGTAGTTCGGATTTACAGCCTGGAACATGCCGCCACCGCCGCCCAGCGCGGGAGAGCGGTAGGTGGTGTCATAGCCGCCATAGATCGTCAGCCAATCCTTGGGCATGACCGATGCGTCAATGCCGGGCTCGACTGCCGAGCGGCTTTCATGTGCTCCGCAAAGGGAACCCTGGTCCTTCGCCACGCTGCCGTCAGGGGTAGCGACGGGATTTCCAAAAAGGTTGTAATAGGGGTCGTAAGCCTGTGCTTGTGCCAGAGTCAAGCCGCTCGGAGGCACCGGGTTCAGCGAGCAGTGGGTCTCGTAGACAGCAGCGGAAGTCGGGGAGGTTGTTCCATCCGGGTTTTCGTAGAACTTGGTGCTGGCAGCGAAGCTGAAGTCACGCGCCGCCTGGTCGCTGTAGCTGGTCGAGAACCCATCCACGCGCACACTGGGAATGACGTGAATCCGCGCTATGGGATGAAAATCGTCCTGGGCGAAAAATGTCACGTTGCCCTGCTGGAAATAGCCGGAGCGAAACTTCGAGCCTGCACCGACGATCTGCTGAGCGCCGCTTCCTCCGTCGGCGGGATTGTAGAAGAGGTTATGCGGGTTATAGACCTCATGAATGAGGTAGCCGCCGAACTGGACAGTGTTGTAAGGGAAAACCTGGGAAAACCCGATCTGGTCCCCAAACATGTTGCTGTGCGGATTGTTCCACTCGTCCACCTGTGCGCCTTGGGCGAGAGAATCCTCGTTGCGCCGGTGAAAACGGCGAATGTGCGTGTACCAGGCCGAATTCTCCAGTGTGCTGGTGTGGCTCAGAAATAATCTCTGGCGCGCATAGGCCATGAACCCTTCGTTGGTGTCGTACTTGTTGTAGTCGGCATAGGGCAGGGCGCTAAAGAATCCGCTGGACGCCTGGCTGAAATGGATGCCGCTGGTGGGTTCGACGAGGCCCACGTCCGTGGTGGGAATCACCGTAGGACGATAGCCGCCGCCCTTCGCGTAAAGGACGCCGAAGGCGAAGCTTCCCGCCGCGAACGTCTTGACGGTCTTGCCGAAGACCGACCCATTCTGGGTGTGGTTGCCGAAGCCGTCCGGAGCGATCCGGAAATCGTCGCCGCGCCCCAGGCCGCCGCCCAGCACCGTGGACCATCCCTTGAAGCCACCCGTATTGCCCACAAATGCGAAGTTCTGCTGTCCATACGGGCCATCCGTGAGAGCGACGCTGAGGTGCCGGTCCAGGGTCGGCTGAACTGGCGTATACTCCACGCGTCCGCCTACGTCGGTATACCAGCGGTCCGCCGCCTGGCCCGGCCCGTAGGTAACCTGGACATCCTGCATTACCAGGTTCTGCGGCATGGTGGCCGACTGCCACAATCCGGTGGCGGGGTCGGCAACCGGAATGCCGTCATACGTAATGCCCAGCGAGCCCGGCCCCGTGAAACTCGTCGCCTCGCCCGCCCAGCCCTGTTGGATTCCGTTGAGGATCACCGTATATTTCGTTCCGCCTGTCTCTCCATAGCCGACGACATTTGCACCGGGGGTGGCTTGAAGCACCTGCGCGCCGCCCGCCAGCGGACCAGCCGCATCCAACTGCTTGCGGTCGAGGACGCGCACCGTTTCCGGCATCAGCATGACGTCCTCGCGGGTGGGCATGGGCTTGGCCTCGGGGTCAACCGTCCCACGCACCACAACGCTGTCGTTCAATGCCGCCACCTGCAGGGTGGCTGTGATGGAGTGCTGTGCCGCAAGGGACACCCGCTGAGTGAAGGACTCAAATCCCGACTTTTCGACGGAAAGAATCTGGGGCCCTGAAGAAACACCGTTAAAGATGAACTGCCCGTTCGCACCCGTCGTCGTGTGGGCCACCGTGTTTGTTGTCAAATCCGTTAAAGAAACGGCCGCGTTGGGAATTTCGGCTCCCGAGGCATCCACCACTTTTCCTCGAAGCTCGGTTTGCGCAGCATGCGCCACGGCAAGTCCCACGAGCGCAACAATGCAAAAAGCAATTAGTCTTCCCACCATATCTCCAAATCCTTTCTGTCGACGGTTAGTTGTGCGCTCTGCCCCGCCGGCCTTCCGGCCAGGGAATGAATGGAAAGCGCAGAACCGATCGGTTGGCCAGATTTCTGGGGCGCTCCAACGGGGCACACATCCCGATGCATCTCATTGGCCCCCTATTCGCGGGTGTCTCTCTTTGTGGGCCGGACGAACCAACGCAGGGACGGAAAGCCCGCCTCTTGTTGGGCAAGGCAGTGTTTCCGGCGCAGAAGGAGATAGGTTCAGGCGATCAGAAAAAGCGGAGGCGGGCGGGAGGAGAAGTAGGTGAACTCAGGAAAAACGATCTTGCGGCAGTGCATGGCCCGAACCAGTGCTCCAGCCGGCCACACCCGCAGCGCAGGACGGCGAACGCACGCCGTCCAGGCAGGCAGATGCCAAAGCAGCGGACGTTGTCCCGCAGCGGTCGCGAGCACGATCCGCCAGCCGCGTATTCGCATGGGCCGCTCTTTTTCGGTGAGCAACTTGGCTGGCGCCATCACCCGGAAGGCACAGCCCTCCTGCGAATACTGCGTCATCTTGTAATCTGCGCCCCACATTACGACGGCGAGGCCCAGCGCTAACCCACACAAAGTGGGAAGTGAGACTCCCGGACGGCTTCGTTGCGAAAGGCGCATGCTGGGGAAGAGCGCGCTGCGCGACGGCATAATGCATCCCCGCAGCGGCAGCATCAGTATGCGGCGCAGTAAATGAATCAGCCGTTAAGGCCCGGTTACGGGAATGTGAACATGAGGATTCAGGCGAATATTGGCCCCAGAAAAGACACGACAACTCAGGAATTGCCGTGGCATCGCCGGTTCTTTGTGTGGTACCCAGTAAATCCAATGGGCGCCGCGTGCGAAGGGATTTCGCTTATCCAATCTCCATCAGAACTGCTGCGCTTGCTGGACCAAGGGTCAGATTCGATTCGGCTCCGGTTGGCTCGGGCGCTTCAGGGCGGACGATTGAAAGCTTCTTCCTGCCCGGCAAATCAACCGTGACAGTCACCGTATCGGTTAGGCTCTCGTTGGCCACCACGACCGCGCTCTTTCCGGACGTGCGTTCGACGAACACTGAATACGGTGAATGCGGTTTTCCCAAGCGCGAAACGTGAGCGCCGAGAGTGTCGAGGTACTCCGCATCCCAAAGGAAATTGCGGTAGCGCCGCCGCAACGCGTCAATCTTCTTTCCGTATTCAATCGTGGCTGGGATCTCGCTGAGGCGTCCCTTGAAGTTCCTTGGCTCGTAGCTGATGTTATAGCGGTGCAGCAGGGCCCTGTTCAGCATACTGCGGTCATTCGTTCCCGTTGCTGCGATCATGATGGGCTGATGAGAGTCGATGTATCGCAACACGGGAGTGTGGCCCGCGCCGTTCCCGCCGATTCGCGTGTAATAGACGCGATAACCCGTGAGCTCCTGGTCGTAGGGAGCTTCACCGGCGAACAGAAACCTGTCCGGATCGACAAGGGATCGAAATCTCTTCACCAGGTCGACGTCTGCCGAGTAGATATAGGCCGGCACAGGGTGCCCGTGGTCCGCAGAGAAGCAGTAGCTGTAAGGGCCGCCGTGATGGATTACCTCATCGAAAAGAATGCCCCCGGCGCCCAGTTCGACACTCTTCTGAAATTCGCGCACGCAGATATCCTGCCACGCCTTGCATGCGGTACACATCACGGCCAGGCGCCTGGTGTTGATGCTCGCCAACTGCACCGGCGTGTCGTACATGTAACCGCCGCCCATGCCATAAGGCATGCCGAATGGATCCATGGCCGCGTAGCGATGAAGCTCCCTGCCCCACCACTCTGTCGATATGTCTGTGTACACATATTTGTTGAACAAGATAATCTCAACACCGATCTCCCGGCATTTCGCGATGGAATGAGCGAGATCCTCCTTGGTTCCGAGGCGGGGATCCGTGTCGTGGCTCGGATAGCCGCGGTCCTGGCCGCCAATGTTCCAGCCTGTGAGTTGAATCGCTTTCACTCCGGCTTCGGCGCAATCCTTGCCGTATTCGACCAGATCGCGATAAGGAAACAGCAGGCGATCCTCAGAGGAGTTGATCTGCACCTGCTGCCATGAAACCACGTCATCGGCCCAGGCGGGGGAAACTGGCGGCACAAACCAGGTTTCGCGCCACTTCTTATAGATATCAACGCCCGCGTGCCAGTCCCCGGAATAGGGAGCAAGCACGATGCTCTGTCCGGTTTTGCTGCTCTTGGGCGCGACGAAGAAAAACTGGATTACTTCCAGAGAAACTCTTTCTACCTCTTGCCCCGCCGCCGGATTCAACGACGTCGACTGGAATGAATCGGTGTAGGCGGGATGAAGCTCAAACTGAAACATGACCTTGTCTTTGAGCTTTTCCTGGTGAGTCGCGATATACAACCCTTCCGATTCGCCCGCGGCCAGAATGAAGTTCCAAGGCACCCAGTTGTTGGCAATCGTTGCCGGATAGTCTTCTCCCCAGTAGCCGATATCGTTCTTGAAGTCGGGCAAGAGAGGCGATACCGTCAAACCGCCGCTGTAGTCCCGCGGCTGCTGCTCGTGAAGCGTGGAGTCGCCCGGCGGCACCGACATGTCGGATAAGATGGGGAAGCTCAAGGCATCAACCGGATAAGGAGACATGTTCTCGATTTTGGATTCCGTCTCGAACCCAGCCTTCGTCAGCCGCACCCTGCTGGTGAGCGCGATATCCAGAAGACCTGCATGCGGGCTGTTCAGACCCTTCCATACAAATTCTGCGGACTGTCCATCGGGCGAAACCGTAGCTCGTGTGAGTTTATTTCCGTCTCCACTAACAAAATGATTGCTTCGCTCAGGAAGCGGCACCTGCAGCCTGAAGGCTTCCGGATTCAGGCCTCCCTGAATCTTCCATCCGGTGGCTTTGTTCTGAAGCTCGTTGAGGGCGCCCGAAACGCGATCGAAACGGATGAGATGATGCTCGTTCTCCAGGGTCACATTTTCCTCGCTGGATGTTTGTGCAGCACCCGCGCGAGGGGTCAGGTGAATCGCGCTCAACGATGCGATTCCATACACAAAGGAACGACGAGACATCTTCATTTCCGCCATCCTATTTCAGTTGGATTGGATTCCCTGCTTGTGTCTTGCTGGATTGATTCCAACAGCGAATGTACACCCCCCGGCGCGGACGCGCGAGTCGCTTACCGCGCAATGATGCATAACTCGATGCATCACCCTCAACTTAGACTGCCCTCAAAAGTCGTGGTGATGATCTACGAGCGCATCGATGCTTCGTGGCTCTACAGATGGTTTCGCTCCGTCGCTCGAAGGCGGGTTGGATGCCTCGGTCTGAGCACGCAATTTGGCCACGGCCAGCCAGTTGTCCTTATGCGGATGTTCGGCAATCCAGGGCGGAAGAGGCATACGCAGATAGCGGCTGAGCGCTTCTGCATACCCCTCGTAGAGCTTTCGCATGTCGCGAAGCCGATCGAACGACTGCCCGTCACGGCACACGCTCACACCGCTTTGGCAGAGCAGATTGTAGAGCTGGTCATAGCGCTCGGGAGGAAGCCGGTCGGGAGCATCGTTCACCGGAGTGAGCGAAAGAATCTGCGACAGGTCCACCACCGCATGGCGCGCCATGGCGAAGGTGAGCTGGGCCTGCCTGGCTTCGTGTCCGCGCACTCCGGCAATCAGCAGGGCGGATGTATCCAAAATGGCGGTCAACGCGCTGATCCAACTCTGATTGTTATGCTGCGAACGAAAATAGCAGAGCAGAGGATAGGAGATGTGGCTCTCCAGCAACTCGGCCGACCAGCGCTCCCACTCGCTCAACAATGTTGAGAGAGCCAGGTCTGCGCCCTGGTAGGAATGACGATGCATCAGCTCCGCCGCGGTCGGCGGTGATCCGGCTCGCGCATCCAGCAGAGCGATGCTCACTTCGCGACGCGAGAACGCGCCATACAGGACCGGGAAATACCCCATGACCACAGCCAGAAAGCCAAGGCCTGTTCCAGATTCCAGAATCACGAGCTCGCGCGTTGCCGCGCTGTGCGGCGTCACGTCACCCAGGCCCAACGTAAACAGGGTGGTTCCGCTCACATAAAGATCTGAGAGGAAACCCGGCGGCTGAGTGGCATCGTTGAACGGGCTGCCCAGAGAATAGTAGATAAGCCCGAATCCCAGAACCATTCCGCTGGCCCATACCACGAGCAGAAAAATCAACGACAGCGGCCCGTAGAAGCTGAACGCGGTCTCCCGTTTACGCGGGTTGTGGAGCCATCGGGTGAAGAAGGCCCACGGCCTCCAGGTCACGATATAGAAAATGCGCGTGAGGCGAAAACGGCCCGAGGCCCTGCGCGGCAGAATGATGGTCTGGAAGGCGTCGAGCAGTACAACAAACACGCAGAGAATGCCTACCAGCAAAGTGAGAGTCCGCATCGATCCTCCTTCCCCAATGCGCGCGAACGCTTTCTGCGTTCCGCCCCTTCCCTGTATCCTAGACGAGACGGGCATGCAAAGGCTGCTCATGAGCGAACTTGGCAAAGCGCTTCTCGGCCTTGGGCTCCTGATCGCTTTGATTGGAGCACTGCTGCTGTTCGCCGGACGGATCGGCTTCCCCCTCGGCCGCCTGCCTGGCGACTTTGCCTATAAAGGCAAGCACGTCTCCCTCTACTTTCCTCTCGGTTCGTCGATCCTCATCAGCATCGTGCTTTCGGTCATCCTCTATCTGCTTTCGCGCTTCCACCGCTGATCGCGGCCAACGCGGTTCGGAGATTTCAAAACAGCGCCCTTCACTCAGGCCTCTCCACTTCGACGAATGACTTCAGTCTCGATAGAGACTTGTCCCATGCCTTTGAAACCGACTCGAGGTATTCCCTCAGCCCCTCCATCGGTTCGGGGTCGAATTCGAACAGCCGCTCTCGCCCGGCGTGGGTGCTGCGCACGATTCCCGCTCGCTCGAGCACGCCGAGATGCTTGGTGATCGCCTGGCGAGTCAACTTCGAATCCTCCGCCAACTGAGCGATGGAGCAAGGTTCGCCCGAGCAGAGCTTTGCAACCAGCCCGAGCCGCGTCTTATCGCCCAGCGCGGCAAACGCGCGCGCGCGGGCCTTCGGTTTGGCTAAAATGCGCTTACGTATTTTGTGCGACATGTTTCTCAATGTTCTTCATCTGCTCTGTCCAGCCGCCTTGATTTCCGCAGAATTCGCCTTGAGCCAATGCGTTTTCAATGCAATTGATCATACGCAACTCTATGGTTGCATATTATAGCACTTTCGGAAATGGTGTAGTCCGGAACCACGCACTGAAGTGGCTTTTTTCTCAAGAAAAAGCCACCCTTCGCGCCACTCAAAAAGTCTACATGTATTCCGAAAGTGCTCTAATGCGAGGTTCAGATCAAATGCAACCCAATGGTTGCAGTCGATTGGGAAACGGCCAAGGCCATCTGCGAGGGCACTTCCAGCAAGGCGGATTCTATTTTGGCTTCTTCCCGTAGCGCGCGCCCCCAGGGCGATTCCCTGCGTGCGATTCCGTGCCCTTCCCGCCGGCGGGCTTTGCTTTGTAACCGGATTTCCCCGCCCCTCCTGCCTTCGGTTTCCAGCCGGACGTGGAGCCTGTACGCGGACCGGAACTCCCGGGCCGCGACCCCGGCCCTGCCCCGTAGGAACGGCCTCCGGGCTTTCCCGGTTTGGTACTGGGGCGCGCACCACCTGCGCGCGGTTTGCCTGAACTGGTCGTGAAGGGCCGCGCGAGACCCCCTTCGCCGCGGAATGGGCGGCTGGAACCGGATCGCCCTGTGCCCGACCGATCTTGATTGCCGCGGCCCGCGCCAGGCCGATCGGGTCGGGGACGATCGAATCCAGGCCGATCGGGCCCTCCCCTGTCAGATTTGGGTCTATCGGACCGGGGATTGTCGAACCGGGGTCTCACGGATCCGGTTCGGTCAGAGGCGGGCCGGTCAAAACGGTTCCGGCCCTGGCTCGGCCTTTCAAACGCCGGACGCGACGACCTGGCTCGATCGAATGGAGGTCGATTCGGCTTTGAAGGTGCTGCCCCTGTACCGGGCTCCTTCGGCTCGACCGCGTCAATGCGCAACCGGGATGGCGTCCTTGGGGCAAAGCCTTCGCTGCGATCAGGAACCCCGCGGCGGGGTTCTGCCGGCCGCCCCAAAGGTGGGCGGCCCGCTCCAGCCGGCTTGTTCCATACGGGTTTGGCCGAGGCCGGCCGGGCTCCGGCAGGTCTGAACGAAGAGGGGGATCCACCTTCGCGCTTCCATTCCCGGCGCGCCGGAGGACGTCCTTCCGAGCGAGGATTGCGATCGTCTTTTCGCCATCCCGGACGGGCATCGGGCCGACCCTTTGGCCTGTCGGGGCCGAACTTTGCCGAGGCCTCAGAAGGCCGGGCGCGCTCATTGGACCGCGGGTCAAACGGCTTCCGCGCCGGAGAATCGCCGGTCCGCTCCAGTCCGGCCGGCCGTTCCGGCTGGCGCCTCGCCGGATTCAGGCGGCTGGGCCGTGGAGCCAGCGTCGGCAATTGGGCGTCCATCGTATTGCGCCGGCGCAGTTCCTTGGCCTTTGGAGTGCGCAGCTTGCCCGCCGCAGCCAGTCGCAAGGCGGCCAACTCACCCGGCTCCAGCTCGCGCAGCTTTCCAGGCTCCTGGTCCAGCACCAGCGGGCCGTAGCCCACCCGGCGAATCTTCTCAACAAAATGGCCGATCTCTTCGAACATCTTGCGCAACTCGCGGTTGCGTCCTTCAATCAGCACCACTTCGTACCAGGGATTGTCACCCTGCCGCACTTGCCGAATGCGCGCCGGAGCGGTGCGCACGCGCCCTTCGCCGGCTTTTCCATGCTCAATGGAAATACCGCCGCGTAAAAGGTCAAGTTCGTCCTCGGTGGGCTGGCCGCTGACCTTCACCAGATAGGTCTTTTCCACGCCGGAAGCGGCCTTGGTGAGCTGGTTCGCCAGTTCGCCATCGTTGGTCACCAGCAGCAGACCTTCGCTCTGGTAGTCCAGCCGGCCCACAGGATAAAGGCGCTCGGGCATCTTCTCGAAAAACTGCATTACCGTGGGCCGGCCTTCGGGATCCTTCACCGTCGTCACAAAACCCTTTGGTTTGTTCAGCATGAAATAGCGCAGCCGCTCGGCTCCGTGCAGCAGTTTGCCATCCACGCGGATGTGGTCGCGCCCCGCGTCGGCCTTCGAACCCAGGATCGTGACTACCTTGCCATTCACCTGCACGCGGCCCTGCGTAATCATGGCTTCGGCGCTGCGGCGGCTGGCAATCCCGGCCTGGGCCAGAATCTTCTGCAGCCGCTCCAATTTGCGCGGAGGCCGAAGCTCGGCGTCTTCTGGTTCCGAGCCCGACGGGGCGGTCGCTTCCAGAGCCGCCTCCGTTTCATCCTCGATTTCAGCCTCAGGGATTTCGGCCTCGGCAGCGGCAGTGGGTAGTTCGGATTCGGCCTGTGCGGCGTCATCGCCACCGCCCCCATCGACGGCGTCAGACTGCGCCCTCTCCTCCGCCACTCCGGAATCCGTCGAACCTGCGCTGTCGGCTCCAGATAAAGCAGCAGGTTCGGCCAAGGCGCCGGTAGCAGACTCGGCCTCACCATCGCCCAGGTCGCCGATTGGGTCCGCGGATTTTGCCTTTGGTTTCTTGGGCCTGGCCGCGGTTTTGGCTTTGGTAGTCTTCACCGTGGCCGTTTTTGCCTTCCGCGTTTTGGCCTTGGGCGTTTCCTCCGGCGTCGGCATACCCGATTCGGATTCGAGGTTGTCAGTCATGGGGAGAGGTCTCGGTTTCTGCCTGTTCTGTTGTGGCAGGCTGGTCGGGCGCGATTTCCGCGGGAGTGGTTTGCTGCTGGATTGAGGAGGACCCCGCCGGGTCTGCTACTGATTCTTGCGCCTCTCCTGGGTCCGTGAACGCTTCTGAGGCTGAAGCATTCACTTCCGGTTCTTCAGACGCATTTTCGTCAAATTCCGGTTCGGCACCGGGCCCGTCGCCCGCGCCTTGCTCCACCTCGTCCGCTGCCTCGTCCAGCTCAATGGCCGCCATCTTCTCGAACTCCTCCATCGAAGGTAATTCGGCCACGTCTTTCAAGCCGAAGCGCAGCAGGAATTCCTTGGTGGTCTTGTACAGGATCGGCCTGCCGATGACGGGTTTGCGGCCAGCCGTAGTGATCAGCTTGCGCGCCAGCAGCGAGCCGAACACGCCCGACGAATCCACGCCGCGAATCTCGTTCACCTCCGGCGCGGTCACCGGCTGCTTGTAGGCAATCACAGCCAGGGTTTCCAGCGCCGGAAGCGACAATTTCATGGGAGGCTTGAGGCTCTTGATAAATAGCCGCACCGCATCGTGGCACTCCGGTTTGGTTCCCACGCGATAGCCGCCCGCAATCTCGCGGATCTCCACACCCCGGTCGTCAGAAGCATAGGAGGCAATCAGTTCGTCGAGCAGTTGCCGAAGGATGCCCTTGACCTCGCGGTCGCGCACACGGGCAGAGCGTTTGGATTCTGCTTCGGCGTCGATCGCCGGATCTTCGCCCGTCGGTGCGGCCTCTGAATCCGCATCCGTCGCCTCACCTTCCACGGGCTCCGGAGCGGGTTCTGCGCCGGCCGGCCCTGCCGATTCCGTGCCGGTATCACACTGCTCCCCGAGAGGAGCCGCGGGCGGAGCGACCGGATAAAAGGCGGGGGTCTGCTCCAGGCCAAGGTATTCCAATTCCTCGCCCAGCAAGGGCATGGTCTCAGGAGATTGCGCACAGGCCGCCGCCGCAGACTGCTGCTCCGCCTTCCACTCCAGGGCTTCGGCGGAAAACAGCGCGGCGAGCTGGGCCAAAGTGACCGGCTCCTCGGCGGCGTAAACAACAGCTTCCAATTTTGCTTTAAGGCTCATTCTCGAATCAGTACCTCAGTTATGGTACCGGAACGGATCGAAGCCTGCGCGGGTGCTGATGCGTCGCGCATTGTGCAAAGACTGGAAAATGTCGCCCGAAACTGTGGATGACCTGATGCAGGACAATTGTGCATCAGCTGAACGGTTCGATGAGCTGAGAAGACATTCCGAAGAGCGCAGTCAGGGCCGCGCGGTCAGAAGTTGTAGAACTTCTCCCGCAATGCGGATTCGTACTCCTTTTTGGCGGCCTTGGTCTTGTTTCTGGCCTCTTCTTCGCGATCGGCGGCTGCTTCCCATTCGTCGACCTGGGCAACGTTATGATTTGCCGAAGCCAACGCCTCCTCCTGCCGGATCGCGGCGACCCATTCCTCCACTGCGGTCTTATAAGCGCTCTGCATCTTGTCCAGCTCAGACTCTTCGATCGTCATACTCAAGCTATCCTCCGTCGGATGAAGCACACGTGGACCATTTTGAATCACGACACCAGGCGCTCATTTGCCTCTAATGGCTGAACTGGCGGAAGAGGAAAAAGAGGGTTCCGGAGAGAAGAGCCGCCGCGGGAAGGGTGAAGACCCAGGCTGCCGCGATGTTTCGAATCGTGGAGAGCTGAAGGCCGCTTTTGTTGGCGGCCATGGTGCCGGCCACGCCGGAGCTTAGGACGTGGGTGGTACTGACCGGAAGGCCAAAGTTGTCGGCGGCCGAGATGGTGGCCATGGCCACCAGTTCCGCGCAGGCGCCCTGAGCATAGGTCAGGTGCTCCTTGCCGATCTTCTCGCCGACCGTAACCACGATCCGCTTCCACCCGACCATCGTGCCCATGCCTAGCGCCAGGGCCACTGCCACCTTGACCCATGTGGGGATGAACTTGGTGGCCTTGTCAATTTTGCTCTTGTAATTGGTGAGAACGGCGTTTTCTTCGGGGGTAAAGGCAGGGTTATGGCTCTTCTGCATCAGGCGAATCGCCTCGCTGGCCACATACATGTCGTTGCGAACGTTGGTCTGCTGGCCCGGAGGGACCGCCTTGAATTCCTTGTAGAGTGCCACTTCGTGGTTCAGGTCCTCAACCAGCTCGCGGAGCGCCAGAACCGTGTCCGGCTGCAACTGCTTGCTGGCAATATAACTGGTCACTTCAGCCCGGGCATCGGGGCCGAGAATTCCGGACTTGTCCACGTGCTTGTCGAGAATCGTCCCCGCCTGTTCTGAGGCCGCGATAAAGGCCTGAGAATCCTTGGCGGTGACGGCGTGATTGAGCGCGTAAGCCGTGGGCACAGTGCCGATGAGGATGAGCATGATAAGGCCCATCCCCTTCTGGCCGTCGTTGGAGCCATGAGAGAAGCTGACACCCGTGCAGGTAAGAATCAGAAGGGCGCGAATGGGCCACGGCGGAGGCGCGGCATTCTTGGGCGCCTCGAAAAGAGCGGGGTACTTGATCAGCCATTTGGACAGGAGGAACAGCAAAGCCGCCGCGCCGAAGCCGACGAGGGGAGAGATCAGCAGCACTTTGAAGACCTTCGTGGCCTGTTCCCAGTCCACGCCGGAGGTGCCGTTGTGAACATTCATCAGCTGGTTGGCAACTCCAACTCCAATGATGGAGCCGACCATGGTGTGGGAACTGGAGGCGGGCAGGCCGAGCCACCACGTGCTCAGGTTCCAAAGGATGGCCGCAATGAGCAGCGCGAACACCATGGCAAAGCCGGCTCCGGCGCTGACCTGAAGGATGAGTTCAACCGGAAGCAGGGTGATGACGCTAAAGGCTACCGCCCCAGACGAGACCAGAACGCCGGCCAGATTGCACAGCCCGGACCACACAACAGCGATGTTCGGTTCGAGCGAATGGGTATAGATCACCGTCGCCACCGCATTGGCCGTATCGTGAAAGCCGTTGACGAACTCAAACCCGAGCGCGATCACCAGGGCGACACCTAGCAGCACAAATGGCCAGATGCTCACGAAAGGTACGCCGTTGAGATCCTCAACCATATGCACGGCGATGAACCCGAGGCCGAAAAGCATCGCAGCCAGAACCACGCCTCCGCTGATCATGGCATGCGATTTCTTCATCTTTTTGTCGAGCAGTTCAGCGGCGGGGGGACGGGCTACAGTTGCTGCCAGGTCGGCCATGGTGTTCTCCAGATCTGAGGATGCTTTGGTTTCGGCTGCGCTTGGGGGAGCGGAATTCGAATGCTGCAATGGATATACGATCTGGATGAAAGAGAGATGAATTACAGGAAAAAATACGTGGAGGCCGGGTCGGGTCGCGAGCGGGTCAGGCGAAAAGCTGGAAGAGCCAGTACAGCAGCCCGGAAAGCACCGCCGCGGCCGGCAATGTGAGCACCCAGCCCGCGGCGATGTTGCGGACCGTGGAGATCCGCAGCCCGCTGCCATTCGCCGACATGGTGCCGGCGACCCCCGAGCTCAGGATGTGGGTCGTGCTCACCGGCAGGCCGAACTTGTCCGCGGCAAAAATGGTCACCATGGCCACCAGCCCGGCGCTGGCGCCCTGCGCATAGGTCAGGTGCTCCTTGCCGATTCGTTCGCCTACGGTGACGACAATGCGCTTCCAGCCCACCATGGTGCCAAGTCCCAGCGCCAGCGCCACGGCAACTTTCACCCATACGGGGATGAACCTCGTGGCCCCATCCACATTGCGTTTGTAGCTCCCCAGCGCAGCACTTTCCTGGGCCGAAAAGGCTGGGTTATGCGAACTCTGCATCAGCCGCAGCGCCTCGCTGGATACATACATGTCGTTGCGGAGATTGCCCTGATCCTGCGCCGGAACCTGTTTGAATTCGCTGTGGGGAGCGACTTCGCGGTCGATGCTTTCCACCAATTCGCGCAAAGCCGTAATCGTGTCCGGCTGCAGCTTCTTTGTGCGGATATATTCGGTCACCTCGGCGCGCGGATCGAAGCCCGCAACGCCGCGGGGATCTTCGTGCCGCCGCAATATGCGCCCTGCCTGCTCTGAAGCTGTAATGAATTCCTGCACCTGGGCAGGACTGACCGAATGGTTCAGGGCATAGGCCGTGGGCACCGTGCCGATGAGGATGAGCATGATCAGACCCATGCCCTTTTGCCCGTCGTTCGAACCGTGAAAGAAACTGACGCCGGTGCAGGTGAGCACCATGAGCGCGCGAATGGGGAACGGCGGTGGCGCACTGTTTTTCGGCGCCTCATAGAGTTCGGGAAACTTGACCAGCCTCTTGGAAATAAGGATCAGCAGCCCGGCAAGGGCAAACCCGATCAGCGGAGAGATCAGCAGCGCTTTGAAAACCTTGACAGCCTGATCCCAGTCCACGCCCGACGCGCCGGTGTGCGGGTTGATCAATTGGTTGGCCAGGCCAACCCCGATGATGGAGCCGACCATGGTATGCGAACTCGATGCGGGCAGGCCGAGCCACCATGTGCCCAGGTTCCACAGAATGGCCGCGGTCAGCAGCGCGAATACCATGGAAAAGCCTGAGCCTGAACTAACCTTGAGAATCAGTTCAACCGGCAGCAGCGCAATCACCGCGAAAGCCACAGTGCCAGTGGAGAAGAGCACACCGGCAAGGTTGCAGATTCCTGACCACACAACCGCGATCGCCGGCTCCAGCGAGTGGGTGTAAATGACCGTGGCTACAGCATTGGCCGTATCGTGGAAGCCGTTCACAAACTCGAATCCGAGCGCGATTAGCAGAGCCAGCGCCAGCGTCAGGTAGGGGACATAGCTGGTCACCGCTACCTGGTTCAGGTCTCTGGCCACGTGGAAAAGGATGTAGCAGAGACTGCCTGCCAGGGCGAGCAGGAACACCACGGCACCCGCTCGACTCGGCGACCGCTGCAGTTTGCGATCAATAAGAGTTGCGCGTTTGGGAAGCGCTTCGGTTACTGTTGCCAGACCGGCCATCAGATCGCTCCCAGCCGTTCTGAATGTATCGGGCTTGAATCCGTCTCGAGGCGCATCGCAGCGCACCTTTCAGGCTTGGTCATGGAAGGAAATTGCAAATGGAAATGAGATGAATTGTGGCGGGAGACTGTACGGCCAGTTAAGTTGGCGTCCATAAAACCCCAACAACTGCATAACCGCGCAGTTGTTTGTGCGGCGAGCCTGGGGATTGGGGTCGCTGCACTCATTTTACACAGGATAGGCAGGGTGGGAGAAGTCTAAGATGCCTTTCCGTCCATTACCCGAGACTCGCCGCTCGGGCAAAAGATCGAAAGCACCCGTTGAATGTTATGGCGCGGTTGTGTGTTCCAGGAACCATTGAGCCAGTTCGTCCTCGCTGATTTCACCGGCCGCGAGTCTCAGGAACGTGAGGTATGCATCCTCCTGGCTGGCGGTCACTGTGAATCCGTTGTACTCGAGGAAAACGAATGAAACCTGCATCGCTGTTCGCTTGTTCCCGTCCACGAAGGGATGATTGCTTGAGATTCCGAAAGCATACGCTGCAGCGAGTTCGGGCATGGTGACAGGGTTCTCCGCATACGCTAAACGATTCTTTGGACAAGCTAGAGCCGAGTCAAGCAGCCCCCTGTCCCGTAGCCCGTCTGAACCGCCAAAGATGGCGATCTGCTGTGCGTGAAGGGCGAGCCCTTCAATTTCGCGAATCCAGGCGGGCTCTTCCACTTACTCCGCCAGTTTTTTGAACGCATCTCGGTAACGCCGAATCATGCCATCGGCGATCTCCATCTTGGCGGCGAATTCCTCGTCATAGGGAGTGACCTGAAAGCCCGCAGGAGTCTCGCTGATATAGAGCGAGTCGCCCTTATTCACGTTCAGCCGGGCCAGAATCTCTTTAGGCAGAATGACTCCGGCCGAGTTGCCGATCGCGATGATTTTGATTGCTGTAGCCATCGGAGGGCTCCTTTTCGATCCAAAGTATAACATTAGTTATAACGCGACGACTCTAGCGCCAGTCATCGCGGGCGTTCGTCAGACCCTGGTTCATCACGTCGTCAAACCCGGTGCTCTTCTTGATGAAGATCTCGCTGAAGGCCCGATCCTGTCGCAGCAGTATCGCCTGCAATCGCACCAACTCAAGCAACGCCAGGAACATTGAGACCAGGGCGCGCTCTGAGCGCGTATGGCTCAGCAAGTGGCGCAGGGCGATGGGCTTGTCTTCCATGGCCAGCCGCCGCGCCAGAAACTGAATCATCTGCCCCACCGTGACCGAGTCTTCCTGCACATCGAAAACGGGGCGCTTGCGGGCGCGCTCCAGGATGTCGCGAAACACGCGCACCAGGTCCACCGTGTCGGCGGCAATCTCCGGCTCGGCAGAGACGTCGTCCTTGAACTCTCTCGCGCCGGGATTGGTCCACGAGGCGGCCTCGAGCATCTGTTTCTGGTGCAGCATCTGGGCCGCGTTTTTGAAACGCTCATGCTCCAGCAGCCGCTCCACTAGTTCGCGGCGCGGATCCTCGGCCGCATCCTCCAGACCGGCTGAAGCGCGTGGCAGCAACATCTTGCTTTTAATGTGGATGAGCAGCGATGCCGTATAGATAAACTCCCCCGCCACATCCACATCCCCAGCCTTGAGCTGGTTCACATAGGCCAGAAACTGCGCCGTGATTTTGGCAATCGGTATGTCGTAAATGTCGATATCCTGCTTGCGAATCAGGTCCAGCAGAAGGTCGAGCGGCCCGTCATAAACCTGGCCCACGGTAACTGAAAAAGGCGACTGCTCAGTCTCTTCTTCCTGCCTTTTCGGCTTCGTGGCCGGCTTGGCGCGCTTGCCTTCGGGAATAGGCTTGGATGTCAGCACCAGCGGCGGAGCCTCGCCCTCGGCGACCGCCCCTTCGGCAGCCTTCTGAGGAGGATTGTCGCCGGGATCGTGCTGTGGATCGGGCTGTGGGTCGGGTTTCGGATCCATGATCGGGGCCCGTTCCGGGTCGGGCTCATGCACCGGGGCGGGCGTGGGCACAGGCTCTTTGACCGGCGCGGCGGGGGTGGTGTTCGGATTGGAGGGCGTTTTGGTCAAAGCTGTTTCAGTATCCACTTTTGTTCGCGGGATGCGATTTGCCGGATGCGCTCATTTGCCCGCCGCCTATGTCAGAGACAACTGCATGGCGGCATGCACCTCGCGCATGGTCTCGCCGGAGCGGGCACAGGCGCGATCCCTCCCGTCGTTCAGGATCTTCATCACCTGCGGCCCGGTAAAGCTTGCCCGTCGTTCCTGGATCGGTTTCAGGATTTCGACCAGCGCATCGGCAGCCCAGCCCTTGCACTCGATGCATCCGATTCCCGCCGAACGGCAGCCCTCGTAGACCTTGGCCAGCGTCTCCGGCGTTGAAAACACCTTGTGCAGATCGCCCACCGGGCACTTGTCGGGATCGCCGGGATCGGTGCGCCGAACCCGCGCCGGGTCGGTCACCATGGTCTTCAGCTTCTGCCGCACCACCGGCTCGGGATCGGTGATCAGGATGGTGTTCCCATAGCTCTTCGACATCTTGCGGCCATCGGTGCCGGGCAGCTTGGGCGAAGGCGTCAGCAGCACCTTCGGCTCGGGCAGAACTTCCCGCCCATCCAGCGTTGATAGAACTTGTTGAACCGCCGCGCCATCTCGCGCGTCAGCTCGACGTGCGCCTGCTGGTCCTGGCCCACCGGCACAAACTCCGGCTGGTAAAGCAGAATGTCCGACGCCATCAGCACCGGGTAGCCGAGAAATCCATACGTCGTCAGGTCCCTGTTGGTCAGGTTTTCCTGCATCTCCTTGTAGCTGGGCACGCGCTCCAGCCAGCCCAGCGGAGTGATCATGCCTAACAGCAGCGGCAACTCGTAGTGCTGCCTTCACCTGGCTCTGCACAAAGATCGTGCAGCGGTTCGGGTCGAGGCCTGCGGCCAGAAAATCCAGCGCCACTTCGAGCGTGTTGGGCGCAATCTGCGAAGTGTCCGCGTAGTCGGTGGTCAGCGCGTGCAGATCGGCGATGAAAAAATAGCACTCGTACTCGGTCCTGCAGCTTGACCCAGTTGGCCAGGGCGCCCATGTAGTTGCCCAGATGCAGCTTGCCGGTGGGCCGCATGCCGCTCAAAACGCGCGGGCGTGAAGATGAAGTTGCTGGTTCGGGCATTGTGTCTGTCGATTCCGGGTAATTCCAGGAGAATGCAGCCGTCTTTGCAATTGAATTGGCTGGTTCCATTGTACCGGGAGGCAGCCCGGCTGGGTGCAGCCCGCTACACGTGGGTCAGAGTATAGTACACCAGCGCCAGCGCCGGGCCCAGCAGCAATCTGAGGATAAAGCCGCCTACGAAGATCATCAGCAGATAGCTCACCCAGCCGCCGATGCGGTCATAGACCTGCACCGCGTTGTAGGGCAGCATGTTGCGCAGCATGTGGCTGCCGTCGAGCGGCGGAATCGGCAGCAGGTTGAAGAAGAAAAGCGACAGATTGATCAGGATGGCCAGCGTGCAGAGCAGCACCAGCGGATGCGGCGATAGATGACCGGCAGGGCTGAGTGCCGCCAGGAAAGATGACACTACGAGGATCGCGTCCGTCGGGAATCGCGATGGACATCACGAGCAGAACGGCCAAGCGCCGCAATCACCAGGATCAGGTTCGAAACCGGCCCGGCCAGCGTCGTCAGGTTGTCGTCGCGCACGATCTTGCGGAAGTTGCGCGTGATCACCGGCGTCGGCTTGGCCCAGCCCACCAGCATGCCGCCGAACAAGCTGAAGCCGATCAGACGGCCCGAAGATCATCAGCGCCGGAAACAGCAGCGTCCCGATGGGATCGATGTGGTACATGGGGTTCAGCGTGACGCGGCCCTCCAGCCGCGCCGTCTGATCGCCCAGCCGCGACGCCATCCAGGCGTGCGCGCACTCATGAAAGCTCAGCGAAAAAAGAGCAGGACAAACTCGAAGACAGCAATGAGAAACGCGGCAGATTGCAAACGAGCTCTCCATGGTCCGGAAAGCTCAGGTTAGCATGCGTGCGCGGTCCGGCTCACACCTTGTCCACGCTTACGCCTTCTCCGCCGGGAACTTGCCCACCACTTCTCCCGGCGGCGACATTCGTGTCCCGCCAGCACGATCTCGTGGCTGCCGATACGCGCCCCTTCCCCGATGGTGGTCGGCAACAGCTTCACCTGATCCATATCGTCAAGCGGCGTAAACGTGCGAGAAGATCCGCGAAAACGACCCGATCACCGCATTCTTTCCAATCGTGATGCCGCCCCGGTCGTTCAACAGCGCGCGCTGCCGGATGGTCACTCCGTCCCCGATCCAGAGGTTATAGCCATAGGTCAAATCCACGCCGTGAGTAGATCTTCACGCCCGATCCCATGTGGTCGAAGATGTGCCGCCCCAGCATGCAGCGAAAACGCAGCCCCAGCCAGTGATTCAGCCCGATCGGCGACCGGTCGAACATCTGCCAGAACCACAGCAGCGGCTTGCGCGGCGCAAACAGCGCTCGCGATCGACATCGGCGAAATGCTCCGCCTCCAGCGTCACGTTGTTGGGGTCCAGCGACATGCTCAGCACATTGCCCGGCAGCTCGCTGGTCAGCGTACAGGTTGCAGCTTTCCCCCATGCGGCCGGCCCAGATAAAGCTGGTAGAGCTGGTCGCGCACAATCTCGGCGCGGCGCTCCGGCGACCGGTGGCGAACAAACTCCTCATCCAGAAACTTGATCCAGCGGCGGTAGACCTCCTCTGCTTCGGGCGCGGGATGCGGGGTGGTCTTGGGTACGGGAGGTGGCGCGACATTCACATCGTTTGCCATATGCAGGACGATAAACCAAACGGCCCGCCCGCTGCACCTGTTCGCCAGCCCTCAAGTCCTCTTCGGCACCGCCGCGTTTAGCCTGGCGCGTTATCCTAGAAGGTCCGGCGCGCCGCCTCATTTCGAGCGTGCCCAGAGAGCAAGCAGCCCATGCCTGAAGAAACCACCCCCGCCGTTCCTGAAATCAAATTGGCCACCCCCGTAGCCACCATCGCCGACCTTGGCCAGCATGAAGGCCAGTCCGTCACCCTTCACGGCTGGCTCTACAACTCCGCGCGAGAGCGGCAAGCTGCTCTTCCCCATCTTTCGCGACGGCACCGGCACCGTGCAGGGTGTGGCCCACGTCAAAAGCGTCCCGCCCGCCGTGTTCGAAGCGCTCAAGGGCCTCACGCAGGAGTCGAGCGTCATCGTCACCGGCAAAGTCCGCGCCGACAAGCGCGCCCCCGGCGGCTTCGAGCTCGACGTCGAAGACATTCAGGTCGTCCAGCGCGTCCCTGAGTCCGACCCCTACCCCATCACCCTCAAAGAGCACGGCGTCGACTTCCTCATGGAGCACCGCCATCTCTGGGTTCGCTCGCCCGCGCCAGTCCGCCATCCTCCGCATTCGGGCCGAAATCATGCGCGCGGCCGCCGAGTACTTTGACAACAACGGCTTCATCCGCACCGATCCGCCCATCCTCACCCCCGCCGCCTGCGAAGGCACCTCAACGCTTTTCCCGGTCGACTACTTCGGCGACCCGGCATACCTCACCCAGTCGGGCCAGCTCTATATCGAGTCAACTGCCCTCGCGCTGGGCAAGGTCTATAGTTTCGGCCCCACCTTCCGCGCCGAAAAATCCAAAACCCGCCGCCATCTCACCGAGTTCTGGATGGTCGAGCCGGAAGTTGCCTACTGCGATCTCGATGGCCTGATGGAACTGGCCGAAAACTACCTCTCCCACATCGTGCAGAGCGTCCTGAAGAACCGCGCCCCGAGCTGGCGGTCATCGGCCGCGATCCGGCGAAGCTACAGAACCATCCTGCCGCCCTTCCCGCGCCTGCGCTACGACGAAGCCGTCGCAATGCTCAACGAGGCGCACAAGAAAGGCGAACTCGAGCAGCCCTTCGAGTACGGCAACGACTTCGGCTCACCCGACGAAACCTGGCTCAGCTCGCAGTTTGACCGCCCCGTGATGGTTCATCGCTACCCAGCCGACGTAAAGGCCTTCTACATGGAGCCCGACCCCGAAGACCCGCGCTTCGCCCTTTGCGTCGACGTGCTGGCTCCCGAGGGCTACGGCGAGGTCATCGGCGGCTCGCAGCGCGTTTCGAGCTACGAACTGCTGAACGCCCGCATCGAGCAGCACAACCTGCCCAAAGAAGCCTTCCAGTGGTATCTCGACCTGCGCCGCTACGGCTCGGTTCCCCACGCCGGCTTCGGCATGGGCATCGAGCGCGTCGTAGCCTGGATCTGCGCCCTCGACCACGTGCGCGAAACCATCCCCTTCGCGCGCACCCTTCACCGCATCTACCCTTGAAGACAGCGGCCGCGAGAGGCGCTCATTGCGCCGCCGATTTCGTGCTGCCGTCAACTGTTAATAAGAGAGAGTAACTTCCGGCTTGGCGGTGATTGGACAGCTCCGAGCCACACTAGCGCGCTGTCATCCTGAACGCAGTGAAGGATCTGCGTTTGCTTTTCGAAACTTCCGAGTAGGCGGGTGACTCGACCGCTTCGATCTCCAAAATCGCGCCGTCATCCTGAACGCAGTGAAGGATCTGCGTTTGCATTTCATAACTTCCGGTTTGGCGGTTAACCAACCGGGACCCGCCTATTCAAGTCTTCTGTCGCGAAGCCGCGGTCAACCAGTAAGCGGAATCGCGATTCGCGTACAATGAGAGGCACCCCAACGAGGCTCAAAAATGGATGCCGCTTTAGCCGTAGGGATTGCAACGGTCGTCATATCTGCCCTCACGATCTGTGCGATGTTCTACGCGCCGATCGTCGCGCTCAAGGTTCAACGTAAGGCAGACCAGGCGCGGGAGCAGCAGGGGCGTAAGTTATGGATATTCAAAACGCTCATGGGCAACAGGGCCACGCGGCTGAATGCGAATTTTGTGCAGGCGATTAACTTGATTGACATCGAGTTCACAGACCCGAGTGAGAAGGGCGTGCGTGATAGTTGGAAGGAATTGCTCGACCACTACACTGCGTGGGGCGCGAAGACACCAGCCCAACGCAAGGTCAGCGACGACGCCGACGTAGAACGGTCGAACGAACTACTCGCGGCGATGCTAATGAAGATGGGCGAGGTGCTTGGTTATGGATTCGACAAGGTATACATAAAAAAGGGCTTTTACTACCCGGAGGGGCTCGGAAACATCGAGGCGGAGCAGCACGCCCTGCGTCGCAGTGTGCTTTCCTTGCTTTCAGGACAAGGCATGAAGCTCCCCGTCGCGATTTTTACGCAAGATTTCCAACCCTTATCGCCGCGCGCCCTTCCGGATGGACCGCCTCCTGAGGGCTTGGAGCCGCCTCCGCTTCAACTCTCACCTCCTGGAAAAAGCGGGGACGAAACCTTTCCGAGGGGGGTTCTATAGGTTTGCCTTCTTCGTTAGCTTTGCAACGATGCTCATTCCTGGCCGCCCCACAACCGACATTGTGGCATTGAAGGCGTTCTCTTTGATCGGCGCCTTCAACTCCAAATCGAAGTCTCCCACGCTACCCAAGACACTGGCAACGTTTGGAAGGAAGTTGGTGACGCGAACTGACGCGGCGATCCAGTTGTCCTTGATGACGTAGTTTCCCTCATAGGTATAGCCCAAGTCTCCACCCAGGACTCGACCTTGAACAAACACTACGACACCTGCGCCTTCTCCCTGTGTCCCCTCATACTGCACAATCCACAAGCCCTCAAGCATCGCTTTCCCCCTCATCACTCTACGCCCTTACAGTGTTGCAGATTTGAGACCAATGCACTCAGCGACGGGGTTCAGAGCGGTTTGTCGCCAATCCGGAGATTACGCGCGTCCCTCACGCGATCGGACTTTTCGACACGCGTCGACAGGGAAAGAGCTGCCTACTGCGTCACCGGCTGCGCGGGTGGATTCTTGGGCGCTTTCAGATGTGGCGCGTTGGCCGGCGGCTCTGCGCTCGATTCCGAAGATTCGGCCGGGAAGCCGGAGCCCTTCTTGATGCGCAGGTCGCCCACGTCGGCGCTCAGTGTGATCTTGCTCTGGCCGGAGCCGATGCGGCCGTTGATGGTCTTGCTCTCATCCCCGCTGATGGCCAGCGGATAGTCGGTCACAATGTCGCCGTTGTGCGTATGTCCATCGATCGTCGCCGAAGCGTCGGGGGGCAACGTCACCTCCACGTCACCCTTTCCATTCCTCGCTTCAATGCTGTAATTTCCGGCCGGCTCAACGGAGATCTGACCCCTGCTGTCGTCGACATAGATGTTGCCGTAAATCTGGCTCAGGTCCACGTCCTTGGCCTTGGTCGTCACCCGCACCTGCCCCTTGGCCTGGGTCACGCGCAGGTCGTCGGAGTCCAGGGTCAGGTCGCCCGGCAACTGCGCCAGGTCCAGTTCGGTCATTGAAGTATGCACGTGCACCGGCCCGCCGACGTTTTCAAAGTGCACATCGCCGAAGATCTCGCCGTTCATCGTGACTTTGCCCTTGATTTCAGAGAGCGTCAGGTCGTTGCAGTTGCCGTCTGCCGTCACGTCGCCCTGCACATCGTGGGCTGAAAAGTCTCCCCGGTCGCTGGAAAAATGTACCTGCACCGAGCCTTGAATGGTACTCAGGCGCACGTCGCCGTGATTTGCCGTCACGTTCACTCCAGCGCCCAGGCCTGCCGCAGTCACATCTCCATGCCCGGCGTTCACCGTCACCTGCGCGGTCTTGGGAACCGTGATAGCCAGGTTCAGGCGTCCGCTCTGATTGCTCTCCGACTTCACCAGCACGGAGTTCCCGCTCACCGTGACATGCGCTGCTTCTGCGTCAAAAATCTTTTTCGCGTTTTCATCGGAGTCGGCAAAGGCCACTTCATGAGCCTGCACCTGGATGCTGTTTCCATCGCCGGTGGTTACGCTCACGTCTCCGCGTGGATTCTGGACCTCGATGGCCGTATTGGCGGGAATCTGCTGGTTGACTACCTGCTGGTCCGCATCGCGCTCAGGCAGGCCAAAGAAGTTGAAGAAGTTGTCGTCGTGGTCGCCCCATTGGGCGCGCATCGGTCCCCAGAAGCCGTTCCATCCCGATGCCGCAAATCCCAGAATGGCCAGCAGGATCAGGATGCCCACAAAGCCGCTGCTGCGGCGTACTGGCGTGGTGCGGCGCAGATCGAGAGCCCATTCGCCCAGCAGCGCCAGTCCGGCTGCGATCAATAGCAACGGCCACCAATGGCCATACCACATCCAGAAGCCCGAAGGGGCAATGCGGCCGCTGTAAATCAGCACGCCCACAATTCCGATCGCTATCAGGATGATGGGCCCCACCACCGAAGGAACCCGAGGCCCATAGGGTCCAACGGTGCTGGCCTTCCACGCATGCTGCTGCGCCTTCCATGCGTCGCGCTGTGCGCGCCACGCGGCCTTTTGCTGTTCCCGGTAAACCCGCCACTGGGTGTGCGGATCGTAAGGGGGCGGTGAACCGCCGGGAGGTGTATATGGAGGCATGCTCATCACTGTCCTCCCTCCGGACCTTTCCCGAAGTCCTGCGGCGGGGCTGGCACGATGGCCGAGCCCGGCTGGCCGGGGTTCTGCTGCGGACCAGCGGCGGGATTTACTCCACCCGCATATGGGTAGGGAGCGCCCGGATATTGTCCCGGATAGCTGCCCGGATAAGGCGGTTCATCGCCCGCCGCAGCCAGCGCTGCCCTTTGCGCCAGCTTCAGCACCCCAATCAGGATCAGCAGCAGCGGAAAGAATAAGCTCCAGCTCACCAGGTTTGCCTCGTGCAGCAACGCGATGATTCCCAGAAGCAACAGAATTGAAGGGCCGGTCAATCGGCGAATCAGGATGTAGCGGTTCATTGGGCGCCTCCTTTCGTGCTGGGCCCACCTTGGACGGGCCCTTGCCCAGAGGGTGGTGTGTCACCGATACGGCGAATGATCAGCCACGCGCCAAGTGCAATGAAAAGCAGTGGCCAGAGAAAATGCAGGAATCGCTCGGCGACGAAACCCAGTTCGTTCAACAGAAGAATCAGTCCGATCCCCACCAGGATCACGGCCCCAATCGGCTCCCTGCGGCGCCAGTGAACGGGAGGTACAGGCGGTGCTCCCGGATCGACATAGGCAGGATTCCCATAACCGGGGTTTCCATAACCAGGTGCGCCAGGCGCAGCGCTGGTGAACCCCGCAACCGGCGTGTACCCCTGCTGGTACCCCCCCGTATAGGGCGGCGGCTGATAAGCGCCCGCCGCCGCTCCGGTGCTCGCTGTTCCCGGGTTCGCGTTCGGATTCTGAGGCTGTCCCGGCTGATGCGGCCGTCCGCTGAAGTTCAGCCAGTTGCCCACTTCGTTCAGGCCCAGCGGATCCGGAAGCGGCATTCCATCGCGCCGCGCGACCGCGGTGTGATATGCCTCAAACGCCTGGTAGATAATCCAGGCCGGGATAAACAGCCCGAACAGCCCATAATGCGTGGTGATGCTGATAATCAAAGCGAAAATCACCACGTGAATCAGACCCTTGATGAACTGCCCGTTGTACATGGCGCCCACCCCGGGAATCAGTCCAAGCACAGCGGCAACCGCCGGATTGGGGCTACCCGCGGGAGGCGCAACAAACGGCTGCTGAAGATTCTGCCAGGCCACTGCACAGGGCTCGCAAAGAATCTGCCCCGCCGCCGTGTTGCGGACACAGGCCGCGCAAAGCGGCTTTCCGCAGTTCTGGCAATATGCTGTTGCACTTACACCACTGTGATTTGCGCAGTCCATACTGTGCTCCTTTCCCGTAGTGCTGTACCGGAGCCGCCTTCAGCAAGATCAGGGCTGCCGTTGGTTGAGTTCTTTCCAGGCGTCCCCCTCCCCAGGAAGGAGCCACCAGCTTGCACGTTGTCACCAGATGCCCTAAGTGTCTGATTCCGCTCAGTCCGCGCGCTCGATCCCCTCAGTCTGAGGGAGGTTTCAAGGTAATCGCTGGTCGCCGGTGTGCCCGACTGCTGCGGAGGGTCCACGCGGGAGCCTCCATCCTTGCGGTTCGGGTTCTGTTTCGATTCGCCCGGCGTCACCGGTTGTGTGCCATTCCGCTGCTGGTTTTCACCTTGGGTGCTTTGGCGCAACTCCCGCATCCGCGATTCAACCTCGTACACCAGCCGCAAATGATCGTAATAGCGGATGATCGGTGTCGAAGCCATGGTCAGCCGCCGTTCCATAAAGGAGCGCACCGCGCTGGGCCGCAGATTCGAGAGCCGCAGGTCCGTCAGGCGAACCCCCGACAGGTTCAGCGTCAACGCGATTGAAAAGAACGCCATCGCCGCCGTCATCAGCAATCGCGGCTCGGCAAAGCGGCGGACGCGCCCTATGAATCCTGGACGCTGCCAGGCGGGTGGCATCACCACGACGTTGCCGCTCGGCGTAGCCAGTCCATAGCCGGCCACCTGTCCGGGCCCGGTGGAGGCAAGAATCTTATCCAGCAGCCCTTCCGGGACGTCGGGCTCCGGTGAGAGAAACTCCAGCCACTCGCGCCCCCGCCGCGCTTCCTCAAACAGCGCCGTGCAGGCTTTGCAGGTGGCCATATGCGAGGTAAATGTAACTTCGTCCTCGGGTTTCAGCAGCCCGTCCAGCGCGTCGGCCAACAGCGTCTCCCACTGTCCGCAGGCTGGAGAGTTCGGTATGTGTACTCGGTCTGCCATGGTTACATCACCTCCCGTTTAGTACGTTCCAGCAGGCGCGCCAGTTCCGCACGACCCCTGCTGATCCGGGACTTTACGGTACCTTCGGGTATGCCCAGCACCTGGGCAATCTCTTTGTAATCCAAATCCTGCAAATCCCTCAGAATCACGGCCTCCCGCAGCTCCACTGAAACCCGCGAAAGGGCCTCCTGCACCATCTTGGCCAATTCCTTCTTAGCGGCGTGCTCGTGGGGCGAAAGGCTGCTCGATTCCAGTCGGTCCACCGGGCGCAATTCGTCGGTAACGTCCCAGCCCTCGTCCAGCGAACTGGTCGCCCTTTGATTGCGTGTACGGCGGAAGTTGTCAACCAGCAGGTTGCGGGTCATGGTCGTGATCCACACCTGCAAACTACCGCGCCCCATATCGAAGCTGGCCAGGTTCGAATAAATCTTCAGGAACACGTCCTGCGTCAGGTCCTCGGCATCGGCCGAATTCCCGGTAAAGCGATAGCACAGCCCATAAACACGGCGATGGTGTGTACGGACCAGCTCAGCCCATGCGCCGGAATCCCCATCCATGCAATGGCGGACAACTTGGGACCAATCGATCTCCAGCGGTCTTACCTCCTCGCGCATCGCGCGAGCCTCCGGCGCCGAGCGAGCGGCTCCAAAGGGTGTACCCCTTGCCGGCGGGATCGAAGCGCCCGCCTCGCCGGGCTCATGGCCGCGCCGCGGAGGTCTCGCCGGCACCGCCAGCCCCATCACGCTCCAGCTTAATGTACCCACGCATTGCATAGGGGGTCTTACGAAGATTTATGCCGTTTGGTTCCCCGCTAATGCACCAGACGCAAAGCGGATGCATGAGAGGCCTGTAGCAAACGCCCCGCTCTTGCCGCGTCCGGCAAGTCCAACAACTTCTCGGCCAAACTGCGGAACCCTCCTGGCGCGGCTTTCGTATACCCAGCAATATGTTGCAGGAATTCAGCTGGCCATGGGTCCAATCGCAGGCGGCGCAGACGGCGAATGCCTGGAACCACTGCGCCGCTCTGCCTCTTCCCGCCGCCCCCCACTTCGGCTCGCTTCAGCAGAACCAGCGCGAGAAAGCCTTCGACGAAGCCGTCCGTGCCGTCGAGCACGACGTCAAGCGCGTTCCTGTCACCAGACCCAGTCTCACCAGGTCCGATCGCCTCGCAGCCCAGCGCCGGATCACCGCCTCGTTTGCCCGCTTCGCAGCCACCGCTCTTGACCTTGAAGACGCAGCCATCAGCCTCATCACAAACGACTTCCTTCCCGCCGGCGCCGCACTTGCCCGCTGGGCTCGCCGCTTCGACCCCGGCCTCAGCAAGTCCGATATTACGCAGGCCTGCCGCAATGCCTGGACCGCCTGCGGCTTGCAACAGCTCCTCGGCGAGCGGGCGCAAATCACTCCATCAATCCTCGGATACAGCCTCCTCTATCCCTACACTGACAATTACCTCGACCGCCGCGGCGTGTCGTCTCAAGCGAAGCTCCGGTTCAGCGACAGGCTGCGCGACCGCCTCCGCGGTCAAAGCCTCTTCCCCCTGGCTCGGCAGGAACGCGCGCCGTGGGCCCTGGTCGAGCTGATCGAAAGCCAATATCCCCGCGCGGACTATCCCCAGGTATACGACTGCCTGCTCGCCATCCATCGCGCCCAGGAGCAGAGCATCGCCCAGCTCCACGACGATGCCTCTCTAGGCGGCGACCAAATCCTGCGCATCACTTGCGCCAAAGGTGGCGCCTCCGTGCTCGCCGACGCCTGTTTCGCCCGCGGCTGGCTGACCGCGCAAGAAAGCGCATTTTCCTTCGCGTGGGGTGTCCTGCTGCAACTCGGAGACGACTTGCAGGACGTTCGCGAAGATCTCCGCCGCGGTTCGGTGACGCTCTTTACCCGCACTGTTGCCCTCGGAGTCCCACTTGACGCCCTCGTAACCCAACTACTCAACTTCAGCCAGCGCGTGGGAGCGGAAATGGAGGAACTGCCCTGCGGCGCCCAGACGCTGAAGAGCCTGATGAAGATGAGCTGGCGATCCCTCATCGTTGGCGCTGTCGGAAACGCCGGCGAGTTCTTCTCTCCGGGATTCCTTCGCGAAGCCGAAAGCCGCTCTCCCTTTCGCTTCGCCTTCCTTCGCGATCGGCAAAAGCGGCTTGCCAACCGCCAGGGTCTCTTCGATGCGGTCTTCGACACTTTCCTTGAAGACGCGTGCAAAGAGGATGACGACGGACTCCCGCCTGCAGACCTCCTGTGCCCAGCCACCTCGACGATGGTTTCGGCCTGACTCGCTCTCGCCCAATCTGCCGGCTTGCCCAATGCACCAAGGGCGAAAAACCTCGCCTGCGCTACCATTACATCCATTGATTGGAGTCACGGAATGACCGCCACATCGCCAGCCAGATTGCCGGCCGGGTCTGATTCAATGCCCCCGGTCGCCAAGACCACTCGTCTTACCCGTGCTCGCCGCACCGCCATTCTCAAGGCGCTGGCCGATCCGCGACGGTTCGAACTCCTCGAGAAAATTGCCTCCGCCGGCTGCCCTCTGGGCTGCACGCAAGCCCGCGCGGCCCTCCCCATCTCCGCCGCAACCCTCTCCCACCACATCAAGGAACTCGAATCGGCCGGTCTCATTCACGTTGAGCGTCAGGGTAAATTCCACTTCCTAACTCTCCGGCCCGGCGCATTGCAGGCCCTTGCCGCAGGTCTTTCCGCCCTCGAGCAATTCCCATGCACCGGCCGCTGAAAGCCGTCCACTCAGAATTTCCACCATCATCCTGAATCCATTCCCGCCGCCCCTTAATCAATTCGACAGTTATCGAAGTGTCGAAGGATGACATTTCCGAATGGAGCAGAGAATCATGAACAATCTTCAGGGAAAAGTCGCATTGGTCACCGGCGCATCCAAGGGCATCGGCGCCAGCATCGCCCGCGAACTGGCCGCCCGCGGCGCTGCCGTCGCCGTCAACTACTCCGGCAGCAAGGCCGCTGCGGAAAAAATTGTCGCCGACATCAAGGCTGCCCAGCCCCAGGACATCGCCTCCATTGCGGCATTTCTGGCCTCCGACGACTCCACCTGGCTCAGCGGACAAACCATCCGCGCCTCCGGCGGCGCCCGCCTCTGAACCAACCGGCGTCCCACGTTGACCGGCTCCAAAACATGGGTTGACGTGGGGCATATTTTTCTCCGGAATTTGCAGATTGATTTGTCGAAAGGCGCAGAATCAATTGAGAGCCTGGGAAAGCGGCGGTTCCGGGCAGATTCGCAAATGCCTCATCAGCAGTGCAAACGAGCCAGAAAATGCCAATCAAAGGGAAGAAAATGAAAGCTAAGTCCTTTCCTATCTGGATTCTGTGGGTAACCTAAAGTTTATGAACGACTTACCACTGATTTGTCGCGCTAAGATGATGCCCACACGGAATTTAGCCAAAAGGCGCCGGAGGGGTGTACCCCCGGTAAGGCATGAAACCTATCCCGAACCCCAGTCCCGTCCTCAGCCCTTCGCAGTAACTGTACCCCCAAGCCGACAGCGTCAACTGGCCGTTATTCCGGATCGGCGCCCAGTGGCGTAAAATCAAGTCCACGGGAGTATTAATGCGTCTGTTATCGAGTCTGCCGGGTTGGCCGCCTCAAGGAGGCGCCGGAGCATTTGATACCCGCAAGGAAGTCTTTGTCAGTTCGCCAGAATTGGTGAAGGTAAAGAGTGTCGACAGGATCGTGAACACGCGGGTCGATATAACCTGCATGTACGGCAAAGAAGTCGTCACCTTTCGATTCTTCGCGGCAAGCAAAGGAATGGCCGAAACCGTTGCCGAGCTTCTCAGGCAACATGCCGGTCAAAATCTGCGCGACATGGGCACGCTCCTGGTCGAGGACAGCGAATAGCGACCGGCAATCGCATTCCCCAATTGATGAAAGCAAGAATCTGCCTGCGGTATACCAGCGGGGAGCGGTCATGCGGCGGAGACACTGACCTCGGACCCCGCACGAACAAAGGGCAACTAATGGGATGGTCCGCCGCCTTCCGAGTTGCCCACAATTCGACCACAATGTCGCGCCTGGCCCGCATCCGCTTCGCCAAAACGGTGTCATCCTGAACGTAGTGAAGGATCTGCGGTTGCCTTTTAGGGACTCTTGGCTGGGCATTACTTCCGAATTGACCACTACTCACCCGTAACAGACCGAAACCACAGAGTGTCTCGGCTAGTGCCATCGTTCCCGGGCGGGTGGCCACGGTCTCGGTGATTTGTCCCAAGCCAGATGAGGGTGCCACCGGTCCCTGGCACTTGGGGACCGGTGATGACAGCACGATGATGTGGCTTTAAGTATCGCGGTCGAGTCACGGCCAAGGCGGAAATTTCGCCTCCATCCGTAGCACCGAATCAGCCTCCTGCCACCGGTCAAGACCCCCAACCCACAAAATTCTTCCAAGCCCTTCATTCCGCCGGTCATGCCAGCCAACATCATTTGCAGACCAATTCCCGCTTCCGCGCATAATAAGAAATTGATATGGAGCACCCAGCGCAATGACCACCCCCCGGCTCAAATATCGGCTGTCTCTCCGGTCCTTACCATGAATGGAGGGGACCCCTACCCCCCCCGGCAAACGTGACTTTTAAGTCACAAATTGCGAAATTCAAGCCATCCGCGCTCGTGCTATCCCCAGATCCTGACCCCCGTGACCCACCCCGTCAATCGCGTGACTCCTCTACAAAACACACGCTATTTTGCCGCCCAGCCGGTCAACCCCCGTCCAGCCACGGTCGAAGAACTCTATTGCAAATTCGAGGGGCCTAATACCTTTCCAGAAACTCCGGGTCCACCGGATTCTCGAACAGCGAGGCATCCCGGGTCACAATTGTCAGCCCCGACGGAGTGACAAAATACCGCCGCTTGTCCTCCACCGGGTCGTACCCGATCACCGTGCCCTCGGGAATATGCACGTCGCGGTCGATAATGGCCCGCCGGATGCGGCAATGGCGCCCGATGTTCACGTGCGAAAAGATAATGCTCGCGT
The DNA here is from genome assembly GCA_963833995.1 of uncultured Acidobacteriota bacterium. Taxonomy (GTDB): domain Bacteria; phylum Acidobacteriota; class Terriglobia; order Terriglobales; family Acidobacteriaceae; genus Telmatobacter. The sequence goes on along the minus strand of CAWIAE010000003.1, from coordinate 211,739 downwards.
CCACGTCCGAATACGAGTTCACGCGCACATCCTGCGACAGCACGGAGTTCGACACCGAGGCGCCCGAAATAATCACCCCGGCGGTGATGATCGAATTCATCGCCATGCCCGTGCGGCCCGGCTCGCCGAACACGAACTTCGCCGGAGGATACTGCCGCACCCGCGTCCGCATCGGCCAGCTCTTGTCATACAAGTTGAAGGTCGGCGACACCGAGCACAGATCCATGTTGGCGTCGTAATAGGAGTCCAGCGTGCCCACATCGCGCCAGTAGAGCGCCTGCTGCTTGTTCTCGTCCACAAAGCTGTAGGCCATCATCTTCTTCTTGCCCAGCAGGTTAGGCAGGATGTTGTGGCCAAAATCGTGCTTCGAGTCGGGATCCTCGGCATCGGAGATGAGCGCCTTAAGCAGGCACTCCGTATTGAAGATGTAGATGCCCATCGAAGCATCCACCGAATTGGCATTGAAGGGCGATCGGAATGTAGTCGACGCCGGTTTCTCCTGGAACCCAAGAACCTCGCCCGACTGAGCCACTTCGACCACTCCGAACCGCGAAACTTCGTCCGGCGGAATCGGCAGTGTGGCCAGAGTCACTTCCGCCTTGGTCTCTCGATGATGGTCGAGCATCCGGCTGTAATCCATCTTGTAGATGTGGTCGCCGCTCAGGATGATCATGTGCGTCGGCTGTTCGCTGCCGATCGAGTAGATATTCTGATACACCGCATCGGCCGTCCCCATGTACCAGTTCGCGCCGGTGCGCTGCATGGGTGGCAGCAGCTCAAAAAACTCCCCCAGCTCCTGCGCCACGATCCCGGTCCATCCTTCGCGGATGTGCCGGTTCAGCGAAAGAGCTTTGTACTGCGTCAGAATAAAAACCCTGCGCAGCCCTGAGTTGATGCAATTGGAAAGTGTGATATCGATGATGCGGTAGTGGCCGCCGAAGGGCACGGCCGGCTTGGCGCGATCGCGGGTAAGCGGAAAGAGCCGTTCACCGGCCCCCCCCGCAAGCAGCACACCTAACGTGTCTTTCATGTCCGAATGCCCCATATCCGCTTGGCCCTGCCTTTTAAGGCGGTGATTGTCAGAAAACTCGGCGCCGAAGTCCCATGTGCCCGATTCAACAAGTTTTCCCGATGACATTTTCCTGAGGCGGCACCGAACGGTGGAGAATACCACATGGGAATGAAACTCGCAGCCCGTCCAGCTTACTGCGTACCAGTTTCAATTACATAAACTGCAAAACCGGGGCTGGCAACCTGTTTTTTGCTGCCATGAGCCCCGGTAAGTGAAAGCTTGTTGAGGCAGAGTCTTCACCCCGAGTCTGCCCTGATGAATCGTGGTGCTACCGCCTTTTTCTGAACTTGTACTCCATCCCAACCGAAATCGCGAAGTTCACGTCCCACTGCTTGATGTTCGGCGGGTAGTTGACTCCGTAGTGGGTAATGACCGCGTCAGGTGTGATGCGGAACACCCAGCGCGCCGAGCGGTTCAGATCCATGTGCCCGCCGATAATTGCCGCTGGAGCAATCTGGTTGTTATAGAAGTCCACCACTGACGGAGGATTCCCTCGCAGGTCCGTTTCGAAGTTGCCGTACACTCCGCCGAACATGGCATGGGCAACCAGCGCGCCGTGCTCGTTGTGCGGACCCAGCCACTCCGGGCCGCCGACAAAGAAGTACTCGCTCACGAACGGGCCGTTGATGCTGTAAGCATTGGGCGCCGCGCCGCTGGTTCCCAGATACCCGCGGCCGCTGCCCTCAATCCCCCAGCGCCCGGTGAGCCAGTAGGAACCCGAGATATCGAGTCCGCCCAGGTTCGACCCCTGCAGCAGGTTCGGACCCGCCTTCATGTGGTCGTATGCCATCCCCACCGACAGGTCGTAGCGATTGTCATAGCGCACGGCGGCCAGCGGATTGACGGAAACATAATTTGGACTGGCCGGTGGTGTTGTGCTTTGATCCTGGGCCTGACCCGGGGTACACAGAGCCAGCATGGCAACGGCGGCAAGAGCGGGAGTAAAACTTACTTGGAGGCGCATCACCACAAGCTTACAGGACCACGCCGAGGGCGGACAACGCTAGCCGAGGCGAGGCTGCACTGCGTGGACTTTGGTCCGGGGTGAAAATGCTCTCTCAGCCTTGAGGCTCGCAATGCTCCGCCCAGTTCGCATAGGTGAGATAGCGCAAGGTCTTCAGTGTTTCCAGCACCGAGACTGCGCTCAAATCTCCTGTGGATTCGGGTTCGAGCGGTGGCGCAGCGTGTCCCCGCCACTCGATCGGAAGCCGGTTGAAGATGAGCCCTGCGCGGGGCAGATGACTCGCGCTCGTCACCACCTCGGCCGACCGCCATCCGTGCGCTTTCATCAGGCGCACTGCATAGCAGGCGTTGTGAATCGTGTCTTTCGCCTCCGGTTCAATGAAGATGGCCGACGCCGGAATGCCTTGAGCTGCGGCCGTTCTGGCCATCACCTCGGCTTCCACAAACTGGTTGTGAGCCGCACCGCCCGTCAAAATGAGCCGTGGGGCAACGTTGCGTTCGTACTCGTGCACTCCCTCAGTCACGCGGGCCAATTGCGTCGGCGTGGGGTTGCCATCCGCATCCGCGGGGCTGCCCAAAACGACAATGGCGTCAAAGCGAGTGAGGTTTGTATTGGAAACTGGAGCGAGTTGGCGGGCCACGGCGGCCCAGGCTACCAGTGCGCCCACCACAAGGGTAGTTGCCGCAATGGCGCGCCCGCGCCAACTCCACCGTCGCCTCCGAGCGGAACCATAGCGGTGCCGCGGCCTGCGCCCGGGCGCCTGGCGCCGAACTTGCCGCATTGAGCTTGCGTTGCCCAAGTCGAAGCCCTCCACCTCTACTTTATCGTGGAGACCGCATGCTTCTCCGCGGCCTGGGACGCGGTCAGGCCAGTTGGGCAGGTACGCCCCAGGCCGAAAACACAATTTCGTTGAGCGGTTTGCGCGTGCGCTGCGCGGTTTCGATTTCGATCAGCTTTTGGTTTGGCAACGTTGCCGGATCACCCTGGTAGCCCAACGCCAGCACCGACCCAAGAGCATATTCCTCTGGAATCTCCAGCGCCTTGCGCGCAGCGTCGTGATCAAAGCCTGCCATCTGATGCGTGGCCAGGCCCATGGCGGTAGCCTGCAGCACAAGAAAGGCAGTTGCTGCTCCCAAGTCATACATTGCGTAGGAGTTGGGATTTCCATTGCGAGCGAAGCGGGTCCGCGCCAGTCCCAGTATTAGCAATGGGGCATTCGGTGCCCACGCCTGGTTGAAACCCATCAGCGCAGAGACAATCTTGTCGTGGGTTGCCGAGCCCCTCAAGCCAAGCAGGTAGTTCCAGGGTTGCTCGTTGTTCGAGGAAGGCGCCCAACGGGCGGCTTCAAATACGCGGGTCAGGTCGGCCGGACTCACGGTCTGGTCGGCAAAAGCGCGCGGGCTCCAGCGCTGCTCAACCACGGGCAGAATGCCCTCGACTGTTGAAGCACGTTTCAAGTCATTGACTTCGTTTGCAGAAAGGGACATCGGGCCAGACTCCAGGAGAAATGTTTGACTCAACCCTTTGATTGCACCAAGCTGGCAAAAGATTCCCGATCGAGTAAAGTGCCCGAACAACATTCGCGACTTTTCGGCCATCAACTCTGATGGCATCGAGACTCTTGCCGATCGAGTCCCATTTCGTTGTATTCTCCTCTCGCGGAGGAATTTCGCCATGATGCAAAAGCCCGTCAGGGTTATCACCGTGGAGCGGGAATATGGTTCGCGCGGCGGAGAATTTGCCCATGATTTGGCGGCTCGGCTGGGATGGAAACTGCTGGATTCAGAGTTAGTAGCCGGCGCGGCCAAAATCGCTGGAGTCTCGCCCGAGCTTGCCGCTAAATTCGACGAGCGGCTCGACCCCTGGTATTACCGTTATGGCAAGGCATTCTGGCACGACTCGGCCTATCCCATGATGGAGCTTGGCGAGGATCAGGTCTTCGATTCCGAGCGCATGTTGACGCTGATCCGGAAGCAGATTGAGGATGCGGCCAAGCAGGGCGAATGCGTCCTGGTAGGCCGCGGCGCAGCCTGTGCTCTGGCTTGCCAACCCGGCTGTTTTCATCTTTTTGTATATGCCACGTCGAAAGCCAAACGCGAGTGGTTCGCGAGGGCATTTCCGGAACAGGCGCCGCATGCGGAACAGGCCTTGGCCGCTTTTGACAAGCGCCGCGCCGCGGTCATCCGCAAGTTCTACCAGCAGGAGTGGTGCGCGCGCGGCCTCTACCATATGCTGCTGAATTCGGCCATGGGTATTGACGCGATGATTGCGGCCGTCGAAGGAGCCGCTGGGCTGAAGACAGGCAACCCGGAGGCCGCGTCGCACCAGATCGATATGACAGGAGCTCCCTGTTAGAGCGGCTCATTGTTGAACCGCTTCAAACGGCCATGCGCGGAACCCGGGCGCCGATGCGGGTGAAGACTTCCCAGGGAATGGTTTCAGACGCTTCCGCGTGTTCGAAAGCGGAGATCGATTCGCTTCCTTGCGCCCCGAGAATGACCACTTCGTCGCCGGAAGTGACATCGGGAATATCGGTCACATCGAGTACTGCCTGATCCATGCTGATGCGGCCCACAAGCGGAGCACGCTGGCCGCAGACCAGCAGGCTGAAGTGGTTTCCGAGTCGCCGGTCAAGTCCATCGGCATAGCCTGTGGCTATCAGGGCAAGGCGCATCGGCTCGCTCGCTACAAAGGTCCCGTTGTAACCAACCAGCGTTCCTGTCGGGACTGACCGCACGGTGACGACCTTCGATTTCCAAGTGAGCACCGGCTGCAGGCGCTGCCTGGCTTGCACCAGTAATTGGGGTTCTTCCGGTTCGAACGCGGGGATGAATTGAGGCGCCAAACCATAGAGCACCAGGCCAGGCCGAAGCAGTGCCTTCATCTGAAGCCGACGTGCAAGTGCTGCAATGGACTGCGCTTGGCCGGAAAGCAGAGCGGCTGAGTTGCCCACGTTAAGCCACTCGGGATTGAGTCCTGCTGCTCTGACGCGGCTCAGCACTTCGTCCATGCGGTTAAGCTGGTCCTCGGTGATGCGTCCGTCGGCCTCGTCGGCTGCGAAAAGGTGTGTCATCACACCTTCCATCCGGAGCGGTGAGCGGGGAAGAAATCGTGCGAGCATGGGATCAAGCGCTGCGGAGTCTGTGCCCTGGCGGCTCATACCGGTGTCGATCTCCAGATGCACAGGTAAGGTTGCATCCGAAAGACTCGCCGCACGAGCCGCGTTTTCCAATTCGTCCAATTGCCAAGGCTCCCAGACCACGGTGGTCAGCCGGTGGCGGACGACGTCGTGTCCCTGACCCGCGAAAATGCCACCAATAACAAGAATCCGCGCCTCGGGACACATCGTGCGGGCCGCTGTTCCTTCTTCCACGCTGGTGACGCCGAGCCATCGAGCGCCGGCGTTTACCGCTGCCGGAGCGCAAAGCGCCAGCGAGTGGCCATACGCGTTCGCCTTCACGATAGCCAGGAGTTCCGCATGCGGTGCGACAAGGTCCGCGAGAAACCGGTAGTTGTCTTCAAGAGCGCGGGTGCGAATTTCAACCCAGCAGGGGCGTGTTGGCATCAGGCGGTCCAACCCATAGTTTAGGGCATTCGGTCACGGTGCGGGTTGCCGGGAGGCTTAATCCGAGAATTGCGCCAGCTGTTTAGCCGTTGGTTTAGGCGTGAACAGGCTGACCACGATCAAGGCGGCTACGGCTGCGAACAATGCGGGAAAGATGGCATCCCGTTCGGCGAGGACGGGCGGGAACAGCGTCTTCACTCCCGGCGCATCCCAGGCCAGAGTCACGACGGTGCCCGCGCCAATGGCCGCCACCGCGCCCCAAGCAGTGGCGCGCTTGGAATAGAAGGCCGCAAGTACCACCGGCGTGAGGGCGGCTGAGTAAATGGTGTAGGCCCAAAGCATTTTTTCAAGAATGCTTTGTGCATAGATAGCCTGATAGAGTCCCCAGCAGCCGAGAAGCACGACGGCCAGCCGCGAGACAATCAGAATCCTCTTGTTGGAGGCTCCGGGCGCCATGTAGCGCACAAAAACGTCGTTGATCAGGTTGGTGGCGGGAGAGAACAGGTAGTTTGAGGCAGTGGAGATGACCTTGGCGAAAACCGCACCCAGCAGCAGCGCTCCCATCAAGGCCGGCAACCCGTGGCGAGCCGTGTAAGGGATGATTTCGTAGGGTTGGCGGGCTACCTCGCCCGTGGAGTAGAGCGCGGAACCGAACACTGCTATGGCCACGATCAGTGTTTCAAGCAAGACGGTGCCAAGAATCCATCCGACCACTGAGATGCGGGCGTCTCTTTCTGATTTTGCGGAAAAAAACTTCTGGTACATCACCTGGTTGCCCAGCATCAGCAGCATTGTCGGCACCAGGAATTCCATTGCGCGGGTGAAGGAAAGATTGCCCAACACCTGAAAATGGGTGGCCGGCAGTGCGCTGTGCAGGCCGGGCCAACCTCCGGCTTTAACGAAAAGCATTGGAGTGGCAATGATGCAAATGACCGTGACCAGCGATCCGATCGCGACATCCATGTAGGCCACCGACGACATGCCGGCCAGCGCCGTGGTAATGATGACAAAAACAGCGATGATGTAGGTGCCCAGCTCCGGCGTGACCTCGTCCGGAAAGATGAGATGGAGCACGTTGCCGCCACCCTTGAACTGGTAACTGGTGATTCCGATGTAAGCAAAAAGAATGGCAAATGTGCCCAAGACTCGCGCTATCTGGTTGTAGCGAGCCTCGAGCAGGTCAGGCAACGTGAACTGGGCGAACTTGCGGGCTCGGGGCGCGATGAAGTAGATAAGCAGCAGGCCGAGCCAGCCGCCGGCCGGCTGCCACAGCGCAGCAAAGCCGTTTCTGTAGGCGTTCTCAGCCCCGGCAAACAGCGAGCCGGCGCCGATCCACGAGGTGAGCAGCGTGAGCACGAGCACTGCGGCCGGAAGGGATCGGCCCGCCACCAGGTAGTCGGCTTTGGTTTTGACGCGAGAAGTTTGATAGAGCGCCACAGCCAGGAGGGCAACGACAATGACGATCAGAACAGCAACATAAAGGTGAGACATCCGCGGGGTTCCTCGCTGGCTTCATGAGTTGCGAGAAGTGTACCGGATGAAGCAGTGGTGCCGGGCGACGCAGGGAATCGGAGATAACATTGACCCCCTTTGGCGCAGTTGCTAAACTGTAACTGCGGGGTGGAGCAGCCCGGTAGCTCGTTGGGCTCATAACCCAAAGGTCGCTGGTTCAAATCCAGCCCCCGCAACCAAGAAATCTAAGATTCTAAACGGCTTCCGATATGAGTTCGGAGGCCGTTTCTACGTTTGAAGGCAACTTAGGCAAATGTTGGGCAACGAATCCCTTGTCCAAAAGTGCTCCGAGTTCCCCGGCCACGCGAACATCATCTGCTGTCACCAGATGCGTGTATCCCATGGTCGTCCTCGCATCGACGTGCCCGAGGCGTTCTTGCCTCACGGCCATCGGTGCTCGGAGTGAGTCCAGCAGGGTGGCATTGCCGTGCCGGAAGGCATGGGCTCCGCCATCCAAACCCAACTCCTTGAGAACCGGCTTTAGCGCACGCTTGATGAAATTGTCCGGTTCGAGACGAACTCCCCCACCAATACGCTTCCCGCTCTTGGCCAACCGCCCCGGCGTCAGAAACAAAGGCTCGTCGGCAGCACGTCCCTTCACGAAAGGACGCAACTGTTCCGTGAGGGACGGCGAAAGACTGAAGACCCGCTTCTTAACGACGCCGTTTCTCAGTCCAGCCTTCGGTGCCTTGAGTTTGCTCTTCTTTGTCCGCGACCTCTGCACCACGATGATGCATCGGTTCACGTCCACGTCACCCACATTCAACCCACATATCTCTCCGCGTCGGATACCCGTCTCTGCGACTAGCCGCCAAACCGTGTTGTATGGCTGTGGCGACCGTTCGATAATCAGAGCAATCTCATCAACCGAGAAGCAGGGCTGTTCTTCCTTTTCCCACTCTGGAAGTGAGAGTCCGTCGTATGCAGTCTCGGCGGTATACTTCCATGCTTTTGCCTTGTCCCAAATGAGACGGAAGGTGCCAACGCGGTTCTTGATTGTTTTCGGGCTGCACGTCCACTCACTCAAGACCTCTTGGAGAAGTTCGCAGTCGATATTCCGAACTTGAACTTCACCGATAGTCTTGACCCAAACTTTGATGTCGGATTTCTCGCTTCTTTGCGAAGATTCCGCGTGATTGACCATTACAAGCATCTTCCACTTCTCAGCCAAGTCGTTGAATGTTGCGGTTGGGCGTGCGCGATATGTGGGGCTGTTGACGACCGAAACACGGCCATCGAGTTCACGTTGTGCGAGGCGTTTGGTTGGAAAGTCTTTGAGCGAACCTAAAACTTCGGATTTGTGAATGCGCTCAATTGTGCCATCAGGTTGAATTTCATCCTCCAACCATCGGCCTACCCAGACCTTCTCCCGTTTGCCCCGCTGGATTAGCGTGCCTTTCTGGTACCTTCGTCTCGCCAACGAAACCCTAGCTTTCCGTTGTTGGCTCAACGACTCTGCTCGACAGTTTACAGCGGAACGCTTGGAACTGTCGGATGCGACCGGACAACCTGCACGCACCACATCTTTGCTCGCCAAAATGGGTGGCGAGATAGTGGCGGAATCGAAGGTAGTGTCGGTCTGCACATTCAAGAGTCTAGGTGGCCCTTTGGGCATTACGAAGACGGGCTCAACCGGCTCTCAAACCGGAGTAAAAGCCTTGTGACAAGCGAAAAGCCCCTGTGGCGGGGCCTTCGTGGTGCTGCGCGACTATGAGACTCGGGCCGTGTACGGGCGCTCTATCGCCACGAACCGAGGGCGTCAGCGTTGCGTGGAGTGCGGCTTCCGGGTTTGCTGGCCGGGGCGTTCATGACGTTTCGTATTTCTTCTTGCCCTTGGTGGCGCGGACCTTTGCCCATCGCTTTTCGGCAGCGATTGCCATTTTCTTACGGTGCTCCTCGGTGAATGTGGGCATCTTCGACGGCTTTTGCGATTCCGCATCACGCTTGGCTTGTCGCAGTGCCTTCGCTTTAGCGATACATCGAGTGCAGCAATACCTGTCGTTGGGATACACCTTGAAGAAGTATTTTCTTCCCGACGCGCACTTGGGGTTTTCGCAGACCTTCAGCGACCCCAATCTTCGTTGAAGCCACTCCAGCGACTCCTCCATCTGCCTCAGAGTTGCGGCTTCCTTCGGGCGGGGCTCACGTGGGACCACTTCCTTCTCATGTTTCTCAAGGTTGTACCAAGATGCCGTCGTTGACAATGCACGTTCTGCCTTGCGCACAAAACTCTCCGACACCCTTCGAAGCTTTCGCTTCGCCTTGGCGGCTTCACCCGCTGACGCAAGCTGCCACACATCGCGTAGTTCGGGTTGGATAGCTCCGTGGGTGGGTACCTCTCCTCCGACAAACTGCCTTACGAGCGACCCGTCTGAGTAATGCCACTCCGGGAAGTCACGGCGAAGTGCGCGTTGGAACTCCCTGCGCGGTTTCATAATTTCGTCGTATTCCGCACGCACTGCGGCGGGTGCAGGTTCCTTGTACATGCTCCAGAGCCGTGCCTTCTCGGCCTCATCGGTCGAGTTACGCCACAACTCTATGAGGTCTGCCCTGTGCTTTTTGAATTCCGTACGTGCTTGGCTGGACTGTGGCCGTTCCCAATTGAAATTGATGACCTTTTCGAAAAGTCCTCTGACTCGCTCGTCTTCCATGCTCTTCCCCAATCCGAAGTTGCCGAAGCGCATTCCCCTTTTACTCCAGTTTGACAGCCGTACAAGCTCACGGGAAGTAATACCGGAGGAACTCCATATTCTGAGGATGCTTCGGTGAATCAGCCGAACATGGATACTGACCCCAATCCGGATTTCCCGCTCTATTTAGGGTCTGGAAGTCGGAAACGCCGGAGTAGAAGCTGACCTGATGAAACAGCCACTGTCGAGGAACGATTTTGAACGCGAGTGCAGATTCAATTGCGACCGGTCCCTTTTACTCCGGTTTGACGGTTAGGCAAGTTCGCGCCCGTAAAACACAGACTGCCGGGTAGTCTGACATTAGTTCAATGACGTTGAGGGGAAAGCAACGACATGGCAGAGACCGAACAGACGTAGCGTAACTCACGAACGACCTGTGCGGAGTCTGGCTTCGGGTCGCTCACTCAGTCCGAAACGGCGACAAGAAAAATATTGACGGCTTTGGCTGACCCTACGAAATGAGGTAGGCCAGACCACGAGGGAACTGTTGTCTCAAAATTCACCGACTAACGCGACCGGAGCCGGAAGCCCGGAGAGGAAGGAGCAATCGTTATGGACAAACTTAGGATTTCAGTCATGGATTTTCTCAAGAGTGTAAGCCGCCAGAATGAAAACGGTGAAATCTCGACGCCTCAAACAGTGGAAATGCTTACTATCGGCGGCGGCTGGAAAGCAATCGGTTATAGCCTCGTCGCAACCTCGCCCGAGCTAGTAGCTGACAACATGTGGGGCAAGAAAAGAATCGTATTGGCATCTCAGGGGCCGGGGGCAATCGCGGAATTCGACGCATGGTTTCATGCCGGAATCGAGCAGGGATTCGTTCCCGTGTGGCGTTATTACATCTCCCATGGGCGCTGCATCATGGACGACGCTGATTTCAAGAACACCATCGTGTACCGGCATGACACGAAGGAAGGCTCTGTTCTGGTGGAGTTCGTTCCCATGGAGATTGGCGGCAGCGTTGATATGAAGCTCTTTGCCGAAGTTCTTAGCGACGAAATGGACGTGAAGAGCGCGGCTGAGGAGTTCTTGTTCTTGTCCAAAGTTATTGGGCGCGGAGCCAAAGTCCTGTGGACCTATAGCGGTGACAAGAACGCCGCATAAGCCGATTGAATTCGGCTGAACTACCAACGAGACGACCTCGACCATCAATGGAAAGCGAAGGAAGAAAGGACAACAACATGTATAAGGACGCGCAACAGGAATGCCGCCAGATGTACCTGCCAGATGATGCTGGTGTTGATTCGGCAAAAAGAGCCGTCATCTATGAAACGTGGACACGCAAAAGTCCGGGCGAGGATGTATGGCTGGTCTTCGCGAATGCAGTGGGAAAGGGAGGCGATGAACTGACCTTCGCCTACCCCTACAATGTGGAGCCGGGTGTCACGGTCAAACAAATCATCGGCCATGCACAGCTACAGCATGAACAGTTTGGTCGGCCCCCAATAAAGGGGCGGGCTCAGGTCATCCACGTCACTCAGGACTGCATCAACGAACTTCGTAGCGGGCAGGTGGTTGAGCCCGGAAGGGGCGTTTGCGATTTCTGTTGCAACGATACCCCAGCAGTTACGAAGTTCGAAGCCCGTGACTTCGTGATGCAATCAGGAAAGCTCTCGCTAGTCTCCTGAGTCATAAATAGATTGCATATATGTAGGCGTCGTCTTAAGCTGGGATATGGAGACTCTTCGTGGACGCCCGAAGAAGCATGAGCTGGTCGTGAGCGCTGTGCAACGGGTAGAGTTGGAGCGTATTGCGCGGCAGTCTCGCAGCTCCCGATCAGCGTCGTTCCGCGCCAGGATTGTTCTGGCTTGTGCCAGCGGATCGAGTAATGCAGCCGTTGCTGCGAAGTTGCACACGACCGGTTTCACTGTGGGTCTCTGGCGGAACCGTTTCATCGCCGAAGGCATTGCTGGACTGGGAGATGAACCGCGTCCGGGGGCACCGCGCGAGATCGGCGACGAAAAGATTGAGCGGCTGGTGCGGCTAACGTTGGAAAAGGCCCCGAAGGGAGCTACCCACTGGTCCAGTCGCATGTTGGCGGCTAAGACGGGGTTGAGTCAGTCGACGATCAGCCGCATCTGGCGGGCCTTCGGGTTAAAGCCGCATCGTGCGGAGGGCTTTCAGCTTTCCAGCGATCCATTGCTGATCGACAAGGTGCGCGATATTGTCGGACTGTATCTCGATCCGCCCCATCATGCGCTGGTGTTATGCGTCGATGAGAAGTCGCAGATCCAGGCTCTGAGCCGCACCCAACCAGTGCTGCCCATGCGTGTCGGGCAGTTGGAGCGACGCACCCACGACTATAAGAGACATGGCGTCACAAGCCTGTTTGCTGCTCTCGATATCGCCACCGGCAACGTCCTTGGCAAGTGCTATCGGCGCCATCGCTCGGTTGAATTCCTGGACTTCCTGAAAAAGATTGATGCCTCTGTTCCGGCCGATCTCGTCGTCCATCTCGTGCTCGACAACTATGGCACACACAAGACCGCTCTGGTCCGGCGCTGGTTGCAGAAACGAATCCGATATCACCTGCACTTTACTCCCACGCACGCCTCGTGGCTCAACCAGGTAGAACGCTGGTTTGCGCTCCTCACACAGCGACAGATCAAGCGTGGCTCGCACACCAGCGTTCAGGAATTGGAAGCAGCGATTCGGGAATTCATCACCATCCACAACCAACAGCCAAAGCCCTTTCGCTGGACCAAATCTGCAGACCAGATACTGGCATCCATTGCCCGCTTTGCCAGTGCAACTCTCGCCGTACACGCACCTGACACTTATGAAAGAAATCAATGACTCAGGAGACTAGGAGGATGGATGGCATGTACCTCCTGCTCCAAGTTAGTCGAATCGCGAGACATGGAGGGGCTGGCAAAGCGGATGGTCGAGACCAGCGGCATCGACAGCGAAAAGTCACGGGAAGTAGCACGTCGTCAGGTTCAGGACTTTCTTCTGCACAAGATTTAACAGGCTTATGAAGAACGCTACTCCGAGGCACTCAGGCTCTTTTCGCTGAGTAGCTACGCAGCATCGGTACTGAGGCTGACCTGAACTAACCTCTGCCACGCCACAATCTGTGGCGACAGGCCAACGAAACAACGCAGTACGACCGGGGCGCACATGCCCTCACCGAGCGACTTTTCGCTCGGAAGCGACAAGTGCGTCTCAGAGAGGAAAACAAGATATGTCGGTTCTAGATGAGGAAACACTTCAGACAAAGCCGGAAGACAGGATGCCCGTGGGTTACGGGGTTACGACTTCTTCCGGGGCGATTAATGCAGCCCGTGAACTCTGGCTTTACAGTATTGCTGACGCTTTGTACCCAAAATTTGGGGAACTCAGTTTCACAAATCGACCCACCGTGAGGATTGGTGTCGGTTACCCGACCACAGGCGCACGTGGAAAGGCAATTGGGCAGTGCCACGACTCATGCCTCAGTCGTGACAAGGTACACGAAATCATAATCAGCCCAAGACTGGACGACAGCACCGAAGTCGCTGGTGTGGTGGCTCACGAACTCTGCCACGCCTACCTACAGTCGTATTTCCCGGAGGAGGACTGCGGCCACGGGAATAAGTTCAAGAAACTGGCGACTGCACTTGGCTTGACGGGCAAGATGCGCTCCACGGTTCCCGGCGATGCGTTTAAACGCTTCCTTCGCCCCGTATTGGAACCAATCGGTGAATACCCACACGGGGCCTTGGAAGGCGGTGCGACCACATCGAAACGGAAGGTGCAGAGCACTCGCCTGAAGAAGGTCGTCTGTCCGTCCTGTGACTACACCATGCGTGTCACTCAAAAGTGGATTGATACAGCGATTCCGAAGTGCCCATCTGCGGATTGCGACATGGTTGGTGAAGAAATGGAGGTTGCGTGATGCTAAGCAAAATTGAATCGTACCTCCGTTCGTATCTGAGTTTCCCGGACGACAAGTACTTCTTGCCGCTCTCCCTGTTCGCCATCCTTGAACATTGCTGGGACGAATGCTTCGATGAAGTACCGTACCTGTCGGTCGGCGCGATGGTAATGTCTGCCGGAAAGACCCGCGTGCTCGAACTGCTCAGCTTCCTCGCTGGAGAGGAGAAGGCAATCCTAGTTGATGGCAGTGTGACCCCGGCTGCCCTGTACACCGAGATTGAGCAGAAGAAGGTAATTCTCATTGACGAGTCCGAACGGCTCCAGAATCCACACTCACAGTTCCGCCCGATTCTCAACGGGGGCTATCGGCGCGGCCAGACCGTCCTTCGCAAACTTGGTGGACAGAACGTAAAGTTCTCCATCTATTGCCCAAAGGTCTTCGCCCAAATTGGGGACCTTCACGAGACGCTTCGCGACCGCTGCATCGTCGTAGAGATGCAACGCACGATGGTGGGGAACAGAAAAGAGTACGGTCGTCAAGAGGCGAAGGAACAAGGAAAGGACATCGCGTCGGAAATAGCGGCAGTCGTTCTCGAGCGCACTGAGGACATTCATGACTCTTACCTCAACTACCACAATTTGTACCCCAGTATGAACTTCCTCCGTGACCGCGACAGGGAAATCTGGAAGCCGCTGTTCACCTTGTGTCAAATGTTTGCCCCTGAAAGGTTGCCGGAACTTGAGCGGTCCGCAATCGACATCGCAACGCTCAAGACGATTCCTGTCCGTCGTTTCGAGCGCCTCAAGGACGAGGAGGAGAGGGCTCGGAAGCTGGAGTACGCAGAACACTTGCTGCGGGATGCGCTCACTGTGCTTGGCGAACGTGACCGCATCACAACTGCGGATATGGTGAAGGGTCTTCGCGACATTGGCACGTCGCCATGGCGCTCTTATGAGGGCACCGGGATAACGGACATCTCGCTTGCGGCAATGCTCAAGCTTTTTGGGGTTGAACCGAAAACCATTCGTGTGAAGCCAAAGAGTGAGCCGAACTCAACGGCGAAAGGATACCTTCGCGCTGATATGGTGGCTGGGGGTTCGGCGGCAGAAACTCAACCTGATGCTAAGCCAAGCCGTAACCCCGTAACCCTGTGCAGTCGAAACTTCCCGGCAAAGACAGCACATCCTAAGCCCACCCCGGACAACCGCCCGAGTGAGGCGGCTTCAGTCGAAGTCGAAGCTGAACCTACTGCACAAGCAAGCAGCAGGGATGTCAGTTCATCTGAGGCTCCCGCGCCTGAATCTCAACCAGAGCCCACTTCCTCGGCTCCTGTCCTTTCGTATGAGGAAAGAGACCGAAAGAGCCTGCGCGACGTGGTGAAGCGGCTGCACAGCATAAGCATCGCAGTTCAACAGGTTGCCCATAAAAAGGCTAGGTGGTCAACGTATCCAGAATACGCCGAGGTAGTATCCCGTGGAGTAAAGATTGCGACCGCACTTCGGTTGCTGTAACCGAAATAATGACAACATTCTTCGATGAAAGGTGTGACGCACAATGAAACGAATCTATTTTCAGTTCTGTAGTTCCAAGGACATTGAGGTCTTCGAGAAGAATCACTATGTACGTAAGATGACTACCGATGGGCGCACAGATAAATCAAAGGCTGTGGGTGAGGTACGAGGGCACTACGGTCAACAACTTCACTACCTGATATGGTATGAAACCGACGACGGTTGGGAAAACGTTGGAGCTATCTCTGGTGGTTCCGCTGTCTATGCCACTGGTGTGCGAGATGATTTTTTCTACCTAAGTAAAGAGAATCGAGAGAAAGTCATCAACGGCATCATCGACAATACGCTGTTCAGGTTGGAGAGGCACGAGTTTAATCTGGCTTCTAAGATTGTCTCTCTGTGGCGCAAAGTAGTTGTCAAAGACTGGGAAGGTCTCTATGGTGTGAAGCCTTACGGCTTTGAGACCTTTGTGGAGTACGCCGAGATTGATGCTGACACACAACGAGTGGGAAGTCTCTATCTAGCGGATAATTGGACACGGGTGGGTGAAACGGCAGGGAAGGCAAAGAGCCATGTCGGCGAAGGGTTGACAGGTGGTTTACACGGGAACCCATTTACTCGTCAGAATGTTCCGAAAAAGATTGTATTTTGCAAATGGATTAAGCCGTTTACTGAGCCGCAGGTTTGCGAGTACACATCCTCTTGGCGTGGACAAACCCCGGAGGAAAAGCAGCTTGCCAAAGAACGTGCGGCATGGCGGAAGCTGCGGACAATAGAGTCCAAGGCGGAACTTAAGAGACTCGGTGTGCCATCCGACCCCTCGATTCCGCTGCTGAACGCGGCCTGATGCTGCCTCACGCGGGTATGGAGCACATCGAAGCATTGCATCTTGCCTTGGCCGCAATGCCGGGGACACGTGCCGGGTCGCCGTACAAATTTGAGCTGGTCTTCGATTTTAGAAGGCGTCGGACTGTACCCGGCCAGTTTCAAAAGTAAAATAGCGCGAATACCAAAAGTTTGGGGAAAATTACCCGTCTCACTTTGTCCTGTTTTCATGGCATAGGTTCACCGCCGCATAAGCTAATGCAAAAATGCGTCGAAAGTTTCGACTTTCTGAGTATTGATTAGTGACAGCTTATAACTGTCATCCCCCACTTCGCGGTTGGGTTTCTAAGAGGGGGTCACCGAAAGGCGACCCCCAGTCCGAAACCGGCTGGTCGTGAGGGACGGACATCTCAGAAATTCGACATCAATAGACTTCTCTCTTACAGAACGATACTGACCCGCATTTCTGGGCTCCCAGAGCAATAACTTCAGGAGTCCATCATGGATTACAACCTTATTAAGCAACTTGCAGAGCAAGGCTTCGTCTTCGCGCCTACCGCGATGGGAATGACCCGCTCGAATCGTACTGAGTGGCAGAATATTGCCACGAACGACCTGCCTACTCTTCATCAATGGATAGCAGAACGTCTTAACCTCGTCAGTGTCGCCAAGCGCGGACACGGCTTCCTTATCGACATCGACGACATCGCGTCGGCTGTGGCGAAGGGATTCGATATGGCGTGGCTCGATGGATATTTCCTCGTCGGCACACCCTCAGGCGGACTGCACGCCCACGGACTTCACACCGCTGACACGGAGGCAATGGGGAATCTGGTCATCGTTCGCGAGGTAAAAGGCGATAAGGAAACCGAGAAGATTGTGGAACTCAAGCTTCACAATCAGTCGGTCGCTGCACCTACCGCCATTCGGGTCAATCAGCCCAAGAAGGTTGATGGCGAATACGTGCCAAGCGGTCCGGTCGGAGAGGTCAAGCGCGGCCTCTTCCCCGAGTTCGCAGCTTGGCTTGTAGAGAACCGCGATGAGCCGAAGCCTTCCTACTCCCATTCCGACGCGACAGCCGATTTTCATCCCTCCTTCGAAATTAGTGACTTCCTCGAACACCACGACTGCACCGAGGACAAGCGGTATCAGTCTGACGGTTCGTTATGGATTGTGGTTGAGACATGTCCTTTGTGCGGCAAGGATGCGAAGCAAACCACCGGCTTGGGAGGCGTGACGAAGTTCGCTTTCGGCGGACACAGCTTCGGATTCATCTGCCATGCGTGCGGGGTGGACACGCGGGTGGAGTTCGAGCAGAAGATGGCTGTGTCTTTTCGGCAGGGCTGCGTAGTAGCAGGAACGGATTAATTCTTGGGTACGCTGGAACGACGGGGCTTGGGTGCGAGTTTGCGGTTGACTGAGTCGATGGAGAAGGCCTGAGGATCGAAGTCGTCGCCGATCCAGTCGCGCATCTCCTCATGTTCTGGATGCTGGGGATCGGCGAGTGCTTCCAGCAGGTTGTAGTATCCGGGGATACCGCCGCAGTCTTCGGGCGGGCAAGCGAGCTTGCCATCAGTGCAGATGG
Source organism: uncultured Acidobacteriota bacterium (assembly GCA_963833995.1). Taxonomy (GTDB): domain Bacteria; phylum Acidobacteriota; class Terriglobia; order Terriglobales; family Acidobacteriaceae; genus Telmatobacter. Next base: position 194,156 of record CAWIAE010000003.1, on the reverse strand, counting down.
GATAAGTCGTGTCTGGCTGTGCGGTAAGCTGTTTCTCCAGCACGATGCTGTGCTCCCAGCTATCGCCGAAATCGTAGACATAGATCATCTTGGTGCCCGATCTTCCGAGGACAGCGGAGAGACGAGCGGTGCGCTCGCTCTCTGTGCGAGGCATTCTCATAAATGCGTCGGCAGGTTCCGGCTGGCCGAAGCGCCGCCGGCCGACCCGGAACTCGTGCATGTGCCCGTCTTCCCATCCCATCGCGATTTGCAGCATGTTGTGCAACTGCGCCAAGGTCACATCGGCGGGGACCAGGAGGCGGCGCCAGATCGGCGGCTTTGTGCCGAGCAGAGTGACCTTGATCTGGTAGATGTCGGAATCAGGTGCGGTTTTCGTTGCCATGTCAGCTCTTCTTTGATGATAGGACGCGGCGCACTGAAGTGCGGCCGATGTGAAGACGACGGGCGATTTCGGATTTGCTGATGCCGCGGCGGAACAGTTTACGGACCCGATTGGCATGCAGTGCGGCGGTGAGTGGTCGACCCAGACGTTTGCCGTTCTCTCGCGCATGAGCAAGCCCGGCACGGACGCGTTCGCGAAGGATTTCTCGTTCGAACTCAGCGAAAACAGCAAGAAGTCCGGCCATGGCGCGGCCGGCTGGCGTGGTCAGATCGAGAGCTTCGGTCAGCGACACGAAGCCGACACCGAGATGCTGCAGTTCCTGCATAGTGGCGAGTAGGTCAGCGACCGATCTGCCCCACCGGTCTAGGCGCCAGACCAGCACCACGTCGATGTCGCGTCGCCGCGCGGCTTCCATGAGTTTTTCCCGCATTTTCCGCTGAGAGGCGCCGGAACCGACTTCCTTCACTTGCATGGTGATGGCCCAGCCCCGCCGCGCGGCATAATCGCGCAGCGCGCCATTCTGCATGGGCAAGGTCTGCTGATCGTGGCTGGAAACCCGGGCATAGAGTGCGGCGCGAAGCGCGGTTTTCGGCCGCTTTCCGGGGTGGCCAAAAACCCTCCGCGATTCATACTTTCCGGAGGCCCGTTTTACGGGCATATCAGGAGGCTCCATTTACCTGACCGCAGACTATCCTTTTCGGCCATCAGGGATTCATCATAACTCTGCCGAATCGGCGCGCTGCACACTTCTCGCCAGAGTGTCGCGATAGTTCCAGGGCATCCATTCCGCGGGGCAGGCAGCCAGTTCGCGGGCGTGGCGCTGCAACTCGACCAGGTAGTCGAAGGAGTTGGCGCCACATAACTGACATGTATGGATCAGGCTCATGAACAGATCGCCGACTTGCGCGCCATGCAGCGTACGGTAGAAGAGCGCGTTCTTTCGATGTAAAACGGCGCGCTTTAAGGCCCTTTCGGCGACATTATTATCAAGCGGGGCTCCGGCTTTGCGAAGGAACAACGTCAGGGGTTGCCAGTGCCGCAGCAGATACCCGATCGCCTGGCCCAGCCCGGAGTTTGGCTCCGTCCTTCGCTCGGCTAACCTGCATATCTCACACGCGGACGGTTGAAGGGGAGAGTCTGGGCGCAAAAATATAGTTGGAAAGGCCGTCTTTTCTGTGGCATAACTGCGTTGTCGAAGCGTAGTGATGGCCGAGGAAAGGGCGGCCTTTCTCATGACAGAGTGTACTCAAGAAGTATTCGTCTTTGCAGCTCATTTTTCGCGCCGGGTGGAAGCCAGTTTCACCGCCGGGCAGGTATCGAGCGACGGTGGAGCGCTGTTGTTGCGCCAGACCGATCGCAAGATTAACCTTCTGAGTCGCGTGGCGGGCTGCTTCACCGACCGGCGGTCGCCGTTGCGGGTTACGCACCGGCTTACGGAGATGCTCTCGCAGCGCATTTACGGTCTGGCGCTGGGCTATGAGGACATCAACGATCACGAGCAGCTGCGCTCGGATCCGCTGATGGCCCTGCTGAGCGGCAAGCGTAAACTCGATGCGCCGCTGGCGGGCAAGAGCACGCTGAACCGGCTGGAGCTTGCGGGCGGCAACAAGCGTTATCACAAGATCGACTACGAGCCGGAGAAGATCGACGCGCTGCTGGTGGATGTGTTCATCGAGTCGCATGCGGAGCAGCCGGAGGAGATCGTGCTTGATCTGGATGCGACCGACATTCCACTCTACGGCCATCAGCCGGAGCGGTTCTTTCATGGCTACTACGACAGCTACTGCTATTTACCGCTGTATATCTTCGCGGGCGATCAACTGCTGTGTGCGCGGCTCAGGCCGTCGAACGTGGACGGGGCCGCGGGCGCACTGGATGAAGTCAGGCGCATCGTGGCCAGGCTGCGCGCCCGGTGGCCGAAGGTGCGCATCGTGCTGCGCGGCGACTCGGGCTTCTGCCGCGAGGAGTTGATGGCCTGGTGCGAGGCCGAAGAGAATCACGTGGACTTCCTGTTCGGCCTGGCGCGCAACACACGCTTGCAGAAGATCGTCGGCAAGCAGATGCAGGAAGCCAAACTGGAACATGCCGCGACCGGCAACGCGGCGCGCGTCTTTACCGAGTTCGACTACCAGACCCGCAAAAGCTGGGCGCGGGCCAGGCGCGTCGTTGCCAAGGCCGAGGTTCTGGACAAGGGCGAAAACCCGCGCTTCGTGGTTACTTCGCTGGGCACCGACAAGTGGGCCGCGCGCGAACTCTACGAGAAGTTCTACTGCCAGCGCGGCGAGATGGAGAACCGCATTAAGGAGCAGATGAACCTGTTCGCCTATCGCTTGTCGACCGAAGAGATGAAGGGCAATCAGTTGCGCTTGTACCTGTCGGCGCTGGCCTACACGCTGGTTGAAGCGCTTAGGCGGCTGGCCCTGAAGGGCACCGAATGGGCCGAGGCGCAGGTCGATACCATCCGCCTCAAGCTGTTCAAGATCGGCGCGCTGGTGCGCATCAGCGCCCGGCGCGTGTGGCTGGAGATGAACTCCTTCTATCCATGGAAGCGCATCTACGCCCGGGCCTTCGACGCTCTGCGCTGCTGAGCGTCAAAGCCTACCCAAACAGACTTTTCCACATCGGCCGCGCAACAGAGTCCGGCGGAGCTATGCCCCAAATCCAGCTTCGGCACTGAAAAACTCCCTCCCGGCAAGCGCTGAGCCGCTTCGAGGACAACTTCCTACCGGAAAACTACTCTCCAGGCCAGCACAGCCCCGCCACTCCCGCGAAAATCGACCCCTGTGAGAAATGGCGGCTAACTGCGCCTCAAGCCACGCGTGCAGTTTATCCATCACCGGCCGGCTGCGTTGCTGATGAAGCTGCAACCGCTCGTCCGGCGTCAGGCCACGTTCACGCGCTTCGGCGTCATGTCCATACACCTGGCCCAGCATCTCCAGCACATAGCGACATTCATGGGGGAAGTTCTCCGCCACGTCCACGAACTGCCGACGACCGTGCGCGAGGCAGTTAGCCAACAGGATCTCCACGCCCGCAGGCAACTTCGGCACATTGCGTGACAGTGCATCGCACATTTGAATCGGGCTGGGCAACTCTGCGCTGCGCTTCTTGAGCACCTCGGCGAGGTTCTCGCCAGCATGCCGGCTGCCAGTGAAGTAGAGCGCGATCTTCCAACCCTGGTCCACCGACACGATGCCGCTGGTGAACACGCCCGTGCGCTCGTCGTTGGGATCACGCTGCAGCATGAGCACCCGCATGCCAGTGTCATCGTTATGGACCACCGTGCCCTGTGCCGCTTGCCGGATCAACTCATCCCGCGCCGGTTTGAGCGGCTGCGCTGCTTCTTCGACGATTTCCCACTGCGTAGCCGCCGGCAGCGGAATCCCCATCTGTGCCTCCAGTTGTTCCAGCCGATTGAACGGAGTTCCGGCGCCATACTTGAGCTGGGCGATCATCGCCCCAGCCGTCTCATCGTACTTATCCGGTCCCACTCCTTCCGGCTCCTCGGCCGTGAACACCTGCCCGCAAGCGCCACAGCGCAACCGTTCGAGTGAGTAAACTGTAGCCGCGAGCGGCGCCTGACCGACGATCCGCACCAGCACCTTCGGCTCCTTCTGCCCGTACACATTGCCTCTTCCGCACTCTGGACAACGATCGCCATGCTTCAGCTTCTGATGCTTGATATCCACCTTCTGCGCACCACCAAATGCCTCTGCTCCATTGCGGCCGTGGCCAGGGGGCCGTGTCGCGTTGTTATCCGGCTGTGTTCCGGTTTGAGAGCCTTCCTGCTCCCCAACCACCGAACTGGTCTTCTCCGTAGTGCGCGTCCGCAACAACAGCTCCGCCAGTGCGTGCAACGCCTCTCTGAGCTTGTTGTGATCAGACTCGCTCAACGGCGCTTCCCGCGCTCCGTCCAGCACCCGGTCCAGCTCCTCCAGGTTCACGTCGATGCGACGCCTGGTCTTCTTCATGCCGCTCCCCCCAGCAGTTCACGAAAATGCTTCGTCAACGGATATCCCAGAACCTCCTTGATTGATCGATTCGGAACATAGCTGTTGGATTGCTTGCCTCGACCCGTAGTCCTTCCCATCAGCACCCAGTTGGCCGCTCGGTAACAGGTCCCGCGGAACCGCTCCGGATCGATGAACGTCTCCAGGAAGTAAATCGGATGCCCATACATCTGTTCCCAGTCATCGGAGATCCGCGCCGACATGCGGCCCAGAAGATGCGATGCCAGATGCTCGACCCGCACCCAGGGCAGGATCAGGAATCGCGTGTTGTAAGCGATAAAGCGGATACGGCGACGTCGCGAAGCAGCGTCCCAGCCGATGTAACGATCACGACTACCAAGATGGCGCGGAGCAGATGACCATGCCAGGCACGCGATGGGACGGCCTGCTGCCCACACCAGATACTTCAAGTGCTCTCCTACTGGCTGTTCATAACCAAGATAGTGATGCTCCTCCATCAGGCTGTTGAACAACGGCTCCTGCGCAGTGCGACGCACTTGCTCGAACTCGAGCGGCTGCAGTGTGCGCAGCGGATCTTCGATGGGAGTCTTATCGATCAGCACCGGCTCCGGCCGGGCTCTGTGTGTCAGCGGATTATGCCGCACGTAACTGACAGGCGGCAGTGTGATCTGCCCGGCCCTATCCAGCATCAGCAGCATCCCGCGGCATACCATGTCGCGCAACGTGCCATTACTCTGGCGCCACTGCCAGGCTTCACATATTCGCGTCGATAGTTTGCGGCGGCTTTCCTTCGGATACTGCTCAATCAGCGTACGTATATAGAGGATGTCTTCCTGATGGATCTCCCGGCCGCGATATCGGAACTCAGCCATTGCCCAGCAGTATGAAACAGCCTTTCTTGGAACGCAAGGGAAAAATGTATGCGCGTTGCGATTTCTACGCCAGCTCGCTCACCCGCCGCCACATCGGTGCAGCACGAACTCGCGACACATCGCCGGCTACCATCAACAGCTGGGCCTCGTAAGACTCCAGTCGTTTGGCAGCTGAGTTCGATTCCGGCCACCATGTGAACCGCCCCTTGGAAAGACGCTTTTGTGCAAGCCAGTATCCCTGGCCGTCATAGCTGAGTAACCGAATCGACGTGCCGCGCCGGCTCCTGAACACAAAAACACAACCAGTCATTGGGTCTTCACGGAGCTGGCTCTGGCAGACCCGAACCAATGAATCTATCCCTTTCCTGCCATCGACGGGCTCAATCGCCACCAGCACCCGCATCTGCGCCGTGATATGAATCATCGCTCCGATTCCCGCCAGGCACGAAACAGGCTTATCCAATCGGGCGCAGTCGATGCCTTCCACTCAATGCGCATCTTGCTGCCAACAGAGGACTCGAATTCGATCACGCAATCCGCCATCGTCGCCGAATGCTTCGTGATCAACTCAACGAATGCCGGCTTGGCTGCCTTCTTTTTGTGATCCGGAACGCCGTCGAGCCGCTTCTTCAGCCCTGTATAGTCCAGCCGCAACGGATGAGCTACTGAATACACACCATACTGACGAGCCAACTCCACCGCCGCCTGCCAAAGCGTCTCCGGCAGCTTCGTCCGATGCGGCCGTGTGCTGCGAAATTCATCCAATTGCCCTTGCAACTGCTCGATCGCACCAGGAATGGGCGTTGCGCTTTTACTGTTCAATCTCAGCCGACCTCGCCGACTGATTGAACTTAGCAATCTAACTCAGACGGCGTCACGCACCCTTGCCGAAAACACACTCAGGTTAGGCACAAGCGCGAGCAGGTCGCTCATTCTCAGGAGGCCGGAGTATATCGAAGTCGTATGCTCTACCTCAAAGGCGGCGACAATCGTCTTTTTGTTCAGCCACAAGACGTCAATCAATTCGATGATCTTTTGCGCCGGTTCATTGAACTGAGTTGGGAGTTTGTCTAGCGTCCCCGGCATTGATCCAAGAATAGTACCGTTCGCCTTCTTCTTGCGGTCGTTCTTTGCAACCCAGAGATCACACCCCACAGCCGCACCCAACCGAAGAAGCTCGTATTGAATTGTTGTATGCTCTGACGCCTCCTCTGAATTTTCGGGTATTTGCTCTGACGTAGAGTCATCGGCCTCGGGCACGCTGACGATAGTCTGAACGCTTTTGTCACCGGTTTTCAGCTTGACTTGAAAGAACGGCTTCTTTGCTAGCTTCTTCGGATCAACGGGGGAACTAATCGGGTGATCCTTCGCCTGTTGGATCAGATTGAAGACGGTCTGGCCATCGGCTCCAGAGAACTTCTTCAAGCTCTGCCGTACAAAACCCTTAAACTTCCCTTTGTCATTGTCAGTTTTGTAGAACAGCACCTGCCCTTTGAGCTTGTCCATCGGAAGGCCATATTCGGGAGTCATCATGACAATTGGTTCCACGGAGAACCGCAATGGGAAATTGGTCTCTCCCCAAATTGGGTCTTTGTTCGTGCTTGGCCCAATCACCCGCAGCGCACCTACCCACCGCATGACCCCGGTCATGTAGCAAAGAAGTATATCGTCAGGTTTCACAGCCGCCGCTGCATTCGCCGACCGCTTGTTAAACCCGCTAACTTTGGAGCCTGCCTTCTTGAACTGCTCCCAAGTCTGACCAGTAAAGAGATTGATCCAGTAGTTCGTCATGTGCTCACATCTTGCGTTGCTGGGTGTTGCAGTCAAATACTAGCACTCGGAATGCACATTGGAAGGGGAACCCCTCCGAGACCTCTGATTCGCGTATGGAAGCCTACTATATCTTGAGCGACCCGTCAGCACTCCCTGTATCTGTGACAGATCTCTGGGAGGATGTATATCTTGCGATCGAAAATGAACAAGATTGGCATCGTGCTCACCCGATACCAGACAGATGCATTTTGCCTTGGAGGGAAGCTCAGGGCCGTGAGATCTCTATTCTGGGAGACGGTGAACGAATCGCGGCTTGGTCCTGGGGATTGTAAGTTGGCTGGATTTAGGTGCTGATTTCTTCAGCGCACTTCTTTACAAGGCACGTAGCGCAATTACAAACTTCGACGCAATATGATCGAGCTGTGAGCTATCGAACACTTTTCGCACATCTTCGAACGGTATTCGAGGAAGTGCGAAAAGTGTTCGAAGCGCTCGTTTTATGTCAACAATCCTAAGCCGTCAGGCTTAGGGATGGTGTCTATCTCCGATACGAGCGCTGCGAGAACGCACTTCGCCCTGCCGTGTTGAAATGACGCTTGCAGGATCAGGCTGCACAGACGGCGATGCGGGCGGAACGGGACCGAGGCTTGGCTTTCACGACGATCTCCACATCCTGCCCAAGGGCGACCAGAAAGCGCATCAGCCGTTCCACGGAGAAGCCTTCCAGCTTGTAATGCAGCAGGGCGGAGACCTTGGGCTGATTGATTTCGAGCGCAGTCGCGACTTCAGCCTGGGAAAGTCCACGCCGCTGGACGATCCGGTTGATCGCGGCGCCGAGGCGGGCTTTGGTATCGAGCTCGTCGGCGTCCGGCAGCCCCATATCCGCAAAGACATTTCCGCTGCTCGGTATCACACGCTCTTTCGTTTTCTTAGCCATGCCTCTCCTCGTAGTCCCTTTGCGCTACCTTCAGGCGTTCACGTACCAAGGCGACATCGGATTGCCGAGTCTCGATCCCGCGCGGTGACTTTTTCTGAAAGGCGTGCAAAACATAGACGGCTTGCGCGAAGCGAACTGTGTAGATCGCGCGGTATGTGTCGCCGGCATAGTCCTTGACAACCTCCAGAATTCCCGGCCCCTCACCCTTCCATGGCTTAGCCGCCGGGTGCTTTCCGCCGTATTGCGCGGCGCTCAGGGCAAATCCGACGCTCCGCTGAACATCGGATGGGAATCGCGTAATGTCTTTCAACGAAGAGCCGATCCAATAAAGCGGCTTTTCGCCAGGTACGGGTGGCCGTGTCATGATTATCCCACTTCTAGGATATTATGTCGAGCAGAATCCTCACCAAATTCGATGGTAAACCCTGCTCGGAAACGTGATTCCTGATTGTGCCCGAGTGTTCCTCAAAATTCTTCTAACGCCTGAAAGTTTGCATTGCGATTTCGAACAGAGTTAGGGTCGGACTGTGCTGACCATTCGGGCCATGACGGGCGGCGCTGGCTATGCCCAGCGGCATCTTGAACACAGCGACTATTATGACGAACACCGCCGCGTACAGAGCGAATGGAACGGCCATGGCGCGGAGCTCCTAGGATTACGCGGCAATGTAACCCGCGAACAGTTTGAGGCAATCCGCGAAGGCTGCCACCCAGAGACCGGAGAATTCCTTCGCCCACGACACGGTGCAGACCGGACAAACAGTGACGGAAGCGAGCAGAGCAAGGCGCGCTCTCTTTACGATTTCACTTTCTCCGCGCCCAAATCTGTCTCGATTCAAGCCTTTGTCGGGGGAGACGAGCGCTTGGTCACCGCTCATGACAAAGCAGTCCGCGAGACCCTGTCAACAGCTGAAAGCCACGCTGCCGCACGTGTACGCCTGAACGGCGCAAATGACGACAGGACCACGGCAAACTTTGTCGTCGCCTCGTACCGGCACGACACGAGCCGCGAACTCGATCCGCAATTGCACACACATGCGGTGACTGCGAATCTGACGTACGACGGGGTCGAAGGACGCTGGAAAGCCCTTCAGGCATCAGAGCCGTATGAACGGCGGCCGTATCTGACGGAGGTTTATCGGAACGCCCTGGCGCGTGAGGTGCGCGGTCTGGGATACGAGATAGAGCCGCGCCGTGATTCCAAGGGCAGGGATCGTGGCTTCGAGATCCGTGGCGTCTCAAGTGAACTGCTCGAAAGATACAGCATACGGAGCGTGCAGCGGGACGCAGCAATCGAACGATTCACAGCTGAGCATGGCCGGAAGCCAACGGACAATGAAATTGCTATTCTCGTCCGGGAAACCCGCACGGACAAGTTGGCGGAGATCGCTACGGAGAAGGTGAGAGAGCAGCAACAAGCTCGGCTCGCTCCGAACGAAAGGCACACGATGCACCATCTTCACGCGGAGTCCCTGGAAGGCACTCCCGGCGTTCTTCACGAACATCTTCGTGCAGCCGAATCCCTTCAGTATGCAAAGGAGCACCTGTTCGAACGCAATTCTGTTGTTCGCGATCACGAGTTGATGGCTGAAGCATTGCGTTATGATCGCGGCCAGATTGACCCGGACCAACTGCGCGGTGCACTTGAAGTAGAACTGGCGCAAGGCAGCCTTCTCGGGGCTGGAAGCAATCTGGCTACGCGTGAGAGCCTTGAACGCGAACAGCGCATGATTGCGGTGGTGGATCGGGGCATCGCGCGATATGAACGATTGGGCGGTGAGTGGAAAGTCCATCCCTCTGACCGACTGCGGGAAGAGCAGCAGCAGGCCGTGCATCACGTCCTGGACTCCAGAGATTTCGCAATCAATTTGCGCGGGGCAGCGGGGACCGGCAAGACCGCGACATTGCATGAAATCGACCTCGGCCTCCGCGATGCAGGCCGTGAGATTGTGGCCGTTGCTCCGACTCGAAGCGCGGTCGAGGAGTTGCGCAAGGTTGGCTTTCAAGAGGCAATGACAATCTCACGCCTACTGGAGGCCAACACCAATGGACTGAAGCGCAGAAGAAGGATTTGTCGAATTATCAGCAAGGCCAGGTCCTGTTGTTCCACCGCTCGTCTCACGGAATATCGCTCGAAACGATGCGCTTGTTGTTGAGCGTTCAGACAGGTCGCATATCATCGCCAGAGATCTGAACGGCGTTGAGCGCATTGTGAGTCCGACACAGGCGCGCTCATTCTCTGTGCACGAGCGCGGCGAGATTGAAATATCCCCTGGAGACTGGCTGCTGTTGACCAGGAATCGCCGGGAGGCTGATTTCCGCGCGACGAATGGAGAGCTGGCTAAGGTGCGCGGTGTCGACGGAGGCCGCATTCAGCTTGCCGATGGTCGGACGCTGCCGGCGAATTATCGCGAATTCGACCATGGCTATGCCATTACGACACATCGTAGCCAGGGAAAGACCGTTGACTCAGTGGTTCTTTCCGGCGACATGATGAAACAGGAGCAGTTCTACGTCGCCGCCTCCCGTGGCCGCATCGGAATTGCAGTGATCACTTCAAATGTGGACCAGTTGCGCGAATCGCTCGGCATCTCCACTGCTCGCCCGTCTGCAACTGAATTGGCACGGGAGCAGGCCCAGATTCATCCTGCGCAAGAGTATGGCTTCGCTCATCCCACGACACAGAAAATCGAGCCGACAATGCCTCGGAATGAGATTGCTTTAGGGCACGATATAGGGATGGGCCTCTAAAGAGAGTGATCTTGCCACTTGAATCGGCACGATCTCGCTCTGAACGAGCTCGCACCGTTGCAACAGTTCACGAAGGTGGTCTCAATGTTGACTTCTTTGCTTGAATCAAAGAGGACTCCGTCACTGCTAATTCCTGAATGAGTAGCCATGGCTTTTTAGAAATGCGCTGGCCTTATCCCAGTCTCCCCATCCGTCGAGGATGCTTCCGGTGTGCGCCACGCTGAATGTTGAGCCTGCCGGGAACTGCAACAGCTTCTGTTCAAGGGACTTCCAAGTCAGCACATTGGTACTGATTGACCACGTAACGATATGGCTCCATTGGCATGAGATAGTCGATTCGGGCTTCAGGTGGATAGATCGGGTCCTTGAATTTGCCGTAAATATAGAAGTTGCCCGGCGCCGGCCCGACGCTCTCCTGACCGCCACAACTGAACGTGCAGGCCAATCCCGCCGTTTCTTTGTCGCCCATCAGCTTTTTGAGGTTGAGCACATCTTCGGGCGAAAGCGTCCATCCCTGCGCCCCTGTATACGCTTCAAGCAGGCGCGAATCGATGTTGTAAAGCTGCCAGTCATCTGGTTTGCTTGGTGGCGTCGCCATGCGCTGTTTTGCTCCGCTCTCGACGTATTTGTTGTGCCAGCGGGAAAGCTGCTCCCAAACCACGGGCTTCATGGCCGGGCTTCCGTAATCCTTCAGATACATCGCCGCGTCGCTGGCAAGTGTAGTTCCATCCTCCAATTGCTTGGCCGCCAGAGTATCGAGTACCGGACTTGCTTCCGTGTATCCCAGGCTTCGGAAGAATTCTCCGCGCGGACAATAAGGCGGACGTACCTTCTGAAGCACTTGCTCCACCCGGGACCGCGCCTCGTCCGGTGAAACCTTGTGTAGATACGCCAACACCGGGATCTGGACGTTGCAGGGCCACTCGTTCAGGTGCTGGTCGATGAATGGGAGCGTAGTCAGCAGGGTTGCGCGGGTCGTGTACCGATGCAGCAAGGTTGCCGCCCGTATCAGTATTTCTGGAGCACTGAGCGCTACGAAATTCTTGGCGATCTGCTGTTCCTGTTCCGGAAGTGACTGTTCCGGCAATCTCAGATACAGCGACGAGAAGCGCGGTTCGGGCCGAACGACCTCCTGGCGCATGAAGGCTGTCGCGGCCGTGGGGTCAAGTTCGAACCAGCGCAGCAAGGCATGGCCGTCTCCCAATTCAGCTTTACGGCGGACCACGGGCAGCATCAGCGGAGACCGAAATTGCTCCCAATCGCAATCGAGCAGTGCCGCCTGAGTTTCCGCGGAGAGACGATCAAAGTTAGCTGCGGCCATTCGAATCACATCATTTGAAAATGGCTCGTGCAGATCGTAAGCCGAACCCGCCATTATCCAATAGCCATACATCGGGGTCCTGAGCACAGTTTCCAGGGACGGAATCATCGCCCCGGCACTCTTTTTCGGCAGCGACGTGAATAACGTGTCCCTAACGTCATTCACAACCTCGGCGACGGAGCTTGCCTCGCTGGAGCCGAGCAGCCTGGTTGCCGTGGTGGGTCTGAGCATACTGGTATATGCTGCAAAGAAGACCGGACGGACACCGACATTTGGGTCCACTAGCAGACGGCGCATCTCCGTCTCAGCAACATCTTTGTGCGAATTGATATTCAGGCAATGCGTCACATCGATTCCTTGGCCCAAAAGCCCAGCTAACGCAATCGCTGCTTCGGGGGTGCCCAGATTGCATAGTGCCGCTTCATCCTGCTGGCGCTTCAAAGACTCCGGCGATGGAGGGTTGGTATAACGCACCGGTGGAGCAGTCCACGCAGCCACGCCCTGCTCAATGACGCTCTTCTTCCACTCATCTCCCGCCGGGACAATCTCCAAATCCATCTCGGCCGTCTTGCTCACAAAGTTGGAATTCTGTTTGGCGTCCAGCGATCTCCTTATTTGGTTCGTTTCGTCATCCTGACCCACAGTGATCGACAATCGAACCGTGGATTTTCCTGGAGTATCGAAGCGGAATCTGTTGGTGAGTGTGTAGGAGTATTTCTTCGGCTCCGTAGTGAGATCAGCGCTCTTGACTTCAATGGTGGGACCGCTCATTGTCGAGCAGCCGTGCCAGCCTATGTCCGTCCACCCGTTGATTGGGGTCACGTCGAATGACCACCGCGTAAAGTACCGGCACTGCGGATATCCGAAGCAGCCCTCCCAAAACATCTTGCAGGGCTCCAGATAACGGTTGGGCGTACTGCTGGAGACGAGGACCTCCAGCGGAATCACTTCGCCGAGCTCGAAGCGGTTCGATCCGGTAGTAGATCGCAACTCAACCTTTAAGTCTGTTGGCCTAAGTCTGTTGGCCCCAGTGCAGACGAATCTTGAGCAGACAATGTCGAGCCACATAAGGTCATTGCAAGAATCAGCGCAGTGAGACCAGTACGAAGCATTTGATCCCCTCGGCAAAAGCCTGCGGCAGCCACATCGTCTACGTAGCGCCAAATGGGTTGTGTGATTCAGTTTCCTAATAGTTTAGACACCGAAGTCAGGAATTCGGGCCCATTATGACGCATCATTTCGCCAAATTCCGATTGACGGCAATCACATACGCACTTCTTCATTCGACCCCTACGTAGGGAACCGCACGGGATTTTGAGGTCGGTGGCGCTCTCCGGCCATTGCGCTTATTGAATGAGAACAGCGGCAGTGCGCGGAAGACGGGACATTGAAACTGACATTCCCGAGATAGATGACATTGTGTGCCGAGGCGATGGAGGTCCGTGTCAAGGCTCTTGACCGCGTAGCGGCGGGCTTGCCCGGCCTTGACTCGGACCGCGCCTCGGCTAGACTCAGCCATCCGGGGAATGTCAGCGGGTTTGTCCAGTGCAAGACTGGCTCGAAATCTAATTTCGCTTTCATAAAATCGAAAAATCGCTTCCTTAGAGCTCCGTAGAAGGTTTCCTTCCAAGACCACTACATACCACCACGCTCCGCAGGTGTCTCTCCACTCCAGAGAGTGCCGGATCGTTCCCACCATGGGATGAAAAACAGCCCTATTTGCTGGGTAGACACGCAATTCGATTCCATTCATTGTGGGCTCAAGGAGTATACGAGCCATGTCCGACTTCCCCCATGTTCTCGAAAACTTGCTCGACAGCGAGCAGGCCGCGGCCATAGTCAAGGTTCACCCGAAGACTCTTCAACGATACACACGTAACGGCATTGTGTGCGGACTACGTGTAGGAAAGCTCTGGCGGTTCCGCGCTTCCGATCTCTTTTCTCCTCTCCTCAGCGAGAAGGAGCATCTCGACGACGACGACCGGGCACAGTAGGCTGGATACAGCCACTCGTGCCCGTAACCAGAGAGGAGAACATCCTTGCTAGTTCGGACACGGTATCAATATGAAGGATCACGCTCTGCCGTTTACGCTTTCCCTGAGAATCCGTCTCGTAATAACGGAACTCCCACACATCCGGTCCGCGCTCGCGCTTCCTCAATCGCAGACTTCCTGGAGATCGCGGTGTGCTCACAACGGAGACCCAAGCACGGAAGGCCACGCAAGCTCTTCTTCTTCGTCTCAACGAAGAATCTCCACGCGCGGAAGTGGAGGCGGCGTCTTTCGGAGCTTTGCTCGACCGCTATATCGAGCAGGAACTCTCGGAGCGTTACTCGACTCGGAAGTCGCACCTGTCAAACATCCGAGTCCACATTCGACCACGTTGGGGAGAGCACCCCGTGGATAAGCTGAAGCCGATGGCAATGGAACAGTGGTTGCGCGATTTGCCGCTGGCCCCAAAGTCAAAGACTCAAGTGCGGGGAATCATGCACCTGGTCTTCAAGTGTGCGGAGCGGTGGGGCATTGTCGAACTCGGCAAGAACCCTGTCTCCCTGGTGCGCGTGAAGAATGGAAGCAAGCGGCTCAAGCGGCCACGGGTTCTTGACGTGGACGAGTTCTTTGAACTGCTCAAGCATTTGGGCGAACCTTACCGAACGATGGTTTTGGTCGCACAATGCCTGGGCCTTCGCATCAGAGGGGGAAGCGAAAGTGCTCCGGTCATCCTTCCGTGGCAGCGGCGGCTACTTGGCTCTTAGAAAGGAGCTCCTCAAACACTTATCGCAGGCCGATGGTCGGGTGGGAATCGTCTCGAAAGAGACAATCGATATCTTGGGTTACAAATATGCCTCTTGAACCACACCAGATTGCCCAAATCTCAACTGCGTCTGCTGCTTCAATCCAGGTGGCTTTCAAGCGTCTAGAGCCTGAATTCAAACAAGGTCGCTGGCTCATTCCCTCAAACAAATATAATGCCGGGATCGCAGACGCGATCACCAAAGGAACCCGGTAAGTAGCGCCGCTGCTCAGTACCGCTCCCGGAACTCCGAATCTGCCCGGCTCTCGAAGTGCGGAGCGAGGCGTGTCAGCACTTCCAGCTCACACGCGATCGCGAATGGCTCAAGAGTGTCTATCCCAGCATTCGCAAGGGCGCTCTGTGGATCCGCTAATGGGCTTGGGTCAGGCCACCTTTGCGGCTGAAGCACTGGGCGAAACTGCGGATACGGAGGTATTCTCCGGATCGTACGATGATCTGCGTTCCAATCTCGTCCGGTCTGTAAGTTGGGCATTCCATCGCGCAGGCGAAGGAAATACATCCCGGCTACGCCCTTCCAGCCGGGCGGGTCGATCTGGGGATCGGCGAACGAGCTAAATCCATGCGGGTTTCTTGATCCGCAGGACCCCATGATGTCCGCCACCCTCGCCGCGCTCGACTCGCAAATGGAAGAAGATGTCTATATTTACTCGCGGCGTCGACTCTGGACATATATCACTGCAGATATTGCCATGTGCCACCTGCTGCGAAACGAATTAGATCAGTTCTATCGCTTCTACAAGGGCTTCGTTGCGCATGCTTCTCCTACGAACGCGTGGGTTGAAGGTATTCTGTGCGACGACGAGCTCCGCGGAACCGGAGCAATGCCCCATGGATGGGCCGCCGCTGAATACATCTTCCTTCACCGCAATTCGCTCGTCTATGAAGACGGCAACACTCTCGAACTCTGCTGGGGAGTACAGCCGGAATGACTTTCGGAAGGTTCCGCGATCTCGGCCAGGAATGCTCCCACCAGATTTGGCAAGGTCAATCTTGAAATGCGCCGCGAGGGAGCCAAACTGGCCGCGAGCTTCAGTGTGGATGGCAGCAACTTCCCCAGTGCCGGAAAAATCGCGCTGCACATTCCGCGCCTGGACGGTGTCAACGAGATCACAGTCAACTCGACGCGGTTCCCGCTGCAACCCGGACCCAACGTGTTGACGATTTGATGACAAGCGGAGCAGCGATCCAGAGTGGAAGAATAAATTCCACTAATACTGAGCGGGACCGGCCGGTGCCTCGCCAACTTTCCATCCGATGCGATAAGGACATGATCTGTGAACTTCAAGCAGGGTACATGGCCGGCTCTCAACTCCGACAGCGGGGGCTTAGAGGTCTCGAATCGTCAAAAGAACGCAAGCAAGAGGGCGGTGAAGAATCGGCGGGCGCACCTCTCCCAGAGTTCTTTGGCGACTCCGCTGAGAGATTGTCTGGTGGCATCTCAAGCTGCAAGGTCGTAGCGATGATGCAAACAGCCGAGTCTTCGCATCGACACGACCCAGCCTCCTCCACCGGGATATTTTTTCGCGATGTCCGACCGGTAGGTGTTCCTTTGGCCAGCCCGAGATGCGTTCGATCCTCCTGGTAGAAACGGACGTACTCGCTCATCAGGCGTTTCAAATGCCGCTCATTCACGACGATGACATGGTCGAGCAGATCCCGGCGGCAGTTTCCCACCCAGCGTTCGGCAGGACCGCTCTGCCACGGGCTTCGGAAACTGGTCTGTTTAGGCTAAATGCCGAAGATCTTTACCGTGCTGACGACTTCATTATTGAAGTGTGCGCCTCGATTGAAAATCAAGTTTTTAGGAGCGGAGTCAAAAGGAAATGCTTCACGCAGCTGCTGTATGACTCAGGCACTCTCCGGATGCCTGGTCACTCTGCAGCGAACGATGCGCCGCCAGTCAAGCGTGATGACGAAGAAGTAATAGAGAACGCTGAATGAGATAAACTCAACAATCTGACACGAATGATGTTAAGCTCACAGCGCCCAATGGGCAGATGTTCACAAGGAGAGTAGGATGGAGCGCCGCAGCCTTATTCAAAAGACAGCCGGCATGTTGCTCGTCAACAGTGTTCTAGGGAAGGAACTGATGGGCCTCGACTCAGGCCCATCTGGTCTGACACCGCAATCGGTGAGTCCGGATGTAAACGGAAAACAACTTGATGACTGGCATTCCGAATTGACAGGCCAGATCGCAGCATTTGAGAAAAGGGGCGGCGGAACTCTGGAATTAGGAGACGGCGTTTACGAAATCTCAAAACCGCTTCGTCTCCCAATTTCTGTCAGCCTGACAATGACTCCCAACGCAATACTCCGTGCGAAGGTGGGATTTTCCGGTGAAGCAGTCCTGATCAAAGGCGGCGGAAGCAAATCAATGTTCACAGAGACTAGCGGCTGGATCCGCGGAGGTGTGATTGACGGCGGGCTCCAGCCACTCACGGGCATCCAAGTTGAAGACGTGCAGCGGCTTGAAATTGCTGATCTCGTCGTCACGAACGCGACCTACAAGGGCATCCACCTTCTCCGTGGCGGATACGAGAAAAATATAACCCGGGTTCGCTGTGACGTCGACCTTAACACACGATATGCACCCGGGAGCATAGGTATTCATTACGAAAACGGAGATAGCAAGGTAATCCTTGCACATGTGATTGGATATGAAACCGGAGTTCGTAGCGACGAATCGAGTAACTGGTTTACAACAATTCACGTATGGAATTACGATATCGCCCAAGGCCCGATGCTCTATTGCTTTTATTGCAATGGAAGCAACAATACTTTCACGCAGTGCTACGCCGATTCGCCTACGATTGCTGGTTTCTATATCAACAAGCCCAGCCAATCACTGCTCCAGTGCCGCGTATTCTATAGCCGCTGGGCAAAAGATAGCAGTGGAGTGGGTTTTCTCATCACCCCGGAAGGCAAGGGCGGAAACTATATCGGGAATGTTCTGTTTGCGGATCCGGCACACCGGCTTGCCAAAGCTTTCGACGGCGATTTGGAAGGTGCATGCATTCTTGGTACGACGACGCTCGGAGGGGTCATCGGAGGGATGGAGAATCGCATTCCATCTGGCGACTTGAGCATCCCTCCATTGAGGTTAGATGGCACCGGGTTCTGTCTGACTCAACAAACTGAACCGCCCTCGCCAACGGCGGGACAGCTTGGAGAGATTAGGTGGGTGGATGATGGTTCGAGTTCGGCACTCTGGGTGAAGACAACTACGGGATGGAAACGGTCGGACCTAAGGTGAGAACTATCGCCGGAGCCGCACTTTTTGGATTAGTGAATCTCTTTCGATCTCGGCTGATTGCCTTTTCCGCCCCTAAAACACGTCATCCCGATCTCAAAGCGCTTATCGGAGGAGCGACCCTATGGTATGCGCGTAGGTCGCCAACCCGGTATTCAGCCCAAGGGCAATCAGTGCCGTTTTCGTGCACTTGCATTTGGAAATGATCCAACGACGCTACTGTGAAGGGAGGCGGTGGCAGGCTACTACCTCAGTATTTGTTGCGGCGCCCCCCATCACATGGAGCTTTAGCAGCAACTCGAAGTTTTGTAGCGGCTGATTGGTCGGTCCGACGCAGTTTTGCAAGACTTTGGGCAAATCGGAGGTGTTCGTGACCAATTGCGCAGCAGCCGCAGTGCCCTCGGCCCCTATCCCGGCCAAGATGAGCACATGGCCGGATTGATAAGGATTTTGAATAAAAGCGACGATGGCGAAGGAAGTTCCAGTCGGAGGTCTGGTCTCAAATCCGCCGCCGACTGGCGTATAGAGCTTCAATTCATTTTGTTTCGGACGGACGTTCGCAATCGCCTGGAGACTGGATGCGCTCGTGAACACAAACCTGAAATCCAATTGCTGAGTGAACAAGTCCAGCCATGGGTTGGCAATCGGGCTGCCAAGCAAAATAAAGTCATCGTCGGTGTGGAAGTCGGCGGAATGGAGGAGGCGAGCTCCGCGGATCTCCACTTTTTGGCCGACCGGCTTAGCGAGTGAAACGATATTTGCAACAATTGGCAGGTCAACGTCCGCCGCCCGGGCACCCCGCAAATAGCGTAGGCAGAAACTTCGAATTTCCGGCGATAGCGGGAAGTTTTCGGGAATATACTTCTCGTTCGCATAGTCCGAAAGAGAGGCAGCGTGCCCTGTAATGTCCTGCTCGGTAGCGAAATCGGGATCGCTGGCGATTATCTCAAGAGTGTGACCGGAGCCGAGGATCGTGTTCCACGGCGGGGAAGTGGCACTCAGCCGAGGCGTTTGAGGCTTATGAGCGTTGTAGCCCGCCCAGTATGAAACGCCCAGAACGAGAAGAAGAAAGGGGATCAAGAGGAGGAATGTTCTGCCTCCGTATTGCGAGGCGCCTTTTTGGGGCACCGGAAGCGTAGGATTGGGCAAATCTTTAGAACTGGGCTGCGGAGGGACCGCCTCATTCAAGTTGGGAAGGCCAGGTTGAGAAAACCAGGTAACCTCTGGGATGTAGGAACCCGGCGGTATGGTGACACGACATTCAGAACCGTCTCCGTATCGCCTGTAGTGCTGGGAAAGACGCTTACGTACCTCGCTGGCGGTGACCCGGACGATCGCATCTTCCCCTTTGTCATAGGAAGGGGAGCGATGGAACAATTCGATGCCGATTACCCGTTCCTTCAAACTGTCGAAATCGCCCTGGAGTGACTTCTCCACGATATGGCGGAGAAATTGCTGACTCCGCGGGCTCCCTCCAAAAACCTCACCCCGGATCACTTCCTCTACGTGAGCGCGGAGCGACGCGACTTGAGCGGGGTCGCGCGCCAGTCTTGCAATTTCAACCGCCCGCGCATCTGTCTCGAAAGCCGACATTCCGACCTTAATCATGAATTGAAGTCGTTGCCATTTTAGTTGAATTCGCCACGAGACGAAATTATTTATAAAAAAACGACCATAACTTGTTGAAACGATAGTGGAATTCCATCCGAGGTGTAGCCCTCATCAAAGGCCCATCGATCCGATGCGGGAATTGTCTATTGTCTGAGGTTCTCTTCCCTGCAAACGGTTACCTAACTGTAAACACGATAAATCGCAGATATGCAATTACTTAGCCGGGGAGGTTAGGCGCGGCCTAACATTGCCAGCACCCATCCCGGCACCCGTATGGTTGAACCAGTTTCGACTGCATTCTGTTCTCGAAGCGGAAAAAGAAGACGCTTTCAAGATCGATGCGAGCGTTTTCAAATTCGAGGCTTTGTCCAATGATTCAGTTCGACCACAAGGAAAAGCTCGGCGGGATCTCGACGACCGAGATTGCGGTGGACATTGAATTGCGAGGACACAATCACGGTCCGTACAGGTGAGCAAAATCACAGCCGTTTACTCAAAACGTCGCGTTCAATACCCTCAGGCAGAGACAAAAGCCCCGAACCTGAACGAAATCGCCGCCACGGTCGACGCGGTCCGGGCATCGCTCCCAAAAGTCAAGCGGCAAATCGGGGACCCGTGGATCTACGGTCGCGCAAGCGATCCCTGCAAAGTTGCGCGCCATCGGGAAATTTCCCGCCTGCGAAGCCGCTGGCTGGAACCGGACGGTTTGCCCTGGGGGGGCGACATCGACGCTTTCGGACTCAGGAACCGGACCTTTTGGATGGTCTCCATTTCAACAATGCCTCGGGCACAAATTAGCCCCACCGGAGCGAAAGAGACTTGTCTTTCGCTTTCGACTATATGGCTGACAATTAAGAACGACGCGTCAGCCAAGCCTGGAGAAAAGGGCAGCAGAACATAACACGTGACGACAGTCACCCAACCGTGGAGAGGAGTAACTCGTGAGGACTGACGCAGCTCAATTCGGAACTCATCTTGCGAATGCCGGCTTGCATTTAGTTGCCAAGCGCATCGCAAGAACAGCCACTTACTTTGCAGTTTCCTGCCTGTTGGTGCTCGCTGCAAGAACAGGCGAAGCACAGGCAACAAATTCGGGCGACATTCGTGGCACAGTAACCGACACGACGGGCGCGTTGATCCCTGGCGCCAATGTCACCGTGTTGAATGTAAACACCGGCGTCTCGAAGACCTTAACATCCGATGGTGCCGGCTTGTATGACACGTCTTCCATCGTGGACGGAACATATAAAATCACCTTCTCCATGCCAGGTTTCAAGGAGTTGATTCGCGGGCCGATCACGATCCTCGTTGGTGTGACAACCGTGGACGGCCATATGGAGATCGGTGCGGCCACCGAGCAGGTGACAGTATCGGAAGACGTTCCATTGTTGCAGACCGAAAGCGGCTCGCAGGAAAGTACGTTGACTGCAGATGTGCTGCAGCAGTTGCCGCAAGTTGGCCAGGATTGGGAAGCCTACACGATCATGCTCCCGGGTGCTTCCGGCAATGCGAACAACGGAAGCGGGAACAACCCAGGGCAGTGGGTCTCGGTGAATGGAAACCTGCCCTACAGCAACATTCTTGCCGATGGATCCTCTTCAACTCTGCCACAGAGCGTCAACGCAGATGTCTCGATTTTTGAAACGGTTGCTGAACTTCAGGTCAGCGACTCGGCCATGTCAGCGCAGTACGGCACGGGCGGTGTGGTCTTCAATCAAATCAGCAAGGGCGGCACAAACAAGTTCCATGGCGCGCTCTATGAATATTTGCAGAATGATGCGTTGAATGCGGAAGGCTATGGCTTCGGCAATCAGATCCCGGTGCCATTTCTGCGCTACAACAACTTTGGCGGATCTGTCGGCGGCCCGATCCTGAAGAACAAGATGTTCTTCTATTTCAATATCGACAAGATCTCTCAGCATGGCGCAGCGAGCGGATATACCACTGTCCCGACCACTGCCATGCTCACTGGCGACTTTACCGGGCAGCCGCTGATTTACGATCCGACAACACAGGTCATCACACAGACTCCGAATGGACCGGTTGTGTCCAGGACGTCGTTCGCCGACGAATATGGACAAGGAAACAAGATTCCTGCCAGCATGATCGATCCGGTGGCAAAAGCGATAGCAGCACTTTATCCGACACCATCCGATCACTCCTCAGTGGGAGAATTTGTTCCAGGAACTATAGTCGGAGGCGTCGACACAGGGAACTATCACTATAGCTATCTGTCTCAGAATCCCTTCACAAAGTATTTTGGACGTCTTGATTATGACATCACGCCGAGCAACCGCCTGACCCTCTCTGACACGGCCCGCGATAACCCCGGCTCCAATCCTTCTATTTACACTTGTCCGGTCAGTTGCCAGCTTTTCGATATCTCCAGCAATAATGCACAGGTTTCCGATGTCTGGAACGTCAGTCCCAGTACGATCAACGAGGCCCGGATTGGATTTACCGCCCAGTACAGCATATTCGACCCGGCATCTTTAAACGACGACTATCCGAAGAAGCTTGGACTGCAGTTCGCCAAAGCAAACCTTTTCCCGAGCATTGGTATCTATGGGATGAACTGCTGCGACGCCCCCGGGCCCACCACCAACGCAGCCTACAAGCAAAATGTCTTCGACTTGTCCGATGTAGTGACCATTATCCGTGGCCGGCATGTCCTGCATTTCGGCGGAGAGTTTCTGATTCAGCGCAGAGATGGGACCGGTTGGGGAAACATCAATGCTGCATCGGTGAATTTCAACGGTGCCTATACGCAGTCCACGGTTGGGGATTCAACCACAGGCATCGGATTCGCAGACTTTCTTTTGGGGCAAGTGCAATCATGGAGTGCGGCAGTCACTCCAGGATTTGGCGCCCGCATGAAGCAGCCGCAGGCATTTGTTCAGGATGACTTCAAAGTGCGTCCGACCCTCACGGTGAATCTAGGGCTTCGTTATCAGGCCCACCTGGGCTTGAGCGAAGTGAAGGGTAACGTGAG
The DNA here is from genome assembly GCA_963833995.1 of uncultured Acidobacteriota bacterium. GTDB lineage: Bacteria > Acidobacteriota > Terriglobia > Terriglobales > Acidobacteriaceae > Telmatobacter. The sequence goes on along the minus strand of CAWIAE010000003.1, from coordinate 171,482 downwards.
CGTGTTTGATCCTTCTGTGATTAACCCTGCCACTCAAACGGCGGGCGCACTCTGGTACGGAACCACGCACGCGAACGGACGCAAGGACATGATCGCGCCTGTCGACGGGATATTCCTGCCTCGCGTCGGCTTCTCCTGGCTTCAGTCGCCCAAGACGACAATCCGCGGCGGAATCGGCCTTTACGCCTATCCCTTTGATCTCGATCAAAGCTCCTGGGGAATTGGCAACGCCTTTGCGGCGCAGGGCAATCTCTCAGATCAGACCAACGGAATCTCTCCCGTTGTGCTTCTCTCTTCGAGTGGTTCACAACTCCCTTATGGGACGCCGAACAATGATCCTGCCGCTTTTCCGGGGCAGGGGATAAGCTATGTCAACTATCACACGCCCTTGAGCAGGAGTCTTCAATTTAACGTTGCGGCGGAGCGGGCCATTAACACCAACACGGTTGCCGAGGTGGCATACGTGGGCAATCACGGCTCCAATCTTTGGTTCCCTGTGGACCTTAACCAGATTCCGGCCAGCAAGCTTTCTGCCAACGACACAGCAGCGGATCGGCCGTATCCATACTGGACGGGCATATCCGGCGGTAACGATATTGGCTGGTCCAACTATGATTCTCTTCAGGCCTCGCTCAGAAGGCGTTTGGCCTCGGGAATCAGCTACGACTTTAATTACACCTGGTCGCACTTCCTGGACACACAGGACTCAGGAAACGGCGGCACGAACACCTGGGTTGAACAAACGATGAATCCGAGCGCAGACTACGGTGCTTCTCAGTTTGACGTGCGCCACTCCTTCAAGGGACGAGCAGTCTACCAGTTACCTTTCGGCCACGGGAAGAAATTCCTGAACAACAACCGCTTGCTGGATGAGGCGATTGGAGGCTGGCAAGCGACAGGCACAGTGGTGCTCTCGACCGGAAATCCCTTTACCCCAACGATCAATAACAATTTGTCCTATTCTCAGGCCGGCTCCTGGTTTCCAAATGTAGTTGGCAAACCAACATTATCAAATCGAACCAAAGATAAGTGGTTTGACCCAGGCGCGTTCACGTCTCCTGCGCCAGCGACGTTTGGCAATATGCGGAGAGACAGTGTGTATGGTCCGGGCCTCGAGGTCATCAATCTCTCGGCGGGAAAGAACTTCGCGCTTTGGGAGGGAGGCTCGCTGCAGATCCGGGCCGATGCGAACAACGCATTCAACCATACTAACTTCGGACTGCCAAATACCGGGCTGACTTGTTCGGATCCTGGAACGCCTTGCACGGGTGCGGCAAACATCACGTCCACTTCAGTGGGCGGCCGTACGATGCAACTCGGAGCCCGGTTCTCGTTCTGAGAAGGTCTCCAACGCTGGCTAACACGACTGCAGTGGGTGCTGTGGCTTAACACGCGATCGATCGTGAGAACGCCACAGCACCTCAGCGGGTTCCAGGGTGCACCAACCGCGCTAATTGAAATTCAAACTAATCGAAGTTGCCGCGGCGCGCACGGCTGGAATGTCACGCCACCTCAGAGGAAAAATGAACCGACGGAACTTTGTATTGAGCGGGGCTAGTGCTGCTGTTGCGACCTCCCTGCTTGGGAGAGAAACACTGCTCGGAGCGCAGACAGCCGAGCCCGCGAAAGAACAGCCCATTCCGATCGAATGGACCTTGGCGAGCAAAGAAATTCGAGTAAGCCTTCGAGATTCCGGGACCATCCGCTCCTTGCAAGTGAAAGTGAATGGCCAGTGGGAGGATGTGGAGTTCCGCACAGGGATACTGGCCGGGCCCGCCTGGGCAGGGGCGAATATGCAAAGGACGAACGAGCTCCGGCATAGCTTTACCGGCGCTGTGGACGGAATACAGCATTCCATAAAATACGCCGTACAAGGAAATCGATTGGAGGTTGTAGCCAAGCTGCGGAATGACGGCCCATCCGATTATCGTCCCAAAGCCGCTCGCCTGGTGTTGGGCATCAACTGTGAAATGAGTTCGTATCCATCTTGGGATTACCGTTACTTCCCAAGTCTGCTTCGCTGCGAGAAGACCCATTTCTGGGGGTACTTCATGACGCCGAGGGGAAGGTTGATGGCCGTTGGATCACCGGACCCAGTCGCATCGTACAGCATGAACTACGACGAGTCGGTATGGATATCCGGCGATGGAGAGGAACTGGTCGTTGCTCGCAGCGATGGCGACCATAACCCCGATACTTCGACGGATGGCGGGCACCTTATTTATTCCTGCAGCCTTGACCTCATGCATGCTTTACCTCTCCCAGCGCGACATCCCCAAGACTTGACCAAACTCAAGCCCGGCGAGGAGCGCCAATGGACACTATATCTGCAGCCAGTTGGATTCATCGAAGAAGTGAAGCCCACCCTGGCCGCCTCCATTTCCGCACCGATGATTGAAGCGGATCGCTACACAGTGGCTGCGGGCGAAGTCAGCAAATTGACCATTTGGTCTCCCAAAGTAGTCGGTGTCACGGTCACCGATCCTGATGGCAACCGGACTACGCTACCCACAAAACGCGTGTATGAGGGCGAGTACCTGGCGACGTTTCCACCGCAAGCCGCGACTGGCCTATATAGGTTGTCCGTCGCGCAAAGCGATGGCCATCTCAGCGAAGCATCAGTATCAGTGCGGCACCCCTGGTCGTGGTACCTGATCCAGGGACGCAAGGAATCCATCGTCAACCGACAATATGCGTCAAGCCACTTTGAGCAGTGGCTTGGCCTCGAAACGGGAGTCCTTGCGCGGCTTTATCTTCCTGACGTACCGCTTGACGCTCAGACCGATGAGCGATTGAAAGCAATTCTGAATTCGCAGTGGAACCTGATTACCAAGACGCCAAGCAATATACCGCATAAATACCGGTATCTGATCAACACAACACAGATGGCAGGGCTACTAGCCTATCGCTACATGGCGGATCGAGATCCATACTGGCTCGATCTGGCCAGCGGCTTTGCCGATTACGCGATTTCCCGGCAGCTCGCGGACGGCGATTGGGATCACTATACGGTAATCACATATCCGGTGAAGTCGGTGATGACGGTGATGGCTGCGGAGAAAACTCTGGCGGCGCGGGAGCAACGGTATCGAACTGCCTACGACCGTCATTACGATTCGGCCAAGAGAGCGATGGATTTTCTTGTCCGCTCGAAAGACAATCTTCTGACGGAAGGCCAAAACACATTCGAGGACGGCATGATCAGTTGCGCAGCAGCGCAACTCGGGCTCTTCGCGTTACTGCAGGAGAATGCCGGAGAGCGGCGAGTGTATGCGGAAGCATCACGCCAGATGCTCCTGTCTCATCGCTGCCTGGAACAGTTGCTCATACCGGACTCCAGGATGAACGGAGCAACTCTGCGATTTTGGGAGGCCCAGTACGACGTGCTCATCGGAAAATCGCACAACATGATGAATTCCCCGCATGGCTGGAGCGCTTGGCTGATTCCTGCCATGTGGTACCAGTATCTGCTCACAGGTGAAGAAACATGGCTGCGTAGAGCTATGAATGCTATGGGCAGCTGTGCGCAGTTGGTCGATAGCCGAACCGGTCAACTGAGGTGGGCGTTTGTGCCGGACCCCTATCGCGAAGTGACAATGCTGGAGCCAAATCCCGACAATCCGAAACGTGGCAAGAGAGTTGAGCGAATTATCGGCGAGCAGTATGTGCCGATGATCGCATCGTTCCATTCTCCAGATCATGAGCCGGTTTCCGGGAACGGATGGGATTCCGGCTGGACATGTTGCAACGATGTGAACGAAATATTTATCTCGCTGGCGGAAGTAGCCTTGACGTCAGCTTATGTACTTGAGCGCGAGAATGGAGAACTGGCAACCTGGAATTGCACAGCCACGCGCGATTCTGATGGCGCGTTCATAGTCCAGCCCGCAGAGGACATTGTCAGTCGTGTGCACGTGAACTTGAATGGACCCCGCATGGTGAAGGCGGCATTCGAGAAAGCACCGGCTCAGATCAGATGTGCCAAAGGAATGCAGTGGATAGGCCCGGGAGGAACGCCGGAGCTCTTTCGAGCATAACGAGGGAGTTATCTTCTATCTCATGAGGTAAGCGACACGTCAGGAGAGATGGTTAATGATTTATCAGAATGCTCCCACATGGCTATCCAAAGCGGCAGCACGCTTCACAGCGGCATCGTCGCTCATCCTAATCTCATTCACGGTCTTGGCTCAATCGCCGGTGAGGCCGCACCCGAACGCGGCAGACGAGAGCGCCGCCAAGCCGTCGAATGCCCAACTTGCGGATCAGGCGTTAAATGCCAAGGTCAAAACGCTGTTGGCAAAGATGACGCTGCGGGAGAAAGTTGGCCAGTTAGTGCAGTACTCTGCCGGAATTCCGGCAGGTCCAGGGACTGGGCGACAGAACTACGACCAATTAATCGCCGATGGTGATCTGGGGGCGATGGTCAATGAAGGTGCGGCGCATACGATCTTCGACATCAAGAAGACGAATGCCTTTCAGCGGCTTGCCGTCGAAAATAGCCGTCTGCATATTCCCCTGCTCTTTGGTCTCGACGTCATACACGGATACAGGACGATTTTCCCTGTGCCGCTCGGCCTGGCAGCTAGTTTCGATCCGGATCTGGTGAAAGCCACGGCGCATATGGCGGCTCAGGAGGCAAGCACGGACGGTATCCGGTGGACATTTTCACCGATGGTTGACATAGCGCGCGACGCCAGGTGGGGCCGCATCGTTGAAGGCGCTGGAGAGGATCCGTTCCTGGGCTCAACGATGGCGCGTGCGTATGTTAAAGGCTATGAGGGATCGAAGCTGAGCAATCGCGATTCGATTGCGGCTTGTGTCAAGCACTTTGCGGCATACGGCGCGGTCTCGGCAGGACGCGAATACAATGCCGCGGATGTTCCGGACATCACATTGCGCCAAGTCTATTTTCCTCCTTACCAAGCTGCGGTTAACGCGGGAGCTGCCACGGTAATGAGCGCGTTGATCTCTCTCAATGGTGTTCCGGAATCAGCAGATCCGTATACGCTCACCACAATCTTACGCAAAGACTGGGGCTTTAACGGCTTCGTCGTGAGCGATTGGGGATCGGTTCACGAACTGGTGAACCACGGGGTTGCGCTTGATGACGCGATCGCCGCGCGTAAGGCTCTCACGGCCGGCGTCGACATGGACATGGAGGGGAACGCATATGGTCCACATCTGATTGAATTAGTGCGCTCGGGCGCACTGCCTGAATCGGCCGTGGACGAGGCTGTCCGGCGCATCCTGCGCGTCAAGTTTGCGCTGGGTCTGTTCGAACGACCCTACGCAGATGAGCATGCTCCACCCTATACAGCCACGCCAGAGAAGCGCGCGCTGGCGCGAAAAGCAGCAGAAGAGTCGCTTGTCCTATTGCAGAACAAGGATGAGGTGCCGCAGCCGGCCGTTTTGCCCGTATCTCCGAAGGTTAAGACGATCGCACTGATCGGCCCTCTGGCTGATTCGAAAGATGACATGCTAGGGTCATGGTCCCCGGGCGATCCTGCGGACGCCGTCACATTGCGGATGTCGCTGCAGGAGAGGATGCAGGCGCGAGGCGGAAAACTTCTATTCGTCGAAGGCACTAAGGTTCTCACCCATTCAGAGGAGGGATTTGCCTCCGCCGTACAAGCAGCACGGGAAGCAGATCTGGTGATCATGGCCCTTGGCGAAAACTCATCCATGACCAGCGAAGCGACAGCGCGCGCGCATCTCGACCTTCCCGGAAATCAGGAAGCCCTGCTTGAAGCAGTGGTCGCGGCAGGCAAACCTGTCGTTCTGGTGTTATTCAGCGGACGCCCGCTAGTGCTCAACTGGGCTGCGGAACATGTTTCCGCCATCCTTGAAGCCTGGTTCCCCGGCATTGAGGGCGGACCGGCAATCGCCAACGTGTTATTTGGCGACACAAATCCCAGCGGCAAGCTGCCAGTGAGTTTTCCTCGAGCTGAGGGACAGGAGCCGCTCTATTTGAGCCAGCTCCCGACAGGCAGGCCGGCGTCTGGAGCGAAACTTTCTTACCCTCCTGCGACGGATTCGGAACGCTTCTATTCCCGCTATATCGACGTGCCGAATTCGCCCCTTTATCCTTTCGGTCACGGATTGAGTTTTACGAAGTATGAGTATTCAGCTGTTCAGCTGAGCCAAGGAGCAATACGTGTTGCACAGTTGCATCTCTCCATGCGTAGAGGTGAATCGGAAACACCTTTGAAGGCAACCATCAAAGTTCGAAATTCTGGGTCCAAGACGGGCACTGAGATCGTGCAACTGTACATCTGCATACGCGGCGTAAGTGTCGAGCAGCCCGTTCGTGCTTTGGAGGGATATCAGCGAATCACTTTGCGGCCCGGAGAGACCGAAACTGTGCAGTTCCCGCTCGGATGGGACGAACTTTCCTTCGTCAACTCCGCCGGAAAATGGACAGTCGAGCCGGCGGAGTACACGGTCTTTATCGGAGGGAGTTCCCAAACCCGCGAGGGGGCAATCTTCCACACGCTGCGGTAAAGTGTACGGCGTGTGGTGGGCGGAGCGATGAGGAACATGAAGAAAGCACTATTCAATTTGGTCACTCTTGCGGTTTTGTCATTCATTTCCACTGACGGACTCATGCAGGCAAAGGCACAGGAACCGTCTTATGATTCAACAGTCACGGCAAGTCAGGAAAGAAAACTCGAAGCAAGGACGTTGTTGACGGTCAACTGGAAGAAGAGTCTGAGGATCGTGAATCCGATGGCGTATGGTCTCAACTGTCCTGCCTGCCTGGACCCAGATTGGACAAAAAATCCGGCGCTCCTTGAACCGCTCGCGAAGATCACAGGAGGAGGCCGGCCCATTATCCGTCTCCATGGCTGGGGAATGGTAACCCAGGGTTCCGGGGAGTGCTGGCTCAATAAAGACGCCACGTGGAATGCAGACAAGATCAAGCGCGCGTTGACTCCGCTTATTCGGTCCGGATACAGACTGATGATCGACATTCCGTCGGGACCAGGCGGGGAGAAGGATCCTCTCGACGAGGAATCGATGGCTCCCCTTGGTGCTGCGCTGGTGAAAATCGTCAATGTCGACCTTGGCCTAGGCGTCAAGTATTGGGAACTGCCGAATGAACGCGAGCACATCCTCTCGGCCGACAAGATGGCCAGTCTGCTTGCACATGCCTCCGCGGCGATGAAGAGCGTCGATCCCACGATTCTGGTTGGCGGACCGGCAACGGAAGGGATTAGCGTAGACTATGTCGCTGCCTTGATTCACCAGGACCCTTCGTCAGTCGATTTCGTGACGGTCCACACGTATGGCGGCGATGGCAAACAGCCAACACAGGTGAGCTATCATTCCGCGATTGAAGCGGTGAATGATGTGCACAAGTTGCGTCAACGCCTCACGGCTGAGAGTGCGGGCAAGTATCTTCCAATCCTTGTCGATGAGTACAACATCGGTTGGGACGCGAATCCATCGATCTTCGACAATCGAGGAGCCGTCTACTTTTCAATCATCCAAACCGGGGTTGTCGATGCCGGTGGAGATGCGACCGCGATTTGGGATGTTTCTCCTCCTCATGACATGTCGATTGTTGATCGCGAAGGACGTCTGACTGAATCTGCTCATCTCTTCCCACTGATGAACCAGTATTTCTACGGGAACCAGGTCGAAACGGCTTCAGCAGATCCCGCGACTCTACGCATCTTTGCTGTAAAATCGAAGTCCTTTCGATCCGTGCTCGTGTCGAATCTCGCAGACCAGTCAAAATCAATGGCTTTTAAGGTTCAAGGCTGGAAGCCCAAGATTGTCGACGAGTATCAAATCTCGGATTTGGGATACACGGTGAAGACAGGTCAACGCTGGAATGAGATAGGGATAAGCGCTCTGCCGAAGAATTCTGTCACTGTTTTGGTGGCTCGATAGATCGCCTCGGTTAATGCGCGATGGTCAAAAAGGAATAATGTAGAGAAATGAGAATCGGCATTTTCCTCGCGACGATGATCATGGTTCAGCTTTCGATTTTCTGTGCCGCGCAGAGCGCCCCGAATCACGAGCAGGAGATCACAAGTCATTCCCTTCGCGCTCAGGAATTTCTGCAGGCGAAGAAACCCGATCTTGCGATGCCGGAATTGGAAGCAGTGATTGCCCTGGATCCAAGCAACGTCAATGCCCAAGCCAATTTGGGAGTGCTCTTGTATTTTCGAGGCGATTACGCGAAGGCCGAACCGCATCTCCGTGTTGCGGTGAATCTTCAGGCTGGACTGGAAAAAATTCAAGGCTTGCTGGGAATTGCAGAGAAGCGAATTGGCCAAACGGCAAATGCCCGACTGAATCTTGAAGCAGCGTTTCCGGCAATCAAAGACCGCGAATTCAAAATACAGGCGGGGATGGAGTTAATTGAACTTTATACTGCCTCGGGCGATCTGGAACTCGCCGCGCACACAATTGGCGCGCTGCAGCGAGTTGCGCCGGATAATCTCGAAATTCAATATGTTGCATACCGCATTTACTCTGACTTGGCGAGCGGCGCCATGCTTACGTTGTCGATCCTAGGGCCAGAATCGGCGCAAATGCACCAGGTTATGGCACGAGAAGCATCGCGCCAGGGCGATACGATTGGCTCAATTGCGCAGGAGCGCGCGGCGATCAAAATCGATCCGAACCTTCCCGGTGTTCATCTTGAATTAGGCGAACTGCTTAGTGCTACAGGCGATTCGAAAAGCGACGCCGAAGCTGAACAGGAGTACCTTGATGCATTAAAAGAAAATCGATTCGATGAACGTGCCGAATGCGGTTTGGGACGGCTGCTTGCGCGTCAAGGAAAACTGGACGGTGCATTGCAATACTATTCTGCAGCTGTCGCGCTCCAAGTCGACGATTTCGAGGCCAATTCCGGAATGGCTCAGACGCTAATCCAGATGAACCAGGAGTCGAAGGCACTTCCATTTCTTGAGAAAGCTGTCAAATTGGAACCAACAGACGCCGCAGACCATTATCGATTGAGCCGGCTCTATCGCCAACAAAATAGATTAGGGGACGCAAAGCACGAGATGGCGCTTTATCTCAAATACAAGTCTTTGAAGCAGAAGCTGGGAACGATTTACAAGAATCTCCGCCTTTCCGGCCCACAAAGTGAAACGATCGCTAACTGACGCGGAAACACTAGGTTCCCTGGATGGATGGGGACCCGTGAGTCGCTACGTGACCTTTAGAGTCGCCTATCGGGGATGGGTAAACTCCACGCCTTCAGGCGGCGGTAGCACTTGTTCTTGCCTTTTAGCCCTCTACTGGCCAACAGGAACGGAGTGAGCAGAAAAGCGTTCAGGGTAACGAAGCTGAAGCAGCAATATCGGCCGCATGGCCGATATTGCCGGCGTTCAGCCGTAACTCCGAAGCCACCGGCTATTAACCGGTTGGTTAGTTCACCCTATCGGAAATGCCTCGGGGCAGGACTGTTGGAACGGGATGCTGTTCCGCCCGGCCGTGATCCCTGTCAATACTGGCTGAAAATTCCGCATTCTGCTGGACGAAAATAACGTTCGTGTGATGTCTCCTGAATGGCCGAGAGTTCACGTTGCTCGGCTTCACGCTCCCTCAAGCCAGTAACCAGCGCGTCAGAATGGCCCATGGCGACGATCGCCGCAACGATCCTGTCTATTTCCCCCTGGATGTCCTTCAAACGATGTTCTCGCTCGTCGCGACCTTTTGACGCGCCTGTACGTTAACGAGCTTGCTCACGAGGTACTCGATCGAGTCCGGAGTGAGAACCTCAGCTTGAAGCTCCCGAAATATCAAGCGCTCAAGTTCTTCGTGCCGGACTGTGACACCATTGGAGCAAGCTTTCCTGTTCCAGTGTTGCGGGCATCCGTATCTTGCGCCCCCGATTTGAACATCGAGATGGCCGAGAAGATTGAGGATGCTGATCTCGACACCGACCAGATGGCGCTGCTCGACAAACTGCTCGGCAAAGACTACGAGGTGATTACCGCCGACGAGCGCCTCGACAAGATCGCCATCGACTTTGTGGAGCACTGCGCAACGCGTTGGGAATCGGGAAAGGTGATGTTCGTCTGTATCGACAAGGTCACCTGCGCCCGCATGCACAAGCTGATTATGCCGCGCTGGAAGGTCAAGGCCGTGGAAGTGAGGGCCGCCGCAGAATCGGTGAGAGCGCAGGCCGCCACCACTACCGACGATGATCTTCGCTCGACGTTATTCGAGCGGGCCGAAAAGATGGACCGCCAGGCTGGCTGGATGGACGAGACCATCATCGAGATCATCATCAGCGAAGCGCAGAATGAGTTACCGACTTTAAGAAGTGGGACTTCGACATCATCCCGCACCGCGACCTGATGAAGAAGGGGTTTGAAAACGCGAGCGGAGAGCGCACCGATGTCGAAACGGCGTTCAAGGACCCAACGAATCCCTTCCGCGTTGCGATCGTCTGCGCCATGTGGCTGACGGGCTTCGATGTGGAATGCCTGTCAACGCTGTATATCGACAAGCCGATGAAGGCGCACACACTGATGCAGGCCATTGCGCGTGCCAACCGCGTTTACCCAGGTAAAGACTTCGGCCTGATCGTGGACTACAACGGGATGCTGCAGAGTCTGCGCAAGGCTCTGGCGCAGTACGCCCTGGGAGATGACGGCACCGGCCAGGAGGAGATAGTGTCCCCGATCGAAGAGCGGGTTCAAGCCTTGCTGGAGGGCATCGAGGCCACGGAGGCACATCTGCGCGGTTTGGGCTTCGATCCTGTTACGCTTCGAGGGACGAAAGGATTCGACCGCATTAAAGCGCTGAAGAATGCCGTCGAGGCCGTCTATACTTCCGACGATGCCAAGCGCCGGTTCGAAATTTTGGCACGCCAGGTGTTTTCGCGCTTCAAGGCTCTGCTGATGGAGCCCAGCGCATATGCCTTTGCTGAACGCCACGACAACATTGAGGCGATCTATAAGAAGCTGACCGAGCGGCGTGATACGGCGGACGTGACAGACCTGCTCAAGGCGTTGCACAGTATCCGTCCGGCCAATTACACGGTTGACTTGGGCGCGATGCGATGAGAGATGTCTTTAAGCTTGCGCTTTGGCCGCCCATGCAGCGGGCGTGAGTTCGGCAGCGCGCTGAATGGGCGTGTCGCCGAGTCCAGGCAGGATTTCGGTGAGGTAGTCACGTACCCGGATGTTGAGCCGGCGGCAGCTTTCGATGACGGACAGGATGGCGGCTACGCGCGGTCCAGCCTGTGGGCTGCCGATATGGATCCAGTTGGATCTGCCAAGAGCTATTGGCCTCATTGAATTCTCGGCAAGGTTGTTGCTCAACTCCAGTTCGGGGTAGTCGAGGAAGCGGGTCAACTTTTCCCAGAGTGTCAGCGTGTATTTGCATGCCTGACCGGCCTTGCTGCCGGGCAGCACGGCTTGACGCGTGGCCACGATGTGCTCGCGGATTTCGTCGAGTACGGGCGGCGCTTTTTCCTGGCGCAAAAGATGACGTGCGGCGTGATCCATCTTTTCCTCACGCGCCTGGGCGTCGATCGAAAACAACTTGTCCATCAGCTCAACCGCGCGAATCGAGCCGGCATCCTGCTTGTTGAGCTTGACCGCGTCTACAAAGTGCCTTCGCGCGTGGCTCCAGCAGCAGGCGTGCACCATGCCCGGACCGCCCAGGCCGCGCTCGTAAGCGATGTAGTCGTCGGATTGGAGAATCCCCGCGAAGGCGCCCAAAAACTGCTTCGGCCCTTCGCGCCCGCGGTTCATGCGGAAATCGAAGACCACGCCGCCGCCTGGCGTGCCGTACTGCCAGAGATAGCCTTGATAATTTTTGCCGCGTTTGTCATGCGTCTGCACATCGACCGGGGTTTCGTCGGCCTGGATGTAGCCGCTGGCCAGCAGTTCCTTGCGCATGGCGCCGACCACCGGCAAGAGCATCTCGCCCACCGTCATCACCCAACGGCTTCGTCCGAGGGGGCGAAGCCGGTTATCAGTTTAGGATGTTTCGGATCGCTCGCGCTTCTGATTGAGAAGGATTTCGCGTACCTCGATCGGAGCGAAGAAGACAATGCCCATACCTTCCCGCATCCAATTGCCGGAGCGCAATGTCAGCCTTACGCGGTGACCCCGGGATCCAAGTCTTAACCCTGCGAAAGCGACGGATTCGGAATCAATGTTCTTCCCTTGAAGCAATGGCCAGCGAAAGTCTCATACGGGGTGGTAAGGAAAGATTGGGCGGAAATCAAATCTGGAAACCTGCTCATTGTTTGCCTCATTGCTGTGTCCTGCGGTGCAAGTTCTTTTGAGGTCATCCTGATGAACGCGATCGGCCAATCTCAGCAAATTAGTGCTGGCATTCTTCTCCATGGCAAAATCGCACGACCGTGGAAACACCAATACTGAGGAAACCCTAGCAGCGAAAGGGGTCTGGGTCCAGTCGCTGATACCAATCACTCGCTCATTTCCAAATTCAGAAGTTGTCTTCTGACGAAGAATTGGAAAGATTGAAATAAGCCTGCCGAACGTCAAAAGTGTCGCGCATGCTGGCAGCGGTGAATTTGAGTGTAAGCCCCAGGGGGGCATGCAGATCGTGGAACTGGGCATAACCTGTCGGCCATGTCGTTGGCCGCAGTTCCATATCACCGCGAACGCGTTCGAGTTCGTAGAAGTGTCCTCGACCGGGGAGGAGGTTGATCGCAGACTGATCCTCAGTGCGCGAATTTCCCAGTTCAACCGGACTGCTCAGCGCCGTCGTTAGGTTGATGGCTACTTGGGGATTACGGCCTGATTTTCAGCCGGGATCTTCCTGATGGTCGCTTCATCGATGTTCAAATGCGCAGTAACCATCTCCGGCGGGAGGCGGCGAATCCAGTTGTTCATGGAGAAGTCCAGGTATTGGGAGTTCTTGAACATTTCGAGAAATACGAGATCAGTATCGCCGGTATTCTCGATGTAATGACCCGCAACCGGTGGCACATAGCCAACATCATTGGCATTGAAGTCCATCGTGCGGGCCCTTCCCGGTGGCATAAATACAGTCATGCGCCCCTTGCCTGCGAGATAGAATTGCCACTCTGATGCATTCGGGTGCCAGTGCAACTCGCGCATGCATCCCGGCTTAAGGGTGACCAATGCGGAAGCAACATTCTTGGATGCAGGGAAGTTGTGAGAGTCGACGACGCGAACCTCGCCTCCCGATGTCTGCTTCGTCGGAGCCATCGTCGCCATCTTGAAGGTATATTGGATGGGAGATTCTACCCTTCTCCCGCCGACGGATGCCTTGTCTTGCGCAAGCGATCCGAGAACTTCGCCCGGAAAGATATAGAGTTCATCCTTGGGCAACTTTGCAAAAGCACTCCGATCCAGATTGGAATTCTTTGTCAGGATCTCAGGCGGCGTGTGTGCGACCCACTCGGAGATGAGGAAGGTGTTGTCTTCCGAGAACATGCCTTCGTCAAAGACAAGCAGGAATTCGCACCCGTCGGTCGGTCCGAGGCCCTGAATGGAATGGGGATACCCGGCAGGGAAGTACCAGAGGTCGCCCTTGGTCACATCATCAATGAACATCGTTCCGTCGGGGTTCAGGACGGTAAACGTCCGCACCAGGAATCAGGTGAGCGTAAGTGTCGACAGTGACTTGAATGGAACTGTGGCCCATTTGTTCTTTAACGAACACGATGGATGCCCCACGCTGGATCAACTGGGATCCAAACGTGTGTCTCAAATCGTGCAGCCGGATCTTCCTGATCCCAGACGTCAGAAGCACCGGGACAAAGTGCCGATGGTAAAAGTTGTCGGGATCCAGGATCTTCCCGTCGGGTGACGAGAACACCAGTTCCTTTGAAATATCCACCGTGCCTTCCGTCTTCGCCGCCCTTAAACGCGCGTCACGCAACTTGATCAGGACGCCGCGTAGCTGGCGCGACATATCCACGCGCCTGCTTTTCTTGCTCTTGGTGGTCGTGTGTTCCCGGCGAACGTAGTTATGCTGAACCAGGATGAAGCGATTTTTGTCCTGTCCATCCTTGCCGAACTCTATGTCCCCCCATTGCAGGGCAACAAGTTCCCCACGACGCAGACCGCCTCTGACTGCCAAGAGGAAGACCGGATAATACTCCGGGCTGACGAGCTTGGCAGCGCTCAGGAGCTTCTCAACCTCCTCAGGAGTCAACGCGACTCCTTTGACCTCAGAGGTCTTGGCGCTTCTGGTGAAGCGTCCAAGATTTGCTGCCGGGTTGGATTCAAACAAATCCTCTTCAATCGCGTAATTGAAAATGCTCCGGAGGATGCTAAGTGCATTGCGAACCGTACTCCGTGTCAGTTCCTTGGCAATCAAGTCAGTGATCAGGCTCTTAATGTCGCTCCGTTTGATTTCATTGAGCCGTTTGGAAGCAAACGAGGGCCGGAGGTGCTGCCGCAGGACGCTTTCATAGCCGTCGATCGTGGAGGTCTTGCAAACCAATCTTGCATGATCCTTAAGCCACAGATCGGCGAAGTCGCCAAAAGTGGGCATCTTCGGCTCAGATTGACCGAGGATTCCAATATCGCCAAGAGCCAGCTTGGCCTCCAACGCCCGCTTCACTTGGACCGCAGCAGCGCGGTTTTCACCGATACACTTTGCTTTCCTCTGGCCATCGTGGTTAACGAAGACAAACCACTTGCCATCCTTCTTCCTGATGGTTATCCTCGGCGATCCCGACCTGATCAGTCGTAGCCCACATATTCCCCTGGTCGGCAGGTATCAGAATTGTCAGCCGATTCTCGGCGTATTGAACGGTCGGCATTTTTACCGACGACTCTTGTACTAGCGCATAGGTGAAGCTGGCTCCTGCCTCTTGCGTGAAATGAATTGTGTCTTCCACGGAGTCACCCGCCAGAATTCTTGCAACTTCCGAGCGGGACATTCTTAGCCGCAAGGAATTTCCCTTAATTCGGAGCTTCATTCCCTCACTCCATTGCCGGCGATTTGTATCTGCTGATGCGTTCACTGCCGTGATAGATATTGAAATGGTCCTGTCGCAGGAACCCTACAAGAGTGATATCGAACTCTTTTGCAACCTGCACAGCCAGGCTCGACGGCGCCCCAACTGCCGCGACCAATGGAATTCCTCCCATTAGTGCTTTCTGGAGAAGTTCAAAGCTCGCACGTCCCGACAGCAACAGCAAGCGATCGCGCAACGGAGTGCGGTCGGCGAGGAACTCAGAACCGATCAGCTTATCGACCGCATTATGGCGGCCTACGTCTTCGCGGAGTGCCAACAGATTTCCTGCTGAGTCGAAGAGTCCCGCGCCGTGTAATCCACCTGTACGATCGAACAATCCCTGCGAGGCACGGAGGCGTTCGGGGAGACGATACAGCAGTTGCGCATCCACTCTGAACCTGTTAGTTGCGCGCGGTGGACAAACGGTGCGCAGCGCGAGGAGAGATGCCTTACCACATATGCCACAACTTGAAGTCGTATAAAAGTTGCGCTGAAGAGTTGCCATACTGACTACGACATCGGGTACCAAATCCACTCGAACTATATTCGTCTTGGAACCGAGCTTCAGCGCATCCATCGACTCAGGGGATGCTTCGGATTCGCTGATTGGGTGACCAGCGTACGCAATTTGCTCGATGTCATAAGCGTCGTGGACCACACCTTCCGTCATCAAGAAGCCAGCAGCAAGGTTAAAGTCGTTACCGGGAGTGCGCATCGTGACGGAGATCGATCGAATGCTTCGCGAATTAAGCGGCCCATAGGCGAGTTGGATCTCGAGAGGCTCTTCAATGGCAAGGCTATCCATTGTCTGTCGTGAGGTCTGTCCCGTGACCCTCTCGATGCGCGTCCGTGCCATTGCATCGTCACCGGAGTGCACAGGGACGATAGAAGGGGGAGCCTTCATAATGAATGACCTTCTTCTTTCAAGCGTTCCGTTCAATCTCCTCTTGCTCATTAGATGCTCTCTTGTCCTTGAGATACTCGCCGCCTTGCACTCATCCCTTTCTTAAACAGTATCTTGGCCATCATGCTTTTGTCCTAACGGCCTAGCAGATGAAAGCGAAAGAGCGAGACGTCTCGGAATCCATCATCAGATCAAGGTTTCCTTCCACGGGAGCGTTTACGGTATCCGACTCCCTGCTGTCCCGCGGCGTCTCTGGAGACAGGGTAAAGCACGATGTGTGCCATTCGGTTTCTCCTTTAAAAACGTCGGCAGGGCAAGCACGGAGGGCCAGCTCATTCGAAATGGCGTCGGATGGTTGACATACATTGGAAGTGCGGATTCCGTTTGCAATCTGGCAGCGTTTCGCATATTCAACCAAGCGGGCATTGCGTCAGGGGTTGTCGACTTCTGTCGAGTTCTCGACGGTTCCGCTCGAATCTGGCGCGGCATTGTGCAGGCCATACGATCGAAAACTCGCTTTTTTAAAAGATGTTGCGGTTGCTCTCGTTATTCAGCGGTTTTGGCATTCCAGATGCATAAAGACAAGCTAGAGACAGTCGAGGAGTAGTTTCAATCTTCGATGCATTTGGGGGACACGATGCGATCTGAGCTCGTATTTGCCGCCATGGCACATGTGCCAAATCGATTCTTGCTGACGAAGCTTGCCGCGTCGGCAACGCGCAAGTTCCACCGGCCTAATACCCGCGTAGAGGAGACGGTCAACGATGTGTTAGTCCGCTTCCGTGATGTCAACCGGGTTCCAGGGACGCGAAAATCGGGCAATCTGCAGCCAAATCGTCAAAGGGAAAGTGCGCGGCCGCGTTACCTGGACCGAACTCCTGCAGCGGCGTGAATTGTGCGCTGGTTTCGGACAAGAATGAACCAAAAGCCGCAACCAACCGGGGAAATAGAGTACCGCAGAGGTGAACCATGTCGGCACAAGTACAAGTCGTAGACGAAGCAGCTACGAGATATGCAGCCGCAACCGATTGCTACAGGATCTTCTCTGAAGAGATGGACAGCCTCTACTACCTGGCGTTCCTGCTGACGGCAGACCAAAACATCGCTGAAAGGTGTTTCGTCGGCGGCTTAGGAGAGTGTGTCGATCGTTTCAGCCTCCTCTTGGATAAAACCGGCTCCTGGGCTCGGAGCGCAATCGTCAGAAGCGCTGTTGGCATCGTTCGACCGGTTCCGGAAGAGGGTAATTACGAAGTTAATGCAAACTTGCCGGCAACCGAGGGAGTGAGCAATCCGTTTGCGTTTATCGTTTCACTCCCTGTCTTCGAGCGATTTGTTTTCGTTATGTCAATTCTTGAAGGACAGTCCGACGAACAGTGCCAGAGCCTCCTCAGTTGCTCGAGGCAGGAGGTCGTGATGGCTCGCAAGACAGCATTGAAGCGCTTTGGAGCAGGAAATTACCGCTTCGAATTCGATCAGAAAGAACTGTCTATATGGCCGAGGTTCTTGAATTGACCAAGACGGACATAGACCTCAGTTGACAGTCGCGACCGAGAGCTACTGCTGTATCACGACTGGCATCTGCGCAGATGGCTCAGCTACGTCAAGGTTGCTCTCGAAAGTCGGTCGAGAAATCCCGAGTCTCTGCATCTTGTAGATCAGCGTCGTGCGCTTCAGTCCGAGCCTGGCGGCGGCGCCATCGCGTCCCCCAATGACCCAGCCCACCGCATCAAGGGTGCGCAGGATCAAGGCGCGTTCCGAATCGACCAGAGTAGCGGGAGCAGTGGTCACGCCGACGTGTTGCACTCCGGGCATCAGCAAGGGATTCGGAAGCACGCCATCCTCCGATAGGATTACCGCACGCTCGATCAGATTCTGAAGTTCTCGGATGTTGCCGGGCCAGTCGTACGATCTGAGTGCCAGCATCGTTTCAGGATGAATCTCGTCGATAGGCCGTCCCACCCGGTGACCAAGAATCTCAACAAAATGCGTGACGAGCGACGGAATGTCTTCGCGCCGCTCTCGGAGTGGCGGCAAGATGACTGGAAAAACGTTAAGTCGAAAGTAAAGATCACTGCGAAACTGGCCGTTTCTCACCATCTCCGCCAGATCACGATGTGTGGCAGCTACAAGCCGAACATCCACTTGGTGAGTCCGGTTGTCGCCCAGGCGTTCAAATTCCTGTTCTTGCAATATACGCAGCAGTTTGGGCTGTAATGACAGTGGAATGTCGCCCACTTCATCTAGAAAGAGCGTACCTTTATCGGCCATTTCGAAGCGGCCAAGCTTTTGAGCGATAGCTCCAGTGAACGCGCCTTTTTCGTGGCCAAAAAGCTCACTTTCGAGAAGATCCAATGGGATGGCAGCACAATTCAGCTTGATGAACGGACGCCCGCACCGCCGGCTGGTGTTGTGAATTGCGCGCGCAATCAATTCCTTGCCAGTTCCGGTTTCGCCCTGGATTAATACAGTTGAGCTTGTGGGGGCGACGCGCCTCACGCCTTCGAGCACCGCTTCTAACGCGGGACTGTTGCCGATCAGATGTTCGAATTTGCGCGGGCGCGAACTTTGATCCTTGTTACCACAATCGTTGGATGGCGCCACGGACATGCTACTGCTCATCGTGTACCTTCCTTCTCGACTCAGCGGTCGAGAGCTGCACGAACAGTTTCAATGAGGACTTCATCGTCGAAGGGTTTTGGCAAGAATTCCACGGCACCCGCCCGTAAGGCCTGGAACCGCATTTCTTCATCTCCGTGCGCAGTGATGAAGATTGTTGGGATTCTGCAACGTGCGGCATTCAGCCTTGCCTGCAATTCCAAACCAGAGATTCCTGGCATCCGGATATCCGTGATCAGACAGGCAGTCTCGTGCTGATAGTCCGATCCGAGAAACTCCTCCGCCGACTCAAATGCTTTCGACGAAAACCCAGCAGACCTCAGCAACCCCTGCAAAGTCCCTCGTACGGCATCATCATCATCGACGATCGCCACGAGTTTGCTTCCTTTAGGACAGCTCATAGATAGACTATGCTCGTCGAATCAACGATGGCACAATCATCCGTTCGTATTATCTGCGGTTGTCTTGTCTGGCCTTTCGAGAGGGATGGGCAGAGTGAAATTGAAGCATGCCCCTTGTGAATCTTCGCCGGTTGCCCACAAACGCCCACCATGCGATTCAATAATCGTGCGGCTAATCCGCAGCCCCATGCCGATACCATCTGGCTTGGTAGTAAAGAAAGCGTTAAATATTTGCTCTTTATGCTGCGGGGGCAGCCCTACCCCCGTGTCGCTAATCGAAATGATGAGTTGGGAATCGTCTGCCCGGCGCGATTGGATGGTCAGTTCACGCATTTGTTTCGCTTCCTTCATTGCATCGATGCTGTTCATGATCAAGTTCATCATCACTTGCTGCACCTGCACGGAATCCGCCATCACCTTGGGAAGGTCGGCGCCAAGATCGGTCCGGATAGAAATCGAATACCTGTTTGCTTCATTTCGCAGGAGGGCGACGATATCTCGAATGAGACCGTTGACATCGGCAAATTGGCGCTTGGACTCCCCCTTCTTTGATAACGACCGGATGCGATTGATAATGTCCGCCGCTCGCTTTGCGTTTCGGATTACTCCCGATGCAGCCTCTCGAGCTTCTCTTACATCAGGATTGTCTCGCGTGAGCCATCGCACGCAGGCGCTGGCGCCGTTGACTGCAGCAGTAATCGGTTGATTGACCTCGTGTGCCAAGGATGCTGTCAACTCTCCCATGGTGGTCATCCGGCTGGCATGAGCGAGATCCGCTTGCGCCTCGTGCAACCGCTTTCGCTCCATCTCCGCCTGCCTGCGGTCGGTGACGTCGATTATGGTACCCACATATTCAACGAGGCCGCCGGATGGGCCGAGAATTGGATGGCCAACCGAGCGAGCGTCTCTGATTTCGCCGCTTGGATGGACAATTCGGTAATCGAATTCGAAATCCTCTTTTTCACGCACAGCTCTGTCAATCACTTCCACGATTCGGGCTTGATCCTCAGGGTGAACGCGCTGAAGGAACTCTTCAAATCGGGGTTGTCCCCCTTTCGGGTCAAAGCCCTGTACGCGGTAGCATTCCTCGGACCAGTACCTGATGTCCCCCGGGGGCGGACTCCATGCCCAACTGCCGGTGTGGCTGAGCCTCTGCGCCTCGGCTAAATAGGCCTCGCTCAGGCGCAATTCTGCCTCCACTTGCTTGTGCTTTGTGATCTCACATTTGAGGTTGTCATTCAATTGAGTTAATTCCGCAGTTCGCTCTGCGACTCTAAGTTCAAGCTGATTTCGCACCCGCGCAACCCGCGTCATGAGTAACGCAAAAACCAGGAAGACAAGATCAAATAGAATTCGAGACTCGGCGCTTGTGTTCGGTTCAAAGAGAAAGTCGCGAACAATCGATGAAAGGACTGCAGCGAATATGCCAGGTGCCGTGCCCGCATACCAAAACGTGATAGCGATCGCAGATAGCGCGAAGGCTCCAAAGGTTTGGGGCAAATGGAAGTACTGGAACGCACTTGCCAAGGCGAGAGCAGCCAGCACCGAAGCCAAGGCTAATCCGTAACGCACCGCTGCCGAAGCCGCTGGCGCCGTGTTCCACTTCATATTGTTCAAATTACCCATATTCGAAGTTACCTTCCTTAACGAAGATCTATCGAGTGATTTAGAAGGAACCCCTTGCATTCGTCGTCCGGTTTCGGGTGGTCGCCACTGCGTTCCAGTTGCCACATCTTCATCATTTCTTGCGAACCGGAACATCAAGTTTTGCCGCCATCCTGACTAATTCGGCGAGTGATTCCGCCTGCATCTTCGCCATTACACGCCCGCGTTGGATTTTCACGGTGACTTCGCTGGTCCCGAGGTCAAAGGCAACTTGTTTGTTAAGCATGCCGGAAACGACCAGGCCCATGACCTGTCTCTCACGCGCGGTTAGCGTCTCATATCGCTTCTGCAAGTCGGCCAGTTCGCCCTGCTGACGGCGAATAAGCCGGTCTCGATCAAAGGCCTGCTGGATCGCATCCAATAAATCCTGGTCGACGAAGGGCTTGGTCAAGAACTCCACCGCGCCGGTTTTCATCGCCTTCACCGTCATTGGAATATCGCCATGCCCGGTGATGAAGATGATGGGAATGTGCACGCCGGTGTCAGCCAATTTCCGTTGGAGTTTCAGTCCGTCCACCCCAGGAAGGGACACGTCCAGAACCAGGCAACTTGGTCCCTCCGGCTCTTCGTTACTCAAGAACTCTTCCGCCGTCCCAAAGGCTTCGGAAGCCAGCCCCGCTGCCTTGAGCAGGGCTTGAATGGACCAGCGCACTTCTGGATCGTCATCGATGACGAACACCTTTGGTGCATTCCGATTCGTCATGCATGGCCTCCAGATGAGGTCTGTCGAAAGGCGGAAGCCGAGTCGAATACCCGACACACGGGGGCGGATAACGCGCGATCGAGGAAGTCCCCCGGTGGAAGTATATCGCTGAAACTACAGGGCTGGCCCAAGCTCAAACAATTGGCAGGCCACATGCCTTTAACGTCGTCAGAAGCGGAGGCGTTAAGAAGATGGAAATGCGACAGGAGCACATTCGAGATGGGGCTGAACCCGCAGTTCCGATTCTTGAAGCGAGTATAGAGGAGCTTAAGGATGCCGTTTCTCAAAATCTGCCTGTTCTTTACAGAAGAGCATATCGACACGTCGGGGATCCGCACGACGCTGAGGACGCGGTGCAAGATGCGCTCTTGTCTGCCTTCAGGCACCTGGACCAGTTAAAAGGAACGGCAAAGATGACGACCTGGCTTACCTCCATCGTCACAAACAGTGCTTTGACCCAATTGCGACGAAGGCCACGTCAAGCCCACATATCTGTCGAAGAGAAAATCGGAGATCAGTGGGACCATAGCATCGCAGACACACTAAGGGACCGCAGACCAAACCCTGAAGGCGAGTGCATTAAGTCGGACCTGCGCACGCATCTGACGCAGTTGGTTATGGAGCTTTCGCCGGCGTTGCGCAGAGTGATTCAATTGCGCGATTTGGACGGGCTCACTACAAACGAAGCGGCGCGCCTTCTCGGATTGTCAAACGCGACGGTGAAGGCTCAGCTTTCACGAGCCCGTTCGAAGCTGAAACGACTAGGGAATGTATTTAAGAATGAGAGGGGATATTCATGAGTTACGTACCGGACGCTAAACGCTACGATAAGCAATCGTTCAGGCGGTGCGGGCAATCGGGAATTGTCCTGCCTCCGATTTCGCTTGGGCTGTGGCAAAACTTCGGAGGGGTCAATGTCTTCGAGACGGGCAGGGCAGTCATTCGACGTGCGTTCGACCGAGGCGTGACGCATTTCGATCTGGCCAACAACTATGGGCCGCCCTACGGGTCTGCCGAGGAGAACTTCAGGGAGATTCTGCGCATGGATTTTCGCGCCCACAGAAATGAGCTCCTGATTTCGACGAAGGCTGGTTGGGATATGTGGCCAGGGCCTTATGGGGTGGGCGGGTCACGCAAATATCTGATGGCCTCCCTGGACGATAGCTTAGCGCGCATGGGACTAGAGTATGTCGACATCTTCTACTCTCATCGGCCGAGTATGGACGTTCCCCTTGAGGAGACAATGGGTGCTTTGGCGCAGGCGGTGCGGCAGGGAAAGGCGTTGTATGTGGGAATTTCATCCTATAGTCCGGCCAGGACGCGGGAAGCGGCGCTGATCCTCAAGAGAGAAGGGATTCCCCTGCTGATTCATCAGCCCTCGTACTCGATGCTGAATCGCTGGGTGGAAAAGGGGCTCCTCGACACACTCGCGGAACTAGGCATTGGTTGTATCGCATTCTCTCCACTGGCTCAGGGATTGCTTACGAATAAATATGTAAACGGAGTGCCCGATACATCACGCGCTAAGGACGGCCTTTGGTTTCAGAAGGACTTCTTGAATCAGGAGAACCTCGAACGCGTAAGGAAGCTGAACGAAGTTGCCAAGGCCCGTGGACAGTCGCTGGCCCAGATGGCGATTGCGTGGGTCTTGCGCGACCAGCGAGTCACGTCGGCACTGATTGGAGCGCGCAACGTGGAACAACTCGATGACTCCCTAGACGCCTTGAAGCAGCTTCGCTTCACGGATGACGAGTTGACCGAGATTGACCGTTACGCTCAAGAGGGATCGGTTGACCTTTGGAGAGACGCCCGTGTGGGGGCGGCGTAACGAATGTCTTGGAATTGATGAAGCGGGCACCCTTCCGCCTCGCAAGGCTCGTTCACACATGGCCAGGCGACCAAGGACTCAACAATTCAAACCTGAGGAGCTTCAGTATGCATTTCCGTTCGTTGGTCGTCCTCGCCGTTGCGGGGTTGCTTTCTGCCTCGGAGCTTACGGCGCAGAAAACCGTTACAGGCCAGGCCGCATTCGCCGATTGGAATCAGCAACAACCCGGAGTTCGCCGCAAGATCACCCTCGCTGACTTGCCCCAGCCCAATCCGGAGGAGGCAGTCAACAACACGCCCCATGTTGTCCCACGTCCCGCTGACGCTTGGCCCATCGCACCAGCCGGTTTCAAAGTGACGCTGTATGCCGGGGGCGATACCGTCCCTATGCAACGAGCGGACAACAAGCAGGTGATGGCTCTGAGCGGCGGCACTTTTACGATGCCGCGTCTCATCCGCACGGCTCCCAACGGCGATCTGTTTCTGGCCGACTCCGGCGCAGGCACTATCTTCATCCTCCGCGGCGTCGGCCCGAACGGCAAAGCCGCGCAGATCGTGAAGTTCGCAACCGGGCTGGACCATCCTTTCGGAATCGCATTCTATCCTGCTGATAACCCCACGTACGTGTATGTCGGCAATGCTACGACGATCCAGCGCATTCCTTATCACTCGGGCGACCTGCACGCCACTGCTGCGCCCGAGACGATCGTCCCCGACATCCCTGGCTACGCCCAGCTTACCGGCGGCGGTCACTGGACCCGCGACGTCGCTTTCACGAAAGACGGCCGGCACATGCTCGTCTCCGTGGGGTCAGGCTCCAACGCGGACGACCCCGACACTCACCCGAGAGAGTTCCACCGGGCCGATGTTCTCGAGTTCACTCCCGAAGGCAAGTTTATCGAGGTCTACGCATCCGGTATTCGGAACTGCGTCGGCGAAGCCATCAATCCAATTACCGGTCAGCTCTGGTGTTCTACCAATGAGCGTGACGATCTGGGCAATCATCTGGTCCCGGACTACATCACATCGATTAAGGAAGGCGGCTTCTATGGGTGGCCCTGGTACTACATGGGCGGACATCGGGATCCCCGTCTACCAGAACCATGCGCCAATGGCACGGGTCCCAACCCCCAGGCATCAGCGCTAACCGCCGACCAGGCAAAAAACTGCAACCGCATCGACCTTGCCTCTAAGGTGATCACTCCAGACGTTCTCGTTCAGCCCCACATGGCTTCGCTTGAGATAACCTTTTACCCTGATTTTGGAGAGTTTCCCAAGCAATACGATGGCGACGCCTTCGCCGCAGAACACGGCTCCTGGAACCGCGCCAATCGTGCCGGCTACGAAGTCATTCGCATCCCGATGCACAATGGCCATGCAGACGGCAGTTACGAAGACTTTCTGACCGGCTTCGTCACGAAAGAAGGCCAGGTTTGGGGCCGCCCCGTCGGCGTCGCCATCGCCAAAGACGGCAGCATGTTCGTCACGGACGACGGTTCCCGCTCCGTCTGGCATGTCGTTTATATCGGCAAATAGGTCCGGGGCTTTGTGATCGAGAATGGGTGGCGACATAAACACCAAAGGGAGAATTCATGCAATATCAACCCATTCGCGTAATACGTCCAGAGCAATTGGATTCTGCGACCGCCCAAACGCCGGGATCGCAGCGCTTTGCCGCAATCCATTCAGGCGTGGGCTCAGAATCGCCCATGTGGGGAGGCCTCTTCCTGGTCGAGCCCGGAGCCAGCACGGGAATCCATCACCACGGAGAACAACACACGATCGCCTACGTCCTGAGTGGCTCTTCCTACGTTCGTTGGGGCGAGCAAGGTGAGTTTGACGCGACGCTGCAAGCAGGGGATTTTCTGTTTGTCCCACCGTGGCTTCCGCACCAGGAGGTTAATCCTTCCAGCGACGTCCCCTTCCAATGGGTTGTTGTCCGTAGCACATCCGAACCCATCGTTGTAAATCTGCCGAAGGACTTCTGGGGATAATAACATCCAACTCAACCGCCGGTGTAGCCGAGCCAGGCCGGGTTCTTGATGGTGCCGTCATAGTGCGAACTGATCTTGAACAGTTCAAACTTTCCGGTCATGGCGGCTTCCTTTGTCTTCGCGAGAATCGCTGCGACCTGCTGTTGATCCATCGGGGTGAAGCTTTCGACGGCCTGGAACGCCTGGTCGAGGATTGTTGGTGAGTCGATCCCGGTAATGACTACGGTTGCCGGGCAGTTCAGCCCGAAGTGCAAGGCCTCCATCGGTGTCACTGTTTTGCTTTGCAGAATGTAAGGATCTCCAAATGTCTTCATGGCAAGAATAGCGGTGCCGTGTAGCTGCGCTACGGGCGCGACCCCATTCAAAAACGAACGGAAATGTGCATCCATCACGTTGATCGGCATCTGCACGGTGTCGAAGTGAAAGGAATGCTTGTCCGCAGTCTCAAACATGCGCAGGTGCACGCTGGGATCCTTGTGACCCGTGAAGCCGATGTGACGAATCTTGCCCGCTTGTTTCGCTTGCTGAACAGCCTCGATGGCGCCACCAGGGGCGAAAATGAGATCCGGATCGTCGAGGCGAATGACCTCATGGAACTGCAGGAGATCAATCACATCCGTCTGCAGGCGTCCCAGTGATTCTTCAATCTGTCTGGCCGCGGTGTTCTTATCCCTGCCATCGATCTTGGTCATCAGGAAGACCTTCTGCCTGTAGCCATCGCGAAGCGCCTGGCCCATCCTGACCTCGCTGATGCCGCCGTTGTAATCCCAGCAGTTATCCATGAAAGTGATACCGCGATCAATTGCGGCGCGAACTAGCCGGATGCTTTCGTTGGAATCTTGTTGCTTTCCGATGTGGTAACCACCCAGGCCAATCGCGGAAACACGTTCGCCTGTCCGGCCAAGTTCACGGTAGATCATATTCGGAGATTCAGGGCGGCGTGTGGCGATGGACGACTGCATGCTTTGTGCGTCCGCAGACGCAACTGATCCTGCGGCAGTAATGGCGGCTGTTTTCAAGAAATGTCTCCGGTCCATGAAGAACTCCTCTCATGAGAGTCTGGTTGGCATCGATGCAGGCTGCACTTCAGGTACTCGTGAAGCGATCCGAGGGACACGGCGCCGACCTTTGCTGATCCGGAGTCTTGAAAATCAATTTCATGATCTGTTCAACTCAGAGAATTGCCCTCACCACACCCCCGTCTGCCCGCAGTGCGGCTCCATTGGTGGCCGACGAAAGCTCGCTGGCCACGTAGGTTACCATCGCCGCAACTTCATCTACGGTGGCG
This sequence comes from uncultured Acidobacteriota bacterium, assembly GCA_963833995.1. Taxonomy (GTDB): domain Bacteria; phylum Acidobacteriota; class Terriglobia; order Terriglobales; family Acidobacteriaceae; genus Telmatobacter. Next base: position 145,140 of record CAWIAE010000003.1, on the reverse strand, counting down.
AAGCGCTTGAGTAGGGACGATGGCCGCACATTCTCGAAAAACTCTTTCTCAATCGCTTGCTTCGACTTGTTCTGTTGTTTTGCCATCGCATCGACAAAGACACCTACGCCCTCAGACTCGGTCGGTCCAGCAAGGATACTGTTCACCGTAACGCCTGTGCCAGCCACAGACTCCGCGATGCCCCGCGCCACAGCCACCTGCGCCGTTTTGGTCATCCCGTAATGCACCATCTCAGGCGGAATCTGCACTGCCGACTCGCTGGAAATGAAAAGAATCCGTCCCCAGTTCTTCTTCAACATACCCGCAAGATAGTGTCGAGCGAGCCGCACTCCACTCATGACATTGACTTCGAAGAAGCGGTACCAATCCGCATCGGGAATCTCGGCAAACGGCTTCGGCTCGAAGATGCCTACATTGTTTACCAGTACATCCACCACAGGCAGTTTCGCAATCACAGCATCAGCTCCGGCCGAACTGGAAAAATCCGCTACGATGCCATCGACCCTCGCTCCCGAGCGATGCGAACGGATCGCCGCCACAGCAGCATCCACTCGCTCATGAGTTCGTCCATTCACATAAACGTGCGCACCTTCGGCAGCGATCGCACGGGCAGTCGCGAATCCAATCCCCGCTGTCGATCCAGTCACGAGTACAACCTTATCAGTGAGCTTCAGATCCACAGTATCCTCCAGAAGAAATCCTGAATCCTCACGCCGCCGCCGGGTTTCGATCCACGAGGAACGGCACGATAGCGGCCAGGTCCAGATCGCCACTCGTGGAGATATTGGACGCAAGTACGGATTGGGCGACAGAGGCTGCAGGCAACTCCGCACCGGATGTCCTTGCAGCATCCATCACGAGGTCCATGTCCTTGCTCATCAGTCGCAATGGAAATTCTGGGGAGTACTCACGGTCCTTGATCTTCCTAAGCTTTCCCACCATTGCGGGAGCAATCACAGCTGTCTTTGAAAGAACATCGAGTAGAACATTCCGGTCGATGTGAAGATGCTCGCCGAGAGAAACTGCTTCTGCGGTCGCCTGCATATCCAGGCCGAGGAGAAGGTTGACGACTAATTTCATCTGAACGCCGGAAGATCCCGGACCAATTAAGAACCACTGCCGGGCGATGGACTCGAAAAGCGGGACACATTGCTCGAAGGTGTTGGGATCGCCGCCGGCGAGCAGTGTGACTGTCCCTGCATCGACGGCCGGTGTCGATCCAGAGATGGCCACATCGAGAAAGTTGATGCCTTTCTTACGAGCCTCTCGATGCAGGTCACGCGAGAGTTCGGGCGAGATCGTGCTCATCTCGAGGATGACCGTTCCCGGTTCGGCCGACGAGAAGACACCGCCGTTGTCGATGTAGACGGAACGAACAGCCGCATCATTTGCCAGGGAGGAAATAATCACATCCGAATGAACCACGAGGTCCGCGATCGACGGTGCAATGGCAATCCCCCATTTGTTGATCTCATCTGCCGGCTTTGGACTGCGGTTCCATGCGCGAAGATGCCATCCGAATGAATCCAGGCGTCGCACGAGCCGGCTTCCCATGAGCCCCAGGCCGATGAATCCAACCCGCGTGTTGAGCTGATTTAGCTTCGTTACTGACATATGAATGACGTTTTCTCCTTCTCTTCGGGCTGTCTTTTCGCTCTTCGGTGAGCGCCCGTGATTACTGCGTGCACGTAGATTGCCATCTTAGATCGACTCGGACCGGCTCAGAATCAGCCGCGCGCTATGGGCTTTAGCTGAATGAGTCCAGTAAGTGTCGGAGCTTGGACACTGAGAGACGGATGTTCGTCACGGCCAGCCAAATCCGTGCCGGAAACCACTTTGCGCTGGTGATTTTAGCCATCGAGTCGAGTGGCAGTGAAACTGCAACGTAGAGCACCGGGCCGGCGTGGGCGGCAAACAGGGTGGACAACCCGGCTTCTTGTTCATCCAAAGAAATCTGGAAACGCAATTGTAAAGTGCGCCGGATACGATCTTTACGCATCCTTACTCTGTGGAGTACTATCCACAAGCAATCGCGGAGGGCGGAGAGTATATGACTGTCACGCTGAACGGCAGACCACAGGCCATCCGGCCTGGAGAGTTGCTGATCGACCTGATTAACCGTATTGGAATCGAAGTGCCTCATGTCTGTTACCACCCTCAGCTTGGCCCGATTCAGTCTTGCGATACCTGCATGGTGGAGGTCGACGGCAAATTGGTCAGAGCTTGTGGCACAATGACCACAGACGGCATGAACGTGGTGACGGCCTCGTCGCGTGCTGACGCGGCGCAGCGCGAAGCATTTGATCGCATCCTCGGCAACCATCTGCTTTACTGCACCGTCTGCGACAACAACAACGGCAACTGCACGGTCCATAACACCACCGCACTCCTTCGCGTCGAGCACCAGGAAATCCCTTACAAGCCAAAGCCCTACGAAGTGGACATGTCGAACCCCTTCTATCGATATGATCCCGACCAATGCATCCTGTGCGGGCGCTGCGTTCAGGCCTGCCAGACCCTCGAAGTGAATGAAACGCTGACTATCAATTGGGAGGATCCGCATCCTCGTGTGTTGTGGGACGGCGGAGCCTCGATAGGTGAGTCGAGCTGCGTTTCCTGCGGGCACTGCGTTACCGTCTGCCCCTGCAATGCACTGATGGAAAAGTCGATGCTGGGAGAGGCTGGCTACATGACTGCGCTATCCAAGCCCGCACTCGATGGGATGATCGATGTGGTGAAAGGTATTGAGCCGGAGATGGGCTACGGCGCCATCCTTCAAGTTTCCGAAGTGGAATCGCACATGCGCGAGTCGCGCATCAAGAGAACAAAAACGGTCTGCACATATTGCGGAGTCGGCTGCAGTTTCGATATCTGGACAAAGGATCGCCACATCCTGAAGGTCGAGCCGGCCGAGGGGGCGGCCAATGGCGTCTCTACTTGTATTAAGGGCAAGTTCGGCTGGGAGTACGTGAACAGTCAGGATCGACTAACCAAACCGCTCATCCGTGAGGGAGATACCTTCCGCGAGGCATCCTGGGACGAAGCTCTTGGTCTCGTCGCAACGCGCTTTGCCGAGATTAAAGCATCTACGGGTCCCGACTCGCTTGCCTTTATATCCTCGTCAAAATGCTCGAATGAAGAGAGCTACCTGATGCAGAAGTTGGCCCGTGCGGTGATCGGCACCAATAACATGGATAACTGCTCCCGTTACTGTCAGGCGCCCGCCACCATGGGTCTCTTTCGAACAGTTGGCTATGGGGGCGATTCCGGATCGATTTCGGATATTGAGAAGGCTGGATTGGTGCTGATTGTCGGCAGCAATACCGCCGAGAGCCATCCGGTGCTTGCTACGCGAGTGAAGCGCGCCCACAAGATCCACGGCCAAAAGCTGATCGTCTCAGACCTTCGCGAGAACGAGATGGCGGAGCGTGCAGACGTATTCTTGCATCCACATCCCGGAACCGATCTCATCTGGCTATCCGCGGTGACCAAATATATCTTCGACAACGGGCTGGCTGATCAGAAATTCATCGATCAATGGGTCAATGGCGCCGCGGAGTTCAAAAAGAGCCTGGATTCGTTTACGTTCGAAATGGCCAGCGAACGGTGCGGACTTCCTATTGAAACCTTGACAAAGGTTGCCCATATGATCGCGGAGGCCAAGGGTGTGTGCATTCTCTGGGCCATGGGCGTCACCCAGCACTCTATGGGTTCCGACACCTCAACGGCTATCTCCAACCTCCTGCTCGCAACCGGGAATTACATGAAGCCCGGAACAGGCGCATATCCTTTGCGCGGCCATAACAACGTGCAAGGCGCAAGCGACCACGGTGCAATGCCCAATTATTTTCCGGGCTATCAGCGAGTGGACGATCCCGCAGTTCGCTCCAAGTTTGAGAAGGCGTGGAATGTTCAGTTGCCGCCGAAACCCGGGCTCGATAATCACTTAATGATCGATGCCATTCATGAAGGCAAACTCAAGGCGATGTACGTATTTGGCGAAGAGATGAGCCTCGTCGACTCCAATGCAAACTATGTGAGCGACGCTTTGTCGAAGCTCGACTTCTTTGTGATGCAGGAGATCTTCTTCAGCGAGACCTGCCGCTTTGCAGACGTGATTCTGCCTGCCAGTCCGAGTTTGGAGAAAGAAGGAACCTTCACCAGTACAGAGCGGCGCATCCAGCGTCTCTATCAGGTTCTTGAACCTCTGGGAGAAAGCCGTCCGGACTGGATCATCATCCAGGATATTGCCAATCGGCTGGGCGCTGGCTGGAAGTACGAACACCCTTCGCAGATTTACGAAGAGATCGCTTCACTTACGCCGTTGATGTCGGGTGTCACGTACGAACGTCTTGAAGGCTATAAGACACTGCAATGGCCAGTGGCCGAGGATGGCAGCGATCAGCCGCTGCTTTACACCCGGAAATTCAACTTTCCCGACGGCAAGGCGACGTTCTTCCCGGTTCCCTGGTCTGAGCCTTCCGATCAACCGAATGCCGAGTACGACCTGCACCTGAACAACGGCCGCTTGCTCGAGCACTTCCATGAAGGCAATATGACGTATCGAACGGAGGGCATTCGCGAGAAGACGCCGTGCACGTTTGTCGAGGTGTCGCCCGAGCTCGCCGGCGCGCGTGGGATTCAGACCGGTAGCTGGGTACAACTGACCTCTCGCTATGGAAAGGTACGCGCACAAGCTGTGGTCACTACGAGGGTGCAGGGAAAAGAACTGTATATGCCCATGAACTCCACCGAAGAGCCCGTGAATCGCCTCACCGGCAGCCATTCGGACAAAGCGACTCACACCCCGGCTTACAAGGAGACCTCCGTGCAACTCCGCGTGCTGGGACAAATCGGCGATGATCCGTTGCCACGTACCAACTCCCGTCACGGCCATCCGACACCCCAGACCGGCGTTGAAATAGAGCGTAAGTGGAAACGTAGCGATTACCGCCAACCGGGCGATCACTTGGTTCAAATCCAGAGTGCTAAACCCTGACTCTAAGGAAGGAGAAAAAAGATGGCTCGACCAATCCCTCTTGAACTACCGCCCCGCGATCCGCGCGAGGAATTGCGCAAACACCTGGAAGAGGCGCCAATTAGGCACGCCGAGGCCCTTCTCGACTCCTACGAGTTACTCGGAGAGCTGCACGAACATGGCGTGTTCGAACTGTTACGCGGAGCATTGGGAGCAAGCGACAAGCTGATTGAGACCGCTGTGGACGCAGCCAAGTCTGACGAAGCGATCCGTGCAATCCGCAACGCAATCATCCTCGGCAAGATATTGGGGGCCATCAATCCGGACGTCCTGCAGAGTGTAGCCGTGGCAATCAGCGAAACGTTGGGATGTTATGAGAAGCCGATTATCGAGCCGCCAGGCCTTTTCTCGCTGATTGCCCAGTTTAGCCATAAGGAACTGCGCCGAAGCATGGCTCTCTTGAACAAGTTCTTGGAATCGCTTGGGAACCAGATCAAATTGCGGGGCGCCTGCAAATAAAGGCGCGGGCAAGTCAAAGAATCGCCGTGAAGGAGTATATGTTGAACACAAATCGCTGGGGAATCGCGGCAGCGGGCTTCCTGATGCAGATGGCTCTTGGCGCAGTTTACGCCTGGAGCGTTTTCCGGATTCCCTGGCAAGACAATTTCATTGGTCGATCGAAGAAGTAACCGTCACCTTCACCGTTTCAATTTTTGTGCTCGGGATTGCCTGTTTCTTCGGTGGCCTATGGCTGAATCGGAAGGGGCCGCGCGTCGTCGCACTTACAGGAGGATTTCTTTACGGCCTCGGCGTGTTTCTCGCCAGCGCTGGTGGGCCACGCCTTCTGGCACGCGGTGGGAACGCCTGCCTATATCCCACAGCTTCTCAATTTCCTGAAGAACGTTGCGATGACCGGGGGCCTGTTGTTTATCGCAGCAACGCCCGACTAACCCTCACTCTTTCCGTCTTCTTCGCGGTCAACCGATCGCGAACTAACCACTAATGAGAGCTGATCCACGTACCGGTCGCACGGCCGAACGTGGCGATGTCAATCGAGACTCGACTGTCGGGTCGAGGTCTGACCCGTCGATAGGTGTCGGCCATCTGACAGCTGCTTTCAAGACCGCATCGCCTTGCGCCCAATAATCGCTGATTCTGAAAGAGAAGCCGATTGGCACGAAACCTGCAATGAAAAGTGAAGACAAAACGAAGCGTGCCCCAACGCCAAAGAAGGCCAGTGTCGATAGGGCCACGGCAGAAAGGAGTGCAAAGAGATCGCATGTGGATCGTCAAAATTGCTCTTAACCGACCGTACACATTTATCGTTCTCGCTCTGCTGATTCTCATTGCAGCGCCGGTGGTCATCCTTCGCACGCCTACGGACATCTTTCCCAACATCAATATTCCGGTGGTTTCGGTTGGCTGGACTTATACCGGCATGAATCCCGAGGAACTTGCAGGGCGCTTGACTACGCCCTATGAGAAGGCCCTAACCAGCCTGGTCGACAACATCCAGCACATCGAGTCGACAACCTATAACGGCACAGCCGTCGTTAAAGTATTCCTTCAACCGGGATCGTCGCTGGCCACTGCCAACGCGCAGGTGACAGCCGCGTCGCAGTTCATGCTGCGCCAGCTTCCGCCGGGTACGCTGCCTCCAGAGATCATCAATTTCTCGGCATCGAGCGTGCCCGTTCTGCAACTGGGGATTTCCGGCGACGGGCTTTCCGAGACGCAATTGAATGACTACGCAACGAACTACATCCGCACGCAGCTTATCACCGTGCCGGGCGCGGTTGTGCCGTCGCCCTACGGCGGCAAGCAGCGGCAGATTACCGTCAACATGGACCAGGCGGCGATGCAATCCAAAGGCGTCGCTCCGGGCGACGTGCTCAATGCGCTGGCGCAGCAGAGTGTGGTCATGCCCTCGGGCACCATCAAGATCGGCCAGTCGGAATACGACGTTCGGACTAACGGCTCACCGCGCACCGTGGAGCGACTGGCCAATATTCCGATTAAACAGGTGAATGGCACCACCATTTATCTGCGCGACGTTGCCAGCGTCAGTGACGGGTTTCAGGTGCAGACCAACGTCGTGCGCCTGGACGGCCGGCGCGGCGTTCTAATCTCGATCCTGAAAAACGGCAATGCTTCGACTCTTAATGTCGTCAAGGGAATTCGAGGAATCCTGCCGCGCGTGGCGACCACGGTGCCTCCGCAACTGAAGATGACACCGGTGTCGGACCAGAGCATCTTCGTGCGCGCCGCCGTGCAGGGAGTCATCCGCGAGGCCGTGATTGCCGCCGGGCTCACCGCGTTGATGATTCTTGTCTTTCTGGGAAGTTGGAGATCGACGCTCATCATTGCAATTTCCATTCCGCTGTCGATTTTGTCATCAGTCATCATTCTTGGGCTGATTGGCGAGACCATCAACACCATGACACTCGGCGGACTGGCTCTGGCCGTTGGCATCCTGGTCGACGATGCCACCGTCACCATCGAAAACATTGAGCGATTCCTTGAGCAAGGCTATGACCTGCGCGAGGCTATTCTGGAGGGCGCGTCGCAGATCTCCGTGCCGGCGCTGGTCTCGACGCTCTGCATCTGCATTGTGTTTCTGCCTATGTTCTTTCTTGGCGGCGTGGCGCGCTATCTCTTCGTGCCGCTCGCTGAGGCGGTGGTCTTCGCCATGCTTGCCAGCTACCTGTTGAGTCGAACTCTGGTCCCCACGCTGGCCATGTATCTGCTGCGCGCCAAGGAACATGGGGCGGCCACCGCGAGGGGGCTCTTCATGCGCTTTCAGCAAAGCTTTGAGCGGGTGTTTGACCGCGTGCGCGAGCGGTATCACTCGTTGCTGCAGGGGCTCGTCTTCCGACGCCGCGTCTTCATTCCATCGTTTTTGGGACTTTGTGTCGCGGCCTTCATCCTTGTCCCGTTTCTTGGCGAGGACTTTTTCCCTCAGACGGACAGCGGGCAGTTCATTCTTCATGTCCGCACCCCAACGGGTATGCGCATCGAAGAAACGGCGCGGGTATTCGATCTGGTGGAGAGCGAGATTCGCAGGGAGGTTCCGCCGTCAGAGATTGACAACATTCTTGACAACATCGGTTTGCCTTACAGCGGCATGAACACGCAGCACCTGACCGACGGGACGCTGGGCGCGGGCGACGGCGATATTCTGGTGACGCTCAAGCCGAAGCATCGGCCGACTGCGGCCTTTGTGCGAGCCCTGCGTGAAAACCTGCCACGCCTATTCCCCGCAGAGACGTTTTATATGCTGCCGGCCGACATTACCACGCAGATTCTCAATTTTGGAGAGCCTGCGCCCATCGACGTGCAGTTCGAAGGCAACGACGCGTATGCCAGCATGGCCCAGGCCGACAAGATGCTTGGCCAGTTGCGCCAGGTGCCCGGCATCGTCGACCTTCGCATTCAGCAGCCCTTCGACTATCCGACTCTCCAGGTTAGCGTTGATCGCACCAAGGCCGCCCAAGGCGGGTACACAGAGCAAGACGTTTCCACCAGTGTACTCAATACCCTCAGTGGTAGCTTCCAGGTGACGCCGATGTTCTTTCTGAACTGGAACAACATGGTGGCCTACAACATCGTCGCGCAGACGCCGCAGTACAAGATGGATACCATGCAGGACCTCGAGAACATTCCTATCAACCGTGCAACGCCAAGCACGTCGCCGGCGGGTCCAGCGGCAAACCCTGAGATCCTGAGCGACCTTGCCAGCGTAAACCGCGGGCATGAGATGGAGGTCGTGAACCAGTACAACATCCGTCCAGTGGTGGATATTTACGCCAATGTTCAGGACCGTGACCTGGGCGCTTTAGCCCGCCAGGTTACGAAGATTATCAGCGCCGACGCAAGCTCGTTGCCGCGAGGCACATTTGTCACCCTGAAGGGGCAAGTGGAGACGATGCGCAGTTCCTACACCGGCTTGCTGGGTGGTCTGATATTTTCCATCCTGCTCGTTTACCTGCTCATTGTGGTCAACTTCCAGAGTTGGACCGATCCATTCATCATCATCACCGCGCTGCCTGCGGCCCTCGCGGGAATTGTGCTGTTTCTTTTTCTTACGCGTACAACGCTGTCTGTGCCCGCACTAATGGGCGCAATCATGTGCATGGGCGTGGCCACGGCGAACAGCATATTGGTGGTTTCTTTTGCTAAGGGCCGTCTCGCTGAGCATGGAAACGCTGTGCGGGCGGCCATTGAGGCAGGCGCCACGCGCTTCCGCCCTGTCATCATGACTGCGCTTGCCATGATTATCGGCATGGTCCCCATGGCGCTTGGACTGGGCGATGGAGGCGAACAAAATGCTCCGCTCGGCCGGGCTGTGATCGGCGGACTGCTTTGTGCAACCGTCGCAACATTACTTTTTGTTCCCTGCGTCTTTGCGTTGATTCACGGCTCTGAGAAGAGCGAACGAGCACGCATGGAAAAGCGCCTTGTGGAGGAACACGCATGAGCAGCGGCACGGAAACGATCAACGACAAAACGCAAAAAGTGGGAGGCCAGACGACCAGCACAGGCGTGGTTCCCGCGCGAATGGTTGCGTCTCACCCAGATGCGCGTGCTGAGAACCCTGGCGGTCTGCGCACTGCCGGCGTCATTGTGACGCTCATGCTGCTTGCAGCGATTGGCTACGGACTTCATCTGCGCTCCGCCAGCGAGAAGCAACTCACTGTCACGACTCAAGCCGCGGCCATTCTTTCAGTCAATGTCGTGCATCCGCTGGAGGGATCGAAGGCTGACGATCTTGCGCTTCCCGGCAACGTTGTGGCATTTACCGATACACCCATCTACTCTCGCACCAACGGCTACTTGAAGAAGTGGTATTTCGATATTGGCGCGCATGTGCGCAAAGGTGACCTTCTGGCCGAGATCGAAACGCCCGAGATCGACCAGCAACTCGACCAGTCGCGCGCGGAGTTGGAGCGCATGCAGGCCAACGCAGAGCTTGCACAAGTGACCAGCACTCGCTGGCAGGCTCTGCTCGCCAAGCACGCAGTCTCGCAACAGGAGGCCGACCAGACCCGCGCTAATTACATCGCTGCACAAGCCGCTGTCGACGCAAGCAGGGCCAACGTGCGACGACTGGAGCAACTGCAGAGCTACGAGCGCATCGTTGCGCCATTTGACGGCATCATTACGGCGCGCAACACCGACATCGGCGATCTCATTGAGGCCGGTTCCGGATCCACCAATCCACGCGAGCTCTTTCACCTGGATGCGGACGGTCGGCTCCGTGTCTATGTTGCCGTCCCGGAAGTCGACTCCGACTCGATACACGACGGAGACCATGCAACATTGACCCAGGACTCCAACCCAGACATTAACATTCCCGGCACCATCGTGCGGAATGCCAATGCCATCGACCACTCCACGCGCACTCTCAACGTGGAAGTGGATGTGGACAACTCGAAAGGCGTGCTGCGCCCTGGGGCGTACGTCTTTGTCCATTTTCATCTGCCCGCGATGGGGAACACGGTAACGATTCCTTCCAACGCACTGCTGTTCCGTGCCGAGGGCCTTCGCGTCGGTGTCGTCCGAGGCGATCGCGTCCTTCTCGCGCCGGTCACTATCGGGCACGACTTTGGCAACTCTGTCGAAATCACTTCAGGCCTCACGGTCGCTGACGAAGTCATCCTCGATCCGTCCGACTCACTGGCCACAGGCATGCAAGTGCGTCCCCGGGCCATGGTTGCAGGAGGTCAATCGTGATCGCGGCCGGCACCCAACGCGCTGCGATCGTTTCGCTCGCCGCGATACTCGCTTTCGGGCTCACGGGCTGCGTTGTGGGCCCGCAATACGTAAGACCCGCTGCACCCCTCGCTCCGTCCTTCAAGGAAGCGCTACCCGAGAATTTTAAATCGGAAGACGGATGGAAGCCGGCTCAACCCGGCGACGCACAACTCAAAGGCGACTGGTGGACGCTGTTCAACGACCAGCAGCTCAACTCGCTTGAAGTGCAGATCGATCCAGCCAACCAGACGCTAAAAGAAGCGGAGGCAAACTTTCGCGCCGCACGCGCCGCTGTCCTCTTCAATCGCGCGTCTGAGGCGCCAACGATCGGAGTTGCGCCCAGTATCGGCGCCGTTCGAGAGTCCAACAACCAACCCTACTTGAACATCTCAAGCTCCAACAACGGTGAAGGCGACTTCATTCTGCCGTTCGACCTGAACTACGAGATCGACCTGTGGGGACGAGTCCGCCGCACGGTCACGCAGGCGCGCGAACAGGCGCAAGCCTCGGCTGCCGATCTTGAAACGTCGAGGCTTTCATTGCATGCCGAACTGGCCTTCGACTACTTCGATCTGCGTTCGGCCGATGCCCAACGCAAGCTGCTCGACGACACCGTCAAAGCTTTCCAAAACGCATTGCAGCTTACTGAGGATCGCTACAACGGCGGAGCATCGCCGCTGTCCGACGTGACCCAGGCACGCACGCAACTCCAGGCGGTGGAGGTGCAGGCCACAGATGTCGACATTCAGCGCGCCATGTACGAACACGCGATCGCGGTGCTTATTGGCGAGCCCCCGGCAGTATTCACCCTCTCGCCCGACCCCATCACGGTTGCCGCGCCTGCGATTCCTGCCATCCCGGGAATGCTTCCATCGCAGTTGCTGGAGCGCCGTCCCGACATCGCCTCAGCCGAGCGCAGCATGGCGGCGGCCAACGAGCAGATCGGCATCGCACGCGCGGCGTACTATCCAACGGTGTCGCTCGCGGCTGTGGCTGGCTTCGCGGGAACATCAGCGAATAACTGGTTTTCCTGGCCGAGTAGTTTTTTCGCTGTCGGCACCACGGTCTCCCAAACCCTCTTCGATCACGGTCGCCGCCGCGCGACCTCCGACATTGCCCTCGCACAGTACGATGGCACCGTCGCGGCCTACCGCCAGACAACGCTCACCGCATTCCAGCAGGTTGAGGACGACCTGAACGCGCTGCACAATCTTGAGATCGAAGCGCGCCAGCAGAACGACGCGACCGCCTCAGCGCAGCAATCGCTTGACCTTTTCAACACACGTTACGAGGGTGGCGTCGATACCTATCTCCAGGTGATTACCTGGCAAACGGCGCTGCTTCAAAACCAGCGCAACGACATTGAAATCGCGCAGCGACGATTCGAAACCAGCGTGCTGCTTATCAAAGCTCTTGGCGGGGGTTGGAATGCATCTCAGCTTCCGCAACGACCCTGAAATGGGTGCCTCGCATGAGTCAGCCGTTGCAACTTATTTGAACATCAACTTCAACGATCAAACCTTGCATTTATGGAGAGATTTCTATGAGCGAAACCCAAATTATCACCGCCGCAGCCTCAGGCACAATCACGATTGGAGGCGACCTCACCGTCAACCGGCTAGGTTACGGAGCCATGCGCATCACGGGGCCAGGTGTCTGGGGACCCCCCGCGGATGAGGCAGCGTCTCTTGCAACTTTGAGGCGCACGATTGAACTCGACATTAATCTTATCGACACGGCAGATTCTTACGGGCCCGGTACCTCGGAAGAGTTGATTGCCAAGGCACTCTTTCCATACCCAGCAGGACTGGTTATCGCGACCAAAGGTGGATTCGAGCGCCCCGGCCCCGGCTTATGGACACACAACGCCAGCCCCAAACACCTCGCTGAAGCGCTGGAGGGTAGCCTGAAGCGGTTACGCATCGAGCGGATCGATATTTATCAACTCCACATTCCAGACAACGCGGTGTCCTTCGAGGCATCAGTTGAAGCGCTGGCCGAGCTGCGCGAACAGGGAAAAATTCGCCATGTCGGGCTCTCCAACGTCACGCGCGAACACATTGAGCGTGCCCGCAGGATCGTGCCCATTGTCTCCGTACAAAACCGCTACAGTTTTGCCGACCGCGAGTCCGATTTCATCGTCGATTATTGCGAGGAGAATGGCATCGCCTTCCTGCCATGGGCTCCGCTGGGTCAGGCAAGAAAAGCAGATGACGCAATCGAGAGAGTTGCCAGAGAACTCAAGGCCGCTCCTCTGCAAATCGCTTTGGCTTGGCTACTGAAAAGGTCCAAGGTGATTCTGCCGATCCCTGGAACATCCTCGGTTGCGCATTTGGAAGAAAATGTCGCAGCGGCGGGGTTGGAGTTGCCGAAGAAAGCTTACGACGATCTTTCCGCAGTGAGCCATCCGCCGGCAAGCCTGCGCGGCTAGCGAGCAGCGCCCAGGGAGACTCCATGAAATATCAATCAATTCCATGTACTCAAACCCCGGAGAGGAAATGTAGCCATGATTAATCTTGCTGACGCGCGACGTATCATCGCCGCCGCTGAGAAGAAGGCAGAAGAGATCGGACAGCCCATGAACGTCGCTGTCGTCGATGCAGGTGGCAACCTCATCGCCTTTGAGCGAATGGCGAATGCCTGGCTCGGATCCATCGACATCGCCCAGAAAAAGGCCTAGACTGCTCGGGCTTTCGATATCACCACCAAGGACTTGGGCGCAAACTCCCAGTCTGGTAACCAATTCTTCGGAATTCACGCTTCCAACAACGGCAAGGTCATGATCTTTGCCGGCGGAATCCCGCTAAAGAGAGATGGCAAGATCGTGGGACCCATCGGTATTTCAGGCGGCAGCGGCGAGCAGGATCATGCCGTCGCAGAAGCTGGCGCCTCGGCCCTCTAAGCACGCTAATAGTGCAGCATGTATCAGGTTGATATCTCAATCCATCTCGCCGCAGCGGATGGTTCTGATTCAGCCAAAACATCAACACGCCTTCACAACGGAAAAAAGGAGATCTTATGGCGTCCAATCGCGGAGTCGTCTTTCTCGGTCCCAATCATGTTGAGATTCAATCAATCGACTATCCCAAACTCGAGAATCCGGCAGGAAAGAAGATCACTCACGGTGTCATCCTGAAGGTCGTCTCCACCAACATCTGCGGCTCCGATCAGCACATGGTACGCGGCCGCACCACTGCGCCTGCCGGCATGGTCCTCGGTCACGAGATTACCGGCGAAGTCATCGAACTCGGTTCCGATGTCGAGTACATCAAAAAGGGAGACCTAGTCACCGTCCCCTTCAATGTCGCCTGCGGCCGCTGCCGCACCTGCCGCTCCGAAGAAACTGGAGTTTGCCTCAACGTCAACCCGGGTCGCGCCGGCGGAGCCTACGGCTACGTCGACATGGGTGGATGGATCGGCGGTCAGGCCGAATACGTCATGGTCCCTTACGCCGACTTCAACCTTATCCCGTTCCCAGACAAGGCCGAAGCCATGGCGAAGATCAAGGACCTCACCATGCTTACCGATATTCTCCCCACCGGATTCCACGGAGCAATCAACGCCGGCGTAGGTGTCGGATCTACTGTCTATGTTGCCGGCGCAGGCCCGGTCGGCATGGCTGCCGCTGCCTCTGCCTATATTCTTGGCGCCGCAGTCGTCCTGGTCGGCGATATGAATGCCGAGCGCCTCGCCCACGTGAAAGCTGTCGGCTATGAACCCATCGACCTCAGGAAGGACGCCTCGCTTGAAGATCAGATCTCCCAGATCGTCGGCAAGCCCGAGGTCGACGCTGCGATCGATGCGGTTGGCTTTGAGGCAAAGTCGCACGGACACAACGCAACCGAAGCGCCCGCAGCCGTACTCAACTCGCTCATGTCCATCACTCGCGCGGCCGGCTCCATTGGCATTCCCGGCCTCTACGTCACCGAGGATCCCGGCGCAAAGGACAAAGCCGCGCAGACCGGAAACCTGAGCATGCGCTTTGGCCTCGGATGGGCGAAGTCGCACCGCTTCTTCACTGGACAGACACCCGTTCTCAAATACAACCGACAGCTCATGCAGGCCATCCTGCACGGCCGTCTGCCCATCGCGAAGATCGTCAACGCAACCGTCATCACTCTCGACGACGCTCCGCAAGGCTACAAGGACTTCGACAAGGGAGTAGCGAAGAAGTTCGTCATCGATCCCCACAATTTACTCAACTCAGCGGCCTGATCAACCCATTTACGACAAGAGCCCGCTCGAACGGCCTTGTCGTAAATGACTATTCACAAGCGGTCGTTTATTCCTCGTCGAACCGTTTTTTTCGGCCGCAGTTGAGCACGGCATCGATCTTCCGGCGTGAAACGCCCAGGAGCACCAAAACGTGTCGGAGCAGAACGCAGCATTAGCAGGAGGAGCGAATCGGCCGTCAGCCGCGTTCCAGGCCACGGCGGTCGCCTCCAAGGTCGAGAGTCCGTGGATCGTAGCCATCGCCGTCATGCTGGCGACGTTCATGGAGGTTCTTGACACCGCAATTGCCTCTGTTGCTCTTCCCTACATCGCTGGCTCCCTGTCGGCTTCCACCGACGAAGCGACGTGGGTGCTGACCAGCTACCTGGTCGCCAACGCGATCGTGCTGCCAGCTTCGAATTGGTTTTCGATGCGGATCGGGCGTAAGCGCTTCTTCATCATTTGTATCGCCATCTTCACGGCATCGTCGTTCGCGTGCGGCGCTGCGCCCACGCTTGGCTTCATTCTGATGGCGCGTGTATTACAAGGGGCTGGCGGTGGAGCGCTTCAACCTCTGTCGCAGTCCATCCTTCTTGAGAGCTTTCCCCCGGAGAAGCGCGGCGTCGCCATGGCGCTGTTTGGGTTCGGCGTGGTCTGCGCCCCCGTTCTCGGACCCACGCTGGGAGGCTGGCTCACCGACGCGTATAGCTGGCGCTACGCGTTCTATATCAATATTCCGGTCGGCATCCTGGCTATCCTCATGATCAGCCGATTTGTCCACGACCCGCCGAACATGCGGGGATCGAAATCGGCAGGCTTTGACGCCATCGGCCTCGGCACGCTGGTGGTCTGGACCGGCTGTCTGCAGATCGTCCTTGACAAAGGCCAGGAAGACGATTGGTTCGGCGCCATCTGGATCCGCTGGGCTGCGCTGCTGCTGGTCGTCAGCTTTGCATGGTTTGTGTGGCACAGTTGGCGGTCTGAACACCCGCTCGTCAATCTGCGCGTCCTCAAGAACTGGAACTTCGCCGTCGGCTGCTTACTGATTCTCATTTTCGGCATATCTATCTATTCGACCGTCACGGTGTTGCCGCTTTTTTACCAGGAACTTTTGGGTTACACCGCGTTATCGGCAGGGATCGTGGTCGCTCCGCGGGGCTTGGGCAGCATTGTGGCCATGCCCGTGATTGCCTTTCTCTCCGAACGGATCGACGCGCGATATTTGCTCACCTTCGGCTTTGTGCTTTTCGCGGTCACCACACTGTACATGGGTAGCGTGACTACCGAGATCGGCCCCTGGACGCTATTAATACCAATCCTGATTACCGGTTTTGGCGTGGGATTCATCTTTGTGCCCATCAGCACGCAGGCCTACGGAACCTTGCCCCGCGAGCAAATTGGCGCGGCCAGCGGACTCTACAACCTGATGCGCAACATTGGGGGCTCAATCGGAATCTCGCTCGCAGCCACGTTGCTAACCCGCCGCAGTAGCGCCCATCAGAGCGAGATGACGAACTACATGTCCCGCAGCGGTGCGCGATTCCAATCGGCCCTGCAGACAGAGATGACCCCGCTGGCCACCCATTTCGGTCCGGCACATGCCCGCTATCCCGCCGAATTGCAACTGTACCAGCAGTTGCTGTATCAGGCCACCGACTGGGCTTTTGTCGACGTGTTTCGCTGGCTGGCCCTGCTCTGCCTGGCGGGAGCGGGCATTGTGTGGCTCTTCAGGCGCGTACAAAAGGGACGCTTGCCGACCGGAGCTGGAGCACACTAACGTAAGACTGGATAAGGACCGTTCTGAGGTCTCCTCATGAAACTGGGAAAATTGACGTTATCGTAATCCAAGTTACGGCCCATCCGCTGTCAGGTTATCGCCAACTTCATTACCAACTTGGCTAAATAGAGGAAGATTCGGCAGTGAAGGTTCCACCTTTTGCTCGCGCTCGAACGTAGTCGGACGCTCATCCGCGATTGGCAGCTTTCTTTGCGAGCGGAGGCCGCGGGAATTTCGCAGCTTCAATCGAGCCGGTGCTACTTGTTCTTGCCCCTTTGAGCTGCCCAGGGCCTTCTATGCGCGTCCGCGATGCGCTTGCGGGCTTCTGGGCTGAAGGTGCGCTTCTCTCTTGCACGCTTCTTGCTGGAGTCGCCTTCGCGAGCTTCAGGCGACGATCCATCAGAGAGGATTGCGCGAACTTGTTTTGGTCGCGCAACCTGCTGATCAATAGAGCATTTTCCTAATTACTGTAGAGTGCCGAGGCGAAGTCTGAACCATGCCTCGGCATTGTCTTGCGTGATTTGGGGTAGCAGTTCTGTGATGGCCTGGTCGAGTGCTTCTTTGCTCCGGGCCTTGGCAGCGCGGAGCAGTTGCTTGAGTTTGGCCCATGCTTTCTCGATGGGGTTCAAGTCGGGTGAGTAAGACGGAAGATAGAGCAGTTCGGCACCTGCGGCTTCGAGCAGGTGGCGCACCCCATCCACCTTGTGCGCGCTGAGATTGTCCATCACCACCACATCTCCGGGCTTCAGTGCTGGGCATAGAACCTGTTCCAGATAGGCCAGGAAGATATCTGCGTCCGTGGCCTCCTCGATGGTCATCGTGGCGATCATTCCGCGCATGCTCATGGCTCCCAGGATGGTCAGTATCTTCCAGTTGCCTTGAGGCACAGCGTCGTGTATGCGAGCCCCGCCAGGACAGCGTGCATAGAGCCTCGTCATCTGCGTACTCACACCGCTCTCGTCCAGATAAATCAGGCGTTCCGGCGGGACCGCGCGGATTTTTTCGAGGAACTCCGCGCGCCGCTGTCGATTGGCTTCCGTATCGCGCTCGGTGGCGTGGAGCGACTTTTTTTAAGGCGAAGGCCGAGCCTGCGCACAAGACGCCAAACCGCGCTCAAGCAGAGGCTTATCTGTGCCTCTTGTTGCAACTTTTCTTGTAGCTCAGCCAAGGTCAGGTCGGTTCGCTCTCGAACCCATTTCAACACCTGAGGTTCGATCGTCTCTCCAACCAGCCGCTTGCGGCCCGGTCGATGCCGTACCCGCTCGGCCTGACCGCTGCGATTGCGGGCCGCAGAGATTTTCCACCCCCAGGCCACACTTACTCCAAAACGGCCGGACAACTCGGTGATCGTGCCCTCGCCCCGATCCAAAGCAGCAAGGAACTTACGCCGCAGATCATCATCGTAAGGCTTCGCCATACCTTATTCGTCGCGGATTCGCCAGCAAGTAAACTATACACTATTTAGGAAAATGCTCTAGATGCGATTATCTCTGTAACTTGCATCCGTACGTCCAGACCTCAATTGCGACATTCACTACCATTCGTTCTCTTGTGTGCACCTTTCGAATCAATTTCTTGGTTGATCCAGTCGTTCAGCCTCGAAAGCCTAAAGACCCAGCTGCGGCCTTGCTTCGTCGCCGGAATCGTACCAGTGCGAGCCATGCCCTCCAACGTCTTGTAATGGACGCGCAAGAATGGCGCCGCCTTGACCAGAATGGGGATAATCACCTGGTCGAGCCAGGACCTCAGTTCGGGAGCGGGAACACGAAATGGCCGATAACCGGCCCTTCCACGGCTCTTGCTCCTCGCTTTCCCATCCTCTTTAGTGCCCGCGTCGACATTTGGTGCCGTCAAACGCGTTGTCGTGACATCCGCCCTCGCCGTCTTCACTCTTGCCAGCTCCGCAAACCTTGAGATTGTGAGCTGTACACCGAGCTGAGCTTTGGCTGTCTCGTGATGCCCACAATACGGTTCGGGAAGTCGAAACGCTGGCAAACACTGTTTTCGAGCCGCCAAGCGTCCGGCGAAGGTTCGATTCCTCCTTATTGTTGATGCGTCAGTGTGCTACCTGGTAAAAAATCCGCCCGAGGGTAGTACTAACCCCTCGGGCGGTTGTCAAAACTCAATGTCTCCCTCGTCCCACTCGTCCATCGCGTCAAGGAACTCCACTATCCTCGGATTGTTCCTCAGTTCGGCGAAGGCAGAACAACTGTCCCAAAGGTCATCTAGGTGCTCCCGGAATGCCGTGGCTGATCTGAAGGAGTCCAGGCACCACCTGCACCACCCAAAAATCGGATAGCCTTCTTCATCAGAGAAGAGCGCCATGATGCCTACCGAACTCGGATCGAATAAGTTGTCGGGATCGTAACCGTAGGCGATCAGATGCTCGCGGCGATGCGCCGGACGTGGAGAATGTTCAACTTCCCCAGCGCACTCGCTGTGATCTCCTTCGCTCATCGAAAGTCCACAATCAGGACAGAAGCAGGGAGTCGGTACCGAATCGAAAGGGCGCGTAGCGAGCCCGTCGCATTCGAAATAATGACCGGCACCAACGTTACAAAAATGGCGACATTCCATGTTGCCCTCTCCTGAGGTCTGATTCCTCGATCCCCAACTCCGGATTGTCAATTCTGCCTCACACTTCACTCTTGGGAGGGTCACAAGGACTCAGAATCGCGCTGGGGATTCAAAGCCCATCTTTATACCCAAGTCATCGACGAACATCGCGTTCTCCTCCTGACAGAGACGGGAGACAAGAAGATTCTGAGCGGGCACCTAATCTCCTGAGTCATAAATAGATTGCATATATGTAGGCGTCGTCTTAAGCTGGGATATGGAGACTCTTCGTGGACGCCCGAAGAAGCATGAGCTGGTCGTGAGCGCTGTGCAACGGGTAGAGTTGGAGCGTATTGCGCGGCAGTCTCGCAGCTCCCGATCAGCGTCGTTCCGCGCCAGGATTGTTCTGGCTTGTGCCAGCGGATCGAGTAATGCAGCCGTTGCTGCGAAGTTGCACACGACCGGTTTCACTGTGGGTCTCTGGCGGAACCGTTTCATCGCCGAAGGCATTGCTGGACTGGGAGATGAACCGCGTCCGGGGGCACCGCGCGAGATCGGCGACGAAAAGATTGAGCGGCTGGTGCGGCTAACGTTGGAAAAGGCCCCGAAGGGAGCTACCCACTGGTCCAGTCGCATGTTGGCGGCTAAGACGGGGTTGAGTCAGTCGACGATCAGCCGCATCTGGCGGGCCTTCGGGTTAAAGCCGCATCGTGCGGAGGGCTTTCAGCTTTCCAGCGATCCATTGCTGATCGACAAGGTGCGCGATATTGTCGGACTGTATCTCGATCCGCCCCATCATGCGCTGGTGTTATGCGTCGATGAGAAGTCGCAGATCCAGGCTCTGAGCCGCACCCAACCAGTGCTGCCCATGCGTGTCGGGCAGTTGGAGCGACGCACCCACGACTATAAGAGACATGGCGTCACAAGCCTGTTTGCTGCTCTCGATATCGCCACCGGCAACGTCCTTGGCAAGTGCTATCGGCGCCATCGCTCGGTTGAATTCCTGGACTTCCTGAAAAAGATTGATGCCTCTGTTCCGGCCGATCTCGTCGTCCATCTCGTGCTCGACAACTATGGCACACACAAGACCGCTCTGGTCCGGCGCTGGTTGCAGAAACGAATCCGATATCACCTGCACTTTACTCCCACGCACGCCTCGTGGCTCAACCAGGTAGAACGCTGGTTTGCGCTCCTCACACAGCGACAGATCAAGCGTGGCTCGCACACCAGCGTTCAGGAATTGGAAGCAGCGATTCGGGAATTCATCACCATCCACAACCAACAGCCAAAGCCCTTTCGCTGGACCAAATCTGCAGACCAGATACTGGCATCCATTGCCCGCTTTGCCAGTGCAACTCTCGCCGTACACGCACCTGACACTTATGAAAGAAATCAATGACTCAGGAGACTAGTTTGTCTCCTCGCTTAACTTCGGGGTTCGCAATTTCCAGGAGTCCCGCGAATCCGTCCTCACTTTGGCCAACGATCCAATTATGAGTTGGGTCGGGGATGATGGGCTGCCACTTCACGCCAGCTGCGTTCTTCATTTCACTGAGATATTCTTCTTTCCGTCCCCTTGTCCGAAACTCGTCAGTCCTGGCATGGAATATCTTGCAAACCCGCTTTTCCGCGGGAACGTCACGGCGCACGAAGACGTTGATGCCGACGCCGACTTGAATTCCGAAGACATTATGCAGGACGCGGACGAGTTCGGCGGGCTCCTTGATGGAGCCGTGGAAGGCAATGCGGCCATCTTGAAAGAGAAGAGCCTCAGTAGGGCGCTGGAAGAGGATGTTGGAGCGAGGATAGCCGGAGTCGAATTTCTTCTTCATCTCGGCTTCGAGCGAGTCTCTCTCGTCCTTGGCCCCCCAATAGCCGCGCGGGAGGTTGAAGGCGTCGAGGAGGGCGGCGTCGATGCTGAGGGGATTGCGATCTTTGCGGGGGAAGATTTTCAAGGGGGATGAGGCGCTTGGCCGCCCAACCGCCAAAGCGCCCATCGACCGCGGATTGCGAACGAAAAGTCGGCAAGTGTCAGCGGATTTCAATTGCGAACCGGGAAAGATGTTCGCCGTTGCAATCGGCGTTTTATCGTTCCCGATCCTGGCCGCTTGGCTGAGGATTGGTTGATCCCGGCATCCTGAGAGGCTGAAGGTCTCCCTGTCTGTCCGTTGTGGTCAATGACAACCGTTCCAATCTCCGGAAGAGTCGTACATAACCTCTCGGCTGATCTCCGAAAGGCGCTCGCATCCGACGCGAAGGCACTGGCGGCCTGGGAAGAGATAACGCCGCTCGCGCGCAACGAGTGGATCTGCTGGACCATTTCCGTCAAGAAAGATGAGACAAGGCGGCAGCATGTCGAAAGGGTGTGCTCAGAGCTCAAAGAAGGGATGCGGCGGCCATGCTGCTGGCCGGGCTGTCAGCATCGATGAGCATTCTGTGGTGTGATTCGCGCTCGGAGCGGTTGTTTGATATATCGGAATCTGTGCCAGGAATCGGCATTTCGGGCGAGTGAATGCCTAACCTGGCATTATCTTTCCGTTACTGACGGGTCGGCCACCAGAACGACGGATTGCAACTCGTGGAGACGTTAAAGGGTCTTCTTCTGCGTTGCCGATTGCGCGTCGCATTTAGCCGTGCGACGATTGACCCATCATGCGTCCCCGTGTTCGTTCAGGCGTAGCAGCTCTCCTGCTTGCTCTCGCAGGTTTCGTTTGCGCGCGGGCCCAGGTCGTCGACTTCCAGAATGAGCGCGTTCCCATGGTCGAAATCCATGACCTCTGGCGCTTCCATACCGGCGACGCTCCCTATTGGTCTGACCCCAATTTCGACGATTCTAACTGGAAACTGCTGCACTCAGACCAGCCTTGGGACGGGCAGGGCTACCCGGGTTATCGCGGCTTCGCCTGGTACCGCTTTCAGGTGCTCCTGCCCGCGAATCACGCGCCCCTGGCGCTGTTCATTCCCGTAATCTATGGGAGCTATCAGGTATTTGCTGACGGCCGATTGGTTGGTCAGCTCGGCGGACTGCCACCGGAAAACAGGTTGGCATTTAGTTTTACCGTAGGAAGCGAAAAGCTCATACCCCTCCCCAACGATCTCACCTCCAAGGGCGGGCCGCTCACCATCGCCATCCGTATCTGGATAAATTCGCGGGCGCCAAAGTACGCCTTGGGAGGAGGGCCCCAAGCAGCCATTCGCATCGGGGATGCCGGACTCATGGACCAGTGGAGGACCCTCCAGATCAGGAGTGGATTCTGGTCTGTCTTCGCGGCGAATATTCTGCTGCTCGTCTACCTCATTGCCGGCTGTGCAGGATTGGGCCTTTTCCTGTTGCGCCCGGGGGAGCGCGAGTATCTGTGGTTTGCTGCCACCGAACTCGCCAATGCTGCCTTTGGCGCATTGTGGACCTACGAGGCGTTCCATGCCGTCGATTTACGAGTTGTCTTTGCACTGTCGGATTGCCTGCAGGCTGCCTCTTCGATCTGCTTCCTCATGTTTCTATTCGCTTTGCTGAAGCGTGCCAGGAGCTGGATCTACTGGATCGCGATTGCGTCCGCCCTGCTAGCCCCTCTCCCAGCCCTTATAAACATCAGTCGCGCCGGTGATGAGTTGATCGCGAATGCCGGTGTCGCCCTCACAGTGTTGCCGTACCTGGTGTGCGTGCTCCTGCTTCTCTTGTTCGCTGCCAGGAGAGGCAATCTGGATGCGCGCCTGCTGCTCGGCCCCGTCGGTCTGTCGTTCGGATTAGGTGTCGTTGAAAGGATCCTGTGGGCCGCGCATTTTGCCGGGTATACCGGGCTTGAGGCATTTCGTCAGCAGCTCGAACAGCCGTTCACCTGGCCGTTTCCCGCCTCAGCCCAGAATGTTGCCGACTTCCTGATGCAGCTCTCGATCCTTGCCATCCTGGTGCTGCGCTTCGGCCGCACCCGCCGCGATGAGGAGCGTCAGGGTGCCGAACTTGAAGCCGCCCGCTCCGTCCAGCAAGTCCTCATCCCGAAAGAAATCCCAATCATCCCCGGCCTGATCCTCGAATGCGTCTACAAGCCCGCCGGTCAGGTCGGCGGCGACTTCTTCCAGGTCCTTCCCGCACCCAACAACGGCGCCCTGATCGTCATAGGCGACGTCAGCGGCAAAGGCATGCCCGCCGCCATGGCCGTCTCGCTCTTGGTCGGTACCTTCCGCACGTTGGCCCACTATACCCAGAGCCCCGCGGATATCCTCACCGCCATGAACCAGCGCATGCTTGGCCGCAGCAGCGGCGGGTTCACAACCTGCCTGGTTCTCCGCTGCGACGGGGACCGGAAACTGACGATCGCAAATGCTGGGCACATCGCGCCGTACGTTGCGGGCAAAGAATTGCCGCTTGAAAATGGCTTGCCGCTAGGCCTCGCAGGCGACACAAACTACGCCGAATGCCTCTTCCATCTCGAACAGGGCCAACAGCTTACCCTTCTCACCGACGGCGTGGTCGAATCCCGCGATCAGGTCGGCGCGCTGCTTGGTTTTGAACGATCGGCCGCCCTCAGCACCCAACCGGCAGAAACCATCGCTCGCGCAGCTCAGAAATTTGGACAGGACGATGATATTACTGTTCTGACGTTAGCCTATGAAGGCGTTCCAGCCTCCTCTTGACGCCCATGCGGACTGCCAATTCGGGCCAATGAGTCGGAATCGAGCGGCGCATCTTTCGACTCTCGGTCGGTTAAAGCGTCTACACAAAAATAACCAGTTGATCAGAAGTGCGGCACACCGGCGGTGCCGGTACTCTGGTCTGCCTCTTCGACTCGGATCGGAAACGCGCATCTCAACCCCAAAAGCTAGGCGTCAATTGTCGCGATCGTTTTGCATCCTGCCAGTTAGCCGCCATTTCTCACAGGGGTCGATTTTCGCGGGAGTGGCGGGGCTGTGCTGGCCTGGAGAGTAGTTTTCCGGTAGGAAGTTGTCCTCGAAGCGGCTCAGCGCTTGCCGGGAGGGAGTTTTTCAGTGCCGAAGCTGGATTTGGGGCATAGCTCCGCCGGACTCTGTTGCGCGGCCGATGTGGAAAAGTCTGTTTGGGTAGGCTTTGACGCTCAGCAGCGCAGAGCGTCGAAGGCCCGGGCGTAGATGCGCTTCCATGGATAGAAGGAGTTCATCTCCAGCCACACGCGCCGGGCGCTGATGCGCACCAGCGCGCCGATCTTGAACAGCTTGAGGCGGATGGTATCGACCTGCGCCTCGGCCCATTCGGTGCCCTTCAGGGCCAGCCGCCTAAGCGCTTCAACCAGCGTGTAGGCCAGCGCCGACAGGTACAAGCGCAACTGATTGCCCTTCATCTCTTCGGTCGACAAGCGATAGGCGAACAGGTTCATCTGCTCCTTAATGCGGTTCTCCATCTCGCCGCGCTGGCAGTAGAACTTCTCGTAGAGTTCGCGCGCGGCCCACTTGTCGGTGCCCAGCGAAGTAACCACGAAGCGCGGGTTTTCGCCCTTGTCCAGAACCTCGGCCTTGGCAACGACGCGCCTGGCCCGCGCCCAGCTTTTGCGGGTCTGGTAGTCGAACTCGGTAAAGACGCGCGCCGCGTTGCCGGTCGCGGCATGTTCCAGTTTGGCTTCCTGCATCTGCTTGCCGACGATCTTCTGCAAGCGTGTGTTGCGCGCCAGGCCGAACAGGAAGTCCACGTGATTCTCTTCGGCCTCGCACCAGGCCATCAACTCCTCGCGGCAGAAGCCCGAGTCGCCGCGCAGCACGATGCGCACCTTCGGCCACCGGGCGCGCAGCCTGGCCACGATGCGCCTGACTTCATCCAGTGCGCCCGCGGCCCCGTCCACGTTCGACGGCCTGAGCCGCGCACACAGCAGTTGATCGCCCGCGAAGATATACAGCGGTAAATAGCAGTAGCTGTCGTAGTAGCCATGAAAGAACCGCTCCGGCTGATGGCCGTAGAGTGGAATGTCGGTCGCATCCAGATCAAGCACGATCTCCTCCGGCTGCTCCGCATGCGACTCGATGAACACATCCACCAGCAGCGCGTCGATCTTCTCCGGCTCGTAGTCGATCTTGTGATAACGCTTGTTGCCGCCCGCAAGCTCCAGCCGGTTCAGCGTGCTCTTGCCCGCCAGCGGCGCATCGAGTTTACGCTTGCCGCTCAGCAGGGCCATCAGCGGATCCGAGCGCAGCTGCTCGTGATCGTTGATGTCCTCATAGCCCAGCGCCAGACCGTAAATGCGCTGCGAGAGCATCTCCGTAAGCCGGTGCGTAACCCGCAACGGCGACCGCCGGTCGGTGAAGCAGCCCGCCACGCGACTCAGAAGGTTAATCTTGCGATCGGTCTGGCGCAACAACAGCGCTCCACCGTCGCTCGATACCTGCCCGGCGGTGAAACTGGCTTCCACCCGGCGCGAAAAATGAGCTGCAAAGACGAATACTTCTTGAGTACACTCTGTCATGAGAAAGGCCGCCCTTTCCTCGGCCATCACTACGCTTCGACAACGCAGTTATGCCACAGAAAAGACGGCCTTTCCAACTATATTTTTGCGCCCAGACTCTCCCCTTCAACCGTCCGCGTGTGAGATATGCAGGCTAGAGCATCGTCTGACTCACGCTGGCAAAAAATTCGGGCTCTGACCGTAGAGTCTATAGCGGAGCAGTTACATTTCCGGTCGCACGTCATCCGCCGATCTTTTGTCGTTCACATTGGTTAAAGCGGCATTATGCGGAGAGCGCTTGAACATAAGCATAGTCTCGTGTGGCCGCGGCAAGTGAAGTCATGCCGATAAAGGGCGGCTCTTGCTCCACATAGAAATGCTCCACTCCAGCAGCTTTCGCCGCCTTAAGGATCGGACGATAATCGATGTATCCCGTACCGAGTACCGTGCCTTGGGGAACATCTTGCGGCGCCAAGGAAGTGCTGGGACGAGCCGGTTTGATGAAATCCTTAATGTGGACCATTCGATAGCGATTTGGATACTGATGAAAATATTGAACCGGGCTCTTCCCCGCCACTATCATCCATCCGCAATCAAGCTCCAGTTTCACAAGATCGGGATCTGAATTCTCAAGCAATACTTCATAGCCCACTTTGCCGTCGCCGAGGTCTTTAAATTCAAAATTATGGTTGTGGTAGGCGAATTGCAAGCCTGCCTCTTTCGCCCTCTTACCCAAATGGTTGCAGAATTCTGCCATTGCCTTGTAGTCGTCGGCAGCCATGGCCGTTCCCGCGGGCTTTGGGGTGAACCTGCTCATTCCCGAACTTACCGTATAGTGGACCCCAGAGTGTTCGCTGCTTCAAACAACGGTCCTGGATCGGCGCTTCCGAAGTGAAAAAAGTGAGAGCTGCTGCACTTGAGCCCCGCGTTTTCGAGCGCGGTCCTGAATTGCTTCGGGGAGTATCCTGCGAACCCCGCTGTTTCCACCTCTCGATAGCCGATGGTCCGTATCTTGTTTAGGGTTCCTTGCACGTCGTCCTTCAGTTCCTTGTCAACCGTGTAGAGTTGGATCCCGGGAAGTTTGACGAGCGGTTCTGCCCACAGTGACTCAGAAAGTATTCCTGAAGTTGTCGCAGCGGCTGTGATTGCGAAGCTATCCTTCAACATTGTCCGGCGTGTGATTAAAAGCATGGTTGAATCAATTCCTTTCAAGTCGAGTTTTATGTCCAAAACCTGGAAACACCGATCTACCTTGCGGCGAAGCGTGAGATCAGGGCGACGAAAATGCAAAGTTGATTCTTCTGGCGGGAGCGATTCCGTATCTTCCGTCAACGTTGGCCGCGGCCACGTTTTGCCTGCCGTCGACCCAAAGTGTCTCCAGCCTCTCGCTGCCCGCGTCTATGAGGTCTTCATACACAAGACCTGGAGTGGACAGCGCGATCGGTTGAGAGTGTGCCGAAAGTTCTGGGGTCTGAGCACCGTCCATCTTGAGTTCGCCCGCTGCCTTATCGCAGTATCCTTCGCTTCCCGGGGCAGTCTTCAGATCGAGTAGCCTCTTATGCCGGGAAGGAATCCGCGCATCGGCATATCCGACATTGCCGGCCCATACTCCTATCGAATCAAAGGAGTTGAAAGGCGGCGCATCACGGACGAACGGTGTCAGAAATTTCGCTGGACCCTTTTGAGTGTTCATTGCAATTCCACAGACCATGATTTGACTCGCCCCACGTTGCGTGGGAATACAATTTTAGGCGTTGAATGAACCATTCCTTATTGAATACACCGTGGTTATAAATGGGTGGCGCGAAACCTGCTAAGGATTCGCGCGTTTAAGCTTGTGCCAGAGAATCGAGAAGAGGCCCACAAAGCAGTAGCATACAAGCGGCACGATATAGGCGGTGGAGATGCGGTGGACCACTTGCGAGATCCAGCCCATCAGCGGTGTCAGAATCGCTCCCCCAACGATCGACATTACGATCAACGAACCGCCGATCTTCGTGTTACGACCTAAACCATCGATTCCCAGCGCAAAAATAGTGGGGAACATGACCGACATGAAAAAGCTCGTGAGGAAGATTGCCCAAAGGCCGATCCATCCCGGGAATGCAACAGCGACACCCACCAGCAGGATGTTGATTGCGCTATACGCGGCCATCAGCCTGTCCGGGCGAACGTAACGCATGATTGCAGCCGAACTGAACCGTCCTACGCCGAAGGCGGCCAACGTGCCGGTGAGCAGATACCCGGCCATTTTTTCGTTTTGATGGGTGGAGTCCTGAACGTACTGAATGAAATAGCTCCAGGTTCCGACCTGCGCGCCTACATACATGAACTGAGTAAATACAGCCAGTAAGAAACTCGGGTAGCGTAACAGTTCGCGGAACCTGCCGTGGCTTTCCCCCTCGGCCAAGGACTCGCCAGCCACCTTGGGGAACCGCGTTATGGCGATAAGAGCTGCCCAAAGGAATGCGATCACCCCGAGGACCATGTAAGGAGCAACGACTCGCATGGTCTCGCCGCTCAGATAGGCGGAATAGGAATGCGCCGCCTGCATGGCCTCCACCTGACTGTTGTTTAATTCGATCCCAGAGAAAATGTATACGGTCCCGATCAAGGCACCGCTAATCGAACCCAGCGGATTAAAAGCCTGCGCGAAGTTCAGGCGCTGGGCGGCTGTTTCGGAAGCACCTAGCTGCGCGACGAATGGGTTCGAAGCAGTCTCGAGGAATGACAGGCCACTGGCGATGACAAACAGAGCCGTCAGGAAATAAAGATATCGGCCCGAAAGCGCGGCTGGCCAGAAAAGAAACGCACCGGTTCCAAAAAGAAGTAGCCCGATCAGGAAGCCGAACTTGTATCCAAAACGGCGCATCAACAGCGCGGCCGGCATGGCCAAGACAAAATAGCCCAAATAGAATGCAGATTGAACCAGACCGGCCTCAAAACGCGACAAGGCGAACGATTTCATGAACTGGCGAATCAGCACGTCGTTGAGATTATTGGGGATTCCCCAGAGAAAAAATAGCGCCGTTACGAGGATGAACGGGATCAAAACTCCTGTCGGCAACATGCTGGTGCGCTGCGGCGCTGATTCCACGGAGTCGTTGTTCGGGTTACGAACCACCATGTTTGCCACCTTCTTTCCGCTTCCCTCGACCACGCTGATTGAGCTCTGTCAACCAATGAGCTCGATTCCGGAGTGGTTATCCCGTTTTCCTGACCTCGCAATCACGGGAGTTTCGGCGACCAGCGCGCTACCTTCATTCCTCGAATACAAGCCGGGTTAATTGTGAGCGAATGAGCCTAGTGCATGGCACCAAGCTGCTGGAATCTTTCGAACACTTCATCCCACCGTTCGGATGGATGTGGTTCATAGTTTTCGCGATGGAATGACTCCGCAATAGCGATTCGCCCCTGCTGAAAGTCTCCGATATGGTCGATTGCGATCGCCTGCGCCATTAGATTGCCTAGCACCGTGGCTTCCTTGGGTCCCGTTACCACCAAGCGGTTACATGCGTCAGCCACCATTTGCGACAGGAGAGCGTTTTGTGAGCCACCGCCAACGATGCGAATCGTTGATATTGGCTGGCCAGAAAGACGCTCCAATGCAGCCAGAACCCTTCGGTAGCTAAGTGCTAAACCTTCGAAAACGGCTCGGGCAAACTCTCCAACTGTGCGCGGCGCAGGTTGTCCAATGCGCCCGCAGTAAACCTGCACGGCCGCAGGCATATCCCCTGGCAATTCGAATGCGCTGTCGTTGGGATCCAGCAGTGATTGGAATGCCGGAACAGCCGCCGCAGCCTCGATCACCTCATTCCAACCATGACTGCGGCCCGCTCTTTCCCAACAGCGAAGGCATTCCTGGATTATCCACAAGCCGGCCAGGTTCTTGAGTAGCAGAAACCTGCCGTTGACTGCACCTTCATTCGTGAAACCGAGCTGGAACGCCTCCTCCGAAGTGTTTGGGGCCGAAGATTCTATTCCGATCAGGCTCCAGGTACCGCTGCTGATGAACGCGCTGCCTTCATCCAGGTATGGAATTGCTGCGACAGCGGATGCCGTATCGTGGGAGGCGACGGCGATTACCGGAACACTGTGTGAGAAGCGGCTTTCACTGAGGACAGAGAGCCGAGCACTTCCGAGATTAGAACCCGGTTGTACAACTGCCGGCATGATTCTTTCCGGTATACCGGCGCTTCGGATGAGGTCTCTGGCCCAGTCACCAAAGTGGAGGGAAAACATCTGGGTTGTGGTGGCCTCGGTGAATTCCACGGCCGTTGTTCCGCTAAGGAAATAGGAGAAGAGGTCGGGAATGGTCAAGAGGGTTTGTGCGACGTCCAGTTGAGGGTCACCTTCGAGCACCATACTGTAGAGCTGAAACAGGGTGTTGATGTGCCAAGGCTGCACACCTGTCTCGCGGAAGATCGACATCTTGTCCAGGACTTCGAAAAGACGCTCGGGGACACCCTCGGTTCTGCGATCCCTGTAATGTACGGGGTTGGAGATCAACCGTCCTCGCTTGTCCAATAACCCGAAATCAATTCCCCATGCGTCAATTCCGATAGCTGCCGGGCACGCAGAATAGAGCGCGCTAAAGCGGCTGAAGCCTCCCAGAATCTGCGCCCAGATGTTCAGGACATCCCAGTAAGTGCGGTCTGCGACCGAGACCCCGGCGTTTATGAATCGATGCAGTTCTTCGAGCTGAAACCTGCTGCCATCCCAATGTCCGGCGGTTACGCGACCGCTGGATGCGCCGAGATCAACACCAAGAAAACTAGCGACGGTTTGCATAAACTCCTTTTTTGAAATTGATATTTCTGGCCTCGGAACTCCTTACCGCTACAAACGATCTCCTTTTGAATGCGTGACCTTCTGCCGATTTGGAGAATTCGGGCGACGAGGTGGAGATGGGCTCGTTTTTTCGAAAGATGAGCAACGCAGTCCGGAACCGCGCGACTAGGAATCGGCAAGATGGCATCCAGTATGAAAGAATTCGTTACTTTTCGATCCATATTATACTCATAATATGGCATAATAGCCCAAAACTTGATCGTATTTATTCACAATTGTGTTAGTTTTGTCCTCTACGCATCGCACGATATGCTAATATCACGGATTGGTGACAGAAAATGCGTCAAGCTGAACGGGTTCTGAAGGTTCAAGAGCTTTTCATGCATAAGGAGTTCGCGGACTTCGAGCAACTTTGCGAGATATTTAATGCGTCGAAGTCCAGTATTCGCCGTGATTTGCTTGAATTGGAGCAGAAGGGTGCGGTGCGTCGCGTCCACGGCGGTGCGATTTCTCTTCAGATTCGGGACGATGGGGTCGATTTCGATCGGCTTTCAGTCTCGTTGCACGGGGAGAAGTCACGGATCGGCAAGTTCGCAGCTTCCATGGTTTCCGAGGGGCAGACCATCATTCTTGGTGGTGGCTCGACCGTAGTCGAAGTAGCCAAGAATCTTGTTTTGAAGCGCATCCAGGTGATCACCGTCTCCATACCGGTGGTACAGGTATTTTGGGAGAGCAAAGAGGTTGAGGTCACTTTGACCGGGGGCTATGTCTATCCCCGGCTGGGCGTCCAACTAGGACCGATTTGCGAGAAGATGCTGAATGGTATTTCGGCAGATATGTTGATCATGGGAATCCGTGGCATCAGCACCGCAGGTATCAGCGACCATAACACTCTGATCGTCGAATCGTTGCGTTCCATGATTAAGTCCGCGCGAAAAGTCGTACTGGTAGCGGACCACTCGAAATTTGGAATTGACAGCATGATTCAAGTCGCGCCTCTCACGGACGTGGATCAGGTTGTCAGCGATAGCGAACTAGACCCGAATTTCCAGCTCATGCTGAAGGAAAACGGAATAGAGGTCTTCCTCGCCTGATCTCTCCCACGCGTGTTCGAACCGATGGAGGTATTTCCGGAACTCCTCCTCGTTGGAAGCACTATCGCAACTCCGCTTAACCCATAAGTATTCAGCGCCAACAGAGCTGCGTAAGGTGGCGCGTGCGGAATCAAATGCACCACCGGTCATTCGATTCCACACACACATTTCACGCGCATTTATGGATGCGGAGCCTGTTTTCCAATGAGGACCAAACACAGCCCTAACGATGATTCAGAACTTGTTCTTGTGTTGAGCGTTGATCCGCCATTATGGGACGTCACGTCGTAATAACGACCACTGCCGAGTTAATAAGGAAAGGGAACCATGCAGCGACGGGAGTTTTGCCGATTAGTTGCCGCGGCGGCCGCAGCAATAGCCGTGCCGGCCGGTGGGGCAGAAGCACAACAATCTTCTGAACAAACAGGCGATGCCGCTGAGTCGCCCGCATTCGAGGTATTTAACTCGCCTACTCAGGTTCGGGACTACGCCGAGTTTTGTGCCACTCCTGCTAACGAGAGGCAGTTTTTCGCGTTTCAGGATGGCCGGTTTATTGAAGAAAAACTCGATGAGAAAACCTGGGAATTTGGTGACTTTCAAGGGAACGTTGTCGAGGCGGCGACTCTGCCGATTCCTGGCGGGTCATGGGATGGTGTCCCGATGAATTCCCCATTCTCTTCCAATCTCGCCGGTGAGGGTCCGTACAAACCTACCTGGGATTCTTTGCTGGAGTATGAAGCTCCTGAATGGTACCTCGACGCAAAGTTGGCTATCTGGGCGCACTGGAGCCCGCAGTGCGTACCAGAAGCCGGTGATTGGTACGCCCGCTACATGTACGAGGAAGGCTCCAAGCAATACAAGTATCATCTGGAGCACTACGGTC
Organism: uncultured Acidobacteriota bacterium; assembly: GCA_963833995.1. Lineage (GTDB taxonomy): Bacteria > Acidobacteriota > Terriglobia > Terriglobales > Acidobacteriaceae > Telmatobacter. The sequence goes on along the minus strand of CAWIAE010000003.1, from coordinate 112,691 downwards.
ACCCTTCGAAGTTTGGATACAAGGATTTTACTGCCCAGTGGACGCTTCTTAACTGGGAGCCCGATGAACTCATTCAACGGTTCAAGAAGACCGGCGCCAGGCTGTTTATCGCTTTGGCCGGTCATCATGACGGCTTTGATACTTGGGGCTCCAAGCATCAACCCTGGAACGCCGTAAACGTGGGTCCGCACCGCGATGTTGTGGGAACATGGGCCGCAGCCGCTCGAGAGCAAGGATTGCATTTCGGGGTTTCCGTTCACCAGGCACGTAATTGGTGGTGGTTCCAAACCTCGCACGCAGCCGATAAAACCGGCCCAATGGCCGGCGTTCCCTATGATGGCGATTTAACGTTGGCCGACGGAAAAGGCCAATGGTGGGAAGGCCTGGATCCGCAGCGGCTGTATGGCCCAAAACACCCCGCTAATGCGCTGCCCGACATCTCGTATGTGAAGGACTATTATGATCGGACACGCGACTTGATTGATCTGCACAATCCGGATTTCATCTATTCAGATTCCAGGTTATTTCCTCTGGGATGGGCCGGAATGAACATCGGGGCCTACTTCTATAACCACAGCCTGAAGACCCACGAGGGAAAGATGGAAGCAGTCATCAACATCAAGGATGTCCCAGACCGCTTGTTGAAAGCCGCGGTACTGGATTGGGAGAGCGGCTTGATGGACAATATCCGGCCCTATCCATGGCAAGCGGAGTACTGCATTGGGAATTGTTGGCATTACGATCGCAGCAACTACGATCTCCCGGGAGAATTTGGCGGTTACCAGCATCCGAGGCAACTGGTTCATTTGTTGATTGATCTTGTCAGCAAGAATGGGACGATGGTCTTGAACGTACCCGGCAGGCCTGACGGTACCATCGATAGCAAGGAAATTGCCGTGCTTGACGCGTTTACCGACTGGATGCAGCTGAATGGCGAGGCGATCTACGACACGCGGCCTTGGAAAGTGTATGGCGAGGGACCCGGTAAGTTGGACACTCACGAATTTAAGGGCGATAGCATCAAGAACCTGGGAGTCCGCGATATCCGATTCACGCGCAACAAAGCCAACACTGTGATCTACGCTTTGGTTCTCGGTTGGCCAGCCGGTGAGTTCGTTGTGGAGTCGCTCGGCACGGCGAGTCCGGCGCAAGCAGGAAAGATCAAAGAGGTTCGGCTTTTGGGCACCCACAAAAAACTGAATTGGAAGCAGGCTGCAGTCGGCTTGCACGTGGAACTTCCAAGTGACTATCAGCCGAAGGCAGATTATGCGGCAGCGCTGAAGATAATCCTCACTTAGGCGTTTGGGTGTGGATTCCGGGTGAGAGATTAAGAACACTCTCTTGAGCCAATCCCTAGCATAGCCGACCCAATTTTGTTTACGAGTATCCACTATCCGTTAAATGCATGAATCGAATGGAAGATTTTTGGTGAATTTCCGTTTCCCCTCTAGAAGCCAGAAAGCTAGAAAAGCATGAATTATTGTGGCTGAAATTTCTTGACAAATTTCACTTATTGCGCATAAAATCCTCGCCTAGTAATCAGAATTCGCCTAAATCGACCATGACAATTCTAAATCGTTCACCACAATTCACAAAAAGCCATTCGGCTTTCACCGAACCAGATCGAAGGGATCGCATGCTATCTCGTTCGCAATGAACATGTTGCGCAATTGAATTTAACTTTGTTGTTCTTTCTCGGAAGGAGCCCAGATGTCACGACGCAATAGCATCCGGTGGGTCATCACTGGCCAAATATTCACAACGCATTCTTCCACCCAGACCGGAAACGGTTTGGTTTCTGGTGCGGTGTCCGCTTCCTCTAATTCGACATCCCCAGGTGCACGGGTCAATCGTACAGGGCGCTGGTTGCGCTCTTCTCAAATTGTCGTGTGGCAGGGGCTCATGCTGATGGCGTTTTTTCCCCTCGTGTGCGGCAACGCGCGGGCCCAGACCACAGGGGCTCTTCTCGGCGTAGTCTCCGATCAAAGTGGGGCCGTCGTCGCATCAGCCAGTGTGCGCGTCACGAATACGGATACGGGTTTTACTACAAGTACTCAATCCACTTCAGAAGGATCCTACCGGATTCCCTTGCTGCCCATCGGCCATTACTCGATTTTCGTTACAGCAAACGGATTCAAGTCTTTCACACAGTCGAATGTGCTGGTTCCAGTCGCCCAAGATATTCGGGTGGATGTAAAGCTAGAACTAGGGCAGGTGGCTCAAACGGTTACTGTCAATGGCAATGCCATTAATGTCGACACGAGCACCGCCACTCTGGGGGAGACGGTAGATAATGCGCGGCTGGAAGATCTTCCGCTGAATGGAAGAAATGCCGCGAGCCTTCTCGGTCTTCTTCCTGGCGTGGCCGATGTGAGCGTACCGGTTTACCAAACCTCTGCTCGTGGCGGTCCCGCGTACAGCATTGCGGGAAGCAGAACCGATTTCGGCAACATGCAGCTCGATGGCACGACGATCACCGATGCACTCGCCAACTCAAACCAGAATCTTCCCACTCCCGACGCATTGGCGGAATTCCGGGTTCTTACCGACAGCTTCGGCGCGGAGTATGGAAGGGCGGGCGGAGGGGTGATTCTGGCAGTAACTAAATCAGGCACCAATCAATTCCATGGAAGCGCTTGGGAATACCTCCGCAACGACGCGTTCGATGCGGCCACGAAATTCACGCCCGCCGGGACGCCCAAGCCGTTGTTGCGCCAGGATCAGTTTGGAGGCGATTTCGGAGGGCCGGTCCTTCTTCCCAAATACAACGGCAGGAATCGGACCTTTTTCTTTGTTGGCTATGAAGGGCTTCGAATCCATCAGGAGTCCCTGACCATTACCTATGTGCCGACAACAGCGGAGCTCAACGGGGATTTTTCAGCCGTATCTACGCCTCTCACGGATCCGAATCCGAGCGGCCCGGCGTTCACCAATAACCAGATTCCCACCTCCATGCTCGACCCATTCGCAACAGCGTACGTTAGCAAGTTTGTGCCTTTACCCAATCAGCCCAATGGCGAACTGGAACTCTCGCAACCAGGCCCGACGTCTGAGAACCAACTCATTATAAAAATCGACCAGACGTTGGGGTCGAAGGATAGGATGTGGTTCCGTTTGTTCCGGAACAAGGCTTTAAGTACCGGGCCAAGTGCCATTCCGTTTTTTACGACTCCTAGCGGGGAACAATATCAGACTTATGCGGCGGACGAGATTCACACGTTCAGTCCAAACATTATCAATGAGTTCGAGGCCTCCTACTCGCGTCCAGAAGGATTACCTTTCACCACGGAAAACGGTGAGTCCCCGTCGCAACTTGGCATCAATTCCAACGGCTTCACTCCATATCCTCAAACCCCAGACGTAAGCGTGAGTGGCGCTTTTTCGGCCGGTTCTGGTTGGTTCGTGGATGAACCTTCTTATTTCCGCGAATTTGACGACAAGGTCTCGTGGCTCCACGGGAAGCACGACATACAGGCCGGTGTGATGTTCAATGCCGAGTCAAATGGAGATCTAGCCTATCCACCGATGACCTGGTCATTCTCCGGCCAGTATACCGGGAATGGTTTAGCGGACTTCATGATCGGCCGTCCCAATAACTTCAACGTGACGACCACCATCATCGACCATGGCCGCTCCAAACTATTCCAGCCATTCGTTCAGGACACTTACAAGGTGACCAGGACATTGACTCTGGACCTTGGTCTTCGCTACGACTACCAGACGCCTTGGACGGAAAGTTTGCCTGGTGGCGCATCGAGCTACTTGCCTGGCGCACAATCCACGGTATATCCAACGGCGCCTCCCGGATTGGTGGTTCCAGGAGACAAAGGAGTTCCCCCGGGGCTTTATTTTCCTTGGAAGCTCGGCTTCGAACCCCGGATCGGTCTTGCTTGGGACGTCACGGGCAACGGAACAACTTCCGTGCGGGCGGCCTGGGGAGTGTTTCACCCTGTAGTTGACCAGGAGGTCGAGGCAATCGAGACAAACAATGAGCCCTACCTGGTCGGGTTTAGTAGCGCACCGCCCGACACCGAAGACCCCTGGGCAGGTGAAACCGATCCTCTGCCTTACAATCCGAAGACGCCGAGCTTCGGCCCATTCCCGGGTATCACCCAATCGTACATTGACCCACACTTCAGGCAGGCGGATATTCAACAATTCAATCTCAACATCCAGCATCGGTTCGGCGCCAACCTGTTTGCCGATGTCGCTTACGTGGGGACCGTTTCGCAGCACTTGTACGATGCTACCGACCTGAACGCTGCCGTCTACGGACCCGGCGCTACCGAAGCCAACGTGCAATCGCGGCGGCCGATCTTGCCGCAGTACTATGGCAGCATTCCCGCTCTCTACGACGACGCCGACGCCAACTACCACTCGCTCCAGGTGGAGGTACAAAAGAGAATCTCACGCAACTATTCCGTGCAAGCGGCCTATACCTGGGAGAAATCAATCGACGATCACTCTGGATCGTTAATCGGACCGCCGCCGTATGGGCCCCAAAATCCAACAGATCTGAGGGCTGACCGGGGGCTTTCTGATTTTAATGTCGGCCAGATTTTCGTCGTTAACGGTCTTTGGAATCTCCCATCTTTGAAGGGAAAAGGAATTTTGACCGCTGTTGCTGGAGGTTGGGAGTTGACTGGTATCGTCGGCTACAGCACCGGCAATCCTCAAACCGTGTATTCGGGCGAAGACAATGCCTTGATCGGATACTGCCGCGCCCTCAGTGGCGGAGAGAGAGCAGATATTATCGGAAATCCAAACCTGGCTGGGGGGCGCTCGCGCACCGCGCGGGAAGCCGAATACTTCAACACCGCGGCGTTTGTAGAACCGAATCCAGGTCAGTTCGGCACCGTAGGACGGAACACCATTATTAACCCGGGAAATCTCCAAGACGACCTCTCTGTCATGAAGAAACTCTACATACTTCCGCGCGAGATGGGAGGGTTTCAATTTCGTGCCGACATGTTCAACCTGCTGAATCGGACGAATCTTAATGGGCCATCAACCACAATAACTTCTCCGGCGTTTGGTCAGATTCAGACTGCCGGTCCTCAAAGGATTGCCCAATTTGCGTTGAGGTATGATTTCTAGCCCGCGAGAGCCAACAGAGGCCCCACCCACATCCCGCCGCGCTCGATGGCGGCGTGGTAGGTGGGGCTGGGCTTTCTGTGCGACGATGGCTTCTGTGATGAGTGGGTTGCATTCGTGCCTGCGGATATGCTTGATTGCTACAGTTGCGGCGATTTGTGTTCCGGTTCTAGCCGACGCGCAGGTTTCGGCCGCAACGGCTGAAAACGGTGCTTTGCGGCGCGCGGCGGATCTGGAAGACCGCGGCCAGTTTGCCCAGGCTGAGCAAATCTATCTTGAGCAGGAAGGGCATTTCCCCAAGAACGCGAAGATCCTCTTTCATTTGGGCACGCTGCGCATGCGCCAGAACGACTGGCCGAAGGCCATCGACTATTTGGAGAAATGCAGGGCGCTGCAGCCGCGGAATGCCGATGTCCTCTTCTATCTCGCGCAAGCTCATTACCTGAATGGTGAGCTTGTCGAGGCACAAAAAACAATTCTCAGCGCGGCGCGGCTTGCCCCAAAGAAAGCCGCTGTGCTTCAAAAGGCCGGCGAATACCTTTGTGATGGCGATGATTGCGGGCGGGGATTGGATGATCTTCTCAAGGCCCGTAAACTCGATCCCACGCTTGAGAATATCGACATGGACGTTGGAATGGCCTATTACCGGTTGTACAAGCACGAGGAAGCGCAGCCGGTAATCGAGGCCGTCTTTCGCAAAGATCCAAACAATCTGGTTGCAGCACTTATTCTGGGAGAGATAGCGGCATACCAGGGGAACTGGGAAAAGGCGCGCGGGCTTGACGAGTATGTGCTCATGCGGAAACCACGGAGCGCGAGCGCGCTGAAAGACCTTGGGACCGCTTTGGTCGCTTTGGGAAAGGATGAGGAGGCGCTCTCTCCCTTGCACGAAGCTCTAGACATCGATCCGAGTCTGTCGGACGTCCATTTCCAACTAGGGAGAGCGCTGCGCAATCTGGGGCGTTCCGAGGAGTCGGCTCATGAAATGGAGTTATACCAGTCGATTCGCGACCGGGACCACTTCGTTCAAACACTTGTGAGCCCTGATAAGGCGTCGCAAAACGAGCATTGGAGGGAATGCGAAAAGCTGTTGAAAGAGAATGGTGAATCGGCTGCAATCGCATATGTAAACTTGGTTGCCACGGAAATCCATTCGCAATTGAATGCGTACTACACGGTCGGAATGCTTTATTCTGCGATGCAACGGAACGAAGATGCGATTCGACTGCTGAACAAGGCCACGCAAGTCTCGCCAAACAATGCCGACATAGTTGCGTTTCTGGGGCGTGTCTACTTAAGAGACCATAATTACGAGCAAGGCGAAGCGGATCTTAAACGGGCGCTCGAGATGAGTCCCCAGAATCAAATCGCGCTTGTGGGTATGGGCGAACTGCAATACATGAGAGGACGATGGACAGAGGCCGCTCACTACTTCGATGAGTCCCGAACCCAGGAGGTCTCGACCTTGCTATTGATGTGCAACGCCTATGTACGGGCCGGCAACCGCGACAAGGCGCGTGAAGCAACCGAACTAGTTCGGGCTTTTGCCCATGGAGATAAACAGTCCTTAGAAGAATTGAATTCGATCGGGTGCACTGACGATGCGCTTCAACCGCAGCCGTCTGCCCACCCACGGCAATAGAGTGAACTCCTTGCGAACTGGGGATTTCTTTCACGCGAAGGCGATCGGGGCCTGGGTCAGCGCTCTCTGGCGTTCCCTGTGCTTCTGTAGTGGATTAACCACTCCGTCCGGCCGTATCTTCCATCAGTATGTAACGAACAGCGTCGGGCTTTTGCCTTCCAGTCGGCCAAGCGGAAGTGTGCAAACGCTCACGGGCGTGGCAGACCAGGTCCTCAAGATCGAGGGGTCCCCAAAATGACTTTTCACCACGACCGACAATCAAAACAGCATTCTCCCTTTCTAACTCGCCGCCAAGTAATTCATAGTGCTTTCGCGGTTGCAGGGTCTTTCCTCCTGCCTAAACGCGGTTTTTCCTTATCTCCCAACCCGTCGGTGATTTCCTGTAATCCCGCCATTCCGCGGATGCCTTCCATCCATCCGCAAGGTAAATCTGCGGTCGTACGAGGGCCCATCACATTTGAGAACGCAGCTCGGCAGAGCGGAGTCACGTTTCTGTTGGACAACTGCGCCAGTCCGCACCGTCTCCAGCCCGAAACAATGATTGCGGGCGTGGGCATATTCGACTACAACAACGATGGGTTAATGGATTTGTTCTTCGTCAACGGTGCCCATTTACCCGACATGGACAAGCGCGATCCCCGGTATTGGAACAGGCTTTACCGCAACAACGGCGACGGTACATTTACCGATGTAACCGAGAAAGCCGGAGTTCAGGGCATGCATTTCGGCATGGGAGTTGCCGCCGCGGATTATGACAATGATGGATGGGTCGATCTCTTCGTAACCGGAGTCAACGGTTGCCAGCTCTTCCATAACAATGGCGATGGTACATTTACTGAGGTTACTGCAAAGGCAGGATTTGCAAGGACTCATTGGAAGTGGGCGACCAGCGCCGGATGGCTTGACTACGACAACGACGGGTTGCTCGATCTGTTTGTAACGAATTACGTGGACTGGTTCGCCGCAACAGAACCTGTCTGCACTGTCGGCAGTGCAGTTACTTATTGCTCCCCTGACGTCTTCACGGGCGAGCCCGATATGCTCTTTCATAACAACGGCGATGGTACGTTTACGGATGTTTCGGAGAAATCCGGAATCGGCAAGTACATCGGCAAAGGTATGGGTGTGGCTTTTGCCGACTTTAACGGAGATGGCTATACGGATATCTTTGTTTCGAACGACACCTATCGGAATTTCCTCTTTCGCAACAATGGGAATGGTACATTCGATGAGGTCGGAGTTGAGATCGGCGTAGCCTATAACCAGTTTGGCAAGTCCATTGCGGGGATGGGAACAGATTTCCGGGATGTGGACAATGATGGGCGCCCCGACATTTTTGTGGTTGGAATGGCTGGTGATACGTTTCCGCTCTTTCGAAATACCGGCAAGGACTTTGAAGACATCACCAGCGAATCTGGGATCGCCGCCGCTACGTCCCGCTTTACCGGATGGGGGGCCGGAATCGCCGATCTTGACAATGACGGCTGGAAAGACTTGTTCGTTTCCTGTGCGGCGATACTCGACAATTCCGAACAGGTAATTCAACTTCCTTCGAAGCTGCCGAACATAATTCTTCGCAACACCGGCCGTAACCGATTTGTGAATGTCAGCGCACAGGCCGGCTCCTCATTTGGAGTCCCTGGGGCACACCGCGGGGCGGCGATGGGTGATCTAAACAATGATGGCCGCATGGATGTGGTCGTTACAAATCAACATGCATTACCCGAAATCTGGGTGAACCGGACTGTCAATTCCAACCATTGGTTATTAGTTAAGCTTAGCGGCACGCGGAGTAACCGCGACGGACTTGGGGCCCGCCTGAAGGTGACGCTTGCTGATAACAACGCTCTCTACAATCACGCGACCACCAGCACTGGCTACGGTGCATCCAGCGATCCTCGCGTTCACTTTGGCCTGGGAAGGTTCGACCATGCAGAGAAATTAGAAATCTGGTGGCCGAGTGGGATACACCAGACTCTCACGAATGTAAAAGGTGACCAGATCCTGGTGGTGCGCGAAACTGTCAATTGAAGTTTTGCTTCCTCGCCATATGGAGAAGTTCCAGCTTTAATTGGCCGTCTTGCCGTTTAGTAATTCCGTTGACTTTGAGGGACATCTGTCATGCACAGGAACGAGAGAAGGACGGGACTGCTTACTGCGGTTTCCGCGTTGGCGTTTGGGTTGATGGGATCGGGCATCGCAGCCGCGCAGACTGCCGGCAATTCGCTGGGCATCTTTGAGAACCAGTCCGATGTGGGCAGCGTGACGCCGCCCGGAACGGCAACGTTCGATGCCGCGAGGGGTGTGTATACCATCCGCTCGGCCGGCGGAGACCTTTGGGCGAACGTGGATGAATTTCACTTCGTGTGGAAGAGGGTCTCAGGCGACGTGTCGCTCACCGCCGATGTGAAGGTGGCCGACGGCGGCGCGACTTCGCACCCGCATCGCAAGGCGTTGCTGATGTTCCGGCAGACACTTGACTCCGACGCCCTGTATGCCGACGCGGCCATCCATGGTTCAGGCGAGACGGCGCTGCAATACCGGCGCACCAAGGGCGACATGATGCAGACCATCCTCTTCAATATCGGGGCACCGCAGCGGATGCGGCTGGAAAAGCGCGGCGACACCATCACGCTCTTCCTCAGCATGCACGGCGAGCCGCTGCACCAGACTGGAGCGTCCATGAAGCTGAACTTCGACGGGGTGTTCTATGCGGGACTGGGCATGTGCGCCCGCGAAAAGGACACGGTGGAACAGGCCACCTTCGCACATGTAGAGTTGCAGCCGCTCAATCCTCCGGCGGCGCCCGTGGCCATGGTGCTCTATAGCACTCTTCATACCATCGCCGTCGACCCCAATGTCCCCATGGACTTCGTCATCCAGACCGGTAAAGGAAAGATAGAAGCACCCAACTGGAGCCGCGACGGCAAAACGCTGATTTTTGACCGCGCGGGCAAGCTGTGGAGCGTGCCTGCGGATGAAGGCGAGGGCAGGTTCGGCGAGGCCACGCCGATCGATATCGGTAACGCTACCGACTGCAGCGGCAGCCACGGCCTTTCGCCCGAAGGCAAATGGCTCGCCCTGACCTGCACCGTGCCTAACCAACCCGGCCGGCGTGTATATGTCGTGCCTGCCATGGGCGGTACACCACGATTGGTTACGGTGAATCCCGATTCTTATTTCCATAGCTGGTCGCCGGACGGAAAGACGATCCTCTTTACGCGGCCCAGCCACGGCGCGTTGAACATCTACTCCATCTCGGTTGATGGCGGACAGGAAACCGCGCTGACTACGGGACCCGGAGTGAGCGACGACCCCGATTACTCGCCGGATGGCCGGTGGATTTATTTCAACTCCGATCGCGCGGGCGGTATGCAGATTTGGCGCATGCGACCCGACGGCAGCCAGCCCGAGCAGGTCACTTTTGATGAAAGGCCCAACTGGACGCCGCATCCCTCGCCGGACGGTAAATCTATCCTGATTCTTTCCTACGACAAAAATGTCACCGGGCATCCAGGCAACAAAGACGTGACGCTGCGAATTCTCAACGCCAGCGACGGAAAGATCCGCGATCTGGTACAGATTGTGGGCGGAGTCGGTAGCGACAACGTGCCCAACTGGGCCCCTGACGGCGCGCACTTTGCCTATGTGAGCTTCCAATTTCTGCCCGCCGAGGATAATGGTGCGACGCAATGACCGGCGTGCAAAGGGGAAGTCAACTGGTTGATTTCTGCGATTTCACAACTCTGGAAGGCGAAACCTCCGCCCAATGGACAAAGACTCGTCCGCCGGTTCGGGTCCTCGGGCACCCGGTTTACAGCGAAACCAGAGTTGTGGCTAGCCAAACTGGCGATCTCCCATCGAATCAGACAGATGAGAGCCTGCCCAACTCTTTCTGTCTCGGTGCGGTCTCCCGCTGGAATGGGCGAATAAACTCTATTGGCCAGGCTCAGGAGGCAAATCTTCGGCAGCGTACCGAAAACCAGCACCCGGTCCCAGCAACTCAGCACTCCCGCAATCTGAGCCGCATACCGCTCGGTCAGAGGTTCAATGTCCACCGGGAAATGATAATCAACGCCCTGTTTGGTTCCGGCTATGCCGGGTTAGGAATGAGATCAGTTGATTCATCGCGACCCCTTCAGGAAGTTGGGTCGAGAGTGTTGCCATGGATGTCATTAGCTCAATCCTGGTCCTCGGCAGATAGGAGTCTCCAGCTGAAAATCGAAGAACTCTGCGGCCGCGAAAGCACTTTGGGGGCATCACGGCGCGAAAATAAGATCATGTCCCATCGACTCCCTTGTTGGCTGAGGACCCGGCTGCCTACAACCGATTCTTCGCTCTGTCATGATTAGCTTGGCTTCGGGAAGGCCTTGAGGACAAATGCATAATCCCCCGGCAGTTCGTTGGGAAGTGTAATTTGCACATTTTCACCACGAGCGGTCCAGTCGAGATGCCCTGGAGCCCCAAGCATCTGAACGTGAGAGCCTTCCTGCAGTTGTAAAGATTCTATGATGACCTCTCTCTCTCTGGGCTTCTGCGTCAGAACGGCATAGAGGACATCCCTCTTTCGAGTAAAGCGAATGGGCAATCCGTCCGTCGTCCTGCCATCTGATCTTACCCAGGGACGTGTTTCGTAAATTGCTTCACCATTGGTCCGCATCCAATTACCAAATTCCCGCAATCTGGTGAGCTGGATTTCTGGGATCGATCCGTCTGCTTTCGGGCCGATGTCAAGAAGAAGGTTGCCATTCTTGCTCACGACATCGACGAACATATTAATTAATTTGCCAGCGGAAAGCATATCGGCCGGTCCTTCGTTCTGGTTGTAACCGAAAGAAGTGCCCAGAGCGTGGCAGGACTCCCACTTCTTCTTCATGATCTTCGTGGGCCAGACTCCTTCCGGGCTTGTGTAGTCGGCGTGTTCTGGCGGTTGGTCGATTTCGTGAAACCGGTCATCAATAGTACCTTGGGGAACAAGGTTGAAGTAATCGGCGAGGATCTTGGTCAGGTTCCCCGTCTTGGGGTAAGCTATGTCATTCCAAATATCATCGGGTTCATAGAGCTGAATGAGCTCTTCAAGCAGCGCATCAGCGTATCTGCCGTATTCCTCACTCTGGGGACAATCTTCTTCCACACCGTGCCGTGTACGTATCGGGTCTGGCGTGAAGCTCCAGTCCAATCCTCCTGAGAAGTAAATGCCCATGTGGATCCCTTGCCTGCGGACCGCCGTGGCCAACTCTCCGATGACATCACGCTTTGTGCTTTGCTGATTAGGCTTTCGGTGAGGATTAGGCACCTTACTGGGCCACAGCTTGAAGCCGTCGTGATGCCTGGTTGTAGGCACAATATACCGAGCGCCGATTTCCTTAAAGAGAACGGCCCATTCGTCCGGATCCCATTTCTTGACCTCCTGATCGAAAATCGGGATGAAATCGAGGTAGTCGAAACTCGCACCATAGGTCTTGACATGATGCTCCCAGGTCGGGGAACCCTTGATTCGCCAAGTGTTCATGTACCACTCGGCGTAAGGGTTATTCACAAACCAGTCACTCAGGTCCGGCGCAAACCTACCCCAGTCGATCTCTCCTCTGTCGGTTAGTTTGACCGTCGGTGCCCAGGCGGGAACTGAATACAGGCCATAGTGAATGAAGATTCCCAGCTTGGCGTCTTCAAACCACTTCGGCACGGCGTGAAGCTTCAGGCTTTCCCAATTTGGTTGATATCTGCCGATTGGGCTGTTGATGGCCTGTTCCAGCGCGGGAAAGTGGGCGGCTTTCCCCAAAGCCGTTCGTGTCAACGCCGCCGACGCCATCAACGATGCCCCGAGAGCACCAACGAAACCTCTACGATTCATCATTCTCTTCCTCTTTTCTATTCCTTGCGTTGGACAACAGGGTCAAGCGTCCGTTCTGATGGTGCCTCTCGCGAGCATCTCACTCGTCCCGATCGAGCGTGTGATTTGTCAATTATGAATTCTACACAGCGCAATGATTCAGTTCAATTCATATTAGTTCATTCTTTGCCTTGACTAGGAATTCGATAGACGAATACAGTGCATTTGATTTGAACTTGGAACGCCCGATTTGAACTGCGCGGATCAAGCCTGCACCCAATTTCGTAGTCGAGGTCCGAATATTCAAATTCGCGCTCAGGGACGATACGATGCAGCTCAGGGGTTCCTGCAAGCTGATCGCAGCGACGGCCGCTGACAAGGTGGTCCACGTCGGAGCAAAGCCGGGCGAAATCGGAATTCCCGATTGCCTGATCGCAGTGCTGAGAGCGCCGTTCCATGGCTGAGGGGAGACCCTGGAATAGAGATCGTGAACCGCGATCGAGCCAGTTTGTACGCTGAGGCTGCCAGCAATGCCGCGCCGCGTGCCGATCGATGGCACCTGCTTCGCAATCTCGGCGAAGCCCTGGTCAGCGTTCCAGTCTAGGATCCGATCACCGGGACTTGAACTAAGACATGGCAGAAGCTGCCCGGATAGCTCGCAGAAGGCCGGAAGCACCGCCCGCCGATCGGGCGCCTTCACTGAGGCACTTACTCGCACCGGACGGGCGAAACAGCGGAGCCGTGAACGTCAACTCAATCGCTACGAACCGATGATGGAACCAGAGCTATGCCGAGCAAATCAACGCTGTTTCAAGCGCGGCGGGTCACGGTTGACTCAGGCCATAAGACTCTGTGACCGATCGCCAAAGGATGGATGCCTGCTCGGAGGTTGAAAGTCGTGCGATTGCCGAACGGACGGTATCGATCCAACGGCCGTATGTCGACGCAAGCGTTACAATCGGCCAGTCTGAACCAAACATCAGGCGCCGTGGTCCGAATGCTTCGAGCACCGTATCGATATACGGGGCGATCATCTCCGGGGTCCACCGAATCCAGTTCGTTTCTGTGACTACGCCCGAAAGCTTGCAATAGACGTTCGGCCGTCGCGCGAGTTCGAGGAGGTTTTTGCGCCAAGTGGCAATGGACCCGTCGCGGATACATGGCTTAGCAATGTGATCTAGAACGAAAACCTGGTTAGGATGACGGTCGACGAACGTAATCGTCTGCGGAAGGTGCTCTTCGAAGATAAGAAGATCGTATGTCAGCCCGAGTGCGTGAAGCGCCGCGATCCCTTTATTGAAGTCCTCTCGGAGAATGAACTCCGGGTCGGGCTCATCATGAATGGGATGACGCACTCCTCTGAGCTTTGGCAGATCTGCGAGTTGCTCCAGTTCCGCTTGGGCGGTGGGATCTGTCAGATGTGCCCATCCAACGACTCCCAATATCAAGTCATCGCTCGCCGCCACCGAGGCGAGCCATCGCGTCTCCTCTGCGGTGCGCTCCACCTCGATGACAACAGTTCCTGTAATCCCAGACGCCGCGGCCACTTTGTGCAGGTCGTCCAAACCGAAATCACGGCGAAGGGTACTCATCTCCTCTGTCATCCACGGCTGACCCGGGTCTCGATATCGCCAGAGATGATGGTGCGCGTCAATGCAATGCGTTTGGCGTACGGAGCTATCCATCTCGTACCTCGAAGGTTCAGGCTTCGACGTTCACCTTCAGATCCGTTGAAGCCCCCGGATCTTGTGGGGTACAGTAAACTCCAGCCGAAAGCTTGGCAGGGTGGACGAAGTGCTTCCGAAGATGAGGAATATGCTCGAGGAATGCAACTTCGTGATCGAGCGCAATATGGTTAAAGAGCACCAGGTGCTGATGCATCTGCCCCATGTCACCGACGTGAGGAACGACGGGGCGATTAAATAGTTTCGCCATGAAACTCACTGTCAGAAACTCGCCTATCCCTGCAACACGAGTGCAATCTACCTGGATAAATGACAGCGCGTTTGCCTTCAGGAAGTTCTTGAACAGAACTCGATTTGAGATGTGTTCGCCAGCAGCGATCTTAATCGGGGCAATGGCCTCCGATAGTTCGACATGCGCGAGAAGGTCATCCGGATGGGTCGGCTCCTCGATCCAGAGGGGACAGAACTTCGAAAGCTCGCGGCACATTCGCAGTGCGTCAGGCAGATTCCAGTGCTGATTAGCATCGAACATGATGGTTTTGTCGTGGCCGACAAGTTCGCGGAGCATCGCAGCGCGGCGGAGGTCACGGCTTTCCTCTGTTGATCCTACCTTGAGTTTGAATGCGTAGAACCCCTGGTCGAGCGCGCGTCTCGTGAGTTCACGAACCTCTTCATCGCTATAGTCCATCCAGCCGACGGAGGTGTCGTACCCGGGATATCCGGTCTGGAGGATGTGTTCCCGCGAGGTACGCGAAGCTTGATTCTCGCGCAGCATATTGATGGCGCGCTTTTCATCGAGAACGTCTTCCACATACGACAGGTCGAGGACGCGAACGAGTTCCTCTGGCGAAAGGTCGAGAAGAAGCTTCCATAGCGGAACCCCGCGGCTCTTGGCCCAAAGATCGAAGCAGGCGTTCGTAATTGATGCCAATGCCAGGTGCACGACTCCCTTGTGGGGCCCAAGCCAGCGCAGTGAGGGGTGATCTGCCATCTCACGGCTGAAGCGACCGAAATCCGCCATGAGGTCTTCTATCGAAGTGCCAACGAGTTTGTCACTCAGCAACTCGATCGCTTTGGTAACGACGTGGTTTCCCTGACCAAGCGTTAGTACAATCCCCGTTCCTTGAAGACCGCCGTCAGTTTTGAGGAGAGTGACCGCAAAGCAATATTCGGAAGTTGCATGAATGGAATCCGATCCAGCTCCGGGCGGCAATTGGAAACGTGCGTCGTAGGTCGAGACGGATTGAATTATGAAGTCAGGCATTATGTCCCATTCCGGCTATCGTCTGTAGCCAAGTTCAGCACCACCACTGACCGGCAAAATGCATCCGGTAATAAAGCGAGCCTTTGAAGAAAGGAGAAAGACTGCTGCGTCTGCGATAACATCGCCGCGAGGGCAGTAACCGAGCAGGTGAATGTCATCGAGGTATTGCCGGATGCCTTCAGGTTCTTCCTGCTCCGCGCACCACTCTTCGAGCATTGGAGTCCAGGCACCGGCCGGACAGACTGCGTTGACACGAATCTGATACCGAGCATAGTCAGCGGCCATTGCCTTGGTGAGTGCAATCATGGCGCCCTTGCTGGCAACGTACGCTGCGTGGTTTTGCTGGCCGATCAGGCCGACCATGCTGGCTGTATTGAGAATGGAGCCCCGGCTGGCGACTAAGGCATCAAACGCAAATCTTGTCGTCCAAAACACGGATTTTGTGTTGACGTGTTGAAGCTGATCCCACTCCTCCTCCGTTGTTTCATGGAGTGGTTTTGAAGGACTGACAATACCGGCGTTATTGTGCACGGCGTCGATGTGCCCGAACCTTTTGAGCACCGCCGCGATCGCGGCTTGAACTGCCGTGCCGTCAGAGACGTCAGCCAAGAGTGCTATCGCCCTGCCTCCTAGCTCAGTCACCGTGCGTTCGGCAGATTCCAGATTGGTGTCCAGAATTGCAACGATGGCACCATCGCGAGAGTACGCAATCGCGCACTCTCGTCCGATGCCACTCGCACCTCCAGTTAGCACGATTACCTTGTCTTCAAGGCTGGTTGTCATGGGGAATCCAGTTCTTGTTAGCGGTGTTTGCAAAGCGGCCCATGGCTTTTCGAACGTAGTGCTCGGCAAGCTCAGGCTCGCCTTCGCCAATTAGGTCTACGATCTTTTGGTGGGCTTCCACGTCCTTGTCCCATGTAGAGACTCCTTGCCCGCTGGCCGACAGCCGCAGACGAAAGAATGCAAAAAATGGAAGCAGAATGCGAACCGCGTGTTCCTCGAGATGAGGGTTGTCGGCGAGTTTGCACAACTGCATGTGGAACTTGAGATCGCTGTCAACTAGCCCGTCTGCGTCGTTCTCGGCCGCGGCCGTTCGCATGCGCATGACAATCGAGTTCAATTCTGATATATCAGGACGAGCGAGGGCTGCCTGATATGCGGCGAGCCCTTCCAAAGCTCCCCGTACTTGATAGAGTTGAACGACGTCCTTCTCGCTAAGGTGAATCACTCGCGCGCTTTTGCCCGATTCCTTGGTGACGAAACCGTCCTTTTCCAAGATGTTGATTGCCTCACGAATCGAGGCTTGAGCAACTCCGAATTTCTGTGCCCACACCCTCTCGACGATCCGCTCCCCGGGCGAGAGCGACCCATTCACAATTTCAGCCAGGAAGCGGCCTGCAAGACCGTCCTTCAAAAGTTCTTCCGAGGTGGTTCGAGTTGAACTAGCCATAATCTGAGCGCTCACAATGTTCGAAGCGGATCATAAGCGCCAGATAGTTGAGTCGTCAACCAAGACAGCTGAGCGATCATAAATGGCTTATTCAGACTTGATAGCGTCTCTGAGCAGCTCGGCCACAGGTGGCGATCAATATCCGAGGCTGCAGGAGAGAGAGCGCGAATGGTTCGGGTCGCAGAGGAGAAATGTATATGTATGAACGACATATAGAATATAGACTCCAGATTGGCGGGCCACGCAATAATGTTGATGCCGGTCGGCCATTGAATGAGACCTCAACAATGTGAGCGCTCAACATCAGCGATTCTTTCATCGTTTTGCCCATACGGTTACATGTAAAGTGTTTATAATGAGGCTTAAAGAAAAATATATTGACAATTAGCCCTGAGTTTGTCTATTGTTTCGATCCTGTGAGCGCTCGCCATGCCTTCAAAGCGTCGAAAGAAGACAAAATGCCGCCACTTCGGAGCCAGACAAATTTGCAGTCGCGGATCAACATCTCCTTTTGAGATATTGTCCGGCTTCAACGGACATCGCTCGCGCTTGACTTTGTCATCCCGGTGTTATTCAGGCAACTGCACAGAGCCGTCGTCCGCCGTACACCGGGATTCATTGCTGTTTCGTTCGCTTCGGTCAACAGAGGCTGAACCACGGGGATTGTTTTTGCAGTGTTAACGTTTACAGATTTCTTTAGGAGGCAGTATGTTGCTTTTCGAAAGCTCTCGGACGAAGAACGTTCTTTCGACTAATCTTCGACGCCCAGATTTTGTCAACTTGTTCGCCATTGCCTTTACCGTTGCGATGGTATTGCTGATGACCGTACGTGAGGGAAAGGCCCAGACCCTCTATGGTTCGATTGTCGGTACCGTAACGGACGCAAATGGCGCCGTCGTTCCAGATGCGACCATCACGGCAACGCAGACCCAAACCAGCGACACGCGAACGACGAAAACAAATGAAAGCGGCGGCTACGAGCTATCGACCATTCCAGCTGGGGACTACACCGTTGCGATCGCCAAGGCAGGCTTCCGCGTGATCGAATCCAAGAATATTCTGGTAACGATCAACGCTACTGCTCGAGTCGATGCAAAACTTACCGTCGGTACTCAGACTGAGACGGTCACTGTGTCTGCAGACACAGCAGTATTGGAGACCGATCGGATAGATGTGCACGCCAACATAACGTCTGCAGAACTGGAACAACTGCCTCAGCCCACCCGCACCTATGAGGGGATGCTGGGACTCCTACCGGGTGTTGCACCTCCGAATCCGCAATGGGCTGGGGGCGGCGGCACCAATAATCCAGACCGTTCAATGATCGTCAACGTCAATGGCACCGGAGCTAGCGGAACAGCGGTAAGCGTCGATGGTGTGGCCGCATATAACGCATGGGTTCAGTTCTACTCCACAGCCGTACCTTCCACAGACGCTATCGAGACAGTCAATACAGTGACGGCCAGTTCCGGAGCCGACCAGGGAATCATGGCCGGAGCCGGAATCCGGATCCAAATCAAGAGCGGAACCAATAACCTCCACGGCTCCGCTTACTGGACGAATGTCAACAATGATCTCAAGGCTCAGCCTTACTTTGTTCCATCTGGAACGAGGAAGCCAAAGTATATTGACAACGACATGGGCGGCACCGTTGGCGGCCCGATCGTCAGGGACAAGTTATTCTACTTTGCCAGTTACGAAGGTGATTTCCTGCGGGAGGCTGAAGGCGGTCTGTATTCGCTGCCAACGCCTCAAATGACCAAAGGGATCCTGGCATCGCCAACCCCTGTCTACGATCCGGCTACAGGCGATAGCGACGGCAGCGGGAGGACCCTCTTCCCACAGGATGCAAGCGGCAACTATATTATTTCGCCTCAGAGGATCGGCTTTGCGGCCTCAACATTACTCGCCAACCTACCGTCCGGCGTACCGGACGGCGTGTTCAGCAACAACCTCTACATCAACACTCCGTACATGTACGATTTGCAGAAGATCGATACGAAACTGAACTGGAATACGACTTCTAAGTTGAGCATGGCCGGCCGCTTCAGCGCTTACCCGTATAACAATCAGGTAGTGCCAGCGCTCGGACCTGTCCTAGGGCCTGGAAACGGGTCGAATACCAACCAACATGGCAGCATTTACTCCTCCTCGGTGATGGCGACCTACGTTGCTACCCCGAACTTGGTGATCGACGGTGTCTTCGGATTCACCGCCACCAACCAGTATCTCTTCCCCCCGCTGTATACCCAACTGTACGGAGAGGACACTCTCAAGATTCCGAACTCAAACATTGGTCCACTACCCTCCGCGGGCGGCGTCCCAATGTTCCAGTTCAGCGGTGGCCTGAATGAGTTCGGTTATGGTTACCCGGCACTTTCCTACCGTGATCCGATTTTCCAATACACCGGCAACGTGACTTGGGTGAAGGGTAAACATAGTATTCGGGCCGGTATCGACATTATGCAACAGCACATGAACCACCAGGAAGTGACTCAGACCTACTTCAGTTTCACTGGCGGTCTCACCGGACTTTATTGCCCGACTGGAACCACGGATCCCCACTGTTCTGCTGGAACCCCGGCCATCGGCGAGTTCAACTCATTCGCGGATTTCCTTCTGGGCACGCCTCAGAGTGCTTCCAACAGTGAATTGACCGTGAACTGGGTCACTTTGCGGACCTGGACATTCGCTCCATATTTCTCAGACACATGGCAAGTAACGCATAAGCTCACCGCGTATATCGGTACTGGATGGGATTACCTGCCTGAACCTACTCGCGGGAGTCGTGGCTTCGAGTATTACGATGCCAGCACCAACACGTATGCGCTCTGTGGCACCGGAAGCTATTCCGAAACATGTGGATCCACTACTCAGAAGTACCTGTTTGCTCCAAGGGCAGGTTTCGCATATAGAATCTCGCCAAAAACAGTTCTGCGCACGGGGTATTCTCTTGCTCCGGAACAGATCAACGAGGTGCGCGACGGCCTCTACAATTATCCCCAGACAATCACCCAAACCCTCATCGGAGCGAACGGCAATGTCACGCCGACCCAGATGCCCAATGTGGCTAACGGCTTCCCGCTCCTCCCCATACCGACCGCAACATCCTCGGGCGCCCTTCCGCTACCCAACGACATTGGCATAACCTGGCCTGCCAAGAATTTCAAACGCGGCTACTCTCAATCCTATAACTTTACGGCTCAGCGGGAGCTCCCCTGGAATCTTCTGGCGCAGGTGGGCTATATCGGTACTCTTACCGTTGATGAACATACACGGTACAACATCAACTACGGGCAAGTCGGAGGCGGACAAGCTAGCGAGGCGCTGAATCAAGCATGGGGAATCACCTCGGTAATGGACGAAGTCCGTCCCTACGAACACATGAACTACAAGTCCTTGCAAGCCCAGATCCAAAAGCGGTTTGAACACGGGTTGCAGTTCATGGCGAGCTACACACTGTCGCGTTGGATGGGTATTTGTTGTGATGAGCAAGGCGACGACAACATGGAGATCCTAATTCCACAGTACTTTAAATTGAATTGGGCCTTGATGCCCGATGACCGTACACACAATTTTGAATTGAGCACGATTTACGCTTTACCTTTTGGTAAAGGTCAGCAGTATGCCAACACTGGGCTCGCTTCGGTACTGGGAAGCGGATGGCAGACCAACTGGGTCCTTTCACGTTACTCCGGCTCGCCGTTCTCAATCACGGCTCCGGGCACCTCGCTTAACGCTCCCGGCAACAACCAGATGGCCAATAAAGTCAAGTCGAAGGTAGCTATCTTTGGAGCTCACGGGGTAACTTCGCCGTACTTCGACACAGCCGCGTTTGCACCAGTGACCACGGCAGCGTTCGGCACTGCAGGATGGGACTCTCTCCGCGGCCCCGGATACTTCAACGTTGATTTTAGCCTTTTCCGCAGCTTTCCAATTAGGGAAAACTTCAAGATGCAATTTCGCGCAGAAGCTCTGAACCTCGGGAACCACCCGAACTTCAGCAATCCAGACGGCGGAGTGACCGACGGGAATTTTGGTACTATCAGCAGTACTAACCCAGGGAGCAGACTGATTGCAGAGCGCTACTTCCGGCTCGGCATGAAACTCATGTTCTAAACGAGGTAACTCCTGATTGACCGTTTGCGGGCATCTCACAATGCCCGCATTTGCTTGTCAACTGAACAAACCCGTATATCCGGGAAGTTGGATTAAACTCGGGGCGAGGATAGTGGCCGGTTGAATCGTAACTGCGAGCAGTGGCGGTCGCTTACAAACTCAGAGGACAAGGGAGGTGGAGCAGCGCATGAATCCGCTTGACCCGCTTTTGCGATTCATTCTTTCGTACGTCGCAAAGAGGACGGATCTGAGGCACTGGACGGTTGCGGTGATGGTACTTTTGGCCCATGCTTCTTTCTGGGGACAGACGACGTCCCAACCTCTCTCCGCGATCGCTCCGCCAAAGGCAGTGGAGGAAGCACACAAAGACATCAAACTCGGCAAAGAGAAGGAAGCGATCGACTCTCTCGATCAGTTGGCTCTTGTGCATCCGGCCGCACCTGGGGTGAATAGGGAATTGGGGATCGCCTTCTATAGAACAGGGAGACTCGCGGATGCAGAGAGGAGTTTTGCCGACGCGATGAATGACGACCCGGACGATGCAGAGTCCATTCAGATGCGCGGTTTGACGGCATTTCGGCTTGGACGTTTCAGCGATGCGATACCGTATCTTGAGCGGGTACGGCAGGCGACGGGCCATTCGGATATAGATGCAAATTACGTCCTGGGAAGGTGCTACCTGGAAGCTTCCAGATATGACGATGCCCGGGTCGCGTTCGCGAATCAGTACGGTTTCGCGCCTGATTCAGGGCCGGCCTACTTGTTGATTGCACAAATGCTGGTCCTCCGCGAACTGCCCGAGATCGCTGCGGTCAGTGCACTCAAAGCTCTGCAATTATCGCCGCATCTAGCACTGGCGCATCTTCTCCTTGGCAAAATCTTCCTGGCCAAGGGAGAACTCGCTCCCGCCTTGGAACAATTTGAGGCAGAACGCGCGATCAGCCCAACGCTTGCACCGCTTTACCAATTTCTTGGAGACTTGTACATAAAGCAAGGTAAGTTCGGCTTGGCCCAACAAAGCCTTACGAGGGCATTGTCTCTAGACCAGTCCAGCACGGAGCCTTTCATTCTAATGGGCAGGCTGTTTCTAGCTGATGACGACCCCCAGACAGCAAGCAGCTATCTGGAGCACGCTGAAAGCATGGATCCGAGTAATTTCATTACCCACTATCTGCTGGCACAAGCCTACAGAAGCATGGGAAGGACGGATGCGGCGAAAAAGGAGTTTGACCTTGTTGCGAAGATGCACTCAGGTGCGCACTAAGATGCCAGGTCAACCATGTATTGGAACATTCTGAATCAGCAACGTGAATCTGCCCAGCGCAGGACATTACGACGTAGGGCGCTAGCTTAGACGCGGGGATGAGAAATCAAATACGATGAAGACGACACGAAGACAGTTTCTTCAAGCTTCAGTTCTTGCGTCACTTCCTCCTGTGAGCACAGCACTTGGGATCAATGGAGCGGATCAAGCAGAGACCGTTCCGGAGAACGAACCGCTCGATGCCTTCGCAATTGCGAGCAAACACGTTATCAGTCGCGAGATCGCGGGCCCAACTTTCTTTGAAGGAATGCTGCTTGGAAACGGGGATGTCGGAGTCTGCGCCGTGGTACGTCCCGATGCATTAGGCCTTCATATCTCAAAGAACGATTGTTGGGATATTCGCGTCAGTGAAGACGCGGAGAAATATGTAGTTCCCTTTGCAGAACTTTTGAAAATGTGGCAACGTGCGAGCGACGAAGCAAAGCAAGAGGGAAATCCGAATTTGTTGAACCTCGAGTCGAACATTGCATTCTTCCGTGAGTATACCGAGAAGGTTGGCGCCTCATATTCAAAGCCGTGGCCGCGCCCCTGGCCCTGTGGGACCGTGTGGTTGAAATGGGATCCTCGATGGGTTGAAACTGGGCATTACACACTCGATCCGTCTAATGGGTTATTTACGCTTCAACTCAAATCCAAGGATTTTGCGGGTACAGATCGCTTCGTACAACTTACAGCCTTCGTCGACTGGGATTCAGGCCTTATATCGGTTCGCAGCAGTGCTCCCGTCAACTTTTTGTCGGTGATCTACATGCCGCAAGTGGATGGGTTTCACGCAGGTCCGTTTGATTCTGGCCACGCCGACACAAAACCTGGGCAATTGCCTGCACCGGAGGTATATTGCCACGCGAACGACATTTTTGCTGAGTTCTCGTGCTTTCAGTATTTCCCGTCTGTGGGACCAACCACAGAGCAACCAATCTCGCCAAAGTCGGACAAGGACCGTAATTTCTCGCTTTGCGGCCGGATAGCTGGAAGGTGGACACACTCGGAAAAGGGAACAGCGAAAGAGGTGTCGTTCACACCAAACGAGAGCCAGACGATCCGGTTGGACGTTGTCGTGGCTACGCCTCGCGATCTCTTGCTGAAGCGGTTGCTCCATAAAGACAATTCGGATCCAGCCATGGCGCCCTCACTTTCCATTTCCCAGTTCCACCCATATGACCGCGAGGATCTCGAAACACTCGTCTACTCGAAAGCGCAAATCGCCGCTCTTTCCCGAATAGAGTTCAGCCAACTTCAGCGGAGTTCTGAAAGCCGATGGCGAGAACATTGGTCACACTCCGCGGTCTCCTTTCGTGATAAGGAACTGGAGAAGATCTGGTATCACAACCAATATTTCCTGGCCTGTTGTTTACGCAAGAACAAAACTGCTCCCGGACTTTTCGCAAATTGGTCCAGCGGAGATATAGGTGTTGCCTGGCACAGCGATTATCACTTGGATTACAACTGCCAGCAGGTGTACTGGGGAGTTTTCTCGAGCAATCACATTGACATGCATGCCCCGTATATTGAGCTCTGCGAGAATCTGATGCCCATGTCAGAGAGATTCGCGCGTGACAGTTTCAATATGCCAGGAGCGTTTTTTCCACTGTCCGCCTATCCTGTTCCCAGTCAAATCGTCCCATACCCGGTTCCACCGTGGGGATATCAGATCTGCATGACTCCATGGGCAGTACAGAGTCTCTGGTGGCAGTTCCTCTACACAAAGGACGAGTTGTACCTTAGGCGCGTTTATCCCATCCTGCGTGCCACAGCACGTTTTCTCTCCGCCTATGTTAAGAAGGAAGACGATGGTCATTACCACATCTCGCCCTCGGTCTCTTCGGAGAATTGGGGATTCACGGTAGACTTCCGGCTCAACAAGGATTGCATTCTCGATTTGGCGCTCACTCATTTCCTGCTCAACGCTATGGTCGAGGCATCCACCATTCTCGCGAGGGATACTGAAGAGCGGACTCGATGGAGCGAGATCAGAGACAAACTCGCGCCATATCCAACTGCCATAGGGCCCTACGGCGAAGTCTGGCTCGATATAGCCGGCGCTCCCGTGGAGCATGTCTATAACGTTCCCATTACAATCGCTCCGGTATTTCCAGGAGAACAGGTCGGTCTAGGGAAAGGCGAAGAATATCTCGAGATTGCGCGTCGAACCACACGCACTATACGGCTTGAGGGTGGCAACGACTTAGTTTCTCAACCGCTAATCCGTACTCGGCTCGGAATGCTCGACCTGGAATGGTTCAAGTCCCAGGTAAAGTATGGAATGCTTCCTGATGGAGTGTCGAATGACCGAGTTCGACAGTCCGGCGGCCGCTATGGGATTTCGACGGATTTCGATTTCATGATGCACATGGGTCTCTGGTGCGAAAACTTCACAGTTCCAGTGGTACTGAACGAGTGTATGCTGCAGAGCTACACGGGAGTGATTCAGCTGTTTCCGAATACGGAAAACCTCGGACCCGCGCGATTCGAGAAGCTGCGGGCCGCAGGAGCCTTTCTAGTCAGTGCTTCTCACGACGGAAGATCGGTTGTTCGACTCAAGATCTTCAGTGAAAAAGGGGGGACGCTTCGATTCGTCTCTCCGTGGGCCGGAAGGAATGTGCAGATTGTTCGGATGAGTAATGATAGAAGCATCCCCCACATTTTGGACAGGAATGCAATCAGAGCAGAAACAAAGGCGGGCGAAACCTACTCAATTGTTCCAGTTTAGCTGCAATCAATATGGTCAGAAGGGCGCCGGTCTCAGCCCCCGGTCAGTTGACTTCGTTGCTTTCCGGCGCCGGTCCCCGATTCTTTTTAGCCTCCTCCATCCTGTAGCTGGGGATGTTCAGTTCCACGATGACCGAGTGATGCACCAGCCGGTCGATGGCTGCCGCTGTGGTCATCGGATCTTTGAAGATCCCCTCCCACTTCGAGAAGGGAAGATTGCTGGTCAACAGCACGCTGCCGCGTTCGTATCGTTCGGCCAGCAGCGTGAACAGCACCTCCATCTCCTCGCGGCTTTGCTGAACGTAGCCCATTTTCGGAACTTCTATGGCAAGGCCGACATTCGAAGATCAATCCATACTTTTTGGTTATAGTGGCTGGCTTTCGGAAAGAGTATCATCGGGGCGACGAAGATGGAACGAGTCGAAATTCACCCTGCGATCCGCTGAGCCGCGCAATACGACTCCTTCCCTCACAGGCACAGAGGCATCAAGGCGTGAACGATGGCGGAGGAGCTCGATTGTTCTCAGTGGGGTCAGTTGGGGCTCTCTCCATGCGCATATCGGTTCTTGCGCTAGCCTTGGCCGCCGTATGCACATCAGCGCCGGGGGAAGCTGTGCGCGCCCCCGCCACGACCCTGCACGCGATTCGTACACTCACAAAGGCTGAAGCTCGTCGCGGGTTGCCTGTCGCATTCGAAGGCACCGTCACCTACTACAACCGAGGCGACGTTGACCTTTTTGTAGAGGACGACGGCGATGCTATCTATGTGGAGACAAAGCCGAATCAAGAACTGGCGCTTGGCGATCGGGTGCTCGTCCGCGGAAAGACCCGCGAAAGCTTCGGTCTCGACGTGGTCAGTGACCGCGTCACCATAATCCGTCACGGCGAGCCGCCCGCGCCGGTGCCAGCCGACTTTAATCAACTGATCCGCGCGGATCTCGATTGCATGAGGGTTAAAGTGCAGGGGACCGTGCGCAGCGCGGACACAGTGAATTTCTCAAACCTTCACGGCGTTTCGCTTCGCTTGCAGATAGACGGCGGACTGATTGACGCCTCTGTACTCGATTCCGACGCCACCGACCTCGCTCAACTTCTCGACGACGAGGTTGAAGTCGCGGGAGTCGTCTCCGGCAAATTTGACAACAAGATGCAGCTCATCGGCATCGTGCTTGAGGTGCCCTCACTTGCGGGTGTGAAGGTCCTCAAACGCGCACCGGTCAGTCCCGATTCGCTTCCCATCACGCCCATGGACCAGGTGCTATCCAGTTCCTTCGTGCGCGACCTCTCGCATAGAGTCCGGGTCAAGGGGACCATCACTTACTATCAGCCAGGGTCGGCAGTCGTGCTTCAGGACGGCAACCGGAGCCTGTGGATCAACACTCATTCCAGCAACCCCATGCGGATCGGCGATGTGGCCAGGGCCACCGGCTTCCCAGACGCAAGCCAGGGCTTCCTATCCCTGACCGAGGGCGAAATCCAGGACACGAATATATTCGAACCTGTTCTTCCGCAGCGGTCCACCTGGAGCCAGCTGTCGACCTGGAACAGCGGTGACCCCGATGGTCATCAAAGCGACCTGGTCTCCTTCGAAGGCAAGGTGGCTGCCGCTGTCCGGGAGGAGTCGCAGGACGAGTTTGTCCTCGTTTCAGATGGAAAGCTCTTCACCGCGATCTATCACCACCCGCCTGACAACCTGTCGCTCAGGACCATGTGGCAGATTCCAGTAGATACCACCATCCGAGTCACCGGTATCTGTATGGCCGTGCAACCCAATGCAATTGACCCTACCGAGCAAAAGATACCCTTTGATATTCTGCTGCGTTCCTACGAAGATATTGCGGTCGTCGCGCAGCCTTCTCCGCTGAACGTTCGCAATCTGGCGCTTCTTGTTGGCTTCCTGCTCGTGCTGTTGTTTGCCGCTGGCGTCAGAGAATGGGTAAGGGAACGCAAAGTGCGCCAGGAAAGTGCCAAAGTCGCTTACATTGAGCGCCGGCGCAGCCGCATTCTCGAGGACATCAACGGCTCTCGTCCTCTCGCTGAGATCATTGAGCAAATCGCCGAACTGGTCTCTTTCAAGCTGCAGGGCGCTCCCTGCTGGTGCCGGATTGTCGATGGAGCGCAACTCGGAAACTGCCCCCCGGAGCTGAGTCCCTTCCGGATCGTCCAGGAAGAGATTCCCGGCCGCTCCGGGCAGCCGTTGGGAACGATTTATTCGGCGTTCGATCCGCTCGGTAAACCTCGCGCCTACGAATCGGAGTCCCTCTCCACAGCAGCGGCATTGGCCGCACTTGCCATCGAATCCCGCCGGGTTTTTTCCGAACTCCTTCACCGCTCCGAGTTTGACTTGCTCACCGACGTCCACAACCGATTTTCGCTGGAGAAGTATCTGGATCTGCAAATTGAAAGGGCGCGTCAGAATGCGGGCGTGCTCGGATTGATATACGTCGACCTCAATGAGTTCAAGCAGGTCAACGACATCTATGGCCACCAGGTCGGAGACCTCTACTTGCAGGAGGTCGCGACTCGCATGAAACGCCAGCTCCGCACCGTCGACATGATGGCCCGCATTGGGGGCGACGAGTTTGCCGTGATCTTGCCGGCGGTGCACAACCGCGCAGAGGTAGAGGAAATCGCTCGCCGGCTGGAACGATGCCTTGACGAGCCCTTTGCCGCGGAGGGCTACGAAATCCTCGGCTCGGCCAGCGTAGGCATTGCGCTCTATCCGGAAGATGGTACTACCAAGGACAGTCTGCTGACCAGCGCAGATGCTGCAATGTACGTGAACAAGCACATCAACGGCGAAAGAAGATAGGGCCCTGGTCGGACACCGCAAACAGAAGCCCGGCTGCGACGGCTGGGTGGAAATGTAGCTCGTCCATGGCTCAGACCCCTTGCATTCATCAGGTCTTATCCAGGACAAACACATTCAGGCGTTTTCATCGGTTGGCGATTGGTGACGGCGCGACATATGTGGTCTGGCTGTTTCCACGCATTCTCCTGTCTCGCAATCTATACCTTTTGGCACAGCCGGATCGGGGAGATCCGGCCATGTGTTTTGTTGGGTTTAGGCGGCGGGTTTTTCGACCCCTTTTGTTACAGCGCTGATGCGCTTGTGGGCGTCGCAGAGGACGTGGCGCTGCTGGTCGAGTGAGTTTTCGATCTTCTGGGTGCTGGCGAGGATCTGCTGCAGAGCCAGGCGGACTTCATAAACGGCGGAGAGTGCAGAGATCTGACCGCGGCCGGAGACATATATAAGGATGGCCAGCACTACGATGATGGCCAGGCAGACAAGCAGAACAGGAAGTTGTTCGGTCAGGCGGCGTGCTCCTGGGTGGTTGGGGCGTGCTTGCGGAGCACGCGTTGCACAGTGGCCGTCGAGATTTTATGGCCCCTGGCGATCTCTCGAAGGCTCTGGCCGCGCTGACGATCTTGTTGGATGGCGGCGCTGTCCAGTATCAGTGGAGTTCGGCCGATTCGTTGGCCGTCGAGGCGGGCGCGCCGCATGCCGGCGCGCACCCTCTCGACGATGAGCGACCTTTCCAACTCCGCGATTGCGCCGATGATGACCACGATGGCGCGGCCCAGCGGGCCGCCGGTGTCGATCTGTTCACGGAAGCTGATGAACTCCACTCCGATCCGATTGAGTTCGTCGAGCGTATCCATCCAGGCAACTACATGGTTGACGGTCTGGGCGGTGAGCTGAGAAGTTAGCTCGCTATTCTGTCGGCGTAGGCGGTTGGGGTTAACTCAGCGAGAGATTGGATGGAGCGGTTGGCGAGTCCGGGAAGGACTTCGCCAAGGTATCTCCGGATTGGGATGTTGAGTCGGCGGCAGCTCTCGACGACCGAGAAGATGGCGGCGATCTTTGGTCCAGCTTCCTTGCTGCCCAGATGCAGCCAGTTTTTCCTTCCAATCGCAATTGGGCGCATCGAATGTTCGGCGAGGTTGGTACTCAGCTCGAGTTCCGGATATTTGAGGAACACCGTCAGCTTGCTCCAGAACGACAGCATGTAGTTGGCGGCCTGTCCGGCTGCGCTCTTTGGCAGTGCGGTTTTCTTCAGGGCCAGCGCGGCAGTGCGCAGCCGCTCCAGCAGTTCGGGCGCCTGCTCTTGCCGGAGAGCATTGCGTTGCGCGTGGTCCAGGTTCTGTTCGCGAGCTTCGCGGTCGATGGCGAACAACTCATCCATCAGGGCGACGATATGCGCAGACTCCTGATCGTTGGCATTGACCTTGACGGCATCAACGTACTTGCGCCGCGCGTGGGCCAGACAGCAGGCGTGAACCATCTTCGGGCCGCCGACGTGGTTGTATCCTTTATAGCCGTCGGTCTGGAGCAGCCCATTGAAATTGCTTAGGAACTGCTTCGGTCCCTCGCCTTCGCGTCCCATCCGGAAGTCGAACACAATGCCTTTACCCGGCGAGCCGTACTGCCACATGTAAGCCTGGTGATTGCGTCCGCGCTTGTCATGCGTCTGCACGCCTATTGGAGTTTCATCGGCCTGGATGTATGTTCCGGCGAGCACTTCGCGCTTCATCGCCGCCGCGATCGGTATCAGTAACTCTCCGACCCGCAGCACCCCATCGTTGAGCGTCGATAGCGCGATCTGGACGCCGGCGTCGCGCTTGATGATGGCCTGTTGACGATAAAGTGGCAGTGACGCGCAGTACTTGCCGACCAACGCCTCGATGATCATCTGGTCGGACAGAACCGACTTGGCCACGATGCGCTCCGGCACAGGCGCTGTCCGAACTCCTTGCTCTTCGCAACTCCTGCAGGCCCGCTTCTCGCGCTTGATGACGCGCACGAAGTACTCCGCGGGGCGAACGTCGAGCACTTCGGTCTCTTCGTAACCGATCACCGTGGTCCGTTTGCCGCACTTGCCGCAATTGCATTGCTCGGACGTGCACGCGACGATCTGCTCGACGCGCTGAAGGTGGCTGGGCAACTGCTGCCGGCCAGGATGCTTGCGGCGCGGCTTGCTGGAAGAAGTGTGGCCCTCGGCCGGCGGCGCCTTGACCGGTTCGCGTTCGCTCTCGGCCTCAACCTCTTCGCTCGATACGCCCGGCTCCAGGTCCAGCAGTTGGAGCTGCAAATCGCTCAGCGTCTCGCTGCGCTTGCCGTACCGGGCGATACGGTCCAGGCGAAGGCGCTCCTCCAGAACCTTGATCTTTATCTCGGCCAGGGCCAGCGCTTGATCCTTGCGCGACAACTGCTGGTTCTTGTCGGCCAGCTGTGCCTGAAGCTGCGCGATGATCTCGCTCAGCGCCGGATCAGGTTGCGGAATCGACTGTGCAGGCAGATTCAAGATGTCATATAGATAGCAGAAATCGTTGTGGATTAGTTGGTAAATCACCAGTGTTTATGCGGTCTTTCGTGACTCTTCTGATTCCTCACCCACGGCTCGGCGATACCACTTCCGCTGCCGCGTCTGGATCAAGTCGATGCCGCCGATCAGCAACGCAAAATGCTCCCGGCTTAGCTGCAGACGCTTCTCGTTGCCCGCAGGCGCGGGCCAGTAAAGGCGGCCGCCCTCCATGCGTTTCGAGCATACCCATAGCCCGGAGCCATCGAAGAAGACCAGCTTCAGGCGGTTTCTTCGCGCGTTGGAAAACAAAAAGATATGGCCGCTGGTCGGGTCGCATTCCAGCACATCGCGGATCTTGCCAAAAAGGCCATCGAACCCGATGCGCATATCTGTAATTCCGGTCGCAACGTATACGCGCGTCGCCGCTCCTAACGCGAACATCGCCTCAGCCTTCCAGAGCCGCGACGAGCTGCTTCAGAACAGAGACATCGAATCCGGCTTCGACAATAATGCGCCGCCCGTTGGCAAGCTCCACACGCAGACCGCCGCTCACAGATGGCGCGCTGATCAGATCGACGGGGAACAACCCTTGGGCTGCAGTCGATGCCCGACGTGTGCGACACCGGGTACGATAATAATCCGGCGTGTGAAGTGCGACGCCGTGCGCACTCGAGAATGCCTTGCGGCTCAAACCGCTTTGCTCAAAATCCCGCACCAGGCTCTCTGCTTCCGCCTGGCTCCGACGATGCCTCTCAACAACCC
This sequence comes from uncultured Acidobacteriota bacterium, assembly GCA_963833995.1. Lineage (GTDB taxonomy): Bacteria > Acidobacteriota > Terriglobia > Terriglobales > Acidobacteriaceae > Telmatobacter. The sequence goes on along the minus strand of CAWIAE010000003.1, from coordinate 81,503 downwards.
CTCTCGTATCTCGCATGCATCCACTTCAACATGCAATCAGATAAGTGAAAAGAGTGGCTTTGCTCGGATGGATACCGTCGAGCACCTCGAGGAGGTGCCGGGTCGAGCGAGCGATGCGATCGCACGCCCAGACCAGCACGACATCGAAGCGCCCGCGTCTGGCATCCCGCATCAGCTCGTCCAGACCAGGCCGGCGCGCCTTGGCGCCGGAGATCCGGTCGCTGTACTCCTGCACGATCTCGTAGCCACGCTGAGCAGCCATCTGGCGCAGGTCCAGAAGCTGCGTCTCCGGGTGCTGATCGACGGTGGAGACACGTAGGTAGAGCCCGGCGCGCTTCACTTGCGCCGCCTCTTCGGTTTGGGGGAGTGCTTGGTGACGTAATTCTGGATGAACTCAAGCAGAACATCGGTCATGTTTTGGCCCTGGGCAGCGGTGGCCGACTTGAAGCTGTAGTGCAACTCGGTTGGTACGTTTAGATTCATGCGTTTTGCCGTTCCTTCTTCAACCTTGTTGATCTGACTCACCTCCCTTCAGGAGGTAAGTATATAGAACCTATAAGTAGGACGCGCTCGCCGCGCGCTTACAATTCCCAGGCTTCCCGACAGAGCAGAGCGATCAAGGCGATCTGGTCGAACCGGATTCCCATGGCATCGGCCATCGCATGCAGCCGGTTGGTGTCTTGCGGGACATAGCCCTGTTCGATGGCCATCCACTCGCTGGCCTCCATCCCGGCCGACTTAGCTGTCTCCTCGATGGTCAGGCCGGCGCTCTCACGTGCTCCCTGGATGCCCTCGCCGAACATCCGGCCCCAGGCCTGGCGGCGCATGTCCGGAACGTAAGACGGCGGGAGGGATGCAAATTGCCTCCTACTTGTACTCATGTACTTACTCCTAAGATGGCGATATGTCAAGTGCATGGTCGCCTGGATTGAAATACATGATAAGTATATACTTATTATGCTCAGATCCAAATCTCCGGCAGACAAGACAACTTCTCCCGTCGTTATTACGAGAAGGAACTGGGTGCAGGTGTAGGACCATCCCTGTCAGGGACAGAACACTTCGGATATACCGAGCCCTTCCGACGCTTCGTTCAGAACGAGATCCTCAGGGCCCAGGCCAACGAGATCCCCAACCAGGTGCCATCATGGCTCCCCGGCGATGATTACTACACCAACTTCCATAAAGGAGATCCCTTCACCAAGGTCCCGGAAGGATATGCCCGCCTGCCCGGCGCCGGCTATGCGGCGCTCCATCCGGAACTCGAAGGAGTCAATCCAGAAGATTATCCCGACATCCACAAAATGGCCATCCTGGCCGATGTCGCTCCCTATTCACGTGAGTACAACCAGGTCTCTCCATCCTGCCGCACACAAAAAACCTCGCGCACGCGAGATCGAAGCCCCTCCTCGATTCGGTGTGGCTTCCTCGCCAGTTTTTCGCTTTGATCAGAGAGGGCGGGATCGTGTGGTCTCTTCGTCCTGCCGCACACAAAAACCCTCGCGCACGCGACAGACCGCAGCCTCACCCATGATTCCCGGCCGCTCCGCTCCTAGCTCTCTCATCCTGTTTACGGAGAACAAGTTCAAGTAGTCTCTCCGTCCTGCCGCACACAAAAACCTACACGCGCCCGCGCCAGACCGAAGCCATCCATGATTTGGGGCCGCAGTCTCTTTCTGACTTCGTCATCCTCTCTCTCTATATATATGGAGGTCTTTTTGTCCTGCCAGGGTTAATACAGCCGCAGGCAAGATCCATCACATATGTCAGGGCTTGAGAACGGGATCCATCATGTGGGTTATGGTTCTTTCCGGTTTCTGGTCAGCTTGCGGTTTTCTCTGCCGCCGGCGGCGACGAAAACCTTGCCCGGTTGACCTCAAAACCAATGCCTTTTCAGTTATCAAAAATAGTTGATTTCCGACTCCAAAAACACCGCGGCCGTCTTGCAGTGTTTTTGGCAGGAAAAGGCGGGGGAACGTGGGTTTCCCTACGTCGCATTAGCACTTTTCGCTCTAAGGAATTCATTTTGCACCATTTTCGGTGCAGTTTACCCCCGTAGTATACACTCGCAGGGTAGAGTCTGAAGATTTGGTAGTTACTCATCGGCTAACAGTCGTCCAAAACAACTACATTCAGACCACGCCCTCGCCGCCCGGCTCGGCTTCCAATCTCCCCTCTCCAATCCGAACCCCTTCCGGGCCGAATGAGATGCCGGCACGGGGTGCTCGAGCCGTCCGAGATCGTTCTGGACCTTGTCTGTTCTCTTGCCTTTCTGTTTTTTCGCCGCGGCCGGATCCCATTTGATTCGACGGAGAATTTGTATGCGTCGCGAACGTTGATAGGCTCTTGAGCAGCCTTGCTCCCGACAATACCGATTCCGTCAAGGATTCGATCAGTCTCCCCGCGCGACAGCGTACTTCCCTCGATTTTGATGGAATTCGGAACATGCTTAACCTCGATTTTCAGTTCGCCTGCATCTTAACGCCTGGTTCATGATCGCGACCGACCGGAAACACAACTGCAGGTTGGACACGGACCTGCGCGCTAACGGCAATCTGCTGTGAAACAGAGATTTTTGCTGAAGAACGGCAGCACATGGTTCTGGAATCGATCGGCGACTGCACTTACATGCGTGCCGGAGTAAATCTCAAAGCTGTTCGCGATGCCATAGTTGTCGAGAATGGTATGCAGCTTCGTGGCGTCGAATCGCAGTCCGTCCTGATCGCCGACGTCCATCGAGATGGCGCGGTACTGCTTGAGGTTGCCGATGTACTGATCTACGAATGCGAGCGGTGAGTTGGCTGTGTATTTCGCTATGATGTCCGGTTGTAGAACGCCGTCCTTGGTCGGCAGATCGAAATAGAGCGGAGGGTTCTTGGGATCGGGAGCCCACGCCGCTGCTGTTGCAAATTGTGCGGAGGCGAAGCCGGGCGACTGTGCCGCCAGGTCCGCTGAAGACTTGGCTGCGGCAACCTTCTTCTCGCTGGCGATCGCACGTTCCTTCATTTGATCGGGAGTGCCGGGGGGCCCTCCGACCATCGAAGACATGCAGCAGGGACTCATGATGTAGAGAACGCCGAAAACGTCAGGATGCTTCATACCGATGCGCGACGCGCCATAGCCGCCCATGGAGTGGCCGACGAGGCCGCGGCTCCGGCGATCGGGGATGGTGCGGTAGTGCGCATCGATGTAAGAGACGACGTCGTGCCAGATGAATTTCTCGAAGTCGCCGGTAGTAGCGGAGCTTGAGTACATCGAGCCGTTGTAAATGGTCTTGGAATCGGGCAGGACAACGATCATCTCCTGCGACGACCCTTGTTCGGCCCCGATGGAGTAGCCGTGCAACGCGTAGACCACTGGATAGCGGCGCTTCTTCTCTTTCCGGTAGCTGGGCGGCAGGAAGACGATGACGTCGCGATCGACGGCGTCGCCTTCGAGGTTGCCTTCAAGCGCCGTACCGTGAATCTTGATGCGTTCGACCGTGACCGGCTTAGCGCCGGGGACGACGCCGGGAACGTTGGTTTGCACCTGGGCCGAGGCTTGGCTCGCAGGTGAGATCGCGATGGTGATTGCGCAGGCAAGAAACAGGTTAGTTAATTTCATGGGGACCTCTCTCGAAAGACTGGCTGGCCGACTTTGCGGTTATTCCTGCCAGCAGACCTAAAGCTGCAAGAAATCGACGCGCCACAAGAAATGCCTCCGCTGAGCCGGCGGCAATCGAGTGCAACGGTCGAAGCGCAACGTCATACCAGGCTCGGGATTTTCGGCCGCCGTTCTCGTCGTGCGTTCCGGAACACTGACTATACACAGGCCATGCCAAGGCAAACAAGCTAAATAAATCGCTTTATTTCGAGGGGTTGATGGATTACGATGCCCATGGCTGAACCTGGCGGAGTGATCCGGTTCCAAAGCGGCTCTGTCTGACGGATGTGTTTGCGCGGAGGTACCCCTTGCAAGTGTTTGGAATTGTGATGCTGCTGTCGGCGAGCTTCTGTTTTGCGCAGGACCCTTGCCGGCCTGTGCTTTCCTGCGCGGGAGCCGGCCTTTTTCGATCAGGGATTATGCCGGGAAGCTTCGCTGTCCTAAAGATTTAAGGAGATCGGGACGGCTGCGATTTTGGCGATCGATTTTGGCCGTTACGGTTTAGCTTGACAATGCACCATGCCTCCGAACATGCTTTGCGAATGCGAGTCTTTCCCCCGGTGTAAAGCGTTTTTCTTAAATGCACGCGCTTCATCGATAACTCGTGGAGTTCATCGCACATGAGCTCAGAAGTCGTCACCGTGATGCATCCCAAGAAGGTTCTGGGAGAAGCTGCAGCCAGGCAAGAGGAGTTCGTGCGCCGCGTGGCGTCCAGCATAACTTTTGAGAAGTCACCGCGGCTCCGAGCCTTCTTTCTCCACGTTTGCCGGTGCGCTATCGAGGACAAGCCCGAAGAAGCAACCGAACAGCAGATTGGGATGTATGTGTACGGCAGGCCCCCCGGCTATAACCCCAACGATGACAATATTGTTCGCTCCCAGGCTCGCGTGTTGCGGATGAAGCTGGAGCACCACTTCGCCAACGAGGGCAAAGACGAACCGGTTTTCATCACCATTCCCAAGGGCCAGTACGTGCCCGTCTTCCAGCCTCGTCCCAAAGAGCCAGCGCCCTTACCCAAGCCTGAGATTCACGTACCCGCAGTGCGCCAGACAGGCCGATCCGGGCGGGTCCTCATCGGGCTTTCGGTGCTGTTCGCACTTGCGGCAATTGTGCTCGGATACTTCTTGATCAGGTCGAAAGACACCACCATTGGATCGAGATTCTCTTCTGTATCGAGGGGTTTGGTCCCACAACCTCAAAAGGACAACACCACCATTCCGCTGTCGTCGAGCCAGTCAAATGCTTTCGCCGCTGACGCCGGTACGATCCGTGTTGCTGCGGGGCACAACGGACCGGCCTATGTGGACGCGTCGGGCCGCCGCTGGGACTCGGATCGATACTTCGTCGGCGGCGTCGTCCAACCTGGCCCCCGGCACCTTTTCCCGCCCGTGGCCAACGAAGGGATCTTCGAATCCATCCGCGAAGCCGCGTCCGACAGCGACATAATTCCCGAGGCTGAACGAGGGTTTCAGTACAACATACCGCTGCCCCGCGGAGTGTACGAGCTCAGGCTCTTCTTTGCCGATCCCCTGCGGCAGCCGGATGTGGATCAGAGCGAAGACGCACAGAATAGCCGTCACTTTCAGGTCGAACTGAACCGGCATCCAGTGCTCGCCGATTTCGATCCAATTGCCGATGGCGGCTTCGCGGCGGTGGACACCCGCGTGTTCAAAGATATTTACCCCGATACCGATGGCGAGCTTCACATTGACTTTCGCTCGGAATGGGGTCGCGCCTTCGTCAGCGCGATCGAAATAACCCCCGGCCTGCCGGAAAAACTGAAGCCTATCCGGATTGCCGCCGGCCGTCGATCGGGTTTCGTCGATGCCGATGGCACGCGGTGGAGCGGAGACGAATACTATATTGACGGCCGCACCTGGGCCTATCAAAATCCGCCGACCGGCTCCAGACTGCCGCCCCTCTATATAAACGAACGAAATGGCAACTTCAGCTATTCCATCCCCGTCCCACCGGGATCCTACGCGGTCAGGCTGCACTTCCTCGATGCGTTTTTCAGCCCCGTGATTCCTGCGGCGTTCTGCCATGGCATTGGCTGCCGAGTTTTCGACGTGACCTGCAACGGGGTTTCGCTGCTGCAGGATTTTGATGTCATTCAGGCTGCAGGAGGTCCCTTCCTGCCCGTGATCCGTGAGTTTCACGGCCTGCACCCCAACGGCCAGGGAAAGTTGCTGCTCTCGTTCTCGCCAAGCGTCAATTATGCGGAGGTCAGGGCCATCGAAGTCATCGACGAAGGAAAATAGGAATACACCTTCGGTCGCCAATTCGTTCCTGATCCCGCACAACTTATCTTCTGTCCCTCACTTTCGCTTCAGCGTCGGTAAACGATTGCCGGATTCCCCCCGGCGTCACCTCCGATTCCGGGCAAGAGCCATGCTTGTTCAGAAGCCCTCCTGCGCGCATCCCTGCCTATCAGGGTTCAGTTGCTGTTCCTCCGGATTTTGGGAGAATCCCGAAAGGACGGCGAGATTCCTTCACCCGCCAATAGATTCGCCAAATATTCGCGTGACTCACGGTGAACTTCTCCCTCTCTGCACCGTGAGACCCCTTCACAGGGGCGATTTAGATTGCTTATTCTCAGCGGCATTCGCAGAGAAGGAGTGTGCACCAGAAGCCAGCTTTTCTGAGTAAATCGATTTACCATGGAAGATGTTAGGCAACCGATATGCCTCAGGGTCTTTGGGCCTTCCCACGAAAAATCGCCACAAACAATTACCTTAAAGGAGGACAGGATGAGAAGGGTATCCGCTCAGATACGCCACTACCTCGTACATGTACCGATCTTGTTGTTGCTGATTTCGGGACTGGCTACGATCACCTCTACCGCGTACGGCCAGGCAGGCGCGACGATCCTGGGGACGGTCACCGATCCCACAGGCGCCGTGATTTCAAATGCCACGATCACATTTACCAACGAAAGCAACGGGTTTTCCCGGACCACGACGAGCAACGACTCCGGTAGCTTCAGTGCACCCGATCTTCAGGTGGGAACTTACCAGGTCCAGGTGCAGGCTGCGGGATTCAAAACCTACGATCAGAAAAACGTGACGCTGAACGTGAACACTGTCGTCCGCATCGACGCCAAGCTCTTAGTCGGCGCGGTGGGACAAAGCGTCACGGTCGAAGCCAACGCTCTCCAGGTGCAGGCAGAAACCAGCGACATTAGCCAGACCATCACCAGCCAGCAGATTGCGAATCTCTCGACGAACGGGCGCAACATTCTTCAACTCACGACACTGGTGCCCGGTGCGTCTTCCAACATGCCGGATTTCGATTTGCCCGGCGCGCAATGGCAGAACCGGAGCGTTTATTTCAACGGAATGCGCCAGGACGCCAACGACTGGAAGATCGACGGTGGCGAGGCCTATGATCGTGGCGGCGGCGGCATTCTGCTGGTTTCCCCGTCTCAGGATGCCATCGGAGAATTCAAAGTCCAGACCAGTAATTACGCCGCGGACGAGGGTAACGCTTCAGGCGGCATGACCACAATGGAACTCAAGAGCGGGACCAAGCAGTTCCACGCCAGCGCCTGGGAGTACAACCGCAACGATGCTTTTGACGCTTACTCCTATCTGTCGAAACAACAGGCCAACCCGACCAAGCCGGAACTCCGCTATAACGCATTCGGATTAAACGCAGGCGGACCGGTGGAGTTCAGGTCGAATAACCCCAAGACCTTCTTCTTCTACAATATGGAATGGAGAAAGCTGATCGAGGGGGGAAGCATTTACAACGTAGTGCCGACCTCCGCGCAGTTTGGGGGCAACATGACAGGCCTGGGCACCATCGATGTTCCCCAGACGACGGACCAGAACGCGATCAACAAGTTTGCCGCGGACGGACTGGTTCCTGGTCAGCCCTTCCCCAACGATACGATCCCCTCCGACCTGATTGACCCCACCGCCGCAGCCTATCTCAAGGCCGGCTACATGCTGCCGCCCAACGCTTCCGACGGTATTCACTATTTTTCGTCGGCAAACACCTCCACGCCTTATCGTGAGGAAATCACCCGCATGGATCATCAGTTCAACGAGAAGCTGCGGTTGATGGGCGACCTGATCTGGGATTCGACGAGCCAGCAAGCGCCTACCGTGGCTTGGGCGAGTAACACCTATCCCACCGTAGGATCGCTGGAGACTGTTCCCTCCTGGCAAGGGGTTATACACCTGACAGACAGCATCACTCCCAGCCTGCTGAACGAAGTGGGGTGGGACTTCAACGGCAACAACATCACAATTGGCAATACCGGCCTCTGGAAAATGCCTTCCGGCTTTAGCACGACGCCGCTGTTCCCGGATGCCAACAAGATCGATAAGGTTCCGGGTATCGAAATCACCCAGCCGTACAACGTGACCATGGACAACGGAAATTGGCCATGGCAGAACTGGTGGCGGAGCAACGCGTGGAAAGACGACCTCTCCTGGATCAATGGCAACCACAACCTGAAGTTTGGGTTTGAATACATGTACACTACCAAGAAACAGCAGATCTTCACCGACACCGCCGGAACTTACACATTCAATGGTTCGGCTACGGGTGTTGGATTGGCGGATTTCCTCCTTGGTGATGCCAACAGCTTCAGCCAGGCCGAGGTGCAGGATTTTGTCGACATCGCTAACCAACGGTACGATCTCTACGGCATGGACGATTGGCGTGTGTCCTCACGACTGACGCTGAACGTTGGCGTTCGTTGGGAAGGGCTGCCCCACGCCTACGATCTCAATAACCGGCTGTCCAATTTCTACCCCTATCTCTACAGCCCGGCCAACGCGGCAGAGTTCACCTCGCCCACCAGCGGCGCTCTCAACACCAGCGGTCCGGGGTTCAGCACGGTTCCCGGTACTCTGCTTTCGAGCGTCCCCTTCTACTTGAATGGCATCGGCCTTGCGGGACGCAACGGTATCCCGAGGAGCCTGGTAACAAACCACTATATGAACATCGCTCCGAGGCTCGGCTTTGAATACGACCTGTTCGGAGACGGCAAAACCATCCTGCGCGGCGGAGGCGGAATCTTTTTCGAGGAAAACGCCGGCAATGAGGAGTACAACATGGGCGCCAACGCACCCTTCAGCAATAGTGCCCAGACCAATGTGCCGTACCTCGATGACCCCGCCACAGCCTGGACCAATGGGATGGGCGCAGGGCAGTCGCCAACCACTCCGCAAAGCTTCACGGGCGTACAGGCGGATTTGCCAATTACCGACGTTTACCAGTTCAACTTTGGCATTCAGCATCAGTTGCGCAACAACATGGTAGGGACCTTGGCTTTTGTGGGCAACACCTCTTCCCACCTTTCCCAAACGGTACAGGTCAACACCGTGGCGATGGACGATCCCAACCGGCTTAACATTTGCGGTAAGAATTGCGGCGGTGTCAGCGGCTACGATGCTGACTACGACCGGCCCTATGTTGGCTTTAACACGATCAACCTGGTTGAGAACGAGGGAAACGCACACTACGAGGGGCTTCAGGCCACTCTTCGCGCCACTTCGTTCCACAACCTTTCAGTTGACCTCTCCTATACGTATTCGCACGCCTGGGATGTGATCGACGGTCAACTCTTTAACAACATTCCAGATCCCATGGACCCGCGTTACTCCTACGGAACCTCCGGCTTCGATCGCCGCCAGATGGCGGTCGCCAACTTCGATTACACCCTGCCGCTTTTGCAACATTCCAGCGGGATGGCCGGCAAGTTGGGAGGAGGATGGGAAGTCTCCGGCATCACGAGCATGCAGACCGGAAATCCGATCACCATCAATACCCCCTATGACAACCTGGGGTTTGGCGGCGGCACCACCAACTACGTCAATCAGAGTGGGGTGATCACATATCCGCACAGCTTCCAACACTGGTTCGGAGCGAACTCATTCTCGATGCCGGGTCCGCTGCAATGGGGCAATGAACCCAAGAACTCCATCAAAGGCCCCGGCCGGGACCAGTGGGAGTTGTCCTTGTTCAAGACCTTCCGGTTCACTGAAAGGTCAGGGGTCGAGTTCAGGGCGGCGGCCTTCAACGTCTTTAACCATACGCAGTTCACCGGGGTCGACACGGGGCTCTCCGACTCTACCTTCGGGCAGATCAACGCCATCGCCGATCCGCGCATCTTCCAACTCGGGGCGAAGATCTACTACTAACCAGCAGGTCTGAATTCACTTGCCTTTTCCCTGGCGTCCGGGCGCTGAACCCGGACACCAGGCAGTTTGTGCCGAGTTGGCGGCGCCCATAGCCGGTCACGGGCAAACTACCCCGCAGATCCATACCGGTACTCCTTGCATCCACAAATCAGCCAAGCCGGCCGCAAGCGCAACCGTCAATTTCAATGCGCAACAGACCTCGGATCCAGTCTCGAAATATGTGTTCGGCACGCGCAGCAGGCCTCCTCGTGCACTCGCCGCGGATCGGCAACGCTCTCCACGCGAACGTGCCCTGGCGCATGTATCACCACGGCTCACACAGGCGAACGCGGAATCGGGCTGGAGCGCGACCGCAGTCGGAACCGCCTTAGGCTTTTGTACGGACGGGTGCAGCATCCACACCCACGATTTCGCAACGAACATTGGCCAACACTTGGAAAGGCTATTCTTCGGGCATTTCTCCATGGAGATTTCCGCCCACTTCGATTCGCTCAGTCGGAGCCTCTGAGAGCCAGCAATTTTTGCAATTTCGTCTCGATGGACGCCAAACGTTCTTCAATCTCCCGTGGCCCATCGGCTTCAGATTGATACAGACGGGTGGCATTCCTGAACTTCTCTCGTCTGGAATTCAATTTCGGATCAGTTGGGGCTGCTCTGCCTTAAGCAGGTGCTTCGACGCACCGCGGCCGTGGACCGTGTGGCAGCCGATGCAGCTCACGTTGCCTTTGCCATGGGCTGAGTGCTCGAAGTTCCCGTGCCTGTCATGGCATGCCTGGCATTTTTCATCTGCTTGCTTGCCCGTGGCCGTGAGAGGATCGAAGATTGTGCCGACCTCGCCACTCTCCGCGTGCGCCTTGCCGGAACCGTGACACCTTGCGCAGGTCACGATCTTGCTGGGGTCCTTCAGAGCGGCGTTGCTGTGTGGATTGCTGTCAAAGTCCTTCACAAGCTCTTTGTGGCATCTAGTGCAGGCCGCTGCGTCCGATCGGTTGTCTGAAACCGACTGCGCGGTCTGGTAGCCACCGGGATGGGCATTGCCTGCTTGCGCCGCCATTCCTGTTGCGGAAAGCATTGCGGCGCCGAGCATCGGCATGAAACAGATTCGCAGGTTGGGTCCCCTTCTCTTTGCCGACGCTGCTCGAATCGTGATCCGCATTAGATCTCCAAGCAGTGCATCAACTATCGCCCCGGCGGGGATTGGACTGTCGATATGCTATGTCCCTTGCAGAGAGAGTTAAGAGGCGTTCTGTCATTGCGGCAGTGGGCTTTGTTCCGCCCTCGCCGGAACCTGCGGAGTTGGCATTTCCTCTGGGGGCTCGGTCATGAACGGCTCGGGACTTACATGGCCCCGATGGCAGGTGCCGCAGGTTACCGGCAAGCCAGAACCTTCGATTTTGGCGACGTAGTTTGTATTGATCTCGTCGGTCATGGCGTACATGAGGCGCGCGATCGCCTTCATCTGCTTGGAATCATCTGCAAACTTGAGAGGCGGACGCCCGTCCGGGCCAACACCATCAAGATCTTCGGCGTGGCAGGAATCGCAACGAACACCAAGAGATTTTGACCACTCCTCCATCAGTTCGCGGACCTGTTTCCCGGTAAGGTCCCTGGGCAGCACTTTCAGATTGGTGGGCGCAGGAAAAGTGTCAGGCGCAGCTGAACTGCCGGCCGCATTCGCCCGACCTTGAGAGGCCTGGATTGCCGAGACGACCAGCAACACTCCCGTGGCGGCCCATGCGACCAAAGAACCCGAGCCACATTTTGATGACGAATTCAAGCTGTAAACCTCAAAAGCAATGAAGATGTCGCACGAATGCCTGACCGCTACCAGCTCTCCTTCGTTTTTTGTTGCTTCGACCAGAGAAAATCGACCATGTGATGTATATCTTCATCGCTCAAGAGGTGCTTCCATGAAGGCATATATAGCGGCGGCGTGGGGCCGGAAGGATTATCCAAAGGGGGCACTCTGCCGTTGCGAATGATTTCGATGAGCTCATTCTGCGTGTAATCGTCCGAAACATGCAGAAGCGATGGAACCTGCCCACCCTGGGCGTTGGGGTTCGGTACGCCTCCCTGGAGTTCTGTGCCGTGGCAACCTGCACAACCAAAGCGCGCAAAGTCCTGCTTGCCTGCTTCGATGGCGACATCTTGGGGGCTGAGTTTGTTGGCCCTGTGAAGCAGGATCTCCTGCGCATCGTCTGATGTGGCGGACGACATGAAAGCAACGAGCGCCTTGCGGGCATTGGTTTCCAGGTCGTATTCAGGCATGGAGCTCCCCGGATACACAAGCTGCGGATTCACCAGTTGTTCGTCGAGCCATTCAGACGAATGTTGTCTGGTCACGCCGAGCAGGTCGGGTCCGGCCTTCGCGCCAACTCCCCCGATGGCATGGCAGACGATGCAGTCCTTTTCGACAAAGAGCTGCCGTCCATATTCGGGGCTCGGGATCAGCCGCACGCTCGAGTAATACGTGCCCATTTCCGCGTTGGTCAGCGAAAGCATGTAATAGGTGAGGGCACGGGCCTGCTGCCGGGTGAAATGGAAGTTGGGCATCGCGGATCCGGCAGAAACCGCGTTGGGCGCAAGGAAGTGACGTTCAAGCCATTCGGGCGAACGATGGTTCGCACCCTCTTCGGTAAGGTCAGGGCCGATGCTGCCACCCACGCCGTTCAACTTATGGCAGCCATGGCATCCCTGGGTTTCAAAGAGCCGCCGGCCCTCGGTGAGTTCGGGGACACCCGGAACTTCGCCTTCCTTATGGCACCGGCCGCAAGAGGCGCGAATGTAATCCCTGGAAAGAACCGGCGTTTGCCAGAACTGCACATCGCCGTGCGCGTCTTTCATGTCCGTTGCGAGGCCCTGACCGCCATGGCAAATTGTGCAGCCGAACCTTGAAGGAATGTGCGGCCCGAGTCCAGCATGATATCGAAAAGGCTCCGGTGCATTCTTCATGGTGGGGTCGTCGACGCCGAGATGGCACGTGGTGCAGCGGTCGACTCGCTGCATGCCGGGCAGCAGGATCTGATGAATCTGCGGCGGAGTCGCCAGAACCGCAGCTTTGGTAATGGCGTTGGGCTCCTCCTGTGCCTCGAGTTGAAAGAAGTCACGTTGATAGATCTTCCACGAGGGTGTGCTGGCTTGCCAGATCGCCGTAACGATCAGCACCAGCGCAAGCGTGCTCAGTACAAAGAAGATTTGCGGTAATCTGCGTCCCATCACTCTGCCCCCGCAACGACATGGACCCACGGTGGAACAAATGCCCACCCCGGACCACGGAAGAACGTTCCAATGACGATCAGAACCAGGTTTGCCACTACGAAAATCGTGAACAACCAGATGGCCCACTTGCGGTCGGAGAGTCGTCGACTGGGGTTCCTATCGAAATAGGGAATTGCCAGCAGCGCCAGCACCATCAGTGTTGGCGCAACCACACCGCCCAACAACGCTGAATGGCTAACCAATTCCTGCAGGCCCAGAAAATACCACGGCGCCTTGGCTGGGTTGGGCGTCCTGGCCGGATTGGCCAGTTCTTCAAGCGGAGCATGGAAGAAAAGTGAGATCGCCATGATACCTGTCACCGTCACCATCAGTGCAATGGCCTCGCGGAAGAAGGCGTATGGATAAGAGAAGACCGCATCGTCTTCCTCTTCGGGAGTGATGGTTTCAAAAATGGGCTTGCCGGTGACGACTTCCATCAGCCCGTAGGTCTTGTCCCTTGAAGCTGCCACAAGCGGCGCAGTCAGTGCGGGGGCGCCGATGGTGAGCAGCTCTTCTGTCTTCCTCTTCAGTTTCCAGATTGGCCGTGAGAGTCCACCGTCTTTGCGAATCCGCCAGAAGTGGAGGATGGTCAGCAGGATGATCGCCGAGGGGAGGATTGCAACGTGAAGCACATAAAAGCGAAGCAGCGCGGCCTCCCCGACCGTGTGACCGCCGAGCAGAATCTCTCGCACCTGGCCGCCCACCAGCGGCGCGTAACTGCCGATGTTGGTGCCCACTGTGATGGCCCAATATGCCAGTTGATCCCAGGGCAAAAGATAGCCGGTGAAGGATAGCCCCAGCGTCAGTAACAGGAGAAGCACACCAATCACCCAGTTGAACTGCCGCGGCTTCTTATAAGAGGCGGTGTAGAACACGCGGCACATATGAAGAAAGACACACCCAACCATAGCGTGAGCTGCCCATCGATGCATAGCGCGCAGGAAAGGCCCCATGAAGACTACGAACTGCAGATCCTTCATGTCCTGGTAGGCCTGCGGCGGGTATGGTCGGTAGTAGCACATCAGCGCGATCCCCGTAGTTAGAAGGATCAGGAAGAGAAAGAAAGTAATGAAGCCCAAATAGAAGGTGTACTTGAACTTGAGATTCTCTTTCTTTACCTTGGCGGGATGAACGTGGAGCCAGACATTGAGAAACACCAATTCGGACTTTCCCTTGTCAGTGGAAAGCGGGTCCCGCCGCACTATCGATTGCCAAATTTCTCGGATTAGATTCATCGTCACACCATCAACCGATAGTTGGGCGGTACAACCTTGTCCTTATCGACAAGGAGTTGACCATCACGTGCCTCCGTAATCTCAAACCAGTTCAAACCGCGCGGCGCCGGACCATGCTGGACCGCGCCACTAGGCCCGAAAACGCTGCCATGGCACGGACAATGGAAACGACTGTCACTGGGAAAGTAGGCGACGGTGCATCCGAGATGCGTGCAGACCGCGCTCGCCACGGCGAATCCCTTCTCGCGGTCCCGGAACACAAAGATCTTCTCATCAGGTAGAAACGTTGGAGGTCCGAAGGGAAAATCGGCGGGGTCGCCGATCTTGAAGCTTTGAGGAGGCTCATAAAAAACGCTCGGCACCAGAAACCTGACCACGGCTCCAAAGCTCACTGCGACTCCCGAACATAGTGCAACGAACCCTGCCGTTCCCCAACTCAAAAATGCTCTACGATTCATGCTCATGCTCCCCTTATTCAAAGACTTCGCGTTCCTGCCGTTCGAGGGCTTCCATGGTGATGGCTCCGGTCGGGCACCGGTCAGCACATAGGGCGCAGCGAATGCATTTTTCTTCGTTTTTGATAATCGCCCCGGCCTGGCCGACGTTCAGTTCAGCCGCAGAGACACCGTAGCGTTGCGTAATCAGTGCGTCGTAGCGTTCATCGCCGCTCACTTGAGTAAGGTCGACGAGGCGTAAGCAGCTCTCGGGACAGATATCCACGCACCCGGCGCAGAGAATGCACTTCGATCCGTCGAAGATGGTGTTCACCTGGCAATTGAGACAGCGAAGCCCCTCTGCGCGGCCCTGCTCCTCATCGAAACCAAGCTCCACTTCGGCGATCCCAATGCGGCGATTGGCAGCCAGAACAGGCATCTTCTGCCGCGGCGTGGTCAGAAAGGCAGCGGGCATCTTCCAGTTAGGCAGAATGCGGAACCGGCTGCGCACAGTCTTTTCCGTCTTGCCACTGAGATAAAGGTGGATGGAACGCGCGGAGCGATGACCGTTCGCGACCGCTTCGACAAGAACTCGCGGCCCAAAGGCTACGTCGCCCCCGGCGAAAACACCTGGAGCGGTCGTCTTGAGGTCCTCATCGATCTTCAGAATGCCGCGCGGCGTCACCTGAACCCCGTCTTCGCTGCTGATGTAGGAGAGATCTGCCTGCTGGCCAATTGCCAGAATCACACTGTCGCACGAGATGATCTTCTCTTCGTCACTAAACGCGGGATTGAAGCGGCCATTTTCGTCAAAAACTGAAAGGCATCGGCGAACCTTCAGTCCGGTGACGATTCCATCCTGGCCCACAATTTCCTTGGGGCCCCATCCGTTGTCGACGACAATTCCCTCGTGCTCTGCTTCGTCTACTTCGCCTTTCCACGCGGGCATCTGCGTGCGCGATTCCAGGCTGACCATGTCAACTTCTTCCGCTCCAGAACGCATGGCCATGCGGGCCGCGTCCAGTGCAGGCTGCAAACTTTTCTCCTCCTCAGCTAAGGAGGGAAAATCAACCGCCTCCTGTACCAGGCGCACCGCAGCGCGTGCCACATCAATTGCCACGTTGCCGCCGCCTACGACCACAACGCGCTTGCCCAACTCGATCTCAAACCCCAGGTTTACGTTAATCAAGAAATCGATGCCGTTGTAAACGCCCGCGAAGTGTGCACCCGGAATGTTCAACTCGCGACCCTTGTTGAGACCCGTGGCCAGAAGCACGGCATCAAATTTCGAGCGCAGATCGGCGAACGATATGTCGCGGCCCACCGTCACGCGGGTATGCAGCGTGACGCCCATCGCCAGAATGTGATCGACCTCCATCTTGATGATTTCTCGAGGAAGCCGAAACTGCGGAATGCCCAGGTAAAGCATTCCGCCCGGAACGGGAGCCGATTCAAATACCTCCACCGTGTACCCAAGCAACGCAAGGTCGTGCGCGCAGGTCAACCCGCAGACACCAGCTCCCACAACCGCAACCTTTTTGTTGCGCTTTTGTGAGGGCGGCAAAACTCTTCTCGCGGGATCATGCCCGCTGCCAAGATTATGACGATCCGTCGCGTAGCGCTTTAAGGCGCAGATCGCGATGGGCTCGTCGATCTTGCCGCGCCTGCAATTATCTTCGCAGGGGTGCGCACAGATTCGTCCAAGCACATAAGCGAAAGGGTTGGGAGCGCGGGCGAGCAGGTAGGCTTCCTCATCCTTTGAGATCCCGATGGCCTGCACGTATCGACCGCATTCAGTATGGATTGGGCAGGCGGACTGGCAGGGAATGTTCTTGTCGAAGTATTCCCGGTCCGGAATCTTGATGGAGTAGCTCATCCGTTCACCATTTCGAGATTCGTGCAATAGTTCAGGTCGTAAACGAGGGCCAGCATGCAAATATGAGATTGAGGTAAATCCCCGGCGGACGGGCTAGTGTCCGCCGGGGCAGAAGGCAATTCCGTCACCGCCCCGGAAGCAGATCATTGCTGTTGGGCCTTCAGTTTTTCAATCTCGTCGTCGGAAAGTGACTTATAGAACGCCGACGGATTCTTGTCCTTGCGCGCCTGCTGGTCATATGCCAGGAACTCGAAGATTGCCTTTCCCTGGCTGTCGCTGATGCCCGAGTTCGGTTTATGCATCATTCGCTTCACATAACGCTCCCATTCCTCCTTGCTCATGGTCGTGTTGATAGGTCGCGCGATGGTGTGGCACTTGGAGCACTTGCCGTCAAAGATCTTGTACGCCTTCTGCTGGTCGGGCGGGTAGGAACCAACGTCGATCCTGCTGGGCCCTTTGTCTTGCGGGAGAGTTACGTTGCTGCTTTGCGCAACCAGGAGCAGCGGTACGCTGATCAGTGCCATCGAGATGAGTTGAATTGCCTTGTGCATTTCGGTTTCTCCTTACCACATGAAGCGGAAATCGAGTTCAAACTGCTTGTCGGTGGTACCCACAAGAGCGACAGGGTCGCCGTCGTGTTCCTGGTTGTAGGAGGCACGCGCCACAACGTTGCCTCGCTCAGTGAGTGCGTGTTCGGCGCCGATGCCCCATACCCGCGTATGCATCGTGGGCTGCGGATTAATGGTTTGGCTCGAACGGTCGAGCCGCACCATAATGGCGGTGCCCGTCTTGATGTAATAGTCGGCCTCACCGTGATAGGTATTGGCGACATATGACGACATGGGGGATGCCTGGTCCCACTCCCAGTCATCATGGCTTCGCATATAGCCGCCCAGCAGATCGAGTTTGTCGAAGAAGAGGTAGTTCCCGAACGCGCCCACTCGATAGAAGTTCGGGCGGTAAGTGAACTGGTCCGTTGCGCCCGCGTTTTGCACCTGGTCTTTCGACCCCCGATACATCATCACGGTTACGCCGCCATCGGGACCGAACCAGTAATCCGCGTCTGCCCAAACATCCTTGGAATTCTTGGTCGAGCCGGCGAGAATCTCACTGCCATCCGCATTCAAGCCATTCGTAACTTTGGCCGAGACCGCAAAAATGTTCTTGAAATAGTTGGAGGCCCAGGTATATCCCGCATCCACGCCGACGGGGTGTTGGTCGAGCGTGAAGTTAATGGGATCGATGTTTGTCAGGATGTAAGCGGGATTGGGGAAGAGGTTGTAGAACATCGCCGCGCGAGTTCCCTCGCCCTCCTGCATGTGGATCTCGCCACCCTTGGCGAAGTAGCTGCTGTTGGCGCGGCCGGCAGTGTAGACGCCGAATCCCTGTTCAAGATCGCTCTGGTCATCCTGGTACAACTCGTAATGCCCGAAGTACGAGAAGCCGCTTTCCGGAATCGTTCCCGCCACGAACAGGGCCGCTTCATCCAGATTGAAGCTGGAGCAGGACGAGCTCTGCTGGGTGTCGCTTCCACATGAGGTGGAGGGAGATGCCGAAGTTGTACTCCCGGCGTCCGCGACGGTCTTGTCGTCGGTAACGCTGGTCTGGAGGATCAACGCGAAGGAGTTTGTCAGGCTGAACTTGATGTCTTTGTCAAGTGCGCTAACCTTCGGCGCGGGCTTGGTACCGTCCATTTCATCCGGCGGCATCCGATAGCCGAGCCGCTTGAACATGTAGCCGTTCTTGTTGAGCGCGGGAGGAATTGTGTGGCACGTGTAACATTTGACGCCGAATTTTCTGGCGAAGGCGGGAATTGCGTGGCTCGGGAGAGGCATCAGAGAGAAGAAGCCGAACACCAACAGGATTGCCGTGCGACCTGAGGTCCAGAGTTTCATGTACGGGAGCTCCTGCGCTCTCGTAGAGCATCTCTAAGGCCAATGGCTGCATTATTTGTTTTCAGTAACTTGCGGGAAGGACGCTGGTCGAGTTGGGGATTCTATTCCCCGGGCCCGGGCTCGCTCCGGGGAATGGATTCCCCACCTTGGGGATCTCTCTCGCGCTTGAGCAACGCGTAAAAAGTCTTTCGATCGACACCGGCCTCTCGCGCCGCTGCACTCACGTTGCCATCGCATCGCCTCAGCACTGCTTGCGCGTAGCTGGTTTCAAAGCTGGACAGGTACTCTTCCCTTGCTTCCTTCCATTGAAGCGTGGAAAGGCCATCGGCCATCTCTGTGGTTGGAGATTCCTCTTCCAGATCTTCCGGCTCAAGCACGCCGCCAGGATGGAGTGCAGTGAGCCGTTCCACAACATTTTTCAGTTGGCGCACGTTACCCGGCCAACGCTCCTTGAGAAGTGCCTCATAAAATCGTTGAGAAGCTGAAAAGCTCTTCCCATAACGGCGCGAGAATCGCTCAAGGAAGAACTTGGCGAGGTGCGCAACATCCTCCGTCCTTTCCCGTAGCGGAGGCAGCTTGACCGTGACCACACTGAGACGGTAATACAGTTCCTCGCGAAACGTGCTCGCCTTGATCTTTGCTTGCAAGTCCTGATTCGTCGCGCAAAGAATGCGGCAGTCCACGCGCACTTGGGATACCCCACCCAGGCGTCTTAACGACCGCTCCTCGACAAACCGGAAGAGGCGCGTTTGCAACTCCACGCCCAGATCCCCGATCTCATCCAGGAAAAGTGTCCCGCCGTCGGCCGACTCGATGAGCCCCTTTTTGGTGCGCTCTGCCCCAGTGAATGCGCCGCGCTCGTAGCCGAACAACTCGCTCTCAATGAGCGAACCGGGCATGGCACTGCACTCGACCGGCACAAACGGCCCATCCCTGCGGCGGCTCTGGTTGTGAATGAATCGCGCAGTAACCTCCTTGCCAGTGCCGCTCTCGCCGAGGATCATGATGGTCGCATCGGTGGCCGCTGCACGACGGCATTTTTCCATCTGCTCCAACATTGCCGGACTGCGGCTCTGTGCCGCGTCTGTGTCTCCCAGAGATTCGAGTCGGCCCTTGAGCCGTACGACCTCCTTTTCGAGCGAGGCGTGAGAGAGCGCTCGATTCACAACCAGCAAAAGATCCTCCCGCTTGAAGGGCTTTTGCAAGTAATCGAATGCGCCGTTGCGCATGGCCAGGACGGCGCTCTCCACCGACCCAAATGCAGTTAGAAAGACGATGGGTATGTCGGGATGCGCCTTATGAAGCCGAGCGAAGACCTCTTCCCCAGACATTCCGGGCATGCGAAGATCCAACAGAACAATGTCGGGTGGATTCGCCAATGCGTCGGCAAGGCCCTTCGCCGGGTCAACGGACACAGCAACCGAAGTGCCGGGCAGACGCAGCATGCGCTGGATGTTTTCGCCCAGCGCGGGCTCGTCGTCAATTACCAGAATCCTGGTCATTGCGATGCTCCTCCGGCAAACCAATGGTACGGCTGGCCGCGTGTGAATCGGGCCGGAGGCAACTCGATCAGAAAGCTCGAGCCTCCTCCGTATCGCATCTCATAGCGAATTCGGGCATCATACATATCCAACAGGCTAGCTGCCAGAAACAAGCCAAGCCCCAGCCGCTCCCGCCCGCTGCTATGCGAAACAAACGGCTCGAAGAGATGATGTGTGAGTTCGTCCGGCACTCCCGGGCCATTATCCTCAACGCGTGCCAGGACCCTGGCGCCGGCGGTTCGGTAGGGTTCAATGCGCGCCCAGATGATGCCGCCCTCTCGACCCTTGAGTGCCTCGAGTGAGTTGCTGAGCAGACCGCGCACAACTTCGACAATCACATGCTCGGGCACGTCCACTCTTGGCGCCTCGGCATACTCTTCTGCCAGTTCCACTCCCTGAGCCAAGGCTGCCGGACGAAATGCCGCCAATGCATCCACCAGAGCCTTCTGCGGCACCGACGCTTCGAAGACCTCGCCGCCTCGTTCGCGGCGTAGCGCCTGCAGCAGCGTGCCCGCGATGTTGCCCATGTAGCGTGCTTCTTTCAGCATCTGTTCAAGATCGGAGCAAAGAGCGGCGTCCTCTTTGCGTTCATCAAGCAGGACCTCAAGGCGGCCAGCCACAATCGCAAGAGGATTGTTGAACTCATGCATGAAGCCTGCTGTGAACTGACCCAGCAGGGTGAGTTGGTGAGAAAGACGCGCTTGCCGGTCGGCTGCCTGCAACTCTTCTCGCATACGCGACGTGCGATACCGCACGGTCTCCAGTTGCAGCTTGAGCTGCTCGGCAGCTTCCTCTGCCTTTGCGGCGCTGGCGAGGAGCCGCCTGCGCTGCCCGAATGTGTAGAGCAGCGCGGGAACAGGCGCCAACAGCACAGCCAGTACTGTCACCACTGGCCACGCAAAGCTCCTCGCTGGAAGAACCCAGATGGCGAAGATCAGAAACGGCAGAATCCAGGCTCCGCTAATCGAGAGGCCAATCCCAATTCGCTCCCTGGCGCGATTCGGATCTCTCCTATCTCCAACTTCTTCAGGCATAGGAATCAAGTGTAGTGCGTCGAGGCGAGAAACCGGGTCAAGGGCCCCGACATAATGGTGATCGCAAATCAGTTCGAGAAAAAACCCTACAGCCAGAAATTGAATTAGCTCTTGAGTCGTGGACCATCCGGCAGTAGGGAAGAAGTACTCAAGGCTACAATTGCCGTGTGCACGGTTGATTCGTCCGAAACGCTGCTCTTCGGAATCGAAGTGGACTATTCATGTGCGATTGAGTCTGTCTGTCTGAGTTTTAGGCCTTTTCAATTCAGGTGGGGCAGAGTACCTTTGCCGCGCTCGCCTGCCACTGGTTCACATGCAAAGAGCGAACTAGAAACGCACCCACCCGTGAGGTGCGCCCCAGGCATTCCAGTTCAGCTTGTTCAACCGCGTCTAGACACCGCGCGGTAGTGACCCGGAACCAGCCCTAGATCTTGCGAGTGACTACTGACATTGTTGAGGGTGACGCGGCCGGGGTAACATCTGTCTCGGTGATCGTCGTGTCGTCCTCGCCACGCGCAAACGTGTTCTCGCGTCGCACCTTTCCTTCGTCGCATTGTTTTAGGTCACTTTCAGCGTATGGGGATCGGCAAGCTTCACCAACATCGATCCTCCACCGGGAAACTTCGTCTCCGTACCATTGAGCTTGCAGGTGATCGGCTTCGGGCTGTTCGTCTCCTGAGAGTCGACGGTGTGGCCGCAGACAGCGATGCCCCGGTGTCTTGAGACGAGGAAAATTTGACCTCTTTCCACTCGCTGGTCGGCCCAAGCCCGCCTGAAAGTGCAGGTCGGGGAATTAACGCAAGGTTTTACTTGCGCTTACTTGCGGTGCGTCATTGTTCTTACATACGATCCTGCTTGCTTGTGTTCACGTGCCTCTTCTGTTTTCTTTACTCTGGTATCCGCATTGTTCAGGGGAGCCAAGGTGGGCGTCAGCCCTTGCGAACACATTAGGATCGAGCTTGATACCGATGCCGTGCGGAGGAAATAACAGACTGCACGGACACACTTCTTAGCCTTTGAGGTTTTCAGCGCGATTGCGCTTTATGGAGACGTAGACATGAAACGTCGCGATTTTATCAAGAGTGTGACAGTTGCTTCTGCCACGGCATCGATTATTACGCCACGAATTGGACGGGCATCGGAGCGGGAAATCCACTGGGTGCGAAAATCGAGCAGCCGGGGCGAGTTACCTGTGCCAAGCACGTCGCGAGAGCAGACCGGTGACGCGATTGGAAAGTTTGACAAAGATTCTCCTGCCACGGACTTTGTGTTGAGCTTTCGCGTATGCGGACCGGCCCTGGTTTGGTACCGAAGAATGCCGCCAGGTGGGTGGGACCGCTATATCGTCGAAAATGAGTTTGTGCCGCTCGAAGCCGGCGGTACTGCCTTCGATGTCGATAACGACGGCAATACCGACATCATTTTCGGAGAAGATTACGAAGGAAGCAAAGTTTACTGGTGGGAAAACCCCTATCCGAACTTCGACCCGAATGTGCCCTGGAAGCGCCACATTATTAAAGATGGGGGCGCTCACCAACACCACGACATGATCTTTGCCGATGTAGAGGGGACGGGAAAGCCGCAGTTGTACTTCTGGAACCAGGGGGCGAAGACCCTGTTTGTGGCCAGGATTCCCGAGGACCCGCGTAACTCCGGACCATGGTCGTTAACGCCGATTTACTCCGGGAATGCAGGCGAGGGGACCGCAAGTTCCTGGGGCTGGACGCCATATGCCGAAGGCATGGATGCTTATGACATCGACGGGGATGGAAAGCTGGACCTGCTCGCAGGGAACTACTGGTTCAAACATCTTGGTGGCGACAGGTTCAAGCCAATCAAAGTAGGAGTAATCGGCGGCAGAATTCGGGCAGGCAGGTTCAAACCGGGTAAATACCCGCAGATTGTGATTGCGCCGGGCGATGGCAGCGGCCCCCTCATGATGCACGAGTGCGTAGGCGATCCCGAGGATGAGAAAGCCTGGGTGGGGCATAAGCTCCTGGACAGGGATATGATTCATGGTCACACGCTCGATATCGCAGATATCGACGGCGATGGCAATCTGGATATTCTGACCGCCGAACAAGGCAAGTGGACCACTGAGCCAACGGCACTGGACAACCCAAACGCCAGTGCATGGATACTCTACGGCAATGGGGACGGCACCTTCCGGACCACGCTTTTGGATCAGGGAGAGGGATGGCACGATGGTAAGATTGCCGACTTTGATGGCGATGGGGACCTGGACCTGCTGCAAAAACCGTACGCGTGGAGCGCGCCCGGGGTTGACGTGTGGCTCAACAATGGGACCGGGCAGGCATCTTCCTGGAAACCGAAAATGGCGCCAACGGTGAAGTCCGAGGTCTTTCATCATTCCGTTGGGATGGAACTATGGACCTATCGCCGCCAGTTGAGTAAGGATACGGAAGGCACACTGGCACGGATTAGTAAGGTGGGGTTCCGGGACATAGAAACGGCAAGCTTTTACGGCCGTTCAGCACAAGAGTTCCACGATCTCTTAAAGAAAGATAGCCTGACATGTTCAAGCCTGATTGCTGAGTATGACAGGCTATCGAACGACTTGGTTGGAATCATTCGTGATACGAAGACGTTAGGTGCAACCTATGTCATTACGTCCAGCATTCCACGCCAGGGCGAACTATCGGAGGAAGATGTGCATGCGGCGTCGGCAAAATTCAATGCGTGGGGGATGAAATTGAAGCACCAAGGTATTCAGTTTGGCTATCACCCGCATGGCTTCGAGTTTGTGCATACGCCCCAGGAGACTTTGTTCGACGTGCTGGTGCAGTCAACCGATCCGGAATACGTGACGTTTGAGATGGACACATTCTGGTTTGTGCATGGAGGAGCCGACCCCGTGGCGTATCTGGAAAAATACCCGGGGCGCTTTGATCTGATGCACTTGAAGGACATGGCGAAGGGAACAACTACCAACCTGACAGGACAGGCCCCGGACGAGACGAGCGTTGCACTTGGTAAAGGCCAACTGAACTGGTCAGCTATTTTCTCTGCTGCGGATAGAGCAAGGGTGAAACTCTACTACATTGAGGATGAAAGCCCCAAGGCGCCTCAACAGGTGATAGAAACGATGAAATTCCTGGAACAGCTACGCTACCAAGTCTCTGACCGCCCGGTTATATGACGGGCCAGCCGGCGGGAGGAGAGGTGATTCTCTCCCTATACGGATTCAAGGGAAAATGTGGCGTGTCTTGCGACGCTGATGAGTAGCTCTTTGCACCGACATCCGATGAATTAGCTAATCGCTCGGCGCCCAGCGAGACTGAAAGTGCAAGACTGCGATCCGCAACGAGCGGGCGCGCCATCTCGCAAGTCTCGTCCACAACAACAGCCAGGTTCTAGGGTTCCAAAGCCGGATCGCTCTGCCCGGCATCTGCCCGCGCAAGGGATAGCATGTTCTTCAGGAGCCCCCGGCTTTGGCTACTTCGTCTACGATATCCTAAAAGTCCTGACGGCTGGTGGCATCGGCCTTGGGGTTGCGCAACGCTACTTCCCCAACCGTGCGCACGAAAGACGGCGGCCGGCGAAGTTCGTGCGAGGCGTCAGTGGTGAATTGCCTTATCTGATTCGCCGCCGACCCAGGCGCGCAAGCATTGCGTTACAAGTCTCGGCGAGTCTTTGCAATTCATCTCCGGTGTTCGTGACTGGGAGCCGCTCGGAGAGATTACGAATGCTGATCGACCGCGCTGGGGCTGTGATTCTGTCAGCCGGCTTGGGCGCCCTGCGGCTTAGCCAATAGCCGCCAACGGATGAGATCAGAAGGAGCGTCGGCCTGGATTTTCGACCTCGGGCGCCGCCTCGCCGATACGATCGAGATTCACGCCGGTGGTCTCGATTCGATACATCCACGTGACCATCGCTCCCAGCAGCGATGCAATAACCAGGCCGTAGAGCAGGACGCGGGTACCGATAGAAGCCAGCAGGATGGGGAAGAGGAACGCCGTGGCGACCGCGCCGATCTTGGCGAACGCCGCTGCGAAGCCCGCGCCCTTGCCGCGGATTGCGGTGGGAAACACTTCGCCGGCCAGAAGGTAAGTCTGCGCGTTGGGGCCAAGATTGGTCATGAAGTCGAAGAGCATGAAGCCCGCGAAGATGAGTATGATCTTCATTCCCCCGCTGAAGTCGACGGAGAGAGAAGCCAGAAATAGACCGACCGCGCAGCCGATAAAGCCGAAAATCTGCAACCGGATGCGGCCTACCTTGTCGGCCAGCAAGACCGCAAAGGCAATACCGACGATCAGCAGCAGGGTAATCATCGCGTCTCCTCTAGCGGCAATGGTGGCGTTGGCGATAAGGTCGCTCATGCTGCGGATATGCGCGGCCTGATGCCCGATGGCCGCAGCCAGGATGGTGGGTGTGAAGATGCCGATACCATAAGTGCTGAGAACCTGCAGGAACCATGGCACTGAGGCGAGGATGGTCGAACGGCTATAGCGCTTGCTGAACAAGGACAGAAAGGAACCGTTGCTATGCGCGTGGCCGGCCGCGGCGGCCTGCTGTGGTACGAGCACGATGTGCTGCGGATATTGCGGCGTGGGACCGACGACGGACAGCGCCGGGATACAGCTATATAAGGGCAGAGAAGGGTGGTTTACTGGAACGTCCCGGTGCCATTCAAGGATCAAAACGCAAAGAAACGGCTCCCGGTCTATCTGGCTTCCAACTAGCGCGAAATCACAGGCAGGCGGCAATGCTGAAACGGAACTCCATTTAGGAAATGGGAGCGAGGGCGATTGAGCTGGACCTGAATGTACCTTGACGGCCGGGATGCGAGGAACGGTCAAGGGGTTGGTTTGGCACCGAGCCAGAGGGTTTCGTAAGGTTTCAGAGTCAGACGAGCGGGAATGGTGCGTTGCGTGAGGCGATCTGTGGAGTCTGAACGAAATGCGCAGGGCTGCGGCCTTGCGGTTACGTTGATCACAAACAGGCTGTGATCGGTTCGCGGCACCGCCAGCACGCCGTCGGGCAGTGGGGTTTCCAGCAAGTTGTGGGCCGAAGGGCAGATTTTGTCGAGGAGGTCGAGAAAGCTATCGTCGGCGGGCCAGAAGGCAAGCTTGACTACCTGCCCGCGGCCCAGTTTGCGCAAGGTGGCTGCGGGCCTGCCATTGACGATTTGCTGGTCGCTTGAAAATGCAGCGATGGTGCTGGTATTTGTGTCAGTGATCTCCAGATACTCCATGTAGCCGTCGAGACCAACAGGGGAGCGGCGGCTCACCGCAGTGTTGCTCCAGTTCACGAAAAGCTGCTGCTTGTTGCCTTTGTCCGGCGAGCCTGTCCAGCGTACCGTGCGCACCACGCCGCCGGTAAGCCCGGCAAGGTTGGCGCCGAAGCCATCCCCGCGGAAGATGCCGTTGCGATCCATATATGCAGTAAAGGGGGTAACGATCAGGGTGCCGCCCTGCAGCACGTAGTGGCGCATCGACTCCACCGCCGCGGCATTGTCGAGCGCGGTCGCCGCAGCCAGAACCAGCAGGTCGTACTTTTCCAGATTGTCCGGGTGCTCGGCCTGGGCGGAGTTGACGGTGTCGGTCCCGATGCCCAGCCGGTGCAGCGCCGCGAAGGTTTCTGTAAACACGGAGCGGCTGTTGGGGATGGTGGGATAGATTTCGAGCGCGGCGCGATTATCGAAGTCGGTCAGCACCGCGGCACGGCTGGCCACCGGGTGAGCCAGCAATTCCGCTCCCCAGCGTTCAAAGAAAGCGCCCAGTTCAACCGCCCACTCGACGTCGGGTTCGGGTTGGCCCGACCAGTCCATGAGGGCACCCCAGTTTGGCCAGTGGCCGCCTCGCCAACGGTTGCCCGACCAGTACATCATCCCGCTCGCGCCGAACGCCGCCAGCTGCAGGTCCCACATGCGGAATTGCTCCCGGCTCGGCGCAGGGTCCCACATCCTGGTTCCTCCAGCGACCCCAACGCGCGTTTCGGTGACAAGGAATCTACCCTTGCCATAGCAGGAGCGATGCATGTCGAGCTGCCATGGTGCGTCGTTCCAGCTCTGCGCCTTGTCCGTCGTCTCCTGGTAGTAGTTCAAGCCGGCAATCGACATGAAGGACTGGGCCCTGGGGTCGTCGGCAATCGCCGTCCACAGCGGATTCCAGTCGGTAAGTATCCACTGCCGGGCCCCGGACTCGCGGATCAAGGAAGCCTGCTCGGACAGAAATCCAAGAATTGTGTCGCGCCGGAAGTGGAATTCGGCCAGCGAGAGCGCCGGCAGCTGCACATGCACATCTTCAGACGAACCTTCCACCCCTCGCCGCGGTTGAGGAACCTCGTCGAAGGACTGGATCTTCATGCCCCAGTCGACCAGGTCCAGCTTCGCGTTGAACTCCTCCGGCGTGTGAAAGGTCTGCTCCAGCCACTGCCGCCAGGCATGTTCGCACGCCGGGTTATAACAGATAATCTGATCCACGAATTCAATCTCGTTGTCCAACTGCCAGCCAATCACCGCCGCATGATCGTGAAACTCCCCGGCCAGCGCCTGAATATACCTCCGGCAAGCGGACCGATACAGAGGATGGTTCAGGCAGGGACACTTGCGGCTCATCGGGTCGGAGGGACCGGAGCCCGGCTCCAGCACCACCAGTGCTTCCGGATGGGCTGCCGCCAGCCACTGCGGCGGAATGTAGGTTGAGGTTCCCAGGATGGCCGATATGCCCCGCTGGTGCATCTGGTCGAGAAAATCCCGCAGCCAGCCGAAGTTGAATTGTCCCGGAGCCAGTTCCAGGTTGCCCCAGCTCGATTCCCCTACCCGGGCCACGTTCATGTGAGCCCGCTCCAGCAGATCGAGAATGGCCTTGCTCTGCCCTCCGCCGTCGATATCCGGATACACGGACGCACCAAACAGGAAGCGCTCCCTTCCCGCCGTGCCACCCTGCCCCCACCCCGGAAAAGCGGAAAGGCAACTCCATGACGGAGCCGCAAGCACCGTCGTCTTCAGAAAATTACGTCGCGTCTGCATCCTCTCCCCTTCTCGATTGGCTCGGACCTCCGCGCCGTCAACCTCCACAGCCACAATTGCCATTTCAGCGGTCCGACTTCCCCGGATTCAATTCATATCCGATTCGCATCTACTCGGGAATGTGGAAGGGTCTCCCGATTCGAGCGATCCGCGCCATTCACTTTGTTCGACTTGATTCGTATCGCGTTTAGTTTGTGAAACAAATCGCGGAGAGGTGTACCAGACAATTTCAATGGCCGACCGACCACCGAACGATAACGGCGAGCGTCGCTGGATGTCAAGGAGGCAATGTGCCGAGTCTAAAGCCCAATCGACTCGAGAAGCCGTCACGCAGCGCGAAGCGAAAAGCGCTTACGGCTTCCAAAAGCTCGCGTCAGACCCGTCTCTGCGATTGCGCCTTCGCGATCAGGTCGAGACCGACTGTCTGCAGATGGATGCGCATGGCCTGCTCGGCGATATCGGGATCGCGGCGGCGGATCGCCTCCAGAATGATTCGGTGCTGCTGGATTGCAATTCGAGTGTCGGGACTGCTCCGTCCAGTCAGTTTGCGGCTGCGGAGCAGGAGAGGGGCGAGAAACCGCGCTACATCCTTGAGCACCGGATTGCCGGCGGCCTGCAGGATAGCCTCGTGGAAGAGGTAATCGTGGCGAACCAGATTCTCTCGGTCATCGGGGCGCTTCTCCTGCGCGACCACCTCGGCTTCCATCGCCGCGAGCTGCCTCTCATTCCGGCGCGCCGCGGAAAGCGCGGCGGCATTCGGCTCGATCATCTTTCGGACTTCCAAAAGTTCGATCAAATCGATATTTCGCTCGTCCAGGTCGACCTGGGAAGGCCATCCGCCTGGCAGCCCGGCCCGCGACTTTATGAAGGTTCCGTCGCCATGCCGGCTGTCGAGCACGTCGAGAATCTGGAGCGCCTTGATCGCCTCGCGAACAGACGGACGTCCGACACGGAACTCGAGTGCAAGGGATCGTTCGGAAGGAAGGCGCTCTCCAGGTTGCATATTTCTGCTCTCGATGAATTGACGCAGGTGATCGAGTACGTCGGATGGAACAATGGGCTGTGTTCGCTTCCTGGGCATTTTTTCCGGCCTCGATTCCTCAATTATCCTTCTCAGCGTACAGCCGGCTACATGCAATTTCGTCTCCAGCTTGCCACCACTCAAAATAGATACTGCTATCGGCCCGCCGCCATTATCCCGCCGTCCACCGTCAGGACCGCTCCTGTAATGAACGAAGCTTGTTCCGATGCCAGGAAAAACACGGCGTTTGCCACATCAACCGGCTCGCCGATCCGCCGCAGCGGATGGGCCCGTGCCGCCTCCTGCTCTCCATTCTCGATCGCGGCGAACCAGCGCTCCAGGAGGGGCGTACGTATGTATCCGGGGCAGACGGCGTTTACGCGAATGCCCTCCGGCCCATGATCGATTGCGAGCGCTCGCGTGACCCCGAGCAATCCGGCCTTGGTAGCGTCGTAGGCGGCACAGCGCGGCCAGGATACAAATGCATGGACCGACGAAATGTTGATGATTGCGCCGCCGCCGTTTGCACGCATTCCGGGAATACAGGATTTGGAAAACAGGAATACACTGGTTAGATTAACGGCGACGTGTCGATCCCATTCCTCACGGCTCTGTTCTTGAACGGTAGCATTGATTTCGATCCCGACGTTATTTATCAGGATCCCGACGGGGCCAAACTTATGTCCGGCCTCGGCGACAGCTTCGCGAACGGAATCCTCTTCACTTGCATCGCCCTGCACGATAAGAGCATTCGGCGCGTGACCGCTGCACTCTGCGACCTTGCGAGCGCCTGCGGCATCGAGATCGAAAAGTACCACGGAGAAGCCGTCCGCGAGGAATCGAGTAGCAATGGCGGCGCCGATTCCGGATGCTGCTCCAGTGACAATAACAGCCCGTTCCAGTGGCATAATCTTCTCCCGCTGCCGAACCCAAAGTATGGAGACGCTCCATCTTAATCGCGGCTCTATCCATGATTGCAAATATTCGCCAGGCCTCACAATTCCAAGGCAAAAGACAATATATCGCTTGCCTGCAATAACGGAATAAGCTTTGCGATCAATGTGTGGTATACCACTTGACAGTAGTTGTAGTCCATTGTGTAGAGTGTCGTTCGAACCGGTATTATCTGCCGCCGGTTTTATGTGCGGGTAGTTGTTTTGCGTCGCCGCCTAACCTCAGGACATGGTGGACTCGAGTTGACTTTGGACCTGTAGCCCAGGAGCAATCAGTGCGCGGCTCCCCTGCCGGTTCAATTAAGGCATGGCTTTTTCTGGTGGCGATATCTCGATACCGCCCCGGTTGCCACCGAAATAAATCTGTCGTTTAAGGATAGAAGTAAAACAGATGAGCGGGCGCCTTCGATCAGGAGCTGATTCATGCGGATTACCCGAGTCTCTACGACAATTGTCAACGCTGAAATGCGGAACTGGATTTTTGTCCGTGTAGACACGGACTCCAACGGCCTATTCGGCTGGGGCGAGGCGACCTGCGAATGGAAGACGCGAGCGGTTGCCGGTGCAGTCGAGGACCTTCTGCCGCTCCTGATCGGCCAGGATCCGCGTGATATCGAACAGCTCGTGCGAAGGATGAAGAAGCACAGTTTCTGGCGGTTGGGCATTATCGGAATGTCGGCGGTATCTGGAATCGAGATTGCGCTCTGGGATATTCTGGGAAAATTTCTGAATCAGCCGGTATGGCGCCTCCTGGGTGGAAAGGTGCGGGATCGCGTAAAGGTCTATACGCACCTGGGTCTTGGCGACATGCGTGCCGTGTACGAATCGAACGATGTCGACCCGATCGCCGAGCGCGCACTCGAAGTGGTCAGCCGCGGATACAAGGCCCTGAAGGCAGTCTTCATTCCGTATACGCATTACCATGCTCCATTGCCGGATGTGGATCGCGTGGCACGGATTATGCAGGGAATTCGGAAGGCTGTCGGAGATGACATCGAGATCATGGTGGACTTCCATGGGAGGCCGGCGTCCATCGGCGCCGCGCTCGCCTATATCCAGGCGTTGGAGCCGGGCCGTCCGATGTTTGTCGAAGAAGTGTTGCCGCCGGGCGACGCCACTGCTATGGCGCGTGTGGCGGCGCAGACCAAAGTTCCGCTCGCCAGCGGTGAACGTCTCGCAGAACGCAGCGAATTCGATGAACTCTTCCGCCTCCGGGCCATCGATATTGCCCAGCCGGATATCTGCCACTGCGGCGGTCTTCTCGAAGCCAAGAAAATTGCGGCGATGGCCGAAACTACCTCCATCGGAGTTGCTCCGCATAACCCGCTGGGACCGATCGCAGGCGTGGCGGCGTTACACTTCGCGGTTTCGACTCCGAACCATGTGATCCAGGAGGAGATGGTTGGCGCTGTGCCATGGTACGACGAGGTCGTTGAAGGGCCGATCCGCATGGTCGAAGGTTACTGGCAGATTCCCGATGCGCCCGGGTTGGGAATTGCAGTGAATGAGAGCGTGTGCGCCGCTCATCCCTTCGCACCGGAGATACAACTCGCTGCCAAAGACGGAGTGCTCGGCGATGGGACGGTGGTCGACTGGTGAGGTGCGAGTCCCAGGAGGGCAAAGATGGATCGTCGCGTGTTCCTTGAAGGTCTTTGTACTTCGGCTGCCGCGCTTGGATTGAAAGCATTTGGCGAAGCGACGATTCCCGCACTCGCCGGGACCGTTGCTACCGGGTTCGACTCTGAGATGCGGGGCAGTGCGCAATCATCACCGGCAACCGCGCCATCCGCTACGAACGCGTCGGTTGCCGGAGATTGGCGCATACGGCTTGATCCGAAGGACGTAGGCGTCGATGACGGGTGGTTTCACGCTGCCGACGGATTTAGCGATCGGATCCCGTTGCCGGGTTCGACCGATCAATATCATTTCGGCCAGAAAAACGCCGAGATTGCTCCACAGCATCTGACGCGTGCTTATATCTTCACAGGTCCAGCCTGGTACGAACGGGATGTCACGATTCCAGAAACGTGGCAGGGAAAGCGTGTATCCCTCTTCTTGGAGCGATGCCATTGGGAGACAAGGGCGTGGCTCGACGATTTTTGCGTGGGAGTAAGAAACAGTCTGAGCACTCCTCACATCTACGAACTGGGAGTGATCGGCAAGTCTGCTTTCAATCGCTGGGCGCACGAGTTGGAACCGGGTCCGCATCGTCTGACGGTGCGTGTCGATAATCGTACAAGAGTCGATGTCGGCCCCTCGTCGGCCGATACCGCCGAAGTCGGCGCGACGTGGAATGGAATCATCGGGCGGATGGAGTTGCAGACGACGGATTTTGTCTGGATTGATCGATTGTCAGTCTATCCGAATCCTCAGGAGAAACGGGTCAATGTGAAGTTGTACCTGCGCAATGTGATCGGCAACAGATTTTCCGGCAGGCTGGAGATCTCCGGAGCCATAAAGGATCGCGCCGGCTCCGAGTTCAGGGCCGCCACAGAAGTAGTGATTTCTGACATGCCTGTCTCCGCGATTGAACACGATATCGATCTGGACGCAGACTCTCAGACGTGGGACGAGTTTTCCCCCGCGATCTTCGAAATCGTGGTGTCCCTATCCTCGATGAGTAAAGAAGCGAAGTTTGTGAGTGAAGCTCACGCCACGTTCGGTCTTCGCGATATTTCCGCAACTGGCAAACAATTGAGATTAAATGGAAAGCCCATCGTGCTTCGCGGCACGGTAGATAATGGCACATTTCCTTTAGCCGGGTACGACCCCATGGACGTCGCATTCTGGCGAGAGAGACTCAAGATATATCAAGACTATGGTTTCAATCACGTGCGTTTCCACTCCTGGTGTCCTCCTGAGGCCGCGTTTACGGCGGCCGACGAGTTGGGCATCCTGTTCCAGGTAGCGAACCCACTCTGGATAGGGAATGGCAGAGTATCGGCAGACGACGAGCGCACGGAGTTTATCCGCGATGAGGCCTACAGGATTGTGGATACCTACGGAAACCATCCGTCCTTCGCTCTGATGAGCATGGGGAATGAAGAAGGTTCCGGGCAGGATCCATTCCTGGGCGACTTGGTCCGCAGTCTTCAGGATCGTGATCCGCGCCATTTCTACACCAGCACTTCTGCGCCCGATAATGTCCACCGGCCCGACAACTATTTCGTTTCGGCCGGACCTCGCTGGACGAATCTTCGCGGAGACCCGCGGCTGGAAAATGACGCGCCGGATACAAGTGTCGATTACGAGCCGTACATTCGCCAGGCAGGAATCGATCGCCCGCTCATCGCGCATGAAGTTGGGCAATGGACGGTCTTTCCCAACTTCGAAGAACGCCAAGAGTACGACGGCCCCCTGCAACCGCGCTACCTCGAAATCTATCGGGAGGCTCTCACACGTACCGGCTTGATGGGGCAAGCCGAACGGTTTCGTCAGGCCTCCGGGCAACTCACCGTCGCCCTCTACAAGGAGGAGATCGAAGCCCAACTCCGCACATCCGATGTTTCCGGCTTCCAGCTTCTAGGCCTTACGGACTTTCCTGGCTTCGGCCCAGCATTCATCGGAGTTCTCGATACTCTCAGTAAGTCGAAAGGGCTGATTACGTCGGAGGAGTTTCGGCGCTTTTGCGGCCCCACGGTCCCCTTACTGCGCCTTACAAAACGTCTTTGGAGTACAGATGAAACTCTGGTTGCGCGACTGGACGTAGCGCATTACGGACCGAAGGCCCTCAAGGATGCGGACGTGTCGTGGAAAGTCCGCAAAGCCAGTGGCGCCGCTCAAGTGGCCGGTTCGCTGCCCGCCGTGATGATACCGTCCGGCAGCTTAACACAACTCGGAACCATCAGGATTTCTCTCAGAGACTTTCCTTCCGCCGCGCAATATTCGATCGAATGTTATGTGGGCGGCTTGGCAAACGCGTGGAAAGTTTGGGTCTACCCGGAACAGGTTTCGATCCCCACAACCGGAATTATCCTAACTAATGATTGGGATGTACCTGCGCGCACGGCCCTGCAGGAGGGCAAAACCATTGTATTCCTGGCAGATTCCAAGGGGTTCGAAAACGCCGTTCCCTGCAGTTTCACGACTGTCTTTTGGGCGGCATCATGGTTCCCTAAACGGCATGAGACAATGGGCGTCCTGTGCGATCCTCAGCATCCCGCACTGAAGCTATTCGCAACGAGTTTCCATTCCGACTGGCAATGGTGGGAGCTGATGAGCAGAGCACATGTGTTCGACCTTACGAACGGCCCCGCCGATCTCAAGCCGATTGTTCAAATCATCGACGATGTTGCAAAGAGCCGGCGGCTGGGCGGAGTAATCGAAGCCAGAGTCGGTCACGGAAAGATACTGGCTACTTCTTTCGATCTCGTAAGTGAACCAGAAAACCGGATTGCGGCACGGCAACTGCGGGCCAGTCTGCTCAGCTACGCTGCATCGCCCGAGTTCGATCCGAAGAATGAGCTGGAGTTCGAGTATCTGGACACTTTGTTCAGGAGCGCGGGACGTTGATGCGGCTGCGAATTGACACTCGCTTTGCGCACATACTCCAAGCAGTCCAAACGAAGTAAGCAATCTCTTCGGAGTGCAGCGTGGGCGACATCAACAGTGCGGAGGTAATACCGATGTAACGCCATCTCGGATTCTGAGCAGTCTCGCAGGACATGTCAAGACTGTATGAAAGAGTTCGGAATCGGAGCGAATCGTCTAATGATTTTCGACGCAATTCACTCCGCTCTGCAGCAATTGCCCGACCGCGTTGTAGTCATTCTTCTTTGAGTGGATCGTCTGGAGACCAGACGGGATGCTGCGATGCAAGGAAGATAAATCAGAGGACCCCCCCAAGGCGTGCAATGTACCGGCCTCAGGAAGAGTGGGCGACCACTTGACAATAGTTGTAGCCCAGTGCATATACTTTTATTCTTGGACCGCATTTCGTCTTGGTCTTTCGAAGGAACATTGGTCGACAAATCCCCAGAAATGCGGCATTTGGAGGTCACATGTCGAAAGCGACTCGAGCTGTGGAAGTACTCGTAGTCTGTCTGTTCGTTGTAATCCCCTACACTTTGTTTGCCCAGGCAGGAGCCGCAACCCTTACGGGTCAGGTGACAGATCCAACCGGAGCCGCCATCTCGGGTGCGACCGTGTCTGTCAAGAATGTCGGAACCGGCCTTACCGAAAAGTCCATATCGGATGCGCAGGGAGTTTACCGGATTTCGCCCCTGCCTTCAGGAACTTACACACTCACCGCAGTGGCCAAGGGGTTCTCGACGTACATTCAGCAAGGAATCATACTGACCGTCGGCCTTTCAGCAGCCCAAAATGTCACCCTCAAAGTGGGAAGTGCGCAGCAGATGGTTCAGGTGACCGCGAATGCAGAGCTGATCAATACCACGACGCCCTCGATAGGTCTGACTGTTAATCAGGAGGAGGTAAGCCAGTTGCCATTGAATGGGCGCGACCCGCAATCTCTCGTATTTCTCGCACCAGGGGTTACCAATGGCACCTCTTATGGAATCGCCCTTAATCAAGGCGACTTTACTTTTCCGGAGGAAACGGGCGCGGCGTCGGGTGTTGGAGGAGGACGCGCGGGCAGCACATATTACATGCTGGATGGCGCTTCGAATACAGACACCTACGTGGGGTTGGCTGCACCATTTCCAAATGCCGACGCGACTCGCGAGTTTCGAGTTATTACTAACAACTTCAACGCGCAGTACGGATTCGCTCCGGGCGCAGTTGTCATCATTGAAACCAAGTCAGGCGTGAACAGCCTTCACGGCGGAGCGTGGGAGTTCTTGCGCAACCAGAGCTTTAATGGGTCGGACTGGTTCTCCCATCAGGTCAACCCTTTGCACCAGAATCAGTTTGGAGGGGATATTGGCGGACCCATTCTGAAGAACAAGCTTTTCTTCTTCACCAACTTCCAGGGAACACGAGCCAGTACTGCATCCACGTCCGGTTTGGAATATACCTATACCGCAGGTATGTTGAATGGCGACTTCAGTGCCATCCCGGTGACATTGAAAGCTCCCTTCCAGACCGTGAACGGAATCCCGAATCAGATCAACCCCGCCTTATTCAACCCGACTGCACTCCAGATCGCCCAGCTGGTCATGCCGGAAAGCCCAAACCCCGACGCCCACCTCTATTATTCGACGGCAAAGCAGATCACCGACTACAACGAAGGCACCGGGCGACTCGACTATACCATCTCTCCATCGCAGCGCCTTTTCGCGCGAGCCTACATTAACTACTACGATCTGGGTGCGTCAGGCGTTCCCGGCAACATCTCCACTTTCACGTCGCCGAATCCGGAAGAAGACTACAATTTGGCAGTCGGCCACACGTGGATCATCAACCAGAAGCTAGTCAACGTGGCTACATTGTCTAACACTCAGATGGACTTTCGAATCGCCGGTCAGGCGCTCATGAGCAATAAAATGCCTTTCTGCTGGTCTTCGTTTATCAACGCCGCCGACCCGCCGGGCACATGCTCTACTGAGGGCTTTACCATCGCAGGCAGCGCTTCTTACTTTTACGGTCCATACGTTGAGCCGTGCAGCAACAATCACGGCAACTACGGCTGGTTCGATAATTTCTCTGCCGAGGAAGGTCGACACAACTTATCGTTCGGAATTAATTTGCTGCACAGGTGGATGAGCCTCGCTTGCGATTACCCTGCGCAGCCGATTATTGATTTCAACGGTCAATATACGAATTATGCTATGGCGGATTTTTTGTTAGGCGATATGGCGTCGTTGTTACAAGGCGCAGGCGCCTTTGGGACCTATACCGATTGGCAGCTCGGTTTGTACGCGGAAGACCAGTTCCGGTTCAGGCCAAGACTTACATTCGAATTGGGCTTACGTTGGGATCCGAACTTTCCTCTGGCAGTGGGCAACGGGCGCGCCGCAACTTTCGTCGCCGGGCAGCAGAGCACGGTTTACCCGAACGCGCCTGCGGGGCTTGTATTTCCAGGCGATACAGGAGTTGGTCCGGGAATGATGCGGACTTCTTATGGCTACTGGGAGCCGCGGGTCGGTGTGGTGTGGCAGCCCCGGGGGTTACCCGGCACCGTGTTCCACGCGGGCTTTGGGCTGTTCACAGCGCCCCAAATCGAGTCGCAAGACGATCACACTACTGAAAACAGCCCATTTTCGCCGACATTCTCGCTGGACGGCACGCCAACCACACCGCTCCCCTTGAATAATCCTTGGTCAGGGTTCTCCGGGACGGGGGGTACGAGTCCATTTCCGCCGTTCGCATCGTTGGCGTTTCGGCCTCCTTCGTCGGTCACCTTTACCCCCGGACTCGCAATCTCAGATGCCCTCGACCCCAACGCTAAGCTCGGCGTGACCCAAGCATGGAACGTTGCGGCCGAACATCAGTTCACCGGTAGCACGATGGTGCGGCTGGCCTATGTAGGAAGCGAGTCTTATCACCAGATAGTCACGACAGATAAGAATCCGGGGGTCTATGCGACGGGCGGTTCTAGAAGTTTATTTTCAAGCTTCGGCCAGATCCTATACAACGAAAGTGCGGGAACGGCAAACTACAACGGACTTGAGGTAACGGTTGAACACCAGTTAGCGCACGGCCTGCAATTCCAGTCCAACTTCACCTGGTCTAAGCTGATCGATACCGCAAGCAGCGCAAACATCGCTTTTGGTTATCAGTTGGCCTTCGATCCGTTCGATCTCCGCCGCAGTCGCGGCATTTCCCTTATCAACTTCCCGTTTATCTGGGTGAGCAATGCGATTTACACGTCGCCGCTGCTGTCCAAACACAATCAGTTTGTGCAGCAATTCCTCGGCGGCTGGGAATTGAGCGCGATCATTACGTCACAATCCGGCCAATCCTTCACCGTCAACGGCGGATTCGGGAATAACAACTCCGAATCGCTTCAGTTCGCGGACCATGCCGACAGTGTGTCGGGGCAGGCCCTGAATGTTCGTCAGGGCAGCAGATCGCATTGGTTGAACAACTATTTCAATATCAATGCATTCACAGAGAATGCTCCTGGGACCTTCGGCGATACCGGCAAGGACATCATGAGAGGGCCGCCGTACAATGACATCGATGCCGGCCTCGATAAGAACTGGCACATTGAAAAATACACACTGCAGTTCCGCTGGGAGATGTTCAACGCCTTCAACCATCCAAGTTTTGGGCTGCCGAATTCGACCAATCAAATTGGTCCCAGCGGAACCAACGCAGGCGGCATCGAGGGTACAATCACTTCGATCTTTGGGTCTCCCCGCATCATGCAAGGCGCCCTGAAATTTACCTTTTGAGGTTTTCCCCGTTGGGAACATCACGATCCGCCCAGGTGACATCATTCTCGGCGATATCGACGGTGTCGTGGTTCTTCCCCAGGAAGTGGAATCAGAGGTCGTCCATCGAGCACTGGGGCAGGTCAGGAAAGAAAGGACAGCCAAGCGACTCCTTGGCGACGGAGCGTCCGTGGAAAGCGTCTTCACGGAAACTGGAGTGCTGTAGTCCTGGAGCGTTGCTGGCCTTCGGCGATCTTTCCCGGTTGGTCCGTCGGCAACACACCGGTCTCCAGTGCAGCCAACTCAGGAGGCATGCGATTGGGCTGGACCTGAATGTACCTTGACGGCCGGGATGCGAGGAACGGTCAAGGGGTTGGTTTGGCACCGAGCCAGAGGGTTTCGTAAGGTTTCAGAGTCAGACGAGCGGGAATGGTGCGTTGCGTGAGGCGATCTGTGGAGTCTGAACGAAATGCGCAGGGCTGCAGCCTTGCGGTTACGTTGATCACAAACAGGCTGTGATCGGTTCGCGGCACCGCCAGCACGCCGTCGGGCAGTGGGGTTTCCAGCAAGTTGTGGGCCGAAGGGCAGATTTTGTCGAGGAGGTCGAGAAAGCTATCGTCGGCGGGCCAGAAGGCAAGCTTGACTACCTGCCCGCGGCCCAGTTTGCGCAAGGTGGCTGCGGGCCTGCCATTGACGATTTGCTGGTCGCTTGAAAATGCAGCGATGGTGCTGGTA
The DNA here is from genome assembly GCA_963833995.1 of uncultured Acidobacteriota bacterium. Lineage (GTDB taxonomy): Bacteria > Acidobacteriota > Terriglobia > Terriglobales > Acidobacteriaceae > Telmatobacter. Next base: position 42,454 of record CAWIAE010000003.1, on the reverse strand, counting down.
TTTGTGTCAGTGATCTCCAGATACTCCATGTAGCCGTCGAGACCAACAGGGGAGCGGCGGCTCACCGCAGTGTTGCTCCAGTTCACGAAAAGCTGCTGCTTGTTGCCTTTGTCCGGCGAGCCTGTCCAGCGTACCGTGCGCACCACGCCGCCGGTAAGCCCGGCAAGGTTGGCGCCGAAGCCATCCCCGCGGAAGATGCCGTTGCGATCCATATATGCGGTAAAGGGGGTAACGATCAGGGTGCCGCCCTGCAGCACGTAGTGGCGCATCGACTCCACCGCCGCGGCATTGTCGAGCGCGGTCGCCGCAGCCAGAACCAGCAGGTCGTACTTTTCCAGATTGTCCGGGTGCTCGGCCTGGGCGGAGTTGACGGTGTCGGTCCCGATGCCCAGCCGGTGCAGCGCCGCGAAGGTTTCTGTAAACACGGAGCGGCTGTTGGGGATGGTGGGATAGATTTCGAGCGCGGCGCGATTATCGAAGTCGGTCAGCACCGCGGCACGGCTGGCCACCGGGTGAGCCAGCAATTCCGCTCCCCAGCGTTCAAAGAAAGCGCCCAGTTCAACCGCCCACTCGACGTCGGGTTCGGGATGGCCCGACCAGTCCAGCAGCCCACCACAGATCGGCCAGTGCCCGCCCCGCCAACGGTTGCCCGACCAGTACATCATCCCGCTCGCGCCGAACGCCGCCAGCTGCAGGTCCCACATGCGGAATTGCTCCCGGCTCGGTGAGGTATCCCACATCTTTGTGTCGCCAATCTCTCCGAAGAGCGTCTCGGTAACAAGCATTTGTCCCTTGCCGTAGCAAGAGCGATGCATGTCGAGCTGCCATGGTGCGTCGTTCCAGCTCTGCGCCTTGTCCGTCGTCTCCTGGTAGTAGTTCAAGCCGGCAATCGACATGAAGGACTGGGCCCTGGGGTCGTCGGCAATCGCCGTCCACAGCGGATTCCAGTCGGTAAGTATCCACTGCCGGGCCCCGGACTCGCGGATCAAGGAAGCCTGCTCGGACAGAAATCCAAGAATTGTGTCGCGCCGGAAGTGGAATTCGGCCAGCGAGAGCGCCGGCAGCTGCACATGCACATCTTCAGACGAACCTTCCACCCCTCGCCGCGGTTGAGGAACCTCGTCGAAGGACTGGATCTTCATGCCCCAGTCGACCAGGTCCAGCTTCGCGTTGAACTCCTCCGGCGTGTGAAAGGTCTGCTCCAGCCACTGCCGCCAGGCATGTTCGCACGCCGGGTTATAACAGATAATCTGATCCACGAATTCAATCTCGTTGTCCAACTGCCAGCCAATCACCGCCGCATGATCGTGAAACTCCCCGGCCAGCGCCTGAATATACCTCCGGCAAGCGGACCGATACAGAGGATGGTTCAGGCAGGGACACTTGCGGCTCATCGGGTCGGAGGGACCGGAGCCCGGCTCCAGCACTACCAGTGCTTCCGGATGGGCTGCCGCCAGCCACTGCGGTGGAATGTAGGTCGAGGTTCCCAGGATGGCCGATATGCCCCGCTGGTGCATCTGGTCGAGAAAATCCCGCAGCCAGCCGAAGTTGAATTGTCCCGGAGCCAGTTCCAGGTTGCCCCAGCTCGATTCCCCTACCCGGGCCACGTTCATGTGAGCCCGCTCCAGCAGATCGAGAATGGCCTGGCTCTGCCCTCCGCCGTCGATATCCGGGTACACGGACGCACCAAACAGGAAGCGCTCCCTTCCCGCCGTGCCACCCTGCCTCCACCCCGGAAAAGCGGAAAGGCAACTCCATGACGGAGCCGCAAGCACCGTCGTCTTCAGAAAATTACGTCGCGTCTGCATCCTCTCCCCTTCTCGATTGGTAATGCGAGGTGTTCGACCCGTTGCGGAGACTCAGTCTGTTGACCATAAGAACAGAGTGGCCAACCAGTGGCTGCGTTGTTGACCGGGCCGGTTAGTCACTCAGAGCGAGCGAATCTGAAACTCCTCCGCTGTGCTGACCGCGAGGACATTGCGCAGGGGTAAGCGGAAGGGCTTAGCTTCAATCTCGAAGACATCGCCGGGCTGCGTGCGTATTCCATCTGTGAAGGAAAGAATCGCGGTACCAAAGAAATGAACATGCACGTCGCCCGGGCGGCGAAACAAAGGGTATTTGAAGTGGTGCTGCTCAAGGTTGTGAAGGCTGTGGGACATATTGTTTTCGCCCGACAGGAAAGGCTTCTCCCAGATGACTCTGCCATTGCGGAGGATGCGCGAGGTGCCTTGAATGTGATCCGGCAAAGGTCCTGTCAGTAATTCCGGCCCGAAGGCAGACTGTCGCAGCTTGGAATGCGCCAGCCATAGATAATTTTCTCGTTCGGTCACGTGATCGGAAAATTCGTTAGCGAGGCAGAATCCGAGACGCACCGGAGCTCCATCGGGCGCAATCAGATAAACCCCCGCGATTTCCGATTCTTCACCGGCATCACGGGCAAATGAAGGAGATACGATTGGACCTCCGGGGCGAGCGACGCAAGCACCGTTCCCCTTGTAAAACCACTCCGGCTGTACTCCCTGACCTCCACTGACGGGCTTGCCGTTCTGCAATCCCATCAGAAACAACTTCATGGAATCAGTTGGCCCGGAGATATCCTTGGCTGCGCGGTGCATGGCATCGCGGCTTTCCGCGGAGCCCAGGTGAGTAAGTCCTGTTCCGGTAAGGTATAGGCGTGCGGGTTCGGCGTGATCTATGGGCGCGAGAAGGCGTTCCTCCTGGACAAGCGCAACAAGACTGACGTCCTCTCCATTTCCAATGTCCCGAACGGCTTGATCCAGGCTTATTCCACGTGATATTGCATCGTTTGCCAGGTCATAAATGCTCCTGGTGTTCGTCAAGCGCATTGCGCGACCGCGTTGGTCCAAGGCAGCCACGGATCGTTCACCGGCGGAATTGCGATACTGGATCAGCGATAATCCCACGGGACTCGCTCCTATCCTGACCTTCCTCCTGTACTCATTGGATCGCATAGCCATCGCGTGAGTCATCCCGCAAATGCTCGCACTGGATGCCCGCGGACACCTGCCGCCACCTCAAACAGTGCTCCTGCCAGCGGTTCGCCTTCGCAACCGAGCGCCGCAGAGGTTACGAACATCCGGTCGAGCCGAGGCCCGGCAAAGACGATGCTTGTAATATTGGTCGCCGGGATCGAAATGGAGCGGTCCAGGCTGCCGTCGGGACAAAAGCGGCTAATCCGGCCGCCATCCCAGTGCGCGATCCAGAGCCCGCCCTCCGCGTCCATCGCCATTCCATCCGGATATCCCCATTCTTCTTTGAACTTCAGGAACAAGCGCTTGCGACTTAGTTCACTTTCTTCATTCATATCGAATGCGAACACGGTCCGCAGCCCAGAGTCGGTGTGGTACATCGTCTTCCCGTCCGGACTGAAAGCCGGGCCATTGGTGACCAGGTAGCCGTCATCCTGCCGTGACCAGGTGAAGTCCGGGTCGAGTTTGTATAGCGCTCCACTGGCAATTTGATCGCCGTCATCTTTCGTGCCGGCCCAAATCCGACCGGCAGCATCGGTCTTGGCGTCGTTCATGCGATTCGTCGGTCGGTCGGGCTCGGGATTACCAATGTGTCGGATTGAGAAAGGGTTAAGCTGAAGGTGCACGAATCCGGTTTTGAGACCAGCAACAAAGTCTTGCCGCCCTTCCCGTTCGACGATCCAGCCGATGCGTTCCGGAACAGACCAGCTTGTGATTCGTTCTTTCTCGAGTTCGAACTCATGCACCCGCATCCCGAAAATATCCACCCAGAGCACGGCATTCCTCGATGGGCTCCAGATAGGACCTTCGCCCAAAGTATCTCCGTTCTCCCGCGGGATCGAATGCACCTGGGACATTCGTTCTGTTCCCCCATTCCTGGCCCACGACTACTCTCGCACCAGTGAGAATGAATTGCCGATAAATTCTTTGGAGCCGTTCGATCATTCTGACGCTGCGAAAGCATTAAACGGCAAGACCACTTGAATTCATGGTCAACCAGTACCTTAAGCGAGGTCCGGGCCGTCCGTCAAGACAATGTAATAAGGAGGATCTACAATTCTATATGGGCGGGGCTTTGCTCTTTGCGGGCGCGAAGATAAGGAATTAACAGGAGGAAGAGTAGATAAGCGGGGCCGAAGCGCACGGGGCGGCCGGCTTATAAATCGATTACCACCAAAAAAATCGAAAAAGTCTACGTCCGGACGATCAGAGCTTCAATCATCCTCGAAAAAGTCACGCGCGCCCCAGCCGCTCTCGATCAGATTCTGCTTGATTCACTATTCACTGCGGGCTCCTCTTCAGTGCGATTCCCGCAATACTCGCGTCCCGCGCCGTCCGACCAGGAAATCGAAATCCGCGCCTTCGTGGGCCTGAAGAACGTGTTGTACATATAGACCGTGATACCCGCTACTCGATGGCAGCGCAGGCGACTGCCAATCGCTGCGTCTCTTTTCCAACTCTTGCTTGCCGACGTCGAGTTCGAGCTTTCTTCGCTCCACGTCCAGTTCAATGAAGTCGCCGTTCTGTACCAGGGCGAGCGGACCGCCTACTGCTGCCTCCGGACTTACGTGCAAAACGACTGTCCCGTAAGCTGTTCCGCTCATGCGCGCGTCGGATATCCGAACTATGTCCGACACTCCCTGCTTCAGGAGCCTCTTCGGCAATGCCATATTCCCGACTTCTGCCATGCCCGGATAGCCCTTTGGGCCGCATTGTTTGAGCACGAGGACGGAAGATGCATCCACATCGAGCGTCGGGTCATCGATCCTTGAGTGATAGTCTTCAATGTTTTCAAATACCACGGCCCGACCGCGGTGCTGAAGAAGGTGAGGAGAGGCAGCCGAGGGCTTGAGCACGGCGCCGTCCGGCGCTAGATTCCCGCGCAGCACTGCAATGCCGCCGCTGTGGTCAAGGGCGTGATCGAATGTCCGAATCACATCCGTGTTCCAGTTTGGGGCCTCCCTGCAGTTCTCCCAGATCGTCTTGCCGTTTGCGGTGAGGGCGTCCTTCGCAAGATGGTTGCATTCCCCAAGTGCTCGAAGAATTGCAGGTAACCCCCCTGCATAGTAATAGTCCTCCATCAGAAACTGGCCGGATGGCTTGAGATTCGCAATCGTCTTGATTTCTCGGCCAATTCCGTCCCAGTCGTTCAGCGTCAGGGGTACTCCAATGCGTCCGGCGATGGCAATCAGGTGAATTACAGCGTTTGTCGATCCCCCGAGTGCGGCATTCGCACGAATGGCATTCTGGAAAGCTTCGCGAGTGAGAATCGAGGAGAGTTTGCGATCCGCATGAACCATTTCGACGATGGTACGACCAGCCATATGAGCCAACGTCCAACGGCGCGCGTCGGCTGCCGGAATCGAACTTCCCATAGGAAGTGTAAGTCCGAGCGATTCAGCCATCGCTGCCATAGTAGACGCGGTGCCCATGGTATTGCAGTGCCCAATGGACCGGGACATGCAACCTTCTGCCTCCATGAAAGCCTCTAGCGTCATTCGCCCAGTGCGTAATTCATCGTCAAAACGCCAGACATCCGTTCCCGATCCAATATCCCGGCCCTGAAACTTTCCGTTCAGCATAGGGCCCCCTGGCATGACCAGCGCAGGCAGATCGCAGCTAGCGGCTCCCATCACCAAAGCGGGTGTCGTCTTGTCGCAACCAGTCATGAGGACGACACCATCGATCGGATTCGCTCGGATCGACTCTTCGACATCCATGCTGACGAGATTACGAAACAGCATCGCCGTTGGGCGCATGTTGCTTTCGCCACACGACATGACCGGAAACTCGAGCGGAAATCCGCCTGCTTCCCAGACTCCGCGCTTGACGCGCTCGGCCAATTCGCGAAGATGGGCATTGCAGGGAGTCAGTTCAGACCATGTGTTGCATATGCCTATCACGGGACGCCCGTCGAATACATGATCTGGCAGCCCTTGGTTGCGCATCCAGCTTCGGTGGATGAAGCCATCCTTGGACGATTTTCCGAACCAGTCTGCGGACCTGAATAGCTTCCGTTCCATGTTCTTCTCCTTCAATCCCAGTACTACGCAATCTGCTGGGTCGGACCTCTCAGTCAATCCAGTATGGATCGGCCCAGAAACCCGGCTCGGGCGCTGAGGCTGCATTCGATCCGAAGAACCTCATTCCATTCGGTGAGTCGCTCGCCACAGCTCACTGCCATCGCTGGTCCGATATTCTCGATCCCCCGGCTGGAGGTGTCTCACCGCAACCGGTAAGCCAATCTCCGATATTGCTCCCCGGAAAAGCCCCTCGGAAATGTTCAGGATACACCGTACATACCCGATCGCAAGTGCAGCTCGGGACGGAAGACTGCGGAGTGCGGCGGAGAAGTCGATTCGCACAATGCTGGAGGGTTTAACGGAGACCTACGATGGGCTTCGTATCCTGCGGCGCCGCGTTCGCCTTCTTCCCAGATCGATGCGAGGGCAGCGAAGTATCTGAACGCGGATGATGCGCTCGTGGATTGCATGCGAGGTAGATCTTCGACATGCACATCTTCAAAGAGATAATTCAGCGATTCTCCGGAAAGATCGCCTTCAATTCTTCTGGTGGCACAACCTCCAGCTGTTGATACGTGCAATCTTCCGGCTTCTTGTCGAAACGCCAGCGATGAAACTGCGCCATATGACGGAACCGTCCACTTTGCATGTGCTCGTATACTACTTCCGCAACCAACTCCAGTCGAAGAGGCTCCCAGGAGAGATCTTTGCCCCGGCTCCAGCGGCTTTCGTCTCCGGGTCTTCGCGAACTGCTGCCATCTCCGGTCTCATCATCGAACCGTCCCAGCCACGGATGATTCTGAAGTGCATTCTTGCGATAGGGTTTGAGGTACTCGACAAGTTCATAACGCCTTTCGAGGGGAAAGCTCCCACATACGCCGACATGCCGCAGGGCTCCGGAATCGTCATAAAGCCCGAGCAGTAGAGAGCCGACCGCAGGCCGATCGCCCTTGCGGTACCACCGAAAACCCGCGACTACACAGTCGCAGTCGCGCTCATGTTTCACTTTGAGCATTGTCCGCTTGTCGGGCTGATAGATGCTGTCTTTCCCTTTTGCCATCACTCCATCAAAGCCGGCTCCCTCGAAGCGCTGAAACCAGTCACGCGCCATCGCCAGATCATCTGTCGCAGGTGTGATGTGGATAGGCGGTTTCGCTCCGGCGAGGATAGCCTTCAGCTTTTCACGTCGCTCGCCGAACGCTTTTTCTCTCCAGTCGTGATTGCCCTCTGCAAGGAGATCGAAGAAGATGATGGAGGCGGGTGTCCGCTGGCTGAGCAGCTTCACTCTCGATGCAGCGGGATGAATGCGGAGTTGTAGCGCATCGAAGTCGAGCGAGCCGTTTCTCGAGATCACAATCTCACCGTCCAGAACGCATTTCTTTGGGAGTTGTTCCAGCAGTGGATCGATCAATTCCGGGAAGTAGCGGTTCAGCGGCTTCTCATCCCGGCTTTGGAGCAGAATTTCCTTCCGATCCCGAAAGACCAGAGTGCGGAACCCATCCCACTTTGGCTCATAAATCCACTCGGAACCACCAGGCAGCTTGTCCACGCGTTTGGCTAGCATTGGATGGACAGGCGGATCGACGAGGAGATTCATAGGTTTGCCCGCCCCGGCGCTAGCCTCAGTTTAGACCACCTTTACGATACCAATACCCCCCCAGATAGCTCCTTCATGCTGGACGATAAGCACCATAGGAATGCTCCGGGGATCCACGTCTCTTCGACCAGCGAGCGGGCAAGTTCCTGGAGATCAAATGGATGATTGCGAAATGTGTAAGCGTTCGAAGTTCCCATCTTGACTGAAAGAGAGTGTCCAAGAGGTGTCCGCTTAAAAATAGGCGGACACCTCAAGAGTGTTTCTAGGCAGCTTGGGAAGATTCAGTCTGCAGTGAGGCCGCGACATTCCAGGGCAGGAGTTCGCCGATGCGGTTGATCGGATGTTCGGTGATCGTGGTCAATACACTTCGCAGATAAAACGCCGGATCGAGTCCATTAAGCTTGGCTGTTCCGATGAGAGAGTAGAGCGATGCAGCGCGTTGGCCACCGGAATCAGCTCCCATGAAGAGATAATTCTTCCGACCGATGGCAACAGCTCGCAGCGCCCGCTCGGCGGCGTTGTTATCGATTTCCAAAAGCCCATCGTCCACGTAGCGTGTCAGCGCACGCCAGCGTGAGAGCGCATAGCGGATCGCCTCGGCGGTCGCGCTCTTGGTTGAGAGTGAGCGAAGCGTCTTATCCATCCACTGACGCAGCTCATCGAGCAGCGGCCTCGCGTGGGTCTGACGGACCGAGCAGCGAAGTTCCGCCGGCTTTCCGCGGATCTGCTCCTCGATGCCGTACAGGGCACCGATACGGGCGAGTGCCTCGGTAGTCGTTGGCGATGCGTGGGACACATGGATGTCATGGAACTTGCGCCGGGTGTGCGCCCAGCATGCTACTTCGTAGATGGCGCCGTCACCGTAGAGATGATGAAAGCCCGCGTAGGCGTCGGCCTGCAGCGCACCTTTGAAATCCTTCAGATGTCGTCGCGGGTGTTCTCCCTTGCGATCTTCCGAGTAAGTGAACCACACAGCTGGAGCGGTTGAATAACCTGCTGGTCGATCATCGCGCACATAGGTCCAGAGTCTGCCGGTCTTAGTCTTGCCGTTGCCGGGAGCGAGCACTGGGACCGGCGTGTCGTCGGCGTGGATCTTGGCTGCTGCCAGAACGTGCTTCCTGATCTCATCGACCAGCGGAGTTAATAACTCGCTCGACGCGCCCACCCAACCGGCCAGGGTTGAACGATCAAGATCGACACCCTCGCGGGCATAGATCTGAGACTGGCGATAAAGCGGTAGGTGATCAGCGTACTTCGAAACCAGCACGTGGGCAAGCAGTCCCGGACCAGGCAGTCCGCGGTCGATGGGCCGTGCAGGAGCAGACGCCTCAACGACGCTCTCGCAACCTGCGCAAGCGAACTTCGGCCGCACGTGACGAATCACCTTGAAGCTTGCCGGAATGCGTTCCAGTTGCTCGGAAACATCTTCGCCGAACTGGCGCAACGCACCGCCGCAATCGGGGCAGCGGTTGTGCGCAGGAAGATGAGTGATCACTTCACGCGGAAGATCTTCGGGAATAGGCTTACGCGCAGGGCGCGACCGGCGCTTCGAATCAGTTCGAGTGGAAGAAGCTTGTGTTGCTTCGGTTGCCGCTTGCCGAGCTTCCTCGGCAGCTTGAGCAGTCTCCAGTTCTTCGAGCCGGAACTCAAGCTGTTCCAGTTCTCCGCTCAGCTTCTCGCTCTTCCGGCCGAAAATCATCCGCCGGTATTTTTCGATGACCAGCTTCAGATGTTCGATCTCATGTGTGCTTGAAGTGAGTTCCTTGTGCTGTTCCAGCGACTCGGAATGCTTGGCGATCACCAGCGCCTTCAACGCTTCAGGATCGAGCCTGTCGAGGTCAGGCAAGGAAGCAGGAATCATGACCGCAGTATGCCATGAAACACGATGGAAATCATCCACAAAAGCCGCATGAATAAAGAGGAATCACAATAATTAATCAGACTGCGATCTGCGGTTGAAATGTTCTCTCAGGCCTTCTCCAATCGATGCCTTCGAGTAACATCGACAACTGCGCACGCGTAAGACAAACGGTTCCTTCCGTAGCCTGAGGCCAAATGAATCGTCCTCGTTCAAGACGCTTGGAAAACAGACATAATCCGTCGCCATCGAACCAGAGAACCTTCACGATGTCGCCACGGCGTCCTCTAAAAACGAAGACGTGGCCGGAGAACGGCTGCTCGTTGAGCACGGTCTGCACCTTCGCACTCAGACCGTCGAAGCCGCGACGCATGTCGGTCACGCCGGCTGCGAGCCAGATCTTGGTCCCGGTACGAAGTTCAATCACTTGCGCAAGCTCTCAAGGATCGAACGCAGCAACGCGGGATCAGCACCGCTCTCGACACTGATCATCGCCTGTCCCGGAAACTCGATGTGGATCGAGCCGGAGGTGGCAGACTGATGCTTGTTGGTAGGCTCCCGTGTCTCCGCCTCACTCGAAGCAGCCACTGTAACCGGAAGCAAAGCTGTGCACGCGGCCGTGGACTCAACCAACTCGCCGCGCTCGAATGCACGTCGCCACTTAAACACCTGGTTCGCGTTCAGCCCATGCGCACGTGCAACCAGCGCCACGCTCGCGCCTGGCTCCAGTGTCAGATTTACGATCTGCCGCTTCTCTGCAACCGACCGAAATCTGCGAATCCGACGTCCCGAGCCCGATACCTGTTCCATGACCACATAGTCAGGCTCAAGCTCGCAGAGATGCCAGAGGGGAAGACCACACGCTTACGAAATGTCACCCCTTCATCTACGTAAGCATCGCGCAGAAATTTCGAGCCAGAGCGGTGTAACGCGGACGCAAAGCCGAATATAGGCCTGACGAGAAACGCTTTTGCGATACAAAATGATCGGCGGTAGGCCGCTGATTTAGCCCGTCATGGCTGCGATCCCTTCGCATTGCTCACATCCCGCGTCTCCTGACGCGTGGATGGGAGCGCGTGAACTGCAACCAGCGTTACGCCAACAACATCGTAGCCCTTCTCGAGTCGCACCTTCAGCAACGCTTGAAAAACGGGGAATGACCGCATGTCGCCGGTATTTTCCTGGGATTGAATCGCCTTGGTCAATTCATCGACCCCAGCCCTTGTTGTGGCAAACAAGACAGCGCCTTCTGAGCCGGTCGTATCGAGACCGCCAAAATCCGCGATGTACCGTCCTGGCACTATCCCAGGCTGAATCGTAATCAAACTGTAGTCTGCGTTCAGAACCTGCGTATTCGGATCGCGTTCAGTATGGTAGGTCGGCGCTTCGTTGGGGCGAGGATGGGTGTTTACGATGACGCCTCTCCATTGCTCCAGGCGCGTGTCGAAATCCTTGAACCTGAAATCGCCAGGGTTGCTAAAGTGGGCGACTGCAATGTTTTGCGAGGATGAACCCAGCATAATCACGTTGTGCTGCGTCAGGTCATCGACGGTAACCTCTCGGCTAGGCTTGACAATCGGCTTGTAGCCCATCTGGCCAAAAAGGTTCGACAACATGCCAACTGCTTTGAGTTCGCCAAAGCCCAGGTACGAATTGTCATAATACAGCTGGCCAGCCCGTGCGACGAGAGCCGGATCTGATGCGAACTGCTCGGCCAGGTGTGAATCGACAGGAGCTCCACGGTAATCGGTCGGGCCTCGCTTGAAGCGGAACAAATCGTTGTATTTGTCGAGAAGAAACTCCGCATCCGGGTAAGCAATGACCGGAGTTGGATCGTTGCCGATGTACTTTGCCCAGAAGGCAATTACCGGATCAGAAGATTTTGCAAGATCAGGTTTCGCGACGGTTGAGTTCATCTTAGTCACGCCGAGTGGGACCCATTTGTCTCCGATCCATAAACCCGCTGCGAATGCGGCGATTACCACTGCCACGGCGATCAATACGGCTCGCGAAACCGCCTTGTTCGAGCGGCGCACTTCCGGATCGACTGGATTCGCCGTGCTCTGAACGATCTGATCATTCGATAAGACGGCGTCGCTCGCAGAAACGGACTTCTCGCCGGCGAGGGCTTCCAAGCGGCCGGTCCATTCAAAAACAGGCAGGTATTGGCCCTTCGGAATCTCAATGACGAGGCGGTCGTTAAGTCCGTCTGCGTCGTAGTACTCTTTCAGCTTCTGTCGAAGGCGATGAATCTGGACGCGGACGATGGGGTCCGCCTTGGGATCGAAATCCAGGGATCGGCTCATGGCCTCCACGCCGATGGTGTATTCCTTCAACGTCTCGGCGCTAGGATCAAATGCTTTTTGTGCGAGGTACCGCAGCAACAGCTGCAGCATCGAGGCGTTGTGGAAACCAGTGGATTGGAGGATTCTCTGGACTTGATGCTGACATTCATCCCAAGACGGGGCTGCCACCGTGTTGTCAGCACGCGCATTCACTTGTCAAGGCCTCCCGGAGACACAATGCCTCTGATCTGATTCCGTTTGTGCCCGGACTCATGTCACCTAACCATGCCTCTCAACTGATCGCTTCTGCGACCCGGCCCGGCATATCGCAATGATTTTACGACAGATATGTGTCAATGGCGAGCGCCCCTCAGCTGCGTGCCCAAAGTGCGGCCGTAGACAGCTTTCTATTCAACACAAGGCCATTTTTCTATCGACGGGGGCAGGTCATCACTGGACCGTCCCAGCCCATTTTTCGGCTTTCACGCGCACCTCCCAACGCACATAACCGGCCTTGTCCGACGCGCGGCTGTCGTTAGGCAAAGCCAGCTGAATCGATTTATAGTCACCACGATCTTCGATTGCCTTGACGCCTTCTGTGGCCGCTAATCTGAGCGGAGTATACGCTCGAACTTCGTACTCCTGCCCAGGCCTTCCTTCAACTGTCATTTCGATCTGCCCATCTGTGTAGCTCGTCCGAAGAACTCTCAGATTCCGGCTGAAATCGCCCTCCAACAACGGCAGCCTCTCTACCTCCAATGCCACTCCCGGCTGGTATCGGACCTCGATCCGCGTCTTGGCGGAAAAACTGGTGCTAACTATCACATGTACGTCACTTTCGCGATCTTCCACCTGATAGTGCATTGGCTTGCCGTCCTGCGTCACAGAGAGCACGGTGGAACCCATGGGCAGCGCAGGCGAAAACAGCATCCTGACGGCTTGCGAACCGGTGGATCGAATGCTCGCCGTCAGTAATCCGGAGCTCTGTCGCAGCTCAAAATCCATCCTCTCCTGCCCGTAGGGGAATTGATGCAATGAAGCACTCGGCCAGCTTGGAGGCAGATTTGGAATCCAGTTCAGCGCATGGTTTGGCACATCCAGATCGAGACCCAGAATGCCATCCACCAAGCCGGGAATCGCCGTAATTTCTGAAAACATCTGGTGGGGAACCGCATCGTCGAGCAGTCGGTAGTAATTGCCGGTCAGGACCTCCGGCATGTCCCCGGGCGCGTCGAAATCCCTGAGTGCAAGCATAGCTCGCCACGTAAGAAATGGCTGCACGACATTGCCATACTTGAATTGCGCCAGCAGGGGGCCGGCGGTTGCAAACGGCCACGCTGAACCGACGTGGTAGGAACCCTCCGTGTAGCGAGGGTCGGCGAGCGACATGTTCCGCTGGCCCCAGTCCGCCAGGAATGATGCGGTCGAGAGCTTCTCCAGGACCGCTTGAGCATGGTTTCGAGGCAGGCTTCCGAGCCAGGCGCCCCATCCGATTGCCGGATTCTGATAGGTAACAGATTCGCCCGACGTGAAGCGACCATAATCGTAATACTCGAGTTGCGGGTCCCAAAACTCGCGCTCCAGGGACGCGGCAGCCTTCTCTTCTCTTCGCTCGCATTCCTCGGACAGCGCGGAATCGCCAGCCATCTGGGCGAGATCGCGCATGGCGTGAAGTGCCGCGATCCATTCTCCGGCCATTGCCGCATCCTTGCTGAATCCTGTGAGTTCCATGGAACCCCAGGCGTCTTTGGGAATCACCAGCAATCCGTCGACCGGATCCGTGACGGAGAGACAATACTGATAGGCCTTGAGAATATGGGGCCAACTCTGTCTCACGAATTCAACATCCCCCGTGAAATGGTAGGCGTGCCCCATCGCTATCAGGTACCAAAGACTGGAATCGGGATGAATGTAAGGATATGGATACTTGTCGAACCAGTCGACGAGCGTGGCGCTCTGCGAAATCTCATGAGGCATCGCGCCGTCCTTTCTCTGGTACTTTTCAAGAAAACGAAAAGCCTCTTTCAGACTTGCTGCGCTCCCGGCATCCAGAAAGGCCCAGGATGTAACCGTTGGCTCGTCAAAGTACCACGCATACATCGGGCGCGTTCCTGTTCCGGAGGATCCGTAACCTGAAACAAAACTGCACCCGACGTAGGGATTGCAGATCTTCAACTGATCCAGCGCCACGCGAGACCAGCGAAGCGATTCGTCGATCGTAGGGTCCGGAGTAACAAATTGCGTTTCCTGCCGGTCAAGCTCCTCATAATGCCGCAGGCTCCGCGCGTAGAGCAGCGGCAATTGGTTGAGAAGCTCCTGATAAGTGGCCTGGGCATCGTAGATTCCCTGTATTCCCGCCGCCACGATAATCGGAATGTAGTTTTGACTTGCGTCCTCAGGCGAGACATGCAACTCCAACTCCTCGAAAGGGTTCTCGTTGCTTAGGTAGGCGTGATAACCGACTGCGGTTGATCCTTCGGCGAACGGCGACCCAATGAGAGCGGAGAACTGACCCGTAGGCTCCGCCAGTTCGACCCACCTGTTCTTCTCGTTCCAGGTGTACGTCTGGCCACCTAATCCGCCGGGCCACATCAGGTTCAAGTCAGGCTTGAAGCGCACAGAAATGCGCATGGCGCGTGGTGCCTTTACATCCAGCAGAATGGCGAGGCCGGCCGTGCTCCGTGGTGCAAACAGAATCTCGTTCACCGTAAACATCTCGGCGGAGTATTGCAGTTGCACCATCTGCGGGAAGACCCGAACGCTGGTGAGGATTTCACGCCCGGAATAGATCCGTGGCGACCCTTCCATCTGAAAATCGAGCTGGAATTCGTGAAAGATCTTGAGCGGATAGACCCATCCTTCCAACTGCCCGTCCTCAAACCCCCAGAGCCCGCTCTTTTCCCCCACCGCGTTGATGAATCTTCGCGGGCTCGCTCTTTCGCTCATTTCCAAGGGGCCAGGAGCGAGCTCGAACTTGGGAATACCGACAAGTGGCGTGGCCGCAGCGGCCGTCTCACCTGATCCAACCAGAATCACCGCGACACTTATGAGGTAGCAAATAGCCCGTCTCATCGCCGCCATGGCGAGCCTCCCTCGGACCGGAGAAACCGGAGAGCCCCGAAACATTTAAAGCAACGCCTAATACTATCGTTCACCCCGGAGCAACTGGGCTCTTCTACTGTCCCACAGTAACTTAAATCACGCCGAAAACTTGTTCCCGCACGGGCTTTGTCATGAATCATCTGGCTGCATGGGGCCGCAGGATCACCGCTGACCTCAAAACTAGTCCTATATAGAGAGAAAGCCCGCCTTCAATGAAATCTTGGATCAAGTGTCTTCAATTGATTGAGATCACAAAGTGTTCCCCGCAATCTGAGAAACCCCCGAATCCAGATCGTGAGCCGGACGATTCGACGTTACATGCCCTTTAACATCCAAGTAACGTTGGGTCTTGCAAGTGATCGAACTTCCTGAAAACAATGATTTCTGCGCTTTGAACTCCGCTTTATACCCCCCCGTAACCCCACCGTTACTAGTCAATGAGCGCGTCCCGCTTCAGCATGGCGAGGCAACTTTGTTTGGGGGGCATTGTGTCCGCGCAAGTAGCACCTTCGATGTGTAGCAAGGGAGTCAATGCATGACCGTCCCTTGGAAACGTTAACATTAGCGCGCGCTGAATTCAGCGCTCAGACCACACACGGAACGCTTTGGAGGCATTATGCAAAAGCTACTAAAAGTGGGATTTGCAGCAGCGTGTTTGCTGATTCTGCTTTCGCTGACCGCGAAGGTCGCGCCGGGCCAGGCGGTCACAGGAGCCTTGCTCGGTACGGTCCAGGATTCTTCCGGGGCTGTCATTCCGGGCGCGAACGTGACGCTCACCAATCAGGACACAAACGTCACCAGCAAAACCACCTCCAGCCAGCAGGGCTTCTACACATTTCCGAACCTCAACCCAGGCCGCTTCAGCGTCACGGTGGAAGCCAAGGGCTTCAAGAAGCTGGTTTCGACAAACAACACTGTCCAGGTGGAACAAACAACTCGCGTCGACATGACGCTGACGCCTGGAGCGGTGACCGCTGAAGTGACGGTGACGGGCATGACGCCATTGGTTGAGACCACAACCTCCGACCTCGGCGAGACGATCGACCAGGCACAAATCAACAACCTACCCGTCAACGGGAGACTCGCAGCCTTGGTCATGCAGCTTGCTCCCGGAACCACACCTGCAGCATGGGGCGCCGGCAATCCCGAAGATGCATCCGGAGCCGCGTCGACGGCGCCGGGCGGTGGCGGCGGAGGCGACTACACATCCGCAAACGGCTTTGGTTTCCAGGGAAATCTCTACCTGGTGGACGGCGTGAGCGACGTGGAATTGATGAACGCGTATATGGGACTCCAGATTCCATTCGCCATGATTTCCGAAATGAAGCTGGAAACCAGCGATCCCACCGCGGAATACGGCACCTTCGGCGGCATGGTGTCCAACATCACAACCAAGAGCGGAACCAATAGGTTTCACGGCCAAGTCTTTGAATACAACCGCAATACCGTATTCAACTCGCCGGACTACTTCAGCCAAATCAATCCTCCCTTCCATTCCAACCAATTTGGCGGAGAAGTGGACGGCCCGATCATCAAGAACAAGCTGTTCTTCGCCGCGGATTTGCAGTGGCTCAAAATTGCCGAGGGATCCTCCGGCCTCACGAGCGTGCCCACGCAGGCTGCGCGCAACGGCGATCTATCGGGCTTCGACGTGAACGGCGCCGGCCCTATTACCAACCCCATGGCGTGTTACTACAGTGCTATGTCCAATGGGCTGTCGAACCCGGCCCCGTGCACGGCCAGTTCGGCGGTTACGGTTGCCGGAACCTACGACACGGTTCCGACCGCGGATATCGAGCCGATTGCCGGGGCGACATCGGGCTATCTCCAGCCATCGGTGTGGCCGTTGCCCAACCTTTCCGGGGAAGTCAACAATGCCGCCTACGTGCAATTGAGCAATGCGTCCTTCCCGCAAGAAGACGCCCGCGTCGATTGGGCGTTCTCAGATCATGACCGCTTCTTTGCCCGCATGTCGTATGGCAGCCGGAATCTCACACAACCGTTGCTGCTCGGGAGCAGCACCTCACCGGCCGTCTTCATGAATAACGGAAACGCCAACGCAACCAACCAAACCACGAACGATGTGGTCGGTTGGGATCACACGTTCTCCGCCAACATGATGAATCAGTTCCGCATCGGGTTCAGCCGCTTCGCCAGCTCTGAGTTCTCCACCGCCAACGGGATTTCCGAGAACAATATATTGGGTGTCCCGAACGGCAATATCGGCGCTTTCCCGGATACCAGCGGCATCGCCAATGTGAATATCAGCGGGTTCCTGAGCACTGGAGACCCGGGCTGGGTGCCGCAGGGGCTGGGCAGGCTCTCCAACATTTACCAGTTCAATGACGCATTCACGCTGGTTAAGGGCAGGCACAACTTGAAGTTCGGTGTCTCGATAGAGCCTATCCAGGCACGCGTCTACAATCCGCAGAACGATCCTCGCGGCCAGTTCTATGCCACCGGCAACTACACCGGCACCGGCTCCAACGGCGCCGCAGTTGCTGACTGGCTGGTGGGCGCTCTTAACGGGTCCCATCGCGATCAATTCTTCGACGTGCCCAACACGAGGGTAAAGTTCGTGGGCGTCTTCGCCCAGGATGACCTGCGTCTGACCAGCAAGCTCACCTTGAACCTCGGCGCCCGCTGGGACGTCTACACGCCCCCCGTGGATACGAAGAACCTGCAGAGCAACTTCGTTATATCTGGGCCTAATGCGGGTTTGAATCAAATCGCGTCATCGAGCAACCGCGGTCCTAACGTGAACACGTATTTTGCAAACATTTCGCCGCGCCTAGGCTTTGCCTATACCCCCGATAATGGCAAGACGGCACTGCGGGCAGCCGTTGGGTTCAGTTACTTCCCTGACAACTTTGGCGCCGACGGCGGTACGCTGGAGAGAAACTATCCGCTCGACGAACAGGAAAACAACAGCGCGACCTTCGGGAACTGCTTGACCCCCTATACCGGCGCATCGGGCAACGTCAATCCCAACTCGGCGGAGTACTCGGCCTGCGGTTCGCTGATCCTGGCCAATGGGCTGCCGGGTAATGTGACCACCGGATCGCCGGTGTACCAGCCGCTGGTGGAGCCCCCAATAACGCCGGGCGGGTTCATCGCACCACCACCTAGCTTCGGCGTCTACGAGGTGGCCAGCGACTTCCGCCAGGACCAGGCTGTCAACTGGAACGTCAGCATCGAGCGTCAGATCGGTGCCAAAATGTCGATCCACGCCGCCTACGTCGGCACGGCGGGCGACTACTTGTTTCACGATTGGCAGCTCAACCAATGCAACCCGTCGGCGTTTACCGCTGGTCCCACATATGATCAGCTTCAGGCCCAATACGGTACCACAGTGTATCCGAACTTCCCGCAATGTATGCCGTACTACGGCATCGCTCCCAACGTCTCCACCATCGATTTCCGGAACAGCGGAGGCAAGTCGCACTACAACGCCGGCCAATTCGAGTTCCAGCGGCGCGCCGGAACGAACCTGACCTTCACCGGGGCGTACACTTGGTCGAAGATGATGGATAACATCAACAACCCACTCGATTCCTATTGGACAAAGGAAGAACTTGACACGGCGGGCTGGCAACATAACAACTTCCCGCATGTCATCACCCTCACCTACGTCTACACGCTGCCATTCGGACGCCAGCAAAGGTTTGCCAACTCGATCTCTCCCCTGGAAGACGCCATCGTGGGCGGGTGGTCGTTCAGCGGCATCACCCAATTCCGTTCCGGCGCAGCTCTGCTGATGGGTGCGAGCTCAGAATACCTGCTGCCCCAGAATGGCGGGCAGCGCGCCAACTACAACTGCGCGTCTCCTGTCAATCCTCATACCATTGGCGAATGGTTCCAGACGACCTGCTTCACGCAGCCGGTCGGGTATGTCTTCGGCAACGCCGGTGTTGGAGCAGGCAATATCAAGGGGCCGCACTATCAGGACTGGGATATGACATTTGGGAAGGCGGTCCACCTGGCTGAGGGCATGCAATTGCAATTCCAGGCCAGCTTCTTCAACATTTTCAACCACGTGAACTATCAGAGCCCGGATACGAACGTGCAGGATGGCAGCTTTGGAGTGATCTCCAACGACTTTCTGCCGCGCATGGGGCAGCTCGGAATGACCTACTCGTTCTGAGCACTGCATGTTTCGTCGGGTCGCAACCTAACCGGCGGGAGCTTATTCGGATTGGTAGTCCGTATCGGCTCCCCGCCATTTCGGCGCGCGTGGTGGAGTCAGCAATCTTCACGTCTGGTAGCTGGTTTTTACCTTCAATGCCGGTTCTCTACCGGGGATTGTTTTCCTGCCACGAAGCATCGATATCCACGATGATTCTCGGAGTATTCCAATGACAAAGACGTGCTCTCTTGTCGTCTTATTGTCTCTTCTTTCCTTCCCTTCACGAATTCTCGCCGCCGACGCGCCCGGCTTCGATCTAACCGCGACTCAGAAAAATTTCAGTCTTTACTTCCCCACCTATCTTGCCAATGGCTTTTTCACCACCAGCAGTTCGTTGCGCGGCACCGACCCGACGTTGAGTTTCATGGTGGGGGTGGTGGACTATACGCCGGGCGACGTGCCGCGTCCGGCGGCGCTCCCGAGCTGGGCGGAGATGGACTATTTCGACGGTTCTGCCTGGCTAAACACCACCCCGGTCACTGCTGGCAACTTTCGTGATTATCGCCAGACCTTGCACATGCGCGACGGACTCCTCAGCACGCAATATGTTTTTGCAAGCAGTGGCCATGCGACCCGTGTTGCGGTAACCACCTTTGTGAGTGAGGACGCACCACACCTGGGGGTGACCAGCCTGAGCCTGACGCCGGATTTTTCCGGGATTGTGCGTTTGCGCTTCACCTTGCGGCCGCACCCTGCGCCCGCCCATCGCTTTCCTTTGGCATCGGTTCCTTCCGCAGAATTGAGGAAATCCGAAGCTGAAGCTGAAGCGCAGATTCGTCTCTCCGATCCCACGGCACCCGAACGGGGAGCAGAATGGTACCCTGGCTACGTCAAAATCCAATCCTTCGGAGCCAGTGAGGCTCAGCAGGTCATTTGGATTACGGGCCGTGCCGTCGACGGCCCACAGATTGCACAGGCGGCTGCCATCGGAATGCCTGCCGGCGTCGCCATTTCCGAATCCAAGCGGCAGGAATCTCCGCACCTTGTATCCATTGAAGTCGCCCTAAAGGTCGAACGTGGGCGGACGTACACATTCACGAAGTATGTCGCCGCCTCGCAGGAAAATTGGGGTGCCGTGAAAGGCTCGGTAGGAGACTTGAAAGACGCGGTAATCGACTGGGCGAATAAGGCGCGCGGCGAAGGACTTGACGCGCTGCTTGCGAAACACGAGTCGGCATGGCATGGACTTTGGAAATCCGACGTTGTCGTGCAAGACGATCCCGAGACTCAGCGGGTAATTCACTCTGACCTGTTTTACCTGTACGAGAATTCCACGGTGAATACAACTTGGGCGATGGAAGGTTGCGGTCTCAGTCCCAACTACTGGGGTCACGTCTTCTGGGATAGCGACTCCTGGGATATGCCTGCTCTGGTGTTGCTTCATCCAGAAAGGGCAAAGTCGCTGGTCATGTTCCGATACCGCACTCTGCCCGCTGCTGAAGCACGTGCCAAGGCGTATGGTTACAGCGGAGCAATGTATCCGTGGGAGTCCGACCCACAGAAGGGCACCGAGTCGACGGACCACGACTTTGTTCCGATTGGCTCTCGCGAGATACATCTCGATGGCGACATTATCATCAGCCAGTGGCAGTATTATCTGGCAACAGGCGATACGGCCTGGCTACGCGATTACGGGTATAAGGTTATTCGTGAGACCGCGGAATTCCTGACCAGCCGAGTCACCTACAACCGCGAGCGGAGCCGCTATGAAGTTTTGCACGTCTGCTCGGGCGACGAGATTTATAACGACGTCTCGAACGATTCGTTCACAAATGCCGTGATTCAAAAGGCGCTGCGGGCCGCTGTGGCGGCCGCGGGCGTGATGGGGCAACCGCCCGACGCGCAGTGGGCGGAGATCGCGCAGAAAATGTACATTCCCTTTTCTGAGAAAGAGCAGCGTTACGTGGATTTCGATGAGACGGCCCTCCACAATCGGAAATCCTGGATGGGCAGTTCGATTTCCTGGCTGGCTTATCCGCCGCTCGATCTTGCCATGAGCAGTGAAGTTCGGCGGAATGACTATAACTTCGCTGTCAAATCCCTGTCAGATCTCACTCCAAATGTAAACGGCATCAACGATATGGTTCCTGTCATCCTCAGTATCGACGCGGAGGCAATGGGGGACGCGGAAGAGTCTTACAAACGGCTGAAATTCAGTAATGGGCCATTTCTGAAACCTCCCTTCAACGTGAGGAGCGAGACTCCAGGGAACAACCATCTATATATTCTCTGTGTCAGCGGCGGATTTTTGGAAAATTTCCTGTACGGCTTTACCGGCTTGCGCCTCACGGATCAGGGCTTGACGGCAGTTTATCCTCCGGCTCTTCCATCAGCGTGGAAGGGCGTGACGATCAAGGGCGTCCGGCTGCGCGGCCAGTCGTATGACTACGTAATCAGACGCGATGAGGCCGGCAAAGTTCAGTTGGAGAGACGGCCTGCGACTCTATAGGGGCCTTTGCGACTTCACAACGCTGACGGGCGGACGGTGAAGGCCTCAAATCAGAGCGAAAGCAGGCGGACGGTTTGACTGAGGGATTTATAGGTGATGGCTGTGACGAACAAATGCTCTCGTCGAGATGTGCTAAAAGCCACCGTGGCCTCGCTCGTCGCGGCAGGATATTTGCGCAAAGGCCCCAGCGGCTGGGGTTATGCGCAATCGGCCTTCCACGAGATGACTGCGCTAGACGCACACGAGGCGGAACCGCGAGAAGGCTCAATCGAGTTTGCATCCTCCAACGCCGAACTTGTCGAAGGATTCCGGTGGGCAAAATCGCAGGCATTAGCGTACGCAAGAACGGATGGAACAATCGGGCCGTGGTATGAAGCTTCGCTTCCGGGGCGAGATGCGTTCTGCATGCGCGATGTTTCCCATCAAAGCACCGGAGCGCAGTTTCTCGGCCTTGGCTCAAGAACCTTGAATATGCTGCGACGTTTCGCCGCGAACATCTCCGCCTCAAAGAAGTGGTGCACATGGTGGGAGATTACGCACGACAATGTGCCTGCGCCGGTCGACTACAACAACGACCACGATTTCTGGTATGACCTGCCTGCAAACTTCGACGTTCTCGATGCCTGCTACCGGCAATGGCTGTGGTCGCGGGACAGCGGGTATCTCGACGAGGTGTTTCTGAATTATTACCGGCATACTGTGACGGATTATGTTCAGGCGTGGGATCACGATAACGACGGCCTGCTTGAGCATCTTCCCAGCTATGGTCACACGGGAATTGCGACGTATGATGAGGACCTCCAGGACGAGGTCCTGGTTGGTTCGGATTTGATAGCCGCCCAGTATGCAGCCTTCCGCGATTATGCGGCCATCGAGCGTGCCAGAAACGAATTGAAAACTGCTGCCGAATTCGAGCAGAAGGCAGATCATCTAAAGTCGCTATACAACGATAAGTGGTGGGATGCGGCGCGCAACTGCTACTTCGGTGCGATCGGTGAAGACGGCAAGTTACATGCCGACCTTAAGGAAGGTGGCGGCAGATGCACGGTCGAACTCCCTCTCTATTACGGTTTGACCGCCGCCGGGCCGAAGACGCACGCCAGTCTGGACATTTTGGAGCAGCGGTTGCAGTCGGACCTGAACTCATCCCGCGGAGTGATTGGCGGCGTAGAAGGGCGATCCTACATGCCAGACATCTTCTACAAGTACGGCAGGTCGCGGGCAGGTTATCGCGCGTTGACTGCAATGATGGACCCCAGATTAAAGCGCCGCGATTACCCCGAAGTGTCCTATACGGTCATTGGCAACCTGGGGGATGGTTTGATGGGCATTCACCCACTCGCCTCCGAACAAACGGTTGAAACCTTCCCGCAACTTACCGAAGAAACGGGCTGGGCAACTCTCTATCATGTGCCATTCGGCGGAAATGTTATCTCGGTTACGCACATCAACAACGGCGACACTTCTCTGACCAACGAAAATGGCCCTTCACTGGCATGGCGCGCAGCCTTTCCTGGGAAGCTCCGTACCCTGTTCAGCGGTAAGAAGGAGATTATCGCGACTAATGCCATTCGCAGTTCAGGAGCCGCTGAGACCTACAGCATCGTTCACGTTGAACACGGCGAAACGCGGGTTGTACGGGTTGCATCCGAATGACCTAGGCCGATTGTTTACAAGATAAATGCCATTTACTGAAACACGTTGGAAGACGAGATGACGACAAAATATTCCCGCCGGAAAGTGCTCAAAAGCGCTGCGGCCACAGTCGCGTTGATGGGACTGCCGGATATGCTTGAATCGCAGGCGTCTGGTGAAGGCACCACGCGGTATAACTACGCTGCGAAATCCCGCAATGTGCCGCTGGGTGCGGCGCGCGGTGTTCATCCCGGCCGCGTCGTTTGGGTGCACGATCCAAAAGCAGCGCATTGGAGCGGTAATCGCAAATCGGTGTCCGACCAGTGGTGGATGGAGTCGAGCACGGACCAGGCGCGCGTCGACAAAATGCTTTCGCAGGCTCTGTGCAGACTGACTGGATCAGCCACTGACGAAGAAGCGTGGAAGGTGATCTTCACCTACTACAACCGACAGGCAAGAGGATTGGAAAGCACGGTGCACCGGAAGGGAGAGACCGTCGCTATCAAGGTGAATCTGAACAACAGCAAGCCGGTCGTACCTACCAACCTCGTGAATGTCTCCCCGCAGGTGACCCTCGCCATGGTTCGTCAACTGGTGAAGCGCGCGCATGTGCCGGTGGAGGACATCCTGGTCTACGACGCGCAGCGCAATATCTACCCGGGTTTGCTCGACAAAATCTGGGGACAATACAAGGAAATCCGGTTTGTGCAAAAGGACGCGCCGGATCCCGTCAACCAAAAACACCCTGCTTACGGCGCCATACACAACCTCGAGGCGGCGCAATGGGTAGAAGGGACGAGTTATTCAGCCAATCATTATGATTCTGCGCGATTCATCCCGCAGCAGGTAATGGATGCGACTTATATCGTCAATCTCGCCTTAGTCAAAGCACATTCCTATCCGTTCGCGGCGGCGGAGGGCGGAGATGAGGGGCAAACAGGAGTTACGTTGACCGGGAAAAATCACTTCGGTTCCATCAAAGGACCCGCGGAACTCCACTCAATCATCAACACGAATCAAGGAGCCACGCCTCACGCCTATTCGCCGATTGTGGATTTGGCGGCTTCACCGAACCTCGGCGCCAAAACCATTCTTTATGCTTTGGACGGCTTGTACTGCGCTCGGCGGCACATGTCCTACCCCCTGCATTTTCCCAATGCGCCGTTCCACAATCCGACTGAGCCATATGAAAACCCTAATTGGCCCTCCAGTATACTGGCCTCCCTCGATGGGGTCGCGCTCGACTGCGTGGGTCTGGACATTCTGAACTGTCAGACCAAGAACAACGACGACGAAAGCGGTCATCCGAGGATCATGATCCGTGAAAACGCGGATGACTACCTGATGGAAGAAGCACTCGCCGAACACCCTCCTTCGGGAACGCGATATCGGCAGAAGGGCAAACCTGTCACCAGCCTGGGCGTCTTCGAGCACTGGAATAATGACAACGACCGGCAATATTCACGGAACCTGGACCCCGCGAACGGCGGAGGGATTGAGCTGATCTACCTTTCGACAAGTTGACGCGCCCGGGTGCGATCTCACACCCATCTGCGGTCCTTGTTCCGGTGCTCATAGAATCCGGACCTGACGCCGGTTTCTTGGATTAATCGGGTTCATGTGGAGGGTTTTGCATTGCATCGACCTTGGTCAGACCAGTTCACTGTGCTCTTGAATTTGCGACAGATCGCGAGAGTCTGCTTGTTCTCGGCAGCCTTTCTGCTCCCGTGCAGTCACGCTGCGGCGCAGTCCGGCGCTGCTGCGTCTCCTTTCCCGGCTTATCTCGGCGATGATTTTGACTATTCCACCTTCACACGCTACGACGCGCCGGCTCCTCCGAAGAAACTCATCTATCAATCGAATGGCTTTATGGCTCTGCAGGAAACCGGCTTTGGAGGGCAGCGAGTGATCATCCCCGTTGCCGGGACGGCTGCGCCAACCAACAGCAGCGACAGGCTGTTTGCGCTGACGATCGAGGCGCCTGTGATCACGGACGGCTCCGGCCACACTTGGAGGCTATCCGACAGTTCCGCCAAACGGAGCATGACGTACTTCGCCGATCGTACCGTGTATCGGGCTGCGTTCGATGGGGGGCCCGAAGTCTCGCTGACGGTGTACCCGGTCTACGGAAAGCCCGCGGCGGTGATTCGGCTGCGAATCCTTCGCACCACGGCCCCTATTCGGGTCTCGATGGCCGCGCACACAGACGGTCTGCAACTCATTCCAGGCAACAATGAGAGGCGTTCCACCTACGGTTCGCACCGCTGGCCGTATCGGCTCATTCTCGCTGCACGGCCAGCCGCGACGATTCAACGCAACACATTCGAGTGGAATCTGCGAGCCGGTGGCGAAGTTACCCTCATGATCACACTCGGCGGCACGGAACAGGAAGCAGGGGCCGCACTCACCCAGTTGCAAGGTTCCTCCGACCTTTTCGACGCAGAAACTCATCGCCTTTGGAATGCCTATCTCGCGTCGACGCCGCTCGTAGCACCGGCCGCACCGATCAGCTTCACGATTGGCACCACAGGCGAACGAAAGAGCATCAGTCCAGAAGACCTCGTGCGCAGCGAGCTATGGTTCTGGCGAGGTCTCCGCGACACCACCTGTCAGGTGCCTTACCTGCCTGCAACTCCGTTGATGATCGCCGACTGGAATGTCTTCGTGGGCATGTGGAGCAACGACGGCATTGCAGAGGCGATTGCCCTGGCCGCAACGAACGAGAGAGATGTTGCGCGCGCCGCCGTCCTGAACTGGTTTCGTTACTCGGTAAATGCTGAGGGAGATGGAACCTCGGCCTGGACGATCTTTCCTTCCGGCCACAACACATTCCAGGCGACGGGACCGGAGCGAAACACGCAGGGTGTACCCGTACAGGCTTCGCTGGTCGGGGAATATGTCCGGCTTACCGGCGATACCGACATCCTTGGTGAGAAACTCGGCGGACTCGCTGGGGAGCGCACGTTATGGCAGGCGCTCGTGGCCTACCAGAAGAACCTGCCGCGCGTGCGCGACGTCAATCACGATCATCTGATCGACTGGCTGCACACTTACGAGACGGGGTGGGACGATAAGGATTCCCCTTTTATCGATCTGCATGGTGACCCGACCAGTGCCATCAACGAGCAGGTGTTCCAGCTTTGGAGTCTTCAGGAGATGGCGTGGCTCGCGCGACTTGAGGGTGGAGATCCGTCGCCGTGGCAGCGGGAGTTCGATGTTACCCAGCAGGCAGTGCGCGACAAGTTATGGGACCCAGTGACGCAGCGTTATTGGGATCTCGATGTGAAGTCCGGAAAGCTCTGGACGCAAGGGGAAAATCTCGATGCATATTACTTCCTGTATTTCGAGAAGGATCCCCAGCGCATTGCCGCGATGATGCGGCGTCTGGACGATCCTGCCAAATTCAATGGGCCACTCCTGCCAACCCTGGCGTTTGACACCCCTCACTGGGGCGGATATTGGCGTGGTCCGGCATGGCCCAGAATCTTCTCTTATGTTGGAATGGCTCTCGCACGCTCGGGTCACACACAGGAAGGCTTTGATTGGCTCGCCAGGGCGATCAACTCGAATCTCGGTCCGCTTCTTCCTGAGAACGTCGATCCGAAAGCGTATCCGCCCGGCGAACATGCCATCGGTTCCGTGCGCATCATGGGTCACGACGTGCTGGACACGCTGGTGTTCCCGGATGTCGCTGGATTACGCACATGGGGAGGTGAAGATTTGACCGTCGCGCCGGATGCTTCCCTCGGAACCGTGTACATCCGCGGTCAAAGGTGGCGCGGGGATCGCTACGATGCCTTTTTCTCCCCAGGTCAGCCGTCCCGAATCTGGCGCAACGGTCGCGAACTGCCGTCGCTGCTCACAGGGCACATTTGGCACGCCCAGAAAAAGGGCCAAACGGTACATTTCTATGCTGATGACCAGCATGCGGAAGCAAGCAAGGACTGAAGTTCGTCGACGGAATATGGAATCGTCGAGGCTGCCGCAATGAAGTGGTGTCGCCTCAATTCATACGGATGTCCTAAAAGAGGTTCGCAATGTGCAGGATCAAATTTTGGCGATTCCGAGCGGCCCGCCTCAGGCGCTACGCCCTCATCCTTGCCGGTTTTTTCTTTATCGTTGCGGCATTCCGATCCCCAGCCCAGAAGCCCCATTATTGGTCAATCGCCCTTGCTGACACTATTATGAGGCGCAATACCGGCGCTCCTGGAGACTCATTGACCCCGTGGTCTTATTGGAAGGGCTACACATTAAACGGTTTCGAAATGCTGTGGCAATCAACAGGCGATCGGCGATACCTCGACTACATTAAGCAGCAGATTGATCCGTTTATTGATCGTAATGGCAATCTTGTAGGCGTGAAACTTGACAGCCTGGACAATGCCATGGCCGGAAACATTGTGGTCGGCTTGTATGAACACACGCACGATCCGCGGTACCGAGTGGCCGCTACGCAGATACGCAAAATGTTCGACAACTACCCGCGCAATGCGGATGGGGGCTTTTGGCACAATCCCCGGCTTCCCGGCGAGATGTGGGTCGATGGCGTCTTCATGGGTGAGATGTTTCTGTTGCGCTACGGAGATTCCATCGGCGATCGCAAATACTGTTTTGATGAAGCGGTAAAACAAATTACGGTTTTTGCGCACCACGCTCTCAAGGACAATAGCGGACTCTACTACCATGCCTGGGCGGCAAATCCTGAACTGGCAACCGTGGTCCCGCAGCGCGAAGTTCACTGGGCCAATCCGGCGACCGGGCTCTCGCCTGAAGTTTGGAGCGAGGGCCTGGGGTGGTACTCCCTGGTGGTTGTGGAAGCACTGAAGCGTCTGCCGGACGGCTATCCTGGCCGCGCGCAGGTGCTCGATATTTATAAACGGCTAGCGGCGGCCCTGAAACACGCGCAGGATCCCTTGACCGGCGGATGGTTTTTCATCGTCGACAAACCGGACCGCAAGCATAACTGGATCGATACATCAGGCAGCGCTATGTTCACGTTCGCTCTGGAGCGTGGCATCGAACTTGGGTTGCTGGACCGCAAGGAATATGCACCGGTTGTGGTGGCTGGCTACCGCGCGATTACGCGTAACGCGAGGGTCAATAGCGGCGGCTTCGTCGACATTCTGAGCGCATGCGACGGCGTATGTGTGCAAGCCAGCTACTCTGACTATGTAGACTGCAAACGGACGGTCAATGCCAAAGAAGCTGTCAGCGGATTCCTCTGGGCGACCACGGTTGTCGAAAAGCCCGGCCGTGTGAATTTGATAGATCGATAGCACGCGAAGGCCTCCAAGTTCCTGGTGAGCTTAAGAAGCTGGGCGCGCGAGAACTTCATTCGCAAGAGGACTTCTCCGGTCTGGTTCAAGCCTACGAGATCAAAATGCCATCTTCCGCATCAATGTCAGCGGCCACCTTTTCATCCAAGTCACAGTGGAATTTCTCAGAGTCCGGTCACCTTCAACACAGCTTCAGAAAAACGGGCTCCTTCGAGTTTCAGCTTGGAAGCTGCTTCATCGATCTGCTTGAGGTCGTTCCCGGCGAGTTCGACGTTCACTGCGCCGAGGTTTTCCCGGAGCCGATGCAGATGGAAACAAACTCTGTAGGTTGCCAGATAGGGAAATGCCCAAAGGGAATCCGCGTGAAGACTGGTTGCTCGTTCTTTCAGTGGAGGCGCGGGACCGGCCTCGTTTGTAAGCCGGTCCCAGTCCCACTTATTCAGCCCTTTCCGAATAAAGGCTGACCGGCCCCAGCAGCCCTGAGGGCGGTGGTGTCCAGATTTTTTCGCACTTTCGATTTTTCGCAAAACTCAGGAAGGCTGTTGGGTTGATGTTGATAAACCGTGGCCCGGATATTCAGGCCGCGGAGTGGTTGGGGCGAATTCGTTTTGCTTGTTACCCTATGCCCGGATAGCTGGCATCATTTGGCTGGCGAGGACCGCCGTCAAGGTCGAGCGCAGCGAGTTCATCTTGAACCTTGACGGCGGCCGCAGCCAGCCTTATCGATTTTCTCCGGGCAAGGGCAACAAGGATTACGCTTTGGTCGTGATCTGAAGCGGTCATGCGATGGATCGCACTTCTGCCAAATGGTTCATCTGTAAGTAGCGCTTTGTACCCCACCTGGTTGCAGCCACATGCCGCAATCGCGCCGCGACCAGCATCAGCGCACTCTTCCCATCCGGAAAAGCGCCCACCACTCGCGTTCGTCGCCGGATCTCCCGCATCAACCTTTCCAACGGGTTATTGGTTCGCAAGCTACGCCAGTGTTCCGACGGCATCGAGTAGTAACTCAACGTCTCATCGATCCCTGCTTCCACGATCTCCGCGGCTCTTGCCAGACGCATCTCACGCAACTTGATTGCAACCTGGCGGGCCTTCTCCTTAGCCGACTGGGCATCTTCCTGTGCGTGGATGGCCTTCAGCATCGCCGCCACTCCCTTTACCTTGCCCGTCGGCACTGCCGTCCACACATTGCGGTAGAAATGGACGATACACCGCTGCCACTTGGCTTCGGGATAGAACTCGGCAAGGTTGTCAACCAGTCCCAGACACTTATCAGAGACAAACAACTCGACGCCCTTCAGACCGCGATCCTTCAGCTCGCGCAGAAACTGAGTCCAACTGGCCTTGTCTTCCTTGGCCCCTTCACTCACAGCCAGGATCTCCCGGTAGCCGCTCTGCGCAACTCCGATCGCCACCAGAACAGAGACGTTCTTGACCTCGCCGCCCCAACTCCGCTTCAACCACAGTCCATCGAGGAAAACATAGGGAAAGTCTCCCACCAGGGGCCGTTCACGCCACTCGTCAATCTTGCCGTAGATCTTCTGGTTCAGATCGCTGACCGTGCTCGCCGATACCCGCGTACCCCATAGCGCCTGCGTGATGTCTTCAACTCGCCGAACGCTCACTCCCGCCAGGTACATCTCGATCAGAGCTTCCTCGACCGAGGACTCCCGCCGCTTGTAGCGCTCAATGATCGCTGTCTCGAACGGAAGTGTGCGCAGTTTAGGCACGGTCAAAGTCACTTCGCCGGCCTTGGTATGCAACTGCCGGTCATAGCTGCCTGCCCGAGTGTCCTTGCGGTCCTCCGTGCGCTCGTACTTCCTGGCGCCGCACAGCTCGTCCGCTTCCGCATCAAGAAGCGCGTTCAACGTCTCCTCAACCGTTGCCCGCACTACTTCATCCAAATGCGCCTGAATCCGCCCCTCATCAATCTGCACTACTGGCCCTAGACCCGGCGCCTTCCCGCTAACTGCTTCAGATCCTGCTTCTTTGCTTGGCTCCATCGCACACGCCTCTGAGGTCTCACTCCTCATGCTTGTACCAGCCGACCTGCCCACAGCTCAAATCGAATGTGCGAAAGAAATCCTACGTTATCCTGAGGGCAGCAGCGGCGAGTTAGCCTTGTAGGGCTTTTCATCGGCAAACGTGTATTTGGTTGCTCCCGGTTGCTCATCGCCGATCAGCCGATTCGTCCACGCATTAGTTACCGTGATCGACACTTCATTTGCTCCCGGCTTCAGAGCGCTCGTTACATCGACGCGAAACGGCGCATGCCACACGATGCCCAGCGGCTTGCCGTTCACTTTGACGTCGGCGAGGTTCTTTACGTCGCCCAGGTCGAGCCAGATGTGAGCACCTTTGATCAGCCAATCCGCATTGACATCGATGGTTTTGGTGTAATCGCCTTTTCCGGAGAAGTATTTCACTCCAGCGTCGGCATTATCGTTCCAGGAAGAAAGAGTGTCGAACGTAACTGCAGCGGGCGCTCCGCGACCAGGTTGGAAGTTAACCTTCCACGGACCTTCAACGGTTGCCAGCTTACATTCAGTTAGCGTGGGCAGCGTGCGGGAAGTTTCCCTGGTCGTCTCCCGGAAGACTACGAAGACCGTGCCCCATGGTTCCAGGTGCACGGGAATCCGGGTGCGACCATCGGCGATCTTATACGACGCCGGCTCTGACTTACCGGTTTCGGCATGCCACATTTCGGGAGCCTTGCCGATGATGCGGAAGCTCGCATCTACATTCACTTCGTGGTCACCGCGATTATCAACAAAGTACAGGTCGCCATCGGCCAGCTTGCGATGCACGAAGAGCAGCCTGTCGCCTGTCTCCAGTTTTGTATAGTCGAAGTCGGGCTTCAGATTGAGCGAGGCGAAGACCTCCTTCAGATTCTGTCCGGCATACACCGTGCCCTTGCCGACTCTGTGTACTCCTGTCCCATCGCCGAACAACTTGCTATTCAATTTGGCGAACTCGGCTTGGTCATCGGCGAGGCTTGGATCGTCCACCGGTTTGGGGCCGGCAACAACGGCACCTTCCATCACAAGCTTGTCTATGGCGCGTAGAACAGGCAGAGACATGTGCTGGCTATAAGGATCGAGACCCAGCACGCGATAACTCATCCCGCTCGGCGTCTCGATGCGGCACCCAGCCACGCTGAGTTCGTGTATCAGCCCATCCGCGTTGATGTAATCGAAGCCGTAACCCGCAGGGATGTCTGGTGACTTATCTCCAAAGATTGCGGTAAGGTTGGAATCCTCCCCGTAAAAGTAAACTAAGTCCGCGCCGAAGTGCCCTTGCTGGAGCAAGTAACTGCTGCGCGAGATATAGTCAACCCACGGACCAGCTTGCTCCGCCCATGTCTCATTGCGATTGAACCACTGGCCGCAGGGCCCCAGTGTCATTCCGGGCGCCTTGTCCACCAGCGGTTGATGCGCCGACTCGTGAATGACAAAGCGGTTGATGCCGTTCAGTAACTCCTGATCGGCAGTCGGCTTGAGCGTCCCCGGTGACCATGCCCATGCGAATTTCGAATCGCACGTGGTCAGCGA
Source organism: uncultured Acidobacteriota bacterium (assembly GCA_963833995.1). Classification (GTDB taxonomy): domain Bacteria; phylum Acidobacteriota; class Terriglobia; order Terriglobales; family Acidobacteriaceae; genus Telmatobacter. The sequence goes on along the minus strand of CAWIAE010000003.1, from coordinate 10,499 downwards.
TTCAGCCGCCGCGATGTTCTGCCCGTAGAGATGCGCCACCGATGCCGATTCACGATCGTCCGCATTGTAGCCATAGGTTTCCTTGTCCTTGCCCGCGTCGAGCGTCTGCGTCCAGATCGCGCTCATGGGAACCTCGTTGAACTTCTTTACTTCCATCCCGTCGGCAATCAGGGCGCGGCCCTCTTCGTGCGACTCACCATAATGGCCCATGCCGCGCTCGTGCAACGTCGCTTCCAATTGACCGTAGTGCTCGTCTGCGGTCAAGTCGGCAATGGTCTTTCGAAAATCCCAGAGGAACCGGTCGCTGGCCTCGGCGCTCTCGACCACCCGGCCGGCAAGTACCGGCAGGACGAGTTTCATCTTGCCGGTCATTATCTCCGCCGTAGTCGCCATATTACTTGGAAGTGAAACACAACTCACCCGAAGTCGTTCGTTGGCTGCAATGCATTACTTAGCGCGTTCAACGCAGGCGCAAAACACCGGGATGGAGGTATACGACCGCGAGCGAACCATGCGCCTGCGTCATGCCGCGCCCAAATGAAATCTGCTTTGCGTTTATATCGGCCGGTCCCTGGTCGAACACCGCTTGTTCCCCCTGACCGATCCTCCCGTTCACACTGTTGATTGGGCTGCGAGTTCCTGCAAAGTGCCGTTGCATTGACTTCCCGAGGCGGTTGTCTCAGACTCGCTTCAGGAGGTGTGCCATACCTCAGAGGCGAGTTGTCGAATTGAAGAACCAGAACAGCCGAATGCCAAAGAGTACGGAATCGAAGGAGCCTAAGGACACCTCGCGTCGACCTTCCATCAAAGACATTGCACGCCTGGCGAATGTCTCGCACCCGACAGTATCTAGGGCATTGCTGAATAGCCCGCTCGTGAGCGCTAAGACGGCAGAGAGAATCCGCAAGATTGCGAGCAACGCAGGATACCGTCCCAGTGCGGTGGCTAGAGGCCTGTTGACCAAGCGGACGCAAACAATCGGTGTCGTTGTAACGACAGTTGCCGATCCTTTTGCAGGGGCGGTTTTCTCTGGGATCGAACAGACGGCTGCCGATCATGGCTATGGTGTTTTTCTCGCTGACTCGAATGCTGATCCAGAACGCGAACGAAATATTGTTCAGGCGTTCGCTGAGCGCCGCTTGGACGGAATCATTGTGACCTCATCGCGCGTGGGCGCTCTCTATCTTCCTTCGCTTACGGAAATGGGAATCCCTATCGTCTTAGTTAACAACCAATATCCAGATGTGTTCGTGCACTCAGTCATGATTGGGAACGTTGAAGGTAGCCGCGCGGCTGCAAAGCACCTGATTGAACTGGGGCACAAGCGGATCGCCTATATCGGTGACCAGTCGGGCTTTCAATCAGACACCGAACGGTTCGCTGGATATAGAGCTGCAATGAAGGAGGCGCGAATTCCCTTTGAATCAGAGCTTGTTGGCCACGGAGACGGGAAGGCAGAAGCGGCGATCGAGGCAATGAATCGGCTTCTACACCTTTCCGACCTACCGACCGCAGTTTGCTGTTATAACGACATGACAGCCCTCGGTGCGATTCACGCGATCCACTTGCGCGGGCTCCGCGTGCCAGACGATGTTTCGGTGACGGGCTTCGATGATCTCTTCTTTGCTTCGTATACGCAGCCACCTCTGACAACTGTGCGCCAGCCAATGCATCGAATGGGCCAACTGGCGATGGAGAGCCTGCTGCGCCTGATGTCGGGCGAGGAGATGGTAGGCACAATCAGAGTAGATCCGGAATTGGTTATCCGGAAGTCAACAACATTGCCGCGAAGGATCCGCACCGAGAAGAGACGTAGCGCAGCCTCCAAAAGAAGCTGATTGGTGCTCAGTCCTTTCTTTCGCGGGAGTGTAAAGGGGCACCTTTCCGAAAATTATTCAGTATCTGGGTTAGGCAGGATGACGTCCCGTACAATGGAACTCATCTCTGAGCACGCCGCGATAAATTGACGCAAGGTTCTGCGCGTGGCTCCGAATGTATCGAACTCGTCTGGCGTCAAGCCATTTTCCGAATATGCTCGCTCGAAGTCAGGGAATTTTCTGAGCAGCGTGTCCACGATCCTCACATCTACTGGTTTATCGATGCGTTGAACCACCTCGATGTCGCTCGCGTTGTAACGGCGCTGCCATTCGTAAGGCGGCGAAATCACAACGTCTCCGCCAATGAACTCGCTCCAATGCATGTGATTCCGAAAGGCCGCCGAGAGGAGGCGTAAACGATATCCTCGTTCACGGAAGATCCGGTAAGCTTTCTTAAAAACCGCCACCCCGGCCCACTCAAGGTATCCGGGATCGACCGATAAATTGTGCCTGTTGTGCAGCACCTTCAGCCAATCATCCAGTCTTCCGACCATCAGAGTGCACACGGGACCCATCGTGGATATGTCGAGGCCATCGGTCTCACGGCGCTTGAGCCCACGCTCGACTGCTTCGGCGACGGCAATAGCCTGCGGGAGTGTAAAACTCACCGTGGCATTGATGCTTACGCCGCGGTAGGTTGCTTCCTCGATGGCAGCAATGCCGGCGTACGTCGCGGCGATCTTTACGATCATATTTGGCGCAAGATTGCTGAAGCGGATCGCTTGCTCCACCATTGCGCTGCTATTGCGATAGTTGTGCGGGTCAGTCTGGATGGAGAGCCGTCCATTGCGACCTTTCTCTCTGTCGAACACAGGCTTGAGAAGGCGGGCGGCGTTGGCGGACATCTCTTCGATGACCATCCAGGCAATCTCATCCTCAGTTGCCCAAGGGTGTGCGGCTCCCAGTTCTTTGATGCGTGGCTTCCAGACCGCCATTTCCTGTTTGACCACGGTAACGGCGATGGAGGGATTGCAGGTGGCTCCCACTGCGCCATGCTCAATCGCGTAGGTCAGCTCTTCGATGCATGCGGAATCATTCCACAGACAGGTGGGAGTGGTTTGCGTCATTTGAAAGAGTGGGCTCTTGAATTGAGTCGCAGCTTGTAATGCTGACAATTCATCCTCCGTCATGCACACGTGTGCATGCCTCGAATGTACCCCCTCTCAATCAATCGCGTCAAGGAAATTGAAAGAGACCTACCTTATAGTCGGAAATGGAAAATCAGGTCTGGCCCCTCTCAACTTCAGCAGGGGAAACCGAACACCGGCGGCGATCTGCACGAATGTGATTTGACATCCGAGGCCCTTATGAGGCAATATTCAACCCAGCGATGCACACGTGTGCATCGCGCCGGTGAACGGAGATCGCGCCGCTCCCATTGGAGAATCCATGAGTCGCCTCCTTATCCGCCGGGAAGCCCTTGAAAGCCGCAGGGAGAATTTTGGTTACGAGTATCTTTCGTTTGAGAATCGTAAAATCGGGGCCGGCGAGAACTATGCGGATACAACTGCTGGCAACGAACTCGCGGTTGTCATTCTCGGCGGGTTTTGCACCGTAAAGAGTACGCGGGGTCATTGGGATTCGATCGGCGGGCGCAAGGACGTTTTCGATGGGATGCCCCACACGCTTTACTTGCCAGTCGGTACGGAGTTCACAATTACCTCCGAAGCGGGTTGTGATCTTGCATTGTGCTTCAGCCGAGCTGAAGAAGAGCATCCTGCCAGGCTCGTAAGCCCTAACCAGGTCGGTGTCGAAATCCGCGGCGGCGGCAACGCCACGCGCCAAATCAACAGCATGATTCCGCCTGACTTTCCTGCTCAGCGGCTGATCGTTGTCGAGGTGTATACACCCGCCGGCAACTGGTCCAGCTTTCCACCTCACAAGCACGACGTGCACAACCCGCCGGGCGAAGTGGATCTTGAGGAGATTTACTACTACCGTATCGAACGCCCGGAGGGTTTTGCGATCCAAAAGGTGTACACCGCGGATCGTCGAATCGACGAGACGATTACGGTGCGAAACGGGGAGTTAGTGCTTGTGCCGGAAGGCTATCACCCGGTCGTGGCTGCGCACGGTTACAACGTGTACTACCTGAATGCTCTTGCCGGTTCAGCCCGTTCACTCGCGGCCAGCGACGATCCGGATTACTCCTGGGTGCGGGGCACTTGGTTCGCAAAGGATGCACGGGTGCCAGTGGTCAGCCTGTGAGCGCAGCTTGTGAATGCAGGAAATCTCGAGGAGAGCGAGGTCAAGGAGAACAAGAATGCCGACCCGCCGCTTAACGATGGCCCAGGCGCTGATTCGATTCCTGAAACAGCAGTATGTGGAGCGGGACGGCGTAGAGCATCGATTCTTTGCGGGCGTAGTGGGCATTTTCGGACACGGTAATGTGGCTGGAATCGGGCAGGCCTTGCAGGAAAATCCCGACCTGCCATACATCCTCGTGCGCAATGAGCAGTCAGGCGTGCACATGGCTGCGGGCTTCGCCAAAGCCAGTAACCGATTACGGACTTACGCCTGCACCTCGTCGATTGGCCCAGGCGCCACCAACATGATCACCGGCGCAGCACTGGCCACCATCAACCGCCTGCCGGTGCTTCTGTTGCCGGGAGATATCTTCGCGCGCCGAAACGTCGCGCCGGTGCTGCAGCAACTGGAATCGACCGCAACACAAGATGTCGGCGTTAACGACTGCTTCAAGCCCGTGTCGCGCTACTGGGACCGCATCTATCGACCTGAGCAACTGATCACCACACTCCCAGAGGCGATGCGCGTGCTTACTTCTCCTAGCGACTGCGGCGCCGTAACATTGGCCCTTCCGCAGGATGTGCAGGCAGAGGCATACGAATACCCTGAGGAACTCTTCGAAAAACGCGTCTGGCTGATCCGCCGAGGAAAGCCAGACCAGATTTCGCTCGAACGAGCAACGGCGGCGATCCGCGCAGCTCGTAGGCCTTTCATCGTGGCTGGAGGCGGCGTCCTGATGAGTGAAGCAGCCAAGGCGCTCGATGATTTCGCTGTGCATACAGGCATTCCCGTTGGCGAGACACAGGCGGGAAAGGGTTCAATCGGATGGGACCATCCTCAGGCGATGGGCGCTGTCGGAGCAACAGGAACCCTGGCGGCAAATCGGCTGGCGGCAAAGGCGGATCTCGTCATCGGGATTGGTACCCGCTACTCCGATTTCACCACTGCGTCGATGACGGCTTTCCAGAATCCGAAGGTGCGTTTCGTTAACATCAACACCGCAGAATTCGATGCATACAAAGTTGGCGCAATCCCGGTGATCGCCGATGCGCGGGTTGCGTTAGATGAGCTTCGTGCCGCGCTCGCAGACTACAAAGTTCCGCAGTCCTATCTGACCGAGGCGGCCAATTTGAAGACAGAATGGGAGGCCGAAGTCGATCGCCTCCTTCTACTCGATAAGCCGGGCAAGCCGGCACAGAGCGAAGTGATTGGCGCAATATGGGAAGCCGCCGGAGACCGCGACGTGATTCTATCGGCCGCGGGCAGCCATCCCGGCGACCTGCAAAAGCTCTGGCGCACACGGACCCCGAATGGCTATCACATGGAGTACGGCTACTCCTGCATGGGATATGAGATTCCCGGTGCAATGGGAGCCAAGCTTGCTGATCCGAGCCGCGAGATCTTCGTGTTCCTCGGCGACGGGACCTATCTGATGATGCCGGCAGAGATTGTGACCTCGGTTCAGGAGGGAATCAAGCTCATCGTCGTGCTGGTCGAAAACGGCGGATTCGCCAGCATTGGAAGCCTCAGCCGCTCGCTCGGCCAAAAGGGGTTCGGAACTCAGTATCACTTCCGCTCTGCAGAGTCAGGCCAGCTGGATGGTGATCCATTGCCGGTCGACTTCGCGGCAAATGCCAGAAGCCTTGGAGCGCATACGATTTCGGCTTCAAATATGAGCGAGTTCAAGGCCGCTTTGGAAGAAGCCAAGCAGGCCGCTCGCACCACGGTCATCGTGGTCAGGACCGATCCTTCCGCTGCTGTGCCGAGTTACGAGTCATGGTGGGATGTTGCAGTAGCCGAAGTTTCCGCCACGGATAGCGTGCGCCAGGCGCGTGCGCGTTACGAAGAGGCGCGCAAGCGTGAACGCCATTATCTTTGAATTGGAAAAGGGGAAACGACATATGGAACGTTTGCAGAATTTCGTTGACGGACAATGGTTGTCCTCCTCCTCGGCGCAGGCCATCCCGGTACTGAACCCGGCGTTTTCAGCCACACTCGCAGAAGTTCCGCTATCGACAGCGAATGATGTGAAGATCGCCGTCGAAGCGGCTGAGCGAGCTTTCCCTGGGTGGCGACAGACCCCGGTGCTGGAACGGGTGCAACCACTTTTCAAACTCAAGACACTATTGGAGGAGCATCGGCAGAGCCTGGCAGCCTCGATCACCGATGAATGTGGCAAGACCCTGGCAGAGAGCCTGGGTGAATTGCAGCGCGCGATTGAGAACATCGAGACCGCTTGCGGCATGCCGACGATGATGCAAGGCACAAATTCAGAAGACATAGCGCGAGGCATCGACGAGCACATGATCCGGCAGCCGCTTGGCGTTGTCGCCGCGATTACTCCATTCAATTTCCCGGGTATGATTCCATTCTGGTTTCTGCCTTACGCCGTAGCCGCGGGAAACTGTTTCCTGCTCAAGCCGTCTGAGCGTGTTCCCATCACCTCGCAGAAGTTGTTCAGTCTGATTGAGGCCGCAGGGTTTCCGCCCGGCGTCATTCAGCTTGTCAACGGCGGACGGGACGCCGTAAACGCCATTCTCGACCATGACGCTATTCGCGCAGTGAGTTTTGTGGGATCGACGCCCACGGCGCGTTACATCTATAGCCGCGCAGCCGCCAACGGCAAGCGGGCTCAGTGCCAAGGAGGAGCGAAAAATCCCGTAGTAGTGATGCCCGACGCTGATATGGAGATGACCGCGCGTATTTTGGCTGATTCCGCCTTCGGATGTGCCGGGCAGCGCTGCCTCGCAGCTTCCGTGGCAATCACGGTGGGAGATGCTCGTTCGGAAATGACTGAGAGATTGTCGGCGGCGGCCACGAACCGCAAAGTAGGATACGGTGCCGCGGACGGAATTGAAATGGGCCCGGTGATTTCCGCGGAAAGCAAGGCTCGCATTGAAAACCTCATTGCACAGGGCAACCGCGAGGGTGCCCGCGTTCTGGTCGACGGCCGCTCACCAAAACTGGCGGGCTGGGAGGACGGTTTCTTTGTGCGGCCCACGATTCTCGACGACCTTCCGCCGCAGGCCGAAACCGCCCAGACAGAGATATTTGGACCAGTTTTGAGTCTGATGCACGCTGCGTCGATTGATGAGGCGATTGCGATCGTGAACAACCGCGCCTATGGCAATATGGCCTGCATCTTCACAACCGATGGCGCCAATGCCCGCCGTTTCCGCTACGAAGTCAACGCGGGAAATGTAGGCGTGAACGTGGGCGTAGCTGCACCCATGTCAACTTTCCCGTTCAGCGGATGGGGTCAGAGCTTCTTCGGAGACCTGCACGGGCAGGCTCATCACGCAGTTGAGTTCTACACGCAGACCAAGGTTGTAGTTGAACGCTGGCCTCGGCAGTGGAACAGAAAATTCTGAGGGAGAGCATGAAGAGACTTTTGGTTGGTAACGCACCTTGTTCGTGGGGAACGCTCGAGCATCAGGACGCGAGCAAACAGATTCCATTTGGTCGCATGCTTGATGAACTCGCGGAAACGGGCTATACGGCGACAGAACTTGGCGACTGGGGATATATGCCGACTAATCCAGCCGAATTGCGCGCGGAACTAGAGCGACGCAATGGTCTCGTCATGCTCGGCGCATTTGTTCCCGTGGCACTCAAAGATCCAACCGCGCACGCCGCCGGTAAAGAACTCGCGATCAAAACAGCACGTCTGCTGGCAGCGGTAGCTGCTCTTCCCAAACCCTACCTCATACTCGCAGACGACAACGGAACCGATCCTGCAAGGATTCGGTTGGCCGGTCGCGTTCTCCCCGGACAAGGACTCAGTAAGGAAGAGTGGAGAGTCTTTGCGCAAGGCGCCGACGTCATTGCCCGCTCGGTTTTTGACGAAACTGGTCTTCGAACTGTCTTCCACCATCACTGTGCGGGCTTCGTGGAAACACCCGATGAGATTTCAACTCTGCTCGATCTGACCAGCCAGGAGTCGCTAGGACTGGTCTTCGATACCGGGCACTATTGTTTCGGGTCCGGCGCCAACGATGGTGATCTCACGGCCGCACTTGACCGATTTGCGCACCGCATCTGGTACGTACACCTGAAGGATGTAGAGCCAGAAGTTGCTGACAGGGCGCGCAGGGAACAATGGGATTATTTTGCTTCGTTGCGTCACGGGGTCTTCTGCGAACTGGGGAAGGGCTGTGTAGATTTCCGCGCCCTTCTCAAATGGCTTGGAGAGCGAAATTATGAGCGATATGTTCTCGTTGAGCAGGACATTCTGCCCGGAATGGGCTCGCCGAAAGAGAGCGCACTTCGTAACCGCGAATACCTCCACTCTGTTGAAAAAATCCTTGCTTAAACGCTGAATCTACAGAATTGTGGTCGAGGTGCTATGAACGCCAGAAAGCTTCAATTTGGAATTATCGGGGCCGGTCGAATTGGCAAAGTTCATGCGGAAACCTTATCTTTTCGTCTGCCGGATACGAAGGTGCGGGCGATTGTGGACACCGATTGCAAGGCGGCGCGATCTTTGGCCGAGCGCTGCAGTATCCCTATCATTGCCGAATCGGCAGAGCAGATGTTGGCAGACCCCGCAATTGATGCAGTTATCATCTGTTCGCCCACAGATACGCACGCTGATTTAATCGTAGAGGCTGCGGAAGCCGGTAAGCATATTTTTTGCGAGAAGCCCATCTCATTGCGCCTGGAGAATATTGATCGAGCACTTGGAGCAGTCGATGCCTCCGGTGTCCTGTTACAAATCGGCTTTAATCGGCGCTTCGATTCCAATTTCATGCGCGTACGTCACTCTATAGCTTCAGGGGAGATCGGCCTCCCCAGCTTGATGCATATCATAAGCCGCGATCCAGTTCCGCCGCCGCCCGCTTACGCTCGCACATCGGGCGGCATTTTCATGGATATGATGATCCACGACTTCGATATGGCGCGCTTCCTTCTAGGCGACGAAGTGGAGGAGGTCTACACGGCTGCAGGAGTGATGATCGATCCTGAGATCGGCAAGGTGGGTGATCTTGATACAGCGGTCGTCGTTCTACGGTTCCGTGGCGGAGCGATCGCCACAATAGACAACAGCCGTAGAGCCTCATACGGCTATGACCAACGTGTGGAAATCCTTGGCAGCCTCGGAAAGATTGAGACTGAGAATTGTTATCCGAATCAGGCTCGGATCAGCACAGCCAAGAGTGTTTCTCGCGATCTGCCACTTAACTTCTTCATGGACCGCTATGACCAAAGCTTCGTCGACGAGCTGAAGTCATTTACCGCTGCAATCCTCAATAGACATCCGACGGCCGTGCCCGGAACCGACGGCCGAATTACTACCGTTATGGCGCTAGCGGCTCGCAAGTCCTATGATGAGCGGCGGCCGGTAAGGCTCGAAGAGGTTGCAGGATGAAGCCATCGCGTTCAAGAGCAGTTCTCACCGACGCGCATCTTTGGGTCCCTGTCGCAGCACTTGTCTTCGGCATCGCGCTTCTGGTTGCACTGCACTGAACGCGGTCTCGTGTAAGTCGCATGGACGCGAATATGAATCAGTCTCAATTGGGAGAGACTCTGCTGTTCGATCCGGAATTGAGAAGACAGGGTCCTCTTTGGAGCGAAACTTAAGCGAATGAGCCGGTTTTCTGAGAAACAGGAGAAAAGTTAGATCGAACCTGATTCCGGGTATAAGTTGGGTCCGCGACATGCACTGCTGAGCTTGCGAGTGCCGTGGTAATTGATGTCTGCCTGAAGCAAACGCCAACCTCCTCGAACCATCTGGCCGGAAAGGAGACTGGCTGTTTTGCGAGGGTAAGATCAAAAGTGATAAGTAGAGAGGAATCCACGGAGGATAAGTCATGACTTCTCGTCGAGACTTTATGGCAGGGATCCTGGCAACGTACTTGGCATCATGGCGGTGGCTTAATGCCGCCCTCGGTCTCCCAGGAACGTCTTCGGGAGAAGCTCCTGATTCTTCCGTCGCTGCGACGCGCATTGGGAACTTTTATTACTTGGCTCCCAATGGGATCGCTTTTATCAAAGACGATGCAGTTGCATTCGTCATCAACCCCGGCGGCTCTCACAATGCGGGAACAGTCGCGCCAGATGACTCCTTTCATAAAATGATCTTCTTACCCCGGACGGTAACGCGAGGGCTCACCCGCGTTGAATTTCAGTGGTCTCGCATAGGTGAATTCGTTGTGGGACGCCTTGTTTCAGAAGGACCTGGTGAGATGAGTTTTAGCTTAGACGAGAATTGGCCTGGTTTCAGTAGCCAGTTCTCTGCGGAACGAGACGGAGTAAAAGGCGTGGCCACTCTCGCGGCCGGAAAGACGGTGACTTGGAAGCTAAAGGCCCACCCCAAAATAAAATCCGCTGATGATAAGCAATTCACCGTGGTCCTTGAAGGGCCAGCCGAGCCAA
>CAWIAE010000002.1:0-360051 GCA_963833995.1 uncultured Acidobacteriota bacterium | reverse complement strand
CCCAGCCACGCCGTGGATCAGTACTCTTGACGGGATCACTCCGCTCAATACCCTTTCCAATTCCTTTCCCCAAGGATTTATATTGCCCACCGGGAGTTCGGAAGGGCTGGCAACCCAGATTGGGCAAGGGGTCAACGGAATGGAGCGGCACCGTCCTGTTGCCTATTCGTCAGAGTGGAATCTGGACGTGCAGCAAACTCTTCCGGGCAAGGTGCTCTTCGACGTCGCTTACACCGGGAGCCGCGGAATCCATTTGTATGGAGACTTCAATCGCAACCAGTTGCCCGACACGTACCTCTCAATGGGAAGTGCATTGCTTACACAAGTGAGCAATCCGTTTTATGGACAAATCGCCTCGGGCGCTCTGAGCGGCCCGACAGTTGCCGCGAGCCAGTTGCTCTTGCCGTTCCCGCAGTTCACAAGCGTGACCTCGGGTAACGCCTCCTTCTTCGGAGCCTCGTCCTACAATGCCTTGCAGGCGAAAGTCGAAAGGCGCTATTCGAATGGATTTAGCCTCCTTCTGTCGTATACCTGGTCGAAGCTGATGGATAACATTCCGGCATCTGAGACGGGCTTCCCTGGTGGCTCATTCGGCGGAACGGGCATACAAGACTGGGACAATCTGCGCGGAGAAAGAGCGATTGCGTCCTTCGATACTCCGCAATATCTTGCTATCAACGGAACCTATGAGCTCCCTTTTGGTCACGGTCGACGCTTCTTGAATAACAACAAAGCCGTCAATTATGCAATTGGTGGGTGGCAATTGAATGGAATCACCTCGTTGATCAGTGGAACCCCCCAAGAAGTCTTTGCGGCAACAAACACCCTGTTCAACAATGGCGGAACTCAGCGCGCCAACTGGAATGGAAAGAATCCGACCTTGCATGGGCCCATTTCGAAGAGACTTAGCGAGTACTTTGACGTAAGCGATTTCAGTCAACCGGCTGCATTTACTTATGGCAACTCACCGCGTATGTTGAGCGACCTCCGCGCCCCGAGATTCGTAACTACCGACTTGTCCGGCATAAAGATTGTCCCGATTCATGATCGGCTCAAGGCAGAATTTCGAGCGGAAGCCTTTAATCTGTTCAACCATCCGACGTTTGGGCCACCAGATACCACAATCGGAGATGGAACGACTGGTATCGTCAACAGTCAGGTCAATCTACCACGACAAATTCAGATTGCAGTGAAGGTGCTGTGGTAAAACGTCGAATTGACAGACACTGTTGAGCAGATTCTGAACACGCCACTTGCACTTCGGATGCGGGTCAGATTGTGGCTTCCTGCAATCTGCCCCACAGAATTCAAGGCGTCGTTTGCCCTTCAAATGAAGTGCATTTGAACAGTATCACTGAAGAACGTAGATAGGGAGTCGTCCTGGCCGGCCAAAATCTTCAAGGCCCACGAGGCTGCAAATTTCTACGATAACAAGTCGTGGGAAAGAGGTGATTCGTCAATTGGGCATTTGGCCGAGTGATCCTCCCAAGCTGTTCACACAACCCTGGGAGGCGACCCAAGTACAGAAACGAAGATGAAATGTCATCATACGCGATCCCTGAAGTGTTGAAACCTGAGCCTGTTGCGGGCGATGAGGCTATCCTGGTCGCCAATGGAGATCTTCGCCAGTCTGCGAATCAAGTATGTTGGCCCGCCCGGGCGGCGCTCGAACAGATGCTAACGGATGCCTTCCTTGAAGAAGGCGTCAAACTCTGCCGAGCGCACCCGTACAATCTAGCGCTGCGACACGGCTTTATCTCGGGCCAGCGCATGGGCATGGATGTCTTTGAACATATTCGCCCCGACGCTCCTCTTGTGGTTGCCGAGGCAGCGATCTCCAAGACGAGCATTCGACGGAGCTGTGAGCAAGTGGAACCGATTCCGAATAGGTTCTTTCCCAAAATCAAGCTGTAACATTCCATTCCGCCTGCTCACCGATCGACCGACTGAATGATAATCCGCACCACTCGAGAATCTAAGGAGCAACCACATGGATGACGAGGGTCACTCAAAAGAGGGTGAACAATCCGGCAGCATGACTTCAATTGCATTGCCTCGCCGCAAATTTCTTAAGCAGGCGGCGGTGACCATAGGGGCAGTTACTCCTATAGGACGCTGGCCAGTCCGGGCGGAAACTGAGCAACGGGCAAATCCGGATCTCTCATCTTCAAGGGGGACCGTTTCAGAAACTGGTGTGGCCGACATTTCCTATCCTCGGGTCTTTCGCGGTTCAAAACTAAAGATGATCTCATTCCCGCTTGGAGGAGTAGGAGCAGGAAGCCTGGGCCTCGGTGGACGTGGCCAGTTGAGGGACTGGGAGATCTTTAATCGCCCGAACAAGGGTTTCTCGCCGAATTATGCTTTTTCGGCTATTTGGGCGCAATCCGGAAATGCGTCTCCGATCACTCGTGTTCTCGAGGCGCGGATCCAGCCTCCCTACGAAGGTCAGGACGGACTGGGTTGGCAAAACGTCCCGGGGCTCAGCCGCCTTGAAGGAGCTACATTCACCGGCGAGTATCCCCAGGCGCATATTGAATTTGAAGATTCGAAGCTTCCATCTAAAGCGAGCCTGGATGCTTTCTCTCCCTTCATCCCGCATGAGCCTGACGATTCGAGTCTGCCGGTCGCGGTTCTGCGCTACCGAATTCAGAACCCAAGCCCAGTTGTGCTAAGAGTGGGCATTGCATTTTCTGTTGACAACCCTGTTGTGAATGGCTCTCCCGGTTTGTTCGGGGCGGGGGGAGCTGAGTTGAAACGCGTCAACGAATATCGTGCGGAGAACCGTCTGGCAGGTCTGCTCATGAGCAATCCGGGACTGGATGCGAATGATCCGGTCTACGGAACCTTCGTTCTGGCAGCGGTGCCGCAACGGGGTACTCGTCTCACGCATTGGCGCGGATGGCCTAAGGCTGCGTGGTGGACTTCGCCCTTGATGTTCTGGGACGCTTTCTCTGCTAAAGGCGAGTTAGGCGCCGAACCTGGCGAAATGAGTACCGTGGGCGCCCTTTGTCAAACCCGAACGATCGAGCCGGGGCAGACTGGCGACCTCACGTTTCTGCTGGCGTGGCATTTCCCGAATCGTACTCCGGACTGGTGCGGATGGACTTCTCCTCCTGGCAAAGGAAAGACGGTCATTGGCAATTTCTACTCGGTGCGTTTTAAGGACGCGTGGGACGCGGCACGCTACACGGCCGAAAACCTGGATGATTTGGAGCGGCGGACTAGACGGTTCTCCGAGGTGTTTCGTGAAAGTAGCGTTCCGAACCCGATAAAAGAAGCAGCAAGCGCCAATCTGTCGACCTTGGCATCAACCACCTGCTTTCGCACCGCGGATGGTGAATTCCACGGGTTCGAGGGAAGCGACGACCACCTGGGCTGTTGTTACGGCAATTGCACTCACGTCTGGAACTATGAAACCGCCACAGCTTTTCTGTTCCCATCGTTTGCCCGATCGCTGCGCAAGGCAGCATTCGGATTTTCGCAAGACGAGGCAGGAGGAATCCACGCCCGTCAAGTCCTTCCCGATGGAGAAACGCGCGACCAGATTGTGGCTGCGGACGGGCATATGGGCCAGATCATGCACGCGTATCTCGACTGGAAGATGTCTGCCGACAAGATATGGCTTCAGTCCATTTGGCCCCGGGTCCGTCGGGGGCTTGCGTTCGCATGGGTTGAGGGTGGTTGGGATCCGTCCAAAACCGGCGTAGCGGTCGGGGTGCAGAACAATACGTATGATGTCGCATTCTTCGGACCGAACCCGCTGTGCGGAATCTATTACCTTGGCGCCTTGCGCGCCGGCGAAGAAATGGCGCTTGCCGTTGGAGATCAAGCCTCAGCGGGCGAATACAAGCGCCTGTTTCAACGGGGCAGCCAATGGATCGATGCGAATCTTTTCAAGGATGAGTTTTATATTCAGCAAATCAAAGGGTTCACAATGGATCAGATCAACCCCACGCTGCGCATAGGAACGGAGGGGTTTGATCCCAGGGATCCGCAGTTGCAACTGGGCAGCGGCTGCCTGATCGATCAATTGATGGGGCAATACCTCGCGCATGTAATGGACCTTGGATACCTGGTGGCGCCGGAGCATATTCGAATAGTCCTTGAATCCATATACCGATACAACTACAAACGCACCCTGGTGGATCACGACAACGTCGAACGGACCTTCGCATTGAACGATGAGGCGGCTATGGTGATCTGCGATTACGGAAAGGCGGAACGGCCGCGTATACCGTTCCCCTATTTCGCCGAAGTAATGACTGGATTCGAGCATTCCACAGCGGCTCTGATGGTGTATTCGGGAATGGTGCCCCAGGGCATCGAGTGCGTCCGAAACATCCGCGCGCGCTACGACGGCGAAAAGCGTAACCCCTGGGATGAAGCAGAATGCGGTCATCACTATGCGCGAGCCATGGCATCCTGGTCCAGCTTCGTTGGAATCAGCGGTTTTGCTTACGATGGTCCGCGAGCCGCTGTCGTTGCTGTGCCCCGCATCTTGCATGAGTCCTTCCATTGTTTTTGGTCGACCGGCATGGGATGGGGATCATTCTCATATAGCACCATCGGCGACGGCACGCGTTTCTCGATCGGCGTTGTCGCCGGCAAACTGGCCTGCCGTTCATGCGAGATAACGGGATCGGGCGAAGCCTCCAGCGCGCAAAAGAATGGCGTCGCATTGATCCATACAGTTCAGTCGGCCGATGGAAGAACGATCTTTCATTTCAGCGACCCCATGACGCTCACAGAAGGTCAATCACTGATTCTTGAGGTGAGATCGTGACCGCGAAGCCCTGGATCGTTCTCGTGGGCGGCTTTCTAGGGGCCGGCAAAACCACTCTTCTGTTAGCGGCGGCGCGCGAGTTGGAGCGGCGTGGGCTGCGCAGCGCGCTTATCCTCAACGACCAGGGTGAAGCTTTGGTCGATACCGAATTCGCCTCCTTGCATGGTGTTCAAAGCGGTGAAGTCACAGGCGGATGCTTTTGCTGCAGGCTGTCTGATCTGCTGCGGGTCATCGACCGACTGCGCGAACACTCCCCTGACATCATCTTTGCTGAACCGGTTGGTAGTTGCACAGATATATCAGCAACCACTCTTCATCCGCTGCTCGAACGGAGCGAGATCTACCGCGTCGCCCCGTTTACCGTACTCGTCGATCCAGCTCGAGCCGACGCACTACGGTCCGCCGATGCCGATTCGGATCTCCGCTTCCTTTTCGAAAAGCAGTTGCAGGAAGCCGACCTGATCTGCTTCACCAAATCGGACATCTATCCTAAGGTTCCGCGGATCGTAAGCGGCTCGACGAGGCAGATCAGCGCGAAAACCGGCCAAGGCGTCGCGGCGTGGCTCGATGAAGTTCTCTCAGGAAATCTCCGTGCCGGCAACGAGATTCTCGATATCGACTACGAGCGGTACGCGCAGGCCGAGGCCGCGCTGGCGTGGCTCAACGCAGAGGTGAGCATCCGCTGCAGCGTTCCGAAATCACCCGCAATGATTTTAGGGCCTTTTCTGGATTGCTGCGACCGTGACTTTACTGCCGAAGGAATATCGATCGTGCACCTGAAGGCCATTGTTCATGCGGAATCAGGGTTCCTGAAAGCGGCAATTTGTGCGAATGGACAGGTGCCTGCAGTGGAAGGCATGCTGGACGCATCGCCCGCTATAAACCATGACCTACTCCTGAATGTGAGAGCGGTGGGAGAGGCCGACAAGGTACGGAGTATCGTAGAGACCAATCTGACCGATATCGAAGGCAACTTCTCCAAAGTTCGAATCCGAAGCTTTCATCCTGCTGCACCGAAACCCGAACGCCGTGTGAACAGCTTTAATTGACTGTTCATGCATTTCGGTTGCTGCGCTCCATTGTTTGGTGGCGAGCTTGTGCCTTGAAGAAGGAGCGATCTCGGTCCCGAAAGCCTGCGTCGTGATCGCCAACCGGGTCGAGCCTGGCCAATTCAATCAAAAGGAGAAGATGCCATGGCAAAAAGTACGCTAGGGTGCGTAGGGTAGCGAGAGGATGTCTGGCGCAATCCGATCGACATTCTGAGAGCCTCCAATCAGGATCGCACGCGTCGCCATTCGATGAGCCGCGGCCATACCCGTCCGGTAAAAGTCCCGGACAGCTGACCGCGGCCGAGCCAAGTGCGAAGACCAACGGCGGATCACCCGACGAAGCTCGATGAGCGATTTGCCCCGAATGCATCAACTGACATCAATTTCCGAGTGGCCATTCAGTTTCGACATGATGCGACAGGCCTCTTCAAGCAACGCCAAGGAATTCTACCGCGACTTCATAGGCCGGGGTCGAAGCCCTTATCACGTTGCAGTTGGTCTAGTCGCTCCTGTCTAGCCGGTACGGGTCTAGTCCGGAATTCCCGCAGCGAACCAAGCTCCATTTCCCGCTGCATTGCGGATAAGGAGCACAGGCGTGTCGCAGGGATTCGGCAGCGCCGGAGACAGAACATCGTCAATGGTGAAATCTCCATTAGCCGCGAGAGTCACGCCAGTCTGGCTTGAACTGGAGGCACTGGCGCTGGCAGCAGGCCCGCAGAAGAGTGTGGCAAAAACGTTCAGCCCAGCGCTCGTTCCGATGCCATTGCCGCCACCCAAAAGCAGGCCGCGTCCACGAACATAGATATGCCCATCGATCCTCACATCCGCATCGAGGCCGGCGATGACCCAAATCTGTCCGGCTGGGGAGATACCCCGTACGATGTTCGCGGTAGCTGTCGTAACCGGGGGCGTTGTCGTGCTGACGACTACATTGGAGACTGGAATCACCCCAATACCGCCCTTGAATTTCACGAGAGAGCTTTCTCCCACACCGTCTGCCGGGGTCGACAGAGGGGTGAGAAGAACGAACAAGAGCCTGCGAACTGACATGAGTTTCATGACACACTCCTCAGAGGAGACCTGCCGATTGCAACTCCAAAGGAAGTTCCGATTGGCCTCCGGATTAGGGAGTATACGCTTCTCACACACTCAAGGAGAATCCGGTCCCAAAGCGGGAGCGGACCCTGGGCCCAGATCAAACAGCGACCGGGTTAAGTTGCTTGCTATCCGTACGGAATGCTGCTTTGTTCGCTCGATCGCACGGTAATGTGTTGTCGGCAACCCGGAGGTTGAACCGCGTCCGTAGTCAATTGTCGGAAAACCGCGAAGGCACTCACCGATGCCGGATAGGTAACCAAAATGTCGGCATCGCGCCACTTTTCCGTAAGCAACCAGGGACCGCAGCGGAATCAGGGCTGATCTACGCAAGCCGCACCGCCGCCGACCCGCCGTTGGGTTGTTGTGAAGCTCGAGTGACCCAAATCACGTAGGGTGAGAGTGGCCGACAAACCACCCGCAACATTGAAGTCGCATGATTTTGGTGTCTTCTAAGCCGCCTCACGGCTTCCCATTTGCGCAAGCGGCAGGCACCTCTTTGAGGGTCTCTTTTAGGTCAAGCCAATAAATGCTTCTTTTCAGAATTGAGCAGAAGCCTGCCAAGTTCGGGAAAAGCAATTCCTGCGCTTTTGGTCCCGCCGCATCGAGGAACTTCCAGGCAAGCTGCGAATGTCCTGTATAGATTAGATCGAGCACGTTATCCTACAATGTCGCCGCGCGGTCTCCAGGAAGCCCATCCTCTTTAAGCGCCCTCCGAACTTTTGCAAGATTCTTGTTCCACTCCTCTGAAGTCGGCGCTGGACACTGCATTTTGTCCCAAGCGATATGACAACTACCCCCTTTTGCGTCTGGTATGAAGCGGAGCACAACGGAGTGACTGGGCGATGATGCAGACGTGCCACTCGTAGCCATTGAGCGCCGGCTTGACCTGCCCTTTGCTAGGGTTCCTACCGCTCAGATATACTTTGGAACAGTAATCTGAGGGGAAGGAGGGACTGTTCCTGACCAGTTTGGCCATAAGCTCCTGTGTCACTGAGATTTAGAAGAACGCGGACACGAGATTTTGGCAAGACACGAAATATTGGCTGTGCCGGACATGAGATTTAGGCACAGGACACGAAAAATTGGCAGTGAACAAACTACATGGCAAGAAGCGTCAACAAAGTCACACTCTTAGGCAACGTGGGGAAGGACCCGGAAATGCGCTCCACCGCAGGCGGCACCGTGGTGGCCAACTTCACCCTTGCCACCAGCGATCGCCAGAAAGATCAGCAGGGCAACTGGCAGGATCGCACCGAGTGGCACAATTTGGTCGCGTTCACGCGTACCGCGGAAATTGTCCGGGATTACGTGAAAAAGGGCTCGAAGCTCTACATCGAGGGCAAGATCCAAACGCGCAGTTGGGACGACAAGGAATCAGGCCAGAAGCGCTATCGCACGGAGATTATCGTCAACGAGCTTGTGCTGCTCTCCGGCCGTGACGACAACTCGGGTGCGTCCAGTTCAAGCCGGTCGGCAGCTTCCGGGAGTTCGACAGCCAGCTTTGACCAGCGCACCCCGGCCGCCCACGACGATATTTCCCAACAGGCCGAAATCTCCGATGAAGATATTCCGTTTTAGAAAAGCATATCCGGCGGCGTGTCCGGTTACCAGTTGCGGCTGCCCGGCCACGTGAACGGCGGTCGCCACCCGCCGCCCGGCCCCATTCCGTTCCCACCGTCAGGCAAGCCGTCAGCAACGCCAAGGCCGCAACCACACCCAAAGCATCCGCTCCAATATGCGCCTGACCGCACCCGCCTACAGCCAGCCTGGGGTGGGACATCGTCGCCGATGGGGTCGCATCTGGCCAGCAGATGGAGGAGGTATCTGCGATCGAGCCCTTGCAGATAGCCGTATGGAATTCTTTCTAAAAGTGCCGAAGAAGAAAAGCGAAGTTCCGCTGATTGCCGCTTCCACAAGCGCGGACCGAACTGGCGTGCATTCGATGGAATTTGGACTCCAGTTTTTCTATTCGATGGGATTCGTAACCTGGCTTTTCAGAGCTTGGGCGTTGGAAAGAACGGGGTTACTGGATAGGTGCAAGTGGAGAACTCAAGATCTTGACGGCAAAGTGGTTGCGACAATATGGAATACGATCGAGCGTTGTCTGCGGGACAGCAATAACGGCTCCAGGATGCGCAAGATAGTTTGCCCGGCCTTTTCTGCTCATCGATACTGAAGCGCAAGAGCAACTCCGGTTCGCAGAGGCATTATGAATCTCCTGCTGAAGATCGCCGCTCGTGGAGGGCATATCTTGCTTCTGCTGCTTTTCGCGGCCGGGGGAACCATCCTACTGGTGCGTTTTGCTCCAGGCTTCTTCTCAGATGACCGTCAGATGGACACGAAGTATGCGCAAGCAGCGCAATCGGAGGTCAGTGCTTATGCCGATCAGCAACAGTCCGTTCGGGAGATCGCGATCCGTGAGGTGAAGGGCTGGTGGCGTGGCGACTTCGGCGAGTCGCGTCAATATCATACGCCGGTTGCTGATCTGGTGGGCGCACGCGTACGGGTCTCCGGATTGCTGCTGGCCGAGGGCCTTGGTTTCGGCTGGTTGCTGGCCCTGAGCACCGCCCTGCCGGTGAGCTGCACCCGGAAGGGCGGGACACTTTGGGGCTTCCCATTCACGATTCTTCTCTCGGTGCCAACGGCAGCAATGGCGACGGCCTGCATCCTTTCCGAGGCGGGCGGTCCCGTGCTGGTGCTGTCACTCCTGATCGCGGCAAGAGAGTTCAAGTTCCTTCGCACTCTGTTCGAAGGCGCATGGCGATCGCCGCATCTTCTTCACGGCAGGGCGCAGGGACTGACCCGGGGTGCCCTGATCAGAATGCACATTCTGCCCACCGTATCCGCACAAGTGTGGGCCCTTGTAACGCTGTCTATCGTGACGGCGCTCGGGGCCCTCGTTCCCATTGAAGTGATCTTTAACCTACCCGGGGTCGGTCAACTGGCATGGTCCGCGGTTATGAACCGCGATCTTCCGGTGCTGGTCGCGGTGAGCCTGCTGATGGCGTGCGTCGTCGGATTTGCAGGAATGCTCTCGAACCGCGACGTCACGCTGGACGCTTTATGAAGAAGAGCGTAGCTGCGATGCTCCTTTTGCTGGTTGTTGTTGCAGCGGCGGTCATCCTTCGGGTATCGCGGTACGATTATGCCTTCCAGGACCGCGATGCAACGGCGGCTGCGTCGACGGCACAACATCCGGCAGGAACCGACGAGTTAGGGCGCGACCGGATGGTCCGCGTGGCCGCGGCGCTTCTGATCGGATTGGCGGGGGCGGCTGCCGCAGCAGCAATTACAACGGCGATTGCCGCCATCTTCGGCCTGCTGGCAGCATTCAGCCCCGCCTGGGTGGCAAGAATCCTGCTGTTCGTGAGCGACGTATTCCTTTCCCTTCCCTGGCTCTTTCTTCTGATGATGGCGCGATCTATGTTGCCGCTGACCGCGTCACCTCTTGAAACTGCTCTTACAACCTTCCTCGTTCTGGCCGCTCTTGGGTGGCCTGCCTGCGCCCGGGCTATCTATCGCGGGGCGGTACAACTTCGCTCTGCCGAGTGGATGATTCACGGATACGCTTGCGGTCTTAAGGCTCGCCAACTGATCCGCACGCACCTTGTGCCCCATCTCTCTTCGCTTTTTTTGCCGCAGTTTCTGGTGTGTGTTCCGGCGTTCATCGTGGCGGAGGCGAACCTCGGCGCTCTCGGGCTCGGCATTGGGGAACCTTTGCCATCCTGGGGCGCCATGCTGCTGGAGCTGGACAACTCGGCACTCCTGGCGCAGTCCCATTGGGTGTACCTGCCGATAGTGCTTCTCGTGGTTGTCCTGATGATTCTTGAATTCTTTACACTAGAGGGCAAGACCGATGCGTAATCTGCCACAGCTATTGACCGCTGCCGCCGCTCTTGTTGCGATTCTCACCCCTTCAGCTCCGGGCCAATCCGTTCCCAGGCAACATGGCGAGCTTGTCTGGGCGATTCACTACGACCCAAAGACCTTTGACCCTGCGAAGGTAGACGACCAGGCATCGGAACTCGTGCGCTATCTGACGGGCGGAGTGCTCTTGCGAATCAACCGCCAGACGCAAGAGCTGCAGCCGCAACTTGCGGAGAACTTCACACTTTCACGTGAGGGCACGCTGATCGTCTTCAAGCTGCGCGACAAATTACACTTCTCAGACGGCTCTCCACTGACTTCAGCCGATGTGGCCTGGTCTCTGCGCCGCGTGCTTTCGCCTTCGACGCAGGCGGTGGTCGCGGAGGAATTCATTACGCCGCAGGACGTTACCGTGGACACGCCGGACAAGCTCACGGTGAGGGTCCACTTAGCCAAACGCATCATTGGGGTGGGCAAGATCTTCGACGAGATCGCCATCGAACCTTCCAATCATCCCAGTGAAGGCCGCATCACGTCAGGCCCGTTTGTCGTCACCGATTACAAGCGCGGCCAATTTGTACGCTTGAGCCGAAATCCGAATTACTGGCGGCGTGACGCTTCCAATGCGCAACTGCCCTATGCGGCCGGTTTGCGACTTGATGTTCTCAGCAATCGCGAACAGGAGATTGCGCTCTTTCTGCGGGGCGAGTATGACTTCATCGAGGGCGTCTCAGCCGACCACTTCGCGCTGCTTGCGCAAAAGTCGCCGGCAGCTGTACGCGACCTTGGCGCCTCTTTGAATACAGAACAGCTATGGTTTAACCAATCTTCGATTGCTGCGCTGCCGGATTTCGAAAGAGCGTGGTTCCGCAACCGGGGTTTCCGGGTTGCGGTGGCCCAGGGTATCCATCGTGCCGACCTGGCGCGTATCGCCTACGCCGGGCACGCTACACCGGCCTTCGGGTTTATCTCTCCCGCCAACGTTCTCTGGCATGACAACAATCTGAATTATCCGCACGAGAATATCGCGGACGCGAACCGGATGCTGGCTGAGTCCGGCTTTCATCGCAGCGGGAATCAACTGTACGATTCAGCGAACCACCCCGTGCGGTTTTCTATCCTTACCAACGCAGGCAACCAGGCACGATCGAGGATGGCAACCCTGATCCAGCAGGATCTGGCGGCGTTAGGAATGCAGGTTACGATTGTGACATTGGATTTCCCAGCGTTGATTGAGCGGCTGATGAACAAACAGGACTACGAAGCATGCCTGCTCGGTTCGGCAAACGCCGAATTCGATCCGAGCTCGATGATGAACATGTGGCTGAGTTCTTCACCGAACCATCAATGGAATCCCTCAGAAAAGAAACCGGCGACAGAATGGGAAGCGGAGATCGACAGGCTGATGCTGTTTCAGGCATCCAATCCTGACCAAAATGCTCGAAAAACGGCTGTAGACCGTGTGCAGCAGATTGTGGCCGATCAGCAGCCGTTCATTTACCTTGTCTATCCGAACACTCTTCACGCTGTTTCGCCACAACTGCGGGGCGTGCAACCGGCGATCCTATCTCCAGGCCTGGTCTGGAATATCGAATCCATCCGTCGTGATGAAGGCCGGTGAGTTCTGCCATGAGCGCTCCACTTTTAGAAGTCCGCTTCAATGCCGATTACGGAAAACGGCGGGTGCTCCACGATGTGCATTTCGATCTGTGCGCCGGGGAGGCCCTCGGCATGGTAGGCACGAGCGGCGCGGGCAAAACTACGCTGGTCCTGTCGCTGCTGGGCCTCATGCCGTTTCGCGGAGGCAAGGTAACGGGGAAAGTTCTGCTGAATGGAGTCAATCTGTTGACCATGTCTTCTCGCGAGGTCCGGCGAATACGCGGGAAACAGATTTCGTTGATTCCGCAGAGTCCGATGTCCGCACTCAACCCAGCGGTTTCGTTGCGATCCCACTTTGAGGAGGCTTGGCGGGCCCACGAGTCGGCCGGAAAGAAGGCACTCGAACCGCGTTTGCAGCAACTGATGGAAGAGGTTCAATTGCCTGCTTCTGAGGCATTTCTTTGCAGCAAGTCTGGACAGATCAGCGTTGGCCAGGCGCAGAGAGTTCTGATCGCGCTGGCTCTGCTTCATCGGCCCTCCATTTTAGTCGCGGATGAACCGACCAGCGCCCTGGATCCGGTAACACAGGTTGAGATCCTGAAATTGCTGCGACAGTTGAACCGTCGACACGGAACTGCACTGTTCTATATTTCTCACGATCTGCCGTCCGTCTTACGCTTGTGCGACACCCTTCTCGTTCTCGATTCGGGTACCATCGCAGAACGCCTGAAGGTAACCGAGATTGAACAGGCTCATCACGCCGCTACGCTCTCACTCTTAAGCTCTCTCCCCATCCCACCCCGAGCCATGCTTTCATATTACGCAAATTTAAGCGATTAATATTTGCTCCTATCCATGTCCACCCGACATTCGGCTTAAAAGTTGATCCAGTAACTTCGCACCTAATCCTCCGACCTTATTCATGGTTACCTTTGAGCGCACTTTAGCTGCATAGGGTGTTACCCAAAAGATATGCTGAAGGCGCGTAAGTACCATTATCACAACGACATCTTCGCATGACAATCGAGTCATCAAAGTGCGCCCTACCTCTTCTGACCTTATCTCCGTACGACGCACGCAAGGAGAGAGAATGTCGAAAACCAGGGAAATCAATTACGTCAGTGGGAAAACGATACTACTGACGATTTGTATGTTCGTTTTAGGGGCCAGCGTTGCCTTCGCTGGCCAGAAGATGTCGAGTGATCTGCAGGGACAGAATTCTTCCACTCCGGTCGACGTGATCGTGCAGTACACTCAGACCCCCACCGCTCTTTATCATCAAAAGGTCTTCAATAGGGGAGGCAGGCTCAAGAGGGATCTCGGCCAATTCAAGGGAGGCTCTTACACCATACCGGCGTCAGCTTTAGCCGATCTGGCCGCCGATCCCGCCGTCGTCTACATCTCGCCAGACCGTCCACTTAGCAACTCGTCGACCGGTAACCCGGCAGCTATCCTTGACTATCACCTTGCCAGCATCGGCGTCAGCTCGGCATGGAACATGGGATTGACTGGTTCCGGCATTGGTGTGGCCGTAATTGACAGCGGCATATCAGCCGTGCCCGACCTAACCACAGGCGGGAATCGAATCGTTTACAGCCAGGACTTTGTGCCTGACCCCGCAGGTTCCAGTGAACTGACCACCGCCAACGATTTGTACGGTCACGGAACTCACGTCGCCGGCATCATCGGCGGAAACGGGGCTGAATCGGTCGCCTCAAACGACTTTTACGCTTTCAAGGGTATTGCTCCGGGAGTTAACCTCGTGAACCTCCGGGTGCTCGACCAGAATGGCTTAGGCACCGATAGTCAGGTGATTGCAGCCATTCAAAGGGCCATCCAACTGAAAAGCACGTACAACATCCGTGTCATCAACCTTTCACTTGGAAGACCGGTGTACGAAAGCTATACGCTTGATCCTCTCTGCCAGGCAGTGGAACAGGCATGGAAGGCAGGCATTTTCGTCGCTGTGGCCGCAGGCAACTTTGGCCGCGACGACCTCGCAGGCACCAATGGATATGGGACCATTACGGCTCCGGGGAACGACCCGTATGTGATGACCGTAGGTGCGATGAATACGTCGGGCAGCCCGTACCCGACCGCCGCTGTGCCCACAAGCTACAGTTCCAAAGGACCGACATTCATCGACCATATCGTGAAACCCGATATCTCGGCGCCGGGTAACCTGATTATCTCCTTGTACACACCCGCCGAGACCCTGAATCAGCTTTATCCCATCAATGAAATTCCCTACTCGCTCTACCAGAACGGGGGAGGCACCACAGCGTCTCCTTATTACTACGCTCTGAGCGGGACAAGCATGGCGACGCCGATGGTGAGCGGAACCGCGGCTCTTGCGATCCAGGCTTACTCGAGCATCACACCCGATCAGATCAAAGCAATGCTCATGCAGTCGGCCTTCAAGAATCTTCAGCAATACACCACGATTAAGGATCCAACTACCGGCATCACCTACTACGAGCAGGCCGATATCTTCACCGTCGGCTCGGGCTATCTGGATTTCAACACTGCCAAGTTGACCAGCCAATTGGCTCCTGCAACGGTAGGCAGCGCTCTTTCACCGATTGCCAAGCTGAACTCCAGCGGAAACGTCGTCCTGCTGGTGAACGGGTCTTCCGTTCTGGGGAGCAATTCCATTCTCTGGGGTTCCTCAATTCTGTGGGGAAGTTCAATTCTCTGGGGAAGCAGCTCTAACGTTGCGGGCAGCAGCATCCTCTGGGGTAGCAGTTCGATGCTCGAAGGCAGCAGCATCCTTTGGGGTAGTACCGCCCTCTCAGGTTCTGGTGCGACGGCAGGAGAGAGCATTCTTTGGGGCAGCAGCGCTGGGATAGATGCCTCCAGCGTTCTTTGGGGCAGCAAATGCAAGAAATGAATCAGGGCTGAAAACCAATCTACGGAGATAATTGCTCGACTGACTCTTTCATCGAGCAATTATCTGCCGGAGGTGAACCGAAACTCCACCTACTGTTGCGAATGAACTGAGTATTCCTTTCTGGGCATCGGGGAGTTGTTCACAAGAGCACCCCATATTGAATTCTCAGATGTTCCACAGGTTGCCAAGAGGTAAGTTAGATGCCAACTCGAGCGAAGCTCTTCATCGGTTTTACGGTAGCGTGTGGGATCGGAGGGATTGTAAACGCTTCTTTGCAGTGGCACTCCACCGATCTATTGAAGTTCGCATGCTATCTATTGGTCGCAGTTCTGGCTTCCACATTGAAGGTCAAGCTGCCCGGCATGGACAGCACTATGTCTGTGCACTTTCTCTTCGTTCTTCTCGGCGTCTTAGAACTTTCGTTGGCGGAGACGCTCATTATCGGATGCAGCGCTGCGCTTCTCCAAAGCGTTTGGAAAACAAGTAATCGCCCAGATCCAGTAAAGTTGGTCTTCAACGTTCTTGGCTTGATGTCCAACGCCATCTGCCTGACTTACTTTGCCTACCACTTCTCGGCAGGGTATCTCAAAGGCAGCATGCCTTTATTGCTGTTGGTGACTAGTTGTACCTACTTTCTTGGTAACACAGTGCCCCTTGCAATCGTGATCGCCCTTGCTGAAGGGCGCTCAATGCGCAAGATTTGGTTGGAAACATATTTTTGGGGTCTGCCGTATAACCTGGCTGGAGCAGCTTTGGTCGGCGTCATCAGTTTTGCCAACAGATATGTCGGATGGCAAAACGCGCTACTGATTGTGCCCGTCATGTTTCTTCTCTATCGTTCCTATCAACTGTATTTGGATCGGCTGGAGGATCAAAAGAAACGCGTCCAGGTCGAAGAATTGCAAGTAATAGCTGAAAAACGCCATGTTGAAGAGGTCTGTGCACTCCACTTGCGTACGATCGAAGGCTTGGCGCTTGCCATCGATGCCAAAGACCACAACACGCATGAGCATCTGCATCGAGTTCGCACCTACGCGATTGAACTAGCCAAAGATCTCGGGCTGACAGCAGAGCAATTGGATGCTCTGCGAGCTGCCGCTCTGCTGCACGATGTCGGAAAGCTGGCTGTACCCGACCACATCATTAACAAGCCCGGGCGTCTCACTCCTGAAGAGTTCGAGAAAATGAAAATTCACCCGATCGTTGGAGCAGACATCCTTGAAAGAGTTGCTTTCCCTTATCCCGTCGCACCCATCGTTAGAGCGCATCACGAGAAGTGGAATGGCATGGGTTATCCGGACGGTCTTAAGGGGGAAGAAATTCCGATTGGTGCCCGCATTCTGGCGGTCGTGGATTGTCTTGATGCCTTGGCTTCCGATCGCCAGTACCGCAAGGCTCTGCCTCTGGATGAGGCGATGAAAGCGGTTGTCCTGGACTCCGGAGTCTCCTTCGACCCCAAGGTTGTGGAAGTACTTCAGCGCCGCTATCTTGAACTGGAGGAGAAGGCGGTCCGCGATATTTGTGATGCGAGAAGAGAATCGAACCGCTTCAACTACAAGGTTGACCGAGGCGAACAGCCGGCGGCCGGTTTCCAAGTTGACCTGAAGCATCTGCAGACCAGCCAGACAGACTTCCTCTCGTCGATCGCATCGGCCCGGCAGGAGGCGCACACCCTCTTCGAGTTAAGCCAGGATCTGGGAAACTCGCTGAGTCTCGACGAAACACTCTCTCTCGTAGCCATGCGGCTTCGCAAGCTGGTACCGTACGATTCAATCGTCGCCTTCATACGGAAGGGCGACTTCCTGGAACCCGAATTCGTAAGCGGTGACAATTTTCGTTGTCTCTCCTCTCTGGTTATCCCGATCGGTACGGGCCTTTGCGGTTGGGTGGCGCGGAACTCCAAACCCATCATCAATGGAAATCCGGCTGTTGAAACCGGATTTGCAGACAACCCAAAAATGACCATGGAGCTTCGCTCTGCGTTGGCCGTGCCTCTGGATGGCGTAAACGGACTGGTCGGCGTTTTGACGCTCTACCAAGCCGATGCAGACGCTTTCACCAGTGACCACTTGCGCGTGCTCCAGGTCATTACATCCAAGGTTGGGCATTTTATTGAGAATGCCCTAAAGTATCGCCAGGCAGAGGACTCGGCTACCAGCGACTTTCTGACGGGGTTGCCCAATGCGCGGGCACTTTCGATGCATCTGGATCAAGAACTCGCGCGTTGCAGACGGGAAAACTCCACCGTCGCAGTCTTGGAGTGCGACTTGAATAGTTTCAAAGAAGTCAATGATCGCTATGGCCATCTGGCAGGCGATAAGGTTCTGAAGATCTTTGCGAATTCGATGCGCGACTTATGCCGCGAATACGATTACACAGCTCGCATGGGCGGCGATGAGTTTCTCATCGTAGCGCCCAACATGACGGCGGAAGCGGTCAAGGAAAGAGCTATGGTGCTGAATGCCATGGCGATGCGTGCCAGCCGCGAGGTGTGCGGCAAAGAAATTCTTTCGATAAGCCTTGGTGTCGCATTCTATCCGCAAGACGGGCTGGACGCCGAACAATTGCTGGGCGAGGCCGACCGAAGAATGTATAAAGCGAAGCAGACTCACTACGGATCGGTGCGGTTTGCCTCGTCCAAACAAAGCGCAGCCTTCAACTACAACGACGAACAGGCTCTCATTGGAGTGGTGAATTGACACTTCCGATATAACTACTCATTTTTTCGAGTTCCGTCCGAATTGTCCGCATCCGGCTAAGCCAGAGCATTGCCAAAACACGGGTGTCCGCGGCGCACTTGGGCGAAGTGGGCAAACTTCCTGCGGTGTCTTACTTACACGCAGTCTTTGGACTGGATGTTACCCACCGATGTTACTGGGACGAAATCTTGAATTCAGATTGATGAGAAGGACACTCTCTGCCGATAGGATCCTTTGGGAAGAAGCGCCAAAGCGCCGGGAAAACTTCGTCATAGCTAAACGTCCGGCCGAAAGCATACCGTGGAGGAAATGACACGCCCCTACATTTTCGTCGTGGTTGTCCTTGTTTGCAGCGGGATGGGGTTGTTGTGTGCCTCGCTGGCGCCAATGTACGACATCTTGCAAATGGTGTGTGACCGCTCTTTGCGCCGGAAATGGCTATTCCTGACGACACTCGTCCTGGTGTTTATCCCGGGCTATGCGACTTTCGGGTGGATGCGTGCTCGAAACGATCCAACCGCGGCGGATCTTTTGGTGGCCGCGATTCTGTTTTTTGGCGGATGCTTTGTCGCCAGTATCGCCTTGTTGTCGCGACGGACAGCCAAGGATCTGTTGCGAATCGCCGGACTCGAACGGGACGCATTCATAGACCCCCTCACTCAATTGTTCAATCGACGCTACCTTTCCCACCGGTTCAACGAGGAAACATTCCGCGCAGCCCGTTATCAGATGGGACTCGCAGTGATTCTGGTTGACATCGATCACTTCAAGCTGGTGAACGATAGCTACGGTCATCGTTCAGGAGATGAAGTTCTCAGGCAAGTGGCGCAGAGGATTCGCACCGAATTGAGAACATCCGACATAGCGGTCCGATACGGAGGGGACGAGTTCCTCATCATAGCGACTAATGCGGATTGCGCAAATGGAATCATGATAGCCGAACGGTTACGCCGGAAGGTGAAAGAGAATCCGGTCAGGAATGCGAATGGGTTCGTAATTCCCATCTCCGTAAGCATTGGAGTAGCCACCTTAATTCCGAACGAGAGCGCAAGCACGATAATCCATCGTGTGGATTGCGCGCTCTATCGAGCCAAACAAAAAGGAAGAGACCGCATATGCGTCGCCCAGGCAGGAGATGCGCCGTGTCTCAACGTGGAGTCGACCACGCCTGACATCGATCATCCTTTTGCGCAGACAAGAGCCTGACAGACCTGAGCCGGTGCGCGCGAGAAACACTTGGGTGGCCTGAAGCCCGCTCCCGTACAAACTGCGTTCGTGCCTTCGCCTGAGGAGAAGGTTTGATGCACAATCACCTTGCGGGGTTTTTTCTCCATTTGCTGAAGCCAATCACCCCCTCTGCCGATGTATCAAGTGTTGCGCTATTCCTCGAGTGAGAGGATGAATTGCAACATCTAGTGAAACCGCGAGATGGTTCGAACCGGCTATGGCAAATGGAAAGCGAATAGCAGGAATGCCACCGCCTTCTCGGAGAAGTGCGGCATATTCGTACCGCAAGATCTCAGGAAACGGCGATAGCATGAACAGTGCCGGTAGCCATAAGCGATCACTCGGCAGAAGGGTGGAAGACTGCATTCGTGATGGCGATGTGGATGGGATTGTACCAACGGCTGCCCAGCCCGGAACCATCGCCAATTACCAAATCCTTTTCGATAGGAATCCCATTCCCATGTGGGTGATCGATCGCGCTACGCTTCGTTTCCTGGCGATCAACGATGCAGCCCTCTGCCAATACGGCTACACTCGGCAGGAATTCCTGGAGATGACTCTGACGGATATCCGTCCACCGGAGTGCATCCCGGAGATGCAAGATGCTGTCGGCCAGCTGGCTTCTGGGCTTCAGCGTCTCGGTGTCTTGATACATCGCAGGAAAGACGGATCAACGATAAACGTCGAGATTGTCTGTCAAGATCTGGATTTTCACGGGACAAAAGGTGTTCTTGTCGCCGCCTTTGATCTTACCGCGCTGAAACAAGCAGAGAGCGCGGCCAGGGAATCGGAGGAGAAGCTCCGCACCATCTTCGATGATGCGGTCATCGGAGTCTTTCGTGTCACCCCGGATGGGCGGCCCCTCAGTGTCAATCGAGCCATGGCGCATATACACGGCTATTCGTCTCCCGAGGAGTTGTTGAATGATGTCTCCAATGTTGCCGCTGAACTGTTCGTTGATCCGCAGCACCTCTTTGATCTGCACAGTGCAGCCGCGAACGGCATCGTGCGTGGAGCGGAAGTAGAAGTGTACAGGAAAGATCGGAGTCGGGGGTGGATGAAGGTCAACCTTAGGACCGCGCGCGGCGCATCTGGCGAGATCGAGGCTCTTGAAGGAACGGTCGAGGATATCACGGAAGGCAAACGCGCAGAAGAAGCCCTCATGTTCAAGAACGCGCTTCTTGAGGCCCAGTCCGAAACCACCCTCGACGGCATACTGGCCGTTGATGAAGACGAACGTATCGTGCTTGTGAACCATCAGTTCAGAACTCAGTTTGGCGTGTCGGAGGTGTTGCTGGAATCCGGAGACGATGGTCTTCTGCGTAATCATGTGATGAAGCAGGTCGAAGATCCCGAGGCTTTTCTCGACAAAGTGAACTATCTGTATCGCCACCCAGACGTGAACAGCATGGATGAAGTGAGACTCAGGAACGGGCAGACGTTTGACCGCTATTCTGCTCCGCTGGTGGATTCCCGGGGAGAACACCGAGGCAGAATCTGGTACTTTCGCGATATCACAGAGCGCAAGACGGCCGAAGAACAAGTGAAATTCCTGGCCTACTATGATGCGCTGACAGGGATGCCGAATCGAACTCTTCTCATGGACCGCTTGGAGAACGCGCTAGCCGGGGCACGGCGCAGGGATGAAAATGTCGCGGTCCTGTTCATGGATCTGGATCGATTCAAGATTATCAACGATTCACTCGGGCACGCAGTCGGCGACATGCTCCTGAACGAGGTTGGTGCAAGGCTTAGGGGTTGCGTGCGGGAACAGGACACGGTGGCCAGAGTCGGGGGGGACGAGTTTGTCGTGGTGCTCAATGCTGTAAAAGACACAATCGAAATCGCGGCTGCGGCAGCTCGGATTGTGCATGCGATGACCGACACAATTGTCGTGGGTAGCCACTCTCTGACCACGAGTTGCAGCTTGGGGATCAGCACGTTTCCTCAGAACAGCTGCGATGCCGGAACCCTCATCAAATATGCCGATCAGGCGATGTACTGCGCAAAGGAGAACGGGCGAAATAGCTTTCAGTTCTTCACTGAAGCCATGAATGCTCAGGCCGTCGAACGCCTCAGCCTGGAGAGCGATTTGCGGCGTGCTTTGGAGAGGGACGAATTCTTCCTGCTTTATCAGCCGCAAGTCAAACTCCTAACGGGAGAGATCACAGGGCTCGAGGCATTGATACGCTGGAGGCATCCGCGCCTTGGCATCGTGCCCCCAGGCGACTTCATTCCTGCCGCCGAGAACTGCGGGCTGATCCTGCCGATTGGCGAATGGGTTCTCAGAACCGCATGCGCTCAGGTTCGAGAGTGGCAGGCCGCAGGCGTTCGCGCAGTGCCAGTGGCGGTGAACGTATCAGCAGTCCAGTTCCGCCAGGAGGGATTCTGCTCCCTGGTGCGCGCCTTGCTGGAAGAGGCATCCATTCCATCCCGTTCCATCGAACTTGAATTAACGGAAAGCCTGCTGCTCTCCAACCAGGATGTTACCCATGCCGTTCTGCGCGAGCTGAAGCAGATTGGAGTTCAACTCGCAATTGACGATTTTGGCACCGGTTATTCGAGCCTCAGTTATCTCAAACAGTTCCGCGTGGATAAGATTAAGATCGACCGAGCATTCATTCGCGACCTCGCGACGGATCGCGACGACGCGGCAATCACAGCTGCGATTATTGGATTAGGAAAAAATTTCAACCTGACGGTGGTCGCCGAGGGTGTCGAGGATGAAGCGCAGGTCTCCATACTGCGGGATCTCTCCTGTGACGAAGCTCAAGGCTACTTCTACAGCCGGCCTATTCCTTCAGGGAAGATTACGCCAAAGCTGAGAATGGAAGCCATATCGGACTCGGCGATGTCGACCGCTATCCAGCATCTGGGTTCGTGCGGCTCCCTCGCGCCTTGAGTATCGCTCCAGAATCAGGCTGTTCAAAGGGCCTATAAAGATAATCATCTGCACCTGACTCCAACGCAGACGCTGCCTCTCTTTTCGTAATCCGTGCACCTGTCATCACGATGTACGGTCAGTATTGCGGCCTGCGCTCACACATTCTCCGTCAGAGATCAATCCCGTCGGATCCGGGTATCTTTCCATCGAGCAGAATAAGTTGCGGTAGATGCTTCCCAGCGAGAATGGACCATGCTTCAGACCTGTCCGCGGCTAGAATAAATTCGCACCCTGATTCCTGAAGCCGCTACCGCGACAAGTGGGCAATGTGTTTTTGCCTATTTGGCAATCTGGATCACCTATCTCCTCAAGGGAACCCAACTTACGAATGTCGCTTCATTCTTCAGAGAGATCTCGCCCGCGAGTTGTGATGAAGATCACAAGCCGAGCCTTTTTGTGGTACGACGAAAGTAACTGAACAGGATGTAGTCGCCTTAGGATGCTTTGGCCATAACCGCAGGATCGCCGCTATAACCATAAAGGCCGATCATTCTCATTGTCGAGACTTGCGAGCATTCATAACCAAAGTGCCGGGTCTGAATCCTTTGTGGGATAACCCTGGTAATTACTCCCGCTAGACTCGGCAAACGGAGAGGAGCCATGCAAGACCAGCCTCATCGAGCCACTTTCCATAATATCCTCCGTGCAGATCAATCCAGCAGTTTTCCGGAGTCATCCTCCTTCTAATTGAAAATGACGCAACTTATGTATGAACAGCTATATAAGAAGTGCCGATAGGAAACACATGGAACCTTCACGACGCAGTTACGCAGCATTCCTTCTGTTTATTTTTTTCGCAGTGTGGATGCCGGCTAAAGGACAAGCGCCCCCC
Organism: uncultured Acidobacteriota bacterium; assembly: GCA_963833995.1. GTDB lineage: Bacteria > Acidobacteriota > Terriglobia > Terriglobales > Acidobacteriaceae > Telmatobacter. Next base: position 337,063 of record CAWIAE010000002.1, on the reverse strand, counting down.
GATGAACGGCAAGTGTTATCGCTCGAAGATTGTCTTCGCATTGCAATGGAGAAAAATCATACTCGTCCAGCAAGTCAATTCGCAGTGGCTATGGCCGAAGCGCAACATCGCCAGGCTCTGGCCGCTTACTGGCCACAGGTGAATGCCAAAGGCGGCCTCGACGAACTGAGTTCTTCGCCTAATTTCTTGTATCCGGCCAGCACCATGTACATCCCTGCTCAGTCCGTGAGTATCCCCGGCGGCACGGCGACTGTTACGATTCCGGCAAACGCTTTTGGTCCTGGGCTTCCGCCAGTCGACGTTAATATGCCGGTATCTTTCCCCGGCCAGACTGTAAATACGAGTGCCCAGATGTTTCCTATTCCCGCGCAGAACATAAAGCTGATGAGCCCGCTTACCGAGTCGGTTTCTGCCGACTTCAAATGGCTACTGGTAGATGGAGGGATGCGGCACGGGTATAAGGAACAGTCACTCGGGGCCCTGGATGTGGCACACGTTGAGGTTCGGCGTACTGATCTCGAACTTAGAGAAAACGTCGTTCGCCTATATTACGGCGCAGTCCTTGCTCGCGAACTGCACCGGCTTGGCCAAGACACACTGGAGCGCATGGAGGCGACGCAGAGTCTCACTGAATCCCTCTATAAGGATGGAACCGGCACGGTAAACAAGACCGATTTCCTCGACAACAAGGTGATGACTGAAACAGTGCGATCCATGGTTGCCCCTCTCGAAGCAAACGAGACTATGGCTGAGGCCGCTCTTGCATACACGATTGGGCTGTCATGGAAATCTACCGTTATTCCGAAAGATGAAGAGCTACCCTATCAGCCCTATGGCGGGAACCTAAGCGAACTGGTATCCACGGCTTACGAATTCAATCCCGATTGGACTGAAATCGATGCCGGGCTTCGTGCACTTGAGGGCGAACGTATCACTGCAGCCAGTGGATACTATCCGCGTCTCGGAATCAAGGGCGAGCTACACCGGATGTGGAACAGCTACGACGGGGGACTCTCCACTCCAAACAATCGCAATGGCTGGTCAGTTGACCTTGGGGTAGAGATCCCGATCTTCAATGGCTTCCTTACCCAAGCTAAGGTAGCCGAGGCGCGGGCGCGCATCAGCCAGATGAAGGAGAAAAGAATTCTTCTTTCTGAAGGCATCGGTCTCCAGATCCGCAGCATGTTTATTGAAATGGGATCAAGCGAACAAGTCGTACAGGCCACTGAGAATGCCGCGTTAACTGCCAAAGACGACACTGAATTGACCCTGAGGGGATATCAAAGTGGGTTGATCGCGACGGAGAAAGTAATCCGCGCGCAGTTACAAGAAGCGTTGGTCACGGCAGCGCATGATAAGGCAATCTACGACCACTTGGCCTTGCAAACCCAGATGGATCTGGTGGTGGGAAAAAGTGTGCAATCCGAATTGAGTTCAACGCATTGAGTCACCCGGACGCGGACTTCAAATGTTTGGCCGATTGCGACAAATGGAGCCAAAATCGGCAATCTCAGGATTCGGCAGCACACATGAGCCCCGCGGAGAAAGTAAGAAATGGAATCTCTAAAGTGGATCCTGACGCGGCGACGCGCCATACAACTGATGGCCGGAGCCGCAGCGGCAACCGTGAAACCTGGCTTCTCGTTACCTGAAAAGCCGGATCATGTATTGCGAGTGGCGATCAGTACGGATACATTGGCAGGCGCCAATGTCAACGATGCGCGTGCTGCCTACAAGGTTTGGGTAAATGAGCTTACGCGGCATTTTCAATCAAATGTTGCTCAAATGGTTCCAGAAATCTTCCTTCCTTCGGAAGACATCACCCGTGGAATCCGCCAGGGAACGATCGAGTGTTTTGGGGTCACCGCCCTCGAACTGGTCAAGGTTGCTGATTTGCTCGATTCTGAGTCATTGCTCCTGCAGGACTACCTTGCAGACGGCATGGAGTACGTGCTTCTGGTCCACGATAAGAGCCCGTTCAGGAAGGTCGCAGACTTGCGGGGTGCTCAAATCTTGACCCACTATCATCGCGATATGGTTCTCGCGCCTGCTTGGCTGGGCACGATGCTGGCCGGATTGAATTTGCCTCAACCAGAGCGCTTTTTTGCAAGGCAGAAACTCACCGACAATCTTGACCAGGTCGTTCTTCCTGTCTTCTTTCACCGAGCGGATGCAGCTTGTCTCGCTCGACGTAATTTCGAGACCGCTGTTGAATTGAACCCGCAGCTCGGCCACGACCTGCGAGCGATAGCAGTTTCACCCAAGATAATTCCCATAGCTATCGCCTTTCGCCGCGGCTGCAGCGAAGAGGGCCGCAAGGTGCTGATTGATTCAATCCTCAAGGTTTCCTCCATAACTGCAGGACAACAGATCATTTCCCTGTACCAATCTCACGGATTCATCGTAAGACCAACATCTGTCATAAGCAGCACGCTGGAAATGGTCCGGCAGTTCGAACGACTACCTGCACTTCAAGGCGGCTTAAAGAAAACAAAGACTTAGAACAGAGGAGACGGCAGAAATGCGCGCGGAGATGGGTAAATCGGGCAAGCAATTTAGTCGCAGACGAAGCCTCATGATGCTTGCGGGAAGCATCGCGTCCATTTTGGCATCTGCGACATCTCTGCATGCCGACGACCGACGCACCCTTCGACTCGCCATTAGCGCGGACACTCTGGCCGGCGCCAACGTCAACGATGCGCGGGCCGCATATCTGGTCTGGCTACGCGAAGTCGCGCGCCTGTACCCGGTTCAGACTGCTACGGTGGTACCCGAAGTCTTCCTTCCATCGGGTGAGTTGATCCGCGACATTCGCCAGGGTTCCCTGGACTGTTATGGGGTGACGGCGCCCGAACTTGCCAAAGTGGTGGACTTGACGGAACCCAACTCTCTTGTGCTTCAGGACTACCTCGCCGATGGAATGGAATATGTCCTGTTGGTGCATCACAACAGTTCATTCAAGAAACTCGCCGATCTGCATGGGGCTCATCTCCTATCGCATTTGCACCGGGACATGGTTTTGTTGCCTGCGTGGTTGGGTACTACATTGGCATCCGGCGGACTGCCACAACCAGAGCATTTCTTTGCCAGCCACACAATGAACGACAAGATAAACCAGGTTGTGCTCCCCGTCTTCTTCCGTCGCGTCGATGCGGCTTGCCTTTCCCGCCGCGATTGGGATACTGCGCTTGAACTCAATCCTCAACTAGGGCACGATCTCTTTCCACTGTTAGTTTCACCAAAAGTCATTCCAATCGGCTTCGGCTTCCGCCGAAACACAAGTCCCGACGCACGCCAGGCGCTCATCTCTTCCATTCTCAGTGTCTCGACATTTACTGCTGGGCAGCAAATCGTCGATCTCTACCAGTCCCGAGCGTTCTTAATCCGGCCGATCTCGACGATGAATACCACATTGGAAATTGTGCGCCAATTCGAGCACCTTTCCGGACAGTCCTTCGGGTCACGGAAAGGACAGGTCTAGCTTTTATGAAGATTGCCGCCGGAATCGCTCGCCGCACTGTTTTGCTGGCTTGGACCATCACCCTTGTCACTCTGGGTATTTTCGTCGCATTTATGATCCCTGAACAGAAGCGAGACCTTCGCGCTGGGCTGGAATCCAAAGCGAGTGGCGTTGCAGTCGCCCTCCAGGGGGAAGTCGCCGAAGCTGCGGTCTCCGAGGACTATTCCTCTGTTGTCGAACACGCAATGCAAGTCCTCAAAGGCGACAATGCGGTCGACTTCCTGGTGATCACTAAGAATGATGGTCTCTCAATCGTTGTAGACCGCAAGGGCTGGCGGATGATACCGAATATAGATCGCTATTGGTATCCACAATTGCGCCGTCCAACAAGCGAACTTGGCTATGTTCCAATGTTTAACCGGCGCGTGTTTCATTATGCGGTCCCGTTTGACTACAGCAGCATCCAGTGGGGATGGATCCATGTCGGATTGTCTCTTGGCTTCTACGACGAGAGTGCTCGTCTGGTAAATCTTCGTACGGGTATCCTGGCGATCGTTTGTGTCTTGATCAGTCTGCTGGCATCCGTTCTCTATGCGGGAAAATTCGTCAGACCTATTCTCCAATTAAAGTCCGTTGTCGAGCGCGTTGCATCTGGCGACCTCAGCGCCCGTGCGGATATTCGAAGCCAGGATGAGATCGAGCAACTCTCGCACGCCTTCAACGAAATGGCGGACATGATCCTGCACCGCGATCACGAATTATCAGAAGCCAAGCGGGGCCTCGAATTTCGAGTATCCGAGCGCACCCGGGAATTGCGCGAGCAGGTCACCGCGAAGGGCTCTGCCCTTGCGGAACTGGCAGAGGCACAGAAACGACTGATCGATCTCTCCCGTATCTCCGGAATGGCAGAGGTGGCCACGGGCGTCCTGCATAACGTCGGCAATGTACTGAACAGCGTAAACGTATCAGCCAGCATCGTGTCTGACCGTCTGCGAGAATCTCGCGTGAGTAGAATCGGCGAACTCGTAGGTCTTCTGAAGGAGCACAAGAGTGGCTTGAGCGATTTTCTGACCAACGATCCGCGAGGACAGAGAGTCGTTCCTTATATGGACGATCTTTCGCGGAATCTGGAAGAAGAACGTGACCAGTTGCGCATGGAAGTGGCAACGCTGTCGCAACACGTCGGCCACATTAAGGAAATCGTGTCTATGCAGCAGACTTACGCCCGATGCGCGGGAGTATACGAGAAAATTGACTTGTCCGAGCTTCTGAACGACTTAATGGGAATCTCGCGGCCCGGATTGGAACGTCACCACATCAAGATTGATATCGATAAAGACCGGCTTCCAATAGTCACAACGGATCGCCACAAGGTGCTGCAGATCCTGCTCAATCTTGTCCGAAATGCAAAGGATGCGGTGAAAGCAACCGGCAAATCAGATCGGCACATTACGATCCACGTGTGCCGTGTGGGTGAGGAACGCGTTGCAATCAGCGTACGAGACAACGGCATAGGCATTCCACAGTCCAATCTTGTGCGCATCTTCTCACATGGATTCACAACAAAAATGGACGGTCATGGATTTGGATTGCACTCCGGTGCCTTGGCCGCGAAACAGATCGGCGGTTCACTCACCGTCGAAAGTGCAGGACCAGATGCGGGCGCAACGTTCACCCTTGAACTGCCTGTTCACGGCAGCGATGTCTCCGCGGAAAGAATGGCTTCATGACAGGTCCACCTAAACAATTTCGACTGCTTATTGCGGATGACAACGAAGCGATCCACGAAGATCTAAAGAAGATTCTGCTGCCGCACGACGTTGACGCCGCTTTGTCCGCAAATGAGGCGCTCCTGTTTGGAACGATGCCCTCTAAGGACGTGGAATTCGTTATAGACTCAGTCTTCCAAGGACAGGATGCCCTTGAGGCGGTCAGGCGCGCCAAAGCCCAGAACATGCCGTATTCGCTGGCCTTTGTCGATGTCCGTATGCCTCCGGGCTGGGATGGAGTGGAGACCATCGATCACCTCTGGCGAGAGGACCCCTCTTTGCAGATCGTGATTTGTACGGCACACTCCGACTACAACTGGAACGACATCTCGCATCGCCTTGGGGTGTCGGACAATTTTGTCGTACTCAAGAAGCCCTTCGACATTATCGAGGTCATTCAGCTCGCACACGCGTTGACGGCCAAGTGGATCTCCATGCAGCAAGCGAGCGTGCGAATGGAAGAACTCGACATGTTGGTCGAGAATCGCACGGTCGCGCTCTCTGAGGCAAATCGGCAACTCAATTTACTCGCTGCCGCGCTTAAGGCCGCTGCACATTCCATAACCATCACGGATTCGAATGGCTATGTCGTCTGGACCAATCCCGCATTCACCGCACTTTCCGGCTATTCGGCCCAGGAAGTACTGGGCACAAACCGCCGAGAGCTAAAATCGGGAGTTCATAGCGATCTCTTCTACAGGCAGATGTGGGAGACGATTTCCTCAGGAAAGGTCTGGCGCGGAGAGATCGTCAACCGTCGCAAGAATGGAACCCTGGCCCCAGAGGAAATGACAATCACTCCTGTGACATCAGAACATGGCAACATAACTCACTACATCGCCATCAACCAGGACATTACCGAGCGGAAACAAGCGGAAGAGGCACTTCGCGAAGCAGAAGAAAAGTACCGGAATATCTTTGAAGATGCTGTCGTTGGCATGTTTCAGGCTACACCCGATGGAAGGCTCCTTAACATCAATCACTCATTCGCGAGGATGCATGGGTACAGTTCACCTCAGGAACTTCTCAGAGAGTCCGCAGAAGCAGCGCCGCACTTCGTCGATCGCGCTCGCCTTGAGGAGTGGAAGCAGGTGTTGCAAAACCGAGGAACAATTCGCAGTGCCGAAGTCGAGATAGTTTGCAAAGGCGGCGCGAGGAGGTGGGTTCTGGTTAATATCCGTGCCGGACGCAGCGCCGACGGCAAGGTTGTTGTTCACGAAGGCGCCATTGAAGATATTACCGAACGCAAGATGGCGCAGCAACAGGTTAGCTATCTGGCCTACTACGATCCACTTACCGGATTGCCTAATCGGATGCTTCTCCAAGACAGACTGAGCAACGCACTCGTCTCTGCGGGACGGCTCGGCGGCAAAACTGCGCTTCTCTTTCTCGATCTTGATCGATTCAAAACCATCAACGACTCGCTAGGACATTCATTCGGCGACATTCTCCTGCAGCAAGTTGCGAATCGACTTAAGCACGAGATTCGCGAAGAGGATACGGTTTCCCGGATCGGCGGCGACGAGTTCCTGATCGTGCTCACAAGTATCGAGAGCGCGGCCGAAGCGCAGGCAATCGCGACGCGAATCGTAATTTCGCTAACCGGCGAATTCCGCATTCAAGGTCGATCGATTGCCGTGAGTTGCAGCATCGGAGTCAGCGTCTTCCCCGAGCACGGCCGCGATGTTGAGACACTGATTAAGAATGCTGATGCAGCAATGTACTGCGCCAAGGAAAAGGGTTCGAATACTGTCTGCTTCTTCACCGACGAAATGAACATGCGGGTGATGGAACGTTTGACGCTGGAGAATAACTTGCGCTCGGCCATCGATAAACAAGAATTCTTCCTTGTGTTTCAACCCCAGGTACACATTGCCAGTGGCATGATCACAGGCGTGGAAGCGCTCATCCGCTGGCAGAGTCCTGAATTAGGACTCGTGATGCCTGACAGATTTATACGGGTTGCCGAAAACAGTGGGCAAATGAATGCAATTGGCGAGTGGGTTCTCAGGACCAGTTGCATTCAGGTGAGGATGTGGCAGGATGAGGGGCTCAATGTGGTTCCGGTTGCCGTGAATGTTTCGGCAGTGCAATTTCGTCAGGAAGGTTTCGTGGATCTTGTCAAGCGCGTGCTATGCGAGACAGGGCTCGACCCGGCATATCTTGAGCTCGAGCTAACCGAGAGTGTTCTGCTGTCGAACGCTGATGTAATGTTTAAGGTCCTGAAGGATCTGAAAGAAATGGGAGTGAAGCTGGCTATCGACGACTTCGGAACCGGATACTCAAGCTTGAGTTACTTGAGACAGTTTCCGGTATCGAAAATCAAGATCGATCGCTCCTTCATTCGGGAGGTCGCAAGCAACGCCGACGATGCAGCCATCGCTCGGGCAATCATAAGCATGTCAAAAGGCCTGAATCTGAAGGTCATTGCCGAAGGAGTGGATAACGTAGCTCAATTGTCGTTTCTTCGCGAGCATAAATGCGATGAGTACCAGGGGTATCTGTATGCGCGGCCGTTGATCACGGAAGATATTGAAATGTTGCTTAGCGAAAATGTTGCCTCGGAAGATAACAACATTCGTAGAGATTATGCCATATTGAGGTCCGGCGCGTGACGGGCCTTAAGAGAGTCATTTCCTCTCCAATGCGCGTAACCTGAACTACCGACGGTCGAACCCGCAGAGGCCACCGTGACACCTGGCTTCTCGCTAACCATGCCAATCGGACACCTGGTCAACCTCACCAACTCTTCTTGATCAGCGTATCCAATGCGAACCCGCCATTTGGATCGCGAGTAGCACTCACAGCCACCCGGGGCGATATCTGGTATTGCCCCTGAATGGTCTGCCCCTGGGTCGTAGCAACGTTCGTCGAGAATGTGATAAACAGATTTCCGGTCACCCGCTGCTGAATAGTGATGTTCGCCCCTGGCGGCCCCTGACTGCTGCCACCTGCCAATACAGGACTGATAGAAAGCTGCGAGATCCCGGCAATCCTGGAGATACGGCTGGTCACTTGACTCGATACTTGTGATGCAACCAGAGATTCTGCCGCCTGATCTGCCGGTGTAGCATTTGCCGCGCTGGCTTCCGATGTCGTACCGAATGCCAGGAGATTGATAATGTCCGCCTGGGGTAGCGCAGGGTTGGAATTGTACTCGGTGCGCAACTGATCAACCGGCCCACGAAAGCGTAGATCAATGTTGTATTGCTGAATTGTCGTGTTCAAACTTAGATTCACCACCGGCTGCGTCTCCGACGGATTCACGAATTGCACTGTTCCGCCATTCAGCACGAACCTGTCGCCCTTCAGAATGACGTCTCCGCTGTCGAGATTGATTCTGCCAAGCACCACAGGATTTGCCGCCGTGCCGCGCAACTGTAGATTTGCCGACCCGTTGATGCTCAGCGATCTGCTTGTCAGGCTTAAATTGTTTGTGGAATGCACTGCCAGGTCCAGCCGAAGGTTTTGAGTGAATCCCCGTGATGGCGGCGCGGTGATTCCACTTGAAAAATTCCCGATGAAGCTGGTCAGGTCGAACGCCGGAGTCAACGAGAGATTCGACAGTTCGACCGATCCACCGAGAACCGCGTTCTCTTTTGAACCGGAGAGCCTGAGGTTTGCATTGATTTCCTCACGCAGGCCTTCGGGATAAAGCATTCGAACTCCTTTTGCGGCCAGACCCAGGTCGAACTCGATTCCCCGGCTGTAGGCAACCCCTCCCTGCGCGGTCACGGTTCCTCCGCCCACCTTGCCCTCAAAGCTGCGAATGCTGATGCGATCCCGTGTCAACGTCAGTTCTCCATTGCCATGCTGAAGCCCAACCGGTAACTGGCTAGACGCGAAGTTAGCATCCACAATCGCAACTTGGCCGTCCAAATTGGGTTGATTGGTTACTCCGTGCGTGTTGATGTTGATTCGGACCTCACCGGAGCTTGAAACGTCCGGATTAAATAGTTGCACCAGTTTCAGATTCACTGTTCCAAGAAGGACAAGCGACATCGGCCCCCTGCCGTCCGTGGGAATCGATCCTTGGAACTGCAGATCCGTGTCCGTTCCCCGAATTGAGGAATGTTGAAGACTGATGAGTCCGTTCTGGTAATCCATGAGGATCGGAGAAACCGCAGCGAGTTGCACAGTGTTTGCATACGCTAAGTCCAGTACAGGTACCGTCACATGAGCATCCAGCATTTGCATCTTCTTGAGCGGACCGTGAAGTGTCGCATGCACCTCGGTTTGGCCGGACAGTTTCGTAACTTGAGGAGCATAGAGCGCAAGCAGGGGCCCCAGGGGGATTGCGCCAGTATCCAGCGTCGCGTCGGCAATATAGTCCCCGGTTAGATTGATTCTTGCTTTTGCGTCGATGGATGTGTTCACTGCCGAAGACTCCAATGTTGCGTCCGCAACGTGGTTTGTTACATTCACTTGCAGGCTAATTCCGGTTGCCGTCTGACCCTGAATGATGAGCCTGGGTATCTGCACAGCGGCCTCAAGTTGAGGGTTGCTCAGTGCCCCCTGCCCTTTCAGTGTTGCCGCCAGCACGCCCGTCACATCGACTCCTCTCGCGCGGATTGCCTGCAGCTTGTTGAGTTGAATGCCGGAAGCGGTAAGGTCAGCGGCGTAAGTCTTCTGGTTGGGCTGCACGCTGGCGGTACCCTGCACTGTTCCCGCCGGCAGCCTGATCGTTAAATCCGCATGCACTTCGCTCCCCGTGCCGGAAACAATCACCTTTGCCGATTGCACTGGCTGTTGATACGCTGTCACTTTCGTCAGCAACAGCTCGCCGTTCCCTGTTGGATTCATTTCGCTTCCATGCAGGCGGATACCAGCATTCAGCGTGCCTGTTATCGGAATGGTTCGATTGGCAACCCTTGCGAGGTCCGCAATGTTCATCTGCGACGCATTGAGTTGAATTCCAATCGGACTGGCCTTGGTAAAAGACCATTTCGTCAGGCCTGTACTCGCACTGAACGTGATCCGGCCGCGCGATGCCGATTGAAGATCCGCATTTTGCAAGCTGGCGCGCGATGGGCTCAAATCCACACCGGTGCGCAGCACTTTCCAGGCAGTCCCGTTCAAATGAAGATTGGTGGCCGTCAATTGGCCCATCAAGTGTGGAGCAGCCGTCGAGCCCTGCAAAGTCCCGTCAAACGTCGCACGGCCGGCCAGACCCAGCGAGCGACTCGACGGCCGAAATACGTCCGATATGGTTTCAAGCTCGCGCAGATCATTGGCCTGGAGCCGCACATCAAGACGCGATTGAGAACTGAGCACACCGTTCATCGTCAAGTTCGTATCTCTCGTCCGCACGTAGCTATTGCCCAAAGCAAATTCACGGCTTCTGCCGTCATAGGTCGCATGGATTGCGCTTTCTAGAGTTATGCTATTCGGCTCTCCGCTGCCAGCGCTCCGATGCACCTGTCCACTGATCGTCGCATTCGCATGCGCGACCAGATCGTGAAGGGTCTTTCCCCATGAGGCTCCCGCATCTGCATCCAGCCTGCCTTGCATCGTTGCGTCGCTGATCCTCGCGGAGCGGCCCATCGCGTGCGCCAGGTCGTCCAGAGAAACCCCGCGGAACGCCGCAACCAACTCGGAGTGCGATTTCCCTCCGATATTTTTCATGCTTCCCTGGGCCGTCAGTTCGCCACCAAGAATCCCTGCTCGCAAATCACGGAGGAAGGCATCGCCGTTCGCCAGCGAATAGTGCGCCAACACCTCGTTCGCCTCGGCGCGAACAGAAGAGGTCTTCATTTCGAGACGATGGCTGACTAAGTCTCCCTCAATCGAAATCGACTCAAGCAGCGGCTGGTTTGCGCGCTGCTGATACTGCAAAGAGCCCGTCGCACGAACCATCCCGCTGGGGATGGATGGATCACCCAGAATTTGCGCTATCTGTCTCCCATTGACGGTGATGTCATAGTGCGCCCGCACATCGGGACGATCGTAATTGCTCATCGATGCGTCCATAAGCACTTGCGAGTCCCCAAAAGTGATCTTGCTCTCACTTACATCGAACTTAGCCGGCGTTGCTTCAAAATGCGCTTCGAAACTGTGCTCTACAGGCTGAAATCTCCCATACACGATGCGGCCGTCTGTATACCGCACGATTCCGGAATACTCCTGCATCGGCTTGTTGAACGAGGCTCGAATCTGCAGATCATGCAAATCAGCCTCCAGATTTGTTGGCCGATCGTTTACATCGATCTCCCCGCGATCGAGCACAACGTGCCGGATACCGAGGTCGAACATACTGAAATGGCTATTACTCTTCCCGCTACTCTTGAACACGGGGACGTTCGATACTCCACGGGAGTCCATATAAATGCGCGCTATCGGCCGGTCAATGCAAAGGTTATCCAGATACCACTTGCCACGCAGAATTGAGACGACGCGCACTCCGACTTCAAGGTGGTTGATCTCTAGCAGGGGCGGCTCCGGATACGGATTTGCGCCGAACGCGGTAATTCCGTATAAGTCCACGCTCAACGTGCTCAAATGCAACGCAAAGTTCTGCAACTCTATGCTTAAGCCAAGACGCTCACCTGCCTTCGCCTCCGCCAGGTGAATAAGATAGCGATGAAATCGAGGGCTGTTCAGCAGGATCGCGATCATCACCACGCAAACCAGCACCCCTGTGAGCAAGCCAAATCCGATCCATCCGGTCACTCTCAGCCAGACGCTCCCACGGTGTGGGCTTGGTGAATGGCCGCGCTGAACAGATTTGCTCATTGACCTCCTCAAAATGCCTGTCCGATACTGACAAAATACTGCGTCGCGTTTATGCCCGAAATCGGATTGAGATTCCGCCCGATATCCAGCCGGATCGGGCCGACTGGCGTCGCATAACGGAACCCAAGTCCAACATTGTTGCTATAGAGAGAAAGAAAATCGTGAAATCCTACGTTTGGGAACACGTTTCCGCCATCGTAGAAAGGAACAATGCTCAGCCCCTGCTTGATCGGGAGCGGAATTCGCGCTTCTGAATTGATGATGAGCAACTCGTTGCCGCCGCTGGGAACCTGGATGAAGCTGCAATTCGTGCTCGATCCGCTGCTGCAAACCTGAACTTGCCGCTGGGGTCCGGCACCGTCCAGCGGAAAACCGCGCAGTGAGTTGCCGCCACCTGTAAAAAACTTCTCGCTGAGAGGAACGCGACTGTTGGCAAAAGGCTGCGCCAACCCAACGTGCAGGCTGTCGGCCCACACGATATGATGAAAAGCTTCTTTGTAGAAAGCTGCCTGGCCATTAAGCTTCGCAAAAGCCACGCTGGAGCCAAGCTTGGTTGTGTTAAAGTCCAGCTCGAGCGACTGCAGCACGCCTCTATGTTCGTCCAGAGGGTTATCGCGCGTGTCTCGCGTGATGTTCGCTGCCAGGGTTGAAAGGCGCACATGCTGATCCTGCGATGGCACCAGCGCCGGAATCTCAATCCGGGTCAGGTCAGTCTGGCTGAAACTGTAGCGAAGAAACAGGGTATCCTTTTTCGCCTTGTCAATGCTTCGCTGAAACTGATAGCTGGCAAGCTCCTGCTGCGCTGAAAAAATCGGATTCTCTTCGTCGCGTTCGCCGGAAACTGAAGTTGTGGACTTCCATGACGACCAGCGGAACTCGGGAACGATATAGTAGACTGCCCCCTTTTGATCAAGGCGTCCACCAAACCCGGTGAACGAAAGTGAATTGCCCTTACCTCCCAGATTGTTGCGCGTGTATTCAAACGTGCCTCTCGGGCCATAGAAGGTCTTTTGGCTAGTGGTAAAGTTCGATGGCAGTCCAATCGGCGGCAAATTAGGAAGGGCAACGGTTCCACTGGGCACGCTACCGCCGCGATTGATGATTTCAAACCCAAAACCATACGTCATCTGGTTTCGTTTTGCCTCGTGAACCTTGGCAACCACATCCTCCTTGGTCTGGGTCGTGACCGGGCGCTTCGGATCGACTTCAGCCCAATCGAAAACCCCCGTGTGATCGTAGAGCTTGCTTCCGGCCAATAGTAGTTGCGTCTCCGTTAGCGGCTGACCCGGTTTGATTGACGCCACATCCAAATTGATCAGCCGCTGTTGAGTACGCACCCTGCCTAGCGTGATGATCTCTCCAGCGATGACCTTTGGCCCCTCATCGATGTGGTAAACAACCTGAATGCGATGGGGTTCGGCTTTTGACACTTCAGTCGCGGTTTCGCGGAACGACGACCTGAGAAATCCAGCCCTCAAATAATGTTCGATAATATTGGCGCGGTCCTCATCCACATACTTCTGGGAATATGGCTGCCCTGCGGCAAGCTTCAGACCCCCGGGAGCGAACTTCGATTCAGGCAATATATTTGCCCCTTCAAGCCTCAACGAGTTCACAACATCGCGCGGCCCCTCTGCCACATGGAACGAAACCGTAACGTTTCCCCCGTTCCGCGCCACTTTGGCGGAGATATTCACACTGCTGAATCCCTGGGCCTCATACACCGCCGTCAGGTTCTTCACGCTCGAGCGCAGAAGTGCATCGCTGAATTCTCCATGAAAAAGAAAATGTTCTTTCCGTATGCTGACTTGCGAAATGAGCTCCGATGTCGGCATATGTTGGTTGCCCGCGATCTTGATGCCTTCGACGCTGTGTTTCTTTCCCTTCTCGATGTGGTAAACGATTGTGCTGCTCGCATTTCCTTGTTCAAGGTGAGCCTGCACTTGCGCATCGGAGTATCCCTTCGACTGAAAATAGGATTCCAATGCGTTGCTTCCTTCCTGCATCGATTCCTGATCAACACCAATTCCCTGATAAACCGGCAGCAATGACTTGCGCGTCCAACTCCAGAGATGAGCGCCTTCAATCTTCACATGGGTCGTGGGGCCGGCATCAACTTTGAAGCGCACATCAGCCCGGTTTGTCTCTGCACGATACTCCGCTCCTTCCAGCTTCACATCGGCTCCCAAATGTCCCTCGTCTTCCAATCGCTTCTGAAGATATTGCGTCGCCTTTGTAAGTGTGGAGTAATGATAGGTGTGTCCATGTCGGATCGCCACACCATGCAAAAAAGCCCATAGCGTCTGCAAGCTGAGCTTCAGTTTCCCGGCGAGCTGCGGCGTGGTCCCGTCGATTTCGATCGTTCCGAATTTGGCTTTGCGATTCAGACCCGTATCGAACAAGACATTGGCGAGGCCGTGCGCGGAATCCACATGAACCTCGGAATGAACCGCCGACTGAAAGTATCCTTCCTGCTGAAAGAATGTTGCCAGAGCCTGCCGATCCCGCTCGACATCGTCTGCATTGAACGCCGTTTGCGGCGCATAGTTGGCCACCTGAATCAACCGGGCATAAGGAAATCGCTCGGCTCCCGGAAACTGGAAGATCCCGAAGTACGCGGCGGGCTCCAGCACCAGCACGACCCGAACCCCTTTGGCCTCGGCTTCAACCTCAACCCGCACGTCGGCGAACTTGCCAGTCGCCTTCAAAGCAGATACTGTCTGCTCGACCTTGTCCTTTGAAAACGGTTCCCCGGCATGTTGCGCAAAGAGCGACGCAAACTCAGAGGAGCTCGATTGCGGACGCCCGGCGATCTCAATCGCCGTCACGTTTTGTCCCTCGTAGGCGGAAATCAGCTGGGCTGTGCCCGGTGGATTTCTTGGCACCTCGCTCGACGCGGATTCTGATTTCTGCGCGGGAGATCCGGATTTTTGTGCAGAAAGCTGCGCCACGAAAAGAAAGAGCAAACTCAGCCAACTCACGGTCCTGAACAGGCAGTTGACTGCACATTTGCCCAACAAACGCCCATCAGAGACCCTGGAGCTTTCAGACACACGCACTATCCCCCCGTTCACCAAGAATTGAGATGCGTCGCCACTCCAGTTGGTTTGATGACGCCGCAGTTGGGGCGCTTTGCTCAGCGCCGTATGAACATCTCAAAGCACGAGAGGGCCACGCAAGGTGATCGGTTCAGCCGCTAGATGCATCCATTACGACAGAAGGGGGAAGGTCAATTGCAGACACCTCCCGGAACTGGGGACTGCTCATTTCTGACGCGAATCTCAGAAGCGATCGGCGACTGAAGACACGAGGGCAGCGTGTTCGCGATTTTGTGTCTCGTTCCAGGTTTCATTCGTTATGGGATCTTCATGGTGTTCCGATCCATGTTGTGGCGAAGCGTACCTGGAGGGCCCTGTCGGCCGATCATCTATTCGGGCACGCCGCCGAACTCGGCTTCTATTTTTTCTTCGCCGTATTTCCGGCGCTCTTTTGCGCCAGTTCAATCCTGGGTCTGGCTGCTCGCTCCGCCGACCAGATTTATCTCACACTCTTGAACTACCTCGCACTCGTGGTTCCAAAGGCAGTTCTCGGAACCGTAATTCACACGTTCAATCAGACCACCGCTGCTTCCACCCCCGGAAAAGTCACATTTGGCTTTCTCGGAGCCATCTGGACTGCGTCGGTAGGAATATCAGCAATTCAGGACACTTTGAACGAAGTCTATAAACTTCGCGAGTCGCGCTCATACATCAAGGCCCGTCTCGAAGCTATCGGCCTTACGCTGATTCTCTCCGTGGTTGTCACTTTCATCCTTGCTTCTCTCTTTGGTGGGACTTTTTTCGCGGACCTCGCCCAACTGATCCCGATTCCCACTCTGGCCAAAGCCACCGCCATTCTGGCGAGATTGGCGGGATGGGCTCTGGCAACATTCCTCTACACCTTATGTTTCGCCCTCATCTATTATTGGGCTCCGGATTTCGGAAGTCGCCATTGGCATTTGTTTTCGCCGGGCAGCGCCGTCGGAATTCTGGGATGGCTGATCGCCTCCCTCGGTCTTCGCGTTTATCTTCTCTATTTCAACAACTTCTCTGTTACCTACGGCTCTCTCGGCGTCGTGATTATACTGCTCACCTGGTTCTATATCACGGGTTTGATGATTCTTCTGGGCGCCGAGATCGACCACGAAATTGAGGTCGCAGCAGCTGAAATGCACGCGCCCATCTCACCACCATCTTCAGATGAAGCGCGTCGGAGAATGAACGTACCCCAACAGCGGATCGAGCGCCTGGGCTGATGCAGGCCGGGTTGAGTTGCCCTTTTCAGCACCTCTTAACGGCAACTGGGTTTCGTTTTTGTCTGGTGAAAACATTTTCACCATTTGAAAATTTCCCTCTACACCCCCCGGTGTCCTCGCCTATACTGGTGGCGTCCCGGCCGGCTTCTCCGCGCATCGCATTTGCTTCGGCCGGAAAATCGATCACGTGCTCAAGTCGTCATCGGTTGCTTTCGCAAGCCTTTCATAACTCGTTCAACGCGCTTCGTCTGCCGGTTTGAAGCACCGTCCCGCAGACGAGAAAATTGCTTTTCCCCGCTCCGACCGTCAAGGAGGAACGCATGTCAGATCACAAGCCGCCCATCACACCTTCAAATGGTTCGACTCCCGCTTCTCCCCCTGCCGGCATCACCCGCCGTGGTTTTCTGAAGGGCGCGGGCATCACCGCGGCAGGCACGGCGCTGATCGACGGAGTGCAGGCGTTTTCGCGTGAGACCTCAGCCGCACGCGGCGACGTCAAGGAACTGGGTCCCGAACCCTTCCGCGTCACGTTGCAGATCAACGGCAAGGAGCATGCCCTCGAAATCGAACCGCGCACTACGCTGGCTGATGCCCTGCGCATACAACTCAACATGACCGGCACAAAGATCAGTTGCGATCGCGGCGTCTGCTCCAGTTGCACCGTCTGGCTCGACAAAATGCCCGTCAACAGTTGCATGACACTCGCGGTTGACGCGGTCGGCCATCACATCACCACCATTGAAGGCATCTCCTCTGAGGAACAGTTGCACCCCATGCAGGCCGCCTTCGTCCGGCATGACGCAATGCAATGCGGCTTCTGCACTCCCGGCATGGTCATGAGCTGCGCCGCTCTCATTGAGAGGAATCCTCATCCCACCGAAGCCGATGTACGCTATGCCGTCAGCGGCAACCTCTGCCGTTGCGGCACCTATCCCAAAATCTTTGCGGCGACACTCGACGCTGCCGGCCAGAAGGCATAGGAGAGAATTCCATGGCTACCGAAATCGTGCCCACCCTTCCTAATGCGGTTCTAAGCGCCGCCGACCTTCCAGCAGCAGCGACCAAGACGGTCAACATGCCCATCGGCGTTCCCGGCTATACGCTGCACGAGGAACAGCGCACCGTTCCCGTTACAGAGCCCCCCGTGCTGCCCGTGAATAAGGACCTGGAATACATCGGCAAGTCCCCAGAGCGATGGGACGGCCATGCTAAGGTGACCGGCCGCGCCCGCTACACCTTCGATGTTCAGCTGCCGGGGATGCTTTATGCCTGCTTTGTCAACTCCTCGCTGCCGCATGCCAAAATCGTGTCCATCGACACGTCGGCGGCCGAAAGTCATCCCGGCGTCAAAGGTGTCCACATCATCGAGTTGGAACTCGGCAATGCCGTACTCCGCAATCCCGCGCTCGAACACACAAAGTATCCCGTCGTTCGCTACGCCGGACAGCCGATCGCCGCAGTCGCAGCTACCACGCCCCAGGCAGCCGAGGAAGCCGCCGCCAAGGTCAAAGTCAAGTACGATGAGCTGCCTTTCGTCGTGGATCAAAACCTGGCCCGTGAGCCCAACGCCCCACTCGTCTTTCCCGGCGCGGCCGATGAGGCAGGAACCGCGGGCGGTGGTGGAAGCGAAGGGGCCACCCCACAAACCGGCAACATTCACGGCCCTGCTGTGCACAAGCAGGGCGATGCCGAGCAGGGATTCAAAGACGCCGACGTCATCGTGGATGCCCATTACATCACCCAGGTGCAGACCCACTCCGCGCTCGAAACTCACGGCGTGGTAGCGGACTGGAAGCCCGAGTTGCTCACCGTCTACGCATCCACTCAGGGAACCGCGAGTGTTCGCGAGGAACTGGCCGGATTCTTCCGTCTTCCCAAATCCCAGGTCCGCGTCATCACCGAATACATGGGAGGCGGCTTCGGCGCGAAGTTCGGCGCGGGCAACCCCGGAGTCGTTGCTGCGGCCCTCTCGCGCAAGACTGGAGCTCCTGTGCGCCTCATGCTCGATCGCGAGGAAGAGCACCTCTCCGTCGGCAACCGCCCCAGTTCCGATCAGCGCCTTCGCATCGGCGCGAAAAAGGACGGCACCATCACCGCCATTCAACTCATCAGCTATGGCACGGCCGGGTGCGGTACCGGGGCTGGATGTGCGGGGCCTGCTTCCAATCTCTACAAGTGGGCCACCTTGCACGTTGAAGAGAACGATGTATTCATCAACGCCGGTCCGGCAGCCGCATTCCGTGCTCCCGGCCATCCTCAAGGCGCTTTCGCATTGGAGCAATCCATCGACGAACTCGCCGAGCGCCTCAACATGGACCTCCTCGATCTGCGCGACCGCATCGACGAAAATCCCGTCCGCCGCGTGCAGCGCCAGGTCATTCGCCAAAGCGCCATCTGGAAATCGCGCAATCCTCAGCCCAACGCCGACCCCGGCCCTTTCAAGCGAGGCATCGGCCTCTCCCAGTCCGTCTGGTACCGTCACCTCAGCATGAGTTCGTCTGCCGAGGTCCGCGTTCACAAAGATGGTTCGGTCGAAGTTCTCTCCGCCGTGCAGGACATCGGCAGCGGCATCAAGACTGTCCTCGCGCAGATCCTCGCCGAGCAGTTCGGCGTTCCCCCCGCCAAAGTGTCCGTGAAGATAGGCGACACCAATTACCCCGTCGGCCCCAATTCCGGCGGCAGTGTCACCACCGCTTCCCTCACTCCCGCGGTGCGCGATGCCGCCTGGCAAGCCTCGCGGAAATTCCTCGCGAGCATCGCCCCATCACTCGGCACCGTTACCTCTGATCTCGCCTTAAAGAACGGCATGGTGAGTAGCATCTCCGGCAAGTTCCAGCCCATCCCCTTCCGCGCGGCCGCCGCTAAAATGAACACCGACGAAGTCTCCGCGCAAGCAAAGCGCATCCCCGATTACGCACCGAAGAAGGTCGACACCTACGGTGGTGTGGACGTCGCTGAAGTCGCCGTTGATGTCGAGACCGGTCGAATCCATGTCAAGCGCGTCCTTGCCGTCCACGACTGCGGCCGCCCTATGAATCCCAACCAGGTCATCAGCCAGATCAACGGCGGCGTCATACAGGGCATCTCTTACACGCTTTTCGAGCACCGTCTCCTCGACCCCAACTATGGCCTCATGGTCAATGCCAATCTCGACAAGTACAAAATCGCCGGCTCCTATGAAATCCCCGAGATTGAGGTCATTCTCACCGAGTCCTACATCGGCCAAAGCTCCACCGACGCATCCGGCATCGGCGAAGCTGCCGGCATCATCTCCGCCGGAGCCGCCATCGGAAACGCCGTGTACAACGCCACCGGGGTCCGCATCCGCCAGTTGCCCATGACGCCCGCCGTCGTGCTCGCAGCCCTTAACCAGCCCCAGCCCATGACGGAGGCCCTATGAATTCCTTCTCACTCGCCGATTGCTCCACCGTTGAGGCCGCTCTCTCCCAACTCAAGGATGGCGCTGTCGTCAAAGCCGGCGGCGTCGACCTCCTCGACCGCATGAAGAACGGGACTGACACTCCCGCGCGCCTCGTCAACATTCGGAACATTGCGGAGTTGCGCGGAATTCAATCCACGCCCGACGGCGTCGCCATCGGCGCGCTCACCACCCTTGCCGAGGTGGCAGACAACCCCACCATTCAGTCGCAGTATACCGTGCTGTCTGATGCCTGCGGCCATGCGGCCACGCCCCACATCCGCAACATGGCAACCCTCGGTGGCAATCTGCTCCAGGAGTTGCAGTGCTGGTATTTTCGCTCCGCCGACTTCCAATGCCTGCGCAAGGGCAAGGAAATCTGTTTCGCCTTTTCTGGCCTCAACCAGTACCACGCCATCATGGATTACGGCGGCTGCCCTTCCGTCGCTCCCTCCTCGGGGGCTGTCGCCCTGCTCGCGCTCGATGGAACCGTTGAGTTGACTTCCGCTGCGAAAGGCAAGCGCACCGTCGCCATCAAGGATTTCTACGTCCGACCCGATGCCAACCCGCACAAGTTCCACGTCATGCGCGACGATGAATTGCTCACCGCCATCCACATCCCCAAGCCCGCCCCAGGCACTCGCTCCGCCTATCAAAAATACGGCGAGAAAGAAAGTCATGACTGGGCCAACGCCGATGCCGCCATCGTACTTGAGATGGATGGCAACCTTTGCCGCCGCGCCGTCGTAGCCATGGGCGCCGCTTCGCCCGTGGTGCGGCGATCACGCGAGGCCGAATCCGTGCTCATCGGCAAGACCATCACGCCTGAAACCGCGCGCGCCGCCGGACATGCTTCCATGACTGGTGCCATGCCACTCTCTATGAACGCTTACAAAGTCCAGCTTTTCCCGGTAGCCATCTATCGCACTATCCTGCTTGCGGCCGGACAAATGGACCGCGACCCCAGCGCCGCCGGCTGAACTCAATCCCGGGCCGCTGCCGAAGAGGCTCGCCGCGGCGAGCAGAAAGGAAATCAACATGAGCGCCACCGAACGTCCTCCGCAGCCTTGTCAGTGCCTCCGTACCAAGAATCCCTACGGCACCTCGCCGCAGAACGCTGAGTCGTGGTTGCCCGGAGTTGCCACCACCTCGACCTACTGGTGTCTGCGCACCATGGGTCCCGCCGGGCCGGACGAACACTTCGTCCACCTTTCCCGCTGCACGTCTTCCCGCGTCTGTTATGAGGCTCTGGACGAATAGGCCAGTTCTTCGGCGAGCGTTGGGCTGCCACCTGCACCATGCAGGCACAGTGATCCGCCCATCACAACTAGCGCTCAAGGTTGAGCGTTGGGCGGAACCAGCAAAGTAAGCGTTTGTTGCGCAACTTCAATCCTGGCCGGCAATGTGCCCAGCACTTCCCCATCCGCTTCAACATACACGGGCGCGCGCGAGCCGTTGTAGCTCCGCGTTTCCACTGCGGACGCTTCCAGCAGTTCCACATCGTTTGAAAAAGTGTGCCGGCCGGCGATCACTGCCAGCAGAAATTTGAGATAGCGAATCCGGCTGCGTGTCTTGAAAGCCATCAGGCTAAGGTTCTTGTTATACAAAGTGGCGCCCGGCGCTAGTTCCCGCAGCACGCCGCCAAAGGAGCGAACCCGCACAGCAAGCAATTGCGACACCTGCTCCGCCCTCCGTTCTGCGTCTCCATTCACCGTGAACTCCGCCGTGAACAGTGGAAACGGGCTGGTTGCCCACACCCGAAAGGCCTCCACCAGGTAAAGCGCATAACCGAGACGCCGCTTCAGCTCTGCGTCCAGCCGCGACATCAGCAGCGCGTCCGCACCGATTCCGGCTGCAACCGTAAAATAGCGCGAACGCTCCATTCCGTCTCCGTCGCGATAAAAAATCCGGCCCACCGGAACCTGCATCGGCGTGGATTTCAGCAGCAGACGCGCTGCTTTCAAGGGCACCCTGCCCAGCCCCAGGTTCTGAGCCAGCGCATTGGCCGTCCCCAGTGGCACCACTCCCAGTGCCACGTCCGTTCCCACCACGTCCTGCAAAACTTCATGCACGGTCCCGTCACCGCCGCAGGCAAGAATCGTATCGTAGCGGTTGCGTATCGCCAGCTTTGCAAGAACGCCCGCACTGCCCGGAGCACTTGTCTCCAGCGCCTCTGCATCTATGCCGCTTTTGCGAAGTAAGGCGAGCACATTCTGCACATAGCCGGCACGCCTCGCCGAAAATTGCCCGGATGCCGGGTTATAGATCAGTGCGACTCGACGCATGTAGGTTCGCTTTATCCTTTGTAAGTCATTCTCTTGGTGGAAATACCTTCTTATTATCTCAGTTCGCCGTAGGCACCCGGCCTCAATCAAGTTAATCCGCGGTTTGAAGAGCCCGCGAGATCTCCATTGGGTTTGAAAGGACACAACTTCAATCGTGCCGCAAATAGCTCAAAATAACCCCGGACTTTTAGCCCCCGAAGGATGCTTTTTGCCTGCCAATCCGGGAAAATCTCCTTCAATTACTCGTTCAACTTTGCCCTAAGTACTCCATCGCTTACCGGCATTTCGTGCAGTAGCAATTCAGCCGACTGAATAAGAGGATTGGCGTGAAACCACCGCTGCACTACCTGTCCGTGAAGCAGGTTCAGAACCGCGAGAAACGACATGCCTTGATGATGTGCCATCCATTCGCGAACCAGCACAGCTTTGCCCGGCGAGGCGATGTAATCCGCGGCCTCATAAAATCCGAACGCCCCCACCCATCCAGAAGACGCCATGCGGCGCAGGTTATTGAGCGCCGCGAGAGAGTCAACCTCCAGGGCCAGAAATGTCGAATAAGGCGATACGACCGGACCGGCGTTAGCTTCCACCCAAAGAGCAATTTGCGGCACGCCAAAGGCATGATACCCGTAATGACCGGAGTCGTTCCTTTCCGCGGCGCCGGATTCCGAGATGCCCCACGGGATCCCGAGAGGCCGCGTGAATGCGCACTGCACCTCCACGCATGCAGCCAGTGTACGAGCGATAAGGGTCTCGGGATAACTACGCATCCACAGCGCCGGCATCAGGTACTCAAACATTGTGCCGGTCCAGGAGATCAGGATGAATTGTCCGAAAGCGCGCGCGTGGTCGCGGCTCAGCTTTATCCAGCTTTGCTGCGGAAGATCGTCGCGCGCAACGGCAAGAAATGTAGCCACGCGAGCCTCCGACGCAAGCAGGTCATAACAGGCGTCGTGCAGCTTCTGGGCTCGCACATCATAACCGATCGAAAGCAGTTGGCGGCCCGGATTGACAAGGAAGTCGAATTCCGATTCGTCTGCCAGCCTCTCGGCGTTCTTCGCGATCGCCTGAAGCGCGGTGGCAAGTTCACGCAGCTTCCTGATCGAGCACGGTAATGACACGCGCAATTGCTCCCTCAGTCCACTCAACGACGAGTTCTGTGCAACAAGGTCCCTCGTGCCGGCAAGGCTCGCATCGAGGCTCTGCGCAATCGCCGCGGCATCCTCAATTGAAATCGTATGCGCATCCGGATTGAGCGCCACTTCCGGCGATTTCAAAAGAGGCGCGTATTCAGTAAGAAGCCACGGCATATAGTCGTGCAGAAGGGTCTGGATTGCTTCCACCCGTTTTTGTGTCTCGCTGAACCACCACCGCTCATCTCGCTCGGAGTCCGCCTTCGAATTGCAAGCGCATTTTGACAAGGTAGCACCGGCGCCAGGTAGCCATGCAATCCAATCGGCAATTGTCGCCTTGGGTCCCGGCAAAGCAAAATGCACGAGTGAGGCGGGAAGCTCCTTTTGAGATTGCATCAGTTGCCAAAACGTGCGCAGGGCGTCGAAAAGACTAGAAGAAATCAAAGGCTTTTTGATCAGTTCAAGCACGCCGGAACGCAGAGTATAGAGAGAAGCCACAAAATTTCCGCTGTCCACCGAAGAGACAAAGGGCGCATCGCCCAGCGGATTGAGCGTCTGCGTGTCATACCAGTTGTAGAGGTGCCCGCGAAATTTTCCCAGCTTTGCGATCGTCGCGAGAGTGCGCTCGGTGAGAGTCGCGAACTCAGGCACCGTCAAAAATCCCAACTCGCACGCTGCCTGTCGCGCATTCAGCAGAAGGCCGATGTTAGTCGGCGAAACGCGAGGCGCCTCCCGCAACCCGGCTTCCTCCACATTATCGGGGATGAGGTAATTGTGGCTCTCGCCGCCAAACTGCAGAAAATAGCGCCAGATCCGCAGGGCGTGCCCCAGAAGAAAGGCCTCCTCTCCGTTGCCGAGACGCCTCTGCTCTTCTTGCGGTGGAGCATCAAGCCAGCCTGTCACGCCGCTGGCGCAGGCCCATAGCAACAGAATGGGCACGGCCACAAAAATCGCGTCGCTATGTGGCTTTGTGAAATAGACCAGCGCCGCTATTCCGACAGCTACCAGGGGCGTCAGGGCCAGATAACGGTCAACCGGTCCCCGTTTCGTGGATTGCTCCTCAGCCTGGGCCGCGGTCTCCCATTCCAGCAACCGTTCTCCCGTGATAAACCTCCTTACAAGCGCCCGGACAATCGCATCGATCGCAAGAAGCGTCTGGTGAGGAAGGAGCGCCAGATTCACAAGAGCAACCAGCATTGCATTCCGAAATGAGGAGAACACGTTGTCGATCCCGCCCTTGTTCTCACTCACCAGCGCGCGTCCAAAACTGAACGCGAACCCCACGATGGACGGGAAGAAAAGCAGAATGAGCGAGACAATCGTCCAATAAAGCGGCCCTCCAGGCAGTCCAAGCCAGCCCGCCACAAACAGGATCATCGTGGCCGGTTCCACCAGTGAGCGCCGAAGATTGTCGAAGATCTTCCAGCGCGAAATCGCCGAAATAGGACTGGGCGCCCATCGGCCCGACTCATTCGGAACCCGCGAGAATAGCCACTGCGCAATCTGCCAGTCGCCGCGGACCCAGCGATGCTTGCGGCGGGAATAGGCGCTCCAATGAGAGGGATAATCGTCAATCACCTCAACATCCGTCGCCAGCCCCGCGCGCGCATACGCGCCCTCGATCAGATCATGGCTAAGCAGCGAGTTGCGCGGAAACCGAGCGTTGAGCACCGCATGGAAAGTTGCGACCTCGTATATGCCTTTTCCGGTAAAACTCCCTTCCCCATATAGGTCCTGGTAAGCGTCGGAGATGGCGCGTGTATAAATGTCAAAACCATTCTGCCCGGAGTAGATGGCGGCCATTCTCGAACGGGATGCCGAGCTCACGCTCACTCCCACGCGAGGCTGCAGAATGCCGTATCCCGCCACAACTACGCGCCGCTTCGGGTCGATCACCGCCTGGTTCAGCGGATGCGCAATCGCTCCAATCAGCTTCGCTGCGCTCTTCCGCGGTAACTGTGTATCGGAATCCAGTGTGAGCACATAGCGAATCTGTCTCAGCACTTCTAAGCGGCCTGCCTTGATCGGGAAAGCATCGAACTCACCGGCCAGCAGTTTATTCAAGTCGAGAAGTTTGCCGCGCTTGCGTTCCCACCCCATCCACACGCCCTGGCGCACATTGAAAATACGATGCCGATGCAGCAAAATAAACGCGCCGCCTCCGCGCCCGGCATACTTCGCATTCAGTTCATTGATTAGATGAATCGCAAGATCGACCAGCGGATGAGAGTCGCTTGCGTGTGGCTTCGAAACAGAATCCGCGAGATCGGTAAGGAGAGCAAAGTGCACGTGCGCATTGCGATTGGCTAGATAGCGAACTTCAAGTTCGGTCACCAGTTTGCGCACCTGGCTTTCTTTCATCAGCAAGGTGGGCACTGCAACCAAAGTTGTGAATTCGACAGGTACCCCTTTGCTGAAATCCATCTTCGGCAAAGGCTCCGGATCGAAGATAGCGGTAACCAGGTTGTTCACCAGTTCCACCGCACATTGCATCACCGGCAACACAATGAAGATCAATACTGCGATCAGGCTGCTGAATGCGCCAATCTCAGGCAGAACCGGAAAAATGGTTGCGGCAATGAACAGGATCGTGACGAACTGAATTCCGGTTATATAGAAGTCGTCCGCGTGGTCGCGAATGAACATGCGCGCCCGGTCAACCAGGCGCGGATGAAAATCAACTCGCGATGCGAGTTGAAAGAACCCCCTGTCGATGAGGTAATAGCCCACATGAATGCGACGGCGTTGAATGCGGGGGTCTTCGGAAAGGTGCTCAAGACCCTCACGCGCAAGATCGAGCACCGCCTGCGCTACCAGGGGTTCGGTGTAATCCGAGTGGCGCGAAACAAAGGCAACACGCTTGCGGTAGAGTTCCCGAGTCTCAAAGTCCATTGAGGCGTAAATTCCCGCTGGATCCTGGCGAAGCGTCGCGTCGAGCACAATCAGCGGTTCGATCAGCGAAGTCCAGTCAGCATCGTTGATGGAAACCAGGCTCGCGAGAGACACCGATACCGAGGCACTCACCGACCTATCCGGAAAGCGGAGCAAAGGGGAGGCTTCGCTCAACATCGATTCGACCAGGGAGAACTTCAGAAAGGCCGGAATACTCCACAACTCGCCCACTTCAAGCGGTTCGCGCGCCTGCAATTCCTGGATAAAAGCGTGGAAGGTCGGAATTGTGAACGCCCCCTCAACCGCTTGAAAGTATGCAGCGGCAATCGCAGCAACGCGCGGCTCGTCCTTTTCTCCAGAATGAATGACGCGCGGAAGCCGAGACATCCTTTGCTTTCCTTTTGTCATACCGCTGATAGCCGACCGAAGCATGCGGGAGTTCGACCGCAGTTCCAGAATCGCTGCCGGTTGAGATCCTTTCGCACTCGGTGAAGCGGGCTGACGGGACAACTCCGCCAGCAACTGCTTCAGAGCCCTGCGCATCGCATCCACGCGCGCGGGAAAAGCGCTGGCCGCTTCAGGTCGATGCACCACGTCCCACGATGCCAAACTTTGCGCTCCCCTGCGCAGGCGCTCCAGCACCTCTCCGTCGAGCGGCTGGGGCGTTTGCGGAAATGTTGCAGTGTCAGACATCGGACCTCAACGATAGCTTGCGGCTTGCATTTCAAACATGGCTGCGTACCGGCCGCCGAGCGCCACAAGATCGGCGTGACTCCCTTCTTCAACCAGTTTGCCGCCTTCAAGCACCACGATTCGATCGGCCATGCGCACCGTCGAAAAGCGATGAGATATCAGCAGTGCCATCTTCCCTTCCGTCAATTCAGCAAAGCGCTGGAACACCTCGAATTCACTTCGCGCATCCAACGCAGCGGTAGGTTCGTCCAGGATCAGCAACTGTGCATCGCGCAGATAAGCGCGAGCAAGGGCCAGCTTTTGCCATTCGCCCCCCGATAGGTCAACTCCCGTTTCAAAGCGGCGGCCGAGCATCTGGTCATAGCCGTCACCCAGCTTTGCTATCACCTCCGAAGCAAGGCTCTTCTCCGCCGCGTACTCAATCTCCTCTTCGGTGTGCGGCACTTCAATGCGGCCCATCGCGATGTTCTCGCGAGCTGTCATCTCGTAGCGCATGAAGTCTTGAAAAATCACTCCGATCTCACTGTGAAGATCGGCAAGGTCGTACTCGCGCAGGTCCACACCGTCTAGCAGGATCGCCCCTTCTGTCGGATCGTAGAGGCGCGTAATCAGTTTCACAATCGTCGTCTTGCCCTGGCCATTCTCGCCGATCAGCGCCACGCGTTCCCCTGGATTGAGCGTGAAATTGAAATCGCTCAGAACCCGCCGCTCGGTGCCCGGATAAATAAACGAGACGTTGCGGAATTCAAAGCCGCGCCGGATTGGAGAGGGCACTGGCAATGCGTCAGGCTTCGACTGAACCGTCGGCCGCATTGCAAAAAACGCCAACAGATCCGTAAGGAATAGCGCCTGATCCGCAATGCCCGATGCAGTCGAGAACACTTGCTGCAGATTCGAACTCGCCTGCTGGATGGCAGTCGTGATAAAGACGAAAGTCCCTATCTCGTATTGCCCTTGCACGGCCCGCCAGATCACATACGCATACGAGCCGTAATAGCCCAGAATCCCCAGCATCGAGAGCAGGCCGCCCCAGAAGAGCTTCCGCCGCGACAGCGCCACGTTCTCCTCGTAGATCCCCTGTGAAAGCGAAGCGAACCGGTTCGTCAGATACTCGCTCAGATTGAAAAGTTTCAGTTCCTTCGCAGCTTCCTTGCTGCCGCCCACTTGGCGCAGATAGTCCATCTGCCGTTTCACCGGGGTCTGACGGAAATTCTTCGCGTATCCCAGGAAGGCGAAATGCGTCTCGCCGACGAACGACGGAATCACCCCCAGGCACAAAAGCAGAACCAACCACGGAGAGTAATAGAGCAAGGTCGCGGTAAAAATCAACGTGGTCAGCGCCTGTTGGAAAAGCCGACCCATCTGCTGGATCATCGCCAGCCGGTCAGTCGCCTGCACCCGCGCCCGCTCCAGCCGGTCATAGTAGTTCGGATCTTCGTATGTCGTCAGATCCAGTTGCGCCGCCTGGCGCATCACCTTGATGCTCACGTGGTTCGTGTAGCGGTCCGCCAGCAGCGAGTCGCAGTAGTCAATCAGCCGCCCGATGGCCGCGGTCAGCACCGCCAGCGCTACTTCCAGTCCCACCATGGCCCAGAAATGCGGCCGCAACCCCTCGTGGCGGATCACCTGTTCCACGCCTTGCACAATCCACGCCGCCACCTTCGCAATGCCCCATGGTATCGCGGCGTAGATCACCCGCAGCACCAGGCTCCAAGTCACCACCTGGGGGCCTGACTCCCACAGTATCTTCAGCACTGGCGGCACGTTTGCGAGCGCGCGGAGACGGTCGGCCCAGGCACTGCCACCTTCTTGTGGCTGGTCGGATGGCTTCTCGCTAGATTCTCCGGCGGTTGTCGAGGCGTTCATGTTCGGGGTCGTGCATCCCTTCGTGTCCGGCCGAGTAACCATAGCGGTTCGGCGTTTGCGCATCCTGCGCTTGAAAACTTTGACCAAGGTGCTCGGAACGCTCTGCAGCAAGCGGCGCCTTGTTACTGAATTCTTGTAGTGCGATGCAAATAGCCCAGGAATCGTTGTTCGTTGTGGCCACCCGGTCTCTCAGGCAATCAAGCGCTCCAGTCGCTGCGCCCCAGGCACTCTGACCCGCTATTGCGGCGGTGGCGGAACAGGCTGGTAGGGCTTGAATCCGGCAATCTCCATGCCTCTCTTCGCTTCCGGATTCTTCATGAAAGTATCCCAGACGAACCCGGTTCGCGCATTCTCTGCCATCAGCATCGTAATCCCGGTGTCAATGCCGATCACATCTGTGTCGTACCATTCGTTCAAGGGATTGAAAGCATCAACAAACCCATAGCGGCACATGGCCTGCGGATAATGGTCGTGAACAGTTCGCAAAACCCGCATGGTTGCATCCGGCATAAACGGCAGGGAACCTCCCGGGGCACAAGGAACAACGGTGCCATCAATCGGACCCATCGCCGGAGGGCCGCCCCAGACCACATATCCCTTCTCAGAATCCGAGGCTGTGATACCCCAAAGCGCATTGCTGTAATCGGAAAACTGAGGGTTCAACTCAAGGCAGAAACGGCGATGCACATCGGTCGCGATGATCGAATTCTGAAAGTAGTCGGCATATCGATCCTTCTTGTCGCGAAAATCGAACCAGGCCTGCGAATACTGGTGGATGAACAGGGGCGCAAAAGATCCCACGTAACGCAGCCCGTCATACTCGAATATAGTCCGTTTCCAGGCGAACCAGACATCGCTCGACAATGGGTGCGAAGAAGATCCCATGCCCAGCAGATAAATCATCATCAGCTCGCTGTAGTAATTCCATTTATAAGGCAGAAAGCCGAATTCAGGCGTCCACCCCATCGGCAGCAGACTAGTATCCTCCGAGAGCCATGTCCAGTCCACGCGGTCGAAAATCGCATGTGCCAGCTGTTTGATCGTCTCGTCCTGGAAATGTTGGTGGCATGTAAGCACTCCGCAAAGAAGAATCGCCGTGTCGACCGATGACACTTCCGAGTCCCAAAGCCTCTCGCCCGTATTGATGTTCGCAAAGTGATAAAAAAATCCGCGGTGCGTGGGGAGCTTGTGCCACAGAAAATTCAGCGACTTGATCACTCGCAGTCGCGCATCGGAGTAGCTCACATAACCTCGCATCTCTCCGATGCAGATTGCCGTCAGTCCAAACCCTGTTGATGCAACGCTGGCAGCAATGCTGGTATCCTTGGCGCGAACATTGCAGCGGTCCTTGATCAAGCCCGTTTGAGGGTTTCCCTGTTCCCAGAAAAAAAGGAAGTTGTTATGCTCCAATTCTTCAAGAAACTGGTCGTCTTGCGGCGAAAGCGGCCTGGGTACAGGGGATGGCGGTGGAAGCGGTCGCGGCTGCGCACTGTTGGACTGTGCGGTGGTCTGGGCCCAATCCGGAAACGAGGCAAAATGACCAAGGGGCAGTGCCAGGGAAAGTCCAGCCATTTGGCGCAGCAATTTCCGGCGAGAGTTTTCGCCTTTCTGCGAGATCATAAGTCTGAAGACGTTCGGCCTTTGCATTCTGTCGTTTCGAACCGGGATATCCGTGCGCTCACACTGAGCCTGTCATCCGTTTCTGCGACACTGGTTAGATGCACCAGGGGGCAAGGCGGTAAGCGGGCCTGGGCAGCAGTTTACGTCAAAACCGCGTCAAATCAACCAGTAACATAGGTGGAATTGCGGTGAATCGAAAGCTCGTCATTTGGATCATCGTCGCAGTTGTGGCAGCCGGTGCATCCATTTTGGTCATTCTGCGCACACGCCACTGGAGGCCCAGGCCCATGACCTTGACCGTCCAGGGCGCCATTATCCGCCGCGATGAAGACACCCGAAAGCAGTTGCCGATCGCCGACGCCATCGTCACTTTGAGCAATGGCATCACCAGTACCAAGGTTGAATCGGACGCTTCAGGGTACTTCAGGGTCACGTTCCCTCAAGTGGTATGGCCCGGCCAGACACTTTATCTGAGCATCCAACACCCCGGCTATAAGCCCCTCAATCTTCCCGTGGAGGCAGTCCTTCGACTTTCCGCGAGAGAACTCTACGTCGCAGCCATGGTTCCTCTCCCTCCGCCGCCCGAGCCCAAACCGAATCAGGCCCCGTCAGTGGTCTCCAACATCCGGATTCGATACACGTTCAATTCGGAAACAGAAACGAACATCGGGAGCGCGGTCAGGGTATTCCAGGCCGTGAACACAGCCAACGTCCCATGCGACCATCGATCCCCTTGCTCTCCCGATGGCAACTGGAAAGCTGCCTCGGGTTCCGTCTCGCTCGACGCCGGTCCCGGCAATGAGTTTCGCAGCGTGCGAGCCTCGTGCATCGCCGGCCCATGCCCCTTCACGCGCATTGAAGACAGCGGCTTCATACACGGAGGCCGCAAGATCACGGCCACAGCCCTCAGCTGGTCCAGCACCACCACGTTTCTTCTTGAGGCCGAGGTCTTCCATGTAGCGCTCAGTTCGAGCGTGCGCGAGTCCTATCCCGTCATCTTTGGCCAGGTGCTCAACTTCACCGTCCCTCCAACTCAGGAAGGCGTGAGCATCGAGGCCGATATCAATGGAGCTCCCATGGTATTTCCCCTCGGACCCGATCTCTTCCTCAGCTGGGCCACTTGTACCGCCAGAAAGAGCACGGATACCGATCAGGCCACCGTCTACCGCTGTGAACTAAAGCCGGGCTATAAGTTCTAACTTCGTATTGCTTCGGACCTTTCACAGTTATCCTTTTGTCAAACCGCCAGTTACGCCCCGCGAGAACTCTAATTTCGCCGCTGACTTGCCAACCTGCTAAGCCGCAAGGCGGCGCTAACTTGCTGGTTCTGAATGAAACCGGCTCTCAGCAGGATATGAAACAGAACCTGGCCGCCCGCTATTAGTCCCGGCTGGCAACCTTTCACCTTCATTTTGAATCCATTCCAACTCAGGAGTGAATCGTATTCACTCGAAGCATGAAATCGCCCCGAAATGATGGGATGCGGTCGCGGTCGTAGCTGAGACTTGAATTACTTTTCTGCGAAAACGCAGCTTGGGAGGTGAAGGTGACATGCTGGTTCTGAAACCACCACGTATGAGGGTCGTTGCCCTAAATAGAGTTATAACTTTTCTTACTCTCGTTTTCACTCTGTTATCAATTTCCCTTTACGCACATGCTCAGTTTCAGGCCTCGCTGCGCGGCACGATAACTGACCCCACCGGCGCCCTCATTCCCGGCGTGACTGTAACCCTGACTAACGACGAAACCAACCAGAAACTGACCAGCGACTCGAATGGCGCAGGTATCTACTCCTTCAACGGCCTTCCACCTGGGCACTACCGTCTCCAGGCCGAAAGGCACGGGTTCCAAAAGAAGGTAATTTCCCAGATCGTCCTGATTCCCGAGCAGCCCAATGCTCTCAATCTGCAAATGCAGTTAGGCAGCGCTCAACAGACCGTCACCGTGAACGGTTCTGCGGCGCCCTTGCTCGACACGGATACGGCAACCGTAAGTGCCACCATCACCAGCAACGAGATTCAGCACTTCCCTTCTTACAATCGCGATGTGTTTCAGCTGGCACAGCTTACTCCGGGCGTATTTGGCGACGCTTCGCAAGGCAGCAGCGGAGGCAGTCTGGAACTACCCGGAAATCAGGGTCCCGGCGGGTCGAGCAGTACCAACGCCGGCATATTTGCCACGGAAAACGGCCCTCAAATTCAGACCCGCGGCGGCCAGTACGAAACCAATGGCATCAGCATTGACGGCATCAGCACGGTGAGCGCTGTCTGGGGCGGAACATCGGTCATCACGCCCAGCGAAGACTCTGTCGGCGACATGAAGATCGTCTCCAATAGCTATGACGCGTCGGTTGGCCGGTTCAGCGGCGGCCAGATTCAAGTTACTTCCAAGGCCGGCACCAATGCTCTTCACGGCAGTTTATTCTTCAAAGCTTCGCGGCCCGGGCTCAATGCATACCAGCGATGGAACGGCGTAGGGTCCGAGAAGCCCGGCACGCCCGCTTCGCGGGGGCTGAACAAGGACGACACCCGCACCAACAACGATGGAGGCAGCCTGGGCGGACCTATCTGGAAGAATAGAATTTTCGCATTCTTCAATTTCGAGCAGAGTCCCCAATCCAACAGCACCACCGCACAAGCCTGGTACGAAACCTCGCAGTTCGATAGCTCTGCGCCCAGCGGAAGCATCGCGGCCCAGTATCTCGGATATAAAGGCGAAGGTGTTGCTGCCAGCAATGTGATTCAGGAAACCTGCGCATCCATTGGCCTTACACAAGGCGTAAACTGCGCCGCCGTCGCGGGCGGATTGGATGTTGGCTCTCCTCTAACTGGAGTTCCCCTGGGCGCGCAAGATCCCACCTTCAGTTCTCCGCAGTCGCCAGGCGTGGGCAGCGGGCTCGACGGTGTTCCCGACCTGGCCTTCTATAACACCGTCAACCCTACGAACATCTCGCAACAACAATACAACGGACGACTGGACGCACAAATGCGGCAGAATGATCATCTCGCTTTTACCATCTATTGGGTGCCCACTTCGACGACTGACTACAACGGCCCCGTGCGTTCCGCGAATCTCTGGCACCACTCCCAGGTCAACGACGCGTTCTCGCTCATTTGGAACCATATCTTCTCAGCCACTCTTCTGAACGAGGCACGCGCCAACGCTGCTGGTTATCGATGGAACGAGATCGCCAGCAATCCACAGGAGCCTTTCGGGTTGCCGCAAGACAACCTCGGAGATATCGGCACCGCCAATCCCCAGTACTTCGGAGCTCCCGGACCGACTAACCTCAATCAATGGACTTATGAGTACAGCGACATGCTCACCAAAGTCATTCGGCCGTCATAACATCAAGACCGGCGGTAGTTTGACTCGCCTCTACTATCTGAACAACCCCGTCTATGCTGCACGTCCATCCTTCAGCTTCTATAATCTGTGGGACTTCGACAACGACGCTCCCGATAGCGAGAGCGGCCAGTTCGATTCCACCACCGGCGTGCCCTCTGCCAACCGCGAAGATAACCGCCTCGACCTCTGGGGTGTCTACATCCAGGATGACTACAAGATTCGCCCCAACCTCACCATCAACCTCGGTCTTCGCTGGTCTTACTTCGGCGCATTCGACTCCAAACAGAATAATCTTGATGCCCTGCAATTCGCTTCGGGAAGCGATCCTCTCAGCAGTTTGAGCATCCGCGTTGGAGAAGGTCTCTACACTCCGCAAAAAACCAACTTTGGCCCGCAACTTGGCTTCGCCTGGCAGCCGTTGCAGTCACAGGGAAAACTGGTCTTGCGCGGAGGATTCGGAGTCAACTACAACCAGAACGAGATCGCGATCCTTGCCAACGGATTTGGAAATCCGCCTAACGTCGTGAACAAGGATTTCTGCTGCTCCACCCCAACCACCACGATTCCGGGCATCCTCTACGAAACAGCCACGAATATCAACTCCCTGTTCGGCTACGCACCCAACCCCGCGACCATTACCACATTTGGAAGCAATAACTTGCCGACAAGCGGCAGCCCGATCTTCCTGACCGCCTTCCAATCCAATCCCAAGACCATCGTGAACTACCACTACTCATTGGGTACGGAATACCAGTTTCGCTGGAGCGTCGTCGCTACGCTCGGCTACCAGGGAAGCCAGTCGCGCCATTTGCTCGTGCAGTCAAACTACAACGCCATTGCCGTCGGCGATGGCCTTTCTCTCAATCCGGTCTCCAACTTCATTGATTACTACGCCAACACCGGAACCGGTAACTACAATGCTATGATCGCCACTCTCAGGCATAACTTTGCTCGGCATTTCAATATTGAAGGCCAGTACACTTGGTCCAAAGCCATGGACGAAAACTCCGGCCCCTATGAGGAAGATCCGTATCCCTATGACTCACATGCCGCGTATGGACGCTCCGACTACAACGTGGCAGACGCCTTCAAGGTCTTCGGCATGTGGCAACCCGTATTCTTCCATAATGAGCACGGCTGGGCAGAGAAGGTAGTGGGGGGATGGTCGCTAAGCGGTATCTTCAACTGGCATACAGGCTTTCCATGGAATCCGGTCTACAACGCGAATACCAGCGGCTCAGCTCTCTATTACAACGGCAGCGGTTATAGCCAGCTTCGCCCCGCAGCTTGCACCGGCGGAGCCGGATCAAATACCAGTAACAGCACCTTCCAGCAGGCAACCAATCCGAATTACGGCGGAGACGGTACCACATTCTTTACGCCGGCCAGCTTTGTGGTCGGGCCTGCGTTTCCCGCGGCCGCCCCACCCCCTGCACCCGGAATTCACCGCAACAGCCTGGATGGTCCTCATTACAACGATCTCGATGCATCCCTCACCAAGGCATTCGGATTTCCCAACATGCGAGTCCTTGGTGAAAACGCAAAGTTCGAATTCAGGGTCGATACGTACAACTTATTCAACAAGCTGAACATCAACACGTCGAGCATCGATAACACCGTAGGTTCAGTGAATCCCGATGGCACGGTTCAATCCGTCAACAGCGACTTTGGCGTCGCTCGCTCGGCGCTCGGCAGCCGGACAGTTCAACTGCAAGCGCGATTCAGCTTCTGAGTCAACCCCCGGGAACTTCAATCACCGCCAGGCCGTTTACCGGCAGTGTCAGTTCAAGCACGCCGCCCTTCAGCCTCTCCTTCTCGGGGGCAGGCAGTGAAGAGGCCTTATTCATTTCCGCGATTTGCGCCTGCGTCGGGTAGCGAGGACTGCCCATCGCGCGGTAGGCCGTCATTGGATTTCCATGAGTTTCATCCACGCGCCGAACCGCAACTCTGGCTCCTGCCGCAACGCCCTTGAAGCTGAGCCGGAGAGTGATTGGAACACCGCTCGATACCTTGTTCATATCCACCAGGTTCCATGCGGCAACCACCAATCCTCCATCCTTGCGCCGCGTTACCAGCACATCATCCGCAGGGTTCGCGATCCGTTCGTCGCCAAGTTCATGCATCAGCGAAAAATCGTAGTAACTCGGCTTCCTGATTCTGCCTGAAGCGATAAGACCAAACCCGCCATGGAAGGGATCTTTGGGCACACCGCCCTCTTCAAATACATCGTCAAATGTCCAGAACGACATAAGATTCACTGAGCCATCGCACTGGCTGATATCCCACGCCAATGCCGGTCCTACATACCAGTTATCCCGCGCGTCGAGATCACCGTAAGAAGGTACATTCCACTCCGTCCACATCAACGGCAGCGTGGGCATGGCGGAGTCATGAATCTGCCCATGCACCATCTGCACAGCCCGGCAAACCCGGTCGCGCATGGGGATAGCTTCACTTGTCCCGAACAAATCCTTGACCGTATCATCCGCATATCCGTGCGTCGAAATAAAATCCACCGGCACGTGCTCTTGATAAGCATGATCGATGAACGCCGGAACCCAGTGGGCAGCCGCCGTCGCGGGGCCACCCACGCGCAGTCTCGGACTAACTTGCTTCAGTGCGCGCGCCGTATGGTCGTATAACTCGAAGTAAGTTCCTTGCTTGGGCACTCCGGCCCAGAAATCGATATTAGGCTCGTTCCACACCTCGAAATACCATTGCGCGACTTCATCAATTCCGTAGCGATCAACCAAGTGTTGAGCGAACGCCCGGATCATCAGGTCCCAGGTGGCATAGTCCTTCGGCGGCGAGACATTCGGCTTATACCAGAAGGCTTGGATCGACTGATGCGCCGCCAGCTTGTAAGGCATGAAACTGATTTCGACAAACGGCCGCACGCCCTTGGCCAGCAGCCCGTCATAGATATGATCTACATAAGTAAAATTGAAAACCGGATTTCCCTTTGCATCTTCGTCGTAGACACCGACCTCGTCATCGAAGATGCCGTGGAATCTGACATAGCGCATCCCAACCGCGTCGTGAACGTCCTTCAGGTCTTCGCGATAGTCATCCCGTAGCGCCAGAACCGCATGGCCGGAGCCGAACATCTGCTCCCAGAAATGTGGAAATGGATGAACCGGAGCTTTGGCGTCGATTGTGACGGTAGTCGCCGGACTCTGCGCCCGCATCGCGGTCGGCGCAGCTGCCAACGACAGCATCAGCCCGGCAAGCAAGGGGAGAAGTAGATTCTTCATCAGCTACCTGCGGTTTCGTTGGGTTGTAGATGTACAACGGGCATGCGCGATATCCGGATCGGCGGTTCCACACTGCAAATTGATTTATCACCTGCATCAACCCGCGTCAAGCAATGACCGGCTCGCCAACTGCGGGTAGCACGACTGGCTAAGCCTCTGCCGATCACAGACCTAGTTTCCCTTCACCAGTTTGGCAATCAGTTCGTCCCGGTGCTCATTCGCCATGGCGTCCACGTTTCCCAGCACACGGATCCAAGCGAAGATGGCGATCCCGGCCAGCATCAGCAACACCGGCACAGCCATCCACAAGCGGCCAAATAGCGTGCAAAGTCCAACGATTCCCGCCCCCACGCCCAACAGCAGAGTTTGCACCAGCATGCTCAAAAGCGCATTGGCCTGTGAGCCCGGTTGCCGTGTCAGCCGCCCCGGATTGACGCGGTAAGGCATGGTCAGCGAGAAGATGTTGCCCGTAGCAAGGTTTGTGGGAAGCGCAAAAACCAGCCATGCCACCGTAACTGCAAGCACCGCGGCGCTCGGAATACCCAGGCGAACCAAGGCCAGTACTCCGGAAAACACCGCCACAGCGCAGTACAGCACGCCATGAAACAGATTCTTGGCCAGAAAGACAGTTCGAATCTGAGTGGGAGCAAGAAACAGTACCTGGATCCCGGGACCTTCCATCCCCAGGTTGTTGTAGATAACGCGCGTGAATCCCAGCAGTCCGTAGGCCACGCAAATCGGTAGCGCCAATTGAAACGGATGCCTCATCGCAGAAATACCATTGCGAAAAAGGCTTCCGACCACGAACACCATCAACACCGGTACACCGAGTGCGTAAAGCTGCGGCATCGATCGGAACAGAGTCTGCATCTCCTTCTCCATCACCGCAGCCACAGGTCCTGTACCGTTCAGCAGCCATTCCCGTTCTCGTTTTTCAGCCTCCTTGCGACTCGGCGCTTCACCCAGGCTCTCGCCCCGATACTCCGCCCTGAGCCGCACCCCGAGCACTCCCCCGACCGCCAGCACATAAAGCCCGAGCCCTCCCAACACGCCTGCTGCAGCCACAGAATTCCGCTCCACCGCACGCTCGAGTACGCCCGCAGCCATTCCCGGAGGCAGCCAAAACTGCACCGCGTTCGCGGTCCTGATCCACGGCCCAAACTCTTCATTCCGCTTTTGCTGGCGCTGCGACCGTTGCTCGCGCGTTGGCGGACCCGCGTGCCTATCCTGTCGAAGCGCCGGATTCAGCAGTTGCAGGCCGACCACAAACAGCAGAAACAGGGCGCTGACTATTTCGCGCGTGCGCCGCTGCGCCAGCCATCGGTCAACCCACGCCAAAACAGCTCGCGCCAGCAGCACGTTGAACACCGCAAATCCTGCCAACGCCAGCGCCGTCCACGCCAACATCTCCGGTCGCGCTACGGTGATCCCAATCCAGATTCCCAGACAGCAAAGCACGCCTAGCACCGTCGAAACATCCGAGAGTCCGAATACTACGTACAGCACATAAAACGACCCAAAACTCACTGGAAATCGAAGCAATCCGCTCAGGTCAAACTGATCCTGAAACGATGCCAGCGCCACGGGAATCATTTGCCAGACAAAACACACCACCCAGAACTCGATGGGCAAATACGACCACATGCCGCGTAGAGCAAGCGAATGCGAAGCAAAGCCCAGGCCGATACCCAGCCCCAGCCCCACAAATGTAAAGATCATCAACTCAATGCCGCTCGCTCCCAGTTCGAGTATTCCCCTCACAGAGCGCAGCCCGAAAACAAACATGCGCCATCGCATCGTCGCGAGCGCCGCATACTGGGCCCGAGCCAAGCGGCTGAACGGCCCCGCGCCCATCGTCACTCCACCGCTTCCGGTCGCGCCTAGCTCAGCCACGACAACTCCTGCGCAGGCTCCTGCCCGCTCACCCCCACGATCGAAAGAAAAATCTCTTCCAGCGTCAGCTTCTGACTAGTCGCCGCGCCCGGCAGCGCACTCGCCACACCCGCGCGCAAATCTTCAATCGAGCCGTTGGCCACCAGCCGTCCCTGATGAATAATGCCCACGTGGCTGCACAGCCGCTCCACAATCTCCAACACATGCGTGGTCAAGAAAACCGTCGCCCCACGCTGAATCATGCCCTGCAACATCGTCTTCAGCATTCCGGCTGCAATGGCGTCAACGCCCTCAAAAGGCTCATCGAGAAACAGCACCCGCGGTCCGTGTATCACCGCCGCGGCCAGCGCCAGCTTCTTCTGCATTCCGTGCGAGAAATCCGTAATCAGCTTCCTGCGCTCATGCGCCAGCTGCATAAACTCCAGCAACTCCTCGGTGCGGCGATTGGTCGTCTCATTGTCGAGTCCATACATCCGGCCCACAAAACGCAAATACTCTGGCGCCGTCAACCGTCCCAGCAGCGCCATGCCTTCAGGAACCACGCCGATCTGACGTTTCAGTTCCAGCGCATTCGCCACAAATGGCCGGCCTAGAATCTCTACCGTCCCTGCGCTCGGCTCTAGTAGCCCCGTCAGCATTTTAATGGTGGTCGACTTGCCCGCACCGTTCGGCCCCAGAAAGCCGAAGAACTGTCCCGCAGCCACACTCAGCGTCACGTCTTCCACAGCGGTCAGCGCGCCGAAGCGTCGCGTGAGCCCGTGGGTTTGAATCGCCGCAGTTTCCATGTGCCGCAAGCATAGCAAGGTTAGGTCACCGGGCCAAACTGCTCGGCCATCGGTAAACCGGCTTCAGCCGCGATTCCTGTTTCGCGCCAGCATCGTGTCGATGGAATAGCGGTTCCAGTTCCGAAACGCCATCAGCGCTGCGTACACCGCCGCATAGATCAGTTGCGTTCCGGCAACGGCCCAGTCCTGGCGCAACGACACCCCGAACATCAGCAGCGCAATCCACGCCGCGCCGCCCGCCAGCGCCAGACGCGTGCGGAGACCGAGCAACAGCAATAGCCCCAGCACTGCCTCAATCCATGGAAGCGCAAGCCCAAAAGCATACGCCGGCCAACCTGCCAGCAGCGTCTGCTGGAACATCTTGTCCAAGTTACCGGCAAACGCCGCAGGACCAGTCAGAATACGTATCAGCCCGTGCATCAGGATGTTCAGGCCCAGCGTGCCTCGCAGCAGCACATAGGCAAGAGCGCGATCGTCGTTGGCAGATTCAGCTGAATCCATCTGACCTCCATGCGTTCGTTCCCGCGGCACGTTGTCATTCAGATGCGGGCTGATTCTTCCCCGATTCTAGGGGATCGTTGTCCCTGTCCGTCACGTCGGCAATCTCCGCCAGCCGCACTGCCAGTTCCTTCGTCCAACTCCCTTCCGGCGCGCGCCAGCTCCAGTTGCCCGCGGCCACCGCGGGCGTATTCATCCGCGCCTCCGAGCCCAGTTCCAGCAGATCCTGCGCGGGAACAATCGCCATCTCAGCGACGCTCGTCTGCGCGGCGCGGATCAGCGGCCACACCGGGCGCCCACACCATCGGCCACAGGGACTTGTCCAACATACGCCTCAACGGCTCCTCGTTCCTTTTTACCAGCCGAGTTCCACCAGCCCTGCGTGGTGTCGTTGTCGTGCGTGCCGGTGTAGGCCACGGTATCGGGCGTGAACCGGTGAGGAAGGTGAATATGCGCGCCCTTGTCGCCAAAGCCAAACTGCAGCACCTTCATTCCCGGCATTTCCAACGCCCGTCGCAGCGCTTCCACCTCCGGCGTAATCAGCCCCAGGTCTTCAGCCACCAGCGGCAGCGGCCCAAGCGCCGCCTCCAGCGCGCGAAACAGCTCCAGCCCCGGCGCCTTTACCCACTCGCCATTCACCGCCGTTTCTTCTTCGGCGGGAATCGACCAGTACGCCTCGAATCCCCGGAAATGGTCGAGGCGAATAATGTCGTAGAGCTGGCGCGCGCGCCGAATCCGCTGCACCCACCAGTCGAAGCCATTCTCAGCCAGCACATCCCAGCGATACAGCGGATTCCCCCAACGCTGCCCCGTGGGTGAAAAATAGTCCGGCGGTACGCCCGCAACCCGCACTGGCCTCAAGTCCTCATCTAGCCCAAAAATTTCGGGATGCACCCACACGTCGGCGGAATCCATATTGACGAAAATCGCCACGTCGCCCAGAATCCGGATCGCGCTCCGCGCCGCGACCTCGCGCAGATTCTCCCATTGCACTGCAAAAGCAAACTGCAGCGCCTGTTCCTGCGCCAGGGCACGCCCGCTTTCCGCAGTCACTTGTGCCAATGCTTGCGGCTCGCGGCGGCGCACCGCCTCCGGCCATTCCGTCCACGCCCCAGTCCCAAACCGGCGGCGCAACTCGGCGTAAAGCGCATAATCGGCAAGCCAGCTTTCCTGGCTGCTGCAGAACTGCTCAAACCGCTGCCACTGCCCCGCCAGTTCCGGCTCGTGCGGCCCGCGATCGAGAAAATTCCCCGCCGCCTCGTAAAGCAGCGGCACCTTCCGCGCTTCCACCTGCTCGAAGTCCACGTTGCCCGCGCGCCCCGCCAGCCCCGCGATCCGCTCGCTCCCGATCCAGCCCCAGTCCGCCAGAAATTCCAGGCTGATCAGGAACGGATTCCCAGCAAACGCCGACGAGCCCGCATAGGGCGAGTTGCCGTATCCCGTGGGACACAGCGGAAGCACCTGCCATACATGTTGTTTAGCCGCCGAAAGAAAGTCGACAAACTCGTGGGCCGCCGGGCCCAGGTCGCCAATCCCTCCATACGATGGCAATGAGCTGATGTGAAGTAAAACGCCGGATGAACGTTGGAATTGCATGCCATCGTTATTGTATCGGCCACGCAGCCGAAGCAATCGCTTCAAGGCATTTTGTCGATCAGGCCGGTTCGTTTTCGGGCTTCAACCCGCCAGGCGCGGCCGTCCCGTGGGGACAGCAGGAATATAGCCAGGAAAAGTCCGCCGAAGGACAAAGTCCTGGGAGTTCGCACCATAGAGATCGGAAAGCTCCAGAGGAGCGGCACGCACCCAAATCGTTGGCTCCCGCTCTATAATCCGTGTGTCCGGCGAATCGGACCTTGAAACCGCTCGAGATATCCGGAGAATGACTCGTTGAAATTACGCCTTGGCTGTCCTTACCTCTCAGTCTTCACCTTTCTGCTTCTGCTTATGAGTTCCATCTCCTTCGCGCAATCGGTCCCTCCGCAGCCGTTGGTTCTCGGCGCTGGCTGGCAGTTGCAGGATGTCGCTAAGGTTCCGCAGTCGGGCGCTGACGTTTCCGTCTCGGGATTCAAAACCGACGGCTGGTACAGCGCCACCGTGCCCGGCACCGTGCTCACCACTCTCGTCAACAATCATGTCTATCCCGAGCCGCTCTACGGCGAAAACAACCGCCCCGAAGTCATCCCCGAGAGCCTGTGCCATACCTCTTACTGGTACCGCACCCTCATCGACGTTCCCAAATCCTACAAGGGCCATCGCGTCTGGCTCAACTTCGAGGGCATTAACTACTCCGCCACCATCTGGATCAACGGGGCGCAAGTGGGCGAAACCCGCGGAGCCTTCATCCGCGGAATCTTCGACATCACCCCCCACGTGAAGCCAGGCCAACAGGCCGTCCTCGCCGTCCTCGTCGCGCCTCAACCCCACCCCGGCATCCCACACGAGCACACGCTGCGCGACGGCATGGGCCCCAATGGCGGCATCACCGCCATTGACGGCCCCACATTCCTCTCCACCATTGGCTGGGATTGGATTCCCGCCATTCGCGACCGCGATACCGGCATCTGGCAAAAAGTCTTCCTCTCCGCCACCGGCCCCGTGCTCGTGAAGAATCCCCTCGTCACCACCGATCTCCCGCTACCCCGCACCGACTCATCCGACGTCGCCGTCCAGGCGACCGTGGAAAACGTCACTGACAAGCCTCAAAACGCGGTGCTTCAGGGCAGCATCGACAACATCGCCTTCCAGCAACCGATCGAACTCGCGCCGCACACCGCAAAGCTCGTCACCTTCGATTCCAAAAACACGCCCGCGCTGCACCTCGAGCATCCGCGCCTATGGTGGCCCAACGGCTATGGCCCGCAGAATCTTTACCATCTTCACCTCAGCGTCAACATCAAGCACGATGTCTCCGATGCGCAGGATGTCGACTTCGGCGTCCGCAAAATCTCCTATAGTGTGCCCGGCACCGGCACCCTCACCATCTCCGTCAACGGCGTCCCCGTCTTCATCCGCGGTGGTGACTGGGGCCTCGATGAAGCCTTGAAGCGCATTCCCCGCGACCGTCTCGATGCGGAAATCCACCTTCATCAGCTCGCCCATCTCAACATGATCCGCAACTGGGTCGGCCAAAGCACCGGCGAGGATTTCTACCAGCTCTGCGACAAGTACGGCATTCTCGTGTGGGACGAATTCTTCCAGCCCAATCCCGGCGACGGCCCCAATCCCACCGACCTTTCCACGTACATCGCCAACGTCCGCGACAAGATTCTGCGCTTCCGCAATCATCCCTCCATCGCTCTCTGGTGCGCGCGCAATGAGGGCTATCCTCCTCCGGAGATCGACGCCGAACTGCGCAAGTTGATGGCCGAACTCGAACCCACGCGCCGCTATCAACCCAGTTCCACTGACGGCGCCGGCGTCCGCTCCCACGGTCCCTACTCCTGGCGCACGCCCCGCGAGTTTTACACCGTCACCGATGATTTCTTCAAGACTGAAACCGGCAGCGTCTCCATCCCTACCCTCGAATCCATTCACGGCATGATGCCGAAGAAGGACTGGGAGTCTATCAACGACGACTGGGCCGAGCACGACTTCGCCAGGGGAAACTCCGGCGCCGAAAACTACCCCGGTGAGATTGCCGCCCGCTACGGCAAGTTTCGCAACCTCGCCGACTTTGTCCGCAAAGCGCAACTGGCCAATTACGAGGCCTTCCGCGCCATGTACGAAGGCCGCAACGCGCTGCTGTTCCATCCCACCACCGCCATCCTCACCTGGATGAGCAACCCCGCGCAGCCCAGTTTCGTCTGGCAGATCTATCACTACGACCTCGAACCCAATGCCTCGTTCTTTGCCGTCATGCACGCCTCCGAACTGGTGCACATTCAATTCAACCAGGCCACAGACGATGTGCAGGTCATCAACAACTTGCCCCAACCACTCACGGATGCCGTCGTCCACGTCGCAATCTATCAACTCAACGGATCGATCGCCCACGAGTACGACGTGAAAGTGACCGCTCCGCCTGAAGCGGCTACCAGCCTTGGCGCCGTCCAATTCCCACCTGCGCTCACCACCACGCATTTCATCAAGCTCGATCTGCGGGATGCGCAGGGCAAGCTCATCTCGTCCAACTTCTATTGGCGCGGCGAACCCGGCTACCCTGATGTCCTAACCGATCTGAAGCACTTGCCCATGGTCACGCTCGATGCCCAGGCGGAGAGCAAGGACACCGACGGCAAGCGCATCGTAACCGTTACCCTGCACAATCCCACGACGAACATCGCTCTCATGGCACATCTGCAACTGCGCCGCCACTCGGGCGAGCGCGTTCTGCCCGCCTTCTACAGCGACAACTACGTCTCGCTCGTCCCCAACGAGACCAGCACCGTCACCATCGAAGCGGCATCGAGAGACTTCAATGGCGAAGACGCGCAGGTCGTTTTCGACGGCTGGAATGTCACCGTTACAGCGGCGTCGTTTGCCGGAGTATCTGTGGCGCCAAACCTCGAAGCGAAACCCGACCACTCACCCGCCACCGGCCTGCCGTTCCAGACGACCGGTCTCCGCTGACGGCGCTGACACAAAAGACCCGCGTCCACATCGGATGCGAGCCCCAAAGTGATGAAGTTGGGAAACTGGATATCGTCGCTG
Source organism: uncultured Acidobacteriota bacterium (assembly GCA_963833995.1). Taxonomy (GTDB): domain Bacteria; phylum Acidobacteriota; class Terriglobia; order Terriglobales; family Acidobacteriaceae; genus Telmatobacter. Next base: position 292,473 of record CAWIAE010000002.1, on the reverse strand, counting down.
ACTTGCTAACTTGCCAAGCCGCACGGCGCTGACTTGCTGGTCCCTGATGCAAAGGGTTTAGTTAGAACTCGCTTGACGACTGCTGGGTGCACCATCCTTGAATCGCGTTGTAATTCAACGGTGGGATACGACTCGCCCGCCGCCTTTACATCCCCGGCATCTCCGGACCCTGCGCCTTGGCGTTGATCCGGATCCGATTGTGCTTCTTGTAGTCGTTCAACACGTTGCTGGCGAACACTTCAAACGCCTCGTTGCGCCGCTGGTCCAGCATCTGGTCGCGGGCCTGGTCCAGATTCTGTTGAATCTCCTGCGGGCTGGGTTCCTGCTTTTGCACCAGCTTGGCCACCACGCCGGTTCGTCCCGCATTGATGGGTCCGCTGATGCTCTCCGGCGCCATGTCGAACAGTTGCGGAGCCACCTGGCCTACCTGGCCCAGATCCGGTACCTGCCCAGTCTCGCCCACCAGGTCGCTGGTTTTTACGGTGGCGCCCACTTCCTTGGCGGCCTTGGCCAGATCGCTCGTCGCCTTGGCTTTCGCGGCCAGTTCGTCCGTCTTCTGCCGCAGCAAGGCGGGAACCTGCTCATTGCGATAATCGTCCAGGACGTGGCTCTTCCAATCCGCAAACGTCGGCGCATGCGCCGGCGTCACGGCTGTCACCTGGAAGATGGCGTAGCCCTCGCCCGTGGGCGCGGACATCGCCGGATCGCCCAGCTTGGATTGAAACGCCTTGGCCAACAGTTGCGACCCATCCGGCAAAGCCGAAATCACGCCCTGCTCAGCCACCGGCGGCGTCGTCACCAACTGCAGATGGTGTGCTTCCGCCGTCTTCTCCAGTCCGTTCTTGATGGCCTCTGACGTCAGTTGCCGCGCGTAGTTCTCCTGCGCCGCAGCCGAGTTTTGCCGGATCAGTGTGGCCTGGATCGTGGGCAGCACCTCGCTCAGCGATTGCGTGTGCGCCGGGGTCCGCTCTTCCACCTGAACAATGTGATAGCCATACTGGGACTTCACAATTTCGATGTCGCCAATCTTCTGCGTAAAAATGGCCGTATCGAATGCCGGCACCATGTGACCGCGCTGCGCAAACCCCAGTTCGCCGCCCGTGTCCTTGCTGCCCGGGTCGTCGGAATACTTCTTCGCCAGCGCGGCAAAATTGGCGCCGTCCTTGAGCTGCTTCAGAATGCTCTCAGCCTTGGCCTTGGCCGCGGCATCCGCCTTGGCATCGGCACCCTGAGGCACGCTGATGAGAATGTGGCGCGAACGAGCCTGCTCCGGCACCGAGTATTCCGCCTTATGCGCGTTGTAATACTGCTCGATCTCCTGCTGCGTCGGCTGCTGCACTCCGCCCGGCACTTCGTTGGCAGTGAAGGCAAAGTAGCTGATGGTGCGCTCTTCCGGCACCGCCGTCGCATAGCGCGCCGCGTTTTTCGTGAAGAACGCCTGCAACTCCGCGTCCGACGGATTGATCTGCTTCTTCAGATCGTCGCCGGAAATCACCGCATAATCGAACTTGATCTTGATGTTGCCCTTGCGATAGGCTTCGGCCACTTCTTTGTCGCTCACCGTCACACCGGCGGTGATCAGCGACTCCAGCCGCCGTATCGCGATATCGTCCTTCACATTGTCTTCAAACTGCGACACCGGAATGTCGAACCGGCTCTCAATGATTGCGGCGTATTGCTGCTGCCCGATGAACTTGCCGTTGGGGAAAAGAACCTGCCCTGCCGGCCCGGTCTCGAGATACTGGCGCACGTCTTCGCCGGTCACATGGATGCCCAGTTTCTCCGCCTCCGCCAGCATCACTTGCTGCTGCACTAGCTGCTGCCCCACCTGCTGCTCGAACAGGTTCATGATCATGGGATTGTCCGCATATTGCGGATTGCGCTGCTGCACCTGCATCCGGGCAAGCTGCGCCACCTTCTGCTGGCTGATCACGTCGCCGGCGGAGAAGAAGCGGCTATACCAGTGGGGATAGACCACCGCAAAGGTATCGGCGGCCGATGCGCTTTGTCCGGTCAGTCCGGGAATCAGGTAGACCACCATCGACACAGAAGCTGCGGCAATGATGACAACAAAAAGTGCCTTGGTTACGCGATTGTCTTTCTGCAGAAAACGGATCATGAATGGGTTAAGCCTTCAACTCTCTACGCGCCCGCATGGGCAGCCGCCTTGCCCCCGGCGCCTCTGGCGCCACACGGCAGGCCTCTATCATGGGTGCGCATTTCGCTCACGCGCTTCACACCCATTATAGCCGAGCCCGAATCCCGTTGAACGCTAACGCCCTCCGCGGCAACGCCCCACCCAGCCGGAGAGACTAACGGCCTTTCGGCTCTTGAATCTCGCCGGGGTCACAAGCCAGGCTGCCGCATCCTCGCTTCGTTTTGTTCGCGGTTCCGGCTCCCGGTTGGGAGCATGGGATGTTAGCCCAGGACGAAGTCCTGGGAAACAGCGTCGTTCTTCATCGTGTAGCCCCATAGGGGCGTCGCAATTCGATTCTCTCTACCGAAGGCATGCGGGGGTTTCACCCCCGCATCACCCTGACCTCTGCTCCTCACCGCCAGTAGTACATCCCCCCGGTCATGAAATACGGTCGGTAGTACACCGGAGGATACGGGTACGGGCCATAGCCACCATAGTAAGGGCGTGCATAGTAGCCGCGCCGGTAAAGGTTCGGGCCTCCCTGATAAAGCCCTTCGGCCAGCCTCGCCGCTTCTTGCGGGCTCACCGGGTTCACCGTCACCGGTTGCGCCAGGTGAAAAGAGACAAGCGCCTCCGCGGGAATCCACGCGTTCGGTCCCGGAGTGGCCGCCGAAGCCGCTGTCCCCACCGTGCCTCCAGCCGCGGCGCCAATCGCCGCTCCACCGCCGCCGCCGGCCGCGCCGCCGATAAGAGCGCCCAATAGCGCGCCGCCAACCACGTTCCCAACCGTACGCCCGGTTTTGCTGGGACCCTTCACTTTGAACAAGTCCGACTGCAGCGGGTAATCCTGCCCGCCCAGGTCAAGCGTGGTGAGCCGCAGCGCCAGCTCAGGGCTGCCCGCAAGCTGGCCGGAGTGATGTACGTCTGTGATCACGCCATGCACCGTCGCGCCGCGCGGAATCGCCAGCACATTGCCAACCACCACATCGCGAATCACGGTGAATTGAACCGGCGTGCCTTCCGTTGCTTTCTTGCTGCTGACCGGCTCGCTGGTCCGGAGCTGCAGCAGGGTTCCCATAGGAATGGTCACAGGTCCTTTAGCTGGCGCATACGAGGGCTGCCGCGGACTGTTCTGCGGATAAGGCTGGCCGTATTGCCCCGGATATTGGTTCTGCCCATACCCCTGCGGCGGTTCCTGTCCGTACCCCGGAGGCGGCGCTTGCCCGTACCCCGGCGGAGGAGCCTGCTGCCCATAGCCCGGAGGCGGACCCTGCTGCCCATAACCCGGCTGCGGAGCCTGTTGCCCATAGTCTGGAGGCGGACCCTGTTGCCCATAGCCCGGCTGCGGATACTGAGGCTGACTCTGCGGATAGTTGGGCTGATTTTGCGGCTGATCCTGTGGATAGCCGGGCTGATTCTGCGGATATCCCGACGCCTGGCCGTTGTTGTCGGGCGACGGCGACATGGTGGGAGGATTTGCAGGCTGTGACTGGTTCTCGTCTCCCGAGTCCTGTCCAGAATTATCGTCCACCGCGCCCTGTGCGTTCGGATCATCGGCCGGATTGCCGACCTTCAGATTGTCGTGCACCCCGCTCACGCCTGGGACGCCCTTCACAATCGACTCCGCCAGTTTCCGCGACGCATCGCTGGTCACGGTCCCCGAGAGCGTCACCTCGCCCTGGATCGTAGCCGCGGTGATCAGATCGCTCTTGAGAGCCTGCGAAGCATCCAGGGCATGCACCACGTCCATCTCGATCTGCCCGTCGGTCCGCTGGCCATTCGCCGGCGCCGCATCCTGGGCAAGCGCCATTGCCCCGCACACTGAAATCGCAGCCACCAGCGCCAATGCCTGGGGAAAGACTCCTTTGAACAAAGGCCTTTTCATGCTTCTCTCCTGCATATAAACCAGCTCACGCTCTGGGTTTCCTTTTTAGACGGTAACCCGCAGAGCCTGTTATCGGTTTCAACCCCACCGGAGGGAAAAAGTTCCGCATGGAGCCGACGGGCCGGAATTTTCAGCTCGCAGGCTGGCATCGCCCTCTTTTCCCGCCGGTCAGACCCCAGCACCAGCTTCCGCGCTGGATTCCGCACTGGCCTCTGCATCAGCCTCCGCGCCGGCTTCCGCGCCCGCAGGCAAATGATCATTCGCCGTCAGCTGCTGGTTATCCGGGAAAAATAGTTGGAAAACCGTGCCCGAGGCTCCTCCATTAGATGCCGGCCGGCTGCGAAGATGCACCAAACCGTGGTGCTTTCGGATAATCTCCTGGCTCACCCAAAGGCCAAGACCGGTCCCGGTCTCGTCCTTGGTGGTGAAAAAAGCTTCAAAGATGCGCATCCGTATGTCGGGTTCAATGCCGGACCCCGTATCGGCCACCGTAATGCGCACGCCCTCCTGGCGCGGTGCCTTCCAGCACTCCGAGCGCCTCGCGCGCACCATCAGGCGCCCGCCGCCCGTGGTTGCGTCAATAGCGTTGCCCACTAGGTTCGCGATCACCTGCCGAATCTCTCCCGCGAAGCAGTAGAGATCGATTTCCTCCCCATATGTCCTCACAACTTTGATTCCCAGGGTATTCAGACGCATCTGGTACAGGCTCAGCACCGAGTCCAGCAGCTCCCCAATGTTCGTTCGCGCCGGTAGTGTCGATTGACGGAAAAACCGTAGCGTCTGCTGTGTGATCTCGGAGATGCGGCGGGCCTCGTGCTGTGCCATCTTCACGTAGTCCAGCGCAGGCCCGTCAAGCGGACAATAGTTGCTAAGCAGGAAAAGCAGGTTGGTAATCGCCTCCAGCGGGTTGTTGATCTCGTGCGAGATGGAAGCAGCCAGCCGTCCCGTTGCGGCCAGCTTTTCTGACCTCCGCAGCGCATCCTCGCTGCGCTTGCGCTCGCTCTCGTCCATCACGATCACGCCTGCCCAACGCACTTGGCTCGGGGTCGTCCTGATCGGATAGGCACTGACCAGCCAGTTCGCGGGCCGCTTCAGTTGACCCCCATCTCCTCCAATTTCCAAATTGCGCACCGACTCCTCGGCCGCAAAGACCCGCAGGACTGCAAGGTCCAGTTCTTGCGCAATGGGTTCCGGCAGCACCTCCGCCAGGGTGCGCCCCAGGTGGCGGCTCAGCGGTACTCCCGACATCTCCGCAAATACCTGGTTGACGCGCACAATGCGGCAGTTGCGATCAAAAAAAATCAACCCGATGGGCGCGTTTGCCAGCATCGAATCAAGCAACGAAAGCGTGTCATTCAGCCCTGCACGTTGTTCCTCAATCGAGGCCACCATCCGGTTGAACGCCACAATCAGGTCCCCGAACTCGTTCTGCACGATCACCGGAAGGGGAAAACTGCCGCCCGCGTCAGGGGAGTTCATCAGGGCGCGCGTTCCGCGGTGCAATATGTCCAGCGGCCGCGTGATGGCGTTCGAGGCAAGCAGCACAAGCAGCACCGAAGCAAGAATCCAAATGACAGCGAAAAGCGACGTGCCCCGCGCAATCGTATCCAGCTGCTGATAATCCCACGTGCGGTCGTCTTCCACCCACACATACCCGCGCAGCTCACCCCCGGTGTAGATGGGCGAAACGCTCTCCAATCGCTCCCGTCCAAGCAAGAACACCCGGGATTGGCTTTCGCCCTTCAATGGGATCTGGACCCGCTCGATCGAGTCCAGTTTTGTGGTGGCTGCATCTCCCGTGCCCACATAAAGCACATTGCCCTTGGGATCGGTCACTTTGGCCGTGGCCACGCTGGGCGCGTCCGCCATCATCCTTGCGGATAGCCCGATCCATTCGGGCCGCCCCTGCAGCAGCGCTTCCCTCACCTGCATTGAAAGAGTAACCGCCTGGCTCTCCAGCCGCCGGCTTACTCGCTCATGCACCTCGCGCGCCTGGTCACCGATCAGCAGAAGCGCAAACAACCCGATCGAAAGGGCCTCCAGCAAAACCAGCCCCGCCAGCATCTGCCATCGAATCGACCGCGGCCACACACGCATCCGCAACCTCCGCACCTCCTCGGCTCGACTCAGCCTTGGCTTTCGGTTCCTGGGGTCATCGTGCCATTAGCCGCACATCGCGCCCGATGCCAGAGCCTTCGCAATCAGCTTGCCGTGAAAACGGCCGTTCTCAATGAAGATTTCGTTCGTACGCGACCCTGCCACGATCACGCCGGCCAGGTAAATTCCCGGCACATTGCTCTCCAGCGTCTCCGGGTTGCACACCGGCAGCCTGTCGGGCCCTTCAAAACGCACGCCCATCCCCTCAAGAAAGACGAAATCGGGGTGGTATCCAGTCATCGCGAACACAAAATCGTTGTGCAAAACCGCTTCTCCCCCCGGCGTCTGCAGCGTCACCGTGTCCGGCGCGATGTTCAACACCTGTGAGCTGAAATACGCCTTGATCTCCCCATGCTTGATGCGGTTCTCAATGTCCGGCTTGATCCAGTACTTCACGTGCCGGTGCAGTTCCGGGTCGCGATGCACCAGCGTCACGTGCGCCCCGCTCCGCCACAGTTCCAGCGCCGCGATCGCCGCCGAGTTCTTCCCCCCGATCACCACCACATCCATGTCGTAAAACGGGTGAGGATCGACGTAGTAATGATGCACCTTGCTCAGCCCTTCGCCCGGTATCCCCATGATGTTGGGCAAGTCGTAGTAGCCAGTGGAAACCGCCAGCTTCCGCGTCTGAAGTGTGTCCGGCCGGTTGAACCGGTCCACCATGTGCACCTTGAAGTTGCAATCCGAGCCCGTCACCCGCTCCACCCGCTGATACTGCCGGATGTCCAGCCGGTAATGCGCCGCCACCAGCCGGTAATACTGCAATGCCTCGTTGCGCGTCGGCTTTGCATTCGGACTCGGAAACGGAATGTCGCCAATCTCCAGCAGCTCCGATGTGGTGAAAAAAGTCATGTGCGACGGGTAATGGAACAGCGAATTGCACACGCATCCCTTGTCCACCAGAACCACACGGAATCCAGCCTTCTGCGCCTCGATTGCGCAAGCCAGCCCCGTTGGCCCTGCCCCCACCACCAGAAGATCGATGATTTCCCCCTGATCCCCGCCCGAGGTCGAGTCGTTCATTCCTATAGCTTAGGCCATCCGCCGCTGCAAACGAAAACAGCGCTGTGCGTTGCTTCCTTCCGAGCTTCAACCCGTCACGCCGGCCACGGCGTCCCGCAGGGACGCAAAACTCGGCATGCGCGGGCAAGGCCGTCCGTAGGGACGGCAAATCCCGTCATGCCCGGCTTGGGAGTCCCGTAGGGACGGCAGGAAAATAGCCCAGGACGTAGTCCTGGGAACACGCCAAAAAATGCCGAAGAGCCCCGGAGGGGCGGCGCGATTGCAAATCCTTGCCGCCGTCGCCCTTCATCCGATTGCCCCCATAACCGCGGCTGTTGCCGCCGCCGGACTCGGATAGAATGGTTCCGATGAAAACAGCCCCAATTCGCGTAGATTGGGTTGGACGCGTAATCGATGGGAGATTCACCCTCCTCCAGTGGTTAGGCGGCTCAGAGCGGAGCGGTGTCTTCCTCACGGAACTCGAGGGCCGCACACAGAAAACCGTGATCAAGCTTATCCCGACCGATGCCACCGATACCGGTGACCCGGTAAAAAGCCGTGCAGCGGCCTCGGCACTCTCTCACCCCCACCTGATGCGTCAGTTTCAGACGGGGACGGCCCGGATCGACGCCGTTCAGCTGCACTACACCGTCACGGAATATGCCGAGGAAGATCTCTCCCAGATTCTTCCCGTGCGCCCTCTCACGCCTTCAGAAGTTCGAGATATGCTCGACCCGGTTCTCGACACACTTTCCTTTCTTCATCAGAAAGGCTTCCTGCATGGTCACCTCAAGCCATCGAACATCATGGTCGTCGACGACCAGTTGAAGCTCTCGTCTGACAGCGTTACGGCAACTGGAAGCCGCCACAGTCGCCCTATTGCCTCCGACATCCACTCTGCGCCCGAAGCTGCCACAGACATCATGACCGCCGCTTCAGATGTCTGGTCGCTCGGCGCGACCCTGGTCGAATCTCTTACTCAGCATCCCCCGGAATGGGACAAGTCGACGCCCAAAGAACCGGTTGTGCCTGAGTCCATTCCGCAACCTTTCGCTGACATCGCGCGGGAATGTCTACGGTCCGATCCCGCGCGCCGCTGCACGCTCAGCTACATCAGGCTCCGTCTCGATCCCGACCGGATGCTTCCGGAGACGCCCCGCAAGACCGGCAAAACCAAATCTCTCCACCTCCGCTTACCCCTCCTCATCGTCGCGGCGCTCCTCCTCTTTGCTGCGATCGTGTTCAGCCTCCTGCGAACTCATCCGGATAGGCCTTCTTCGCCGGCCGCAAACCAGCCGCCCGGAGCCGCGAGCGTGCCCCCGGCCCAATCCACACCTCCAACGTCGCAGCTCTCCAACGGATCGGTTGTCAAAGGCGTCGTCGCCCAGCGCGTTATGCCAGACGTTCCGGAGCGCGCGATGAGGACCATTCACGGCACGGTTCAGGTGAAGATACGGGTCGCAGTCTCTCCTGCCGGCGACGTTTCGAACGCCACCATAGAATCCGCGGGACCAAGCCGGTACTTCGCCAGCTTGGCTTTGAAAGCGGTGCCATCTTGGAAGTTCAAACCCGCGCAGGCGGATGGTCGCGCCGTCCCCAGCATCTGGATCTTTGACTTCAAATTCAGGCAAAGCGGCGTTGAGGTCGCCCCCATCGAATCGGCGCCCTAGTTCACACATCCGCAAAGGCAACATCCCGCCGGCAACAAGAAGCAGGCCATCACATACGTCAAGGTGCAATGAGCCGTTGCCCCTGTTGCGCGGCCACCCCGCCAACCTCAACTTCGGCGGCTGCTTCGGCTATGCCCTGGCCCGCGATAAGCGCGAACCCATACTTTACAGGGACGACGGCTTTACCCACACCCATCCGCGCAATGCGCTCAGGCCGTGACCTGCATTAGGATGATCTTGTGGCGCGCAACATCCTTTTCACCATCGGCCACTCCACCCGCACGATCGAAGAACTGATTGCCCTGCTGAATGCCCACGGCGTTCGCCATCTCGTCGACGTCCGCTCCATCCCCAGGTCGCGTCACTGCCCGCAATTCAACATCGACGCGCTCGAGTCCTCACTGCGCGCCGCCCATATCGACTACACGCATTTCAAAACGCTGGGCGGACGGCGCCACAGCCGCAAAAACTCTATCAACAGGGGCTGGCGCAACGCCTCCTTCCGAGGCTACGCCGATTACATGGCCACGCCGGAATTCGCCGAAGGACTCGCCGCCCTCATCCGGATTGCGCGCAGAACCAGAACCGCCATACTGTGCGCCGAAGCAGTTCCCTGGCGCTGCCATCGCTCCCTGATTGCGGATGCCTTGACTCTGAAAGGCTGGAAGGTTCGCGACATTCTCACCGCCGCCCCCGCCGCCGAACACCGCCTCACACCCTTTCTCAAGGTCATGGAGGGACAACCCACCTACCCCGAATTGAGCCAAAATTAGCTCCTGCCGGAAATCACCCATATCTGTTTTCAGAATGGCCGTTCCACGCGGTAAGGACCTACGGCGGTGATGACGCGCAGTCGCCGGACCGGCAAGAAACGGGTGCGAACTGAGCCGGCTTCTCGCCCGGTACCCTAGACTGTTATCGAGGGGAGCATAATGACCGTAATCCGCCAGGAAGATTTCATCGCCAGCGTCGCCGGCGCGCTGCAATACATCAGCTACTACCACCCGGTGGACTACATCACCAGCCTCGCCAAAGCCTATGAGCGCGAGCAATCCCCCGCCGCCCGCGACGCCATGGCCCAGATCCTCATCAACAGCCGCATGTGCGCCGAAGGCCACCGCCCCATTTGCCAGGACACCGGCATCGTCAACGCCTTCGTCAAGCTCGGCATGGACGTGCGCTTCGAGGCCGCCCCGGGCGAAAAACCACTCGACCTGCAGCAGATGGTGGACGCCGGCGTCCGCCGCGCCTACCTGGACCCCGACAACAAGCTCCGCGCTTCCCTCCAAGCCGACCCTGCCGGCGCCCGCAAAAACACCAAAGACAATACCCCTGCCTGTGTGCACGTGGAGTTGGTTCGCGGATCCACTGTCGAGGTCACCGTCGCAGCCAAGGGCGGTGGCTCCGAGGCCAAATCGAAATTCGCCATGCTCAACCCGTCCGACTCCATCGTCGAATGGGTGCTCAAAACCGTCCCCACCATGGGCGCCGGATGGTGTCCACCCGGCATGCTCGGCATCGGCATCGGCGGCACCGCTGAAAAAGCCATGCTCATGGCCAAAAAATCCCTGATGGACCCCATCGACATTCAGGACCTCATCGCCCGCGGCCCCGTCACCACCGCCGAAAAGCTCCGCGTCGAGCTTTACGACAAAGTGAACCGTCTCGGCATCGGTGCCCAGGGCCTGGGCGGCCTTACCACCGTCCTCGACGTCAAGGTCCTCGACTCCCCGGCCCACGCCGCCAACCTGCCCGTCGCCATGATTCCCAACTGCGCCGCCACCCGCCACGCCCACATCGTCCTCGACGGCTCCGGTCCCGTCTACCTCGATCCGCCCTCGCTCGAAGACTGGCCAAAGCTCACCTACGACGTCTCCGGCGCGCGGCGGGTCAACCTCGACACCGTCTCCCGCGCCGAAGCCGAAACCTGGAAGCCCGGCGAAGTTCTCTTGCTCAATGGCAAGCTGCTCACCGGCCGCGACGCCGCCCACAAGCGCATGACCGACATGCTCAACCGCGGCGAAAAACTCCCCGTCGACTTCCGCGGCCGCTTCATCTACTACGTCGGCCCCGTCGATCCGGTCCGCGAAGAAGTTATTGGCCCCGCCGGCCCCACCACCGCCACGCGCATGGACAAGTTCACCCGCCAGATGCTCGCTGAAACCGGCCTCCTCGGCATGATCGGCAAAGCCGAGCGCGGCCCCGTCGCCATCGAAGCAATCAAGGAATTCGGTGCAGTCTATCTGATGGCCGTGGGCGGAGCAGCCTACCTGGTCTCGAAGGCCATCGTAGCCGCGCGCCAACTGGCATTCGAAGATCTAGGCATGGAAGGCATCTACGAATTCGAGGTCAAGGACATGCCCGTCACCGTAGCCGTAGACTCCAAGGGCACCAGCGTCCACCAGACCGGCCCCGCCGAGTGGCAGCAGCGCATCGCCAACATCCCTATCCTGCAATGACGGTCGCTCCCTTGTCCGCAGGTCAAACCCAGGTCTGAGGCTACCAACTACATGCCGATGGAATGGAGGGAGATCAGGGCCGGCCACTGTTCACGTCTGGGGCCACGGCTCTCAGATTATAAAGGATTTAGATGATAATTACCCCTAGCGGTCCTGCGCGGTTGTTCTCAAGCAAGTGATTCCGTCACTTTATGCTCATGCTACGATTTCCCGTAAGTTCAGAACAACCTTGGAGGAGAATCATGGCCATGCAGTCTTTTGAGGTGGTGGACATAAAGTGCGTTGATGATGGCGACGGCGATCAGGGCGTGAGATTCATCGGGATGGAAAAAATGGTGACTCTTGTTCTCGATCGAGGTCGTGAGGGTCACGACAGAGAGATTTGCGAGTTACAGCGAACACTCTGGAATGCCGGTCACCGCCCGTTCACGATGTTCATTCAAGACCTGTAGGAGAACACAAGCAATGAGCCAACAGAAACCAAGTGCCGTCTGCACAGTCTGTGGACACGTGTCGTACAGCCTCAATCTGATTAATGGCCCGTGTGGCCGTACAGTCGGCGGTAAGCGATGCCGTGGTCTCAACAGGAGCAGGCTGAACACAGGCGACTGGGCAGAGTGTGACCTGTGTGCAGGGTCTGGCAGCGTCGATGGATCAAGGTGTGTGAGATGCGAGGGTGCAGGCTGGATAGACGTCAGGCCAGGTTGACCAGGGACGACTGGATCAGATGCTGACGGTCGGTCTATTTCGGAGGCCGTGGGCCGTGGCAGGAATCAAGAAATCGAACCGCATACTCGGTGAATTCGTACCACCCATCAACTTCAGATACGACCCTTTGATGTATATCATCCTCGTAGTAGGCGGTAAATTCACGCCTGTCAAATGAGCTCTTAACTTCGAACGAATTTCTAATTAGTCCCAGCCGCACATAGGTATCCGGGTACACACTCTGTGGAACATCTAATTCCGACCCGTTGATCCTGACTCCTCCGAAAGCCCACGGAGCCAGCGTCAATCCGTCGCAAATATGCCCCTTCATCTCAACCTTTTTGTTCATGTATTTATTGCCTTCCCTACCATGGTTGAAGTGCTGAACGCTTTCCCGACAGATGACTTCCAGATGTCGAGCATCGGTCGGGTGTCATCTGCTTCAGTATCTCAATGAAAGATGGTGACACAGAGTCAGCTTCCTGCGAAGCCGTGGCAAGCAGTCCTGCCCACATCTCCTGTAGCGTCTCATCGTCCTCAATCGAACTTGCATTCACAATTGGGAACAGCAATCGAGTTGGGACAGCGTTTGCCGGCAACCCGGCCTCGCAAAGAATCCGCTCTGTTTTCCGTAGCGTATTGACCAAGTTCTTCGCACGGTATGGCTTCATGCGGTTACAAATCATTCGCCGGTCGTCGCAGACCGGGCCTGTCAATCTGTGGATAAGATCAGTGGCCTTGTTGATGGTCTCGCCGAAATCGTTCATGAGTGTTCCCTGTTCGCTGATGGTGATTTCTGGCACATATCTTACTACGGCGAGAGCCGCCCTTATGAACTCGGCGGGTGGCCCAGGTGAGTTTTCTAACTGTCATTTCCGCCGACGGGGGTGCCCCATCCAAGCTCTGCTTGGGCGGGAGGCTGTGACCTCTACGATCGATCCCGAAAACGCCCTTCCAACCCCCTCCCACCACCCCACCCGCACCGCCCACACGCCGCCGCTGATCGCCTTCTTCCGCCCCCTGCCCCTACTGCTTCCCCTTCGGAAACTCCTCGACATGCTGCTCGCCCTTCCGGCCGAAATAGATCACCCGTCTCCCGGTCAGGAACGCCCAATATCCAATCACCCCGGCCGCCGTCGACCGGCTCACAAACTCGGGATACCGCACCGTATCGGTCTGCGCCCCGCGAATCGCCTCCACCAGCCCCGCTCCGTTGAACTCCGCTGCGATCGGCCCCGGCTCCAGGACCATGGGCACCGTCACCGTCGTCCCGTCTCCGAGATAATGCGTCTTCTCCGCCGTCGCAAAATCCACGCGGTACGACTCCACCCCGGCCGCCATCAGTTGCTGAACCACCTGCGGAAAGGTCATCTTCCCTTGCTCTGTTGCCATCGCTGCTTCGTGAATCGCCTGCTTGCTCATCTCTTCTCCTTTACTCAGTTGGAAGTCTTTCGAGGTTGTTCGCCTTCACCAGCTTCTTCATCGTGGCAATCAACTCTGCGCGTTCCGGAGCCGTGAGCGGATGAAAGAACTCCTCGTCGTTCTCATCCGCCAGCGCCGCCATCTCCGGCACCAGCCGCCGCCCCGCCGCCGTTAGCGCAATCGACTGGAACCTCCGGTCGTCGCTGCGTTCCTGCCGTGTCACCAGCTTCTTGTCCAGCAGCCGGTCCACCAGCTTCGAAACTCCTCCGCGCGTCATCCCGATCCGCTCCGCCACCAGGCCCGGTGAGGTCTCCTCCTCATCGAACATCTCCCGCATCACCACCCACTCCGCGACGGTTACTCCCTTGTTCAGGAGCTTGCGCGCAAATGCGTGCGAAACGTGATTGGAGACGAAGCGAAGCCAGAATCCCACGTGCTTTTTCAGATCGCTCACCACCGTCGAAGACTCTTTCGCCTGTCCCATGAACTTACTTTACTTAGCAACTGTTTCCATGTCAACTATTATTCACAGGAAAAAAAGCCTGAGTCTCACTTCGCCTCATGAACGCCGCCGACTGCGCAGCCCTCAGGAGCACCAATAAGAAAGCGGCCCACCAGATTGCCTGGTGAGCCGCCATTCTCTAGTCCCTAGCTTAGCTAGTCCTTGGTCCCTGTTTTCCTCACTGCTTCCCAAACCGGAACACGAACCCATACGTGAATCCCAGGCTGTTCTCCATCGTCGAACCGAAGCCGGTGCCGTAGTACTCCGGCCCCAGGCGCAGTGAGAAACCCGGGCTGACATTCATCTCCCCAAGCATGCTCGCGCTGATCGCGTACGTCTTGGAATCGGGATACAACCCCAGTATGGCGGTACCAAAGCCGCTGGTATCGCCTGAAAAATTGCCGAACGCCACCCCGCCCATCACCCGTCCCGCAAGCGAATACCGCGGACGCAGGTAAAAACGATAAGTCGGCCCCGCCAGTACACCGTACTGGCTGATGGCTGGCCGCGTGATCGAGGTGGGATTCACTCCCACAAATGGCGTCCCATAGTATCCTCGTCCGTCCAGCGTCACGCCCAGCTTTTCGCTGTAATAGCGCGTGATCGCTGTATCCCAAGAGTAGAGTGTCACGCGCTGAAGATTCGGCCCGGGCGTAAACCGCAGGTAGTCGCCGCCCACAAACGCTTCGTAGAGGTGCGAGTAGGTATCGCGGATCGCCTGCGCTCGGCGCTGTTCGCGGCGGGCCCGGATGCGAGCCTGTACGGTCAGCTGCCCCTGGTTCTCAGCGGTGGTGGGCTGCTGGGTCTGATCCTGCGTTGCGGGGTTGTCGCTGGAACTTGAACTCTGTCCCAACAGGACGTGCGCGGCCGGCAAAATCAACGCCAGCAAAAGGGCAAGACGGCGGAAAGAATACATCGCTTTCGGGATACCTCCACGATATTGCGGAAGCACCCGCGACTGCGTCTCCAGGAAGGTGCCTCAAAGCCTGTTCCCTCTTGTTGACGCGAGCCTCAGCGTGCGACAACCCTGAACCAATTCAGAAGAGATAGAGCTTTCCTGGAAACGCCGCAAGGCAGCGCTCCCCCAATAGGTATTAAACCATCTGGGGCCAGCATTGTGGGTGAACCCGCTGCCCTTTGGACGCACCGCGCGCCGGTTCGCCTCGCGCGGCCTGCCTCATTCCCTCCCGATCGGGCCTCAACCACCCCATCCTCCATACCCGCAAAAGCACGTTCATCGCGCTTTGGGATGTCGGGTTGACGGCCTTCGGAGAAAATCAACTCAGAATCAAAGAGGGCTTTAAAGGCTTCGAAAAGCGACGAGACGGTGGATTCGTTACCCTCCCAACCGGCTCAGCGCTTCGGCCGTCCGCAGGCGGCGTTCGATGTGGCGTTCGAGAGCCTGGAGAGCGAAGTGCCGCAGATCCTGCCCGCGACGGCGGGGCCATGGGTCGGCTGCGAATGTGGAAACCGGAGCACGCAACATGCGCTGCGCAAGTTGCCAGGACTCGGCTGAAAGCTGGCTGGCGCTGCCGTTGCGATGCACGGCGCAGAACAGTCCGTCGGCATAGGTGCTGAACGAAACCTCAGCTGCTTGCAATGGCTCACCGCAGGCCGTGCAGTGGGCGATATCGGGCAGCAGACCCATGAGGCGCGTCATCCAGAGCTGGAAATAGGTGAGCGGCATCCAGGGATGGTCGACCGTCGTTTGCTCCAGCACAGAAACCAGAAGGCGGAAGACGGTTTCCTGCGGATCGCGCTCCGGCAGCGCCTCGTCGATGACTTCGGCAAAGAAGCTCAGGACGGCCATGCGCGCGTGGTCCACCGGCCCCGAGAGCGGAGAGCGGACCAGCTCAAGTTGATCGAGCCGCACCAGTTCCTGCCCGGGACGTTCGGCAAACCAGGCGCGCGCCTCCGTCATGGGTTCGAGCGCGCCGCCAAAACGCCTGCGGCTCTTGAGCGCCGACTTGGCTACGCCCTTTAACCGGCCGTAGTCGCGCGTAAAAAGGCTGACGATCAGGTCGGCTTCATGCAGCGGCCAGGTGCGCAAAACCACGGCTTCAGACGTCAATACGCCCATGGGTTCCTGGTTCCGATCAAAGGAGAATCCGATGAATGACAGCAGAAAGCCTGGGCCGAGGCGCGGCGGCAGCACGCGGTTCCCGAGCGGAAACAGAAACGCGCATCCCGCCTCGCGAGATGCGCGTCTGCAGAAAGTGGACCCTCGTTAGCGGCCGTAATGGGAGGCGTTCTTCTCGGTGTAGCTGGCCCACTTCTCCGGCAGATCATCTTGCGCGAAGATGGCCGAAACGGGACACGCGGGAACGCAGGCGCCGCAGTCGATGCACTCGACTGGGTCGATAAAAAGCTGATCGGTCTCGGCGAAACCACTTTCGTCTTTCTTGGGGTGGATGCAATCGACGGGACAGGCGTCCACACAGGCGGTGTCCTTGGTGCCGATACATGGTTCTGCAATGATGTATGCCATCTTCGAGTTCTCCCGGAAGGTACCTTCTCGACGCTGATAGTAGCATAGGACCCCAGCGGCTGACTTGGCGCCCATACTTCAGCGTTCTGCCATGCGGGAAGCCACCTCAGCGACGAGGAACCTCGCTGAGAACTCCGGTGGGGGAAAGAGCCGCAGCATCAGAGCTCTAGCTCTTGAGTGCGCGGGCTTCTCTTTGCTCGGCAAACTCGTGCGGAGTGGGAATTGGAGACAGATCGCGGCCGGCGAACAGATCGGCGAAGAGGCGGACCATTTCTTGATGGATCAGACCATTCGAGGCCAATATTTCCCGGCTGTTGAGTTGGAAGTGATGGCCGGAAAAATCCGTAACCCGGCCGCCCGCTTCTTCTATCAGCAGAATGCCGGCTGCGGTGTCCCATGGATTCAGATTGAATTCCCAGAAAGCTTCCAGGCGCCCGGCGGCCACATAGGCCAGGTCGAGCGCGGCGGAACCGGCTCGCCGCACGCCGTGCGAGCGCAGCGTGAATTCCTGGTAAAAGTGCACATTGGGGCTCTCGTGCCGCTTGCGGCTTGGAAACCCGGTGGCCAGCAGAGCTTCTGCCAGGTCGGGTATCGACGAAACGTGCAGCGGGCTGCCATTCAGTTGGGCGCCTTGTCCACGCTCGGCGGTGAAAAGCTCGTCGCGAAGGGGATCATAGATCACGGCTGCTACCAGGGTTCCGTCCTGACCGGCTTGCAAGCCCGGTGGGCGCTGCTCAAGTCCCAAAGAGACGCAAAACTGTGGAAATCCATGAGCAAAATTGGTGGTGCCGTCGAGGGGATCAACATACCATCGAAATTCACCATCTAGCCGGTCGCGCGTGCCTTCTTCGCCATAGACGCCGTGGTCGGGAAAGACCTGGCTCAAGCGCTCGCGGATCAACTTCTCTGCTGCCCGGTCCGCCACCGTCACCACATCGACATCGCCCTTGTACTCGGTTGCGACCCCCTGGGCAAAGAACTTGCGCAGAATAGCTCCAGCCTCGCGCGCAATCTCCGCAACTCTTGGAACCCACACCAACTTCGAGCCCGCGGGCGATACTGAACTCACGAGGAGACCTCACGTGCACCAGGGCCTGCGAGGTTGCGCGAACCCTTGCGTTTGCCCGCCTCGGAGATGGTCTGAATCTGGTTCTTGTAGATGAAGAGATTGGGCTTTCCCTCACGTGTGAGGCGGAGCATGCCGTCGTCGAAGTATTCGATCCAGCCTCGCACTGTCTCGCCATCGTTCAACTTGATGTTCACGTTGATCTGGCGATCGCTGAGTGAGCGCAGATAGAGTGCCTCCTGCCCGGTCTCTCCGGGCGGAGGCGTCTTGGAGCGGCGACGCGAAGACAATGGCGGATTCATCTCTCCATTTTAGATGCAAATTGGAACGTAGGAAGGAAAGATAGTGGTGTTCTAATTTGGCCTGTTTTGAAAGGGCACGACTTCAGTCGTGCCGCAATTGCCCTAAACGCGTGGGGCTTTAGCCCCTGAGGGATTCGCCATTCAAGTTAGGACACTACCCGAAGAATTAATCCCGCGGGAAAAAGGGCGGATGGCTTTCAGCTTCGAATCATCTGCTTTTTGCAGGCGAATCAGCATAGTACCCGGCGCGGTAGCGGACGTTGAAGGCCTGCGATGCAGCCCTTGGAATGGTGATCTGCACCCGATGGAAATTGACGCCTGGCTCCTGGTGCTGGGGGTAATAACCGAGCACATATTGGGTTCGCAGGTCTTCGCTGACGCGCGCGAAGGCTTTGTCGAGGCCGCCTTCGCTGGCGTAAAAGCTCTTGCCGCCGGTCTGCTCGGCCAGCGTGATCAGGGCGTGCTCGCCCCCGGTATCGCGGCCCGCGCTGGCCTCGATAGGTACGTCGATGATGCTGTAGATCATCACCTCGTTACGCAGGGCCTGTTCCACAGCCTGCGCGTAGGTGGTATTCTCCGCCGTGTCCCCGCCGTCTGAAATCAACACCAGGACTTTGCGCCCCTCCTTCTTCCCGAGGCGTTGCGAGGCCAGGTAGATTGCGTCGTAAAGGGCCGTGGCGTCGCCGCCGCGCAGCCGATCGAGGCCGTGGTCGATTTCAGCGGGCTTGTTAGTGAAAGTCGCGAGTTCCGTGACGTAGGTGGCGAACTCGATGAGGCTCACCTGGTCCTGGGGCCGCATCAGGGCGCGGACGAAACGCCTGGCCGCCTCCTGCTCGAGCGCCCGGTCTTTGTAGACGCTGCCGCTGGTGTCGATCGCGAGGGTTAGGTTGAGCGGCAGCTCCGACTGGCGTTCGAAGACGGAGATCTGCTGCGGACGGCCGTCTTCGGTGATTTTGAAATCGTCGCGCGTGAGGCTGCCCACGATGGCGCCGTTCTGGTCGGTTACGTTCACAAACATGTTGACCAGCTTCACATCCATGCGGAAGGTGACGTCCTGTGCGGCCAGCCCGATGGATGCGGACGCAGCCAGGGCAACCGGCAGCAGCCTGGCAGCCCATCGAACGGCCGGCCCGCGCATTCGCTCCCTAGGCATCTGCCGCCTCCACGCTCATCCCGGAGGGAAACGGCTCGCCGTCCGCCCATACCGCTCCGTCCACAAAAGTCTCCTTTTTCCAGATGGGCACGGTTTTCTTGAGAGTATCGATGAGCCAGCGGGAGGCTTCATAAGCCTGCGCACGATGCGCCGAAGAGACCACAATCAGAACGCTGGTTTCGCCCACCAGCAGCCGGCCAAGGCGGTGCACGATAGCGACGTGGCGTACGCCGAATTGGGCACAGGCCTGGTGGGCCAGCTCGTTCATCTGCTTCGCGGCCATCTCCTCGTAAGCTTCGTAGTCCAGATGCAGGGTTCTGCGGCCACGGGAGTTGTTGCGCACAATGCCGTCAAAGACGACGACCGCTCCGTCGTCGCCACGCTTGGCGGCAGCGACAAGACTTTGAGCGTCGATGCAATCGCGGGTAAGAGCAACGACGACCAGAACCTCATCCGAAGCATCCGCCGTGCCCGAAGCACCGCCGGAGACGGGCGGGAGCAAGCCCACCTCGTCGCCGTCGTGCAGGATGTGTTTAGCCGTTGCGTACTCGGAATTCACGCTGACGGCAATGCCGCGCAGCGCGGCCTGGGCGTGGCGCCTGCGCAGTTCCGCCAGCAGGTCGGCCACGGTCGCACCCTCGGGCAGTTCGACGGGGGCGGAATGGGAGCCGAGGAAATCCTTCAATACGCCAAAAGCGAGCACTCGCACCTGGATCATGAGAAGCAGCATACAGCCTGAGGATTAGACGCGGCAGGCGTGAATCGGTCGATAGAGTGATGGCAGCGGCCGGCTGCCTTCTGTTCCCGCCCACCGATGAGGTATCGTTTCTGTGGAAGAGGATTCGATGCGAGCTGCGGAACTGATTGCGCCCCTGACTTTCCGGCTGATAGATATGCCGATTGAAGATCCCGGACCAGGCGAAGTGCAGGTCCGGATTGAGGCGGTAGGTGTCTGCGGTTCCGATCTGCATGCTTACTCCGAGGGTGCGGTCGGCGGCACTCCCAATGTCTATCCCATGTTGCTCGGGCACGAGCCGGCCGGCACGATCGTGAAGACAGGCGCCGGGGTCACTGGACTCGCTGCAGGCGACCGCGGGGCGCTTGAGCCCGCGCTTTATTGCTATCACTGCGAGTTCTGTTTGAGCGGACACCACAATGTGTGCGCGAATATACGCTTCCTGAGCAACCCAAACCATCCGGGTTTTTTCCGTGAACTGATCAACCTTCCCGTCGCCAACTTTTGCCCCATCCCCGCCGGCATGTCGTTCAACCAAGCGGCTCTGGCCGAGCCTCTGGCGATTGGCCTGCATTCCGTCCGCCTGGCATCCATCTGTCCGGGCGAGACCGTAGCGGTCATCGGCGCTGGACCCATCGGGCTCTTGACCATCGCCGCCTTGCGAGCCGCCGGGGCAGCGCGAATCTGGGCCGTGGAACCCTTGGCGCACCGCCGCGAGCTAGCCCGGGGAATTGGCGCCCACGCGGCGATCGAACCCGGTGAAGCTGCCGAGGAAATCCTCAAGGCGACGGGGCAGCGCGGTGTGGACTGTGCATTTGACTGCGCAGCCGGAGCAAATACCACTAGTCAGGCGGTTCAACTCGCCTGCAATGCCGGTCGCGTCGCGTTGACGGGGATTCATTCAACGCCTCTCATCTCGATGGATGGGTCGGCGATGAGGCGTAAGGAACTCACTATTTTCAACGTGCGCCGATCGAACCACGAGACCGAAGAAGCTCTGAAACTGCTCCAGGAGCACGCCGAGTGGTTTCGACCTCTGCTTACACACACTAGGGAGATCGAACGCATCGATGAGGCATTCACCATCGCCAGCCAATATAGCGACGGCGTTGGGAAGATGATGGTCAGGCCGTAAGGTCCCACCCGGCGACGCATTGGGTCATCGGGGTGGCGCCTTAGGACGAGATCGGAAATCGGCCTTAAGATCATGAGATGAGTTACGAGAACATCTGCTTCTCAACCGAAGAGAGCATCGCCCTGGTCACCATGAACCGGCCGCAACGTCGCAACGCCCTTTCGCTCGGGCTGATGCAGGAGATGATCGACTGCATTGGGCAGATCGGGAGCCGGAGTGATCTGCGCGCGGTCATTCTGGCGGCCAACGGTAAAGTCTTTTCTTCCGGTCACGATCTTTCGGAGTTGGTCGGCCGCGAGATGAACGACTACCAGCGCCTGTTCTGCCTCTGCACGGAGTTGATGGAAAAGCTCCAGTCGATTCCGCAGCCAGTGATCGCCGAAGTGCAAGGTATTGCCACCGCCGCCGGGTGCCAACTGGTTGCGACCTGCGACCTGGCCATCGCTTCAGAGGACGCTGCCTTTGCCACGCCCGGCGTGAGAATTGGGCTGTTCTGCACCACGCCAATGGTAGCCCTCAGCCGCGTCGTCGGGCGCAAACGGGCTCTCGAAATGCTGTTCACGGGCGAGCCAATCGATGCCCACACGGCCGCCGATTGGGGCCTTGTGAATCGGGTGGTGGGCGCAGGCCGGCTGCGAGCAGAGACGCTGAAACTCGCCGGCCGCATCGCCGCGGCCAGTGGCTCGGTGATAGCCCTGGGAAAGCAGGCGTACTACAAGCAGATTGAACTCGATCAAGCGATGGCCTATGGCTACGCCAGGGAAGTGATGAGCACAAATGCGCTCGCTCAGGATGCGCAGGAAGGCATTTCAGCTTTCCTTGAGAAGCGAAGTCCTCGCTGGACAGGACGATGACCGGTTTGATATTCACTGCTCGGTAGTCGGTTCCGCACTTTTCGGAACGCCCGTAGAAAGGCAATTTAGCATGCCCAGGAGGATAGCTTCCGTTCCCGCGCAGACCATCTCCGGCGAACAGGCTGCGAGCTTCGTCGGGTCAGGCATGTGGCTCGATTACGGCGCGGGCCTGGCCCAGCCCGATGTGTTCGATCAGGCCCTCGCCGCGCGGGGTGAGGCCCTCCAGAACGTGAAGATCCGCTCCTGCCTCTCGATGAGACCGCGGGCGGTGGCGGAATGCGAACTGGAAGGCAATCACTTTTTTCTGTTCAGCTGGCACTTCTCCGGCTACGACCGCAAAAGACACGACGTCGGCCGATGCAATTACATGCCCCTCAACCTGGGCGAGGTGCCGGACTACTACCGCCGCTTTCTTGCCCCTGTGGATGTCGCCATCCTCAAGACCTGCCCGATGGACGCCAACGGCTTTTTCAACTTCAGCGCCGCCAATCTCTGGCACCGCGCTGTCATTGAACGCGCAAAGCTGGTGATCGTCGAAGTAAGCAGGACTCTGCCGTATGTCTACGGGGAAGGCAATGGCATTCATTTGAGCGAGGTAGATTACATCGTCGAAGGCGACGACCAGCCTGCGCCGGAGTTGCCGAACCCACAGCCCACTGAGATTGATCGCGCTGTGGCGCGCCGGATTGCGGCCGAGATCGAGGACGGTTCCTGCCTACAGATCGGCATCGGCGGCATGCCCAACGCGGTATGTACCTTGCTGCTCGAAAGCGGCGTCCAGGATCTTGGCATCCACACTGAAATGCTGACCGACGGAATCGCGGAACTTTACAAGACAGGGCGCATCTCGGGCTCCCGAAAAAAGCTCGACCCGGGCAAGATCGTTTACACATTTGCGCTGGGTTCGAAATGCATGTACGAAACAGCCGACCATAATGCGGACTTCTGCTGCAACCCGGTGGACTACACCAACTCTCCGCACATCATCATGCAGAACGATCGCGTGGTCTCAATCAACAACACCACCCAGATCGACCTGCAGGGCCAGGCCGCTTCGGAGTCGGACGGTCATCGCCATATCAGCGGCACCGGCGGACAATTGCAGTTCGTGCGCGGCGCGTACGCGTCGAAAGATGGAAAGTCGTTCATCTGCATGGCATCCACCTACGAAAAGCGTGGAGAAACCCGCAGCCGCATCGTCCTCAATCTCACACCCGGCAACATCGTCACCACTCCGCGCTCCGATGTGATGTATCTGGTTACCGAATACGGCATGGTCAATCTGAAGGGAAGGTCGGTGGCGGAGCGCGCCATGGCCATCATCTCCATCGCCCACCCGGACTTCCGCGAACACCTCGAGCGAGAGGCTTATGAGCACCGCCTGATCCCGCAGGGGGTTTCGTTCTGACATTGCGATTTGACGAGGCAGCTGGTGGAACCCCAGGTATGCCTACTGGAATCAGGGGTGCGCATCCGCGTCCGCGTTTACAATTCCCCTATGCACGACGTGGTGGTGTATTCGCGCAAAGGATGTCATCTCTGCGTCATCGTTAAAGACACGCTCATGCAAATCCAGGGTGAAGCCGACTTCCTGTGGCGTGAGGTGGACATCGATGCCGACCCCGCATTGCGGCGAAAGTATAACGACCAGGTGCCAGTAGTTTTCATCGATGGTCGCAAGGCATTCAAGTATCAAATGGACGCGCGTCAGTTTCTGCGGGTGTTAGCCGGGAGAGACTAGGTCGCTGCGGCGTTATTGGGTTCAATGAATCCGTCGCGCCTCCAGCAGCGGGAAACTCGACATCGAATGCATCCATCGCCTGATTCCATACAAGCCCAAGAAAAGGCCGGCTGGTTTGCCGGCCTGTTTATCTTGAAGGCCAGTCTGCCTATGCGGCGATGCTGGCTCCACGCTCCGGTTCGAGCCGGGGGGTGGCAGCGTGGACCTTCAAGAGCGGCAACGCCACGGCCAGCACATCTTCGATGTGGCCCGGCGTAGTGCACGCTGCACGCCCTCCATCATCTCCGGCGTCAGGTCTTCTTCCACGTTCTGGCGGTTCTCGGCGGGCAGGATGATGGTTTCCACTCCGGCCCGGCGCGCGGCCAGGAACTTCTCCTTGATGCCGCCCACCGGCAGCACGTTGCCGCTGAGCGTGATCTCGCCGGTCATGGCGGTCAGCGGCCGCACCGGCGTATCGGTCAGCAGCGACGCCAGCACCGTGGCCATGGTGACGCCGGCCGAAGGACCGTCCTTGGGAATGGCGCCCGCCGGCACGTGAATGTGCAGGTCGATGTCCTTGTTGAAGTCCTCGGTCAAGCCCAGCTCGCCGGCGTTCGAGCGCACCCAGGTCAGCGCGGCCTGCATCGATTCCTGCATCACCTCGCCGATCTGGCCGGTCATCGTGAAGCCGCCCTTGCCCTTCATCTTGTTGGCCTCGATGAAGAGGATGTCGCCGCCGGCCGGCGTCCAGGCCAGGCCGACGGCCACGCCGGGCCGCTTCACGCGCTCCGCCACTTCGGTTTCCACGCGCACCTGGATGCCGCCCAGGAACTCCTTGAGCACTTCGCGCGTGACCACGAGCTTTTCCTGTCTTGCCTTCGACCACGCGGCGCGCCTGCTTGCGGCAGACTGTGCCGATCACCTGCTCCAGTTTGCGCACGCCGGCTTCGCGCGTGTAGTGGCGCACGATGTGGCGCACCGCCTCTTCGGGAAACTCGATCTGCTCCGG
Organism: uncultured Acidobacteriota bacterium; assembly: GCA_963833995.1. Taxonomy (GTDB): domain Bacteria; phylum Acidobacteriota; class Terriglobia; order Terriglobales; family Acidobacteriaceae; genus Telmatobacter. The sequence goes on along the minus strand of CAWIAE010000002.1, from coordinate 268,068 downwards.
CGTGATCCCGTTCTCCTTGATCTGGCGCGGAATCAGGTAGCGATTGGCGATGTGCACCTTCTCCTCTTCGCTGTAGCCCTGCAGCGGAATGATCTCCATGCGGTCCAGCAGCGGCGGCGGCACCGTATCGAGCATGTTCGCGGTGCAGATAAACAGCACCTTCGACAGGTCGAACGGCACGTCGAGATAGTTGTCGCGGAACGTGTTGTTCTGCTCCGGATCCAGCGTCTCCAGCAGCGCCGAGGCCGGATCGCCGCGGAAGTCGCGGCCCAGCTTGTCCACCTCGTCCAGCATGATCACCGGGTCGTTGGTTTCCGCCCGGCGAATGCTCTGGATGATCTGGCCCGGCAGCGCGCCGATGTAAGTGCGGCGATGGCCGCGAATCTCGGCCTCGTCGTGCATGCCGCCCAGCGAGACGCGCTGGAACTTGCGGCCCAGCGCCCGCGCAATCGACCGGCCCAGGCTGGTTTTGCCCACTCCCGGAGGTCCCACAAAGCACAGGATCGGCCCCTTCATGTCGGGCTTCAGTTCCAGCACGCTCAGGTAGTCGAGAATGCGGTCCTTCACCTTCTTCAGCTCGTAGTGATCCTCGTCCAGGATCTCCCTCGCCTTGCCGATATCGATCTTTGAGCCGGAGCTCTTGGCCCAGGGCAGCACCGCCAGCCACTCGATGTAGTTGCGGGTGAGCGAGTAGTCGGCGGCCATGGGCGACATGCGCGACAGGCGCGACAGCTCCTTCAGGGCCTCCTTCTTCACGTCCTCCGGCATGCCGGCGGCTTCGATCTTCTGGCGCAGCTCGTCGATCTCGCGCTGGCCCTCGTCCTGCTCGCCCAGCTCTTTCTGGATGGCCTTCATCTGCTCGCGCAGATAGTAGTCGCGCTGCGACTGCTGCACCTGGTCCTGCACCTCGGTCTGGATCTTGGTGCGCAGCTGCTGCACCTCGATCTCCTTGGCCAGATGCTTGTTCAGCTGCTCCAGCCGTCGCAGGACTCGAGGGCGTTTCGAGCAGCTGCTGCTTGTCGTCCGTGGTCAAGAAACGGCAGCGAAGAAGCCACAAAGTCCACCAGCCGCGCCGGGTCCTCGATGTTCGCGGCGATGGTCCGCAGCTCGTCCGACAAGCGTGGGCGACTCGGAGACGATCTGCTGGAACTGGCCAATCACGTTGCGCACCAGCGCTTCGATGCCGGACGTGGACTGCGCGGCTCGATGTCCTCCAGCGTCTCGACCTCGGCCACCATGAACGGCTCGGTCTGGACAAAGCGCAGCAGCCGCACCCGCTCCACGCCTTCGGTAAAACAAAGCGGCTCTGGTTGGGCATGCGCACAACCTTGTGCACCGTGGCCAGGGTGCCGACTGTGTGCAGATCGGCCGGCTTGGGCGCGTCCAGCCGCGGGTCGAGCTGCGCCGCGACCACAATCGTGCGCTCCTCGCCCAGCGACTCGATCAACTGGATGGAGCTCTCCCGCCCAACCGTAAGGGGCAGAACAGCATGGGGAAACAGAACGGTGTCCCGCACGGGCAGAACGGAGACCCGGCGGATGGGGGCCTGTGTTTCAGAAGGATTGGGGAGAGAAGGATTCGGGTGATTCACCATTGAGTGTCCTCTTATCAACTTTTCTTAATTAGACAACGCAGAAACCGAAAAGTTTCAGGAATGTCCAAGCTCACCCTCCACGTTCTGTTCGCCGGACATGGCGGCGCTCGCCATGCTCGACCCGCTTCACCACGGCGTTTACTACGCTCCCTCCCGGATTCGGGTTCCCCGAGCCTGGTCCGAGTTTCCTGGATCGGACATGGGCAACCCTTACCTGATCCCAAACCGGAATGAGCCGCAGAACGGATCAGCCGGCCGGAAGCTGTTGGAGCCCTCGGTGGTCTGCCAGGGCCCGGTACTCGACTTTTTTATCGGCTGCGGCGCATGGAAGGTGAGCGCCATCTGCTGGATCAATCGGGGTTGGCGGCGCCTTCGTCTTTCTTGATTGCCGACTCAATCCGCTCCCACAGGTCCTCTTTGGGCTGCTGGATGGGAAGGAGCTGGCGGGCGGCTTCGGCGATCGTTTCCAGATCGGCCAACAGGGCACGGCAGCGCTCACAACTCAGCAGGTGAGGGTGGATCGAAGCATCCTCGCCGGAGCCGATCAGTTCTGCCAGCTGGGCCTGGAAGTCATGGCAGGTGATGTGTTTGGGATCTCCGGTCATCGCGGCCCCTCCCTCTGGAGAGATGTGCGGAGCGCATCCCGCAGTTTCAGTCTAGCTTTATGCAATTGCGATTTGCTGTTCCCGATGGAACAATCCAGCATACTCGCTATCTCATTATGCTCATAGCCCTCAATGTCGTGCAGGACAAAGATGAGGCGATAGCCGGCGGGCAGGTCGGCGACGGCCCGCTCCAGAGCAAGGCGGTCGATGGATCCCGCCAGAGAGAGGTCGGGGGCGCCAAAACTGCGTCCCGGTCCGTCGTCGTAGGAAGGCTCCATGGCTTCATCCAGCGACATGAGAGGTAAGCCTTTTTTACGCAAGTGCATTAGAACGACGTTGATGGCCAGGCGGTGAAGCCACGTGGAAAAGGCTGAGTCACCGCGAAAGGTGGCGATCTTGCGATGCAGTTGAAGGAAAGCCTCCTGGGTGAGATCTTCAGCCTCGGCCACATTGCTTACCATGCGGAGACAAAGAGAATAGATGCGTCTCTTGTTGAGTGAGTACAGTTGGGCGAAAGCAAGATGGTCTCCCGCCTGGGCATGGGCCAGAATCTCAGCCTCAGAAGGCGGGGGCGTGGCGTGATCGGGTGGTTTTGGAGAAACAGACCTGACAGCGTTCTCTGCTCGCTGGGTGGGGACGCCACTGGCTGTGACCGGCACTTGCTTGGGGGGACTCGAACGTGGCATGCGCTTCCTTCTGGGGCGTTGGTTGCTCTGCAATGTCGGTATTACTGCGCCGAACTTCGTTCATCGTTAGTATAAGGGCAGCTACATGAGATAGGGAGCCTGGGCGCTTGGCGACCAAAACAGACCCACCCAGATATATGATTTCGATGCGGCCGTCCCTTGCGAGGTTGTGCTATTCCGCATGGTTGTAAGGAGATATAAGTTTGACGTCGAAGCGGTCCGGGCAGCAGAGTAATCGGAGCGGTTTATGGGTTCTGCTGACGGGCTGTCTTTTCATTCTGTGCACGGGGAGCACCGCCGGGTGGGGTCAGGCTCGAACCGCCGGCGAGATCCATCCCATTGGCCCACCGCCCACTCGGTCCGTCGCCGATCGCGATTCGTTGGAGCGGTGGGTTGGACTGCCGGTGAAGCGGATCGTATTTGAAGGGGTTGACGCCGACCGCCTGATGCCGCTCCCGGAGCATCTTGCCCAGACTACGGAAACTCCGCTCACCCGGGAGAGTCTTGCCCAAAGCCTGCGCCAGTTGTACGCCACCGGGCTGTACGAGACGGTTGAAGCCGAAGGCCTGCGCCAGAACGACGGGATGGAGCTCGTATTCAAAGGCACGCCCCGCATGTTCATTGGGACGGTGACGGTAGACGGGGCCAAGGGCGCGACCGTCAATGCTCAGCTTGAACGCGCCAGCCGGCTCACGGCAGGAACGCGCTTCAGCGAAACCAAGCTCAAACAGGCCATCGACCTGATGCGCGAAGCGCTGGCTGAAAATGGCTTTCACCAGCCTGGGATTACCGATCACCTAACCCCTCATCCCGGCCAGCAACTGGTGGATATCGAGTTTGAAGTAGCCTCGGGTCCGCAGGCCCGCGTGGGAGTCGTAGAAGTCACCGGCGACCCCGGCATGAGCATCACCGCGTTTCGCCGCTTTGCGCACCTGAAGGCCCGAGAACGCATGGACCACGATACCGTGAACCGGGCGCTGGCGGGGGTACTCAAGCACTACCAGAAACAGAACCGCCTGGAAGCTGAAATCAAGCTGCAATCGCAGAGCTATTCAGCCAAAACGAACAAATCGGACCTTCATTTCACCGCCAACCGCGGGCCGATTGTAACGGTGCGCGTGGAGGGCGCCACCATCGAGCAGGACGACGTAAAACGCCTGGTTCCGATCTACGAAGAGGGCAGCGTGGACGAGGACCTTCTGAACGAGGGTAGCAGGCGACTGCGGGACTACTTCCAGAGGCTCGGATATTTCGATGTGAAGGTAGAGCACAAGCGGCAATCCACCCAGCCCGACGAGGTGGAGATTGTGTACCACGTGACGCTGGGGCCGAGGCGCCGCGTCGAGCGTGTGTCGGTGTCGGGGAATCACTATTTCGATTCGGCAACCTTAAAGGATCTGCTGAGCGTTCATGCCGCCGACCTGACCGACCATCACGGATTGTATAGCCAGGCGCTGGTGGCGTCAGACGTCAGCGCTTTGGAAGGCGTCTATCAGAATAATGGCTTTTCCAAAGTGCGGGTTACCCCGGATGTGAGCATGGTGGAGACGGCCAACCCGAATGGGCAGTCTGCAAAAATGTCGAAAACAGCCGGCCTCGCGGTGGATTACCACATTGAGGAAGGTCCGCAGCAGAGGGTCGGAACGGTGACTCTGGAAGGCAACGACCACGTGCAAAGTGCGCAGCTTATACCCCTGCTGAACACTGCGCCGCGGCAATTGCTCTCGCAGCAGAATCTGGCTGGGGACAGGGACGCGCTGAGAACCAACTATTTGAACCGCGGGTTTGACCAGGCCCGCGTCGATGTACAGGAGGAGCCTGAAAAATCGGACCCCGAAAGGACCAATGTTGTATTCCACATCACGGAAGGTCCGCAGATTTTTGTGCGCAAGGTTCTGGTGACAGGCCTGCGTTTCACGCGCCCGGACACAGTGGCCAAGGCGATTACGCTGCAACCGGGCGAGCCGCTGAACCCTGCCGGACTGCTGGAAACCCAGCGCAACCTGTATGACTTCGCACTTTTCAATGAGGTGAATACTGCCATCGAAAATCCCAATGGGGACGAAACCCACAAGACGGTGCTGGTGCAATTGACGGAGGCACGGCGCTGGACTCTGACCTATGGACTTGGCTTCGAGGCGCAGACCGGAACCCCGCAAAACAATTGCAAGGGAGCGGAAGCCAACGGGGTCATTTGCAATCCGAACGGCAAGACCGGCATTAGCCCCCGTGTGCTTTTGGATCTTACCCGCAACGATTTGTTCGGGCGGGAACAGTCGGCCTCCATTCAAGGCACCTATGGGCTGCTGGAGCAGAAGGTCGACTTCATCTACCAGAACCCGCACTTTCACGGCAACCGGAACTTCGGCCTCACCTTCACCGGGGGCTATGCCAATAGCCAGGACGTGACGACCTATGTCGCCTCCAAACTGGATGCCGGATTGCGGTGGACTGAAAACCTCAACAGCCTGGGGCTGGGCCCGTCGCGAGCCAATCAATTCATCTACGAGTTCGACTTCCGGCGCGTGAAGGTGTCCGCGGACAGCCTGCAGGTGGGCGAGTCCGAAATCGCGGAACTGGCAGCCGCGGTGCGCGTGGGCGGACCGGGAATGACGTGGATTCGCGACACCCGCGACTCGGCCCTGGATTCGCACCGAGGCACCTACACCAGCTTTCAGGAGTTTTTTTCCAACCATGGCTTCGGTTCGGAGGCGCAGTTCAACCGCCTCGACATGTCGAACTCGAGCTATTACGGGTTTGACAAGAACCGGATCGTGCTGGCCCGCAACTCGCGCTACGCGCAGGAACGCGCTTACGGGCCCGCGTCGGATGAACTGATTCCTCTTCCCGAGCGCATCTATGCAGGCGGACCAACTTCACTGCGCGGATTCTCCATCAACGCCGCCGGACCGCGCGATCCGTACACCGGCTTTCCCATCGGCGGGGCCGGGGCCCTGATCAACAGCACGGAGTTGCGACTGCCGCCTCCGACACTGCCGTGGATAGGCGACTCGGTAAGTTTTGTCCTGTTTGAGGATATGGGGAACGTATTTCGCAACGCCGGCGATGCATGGGCCAGCGCCCTGCGGGTCCATCAGCCGGACGAAAGCACCTGCAAAACGACCGAGGACACATCAAAGCAGCCCTATGCACCATCCGGGCCAACCACCTCGATTGGCCCCCAGGGCGAGTGCAGCTTCAACTATTTTTCCCACGCTCCGGGTCTCGGCCTGCGCTATCACACGCCGGTCGGGCCCATCCGCCTCGATTTCAGCTACAACCTGAATCCGCCTTACTTTCCGATTTACGAGGACTATTCGCAACCCTCTGCTCTGCCTTATATCGGACATGCGGGACACTTCAATTTCTTTTTCAGCCTGGGGCAAACCTTCTGATGACCACCCGCCGGACAGTCCGTTCACTTGGTGCCTGCTGGCGGGCATGGGCGGCGGCATGCCTGCTGGCGACGATTGCTGCAGGCGCGCAAACTCCGCCGGCTGCGCAGGCCGTGGTACTGGACCGGGTGGTGGCCGTCGTGAACCACGAGGCCATTCTCTCCAGCGATCTGGATGAAGAGATGCGGCTTTCGGCACTGGAGCCGAACTCCTCCAGAAGCGGCCCGGAAACCCCGCAGGAAGCGCTGCAGCGGCTGATCAGCCGGACACTCATCCGACAGCAGATTCGCCAGGAAGATGTGCAGTCGGCCGAGCCGAGCGCGAAAGAAATTGCCACACGCCTCGACAGTCTGCGCAAAGACCTGCCCCTCTGCGTGCGCCAGAATTGCACCACGGATGCGGGCTGGAAGACGTTCCTCGCCAGCCACGATCTGACCCAGGAGCAGGTAGAACGCTACATGCGCGACCGGCTGGAGGTTCTGAATTTCATCGAGACGCGCTTCCGCCAGGGCATCAGCATCTCGCACCAGCAGATTGAGACCTATTATCAGGAGATGCTGTTGCCGCAGTACGCGCCGGGAGAGACGGCTCCGCCACTGGAGCAGGTTGCGCCGCGCATCGAGGAGATCCTGCTGCAGCAGCAGGTGAACGCTCTTTTCAGCGACTGGCTTGACAACCTGCGCAAACAGGGCGATGTGGAAGTGCTGGATCCGGCCCTGGAAGCAGCAGCCTCTCCGGCAGAGCCCGCGCCGGCAGAGCTCACACCCGCAGCGAAGGAGCAAGGAGCGAAAGCGCAATGAGCGATCACGAGCCGCCGCAGCCTGTTCCCCCGGAATTGCCCGACTCTCCGGAATCGCCCCGTCCGCCGAGCCGGCGCCTGCTGCGCCGCGTTGCGCGAATCGGAGCCTGGGCCTTGGTGGTGGGGGCCGTGGCGCTCGCGGGGCTCTATTTCTGGGCCAGTTCCGCGCAATGCGAAAACTTGATTCGCAAACAGCTGATTGCGCGGGTGGAAGCGGCATTGGGCGGTCGCGTCCAGATCGGCTCGTTCCACTGGCGTCCGTTGAACCTGGAAGCGGAAGCAGACAACCTGGTGATTCACGGGCTGGAAGCGCCCGGCGAGGAGCCTTACGCGGAGGTAGGGCGCCTGCGTGTGGCGTTAAGCCTGCTTGGCTTCTGGAGTCCGCGGGTGATCCTGCGCGACCTCGTGGTCATCCGCCCATCGTTTCACCTCATCGTCTACCCCGATGGCTCAACCAACCAGCCGCACCCGCGGAAACCGCGCAAGACAACGAAGCCGGTGCTGGATACGCTCTTTGATATGAAAGCGGGCCATGTTGCGGTCGAGGATGGCGCACTGCACTATGAGAACCGCGCCGCCGGATTCGACTTTCAGGACCGGAAGGCCCGGCTCGATTTCGCGGCCAATAATGTCTCCCTCCGCCTGCTATACGTTCCGCCGCAGGGGCGCAATCCTGAGACCTATCGCATTGAGACGGCCGCGCGCGAACTGAGCCTCACCCGCGGCACCGCCGCGCACCCCCTCGCGAAGCCTGCCGAGGGACGCATGCAGGCCACACTCGACCTGACGCGAACCGCGGCCTATCTCCGCTCTCTGCGGGTCACTTCCCATGTCAAAGGCGCTGCCGATCCTACCCTGGAGATTTCCGGTACGCTGGCAGATTTCGCCCATCCGCACTGGCAGGCAAAGGCCGAAGGCGATTTGGACATGCGCCTGCTGGAGCCGGTAACCGGTTATCCTAACGCACCCCAGGGCTTTGCGCACCTTGATTTGACCGCGGAGGGCCGGGCCGGGGAGTTTCGCGTGGATGGCCCAATCCACGTGGACAACGGCGCTTATATCGCGCCGGGAGTGAACGCCCGCGGCGTCCGGCTGGATGCGCTCGTGCACGCCGACCCGCAACAACTGGCGATTTCGTCAATCGTCGCGAGGCTCGAGCAGGGCGGGCAGCTTGAGGGCCAGGTGTTGCTCGAGCACTGGCTTCCCCCCATCCCGGGTACTCCTGAAATGCAGGCTGCTCCACCACCGGTGAAGCGCCCCGGGCTGAGGTCGAGGATCGGTGCCGGATTACGTTCCCGATTCGGCAGAATGCAAGCCCCGTTGAAGGCTCCGGCCACGGCGGCAGTGAAGGCGCCGGCTAGCTCGCCGGCAGACGCAATCGAGATTCCCGTGAACGGCAAAGTCACAGCGGAGTTGAAGGGCGTTACGCTGGACACGGTTCTGGACATTGTGGGACAGCCGCCTTTTCAGCGGCTGGGGCTGGCAGCGCAACTGAACGGTCCCGCGCTCGCCACCTGGGTTAAGGGCGACGTGAAGACGCTGGCGGTGAGCGCGAAACTGAACGTGAACCCGCCAATAAAACTCGCAGCGGATGAAGTTCCCGCAACCGGCGCGATTGACGGCACCTACTTCCAGCGCGACGGGGCTGTCGATCTGCGCGCCTTCAGCATTACGCTCCCCGCCAGCCAGTTGGAAGCGCAAGGGCGGCTGGGCGCCTATCCCCTGAGCAGCCCATCGGCCATTACAGTGGATTTTCATTCGCACGATCTGGGCGAATTCAACCGCGTGCTGCGCGATTTGGGCATGGAGCGGGACGGGAAATCGGGAACCGCGGCCCTGCCGGTCACGCTGGGCGGAGAGGCGGATTTTCATGGCGCCTGGTCCGGGTCACTGGTCGATCCTCATCTTGCCGGCAGCCTGAAGGCGACGAACCTGGCTATCGAATTACCGTCGATGAGCGACCGCAAGTCGCCCAATCCGCAGCTGGTCCGTTGGGACTCTCTGGAGGCTACCGGCACGTATTCAGCGTCGCGCATTTCCATCAGCCACGCCCAGTTGAGCCACGGGCCGGCGGCCATCACTCTGCAGGGGACGTTGACCGCGGCCGGGCCCGCGCCAAAAGAGGCGGGTACCCCGAACTTCGATGTCAACTCCGTATTGCAGATGCGGCTCAGCGCGAACAAAGTGAGCGTCGCCGAACTGCTGCCTCTCATGGGAGAGGATCTGCCCGTATCGGGCCAGTTGAACGCGCAAATCCAGACCGACGGGCCCCTTCACGCCCTGGACGGTTCCGGCTGGGTCGAGTTGGACAACGGGACTGTGTACGGCGAGCCGGTTTCGCGGGTTCGCGCCCAGGGCAAGATTGCCGGCCAGGTGCTGCAACTCGCTTCGATCACCGTAAACGACCAGGCAGGCAAGGTGTCGGCGTCAGGCAGCTACGATCTCAAGTCGCGCCGCTTTCTGGTCGATGCCATCGCAGCCGGCATCGATGTGAGCCAGATTCAGCGGCTGCGCAACGCCGGGCTGACCGTCACTGGCAAGCTGGGATTCTGGATCAAGGGCTCCGGCACACCCGATGACCCGCGCCTGGAAGCAAAAGGCACGCTGACGGGCGTGACCATTAGCGGAGAACAGGTGGGGAGCGTGGAGATCGCGGCCCACAGCGCGAATCGCCTGGCCACCTACGACCTGACCACACGCTTCGAAACCGCATCGCTTACTGCGCATGGCCAAACGGCGCTGAGCGGCGATTACGCCACCCAGGTGAAGCTCGACTTCTCACAATTCAACATCGGCGCTCTTCTCAAAATGGCTCAGGTGCAGGGACTCACAGGCGAGTCGGCGCTGGCCGGCGTGGTGACCCTGGAAGGACCGCTCGCCCACTCCGAGCAGATGCGCGGAGATGCCCGCCTGCAGGAGCTTGCGGTAACCATAGAGGGCGTGCATCTGCACAGCGACGGCCCAGTGCATGCCACCATGGCCAATTCCCGTATCAGTCTCGACCCGCTGCACGTCACCGGCGAAGAGACCGATCTGCGCGCCCAGGGAAGTCTGGACCTCACCGGCAAGCGGCAACTGGATTTCTCCTCCAACGGCTCCATCAACCTGAAACTCGCCGAGACCCTCGATCCGGACGTGACCGCCAGCGGCATGACAACCTTCCAGGTGGAGGCACACGGAACGCTGGGGAATCCCGACCTCGCCGGCCGAGTGGATTTTCAGAATGCATCGTTGGCCCTTGAAGACCTGCCCAACAGCCTCAGCCAGTTGCAGGGCACGCTGGTGTTCAACCAGAACCGGCTTGAAGTGAAGTCGCTGACCGCGCGTACCGGAGGTGGTTTGCTCAGCGTCTCGGGCTACCTGGCCTACCAGCACGGCATCTTTGCCGACCTCTCGATGACAGGCAAAGACGTTCGGATCCGCTATCCCCAGGGCGTCAGTTCGCTGGCCGATGCCACGCTGAAGCTGCAAGGTACCCAAAAGAGCCTCTTGCTCAGCGGGAATGTCCTGATTACGCGGTTCACCATGAGCCCGGAGTTGGATATCGCGGCCCTGGCTACCCAGGCCAGCAGGATCCAGCCGGTGGTTCCGCCCGACGCGCCCTCCAATCACGTGCGGCTCGATGTACACGTCGTATCGTCGCCGCAGCTGAACTTCCAGAACGCCTATGCCAAGTTGGCGGGCGACGTCGATCTGCATCTGCGCGGCACGTTGGCGTCACCGTCATTGCTGGGGCGCATCTCCATTCTTGAAGGCAGCGCGACCATCGCCGGCACGCGCTATGAGTTGCAGCGCGGAGACATCACCTTTACCAATCCTGTCCGGATTGAGCCTTCCATTGACCTGAACGCCACCGCGCGCGTGCAGGACTACGACATCACGCTGGGTCTGCATGGTTCGCCCGACAGGATGTCGGTAACCTATCGCAGCGACCCGCCTCTGCCCGAGGCTGACGTGGTGGCGCTGCTTGCCCTGGGACGCACCCAGGACCAGGAACGAATCTATACCCAGCAGCAGGAGCAGGTCACTTCCAACCCCACCACCGACGCCCTGCTGGGCGGGGCGCTGAACGCCACGGTGAGCAGCCGCGTGCAAAAGCTCTTCGGCGCAGGCTCGGTGAAGGTTGACCCCAACTACCTCGGCGTCCTGGGGAACTCCACCACCCGCATCACCGTGGAAGAGCAGTTGGGCAGGAATGTCACCTTCACGTATGCCACGGATGTGGACACGACCGCGCAGCAGTTGCTGCAGGCTGAAATCGCGATCAATCGCCACGTTTCGCTACTGGTCACGCGCGACGAGTCAGACGTCTTCTCAATCGTGATCCAGGCCACTCGCCGCTATCGTTAGTCGGTTTCCGCTACGCGAAAGTTGCCGGGGAATGGGCGGATACAGACACAGACACAATGGACTGTCATCCCGAGCGACCGGGGCGTAGCAGAGGGGAGTCGAAGGATCCGCGGTTGCCTTGCCGCCCCGTGCCCCACCCTTGGCAAAACCCATCTCGCCAAACAACTCTGCAACCCTTCGGTCGAATCTGTGTCTATAAGTCCAGATTGGAAAGTTCAGGGGACCACCCCAGCGCTTCCAGTCCATGTAATGCAGGAACGAGGAGGAAGTATGTCCGTGATTCGCTCTTCCAGGAGCGCACTTGGCGCTGCCCTGCTGGCCGGAGCCCTCCTGAGCCTTCCCCAGATTTCCCTGGCGGCGGCCGGGAGCAATGGTGCGCAGAGTCAACCGGAAAACGCAGTCGTGAGCGCAGCCATGGGGAAGCTCAAGAAATCGCAATTCAAAGACGTGAAAGTGACCGTCGATAACAACGGCATCGCCACCCTGACCGGGACGGTGAGCCTTTACGAATACAAAGCCGACGCCCAGAAGCGCGTCAGCGGCGCAAAGGGCGTTGCGGCGGTTCGCAACGAAATCGAGGTGGCCGGCCCCTCGGTTTCCGATCAGCAACTGCAGCAGAAGTTGGGCGAGGAACTAGCCTATGATCGCGTCGGGTACGGCAATGTATTCAACGCGATTACCCTTCAAGTCCAGGACGGCATAGTGACCCTGGGCGGCCATGCCCACGATTACCCCGACCGGGATTCCGCCGTGGGACTGGCTTCTACCACGCCCGGCGTCAAGGGCGTTGTGGACGACATTGAAGTCGATCCGGTCTCGATGATGGACTGGCAGACGCGCATGGCGGTTGCACGTGCGATCTACGGCTACCCGTCGCTGAATAAATATGCCATCGATCCCGCCAAGCCAATCCGCATCTCGGTGCAGAACGGGCACGTGGAGCTTTACGGCACCGTCGATTCGCAATCCGACAAGGAGACCGCCTTCATCAGAGCCAATGCGGTTCCCGGAGTGTTCAGCGTAAAGAACTACCTGCAGGTGGCCAACCAGCCTGCCGAGTCGTCAAAACAATAAAATAACCGTGCGCCAGGGTGCCGGACAGCCGCTAGGTTGTCCGGCATTCCTGCGCAATCCGCGACATTTACACAACTGTAATCATAAAACGCATCCTCTTCCTTAGACTTGTCTCGCCATGATCCAAGACGGACCTCTCACAATCGACCGCAAACAAGGCAAGACGGATGAGACCATCATTTTTCATCTCAGCGGTCCTCTGACCCTGCGCAACATGTTTGAATTCCAGTCGCAACTGCGCAGCGGTCTGCCGCCGCGTCTCACCATCATCGACCTGAGCCAGGTGCCGTATATGGATTCAGCCGGGATGGGCCTGGTGATGAATCAATATGTGCACTGCAAGACCAAAGGCGCGAGCCTGGTCGTGGCGGGAGCGAACAGTCGTGTGATGGACCTTTTCGACGTCACCAGGGTGAGTACTATTCTGCCCCTCGCCACCACGGTCGAAGAAGCGGAAAGCAAGGCCTGACCGCGCATTTTTCCCAGCAAGTTGACAGCGATCCGGCGGACCCGCAACCGGCCGCGCCCCATTCGCCATCGTGTGCCCTCAGTTACACTACTGGATGGAACAGGGCGCAATGGGCTTGCTGAAGAAAACCCGCACAACACTGGAAATGATCAAGTGGGAGCACTCCATCTTTGCGCTCCCTTTTGCCCTGACCGCAACCCTGCTGGCAGCCCACGGCCTTCCCGGCTGGCGCATCTTGGGCTGGATCCTGGTGGCTATGGTCGCGGCCCGCTCCTGCGCCATGGCTTTCAACCGCTGGGCCGACGCCGATCTGGATGCGGCCAATCCGCGCACCCGGAGCCGCGCCATTCCCGCAGGACAGCTTTCACGGCAATTCGTCCTGGGATTTACGGTCCTGATGGCGCTGCTGTTCGTGGTTGCCTCTGCCGAACTGAACCGGCTCACGTTCTTCCTTTCGCCGCTAGTGCTGCTGGTGCTGCTCAGCTACAGCTACATGAAGCGCATCACCCGCTGGTCGCACCTGGTGCTGGGCCTGGCGCTGGGCCTGGCCCCCACCGCGGCGTGGATCGCGGTCCGCGGCAGCCTGGACGCGCGAATCCTGGTGCTGACCGCCGCCGTTACGCTGTGGGTGGGGGGATTTGATGTGCTCTACGCCTGCCAGGACTATGAACACGACCGCTCAGCCGGATTACACAGCCTGCCCCAGGCCATCGGTATCCCAGCCGCATTCTGGGCCGCACGCCTCATGCACCTGGGAGTGCTGGCGCTCCTGGCCTGGTTCGGATGGCTGTTTGCCTTCGGCCTCGCCGGCTGGCTCGGAATCGCGGCAGTGGGCATCTTGCTGGCTTATGAGCACTCACTGGTTTCGCCCCAGGACCTGCGCCGGCTGAACGCCGCGTTCTTTACCATGAATGGCGTAATTGCCATGGTCTTCCTGGGCTTTGTGGCCACCGACCTGTGGTTGCGGAGGTAGATCCCGATGACGGCAGGCAAATTACAAAAAGAAGCGGCTGTAAAGCAGTGGTATGGTCCACAGAAACGCTCAACGGGAGAAAACTCCCCGGGGCGCGCCGCCGACCAGGAGGCCAAAGCGCCCCGTACGGGAATGAAAGTCGCGATCCAGGGCGAACCCGGCTCGTTCAGCCACGAAGCGGCCCTGAAACTCGACGCCAAAGCGACCATCGTGCCCTGCTCGCTCTCAGCCGATGTTTTTGCAGGACTCAGCAATGGCGACGTGGAAGCCGCGGTGATTCCAATTGAAAACAGCCTGGCGGGCTCCGTTTCAGAGCACTTCGACCTGCTGCTGACCCACGATGTGACGGTGGTGCGCGAGACGCTGCTGCGCATCAGGCACAACCTCATTGCGCTTTCAGGCTCCAAAGTCGCCGACATCGATCGCGTCTTCTCGCATCCGGTGGCCCTGGCCCAGTGCCGGCGCTTTCTCGCCGCGCATCCCGCCATGGAGTCGTTCGCCTTCTACGACACGGCGGGCAGCGTTAAACAATTAGTCCAGCTTGAGGACACCCACGCCGCGGCAATCGCCAGCGACGCTGCCGCGCGCTGCTACGGTGCGACCATTCTCCAGGCCGGCATTGAAGACAACCCCGAAAATTACACCCGCTTCTTTCTAGTGCGCCGCAAGCAGGATGCGGTTTCCGATCCCCATGCCAACAAGATGAGCCTTGCGTTCTCGGTCGAGAATCGCCCCGGATCCCTCGTCGCAGTGCTGTCGGAGCTTTCCGCGATGGGCACCAACCTCACCAAAATCGAATCGCGTCCGGTGCACGGCAAACCGTGGGAGTACATCTTTTACGTGGATTGCCAGATTCAATCGGCCGATGAAGGCGGCCGCGCCCTTGAAGCGCTAAAGGAGCATTGCGCCATGGTGAAGGAACTGGGCCGTTACAAGGAAGCGGAATCGTGACGCAGGGATCAGAGGTTCATCCCTGATCTCTGCCCCCTGATCTCTGACCCCCGGACCCCTGTTTTAGAAGTGGTAGGCGACGCCGATGGTCGGGTTATAGATTTGATACCACCTTTTGGTGTCAAGCTGCGAGTCCCCGAAAGTCGGCACCTTGGTGACGAATCCACGGTACTCCGCACGGATATCGAAACTGGGGCTGATTTCATACGCGATGCCCCCACCAAACATGCCGCCGATGCCGACCTGTTGCTTCACATCCAGATTCCCGGTTCCGGAGTTGCGAATGGGCAGGAAGATCAGGGCGCCTGGACCGGCCTCGACAAAAGGATTGAACTTGCGGAAGACAAAGCTGCGCACATACGCCGCGGAAATTTCCTGGGTGCGGGTGAGAACCGGATAGTGGTTCGGATTAGCGTAGAAGGTGATCGAGTTCTGGTAGGTAATTCCGTAGTTGGCCTCGAGAGCGCTCGACGGAGTAAGCATGAATCGATAGCTGAGCAATGCGCCATAGGCGGCGTTGGAGTGTACCTGGACGTCGGTAGATGAGGCGATGAACGGCTCAACAAGCGCCGTTCCACTGAGGCTGATGTCTTGCCTGCTCTCTTGAGCGCGACCCGCGGCCACACCTGCGGCCAGCAGAAATGCAATAAGGGCGATCTTCTTCATTCGCTGTAGAACCTCACGACTGCACAACCGTCCGGCTGGCAACCAGCTTGTCGATTCCGGTGCGCCGGTTCGTGCCGGGCCCCGCTCTCAGCATTGTAAATGGCCGGAACGGGTCGAGGCTGAAAGGGGGCGTCGGAATGATTTAAGGCTTTAGACGTTCGAAAAAGCAAAGCGGCGCTATGGCATCAACATCGCGCCCACTTCGCAGGGCGGTTTCATCCGGGAGGCCGCAAGCCGTCCCCTCAGATTGCCCGCTCCCGCTCCACATGGTAGTAGAAGGGCGGGCCCTGCTCTTGCGCCAAGGCGCGCACGGTGCGCAGGAAACCGCGGGCAGCATAGCTGAGCGTGGCCTTTCGCCTGTGCACCAGCCTCAGAACCCGCTTCATCTCCAGTTCGTCAACCGGGACGCGCACCAGGTCGCCGGTTTCAAGCTCGCGCGCAACCGTCAGGTGCGGCACCAGCGCCACGCCGTCGCCCATGGCCACAAAGCGCTTGATCGCCTCGATGGTGGGCAGCTCGATGCCCATGTTCAGTGGAGTGCGATAACGCTGGAAGGTTTCAATCACCTTGCGACGCAGCGGCGACGTTACATGATGCGCGATGAAATTCTCCCGCCCAAGATCGTTAATGGAGACGCGATCCGCGCCGGCCAGCGCATGCCTGGGGCTCACAATGAAAGCCAGGCTGTCTCCATAGACTGCGATCGTGCGAAACTGCGCGGGATCCGGCCGGAACGAAACCACGCCGATCTCGAAGGTGCGCAGATTCAGTTCCTCGGGAACGCGACTGGCAAGCATGCGATGCACGGTGACGTTGACCTGCGGGAACTCCCGTCGAAACTGGTTGACTGCGGGAAGCAGGTACATGCAGGTGTATTCGTTGGCGGCCAGTTGCAGGCTGCCGCGTTCCAGGCTCTTTAGTTCGTCGAGAGCGCTGGCCGCCTCGCGCCGCAACGAGAGCAGCCGCTGCGCATAATCGCGCAGCAACACACCCGCCGAAGTCAATGACCCGTCGCGCGCGGCACGATCAAAAAGCGTTTCACCTATCGAGGCTTCAAGCTTCCGAATCACCTGGCTCACAGCCGGCTGGGTGCGGTGCAAACGCAGCGCGGCTCGGGAGAAGCTTCGCTCCTCGGCGACTGCGAGAAAGGTTTCCAACTGGCTCAGTTCCATAGCAGAACGCCCTCACCTGCTCCCGGTTCCCATAAGCAATTGTAATCGACTCTACAAAAAGAATAACTTTGCCTTATATGGCACAGATGAGAGAAAATCATATTGTTAGCGAAGGCTTTCCCCTGGCAGGCGAATTGATGACTCAGGATCACCCCAATCACGTTGCATTCTTCGATACCACGCTGCGCGACGGCGATACAGAAGTGCTGAATTCGTATGGATTAACAATATTCAGAGCAATTGCGAAGGGAACCCGAACATACCATGCGTGATATGGAGAATTTGAAAGACTCAGCCGTCAAGAAAAAATGACGCTTACTCTGCATATCCCAAAGAAATAATTTTGTGTGCACGTTAGCTCAGGTAGTAGAGCGCATCTATGCATTGAGAGGTCTGAAAACATGAGGTGTAGTGAAATACTTAATATGTCTATTACGTGATTAGAGTCTGTGGATTTTTTTCTACTTGCGGAGATCCCATGAGATGATCACCCCAATAAAGTTCATTTTCAGTCCAGTTCCCATTCTCATCCTTCTTAAAGCCAAAATGCTCGAGTTGAATTTTATCCCAACGGCGTATTTTTTCGACTTGTTCTTTAGGGAAAAGATCAGGACTCATCAAAATGTTGATCATTTGAGATCTGTGAGGCAATTCCCAGCATAGATATACGGAGCCCTCCGGGAATACATGAAATACCATGGTATCTTGTTCTGGATAAGGCCGATATTTAGTGATTTTACGGATTCTTACAAGCCCCGCTTATCATGAGATCATACTTTTCGTATATGGCTAAGTAAAAAGGCTTTCCCCTGATTCGTCTCGATTTGTCCCAATTTCAATAGCCTCATTGATGTCTTTGACAAGATCTTTCTTGATTTCATGATTGACATCTCCAATTACTACACCCTTTTCCCCGTGTATTTGCGCGTCTCTGTAGATTGAACCCACTGTATTGCGCGTAGGATCTATGGTTGATTTATGTTCCATGCATGTTTTCCTCTTTTACCGCCATTGTTCGCCTGACAAAATTTTTTGCTCCAATGGTTTTCTCGCTGTTTTTTATTGCCTTTTTCTGCGCAATCGAAAGAACAATAGACGGTTCTTTGCCGTTTTTTATCCTTTTCTCTTTGGATAATTTTCTGACCACACCATCGACAAATAGGGGGTCTGATTATTCGCTTTCCCTGCGTTTTCTGTAGCTTTATCCGATATATACAGTGATAACAAAATTTCTGATTATTTATAAAATCACCGACTAATCTGTCAATTTTGCAATTATCGCAGATCATTATTCTCACTTTCTAATAGACTTATATTATTTTTATTATACAAAGTCAATGTAAGGCGTAAAAAGCGGTGTAGCCTACCGTATCGGCGTAATGTGGGTCTAGCCGACCACCAAACAAAGAGGAATTCATGACTGAGATTGAAAACCAAAACAGCGATATCCAGGCGGTAGCACCCCGGTAGACACCCAAGTCAATGAGGTTAAAGAGACGACAGCAATTCAAGAGCCGGTCACAAACCAGCACTTGAAGGCAATGCGTCTTAAGAATGCCGAACTCGAAAGAGAACTGAAGCAGTTGCGAGAAGCACAGATGCAAATGATGCAAGCCCAGCTTGCTAATTCAGCACCTCAGCGTCAAGCGGAGCCAGATGAGTTTGATAAAATCGGCGATGAAGAGTTTATTCCTTTAGGTAAGGTGAAAAAGCTTTCTGAAAAAAATAATCAGAAGGTGCTCAAAAACGCTGAGGAACTCGTGCAGCAAGAGGTGCAAAAAGCCCTCCGAAAGCAAGAGGAAAATCAATTCATGGATCGCTTGTCTCGTAAGTATTCGGATTTCTCCGAGGTCGTCAATGCAGAAACTTTATCAATTTTGGAAGAAAAAGAACCAGAGTTGGCAGCGACGATTGCGGATTTAAAAGATCCGTACAAAATCGGAATGCAAAGCTACAAATACATCAAAGCGCTGAAGCTTTCAGAAACAGCAAAAGATGTGAGAAGAGAGAAGGAATTAGACAAGGCTATTGCAAAGCAAGAGAAGGCGGTAACGTCTCCTATGGCTTACGATAAGCGGCCTATTGCCCAAGCTTTTCAGCTTACTGATGCTATGAAGAAAGACCTTTATCGTGAAATGAATGGATATGCAGCTCTTGCCAGCTCGGTTCCCGAAATGACCTAATAGGTCAAGGGAATAACTATGACAGTATCAATCGCTACGTTGCCTCCGCAAATACAACAGCGGTACAACGCAAAATTGCTGTCAACTCCAGAGCACAACTTGATTCACCAGTTGTTTGCTACACCAGTTGAGTTGCCAGACAATCAGGGCTTTATCGATAGACAAAGCCGTTATGACAGGCTAGACCTGTTTGAAGTGCCCCTAGTGATGGGCAAAATAACCCTCCTCCTCAACAACTTAATCGTGTTGATGTGGATTGCCGTGTCCGCGTGTATGCCACATATATTGTGCTTACTCGCCAAGTCACGATCACGAACGAAGATCCCGTATTAAACTCAGCCGCAGCACGTCTTGGCCAATCTCTCCGTGAGACACAGGACGCCCTGCAAAGAGATAACTTAGAGTCCTCAGCCAGCCAAATTAACTGCGTTGGTGGTACGAACGGCGATATTCCTACTGAGATGAGTATCACAGATGTGGACGACGTTTTCACTGTGTTGCAAAACAACAGCGGTGAGTACATCACAAACATCGTGGAAGCTGAGCTACGTTTTGGGACATCACCAATCGGTGATGCATATGGTTGCATGTTAACAACTAGGATGATTCCTGTGTTGTATAACATGTCTGGATTCACAAAGAAATTCCAGTATCCAAATATCTCTCAAACGTTAAGTACAGAGCTTGGCGGGGCCAACAACGTGCGTTTCTTTGTTTCAGAGCAGGGTTCTGTCACGCCTAATGCATCTTTGCTGGGCAATGACATTGCTAACTGCTTTGTAGCAGCTAAAGAAGCTTACAAAGTGGTATGGCAAGCGGGTGGCAAGGCTAGATTTATCTACCTACCGCCTGGCTACAACAATGACCCTTGTATGCTCCGACATACAGCAGGTTGCTCGTTCTACCAAGGCCAGTGCATCACGAATGATCTCTGGATTCAAAACCTACGCTCAACAGGAATTTAAGGAGGTCAATCATGCTACCGTTTAGTTTTATTGGGTCTTGGTCTTATACAAACCCAGCAACGCCCGTTGCAGTTAATATCCCTATGACAGCAAAACCCGACTGGGTTTTTGTCAAGGATACTACCAACTGGGGCGCACAAAGCACAGCTGCCAACCCGGTTTATGCGGAGTGGTTTAGTGCTAACATGGCGCAAGGTTCCTATTTAGCTCTTGGTCAACCAAGTTCTACGGGATCCAGTGTCACTACATATGCCTCACAGGGTACAACTGGGGGATTTACTTTCATTGATCAGGCTAATCCTCCAACTTTCACAAAAGTTGCGATTACCGCGGTCAATGGAAGCACGTTTGTTGTTTCTACTGGCAGCACTGCTGGTCTAAACGTAGGCGATTTAGTGCGTTTAATCAACGTTACTGGCGCTCAACAAATCAGTGGCCCCACGCTATACCAAATCACAGCTATTTCCACTAACACAAGCATTACGCTTGGATATGCGGCTTCTGCTGTGGGTGCAGGATTAGTAGTAGCCAACGGAACTACTGGATATTACCAAAAGGTTTATCCAAGTTATTTCCTGCCTAACACACTGCCTGTTGCTTACATTACGCAAGCAACTCAAGCCGTTGTGTACTTCTCCAGACAAAACCCATACACACCCGGAGAACTTGTAGATTTCCAAATCCCAACGCCTTATGGCATGACTCAGCTGAGCAATTTGACAGCCAAGTCGGGAAGTGGAGCCCTTACAAGCAATCCTTCTGGAGCTGCTAGGGTATTGAGTGTAACTAATTCCACAACTGTTTCATCGATCACTATCGATGTTAATACACTTGGATTTACTGCATTCCAATTCCCGACATCTGCCGCATATGCCGGTGGAGCATCTCCAGCTGTATGTTTCCCTGCTGGTTCAGGTGTTGTGCCTCTTAACGGAAGTGCGACAGTTCCTGCATCGCCTCCAGGGGGATGAATCTTGCTGACGCCTTTGACAACATGTCTCAGTACGTCATGAATATTGGAACATCTGCTGTAGGAGTAGCAAACGCCAACATGGTCGTTATGGCATTTAAGGCCGACTATGTGAATGGTATCACGAATGCCTAATTAAATTAGGAGGGGGAGTTCCCCCTCCTTTAACTTAAGGATTATTATGGAAGTTAGAGAAATAAATAAGAAACAGAAAAGATCGTTGCCTGCTGAGCAGGTGGAAGAGCTTGTAAAAAAGATGAGAAAAGAAGACGACAAGATGGTTACGGGTATGTTTGAGTTCCTTGATGCACAAGGTGGCTGGCTGGAATTTACCTATCGTAAATATCCAGGAGAGCCT
This sequence comes from uncultured Acidobacteriota bacterium, assembly GCA_963833995.1. Classification (GTDB taxonomy): domain Bacteria; phylum Acidobacteriota; class Terriglobia; order Terriglobales; family Acidobacteriaceae; genus Telmatobacter. The sequence goes on along the minus strand of CAWIAE010000002.1, from coordinate 246,858 downwards.
ATTCAAATCATAAAGATGATTCATGGTGAGATTTGCGATTTGCCCATGGGTATTGTTAAGCATTTGAACAATACGAAAAGAAAAATTCGTAGGTACTCTCAGGAATTGTCCGAAGGTGGTAAAAAACCTCCCCGCAGTTTTGATACAGTATCTAGGGTTAGATTTACTCCTACCTCTGTGCTTTGATGGGAATGAATTCAAATATGTACAAAACATTCAATATTAAGGAGAACACCCCATTAGAATTTTTTAATAAATTAGATGAAGAGTTTGACTTTGATTTTGATCCATGTCCTGAAAATCCTACATTTGACGGATTGCAAGTTCCATGGAATGGAAGTATTTATATAAATCCACCCTATGGAAAACAGATTAGAAAATGGTTGGAAAAGGGTTTAGGGGAAATAAAAGCAAAAAACGCAAAAAAGTGCGTTTTTTTACTTCCTTCATATACGGATGTAAAATGGTTTCATGAGATCGTTTTGCCATATGCTGAGGAAATAAGATTCATAAAGGGACGACTGAAATTTGGGATCCATGACCAAGCTGCTCCTTTTGCTAGTGTCTTAATAATTTTCAGCCAAGAGAGTGTTTCATGAACGTCCCATATAATTCAAATTATGGGCCTCCCTATGGAGCAGATTTTATTCCAAACCTGCAATATATAACTAATATAACGCAGGCGCCTACAGCCGTTGTTACCTTCGCTGGCGATCATAATTTTACCATTGCTGAGTGGATAAGCTTTCGCGTTCCTCCTCCCAACGGAATGATTCAGCTTAACAATCAAAAAGGCCAAATCATTTCACTTACACCAACGACCGTAACAATAGCTGTAGACACAAGTAATTTTTATCCGTTTATATATGTACAAGACCCTCAAGTTCCCTGTGTCGCAGTGCCCGCGGGCTCTGGGATAATTCAGGGAACGACTACGGTCACATTAGAAGATGCATTTGATAACCGGCCGGTATTATGACAACATTTGTGCCTACCTATCCTCTATATCCGACCTTGGCCAACGCAGTCACAAAAACACGTAAACTCACTGGGTCTAGTAATGCCTTTCAAGTTACGGATTCATATATTGTGCAGCAAATGCATAGTTTCTATTCCTACGATCTGCCGGCAAAATTCAGATCTCTTAAACTAAAGGATATATACACCTTTACGACTAACGTGGGACAGGATGTCTATCCTTTCAATAGTGAGCTTTACATAACTGTAAATTCTCCCTGCTATTGCGCTAAACGTGAGATTAAACTATTTCACGATCCCTATCACTTTTATGGTGTTAATTACAACTGGCAGCAATATACCAATTTTTCTTCTGGTGATGGCACGACAGGAGCCCAAACTGGGAATATTACTGGCATAACTAATACGACTAATGCTGTAGTAACTGCGCCAAATCATGGGCTTGTTTCTGGGATCAGTGTAATTCTGACAATGTCAGCGGAATGACGCAAGTGAACGGCAATTCGTATATCATTACCGTGATAATATGCTAATAATTTCTATCTTAATGTTAATTCAACATCATACGGTACTTATACTTCCGGAGGCTCTTGGTATTTGTCGCCCTACAATGGATATACTACTGCTTCTCCTCTGATTCCTAGCGTAAACAACGATCAAGCCCCATAACAAATCGCAATCTATTCTTCCCTCAAAAGCCGCGTTCAAAACATTCTTATTACAGCAAATGTCATTGGACGCAATGGCGTGGGTGAGACGCAAAACGTTACAGATGACGGACAAGGAAATTTAATCCAAATTTTTCAAACTTCCAATAATGGCAACCAGGAATATGGTTGGACCTACTACCGTCAATATGCTTCTGCCACTCCTTCGCTGCCTGGTAATGCCACGATTAACTATCAGACAGGAGAAATAACTGGCCTTACTTTCGCTTATCCCATTCCAGAAGGTACCCCAATACAGATTCAATACAATCCTAAACAGTTTTCCATTCCTCTCGCAATCATGTTTTTTCAAAACCAATTTACGCTTTGCCCAACCCCCATGCAGGTTACACCGTCGAGCTGACTTGTTATCGACAGCCTATCCAAGCTCTTTTAGCCGCTGACATGACGGGAAACCCAGGCTTTCAGAATGGTGGGAAATACTAGCCGTAGGCGCTGCCAAGAAGATATTTGAAGAGAGATTAGACTCAGATGGCGTCATATTCATAGATAAGATGCTTAAAGAACGTTATGACGTTATTGAGACTAGGACATATGCGCAAATAGGCCAAGAAAGAATACCCACGCTTTATACGGATCAACTTACCTATAACTATGGGTCTGGTGGGGGACTATCAAGTTTTGGATCGATATGAAGAAGAAACAGAAAAGTAAAATGCAGAAACTCCCACAGATTAATAAGAAGAAGAAAGTTAAATCGTTGCCCAACAAACCTATTCCTTTGGGTGGGGGGTTGTTTGTTGGGCGACATACCACAGGATAATTTACATGGCCGTTATTAAAGGAAAAGAAAAGAAATTGAAAAAGCCACTCTTGCCTGCTAAGGCTAAATTGAGTGCTGCATCTAAAAAGAAATTGCGTAGGCCGCAAGATTGTCAGCCTATTCCAACCGTATGCGTGAGCTAAGGAGTTTTTATGGCTATACCAATATATACGCTAGGATATCCTCCAGACGGCTCATCTCTAGGCCAAACCAAGACAACCATTCGAAACAACTTGGATGGCACTTTCCTAACGCTAGGTGGGGATCACGTAAACAATAATGGCCAGCCGGGTTCTATCCCGCAGGATATCATACGATTATCCATGAAGTTACTCAATCGACTGTTTCTACCGTTACGGGTTATAATCAGGTTTTTGCAGGTGTCCCCGGCGCGTTGAATGTTAATGCTACGACCACGCCCACTATTCCTACGGGAGGTGATACGCAGTTATATTCTTTATCTGGAGGAGGGATTCTTTCTCAATTAACAGGTAGTCTCAAATCTACCGACGGATTTGCTTGGTCAGGAGGAATTTTGCTTCAATGGGGTTTGGTGACATCTCCTGGCAATAGCGGATCGGTTACATTCCCTGTAGCTTTCCCTAATGCTTGTTTGAGTGTTCAATTGACAATACGCGCGGATTCTACGAATACCTCACGACTAATGTATTTAAATGGCGCTCCAGTTTCAACGGGGTTTTCTTATAATGGTACTATCACTTCAACTAATTTTTTGTATTGGTTGGCTGTGGGGTACTAAGGTATGACAGGATTCCATCAAGTACTCATTGGGGGCTATCCAGGAGGTGGTCTTACACAAGATAGAAAGCCCGCTCTTTTGGCTAATGAAGCCTATTCCTATCTGGAAAATGCATATGTATGGCGTGAGCGAACAAAAAAAAGAGATGGCGAAGTCCCCATCGGGCAGCTGCAACGATCCGTAACCGTTAGTGTCGCTCTTAATTTAAATTCCGGTCAAAGCGTCAATCTTATCACAGCTCTAGGTTTGGAAGCGACGGCTTCCATAGTTCCTAAAAGCATAAACGTAACGGGTAATATTGATGGTACCACTTATACCGATCCATCAGGAAACGGTATATTAACGGCAACGGGAGGCACGGGAACCGGTGGAACAATAAATTACGCTACAGGATTGCTTTACATTATTGCGGGCGCTGGTGAAACAATTACAGGGACTATAAAATACTCTCCTGGTCTTCCAGTCATGGGGATATTGAAACGGGATGTAGCCACAATCGGGATAGATTCAACCGTATTTTTCGATACAAAGTATGCTTATCAGTTTTCAAATGGATTCCAAGAGCTATCACCTGGAACCACTTGGTCCGGAACAAATACAGATTTCTTCTGGGCGGCAAACTATCAGGGAGCAACTCCAGATTTACGATATTTTTTCGTAACTAATAATAATATCACGCTGGGTGCAGCGACACCCTATGATCCTATTCGTTATTACAGTCCCTCTAGTTGGACAAATCTTCAACCTCTGGTTACTGCTACTATTACACTTTGGCAGACTTTGATTCTAATTCCTTATTATGGCCGTTTACTTGCGCTTAATACATGGGAAGGTACCACAGCTGGAGGAGTGGCTGGGGCTGTGAATTTCTTCGCTCGATGTAGATTTAGTCAAATTGGAAATCCTGTAGATTAAACGAATGGTTGGAGGTCAGATATATTTGGAAAAGGAGGATTCCTTGATGCTCCCACGAACGAAGCCATTGTTAGTGCGGCATTTTTTAGAAATACTTTGATCGTATTTTTTGAATATTCCACATGGCAATTGCGTTACATTGGCGAGTATGGTACGCCATTTATTTTCGAGCGTATTTCTTCAGATTTTGGCTCTGTCTGTACTTATAGCCCTATTGTTTTTGATCAAGGCGTCATGGCTGTTAGTGACCGGGGTATTATTCAGGCAGCCGCCAATGGGGTGAATCGTTTAGATGAGCAAATACCTGAGGAGGTATTCAGTTTTGAAATTCAAAATAGTGCTCCTAATTTTGTCCACGGTATTAGGGATTTTGAGAAAGAGTTAGTTTATTGGAATTATCTTGATACCTCTAACTCATCGGCTACTCAGAGTTATCCAAATACAACTCTCGTTTTCAATTATCGCAATAATACATGGGCAAAGTTCCGTGATACAATCACCTGTTTTGGCATATGCCAATTCATGTTCGGAATAACATGGGATAGCCTGACAACTTTTTGGGAAAGCAATGTCTCTTGGGATAACGTAGACGATCAACAATACGTTGATTACGTTGCTTTAGGTACACAACAGGGGTTTATTAATATATATCAAAATCCAGATGCCGAAACGCCGCAGCCTGTAACACTTCTTTATGCACCAACCATGGCTATTTCAGCCGTTAATTTTGGTACTAACCCTAATCAATTTACGATAACAAACCATAACTTGGCCAATGGCGAAATTATTTATATCACTGGTATGCTATGGAGTGGGACAGATCCAGGATTAAACAACATACTATATTCTGTAACTGTAATAGACGCAAATACTGTTACTCTTAGCACTTGGGATTTCCCCAACCAAAACTATGTAGCCGTTAATATAACTTCTTCAGCCACATATATCGGAGGAGGTCTTGTAACGCTTTGCCCAAAAATGAATATTCAAGGCAAAGATTTCAATCCCTTCCAAGGACAAGGGAAGCAATTCAAGTTATCCTATATAGACTTCCAAATGGACTCTGATATTTCCTCTCCTGCGATTACAGCAGTTACAATACAGCTTTTTGTAAATTCTTACCTAGGAGAGCAAGCAAATCTAATTGCATCTAATCAAGAATTACTAAATTCATCTCAAACCTGTGGATTTATCACGAATGCAACACAAGCAAATCCTTGTCAAGTGACGAGCCCAAATCATAGTTTGATTACTGGAACTCTCATTCATATAAATAACGTCCAGGGCATGACTCAACTCAATGCAGCGCTTTATAATATAACAGTAGTGGATTCTAACAATTTTACTCTTAATGGCATCAATTCAACGGGGTTCAGCGCTTATATTAAGGGGGGTATTTGGAATATGACACCCACTAATGGGCAAACTTATATTTCTGGGTCTGAATATGCCTGGTATCGGTTCTATAGCACCCAATTTGGGCAGTACTTGCGTATTGGCATGACCTACGATGATAATCTTATGAACCAATTAGCCACTCATCAAACGCCCATGGAGTTGAATGCGATGAATATCTATTTTAGGGAAGGCGGTCGACTTATTAACTGAGTTATAAATATATATGACATTTTCAAGCAATGAGTCGTTAAATACAAACCAACTTCCAGTCTCTCTCGATGTCAATCCTAATGAATCAGGATTCCAAGATATTTTAATGCTCTATCTCCGTAGAGTAGCGAACGCTGTGAATACCAAAGAAAGTGGTCTTTTCCTTCTACAAGAAGTAGCCAATTTTGAGCAGTGGTATCAGATTGGTAATCCTGGGCAGAATCGCAATGGATATAGGATTACTGTAGATCTGGTCTATTTAAATGGCGGGAACATTCCGACTGGAACCACTGATATTGTTTTATCCTCTACTACGCAACCCATGGCAATCTTTGGATATCTTTATCCTGTGCAAGGCTTTGGCGGGGCAATTGATACAAGTGGTATTTCTTATTTCTTAAATGATCCTGATATATATGTCCGATATAATAACTCGACAAGCACTTTGGTTATCCAGAATAATTCGGGCAACGCGCTGACGTGGGCCGTCTGGGTTCAACAGTACCTAAAGAACTGAGGTAAAATATGCCAAAATTAAATGAATTTCTCTTTGGAAGTCGAGATAAGTTAAAACAAGTGCCTACAGGCACTCCCCAGCAGCAAGGATTACACAACAATGTTCTCTCCAATGCCATGGGTTTGTCTGAGCAGGGAGGGGGTTATGATCTTGCCAATCAGTACTACAATAATCTTCTAGGCCCAAATCAGCAGCAGGCTTTAGATCAATTTTCTGACCCCTATATGCAACAATTCCTAGAAAAAATCCTTCCACAAATTGAGGAAAGATATGCAGGCATGGGCGCTCTCTCTTCAAGCGGTTTTGGTCAGGCTGTGGGTGGTGCTGCTTCAGGTCTTCAAGCGCAACTGGCACAGCTCTTTTCTCAGCTTCAGCAGCAGGCAGCTGGCCAGCAATATGGACAATATAATCAACTGGCACAGACAGGACTAAACTACCAGCCTTTTGCCTACGAAAAACAACAGGGTTCAGCTGGGTTTTTAAATCCTCTTCTGACCGGTATTGCGGGTTCTCCTTTAGGGGCGTCAGGAATTAATAACATTACTAAAGGCATTAGCGGTCTATTTAAACGTCCTCAAGGCGGAGGGATACAATAATGGTTCAAGTGATTGAAACTGGCAATCCTCAAGGCAAGCTATCCGAGATGCTGGGCATGAGTTTAGGCCAAGGTATTGGCAATGGTTTGAATACCTTTTTTGCTAACAGGAGTCTCGAAAGCGTGTTGCATGACAAAGCTCTTGAGGGCGCTCCACAGTCCAAAAAGTTTGAGGCTCTGCGATCAGCGCTCGCTCCATACGGTGACAAAGGGCAAGAGTTACTTAGTCAAAGGATGCAAATAGAGCAACAGGAAATGAACGAGGCGCAACAAGACGTCTTAGGGCGCGTTGTAGAGGGCCAAAAGGTGTCTGCTAAGGACTTAGCTAAGCTAAGTCCAGAAAATCAACTGAAGGTCATGCAATTGCAGAAAAACAGGGCAATCGGTCGAAGCGTCTATGAATCACTAATTAAAGCTGGGTATCCTGAAGAAACTGCAAAACTATGGGAAAATCAGATGGTAAATGCTCCCACAGGTGGGCAATCGGATGTTATAAAAAATGTAAATGATTTAATCCGGCGATCAAAATCTGGAAAAGGTCTTTCGGGTCAAACTGAAACGAAGGAAGAAGTAAAGCCAAGCATAGAGATTCCGGGGACGGGCTTAGGAGCTTTGGAGTTGGATTTCCCAGATATGCCCGAACCTGAAGGGTTGACCCCTGCGGATATTGTGCGTCAGAATGAATACAGAGAAAAGCTAAATATTCCTGCCTACACTGAAGCTGTGGATCGTTTGAATGCTTTGGATGAAGAATATAGAGCAGTTAAGCATTTACAAGATTTAGATGAAGATCCAGAAGCTTTGCCCTCTGGTGGTCAGAAATGGAATGTGAATTGGGAAACGGGCGATTTGAGGGTGAAGGCACTTGCTACACCAGAAGCTCAAGATTATGTTAAAACGATTGCTCTATTGGCCAGAAGGGCTAAGGATTTCTTTCCTGGTCGTGTTACTAATTTCGATCTGGATCAATTTAAGCAGGGATTTCCTACCTTGGCTAATAGTCGTGAGGGTCGTCGTCTTATATCAGAGCAACTGGCTCTAGGAAATAGGATAGCCTATCTTAAGGATGAAACGTATAAGGCTGCCGTGGATCATTATGGATCGGGGGCCGATCCTGTATTGATTAAAAAATACGCAACTGAAAATTACCGGCGCCTTAAATCTGAGTTAGAAAATGAGTTGAAAACAGTCAATGCACAGGCTAAATCCATGGTAGAAAGAGAGAATGGTAAAAATGAATCATTAGCCGATGTTTGGGGATTCCCAGGATGAGTTTTCATGAGAAATATAGAAAATCTAAAGCAGCTGGGTATTCAGATGAAGAGATTTTTAATTTTTTGGAAAAGAATGACCCTAATTTTTCAGAGAAAATGCAAAGATCTAAAGATTTGGGGTATTCCCCAAAAGAAGTATTAGACTTTTTTAATTCTACTCCTAAGAAACTGGAAGATTCTGAAGATTTTCGTAAGCAAGCAGCACAGGGTTTGGGCATTGGTGCGCTTGGAACCTATGGAGATATACTAGATTTATTCGGATTACAACCAAAAGAAACTCTTCCCGGAGAGAAGGCTAAAAATCAAATGGAATTCGGGATTCTAGAGAAGATGCAGCGACCGGATTATAAACCTTCTCCCTCTGATTTTTTAGCTCTTTCAGATGACGATGATATTATTCCTAGATTTTCCAAATTGCCTTCATCTCATGATATAGAAAAATTTGGTAAAGAATTAGGCGTTGTTTCAGAGCCTACATCCATAGGCGGTCGTTATGGGCGTAGGATAGGTCATTTAGCGGGGGGAGGAGCTTCCTTGGGTATAGGAGGCCTTACAACCCCCATAGTTGCTGGTACGGCTGGACAAACATTAGAAGAAGCCGGCGCCCCGCCATGGGCACAAGCAGCTGCCGAAATTATAGCTGCTCTTAAAGTAGCTCCTAAATCTAATGTCCCCATAACTTCTAAAAGTAAGGAAGTACAAAATACAATTAAAAATTTACGAAAATCTGGTTATTCTGAACAAGATATTACTCTTGCAAAGAATGCTCTTGAAGAACACAAGATTTTAAAAAAGTATGCCACACTTACTCCTGAAGCTGAAAATACAATTCGGCAAGGAGTAAGAAATAGTGAAACATTACTTAAGGGACAAATCAAAAAGGGACTTCCGGGATATGCAGAAGGTGGTTTATCTTATCTTGAGAAGCAAGCTTCGAATGTCTATAAATCCATGGAAGAATTGGCTTCTGGCATAACTGTAAGAAACAAAGAACCTGTTAAAAAAGCTATTGAAAATTCCATTGCATATCTTGAGAAATATCCTTTATTGGACGAACAAAAGAAATTCGTTGAATTTTTAAAGGACGGTCTTACGAAACTTGACAAAGCCGATACTGCTGAGTTCTTCACCGGTTTCTATCGAAATCTAGGTAAGGCTGGAAACTGGGGAAATCCTACACAGAAAGAGCATTTACTGGGCCTAGTAAAAGAGGGCATAAAAGACACATTTGCAGAGTCAGGGCCAGAAGCTGCTAAATTCGGGAAATATTTCGAAATTACTAATGAAGTATGGAAGCACTGGCTAGATACTAGGGATCTCATGGAAACCATTGAAAAAGCTTTTAATATAGAAGGCGTGAATTTTAAGAAGATAGGTTCCATATTAAATGACCCTAAAAATCACGATCTTGCTAGGAAAGTTTTGGGGCCGGAACAGCTTGAAAATATCAAAACCATATCGCAAGGCGCAGAAGCTATAGAGTCTCTGCTAAAACAGATTCCTAATAAAAATCAAACTATTGCTTCTCTCAAAATCTTGGAAGGCATTCGTGCACTGTTTACAAAAGATTATAAAACATTGGTCGGTATTCTTGGATATGATGCAGCAAAAAGGCTTTCTACTAATCTTTTGACAGACCCTTCAAAGCAAAATATCATGAAAAAAATTATTATTGCTGCTAAAAACAATTCACTTCAGCAAGCTATGATTCTTGCACAGGAATTAGTCAATGAGAGTCCAACCAAAGAAGAAGCAGAATCCCGCCCAAAATCTCTAAAATAATCATTTTTTTATCCTTATATCTCCTTGAGTTGCATCATTAGTTTAAGGATCTTCGCCTCTTAAAATATTCAACGCCATAATACCTATTCCTATCCAAGCGATACCATTAACTAAAAATGCAAACATGTTTAATGCTCCTTGCAACTCCTTGAGTTACATCATTTTACATCTTTAAGACAAATAAGTAAATAATAGCAAAAACTTTAATCACTCATCGTATCCTAAAATATCTTTTTTCAAATCTTTATTTGATAACTTGTCTACGATAGGTTTTCTAAATCTATGGCGACATTTTATTAATGCACTCAGCTGCCTTTTTCTTATTCTTTCGGGAGTCGTAGAAAGCTGTTTCGCCGTTTCTTTTATGTTTTTAATAGAAGCTCCTAATAGTCCATAGCGATGGATAAGAACTTCTGCTTCTCTTTCTGTTAAAGAATCGAGAAGTTGTTTTACAGAATCGTCTACATATTCACAGCTCATATCGGTTAGGCCAGATTTTTTTTGGATCATTTCATAGCCGTCGACTGTAAAATCAAGCTGAATATTCTTTTTTATGCCCTTTTCTTTTATTCCTGAAATCTCTGCTTCTATGGCATGTAATTTTTTTGCCATGAAAGCTAGAGTCCCCATGAAAGATTCTTGTTTTATCGTCTTCAGAAATTGATCATGCAGAGATCTAAATTCTCTCATTTGTGTTTGTAGGTTAGAAAGTACAGGCTCAAGTAGTTCTCTTTCCACTTTAACATTGACGCCATTTATGAACATATTATGAAGAGTTTTATAAGCTTCTGCAAAAAACTTTAATTGATGTTCAATCTTATCTAATCTTTTTTCAATCTCTTCCATTTATTTTTTCTCCTCGCACATAGATTGCAAATATAATCTTTCTAATTCTGATTCAGCGATTCTGTAAGGCGACCTTTTGCCGGTGCTGGGTCTAGTGGCAAAAATTTTGCCTTCTCTAATAGATTTTCTAACACTATTGGGATGCATTCTAATGCGCTCAGCAAATTCATCTACCGTTAAAAATACAATATTAATATCACCTGTGCATTTTTGAGGGTTTTTTTTTAAAACTTCTTTCGGAGGCTCTAAATATCTTCTATCCATGTACTTACCCTTAAAACGTTAAAAAGTTAATAGTACATGAAAGTGAATAAAAATTAAAGGTCTAATATTTCCATTGCCTTGAATGAATTTTATCATAGAAGGTTAAGTTTAACGAAAAAGCGAGGTTTTTATGGGTAAAATGTATCAAGTGTATGGCCTTGGGCAAGGATTGATTGCAATCCTACCGCCCCCTGCTGCCTTTGAAAACCCTCCAACGAGCAATCAAACCAATTACGAGATTGGTCAGTTAGCCTATTCTCCTCCTAAGGCTCCTACTGCTTTTTATTTCTACGCTGGCAATGGTAATTGGGTCAATGCTGCGAGTTCACTGCTGTTAGGAACCTACGCTGAACTAGCAGCCGGAAATGCTCCAAGTGCTAACTATGTTCCATCAACAAATGACGTTTATACCTTTGTAAATACCTATGCTTCCGCTGGCGGCGTACCTGCTACAACTACTACTCCTGGGCTTGTTGTTCTTGCGACTAATCCAGAGGCATTAGCTGGTACCATTTCAACAAACTCGGCAATCATTCCCTCATCTTTAGCTTATGCTCTTGCAAATGGTATTGCAATTGGTGGTACAACTCCTGGAGCGGGTGCATTTACAACCTTATCAGCTTCCAGCACTCTTGCAGTTACAGGTGCTACAACATTATCAGCAGGTCTATCGGGAACTACAGCAACGTTCAGTTCTACATTTAATGCGACTGGAGCTGCTACCTTTGGTTCTACTGTAGGCATAACAGGCACAATCACGTTGGCAGGCGTAACGCAAGTAGGCACACTTTCTCTCAATGCTTCAGGAAGCGCAACAACCACAATTGGGGGTTCTTCTGGTGCCGTAACTCTAGTAGCTGGAGCAGGTGGCTTAGCTATCAACGGTGGTGGCAATACTATCAACATTGGAACAGATGCAGCCAACACACTCGTTATCGGAAAAGCTTCTGGATCTGCCTCATTGTCTATGTATGTAGGTAGTGGAAATTTCGTTCTCGATGGTGTCGCTGCCTCTACATATTCTATCGGGGCTAGTACTACCACAGGTACTATCTTTATTGGAGGAACAGCGCAAACAGGGTCTATCACCTTGGGCAGCTCTTCCGGAACTAGTAGCGTATTAATCGGTAATGGTGCAGGCGCATCAACAGTTTCCCTTGCCAATGCTGTAACTGGTGCGTCTGGGGTAGTAAACGCTCTAAACGGTGTATTTACAGCTGGTACATCCAGCTTTAACGTATTCACAGGAACCTCAACGGGCGGTACGCAAACTATTAACCTGGCAACGGGCTCATCGCCTGCTGTAGTCAATATTGGTAACACAGCGGCTGGAGCAGTGGCTATTAGGTCAGGTGCGTCAGTTACATTGAGCGGCACTACTTCTACTACCTACTCTATCGGAGGTTCTGCAACTACAGGTACAATCCTTATTGGGGGAACGGCGCAAACAGGGGCTATTACTCTTGGCTCTTCTTCAGGCACCAATAGTGTTCTAATTGCCAATGGAGCAGGCGCAACTACTGTTAGCGTCGCAAATTCCGTAACAGGAGCTTCTAGCGTTGTAAACGTCTTAGGAGGAGCATTTACTACAGGTACTTCAACCTTCAACGTATTTGCGGGAACTTCTACAGGTGGTACACAAACTATTAACTTGGCCACAGGGTCTAGTCCGGCTGTGGTAAACATCGGTAACAGTGCAGCAGGTGCAGTATCGATTGCATCTGGTGGTAACGTTGGCATTACGCTCGTTGCCGGATCTGCATTTACTCTTTCCGGTGGTACTTCGACTACATATGCAATTGGCGGATCGGCTACAACAGGTACAATTCTCATTGGCGGAACAGCCCAAACAGGCAATATTACCCTTGGTTCTTCTTCAGGTACAAATACCGTCCTTATCGGCAATGGAGCCGGAGCAACTACTGTTAATATTGCTAACACAGGTACAGCAGGTAATACAGTTAACATTGCCACTTCAGCAGCAGCAAATACTGTAGCAATAGGATCAACCAGCAGCAGCAGCACTACAACAATCAATGGCGGTTCCGGTGGTGTAAACGTCACAGGTGCTAACCTCCAGATTGCCACAGCTGGAAAATTCCTTGAGATCAAGGGCGCCTCCTTTGCGGCGACTAACTCTATCGGTGTGGGAACCTTGTCATCAGGGACAGTTACAATTGCAAATACAAATATTGCGACAGGTGATGTTATCCTTCTCACTAGAACAGGCGCTAACGGCTCTACGACTTTGGGAATGCTTACATATTCTATAACCAATGCAACAAGTTTTACCGTAACAAGTTTGATTCTGGGAACTCCAGGCTCGACCCAAACGGGAGATACAAGCACATTTGCTTATATCATCGTAAGACCGAGCTAATAAGGAGTAATGGATGTTTACAACTCAAGCAAAAGTTGATGCTTTAAGAACATTGGCCTATGGAAGCATAACCGGCACATACGTAGCGGTAGGTACACCTTTTGCATATCAGGCAAGAATTATTTGTTTTACCAATACAACAGGTGAAGATGTTTTTTTTAGTACAGATACCTCTACAGATCGCCTGATTGTACCAGCTGGTAGTTTTAAGCTTTTTGACGTTACCATGAATCATAGACCTGTGAACATGGACGATTTCTGTTTTGCAATTGGTACGCAATGGTACGTAAGGTACGCAACGATGCCATCATCAGGAGCGGTGTACATTGAAGTCGTTTACGCGCAGCCAATGTAATGGCCAAAATCTAAGGGTTGATGCCTTAGTGAAGCAGCAGAATAATGAGCATCTACATCTCATTGCGAATTATCAAAAAGAAATGCAGGCTCTCAGAGATTCTTTGAACCTCTCTATACAGAAATTTGAGTCTTTATCACAGCAAAAGCAGCAAGATCTTGAAGAATTCAAAAATCTGACAGAATTTCATGTAGCTAATTTGAAATCTAGAATGGTAGACGCAGCTGAAGCCGTAGCAGATAACAGAAAGTCTATTGATGATTTACATCAGCTAATGCTTAATTTTCATGATGTTTATTCTAGAAAAATAGATACGGATAAAGTTAAAGAAGAGCTGAATTCTTTAGTGAAAGAATGTACCAATAGCCATTTAAATGCATTTCAAGATTTTCAAAGAGAAACGAAAAATTTAATAAGTTCTCTGACAGACGAATTGACAATGCTGAAAGCTGAAATGGATCAGAAATACACAGAATTGATGGCTAAGATAGACAGCAATTTTTCTTTATCACGGATAGACAGAGACGGTGTTTTGAAGGAAATTCGTATTTACGATAAGACAATATTCATCATGGAAAAGAAGATTGAGAATATCTACACGTTGATAGAAAGAATAGATAGAAATTTGGTGAGGAGGTAGTTATCTCACAGGCAGGAATAGTCGATATTGAAGGCACCCATCCTCAAATCCCAACATCATTTGTAACGGATGATGGTACAGCAATACCCATTGGTAATACCCTAGAGATACTAGGAGAGGTGGTAGATGCCTACGGTATTCCCTTACAGACTACAGCATCGGGAAATACAATAAATATAGTAACCCAATATACTTCATCTAGTGTTTCTCATCAGCATCTAATGCCGGGTTAGCCTCTTTCAATAGCACCTATTTCACCGTTGATGCCAATGGGTTTGTTTCGCTTACAGGGTCAGCTACTGGAATTGAAATCTTGGCTGCTGATTCGGGTTCAGCTAGTGGAAGTACAGTAAAGATATCAGGTGGTACAACGGGGCTGACAACTGTGGCCTCTGGAACCACAATGGATATCACAGGGGTGCTCAATCTGGCCAATGGTGGTACAAGCGCTAATCTTACGGCGTCCAATGGGGGTATATTTTACTCCACAGCTTCAGCGGCAGCTATTCTTGCTGGCACCTCAACTGCCAAACAAATTTTGCAGTCAGGATCTTCTACTACGCCTTCTTGGTCAACAGCTACATACCCAGCTACAACAACTGTCAGCCAGCTATTATACTCATCCTCATCTAACGTTGTTGCAGGTCTTTCAACCCTAGACAATGGAGTGCTAGTAACAAGTGTAAGCGGTGTTCCCGAATGGCTTGCGAATGGCACGGCGAATTATGTGCTCACGGCTAATTCGGGTGCGCCCCCTTCTTGGCAGGCTACTGCGGCAAGCTCTGTGACATTTACGGGTGATAGTGGAACGCCATTTTCCGGAAATGCAGTCACGGTAACTGCTGGAACTACGGGATTGTCTTTTGCAGCTTCAACGCCAGATCTGACATTGGGCGGCACGTTGAATGTAGGCCACGGTGGCACGGGCGCTGCTACTCTCACAGGCGTATTAATAGGCAATGGTACGAGCGCTGTAACTGGCAATGCGATTACGCAATATGATGTTTTAGTAGGAGGAGCTTCTAATGCTATTTCAAGTATTTCGCCCTCTACCTCCGGCTATGTGCTTACTAGCACGGAGTTTCTTCCAATCCATCTTTCCAAGCTGCTTCTTCAGGTTCTATAACTTTAACAGGCGATACAGGAGGAGGGCTTACAGGTAATAGTTTCACCTTCAATGCCAATTCAAATTGTGGCTCCTCAGTTTTATTTGCGGGGTAATCTACTACCCTGGATTTAAAGGTTACTGATTCCAGCGCCAACACTATCATGGGTGCATTAAGTGGAAATGGTAGCCTTAGTGGTAGTGCTAATACAGGATTGGGTAGCGGGATATTTTCTGCTTTAACTAGCGGTACTAACAGCAGTGCAATTGGAAACAATGCACTACATTCCATGACATCTGGAGAATATAATACAGCAATTGGATACTATGCTTGTTATTCCATGACTCAAGGAAATTACAATGTTGGCCTTGGAAGCGTTTCTCTATATTACATAACAACTGGCTCGCAGAATATAGCTATTGGTCACGGAGCTGCCGCTGGCTACACCACTGGGACAGAATCAAATAACATTGTTATAGGCTATGATCTTAATGGCACAGCATCCGAGAGCAACGTAATAAGAATTGGAAACAGCTCTGCCACATTATGCTATTTAGGGGGAATCACTGGAGCTACTCCCACTTCGGGAAATACTCCGCAGGTGGTACTCTGTGATAGCGGAGGGAATTTAGCTCCCATTTCTTCCAGTACGGCAGACTATGTGCTCACAAGCAATGGAAGTGCCACACCAACTTTCCAAGCTCCCGTAGGAAGCACATCTAGCACAGTAACTTTTTCAAGTGTCTCTGTAAGCACTTCCGTTGTAAACTTCACGAGCATTACTGTAGGAGCTGGAACATGGGTATTATCAGGTTTGGTAAACTTAACCTCTCCAAGTGCTGCGATTGGTGTAACTTGTCAATTTGCCACTACAACAGCAAGCGGCACTCCATTTGCTACCAACGCTCAATCAAATACCCAAACTTCGGCAATGAATACCACTAATTGTATTATGGCTCCTTACATTGCTACACCTTCAGGATCAACTACCTATTATTTCACGGGATCATTATCAGCAGATACAAGTACAGCTCACGGATATATGACAGCGGTACGAATCGCATAAACGGTAGGAATAAAATGTCTCTTCAGGCGGGAATGGCACTATTGGGATTATCGTTATCTATGCATATTATTAGCAAAAGTCTTTAGCGTCTTCGACAGTATGAGGCGCACCATCTGGGTAAAGGAGATCTAAAATCTCTCTTTTCCACTGTAGCTCGATATCAGAATTATCCAGAGCTTCCTGATAATCTTCAGCGGTGGGTAGATCAGGATCATAAATAGGAGGCATATGATGAACATTGAGAAGAACACACAGCCAAAGATTAAGCATATAGCCTCCACGCCAATGGTACGTAGTAGATTCCTAACAAGGGGAAAATAAATTTTATTATCATTAGGCATATGAATAGGCATATACCACACTCGACAATAATTCTTTTAACTATTTTTTTATGTTCGTATTCCATTTCTGTTACGAGCTGCCAAAGGATAAATATTACACACAAAGCCGTGAATGTTGCGTAAGCTAAACCTTTGGGAAAATCGAATATATATATAGAGGCTACAGTGGCAAAAAGAGATATGTGTATCATCAGCCACCCGCCATAGTAATTCTTCATGCGCCACCTTTTTGAGGGGTATATGTAAATTCGTGCGAATGAGGGAAGAGTTTTTTTCGTAAAATCTTGATAAAATCCTCTGGAAGTTGTACATATTGTTGATATCACAGTAAATAAAGGATTTCTTATGTTGGACAAAATAAAAGTATTATTCAAAGATGGTCTAGAGTACACGCATACGGCTGGCCTTTTGCAACAAGTAGCCAATCTGCTAAATATAGTTCATGGGCAATACATGAAAGATGCTGATGGTAAAAATGCTGCCATAGATGCGATTTGCGAACTTCTCCAAAGCCACAAGGATGCTCCTGTTGCCGCAGCTCCTGAAGCATGCAAGGAAGGTTGCAATGCCTCTAGTTAAAGGAAAGAGCCAAAAGGCAATCAAACAAAATATTGAGACTGAAATGAAGGTAGGAAAAAAGCCACAGAAACAGGCCGTAGCTATCGCGCTAAATGTAGCTCGAAAATCCGGCGCTAAAATCCCCAGAAAAGGTAAGAAATAAAATGGACAAAGCACTTAAAAAAGAAAAGAAAGTCATCGACAAAGGCATGAATAAGCTCATGAAGATGGACAAAAAGAACGATAAGAAGCACGAGAAAATGGGCGCTAAAAAAGCCATGAAGAAAAAAGGTTGCTAGTAGTACAGTTTTTTACCTTTTGTTGTTAGATTTTAGGAGATCTACAAACATTTCGTACAACTTATCAATCCTGTTACCCTGTTGAAGCATTTCCTTTCGGATTTCTTTCACATCGTTATGGATGTAAAAGATGCCTCCCAATAGGGTGACGATGATTGTTATTATTTGCGTCCATTGCATAATTGCCTACACTTCCGCCTTCACATGTGTTAGGAAACCAGGATTGTCCAAGAAGTAATCGGGTCTTTTCTATATTTATTCAGATCTACATCTTTGAGTTCTGGAATATCGCCATAATCTACACGGCCTTTAGAAACCTTCTTCATAATCTTAAACCCACTGCATATGCAGTTTTGATCATCACATCTTTCGATGATTTTTTTTCTCATATCGATCTTTTTTCTTCCAAGACTTTAATAGCGTCATCAACCTCTTTATAAGTCTTTAGATCTTTTTTAGATTTAGATCATCATTTCTATCTATGTAGTCTTTATCCTGTAATGGAGGAGCTTCAGCAAAGGCTACGCATTTCCAAAAAGCCCTAGCCTTGGGCAGAAATCTTTCTTTGAAGGTCGGATCGGGTAAAACATGAATGCAAATCCCATTCGATCCATCATAGCTATAATAAAAACATTTCTCAGCTCCCGTAACTAGCAACTGGTGTTGTATTTGGTCTCTATAATATGCGGGGATTTCACCATCAAAAGCCATTGCATGCAGCTCGGCATTACCGCACTTTATCTCTAGCAGGTATTTACGACAGTTACTTATGCCGTCAAGAGAAGCTCCTAGAAATTCAAATTCAGTGCTTTCCACTACAGCAGGCTTCATGTCAATGCCAAAGTGTTCAATGAACTGCGCCCGGGCGTCGGGTTCCAAGCGCTTACCCTTTTCCATGGCTTCATTTACTCTCTTATCTCCAATTAGCCCCAGCTTTCTTTGCCAGCACGTATAAGGTGTATCCCATGGATTAGTACCCATAATTATGGATGCTTCCGTGGCTGTGATTACTGTCTTTCTCCAAGCCAACCATTCAGGGCTGCTTTGCTCAACTTCAATTATCTTCATTTTGGCCTCTTACTTCCATTATTTGTTTCAAACGATCCCAGTTAGTTGTTATGAACCAATTAAAAAAACATCTTGCGCTCTCTGGATCATGCCCCTCTCTTATCAATAACAATCCCACCCAATTAGTTAAAATAGCCTTTAACTGGAAATAATCTAATTTTCCTTCTTGGATTAGTTTAAACATAAAGTGTTCTAATTTAGATGACGCTTCACTAAAATTTTTAGCGTCTTCTTCATTCTTTGGGTCTTTCATCTTTTACCTCTTCTACGTATGTTACTTGAAAATTCAAAAATTCTCCCCTGCGCCTTTCGAATTCAACTTCATATTTTTTCTCTCTAAATTCAAATATTAAGGAAGTCTTTTCCGTGTCGAAATCGTTAGCATCCGGATAGCTCAGTCTATTAAGTATGTAAATTATTGTATCTCTATTCATTATGTACCACCGTGTTCTCTTGGTCTTTCAGATATTTTATTTTGGCATTTATAGAAGTTAAGCACTCTTGAAAACCTGACTTGGGAATCTCTCTCATGGATTCAACCTTGAATCTCTTTTTAATCCAAGCAAGACATAGCTCTCTGTTTTGGTTATCTAAACTTTGCATTAGATTTCATCAAAGTTTTTATCTCACTCTCTTCAATGAATTCATTGGGCGGGGTTTGGGCTTTTGTTTTCTCCATAGCTTTTTCTCCATCGTCGTCTGCTCCTTCGTCTTCATCACTGACAATACCTATCAGGGCAGAGAGTCCATAGCGTTTCATGTACGTAATACTTGAACCAAGCGATTGGCAGTTTGGCTCACCGCTTATGAGCAGTGGCAACTGGCTTTTGATCCATTGTCCACTGGTATGCGTAAGCATGGTCACGAGGACATCTTTCCCGTCTATCGTTTCCACGTATTGCATTATGGCTAGGTTGTTGCTGGCTAGAGGCACTCTGCAAGAATGCATCACACTGGTGAAGTCTGCATATCTATGCCTTTGCCCTTTCTTATTGAACTTTGCGGGTTCCATGGCGCCTTGAGCCTTCGATAGCGCCGCTACTAACTCGTTGATATTTTCTGACTGATTCATATTTCATTTCCTTTAAATTTAGTTTTTCTCCATGCTGAGGGTGCAGCAATTCTAGTATTTCTTCATATACGGGGGAGGGGCGTTCCCTCCCCACCTTTTTTACTCCTGTGGATGCTCCCATCTTAAATAAGCTTCATAATCTTCTTGATGAAGCTTCTGCCTGTCCAATTGCCTTTCCAAGCGTTCTAATGCTTCCCAAAAGGCGTATTCTTCAGCTTCCATTATTTCTTCCTCATTCATCTTGATATTCCTTTCTGCTTGTAATAGTCCTTCTCTGAAATCTTCGTGACATGTGTCACATTGCCAACCTCGTCTCTATGAAACGTAGTCATGTATCCCCCACAGCTCGTAAGCATGAGCAATAGAATCCACCTCATTTTGACTCTCCTTTATCCAACCATTTCCATCCTGGAGCAGGCGACAAAGATGTCAAATCTCTTGTCCGCGCTGAAATGTAGGGTTTTATTTCATCAAGCGAAACTTGTCCCATTTCTTGAAAATCCCCATCAACCAGACAATAAGCACAATTGTCCTCATTCCACTCTTCTGTGACGTAATACTCCCAACAGAGTCTTGACACCATTATCCATTCCAATATGGTTAAGGTCTGTGATCCTTTTTGCATTTTCCTCATTTTGACTCTCCATTTTGTGTTGTTTTATATACATTCGCTTGATATACTCACCATGGTCTCGGAATTCCGTATTTATGTACAGAAAAAGATGAATTAAAATAAAGGTTACGATGAATAAGTTTGCTCTATGGATGAAGGATAACGAAAAAAAGCAAAGAGCCGTAGCGCAAAAGCTCGGTATCAGCACTTCTACTCTTCACGATATCCTACGGAAAGGGCTAATCCCCAGTCTTAAAACGGCTTATAAAATTGAGCGCTATACAAAGGGCGCTATATCTGTTTACGACTGGATAGACGAAAAAAACTTGCAATTATAATTTTATAAATATATCAGAGACGGCATAGATAACGCCTTCAGGCTATACCACGAGGCAAATCATGCCGTCAAATTACAGCGAATTCCCCCCTATAAAATACTTTATCCGCGTCTTGACAAGCTGCCCAAGGTCTGCGCTACTTTATGCGCAAATATGGGAAAAGAAAAACAAAGATATGCTCTTGTCGGTCAAGAAAAAGGATATTCGTAAGCACTTCCTGATTTCGCCTACCATGTTTCGCAATCTTCTTGCTCCCCTCATGGTTTTGAACCTAATTCACTTTGTCGAAAGTGATGATAAGTTTTAAATAGACATGTGGGGATCCCATGAAAATCAATAGAAGAAAATTACATTCAGGCATATACCTGAAACAAAAAAGCGAGGCCAAGTAAGACCTCGCTTAAGCTAACTAATGGAACATCTACACCCTCACACAAGGAGATTCAGATGTCTACCAAAACCCCAACAAGGATATTCAGATGTCTACTCTAGAAAATAGCAGCCCTTTGCAATTAAATGCAACTCAAGAAAAAATTGATGCAAATCCTACAGATCCAAGTATAAATGAATTTATACAAGTGTATCTGTCCGATTGCAAAAAACTCACCGACTCCGAGCTTCTTCTTTATGGCCTTATAATCTATAGATCTAAGCAAAAAGGATATGCTTTCTTTAAGGATGAACATGCCATGCAATCCCTCAATTGGAAAATTAAAAAAGTCCAGAGGACTTTAATAAGTTTAGAAAAAAAGAAGATGATCTATCGCAATACCTGGCACCATCATAACGGCTCAGAACGTCATATTGTACCTTTTGAACGGGCAAAGGATTACTACAACAACTTTCTCAATACCGATAGAGTGAGAAATGAGCCTAAAGAAAAGTTTTATGAATTCGTTAAGCACCATTTTCCTGAAGTGAATTTTCCCACTATTCCATATAAGCAGAAAAGGGCTGAAGTCCCGAAAACGGGACGTGCTATAGCAATGGTCAAAAATGACCAGTCAAGCAAAAAAGCCGATGGTCAAAAACGACCAGTCATAGCAATGGTCAAAAATGACCAGTCAATTGACTGGTCAAAAATGACCAGTCATATAAAAGAAAACCTAATAGATAAGAGAAAAGAAAAGGCGCTCGGGTCGGCCCAGCCACCCGAACGGGCGGCCTCCCCGTCGCTTCAGCCCAATAAAGATTTCAACAGGCAACTTGCTTATTATTTGAAGGGAATGTTTGTGGAGGCGGAAGGCATAAGCCTAAAGCCCTACAATGAGTATTGTGCTATTAAAAGCTCTAGCACGAGTGATAACCTCGATTATAGTTCAAAAAACTTCATTAAAAACCTGAAACAGTTCTTTTTGCGGACGGAGCAACCCAAATTAATCGCAGTGCTTGAAAACTTTTTAGGAAAAAATGTTGAAATTTGAAACAAAATCCAACCTATCGTTAAAATATGTTGAAATTTGTAACTAAGTTCATTATTATCAAAAAGAAAGGAGATATATGAGCGCATTCGAATTCGTAAGCCATGAAAACTTTCCCGATGATGAGTACACGAAGGAAGCTGTGGTTCTTTGCATCGAGAAAAAGCATAGAGTAACGTACGTTCGCAAGAAAATGCAGAACGGTAGCATGTTCTGGGATGTGATATCTACGGCTGTGAAGCAGCATGGAGAGAAGAAGTATCTGCGCTCCTACGCTCAGGATAGCCTCTTCCTGCAAGAGGACATTAAGCGCTTCTTAGATAGCAGAGCTTGGGAAAGGAGATGCGAGCCTGTGCTTCATGATGAGCCGCCAAGCGATGAATTGCCATTTTGAGATTCCAAACTTGATTTATAATACCGAGAATCTTTAAGCTGCCGGCCATAGAATCAACGATCGGGAATAAAATGACGTTCGATGCATTGGGAAAGAAATGTGACGCCTGTGGCCTCTTTATGAAAAGAAGCGACTTTCATAAAAATAAATCTAAAACTGATGGCCTTAATAATCGCTGTGTTGATTGCATGACAGATTACAAAGCAAAGCTTCGCCAAGGATTCATACAAAAACAGGTTGCCATAAAAAGAGGCTTTTACTTTATTCCTGATATTTACCTGGTAGGCTATGGACGGCAGCAAACCTATCA
Source organism: uncultured Acidobacteriota bacterium (assembly GCA_963833995.1). GTDB lineage: Bacteria > Acidobacteriota > Terriglobia > Terriglobales > Acidobacteriaceae > Telmatobacter. The sequence continues at coordinate 223,867 of CAWIAE010000002.1, read as the reverse complement.
AGTCTGTTGTCTTAAATGTACTACAGGATTTTTTTGCATGAGCGACATCAAAGAAAGCAGAGATCTATTCTGTGATGATTGCCAGCCAGACGAAATAACCCAAGAAAGAAATCTCTCTCCTGTCAATCTTGTGGGCAATGTGGTGGGGTGGATTGTTAAAGTTATGAATCCAACAAAAATCAGGCAACAAAGAAATTATAAAAAATGCTACCAAAGAGATCGCTACACTTGTCAATACTGTGGTTATAACCTGGAAAACGCCACAAAATTTCTTCCTCTTCATATCGATCATATCAAACCTTGGTCAGCTCACGGCGGAAATTCCCTTTCCAATCTTGTAGTTTCTTGCCAACAGTGCAATTTACTTGCTTCAGATAAATGGTTTTCCTCTTTTGAAGAAAAGAAAGAGTATATACTATTTGAAAAAAAGAAAAATCATCGCACGAAAAGGCTACACGCTTCATCCCCCTGAAATCAGAAGTGCTGCCCGGCAAAACCATGCTAGACCTCCCTTTGCGAACTGTATCCGAAGCCAATCGCTTTGAACCTTCGCCCGTCAAGCACAAACGCCACAAACACCAACAACGCATCGTGGCCTACGGGCTAAACCCCCTCCGCAATCACATCCAACTACCGTGCCAGATAGTTGTGATCCGCTTTGCACCTGACAAGCTCGACAAATTCGATAACCTGCCCATGAGCTTCAAATACATCGTCGATGCCATGTGCGATAATCACAAAAAACTATGCAGCCGGACAAGCTGATAGCGATGAAAGAATATCAATAGCTTGTGACCAAATCAAAAGCCAAGCCTATGGTATCCGCATTGAAATCACCTATTGACTAATTTCCTTTTATTACTTAACTTGAATCTATGAGCGAATTAACCGTAATACTAAAAAACTCCGATAGCACTTACAGACAAAAGTTTGTAATCTACGAAGCATTCTCCGTAGTAGCCGATGATTCGGTAATCAGTATGTGCATAAAAGAAGCTAAAAAAAACTTCGGTAATCCACCGAAAGTATTCAAATAAAAATTCACTTGGAGATACTATGATGGGCGGCGGTAGACCAAGGCAATTTTCATTCCCACCTGAACAGATGATAGAACTCGGTAAAGAAATGGTCGCTTATGTCAAGCAAAACAAAAATACAATATTGCATTTGTGCGAGTGGTATACCATAGAAAAAGGGTTTACTTATAACGAATGGAAAAACTTCATTCAGAAGGAAGTTTTCCCTATTATGAGCAAGCCCTTAAAATTGTAGGATTAAAGTATGTCGATAAAACCAGTAATGTTAGGGAAGGTATATCCCAAAGATGGCAAAGAGTCTACTTCGGCGACCTTAAAGAACAAGAAGACCAAGACGCCACTGATAACGAGCTTCGCAAAGCTGCCGCCCTTAAAGGGGAAGCCAGAGCCGTTGAAGAAGCAAAGCAAGAAGTCATAGAGAAAGTACAACGCGGGAAGAGAGAGCTTACATGAGCGAGTGGTATGGAAGCAAATTAATTCTATCTCAGCCCGTAGAACCTATAGAACCATTTCCAGAATATGCTCAACAGTTCTTCAAGATATATGCCAAAATATTAAAAGAGGTTTACAATGGCAAAAGAGAAATGGATACAGGAAGCGATTAAGAATCCTGGGGCATTGCATAAAGAATTAGGCGTACCAGAAGGTAAAAAAATACCTGCGGATAAGCTTAAGTCAGCTGCTAAAAAAGGCGGTAAAGAGGGTAAGCGTGCAAGGCTTGCTGAAACCTTAAAAAGTTTTCACAAGGGATAATATGGAATGTCGCAATGGATTTATTAAAACGAGATCAGGCAGTTGGCTCTCAATAAAACACATAGTAAATTTTGTGATTCATGTTAACCGAGATGAAAAGTACAAAATAGAAGTTGGTATGATTGCTGGCGTTGAGGATAGATATGGTTCTCCAGTTTTCGAATATTGGACAGTTTCAGGGATTTTGATTCCAAGAGTGAAGCGCAAAAGCACTTGGATGAATTTTTGTCGGATCTGTGATAAGGAATAAACATTCCCACACCCTATAATGAAGAGTATATATACATATATTTCTCTTCTTCTTCAGAAGCTGTGGAAATGTTGATAACCCTTCATATTTAGAGACAGCCGATATTTTCAAAGCTTGTTCAAGATAAGTCATAGCGCTGTTTACAAAAAGTACACGTCTGTTAAATACTACGGTGCAGAGGCGCATTTTGTTGGCAATAACGAATGAGAGAAAGCTTGAGTGAATACATCCCCACACTAGACGAATTGAGCGATAAATTCCTGGGATCTAACCCACCTGTCTCTACATCACAGATAAATCGGGTAACGAAATACTCTTTAATCTCAACTGGGCGCAAAAAGATCTGCTACCAAAAAGAGTGGCATCAGATGCTAGTCCTTAAGGCGCGACAATTAGGGGCTTGTCCCCTGGTGGCTTAGGCTACTGGGGGGCAGGCCCAAAGAGAGTTACAACCTATTTCTCAATCAATTTCTTGGACGATTGTTTTTGGTACACAAATATTCATTCGGGTATTATAGCCCATCGCAAAGAAGATGCCGAAGATATCTTCAAAAAAAAGGTTAAGTACGCATATGACAGAATGCCATCCCTGGACTAAGAACATTCAATTCAGCAACTAATGATAGAAGTGGAGAAAAAGCATTTTTACGAATGGGTCAAGTTATCGAGTCTCAACTGGATTTCAATCAGGAACATATCAGCGATTGCTCGTGTCCGAGTTCGGTAAGATATGCGCTAAGTCACCTGATGTGGCTAAGGAAATTGTTACAGGCTCACTCAACACTCTATAGCTTCAGATCAAGTTATTGCAATTGAGTCAACAGCTGAAGGAAGAGAAGGATACTTCTACGAATTTAGCAAGACAGCCGAGAGTCTTGGAGCGTCTGGATGTGACCTGTCACCAATGCAAATGCGTTTCTTCTTTTTTCCCTGGTTTGATGAACCAGGGTATAGAGAAAAAAGCGAATCCATTATCGTGAATAAAGAGACAAATGAATATCTCGATCGTATTGAGTTGGAGAGACAGCGTAAGATCGATGAAGAGCAGCGTCGTTGGTACGAGATGAAGCAGCGCATGCTTGGGGATGCTATGAAGCAAGAATACCCATCAACGCCAAAGGAGGCATTTGAAAGTGCGAATGAAGGTCTTTATTACGGTACTCAGCTCGCTAAACTGCGCGCTCACGGGAATTTGTGTAGGGTTCCCTACGACGATAGTACGGTGGTGCATACTGCTTGGGACATTGGTCTTGACGACTACACTGCAATATTTTGTTTTCAAGTCGGAAGAGGGGGGCAGGTATCTATAATAAATTATTACGAAAACTGGGACGAAGGAGCATCGCATTATTGTGATTGGCTCAATAGACAAAAGTATCGCTTTGGTCGCCACATTTCCGCATGATGCGAAAGAGAGATATAGGCGCAAAGACGCAGTATTTAGATCATGTTACACCTCTTTTGGAAGGTAAATTCGTAGTTTTAGATATCAAAGAATGCGATAAGCTTGAAGGTATTCAAACTGTTCGGAGTATGCTATCTAGATGTGTATTTGACGAAGAGAAGACGAGCAAGGGATTCAAGCATTTAGAAGGTTATCGCAAAATTTGGGATGACCGTTTAGGGTGTTATAAGAATTCGCCCCTCCACGATGTACACTCGCACGCCGCTGATGCGTCCCGGTACTTGGCTGTTGGCCTTAAAGGGCTTGAGCGCAAAGACAATAGTAGTGTAGACACCGATTTAAAGGCAGTAAACAGATACTATGGAAATTGAAAAATAGATGGGATGGATATATTTATGCTCAACGGACTCGACCTCTTTAGCGGAATCGGAGGAATGTCAATCGCACTTAGAGAATGGGTTAAACCTATGAAAACATGCGAACAGTGTCAAAAAGAACTTCAGAGAAAGCGAAAGCCATCTGGCAAACTTGAAGCAAACGCTTCTTTCTCATTGAGAAGATTTTGCAATTCACAATGCAGGGGGAATTTTACTGCTTCATTGAACCAATGCTCGCCAAACGCAGCTAGGCAAAGAACTTTAAAATTATATCCAAAAGAACAATTGAAAAATTGCGAGATTTGTGGTGAATCATCGTCGCGTTTACACAGACATCATAAGGACAAAAACACTTACAACAATTCTTCTGAAAATATTCTGATTTGCTGCCAAGCTTGCCACGCAAAAGAACATCAAAAAAATGACAAATGGGGCAAAAAGAAAAAAGAACGATTTTGTATTTACTGCAATAACCTTTTTACTCATGAAAACAGAAGAAGAAAAACTTGTGGCACAGAATGTTTTGTAAATCTGTCGTCCAAATCAGCCGAAAAGAGGTGGCAATGTGGACAGGCTTAATGGAATGTCGCTCTTTTCAGGAATCGGAGGAATTGACATTGCCCTTAAAGAGTGGGTGCGGACATGTGTTTATTGCGAACTGGATTCCTACTGCCAAGGTGTGCTTTTGTCCAGAATGCAAGATGGAATATTTATCGAGCGCCAATATGGAATGATGTCAAAACATTTAGAACAGGAGAATCCGAACTCACCGAAGGTGTCGATATCATCTTCGGCGGGTTCCCGTGACCCTGCCAAGGAATCAGCGTTGCAGGACATGGAAAAGGCTTGGAAGATGAGCGAAGCGGATTATTTTTCGAGATCGTGCGCTTGGCCAAAGAAATCGAGCCCAAGTTTATATTTTTGGAAAACGTCCCCGCTATTTCCTCAAGAGGTGGGTTACGAGTCGTTAGAGAAATTACCGAAATGGGGTATGATTGTAGATGGTGTGTTATATCCGCTGCATCCGTGGGAGCCCTGCATCGTAGAGAAAGATGGTCTTATTGGCTTACACCAACAACAATGGATCATCTTCCAGTGAGGAAGGGAGAAGCACTAGAAAATGCACTTTACCGAGGAAAGGATCGGAAAAGTCGGCGGAAAGTATCGGGAAGACTCAACGAGCAAGTAGCGTACCCCGTTATGTGGCCCACGCCCGCAGCTCGCGACTGGAAGGACTCGGGCAACGAGCCAGCAGCACAGGCCCGCAAGAGTCCCAATCTTCCGGCAGCAGTGAAGATGTGGCCTACTCCTTGTGCAAACGACGACAACAAAAGCGTAGAAGCTCACATGGCAATGAAAAGGGGCATGAAAGGAGGGCCACGCAAGACTATCACGAGTCTGAATGTAGCTGTGAAAGCAGAATCAGGCAATGGCGCGAAGCTGTGTCCGCGATTCGTCGAACTTCTGATGGGGTTCCCAGAAGGGTGGACAGAATTAAAGCCCTTGGAAACGCAGTGGTGCCATCCCAAGCTAGAGAAGCTTTTCGCATCTTGTCGGGAATTGCATAAGAAATAATTAGGAACTATAAATGAAACAAACGGAACTCGTAGAGTTACATGAATTGATACTACAGTGGTTTAAAGACAAAAACAAATCGCCTAATGATGTCATTGCGTTTTTGACTGCAACATGGGTGGGACAGATGTGTTTAAACGGCTATAGTGAGGAATTTGTCGATGAAACGCTGGTGTATATGAAAGAGAGCTGGAAAAATCACCCACTCAACGGAGAGCCTGAAGGATTCCCTTGTTAATTGATGCGATTTCAGATTTGCACGGACATTTCCCAGACAATCTGCAAGGCGGTGATTTGCTCATCATCGCAGGAGATCTCACAGCTAGGCATACAAATGAGGAATTCGCACAATTTCTGCTTTGGCTAGCTATGCAACCGTATAATAAAAAAATCTTTATAGGGGGGAATCATGATACCTTCCTAGTGGGTCGTAAAGCTGGCGATCTGGACAATTACACCTACCTATTTGATTCTGGGATAGCGTTCAGAGATGTACAGATTTGGGGATCGCCTTGGAGTTTAAGGTTTGAGGGTATCAATCCTAAAGCCGCAGCATTCACAGGAAATGAGGATAAATTAAAGAGAAGATTCGACCTGATGCCCGAAGATATTGATATCCTGGTCACACACAGCCCAGCGTGGGGGATTCTAGATAGCGCGGGGGATAAATATTGTGGGAGTCAAGCCTTGAGAGATACATTGGATAGAGTCAAGCCTAAGATTCATATCTGCGGGCATATTCATTCATGCGGAGGGGAACAAATGGGTTATAAACACGTGGGAAAAGACACTATGTGCTACAATGTGAGCATCATGGATGAGAATTATGTACCACAGGGAAATATCACGAGGATTAAGATATGATTATTTATGTAGTTTTATTCAAAAAGGTGGCGGTCGGAAATGAGGGCTGCGTAACACAACACTATTACTTCGATAACATTTTTCTCTCTTATGAAGCCGCTGAGGAATATGTAAAAGAAAAATTTTGTAAAGGCAGCGCAAAGAAAGAAGTGATCGCTATTGCAGAGTTTACGAATCCGCGTACTTGGGAAGAGAGAGATATTTGGGAGGAATCATGCACATAACACTTGAAGCAGCAGCAATTCTTGAGAGAGCCTTGACCTTATGCTCTTTGCTCAGCTATGTGATTCTATGCGAACCATACCGCAAAGGGAGGAATCCTGTTTGGATGGTCATCTTAAAGATATTCGGCGTAATCCCCATGGCTGTAATCTCATGGTGGTTTTGGGATATGGTTATTAATCTTTTTTTTAGGTTCAAGCCATGACAAAATTTAAAGTACAAATATACACCACCTCTTCTGACCTTTTACTTCAATGTATTATGGATGAGTTTGCCTTGGAAGAAATAACCAACCTGGAAGGAGAAGGGTTTTTAAAAATCGACGACGATACGCTGGATAAAACCTATTTGTTAAACGTGTCACAAATCGTGGCAATTGAGTGGGAAATTATTAATGAGGAATAGAGCCAAGTGCAAGCTCTTCCGTATACATTCGACATAGACTCTCCTGATTAATTTAAATTTGGATTATACACTTTGCGCAGGAATTGTCTAGAAAGATTTTGAAAGTGTGAAGGGTTCACGAATATTCCATGGAAAACATGGAGATTGGCAGCGCAAAGTGTATAAAAAAGCACCCTTGCGCTGAGTTGGATCTATTTCGCAGCGCAAAGCGACTAGAATGGGGGGTTATTTCAGCCGAATGTGGATAAAAAAGGGAGCTATTTATGTCAAGGCGCGGTGGGTAACAGTTTGAACCTCCCCATGGCTAAAACCAGGGGATTCCTTTTGTAAGCGAGTGATAGGAATTCTTTAAGAGATACAGAAAGAACATGATGTGTTAAAATGAGGGAAAAGACACTATGTGCTACAATGTGAGCATCATGGATGAGAATTATGTACTACAGGGAAATATCACAAGGATTGAGATATGATTCAGAGCGAAAGAACCCAGAGATTATGGGACAATTGCAATACGCACCAGCCTTCGGAGCTAGACCGATCTAAGATCCGAAGTTCGCATCTCGTATCAATTCTCTATTGAATCATCCCAGAATCGACAAATACTGCATGGTTGATGCTTATTACTACAACGCCGAATATTGGTTTCCTTTACCCCATCTACCGTGCCAATCAAAAAATTGTATGATAACTAATGATCGCTGGATTTTAAATGTAAGGCTAAAAGATGGAATGGATTAAATGCAGCGATAGACTGCCAGAATTATCACTTGGCGAGAAAGGGAAAAAAGATTCGCCTTCTGCCACTGTTCTAGTTCATGTCCCTGGAAATAAGTGTATAATAGCCGGATATTTAACAAAATATGGTTGGCATGAGGATACAGGTACTTCGTGTGGTTGTTGTTCAATAGGCGATGTTAAACCAACGCACTGGATGCCTTTGCCGCAGGCACCTAAATGATTCCTATACGATCAGACGAAAGACATGACAACCCAGTGGAAATGTCCTGATTGCAATTATGTCTGGGATAGAGTATAATTTAAGATGAACAAACCGAAGGAGTTGTATGAAGAAATATTTTATTTGCCTATTGTTTTTGACATCGTGCGGAGCAGCTTTTGATCATTATGCGCCTATAGATAGTCACGCTGCGTACATTAAAGGGAAAAGAGCGGAAGGGAAGAACACGCTTTTTATGGGGCCTCACGCATGAGGAATAGAGCCAAAGGATGTTGAACGGTGTGGATCTTTTTACAGGAATCGGAGGAATGTCAATCGCACTTAGAGAATGGGTCAGAGGCTTCAAAATTTTTGACTGGGAAAGATTAAAAACTTCTATTATCATCTGGGCTCGAAGGTATTGAAAACGGATCAAGATAAAAAAGAGAAGCTAGCGCAGGCTTTGCGTGAGAAGGGGGTTAAGTTACCATGTCCTAGATGTGGTGCAGCTAACTTTGAAGTCGTAGGGCAAAGCGTTCTCCCTTTAAATGACAACCCAGCCGTTTTCAGTGTCGGCGGCCCCGCTGTGCCAGTGGGAATTGTCGCTTGCTCCAATTGTGGGTTTATAACCTTGCATGCTCTTGGACGATTGAATTTAATGCCAGGATCTTAACCAATGGGTGCAGGGGATAATCAAGAGATCAAAATATCTATCAGCACTCATGGGAAAATCTCTGAAGAGACGGTGTGGATCTTTTTACGGGAATCGCATAATTAGGAGAAATGTTGCGAAATATGCGAGGCTTCGGTAAGGTTTTGTAATGCAAGTTTGATAGAATTAAAATTTTATAAGTGTTTTGAGGAGAAAAAATGACTGAGCAAAATGATACGCTGGAAACTGCTGAACATCCAGAGCCAAAAGCACCTCCCAAGAGGGATATTATTCGTTTTAATGGTGATAAACCTACTGCTTTGAATTTAGAACATGTGACAAGTTTATATTTAGAAGAAAACAGGATCACATTTGAATTTTATACAAAAGCTCAATTTGTTGATTTCGAAAATAAGGAAACTGCTTCTTCTGTATTTGAAGCTCTATTAACTACTTGGGCCACTGGAAAAAAATGAAGTTTAAAATACTGCTTATATTAACTACTCTTTCTACCTGTATGTTTGCTTCCGATGCAAAAATGGATGAGTTGCTTTGGAAATCCGCTTATAACGGGGATTATTCGACCGTGTTTAAGCTTGTTCTTCTAAGGCAAAGCGACGATATCAATGATGAGCTATGTGTTGTTTTGCTTTAGCTTATGTATATTACCGCGTGGGTCATAATGAGCAAATTGAGGCCATATTCAAGGGCATTGATAAGTACTTTGAGGATAAACTAATCTTTAAAGAGGTCGATCAAAAATAGAGAAGCTAATCGGGGTCTTTAATTTGCAGACTGCGGATTGAAATATCAAAGATTTCCATAAAAAGATTTCTATAAAACACAACTTCCTCAAAAGTTGAGCATTGTAGGAGCATGCAGTTTATGTTGCGCTCATGAGCGCTGACATGGCTAATGTCTTATCGTTGTTTTCAAGAACATCGCAAATATAGTCTTCTATTTTGCCTGTCATTTCTTTGACATCGGTCAAGTCGTCTTGTGGGATTTGAGGGTGTTCCATTAAGTTCCTTGCCTATAATAAATTTTATCCTACAGCATAGGGTTAATAAATATCCACGAGGTTTTTCTTGCTTTTTCCAATACTGATAAAAGAGGTGGCTTATTAGGAACAACGACCCGATTACGTGGCCCGAAGACTCCTTGAATTTATCCCTGCGCAAGGCATGGAGAAGAACTATTCCGATAGTATAAACATACTTCAAACGCAGTGGTATCAAGCCGATCTCAATCAGCGTTTTACCATAAATGACCAAGAGGTGTGGGGTCTAATTTTCCCGGGTGTTGCGACATATCGACGCAAGATATGGAACTTCAACATAATGAATCCAATCAGCGAGGCCATTAGTGGTCAGCAAAGGCAGACTAGGAAAAGCTCAGCCGTTATTCCTGTGCGCAATGGTTTACAAAAGACAGCAGACCAACTCACCAAATGCCTATATCACAACCACAAAGAGGGATTCCACACTACCTTTAGTGATGCGTTTCAGCTAGGGGCAGTGATCCAAGGTCTTGGCTTCATGTACATGTACGGAGACTCGACAAAAGACCCTATCAGTCCAGATCCAAAATGGCGCTATATCGATATGAAGTCCTGCATTTTTGATCCCTATTTCGCAAGCACGACATGAGCGATGCTCGTTTCTGGTGGGTAAGAACTTCTTCGATGCGCAAGAAGCAGCCCTCATGTACCCGCAGTTTGGGGACGAGATACTATCTCTTCCTAAAGGCACCTATCGTGATGACAAATTTTACTACATGCCAGAAGTATACCAAATCCAATTCCCTAATCTTATTGCATTCGACGAGTATTGGTATCTCACTAGCCGAGAAGCTACGTTTCTCGTGGACAGGAAGACAGAAGAATGCCAAGAATTCCAAGGCACCAAAGAGCAGCTTAAAGAGATCATGCTGGCTTTCAAGGGAAAGCTTGTCACACTCAAGAAACAAGTCCCAACGGTTTGCAGAAGTATCATGCTAAACGATAGAGTAATTGTCGATGAACCTAACCCATTCGGCATGGACAGATACCCCGTAGTGCCATGATGCCTTTTTTTACAGCAGACACGCAATACTACGCATACCATCGCAACTCTCCCATGACCATGCTTCGCGACTGCCAATACCTACTAAACCGCCTCAAGGTCTCTAACTTAAAAATCCTAGACGCCCAGCAGCAGGGATTGAAGGCGAAGAAGGGTGCCCTAGTCACTCGAGAAGATGCTCTGTTTATGCGGGCCCGGCCGCGTGCTTTCCATTGATCCAGTCTTCCAAATGGACGATGTACAGGCAATGCGTATGTGCCTCCTTCTCCGGTCATGCTGCAAATGGAAGAAATGCTTAAGGGTATTTTCTTCAATATCGCCGGTATTGATCCCAACGCCATGGGCATGGATATCGACGATAAAGCTGGTATCATTACCATGATGAGGCAGGCGGCAACAGCCAGGAACCTTCAAAGGCTATTCGATCAGGCTGATGAATCGCAAAGCCTGTGCGCTGATATCGAGATCGAATACATACAAAAAAATTGAGGCATACGGGAAGGTTAAGCAGGTAATCGGGGAAGAGCCAACAGCTGAGTTTGACAGCAAGATATTCTTTAAATACGAATGTAAAGTAGTCCAAGCCGCGCTTACTGAAACGCAGCAGCAGTTAGAATTAACCCAAATTCTACATGCTCAGCAATTATATCCAGATCTCATTCCTCCCGATGAAGTCTCCGAATGCATGACATTGCAAAACAAAAATCGTATCGGTGAGAAGGTCATGGCTAGACAGAAGCTATGCAAGAGCAGCAGCAAAAAATGGAAGAACTCCAGATGCAGCAAATACAGATCGACAACATGACAAAAGTTGCTTATGCCCACAGCCAGGAAGGATTGGCAAAGAGCGTGTAGCTAAAATACAGACAAATGCTGCCATTGCCCCAGAGCAATTACGCAGATTTCATGAAGAAGATTACGGCTAGTTTGTTCAATGCATTTAAAGCTCTTAAGGAATTAAGAGGCATGGATTTGGATAATTCTCTTATGCAGCAGGTTGAAATACTCAATGCTTTAAGGATCCTACAGCCAATGCCGGAAAAGGAAGACAGTTGCAAATAACCAAAATGTTGCGTGAGAATAAACTTATAAACGAGGTGTAACTATGAAAGAGAAGATGTCGAAAAAAGGTTATGTACAGGGGGATATGAGTCCTACTGTCGAAGATTATCAAAAACCTGAAGGTGATTTTGCTGAACGTGGTTTTAGCAAGACTACAGAATATGTCGAAAGACAAGACAAAATGCAATCTGGTATGTGCAAAGATCTAAATAAGCAGGCTTATCAAGGCAGATATTCTTAATCGGAGGCCAAATGTCTAAGAGAAAAGAATCTTTGCCTTATGGGGTAGAGGTACAGAAGGGTCCAATTCGTAGAACAATCTCCCGGCTGCAGCATGACCACCCAGGAAAAGCTCACCATGGCTCATGCCCTCGAGGACCTGGGCGTGGACATCATCGAGGCCGGTTTCGCCATGGCCTCCGAAGGCGACTTCGCTGCTATCGCTACCATTACCCAGGCCGTCCGCAAGCCGCGCATCGCATCGCTGGCGCGCGCAAAGAAAGAAGATATCGACATGGCGGCCCGCGCCGTGCAATTCGCCGATCGCGCCCGCATCCACGTCTTTCTCGCGTCGAGCGACCTGCATCTCGAATACAAACTCAAGATCAACCGGCAGGAAGCGCTCGAATTGACCGGCAACTCAGTGCGCCTGGCTCGCTCGCATGTTGACGATGTCGAGTTTTCGCCCGAGGATGCGACCCGCTCCGATCGCGATTTTCTAGTGGAGATGGTGCGTGTGGCAGTCGAGGCCGGCGCCACCACCATCAATATGCCCGACACCGTTGGCTACACCACGCCCGAAGAATACGGCCGTATGTTTCGCGACGTGCGCGAGCGCGTTCCCGCCATTGACGAGCAGGGCGTCGTTCTCTCATCGCACTGCCACGACGACCTGGGACTCGCCGTGGCCAATTCGCTGGCCGCCATCGCAGCCGGCGCGCGCCAGGTGGAATGCACCATCAACGGCATCGGCGAACGCGCGGGCAATGCGGCCCTCGAAGAGATCGCCGCGGCCCTCTACGTGCGCGGCGACCATTATGGCGTCTCGACCGGCATCAAGCTGGACCAGCTTTACGCTACCAGCGAAGTGCTGGGCCAGATCATTACTTTCAAGCCTTCGCCCAACAAGGCGATCGTGGGCGCCAACGCATTTGCGCACGAATCGGGAATTCATCAGCACGGCATGCTGGCCAACCCGCTGTGCTACGAGATCATGACGCCCGCCCTGGTCGGCGTGGCCAAGACGCATCTTGTTTTAGGCAAGCATTCCGGCCGCGCGGCATTGCGCCATCGGCTTGAGCAACTGGGCTTCACCCTCACCCGCGAAGAGTTGCAGCAGACCTACTATCGCTTTGTGGCCATGGCCGATCGCAAGAAAAACATCTACGACCAGGACCTGGTAGGGCTGCTCCCAGATCACATTCGTGAGCGCCGCAGCGAGCCGGTATCCGAACTTGATTGAAGATCATTCGTGCTGGCGTGCTTTGAAAGGGCACGACTTTAGTCGTTGCGCAAATGCATCAAGCTTTGAAAGGGCACGACTTTAGTCGTGCCGCAGTATCAACAAAGATAGGCGGGGCTTTAGCCCCTGAGGGAAACAACAGCAAATGCACCTCAAGATTCTAGTCACCGCCGGCGACGGCATCGGCCCTGAAGTCACCAATGAAGCAGTTGCGATCCTGAGGGAAGTAGCAAACCTCGGCGGCCACACCATTGATTTTCATGCCAAACGCATTGGCGGCGTAGCCATCGTGCACGACGGCACTCCCCTGCCCGCCGACACCCTGGCTGCCGCGCTCGACTCCGACGCCGTGCTGCTGGGCGCTGTGGGTGGCAATGAGTTCAATTCCCTGCCCCCGAATAAGCGCCCCGAAGCGGGCCTGCTGCAGATACGCTCTGCGCTCGGCGGATTTGCCAACCTGCGCCCGGCGTTCGCATTCAAGGAACTCGCCGTCAACAGTCCACTGCGGCCTGAGATCGTGGACGGCGCGGACATTCTCTTCGTTCGCGAACTGCTCGGCGGCCTTTACTTCGGCAACCCCCGCGAGTGGAATCGTGCCACCGGCGAGGCCTGGAACACCATGCGCTACACGCGGGAGGAAGTAGCGCGTGTGGCCCGCATCGCCTTTCAACTCGCGCAGAAGCGCCGCCGGAAGCTCACCAGCGTCGATAAAGCCAACGTACTGGAAGTGTCGCAGCTATGGCGCGCCACCGTGAATGAAGTCGCCGCCGAGTTCTCCGACGTGACCGTGGAACATCAATACGTCGACGCCATGTCGATGCACCTGATGAATCAGCCGCGCAATTACGATGTGGTGCTGACAGAGAATCTATTCGGCGATATTCTTTCAGACGAATCGGCGGTCATTACCGGTTCCCTGGGCATGCTGCCCTCGGCCACCATCGGAGGCAAAGTCAATTTATATGAGCCGGTCCACGGCTCCGCGCCCGATATCGCCGGCAAGGGCCTCGCCAACCCGCTCGGCGCCATTCTCACCGCCGCGCTGATTCTGCGCCACTCCGGCGGACTGGAAGCGGAAGCCGCCGCGATTGAAACAGCCGTGCGCAAAGTACTCGAGCAGGGATTCCGCACACCCGACCTGGCGCGCGGAAACGCCGCTGGGCTCACTGTGCTCTCGACCAAAGAAATGGGCGCGAGGGTCCGCGAAACGGTAAAGACGCTTCTGGTAAGTGCCTGAAAACTGGGTGCCCCATCCTTGGCGCGTCTTTGTCTTTGCGCCAAGGGTGGGAAAGCAGAAACCCATAACGCATTCAAGGAGATTCATGAGTTCCGAACCAAGAACATTGTTTGAAAAAGTCTGGAACCAGCACATCGTGGTCGACCCCGAGGGCGAGCCTACGGTGCTCTACATCGACCTGCAACTGGTGCACGAGGTTACATCGCCCCAGGCGTTTGAAGGGCTGCGACTCGCCGGCCGCAAAGTGCGCCGTCCTGACCGCACGATCGCCACCGTCGATCACAATGTGCCCACGACCATCGAAGGCCGGCTGCACATTGTCGATCAGATCGCCGCCACGCAGATTGCCACGCTGCGCAAAAACTGCGCTGATTTTGGCGTCGAACTTTACGACGTCAACTCGCGCGAACAAGGCATCGTGCACGTGATCGGGCCTGAACTCGGCATCACCAAACCTGGCATGACCATTGTCTGCGGTGATTCGCATACCTCGACACATGGCGCATTCGGCGCTCTCGCTTTCGGCATCGGCACCAGCGAAGTGGAGCACGTGCTGGCCACGCAAACACTGCCGCAATCCAAGCCAAAAACATTCCGCATCGCAGTTGAAGGCGAATTGCCAAAAGGTGTTACGGCCAAGGACATCATCCTCGCCATCATCGGCCAGATCGGCACTGATGGAGCCACTGGCTGCGTCGTTGAATACGCAGGCTCGGCGATTCGCGCGCTTTCCATGGAAGGCCGCATGACGGTCTGCAACATGAGTATCGAGGCTGGTGCGCGCGCCGGAATGATCGCCCCCGATGAAACCACCTTCGCTTATCTCAAGGGCCGCCGCTTCGCGCCCAAGGGCGCTGCATGGGAAGAAGCGGTCTGCGAGTGGAGCAAGCTGCCCACCGATCCAGGCGCAAAATTCGATCGCGAACTGGTAATCGACGCCGCCACGCTGGTCCCTTACGTGAGTTGGGGAACGAGTCCCGGCATGGTAGCGCCTGTCACCGCTTCGGTTCCCGATCCGGCGGCCGCGGCCAGCGAACAGGAACGCAAATCGTTCGAGCGGGCTCTCGAATACATGGATCTGAAAGCCGGCACGCCGCTCGAAGATGTCACGATTGACCGCGTCTTTATTGGCTCCTGCACCAACGGCCGTCTTGAAGACCTGCGCGCCGCCGCACGCATCGCCGCGGGCTACAAGGTGTCAACCCATGTGAGCGCGATGGTCGTTCCAGGGTCGCAGCAGGTGAAGGCCGCCGCGGAGCAGGAGGGTCTGGACCGCGTCTTTCGCGAAGCTGGCTTCGACTGGCGCGAGCCCGGCTGTTCGATGTGCCTGGGCATGAACCCCGACATTCTTTCGCCGGGTGAGCGTTGCGCCTCCACCAGCAACCGAAACTTTGAGGGCCGCCAGGGGCGCGGCGGGCGCACTCACCTTGTTTCACCAGAGATGGCCGCGGCAGCCGCGATTGCGGGCCACTTCGTCGACATTCGCAACTGGACAGTGCGCGAGCCCGCTGTCCAATCCGGAGTCCAGGGAGGCAAAGCCTGATGCAACCCTTTCGCACCCTCACCGCGCTGGCCGCGCCGCTCGACCGCAGCAACGTCGATACCGACCAGATCATTCCCAAGCAGTTTTTGAAGCGCATTGAACGCACCGGCTATGGTGATTTTCTTTTCTTCGACTGGCGCCGCACTGCCTCGGGCGATCCTGACCCCTCGTTTGTTCTAAATGATCCGCACTACAAGGAAGCTCACATACTCATCGCCGGCAAGAACTTCGCCTGCGGATCGAGCCGCGAGCATGCTGCGTGGGCCCTGAGCGATTACGGCTTTCGCGCCGTCATCGCACCAAGCTTCGCCGACATCTTTTTCTCGAACGCTGGAAAGAATGGCATCGTTCTCGTCCGGCTCAGCGAAAAGCAGGTTGTCGAACTGCTCGAAAACGCGAAGACCATCCCCAACTATCAACTCACGGTGTCGCTGGAAAAGCAAACCGTGACCGATGGCCGCGGATTCGAAGCATCGTTCGAAGTCGATCCTTTCCGCAAATTCTGCCTCATCGAGGGACTCGACGACATCGGCCTGACGCTGCGACATGAGGCTACGTTGGACGAATTTGAAAAGCAACACGAAAGAGCAAACTGGCTTAAGGCAAAATGATTGAGGCTCCCTGAAGGGCATGAAAAGATTGGAAGAGCTGCGTAAGAGCTTTCATCCCGATTGCATCACCACCTTGTTTGTTGGTGAGTCGGCTCCCGGAAGCGGCAGATTCTTCTACAGCGGTAACAGCAGCCTCTTCCGCGGAATGAAACGAGTGTTTGGAAATCGCGAAACATTTCTTGAAGATTTCAAAAAGAAGGGTTTCTACCTTGACGACCTGGTACTCGCGCCAATCAACAAGTTGGAGAGGCAGGAACGTTCCAGGCGACGTGAAGAAGCTGTTCCGGAGTTGGCAAAACGACTGGTTGAGTACAAACCAAAAGCTGTGGTAGTGGTCATGCGAGCAATCCTGCCCAAGGTTCGGCAAGCAATGCGAATGGCCGGCATATCGTACGAACCTTTTTGTGTGCCGCATCCTGCTTTTGGAAATTGGACCCGCTTTAATAATGCGATGACAGAGATCATCGATCACCTGCCGGTTGCAGACGGCAGCAAGTAAAGGACTGATCACGTGACCATCGAAGGCAAGCGTCAAAGTATTCCAATGACCGAAGGCCCCAGCCGCGCCGCGGCCCGCTCCTATCTCCGCGGCGTAGGTTACAGCAAAGAAGATCTGCACAAGCCCATCATCGGCGTCGCCAACACCTGGACCGAGATCGGCACCTGCAATGTGCATCTGCGCGAAATCGCCGAGGCTCTCAAACAAGGCATTCGCGAGGCCGGCGGCACGCCAATGGAGTTCAACACCGTCACCATCTCCGACGGCATCACCATGGGCACGCAGGGTATGAAGGCCTCGCTCGTGTCGCGCGAAGTCATCGCCGATTCCATCGAGTTAGTCGCGCGTGGCAATCTCTTCGACGGCCTCGTGGGCATCGGCGGCTGCGACAAGAACATGCCCGGCATCATCATGGCTCTTTGCCGCCTCGACATTCCCGGACTCATGCTCTACGGCGGTTCCATCGCACCCGGCAAACTTAACGGCCCCAATGGCGAAACAATTGACATCACCATCCAGAATGTCTTCGAAGGCATCGGCTCCTACGCCGCCGGCCGCATCGATGAAGCGGGCCTCGAGGCACTGGAGGCCAATGCCTGCCCCGGTGCCGGCGCGTGCGGCGGCCAGTTCACCGCCAACACCATGGCCATGTCGGGCGAAATTCTCGGCATCTCTCCGATCCAGCTTTCCGGCGTTCCCGCCACGGCAAAGGATAAGCTCGCCGCTACGCGCGAGGCCGGCCACATTCTGATGGACGCAGTGCGCGCCAATCGCCGCCCTTCGCAGATCATCACCCGCAAATCCATCGAGAACACCATTGCCAGCGTGGCCGCCAGCGGCGGTTCCACCAATGCCGTGCTTCATCTATTGGCTATCGCGCGCGAGATGGGTATCGAACTCTCCATCGACGACTTCGACGCGATCAGCAAACGCACACCTTTCATCTGCGACCTGACGCCGGCTGGCAAATACGTGGCTTCGGACTATCAAGCGGCAGGCGGTTCACGGCTCCTCGCCAAGCGTCTCATTGATGCGGGCTATGCGGATGGCGGAACACTCACCATCAGCGGCCGCACGTTGGCCGAGGAGGCCGCACTCGCCAAAGAGACGCCCGGGCAGCTGGTTATCCACACCTTCGAAAAACCGATCAAGCCGACTGGCGGCCTCGTCATCCTCAAAGGCAACCTGGCCCCGGAAGGCTGCGTGATGAAAGTTGCCGCCGCCAATCGTCTCGAGCATCGCGGACCGGCCCGCGTGTTTGACACGGAAGAGGCCTGCTTCGCTGAAGTACAGGCCGGCAAAATCAAGCCGGGCGATGTGCTCGTGATTCGCTACGAAGGGCCCAAGGGCGGCCCTGGCATGCGCGAGATGCTGCAAGTAACCGCGGCTATCTCCTCGAATGCAGAACTCAGCGCGCACGTAGCCTTGCTCACCGACGGCCGCTTCTCCGGAGCCACCCGCGGCTTTACTGCGGGCCACGTCGCTCCCGAGGCTTTCGTCGGCGGACCCATCGCCGCAGTTCGCGAAGGCGACGTGATCCACTTCGATATTCCGAATCGCAAGCTCACCCTCGAGATCAGCGAAGAAGAAATGGCCGCGCGCCTCAAGAACTTCAAGGCTCCGGCTCTGCGCTGGCCCGGCGGAGTATTCCGCAAATATGTCGATCGCGTCAACTCCGCTTCATTGGGAGCAACAACGTAAAAACAGCTCCTACCCACTAGCGTTCGGCAGCTAGCTCATTTGGTGGCCACTCAGCCATTTTTTGGCCACCGGCAAAGTTTCAAACTCCGTCTCGGAGAGACGCAAACCGTTCGATGCGGCACAACACAAGCTAGAGGCTAGAAGCTAGCAGCTGGAAGCTCAAAAGGAGTCACTCATGGGAAGCAACGCAACTACCCAAGCATCAGACGCAGCTATTACCGCGCCCGCACGCCTGACCGGCGCCGAGATTGTGTGGGCCACATTGGTCGGCGAGGGCGTTACAGACGTCTTTGGCTATCCGGGCGGAGCGATTCTTCCCGTCTATGACGCGTTGCGCAAGTTTCCCATCCATCACACCCTGGTGCGCCACGAGCAGGGCGCGGCTCATATGGCCGATGGCTATGCGCGCGCTTCAGGCAAGGTGGGCGTGGCCATTGCCACCAGCGGTCCGGGTGCAACAAACCTGATCACGGGCATCGCCACGGCCATGCTCGATTCAATCCCCATCGTCTGCATTACCGGCAACGTCTCAAGCAAGGTACTGGGCACCGACGCGTTTCAGGAAGTAGACATCACGGGCATCACGCTGCCGGTGACAAAGCATAACTTCCTCGTCCACCGCGCAGAAGATATCGCGCCGGCCATTCGCTATGCCTTCCAGATTGCGCAGTCCGGACGCCCCGGGCCGGTGCTGGTGGACATCACAAAGGATGCCCAGCAGGGCACGGCCGTATTCGATTTCGCAGCCGCAAAGCCGCGCGCTTATCGCCCTCACCCCATGCTGACGGTCGAAGAACAAGGCTTGGCACATGCCGCCGAGTTGATCCGCAATGCAAAGCGGCCGATCATTCTTGCAGGCCACGGCGTTACCGAGTCCGGCGCAATGGAGCAAGTCCGGACATTGGCCGAACGCGCGCAGATTCCAGTGGCGCTTACTCTGCTGGGGCTAGGCGGATTCCCTGCGTCGCATCCGCTGAATCTGGGCATGATGGGCATGCACGGCGAGGCATGGGTAAACCACGCCATTCAGGAGGCCGACCTGCTGATCGCATGCGGCATGCGCTTCGATGATCGCGTCACCGGCTCAACATCTACCTACGCGCTCAAGGCCAAAAAAATTCACATCGAGGTCGATCCCGCAGAGATCAACAAAAACATCAAGGTTGACGTTGCGCTGGTGGGCGACTTGCGCGCAGTACTCGAAGAACTGCTGCCACGCGTTGCGGGCCGCGACGGTAGCGCATGGATAAAGACCATTGAATCGAGCAAGGGCGCGGTGGCAGTGCGCGACATCAAAAACCTGGCTGACTCCGGCCACCTCTACGCCGCCCACGTCATGCACGACCTGTGGCGCATCACCGGCGGCGACGCCATCGTAGTGACCGATGTAGGCCAGCATCAAATGTGGGAGGCGCAGTATTTCCATCACGAGCACCCGCGCACGCTCATCACCTCGGGCGGCCTGGGCACCATGGGATTCGCACTGCCGGCCGCGATTGGAGTGAAGTTCGCATGCCCTGATAAGGAAGTTTGGGTCATCGCCGGCGATGGCGGCTTCCAGATGACCGCGGCAGAACTCTCCACGATCGTTCAGGAAAACATCAAGATCAACATCGCCATCATCAACAATGGCTACCTGGGCATGGTGCGTCAGTGGCAGGAGTTTTTCTACGAGCGCAATTATGAGTCCACGCCGCTGGTGAGCCCCGACTTCGTGAAGCTGGCCGATGCGCACGGCATCGCCGGCCGCGCCGTCAGAAAGCGTGCTGACGTCGAGGCTGCCGTCAACCAAGCGCGATCCGCGCCCGGCGCGTTCCTCATCAACTTCCTGGTCGAAAAAGAAGACTCGGTTTACCCCATGATTCCTGCGGGCTCGGCGCTGCACGAGATGATTCGCCGCCCCGACAAGAACCCGCTGGTCGAAACGCCAGAAGACTGAAAAACAGCTCCTAGCTGCTAGCTTCTCGCCATTAGCTTGGTTGTACCGGCGCTGAGTTTTGCCGGAGCGAACAAGTTTTGTGCACCTGGAGGAAGCTAGAGGCTAGAAGCTAGAAGCTAGAGGCTGGTTATGTTGCACACATTCGTTGCTTATGTTGAGGATCTACCGGGCGTGCTTACGCGCGTAGCTTCGCTCTTTCGCCGTCTGAACATCAACATCAATTCGCTCACTGTGGGCCGCAGCGAGCGCGTCGGACTGTCACGGCTGACGCTGGTTTGCGAGGCTTCGGCCGAGGCCGGCCACCGCATTCGCGCCAGCTTGTTCAAGCTTGAAAATGTTGTGGACGTGGACGACATTGCCAAGGCGCCATCTGTTACCCGCGAACTCGCACTGATCAAAGTGGCCGCTACGCCGCGCAATCGCGCTCAGATTTTCGACCTGGTTGAGGTGTTTCGCGCGCGCATCGTCGACCTGACTTCAGAATCGCTGATGATTGAGATGACCGGCGTCGAAAGCAAGATCGAAGGCCTGATTGAGGTGCTTCGCGAAGACGAAGGCCGCATTCTCGAAATCTGCCGCAGCGGAAAGATGACCATGCGGCGCGGACATCACACCTCAAGCGTGCTCAAGGCGATGGACGCCGTGCCCGACGAAAAAGCAGTGGCCGAGGTTGAATCCACAGACGCCGCCGAAGAGAGCGCCGACATAGAGCCGGCATAACATGTTGACAAAGCAGAGCGCTTTTCAACGCCGCCACATCGGGGCCTGAGATTGCGTTGGTATTCTCACCTGGAAGGATTGAACCATGGACCCAGACAGCAAGGCATGTCCGGTTTGCGGAGAGACCATCAAGGCCGCCGCGATCAAGTGCCGTTTTTGCAACACTGACCTGACAACATTCAACGCGACCAGGCAGCTCGAGGCAGAAAAGGACCTGTTCGTCGGTCACCCGGCGCTCATCTACACGGTGGGTCAACTTATGCCGTTTCTGATCGTGATTGCCATTACGGCGCTGATCGGATACGCCATGAAGACCGGCTATATTGAGCGCTCGGACCAGTACATCCTGTATCTATGCCTGTTTTTCCTGGCAGCATGCGCAGTGATTTTGTTCTCCTTCTACATGAAGAGCCGCAGGGTCTTCTACCGCATCACCACGCAGCGAATCAAACTTGAACGTGGACTGCTGTCGAAGGTTCAGGAATCGCTCGAGCTTTTCCGCATCGACCACTTTGAATTGCGCAAGCCCCTGGGCAGCCGCATGCTCGGTCAGTCTTCTCTCCACCTGTATTCCTCCGACGCTGAGCTTGAAAATTTTTCAGTTTACGGGGTGCCGCATCTCGAAGAGCTCGCAGATGAACTGCGCGACTGCCAGCTCCGAGAACGCGCGCGACGCAGCCTCACAACGTTCGTCAAGGCGTAAGGCATCAAGTTTTACGTCACCGGCCCACAGAATCTCCTAACCCGCAAACAAAGGAAAATCGAGATCATGGCTACGACTTACTACGATAACGACGCCGACCTCACCCTGATTCAAGCCAAAAAGGTCGCCATCATCGGCTACGGCTCCCAGGGGCACGCCCACGCTCTTAACCTGAAAGATTCTGGAGTGCAAGTGAAAGTGGGACTTGCCCCCAACTCCAAGTCCATCTCCAAGGCCCAAAAGGCCGGACTTGAAGTCACTACCGTGGCTGAGGCCACCAAATGGGCCGACGTGGTCATGGTTCTGGTTCCCGATCAGACGGCGGCCAAGCTCTATGCCGAAGAGATCGCGCCCAATCTTACCGCGAGCAAGATGCTGCTCTTCGCGCACGGCTTCAACATTCACTTCAAGACCATCGTTCCGGCGGCGGGCATCGACGTGGGCATGGCCGCTCCCAAGGGACCCGGCCATCGCGTGCGCGAAGTCTTCATCGAAGGCGGCGGCATTCCCGGCCTCATCGCCATTCACCAGGACGCGACCGGCACGGCTCACGCACTTAATCTCAGCTATCTCAAAGGCATCGGCTGCACCCGCGCCGGAGTGCTCGAAACCACATTCAAAGAGGAAACAGAAACCGATCTCTTCGGCGAACAGGCTGTACTCTGCGGCGGCGTCAGCGCGCTCATAAAGGCGGGTTATGAAACCCTGGTCGAGGCCGGCTACCAGCCCGAGAGCGCCTACTTCGAGGTGCTCCACGAGCTCAAGCTCATCGTCGATCTCATCTATCGCGGCGGCCTTGCCTACATGCGCTACAGCATCTCCGACACCGCCGAGTGGGGCGATTACGTCAGCGGTCCGCGCGTCATCAACGCCGAGAGCCGCAAGGCCATGAAGCAGATCCTCGCCGAGATTCAAGACGGCAGTTTTGCCAAGCGCTTTCTCGCCGACCAGAACTCCGGCCGCAAGGAGTTCATGGCTTTCCGCGAAGCCGAAGCCAAGCACCCCGTCGAGATCGTCGGCAAGAAACTCCGCGCCTCCATGCCCTTCCTCGATCCGGTCACGGTGGAAGAAGTAGCCAGGACGCGGTAGGAAAAACAGCTTCCAGCTATCAGCTCTCAGCTTTTAGCTGGAGGCAAAATCAACTCATACCTCACAGATTTGTCATCCTGAGTGAAGCGAAGTCGAAGGACCTGCGGTTGCTTTGCCTGGCGATACTCGAAAATTCTCTTCTTTGGCGACAACCCTTTCTAAAGAACACCGAGGAGAGCCAAGATAGAGAATGCGACCGCAACTGAGCAAACGCAAAGCAGTAGCACCATAGGGACCGTCCTGATGATTCTAGCCTGATCACGGCATCCCACAGGCAGGTTTGCAACGGATAACGATCCACTCCACCAAGCTGCTTGTGCTGCCAATGGGGAAAATATCGCGGTGCCGATCAAGCGACTCCTTAGCGGCATATAACCCAGCAACAAAAAAGCAAAGCCGCGATATAATAGGGCGAATTCTCCGACTAAAGCCAGTATGTACAAGGTGCGACCCGTCGAATTTGAATCGATTCTCATTATTTCCCCAAACCAGTGTCGCCCGGTGACCCGGGTTTCGATTTCTGAGGTCTGGGAGAGCGACACTTATCCAGCCTTCTTCAGCCCCCGCTCGGCTTCCAACCGCTCCGCCAGAAACACCTTCAGCAGCGACTGATACGGCACATCGCGTTTGTTCGCCAGAATCTTCAGGTCCTCGATCATTGCGACCGGCAACCGGACCGAGATCGTTCGTAGCGAGGGCTTCAAGTTGGGGAGCTTGGCGCGCTTGGCCTGTGCCCAATCCAAAAACTTCGTAGAGTCCGCACCTTCCCCCGACGAAGACCAGAACTCGAACTCTTCGGCTTCGCTCTTGAATTTAGGAATCTCTTTTTTCATGCCTCTGATACTCCTCACGCTCTTTTCGGCTCATGTCGCGCGCTGAAATTACCCGGATCAATTTACCTCGAATCGTGAACGCCACAAACAGTTCGCGTTCCGCCGCTGTCTTCCCCAAAGCCCAATATCGCTTCTCTCGTCTCGAATGCTCTGGATCTAAACGCAACACAAACGGATCATGAAAGAACACGTCCTCGGCTTCTTCCGGCGTCACTTGGTGCCGTTCCCAGTTCTTCGCCGCATTCGACTCATCCCAATCGAAGCCCGTACAAGCCACAAGTGGGTCTTTATCGCCCATGCTTGTATATATCACAGATATGCTTTGTATGTATCAGGCATATACATTTTTCCCTACTTCCGGTCCAGCCGGAACGCCGCCGCCTGAAAATCCCCCTTAAAGCTCTCGCCCATATCCAGCCCGTGCTTCATCCACCACGCCCCGCTTGCCGTTTCAGGCGTCCCCGCCTGCGCCTTGCCTTCGATGGACGTAATCGCATATTCCGCCGCTGGATCCAGACCCATCAGCTTCAGGCGCGGAAACCCGCGACCCTCCTGAGTGGAGTGGATGAACAGGAACACCACCGACTGGCTCTTGTCGTGATTTACCGCCTGCGTGGCCGAGAATTCGCTTCCATCGCGCGGCGAAATCAGGCGGTATAGATCCCCCTGCACGATGGTCGGCTGCACCTCGTGGTAGGCGGCGATCAGACGTTTGGCCGTCGCCATTTCGTCATCGCTCCACTTGTCGATGTTGGCGCCGATGCCCAGCGACCCCTGCATCGAGCTCAACATCCGATACGGGATGGAAGTAACGCGGATCTGGTGTTCGAGATCATGCGGCGAGTCGGTCACCCACGCCATCATCACCTGGGGCGTGTAGGCATAAGTGAACCCATCCTGCTGCGTAAGCCGGTCAAAGGGATCGGTGTTGTCCGACGGCCACACCTCATCGGTATATTTCAAAATCCCCAGGTCCACCCGGCCGCCGCCGCCGGAGCAGGACTCAATCTCGAGCTTGGGGTGTCTGCGCTCCAGCTCCGCCAAGATGCCGTAGAGGCTGCGCGTGTACTCGACGTAGACCTTCTTCTGCTCCGCCGCAGGCAACTGATCCCATCCCGGCTCACTCCAGTTGCGGTTGTAATCCCATTTCAAAAATGCAATATCGTTCTCCGTCACCAGCTTGTCGAGGAATCCCAAAACATAGGCTCGAACATCCGGCCGAGCCAGGTTCAACACAAGTTGGTTGCGCAGCTCTGAACGCGGCCTTCCCGGGAAACTCAATACCCAATCTGGATGCTTGCGATACAAATCCGAGTCGGGATTGACCATCTCCGGCTCGACCCACAAACCGAAGTCCATGCCCAGCGAGTGCACCTTGTCGATCAGTGGTTTCAGTCCGTGTGGAAACTTCTGCGGGTTCACATACCAGTCGCCGAGGCCTGCGTGGTCGTCTTTGCGCTGGCCAAACCAGCCGTCGTCCATCACAAAGCGGTTCACGCCCAGGGCCGCGGCTTTCTCTGCCAGCTCCATCTGCCCCGCCTCGTTCACATTGAATTCCGTCGCCTCCCACGAGTTGTAGATGACGGGCCGGGGCTTCGGCGCAGCCGTGTCGCCGCTCCCGATTCGATGCGGCAACACGTGCGCAATCTCAAAGTGGTGCAGCAGCCGCGAAGCGCCACCCAGCCCATCTGGCGCGTACCCGCCATAAAACACCGGCGTATCGAGCGACTGGCCCGGATGCAGCACGTAGCCGAAATCAAACGGATTGAAGCCACCCGTCACACGCACCGTATCAAGCTGGTCCTGCTCCACCGTGATGCGCCATGAGCCGCTCCACGCCAGCGCGCCGAACCACACCTCGCCGTGATTCTCGTCGGGATTGCCGGCCTGGATCGCGAACCATGGGTTAGCTTGATGTCCGGTGGACCCGCGCCGGCTCTCGATCACCCGCTCACCCGGATCGAGCTTTTCCTGATTCAGCGTCCACTCACCCGCCCAGCGCCCAGTAAGATAGTTCAGCGTGTAATGAGCCGGGGGCAGAGCCCACGCTGCCGCGGCGGCCTGTTCGATGGTCACCGGCTGCGGCTCGCGGTTCTCAATGGTGGCCGACCGCGCCAGAATCCCGCTATCAGGATCGATGGCGTAGTGCAAGGTGACAAGAATGTCGCGCTTGATGTCCTTAAGGATCACGTCAACGCCATCTGCCGTCATGGTGTGGCTCTGGTAATGCAGCACCAAATCGCGGTTTCCATCGGCAAATGTGACCTTCAGTGCGGGTTCAACAAACAGCCCCGCGCCCCAGCCAACATACTCTTGCGGAGTGTTGGTGTAGGAAGAGTCAAATGAAGCCCAGGTGGGCAGGGGCACGGCCTGGGGAAAGTGGTCCTCTGCTGCCAGCCTGCCACCCCAATAGAGCTGCTGTAGTTCGTCCCGCGAATTCACACCAAAGATATACGAGGCTTTCCCGCCGTCCAGCCGGAACACCTTGGGGGCAGAGTCGAAGGTGACGGCGGACTGAGCCAGTGCAATCACAGAGGCGGCCAGCAGGGCCAAGGCGCATGAAAAGGTTTTCAGCATTGACTATTTCCTTTTTCCAAACTTCAAACCGCCTCATCATATCATTTGGTCTTGGCGTCACCGGGGATTACCGGACCCGTGGGCCCCATACTTTGTGCGCTTTTTGCACAACGGATGGGAAGCCGCAGGCATTTTTCTGAACCGTAAGCACTCAAGCCGAAAATGCTCTAATGCCCTCTCAAGGCTTGCGGATGCCTCAACGCCGCCCCCTCTGGATAAACTCACTCTCCATATCGGCTATCCTGTAGCTGCACCCCGGAGGTCGCCGGATGCTTGCCCCCACTCTCACGCCCCCCATCTGTCCCACACCCGCCGAAGAAATAGCGGAAGCAATCGAGCGCATCGGCCCGCTTCACGGTCTGCCGTTCGAAGACCGGCTGTGGCTGGCCCAGCATGGCGAAGAGGTTATCGCCGACGCCGGAAACATTCTCTTTGAAGAAGGCGCCACGGCCAACCGCATGATCCTCATCCTGAAGGGGGAGATCCATGTGCGGCGACAGCATGGCGGCCCTATGGCGCTGTTTATCGGCCGCACCGGCCAGATGACCGGCCTGCTCCCCTTCTCGCGCATGAAAAGCTACGGCGGACAGGGCTTTGCTGTAACGCCGGTATGGGCCATTCTGATTCATAAGACGCTCTTCCCTGAGATGCTGGCGGCCATTCCCTCAATGGCCCAGCGCGTCGTTTCAACCCTGCTGGACCGGGTGCGTGAAGTAACGCGCATCGAACAGCAGGCGGAGAAGCTGAGCGCCCTGGGCAAGCTTGCCGGCAACCTGGCTCACGAGCTCAATAATCCCGCCTCAGCCGCTCAGCGCGCGGCCTCAAGCCTGGTGGAGGAGCTGCGCGCAAATCGCCAGAATCGCTTCAAGCTGGTGAATCTGTGCCTCAACGAGGAACAGATTCGAGGCATCGAAGACTGGGAACAGCGCATGCTCAGCCGCCCCGTTCCGCATGGACCGCAGGATGCCGGCGTGCTGATTACCCGTGACGAGTCGCTGCGCACCTGGCTCATGGACCTGCCCTGCGAGGGCGAGTGGGAAGTTGCGGCCCAGCTTGCAGAGCAGGCCGTCACCGTCGCCGACCTGGACGCGCTGCGCGCCTTTCTCGAGCCCAGGGAGGCCTGCATCGTGCTGCAGTATTTCTCCCGCTA
This sequence comes from uncultured Acidobacteriota bacterium, assembly GCA_963833995.1. GTDB lineage: Bacteria > Acidobacteriota > Terriglobia > Terriglobales > Acidobacteriaceae > Telmatobacter. Next base: position 196,201 of record CAWIAE010000002.1, on the reverse strand, counting down.
TCTGCGCACCAGCCGGTCGGTGGAAACGCTGCTCAATTCGACAGACCGCATCTTCGACCTCATCAGCGCGGTCAAGACCTACTCCTACATGGACCGGGCGCCAATTCTCGAAGTGGATGTGCCGGCGGGACTCGACGCCACGGTGCAGATGCTGCAGTCGCGCATGAGCCATGTGAAGGTGGAACGCGATTATCAGCCTGACCTTCCCCACATCAGCGCCTACGGCAGCGAACTCAACCAGGTGTGGACGGCGTTGATCGAGAACGCCCTGGACGCGCTCGGAAATCACGGATTGCTCAAGCTGACCTGCAGCCTGGAAGGTGAAATGCTGCTGGTAGAGATCTGGGACACGGGCCCCGGAATTCCTGCGGACCTGCAGGACCGCATCTTCGAGCCGTTTTTCACCACCAAGGCTCCCGGCCAGGGCCTGGGGCTGGGGCTCGATAACGCCATGCGCATTGTCCGCAAGCACCGCGGGCACATCAGCGTGCGGTCGGAGCCCGGCTCCACCTGCTTCCGCGTCCGTCTGCCGCTGGATCAGTTGCAAGCGTATTGAGCTTTCCCGCCAGCCCCCCGCTCCCGCGGCGAAACTGAATGGAGGATTCAAATGACAGAACCCTCACCAAACCCCGGGGAGGAAAAAACCACAATCTCTGCGTTGCTTGGAGTGCGCAACGGAGCCCGTGCAATCGACTTCTACAAGGCCGCATTCGGCGCCATTGAGCTGTTTCGCATCGATGGCGAAGACGGATCCGTGGTGGCTCACCTGTCCGTCGGCGCATCCGATTTCTGGATTGCCGACGAGGCGCCCGAGCACCAGAACTTCAGTCCCGCAACCCTGGGTGGAAGCACCGTCCGCATGGTGATGGTGGTGGAGAACCCCGACGCTGTGTTCGACCGCGCCGTAGAGGCCGGAGCCAGCGGCTTGTGGCCGGTAACCGACCAGCCTTATGGCTGGCGCATTGGCCGCCTCGTCGATCCCTTCGGGCATCATTGGGAGATCGGCAAACCACTCCAGTAGTCCTCTTGAAGGTGGGCAATTGAATGAAGGCGCCAGAGGCGATTGAGACAACCCGGCTGCTGTTGCGCAAGCCTGTCACGAGCGACGCCGAGACCATTTTTCGCCGTTATGCCGCCGACCCCGTGGTGACCCGCTACCTGAGCTGGCCTACGCACCGCAGCGTAGCCGATACACAGGCCTTTCTCACCTGGAGCGACGAAGAGTGGGAGCGCTGGCCGGCAGGGCCTTACCTGGTGTTTGGCCGCGTGGGGCGCGCGCCAACGCTGCTGGGTGGAACTGGCCTCGCTTTCAAAAGCCCGTCGAGGGCAATTACTGGCTACGTTTTTGCTGCGGATGCCTGGGAACAAGGATTCGCCACCGAATCTCTCCAGGCCATGGTCGATCTCGCCCGCCAGACCGGCATCGAGCGGTTGGAGGCCATCTGCCACCTGGAGCACAAGGCCTCAGCCCATGTTCTGGAGAAATGCGGATTCCAGCGGGAGGAGGCAAAACGCCAGCACTTTGCCTTCCCCAACCTCGCCCCGCAAAAGCGGTCGGAGGTGCTCAGCTACGCTCAGCACTTCTAGGTCTGTGGACCTCTAAAACGAGACTTCCGCCGGCTCGGTCACGCGCATGACCGACTGGTCACCGGTTTTCTGCTTCCAGGCAGCGCGAATGGCGTCGATCTTGTCGCGGTTTTCCTGGGTATCGAGATAGTCGATGATCAGCATCTTGGTGCGCAGGCGTTCCGGTGCGGTTTCGTTCTTGCCCTGCCACTGGCCAAATACGTCGATCACGCTCAATCCGTCGGGAAACCGCGGCGTAACCTGCTTGTCCAGGAACGCACGCCAGTCTGCCTCGCTGACGCCCTGCTCGGGGTGATCCGCGGGGCCCAGCCCAAAGTAGAGTTTTGTGTCGACCCAGCCTTTAGTCTGGCCCGGATGCGCGGCATCCCCCGAAAGCGTCGGCGCAACGGCTGGCGGGGTGGAAGCGGATCGATGCGTGCAACCTGCAAGCCCGATGGCAAGCACAGGACAGAGCAACACAGGGCCGATGCGCATTCGTTCTCCACGCGGGACTTCTCTATTTTTCCACTTCCACGCCACGCCAGAATGCCACGTAGCCCTTGATCTTGCGCGCCGCCGGCTTGGGGTCCGGATAATACCAGGCCGCGTCCGGGTTGTCCTGTCCATCGACCAGCAGGCTCATGTAGCGCGCCTGCCCCTTCCACGGACAAGTGGAGGTGGTTGAACTTGGGCGAAAATACTCCCGCTTGAGGCTGGTTTCAGGAAAATAGACGTTTCCCTCAACTGTCTCCGTCGAATCGCTCTCGGCAATGACTTTGCCGCTCCAGATTGCTCGTGCCATGGGGTTTACCGATTGAACTCAAATCGCAGCCATCTCCCCGGGCTAATTCCCGCACCCGGCGAAACAGTAACGCATAAGACACTAGCAGAGATTGCCGGCCTTTGCGAATTCGATCCGGGTCCGTTTCAGACCCGCAGATTTTTCGAGAACCTATTTGGCCGCCGCGATGGAGTCGATGTGCACGCTTTTCTTTGAATCATCGGCGGTAGCGGTGATGGTGACGTGATCTCCGTAGAACCCCTTCACTGCGTCGGGATTGTCGATGGACCAGACGGCCTTTTTCCCCTCGTCGACGAACACCGGGGCCATTCCGCCCTCGATGCACTTCTTCACGCAGGCAGCGCCAGTACCCGCGTGCTTGGCGCCGCACATGGAGTCGGAAATCCAGCCGTTGATGTGGGTGGAGTCAGCGGCGCGGGCGGCAATTGCGCCCACCGAAAGCGTCAAAACCAGGACTGCGACAAACCTCTTCATTCGAACCTCCGGGGAATTTGAACCTTGGGTGCGCCTCCATCATGCTCCCGCGACGGCGATTGGTGCAAGCCGCGGATCTCAAGATTTCGCCCCATGAAAATCTACGCCGTAGCCGGTTGATTGGGCCGCAAGCTTTGCCGCCGAGCCTCCACGTTCTTCAGTACGGCTTCGTAGCGCGCCGAGGCCGCCGTGAAGCGGTTCACCAGCTCTGACGTCTTGGTCATGAAAGTGGGATTCCTCTCCCGAATTCCTTCCAGGATGTGCGCGAACTTGGCCAGCAGGAAGAATCCTTCGCCATTGCAGTCCACAAACAGCTCGGCCGAAACCGCGCCGTGCAGCACCATGGCCGCCGCCATCTCCCAATAGGTGATCACCTGGCGAAACCAGGCATTGTGCGGATCGGCAGGATTGCCCGCCACCGCAAAGAATTCTTCCGCCGTCTCGGGCCAGAACTCGCCCGTAATCCAGGCGCGGGCCTGGCGCATCACCGTCTCGCTGCGCAATTCGTAAAGCCTAAGAATGATTTCGGCATCCGCCGGGGTGGCAAGCATTCGTTCCATAGGGGTCTCACCTGCCCATACTAACGGATTCCGCGAACCCCTGCCGAGAAGAGCACCAGGGCCCCGCGTTGCGCGCCGCCCCTCGATTCCTGATTTGGCCCGTTTGGAAAGGGCCCGCCTGAACAAGCTGCCGAGAAACTCTGCGTTTTGAATGGGCCCGGCTGAACAGGCTGCCGAGAAACTCTGCGTTTTGAATGGGCACGGCTTCAGCCGTGCCGCAAATGCCCCAAAAGCGTGTGGGCTTTAGCCCCTGAGGAATGCCATTCCAATCAGGACAATGTCTCCGCTCTGCCTGTCCGCTTACGCCGGCTGCAGTTCCTTCTTCTGTCCGTCTTTTCCACCACCGGGCCGTGCGTCTCCGCCGTCGGCGGAGGCGGCGCATCGCCGATGCGCTTGGAGTAGGTGCAGACCACCGTGCTGCCTTCCGCCACTTCGGCGCCTTCTTGCCGCGCTTCTTGGGCGCCACCTCTTCTTCGGCCCCTTCTTCTTGTTCGGGCATTCGAGGAAGATGCCCGACTTCAGCGTCTTCTCCACCAGGTACGGGCTTCCGCACTCCGGGCACTTCTTCGCCACCGGCTTGAAGTTCGAAGTGAAGTCGCACTTGGGATAGTTGGTGCAGCCCCAGAAGATGTTGCCCCGGCGCGCCTTGCGCTCGGCCATGTCGCCCTCGCCGCACTTGGGGCACTTCATCCCTTCAATCAGGTTCTGCTTCACGTACTTGCACTTGGGATAGCCGGAGCAGGAGACAAACTCGCCGTAAGCTCCCTGGCGCAGCACCAGCGGCTTGCCGCAGAGCGGGCAATCTTCGCCCGTGGGCTCGGGCGGCTTCTGCTGCTGCTTCTGGCTCAGCTTGCGGAAGGTCTTGCAGGGCGGATCGGCGTTGTAGTCCGGGGCAGCGCATGAACGGCCCGAACAGCCCGCGCCGCAGCACCATCACCTTGCCGCAGTTCTCGCAATACTCCTCGGTCTCGCCCGCCTCCTGCGCCTCGGGAGTGTTCAGGTCCGGCTTGGCGGCGATGTTCTCCTTGGTGAACGTGCAGCTCGTCGGATCCTTCTTGTTGTAGGCCGAGCACGCATAGAAGCTGCCGAACTTGCCCCACTTCAGCACCAGCGGCGACCCGCACACTCGCACTTCTCGTCGGTCACCTGCTCCATGCGCTTGATGTCTTCGCATCTTTTTGCTCGGCGTCTTTCAGCTCGTCTTCAAAGTGGTCGTAGAAGCCGTTCAGCAGGTCGGTCCACTTCTCCTTGCCCTCTTCAATGTCGTCCAGCTCCTCTTCCAGCTTGGCCGTGTACTCGGTGTCGAAGATGTAGGGAAAGTTCTCCACCAGCAGGTCGCACACCACCACGCCGATCTCGGTGGGATAGAAGCGCCCGCGCGATCCGCCATGCTTCACCACGTACTCGCGATCCTGAATGGTGTTGATGATCGACGCGTAGGTCGAAGGCCGCCCGATGCCCCGCTCTTCCAGCTCCTTCACCAGCGAAGCTTCGTTGTAGCGCGGCGGCGGCTGCGGTAAAGTGCTCCTCGGGCATCGAGCTTTTCCAGCTCCAGCGCCTTCACGCCATCCAGGTTCGGCAGCTTGTTCGCGCGACTCGTCGTCCTCGTCCTTCTTGTCCTCTGAGACTTCGTACACCTTCAGGAATCCGTCGAAGCGCATCACCGAGCCGCTCACGCGGAAATCGTAGGTCTTGCCGCTCTTTGCCGAAACCGCCGCGATGTTTGCCGTGGTCACGTCGTAGACCGCAGGCACCATCTGCGAGGCCACAAAGCGCTTCCAGATCAGCGTGTAGAGCTTCAGCTGCTCGTCGCTCAGATAGCGCGCGATCGATTCCGGCGTGCGCGCGGCATCGGTCGGCCGAATCGCTTCGTGCGCATCCTGCGCGTCCTTCTTGCCCTTGTAGACGTTGGGCGTCTCGGGCAGATACTTCGCGCCCAGGTTCTTCGCGATCCACTCGCGCGCCGCGATCTTTGCCTCCGGCGCCACGCGCGGCGAATCGGTACGCATATAAGTGATCAGGCCGGTCGTGCCTTCGGCGCCCATGTCGACGCCTTCATAAAGCCGCTGCGCCACGCCCATCGTGCGGCGCACGTTGAAGCCCAGCTTGTTGGCCGCATCGCGCTGCAGCTGGCTGGTGATGAACGGCGCCAGCGGCCGGCGCTGCTGCTCGCGCGCCTGCACGATGACCACGCGACCACTTCGCCTTCTCGAGCGCCGCCAGTCACCTCGTCCATCGACTTCTTGTCGGGCAGCGCGTTCGCAGATGAACTGCGTCTTTGCCGTCCTTGTCCTTGCCGTTGGCCACGCGCGCCGGCTCGCCGTCGATGCCGATAAACTTGCCTTGAATCTTCTTGTCGGCCTGCCTCTCCGGGTGCAGCAGCGCTTCCAGCGTCCAGTACTCCACCGGCTTGAATGCGCCAATCTCGCGCTCCCGCTCCACAATCAGCCGCACGGCCACCGTCTGCACGCGCCCGGCCGAAAGCCCGCGCCGCACCTTGTCCCACAGCAGCGGCGAAATCTGGTAGCCCACCAGCCGATCGAGCACGCGGCGCGTCTGCTGCGCGTCCACCAGGTTCTGGTCGATGTCGCGGGCGTGCTTGAATGCTTCCTGCACGGCCTTCTTCGTGATCTCGTTGAAGGTGACGCGGCGAATCTTCTTTCGCTCCTTGGCGTTGGTGCCCAGCTGCAGCGCCAGGTGATACGCAATCGCCTCGCCTTCGCGGTCCGGGTCAGGCGCAAGATAAATCTCGTCGGCCTTGGCGGCCAGCTTTCTTCAACTGCGTCAACCACCTTCTCCTTGCCGGGAGACACAATCAGCTCCGGCTCGAAGGTGCGCTTCTTCAGCTCCACGCCAATGTCGTTCTTGGGCAGGTCCATAATGTGCCCGACCGACGCGCAGCACCTCGAACCCCTTGCCCAGATATTTTTCGATCGTCTTCGCCTTGGCGGGCGACTCGACGATCACCAGTGATTTGCTCGTTGCCATCCTTAACACCAGTTTCCTCTCTGCTATCGCTGCCCGCGGCTCGTTGGACTCGGATACACGGTCTTTACCGTTTGTCATCGCGCCTGCGGTTCAATCCGCCACTGCGCAGAGCTCGTCTTTTCCCCTTTCTGCGCGAGAAAAACGAGCCGCAAGTGTTGGACAGCTACCACGGAACACGGTCCCGTTTCCACTCGCAAACGGCACCTTCCGAGGCCCGCTGCGCTTCCATCCGAACAGTACGCGCAAATGCCATTGCAAGTCGCGACGTTAATGCCGCGCGAATCAGCTCGTGCGAGCAAAATCAACCATCGCCTCCAGAATCACGCCGAGCCAGCGCTCATCACATCGTCCGCACATAATTCTTTCCCGGCAGTTGCCGGATCCGGCCCGCCATCTCCAGCTCAAAAAGCGCCGTAAACACCTCGGAAGAAGTCAGTTGCGTCTCCAGCAATTCCAGAATCTCGTCGATCTGCAGGCTCTCGTCCGCGCGCAGCACCTCCAGCACCATGGCTTCCTGGGGCCGCAGCACCGGATCAGGCAATAAAGATGCGCCTGTGTTCCGGTTTGGATTCAGTCCCGGCCGCGGCTTCCAGTTCCAGCCGCACCTGCGAAGGCAGATCCTCCCACACGTCTTCCCATGTCGCCACCAGCTTGGCCCCCTGCTTTATCAACGTGTTAGGGGTCCATGAGCCTTTGTTCGTCACATTGCCAGGCACCGCAAACAAATCGCGATTCTGCTCCGCCGCGCAGCGGGCCGTCACGCGCGTGCCCGAGTTCTCGCTCGCCTCCACCACCAGCACGGCCACGCTCAGCCCGCTCAAAATGCGGTTGCGGCGCGGAAAATTCTGCGGCGCGGGAAACGTCCCCATCGGCACCTCGCTCACAATGGCCCCGCCCGTGGCCAGAATCTCCTCGGCAAGCTTCTTGTTCTCCTTGGGATAAACCACATCGATTCCGGTGCCCCAAACGGCCACCGTCGGCATGCGCGCCGCCAGCGCGCCCTTGTGCGCGCAGGTATCGATGCCCCGCGCCATGCCGCTCACAATCAGCAGCCGCCGCGCCGCCAGATCGCGCGACAGCATCTCCGCAATGCCCGTCCCATAAGGCGTCGGATGGCGCGTGCCCACAACCGCGATCGACGGCCGCGCCAGCAAAGCGGCCTCGCCGCGCACCCACAGCACCGGCGGCGGATCGTAAATCTCCTTGAGCCGCTCCGGATACTCCGGGCAACTGAAAGTGACGATCGTCGCGCCCTGCGCAACCACGCGCGCCCACTCCTCTTCAGCGGCCCGGCGCGCCTTGCCGTCGAAAATGAACTGCGCCGCCTGTGCGGGAAACCTCAACCCTTCGAGCGCCGTCAACGACATCGTGAAAATGTCGCTGGGCGCTTCCAGCATCTTCACCGCATCCAGAATCCGCTTTGGACCCAGCCCCGGCGAAAGTGCAAGCGCCAGCCACGCCAACCGCTCCTCATCGAGGGGCGCTGCGGCGGGGTTTTCCATCTTTTCAGACAAGATTGTCATCACAGAGTGCGTGCGCGAGCACACATCAATTTCCTCGTAGTAATCAGAAAAGAGCTTTCTTTGGTATTTTCGCTCACACTAACCTGCTGCGCGCCTCGAAGTCAAGCAAAGGTAATTTTAGCTAGTGTACTAATTTGCCCCGTTTTGAAAGGGCACGACTTCACAGGCTGCGGAAAAACTCCCTGCTTTGAAGGGGCACGGCTTCACAGGCTGCGGAAAAACTCATTTGTGTTGGTTCCTTTGCAGTTACTTTTTCTCCACAGGGAAGGGATGTAGACAAGGAGCATGCGTGGAGACGATGAGAAGCAGGCGGAGATGTACAGCTACATAACCTTGGCGCAGCGGATTCCGGCGGATCATCCGGCGCGGCAGATACGGGCGATGGTGGATCGAGCGCTGGAGCGGATGGATGCCGAGTTGGAACAGCTTTATTCGCACACCGGTCGTCCGTCGATTGCCCCGGAGCGTCTGTTGCGGGCGTCGCTGCTGATGGTGTTGTACTCGATCCGCTCGGAGCGGCAGCTGATGGAGCAGATGAACTATAACCTGCTGTTCCGCTGGTTTGTGGGTCTGGAGATGGACGACCCGGTGTGGGATGTGACGGTGTTCACGAAGAACCGGGATCGGCAGATTGATGGGGTGGTGAGCCAGCGGTTGCTGGAGTCGGTATTGGTGGAGGCGCGCGAGCACGCTCTGTTGAGCGAGGAGCATTTCACCGTGGATGGGACACTGATTCAGGCTTGGGCCGCGGCCCGCAGTTTCAAGGAGAAGAGCGATCGGCCTGCGCCGGGATCGGGTTCCGGCAGCAAGGGTGGGTTGCTGTTGCGCGATCGCGTGGAATCAACGACTGATGCGGAAGCGCGCTTGTATAAGAAGTCTGCGGCGGACAAGTCCGTGCCTAGCTATCAGGGGCATGCGTTGATGGAGAACCGCAACGGACTGGTGGTATCGGCCGAGGCCACGCTGGCGGGCAACGCCTCGGAGCGGGAAGCGGCCGTGGCCATGCTGGACCGCACCCTGCCGCCCAAGGACAAGCGCAAAGCCGAACAGAAGATCACGCTGGGAGCCGACACGCTGTATCAGGAAGCGCAGTTCATTCAGGATTTACGCAGTCGGGATGTGGCCCCGCATGTTTCCGAGTACATGCAAGGCGGAAGCAACATGGGCAAGAACAGCTTGACGGCCGAGGAACGAGCCGATGAGCGGCGCTCGATCAGCCAACGCAAGCGCAAGCTGATCGAGCGGGTCTTTGGCTGGTCCAAGATGGACAGTGTGCTGCGCCAGATGAAACTACGCGGGCTGAAACGGGTGGACTGGTTCCACCGGTTGATCATGGTGGCTTACAACCTGGTGCGGATGCGGAGCCTGATTCCGATTCAAACCCCTGCCGCATAGGGGAGAAGTGTCTCTGGAAGCCGGTAAAACAGCTTCCAGAGGCGAAACCAGAACAGAAAACCGGGGGCATAAAAGGCCTGTGGCGCAAAAAATCTCCCGGGAGGAACGCCGGGGCAGAAAGCAACGAGTTTTTCCGCAGCCTGTGAAGTCGTACCGTAAATGTTTGCCCTGTTCGCCCTGTTTTGAAAGGGCACGACTTCAGTCGTGCCGTAAATGCCGTATATGCGTGAGGGCTTTAGCCCCTGAGGAATCCGTCTTTGAAATCGGAACACCACCTAATGTTAACTTTCGACTATTTGCTGAGCCAGCACCTGGAATTGATAGTCTAAGAGAGCGTGAGTTCGAAATCTCATTCTCGTCTGCATATCGCCGCCATCCAATTCCTTAACCCCGCCCCGCTGATGTGGGACTTCGAGCATCCGCCTCTCAATGCCGCGCTCGCTGAACGCTACCAGCTTGACTGGATGCTGCCGTCGGAGTGTGCCGACCGCCTTGCGGCAGGCACCGCCAATATTGGCCTGGTGCCGATTGCGTCCCTGGCCTCGATCCCAAAACTGCGCATCCTGCCCGGCTGCACCATCGCATCCAAAGGATGCGTGCGCTCGTTGCTCCTGGTACGCCGCGCCGATAAACCGCTCAAGGATTTGCGCAGCGTTGCCGCGGACACCGCCAGCCGCACCACCCTGGCTTATACGCGCATCCTCTTTCACAAGTGGGGCAACCCCAACGTCCCGTTCCTGCCCATGACCGCCGACCTCGATGCGATGCTTGACCGCGCCGACGCCGCCATCATCATCGGTGATCCGGCGTTGCTGGCCCTCGAAGAACGCGCCAATCGTTTCGAACGAACCAATGAGGAATTGGTCTACCACGATCTGGCCGAAGAGTGGCACATGCTCACCGGCCTCCCCTTCGTCTCCGCAGTCTGGGGCACCACTGCGTGGGGCGGACCTTTGGAAGAGGGTATCGCCGAGGATTTTGTTCGCTCCCGCGATCACGGCCTCAAGAATATCGACGCGCTAGTCAAGGAGTGGTCGCGCAAACTGCCGCTGCCCGCCGAGACCATTCATGAATACCTGACCACAAACATTCATTACATCCTCGACGAGGAGTGCGTGGAAGGCATGAAGGGATTCTTTCGCATGGCCGCCGAAACCGGCGCGCTGCCCGCCTACGATTTATCTTTATCCGAACTCGTAGGACATAATTCCTGAATGCAACCGGAGAACTGAACGCCGATAGCTGTCCCTAAAAGCTGCCCTTCAAATCTCCCACCGCAGCAGCACCGCCCCCACCGTGAACCCCGCCCCCACCGCAGCCAGCAGCACCAGGTCGCCCTTCTTCAGCTTGCCCTCTTCAATGGCCGTCTCCATGGCCAGCGGAATGGTGCCTGCCGAGGTATTTCCATACTTATCGATATTGATAATCACCCGATCCGGCGCCATGCCCAGCCGATCCGCAGTGGATGTAATGATCCGCTTGTTGGCCTGGTGAGGAATGAAGCAGCCAAGGTCCGCACCGGTCACGCCATTGCGCTCCAGCACTTTCGCCGTTGCCTCGGCCATCTTGCGGACAGCAAATTTGTACACCGCCTGCCCGTCCTGGTAGATGTAATGCATCTTCTTGTCGACCGTCTCATGGGTAGATGGATTGAGGCTGCCGCCGCCCTTCAGGTTCAGCGCCACTCCTCCCGATCCGTCAATCTCGTTGACGTAATCGATGAAGCCAATCTCGCCCTCTTCGGCCGGCTCCAGCAGCACCGCCCCGCCGCCATCGCCAAACAGTACGCAGGTGGCGCGATCTGTATAGTCCGTCATGCGCGTATTGGCGTCCGCGCCGCACACCAGCACTTTTGTATGCGCTCCGCTCTCCACCAGCTTCACGCCCGCCTGCAGCGCGAACACAAATCCCGAGCAGCCCGCCGAAACATCGAATCCCCACGCGCCTTTGGCGCCAATCTTGTCCTGCACCAGGCACGCCGTCGAAGGAAACATCATGTCCGGCGTCACCGTGCCCACGATAATGACTTCGACCTCGCTGGGCTCAATGCCCCGCGCCGCCAGACACTTCTTCGCGGCCTCCACGCACATGTCGCTGACGCCCTTACCCTTGGCCAGCACGTGCCGCTCGCGGATACCGGTCCGCTCCACGATCCACTGATCGTTGGTGTCTACCATCTTTTCGAGGTCTTGGTTGGTCAGCACATCGGGGGGAACGTAGGTGCCGAGCGCCGTAATCTTCGCGCGCCGGCCCACCACGGGACGAACTGTGAGGCTCAATGCATTTCTCCTTGCGGCTTGTTCTCCGGGAACTCTGGGTGCCCCATCCTCGCCGCGTTTCTATCTTTGCGGCAAGGGTGGGGGAACAGGATCGAGCCCGTCCCAAGCCAATCAAAGAGTAAAACGGCCCACGGCCGCAAAAAAGTACCGGGTGACCCACTGCGCCCGTACTAGCCCGTTACCGTTGCTTCCTTCCGGACCTGGCGGGATTGGCGGGATTACGTCGCGTAGGACCCGGCACTGACTGATTTTATCACCTGAGAGGGATCGCGCCTTCGAGCAATCCGGAGGATGAAAGGTTCCGGGCTCCCGCCCCCCCAAATCCATTACCCGGTACAATGAGGAGGTGAGCCAAGATTCCCCACCCACGGCCCCCACCGTGGGCTTTATTTCGTTAGGATGCCCCAAAAACCTCGTCGATTCCGAGGTCATGATGGGCCTGCTCAACCGCGCCGGCGCGCGGCTGACCGGCCGTCCCGAAGAGGCCGAGATCCTCGTCGTCAACACCTGCAGCTTCATCGACACCGCCAAGCAGGAGTCCGTCGATACCATCCTTGAAATGGCCCGCCACAAGACCGAGGGCCGCGCGCGCAGACTCATCGTTGCCGGCTGCCTGGTCGAGCGCTATCGCGATGAGATTCGCAAAAACATTCCCGAAGTCGACGCCGTAGTCGGCACAGGCGAACTCGAATCCATCCTCGAAGCCGCCGGCATCGCGCCTGCGCCGGCCTCCGCGCCATCTCTCTTCAACATCCTCACCAGCAATGGCCGCGCCGACACGCGCTCCGGCCAGGAATCCCAATCCGGCACACACAAACAGCCCTCGGAAAAAGCAGGCCCCGTGAAGGGTACGGGCTTCAGCCCGTACATTCAACCGACCGCGTTGGAAGGGGCTTTAGCCCCTGAGGGTAATTCCCGCCCCGAGGGCGACCTCCGCCAGCGCCAGGGCCGTTTCCGCCGCGACAGTTGGGACGGCGCGGCTCACCTTCTCCCCACCTATCTCTACGACGAAACCACCCCTCGCTTCTTCACCACGCCCAGATCCTCGGCCTACATCAAGATTGCCGAAGGTTGCGACCACCCCTGCAGCTTCTGCGTCATCCCCAACCTGCGCGGCAAATTCCGTTCCCGCCGTTTCGAGTCGGTAGTCGCCGAGGCGCAACAGCTCGTTGCCCGCGGCGTCCAGGAGATCACCCTCATCGGGCAGGACACCACATGCTACGGCGAAGACCTTGGCATCAAAGACGGCCTCGCCACGCTGCTCGATGCGCTCGCCGCGATCGAGGGCCTGCGCTGGCTGCGCTTCCTCTACGCCTATCCCAACCGCATTACCGGCAAGCTGCTTGACTCCATCGCGCGCCACGACAACATCTGCAAATACCTCGACGTCCCGCTCCAGCACGCCTCGCCGCAGGTACTGAAGACGATGAAGCGCGGCGCCGGCGCCGACATCTTCCTCAAGACTCTCGACAAGGTCCGCGCCGCCGTCCCCGGCATCGCCCTCCGCACCAGCTTCATCGTAGGATTCCCCGGCGAATCGCTCCGCGACTTTGAGATTCTGGAGGAGTTCATCGGCGAAGCAAAATTCGACTGGCTCGGCGTATTCAGCTACTCCGACGAAGAAGGCTCGGGAGCATTCTCGCTCGACACAAAAATCCCCAAGCGCACCATCGAAGCCCGCAGGCGCCGCCTGATGAAGCTGCAACAGTCCATCAGCAAGCGCGCCAAGCAACAATGGGTCGGCCGCGAGCTGGTCATCCTCGCCGAAGGCGAAAGCGAAGAGACGCCGCTGCTCTGGGAGGGCCGCACCCAGTTCCACGCACCCGAGATCGACGGCAAAGTCTACATCAACGACTTCGGCAATCTGGAGACACTGGAGCCAGGCCGCTTCTACAACGCCCAAATCACCGAAGCCCACGAGTACGACGTGATTGCGCGCATCATTTCCGGACCGCTGTAAACTGATCGGTCCGGTCGCAGAATGAGTGTCCTCTCCCGTCGCTCAATACCTGGGATCGAGTCCGCTTTGCGTGCCACCAGAGCACTTTCGGAATCCGTGCAGTCCGGAACTACGCGCCCCGCCGTCGCCATCGCGCCTCTGGTGAGAAAATAACCATAGGAGGTTTGTCGAAGGAATCATCCTATGTCTCCGTCAAAAAAATCCCTCAAGGTCCTCCGCTGCCCCACCTGCGGCGCACTGGTCCGCGCTAAAGAAGAGGACTTTCCCTTCTGCAGCGACCGCTGCCGCAAGATCGACCTGGGCAAGTGGGCGACGGGCGTGTACAAGATCAGTTCGCCGGTGCTTGACCCCGAAGTGCTCGAAGACCTGGGCGGCCTGACCGGCGGCCGTGGCAAAGGCTCTGACAATGAGTAGCCCGCTGCCTGGCGTTGCCTCGCCCGCCGCGCCGGCCGCCCGGAATACGCTCTGGGCCTGGACCATCGCCACGTTTTTCGGCGCAGGCCTGGGCAAGCCGGGCCCCGGCACCTGGGGATCGGTGGCCGCCGTGCTGCTGTGGGCCGCCTACACCTGGCTCGCTCATCCCGCCCGGCCCACACTTTTCATCGCCCTGCTCATCGGCATCGCCTTATCCATCCTCCTCGGCGTGCCCGCCGCAACCATCGCCGCGCGCGAAAGCGCTCGCCACGATCCAGGCTTTGTCGTCATCGACGAAGTGGCGGGCCAGTGGATCGCGCTCCTTGGCAGCCCAGCGGACTGGCGTCACGCGCTCGTCGCGCTCGTCCTCTTTCGCCTGTTCGATATCACCAAGCCCTTCCCCGCCCGCCAGCTTGAGAGCCTGCCCGAAGGCTGGGGCATCGTCTTCGATGATGTGGCCGCGGGGCTGTATGCTTTGGGTGTAGCCTCTTTATTGCGTATTTGGATTTGATATGCCTCGTACCCGTCCCCAACCCGCGTCTGAAGCAAGCATTCCCGAGCCGCGCATCGACGATATTCTGCCGGCGGCGGCGCTGCCCCTGGGCGAGATTGAGCTCACCGGCGCCTACCTTGGCCCCAACTCCCTCGGCCCTCCTGTCGTGGTTGTGGGCAGCTACCCTGCCCAGGTGCGGATGAGCCGCTCCGGCCGCCTCGCTTTTCGCGTGCCCGAGCAAGCCGTCACGGGCCTCATTGAAGTCCGCTCGCCCCACGGGGTCAGCAACGGCGCGCCTCTACGGGTGGCGCACGAGCTCTCCAGCGGCCTGCACCCGGTAACCAGTCCGGCAGTGAGCCGTTCCGGCATGGTCTACGCCACCATCTCCGGTCCGCGCGGAAAACAGACTCCTGTGTCCGTCGTCCGGGTAAGTCCCGACGGCCGCGGAACACCCTTCGTCACCGGAATCCTCAACGCCACCGGCCTCGCCTTCAGTCCCGATGGGGACCTGTTTGTGACCTCGCGCGCCGAGGGCAACGTATACCGCGTGGACGGGGCGGGCGAATCCACCCTTTATTCCGAGGGCATGGGCGTGGCCACCGGGGCCGCGTTTGACCCCCTGGGCAACCTGTTCGTGGGCGACCGCAGCGGCACCATCTTCAAGATCGATCCGCAACGCAAGATCTTCGTCTATGCCACCCTGGAGCCGAGCGTTTCAGCCTATCATCTGGCCGTCGACGCCGAGGGCACACTTTACGTAACCGGACCGACGCTTTGCTCGAATGACGCCATCTGGGCCATCGATACCCATGGACAGGCGCGGGCCTGGTATCGTGGCCTGGGGCGCCCCCAGGGCCTGGCACTCTCGAAAGAAGGCGACGTCTATGTTGCTGCCTGCCTGCACGGCCTCCGCGGGCTGGTGCGCGTCACTCCCAAGGGCGAGGCCAGCCTGGTGCTCAGCGGAAACAACATTGTCGGTGTGGCCTTCTCCCCGCTGGGCACCACCATTTTGACCACCAACGAAGCCGTCTACGATGTGGACCTGGGCGTCGAAGGGCTGACTCTGTTTTAACGCAGTTATCCATTTGACCCGGAGCGGGTTTGAAAGGGCACGGCTTTGGCCGTACCGTAAAGGGAAAAAATGGAATTGGGGCTTCAGCCCCTAAGGGATGTTCTGGCCCTCTACAGCATCGAGGGAAATGCTCTACCTTCTGGAAGCTGGATCGAGTTGAGCCAACGGAACGGAAAGCCCTGCAGCCGTGAGCAACCTCGCACCACCCCGGCCAGAGGCTAGAAGCTAGGAGCTAGAAGCTGCACTTATGAAATCCGAAATCATCGCTGTCGGTTCTGAAATGCTGACCCCCTTCCGCCAGGACACAAACTCCCTCTACCTGACCGAAAGGCTGAACGAAATCGGCGTAGCGGTGGCCTTCAAAACCATCGTCGGCGACCGGCGCAAGGATCTGGTCTCCGCCGTCCGCTGCGCCCTTGGCCGTGTCGACATCGTGGTGCTGATGGGCGGCCTCGGACCCACCGAAGACGACCTCACCCGCGAAGCCGCCGCCGAAGCTCTCGGGCTCTCCCTCCGGCGCGAGGCGACCCAGGTGGCGGCTCTCCACGTGCGCGCCGCCACATGGCGAATGCCCATGCCCGAAAACAACCTGAAGCAGGCCGATGTGATCGAAGGCGCAACCGTGCTGCCCAATCCCAACGGCAGTGCGCCCGGCCAATGGCTCGACACCACGTTCAACACCTATCGCAAGCTGATCATGCTCATCCCCGGGCCGCCCCACGAGTGCCGTCCGCTCTTCGACGAAGAATGCCTGCCACGCCTGCGCGAGATCGTTCCGCCGCGTCATATCGCCAAGCGGACCCTCAAAGCGGCCATGATCCCCGAGTCGCAGGCGGACAAACTGCTGGCCCCCATCTACACCACTTACACCGACGTTGAAACCACCATCCTGGCCCACGCCGGCGACATCCAGCTCACCCTCATCTGCAGCAAATCAAACCAGGAAGCCGCCGAGCACCGCTTGGACGATCTCGCCGGCCGCCTCGAAGAGGCGCTCGACGACTGGCTCTACTCCTCTGAGGGCGAATCGCTCGAACAGATCGTGCTCTACTACCTCGGCCTGCGCCAGGCCACTCTGGCGGTGGCCGAAAGCTGCACCGGAGGCATGGTCGCCGAGCGCATTACCGCCGTGCCCGGCAGCTCACGCTCATTTCTGGGCGGAGCCGTGGTGTATTCCGACCCGCTAAAGACCTCGTTCGCCAACGTCCCGCCAGAACTGATCGCCAAGCACGGCGCCGTTTCGTCTGAGGTGGCATCGGCTCTGGCCGAGGGCATCCGCAAGCGCACCGGAGCCACCTTGGGATTGGGCGTGACGGGAATTGCAGGCCCCACCGGCGGCACGGAAGAGAAGCCCGTTGGCCTGGTCTATTTCGCCGTCTCCGACGCACAAAAGACCGATTCCTTCGACCGCACCTTCCGCGGCGATCGCGACCGTGTTCGCCACTGGGCCTCTCAGCAGGCGCTCGATCTCATCCGTCGAAAACTGATGTAGCCTCCGCCCAGCAGCAAGCTTCGCCCAGTTTTACAAACCCGTCTTCGGAGTCGTGGAAGTTGTGCTCGCCGGCGGATTCTTCTTGTCGGGCGTGGTCTTCTTCTCCGGCGCGTTACTCTTCTTCTCCGGAGCTTTCCCGCCCGGCGTGGTCTTCTCCGGAGCTTTCCCAATCGGCCCGGTCTTCTCTGGGGCTTTCTCTGTCGGCTTGGGCCTTCTCCTGACCGCGCGATGCGGAGTGGCAGGGACACACGGTTTGGCCACTGGAACAGGCGCGACCGGGCACTTGAAATCCTCCTGCCGCTGCACCGTCACCCGCAACTCCGTCACCTGCTTTTCCATGGCGACCGCTGCATCCTGCATCTGGGCATCAAGGGCCAGGCGCGCATTCCCCAGGCTGATCAATGATTCCTGCAGTGCGGAAATCTGCTCTGGAGACCCCGAGACTCGCGCTGCTTCCACCACGCGCAGCAGCACGTCATAGACAGCCGCCACATTCCGCGCCACCGGAAGCAATTGGCTCAGCGATCCTGGAGCGCCATCGGCAACGCTCATCAGCGGCGGCAAAGTCTCTTTCAGGTCCTTCAGAATTTTCCCAATGTTGTCGCCCGCTTCCTCCCGGATATTACCTCGTTTCCATTTCTCCAGGTTCACTCCGGTCAGAGTCTGCTGCACCGTGTCGAGCGCCGGCTGCAGCAATCCTGACGGAGTCACAGGCGCCACGGGGGCGGCCTGCGCCGGCGGAGCAGGCGCGTTTTCGACCGGCGCAGCGGGTGCGGCCTGCGCGGGAGCAGCATTGTCCGGCGATTGCCCCGCGCATGCCAGCCAAGACAGGCACGCGACCATGAAAACGAGAATTGCGTTCGTAATTCGCATCCGTTGTTTTTCCGCGTTCCAGAAACCAGCGCGCCAGTTCTGCGCGGCGGCTCCGTATCACCTGGGGCCCGCAAAGCCGCGTCCAAGAAGGATATCCGATGACTCCTCTCCTTTTCCAGAACCACCGTTGCAATTGACGCCTTCCCGTCCCCTCTGCAAAACTCGGCCCATGGGATATAGCGGGAAAGTGGAGTACTCCGGGGCACGCAAGATTCGCGAACGCAACACGCGCCTCTATCGGCTGGCGCACTGGCCCATCTGGATCTGGGTCTTCTTCCTGGCGCCGGGACCGCTAACCTTTTCTCTTTTTGCACGCGGCTTCGGCTGGACCAACTCGATATGGCTGGGCGCGGTTCTCCTTGGCACCGGCATCGCCGGACTGAAGGCCCAGTTGCCCGGCGTCGAGCCGCGGCCTTACATCCTGCGCTTCGACGAAGACAAACCCAATCCCCTCTACCGCAAGGTCTGCTATACCTTCGCCTGGAACGCCGTGCTCAACTTCGCACTGCTCAACCTGGCCGGGCTCCTCATCGCATCCGTCACCGGCGTGTGGTACATGAAGCAGATTTACCAATACGGCTATCTGCCGCTGTTCGTCCTGATCCTGGCGCTCGGCGGAGCGGGCAAACTGCCGCGCGTAGGCCCCTCAACCTTGCGCGAAGGCACTGAGCGCCGCTACTTCTACGGCTCGGTATGGGCTGTCACCACGGCGCAAACGCTGCTGCTGATCCTGTGGAAGACGCTGCCCATGACGCGCACTGGCAGCCTGGTCAAACTGGCCGCCTACCTTGGCGCCCTTCTCGGGATGGGACTCGCCGCCTACAACGGCATCCTGCCGCGTACACGGCCCATCGTGCCCGGCGAAGTGATGGTCGATTGACTCCGCGCCGTTGCCGGCATTTGCGTTGCGCCCTGCGGCTGGCGCTTCGTGCCGGGCTTTGAAAGGGCTCGGCTTCAGCCGCTGAGAGATAGTCTGCTTTCTGGCCCGTCGATTTGTTGCGCAACTCGAACCCCATTATTCAACGGCCCCGTCCCCATTCGCGGCCGCGCCAACACCGCCCCGTAACGCCCGCTACCTGCTACACTCGGTCTCGATATGTTCCTCGCACGACTACTGGTCGCGGTGGCCGCTTATCTGCTCGGATCGATCCCGACCGGCTATCTTCTCATCCGCGTCTTCCGCCATCAGGACATTCGTACCATCGGCAGCGGCAACATCGGCGCGACTAACGTCATGCGCTCCGGGGCCAGGGGGCTGGGCCTCGCCACCTTCCTCCTCGACATGCTGAAGGGCTGTGCCGCCGTCTGGCTGGGAGCGCTCCTGGCCGCGCCTTTGCTGCCCTCCGTTCCCGTGCGCAGCGTTGAGGCACTGGCCGCTCTCTGCGCCGTGCTCGGCCACATGTTTCCTGTCTGGCTTCATTTTCGCGGCGGCAAGGGTGTAGCCACCGGCTTCGGAGTATTCCTCGTAGCCGCTCCGCTGGCCGCGTTGTCTGCCATTACCGTTTTCGCCATCGTCCTCGTGCTCAGCCGCATGGTCTCGCTGGCATCCATTCTGGGCGCTGCCAGCTTTCCCGTCTTTGCCTTTTTCCTGGTTCACGGTGACAAGCCCGCGTTCTTCATCGCCGTGCAGGCCATCGTCGCGTTTCTCATTATTGCCAAGCACCATCAGAACATCCGCCGTCTGCTGGCCGGCACGGAGTCCCGCATCGGCAGCCACGCGCGAGAGGAAGACGGCATGAGCCGCATCACCGTGTTGGGTTCCGGCGCCTGGGGAACCGCCATCGCGCTTTCGCTGCATCGCCGTGGAGGTCATGCCGTAACACTGTGGGCGCACTGCGCCGACGAAGCCCGCCAGATCGTCGCAGCCGGCGAAAACAAGCTCTTCCTGCCCGGCTTCCCGCTGCCGCCTGAGATCGCCGTCACCAGCGACGAAGCAGCCGCAGCCGAAGCTGAAATCCTCGTCTCCGTCATCCCGTCGGAGTTTCTCCGCTCCACTCTCCGGCGGCTGCGCCGGTGTCTGCACAACGGCCAGTTCATCGTCAGCGCAACCAAGGGCGTTGAAGATCGCACCTTTCTGCGCATGACCCAGGTCATCTCTGAAACCCTCGAGCCGGTTGGGCTCCTCCTCCCCATCGGCGCATTCTCCGGCCCCAGCTTCGCCATCGAGGTCGCGCAGGCCCAGCCCACCGCCGTCACCGTGGCCTTCAGCGACCCGCAGATCGCCACCCTCATCCAGCATGAGTTCTCTTCGGAAGCACTGCGCCTCTATACCTCCACCGACGTCATCGGCGTTGAGCTCGGCGGCGCGCTCAAAAACGTCATCGCCATCGCTGCCGGCATCGCCGCCGGAGTCGGCCTCGGCTACAACTCCTCTGCCGCCTTGATGACCCGCGGCATCGCGGAGATCACGCGCCTCGCCGTGGCCTGCGGAGGACGGCGCGAAACCCTGGCCGGACTCTCCGGCGTAGGCGACCTGGTGCTCACCTGCACCGGCTCACTCAGCCGCAACCGCACTGTAGGCCACGCCCTCGGCCAGGGCCGCAAGCTGCCGGAGATTCTCGAGAGCCTGGGCGGCAAGGTCGCCGAAGGCGTACGCACCACGCGCGCCGCGTTGGGACTGGCTCGACAGCGCAACATTGAAATGCCCATCACCGAGCAGATGGAGCTGATCCTCAACGAAGGCAAAGACCCTCGCGAAGCCATCAAGGATTTAATGCTCCGCCCCGGCAAGGACGAGCACTAAGGACTGACCATCCAAGCGACGATTCGCCTTGCGGGTGCCCCCATCCAAGCTCTGCTTGGGTGGGATCAGCGTTTCCTGGCGGACCACTTTGCGAGTGTCTCAGCGCTTCACTGACTGAGAGATGAATTCATAGTTGTATTCGCTCCCATGCGCTATACTTGCCCCCTTCGACAATTCCCGAGCACTTCCCCCCGAAGAAAATCAGAATGGAGGACGAAAGCAATATGAAATTCATGTCGACATGGACACTGATACCTGGATCGGTGAAGTCAGCCGCGGAAAAATTCCTGGCCGGCGAAGCCACTCCGCCGCCGGGAACCACGCTCCTCGGCCGCTGGCACAGCGTGGACTGCAGCGGCGGATTTGCACTCTACGAAACCGACAATGCCGCGGCCCTGCACGCCGGAGCCGCAAGGTGGGCCGATCTGCTGGAACTCCAAACCGTCGCGGTCATTGAAGATGCCGAAGCCGGCCCCAACCTGCAAAACGAGTTCGGGAAATAAGAGACCGGATTCGCGATCAGACCAGCGGTTCGGGCTCGGATGTCGGTATGAATCCGAGCCCGCGCCAAAAACCTTCCACCAGGTCAAGAGTCTCCGAAGCGGTCTGCCGCGTGGTGCGCAGAAGAATCGCTGAGTCGTCATCCTTTTGCCGCCCGGCTAGGTCCCGCGCCTCGGCGGCGATGGCAATGCATTTTTCCGCGCGATAAGTGCAGGCCGCCAGGTCGGTAATCGAAAGCCGCGTCGTAGGCGTGGACAGCACCGTGCGCGGCGGCGCCATCCGGTCCAGTAGCCACAGGATTTCCAGCTTGGACTCCAGTTCGTCAGGAACGCAGTCAATGGCCAGGTCGGCATCGCGCACGGCATCTTCAATGGTCGAAACAAATGCGACCGAAAGAAGCATCTCAGCAACCTGCTCAGGTCCAAGCTGCTGGCGAATGTACTCCTGCGCGTGATGCAGATTGGCCGGCATCACGTCCTCCAGCAGAACGCGGTATCCGGCGCGCGCGGCCGCAAGTGCGAGCCAGCGGCCCAGCGGACCCGCTCCGATAATGGCGACTGTGAGCAAGAAGGTTTACTTGATGGCCAGGGCCTGGGCCACATCTTCGGCGTTGGGCCGGGCCTTCTCAAGGTGTTCGGCCACGCGCACGCGCTCTTCCACGGTGAGGGTGGGGACGGTGGCCAGCACGCGGCGAAGGGTTACGGCGACGTCGTCAATCAGGTTCATCAGGCGGATGGCTTCTCCGGAGAGCGGCATGGTCGGGTTTCCTCGGTCATATGAAAATCTCATTCCATTGTAGAAGGTGCAGTTGGGTCGGGGAAAGATAGCCTTGGACGCCGGCATCGATTTGGACGAAGAGCCGCCTGCATATGCGAGCACGATGATATTCACCGCAGCTTTTTGAGCGGAATGTTTCTCTTCCGCGTCAGTGGCCTCGTAAGCGTCCGGCGCTGCAAAGGAGAAGATGCGCTGCGGTTTCCTGTCTTCGGTAATGGTGAAGTCATCCTTGGTCAATCCCGTAACCACCGGGTTCCCCTTCTTGTCGAGCACCGTAACATCGAGAAAAACAAGGGATGAGTTGAGTTGAAATGTCGGTTGACCAGTGGTTGGCCGTTGCGATTGAGCAATCAAATATTGGGCCTGTACCGCGCTGAACAGCATGGCCGTGCAGAGCAGCGGGCGGTGAAGCCCCAATAGCCAAGCCTCACACCCAATCTACTCTCGGGGCTCAGGCGCAGCAAATCTGCGGAAAGGCACTGTCATTGAGCCTTGGCCCTTTATCGCCGAAACCGAACGGGCGTGCAGGCAGATAGTGCTATCGCATGTGTTTACAAAGGGTTGTGAGCAGAACAAAGACGGCCTCTCGCGACCTCCAGGCGGCCTTGCGTTGGGGCTTGTTTTCTGTGTAACCTTGGGTTTTCAGGACAACCCCGTTTATCGAAAAAGCCGAGATGGCAGTTACAATTTGCACAGTTCTAACTCAGGCCAAAAGAGAGCATGCACATGAGCGCAGTGAAACTCCCCAGCGCTACGGCAATCGAAGCATGGCCATGGGCGATCCGTGCATCACTGGGCTGTGGTGGAGCCTGTGCGGCGGTGGCGCTCACCTATTCCATTGCTCCTCTGCGCGCGTTTCCGATGCTTCTCGCCTTCCCCACAGTCATTTTGAGCGCATGGTTTTTAGGCATGTGGGGCGGCGTGTCCTGTGCGGTCACCGACGTTGTGCTGGTCGGCAGCTTCCTGACCAAGACACAACTTCGGTTCTCCGTTGGCGAAGCGCGCGAAGAAGTGCGAATCGTCATGTTTCTGGTCATCTCCATTCTGATGGGATGGACGATTCGCCGCCTCGCCGAACAACGCTCGCTGCTGAACCTGATGGAAATCCGGGACCGCCTCAACCGCGCCAACGTCGAGCGCAGGCTCGCGGAAGAGCGCAGCCTCGCCATCGAGAAGTTGCGCGATCGCGACGAAATGCTGCAACTGGCGCTGCGGGTCAACGGTATGGGCCTGTGGGTTTGGGACCTGGAGAAGGACGTTGTGCACCGGTCAGACGAGATGTCACGAATGGTGGGACGCGACCCTGAAAAGATAAACACGACTCCGGAGGCATGGCTGGAATTCGTTCATCCCGACGATCTGGCCGGGGTTATGGAGGCCATGCGCAAGACGCGCGATCAGGGAGCGGACTACCACAAGCAGTATCGCGTGATCTGGCCGGACGGGTCGGTGCACTGGCTGGAGTCTCAGGGCAAATGTCAGCGCAACAGCGAAGGGCGCATCACGCGGATGGTCGGAGTCATGTCTGATGCAACCCACCGCAAAAAAGCTGAAGAGGCGATGCTGCGCGCTGAAAAACTGGCAGTGGCCGGGCGGCTGGCCGCCTCCGTGGCCCACGAAATCAACAATCCATTGGAGGCCGTGGCCAATCTAATCTACTTGATCACGATCGCGGACACAGTTGAAGATGCGCAGATGCGCGGCAACCAGGCGATGGAGGAACTGATGCGCGTGTCGATGATTGCGCGGCAGACGCTGAAGTTTCATCGCCAGGATGGCACGCCAAAAGCCACCTTGCTCTCTGAAGTTGTGGAATCGGTGCTGGCCATGTTCCGGCCCAAGCTCACCTCTGCGCAGATTGAGGTGAACCTCACCGTCATCCGCGAGCAGAGCATCGCATGCATGCCCAGCGAGGCTCAACAAATTTTTGCCAACCTGGTGTCCAATGCCATTGAGGCCATGCCACGAGGCGGGCGGCTCAGCATACGGTTGCGGAGTTCGCTCGACTGGCGAGACAGCACGCGACGCGGAATGCGCATCACCTTTTGCGACTCCGGCGCAGGCATGGACCGGAATACGATGGACCGCATCGACGAGCCGTTTTTTACCACCAAGCCTGATACCGGAACCGGCCTCGGCATGTGGGTAGTGGCGGAGTTGATCAATCGCCACCGCGGCGCCCTTCGCGTGTGGAGCACGCAGCGCCAAGGTCGAAGCGGCACGGCATTTTCGGTCTTCCTTCCGCACCCGGAGGGAACGGCCGTCGAAGAGTTGGCAGACCACGAAGCAGTCCCGGCGGAAAATTAGCCCGCCAATCACCAGTCCTTGTAAACGTCCCGTCTCCCATCCTTTACGAGTGAAGTTTGTTCTATCCCAGAAAGGCGCGCAAAGCGGGCTTCCCCGAAGCCTGCCACCGCCGCACGATCTCATAGACAATCGCAGTAGCGTAAGTGACAGCGATCCACACCAACACAGCTTCAATCGGAAGGCCGCTCCACGCCGTGATGTGGATGCCGATCATTTGCGCGTCCTTGTAGCCCCACCATCCGTAAGGAATGGCGAGCGTCGCCTCCCACAGCAGGCTCATCAGCAGAATAATGAAGAGTGTCAGCGAGAAGGCGCGCCAGTTGATCACCGGCAGCGCGGAAGGAAGCAGCGCTGCGGAAGGCCCGAGCGCCGCGACAATCAAGAACGTGAAATAGCCGGGGAATCCGGGCGCGGAGACAAACCGCCAGCGAAACAAGATGGCAGCCCCGATGAGCACCACACCGAGAATGAACGACCCCGGATGAAAGCGAAGGAGCCGCTGAAAATCGGTGCGCTCCGCCGCATCCATGGGAATGCTGTAGGCGGAGAGCCAGTACTGGTCAAGCCAGATATAAAACAGAAGCACCGCAACGAACCCGGTGAAGTAAAAAAGATACTCCTCGATGGGAACGCCGCCTCCCAGCGCGGGAGCGCGAATGCCCATTGTTGCGCCCGGCTTGGGAAACGTGAGGAACGTGTGCGCAAAGAAAAAATCGAGCACAACTCCCATCGGAAAAAGAATGGCGATCGTGCGCGTGAAAGATCTCTTTGAAACGTGAACGCCCTCCTGCGGTAGGAACCACAGGCCAATGGCGACGATGGGCACGATGAAAAGCAGCAGGCTGACGGTGTAGCCATAAGGAGATGGATTAGCTGACATCACGGCCGCTTGCGGCGCTACCCGCGCGGTGTGCAGGGTCAGCGCAGCCGGCACGCTGATCATCACAAGGATCGCGAACACCAGCAGGAAACCGGCGCGGGCAGTACCAGACGCGGGGAGAACGGGCATAGTAGACCTCCGGCTCGACACCGAAAACCACCTGGGTACGAAGAGAATATTGAATATACGCGCCGCCCAGCACGTCAACAGGAAACGGCGCGCCTTTACAGTTTGCGGAAAAACTCCGGGTTTTGAAGGGGCACGGCTTCAGCCGTGCCGTAAGTCAACAAAATAAATGCCGGGCTTTAGCCGCTGGGGGATGTTTTGAGGACCTCTCCTCATGTTTTAGCCTTTCTCCGCAGCCTCTATAGCTCTTTCAAAAATTTGGACATCCCCTGCCTCCGTTTGCCGATTAAATGCCGCAGTCTGGCAAAATGAGAGAAGTGGAACAACAACAAATGACCATGCCGACAGGGCACGGCTTCAGCCGTGCCGTTAAAGGCGCTTATAATCCGGGGCTTTAGTGTCTGCGTGACAGCCGGATTTCCCCGCTGACTTGCTAACCCGCTATGCCGCAAAGCGGCGCTGACTTGCTGGTTCTCAATGCAACCGGTTTTCGACAGGATGCGCGTGATCCGGGAGATAAGCCCCGAATCGCGGCACACTTCCTTGTCGCCCAGCTCCGCCGCGGATTGCAACTACCTTCTGAAGTTCTCACACTCATCGGCGCCAACGCAGCGAGGCGGCCCACCCTCCCACAAGGAGTGGACCGCCTCTTTGCATTCCGGAGCTTCTTGCTTGCCGGCCCGGAAACTCAATATCACTTCATATCTTTGCCGGGCTTTTTCCCCGGTTTCTCCACGCATACCTCGAGCCTTTTGCGCGGTTCTCCACATGCATGGCCAGTTACAGCGTCCGCTTGAAGAGTGGCGTGGCAATCAGCAGCGTGCCGATGCCGAACGTGAAAAGGAACAGCAAGTCATATTGGATGGCTACGAAGCCGCCGTCCTTCAGCAGAATGGCTTGCAGCCCATGGATAACATAGGTGAAGGGATCGACCACAGCGATGGCGCGCAGCCACTTGGGAAACGCGGCGATCGGATAGATGGCGCCCGACGGAAAGAACAGCAGCGTGTTCAGGACGCCAAACATGGCGCGCGGAACCAGCGGGTCGTCCACCCGGACCATCATCAGGAACATCATGCCGTTGAAGGCGATGGAAGCGCCGAGAATGATCAGCAGCAGTTGGAACATGGCGACGGGATGGAAGATCGCTCCCAGACCTGCCATGAGCGAACCGATCACCGTGAGCGAAATGCCGGCCAGCACCGCCTTGATGGCTCCCGCAATGTTCAGGCCCATGACCAGTTCCAGTTTCGAGATCGGCGTCACCAGGTAGCCCTCGTGCACTCCGCGGGCTTTGTCGTCGATGTAAAGCATGCCCCCGCCGATCATCACCGATATGTACATCGCGAGGGCGATCGAGCCGGAGAGCAGGTACTTCATGTATTCGATATAGGGGTACAGTTCGACGATCTGGAGCGCGATAGTGTTCACGATGCGCGGCTGGATGACAGGCTGGTTGAGCGCGTCAACAAGCGACTGCATCTCCGACTCGATCGAAGAGCTCATGAACTGATCGGAGTTGTCCACCACCAGTCCGATCTTGGGTGCGTCCTGCGCGTAGACACGGCGCGAATATTGCGCCGGAATGATGACCGCGGCATCGACCTTTCCGTTGCGCACATCTTCGCGGGCTTCGCGCTGATCAACATAATTGACCGTCGTGAACGTGTCGATGTTGGCGGCAATGGCGTCAAATGCCTCGCGTATTTTTACGGCCTGCGGGCCATGATCGTAATCCACCACGGCAACGCGGGCGCCGCGGATATGGCCGCCAAATGCGTTGCCCAGGATGATGAGCTGCACCAGCGGCAGCATCATCGACATGATCATCAGCATCGGCGAGCGGAAAAACTTGCGCATCTCGCGCTCAACGATGGCAAACATTCTGTTCATGGCTGTGCTCCCGGCCGCGGCGGCATGATGAAGTTGACGGGCTTGACCTGCTCATCGCGAAGCTGGCGGCCCGTGTAGTGAACGAAGACATCGTCCAGCGAAGTGTTCTGCACGCTGAGCGAATTCAGCGACTCGCCAAGAGCACTGGCCATTTCGACGAGTTGGGTGGTGGTTCTCGATCCGTTGGAAGTCAGAACACGATACACTCCCGCGGACTGCGACTGCACCTCGGTCACGTCGGGCAGCTTTTCCAGGCGGCTCTGCCACTCCGGGTCTTCGCGGTTGAACTGCACTTCAACCACATTCGAGCCCGGAACACTCTGCTTCAGCTCCACCGGCGATCCCAGCGCCACCAGCGTGCCGTGATCCACGATAGCGATGCGGTCGCAGAGCCGGTCCGCCTCTTCCATGTAATGCGTGGTCAGAAGCATGGTCAGGTTGCGGGTTTTCTTCAGGTTGTTCAGCATCTCCCAGACCGCGATGCGGGAGACAGGATCGAGACCCGTAGTCGGCTCGTCCAGGAAAAAGATGCGCGGGTCGTGTACCAGGCCACGGGCGATTTCCAGCCGCCGCCGCATTCCGCCGGAGAGCGTCTTGGTTTGCGCCTTGCGCCACTTCGAGAGGTCGACAGCCTCCAGCACTGCCGTGATGTTCTTCTCGCGTTGAACCCGCGGCACGCTGTAAAGCTTGGCATAGATAGAGAGATTTTCTTCAACCGTGAGATCCTGGTCGCTAGTCAGCGCCTGCGGAATGACGCCGATCAAGCGGCGGACTGCGTCGGAGTCTCTGCTCACATCGTGACCGGCGACGATCGCCTTGCCGCTGGTGACCGGAATCAGCGTGGTCATCATGCGGATAAGCGTGCTTTTGCCGGCGCCGTTGGGACCCAGCAGGCCGAAGATCTCGCCGTCCGCCACCGAGAAGCTGACGCCTTTCACCGCCTCGAAATCGCCGTAGCGCTTGACGATGTTTTCAACAGCGATGGCAGCCCCGGGAGGAACCGTGCCGTTCCCATTCCCGATGGTCCTGGGATCCGCTTGCGCCCCGTTCCAGTTGGGGGTGAGGGCAGTCATTGCTTCGCCACCTTGCCGTTCGGAATAAAGACGTCGGCAGTCATGCCGGGGACGAAACGCTCTTCCGGGTTGGGGATCAGCAGCTTGATCTGCACGGTTTCGATGTCGCGCTTGCGGCCGCCGTTGATGTCGCGCTGGGTTGCGAAATCCGCCTCCGAAGCTTTGGCGATGACCTTTCCCTGCACCGTCGCGCCACTGGGCATCACAACCCGGAGACTGTCGCCCAACTGCACGGCATCGGCTTGTGTTTCGGGCAGCGGCGCATAGACCCAGGTCTGCGTCAGGTCCATCACCGTGGCAATGGTCCCGCCGGCGGGCAACACCTCGCCCTGCCGGGCCGCCAGTACGTTGACCTTGCCCGTAACAGGCGCAAACACCTTTGCGTAGCCGAGCTCGACACCCGCCTGGTCGGCAAGATATTTTGCGTTCTGCACCTGTCCGCGAGTGGAAGCCACGGTGCGGGCGTCGACTGCCGCCAGCAGCTCATGGGCATGCGCCTGTCGCAGGCTGGCCACGGCCGCCGCTACATTCTCGCGGGCCGTTTCGACGGCCGCCTCATCAGCCTGCATGCTGGTCACTGCGTCGTCTTTGGACTGTTCGCTCATGATGCCCTGCTTGGCCAGTTGTACGGTGCGTGTGGTGTCTGCCCTCTGATGTTCGAGGTTTGCCTGCGCCTGGGCCAGCGAAGCCTGCGCCACGCGCACCTGGGCTTCGGCATTGGCGGCGGCGCTGGTCACTTCCCCTTGGTTCTGGCGCTCGGTTTCGACCGTCTCACCTAGTTTGAATCGGTCGCTCGAGACGGTGGCCTCGGCGGCCTCGCGCGCCGCTTCAAGGTCTTTGCTCTCGACCACCGCGATAAGTTGGCCCTGCTGCACTTGCTGGCCCTCTTCCACGGCGAGATCTTGAATGCGGCCCGGAATCTTGGCGCTCACCAGAACCTCATTGGCGTCTACTGTGCCGATCAGCATCAGTTCACCCGGGGGACGCGCGGTAAGCAGATACCAGATGAGCGATCCCACCGTGAGCAGGCCCAGAATCATGAAAACTCTATTTCGTGCGTTCATCGTTCCTCCGAAATACCAATGGATCGCCTTGCAATGCGGGCATGGGCGTGTCGGCGAGTACACGAGCGGCCAACTCGGCCCCGCGCTTCCGATCTTGAAAGATCGCCTGGCCCAGAAACTCGACCAAAGCCTTCCGGCGCGCCGCCAGAGCATCGGCGGCAAAAGGCTCAATCGGCATGATCAGGCGCCAAACCGGCGCGCTGAGGAAATAGAAGACGTTGGCGCCCATGGCCGCCAGGGGGATTTGGAATGGGTCAACGTCAATCAGTTCGCCTGAATTGATACCCTCGCGCACGGTGGCCTGGAACATGGCATGCAGCGGCGCGAAAACCCGCTTGACCAGCACGGGCATGGCTCCGCCGGATTCGCCGTTGTGAAGGCGCATCATCTCCTGCTGCATCAGGCTTTGGAACTCGCGCTGCGCGAGGATGCGATCGAAATGGTCGAGGGCCGTGCGCAGCAACCGCTCGCCGGGGGTGGCAGCGCTCAAAAAGACAGCCATGGAACGGTCGCGAATCTTGCCGGCGATCATTTCCAGAGCCGCGATGTAGAGGTTCTCTTTGCTTTCGAAGTAATAGTAAAGCAGGGCCTTGTTCACCCCGGCCGCGGCAGCGATGCGGTCCGTTCGCGCGCCGGCCAATCCATAGGCGCTGAATTCGCTGAGAGCAGCATCGAGGATGCGACCGCGCGTCTCCGCGGATCGGTCGGAAGCGGCATGTGTCGAGGCTGAGCCAAGCATAATTAACTAACCAGTTAGTAAAATAAACGAGAAAGATCATCTTGACAAGAGACCGGGTTGCGAGAATTTTTCCCATCACAACTAACCACTAATAAATGTTTAACTTGTCTTATCTTGTTGATGTAAATTCTAAACCTTGAGACGCACAAGGAAGCGGATTGGTGATTCGTCCCATCAGGCGAAAAAGCTGATTCCAGTGCCTCCGAGCACTGCGGACCGCCCGGCTGCTGTCTCCGTATCGTCGTCATCGGGCGAGGCGAGGTCCTCGTCTTCCAATCCCCTGTCGGGCGGTTGACGGCCGGAGGAGCCAGTCTCGTCATCCGCTCGGGAAGGCGAGGCGATCTCGAATACAGTGGGCTGCTCGCTTGGGGCTCTATGCACCTCCAGCAGAGCGATTCCACGCACGCCGCTAATGGGGCCAATTTCCATCTTGCTGTCTCGCCATTTTGCCTGTTGGCGAGCTTCCTTCACGCTTGTATATCGGCAGATGGGCGCAGACCATGAGCACGCGCAGCTTCGAAACATAAAGAAAATAGGGCGGCCAGCAAAACCGCCTCTCTGTCCGCACGCTCTGACCGGCTTGCTACACTGGGGCCATGCTGGACGAATTGGAGTTTCGGCGAGTGGCGGAGAGTGCGCTCGATTCACTCAAGCAGCACCTGATTGAGCGCGAAGAAGAAGAGAACGCCGGATTCGAGGTGGAAGAACAGAACGGGGTTCTGAACGTTCTGTTTGAGGCGCCAACGGCGAAGTTTGTGATTACCCCCAACACGCCGGTCAGGCAGATTTGGATCTCCGCTCTGGCCACCAGCTTCAAATTGGATTGGGACGCGTCAGCGGGGGCATTTCTGCTGCCTCGCACCGGAGAACAGCTTGAGGCGCTCATCGACCGGCTGATTCAGGAGAGCGGGCAGCAGTAACGCTCCGCCATGCGCATGAGCGGCACAAATCCAGACGGGATCAGCTCGAATCTACGCGACCTTCTCGACTACCTGGGAAGCTCCCTCAGGTTCGTTCACCGATCGAGTCGCCGCCCACCAGATAAGCCCGACGCCGACCAGAATCGATCCGGCACTGGCTAGTTGGGCGTTCGATAAGCCCCACAATATCTTTGGATTGCGACGGATAAATTCAACCAGAAAGCGAGCTATTCCGGTAAGCACCAGATATTCGCCCACAATCCAGCCGGTCGGTCGGTGCTTGCGTCCGCGCGTCCAAAGCCACCAGCCAATCAAAAGCGCCGCGGCGAGTTCATAAAGGGGCGTGGGGTGGACACGAACGCCCGGTGGAGTTGGATCCAGCCCGTTGGGGAAGCCCATGCCCCACGGTAATTTGGTTGGGATACCGTAATCCCCGTCTCCCGAGAGCAGGCAGCCGATGCGCCCTATCCCATAACCGACAGCCGCGGCCGGCGATGCCAGATCCAGGATGCGCAAGACGCCAATTTTCGATCTCCAGCCCTGAATTCCCAGCGCCGCAATGCCAAACAGCAGTCCCCCAAACCACGCGAAGCCCGCCGAATCCCACAGCACGCGCCAGCCCAGCTCGCGGAATTCCGACGGCGTGTCGAGCACGTGCCAGAGCTTGGCGCCCACAATGCCGGCCACGACAGCCACGGCCACCATGCCCACCGCGTCGGCGTCGATGTGCGCCCGGCGGAATGTCCGGTCCATGATGAAACCGGCAGATACCGCAGAAAGCCAAAGCATCAGCCCGAAGGTGGGAATGTGGAGACCCAGGATGTGAATATAAGGAATCATTCCAACTCAAGTATAGACGTGCGAGCCAAAGCGAAGGGATTCGCGGGCGGCTCTTGGTCCCGGTTTTTCACAGGGCGTATTCCTCTTCAGCCACGCTTCGGGTAATACTGTCTGCATGGCAACCATCACCTACAAGGGTCTCGAAGTTCTTTACACTCATAAGCAGATCGCCGACCGCGTGGCCGAAATGGGCGCCGAGATCACGCGCGACATGAACTGCGAAAAACTGGTGATGGTGGGCGTTCTGAAAGGTGCGGCGATCTTCCTTTCTGACCTGGCTCGGGCCGTTCAAGTGGACACGACCTTCGACTTCGTCGCCGTCTCCAGCTATGGCAAGGGACAGCGTTCCTCGGGCGCGGTGAAGCTGATCAAGGACCTCGACGAATCCATCGAAGGCAAGAACGTGCTGATCGTGGAGGATATTCTCGATACCGGCCTCACGCTCGCTTATCTGCGCAGGATCTTTCTGGAGCATCGTCCCAAGACGCTGCGCATCGCCACCCTGCTTGACAAACCCTCCCGCCGGATTGAAAGAATCGACGCCGATTATGTCGGTTTCTCTATTCCAAATTTATTTGTAATCGGTTATGGAATGGATTATGCCGAGCGTTACCGGAATTTGCCCGACATCTGCCTCATGTCAGCCGACCACCCGGAATGAGCTTCGGCAAATCGAGGAAAGGAATCCACCTTGCATGAGCGGGAACTCCTGAACGCAGCCTACCGCGACTTCAATGCCCGCCGCATGGACGAGGTCCTGGCGGCGATGCATCCCGAGGTTGAATGGGCGAACGGAATGGAGGGCGGACACGTCCATGGGCAGGAGGCGGTTCGCGAGTACTGGACCCGGCAGTGGAGCATCCTCGATCCGCATGTCGAGCCTCTGCGCATTGACCGGGACGCTGCGGGCCGATTCGTCGTCGAAGTCCACCAGGTGGTTTACGATCTCGCCGGAGAATTGCTGCTGGACACGATTGTTCATCACATCTATCGCATACGTGACGGTCTCATTGAACGAATGGACATTGAATAGAACCTCTTCTGTATCCGTAGCTGAATCGGCCCGGCCGCACTTTAGTTTGCAACCTCTTTGCGGGGCGCTTCGCCAGGCTCTATACTCATCACCCGTAGTCTCCCCGGTCGTCCGCCGCGACGGCTGACGACCCAGGGGGAAGGAGTAACGCATATGCCCGCAAGTACGCCGATTGGCGCGGCGGATCTGGAATTTGACCACGGCAGCTTTGATTCGGCGGCATTCACCCGGCAAGCCCTGGCCGACTGGCAGGCGCTGGCCGCGATCATCGACCATACCTTGCTTAAACCCGATGCCACCCGGGACCAGGTGGAGAACCTCTGCGATGAAGTCATCCGGTATCGCTTCGCCTGCGCCATGGTGAACCCCATCTGGGCCTCAACGGCGGTGGCAATGCTCTCCGGCACCGGCATTCCTGTGGGTGTCGTCATCGGCTTCCCGCTGGGCGCTTCGCTGGTTTCAACACTCCGCCAGGAGGCCGCCGCGCTGGTGCGCCTGGGCGCGCGCGAACTGGACATGGTGATCCCCATCGGCCATCTCAAAAGCGGCAACCACCACGCTGTCGAGCACGCCATCCACGCCGCGGCTACCGTCGCCCATCACCAGGGGGCGCTGTTGAAGGTGATCCTTGAAACCGCTCTTCTCACCGTGGAGGAGAAATTGCGCGGCGCGGAACTTGCCATCCAGGCCGGGGCCGATCTCCTCAAGACCTCAACCGGCTTTGTCTCGGGAGGAGCCACCGCAGCCGACGTCGCCCTGCTGCGCGGAGTAGCCGGAGGACGTTGCGGCGTAAAAGCCGCGGGCGGCATCCGCAAGCTGGCCGACGTACGCGATCTGCTTGAAGCCGGCGCTAACCGCATCGGCGCGTCGGCCTCCGTCGCCATTGTGCGCGAACTGGGCGCGGAGTGAGAACAATGCTCGGAAGCCACGGATCGGGGAACAGATAGATCCAGTAAGAACTGCGAGTCAAGATCACTGAAGCACCTGGGCGCAACGCAAAATGCGCCAGGTGGGATTTAGTTTCGTGATAGAGTGGGATGTTTCTCGCCAATCGGAGCCCAAAACGCTTTCCAATCCAATGGATTTGAATTCGGTGCCTGCATTCCTGGAGAACAGAGAGGAAGGATTTTATCAGCCGCATTGAAGTTGAAAGGAAGCGGGAAATCTCTCCGGATCAAGAAGGCTCCAGATGGTTCTCGCGAAGCGTTTGGCCGCTGTTCCTGGCGAGTTTCGTGGCGCTTTATTTCGAGCTCACCATCATTCGCTTTATTTCAACCGAAATCCGAATCTTCGCCTATCTCAAGAACGTGGCACTGGTCGCCAGCTTCTTCGGAATAGGGCTGGGAATGATCCGCGAGGTCCCTCCTAAATTTCTGAAGCGGATTTTTCCATTAATTGCCGCAGCCCTCCTGCTTCTAATCAGATTTTCTGCTTTTCTCAGGCTGACCCATCTGCCGATCCCAACTTTCGATTATCGAATGTTCGTGGACCAGCCCGAGGCGCCCACCGGTCCCTGGATGATCCCATGGGTCATCTCGATGTTCCTCATCTACCTCATCGTCGTTCCGGCCATCATGTACCTTATTGTGGCTTTTTTCTCCGTCGTAGGCGGCTTTGTGGGGGAATATCTCAAGCCGCTCCCATCCCTTCAAGGCTATGGGGTGAACCTGGCGGGAAGTCTGTTGGGCATCCTTGCGTTCACGGGGCTCTCCTTCCTGGGCTCGCCTCCAGTCATCTGGGTTGCCCTCGGTTTGGCGGCTCTCGTTCCCTTCTTTTTCCGCCAGCGTTGGACCATCGTTGCGTTCGCGTTAATTGTGGGAGCGATGGCCATTCCGCAGTCCAACACATATTGGTCGCCCTACTATCGAATCACCCTGGAGCCGGTGCCACCTCCGCAAGGTTGGCCCACGCCGGCAGCCTACGAAATCGTCGTCAATCACGACTTCTTTCAGCGGATCGTCGATCTTTCGCCCCAATTCGCTGCCCGCTTTCCGGATGCAGAGCCAAATCGAACCTGGCGTCCGCACTACGAGATTCCTTACCGGCTGGTTACCAATCCTGCGCGGGTGCTGGTGGTCGGCGCAGGCACGGGGAACGACGTCGCCGCGGCCCTTCGTCACGGAGCCACACACGTGGACGCGGTTGAAATCGACCCCTTCCTGATTCAAATTGGCCGCACTTACCACCCGGAGCATCCGTACGATTCTCCGCGGGTGAGCGTCTTCGCGGATGATGCCCGAGCCTTTTTCAAGAAGACACACGAAAAGTATGATCTGATCATTTTCGGATATCTCGATGCTCACACCATGCTCACAGGTCTCTCTTCGATCCGCCTTGACAACTACATCTACACGCTGGAGAGCTTTCGCGAGGCTCGAGGCCTGCTTACGCAGAACGGCACATTGGTGATGGCTTTCACCGGGGGATCGTTCATGAGTGAGCGGCTCTTCGCAACTCTCGCGGAGGCCTTTGGCGCGCCACCCCGCGCTTATTTCACTAACTATAACCAGACCGGCGTGGTCTACGTCGAAGGCAAAGGAGCGCAGTCCAACGCGATTAATGACTATCCGGAAATAACCAGGCAATTGGAATCGGCGCAGGCGACCACTCTGATCGCGACGGACCACTGGCCCTTTTTGTATCTCAAATCCCGGACGATTCCTTTTGCCATCTGGAGCGTCCTGGCGCTGTTTCTTTACTTCGCCGTATCGGTCCTGCAGAGACAGGTTCCGCTCCAGAATCTGGCCACACGTCAGGGGCTGCATCTGTTTTTTCTGGGCGCGGGTTTTATGCTTCTGGAAACCAAGGGTATTACCGAACTGTCGCTTCTTTTCGGTTCAACCTGGATCGTCAACGCGGTCGTGATCAGCGCATTTCTCGCCATGGGGCTGCTGGCGAACACCTTCATCATGTTCCGGCCCGTTTCAAGAAGAATCGCGTACGCCTTTCTTTTTGTCATACTGGCAATTGACATGTTCGTTCCATATTCACTCTTTGGCGGCCTTTCCCCTTCAGCAAAGGTGTTTGCCTCTGCCACCCTGGCCGCCTTTCCCGTGTTTTTCTCTGGACTCATATTTTCGCGGAGTTTCAGGGATGTGAAGCGACCAGCCCAGGGACTTGGCCTTAATCTTCTTGGCGCTGTAGTTGGAGGCATCCTGGAAAATCTCGTCATGGTGGGAGGGACACCGATACTGGGGATGCTCGCCTTTCTCCTCTATGGACTATCCGCGGCAAGCGTACCGGCCTTCGCTCCGCGGGAGGAAGTGGTTCTGCAAGCAACTTCGGAAGGTTGAGGACACCCCCCGAACCCTCCGCAATCCTGCGCGAACGAATCCCGCTTCTCGACGAGACTTCCCGCATATGGGCCAAGTTACTGCCGCATGAATCAGCAATCCCATGCGTTATCATTCCCTTCGACACCCATGCCTGATACTCCCGCACCTCCGGTTCACCAGCACGACTTCGAAGGCGATTACCGCCCGGCGGAGTCGGACAATCCGTATGCGCATCTCGATATGCAAAACGTGCGCGTGGAACCGGCTGATCTTTCCTACCTGGTGCAAATGGCCGATGCGCTCAACACCACGCTCGACCTCGAAACCCTTCTCAGCCGCACCTCGGAACTGGTGCGAGCCATCATTCACTACCGCATCTTCGCCATTTTCCTGCTGAATGACCGCACGCACGAGTTGCGCATGCGCTTTCAAATCGGCCACACTCCTGAGGTCCAGCGGACCCGCATCCCGGTTGGCAAAGGCATTGTGGGCCAGGTGGCGCTGACCCGTCAGCCGATCCTGCTTAACGATGTTTCGGTCGCTGAAGGCTACATCCCGGCCAATCCCGATGTGCGCTCCGAACTCGCGGTTCCGCTGATCGCCAAAAACCGCCTGATCGGCGTGATGGACCTGGAAAGCGAACAGACGGGTTATTTCCGCCCCGAGCACCTGCACCTGCTCACGCTCACCGCGTCGCGCATCGCACAGGCAATCGAAAATGCGCGGCTCTATGCCCGCGTCTCGCGCCAGGCGCAGACCCTCACTGTCCTGAATGAAATCTCCGCCGAACTGACTTCGATTCTGGATCTCGACCCGCTGCTCGCAAGAGTGGGTCAACTGCTGCGCAGGCTCATCGATTACCAGATGTTCAGCATCATGCTGCTCGACAGCAGGGGCGAAACTCTCATCACCCGCTACGCCTGGCGATTTGGATATGCGCACGCCCCTTTGCGGCGCATCCCCATCACCAGCGGCCTGGTGGGCGCGGCAGTGCGCGAGTGGCGGCCCATCAATGTTCCCGACGTGCGCAAGGATCCGCGCTACCTGCCCATGAATCCCGAAACGCGTTCGGAGTTGATCGTGCCGTTATTCCACAAGGGACGCATCATCGGGGTGCTCGACCTGGAACACACGCGCACCGGCTTCTTCAATGAAGAACACGAACGAACATTAACGACTATGGCTGCGCAGGTCGCCATTGCCATTGAGAACGCACGCCTTTACCAGGCCGTCCGGCGCCAGGAGCAGCAACTCGAGCGTGATATCGCCATGGCGCGCGAAGTGCAATTGCGCCTCCTGCCCGTCAAACCGCCGGAGCACGCCCATGCTGAAATGGCGGTGCGATTCCTGCCTGCGCGCACCATCGGCGGCGATCTCTATGACTTTGTGGAATACTCGCCCGGCCAGACCGCCATCGTCCTCGGAGACGTGAGCGGCAAAGCGGCGCCGGCCGCACTCTTCGCCGCTCTGGTCAGTGGCATCATGCGCTCGGCGGCGATACAACGGCCTGCGCCGGCGCAAATGCTCACGGTTTTGAATGACGCCCTGCAGGAACGCCGCCTGGAATCGCAGTATGTCGTCATGCTCTTCGCGCTGTGGAACGACGAAAGCCGCACATTGCAAGTGGCGAACTCCGGGGCCGTGCAGCCCATCTTCTGCCGCGACGGAGAGTCAGTGACGGTGCGCGCCGAAGGATTCCCGCTTGGCCTGTTTCCCAATGTAACCTTCGATGAGTTGGAGGTCGTCGCCCAGCCCGGCGATGCTATCGTCTTCATCTCTGACGGCATTCTGGACGCGGAAAATGCGGCGGGCGAGATGTATGGCGAGGAACGGCTGTCGAGCCTGCTCTGTGCCCATCGCGAGCAGGCTGCCGACCACATCGCAGAAACCATCCTCTCCGACGTCACCCGCTTCCAGGCTGGACACGACCGCTTCGACGACGAAACCATCATTGTTCTGAAAGTGCGGTGATAGGAAGCAGGATTCAGGGACCAGGGATGGGGAAAGCAAGAACCAAAAGATGGATCAGAGTCTGCCCCCTCGTTCCTCCTCCCGATCCTCGTCTCCTGCCTGGCCCGTCTCTCCGTTAAACTCACAGTGACGCCATTTTCGGAGAGCCCTTGCACACCACAATTCAAGAACGCATCATTCGACCCGCTCGCAACATCTTGGGTAGCCTGCGCCTTCCCGGCGACAAATCCATCAGCCATCGCTACGGCATGCTGGCCGCATTCGCCGAGGGGACTTCGCGCTTCTCCAACTTTTCTACTGGCGCCGATTGCGCTTCGACCCTCGCGTGCATGGAAGAGCTGGGTGCAAAGGTGAAAAGGCTCGATCAGGGCGCAATCGAAATCACCGGCGTGGGCGGCCGCGTGACTCCATCGACTAATCCTCTCGCCTGCGGCAACTCCGGGTCCACCATGCGTATGATCTCCGGGCTGCTGGCGCCGCAGGAGGGCCGCTTCACGCTGGTGGGCGACGCATCGCTCTCGCGCCGGCCCATGGAGCGCATTCGCAAGCCCCTCGAAACCATGGGTGCGCGCCTTACACTCACCGAAGGCCATGCACCAGTCGTCATCCAGGGCACGCCGCTCCACGCCATCGACTTCACCACGCCCGTTCCCAGCGCGCAAGTGAAGACGTCGATTTTGCTCGCCGGCCTGCAGACCGCCGGCGCCACCACGGTGCGCGAAGCCCTACGCACGCGCGACCATAGCGAACTGGCTCTGCGCGCCTTCGGAGCCACGCTCTCGCGCACCGTGGATTCGGTTACCATCGCCGGCCCACAGCTTCTGCACGCCGTTGACTCCGCGATACCCGGCGACATTTCTTCCGCCGCTTTTTTCCTCTGCGCGGCGGCGATCTTTCCCGGCTCCTCGCTGGTGTTCGATGCACTGGGGCTCAATCCCACCCGCGCCGCACTGCTCGATGTGCTGACCACGCTGGGCGCGCACATTGCGGTGCTCAATCTTGAAGAGAAACATGCCGAACTGGTCGGCACGGTTCAGATTTCCGCGCCGCCCGATGGGCTCGCGTCGACTGCCATCGCTGGCGCACTGGCAGCGCAGCTCATCGATGAACTGCCCGTGCTGGCGGCTATCGGGCCGTTTACCAGCGGTGGCATTCGCATCCGCGATGCGCGCGAACTGCGCGTCAAAGAGTCTGACCGCATCGCCCTGGTCGCCCAAAACCTGCGCGCCATGGGAGCCGAGGTCATTGAATTTGAAGACGGCCTCGATGTTCCGGGCGGACAGACGCTGCATGGCGCGACCATCGACTCCGGCGGAGATCACCGCATCGCCATGGCATTCAGCGTGGCCGCTCTGCGGGCAGAAGGCGAGACCCTTATCCGGGGCGCCGAATCCGCCGCCATCAGCTTCCCTGAGTTCTTTGATCTGCTCGACCAGGTTGCAGAGCGATAGCTTCCGGTTGCCCTTCCGCACCGCCGCAATCATCAACAGAAAGGCCCGGCGCACGGCCGGGCCTTTCAGGGGTTGCACTACGCCTACTGCGCGGGCGGCGTGGTGGTCGGTTCGTTGCCCTTCTCGGCCGGCTGCAGGCCGGGGATTACGGGGGCTTGCGTCACGTTGCCGGTAGCCGCCTCTTCCAGATTGATGCCATAGTGCTGCAAAGTTGTCGCCAGCACCTGGTAAAGCCCGGCACGGTCCCGCGCATACGCGGCGTTGGCAGCGATCAGGCTGTCTTCGGCGCCGGCCAGGTTGCGCTCCTGCAACAGCACGTTTGCTGTAGTCGACGCTCCCAGGTGAAGTTTCTTTTCCTCAGCGTCCAGACTTTGGCCGTTGAATTCCCTTGAAGCAATCGCAGCCTTCACCTGCGCACGGTCGTTGGTCAATGCGAATTGTGCATTCACCACCTGCATGCGAATCTGCGTGTAAAGCTGTTCGATTCGCAGTTCAGCCTGGCGATATTCAAGCAGCGACCGCGCCTGTTCTGCCTGGGCCGTCCGGTTGCGAAGGGGAATGTTAAGCGTCACCCCAACACCCTTATCCGGGGCTGAGCTGTTGAAGAGATCTGTAATCACAGTCCCATATCCCTTGGTCGCGAATGTGCCCGGCGGATAGGGT
Source organism: uncultured Acidobacteriota bacterium (assembly GCA_963833995.1). Taxonomy (GTDB): domain Bacteria; phylum Acidobacteriota; class Terriglobia; order Terriglobales; family Acidobacteriaceae; genus Telmatobacter. Next base: position 156,054 of record CAWIAE010000002.1, on the reverse strand, counting down.
ACGCAGGGCGAGCCAAAACCTTCGCAAGCTTGGGGGCTTTGCGACCCGCCCAGTGCGCTGGAACCATAGAAGGCGTATGCGTCGAGAGTGGGCAGCAAGCCGTTTCGCGCCCCGCGCAGCGTAATCTCATCGTTCTTCAACTGCAGCAGCGCCTGCTCCAGTTCGGGGCGGTTTTTGAAGGCCGTCTGCACCAGTTGATCGACAGGTTGCGTTTCCTCGGGAATTTCCTCGACGTTAACGCGATCGGTGGGAACAACTGCCGCGTCCGCGATTCTCGGGTCGTTGAGATTGCGAGCGATAGCCTGCTTCGTCACCTGCTGCTGGTAGTTGAGATTGCTCTGGGAGATGATGAGCGCCTGTTTGTCCGTGGCCACTGTGGAGTCGGCATTGACTACGTCCAGAGGCGCCATGGTGCCGATTTGCAGTTGTTTGCGGGTGTCATCGTCCACCTTGGTGCTCTGGGCCAGAGCGCGCTCCTTCGACTGCACATCCTCATAAGCGCTCACCAGTCCCCAGTAGATGCTTTCCACCTGGTTGACCGTGTAAAGAATCTGCTGCCGGAATGAAGAATCGGTGATGCGACGATCGTTGAGCGCCTGGTAGATGAAGCGTTTGTTCACCCATATACCGGCTCCATACAGCAGATGCTGCGTCACAGTGGCCTTGAAAACGGAGTTCAGCAATGGGCTGTATGGCTGGAAAGGACTATCGGTGGTGATACGGGTGTTGGTGATGTTTGCGGTGAGCTGTGTTCCCGTAACGAAGCCCTGGTTGTAGCCAAAGTTGTACTCGTTGGTATTCGTGGTCAGCGTCGGTTTGCCACCGGAGAAGAGAAGGTTCGTCTGCGGCGTCCTGGCCCGCTCCAGTTGAACCGTGCCCGTCACATTGGGGTCGAGCAGTTCGGGCGCGGGGCCGGCTCCCGCAGTCGTAAGCACCAGTCCCGAAGCGCCGGCAGCTTCGCCACCCTGGCCTCCGGTCGTGCCACCGGGACCACCGCCTGCCGTAAGGGTGGAAGAAGTCCCGCCGATCGTGTTCGCCACCAGCCCGGTGTTAACTCCAAGGGGCAACATTCCGGCGTGCGTGCGCAGAATGTCTGTATCGGCAATGTCGAGGTTGTAGCGGGAAATCGCGATATCGTAGTTGTTTTCGATGGCCAGCGCAATCGCGTCCGAAAGACTCAGGTAGATCTTGCCGTCCTTGACCAGGTCATCGAGGCGCACAGCATTCACGAAACTTGCCTTGGCAACAGAGGTCGGCCGATACCAGTTGATCGGATCGCCCCAGCCGCGCCCAGCCGGATTGGTGAAATCGCGTGCCGTGGGGCGCAAAAAAAACGGCTTCGTCAGCGCCGGTTCCGGTGCTGCAGGAAGTCCCGACGATGCTTTGTCCAGCGGCGTGGTGTTCGTTCCCGCCTGCTGTGCGAATCCTGGCGGCACTCCCGCCGTCAATGTGAGCATGGCAGCGGCCAGCGCCCGAAGCTGCCTGCCCGGCTTCCGTTTCACCTGCCGCGTGGTCTCATCCTGCTGTTCAAACACACGTATACCGAACAAATGCATGATTCCTCTCCACCAGTCGCTAAGGCATGTGGGGTGCCATTCTTCAAGACGTCCGGAGAGCCTCAACAGACTCAGATTTGTAAGGCTTCCGGGGCAAATTTCGCTCCTGCTCGAGATTCCACAATCGTCTCTCAGGCAATACGCGCACTGTTCACGGTTCGTTCCCTTGCCGAGGATTCTCACCGTTCCCGGCCGGCCCGCCGGATATTGCAGTGAAAAGCTGAGTATATCGCAGCGGGTTCACGGTCCTTCGACCGCCAACCAACTCAATTACCCTGTTATCTGGAACGGCACCCATGACCGAATTGAGCCAATCCGAGCCCGCTTCTAACACCTGGAAGCTGATCCTGGCCTACGACGGCACGGATTTCAGCGGCTGGCAGGTGCAGCCCGGCGAAACCACGATTCAAGGGGAACTGCAAAACGCCCTGGCTCGCATCACCGGCGAGAGTCCCTTGCCCCAGGGCTCGGGCCGCACCGACGCGGGCGTCCACGCCCTCGCCCAGGTGGCCAGTTTTCAGCTTCAAGCGGCCATCCCGCCACAAAATCTGGAGCGCGCTCTCAACCGCATTCTCCCCGCGGCCATTCGCGTCCTGGAAGCGCGCATCGTCGCAAGCGCGTTCCATGCGCGACACTCGGCGGTCGCCAAGATATACGAGTACCGGGTCTGGCTGGAGAAAGCCGGGTGCGACGCAATCTGTCCGCCGTTTCTGGCCCGCTATGTGTGGGCCTGTCCATGGCCGCTGGATCTCGCAGCGCTGAATACTGCCGCCGCTTTCTTTGTGGGCCAACATGATTTCCTCAGCTTTGCCGCCACGGACCCCGATACTGCCGCTCGCAGCGGCTTTTCGCCCATCGATATTGAGCCGGGGGTAACGGCACTGGCCGCTTCAAGCGCAGTTCGCACCATCCACTCGTCAATCTGGGAGCCAGCCCAGGCGGATGCCGGAGAATTACTGGTATATCGTGTCCGTGGGAGCGGCTTTCTGCACCACATGGTCCGCAACATTGTGGGAACCATGCTCGACGTGGGCCGCGGCTATCGCGCCGCCGGCGATATCCCCGCGATCCTCGCCGCGCGCTCCCGCGCAGCCGCCGGTCCAACGGCTCCGGCGCGTGGGCTCTTCCTGCATTCAGTGGAATACGGCGAGTGAAGGGTCGTTCCTGCCCCAACCGCCCTCCCACAGAGTTCGCACCTCCCTGCTACCCTGAATCCATTCCTATGGCGTTCTTTCCCCGCAAAACGGCTTTTTCCAGGGTGACCGCGCTGGCCGCCAAGAGGCCGATACATGCCGCCTTTGCATGGATGCACAACAACCCGCAAACCATCATGGGCTGGCAGTCCGAGCTGGTTGCGATTCCCGCTCCGCCGTTTGGTGAACAGGCCCGATCATTGTGGATCGCTGCCCGCTTTGCCGAGACCGGACTTGCCGATGTCCAAACGGACGCCATCGGGAACGTGCTGGGTTTTGTGCCCGCCGCTAAATTGCCACCCGAAAGCAGTGGTCCCCTGGTCGTCCTTTCAGCGCATCTTGATACAGTTTTTCCCGCTGAAACGCCTCTGAACCCCATCCTGACCCGCACCAACGGAACCACGCGCCTGGCTGCTCCCGGAGCCTGCGACAATGCGGCTGGAGTGGCAGGCCTGCTGGCGATTGCGAACGCGATCATCCAGGCGGGGGTGCCGCTCGCGGCGCCTCTTGTCATCCTGGCCAATGTGGGAGAAGAAGGGGAAGGCGATTTGCGCGGTGTGCGTCATTTTTACGACCAGGGAAAACTGGCTGGCCGCGTCGCCGCCCATATCGTCCTCGATGGCGCTGGGGCGGATTCGGCCGTGACCCAAGCACTCGGCAGCCGTCGCTTCCAGGTCACCATCAACGGCCCCGGCGGCCACAGCTTTACCGATGCGGGCACGCCCAATCCCATTGCCGCCCTGGCTTCGGCAGTGGCGTCCCTGGCCGGCACCCCGTTGCCCGACGAGCCACGCACTACCCTCAACATTGGAACTATTCACGGCGGAACCAGCGTCAACTCCATTCCCGAAAGCGCAACCGCCTCCATCGATTTCCGCTCCACAGGCCCCGAGGAACTGCTCCGCCTCGAAGTCGCACTGCAACGTGCGGTTGAAGACGCCGTTGACCACTGGAATGGAGTGGCCGCGAACCTTGTTGCGCGCAGCCGCGGTGGGCTCACATTCAGAGTGGACAAGATCGGCGACCGCCCCGCCGCGCAACTGCCCGCCGATTCTCCTTTGCTTGAGGCACTGCAGGCCGTGGACCGCCACCTTGGTCTGCGCACCGATCTACGCCTGGGCTCAACCGATGCCAATATTCCCATCTCCAGGGGGGTTCCGGCTCTCTCTATGGGAGCGGGGGGCGAAGGTTCAGGTGCGCACACGCTGGGCGAGTGGTATTGCGATCAGGATCGCGAACAGGGCTTGCGCCGCGTCCTCCTGCTCACTCTAGCCATGACGGATTGGGCCGCGGAGCAGTAGGCTTGCTCTGCTAAACTCCGCCCATGCGTGTCAGTCCAGCCCTTTTACTCACTTCCCTTGCTGCCGCGACTCTTTGTTCAGCTCAAAATTCTGCTCCCCGGCAAACCGCTCAGCGTCCCGCGAAATCTGCCGCCTCCGCGATAGCCGACCTGATCTACTTCGACGGCATCATCTACACAGGTCAAGGATTCGGGGACGACAAGCCGCGCACCGTGCAGGCCATTGCGATTGCAGACGGTATAGTACTGGCCGTCGGCAGCAACGACGAGATCAACCGGCTGGCCGGACCCCACACCATCCTTCGCGACCTGAACAGCACAGCCACCAGCACCTTCATCTTTCCGGGATTCAACGATGCGCATGTTCACCTTGGCAGCGCTGGAGAAACCAAGCTCAACGTCGACCTCACCGGGGTGAAGTCACTCGCGGAAATGCTCAGCAAAATTCAAGCCTTCGCCAACGCCGCCCCGGCAGGCCATTGGCTTGTTGGCGGCAACTGGGACCACACCCTATGGGCAAGAAAAGTGCTCCCCACCCGTCAGGATCTTGACAAGGTTACAGCCGGCCATCCTGCTTTCCTCGATCGCATCGACGGCCATATAGCCATCGCCAACTCCGCCGCACTCGCCGCCGCCGGAATCACCGGTACCACCCGGCCGCCGCAGGGCGGAGCCATCGACCTCGATGCCCGCGGCCAGCCCACCGGCATCCTCCGCGAATCGGCGCAGGAGCTGGTCTACAAAGTGATTCCGCCGCCCAGCCGGGAGGAACGCCGCAAGGGCGACAAGCTCGCCATTGACGACGCGGTCGCCCACGGCATTACCAGCGTGCAGGACTTCAGCGAATGGCAGGACTTCCTCATCTACGAAGAGCTGGAGAAGGAGGGCAAACTCAAGGTCCGCATTACCGAATGGCTGCCGTTCAAAGATCCGCTGCCCGAATTGATCCGGATGCGCGCCCATCACGACCTGCACGACCCCATGCTCCACACCGGCTTTCTGAAGGGCTTCATGGACGGCTCGCTCGGCTCGCGAACCGCTGCCATGAAGGCGCCTTATTCCGACGATCCCGGCAACACCGGCCTGCCTCAATACACCCAGCCGCAACTGAACCAGATGGCCGTGGAGCGCGCCAAGGCAGGCTTCCAGCTCGGCTTCCACGCCATCGGAGACAAAGCCGCCGCCATGGCCCTCGATGCGTATTCCCAACCCGGCGTTTCCCCCACCGCCCGCAATCGCATTGAGCACGCCCAGGTGGTCGATCCCACAGACATTCCGCGCTTCAAGCAACTCGGCGTCATCGCCTCCATGCAGCCCAGCCACGTGCTGACTGACATGAACTGGGCTGAAGCCCGCCTTGGTCCCAAGCGCGCCGCCTACTCCTATGCGTGGAAAGCTTTCCTCGACGCCGGCGTGCCGCTTGCCTTCGGCACAGACTACCCCGTCGAACCCATCACACCCTTCCGCGGCCTCTACGCCGCCGTCACGCGCATGAACGAAGCCGGCACTCAGACCTACTACCCTGAAAACAAGATCACGCGCGGGCAGGCGCTCTACGCCTACACGCAAGGCTCCGCCTACGCCGAATTTGCCGAGAAGCATAAGGGAAAGCTGGCCCCTGGCTACGATGCGGACTTCATCCTCGTCGATCGGGACCTTTACAAGGTTCCCGCGCAATCTCTTCTTCAAACCCGGGTGATCGCCACATTCGTGGGCGGCAGGCGATCCTATCCCGCCTCACCGGACTCCAGGTAGGGCACCGCCCGGCCGCCTTCAAACTGGCGCCGATTCCTGGTGCCCTCGCGTCCCCGCACCCGGCCGCAGTCCCGGCCGGTGCACCCCTGCAATAATTTCAAGCAGATGCTTCCCACTGCACGAAGCCTGAGAAAATCGCCGCTGGTGCATGTGGCGAAAGGGCACTTCAGCTGGCCTTGTATTCGTCCTCGTGCCAGTTGGCGGGTTGCCAATTGCTGGCGGGGCTGCGATAGACCGCAGAAGCTGGATACGGAACCACGATAGGGCTTGCAACTCGTTTGGAAGCAACGGTCGTGCAATTCGATGCGGCTGCGCCTTGCATCCGCATTTCGCGCCAGCACATCCACGCGCGCTCCCCGTCTGAGCCCTGAAGGGGCAACAGGTTGAAGAAAGTGAAGCACAGGTTGGCCAGGCCGAACTGCGGCGACCAATACCAGCTAAGAAGCAGGACCAGGTTGGCTAGCGGTCCGGCAAGAGAGATTAGCGCATTTTTCCCCGGACTCCCGGCTTCGCGCACAATGTACAGCCCCTTCCAGCGGAAGCCGATTTTCTTGATCTTCATCCCCATGGCAAGCGCGGTAATCAGATGTGCCGCCTCGTGCAGCGCCATGGCCAGCACACCGAGAAACAAACCCCGAAAGATGGGAACGAACCACTCCAGGCCTATGCCGTGCATGCGACCTCCCATTCCTACGCTTAGATGCACTAAGTGAACCTTCGGAGAACAGAGATTTTGCAGCAGGCTTAATTCGACTTTCCGGCAAGGTAATTCCCAATTTGGGAGTCGCCGTCGGAATTGAGCTGGATTGAGTTCTCTCCGTGGACGGGGCCGCTGGAGCGGGATAGTATGTGTACGACTCTTTCTCCGGAATTACGTCTATTTGGATTGAAGTTTCAATTCGGTAAAGTTGATGTAAAGCCGTTTGTGCGCGGATTCGGCCCGACAGCCGGCAATTCAGGAACAACCCGCAGGGCGAGCAAGGGAATCCAACCATCTCGCCGGGAGTGTACCTGCTGGCTATACTAGAGAGAAGCAAAGAACATTCCAGCCCGAGGGGTTGGTCACTTGACGAGGTCATAGCACAAATGAAATCGCTCTTCGACCGGCTGCGCACACGCCGTCTCGCTTCATCTTTTGTACTGCTTGCCACGCTCTCGGTGGCCATCGTGGCCGGTTCGTTTGCAGCCCACGGAGTTCGCGGGCAGGAAAAACAGAATGACAGCGCCGATGCCACGCCGCTCAAGGTGGTCAACTCCACCGTTCCCTCCAACGAGTTCGTGAAGATTGCCAAATCGGTTGGGCCGGCCGTCGTCAACATCAACACTGAGACACTGCCCAAGCAATCAACCAACCGTCGTCGCATGCCCCATGGCAATATGCAGCCCTTTCAGCAGAATCCGGGCGGTCAGAATCCCGGAGGAGACGACGATGAGAACGGCGGCGGTCAGCAACAGCAGGGACCGGACAACAACTTCCAGGACTTCTTCAATCACTTCTTCGGCGGGCAGGCCCCTGATCAGGGCGGCGGCGATGACAGCGGAAGCGTGCAGGAATCGCTGGGATCAGGCTTCATCGTCGATCCCAAGGGCTACATCATCACCAACAACCACGTGATCGAAAAGGCCGACAAGATCTACGTCAAGCTCTCCACCGACCCCGACACTCAGGACCTTGGCCGCCCCGCTCGCGTCATCGGCACCGACAAGGCCACTGACCTGGCCGTCATTAAAATCGACACCAACAGCGCCCTCCCCACGGTGCGGCTGGGCAACTCTGACGCCGCGCAGGTGGGCGACTGGGTAGAGGCCATCGGCAGCCCCTTTGCTTTGGCGCAGACGGTCACCGCCGGCATTATCTCGGCCAAGAACCGGACCATCGACCAGGGAGCGCCCGGCCAATTCCAGCACTTTATTCAGACCGATGCCGCCATCAATCCCGGCAACTCCGGCGGTCCGCTGCTGGACATGAACGGCGACGTCATCGGCGTGAACACCGCTATCTACACGCAGTCTTCGGGCTACGAGGGCATCGGTTTCGCCATGCCGTCGAACACCGTGGCCGCAGTCTACAACGACCTGATCAGCCCCAGCCACAAGGTCACACGCGGCTCCATCGGCATCCAGTTCCGGCCTAACCTTTCCGGCGCCGTCAACCGCGTCTACGGCTTCAAAACCGGCGTGCTGGTACAGGAAGTGCAACCCGGCGGACCGGCAGACAAGGCCGGCCTCAAGCCCGGCGACATCATCACCACCGTCGATGGCCGGCCCATCAAGGACGGCGACGACCTGGTGAACGAGATCGCCAGCCGCCGCCCGGGATCGACCATCCGCCTGGGATACAAGCGCGACGGCAAACAGGACGACACCACCGTCACTATCGGTGATCGCGACAAGGTATTCGCCAACGTGAACGCGCTCCAGCAGAACAATGCCCCTGAGGAACAGGGCGACGAGGGCGAGACCAAGCTGGGCATCGTGGTCCACGAAGCCTCGCCGGCCACCACCGCCAAAATTCATACCCAAGGAATGACCATCCAGTCGGTACGCACCGGATCATTTGCTGATTTGCAGGGGCTGGAGCCGGGTTTGGTAATCACCCGCATCAACAAGCAGTCCACCAGCAGCAAGCAGCAGTATGATGCTGTGGTCAGCAAACTGAAGACCGGCGATGACGTCGTATTTGAAGTGATGGATCCGCGCCATCCCGAGTCCGGAATCAACTACGTGGGCGGCACCTTGCAATAGCCGCCCCAACCGGCCGTAAGCAGTTGTCGCGGTCGAAAAAAACAATCGCACCGCACATCCGCGGACGTTTCCCTCTTCCGGGAGGGGAACGCCCGCGCACTTGGCGGTTGAGGCTCGCTCTTTACTGGAGTAACCTGTATCGGTCGAAGATGGGCTGATTTGAATGGCGTCTGACCGGGACGATTCGATACCATTCAACGGAGCCAGCCCAGCAAATTCATTTGAAGAGGTAAACCAGCGTGCTTTCATTTCGAGCAAGCCTGGCAATTTTATTGTTGGCGGCAACCTTCGCATCACCGGCCCTTGCCACTCGTGTGCACTCGCGCGCAGCCAGTACCCGCTCGCATAGAAGCCATCTCAGGGCGAAGAAATCGCACCAGTTGCATGGTCAGCAGGCGATCGATCCCGCCCGCGTGACGGAGATTCAGCAGGCCCTTATCCGCGAACACTATCTCACCGGTGACGCCTCCGGCACATGGGATCCAGCCACCCAGGCGGCCATGCAGAAATACCAGGCCGACCAGGGATGGCAAACCAAGCTCATGCCCGACTCGCGCGCATTGAAGAAACTTGGACTCGGTCCGGACTACTCTGAAGCCATCAACGCAAAGAGCGCCACATTCGCCGACCCGCCGCCGATCACCACCATTCCCGCACCCCAAGCGGCCGGTTTCGCCGCCGCGGCTGGAACAAACCAATAGGACCATTTTCCGAAAAAGACGCACTCCTTTTTCGTTCGAAACTTGAAAGGGCCTCCCACCTGGGAGGCCCTTTTCGGTAGAGCTTAATGGAAGATCCTGTCTATCGCGGACGCAGTGACTTGATGGCTGCGGGCAACCGCTCTTCAATCAGCTTGGCGCGCTCGGCCGCAATGCCACCCAGATAGGTTGGCGCGGGCGTGGCCATCAGCACCAGCGCAAACGCAATCACAGAGAAGCAAACTCCTGCAATCGCTGCTGATACGAGCATGTGGTACATGTCGAAGATGTCAAGGCTAAGGATGTTGAAGGCCACATGTTCCAAGGGCTTGATGTGCTTGAGCACCGCCAGCGCAAAAACTGAAAAAAACACGGAAAGCGATGTCAGCACCACCAGCGCCACATCCAGGCTGCGGTGGAATCTCTGCCGGGAGCTGCAACGGGCGCAGTCGGCCAGGTGGTGCTCATAATCCTTGCGCATCTCTGGAGAAATCCCGGAAATATCGTATCGCCAGCTTGCCAGGATGGAGCCCACAACTCGGTCGGTGCATTGGGTTCTTGGCATAATTGTCTAAGACTCACTTTGCAGGTTATATTCAACCGCTGTGCTGCATCGCGGCTTACATGTGGCAACCAGGCGGCACCTTAAGTTGGATGCGTCCCATGTCGTACCCGATGCCATGGTGACTTCCAAGGATGCCTCGCCGCGGGACAATGCCCTGGCGATTACCCTACCCACTTACCCATTACAGAGTGAAGCCCTCTCTTACACTTCCTATACCACTATTGTAACTGATATGAACTAAAAATAGATAGGCGACAGAGGTTCATGTTGCGCAGCCAGCAATAGCTTGTTAGCCAACAGGCTGGCCCGGCCCACCAATGCGCGTTCTGCAGTCACCCTGGCCAGTTCCGGCAGGTTATTGCTCTCAGACAGGTGACCCAGGACAACGTATGTAGCCTGGCCGTCATATTCCATCTCAAGAAACGCTGCCGCAGCTTCATTCGACAGGTGCCCCACGCGTGACAACACCCTTTGCTTGACTGACCACGGATACGGACCGTCACGGAGCATTTCCAGGTCGTGGTTCGATTCGAGCAGCAGCAGATCCAGCCGCTTGAGTTGCGCCTTCACGTTGGGCGGAATGTATCCGAGGTCGGTGGCGATCGCCATCCGCACCCCCTCGGCCTGCAGAACGAATCCGACAGGATCGACAGCATCGTGGGGAATGGTGAAGGAGCTGATGGCAATGTCCCCGATTTGAAATGCCTGACCGGCCTCGAAGTACTCGACCGACGGCAGCCAGGTTGGATCCTTCTGCCTGCCGGCCGCCGGTGGCGCCGGATCGGTGGCTTCCGCCACCCCCTCCGCGGCGGCAGCAATCGTTACTTCCAGGGCAGGTCCTGCCTCTTGAGCAGATTCGGGCGTTCCTTCCGGTTCCGGATCGTCCGGCTCGCCTTCACAAGCGGCGGCATCGGCCTCGGCCTGTCGCGCCGCTGCCTGTTGCCGGCACTGTTCCAGCCATTGTGCATAAGTCATCTGCCGGCGCGGTGTCAGCCAGCGCATCCAGGCCCGATGCGTGCCCTCGGTAAAGTACACCGGAATACCCAGTTTGCGCGCCGTAACCGCCAGCCCGTTCACATGATCCTGGTGCTCGTGGGTAATAATGATCGCGTCCAGCGTCTCCGGCTCTTCACCGGCCAACTTCATCCGCCTGAACAGCTCGCGGCAGCTCAATCCGGCGTCCACCAGGATGCGCGTCTGGCCCCCGCACACAACCGTGCAATTCCCCTTTGATCCCGACGCCAGCACCGTGAACCGCACCATGCTGTGAGCATACAACGCAAGGCTGTGCATCGCCGTGCGCAAGTAGCGGGTCAGTTTGAAGGGTACGGGCTTCAGCCCATACGTCAAGACAGGTCAGTTTGAAGGGTACCGGCTTCAGCCCGTACGTCAAGACGGGTCAGTTTGAAGGGTACCGGCTTCAGCCCATACGTCAAGACGGGTCAGTTTGAAGGGTACCGGCTTCAGCCCATACGTCAAGACAGGTCAGTTTGAAGGGTACGGGCTTCAGCCGTACGTCAAGACGGGTCAGTTTGAAGGGTACCGGCTTCAGCCCATACGTCAAGACAGGTCAGTTTGAAGGGTACGGGCTTCAGCCGTACGTCAAGACGGGTCAGTTTGAAGGGTACCGGCTTCAGCCCGTACGTCAAGACAGGTCAGTTTGAAGGGTACCGGCTTCAGCCGTACGTCAAGACGGGTCAGTTTGAAGGGTACGGGCTTCAGCCCGTACGTCAAGACAGGTCAGTTTGAAGGGTACCGGCTTCAGCCCGTACGTCAAGACAGGTCAGTTTGAAGGGTACCGGCTTCAGCCCGTACGTCAAGACAGGTCAGTTTGAAGGGTACGGGCTTCAGCCCGTACGTCAAGACAGGTCAGTTTGAAGGGTACGGGCTTCAGCCCATACGTCAAGACAGGTCAGTTTGAAGGGTACCGGCTTCAGCCCGTACGTCAAGACAGGTCAGTTTGAAGGGTACGGGCTTCAGCCCATACGTCAAGACAGGTCAGTTTGAAGGGTACCGGCTTCAGCCCGTACGTCAAGACAGGTCAGTTTGAAGGGTACGGGCTTCAGCCCGTACGTCAAGACCCGCCAATCACCGGGGCTTTAGCCCCTGAAGGTCCAGCTCGCTCACGCCCCGATACCAAATTCCTTCAGGAATCCCCACTTCCGGCTTATCCTTACAACACCAGTGCGCCTATCCCCACCGCGTATGGCATCGCTGCCCGCCATTGCTCATTGGAGGTCCGCAGGATGACTCAGAAGCCGCTCCTATCTGCTTTAGCCGTCGCATCTGCGGCTTTGGCTTTGCTTGTTTTCGCTCACCGCTCCGGTCCCGTGCTGGCGGCCGGAAGAACCAATACGGGAACGTCAGCCGGCTGGAACCGCCAGGCCGCCGCCGGCTACCTCGACAGCCGCGAACTCTGGTGGCAGTCCTGGGATCATGCCCAAAAAGACCATGGGACCGTCTGCGTTTCCTGCCATACCCAGGCCACCTACGGCCTCGCCCGTCCAGCGCTCCGCGGCGACCTGGACGAGCCGGCCCCATCCTCCTCAGAACAGGCCATGCTGGGCAGTATTCAAAAGCGAGTTCGAATGTGGAACGAGGTTCTTCCCTTCTACAGCGACGCCGTCTACGGCGACGGCAAAGCACTCCAATCGCGCAACGCGGAATCGGTGCTGAATGCCGTCATTCTAGCCAGTTACGATGCTCGCCAGGGACACATGAGCGATACCACCCGCCTGGCCTTTGAAAACGCCTGGACCCTGCAGTCGAAGACCGGTCCCGACGCCGGTGCGTGGGTCTGGCAAGACTTTGATTACGCGCCGTGGGAGTCGAAAGAGTCGCAATACCATTGGGCCGCGCTGATGGCGGTATCCGTCGCAGAAGCCCCTGATCACTACCGCAGCGATCCTGCCATCAATGCCCACCTGACGGCTCTTCTCGGCTTTCTCAGGATTCATTACGACTCGCAACCGTTGCTGAACAAAATCGTGGCACTGCGGGCCGCAGCATGTTTTCCCGATCTGCTCACAGAGACACAGCGAAGCGCGCTCATCGGCCTCGTCTACACCCTGCAACGCCCCGACGGCGGCTGGAGTTTGACGGACCTGGGAGTCTGGCAGCGCCGCGATCATACACCCCTTGAAACACGCCCCGATGGCTATGCGACGGGCCTCACCACCCTGGTCTTGGAAGAGAATCACATTGACAATGCGCACGTGAAGCGCGGCCTCCACTGGCTCATCTCAAACCAGAACAAGACGACAGGCGCATGGCCGGCCTGGTCGCTCAACAAGAATCGCGATCCCAACTCGAATGTCGGTAAGTTCATGAGCGACGCGGCAACCGCCTACGCGGTGATGGCCCTGGAGGCGCAGCAAAACTAAGATTCTTTCCCCGGATTCGCGGGAAGCTCAATCGAGACCAGCGTCCCTCGCCCCGGTTTGCTGACCACGTTGAATTGTGCCTGGTTGCCATACAGCACTTCCAGCCGCTCCTGCACATTCTTCATGCCGATGCCGGCGCCGTTGCGGTTCAATGACGAGCCGGGTCGGTTGCCCATCCCCACCCCGTCATCTGCCACTTCGATCAGCACCCGGTTCCCTTCAAGGCGGCTGCGCAGCGTCACCGTTCCGCCGTTGATGCGCGGCTCCAGCCCGTGCTTGATGCTGTTCTCAATCAGCGGCTGCAGCAAAATGCTGGGAACCAGCACCCCCAGCGTCCGCGGATCGATGTCTTTCTCCACCCGCAGCTTGTCCGCTCCGAAGCGCACCACCTCGATATCGAGATAATCGTCAGTGAAGCTCAATTCATGGCTCAGCGGCACGTAGGTGTCGTGATCCTTCAGCAGCGCGCGCAGAATATTGGCCAGCTTTACCGTCATCTCGCGCGCCAGTTCCGGTTTCATGCGCACCAGCGAAGCGATCGAGTTGAGCGTGTTGAAAAGAAAATGAGGATTGATCTGTCGCTGCAGCGCATCCAGCCGCGCTTCCAGAAGCAGGCGCTTCTGTTCTTCCAGCTTCATCTCGATGCGCAGGGCGTTCCACACCTTGATGGGAATGCCCACCATGATCGGCGCGCTGAACAGAACCAGTATCTGCAGCCAGGGCTTGTTCGCCAGCAGCGCGAAAAGCCGGTGCGGAAAGGTGTGGGCCAGCCACTCACGGATTGCCTCCGCCGCCACGATCAAAAACAACATCAGGAACTGGCGGTCGATACGCGGTTTGCGCAACACCCGGCGCACCCAGCGGTAGAGGCTCAGATCGATGAATGGAGTAAAGGACCAGATCTCCTCCGGCTCTACAAAACGGACCAGCCACCCCGTCAGCAACCCCAACATCGCATTGAACGGCAGCGCCAGGTACTCATGGTGGTAGACCGCGGGTGCCGACAGCACAACCCCGCCCAGCATGGCCCATCCCGGCCCCAGAAACAGCCCCAATAGAATCACGGTGGTAAACGAGGTATCAGCAGCCAGAAAATTGGGCACCGCGATCCGCACCCATACGCCCAGCGTCAGCGGCACCAGGAAAAACGCCAGCAATGCCAGCGTTTGCCGCGCGCTGCGATGCTCGGCAAAAAAGAGACGTCGAAATGTTCTGGCGCGCGCCAGAACGCTGGCCAACGACGCGATTACGCCCAGCCTGACCAGCAGCGTAATCCAGATAAGGGTGTCGTTCACCTCCTCACTGTATCGCGGCGCGCAGCCGCCCATCCAATCTTTCAGAAGGGTACGGGCTTCAGCCCGTACATAAAAACTTGCCAAATCACTTGGGGGCTTTAGCCCCTGAGGTCTGGCTCTTTCAAACTGAACGGCTTCTCAGCCGCAGCGTCATCCCCGGCGCAACGTAGAATGGAGGTGTATGGGATTCGAGAGCGTCAAGAAGATCGCCGAAGCTGACTTCCCGACCCGCTGGGGACACTTCCGCATCCTGGGCTTCGAGGGTGCCGTGCCGCAGGGACGCGAAAACAGCGGGTCCGCGGCAGTGCCCGGCACTCAGGTGGAAGGCCTTGTGGCCCTGGTGATGGGCGACATCCATGCAGCTCCGCCGCTGGTGCGCATCCATTCGCAATGCCTTACCGGCGACGTTTTCGGCTCGCTCCGCTGCGATTGTCGGCTGCAACTCGAACTCGCCCTGGGCATGATCGCCGAAAAAGGCGCCGGAATCGTCCTTTACGAACAACAGGAAGGCCGCGGAATCGGCCTGATGGCCAAGTTGAAGGCCTACGAGTTGCAGGATCAGGGCATGGATACCGTTGAGGCCAACGTCGAGCTCGGCTATGCCGCCGATTACCGCGAATACGACCTGCCCGCACGAGTTCTGAAACTCCTCGGCGTTTCCGAGGTGCGGCTGATCACCAACAACCCGGAAAAAGTGGCAGCCCTGGAATCCGCCGGAATTGAGGTCACCGAGCGCATCTCCGCTGAAGTCGAACCCCAGGAGAGCTTCGAGCGCTACCTCCGCACCAAGCACGAAAAAATGGGACACATCACCGACCTGCTCGACGACAAACAGGCCATCTCCTCAGAGTGAACGCTGAGCGTCTATATGACGCTGACGACCCACAAGCGCCTGGCCGCTGCATAGCGATCTGCGGTAGGTGTGCGGTTTTGAAAGAGCACGGCTTCAGCCGCATCAACGCGGCTTGAGAGTTTGAGGAAAAACTCCAGGCTTTTGAAAGGGCACGGCTTCAGCCGTGCCGTAAGTGCAACAACATAAAGGCCAGGCTTTAGCCGCTGAGGGAGAGACCCCCTTGCAATTCAACGCAAGAGGTGAATCGGGATTCCAACTTTAAGCTTCTTCCACGCTCGATCTGTCGTGTACACCGGAGCATCCAGAAGAATACCTAGCGCCAGGCAAGCGCGATCCCCAAGCGACAGCCCCAAAGTGCGGGTCTGAACCACCAGGCTTCCCGCGATTTTGGCTTGCTCTTCCGTGAAAGAAACTACCTCTCGAACTGTGCTCAGAGCGTCTTCCCAGGCTTCTTCGGGAATCCCGCCTTTGTTCACCAGCCTGGCCTGCACCTCCGCGAGATTCACTGTACTGCCCACCGCTTCGCTCAACACTTCGAGAGACAGCCTCTCTGACCCGGGCTCCTGATTCAAAATAGCTAAAATCGCAGACGCATCCAGAACGGCCTTACTCACGTTTCGCCGCCTCGCGTCGCTCTGCGATCAGTTCATCCGACAGCCGCGTACCCGGCTTGACATAGCGCCGAACCCGATTCTGCGCCCGCTCTATCCTGTTCTTGAGCGTGGTAATCCGCAGTTCCTTGTCCTCGATGCGCATTACAAGCTCGTCGCCGGCATCAATCCCGAGAGCGGCCCGAAATGTCGCGGGAATAACCACTCTCCCGTTTTCGTTCACGCGCATACGCACCTCGTTCATGGCATTTCCCTCCTGCATCGTCAATTTTATCAGGAATGACAGCTCCTCGGATAAGTGACAATCGATTCAACAGGGAATCCGTTGTACCGCTGGACAGACTGCGCTGAATTTGCCCCAGGCAGTTGGCCCCACCGCAGATGGTCAGTGTCCCGGCATCATGCCCCAAAGCATCACCAGCGTCATCCCGATCACGATCAGACTGGTGCCCCACGCAATCACGTTCCACAGCCGCGAGTTCTTGTGCTCGCCCATCAGGTCAGTGCGGTTGATCAGCATCAGCATCAGAATAATCACCACCGGAAGCAGCACGCCGTTCAACACCTGCGACAGAATCGCGAAGTTAATCAGTTGCGAATCGGGTAGGATGAGCACGGTCACCGCCCCGCCCACGATCAGCAGCGTATATAGCCAATAAAAGAACGGCGCCTCTTTGAAGTTCTTGTCTACGCCGGACTCGAAACCCATGCCTTCGCATACCGTGTAGGCCGTCGAAAGCGGCAGGATCGACGCCGCGAACAATGACGCATTGAACAATCCAAACGCGAAAAGAATGAAAGCGTAGTCGCCGGCCAGCGGGCGCATCGCCTCGGCCGCGTCCGACGCTACCTGGATCGCGCCCATGCCGTGCACATACAGTGTGGCCGCGCAGGCCACCACGATGAACCACGCCACGATGTCGGTGAACAGGCTGCCCACCACCACATCCAGCCGCGACGCCCCGTAGTCCTTGACGCGAATCCCCTTCTCCACAATCGACGACTGCAGATAGAACTGCATCCACGGGGCGATAGTGGTGCCCACCACCCCAATGGCCATATAGATGTACGCCTTGTCGCGCCACACCGATTCGGCCGGCAGCTTCACCGTCGCCAGCAGAGCATCGTGCCAGCTGGGCTGCGACAGCACCCCCGCAAAAATATAGGCGATGTAGACCACCGAGGCGACAATGAAGATCTTCTCCGTGCTCTTGTACGTTCCACGCACCACCATGTACCACACCAGCGCCGCACAGAACGGCACGGAAATAAAACGGCTCACATGGAAGAGGTGCAGCGAGCCTGCAATCCCGATGAACTCCGTCACCACGTTGGTGTAGTTGACGATCACCAGCATGATCATGAGTACAAAGGTCAGGCGCAGTCCGAATTCCTCGCGGATCAGATCGCTGAGCCCCTTGCCGGTCACCACCCCCATGCGGGCGCACATCTCCTGCACCACGATCAACGCAATCGTGATCGGAATCATGGTCCAGAGAAGGCTATAGCCGTACTGCGCGCCGGCCTGGGAATAGGTGAGGATGCCGCCGGAGTCGTTGTCCACGTTGGCGGTAATGAATCCGGGACCGAGAACGGCCAGAAACAGCAGTATCCGGATTCGCCAACGCTTGCCCATGCTCGCCGGTTCCTATGGTGGATTCATGAAGTTGTTCGTACGAAGGATTCCTCAAAGACCATAGCAGGCCACACCGCGAAGGCGAAACCCGCCCGCCGCCTGCGACAAAGATATCCAAAAGCTACTTGACTGGATCTTCGTATCAAGGTACATTGGTACCAAGATAACAGGAGAAACCAATGGCCCAGGAACAGCAAAATCGCGAACCCGTCGTGGTCGAGCGCGTCCAGACCGGTGTCCGGATAGAAAAGCGCATGTTGAAAGTACTCAAAGCCGTGGCCGAGTTGAAGGATATGACTCTCGGCGACCTGCTGGAAGGAATCGTCCTGCACGCATTCGAAGGCAAGATCGTTCCCTTCTCTCCCCAGACGCTCAAGGAAATCGACCAGTTCAAATCCCTTTACGGCATGACTCTGAAAGCCTCAGACAGCCACAACCTGAAGGAGCGCAAACGATGAGCAGCAGCAATATGCTGCTGCTCCGGCTTGACAGACCCCGGCAACCGAGACTACAAAACGCTTTCACCACTTGCACGTCTGGAAGGTTCTTCGAATGAATCCCAAAAATCAAAGTGAAAGTTTGCCGGGCCGCCGCAAACTGCTGGGCGCCATGGCTTCTGTTGCCGGAGTTTCCATGCTCGGCTTAACCGCGGAGAGCACCTCGGCCCATGCCGCTCCCGCGGCAAACGGAGAGAACGCCGCGCACCCATCGGAGCCCAACGCGCCGGAAGAACTGCTCGCCCTGGCCCGCCTGCGCAATTACAGTACCCGCCGCTCGTCCAGTTGGGACCGCACCGGCGGCAACAACGATGCCGTGCCGGTGGACCCCGGCAACGCGGCCACGCTGCTCGATATCAGCGGCGCCGGCATCGTCACTCACCTCTGGTTCACTATCAATTCGCCGGACCCCATGCACCTCAAGAACCTGGTTCTCCGCGCCTGGTGGGACGGCGAATCCACGCCCTCCGTCGAAGTCCCCATCGGCGATTTCTTCGGCCTCGGCCTGGGCGACTATTTCGTCTACCAGTCTGCCTTGCTCGCCGTCGCCCCCATCAAAGCGCTCAATGCCTATTTTCAAATGCCCTTCGCGCAATCTGCCCGCCTCACCCTCACCAATGAAGGCAAGATCCGGACCGATAACCTCTACTTCGCGGTGGATTATGTGACCATGCCCGGCCTGCCCGCCGATATCGGCCGCTTCCATGCTCAATATCGCCAGGCCGCGCCCTGTCATGGCTGGACCAACGACTGGAGCAACGAATACTCCGAGAAGGTCAACGACCGCAAGAACCTGAACGGCGAAGGCAACTACGTCTTCCTCGAGGCCACCGGCAAGGGGCATTTTGTGGGAGTAACTCAAGCCGTCCTGCAGAATCAGGAAGGCTGGTTCGGCGAAGGCGACGACATGATCTTCATCGATGGCGGCGCCATGCCCACCATCAACGGAACCGGAACCGAAGACTACTACAACGGCGCATGGGATTTTGGAAAAGAGGCCTTTGCGTATCCGCACAACGGAGCGCCCTATATGGTGGACCCGGAGCGGATCGGGGGTCGCTATTGCCTCTACCGCTGGCATATCGAAAGCCCCATCACCTTTGAGAAGTCCATCAAGGTGACCATCGAGCACGGCCACGCCAACAACCGTTCCGACAACTTCTATACGACTGCCTACTGGTACCAAACCGAACCACATGCGCCGTTCCCCGCCCTGCCTCCGGTCGCGGAGCGCGTCCCACGCCTGCTCGCCGTCGGCGGCGGAGCAGCGGCACAACCCGTCAATGGCGGCTGATGTCAAAAGACCACATAAATGGCTGATGGCGGATCCTGGCCCAAAATGGCCAGCCCTGACTACCTTTAAAAATAGCGGTCGAGATTTCGTGACTCGTAGTTCGCAAACCAGTAACTGAGGAGTAGGCAACGATCCGCTCGGGATCCCTACGCCTCGCCCTGCGCGTTGTCATCCTGAGAAGCGCAGCGACGAAGGATCTGTGGTTGCCTTTCGGATACTTCCGGATCGGCCACCATCCGACCGGATCCCACTCGCCTCCTCCTCCTGCTCCTGCGTGTTGTCCTCCTGAGGAGCGAAGCGACGAAGGATCAGCGGTTGTCTTTCGGGTTACTTCCGGATCGGCCACGACTCGCCAGCTATGATGAAAGCCGGACTTTGACTCGGAGCAGATGTGCCGATTGACCCACATGAAACGTCGATTCGCGGCGACTCGCAATTCATGGGTGGCCGGATGGTTGCTGATCCATCCGCGTTGCGAATACGCGCTCTCATCGACACGGAGTTGGAGAAGATTGGAAGCACCAGCGGTGGATGGGAAACGCTGTATAGAGATCGCCGAGATGGGCGCTTCTGGGAACTCTTTTATCCAGACAGCCAAATGGAAGGAGGAGGGCCGGAGTCTCTTCGATCCATCGACAACACCGAGGCAGCGCACAAATACGGAGTCACACTCGGTGCTTCGATGAAGCGAGACATCGATCTCATCATTGAACAACTGACCGCGAGTGTTCCCGGCATTCTTATCGAGCAGTTGAAGGTCGCTCATCCCGGAGCGGACGATGATGGCGTCTGGTTCATCAACATCCCAGATCGGGAGAATCAGGTCCAGATAGAGTCCTCAGAAGGCAGTTGCCCATTCCTCATCGAGTCCGATTTCAACGACGAGCGTTTCCACGGCAACACGGTTCAAGAGGTGGTTGTGACCGTTAAACGCATGTTCTCCGTAGCCTGACCAGATCGCGGTCGAATAACCGCCCAACCGGAAGTAACTCGCAACAGGCGAAGATTTGGCATACTTCCGAGTAGACCACAACCCGACCGGAGCCACAGAAAGCGTCTAGAATGACCAGCGAGCAGTCACTGAGGAGCGCGTCAGAATTGAGGTGGACTACGTGAGGTCGACTTTAACGCGTTCGGAGCTAGCTGTGTGTTCGGCGCTAGCTTTGGGGCATATCTGCTTCTACTTCTATGACGTCTCACAGCATTCAAATGAGGGCTGGGGAGGATTCCTGGTCTTCGTAGTAGATATACCTATCTCTATCCTTCTTGCGAAATTGGCGGAATCCTCATCACTGAGTCCCCGAATCGTCCTCCTCGTCGGCGGAACCGTGTGGTGGTTCTGTTTGGGTGTTTTGTTTTCGATGATCATCAGGGTTACTCGTTTTTCTATCGGGTTAGCAAGAGGCGGCGGCGACGAAAAGCGAGGAGCTTAGCGCACAGGGCCCGAGCCAGTCTTCGGGTACGGCTGGGTCACCGCCCACTCGTCAATAACGCAATAGTAAATAGTTGAGACATCCTCCAGCCGGCGCCGAGCCGCGCCATTCCACTTCCCTCTAAGAGGTTTTCGAATCGTTCTAATGAAAGGCCGAACGACCATTCATTAGGTTCTTTGACAGCTAACTCTGAGCCATTCGAAAGGCCATGGCGAAGGCCGTCAAAGATGAGTCATCCCAAATTTACTGAAGTATCCACTTGACAATCTCCCCATTCAGTACCAATACTGAATCTGTAGCTTCACTATTTCGCCCTGACGGAGGAAATTACCATGACCTCATCAGAATCAAGCATCATCCACAACACCTTTGTGATCGAGCGCAACTATCCCCAGCCGCCGGACCGCGTCTATGCCGCCTTTGCCCAGCCCGCCCGCAAGCGCCGCTGGTATGCCGAGGGAGACCACGAAATCCAGGAATTCGAAATGGAGTTTCGCGTGGGCGGCAGCGAACGATTGAAGTACCGCTTCAAGGAAGGTCACCCCATTGCCGGCTCCGAGATTGCCAATGAGAGCATCTACCACGACATCGTGCCTGAAAAACGCATCGTCATGGTCTCGAAGATGTCCCTGAACGGAAAGCCCATCGTGGTGATGCTAGCGACGTTCGAGTTTTTGACCTCAGATACAGGGACGGATCTGATCCTCACCCACCAGGGGGCATACATTGAGTGGCCAGACGGACCCCAGATGATCGAGGCAGGATGGCGCGGCCTTCTTGAACGCCTGTCGAAGGAACTGACGCAGTAACGGCGCCGCGGGGGCAATCGATGACAGATCCTTCCATCGACATCGACCGTCTGTTTCATGCCCTGGGAGATCCCACCAGGCGGGCGATTCTCGACCGGCTGAGCGCAGGGCCCATGTCCGTTTCCCGGCTGGCCGAGCCTCTCGCCATTACCTTGACAGCCGTTGCGCAGCACCTGCGGATTCTCGAGGAGGTGCGCCTGGTGCATACGGAAAAGCTGGGCCGCGTCCGCACCTGCCGCATCGAGCCTGCCGGTTTCCGCGCTCTCGAGCAATGGATTCGCGACCACCGCACGGCGTGGGAACGAAGACTCGACCGCCTCGGACAGTTCCTGGCTGAGCAAGACAAGAGCTCTCCGGCTGAGGAAGACACAAGCTTTCTATGAAGGAATCAGGGCTGGACAGGACGCAAGAAACACTCATTCCGGAGTAAGGCGGTGGTTTCAAGGCCTGCGGAAAATCTCCGGCTTTTGAAAGGGCACGACTTCAGCCGTGCCGCAAACGCTGCAAAACAAGCCTGGGTTTAGCCCCCGCGTTGCACGTTTCCCCAACAGCTTAAGCCGTCGCAACCAACACCGGCTCTTCGAGAGCTTCCGCCTCAGGCTCTGCCGAAAGCTTGCTCAGCAGCGACTTCACCACATCCGCGGCGGTGTAGCTTTCGCGTCCCGGCGCCAGGAACTGCGCAATCGTGTTCAGATCGTCGCCCACCGTCACAAGGGCCGGCTCGATGGTCTGGTCTTTACGCACCTGGGCGTGGCCTATATTGGCCATCAGAGCATTGCACAGGCACTTACGGCCGACCGTGTCCTCGATCTTCCCGCCCTTGGCCAGGTATGTTGCCACCGGTTCCGCGGCGCAGCGATAGCCGATGTTGCCATCCGGCGCGGAGTAGGGCTCCCTAAGGTAGCCGAGATCGCAGACGCGCTTCCGCTCCTGGTAGACGTTCAGCGCGGACGAGGTGCCTTCCAGTTGCGCAACCTTGAACGGGAATCCCGTGGGCGAGGCCAGGGGATCGGTATACACTTCGCCGGAATTGGTCAGGGCCTGCGCCAGCAGCGTTTTCTTCAGATCCAGCCGCATGCCGGATTCTTCACTGAATGCAAAGGCCGTGCCCACCTGGATGCCCGCGGCTCCCTGCTCCAGGGCCTCGCGCAGCTTGTCTGCATTTCCATAGCCCCCCGCCAACCAGAACGGAACGCCCAGCTCGCGCAACTCCGCGATGTTCACCCGGTCGCGTTCGCCGTAAATTGGCTCACCTGCGGCATTGAGCTGCAGCTTGCCACGCGGTGGCGCGTTGTGCCCGCCCGCCGTGGCGCCTTCAATCACCAGCCCGTCAACCCGGCCACTGGCCCGGCGCAGCATCGTGGTGGCAAGCGTATTCGAAGAAACAATGGCCAGGAAACGCGGCCGCGAAAGAACCGGCAAAGGTCCTTCCACGTAGTCGGCCGGATCGAAACGCATCATCGTGTCCTGAGCAACCGTCGCGCCGGCAACCGCCAGCTTGTATTCAGCCGCCTGCATCGCCGCGTAGTTGTCGAGCACGCCGGGAATGTGCAGCGGAATGCCCGCGCCCATCAGCACGTAACCCACACCGGCCAGCATCGCCCCATACAGCGACGCCAGGTGGGGTAATTGCACTTTTTCCAGGAAATTTACGCCGACCTTGTTCATATGGCCTTCGCGAGCCAGAAACACCTCAACGAAGTTACTCACCATGCACAGCTCGATCAGCTTGCGCGGCTCCACTTTCTGGTGCATCGGGGTGGTGGGATAGGCAGCAGCCGGCGCCTTGCCGCCGGGCACAAAATACTCCTGCCAGATGCGCCGGGCCATATCGGGAAACGGAAAAGCATCCAGTCCACGGCGCATTGCGCCGCTAAGATCACCGTCGGCGAGCCGGCGCACAAACAGCGAATCAAGGGCCGTGCCTGAAACAACGCCGAGTTGTCCGAGGCGGGAAACAGCGTTTGCAAGGCGCCAATTGGACACTCCGACGCCCATGCCGCCCTGGATGATTGTTGGAAACTGGACCATCCATGAATTGTTTCACAGATTCTGAAGCTTACCTCGTTTTATTTGGAAACAATGAAACCAAGGTTCGCCAAAGGCCGGCATTCCCGTCTTTTGGTCCCGATCCGGAGGCGCTCCCAGACAAACGCCCCAACACTCGCCTCTCGCATCAGGCCCACGGAGTCTCTTTGAATGCCTGCTCCATACCCGGGTAAAAAGCCAAATACAGGCAGATGAGCAGATTAAAGGCTGAACTGATAATCAGCGCCGACTCCCGTCCTGGAGACATCGGCGTATACAGTCCCGAGGCCCGTTCGGCGAAAAGATTCACCATCGTGGTCGCTACGCTCGCGCCCGACATGAACATGGCCACCCAGCGCGCCCGCCAGTCCCGGCAGTACCACCTCCATCCGATCATCGCGTAGACAACCGCCAAGGAATAGAAAACGATCTCAGGCGAGATGAGTTTGGGTGCGGGATCGAAGTGGGTCGAAAGATAGGCGGTCACACCCGATTCGGGCGCAAGTCCCACAATCAGCCCAAACACGATATCTACAGCGGCGCGAAAAAAACAGAACCACGCAAACAGCGTGATCAGCAGCGGCGTTTTGACCTCATACGTGGCGTTCCTCTTCTGCGTCTTCTCTGCAGGGATCGGATACGGCGGGGGCACAATGCCCTTCATCTGTTGCGGCATACTTCCTCCAGTCCCGGCCGCGGCCATCCTCCACGGTCCCGGCGCGGGTCCGCGCTTTCGCGTCAAAGTTGATTTGCACAAAAGAGTAACAGGAATTCGATTGCGATTTTATAACTTTTCGCGCAAAAAGCTAATCACGTGGTCCGCCTGGACCACGCCCACCATTCGGTTCTGCGCGTCTACCACCGGCAGGGCATGCAGATTGTACTTGTCAAACATCTCTGCCAGCTCGTTCTGGTGCATATCGGCCGGGCACGAGAGTACCCGCGGCTCGGTCAGCACCGAGAGCCGCGCCTCCGGCTGCGCCATCACCAGCCGCGCCAGCGGAATCATCCCGCGCAGCACGCGTTTCTCGTCCAGCAGATAAATCTCCGTCACACTCTCCGGATCGCCATCGAAGCTGCGCAACGCCTGCACGGCCTGGGCCACCGTAGCGTTCATTCCCAGGGAGACAAAGTCGGTCGTCATGCAACCCGCGGCAGAATTTTCGTCGAATTCCAGCAGCCCCGAGACTTCCTGCCGCTCCTCCGGCTCCATCTCTTCGAGAATGGCGTCCGATTGCTCTTCCGGCAGTTCGGCCAGCAGGTCGGCAGCGGCGCCGGGGTCCATCTCCTCAACAATATCGGCGATGCGCTCTTCGTCCAGCTTCTCCAGCAGCGCCTTCTGCAGCTTGGGCTCGACTTCCTCCAGCGTCTCGGCGGCCACCTCTTCGTCCAGCGAAGTGAAGACGGCTTCCCGTTCGGCCGGCGCCAGGTCTTCCAGAATCTCGGCCAGGTCCGAGGGGTGCATCTCCGCCAGCCGCTCATGCTCGATGCGCAGCTTCACCCGCCGTGCCGGATCCACTTCGATCACGTCCACAAAGTGCCAGGGGATCCCTCGCTCCTTGAACCGCCGCGAAAGCGATTCGAGCTTGGCCCGCGGCAGCATTCCCTTGAAGACCCTGCGGAACGCCCCCCGCAGCCCCACCTCGACCTCCGCAACCCGCAACAGGTGCGCCGCGCCGTGGCCCATCCACTCCAGGTCCACGTCGTTTACGCGCACCACCTTCCGCCCGTGAATGTCGATAATCTGGCGATCTACAAGGTCCTGCTGCAGGTAGAGGTAGTTTCCCTGGTCCTGCAGTGGAACCATGGCCCCGGCCGAGCGCAGCTCGAGCGTGCCCGCTGGCGTCTCCATCACATCCTGCGACGGCACAATCGAGAGACCCTCGCGCGTCTTCAAAACCAACCCCACCACTTTGCCGGCATCGGAACCCGTGGCTACGGCGACGTCTTTCAAACGCCCCCGCAAATGCCCCTGCGCATCGGTCACCGGGGTGCCTAGCAGCGCAGTCAAACTTACGCGGGCTGTGGTGCGAGGCTGCATGAGGTGAGTCTATTCCCTTCCACCGCGGGTTGGATCAGAGCGCGAACCCGGCTCGCCAACTTGAATTCGCGCCGAGCGCGCCGCCCACGCTTCACCGTTCCGCTTGACACAAACCGCTCCAGCCATGAAACTTCCTGCAAGGTTCCTCAGTCGGTAAAGATCGGACGTTCCTGTTCCGGCAGAGGCGGAGAAGAAATCTTTGGATAAGCCCAGAACAGGACCACTGAGGTTCTCGCTCAGCTCCACCATGGAGAGTGTCAGCGAGGTGGAAGCTGCCGCCGAGAAGCTCGCGGCCGACTCCGGACTTGACGAGGACGAACGATTTCGACTCACCATGGCCGTCCGCGAAGCGGCCGTCAACGCCGTACTCCACGGCAACGACTACGATCCCGCCAAACAGATCACCGCCAGCTTTGAAAACACGGGAAAATCGCTGGTGATTTCCATAGCGGATCAGGGCAAGGGGCTTGACCCCGATACGCTGCCTGATCCCCTGGCTCCGGAAAACCTCCTGCGCGGCACCGGCCGCGGCATCTTCCTCATCCGCTCCTTCATGGATGAGGTACACTTTCGTCAACTGCATCCCGGAACGGAATTGACGCTCGTCAAGCATCTCGCGCCGGCAACCGAAAAATCTTGAAGCAGGCGCCGTTCAGGGGACGCGCGCCACAAACCATCTCAAAGCCCGATGCTCGGGAAGGTTAGCTACTTCCCCTCCTCCACCGCAGGCAAAGGTGCTATAACCGTATTACCCCAAAAGGAGGAATTTCCGTGGCACTTACTATTGCTTCCCGTGAAGTGGACGGCGTTACCGTTCTGGACTGCAGCGGGCGCATCACTCTGGGCGAGGGCAGCGTGCAGTTGCGCGAAGCCATTCGCGACCTCATCGGCAAAGGACAGAAGAAAATCCTGCTCAACCTGGGAGACGTGAACTACATCGATAGCTCCGGCCTGGGTGAACTGGTCAGCGCTTACACCACCTCAAAAAACCAAGGCGCGGCCCTGAAGCTCCTCAGCCTGACCAAAAAGGTCAAGGACGTTCTGCAACTCACCAAGTTGTACACCGTCTTTGACATTTACGACGACGAGGCGAGCGCCATCGCTTCCTACAAGTAACCTGGGCCGGTCGCGTCGCGACCATCGCACGCTGAAAAGGCCATCCCCCGCGGGATGGCCTTTTGGCGTGGAGAAACCCCTCAGAACTTCACGTTCGGCACCTGTTGCGCCGCCGGACTGGCCGTGAAATAAGCATTGTTCTGCTTGAATCCGGCGATATTCGCCCAGATGCTGTTGGGAAACTGAAGCACAAACGTGTTGTAGGTCTGCAGCGCGTCGTTGTAGCGCTTCCGCGCCACGCTGATGCGGTTTTCCGTGCCCGCCAGTTCGTCCTGCAGCCGCATGAACTGGTCGCTCGACCGCAGTTGCGGATAATTCTCGGTCAGCGCCAGCAATCGCCCAAATGCGGAGTCAAGACGCCCATTCGCCGCGATCTTGGCCTCGGGCCCCTGCGCGTTGAGCAGCCCCGCGCGCGCATTCGCGATATCGCCGAATACCGTGCTTTCTTCCTTGGTAAAGCCCTTCACGGTCTCCACCAGGTTGGGAATCAGGTCGGCCCGCCGCTCCATCTGCACATCCACCTCGGACCACGCAGCCTTCACGCTTTGTTCGTTCGCCACCATCTGATTCTTGGCGCTCACGTAGCTGCCAAACACCATCAAAGCAGCCAGCACGAAAACACCCACCACTCCCAGAACAATCCAAAGTCCACGACTCATATCGAGCTTTCTCTCCTCCGGTCCGCCTCAGCAGACCCCTTGTTCCCCAGTCCCTAAGTCCTGCTCTTCCCTACCAGCTTCCCCCGGCGCCGCCGCCGCCGAAGCTGCCGCCACCGAAACCGCCAAATCCTCCACCGCCCCCACCCCCGAAACCTCCACCCCCACCATAGCCTCCGCCGCCAAAACCGCTTCCCAGCCACGGTACGTGACGGAATCTGCTGCCAAACAAACCCAGAAACAGCAGGATGCGCAGAAGCGAAAAGCCGCCGAAGAACAGAAAAATGATAATGAAAAATGGTATGGAGCTCTCGTGGTGATATACGGGCTGCGGTGACGGCTGCTCCCGCTCGTTCTGCAGCGTCACCCCGGCGTCGGTAGCAATCACGTTTCCCAGTTGACTCACCGCAAGCAGCAACGCGTTGTCGTAGTCCCTGGCGCGCAGGTAGGGCACCATCTCACGGCCGATGTCGCCGATCTTGGCATCGTTCAAAATCCCTTCCAGCCCGTAACCGACCTCGATCCGGTATTTATGGTCATCCACAGCCAACAACACCAGCGCGC
The DNA here is from genome assembly GCA_963833995.1 of uncultured Acidobacteriota bacterium. Taxonomy (GTDB): domain Bacteria; phylum Acidobacteriota; class Terriglobia; order Terriglobales; family Acidobacteriaceae; genus Telmatobacter. Next base: position 128,026 of record CAWIAE010000002.1, on the reverse strand, counting down.
CGCGGTCCGAGCCCTTCTTGCCCATCTTCCACTTGGTCTCAAGATCGTCGGCAAAGTCGGCCGCATCGTCTCCGTTCAGGTCGTGAACCGTCACAACGGCAATCTGCGCATTGGCCTTGGAGTGGTCCAGTTCGCTGCAGATTGCGTCAAGCTGCGCAACCGTCTGCGCTGACAGCACATGCGCGAAATCGCTGACGTAATCGGTGGGTTTGGGAAGATCCTTGACCTGCTCGCCCAGGGCAGCAGCCCCGGAATAGAGAAGCAGGCCCGTCAGCAGAAGCTGAAGCCAAAAAAAATGAGTGCGGCGAAAAGCTTTCATCGCACTCAATTGTACGCAAGCACCCACCCCCCGGTTCCCGCTTCGGCTTGAAGGGTACGGGCTTCAGCCCGTACGTTCATTGCTTGACAAACCACGCGGGCTTTAGCCCGTACGTTCATTTTGGAGAGTGAAGGGTACGGGCTTCAGCCCGTACGTTCATTGCTTGACAAACCACGCGGGCTTTAGCCCGTACGTTCATTTTGGAGAGTGAAGGGTACGGGCTTCAGCCCGTACGTTCATTGCTTGACAAACCACGCGGGCTTCAGCCCGTACATCCATTTTGGAGAGTGAAGGGTACGGGCTTTAGCCCGTACGTTCATTGCTTGACAAACCACGCGGGCTTTAGCCCGTACGTTCATTTTGGAGAGTGAAGGGTACGGGCTTCAGCCCGTACGTTCATTGCTTGACAAACCACGCGGGCTTTAGCCCCTGAGGCCCAGCATTTTCAACCTGCCATCCCACCCTGTCCGGGCGATGCCCCGGCTCGGCGCGCGAAGAGCCGCCCAACCATCCCCATTTCGTCTCACCCGCATCACCCATAGGTGGAATTGAGGGTTGCGCACGCAGGCATCAGGATTCCCGTATGCGAGTCAATCTCATTACCCATCAACGGTACGACCGCCCCGAACCAAGGGCGGGAACGATTCCCCTCTCGCTGACAATCCGCCCGGCTTGCGGGTTACCCGGCGACTACGAGTGCACCACTGACAGTGCGGCGCTGCTGCGCTTGCTCCGCCAAAAAACGGACCTGCCTGGCACCGTGCTGCAGCGTTTTGAAAGGAACCTGCACGCTCCCATGGGTGCGCGGCTGCTGGGCGTGGAACTCAGTGACCGCGTCCTGACGGACATTGGCTATTTCATCGACTAGTCCACAGCCCGGACCGTTGATCTTGCGCGAATGCGCGTGCTCAATCTTCGCGGGCCGCCCTTGTAATAAGGGCACGACTTGCGTCGGGCAGAAAGATGCAACCGAAGACAGCTTCCGGGGCTTCAGAGGCTGCGGAAAAACTCTCTGCCTTGAAAGGGCACGACTTGAGAGGCCACGGAAAAACTCCCTGTTTTGAAAGGGCACGACTTCAGTCAAGATTATCCCCTTGACTCAAACATTGATCCGCGCTATATTTATCTAGATGACTCATTTGGCACGCTTTCGCGGTGATCTTACGATGGTATCCGATGAGTTCAATTGCGCAATATGCTTCTTCGCCGCCTTTAGAATTTTGGGGTGGAAAACATGCGCCGCCAGTTCATCGCTGGTCATCTCGATGGGGTGCTTCTTAATCTTCTTCGACATGGTGATTCTATGATCTCCAAATCCATCGATCTGATGACACTGGTTGAGCAGTTCTCAACCGATGATAAGTGCCGCGAGGCTTTGATGCATCTGCGCTGGCCCCGTGGCGTGAAGTGCCTTCGCTGTGGCCACGATAAGGTGACGCCGGTAAAAGATCGCAAAGTATTCGACTGTGATTCATGCCACTACCAATTCTCTGTGACGGTTGGAACCATCTTCAATGATTCCCATTTGGCGCTGACCAAATGGTTCTTCGTTACCTATCTGATGTGTGAATCCAAGAAAGGCATCTCTGCCAGTCAGGTTTATCGGATGCTTGGCAAGAAAAGCTACAAGACGGCATGGTACTTGTGCCACAGGATCAGGGCCGCAATGACGAGCGCGTCGGATCGTCCGAAACTCGGAGGAACAATCGAGGTTGACGAAACCTTCGTCGGTGGAGTCCAACGCGGCCATCAACACAAGGTAGGGCATCCTGAGTGCAAGAAAGAAGCTGTGATCGGCATCCGTCAACGCGGGGGCGAGTTGCGATTCTTCCATGCTGAGGATGTAAAGAGCGGCACTCTGGCGAAGTACATCAAAGAGAATGTCTCGCAGGATGTTGACGTGATCATGACCGATGAGTTTAAGGGCGACCCAAAGGCCCTGCATGATGCTGGCGTATTGGGTGAGCACAAGACAATTTGCCACAAAGACGGCATCTATGTTGACGGGGACATTTACACAAACACGGTTGAGTCCGCGTTCTCGCTCTTGAAGCGCGGCATCATTGGGACGTGGCATCGGATTTCTGCAAAGCATCTTCAAGCCTATCTTGAGGAAATGGAGTTCCGGTTTAACAATCGTTCCAATCCTTACCTGTTCCGCGACACGTTGATGAAACTCATTGAAGCACCTGTGCTGGAATACAAAAAGCTGACTGCTGCCTAACATTCAAGGCAAATCAAAGTCAAAAATTGTTCCTGCTTGTCCAGCATCCATGCATATATGCCCTTGGTTGAATACGTCTCCGTTGTCCAAAATTCGGTCCCGTTCGATGCGAACTTCCCCATGTTTTGCGCGGAACACGCCTAATATTGAAAGGGTCTCTGGATTGTTATATCGGATATTCAAGACCTCTTCTTTGTCTCTTCTTATGACCACAGAAAGACTGCTCAAATCGTTTCTTATTATTTTGAATGCGGACGAGTCTACATCGTAATGATTCCGCAGAATCTCAGTCACGATATCGTGATTGCTGTCGTAGATGTCGGTCGAAATAGCGATTCGACCGTCTCCCAATCTGTCTAAAATCAGCACCGGCTCATCATTAATCACGATTACGTTCAAAGGGAACCTCTCAGCCTTGGCTGCTGTCGGCCCAAAAATCAATTTCAGTTCGGGGCCTCGGCCGCAAGGGGTTTCGATTGGCGGGTCGTTTCCTGGTATCAAAAGCCCTACATTTGATTGCAACTGCTTTCTGATTGCTGCACCACGAATGAAAAATACTGAGCCAGCAAATACGATTAAAATTAATACGCAACCTCCATATTGTAAAAATCGGTAAGCGATCCACGAATGAGGTTCTAGCCCACGGCGCTGTCTTCTGGTTAGTCTCCTCCTTTTTTCTAGAGTGTCTGAGGTCAGCCAATAGCCCAAGCTCCAAACAAGAGCAGCCACGGAAAAGAAGTATGCCCAGTTAAAGAAAAAGGCGTCCTCTGCAAAAAATGTCGCGATTCCGACACAGGCCATTACTGACCCCCAGCAGAAGAGGATGATCCCGCCGGAATAGTTCCAATGGAAAAAGGACTGGAGTGGCTTATAAGAGCGATGAGCGTAGAACTTACATAATCCAAGAAAGACGCGCACCCTATGAAAGGTCGGACTAGGAGCGTTTGTGCCCGCAGCATCCAGCGCTTGAGATGATCCTTTGGCTTTATCGGGATTCTCTGGCACTTTTGGAATTGGTGGATCAGCCATGCCCCATCATCCCCCCTTGCACTCTTTGAGTCAAGGGGATAATCTTGACTTCAGTCGTGCCGTAAGTGCCACAAGATAACGCCCGGCTTTAGCCGCTGAGGAACGTTTTTTGGGGGCTCTCCCCTTCTCTTAGCCTTTTTCCGCAACGAACGCCGGCACGCAGGGAGACGGGGGCTTCTGCCCCTGCGAGCAGCCGCCCTTGCTGGACCGCTTAACAAGCAAGAAACCATGGACTACTTCCGGAAATGTCAAAAGACTACTCTCACTCAGCACAGCCCGGGGGGTTTTCCGGGGGATGATAAATCTCAGTTCGATTTGCATATAATTACCCGCCGCCGGTGTACAACAAGAATGTCGGCAGTTCAAAAATGTCAGGAATCTGCCCGGTCAAAACCGGACAGGCACCCTACCCCCCTCCGATCTGTGACTTATAAGTCACACTTGGGAAGCTCATCCCGCCGGCCGGCCATCCTGCCCTCGCACCCAAAGCGATGAAACTGGATAAGATGAGCGCGGATCACCCACCCCCCGGGTCTGTGACTTATAAGTCACATTCGCAACAAGCTGCCTCTCAAGTTCCCTGCCGCCACGCTTTCAAATCCATTCAAATAGCTGCTCTAGAACCTGTCCAATCGAGAACGGGGGTACCCGCCATTTCGCGTGACTCCTCTGCAAAACAAACCACATCGATCGACAAGCAGTGCTTCATATCGACCAAGGCTCCGGCCCCCCGAGTTTCAACCCAGCCTCTCCGCACCATACACTGAAAGGGAAATGAGCCAGAACCAACCGCCGATTGCCCGCCCCCAGCACACTGAGTTGCCGCTCCACGGAACCGTCCTCACCGACGACTACGCCTGGCTCCGCGACAAGGAAAACCCTGAAGTCGTCGCGTATCTTGAGGCAGAAAACAGCTACGCCGAAGCCGAAATGGCTCCCTTGGCCGGCCTCCGCGACGATCTCTACAACGAGATGCTCAGCCACATTAAGCAGACCGACGTTTCCGTTCCCTTTCGCGACGGCGACTGGTGGTACCTGACCCGCACCGAGGAGGGTAAACAGTACCCAATCTTCTGCCGCACAGAAGCGAAGGTCGCCGGACCGCGGGGCGAAGGGCCGGAACACGTGATCCTCGACGGGAATATCCTGGCCGAAGCGCACGCCTTTTTCGCCATCGGAGCCACCGAGATTACAGATGACGGCCGTTGGCTGGCCTACACCACTGACACCCAAGGCTTCCGGCAGTACACGCTGCACATCAAGGACCTGATAACAGGCGAAACGCTCTCCGGCACCGTGGAGCGTGTCGGCTCCGTGGCATGGGCTGCCGATAACCAGACCCTTTTCTACACCGTCGAGGACGAAGAACAGAAGCGGCAATATCAGCTCTGGCGGCACAAACTCGGCTCCCCGCACAGTGAAGACGTGCTCGTTTACCAGGACGATGACGAGCGCTTCAACCTGGGCGCCGGCCGCACGCGCGACGGAAAGTTTCTGGTGATGGAGTCGGCCAGCCACACCACCACCGAGTGCCAGGTGCTGGCAGCCACCGAGCCTGACAATGCGTTCACCCTCATCTCTCCTCGCGAAGATGAGCACGAATACTCCGTGGACCACCGCTATGGCCGCTGGTTTATCCGCACCAACGATCGCGGCCGCAACTTCAGGCTGGTCACTGTGCCCGTCGATGCGCCGCAACGCGAGAATTGGCATGAACTCATCGCCCACCGCGACGACGTCATGCTGGAAGATGTGGATCTGTTCGGCGACTTCTTTGTTGCCTGCGAACGGGAAAACGGCCTGCCGCGCCTGCGCATCTGGCGTTTTGCCGGCGAAAGTCCCGCCGCAGCGCCGGCCGGTGAGATTGCCTTTCCGGAGCCGGCCTACAGCGCCCACCCGCACGTCAACCGCATCTTTGAAACCACCACTTACCGCTACGCTTATCAATCACTGGTTACACCAAGTTCGGTTTACGAGTTTGAGTTGGCCACCAGCAGCTCCGCGCTCCTGAAGCAGGTTGAAGTTCCCGGAGGATTCGACGCCACCCTCTATGCCAGTGAGCGCGTACACGCCACCGCGCCCGATGGCGTCGAGGTGCCGGTTTCTCTGGTCTATCGCAAAGACAAACGCGAGCCGGGAAAGAATCCTCTATACGTGTATGGGTATGGCTCCTACGGCTACTCGCTGCCGCTGGGATTCAACTCCAACCGTCTCAGCTTACTGGATCGCGGTGTGGTCATGGCGTATGCGCATATCCGCGGCGGCGGCGACCTGGGCAAGCCATGGCACGACGCCGGCAAGATGCTCGTCAAGCGTAATACCTTCACCGACTTCATCGCCGCGGTCGAGCACCTGACAGCCGCCGGCTACGGCGATCCGGCCAAGGTGGCCATCGAGGGCGGCTCTGCCGGAGGTTTGCTCATGGGTGCGGTTGTGAACCTGCGGCCCGATCTGTTTCGCGCCGTCCTCTCGCATGTGCCGTTCGTCGATGTCATGAACACCATGCTGGATGCGTCCCTGCCCCTGACAGTCCCGGAGTATGAAGAATGGGGCAATCCGAACGAGGAGAATTACTTCAATTACATGCTGAGTTATTCGCCTTACGATAACCTGAAAGCAGCAAGTTATCCGGCCATGTTAGTCAAGACCTCGCTTTACGACAGCCAGGTGATGTATTGGGAGCCTGCCAAGTACGTCGCAAAACTTCGCACCCTGAAGAAGGACAACAACCGCCTGCTGCTCGTAACCAATATGCAGGCAGGCCACGGCGGCGCAAGCGGCCGATACGACTATCTCAAGGAGATCGCTTTCGACTTTGCATTCCTGCTGCGAGAGTTAGGGATAGTATAAGAAGTCAACCGTCCGGAACCGTCATCGCCCCGCGGCGCTCACCTCAGTCTGCTCGGAGTTTGTATTTCCAAGCCTCGACCTATGCGCCCATAATCCAAGTCCGGGATTGGCAATGAAAAAGACGTCTTCGCCGTCCACGCGGTTATACCCATGGGCAAGCCTGGCGGGATCGTACTTCTCCATCATCGTTCCCAGATCGCCATAAGCAAAGCCCACGCCTTCGATTTCTTCCTGGCTCAGATGGCCGGGACACCACCGGATGGTGAAGCGGCCCTCGGACGAAGCATGAATCAAATGCGAAGCGGCGCTCAGCTCGTTCGCCAGGTCGGCGTTGGCAGCGACTGCAGCCAGTGTAGCCGGAGTCCCGCGATAGCCGTACTTGCGAATCAAAGCGTCGATCGTCTTGTCTTCACCAAACTCCCTTACTCCGGGCGCAAGTACGATCAGCTCTGCCTCATCGGCCAAAGCCATGCGGGTACGATAAACCGCCTTGTTACCCAGCCATGTAGAGTGAAACTCGTGCGGGTCAAGATAGACCACAGCCTTGCGGATCGGCTCGTCAACTAACTCGAAGTTAACTTTCAGGCTAAGTTCGGCGGCCCGGTGGAAGCACTCGACGTCGTCGCCGATGAAGAGGCCGCGCACCGCCAGTTCGCCGTCGGCGCGCCGTCCCACAACCGTCAGCACGTACACGATCGGCAGATGGCGCAGAAAATGGTCGGATGCATAGTTCAACACAGCTCGCACAGGGTTTTCAGCGCGGCCCATGATGCGCTCCATGCCGTAGACCGCGCCTAGGTAGTGGCTGCGACTTATGCACTCCCGGCCCCCGGTGCCGATCAGAATATTCTTGGTGTAGTTGGCCATGCCGATCACTTCATGAGGCACGACCTGCCCAATCGAGAGGATCAGATCGAAGTCGCCTTGCGTAATGTGCCGGTTAACTTGTGCGGGCAAGGCAAAGTTGAGCCTGCCCTCCGATTGCTGGTGAATGAACTCCGCCGGGACCTCGCCCATGGTCTCCACATCGGTGCGCCAGTGATGAACGCGAAAGAGATCCTGTGGCATATCCCCGAACATGTGCTTTAGCTGCCCAGGCTGCATGGCAGAGTGGGTGCCCAGCGCGGGAAGAACAACTTTAAGCCGATCGCCGAGCAGCGTCCATGCGGCCTGCGTGAGTACCCCGGCCTGAGAATGAAGACGCGTCATGTCCGGCGGCACGGCAAGCACGCGGTTGCGTACGCCGAGTCGCACGAGGGCGTCGGAAAGCAGCTCTTTCAACCGCGATGATGAAAGGTCGGATTCGACATCTCCGACGGCGCAATAGAGGCTCATGGCAATAACTCTACACCGTTGCCGATGTTCCATGTGCGTTATCCTTGAGTCGGTTGCTTAGTCCGCATTATGGAGCCTGGGATGGGCGAATTTGTTTTGAACATTAACGGCGCTCGGCTACCCGTGAACGCTCCTGCTGAAGAATCGCTTCTCTCTGTTTTGCGCAACCGGCTGAATATGACGGGAACCAAGTACGGCTGCGGTGAGGGCCAGTGCGGAGCCTGTACTGTTCTGCTGGACGGAGAAGCGACCCGTTCCTGCCTGGTCGCCGTGGGGTCAGCCACTAAGTCGAAAATCATCACCATTGAAGGACTGGAGTTGCATGGAAAACTCAGCTCCGTGCAGCAAGCGTTTCTCGACGGGGGCGCGTTCCAATGCGGATACTGCACCTCGGGAATGATTCTGAATGCCACTGCACTGCTGAACGCGAAGCCCAATCCAACCGAAGAACAGATCGTCGAAGCGATGAATGGAAATGTCTGCCGATGCGGGACCTATCCGCGCATTGTTGAAGCGGTAAAGCGCGCTGCGGAACTGGCCGGACACGGGGGTGGCCGATGAACCTCCGCGATCAGCTTGCGCTTGACCTTGTGGAAAGCGAGTCACTCGACGAGCTAAGTAAAATGCGGCCGGGAACCCCGCAGTTTGATCGGCGCGATTTCATGAAGGTGCTCGGAAGCGGAGTTTTGATCTGTCTCACGCACAGATCCGCATGGACGCAGGAGTCGGGCCGGACCTTTGGCGGGCACCAGTTGCCTAAAGATCTGAGTGCATGGCTGCATATTGCGGGCGATGGCCGGGTGAAGGTTTTTACCGGAAAAGTTGAGGTTGGACAAAACATCCGCACCTCTCTCGCGCAACTGGTTGCCGAGGAACTTCGCGTTCCGTTTGACGCCATCACCATGGTTATGGGCGACACCGACCTGGTTCCCTGGGATATGGGCACATTTGGAAGCCGCACAACTCCCACCATGGGACCGCAACTACGCACCATGGCGGCAGCCGCACGCGAGTTGCTGGTGGAGATGGCCACGAAGCGCTTGAACATGGACCCTGCTGGCTTGACCGCCGAGAACGGCAGGGTCACGGATCTTAAGAACTCTCGCGCGCTCACATATGGTGAACTCACCCGCGGCGAGAAGCTGGTGAAGATCGTTTCCGACGAAGAGCAGCTGACCCCCGCCACCGAGTGGAAGATCGCCGGAACTCCGGTGCCCAAGGCCGATGGACGCAGCTTTGTCACCGGAGAACACAAGTTCCCCTCCGACATCACACGACCGGAGATGATGTTTGGCGCGGTGTTGCGGCCGGATGGTTTCGACGCAAAGCTTGTGTCGCTTGACACCAGCGCGGCAGAGAAGCTCAGCGGCGTGAAGGTTGTGCACGATGGCAATTTCATTGCCGCGGTCGCGCCCGACGCCTACGCCGCGCAGAAGGCGCTGGCAGCCATCAAGGCCGAATGGAGCGTTCCCGCGCAGCCATCGAATGATGGGCTCTTTGAATATTTGAAGAACAACCCTGAAAGCGGCCGTTGCGACGGCCCGGAGCATGTGGCCGGTTCAGTAACACAAGCCATGGCCGGCGCCGACTTGAAACTGGAAGAGAAGTACACGGTCCAATACATTGCGCACGCGCCGCTCGAGCCGCGCGCCGCGGTGGCCGAGTGGATCGACGGAAAGCTCACGGTATGGACAGGGACGCAGCGCCCCTTTGGCGTTCGCGATCAACTCGTCGAGGAGTTTCATCTTGCACCTGAACAGGTGCGCGTCATTCAACCGGACATGGGCAGCGGCTACGGCGGCAAGCATACGGGCGAGGCCGCGATTGAAGCCGCGCGGCTTGCAAAGGCGGCTGGCAAGCCGGTGAAGGTGGAGTGGACGCGCCAGGAAGAATTCACGTGGGCCTATTTGCGTCCCGCTGGGTTGATTGAGATTAAGGCAGGCGCGCGCCGCGATGGAACGCTCGTGGCCTGGGAACATCACAATTACAATTCCGGCCCAGCCGCCATCGGCACTCCGTACGAGGTCCCGAACCAGCTTATTCAATACCATCCTGCGAAATCGCCTTTGCGCCAAGGCTCCTACCGAGGGCTCGCATCAACCGCCAATCACTTCGCGCGGGAGTCGCACATGGATGCGATGGCTCACACGGCGAACCTCAATCCGCTGGAATTCCGTTTAAGGAATCTGACCGATCCACGACTGCGAGCGGTCCTCCAGGAAGCTGCCGAAAAGTTCGGCTGGGGCCGCTCAAAGTCAACTCCCGAGCACGGATTCGGCATCGCCGGCGGCACGGACAAAGGCGGCTACGTCGCCACCTGCGCTGAGGTAGAGATCGATCTGGCGAGCAAGAAAGTGCGTATCCGTCGCGTCGTTCAGGCATGGGAATCAGGAGCGGTAGTGAATCCCGACGGATTGCGAAACCAGATCATGGGCGCCATCGTTCAGGGCATCGGCGGCGCTCTGTTCGAACAGATTTTGTTTGGCAACGGCCGTATTCTCAATCCCCGCTTTTCCGAATACCGCCTTCCGCGATTCAGAGACGCGCCGAAGATTGAGGTCATACTTATCGACCGCAAAGACCTGCCTTCTGCAGGTGCCGGAGAAACAGGCCTTGTTGGATTGGCTCCTGCAGTGGGTAATGCGATTTTTGCAGCCACCGGGATGCGGCTGCGTAACATGCCGATGGCGCCTGAAAAAGCTGCGCCTGGAGATCCGAAAACATCCCTACAGGGTTAGGTTTGAAAAATAACTCCCCAGGAGGGAGTTACTCACGCTCAATTATCCAGGACAAATTACACGGCCGGCTTCGAGCGAAGCCATCACTCTTGTTTTCGAGCTACGATTTCAAACGAGAACTTGAGTTCATCCTTCAGTTTGAGCGCGCCACCGGCCACGGAAATCGGTTTGATTTCAAAGTCGGATTGGCGCAATGTGAATTCGCCGGAAGCCCTCAACATGCTGCCGAGTAATGCAATTCGCGCCACGATTGGCAATCTGTGAGTTACGCCGCACAGAGTCAAAGACCCATTGAGCGAGGCAGAATAAAGCGCTCCTGTAATCTTCTCGATGGAGACATCGGCGGCCTCATAGGTTATCTCAGGAAACCTTGACGGCTGCAGAATTTGCTGATTCATGAGACGTTCGATTTCGCGACGATCTTTGTCGCTTATGTCGTCCTGTACGCTCAGCGACGAGGAATTGACAACTAGGCTGAAGGCGCTCCCTTTTAGGTGATCAGAATCGAACATTACATGACCGCTGAAGTCGCGAATTCCAAGGGTCGGACTGTGACCCATGGCCGCGAATAAACCGGCGGCGAAGACCTGTACCGAAAACCGGCTTGCCCGGCCGTCGATTACGTAGCAAGCTTCGCCGATCTCAGCAACTCCATACTCACGATCCCCGTCAACTTCGGCCATGTGTTCCTTCCAATCACCGCATTAGTTCAGATTCATAACTCACATCGCCCGAAGTTTGAAGTACCTTTCAACATCGGGAATTGCGGCCTGCGCCAGATTCCCGATTCCTAGCCGCGACAAATAGCCGCGGACAAAAGGATTGGAGATAACTAACCCGGCCCCGAAGACGACCAGCGCCACCCCGCCCAACAGGTAAAGCGTGCTCTTGTCGGTTGCTAACTCATTGTTGGTAGATTCGAGCAATTCCATAGCCATTTCCGTTCTCCTTTCGATTGATTATCCTTGGTTGGTCGCATTCGGTTGCATCTCTCCCAGGATTCGCTCAATGAGGCCCGCAACAACTCTTACGGCATCCTGCACGGCAGCCTCTACAGGAGCACTCAAGCCCATCTCTCCATCTTCGCCGCCGAGGCTGGCCGGTTCACATCCGACCAAAAAGATGCGCTTCAACGGCGCGTTCATCGCAGCCGCCAAGCGAAGCACGTTCACCGGATTCATGGCGTGCGGTTCGACGAACGTCGCCTGCTTAGCGACATCATCGGGATTGCTCAGATCGGGTTCTACGACGTAGACCGTCCCCGGGGCTTCACCATGAGGAAATGCATCAACCAGGATTGTGGCCTCGTAACCGTCCTGCAGCGCATACGCGAGATCAAGCCCACGTATTCCGAAATCGGCAACACGCACGATAGATGGAAGCCTGGCATCGGCCAGTTGGCGCGCCACTTCGACGCCGAATCCGTCGTCGCCGAGAAAAATGTTACCTATGCCTGCGACAAGGATCCGAGCTTGCACAACGGCCTCTTTTGCACGCTCCTGGTTGTGCGAGAGAGGTTCAACTTCCGATGCATCGAAGAAGAAACGGTGGCCCGGCTGGCGCAACAAGCCCAGGTCACGCCCGGGGTCATCGTCGAGAACGACGGAGACATGCGCCTTCCCTTCGTAATCCTGCTCGATGCTTTCAATGGTGGCGATTTGGCCGCGCAACGCGAGGTCGAGAATGTCTCCTCCCTTCCGAGGAAAGAGGCGCACGCGGTCACCTGCTCTTATCTCCGCTCCCGAAATCAGAATGTGCTCAAGAGGCGTTTTATCCTCGAGTAGCTGCCACTCCCATTCGTTCATTGCGTCTCCTCGTTCAAGGTCCGCAGTCCGCGCAACACCCCATGGAGTTTCATGAATTGCTCCGGGGTCATGCTCTCGGTCCGCCCCAATATCTCACAACTTCGTTGGTCCGACTGCCGCATCTCATTCTTCTCTTCGTCGGTCATGGTGAGAATGCGAAGCGACAGGATTTCGTCAATCTCAGTTCCGTCAAACAAGCTGCCCGGGCTCTCCGGGGCGATCTGCGGATAATCGTAAAGAATGATCGGCGATGAAAGCATCAAGTCCCGCGCTCCTTCTTCTCCAACTAATACCGGCCAGGTTCCAACATTGATGCATTGCGCGGCCATGTCGCTGAGGCTTTCAGGAGGATCCAACTGCGAACAAAACTTGCCGCCCTCAACCGCGAGGATGGTGTGCGCGGATACGAGAGAGTGCATAAGAACATCCGCGCGAGCGCCGCTTTGCGGCAACTCGAATTCGGTGAGGTTGCACACCCGGACTGTTACCTTCTGCACACCTTCGCGGCACGGTCGAAGTTCTACTTCGATTAGCCCCGAAAGTTTCTGCCACTCGCGACCGATCACACCGCCGATAAGTCCCTCTCGATTGCGAATCGGTTCCAGTTCGCGCTTGGCGGGAAACTGGAAGCTCGAATTCCGATGCAGAGAAGGGGTGCCCGGCCCAAGGTCCGCGATGTTGACCTTCCGTTCGACAGCTTCCTGCCAAGGTATATAGGTCCGCTTATCGAGTTCCAGCTTTCCAACAACCTCGAATTCAGTTTCGACTGTCGGAGAAAGATCTGGAATCGCCTTCGCGAGCTTCCCAATGGACCGATTCATAATTTGCAGGAACCTGACTTCAACTTCGAGGTGTGTGGCGGGACCAGGCTCGATGAGGCATTCAGTCTGCATCATCCAGGGATCAGTGCCATTCTGCTGTTCGCTGTATGAACGTGGACAAAGCACACCAAAGTTCCAGCGCTGCTGGTTCTTGATCGCTGAGGCCCGATACGGATAGAGCATGTAGCCCTCGTAAAGAACGGCCTCGGCTATTTTTTCCACGCATTCGAGGTTCATGAAGCCACCGTCTCCTCAACGGGCAAGACACTTTCAATGGCCTGTTCCCAACTCGGAATTCCGTGTTGCATTTTGTACTGATACAAGCGTTCGAAAACGTCCCGGCGAAGATTCAGCCATACGGAATTCGGGTAGTAGGAATCCATCATCTCGCGCCAGACCGTCTGCGGAAGCCTGAAAGCTGCCTCCTGCTCCCAGGAGATGGGCGCCACCTGAAGCACACCCTCGTCGTCTGCATAGAAGACGGTACCGCTGAACATCATGCGCAGCGGGATATCCCCATCGCTCAAGCCTTCGAAGTATTTCGTGGCCGCCACGTTGAAATCGAATGTGCAGGGAACTTGAACATCGGCCGTTGTTGAACCCTCAAATCCGGGGACTACGACGCTCGCGTGAGTCCAGAGCAGACTCCGAAGTGTCTGACTCCAGCGCTCCGGCTCACCGAACAAGTCCATCATTCTCTTCTGTTCCTCGGCCGAGTAGCGGCGGCGAGAAGCTTCAATCTGAATCTGGCATCGCAAGACGATGGTGTGGATGGCTTCACCCGCGACCGCATCCGTGATGCGAAGCTTGAAAGCAAGCATTGGTGCCGCGCCGTAAGGAACGGGAGCGGCTTCTTCGATGCTGAATTTCAGATCAGGCATTGCGCTCTCCTCTCACCGTATCCGCGCGCGACTTCAGCGCCGAGAAGAAGCGTGCAATCTCTTCCCAGACTTCGCTTCCTCCAGAAAGGCCTTTCCAATGCATCCGAATCAGCCCGACGAGGCGAAAGCATTGATCGATCGGCGCAATGTAGTACTCCGCTGGTGAGGTTGCATGTGCGTGGCCTATTCGATTCACGAGCAGCGCTTCAATATCAGGTTGCAGTTCGCCCAGCACGGGGTTTTCCTCTGCGATCTCATTCCAGGCTTCCACCGGCAACAGCGACTCAACCGCGCCGGCGGGGCTTGGATAAAGCGTGATCATCTTGCCCTGTACGCTTGAATAGAAGAAGAAAGCCATGTTGATGGGGATCATCAGCGTATCCCATTGAGCATCTTCGATCTTCAGGTCAGGCAGAAACCATGCGCGCCTGGAGACGCGGCGGTACCTGCCGCCCCTGGAGCCATCAAAGAGAGTTGCACAGGGATCGCAAGCGCAGACAATTTGACGCGTCGCCAGTTCGATCAAGTGAGGGTGTTCCTGAGCTAACGCGGCGCTGCACAACTCGCAGCGTTCCACGGGAAGACGCGCATGGGCAAACCGGCGCAGAGCGGCAAATGACTGATCCAGCGGTGTAACGGGAGGCATAATCAGCCCTTCTCAATCAAGACGCATGACGGCTTCAATCGGCGCCGCATACTTCCATTCCCTGTCCCGCATTTACAGGCCCAGTCGCCGCTTGCTTCAGCAGACTGTCAATGGAAACAAATCCGGACGAAGGTTCCTCCGGCTCGACAATTTCCAACGATTCCAAATCCGGTGCCTGATCGTACATGCATTCTTCAATCAATGTCTTCACAGTGCCGGCAGTTGATCCGCAGGAATGGCCGGTGGTGAGCACCTTCACCTGAACCGCGCCATCGCTCATGCTGAGTAGTTCAACATCACTGTTGTATTTGCGCAGCTTCGTGTTCGCGGAACTGAGCGCCTTCATCACGCGCGTTTCAAGCGCCTCAGGATGAAGAGAATGCAGCAAAAGAAGATGCCGCACGATGGGGTCTTCGCCCACCTTGCCGATGATGGCGCCTCCCTGGGGGCCGCTCTCGAAAACAATCTCCAGCAGTCTCTGGAGAGCAACGCCGTGAACTTCCAGAAGAAGCTGGACCAGTTCCCGGGCGGCCGCACCGCTGCCTCCGCCCGGCAACGTTTCGAAATTGCCTACAAGTTCACCGAGACGCCCGATCTTCTCACGGAAAGCTTCTGTACCGGCCACGTATCTCCTCGGGTTTGCAGCCGCCCGACAACGCGGCTGCACTTGTGATATGTCCGACGTCAAAATGCCGCATCCCTTGCTGAACGGCTACAAGAGGACGACGCAACTTCAGGGCTGCATCCCGAACATCGGAGAGTGGTGAGTTTCCAACACCTTTCCGTTGCCGAGATACATGTGCACACCGCACGGCAGGCATGGATCAAAGCTCCTGACTGCACGCATGATGTCGATTCCCTTGAAATTCTCCGGCCCGTTCTCTTCGAAGATCGGCGTATTCTGAACCGCATCTTCATAGGGGCCTGGCGTACCGTAGATATCGCGTGGATTCGCGTTCCAGGGCGTTGGAGGATACGGGTGGTAATTCGCGATCTTGTGATTCCTGATCACCACGTGATGCGACAGAACTCCTCGCACCGCTTCGTGGAATCCGCATCCAATCGCCTCTTCAGGAACTTTGAAGTCGTTCCAGACTCTGGTTCTTCCGGCATGCAACTCTTTAAGCGCCTGTTCGGCAAAATGAAGCGCTGCGGCTGCCGCGTAGGCCTGGAAATAGGTCCGCGCGCGGTCGCGCTCAATCGCGTTGCTCCACTTCGGGATCTTCCACTCCAGTTCGACCTCTGGCAGCGATTGGGTTTTGGGCAGGTAGATCTTGACGCTGTGGCCAGTCGCTTTCACGTAGCCAAAATCCACAATCCCGGCCAGAGCGGTTGACCAGAAACGCGCGATGGGGCCACCGCCGGTATCCAGTGCCAGATGGTCCCCCGTGCGCTTGTCAAACCAGCGCGGAGACATGACCCAGGTGTATTTCTCCTTGAAGTCGCGCTTCTGCGGCTTGGGGAAGGTGCTCTGATTCCATGGGTGCCGTTGATCCACGGGATTGCCCAACGGATCCTTTTTCACAAAAGTCTCCGCATTCTGCCAGTCATCGTAGTAGGAACTGCCGAGGAGAATGCGAATGTTGAGATTGATGTCCACCAGGTCGTTGGTCACCAGTTGGCCATCCACGATGACGCCCGGAGTGACATACATCGCTCGACCCCACTCGGTCATCTTTTCGTAGGTGTAGTCACAGACATCCGGGTTGTTGAACGAACCCCAGCAGCCGAGAAGAATCCGGCGCTTGCCAACCTCCTCATAACCGGGGAGTGCCTGATAGAAGAAGTCGAACAGATCGTCATGAAGCGGCACCACTTTCTTCATGAATTCGACATACTTCATCAGCCGGACAATATAGTCGGTGAAGAGTTGCACTGTGGGCACGGTGCCAACGCCGCCCGGATAAAGAGTCGATGGATGGACATGACGCCCTTCCATCAGGCAGAACATCTCGCGCGTCATGCGGCTCATCTGCAACGCCTCAAGATAAAACGCGCCTGTAAAAGGATTCAGCGCGTGCATGATGTCCCCAATGGTGCGATAGCCATGCAGTTTCGCATGCGGGGACTCGGTTTTCTGCGCCTTCTCCCAAACGCCGGGGTTCGTCTCCTTCACCATCTGCTCGCAAAAGTCCACGCCGACAAGATTGTCCTGGAAGATGTTATGGTCGAACATGTACTCGGCCGCCTCACCCAGGTTGACGATCCACTCAGCCATTGCCGGAGGCCTTACACCGAACGCCATATTCTGCGCATAGGTGGCGCAAGTAGCGTGGTTGTCGCCGCAGATACCGCAGATGCGGCTGGTGATGAAATGGGCGTCGCGGGGATCCTTGCCTTTCATGAAGATGCTATAGCCGCGGAAGATGGAGGAGGTGCTGTGGCACTCGGCAACTCGGCGTTTGCCAAAATCGATCTTCGTGAAGATGCCAAGACTTCCCACGATCCTGGTAATCGGATCCCAATTCATTTCCACTAACTGCCCGCCTTTTTCAGGCGTATGTTTCTGTTCAGCAACGATGGTGCCCATAGCAGTGGCTCCTTTACCTTGTTTGAGTTAGTAGCTGCGGTGATAACCCGTGGTAAGTTCAGGGCGCGGATGACGCCACTTGGGCTCCTTATTCACGGTGGCATTGGTTAAGGAACGCAGAGAACGGATCGCCTTGCCATAAGTACCGATGGCGGCACTGGATACCTTTGCGCCGGGCGGCTCATCCATGAAGGGCATGAACTTATCGGGGAAGCCGGGCATCGTGCATCCAATGCAGATTCCGCCCACGTTGGGACAACCGCCAATGCCGGCCATCCAGCCCCGCTTGGGCACATTGCAGTTCACTACCGGTCCCCAACAACCTAACTTCACAATGCACTTAGGCGAGTTGTAGGTGGTGGCAAAGTCGCCCTGCTCGTAATATCCTGCACGGTCGCATCCCTCATGGACCGTCTTTCCAAAGAGCCATGTCGGCCGCAGATTGTCGTCCAGCGGAATCATGGGGGCGAGGCCCGCAACCTGGTAGAGCAGATAGAGAAGCGTCTCCATGAAGTTATCCGGTTGAACGGGGCAACCCGGAACATTCACGATGGGCAAACCGGCTTTTGACTTCCAGTCCCAGCCCAGGTAGTCCGCCAGTCCCATGGCCCCGGTGGGGTTGCCTTCCATGGCATGGATGCCCCCATAAGTGGCGCATGTGCCGGCGCCAACCACCGCGAGCGCCTTGGGAGCCAGGCGGTCGATCCATTCATTCGTCGTGATGGGCTGACCCGTATGCGGATCGGTACCCATAGCTGCCCAATAGCCTTCTTTCTTGATTTTTTCGTTGGGGATCGAGCCCTCCACCACCAGCACGAATGGATCGAGCTTGCCTTGTTCCGCCATGTACCAGTACTTCATGAAGTCGTCGCCGGTTTCGTAGGCCAGAACCGGATTGTGAAGGTGGACTTTGGGCAGTCCGGGGATCGCGCCGAGCAATACATCTTCAATGCTCGGCTGCATCGCCGCGGTCACGGATACCGAGTCTCCGTCGCAGCTTAATCCCGCCGTGATCCAGATGATGTGAACTTCCGCTACGGCCGGGTTCTTTTGTGTCTTTCTGCCGTAAGGCACTGTTTCCGCTGCCATGCTGGATTCTCCTCTCGTCTTCGCCAACTACAAGAGACAGGCGCGTTTGTGACGCTGATGTTTGTCGGCAACAGACCTCCGTGCCCGCGAATTGCCGACCTCCCCATGGCAACAGAAGGAGGATTCGACTCGCAAGCGGGTTGGACCTTTATTTAGCTGTGTACGAGATACCCTGATCGCTATCGGGGAATCCCCTATGGCAGGCGGTCACCTTCGGAGAACCCGGGGCATTTGATGCCGGGCTAAACGAGCGCGTGCTAAGAGGACCTTTCACTGAGACTCCACTGGATGGCGTGCTGCATCAATTCGCGGCCCGTCCGCAACGACAGTTTCTCTTTCAGATGAGCCTGGTAAGACTCGACGGTCTTCATGCTCAGATGAAGCGCATCGGCGATCTGGCGAGTGCCAAGACCCTCGCCAATCAGGCGGAAAACCTCCAGTTCGCGGTCAGAGAGCGCCGCCATCCGCGAATCTGCCTCCTTCGTCTGACCGGTTAAGTACTGCTGGAGCAATTTGTTTGACATGCGGCTGCTCAAATAGATCTCGCCGCCCAGAATGCGACGCACGGCCACCAGCACCTTCTCGGTCGCTTCCTGCTTCATGATGTAGCCGTTGGCACGCGCCCGCAGCGCCCGCTCAGCGTAGATGGACTCGTCATGCATAGAGAGAATCAGCACGGGCAAATCCGGATAGAGACCGCGCAGATTCTTCACCAGATCCAACCCATCTGGACCATTCAGCGAAATGTCGACGATGAGAATGTCCGGCCGCGCCGTGGAAATCGCCTTTATCGCTGCGGGCGCTTCCTCTGCTTCCCCGCAGACTGTCAAATCCGGTTCCCGGTTGATCATCATCGACAGTCCCTGGCGCAACAACGGGTGATCATCCACCACAAAGACCGTCTTCTTCTGCTCTCCCACTGCGCTTCTGGTGCTTGAAGTCTCCCTCATGTGCATGGTCTTAGCCCTCTCCGGCTGGAAAAGTGCAAATTACAATCGTGCCCCTGGGTTTGTCTCGCCTGATTTCAAGCGCGCCGCCAATCATCCCCGACCGGTACTTCATGATGTGCAGCCCCATTCCCCGTGCGCTTGCTGCCGCCCCGGTAATTCCTTTCCCGTCGTCCTGGATGACCAACTTTCCTCTGCCCTGTCCGGCAGTCAACCGGATCAGTATCTTCTTCGGCTCCGCGTGTTTGATGGCATTGTTCACCGCTTCCTGGGCAATGTGGTAGAGGTGGGCAGCCACGCTGTCGTCGTGAATCAGGACCGGCGATTCACACTGGAACCGACACGACACTCCGAACAGGTTCTCCGTCTCCGTTGCCCACAGTTGCAGTGCCGACATCAGGCCCTGGGAATCGGAAACGACGGGAAGCAGGCCCCTGGCCAACTCGCGGGTCTTGTGAATCGCTTCATTCACAAGCTTCACGATCTTGATAGCGTCTGCGGTTTCCGGACTATGCTTTTCCGCCAGCCTGGCTTCATGGACCTTGGCCATGAAGGCGATCCCGGTGAGGTGCTGTCCAAGACCGTCATGCAGGTCCTGTCCGATTCGGCGCTGCTCTCGCGCGCTGATGTCCAAGATCGCCTTCTCCAGTTGCTTTCGCTCGGTAATATCGATGCCTGTGGCGATGATGTAACCTGAATTTCCTCCATTGCCTGGCAAAAGCGTGCTCGTCCAGGCAATCAGCCGCTGATCTCCATGCCGGGTTGCCCACGTGGTCTGGTGACTCTGCGGTAAAAGATCCGTGCGCAGCAATTCGAAGGCGCTCTTGAAGCGGTCGGCTTCCTCGGGAAGCGACAGCAGATCCCAAAAATATTTCCCTTCCACCTCTTCCTTCGAATAGCCGCTGGTCAACTCACATGCCGGGTTGAAACGCAGAATCCGACCCTCGTCATCCAGAACCACGACCAACGCGCCGACCGTGTCGAGAATTGCTGAAATGAAATTGCGCTCTTCCTGCCGCTCTTCTTCGATGCGCTTCAAGTCCGAGATATCGAAAGCCACACCATGGATGAACCATGGACGGCCATCGTCGCGCCGCATCATCCGGGCGTCGCATTGAAACCAGATCACCCGGCCATCGCGCGCAATCACCCGATAGGCAGAGCGCAGCGGCTTGCCTGAGAGGAACATTTCGGCGGCCTCAATGCTCCAGCGCTGTTTGTCATCGGGGTGAATATGCTCGTACCAGCGAACCGGATCTTCGAGCCATTCCTCGCGTGAATAGCCGAGCGCGGCCTCAATCTGGGGGCTCACATAGGCTTCACTGATGCCCCGATCGAGATAGGCCATGAAAACTACCGCCGGTATCTGCTCCAGAAGCGCGCGATATTTGGCTTCCAGATTGGGCGCCTGTGCATCCGTGGTCTGTTCCCGCCCATTTCCGGTAAACGAATACGCCCCCGCTGCACGATCGGCAGCGGAGGCAAAAAAAACCTGCGCGAGATCGAGAAGCACGGATTCGGCTTCAGCAAGATCGGGCAAACTAGCGCTCGATTCCGATCGCCAGCCGATGCTTTCTTTCTCAATCGGTGTGGTGTGAGCAAACGAGGACATTTCCACTCCAAACGTCTCGTGTCTGATTCTTCTCGCTCCAGCCCTGCGTTCACTTGGATCAGGTGGTCGTCGCCACCAGATCCGCATTTCCTGCGTCTCGCCTGCGCCGCCACGCCGGTTCTTTGTTCAGTGAAGCCTGGGTAAATCGTCGCAATGCCTGAATGGCCCGCCCGTAGGTTTGAACGGCGGCAGATGAAAGAAGTGAGCCGGGTGGCTGGTTCATAAATGGCATGAACTTGTCGGGAAACCCCGGCATCGTGCATCCGATACAGATGCCGCCAACGTTAGGACATCCGCCGATACCCCCCATCCAGCCGCGTTTACCCACATTGCACTGCACCACCGGCCCCCAGCAGCCTAGCTTTACAATGCACAGCGGCGACCCGTATTCATCGGCAAACTGTGCCTGCTCGTAATAGCCTCCGCGGTCGCACCCCTCATGCAATGTGCTTCCGAAAAGCCACGCGGGCCGAAGAGCTTCATCCAGCGGAATCATGGGGGCGCGCCCCGCCGCCATATAGAGCAGATAAAGCAATGTCTCCATAAAATTGTCTGGCTCAACCGGGCATCCCGGCACGCAAACAATCGGGATCTCCGCCCGCGAGCGCCATTTCCAGCCCAGATAATCGGGCAGACCCATGCATCCGGTCGGGTTGCCTTCCATGGCGTGAATGCCCCCGTAGGTGGCGCACGTCCCTGCAGCTACCACCGCCCATGCTTCGGGAGCCAGCCGGTCAATCCACTCACACGTGGTAATCGGCTGGCCGGTGGACGAGTCCGTACCAAACGACGCCCAGTAGCCCTCTGTCTTGTTTGTCTCATCCGGGACCGATCCTTCCAGCACCAGGATGAACGGCCCGGATTGCCCCTCCGCCGCAAGGTGAAAGGGCTTCAGAAACTCATTTCCGTTTTCGAAAGCCAGAAATGGATTGTGGAAGTTGACTTTGGGAATCCACGGAATTCCACCAAGAACAAGGTCTTCAATGCTCGGCTGGGTAGCTGCCGTCATTGCGATGGTATCTCCGTCGCAGCTAAGCCCTCCGGTGATCCACAAGACATCGATTTCCGGAATGGGCGCAGATTTCTCTTGAGGACGGCCAGCAGGTTCCATGAGGGGAAGAGTTCCTTTCAGAGCGGCCCGGAAGCGCCGCACAGAAAAGCCGCCCGACCATATTCGGCTCCCAGCCCGGCACAGTCAAGCAGGAGCCGTGAGATTTATCGTACCCCTCCGGAGTTTGCTGACCCAACATAGGCCGTTGCCCAGTCACATGGCCCGGATTCGCATATATCGGCGGAAATCTGACCAATTTGCGGCTAAAAGGGCAATTAGACCGATTGAGGCCATTGTGAATATCGCTGTTCTCATTGAATTCACCTCGTTGAATTTTGTTGTCAATGGATGCACCCGACCGTCGATGGAAACACGACCGGCTGAACTGGGCGCCCGATCGGCGATGTGGAATCATAGTTGCAGCTGAAGTGCGACTCTGAGCCTCCTCAATGAGATGCGAAAACCGCGTATCGTGATGCCCTTCAGACCAAAAGGCAAAACGGGAATTGACCCTCCGGCAATGGCGAATCAGAAGGGAACCTGGTGTTCCTGCCATTCAGCAATCGCCGGATTCCTGCGCGTTCGGATCATGCCAGCCGCCATGA
The DNA here is from genome assembly GCA_963833995.1 of uncultured Acidobacteriota bacterium. Lineage (GTDB taxonomy): Bacteria > Acidobacteriota > Terriglobia > Terriglobales > Acidobacteriaceae > Telmatobacter. The sequence continues at coordinate 105,544 of CAWIAE010000002.1, read as the reverse complement.
GCGGCGGTGAGCGCATCCGCTTTTTTGGGCCCCCACGTTCCTCGCTGATAACGCAGGGCGCGGGGGTGATTCTTCAGAACCGGGTCGACCACGGCCCATGCCGCCTCGACTGCATCCTCCCTGGTGAACAGTGCTCCGTCGCCTCGCATGGCATCACTGAGGAGCCGCTCATAGGGTGTTTCCGCCCCCGGCTGCTCCTCGCAAAGAAAGAGTTCGCGCTGCTCACCCACGAATTCCTGACCAGCCCGTTTCACGCGGGCTGCGATGGCCACTGAAGAGCTGGGCGAAAGCCGGAATCGCAAATAGTTGGTTCGGCCCGTTTGCGGCGCTGAATCCGCAAACAGTCTCTGTGGGGCCGGCTTCAACTGCACCAGGACCTCGGTCGCGCTCTCCGGCAGGTACTTGCCGGAGCGCAAATACCACGGGATGCCCTCCCAACGCCATGAGTCGATGAAAAGACGAATGGCGCAATACGTCTCCACGTCGGAGTTCTTCGCCACGTCCGGCTCGTCGCGGTACCCTGCGTACTGACCCCGGACCATGTCGCCGGGCTTGAGCGGACGCATGGCTTTGAAGACCTTCGCCTTCTCAATCTGTACCTCTCCGAAATCCCGTCCCGCGGGCGGCTCCATTGCCAGCAGAGACACGATCTGGAAAAGATGGTTCTCAATCACGTCGCGCAGACAGCCGGCGGTTTCGTAGAACGCGCCCCGCTTTCCGATCCCGAAGTCTTCGGCCAGCGTGATCTGAACGCTATCGACAAAATTGCGGTTCCAGATCGGCTCGAGAAAAGAATTCGCGAAACGGAAATAGAGGATATTCATGATCGCTTCCTTGCCAAGGAAGTGATCGATACGGAAAATCGAATCTTCAGGGAACGCTGCATGCGCAACCCGGTTCAGTTCGCGCGCCGATGCCAGATCGCGTCCAAAGGGCTTTTCCACAATCACGCGAGCATTGCGGGCCAGGTCGGCCGATCCGATCCCTTTAATTACGGTTTCGAAAAGCGAAGGCGGAATGGCAAGATAGTATGCTGGGCGGCGCGCATTGCCTAGAGCTTCGCGAAGCGCGGTGTATGTATTGCCATCCTTGTAGTCTCCACTCACATAGCTGAACAGAGACAAAAGATGTTGAAGCGCGCGCTTGTTGTCGATTCCGACCGACCGTCGGATGCCGTCAACTATCCGTTTATGTAATCGCTCCGTGCTCAACTTAGGAAACGCCACGCCGATGACCGGAACGTTGAGGGTGCCGTGCTTCACCATTCCGTAGAGCGCCGGGAAAATCAACTTGTGGGCAAGGTCGCCGGTCACTCCAAAGAGCACCAGCGCGTCGGATCGCGGAGCGGCCATCAGGCACCCTCCCTTGTGGCGCGTTGGTAAGTCATGGTCAGATCGTCCGTTGCTCCCGGCTCGACAATGAGAGGGAAATGGCAATCGCAGGATCGATGTTCCATCATCACTTCTCCATCTCTGGGCCGTATTCCCCGCGACGGGCGGCCCGGTTGCATTTGGCCCGGTGATAGAGAGCCTTTTGCGCCTGCGCTACGTTCCCATCGTTCCCGTTCCATATCTCCATCGCCTGCTGCTGTATGGCCCGGGCATAGGAAAACGTGAGCACCCACGGCGCGCGCGATTTGTACCGCACATTCATTGAATTCAGATGCGCCGAGGCCTGCTCGGCAGATTGGCCGCCCGATAGGAATGCAACCACCGGAACCGCGGGGGGAACCGTGCGCAACAGGCAGTTGACTGTTGCATCGGCCACCTCATCCACGGTCGCCTGCTTTGCGCTTGTCGTGCCGGGAACCACCATGTTGGGCTTCAGAATCATTCCCTCCAGCATCACACGCTGCACGAAAATCTCGCTGAATACCGTGTGCTGCGTTCGCTCCGTCACCTCAGAGCATCGCTGCAACGTGTGATCGCCATCCATCAGAACTTCCGGCTCAACAATTGGAACAAGATTCGCCTCCTGGCATAGAGCGGCATACCGGGCCAGGGCATGTGCGTTGGCATGAATGCAGCCCCAGGTTGGAATTCCCTCGCCAATCGTAATCACCGCCCGCCACTTGGCAAAGCGCGCGCCCAATTGAGAGTATTCCGCCAGGCGCTCCCGCAACCCATCCAAGCCTTCGGTGACTTTCTCCCCCGGATACGCGGCCAGTGCTTTGGCGCCTCTATCCACCTTGATGCCGGGAATGATTCCGGCGTCGGTCAGTTCTTTGACCATCGGCACGCCGCGCCTCGTCTGTTGCCGAATTGTCTCGTCGGAGAGGATGGCGCCGCCTATGCTCTCACCCAGACCGGGAGTGGTCACAATCAGTTCGCGGTAGGCGCGCCGCATCTCAACCGTCTGGGGAATTCCCAGTTTTGCAAACCGCTTGTTACACGTCCCGATGCTTTCATCCATCGCCAACAGGCCCTTGTCGTCAGCGACAATTGCCTTCGCGGTCTCATTCAGCTTCTGCAAATCCATTTTGGTGTGCCTCCGTTCCGGCTCGTGTGCCGGCATCGTTGATCGCAAATTGTATGCGCTCGCGCTGAGAGGCTGGATGCTGGGGAAGCTTGCCGGGGTGCTTTGCCTCTCGGCCATTCGCTGAATCGCAGGCCCGTTCAGATTTAGAATAGCGCCTCCGCTCCTCATCGCAGCAGGTCCGCATCGTCGGCATAGAAGGCAGGGGAGAAAAAATCGCGCACGGTGCAGAGCAAAACCCGGCAGCGCAATCACTTGCAGATTTCTTCCCAATTTGACTACATGCCTGGGGAATTCAAGATTTTGCCGGGTGGCGGATAACTAAATCGCCTGAGCCTGACTCAAATGTCGCCGGCATCCTCGACCAGCTCGACCTTTCTTAAAGGGCCCTCGACGCCGAATCGTGACTGTGATAGAACTGTCGCACGTGGGCCCCGAAAGGGGAAGTTGATGACCCTGCTTCAACTCAGCATCGACCCGATCCTTTTGGAGGAAATACTCCTTGGCTCACTGGGCGCAATTGCATCCCTGATCGGCGCCATCGCTGTCATGAGGGCGGTTTCCCAGGCCAGAGGCAATCCAACCCAGGCAGAACAAGGATTGGCTTTGGTCCCATCGGGGCGACTGTCCATCGTTGTGGCTGCACAGGACAATGCAAGCGATCCCTTGAATTTGCGTTTCACTCTCCATGATCCAGATGCCACTTTGCTTCGAATTGAGCTTCTCAACCAGTTGGACAAAAGAGCAGGAGCCGCCCAATGCGTGAAGAAAGACCCCGGAGTTTTTGTCGCGACGGTGGATCCTAAGATCGTCCAGCGTTGGTATAACGCCAATGCATACTGGGAGGGAGAGACGAAGCAACTCCCAATTCGAGTATTTTTTATAACCAAAGGGCGGGCAGGGTGCCAAACAATTTGGGCCATGATGAGCCCACGCACGATGAGAAATTCAGGTCTCCCCGATGAGAGTGATTTTGTGTGGTTCTTAAAAGGACCCTGCTCAAGAACCCACTCGCCATTAACGCTAATGCCCAGCCGGACGCGCACCGGGGGACGATGAATAAAACATAGAGGAAATTTTCAACAGAACAAGACCCGGCGGAATCATTGGCTGGATCGATGGTGGGCGGTCAGGGACTCGAACCCCGGACTTCCTGCTTGTAAGGCAGGCGCTCTAACCAACTGAGCTAACCGCCCGTGTGCGGCTTTCAGGCCATGATTGGCCTTCTGTCATCATATCAGCGTGTGTTCCTCCAGCGTTCCCGGCCGCAGATTGCATGGTCCCGCATACGTGGTCCCGCTTGCATCGTCCCGCACACATGGTCGAGGTCCGTCGCGTCTTGGGAATCCGCAGGCACCTGTACCGTCAACGATTCAGCCGGCCATAACTGCCCTTGGTGGAGTTGATAGACTTGCCCGGTGAGCCGTTTGATTGTAAACGCAGACGACTTTGGCCTCACGGCCGGAGTGAATCGCGCCATTATCGAATTGCACCATGCCGGGGTGCTTACCAGCACCACGCTCATGGCGAAGGCATCAGCCACACCGGAGGCAATTGAATTGGCCCGTGCAACGCCGACGCTGGGCGTGGGTTGCCACGTGGTGCTTGTCGATGGCGAGCCGGTGCTGCCGCCGCGCGAAATTCCCACGCTCGTGGACGCGAAAACTGGAATGTTTCCATCGGCGCTCAGCACGGTCCTGATGCGGCTCTTCACCGGCCGCATTCAGCAGGCCGAGATTGAGGCTGAGGCAAGCGCGCAAATCTCATCTCTGCAGGACCGCGGCATTCACCTGACACATGTTGATACACACAAGCACACGCACATGTTTCCCCCGGTGTTGCGCGCCGTGTTGCGGGCAGCCAGGGCCGCGGGCGTTCGTGCCGTGCGCAATCCGTTTGAACCGGAGTGGGCCGTAAATGCCACTCCGCGCGCTCCTCTGCTGCGCTCCGCAGAGGTGATGGCACTGCGGCGTTTCGGACCGTTTTTCAGGAAGATGATCGCCAGGGAAGATGTTGCAACCACAGACGGAACCATTTCTGTGGCCGGCACTGGAATGCTGGATGCAGCGGCTGTCCGGTCACTGCTGCAAAAGCTTCCCTCCGGCACCTGGGAACTGGTGACCCACCCCGGATACAATGACGCCGATCTGGCCAGGGTTCGTACCCGGCTGCGGGAGTCGCGCGAGATCGAGCGCAATGCCCTGCATGCGATCAGGGATTTTCCGGAACTTGCCCTGATTTCGTTTGCCGATCTGGTTTCCCCCGGCAGCGAGCAAAAGGTGGTTCTGACCTGACTCTCTCCATCTTCTCCTGGCCCGTCAACGTCCAAATTCTCGAAACCACCAAAAGCTGGCCGCCTTCGCCGAAAAATGGCCGCCCCCACGATTCAGTCACTCAAGGACATGCAGAAATCCCAAAGGCTGTATTTCTGCCATTGATCGGCCGCTTTCTTTAGATTGATCCTTTCATTGAATGCTCTCCCTTTCCGTGTCTCCATCGAAAGGGAGAGCATCTTGCTCTTCACCAGAAATTCAGGCGGAGGCCAATTCCAGGAAGAGCGCACGTGGAACAGGGAAAGACCGCGTGCGCCAGCAAATGTCAGAAGGCGTTCACGGCGGTGAAGAACTCCGTTTGATCCATATATCCGATGCCGCACCAGTAAACTGGCCAGTTCATCTTGTTGATGGGTTTGAAGACACTGCTGCCGGAAGCGTAAGCTCCCTGGTATTGCTGCTGTGCCGCGGATGATGCCAACAGAGTCGGATACAGTTCTGACAGCGAAGTCGCAAGGGCGCCTTCGAGGTTATAGGCTTGAGAGAAGGTGTAGTAGCTGCTGAATTGAGGAGATGTCGCCAGGATGTTGCAGTTCAGGGCGGCGTAGTCAATGGGGGCAAGGCTGTAGCGATCCAGCATGAAGATCTTGTAAGCGGCGTTATTGCCAAAGCACGGACTGATCCCCGCGGTAATTGCCAACGCGTTGCCCGGCGACATCAGGCGGAATTCGTCCATGTGCGTATGACCGGCAAGCGACATTGCAATAACCCCGGGGTAATTCCCAATGATGCCCGTAAACGTGGTCTGATTGGCTTCCGTCCACATCATGGTGGCCGTCGTGATCTGGCCATTGTCATTGGTTGCCCCGCCGGTTGTGCCCTCATCTGCGCCCGGAGGCGCATGCATCAGCAGCCAAACCTTCTTGCCGGCGGCCCCGGCTGCTGCCAGTTGGCCATCGAGCCACGAAAACTGAGCCGCAATCAAATCCGGATTGGCGGGAACAAGAGGGGACAATGCGATGGTGTTGAGAGCGATGATCATCAGATTCATTCCCTCGGGCTCTGCCGAATAGTATCCCCCGCCGGCAATGCTGCTGATAACATCCTGCTGATTCCCCGTGCCATTCAGTGCGAGCGTGCATAACTGCTGCGCGTTATTGGAAAGAAAAGTGCTGTCCGGCCCATACCCGGTATAGGAATCGCAGTTGCCCAGCGCGAAGTAGACGGGGACCGAGCCCACAGCCGCTCTGATCTGCTGTAAGACAAATGCCAGTGTTTTGTCCACAAACGCGGCTGCTTCGGCGGGTGTCTTGTTCACCGAATACAAAGGGTAAATCTGGTCCAATGCATGACCAAGAAAGTCCCCTGTGAATAGAACCATGGGCGCCGTTCCCAGGTTTTGCTTGATGCTGCCGAGCGCTAGAGTCAGCAACGCATAGTTGGTGTCGGTGCCAGGCGCGGAAGGCGTGTTATTAGCCGAGCCCTCAAGAATCGCTGGCCACTCTGAGGTATCCGCCGCATCAAGCAGCGCTGCCAGCGCCGTATTTGCTGCCAGCGTGTCAGCAGCTAGCGGATTTGGCGGAAGGGGTGGAATAAATGGCTGGAAATGCACATCGGAGAAGACGGGCACCTGGAAGTTATCTGAGCCGGTAATCCCGTTGCCCCCGCCGCATCCGCCGAGGAGGCCGGCGCCTGCCAGGCTTGCCAGCTCAAGAAATGTACGGCGAGATAGTTGTAGCATTAGAGTTTCTCCTTCTGTTTGTTGCGAGTCGGCCGTTTCCCTTGAAGGCGGTCAGAACGGGGATCGAAGTGCCCCCGCATCCGGCGAGCAGCGCAAGGGCAAAGGACAGGAGCATCGGGTGTCGAACTGCGGGTTTCATAGAGGGCCCATGCCGAACCTGAAATGGTCTCCCCGAAATGATTCGATCAGATGTCTTATCGGCACATATCGGAATGCGCTTCATCTTCGTGCCAATATTTCGTCGAATTGTTGCCACGTCTCCTGGCGACTTCAGATTCATCCTTTTCGAGATTTCTCGATTCCCAAAAGCGGCATTGGGTTCCATTCCGCGCTCAGCAAGCGGCGAAAGTGACAGAAACTGCACCTGATCCCGAAGACTGCGCTCCCGCTCTGCGATGCTGGTATTCGAGTCGCGCGGCAGTGGCGTAAGGACGTATCGGTTACTCAAAGGACCCGCGGCAATTAAGGGGCACCAGGCTACAGAGTGACGTACATCACATCCCGTCCCGAGATTACAAACGATCATCTGGTTTTATGTTGCGGTAGGGTGCCAGGCGGATTCGCACGCCAGCCACGGGGAAAACAGGTGATTCTTATGCATTCCACACGTTGGCTGGGCCTTTCTCTTGCCACGGTATTCTTCTTTCTTTGCGGTTGTGGAAACAATGGCAGCAGCCCCAAGGCGCCGGCCGGGCTCGCATAGAGCGCGGGATCCGCGGTCTACACCGTAGGGGTAGCAGTCACCCCGGACGACTCCACGAGTAGTGGCGGAGCAGTAACAACATATCGCGTGAACCCGGCGCTTCCTGCTGGATTGACCCTGAACAGCAGCACCGGTGTCATCAGCGGAACTCCCACTGCCGTAACGCCTGTGGCGAGTTACACGGTGACCGCATCCAATCCGGCCGGCAGCACTACGGCGAATATTTCCATCACCGTGAACGATCAGCCACCCTCGGCGCTCAGTTACGCCGCAAGCACCGCTGCCTACGTGATCGGGAACCCCATCACTCCGAACACTCCGACAAATACTGGCGGGGTGGTGATCTCGTACGGTGTGACCCCGGCGATGCCTGCGGGGTTGAACTTGAGCGCCACGTCAGGCGCTATCACCGGAGCGCCCGCAGCTTTGTCGGCAGCGACTGCCTACACGGGGACGGCTATGAATTCAGGCGGCAACACATCCGCGACCGTAACCATCGCCGTGAATTCCCCTCCTTCAACGGCTCTTGCGGCCCCGGCAGGACTGAGCTACTCTCCGGGAAATGCTGCCTATACTATCGGCACGCCTGTGCCGGAAAACGTTCCCACCAGCACTGGGGGAGCGCCCACAACGTATGTAAATTCGAGTGGAGCCGTGATTCCGGCCTACGCCATTTCTCCTGGCCTGCCTTCGGGTCTGAGCATAAGCTCCATTCCGCCTTCGCTTCCCGCTTTCGGCATTGATGCCACCGGTATCATCAGTGGGACGCCGACCGTGGCTTCACCGGCCACCGTGTACACAGTCACAGCTTCCAATCCCTCGGGCAGCACCACGGCCACCTTCACTCTCACTGTGAATAGCGCAACCACGCTCTCCGGTCTGGCTTATAGCGCCCCCGCTCCCGTCTATGCCGAGGGGGTTCCGATCACGGCGGATGTTCCAACGGTCAATAACACTGGCGGAGGGCAAATTACTTACTCCGTAAGCCCCGATCTGTCCGTGATTGGACTGAGCCTCAATCCAGCTACCGGAGTCATCACCGGGACTCCCCTGGCTGTGTCGTCGACGATTTCGCCTGCTCCTGCGGTTACGGCGACTTACACGGTGACTGCCTCCAACGGTACGACCAGCGTCTCGGCGCCGGTGACCATCACGATCTACAACGCGCCTCAGGCGGTTCCGAATATGTCGCAATCGCTTACGCCGTTGGCAACCGCCGGCTCCAACTTCCAGTTTCTTGACACCGGAATGGTTGTAACCGACCCCTACGATCCGAATGTAGCTCCCGTAGAGTGGATGGCAGGACAAGCAGTCAGTACTTCCATCAGTCCCGACAACAAGACACTGCTTGTTCTCACCAGTGGCTTTAACCGCGTGTACCAGGGGCCGTTTCCCTTGTTCGATCCGCTCCTGTCGAATGAGTATATCTTCATCTTCGACATTTCGAATCATTCTCCGGTCTTCAAGCAGGCGGTTCCGATTCCCAACGCCTATCACGGCATTGTCTGGGACCCAAGGGGCACGGCATTCTACGTCCCCGGCGGCATCGGCGATGCTCCATTCGGAACCGATCCGATTCCTTATTACTTGCCAGGCACGGCAACGCCCGCGAACAATAACGGGGACAATATTCACATCGTCATGCAGCAAGGCAGCAACTGGCAGCCCGTGGCCGAGCTCGATCTGGGCAAGAATCTCGCCGCCACCTCTACGTCGCTGGCGCAAACGGTCGTTGAGGGCCACCCCTCGGGCAATGGGCTTCCCGTGCCCAATAACTCATTCCCTTCAGTCAACGCCGCGGTCTACGTCGCGCCCATGGCCGCGGGCCTGACGATTTCTCCGCATGGCCAGACACTGGTTGTGGCTAACTATTACAACGATTCGATCACGGTCTTTACCGGCGGCCTGTCAGCATGGCTGGCCCAGTGGACGTCCGACCCGGCTTCGATGCAAGGCAAACAAGGGACGATGCAGGGCGTGGAACTGGACCTGCGTCCCGGCCTGGCCGCCTCTTCGCCGGCGACCGGGATTCCGGGCGGCGAATATCCTTTCTGGGTGACTTTTGGCGGGAACACCGGACCGGGGGCCACGGTGTATGTTTCCAGCCAGCGCGATCGCGAAATCGATGTCGTAAATCTGAACGAAACCTGCGTCAGCGGCACCACGCCCCCCAACTGCCAGCTTCGCTCACTTAAGCCGGCCGTTAGTGCGCGCATTTCCGTAAAGGGCCAGCCCACCAAGATGACGTTGAATGGGGCCGGCACACTGCTCTATGTTGCCGAGGACGAATCGGACACTGTGGATGTAATTGATCTCAATCCTCTGGATGTAGGCCTTCCTACGCAAGGCCAGCCCGCCGCGCGCTACACAGTGATCGAAACCATTCCAGTGATTGCGCCGCCGCAGACATTGTCTTCTTTTTCACTGTCGCAATATACAGGCGCCAACACCAACAGCGTGACGCTTTCGCCGGACGAAAAGACCCTCTATGTGACCAATGGCAATATGAACAACATCGCCGTGGTGGCATTGAACGGGACCAACTCCGGCGACCAGGTTATCGGATTGATCCCGACCGGTTGGTATCCAAACTCGATCAGTATCAGCAGCGACGGGAGCTGGGCATATGTGGTCAATTCCAAGTCGCCGACCGGACCAAATATCAACTGGTGTTATAACTTCGGGCCCAGCACTTATCCGACATGCATGCCTGCGAATGAATATAATCCGCAACTGACCAAGGCGGGATTGCTCAGTTTTCCGCTCGCCGGACTTGCTGCCGAGCTTCCATCACTTACTGCGCAGGTCACCACCAACAACCACTTCGCAACCGTTGAGACGCCAGCCGCCGCCGCCACCATGGCTGCTGTGCGTAGCGGCGTTCAGCACGTGATCTATATCCTCAAGGAAAACCGGACTTACGATCAGGTGCTCGGCGACCTGGGCCGAGGCAATGGCGATCCGACCCTGGCCATGTTCGGACAGGCGATCACTCCCAACGAGCATAACCTTGCGCAACAATTCGTGACTCTCGATAACTTCCGCGCGACGGCCGAAACCAGTAACGACGGGTGGCCATGGAGCACCTCGGCGCGCACTCCCGACACGGTAGAGCATAAGTTCCCTGTCAATTATGGGCAGAGGGGACTTAGCCTGGACACGGAGGGCCTGAATCGCAGCGTGAATGTTGCGCTGCCGACGCTCGCCCAAAGACAGGCCGCCGACCCGCTGATGCCCGGTGGGACGCTGTCGCCCAATGTAATGGGTGGAGACGATCTGCTGCCGGGCCAGGCCGATGTGGACGCACCCGATGGCCCGGACGACGAAGAGAATACCGGCTATCTGTGGAACGACGCGATGCGTGCCGGTCTCACCGTGCACGACTATGGATTCTTCATCGATTCGACCTGTTACAACGAACCTTCCTGCCAAATCCCTTTATCCCATGCCCCATACTCCACCAACACCGTCGTTGCTGTTTCTGCGAATGTCGCTCTCACGCCATTCACCGATCCCTACTTTCGCGGCTTCGATACCAATTTTCCGGATTACTACCGTTTCAAGGAGTGGGAGCGCGACTTCGATGCCAACTACGCAAAGGGAGGCCTGCCTAGTTTAACCCTGGTCCGCTTCATGCACGACCACACAGGTAGCTTTGCGACCGCGATTGACGGAGTGAATACGCCGGATCGAGACGTGGCCGACAACGATTACGCCGTCGGCCTGCTGGTGCAGAGGATTGCCAACAGCCCCATCTACAAAAACAACACGCTGATCTTTATCGTCGAAGACGACTCGCAGGATGGCGGCGACCACGTTGACTCTCACCGCACCACGGCCTTCGTGGTCGGAGCCTACGTGAAGAATGGAGTGATCTCCACGCCCTATACCACGCTGGACTTCATCCGCACCATGGAAGAGGTAATGGGCCTGCCGCCGATGAACCTGAACGACGCCTTGGCCACGCCCATGAGCGACATCTTCAACACAACTCCGGCCGCATGGAGCTTTAACGCGACTCCAGCCGCGATTCTCTACTGTACGAGTCTTCCCTTGCCCAGTCCGGGCCTGCCCTGCAATAGCCCGACGCCAGATGTCGCATATTGGTCGCGTGTAACCAGGGGAATGGACTTCAGCGATGCCGATCGCGTCGATGACGACACCTTCAACCGCGTTCTCTGGCAAGGGATGATGGGAAACCGCCCGTATCCCTCGCATCCCAGCGGCAAGAATCTGAGCCAGAACCGCGAGAAGTTGCTCGCGGCCTATCGGCGATCCCTGCCGCACCAGGCGTCTGGAAATCCGAAGCCTGCCCAGAACTGACCCTGCCAAGATCCTCTCGGATCTGCTGAACTTTCCTGGCTGCGCTGGCGCGTTCGCCATGACGATCAATGCGGCTGTTGCGCAGGTCCTTCCATCTGACCTTTTCATAATACGGTACGCCAGATACAAGCTTTTTACTTGATCACCGGCGAGAAGAGGGAAAGACCGCGTGCCTTATAAGGTATTGAAAGAGAAAGTACTTTATCATGATTCCATCGTGACAGTAGTCGCGAAAAAATGACTGCATCCGACGGAATTTTGCAATCAAAACGTTTTGAAACAACCAAATCGTGCCGTTTGGCCGTAATTTGGTTGTTTTTACAATAGAAGACAAGAGGCGACATGCGGATTGGAATAACCTGTTACCCCACCTACGGTGGTTCAGGTGTGGTGGCAACGGAACTGGGTATTGAACTGGCCGCGCTGGGGCACGAGGTCCACTTCATTTCTTATTCGCAGCCGTTTCGGCTCAATGGGCGCAACGGGGGAATCTTTTATCACGAGGTTCCGGTCTCAAGCTATCCCCTGTTTGAGTTTCCGCCGTATGACCTGGCCCTGGCGTCGCGCATGGCGGAGGTGGCTGAATTCTGCGCACTCGATCTGCTGCATGTGCACTACGCCATACCTCATTCGGTGAGCGCGCTGCTGGCGCGGCAAATGCTGGCCGCACGAGGGCGGCGTCTGCCGTTCGTGACCACTCTGCATGGTACGGATATCACCCTGGTGGGCCTGGACCGCAGCTATTTGCCCATCACGCGCTATGCCATCCAGGAGAGCGATGGCGTAACCAGCATCTCCAATTACCTGAAAGATAAGACGTTCGAGAGCTTTGACGTTAGACGGCCAATCGAGGTGATTCCAAATTTTGTAAACTGCGATGTATACACCCCGATCAAGGACGAGTTTGTGCGCCAGGAGGCGCGGAGACAGCTTGCGAACCCTGGCGACGCGATCCTGATGCATCTCTCCAACTTCAGGCCCGTTAAGCGGGTAGTGGACGTGGTGAAGGTGTTTGCGCGGGTAGTGAAAGAGGTGCCGGCGCAACTGGTTCTAATCGGCGACGGGCCTGACCGCTCGGCGGCCGAATGGTTGGCTCATGACTTGAAGATCCACGAGAAAGTTCACTTCATGGGCAAGCAGGACAGGGTGAGCGAACTGCTGCCTCTTGCCGATTTGATGGTGATGCCAAGCGAGCTGGAGTCGTTCGGGCTGGCAGCCCTGGAGGCGATGGCGTGCAAGGTTCCGACCATTGCGACGCGGGTTGGCGGAGTTCCGGAACTGATCGATGACGGTATTACGGGGCTGCTGTTTCCGGTGGGAAGCGTTGACGAGATGGCGGAGGGGGCGATTGCGCTGCTGAAGGATCGCGACCGGCTCGAGGTGATGCGGGATGAGGCGCGGAAGACAGCCCGGGCGCGGTTCTGCGCAAGCCTTGTGCTTCCACAGTACATCAAGTACTACGAGCAAATATTGGGAACGGCACCCTAGAGCCTGCGAATGCCGCAGCTATGCGCTGCCGCCGGCAATGGCGCCGATAATGAGCAGCGGCTCCTTTCCGGCGGCTACCGGTTCGGGCAGAGGATTGTCGGGAGAGTCGTGCGAGAGGTCTTCTTCGCAGGCGAAAAAGCGAAGGAAGGGACGGCGCTTGAGCGTGTCGTGATCGCGGATGGTTCCCTGCAGCGTGGGGTAGCGGGCTTCAAGGGTGTCGAGGACTGCGCGCAGGGTAACGGGAGCGGCGACCTCCAGTGCAACTTCGCCCTCGATACGCGCGAGGTTGCGCAGGTGGTAGGGGATTTGGACGCGGACGGTGCTGGTTGCGGAAGGCACGGTTTCCTCCAGGGCGCAGAGGCCGGTGATTCGGAGCCAGGCAGGTTTATTATAGGCTGTAATTTTTATTTGCTTGGATTACCCAGTTCAGCAAGGAGTGAATGCGTGAAGAGGTTTCTGTTCGTAGCAGCAGCAATGGCTTTCCTGATTGCAGGTGGCCCGGTGATGAATGCCCAGGATGCAGCGAAGGACGCGGGGATCAATGGGAAATGGCACTTTGTGCTGGATACTCCAGGCGGGGACCGCGAGATGGATGCCGAATTCACCGTCGACGCCGACGGTAAAGTAACGGGCAAGTATGGAGACACCGACGTCCTCGGCACCTACAAGGATGGCAAAATGGACCTCGCCTTTCCGATGACATCGGAGGAGGCGGACGAGACGGCGACGCTGAAGCTCGATGGCAGGCTCGACGACACCAGGGCGCTGACCGGGACATGGGAGTTTTCCGAGTACAGCGGCACGTTCAAGGCGACCCGGCCGAAGGAGTAGGAGTGAGAGCGAGTACGTCTGACCGTACTACCTTGAAGGATGGGTAACCCGGGGTGGCGGGGCAAGCGCCTGGTGAGACAGCTCACCTGGGCGCCTCCCCCCCACTCCCCCCTAATTCTTTGGGCAAATTCTCTCGTTTCATGAGTTTGCGGAGTCGGTTTCCCTGCACGTATCAGATTCTAAATGACCTAGCCGCAGAATTCAGGCAGCAAAGGACTTACGCGCATTCCAAGTCGCCCATGGCATTGCAACTCGCTTCTGGGGAGTTTCTTCATCTCCAATTATGGAGAGAGACGAGAAATAATCGGCAAATTTCTGGGCCGACTTTCCAGTTTTTTTCGAGGCGGCGGCCGGGCATGATGGGGTCATTGCGATGAGCGAGAAGAGATGGCTTATTTCCGTGTTGTTGATTGCCTGCCTTTATATCGCGGTAGGCGCGGTGGGCTTTGTGGTCCACTTCAAGGAACTGTTGGCGGGACACCCGGACGCTTGGGCAATTGAAGGGACGGAGTTGCTGGCGGTGGTGATTGGGGCCCTTCCTCCTGCGACGGCAGAACTGGGCGCGGTGGCTGGCGCTGGCCTGGATTTTATTTCATGTAGCGATCAGCATCGGCGGACCGGTGCAGCCGCTGGTGATGCACTGCCTCGTCTGCGTGCTGATCGCGTGGGTGCTGTTCCGGCCAGCGGCGGGACGGTGGTTTTAGAAAAGCAGCTTCTAGCTCCTAGCTACTAGCTTCTAGCTTTCTGAGGCCCTGAAAGAGGACCTGGGGTATGGGCTGGGAAAGGTTTGTGCTCTCCCACCCAAGCAGAGCTTGGATGGGCACCCCAGGGTGGTGGGATGTTTAGGGTGGGCCACCCGCCATGCGCTGGGAAAGTTCGTGGTCTCCCACCCAAGCAGAGCTTGGATGGGGCACCCCAGGGTGGTGGGATGTTTCAGGGTGGGCCACCCGCCATGCGGCCGGGAAAGTTCGTGCTCCCACCCACGCGGAGCTTGGATGGGGTACCCCGGAGTAGTGGAGTGTTTAGGGCGGGCCACCTGCCCGTCTCGTTTCCCCTCAAATATTTCCCGCCTCAATCCACCTGCTTCGAAACATTCAGTAGAATCCCGATACTGGCCAGCGTGAAGAAGAGCTGACGTTCCGCCGCTGAGGAGATCAACGGCAGCGGGATGCCCTTGGTGGGAACCAGCGAGAGGACCACGCTGATGTTGAAGAAGGCCTGCAGCAGAATCGCGGTGGTGATGCCGAAGGCGACGAGGCGGGCGAAGGGGTCCGTGGCGCGGAAGGCGGTGCGCAGGCCGCGCACGCCGAAGACGCACGAAGAGCAGCACGATGACACATGGCGCCGATGAAGCCGAGTTCCTCGGCGATGTTGGCGAAGATGAAGTCGGTGGAGGCTTCGGGGAGATAGAAGAGCTTCTGCATGCCTTCCATGTAGCCGCGGCCGGTGAAGCCGCCGGTGCCGACGGCGATGAGCGACTGGTTGATGTGGAAGCCGGCGCCCTGGGGTCGGCGTCGGGATTGAGGAAGACCAGCATGCGCTGCGCGGCGCCAGGGCACCAAGAAGAGCAGGGCGGCGAGAGGCGGCAGGGCGGCGCAGAGGCGCACCGGACGAGATACTTCCACTCCATGCCGGCGAGGATGAGCATCATGGCGGTGACGCCGGCGAGCACCAGGGCGGTGCCCAGGTCGGGCTGCTTGACGACGAGGAGCATGAAGACGACGGGAATGATGGCGGCGCGGAGCAGGGTGTTCTTCCAGTCGCGCATGGCGTCGAGGCGGTGTGGAGAGAAACCAGGCGAGAAAGAGCACGAGCACGGGCTTGGCGATCTCCGAGGGCTGGAAGGTGAAGAAGCCGCCGAAGCGGATCCAGCGATGGGTGTTGTGCGAGCCGGGGAAGAAGAAGACCGATGACCAGCAGCAGCGTGGTGATGGCAGAGGGCGGGGTAGATGAAGCGCGGGGAGTTGTAGCGGGTGTAGTCCACGTGCATGAGCACGAGCATGGCCAGGACGCCGGCCAGAGCCCAGCCGGCCTGGCGGCCGACGAAGGCGTAGGGGGAGTGGTAGCGCTCCTGCGCGACGACGGCGGAGGCGGAGAAGACCATGGCCAGGCCGACCACCACCAGCAGCAGCGTGGTGAAGAACATCCATTTGTCGACGCCTACTGCGCTTCGCCATTCCTTGCCGTGATTCACGTGCGGGGTGCTAGAAGCCATCCTCGATTCGTGTGCGTGACGTGCTCAGATGACAGCGAAAAGCGCCGTGTAAGCCCGACGCAGCAGAGCCGACAAAGTCCCTCAGCGGCTAAAGCCTCGACTTATCTTCTTGCATTGCGGCACCTGAAGTCATGCCCTTTCAAGCTGCAGGTTGCGCGTATTGGATCGTCTAGGCGTTTGCCAGACTTTCCAGCCGCGCCACTCGTTGACCAGTTCCTTGAAGACGCGGCCGCGGTGCTCGTAGCTTTCGAACTGGTCGAAGCTGGAGCAGGCGGGCGCGAGCAGCACCACTTCGCCGGGATGGGCGGCGGAAGCTGCGGCGCTGACGGCGCTTGTCGAGCGTTTCGCAGGAGTGGAGCGGGACGACGCCGCGCAGGTGCGACTCGATTTTGGCGGCGGCCGAGCCGATGGTGTAGACGGCGCGCACGCGCTCGCGCAGCAGCGGCGAAAGCTGGGTGTAGTCGGAGTTCTTGTCTTTGCCGCCGAGGATGAGATGGATGCCGGCGTGAGAAGGCGGCGACGGCCTTGGCGGTGGCGTCGACGTTGGTGGCCTTGGAGTCGTTGTAGAACTCGACGCCGTTGAGGGTGGCGACGTATTCGAGGCGATGCTCGACGGCCTTGAAGTTTTCGATGGCGCGGCGGATGGCCTCGGCCGGGGCGCCGGCCAGGCGGGCGGCGCAGACGGCGGCGAGGACATTTTCAACGTTGTGCTCGCCCTTGAGGGGAATCCTGCTGAGGGGCATGACGCTTTCGATGGCCGCGTCGCTGCGAGGCGCGGTAGACGACGTAGCCGTCCTCGACCCAGGCGCCCTGGCCGACGGGGTGCTCGATCGAAAACCAGTAGACGCGGCGCGGCGGAACGCGCCGCGGCCTGCGGCGGCGCGGGCATTGTCGGCGTTGAGCACGACGGCAGTCGTCGCGCGTCTTGCGCGGCGAAGATGCGCTCCTTGGCGAGGGCATAGTTCTCGAAGGTGCCGTGGCGGTCGAGGTGGTCGGGCGTGATGTTGAGGATGACGGCGATGTCGGGGTGGAACTCTGCGGTGCTTTCAAGCTGGAAGCTGGAAACTTCAAGGACGGACCAGGTGTCGGCGGTGCTTTCGTCGATGAGGGCGACCACGGGCACGCCGATGTTGCCGCCGACCAGCGTGGGAAAGCCGGCCTCTTCGAGGATTTCGCCGAGCAGCGCGGTGGTGGTGGTTTTGCCGTTGGAGCCGGTGATGGCGACGGATTTTGCCTTTGAGGAAGCGGGCGGCCAGTTCGAGTTCGCCGATGACGGGCAGGCCGAAGTTTTGGACCTGGGCCAGCTCGGGGGTATCGAGCGGGACGCCGGGGCTGACGACGATGAGGTCCTGGCGGCGGAAGGTGAGCAGGCCGTGGCCGCCGGCCTCGACCATGATGCCCTCTTCGAGCAGGGCGGGAATCTCTTTGGCCAGGGCCTCGGCGCTGCGAACGTCGGAGACGGTGACCTGCGCGCCGCGGCGGCGCAGAAACAGGGCCGCGGCCAGGCCGGATTTCCCCAGGCCCACGACCAGAACCTTTTTGCCTTTCAGTTCCATCATTCGGATTATTCCTCAGGCTGCGTGCGATCCGCGACTTCTCTATTGTGCACCGTTGGGCGCGCGGCGCGCTGCGAGGCTAGCGCAGTTTCAGGGTGGTGAGTGCAAACAGTGCAAACACCAGGGCGCCAATCCAGAAGCGGACAATGACTTTGGATTCGCTCCAGCCCATCTGCTCGAAGTGGTGGTGCAGCGGCGCCATTTTGAAGATGCGCTTTCCGTTGCGCAGCTTGTAGCTGCCCACCTGCAGGACGACGGAAAGCGCCTCGAGGATGAAGATGCCGCCGATGAAGGGCAGCAGCAGCTCCTGGCGGATGATGATGGCGACGGTGCCGATGGCGCCGCCCAGGGCCAGCGAGCCGACGTCGCCCATGAAGATTTCAGCGGGGTGGGCGTTGTACCAGAGAAAGCCGATGGAAGCGCCGACCATGGATCCGCAGAAGACGGTGAGCTCGCCGACCATGGGCATGTGCTGGAGTTCGAGGTAGTCGGCAAAGACCACGTGGCCGCTGACGTAGGTGAGCACGGCGAGCGCGCCGGCGGCGATGATGGTGCAGCCGATGGCAAGGCCGTCGAGGCCGTCAGTGAGGTTGACGGCGTTGGAAGAGCCCACCAGCACGAAGATGACGAAGACGACAAAGGGCAGGAAGACCAGGAAACCCAGATGCGGAATGGTGCCGGGCCAATGCCAGAGAAGGTCGGGACGCAAGCTCTTGATGAAGGGCACGGTCAACTGGGTGGAGAAGACCCTGAACTGCGACAAGACCACCAGGGCGATGGCAACTATGACCGCGGCCGCAGCCTGCCAGAAGAGCTTGGCGCGCGCCGTGAGGCCGAGGCTGCGGCGCCTGACCACCTTGATGTAGTCGTCGGCAAACCCGATGGCGCCGAAGGCAAGCGTGGAGAAAACGGCGATCCAGACAAAAGGGTTGGAGGGATCGGACCACAGCACTGTAGGCAGCAAAATGGCGATCACAATGAGCACGCCGCCCATGGTGGGAGTGCCGGACTTTTTCTGGTGCGACTGGGGCCCGTCCTCGCGAATGTACTGGCCGATCTGGAATTCGCGAAGCTTCTGGATGACGTAGGGCCCGATGAACAGCGCGATGAGCAGCGCCGTGAGGAAGGCAAATGCCGTACGAAAAGTGAGATAGCGGAAGATGCGGAACGGGCGAAAGAACGGGTACAGCTTTTGGTAAAGCAGCCAGTAAAGCAAGTGGCCTCCGGAGCCGGATTGAGGCGGGTTTCAGAATGATTCTACTAGGCTGCGGGGATGGGCGGCAGTGGATGATTTGATTACGGTCTGGCGGCGGATTGTCGCTTCAATTCGGATTCGAAGGCCTGCTCGCGATCGGTGATGTAGGCTTTATACCCGGCAGGATCGATGAATGCGCTGCGGTCGCCGCGCTTCCAGCGGTCGTATTTCTCTTTGAGGTCGAAGTAGCCGCCGTGGGCTCCGAGAAAAATATCGCAGGGCAGGCTCTTGAGCACCTGGAACTGGTGGCGGTAGTCGGCGGCGATTTGCGGATAGGCCTTGTTGTGCACGAGCTTGTAAGCGGGATTGACGTTGGGGCTGCCGACGATGACGACATGGAGGGTGCGGCCGGCGTCGGGTTCGTCGAGGGTCCAGGTGGTTGTTCCCCTGGTGTGGCCGGCGGTGAGATGCGCGGTGAGTACAACGCCGCCAAGCGAGACTTTGTCGCCGTCGTGCAAAATGCGATCGACGTGCGCGGGCGGGAACTGCATGGATTTGTCGCGGGCGTATTGAAAATCGGTTCGGCCGCCGGATTCGACCACGGAGACGTCGGGCGCCATCACTTCGTACTTCGCGCCGGTGAGGCGTTTGATTTCCATGCTGCCGGCACAGTGGTCATAGTGGGCATGGCTAATCAGCAGAATCCTGATGTCACTGAAATGGAAGCCGAGAGCTTCGACGCTTTTGCGGATGAGCGGTGGAGAGGATTCGAGATTGCTGTTGATGAGGATGTCGCCTTGCGGCGTGACGATGAGGTAGGAGGCGAGGTCTTCACTGCCGACAAAGTAGAGATTTCCTGCAATCCGAAAGGGCGGGAATGGCGTCGTCCACGATGCAGGGACCTGCGCAGGCGAGTAAATCGGGAAGAAAAATGCCACCAAAAGGGCCAATTCGGCAGCTAATTTTGGGCGAGCCACTAGGCCTCCACCGCGGCGGTCTTGCTCTTCACCAGCTCAATTGCGCGCTCCAGATGAACGCCGCGCGAGCCTTTGACCAGCACCACATCACCGGGCTGGACATTCTGCAGCAGCCAGCGGCCGGCGGCCTCGGCGTCAGGAAGGAAGACGGAGGCGACTCCTCCGGAGCAGGCTGCGGTGGCGAGGTGCTGCGCATTGCCGCCCACGCCTACCGCGATGTCGAGGCCGGCTTCTGCGGCAGCCTTGCCGCAGGCGGCGTGCAGCGCGGGGCCATGCTCGCCCAGCTCAAGCATTTCGCCGGCCACCAGGATACGGCGGAGGGCGGGTCGCGCGGCCAGGGTGCGGATCATGGAGCGCAGCGCCTCGGGATTCGAGTTATAGCTGTCATTCAAAATCGTAGCGCCGCCAACCATGATGACTTCACCGCGCTTGTCGCCGGCAGTAAGAGATTCCAGTGCCTTGACCGCGGGATCCAATTCGACACCGGCTTCGAGAGCCACGGCGAGACCGGCGATTGCATTCGATGCGTTGTGTGAGCCCAGCAGGTGCAGAGTGAGGGTTCTCTCGTGCTCGCCGGCGCGGAAGCGCACTTGCAAACCGGATGGATCTTCGGTCTCCTCGATGATCTGCGGGTTGGCGCAGGGGCCGTTGCCGAAATAAATCACACGGCCCAGGAAATCGCGCCCGAACTGCGAGACATAAGGGTCACAGCAATTGAGGAAGACCACGCCGCTCGCGGGTAACGCCGCCACCAACTCGAATTTGGAGCGCGCGATGCCGGCCTGACCATCAGGAAAATTTTGAATATGCGCAGTGCCAACGTTGGTAACCACGCCCCAATCGGGCGCAGCGATGCGAGCCAGGGCAGCAATCTCGCCGCTATGATTCATGCCCATCTCGATCACCGCAATGTCGTACTGCGGCTCGAGGCGGAGCAATTGCAGCGGCAGGCCATACGCATTGTTGAGATTGCCGATGGATTTGAGGACGTTGAACTTTGTACCGAGGGCCGCGGCAATGGCTTCCTTCGTCGTGGTTTTGCCCGCTGAGCCGGTGACGGCCACCACCCGCTTGCCCCACTGGCGGCGGACGTGCGCAGCCAGCCCCTGCAAGGCCGCCAATGTATCTTCGGCAATCAGCAACGGCACGGCCAATGCAGCGTCGGGCAGCGTGGCGACGCGGGCGCGCGAAACCACGGCGGCGATTGCTCCGCGCTCCAGCGCGGCAACCACAAAGTCGTGGCCATCGAGCCGGTCGCCGCGCACCGCAAAGAACAGTTCGCCGGGCGACACGGTGCGCGAGTCGATGGAGTAGCCGCTCGCTAGCAGCGCGCCTGCATTCACGATGCTGGCCGGGGCTTCAAGCACCGCGCCCGCGCCAATAGCCGCTTCTGCGAGAGTAAGTTTCATCGCACTTCACCGTATCCCAGTTGGGCGAGCGTGGAAAGTGCAATCTCAGAGTCGTCGAAAGGAATAGGTCCGGTGGCGAGTATCTGCTCTTTCTCGTGGCCTTTGCCGGCGATGAGCACAACATCGTTCGGCTGCGCGGATTCGAGAGCGAGTTTGATGGCCGATGCGCGGTCGGGCTCGATGGTATAGCGCACTCCGGTGGCCTTGAGGGCGGGCTCAATTTCAGCGAGGATGGCGAGCGGATCTTCACTGCGGGGATTGTCGCTGGTGGCGACCACGAAGTCGCTGGCTTCGCCGGCTGCGTGGCCCATTTTGGGGCGCTTGGTGCGGTCGCGATCGCCGCCGCAACCGAAGAGGGTGATGACCCGGCCGGCGGTTGGCGCGGTCATCTGGCGCGCGAGCGCGATGAGATTGCGAAGCGCATCGTCGGTGTGAGCGTAGTCGACGATGACGGCGAAGGGCTGGCCCGCATCGATTGGCTGAAAGCGGCCGGGGACGGGACGGAGACTCGGAGCAAACCTCACGAGATCGTCGAACGGGATACCGCGCGCGTGGGCTGCCGCAAGCGCCGCGAGCAGGTTGAGAACGTTGACTTCGCCGGCGAGGTGCGACATGATCCGCGCTGAACCGGCGGGTGTTTCGAGCTCGATAAGCGCGCCGCCGGGGGTGAGCGAGCAGCTTCGAGCGCGCCAGTCTCCCTGGCCGATGCCGTAGGTGCGGATTTCAGCGCCGGCCGCGCGCGCGACTTCAGCGAGTTCCGTGGCCCGCTCGTCGCGTGCGCTGATGACAGCCACCCGCGGGGCGGGATACAAGCTGCCGTCGAAGAGCAGACGCTTGGCGGCGAAGTACTTCTCCATCGACTGGTGGTAATCGAGATGATCGCGTGTCAGATTGGTGAAGACAGCCACGTCGAATTGGATGCCGGCGGCGCGGCCCTGGTCGAGGGCGTGGCTGGAAACTTCAGTGAGGAGCTCGGTGGCTCCGCGCGCGACGCCCTCGGCCATGAGTTCGAAAAGATCGCGAGACTCGGGCGTGGTGTGGAGCGAGGGACGCACTTCGCCGGCGACGTGGTACTCGATAGTGCCGACGAGAATGGTAGTGCGGGCAGCGGCGTTGAGGAGCGCTTCCGTAAGGAAGGCAGTGGTGGTTTTGCCGTTGGTCCCGGTAATGCCGATGGCGGCAAGCTTGCGCTCCGGGTGGCCGAAGAATGCCGCGGAAGCCTCGGCCAGCGCGCGGCGGCCATGCTCGACCTGCAGCAAAGGAACACCGGCCTGGTAGACGAGCAGGTGATCGAAGGTGGGCGCGGAGTCGGTAATAATGCCGAGCGCGCCATTCGCAAGGGCCTTGTCAATATAGCGATTGCCGTCGGTCGAGCCGCCCTTCATGGCCACGAAGACCGCGCCGGGACGGATGCGGCGTGAGTCGTATTCGATGCCGGTGATGGGCTGGTCCGATGCGCCGGCAGCATCAACGGCGGTTACTTCGTCAATGAGCTCGTTCCACATCATGTCGTGGTTGATTGTAGATGGCGGGGCGGCGGAAGGTTTGTGACGCAGGTTCCGACTACCGCTGGCACTTGACGACGATTTTGGTGCCGGGGGAAACCCGGGTGCCGGGTGCAGGCGCCTGTTCGTGCGCCGTTCCGCTGCCGGTAATTTGCACGTCGAGGCCTGCGGCGGCAGCCGCTTCAATCACTTTGCGCATTGGCAGACCCAGGAGCGAAGGAACAGTAAGCTTCTTTCCATCGTCGATGGTGACCTGGACAGGCGTGGTTTGCGCTGGGGTTGCGGGCTGTTTTGCGGCGGGCGCGGGATTGGCGGCGGCACTGCTGGATGCGTCGGAAGGCGTTGCTGCCGACGACGGTGTTTGCGTTGCATTTTGCGGCTGGTCTGGAGCGGCGCGAAGGGGATCATCGGGCGGAAGATCATTGACGGCGGCGAAAAGGGCGTTGACATTATCCTGGTCGGTGCCGCTGTCGTCTTCCGATGCGGCCAGGTCGAGTTTGTTGGTGGCCTTGGGCGGCTTGATCTCAATATCGTGTGGAACGCCGAGGTATTCGAGGACCTGCTGCGCCACTTCTGCAAAGACTGGCGCGGAGACCGCGGTGCCATAGTAATCGCCGTGGGGTGAATCGATGACGACGGCCACGGCGATGACAGGATTGTTCACGGGCGCGATGCCGACGAACGAGGCGATGTGCATGGTCTTCGAGTAGAGGTGCGTAACGGGGTCGACCTTTTGCGCGGTGCCGGTTTTGCCTCCCGAGGAGTACCCGTTGAGCTGCGCGGGTTTGCCGGTTCCGTAGAGGACGACGCCTTCCATCATCTTGCGCATCTGGGCTGCGGTCATGGTGGAGATGACGCGGTGAGCGCCGGGAGGCAACGGGTTGGGGAGATCTTCAGAAGGCTTGAATGGCTCTGCTGTGAGGGCTGGAGTCTGCGGAGTGGCGGAAGCTTGGGAGCGGCCAGCGATTGGCCGTTGGCCGCGTGGTCAAGCTGGCCGGGCATCAGGACGCGCGGGGGCAGGTAGACTCCGCCGTTGGCGATGGTGGAGACCATGGAAACCAACTGCAGCGGCGTCACGGCAACTTCCTGGCCAATGGCGATGGAACCGATGGACGATCCGCCCCACTTGTTGGGTGGACGCAGAAGGCCGCGGGTTTCGCCGGGGAGTTCCATGCCAGTGCGGCTGCCGAAGCCGAAGGCGCGGATGTATTTATAGAAGTTGTCCGGGCCTATTTTCAGGGCCAGTTTGACTGCGGCCACGTCGCTGGAGCGAGCGAGCGCCGTGGCGACGGTGACCACGCCCAGGCCGCGATCGCTGCGGTCGTCGTGAATGACGCGTCCGGCAAGGGTGATCTGGCCACCCTGGCAGTCGATCATGTCGTCGGGCTTGGCCACGTGCTGATCGAGCGCCGTGGAGTAGGTGACGAGTTTGAAGACTGAACCCGGTTCGTAGACGTCGCTTACTGCGTGGTCACGCAGGAGCGCCGGCGTGGTATGGCGAAAATCGTTGGGGTTGAAAGTGGGACGGATGGCGAGGGCGAGAATTTCGCCAGTGTGCACGTCCTGTACCACGACGGTGCCGTTCAGCGCCTGCGTCTTCTGCATGGCGTGGTCGAGTGCCTGCTCGGCCATGAACTGGATATTGTTGTCGATGGTCAGTTCGAGGTTCTGGCCGGGCTCGGGCTCATGCTCCGTGGAACCGAGCACCTGGCGACGGGCGTCCATTGCCGTGAAGACGCGGCCGGGGACGCCGTGGAGCTGCGCGAATCGAATTTCTGCTCGAGGCCGCCCAGGCCGTTGTCGTCGAGGCCAACGTAGCCGAGGACCTGCGCGGCGAGCTGATTATCAGGATAGAAGCGCTGGAACTCCTTCTGAAAATAGATGCCCTTCATGTTGAGGGCACGGATTCGGGCGGCGACGTCAGGTCTGACGCGGCGGGCGACCCAGGCGAAGCTGTGGCCGTTGTCAAGGCGCTCGGCGATGGCGGGCTCGGTGGTTCGTTTGTCTTCAGGGTCAACGTGGACAATGGCGGCGAGGATGTGCGCAGCCGCTTTCTTGTCGTCGATCTCAGTGGGCACAGCGTAGATGGAGTCGACCTGCACGGTGGCGGCCAGCTCGCGCAAATTGCGATCGATAAAGCACACCGCGGCGCGGAGCTACCTCAAAGGTGCGTTCCTGCTGCTTCTCGGCGCGACCGACATATTCGGCGTGATGAACAATCTGAACCCAGAAGAGACGGGCGGCGATGGCAAACGCCCACAACAGAAAAAGCAGGCACACAAGCCAGAAGCGCGCCAGCTTGAGGGGCATGGCGCGCGAAGTGGTGTTGCGGTTCCGGTTAGCTCGAAGAGTAGCCTGCATGGGCGAATCGGTTGTCGCCTTCCAGTTTACTGTGCCGGAGGCGGAGGCGGAGTGATCTGCGCAAGGACTGGAGCACTGGTCTCAGGACGGGCGGTGGCATGGACCACCTGGCCGGGCTGCGGCGCGGCGAGGCCCATCTGGCGGGCCATCCGTCGATGCGGCCGGGCTGAGCCAGTTCCGCTTCGCTGAGGCGCAACTGGCGATTCTCTTCGCGGAGCTGATCCAGGGTCTGCTTCTCCGACTCGACGCGATAGCAGCCCTCGATGGCGCAGAAGTGCTGCAAGCCATAGATCATCACGAGCGAAAAGAGCACGCGTGACCGCGGCCGAGAAGATGCGCATCTGGCGCATGCGCACCGGATCGGGGGCCTTGACGAGGCGCGAGTTGTCAAAGTGCTTGGCGAAGTTGACCTCCGGCGTGCGCGCTCCCCGGCGGCGCATGGGCTGCTGCGCCAGCAATGCGGCGTTGTGCTCGGCGACGCGAGCGTTCCAGCCGTGTGCGATGTCGAAATATGTTGTGCATGCCGCCATGATTCTCTCCAGTCGTCAGTCGTCAGATATCAGTGATCAATGCTTCTTTGCCGCTCTCAACTTTGCGCTGCGGCTGCGCGGGTTGCGATCCATCTCTTCTTCACCGGCCGTTACCGGCTTCCGGGTCAACATTTCCCAAATTCCCTTGTGTGCGCCTTCGCGGAGGCTGTCTTTTGCGATGCGATCTTCCAAAGAATGAAAGCTGATGACGACCAGTCGTGCGGAGGGCTTAAGCAACTTTGGTGCGGCCTCGAGCAGCGCTCGAATTTCGTCCAATTCGCGATTCACATAAATACGAAGAGCCTGAAAGGTTCGGGTCGCCGGGATGAATCCTGTCCTGTTTCATTGCGCGGGGCGGCTGAGGCAACAATCCGGGCCAGTTGCCCCGTGGTTGTAACCGGCCGCCCGCGCACAATGGCTCTGGCGATTGTCCGCGACCTCCTTTCCTCACCGTATTCGTAAATAAGATCTGCCAGCTCGCGCTCGCTCGCCTCATTCACCACTTGTGCGGCGGTCGGCCCCTGACGCGTATCCATCCGCATATCCAGATCGGCCGTCCGCCTGAAAACTAAATCCTCTGCGCGCCTCGTCGAATTGCAGGCTGCTTACGCCAAAGTCGGCTAACAAACCATCCACCGAAGCCGGCTCCACGTGCCCGGCGATGGAACTGAATGCCTCGCCGATCAACGTCACCTTGCGGCGCCTGGCCGCCGAGCTCTTCACACACCCGGGCAAGCCGTGCCCTGGCAAGCTCAAGCGCCTCGGGGTCGCGATCGAATCCGATCAGGCGCCCCGCCGGCCCAAGCAGCTTTGCAATCTCCGCTGCGTGTCCGGCCAGGCCCAGCGTGCAGTCCACCACCGTTGCGCCTGCGCGCACATGGAGAAACTCAATCGCTTCTTTTAAAAGAACCGGCACATGGCGTTCACTTCGGCTCCGTCATGCGCTCCCCCTGGGGGGACATCAGCACCCCACTTCTAACTCTTGCGGCTGAGAATGGCCGCCACCGCCTTGCGATCCTCCGCCGTCAACCCGTTGGCCGGCAGGCTCTGTTCGAAGAGCTCCCGGTTGTGGACTTCCAGGTAGGTCATCTTGCCGATTACCGCAACTTCGGCGTCCAGCTTGGCCGTGCCGCGCAGGATCTGGGGAAGCAGGATGCGGGCCTGGTTGTCCATCTCCACCTGCTGGCCGTAATAGCTGGTCAGGTTCAGGTACTTCTGCACCGCGTCGTCCAGGGTGCTGAATTCGGCGAGCTGCGCTTCCCGCTTTTCCCACTCCGGCAGAGGCCAGATTTCAGCGCTCTTGCCGTCGGTGCTGGTCACGTAAAACTGGGTCACGTTCGAGGCATCCACCAGCTGCTTGAAGGCAGAGGGGAGCTTTAGCCGCCCCTTCTCATCGACCTTCGCCGGATGGTTGCCTCTGAACATTGCCTTCCGCTTCCTGTTCGCCCTTGGGACTTCGCCTTAAAATTGCGCTCTGCCAGGTTGACCGCCGTGGTTCAACGGCTACTTCGCTGGCCATGAAGCCAAAATCCGGGAGAGAATAGGGATAGCTCTCGTCTCGAGTTGAGACTTTTGCTCCCTTTTACTCCCTTTTGCTCCACTGCAGTCACGATCATAGACCACATTCCTGCACCGTCCAATACGAAAAACCGTGGAAATCGATTCAATACTGGAGATTCCCAGATTGGAAATGTGGGAGGGATTTGGGATGTCGCCTAATAGACCCATACTTCGCCCACACCGCAACAGGTAGTGTTTATCTTTTTGGTTACCGTGTCGGAATGAGCACTTGGCAGAAAAACAAAATGGGCTTAAAGGAGAATAAAGGGCGAATCAATTATCCGCCGATATCCTCAGGCTGTTTTCTCCGGGTGGCGACCAGCTTGATGAGATAGACAAATACAAGGGTGTTGACGATGAGCAAGGCCACTCGAACCCCCGTAAGCCGCCGGATCACTTCGAAGACTTCCCATGGAAGGAACGATGCGGTGATGAACAGAGTGAGAAACTCGCCCCAGGCTTTTTCAAGATAGAGGCCGGTGCCCTCGGCCAGACTGAGGCCGGCGTAGCTGAAGGCCACCACTCCGATGCGCCGCAGCATGGGGTCGTTCACCAGCGATGCCCTGTCGAGGATAAAGTTGACCAGACGGGACTCAGGATTGAAGCGCAAAGCGCCAACCAGCTGATAGAACACATCGCCTATGTCCTTGTGCAGCAGGCGCAGTGCGCCCACGCCCACGGCTGCGATCAGCAAGGCCTGTATGAACTTGTAGGTCGCGATCAACACGAGCCACTTGTTGTGTCGGATCCGACCTGTGCCGCGCTCTGACTGGAGTTCGATGGTTTCCTCTGCCGGCAGGCCCCTGAGTGTACCAAGCATCTATGGATACGTTAAACGATGGAAGCTGTTTCCCCCAAAGCGCCTGTGTCAGCCGAGTCGACTCACGGGCGGCGGACTCAGGCTGTAGTCAACCTGGCGTCGCCCAAAAACGGGAGGTTATTTCCTGAGATTGAGTAGCGCATCGCGGTTGATGACGTTCCCATTCAGAATCAGGGTGGAGATGCGGCGCGCGTTCCAGGTATTCTCAGTGGGATCGCCATCCACCACAAGGATGTCGGCGCGGCGGCCGGGGGCGATTTGTCCCATCTCTGTCCACCCGAACTGAAGCGCGTAGTTGTTGGTGGCGGCGGCGAGCGCTTCGCGCGGAGAGAGCCCGAGGCGCACCAGCATTTCAAGCTCAGTGTGCATGCCGATGCCGGGCAGGGCGCCCATAACCGGCGCACCGGATCCCGCCAGGTAGTGGGGGTTGGCGGTGAAGATCGTTTCGTTGATCTCCCAAAGGCGCAATGCAGCCTGATCGGCCTTCTTGCGCTGTCCTTCCTCCATCCACCTTTGTGCGATGGCGGGCAGATGTCGCGCCCAGGAAGGAAGAGGGTAATCCATCTCGCCGGTAACGGGGTCGGGCGGATCGGACAGATTGGCTGGATTAAGAAGGGTCGCGGCGGGCTCGCGCCACAGGTTGCGATGTCCCGGCAAGCGAAGGAAGTTGACGCTGAAGGTGGGCAGGAGCGCGGCGTGATGCGAAGCCAGGAAGCGCGCATAGGCGCGCAGGTGCTGATCCGTGGGCGGCAGGTGCTGCGCGTAATCGTAAGCTGTGGCAGCCGCGGCGCCATAGGGATCCTCGGCCAGCGGCCTTTGCAACTCGTCGGGAATGACGCCCAATTCATAGCGGCCCATGTGCAGCAGAGCGTCCACGCCGGCCTCGATGCCGACGGTATAAGGCGTGGCGACGAACTCGCCATAGGTGACCAGCCCCAACTGGTGCGCACGGGCAACGATCCACTGAGTGTTGATGGCGGTGAGGTCAGGACCCAGCCACAGAACCCGCGTCCCCAGGTGCATGGTCGCGTTCATCTGGCGTGCGGTTTCCTCGGGGCTGATTTCCGCAGGATGCGCTCCCTCTTTGAGGCTGGCAGTCCAACCGGCATGTCCGTTGAGCAGACTCCAACTGTCTGTGGAGCCGATGGAATCGATGAGATACAGATTGGGGCGCGGGTTGGCGGCCAGATCGATGCGGCCGTGCTCGCTGTCGGAGCGGACCACCACCGTGGTCACGCCCATGTAGAGATTTGCGTTGGCCTGTCCCTGGCTGTTCATTCCGGCATAGCCGTCGATTAGGCCAGGGATCAAAAATTTACCTGTGCAATCGATGACGCGGGATCCGTCGGGAATGGGAACGTCTGTGCGGGAGCCGACGGCGACAATCCGGCCCTCGCTCACAATAACGACTGCATTCTGCAGATCTCTCGCGGAACGGCCCCAGTTGGTAACGTCGATGACAGTGCCGCCGGCAAGCACCAAAGGTGCGGGAATCGGAGGCGCCGGGTTGGCCTGCGGTGGAGTGGCTTGAGGCCACGCCAGAACTGCAGTCAGAAGCAATCCACCGATCCGGGCCAGAAAGACGATCCAAGCCAGAAAGATACGATCAAGTCGCATAGGAAAATCGATCTGTTGTGGATTGTCGCACACGGGGACTGGCCGTCCGGGCGACCGCGCCCTTAGGGCGCAAAAACGCTTCATCAGGCTTCGAGCAAATATTCGGCGTTTATCCGTTAGCTGAGAACGAAGTCACGGAAAGATCGCCCTATCTTAATGGGTCCTTTCCCGTACTCTGTGTAATCCATGTAACTTACTGACCCGTCGCTCAAGTTGACGCAGATGTCCTCGCCACTGTGACCAAAGGCGAAAGGAATGTTTTGCTGAAGGAATTCCTTCATCGGCGGAATCTGTGCATAGATTTCCCGCGTGGTTGCGAGATCTCCGATGATCGGCCTGAATGGAAGCATCCGATCCTCGGGATCGAGAGAAACGGACATGAAACCTTCGACACTCATCTGGTCCAGGCGATCGCGTGAGACTTTGTGCTTGGGGTTTCCGCAATGAATGACGCAGCCCTGAGGAGTCCGGCTGCCCCCGTTGTAGCGAAGATAGAACTGCACCAGATCTTCTTTGCCGGGGAATGCCCCTGGAAAGATTGTATCGATATCGGCCTCGGATACTGGCGGACCAACGATAGCGAAAGCTTCCCTGCAGCCTGAAGTTCATTCTGGTCGAACATACGGGGGGCTCTCTTAGCTGGCCACCAGGGTGTGCCTCTGCCGGTGAGTCAGCAGAGGTAGAACCTGGGCGAGCGCCTCGTCAACGGTGATGCCGTATTTCTCTCGCAACGAGTCGATCTTCCCGTGCTCGATGAAGCGGTCAGGCCAGCCAATGCGCACCACGGGGAGGTTGAGGCCCATTTCATCCAGCGCCTCGACCACCGCTGAGCCAAAGCCGCCCATCTTGACGTGATCCTCGAAGGTGACGAATGCGGCGACACGTTGGGAGTAGTGCTCGAGCATCTCGCGATCAAGGGGTTTGACGAAGCGGGGATTGATGACCGCGGCAGAGAAGCCATCGCGCTCCAGACGCGCGCCCAGTTCCTGTGCCAATGTGATCATGGGCCCCAGGCCCAGGATGGCTACATCGGCGCCGTCGGAAATGATCTCAGCCTTGCCCAGCGGCAGCAGCTGCGGCTCGGCCTTGCGCGCGACTCCAGCCACGGCGCCGCGGGGATAGCGAATGGCGCTGGGGCCGGGAAGTTGGAGAGCTGTCTTCATCATGTCGGCAAGCTCATCCTCATCCTTGGGCGCCATCAGCACCATTTCGGGCACCCCGCGCAGGTAGGCAATGTCGAACAGGCCATGATGAGTGGGGCCGTCGTCACCGGAGAGCCCGGCGCGATCCATGCAGAAAACCACCGGAAGCTTCTGCAGGCAGACGTCGTGCACAATGGGGTCGAAGGCCCGCTGCAGGAAGGTGGAATAGATGGCGCAAACGGGACGGAAGCCGCGCGTAGCCATGCCGGCGGCGAAGATGACCGCGTGCTCCTCCGCGATGCCCACATCGAAGTAACGGGTGGGATGATGCGGCCGGAACAAGTCAAGGCCCGTGCCGTTGGGCATGGCTGCGGTGATGGCAACCACGCGGTCGTCCTGGCGCGCCAATTCGACGAGGGTGGTGGCAAAGGATTCTGCGTAGGTCATCTGGCCACTTGGTTTGGTTTTGCCGGTCTCGGCGTCGTATGGACCGAGGCCGTGAAATTTCTTTTGTCCGTTGAGCGCGGGCTGATAGCCGCGACCCTTCTGCGTGAGCACATGCAACACGGCGGGACGATTTTCAGCTTTGAGAAACTTGAAGGTCTCAACCAGCAGAGGAATGTTATGCCCATCGATGGGGCCAAAGTATTGCAGGCCGAATTCCTCAAACAGGATGGAAGGCCACAGCATGCTTTTAGCAGCTTCTTCGGCGCGACGCACCACCGTGACGGCGGTCTTGCCGCCAAACTTTTCTACCAGGCGCGCTGCGGATTCGTGGAAGGTGCGGTAGTGCTCGTTGGTGACGATGCGGTGGAAGTACCGGGCAATGGCACCGACGTTGCGGTCGATGGACCACTCATTGTCGTTGAGGACTACGATGAGCCGCTTGGTTTGCTCCGCAATATTGTTGAGCGCCTCAAATGAGATGCCGTTGGTGAAAGCCGCGTCGCCGGCCACGGCGACCACATGTTCGCTGCCGCCGGCCAAATCGCGGGCCACAGCCATTCCAAGGGCTGCGGAAAGAGCCGTGCCGGCATGACCGGCGCCGTAACAATCGTGCTCGCTCTCCGTGCGCAGCATAAAGCCGTTGAGGCCGCCGGGCTGGCGTATGGTCTCAAAGCGATCCAGACGGCCGGTCAGGAGCTTATGCACGTAAGCCTGATGGCTGACATCGAAAAGGAGTTTGTCTTCAGGGGTGTTAAAGACCGAGTGCAGTGCCAGTGTGAGTTCAACGACTCCCAGGTTCGGACCGAGATGACCGCCGGTCTTGGCCAGCGTTTGAATGAGGAAAACCCGGATTTCTTCCGCCAGATCGGCCAGTTGTGCAAAGTTAAGCCGTTTCACATCAGCGGGCGAGTGAATGGATTCCAGCAATGTTCCCATCTTCGTCCTTCCCCCGGGAAAAAGCCGGGTACCCCAAAAGCCGTGCGGACCCGCAGGACTTCGAAACTGTAACGGTCCGGCCGGCGGCGAGGCCAATCTTCAGTCGGCGAAGCCGTCTGACTGCGGACCGCAGTGCACCATCACCCAAGTATAGCAATCTGCAAGGTTGCCCGGGCTCCATTGTTTTGACGGTTTGCACCTCTCAAGGTTGCGGCCAGGCAGTGGCCTGCAACCACGTTCCGGCGAGACACCACGCGTTATAGGATTGCCATAAGAGCCCTAGGAGGACTGGAAGGTGCGCATGGCGCTGAAGAACGCTGTTTTGGGATTATTTGTGCTGTTCATGGGGACCGGGGGGCCGGTGTATGGGCAACTCGATCCGGGCGCGCAGCCCAGCACGCCCAATCCGCTCGTCGATACCACAATGAGCCCGGGAAAGATGCTGCTGTTCGATTTGGAAGCGCGATTCGCCAAGGATGTTGCGCAGCGCGGGGGAGCAGCGTTTGCGGATTGGTTTGCCGAGGATGGGGTGGCCCTGAGCAACGGCGTGGCCCCGACTGTGGGCAGGGTTGCGATTGCCAAATCGGCAACTTGGTCGGCGAAGGACTATCAACTCACCTGGACCCCGACGGACGCGTCGATGGGACCCTCCGGCGACATGGGGTACACCTGGGGGCACTTCGAAGGACACAGCAAGGATGCCGCGGGCAATCCAGTAACCACCAGCGGGCGCTACATCACCATCTGGCGCAAGCAGCCTGACGGAACCTGGAAGGTGGTTCTGGATGCAGGCGCCAACGAGCCTGCGGCGGCGGGTGATTGCTGCAAGTTGCCCGCGGGTAACTGACGAGCGGAGGCCGAAGCCAACCTGGCCGCATGAGGCAGGCGCCGCCAAAAGCGAAGCCCATCGGATCTCGTTGTCCCTCGGATTACAGGTTTAGTAGCCGGCTGAAAAAGGAACGATATCGCTGCAGCGCAACCCGAAGATCTTCCGTGGAGACGTTGTCGCCCCGATCCCACTGCTTCTCCAAGCCGGAGCGTTCGTTGGCGAAACCTTCGGCCAGGCGTTGCATGACCGACGCGACCAGCTTGTCGGCCGTTTCGACTGCCCGACGGGGCTCATCGACGAAGCCCGTCTGCAGGCTGCTCCACTGGGCACGGAATTCCTGCATCTCCGCTTCGGTGAACAAGGGCATCGGCTTGGCGCGTCCAGGAACGTCTTCTCTGTCTCGCGGGGTTTCATCCGCTACGCGCTCTTGCGCGTCAGACCGAGCCGATGGGCTGGCCAGATCGGCTGTCGTAAGTTCCCTTTCCTCTGTTCTCAACTCATTCACGGGATCATCCTTTTCGTATTGGCAAATTATTTTCCAAATCACTGAAGATAATTAGAAGCAACTTAAGTCTTGGCATTTCTCTATCTTTTGCACTTTTCCTCTTTCAGATCGGGCTCGATCGCAAGAGGGTCGTGCAGCCTTGTAGTGGGATGGCTAACTCAATCCATGAGTTGCTCTTGATGCAGCCCGAACGGGAGGGAAGTCCTCTGGATGCACTATGAGTGGGTTCAAATTCATACTCGTTCAGCGACGCCATGAGAGAATGCCTTTTACAGCCTCTCCTGTATCTTCCCCGAGTTGTCGAAAGCATTGAATGGCCATATCCACACGCATTGTAGATTTGCTGTTTGGACGGCCTCTGGCCACCAGCGAAGAGCGCGCCGAACACATCGGCCCCATCGCGGGCATCCCCATCTTTGGTCTGGATGCGCTGAGTTCCGCCGCGTACGGGCCGGAAGCAGCATTAACCCTGCTCATACCGCTGGGACTGGCCGGAGTCCATTACATCGTTCCGGTGAGTGTGGCGATCGTGGTGCTCCTGGGCATCGTCTACTTCAGCTACCGGCAGACGATTGAAGCCTATCCTCAAGGCGGCGGGTCCTATACCGTAGCCACCGAGAACCTGGGAAACGGCGCTGGATTGCTGGCGGCGGCGGCGCTGATGATCGACTATATCCTCACGGCTGCGGTTGGCATCTCGGCAGGAGTGGGCGCACTGATTTCAGCTGCCCCGAGTCTGCAGCCGCACACCTTGCAACTGTGCCTTGGCGTGCTGCTTATTCTCACCATGATCAACATGCGCGGGGTGCACGACACCGGCGTGGTGTTCATGATTCCCACTTATTTGTTCACGGGCACACTGCTGATTGTGATTGCGGTGGGAGCGTGGCACGTGTTGCAGCATGGAGGATATCCGCATCCCGCCATGCCGCTGCCGGCGTTGCCTGCAGCCTCGGCCACGCTGAGCCTGTGGTTGATGCTCAAGGTGTTTTCTTCAGGCTGCACAGCCATGACCGGCGTGGAGGCGGTAAGCAACGGGGTAATGGCTTTCCGCGACCCCACGCGGAAGAACGCCAAGATTACGCTGACCATCATTATTGTTCTGCTCGCCATCCTTCTGACCGGCATCGCCTTGCTGTGCCGGGCGTATGGAGTTGGCGCTACCGTTCCGGGCAGCCCTCACTACGAGAGTGTGCTCTCGATGCTCACCCGGGCCGTGATGGGCCAGGGATGGTTCTATTTCCTGACCATTGGCTCGGTGCTGGTGGTGCTGGCACTTTCAGCGAACACGGCATTCGCGGATTTCCCACGCCTTACGCGCGCCATCGCGGGCAACAACTACCTGCCCCACGTGTTCCTGATACGAGGACGACGGTTGCTCTACTCCTGGGGCATCTACGTACTGGTGGTCTTGACGGCGCTGCTCCTTATCCTGTTCGGCGGAGTGACCGACAGGCTGATTCCCCTCTACGCCATCGGCGCGTTTATGGCGTTCACGCTTTCGCAGGCGGGCATGGTGATGCACTGGTGGCGGAAGGGCGGCGCTCCGCTGCGCACGTTTGTAAATGGACTGGGCGCGGTGGCCACGGGCATCACCACGCTAGTGGTGATGGTGGCCAAGTTTGCAGAGGGGGCCTGGATTACAGCGCTCCTGGTCGGGCTCATGATCCTGTTGATGCGCTCGGTGAAGCGCCACTATGTGCGCGTGGACCGCGCCACGGCTCTTTCGCGTCCCATTGTGCCTGCTGAAATCGTTGAGCCCATCGTGGTCGTTCCGATCGATCGCTGGAGCCGCATTACCGAGAAGGCTCTGTCGTTCGCGTTGTCCATGTCCAACGATATTCGCTGTCTGCACGTGCAAGTCGCCGATCAACTGGACGATATCTGCACGGAATGGGAGGTCAAGATAGCAGCGCCTTTACGCGACGCAGGAAAGTGCGTGCCCAAGCTGGAGATACTGCGCTCGCCCTACCGCTACGTTGTATATCCGGTGGTGGAATATGTACTCGCGGTGGAGAGAGAGTCTCGTGTCCAGAAAATCTGCGTGCTGGTTCCTGAGCTGGTGGTGCGCCACTGGTGGGAAAACCTGTTGCACAACCGGCGCGCCGATCTGCTGAAGGTGATCCTGCTGGTGCGCGGCAATCGCCGCATTGTCGTGATCAACATCCCCTGGTATCTCGAAGAGCGCTGATCCGCGATTCTCGCCAAATTACCCGCGGACAAAACACTTCCGGTATGGCCTTGATTCCCTTCCCCGCCGGGAACGGTCAAAATGGAGAGTGGACCCTCGAACAATCCATCAGAGCGCGAGCAGGAAGCACGGCTCAGCGGGCAACATTCTCCGCCAGATTCTGCCGATGTGCCTGGTTCTGTGGCTGGGGTTTGCGCTGGTCTTTCCTCTCGGATTGGAGGCGCAAGAGCCATCTGACCAGGCCGCAGGCGCGCCAACGCCGACGGGCCCGCTGACGACGGTCCACGGCGTGGTTCGCAACGCGGTAAGCGACGAGCCGCTGGCGCGCGCCCTGGTGCGGATCGACGGCGATGCGAGCACGGGTGTGCTCACCGATGGCGATGGGCGATTTGAAATCCCCGAGGTGCCGGTGGGGCCGCAGGAGTTTGAAGTCATCAAGCCGGGATTCCTCGACGAAACAGCGGAGGTCGCGGCAGGAGGCATGTGGGAGAACTCCGGCGCTTATGCCCACAACGTGATGGTGGCTGCGGAGATGCCGGACGTGGTGTTTACGATGTCTCCGACGAATGCCATTCGCGGCCAGGCCCAGCTTTCAACCGGAGACCCGGCCGAGGGCATCGGCGTGGTGCTGCTGCGGCGCGCGGTCGAGAACGGGCGGCTGGTGTGGCAAGTCGCCTCGACCACGAAAACCAACGGCGAGGGGGCTTACCGCTTTGGAGGACTGGCCGACGGGTTCTATGCCATTTACAGCGACCCAGCCATGGACAGCGAGCCGGCTTCGAACCTGATTGCACCGGGCAGCGCGGCCGACGTGCCACGCAGCGGCTATGCCAGCCAGTTTTATCCGGAAGCGCGGGATCTTGCCGGGGCGGCCAGGATTCACCTGGAAGGCGGCGAAACCGCGGAAGCCAACCTGTCGCTGACGCTCGAGCCGTTCCATGCTGTCACGGCCACGGTGCTTGCGCCGGGCACCAGGCAGAGCCGCGAAGGCGGATTGAACGGCGCGGCACAGATATTGGACGCCCAGGGCCATCAACTTCCCTATGCGGCGCAATACGATCCGGCGACGCACACCGCGCAGACCCTGCTGCCCGACGGCAGTTACACCATGGTCATTAACGTTGCAGGCCCGAGCCGACCCAGGCTCACGGGAACCGGGGTTTCAGCCGGTTCCGGCGACAACTCCTTCGTCGGGTCGGTGGACTTTTCAGTGAGCGGACATGCGGTTCCGAATCTGCGCGTCTCGCTCTCGCCGGTTCGAAACAGCCCGATCGAGGTGAACCTGGTTCGAACCGGCACGCTCGCGGGGCAATCCGGCCCCGGCCAGGAAGGGATATTCATTTCCGTAAGCCGGGCCGGGGGATGGATCTCCGACGGCATAGTGGGCGCATTTGCGGAAGGGTCATTGGCGGGACCACTGAACTCGACATACACGCCGCCGGGCTCGTATTGGGCGCATACCACCATCGCCGATAAACGGATCTGCGAGGCATCGCTTACTGCCGGAGGGGCAAACCTGGCGCGGGAGCCGCTGGTGGTAGGCCCAGTGGGCAACGTGCCGCCGGTGAGCCTGACGCTGCGAGACGATTGCGCGTCGTTGACGCTAAACTTGCCCGCCGGGTTGGCCGTGCCGATTGCCGGAGAGGAGCCCTTCTACACCGTGTACGCGGTTCCGGACTTCGACACGACCGTGGACCTGGTGCCGCTGACACTGCGCGCTTCGACGGGCGGAACGTACACCCTGACGGGGCTGACGCCGGGCAACTATCACGTGTACACCTTCGATAAACCTGTGGCGCTTGCCTATCGGAACGCCGCTACGCTTTCCGGCATTCACAGCCAGGCGGTCACGGTTCAGCCTGGTGGACAAAGTGAACTTGTGCTGGAGGTGCCGGGGCCATGATAGCGAACGCTGGTTCATCATCCGTCACAGTTGGTCGCCGCATTGGTGTCGGTGGCCTCATCCTTCATGCCGCATTCTGGATCGGCTTCTTGCCGGCACTTGCGGGGACGCCGGCGGTGGCGCAATCCTTGACGGCGACGACTCCTGCTACCGGCTCTTATCGCATTGCTGGAACAATAACCAACGCGGCGACCGGTGAGCCGGTGCCCCGCGCCACGGTGGCCGTGCTGGACGAGAAAGACAGCAACACAGTCGAGTCGGTGGTGTCTGACAGCAATGGCCGTTTTGCGCTGGAGAGATTGGCGGCAGCAAAGTACCAGTTAACGGCATCGAAGCGCGGATTTCGAACCGGATTCTATGACCAGCACGACGAGTACAACTCGGCGATTGTGACCGGGCCGGATCAGGACACGGAGCACCTTGTTTTTCGACTTGCGCCGAACGCGACGTTGCGCGGCGTGGTGACCGGGGATGGGGGCGATGTGGTGGAAGGCGCGCGGATATTGCTGTTTCAGGTCCCGCGCGGAGTGGGGCGCGACTTTGCACGAGCGCGGGGTCCGCAAAACAGTGTGGTGGAAATTGACGCTGTGACCACCGACGATACCGGCGCATACGAGTTCGGGAATCTGGACGCAGGAGAATATCTGCTGGCTGTGAAAGCTGAACCGTGGTATGCGCTGGACAGCTCCGCGACCCACTCGCGGCGTAGCTCAGAGGGCAACGCCTCGAACGATGAGCGCTCGGCGCTCGATGTGGCTTATCCGGTGACGTATTACGACTCGACGACCGATGAATCCTCCGCGACACCGATCACGCTGACCGAAGGCCAGCGGGAGGAAGCGAATATCAATCTGCATGCGGTGCCGGCTTTGCATCTTTCCATTGACGTGCCGCACAAACCGGGGGGAGGAATCGCAAGGCCGGAATTGCGGCAGGCGATTTTCGGTACACAGGTATCGGCCGAGAGCGCCGGCTTCATCGATGCACTGCAGACGGGCGTGGTCGAAATTGGCGGGGTGGCGCCGGGCCACTACGTGCTATGGCAGGGCGATCCGCCGCGCGCCATGAACCTGGACGCCACCGACAGCGGGCAGGTGGACACGGCGAGCGCCGCGCCGGCGGTGAACATAACAGGCACGCTGCGGACCAATGGGGGAGAAGCCGTTCCTGACGGAGCAAACGTGTTTCTCTACCTCATGGAGGGTCCGCTGAATCCGGGGCCCATGCAGGCCCTGACTCAGAAGGGGCAATTCCGGTTCGAAAATGTTCCGCCGGGCACTTGGGAACTGTCTGCATGGAATGCGGATTTTCCGGTGCCCATCCTTTCCGTTTCGGCGAACGGGACGATGCATGCGGGGGGCACTTTCACGGTGGCAGACCGGCCACTGGCAATCACTGCGACCGCGGCGTTGGGAAGCACAAGGATTGAGGGATTGGTGCGCCGGGACGGCAAAGGAGCACCCGGCGCATTGGTGGTGCTGATGCCCAGAAATACAGCGGCCTTCGAGGGCCTGGTGCGCCGGGATCAGACTGACTCGGACGGCAGCTTCTCTCTTCGCGACGTGGCTCCCGGCGAGTACACGCTGGTGGCGATTGAGGGCGCGTGGGACCTGGACCGCGCCGGCCCAGAAGCGCTCGACCGCTATCTTCCCAAGGGCGTAGCCGTCACAGTAAAAGACATCTCAAGCAAGTTGATGCGTTTGTCAGAGCCGGTCGCGGCGCAACCGCATTGATGGCGCTTCATCGAAGCAGGGGTTAGAGGTTAGTCTATGAACGTACCGATGCATCGTTAAGGCGCCGCAGAGAAGGGGTAAGCCCTGTGCGGCGGGCTCGCCACAGTAATCCATTGAGGAGTTTGCATTGAAGAGAGCGTTGCTGATTTCGATTTTGGCCATGATTCCGGCCGCATTTACGCCGCTTGCAGCCGTCGGCCAGATCGAGCCGGAAAAGCCTGCTGCGACCACCACCGAACCTGCATACAAATATTCGGCTTATGCCGGCTGGGGGTATACGAGCCTCAACCAGGTGAGCGGGTCGCGCAGCGGCTTGCAGGGCGTGAGTCTCTCAGTTACGCGCAACTGGGGCAGGTACTTCGGGATTACGGCGGAAGGCGGACACTATGCCTGGAGCGTTTCCACCTCGAACGCTGTAATCGGAGCGCCGACTGTGGATATGTACCTGGCCGGGCCGGAACTACATGCGCCGATCTACGGTCGAGTGAGCGTCCTGGTGCATGGGCTTTTAGGCGCTGCACATACGGGAGGCGTTGCGATTTTTCCCAGCGAATCCTTTGCCGGCGGAATTGGCATGGGCGTGGACTACAACAGGACTTCGCACCTGGCCCTCCGCCTTTATGGCGACGACATCGGCTCATCGTTCACGGTGACGCCGTTTCAGCCGGGAGACTCGCCCCATCGGCGCTTCAACGCGCACGCGTCAATCGGCGTGGTGTACAGGTTCTGAAACGGATCGGTGGGTAGTTAAACGAAGTGGCGGAGGCGCAAGGCTTCCGCCTCTTTTTGCTTTGAGCGCCAACCGATCACTTCCGGTGGCCGCGGCGACGCAGGGAGCTTCATCGAGCCGGGGGTTGCGGCACAACAGAGTATAGAAGCGTCACGATTCCGCTGGGGAGCGGCTTGCATTCGTCGCGGTGGAGGAGCCAGCGGCGCCCTCCCTGCACGAGGGGGATGCCGGAACCGAGCAGGACCGGCATGACGGAGACCTCAACCGTGTCCACGAGTCCGGCGTCGAGCAGGAAACGGCACAGGACTCCGCCTCCCATGAGCCAGATATCCCGGCCGGGTGCGGCTTTCAGTTCGGCAACCTGCGGGAGTATGTTCCGGCTCAGAAGGTTCACGCCGGGATGGCGCGCAGGGTCGAGCGTTGTGGAGACGACGAAGGTCTTCTTTCCCATGCCGTCGAAGTTCGGAAACCGGGCGATTGCCACTTCGAAGGTTCGCCGGCCCATGAGAAGGGTGTCGAACTGGTTCCAGAGAGCGGCGAAATCGATGCCGGAGTCGGGCATGATCCAGTCGTATTCGCCGTTGGGGCCGGCAATGAAGCCGTCGAGACTCATGGCAACGCTGTAGCGGAGACGGCGCATGGGGTTCTCCGAGAGATAGGCCTGGATTGCTACTATCCGGGAACAGGGGCACCCGCTGGCGGAGCGGGGACCACGCCGAGTTGCTGGAGAAGGCCGAGGGTGTCCATGAGGATGCGGCTGTCGGCCATCTTGCCGGATTCGAGCCGGTCGATGACGACGCCCTTCACCTCGACGTGCTTGCCGGTGCCAAGGATTCCAAGGAATGTGTCACGATGGGTACCAGTCCATGCGAACCGGGTCACGACCTTGTCGCCTTCGGCCACCATCTCGGAGACGACCCAATGGATGTCGGGGAAGGCGGTCCTGAACTGCGCAAGCACTGCTTTCAGTCCTTCCCTGCCCTGTTGCTGACCGGGAAGCGGATCGAGTTCGACAAAGTCTTCTTTGACAAGGTCCGTGGCCCGGTCGAAGTGGCCTTGATTGATGACGTCTTCGAGGAAGGCGCAGATGACCTGCTTGTTTGCTTCAGACACAGACGGACCTCCGAGGCAAGAATTCGAACTGGGAGTTGATGAATCGCCCTGGTGCATGGCCTCGCTCCTCAGCCTTCTTCCGCTTCGCGGAGTTTGGCGATTACGGTGAAGTCTTCGAGGGTGGTGGTGTCGCCCTTGATTTCGCCGTGGGTGGCGAGTTCGCGGAGCAGGCGGCGCATGATTTTGCCGCTGCGGGTTTTGGGCAGGGCTTCGGTGAAGCGGATATCGTCGGGGCGAGCCAGCGAGCCGATCTCCTTTGAGACCCACTTGCGCAGCTCGTCTTTGAGCGCCTCGCTGGGCTGGTTGCC
The DNA here is from genome assembly GCA_963833995.1 of uncultured Acidobacteriota bacterium. Lineage (GTDB taxonomy): Bacteria > Acidobacteriota > Terriglobia > Terriglobales > Acidobacteriaceae > Telmatobacter. The sequence goes on along the minus strand of CAWIAE010000002.1, from coordinate 64,128 downwards.
GCTCTCGAGCGAGACGAAGGCGGCGATGGCCTGGCCCTTGAGGCTATCGGGGCGGCCGACGACGGCGGCTTCGGCGACCTTGGGGTGAGCGACCAGCGCCGACTCGACTTCCATGGTGCCGAGGCGGTGGCCGCTGACGTTGATGACGTCGTCGACGCGGCCCATGAGCCAGAAGTAGCCATCGGCGTCCATGCGCGCGCCGTCGCCGGTGAAATAGCAGCCGGGAACGTCGGACCAGTAGGTCTTCTGGTAGCGCTCGGGATCGCCGTAGACGGTGCGGGCCATGGAGGGCCAGGGCTTGCGGATGACGAGCAGGCCGCCGCTGCCCGCGGGGACGGCATGGAATTCCTTCGGCTCGGGCTTTGTGACGACTTCAGGCTGGATGCCGAAGAAGGGGCGGGTGGCGGAGCCGGGCTTGGCGGGCACGGCGCCGGGAATGGGCGCGATCATGATGGCGCCGGTCTCGGTTTGCCACCAGGTGTCGACGATGGGGCAGCGGTTGTGGCCGATCTTCTCGCGGTACCACATCCACGCTTCGGGGTTGATGGGCTCACCGACAGTGCCGAGCAGGCGCAGCGATCGGAGATCATGCTTTTCGACGTGCTCGTCGCCCCACTTGATGAAGGCGCGGATGGCGGTGGGCGCGGTGTAGAAGATGGTGACCTTGTGGTCGTCGATGATCTTCCAGAAGCGGGAGAAGTCGGGGAAGTTGGGCGCGCCCTCGTACATGAGGACGGTTGCGCCGTTCTGGAGCGGGCCATAGACGACGTAGGAGTGGCCGGTGACCCAGCCGATGTCGGCCGTGCACCAGTAGATGTCCTCGTCGCGGAGGTCGAAGACGTATTTGGTGGTGAGGTAGGTTTGCACGGCGTAGCCGCCGGTGGTGTGGACCAGGCCCTTGGGCTTGCCGGTGGTGCCGGAGGTGTAGAGGATGTAGAGCGGATCCTCGGAATCCATAGGCTCGGCGGGGCAATCGGGTGCGGCTGCGGCGACCAGATCGTGCCACCAGTGGTCGCGGCCCTCGACCATGTTGACCGGCGCTGCCGGTGCGGCGGTAGACGACGACGTGCTTGACGGTGTGGCAGGCGGCCATGGCTTCGTCGACGGTCTGCTTGAGCTTGATTTCGCTGCCGCGGCGGTAGCTTCCGTCCTGGGTGATGATGGCGACGCAGGTGGAGTCGTTGACGCGGTCGGCGATGGCGTTGGCGGCGAATCCGCCGAAGATGACGGAGTGGACGGCGCCGATGCGGGCGCAGGCCAGCAGGGCGATGGCCAGTTCCGGCGTCATGCCCATGTAGATGGCGACGCGGTCGCCTTTTTGAATGCCGAGGGCCTTGAGGGCGTTGGCGAATTTCTGCACTTCGGCGTGAAGTTCGGCGTAGGTGAGGCGGCGAATTTCGCCGGGCTCGCCCTCCCAGATGAGCGCGGTTTTGTCGCGGCGCGGACCGCTGAGATGGCGGTCGACACAGTTGAAGCTGAGGTTGAGCTTTCCGCCCACAAACCACTTAGCCCAGGGCAGATTCCATTCCAGAACTTTGTCCCATGGCTGGAACCAGTGCAGTTCTTTGGCTGCGGCGGCCCAGAAGGCTTCAGGGTCTTCGATGGACTGCTTGTAGAGCGTTTCGTACTGCTGCGAGGCTCTTGATGTGGGCCTTGCGGCTGAACTCTTCCGGCGGCGGGAAGACGCGGTTTTCGCGCAGGGTGGAGTCGAGATCCTGGTTGGAGATGGATGCGGAATTCAAACCAGCGGGAACGTGCGTGGAAGACATGAAAGAGTCCTCAGGGAACAAGAAGGTCCGGGCAAGCCGTTGAGCAATAGGGATAGAAACGACGCGCTCTCACGGACAATGCACTTGGGAGACACTTTAACGAGGCGGGGGTTCAATGGGCAAATCCGGGACACGAGGCGGCTCGGAAACACGGGTAGCCGGATGGGCAGCTTGTGGGATGCGCCGGCGACCGAATCTAGACTAGAGCCGTGGCTACTTGTTGTATTTGCCAAGCCAGCCGGCGAGTTCGTGCATCACGTCCAGGCGCTGTTCCCAAAGGATGGGAAAATGCGGAGAGCCGGGATAGGTGACTAGACGAACCGTCTTTCCACGCGCAGCGAGAATCTGGAAGTATTCGATTCCCTGGAACGTGGGGACGCGCTGATCGGCTTCTCCATGCAGGATCAGCAAAGGGGTGGTCACTTTGTCGGCAAAGGCTACCGCCGAGAATTTGCGAAATGCTTCGGGGTCCTCGTCTGTCCATCGGGCGTCGTAGTCAGTTTGCTGAATGTCGCTGGTCCACAGGAAGGGCGCCCAGTCGGTGATGCCGGCTCCTTCGACCGCGGCCTTGTAGCGGCCGGTCTGGGTCACGGTCCATGAGGTCATGAAGCCGCCCGCGCTCCAGCCGAAGATCGCCAGGTGATCCGGGTCGGCCCATCCCTGGGCGATGGCATAGTCTGTTGCGCTGTCTACGTCCTCATAGGCGCGGTCGCCGAAGTGCTGGTAAATAGCGGCAAGGAATTGAGCGCCGCATCCAGTTGAGCCGCGATATTCAGGTTGAATCACCACGTATCCGAGTCCGGCGACGAAGCGCGAGAAGGGATCGAATGTGAGTTCGTCATTGGCCTCGGGACCGCCGTGAGGGAGTACGAGGAAGGGATACTTCTTGCCTTCAACGTAGCCGGCCGGAAATGTGGCGATGCCCTCCAATGAAATGCCTCCCTTGCTTTTCCAGTGCACGGTGCGCACCGGCCCCAGTTCGATAGTTTGAAGCTGCGCATCGCCTTCGTGGGTAATCTTGCGCAGGTGATCGCTTTCAGGCACTGCAACGTCGCTGGTGTGGGTCGGGTCGCTGACGGTGAGCACAACCTGCGGGCTTGCGCCGGCATATTCCGTGGTCGCGGGCGTGCTGCGGAATACCCCCTCGGGCCAGCGGTAGACGGGATGGAGCGCACCATCGCGGAACTCATCCTCTTCGTTCTGCACTCCGTGATCGACCAGCACCCAGAGGCGGCCTTGCGGATCGGCTGCGAGTTCCATGGCCGTGCCGTCCAGGTCGGGCGTGCGATCGGCCGGAGCGCCGCCGGCGGCCGGTACGGTCCATACGTGCTCGGGCGTCAACACCGCGGATTTGGTAGAGAGAAACGCGATTTCGCGGCCATTGTCGCTCCATGCGATGCCCGACACGGCATTGGGTATGTCTGCAATATGTCGGGAGCCGGTTGCGCTGCACACGTCGATCATGGAGGCGACGTCATGGTGGCCGATGCGCGGCAACTGTGAAAGCACCGCGAGAGACTGGCCGTCGGCGCTCCAGGCCGCCGCACCCGCGCCCTCGCCCACGGCGATGCCGCCGGAGATGAACTTCAGGTCGCCGCACCACCACCCGCCTCCGGTACCGTCTTCATTCACGATGTAGAGGCTGGTTTGCTCGGGCTCATGCAGGTGGCGGATCTCTTCGAGAGGGTCAGGCGGACGCGGGTCGGCGGCAATGGCGAAGCGCTTTCCATCGGGAGAGGCCACGGCCGACCCAATGCCCCGCGGCAGCACCACCACGGTGGAGGGCGCGGCCGCCGCCTTGCCGTTGTTTACCGGAAAGATGGCAAACTGCGGGTGATGGTTCATGACCCATGAGCCGTAAAGACGGCGTCCATCGCGGGTGAAACCCATGGGCGTGAAATCCTCAGGCAGGTTCAGCTTCACGGGGTTGGCTCCGTCGGAACCGATGGTCCACCACTCGGTACGGGTGGGACCCTTCTCGCCGCCATAGCTCACGCGGTAGAGAATGGCGCCGTCGGCGGCGACGGCCAAAGCACCAGCACTGTGCAGGCCAGCCCAGTCCTTGGCCGTGAAGGGAGCTTTGGACTGCGCCGCCCCGAACTGCGCCGCGCCCAGGATGATCATCCAACCGCACACCAGCCGCTCGAACAGAGCACGCATCTGCCACTCCTCCGTTTCTGCTGTTGCCGAAGAACCAACCCATGTTCCTCCGCATTGTAGCCGGAGCCGATTTAGGGCGTCCGCTCTCTGCCCGGCGCCTGGACGCGGGTCGCCGGGAGGTGTGATCGGAGGTGCCGGAGCGGATTCTTCTTTGATTTGGATGCAAAGGTAATCTTTCGAAGCGGCAACGGGGCCATTAGAATTGCAGCCATCCAGCGCAGAGAATCAAAAAATCAGTTCGACGGAGGCAACATGAAAGGGATCAAAGGCTGGATTGGCTTTCTTCTTGGACCGCCAAGAGCGGAAAGGCGATCTGCAAAGCAGTTTGCGGCGTATCGCTGGACGGGCAAGACGGTGAGAACCGACGCGGTGAAGAATATCAGTACCACCGGAGTTTACATCTTCACCGAAGAGCGCCGGCCCGTGGGTACGCTGATGGCGGTTACCCTGCAGAAGGCGGGACCGCTGGAGCCGAGTCCTGAGCACCGGATCACGGCACTGGCCAGGGTAGTCCGGTGCGGAGACGATGGCATGGGTCTCACCTTTGTTGCGTCGAAAGATCCCGGTTGCCGCGAATGGGAAAATCTGCTGGAGCAACTGGTTGATCAGATAAAGCCCGGAGACATGCTGAGCCTGGTCCGGTTGGCGGAAGCGCTGGGATTTCTGAGTCAATTATGTCCAGGCGGGGCAGGAGGGGTGGGGAAACTCTTCCGAAAGAGCCTGGGCAACCACACAGCGGGGAACGCTGTGGGTATTGTGCTGGGAGCAGAAGCCCTGCTGGGCTCCAAACCGATTCCCGAGGGCATGCAGGCAAGCGAACGACTGGTTGTGCGCGTTCTTGAGGACGGGTCCTCAACGGAAGAAGAATGGCTGCAGAAATTCTGGGGGGCTTGCTGCTCGCGTCCAGTTCGACAGACGGAAGAGACGAGTCGAATCTGACTTATGTGAACCTGTTCAGCGAACTGACGTCCATACCCATCCGCATCTTTACCGTGGTGTGCACCAGAGCGAAGAAGGTGATCTCCGACTCCGGGGCAATATCTGCAAAACCTCTGACCTGCAAGATTGAAGAGATCATGGTGATCACGGGGTCGCGAGAACATCAGGTCGAGCGCGATATCGAACGTCTGGCCGCGCTTGGACTGCTGGAGAGAAAGAGCGTGAGGGGGGCTCCAGCGCTGTTGCCGAGCGAGGAAGCGCAGATCACGCCAAGCCAACTCGGGCTGCAGCTGTTCGCGCGCTGCAATGGGCACATGGGGGCGCTGCAGGATTTCTATGCTGTCGATGCGGCGGACACAGTGGTGGGGGCGAATCAGGGATAGCTGGAGCGAATCAGATTGAAACAGCCTCCGCAAGTCGCGCGCCGGAGGCGCAACGCAATTCAGCCGCAGGCTTCAGCGTGAGGTGGGCGCGGCCAACCATACATTCGAAATCTCGTAAGGGACGGCGCTTCCGGAGAACTGCTTTAGTCTTTTATGACCATGTGGAGGCGCTTGAGAAATTCTGCCAGCGCCTTGGTGTCGGCGCCGTTTTCGGGGCCTGACCCGCCACGATCCAGGGATTTCGACGGCATCAGCTCCAGGCCCACACCATCCGGCCCCCAGCGCACGACCTTGGTCTGCACAGCAACTGAATCGAGAGGGCTGTCTCCGGAGGTGTCTGTTCTCTGCAAGGTCATAAGAATGATAGTCCCGGGGAATGGCCGCTCCTGCGTGAGGAGATAGAGCCCGGTGTCACTGATATCGCCGAGGTGATAGGCCTGCGGCGTACCGCCAGTCCAGTGATAAGCGACCAAAGATGGCAACGGATGACGGCCGGTCACCCGCCGATCACTGGGACCAGGAACCAGCCAGCGCCGGATTCGCGCCAACCACGACCCCTTTGGGGCGGCCTCAGACTCGGCCCCCTGCGGTTGGTCGAGCCGCTTGATTGCGATTTGAACCTGGTGAAACTGTTCCGGAGGCGAGGCTGCGGATGCATCTTTGCGCGGCATAATCGCGGGTTCAGAGTCGCCGGCTGGAACAGTCACTGGTGGACGGGAAAGAACTTTGAAGCCGTGCTCCACCTCGCCGGGCTGGGTGGCATCTTGAAATTCGAGCTGGTCGCCGGCGCGAACGTGCGAGGCGAAGACAGTGTGCGCAGGTAACGCGACCGCGCTGGCCGGCTGAACCGTCAAGGGCTCGACGTTGGGATTCGGCCAGGATTCGACTTCCTGAAGCACCCGATGATTCTCGTCCAGATAGAGCAGATCGAAAGGAGGGTGAGATCCAGGAATCCCGGGGATGCCTCGGTAGGGTTTCAGCCACAGGCCCGAATCGGCGTTGAGGGCCAGTTCCTCGATAAGCTTCTTCATTGGCTCAGTCGCGGTTTCAACCGCGATGACTTCAAAGCTCAAGAAACTTTCGCGGGCGCGGTTCAGCACACGGAATCTCTGCGGTTCCTTGCTGTCTGGCTGCAGAGGCACCCACGCTTCAGGCGAAAGGCCGGAGTTCTGCTTTGCTTGTCGGATACGGGCCAATTCATTCACCAGGGGATTCTATAAGAATCTTAAAGTGACTGTCGTGTTCGGCAATCACACAATCCGGTGATAAACACCCCACAGTCGTTTACCCGGCGGGTGACTTACGGGTGACCGTCGGCACATCAGGCGCTATAGCGCTTCTGGTGCCAGATCCAGGCCGTCCGGAGGATCTCGTCGAGTTGGTTGTAGCGTGGCTTCCATCCCAGCTCGCGGATAGCCTTCTCAGAACTTGCTACGAGAACGGCTGGGTCCCCGGGGCGGCGGGGGAAGTTTTCGACTGGGATCGCGTGACCGGTAACCCTGCGGGCGGATTCGATGACTTCGCGGACGCTGAATCCACGGCCGTTGCCGAGGTTGAAGATGAGGCGGTCCTGTTTCTCCAACCCGCGCAGGGCGAGCAGGTGGGCGTCGGCCAGGTCCGAGACGTGGATATAGTCGCGGACGCAGGTGCCATCGGGAGTGGGGTAATCGTCGCCATAGATGCGGATGGAGGCGCGACGGCCCAGGGCGACGTCGAGAATAAGAGGAATCAGGTGGGTTTCGGGATCGTGCGCCTCGCCGCGGGTTACGCCATCGGGACCCTCAGGGGCTCCGGCCACGTTGAAGTAGCGCAGCGAAGCATAGCGCAGGCCATGGATACGGTTCAACCACGACAGCATGTGCTCGACGAGCAGCTTGGATTCGCCATAGGCGTTGGTGGGGCAAAGGCGCGCGTCTTCGCGGATGGGGATGGACTCGGGTTCCCCATAAACAGCGGCTGTGGACGAGAAGACGAGCCGCCGGGGACCGTGGGCCAGCATCGCCTCAAGCAGGGCAAGAGTGGAGGCGGTGTTGTTGCGAAAAAAGAGTTCGGGATGCACCATGGACTCGCCGGCCTCAATCAGGGCCGCGAAATGAAGAACGGCATCGAACGGGGCGTTACGGCTGGTGGCTTCCACAAAAAGGTTTTCGAGCGCGGCCCGGTCCGCCAGCTCCCCTTGGACGAACTCTACGCCGGGCGGAATCAGGGAACGGCTCGCGTGACTCAAATTATCGAATACAATAGTCTTGTGACCCTGGGAGGCCAGAAAACCAGCAACCGTACCACCGATGTACCCCGCACCGCCGGTAACCAATACTTTCACAAAAATACTGTCCTTCCTCGAACACTTTGGTTTACCGTAAGTCTATTACAGCAGGCGGGGTCGAAACGGCCACGTGCTATCACCCACAGACCGCCGAAAAGGCGACACCCACTTGCTTGCCCTGTGTGTTCCGATGTGCGTTGAACGGGTTCTACCTAGGTGCGTGAACGGAATCAATGCGGGCAACATTTTCCCTTTTTCAGCGAAGTGTTGAATTTAGTGCCCTTTTGAAAAGCCTTGAACCATATGGGAGCGGCTGGATGCTTGATTTCCGGCCAGAGGGTAATTTACATCCAGCGGAGCAGCGAGAAGGCGCTCCAGGTGGATTTTTTTGGGGACGGAGCGGTGGTTTGATGGGCGTTAATTTGCACGATTCCGCACCTAACGGGAGCGCCGGGCACAAAATGACGGCATTAGGTCGCGGAACTGAGAGAGATGCCTACGCCGTGGAGGCGGCGAGACGCATCAAACATCACGACGGAACCGCTGAAATGCTGGAGAAGTTTGCCCTCCCCCAAGGGCAACGCGGTTGGCGTTCCGTCAAAGTTCAAACGCATTCTGAGCCCCCGGCAGGCACCACGGTCGGGGAGATTGGGCGATCGCCCATCGCGCATTCCTCAAGGGTTTTTCCTTTCGGAGCAATGCGATACTCCGCCGTTTCGATGGCACCAGACGAGGATTCAACAAAATGCCCGTGAATTACTACCCAGGACGCACAAGTTTTGGCTTGCTCCCCGAGCCGGAGGGCCGGTCTGCATCGTTTATCACCAGCACTGTGATCAACCTGTCGATTCTGGCCGTAGCCCTGTACGTCGGGATGATGGCCAAGCATGTCATTGAGCAGCATCAGTTTGAACAAACCGAACTTATTTTTCCTACTACTCCTCCGCCAGCGCAGCCCAAAGTGAAGGTACCTCCGCCGCCCAAGATGCCGCCACCCCCAAAACCGGCCGAGGTAAAGCTCCAGGCACCCAAAATCAATTTGCCGAAGCCGGAGTTGAAGCCGGCACTGAAGCCGATCCAGATGGAAGCCAAGCTGACGGTGCCCACGGTCAAGGCGGCCAAGCCGGCAATCATTCTGGCTCCCCAGCCCAAGGCGGCACTCACCGCGGCCGCACCGGCACAGGTTCCGCAGACGAAGCCATCGACCGCCCCGGTGCACTTTGGGCAGACATTTGGCGTAACCCCCAATCCCAATGCCTCCCGGCCGGCGACAGTGGCGGCCATCGGCAATCCCTACGGTGGAATGACAGGCCCGGCGGTTGCGCCACGGGGCGTGGTGGGTTCGACGGGCATCGGCAATGGAACGCGGTCCGGATCGAACTCCGGAGTAGTGGGCCGGGTGGCTTCGGCCGGCATCCCTGGGGCCACGGGTACCGGGCAAACGGGCACAACTTATGGCAAGGTAGCCTCGGCCAGCTTGCCGCAAATGACCAAGGAGACCGCTCCTCGAGCGATGTCAGTGGCCCCGGCGTCAACAAATCTTGAAGTGTTATCAAAACCACCTGTGCAGTACACGAGCGAAGCCAGACAATTGAAGGTCCAGGGGGATGTCATCCTGCGTGTCACCTTCACAGCCGCAGGCCGGGTGGTGGTGGATGGAATTGTGCGCGGGCTAGGACATGGACTGGATGAGGAAGCACAACGCGTGGCGCAGCTAATCCGCTTCAGGCCCGCGACGCGCAACGGCCAAGCGGTGGATTTGACGACTAATATCACCATTACGTTTCAATTGGCTTAGCAGGAAGTTTGAAAAGGACAACGGCTATGGACCACCCCGGGTTATCTAGATGGCGCCAGCAGCCAGTGAACGGTGGAAGAACCACATTTAGGAGCTTTAAATGACGTATCGGAAGATCTCCCTCACCTTGCTCACGCTTACCCTGGCATTGCCCTGTGCGTACGCGAAGAAGACGCCCAAGTTTGAGCAGGCCCATCAACTCACGCCGGAGCAAGCCGCGCTGGTGCAGCGTGCCATTGCGCAGGAAAAGGTGCTGATCAAGAACATCCAGGAGCGCACGCCGCTGGTGGAAACCTACATCCAGGACACGCGGCCGGACCAGCTGCTTTACGAAGTCCCGGTTGATGATCAGTACACATTGAGCCGCGTCGACTTTAGCAAAGGATTCTTCGACAAGACGTATGAACCCAGATCGGCCAACAGGCACAAGTTCTTCAAGGGCTCACTTGGAGCTATCACCGGACTGACAAAGGCTCTCGGACTGGATAAACATTTCACTTATAATCCCACCGGCTTCATGCAGATGATGTTTCTTGACCCGACCGGTTTCGACGAGCAGCATTATGTCTTCAGCTATGTGCGCCGGGAATTCCTGGGGCAAGTCCGGACCTGGGTGTTTGATGTTCACCCCAAGGTGACAGGGATGGGGCGCTTCTACGGCCGCGTGTGGATTGAGGACCAGGGCGGCAACGTCGTCCGATTCAACGGCACCTATACCAACCCGAAGTCCGACGACGACTCGCGCTATTACTTCCACTTCGACAGCTGGCGGATGAATGTTCAGCCTGGAATCTGGCTGCCGGTGGCGATCTATGTTGAGGAGTCGAATCGCGGAGAAGGCGGAAAAGCGATTGGGCTGAAGGCGCAGACGCACTTCTGGGGCTACAGCCTGAAGCTGCCCACGCGCGACAGCGAAAACGTGACGATGAAGGTGGAAGACGCGGTCGACAAGAGCGACGACTCGCAGGACGTGAGTCCGCTGCAGGCCACGCGCGACTGGCTGATGCAGGCCCAGGATAACGTGATCGATCGCCTGGAAGAAGCAGGCTTGGTGGCTCCCCTGACGCCGGGCGGTTTTGAGACGACGGTGCTGGATCAGATTGTGATCAACCTGGCGGTGCCGAACAACCTCGCGTTTTCCTATCCCGTACACTGCCGGGTTCTGCTCACCGACACGGTGGAAGCAACCACCGTAGGCAACACGATTCTGCTCAGCAAGGGGCTGATCGATACGTTGCCCGACGAGCCGTCAATCGCTTCGGTTGTGGCCCTGGAACTGGCGCACATCGCGCTTGGTCACCATATCGACACCCGCTATGCTTTCAACGACCGGCTTCTGTTTCCCGACGAAGCGACGTTCCAGCGCATCGACATGAACCACTCCGACGCCGACGACGCCTCGGCTGCAAGACAGGCCTTGGTGTATTTGCAAACTTCGATGTACAAGGACAAACTGGGCGACGCAGGCCTGTTCTGGGAACAGCTGGCGGCACGGGGCAAGGAGCTGAAAGCTCTGAATACGCCGAAACTGGGCGACTCATTGCTGCAGCCGGATGGTACCCCATGGATGGCCAGCCTGTCGCATGAGGCGCCGAAAATCAACTGGGACGACTTGGCCCAGATTGCTGCTCTGCCGCTGGGAAGCCGCTTGAAGACCGACCCCTGGGACGACAAGGTGCATATGCTGAACGCCAAGCTGTATGCGCCCATGAACGCACGCGACAAGATGCCGCTGGAAGTGACGCCGGTCTATTTCAAGCTGCAGCGGTATGAAGATGCGAACGCCAACCCGCCAGCCGCTCCGGCTACCGGGACTGCGCCCACGCAAAGCAGCCAACCTTCCGGGGAACAGCCCGCCGCTGCCCCGCCACCTCCGGCCGCCAATGGCGCAGATCCGCCGCCCCAGCCCACGGCCACGGGCCCCGGTCCGCAGTAAGACTTGACTCACGATTCAGGCCGGAGTGCGCTTCACGACGCACTCCGGCCTCGCGTTGTAGAATCGTGCCAATCCACATCAACGCACCACATCAATGCACCGAAGAAAACGACATTCAACTGAACTGGATCCAGCTTTCCTCATGAGACGATCTGCTGTCGTTCTACTTTTAGGCATTTTCGGCGCCGGGGTGCTGGCTGCCCATGCGCAGGTGGTTCCATCCGCTACGCGAAGTCAACTATCACTATCGGCCGGAGCGATGGGGTCGGCATTTCAGCCGGACTATGAAGGAAACGGCGTGGCGGAGAGCGCTCCCAATGCGCTCTTCGGGGTTGGCGCCTATGTCGACCTGGAGCTCAGCCGCTGGGTCCAGTTGGAGGCCGAGGGACGCTGGTTGCGGTTCAACCAATATGTCGATATTCATCAGGACAATTATCTTCTCGGTCCTCGCGTGCCCATCCATGAGTTCGGCCGCTTCACTCCCTACGGCAAAGTGCTGTTCGGCTTTTCCAACATGAACTTCCAATACGACTATGCGCATGGAAGGTTCACGGATATCGCCTTCGGCGGTGGCGTGGATATGAAGCTCAACCGGCGGTTCACGCTGAGAGTGGCCGACTTTGAGTACCAGAAGTGGCCCAACTGGATCAATGGATCGCTTTCGCCCTATGGAGGAAGCGTGGGGATCAGCTATAAGATCTTCTGACCGCTCGATGTTCCAGGCTTCGCCGCGCAGATGCGGCAAACGATCCGGCGTGAACGGCGCAGGACTTCAGGACTGCAGACCGGCTGCGTAGGGATTTTCCAGAGGCAGGAAGATTGACATCCAGGTGCCGTGAGAAGCAGGTTCCACGCTGCTTTTCACTTCGATGCTTCCGCCGTGCGCCATGACGAACTGCCTGGCGACGAAGAGACCGATTCCGGTGCCAATGCCGATTCGAGTGGAAAAGAAAGCGTCGAAGATCTTGGGCAACTGCTGGGACGGAATGCCAACGCCGGTATCCCCGACCGCAATTGAAACACCGCAACGCCCCGGGCCGTCAACGTCCTCTGAGGAGACCGAGAGGGTGCCGCCGGAAGGCATGGCATGAATCGCGTTGGCGACGATGTTGGAGATGACCTGAAGCATCTCTCCAGTGCGCAGAACCACGCGCCGCGTGGAGTTCAGGTTCTTCTCGATGGAGATTCCAACCTCTTTGCATTTCGGCTCGTAGATGCCAATCGTCTGCGCTGCAAGATCTGAAGGCGAGACGCTCGATGCCGCGGCGTTCTCACGATAAAACCCCAGTGTCTGCCTGGCAATATGGGAGACGCGGATGAGTTCTCTCTCCGCCTGTTCGAGGAATGTCGTCACCTGCTCCGGATCGCTGGCATTCGATTTTGCCAGAAAGATAAGGTTGGTGATTGCTTCGAGGGGATTGTTCACCTCGTGCGCGATGGTGGCGGCCATTCTGCCCGCGGCAGCGATCTTTTCAGCCTGCAGGAGAGAAGCCTCCAGACGCTTTTTGTCGGAGATATCGCGGAGCGTTTTGGATGCGCCAATGATGATTCCCCTCTCATCGCGAACGGGGGAGATGCTGAGAGACACGTTCAGACGATCTCCGCCCTTGGTGATGCGGACGGTTTCAAAGTGATCGATTTTCTGTCCGGCACGAATTTTTTCGAGGATGATTGTTTCTTCCGAACGAAGCTCTTCGGGAATCAGCAGAAGGATGGATTTGCCGACGATTTCCTCCGCGGAATAGCCAAGGATGCGGGAGGCGGCGGGATTCCAGCTCATGATGCGGCCCGTCAGATCCTTGCTCAAAATGGCATCGTCGGAGGACTGGACGATGGCAGCCACTTCACTGTTACGCTTGGCAGCCTCGCGTTCGATGAGCCGTAACGCATTCTCAACTTCTCGTGACCGGGTGAGATCCATGCTGATGCCCAGTACCAACTTCGGAGTTCCATTTTCATCGCGCGAGATGCTGCCGCGGGAATGCGTCCAGAAGATGCGTCCATCCGGCGAAATCAACCGGTATTCGAGGACGATTTGATCCGCATCGGAAGCGATGGCTTTGTCCAGCTCGCGCTGAATGCGGTCGCGGTCTTCAGGATGAATCAGCTCTGACGCAGCAACGTCATGAGGCAGACCAAGGAGATCCCGGTATTCATCCGACCAGGCCATCTCGTACTTTTCGAGATCCCAAATCCAGCTTCCGATGCGGGCGGCGGTATGGGAAAGGCGCAGTTCGCTCTCCTTATCGAGAACGGCGCGGTGGAGCCGGGCGTTCTCGGTGGCTGCGGCTGCCCGCCGGGCAAGATCTTCGGCCAACTGCACGTCGTCCGCAGTGAAGTGCCGCGTTCCGCCGGCAGCCAGCAGGTGAATCGCGCCCAGAACCTTCCCTCGCGAGACCAATGGAGCGAGGATGCTCGATGTGAGTCCCAGACCCTCAATGGCAGCCAGGTGCTTTTCATCTCGCGCCAGGCTTCCGGCCATGTCGGGCGTGATGTGGGTTTGGACCTCGCTCTTGCCGGTGCGCAGCACGGCTCCAAGGCCGCGATCTTCCCGAATCTCTTTGAGGCAATTGCTCAAGAACTCATCGGCAGCTTTAGGGGCGGCGACATCGGGACGAGCAACCACGATGCAGTGGGGTACTCCGTTATCGAGGATATAAACCAAACACCAGTCTGCGATCTGGGGAACGGCCAGGTTGGCCACCGCTTGCAGATTCTTTTCATAATCGAGCGAGCCCGAGAGGATCGCGCTGGCGTCAGCAAGAAAGGAGAGTCGGCGCTTTTCCTGGTGGTTCTGCTGGTTCAGTTCGCACGTATTCAGGGCCGCGGCAGAAAGATTCGCAAGCGCCGAAGCATAGTCCTTCTCCTGTTCGGTAATGGTGTGATAGCGACGCCAGTAAAAAGCGATAGTACCGGCGTTGCCATTGCGCAAGGCGAGTGGGACCACCAGAAGACTGCGAATTCCCTCCGCAGCGTAGGCATCCTTGTGACTGCGCAGGAAGGGTGCGGCGAGGACGTTTTCAACGGCCTGGATTGAAGTGGGAGCATCGCCGGGGGAGGCGTTCAGCCGGGTGCGGTAATCCGGAGACAAGCCGCAACTTGCGATGACCTGCCACGTCTTCCGGCCATCGGAGGCATGCCAGACCGCATAGGCGTCCGCAGCCAAAACTTTCCCGGCTAAATCGAGAATGCCCGGCAGAACAGTATCCTGGCTGGCAGCCGCCAGCAACATCGCTGAAGAATCGAGGAGGACCTGTAAGGCTTCGGGGCGTTGGGCTTCTAATTTAGAGGCCAGCGGCGCCATAAGATCTCTTTCTTAAGTTCTCTTTCTTCTAGGGATGAGATGCATTTCGCACCAAAATGGCAGCCCTGGAACCCTGCGGCAGGCTGATTTCGCGGGAACAGAAAGGGCCACTCCGTGGTGGGGTGGCCCTTGCCGTTTCACGAATTGATGCGTGCTACGCGGGGGAAGGCGAACCTTCAGGTGGGTAGCTTGACCCACCGCGATCGGGCTTCAGCACCTGCTGCACGCTTCCGCTGCCCGTATCCGTGGGCGACGCGAGGATGGAGCGGACTGGAGGCAGCGTCTGGCCCTCAATCAGCATCCGCACTTCTTCGGCATCAATTGTTTCGCGCTCCAGCAGGGCCGCGGCGATACGATGCATCGCGTCCGCATGGGTCTCGACAATCGAATGTGCCGATTGGTAGGCCTCATCGATCAAGCGGCGTACTTCGAGGTCGATCTGCCGGGCGGTTTCTTCTGAGAAGTCCCGATGCTGAGCGATCTCGCGTCCGAGGAAGATCTGCTCTTCCTTCTTGCCAAAGGTGAGCGGACCCAGGCGGCTCATGCCATACTCACAGACCATCCGCCGAGCTAGATCCGTTGCCACCTCAATATCGCTGCCCGCACCAGTGGACATCTGGTTGAGGAAGACTTCCTCAGCCACACGGCCTCCGTAAGCCGTTGCCAATCTTGCTTCAAGGTACTCGCGAGTGTAATTGTGGCGGTCACCGGGCAGATAGATGGTGACGCCCAGGGCCATGCCGCGCGGAATGATCGTGACTTTATGAATGGGGTCGGAGTGCTCGCGCATGAACGAAACCAGCGCGTGGCCGGCCTCGTGGTAGGCGGTGACCCGCTTCTCCTCGTCGGTAAGCAACATGGACTTGCGCTCCGCGCCCATGAGCACCTTGTCCTTGGCCAGCTCAAAGTCGTACATCACCACCTGCTTGCGGTTCACGCGGGCAGCGTTGAGGGCGGCTTCGTTGACCATGTTGGCCAGGTCGGCTCCGCTGAAGCCCGGTGTGCCGCGAGCCAGCACATTAAGGTTGGTGTCTTCAGAGACCGGGACCTTCTTGACATGGACGCGGAGAATCTCTTCGCGGCCACGCACATCGGGCAGACCCACCACCACGCGCCGGTCGAAACGCCCAGGGCGCAGAAGCGCGGGATCGAGGACGTCCGGGCGGTTGGTGGCTGCGACCAGAATTACGCCATCGTTGGACTCGAATCCGTCCATTTCGACGAGAAGCTGATTCAGCGTCTGTTCGCGCTCATCGTGTCCGCCGCCGAGGCCGGCGCCGCGATGGCGGCCCACGGCGTCAATTTCGTCGATGAAGATAATGCACGGAGCGTTCTTCTTGCCCTGCTCGAAGAGGTCGCGAACGCGGCTTGCACCCACGCCCACGAACATCTCGACAAAATCGGAACCGGAGATGGAGAAGAAGGGCACGTTGGCCTCGCCGGCGACGGCGCGGGCCAGCAGGGTTTTGCCGGTTCCGGGAGGTCCGACCAGCAGCACGCCCTTGGGGATGCGGCCGCCCAGCTTCTGGAATTTCTGCGGCTCGCGCAGATATTCGATGATCTCTTTCAGCTCTTCCTTGGCCTCATCTACGCCGGCCACATCCTTGAACGTGATCTTTTTCTGCTGCATCGAGAGCAGCCGCGCACGGCTCTTGCCGAAAGACAGCGCTTTATTGCCGCCCGATTGCATCTGCCGCAACATGAAGAACCAGATGGCGCCCAGCAGGACGAACGGGCCGACGTTGATGAGCAAGGGGATAAGTATGTTGTTCTGCTGATCCTTGAGGGTGAAGGCGACCTTGTTGTCGTGCAGCTCCTTGATCAGACCATCGGTGCTTTGAGGAATCGTGGTGTGGAACTGCTCCTTGGGCGAGGCTTTCATATGACCGTGGAGCTCGGTACCCTGGATCGTCACATCCTGGACCTGCTGCGCATCGATCTTGTCGAGCAGTTCGGAGTACGGGACCTCCGTATCCTTCCCCATATTTGTGCCGCGCTGCACAACACCCCAAAGCAGCATGAGGCATATGAGGATAAAGACCCAGAACATGATCGTTTTGACAGTCGAATTCACCAGGATTCCTCTTTCCCGGCGGGGGAGAAGCCGCTGAAAGGACCTCCAGCACCGCCTACATCATCCTTTAGACGCTCGCAGGAGCCTTGGAGTCACAGAATCTGCAAGCTTCTTTGGAGGCAGACACGGGGGTCGGGCCGCCGGATGAGCAGTAGTTCAGATTGTACAGCGAACCCTGAAGAACTCCCAATAAACCTTTGTGTGATGCGGGCGGACAGCGCGAGGCGTATCGGGCGCGAAAGCCCCAGCCCTGAAGCATCAAGATGGGTCTGGTTCGATGGGTTCTGCGACCACCTGAATTCCGGGCTCCGGCTCCAGTTCCACACCCTTCATCCAGTGGATGCGCCCGTCCAGTTCAAGAACCGGCCAAAGCGTCCTGCTGCTGCCGGTAACTTTAAGACGTTGCAGCACTTCCTTGACCTTGTGCGTTCCGGAAGAGTGGCGCAGCCTGACTCGATCACCGGGTTTCCAGGGGCGGAGAAGAGCCAGTCTTGGCGGGGAGTTGCTTCCGGGTGGGCCGCAGACAGCGGCTTCGACCCGGAGGCGCAGGAAGAAGGCTGGAGCGACGGCCTCGCCGGGAACGGGCACGGTGTAGATGGCTGCGGAGCCAATGCTTCCCTCGGCCAGGGGAACTTCGCTCAGGCGCAACTCGCGATGGGTTCGCTCGGCGCGGAGACCGCGAGCCAGCTCCTGTTTTTGACCGGCACGTCCTTCCAGCGCCAGGGTACGCAGAGACTCGGTGGAGGGAAAATCGAGGGCTGCGCCAAGTTGGCCGGCCGCGTGGCGAAGCAGCCTGCGCTGCAGCGCCGGGGCAAGTCCGGCCAGCCGGACAACGTCGAGGGCCACGCCTTCAGAGGCGGCGCGGCCTCCGCCGCGAACCGGCCGCCCTGGAAGGATCAACTGCGGAGCCAGGCGGCCCAGCTCAGCTTGCCACCAGGCTTCCTCATCGCGGGCCAGTTCAGCCATCTGGGAGAGGTGCTCGCGGAGACGGGGATTCCAGTTTTCCAGCAGGGGCAGGAGTTCGTGGCGAATGCGGTTGCGGGTATAGGTGAGGTGCCGATTGGAGGAATCTTCACGCCAGGTTTGGTTTAGCTGGCGGAGAAAGGACTCGACTTCAGCGCGTGTCGTCCCGAGCAGCGGGCGTAGGATCGGGCCCTCAGGGTTTTCGAGTTTTGGATGAATGCCCGACAGGCCCTCAGTCCATGCGCCGCGCAGGAACTTGGCGAGAACCGTTTCAGCCTGGTCGTCGAGGGTATGGGCGGTGGCGACGGCGTCCACCAGGCCGGCAGCCATGAGCTGGCGAAACCAGGCGTAGCGCAGGCGGCGGGCGGCTTCTTCAATGGTTTCGGCGGGTTTAGCCGAAGCGGGGTTAGGCTGCGCCTCGGCTGCGACGTCGACGTGCGCCTGATGGAAAGGCAGGTCGAGGGAAGCGGCCAGATCGCGGCAGAAGACCAGGTCGGCGTCGGCTTCAGGGCCGCGCAGTCCGTGGTGCAGATGCGCGGCGTGCAGCACCAGGCCCAGTTCCCTGCCCTGCTCTCGATTTCGTTCGGTGAGGGCGCGCACAAGGGCTACGGAATCTGCGCCACCAGACAGGCCGACGGCGATTCGCATCCCCGGCTTCAGCAGGGTGGTGTCGATAGCGAGGTTCGCGCACACCAGAGGATGATACCGCCTGCGGACCTGAACCCGGGCGCGGCGGCCAATGGGGAGCTTGCATGCGCCCCGTCTCGGAGACTCTCATAGGCTCTGAGGTATTTCTTTACCCACCGCATTCCGAGAGAAATCCGCTAACTCGCAAGCAATAAGGAGCGCTTCCTTCGTCTGGGATCGCCTCTCGTCTCATAACTCCCGAAGTTACTCGGGCAAGGTTTTCATCCCGTCCATGTGGAACTTTTTCGTGACTACCTGCGCCGACGTGCCGGGCTGTCCTCCGCCCACTGAGACCGTGTAGTCACCTTCCACGATCATCGGCTCGCCTAACTCCGAAACCATGCTCAGGTCGCGCGGCTTCAACTCAAACCGCACCTGCTGTGAGCCCCCCGGTTCAAGATGAACCCGCTGAAAGGCCCGCAGAGCCCGCAGCGGTGCACCGGGCTGGTTGGGAAAGCTCAAATACAGCTCTGCGATTTCGTCTCCCGCCACTTTTCCCGTATTCCCGACCGTAACTTCGACGCTAACTGGATCTCCCGCGTTCACTGCTTCGTTGGGCACCGTTAGTCCGCTGAACGAGAAAGTCGTATAACTCAGCCCATAACCAAATGGATAGAGCGGTTTTCCTTCAAAGTAACGATAAGTGCGCCCCTTCATTGAGTAATCCTCAAAGTTAGGAAGCTGACTTATATCTGTGTAGAAGGTAACCGGGAGTTTCCCGCTGGGGTTATTCTCACCGGCAAGAGTCTGCGCCACGGCAGTTCCGCCCTCCTCACCCGGATACCAGGCATCGAGAATGGCATTCGCATGCTCGTTGGCCCAGTTCACGGCAAGCGCGCTGCCGTTGGTCAGTACCACCACCAGAGGCTTGCCCGCTGTTGCCAGCATCTTCAGCAGATCCTCCTCGGGCTTGGGCAGCGAAATCGCCGTGCGGTCGCCGCCGCTGAATCCCGGTACCGTCACCTTCATCTCCTCGCCTTCAAGCTCGCTCGTGATGCCCACCACCGCCACCACCACATCCGCGTTTTTCGCCGCGTCCAGTGCCTCGGGCTGCGGTGTCAAGTCGAGCTTCTGCCACACCAGTACCGCTTTAGGCGCAGGCTTCGAGCCCTCGCCGTAGATCACCTCCACCTGCGCCGGTTTGCCCGCCACCAGGTGAACCCGCCCCAGCTTGGTCTCAACTCCGTTCGTATCCCACGCCGAAGTTACTTCCTGCCCATCCACTGAGAGGCGGAAGAAACCGTCTCCGCGCACGCCCATGTTGAACTCGCCCGTTTCCTTCGGTGTCAGCGTCGTTTCCCAGCGAATCGCCAGCGGATTCTTACCGGCTACTTCCGGCGGCAGCGGTTCGGCAGCGGCGTCAACGCCGGGCACCGTGCGCGTGGCAAGCACCGGCGGCTTGTTCCCCTCATCCGCCGTCATGTCGCGTTGAGTAAAAGTCTCTTTCGCGCCCGGATTACCATCAATGCTCAACAACGCGTCGGGCACGGGCGACGCCTCCTTGCTCAGGAATTGCGTGCCCTCGACGTAATTGATCGTAGCCCCCGCAAACTCCTTCTTTATGCCTTCCAGAATTGAAACCGTGTGCGTAGGAATACCGTTGTAGTTGCCCAGCAAAACGCGCGTCTGATCGGCCAGCGGACCAACCACCGCAATCCTGATGCCCGACGTCTTCAGCGGCAGCACGCCGTCGTTCTTCAGCAGCACCATCGACTCATTCGCCAGCTTCAGCGCCAGCGCGCGATGCGCCGTGCTGTTCAACTCGCTCTCGTCGATTTTTGTGTAGGGCACCATGCTCGGCGGGTCAAACATGCCCAGCTTTATCCGCGCCGTGAAGAGCCGAATCAGCGCGCGGTCAATGTCACTTTCCTTCAGATAGCCTTCGTTCACCGCATCGAGATAAGGCTTATAGTCAAAGTCGCCGGTCACAGCATTGGTTCCGAATCAATGCACTCGTTATCCATGCCGCGCTGCAGGCTGATCGCGGAGGCCTGTGCCTGCGTCGGCTCGTAGTGGTGGCCTTCAAAAATGTCGCGCACCGCGCCGCAGTCCGACACCACGTAGCCCTTGAAGCCCCACTTGCCGCGAAGTTGATCGACCAGTGTGAATTCGTTGGCGCATGCCGGCTGTCCCTTGATCGCGTTGTAGGCGCACATCACCGAATCCGCCTTGCCCTCGGTCACAGCGGCGCGAAACGCGGGCAGATACGTATCCATCTCGTCGTGCTTGCTTACATCCACGTCAGCGAAATGACGCGTGGGCTCCGGCCCGCTGTGCACGTCATAGTGCTTGGGTGTCGAAATCACCCGATAATATTTCGGATTGTCGCCTTGCATGCCGGTCACAAACGCCACCGCCATGCGCCCCGTCAGGTAAGGGTCTTCGCCGTAGGTCTCCTGCCCGCGTCCCCAGCGGGGATCGCGAAAAATGTTGATGTTCGGCGCCCAGAAGTCCAGCCCTTGAAAAATCTTGCTGTACCCGCCGTTGGCTTTCACCGACTGCTCGTGCTTGATGCGCGCCTCGATGCTGATGTCGATGGCCATCTGATGAATCGTCGCCGGATCGAATGTCGCGCCCAGTCCGATGGGCTCAGGAAATTCCGTCGTCCCGTCCACCATTACGCCGTGCAGGGCCTCGCTCCACCAGTCGTAGGCCGGCACATTCAGCCGCGGAATGGCGCGCGCCTGGTTCACCAGTTGGCTCGCCTTCTCTTTGAGAGTCATCTCATGCACCAGGGCGGCCGCGCGCTGCTCCGCCGGCAGATTGGTGTTCAAATAGCCGGACGTTTGTTTATCGGGTTGCTGCGCTTCCTGTCCCCGGGCCAGCCATGTCAGTCCGAGACAGATCAATCCTGTCGTCACCAGTCGCAATCCAAGGCTCTTCATCGCGTTCCTCATCGGCAGGCTGGCGTTTCATGCTCTTCGTTGCAGCAGAATTCCCGGCTGCCCTTCGGCTGCCAACGTTAATCCCGATGGCCATTCGTGTCAAGCGGGCCGCCATCGTTCTCCCTTTTGGAAAATCGCTTTATGTTCACAGATGCTCTTTCCAGATTCCGCCCGTTTTCAGGCGTGCAGTCGGCTCCGCAAACCGCCCCTCGGCCTCAGCTCGTAACCTTTTTCTGCATGCGTAAGAACATTCAAGCGCCGGCCTGCATGCTATCGCGGACGCGCCGCATGATGCCCAGATAATAGCCCAGGTTGTGGATCGAGTTGAGAGTGCCGGCGAGCGGTTCGCCGCATTGTATAAGGTGGCGCAGGTAAGCGCGTGAATAGCGACGACAGACCATGCAGTCGCAGGCGGGATCGGGCGGCGACTGGTCTTCCGCGTATTTCCGATTCTTGATATTCATGCGCCCTTCGCTGGTGAAGAGCAGGCCGTGGCGCGCGGCGCGGGTGGGGAGGACGCAATCCATCATGTCGACGCCGAGGCGGGCGTACTGCTCAATTTCGTCGGGGTAGCCGACGCCCATCACGTAGCGCGGCTTTTCTGGCGGCAGAAGGGGTAGGACCTCGGCGATCATCTCAAGGGTGAGATGGCGCGGCTCACCGACACTGAGGCCGCCGATGGCGTAGCCGTCAAAGTTCATCTCCACCAGGCGCTCGGCGGACTCGCGGCGCAAATCGGTGTAGGTGCCCCCTTGCACGATTCCGAAGAGGGACTGAGTACGGCCCTGAAGCTCGTCGTGCCAGGGCACCTCATTCTGATGGGCTCGGAAGTGATCGAGCGAACGGCGCGCCCAGCCCATGGTAAGCCTGAGGCTCTCTTCTGCACGGGTGCGGTCGGCGGGGTATTCGGTGCACTCGTCGAAGGCCATGGCGATGTCGGCGCCGAGGGCAATTTGAACATCCATGGAATGCTCGGGAGTAAAAGAGTGCAAACTCCCGTCGAGGTGCGAGCGGAAACGGACGCCTTCGTCTGTGACTTTGCGCAACTGGGTAAGGCTATAGACCTGAAATCCGCCCGAATCGGTCAGCAAAGCGCGCGGCCAGCTCATGAATCGATGCAGCCCGCCCATGCGGCGGATCGCTTCGTGACCGGGGCGCAGGTAGAGGTGATAGGTGTTGCCGAGGATGATCTGCGCGCCGAGGGATTCGAGGACGTCCTGGGGAACAGCTTTGACGGTGGCCGCGGTGCCGACGGGCATGAAGACCGGCGTGTCGACCGTCTGGTGGGGCAGGCGGATTTGAGCGCGGCGGCCGCCCGTGGTGGTTTCGCGCAGCAGGCTGAATTGGAGGCTCACCTGACGATTCTAATGGGATGGAGCCTCGGGGTTTGGCCAACTGGCTTCGGACCTGCGAGGGGAAGCTTATGGCGAGGACTCGCCGATGTGGAAGCGAAGGCCGATGCGTGCGGAGCGAGGCTGGGCGAGCGTCGTGGTGGGCGTCTTGCCCACTTCGATGTCGCGGTCGAAGAGGTTTTCGCCGGCGGCGAAGACTTCGAGGCGCTTGCCGAAATCGTGCGAGGCAAAGGCGTCGAGGCGAAAGTAGCCGTGGAGGAGATAGGTATTGGCGTCGTCGTCGTACTGGCGCCCGCTGAGCCTTGACTGCAGGCTCAAGGTGCCGAAGCGGGGGCGGAATGCGCGCAGGTTGAGGGTAGCCATGTTGTGCGCCACTTCGGGAATCCAATTGCCCAGATCCTGGCTGCCTTTGGTAACGGTGGCGTCGGCATACTGGTAGCCTCCATCGACGGAGAGCCAGGATTGCGGAGCGAGTTCGAAATCGACGGCCACGCCGCGGCTCTCGATCTGGCCCAGGTTTTCACGCATGAAGAGGATTGGGGACGAGGTTGGATTGATGGTGAGCGCGGTGATGGGGCGATTGACCTGGGTGAGGAAATAGCTGGTGCGGATGGTGCCCCAGCGCCACTCCGAAGCCACGCCGGTTTCCCATCCGGTGGCGCGTTCGCTGAGCAGGTTGAAATTGGGCTTGGTCAGTTGGTTACCCACCTGGGTGGTGCGGTAGAGTTCGTTGGGCGTGGGTGCGCGAAAGGCGCGGAAAGCCGAGGCAGAGACGGCCCAATGAGTCAGAAATTTGCGCGAGAGGCCCATGCGGGGGTCGAAGACTTGCTGGCTGAACTGGGTCGGCTGGGACGGAGAGGAATTCCATGCCGAGCCGCCCCAGAGAAGTTGTTGGCCATCGAAGTTCTGGAACCAGTCCTCGCGCGCGGAAGCGGTAAGGGTCCAGCCTTTGCGGAGCCACATCGCTTCGCCATAGAGGCCGGAGTCGCGCTGATGATCGCGAAGATCGGTGAGCGCGGCAGTCGATCCATAAGTTTGTTCGCGATCCCACACGCGCACATCGTGGGTGTCGGCCCCTGCGATGAAGAGCAGGCCGATGCCAAGGGGTTGACTCCAGTGGGCTACCGCCCCGAGTTCGTTTTCCGGCGAGAGAGAAAAGCGGGTGGGCGATTCGCCGCAGCGATAGGAGCAGTCGGGTTCGGCAGCGGTCGGCGCATTGGAAATGCTGGAGAAGACCTGGCGGAAGTGCTCGGTTGAGCCGTAGAAGCGCGAGACCAGCGATCCGCCGTGCGGTCCCTGCCAATCGGCGCCGGTTGCGTAACGCCAGAGGCGGGTTCCGTTCGTCTGGTCGGGAGTGCCGTTGCTGCGCGCGTCGTTGTAGGCATTGGTACGCGCAAACAGGCGCAGGGGGCCGCGTTCGTGCTCGGCGAGGAAGAGGCCGTTCTGAAGATGGACGTTGCTGGCGATGTCAACCGGACCCCGCTGCCAGGGAGCTTCCTGAATGTAGCCGTCGGTTCCGATAGCGCCGCCCACGGCCAACACGCCCCAGGAGCCGTGCCTTGCCTGCAGCCTGAGAGCGTCATCGTAAGTGTTTTCAGAGCCGTAGCTCGAATCGAATTCGGCGAAATCAGAGGCGGGGTGGACAGGAATGACGTTGATGACGCCGCCGATGGCGCTTGAGCCGTAGAGATCGCTGGCGCCTCCGCGCACCAGTTCCACACTCCTGATGGACAGCTCGGGCTGCTCCTCCCAGCGAATCCAGCCGGCAAAGGGATCATTGAGGGGAACGTCGTCCTCGGTGACAAGTGTCCGGCTGGCAGCGGTGGAACCCAGCCCTCGAAGGCTGACTCCCTGCGAAGAAGGGTTGGCCACCAGCGAGGATGAGCGGCGGAAAAGCTGAACCCCTGGAAGCTCGCGCACTTTCTCGTCAAGGGTGACCGCCGCTGCGGAGTTCAGTGCTGCTTGCGACAGGATTCTCGTGGTGACGGGGCTCTCGAGTGAGCCCAGCGGGGTGCGGTAGGCGGTTACGGTCACTTCCTCGGTGTCGCTTGCGGGATTGAGGTGGAGGATGGTGTCGGAGTTGACGAGGAGTGTCTTGCCGGCAAATCCCTGAGCATCGACGCGCAGGCGGCAGGGAGACGCGCAGGGGATGGTGAGGCGCCCGTTGGTGTTGGTGCGCCCCAGCAATTGGCCGGCGGCGTTTTTGATGGCGGCGTCGGGCAATGCTCGGCTGCCGCTGTCTTCCACCGTGAGGGTTACAACGGCGGATTGCGCGTCAAGGCTGGTTGGAGCCGGAATTGTCCAGATCAGTGCCAGCGCGCCAATTGTCGTTGTGCAACTTGAACACCGCATGAGATTTGCTTTCAGAACCGGGGAAGAGCCTGAGTAGCAATTGTGACATGGTTTGGCCACTTCGGGGATCGATGGCCTCTCGAGCGATCTCCCCAAGAGGGATGAGGACGAAGGCACGCTCGGTGAGACGCGGGTGGGGGATCTCGAGACCGGGCTCGTGGACGGTCAGTTGATCAACGAGGAGAATGTCGAGATCGAGCGTGCGAGGCCCGTTGGCTATTCCCGCGGAGCGGTCGCGGCCGAATTTCCGTTCGATGGCCATGAGCGCCTGGAGCAGTTCGCCCGGCGCAAGTTCGGTTTCGAGCGCGACAACCGCGTTGATGAAGCGCGGTTGCGCCGTGTAGCCGACCGGTTCGGTGCTGTAGAGCGAGGAGCGGGCGGTAATGCGGCCGAGGTGCGCGAGATCATCGGCAGCCGCTGCAAGGGTGGCATGGGGAACGCCCGCGGGACTGGGCAGATTCGCCCCCATTCCGATGTAGGCCAGGTGCATGGCTTTCAGATTAGCGCGGCGGGCCCGGGCCAGTGCTGAAGCAACTCATAAGATCTCAATCCTCCCGCAGGGCCTCCATGGGTTCTATTGACGCTGCTCTTCGGGCGGGGAGCAGTGCGGCGACCAGGCCGATCACGGTCAGAGCAACGGCGGCGGCGGCATAGGTCTTGAGATCGAGGGGTTGCACCTGGTAGAGGAAGCTTTTGACCAGTCGCGCCGATGCGAAAGCGAGGAATAGACCGGCTGCCAGGCCTGCGCCGACCAGGATCGAGCCCTGGCGAAGAATCAGTTGCGCCACGCTCTGCCGGGTTGCGCCGAGAGCCATGCGGACGCCGATTTCGCGGCGGCGGTAGCTGACCAGTTGTGACAGAACCCCGTACAGGCCCGCAAACACCATGAGCACGGCCAGTCCGGCGAAGGAGCCAACGAGATACAGGCCGAGGCGCTGGCTGAAGGTTTTCTGGTCAACGGCCTCGCGCATGGTCTGGAAGTCATCGAGGGCGAACCCGGGGGCATCGCGGTGAAAGAGCGCGCGCATCTCCGACGCCACCGGGATGTCGCCCCGGGTCTTGACAGCGAAGGTGACCACCATCTTGAGCAGGGCCGGGTAGAAGAGCGAGGTGGTTGGAACCTGCTGCGGGGGCAGCAGCAGATTAGGCAGCACATCGCTGCCGATCGTGGCCCCCACCTGGTCTGCCATGACGCCGACGATGGTAATGGGCTGGATCATGCCCGTATCCTTGCCGCCCAGGTTGATCTGGTGGCCCAGCGCGGCCTGGTTCGGGTTCGGCCCGGCAAAGTACTTTTTGGCGAAGGCCTGGTTGACCACGGCTACCGGCGGACTGGATGCGGTGTCGCTGTCGGCGATCATGCGGCCGCTCACCATGGGTGTGGCAAAAACGCGGGCGTAATCGGAGCTGGCGGCGGAGACGCGGGAGTCATCCTTCGTGCTATGTGGCTGCCCCACAATGTCGAAGCTGCTTTGCACGCCGACTCCTGAGAGCGGCGGTGTCGTCGCGAGCGCCGCGCCCCGGATTCCTGGCAGGCGGCGCATCTGCTCCAGGAGCGGCTCATAGATGAGTGTGGCTACGGAGGTAGGCGCGTTGGCCGTGTCCTCAGAGACCGACAAAGCCGAAAATCCCGCAGCATCGCTGGGCATCGCGGTGAATATGGTCACACGCTCGATGTCGATGCCCATGCTCGCCTGCTCCAGGTTCCAAAGCGTGTGAAACAGAAGGCCCGCGCCCACCAGGAGAACGGCGGAGAGCGCCACTTCGCCGGCAACCAGCGTGCCGCTGAGCCTGCCGCTCGCAGAACGTGATCCGATGCCGCGCGACGCCGACTGCAGGGCCGCCTGCGGATTGGCGTGCGCCACCAGCAGCGCAGGAAGAAGCGAAGACAGCACGGTGGTGAGAATGGCGATGGCCGCCAGGACAAAGACGATGGACCAGTGAATGGCGATGGAGTTAGCTCGCGGGATGGTTCCTTCCGGCAGCTTGCGGAGGGCAAGCATGGCCAACTCGGCCAGCGCCATGCCCGCACCGCAGCCCAGCAGGCTGAGTGCCAGCCCTTCAGAGAGCATCTGGCGAACCAGCCGGAGACGGCCTGCGCCCAGTGCGGCCCGGACTGCGAATTCCTGCTGCCGCCCGATGCAGCGTGCGATCAGGAGATTGGAGACGTTGGCGCAGGCAATCAACAACACCAGCGCAAGCGCTCCCAAGAGGCCGTAAAGAACCGCTCGTACGGGCCCGGTGAGAGCGTCCTGATAATGCCACGTGCTGAAGGCGGCAGGACCCTGATCCTTGTCGCGCGGAATATGCGCGGCAATGGCGTCGAGTTCATGTTGAAACTGCAGGACGGTGACTCCGGGACGGAGTTGGCCAACCACGCTCAAGAAGTTGTAGCCCCGATCTTTGAGCATCTCCGCGGACGGCTGCAAAGGCAGCCACACGCCTTTCTCGAGGTCGGGACCCATCTCATCAGGGAAATGGAAACTGGCCGGCATCACCCCGACGATGGTGTGCGGCGCACCGCCAACCTTTACCGATTGACCCACGATGTTCGGGTCGGCGTGAAAACTCTCGCGCCACAGCCCTTCGGAGAGCAGCACCACGCTGGGACCGCCGGTTTGTCCTTCAGATGGCGCGAAGGTTCGGCCCAGCAAGGGACGCGTGCCGAGCATTGAAAACAGATTCGCACTCACGCGCGGGGCGACGATGCTTTGCGAACTGTCATGGCTCTCCAGAACGCTGACATCCTGGGAATATCCGGCGATATTCTGCAGCAGTTTGGACTGGGCCCGGATATCTCGATAGTTGAGCCAGGATGTAGAGCCGAAGGTGGGCTTATCGCTTTTCGGCCCGATGACAACGAGGCGATTCGACCCGGCATAGGGCAGGGGGCGAAGCAGCACACTTTGAATCACGGTGAAGATGGCGGTGTTGGCGCCGACGCCAAAGGCGAGCGTGACAATGGCCAGCAGCGCCAGGCCGGGCGTTTTCCTCATTTGGCGCAAGGCGAAGCGCAAATCATAGAACCATGTCTGCATTGGACCTCCATGCCGCGGGACCGCTCGCAACCCGTTGGGGCAAATATAGAGCCAATCTGCTGGAGCGGCAAATCCCTTTTGGTCAATGGCATCGAGGCAGCAGAGAAAGACGGGGAGAGGCTGGAGTGTCCGGAATCGAGTTCAATTGTCCACCCGCGGACACGTGCTTGAGATTGCCGCAAGGCTTATGCGCGGGCCGCGCCGTAGATGGCGACCAGGGCTACAGACGAGGCGGAGAGTGCGCCAACACCCTCGGGAAAATAGCGGAAGAGCCAGCCAGTGATCACTGCGGAGAGAAGATAAACGGCGAGGATGCCGGCCTGCATCAAGAGCCGCTCCTCGAACTCGAATTTCTTGCCGGGGGGCTGGTGCTTTTCTCGCGTGGCGAGGCGGACGAGGCCGCTCACCAGCCGGGTCCATGTGCCGCTGATATAGGTGGTGACAATGCCGGGGATTTTCAATTGCAACATGACGCCGCTCTGCATGCCGATGGCAAAGGCAACAATGGAAAGAAGCAGATTCATCCTGGAGGGTATCGGTGATCCGGCTGGGAAGACATGGCCGCGCAACACGATCCACCCCGTTTCAGTAGCGGCCAGCAGCACGGATTCGAAAAGAAGCACTCTCGATACTACTTTGGGCCACAGGCTACCTTGAACGACTCTTCGGGTGAGAAATGCGGCGAGAGCGACCCCAAAGGCATAGAACACGAGAGCAATGAGCGGGTGGATCGCATCGCCATTGACCTGAAAGACCGCCAGGCCCAGAAGAACCGTGTTGCCGGTCATGTTGGCAACGAACGCATGGCCCATTCCGAAAAAGCTCCAGCCATCGGCCGAGCCTGCGGATGCAGCGAGGATCATGAGCAGGAGATCGCGTTCGCGCTCGGTCATCCGCTTTTCTCCACTTGTGGGTAAGATGCCGCGTAAAGCGGGAAGAGGCGGTGTAACTGGCTCAACCCTGAAAGTCCGTCGAGATTGGCTTGAGGCAGCCGTGCGCCGGGCACTGCGGAATGCGGGCGGGTTCTGGTAGCATCCTTTTCGGAGACATTTCAGGATGGAATCGTTGAATAGCGCGGGCCTCGGCGCCCGCCGTAATGAAGATATCGCTCTCGATCTTCTCAAGTTTGTGGCCGGCACAACCGGTGTGGGCCGCCCTGCCGCGCCTTCGACGGGCTTCAGCGGAGCCGCTGCGGCCAAGCCGGAGGAACACGTGACCCAGTTGCTGGAACTGTATGGCCGCTGCCTGAAAGCTGTGGAAGGCAAAGAAGTTTGAGCAAATCGGGCAGTCCAGGTCTGCGGGTTGCTGTTGCGGGTGCTGGAGCGTTTGGCCGCAACCACCTGCGCGTCTACCGCGAACTGGAAACAGCGGGACTGGGCGTCTGCTTGGCCGCGGTGGTGGAGCCGGACGCCGCCCGTGGCGCCGCCGCAGGGGAGCAATACGCGGTTCCGGTCTTTGCTTCAGTGGATCAGTTGCTGAGCGCGGATCTGGGCCTTGCCGCGGCCAGCGTCGCCGTTCCCACCGTGCATCATCACGCGGTGGCATCGGCGCTGCTGGATGCGGGACTGGACGTGCTGGTTGAGAAGCCGATTGCGGCCAGCCTGCCGGAGGCTGACGACCTGCTGGAACTGGCCGCGCGGCGCCAGCGCATTCTGCAGCCTGGGCACCTGGAGCGATTCAATCCCGCGGTGTTGGCCGTCCAGCCGAAGCTGCGCCGGCCAATGTTTTTTGAGGCGCACCGGCTTTCGGTATTCACCCCACGTTCGCTGGATGTGGACGTGGTGATGGACCTGATGATTCACGACCTGGACATCGTGCTGACGTTTGCCAACTCCCCGGTGCGCGAGGTACGGGCGGTGGGCCTGCCAATTCTGTCGCCCAAGGTGGACATCGCCAATGTGCGGGTGGAGTTTGAGTCGGGATGCGTGGCCAACTTTACCGCCTCGCGCGTGTCGACGGAGCGGGTGCGGAAGCTGCGGTTCTTTGAGCCGCGCCAGTATGTCTCGATCGACTATGCGCGGCGTGACCTGGTGGTAATCCGGCTGGACGGAAGGGTTCCGGCAGAGATTGCCGCAGCCATCGCGGAGGGCAGGGTCGACCCGGCGGTACTGGCGCAAATGGCGTTGGCGGGCGCGGAGGCCGGTCCCGGGCCGGGGCTGTCGTTTGACAAGCCGCCGGTTGCGCCCGGCGAACCGTTGCGGCTGGAGATCGAGTCGTTTCTGGATGCGGTGCGCACGCGCCGCGAGCCGCGCGTCACCGGATTGCAGGGCCGCGATGCGCTGGGGCTGGCGTTGGAGATTCAGTCTTCCATGGCGGCCCATGCGGTACGCGCCGGGTTGCAGGATTTCTTCCTGCCACGTGAGTAGCGATCAAGCCCCGATCGCCGCGCCCAGCAACTGCTTCAGCGCCTGCACATACTCCGTCAGCGCATCGCGCCCTGTTTCCGTCATGCGATAGAGCGTCTGCGGCTTGCGCTGGACAAACTTTTTTTCGACCGCCACGTAGCCGGCCTCTTCCAGCTTCATCAATTGAGCCCCAAGATTGCCGTCTGTCGACCCCGTCCTGGCCCGTAGCCACGTGAACTCCGCCTCTTCCACACCCGACAGCAAAGACAGCAGGGCCAGCCGCAACTTCCCATGAATGACGGGATTCAATTCCGGCAAATCAGGCATGGGCCGTGCCTTCCCTGCGAACTCTGCGCTTGCGCGATTCCCCGATCATCCCGTAAATCCCGAACACAATCTGGCAGAAGAAAATCGCCACCAGAAATGTGATCGAGGTAAGAGTTTCAGAGCCAAAACAAGCAATCACAGTCGCCGCCCACCACACCACCGCGCATGCAAACTGCATCTTCCATTTCAGAATTATGCTTGAGGTTGCATTGGCCGTGCCCAGCATGGCACCAATAATCGCGATGAACACATGCGGCTCATATCGCCCGCTCATCCCCAGCGATATCAGCAGCACAAACATCGAAATGCCCAGCGCGATCCACACCGCGCCGATGGCACGGCCCATCGTGGTCCCAGGACGACTGCGCGCCTTGCGCGAAAACAGCACACTGCTCACCGCAGCCGCAACAATCATCGTCACCGGCCACGCCAGGGAACTATGGCCCCACGTCGTCCATGCGATCGCGACATAGTAGGCCACGCCCCAGAAAACGAAGATCCATCCCCAACTCTCCGTCTTTCGCCGTCCTTCCAGAATCATGCTCTCGATCAGGCTCAACCTGTCGCGCAGGTCCTGCTCTTCCATGTTTCCTGTCATATCGTATCTCCTCCTATTCCTCGTATTCACAACTGCTACGCGCTCTCCCAGCGTCGTGCGATTCGTCGCGCCACCATAAACAGCGCGATGCCGATGCCCAGCAGCACGCTCACCTGCTGCCACAAAGCCTGCACCGGCAGATCGCGCCAGAACACCTTCGTAAACCCGTCAATGGCCCACGCGTTAATCGTGAACAAGCCCGCTTTCTGCATCGCAGCGGGCATCAAGTACCGCGGAAACATGCTGCCCCCCACCGACGACATCACCAGGATCAAAAGTGTGGATACCGCGCCCAATTGTCCCCGCGTGTGGCAGATGCTCGCCAGCAAAATGCCAAACGCAGCCACTGCAAGAGCCGTACAAACTCCCATCACTACAAATCCGGGAATATGGCTGAACAGATCCAGCTTGAACACTGCCCACGCCCAAAGAAACATCAGCACCAGTTGCGCCAGAGCCAGCAGCGTGTTGAACACCAGCTTGCCCGCCAGCAATTTCGTCATCGTCACGCGCGAGCTCAAAACCCGCTCCAGCGTGCCGCTTTCAGCCTCATCCAGCAACGACCCCGCCGCGCCGCTGGCTGTGAACAGAAGAAACATCACGCCGATGGAGGCCGCATAAAATGCAACCATCGGGTTGCGCTTGTTTTCTCCCACCACGGCGCGCGATTTCACCGCGATGATTCCGCGCTGCAGCCCGTTCCCTGAGGTTTCGCCTTCCTCGAACTTGCCGGATTTTTCAAGCTTTCGCAGCTTGTCGAGATCGGTCTCCATCATCTTCCGCTGTTCGGGCGTCAGCATGCCGATGTACTTCTCGGTGTATTTGATTCCCTCATCCGCCATCGCCGCCGGCATCGAAGTCATGGCCGCCTTCTGCAGCAGGCCCATCACCATCTGCGGCGCAATCTGGTCGCTCTCGTCATTCAGCAATTCGATCGCCGTGCCCGTTCCCTCGGGACCGAAGGAGATGGGGTGCTGCCCGAACCCACGCGGAACGATCAGCGCCACCGGCGCGTCCCCAGCCCTCACCGCGGCCTCCGCACTGGCCGCCGTGTACTCCGGCGGAGGCGGCGCCGTCTTGCTCTTTGCATCCGGCCTCGTACTCACCACCAGCGAGCTTTCGCGCTCCAACGCACCCACCAGATCGCGCGACGCTTCGCTCTGATCCTCATCCACCACAATGACGCTGATCTTGGGCGTGGTATCGTGCTGCCCTCCAAAGATCACGGCAAAGATGCTGAAGAAGACCACCGGCAAAATAAAACTCAACGCCAGCGCGGCGCGGTCGCGTCGCAAAGCAATCAGAGCGGTACGGACAATATTGAAGATCAATCGCGTAACTCCCTTCCCGTGAGCAGTAGGAAAACCGACTCCAGGTTCGGCCGCCGCAGCGACACATCCACCAGCAACAGTCCCGCTTTCGCCGCATCCTCCAGCAGCCCCGCAATCTCAGTCGAGTGCTCGATGGTGAACTCCGCGGTCGAGTCCACCAGCCGCCCTCCATGCCGTTGCGCCCATGCGGAGATCGCTTCCAGCGGTCCATCGAACCGCGCCAGCACTTCACTGCGCGAAGCGAATGCGTTGCGCACAAGTTCCTCATTGGTACCCGATGCAATAATCCGCCCGTGATCGATGATCGAGATGCGATCGCACAGCCGTTCCGCCTCTTCCATGTAGTGCGTGGTGTAGATAATCGCCGTCCCCTGCGCACCCAGGGCTTCGATCATTTCAAAAATCCGGTTGCGCGATTGCGGGTCAACTCCCACCGTGGGCTCATCCAGCAGCACCACCCGCGGCCGGTGAATGATGCCCGCCGCCATGTTGAGCCGCCGCTTCATCCCGCCGGAAAGACTCTTGGCCAGATCCTTCGCCCGCTCCGTCAGTGCGGCCCAATCCAGGCACCACGCCACCGCCTTCGCAAGCTCCTTTCCGTGCAGCCCGTGGTAGCGCCCGAATGCCGCCAGATTCTCCCCGCATGTGAGCCGCGGATATAACGCCAACTCCTGTGGAACCCACCCCAACGCCATTCGCGCCTCGGCCGATTCCGCCGGAGATCCGAACACCGCCACCCGCCCCGCATCCGGTATCACCCGCCCCACAATGCTGCGGATCAGCGTGCTCTTGCCGGCTCCATTCGGCCCCAGCAATCCCAGGCATTCGCCCGCGTGCAGTTCCAGCGACACCCCATCCACTGCCGTCACTTGCCCAAACCGTTTCACCAGCGAATCGATCTGAAGGGGCAACGCCGCCGCGGAAACCTCACTGGCCGTAATCAAATCAACGCTCATGCAATCGCCCTGGCCTTTCTCCATCCCCCGGTGACGTGAGGTGTTTTCCACTCATCCCCGCGCTCGAATCTTTCTGAAGAGTACTCTACACTACAGAGTGCTCTGCGTCAAACGATTTATGAGCCCTTCGATTCTTCGTCTACCGGATGTAATATCCACGGCTGCGGATCGGGGCGTTCGGTTGCCACAGTTTGCTCTCAGCCTCCCGCCAATGTCATCCTCGAAGAGTGAACACTCGCATCCTCCTCCGCATCGCCGCAATCCTGGTTCTCGCCTGCAGCATTTCCTGCGCGGCACAGGACAAGGGCTACTGGCGCGCTGCAAGCAACACGGCGAACTCCATCACCGGCGACATCGAGATCTCCGGAAACAAGCTCAGCATCAATTTCACCGGGTTTCTGATTGCGAAAGCACGGGAGCTGGCGCCCGCGGAGGTAAGTGCGGCCTTCGATGCGGACGTCAACGCCGGGGGCACGGGCTCCCTGTACCACCTGGTCGTCCCGGCGTCAAAGCGCTTCCTCCACCACAACACGCTCTGCGGAACCGAAGTCACGCAGTGGATGGCGACGTATGCCTCGGGGAACACGCTGCAGGTTGCGTTCTTCTCAGGATCGGCCGGGCCGGTGTTTACGATGGATGCCCTTGCCCACTCCAGCGACCTTTGCGGCACCTACACCTACGTCCGCTGAGCTGGCGGGTACGCGGATCCCGTTCACGTGGCAGGCCCGTTCCGCCACCCTCTTCGGCATCGCAGCCACAGGCCTTTCCGGAACTGCAACCCGCTGGTAATATAA
Source organism: uncultured Acidobacteriota bacterium (assembly GCA_963833995.1). Taxonomy (GTDB): domain Bacteria; phylum Acidobacteriota; class Terriglobia; order Terriglobales; family Acidobacteriaceae; genus Telmatobacter. Next base: position 29,871 of record CAWIAE010000002.1, on the reverse strand, counting down.
AGAAGTCGTCGTGGGGCTGTAGCTCAGCTGGGAGAGCGCCTCGTTCGCAACGAGGAGGCCAGCGGTTCGATCCCGCTCAGCTCCACCAACCTTCTTCCCATCCAAGCAGTTGAGCGTCGGCGGAACTCCGTGCCCCGTCCTTTGGGCGCTTTTCGCACAAAGGGTGGGACGCCGCAGATATTTTTCCCGTAAGCGCTCAATCAAGCCGAAAACGCTCTAACTGAAAAGATCCTTCATCTTCTCCAGCAGTCCCGGCGACGTGGGCTTGTTCTCCACCGTCATGGTCTCGGCCAGCTTTGTCACCATTTCGCGTTGCGCCCGGCTCAGCTTCCTGGGAATCTGCACCATCACTTTCACGATCAGGTCTCCGCGCCCCTTCTCGTTCAGGTGAGGAACGCCCCGGGTGCGAATCCGCAAATCCTTGCCGTTCTGCGTGCCCTCGGGAATCTTCAGGCTCACCGGCCCGTCGATCCCGTCGATCTCGATCTCCGCCCCTAGCGCGGCCTGTGGAAAGCTGATTGGAATCACGCAATGGATGTCGTAGCCATGGCGTTCAAAAAATTCATGCGTGCGAACTGAGAGCACCACATACAGGTCTCCCCCAGGTCCGCCATAGCGCCCGGCGTCGCCTTCGCCTCCGTAGCGTATCCGCGTCCCTTCATCCACACCCGGCGGAACCTTCACGGTCAGCTTCATTTCTTTCGCTACCCGCGTTTCTCCGCGGCAGGTTGCGCAAGGATCGCTGATGATGGTTCCTGCGCCTCCGCAAGCGCTGCAGGTGCGCGCTACTGAGAAAAACCCCTGCTGGTACCGTATCTGGCCCCGTCCATGGCATTGCGGGCAGGTAACCGGACCGCGGCCGGATGAGCTGCCGCTTCCCTGGCAGGTCGAGCACGTCTCGTAGCGGCGAACCTTGATCTCCGTCTCCGTACCGAAGATCGCATCTTCAAAGTCGATTGCCAGGTCGAAACGCAGGTCTTCTCCGCGCCGCTGCCGCGTTGCCCGCTGTTGGCCCCCGCCGCCGCCCATGTTGAACATCTCGCCGAACAAGTCGCCGAAGATGTCGCCCAGGTCCACGTTCCCGCTGAAGCCGCCAAAGCCTCCCGCGCCGTTCGCTCCCACGCCTGCGTGGCCAAAGCGATCGTACGCGGCGCGCTTGTCGGCGTCGCTCAACACCTGGTAGGCCTCGCTGGCCTCTTTGAACTTTTCTTCCGCCGCGTGATTCCCAGGATTGCGGTCAGGATGATATTTAAGCGCCTGCTTGCGATAGGCGCTCTTCAACTCCTGGTCGTTCACATCGCGCGAAACGCCCAATACTTCGTAGTAATCGGCTTTGCTCACTTTTGTATGTGTACTCACTCGCTCGTCTGTTTCGGATTTGAGACCACGCGCACCAGTGCCGGCCGCAAAAGCCGCTCCCGCATCCGGTAGCCGCGGCGGATTTCTTCAGCCACATGCTGGTCTGGAAGATCTTCGCGTTCCACTGAACCCAGCGCCTCGTGCTGGCGCGGATCGAATGCCTCGCCCACCGCCGCCACCGGGTGCACCTGCAGTTGGCGCAAAACATCCTCCATCTGTTTCACAATCAGTTCAACGCCGGAGCGCAACTGCTCCGTCGTCCCGGCAGATTTCAGCGCCAGTTCAAAATTATCCAGAACCGGCAAAAACTGCTCCACCACATTGCCCACGGCGTAATCGCGAAACTCCTGCCGTTCTCGCTCGGCCCGCTTGCGCGCATTCTCAAACTCAGCCTGCAGCCGCGCCAGGCGGTCCAGAAGCTGGTCCCGCTCGCCCTTCACTAACTCGTTCTCCAACTTCAGGCGGTCGAGCTCAACCTGGGGGCTGGTCTCAGCCATCTCCGGCTCTGCAGCCGCAGCCGCGCCTTCCCTCCCCTTCGCGGGCTCTGGATCCTGCTCCGATACTCCAGCGTCTACTGCCGACATCTCTGCTTCCTGTTCTGGCATGCCTTTGCGCGATCTCCAAATACTCTTCTTCATATCTAATGATAAATTCCCCGGCGCACAGGATTCTTGAAAAGCTTGTGCGACTCAAATTCAGTTGCGTTCCTTTGCCCGTTCACCTGCCGTGCCGTGGGCAACTCGCTTGTAAATTTATCTATTCGGCGGGCGACTCAAAAAGCCGTTCAGAGAGCCTTGCCACGTACCGTACCGCCTGAATCATTTCCTGGTATTGGATGCGGGTGGGTGCAATCACGGCAATGGTGCCCAGGTTCGTCCCCCCCAGCCGTGCCGGAGCCCCAATCAACACCAGGTCCTGCATGGCCGGCGAAGTATCATCAAGCCCTACCACCACGCGCACCTCCTGTTGACGGCCGTCAACGTAGGCGGTCAGCAGTTCCACCAGCCGCTGCTTGGCTTCCAGCGCCAGCAACATCTGGCGCAGCCGCTCGCGGTCCACCTCGGCGGCAATCAGGTTCGACATTCCATCCACAAAAATCGCGGGCCCGGTCTCGCCACCCGCAAGCGCGCCCTTGCGGCAAAGCTCTTCCACCGCGCCCAACAGCTGGTGATAGGCTTCCCGCTCCTGCTCTATGCGCCGCGCCACCTCGGCCCGGATGCGCTCGATGGGCCAGCCGCGGAAGTTCTCGTTAAGATAGCGCGCCGCCGTATCCAGATCCAGGTGCGTCAGCTCGTGGTCCAGGACCAATACCCGGTCCAGCACCGCGCCTGATTGCGTCACCAACACCGCCAACACCCGGCCCGCCGAAAGCTTTGAAAAATGAATGTGCTCCAGCACCTGCGCTGAGGTGGAGCTGGCCAGCGCTACGCCCAACCCACTGGAAATCAACGCCAGCACGTGCGAGGTGCGCTCCAGATAATCGTTGCTGCTCGAAACCCCCGAATAGCCGTGGTCGATCTGCCCGCGCCGCTCCTCGCTCAGCGACGAAACCCCTTGTTCTTCCGCACCCAGGCTCACAACAGCCATGCCGTTGCGACCCATTTGCGCATTCGGTCGCGTAATTTGCTCAACGTAGTAGCGAAATGCCGCCGCCGTGGGCACACGTCCTGCAGAGGTGTGCGGCTGCTCCAGCAGACCCGCTTCGCCTAACGCTGCCATTACGTTGCGAATGGTGGCCGAACTCAGACCTTCCCGGCTGGCAAACACCTGCGCAACCGCCTGCGATGCCACAGGCTCTCCGGTCGCGATATATTGCTCGATGATCGCCGTAAGAACCAGCCGCTCTCGCGGACTGACACGCGCCTCTGACATTTCCCCTGCCTCCGGGCTGCCCCTCGCTCATGACCCCACCACCCGTTCAGGCCATGCGCCAAACCCGGTCGATACTGACTAACTCCAAGCCCGTTGGGCACTTATCTCGAAAATTGGCCGGAGTTGTCCTATGTAATTCTAGGCAGTCGCCTTCCGCACGTCAAGGCAGACTCTCTTCCAATACAAGATGAGCCTGAAGGAGGACTTTGATTCCAATACAAGATGAGCCTGAAGGGGCGGTCATGCTGGGTAGTGAACATCCGCATGGACGAGGCAGAGAAGTTGAGTTTGGAAGCAATTGGCCGGTTCGTGGAGGCCAGCGAGAATATCCGTTTTGAGGGCAAGAATCGGGAGCAGGTGTATGGGTGGGTGGAGCAAGTGCTGATCGAGCGGGAGTACGCTCAGCAAGATAAGGCAGATCGTGGCCTGGTAGGGCGCTACATTGTGAAGATGACCGGGCTGAGCCGTTCTCAGGTGACGCGGCTGATCGCACGCTACACAGCCACCGGGCGAATCCGGCCAACCATCTACCGGCGTCGCCGTTTTGCTGAACGCTACACGCGTGCCGACATCGAGTTGCTGGCCTCGGTCGACGAAGCGCATGAGACCTTAAGCGGACCGGCAACACGGCGCATTCTGGAGCGCGAGGTTCAGCTCTACGGCAAGCAGGAGTATGCGCGGCTGGCGGGGATCTCGGTGGCTCACCTGTATAACCTGCGCAAGAGCCAGCGATACCGCGAGCGGCTTCTGAACTACACCAGGACGCGGCCCACGACGGTTTCGATCGGCGAGCGGCGTAAGCCACAGCCACAAGGTCAGCCCGGATTTCTGCGTCTGGACACGGTGCATCAGGGCGATCAGCCGAACGGCGGGGAGAAGGGCGTCTATCACATCAACGCCGTCGATGAGGTCACGCAATGGCAGGTCGCCGGCGCCACGCCGCGCATCTCGGAGGCCTATCTGGAGCCGGTTTTGGAGCACATGCTGCGCCAGTTTCCATTTCGCATCCTGGGCTTCCACTCCGACAACGGTAGCGAGTTCATCAACAAAACCGTCGCCCAACTGCTGGAGAAGCTGCGCGTCGAACAGACCAAGAGCCGGCCTCGACAGAGCGGTGACAATGGCCTGGTGGAGACCAAGAACGGCGCGGTGATTCGCAAACACATCGGCTATGGATACATCGATGCCAGCCACGCAGACCGCATCAACGACTTCTACCAGGAGTACTTGAATCCGTATCTGAACTATCATCGCCCCTGTGCTCAGGCAGATGTGAGCATCGACGAGAAAGGGCGCAAGTGGGTAAGTTACAAGCGCTATCAGACCCCGCTGGAGACCCTGTCGCTGTTGGACAAACCAGGACAATACCTGCGCGAGGGACTGAGTATGAACGCGCTGAAAAGGGTTGCCGCCGCCATCAGCGATACCGATGCGGCGCGGCGGATGCAGCAAGCAAAAGCCAAACTCTTTGAGCGCTTACGGCTCACCGCATAGGATCGATGGCCAACCAACAGGGCCGAGGAAATGGCGGCCTATGGAAAGCCCGGAAAACGATGATACTGTTTTCCGCCCTTCCCACAGGACCTTGGAAATCGCTCCAATAGAGCAGCAGAAAACGAAGATCATGCGGAGCGATTCCCACATTCCCTCCGCCCCGGAACCAACTGCTAAGCTGAGTTGAATTCAAAACCCGAAAGGACAAAACCCGCTTCGCCTACCCTTCGCTTCTTCAGGCTCATCTTTCAATTGGAAAAGACTGGCAGGCGGGCTCGCTCGAATTGGGGACGCCTGCCGCGTCCCGCGAAAGCCACGTCTATCTCTTGGTTGGCGATGACGCATCCAGGACACGATAGTCGTCAAACCCGATCTCCTCGATAACCGTCACTTCTGCCACGGAATTCCCACTGTCCTCGGCCCCCGTCGCATTGGGCCCGCTCGTGATGGTGACACCCTTCAGAGGGAGGTCATAGGTCTTCCCATCCATCTGCACGGGTCCGTATTCCACCATCACGTCGGTCCGGTCAATCGGCAGGCCGGCGTCCAGATCGGCCACAATCGTCATTCGAAGAATCGCTCCGCTTTCAGGTTCGATCGCAACCTCACCGTGATAGCCCGTTCGTTGCCGCACCTCCACCGATTTACCCTTGTCTCCAACCCTGAAATACGTGATTTCATAATTAGAATCTGCCTTCGGCACCTCATACCGGAACACTGCCCGCAGTCCTGTTGCGCCCCGCTCCCACCGGCTCCAGGCGAACTTGCCCCGCGCAGCATCCACGATCAACGTGGAAAGTGCCGGGCCAAATATACCGGCGATCTGGCCGCTCTCTTCCTTATTCGCCACCTTCTTTTTGCTGCTTCGCGGCGCCAGATTCACCTTGCCTCCAATGCGGAGAATCCCGACTTTGGAATTGTCCGTCAACTGCCAGGAGCGGCTCCTCCACTCCGCTCCTCCCGCTTGATCTGGTTCTCCCGATACGTTTTCGTAGCGAGCCATGTCTTCCGCGGCAGACAAGTCCGGCAACTTTGGGACGACCTTGCCCAGGTAGTCCACCATAAGCGCCATCATCTGACGCTGCGCCGCCACATCCGCCGGCGCCAGCGCGGGAATTTCCGTGGCTGGTGGCTGCAGGAAGACGGACGAGTCGGCGAGCGCCTCGAGTTCATCTCGAGATTTCTTGCCCTGCAACGCGCCCTCCCAGAACCGCAGCCTTTCGCTGTTTAGCCGCTCCGTCAGTTCCAGCCTGGAGAGTTGGCGCGCAACGTCTCGATCCCGCTTCCCATGGACTTCGCGAAGCGCCTGCTCCAACTGCACAACCGTCACAGGCTCCGCTCCAGACGTCATCACGCGATCTGCGCGGACATAATCAGGACGCGGGCCCTTCGCCTTTTCCGCTTTCGATCCCGGAACCGTCGAGTTCACCGGAGCACCCCTCGGCGCCGGTCCCGAAAGCGGCTTCCCCGCGTCAGAGGTCTGCCGACCCATGGCCAAGCCCGGTACGCATAGAGCCACCGAAAGACAAGCGCGGAGCAGCGCGTTCATAACTCCCAACTGAGCCATCGCACTTTCCACTTATGATTCAACCAGCACCGGATCCTCACCCTGACCTGTTTCTTCAACTCCGCGAAACTCCCCCAGGACCCGCACGCTGAGAGTCTATTCCCGCTCCCCTCGCGAGGCATAATAAGGAGGAACATGATCCCGGAAATCTCCAAGCCAGCGCACGCCGCGGCCATCGCTTCCATCCAGCTCTACTTCGAAGAAAACATGCCTGAGCCCATCGGCGATATGCCCGCGGGTTTGTTGCTCAACTTCTTTCTGGAAGAAGTTGGCCCGTCCATTTACAACCAGGCCATCTCCGATGCGCAAACGCGCTTGCAGCAGCGTGTGGCCGATCTCAGCGGCGAACTCTACAGCGACGAATTTCAATACTGGCCCCGGGTGGACGCCAAGAGAAAGCATCGCCGCTGACTGCCATCGCCGCCAGCGTGCATTTGCTGTGCCACTCGGCCGCATGCTGATAGATTTTAGAAAAGAACTATTTCGACATCGCGTGCCGAACCTCTTTTTGAGGTCCCAACGGCACCTTCAGGATAAGAGCCATGTTCCACACCATAGAAGACCTCCGCATTCAATGGACAAAAGTCGTCCTTCCCCCCGTGTTCCTTGAGGAGGAACTCCCCATCACCGAAACCTCCTCCACCAACATCTTCAAGTCCCGCCATGCCACGGCTGGAATCCTCGCTGGCCTCGATCCGCGCTTGCTCGTCCTGGTCGGTCCCTGCTCCATTCACGACACCAAGGCGGCGCGAGAATACGCGGGACTGCTCCAATCCGCCATCGCCGAGTTCTCCTCCGATCTCCACATCGTCATGCGCGTCTACTTTGAGAAGCCCCGCACCACCATCGGCTGGAAGGGACTCATTAACGACCCTCACCTCGATCAGTCCTACAAGATCAACGACGGCCTCCGTCTCGCGCGCCATCTTCTTCTCGATCTTGCCGAGATGGGCGTTCCCACCGGGACCGAATTTCTCGACATGATCTCGCCTCAATATGTCGCAGGCCTGGTGAGCTGGGGCGCCATTGGCGCGCGCACCACCGAGAGCCAGGTGCATCGCCAGCTTGTCTCCGGCGTCTCCTGCCCGGTTGGTTTCAAGAACGCCACCTCCGGCGAAGTGCAGGTCGCCATCGATGCCATTCTCTCCGCTGCCCACTCCCATGCCTTCCTCGGCCACACCAAGCACGGCCAATCCGCCATTTTTGTAACCACCGGCAATCCCGATTGCCACATCATCCTGCGCGGCGGAAGAAACACCGTGAACTACACAGCGGAATGCGTTGCGCAAACCGCGGCGCAAATGGAAAAGTGTGGCGTGAAGCCGCGCATCATGATCGACTGCAGCCATGCCAACAGCAAAAAGGACTACACTCGCCAGTCGCTTGTCTGCCGCGATGTTGCCGCACAAATCGCCGCGGGCAATCGCAACATCATGGGCGTCATGATTGAAAGCAACCTGGTCGCCGGCGCACAGAAACTTATCCCCGGCCAGACCCTCGTCTACGGCCAGAGCATCACCGATGGCTGCATTGACTGGGCCGCGACCCACGAGTTGCTTGGTGAACTCGCTGCCGCTACGCGCGCCCGCCGCGCCGCCATGGAAACTGTGAGCGCCTGACCCACTTCTCCAATGAGCGTAGAGCTGCTTTGAAAGGGCTGAGCGTGGAGCTGCTTTGAAAGGGCTGAGCGTAGAGCTGCTTTGAAAGGGCACGGCTTCAGCCGTGCCGTAAGTGGTGCATAAAAACCGGGCTTTAGCCCCTGAGGGAATCCTTAATCCCCCCAAAAATCATCGGGAGATATGCTCTAAGCGCGCCCACTCAACCCGCGGCGCTCACTCGCCGCTTCAGGCCAGTCCCATCACAATCGTATGCGGGCTCATCGGAATCGGGTGGCCGCTGATCACGGCAAAGCCCGCTTCCTGGTACATGCCCGTCAGCTCTCTCAGCGTATAGGCATCTCCTGATGCCGTGGTGGTCAGCATCGTCATGCTGAAAGCCGCAGGCATCGCCGGCGATACGCGATCCTCGTTGGGCACAAACTCCAGGGTCGCCGCACGCCCCCCAGGCCGCAACGCGCTGCGGACCTTCTTCAACAGGCCCACGCACGTTTCCTTGTCGAAATGATGCAAAAAGTTGGTCAGCAACACGGCGTCGTAGGGACCGCCGAAGTCCACCTCAAAAGCGCTTCCCGGCAGCATGTCATAGCGGTCGTGAACGCCCGCCTTGCGCGCATTCTCCAGGGCCACGCGCAACACCGGAGCCCAATCCAGCCCGGTCACGTGCGCCTCCGGGTTCTGTTTCGCAATTTCGATCCCAAACAGCCCGTGTCCCGCCGCAATGTCCAGAACGCGCATGGGGCCGGTATAGCCCTCCAGCAAAACCGCGCCCAGCGGCGCCGCCATGGGACCCATCATCGGCGCCATCTGCTCCGCGAACTGCACCCACACCGGATTCTCCGGCTCCACGGTGCCCTCGCCCGGAAGACTGGTTCGGCCTGCCCGCACCACATCGGCCAGATGGTCCAGAGGCTCACGCAGCGCCGGGTTGCACATGAACTGCGCCACCGACGCCATGCAGGAAGGTGAACGCGGATCGAGAAACGCCGCGCTCGACGGCGTGTGCCGATACTGCCCATCCTCCTTCGCCAGCACGCCGCAAATGGTGAGGAAATCGCACAGAATGCGAATGCCCCGCTGCGAAGCTCCGCAATGCCGCGCAATCGACTCCACGTCTCCCGGCCCTTCACCCACGGCCCGGAATACGTCCAGGTCGATTGCCGCTTTAAGCGCCGCAGTACGCTGCTGCGCCTGCACCATTTCGAAGATAATACCGGGATTCAACGGCGCCGCAGCGCCATCTCCATCGTGCATAAACGACCTCCATGTCCATGCACGCGAACCCTCAGTTGATCTGGGGAAGACTTTTGGATCCCGCGGCAGGCTGGCAAAGTGTACCATTCAGCCCGTGCGTTCGCGAAGATGCGGACAGTCCAGTACGACTTCCGAAAGGCCGTCGAGTGCCCAAATCCTAGAGACTCAAACTGCACCAGTACCCAGATCCTTAGGAAGGGCATCGCGTCTTCAGCCCCACGATAGATCCCAGCCGTTTATCCCGCAGTCCTCATTCCTGCGGTTCCACCACGGTAAACAACGTCGTCCCCTGCCGGTTCAGCAGCAGCAGCACGGGCCTCTTTCCCACTCCGGCCAGCGCCTGCTGATAATCCTGCACGTTGTGCACGGGCTTGCGGTCCACTTCCTGAATCACATCGCCGCGCTGCACGCCCGCCGCCGCAGCAGCGCCGGAAGGATCGACCTTGGTCACAACCACGCCGGTCGTCCCGCTCGGCAGACGGAGCTGCTGCGCAAGATCGCTCGTCAGGTTCTGCACTTCCAGGCCCTGCAAAACCGCGCCCGCCCCTTGCGCCGGTTCACTCGCCGCGCCATTCTCCGGATAAGTCCCCAGCGTGACGCCCACATCCTGCGTATGGCCGTTGCGGTAGACCTCCAGATGGGCCACCGTCCCCGGAGCCATTTCGGAGATGCGAAGGCTCAGGTCATCCGCACTGTCTACTGCCGTACCATCCAGCTTCAACACGATATCGCCCCGCTGCAGCCCCGCCTTCGCGGCCGGGCTGCCCGGCCTTACATCGCCCACCAGCGCCCCCCCGCCCTGGCTCAGTCCAAAAGCCTTGGCCATGTCCGGGTCTACCGGCTGGATGGTCACACCAAGGTAGCCGCGGGTCACTTTGCCGTGCTCCACAATCTGTTCCATCACGTTGCGCGCCATGTTCACTGGAATGGCGAATCCAATTCCCTCGTTCCCGCCCCCGCCGCCGGACAAGATCGCGGTGTTGATCCCCACCAGGTTTCCACGAAGATCGATCAGAGCCCCTCCCGAGTTTCCGGGATTGATGGCAGCATCGGTCTGAATGAAATTCTCGTAGTGCTCAACGGCCCCGCCAAGCCCACGCCCCGTCGCACTCACGATGCCCGTGGTCGCCGTCTCTCCAATTCCGAAAGGGTCGCCGATGGCAAACACCAGGTCGCCCACCTTCAGCTTTGATGAATCCCCGATCGTCAACGTCGGCAGCCCCGTGGCGTCAATCTTCAGCACCGCGATATCCGTCCGCGGATCGGTCCCGATCACCTGCGCCTTGTACTGTTTTCGAGTGGTTGTAAAAACCTCCACGTCCGAAGCGCCGGCCACCACGTGGTTGTTGGTCAGCACGTAACCGTCGGGATTCACGATCACCCCCGAACCTAAACTGTGTTCGCGTTCCAACTGCGGCGGCGCCTGTGCCCCGGGCTGGTTGCCGAAAAATTGCTGGAAAAATGGATCCTGGAAAACGTTCGGAGCGCTCTGCTGCTTCACCACCTTGGTCGATGAAATGTTCACCACCGCCGGCAGCGCGGGATCGATCACCGACGAGAACCCGTTTTGAAAATTGCTCAGGCTCACCGGCGAGTTGTCCTGCGCAATCCGCAGCGCCACTTGCTTGCCGCTCCCACCACCCACTGAGGTCTGGTACCACGGCAGCCGGAATATTCCTGCCCGCAACAGCCCTCCAAAAATCAAGCAGCACACAATCAACACCAAGAGCAGGTAAAGCGGCCTTCTGCTTCCCGTAGTCATGCTCCGTCTCCTCTTTTCCTCAGTGCATCGGATTTTCAGTCGAAGTTCGTGCCGCAATCTCCGCGCCCGTCAGGCCGCCAGAGATCGAAGCGCGCTTAGATAATGCAGAATGTCTTCTCGCGAAAGGATCCCTACCATCCCGTTCCCTTCAACCACCGGAAGCTGGTTCACTCCGTCGCGTCCCATCTTCTCCAGGGCGCCCCAAAGCACAGCGTCAGGCTGCGTCGTCGTCAGTCGCTGAAATGGAACCATCACCTGCGAAACCAAGGTGGTGGGCCAGTCCTGCTGCGGCATTTCGCGGATGCCTCCCAGCGTCACCAGCCCCACCGGCCGGCCGGCGTTGGTCACAATCGCATAGCGTGACCCAGAAGGAAGAATGCTGCGGTTCACCACATCCACCAGCGGCGTCTCACTTGGAACCTGTGGATAGTCGCGTCGCATGGCATCCATCACTCTGTGGCCGCCCAGCAAATTCTTCAATCCCTCCTGTTGCAACTGGCTTCCTGCCGCGCTCTCCAGGAACCACCCGATGAATGCAATCCAGATCCCTCCCACGATGTCTCCGGTCAGTGCGCGCCACACGCCGAAAAAGATCAGCAGAAAGCCGAAAAACCGGCCCGTCACTCCCGCGGCGATGGTGGCGCGATGATAATTACGCGTAACCCGCCAGACGATTGCGCGCAGCACGCGTCCCCCGTCCAGCGGGAATCCGGGAATGAGGTTGAAGATCGCAAGAATCAGATTGAGCAGGGCCAGGTACTCCAACAGTGCATACACCGGCTGCGATCCCGCTGCCAGCGGCTCCAGTTCCCAGAACAACGCCGCCAGCGCCAGGCTGGTCACCGGACCCACCACCGCGATCCAGAACTCCTCCGCCGGCCCCGGCGGTTCGGCCGCAATCTGCGATACGCCGCCAAACAGAAAAAGTGTGATGCGCGGAACCGGAATCGCGTAGCGCTGAGCCATCACGGAATGCGCCAGTTCGTGAATCAGCACGCTCACAAACAGCATCACCGCCGTCACCAACCCCATCCCCCAGTATTCGCCCGTGCTCCAGCCGGCAAATTCCGTGGGATAGTAGCTGGCCGCCAGCATCCAGGTCAGCAGGCCGACGATAAGAAACCAGGAATAGTCCAGATCGATCGAGATGCCAAAGATCTTTCCAATCGGAATGCCATGCCGCGACATCTTTTTCAAGTCCTTCCTCTGCCCCGACCCACGGGACAGCGCGGCTGGCAAAATCGCTTCTCCGCCCGAGAGAGCCCTTGCCGCTCACACCGGGGTCACCGGACCTTCAATCCGTTCTCTCTGGTGCAGATGCGCCCGCATCTCCCCCGGATGCCTGCATATCTCGATTCCCCCGCGCTCAAGCACACAACTTTACCCGCCGCCGGGGCTCGACGCCTGGCAAGCCTCAATTCAAATCGTAATAATTTTCAATTGGAGGAGGACACAGCCCCGGAAACCGCCCGTCGGCGGAGCCAGTTCTGTGCCCATTCTTTCTGTCATCCTGAGCGAGTGCAGCGAGTCGAAGGACCTGCGGTTCGGAATCTCAAATTACCCAACGAACTCGGGGACGATACCTGCCCCGACACCGCGGAGCCCCGAGCGAGCTACCCTGGATAGGCTCCCGTCACGTAGCCCTCGAGCGCCTGGATCGTCTGCTCCTGGCCCGAGATCACCCATTTCACCAGGTCGCCAATGGAGATCACCCCCACCACCATTTCGTTCTGCAGCACCGGCAGGTGGCGAAAATGATGGTCAGTCATCATGGTCATGCATTCATCCACGGTGTGTTGCGGACTTACAGACACAACCGGGCTGGTCATAATCTCCCGCACCCGCGTTTCTTTCGAATGGTGGCCCAACAGGACGCCTTTGCGTGCATAGTCGCGCTCTGACAGAATACCGACCAGCCGGTCGTTAGACAGGACCAGCAACGCACCGATGTCGTACTCGGCCATCAACTCGATCGCCTCGTAGACCGACTGCTCGGGTGCTATCGAAAGAACCTTGCCTTGACTCTTGTGCTTCAGCACCATCCCAATCGTGTCGGAAATCTTCATCGCAAGCCTCCTCACCTCCGCGGTCTCATCCTTGCGCATCCCCGCGTCAGCCGCCACTCGGCAGATAGACAATATAGCCCATCTTCAGTACGAAGCGACAGTGTGGAAATGACTGCCAAGCGGGGGATTTCCAGGTATCGCAAGCCTCTCCCGCCGCGCTCCTCCGCTAAACCATGTCAAATCCGCGAAACCGAGGCAAAATATGCTCAGAACTTGTGGTGCAGGCGTCGATGAATGTCAGGCCAAAACTCAGCCGCCGCGTTGTAAATCTCTGTGTTGCCCAGATCAAGTCCGGCACGCGAAATCGTGGAGCTCACTCCCCGGTCCTGCTGCGGGTAATACAAATTCGAAATCGCCGCCGCAGCCACGGTTCCAGTCAGAGCCGAGGAGTAGAAAACATTCTTTCCCTGGTCGTTGAACGTCACAAAGACACGCGAAATCGTATACAACAGCCGCTTCCCGAAAGAGCCCTTACCCAGCCGGAAATAGCGCGGATCCTGGTGCAGAAGCACCGTCAGCGCGTAGTCGCCGATGAAACTGGAAACCGTGCCGTCCAGTTCCAGTGAGCCGAAGCACTGCCCGTATCCTCCCCAGCCGAATCCATATCCGCAGAAGCCGTCCGTCGACGAGTATTCCAGCGTTCCCGCCTCAAACACCCCCACCCCCAGGCCCAGCGGATCATATTCTGATTGCGCCCACTCCTGAAACTTCTCCTTCGGCGATAAAGGCGTGAATTTACTGTTATACGTCACTTTGAACGCGGGAATCACCCAGAAGATGTGGCCCGGAGAACCGGTCGTCGCAGAAGGACTGTACTTTCCATTCTTCTTGCCATTTTGTTCCGGTGGCGCCTTTGGATCGCCCGGCGCATTCTGCTGGTCCCGGGCCCATGCGTCGCTCGTCTCAAACCATCCCGGCCAGTCGCCACCCCCTCCCTCCGCTTCCAGCACAGGCTCGAAGCCCAGTTCCTTCCTCAAGGTTGGCCCGACCCTGTCATCTGCCCGCAGCGCGGTGCAAACCGAGCAATACAAGATCGCCACCCCCGGCGCCTGGCTCGCCTCAGGCGGCTGGGCAAGAACCCAGTCAGGCGCCAAGATCGACAAGACCGCTACCGCTCGGAAAAAACCAGACCTCGCCAAAAACTTCACAATGGCTGGAGATCTTCGGATTGAGGGGAGAACCATGGCAGTCCCCTTCAGCAATAAACTCTCTCGTCCACAGCCGTTGGATGCAGATTCAGGCACTCATCAACCATCCATTCCTGAGCGCCATCTTGAACCAACCTCACCAGCCGCCTTCACCCGGGAGACGATCCCAAACCCGCTATGATGGTTGCCAGCGCAGGTCGAGGCAGCGCGGCATGGACGGTCCCAGCATCTTCATCTCGGCGGGCGAGGCCAGCGGCGAGCACTATGGCGCGCTGCTGCTTTCCGCGCTGCAATACCGGCTCGGGGCGCTAGGCCGCAAAGCGTCGTTCTTCGGTATGGGGGGCGCGCGCATGGCCGCCGCCGGACTTGAAACCGTCGTCCGCTCTGAAGACATGGCGGTCATGGGAATCACCGAAGTGGTCCGCCATCTGCCTCGCATCTACCGCGAATTCAGCCGCCTCAAGCGCGCCATTCGCGAGCGCCATCCCTCCGTGGCCGTGCTCATTGACTTTCCCGATATCCACTTCAGGCTGGCTCGCGCAACTCCACCGCCAGGGAGTTCCTGTCATTTTCTTCGTCAGCCCCCAGCTCTGGGCCTGGAAAAAGCACCGCATCCGCCTGGTTCAGCGCCACGTCGACAAAATGCTTGTCATCTTCCCCTTTGAAGCACAGTTCTACCGCGAGCACGGCGTCACCGCCGAGTTTGTCGGCCATCCCCTCGCCGAACTGCCCCTGCCCTCCATCACGCGCGAACAATTCGCAGCCGAGAATGCCCTCGACCCCGCGAAAACCTGGATCGCCCTGCTCCCCGGCAGCCGCGCTAAAGAAATTCGGGACCACCTGCCCGAGATGATCCGGGCCGCGAAGCTTCTCTTTCGTCGCTATCACCTTGAGCAAGGCAATCCAGAGCTTCAGTTTGTCGTTCCGCTTGCTCCAACTCTCACTGCCGCCCAGCGCCGCTTGTAAAGAATATGGCCGAGCAGCTCCGTGAGAATCTGACCGTCCAAATTGTCGATGCCCTCCGCGCCGGAGACGCGGTCAGCCGCACCGCAGGTGCCGCTGCGCTCCTTCACGCCCGCGCCTCCATCGTGGCCAGCGGCACCGCTACGGTTGAAGCCGCGCTCATCGGCAACCCGTTTGTGGTGGTCTATCGCGTCTCGCCTATCACCTATGCCATCGCCAAACAGGTCGTAAAAGTCCCTCATGTGGCCATGGCCAACCTCATTGCCGGTAAACGCGTGGTTCCGGAGTTGATCCAAAACAACTTCACCGCCGCGAATATCGTCCAACAAATTGCGCCGCTGCTACCGGATGGAGCCCCTCGTGAGTCCATGATGCAGGAGTTGAAACGGATTCGGAGCCTGTTGAATGCCCGAAACGAGTTTCTTGGAGGGAAGAACGGAGACGCAATCGACAGGGTGGCGGCCATCACGCTTGAGCAGCTCGGCTTGCCTTCCCCGGTCCCTGTAGAATCCTGATTCTGAACTCGTGTTGGACCCTGCCAGGCGCCATCACGTTCCAATTCCAATCATGACTGCTATGCTTCCGGGAAAGCGAATGATGAACTTCAAATCCAGGCCGCTCCGTTCGGTAACCACCTTCGCCTTGCTGGCGATCGGAATGCTCACTGCTGCCCGCCTTCAGGCTCAGAATCCCGAGCGTGCCGCGCTCAACATCTCCGGCTACAAAATCGACGCCGAAATCGATACCGCCACGCACCATCTCGCCGCCACAGCCGTCGTCAGCTTTACCGCGCCCGATAATGCTGAGGAAGTGAGCTTCGGCTTTCACCCTGCTCTCAAGGTCACCAAAATCACCGACGACAGCGGCAAGGTCCTCACGGGCGAGCGCCTCGCCGACGGCACCATCCGCGTGACCCCCGCTGCGCCCCTGGCCAAGGGACAAACGGCGCACTGGACATTTCAATACGAAGGCACGATTACCGGTACCGAAGACGGCCCCGTGGAAGGTCTCAAACTCGCCGCCATCCAGGAACCCATCACCTACCTGCTTTACCCCGCCCGCTGGTTCCCCATGACCGGCTACATGACTGACCGCTTCACTGCCGAGATGCACATCAAAGTGCCGCAGGGAATGAAAGTCTTCGCCAGCGGTGCGCAGGGTGCATCGCATCCCACTACCCTCGCCAGCGGCAAGCCCGGCGACGAGTTCGACTTCAACTGGACCAAGCCGGGGTTCCCGGGCACCGTGATTGCCGGGCGCTACCTGGGACCATTCACCGCCGGCCCCGGCAATGTGAAGGTGTACCTCACCGTGAGCCACCAGGCCACAGGCAATCAACTGGCCCAGACCGCGGCTAAGGAGTACGACTTCTTCACTGACAGCTTCGGTGAGCCGGAAACACCTCATCTCAACGTGGTCGAACTGCCCGACGACACCCTCCCCGCAACCTGGGCGCCTGAACTGGCCGCCATGATGGGGGCGCGCGTGGGCGATAAATCCGGCGTGCGCCTGCTGGCCAACACCATCGCCCACCAGTGGTGGGGTTCTGAGGTCAGCCCGCGCACCCTCAGCGATGCATGGATCACCAATGGCATGGCGCGCTACGGCGAACTGATGTACGTGGAGGACGAGAGCGGCAAAAGCGCCCTCCGCGCCGCGCTCGAGGACGTTTCCGCCGGTGCCCTTGCCTACGACACCATTCCCCTTTCGAGTTCCGGCCGTCAGGATCCCTTTTCACCCCAGTTCCAGTCCATGACCCTGGAAAAAGGCGCCATGATCTTCCACATGCTCCGCGGAGAAATCGGCGACAAGGCGTTTCTGGCCACACTGAAAGGCTTCCTCAGCCAGTACACCGACAAGCCCGTGCGCACTGAGGACTTCGAGAAAGTAGCCGAAGCGCAAAGCCAGCAGGAGCTCACGCCCTTCTTTGCCCAGTGGATCGACGGCACCGGCGCTCCCACGTTCACTGACAAATACAGCGTCTACCGCCTCGGCAACAACAAAGGATTCCGCACCATCGGCGACATCACGCAGGATCTCGACCTCTTCCGCATGCCGGTCGATATCCGTGTCGAGACCGACGGCAAAACCGTCAACCAGAAGATCGACGTCGTAGGCACTGACTCGCAATACGTCATCGACACCTTCGGCCGTCCGCGCCAAATCAGCATCGACCCCGGCGATTGGGTACTCAAATCCTCGCCCGACCTCCAGGTCCGTATTGCCATCCTCAAAGGGCAGCAACTGGTTGCGCAGGGCGATCTGGTCGGCGCGCTGGCCGAGTATCAGAAAGCGCTCGCCGCCAACCCCCAGAGTTCGCTGGCCAGCTACCGCATTGGCGAAGTGCTGTTTACCCAGCGCAATTACCAGGCCAGCGTGAACTCCTATCGCGACGCGCTGCGCGGCGATGACGACCCACCCTGGACCGAGGTCTGGAGCCACATCCAGATCGGCAAAATCTTCGACCTCACCGGCCAGCGCGACCGCGCCGTCAACGAGTACCGGCTCGCCGTGCAAACCAACGACAACACCCAGGGCGCCATCAACGAGGCCCGCCTGTATCTGCAGAAACCTTACAAACGCCCCGAGTCGGACTAAGTTTTCTGAGCGTAGGGATGCAATTGAGCGGCCAGCCCAACGCGGCTGGCCGTCGTTGTTCATGGTGCGGCTGTGCTATGTTGACCATGCCTGAGGTACCCCTTCGATGGGTCTATTCGTGTTCACGCTCACTGAAGCATGCCTGTTTCTGCTTCTGTGTCCCTCAGCTCTTGGGCAGACGTCCTCCAAAGCCCCCTCTGGCATGACTCAAAACCGCATCGAAGACAAGGATCCGGCAGCCATTGTTGAGTTAGGCGCGGCAACAAACTGGAATCTCAGCGGAGGCGCAGCAACATTCGCACCGAATCTTGCCGCGGAAGTGACACCGATAGAGGACTGGCTGGAGATCGAGGCAGGCGTGTCGCCCTTCTACACTCGCAAGTCAACGGAGTGGGACACCGATCTGCTTTTCAAGAAGCCGTGGACCCTGTCACGGAAGGCGGAGTTCATGCTGGGCGCCGGTCCCCAATGGGTTCACCTGAATCAAAACGGTAGAGTCGCCAATTCCATTGACGGAGAACTGGCGGGAGATTTCATGTTCTGGCCGACCGGCAAACACCGTTTCGGATGGTTCCTCGAACCGGCCTACGACTACAGCTTTGCCGGAGGCCATCAGCAATCCGTTGGTATGAGCGGTGGCCTCCTCATCGCAATACCATGACAGTTTCGGGGCATGGCGGAATCTGGGGAAACTGTGAGATTGTGGAGCCGCGCCGACTCGGGATCGCGTCTACCGGTCGCCCGCCGGGGAAGGTCCGAGCAAAATGACCTCAAGCTTTACCCGCGCCAGACCGCGCTGGGTCATGTTTAGCTTCTCCGCAGCGGCGAAGGAGAGATCAATGATCCGCTTATTCAGCAGGTCGCCGCGATCCGTAATCCTCACCACAACCGACCTCCGGTTGGCCAGATCGATCACTCGCACCAGGGTGCCGAATGGCAGCGTGGGATGGCAAGCCGTCATCGCGTACATATCGAACTTCTCGCCGCTGGCCGTCGTCCGCCCGTTGAACACCGAGCCATACCACGAGGCCAGACCCTTCAACATCCCGGAAGGAATGCCCACGGCAGCCCGGCGGGTCGTCATCACTGGCGTAGGCGCCGAAGCCGGAGAAGCAGTCAGCGCGGTCGCGGGCGGCCGGGACAGATCTGCAGTCGCCTGCACTGTGCCCGTAAACAACGTAAGAACCGCGCAGACCAGCGCCAGGCAGGAAGCCGCCACAAGCAGCCAGAACTGCACTGTCTCTTTCCCGTTCACATCGAGCGTTTTTCGGTTTATGAGCATCTGTCGATTTTACTAGTTGGATACTAGTATCCTCAAGTGTTAACAAGAGTTACACCAGGGAACCCAGTGGAACGTTCCACATCTAGCCGAATTGTGCTTGATAAGCCCTTACACCAGAGCAACTTACTAAAATGCACCAAAGGTAGTGCAGTTTTGCCTGTTTCGGACTATGAGACTCGGGCTGCGCCGATGATCAAAACCGCCGCGCATCCCGGGATTTCGATCCCGGGCAACGGACTGGCCGGTGATCGATTGGGGAAGGCTATCACAGGAAACTCTGCCGCGTACAGCAACATTTGTTCTGAAATTCAAACTATTTTTCACAGATCTGACCGGGTGGGAACCGGGATCCAGGTGGCCTCGCTGTCCATCTCAGAGAAAAGGCCATCCGCTAAGGCGAATGGCCTTTTCTCTCCATAGGACCCGGTTAGAGGTTCGAGGCTCGATTTCCGCTGACGAGCCGCACGATCCAGGTGAGAATGACTGCCCCAATCACGGCAATCACGATACTGATGATCAGCCCGTGTTGGCCCACTCCCCCTAAACCGAGGTGGCTCGAAAGAAATCCGCCGATCAGAGCGCCGATCAGGCCCACCACCATATCCATGATGAACCCGAACCCCGAACCTTTCATAAGTTTCCCGGTGATCCAGCCAGCGATCACCCCGATGATGATCCACGCGATGAACCCATGACCCATGGTGCCGTCCTCCTTACAGGGCTTGAATTCAAGCCCTTCGAATAAGCAGCACGAAGTATTTCATGGATTCTGGTGCGAAGTCTCGAAAAATGAGTGCTCAAAGGAAAATTGAACCGGCAAACACGCCTCTGAAGCATGGCGCCGGCACTCTGGTGGATTCGGCTCCGCGGTTTAAGCCTTATCCGGTAGGGTCCACTCCCACCGGGAGGCTGGGCATGCCGCCCTGCGCCTTGGCTTCGGCCACCACGGCATCCAGATGCTGAAGCACCTCGGATACGCTCATGGTGTAGATCTCGCGCTGTGCGTCGTAGCCCTCTTCGATCAGGTGCTTCAGATACCTTCCGGCAGCCTGGACGGCCAACTCGTCGGTAATCACCTTGCCGGTGCGTTTCTTTTGTTCCACCCACGCCGTGCAGGGCAGGGCAATCCACATGGGGCGCTGGTTGACGTCAAAGCGCACGTCCACAGCATCGGCATGGCGAGTGGCGATGGCCACGATCGTGCCTTTCCAGCGGCAATACAGGTCTTCGCCGGTCCAGCGGTCGTTTACGTGAAATTCCTCGTACATACACCTAGCCTATCGTTCCGTCTCACATTGAGGCAAGCGAAGCGGCATCCGAACGCCTTCGAATTCAATTGCGAATTCCCACTCCCCACACTGGCGTCGTCACGGCGATCTTTTCGAAATTCGCCACGATGGCCTTCGCGCGCGGGATCACATCCTGGATCTGGCGTAGCGACAACGATGCGTCATGGCTCGCCTGGCTATCCCATGCTTCGGTCACCCACAGAATGTCCGGGTCGGCGGGGTCATGGGCCACAACATAGCTAAGGCATCCCGGCATCTCAGCCGCACTCTCATGCAGAATCGCGACCAATTCTTCGCGCTTGCCTGCGATGGTCCTGATTTTGGCAATCATTCCCCACATGGCTGCTCCACTGGGCTCCACGGTAGCACAACCCGGTGGACGCTCCACTTCACGCACTGATAGACTAGGAGGGTTGCAGTCGTTGTGCCCCCTCCTGAACGGACCCGCCTGCAAGTTGATCGAAGGACAAAAGGAATCCGTGGATACCCAAACCCGTCACGCCCTGAAGGGCGACAAATTTGCACAGGCCACCAAGACAAGCGTCAGCTGGCTCAGCGGCCATCGCGCGGGCGTTATGCGCTGGACAATTACTGCTGCTGTAGTCCTGGTTGTGTGTCTCGGCACACTGGTTTTCTGGAACGTGCGCTCGGGAGCAGCCAACGCCGCTTTAGGCGCGGCGCTTGACACTTACTCCTCGCCATTGGCGATCCCCGGCGCACCGGCCGAAAAGGGAGTCTACGCCACCTCAAGCGAGCGCGCCAAGGCAGCCAATCAGCAATTTGTGGCCGTAGCCAAGCAGTATGGCTGGCTGCCTCAGGGGACCGAAGCTCATTACTTTGCCGGGGTTACTTACGAAGGTATGGCCCAGGACGCACAGGCCGAGTCAGAGCTTAAGATCGCGGCGGATTCGTGGAACCACAACCTGGCGAACCTGTCCAAACTGGCCCTGGCCGGCCTGTATCGGAAAATGGGCCAGGACGCCAAGGCAATCGATCTTTACAACGCGATCGTCGCCAAGCCGTCGGTCACGGTGCCGGCGAGTGTGGCGCAGTTGGATCTGGCCGACCTCTACGCCGTTTCCGGCAAGCGGGACCAGGCGCGCGCACTCTGGGCCAAGGTGAAGGACGCGGACAAGGATGGCGCGGCTGGTTCGATCGCCACGCAGAAACTCGCCGGGCAATAGCGTCTCGCGTGCCGCCGAAACGGGTGCGCGGCTTGCCTTACGCCTGAGCATTTTCCTGGTCGCGTGCGTCTGGTTGGAGTATGAGCGCGGGCCAGACAGTACTCGCAGGTTGGATGGAGACAGCACCAAGCATCGTGCGCGACGAAACCCGCCAGCACGTTGAAGAGCAAGCGCTCGCAGCCCTGGTGGACCAGTACGCTTCGACCCTCTACCGGGTCGCCTTTTCTGTTCTTCGCAATACAGCCGACGCTGAGGATGCCGTCCAGGAGGCGTTTTTACGCGTTCTGCGCCATCGCGATACCCTGGGCGAAGTGCGCGACCATCGAGTGTGGCTCATACGCATTGTGTGGAACATCGTGTTGGACCGCAAGCGCCGCGCGAAAACCCGCCCTGAAACCGACGACATTGCCGACCTTGCCCGTGTGCTGCCGGCCGATGGATTAACCGCCGAACAGCGCACCGCCGCAGCCCAGCACCACGCCCATGTTCTGACCTGCGTCGACCAACTTCCCGCAAAAGAACGAGAAGTGCTGGTGCTTTCGGCATTCGAAGAGCTTTCAAGCGTGGAGATTGCCGGGGTGCTCGGCATTACCGAGTCCAGCGTCCGATCGCGCCTCTTTCGCGCGCGCAACCTGATGGCTGACCTGCTTGATCACTCCAGGAGTCACCGATGAATTCGCCAAACGGTCATGTTTCTCACTCAAAAGCTGCCTCCCGAGCTGGGGAAGCCGAAGAGACATTGCGGCTGATCAGCAGTTTGCCTGCGCCGGTGGGCCTTGAAAATCGTGTAAAGTTCGCCGTGCGCACGGCTCGCCGTCGGGGAGGTGTGCTGGAATGGCCTGTCGAATTCAGATCGGGGGGGGGATGGACCCACAGCACGATGGCGAGGTGCGCGGCTGCGGCGGCCATTGTGGCAGTGGTGGCGGGCGGAGGGTGGGGCCTGTACTCACGCGTTCAACCGGCTCCAGCTCCCGCGGCTGTCCTCCTGCCGCACGTGACTGCTTCTGGCGGGTTCTCAAATGCCGGAGCTATGCGCACGCCGCAAACGCTCAACGGAACGGTTTTGAATCACATGGCGGCCAGCCAGACAATTCATTCGCACGCTACCGTCAAGACACGTGCTCTGGCGGCAAAAGCATCTCACAAATCAGGCAAAGTGAACAAATCCGGAAAAGCACATTAGCGGATTTCTTCACAGACAAACTCGTCCCGTCGGTTCGCTAGTCCTTCGCTGTGGCGCGGATAACAAGGCTAATCAGTGAAAGTACCGCTGCTCCCCATAACGCCGGCACCCATCCATGCACGTCGAACCCGCCCACGATACGCCCGGCCAACAGAATCATTGCGGCGTTGATCACCAAAAGAAAAAGTCCAAAAGTGATTATCACGAAGGGAAAGGTGATGAGTTTGAGCAGAGATCCGAGCGTTGCGTTCAGAAATCCGATCACTACAGCCGCCATCATCGCCGGCCCAACGGAGTCCACATAGAAGCCAGGCACAAGGCGAGACACGATCATGAGCCCTACCGCGCTCAGAAGCCATTGAATCAACAATCGAAACATTCTCTATCTCTTTCTTCCAGGCAGTGTTTTCCCTCCGGGCAGTTTTTCGCCCTGATTGTTTAGCCGGACGAGGAGGTGTTTACGGTATACCACGCGCCGGCGGGAAGAAGAAGGATCATCTTCCGGGATAACGTGACTTTTTGCTCATGCCAGGGGTCGAACAGGAAGCCGGTTCCACACTCCGGCCATTGCTGCGCCCTGAAGGAAAATGGATTCATGCCGGTTCGAAGCATCCTTTGGCTGGTCGTTGTCATTCTGGCCTTACCGGGCGTGGCGCTGCCTGCTCAACAACCCCCTGTCACTCCGCTGCCCGATGTTCGCGAGCTCATGCACCAGGTGATAGACCATCAGAAGCAGCTTGAGAAGGTGAGGGAGTCCTATACCTATAGTTCACTGCATACGATCCAGGACATCGACGCCAACGGCCAGGTGAAAAAAACCGAGACCGAAGAGGCTGAGGATTTCTGCGTCAACGGCCACATCATCGAACGCAAAGTGAAGAAGAACGGCCAGCCCCTCGACAGCGGCGACCAGCAAAAGGAGACACAGCGCGTCACGAAGCTTGTGGAGAAGGCCGAAACGACCCCGCCTGGACAGCCGCTGGAAGGACCCGCCATCAGCATCAGCCGGGTATTGGAAATCATGGATTTGCGCAACCCCCGGCGCGTGATCTTTCGCGGCAGACCGACCATCGTTTTCGACTTCGTTGGCCGCAAGGATGCTAAAACCCACGGCCTGGCCGAGGATGCATCCAAGAAACTCCAGGGCACAGTGTGGATCGACGAAGCCGACCGGCAGGTGGCGCATCTCGAGGTCAGTTTCAGCGAGAACTTCCACGTTGTCGGCGGCCTCTTCGCCAGCATTCAGAAAGGTTCCAATTTTCGCTTCGATCAGGAGCCCGTCTCCCACTTGAACGATGCCGCCGCGCATACGGCCGACCGGGCAGACGGCGAACTGTGGCTGCCCACGGGCGGCGAAGGAACCGTGCAGGCGCGCGTTCTTCTGTTGAAGAACCTGCGCCAGCGCTTCACCGAGCGCGACTACGATTACAAACGCTTCACCGTGGAAACCCAGCAGGCAAAAAGCGCAAAGGCCGCTCCGATTGACAAACAGTAAAAGCCTCGGCCCTGCGATGTACATTCAAATCATGTTCGTGCGCAGACTTTCCATTCAGCGGGTTGACCCCGGCGGTAACCGGCATGCCTGCCCGTTGCGCTGGATCGACAACTTCGCCATGCGCAACTTCACCAACGACGCCGTTTTTGACGATACGCTGCCGGTTGCCGACGGCTTGCTCGAGGCCGGACACCGTGTGCCCCTCGGCCGGCTTCAACCTGCCATGGAAGATTGGTTTCGCCGCAAAGGATATCTAAAACCGGAAGAGAAACTCCAAGTGACTGAACTGGAAAAATGAAAGGTCCCCTATGCAACCGGAGGACTTTGTTCAAACCATCACGATGGGATAGTCTCATCCCGGGTGGTTTCACGCGGCAGATGCTGCGCGCGAAAACCGGGGGAATTGGATGCTGCTGAAACAAGGTGCTCTCGCGGTCTGCCTCGCGCTGGCAGGATTGGGTGCGGTCTCTACGGGCGGAGCAGAAAAATTGATGGCCCAGGCACCCGTTGCGGAAACGGACCCCTCGGGAAATGTTGCTGCCAACCCAGGACCGCCGGCGCGCGATTTATCCCCAGCCATCAAGCCTCGAGCGATTCAAAAAGCAATGCGCAAGGTTGCAGACTGGCAACTGCGAACAGCCGAAAGCAAGTTCAGCACCGACTGGACGTATGCCGCGCTTTACGCTGGGCTGATGGCCGCTTCGCGCACCACGGGCGATCCCCGCTATCGCGACGCGGTGCTTCACTTTGCTCAGAGCAACGGTTGGAAATTGGGCGGGCGCTTCGCCGTGGCTGATGACGAAGCCGTTGCGCAATCCTACCTTGAACTGTATTTTGAAAACCCGGCGCCGCAGCGTATCGCTGCCATCAAAGAAGAGGCTGACAAGCTGCTCCAGCGCCCGGACGATCCGCAGAAAGATCTGTGGTGGTGGTGCGACGCGCTATTCATGGCGCCGCCCGCGCTGGCCCGTCTGGCCAAGGCTACGCACGACACAAGCTATCTCGACTACATGGATCGCGAGTGGTGGCTCACCTCCGACCATCTTTACGATCCTTCGGTGCACCTCTACTCGCGCGACGCCAGTTATCTAGACAAGCACGAAAAGAACGGCGCCAAGCTGTTCTGGTCGCGGGGCAACGGATGGGTGCTCGCAGGACTGGCGCGGGTCATTCCTTACCTGCCGGAAGATTATCCGTCACGCGGCCGGTACGTTGAGCAGTTTCGGCAGATGGCGAAGGAGGTTGCCTCAATCCAGGGCGAGGATGGCTTGTGGCGCAGCGGTTTGCTCGATCCCGCTGCCTACCCGCACCCGGAGGTTTCCGGTTCGGCATTCTTTACGTTTGCGCTGGCGTGGGGCATCAACTCCGGAATCCTCGACCGCAAGACTTATGAGCCGGTGGTGGCGAAAGCCTGGAAGGGCCTGCTGGAGCACATTTACGCTGACGGCCGGTTGGGCTCAATTCAGAAAATAGGCGGCGCGCCCGATGAAGTGAGCCCCGGCGGAAGCTATGTATATGGCGTGGGAGCATTTCTGCTGGCGGGTTCGGAAGTGGACAAGATGGCACAGTATCACAGGGCCACAGCGAAACAGTGAAGTCCTCTACGCGGCCTGATCCTGAGTGCAAGCGGCGGTGCCGGTCCAAAGCTGAAATTCGGCTTCGCGGCGCGCCTTAAGGGCTTCAATTTCCTGTCCGCCCGCATGGTCCCAGCAAAGCAACTGGCTGGCGGCATCGTCGTAATTTCCGGCGTTCAGATTTTGAAGCAGGGTTGAAGTGGCGAGCCGCCCGGAGCCAAGGTTGAAAGCGAAATCAACCAGCGCATCGAACTGCCCCTGGCTCAGCGAGACTTTAACCAACCGTTCGACAGCCTGCTCGGCTTCGTGCACATCCCACTCCAGAATCACCTGTGCCTGGGCCTCGGTAATCCCGGCCGGATAGCACTCGGGATGCACCAGGCGGTGGCCATAGCCAATGGTGGGGAGCCCCGCAACATCCAGATATGTTCGACCGCGAAATCCCTCTGATTTTTTCAGCAAATCCAACCCTGCAACACTCAGCTTCATCGCTTCCCCTCGCATGATTGATGTATGACTTCAAATTTCAAGCTAGCAGGATCCGCGAAATAATCTGCAAATTGTTTTCGGACTTATTGGGAAGCACCGGCTTCGGGCAGATACCGTTCCGAACGCAAAAAAACCATCCCTTCCGGGATGGCTTTTATGTTGAATTATTGCCGGCGATCACCTAATCTCCCACACGGTCGCCCGTGCAGTAACATCGGCCCAGCGAGGCTTATTGCATGTACGCGACGCACGCCCGGTGATAGGATAAGTGCAAACGGACCGGGACGAATGAGCGAAATCATCTTTGAGGTGCGCGAGGACGAGGCCGACGGCGGTTTTACCGCTTCCGCTCTCGGCTATGGTATTCATACCCAGGCCGAGACCCGCGAAGAACTGCGCGCCATGGTGCGCGAGGCCGTTGAATGCTACTTTGAGAACGCCCTGAAAGCGCCGAAGCTCATCCGCCTTCACTTTGTGCATGACGAAGTGATCGCCGCGTGAAGCTGCGCTGCGGCGTCAGCACAGAATCGTTTGACCTTTCGCAAATTCTCCGTGATTCCATCGCACTCGCCACTCAAGACAGGAACCCTGTCGGGAATTCTTAAGCACATCGCCGCGCATCACGGCATGAACGCAGAGGAACTGCTCAGAATTCTCAATCTGTAATTTTGAAACAGCTCCAAACATAAAAGCCATGCCCGGAGGCATGGCCTTTTTGTTGAATTATTGCCGGCGATCACCTAATCTCCCACACAGTCGCCCGTGCAGTACCATCGGCCCAGCGAGGCTTAACTTCCGTGTTCGGGATGGGAACGGGTGATCCCTCGCAGTATGGTCACCGGCAAATTGAGGCTCTTTGCGGGCGTCTGAGCCCGCAGCCGAAATCCTGAGTCCGCCGCAGCGGACGAAGGATCTGCGGTCGCCTTTGATCTTTGATGGCGCTTGGCGGGTGGTTGCCCGCAGCCTGCCGCGACATCTACTCGTGTTCCGGATGGTTTCTCCCGGACCTCATAGGAACGCGGACTGCAATCTGGCGCCAAAAAAACTTTTGCCCTGTCAGAGCTGATACTACAACGAAATTGATTGGTGTTACAAGGCTTGTAAGAAGAAAGTCCGCTTTTACTGCGCGGAGTTAATTCTATGGACAAGCCGAACGGGCGATTAGTACTGGTAAGCTTCACGCATCACTGCGCTTTCACATCCAGCCTATCAACCAGGTCGTCTTCCTGGGCCCTTCAGGGAGATCTCATCTTGGGGCGTGCTTCCCGCTTATATGCATTCAGCGGTTATCACAACCGAACTTCGCTACCCAGCCGTGCCCTTGGCAGGACAACTGGAACACAAGAGGTTCGTCCATCCCGGTCCTCTCGTACTAAGGACAGCCCCCCGCAAATCTCCTACGCCCACAGCAGATAGGGACCGAACTGTCTCGCGACGTTCTGAACCCAGCTCACGTACCGCTTTAATAGGCGAACAGCCTAACCCTTGGAACCTTCTACAGCTCCAGGATGCGATGAGCCGACATCGAGGTGCCAAACCAATGCGTCGATATGAACTCTTGGCATTGATCAGCCTGTTATCCCCGGCGTACCTTTTATCCGTTGAGCGATGGCCCTTCCATACAGAACCACCGGATCACTAAAGCCTACTTTCGTACCTGCTCGACTTGTAGGTCTCACAGTTAACCACTCTTATGCTTTTGCACTCGACGACTGATTTCCAAACAGTCTGAGAGTAGCTTCGCGCGCCTCCGTTACAATTTAGGAGGCGACCGCCCCAGTCAAACTACCCGCCTAACTATGTCCCTCTCCCGGATCACGGGAGGAGGTTAGGATCACAACACTCGCAGGGTGGTATCTCACCGTTGGCTCCACCAAGTCCGAGAACCTGGTATCAAAGCCTCCCACCTATCCTGCGCAGCAAGAATCATAACCCATAGTTAAGGTGTAGTAAAGGTGCACGGGGTCTTTCCGTCTAGCTGCGGGTAACCGGCATCTTCACCGGTACTACAAGTTCGCCGAGCAACTCGTTAAGACAGTCGTACGATCGTTACGCCATTCGTGCAGGTCGGAACTTACCCGACAAGGAATTTCGCTACCTTAGGACCGTTATAGTTACGGCCGCCGTTCACCGGGGCTTCAATTCAAAGCTTCGCTTGCGCTAACCTCTCCTTTTAACCTTCCGGCACCGGGCAGGCGTCAGCCCCTATACGTCGTTTTCGACTTAGCAGAGACCTGTGTTTTTGTTAAACAGTCGCCGTACGCGCTTCACTGCGGCCCACCAGACGTGGGCGCTCCTTCTCCCGAAGTTACGGAGCCAATTTGCCGAGTTCCTTAACGAGCTTTCACTCGAGCGCCTTTGGATATTCTCCTCGTCTACCTGTGTCGGTTTGGGGTACGGTTCCCTTTGTTCTCCTTAGAGGATTTTCTCGGCAGCGTGGAATCAGCATCGTAAGCCCCATACGGGACTGTGTTGCGCCTCACTGTTAATGACCCGACGGATTTGCCTATCGGATCCAGCTTACGCGCAGCAACCGCAATAGCCATAGTGCGGCATGCTTATCCTTCTGCGTCACCCCATCGTCAAACGAACATTGGGAGGAACGGAATATTAACCGTCTGTCCATCAGCTACGCCTTTCGGCCTCACCTTAGGGACCGCCTAACCCTGAGCGGATTAACCTTCCTCAGGAAACCTTAGACTTTCGGCGCGGAGGGTTCTCACCTCCGTTATCGCTACTTATGCCGGCAGGGTCTCTTCGCAACGCTCCACCAGTCTTCTCAGTCTGGCTTCGACGCTGTTGAGAATGCTCTCCTACCACGCACACCATAGGTGTGCATCCGCTGCTTCGGTGTACAGTTTTAGCCCCGTTGTATTGTCGGCACCGGACCGCTTGACCAGTGAGCTATTACGCTTTCTTTAAAGGATGGCTGCTTCTAAGCCAACCTCCTGGCTGTCTGAGCGTTCCGACTTCCTTTCCCACTTAACTGTAACTTGGGGACCTTAGCAGGCGGTCTGGGCTGTTTCCCTCTCGACGATGAGGCTTAGCCCCCACCGTCTGACTCCCGGATATGTTGTCACTGGCATTCGCAGTTTGGTTGGATTCAGTAAGCCGGAAAGCCCCCTAGTCCATCCATCTCTCTACCACCAGTGCAATTCGTCCGAGGCTAGCCCTAAAGCTATTTCGGAGAGAACGAGCTATCACGGAATTTGATTAGCCTTTCACCCCTACCCACAGCTCATCCGAGCTTTTTTCAACAAACACCGGTTCGGTCCTCCAGTGGGTGTTACCCCACCTTCAACCTGGCCATGGGTAGATCATCCCGCTTCGCGTCTATTCCTGCCAACTGAACGCCCTGTTCAGACTCGCTTTCGCTTCGGCTCGCTTACGCTTAACCTTGCTGACAAGAATAACTAGCCGGCTCATTATGCAATAGGCACGCGGTCAGGCATTCCCCTTGCGGGGCATAGCCCTCCCACTGCTTGTAGGCACACGGTTTCAGGTACTTTGCACTCCCCTCGACGGGGTTCTTTTCGCCTTTCCCTCACGGTACTGGTTCACTATCGGTCAGAGATGAGTATTTAGCCTTACGGGATGGTCCCCGTGGATTCAAGCAGGGTTTCACGTGCCCCGCCTTACTCAGGTATCCGCTTCGAGTCTGGACTACTTTCGCCTA
>CAWIAE010000001.1:0-309609 GCA_963833995.1 uncultured Acidobacteriota bacterium | reverse complement strand
GGGCGCCATTGGGATTGTGCCGGACGGCAGCGGACGCGACTTCTGGCAGCATCCGGTGGGCACCGGGCCGTTCAGATTTGTGAGCCAGCAAATCGATCAGGATGTGATCATCGAGCGAAACCCCTTGAGCTGGTCCATCGTGCCGAAGATTGAGCGGGTGCGCTTTGCCGTGGTACCTGACGCCATCACGGAATCACTCGAACTTGAGAAGGGCTCGGGCGATGTGGCCGTCAATTCCCTGCCCATGGATTCGCTGCCGGTGCTTGCAGCACGACCGAATCTAGTGGTCGAGGATGCGCCGGGATCGGAGATTCAGTATCTGGCGTTCAACCTGCGCGATCCGATTCTGAAAGACGTCCGTGTGCGCCAGGCGATTGCTTGCGCAATCAACCGCGAGCTGATCATTCAAACGCTGCTGGGCGGCCATGCGCAGCCTGCATCCAGCTTATTGCCGCCGAGCCACTGGGCCTGGACCGGCGATGTGGCACATTACGACTACAATCCTGCGCGGGCCGAGCGACTGCTGGACGAGGCCGGCTATCCGCGCGGTCCGCGACGGGGTTCGCCTGCACCTGACGATGAAGACCAGCACGGATGAGGGACACGCGCATGCTGGCAGCGGTGTTGCAGCAGCAGTTGGCCAGGTGGGCATTGCGCTCGACCTGCGCAGTTACGAGTTTGCCACTTTCTACTCGGATGTGACCCGCGGCGCGTTTCAGATGTATTCGCTGCGCTGGATTGGCGGCAATGAGCAGCCGGACATCTTCAGCTACGTGTTTTCGACGCGAAATTTCTCGCCCAAGGGCGCCAACCGCGGCCACTATTCAAACCCTCGCCTGGATGAGTTGCTCGACGACGCTGCGGCCAGACAGCAATACGGCAAAACGGCACGCCGACTACGTTGAGGCGCAGCAAATTCTGGCGCGCGATCTGCCCGCCGTCAATCTCTGGTACATCGACACGGTGGTGGTACATAACCGGCGGTTGACGCACCTGGTTCCTGCACCGTCGGGCAACTACCGGTTTCTGGAGACGGCGGAGCTGGCAAATTGAATGCTTAAGACAAGCTGAAGATCGAGGCGCTCGCTTCGGTCTTTTTACTCTCCTGGATCGCCTAAATCCAGCGTTCCGGGTGAGAATCGCAAGGGCAAGAAGCCTCCTCAACCTTTTGCGCCGCTGATTCGTCTACCGAATGGATACCGTTTTCATTTGAGGTGCTCGCAGCGGCGAACCCTGGGAGATGGGGAAGAATGAGAAAGAAAGTGAACCGCGGCTTGATTCGATTCAAGCAACTAGCCCTTGTGACAGTATTAGCCCTTGGGGCGCATCTGCTGCCCGCGCAGGCGGTCTCGCGCTTTGTAGGCACCATTACCGCCATCAGCGGCGACACGATCACCGTGAAGACCGACGCGGGCGATGTGCGGCAGGTGGCGGTTCCTTCCAGCGCGATTCTGAAACGCGTTGAGCCGGGACAGAAAGATTTGAGCGCGGCG
The DNA here is from genome assembly GCA_963833995.1 of uncultured Acidobacteriota bacterium. GTDB lineage: Bacteria > Acidobacteriota > Terriglobia > Terriglobales > Acidobacteriaceae > Telmatobacter. The sequence continues at coordinate 308,116 of CAWIAE010000001.1, read as the reverse complement.
TCGACCATTCAGCTAGGCGACCTGGGCACCGGAGATCGTGTACTGGTGAAGCTGAACACTGAAGCCACCGGCGCCACGCCCGAGGCTGCGCAGATTATCACCATCAAGAGCGCAGACGTGGCGCAGAAGCAGCAGCAGGAACGCGAAGACTGGCAGCAGCATGGCGTGGGTGGGCTGGTCAAGAGCGTTGATCCGGCGGCCGGATCCATTGTGCTGATGAGTGGCGCGGGGCCTACGGCGAAGACCGTCACCGTGCATGTGAGCAAGGCAACCGTGCTCAAGCGCTATGCGCCCGCGTCGGTCCGCTTCGATCTGGCGCAACCGGCGCCGATTGCCGCGATCCACCCAGGGGACCAGTTGCGCGCACGTGGCACTAAGAATGCAGACGGCACAGAGATTGACGCGACCGAAGTGGTTTCAGGCAGTTTCCGCAATATTGCCGGAACCATTACATCGTTGGATGCGGCCAATTCCACTATCACAGTGAAAGATCTTGCCACCAAAAAACAGGTCGCCATTCATATCACTCCCGACGCGCAGATGCATACGCTACCGGAGATGATGGCACGCATGCTGGCGGCGCGGCTGAAAGGCACGACGGGCGGGCCTGGCGGCGCAACACCGGCAGGCGCACAGCGAAATGGGGCCGGGCCTCCGGGCGGGCAATTCAACGGCCCGGGAGGCGGCACCGGTAGGGGTCGCGGGCAGGGCGGCGGAGACATGCAGCAGGTTCTGAATCGCGCTCCGGCGATTCAGTTTTCCGATTTGAAGAAAGGTGAAGCCGTCATGCTGGTTTCCACAGCGGGCGGCTCGGACGTTACGGCGATCACGCTGCTGACCGGAGTGGAACCTCTGCTGGAGGCGCCGCAGGCAAGCCAGAACCTGCTCTCAAACTGGAGCATGGGAACAGGCGGCGCAGGCGAAACCGAAGCTCAGTAATGCACTCATGAACCTGATAAGAAGAGAGGCGAGGTAGAAGTGTATTTGCGATTCCATTATTTTTTGCATTTCATCATTGCGTTGATGCTGGGTTTAGCCGCCATCGCGGCACATGGACAGAGCGCCGCACCGGCGACAACGGCCACATTGCACGGCCACGTGACCGATCAGACAGGCGCGTTGATTCCAGGGGCAAAGATCACCGTTGCCACCGCGACGGGAACGGCCGTGGCCAGGGCAACTGCCGATGCAAGCGGGGCCTATGAAGTGCATGGGCTGACACCGGGCGGCTATATCGTGAAGGTGGATTTCGCCGGGTTCGCACCCTTTCAATCGCAGACCATTACGATCACCGCCGGCCAGGTGAAGCGCGTAGATGTGGAGATGGCGATTGAGGTAGAGCAGCAGAACGTGGTGGTGACGGACGAGTCTCCTTCAGTGAATGTGGAAGCCGGCGGGAACGCCAACGCCGTCGTCATCAAGGGCAAGGATCTGGATGCGCTCTCCGACGATCCGGATGAATTGTCGAATGAGCTTACCGCGCTTGCAGGGCCGTCGGCAGGGCCGAACGGCGGGCAGATTTATATCGACGGATTCACGGGCGGACAACTTCCGCCCAAATCGGCCATTCGCGAGATTCGCATCAACCAGAATCCCTTTTCAGCCGAGTATGATCGCCTGGGTTATGGGCGTATTGAGATTCTGACCAAGCCGGGGACCGATAAGCTGCACGGGCAGGTTTTTGCGATGGGGAATGACAGCGCGTTCAACACGGGCGACCCGTTCGTGCAGAACATTCCCCCATACAGCCGCTTCCAATACAACGCAACAGTGAGCGGGGCGCTGAGCAAAACCGCCTCCTTCTTTCTCAGCGTCGAGCAGCGCGACAACCACGACGAGCAGGTGTATGACTTTCAGCCTGTCTTTTCGCCAACCTGCGACTTCGGATATGGCGTCTATTCAAGTGCGACGGGGCGGTGTTCGGGCTCCGAGGCCAATCCGCATAACCACGTCAATGTATCGCCTCGCGTCGATCTGCAGATTGGGCAGTTCAACACTCTGACGGTGCGCTATCAGTTTTATTATGATGCGGAGTCGGGCGACATCACAGCAACACAGCTGCCTTCACAGTCGGTCAGTTCAAGCTCCATTGAGCATACGTTTCAACTAAGCGATTCGCAGATCATCAACGATCATACAGTGAATGAGACGCGGCTGGAATACCGGAGGGCGCTCAGTTCCGATGCGCCGGTAAGCACGCTGCCTACCATCTCAGTGAGCCAAAACTTCACCGCAGGCGGCACCGCAAGCCAAACGTCGCATGATCATCAGGATCACCTGGAATTGCAGAACTTCACCACGATGAGCCTGGGCAGGCAAGCACTGAAGTTCGGCGCGTGGCTGCGCGACAATCGCGATGCGAATACATCCTACTCGAATCGCAACGGCTCACTGATCTTTACCGAGAGCGGATATAAGGATGTGCTGACGAAATTGGCCAACGGTCAAAATCTGAACACCGTGGGCAGCGCCAGCGATCCAACCCCTGGCGATTTGGTGAAACTGACGGTTACAACCGGTCAGGCCGCGTATACCGCAAATGTGTTTGATGGCGCATTGTTCCTGCAGGACGATTGGAAGTTCAACCCGCGGCTTACGCTTTCAGGAGGCGTTCGCTGGGAGACGCAGAACCACATTGCCGACCACAACGACTGGGCGCCGCGCGTGGCAATGGCCTATGCATTGGACGCGAAAGGCAACAAGCCCGCCAAGACCGTGTTGCGCGCCGGCTACGGCATCTTCTACGATCGCGTGCAAATTGCCAACGTTCTGGCGGCCACCCAGCAAAGCGCGAACTCCGGCCAGGTCCAGGTGACTACTTCATCGCCATCGTGCCTGAACGCGACCAGCCTGACGAGCATTGATTTTTCCGGGTGCCTTCCAGCGGCGCCATACAAGCCCGGTCCCGAGAGTACGACGGTGGAGATCGCGCCGCATTTTCATGCTCCCTATACGCACCAACTCGGAGCCAGTCTTGAGCGACAAGTGAGCAAGACCACTACCGCTACGATTACCTATCTCCATTCCTTTGGCGTTCACCAGGTGGTAACGCGCGATGCAAATGCATTCGAGCCGCTGGCGGGAAGCACGTTTTACAACAGTACCACTGGCCCGCGTCCTGACCCGGCGTTAGGCATCGTGAATGAATACTATCCTGAGGCGGTGTACAAACAGAATCAGTTGATCGTGAATATCAACGCGCGCATTTCGCCCAAGTTCAGCGTTTTCGGATTCTACAACCTTTCGTACGCCAATACCGACGGCGCGGGCGGTACAGTTTCAAATGCCTATAATCTGAACCAGGACTACGGCCGGGCGAGCTTCGTGTCGCGCAACATGGTCTTCCTGATGGGCAACTACACAGGGCCGTGGGCACTGCGGTTCAATCCCTTCCTCATCGCCCGCTCCGGCAGGCCATACAACGTCACAGTTGGCACCGACCTGAGCGGCGACAATTTGCTGAACGACCGGCCTGCAATTGCCAATTCATCCGATTGTGCGACACCCAACCCGGACTTCGTTCCGACCACCGAATATGGGTGCCTGAACCTCGATCCGGGACCGGGCGACCCACTCTTGCCCATGAATGTTGGGAACAGCCCCGCTTCGGTGGCCGTTAATATGCGGCTCAGCCGCGCGTTCGGAATCGGCCCGAAGATCGAAGCAGACAGCCAGGCCGGGCCTCCTCCAGGCGGAGGTCCGGGTGGCGGAGGTCGTCGCGGTGGTGGTGGTCCGGGCGGTGGATTCGGCCCTGGTGGGTTTGGCGGTGGGGGCGGACCGCGCGGCATGTTTGGCCCGCAAGGCAGCAGCCGTAAATACAGTTTGACCTTCAGCGCCCAAGCATTGAACCTGTTCAACAACATCAACTATGGCACGCCGACCGGAACTCTCAGCTCTTCGCCCATCTTCGATTCGACTGGCACAATCATTACCGGATACGGACCCGGCAGTCTTTTCGGTCATTCGCGAGCGCTTGCGGGGCAGATATTTTCGCAGGGGGCGGCTTCGCGCCGCGTGTTTTTCCAGGCGGTATTTGCGTTCTAAGGGACAGGGTGAAGCAGCAACGGCCGAGGCAAGATGCCTCGGCCGTTGCTGTTGGTGGGGCTACTCACTTTCCGGCGGAAACCGTTGCGGTCTGGGGGAGTGGAAAAAATGCATCGGTGAGGGAGACAACTCGCAGCTTCGTCTTCAGAGCGTCGGCGGCGGCCGTGCTGGTTGCCGTGATCTCGCGCGTTTCGCCGGGCAGCAGGTTGAAGTAATTGTCGGAGATCTGCGCATCGAGGTCGCCGAACGAAAGATAGACGCTGCGTGCCAACACCGGCGATGTAATGCGAATCTTCAAGCTGGCGCCGGCTGCGGTGGTTTGAACATCGAGGCTGGCGGGCTTCAGGTGTACTTCTTTGGTCGGCGCCAGGTAGGTGAGATTGCGCGAAATTTCAGTTGCCCCCTCGGTCAGATCAGCGACGATGAAAACGCGCGATGTGTCGGAAGCGCCGGCTTCGGTGAGCTTGACGAGAGGCCAATCGAGATAGACCTTGCTCGAAAGCGGATCCACGCTGACCTGGTGGGAATCTTCAAGCAACACCTTTCCATCAAAGTCCATCAGGCGCACGCGCAAGGTCGCAGGGCGTGGCGCAGTCTTGTCCGACACGATGTACACCTTGAGAGCACCTTCTTCGACGTGCGGGGAAACGAGAATGGGCGCGTAGAATCGGCGCGCATAGTATTGCAGCGCCTTCCAACGGCCGTAGTAATCGATGGACGACCAGGAAGCAACGGGCCAGCAGTCATTCAACTGCCAGAAGATGGAACCCATGGTTTCAGGCCGTTCGCGGCGGAAATGTTCCGCTCCGATCTTGATGCCCTCGGCCTGCTGCACCTGGCTCACGTAGAGAAAGCTCGCGAAATCCTTGGGCTCGAAATAATCCCTCAGCAAATAATCGTGGATGATGGAGTTGCCTTCGTCGTTCTTCTGATGCGAGAGCATGACCGGCGTAAAGATGCTGGTTCGATCTTCGGGCTGGGTGAACGCTTCGACGGTCTTCATCTCAGGAAACGACTGGAATCCATACTCGGTAGCGAATCGCGGATGATGCGTTTCATAGGTGGCGAAGGGCACGCGGCCATGCCATACGTCCCATATATGCGCGTCGCCGCTCTGATAGTGGTCGTTCAGCTCCTCATAATCGGAGCTGGGAGAGCTTGGCCAATAAGGGATCTCCGGCTCAAGCTGCGCGACCACGCGATTGAGGATGCCGCTGAACTCCGTGAGATAGTCCTGCCACATCTGGAACTTCACATCAGCCGGTAAACCTGCTCTTGGACCCCAGTCCAGCGCCTCTTCGGTTTCGTTGTTGCCGCACCAGAGGACGATGCTGGGGTGGTTGCGCAAACGGCGGACCTGGTCGTTGGCTTCGGCTTCGATGTTCTGTTTAAAGGCGTAGGTGCCCGGCTGCCAGTCATTGCCAAACATGAAATCCTGCCAGACCATGATGCCTAGTTCATCGCAGATCTGATAGAACTCGTCGGTCTCGTAGTATCCGCCGCCCCAATGACGAATCATGTTCATGTTGGCATCGCGTGCGGATTCCAGAATGCGACGGTAGTCGGCGGTGGTGACGCGATTGGGGAAGCTGTCGAAAGGAATGACATCGGCTCCCTTGGCAAACACCGGGATGCCATTCACGACCAGTTCAAAAGAGCGGCCCCATTGATCGAGTTGGCGGCGAAGAACAATGGAGCGAAGGCCGGTCTTGATCTTGCGCTCATCACTCAGTCCGGCGCCGGAATCGAGTTGCGCGGTGAACTCGTAGAGCGGCTGGTCGCCGTAGCCGGCGGGATACCAGAGTTTCGGCTGTTGAATCTCGACGGGGATGTCAATGGTGTTCGCGCCGGAATGCAAACTGGCGTTGCTGCTGAGAGTTATGGGCTTGCCGGCATCAAGGTACTGCACGGTGATTTTGGCAGAGCCGGCGCTCGATGCTTCCACTTCGACTTCGGCGTCGAGGCGGGCAACTTCTTTGCTCACGTCGCGCTGCCGGATGGCGAAGCCGTCGATGCGCGCCTTGTCCCAGGCTTCGATGCGCGCGGGACGCCAGATTCCGCTGGTGACGAATTTCGGTCCCCAGTCCCATCCATACTCATAAGCTGCTTTGCGGATATATGTTTTTGCAGCGGTTTTGGTTCGCGGCTGCCATGGGTCGCCGGCAGCCACTTTCTCCGCAGCCTGGATGGGCGAAGGAAACACAACCCGCAGCACATTATTGCCGACATGCAGATGGGCTTTCAGGGGAATGCGCCAGGTGCGGAAGCTGTTGTCGGCATTGAGCACCAGGGCGTCGTTCACATAAACCTCGGCTGAAGCGTCCAGGCCGTCGAAGACCAGGTCAATGTTGGAGCGCCCAAGCAGCGCCGGAGTGGCGTCGAAGTTGAGGCGGTATTCCCAACTCTCCCTCTCAATCCACTGCAGCCCCGCTTCGTTGTCGCGATAGAAGGGATCGGGAATTCTCTTGTTGGCCAACAGGTCGAGGTGAACGTCGCCGGGAACCTTCGCCGGCAACCAACCGGTTTCGTCCGCGCCGTTCCCAGCGGGGATTTGTCGAAACTGCCAGCCTTGATCGAGCGCCAGTTCCATGTTGCGTGCGCCTTTGGATTGCGCCCGCGCACTGATGCTCCCAATGCCCGTTCCTGCTCCGATGGCGGCAATGCATACAACAACTACAGCAATGGCTCTTTTCATCGCACTACTCCCGTGGCCCGTTGCGGACAAATTCCGCTAAAACAAAGCTGCTTGAAAATTTCGTTGATAAGGTTATCATGCGCATGTTCGCCGAGGCTGTGGGCCTGTTCCCAGCATTCCGCTACGCTTCATGCCGGGCTATTCTCCTTTACTCCCGACGGGAGCAGACCGCTTAGCCCGTCAGCCCTCAACCAGGGAGCGGTAGAAGGCCTCCCACTCATCCGCGCGAGCATCCATGTTGAATGCGCTTGCGATGCGTTGGCGCGCAGTGCGGCCTTGTGAGCGGCGGAGTTCGGCGGGCATGCGCATGAGCGCCAGCATGGCAGCGGCGAGTGCGGCAGGATGCTGGGAGGGGACGAGTTGCGCGGTATCGGCGACCAATTCGCGAACGCCTCCCACGTCGGTTGCAACCACGGGCTTCTCCATCGCCATGGCCTCGGCTATGACCAGTGGCATGCCTTCCCATGCAGAGGCCAGGACAAACGCATCGGCGCCGTCGAGCAGGGCGGGCATATCGCGGCGCACACCCAGCCAGCGAACATTGTTCATGATGCCGCTCTTGCCTGCAAAGCCGAAACCGGCCAGAGGCTTCGACTCCTCATGCGGGCTTTCCCCGGCGATCCAAAGCTGCGCCTGCGGAACTGCGGTGCGCACTTCAGCGAATGCCTGCAGCAGGTTGGGGAAGTCCTTGGCGGGCACAATGCGTCCGGCGGAAAGCCAGACGAAGCTGTTCCCGGCTTCAAGTTGAATGCGTGTCTGGGTGCGGCGTTCAAGGCTGGGCTCGAACTCGGTGATGTCAATCGCGTTTGGAATGACGGTGCATTTCCGTTGCGGCACAGCTTTCAGTCGAATGTATCGTCGTGCCGCATTCTCGCTGACCGCGGTGGTGTGGATGCTGAGAAAGTCGGTGAAGCGATAGGCGAGGATGCGCGGCCAGCGGCCTTCATAGACGTTGTGAATGGTGGAGAGGACTGCACGCGTGGCGCCGGTGAGCCGAAGCAGGCGCGCGCTCATGTTGGCCGGATAGGTGTGGCTGTGCAGCAGATCGGGGCGAAAGCTGCGCAGCAGGCGGCGGGCGCGCACCAGGCCGATGAAGATACTGAATGGGGTCTTGCGCATGTCGAGATGCACCAGATCGACACTGGAGAGAAACTGCTCCGGCTGGCGCTCACGCAGGACAATCAGAAGTACAGAGTGCCCGCGTGCTGCCATACGCTCAGCGAGCGCCACAACCTGGCGCTCTGCTCCGCCAATGCCGAGCGAGGTAAGCATGTAGGCGATGCGCAATTTGCCTCCGGGCCCAACCAGTGCCGCGTGCGCGCCTTTCATTGCGCGGAAGAATAGCCTCTTCGGTTCAGTCGCTGTTTTGCGGTTTCAGGCGCCGTTTGATTAAGGTATCCAGGGCGAAGAAGCCTGGACCAAGGATAAGGATCAGCAGCGCAGCGAACCAATAGGTATAAGGAGTCGCGTTATAGAAGTCGCTCGGGTTGGAAAAGACATGCGAGAAGTTCACGCGGTCGTCGGGCGCGCTCAGGTAGGCCATGGTCATGTTGACGAAGAGCACAAGCGAGGTAAGGCGCGACCCGAGTCCAAGCGCGAGCAGGATTCCACCCACGAGTTCCACCAGGGCAACCAGAACCGCGGTGGCATGCGGCGCGGGGAGGTTGAGGCTGGTGAAATAATCTGTCACTTTTTCGAGATGGGTGAGCTTGCCCCAGCCGTCCTGGGCGAACTGCCATCCCCAGTAAAGCCGAATCGCCAGCAGCAGTGGGCTTTGCAGGCGGTTTAAAACCGCGACACATCCTTCGTACGCGGTCCGGAGCAGATCGACGAGCTTGTGCATTCTTGCTTTCCTATTCCTTGCTTGTCTAATTTTTGATCAGCGTTTCGAGGTCGGGAGCACAGACCCAGCCGAGTTGGGCCCAGTTACCGAACCACTGCCGGACCAGCTTTGGGCGGCGTGCCTGGGGAATGCCAGAGGCGAAGAAGCCGGTATCGAGGGCGTCGCCGAGGGGCAGACTCTGCCGAATCGCGGAAAGTGTGAGAAACTCTTCGCGCCGAAGCCGCAGATAGAAGACCGAGAAATCCACTCGATGGACGGCCAGCCAGGTGGGGCGGCGGCGCAGGCGGGGCAGCTTTGCGGGATTGGGATCGGCCACTTCTTCCTGCTGCACTCCGGCCTCGCTGGTCTGGCGTTTGTCACGTTGATGGAGGCCGAGCACGAGATCGTCGGCAGGATAGCTGAGCGCGACGAGTTGCAGATGCGGCTGGAGGGCGAGGCGCGAGCCAGCGTCCAGCGTGGCGATTTGATCGAGGGTGAGAGGAGTGCGCTCGGCGCCGTCGAACGCCTCGATGAAGGCCCACTCGATGCGGGCCACGTCGAGGGCAAGGCGATGGCGGCGCCCGGCGAACTTCGGATTGGCGGTGAGCCATTCAGAGAGCTTCGAGCCCAGGTTGCGCAGCGAAAACGATCGGCTGGGGTGCGCTGTTAGATAGGCCACCGACAACGCTTCAAAAGCCCGTGCTCCGATGACGGTTCGCAGTCCGGGAAAATCCTCGGCAAACGCGCCCAGCACGCGGTACCAGTATTGCCGGTTGTAGATTTCCAGGCGTTCGAAGGCGTCGAGGCGGCTGTTGGGCGCAATGAACGATTCGGCCACTTCCTTCATCGAGCGGCCATCAGGCGCCGTGGATCGCATGTCTTCTCCGGGCGTCAGAGGCTGCATGACGGCGGCGGCCATTTCACGTTGCAGAGCGGTGAGACTCATGCCGGGCGGGTTCATTTCGCCACCTCGGCCAGATGATCTGCCAAATGATTCGCGTGTCGATAGCGCTCGGCCTTCTTTGCTTCGGCGTGGACTTCCTCAAAGCTGGGTATGTGATCGTCCCATTCGAGCAGCGTGGGCGTGGGGCCGCAGCGCTCAATAGCACGCGCATAGATCTGCCACACGGGATCGATGACCGGATGATCATGAGTATCCAGGATGTATTTTTCGTAGCGCGAGTGCCCGGCGATGTGCATCTGCGCGACGCGATGGGCGGGCACGGCATTCACGTAATCGAAAGGGTCGAATTCATGATTCATCGCCGAGACGTAAATGTTGTTCACGTCGAGCAGGATGCCGCAGTCGGCGCGCTCCACCACTTCAGTTAGAAACTCCCACTCGGTCATCTGGGAACTGGTAAAGGCCGCGTAGCTGCTGACGTTTTCGACGGCAACGGGAATCTCAAGGAAGTCCTGTACCATGCGCACGCGCTCTGCGGTGCGCTCGACAGCCTCCCATGTATAAGGCAGAGGCAGCAGGTCGTGGGTGTAGGTTCCGTCCACGCTGCCCCAGCAAAGATGGTCGCTGAGCCAAGGCGTATTGGTGCGGCGAACCAGCTGTTTCAAGCGGCGCAGGTGTTCTGGATCCGGCGCGGTCACGGAGCCGAAGTACATGGAGACGCCGTGCTGCACGACGCGGTAGCGCTCCAGAATCTGATCGAGCATGGCCAGCGGCCGGCCGGCATCGATCATGAAGTTTTCCGAGATGATTTCGAACCAGTCGACCACGGGCTTGCGCGAAAAAATGTGCTGGTAATGCGGAATGCGGAGGCCGATTCCGACACCGTGATCCTGAAACGCATTGAAGCGATTGCCGGGCATGGAAAGACAGCTCCCCGTGATCAGTGTTCAGCGATCTGCGTGAGGAATAAGGAGCGGCGGCTGAGTATCCCTCGCTCGCGCGAATAAACTTCAGCCGCCGATCCGGATTTTCGTTACGCGAACTTTGGCATCTTGGAGCCGTCGGTTGCGCAGCCGCCCTTGCCCTTGCAGCTATTCTTGCCTTTGCATCCGTTGTCGCTGGACTTGCAGCCGCCTTGACCCTTGCAGTCATTCTTGCCTTTACAGGAGTGCTTGGGGGGCTTCATGTCGTTGGTGTAGCGCAGGCCGGCGTTCGCGGCCTTCACTGAAGGGCCGTTCGCCGAGGCCGTCGTAGCCGCGTGAGCAGCAACGGTGGTTCCGCCCATTAGTCCGGAGAGAGCAGCTGTCAGCAGCATTGCATTGAATTGGTTCTTCATGTGATTTGACCTCGTTTTGGGGGGTTGGGGCGGAGGGGTCCGCCGGTTGCGAGGACGCAGGACCGACCCTGATGGTCAATCCCGCACTTTCCGTGTCACGCACACTAGGAGTGCCCGCACGGCCCAAAGGTTACAAGGAAAAGGGTGCTGGTGAAAATGAAATTCTTTGCGCCCGCCCCTTCATGGGAGGAACGGGGCTGGGCGGTATTTGGATTGGCTTGGGCTCGCCGGTGCTTTAAGCTGGTCTTGTCCGGATTGAAGTGATGCTGCTATAGGTTCCGGAGGTTGCTTGGAAAGTCCAAAATCAATGCGGGTCGTCTCATTTGCCAGCCTGGGCATGGCGATTCTGCAAAGCGTCTGCGCCGCCGTGCTGACGGTGAGCGGCATACGCGTCGCGATCGGTCTCACAGCCCTCGCCGCCGGGGCAGTTTACGGGCCGCTGCTCAAGTTTCACCAGGATGCCATTCGCATCCCGATGCTCATTCTTGCCACGGGGGGAGCAGTGTTGAATCTGCTGGTTCTGGGCTGGATCTGGCGGCTGCGGTCGCGGGCCTCGGCGCAATGGCGAAGGCGCGAGATCAGCAGCAAGGAGCGAAGGTCGGAGCGCCTGCAAGTGGCTCTGGCGGTGGCGACCTTGCTCCTGGTCGGCCTGGAGATGTGGACGCACGCGATCCTGGCCAATCGGACCAGACAGCAGCAGGCTGTTCCCGCTGCCATTCGCCAGCCTCTGTCGATGGATAAACAGGGCTAGGTCTGCGCTAAACAAGCTCTTGATCAAGGCGTGCATGCAGCCGCTGGCTGAATCCTGCCGGAAGTTCAAACACGCGGCTGTCAGCCACAAGCACAACCACGTTGCGCGTCGAGTCGAGGACCGCGGAGCAGATTTCGCAGGTTTCAAGATGCCGGTCGATATTCGCGCGCAATTCCTCGTCCACCTCGCCGTCGATGTAAGCGGAGATGTGTTGCCAGACGTGTTGGCAGTCGATCCTCAAGCGCGCCCTCCAAACCACCCCTTGCGTTTGGGCGCAAACCCTTTTAATCGCGGAGCCAGTTCCCGCTGCAGCAGAGCCCGGGCACGATGCAACCGGACTTTAACTGCCCCCTCGCTGATGCCGAGGACGGTCGCCGTCTCACGGATATCCATCTCTTCGATGTCCCTGAGAAGCACAACGTTACGGTAAATCTCCGGCAGGCCGTCGATGGCCTTGCGCAGACAGGGCGCCCAGTTCCTTGCGTTCAAGAGCCTCGGCAGGAATTTCGCGCCAGCTGGTTAGGATGGCTGGTGTATAGTCACCGGTTTGATCGTCGGTTCCGGCTTCGAGCGAGTCTTCGCGGCGGGTTCCCATCTTGCGCAGTCGCCCCAGGCCCTCGTTGCGCGCAATGGAAAGCACCCAGGTCCGGAACTGCGAATCGCCCCGAAAAAGATGCAGGTTGAGATAGACCTTGATGACTGTGTCCTGTGCCGCATCCTCTGCCTCGGCTTCGTTTTTGAGCAGGGAATAGAGCAGAAAGTAGATAGCTCGCTCACAGGGACGAATGAGTGAATGAAACAGTTGCTTTTCGCCGGCAAGCACGCGGCGAATGCATTCTGCCTCGAATTCTGAGTTGGAAGTCGTCATGGTCCCAGGATCAAGGGGGGAAGCAAAACCGTGCCGGGCCGAATGTCAATGAACAACTATAGCGTGGCAGAGCCGGGACGGGTGCGGCTAACCTGAATAGCTTTTTGCACGACCGCGATAAGTTTTTATTTCTAATTAGAAAGCTTATAGGCTAAAGTCATATTGGGTTGTACAACACCACGAGGAGACCCATGGCCGGAGATATTCAACTTACGTGCAGCGATTGCGGACAGGACTTCACCTTCACCGCTGCTGATCAGGCGTTCTTCCAGGAACGCGGTTATTCGACCCCGAAGCGTTGCAAGCCTTGCCGCATGGCAAAGAAAAATGATCAGGGGGGAGGAGGCTCCGGCTACCGTTCAGCTCCAGCACAGGGTACGCCTGTGATTTGCTCGGGATGCGGACAGCCTACAACAGTGCCTTTTGAGCCGCGCGGCGATCGTCCGGTGTTTTGCCGGGATTGCTACCAGGCGCGCAAAGGCAGCGGCGGTGGTGGCGGTGGAGCCGCCCGAGGCCGCGGACGCTACTAGGTTCCAGTGAGTCCGCTGTTCGTAATGAACAGCGGACTCGCGTTCCAATCGGGCAGATTCAGGTACTTTCAACGCGACGTTCGATTTGGCATTGTTCGCCTTTCACGTTCCGAGAGACCGCTTCCCCGCGTTCCTTCACTCCACCCTATGAAGTATCTTGACCGCATAACTTTTCTGGCGGCAATTCTATTGATGACGACGCCCGGTATCCCGGCGATTCTCGAGGCTGCGTCTGCACAGCAAGAGTGCACGCTACGAATTCATGTGGATGCATTGCGTAACTCAGTGGGTGTGGTAGGCACGGCGATTTTTACTTCCGCGGACGGCTGGCCGGAGAATATGAGCAAGTCCTACCGTCACGGTCCCACGCCGATTGCCCCTGGGGAACGGCAGGCAACCGCAGTCTGGAAGCTGCCGCCGGGCAACTATGGGGTTGTGGCCATCCACGACGAGAACAGGAATCACAAGCTGGACAGGAATTTTCTGGGCATACCGAAAGAAGGTTTTGGCTTTGCCAACAACCCGCATGTGGGGCTGTCTGCGCCCCCTTTCGATCGCGCCGTGGTGCACGTGGTTTGCCCTGTTACCGAAACAGACATTCACATCATTTACAAGTAGGAAGTCACTTCAAGCACGAAGTTACCCGAACTCCATAAGTCGGGTCGAAATGAGTTGTCCGCAACACTTCCCTATCGCTTTTTCGCAGGTTTCTGCAACGGCTTCTTCGTCGCGGGCTTTGCGACCGGCTTCGACGTTTTAGCAGGCGCGGGCTTGTTCCGGGCCTGCGGTTGCTTTGCCGCAGGAACCTTGAGCGCCGCCTTTGCCGGCGTCTTTGCAGGCGCTTTGACGGCAGGTGCTTTGGCAGGCGGCTTAGCTGCGGGCTTTGCAGCCCCACCGCTCTTCGATGGTGGTGCGGGCGGCGCCTTTTTCGGCGCGGGTGAAGGCGCGGGCTTTACCTTGGCTGGCTGTACGGTTGCTTTCTTTGGCTCCGGTTTTGGATTGGGCGCCGATCGCGGCTTCTCTGCCGTCCCGGTCTTGGTCGCGGCCGTTTGGTGGGCTGTCTGTTTAGTCTGGCTAACTTCTGCTACGACCGCGGTCTTTGGCGATTTTTCCGTCCCTGCCTGCTTTTTCGCAGGTTTCGCGGGCCCCGGTTCAGGCTCTTCCGCCTCTTCTTCCTCGGTTTCAGCCTCGGCATCCTCGGCAAGATCGGGCTCCAGATCGCGCTTCGGAATCACGATGCCCAGATCGATTTCTTCGTCCTCGCCGCCGATATCGTCCAGATCCTCTTCCTCTTCGAGTTCCTCCTCATCGTCGTCGTCATAAGAGCGCTCTTTCAGCTTGGCTTCCGCTCCGCGCTTGGCGCGCGACCGCTTGATGGTGACCTGCGGCGGAGGAGCCGGCGGTGAATGCGGCTCGAGAAAGGCGCGAATCTCTTCCGGCGTGTTGAGGCGTCCGTCGATCAACTCCAAAAACACCTGGTGGACGATGCCGGCGTAGTTGGGAAGGTCGGGGGTGATCCGCATCTCCTGCATCAGGGCGTGGGGAATGCGCTGGCGAGCCTCAGGCCAGGTCTTCAGAAACAGGTCATAGCGCTCTTTTACGTTGACGGCATTGCTGGTAAAACCAAGCCACAGAACAGCTTCTGGATCATAGCTCGTGAAAAGCTTGTAGGTTGCCGAAGGCGTCTGATTTTCCTTGGCCAGCAGTACTTTAGCAAAGCCCGCTGCCAGGGAATCCAGACTGTTCCACTCCTCCACGAAACCCGGGCGAAGCATCAACTTTTTCAGCGCCGCCAAATCCTTCGACGAAAGCTTCGCTGTAAGCAACTGCATCTGGGCGGCAGACATATCGGGATGCACGCCCTGCATTTGCAATTGAACAGCCAGGTCGTGCAGTGTTTTGAGCTTCTCTTCGTCCGCTTTGGCCGCGGCCCAGGAGGGAAAAAGGACCTTCATCCACCCGTCGGTCTCCAGCGCCTGCAGCACTTTCAAGCCTTCGTCTTCGTGGCCGATCTGCTCCAGTTCCTGGCTTCGCGCGTGGGGCGAAAGATGTTCAATCACGCCCTCTTCACGGGCGTTCTCATAACGGGTCTGGGTGCGCGGATCGAGATCCCAGCCGAGCCGTGCGCGGTAACGGGTGGCGCGAATCAGCAAGGCTGGTTCTTCGAGAAATCCGTAGTTGGAAACCAGGCGGAGGGTACGGGCCTCAATGTCGGCAGCTCCGTTCAGGGGGTCCATCAGCAGGCCGAAGGAACCTTCATTGAGGGAGATGGCCATGGCGTTGACGGTGAAGTCGCGGCGGCGCAGGTCCTCCTGGATGGAGGCGGAATGAAAGACGGGTTTTCCGGGCTTGGGATATTCGGCGCGCTGGGTGCTGATCACGTCTACCCGGACGGTGCCGGGAAAACAGAGGTAGAGCGAGCGCGAGGCTTCGTCCTCCCCCCAGACTTTGCCGCCCAGCTTCTCAATGGACTTCTTAAGCTTGAGAGCATTTCCGTGAACCGCGACTTCGAGGTCCCTGACGGCATGGCCGCTGGTCAGGTCGCGAACCGCGTCACCGGTCAGAAACAGGATCATCTCCGCTTCGCGAGTCACCTCACGCAACTGGCGCAGAGCGTTTTGCTGATCAGCCGACAACCGGCTCTCAAGAAGGTAGATATAGTCAGGCATTGCGTCCCCTGCTTCCGCACTCCTCTACCTAAGCCAAATGCCTGAAAGTGCTAAGCTTACGGCGCAAACGGCAGAGGTTGCAAACCAGTACATTAACACAACGGGCCCCGGTTGGCTAGGGCCTTCTGCACTGAATATGATGCTTTTGCCTGTGCTTCGGGACCCCATCGTGCGACAATCCAAAGCAATGGCCTCCCTTCGTAAACCAGTGATTGTGCGCAAGTTCTCGCGAGACTGGGTGGCAGGCTATGCGGGCGGAACCATCGGTCAAGACGAGATCGCGCTGGAGATTCTGGACTTGGGCGGGAAAGTGCTGACGATTGGCTGGGAGGCCGTGAAGTGGGTCTGCTATGTGCGTGACTTCCCTGCTTCCGGCGACCAGGCGAACCCTGAGCGCCTGCTGCACAAGCGGTTCAGTGTAAGGCCGAGGACGCCCGGATTGTGGATGCGGCTAACCCTTACCGACGGGGACGAACTGGAGGGCCTGGCAGCCAACGACCGCACCATGGTGGAAGGCGCCGGGCTGATGCTGACTCCGCCAGATACGCGGTCGAACACGCAACGAATCTATGTGCCGCGGCGGGCCATCCAGACGCTCGAAGTGGTCGGCCTGATCGGCGCGGGAACCCGCCATCGTGGCGCCGCAGCGCACCCGGTGGAGCCGCAACCGGAACTGTTTCCGGACGACCGTGAGTAATTGCATTGGATGAAGGGGCAAGCCCGTTCCGGTACAATTTCAATCGATGAAGCTAGGCGAGTTGGCAAACCGGCTGGGCGCCGAACTGCGCGGTGACGCAGACCTGGAAGTGACGGGCGTGAAGGGGATTGAAGAGGCCGGTCCCGCCGAAATCACCTTCGTGGCTAATCCCCGCTACACCGGGTTGGCGAAGACAACCAAGGCCGCCGCGGTGCTGGTGGAACCTGATTTCCCGGAGATTGCCGCCGCGACCCTGCGGATCAGGAATCCCTATCACGCCTTTTCCCGCGCATTGGGCATGTTTTACCAGCCGCCGACTTACGCGCCGGGCATCCATCCTACGGCCGTCATCGACCCCACCGCGCTGATCGGCGCGGGAGCCCACATTGGCGCCTATGTCGTTATCGGACCCGCGGTGAGGCTCGGTCCGCAGGCCACGGTGTTGCCCCACGTCGTGCTCTACCCCGGAGTCACGGCAGGCAGCCACCTCTTCGCCCATGCCCACGCGGTGGTGCGCGAGGGCTGCGTTCTGGGCGATCACGTAACCCTTGAAAACGGGGCGATCGTGGGCGCGGACGGGTTCGGATTCTCAAAGAATGAGGCCGGCGAATGGGAGAAGATTCCGCAATCCGGACCGGTGCGGCTGGGCGATCGGGTAGACATCCAGGCCAACGCCTGCGTTGACCGGGCCACGGTGGGCGCAACGGAGATTGGAAACGGAACGAAGGTCGATAACCTGGTGCAGGTGGGGCATGGCTCGCACGTGGGGCAGAACGCGCTGCTGTGCGCGCAGGTGGGCCTGGCGGGGTCGTCGGTGGTCGGGAACAACGCCATTCTAGCCGGCCAGGCAGGGGTTGCCGGCCATTGCAGCCTTGGCGACGGGGTGATCCTGACGGCTCAGTCAGCCGTATCGCACGATGTGCCGGCCGGAAAGATGATCTCCGGCTCCCCGGGCTTCGATAATCGCGTGTGGCTGCGGGCCGTAGCGATCTTTCAGCGGCTGCCCGAACTGCTGAAGCGGCTGGACCGGGTGGAAAAGAGCGTTGCTTCCCGCACCGCCGAAGAGACGATCACGAAAGAATGCGGGGGCCGGGAATGAGAGCCCCTGCGTTGTGCCTGGCAACTATCGTCTTCGCCGCGCTCGCGCTGCTTTCCGGCTGCCATTCTTCGCACATCGATGTGACGGTGGAGAACCGCACGGGAGGGGCGATCGAGCTGCTTGAGGTGGATTATCCCAGCGCCAGCTTCGGAGTCGACACTCTATCCTCGGGGGCAGATTACCACTACCGCATCCAGGTGCGCCTCAGCGGACCGGTGAAGGCGCAGTATACCGAGAGCGCCAACGGCAAGGTTCGCCAGATTACCGGCCCCGATCTCTTCGAGAAGCAGGAGGGACGGCTGGTGATTGAACTTCTGCCGGATGGAAAGGCTGAGTTTCATCCCAGCCTGACCCCCAAGCCCTGACCCTAACTTTTTTCAAATTTCAAGGTTTGCACGCGAAAACGAGACCGAGCCGCGCGGGCCTCTCTTCGTTTTCCCATTCCTTCCGATAAGCAGGATGGGAGAGGGTGTGCCCTCACATACAAAGCACGGGATCTCCGGCCACCTTTCGCGATGGTTGCGGCGGCACGGATATGCCGTGCACCTGGGCGGCTGCTTCCTTGCAGTTGCACTGGCGGGGGGATTCGTTACCTCTTTGGAAGCAACGCGCGGGCTCCCTGCTTTGCTTTGGATCGCCAACGGCGTGCTGCTGGCTTATCTGTTGCTGGCTCCGCGCTGGCGCTGGCCTGCTTACGCGGCGGTGGGCTTCGCCGCCCAGTTCACCGCCGCCACGATGATCAACGGCCAATGGAAAATGAATCTGTTTTTGTCGTTGATCAATGTCTTCGAGGTCGCGGTGAGCGCGTGGCTGCTGAGAAGACGATCCAATGTGTTGCCCCAATTTTCAGACAAGGCCTACGGGTGGCGGTTTCTCGCCTTCGGCATGATCGCCGGTCCGATGGCGGCGGGGCTGTTGTTTACACCCTTCGCTGCTTTTTGGTTCCATGGGAATCCCGCAAACTGCTTTCTAGCCTGGTTTATAGGGGACGGGCTGGGGACAGCCGTCACGACTCCGGCTTGCGTCGCCCTCCTTCGCACCCATATGAGAGAGCCGGTGAAGGGGCGCAGGCCATGGCTCTATCCCTGCCTTCTCGTCGCGATTACCTGTGCCAGTTTCTCCCAGGTCCGGGTGCCGCTCCTGTTTCTCGTGTACCCCATGCTGGTGCTCGTTCTGCTGCGGCTGGGCATGGCGTGGGCGGCATTGGGCGCACTATTCGTTTCTGTTCTGGGAAGCTATTTGACGGTTCACGGATATGGACCACTGATCCTTGGCCGGACTCTTACGCCGGAGGCGCCAGTCGTCCTGCTCCAGATTTACATCGTCGCGGCCATGTTCATGCTCTACAGCATCTCGACAGTTTTGGATCGCAAAAGAGCTACAGAACGCCGCCTTCGGGAGATCGTCGAACTGCACGCGCTGGTTACCGAAAACTCGCGGGACGTGATCATACTGGCCGATTTCGACGGCCGGCGGAGCTACGTGAGTGCCGCCTCGATGAGGATGGGGGGGTGGAAACCGGAAGAGTTGATGCGCAACAAGAGTCTCGACCTCGTCCATCCGGACGACTTACGCCTGGCGAAACAGGCTCTGATCCGGTTGCGTTCCGGGCAGGATGAAGCCCGGATCGAGTGCCGTGCGCGCAAGAAGGACGGGAGCTATGTCTGGGTGGAGGCGAATCTGCGCACGGTTCGCAATCCCGCAACTGGCGTGCCGTCAGGGATTCTCAACACGATGCGCGACATCTCCGCCCGCAAAGAATCTGAAGCGGAGTTGCGGGAGGCCTACCGCGCTCTCGAATCGTTGGCCGAGACAGATTCGCTGACCCATCTGGCCAATCGTCGCCGTTTTGACCAACACCTCAGCAACGAGTGGAGGCGGGGGATGCGCGAGCGAACGCCGCTCTCAATGCTTCTGGTGGATGTGGACTTTTTCAAGTCGTTCAACGATACCTACGGACACTTGCACGGGGATTATTGCCTCAAGGAGATTGCCCAGGCCGCCCGGGAAGTGGTGAGCCGCCAAGGAGATCTGGTGGCTCGATTCGGCGGAGAAGAGTTTGCCATCGTACTGCCCAATACCCCGAATCAAGGGGCTGTGGAAGTGGCAACACGCTTGTGCGCGGCAGTGCGGCTCCGGAAGCTGACCCACAGCGGCAACCCGCTGGGGTACCTGACCGTCTCGGTTGGATGCGCCACCATCACGCCCAGTCAGGGGCAGTACTCCGTCACCCTCATTCAAATGGCGGACGACGCGATGTACACCGCCAAAAAAAGCGGGCGTAACCGGATCTTCAATGCCAATGCCGCGCGGGCGGAAAATCTTATCGCCCAGGCTGGCTAGCAATTGTGGAACCGCTGCAACGCCGCTCCTCAGCGCACCATGCTCTGGAAGAGCGATGACTTGAGCAGGCTGTCGAATCCAGAATCCGTGGTGGCGAAGTGAACCGCCAACTGGCCGGCGCTGGCGGAGATGTCGGTCGCGGCAAGTGCCGCTTTTTCCGCGTCAGATCCGCTCATCTTGCGATAGAGCACCGCGGCATTCAGCAGAGAGGAAACAGTGGCGGCGGCAAAGGTGTCGCCGGTCGAGATGGTGAGGTCGAACTTCACGCCGTGTTGAAAGTCCATCCCATACCAGGAGGCCTGCAGACGCTTGCGAACCGAGTCAAAGTCGGCCACGGAGCCGGCTTCGCCCAGGATTCCCTTCATCATGGTCTGGGTGCCCTTCTGGTCGAGGATGCTCCAAAGGGGCGCATAGTCGATGGACTTCATCGCGTCCATCATCGGTCCGTTGGTCAACATGCTGGGCGCGAATCCGTCGCGCACGTCGAGCGCCTGCTTCACGGCTTCAAGGCTGCCAAAGACCATGGTGGAGGGATCGACAAAGCAGAGCACCATGCCCGTCCGCCCCATCGGGTAGATGTGGTTGGTGCGGAGAGTGGTGGGGCGCACCTTCTGTTTGCGAAACGTGGCCAGAATATCTTCGACCGAGAACTGTCCCTGGGCAATGCCCACGGTGTCCAGTTGATCGGTCGCGGTCTTGCCCCGGAAGAGCGCGAAGGCCAGGTCGTCCACATCATGGTTGTCATTCAGGCCGGACTTGCGCAGGGCGTCGTCGAACTGCTTGAGATCGGGTGGCATCACGCGATCGCGCAGCTGCATGGCCGTGTCGGAATTTTGCATGGCCCGATAATCGATGACAACGAGTTGTTGCAGGTCATGCGGAATGGCCGCGCGGGCGTCACCGGAAAGCTGCGCAGCGTGAACCGGCAGTACCATGGCCAGAAATGCGGCTACGATCGAAAGCCGAACAACGTTTCTCAACAAAATCATCCTCCGGAAATGCGATAACCGCTGGTGCGGCTTGCGTGTTTTCGAGTCTTTGATTCGACGCCGGCGACAACTCTCGGTAACCCACCGGACCCAAACCGGCCGGCCCAGTCCGCCGCATCAGGTTGCGGCCTGTAGTGACCGGGCCGGCGCCCGCTCCAGGGGATCGCCGCAGCGGACCCTCATCACCCTGAAATGTTTCTAATCCTGCATGACCATTCTACTCTCCGGGTTATTCGAGCGCAGACCATAGGCTTCCGACCGGCGGGTACTATGGTTCCGGCCACGCCAGCGGAACGCTTAGCCTCTGCTCCAGAATCTTGGCCTGAGAATCGAACCCGATTAATTGACGCATCCACTCGCTATCGCGCTCGCAGGCGGCCTCCGGGACCAGGCCGATGACCTCTCCTTCAACGAGGGCTGCTTTGTGGCGGAGGGCAAGACGCGAAACGGCGTTATAGACCTGCGAGATCGGCGTGGCCTCGTAATCGGTGATGTTCATGGAAAGCTGGGCGCGCCCGTGCGCCAGCAGTCCCATGGCCTTGACGCCCTTCAGACCGCCGGATGCGGCGCGAATCTCGCGCGCGATGGCGCGGACCAGGGCCACGTCGGTCGAATCGAAGTAGAGGTTGTAGGCCACCAGGAACTTGCGCGCACCCACGGCACAGGCTCCGGCGGTAGGATGAAGTCCGGGACCGCCCAGGTCGGGACGACGGGCCGCCTCCTTGCGAACCGCGTCGCGCAGGCCCTCGAACTGGCCACGGCGCACGTCTTCTAGATTGGCTCGGTCGGGCCGCGCCGCGGCTGCTTCATAGAAGTAGACCGGGACGCCGAAGCGCTTCCATATTTCCAGGCCGGCCTGGCGGGCCAGCATCACGCATTGTTCCAGCTTGACGCCGGCGACGGGCACAAACGGTATCACGTCTGCCGCACCGATGCGCGGGTGGACGCCTTGCTGGCGGGTGAGGTCGATCAACTCGGCGGCCTTGCCTGCGCCCCTCACGGCGGATTCGACGATCGCCGACGGCTGGCCGACAATGGTCACCACCGAGCGATTGTGGTCGCCGTCCATCGACCAGTCCAGCAGGTGAACCCCGTCCACGCGCATCGCGGCCACAATGGCTTCGACACGCCGCACGTCTCTGCCTTCAGAGAAGTTGGGAACGCATTCGACTAACTGGTCTTTCATCCTATTTCCAGAACGTGTATCCAACCTGTACCTGGATGCTGGCATTCACACCGGGGTTGTGATCTCCCAGCGATGCTGAGGAGATGTGAACGGCGTTCACTCCCAGATCGATGGACCGCTTTTCGCGTGTGAAAAAATGCACGCCGATGCCGCCCTGGGGCGAAAAGTTGAAGACCGACGTTCCGCCCGGATATCCGTGAGGAACCAGAACATCGGGCGGAAATTTATGGGTGGTGTAGATGAGACCGCCCGCACCTTGAAACCAGGGCTGAATGCGCCGCGAATGGCTCAGGAAATTCCAGCGCAGGATAACAGGCGTGAGGCTGAGGCCGGTATAGGTTCCGCCGCCGATGGGCTCAACGTAAGTTTCGCCGCCGAAGAGGATGGTCTGGATATGCGGGGCCGGAGTGTAAGCCTGCCAAAGCGGCATGATGTTGCCGCTGAATTCGAACTGGCCGGTCAGGATGCCGGCGTGCAGCACCGGGGTCAGCGGCTTGCCAAGTTGGAAACCGGCTGAAAAGAACTTGTAATTGTCCCGGTCGCCCAGGCCCGTGCCCCAGTTGACGAAGGGGCCAAACTCCCAGCTTCGGGCGTCGCGAACCTGCTCCACGGGGTTGGTCGCTTTACCGTCAGACGCCTGTGCAGATGCCATGGTACTCGCGGCGAAAATCAAAAAGAAGAGCTTCGCGGTCCGGGTCAATATTCCATCCTTCTATCATGCAGGGTTCCACAAAAAGACCGCCACATCCGGGCGGCCCTTTTCGTGCCCGTTCGAAATTGGATCAGCCGGCGACCTGCTCCATCTGCTCGGCGTCCATGTCGAAGTTCGAATAGACGTTCTGAGTGTCGTCGAGGTCTTCCAGTGCTTCCAGTAGCCGGATCATCTGGTTGGCCTGCGGACCTTCGAGCTTCGTGTAGGTAGAGGCAAGCATGGTGACCTCGTTCATGGTCGTGGGAATCTTGGCAGCCTTGACCGCGGCCAAAACACCCTCGTAGGAGCCGGGGTCGGTAATGATCTCCCAGGTGTCGCCTTCGTCGCGCAGATCCTCGCCGCCATGCTCCAGCACGATGTCCATCAACTGCTCTTCGGTGGCTGCGGATTTTTCAACCGCGATGAGGCCCTTCTTCGCAAACATGAACCGTACCGAGCCCGACTCTCCGAGATTGCCGCCGTTTTTTGAGAACGCATGCCGGATCTCGCTTACCGCGCGGTTCCGGTTGTCCGTCAGCACGTCCACAAGGATGGCCACGCCGCCGGGACCGTAGCCCTCGAAGGTAATCTCTTCGTAGTTGACGCCTTCCAGTTCGCCGGTGCCGCGCTGTATGGCGCGCTTGATGTTCTCGGCAGGCATGTTTTCGGCCTTGGCAGCCAGAACCGCGGTGCGCAACCGGGCGTTGCCGTCCGGGTCACCGCCGCCGCCCTTGGCGGAGACGGCGATTTCCTTGATGAGACGGGTGAATATTTTGCCGCGCTTGGCATCCAGCGCGCCCTTCTTGTGCTTGATTGTGGCCCATTTCGAGTGGCCGGACATGAGAACCTCAGTGATCGTGAAGATGCCGGCGCGGACCTGCGCCTGACCTTGTGAGTATATCACTGGGAAGGTATGGCGACCGGGATGGGTTTCAGCCCGACAAAGCCACGGCGCGATGTCATGGGAACATGGGATTTTCGGCTCTTGCCCCTGCGAGAAAGGAGAGAATAGGTGAGTGAACAAGCCGGTAGCCAAGCACGGGCTGGTCAGCCTGCCATCTGAGGCAACATATTCAAGCCAGGCCCCCACCCGCCGCAGGTTTCTCCGCGATACGTCGTTCTCTGCCGCGGCGCTGCTGCTTCCGGGGGCGAAATCCACCCTGGGGCAGTCGCACGTTGGAGAATCGCCTGCATCCGGCAATGCGCCCGATTACCGGATTCAGATTGAGGAGATCGACTGGGAACTGGCGCCCAAAAAGAAGGTCCGCACCACGGCCTACAACGGGCGGATTCCGGGTGAGCTCCTGCGCGTGACTGAGGGCAAGCCAGTAACCATCGAAATCACGAACAAGCTGGACCACGCGGAGATAGTTCACTGGCACGGCCAATGGATTCCCGTGGATGTGGACGGTGCGGCGGAAGAAGGCTCGCCGATGATCCCTCCCGGCGCTCGCACAAGGATCACTTTCACGCCGCGGCCGGCGGGGCTTCACTGGTATCACACGCACACGCCGGCACATCGGGACCTGAAGCGGGGCCTTTACAGCGGCCAGTTTGGAGTGCTGCACGTCGATCCGCCCTCCAATCCCGCCCGCTACGATCAGGAACAGTTCATTGTTCTCCACGATTGGGAGCCTTACTACAACGCCAGCGGCGACGGCTCCCTGATGGTTCAATATGTCACCGCCTCGGTGAATGGTCGGATGCTCGGGCACGATGCGCCCATTAAGGTAAGTGAGGGCCGGCAAGTGCTGTTTCAGATCCTCAATGCCAGCGCTACAATGCCTCACTGGCTTACGCTTCCCGGACATCGCTTCAAGGTGCTGGCGCTCGATGGCAGTCCCGTGGCGACACCGGCCAGCGTCGAAGTGCTGCGTCTGGGTCCGGCGGAGCGGATCACAGCCCTGGTCGCCATGGATACGCCGGGCATCTGGATCCTCGGGGAAGCACGCGAAGAATTCCGGAAAGCCGGCATGGGAACCGTCGTTGAATACACCGGGCGCACCGGTAAGCCGCAGGCAGGTCCTCCAGCCCGGCTGAAATGGGACTACCGCGTCTTCGCCGACTCGGTCCCGCAAGTCCGCCGGCCGGATGTCACCGTCCCCATGGTCTTCACCTCGCGCTTCAAGGGCCACGGCGCCCTCGACCAGTGGATGATCAACGGAAGATCCTGGCCGCATGGCGCGCCCATCGCGCTGCACAAGGGGCTTCGTCACCGGCTGGTCTTCTCCAACCGAAGCACTGATGACCACCCCATCCATCTGCATCGCCATAACTTCGAATTGGTCTCGATACGTGGCGCAGCACTGAGCGGCGTCCACAAGGACGTGGTAATCGTTGAAGCAGGCACCACGGTGGAAGCCGACCTGCTCGCCGATAACCCCGGAAACACACTCTTTCACTGCCACCAGCAGGACCACATGGACTCAGGCTTCATGACTCTGTTTCGCTACTCGTAGGCGTCTGGTTTTCGAACGCCGAATCTTCCCTCTAAAGGAGTTCCCTTGAAGCGGCTTCTTCCTGCCTTCCTATTCCTCATGGCAGCCGGGCTTGTGGCACGCGCCCAGAACAATTACGAAATACAGGTTTATGGCGCGGATACGGTGGCCCCGCGCACCACCATGGTCGAACTGCACTCGAACTTCACCGCCGACGGGCAGCGCCATTTCATCGCCGGCATGGAGCCCACCAATCACGCTGAGCACGAAACCATCGAGATCACGCAGGGTGTCAACGGCTGGTCAGAGGTGGGCTTCTACATCTTCACCAGTGAGCGCGACGGCCAGGGCGTGCAGTGGGTGGGCGACCATATCCGGCCCCGGGTTCGTGTGCCGGATAGCTGGCGCTGGCCGGTGGGCGTAAGCCTCTCCACCGAGTTCGGCTATCAACGCGCGCGGTATGCCCCGGACACCTGGGACTGGGAGATTCGCCCGATTGTCGATAAGTCGATCGGAAGATGGTACTTCGCTGTCAATCCGGCTCTCGAGCGCGCCTGGCACGGGCCCGACGTGAAGCTGGGGATCGACTTTTCGCCAGCCGCGAAGATCAGCTATGACTTTACAAAACAGATCAGCGGCGGCTTCGAGTACTACGCCGACTACGGCAGCATCACCAACATCGCCAGCCTGCACGACCAGCAGCAGCAGCTCTTCCCCGCCATCGACCTGAACGTCTCGCCCAAATGGGAGATCAATTTCGGCGTCGGCATCGGCCCCACCGCCGCGACCGACCACTGGATCGTGAAAGGAATTTTGGGGCGGCACTTCGATTGGCCGAAACGAAAGTAGATGACCGCTCGACGCCAGGAATTTACTGTTTGCGGAAAGATTCCGAACAAGCAGAATACGAGCCAACCTATTTCCAAGGTTTGAGGGTTGGCCACAGCGTCTGTATGTCTGGAGTCAATCCAACGCAGTGATACATCGGGCGGTTTTCATCAGGCCGGACATACGGATTGTATGGATTCGCAACCATGTGGAAGGATCTGCAATGCTCGACGTACTTCTCCGGGGAATCCTCGTCCATCAGAATCAGGCTCTCGCCGGTATACTCGCGCGGACCCCATATCCAGTAGTTATTGGCGGTGCTGATTGCCTTGGGCAATCCGTACTTCGGTCCAAACAAATCCACAGCCCCGGCATCACCGTAGTTGGAGGCTCCGATTGCCGTCACTCTCTGCTCCTCAGGCGGCAAAGAGTGAAAGTAGGCGGCCACGATCTTCACCCGATCTTCCCACCCCACCATGTCCGCGAAGATCTGAGGAAGTCGGCTCTCCGGCTGGTTTTCGAATTTCTGCTGCTGGATTCCCAGCTTCTTCGCGTACGCGATGTATCCGCGGATCGACAGCAGGGGAATCGCGGTGGGCGCAATCAGCGCCCCAATCAGGAACATCGTGAGCGCATAAACAGGCCGGAACCACACAGCCGCTCGCCGTTCCGTCAAATGTTCAAGTAACACCGCGCCGGGGGCAAACACAACCGGGTAAACCGGTGCGACGTAATAGAACTTGCCCTTCAGGAGAAGCATGCACCCCAGCACGCTTAAAAAGCCCCAGAGAAGAACTCCGTAGCGCCCGCCTCGATCCGACATGAAAAACCACAGCGCCAACAGCACCAGGAGCGATGAAACAAACCCGGTCATTTGCGCCTGGTGCGCCAGATACGGCAGAGGCGGCAGCATCACCTCGCGCCCATTTTCTCTCACGCTTTTAACAAGCTGCACAAAAGGAAAATTCCAGTGCAGCTGCCAAAGGAAATTCGGCAGCGCGATCAGCGTGGCAATCACAACCCCTGCCCAGAACCACGGTTGTGCAAGGCTGCGGCGCAACCGCGAAAACACAACTCCGGCCAGAAGACCTGCGATAAAAAACAGCACGCCATATTTGTTGAGCAGCGTAATGCCGGTCAAAACTCCAATCCAAATCCAGTTTCGCTCCTCGCCGGTCTGAACTAGATCGACAAGAAACCACGCAATCAGCGTCCACAAGAGCGGATCGAAGGCATTCATTGTAAACAGCTGCGAAAACGCCAGGTAGATTGGCGCCACCAGAACGGCAAGCGAAGCCAGAAACATCGCCCAGCGGCCGCCCCCCAATTTGCGGGCCAAAAGAGCGGTCAGCACGATGCAACCCACATCGGCCAGCATCGGCAAAAACCGAATCGCATAGAGCGAGACCCCGACCGTATGCTCCAGCAGCCACGCCATCCACGCAATCAATGGAGGCTGGTCCATGTACCCCCACGCCGGATGCCCTCCGCAAGCGAGGTAGTACATCTCGTCGCGGAAGTATCCGTAGTTCGGGGCAGCCACGACATAAATCACCACACGAACCAACGCCACGCAGAAGACCAGCGGCATACCAGTCGCCAGCCAATTGGCCGGCGAAACACGCGAAACAGACTGAGACATAGCAGCGTCTTTAATTGCCTGGCCTCCTGGCCCGAAATGCGGTGGGTTAACTTCCTTGCCGTCCCTGCCAAGGTTCTCCGACGATTCTTGAACCTCGAATTCGAGAAGGCTCGCACGCGTCCTCGATCTGAATACGAACCTTGAAGGGGCGCAGTTCAGCGGGATAGAAAGGAAATTCGAATCGCCCGACGCGGCGCTTCCTGACCTGGCCGGCAATCCAGAAATACCACGTAGTAAACGCCGCGCACAGCATATCGCTCAATCAGCAGCTTCTTGTTTGGCTGCTACTCGACCGGAATCTGCTGCCCGGGTAGGTGTGTCGTTTGGGATTCCCGAAGATAGGATTGGAAGGATTAGACTAAGCTGCAAGGGGTCAATGCTTGAGTTCCAAAATCAGACTCATCGTAGCTCTCACTGGAATGGTGGTCGTATTGATCTGCGAGTTGGTGGCAATTTTCGAACACACTTTGGCCACCCGTCCAGTCTTCATAATGGGATTTGCCGCCGTCGCAGCACTGGGTTTCTGGGCTATGTCGTTTCATCGGCTAGGACCATGAGCCGTCGATAATACAGGATTCCGCATTCCGGCCAGATTATCGGGTGCTGTCCTATTAGGACGTTGCTGCTCGAAAGTCTTGAAGCGCGATTGCGTCAGACCGTCATCTTCAACCCATGCGGTTTTGTGAAGTCGAAGGGGACGGCGCGAACCATCTCCAGCGGATCATTGATCCCGCATGTGCATCCCAGGCGCGATGATCGCCTTCTCTGCTATCCCACCAATTCGAAGGCCCGAATCGCTTCCTTGCGCACGGTCAGACGTTCGATCAGGTCGGTGCGCACTTCGTAGCCGCGCCCCGGCGTGTCGGGAATGGCAATCTCGCCCTGCGGCGTCACCGTCACTTCCGGCTCGATGATGTCTTCGCGCCAGTAGCGGGCCGAAGCGGAGACGTCGCCGGGCAGCGAGAAGTTTTCCAGCGTCGAAAGCGCGATGTTGTGCGCGCGGCCGATGCCCGACTCCAGCATCCCCCCGCACCACACCGGAATGCCGCGCTCCTGCGCCGCGTTGTGCACCGCGATGGCCTCGGAGAATCCGCCCACGCGGCCCAGCTTGATGTTGATGATCTTGCAGGACTCCATCTCGATGGCCGCCAGCGCATCGCGGCGGTTGCGAATGGATTCGTCGAGGCAGATGGGCGTGTTCAGCCGCTTTTGCAGCATGGAGTGGTAGTAGAAATCGTCGTGCCAGAGCGGCTGCTCGATCATGAGCAGATCGAAGGCGTCGAAGCTCACAAGGTGATCGTCATCGCGCAGGCGGTAGGCGGAGTTGGCGTCGCAACTGAGCATGATGCCCGGCCAGCGGCTGCGCACCCGCTCAAACACTTCCACGTCCCAGCCCGGCTTGCACTTCAGCTTGATGCGCTGATAGCCGGCCGCCAGTTCCTTCTCAATGATGCCAAGCAGCTCCGGAATGGAAGACTGAATGCCCAGCGAAACGCCGCAGGGAATCGTCTCGCGCACGCCGCCGAGAAGCTGGGAAAGCGAAACGCCCTCGCGCTGCGCCTCCAGGTCCCAGATGGCGTTTTCGAGCGTGGCCTTGGCCATGGGGTTGCCGCGCACCTGGCGAAAGATGCGCGGGCACTCGCCGCCGTGCTCGGGCGACTCGGCGGCCAGCATGGGGCCGAGCTCGTTGACCATAACCTGCCATGCCGTGTCGGTCGATTCGCCGGAGAAGAATGGCCGCTCGCCTGCCGTGCACTCGCCCCAGCCGGTCAAGCCCTCTGACCGGATCTCGGCCAGCAGAATCCGGCGGTCGCGGGTGACGCCGAAGCTGGTTTCAAACGGGCGCACCAGGGGCAGGTGCAGTTCGCGCAGAATGATTCCATCAATTTTCATACGATGTGGATTCCTCGGTAGTGAGCATATGCAGAAAGTTGCTTCAACCATGTGCAGCGACTGAATTCTGTTCCGTGCTCTTCAAGGCAACTCCGCTTGGACGAGGGACCCAGTTCGAAGACTCCGTTGCCTTCCGCGTCGCGGACGAAGCCAAGTACGGCTAATCCCTGGAAAATGCCTGCTGAAACTTGCGGCGGTTTTCCAACTGTACAGCGAAGGCGCGTTCGCGGCCTGCTTCGCGGTCTTCCACTGGTAGATGGAGGCCGGAACCAGAATCGTTCTTCAATGGTGTCGTGCGGCTCTTGCGCGGCCCGCCAGCGTATGCCTCACCGCGGCGAATCCAAGTGCCATTCGGCCACAAGCGGTCGGTCGGCAGCCCACCCTGCAGTCGAGATGAGGATACACCATAGAAATCGATATAGTACCGGCGAACTGTGGCGCCCAGCTTGTGGATATTTAGATGTGCGTTCTTGATTTCCAGCGGATCGAAGGTCCACTCCATCTGCCGGATGTCGCGCGAAAGCGCCTCACGTCGTTGCTCCAGCTTGAGTTGCGTGCCGAGGCCGCGGTTGCGGTAGGCATCGCGGACGGCCAGCATGTGGGAATGCAGATAAGACCGCGGCGCGCCGTCCCCCGTTTTGACTCCGGGCAAAGACATGGCGAAACCAACCATGGATTCCGGATGACCATTGGCGATAGCCGCCGGGAAGCTCGTGTCGAAAGCGCCGATGACCTGGCCGCCGATCTTCTGCGCCACCAGAAATGCTTTGCGCGGAATGACGTCGCTGTCGTCGTAGCCCCAGGTCTCGACCTGGAGTTGGACGCAGGCTTCCATCTCGTCGAACCCCTCGCAGTTGCGGATCAGGATCATGGCCGCGGCTCCGCTGGGCGGCCGGCGGGTGCGAGAGGTTCTGTGCGGCGTGCAATGCCAACCTTCGCTTGGCCTGGACCCAGAGCGCTTCAAGCTCGTCGGCGAGAGCTCTTCGAGCGGCCGCGATGCAGCCTGTTCCATCTCGCGGAAGCGCTGGCGGAAGCGCAGATTGCAGCCGCGCAAAGCCATCTCCGCATCGACGCCAAGATGCCGGCCCAGGTTGACCACGGTAAAAAGCAGATCGCCCAGCTCGGCCTCGACGGCCGGCTTGCGCGCCGGGATCCACCGAGGCCGCTTCTGCCTCGAACTCCGCAGTCTCTTCGGCCATCTTGGGCAGCAGGTCGCGCCACTCGGCCAATCAAACCCGCTTTCGCGGCCTTGGCGCCCAGCTTGGCAGCCTCAGCCAGCGCGGGCATGGCGCGCTGCACGGCGTCCAGCCGCGAAGGCGGTTCGGCAGTTCCCTTCCCGGCGCGGTTGCCCGGCAAACTGCTTCTCGGCGGCTTTGATCTCTTCCCAATTGCGCAGGACGCGCAGCGGACGAGCCCTCGACTGCCGCATCCACATCGGCCTGGTTGCCGGCGGCGCGCGAGGCCTCGTCGCCAAAGACGTGCGGATGACGGCGGATCAGCTTGCGGTTCAGGTGGTCGAGCACATCGGCGATGGTGAAGTGGCCTTCGTTGGCGGCCATCTCCGCATAGAACAGCACCTGCAGCAGCAGGTCGCCAAGCTCTTCGGCAAGATGCGGAAAGTCGCGGCGCTCAATGGCGTCGAAGACCTCGTAGACCTCTTCCAGGGTGTATTTGCGAATGGTGTCGAAGGATTGCTCGCGGTCCCAGGGGCAGCCGCCGGGAGCGCGCAACCGGGCCATGATGGCCACGGACTGCTCAAACAGCGCCGCGGCCCGCGCCGGATCGGTTGGCAAATTGTCCGGAGATGCTTCTGGTTTTGGACTGGCAGGCGGGACGTCCATGTGTTTTCATTCTAACCGGCGTATGAGCTTCAACGGCAAACCCGCCTAACCGTGCCGGTTCCGCTTCATTCCCCCGGAAGCTGACATAAGTTGCGTCGGGGTATTGTTGCCCCTGCCGTGACAGGGCTAGCTCAGCAAATTGTTGTGTTTTGTTATCCATGAGAAGAGGCTATGAAACCTGAATATCACGAAGGGGTTGAGGCGCGAAAGAACTTTGAAGAAACAATGCAGAAACTCTTTCAGTTCCAAAACCGCCAAAACCAGAGAGGCCGCCCAAGAAGACGGCTTCGGGACAGAAGGAGAACTAATGCGCTTGCCGCGTCCCCACCGTCTGCGCCGAGTGTCCCATCAGTTGGGTGTAGGTGAGGCGACGGCCTACGGCCGGGTGCCGGATGCCCCATCCAAGCTCCGCTTGGGTGGGAGAGCACGAACCCGAATGCGTTGTGCCTCCGATTCGTCAAGCCCCGCACAGCAATATTCCTCTAAACCACTCATTTCGCTTGGCAAAAAACGCGACACCATTTGCAGATCAATTCTCTCCTTCCGCGCACAATGGAGTCAGATGAAAATCAACACAGACTCATTCGAGCAGAAGAATCGTTCAGAGGCTCGTCCCTGCGTTTCACCCTGCGATCCTTCCCCGCGATCCTTTCCAGTCCAGGTGTCAGGCATGTCCCCGGTTCAGAATGTCAACAATGTCCCCGGTCCGTACCGCTTGGAAGACCCCCTACCCCCCTGTCTGTGACTTATAAGTCACAACTGTGAATCTCAATCCATCCGCGCTCGAGGTGTCCCAGGTCCTCATCTCACCCCGGTCACCCACCCCGGCGATCGCGTGACTCCTGTACAAAACAGGCCCTTTATTGCGCTTCACTTGGAAACCACCGGTTCGCCCGGCTCACCGTCCCCCGCACGTATACTCAACACGCGCATGATTCAGATTTCAGGGACAGTATTTGCGGCGCTGCTGGGACTCGCCTTCGGTAGCTTCCTGAACGTGTGCCTCACCCGTTGGCCCGCGGGCGAGAGCGTGGTGGGGCCGCGCTCACATTGCCGCAACTGCGGGCGCACGCTGGCCTGGTGGGAGAACGTGCCGCTGGTCAGCTGGATTGCCCTGCGTGGCCGCTGCCATGGTTGCAGAAAATGGATTGGCTGGCGCTATCCGCTGGTGGAGTTGGCTGTGGGTGGGTTGTGGGCGGTGGCTGCCTGGCAAACCGGAAGCGGTTTGATGGAGATGCTGTCGGGCGCGGAGCCGGGAATTCCGGTCTCGTTCAGCTCGCGATTCCTCTTCCAACTCGCTCTCACCTTAACAGGAAACTTTGTTTTCACCTGGATACTGGTGGGCCTGGCTGCTCTCGACCTGGAGCACCTCTGGCTGCCAAACCTGATAACGCTGCCGGGCATTGTGCTGGGGATTGTGTTCACGGCGCTGCACGGAAATCCGATCCTGGAGCCGGCATCCTCCGCGGAACCGGTATTGGAGCATCTACTGACCATTGCATTTGCGATTCTGATTGCAGGGGGCATGATTCTCCTCATCCGCTGGACCTATTGGCTCATTCGCCGCCAGGAGGGCATCGGCATGGGCGACGCCAAGCTCATGGCGATGCTGGCCGCCTGGTTGGGCCTGCCCGGCGCACTGCTGGCTTTTGCACTCGGGATCCTGCTGGGTTCCGCGGCGGCGATGGTAATGCTGGTGGTTCCGGCGGCGCGGCGGGAACCCGGAAAGTGGGTCACAAGCAAGCTTCCGCTGGGGACATTTCTGTGCATCGGCGGCATCGTCAGCGCACTCTGGGGGCCGCAGATCATCGCGGCGTATTTGCACCTGGAAGGTTTTCGCTAGACCGAGCCTTTGAAAGACCCAATCCGCGAAAGACGCGCCGAAACCTACGGCTGAGGATGAGCCGCCTGCGAGCCGGCTTCGGATGACAATGCCCGCGCGTTGGCCATCTCCGGCTCCTTTAGAATTTTCTTTGCATCCTTGCCGTGCCTGCTGTCCGGGTCGTACTCCATCACTTTCAGGTAATTCGATTTGGCCTCTGCGAATTGGCCCAGGTGGCGCTGCGCCTCGGCCAGTCCCCAGTAAACATCAGGGTTCTCAGGATCCAGGACCATTGCCGATTCGAAGCGAGACAGAGCGCCTTTCCAGTCCTTCGATTGCAGATAGTAGGTGCCAATGTTTTCGTCTTCCTTGGGGCCTTCTTTAGGAGCTGCGTCGGCCTGCTGACCCTTTTCCTTGCGGAGATCGGGGGGAGGCTTGAGCAACTGATCGAGGTCGGCCCCGCTGTCGCTGGAACCGGAGTCAGAACTGCTGGGGGATGGCGTGGCATCGTCCGGGCTGCGTACCGGGTCATTCTCGCTGGGCAGGCGGATGTTGCCGTAGTCCGGAACGTCCGAGCCGGGCGCGGGAGCCGCCGGCGAGTCTGTCGTGGGCATCACCGGCACTGAAGTTGTATCTTCGGGGAAAGGATTGGATGAAGAGCCAGAGGCAGCCTTAGGCGCGGTCGCCGGCTTGGGCGTATCGGGTGAAGGCTTGTTCTGGGGCGAACCGGATTGGCCGCTATCCGCAGGAGCCTGCGCCCGTGCAGGCGGCGAGACCGCGAGCCAGCATCCCAAAACCAGCGCAATTGGAATCATCCGTTTCATTTCTTCATTCCTGCACATCGAAATCCGATTCAATCGGTCCCTCTCAATGGTACGATGCGGTGCATACCGAACTCAATTCACTGGAAAAGCATCGTAGGGATCGCATGGGATTGATTATCCGTTCATCTGCCATTCACGCCGCTGGCTGCTACACCACCTCGGCAATTCGCAAAGGCGCCCGCGTGGCCGAATACGACGGTCCCCGTCTGCGCAAGGAAGAGGCTGACGCCAGTTACGAGGCATCGCCCATCACCTACCTTTTTGGACTGGGAGACGGCTCGGTTGTCATCGACGGGCACTGCATGGCCATGTTCATCAACCACAGTTGCAGCCCCAACTGCGAGACCCGAGAGATCAAAGGCCGGGTGTGGATCGTGGCCATCAAAAACATTTCCGCCGGCGATGAGATTACTTACGACTACTGTCTCTACGATGGCGGAGACGACGAGGCCATTTGCAATTGCGGCGCAAAGAAATGCCGCGGCACCATGTACTCACCGGAAGAAGTGCGGCGACGCAGGGCCAAAGCAAAAAAGACGCCCAAAAGAGCCCTGAAAAAGCACCGCGGCAGACCCAGGGCAGTCAAACGGGTAAAGGCATTGAAGAGCGAAACAGCGTGACGCAGGAACCTGAATTGCCGCCATTGACTGAAACGCAGCTTGAAGTTCTGCGCCGTTTTGCCTCCTTCGATATCGGCATTGACGAATTGCGCCAATCGCTCGCCGGAGTGTTCGAGTTTGACTTTTCGCCGAGGGAGCAAACGGCCGCCGGTGACTCGCCGCGCAGAACGGCAGCCGGCCATTTCCGCATTCCCGAGCCCGGAATTGTCATTACCCGCGAACATATCGCCAACGCGCTGGAGCGCAAGCGCTTCGATCTGATCACAGAACGCGATCTCGTCTACTGGGCCACGATTCTGTTGCTGAATGATGCGTATGTCTGGGATCCAGGGGACGAAGATCTGATCGCCGAATGGCTGAACGACATCAGCCTCAATCTCGACGCGGGCTAACCTGATGGCATCGCCGAACCGCTCACCAAACCGCTTGGGACAATTGTGATGCGTCAAATCTATTGGCGAACTCCTCATATGTAAGGGGCAATTTTCGGTTGAGGGGACCGAGCATTGCTGGAAGCCGGGAGTTTGGCCTATCGGACATCCAACCGTTGGAGAACTGAGGGGCGGCACACTCTCAGCCATTTCGCCAGGGTTCGAATGATCCGGGTCTCACTTCCCCCAAATCCGCAGAAGGATTTTTGGCGGGCGGCCGAGCGTCTAACATGGAGAGGCTGGCTGCGGTGGACCCATGCAGTGTTTTAGGCGTGCGGACGAACTCCTTTCGTGGCTGTTTCTCCTGGGCTGCATTGTTTCTGCCGCTGGGCAGACATCGGCGGTCAACAACCCGACGCGCCTCGCGGTTGTGGACGAGAATGGCGTGGCGGTTTCGGACGCTCAGGTGGTCCTTCAGGAGCCCAGGCACCCTGAGGTTCGCCTCTCGACCGACTACGCCGGACATGCTACGTACGTCCTCCAGGGGACCGAGCCGTACCGTCTGCGCATCGACAAGCCTGGGTTTTACGAGACGGTGTCGGATCAGCCCGATTCGCTCCTTCGAGATGTGCGGGTGGTGCTGAACCACGAGCAGACGGTGGTGCAGCAGGTCAGTGTAACGACTTCAGTTCCCGGCATCGACATGGAACAAATCTCCGATATACGCACCATGAATATGCCGGAGATTGTCAATGTGCCGTATCCCACCTCCCGCGACATCCGCAACCTGCTGCCCTTCTATCCCGGAGTGGTTCAGGATGCGACCGGTCAGGTGCATGTGGCCGGTTCGGAGACCTGGGCAACTCTGGACACGCTGGATGGATTCGACATCCGCTCTCCCGTCAGTGGGATGCTTGCCATGCGGGTAAGCCCCGACGCCGTTCGCTCGATCGACGAGGAGACGACTCGCTATCCGGTCGAGTTCGGCAGAAGCACGGGCGGTGTCGTGGCGTTCTACACCGGAATGGGCGACAACAAGTTCCGCTTCAATGCCACGGATTTTCTCCCCTCTTTGGAACAGCGCAACGGAATCCGCTTTGACAAATTCGTTCCGCGGTTCACCTTTTCCGGACCGCTGGTGCGCAGCCGGGCCTGGTTCTTCGACGGACTCGAGGCAGAGTACGACGACATCTACATCCAGGAGCTTCCACCAGGAGCCGACACGAATCACCTGCTGCGCGGAAGCAACCTGATAAAGTTCCAGGCGAATGCGGTGTCCACCAACATACTGTCTGGCGGCTTGCTGTTCAACGACTATCATTCACCCTACGACGGCATCTCATCGCTGGTGCCGCAGCAGAGCACCACCAAGCGCAACACGATTGCCTGGCTGCCTTATCTTCGCGATCAGCAAAGCTTTCACAACGGCGCGTTGCTGGACGCCGGGCTGGGCGTGGTGCGATTCATCGACGGCTACGAGCCTCACGGCGACAGCCCTTTTGAGATCACTCCGGAGCTTTTTCGGGGCAGCTACTTCGAGAACCTGACCAGCCGCTCGCAGCGTATCGAGGGAAATGCGACGCTGTATCTGCCGCCTCGGCATTGGGCCGGACTGCACAATTTGAAAGCCGGCATCGATCTGGACCACATCGGCTTCGACGAAACCGTTTTACGCGCTCCAGTCAATTATCTGCGCGAGGACGGAACACTGCTGCGGCAAAGCGTTTTCCCCACTGCCGCGCCTTTCACCCGCCATAACGTGGAAGCCGGGGTATATGCGCAGGACCAATGGGCGCCGCGTGCCGGCCTGCTCATCGAACCAGGCTTGCGATTCGATTGGGACGAAATCATCCGCAGGCCGCTATTTTCGCCGCGTCTGGCTGCCAGCTATTCACCTTCAGGAGCCGAGGGCACGACAAAGATTTCTGCGGGCATCGGTATCTATTATGAGCACACGCAACTGGAGTACCTTACGCGTGCTCTGGCCGGGATTCGCTACGATACATACTTTGCGGCCAACGGCATAACTCCAGCGGGGCCGCCGCTGGAAACTACCTTTTCCGCCAGCGACGGGTCGCTGCACGAGGCCCGCGCGCTCAATTGGAGTGTCGGAGTGGAGCAGAGACTGCCGGGCTCAGTCTATGTCAAAGCGAATGTGATCCGGAAGCTTGTCTCCGATGAATTCACCTATGCGAACCAGGGTGGTCCGGCCGCTCTCTCAGGGAACTATGCGCTGACGAATTCCCGGCAGGACCATGACAATCTGGCCGAGGTCGAGGCCCGGCGCACGTTTGCCGGCGGCTACGCGCTCTTTGCCGCTTATACCCACTCCTCCGCTCGCACCAATGCCGCCATTGATTATGTGCCCGCGCTGTCGATGCTCGGCCCGCAGCAGAGCGGTCCTCTGTCGTGGGATACGCCGAACCGCGTGATCTCCTGGGGATGGCTGCCATTTCTGGCGCCGGGTTTCAAAAGAAGCTGGGACTTCGTCTACACCTTGGACTGGCGCACCGGATTCCCGTTCAACTCAATCGACGACAACTACCAGGTAGTGGGCGCAGCAGGATCGAACCGCTTTCCCGATTACTTGTCATTCAGTCCGGGCCTCGAATGGCGCTTTCACTTTCGCGGATCGTACTTCGGACTTCGTGGCGTCATCGAAAATGCGACCAACAGCGGTGATTACCTGGTCGTGAACAACGTAATCAATTCGCCCCAGTATGGAACCTTCAGTGAGCCCCTGGGACGAGCATTCACAGCGCGCCTCCGCCTGATCGGGTCAAAGAGATAGTCGAAAGCCGACGTCCCGGCTCGCAAGCGCTTATAGTTGCCGGCACCGCTGGCAGATGCCTCAATCGACGCTCAAGGGGGCGATGAATGAACAACTGTGAAGAGTTCTCCGATGCTCCACCGAATGACGTGCCGGTTCGAGGGTTCCTGCACCGCCCGACCAGTCCAAGCGGAGATTGCCTTGTACTGACACATGGTGCGGGAGCGAACTGCGAGTCTCCGCTTCTGGTGGCGCTGGCGGGTGCGTTCTGCGCCTCCGGCTTGACTGTCCTCCGCTGCGATCTTCCCTTCCGCCAGTTACGACCGCATGGACCGCCACCACGCGGAAGTGCGGAACGTGATCAACAGGGACTGAACGCGGCAATTGCGACAATGCGGCGCCAGACTACCGGGCGTGTGTTCCTGGGCGGTCACTCGTATGGAGGGAGACAAGCGTCGATGCTCGCCGCGGCTGAGCCGGGTCTCGTCGATCGGCTCCTCCTGCTCTCATACCCGCTTCACCCGCCAAAGCGACCCGGTGAGCTGCGAATCGCGCACTTTCCAAGACTCCAGACCACTGCGCTGTTTGTTCAGGGCATGCGGGACGGATTCGGATCGATTGACGAGGTGATCGGGGCGCTGAAGCTCATTCCGGCGCGAACCGAACTGCTTCCGATCGAGGGTGCCGGGCACGAACTCCTAACGAAGCGGAATCGTGACGAGGTGCCAAAAATGGTGGTCGAGGCCTTCCTGTCACTCAACCCGCATTTAGCTTCCTGAGGCAAATTCACGTGAATTTACCGAGGTGCAGACTTCCCCTTTCATCTTGGAATATCTTTTCCGCTTCTACAGCCTGTCGAGCGGGCGCTGATTGCTTCTTTATGCCTCCAGCCACCGGTCATTCATGGCTTCCAACGCACCCTCTAACGCTCTGGCAAGACCTTCCGCATCGCACAAGGGACTGGCAGCCATCCTCGCACGCTGCGATTCGCGAATCTCCTTTCGGTGGCTTACGTCTTCCACGAGCGTGCGGACGATCGACACATATTCCTCTTCGGTCTGGGCGATCCACTCCTCGCGGCCGAGCGCCTTCAGCACCGAGCTCGTGATCCTGCCTCCGCTCCAATTGCCCTCCAATGCGACGAGAGGAACTCCCATCCACAGTGCGTCGAAACCTGTTGTTCCGCTGTTAAACGGAATCGTATCCAGGGCGACATCCAGCCGATTCGCAGCCTTCGTCCCAAACGTTGAGAGGCCGCACAGGCGCCGCCCTTCCTCGACGCCCGACTGCGTGCCGCAAGGCGTTCCTCTTCGCTCAGGGCACATTTTTCCCAGCCCTCTGCGAGCTCACGCTCCGCGGCGCCGTTAAGTGGATCCAGTTCAATCATCCGCCAGAAACACTCAGCAGCTTCGGTCAACCTTCCCTGCCCTATGTAAATATTCCCCAGGTTTAGATTCACCATTAAATCGTTGGGCAAGCTAACTACAACAACCATCCGCCTCGCACGTTTTACAGGAGATTTTACAGAGAAGCCTCAGAACGGAGACTGCTTCTTTCGAATCTCGTCTTCGATCGCCTTCATCGAAGTAAGTCGCCAATCATCTGAACAGTCTAACTCGAAACCGGCCGACTGAAGAGGATCAGAGACATTCATCAAAAAGTAGAACACTTGTTGTCGTCTATGCGGAGCAGAGGCGGTATCTGCCATCGGAAGTTTCGCTCGGCAATACCCCGATTGTGTAACAACCCCAGTTACCTTTTGTCTGGGAGCTCAATTTCTTCCGTTGCACGGAAAGAGACAATCCTTCATTCTTGAGGCAAGCGAATTATTGCGTGAGCATGTCGAAGATTATCGGCGTCGTCGCCTTCACCCTGTTCCTGGGTCTTGCTGCCTTGCCCCAGAGCCCGTCTGGGACTGACCCCTTTACGCTCGCCGCAACACCAGCCGCGCAATCCGCACAGGTTCCTTCTGGGGCTGTTCTCAGTCCGGCGTTACGGATGATGGCGGACTTCAAGGATTCAGATGTCAAGTTCGATGTGAATGAACTGGTGGACATACTGCGCGACCGAAGGCACGAGGGTTGGGTGCTGGCGGCTTATCCTGATCCGAGGACCGGACAACCGCTGACCGGGGCGGGGTTCAGTCTGGACTTGCCGGAGCGGGAGCATGCGCAGACCGATCCGCTGAATCCGCACCAATTCCTGGAACCTTCGTCCGCGGACCTGTGGCGGGCAGCGGGGTTCGATGCGAGGCGGCTGGACGACATTCTAAAAGTCTTCTACGAGCGTAAACGGATGTGGAGCAAGCGCACCTGGCGGCGCCAACTCTACAGCCTGCCGGCGCAAATCTCTAATGAGGACGCGACACAACTGGTGCGGGTTGGCGCGATCCAGGCGATCTACAACGCACGGGCGTACTGCCGGAATTTTGATCAGTTGACCGGGCCTCAGCAGATGGCAATGGCCCAACTGGTTTATCAGATGGGTGTGAACCTGCAGCATTTCAACGTGTTTCTGGCGAAGATCAATTCCGGGGTCCGGCCGGCGCCGGGGCCGCAAGCGGTTGCGATGGATCCGGCGACGCTTGCCTTGAACGCAGACGCGGTGCCGGCATTTGCGGGCCAGGCGCCGGAGTATTGGCAGGGCGTGCAGGAGTCTCTGATGGG
Organism: uncultured Acidobacteriota bacterium; assembly: GCA_963833995.1. GTDB lineage: Bacteria > Acidobacteriota > Terriglobia > Terriglobales > Acidobacteriaceae > Telmatobacter. Next base: position 267,777 of record CAWIAE010000001.1, on the reverse strand, counting down.
GAGCCAGTGGGCCCACAAGTATCGCACGCGAGCGATCGCCGTGATTGCGATGCTTGACCCTGCATATGGAAATGACCCTTCGGCGGCGGAACAGCGCGTGGGTGCTGTATTGCGGCCGACAGCGGTGCACCGGCGGCATGGACATGCTGCATTCGCCAAGCGGCAAGTGGCGGCCGGCACGCATCATGGACATGCGTGGAAGGGCCGGAGGGTGGCTCGCCTGCGGAATAGAAAGCGAGCGTAACGGCTCTCGCACCGTTTCTGCTGATCCCAAAATCGCCTACAGCTCGCAGTAAGCCACTTTGAGTGCAGTGGCTTGGTTAACCCTTGTATTTTCAGCACAGTATGGGGGAACGATACAATCCCACCTAGGCAGCCTTCGGTTACAGGTGAGCCGAAGGAGCAGGTGCAGCCATGGGTTATCAGGTTCTGGCCAGAAAATACCGTCCGCAGCGCTTTGCCGACGTGGCCGGCCAGGATCACGTGACGCGCACGCTGCTGAACGCGCTGGCGCAGAACCGCATCGCCCACGGCTACATCTTTTCCGGTCATCGCGGCATCGGCAAAACTACCATCGCCCGCATTGTGGCCATGGCGCTGAACTGCCGCACCGCAATCGGCAGCGCGGAGCGCCCCACGCCTGAGCCCTGCGGCGTCTGCGACTCCTGCCTCGAGATACGCCAGGGCAATGCAGTGGATGTGATCGAAATCGACGCCGCCACCAACCGCGGCATCGACGAGATTCGCGAACTGCGCGACGCGGCGCGCTACTCCCCTGCCCGCGACCGCTACAAGATTTACATCCTCGACGAAGCGCACCAGATCACCGAAGCGGCCTTCAACGCGCTGCTCAAAACGCTGGAAGAACCGCCCGCCCATGTCATCTTCATGATGGCCACCACCGAGCCCGAAAACATTCCGCAGACCATCCGCTCGCGCTGCCAGCACTTCAGCTTTCATGCGGTCAAGTTCGACGACATCCTGGCGCAACTGAAGATGATCGCTGGTCAGGAGCAGGTGGAAGCCGAAGATGCCGCGCTGGCGCTGCTGGCCGAGGCTGGCGACGGCTCCATGCGCGATGCGCTATCCATCATGGACCAGGCGATTGCCTCGGCACCAGTTGAGAATGGCCGCCCGGTGCTGGCCTCGGCGCAGATTCGCGAGCTGATGGGCGCGGTGCCCAATGCTGTATTCGAGCGCCTGCTGGAGGCAGTGGCGCAGGGCCAGAGCGCCGAGTTGATGGAGCAGTTGAACGTGCTGGTCAATGCTGGGCACAGCCCGTCTTCGCTGGCGCGGCAGATGGTGCGCTACCTGCGCAATACGCTGATGGCCAAGCTGGGCGGCGAGCAGACCGAGCTGCTGCAGATCTCCGGCGACGAGCGGGCGCGGGCAACGCGCACGGCCATGTTATTCACCGAAGAAGAGCTGACGCGTAATCTGCAGATCATGCTGCGCACCTTCGACGACCTGAACTATCGCCAGGAACAGCGCTTCCATCTCGAGCTGGGCATGCTGAAGCTGATTCATGCGCAGCGCTTGTTGCCCATCGAGGAGCTGCTCAGTGGAGTAGCCAGCGGAACTGGGGTGCGCAGCGTTGCGGCGAGCCCGCGCCCGGCTGTTAATCCCGGAAGACACTCGGCCTCGGCAGCCGCGAAGACCGAATCCGCTTCGGCCCCGGCGGTTCGGCCCGAGGCATCGCATTCGCCGTTTGGTCCGGCAAGTGGTGGCTGGGGTTCCGGTTTGAAGCTGGAAGCGGCTGCGAAGCCGAGCGCAACAACTGCATCGGTGGCGGAGATGCAGAGCCCCGCACCCGCGCCCGCGCCTGCGCCTTCCGCGGCTCGGGAAGCGACCCCGTTTCCCGCACCCTTGTCACCTTTGGTAAGCGTTGGACTTGCCGAGCCGACCAGACTCGCCGAGCCTCTGACCGATGGATCGCTGGCCAGGACGCCCGAATCCGCCATGTCGCCCTCGACGGAAGCTTTGCGGCAAGGAGTGGCATCGGCGCTTGCGGCGGCGGGTCACGCCAGTGCTTCTCAACTGCTGGGTGCTGCAATGTGGACGCAGCAAGGCTCGATCCTGCGCATTGAAGTGGCGGGGCTGGGTAAGAAGATGCTGAGCCTGACGGTCAATGCCGCGGCTGAAAAAATCATTCGCCAGGAGCTGCAACGGACGGGCGCGCCGTCGCGGTTCCTTGTCGTTCCGGGCGAAGGAGCGGAACCGGCGGCTGCAGCGATGGCCGCCCCACTCTCAGGCAGCATCGAAGAAGCCGCGCTGGCGCATCCCCTGGTGCAACGAGCCAGGGAAATCTTCAAGGCAGAAGTTCGCAACGTGGTCGATCTTCGCGTCAAATAGCCAGGCGAACGGCAGCGGCAGCTCGGGCATCGCTGTCCAGGAGGGAAACGAGATGATCAACCCGCTCAAGATGGGAGAAATGCTCTCCCAGGCGAACCAGATGCAGGAAGAGGTTCAGCGCAAGCTGGGCCAAACCGTGGTGGAAGGCTCGAGCGGTGGCGGTGCGGTGACAGCCAGCATGAACGGGAAGAAGCAGCTGCTGAAGCTTCACATCGACCCCTCGGCCGTGACCAGTCTCAGCGGAGGGCAGGCGGATGTGGAGATGCTGGAAGACCTGGTGGTGGCCGCTGTGAACGATGCGGGACACAAGGCAGACGAGGCGATCCAGTCGAGCGTGCAGGGGATGCTCGGCGGGCTCAAGCTTCCGGGCTTTGGTTGATTGCAGCTCCGCAGCGGCACGCTAAGGTTGGGCTGACTGGCGAATCAACCGCCGGTGAGAAGCAGGTCAGGGAGGGACGTCCGGTGGCACGCTATGCCGAGCCAATGGCCCGGCTCATCGAAGAATTGAAGAAGCTGCCCGGCGTGGGAACCAAAACCGCCCAGCGCTATGCTTTCCATATCCTTCGCTCGACAGACGAAGATGCAGCCGCCTGGCCGAGGCCGTGCGCGGGCTCAAGGAGAGTCTGCGCCTGTGTTCCGTTTGCAACAACGTGACGGATGTGGACCCCTGCGTCTATTGCGCCAATCCCGCGCGCAACCAGCGCCTGGTTTGCGTGGTGGAAGAACCGACCAACATCGATTCAGTGGAGCGGACACGCGGGTTCAACGGGGTCTATCACGTGCTGCACGGAACGCTCTCACCGCTGCACGGTGTTGGTCCCGAACAACTCCGCGCCGCCACGCTGCTGGCCCGCATTGAGCGCGGCGAGGTGGATGAAGTGATCATGGCGACCAGTCCCACGCTCGAAGGCGAGGCCACGGCCAACTGGCTGGCTGGATCGCTGCGCGCCTTCCCGGTAAGAATTACGCGCATCGCCACCGGAGTTCCCGCCGGCAGCGACATTGAGTACGCCGACGAAGTGACCATGGCGCGGGCCCTGGAAGGCCGGCACGAACTGCGGCCCTGAACCTTTAAAGAATCCGCAAACTTATGCCCGCAGCTTGGTCAGCAGGTCCTGGGGATGGACGGGTTTGGAGAGAATTTCAAACTCGTAGCCGTGAGAGCGCGCTTTTTCAAGCAGGTCGGCAGTCGCGGCCTGGCCTGAGAAAAGCAGAATCTTGATTTCCGGCAGAAGAGCGCGAATCTGGATGGCCGCATCGATCCCGTTCAAATCGGCCATGATGACGTCGGTAATGAGCATATCCGGCGCATAGGTTGAGGCAAGCTCGACTGCCTTTTCACCGGAATAAACAGCGCGAGCTTGAAAACCGCTTTGGTTGAGGATCATCGCCAGCGTGTCAGCTATGATCCGTTCGTCGTCGACCACGAGGACCTTGGGCTTAAGGTGATTCTCGGACATACTCTCCTGAGCGCTTGATCGGACAGCGCGAATCCGTTCAGATCCAGTTTCCGCGAGGCGAGACTTGGGGCAGTTCAAACAGGAATCGCGGCCTCGCGATACGCTTTCTTAACATGATACGCTCTGCCCAGGCAATTCGACGATGGCAGAAGGCAGGATCGGGGATCCTTTTTTGGCCCCCTTCGGGCCGCCCGTGGAAATGCGACCCGGCCCGGAACGGCAGATTCCAATTCATCGGAAATCAATTGACTGGTCATAGACTTGCAAAATGAGGACGGTTGCAAGATAAACGGCCCCCCTGCCCGGCAGCGTGGCCGGCAAATACCCGAACCGGAGACCCCTGCATGCAGCAAGCCGCAATCCAGAAGGACGCGGAGAAACCGACCACCACGGAAGCGATCATTCGCGCCGAGAAGGTTGAGAAGTACTACTCTCAACCGAGCGAGAATCGCATTCAGGTCATTTCAGCCACCGACTTGAGCATTGTGCCGGGCGAGATCGTGGCCCTGCTGGGTCCTTCCGGCTCGGGCAAATCCACCATGCTGCGCATGCTGACCGGGCTGTCGCGACCCACGGCCGGACAAGTCTATTGGCACGAAAAGCCGATTGCCGACGCGGAGATCAACGTCTCCATCGTGTTTCAAAGCTTCGCGCTTTTTCCCTGGCTTACGGTTCTTGAGAATGTGGAAGCCCCTTTGCAGGCTCGCGGCGTGCCGCCTGCCGAGCGCCATGACCGCAGCATGAAGATGCTGGACACAGTGGGTCTGGACGGATTTGAGGCAGCCTATCCCAAGGAACTCTCCGGCGGCATGCGGCAGCGGGTCGGCTTTGCGCGTGCCCTGGTAGTTGAGCCGGAAGTGCTTTTCATGGACGAGCCCTTTTCCGCGCTGGACGTGCTCACGGCCGAGAACCTGCGCAGCGAACTGCTGGAGCTCTGGGCCAAGAAGACCATGCCCACCAAGGCGGTCTTCCTTGTGACCCACAACATCGAAGAGGCCGTGCTGCTGGCCGATCGCATCATCGTGCTGGGCCGCAATCCTGGGCACATTCGCACCGACTTCAAGGTGCAGATTCCGCAGCCGCGCGACCGCAAATCCGAAGCATTCACGCAATTGGTGGACTACATCTACAAGGTGCTCACGCGGCCCGATGTGGCTCCCGCCGAAGCGCCCGAGCAGGTCGCCGGACCCCGCATTCGCGATCAGCGCCAGATGCGTTACCAGATGCTGCCCCATGCGCGCCCGGGCGGCATTGCCGGACTGCTCGAACTCCTGCTCGACAAGGGCGGACGCGACGACATCTATCGCCTGGCCGACGATCTGGCTTTCGAGATCGACGACCTGCTGCCCATTGTGGACGCGGCGCAACTGCTCGGCTTTCTCAACATCGAAGAGGGCGACGCGGCCATCACTCCGACCGGCGAGGAGTTTGCCAACTCTGAAATTCTTCGCCAGAAAGAGCTGTTCCGCGACGCTGCCGTGGAGCACATGCTGCTGCTGCGGCAGATTCGCCGCGCCCTCGAATCCAAGAGCGACCACACTGTTCCTGAAGAGTTTTTCCTCGACATGCTCGACGAGCAATTCAGCGATGAAGAGTGCCAGCGGCAGATGGAGACCGCGGTCAACTGGGGCCGCTACGCGGAGTTGTTCGACTTCGATGCCGGCCGCCGCCGCTTTCGTGTTGCCTGACGCGCTGGAAGAGGAGATTGCCGACGACGAGGAAGCCGAGTGAAACTCCATCCTCTCGCGCAGTCGCTGGTCACTGCCCGCACCTGGCCGTTTGTCATCGACCTGGGAGTGGCCGCCTGCGCGCTGGCGGTCTTCTTCTCCGTCGTCAGCACCGGAGCTTACTGGCTGGGAAAGCCCGTGCCCGTGGTGCCCATTTCGCACTCGATTGGCGCGCTGCCGGCCTACGCGTTTTACTCCATCGTGCGCATCGGCATCGCCTATTTGCTCAGCCTGACGTTCGCCATCACCTACGGCTACATCGCCGCCTACAATCCGCGCGTGGAAGCGTGGATGATCGCTGTCCTCGACATTCTGCAATCCATTCCCGTGCTCAGTTTTCTGCCTCCCGTGGTGCTGGCCATGGTCGCGCTTGTCCCCGGCCACCAAATGGGCATCGAGATGGGCGTCATCCTGCTCATCTTCACCGGGCAGGTGTGGAACCTGGCCTTCAGCTTCTACTCCTCGCTCAAGAGCATTCCGCGCGAGATGCTTGAGGCATCGCGCATCTATCGCTACTCCGCGTGGCAGCGCTTCTGGCAGCTTGAAATGCCCTATTCCGCCATCGGCCTGGTGTGGAATTCCATCGTCTCCGTGGCCGGCGGCTGGTTCGCCCTGATGGCCTGCGAGATGTTCACCATGGGCACGCGGAATTTTCAGTTGCCGGGCCTCGGCAGCTATCTGCAAACGGCCGCGGATTCCGGAGACATGCGCGCGCTGATTGCTGGATTCGCGATGGTCATCCTCATTGTTGTTGCCACCGATCAGCTTGTATGGCGCCCGCTGATTGCGTGGAGCGACAAATTCAAATTCGAGCAGGTCGAATCCGCCGATCGCGTCACCTCGCCCATGCTGGAACTGCTGCGGCGCTCATCGCTGATCAGCGAACTTGCCGGGCCGTTTGATTGCCCGCGTCGAGGAACCAATCTATCGCCGCCTGGCAGCCTCAAAGCAATCCCATGTCGTCCATCCCCTCGATGACGGCACCGCCCGGCGCGGCATGACGCCAACCCTGTGGGCCTTGGCCATAGCCCTCGGCGCCGCAGTGGCCTGGGGAGCCGTGCAGGCCATCCTGATGCTGAGGACCGTCACCTGGCCGGATCTGCGGCTGCTGCTGGAAGGCGCAGGGGCCACTTTTCTCCGCGTCAACGCCGCCCTGCTCATCTCCGCCGCATGGACCATTCCGGTGGGCGTCGCCATCGGCTTCAATCCCAAACTTGCCCGCTTCGTGCAGCCGCTGGCGCAGGTTCTCGCCTCAGTCCCCGCAACGGCGTTCTTCCCGATCCTGCTCATCGGCCTGGTCGAAATCGGCGGAGGTCTCGGGCATCGGATCCATTGCCCTGATGCTGCTGGGCACGCAGTGGTACATCCTCTTCAATGTCATCGCCGGCGCCATGTCCATCCCCTCTGACCTGCGCGAAGTCTCCTCGCTCTACCGGTTCACACGCTGGCAGCGATGGACCCGGCTCATTCTGCCCGGAATCTTTCCGTACCTCATCACCGGCATGGTCACGGCCTCGGGCGGCGCATGGAACGCATCGGTGTTTGCCGAGTACTCGCATATTCCCGGTCGCACACTGCAAACCATCGGACTCGGTGCGCAGATTCAGTCGGCGACGGATCAAGGCCGTTTTCCCATTCTCCTGTTGGCCACCATCTTCATCTCGTTGATGGTGGTCACCATGAATCGCCTGGTGTGGCGACGCCTCTACCGGCTGGCCGAAACTCGCTATAAACTCGAAGGCTAAGCAAATTAGCTTCGTGTCATTTCGGCGCAGAAATTGGAGGCCCTTTTCATACAGAAGACGGAAAGCGGGATTGGTATATACTTGTCCCGTTTTTGGCTAAAAGAGGAGGTTCCGAACCATATGGCGAGATCGATGATCCGCGTGGGGATGGTGGGATTTCGGAATGGGAGCGCGCGTCTTTCATGCGCCGCTGGTTTCGTCTGTCGAAGGGCTCGAACTGGCGGCCGTGGTCGAACGCAACTCCGACCAGGCCGCGCAACGCTATCCCGGCATCACCACTTACCGCTCGCTCGACGTGCTGCTGAACGATGCATCCATCGATCTGGTCGTTGTGGCCACTCCCAGCGGCACGCATTTTGATGTAGCGCGGCAAGTGCTGCAGGCCGGCAAGAATGCCGTCGTCGACAAGCCGGTGGCCGTCACATCGGGCGAGATTGCCCACCTGATGCGGCTGGCTGCGGATCGCAAACTGCTCCTCATTCCATTCCATAACCGCCGCTGGGACAGCGATATCCAGACAATTCAGAAACTATTAGATGAGAAATCGCTGGGCCGCCTCGTACAGCTCTACTCCTGTCTCGATCGCTGGAGTCCCGGCGCTGCCCGGAAACCCTGGAAAGACGACCCCGCGCAAGGCGGAGGAACGCTGCTGGATCTGGGAACCCACATTGCCGACCAGGCACTGGTGCTGTTTGGGAAACCGAATTCCGTGGGCGCCGAGGTGCGGCGAGAGCGCGACGGGGAAGGCTCTAACGATTCCTTCACCTTGCGCCTTCACTACTCAGGTCTAATTGTCACACTCGAAGCGAATTGCCTGTCGTCACCGCCGCGAGCCCGGTTTCATTTGCGCGGCACGCGGGGCAATTACTGGAAGTGGGGAGGTGACTCGCAGGAAGCGGCGCTCAACAAGATCACCCGCATCGACGATCCGCACTGGGGCGAAGAACCGCCGGCCAGTTGGGGCACGCTCTCCGTTGATGTGGACCACGGCATGATCACCCGGCCCGTCACTCCTATCCCAGGCGATTATCGGATCTTCTACGCCGGCGTCCGCGATGCCCTGCTGGGGAAGGCGAAACCGCCCGTCGAGCCTGTCGAGGCATGGCGTGTAGCGCGGCTGCTGGAGTGGGCTCAGGAAAGCTCAGAGAAGCATTGCGATGCTGTATGCGACTGGAGCAGCGAGCCGAAGTAAGAACCCTGTTGCAGCTTAGATCAGCGATGACGTCAGATCAGTTTGCTGCTGGCGGTTCCTTCTCCACCAGCGGCACCCAGAACCTGAAAGTAGCCCCCTGCCCCGGCAGGCTTTCCGCTTCGATTCCTCCGCCATGCGCGGTAATGATGGCACGCGCAATCGCCAGGCCCATTCCGGAACCCTTGCGCTCGCGGCCCCTCTTTTGCCCCGATAGAACTTCTCAAAAATCAGCGGCAGATCCGCCGCATCGATGCCCGGCCCGTTGTCTTCCACGCAGAACTCCAGCCGATCTCCGTCGCGGCGGCTGCGCAGCATAATGCGGCTCCCGGGCGGAGTGTAGCGCGCCGCATTTTCCAGCAGGTGGCGCAAAACGCGGCCCAGCAGCTGCGGATCGAACCACGCCGGCGCATCCGGTTCCTCGACAAGAATCTCCACCTGGTGCGGGCGAAGTTTGGCATGCGACCTCTCCACCGCCTGCTCCAGCAGCACCCGGGTATGCTGTGAAACGGCGTGCACCTTCACCACGTTGGCATCGATCTCGGCCATCTCCACGGCTTCGCCGATCAGCGTCGAGCCGCGCCGTTTCCTCGTCGATGATCGCCGCCATGTCCAGCCGGCCTGCTTCGTCGAGGCCCTCGCCCTGCATCAGCGTGGTAGCAGCGGCGCGGATCGACGTGAGCGGCGTGCGCAGTTCGTGGGTCAGCGAATCGATCAGCGCGGTACGCAATCGTTCACCTTCGCGAGCGGCCTCAATGCGCGCCGAGCCTCAATGGCGATGGAACGCGCCAGCGCAATCGCCACCTGGGCGCTGACAGCAGTGGCCACTTCGCGGGAAAGCGTGTCAGGCCGCCAGGCCAGCGCGCCCACGGCTCGCATCCCCAGCATCAGCGCCATGCGGTAATCTCGCCGGGCACGATCGCGGTTGGGCTCTGACCCTGGGTCAATGCCGATAAGCTCGCTTTCAGTCCCATGGGCATCTCGGAGCCGGATGCGTAGAGCTGGTCCTGTCGCGGACGTACAGCACAACGCCATCGAGCGAGAAGATGCGCTGAATGAGTTGCGGAAGATCCCGGACGAGGCTGGCGGCATCCTCGTAGAGCATCATCTCCTGGCTGAGAGCGTAGAGCCGCTCGACCTCTTCGCGGCGCTGCTCGGCCTGATGCGCCTGGCGCCGCGCCCGCTCCGCCAACTGCCCGGCGACCACGCAGCTGGCCAGAAACGAGACCATCGCCACCCACGCCTGCACGCCGACAAGCGAAACGTGTGAAGCGGCAGCAGGAAAAAATAATCGAACGAGACGGCGCACAGACCGCGACAATCAACGACGGCCAAAATCCCGCCTGGGCCGCCGACCACACCACCAGGACCAGAAAGACCATTCCGGCGGTGGTGGAGTTGGCTCCCGACCACACCAGAACGATGTGGCCCTGCCGCCGGCAGGTCGCCACCAACCAGTGAAGAAGCCGCCGAGAATTGGAGAGCACGTTCGTCTTCCTCCCCATGCGGAATCATACCGGCCCTGCCGGATGATGTAATCTTCCGGTGAAAGAAGGAAACATGCCGGGAAGAATTCTGGTGATCGACGACGAACCGCAGATTACGCGCGTGCTGCGCGCCGCGCTCTCCGCGCAGGGCTACGATGTGCGCACCGCCAACGACCCCGAAGAGGGCCTCCGTCTCTTCCACGAGTGGCCGCCCGACCTGGTGATTACCGACCTGATGATGCCGGGCATGAGCGGCGTGGAGGTCTGCCGCGCCATCCGCGCGCAGCGCTCGACGCCGGTGCTGGTGCTTTCGGTGCGCGAGCACGAGCGCTCCAAAGTGGAAGCGCTCGATGCGGGCGCCGACGACTACGTGACCAAGCCATTCAGCATTCAGGAACTGCTGGCGCGCGTGCGGGCGCATCTGCGGCGCGCGCCGGAGCGCACGACAGCCGCCATCGAAGCCGGCGACTTTGTGGTTGACGCAACGGCGCACACCATCACCGTGCAGGGCAAGCCCGTTCACCTGACGCCCAAGGAATTCGACTCTGCTGCTGCACCTGGCGCGCAACGCCGGCAAGGTGATGACGCATCGCGCCCTGCTGACGGCCGTGTGGGGCGCGCAGTCGGCCCATCAGCCGGAGTATCTGCGCGTCTTCGTCGGCCAGTTGCGCAAGAAGCTCGAAAGCGAGACCGGCCGCCAGTACATTCAGACCGAGCCCTGGGTCGGCTACCGGTTCGTCCCGAGGACTGGACGGGCAACGAAGATGAAGACCGGATGTACCGCAATCGCAGGCCGATTCCGTGCACCATCTTCCAGCCGCTTTCTCCAGCCAATCTCTTACGTATTTAGGAAATCTTTTCGATCTCAAACCCCTGTCACGGCAACACTGAGCGCAGCCGTTAGTCCAGAATCGACCCTCTGGGCTCCCGACGGCGATTGGGACTCGCAAATTCACGGTTCGGGCGAACCTGACGCGTGCGGTCACGAATTGAGAGAGTCTCCAATGCAAGATGTAGTCATGTTGCTGTTCACCGCAGTTTTCTTCGCCCTGGCGTTTCTCTACGTCAAGGCATGCCAGAAGTTGAGGTAGCCCATGGATCGAATCGATCTCGTCGATTGCGCTGGTTCTTTCCGTTCTCCTGCTGGTCTATCTCACCGCTCACGCTGCTTTTCCCGGAGAAATTCTGACATGTCCGCCAATGGCTGGTTGCAATTTGCCATCTACTCCCTCATCCTGCTGCTAACCGTTCGCCCGGTGGGCATCTATATGGCGCGCGTGCTGGAAGGCGAGCGCACCTGGCTCGACCCGGTGCTGCGTCCCTTCGAGCGGCTCATCTACAAGCTCTGCGGCGTGAACGCGCGAAAAGGAGATGAACTGGCGCGAGTACGCCTTCGCCATGCTCGGCTTCTCGGCCGTCAGCCTGGTGCTCACCTACGCCATCGAGCGCCTGCAGGCACTACCTGCCCTGGAACCCGCAGCATCTGGCCGCCGTGGGACCCGACCTGGCCTGGAACACCGCCGCCAGCTTTACCACCAACACCAACTGGCAGTTCTACACGCCCGAATCCACCATGAGCTATCTCACCGAGATGGCGGGCCTGGCGACGCACAACTTCTGGTCGGCGGCCGTGGGCATCGTGGTGGCCGTGGCGCTGATTCGCGGCATCAAGCGCACCAGCTGCGGGCACCATCGGCAACTTCTGGGTCGACATGACGCGCACCATGCTCTACATCCTGACGCCGGCCTGCATCGTTTATGCGCTGCTGCTGGTGTGGCAGGGCGTTCCGCAGAATCTGCACGCCTACACCGTGGCGCATCCGCTCGAGCAACCCTGCGCAGACGCAGACCATCGGGCAGGGGCCCGGTGGCTTCGCAGGAAGCCATCAAGATGCTGGGCACCAACGGCGGCGGATTCTTCAACGCCAACAGCTCGCATCCCTATGAGAATCCCACGCCGCTTTCGAACTTCCTGCAGATTCTTTCCATCTTCGTCATTCCGGCGCGGGCTCACCTATACGCTTGGGCCGCATGACCGGCTCGCCGGGCCATGGCTGGGCCGTGTTTGGCGGCCATGTTCGTGCTGTTCGCGGCCGGATTTCGCGGTTTGCTACTGGGCTGAGTCGCAGCCCCATCCGCTGATTCACGGCGCTGCAGCAGGCGCGCACTGCAACCGCGCCCGGCGGCAACATGGAGGGCAAGGAAGTTCGCAACGGCATCGCCGAAAGCGCGCTCTTCGCCACCATCACCACCGACGCCAGTTGCGGCGCGGTCAACAGCATGCACGACAGCTTTACGCCGCTGGGCGGCATGGTGCCGCTGACCAACATCATGCTCGGCGAAGTGGTCTTCGGCGGCGTGGGCGCGGGCCTGTACGGCATGTTGATCTTCGTCGTGCTGGCGGTCTTCATCGCCGGACTCATGGTGGGCCGCACGCCCGAGTACCTGGGCAAGAAGATCGAAGCCTACGACGTGAAGATGGCCATGCTCTATGCGCTCATCTTCCCGCTCATCATTCTCACCTTCGCCGCCATCTTCGTGCTGTTGCCGGCTGGACTCTCCGTCGATTACCAATCCCGGCCCGCACGGTTTCTCCGAGATCCTCTACTCCTTCACCTCGGGCGCGGGCAACAACGGCTCGGCCTTCGCGGGCCTGGGCACCAACTGGTGGTACAACGTCGCGATGGGCTGGGACATGCTCATCGGGCGCTTCCTCATGATGATTCCGGTGCTGGCCCTGGCCGGCAACCTGGCGCAGAAGAAGAGCGTTCCGCCGTCGCCCGGCACCTTCCCGGTGAATACGGCGCTGTTTGCCGTGCTGCTGGTCGGCGTGGTCGTGATCGTCGGCGCGCTCACGTTCTTCCCGGCGCTGAGCCTGGGACCGATCCTGGAACACCTGCTGCTGCAGGCAGGGCAAGTCTGTTCTAACCGCATTCATACCGCATCAGGACGAAGGCGAAACGGACTGTCATGGCTGAAAAAACGAGTCTTTGGAACACGCAAATCATGGGCCAGGCGCTGGTGGATTCAGCTTTCGCAAGCTCGATCCGCGCTGGATGGTCAAGAACCCGGTGATGTTTGTGGTGGAAGTGGGCAGCGTGCTCACCACGGCGCTGCTCATCGACAACATCATGCACCATCACGCCAGGTCTTCGGCTTCAACCTGCAGATCACGCTCTGGCTGTGGTTCACGGTGCTGTTCGCCAACTTTGCCGAGGCCATGGCCGAGGGCCGCGGCAAGGCGCAGGCCGACACGCTGCGCAAAGCCAAGGGCGAGACCATCGCCAAGCGCTACACTGGCCGACGGCAGCTTTGAAGAGGTTGCCAGCGGACTGCTGCGCGCCGGCGACGTGATCTACGTTGAGGCCGGCCACTACATCGCCGGCGACGGCGAAGTGATCGAAGGCGTGGCCTCGGTGGATGAGTCGGCCATCACCGGCGAATCGGCTCCGGTGATTCGCGAGGCGGGCGGCGACCGCTCGGCCGTTACCGGCGGCACCAAGGTGCTTTCCGACTGGATCAAGGTGCAAGATCACCTCGAACCCCGGCGAAACGTTTCTCGATCGCATGATCGCGCTGGTCGAAGGCGCCACGCGGCAGAAGACGCCCAACGAGATCGCGCTCAGCATTCTGCTTTCCGGCCTCACCATCATCTTTCTGCTGGCCGTGGTTACGCTGCAGCCGTTCGCCATCTACTCCAAGGCGCCGCAGACGGTCTTTGTGCTGGTGTCGCTGCTGGTCTGCCTGATTCCCACCACCATCGGCGGGCTGCTCTCGGCCATCGGCATCGCGGGCATGGACCGGCTGGTGCAATACAACGTGCTGGCCATGAGCGGACGCGCCGTTGAAGCGGCCGGCGACGTGAACACGCTGCTGCTCGACAAGACCGGCACCATCACCCTCGGCAATCGCCAGGCAACGGAGTTCATTCCCGCGCCGGACGTGAGCCAGGAGCGGCTGGCCAACGCGGCGCAGCTTGCCTCGCTCTCCGACGAAACGCCCGAAGGCCGTTCGATTGTGGTGCTGGCCAAGGAGAAGTACAACCTGCGCGGCCGCGACCTGGCTGGCATTCATGCGGAGTTTGTTCCCTTCACCGCGCAGACGCGCATGAGCGGCGTGAACCTGCCCGGCACGCGCATTCGCAAGGGCTCAGTGGACGCGATCTGCGCGCTTCCTTGAAGAGCAGGGCTCGTCGCTGCCGCAAAAGGTGCGCGACAGCGTGGAAGAGATTGCGCGCGCCGGGCGGAACGCCGCTGGTGGTGGCGGAGAACTCCACGGCGCTGGGCGTGATTTATCTCAAGGACATCGTCAAAGGCGGCCTGAAGGATCGCCTGGCGCGCCTGCGCGCCATGGGCATTCGCACCATCATGATCACCGGCGACAATCCGCTTGACCGCCGCGGTGATTGCGCGCGAAGCCGGCGTGGACGATTTTCTGGCCGAAGCCAAGCCCAAAGACAAGATGGACCTGATCAAGCGCGAGCAGGGCAAGGGCAAGCTGGTGGCCATGACCGGCGACGGCACCAACGACGCGCCGGCGCTGGCGCAGGCCGACGTGGGCGTGGCCATGAACTCCGGCACGCAGGCGGCGAAAGAAGCCGGCAACATGGTGGATCTCGATTCGAATCCCACCAAGCTCATCGAGATTGTGGAGATCGGCAAGCAGCTGCTGATGACGCGCGGCGCGCTGACGACCTTCTCCATCGCCAACGACGTGGCCAAGTACTTCGCCATCATTCCGGCCATGTTCGCGGGCGTGTTTCCGGTGCTGGGCGCGCTCAACATCATGTATCCTGCATTCGCCGCAGTCGGCGATTCTGTCCGCAGTCATCTTCAACGCGATCATTATCGTGGCGCTGATTCCGCTGGCGCTGAAAGGCGTGAAGTACGAGCCCAAGGCGGCGGATATTCTGCTGCGCAACAACCTGCTGATCTACGGCGTGGGCGGCATCATCGTTCCGTTCATCGGCATCAAGGCCATCGACTGGTGCTGGTGGCATTGCACCTGGCGTAAACAAGGAGAACCACCGTGCATTCCACAGCTACTCTCTCCGCCGCTTCAACCGCACAAACCGCATCCAGCACGCATTCCGTGTGGGGAACCTCGATTCGCTTCACACTGCTGACCGCTGTGCTGTTCGGCCTGGGCTATCCGCTGCTCATTACCGGCATCGCCAGCCTTGTCTTTCCGCACAAGGCAGCCGGCAGCCTGATTCTGAAAAACGGGCAGGTCATCGGCTCCGAGCTGCTCGCGCAGAGCTTCACCGCCGACAAGTACTTC
Organism: uncultured Acidobacteriota bacterium; assembly: GCA_963833995.1. Taxonomy (GTDB): domain Bacteria; phylum Acidobacteriota; class Terriglobia; order Terriglobales; family Acidobacteriaceae; genus Telmatobacter. Next base: position 252,537 of record CAWIAE010000001.1, on the reverse strand, counting down.
CATCCTCGGCCCTCGGCGGCCGGCAACGGGTACGACGCCACCTCTTCCGGCGGATCGAACCTGGCCCAGTCCAATGCCAAGCTGGTGCCGCGCATTCAGGGCGACATCGACAAGCTGGCCGCACAAAACCCGGCAAGCCGGTCCCCATCGACATGGTCACCACGTCCGGCTCGGGTCTCGACCCCGATATCACGCCGGACAACGCCTACTACCAGGCCCCGCGCGTCGCCAAAGCTCGCGGGCTGAGCGAAGATCGCGTGCGCCTGTTGATTCAACAGCACACCCAGGGCCGCACCTTCGGCCTTCTCGGTGAACCACGTGTCAATGTCCTCGAGCTGAATCTCGCCCTCGACCAGATCGCCAAATGACTTCCCCTTTACACTGCCCCTGGAAAAGGGGGAGGATGCCATTCCTCCCCCTTCTTTTTTGCCCGCCCGCTCACACAGGCATTTACTTCGTGCGCAACACGAAGTCTGATCGAGCGTCATCTGGCCTCCCAATTGCGACACTGCCGCATACTCGGATTTCAAGCGCGCCCTCCGTGCGAACGAAAGCGAGAGGCAGTGCAGCCCACTCCAGCGCGCTCCCAGACCCAGACCCAGACCCAGCTTCAAATCCACAAGCTCTTCACGGGCGGTAGATTGCAATAGACAAATCGTGTCTCTATCGAATACCATACCCTTTCAAGTGGGCCAGCAACATTGGTGCAAGGTATGCGAGCCTCGATCTTTATTACCTGCTATAACGACACATTGTTCCCGGAGACCGGCCGGGCAGTGGTACGGCTGTTGGAGCGCCTGGGCGTAGACCTCGATTTCCACCCCCAACAAACCTGTTGTGGCCAGATGCATGCGAACACCGGCTTCCGCACCGAGGCATTTTCACAGGCCAAGCGGTTTGTTCAAATCTATCGAGACACTGAAACGGTCGTCATTCCTTCTTCGTCTTGCGTGGCCATGATTCGAGATCAGTATCCGGGCCTGTTTGAGGATCTGGGCAACGAAGATCTTCGCAAGCAATTCGCGGCCCTGCTGCCCAGAGTCTACGAACTGAGCGAGTTTCTTATCGATCGCTTGAAAGTGGAAGACGTAGGCGCCTACTTTCCGCATCGAGTCACATACCATGCCAGTTGCCACGGATTGCGTGGATTACATTTAGGTGATCGGCCATTCCGCCTGCTGGCCAAAGTGCGTGGGCTTGACCTGGCGCCTCTGGAACACCTCGACCGATGTTGTGGCTTTGGCGGGACGTTCTCCATCAAGAACTCCGAGGTTTCGTCGGCCATGATGGCCGCCAAGCTGCGGGACGTGCTCTCCACAGGAGCGGAGTATTGCACCGCACTCGACAACAGTTGCCTCATGCATCTTGGCGGCGCACTCCATCGTCAATATGCGGGAGTGCGGACCATTCACATGGCGCAGATTCTCTCTGCTACTGAGACCTCTCCGGCCGAGGAGGTAGCATGAATTCCGCATCCGGCGGCCGTCCGGTCCTCGATCCGCACCGCGCGCTACCCTTTCCCAAGGCAGCGCTGCCTATTTTGCGTAATGCCCAGTTGCGCAAGAACGTGGCCCACGCTACCGACGTGATCCAGACCAAGCGAGCCCGGTTGGTGGACGAGAAGAAGGACTGGCAGGAACTGAGATCGGCGGCCTCCTCGATTCGCGCTCACGTGCTCGAAAACCTGGATACGTATCTCGAAGAATTTGAAATCCGCTGCACCGCTGCCGGCGGCGTCGTTCACTGGGCGTGGGATGCGGCCGAGGCACGGCGAATCATCATCGATATTCTGCGCGAGGAAAAGGCCCGCGAGGTCATCAAAATCAAGACCATGACTTCGGCGGAGATCGACCTGAACCCCGCGCTCGACTCCGCCGGGGTCAGCGTCTATGAGACCGACCTGGCCGAGATTATTCTGCAACTCGGTGAAGACGAGCCTTCGCACATCGTGGTGCCTGCGCTGCATGTGAGCCGCAGCCAGGTGCGCGAGATCTTCGCCCGGCGGATGGGACTGCCTCACCTCAGCGACGATCCCCAGGCACTCACCGCTGCTGCGCGCAACTATCTCCGGCAGAAGTTTCTCAACGTGCCCACCGCCATCAGCGGAGCCAACTTCCTGGTGGCTGAAACCGGTTCCGTCGCCATCGTCGAGTCGGAAGGCAACGGCCGGATGTGTCTCACTCTTCCCCGCGCCATGATCACCCTGGCCGGCATTGAAAAAATCCTGCCGCGCTTTGAGGATCTCGAAGTCATGCTGCAGGTGCTGGCGCGTTCTGCCACTGGCGAGCGCATGAACCCGTACACGTCGCTGTGGTCGGGCGTGACTCCCGGAGACGGACCTCAACGCTTCCACGTGGTTCTGCTGGACAACGGGCGGTCTGCAATTCTGTCGCGGCCCAGGGAGCGGCAAACGTTGAAGTGCATCCGCTGCGCCGCCTGCCTGAACACCTGTCCGGTTTACCGTCAGACCGGCGGCCATGCGTACGGTTCGGTCTACGGCGGACCTATTGGCGCCATTCTGACCCCGCAACTGATGCACATGGAACATGCGCAAACGCTGCCTTTCGCGTCATCGCTCTGCGGCGCCTGCTACGAGGTCTGCCCCGTCAAGATCAATATCCCCGAGGTGCTGATCGACTTGCGCGCGCAGGTCGTTGACATTGAGCGCGGCGAAACCAAACGCGCCTTTGACCTGATGTATCTCGGCATGCGGATGGCGAACACGGTTCTGACCAGCGCCTGGCGGTTCCATGCCGCGCAGCGTCTGGGACGGTTCGGGTTGCGGCTTTTCACCGGCAGGGATGGCTGGATTCATTCCTTGCCCAGCCTCGGCGCGCGCTGGACAGTGACTCGCGACCTGCGCGGGCTGCCGAACCAGACCTTCCGCGAGTGGTGGTCAACTCGAGAGAAGCAAAAACCGGGAGCAAGCCTGTCCCAGGCTGAACAGCCCGGATCGACGCCAGCGCCGCCGGCCGCCCCAGATGCTGACCATGCGAATCACCTGCACCAACCGGAACATGAGAATGGTTCCCTGGTCCTCACAAAGGAGGGGCGATGAGCCAGGCCACTCCATCGCGCCTGCTGATTCTGGACCGGATTCGTAACGCCACACAAGGCACCCCCAAGTCGACGTACGCGGACCTGCGACGAGATTACGTGCGGCACGGCGCTCTCGACGGCGCGGCCCGGATAAGCCTGATGATCGACCGGCTTCGCGAGTACGACGCCGACGTGACGGAGTGTGCGCCGGATCAACTCGAGGCCACTATTGCGGAGTGCCTCGCATCCAGCCGCAGAAGCAGGTTTGTCGCCCCGCCTGGACTTCCCACATCCTGGCTCGCAGCGGGTTTCGACTGGAAGGTCGATCACGGCATGGAGCCCGCCGAAATCGAACTTTGTGAGGGGGTCGTGACCGCTTCCTTCGCGGGAATCGCCGACTCGGGAACCATCGTGCTTCACCACTCCGAGAGCGAAGGCAGGCGCGTGATTTCGCTTCTTCCCGACTGGCACCTCTGCATCCTCCGCGCCAGCCAGGTGGTTGAGACATTGCCCGAATATTTCGCGCGCTGTGCACAGCCGCCAGTGCTCGCCACCTACATTTCCGGGCCCAGCGCCACCGCAGACATTGAAATGACCCGCATCAAGGGCGTACACGGACCGCGTTTTCTCAACGTGATCCTGGTGCAAGATGAAGTTCAGACCGCGACCGGGACAGACTACCCGGGAGCTATCCAGGCAGGTAACCATGGCAAACACGGAATCCGCGATTTTCGACCAGGCAGTTCAGGCTCTGGACTCGTTCCAGATTGAGATTCCCTCCTGGGGATTCGCCAACACCGGCACCCGCTTCGGCAAATTCACGCAGGCCGCAGCCGCTTCCACCCTGGAAGAAAAATTCTCCGACGCCGCCGAGGTCAAGCGCCTTACCGGCGCAACGCCGACCCTGGCGCTGCACGTGCTCTGGGACCTGCCCGACGGTGTTCGCGACGTGGCCGAGGTGCAGAACCTCGAACGTCGGTACGGTGTTCGCTCCGGGTCAATCAATCCCAACCTCTTTCAGGACCAGGAATACAAGTACGGATCGCTCTGCAATCCCTGTTCAGAGGTGCGCGCGCAGGCCTTGGCCCACATGCTGGATTCGATCGAGATCGCCAAGCGGCTGGGCTCGCGCGACCTTTCTCTGTGGCTACCCGACGGATCGAATTACCCCGGCACGCAAAGTATTCGCAAGCGTATCGCGTGGCTGCAGGCCGCGCTGCAAGCGGCTCACGATCACCTTGCGCCGGAGCAGCGCTTGCTGATCGAATACAAGCCTTTTGAGCCGGCTTTCTACCATACCGACATTGCCGATTGGGGTATGTCCTCGCATCTGGCCCGTGAAGCCGGCCCGCAAGCTCGCGTGCTGGTCGATACCGGTCACCACTATGCCGCGCAGAACATTGAGCAGATTGTGGCGTGGCTGCTGCATACGGGGTTGCTGGGCGGCTTCCACTTCAACGACCGCCGCTATGCCGACGACGATCTGACCCTGGGTTCGATTGACCCCTACCAGATCTTCCGCATCTTCCACGAGATTCACGCCGCCAAAGATGACGGACTGGCGCTCGACATCGCCTTCATGGTCGACCAAAGCCACAATTTGAAAGGCAAGATCGAGGCCACTGTCCAAACCGTCGTGACCGCGCAGGAACTATGGCTCAAAGCAGCCCTTGTGGACCGCGAGGAACTGGCCCGCCTTCAGGATTCGTGCGACCTGGTGGCCGCGGAAGAGCTTTTCCGCGGCGCCTTCTGGCGCGATGTGCGCCCGCTGGCCGCGGAATGGCGGAAAGCACGGGGGTTGCCGGTCGCCCCGCTCGAGGCCTTGCGCGAGGGCGGCTACGTAGACCGGATCACGCTTCAGCGCGGCGGCCGCGCCTCCACTGTAAACAGCTACGCCTGAAACGGGTTATGCTTGTCTGCAGTAGTTCGCCTATTGAAACGGCGATGGAGACGAACGTTTGGCCAAGACAAAAATCAAGCGCCTGTACCTCATTCCAATTCTGTCCAAAGCGCTCGACGTGATCGAACTGCTGGAGCAGAACAACGCCCCGGTCGCACTCGAAGACGTTTTCCAGAAGACGCATATTTCCAAGACCAGCGTCTATCGCATTCTGAAGACGCTGGTGCACAGGGGCTATGTTGCCCAATCGCAAAATGGACAATATCGTCTTGTTTCACGGCCCCGGCGGCTTCGTTTCGGGTTCGCCGCGCAAAGCGGAGAGATGCCGTTTTCCGTTGCCGTGGCCGAGAGCGTAGCGGCGGCCGCAGCGGCCGCGGGCGTCGAGTTGATTGCGCTCGATAACCGCCAGGATGCCGACGTGGCCATCCGCAACGCCGAAGAGTTCGTGAGCAAGCACGTTGACCTGGTGCTCGAATTTCAGGTGGAGGAGGAAGTCGCTCCGCGCGTGGCTTATATCTTCAAGCGAGCCGAAATTCCCATGGTCGCCATCGATGTACCTCACCCCAACTCCACCTACTTCGGCGTGGATAACTTCGAAGTCGGCTTTGAAGCCGGCTCTCTACTCGGGCAGTTCGCGCTCCGCAAATGGAAGGGCAAAGCGGACTGGGTCCTCGGCGTCGGCTTCTCCGAGGCTGGAAGCTTTGTTCAAAGCCGCATTACCGGCGCCTTCCAGGGCATCCGCGAGCGGCTCAAAGAGATCCAACCCAATCGCTACATTCGTCTGGAAGGCCGCGGCATGCGCGAACCCAGCCGCCTGGCAGCAGCGGAGTTTCTACGCGGACAACGTAGGGATCAGCGCATCCTGGTCGCCGCCGCCACTGATTCCAGTGCTCTCGGCGTGCTCGATGCCATCCGCCAGACGGGGCGAGAAGAAGATGTGGCCATCGTCGGACAGGACTGTATTCCGGAAGTGCTGGAAGAGTTGCGCAACGGCAAGAGCGCCATCATTGGCTCGGTCTCGCACGAGGTGGAGAGCTACGGACCGCGCCTTATCCAACTGGGCATCGCCCTGCTGCGAGGCTACACCGTGCCGCCCTACAATTACGTGCGTCACCGCGTTGTGACGCCGGAAACTCTCGACGGCAGTGCCCATGAAACCGCCGAGGAGTAGAAACACCCCGATTCAGTCCTGTTGATACTTGAATTGAAAATACTTTGGAAATCTGCCACGGGCGAATCGTGAAGTATCGTGTTTTTCCAATAGGAAATACATTTCCTATTGATTGCGATGTGGTATCTTTTTTGGAGTTCTGAAATTCCCCTCCAGGTATGGTGTCAATGACGACTGCGACGATCGCTTCCCCGATGCTCCAATTCCTTGAAGACCGCTGGAATCATGCTCTTGCATCATCTCTAGACGAGCCCGAACTACTGCGCTACCGCTCCAATCTTCTCGGCTCCGATCTGCGCATGACCAACTTTGCCGGGGGCAACACCAGTTCCAAAATCATGCAAGCGGACCCGCTCACCGGCGAGCCCGTCGAGGTGCTGTGGGTCAAGGGCTCCGGGGGAGATCTGGGCAGCATCAAGCGCACCGGCTTTGCCACCCTCTACCAGGAGAAACTGCTCGCCCTCGAACGCAGCTACAAGGGCGTTGACACCGAAGATGACATGGTGGCGATGTACCCGCTTTGCACCTTCCGCAACAACCCTGTCGCTGCGTCGATTGATACGCCGCTGCACGGCTTTCTTCCCTTCCCGCATGTCGACCATCTGCATCCGGACTGGGGCATCGCCCTGGCGGCCTCCGCCAATGGCAAATCGAAGATGGAAGAGTTCAATCGCGAATTCGACCATTCGCTAATCTGGCTGCCCTGGCAGCGCCCCGGCTTTGAACTCGGCCTGATGATGCGCCAGGCGGTTCGCGAGCACCCCGGCTGCGACGGCATCGTGCTGGGCGCTCATGGTCTCTTCACCTGGGGCCAGACGCAGCGCGAGTGCTACAGGAATACGCTCACCGTTGTCGATCAGATTGGCCAGTTCATCGAGAATCATGCCAAGAGCCCGGTCCGCTTCGGCGGCGAAGCCATACCGGCGCGCACTAATCGCAAAGAGCTTGCCATTCAGATTGCGCCTTACCTCCGCGGTCGCGTCAGCGCGCAAAATCGCTTGATCGCGAACTTCTCTGACGCTCCCGATGTACTTCAATTCGTAAATTCAGTGAACGCCAAAGAGCTGGCTTTTCTGGGCACCAGTTGCCCCGATCACTTCATTCGCTCAAAGATCAGGCCTCTGTTTGTACCCTGGGCTGCCAATGACGGTCTTGACACGCTGAAGACGCAGATCCAGGTATCGCTCGACGAGTATCGCGAGCAATACCACGCCTACTATCACTCTTTTGCCATTCCGGATTCGCCCGCCCTGCGTGATGCCAGCCCCACGGTGGTGCTGATTCCGGGCATCGGCATGTTCAGCTTTGGCAAGAACAAGACCGAGGCGCGCATCACCGGCGAGTTTTATACCAATGCTATTCACGTGATGGAAGGAGCGAGTCTCCTGTCTGAAGGGCAAGTCACCGGCGCGATTCCGCAGTGCGCCGAGGGCATGGATCCCAAAAGCTTCAAAGTCCACAGCAACTATGTTGCCTTGCCGGCGCTTGAGGCATTCCGCATCGAATATTGGGCCATGGAAGAGGCGAAGATCCGCCGCCAAGCCCCTGGAAAGGAACTCAGCCGACGGATTGTTCTGGTGGTCGGCGGCGGTAGCGGCGTGGGCCGCGAAGTGGCGCTCCTGGCCGCCCGTCGTGGTGCGCATGTGATGCTGGCGGATAGAGACAAAGACCGCCTGGCGCGTGTCGCCGATGAACTCAGCGCCTCAACATCTCCCGAATTCATCGCCTCCGCCGCTATGGACATTCGCCACCGCGACACGACCCGCAAAGCCATGGACGACACCGTGTCCGCCTTTGGCGGCATCGACATTCTCATCAACACCGCGGGCTCGTTCCCATCTTTTCCCGAGGGCGCCATCTCCGATGACATGCGGGCTGACCCACTCGACCTCAACGTCACCGCCAACCATCTGCTGGCCGACGAGGTGTCCCGGATCTTCACCGAACAAGATCTGGACGGCGCCATCGTGTTCACGACTCCGGCCAATGCTGCGGTCCTCCAGCGCGGCAATGAAGCCTACGACGTGAGCAATGCTTCTCTGTCCCTTCTGGTGCGCGAACTGGCTGTGAGCCTGGCACCCAAAGTGCGCGTGAACGGCGTCTGCCCCGCACAATCCGCCGGCCCGGCTGATTGTGCCGAGGCCATTCTCTTCCTGGCCGGCCCCAAGGCTCATTGCACAACGGGTCATCTGTTTCCGGTGGATGGCGGAGTTAACGAGGCATTTCTCAGATGAATTCTATTGAGGGTCAGCCTGGCGACGCGCGGGCTCGAATCGCGATTGATCTGGGCGCGGAAAGTTGTCGTGTTTCCCTGCTCCGCTGGAACAACAATCAGCCGTCAATTGAACTGATGCACCGCACTCCCAACGGTCCTGTGCATCGCGGCACATCGATGCGCTGGCCTCTTGAGGCGATTCTTGCCGGCCTCGAAGAAGGTTTGCGCAAAGCAGCGCAGGCGGCGCCGGAAGGCATCGCCTCCATTGCGGTGGACGGCTGGGCAGTGGATTATGTTCGTTTGCGCAGGGATGGCAAGCCGCTCTGCGACCCATTCTGCTATCGCGACGAGCGCACCATTGCGACCCATGAAACCGTCAATCGCCTCCTGCCGCCGCAGGAACTGTTTGAGCGCACGGGCGCTCAGCCATTGCGCATCAACGCGGTTTATCAGTTGATGGCCGATGCCGCATCAGGGATTGACGTAAACGCACCGTGGGTCGGTTTTCCTGAGTACGTGCTCTACTGGCTGGGCGGACGCCGCGTGGCCGAGTACACCACTGCCACTCACACCGGCCTTGTCGATTTGAAGACCGGCGACTGGGCCCGCGATCTCTTTGAACGGTTCGGTATCCCGATCGAGGCGGCGCCGCCTATCGTGCCTGCCGGAAGCGTGATCGGCCGCTTGGAGGGTGCTCTGGCCGAGCTTGAGGCTTTTCGCCAGACGGATCTCATCGCGCCGGCCTGCCACGACACCGCCTCGGCCATTGCCGGCATTCCCTCGAACCTGGATTCCACCGCCTATATCTGCTGCGGCACCTGGTCGCTGGTGGGCACTCTTACTGCCACACCCATCACGCGGCCTGAAGCCATGCAAGCGCGCTACACCAACCAGGGTGCAGCCACCGGCAGCTTCTGCTTCCATACCAACGTCAACGGCATGTGGCTCATCAAGCAATGCATGGACAGTTGGGCAGCGCAGGGCCGCGCCTGGACAATTGAGGACCTCGTCAAACGCGCCGCCGAGTGCAAGCCCGCTGCGATTCTTGACGTGGATGCAGAGACGCTGCTGCTTGACGGCAACATGCCCGAACGCATCAACCACGAACTTGAACTCCGCCGACTCGACACCATTCCAGACGTCGCGGGCAGCGAGCCAATGTTTGCGCGCCTCATTTTTGAAAGCCTCGCCGCCCGCTATGCAACGGCGCTTGGTCATCTTGAGCAGATGCTCGACCGCAAGCTCGATCGCATTCACGTACTCGGTGGCGGCAGCCGCAATCAACTGTTGCTCTCGCTTACCTCCGACCGTACGGGCCTCCCCGTTGAAGCGGGAGAGCCGGAAAGCTCCACCATCGGAAACTTCGCAGTGCAGATTGGAGTGGGAGACAGCAACGGCAAGCCGCTTTGTGCCGACGCTGTGCGACATTGGGCCGGGCAACTCTGCGGGCATTAGGGCTTTTCTCCAGATGCTGCAGTGGGCGAAACCCAACCGGGCCATGCATACTGAAAGACATGATCCCCGCTTCCTTGAAATTGCTGGCCTTTTCCGGTGTTGCGTTCGCCGTTGCCCTGCCGTCCGCCGCCCAGACGGGCGTAACCGCCGTCCTGCCCAACGGACGGGAGATTCATCCGGCCGGCAACTGGATTCCGCTGGCGCCCTATCCCTTTGCGCTCGCCGTGCGCCCGGACGGAAAACAGATCGCCGCGCCCTCGATTGGATTTCCCTTCGCTTTGAATGTGATCGATCAGCCCGCCGGCAGCGATCCCAGCGTTCGGCGGATGCCGGCCGGGGAGGACAATGATCCCGCCGTCGGAGTGCACGCCGGACTTGCCTACTCGCCCGATGGTTCCTTGCTTTACGTGGCCACCGGCGATTCAGGAAAGATCTGCGCCTACCGCACCAGCGACTGGAAGCCCGCGGGCGTGGTCTCGCTTGACGGTGCTCTGGGTGGAAAGGATTTCAGCGACAGTTTTGCGGCGACGGTTACTGTTTCCAACGACGGCAAGACCCTCTATGCACTCGACCAGGGCAACTGGCGCGTCGTCATTCTGGATGCGGAAAGACTGGCTCTCGTCGCTTCGGTTCCCACCGGGTCTTATCCATTCGGCGTTGCCCTGTCGCCCGATGGAGCGCGTCTCTACGTCACCAACACGGGTCTCTTCGAATACTCGACGATTCCCGGCGCCGACGACAAAGACCCCATCCACACCGGCCTGCATTTCGCCCCCTTCGGCTACCCATCCAAGGCTGCGCGCGATGGAGCGGTCGTCGAAGGCAAACACATTCCCGGCCTAGGTGATGAAAACTCCGTCCGCGGCAGTTCCCTGTGGACCTATGACGTGCGCGACCGCGAACATCCTGCCGTGACCGCGAAGTTGCGCCTGGGCGCGAAGATTTCCGAAGCACGCAACGAGACTTTAGGCGGCGCTTCGCCAACTGGCGTCGCGGCTGAAGGGGACGCAGTTTACGTCTCGCTGGCTCACGACGATGCCGTAGTCAAGATAACCGCCAACGGTTCGCAGGTACTGGAGCAGTCGGAACTGTCGCCTTTAAACGGGCTGCGATTTCAGGATGCCCAGGGCCGCCCGCTGCGGGGCGTGATGCCCAGCGGTCTTGCCGTGCGCAATGGACGTGTATACGTAACCGAATCGGGAATCGATGCGGTGGGCGTCCTTGATGCAGATACACTCCACGTCATCGAGCACATCCCCGTGGGGTGGAATCCATCCGCTCTTGCCTTTTCGCCCGATGGCAACATTCTCTACGTCGTGAATACCAAGGGAAAGGGCGCCGGACCCAATGCCGGCAAAGGCCACGATCCCAAAATGCCTACCTACATCGGATCGCTTGAGTTGGGCAGCCTGAGCGTGATTCCGCTGGAAACTCTCGCCCCTGCCGAGTCTCTGACGCAGACGGTCATCGCGAATAATACCGCTGCGATCGCCAACCGTCCCCCGCTGCCGCGCCTGAAGCACTGCTTCCTGGTGGTGCGTGAAAATCGCACCTACGACGAGGTGCTGGGCGACGTCGCAGGGGCCAACGGCGACCCCACCCTCGCGCGCTACGGAATGGACGGCTGGGCCGCTGAAGAGAAGTCCGCAACCCACCTGAAAGTCACGCCCAATCTGCACGCCCTGGTTGGACAGTTCGCCATGAGCGACAATTTTTATGTTGACTCCGACGTCTCGGCCGACGGCCACCGCTGGGTAATCGGCATCAATCCCACTCCCTTCTTCAACACCGCGTGGACCTCCGGCTACGGGGGCCGGCGCCGTGATTTTGCGGGTGCGGCTCAGCCAGGCCGGCGCGCGCTTTTTGGCGGAGCGGACGGGCCCATGCCCGAGGATGAGCCGCAGTTCGGCTCGCTCTGGGAGCACATCGCGGCCAGCGGCAAAGGGCTCTTCAACTACGGTGAGGGACTGGAGATTGAGGGCAACGCGGAGATCCCCGGTACCGAGCCCGAGGGCCAGCGGCTTTTTCTCAATGCACCCCTGCCCAGGCCCGTCTTCGAGGCCAGCGATCGACGCTACCCCACCTTCAATCTCGGCATCCCCGACCAATTCCGCGCTTCCGAGTTCGAACGCGACTTCAGGCTCAAGCTGGCGGCCGGCAACGTGCCGGCGCTCATCGTGATTCGCCTGCCTGATGACCACACCGCCGAAACGCGCCCTGCCGACGGCTATCCCTATCGCGCTTCTTACGTAGCTGACAATGACCTCGCGCTTGGTCGAATCGTCGCATTCCTGTCGAAAACCCCCATCTGGAAGGACTCAGCCATGTTCGTGACCGAAGATGACGCCCAGAATGGTGTAGACCATGTGGACGCGCATCGCAGCATTCTGTTCATTGCCAGCCCATGGGTGAGGCCTGGCGCCGTCTCTCACGAGCACACCAGCATGGGTTCCATTACCCGCACGATTGATGAAATGCTGGGCTTGGGTCCGCTGAATCTCGAAGACGCCCTGGCCGGCGAAATCACCGGCATATTCGACACCGCGCCGCACCTGGAGCCATTCTCAATCCGCCCGGCTGACCCGCGCGTCTTTGTGCCCGCCAAGGCGCGTTTTGCCCGGCCCAAGACAAAGGAAGAGGCTGCGGAACTGCGAGATGTGGATGACGCTGATGCCATTCGCAAGCAGATGGAAAAATCCGCGGGTCAACTGCGTAAACCAAAGTCCGACGACTGATGGGCATTTCTCGCCGCCGTCCATACGATCCGCTTCGGACACGGCCCCGGCCGTTTTTCAAGAGAGAATCCGTGCCAGATTAACCCGCTGAATCTAAATGATCCGGCAAACCGTCGATACCCGGCGCCCAAATCCCGGGTTGACGGTCGTGGCGAGCACGCCCAGGGGAGAACCGGACTTACAACCGTTCAAACGCAAAAAGAACTGGACTTGGACCAGTATTTTTCGTACTGTACTTTTCAATTCATTCTTTCCCCGTCCCGACGTAGCGAATTTTACCGGTTTGTAATACGACTTCAGTACGGTTGAAGCTTAGCACTGCTCAGAAAACAAGATACATCGGTCTGCCGTTGGCTGAATCCTCTCAAGCCGATCGAGCGGTTCAGTCTCCGCCAAGGTTATAAAGCCGGCCGGATCAGGTGTGTTTTTTTCGAGGTCGTCCCTGTTGACCTTCTTTTGCGCGAGTCTTTTTGCGCTTCGTATACTTCAGCCCTTTTGATTGCATCTCTTCAACTCAACCTAAACATCCTTCACCCATGCTTCAACTTCAGGAGACAGTGATCTATGTTTCTAGTTAGCGGTAAATCCCCACACAATTCGCGGCGGAGGCCGTTCGCAATTCTCGGTCTTTTGCTGGTGTTTGCGCTGCTCTGCACACAAGGCCGGGCGCAATCAACGCAGGGAGCCATCGTCGGATCCGTCAAGGATCCGGGAGGCGCCGTCGTTCCCAATGCGCTTGTTACTCTGACCAATGATGCGGAAGGGACTGTCCGCACCGCAAGAACCAACGGAGTAGGCGATTACCGGTTCCTAGATGTGAAGGCAAGCATCTATTCTGTGAATGTTTCTGCTTCTGGCTTTGAAAAATGGTCCGTCTCCGGGGTTACATTGGCCGTCCGCCAGGAACTGCGCGTTGACGTCCGGCTCCTTGTCGGAACTGTCCAGCAGTCTGTGCAGGTCACGGGCGATTCCGTGAGCGCCATTGAGACGGACTCGCCCACCATCAGCGGCACCTTTACCTCAGACGACGCCACCAACCTCCCCGTCAATACGCGTGCCAGCTTCAGCGGGACAAGCGCTGCGGGAATCCTCGGCGTTTTGCCCGGTGTGCAGTCTGACGCGTCCGGCAATGGTATCTCGGTTCAAGGCTCTTTGCCGTTCGAGACTGAAGTCACGGTCGACGGCATCACCACCAAGAGCGCATCCGGCGGCAGTTTCATCAGTGACACCTTTCCTTCCACCGAATCCATCGCTGAGATTCGCGCAGACGGCGTGCTGGCCAATGCGGAGTTCGGCGACCCGGCGCAAGTGGTGGTGACAACCAAGGGCGGAACCAACGATCTGCACGGCTCAGGCTTCTGGTACTACCAGAGCTCCGGATTCGACGCCATCCCGTACACCTATCCCACCACAACGACCAAGCCCGGCATTCATGGCAACACATTCGGGGGAAGTGTGGGTGGACCTGTGATCTTTCCTCACTTGTACAACGGCCACAACAAGACATTCTTCTATGGAGCCTACGAAGGCTGGCGTCATCCCGCCCAGGAAACTCTTCTTGAAAAGGTGCCCAGCACGTTGATGAAGCAGGGCGACTTCTCGAAGTACACCTCGACGGGATTTACCGGATTGACGAACCCATATACCGGTGGCAGCTACGGCACCACGATCCCCAGCGGTTCTATCAGCCAGATTGCCCTGAACACCCTCAAGCAGTTCTATCCCGACCCCAACGTGGGTGATCCGACAGCTTACTCCGACGACAACGTAGCCAACTACCAGGCCAATGTTGATGACAGCGGACACTCGGATCAGTTCGACGTTCGCGGTGACCAGTATTTCGGCTCCAACCAGAAGTTCCTTGTCTGGGGGCGGTTTACCTGGAAGAACTTCCCCATCAGCAGTCCCGAAATCCTGCTCGTGCCGTCGGGGCTGAACAACAGCCAGAGCCGCGTTTTGAAGTTCGACACCAACTGGAGCATCAAGCCGAATCTCATCAATGAAGCCGGGTTTGGGTTTACGCGTTATACCAGTGGCTCAACCGACAGCTTTAACGGCAACGCCTGGACCACCGCTCAAAACTGGGTGGGCTTGCAGAATCTGTTCTACAACGGCATCCCGGAGATGGATTTCAACAACATTCAGAGCCTCACCGCCGATCGCCTGACGGGGCTCAACAAGTCGTTCACCTACGACTACAGCGACACTCTGATTTGGACCAAGGGCAATCACACTCTCAAGTTCGGCGGCGATATTCAGTCGCTCGAAGCGATCACGCCGCTGGGCTTCAACGGCTCAGACAACTACGGCACCTACCAGTTCAACACCAGTGGCAGCACAGGCTTGTTCACCGGCGTGGACTTCGCCGACTTCCTGCTCGGCATACCCGATCAAAGTTTCTATGACGTGGTGAAGCAGGACAACGATGGCATCTCGCAGCATTACGCGTTCTATGGTCAGGATGAATGGCACATCAGCCCGCGCCTGACCCTCTCCTACGGTCTCCGCTACGAGTTGCATCCCGGCTATTACGACAAGTACGGCGACATCGGCAACTTCGATCCCAGCGTCGCCAAGGCCGGCCGTGTCCTTTATCCGCAGGGCAAACAGGACCTGTTGGCACAGGGCTACCTCGCCAGCGCCAACGCCTGCGATGCCGACGGGGTGAATGCGACCAACTCCGCCACCGTGAACGGCGCGCCATGCATGCAGGTCGAGGGCAACAGTACGGCCGGATTCCCATCCGGACTCAAGATGTATCCCCACCTTCGCTTCATGCCGCGTGTCGGCTTCGCCTGGCGCCCGTTCGGTAACGATAAGTGGGCCATTCGCGGCGGCGCAGGCATGTACAACATCAACATGCTGGGCTCCAGCTTCTACTCTCTTACCGGCACGATTCAGGCCTATACCCAGCAGTTCTCCAACACCTACGACTCGACCACCCACGCGATTGGATACGCCTGGCCGCAGATTGATCCAGGTTCCGGCGGCCAGGGATGCACCAACTGCTATGGAAGCGACTACTTCGGCACCGCCAACAGCGCTAACTGGAAAGACCCCTACACGGAGCAGTGGTCGCTAAGCGTGGATCATGACTTCGGTTCCGGCTACGCGGCACGAATCACCTACATCGGCTCCGAAACCCATCAGCTTGTCTGGGCGCCGGATGAAAACACGCTTCCTTACTCCACCACTGTTTCCGCGTTCAACGCGCCCATCAGTTCGCGCCTCTTCCCCAACTGGGGCCGCATCAATACCCGTGCAACCGGCGCGAACGAAAGCTACAACTCGATGCAACTGGAAGGCAGCCACCGCCTGCAACAGGGGCTCGAATTCCATTCCGGGTTTACCTGGGCCAAGAATCTCGCCGACAATGAAGGTCCCTATGGAACCGGATTCGCCGGCGAGGGTGGCGGCAATCGTGCCTCCTCGATCCTCAACCGTCACGTTGACTTCGGCAACGCCTACGGTACCCGCAGGCTGCGTTGGAACACAACCGCGCTCTACGATCTCCCTTTCGGACGCGGCAAAATGTTCGGCCCTTCCATGTCGCGCATTGCCGACGAAGTCGTGGGCGGATGGCGGCTCTCCTCCATTCTCACCGTCATGACCGGTCCGTACGAAACCCCCTACTTCCCGAGCGGCCAGGGCGATCCTTCCGGTACCGGCTCGGGGCTGAACGGCTCTTACGGCGATGGGACCGGCAGCTTCGACGGCGGACACCGCAATCAGCACGCAGACCTGGTTTCCGGAATGAGCATCAAGCCCGCTGGGCAAGGCCGCTTCAACTGGACCAATGCGAAGGCGTTTGGCTGCCCCGGCGATGCGACATGGTCTGTCGGCAATCCCTGCACCACCGGCGCAGGCTTCAATCCGTTGACTCTTGAGCCGCTCAGCCCGAGCCCCTTGCCCATTGGCCGCTTTGGCAACAGCCAGGTCGGCTCGGTTGAAGGTCCAAGCCTTTTCAACCTTTCAGCCGGAATGGCCAAGGCCTTCTCCATTACAGAGCGAGTCAAGATCAAATTGGAGGGCACGTTCACGAACGTGCTGAATCATACCAACTTGGGCGATCCCAACATGAACCTGAGTTCGCCAAGCTTCGGTCTGATTACAAATTCCATACAATCGGACTTCGGCGGCGCACGAACCGGGCAGGTATCGGCCCGCATCGAGTTCTAAATCGAGCAGTCTCTTCTCTCAACGGCGTGGATCTTCGGATCCACGCCTCATTTTTTGGTTGGGAAGTTCCCGCTTGAATCCAGGAGCGCGCGCCTGGCTGCACACAAGGCCGGGCTCAGGCAACACTCCGCAGCGCACCAAGGCGCCACTCTCAATGAGACGACCCTTGTGCCGTTTCCTATTGCGGATTTCGATAGCAGATGCTCTCACCCTCCAGCTTGTATTCCGCTGAACAGGATTCGCCTCCGCATATCATCGCGTCTCCCGCGCAAAGCTGTCGCCTCGTGATCAGGCCCATCGTACCGCAGCGCGGACACGACATCACCGCGACATAGGGGTTTTGGGCGTGTCCCAGCTTCGACTGGTTCTCCAGAACGAAAACCGTTCCAGGATCCATTTTTTCGGGAATCCATTCTTCCAGAAACTGCAAGTCGGTTAACATCCTGCCCTCCTGAGGGTCAAGGTCACCAAACGGCGTTTCATCGTACCCGCCGCTCCGTATTGCAACTAAGCAGGCTGCGAATGGCTTTCCGAAGAGCAGCACTCTTCGGTCAGATGTAGTGTTTCTGGAAGTGAGTTGGCCCGTCAATCGGAATCGAACGCAGGCAGTATCGAATGGGGTACATCCTCTACCTAGAAGGTAATCGGTGTCCTAAAAGAAGGTAATCGAATTACTTCGCCGCCGTTTCCCCGGCCCGCGAAGCCGCAAACGCATCGATGGACTTATAGGTTTCAACGTTCCGCAGAATTGCCTGAACATACTCGCGCGTTTGCGTGAACGGAATGGACTCAATAAACTCATCCATCCCGTGGTAGGGCCCGGCATCTTCCCAATCCGCCACCCGGCTATCGCCCGCATTATAGGCAGCCAGCGCATACTCCTGCACTCCGTTGAAGCGGTCCAGCATGTGCCGCAGATAGCGCGTACCCAGGCGAATATTGATCTCCGGATTCAGCAGTTGAAAGGTCTCGAAATGGCTTAACCCTTCTTCGCGCGCCATCGATCTGCCCACCGCCGGCAACAACTGCATGAGCCCATACGCATTGGCATACGAGACGACCGATGGATTGAACTCCGATTCCTGACGGATGAGCGATGCCACCAGGTAGGGATCCAGATTATTCTTGGCTGACTCGGTCTTGATCGTCTCCCAATACGGCTCCGGAAAAAGAATGCGCCAATAGGGCAGCGGAATGGCGTCAATCGAAGCCGTGGCCGCGTAAGGCAGAGCCTTTTTCAGTGACCGCATGGCGCGGAACGTGTCGCCATCGGAGGCGTAGATCTGCGCTTCGGCAAGCGCGCTCCACGAACCGGAGTCCGGGTCCGCCGCGATCTCCTGCGGGATATAGTCGTTCAATCCAGCGTTGGCCAGCAGCTTCGCTTTGGCCAGGTGCTCGCTGTCGTCGGGAAAGCTGTCGTCGAGCGGCGGCACGGGGGGCGCCTTGAAACGGTCCAGGTCAGGGTCATCTGCCGCCGGCGTCGTCCCTAGCGCCGCCAACCGCTCCCGGGCCATCTGCCCATAAAAGTAGTGCTGATAGGCCCGCACAATGGTCCTGTAATTGGCCGCGGCCAGCGACGGCTTGCGGTCTTGCAACTCATACAGACGCGCCCGCCAGTAGAGCGCCGCAGCCGTCTCCGTGGCATCGGGATAAAGGTGTATCTGCTCGTCGAACAGGTGCGCCGCATCGGCGTAGAGTCCCTGCCGGTAACTCAGCCAGCCAGCGCGCCAATGCGCCGCCGGCGCTTCCTTGTCCTCTGGAAAGTGCGTGGCGAGGTAGCTGTAATACTCCACCGCCTTGGGATAATCGCGGCTCAGCAGATACATGTTTCCGCTGGAATAGAGCGCCTCGGCCAGCCACTCGCTCTTCGGAAACCGCGTTTCCATCTCGCCCACGATGCGCTGCTGATCCGCCTCGTCGTTGCGATCCCGCGCCAGTTCCATCAGCAGGTAAAGCCGCCTCGCACCATTGTCGTCGTCCGTGTCAGGCAGCCCCTGCACCTGCGCCGGGGTCAGCACCTTCAGCCTCAGATCGCAGGCAGCAGCCGCCACGGTAAAGCTGTTGCGGCTTTCCTCGTCCAGGCCTGGCCGCCGCGCCAGCGCGTGATACTGCTCGCTGGCTTCAGCGTAACGATGAGCCTTGTAGTAGGCATCGCCCAGGCTCCGCAACTGCTCGATCGTCCACGAGGCTTCGGCACCCTCCGCCATCAAGCGCGTCCGCGCCGTTTCCGCTTCGGGGCTCAATGGATGCTCCAGCAGAATCTGTTTGAAAATCGTATCCGCTTGCTCTGATCTTCCCAGCGCCAGCGCGACCTGCGCCTGTGCCAACTGGTAGCCGGTGCGCTCCGCCGCGGGTCCATCCGCGGCCGCGGCCAGCGCGCGCTCCGCACCGGCTGCATTATTCATCGCCAGCAGGACGCTTGCCTCTAACTCCGGTGCCTGGGCATTGAAAATGCTGTCCGGATGCCGCTCTACAAACCCATGCAGCAACGCCTCGGCTGCTGCTTCGTTCCCTGCCTCGTGGTTGGCCCTGGCTTCAAGAAAATCCGCATAATCGGCTAGAACTTCCCCGCTCTTCCGCGCCTCCCGCAGGCTCTCCACTGCTTCGGCCCAGCGGCGGTCGAGCATGTAAGCATGGCCCAGCGCGAGGTATGCGGTTGCCGCCGCTTCGCCCGGGTTCCGGTGCGCATACGCGGTTACGCCCGCATACGCAGCTGGCGTGCGCATGGTGGCAAGTTGCTGCGCCATGGGCCGTAGCTCACTGGACGCCACAAACGCCAGCCGGATGCGCCGCGCCCGCGCTGACGGCCGCCTGTGTCGCCGGAGGGCCGTCCTGCTGCGCGCTCTCCCCTTCTTCGTCGACCGCGTCGCCATCTTCGTGCTGCTCTTATGCGATGTTGTGGTGTGCGATGCCGTTTTCTTTGTGGTCTTGTGCAGAGCGGAAGATGAACTCTTATGCGTCGTGGCCGATGTGCTGGCATGATGCGGCACTGTTTCGTCTAAGCACCAACCGGGCGCGGCTGTGGCAACCAGCATTCCTGCCAGCAGACACGCCGCAAGCCGACCTGCTGTGAGAATTGGCTGGATCGCGGTCCCCATAGTTTCAATGTAAGCTGGTTTCACCGTGCTGGACAGCCTGGAATCTGTATCGTTACGTTACACTCGTGCGCCCACAGGCACAGACGGCCGCTGCGGGCATTTCGTTAGCCATGCGCCCCGCTTCCGAACCGGGACCACTGAAAGGCACCAGGCACGCTCCGGAGCAAGCGCGAAGCAGATCCGGTGGACCAAAATAGTCCGGGTTTCATCCCGCGCAGAAGGCCTGTGAAATCACCGCTTCAGCCCTTCTAGCCCGGCTTCTTTCAAGCTCACCCGACATCCCCGGTTTGGTTCCCCGCCCCGCATCCATTACACTCATCTTTTACGAACCCGGCGGACCATTCGCCCGAACCCCGACGATTTCCCGCAACCAACGCCCATGTCGACCATCCAACCTATTGCAGGTGAAAACGAGCAGCATCCCGACGTCGCCCTCGTTGAAAGGGCCCGCGCGGGAGATGTTGCGGCCTACGATGAACTCGTCCGCAAATACGACCGGCAGGTCTTCCGCATCGCGCAGCACATCACGCAGAACCGCGAAGATGCTGAGGACGTCATGCAGGATGCGTTCCTCAAGGCGTATGAAAAGCTCGATCAATTTCAAGGAAACTCGAAGTTCTACACATGGCTGGTTCGGATTGCGGTAAACGAAAGCCTGATGCGCTTGCGCAAGCGGCGCACCGGCAAAATGGTTTCGATCGACGAGGATATCGAGACCGAGGAGGGCAGCGTCCCGCGCGACCTGGCCGACTGGGCTCCCGATCCGGAGCAGAATTATTCCCAGTCAGAACTGGCCGAAATCCTGCGCAAAACCATTCAGGGATTGCCCCCAGGATTTCGTATCGTCTTTGTTCTCCGCGATGTGGAAGGTCTTTCCACCGAGGAGACTGCGGAAACGCTCGGCTTGAGCGTTCCGGCCGTCAAATCGCGCCTGCTGCGCGCCCGGTTGCAGCTGCGCGAACGTCTCAGCCGTTACTTCCGCAGGAAAAAGGGAGCTGAAAAGTGACGTGCACTGAGTTTCTCGCCTTGCTCGACGATCTGATCGACGACACGGTATCCACTACAATGCGCGCCGACTTGCAGGAGCATCTGCGCGGCTGCGAGCACTGCGAGGTCACCCTCAGCACTACCCGCAAAACCATCGAGATCTACCGCTCACACGAAATCTACGACCTTCCCCCGGACCTCCGCGAACGCCTCCACTCCGCGATCATGGCCCGCTGCAAGAAAGGCTGCTGACCCGGTAGCCTGTCGTCTCTCATTGCGGTGCTTACGTCCGGGGTGCGGCCACATCGCACCTTTCAGTCCGCCGCTTGAACCGATTGCTCAGACAAGGCGAAGAAAACTGCCCCGCGCAAGCTCCGCTCCGGGGAAGACCAGATCCAGGTTGGCAGCGCCAAGGGTCTTGTCGACCACTTCGCCCAGCACCTGGCGGTAGTCGGTGGTGAGAGCCAGATCGCGGCCCTGGTTGAGCTGGTCGCTATCGAGGCCGGGCCAGCGTCCATACACTTTTCCACCCTTCACGTTGCCACCCAGGACGAACATCGCATTGGCGTGACCGTGGTCTGTGCCGCCGGTGCCATTCTCGCGGGCCGTGCGGCCGAACTCGGACATGGTCACCAGCGTGACGTTCCCGGCACTATCGCCCAGGTCGCGCCAGAACGCGGCAATTGAGGCGGAGAAGTCGCGCAGGCGGTTGGAGAGCTGCCCTTCAGCGCCACCCTGATTGTGATGCGTGTCCCAGCCCTGCACGTCGGTGAAAGCGGCCTCGACTCCGAGGTTTGCCTTGAGCAGTTGCGCAATCTGACGCATGTTGTTTCCGAATTCAGAGGCGGGATATTCAACAGCGGGGCCAGGCGTGTATTGCGCCGGGTTGGCGGCGCGCAACATCTTCACCGCCTCGAAGGTTTCGTCGCCGGCCGCATGGAAGATGCGGTCGCCGCTGTCGCCATACATGGCCTCAAAGGCACTGGCAGCGGGCGAGGGCGCCGCGCCACGACCGCCAACGGTGAAGCCGTTCACGTTGTTCAGCGCAATCGCGGGAATTTTCCCGGCGAGTGTGAGCGGCACGTCGGCGCCGAAGGCAAGAGCGCGGAATGCGGTGCGGGCCTCGCGCCGGCGAAGGTCTTCCGCTTGCAGCGCACGGTTCAGCCAGCCGTCCGGTGTGCTCTTGATCCCCGGAGTGCCGGACTCCATGTAATCCTGCGCGTCGAAGTGGGAGCGGGACATGTCGGGCGAGCCGGCAGCGTGAACCACGGCGAGATGACCCTGCTCATACAAAGGCTTGAACGGAGCAAGAGAAGGGTGCAGTCCGAAGAACCCGTCGAGGTCGAGCACCTGGTTCTGGGGAACGGCGATGCTGGGGCGCATCGCATAGTAGTTTTTCTCGCGGTAAGGGACCACGATGTTTAGCCCATCCGCAGCGCCGCGCTGGAAGATGACCACGAGGCGGCGGCTTGGAGCGGTCGCGGTCTGCGCCATTACGGACCGAACCAGGAAGCTCGGGATCGCTGTGGTACCTGCCAAGGCAAGCGCGCCGCGGTGCAGGAAGAATCGCCGGGTTGTTTGCATAGCTCTCTCCTTCAGCGGCGCTGGAACTCCGGGGATCCAAGCAGAAGCCCGGCAAGCAACTGGTCTTGCCGCTCCAGCGGCGTGGCTGCACGAAGGCGAAACATGGGTCCGAACTGCGCAGAGAGCTGCCGGTCCGACACGGGAACAGTTTCCTGCGCGCTTTGCTGTTGGAACTGCTGGAGAACGGCGGAGCGGGTGGAGACACTTACGCCCCCGGCCACAAGCGTAGATTCAAGCCGGGCTTCTTCGTTTTCAGCACCAGGAACTTCAGCGGTCCCCTGCGATCGCGCAGCCCATTCCACGGTGATTCCGGGAAGGCGGTTGGCAGCGAGCGCGAGAGCGAAGTTCATGCGGTCAACCAGCGCGCCGCTGCTCACCCAGGTGGAGGCCTGCCAGCTATAACCCGTCGGCGGCACGCAACCGTAGATGGGCATGCCCATTTGGCGCAGGGTATTGGCCACCGGGCGCAGATTTTCAATATTCGCATTGCTTGCGCGCACCGCGGAGACGACGAATTCAATGGGGGTCTTCACCTTGTCGCGATACACCGTGGTCGACCAGAACTCCGATGAATGGTAAAGGGTCTTCATCACGGCCGAGATATCGCCGCCGCTATTCATGTAGGTGCGGGCCATTCGCTCGACCAGGGCTTGCGGCGGGTCGTCGCTGACGAGGCGGATAGCGAGTTCGCGCGAGATAAAATGCGCCGTTGCGGGGCGCGTGGCGAGGAAATGGAGCAGCGCGCGGCCCTCCTGTTCGCCGCCCTCTTTGAATTTCTGGCCCATCACTTTTTGCGTACCAGGCTCGTGGCGATTGGGATTGAATTGAAATTCGCCGCCGCGCAAGGGCCGTTCGATGGTCCAGCCGGTGAGGATGCGCGCCACCTGGGTGACGTCAGCCTGCGTGTATCCGCCATTGACGCCCAGGGTGTGCAGTTCCATCAGTTCGCGGGCATAGTTCTCATTCAACCCTTCTGAGACTTTCTTCTTTGCGTTGGGGCGGCGCCAGGCATTTTCTTTCGCGCGCTGGGCGGCGATCGAATCGGGGCCCATGCTCTCGGCATTATCGAGATAAACCAGCATCGCAGGGCTATGCGCCGTGGCTTCGAGCAGGTCTTCGAATTTGCCCAGCGCATGGGGCCGGATGGTATCGCGCGCGTAGCTGACGAGGTAGTAGGGAGTTTCCCCGTTCTTGCGCACGTAGACGTTGAAGTGATTGAGCCAGAAGTCGGTCATCACTTCCTGAAGCTGCGCGTTCGAGTAGATGTCGCGGGTAAGGCGCTCGGCGATGAGTTCTTCCACAACCAGCCGCTCGGGGCCTGCGAGAGCTTCAATCTGCTCCTTCTGCGCTGGTGCAAGTCCCGTGGCGAGTTGGGCGCGCTGTGCCGGCTTGAGAGCTTTCAGAAAGGTGTCCAGTTCCGCCTGGCGCATCGCAGCAAGCCGCGTCACGCGCTGCTGTGGCGAGAGAGCAAGCAGATCGCTGAAGAGTTCTTGGTCGCCTGCCGTCTCGGCGGGCGTTGCATCGGAAGCGGGCATCATTCCTGGCTGCGTTTCGCCGGCGGGCTCTTTGGCCATTGACGCAGGAGCTTCAGATTTTTCGGCATCGTCGACCGCATTCATTTCGCCCGGCCTGGAAGCAGCGGATGAAGCCGTCGTTTGCTCTTGCGGCATCGGGTCGGCGGCCTTTTTCTCGGCCTTGGCCTGTTCACGCTCAGTCACGCGATCGATCTGATTCTGATATACGGCGTGCAGGAAGCCCCGCTCCGGGATGGGCTCGCGGCCATTCATGGCCTGGCGAATCACCGCGTTGCTGGGCAGTCGGAAAAGCAGGTCCTGGGTGCTCATCTGCATGGCCGGGTATTGAGCCAGGCGCGCATTCAAAACTGACTCGTCGATGCCGGTCGGGTGCAGTTGTTGATCGAACCATTTGTCCAGCCCCATGGCGCGAGCCGCTTCAAGGTCGCCCGCGCGCGGTCCAAAAGTGAAGCGATTCAGGGCGTGGAGGATGCGGTCGTCTCCGCGCAACTGGCCGGAGCGGTAGTCCGGTCGCGCGCTGCGCTTCCCGGCTGCCGAATCCCCGGCCGCCGCGCTCGTCTGGGAGACGCCGGGTACCGAGGAGCCAAGGAGACTGAGGCAAAGGAGAGCGGTGATCGGCGCCTGAATGAACTGCATCGGTGGCTCTCCTGAATCAAGGGAATGCCGGGGAAATGCGCGCGGCGTGACTGCTTGTTAGGGCAGACGCCATTTTAGAAGGAAAGTTGCGCCAGCACGCTGCGCAATGGATGCGATCGCCATTCGGACGTAACGCGTCCGTTCCGCAGAGTTTTCTCAGAGGCCAAGAAAACAGCGAGCAAATCGCAATCGCCTTCACTGCGCCCGCAACGCATCCGTGGGATTTACCGACGCCGCACGATGCGCCGGCAGAAAGCTGGCCGCCATTGAGGCCGTGCCCAGCACCACCGCAACCCCCGCCAGTGTAGGCACATCCCAGGCTTGCACGCCAAACAGCATCTTCCGCATCAGCAGCGTCGCACCCATCGAGCAAACCAGCCCGATGCCCACGCCGGCAGCCGTGAGCCCAGCCGCCTGCCGCATCACCAGCTTGTACACCGCGCCCCGCTGCGCCCCCAGCGCCATGCGCACGCCAATTTCCCGTGTCCGCCGGCTCACCGAAAATGCCACCACGCCATAGAGCCCCACCACACCCAGCACCAGCGCCACGGCCGCAAATCCACCCACCAGCCAGGTCGAAATGCGGTGCAGCAGCGCGGCCTGCGAAGCCTCAATCTGGTCCGTCATCGCGATTTCCCCAAACGTGCCCAGGTTCGGATCGATCTGGTGAAGCGTGTTCACCGCAACTGGCAGCACGGTCTTCTCGTCCTGCACGGTCCGCACTGCCACCGCAAAGAAGTTTTGCGAATCCTGCTTGATGGCTTCGTATTCCGCAGGCCAAATCTCCGTATCCAGTGGTCCTTCGCGCAAATCCGCAACCACGCCGATCACCTGCCGCATCGAGCTGGGTGTCAATGCTCCGTCGCCAATCATTTTCCCGATCGGATCCTCGCCTGGAAAAAACTTGCGCGCCAGCGCCTCGTTGATGACGATCACATGCGGTTTCGATGCATCATCGTCCTCATTCATCAGCCGCCCACGCACCAACCTGGCCTTAAGCGTCGGCAGATATCCCGCGCTCACTGCCCTTTCCAGCACCTCGTTATGTTCGCCGTGGAAGGGCTTGCCCACAATGCGAATCCAATCCGTATCGCAATTGCATTGCTCCGGAAGGTTGGTCGTCAATCCCACAGATTCAACTCCGGGCAGCTGCCCTAAGCGGCGCTCAATCTCGCCAAACAAAGCCGCCCTTTGCGCGTCATTCGTGTAGATCTTGTCGGGCGCCAACACCCGCACCGTCGCCAGGTGGGTGATATCGAAGCCATTCTCGACATGCAGCAGCCGATAGAAGCTCTGCCCCAGCAGCCCCGCGCCCACCAGCAACACCACGGCGATCGCCAACTCCACTACCACCAGCTTGGCTCCCATTTTTCGCCATAGCCGACCTGCAGCGGCTCGATCCCCGTCCGTAAGTCCGTCGCGAATATCCTGAAATGAAAGCCGCAGCATAGGCGTTGCAGCCAGCAAAACCGCTGCAAGCACCGCAATACAAACCGCAAACAATTCCGTATGCCTGTTCAAACCAACCAGCCGCAGAAACGGCGCAAACGCAGCCATATCTTTGGGAATAATGCGCGACAGCAGCGTCATAATCCACGCGCCGAAGCAAAGCCCCGCCACGCAGCCTGCCATTGCCAGCAGCAGGCCCTCCGTCACAAACTGCCGCATAATCCGCACCGGAGTCGCTCCCAGCGCACCTCTCACCGCAATCTCGCGTCTGCGGCTCTCTGACCGCACCAGGAGCAGGCTCGCCACATTCGCACAGGCAATCAGCAGCAGCAGTCCAGTACCCGCCAACAACATCAGCAAAATCGGCCGCACGATCCCTACGATCAGCTCCGATAGCGGAATGACAGAGGCTCCCTGCCCTTGGTTCGAGCCGGGATACTCCCGCGCCAGTTCCGTCGCAATCGCTTCCAGGTCCGCCCGCGCCGCCTGTATCGTCAATCCATCTCGCAACCTGCCAATGCCGTCAAGATTGTGGCAGCTCCGGCGCTGGTCGCAACCGTTCTTGTCCAGCAGCGGCGTCCAGAACTCCGCATTCCCCTGTGGTGAAAACGCAAACTCACGCGGGAGCACGCCCACAATTGTGTACGAATCGCCGCTCAGGCTCACTGCCTGCCCAACCACATCGCGCCGTGCGCCAAAGCGCTTCACCCAGGTTCCGTAGGTCAGCATTACAATCTTCGGTTTGCCTGGCCGATCTTCTCCCGGCAAAAAACCTCGACCCAGCATCGGCTTCACGCCCAGCGTGCTGAAAAACCCATCGCTGACGCGCGCCGCGGGAACCGGCACCGATGCTGACCCGGTCTGCAGCAGGTATCCGGTTCCGCCATACACTTCCAGCGAACTGAACGATCGATTCAGCCGCTTCCAGTCCTGGTAATCGTCGTAGGAGAGATTGGAGTGAGGGAAATTTGCGCTGCTTTCATCCACGCTCATCAGCCGATTGGGATTCGCAAAAGGCAGTGGCTCAATCAGAGCCGCGTCCACAAATCCGAAGATGGCCACGCTTACGCCCATGCCCAGTGCCAGAATCAAAATCGCCGTCACCGCAAATCCGGGATTCCTGCGCATCTGGCGAAGAGCAAAACGCACGTCCTGCGCCACAGTTTCCGTACGAAAGCTGACCACTTCGTGACTCTTTTCCTTGAGGCGCATCGCATTCCCGAACTGCCGCATCGCCGCACACCGCGCATTCTCCGGAGCCATGCCCTCCGCGATCAACGCCTTCTCCGCCTCAGCGCGATGAAAGGCCATCTCCTCGTCAAGTTCACTGCGGAACCGCTGGCGCCGAAACAGTAGTGAGAGTCTCTTCATGAATCGTAAAATTGAATTCATTTCAAGCCTCCTGCGCATTGCTCAGCACGCGGCCAATGGCCACAACCATCTGCTCGAACTGTGAAACCTCAAGCCCCAATTGTTTCCGTCCCGCCGCCGTGAGCGTATAAAAACGCGCCCGCCGATTGGTTTCCGTCATCTTCCACTCGGCTTTCACCCAGCCCTGCAGCAGCAGTCGCTGCAGCGCCGGGTACAGCGACCCCTCTTCCACCGTCAACACATCGTCAGAGAGCCGCTTGATCGACAACGCGATCCCATAACCGTGCAGAGGCGCTCGCGTCAGCGTTTTCAGAATCAGCATGTCAAGGGTACCCGGCAGCAAATCAGGTTTCTTCGCCATGCGTGTACATATAGCCTATCTATGGATAGAAAGTCAACGGCTGTGTCCGCGCCATTGAAAGCAAAAAGCCCAGCAACAAAAACGGCCCAGGCATTCACCCGGGCCGTCTCATCCTCGTTCAGATCCGTGACCAGTGCTTTCAGTGCTTGCTATACATCTCCATCACGTCCTTACGCAGCGCGAGACGGCTCGACATCCGCGTGTAGAACATGTGGCCGCCGGGATACTCATGCACTGCGACGCGCGTCGGATCGCCCATCACCGGCATCTGGTCCACTGTAAGCACCGATCCCATGAAGGGACATGACAAATCGTTCCACCCATGCGCAATCAGCACGCGTAATTTGGGATCTGCGGCTACCGACTGGCGCAGTTGGGGCACCGAGCCCTTGCGCAAATCCTCGCCGCCATCCCACAGCCGGTTCACTTCGCTCGACAGCGCGTTATACCGCGCATCCACCTTCCAGCCCACGGTCTGCGTAATAAAATTCACCATCGCCGTGGTCACCGGCGCCACAATGCTGGCGAGGATCGGATCATTGGCCTCCTGCTCTGGCGAATACGGAAACGGATCGTACGACGTCACGTTCGAGTCGTACACCGAGGCCAGTTTGCCCTCCTCGCGATAAACCTCGCGCAGATAAGCGCCCGTCTCCAGCCGCCCACCTGAGAACTTCACAAATGTGGGGTCGAGCCCGGTCATCTCCGTCACATGCTGAATCATCTTGGTTGTCGCGTCGGGGTCGGAGCGCCCCTTCAGCAGCGCCTCTGCGTAATCTCCCCGCGTGTAAGCAATCACGTCTGCCATCGCCTCTGGCGTGAGCTTCTTATCCCGCTCCAGGTGTGCCGCGGTAATCGAAGGAAGCGTCAGCATCCACGGCAGCGGAGAGATGTTTCCATCGTTTTCGATCGTAGGATTCAGATACGGGGACACCAACACCACGCCGTTCATCGCCACGCCCAGTTGCGACTGCAGATAGTAAGTAATCCGAGGGCCGCGAAATCCTCCATAGCTCTCGCCCACCAGGTATTTTTTTGAGTCCAGGCGCTCGTTCTTCACCAGCCAGTCGTAAATCACGCGCGAAAGATAGTCGATGTCCGGCGTCGTACTATAGAAGAGCTTCTTGGCCTCGGCCTCCGGCACCTCCGCCCTGCTGAACCCCGTCCCCACCGGATCGATAAACACCAAGTCGGTAAAATCCAGCCAGGTCCCCGGATTGTCGGTCAACACCGGCGTGTCGGATGGACTGTCTCCTTCATTGCCTACCTGCAGATGCTTCGGACCGATGGCGCCAAAATTCAAATACACCGACGATGCCCCCGGGCCGCCGTTCAATGCGAACGTTACCGGCCGGTCCTTGCCCTCCATCGTGTAGGCAGTGGTCACCACCTGGCCGGCGACCTTTCCCTCCTTATCGCGCACCGGCAGCGCATCCACCGTGACCGTGTAGTGCAGCGTCTTGCCGTCCAACTGGATGGACTGCTGGGTGTGCGCCGCTGCGGGCAAGGGAGGCAGCGTCGACTTATCTGCCGGCTTTTCCGTGGACGCCGGCTTCTCCGCTTTCATCTCCGCGGGAGTCCCCTTGTCTGTTTGAGCCCAGACACTCTGAACCGGCGTAACAATGCAGCCCAAGGCGCACATAAGAATCGCCGTGCGCCTCAGCGAAAGTTTCATTCTGAAATCACTCATGGAATTACGATACAAGCCTCCGCGCGCTGGCAGGCTGCGCGCCTTATGATTTACCCTCAAACATGGCATGAGATTTCAGCACTTCCTTCTAATCCCCGCTCTATCCGCAGCGTTTACCGCCGCGGCGTTTGCCCAGGACACCACCAAACCCGCCGAGGAGATTCCCGACGCTCCGCAGGCCACCGCCGTTGCTCTCGTTCACCCCAATGGACCCATGGCCGTCATGGATACTTCCATGGGACGCATTACCTGCCAGTTCTTTCAGAAGCAAGCGCCCGTCGCTGTCGCCAACTTCATCGGCCTCGCCGAAGGCACAAAGGACTGGACCGATCCCGGCACGAAAAAATTGCAGCACCACAAGCCGCTCTACAACGGCACCACTTTCCACCGCGTGATTCCCGATTTCATGATTCAGGGCGGCGACCCCATAGGCACCGGCATGGGAGATCCCGGTTATACCTTCAACGATGAGGTCGACCCCAATCTTGGCTTCGATGTTGCCGGCCGCCTCGCGATGGCCAATTCAGGGCCCAACACCAATGGGAGCCAGTTCTTCATTACTGAGGCACCCTACGAATCCGGCGATGGGCACTACACCATCTTTGGTCAGTGCGATGATGCCAGCGTCCTGGTCGTGAAAACCATTGCCCGTGTTGAGCGCGACGGCAACGATAAACCCCTCACCCCGGTCACGCTCAACAAAGTAACCATCGTCCCCGAGGGCCAGGCTTTGCCGCCCGCGCCCGCCGGCGAACCGCAGCCCGCAGCTCAAGCACCTGCATCAACCGCCGCACCCGTTCCGCAACTTTGAGGAGTTATGCCGCCCGCCTCGGCAGACGTTCGCCAATCCGGCGAATCTCGCTAACGCCGCTAACTCCGCTCTCACTGCTAACACCGCTATAAGGAGTTCACATGGCACTCGCACCAGGAACCTACGCCGTCTTCTCGACCACCGAAGGCAAGATCACCGTCCGCCTCTTCGAGGCCGATGCGCCCGTCACCGTCAAGAACTTCATTGACCTCGCCGAAGGTAAAAAGGAGTGGACGCACCCCAGCACCCACGCCAAGTCCAGCAACAAGCTCTTCGATGGAACTATCTTCCATCGCGTGATTCCCGATTTCATGATCCAGGGTGGCGATCCCGCAGGAACCGGCATGGGCGGGCCAGGCTACCGCTTCCAGGACGAGACCAAGGGCTCGCCGCACAAGTTTGACAAGCCCGGCAAACTGGCGATGGCCAACAGCGGACCCAATACGAACGGCTGCCAGTTCTTCATCACCGTCGCGCCCACACTTTGGCTCACCGGCAATCACACCATCTTCGGCGAAGTGGTCGAAGGCCAGGACGTGGCCGACAAGATCTCCAAACTCCCCCGCGGCGCCCAGGACAAGCCGAAAACCCCGGTAGTCCTGCAATCAGTCACCATCGAGCGCGTCGCGTAAAGGGATTGCACTCTTCGTCCCACCCTGGCGACAAGAGCAAAAGCCTCGCAAGGGTGGGGCGCCCATTCTTAGGAATTGGGCCGGCACAAGCCCAAAATCGCCACTCCGAACTTCTCCGCTTTCGCCGGCCCGATTCCGTCGATCTCCATCAGTTGCCTCGGATTCGCCGGCCGCTTCCGCGCCACCGCCAGTAAAGTCCTGTCGTGCATCACCACGAACGCTGGAACCCGAAGTCGCTTCGCTTCCGCTGCCCGCCACTCACGCAAACGCGCCGCCAGGGCCTCCCCTTCGGCCGGCAGCCTTACGATTTCCGCCTCCGCTTTCCCGG
The DNA here is from genome assembly GCA_963833995.1 of uncultured Acidobacteriota bacterium. Classification (GTDB taxonomy): domain Bacteria; phylum Acidobacteriota; class Terriglobia; order Terriglobales; family Acidobacteriaceae; genus Telmatobacter. The sequence continues at coordinate 221,361 of CAWIAE010000001.1, read as the reverse complement.
ACCCAGCTTTGGCCGCTCCCTTCTCCTTCCTCGCCGGTAAGGGCTTCGCAGCCGAGCCGCCAAACTCCTCCACCACACCATCGCTGATCAACAACTCAACCGATCCGCCGCCCCGCATTTCCAGCCCCGCCTCCGTCAGCCGAACCTTCCGATATCTCCGAACTTCCCCGTCCTTCTCATACTCTGCGTCTTCTATTGAGACCAGACCCACCCGGACCATTGCATCCAGCAGCCCGCCAAACTCGTCCCGGCTCAACCTTCCCGCCGTATCCACGTTCCGCTGTAGTGTCCCGGTAGCCTTGTAATCCACACCGCGCAACTCCCCAACAATCGCCTGTGCCAGTTCTCGCTCCCGAGCCGTCGCCCTGCGAAACAGCCGTAGCACCGCCCCTGCCGGGTCGCACACATCGCACACCCCGCACCGGTTGCGCGCATCTTGAACGTCGCCAAAATGCCCTACCAGCGCCGCCATCCGGCATTCGCTTGAATCCGTAAAGCGCAGCACCTTCGCGAACTGCTCGGCCCGGTACTGCGCCTGCACGGAGTAAGTCTTTTTCCAGCCAGCTCCACCGGCCGTTACATTGCCGCCGAAATCCACGCGTGCCCCGCCGTGAATCTCCAGTTTTTCCAGTGCCTTATCGAACTCTTCTTCATCCAGTTTCGAGGAAGCGCGCAGCTCCTCCACCGGCAGCGGCTCTTCTCGAAGGCCCTGACAAACCTGCTCGAGGTGCGCCACCGGCGGATAGTCCCGGTTCAGGAAGAAGTCATGTGTCCGCTGATCCGCAAACGAGTGCATCAGAAACGTCCGGCTCGGCAGGCCATCGCGTCCCGCTCTTCCAATCTCCTGGTAGTAGCCCTCCAGCGTAGCCGGCAATCCCGCGTGGATTACTGTCCGAATATCCGCCTTATCAATCCCCATGCCAAACGCGATTGTCGCCACCACAACTTCCAGTTCGCCCGCCTGGAAGGCCGTCTGCACCCGCTCCCGCGTATCGGGATTCAGCCCCGCGTGATACGCCGCCGCCGGGATTCTACGATGCGAATTCGCTCTTCCACTTCCAGAACCAGAAGCACAGTTCGCCAGTTCCTCCGCCAATCGCTCGGCCTGCTTTCGAGACGTCGCATACACAATCGCCGGCCTTCGCTCCGGCGCTGCCAGCATCCTGCAAATGATCCCCGCACGCAGCGGTACCGGAACCTCCACCACCTCGATGCCAAGGTTCTCCCGCCGAAATCCATGAATGAATCGCTCCGGCTTCACCATCCCCAACTGCTCGACGATGTCCGCCTGCACGCGAGGCGTCGCCGTAGCGGTCAGCGCGAGCACAGGGGCCGGGGCGAAGCCGCACCGCAGCGAAGGCAGCCACTGCCCCAGCATTCGATAATCCGGCCTGAAGTCATGCCCCCATTGCGAAATGCAATGCGCCTCATCTACCGCAATCAGCGCCAGCGGCCGCTTGGCCAGCATCTCCGCAAACCCTGGCACCCGCAGCCGCTCCGGCGCAATAAAAAGAAACTGCAGTGTCCCCTGCAGATAATCCACGCAAGCCTGCCGCGCCACCCCGCGCTCGAGTCCAGAGTGGATCCGCGCCACCCGCAATCCCAGCACCGCCAGTTTGGCAGCCTGATCCTCCATCAGAGCGATCAGGGGCGAAATCACCAGTGCCGTGCCCCCGCGCGCAATCGCCGGCAACTGGTAACATAGGCTCTTCCCCGACCCCGTCGGCATCACCAGCAGCAAATCGCTGCCCGCAATCGCGGCCCTGCAAACTGCCTCCTGGTTCGCCCTGAACTGCGCGAATCCGAATACCCGGCGCAGCAATTCTGCCGGAACTTCGGTATTCGCTCCGGCATCCGATTTGTGAGGAATTGTCAAAGCAGTGGGTGCCGCCGCATCAAACCCTGGAAGAGGATTCTGGTAATCTACTCCTCAACTTTACAGGACCGCAGTGCACCCCCGGCCACTCGCCATCGACCACAAGGTCCACGTTCATTCCTGACCGTCTCGAGCCTTTAGACTGCGTACGTGATGTTGTCACCAGCCCGAAGGAGACGCAACTATGAATCAGTCCGCAAATGCAGCACAGAAGGCCAGCCTCAGCGACTACCTGGCAGCAGAGCGCACCCTACTCGCGTGGACCCGCACCGGCCTGGCCATGATGGGGTTCGGTTTCGTGGTCGCACGCTTCGGCTTGTTCCTGCAGGAAATCCGGGTCGTTCAAAACCATTCCCAGAACCATCTCCAGCAAGGGACCTATGGGCTGTCTCTCTGGTTTGGCACCGCTCTCATCGGAGTCGGAGTGATCGTGAACCTTCTTGCCGGATGGCAGCATTTGCGGCTGGTCCGCGAACTCGATCGCGGCGAAACATCCCACTCCCACCTGACCGCCCAGGCTGCTGCAATCGCCTTCCTGCTCGCTGTAGTAGGCATCGCAATGTCGGTCTACCTCGTTTCGGTCCGTTGAACTGCACCATCACGTCAAAAGGAAAAGGAGATCTCCATGGCGCTCGCACCCGGCAACGGCATCATTGACGTCCCCACCGATCACTCAGTCGACCAGGCCGTCGAAAAGTTCAAGGCCGTCCTTCAGGAAAAAGGTGTCACCCTCTTCGCGCTCGTCGATCATAGCGGAGAAGCCGCAAAAGCCGGCCTCGCCATGCGCCCGACCAAGCTGCTCATCTTTGGCAGCCCGCGCGCAGGCACGCCCCTGATGCTGGCAGCGCCTCGCATCGCCATCGATCTGCCGCTCAAGCTGCTCATCTGGGAAGATGCTCAGGGAAAGGTGTGGCTGTCGTATAACTCGCCTGAATATCTGCGAACTCGCCACAACCTGCCCGGCGAACTCATGCAAGCTATCTCCGTCGTGGCAAATCTCGCAGCCAAAGCCGCAGAGTAGGCATGCAAAATCGGATTCCGTCCGCGTAAAGCCGGGAACCTCTGCGTCAGGTGCGATGCGTCAGGGTCTTATCGTCTTCCTCAATCTGCAACGGAATCTTCCAATCGCGCGCAGAGACACTACCGGCCTGCACCCACCCGTAACGCATCAGGAGAGACCCGGCAATCCCCGATACCGCCGCAAGCTTCCGCATGCGCCGCTTGTCCTTCACAAACAGCAACGCCAATCGAAGCGCGATTGGAACCGGCCCCGACAAGACTCGCGCGAGCTGAACCAGTGCGCCGCTGCCTCCCCGTTTCGCGGGCCGCAGCGTGCTGTCTTGCGTACGCAGCAGGTCGACGCCCTCCCACGACTCCACCGCCGCGCTGAGCAACCCGATGGCGTTCAGAGCGGAGCTTTCCGTCTCGCCCGCCAATTCCAGCAGACTCACTGCTGACTGCAGTCCAGACATGCCAAACTCGCGCGGCAACGAGTGGATTCGATTGTTCCAGACGGGAATAACGGAAGCCGCGATCAGCACCCCGGTGTAGTTGTGGAACGGCATTCCGAACACCACGCAACCAGCGCGCCCGATTCCCCTCAGGGCTGAGATGAAGGCGCCGTCCTTCACGTCGCCACCCAGCAAGTCAGCAAACGAAGCCACTGCCGCCGATGCCGAAAATCCCGACAAGACCCAGGACCCCATCGACATGGGTCTCTGCGGCTTGAAGACGCGAAGCATGTTGAGAAACCGTGAAGGCCGCCCCAGGTCCGCAACCAGCAGAACCGACGAGAGGCCTGCACCACCCAACGCCATCCAGCGCGCCTTTCGCGCCAGTTCCCTTTCTCCGCCCAGCAGGTCGGCAAGCGATCCAATCACGCCCAGCGATCCCGCGGCGCCACCAACGAAAAAGTAGAGCGGAACCAGCGGCGTCCACTGCGGTTCCTTCAGCAAAGGCTGCTGGTAATATCCCGTCTGGGGTGAGGCCAGAGGCATCGGCGATCCGATGGGCCGAACGCCGTCCCCCGCAACCATTCCTTTTTCCTCGGCCTCTCTTCGAATCGTATCCAGCCGCGATTCCCTGATCTTTTCCTGCGTATCTGGCTTCATGGCCGGCTGTCCCTCTCCGATCTGCCGGATCTGCGCCACACGAGAAACGACATTGCCACTGTAGCCACCATGACTGCCGCTTCCACGGCCGCGAAACGCCAGCCATCCTTCAGGTAGATGGTTGGCACCTCAGGTTTGGGCGGCAAATTGTAGGTTTCCGCCGCACCCCGGAGAATAAAAATCGAGTGAATGCCCTTCACGCTGATGTCGGTTGGATCGTAGGCCTCGGCATCCATCATGCCGCGCTGGTGCAGAATCTCGACCCGCCTTTTCGTCTCTTCGCGCAAGTCTTCCAGGCGTCCGAACTTGATTGATTCCGTGGGACAGGCTTTAGCGCATGCCGGCTCCAGCCTGCCTTCTGGCGATCCGTGCAGAACGTACACTTGAATGCGCGGCCGTCGTCCTCGTTCTTTTGCACCACTCCGAATGGGCAGGCGATCACGCAGTAGGCACATCCGTTGCAGATGTCCGGCTGCAAATAAACTCCGCCGAACTCCGTCCGCACCAGCGACCCCGTCGGACATGCCTCAAGGCAGCCCGCCACCTCACAGTGCTTGCAGACGTCGGAAGAAAACTCCCATGACACGCTCCGGGGGTCGTTGCCGCCAATCCCCGGCTCCGGCATGCCTTCCACAAACTTCACATGCCTCCAGGTGGAGTGCCCCAGCGCCTTGGTGTTGTCATACGACAAGCCGCTCAGTTCCAGGCCATCGGCTTCAAGCCCGTTCCACTCCTTGCACGCCACCTCGCATGCTTTGCAGCCGATGCAAAGAGTCGAGTCGGTGAGGAATGCGGTCACCTCGCCAGGCTGGATTCCGGTGTGTCCCATCGTCGCGCTCACGGCCTCTCCTCCACCAATACCCTCCACTGTTTCAATGCGGTCTCACCTTCGGCACGCTTGCCGCGAATAAGGTTGCAGACCAGCCCCTTGCTCTCCATGATGCGCACGTTCGGCTCCTGCGAGATGGCCAGCAAATCGTTCACCACATCGCCCGTCACCATGCCCTTCCAGCCCCAGTGGTACGGCAATCCAATCTCGTGAATGGTCTTTCCGTCGATTTCAAACGGCCGCATGCGCGCCGTCACCAGGGCCTGGCGTCGTGCCGCCTCCCACCACGCTGGACGTGGGCACAATCTCGGCCTGCACGTTTTCCAAAGCCAGCGCATCCGCCCAGCATGCGCAGCGCCCTCGAATTCTCTCTGCCTTCATACTCAGCATCTGAAAGACCGGAATGCTCTCCGCCCCGTCCGAAAGGTGCGCCACCAAAGTTGCCTCCAGCGCGGCATACGTCAGCTTATCGACACGCATCGCGCGATGGAGTGGATTGGTGCGAAGCTTGTGAACGAGGTTCTCGTCGCCCACCAGAATTCCGCATTGCGGACCACCCAGAAGTTTATCCCCGCTTGCGGACACCAGCGCCGCTCTGCGTGCTTCTGGTCAGCAGCGACTGATTTTGAATTCCGCAGGTTTCCAGAGGAACAACGCATCCCGTACCCTGGTCTTCGAACACCGGCACCCCCGCATCGGCACCCAGCTTGACCAACTCGCTCAACCGGGGGCTTTCGGTAAACCCTACGATTTGAAAGTTCGATCGATGCACGCGAAGAATCAGCTGCGTCTCCGCCGTAATAGCGGCAGCATAATCTTCAATTCGCGTTCGATTCGTGGTCCCCACTTCGCGCAGAATGGCGCCGGATTTGCGAAGGATGTCGGGAACGCGGAATCCTCCACCGATCTCCACCAACTCCCCTCGCGACACAATCACCTCCCCGCCATCTGCGATCGAATTGAGCGCAAGAAAAGTGGCAGCAGTTGTTCACCACCAGCGCACCGCGTCGCGCAACGTCAGGCCTCGAGCCGCCCGCGAGAAGTTGCAGCAGCAGCCGCTCCACATCGGCGCCTCTCTGCCCACGTTCCCCGCTTTCCAAATCAAATTCAAGATTGCAATAGCCACCGGCCACAGCCGTGATCCGCGCAATCGCCTCCTCGCTCAAGGGCGCTCTTCCAAGATTGGTCTGCAGAATCACCCCCGTCGCGTTGATCACGGGGCGAAGGGAATGACGCCGGCGTTGGCGCACCTCCGCCTCAACCAATTCCGGAAGCTTATCCAAAGCGCCCTCAAGCATGGTCTCGGTCAAACGTCCGTCCCCTATTTCCTCCCGCATCCCAAGGATCACCGCTCGCACGCAGTCGCGAATCAAAGCCCGCGGATAGCCGGCAAGCAGATCCCGCAGTTCTGGCCCGTCGAGATACTCCCCGACCTTCGGCAGCCGGCGATACATGCTTTTGACGCCCGCCTCTTTTGCCGTCTCATGGCTCATGGTCTCGACTCATTCTTCTCAGTGCCGAACGATCTTCGGCGTGCCGTCCATCACCTCGCCGATCACGGCTGCAGCATATCCCGCGTCGCAAAGTTCGCTGACCAGCAGGTCCGCGTGCGCAGGTGGAAGTGCGATCAATAGCCCGCCCGATGTCTGCGGATCGTAGAGCAACATTCGTAATCCATCAGGGACTTCCGCACCCGCACCTTCCTCTGCGAAGCACTCCGCAAATTCCCGATTCGCCAGCAGTCCTGCAGGCACGCAGCCTTGTCCCGCGGCCTCCAGCGCCCCTTTGAGCAGAGGCACTTTCCTCACCTCGATCGCCAGCCGCGCGTTGCTTCCCATGGCCATCTCGCGCGCGTGTCCCATCAGCCCGAATCCCGTCACGTCCGTTATGGCATGCACCGCAAATTTTCCGCGCGTCGCAATCTCGGCTGCTCTTCGATTGCTGCGAGTCATCGAGGCGATTGCCGCGTCGATCCACGACCGCTCATTGCGTCCCTGCTTCAGTGCCGTGGTAATCACCCCGGTGCCGATCGCCTTGCCCAGCACCAGGCTGTCTCCGGTTCGTGCGGCGCAATTAGTAAACACCCGATTCGGATCGATCAAGCCGGTAACCGCATAGCCAAACTTCATCTCCGCGTCACGCATGCTGTGCCCGCCAAGAACAACACATCCCGCGTCCTGCATCACGCTCAGCCCCCCGCGCATGATCTCTTCCAGCAACCCCGGGTCGCCGTCTTGCAGATAGCAGACAATGGCCAGCGCCGTCAGTGCGCCCTCCCATCGCATACACATCGCTCAGCGCACTGGTCGCGGCAATGCAACCGTAGGTGAACGGATCATCCACCATCGGCGTGAAGAAATCGACCGTCTGCACCAGGGCCTGTTGATCGCTGATGCGGTAGATCCCGGCATCGTCCGACGTCCCGAACCCCACCAGCAGGTTCTCATCCTTCTGCTGCGGAAGGTTCGCCAGCACCCGGCTCAGTATCCCGGGAGCCAGCTTGCTCGCGCACCCTCCGGCCTTCACCTGCTGTGTCAGCCGCACCGTTCCGGTCGCACCCTGCATCGAAGCTGCTACGGAGTCAGAAATTACTGCTATGCCCTCCATAGATGCTTTTGAAAGGAAAATGGAGGTTGCACCTACAAGGGAAGCGCCTGGGACCCGGTGATTCTCCCGGTCTTCAAAACCGGCGGTTGTCCGTCAGGGCAACGGTGTGTTCGACTCACACGCGCTTCCGCCATCCTCAAGTCCAAATTCGACCCCTGCAAAAGCTCTCCAGCCGGGAATGAGCGAGCCAGACTCAGGCGAAATTGCGCCGAAGGCGATCCGCGAACCCACCGATTGCGAATCCAAGCAGAGCGCTCACAATCACCACGGCCACATGCCACACGATAATATGGATCGCCTTCAGATTCGGGCAATGCAACTCGAGCATGGCCAGGCCGGTCAGCCCTGAAAGCGTGCCCGCCGCCAGTCCCGCCATCCTCCACTCCATCACGAAACCCCGTCGCAGAAGTAAAGCAATGACGAGAGCCGTCGGAATCGACACGCACAATCCGGCCACCAGGCAAGGAACGCCTTCCGCGACAAAGTTCCGACTGCCGTAACCGTGAAACATCAGTGCAAAAAGTACAGGAAAGAACAAGCCGGAAAGAACCAGGGAAAGTGTACCCATCCTTAAGCCGCTCGGACGTAACTCACGGGCGCACGCGCTTGAGGCCAGCCACGCCGAGGCAAGCAGCGTCAGGTAAATCAATCCACGCTGGCCGCTGCTCAGCACGTGGAACCCGCGCAAACCTAGAATTGAGGCGCTGGCAATCGCGAACAGGGTGAACAATCCGAGGAACCCCAAGGTGAACACCCCGGCAGAAGCCAGTGGCCGGACCGGACGCAGATCGCTCAGCAGCCTGCCTTCCACGCGCTCGATCGACTCGCGTGCCGCGCCTTCCGTCAAATTCCGGTCAGCCGCTTCGGAAAAAATTCTGTCCAGATCGTCAGGCTTCATTTTGTCCCTGCTTCGCGGCCAAGAATATCGCGCAACTTCCGGTATGCGCGATGCGCCTTTTGTTTCACTGAACCGGCGCTCGATCTGGTCGCACGCGCCACCTCCTCTATCGTCATGCCCGAAATCTTGAGCATCACAACTATCTCGCGCTGGCTTTCCGTCAACTCCGCCAGAAGTCCATCCAGATCCACCCGGCTCGCCGATGCGCCGGCATTTTGCGCGGTCGCGTCGTGAAACTCCTCCACCTGCATTTCGCGCAATTCCACCCGTCGAGCTCTTCGATAATTGTCCAGAACCGCATAACGAGCGATGGCAAACATCCATGGAAGCACAGGTTCGCCCGCGCGATATGTATGTCGCGCCTTGTGAATTCGCATCCATGTGTCCTGCAATAGATCGTCGGCAAATCTCCGTGTAGAAGGCTGCGCTGAAAAAAAACGAAGCAGCCGCGGGCTCACCGACTCAATCAGAGCCCTGGCCGCTTCTTCGTCCGCCTGCTGATAGCGGAACATGAGGGCTTCCAGGCCCAGCGACGACGCCATCCCGCGCGTCGAACGAATGGGCATCTTGAGGATCCTCTCTTATCCGCAGTGATGCGGAGTGATTTTCAGAATCCATTATGCCTGTTGATACCACATCCGGCGTAAACTCTCCCCAGCAGAAGAGTCCACGCCGGGTCCTGGATGCATCTTTATTCGTCGTCGCCCACAATGGCAACGCCGTTGGCCGCACTGTTGATGGTCGCAACCCCGCGCAGTGAAAGATCTCCATCCCCATCCGCCTCAAAAACTGAAAGATGAGAGAGAGCGCCGGCGCCGTCGATCACCGCCACCAGCCCCTCCCCGTGGGCAATATCCGTCGGACTGCCGTTCAACTTCGCCGCCACCGCCGCCTGTTGAATGATCTGCTTTCCATAAACCAGGTAGCGAGAGATGCTCATGCTGGGAGAATTGGAAGAGAACAGATACGGTCCGTCCAACGCCAGCCAGCAGGGAGCTTGCTGTGTACCCGAGCCGGTCACCGTGACCACCGCATCGTTGCGGACAAGGCTGGTCTCGTTGGCATGCGCGATCGTCACGTAAGCGTCATTCCCGCGCGTCACCAACCCGAACGGCGTATTCACATTCGCCGGAATGTTGGCCACCATCGACGTGGAACCAATCACGGCGCCTCCCGCCCCCAGGTTCACGGTCTCAATCGCATTGCTCTTTTCTGAGATGATCAGTTGTCTCTCAAGAACGCCCACCTGGGCAGCCGAGCCATCCGCGACCACCAGGCCGGCGGTCCCATCGGGGCTGGAACTCACGCCGTATCCAGATACCTGGTGCGACTCGACAGTCGTACCTCCCAACACGTAAAGATGACCGTGCCCGAACGCCACACTCAGTGGGCTTGAGACCGTTGCGATCGTCTGCTTCAGTTCGAATCCGCTCTCGGTCTTCTCCAGAATCGCAACCGTCTGCGAACCGAAATTCACCACCGCAACGCGCTTTCCCCACGTGGCGATGCCGCCTGCGTTGCCGCTCACTCCGCCTTCACCGCCCGTCGACACGCTTTGGATCAGCTTGCCTCCGGCGTTGTAAACCAGCAGCTTGTTGCTGGGCGTATTGGATGCGGTGACTACGAGGGTTTGCCGGCTCCAATCCTGCGCACTGGCGCCTGCAACACTTCCAAACAAGAGCGCAAGAGCGCTCAGCCAATTCACAATCTTCATTTTTCTCTCCAATTAGGGGAATTGCCACCGAAGCGCTGCGATATTGGATTACCGACTGGGAATCACTCGCAGCGTTGGAGCAGCTTGCTATTCCTTCGCAAGAAAGGGAGAAAAAGTTACGCCCGGCAAAAAAATTCCATAAGTCCCGCACAAAAGCACGTGCACCGTTGAACAATCCTTTTCGGAAAGACCCGAGCGAATCGCCCCGCCCACGCGCAGGACCCCATTCGCGGGCGCAGAAAATCTGGGCGGAAAGGTGCCGCCTACTGCTTTCCGCAAAGGGGAATGCTCAGATCACTCGTGGCATCCGCATCCACGCGGTTTCCATCCCGGTCGACCGGGTAACCCGCTTCCTGGGTCATCGCCTCATCGACAGGCTTGGGCTGGGTCGCATAACATGCCTTCCCTGTGGTTGTATCCAGCACCAGCGGATAGCCAACATAAGGCACGTAATGATGGCGCGGCATCTCGCGTCCCGAGAGAAAACCATACAGCCCGGCAAACCCCAGGACCATAAGTACGGACCATGCTGGAATTTTGAGGGGTTCCCGGATGGCCCGCAACACGGCAGCAGCGGACCACGTTTCTAGTTTCTGGGTGAGTACAGGCATCAGCAATCCTTGGGATTTTTCAATATTTGCCGATCTATCTCTTGCACACGCGCTTCCGCGACCCCATTTCTTCGCGCCGGCGCGGACCGTGATCTATCCCGGTGTTTTGTAAACAGTATATGACGGCCAAGGGACGGAATGTGATCAATCGCACTCCAAAGTACTCCAAAGTGCTGGTCGGTACTCCTGCAAATCGCCGCCCAGGCGGGATGCCGCACTTTTGCGGAACTGTCAACCATGGCAGACTCCTGCCCCGGTTTTTTTCCCGGCGCAGCGACGGCTCCGGCATGAAGACACTTTCGTGTCCCAGCCGAAGCCGTTTCGGGGAAGCCGCTCTTTGCATCTCCTCAGTTAGATCGCCTCAGTCTGCCGGAACGCCTTCTTCCACCGGGCGCCCAGCCTTCGCAGATGTCGCTCGAACGCCCGCCCCATCGGCCGCGAGGTCGAAGCGGTCAAGGTTCATCACCTTGCTCCAGGCCGCCACAAAGTCTCGAACGAACGCCTGCTGCGAGTCGTTGCAAGCATAAAACTCCGCAAGGGCTCGTAGCTGAGAATTCGAACCGAAGACGAGATCGACCACCGTGCCCGTCCACTTGAGATTGCCGCTGGCCCGATCTCGCCCTTCCAATATGCCTTCAGAGGTAGCAGACTTCTGCCACTTCGTATTCATGTCGAGGAGATTCGCGAAGAAGTCATTGGTCAATGTCCCCGGCCGTTTCGTGAAAACGCCATACTCCGAATGCCCGAAGTTCGCATTCAGCGCGCGCATGCCGCCGATCAGAACCGTCATCTCGGGAGCGGTCAGCGTCAGCAGGTTCGCCTTATCTACCAGCAGCTCAGCCGCGTACGCCTCTTGTCCCTTGCGCACGTAATTGCGGAACCCGTCAGCGATTGGCTCCAGCACAGCAAATGAATCCACATCGGTCTGTTCCTGCGACGCGTCCATGCGGCCTGGCGAGAAAGGAACTTTCACGTCATGGCCGGCCTTTCTGGCAGCTTCTTTAACGGCGGCGCATCCGCCGAGAACGATAAGGTCAGCCAGAGAGATCTTTTTCCCGTCGGACTGCGAGGCGTTGAATTCCCTCTGGATAGCCTCCAGCTTTTCAAGGACCTTTGCCAACTCGGCCGGCTGGTTCACTTCCCAGTCCTTTTGCGGCGCCAGGCGAATGCGGGCCCCATTTGCGCCGCCGCGCTTGTCGCTGCCGCGGAACGTTGAAGCCGACGCCCAGGCCGTCGTGACCAGTTGAGGGATGGAAAGCCCGGATGCAAGGATTTTTGCCCTCAGAGTCGCAATGTCCTTTTCATCAATCAGCTTGTGATCCACCGCGGGAACAGGATCCTGCCACAGCAATTCCTCCTTGGGAACCAGCGGGCCAAGATAGCGAGATATAGGACCCATGTCGCGATGCGTCAGTTTGAACCAGGCCCTGGAGAAAGCCTCCGCGAACTCGTCCGGGTGATCGAGGAAGCGCCGCGAAATCTTCTCATAGATCGGGTCGAATCGCAGTGAGAGATCGGTGGTAAGCATCATGGGCTGATGGCTCTTGGAAGGATCATGCGCGTCGGGAACAGTGCCCGCGCCGGCATCACCCCTGGGCTTCCACTGGTGCGCGCCGGCCGGACTCTTGGTCAGTTCCCATTCGTAGCCGAACAGGTTGACGAAAAAGTTGTTGCTCCACTTGGTTGGCGTTGTGCTCCAGGTGACTTCCAGACCGCTGCTGATGGTATCCCCGCCTTTGCCGCTGCCAAAAGTGCTATTCCAGCCCAGTCCCTGCTCTTCGATCGGGGCGCCCTCTGGCTCCTTGCCCACATACTTAACAGGATCGGCAGCGCCATGCGTTTTGCCGAACGTATGGCCACCCGCGATCAGGGCGACCGTCTCCTCGTCATTCATCGCCATGCGCGCAAACGTCTCCCGAATATCGGTTGCCGCAGCCACTGGATCCGGCTCGCCATTGGGGCCTTCCGGATTCACATAAATCAGGCCCATCTGGACAGCGGCGAGAGGATTTTCGAGCTGACGTTCGCCGCTGTAGCGTTCGTCTCCCAGCCACTTGCCTTCAGATCCCCAGTAAATGCTCTCATCCGGCTCCCAGATGTCCTCCCGCCCACCACCGAAACCGAAGGTCTTGAATCCCATCGACTCCAGTGCCACGTTGCCTGTGAGAATGATCAGGTCGGCCCAGGAAAGCTTCCGGCCGTACTTCTGCTTGATCGGCCAGATCAACCGGCGCGCCTTGTCCAGGCTCACGTTGTCCGGCCAGCTGTTCAGCGGTGCAAATCGCTGTGCCCCGGAGCCCCCGCCGCCCCGGCCGTCGGCGATGCGATAGGTCCCCGCGCTGTGCCATGCCATACGGATGAAGAACGGCCCATAGTGACCGAAATCCGCTGGCCACCACTCCTGCGAAGTCGTCATCAGCTCACGTAGATCCTTGACCACGGCATCCAAATCCAGGCTCTTGAATTCCTCCGCGTAATTGAAATCCTTGTCCGTTGGATTGGGGAGCGGCGAGTGCTGGTTCAAGGACTTCAGATCGAGTTGATTGGGCCACCAACTCGTGTTGGTTGGTGTTTCAGCCTGAGTATGCTTGCGGGCGCCGTTCGTAAATGGGCATTTTGCATCGCCTGACATGGCGTTCTGATCGTCGAGTATCGGTGGTCCGGGAGTCTTCGTGCTTTCAGACATGGGTCATCTCCTTGGCTTTCGTGTGAAGAATTCTTGTGCTTTTCCATCAGGCCATAATGAAATCCGATATCGGGTTGGGCCTGCCGCGCGCGAACTTCCGCTGAAATAATACGCCTGCTCCTTAAATCTAGATTGAGTAATTCGATAAGTAAAATCAATTGTTTCTACGATCATGATTTCTCTGCTCTATGATAGAAATGAACGCGATCAGGGACAGAAATGAATCTGCAGGACCTTCGTTATCTCGTTGCCCTGGCTGAACACCGCCATTTTGGCCGCGCTGCCGAGGCCTGCAACGTCAGCCAGCCTACCCTCAGCAGCCAGATCCGCAAACTTGAAGGCCAACTCGGCGTCACCCTCCTTGAGCGCACCAACAAGCGCGTCGAGATGACCCCTGTAGGCAATCGAATCCTCAACCACGCTCAACGCGCGCTGCATGAAGCCAGCCAGATGGAGGAGGTGGCCAGGGCAGCCCGCGACCCGCTCGATGGCCCTCTGAGACTGGGCGTCATCCCTACACTTGCGCCATACCTGATGCCCCTGATCCTGAGTCCCCTTCGCCAGGCATACCCCGCGCTCACCATCGACCTGTGGGAGGACCAGACTCTGGCTCTCATCGATGGTCTGCGCAATCACCGACTCGATGCCGTGCTGCTGGCCACGGCAACCGAAGCACCGGAAATCACAGAAATTGCCCTTTTTGCTGAACCCCTTCTCGCGGCCCTGCCAATGAATCACCCCCTTGCCGCGGCAAAGACCGTTCAGGAAGACGCCCTCAATGAGGAATTGCTGGTTTTGGCAGAAGGGCATTGCCTGGCCAACCAGGCCTTGGCCGCATGCGGGACAAAACATGGTCTGCGAGCCGGATTCAAGGGAACCATGCAGGCCGCGACGCTTGAAACCCTGGTCAACCTCGTTGCCGCCGGCTACGGTGCCACGTTGATCCCGGCCCTGGCAGCCGGTTCCCTGGGCCAGCGCGGGATCGCCCTGCGGCCGCTCGCCGGGCATTCTTCCCGGACCATTCGCCTGGTGAGCAGACCCGGTTTCCCCCGTCCACAGGCGCTCCGGGCTCTCGAAAAGGTGATCCGAAAGGCTGTTCGCGGCGTGCTCCAGAGTTGATCTGGCCCCGATCTCCAGCTGTGGAAAACTACGGCAAAACTACCTCAATTCCCAAAAATCCACCACAAATTCCCGCAAATCTCGAAGAAGGCGAATTCCGGCCCCTATTATCCACATAAACACCCCTTGCAGCGGTTGACCCCCCTTTCCCAGCTCCTTAGAGTCTGTAATCGAAGGACAATGAAACTGTCGGGCGGTCGCCGCACCAGATGCTGCGCTAGATCAGCAACCGGCCGTTTCGGAATCCCCTCAAGTTCCGGAGTAAACATGCTGAAACTCAAAAAGGTCCACATCCTCGGCTTCAAGAGCTTCTGTGATCGCACGGAAATCACCGTGCCGGGAACCGGCATTGCTGTAGTGGTGGGGCCGAACGGATGCGGCAAGTCCAACATCTTGGACGGAGTGAGCTGGGTTCTGGGCGAGCAGAGCGCCAAAACCCTCCGCGGCACTCACATGCAGGACGTGATCTTCGCCGGCACGCGTGAGCGCAAACCGCTGGGGATGGCCGAGGTCACACTGACCATGATCGACCCCGAGGCCTACGAGGGGCCGTTTCCCGTCGAGCCGGAGGTGGTCGTCGACCACGACGGGCCCGCCGACTGGGACGAAGACGAACTCCGCCGCCGCCAAGCCGCCGAAGCTGAGGAGATTGCCGCGGCCGAGCAGCCCGGCCAGGCGCTTGATGACGACGATCCCGTCGAGCCGCAACTTGCCGCCACCGTCGAAGGGCCGCAGGCAGTAGTGCTCAAGATCCGCCGCCGCAAGTTCCGCCGTACGCCGCAAAAGGGCGAAATCGTCATCACGCGGCGCCTGTTCCGCACCGGCGATAGCGAATACCTGCTCAATGGCAAACTGTGCCGCCTGCGCGATATTCAGGACATTTTCATGGGCACCGGCCTCGGCCCGGAGAGCTACGCCATCATCGGCCAGGAACGCATCGGGCAACTGCTCAGTTCCAAGCCGCACGAACGCCGCTCCATCATCGAGGAGGCCGCCGGCATCACGCGCTTCAAAAACAAAAAGCGACTTGCCGAGCTGCGCCTGGAAAGTGCTAAACAGAATCTGGCCCGCCTCGACGACATCTTTGAGGAAGTAACGCGGCAGATGAACTCGCTCAAGCGCCAGGCGTCCAAGGCTGAGCGCTTTGCCGCGGTTCGCGATGAGCTGCGCAACCGCTTGCGCGTGGTGCTGGCCAGCCGCATGGCGATGATGGATGCCGACCAGTCGCGCCTGGAGCAGGAGATTCGCAGCCTCACCGAGCAGATCACCGGCGCCGCCGCGGAGATCGGCGCCATGGAAACCGGCCAACACTCCCTCACCGAGCGCGGCTACCAGTTGGACCGCGAAGGTCAGGAAGCGCAGAATCGCGCCAATGCGGCCGCCGTCGAACTTGAGCGGGCCGTTGCCCGCGAACGCAGCAACGCCGAGCGCGTCACGGAACTGGAAGCACGCCTGGCCGCGGCGGCTGGCGAGCTGGAGCAGACGCAAGCCCAGTTGAGTGGGATTGCCGAGGAACGCGCTCAGCAGCACGCCTTTCTCGAGACAGCGGCAAGTGAGGCTAAAACATTTCGCCAGACCGTGGAAGCCCGCCAACATGAGGCACGCACCGCGGCCGAGCAGGTCTTCAGCGCCGAGCGCGAGCTTGAGGCCAATCGCCGTCACGCCATGCACCTGCTCACCATGGCCGGCAACGCCCGCAACAGCACAGCGCAGGCCGAAGAGAGCCTGGCATCTCTCGAGCGCGAAGCAGAGCGCCTTGCTGCCGAATTGGACCAGGCGCGACGCGAGCTCGAAAACCTGGGCGTGCAAAGCGGCCAGGCAAAACTGCGCTTTGAATCCGCCGCCGAATCACTCAGCCACCTCGAAAGCGAAATCGCCGCGCTGCGGGAATCCCTGCAGTCGCGCCGCGCCGAGGAAGACACGCTTCGGGCCCGCGCCAACCAGCTTCGCAGCACGCAGGCCACCGCGGCGGGCCGTCGCAAGTCCCTCGAAGCATTGATTCGCGACCATAGTTATTCGACCGACACGGTACGCCGCCTGCTGAAGCCCGGTGCGCTGGGCCCGGACATGTCCCCCGTCGGCACCCTCGCCGACTTTCTTGAAGTGAGCGGCGAGCATGAAAGCGTGGTCGACGAGTTCCTTCGCGATGAGCTGAATTATGTGGTTGTCGAAAGCTGGGGAGCGGCCGAAGAAGGCGTGCGGCTGCTCAAGTCCGGAGTCGACGGGCGCGCAACCTTTCTCATTCACGATGAAGCACAGCGCAGCCTCTTTGAGGAGGGCGACGGCGCCATCGGTGCACCGGGTATTTCGCCATTGAAGGACGCCATTCGCGTGCTGAATGGCTTCGGCCGATCACTGGAGACCATTTTGCCCAAGCTCCGGCACGGCTACATCGTCGACAGTCCCGCCAACGCGCAGAAACTCGCAGCCGAATATAAATATGGGTTCTTCCTCACGCTGGAAGGCGAATGCTTTCACAACGGCACCGTCACGGGCGGCAAGCCGGCCAGCGAAGGACCACTCGCCCTGAAGCGCGAGTTGCGCGAAATCGATGGCCGCCTGGCCGGCCTCGAAAAGAATCTCGCCCAGGCCGAAACCGAGGCCGCGGCGCTAGCAGTCAACATCGCAGACCTGGCGGCGCAGCTTGAAGCTTCCAGCGAAAAGCGCCGCATGGCTGAACGCGACACGGCGGATCAGGGCGCTGCACTCAAGCAGATGGAAGCCGAAACGCAGCGGATCGACCGGCGCGTACAGGATTGGACCGCACAGGCCGCTCGCAACAAGGATGCTCGCGAGGCCAAGCACGCCGTCATCGAGCAGAAGCACGAAGAAGCCGTGCGCCTTGAATCCGAGCACGCCACAGCGGAGGCTGCCCTTGAAGAGCATCAGGCGCAACTGGCGACGCTTCGCCAGCAGCGGGAAGGCCTGCAGCAGGAGGCTGCCCACCTGACCGCCGAACTGGCCGGCCTTGAGGAACGGCGCCGCGGCGCTGAAACCGCCTACCAGCGCATCGATCGTCTGCACGCCGATCTGGAGCGTCGCGTTCTCTCCATACAGCAGCAGCGCGCTGCTGCCGAAGCCGAGCGGCTGCAGCGCACCCGCGAAAGCGCCGAACTGGCACTCCGCGAGAACGAGCTCACTGCCCTTCGTGCCGAGGCCCTTGCCAAGGCTGAGTCCATGGCCGCCGAAGCGCTTGCCTTGCGCCAGCAATTGGCGGATATCGAGACCCAGCTCAAGACCGCGCGCGTCGCCCTCGATCAGTTGCGCGACGATCGCGCCGACCGTTCCAGCCAGGTGGCCAAGCTCCGCTCGGACCTCGAGCATCTTGAGGCCAGTTGCCTCACTGAAACCAACACCGAAGCATCCGTACTCCGAGCCGATGCGGAGGTCGCGCATCTTGCCGACGAAGCTCTCGTGGCCGAAGAGGAAACCTGCCGTACGCTTCGCCAACGCATCGAGCAGATGGGACCCGTCAACATGATGGCCCTCGAAGAGTACAAGGAGACGGCGGAGCGCCATAGCTTCCTCGAGACGCAGCGCAACGACCTGACCGAGTCGATCCAGAACACACAGGACACCATCAAGGAGATCGACCAGATTTCGCGCACAAAATTCGATGAAGCCTTCGCGCGCATCAATGAGAACTTCGCCCAGGTCTTCACCCGCCTCTTCCATGGCGGCCAGGCCTTTTTGCGCTTGACCGATGAAGAGAACCAGGCCGAGAGCGGCCTCGACATCGTGGCTTCGCCTCCCGGAAAGAAGTTGCAGAATGTGCTGCTGCTTTCCGGTGGCGAAAAGGCTCTCACCGCGTTGGCGCTGCTCGTGGGCATCTTCCAGTTCCAGCCCAGTCCGTTCTGTGTGCTCGATGAAGTGGATGCCGCGCTTGACGAAACCAACGTAGCCCGCCTTGCTGACCTGCTCCACTCGCTCAGCAAGGAGACGCAGTTCCTCCTCGTCACCCACTCCAAGCGCATGATGCATTCAGCCGACATGATTTATGGCGTCACGATGCAGGAACCCGGCGTGTCGAAAGTTGTGAGCGTGCGCCTCGGGGGCCATGAACAGCAACAGCCGCAGCGCGCCACTGCCTAATAGTTCCCTTCGGGGAACAACGACCGGTCGTCACTGAACAGCAATACAGCCTGCGGGCAAACTCCGCGCTTTGAAAGGGCACGACTTCAGTCGTGCCGCAAACGCCCTAAATGACGCAGGGCTTTAGCCCCTGAGGATTGCTTTTCCCTCTGCACCATCAGCGGAAATGCTCTAGCTTCTGGAGGCGAGGCAAGATCGGAGTCGAGTGTTTTGGAAGATTTTCAGGCAAAAAATCGCCTCCGAAGGATCACGTCTCTTCGGAGGCGCTTGTATGAAACAAGATAGCAGCGGGGACCAGTAGCCGGCACTGGAGGTCGGTAGTGCGCGGCTACTGGCGATCCCTATACAAACGAAGCTAGCGGCGGCTTCCCCTTTCCACTGCTGCCTCGTGTCGCCCGGCTCAAAGAGGACTTTCTTGCCCGCCCTCCGAACCATGTTGACAATTGGAGTGTCGTCGATGTCCGCAATCCATTCCGTGACGGCCGTCACACAGGTGTGTGCAAAAAACGAACCAACTCTTCGCCCTCCGCTCAGTCACAGAATTCGCCTCCATTCCCGCCTGAACCAGTCTCCGTTCCAACTCTTCACCCCACATTGACAAAGCCAGCCCCTCGCCGGACAATCGGAGATTCAGTTCACTCCGAGGTACGACCTTCTCGTGGATGCTCTCCTTACAACAAATCTGGGTACAACTCCTTTGATTGGCCGAGGCAAAGTCCGCGATCTCTACGCGGTCGACGACGCATTGCTGCTGGTGGCCACCGACCGAATCTCCGCCTTCGATCACGTGCTCGGCACCGGCATCCCGGGCAAGGGAAAAATCCTCACGCAGATCTCTCTCTTCTGGTTTGACCTGTTGTCTGATGTGGTCCCCAACCATCTCATTGCCTCCCGCGTCGCCGACTTCCCAGCCTCGCTTCAACCGTATGCCGGTCAATTGGAAGGCCGATCGATGCTGGTAAAGCGCGCACGCATGTTTCCCGTCGAATGCGTAGCCCGCGGCTATCTTGCCGGTTCGGGCTGGAAGGAATACAAAGCCTCCCGAACGGTTTGCGGCATTCCTCTTCCGCAAGGCCTGCTCGATGGCTCGCGGCTGCCTGAACCCATCTTTACTCCGGCCACCAAGAGCCAGGATGGTTCCCACGACGAAAACATCTCCTTCGACGCAATGCAAGAAGTGATCGACCCCGAGGCCGCCGCCGAACTCCGCCGCCTCACGTTGGCCATTTATCGCAAGGCAGCGCAGCACGCTGAAGCAAACGGCCTTATCCTCGCCGACACCAAATTTGAATTTGGAACAACATCCGATGGGATCGTGCTCGCCGACGAAGTGCTCACCCCCGACTCTTCCCGTTTCTGGGAAGCCGCTTCGTGGAATCCTGGCGGTCCTCAGCCTTCATTCGACAAGCAGTTCGTGCGCGATTACCTCGAAAGCATCCACTGGAACAAGCAGGCGCCCGCACCCGGCCTTCCCTCCGATGTCGTTGAACGTACTCTCGCAAAGTATCTTGAAGCCTTTCGCCGGCTGAGCGGGCGTGAAATCCAATGATGGAAACCGTGGGCGCATCGTCTTTGACCGTGGCGGATTGGATCATCATCGCAATCCTGGTGGGGGCCGTGTTGGGCGGAATAGCCCAGGGCTTCCTGCGATCCGTTTTCGGACTGGGCGGATTGCTGCTCGGGCTGGTCCTCGCCGCCTGGAACTACGGCCGTGTAGCCGCAATCTTCCTTCCCTTGGTGCGTTCTGAAACAGCCGCCGACGTCATCGGATTTCTGCTCATTGCCCTGGTCGTTATGCTGGCCTTCGGTTTCGTCGGCGCACTGCTGTCGAAAGTCTTTCGCAAGGTCGGCCTTGGCTGCCTTGACAGCCTGGCCGGCGCCGTCTTCGGCTTCTTCCAGGGAGCCTTGCTGGTTACCGTGGGCCTTCTCGTCACCATGGCATTTTTCCCCAATACGCAGTGGCTGGCTCAATCCCGGTTGCCGCGCTATTTCTTTGGTGCCTGCCACCTCAGTACCAATATCACTCCCAAAGGCCTGGCAGAGCATGTCCGTGGAGAATTGAATCATCTGGAAAAAGTTTCGCCTTCCTGGATGCATCCAGGAAAAAGTGGCGCATGAATTTACCAGGCCGTAATATGGCCCGATGTGGCAAGCTAATAGAGCAAGGGGTTGAAGTGAGACGAGAACTGGACAGCCTGGTTACACAGATGCATTCCAGCGGCATCCGTTATGAAGATGCCGTGCGCGAGTTCAAAAAACAATATCTGCGCGAAGTGCTGATGGCGCACCGGGGGAACCAGTGCAAGGCAGCCGAGGAGTTGGGGATTCATCGCAATACACTCAGCCGCACCATGGCGGAGTTGGACCTGAGCCTCGCAGAAGTCCGCGCCGGCCTCAAGCGTCCGCCCCGCAGCGAACGTCTTGTTTTTGGAGCGGCACGCCAGGGCTTCCGCCAGGGCTGACGATTCTTCCCAAAGCATGCAGACAATCCAGCCCACGGACAACTCGCGCATCACGATTCGGCCGGGGTTCGTATGGGACCGGCAGGATGCCTACCTGTTCGACATCGACGGCACTCTACTCCGCTGTCACGACCGCGTGCATTTTGATTCCGTAGCCTCCAGCATCAAGCGCGTGACCGGCTTTGAAGTGACCCTGGCCGGCGTCGCCATCCACGGCAACACAGACACCGGCATCCTGCGCGAGGCTTGCCGTCAGGCAGGCATTCCCGCCGACATCCTCGAACCGCAGATTGCTGCCATCCTTGACGGTATGTGCCACCACGTCGCCGAACGACGCAGCGAGATGAAACTGGAACTGATGCCGGGGGTAAAAGAAACCCTGCGCCACCTGGCCGAATGCGGCGCCCTTCTCGGCGTAGCCACCGGCAACCTCGAAATGATTGGCTGGATCAAGATTGAAGATGCCGGTCTGCGCGAGTGGTTTCGCTTTGGCGGCTTCAGCGACCATTTCCCGATGCGCGAAGAACTGATCGGCCATGCAGCCCGCCAGGCGCGCCATCTCGCCGGAGCCGGCGCCCAGGTCTGCGTGGTCGGCGACACGCCCCGCGACATTGAAGCCGCCCGCGCCAATCATCTGCCGGTGATTGCGGTTGCTACCGGACATTCCACCTTTGACGCCCTTCTGGCACTCCAGCCCGAGGTTTGCGCCACTTCCCTGGCCGACCTTCTCGCCGCATCACGGGACTTGTCGCGATGACGAGGAAGGCAATCCAACGCGGAGTCCTCGCCGCAATCCTGTGTGGGGCCGGGTCCGCCGCAGTGGCGCAACAGGCGCCATCCCTTGCACAGAGCGTGCCCCAGAGCCCCACAGGAAGCCCAACCGGCAATCAGCAGAGCACAAAGCCTCAAACCGCATCCCAGCAGAAGACCGCCACCAGCCGCGATCGCCGCCGCGCTGCCAAGCTGTTTATTGAAGCCACCAAAATATTCGAGAAAGAGCAGTTTGACCAGGCCATGCACTTGTACGAACAAGCCGCCGCCATCGACCCAGGCAACGCCGACTACTCCATGGCCGCACGAGTGGCGCGGAGCCATGCCGTCACGGCTCTGATCCAGGCTGCGGCCAAGGCCCGAATCCGAGCCGACAGCGGCGCTGCGCGAGCCGCATTGCAACAGGCCCTCGAACTCGACCCCCAAAACACACAGGTTTTAGAACATTTAGGTGAACTCGCCGGAGATGCAGTAGCCGGCCAATCCAAGGGGATTTACGAAGATGCCGCAAGCAGTCTCGCCGAGGCTCCCGTTTTGATTCCCGAGGCCGGTGTGCGTACCTTTCACCTGCGCACCGACAACCGCCAGTTGATCCAGAACGTCTTCCACGCCTATGGAGTGGAAGCCAACGTCGACCAGAGCGTTCCTGCCACGCCCGTCCGGCTCGATCTGGACAATGTGACATTCAAACAGGCCGTGCAGGCATTGAGCCTGGTCACAGATTCGTTTTGGGTCCCGCTCGACGCACACCGCGCCCTGCTAGCCAAAGACACCCGCCTCAACCGCGAGGAGTTCCTGCGCCAGGAACTGGAAACCGTGTACCTCCCCGGCCTCACTTCAGAAGAGATGACCGAAGTCAGCAACCTGGCCAAGAATGTCTTCGATGCGCGGCATGAGGCGCTTGAACCCACCTCGGGCACGCTCACCATTCGCGCGCCCACTCGCACCCTGAACGCATTCAACGCCACTTTGCACGACCTTCTCGACGGCCGCAGCCAGGTTCTGCTCGAAGTGCGATTGATCCAGCTCGCCCACACCAACACGCGCAATACAGGCGCCCTGTTACCGCAGCAGATCACCGCGTTCAACGTGTACGCCGAAGAGCAGTCAATCCTGAACGCCAACCAGTCTCTGGTGCAGCAGATCATCTCCTCCGGTCTTGCCGCGCCCGGCGATACGCTGGCGATCCTCGGCATCCTGCTCGCTTCGGGCCAGGTTTCGAGCTCCCTGTTTTCAAACGGCATTGCCCTGTTCGGCAATGGCCTTACGACCTCCGGCCTGTCGCCCGGCCCAGCCACTGTCAATCTGAACCTGAATTCCTCCAACTCACGCGAACTCGATGAAATTCAACTCCGCGTGGGCGACGGACAGGAGAGCACACTGCGTTCCGGCACCCGCTACCCCATCCTCACGTCAAGTTATTCGAGCCTCAGCACTACCGGCGTCAACATCCCCGGACTCACCACCGCCGGCAGTTCCAGCAGCCTGTCTTCGTTGCTTTCTTCATTGCAGGGCGCAGCCACCCAAATCCCACAGGTGGAGTACCAGGATCTCGGGCTCACTCTCAAAGCCACTCCCAAGGTAATGCGCGACGGCGATGTGGCGCTCACGTTCGACATGAAGATTACCGCGTTGGCCGGCCAATCCATCAACGGAGTGCCGGTGCTGAACAATCGCGCCTACTCCGGCGTGGTCACCCTCAAGCAAGGGGCGGGCGTGGTGGTTGCCAGCGAGATCAGCAAGAGCGAAAGCCAGGCCCTCAGCGGCACACCCGGCATCACCGACATCCCGGGGTTGAATAACCTTACCGCCAACGACACGGAAGAGGACTACGCCAGTCTGCTCATCGTCATCACGCCGCACGTGATCAACGGCCCTCAGGCTTCAGGCCACTCGCCCATGTTCCGCGTCGAACGCGGCGCGCAGATCCCGTAGCACCCGGGGCCCACGAAAGTTTCATGTATGAGACCGCAGATTGGTTTTGAAAGGGCACGACTTCAAGTCGTGCCGCAAAAGGCCCAACAAGAAATTGGGGGCTTTAGCCCCTGAAGGGCTTGTGTCATCCTCAACAGCAGGGGGAGAAATGCTTCAGCGGCGCGCCCAATAACCGGAGCCCCGCAGGAACACCGCTTCCCGCACCCTACCGCGTTTCTTGCCTTACTGGGCTACGCCGTCCAACTTGGCCTGAAAGTCCACAATCTGCTTGATGGTTGCGTAGGGGACTCCGCCGATCGGCACCTGCCGCCCATTCACCATCAACGTCGGTGTCTGATTCACGTTCAGATCCTGCGCCAGCTTGACTGAAGCTTCAACCTGCGCCGCTATTTCAGGAGTCTTAGTGCAGGCCTCCACCTTCGCTGGGTCCAGACTTGCCTTCGTCACTGCGCTGTTCAAGGTCAGCGTCGCTCCGTCAGCAGTCGCCAGCCCTTCCTGCGCGTCGTACACCGCCGAAGCAAACTGGAAGAAATCGGTGCTGCCGCCCAGCTTCGCCACGCAAGCGCCATACTCCGCCGCAGTCATCGCAGCAGGATGGATCCGGGCCAGCGGATAGTTCTGGAACACGATGCGCGCCTTGGGAAAATCGACCGCCAGCTTGTCCATGTTGGCCTGCGCCTCTTTGCAATGCGGGCACTCGAAGTCGGCGAACTCCACCAGTTCCAGGTCCTTTGATGCGGAACCGCGATAAGGACCGTTGGCCTCTTGCTGCAGTTCAGACCGGTATTCCGCGTAGGGATGGTCACCGAAAGGAATGATTTCGTCCCCGGCGATAATGTGCTTGCCGTCCGGCAATGCGAAGAACTGCAGCGCTGTCGGCTTTTGCTTCCCGGTCTTGTCGCCGACAAAGATAACCACCTTGCTGATTCCTTCCACAGGAGTCTTCAGGATAGCCTGCACCTGCCAGATGCGATTCTCGTCGTATCCCCAACTCGTCTGCAGAAAGGAATTGATCGTGTCCTTGGAAGGGGCAGAGGCAGTGAAATTTGCGGGCTCCGGCTTGGGAAACACTGGCGCTGCGGCCGGAGCCGGAGCTGCCGGTGCCGGTGGCACCTGCTGTTGGGCTGTGGCTTGGAACATTGAGAGGGGCAGAACGACCAGCGCGGCGGCGCGGGCAAGGCGAGCGAACTGACGAATCAAGCTGAATCTCCTCCAAAGGCAGGAAAAAACCTACCTTTTAGCTTATACCTGAACCTTCACGGCGATGGGAAATCGTCGGCCCATCCCAAACGACTTTGATGTGACCTTTAAAACCGGTGCGGCTTGCTGACGTTTGTATTCGGAACGCTCCACCAGGTGCACTACCTGTTGGACGAGGTCGAGGGGCAATTCGTGTGCCCGCGCAATGCATTCCGGCGTCCTGTAGTGCTCAACATACGCTTCGATAATGGGATCGAGCACATCGTAAGGCGGAAGCGAATCGGTATCTTTTTGATCCGGTCGAAGTTCCGCGGAAGGCGGCTTGTCTAGAATTGACCGGGGAATCACTTCCCTTTCGCGATTCAGCCAGTTGGACACCGCGTAGACGCGCGTCTTGACCAGGTCGCCGATCACCGCCAGCGCTCCCACCATGTCGCCATAAAGCGTGCAATAGCCCACCGCCATCTCCGACTTGTTCCCGGTGGTCAGCACCAGTGCGCCGAATTTGTTTGACAGTGCCATCAGCAGCGTCCCCCGTATGCGCGATTGGATATTTTCTTCCGTGATGTCCGGCTTGAGCCCTGTGAACAGTGGCTCCAGCGCCTGCCTGTATTCCTCGAAAAGTCCGCTGATCGAGATAATCTCAAATCGGATTCCCAGGTTGGCGGCCAGTTGCCGGCTATCATCAATCGATCCCGCAGAGGAGTAGGGGCTCGGCATCCCGACGCCGATCACGTTTGCAGCGCCCAGCGCCTCGGTGGCAATCGCCGCAACCACCGCCGAATCGATTCCCCCGCTCAGCGCCACAAGAACCCTGCGAAAGCCGCACTTGCGCACATAGTCGCGGGTCCCCAGCACCAGCGCACGATACGCTGCCTCGGTATCGTCCGGCTGCGGTGCGGCCACCGACTCGGCGTTGAACGGATCGACCAGCAGCAGGTCCTCCTCGAATGACTTCGCCTGCCCGATCAGTTCGCCGTTTCCATTCAACGCCAGTGAGGATCCGTCAAAAATCAGGCTGTCGTTCCCTCCCACCTGGTTGCACATCAACACCGGTACGCCGTCGCGCCGCGCAAGAGCCGCCAGCATCTCGCGGCGAATCTCCCTCTTTCCATGCCAGAAAGGCGACGACGACAAATTGATATGAATGGCGGGACGCTGCAACATCAGGTCTTCGATGGGATCGACCGAATAAAGCCGCCGCGGCCAGAAATTCTTGTCGTTCCACGCGTCCTCGCAGATCGTGATGGCGAGCCGAACCCCATCCAGTTCCACCACCCGTTGCGCCTGCGATGGAGAAAAATAGCGCTGCTCGTCAAACACGTCATAGAAAGGCAGCAGGCGCTTGTGTTGCTCCAGCAGCAGCTTGCCCCCATCCACCAGCACGGCGGCATTCACGGCCGGCTTGCCCGCATCGGACGGCGCCGGCAAGGCCACACCCGCAACTAGGGCACAAGGAAGGTCCCTGGTCGCGGCGGCCAGTTCATCCACCGCGGTTCGGCAGCGGGCCAGAAAACTTGGCTTTTCCAGAAAGTCTGCCGGAGGGTATCCGCAAATGCAAAGTTCAGAGAAGACGGTAAGGCGCGCTCCCTGCGCCGCGGCGCGGCCGGCGGCTGCGGCCATTTTCTCAAGATTCCCAGTGAAATCCCCGACGGTTGGATTGATCTGGGCGAGAGCGATCTTCACCATCACAGTCTAATCTCCTCCTCTCAACCCGCCCCCATTCAGGGGGTTGGCACCACGTAGGCATCGAGGGTCAGGAACTCCTGAATATTGGGGTCGCTGGACGCCATAAAGGCCGCAAGAGGGCCAAAAAACGTGGCGCGTCCCTGGTGCAGGAACAACACCGTGTCGGCCAGCCGCTCTGCGAATCGCATATCGTGCGTCACCACGATGCTGGTAAAGCCAAGTTGCCGCTTCAGCCGTTGAATCAGCGACCCCAGCAGCCGGGCGATGATGGGATCGACCATGGTCGTCGGCTCGTCATAGAGCACCACTTCGGGTTGGGACGCCAGCGCCCGCGCAATGGCCACGGCGCGCCGGCGTCCGGTTGAAAGGCTGGCCGGCAACGCGTCCTCCACGTCCTCCGCGCCCACCAGTGCGATAAGCCGCCCAACAATCTGCTGCAGCTGATCTTCATCGAGGCCCCCGCGCTCGCGAAGCGGGAACGCCACGTTCTCCCGCACGCTCAGCGAGTCAAACAGCGCCCCATTCTGGAAGACCATCGTGACCCGTTTCCGGACCTCCTGCATACCGTCTTCGTCAAGCCCGGTAATCTCCTGCCCTTCCACTCGAATCGAGCCCGAATCCGGCTTCAGGAAGCCCATCAGTAGTCGCAAGGCGACGGACTTGCCCACGCCGCTGCGACCGAGAATACAGAGCGTCTGCCCGCGATCGACTGAGAAGCTCACCTCGTCCAGAACCACGCGGCCATCGAACGAGATACTTACCTTGTCGAAGGCAATGATCGGCTCGATCGCCGCCGCAGTCCCTGGCTCCGGTTCTGGTTCCGGTGCAGCCGGCTTGGTGCTTTCAATTTCGTTCAGCACCTCGGCGATATCTTGATTGGGAGGTAAGTCCGCCATTGTCTTGTGTTCAGCTTACCCGATGAGTGCCCGCCGACCTCGATCTGATCGCTTCACGCCCGCCGAAACTTTTAGCCGCTGCGGAAAAACGCGGCTTTGAAAGGGCACGGCTTTCAGCCGTGCTTTAAGTCGACAAAATGAACCCTCGGCTTTAGCCACTGAGGGGAAGCTCTTGGGGATTCTTCTCCGGCTTATCTTTCCCCCAGCCTCTTCCACCCCCACTGCACTGGCCATCCGCACAAAAAGACCCTTCACTTTGCAGATAATTAGTGGTGTCCATTGCACAATGGATCTGGAATCCAGCGCTGAGACACCCGATGTCGTCCGAAACCACCCGTAACTCATTTGTTGTCTAATTTCTGCGGATAACTCTTTTGGAATCTGATGCGTGCTGCGAGACACCACCGCTAAACCCATGAAAACAGCAACTTTGTTCACAGAATATAGGGGGTGGGGGGGGCGTTCACACCCGAGTGACCCAACCGGCGCTCTGCCCGCTCCAGTTCCTCCCGCGTATTCACGTTGCAGAACCAGTACGTGGCCGGTAGCGCATCCGGATGCGAAACCTGCCCGCATTGAACCAGCATCTCGACGGAAACAACCGAAAAAGGCCGGACCAACCCGGACGCCGCTGCCTTGAAGGCCTGAAAACACCCGCCATGCCCTTCCTTCAGCGCATCTTTGAGCGCCGGAAGCGTTCCTCGATCCACCACTGCGGGAAAAGTCTGCGCAAAGCCATTCACCGCAGACACAGTGACCGCGTCGCCGGCGATCCGCGCGTGATGCAGAAGAAACCTCACTAGCGAGGGTGGCAGAAGCGGCAGATCGACGGGAAGAAAGACCGCGTATCGGGCCGACGTGGACCCAAGCGCCGCGCAGACTCCGGCCAACGGCCCCAGCCCCGGCTCGGCATCCCCAATCACCGGTCCAAACGCCGTCAACGAACTGCGAGCGCCCGCAATCCGCCCCATAAGCCCAGCCTGGCCCAAAGTGTCCAGGGCGCGCGCAACCAAAGGTCGTCCGGCGAACGAAACCAGGGCCTTGTCGCTCCCCATCCGGCTGGACTTTCCCCCGGCCAGAACGAACCCCGCCGCCTCCGCCTCGTAGCCCGTATCCGCCAGGCTCAACGCGCCGTCTCCTCCATAAACCGGATAATCGAGCGAATTCCCAGCTCAAAATTCTTCAAATGGAACTTCTCGTTGGGAGCGTGAATGTTGTCATCCGGCAGCCCGAATCCCATCATCACGCTAGGCAGGCCAAGGTGCCGCGCAAAATCGCCCACAATCGGGATCGAGCCACCGGAACGGATAAACACCGTATCCTTGCCCCAGACCTCGTGCAGCGCCCGCGTGGCCGCCTGAATATAGGAGTTGTCCACCGGGATAAGGCACGCGTCGCCGGAGTGAATCAACCGCACATCCACATCCACGCCCTCCGGCGCAATCTTCTCCACGTAGCTCTTGTATTGCGCGAACGCCTTGGCCGGCGTCATCCCCGGAACCAGGCGCATCGAAACCTTGGCCAGCGCTTTTGCCGGAATCACCGTCTTCGCGCCCGATCCGGTAAAACCGCCCGGGATGCCATGCACGTCCAGCGTGGGCCGCGCCCAGGTGCGCTCCAGCACGCTGTAGCCGGGCTCCCCAACCAGCTTCTTCGAACCCACTTCGGCGATGCGGTAGTGCTCCTCATCGAACGGCAGGCTGCGCCAGGCGGCCAGTTCCTCGGCGCTGGGCGCAATGATGTCGTCATAAAATCCGGGGATCAGGATGTGGCCTTCTTCATCCTTCAACTTCGCCAGGATCTGCGCCAGCGCAACAAAAGGATTGGGCGCCGCGCCCCCGTACATCCCCGAGTGCAGATCCGTCTTCGCGCCGCGCACTTCCAGTTCGGTATAGATCATGCCGCGCAGGCCCACGCAAAGCGTCGGCAGGCCCGGCGCGAAAAGTTCCGTGTCACACACCAGGGCAAAGTTCGCCTTCAACTCCGCTGGCCTTGAGGCCACGAACTCGGCAATTCCCTCGCCTCCAACTTCCTCTTCCCCTTCCAGCAGCACGCGTACATTCAGCGGCAACCGTTTGTCAGCCGCCAGCAGAGACTCCAGCGCCTTCACCTGCGCCCATACCTGGCCCTTGTCGTCCACCGCACCGCGTGCGTAGAGGTTGCCGTTACGCTCGGCGGGGTCGAAGGGCGGCGAAACCCATTCATCCAGCGGATCGGGAGGCTGCACATCGTAATGGCCATACATCAGCACCGTCGGCTTGCCCGCGGCATGGAGCCAATCGGCGTACACCAGAGGGTGCCCCTCGGTTTCGATCAGCCGCACGTTCTCCATCCCGATGCGCCTCAATTCCGCCGCCAGCAGCTCGGCCGCACGGCGGCAATCATCCTTGTGTTCGGGCAGCGTGGAAACAGAGGGAATGCGTAAAAGGGACTTCAATTCATCAAGAAATCGTGGGTGATTCTCTCGTGCAAACTCAACTGCGGACGCAGACATACACTTGGCTCCCTTATGCAGAATTTCGACAGGGTAAGTATAGGCCGATGCGCCTCAGTAGCGCGGCACCTTGGGATCGACATCGACCGACCAGGCATCGATGCCTCCGCGCAGCGACTGCACCTGCTCGAAGCCCTGGTTGCGCAGCCACACGGTCACGTTCATCGAGCGCACGCCCGAATGGCACATGACAACCAGATGCTCGTCCGGATCAAATTCCTGATGCGCGCGGGAAGGTACGTCGCCCATGGGCATCAGCAAGCTGCCTTCGACCCTGGCCGTTGCCACTTCCCACGGCTCGCGCACGTCAATGAGTTTTATCTTCTTCTCGCGAAGTAGTGCCGCAGCATCGGCCGACGATATTTCGTAGTCCAACATGCTTTCAGTTTAGCCCGCCCTCGTGGTTTCTATGCTGTGCCGTGGCAATTGACGAAGAAGAAGGTTCGAGGAGGCACACGTGGATTGGCGTCATCATAACGATCACGATCACCATTGAGTGGCGGCTCAAGCTGATGCCGGCGGCCGCAGAGGAAGCTTGAGCCAGGCAAGCCCGAGATCGCGTCCCATATCCCAGGTGTCCTTTGCCGGGGCGTCGTAGAAGAGCGCCAGGCCATCATCGGTTTTCACTACCGATGGCATGCCGATGCAGCGCGCATTCCAGTGGCAATTCTTGTGGTCCAGAACGACAGCCCGCTTTTCCGAGTCCCACTTGTTCAGATCCTTGCTCCAGTACACCCAGGTGCTTTCGGTATATTCGCGGCGCTGGTCGTCCATCCCGATGTGGTTTGTAAATAGGAACCAGGTCTCGTTCGCCGGTTCAAAATAGAGCGCGGAGTTTTCCACCTGTTGCTCGAGCGGAAGAATAGGATGCGGGTCCACCTGCCAGGCTCCGTCGAGGTTACTGGTCCGCGCAATCGCCAAGGTCCGTTTATAGGATTTATCAACCATCCTGGTCGCAGCGCTGAAGAACATCAGGTATTCATTGCCCTGTTTCACGATCTGACCAGGGCTGGCTTCTTCTGAATAGTAAGTGCCCGATTTGGGCATGAAAGGGATTACCTGCTTCTGCTTGACCCAGGGACCGTAAGGATTTCTGCTCCTGGCCGCGAGAGTGTAATACGGGGTAGCCGGAATCCGGTCCGGAGGCGGCGTTGCCGTTTTGCAGCCAACATAAAACATGTGCCACCACGCGCCATCGAAGACCGTCCATGGCGAGGATGCCGAACCCGAGTCCCTGTCACCTGGCGCCCCGAGGTCGAGGACCGGTCCTTTCAGGTCCCAATGATGCAGATCCTTGCTCGTAGCCAGGCAGGCCAGCCATCCGGTAGGACCCGCTCCGTCGTAATGCAGGTAGTAGGTGTCCCCCGCTTTGAAGCAGATCGCCTCGCGGGCTCCGAGGTAATCACACCGATTGGGGCCCGTCCCGTGACGGATGATGGGGCCGCTATCGGTGGCGTCCATACGCAGCGTGGTTGCGGGCCGGCCATCGGGATAGGACGCCGGCGCGGAATGGTCTTCCAAGGAAGATTTCGATTCTCCCCTGGCCAAACCCCTCATGCCTGTCAGGCCGAACGCAGCCAGAGCTTGACAGAAGGTTCTTCTTGATCTCATCGCAATCGTCATCTCACCGAACCGACAAGACTACCACCGGCTCCTCCGTGCTTCCCCCGCTGCGCAGCGCCCTGCCAGTTCGCTTCTTTACCCCCGCTGACGATACTCTAGTAACAAGCGATGCCCCCTATCCTGAATGCACAATCCGTCACCAAGCAGTTTGGCGCTACTCCCCTGTTTCGAGGCATTTCGCTCACCGTCGAGGATGGCGCCCGGATCGGCCTCATCGGCCCGAACGGCGCCGGCAAGTCCACTTTGCTCGCGATCCTGGCCGGGCAGGTTGAACCCGATGCCGGTGAACTGGCCGTGCGCAAACGGGCTCGCGCCGCGTATGTCCCGCAGGATTCGCGCTTTGCACCTGGCCTGACCATCCGGCAAGTGCTTGAAAAGCCTCTCTCCGCCGCCCATGTTCCTGAGAACGAGCGCGAAGGCCGGTTGCGTGAGCTCTCCGGCCGCGCGGGCTTCGTGGACCTGAACACCGAGGCCGCCGCGCTCTCTGGCGGCTGGCGCAAACGCCTGGCCATCACCGAAGCCCTCGTCATCCAGCCGGAGGTGATGCTGCTCGACGAGCCAACCAATCACCTCGACCTGGCCGGAATCGAATGGCTGGAAGGGCTTCTGGCGTCATCCCCTTTCGCCGCCGTCACCGTGAGCCACGACCGATATTTCCTGGAGTCCACGTCCAGCGAAATCATTGAGTTGAACCGGGTGTATGCCGACGGCCTGCTCCGCGTGAAAGGCAACTTCAGCCAATTCCTTGAGGAGCGGCAGGCCTATCTTGAATCGCAGAGCCGCCAGCAGGAGAGCCTGCGCAACCGGGTTCGAACCGAGATTGAATGGCTGCGCCGAGGCCCCAAGGCCCGCACTACCAAGTCCAAGGCCCGCATCGATACGGCCAACGCCATGATCGGCCAGCTTGCCGACATGGACACCCGCACCTCCGTGAGCTCCGCCGGCATCGACTTTGCCGCCAGCCAGCGAAAAACCAAGCGGCTGGTCGAATTCACAGATGTCTCCTGCGACATTGAAGGCCGCCGCCTTTTCAGCGGTCTCAACTTTGTCCTCACCGCCGGCATGAAAGTCGGCCTCGTTGGCCCCAACGGAAGCGGAAAAACCACCCTGCTTCGCCTCCTGCGGGGTGAGGCCGAACCGGCCGAGGGCTCCATTCGACGGGCCGATGCCCTGCGGCTGGTCTATTTCAGCCAAATGCGCGAAATGGATGAAAGCCTGACTCTGCGCCGCGCCCTGGCTCCGGAAGGCGATGCCGTCATTCATCAGGGACGCACGGTGCACGTGGCAAGCTGGGCGGCGCGCTTTCTCTTCACCGGCGAACAGCTTAACCAGCCGGTCAGCAATCTGAGCGGAGGTGAGCGGGCGCGCGTCCTCATAGCGAAACTGATGCTGCAACCGGCCGACGTTCTGCTGCTCGACGAACCGACCAACGACCTGGACATCCCCACGCTGGAGATTCTTGAGGAGAATCTGCTCGACTTCCCCGGCGCGCTGGTGCTGGTGACCCATGACCGTTATCTGCTCAATCGCGTGGCATCCACTGTGATTGGTCTCGACGGCAAAGGCCGCATAGGCCGGTTCGCCGACTACCCGCAGTGGGAGGATTGGCTCGATGAGCAGGAACGAGACGGACTCAATCGCCCCACCCGCGACACCATCGGATCGAACTCCTCATCGGCGCCCGACGGCCCTCGGAAGAAAAAGCTCTCCTACCTTGAAGCCCGTGAGTTTGCAGCGATTGAGCAGCAGGTAGAGGATTCCGACACCCGCTTGGCCGCGGCCCGCGATCATGTCGAAAGTCCTCAGATTGCGACCGATGCAACCGCGCTTGAAAAGGCCCTGGCAGAACTCCAACAGGCGCAACATGAGAATGACACGCTTTACGCCCGCTGGGCAGAACTGACTGAAAAGGCTGGTTAGGCCGACCTCGGGGCGTGGTAGAAAGATAAGTTGTGGCCGAACATGCACATCCCCCTGTGCCCCGGCCGAAACAGGAAGAATTGCCATGATGCTGAACGCGGTCAGGGTCCTTATCGTCGAAGACGAGCCCCATGCGCTGATGGGACTCGCGGAACTGATTTCCGGCTGGGGATACCGGACTGAGACCGCGCGCGACGGAATCGAAGGCTGGGAGAAATCACTCATCTTCGAACCGGCCATCGTGGTCACCGACCTCAAGATGCCGCGGCTGGATGGAATTGGCCTCCTCACCAGGCTCGCCGATGAAGGCTCAGGCATCCACTCCAACGTGGCCGTGGTCCTGCTTACGGCCCAGGGCTCCATTCAGGTAGCAGTGGATGCCATGAAACTGGGCGCTTATGACTTCCTGCAGAAACCCGTCGATGCTGCCCGCCTTCGCACCATCCTCGCCAATGCCACACGGCAGCGCGAAACCACCATCGAGTTGGAAGTGGCTCGCCGCCGCCTGCGCGAGACCGGCATTCTGGGCTCCATGGTGGGCAGTTCCATCGCCATGCGCGATATCTTCGGGCTGATCGAGCAGATCGCCCCCTCCAATGTCTCCGTACTCATTACCGGCGAGAGCGGCACAGGCAAAGAGATGGTGGCCCGTACCCTGCATGATCTAAGCCCCCGCAAGCCGCGTCCTTTCGTCGCCGTCAACTGTGCAGCCATGCCCGAGACGCTGATTGAGAGCGAACTCTTCGGGCATGAGAAAGGCTCCTTCACCGGCGCGGTCGAGCGCCGCGCAGGCTGCTTTGAGCTGGCCTCCGGCGGCACTCTCCTTCTCGACGAGATTGGCGACATGCCGGTGGGCACGCAGGCCAAGCTCCTGCGCGTATTGGAAGAGCGGAAGCTCCGCCGCCTGGGAGCGCGCACCGAACAGGAAGTGGATGTGCGCGTCCTCGCGGCCACCAACAGCGATCCCGACGAGGCCGTTGCCCGCGGCGCTTTGCGCAGCGATCTCTACTACCGGCTCAATGTATTTCACATTCACATGCCGCCGCTGCGCGAGCACCTTGAAGATCTTCCGGCGATGGCGGATGCCATGGTGCGCGAGATGAATCAGAAACACACCCGGCGCGTTTCCGGCGTAGGTCCTTCGATTCTGGATCGCATGCTGGCCTACGATTGGCCGGGCAATGCCCGCGAACTGCGCAACACGGTCGAGAGAGCGGTCATTCTGTGCCCCGACGGCGCGCCACTGGACGCAACCCACCTGCCCCCGACCTTTGGCCGGGCGCAGGCTGCCGCCGCGCCTGTCTTCGATGCCGACGTGCTGTCCATGCGAGTAGGCACAACCGTCAGCGAGGCCGAGCGGCTCCTGATCCTGCGCACCCTGGAATTCACAAGCCAGAACAAGACGCGCGCCGCTGAGATCCTGGGTGTGAGCTTGAAGACGCTCCATAACAAGCTCAAGGAATACAGTCAAGCGCGAGAAGACCAGCCGGTCTAGGCCGGGATTCATCCGCCAGAGCCGAACATGCGACTTAAGACCCAACTCGTTCTGGCCATCACCGGCCTGGTTTTCCTCCTTTCCGGGGTGCTGTCGCTGGTTTACGTGAGCCAGTTGTTGGACGCCGCGGTCAAACAGTCTTATGACGCCAACAAAATGGTCGCCAACCAAGCTCGATTTGCGCTGCAGAATGCGCTCGAAACCGGGCTAAAAGACCGCAAAGTCGACCCCGACAATCCCAGCGAACTGCGCAACCTGGCCGCCGAAGCCATCCGCGACAATACCGCACTCAAAACCGTGGTCGATTCCGTCAACCGCTATTCCCTTACCGTCTACGACATCAACATCGGAGACAGCCAGGGGCGCACTCTCATCAGCACCAATCCGAGCAACGAAGACAAGCCGGTCCCCGTCCGCCCCGACTACAGCCAACTGCTCAAGGCCAATCCCCTCCAGTTGATGCGGGAAGTCTTCGGGCCGCCCAAGGTTTTTGACGTGGTGGTGCCGCTGGACCGCAATGGCGAGCCGTTCGCCACCGTGCACGTGGGAGCCCGCACCACTCTGCTGCACGCGGTCTATGCTCCCTGGCTTGCCGAGGCTCTCACCCTCATGGGCTTTGCTCTGGGAACGGCCTTGGTCGTGTCGTTCCTGTTGAGCAATCTGGCGCTGCGGCCGTTGGAAGAGATCAGCATGCAGCTCGACTACTGGACTGCGGCCAGCGAAGAGGCAAGCGAAATTGAAAGGGTTCCCCAGCAGGACACTCCCCAGCGCGTCTCCACCAAGATTGAATTAATCGGCCAGCGCATGCGCAACGTCGAAGAGGTGTTTGCGGCTCTCAAGGAAAATCTCGACCAGTTTCTCAGTAATCTGCAGGACGGAATTCTGCTCTTCACTGCCGACGGCCGCGCCGTTCTGGTCTCCGAAGCGGCTCGCCGGTTTCTTCAAGTCGAACGGAGCCGCATCCTCGGTCTTCATGCGCGAGAGATTTTTGACCGCTCCACCGTACTCGGAAGAACCTTGCGCGACGCCTTCGACGCCGGAATGACCCTTGTGCAGGAAGAAGTGCAAACCGAGACGGGACGCCGCATCCAGGCTTCGTTGGATTTCATTCACGATGAAAACGCCCGCCAGGGACTCGGCGCTCTCGTCACTCTTCACGATCTTGAATCCGTGCAGGAGATCGAGTCGGAGCTGGAGCTTTCGCGCCGCATGGCTGCCATCGGCAGGCTCACTTCCGGCGTGGGCCACGAGGTCAAGAACCCCATCAACGCCATCGTCGTTCACCTCGAACTGCTGAAAAACAAATTAGGTACTGAAAATGAGCCGGCGGCTCGTCACCTCGACGTCATCGATGCCGAAATTCATCGCCTGGACCGCGTCGTCCAGACGCTGGTGGATTTCTCCCGTCCCGTGGAACTGCAACTCCACGAGCAGGATTTGCGCCAGGTCTTCGGCGACGTCATGGCCCTGGCGGCGGAAGAACTATCCACCCGCAACGTGACCCTGGAGGGGTCGCTTCCGTCCAATCCTCTGGTAGCCAAGGTGGATGCCGACTTGCTCAAACAGGCGGCGCTCAACGTGATCCAGAATGGCGCTCAGGCCATGCCGTCGGGGGGAATCTTGCGAGTGGTTCTCGAAGAGCAGAAAAAAAGTGCCGTCCTGCGCATCGCCGACGAAGGAACAGGCATTCCCGACGAAATCCGCGACAAGATTTTCGACCTCTATTTCACCACCAAGTCAGAAGGCAGCGGTATCGGCCTCGCTATGACTTATCGAATTCTGCAATTGCATCATGGGAGTGTGGAAGTACAATCAAGAGCAGAGGGTGGTACGGAGTTTCTTTTGCGGATTCCGCTCGCCACCTCTGAATGGGGACGCCGGCACCTCCAGCCTGCGGATATTGAAAGTATGGAAGGGTTTGTGGGATGAAAACGCATCTCAGCGGCGTTGCGTGGCTGCTGCCTTTGGTTCTGACCGCTTGTGTGCATAAAACCCACCAGGCCGCCACCCAACCACTCGCCCCGCCCATCATTGATACACCACCACCCAGCCCCGCGCCTCCGCCCGCCGAGTTGCCGCCTCCGGTGGTCACCGTTCCCGGCCAGACCAGTGCTCCCCAAACCACCGCGCAAACCGCGCCACCCGAGGAAGCTCCGAAACCCAAGGTCCACCATAAGAAATCCGCCAATAAGGAAACTGAGCAGGCCTCGAGCGGAGTCCCCGAAGTGAGCGCGATCGGCCAGCTTTCGCCCGGCGATCCCACAGACATGCAACAACAGACCCTGTCGTCGATTGCGTCAACCGAACGCAGCTTGAACGAGATCACGCGCAAGCTGAACGATCAGGAACAGAAGACCGCCGCGCAGATAAGGGAATTCATCAAGCAGGCCAAAACCGCCCTGGCCTCCAGCGACGTGGATGGCGCTCACACTCTGGCCCTTAAAGCCAAGGTCCTGCTTGACGAAATCAACCAGTAGTGTGGTTCTCCGCGGGTCACCGCTCTCCCCAACTCAGCTTGCTGCGCAGCGCCTCAAAGAAGCCGCTTTCGCTCAGCCGAACCAGGTTCACGGTATAGCGCGACCTTTGGCATCGCACCTCGTCGCCCAGCCGCAGTTCAATCGCAAGCTGACCGTCCACGGTGAGAAGTGCCTGGTTGGGCATGCCCTCCACGCGCACGGTGAGCAAAGCATCTCCTCGAACAACAATGGGCCTCAGCGTCAACAGATGCGGGCAAATCGGCGTCACCACCATGGCATCCACATCCGGAGTGAGGATGGGACCATTCGCCGCCAGGGTATAGGCCGTCGATCCCGTCGGAGTGGAAACAATCACGCCGTCAGCGCGAAATCGGGCTACATTCTTGCCGTCCAGTTCCACCGCAAACTCGCCCATGCGTGCGATATCGCCCTTTGACACCACTACTTCGTTCAGCGCCTCGCACGTCGAGAAGATCTCCCCATCCCGCCAGATAGCGGCGTGCAGCATGGCTCTCTCATCCAGCGAGTGGCAATCTTTGCACCAGCCTTCGAGCGTCGCATACAGATCGCCCAGTCGAATCTCAGTCAGAAAGCCGAGAAATCCCAGGTTCACGCTCAGGATCGGCGTGCCGGTTGCCGCAAAGATGCGCGCCACCGAAAGCAGCGTGCCGTCGCCGCCCAGCACGATCACCAGCGCAGGAGCACGGGCCGGCATCTCGGTGCGATCGACGATCGTCGCGTCGGGGCAAAACTCGCCGCCTTCGCGGTCAAGAATCGGCTCGTAGCCGTTTTCGCAGAGCCACGCCGTCAACTCCGGCAGAATCCGCGCAAGTTCTTCCCTCTTCGGCTTACAGACAATGGCGACGGAATCCATGCGGCTCCAGTGTAGCGGATTGCTGTGAAATCCGTTGCGGACTGATCCGCACTCCACAAATCAACCCGTGCGGTTTTCCCGAATCGCGTAAAGCAGAAACTCCCGGTTACCCTCGGCCCCCGTGATCGGAGACGGAATCGTCTCCACCACCTTCCAGCCCAGCGACTCTATGCAACCGGCGACCTTCTCCACGGCCATGTGGTGGCCTTCGGGATCGCGAACGATCCCGCCCTTGCCCACATTCCCCCGTCCCACTTCAAACTGCGGCTTCACCAGGATCACGGCTTCGGCGAGGCCGGGTGCTGCCTCCAGCACCGGCTCCAGCAGAAGGGTCGCCGAAATGAACGACACGTCCATCACCAGCAGCGTCAGGCGCGCCATTCCCGCTTCCGCCAGTGCTCCCGGCGCCAGAAAGCGCGCATTGGTGCGTTCCACCAGGCGCACCCGCGGGTCGTTGCGCAGCTTCATCGCAATCTGTCCAAAGCCGGTGTCGATTGCCGTCACGTGAGCGGCGCCTAGCTGCAGAAGGCAGTCGGTGAATCCGCCGGTCGAAGCGCCGATGTCCAGGCAGGCTCTGCCATTCGTTTCAATCCTCCAATGGTCGAGCGCCGCGGCCAGCTTCAACCCGCCGCGGCTCACATACGGCATCTCGTCGCCCAGCAGGCGAATCGCGGCATCCTCAGGCACCGGCGCGCCGGCCTTATCCACCTTCTGTTCACTCACCAGCACCCGGCCTGCGAGGATGAGCGCCCGCGCGCGCTCCCGGCTGGGGACCAGGCCGCGCTCCACCAGCAACACATCCAAGCGAGTCTTTCGGACTATCGATTTTTCCGTCATTCTTCTGGCAACCGCCGAATTCAGCGCAACAGAACGCGGAGAAATGAATGAAGGCCATTCCCTTTACGAAGAATGGCCTCCCTGTTTCGATAAGAGGTTTCGATCAGAGGTTTGGATCAGAAGGCCCGTCTACGGCAATGTCTGGCAAACCTGCAACGCTGTTTGCGTGCCTGTCGGTGCCGGCTCCAGGTTCGGAGGCAGATAACACGGCTGACCTGCACCCGGCCTCCGGCTTGTGATGATCGCGTTCCCGCTCACTCCGTTCTGATTGCTCGCGCGCACATCCACAATGTTGCCCTCCACCAGAATCGTCGTATCCACAATGTCCTGGTCGGTGCGCACAATGGTCAGATAGGTGCTGTCGGGCGACCCCACGTAGACCTTGCCGTAAAGCGAGTTGGCCGTTGAAACCACGGTCCGCGGATGACCCACCACCGCCAGCGTCTTCTCCACCGTGTGGCTGCTCATGTTGACCACGGTCACCGTGCCATTCCCGGTCCCGTCGTCATCGCCCTGGTTAGCCGTGTAAGCGCGGCTGCCATCGCTCAGAACCGTAACGCTGGCCGGATACGGAGTCGCTGTGTTGCCCACCTTGATGGTGTAGGTGGTGCCGAAGGTCTGACTGTCATTGCCATACTCGTCCAGGCTCACATCGATCACGCTGATCGTGCCGCCGTCATAGTCTGCCACCACCAATTGACCGGTCGCCTGGTTGTATTCCGCATACACGGGCCCGGCATGCGGAGTGGTTGCCAGGGCGGAGCCGGCATGTTCCGCGCAGGAAGTGGGCGTAGATCCGTTGCCGGGAACCACCGCCGCCGCAGTGAGCGGCAGGCACGGATGGCAGGTAACCGTCTGACCGTTCTGGTTGGTGAAGGGTGTGCATTGGTCCAGTGTGTTGTCCTGGGTATTGATCACTGAAACGGTGTCGCTGCCCCGGTTCAGGACAAACAGGCGCCGGCCATCTGCGCTCTCCACACCGTACACGGGACATTTTCCCAAAGGAATTTGCGCCGAAACCGTATAGCTGGCGGTCTCAAGCGCATCCGCCTCTCCGTTCTGCGAAACCAACGATGGCGCGGTATTGCAGGAGACGCCGTAGGGGATGACACTCCCCAGCGGTGTCGTGGAATTGTTCTGGCTGATCGCGTAGTTGTGCTGGCCCTGGATCGAGGGACCTACGATCGTAATCGGGACCGGCGCCACAGGAATCGCCAGTTTGAATGTTTCGGGGCTCCCCGTAAGCACGTCGATGATGTTCCCGGTCAGATCTGCTGC
This sequence comes from uncultured Acidobacteriota bacterium, assembly GCA_963833995.1. Classification (GTDB taxonomy): domain Bacteria; phylum Acidobacteriota; class Terriglobia; order Terriglobales; family Acidobacteriaceae; genus Telmatobacter. Next base: position 180,867 of record CAWIAE010000001.1, on the reverse strand, counting down.
CCAGAGCCCCGCCGTTGGAGAAAACAACCCATAAGGCTGGGATGTCGAGGGCAAGGTGCTGGTTCTCACGTGGGTGGGATCGGTGTGCAGACTTGTGGAGACATCGAAGTTGGTCAGCGTACCGTCGCTGTTGACTGTATAGCCGGTGCTGCCCGTTCCGTCGACGCTAAAGGTCAGCGGCCCGGGCCCAATATTCGCCTGGGCCACGACCGTGTCGCCTGCGTAATCGATGATGGTGGCAACGCCGGGCGCGGTGGTCGAAGTCAAAGAAACGACTACCGCCAGAGAAGTTGGCTGCTGGGCCGGCCCGCTGGGGTTGATGGGCGTCACTACCGGCCGGTATCCTGCTCCGCAGCCGGCAACTAGGAATGCAGCCAAAAAGCCCGCACCCGCCTGAACCAACCGCACACGCGTCTGGCCTGAATACATGGGAAAAAGACTCATTCAATTCTTTCCTGCTTACTTCGTGATTGTAAATCAGGCAACTCGGGGACCGATCGATTCCCCAGCCGCCGCGAACCCCTTGGACAACGGGCGATGATGCCAGGGCTTTGCCAACAAGGCCCGCTTTTTCCAACCTGGGTTTACCTGCACCGATTCTGTGTTTTAGACGCGGTGCAAGCACAATGGGCTCGGATCCACGAACCCTGGGGCCGCCTGCGCATTTCCATCGCGACAACTCTTCACACTGTGCTATTTGTCTACCACGCTTACGATGGCGCTGTCGGGTCCGCTCCACGCAGCTGCCCCTTCGTGCACGAGCTGCTGTTTCGCATCGTCCCAGTGCAGACGGGTGATGGAGCCGGCGCCCTTCTCGTACGCATAGGTCGTGCCGTCATCGGAAAATAGCGTGAAGCTCGCATCGGCGCCTGGATAAACCAGAACCTTTGCGATTGCCTGCTTCTGCTGCGTACTCTCGATCGGAGCGCCCATCGGAATGATCGACCCGGCGCGAACGAATAAGGGAATCGTGTCGATGGGCGCAGCCGCTGAAATGGTCTCGCCTCCCTTGAAGCGCTCTTTCGTCCAGTAGTTGTACCAGTCCGCGCCCGCAGGCAAATAAACTCGGCGGCTGGTCGCCCCCTGTTCCGTCACCGGCGCTACAAGGAAGGCAGGCCCCAGCATGTACTCGTCGCGCAAGTCGGCAACCTTGGGATCGTCGGGGAAGTCCAGCGGCAACGCCCGCAGGAAGGGCGCCCCGGTCTTCCACGTCTTGTAGCCCAGCGAATAGATGTAGGGCATCAGCTTATAGCGCAGCCGCAGGTACTTCTCCAGAATTGGTTCGGCCTGCTTGCCATACGACCAGACCTCGTTGTATCGCCTGCTGCCATGGGTGCGAAAGATCGGCAGGAATGTCGCGTACTGAAACCAGCGCGTATAGAGCTCCGGATAATCGTCGTAGCCCCCCACATTCGCCCGCGCATCCGAGGGATCGATCAGCGGCTTGTGCGCCGGATGATGTTCTTTGGGCAGATACTGCCAGCCGCCTGTGTCGTTCGACCAGTACGTGATTCCCGAAGCGGCAAAGTCCAGACCCGTGGGAATCTGGCGTCGCAGCGTGTCCCACGTGGGATAAATATCGGAGGACCAGACAATCGTGCCATTCCGCTGCACCCCCAGGTACGCATCGCGGGAAAGAATCAGCGCCCGCCTGTCGGGCTCATCCTCGCGGAACCCGTTGTAAAGCGCCGCCGTATGCAATAGCGGGTAAACATTGAAATACTGTGTCCCCGGCCCGATGTGAAAGTAAGCGCCGTCGGGTGGCAGATCGGGCTCCGTCTCGTCCGCCCATAAAGAATCGAATCCCTTGCTGAGAATGTTGTCGCGGATCGTCTTCCAATACCACTTCGCCGCATCAGGATTGGTGGTGTCGATGTCCGACCCGGCACGGTCATAGGGCAGTCCGTTGATCGGCGGGCCGTCGGCCAGGTGAATGAACCAGCCCTTCTGCAGTAATTCATCATAAAAGCGATCGTCCGGCACAAAGCGCGGCCACACGCTGATCATGGTCTGGAAGCCCATCTTGTGAAGCTTCTCGTTCATCGCCGCCGGATCGGGCCAGTATTGCGGATCGAAGTCCATCTGCCCCATCTTGGTGTAGTAGAACCAATCCACCACGATCACGTCGGCAGGAAAATGGCGCTCCCGGTAGCCATTGGCCACCGCCATCACCTCCGCCTGGCTTGAGTAACGCTGTTTGCATTGGATGTAACCGTAAGCCGCCTTGGGCAGCATCGGCGTGGGTCCGGTCAGCAGGCGGTAGCCTTCGTAAATCTCGTCTGCCGTCTTCCCGGCAATCACAAAAAACGACACCCGGTCTCCCACCTCCGAGGTCCAGCGCGTCTGCTCGTTGAAGCCCGGCTCAATGGTGGTCTTCGACGGGTTGTCCCATACCAGCCCATATCCTTTGTTCGTCACCAGAAACGGCACGCACGTAGTGGGACCGGCAGGCGCAGTGTAGTTTTGCCAGCACTCCACCGGATGCCCGCGGTGATCCAGGAATCCCTCCTGGTTGTCTCCCAGCCCGTAGTAGTGCTCATCGTCCGGCGAGGCGAACGTTGCGCCCACCACGTAAAACTCCGGATCGCTCGGCCTGCGGTCGCTCGCCAGTTGTGCCGTGCCGTCCTTGTGATTCGGAACCGCCTGCGACCAGCCTGTCATCTCCAGCAGCTTCTTGCCTTCCAGAGTCCGCATCGTAATGTGCGCCCCCGGCGTGGAGCCGTTGAAGTACTTGGCAATATCAACTTCCGTTTTCAGAGCCGGAGGACCCGCAGGCCGTTCGCGATCCACGGTGACGATCATGCGCGCCGATTTGTACTCATCGGCATTCTCCGTCTGGCTTTCGCTCCAGCCAGCGGCGTCCGGCGAAGCAATCAGCCCAAACCCGGGAGCGGCCAGCGCCGGCTTTTTCTGCAGGCTCAGGGTCACGCGGATGATGTTCGGCGCGTACGGTTCTAAAACAATCGTCTCGCCTCTGCGATCGAGTTCCATACGCTCGGTTGGACTCTGGGCCGGCAAGTTGACGGTGGCAACAGTGCAGGCTGCGGCCAGCACAACGAAAGCTGAATACCTCTTCATCGATGCTCCCTTTGACATTGCGAATAAGACGATACGGAAAAGACATTGCGCCTAAAAATTGCCGCGTGATGAGTGTAAACCGGTTCTCCCGGCATCTTCCGGCGATGCCTTTCGTCCACTGCACCGTAACGGTACGATGAAGCGTGGCTCAATTGAAGCTGATTTGGGAATCGAAGCTGGTGCTTCTGCTGGTGCTGCCCTTTGCGGCCGCCACCTTGGTGCTTGAGACCCGCTGGTGGGCAGGGCAGGCGCCGCAAGTGGCCGTTTGGACGCTGGGCCTCAGCGTTCTGCTGGGATTGATCGTTTTCAAGCTGCGCGCCGCCACCCTTCCGGGAGCCGCAGCCGGTTTCGCCATCACTGCCAGCCTCATGTTTTCCACCGTGACCTTCCCCTACGAGCCTTGGCACACCGCGCTGTTGCCGGTGCTTGCCGTCTCCCTTCTCGCCCACTTCGCTACCCGGTTCGGGCGCGCACAAAAAGAGCGGCTTGGCATCGCGGAGAAACGCCGCGGGCGCAGCGCAGCGCAGGTGGCCGCAAATCTTGGCGTCGCCGCGCTGGTGTCGAGTGATCTGGTGCAGACGCTGCTGACTGATACCAACTGGTTCACTCGCGCTACCGTCGCACCCATGCCCCTGTTCGCCGCCGGGCTGGCTGCGCTTGCCGAAGCCGCGGCAGACACGGTCTCCTCCGAACTCGGACAAGTACTCAGCATCCACCCGCGCATGATCACAACCCTGCGCAAAGCCGCCCCCGGCGTCGATGGGGCCATCAGTTTCGGTGGAACCCTGGCAGGAATCACGGCGGCTGCAATTGTCGCGGTCATCGGCGCGTACGCAGTGCGCGGCGATTTGTTGATGCTGCTCAGCGCTTTCGCCGGCGGTGTCTTTGGCCTCTTCTTTGACAGCCTCCTCGGCGCTACCCTGGAGCGTCGCGGTTGGCTCAACAACGACCTCGTAAACTTCCTCTCAACGGGCAGCGCAGCGGCATTTGCGTTATGCCTGATGGCGGTGATGCCAAATTCCTGAAAGGCCTCAACAACTGCGGATGTCCCGTAGACCTCGCGTGCCCAGGTCGCAACATTGAAACCAGGGATCGATCAACCCACCGCCGCGCGCACCGATCCAGAGGTTTCTCAGTACATGTGCGTCCGCCACAGCATGTAGCTCAACATCTCGTGCACGATGGGCTCTGTCTCCGGCGTACTGGCCTCGACGGCCACGCGAGGTCTCGGCGAAGTGAGCACATTCAGCCCGTCAGCCGCGCAAATCGCGTGAATGCGAAACAGGTGAGTACCGTCGCTCACCACCACCAGGCGGCGGAATCCGTTGGTGCGCGCGATCACTGCAATGCGGCGGGCCGACTCTTCGGTGCTGCGGCTCTCTGTCTCCGCGATAATCGCCGATTCCGGCACGCCCAGCCCCATCAGGTATTCACGGCCCACCCCGCCCTCTGAAAACTGGTCGCCCCCGTCTCCGCCCAGGGTGATAATCAGCGGCGCAATGCCCCGGTTATAGAGCAAATCGGCGTGGTCCAGTCGGGCCCGATACACCGGAGAAGGATGCCCGTCATACTCGGCCGCGCCAAATACAGCGATAGCGTCAGCCGCCGCTGCCTCGTCCCGGCCGGCATACTGCCGAATCTGTGCGTAGACCCAGTAGCACCAGCCCGCGCTCCCCAGCACCAGAACCAGAAGCCCCAGCAGAACCGAGGGAAGGATCCATTTGCGCCGCTCCGGACTGTCCTTCACCTTCATGCGGCCTTCTTACCGCTGCAGAACCATGACCACTTCATGGGTTGGAATGGCACCCTCGCGCAGAATCTCCCATCGTCCCGGCCCCAGCGACAGATCCACAATGGTTGTGGGCAGCGACCGGGCGGTCGGCCCGCCGTCGATGATCAGGGGGATGCGATCACCGATCTGGTCCCGCACGCAGGCTGCATGCGTGCAATCAGAAGCGCCTTGCAGGTTGGCCGAGGTAGCCGTGATGGGCAAACCAAATCGCTCCACCACCGCCCGCGCGATGGCCGCATCCGGAACGCGGATGGCCACATTGCCGGTGTTCGCCGTAGAGCGCAAAGGCAGCTTTGTTCCGGCATGCACGATGATGGTCAGCGGCCCCGGCCAGAACTTGTCGGCCAGCTTGTCCAGCATTGAATCCGTATCCCGCGCCAGTTCATACGCCTGCGCCAGCCCGGAGATCAGCAGCGAAAGCGGCTTGTGCTTCTGCCGCGTCTTGATTCGGTAAATGCTCTCGACCGCATGCAGGTTCACCGGGTCCACAGCCAGGCCGTAGAAGGTGTCGGTGGGTAAGGCGACTACATCGCCTTTGCGTAGACAGGAGACAATATACTCAATCCGGTCCGGTTGGGGTTCATCGGGATGGACGCGCAAGATTTCCGCGGACAAGAAGTCTACCTCGGTTCCCTCAAGCGTTTTTGCTGCTGCACTACTCCAAAAACCGAACCACGCGAGAAGCGTCTAAATCTAGAGAGGCCGCACCGCGATTCCGGTCCCCAGAGCAGCTTTGCTTCAAAAAAACGCCGCTATTGCAAACGCCACAAAGACGGAAGCTATCACAGCGCGCCTTGGCGGGCAAGTGATGGGCGTCAGGGGCAACTCGCGGTGCGTCAAAACGGCATAGAATCTGCTTAGAGCCGGGACGGTTCGCTTGAGATGCCTCTTCGTATTGTACAGAGTAAGCAGAACAGCCGCCTGAAAGAACTGCGCCGCGCCATGGCCCACCCCGGCCGCGACGGAACTGGCCCGGTCGGAATCGAAGGGCCAAACCTGGTGGCCGAGGCCCTCCGCGCCGGACTCCGGATCCACAGCGTCTTTATCGCCAAAGGGTCGGAGCACCTGCTCGACCCCCTCGGTCTCGCGCCTGAATTGGACGTGCTCGTAATGCCCCCGGAGTTGCTCACCTCCGCCCTGGCTACTGAAACACCCCAGCCCATTGCCGCCCTCATCGACCCGCCCGACTGGACGTGGACCCATCTTCTCGGCGAACACCGCAAGACTTCTCCCCTGGTCGTGGTTTTGGCAGGATTGCAGGACCCCGGAAACCTCGGCGCCATCCTGCGCTCGACCGAGGCCTTCGGCGGTAATGGCATCCTGTGCCTGCCGGGAACTGTCAGCGCATGGAATCCCAAGACGGTCCGGGCCTCGGCCGGCAGTGTCTTCCGGGTTCCCCTGCTCCCGGCCACGGTGGACGAGTGCTTCAACCGCCTGCGCGAAGCCAACGTCAGGGTTTTTTCGACTGCCTTGCGGAGCGCCCCGCCGGCCCATCTGTTGGATCTCGAAGGCCCGGTCGCCCTGCTTATCGGCAACGAAGGCAACGGAGTGCCCGCGGAGCTCGCCGCCCGCGCTCGCGGAACAATCACCATTCCCTGCCCCGGAAGCGTAGAAAGTCTCAACGCAGCGGTTGCCGCAGGCATATTACTCTACGAAGCCTCTCGCCAACGTTCTGGCGCCGCATCCCGCGGGAGCGCCCGATGAGCCTGTTCGATGGCCAACTTGATCGGCCGCAACACTCATCCAAAGCGCTGCCCCACGGAATGGCGCCCCTGGCCGAGCGCATGCGCCCCCGAACCCTCGAAGAGTACAGCGGCCAGGAGCATCTCCTCGGCCCCGGCAAGCCCCTGCGCGTGCAAATCGAACGCGACGACCCCGGCTCCATGATCCTGTGGGGACCGCCCGGCTCCGGCAAAACCACCCTGGCCAAGATCATCGCGGAAACCACCAAGGCCAGTTTCATCGAGTTCTCCGCCGTCATGAGCGGCATCAAGGAAATCAAGCAGGTGATGGTCGCCGCCTCCCAGGCCGCCGAACTGCATTCCCGAACCATCCTCTTCGTCGATGAAATTCACCGCTTCAACAAGGCCCAGCAGGACGCCTTCCTTCCCTACGTCGAACGCGGCACCATCCGCCTCATCGGCGCCACCACTGAAAATCCTTCCTTCGAGATCATTTCGGCGTTGCTCTCCCGCTGCCGCGTCTACGTGTTGCAGCCGCTGAGCGAGGAGCGCATCGTCGGGCTGCTGAAGCGAGCCGTAGAAGACAAAGAGCGCGGGCTCGGCTCGCTCAACCTTACATTCGACGACGAGGCTCTTGCACTCATAGCCGGCTACTCCAGCGGCGACTGCCGCAACGCCTACAACACCCTCGAGGTCGCGGCACAACTAGCCCTGGAAAAGACAAAACACATTGACCGCGCGCTCGCAACCGAAGCCGTGCAGCAGCGCGTGCTGATGTACGACAAATCCGGCGAGGAGCACTACAACCTGATCTCGGCGCTGCACAAGAGCGTGCGCAACAGCGACCCCGATGCCGCCCTCTACTGGCTGGCGCGCATGTTCGCCGCCGGCGAAGACCCGCTCTACCTCGCCCGCCGCGTAGTCCGCATGGCCGTCGAAGACATCGGCCTGGCGGCTCCCGAAGCTCTCAACCTCTGCCTCTCGGCCAAGGAGGCCATCGATTTCCTCGGCTCCCCAGAAGGCGATCTGGCTCTCGCCGAAGCCGTCGTCTATCTATGTCTCGCCCCCAAATCGAACTCAGTCTATACAGCCTATGGCGCCGTGCAGGGCGAGATCGAGCACACCCGCCAGGAACCAGTTCCGCTGCACCTGCGCAACGCACCCACGCGCCTGATGAAGGAACTGGACTATGGCAAGGGCTACCGCTACGCCCACGACGAAGAGGGCCGCGTAGCTGACATGGATTGCCTTCCCGAATCCCTCAAGGGCCGCAGTTATTACAAGCCCACCCAGGAAGGCCGCGAAAAACAGTTGGCGGCAAGGATGGAAGAAATACGAAGAATCCGGGATGGAAAACGCGGCAGAGGCTGATCACGGCATTCTCTCGCTAAGAGCGATGGTCGATTGAATCCTCCAAAGTTGCCCCAAAGTTGTTAGATTGGTGGGCATGCCTCCATCATCGCAGTTTCAGATTCTTTTTTTATTCCAACGAGGGAACGCCGCGTGAGCCGGTCCACATTCATGTCGAAAAGGACAACGCAGAAGCCAAGTTCTGGTTCGAGCCCGAAATCAGACTGGCTTACAATGATGGCTACGATGCTCGCACTCTGCGCGAATTGCTGGAGATCATCGAATTGAATCGAGACCGGATCGAGAGGGCATGGAATGAATTCTTCGGTTAAGGCAACCCAGGTGCATTTCGACCAGGACAGTATGTGGGTCAATCTTAGCGACGGCAGAATCGTCGGAGTGCCGCTGGCCTGGTTTCCCCGGCTGCTCCATGCCACTGAGGCGCAGCGCGAGCAAGTTCGCATTAGCAGCCGCGGCCTGCATTGGGAAGCTCTGGACGAGGATATCGCCGTCGCCGGTCTGCTAGCTGGCGCGGGCGACCTCTCCCAAAATGAAAAAACCTTTGCCGCCTGAATGAGATGCCGGGTGACCCGAGGTCCGGATTTTCGGGCCTGGTAAAGCACCATCCTGCTCGGCTCAGCGCCCCGTCTTCGGCAACTTCTCCAGCGCGTCCATCACGATCCCGGGGGTCAGCACCTCCGGCAACATCTGCGGCTGGCTTTGCCCCGGCGCGTAAAGCGCGTATGCCGGAACTCCGCTCCGCCCCAGGGCCGTCAGCGCCTGCGTGATCGCATCATCGTGCTGAGTCCAGTCGGCCCGCAGCAGGGCCACATGCGCATCCGCAAACGCCTTCTGCACCTCAGGCCGCGAGAGCGCCACCCGCTCATTCACCTGGCAACCCAGGCACCAACTCGCGGTAAAGTCCACAAACACCGGCCGCCCCTGTGCCTGGTAGCGGTCTACCGCGTCGGCAGACCAAGGCTCCCAGTTCCCTTGAGCCTCTGGGCCGGCTTGACCTTGACGCGCAGCCTTCAATTCGCCCGGCGCGAGCACGCTGATCGCCACAACCCCCAGCACAATCAGCACCGCAATTGTCGTGGCCCATCGCTTCGCCGGCCAGCGGCCCAGGAACCACCCCGCAATCGCCAGCAGCAGAAATCCACACAGCAGTATCCCGAGCAGGGCCGCGCCGTAAGCTTGCGCCAGCACCCACGCCAGCCAGATCACGGTAATGAAAATAGGCACTGAGATCGCCTGTTTCAGCACCTCCATCCACACGCCGGGGCGCGGCAGCAGGCGCGTCCATGCCGGCTGCATCGTGAGCGCCACGTAGGGCGCAGCCAGCCCCAGCGCCAGCGCGGTAAACACCGCAAAAGTGACCGCCGCCGGCTCCGCCAGCGCGTACCCGACCGCCGCTCCCATAAACGGCGCGGTGCAGGGCGTAGCCACCACCACCGCCAGCACGCCCGTAAAGAAGCTGCCAGTGTAGCCCTGCTTCGCCGCCAGCGAACCGCCGGCGCTGGTCAGTGTCAGGCCAATCTCGAACTGCCCGGCCAGCGACAGCCCGAGAAAAAACAGCAGCCCCGCCATCAGCTCCAGAAACATCGGCGACTGAAACTGGAATCCCCATCCCAGCTCGACCCCGCCGCGCGCAACCCCAGCAGCGCGGCAACCAGGGCCCAGAACGAAACCAGAATCCCCGCGGCATAGACCAACCCATGCACGCGCAGCTTGTGCCTTTCCTCGTTGCCTGACCGCACCAGCGCCAGCCCTTTCAGGAAAAGGACGGGAAACACGCAGGGCATGAGGTTGAGGAGCAAGCCCCCCAGAAATGCCAAACCCGCGGTACGCGCCAGCACCGCCCATGAGATCGCAGGGGCACCGGCGGCCACCGTCCCCGGCAATGCTGTCAGCTCATACGCCCTTCCACCGGAAAGCTCTAGCACCCCCTGCAGGTGCGGGGGGTTTGCGGCCAGGTTTGCATCCTTCTTCAAGTCCAGCACAAACCCCTTGGGCGTCGGCGTAGCCTTCTGCGGCGCAGGGTTGTCCAGAATGTCCTGCCCTTCTGGAAAAAACGATGCCGTCGTCTCCCGCTGCCCGGTTTCCACACCCAACCGGAAGCCTGTTGGCGTGACCTGAAATGCGGCACGGTCATTCGCCGGCAGCGGCTTCGGCAATCGGCCCAAATACTCCTCAAAGAGCGGCGGCAGATTCGCGCCGGCGGCAGCCGGGCCGGGCTGCACGTTGCGCGTCACTTCCAGTTCGGCTTTGCCGGGAATGCAAACCTCGCGGCACACCAGCCAATCCACCTTGGCATGCAGCACCGCCGGACCCGCCTTTACACTCTCCGCCACACGAAACTGAAACGGAAAAAGCACCTCATTCTCGTAGCCAAAGTCCATGAGCGGTCCGAGAGGCACCCGCTTCGGCGCCGGAAACTCAAGCGGCCCCGCCGTGATTCCGTCCGGCAGGGTCCAGTGAATATGGGGCGGCTCGCCAGCATCGCCGGGATTCTTCCAGTAAACGTGCCACCCCGTCTCCAGCTTGAAGTAGAGCCCCGCCTCGTTCAGCATGTCACCGCTATATAGGGAGTTGCCCGGCGCCATCAGTTCCACGCGCAAGTGGGCCGCATCGACGGCGCTCGAATCCGCGCACGCCGGCAGCCCCGCAATCAGCAGCATGAACAACGCAAGGACTAAACGTGAAACGCGCATGGTGTGCAAGCTTGACTCTTCTGTTCGACGCTCTGATGCAAACCTAAGTCGCTGAAATTTGAGTCCCGATCAACCTAAATCGAAATATGGCGGCCCGAATCAATCACCAGCCATCCGGGAGTGTTGCCGAAAAATGCAATCGTTCTGCACGCACTTCACACCCGCAGCGCGCGCCCGGGCAACCGCCTCCTCGTGAACCACGCCATCCTGCAGCCACAGATACGGAATCCCCAGCCGGATCACATCGTCCACAATGGCCGGCACATGCTCCGAGGCGCGAAACACATCCACCAGGTCGAGGCCCATACTAGTAAGCTTTCGCGCAGCCGCCTGTGCCGTATTCAGGTCGGGATAGCACGCCATCCCCAGCATCTCGCTCAGCGCCGGATTCACCGGAAGCACGCGATATCCATTCTCCGCCAGGTACCGCCCGATGTGATGGCTGGCGCGCGACGTTTTTTCGCTCATACCCACCACCGCAATGGTCCTCGCGGTGCGCAGCATCTCGCCGATTACCGCCGGATCATTGCCCAACGTTCCCCTGTCAGGATGGTCGTTCATCGCTCCCTCTTGTCCAGTCCCCTAATCCAAATCGTCATCCCCATCCGCGGCCACCGCGGTCCCCCGCCGCTTGGCCAGCAGATATCCGCGCAGAAACGGCTCCAGATAGCCATCCAGAACCTTGTCCACATCGCCCACTTCCACCTTGGTGCGATGATCCTTCGCGATGCGGTAAGGCTGCAGCACGTAAGACCGTATCTGCGAACCGAAGTTGATCTCCAGCTTCGAGTCCTCAAGCTTTTTGCTCACGGCGCGCTTCTTCTCCAGCTCGTATTCGTATAGCCGCGACCGCAACATCTTCATCGCCTTATCGCGGTTCTTGTGCTGCGAGCGCTCGTTCTGGCACTGCACCACGATGCCCGTCGGCAAATGCGTCATGCGCACCGCCGAATCGGTCGTATTCACGTGCTGCCCGCCCTTGCCGCCCGAGCGGTACGTATCGATGCGCAGGTCTTCCACCTTCAAATCCACATGAATCGTCTCGTCGATCTCCGGCGAAACATACACCGACGCAAAGGAAGTATGCCGCCGCTTGGCCGATCGAACGGCGAAATGCGCACCAGGCGATGCACTCCGCTCTCCCCCGCCAGCAGCCCGAAGGCATATTCGCCGGTGATGGTGAAAGTGGCGGACTTGATGCCGGCTTCCTCACCGTCCTGGTAGTCGTTCATCTCCGTCTTGAAGCCCTGCTGCTCGGCCCAGCGCAGGTACATGCGCATCAGCATCTCGGCCCAGTCCTGGCTCTCCGTGCCGCCCGCGCCCGGATGCACCGTCACAATGGCGTTCAGCGCGTCAGCCTCGCCATTCAGCATGGTGCGCGCTTCCAGTTCCTCGGCAAACACGGCCAGCGCCTTGATGTCACGTTCCAGTTCGGCAAGCACATCCTCGCCTTCGCGCGCCAGCTCGAAATAGGCCTCGATGTCGCTGGTGCGGCGCACCAGTTCCTCATCGTCGGCCACCATCGCCTCAAGACGCTTGCGGTCGCGCATCAGCGGTTTGCTGGCGTTGGGATCGTTCCACATGGCCGGATCGCCCAGCTTTTTTTCTATATCGGCGAGTTCCCTGCGGATGCGAGCAGGGTCAAAGATACTCCCGCAGGTCGCGGACTTGATCGCGCACGGGAGCGTAAGCGAATTCGAGATCGTTCAATGACATGCTTTGCTCTTAAGACCTGACTTTGTCGTAGATTTTGAGGCGGAGACTCGTCCGAGCGGACCAGCCCAGCAACCCTATAGCAAGTATGGCACACACCCACCCAAACACGTCGCCGTGTGCCGTATAGAACGTAATGTCATCGCGAAACCCATACCCCGCCGGCAATGCATCGGTCCGGTGTCGCGGTATACTCTGCCGCACCCGCCCATAGGGATCAATCGCCGCCGTCACCCCGTTATTGGTATCTCGCAGCAGCCAGCGGCGATTCTCGATGGCCCTCATCCGCGCCATGTTCAGGTGCTGCCACGGAGCGCTCGTATCGCCATACCAGGCGTCGTCGCTGATATTCACCAGCACCTCCGCGCCCAGCCGCGAAAACTGCCGCACCTCGTCTGCAAAAACCGCCTCGTAGCAGATGAATATCCCATAGCGATGCCCGTTCAGCCGAAAAACCTCGCGCCGTTCGCCGCGATCGAAAGCCGATACACGGCCCGTCAGTTTGCGCGCAAAAAACAGCAGCTTCTGGAATGGAACATACTCGCCGAACGGAACCAGGTGAATCTTGTCGTAGCGTCCGATACGCGCGCCGTCGGCTCCCACCACCAGCGCCGAGTTGTATTCGCTCCACGCCTGGCTCTCAAGGGAGTAGTCCATGCCAATCGAACCCACCACCAGCGGTGCATGCGTCTCGCGAGCAATCGTCACCAGAGCTTGCTGAAAGCGCGGCTCCTCCTCCTCGAACGGCGCCGGCGACTCAGGCCACACCACAAGATCGGGATGCGTGGGATAGGGCGGGCAAACGATCTCTCCCTGGGGCGCGCCCGTCTGCGGGATGCCGGCAATATAGCTCTTGCAATCTTCGCCGGCCAACTTCGCAAACTCGGCCGTGCGCTGATCCCATTCGCCCGGGCCCGCCCAAAGGCCCACGCCCGCGACATCAAGGTTCGGCTGAATCAGTACAGCGGTCGCAGTAGTAGCCGGTCGGGGCGGCTGCAGCAAAATACCGCCCGCTCCCAAAGCAAGCAAGACAAGGCCTGCAATGCCCGAAGTCATCCGCCTCCGGCGATTGCTGAACACTAAACCACCGGCGAGCAGCGCATTCACCGTGACCAGGAGAAAGCTGATGCCATACACGCCAGTCCACGGCGCAAGCTGGTTCACCAGCGCATTGTCCACCTGCGAGTAGCCCAGTTGATCCCACGGCACTGAGGTGATCCGCGCCGCGGCCAGTTCCAGCGCGGCCCACAGAAACGGAGCAACCGCCAGCGCCAGGCGCGAACTGCCCGTTGCCCGCCGCACCAGCATTACGCCGAGCCCGAAGAAACCAAAATACAGACCCAGCACAAGGCTGAATCCAATCAGCAGCAAAGTCGGCGCCAGGGGCGGCATGTCGCCATACTTCATCATGGTGTCGCGAATCCAATAGCAATTGCCGCAATACCAAAGCACCCCGCAGACGTAGGCCAGCAGAAATGCGTGGCGCAAAGGGCGAGGCTGCTCCATGCTCCTTTGCGTGAGAATGGCCCAGAGAAGCGGAACCAGCGCGAACCAGGCAAAAGCGCTGCGCCACGGCGGCATCGGTCCGGCAATCGGAAACGGCAATTCCAGCAGCCCGGCCGATAATCCGGCCGCTGCCCACAACCTCCACGAATCACGCTGCATACAGGGCCGAGTCTAAAGCATTTGGTGACGGGATGCTTGTGACACCTGGCGCACCAATTGTTGCTCGCTTCCCGGAAGCGATTCCGGACAGCCGAAGACCAGAGGCCCGCTCTGGTCTCTGGCCGGCTCTCTCGAAGACGAGCATCTTCAAAATGCGGGCCGTCTTTTTCCTTCCTTTGCGCAAGCAAACCTCCCAAAACCGGCTACAATCGGATGCATGAATCTAGCCACTATAGGAATCCGTGTCCTGGAAGTGATGTTTTTCACTGGCCTCGTGGGCTCCGCTATAGTCGTGTTGATCAGCTTTATTGAGGACGCAAAAGAACTGTTCGGGGAAGAGTAGCTCGTTGGCGGCGCCCCACCCGCCAAAGCAACCCTTTAATATTCTTGACCATCAGGTGATTGCGAACTACACTCAGCCCAGGGCGGACGGCAATGACGTTCGTTGAACTAAAGAGCGACCGCTACGCGCGCGGGCACAACTGACGATGGCATCCACTCGAACGACCGTAGCCCCACCTTCCGACCGCGTACGGCTCATCGTGGCATCGTCGGTGATGCTCACGTTCATCTCCTTCTGGCGCGCCGCCGCCATTGTTCTCAATGATCTTGGATCGTCGGCTTTCTATGCCGGCGGCATCGCAGAGCAGGCCGTGGGCGCTGCGGCTCCCTGGTTCATTCTCGGCATCATGCTGTTCAGCTTTGCCGTGCGCGCAGTCTATGTTGAAAGCTGCTCCATGTTTACCCGCGGCGGCGTCTATCGCGTCGTGAAGGAGGCCCTCGGCGGCACCTTCGCCAAGCTCAGCGTCTCGGCCCTGATGTTCGACTACATTCTAACGGGACCGATCTCCGGCGTTTCGGCAGGGCAATATATTACCGGCGCGATGAACGAGCTTTTGGCGGTTGCGGCATCCAGTCATTGGCTGCCGCCGGCCCTGATGGACGCGCACAACAATCCCTTTCAGTTCAATATGAATTCCACTTCGGCGGTCTTCGCCGCCGCGGTGACGATCTATTACTGGTGGGAAAACGTCAAGGGCATCGAAGAGTCCAGCGACAAGGCTCTGCGCGTCATGCAGATTACCACCGTGATGGTAATCATCCTGTTCTTGTGGGGAAGCTACTCCGTGCTGATGACCGGTGTTCACCTTCCTCCGCCGCCGACCCCGACAAACCTGAAATTCAGCCAAGACGCACTCGGGTTCCTCAAAGGTTCGGGGCTGCCGATTTTTGGCCTCTTTGGAATCATCATGGCGTTCGGCCATTCCATCCTCGCCATGAGCGGTGAGGAGAGCCTCGCCCAGGTCAACCGTGAAATCGAACATCCCAAACTGAAAAACTTGAAGCGGGCGGCCATCGTAATTGCCATTTACAGCCTCCTGTTTACCGGCGGCGCCACACTGCTCGCCTCCATGCTCATCCCCACTTGGCAGCGTACCCACATTTATCAGGACAATCTGATTGCCGGCCTGGCTATGTACATGGTCGGCCCCATGCTCTGGCGCATTGCTTTCCGCATCTTTGTTGTGTTTGTGGGCTTTCTGATTCTCTCCGGCGCTATCAATACTTCCATCATCGGCTCGACCGGCGTGCTCATGCGGGTTGCCGAGGACGGCGTTCTCACCGATTGGTTCCGCAAACCTCACCCGCGATTCGGCACCAGCCATCGCATCGTCAACCTGGTCTTCGGCCTGCAGATGTTCACCATCGTGGTCTCCCGGGGCAACGTCATCACCCTTGGTGAGGCATACGCCTTCGGCGTGATCTGGTCGTTCACCTTCAATAGCCTGGCCATGCTGGTTCTGCGCTGGAAGTACCACGGTGAGCGCGGATGGAAAGTCCCACCCAATATCCGCATCGGAAAGCGTGAGATCCCCGTCGGCTTGATCTCCGTCTTTCTTGTGCTGCTCTCGACAGCCATCGTCAACCTGTTCACCAAGTCCGTCGCCACCGTCAGCGGCATTACTTTCGCTGCCGCTTTCTTCATCATCTTCAGCATCTCCGAGCGCCAGAATCTGCGCAAGCATGCCCTTACCGCTCGCCAGATGAAGGATCATTTCCAACTCGAGCACCAGGACACCATCAGTCGAGAGTCCGTGGCCATTCGTCCCGGTGCCGTCATGGTCACCATGCACGATGCCGCCAATCCGGTCGCTCTGAAATGGGTCCTGGCCCGCACCAAGACTGAAGATCGCGACGTGGTCGTCATCAGCGTCCGCATGATGGGCGTCGGTGGTCCCGAATACTTGAGCGCCGAGCAACAGAGTTTTAGCGAGCATGAGCAGATGCTCTTCACCAAAGCTGTCTCCGTGGCTGAAAGTTTCGGGAAGAAAGTTTCACTCCTCGTGGTTCCCGCCGGAGACGTATTCGCTGCCTTGGCGCAAGGCGCAAACTCTCTCGAAGTGGATTCTGTCGTTTCGGGACTTTCCAGCTCAATGACTGCCGAAGATCAGGCCTTCCATCTGGGGCAGGCCTGGGAGGCACTGCCTGAACCCAAACGGCAGTTCAACTTCTTCGTCATCGGTCCCGACGGCGAAACCAAGGTGTTCTACATCGGCCCGCACGCGCCCGCTCTCAGTCCGGACGACGTTCAATTGGTGCACCGCCTGTGGCTGAACATGCGCCGCGATCCCTCCGTCCAGGATCTGCACCACAGTGACATCATCACCTACGCGCTCACGCGACTGGCAGGCCAGTATGCCCGTGAAAAGGTAGAGATTCTGCGCGACCTGCGCAACTTCCGCTCCGCGGAGTCGCCCGCCCTTCGCATCGGCGGCAATGAGGTATCCGGGGCATCCCCGGCCTCCCCTTCTCCGGATCAGTCTCGACATTCCGAAAAGCACTGAAGTCATCTGACCAGGTTCTCGATTGTCCCTGCCGGCCTGCTGCCCACCCTGCGTGACGCTAAGTCAGGGAGACGCGCCCTCAATTCCATGCAATATCTAATCGACGAGTTAGTTACCAATTTCGGCCTTATTGGGTGACCATATCTCCATCGCCGCTCGCTGCAGTAACCAATGTCCTTTTTTGTTTGTCAAAGAGTCTGCAGTTGCGTATTGTGTTCCCAAGGATAGGCAGAAGCCCTCGAGGTGGTGCTAACCTCAGCACCACCGGGGTCAGTCGCTCTTGAACTTGCAAGAGGAGGAATCGTGGGAGTTTCAGAGATTCTGGCACAGATCGACCGCGAGATAACCCAGCTGAAACAGGCGCGTGCGCTGCTCGGCGGAGCCAACGGCCAAAAGAGCAGGAAGGCTGCAGCCCCGGCAGCAAAAAAGACCGCTAAGAAAAGAAATCTGACACCTGAAGGGCGCAAGCGGATCGCCGATGCAGTCAAGCGGCGCTGGGCCGAACAGAAGAAAGCAGCTGCTTCAAAGTAATAAGTGGTCCTCCCTGGACAAAGAGAGCCACCAACACGCCGGTTCTTTGCCTAAGTCCCACTAACATTCCTTTGCTCAGATGGTTTGTCCGGGACTCCACCGCATTACTTCCACGCCGCTGCCGACCAGCGCTGCCAGTTGATCTGGCGTGCCCTTCAATGGCGGAAAAGTCCCGAAGTGGATGGGGAGCACAACCTGGGGCGAAAGCAGGCGCGTTGCCATTGCAGCTTCCTGAGGGCCCATCGTGTAATGACCCCCAATTGGCAACATCGCGAACTCCGGATGATAAAGATCTGCAATCAGCTTCATATCCCCAAACACGGCTGTGTCTCCGGCATGATAGAGCACAGGGCCGTCTGTAATTTTCAACACAAACCCTGTCGCCACCCCCACATAACTCGTTCCCTTCTCGTCCTGGGCGCCCGCGGAGTGCTTGGCATCCACCATCGTTACGGCTACATCGTCTAACTGCACCGTGCCGCCAAGGTTCATCCCAATGGTGTTGGCCACTCCTTTTTCCGCAACATAGGCCGCTAACTCATAAATTGCCACCACCGCTGAACCATGTTTCGTGGCGACGGGTACTGCATCGGACATATGGTCTCCATGCCCATGGGTCAGCAGAATGTATTGGATCTTCGACGGCAGTTCAAAACCCTTCGGATACTTCGGATTCTGCGCAATGAATGGGTCAATCAGAATATTTGTTCCCCGCGCAGTTTGAACCAGCACGGTTGCATGTCCCAACCAGGTGATGCGCGTTCCCTTCAATGAAGTCATATTCCCTCCAATTGTGATTGGCTGTCTCGAAGGCCGGGAAGCTATCCGTCGCTCAGCGTGTGATGATCACCTCGGAGAGGCTGTCCTTCGCCAGAAACTGCTTGAACCCCGACCAGGTCGAAAACAGACTCTGAATGCTGCGATTGGTAAAGGCGCGCTTGATCGGATAAGGCTGCGCCTGCTGCATCTCCACGCTATCGCCCTCGGTGATGTGAAACCGGCAATAGGCAGTCTCTTCACCTTGCGCGCGAGTATGAAAAAAGGCCAGTACCTGTCCCCCGGGATTCATGGCGCTGAACAAGCGCTCCACCACGGGCACCACAAATGGCTGAGGCAGATAGTCAAGAGTCGTCCATAGAAGCACAACGTCGAAACTGCGCCCCGCGAACTGGAGAGTCTGATCGAGATATCCCTCCACATTCCAGATCGGATTTTCATCCTCGTCGACGCCTGTCTGCCAGTTCCCCGTGCACGCATCCGTCACCGGATCGGCAAGAAAAATGCTATGCCCGAGGCTGGTCAGATAATTGATATTGGTCGGAGATGTGCCGCCTGCATCAATCACGCGCAGCCCCGGTTCCGCCTGCAGGCGCTTGCGCAGGGTCGCCCATCCCCCCGAGTGGCGAGGAATCCTGGGCCCTGAAAGCACCTGACCCGCGGCGGATGGGTCGTGATCGAGTTTCTTGTCAAACCAACGACGAAGCACCCTGAAGTCCCCCCAAGGCTGGGCATGGAATAAGCGCGCCCGCAGTGAAATGTGAGCGCGGAATCAAGATTGCTGCCGCAAGAGACAAACAGTGGCGCATGATAATTCCCGCTCCAGAGGTTCCCGGCAGAGTTCTGCCGGTCGGCTTCTCACCTGCTCCAGCCTCGGAGAAAGTCTCTTGTGATCTAGGCCCCGCCGCTCTCCGGAACTCTCGCGCCCTGGGTCAGGTCCACCTTGCCGCGAAAAACTGCGTTGTCTTCCACTGCCAGACGGAGCGCTCTCACATCCCCCTCTACCAAACTTCCTGCGCGCAACTCCACGCGCCCGGTCGCCGAAATGTTGCCCTTCACGTGGCCCTGGATCAGGACGTCTTTTGCTGTGAGGTCGGCAGCAACGTTGGCATCGGGTCCGATTGTCAACCGGCCTTCCGCAAGGGTGATCGTCCCTTCCACGTGCCCGTCGATAATCAGGTCTTCACTGCCCTTCAGTTCGCCGCGGATCACGACGGTTTTGCCAATTCGAGCAGATCCATTCTCCGTTGCCATGTGCAGTTCCTTCCGAGCCTTTTCATTTGAGCATTTTTCAGGTGACACAAAGCGCCAGCCGATCGAGGACCGGCGTTCCTGGGAATGCCGCCGGCTCATCGTTCTGCGCTCTGACGTTGCGATACTTGAAAACGCCAAGGGCCCTGCCCGAACTATACGCAAACAGACCCGCTTACTTCAATTCCAGAATCCAGAGCAAAATGGAAGCGTCTAATAAATGCATGGGAATGACCTCCACAGTGCAGGAAACGAATGATCGATAGTCGAGGGCTTCTGCGCGGTGTTTTCTGTGCTCTTCTTCTCGCGACGGTAGTTGCGGCAGCGCCAGCGGGAACTGCCGAATCGCCCGACGTTTCCGTCGTCAAGCGGGCCTTGGCCCTCGAGTTGCGCGCGGCGCAGGACACCAGTCATCCCATGCGCTACCGTTTTCAAAAGTCGAGCCCCCGCTTGAGTTCCACCAAGGATATCCTCGAAACAAAGGACGGAGACGTAGCTCGCCTGCTCGAGATCAACGGCCGGCCTCTGACCCCCGCGGAAGAGGAGAAGGAACAGGAGCGCCTCGAAAACCTGCTCGACGATCCCGGCCGCCAGCGGCATCGCAAGCAAGGCGAGGATCAGGACGCCGCGCGCGCCATCAAAGTGCTTCGGGCCCTTCCCAACGCATTCCTTTTCAGACACGTCGGCGACGGCGTCGGTCCATCAGGCAAACTGGAGAAGTTCAGCTTCTGGCCCAACCCTGATTTCAACCCTCCCGATCTCGAAACCCAGATCCTTACCAGCATGACCGGTGAGATCTGGGTCGACGCCGCACAGGAACACATCGTGCGGCTCGAGGGCCACTTGCAACAGGATGTCGATTTTGGCTGGGGCATCCTCGGGCGCGTGAACAAGGGGGGCTGGATCCTGCTTGAACAGGCCGAGGTGAGCCCCGGCCGCTGGCGAATTGTGCACCTCAAGATGGTTATGACCGGCCGCGTGCTCTTCAAGACGCGCAGCTTCGACACAGAAGAGGAAGAGAGCCAATTCGAGCCGCTCCCTGTTGACCTGAGTTACACGCAGGCCATTCGCATGCTGCGTCCCCAGGCCCAACCCGGAGGCCGTTAGAGCATTCTCGGTTTAAGTATCGACAGAACTCCGCGCCCCATTCTTTGTCCGAAGTACTCAAGCCGAAAACCCTCCAGTTCCTCCACTCCACGCAACATGGCCCTGTCACTTGGATGACAGGGCCATGTTGTCGTTCGCCAATTGCCTTACTTGATCTTTGCGAAGATGACCGCCAGCGTGAACAGTGTGAGTGACTCGATGAAGGCGAGGCCGAGAACCAGCAGCAACTGGATGCCGGCGCGTGTGCCGGGGTTCCGCGCCAAAGCTTCTGTAGCCGAGGCAACTGCTCTGCCCTGACCAAGACCGCAAAGGCCGGCTGCAAGACCCATGCCCAGGCCGATGCCGATGGGAGCCATATTGATAACGGCCGAGCCGCTATCCGCGAAGGCCGGAATGGCGAAACAAAGTGCCGCCAGGGCCATGAATACGTTCTGAAGTTTCCGCATTTTTCTCCAGCTTCCCTGAAAATTGACCGCCAGTGGGTGGTTGAGGCTCACCGTGCTGGCCCCCTCACGCTTGCGGTCTTCCCGTTGCCCGGAGCGGAAGCTCTCCCCGGCGGAATTCTTTTACTCGCTCTCGACCAAGCGAATCGGTACTCAATCTCTAGTGTTCCTGCGCCACTGCCTGGGACAGGTAAATCATGGCCAGCAGCATGAATACATAAGCCTGGATGACCGCGACGGCAAAGTGCAATCCCAGAAACAGGGACGGAATGACAATCGGCACCATCGAAAAGAACACCAGCGTCAGCAAGTCGCTGGCCAGCATGTTGGCGTAAAGACGAATGGTGAGCGACATGACGCGCGCAAGGTGAGAAATAATCTCAATCGGGAAAAGAAGCGGCGCAACCCACCACAAGGGCCCCGCCAGATGCTTCATATAGCCGATGAATCCCTGCACCCTGAACGCATGGTAGTTGTAATAGATGAATGTCAGAACCGCGATACCCAGCGGCACAATGGGCTGACTGGTCGGCGTTACCACCCGCGGAAACAGTCCCAGGCAATTGTTCAGCAGCACGAATAGCAGAATGCAGGTCACAAAAGCCTGAAAGCGCTCAGCCCCATGCCCGATGATCTGCTCGCCCTGGCCGCCGGTAAACTCATGCACGATTTCGGCAAGCTGCTGCACCGGGTTGGGCCGTTCCACTGAAAGGCTTAGCCGCACGGCGACGAAAAAAGCGATGAGTAAAAATACCACCAGCAATTCCAGCGCAAACGTGTTGTCGATCGCCGTCGCCGGGTTGGCGGAAATGCCCACCAGATGCAACGCCCAGGCCGCGATGCCGCCAAACAGATGATTCATGATGCGAGTGACGAAGAGAGTTTCCGGCATGAAGTCTTGAGTCTTTCCGTTCCAGGAATTATCGAGATTCTCAATCCCGAAGCAGGCGAAGAGCTTCAAATGCTATGGCAAGCACCGCCAGGGCTAAACCGCAAAGAAGCGCAACCACCGAACCTCGGAAACATATCAGGCTACCATAAATGGCCGCCCCAAAGATGGTGAGCCTCAGCACAAAGAACACCACCACGACCCACGCGCTCCGCGGAGGCTTCTTCTTGTCCAGTTTGAGGTTGATGAGCCGGATCAGCCGCTGCCACTCAAGGATGCTGGCAGCCGAAATCAGCATCCCAGTCGTCAGCATCGCCGCGTTGCGCCAGTCGGAGGCCTTCCACAGCACCAGGGCGGCCGCCGCGCCCAGAATCAGCGTCTCGCGCAGGGCCCGGCGCAGCATCGATTCCAAAGCCTCATCGGTCAGGCTAACCAGTGGTTGCGTTTCTTCAGTCATCTTCTGACGCCGGCGTCTCCCTTTCCACCGTTCCCGCCGTCCTTATCGGCGTCGGCTCCCGATGAAATGACGAGGCGAATCACGTATACCAGCCCTGAGACGCCGCCGATGACAATTCCTGCAATCTCCATCCACGTCTGGTGGAAGTGCGAATCGGCCCAGGCGCCCAATAGCCACCCTACGAATGCCGAACAAGGCAGCAATAGAGCAATCTGCATCAGCTTTTCCGCCTGGATCAGGCTCTGAAGGCCGCCGGACCCACTAGGCTGAGGCTTGGGATCGGGAATGGGGCGGTTGAAAGGCATGGGAGCTCTCCACAAGCATACAGGGTCTTCCAACGAGCGGGTATACTTCCCTTTTGGGGCATGCCCGCAATGGGAAGGAAACAGAGTGTTTGATTCAGAGTTTGAGCGCAGCCTGTTCGATCTGCGCAGAGCGAAGCTGGCAGAGATCGAAAAGCTGGGCCACGCTGCCTATCCCAACCAGTTTCCCGCCTCGCACACGGTCCCCGATGTTCGCGCCCGCTGGGGCGAAACAACGGCCGAGGAACTCGAAGCCCAGCGCGTGACGGTGGCCGTTTCAGGACGCATCATGGCCATTCGCGCTCAGGGCAAGGCTGGCTTTGCCACCCTGCAGCAGGGAGGCGAACGCCTGCAGATCTACGTTCGGCTCGATGCCGTCGGCGAACAGGGATTTGCGCTCTATAAATTGCTTGACTTGGGGGACCACATTGGCGCCGCCGGCTACCTCTTCCGTACCCGGACGGGCGAATTAACCATACACGTGGAGCGTCTCACCTTCCTCTCCAAGGCCATGCTCGCCCTGCCGGAAAAGTATCACGGCCTGGCCGACGTGGAACTTCGTTACCGCCAGCGCTATGTCGATCTGTTCGCCAATCTCGAAAGCCGGAAAGTCTTCGTAAAGCGCGCCAAGGTTCTGCAGGCCATACGC
Organism: uncultured Acidobacteriota bacterium; assembly: GCA_963833995.1. Taxonomy (GTDB): domain Bacteria; phylum Acidobacteriota; class Terriglobia; order Terriglobales; family Acidobacteriaceae; genus Telmatobacter. The sequence continues at coordinate 157,621 of CAWIAE010000001.1, read as the reverse complement.
CGGTTCTTCGATGAGCGCGGCTACCTCGAGGTGGAAACACCGATGATGCAGCAGATCGCCGGCGGCGCGGCGGCGCGGCCCTTCAGGACCCACCACAATGCCCTCGACATGGACCTCTTTCTGCGCATCGCACCGGAGCTTTACCTCAAGCGCCTGGTGGTGGGCGGACTCGATCGGGTCTACGAGATCAATCGCAATTTCCGCAACGAAGGCGTCAGCACCCAGCACAATCCCGAATTCACCATGCTCGAGTTCTACCAGGCCTACGCCAACTACTACGACATGATGCAGATGACGGAGGACCTGGTCGAATTCGTCGCGCGCGAGGTCAACGGAACCACGACGGTCGAGTTCGATGGGCATACCATCGAACTCTCCAAGTGGCAGCGCCTCACCATGCGCGCGGCCATCCAGGAATTCTGGCCGGAGGAGGCAGGCGCCAAGCCGGCCCTCACGGCCTTTGAGTCGGCGCAAGTCCTTCAGGCACGCCTCCACGCCGCCATGGGCTCGCTGGAAAAGGCGGGATGCAACACGGCGCACATCGCCCCCGAGCGCCTGGCCGAACTCAAAACCATCCATGGCGCAATTACCGCCGTCTATTACGACTCGATGAAAGGCGCGCCATTGGGCAAGTCGATCTACAACCTCTTCGAAGCGGTAGTGGAGCCGTTCCTCATCCAGCCCACCATCATCTACGACTACCCCGTCGAGGTCTCGCCGCTCTCCAAGGCCAAGCCCGGCGACCCGGCCCATGTCGAGCGGTTTGAGTTCTTCGCCGGCGGATTCGAGTTGGGCAATGCCTTCAGCGAGCTCAACGACCCCGTCGAGCAGCACAAGCGCTTTGAGCAGCAGATCTCCGAACGCGATCGCGGCGACGACGAGGCCCACCAGATGGACGAAGACTACGTGCGCGCACTGGCCTATGGGCTGCCACCTACAGGCGGCGAAGGCATCGGCATCGACCGCCTGACCATGCTGCTCACCGGCTCAAAATCCATCCGCGACGTGATTCTTTTTCCGCTGATGAGAAGCAAAGAACAGGAAAAGCAGCCATCAGCCTCTAGCTCCTAGCTTCCAGCTGTTCAAAATCGGGCGGCGCGCCGCCCCGCAGTTAGGCTAGAAGCTGGAAGCTAAAAGCTGGGAGCTGTCCTTGAACATTCTTTTCGTGGGCGACATCTTCGGCAGTGCAGGGCGCAGGATCGTGCGCGAACACATCGCCCACGTCTGCGATGCGCAGAACGTCGAACTCGTCATCATGAATGTCGAGAATGCCGCCGGAGGCTTCGGTGTCACGCCTCAGATCGCCGAAGAACTGTTCGACCTGGGCGCGGACGTGCTCACCACCGGCAACCACGTCTGGGATAAGCGCGAGTTGATCGACTACCTCGGCTCAGTGCCCGCCGGGAGCCGCGAACGCCCCCGACGTGTCCTCCGCCCCGCCAACTTTCTCCCCGGATTACCCGGCTACGGCGTCTTTGAAGGCACCACCCGCAGCGGAGTCGACTACGCGGTCATCGACCTGATGGGACGCGTCTTCATGGCCGGCACCAACGACCCCTTCCACGCCGTCAATCATCTGCTGAAGGGCATCAAGGCCAAAATCATCGTGGTCGATTTCCACGCTGAAGCTACCAGCGAGAAGGTCGCCATGGGCTGGCACCTGGACGGGCGGGTCACAGCGGTTCTCGGCACCCACACCCACATTCCCACCGCCGACGAGCGGCTGCTGCCTGGAGGAACTGCCTACCAGACCGACGTAGGCATGAGCGGCCCCTACGACAGCGTCATCGGCGTCGAAAAAGATCTCGTTCTGCACCGTTTTCTCACTGGAATGCCGGGCAAGTTTGAAGCTGCCAAAGGAAACCCGAAGATGTGCGCTGCCCTGGTGACCTGCGATCCCGCGACCGGCCACGCTACCGCCATCCTCCGCATCATCCTCGGCGAGTGACAAATTCGGTTTGCCTTTGCCGCTCTACCCGAGCAGCCCTAGTTCTCTTCATCCACCGGAACAGGCCGGGTTTTCAGCGCCGGCGCACTCTCAGGAACCCGCTTCTCCGCGAACAGCGGCGCAGGAAAATGCTTCGCGCTGACCAGTTTGCCCTTATGGGTGAACGTCATCATCCACTCCATCGGCTTTGGTTTAGCTGCGGCATCGGCAAACCGGATCACTTCTCCTCCGCTGGTTGGCACGTCCATGGCGGCTGTCAGCGCAGGCGCCGGGCCGTCACTGTCCAGCTCTTCACCGGGCTTTGGAACTTGAGGGTGCGCTCCCGCCAGGGCGGCATAACAAAGTCCATTTCCCAGCCAGTTCTCTGACCTTCCATCCGGCTCTTCTGCCCGGATATGGTTGAATGCCGAAATCGTCAGCGCATTGATCGGCGCCGGCGAAAAGAGCGAGTATCCACGCCGAAGAATGGGGATGATGCGCACCCGCCCCTCGCTTCCCCGCGGAATGGAGGCGGTAAACATCGTCACATCGCCCACTCCGTTATTCCGCGTGTATTGCAGGAACAGATGGTTGGGCAGCGCCGGACACACCACCTGCCGGTAGCTCCACTGACCCTGTTCCAAATCGAATCCGCTTCTTCCGGTGTGCTCGGCAATCGAAGACTCTGCATCCGCCGCCAGGTTGCGGTCCTTCTGCGTCATTCGATCGGCAGCCCGGAATTCGATCGAGAATGCCGCCGCCTGAGATTGCTCCTCTGTCGAAAACGGACCGGCGGAAACCGCCGGCGGCACTATTCTGGCTCCCCGATGCCCATCCGGCGCCTCGTCTCTGGTCTGCGCCGCAGCTGTGACCCCCAACGCCACAGAAACAAGCGCTGCCATCAGGAATGGAAAGTGGCCAAATCGCACCATATTGACCTCAGACTACCATTCAACCCGCCCGCCCTCGTAACCCAATCACGCAAAAAGGGCAGCCCCATGAATGGCTGCCCCGAATGGCTCCCAGATGCTGAACTGGGGCGGCGGATTTCGTTCCACCCCGCCGCCCGGCTTGATTGCTCCCGACCGCTCAGTCGCCCGTGTGGTGGGTTGTAGCGGCCCTGTGATGCACCGGAGCGGCCTTCTTCTTCTCCGGCTGGATGAATCCATCGCGAAGAACAATCTGCACCGAAGGTGCCGCGTTGCCGTTGGCCGGAATCCGGGTGTAGCTGTCATAGGTGCCATCCAGTTCAGCGGCAGGCTGAATGCCGAATTCGAACCCCACCGCGGGCACTTCCTTTTCTTCCAGAGGCTTCTTCATGTTCACGATGAAGTCGGGGGTCTTCGCGTCCTTGGCGTCCTGGGTCACGGCGACCTTGATGACCGTGGTAGTGGCTTCGATCACAACTCCGGGAACCGGCGTGACCTTATCCTTCAAAAGCGCCCACAACTTGTCCGCATCATCCTGGCTGCCGAGTGCAAGCACCGTTTCCTTGTCGGCGAGTGCCAGCGTGTTCAAATCCGGCGTCGACGCCAGCAGATCGTGAATCTGCTCTGCCGGGCTCTTCGCAGGAGCGATCGTGTAAGTCGCCGGCGGGAACGTCGTCGCCTGGGCCTGGGTCTTGATGTCGTTCAGTCCATCCAGGGCTCCGTGGAATTTCTTGTAGTAGTACTCCAGCTTGGGCTCGATCTGCGCCTTGTAGGCAGGCGGGGCAAAGTCCCAAACCCGCGCGTAAAACCAGATTGCCTTGGGCAGATCTTTCACTGCTGGCTTGGTGTAAACATCAGCCAGTTGCAGCATGTCCACGAGGCCCGCCGATTTCGACTGGTCTTCACTCATCAGGTTCAGCGAAGCTGTGTATTCGGCAATCGCGCCCTGGTAGTTTTCCTTTGAGACGTCGTCATCCAGAGCAATGGCCGAGTGAAACAACGGGTAGGTTGCGGCCGTCTGCTTCTTCCAGTCGTCGTCGGAGACGCCGGCAGGCTTGGGAACCGCCAGACCCTTGGTCGCCAATGCCGCCGCATCATCGCATGGCTGCGGATCTGATGCTTTTCCCGTCGCGTTGACTGACTTGGCGCACTGACCCTTCTTGATGAAAACCGAGAAGAAGATGGCCTTCATATTGTTGGGGTCCACCTGCAGCAGCCTGCTCGCGGCGCTCAGCGTCTTGTCCGGTTCGTGCAGTTGCTGATAAGTATCCACCAGCATATCCAGCACCGCCTGCTTCACCACGCTTTGCGGATAGGTCTGCAGAAAGCTCTCGAGCGCCGCTGCTTTGGCGGTTGGATCGCTTTGTGTGATTGCCATTTGATAGGCATTGAACTCGGCCGGGTCCTTGATCTGAATCGTGCCCGACTCCTGCGCGCGCAGCGTGGGCGCAATTACGAGGCTCATGCTCGCCAACGCCATCACGATTGCAAAGACGATCTTCTTCATTTAGTGCTCCTGGGAAATGCCAAAATGGAAGTCAATACTAATGCACCCGCACGCAGAATGTACAACCGTTGCGATCGGCGGTTGTGCACCGGGGTCCCCAAAAAACCATACCACGGTGTCCAATGCGGTGTTGGAAGGATTATAGAAAGCTCGGCCCATTGTGACAAGCGAAGTTGTTGACCAAAAACACGATCTGAGTGCCAACCCCTGACAGGCCTCGCCGCACATCTCAACAGATGACTCAGGACGGCGTACAGATGTCCCGCAGATTTCACTTTTTGGCGCTCTCATCCCCTGTCGTTGAAGGTTAGCACGCACCGCCGCCGCAAAACACGCGGGCGATAGACATAGCAATGTAAATAATTGTTCTCCAGCTGCAGCCGGCGGGCTACTGCAGTTCCACCATTGCCTTGCACCGAAGTCACCGCTTTCAAGTACCACGTGAATTATGGAACCGCTCTAACTCCTATTGCAGCAGCCGCACCAGCTCCACCTGTTCGGCCAAAAACGCATCGTGGCCGTGTGCACTCGTCATCTCCCGGTAGTCGGCGTCCACCCCCGCCGACCGTATCGCGCACGCAAATTCGCGAACCGAGTCCGCCGGAAACAGCCAGTCCGAGCTGATGCCGACGAAGCTGAGCCGCGCCCGAATCCGCCCGAACGCCTCCTGCGGCGAGGCATGGCCATCCAGCGGATTCCAGGTATCCATGGTGCGCAAGATCGCCAGGTAAGCATTGGCGTCGAAGCGGTCAATGAATCGCTTGCCCTGGTGGTCCAGATACCCGGCAATGTCGAACCGCCCCCCGACCAGCCCGCCGCCGTTCGGGTCCAGCGCCCACGGGTCTTCCCCGTTGCGGTTGGGATTGCGGCCGAACCGCTCCTCAAATAGAGGCGCGGATTTGTAACTCAGCATCCCGATTTGCCGCGCCAGCGCCAGCCCCTGCCGCGGCGGCTTCTGCGGCAGATAATTGCCCTCCGCCCAGTCGGGATCGTTCTTGATTGCCTGCCGCTGCAGGTGATTCAGCGCCAGCCCCATCGCCGTCAAAGGCGCCACCGCGATGATCAAGCCTCGCTGCACGCGCTCCGGGTCGTGGATCGCCCACTCCAACGCCTGCATGCCCCCGATGGAGCCTCCCAAAACCAAACGCAGCCGCCGGATCCCTAACGAATCCAGCAGCTGCGCCTGCGCCCTCACGTTGTCTCGAATCGAAACCAGGGGAAAATCCGCCCCGTAAGGCTCTCCCGTCTCCGGGTTCACTGATCCGGGCCCTGTCGAGCCATAACAGGAGCCAAGCATGTTGATACAGATCACAAAATCGTGATCCAGCGACAACACCGCTCCCGGCCCGAAAACCTCCGGCCACCACGACCCCACCAGGGCCGAACCCGAAAGCGCATGACAAACCAACACCGCGTTGTCCCGGGCTGCATTCAGCCGCCCATACACCGCGTAGTGCAGTGTAGGAGTGGTCAGCGTGCTCCCGCTCTCCAGCAACAGGTGCCGGTCGAGCACAAAGTCACCCTCATAGGTGGGCTCCAGCACTCGCGTTCCCGTCTTCCCGGCTCCTGTCCCGGTATCGCTCTCGGTCATAGCCTTCATTGTGCAGCAAGACCCGCCGTCTTCGCCGTGCCAGTGAACGCATGCCCATTGGCTGTCTCGATTGCCTGGTCAAGATCGGCAAGTATGTCGCGAATCCCTTCGATCCCGATCGAAAGCCGCACCATCTCCGGCGTGACACCCGTTCCGGCCTGCTCCTCCACTGAAAGCTGCTGGTGGGTCGTCGACGCGGGGTGAATCACCAGCGACTTGGCATCGCCGATATTCGCCACCAGCGAGAAAAGCTCCAGCGAATCGATCAGCTTCTTCCCCGCTTCGTATCCGCCCCCCGTCTTTCCGGATTTGATCCCAAACGTGACCAGCGCCCCTTGTCCGGTGGGCAAATACTTCTGCGCCCGCGCGAAGTAGCGGCTCGACTTGAGCCCCGGATAATTCACCCACTCCACGCCGGGATGCCTTTCCAGGTGCAGTGCTACCGCAAGCGCATTTTCTGAGTGCCGCTCCATCCGCAAATGCAGCGTCTCGATCCCCTGCAGGAGTAGAAACGCACTGAACGGTGACAGTGCCGCGCCAGTATCCCGCAGTCCCTGCACCCGCGCCTTCAAAATGAACGCCAGCGGCCCGAACGCCTGTGTGTACGACAGTCCGTGATACGAAGGATCCGGCTCGGTAAATTCCTTGAACCGCCCTGACGCCGCCCAGTCGAACTTGCCCCCATCCACAATCACGCCGCCGATGGTCGTTCCATGGCCGCCCAGAAACTTTGTCGCCGAATTGACCACGATGTCCGCGCCCCACTCGATGGGCCGAACCAGCGCCGGCGACGCCGAAGTATTGTCGATGATCAGCGGCAACCCATTCTCATGCGCAATGCCTGCCATCTTTTCGATGTCCACCACATCGAGCTTCGGATTGCCCAGGGTTTCCGTGTACACCGCCCGCGTCTTCCCGTTAATGGCCGCGCGCAGCCCGTCAAAGTCGTCGGCATCTACAAACCGAACCAAAATCCCCAGCCGCGGCAAGGTGTAGTGGAACAGGTTGTAGGTGCCGCCATAAAGCGAAGTCGTCGAGACAATCTCATCGCCAGCCGCAGCCAGCGTCGTCATGGTCAGCGTCTCTGCCGCCTGGCCGGATGCCGTAGCCAGCCCCGCCACGCCGCCCTCCAGCGCCGCCACACGTTTTTCAAACACATCCGTCGTCGGATTCATGATCCGGGTGTAAATGTTCCCGAACTCCTTCAGCGCAAACAGCCGCCCTGCATGGTCGGCATCCTGGAAAAGGTAGGAAGTTGTCTGGTAGATCGGTACCGCCCGCGCTCCGGTCGCCGGGTCGGGCGACTGGCCTGCGTGGACGGCAAGGGTAGCGAACTCCTGTTGCTTTGTATCGGACATATCGACTCTCCTTGAGTTCATGGGGCTTGGGTTGCGCGGAGAACATGGGTCCCCATCCTTGTCCGCCGTGGCGGATTTTCATCGCAAGGGTGGGATACGCAGACTCCTCGGAAAAACAAAGACCCGAATCCTTTTCGAGGACTCGGGCCGTCTGGTATCAAGATCGGTTGCGTCTAACGCATTCGCCGTTCCAGAAACCCACGGACAGGTCCGCATGACCTACACATGCACATGGCCATGGCCCCAATTCCGTGCGTCCCAAGGTTCGGCATAGAAAGCAGTATCACTGGCTGCAAAGGTATGTGTCAACTGAAAGTAGTCCCTTAGTCCGTTAGTCCCTGCCTCCCCAGACATACGCCCCCGGCTGCGGCAGCCCGATATGGGCCAGCACCCGGCACACAAACTGCCACGCCATCTCGTCGGAATCCACAGGCTTGTTATAAAACGCCGGAATCACGGGAAAGATTGTAGCCCCAGCCTCCGCCGCCAGCGTCATATTGCGCAGGTGAATGCGATTGAACGGCGTCTCGCGCACACACAGCACCAGCGGCCTTCGCTCCTTGAGTGTCACATCCGCGGCCCGCGCAATCAGCGAGTCGGCCAGCCCCAGCGCAATCGCCGCCAGCGTCCCCATCGAGCATGGCAGCACAATCATTCCGTTTGAGGGATGGCTCCCGCTCGCAATCGCCGCGCCAATGTCCGCATCCGAACATTGCACGATCTTCTTCGGCGCGGCGCCCAGCAGCTTCTCCACCAGCCCGGTCCGTCCTGAAACGCCCAGTTCCTCCGCCATCACCCGCAGTGAATTCTCGCTTGCTACAAAATGCACCCGTGCGACGCGCTCATCCGCTTCCAGCGCGCGCAATAGTTCCCGCCCAAACACCGCCCCCGAAGCGCCGGTAACCGCAACAGTAAGATTCATTCAGCTCCGAACCCGATGGTTTTCTGACGCCAATGCCAAAGAATACTATGGTCCACCAAGGCGGATGAGACATTGGGAAGGTACAACGCTCCGATGCTGAGAGCTGGCAGCTAAAAGCCGTCTTTCAGCACCCTCTCAAAAATCGCATCCACATTTCCCAGCTGCCGCCCATAGTCAAATGTCTTCTCCAGCTTTTCTGGCGAAAGCAGCTTGGCGATCACCGCATCCCGCTCCACTTCATCCCGAAACCCAGATCCTCTTTCCAGGCACGCATCGCATGCCCCTGCACCAGCCGATACGCATCCTCGCGCAGCATCCCCGCCTCGGCCAGATCCAGCAGCAACTGGCCCGAGAAAATCAGCCCGCCCGTGCTCTCCAGATTCTTCTTCATCCGCTCCGGATACACCAGCAGCCGGTCCATCAAATCGGCCATCTTCGCCAGCAGGTAATCCACCAGGATCGTCGAGTCGGGAAAAATCACCCGCTCCACCGACGAATGCGAAATATCCCGCTCATGCCACAGCGCGACATTCTCAAACGCCGCCTGCGCATTCCCGCGCAGCACCCGCGCCAGCCCGCTGATCTGCTCGCTGGTAATCGGATTCTTCTTGTGCGGCATCGCCGACGAGCCTTTTTGTTTCTCGCTGAAATACTCCTGCGCCTCGCGCACCTCGGTCCGCTGCAGATGCCGAATCTCCACCGCAATCTTGTCCAGCGTGCTCCCGATAATCGCCAGCGTCGCAATATACGCCGCATGCCGGTCGCGCTGGATCACCTGCGTCGCCACCGGCGCCGGCTTCAGCCCCAGCCGCGCGCAGATGCGCTCCTCGTGCTCCGGCTTCAGATGCCCAAATGTCCCCACCGCGCCGGAAAGCTTGCCCACGCGCATGTCTTCCGCCGCCGCGTCAAAGCGGGCGAGATTGCGCTCCATCTCCGCATACCAGTTCAGCAGCTTCAGCCCAAACGTGGTCGGCTCCGCATGAATCCCATGCGTGCGCCCAATCGTCGGCGTGTGCTTGAACTCGAGCGCGCGCCGCTTCAGCACCGCCAGCAGTGCCTCCAATCCCCTCGCGAATCAGCGCGGATGCCTCCTTCACCTGCAGCGCCTGCGCCGTATCCACCACGTCGTTCGACGTCAGCCCATAGTGCAGCCAGCGCGACTCATCGTCCGAGCCCCTGCGCTTTCAGGCTCTCCGCCACCGCCGTCGTGAACGCGATCACGTCGTGCTTCACTTCAGCTTCAATCTCGTGGATGCGCTCAACGCTGAAAGTCGCCTTCGTGGCGATCGCCTGCGGCCGCCTCGGCAGGAATGACGCCGTCCTCGGCCAGCACCGCGCTCGCCGCCGACTCCACCTGCAGCCAGCAGCGATACTTGTTCTCTTCCGTCCAGATGCGGCCCATCGCCGGGCGTGTATAGCGTTCGATCAAGCGTGCGCTCCTTGCTCAGTAGCCTGTGGTAAAAGGCCGGTTTTGAAAGGGCACGACTTCAGTCGTGCCGTGAGTGCCTCAACGTCAACGCGGCTTCAGCCGCTGCGGGAAGGTTTTTCAGAGATGCTGTCAGGCCATCTTGATGCGCCCATGCCAACTCCTGATTGTACGAGGAAAAATCGCCTACGACCGCGGAAGGCCAAAGCGCTTGTGCAGTTCGTCGTAGAGCAGCCCGCGCCCCGGCTTGTAGGGCTGAAACCACTCGCCGTCGATCACAAGCTGCGGAACGGCCCGTTTGCCCACATGCGCCATCACTTCAGCCGAAGCGGCGGCATCCAGGTCCACATTGATCTCGGTGTATTCGATCCCGTGAGAATCCAGAAACTGCTTTGCCGCCCGGCAATCCCGGCACCAGGCCGCGGTATAAACCTGAACTTTCATAAACCCATTTTACTGTGCCCGCGCTGCTACCATCGGGGATCATGACCGCCGCTGAAATCAAGGCACTCCTGCACCTCGAGCCCCACCCCATTGAAGGCGGCTCGTTCCGCCGCACCTACACTTCGCCCGGCACCGTCAATCTGCCTCGCGGGGTGCGACCCCAGGGCACGGCTATCTATTACCTCCTCGAGCCCGGCACCTTCTCTGAGATGCACCTCCTCGCCTCCGACGAGATCTTCCACTTCTATCTACGGCGATCCCGTCGAAATGCTTCAACTATACGAAGACGGCGGCTCCGCCGTTTTTAGTCTTGGACAGGATTTAGAGGCCAGTCAGCAGGTCCAACTGGTCGTCCCCGCGGGCGTCTGGCAAGGCACGCGCCTCATCGCCAACGGCCAGGTCGCACTCCTCGGCTGCACCGTCACTCCCGGCTTCGACTTCGCCGATTACCGCAGCGGAAGTTACGCCGAATTATCCAAAAAGTGGCCCACCCACGCTGAGCGAATCCGCGCCCTCACCAGAAGTTGACACGGATCGGATCGCCTACCGCCGCTCCCGGAAAAACCTCCGCAGCAACTCCGACGACTCATCCGCAAGAATTCCTCGCTCTACAGCCATTTGATGATTCAGTTGCGGATGATTCAGCACCGAAAGCACCGACCCGGCCGCCCCCGCCTTAGGATCGGCGGCCCCAAACACCAACCGGTCCAGCCGCGCATGAATCATGGCCCCTGCGCACATCGCACACGGCTCCAGCGTCACGTAAAGCGTGCAGCCATTCAGTCGATAGTTCCCTATACAAGCCGCCGCTTCACGCAGCGCCACAATCTCCGCATGCGCCGTCGGATCGTTGTCGCTCAGCACCCGGTTCTGCCCTCGCGCGACGAACTCCCCTTCGCGCACCACCACCGCGCCAATCGGCACCTCGCCGGCATCTCCACAGAGCCGCGCCTCATCCAGCGCAGCCTGCATCGCTTGCATATCGGAGATCATGCTTCCGATCCTATTCCTACCGGTGTCCTGTCTCGAAGCCCCGCACTTAAGAATGAGTTGTCATCCTGAGCGGAGATTGGCGCGCACTTTGCGCCAATCGTAGTCGACGGACCTGCGGTTCGGGACTTCGATTTAAGTAACGAACTTTTGAGGCTCCGCATTAGCTACGGCTGTTTCCATCAGGCTGCTGCTGCGTCATGCAGTGCAGCGTCCCCAATCCCCACACCAGATCCACGCCATGAATTCCAATCACTTCCCGTCCCGGATAAACCTCTGCCAGAGTATTCAGCGCCACGCGGTCATTAGGATCGTGGAAGGTCGGCATCAACACCACGCCATTCGCGATATAGAAATTCGCATAGCTCGCCGGCAATCTCTGACCGCGAAAAATCACTGGCCGAGGCAGTGGCAATTCCACCACCGTGAACTGCTTGCCATCCAATGTGCGCGCCGCCTTCAGGCGCTCCAGATTCTCCTTGAGCGGCGCATGATTCGCATCGCGCACATCCGGCTCGACAGCCGTCACAATCGTCTCCGGCCCCACAAAGCGGCTAATGTCGTCCACGTGCCCGTGCGTATCGTCGCCGGCCACACCGCACCCCAGCCAGATCACTTTGTCAATTCCCAGAAAGTCGTGAAAGACCTGCTCCATCTGCGCGCGCCCCACGCCGGGATTGCGCTGCTGCACTTCGCTGAGCAGACATTCCTCCGTCGTCAGCAGAATGCCCTGCCCGTTCGTATCAATCGAGCCGCCCTCGAGCACAATCCGTCTCGTCTCGCCATCCACTTCAATTGCAGGCTGCCACTCGGGTAATCCGAACAATTCGGCGACTCGGCCGGGCAACAAATCATCAAGACGCCAATCGTCATACTTGGCCCAGCCATTGAATCGCCAGTTCGTGATCCCCACTTCGCCCTGGCCATTGCAAACAAAAATCGGCCCCGAGTCCCTCGTCCACCCGCGATCAGTGGGCCAGGCATGAAAGCTCACCCGCTCCAGATTCGCGCCCGCCCGCTTCAGAATCCCTCGCACCCGCCGTTCCGCGTTCGCATCCTCCACAACCAGATGCACTCGCTCGCGCCCAGCCAGCAGGCGCACGATCTCCGCATAAAGCCACGGTATCGCCTGAAACTTTCCCGGCCAGTCTTCAGGATTGTGCGGCCACGCCAGCCACGTCGCCTCGTGGGTTTCCCACTCCGCCGGCATGCGGTAGCCCAGTTCGCGCGGAGTTCCATCCGCAACACGATCAACCATCTCTATTTAGGCTCTCCATCCGCCGACCACGAGTTCATCGGATCGAGAAATCTCTGCGTAATCGGCCCATACGCATCAATCCGCCGGTCGCGCAGAAACGGCCAGTTGCGCCGCGTGTCTTCAAGCAGCCCCAGGTCTACCTCGCCCAGCACAATCTCCTCCGCATCGTGCGAAGCCTTCGCCACTACGCGTCCAAACGGATCAGCTAAGAAGCTTCCGCCCCAGAACTCCAGCCCCGGCCCCGCCGCCCGATTGCCCAGAATGTCGCCGTGCTCGTGCCCCACCCGGTTCACGCCCGCCACATACACGCCGTTGGCGATCGCATGAGACCGCTGCACCGTCTGCCACGCGTCATACTGCGCTGCGCCAAATTCTTCCTTCTCTGCCGGATGCCAGCCAATCGCGGTGGGATAAAACAGCACTTCCGCCCCTTGCAACGCCGTGAGCCGCGCGCCCTCGGGATACCACTGGTCCCAGCACACCAGCGTGCCCACGCGGCCAAAAGCCGTGCTCACCGCCTTGAAGCCAAGATCGCCCGGCGCAAAGTAGAACTTCTCGTAGTAAAGCGGGTCGTCCGGTATATGCATCTTCCGATACACGCTCGCGATCGTCCCATCCACATTCAGCGTCACCGCCGTGTTGTGGTAAAGCCCCGGCGCACGGCGTTCAAACAGCGAAGCAATCACTACCACGCGCGCCTCACGGGCAACCTCGCCCAGCTTTTTGGTCGATGCGCCGGGGATCTCCTCCGAAAGGTCAAAGAGCGCAAGCTCCTCGCGCTGGCAAAAATATTGCGTGCGAAACAACTCCGGCAGGCACACAATGTTCGCGCCCAGCCGCGCCGCCTCCCGCACATGCCGCACCGCCGACGCAAAATTGGCCTCAGGATCAGGCCCCATCCGCATCTGCACCAGCCCTACTTTGTATCTGCGTGTTTCCGCCATCGTCCGCCCGTTCTTCCTCCACGTCCATACAGCAAGGCCAACCCCGCAATGCGGAATTGGCCTCCGGTTCTGAATCGAGGTTACGCCGCGCTAATCTTCGTCGAGAATCAGCACAGCCGCCGCAATGGTGGTGGTCCACATTCCGCGCTTATCCCCCACCGCCGACTGGGTCACATTGCTGGTGCGTACGATCTTGTTCGAGATGCGATAGATCTCCTTCTTCTCGTCCCAGCTCGTGTCGGGGTCAAAGTCCACATCCAGGGTCGTGGCCAGCATCTCGGCCGCAAGTTCCTCGGCGTACTCTCCGGCCTGGTCTTCCGTCTCGCCGAAGCTGTGGTGCTCACTCAGGTAGCCGTACGTGTTGCGATCGGCTGGGATCGCCACGCCGATGCTGGAGACCACCAGCCGGTGCGGTTCTCGGGTCGAGTTCTCCGCAATCACGGCAAACACCACCTCGCCGTGATTCAGGTATTTCAGCCCTTCCTTGCGCGGAATCACTTTGCACTGCGGTGGAAAGATGGAAGAAACGCGTACCAGATTCTGTGAGGCGATTCCCGCATCCCGAAGGGCGAGCTCAAAGGAGGTTAGCCGCTCCTTGTGTTTGCCTACGCCCTTGGTGAAGAAAATCTTCTTCGGGACCATGCTTTTTCCCAATTTCTATGTACCCTCCATGAGGTTGACGGTCGTGGTTTTCTTGAGACGTTCCCGCATGAGTCTATCGCATATCGCCCGGTGACAAAAGGCCGCTCTCGCATTTCATCCGGCGTTCACATCTGCAATATCTTTGAGAGACTTCAGACGCCGCCTCGACGCAACTCTCCAGCCCTTGCCGCCCAGCAACTTCGAACCCAGAAAATTTCGCCGCAACTCAGCGGAACTTTTCCCTCGCACCGGCGTTTAAACCCATATGAATTGGAAGCTGCCGCTCGCGCTCGCCTCCCTCGCCGCCTCGCTCGACGGCGGAATCGCCCGGGCCCAGAATTCCGCAACACCGCCTCCACCGGACAACTCCCAATTGGCCTACAACGCATCCGCTCCGCCCGACGGGCCGGCCATGCTCTCTCCGGTTCCCCTGGAGTGGACGCCTCCCGCACTCGAAAGCCTGGCCGCCCAGGCCACTGTGAAAGAAAGCTTCACCCTTGACCGCAACCTGCTTTCCCTCGCCGCCGGCCTCGTGCCCGACTCCGAACCGGAAGACCGCGAGGTCATTCGAAAGCTCGATGGCGTCAGCGTCCATCTCATGCGTTTTGGCGATGCCGGCATCCCCGACGGGCGCGCGGTCGCCTCCATCCGCGCCGCCTACCACTTGCGCGGATGGAAGCACCTGGTCACAACCGCCCGCACGGGAGGTCCGCTTCACAACGGCTCCACCGATGTCTGGGTCGTCATGGACGGCATGAGCGTCCGCGGCGCCGTCGTGCTGGCCGAAACCCCGAGAAGCCTGACCTTGGTCACGGTCGCCGGCAATCTGAACCCGGCCGACATCCTCCACCTTCGCGGACACTTTGGCATTCCTCGTTTCGAAGGCGACAGTCTGCGAGATTCTTCCGCCCAGTGATCTCGTCGAAATCTGTCAATAGCATGCTTGACAAATATTTTTTACCAAGCTGAATCTACGCCTGATGTTCTCGCCGGCTTTGCAGATCAGTTCCAGTCGTTGAACTATCCTTCAATTGATCTATCGATACTCCGCCGCAAATTGGGGCCGGCTCGGTTATCTGTCTCCCTGCTTCAAAATGTCAGCCGTGTTCCTGGTCCATACCGCATCCGACACAACGACTCCCCTGTTTTCCGGTGAAAATGTGAGGCTGTGAAGCTGTGAAACTGTGAGGCTGTGAATGAGAACCCGGCAGTCAAGCGAATCTCTATCCCTCCATCGTTCGCTTCAACTGCCCGCAAGCCGCGAAAATGTCCCGTCCCCGCGGCCGTCTCACATACACCGGAATGCCCTCACCGGCCAACGCTTGTCGAAATGCATCCACATCCTGGGCCCGCGGCGTTTCAAAAGCAATCCCCGGCCCCGGATTCCATGCAATCAGGTTTACCTTGGCCGGCAGACCGGTTCGCCGCACCAGTCGAGCCACTTCCCGGGCGTGTTCCGGGCGGTCTGTCACGCCCCCCAGCAGCACATATTCAAACGTGATCCTCTCGTGCGAGCGCAACCGCAACTGCCGCACCGCGTCAACCACCGCTGCAATCGGCCACTTGCGGTTGATCGGCATCACTTCGCTTCGAATGGCATCGTTGGGTGCATTCAGGCTGATGGCCAGCTTGGGGCGCACCTCCGGCGGCTCCTGGGCGAAGCGCTCAATGCCCGGCACAATGCCTGAGGTGGAGACGGTCATTCGTTGCGGACTCACTCCCACTTCCTCCACCAGCAGGCGCACCGACGCCATGAAGTTTTCGTAGTTCAGAAGCGGCTCGCCCATGCCCATGAAGACCAGATTCACGCGGTCTCTTCCCACTTCCACGTTGTGCCGATCAAGCACCGCGACCACCTGTCCGGCAATCTCGCCCGCGCTCAGGTTGCGCTGCAGGCCGAGTTTGGCGGTCAGGCAGAACTGGCAATTGACGGCGCAACCTACCTGGCTTGAAACGCAGATGGTGGCCCGGTTCCATTTCTTCTCTGATCCGGGGCTTCGCGGCTCGCCGGGCGCGGCGGAGTCGGTGCCGTCTCCGGCCTCGCCCCCGTCACCCTCGGGCATCCACACCGTTTCAACGGTCTGGCCACCCTGTGCTTGGCCGCCCACGAGGTAGCGCTCGGTTCCGTCTACGGAAACGAAGGTTTGCTCAATCTTCGGCCGACCCACTTCCCAGCCGCCGGACGCCAGCTTAACGCGCAAAGATTTTGCTAAAGTCGTAATTTCATTTATTTCTTTAAGTCGTTGTTTATACATGGCTTCTGAAATCTGCCTGCCGCGCCACTCCGGCTCACCCAATTCCGCCATCTGCGCCGCAATGGCTTGCGTATCCAACCCAAACAGGAGTCTCCGGCTTCCATCCGGCGGGGAGTTGGTGTTTAATCGTACGAGTTGGCTGGTTTGCGCAGTCATGGCTGGGCCCAGCATAGTGCATTCTTCTTCCCATTGCAGCGTTGCTTTGCCATTCGTGGCCCCGCATGCATCTCATTTCTAGACCAAAGCCGTCTGTCAGGCCAAAGCCTGAGTCCCTTCGGCCAGAGATCGAGTTCACCAACGTACGAATAGAGGAATATGAGCACGGAGCGAAATCTTCGCCGCACTGTTTTGCCGAACGGCCTGATTGTTCTGACCGAGCGAATGGAACATCTGCGCTCCGTTGCCATGGGCGTATGGATCAAGTCGGGCTCGCGCTGCGAACCGGCGGAAACCAACGGCATCTCCCATTTTGTCGAGCACATGCTTTTCAAAGGCACGCGGTCGCGCTCGGCCCAGCATATTGCGCGGGAGATGGACTCGATCGGCGGAAATCTCGATGCCTTCACGGGTAAGGAAACCATCTGCTTTAACGTGAAATCGCTGGCTGAACACGTGCCCGTGGCCCTGGATGTGCTAGCCGACCTGGTCTTGAACCCCGTGTTCGCCTCCACTGAAATCGAGCGCGAGCGTAGTGTCATTCTGGAAGAGATCAAGATCGACGAAGACAATCCCGACGTGCTGGTGCACGAATTATTCACCCAGAATTTCTGGAAGGATCATCCCCTGGGCAAGCCCATTCTGGGCACCTCGGCCACGGTGGGCAAGCTCAACCAGGAAAAGCTATTCGCCTATCACGCTGACAGCTTCCACGGCGGCAACATGGTGTTTTCCGCCGCCGGCAATCTGGATCACGACCAGTTTTCCGAAGCGATTGCACACAAGTTTTCCACCCTGTCCTACGGTGAGGCAGTGCGCGAACAGCAGGCGCCGGAGGCCAGCGCCCGTATCCTGCTCCGCAACAAGAAAGCGCTCGAACAGGTGCAGATCTGTCTCGGCGTGCCCGCCCCGCCGATTACAGACGACAACCGCTATACCACGCTGGTGCTCAACACCGTGCTGGGCGGCGGCATGAGTTCGCGGCTGTTTCAAACCATCCGCGAAGAACGCGGGATGGCCTACTCCATCTACTCTGACCTGAACCCCTACCGCGACACCGGTACGCTTTGCGTTTACGCGGGGACCTCCGTCGGCAAGGCCCTGGAAGTGGTCAGCCTCATCCTGGCCGAGTTTCACGACCTGAAACAGAACCCTATAAGCGACGAGGAGCTGACCCGCGCCAAGGATCAGCTGAAAGGCAACATCCTGATGGGGCTGGAGAGTTCGAACTCCCGCATGGCCAATCTGGCGCGCCAGGAGATGTATTTTCAGCAGTTCTTCAGCGTGGAGGAGATCACTGCACGGATCGATGCCGTGGAGGCTGCGCAAGTGCAGTCCATGGCCCAGCGCCTCTTCGATCCCGATCGTATCGCTGTCACACTCCTCGGTCGCCTCGACGGAATCAAACTGAACCGTGCCAGGCTGGTGTGTTGAACGACGGTGATAAGGGAGCAGTGGGCAAGTGATCAGTGCGGGCGACAGACAACTGAACACTGACAACGGTCCACCGTTCCTCCCGAGCGTCTCATTTCCCTTCCGCGTCCATACGTTGTAGCATTTTGTCGGATGGGGCCGGTGTGCCGGTCTGCATCCTGAGGTAGGGAAACCCATGAACCGCACGTTCTCAATCTGTAGCAAATGGCGTGGTGTGCGCGGCCAGAGGCAGCCCGACGCAATCGATCGGGGCGAGTCCACGTCCGCCGTTCGGAACGGCTTTACGCTGATGGAGTTGCTGATCGTGATTTCGATCATTCTGATCCTGATGCTGGTGGCCATTCCCACAGCGGGCAAGATCCGCAAGCACGCCAACGAGCTTTCCGCGCAGAAGTCGCTGCAAACCATTCAGGAAGCCGAATCGATGTACGAGTCCACCTATCCCACCAACGGTTATGCGTGCACCCTGCAGGCGCTTGGGGGGGGTGACACCACTACCGGGCCGCCCAGCGCGACAGCCGCCGGTGTGATCAATGGCGAGCTGGCAACCGGCATCAAATCCGGGTACATCTTTTCAATCGGCAACTGCACCAAGGTGAACGTGAACAACACCGACCGGATCACGAGCTATACGGCAACCGCCGTGCCGGCCACTCCTGGCAAAACGGGTGATCGCGGCTTCTGCCTTGAGTCGGGTGGCGCCATGAAGGCCGACCCCAGTGGCGGCACCAACTGCACCCAGATGGTGCAATGACCAGGAAGATCGATTCATCCCGGCGCAGCCTTCGCCGATACTCCTTTCCAGGCGCGGATTCGGCGACAGAAGCGGGATCCCGCTGCGTGCTTATCCGGCGGCAGATTCGAAGATTAATCGCTCTATTCGGCATGGTTCTGCTTGCCGGAATTGCGTCCGCCTGCCTCGGCGCCCAACAGCCGGCACCCTCCGCGAAGGACCTCAGCGTTCACGAGATGGCACAGCGCGTGGACCGGCACTACAACCAGCTCCACTCCCTCAAGTCGGGCTTTACCGAGAACTACGAGGGGATGGGAGTAAGCCGGACGGAGAGCGGCACGCTGTTTCTGATCAAGCCGGGCCGGATGAAGTGGGAATATAGTTCGCCCCCCGGCAAGCTCTTTCTGCTCGATGGCAAATATGCGTGGTTCTATTCGCGGGGTGATCCGAAGGTACAGCGCATTCCTGCCAAAGAGCTGGATGACCTTCGCTCTCCGCTGCGCTTTCTGCTCGGTCGCACGGAACTGGAAAAGGAGCTCGATCACCTGAAGATGACGCCGGCGGGCAACGGCGAATACACGCTCACAGGTCTGCCCAAAGGACAGGAAAAGCGCGTGCTGCGGCTAGCTTTAACGGTCACGCCCGACGGGGCCATTACTGCCATTGAGATGGAAGAATCAGACGGCGCGGTCACGCATTTCCACTTCTCACACGAGCAGCCCAACGCGCCCATTTCTCCCAGCGCTTTCCACTTTGCGCCGCCTCCCGGCGTGCCGGTGGTGGACACGCTTCCGCCGGTGTAAGATTCGGCGCAACCAAAACCGGCCCCGCACCTTGGCGGGAGGCTTAGGGCGCGCGCACCCGGGGTGTGTCAGCCGGGGGCAGATCGAACACCTGAATCGCGCCGTCGTTCAGGACGGCCAGCCGTCGCCCGGACGGCGAGATGGCAATGTTGCCGCCTCCGTCAAGAATCGGGCTGGCGGTTGTCTCGAACACAACCTTGCCGTTCGCGGCATCGAAAACCCGCACGATCTGACCTTTGAGGTTTTTCGGATCGACGGGACGGGGACGTCCAACCGGCACCGCGTGGTCGAGAACGACCGTTTCCCGCGCCAATCGCGAGCCGTCGAGCGAGCTCACCACTTGCGGCCAGACTTCGTGATTCGAAATCCGGACACCCCAAAGCCGGTTGCCGGAGGAAGACAGCGCCACCACGTCCCATCCATCGAACACATCGCACGCGGTCATCAGGAACTCCCCCTCCGAGATGAATTCGGAGAAAGGACGACAGGCAGAGCTGACGCGACTCAGAAATTTGGCTTTGCCGTCGAAAGGCCTGAAATCCAAATGCCATCGATTGTAATCTTCTCCCGGGGTTGCGATAGAACCCTCGGAATTGATGGGCAATTGCGCGTTATCGAGCAAGCCGGAAAGCATGCCCTCCTCCACAGACGTATAACCGTCGGAACTTGCAGCCCGCGGCACAGCCAGGCCCACACGGCTTTCGGAAAGGACCTTCCCGGTTTCCCGATTGAGCGTGCGCACCACCAGGTCGGGCTTCAGTTCGGGAGGGTCCAGCTTCAACCGGGGCTTTTCCTCGCCCGCGATCAGACTGGCCGGGGCTGTCGCCGGGGCGCCGGGCTGCATCCCTTTTGGCTTGGCCGGAGGCATCAGAAAGCTGACGCTCATGAGCTGTTGCGCCGGATTCAGTTCCAGCCAGAGCAGCCGCCCCGGAAAATGCAGCAGCGGTTTCAGGGCCAGTGTGGCGTCGCCCTCCTGAACGCCATCCCCGTCCCGCAACAGGAAATGGCCGTCTTTTAGCATCCAGAGGTAGCGGACGCGGTCGTGTAGCGTCCATTGAGCCTCAGCCTCTGTTTTCCCGTCGGGCAGCGTCACCACCACGGCGTGAATCTGCCTTTCCTCGCTCTCCGGGCCGCTTTCCTCGTCCCTGCGGTGCATCAGTCCCGCCACCTGAAAAGTGAAAAGCAGGCGGTTCTCGCCGATGAAATCCAGGCTGGCAAGACGATTGTGCCGCCCCAGGTAGAACACTCCCGGGACGGAGTAGCCAAGCGGTCTCAAAGGGATGGAGAGGCTGACAGGCAATGTGGGCTTTTCGGGAATACGGTCGGTGAGCTTTGGCCCGATCTCCTGGGGAAGATCCGTGGGCAGACCGGGAGGGTCCTGTTTCGGAAAGTTCTGGGCACCGGCTGCGTACGGCCATAGCCCGACCACGGCCAAAAACAAGCCCGCCAAAATCAATGGATTCAAAAAGCGTTTCACGAACCCAATTTACGCTAGTTGAGCGTTTTTTTGGCAGCGTCCGAATCGCCGTCTGGACCCCAAAGTTTCGAAGGAAAGCAAAATAGTGAGTGTTTTGTAGAGGAGTCACGCGATTGACGGGGTAGGTCACCGGGGTGAATTGAGGATGGGGGACAGCTCGAGTGCGGATGGCTTGAATTTCACATTTTGTGACCTATAAGTCACAGACCCAGGGGGGGTGGGGTCCTGGCCTTTGGT
The DNA here is from genome assembly GCA_963833995.1 of uncultured Acidobacteriota bacterium. Classification (GTDB taxonomy): domain Bacteria; phylum Acidobacteriota; class Terriglobia; order Terriglobales; family Acidobacteriaceae; genus Telmatobacter. The sequence goes on along the minus strand of CAWIAE010000001.1, from coordinate 136,588 downwards.
ACGGGCCGGGGACATGGTTGACATTCTGAACCGGGGTGGGTTTCATTGCGCTGGTGTTCCATATCAATCCATTATGCGCGGAAGCATGGAATTGATCTGCAAACGAGGTTGGTGAGTATGGCCTGCCGAATGATGGACTTAGGCGGATTTTGGAGCACCGGGGCTTGACGACTGAAGTCGTGCCCTGTTACAAAATGCGGCCCGGAAACACCTCAGATTCATGGGAAGACAGAGAGCTCTGCGATTCTTGTGCTGATTTTGTGCTGGAAGTGGTGGCAAGAACCTGGGCGGGTTTCTGCAATCGAGATTTCCGCATCGGCGGTGATCCTCCCGCTTCGCGCATCCTTCCCCTTGCCTGTCATCCTGAGCGAAGCGAAGGATCTGCGGTTGTTCTTTCCGTCACCGCAAAAGCAGGCACCACCGGATACGATGCCATAGATGGACGAGCATAGCTATTTCACGTACGTCATGGCCAGCCGCAGTCATACGCTGTATGTCGGGCTCACTGGAGATCTGCACAAGCGCGTGTTTCAGCACAAATGGAAAGAGCACGAAGGCTTCACGGCGCGGTATAACTGCGACCGCCTCGTTTGGTTCGAGTCACATCAGGACGTGCAGCGGGCCATCGCTCGCGAGAAGGTTCTCAAAGGCTGGAGCCGCTCGAAAAAAATTTCGCTCATCGAATCAATGAACCCGACATGGACCGATCTCAGTCGCGATTGGTACGACTACGAACCCGCCGATTTTCGGCGAGCCCTCGACCACATGAACGACTAAAAGCAGCCGCAGATCCTTCGTCGCTGCGCTCCTCTGGATGACAGTGCAAAGGACATGGAAGTGGTTGATACAGGATTGACGGGCGGATTGTAGACAATGGGGAAGATTCGAGCCGGATACTGGTTCATCGCAGGTCGGCCGATTCAGCAGAGGTCCGAACTCAGCGGCGGCGCCTGATGCGCGAGAAGTATGCGTTGACCTCAGGATCTATGGAGAGCAACTTCATTCCTCGAGTTCTTCCGCAGGCCGTGAAGTCGTGCTCTATCTAAGCGCGGAGTATTTTCATGTTCCCTGCCCCGATTACTCATAGCGCAGTGCCTCGATGGGATCAAGATTGGCGGCGCGAATGGCGGGGATCATACCGCTGACGAGGCCGGTGATGGCCAGGATCACGGTGGCCACGACGACCGAAGCGGGGGAGATTCTGAGGTAGATGTCGGCGGCCTCGGCGTGCAGGGCGAGGGCGCTGTAAAACGGAATGCGCCCCACGAGGACTGAGACCAGGTAGGCTAGCGCAATCCCGCTGACCCCGCCCACGCCGGTGATGACGAATGCCTCCGACAAGAACTGAAGCAGGATATGGCGCTTGCGGGCGCCGAGAGCCTTCTCGACGCCGATTTCGCGGGTGCGTTGCTGCACCGCAACCAGCATGATGTTCATCAGCCCGATGCCCGCGATACCCAGCGTAAGCGCGCCCACCAGTGACAGCAGCACCTGCAGCGCGAGCGAGAGGATGGTGAACTGGTGCAACTGGGTGAGGAGGTTGGCCACGTAGATCGCGTTATGATCCGAGGGGCGAAAATGATGCGCGGCGGCCAGGGTTTCCCGCAGGCTCTTTTCGGCCAACTGATAATCTCCGCGGTAGTTGAACCAGATGCCGTCGAGGTAGGTGGTGTCTTTGATATCGCTCATGGTGCTGAAGGGCACGTAGATCTGCCGGTTGCGGTCATTTTGCTCGCCGCCTTCCTGCATCTTGGGCGACAGCACGCCAACGATGGTAAACAGCACACCGTTCAAGCGAATGCTTTGTCCCACGGCCCAGGTACCGGAAAAGAGCTTGGTCTTGGCCTCCGAACCGATGACGCAGACGTGGGCGCGCTGCTCGTCTTCAGCCCCGTTGAAGAAGCGGCCATCATCCGTGTCGAGTTTCCAGATATCCTGAAATACCGGGCGAACGCCGTTCACCGTCCATGTGTAGGTGTGCAGATCGTTTTGCACGGCGACGTCTTTTTGCACTTGGGGCGAGATTTGGTTAATCCCCGGAACGGCATTCTGCAGGCGGTCGACGTCGTCCTGAGTGAAGCGCACGAGGACACCGGCCTTGTCTCCGCCGGCCTGTTCGCTGGTGCGGCCGGGGAAGATGCCGATGATGTTGGTGCCCCACTGGGCGAAGATGGCTTCAATGGCATGGCTGAAGCCCGCGCCATAAGCCAGCAACAGCACCACCGTTGCGATGCCCCAGGCCATGCCGACCATGGTGATGGCGGTGCGGCGACGGTTGTAGATCATGGCTTCCCATGCCTGCCCCCAGATGTCTCTGAACATGATTCAGCCCCTTCAGCTCTCAGCTTTCAGCTATCAGCTATCAGCCTTCACTCGCGCCTCAATGCCTCGATGGGATCCATTTGCGCCGCTTTGCTGGCCGGGTAGAGCCCGGCGGCCACTCCGCTGACCACCAGCGAGCCCAGCGCCAATGCGGCCGACCACGGGACCAGGCGCGGCGGGTCCCATCCCGGCATCTTGCCGGTGAGCACCTGCTGGAGCAGAGCCATGAATCCCGCCGAAAGCACAATCCCGATAAGCCCGCTGATGCCTGTCAGCAGCAGGCCCTCCCAGAAAAACTGCGACAGGACGCTGCGTTTGGTAGCGCCCACTGCTTTCATCAGGCCGATTTCGCGGGTCCGCTCCGTGACGGAGACAAGCATGATGTTGATGATGCCAACCGCCCCCAGCCCCAGCGTTACAACCCCGACACCGCCGAGAAATATGTCCATGGCCGTGAAAATGGCCCCGATCATCTTCTCTTCCTCAATGGTGTCGAACTCGTAAAATGCGTCTCCCAAGGAGGGATCGAACCCATGCCGCTGAGCAACAACGCGATGCACGGCCGCCACCGCCGCCACGATCTCGCCCTTGGTTGTGGGCTGGTACTGGATGGAGGTGAGCGCGTCCTGCGGGATGTTCTCGCCCTTCAGCGGAAACAGTTCCAGCATGGTGGTGACCGGGACATAGACCTTCTGGTCGTCGAAGTCGTTGTTCCCGCGGCTGATTTTTCCCACGGCCCCTACCACGGTGAACGCCGTACCGTTGATGGTGATGGTTTCGCCCAGCATGGGGCGGCCGTTGAACAAAAGGTTAGCAGCCTTGAAGCCCAGCACCGCAACACGGCGGCGCCCGGAGAGGTCCATGCCGTCAATAAAACGGCCCGTGGCCATGGGGATGAAGCGGACCACCGTGTAATTCGGTTCCACTCCTATGACGTGGCTCGAGGTATTGCTCCACTGGCTCACTTCGTAGAGGTCGGAGCGGGCCAGTTCCACCGTAACGGCGCGCAACTGCGGCAGCCGGCCTACGGCGTACGGCATCGCCCATGGTGAGCTCGTAAGGACGCATTCCGGTGTGCTGGTTGGCTACCGCCGGAATGGTCCCGTTCCACATCATCACCAGGTCGTTGCCCAGTGTCGCAAGCTGGCGATGCTGGCCCGATCGGAACCCTTCACCGAGGCCCACAAGCACCAGCAGCGAGCCCACGCCCCAGGCAATGCCAAACATGGTGAGAAAGCTGCGCAGCTTGTTGGCTGCGATGGCGCGGAAGACCTGGCCGAGGGTGTCAGAAAAGTTTTGCATGCCGATTCGACTCTTCCCTGCCGAACTTACTGCGTAGATGCCGGCCGGAGTATGAACGCCTGAGAGCATGTACGCGTCCAGAGAGGAGCCGGTTCCGCAGCAATGGTCAGAGCAGAATCATGCCCGCTGCCGCGGAGGCGTTTACATCGAATGTGACGGTTTCGCCACAACCGGCCACATGCCCGCAGCGCTCGATCAGACAATCGATGAAGTCCACTTTGGCTTTTGCGAAGCGGTCAAGGGCTTGAGTAACCGCAGCCTGGCTTTCCAGAATTACTTCGGGGGAATCGAGCAGTTGGCTTAGACATTGAATGAGCTGGGGCTTTTTCGCTCCGTAGCACCGAAGCAAGACCCAACCAGCTCCGCAAGAACAACAAGGGAAACGAATCCCGGATTGCCCGGCGCAAGTGATTGCATAAACTCGTCGACGCGCTTGCATTGATTCCGGTCGTCCTGGGCAAAGAAGCGCACGAGAACATTGGTGTCGAGGCCGATCATCGTTCGCGACTCAATCGTCGGACCTGATTTGCCCAGCCCAGCCTTGCGCAATGGTCTCGTTCATTTCTTCAATGGTGACAGGTTTTCCCGTCCACTTCAGAAACCCCTTCAGATCCATGATCGAGCCGGTCTTCGGGCGGAGAATGTACTCACCGTTTTCGCCTTCGATAAAACGAACTCTGTCGCCGGGCTTGAGACCAAGCTTCTTCCGAACCTCGGCCGGAATTGTGATTTGCCCTTTTGAAGTGACCACTGCGGTAGCCATGAGGCCCCCCACTACCGGCATTATATCGCTGATTCCTTACGCTCGGTAAGGACACGTCACTCCACTATCGACGCACCCTTTGAAACGCAAAGGAAGCGTGACAGTCCGCAGGAAGCAGACTTGCACTGTGCTTAGTTCTGGGCGATGCCGGGCCGATCCAGATGCATTCTTTCGGTAAGCGTCAGATCCAGGTACGTCCCCTCGTCGAGATTGGCCTGGGGATGGTTGACGAGCAGGTGGGCTGTTACCAGGCCCGCTCCGATGAGGCCGCCTGCCAGCGCACCGGCAGGACCGCCAAGATATGCGCCCGCGATCGCGCCCGCTCCCACTGCGCCGCCGTATTCAATGCTTCCGCTCTTGACGCGGTGATTGGGACTGACAACGCCCTCCGCACCGACGTGGTCCTTCGACCCTGGGGTCCCGATCACGGCTGCGTGCAGTTTGAGTCTTGCACCGTCGGGCATGATCACGGTTTCGGGGCGCAACATCATGGAGCCGTGTCCGGCGAAGTGGCCGGCGGAAACATCGACCACTCTACCGTCGATCTCCGCGCCCGCTGGAATCAGCACCTGGCCGCTTTGCATCACGTCATTGGCAACCCGGCTGCGAAACACGTCGCCCTTCTCGTTCAAGGAACTCGAAAGGTCGCTGAGCAGTTGAACGCGGATAATGGTTCCTTCTCCCAGATCGCCAGGGGCCAGGGGAGCGGGATGCACTATATCGCCATCGGGATCGTCAGCGTAGGTGCGATCAGCTAAAGCCGGCTCCGCGGAATCGCCAGAAGGTTGCGCCACTTGCACAATGCCCTCGTCCGTGCCGTCACCCCATTGTGCCGATGGGCCGGCATGGGGGGCGGGGACAAGATTGGCCGCAGACTTTGCCGCGGGCGCGGGTTGCGCCGTCGCGGGCTGCTCCATGGGATGCCCGGCGGGCGGCTTGGGCTCCGGCGTGCTCGAGGTCACGATGCCGTCGTCGGGTGGGGGAGTTGAAACGCCCTGGTAGGGGCTGGATTGGCTAGCCTGTTGCGCTCCCAAGGCAGCAGCAGCGGCGGCGAAGATTACAACTGCAAGAAACGGCCGGTTCATCCAAGTCTCCTTCTCACAGGCAGGGATAACCATTCTGTTAGACCCCGCGCGCGGCGAAAAGTTCCGTTGCTCTTTGGGGAAAGAGCAGCGCGGAGCTCACCCACCTTAATGCTAGCGTGCGGATTTCCGGGACGGCCCACCCGCCGGGAGCGGAGGTGCCTCGGGTGATAAGAATCAAAAGAGATAACGCAGCAGCCTCCCTGAGCGCCGTCACCGCCAGAGCCGATGTGACAGGGGCCACACCGTCCTGCAGTCCCCGGTTTGGTAGAATCCGTACGGTACATCAACATTTTCTGAGCGCTGGACGGAGAGGAGATTCAAAGCGTGCATGAGCTTCTGGAAACGATTCAAAGCGCTGCCGGAGAAGTCCTTGCCGTGGATCGCCGTCCCCAATTGAATGACCGGCTGCAGCACCGCATTGTGAGGACCGAAATGACTGAGATTGTTGCCATCCGCGCCCGCGAAGTTCTTGACTCGCGCGGCAATCCCACAGTTGAAGCAGACGTAATTCTTGAGAGCGGCGCTTTAGGCCGCGCCATCGTGCCCTCGGGCGCGTCCACCGGCGAGCATGAGGCAGTGGAACTGCGCGATGGCGACAAGAGCCATTATCTGGGCAAAGGCGTGCTGCAGGCCGTGGCCAACGTCGAAACCGTGATTGCGCCTGAGCTGGAAGGCATGGACGCAGCCAACCAGCGCATGATCGACCAGACCATGATTGCGCTGGACGGCACGGCCAACAAGAGCAAGCTGGGCGCGAATGCGATTCTCGCCGTATCCATGGCCGCTACGCGAGCGGTCGCGCAGACCCTTGAGATTCCGCTCTATCGCTATCTCGGCGGCATCAACGCCAGCATTCTGCCCACGCCCATGCTGAACGTGCTGAACGGCGGCGCGCATGCCGACAGCAATGTTGACTTTCAGGAATTCATGATCATGCCTGTCGGCGCCGAGCGTTTTTCCGACGCGCTGCGCTGGGCCTCGGAGACCTTCCACACGCTGAAGGGCGTGCTGAAGAAGAAGGGCTATAGCACGGCCGTGGGCGATGAAGGCGGATTTGCGCCGTCGCTCAAGTCCAACGACGAGGCCATTGAACTGATCCTTGAAGCCATCGAGCAGGCCGGCTACAAGCCGGGCGAGCAGATCGCCATCGCGCTCGATCCCGCTTCCAGTGAGTTCTACGACAAGGACAAGAACAAGTACGTCTTCAAGAAAAGCGACAAGCGCGAACTGACAAGCGAGGAGATGGTGAGCTTCTACGACGATTGGATCCGGCAAGTATCCCATCGTCTCGCTTGAAGACGGCCTGGCCGAAGACGATTGGGAGGGATGGAAGATCCTGACCGACAAGCTTGGCAGCCGCATTCAGCTGGTGGGCGACGACATTTTTGTAACCAACGTGAAGCGTTTGCAGCGCGGCATTGAAGAAGGCGTGGCCAATTCAATCCTCATCAAGGTGAATCAGATCGGCACCGTCACCGAGACGCTCGACTGCATCGAACTCGGACGTCGCTACGGGTACACCTCCGTGATGTCGCACCGCTCGGGCGAGTCGGAAGACACTTTCATCGCCGACCTTGCCGTTGCCACCGGTGTTGGCCAGATCAAGACCGGCTCGGTGAGCCGCACGGATCGCATCGCGAAGTACAACCAGTTGCTGCGCATTGAAGAAGAGCTGGGCTCCGGCGCGGTGTTCCTCGGGCTGGAAGGGCTGAATTACAACGACTGAGCCGAAGTTCAATTCACCAACCCGTTGTCATCCTGAGCGAAGCAGGGCGCATATTTGGCGCCCTGCGCAGTCGAAGGACCTGCGGCTGCACCTTAGCGGCGGACACTGCACGCGGCAATCGGTATGGCATTCTCTCGATGAAGAGGGTTGACGCACCGAAGAGCAAACGCAGGTCCTTCGGCTCCGCTGCGCTCCGCTCAGGATGACAGGTTTTTAAATTTCCAAGCTTTTGTCCGGCCATTTTTGTTGTTCGGTCTTTTTCTTGTTGTCCAATCCTCCGAACTCAATAACCAATTGCTTTCTCTGCTTGTGACCGAAGCCACACCCCACCGACCCACGGCAGTTTATCCTTAATAAGAAAACTACGTCATACTCCGAGGTATCCACTTCGTGCCAAGCACCAAGCATCCCCTTGTTCTGACTATCCTCGATGGATGGGGCTATCGCGCCGAAACCGCCAACAACGCCATTGCACTGGCCCATAAGCCGACCTACGATAAGCTGTTGCGCGAGTTTCCCAACACGCTGATTCACGCGTCAAACCACTTTGTCGGCCTGCCCGACGGCCAGATGGGCAACAGCGAGGTGGGCCACCTGAACATTGGCGCGGGGCGCATTGTGCAAATGGACATCACCCGCATTGACGCGCAGATTGCCTCCGGCGAGTTCGCGAAAAATCCGACAATTGTGCAGGCCATGCAGAGCGCACGCGAAGGCGGAAGGCAGCTGCATCTGTTTGGGCTTGTCTCAGACGGTGGCGTTCACTCGCACCAGGAGCACCTCTATGCCTTGCTGCGCATCGCGCGCGAATATGGCGTGGAGCGCGTGTTCGTGCATGCCTTCATGGATGGGCGCGACACTGGCCCGACCTCCGGCGCAGCTTACATTGCGGCACTCGAACAAAAGATGCGCGAGTACGGCGTGGGCAAAGTCGCGACCATCAATGGCCGCTACTACGCCATGGACCGCGACCGGCGCTGGGAGCGCGAGCGCAAAGCTTTTGACGCCATGGTTCACGGCAAAGCCGAGGGCGGCGCACATCCCAATGCGGTGGCGCGCATCAAGGAAAACTACAACAACGGCATCACCGACGAGTTCCTGATTCCCTTTGTTGTAGTCGATGGGACGGGAAAGCCGGTCGGCCAGATTCGCGATGAGGATGTCTGCATCAACTTCAACTTCCGCGCTGACCGCGCCCGCCAGATCACACGTGTGCTGGCTCGCGAAAGCGGATTGAACAAGCTGGGCGGCCGCGACCTGGAAGGATGGGAGGCGCTGGATGAGGCGATTCCCCGCAGCGCGATCCCGAAGAACCTGTCCTACGTGTGCATGACCCAGTACGACAAGCTTTACGAGTTACCGCTGGTCATCCTGCCCGAATCGATGGATAACATCCTGGCAAATATCCTCGCGCAACATCATCTGCGCAACCTGCGCGTGGCGGAGACGGAGAAGTTCGCGCACGTCACCTACTTCTTCAACGGTGGCATTGAAACGCCTTTCCCCGGTGAAGACCGCGTGATGATTCCTTCTTTGAAAGTCGCCACCTACGATCTGGCGCCGGAGATGCGGGCCGAAGCCATCGGCGACGCGATCGTGAAAGCGGTGAACGACACCGCGTTCGATCTGGTGGTGGCCAACTTCGCCAACGCCGACATGGTGGGTCATTCCGGCAGGCTGGAGCCGACCATCAAAGCCTGCGAAGCCGTGGATGCGCAGTTAGGCCGCATTTACAAGGCAATCAAAGAGAAGAATGGAAGCTGGCTGATCACCGCCGACCACGGCAACGCCGAAATGATGGTGGACCCGGTGACCGGCGGACCGCACACCGCGCACACCACCAACCCGGTCCCGTTCATCTATGTTGCCGAGGAAGCGAGCCATTGCCGACTGCGGAATGATGGTTCACTGCGCGACATCTCACCCACCTTGCTTGCCATTCTCAAACTGCATGAACCGAAGCAGATGACCGGCGGCGACTTGCGCATTCCCATCGCCGAATAAGGCGCAGCGGTCTGGCGCTTCGCAGAGCTACTGTTCCAACCTCAAACGCGAAGCGGGAGCCCGTGGGCTCCCGCCTCTCTTCTATGCGCTCTAATAGGTGATGTGAACGCCCATGGTGAATGCCCTGTTTCCGCCAATGGTGCCTGTGGCAGAACCGAAGTTGGCGGCATTGTTGGGGCAGCCTTGCGTGGCGCTGATCGCGAACGTCGAAGAGCAGGTTCCCACGCCGATGGGAATGGTGGTGGCAAGCCGCGTCCCCTTTCCGGTTCCGGTGGAATAGGGAATCTGGTCCAGATTGCTCAGGGTGCTCGCCTGGTCCACGGGATCGGAACCGCTGACAAGTTGGCCATAGTTGATGTAGAACTGTCCGGGCGTGCAATTCAGATAGTTAGCCGGAGAGGCGATGGACGCAGAGGTGGAGCATGCATAGGGCTGGCGAATCTGCGCCTGGTCCTGCGGCACGTCGAGGCTGGTCGTGTTGGTCAGGTTGAAGGCGTTCAACTCGTACTCGAGACCGAGCCTGTCTGTTAGATGGATGGTTTTGCGCAACGATAGATCCAGCCGCTTTTGCATTGCCTGGCGGAATATGTTGCGCTGTCCGGTATTGAAGGCCGTTTCGTAGATGTCCTGCGGATCGCTTCCCGTCGAAACCGGAACACCGCTGTCGCCGGGCGCAACATATTGAATGGCAATCTGGGAAGGATCGATGGCGGGGATGTAGTTGCCGCCGGAATCGCGCAAGGCCCCCTTATTGCCGGTGAGCGCCGTCTTCGGGTGTGCCGGATCCTTGATTCCCAGCACCGGATTCATGAGGTTTGGATAGTCGCCAAATCTGAGGCTTCCGACCGCACCATAGAACTCATACAGCGAATAGGGCTGGCCGCTTTGCAGGATTCCCTGCCCCGTGAGGTGCCAGTCGTTGGCAAAATAGGCAGCCAGGCTGTGCTTGCTGGCAGCGTTGGGAACTTCCAACTGGAAGTTGGCGCTGAAAACATGAGTGCGGTCGAAATCCGAAGATGCCCATGAATCGCGCAGTTTCTGTGGATCGTCTCCGGTGAAGAACAGGCCGATATCGCTCTGCTCATCCAGGGCATGGCTCCAGGTATAACTTGCGCCGGCCTGGATGTGGTGGGAGAGCCTCTTTTCGAAATGAGTTTCAAGAGCGTCATAGGCCGAAACCCCGACCGCCTTGAAATCCGCTGCATTGGGATTGTAGCCGATGTAGGGCGTTCTGAAGTCTGTGTTGCCACCGTCGTAGGTGTTCCAGGGTTCGCCCGCGATCGGTGTGTAAGCATCCACAGGGTAACCCAGGATTGGATCGTAGTACTCATAGAGATTGTTCTGGTTGAGTAACTCGAACCCATAGGTCGCGGCCTCACCCCAAATCGGGCTGCTCGCGGTGGCAATCCCCGGCTCGTTCAGCGGCAGCGGAATAACGGAATGGCGTCCGCGGTTGCCCGTATAGCCGACGGTGACGGCCATATCGTTTCTGGGCTGCCACTCCACATTCAAGGTGTAATTGATGGTGTAAGGCAGCACATTGTTCTTGTCATAGGCACCGAAATTCAGCGTGGGAGTGCATGCTGCATAGTTCAATGACTGGTTCTCGAAGCCGTCACAATTCTTGAACCCATAAATCGGGTCTATCCCTGTCATTACGTCCAACTGGTTCTGAAGTGCCTGAGTAACGTTGGCGGGATTCGAATTCGGCGGTATGTAGGTTCCGCCCGACTTGGGCGTATAAAGTCCCGCACCCATCGGGTTTTCCAGCGAGAGTGATCCGCCACTGCCGATTCCATAACCGACCAGCGGAGCCGACTCCGTTACCCCGAATGGACCGCCGATGTCGCCTCCGGCGGGCTGTGAGAGATAGGTGAAGAGTTCGCCGCGATCGTAGTAGAGGCCTCCGCCGCCGCGTATCACAAGGTTGCCGTGCTGTGCCTTCGGCGACCACGCAAAACCGACACGCGGAGAGATGCCCCATTGCCTCCCATTCAATGTGGAATCGCTCACCCCGGCTGTCGGGAAGTACTTATTGTTGCCGGCCACTTCGAAACCGGCATTCTTTACGGTGAAGCCCCTGGTCGTATCTCCCGTCACGTCATAGAGCGACGGATTGAAGTTGAACATGTTGCCGTACTTCTCCGTCATGCCTCCGTGGTAGTCATAGCGAACGCCTGCCGTGATGCTGAGATTCGGAAGCGCCTGCCATTTGTCCTGCACATAGCCTGAAAGTTCGTTGGTGCGGTAGTAACGATCGCCGTTATTGCGCCCGCTTTGGGAGTCGATGCTTTCTATCACGTCCGAACTGTGGACCGAACCAGTCAGAAAATCATTGAAGCTGTTCACCGTCATCTGGATGTTGCCATTGCGATTGTTGGTTATGTTCAACTGCGTGTAGCTGTATCCGCCTCCGGCTACCACCGTGTGTTTGCCGGCCGTGAAGATGACGTTGGTGGAGGGATTCAGCCGGTTCTGGTAATACCCCATGTCGGTGAATGAACTGGCGGGTCCCAATCCGAGACTCGGCGAATACTGGGAACTATCGCCAAAGGCCTTGATGGTGATGCCCGGCAAACCGGGAGTGAAGACGGCGGGGACAGGACTGTTGGGATCCTGAACATAACCGCCGTTTACGCCAAAGTTACCGCCCGCGACCGTCTGCTGGAACTTGCTGTAGGAGCCCATGCGCACAAACCCCAGCCGTTGTTCCCAGTTGAAGCGCGAGCCGATGGAGATGGTATTGTCGATAGCCGCAACCTGCGAGCCGTTGAGCTGGGTTACAGGGAAGCCCGCCGTCTGCGAGTAGCCGTAGGGTTTGGTCACCGGCGCGTCCTGGTAGAAGTACTTGGCCGATAGCCGGTCGGTTTTGGTCAAGTCGTAATCGAGCGAAAGCGTTCCCTGATTCGAGGTAAGCATAGAGGTGCCGATCAGGTTCACATTCGGCTCGCCATACTGATAGGCGGCGTTGGACTGCGCTGATGGGATGAGGAACTGGCCGTTGGGAAGTTTGGCGTTCAACAAGGCAAACGCAACCGGGTCGACGGTGGAAGGCAAACTGATAGAACTCGAATTGTCGGCCCAGATGGTGTCGGCGCTCAGCAAACCGCTGACGGATCGATCATCGGTGAGGCCCGAAGGCACGGTCATCTGCGACAAGCCTGTAGCCTGGTCTGAATCGGAGCGGTGCTGGAAGGCGACAAAAAAATAAACCTTGCTCTTCACAAGGGGCCCGCCTGCGGTAAAGCCGGTTGACCACCGATTCAAATACGGGTTGACCATGGAGCGCGGGAAGACTCCAACCCCATTCTGGCTAAGCTGGTAAGCCTGGTTGAAAAAGTAAGGAGAGGCGTTGATGGCGTTGTTCGCGAAGCTGCCGTAAACCTGCCCATGCCAATTGTTGGTGCCCGTTGCCGTGTTAACGTCGATCTGCGCGCCGCTGGTGGCGCCCTGCTGGGCGTCATACATTGAAGCGTTCACACGCAACTCCTGCATGAACTCAGGCGGAGGAGACGGCAGGCTGTTCCCGTTCGACCCGTAAACCGAGGTGCCCACTGAAAAGGCGCCGCCCACGGTTGCGTAGCTGCCGATATTGAAGTTGTACCGCTGCGACGTGGAGCCGCTGGAACTCTTGCCATTAAACAGGTTGGTCGAGTCCACGCCATCCACCTGAAAGGTGTTGGAGGTGTCGCGCTGGCCGTTGGCCCAGATGGGCTGATTACCCAGACCGGCATTGGAGTCGAGGTTCGAGAGCAACTCAGCATTCACGCCCGGCGAAAGCACGGCAATCTGTGTGAAGCTGCCGGTGGCCAGGGGAGTGATATCAATCTGCCCAGTGTCAAGCGTGTAGCCATTCGTTGCGTCGGTCGCGTTCAGCAGCGGAGTCGAGGTGACTTCGACCGATTCCGAAACCTGGCCGATCTTCAAGGTAGCGTTTACCGTGGTTGCGCGTGCTTCCTGGACGGGGACACTCTTCAGTTGCGTTGTCTCGAATCCGGGATGAGTCACGGTGACGGAGTACGAGCCGACGGGAAGGTTAAAGATCTGAAAGAATCCGGTCGACTGAGACGTCGTGCTTCGAGACAGGCTGATGCTGGCATCGGTCACGGTAATGGTTGCGTCGGGCACTGCGGCTCCTGAAGGGTCGAGCACGGTGCCATTGAGCGAACCAAGTGTTTGTTGGGCAGACAGGTGAAGCAGGCAGACTAGAACGGCCAAAAGTACCAGACCGGATTTTGCGGCACTCCTCAAAGAAATGTGTCTCATGTTTCTCCTCACGCTTGCTTTGGCTTGCGGGGTGGTTGGTTTTCCGCTCGTGACGTTCCTGGCGATAGAACCCAGGATTCAGATTGACCTATATCGTTGAAGAGATTGTTAAAAGGAAGTTCTGGATATATCTAGTTTGGAACAGCGGTCTGCCTTTTCCAAGCGAGAAATGAAACGATTTCATCGACTTCCCGATGGCCGCCTGTGGAAAAACGCGGGAGAAACTCAGTTCGGAACTCGCTTCGAAATCAAACGCAGGCGAAATGAGTGTCATTCCGCCTGCGGATTCAAACTCCTGTTTTCGACGCCTTCCGGACAAGAATGCGGCTCAGTGGCTGGTTCCCTTGCCCCACTCCAGGCGCAGCCCCGTGCGGACACTGGGCGGCAGGCTGACGTAGCCGATGGGCGCGATGTGCTGGTTGTCAGTGAGGTTCTCTGCCTGGGCGTAGATGGACAACCAGGTCAACAGCCTGAAGCTGCCGCCGAGGTCTATCCTGGCATAGCCATGGTCCAGGTTCCGGTTGGGCAGCAGCAGGCTGTTGCCACCGTTGATGTCTTCATATTCAAGAAATGTGGAATCGTCGCTGCGGCTGGCAAAAGCCGAATTGAAAAGCACAGTAAACTTGCCGCCCGTGTAGCTGGCGGCGATGAACCCCGTGTGCGGAGGACGCCGGAAAGGCCGGGCGCCCTTAAGCGGCGAAATGGCGCCGATAGGAATGCCGTCGAAGGTGGGCGCATATCCACCGATCAGCGCTTCATTGTCGCTGGAAAAGGAGCGCTGCACCACGGCATCAAGATAGGTGTAGCCGCCGCGCAGAAAGATGTTGCGGCCGATGCCGCCCTCGAACAGTGGATTCGATGCCCTGGGCGCGAAAAGCCTCGGTGTTGACGGAGAGGCCGTAATCGTCGGTGTAGTAGTAGCTCAGCGCATTCGATCAAGTTGTTGCTGCTGGGCCGGGGTGAGATTGGGAATGAGCTTGGGGAACAGTTTGCCGCCCACCGATTCAATCTCCCTGCCAAACTGGTTGTGAAAGTAACTGGCGCGGAAGATGATCCGCTCGCTGAAAAAGGATTGTTCCGCTCCGCCTTCGTAGGTGCGCGCCGTGGGCGCCGCCAGGGGCGTGATGTGGAGTTGCTGAGCAATCGATTGGTATCCATTGCTGATCAGGAATTGGTAGAGAGAGGCTGAACTGGTCGGTCAGCGCAGGCTCGCGCACCGCATCGCCGTAGTTGAACAGAATGCGCGTGCCGCTGAAGATGCCGTTGCGCGGGCTGCAGCGCATACACCGAGAACCCCGCGCGCGGCGAAGTCTGCAGTCCCGAAAAGCGAGTAGTGCTCCAGGCTGCCGCCCAGCGTATAGAAGAACCGATTCTTGAAGTCGCCGTGCACCGCCGCCAGGTAGTCGTAGTTGGTGCGTTCGGTGGCTTCTTGGATAAAGTATGCGGGAAATTTCTCCGATCCTCGCTCATCTTCAAAATGAAAACCAATCAATGCGGAGAGGTGCGGGGTGACGTTGTAGTCCCCCTGATAGATAAGCTGGTCGCGGTTCGAGACTAAGCCATAGCCGTTCGGATAGACGGCACCGTTATCCCAGCTATAGTCGAGTAGCGCCTGACCGCTGGCGCTGTAGCCATTGGCACCTTGGATGGTGACGGGCTGACCGTAAAAATTGCCGCCAGTGTAAGTGGGCGGAACACCGGGAGCACCGCAAGTGCCCGCCGGGAGGCAGGTTCCCTGCGGAGTCCACTGTGCATATTGTTCGCGCTTGCGGGTCAGGCCATAGCGCACCGTGTTGTGAAAATCAGCGGTCGTCTGGTTTTCGAGTGACGCGCTCAGGTAGATGTCCTGATCCTTTTCGGTGGCATTGTCGGCGACGTGATGGAACTGCCAGGCGCCGGGGACACCGGTAGCATCCACGCCATAATGCGCTGTGGCGCGGATCTGCGTGGACCCGCTCGGCTGCCATCCCAGATTGGCTGCCGCTGTGCCTACGTGAAATTCGTCGTTGGGCAGATGGTTGGCCGTCTGCAGCCAACTGTATTCCCCCAGGTAATCGAGCTTGTTGTGCGCTCCGGCTACTTCCAGATCCTCCATCGAAGTGGAGAAGTTCCCCCCATCGCCGTGAAAGATGAAGGAAGGAAAGCTGGTGGTGCCATGCGGGGTGGTCAGGCTAACCACTCCGCTGGCGGCATCGGCGCCGTAAAGGCTGGAGTTGGGACCGCGATAGACCTCTGCGCGCTCGACGGCAGTGGTAGAGAGCGGCCCGAAATCGAAGCGCCCGCCGAGATCGCCGATGCTGACCCCGTCCAGCAGAATCTTGTTCGAATCCGAATCGCCGCCGCGGATAAACAATGCGGCCTGCGCCCCGCGTCTGCCCATCCTGCGCGACAAACGTGCCCGGCATCAGCCGAAGGGCATCCACCAGGCTGTCGTGCAAGGCAAGGTCGGTTGGCCCCAGCACGGTGGTTGCGGCGCTGGTTTGCGGTTGAGGAGTTGGCGTTCCCGTCGCTGTGACCACGATGGATTCATGCACCCACGCCGGTTCGAGAACCAGGTTCCGCTCCACCGTGTCGAGACGTCCGGCATAAAAGCCCGGCGTCTCCAACTGGCGAAAACTCTTCGCCGAAACCACCAGGTAAAAGCGCCCCTGCACTCCCGTGAGGACTTGAAAGCTTCCGTCGGGCCCACTGGCCGCCGAAGCCACCACGCCCCCTTTGCTGATGAGGGACACGGTGGCTCCCGTGATCTTGGCGCCGGAAGCGTCAGTTACCACGCCGCGAATGGCCGCAGCATGGCCGGCAATGGGAACGAGCCCAGAGCAGGACGATGGCAAAAAGATGGAAAGAGAAAGCGCGAAAATGGCCAGGAAAAAACATGCAAGTCCTCCGTTCCCCTCGGAACGCAAGCAGGTTGGGGGTGCCGAGGACCGGTCTCCTGACTTGCGCCTTTTCCAGCCACCTTCCCAAAGACTCGCCCGGTGGGCGAGTCTCCAGTGGTTGCATCGCATCTCCGCAGCGGGCGAAAATGCCTTGGCTGGTCACCTGCTCTGGCCCATACGACGGGCTGTGCAGCAGGGGCGCTCACAGTTGCGGGGCAGTGGCGGAATTTCACCGCCTTCCCGAGCATCCTGGCGATTGCCGTAGTGAATCGCACCGATCCACAGTGGGACCGGCAGTGATGCCATGAAACAAACTTCCATGGCATGAATATTTATAAATGGCTTAGGCAGCGAAGTCAAAGCGGAGGCTGTGAATTTGCGCCTTATGAACGCGCAGCGCGACAGGAGTTTGAGGAAGGTGGTGACCCCGGGAAGACTCGAACTTCCGACACGCAGTTTAGGAAACTGCTGCTCTATCCACCTGAGCTACGGGGCCGTGTTTAGAATCAACAACATGCGATGATCTTAGAATATCACAGGTCACACGGTGGACACAGTTGCAATACGCTGACTCCGCCGCTGCCGGAAGCGGTGTGCCGGCAGCCGTCATCAGGTCTCGCCAACTGTCGGGACGGTTCTTCGTGGGACCAAAATTCCGTTGACCCATTGGTTTTGGGCCGCCTATTGGATGACCGCCGACACGCATGGCGTGTCTGTCTTGCTCGTACAGAGGCAACCCGGTCTGTCCTGCTACGAGACCGCTTGGATAGCCTCAAGAGCGAGCTTTGAGGGTCTCAGACGAAGCGGGCTTCAAACATTTTGCCCGCATTCAACCGCTGAGATCTGAAATTGGTCAAGGCGCGAAGTCGGCGATTCGACCGGCCGATCGCGCAATTGGAAACCTGGCTGGGCAAAGGGGCGCTTCGCGCCGATGCCGCCTTTGCCAAGCCAGGGATCTACGAAGCGCTGGAAGGCCGTGGCGTGAAGCAGTATCCGAACGGCAAGGATGTCAATCGGACTGGCTCATGCTGCTTGTGTGCTCAAGATGTGGTCGTGGGAGGCGTACTATATTCCTTTGTCAGAAGGGCATGAAGCGCCAGCCCCTTTTGTACCAGTTCTCATGAGAGAGACCGGACACACAGGAGGGAAAGATGGCATGGGGCAAGAAGCGTACGACTGAACAGATTGTGAATTTGCGGCGCCAGATAGGACGAACCATATGGAGAGCGAAAACTCGTTTTGGAACCGGCGGAATTTTTTGAAGGTAGGCGGCTCTTCCGCGGCGGCTCTGGGCTTGGCGGGGACAGCGGCTGTCCCGATACAGGCAGCGCAGGCGCCTGGGGCGTCAGCGGATACACCGCCGGATACCCCCTATCCTAAGCTCTCCATCATCACGCCGTACTCACCGCAGAAGCTCGCTTTTGCCGCGCAGGCCGGTTACGAAGGCGTCGTGGTCACGCCGGGCGAGGACTTCAACCCGAACCTGAGCGACAGCGCCATCGATCAGATTCTGGCCACGGCGCGCAATGCGGGCATTCGCATCGTCAGCATTGAGTACTTCGGACCGAACCACACCGATCCCGATGCGGGCAAGCGCGCGGCCGCGCAGGCGGATTTCATTCGCGCCCTGGAATTTTGCCATCGCCTGGGCTGCAAATTTGTCGGCACCTTCAGCGGCGGGCAGCCGGGCGTCCGGATGGAGGATCAGGCGGCAGCCTTTGCCGATGTCTTCAACGAAAAATACCTGCCCGTTTGCGAGAAGCTCGACGTCGGGATGGGATGGGAGAATTATCCTACCGGTATCAATTTCGCGACCACTCCGGCAGCGATGCAGGCCGTTTTCGACCGCGTCCCGAGCAAACGGCTGGGGTTGGAATTCGATCCCTCGCATTTCGTGCGGCAATATATTGACCCGGTCAGTGCGGCGTGGCAGTTCAAAGATCGAATCCTCGCGGTGCATGCCAAGGATACGGAGATCACTCAGCCTGTACTGCAGCAGGTGGGCATTGCCGGCCAGGGATGGTGGCGTTACCGGATCCCCGGACAGGGGATTGTCAACTGGACGGCATTCCTCACCGTCCTGCTGCAGATCCGCTTCAACGGCGGCATCGCGGTGGAGCACGAAGACCAATTCTGGGATGTGCCGCACACCGCGGACCTTCCCGATTTTCCGCAGCAGCGCAAAGACGGATTTGTGCTGGCGCGACGTTTTCTGGGACAGTATCTGCCTGGACGCCAGGCATGACCGCCGTGCCTCTGCGGGTATCAATACTTTCCCTGTAGTCGCCGAGATCAATTCCATCGCTTGAATCGGTAGCGGAAGAGCTGCTGGTCTTCCGGGGTTGGAGGGTTGTTGGTCGTCCTACTGATCGATCTGATCGATCTCGCCCCGAGGTCCATTTGCAATGCAGGGCGCTTGCCCTAACAAAGGCAGGAAGGCCCGGGTTGTGAAGTACGCCCCCGTCCCGTGTATGCTGTTACAAATGCGTAATCAGGCCAAAAAAATACCCCTGTTCAATCCTCTTGAATCAGTTTCGTCCTCCGGTATCAACCGCCGCGATTTTATAAAGACAACTTCTCTGGCCGCCGGTGCGCTCGCGTTTGGTGTGCCGACGCTTTTGCGCGGCCAAAATCTAAACAGCAAATTGAACATCGCCTCCATAGGCGCAATGGGCGGCAAAGGCCGGAGCGATACAGATGCCTGCGCCAGTGAAAACATTGTCGCGCTCTGTGACGTGGATTCGGGGTCGGCAAGCTACGCAGCACAGATGGAAAAATATCCGGACGCGAAGTTTTACAAAGATTTCCGACAGATGCTCGATCAAATGGGCAACCAGATTGATGCCGTAACGATTTCGACGCCGGATCATTTACACGCGATTGTGGCGGCGGCGGCGATGCAGATGCACAAGGCCGTTTTTTGCCAGAAACCGCTGACGCAGACGATCTACGAGGCGCGTTATCTGCGCAAAATGGCTAAAGAGAAGAAAATCGTCACGCAGATGGGCAATCAGGGCAGTGCTGCGGCGGGCCTGCGCCGCGCGGTCGAGACGATTCAAGACGGACTCATTGGGCAGGTGCATCAAGTTCACGTCTGGACCAACCGTCCGGTCTGGCCGCAGGGCATGGACCGTCCGTCGGGAGAAGACCCGATCCCTTCCACATTAGATTGGGACAAGTGGATTGGACCGGCTCCGATGCGGCCGTTTAAGAGCCATCGCGATCCAGACGATCAAGATGGAGTCTATCTTCCATTTGTTTGGCGCGGCTGGCAGGATTTCGGCACCGGTGCACTCGGCGACATGGCGTGCCACACGGTCAACATGCCGTTCCGCGCCTTGAACCTCGGCTACCCGACGGAAATCGAAGCGATGCCTTTCGGCCAAATGAACAAGGAATCTTTTCCCGTCGGCTCCAAAATTCGCTTTCAATTTCCTCCACGGAAAAGCTCCATTTCTGTCGCTCAACCGCATCTTTTCCACCATCACAGAAAGATCGAGCAGGATGCGCTGACACTCTGGTGGTATGACGGCGGCCAGCCCGACCCGGCAGCTCGCGGCGGCCATGACCTCAGCAACAAGCCGCCAATTGAGGTCACTGCCGACATCATGGCCCTGCGCGGTGACGTTCCCGACAGCGGTTGTCTGCTGATTGGCGACAATGGCTCCGTCTTTTCGCCGGACGATTACGGAACAAGCTTTTTTGTGAAGTTGAAGGACGACCCGAAATACATCCATTACCTCAAACACCCTGCGCTGGCGCAATTTGCCGAACGCATCCCGCGCAACCCTCATGGGAAAGACAATAATCTGAGCCATGCGCAGGAATGGCTCACCGCCATCAAGGAAAACAAGCCGGAACTCTGCTACTCGCGTTTTGAGATCGCCGCGCGCCTCACCGAAATCATGCTGCTCGGCTGCGTGTCATTGCGTGCGGGCCGGAAAATCGACTGGGACGGGCCGAAGATGGTTGCAAAGAATTGTCCCGAAGCTGCGCCATTCATCAAACGCGAAAACCGCTCCGGCTGGGTTCTTTCCTGATTCAAATATGGAAACCAATCACACTCACAAGAATTTCATCTTAAGCCAGACGCCCCAATATCGTTGGGCTGAATTCTGAAGCGGAAATCTGTCGACTTAGGCAAATTAGAGACCATGGTCATTTTTTCGCTGACTTCGTGGTAGCGGTGCCAAATTCCCCGGGCCCTACTTTCCAGTCAGACCCTTTACCCCGCCTCGACCATTCGAAGAACGGCAGATCGACACGATGGGCTGATCGTCCCGGGCCGGCTTCTCGCATCAATCACGGAGGGCTTCGACTGAGCACGGACAACGTGACTGTGGCAAATTTTCTGGTCCACATTTCCAAGACCACAGGTTCACTCCCAATCATGAGTCCAGATAGCGAGAGGCGAAAGGAAGGTTGCGGAGCGGGCTCGGCATGAGTGCTCAGGAAGCAGGCAAGGGGCGCGCCGGTAAGCCACTTTTATGCTGATCGCGCAATTGGATCGTCTAAGTTCAAGTCCGGGACGCGAGAGGGACTAATGGAACTGGGACTTACCTTGCCCGTGATGGTGGCTCTCGCGGTGGCTGGCGCGGCAATTCCAGCACAGCAGCCCACGCCGGGCGGACAAGGTTCGAGCTTCACCAGCCAAACAACCAACGTGCTTGTGCCGGCGCTGGTGCGGAACGCGGCTGGCAAAGTTGTTTACACGCTTCAGGCCGATGACTTTGCACTGACAGACGATGGCGTGAAGCAGAAACTCACGCTGCAGCAGGAGACCGGGAATGAGCCGCTGGCGCTGGTCATCCTAATCGAGGTGGGCGGCGCCGGGGCGCGGCAGTTCCAGAAGCACGAGCGGCTGGTTCCGCCGCTGGCGCCTATGCTGCCCTCAATTATTGGAGACGTCTACCATGACGTGGCTGTGGTCACGTTCGACAGCCGCCCCAAGCTGATCCAGGGCTTTACCTCCGATCTGGACGAGGCAGAGGAAACGTTGCGCGATCTCTCGGCGGGATGTTCGCGGCACAATCATTACGACAACTGCACCGGGCCAAATCCGGTGCACGACAAGCCGATGGGCGACAACGGCGCGGCCATCCTGGACACCCTGGAGTTCGCCGTAGACATGCTGCGGGCCGAACCCTCGGGCTACCGCCGGGCGATCCTGTTGGTGAGCGAAACGGCGGATCGCGGCAGCGAGACGACCGTGGAACAGGCGGTGCGAGCCATCACGGATACCAACACGACCATCTATGCGATCGGCTTCTCAACCGCGAAATCAGAGGCCGTGCACTATGCGCATCACCAACTCCCCATGAGCAGTGGCGGATGGCAGTTGGGCGAAAATCCCCGTCCCAACCCGCCTCATGGATGTATGGGAAAGGATCCGAATCCCGAGCTCGATGACCCGACCAGCAAGTGGTCTCAGTTCTACGATTGCGTGGCGCAGCTTGTGCCTCCGCTGACCTTTGCGAAGATGGCAACGATTGCAACGGCCGACAGCCTGCTCAAAAATGTTCCAGCCACGGTGGCGCGGCTCACCGGAGGCGAGTACTTCAAGCTGGGCAGCGAGCGGAATCTTGAGCAGGACCTTACGGCGATCGGGAACCACCTGCCGAACCGGTACATTCTGAGTTTCCATCCGCGGGCGCCGCACCCGGGACTGCACGTGCTGACACTCAAGTTGCCCGACCACGAGGGGCTTGAGGTGACGGCGCGGACAAGCTACTGGGCCGAGCCGGCTGCTCCGACTGCAGCGGAACGATGATACGCGCGGCCAATGGACCGGACTTCTCGTTTCTATCATGGAATTGCGAGCCAAGAGTGGGGTGCTATCCGCGGAAACGCGTTCATACTCATCATTAATCTGGGAGCACTCATAGCTGACCACGGCTCGGGCCATCGGGTACAATCCGCGCATGGCACTCAAGCATCTCTTAGTGGTAATGCTTCTTTTGCAGGCTATCGCTGTCCCTGCAAAGAATCCCGCCTCCAAACCTGCCCCACCTCCGCCCTCGTTGCGCACCCACGAACTGCATGCGGACCGCAGCATCACCTTCCGGTTTAAGGACGCCGCTGCCACCAAGGTCGAGCTGAACCTCGAAGGTGCAGCCAAACCCATCCCCATGTCCAGGGGGAAGAGCGGCATCTGGACCTATCACACGCAACCGCTCGCACCTGAAATCTACTTCTACAGCTTTCTCGTCGGTGGCGAGCAAAGAATCGACCCCGAGAACCACAACGTCGCCTCGAATCTCGTCTTCCCGGCCAGCAACACCGTGGTCGTTCCGGGGCAGACGCCTCAACCGTGGGACGAGACCGAGGTTCCGCACGGGATCGTGCACACACATCGTTTCACCTCGCATATCGCTCTCGGGCTCCCGGCAAATCAGGAGGAGATCCTTGTCTATACGCCGCCGGGCTACAACGCCCACGCAGCGGAACCCTATCCTGTGCTCTACCTTCTCCACGGCTGGAGCGGCGTGGCAGACAGCTGGACCAGGGACCAGCAGGCGAACTTCATCCTCGACAACCTGCTCGCCGCGGGCAAGATCAAACCGATGGTCGTGGTCATGCCGCTGGCCTATGGCGAGATGAGCTTTGTCGAGAACGGCTTTAACATCTGGAATGATCCTGTCGCGGTCGATCACAACACGCAACTCTTCATGAGTCTTTTGACAGATGAGATCATGCCCTTCGCGGAATCTGCCTACAATATCTCCCGCGACCGCGAGGGCCGGGCCATCACAGGCCTATCGATGGGCGGACTGGAGTCGCTCGACACCGGCCTGCACAATACCGGCAAATTCGCCTGGATCGGCGGCTTCTCCTCGGCGGTCCACAACCTCGATTACGAACACCAACTCGCCGCGCTTGACCCAAAGACGGCCGACCTGAAGCTGCTCTGGATCGCCTGCGGCACCGAGGATGGCCTGATCGAAGCCAACCGCAAGTTCATTGTCTTCCTCAAGGCAAAGGGCATGCCGGTCACGCAGATCGAGACGCCGGGGCTGCATGACTCGCTGGTATGGCGCGACAACCTCGTCCACTTCGCTCCGCTGCTCTTTCAGAAATGAGTGCACGTTGGGCGCGACGCGAGCATTACACCTGATTACTGATTAGCCGTACGCGTTGCATCGCGTCTACTGCCGTTCGTATTGAACGATCATATCCGTCAGCCCATCGGCAATCGATTCTTCCGCACAGCCCACCTTCAATCGCGAACTCAGTACCTGGAAAGAATTATGCGAGAAAGATGCATCATCGGGAATGTAGCCCGAAGGAGCCCTTCCGTTCGCCAGGGTTACCATGACCGTGTTTGTCATCGGCGACTCCTTCTTCATTCGCTGAGAAATCAGGTTGTAGATCTCTGCATCCACCGTGGTCAGTGCCACGTCTCCAATTCCAACCATTCCTATCCGGATGGGAACGGGCGGTCCATCCACGTAGGTACCAGCCATCCCCTCGCGGCCCTGGTTCGTCCTCGTCCGGCCGGGGCATGTAATCTCCTTCTGGATTCCCCGGATGCGCACATCCTGCTCTGTATGCGTGGCATCTGTCATTACCCGGATCACTTCTTCTCCGAGCACATCGCCTTCGGACTCCATCCAGCGCTCGAGCCGGTCTTTCACCACCGGGTCCATGGGTTTTCCCTCCACCGCACCATCGCGCAGCGGCGCCTCCACTGACTCGCGCACCAGTACATTCCCCGTGATCGGCACCCCCGATCGAGACGCCATCCCGTTTGTGGCAGGACGCAGATAAAGCGGATTCTGATCCCCGGACGCGCCCTGCGAGAAGACGACAACGGGCTTGTCGTCATATGCTTCCTCTACATAGCGGCTCATGGCTCCTGCGAAATCTCCGCTCGTGAAGTTTGCCAGATACCCATTCACCGGATGCATCGCGTAGTTCACGTAAACGCCGATCGGCTCACCAGAGAGGCTTTCAAACTTCAGCACGGCCACCGTCTTGTCGGATGCCGCAATGAGATTCGGAGCCTGGGTCCATAGATGAGTCACAGGCTGAATCGCATCGCGATTCACATTCAGGTAGCTCTTTCCGGTGCCAAACGACATTCGTGCGGGCTGCAGCTTCCCCTTCGCCTGCTGGACAGCACTCACCATTGCATCCACAACCCGCTGCTCATCGGGATGCAACGAATTGCCTGCACCCTCGGGGCCCGGGCGAAAAACGACTCCCGGACTATGCGTATGCGTGGCAGACATGATGATGTTCGCCTCGGGACAGTCCAGTTCCTTCGCAATCAGCTCAGAAGCCGTCTTCCAGACATTCTCACTCAGGCCAGCCTGGTCTGCTCCAATCAAGGCTGCACGGGCGGTCCCGTTGTCCACCACAAGAGCTCTCACATAAAGGTGCTCATGCTCATACCTGCCGGTCGGTGCGGAGAACCCATCCACCAAGGGGGGCGTGATATCAACGCGTGCCGCGCCTGCGCGCAAGCTGCCGGCTTGTGCCACGGAAACCTGGGTCGCGCTAACGATCAAGAAAGTCATCATCATGCGCATGCCCACATGACAGAAGCGGACTACGCCGCTGCGAAATGCTGGTTTTCTACCTGGTTGGCTCTGGATCATGGGGTCACCTCGATGGCTCTTTGGGATATTGGCTGACGCGAAGGCCTGGAGTACCAGTCCCCATCTCCCGGGCTCGTTGTGCAGTCATCTCATCCTCGACGCAGGAGACACGGAATCACAGGTTGATTACAGTACATTACGTCCCTGACGCTCCCCTCAAAGGAGCAAACAACCGTAATAAACCTTCCATTTGCATCTGTCGCAGCGTTAGGTTGACACAGGATATCCCGCCAGTCGTTTCGAGCGACAGTGGAAATCCCAGGCATACTCTCCCCGTACGAAGATGCCGCCCGTCAGATTTACCAGAATTCCGTAGCCAGGATCTTCACATGCCCAGGTTGTCCTTGAACGATCTCTGTTTGAAGAACGGCCTCCACATTCAACCCCTTCCAGCTGGCGGGCGCGAGCGAGGTGATTTGGGCCAACTGGTCGGAGGCAGCAACAAAGTCTCCCGCGCTTCGCGTGGCATTGGGACCAATTCCCGCGGCCACAAGGACAATGCTGTCTGTGGTGTCGCTGTGGAATCGCGCGATGATGAAATAGTCCTTGCTTTCCTGCTCGGGCGAACTGTTGAAGTCGACATTCCAGGGAGAGCCGTTCGCCGCCTGGCGTTTGTCCACAATGGAACGCAGCTTCTCGTTTGGAGGCGCGGTCTGCGGGCCCAGGACGAATTGGTACCGAAGAGGGGCAAGAAGCCGCCGGGTCCAGGGATTGTCGAACGCCCCGATCAGCACGATCGACTTGTTTCGCACGTCGGCCAACTTGGCGCTCCGAGCCGGGATGATCGAGCACGGACGCCCATACACGCGGAACACTCCGCAGACATCCGCTGCCGCAATGGCATTGCCCATCACCAACTGGTGTTCGGGAAGCCGGTTTTCCGTCGTCAGCGTGTCCGGAGTGGGACTTCCCGCCTGCGAGCCTTGCGCGCCAGGGTTAGGAGGCATCTGGCCAACGAGAATCACGGCAGGCGACGCGTTGTGCAGCACCGGCCACCAGAACTGGTGTTCCTTCTGCAACTGAAAGTATCTCCATGCGGCCACACCTGCCACAAGGCAGAGAATCGTGCCGATGGAAATTACCAGCCTATGCGAAGCTCGGAACTTGCGGCTGGGTTGCGGAGCAGGAACGCCGGCAGAAACAGGGCCTGCATCCGGCGCCGGTACCAATGTCACGGGTCGAGCGGAAGCGGTTTCGCTTTGAAGCTTTGCCCCGGAATCAATGGCTGCATCATTCTTCAAAATCCGGAATTCCGCAACATAGCTGCCAATGGGCAGGTCGATTCGTACGGGAGAATCAGGATGCTCATTGAAATAAAGTGCAATTCGCTTGCGCACCTCGCCGGCCGCGATTCGAACCACAGGATCGTCGTTGGTGTCATAATCAGCCGGCCGCCCAAATACCTCGGCGCCAACGATCCGCTCTTTCAACTGATTGAAATCGCGATC
Source organism: uncultured Acidobacteriota bacterium (assembly GCA_963833995.1). GTDB lineage: Bacteria > Acidobacteriota > Terriglobia > Terriglobales > Acidobacteriaceae > Telmatobacter. The sequence continues at coordinate 110,193 of CAWIAE010000001.1, read as the reverse complement.
GAGGGTGTGCCGAACTGAATAATCGAGGAGAGCTGGATACCTCTTGCTCTTCCTGAAATGTGGGCTGGCAAGAATAGCCTGCAACGTGTCGAGAACCGCTGCCCTGTCCCGCGGCGACAGGTTGAGGGAATCCTCTGCCATGGCGGCTTCGCTCATGGCGACGAGTATACACAGCAGGAATTAGCCAGCACAATTCTTGCCGAACGCTGTTCAATGCTCACTCGTTTCAATCGTTCGCGGGGAAGGCCATTCGAGTACCATCCGCGAGGTTCAATACAGCTCTCGCAAGGTGTTCGAAGCTGAAGGTGACTTTAAGGTCGGCGACGCAGCCTGACAAGGATCATTGGAGGTAGAACAGCATGGGCACTCTGCGCAAGACTTCTCTCCTGGGGTTGGCAGTGATGGGTCTGATCACCGTTCAGACGGGGATCGCCGACACGCATGCTTCCCTTTCGAGCCCGCACTGCTGCAAGATGCAGACCGCAGCGGATCTGCTGGGCGCAAAGCGGTTTGCCGAGCACTCCTCGCTTTTTCGTAGAGCGGCCGAGAATGCCTGGCGTGCAACCTACAACGGAGATGCTCCCTTTGAGGCGGGCTTCTCCATCGACCGGGATGGCCGTCCCGGAAAAATACAGCTCAGTATGTTTGAGACCGTGAGCGCGGCCACTCATCTGACCATCGTTTCCAACTCGTCGGCCATCGGCTCTCTTCATGTGCATAACAGGTTTGGACAACCGATGCCCAGCCGGGGAGACATCAGAACCGCCGAACTCCGGGACCAAATGGTTTATGTAGAGTCGCGCACCGGACTCTATGTTGTCGATCCTGACGGAACCGTGCATCATCTGTTCAACCGAATCGATTGGTACCGAAAGACGTGCGCGGATTGATTGTGCCAATGGATCGCCGCCGTGATATACGCGAAGAATCGTTCCGCGTCCCGACCCGAATCTTGAACGAGAAAGGAAGATCGTCGATGTCAATCAAAGGATTCATCACGGGAGAGAGTTCCAGTGCAAGCATGAGCATCGGACTGTTGCTCCTGCGCGTATTTGCGGGCCTCAGCCTCTTCCTGAAACATGGCCTCGAAAAGCTGACCGGCTACTCCACAATGGTCCAGCATTTCCCCGATCCCATTCACATTGGTGCGCATGCAGGCCTGGCGTACGCCCTGCTCAGCGACGGCATTTGTTCCATTCTGGTGGTGCTGGGTCTGGGGACACGTCTATCCTCCATCGTGATCCTCGTCAACCTTCTCACCGCGTTCTTCCTGGTGCACCATGCCGCATACTTTTCAAACAGCCACGTAGAGTTGGTCTGGGCGTACATCGCCGTCTTCGCCGCCCTTGTATTCACCGGCCCCGGCCGAATCAGTCTCGACGCAAAACTCAATCGGCAATGAATTGCCGCGGGCTGCCGAGAATGACACGAGAGGCAACGGGTCTTCAGTCTCGATCGCCGCCTGGCGCTCAACGGAACGACGGCGGCCGATCGGCGTCGGCGCTGCCACGCTTCTTGTTCGGCGTCTCGTCCATGGTGAAATGCAGTTGGGTTGTGCCGGGTTTCAGTCTGCTGAGCGCGAGCCACGAACTCGCAAACTCTGCGCCATTGAACGAGACAGCCTGCACGTAGCGGCCACTTCCCTGCCGTGTAATGACCAGGGTTCGGTCGCCGGCCAGGCGCAGAGTTGCCTTGTTGAACATGGGCGTGCCCAGCAACATGCCGCCAATGCCGGGCACGGCCGGATAGAAGCCCAGCGCATTCCACACATACACGCCCGAAGTTGCTCCCAGGTCGTCGTTGCCCGGAATGCCGTCAGGCGTGGTCTTAAACGTCTGCTCTTCGATGCGTGTAATCACATCCTGCGTCTTCCAGGGCATTCCAATGAACACGTAGCTATAGGGCGTAACGAAGTCGGGCTCGTTGGCCATGTTGAAGCAAGGCTCTCCCCAGCAAATGAGCTTGGAGAAAAACTTGTCGAGACGCGGCTCGACTTTGGCGTCTCCGCCCATGGCTTGAATTAGGGCCGGGTAGTCGAAGGGGATCATGAAGCTGTACTGGTAGGTGTTGCCTTCTTCAAACCCATATTGATCGGTGGAGACCGGCGCGTCGGGACGCTTGGGCAACGAGCGCTCCGCGTCGAATCCTGCCAGCCATGTGCCATCGGCTTTGCGGGGGCGAATCAAGCGCGTTTCAGGGTCGAGGAGATTCTTCCAGCTCTCTGATTGTTTCAGGAAGGACTGGTACTCGGAGTCATCGCCGACATTCCGGGCAAACTGCGCGATGGCGAAATCGTCGCTCGCATATTCAAGCGTGCGCGAGGCATCGATCGCGTCCTGATCCGAGGGAACATACCCGAGCTTGAGGTAATCGGCCAGGAAAGGGCGTTCTGAATTGTTGTGCGGACCCACACCCGGTTCGGTCCCGGCTTTCACCATGTATTTGAGCGCCGTCTCCACATCGAAGTTGCGCGCGCCGAAAGCATAGGAGGACGAAAGCAGAATCACCGGTGAATCGCCACCCATCACATAGGTCACATCGTTGGCAGCAGGCCAGCGCGGATACCAGCCGCTTTGCACCGCATCGTTCACCAGCGATTGCATCATGTCCGATTCACGCTCAGGTTGAAAGAGCGCCTGAAGCTGGACCGTGTTGCGATAGATGTCCCAATCGGAGAAGTTCGCATACTGCGCCGTCTGTCTCGAACCCGCAACAGAATGCACCTGGCCATCGAAACCGATGTACTTGCCGTCTTCATCGCTGAAAAGATTGGGCGCCAGGAAAGAGTGGTAGAGGCCGGTGTAGAAGATGATGCGCTGACCCGGAGTGCCGCCTTCAACCGCTGTACGGCCCAGCAGGTTGGTCCATGCGGATCGGGCTTGCGCGTGCACGCCGACAAAGTCCCATGCGGGGATCTCCTTATCAAGGTTGTTCAATGCGCCGGCTTCGCTCACGAACGAAACGCCGACCTTGAGGATGACCTGGTGCTGCGCGCCGAAGTCGAGCCACGCTCCCGTGTGCTTACCATGTGCAGCGTGGGCGTCGCCCAGGATCGCTTGATCCTGCCAGACTGCCGACCTTTGGTACGGTTTATCGAAGCGCCCGGCAACATAAAGCTTGTAGTGCGAGTCAGAACCGCAGAAACCACCTGCGGTGGCCGAACCGGCGAAAGAAATGGCGGACTCAAGTTGAATGCTGTTGGTATAGCGATCGTAGCCCTTTTCAGATGCCTGGCTCGCCAGTGTATTGGCGCTGCTTCCCGCGTTCACCAGCAGGCGCGCGGCTGCACCCTCCGGGAAAGTGAAGCGGGCGATACCGGCGCGGCCGCTTGCCGCAATCTCAACCCGGATGCCCCCCGCCAGGTTCACGGCGTAATAGCCGGGGTGCGCGACCTCGTCCCGATGATCAAAAGCGGCTGCATAAGGTGCAAAGCTTGCGCCGGGGCTTGTGGTCAATTCGCCCGTGGTGGGCAAGACGCCGAAATCGCCATACAAGGGACAGCCCGCGCCACTCAGATGGGTGAGGCTGAAGCCGTAGATATGCTTTTCACTGTGGATATACCAGGCATCGGTATTGGTATCGGGACTCCATTGCACCATGCCAAAGGGCAACGATGCGCCCGGAAACGTGTTGCCGCCACCATCGGTTCCGATGATGGGATCGACAGCGTCGTAGGCAGAGGCCGGTGCTTGCGCGTGGGCGGATAGGTCGAAAGGCGGCAATGAAGACAAACAAATGCCGATGCACAACGCAAGAGAAACTCGCATTTGAAAACGTCCTTGAGTGGAAGAATTCCCCGGCAGGAATTCTACTACCCAGGATGAAGGGCTCCAGGACGACGCTGGAAAAGCGAGATTCGAAACAAGCAAAGCAGGTCCGGCAATTCCATGCCGGACCCGCCGCTGGTGTTGAGGTCTACTTGAGTGAATAGATAACGTTGAGTTCCTTCTGATCGAGATCCTCTGGCGGCGGAGCATAGGAGAGCGCGGAATCCTCGCCTTCGCCTGACTTGAAGATCCAGCTCAGCATGTCCTTCAGGACGTTCATCTTTGCCGCTTCAAGGCCCTGCGTTGGAATCAGGAGATAAGTGAAGCTTGAAATCGGATACGCCTGAGGTCCCGACGCGTTGGTGATCGATACGCGGAAGTCATCGCCCTTGAATTTGATACCAGCCGCTGCATCGGTGACGCCGGGGATGGAGGCCGTGATCCAGTTGCCGGCCGCGTTCTTCATTGCGCCGAAGGTGATGTGATTCTGCAGGGCATAGATGAGCTCAACGTAGCCGATGGCTCCCGGCAACTGACGGACAAGGCCGGCGACGCCTTCGTTGCCCTTGCCGCCAACGCCCACGGGCCAACTCGGCGAGGTGCCTTTGCTGGGACCGCTGGCCCATTCCGGACTGACCTTGCTCAGGTAGTCAGTAAAAATGAAGCTGGTGCCGGAACCATCGGAGCGGTGGACGACGATGATCTTCTGGTCGGGCAGTTTGACGCCGGGGTTGTCCTTGGCGATGCGCGCGTCACTCCAACTGCTGATCTTCCCCAGGTAAATATCGGCCAGAACGTCGCCGCTGAATCGCAGATCGGTAACGCCGGGAACATTGAATACCGGCACTACCGCGCCGAGCACGGTGGGCAGGTGAACAAACTTGCGGTTGCAGGTCTTGATCATGTCGTCGGTCATGGGCATGTCAGAAGCGCCGAAATCGACCGTGCCCGAGCAAAACTGCTTGATGCCGCCACCCGATCCGATGGACTGGTAGTTGACTTCCACGCCGGGGTGTGCGGCGCTGTACTGGCCGAACCACTTTGAGTAAATTGGATAGGGGAAAGTCGCACCCGCGCCCGTCAATGTCTGGGACTGAGCGGTGCTTAGGGACAAAACTAACAAGAAAACTGCAATCAACGCTTTCTTCACTGAAATCTCCCTTGCAGGATCACTGCCGTTAACCATTGTCCGCGCGCAATGTTACGGGGATTTGAATCGCTCTCTGATTTTGGGGTTTCTCAGTTCTTCGAGACAGCATTTGCTTTGGGTGCTGTGGGCTCGTCGGGGCGAGCGGCCTGCGGTACCAGCGGCAGGGTGAAATGGAATGCGGCTCCGGCGCCGAGATCGCTCTCCGCCCAGATGCGCCCGCCATGGGCTTGCACAATGTACTTCACAATGGCGAGCCCCAGGCCCGTCCCGCCGGATTCGCGCGACCGTGCTTTGTCAACGCGATAGAAGCGCTCGAAGATGCGCTCCAGATGCTCTGAGGCGATGCCGGGGCCAAAATCCTGCACGAAGAACTCAACCTCATATGCCAGCAAGCGTGCCCCCACCCGAACCCGCTTGCCTGCTTTTCCATATTTGAGCGCGTTTTCAATCAGGTTGCCAAAAACCTGGTTGATAGCATCGGGATCGGCTATCACCTGCTCGTCTGGCGCACCGGCAGGTTCAAGCCGGATGCCGGAATCCACCACCATGCCGCCCAGCGAATCGATGGCATCCTTCACCAAGGCACTGGCGAGGAGGGGCTGCGCCGCCAACTTGTAGTCGGGGCTTTCAATGCCGGCCAGGGCGAGCAGGTCTTCAGTGAGCCGGTTCATGCGGCTGGCGTTCTTGAGGATCACCCCGAGAAATTCCCGCGCCGTCTCCGGATCAGGCGCCGGCTCTTCGACCAGCGTCTCCACGTAGCCCTGAATTGAAGTCAGCGGAGTGCGCAGTTCGTGGCTCACGTTGGCGATGAAATCGCGGCGAGTCTTTTCAGCGGCCTCGATGCGCGTCACATCGTGAAGCACCGCCAGAGCGCCGCCGGAAGGCAGCGGAGCGGCATTGATCTCGAAGATACGGCCGGGTGCTAGCGAACTGGTGCGCCCGAAACGCACTTCCCCCGCCTGAAGGGCGCTGCGCACGCAGGCCAGCAGTTCCGGATCCCGCACCGAGTGCACCAACGGGCGACCCACTCGAATTTCGGTGCCGGCAATCCGCTGCATCACCGCGTTCGACCAACGCACCTGACCTTCAGGCGTGACGGAAACCACTGCCTCCTGCATGGAATCGAGCATGGTGGCCAACTCATGGCGCCGGTTTTCAATTTCAGCGAAGTTCTGTCCCAGGCGTTCGGCGGTCTGGTTCAGCGCCGCTTCCATGGCGGATAGTTCGTCTCCGCCCTCGACCTGGAGGCGAGCACTCAGGTCGCCCTGGGAGATGCGGCGAGCAAAAGCCACCACGCGCTGAAGCCGAGCTGACACATTGCCGGCCGCCCACGCGGCCAGAGGCAAGGCGACTGCCAACGCGATCAGTCCGGACCACAACGCCTCGGCGCCAATCCGGCGCAGGGTGTCCGGTGCCAGGTGCACAATGAACCGGCTAAGAACGACCTCCATCGCAACAGTCTGGAAGACGAGGAGGAGGACGAACAATCCCAGCAGCTTGGTGAATACTTTGCGGGTCACGGTTCCGCGCTCCTAGGCCCTTGCACAGCCTCGTCCGTGCGAACGTTTTAGTCGCCTTTGGGAATCTCAAAGCGATAACCGGCGCCGCGCACCGTTTTCAGATAGCGCGGATTTTCCGGGTCGACTTCGATTTTCTCACGGATGCGGCGCACGTAGACGTCTACTGACCGCGGGGTAACGAAGCGCGCGTCGCCCCACACGGCGTCGAGAAGATGGTCGCGGCTGAAAACCCGGCCAGGATGACGAGCCAGGTAATCGAGCAGGCGGAACTCAGTCGCCGTGGTGGTGGTGATTTCGCCGCGCACCTTGAGTTGCATGGCGTTGGCGTCAATGATCACCTCTTCAAAACTGATGATGGAAGGGGTGGTGGGCCGCTCGAACCGGCGCAGCACAGCCTTGACGCGGGCCACCAGTTCGCGAGTGGCAAAAGGCTTGGTGATGTAGTCATCCGCCCCCAGTTCCAGCCCGAGTACGCGATCGTTTTCCTGGGCGCGCGCCGTAAGAAAGATGATGGGAATGGTGGAAAGCGCGGGGTTGGTTCGAAGCCTGCGGCATACATCCAGGCCGTCTCCGCCCGGCACCATAATGTCCAGGAGAAACAGGACCGGGGGCTGCCGTTCGGCATCCGGAATCAGATTGACAGGAGTGTGAAAAAGTCGTGTGGTGAATCCGGCTGCTTCAAGATGATGTTGCACCAGCCGCGAAATATCAGTGTCGTCTTCCAGCACAAATACGGTTTGGCTCAACCGGTCTGCCCTCACTCGGCGGCCGTTGAAATTCGTGTTGCAGAGGCCGCACGGAATCATTAACAGACTAATGCAGCCAGGCAAATAGATTGCAAACGTTTGATGAATTTGGCTCCAGCCCTCGCGGATGGCGCGGTAGCCGCGAATTGGGAGCAACCCAGCCGGCACCACAGCCCACTGGCCCTCACCTCATGGCGCCATCTTTGGGTCGGTCCGTGGCGGGAGCCATAGCATCCACGCTGCCTTTAAAGGCGCAACAAAACGGGGCGTGCGGGTGGGAATCGCCCTGCATCGGGGCGTCGAACCGGGAAGCGACCTGCGGTGAAGCAGAATCCGGCCCCGCCTTCTGCCCGCTCCCACTTCCGGGTCCTGTGCGCTTTTTGCGCACTTCGTTCACAGCCACGAGAATGAGCGCGGTAAAGGTGACCACCAGCAGGGAAACCGCGGGAAGTCCGCGCAACTGATCCAGGCCGTCGGCATTGAAGTCCCCATAGAGCAGTGCAAGTCCCACGAAGACGAAGAATATATGGGCGCAGAAAACCCGCAGCGACGCCTTGCCCAGGGTGAGAAATGGTTCAATTGCCACCAGGCGCAACAGGTACTTCCGAAGCCCGTAGACAATGACAGTAAAAGCGATGAGATTCAGCACCCTCAACGGTCCGATTTGCCATTTGTCCAGTTGAAGGCCGAGTGCCTGGACAGTGAGATGTGGCCCCAGCCATCCATAACGGATTCCAATGAAAAACAGGCAAGCCGCGCCGGCAGCTGCCACCGCCCAGGAGGGCACTTTACGGAAAAGCACAGTCTCGGTTGCCGATCGGGCGCCGAGCCACAAGCCCACCGTCCATACTGCCTGCCAGGCAAACAGGTTGAACGCCCCGGACTCCTGCAGCGGGATCTTCAGATGGGTAAGGTGAACCACCCAGTTGTGAACCACATCGCGCAAGCCGAATTGCGCCAATAGCCAGACGAGCGCGCTGGCGGCAAGAATCCTGCGCCACCCGAAGCGAACCGCCGCCGACAGCAGCATGGGCGTAAAGAAGAGAAACGTCACGTACATCGGCAGAATATCCAGCAGCGGCGGGCAATAAAGCAGCAGAACCGACCCGGCAATGGCAACAAACGGATGCACCAGGTAAAAATTGAGAAGATTGGTGATGGCCGCCTTGTGGGTGTGAACCGCGTAGGCAGCCACAACGGTGAAAGCAAGCGTCAGCATCAGCAGGTGATAGCCGTAGATCTTGAGCGAACGCTTCCACAGGCGCGTGCGCACGTTTGATGGGTCCCGGACCAGGTCGCGAATATAGAGGCGTCCAACCAGGAGCGCGGATATAAATACGAATCCCTCAGCCGAGGACACGAAGCCGATAGGCTGATTCACAAAATCGCTGAAGCGCGTAGGAAGATGGGTCAGCGTCATCCAGACGAGAAACAGGCCGCGCAGGGCATCGAGTTCGGGACGGCGTTCGAGCTTGTGCAGCATCATCCATTTTCCAGTTTTGCGCCCCATGCGGGGGAAGAGGCGTTATGTGGTTAGACGCTTCCCGCCGTGGCCGGTTGCGCCGTCATGCGATAGAATTCGGCACCTCATGAAGAGGATCAGAACTGCCGAAAACAGCTTTTTCTTGACTCGTATCAGCACATTCTGCCACACTCCGTGCGCATCCGCTTGAGCCTTCAATACCTGTTCCCGTGTCCGGCAACATCATCCTCAACTCCCTATGAACGGGAAAGTGGTTCGCGAAAGCTGAGATGCAGACCCTTCGCGCCTGTGGCGCAACAACGAAAGAAAACGATGGGAGGGAAAAAATGAAGAAATATCTGGCGGAATTGGCGGGCACCTTCATCCTGGTGCTGTTTGGCTGCGGAACAGCAGTGGTCGCCGGCGACAAGGTCGGCATCGTGGGCATTGCGTTTGCCTTTGGGTTTGCCCTAATCGGCGCTGCTTATGGCATTGGCCCCATCTCCGGATGCCACATCAACCCGGCCGTAAGTCTGGGCGTGTGGACTGCGGGCAGGATGAAGACCACAGACATGATCGGGTACTGGATTGGGCAATTCGCCGGCGCGATTCTGGCTGCTGGCGTGCTCTCGCTGATCGTGCGGGGAATGGGCGGCGGCTACAACATGGGGGTTAGCGGATTAGGTCAGGATGGTTGGGGGCCGGGCTACCAGGGCGGTTACAACATGACTTCGGCGATCGTGTTCGAGTTCGTGGCGACCCTCATCTTCGTCGTCGTCATTCTGGGCTCGACCCAGAAGGCGGCTCCGGCGGGCTTCGCCGGCCTGGCCATCGGCATCACCCTCGTGGTGATTCATATCTTCGGCATCCACATCACGGGCGTAAGCGTGAACCCCGCGCGGAGCTTCGGGCCGGCCCTGCTGGTGGGCGGTAAAGCAATGTCACAAGTGTGGCTTTTCCTCCTGGTTCCAAGCCTGGCCGGCGTGGCGGCGGGATTCCTGTTCCGCACCAGGGTGCTCGAGGTCGACGAACCTGCGGAAGGACGGCGATCAGCCGCTAAAGCAGTCGCGGTATAGCTGGCATCAAGCGGTCCGAAGAAGAAAAAGGAAGGTAGGGAGATCCGTTCGCGCGAACGGATCCCCCGCCCTATGGGATCTGCGTTTTTTCACCTGAGCGCAATGAACCGCAGGCGCACATAATCGGCGATCCAGTTCCCATCCTCATCGCGGAGCGCCGGCGCGAGCAATTCCGCTGTTTCACTCACCACCCTCTCCCGCGTCTCCTCCGGCAGGCTTTCAAGCACGCCGCGACGAAAGGTGCGCAGCCATCCGGTCATTCCGCTTTCGGCGAGCAGGGTGGGCCGCGGGATCAGTTCTATCCGCTCCACATTGAAACCATGGTGGGAAAGGCGCCGTGCATAGGCGTCTGCGGTGGGATAGTAGTTGACCCCGTCTTCGCGATCACCGAAGCCGTGCCGGGCCAGCACAGCCATCAATGCCACGCGAATGGCGGCAATGTTCCCCTGGCCGCCCATCTCCCCCACAAAACGGCCGCCCGGCTTAAGGACTCGACGCACCTCGGCCAGCACCGCGTCCTGATCGCGCATCCAGTGCAGCGCCGCATTCGAGAAGACACCGTCAAATGTGGCGCTTGCAAAAGGTAGTGATTCCGCAGAAGATTCGTCGACAACAATCCCCCGTGAGCGGGCAGAAGCGGCCATTTGCGGCGAGGCGTCGACACCCCGCACCACGGCGCCGGTGGCGACGATCTGCTGGGTAAGCTGGCCATCCCCACAGCCGAGGTCTAAAATGCGCTCGCCGGGCTGGGCAGACAACCACTCCAGCACCTCTCCGGCAAGTTCATGCACGAAAGCTCCGTTGTTGCCATAAGCGTGCGCGTCCCATGTCTGCGTCATGAGTTGCCTCCTTTCCCAGTGTCCGCGAATTGGCGCATCAAGGCAATCAATACAGCTTGTGGACCGGCATAGAGAAGGCAACCGGGAAGGCCCGCTCCAAAGCTCGTTCGGCGTTCGCAGCCTGAGAGTTGCGTCAAGATGAGACTGTTGCACGAGGAGACTGCATCTGAAAGACTGACGATGGTCTTGAATGATGGTTCTTCATTTTTTGATACAGGGACGCGTACAGGGAGTTGGGTTCCGGTGGTATGTCCACCGTGAGGCCAGCGAACTCGACCTGCGCGGCTGGGTGCGCAACACCGAAGATGGCGAAGTGGAAGTGGTGGCTGCCGGCGAAATGGACGACCTGGCCGAGTTACGCGCCAGCCTGCGCCGTGGCCCTCGCGGCAGCCGCGTGGATCACGTAATTGAGCACCACCTCGATGAGAAAGAAGCCGCAGGGCTTGACGCCTTCCGAATCGAAGGAGGGTGGTAGATGCAGGGACTGGGTCCCTCGTCCCTTACCCAGCTTCCTCTATACCCCGCTTCCTCTATAATCTGTAGGGAAGACGAACCCAGGACCCACCAGTTCCCTTCCCGCACAAATCATTCAAGCCAGAGCTTGAAACGAAATTCAGGAGCAAGGGGGCGTATGCCCGAAACAATCAAGCCCATCGATGTTGAAGCCCTGAAGGTGCTGGTGCGCACGGTACCCGATTTTCCCAAGCCGGGAATTCTCTTTTACGACATCACCACCTTATTGAAGGACAAGACCGGCTTTGCCAAGCTGATCGACGCGCTGGCCGCGCACTACATCGAGCAGCGAATCGACCTGGTTCTGGGCATCGAAGCGCGCGGATTCATCTTTGGACCGGCGCTGGCTTACCGGCTCAACGCGGGCTTTGTACCGGTGCGCAAGCCGCGCAAGTTGCCTGCCCCGGTGGCGCGTGTCACCTACGACCTGGAGTATGGGTCCGACACCTTGGAGATCCATTTGGATGCCATCAAGCCAGGCCAGCGCGTGGTGTTGGTGGATGACCTGCTGGCCACGGGCGGCACCATGGAGGCCACAGTGAAGCTGGTCAAGCAGCTTGGGGGCGAGATCGCCGGGCTGGCATTTGCCGTCGAGTTGGACTTCCTGAGAGGCCGCGACCGCTTCACGGAATACGACGTCTTCAGCCTCCTGCATTACGACGAATAGGTATCCTCCGGCACCGGTTGGGGCTGGTCTGCAGTGGGATGTACATCTGCGGCATTGTCCTGCAGCATCTGCGCGTCTGCGAAGCGGTAGCCTACATACACATCGGTAAGCAGGTAAGTCGGATTCGAAGGATCATCTTCAATCTTTTTGCGCAATTGGCGGACAAACGTGCGCAGATACTCAACTTCTTCTCTGCAGTCCGCGCCCCATACCGCGGTGAGCAGCTTGGCGTAAGTTACGACGCGTCCGGCACGGCTCATGAGGCAATGGAGGATGTCGTACTCCTTGCGTGTGAGGTGGACTGGCTGGCCGCGCCGGGTCACGCTGCGGCGCGCCGGGGTCAGGCGAATCTCGCCGATTTCGATGGGGGCGTCTTCTGCTCGCACCGGCGCATGAACGCGTCGATGGGCCGTGCGCACTCGCGCAATCAGTTCGCGAATGCTGAAAGGCTTGGTCACGTAGTCGTCCGCGCCAAGTTCAAGCGCTTCCACTTTTTCTTCCTCTCCCTCGCGGACGGTGACCATAAGAACCGGCAGCCGGGGTGCAAACGCGCGGATGCGGCGCAAAGTCTCAATGCCGCCGATGCCAGGCATATTGATGTCCAGCAGCACGACATCGATATTGCCCGCATGCAACAACTGCAAGGCTTCTTCGCCACGCGAGGCTTCCGCAACCTGAAAGCCGAGTTCAACCAGCGGAGGTCGCAGTGCCCGGCGGATGGCCGGTTCGTCGTCGACAATAAGAACGCGAATGGCGGACTGATTCATGAAATTTTCCTCTTTTGTATCGGGGCTGGAATTGCCGCGTAGAAGGTTGTTCCCTCATCCTGATCGCTGGTTACCCATACATACCCGCCGTGAATCAGGGCCACCCGTTTCGCCACGGACAGGCCGATTCCCGTACCCGCAGCGCGATTGGACGAGGTCGAAGATCGGTAGTAGCGGTCGAAGATGCGCTCGCGATCGGCAATGGGAATCACGGGACCGAAGCTGTGCACGGAAAAGATCACTTCAGCTTGCGCACGCACGGCGCGAATGGTAATGGTGGTGCCGAAGATGGAGTACTTGCAGGCGTTGTCGATGTACTGCGTGAGCAGCATGGTCATGAGTTGGCGATCGCAGCAGAGAACGAGCGAGTCTTCGGGCAGGTCAATAGCCATCTTCATGCTGGCCAGGCGTTCACGGAGACTGGCGACAACCTCGTCAATCAGCGGCCCCACTCCAATCTCCACTGCGTTGATGGCCACGTCGCCGGCGTCGAGCCGCGCGGTAGTAAGCAGCCGAGCTGTAAGCTCGTTGAGCAGGCCCGCCTGTTCGTCGATCAGGGAAACGAGTTCAGCCTGCGCAAGGGAAAGATGGCCCATTTCGCCCAGCCCGGTCGAGGCTGCCCGGATGGCGGTCAGCGGCGTTTTATAGGCGTGGGCTAGGCTGTCGAGCACGGTGGAGCGCAACTGCTCAGTGCGGCGCTCGGTCTCGATGCGGCTCTCATTGGCGAATGCGCGGTAGCGGTCGAAGGTGATGGCAATCAGCGACGCGATCGCGTTGTTGGTAAGAGGACTTGTATCTCCCCGGACCAGGAGGCTTCCCACCGGAACCGTGCCAAGACGTACGACGCGGCGGCCGATGCCCGTCTCCGGATCGTCGTTCGACGTCTCGAAGTAATAGACGTTCTGCGCCAGTTCCTGCGGGTCGTCGTTCCAGAAGCCGGCCTGGTAGGTTTCATGCAAATCGGCGTCAAAGACGACGACGGCCTCCAGCGCAAAAATCTCGTGAACCAATTCAGCCAATTGCGCGCCCGGCTCGACGTGAAGGTTCATCTGCAGAGTGCGGCGCGTGAACTCATAGAGATCATGCATCTGGCCGCCCCAGGAGTCGGACTCCTTGGCGTGCTCGGTCACGCGCGCTGAAAGGCGGCTGACCACCAGCGCGGTTAGCACAAAAGCCAGCAGCGCAACTGAATTGGCGGCATCCATCGCCGGGTTGAATGAGGGTTGCCGCGTGGTGAAATATGTCTGCGCCGCCATCGCGGCCAATGAGACAACGACCGCCTGCCAGAATCCGCACCAAAGCGCGATAGGGACCACGATCATCAGGCAGAGCAGGGCCGAGACGGGGATCAGCCACTGAAACCAGTGCGCAAACGTGGCCATGAGAACCACGGCCAGAATTCCCAAAGCACATTCCAGCGAAAACAGGAGCACGCGAGACCGGGAGCCGCGGGCGCGTCGAGTGCTAAGTGCAGTACGAACCGGAATGTAGGTCCCAGACAAGCTGCAATCCTTTCCGATCGACTAGCGCCGGCGGCCTCGCCACTTAGAACCTGCAGCGGATGAGCCAACGACTTGGCCCGAGTTGAAAATGCGAACGGCTCAGAGTCTCGCCCCGGAACCACGTCATCGCACGAATTTCGTGAATGAATTTTAACAGCATCTCCATGTTTTTCTTATGCGGAAGGTTATAAAGGGCACCTCCAAATGTCATGGGCGAACTGAATTGCCGGCCGGTGGAAGTTGGTCCCCGATCTGCAACAGAATGATTTCTTTTGCTAATCCTCATTCGTTCTTTATGGAATGTTTGCATTACTAATGTCAGCCCGCAACGACTGGACCACATCAGAGAGCGAGCGCATAGCTTTTTGATTCCGAACCTCCATTCGACCAGTTCCCTGGCTGCACAAAACCTGGCCGGGATGGTGATTGCGCCGATACAAAAGGGTGCATTTACTCGCCCCCTTTAAGTTGATATTCCGCGTCATCCACAATCCATTTTTTCCGGGAGGAACAGTGCCGATGTGTATCAACCCGAATCGCATCCTTCAGATAATTACCGGGGCCGCTCTTGCCATGGCCATCACGGCCTCCGCACAAGCTCCGGCGACACCTGCGCCCGCCGTGGCAGCGGCCGCCGCCCAGGCGCCTGCCGCCGCGCCCCCCGCCCCACTCTCCACCCCCGCCGTTACCGGCCCGCTGCAATGGCTGCCGCCAGCCGTGTTTGATGCCGGCCCCTTAGGAAAAATCTCCGCGAACGGCATCGTTACCGGCTCCGGTTTGTGGCAGGATAATCACGTTCCAGGGGACAACATAGGGCAAGCCGCTCTGAGCAATGGGCAGATTTTTATTCAGAAGCCCGACGGAAAGTTTCAATACTTCGTTGAGGTGGGCGCTTATACTCTTCCCTCTCTCGGGACACCCTTCCTCCCGGCCGACAAGACCATGAGTGACTTTTACGGGCCGGTTCCGGTCGCCTTCTTCAAAGTGCCGGTGGGAAAGACCACTCAGTTCCTTGTCGGCGCATTGCCTACACTAATGGGCGCCGAGTACACGTTTACCTTCCAGAACATGAACATCGAGCGCGGCCTTTTGTGGAACCAGGAAAACGCCGTGAATCGCGGCATCCAGGTGAATCAAACACTGGGTAAATACTTCACCGCCTCGCTGAGCTGGAACGATGGTTATTATTCCAATCGCTACTCGTGGCTGAGCGGCTCGCTGACCTATACCAAGGGACCTCACAGCGTGATCTTCGCGGGAATGGGAAACGCGGGTCAGACCGCCTTTGAAACGCCTGCCACTCCAGTGCAGAACAACAGCTCGATGTACGCCGTGATCTACACCTACACGAAGGGCGCGTGGATCGTTCAGCCGTACTACCAGTACAGCAACATCCCGACCAATCCAAGCGTTGGCGTTCTGCAGGGTGCATCGACCAACGGCGGCGCGTTACTGGTAAGCCGGGCCTTTAAGAAAGGCTTCTCCCTCCCAGGACGCGTGGAGTACATCACAACTTCGGGGAGCACCGCGAACGGAGCGGTAAACCTGCTGTTCGGACCCGGTAGCGGAGCCACCAGCGTCACGGCAACTCCGACCTGGCAGCGCGCAGGCCTCTTCTTCCGCGGCGATCTCTCTTGGGTACATGCCAATAGCTACACGCCGGGAGACGTCTTTGGCGGCGCGGGAACCAGTCCCAACCAGTCCCGGGCCGTTGCTGAAATCGGCTTCATCTTCGGCAACAACATAACGGAAAAATAGCAGGATTGCCCTGAGAGCCGCGCCCCCAAGGACTGCCCTTCAGTCCCGAGTCGGAAAGCCTGCTCGAAGCGAAATCGAATCGTCTCGATTGCAAGACCTTCGATCGACAGTTGTTGGTGCAATTCGCAGGAAAAAGAGGGATGAAGGAACGATTGGGGTTTCTTCATTTCATCCTTATCAACCAAACTCTAGCCTTTGAATGTCACAAGAATTCCTGCATCAGCCCGCGAAGCAAATTGGTGACGGGCGAGCCGAAAGAAGCCCCGGAAAAACACTCTCCGGGACAGCCAGACGAACTTCAACTTTCCAGGAGAATGCTCATGGCAGAACAGAAAGCACCTCAGATGCAGGCCACCCTGGGCCTTACCGGGCTGACCAGCAACGCAATGGCGCTCATCGCCCCCGGCGCCTTTCTTTGGCTCACCTTCTTCATCCAGGCAACTACGGGCATCGCGGGCCAGCCATCCACTGCTCCTGCGATGTGGGTCGGCATCTTCGCTGCTCTTCTGCTGTGCCTGGCCACAGCCGTTGCCTACGCGGAAATTTCCAAGCTCTATCCCGGCACCGGCTCCAGCTACTACTACGCCGAGCAGGCGCTGCTCTCAAAAGACAAGGCCTTCAAGTATGCCCGCGTCGCCAAGTTCATCGTCGGCTGGGGCTCCCATCTTTACTACTGGGTCTATCCCGGCGTGATGGTTGCCACCACCGGCATCTTCGTCGGGTACGTGGTCGGCTTCCTCTACCCGAATTTCATCAGCGGCGCCAACCCGGGTCCCGTTTTCATGGGCCTGGTTGCTGTGGTCTTCTCCTTCTTCGTTGCGTGGATCGCATCGAAAGGTGCCGGTGCTTCCACCGCCGTCAACCTGGCCATCAACGTGGTGCAGATCTCCGCGCTGGTCGTCTTCAGCATCCTGGCGCTGGGCTATCGCGCCAACCATCCCTCGGGTACGCCGGGCTTCCAATACGATACGCAGACGCTGCAGACCTACACCTACCAGTTCGCGACTGCCAAGGATGGCACCACCATTCGCGATGCGAGTGGCACGCCTCTGCCGCTTCTGGATTCAGCAGGCAAGCCTGTTCCCTTCGTCATCACCTATCCAGCCAAGGATGCGAGCGGGAACTTCCTCACCCATACGTCGGCGCTCTCAGTGGTTGCTCCCCACAACCTGAACTGGATGTTCATTCAGGCCACGGTCGCGATTCTCATCCTGGTCGGCTTCGAGTCGGTAACCTCGATGGGAGGCGAGGCCAAAAATCCTACCAAACACATTCCCATCGCCGTGATCGCATCGCTCCTGATCCAGGGCCTGGTCTGTTACCTGATTGAGTATTTCGCCGCCAACTACTTTCTCAACTCGGGGTATACGATGCAAACAGCCGTCACGTCGGCGGCGCCCATCGGCGACATGATGATCATTGTCGGCGACGCGTTGCTCGGCCAGGGCCATGGCAGGTACTTCATGCTTGGCGAGGCCATCACCGTGTTCCTGGCTCTGATTGGCACCACGCTGGCCTGCATGAACACCGGCGCTCGCGTGACCTACGCCATGGGCAAGGACGACGAAGCACCGGAGCACTTCGGCATGCTGCATGCCGGGTCTCTTTCTCCGCGCCGTGCCATCTGGACGCTGGCCGTGATCTCCGCGGTCATCGGCGTCATCGCCGTCTCGCTGGTCTTCGGCGACGCCGGCGCTCCTTCCGACGCTACCATTGCCGCTCTGCCGCACGGCATCCTCTCCAGCTTCGGGTATCCGTCGCATGACACGTTGGCCGCGCTGCCCAACTCGCTGCTGACGATCACGCTCACTTCCAACTTCGGCACGTTCATCCTGTATGCGCTGAGTTGTTTCCTTTGCATCGTGGCTTACCACAAGCGACCGGACTACAACTTCTTCCTTCACACGCTGATCCCGGGTTTCGGGCTGGTCGCCAACATTGTTTTGATGGCGTATTACCTGATCAGTCCTGTTTTCGGTTTAGGAACCTTCAAGGAACCGCTCCTTGCACTGGGCATCTCGGCAGTCTGGGGCATTTACGGGGCCGTCTATTTCCTTCGCACATCCAAGGCCAAAGGCAAGACGATCCTGCTCGAATCCAAGGCAGCTATTAAGAGCTGACAGCAGTCAACCTGACCGCAGAAACTGGGTGGCATGTCGGCATCGTCCCTCAACCGGAGGCGGCACCGATGAACCACCCAGTGGTTTTTGCAAGACGAATGTTCCAGAATCGAGATGAATTTCTTGCAGCCCGCATCGGCGGGCGGAACGATTTCAGGCGGCAGCGCGCATGTTGGATGTGACGTTTGGCCAGGCCAGTGATCCTGGCAAAGTTCGAACCAACAACGAAGATGCGATGGGATTCTTCATTCCTAATTCGCGTCACCAGGCCCGATCTCATGGCTACCTCTTCGCGGTCGCCGACGGAGTGGGCGGCATGGAACTCGGAGAAGTGGCATCGTCCACAGCCGTTTCAGTGCTGATCGAAGAATTCGAGAAGGCGCAATCGGGGGCGATGCTAATCAGCCTGTTGCCAAGGCTAATCCAGTTTGCCAACTCTGCCGTGCACGATCGCACGCTTTCCCCGGAATACAGAGGGAAGAAGATGGCCACGACAGTAGTGGCCTGCGCGTTGCGGCACGATCAGGCCATCGTGTCGCACGTGGGCGACTCGCGATGCTACCTGGTGCGGAATGGGAAAGCCAAGCAGATCACCCAGGACCATACCTGGGTGAACGAACAACGGAAAATGGGGCTGATTTCAGCCAGCGATGTCGCGGGCTCCGACTCACGGCATGTCCTGATTCGCTCGCTCGGTCCGGAGATGTTTGTCGCACCCGACACGACGGCACTGACTTTGCAGCCTGGTGACGTCCTGGTCTTGTGCACTGACGGGCTGCACGATGAGACAGAAAGCGCAATCATTGCTGAAATCGTCTCGCAGCAGAAGAACGTGGACGAAATTGCGCGCGAACTGGTAGCGCGCGCGGTGGAGATCGATGGCGGCGACAACACCACAGCGCAGGTGATTCGGGTGCGCTCAGTGGAGCAGGTTGGCATGTATCGCGGACGGCCCTACCGGCTGCCTTCCTGATCGTTGCCGTGGCCCTTAACAAAAGACTTATCGAACAATTACGATTCCGGTACCTTTTCCCTTTAAAGTAGATGTAGCTAACCTACGGAGCATGACCCCACGATGGGTTTTCTTGACAGCATAGAAACAGGCACGCAAATCGACTCTTACCGCATCGAGGCTCCTGTAGCCCGAAGTGGAATGGCATCGATTTTTCGCGCCGTGGATTCGCGCGACAATCGGGTTGTGGCGCTGAAGATCCCTCATCCGGACATGGAAGCCGACCCTATCCTCTTCGATCGCTTTCAACGCGAGGCGGCAATCGGCGAAAAGCTGAACCATCCCAAGATCATGCGGGTCTATGGCGGCGAGAAGCGCTCGCGCATTTACATGGTGATGGAGTGGTGCGAAGGCCGCCTGCTGCGGGAGATCATGGCCCAAGACAAACTCTCCCAGGACCGCGCGATTCGCATTGCAATCTCCGTGCTGGAAGCGCTTGAATACATCCATGACAACGGCGTGGTGCACCGGGACTTGAAACCGGAAAACATCATGGTGGATGCCGATGACAACGTGAAGCTCATCGACTTTGGAATCGCCGGCGACGCTGGCGCTCGACGACTGACTTACGCCAACTTTACTGCAACGCTGGGTACCGCTGACTACATTTCGCCCGAGCAGGTAAAGGGCAAGCGCGGCGACGGGCGCTCTGATATTTACGCCCTGGGAATCATTCTCTACGAGATGCTGACGGGTAGGCAGCCTTTTTCCGGCTCTTCGCCCATGGATATAATGAACGATCGCCTGCTGAACTATCCGACCCCGCCCGCGGTTGCCGACCCGTCCATCTCCCCCCAGTTGCAGGAAGTGCTCTATCGGGCACTGGAGCGCGATCCCAAGAACCGCTACGCGCGAGCTCATGATTTTGCGCACGACCTGAAGCACCTGGATCAGGTGGGGATCGAAGACCGGACCGAGTTGCGCGACTGGCACAAGCGCAAGGCGCACCTGCCGCGCAAAATCCTCTATTACTCTGCGCTGGCCCTCATCCCCGTTGTCATTTTGTTGCTGATGGTGCTGGTCGCCCGCCACCGATAGACCCCAAACATCCCCTTCGCGCTGCCCGGAATCCTGACGGGTTCCTTATGCGGATAGCTCTACGATTTTAGTTAGTCCCGCATCTCTTTTCCCGCAAAGGAAGACCCATGACAAAATACAAATTGGAGTACATCTGGCTGGATGGCAAGAAGCCCATTCCTGAACTTCGCGGCAAAACTCAACTCAAATCGTTTGAGAAGCCACCTACCCTGGCCGATCTGCCCCTTTGGGGATTCGATGGCAGTTCCACCATGCAGGCTGAAGGCAGCAAGTCCGACTGCATCCTGAAACCTGTGGCCTTCTATCCCGATGGAAGCCGCAAGGACGCGTATATCGTTCTCAGCGAAGTCATGCATCCGGACGGCACACCGCACTCCACCAACTACCGCGCCACCATCGAGAACGACCCGGACCTCTGGGTCGGCTTTGAGCAGGAGTATTTCCTCTACAAGGACGGACGTCCTCTTGGCTTCCCGAAAGACGGTCACCCGACCACCCCCCAAGGCCCCTATTACTGCGGCGTGGGCTACAAATACATGGGCAGCCTGGCCCGCACGATCGTCGATGAACACCTGGAACTCTGCCTTGCCGCCGGCATCAATCACGAGGGCATCAATGCCGAAGTTGCGAAGGGGCAGTGGGAATTCCAGATCTTCGCCAAGGGATCGGCCAAAGCCGCAGATGATCTTTGGACCGCCCGCTACCTGATGATGCGCCTCTGCGAAAAGTACGAAGTGGATGTGGTGTTGCATTGCAAACCGATCAAGGGCGACTGGAACGGCTCCGGCATGCATACCAACTTCTCCACCAAGCATCTTCGCGAGGTGGGCGGCAAAGAGTATTTCGAATCCCTGATGAAGGCGTTTGAAAACAATATCAGTGCGCACATCGAGGTATATGGTCCGGACAACCATTTACGCCTGACCGGTCTGCACGAAACGCAGGCCATCGACAAATTCAGCTATGGGCTTTCCGATCGCGGCGCCTCCATCCGTCTGCCAGTGAACTTCATCAAGAACGGCTACAAGGGCTACCTGGAAGATCGCCGCCCGAACTCCGAGGCCGACCCGTACCAGATCGTCTCGCGCATTCTGAAGACGATCGCGACCGTGGGCAAGGACGAACTGGTCCTGGCCTGATTGCAGCATGGACGCTCATGGCCGGTGACTCAACCCAGGTCACCGGCTAACCCTTCAAATCTTCACGCCATCTTTATGCGCCGGAATCTAGGATTTCTTCGAGGATGGGAAACTCCATCCGTGGGTAAGTCACGCGTCTATGGCGCATCGCGGTCTGCACCGCACTGACATAATTCCGGGGATGGTAGATTATCCTGTTGAAGAAATCTATTTTCTGCCAGATGAAGGAGATTCATGTCCACCGAGTACCGCAACTTTCTGGCTCTCCCCTATGAAGAGCTTGAGACGCTGAATCTGCAAGCCAAGGGCGACCGCATGAACCGGTTGCCGGTCGACGAAATCCGCGAAAAACGCCTGAAGTACCTCACCGACGAGAAGCGGATCAAGGCGGTGACGGTGCTGTTCAGCGACCTTGAGGGTCGCCTGCACCTGCTGGACTACGACAAGAAGTTCCTGCTTGGCGCTTATGAGAATCTGACATTCGACGGATCGTCGATTCGCGGATTCACGGCCCAGAAAGAGAGCGATCTACGTCTCGGCATCGACTGGAGCGCCTTTTATTGGGTGCCCGCCGACGTGTTCGGCAATGGCAAAGTGCTGGTTTTCGGCATTGTCATCGACAAGGACGGCACGCTCTATTCCGGCGATTTGCGCGGCGTGCTGAAGAACTACTCCGACGCTCTCTACAAAGAGAAGGGCTATACGCTGAATGCGGCCAACGAGATTGAGGGTTTCCTCTTCGCCGGCAAGGACGCAGAGCGCAAATATCACGAAACCAGCAAGTTTGAGTTCATCAATACCGGCGGCTACTATCACGTGCTTCCGCTCGATCCGCTGCGCGAGTTCATTGATACCGCGGCTGAAGTCCAGCGTGCGATGGGCTTCCAGAACGAAAAAGATCACCCCGAGGTAGCGCCCAGCCAGTTCGAAATCAACTACGGTTATTCCGAGGTTGTGGCAGCCGCCGATCAAATCCAGCTTTACAAGCTGCTGACCCGCCAGATCGCAAATAACATGGGCTACACGGCATGCTTCCTGCCCAAGCCAGTGGTGGGTGTAAACGGCAGCGGCATGCACACCAACGTATCGGTCTCAAAGGGCAAGACCAACCTCTTCTGGGATGAAAAGGGAGAGGAGCAGCTATCGAAGTTTGGCTGGAGTTTTCTTGACCGAATACTGAGCCACGCGCTCGACCTGTGCCTGATCTTCAACTCGAGCGTGAATGCATATCGGCGGTTGGACCCGCACTTCGAGGCGCCCAACCAGATTCGTGCCTCCGCCACTGACCGCGGCGCCATGGTCCGTGTGCCCATTGGCAATCACCGGTCGATGCGCACTGAGGTGCGCGCCGTGGCGCCGGACGCCAACCCCTATCTTGCACTTTACGGAATCTTCAAAACCGGCATTGATGGAGAAATCGCTACGGCGGACAACCTTCGCGCAGGCGGGCGCTATCTGCCCGACAACATTCAGGCGGCGATCGAGGACTTCAAGGAATCGGACTGGATAGCAAAGATTCTGGGATCGGATGTGCAGGGTCGCTATGTCGACCTGAAACAGGCCGCCGCCAACCGCTCACCGCGCGAACTGGGCACCTTCGTCAAGGGCTCTGAAGTGCAGTATCACCACGAGGTCTACAACCAGTCGCTCTGGAATCTGTTCTAAGCCTCGGCGTTGTAGCCAGCCAAGGAAGACGGCGCGGCCAACCATGGCTGCGCCGTTTTCCTTATATTGCGCCGGAACACTTACAGCATCTTGTTATCGATGCTGCCGATGGTTGCGTCGGCTGCAGCGCGGCTCCAGCCGATGCGCAGGTCCTTCACGTCATGCAACTCGAAAGCCCCCTCTGCGCCTCGGGGCGCAGTAACCGCAAAGAAATCCGCACGTTCTACGTCGGCAAAATAGAACGCAGGCCGCGCGTCGGGAGTGGCATTCGCGATTTCAACGTGGCTCATCTCCAGGTTGCGCACATGGCGCAGGAAAAACCCGGAAGCGGGCATGGGCCCGAACATCCGGGGCTCAGGATATTTGCTTTCATCTTCCGGCGGTTGCACCTTGGCGTCCTCAGCCGTGCCGCCGCCGACGGTTTCAACATAGATGTTCGAAAGCTTCACGTCTTCAATGGAGTGGCCGGGAATGCCGCTGAGAATCGAGCTGAGTGTCCTCGGCGCGTTATAGCACTCCAGATTGCTGATGACGATTCGCTTCAGCGTTCCCACGTTTGTGCTCTCTTTTGGCCCGCGCAGCCGCGCCCCCAGCCGCATGAACAGAGGCGGTGAAGACAGGTCGCGCATGGTGGTGTTGGTGATGGCAAAATCTTCCAGCAGCGCGCCATCCACCGTCTCCAGCGCGTAGCCCTGGCAGCCTTCGAAAACGCAGTTGGAAATGGCCACGTTGATGAAGCCGCCATTCGACTCCGTACCGCACTTGATCCGGCCCGTGCGCGGACCTTGATAGGTCGACGCGAACTTCTTGAAGGTTCCGTCCAGCACCGAACCGAGCTCATAATCCCCAGTTACCCAGCAGTTAGTGATCGTCAGATTCCGCGTTGCCCGCGCATAGCCAAGCGCATAACTCGACTTAGGACAAATGCCATCATCCCAGGGCGAGTTAACGGTGCAGTTCGATACACGCACATTTTGGCAGCAGTCGATATCCATGCCATCGCGATCGGTATCGATTTTCAAGTTATCGATGGTAAGGTTGTCGACCCCCGTCAACAACAGCCCGAAGTGGCCGCCTTTCAGGATTGCGAAGTCACGAAACAATACGTTGTGACAGTTCTTGAGCGCAATGGCCTTGTTGCCTACACCTGCCTGTTCAGCGATAAAAGGCGAACCGCCGCCTTTACGGTCGCGGCCGTTGGAAAGCCCTTTGCCCCAGATAAGTCCCGGCCCGGTAATGCTGCAATCGTGAATATCTTCGCCCCATAACAACGAGTTATGCCAATGGTTATGCCCATAGTCCTGGTAGGCGTCCCAGGCCGTGTTCGGCTCGGCAGCATCGTAAGTGCCTCCGTTGTATCCGGTTTGTTCGCCCGGCAAAGGCGAATCTGCCGCCAAGATCGTACTTCCCTGCTGAAGATACAGCTGCACCTGGCTCTTCAGGTGGATCGAAAAACACAGGTAAGTTCCCGCCGGGAAAACAACCACGCCACCGCCCGCAGCAGCGACAGCCTCGATGGCCCGGTTCACGGCCTGGTTATCGAGCGTCTTGCCGTCACCCGTGGCGCCGTACTTGCGCACGTCGAATATAGCCTGCGGCTGTCGCGCGGCCGTGCCGGTTCCCTCTTGCGCTGAGGCCGAAAACGAAACCACTGGAATCGCCGCCGCTGCGACCCCAATACCACCAGTGCGCAGAAAATCCCGGCGCATGGAATTGAAAGTCTTCATTGAGCACTCCCTCCTTGAACACGAATCGAGTGGCATTCATTCTAAGCCAGCTTCAGATGGCGGACCTTCCGACAGCAAGCCCGGTCATGTATGCTGTACCGCTGAAACCCTACCGAGGAATCTGCGCAAGGATCCAGCGGACCAGTTCCTTCCCCCCGGCATAATTGTCGTAGGTGGCAGGCAGTATCTTACCGTCTGTGTATTCGTTATAGAGCCAGGGGTCCACGTTCGCAAACACCACGCCCTTGCCATACTTGGCCGTGGCCATCAGAACATCGCCGCTATCCTTAAGCTGAGCCACAGCCGGCGGCTTCACCGAGATGGTACAGACATCCTTCATGTAAAGCGTATGCGGATGGCGAAAGATGGGACCGCCGCCATTCACATCGATCTTTCCCGCCGCCCAGTCACTTCCCTCCACGTGTTTGCGCAACACGCTGTTGAAATGAATCCCGAAGCGCTCCGCGAGTTGATTCATATGGTCCAGATCGGCATTGGCCGGATCGTTCTCCATAATCATCAGCACTCCACCCGCTGCCACCCATTTTGCAATCTCGTCGGCGTCGTGCGGTTGCATGTAATGCGGCGTTGGGTTCTTCGCCGGAATATCGGGCGAGACGATGATGTAGACCTGAGCCTTGCTGAGAGCCGCGACAGTTGGAGCCGTGTAGAGCGTCTCGGTCTTCGCACCGTTATCCCGGAAAATCTGCCCGAAAAGCGAATAACCGCTATGGGTTTGGTCGTTCCATTTGTAATGGAAATAGACCAGCTTGCCCGACGCATCCGGCCGCTTCTGGCTGTTGAACCAGGCATCGAGAAGAACCACACTGCCGCTCCCCGGCTTCGCGGTATCTCCCAGGGGCGCAGGTTGCTCTGCGCGTGCGAGAGATGCCACTTCCGCAGTGATTCCGCCCAGCCACACGATCAGGACAAGAATACAGAAGGGTTTCATTTGGCCTCCAGTTGGAGATTCTCAATAATCTGACGGTATAACGCGATCGTTCGTGGGTTGCGCGCCAATCAATCACAGAGCTCTACGATCATCTTTCCAATGTTCTCGGCGCCCGAGTGCAAAAGATCCAGCAGCGCTGCGGGAGCAGCGTCCAGTCCCTTCACGAACGTCTCCCGGCCTTTGAGTTTTCCAGATTCCAGTGCGGGTATCATTTCGGCCAGAAACGCCGGTCTTTCCTTCGCATGGTCCGAAACAATAAACCCCTCCAGCCGCAGTCGCTTTCCGATCGCCAGAGAAAGGTTGCGCGGCCCAGCCACCGGGTGATTGTAGCCGGAGATTCCGCCGCACAACGCCACCCGTCCATAGTTGGTCAGAGCAGAGAGTGCCGCTTCCAGTTGGGGACCGCCCGTGTTATCGAAATACACTTGAATGCCATCGGGAGCGCCTTTCTTCAGGTGGTCCAGTGGCTCGCCATTTCGATAATCGAATGCATAATCGACATGGAGTTCATCGCGCAGAAAAGCCACCTTGCCTTCAGAACCCGCACTCGCGATTACGCGGCAGCGGTGGATCTTCGCCAACTGGCAGGCAGCCGTTCCCACACCGCCGGCCCCGCCGGAGATGAAAACCGTCTCGCCATCTTTCAATCTGGCAATGCGAAACAGCCCGACCCATGCTGTCAGGCCGGTCACGCCCAGGAGACCAAGGTAAGTGGAAGGCGACGCCAGCGTGGTATCGACGACCTGCAGGCTCGAAGCGCGTGCAACAAAAGCCTCGCGCCATCCGCAGAAGCTTTGCACGCATGTTCCGACGGCCATCTTCGCATCCTGCGATGCGACAACTCTCCCAATCGCGCCGCCCTCCATGGGCTGGCCAATCTGAAAAGGCGGCACATACGATTTGCCCTCGTTCATCCGCCCGCGCATATACGGATCGACGGACATGCAGATGTTCCGCACCAGTACCTCGCCTGGCCCGGGGTCAGGCACATCGACTGTTGCAAACGAGAAATCATCCAGGGTTGGTTCCCCCTGTGGACGCTTGGCGAGACGAACTTCGCGACTTTGGCTTGGCATAAAGAGTCGCCTAAAGCATAGCGCCTGACTGCCCACCCATGTCCAGTTTCATCTCGCAGTCATTCCCAGGCGAAGGCTGGATCATGGGACCAATGGAGCTCGAAATGCCGCAGAGTGCCGCTTCCAGGATGGATACTGAGTACCCATGGCGTTACGCCACAAAATCCGGTTGAGTTGCTCTGTCGGCACGTCGTCTGGCTCATGCCAATCCATCTTGTTTGAGGCGATGGCGTCCAGTTTGGCCTGTCCTTCAAGAGCATTCACCTCAGGATTGAGTTCATAGATCGATTGCGTCGGCTCTATCGCCTCATAGGGAGTGAAATCGGGCGATTCCTGAAAGCTCTGGCGCATGTCGTTCGCAATCAAATCAAAAAGTGTCATCGGGGGTAATCCAAGGATTAACTCGATGGTCTTGACCATGCTCACCTGAGAGTAGAAGGTGGAATCGATCGATCCTCTCCGGATATAGGGACTGACTGCAAGCGCGATCGTCCGATGCCCGTCCACGTGGTCCAATCCATCCTGCGCATCATCTTCGACAATGAAGATGAGCGTCGACTTCCAGAACCTCGAGTGCGAGATGCCTTCCACAACCTGCCCCACCGCCAGGTCATTGTCTGCAAGACACGCCTTGGGAGTGGAAAACCCGGGAGTGGTGCCCGCCGTGTGATCCGACGGCAGTTGAATCATCACCAGGTTCGGCATCGTACCTCTGGTCTCCCATTGCTTCAGATGACGTAGAAAAATACGCGCGCGTACCACGTCGGGCACCCTCAAACCATAGGCCGGATAATCCGGGACCAGATAACGGTTCAGGGGCGCGATGGGAGCTTTAGTTGCAAATGTATCTGCGAATTGGTCCCCTTGCTTATATTCGTCGAGCATCCTGGCCCGTTCGGTGCTGTTCTTCTCTTCCATTTCGCCCACGAATTCACCGAAATCGGCAAAGCTCTTGTGGTGCGCTGACAAGGGATCCCAAAGGAATCCCGACCCGGCAAACGCAAGAGGATCGTCTCCGTTTTTCGGATAGCTGCGTCCGTTGTAACCGGGCCAATAGGTATAGTCGGTTTCGGCGGCTTGCGTAACCCATTGGTGTCCGTCCGCGCTGTTTCCCCCGTTCGCGTAGAAGTTATCCAACAGCACAAACTCGCGGGCCAGCTTTCGCTGATTGGGAATCACATGGTCCCCGTACGTATCCAGGCTGGGATCACCATTGCCCTTGCCTAATGAGCCGAAGTACTGGTCGTAGCTGCGGTTCTCCTTGATGATGTACACGACATGATCGATAGTCGACGGCTCCCCTGCTCTGACCGGAACCGGGCGCGGCGCAGCGGCTCGATTCGCACTCAACTGCTCGCCGCGGCCCGCGCGAAGAAAATCGCTGTGCAGAATCATGTGATTGTTTTCCGCTACCGCAATTGAATACTGACCAAGTTCCACTTCATCGGGCACCGGGACGATCTGCACCGTTCCCCGGTCGGCATGAACATAGCGGCGATGGATGTTGAGTTCCGGCTTCATGCCATCCCGTTTCTCACGGCGCAGCAACCCTGGGCTGTTCCAACCTGAGCCCACGCCCAGCAGGGTTGAGACTGCGATAAACCTGCCATCCGGGCTTACCACAACGTCATCCGGATACCATCCGGTGGGGATCAATCCCGTAACCCGCGGGTGTTGCGCGCGAACGTCCACCACTGCCACTGCGTTGATTCCAGCGCACGCCGCATAGAGCGTCGAATGGTCCGGCGAAAGTGCAACCGACTCAGGCGACACCCCGGCAACCTTCTTCATGAAAGGCTGCAAGTTGAGCGTATCCGTCAGCCGATTTGTCGCCGTATCGATCATCGAAATCGAGTCGGAATTGCTGTTTGCGACGTAGAGCCGCTGATGCATCTCGTCCCACGCCAGCCCCGATGGGTGCAGTCCAACGGTGATTGTCGCGGTCACCTTCCCTGAGACCAGGTCGATGCGTGCCACGGTTCCACTCGACGCCACGCCTCTGTCATCCACCAGCACCTTGTCGGCGTTCGACTCCGGCCCCGTTGCGGCGCTCTGCTCACCTGGCCGAGGAACGCGCCCGCCCCAGTTGCTCACCCAGGCGACGGAACTGTCTCGATTGACGACCACTCCGAATGGAGCAATGCCCGTCTTTACCCGGGCTTCCACCTGTTTCGTATCGAGATCAACCATCGCCGCCTCGTCATCGAAGGTCAGCGCGATGACTGCGAGGCGATGACCGCGCGAGTTCTTGCTGAGCCCCGCGCTGACTCCGCCGATCTGGTGAGAGCCTAGTCCCTCTGCGATTACCTTGCTGCTCTTTCCCGTCACTTCCACCAGTTGTCCGGATGATTCCTGTCGTTTTCCGCTGCCCGCCAGGCCACTCAGCAGGGAGGATTGAGTCGTGGGGTCGTACGTGAGTCCCTGCATGCCCGCGCTCGCATCGACAGTAAACACGGCCTTCATCTGATTGGTCTTCAGATCGATTTGATAGACATTCGTGCCCTTCTGGCCAAGCACGGCCGCATAGATCGACTCGCCTTTCTCGCCAAACGCGACGCCAAAAACCCGGCTCTCAAATATGCTTTGCAAACCAGCGGGTGTAATCGCCTGGCGGCTGGGAATGACTCCCGGATCCACAACTGAATTGACGGGAGCAGCCGCGCTGGACGGTTTCGATTCCTGCTCCCCGACCGGTCCCATCTGTTGCACGGCCGGCTTGGGAGCCGATTGCTCGGCCTGCTGTGCATTGATCGCGTTTTGTATCGACAGAAAAATGCAAACCAATTGAATCGTTCTTTGCAAAACGCACCGGGGCCGGAAGTCCATTACTTCCCCTCCTTCGGAGACAGTCTCTAATTACGAAGCATAACCGATGCCTCTGTCACGATTGGTTATCAGAAGATCCAAACAGGATCAAGCGCGTCTGACTGCAAGTCGTTTTATTCGACGTGTCCTTCCGCATGAGGCGGTTGCAGTAAATATTTGTGGGATACCGTTTGAGACGATATCCCACAGTTGCTGCGACACGAAGCCGCTGCAGATGACTTTCATCGCAGCCGCAGATTACTTCTCTCTGCTGGACGTCCAGCGAAGTCCGCCCGCATAAGTCGGGTGGTAATACTCACGCTGGACCACATACTGCGGGCTGCCGTTGTAGAAGCCGAAGACTTCGTTATTGAGGTTCAGACCGTAGGCATATACCTGGAATCCCAACGGCAGCTTGTAGCTTGCCTGCGTGTCGAATTGGTAATGGGCGTAAAGGTAGTTGTCACTCAGCGGGCCCTTGACACCTCCCGGCATCGGAGCCGACGTCGTTTCCTGGGTGCCATTCGCATTCAGAACGGGGTTGCCGTTGCTGTCGGTGACGTATGCCAGATCCTCATATTGGTAGGCGTAGATCATCTTGTCGTCGAAGGTCATCCCGACGCGCATTGAGAAGCGCTTCGTGTCAAACGTCGGACTGATGTTCCAACTGTTGGGTGCCTGGCGTAGAAGGGCTGGGGTGTCGTCGCGCAGCGGGTCGACATCCGTGGCCCTCGAAGTAGTGTAGCTGTAGTTGGCCGAGATGCCTGCGCCGCTCAGCACTCCGGGCAGGTACGAAAGACGCTGCTCGTAAGCAAATTCCACACCTTGCACGTGGGCGCTCCCGGCGTTCTGAGGCTCGGTGACAAGAACATTCGTTCCCGGCGGAACATCGGGAAATGTCTGTGTGGAATGAAATTGCGTAGTGACGATCGGGTTCGATAGAGCCTTGTAGAAGTAGCCAGCCTGAATCAGCCCCGCCGAACGCAAGGAGCGCTCGTAAAGGACGTCGTAATTGTTGGCATACTCCGCTTTCAGGTTCGGATTTCCGATGCTGATGGTGACCGGAACCTGATTCAAAGTAGGCTGGCCCACGGCCTCGGTCAGATCCTGCGGGTCAGGCCGCGCGAGTCCGCGTCCGTATACCAGCCTGAGATCGGAGTCGTTATCCACCTTGAAGCGCAATGACCCGCTGGGCAGTGCGTCGGTGTAGTCCCCGCCCCCGTGGTAGGTGAGTGCATTAGTGTTCTTGTCAAAGCTCAAGGTTGCGACGTGAGTTGCTTCTATCCGCAGCCCAAGCACCATTCGGACGCGGCTAGTCAGTTCAACGGTATTCATGACATAACCGGCTGGGATCCGCTCGATCATGTCGAAGTTTCCTTTGTTCGGCCCCTGGTCAGTGTTGAACGTGAATTGTGTCTTGTTAGCCTCGACCCAGCCCCTCATCTTGCCCCAGTCGGTAACGGAACCATAACCGGCATTACCGTTCTTGTAAGTCCCGTCATAGTACTTGGGATCTGAGAATGAGGTGTCCCATTCTGGATGGGCAGCGATGGGAATTGGAATCGCGTTTCCGTTCTCATCGTTGGGAACTGTGTAATACGTGTCATAGGTATCGTCAAATTTATGCGCGTTCCGGATTTTGGCGCCGAACTCGAAGGTTCCGTAGTGTGTGCCCACGTGATAAAAACGGGCGTAGGAACCGGAAGCCTGCAGGTTCAATTGCACGCTCTGGCCAAAGGTCGGGATGTCGAACTCGGTGAGCCCGTAGTTGTTCCGATCATAGGCATTATCCGCGCCAGTAACGGGAGTGGTGGCATTTCCGAGACATCCCGACCAGCCAGGACGATACTCGCTTGCCGCGACGCTGGGGTCATCTACGCATGTGGGGTTCGGGTCGCCCATCCATTGGTAATTGGCTCCGCCGCTGCCGCTCAGCGAGCGTGAACGTGAGACAGAAGCTGCCCAAAGAATTGTATTGGCGCCAAAGATGTGTTTACCCTCGAGGGCCAGGCTTCCTACCGCCATGTTGGGACGGCGCCAATCCTGGCCGTACTGCGGGTTGCCGCCATCCACCATCGTAAAGACCCACTTATGGCCCCAATTGCGGAACGTAGAGAAGAGTGTACGAAGGGAGATGTTGGAGCCTTCATTCAGTTTGTAATCGACACTGCCCGTCGCACCCCAGCGCGAGCGGTCATAGACATAATCACGAAGATCCATCGTGTCCCAGTACGCATTGGCGCTTCCATCCGGATTCGGCTGCGGATCAGGCTCAATGTCGTTGATCCCGCGGCCGTTGTAATCGTAAGTACCCCCGATCAGCACGCCCAATCGCTTGTTGGCGCCAAACCGCTTGCCAATCGTTCCGCCCTCCTGGTCCACGTTGCGTCCGCCAACGATAGGCGTATATCCGCCCACGCCATAGAGCGTCGCTGTCGGAACTTCGCCGGCGGTCTTGGTGACCAGATTCACTGAGCCGCCAATGCCGTCGGCATCGATGTTGGCTTGCAGGGTCTTGTTGATTTCCACCGATTCCACGAGGTCTGAGGCGATGGTGTCAAGCTTGATCTGGCGGACGCCGGATTCAGGCGAAGGAACGGTCACGCCATCGATCATGGTGTTGCTCAAGCGAGGCTCGGTGCCGCGAATTTGCACATATTTGCCTTCGCCCTCGTCGCGCTCGATGGTGACCGAGGCCATGCGGCCAAGTGCGTCGGCAATGTTGGCGTTGGGCAGCGAGATGATGACGTCGGCGGGCAGCACCTGCAGGATGTTTTCCGCGGCCAGCGTGCGATTGATCGCCTCAGCCTCGCCGTGCGGGCGATCGGCGGTGACAATAACCTCATCGTTCGCGTTGTTCACCTTGAGAGTTGCATCCACGCGTACGGTCTGGCCTGCAACTACCGTCACACTTCCCGTATACGATGTGAAGCCCACATAAGTGACAGTGACCGTATATGTGCCCGGAGCGACTTCTGCGATGTTGAATTCTCCCAGTTCATTCGTGCTGATCGGCCTGATCTGAGGTTGAAGTTGAATCTTGGCGCCCTGCAGAACGGCGCCTCCCGAGTCCTTCACAACGCCGGTAATGATGCCTTTGCCAGACTGGCCAAGCACTGGCAACAACGCCAGAAGACTAAAAAGAAAGGTTGCGATCCAGAGAGATTGTTTGCGCATGGCACTCCTAATGCCGGCAGGTTGCCGGAAGTTGGTACAGGATTGAATTCTGGTGATTGCCCTGCGCAAACTGTAGGTGGCTATTTTGAAGTGACAATGACAACGCCATGAATTCTTCCGAATATCCGTGAGCACCATCACAATTTCAGAGGAACTAATTTCTCACGCGTCGTCTTCGGCACCCTTTCGGCGTGCCTGCGTAATTATGAACATTGGGTTAGATCCGGAGCCGGGCGCACTGACAGCGAGTTTCAGAAGATATAACCAAGGTTGACTTCCACGATTTCGCTATTGGAATCCCCGGCTAATGCGGACGTCCAGATTTCGAGATAGAAGTAACTCTATGACCTTGCCGTTACACCCCGACGGGTTCGTCTCTGCGCACGCGCCCTTCACGAACCGCGAACGGAATATGATCGTGCCTGCAGATCGATTTCACTGCGGGCAAGGCAGTCATTGGGCCGGATGGAAGTCCACCACCCGGCATCACCCACTGGCCCGCCATCACAAATTGCCGCAGTCCCGGAAGGGTGTTCGCAAGAGGCTTGAAGCTGTCGCCCGGCTTTACCAGCCATCCCTCCATCGTGCCTTTCCAGTTTCCGGTGTAGCGGAGGACGGTGGCCGGTGTGGATACATCGATGATCTCAATGGCCTCCCGCACTCCAGGAATACACTTCTCCAGAACGGCGATAACACAATCGGCGACGTGGCGCTTCTCTGCGTAATAAGCGACAGGGTTATCGCGGCGCAGATCGGTCCAGTATTTGAAATTGACGGTGGGAAGGGTGCATGTGACCGCGGTCTTTCCAGCAGGGGCGAAGGTCGGATCGAAATGGAAGAAGCGAAATCCGACATTCGAAAGGTCGGTGCCAGGGTCCACTGCAAGGGAAGATTCAAGAATCCTCGTCAACGTTGGGGGCTGATCGCTCAGATCGAGCGCCACGCCGAGAGACACCTGAAGATACGAAGCGAAGAGTTCCTTTTCGTCATACCTCTTCCGCGTAGCCGCGTCGACGTATTTGCCGTCCAGGAGATCGAAGAGGGTGGCGTGACCATCCGCCGCGGAGATTACCCAATCGGCCCTCACGGTTTCACCGCCCGCCAGCCGGACACCCACCGCAACGTCGTTTTCCACCAGAATCCGTTCGACCCTGGCATTGAAACGCAGCTTCCCGCCCAGTGCCTTGATCTTGTCTTCGATAAGGCGGATCATGGCCTGCGATCCCCCGACACAATAGCCCGCATTGCCCGCATTCATCCAGGCCAGAGAAAGAATGATGGCAATAGCGGACATCTTCCCAATGTCTCCGTTGGAAAAGAAGCTTCTCAGCAGCGGATCGGAGAAACGGCTCCCATACTCTTTCCCGCTGATCTTCGAGAGCCTGCCAAGCAGCGGAAATACCGGCAAGTCCCGGAGCATGTTCAGCCAGTTGTCTGCCAGGCCTCCAGAAGGGTCAAGCATTCTGAATTTGCCGAGGCTGCGGATCGAGCGAGTTAATTCTTGAATTGCGGCGCGGTCCAGCGGAGCACGCCGCAGAAGTTCGGCCTCCAGGCGATCGGCGTTCGTGTAGACGCTCAGCCTGTCGCCGCCCTCCGTTTCAATCCGGACAAACTCCTCCGGGTTCACAAACGTCAGCCTTCCAATATCGAAAACATCCTGCCAGCGGGCGTGAAAATCCCCGTCAGGGCCCGAGCCAACCAGCCAGTGCAGGCAAGTCTCGAAGGTGTAAGACCCGCGGCGCCAGCTCATTGCCAGACCGCCAGCCATATCATGCATCTCCACCACCTCCACCTGGTATCCGCACTTCAGCGCATAGACTGCGGCGCTCAGTCCCGCAATGCCGGCGCCGATGATGACGATCTTCTGGCCGTTCCGCCTCATGATTGTGAACCTCCGATTGTGCATTGGGTGCCCCAGGGAGCCTTTGCCCTGTCTGGTCAACGGACTTCAACCCAGGTGACAGGACAGTGCCGGGGTGAATCGAGATGCCACGCACGGCCTGGCTGCGACAAATTCTGGTGCCGCTGGCTTACGAACCGCTGTGACATGAGACACACGTCGGCATCTGGGAGCGATAAATTCACCAGTCTTTGGCCAGATTTTGAAGTTCTGAATCCCCGCGGGAACCTCGCGGGAGAACTGGGTGATCTGGCACAGCCACTACCAGGGCGTGCCAATGAGGTCCGCTTGTTGGCATACAATCAAAGCATGATCGAAACCTTCTATAAGACCGACATGCCGGAAAAGGGAAGATCTGAGTGTTACGTTTTAGTCCTTAGTTCTAGACCTGCAAGCGAACGGAAAGTTTACGTTTTCATGGAGGAGCACGGATATTGGGATGATAGCTTGGAGAAGTTTCTTTACGAGATCATCTCCGTCAGCGCCGAGGAAGATTTGAATCAGCAAAAGGCCCTCGCGATGTACAACACGTCAAAAAGGACCCTCGTCCAGCGCGGTTTCATTCACACATTTGCACCCGATTTCCATTGCAAGAAACAGCACGAGTATCAATTGCTGGAGCCTGTCCTGATGAGTGCATAACAATCCCCAGGCTTTAAACGGCACCCGCCCCAACATGACCTGCTGCATTCAGTGATTGCTCTCCGCGGCTGATGATTCCTACCAACTGGGACTCGGCCACACTGGCCCGGGACGGCAGGTCTCGCCATAATCGATTACAACCTGGGCGCCTGTCATATAGGAAGCTTCCTCGGAGAGAAGGAAAGCAATCACACTGGCAATCTCTTCGGGCTTCGCCATTCGACCCGCAGCGGCCTTAACCTCCGCAGGATTCTCCACTTGCAGCGCCAGCGCCCGATCGAACATCGGTGTATCCACATTTCCAGGGCATACACAGTTAACCCGGATCCCATCCGGAACAAGTTCTACGGCCAGGGCACGTCCAAGCGCAGCCACCGCGCCTTTCGTGGTGCAATAGACAGTTGTGTGTGGAGTAGCAACGAAGCCGTAATTGGATGCGGTCAGAACAATTGCACCAGAACGCTGGGCGCGCATGGTTGGAATACACGCTCGAACCGTCAAGAATGCACCGCGCACGTTAACGGCCATGATCCTGTCCCATTCAGCGGTGGTAATATCGCCGAAGTCGCGCATAGGTCCTTCAATTCCCGCATTCGCCACCAGCAGATCCAGCTTTTTGAAGCGCGACAGAACGCTTTCGATGGCCGCTTCAATCTGTTTCTCGTCTGACACATCCGCGCAAAGGGCCTGCGCGCTCACCCCCGTCGAAGCACATTCGTCCGCCACGCGCTGGGCGCCCTCGCCATCCACATCGATCACCGCGATATCGCCTCCGTCGTTGGCAATGCGGCGGCAAGCTGCCTGCCCTATCCCGGATGCACCTCCCGTGATCACTGCGACCTTACCACTCAATCGACCTGACATTTACGCTCCTTTGCTGGTTTTGCAACCTACAAGCTAAAGAGCCGATATGGTTCTTCGGCTCATGAATTCCTCACGCACAAAATGGTATACTGTCTACCGATATGTTCTTAAGTCTGCTCTACGAAGCGTCGGGCCTTTCTTCCAAACCTGTCTATCGTGCTCTTACTGACTGGGTCGTCCTCAAGATCCTGGACGAGGTGCGAAAGGGAGACTTTGTTCCCAACCAGAGGCTGAGCGAAGAGGATCTGGCGAAGCGTTTTGAAGTGAGCAGAGCGCCCGTGCGGGATGCACTTCACCGCCTGGAACAGATCCGGGTCGTCGAGCGGAGACCGCCTCGCGGTATGTACGTGCGCAGTTGGACCGATGCCGACTACGCCGAGGTTCTTGCACTTCTCGACGCCCTTAATCTTCTTGCCGTGCAGCTTAGCTTCGGGCGTCTCACTGAAAACGACTTTGCTCAACTCGAGCAGATCGTGGAGGAAGCACGACAAACGACGGAGACCGGCGTCGAAGCAGATCGAAGGCAGGTTCAGCGAGATTGTGACTTCCATCTGGTCTTCGCTCGCGCCAGCGGGAATCGGCGCTTGGTTGAACTCATGGAACAACTGATGCTGCCCTGTGTGCTCTATGTCTCAGAGGCACACGATTACCTGCAGAGAGACTTCTGGGTCCACATTCATGCCGGACTTCTGGAAGCACTCCAAAGCGGCAGCTTGGAGAAATCCGAGGCGCGCTCGATCTCCAATGCGCGCAAGATACGAGAAATCATGTTCGAGCACAACGCTCGCCGGCCCGAGGAGGCTGCCCCCCCGCCTGCGGATGCCAGCGAGTCGGAAGCTCAGCAGGAATCCCTGGTCGGGGCTCCCGTCGAGCTTGCTGGGGAAAGTGCTGCCGTACAAAACCGAGAATTGCGTCCATAAATCGGGGCCCTCCGAACACAGTTCCCCCTCCCGCTCCCGGCGCCAGGGGAAATATTCTTCGGCAGTTACGACCAACCCTTGCAACTGAAATTACCACCCGCAAAGGCTTCAAGGTAGGCCAAGCCCGTCTAATTCGGATTCAGTATACAATAGACAGAATTCGGATCTGAAACTGCTTGCGTGGCCTGGTGACGGTTGCGCAAGCGACCCGCAAATCACTTATAGCTGGTCTCTTCTTAGGGAGGTCAGGTTATGACCGCAACAAGCGTGAGCAACACCTCATCTACCGCTTTCCTCGACCTTCCCCTTTCCGAAAAGCAAGCGATCATCTCCGGTTTTGAAGAGCGGGTAAGTGCCGCCATGAGCAAAACCCCGCCGACCAGGGAGTGGGTCCGCAAAGCTCTCCAACGCCAGGGCAGCGCCCGTTGTCCGGTGCGGCTCAAGCGCATTTCGCTCGACCTCATTCTCCGCTATGGAAATGATCTCGCCGACCTTTACTGCCAGTTCCCCGACGATGTGCTTTGGGTTCAGCCCTACGATTATTCTGTCGGGTTTCAGCCGCCCGATAAGCAGCCCTTGAACGAGGTAGAGGCTCTTACAACTCAGGCCGAATGGACAGACGAATGGGGCACGCGCTGGGGGCACGCCTACGGTGGCGTCGGCGCCACCCCGGTGGGCAACGCCATTGAAGGTTGGTCGGAGCTCGACGACTATCTGGCGCACCGCATGCCTGATCCGCGTGCACCCGGGCGCCTGGATCGCGCCAAGGCGGTGCTGGCGGTTCATGGCGACGACAAGTACTGCGTTGCCCTGGTTTGCCCGGCGCTGTTCGAGCGGCTGCACTTCCTGCGCGGTATCGAAAATACCCTCTGCGACCTGGGTTCCAGCGACGTACAGATGGTACGACTGCTGGATGCACTGTGCGACAACCTGATCGAGTTGATTCGCGAATGGGGAAAGACCAAGGTCTCCGGAATCTACATGACCGACGATTGGGGATCGCAAACCGGGTTGATGATTTCTCCCGTCTTATGGAAAAGGCACTTCCGGCGGCACTACCGCCGCATCATCGATGAGATCCACCGCTGGGGCAAAGACGTCATCTTCCATAGCTGCGGCAATGTCACGCGTCTGATTCCCGAGTTCATTGACCTCGGCGTGGACATTCTCGACCCCGTCCAACCCAAGGCCATGGACTTGGACGATGTCGGCAAACAATTCGGGGGAAGAATCGCTTTTTCCGGCGGCATTGATGACCAGCGCCTGGAAGATCTCACCCCGCAGCAGGTCAAAGACGCCGTCCGGCACGCTATCGACGCCCTTGGAAAGCCATTCGGCAACGCGTACATTCTGGCGCCCGCCAATGTGATCACTCCGACCGTACCTTTTGAAAACCTGAAGGCGCTGTTTGAAGCCTGCCATGAGCAATAGGGCAGGTCTCCCTGAGGGTATCTTCCCCACTTTGTGGCAAGTTCCTTGGAGGCACCGATGCCAAGTGAAGTTGTGATGCTCGTTCCTTATGGCTGCGCCAAATTGCGACTCACCATCTTCCCCAGGGTCAACAAGCTGAGGGATGCTCATATTCCCTGAATTCCCGGGGTACGAGTTTTTGCAATTGGAATTTTCACCTACGGGTGATTCCCGGATGCGGTACCACCCAAGCGCTCCAAATAGAAGCGAATGAATTCATCCCTACTGGAATGTAGACACACCATGGCATTCGGAGCCCCTTCCTCTTCGCGTGTCATGCCCTTATCATCGACCCGGATGTGCATTGGCACCACCGGGCAGATCCGCGGTTTCAGAAGATACGCGATAGTCATCGGATCGTACAGAATGGGCGTTTGTGAACCCCATTCAGAATAGAGTGCCGCCAGGGCGTTGGTGAGTGGCGTGGCGCGGCCAAAAAGGATACCGCGCTCGACCTCATCCAAACTCAGATACGCGGTGCTATCCAGGGGAATCATCACAATGGATACCCCTGAGTTGAAGAGCTTCTGCGCGGAGGGAATGTCATGTACGATATTCCACTCGGCGACTTGCGGCATGGGAGCAGCGAATTCAGACTCATTAAACCATTTGTCTATCGAGCCTCCCATAACCACTACGCGCTTCAATTGAAGAAACGTAGTTGGATCTTTGTCAATCATCGCGCCAACATTAACCAGTGGTCCAATGGCGATCAGTGTCACTTCGTGGGGATACCGACGGATCACTTCCAACGCAAAGTCCACTGCGTCTGGATGGTCCTTGTGCTGAGCCGTTCCGCCTTTCGCGTAGGCCGACTGAGAGAAGGACATTGCCGCGTCTTCAGTGAAGGGCCCCGACACCGGCGGATGAGTTGGCTTACCGGCAGCCACCGGTATATCCCGCCTCCCGGCCTCGGACAATAAACGATCCACAAGATCGGCTCGAAGCTCTGTGTCGCCGGTGGTTGTGGTGATCCCAAGAATATCCAG
Source organism: uncultured Acidobacteriota bacterium (assembly GCA_963833995.1). Classification (GTDB taxonomy): domain Bacteria; phylum Acidobacteriota; class Terriglobia; order Terriglobales; family Acidobacteriaceae; genus Telmatobacter. The sequence goes on along the minus strand of CAWIAE010000001.1, from coordinate 70,930 downwards.
TTCGGGACTCTTCAGAGCCAGGGCGACCGCAAAAGCATCATCGACGGCACTTCCAATGTCCGTATCAATGATCACTTTTTCCCGAGCGCCGGCGGGTGTTTGAGAGGATGCGAACGAGGCCAGAATCATGATACAGAAACAAATCCACAGAGGCCGCAGTCGAAACATTGAGGGTCTCCCTTCGTGAAATCTTTGCCCCAGTTGGAGCGGTTCACATACTCGCCACCAGAAAATCCAGCTATCCGATCAGAGGTGACCAAAAGCTCGAAAGCAGCCGCTCAAGCTCCAGCCTCACCTTCACCACTGCGGGCTCGGCCACACCGGTCCCGGCCGACAGCTTTCCCCGGAGTCGATCATCGACCTGCGCACCCGTCATGTACGCAGCATCGCCTGAAAGCAGGAAAGCTATCACGCTGGCGCTCTCTTCGGGCTTCGCCATCCGACCCATGGCGGCCTTCAGTCCCCGCGCTTTCGAATGTCGTCCGAAGTATAATCTAACTGGATTCTGTATACAATCGACAGAATGCGGTTGACCTTCGCTGAGCCCCCAGGTCTAAATTTCCAGGAAATCGTTCAAAGACCCGTTCCATGTCGACGGTCGCCATCTACCCAATTCGCCCTAATCTTCGAATTCTCCCGTTTTTTCATATCTTTTGGAGTTCTTCATGACAAGTGCTTCGCTGAACGCAATCGATGAAAAGCTTGTTTCCGATGAGTTTCTAGACGACCCCTATCCGCTTCTCCGCCAACTCCAGAAGGAAAAACCCGTCTACTGGAGCGAGTCGATCGGAGGCTGGATCATTACGCGTTACGACGACATCGTCCCCACCTTTCGAGACGTCGCCCACTTCTCCAACTACGGCAGGTTTGCCAAGGTAGTCGAACATTTTCCGCCCGATGTGCGCCAGAGATTTGCGCCGTTTGAGAACCATTATCGCCAGAAGAATTTGCTTCAATCCGACCCTCCCGATCACACCCGGCTACGGACGCTCGTCGTAAAGGCGTTCAACGCCACCAGCATCGAAGCCATGCGGCCGATGATCAAAAATGTCGTCAATGAAGTCATTGACGCAGTTGAGCCGCGCGGCCAGATGGATGTGATCCGCGATCTCGCGTTCCCTCTGCCCTTTAGCGTCCTGGGGAGTATCATGGGCGTTCCCAACACCGATCAGGATCGAGTCAAGCTGTGGGCCGACGAGCTCCTGGCCTTCCAAGGAGTAAATCGTCCCCCCGCAGCAGCTCTGGAACGCTCGCAGTCCGGGCTGCTGGCCATGCGTTCCTACCTTACTGACCTGGTGAACGAAAAGCGCCGCCGGCCAGGCGACGACTTGATCAGCCAGTTGGTTGCCGTCGAAGCCGAAGGAACCAGGCTTACCGAGCAGGAACTCGTCTGGACATGCGTCCAGATGTTGGGGGCCGGGCACGAGACCACCACTTCCCTCATCGGCAACGGCCTCTACCTCATTCTCAGTCACCCGCAGCAATGGCAAAAACTTCGCGCAAATTCATCGCTCTTGATTCCAGCCATTGAAGAGATGCTTCGCTACGAAAGCCCTGTCGCGCGCCAGCCCCGCCTCATCAGAGGAGATGTTGAGTTAGGAGGGAAGAAGATGTTAGATGGACAGGTTGCCTTTCAGATGCTGAATGCGGCCAACCGCGATCCGGATCACTTCGACGATCCCGATAAGTTCGACATAGAACGCCAAAACAACAAGCACATCGCCTTTGGGATGGGAATCCACTTTTGCCTTGGGGCAGGACTGGCTCGAACAGAAGCCCAGGAGGTCTTCAAGGCTATTATGCAGCGATTGCCCAATATCCGGCTGCTCAGCGAAAAGCCTGTCTGGGACCGGCACAAACCCAATTCGCGGATGCTGCATTCCCTTCCAGTAATGTTTTAACCTATCGCCTCGCGAAGCCGAAGGAAGTAAGGTTGAACAGCCTGCGTTGGTTCACAGATGCTTGGCCCCGAGCGACGAGAAAGAGATCATGAACACCTTTCGCGCTTCGGCTGACTTGTGTTGTGAAAATCCGATATTGGGTTCGACCGCCAGTACTTACAATCTTGACTTCACCGATCAATTCGCCGGCAGGATTGTCCAATCGAATTTCAAGCGAGCCATTCTTCAAAGTATCATTCTCTGAGCTTGCCTCGACGCGAAATGTCCCGGCGCCAGCTTCGAAATCAACGTTTCGAAATCCCAGATAACCTCCATCCCCCATCTTCATCTGGTACTCGCCTGCCAAGCCTCTCTCGCCCCAGGCGTTCATGCGCACATGGAACTCGGCTGCTTCCCGGCGGGGAGCAAACGCGTCAAGTTTCAGATAGGTTACGCCTGGCGTTCCGACGCCCTGGTCGCGACTCGGATAAATGGGTTGAAGACTTCCGTCCGGCAAGATGGTGAGCGCGGTTACCGCCACCTGGCGATGATGGTCAGTCGCAGTCGAGCTCCAGGTTTCAGGAACTTTGAGGTTTCCACTATCTGGTCTTCCGCTGTCGTAGGGGATGTGATATGCGATATATGTTTTTCCCTTGTAAGAGCAGATTCCTTGCTGCACTGATTCTTCTCCGTCGGCGGCAGGATAGATCAGGTGCCGGATAGGGCCATTGAATGGACCGAACATGTTATCGGCCACTACGTAATCTACATAAGATCCTTTTGGAACGCAGTCAGGGCCCTTGTCGGGCTTATATGCCACATAAGTGAGAATCCAATTTTTGCCGGTCTTGAAGAGGATGGGGCTCTCAAAGTAGTCAAGACTGCCGCACGCATCGGTCTTGGGCACCACGATGTCACGTGGTGCTTCAGCAAGTTGTGTCATGTTCGGCTCCAGTCGAGCCATCTTTACCCAGTTCTTGGAAGTATCTCCCGCACCCCATATAAGATATGGAACGTTGTTATCGTCGTAGACGACCCAGGGACTAAGTCCTTCCAGTGCTTCCCCGTCCGGCGTCTTCATGGGTGCCCCCAGCGCATCCTTGTAGGGTCCAAGTGGATCATCGGCAGTCAGGACACCGATGTCGAATATTCCATAATTATTTTCATTGGCAGAGTTGATGCGAAACGGCGCATAGGAATAAAACTTCCCGTTCGCGGGGATCCCCGCGTCCCCATCCCATAAGGCTTCGCCGGAGTTCCAACTTACGTCGCGGCCCGTCACGATCGACCCATGGTCCGTCCAATTGTCAAAGTCGATCGTACTTAGCGCATGATAGGCGTACATTCCTTTGTAAAACTTATTTGGTTTCTCAAACTGGACCGTGAAGGGGTCTTGCGTCGTGAAGAGATAGAACTTGCCATTCAGCTCTCGACAGGTAGGATCGTCATTGAAGAGATAGCCTGGCGTTACCAGTTTCTGCGCCGGTGCTTTTGCCTGATGAGCAAAGCATATGGCAACAATCAGAGTGCTCGCGCGCACCCACCAGAGTCCGCTGTTCAACGATTTCATCATTAGTATCCTGTCTGTGGATGGACACCGCAGGGTGGCCAGAAGCGTGTCTTCAGGAAGTCCGGCTCCCATGTGGCGGGAGCGGAAACCGTTGCGATGTAAGAATCCCAGACCCTTCCTGGACGACTACGAGTTGGTTTGCAGGGATGTTTGAGAGCGTTTCGACATTTCCGTTTGGCCAGCGAATCTCCACGTTTGCCGTGACGGCGCTGCCCAAACCGAAGTGGAGCCGCCGGTCACTTACCGAAAGATAGCTGGACTGTGCCAGCACCTCCTGCGCCTGCCGCTTCTTGCCATATTCAGCCGTGACGCGTGCGCCGATGGCGCTGCGATTCGATTTCACTCCCACGAGTTTGATCTTCAGCCAATGATTTTCGCCGGTGACGTCGTTTCGCAACAGTGATGGAGGCTCGTTCCGGTTCATCACCACGATATCCATATCTCCATCATTGTCGAAGTCGCCAAAAGCGCATCCGCGACTGCAGTGGCGAGCGGTAACTCCCGGTCCCGCCATGGATGAAAGTTCCTCGAACGAACCATTGCCCAGGTTGCGGAACAGCAGGCGCGGCATCGCCAAAGGTATATTGGGAAACTTCCTTTCCACTTCTGGATACACGCCGCCCGCGACCATGAAGATATCCGGAAAACCGTCGTTATCAAGGTCGCAGAATCCCGTTCCCCAACAGATGTATTGAGTTTCGACACCCAGGCCGGCGCCAATGGTCACATCCACAAAGTCACCTTTACCCTCGTTGTGATAAAGCCCGGGCATGTCCCCTTGAAAGTGTGTCTTTACGATGTCCAGTTCCCCGTTCAGATCGTAGTCGCCGACTCCAACACCCATGCCGGCCTGTTCCTGGCCGTCTTCACTAAGCGCGATGCCGCACTGCATGCCTTCTTCGCTGAACGTTCCGTCGTGGTTGTTGCGAAACAGCAGGCTGGGGGTCGAATCGCATGCGACATAGATGTCGGGCCAGCCATCGTTGTCGATGTCCACAGCCACTGCCGTGAGGCCGTAACTCTTGGCCACAGCCCCCACGCGCGATTGCTCCGTTACGTCGCTGAACGTGCCATTCCCGTTGTTATGAAATAGAAGATGCGACTCCGGTTCCAGTCCCCTCGGACCGCAATTCACCTCGATGCCTTTCCAGTTGCAACTCCGAGGTACCGTCTTCGGATCAAATACCACGTAATTGGAAACGAATAGGTCGAGGAACCCGTCGCGATCGTAATCGACAAATGTGCAGCCGGTACCCCAGCGAACAGGCCTGAGGAGACCTGCTTCACGCGTCGTGTCAGTAAAGGTGCCGTCCCCGTTGTTGCGATAAAGAACGTTCTGGCCCCAGTAAGTCACGAAGATATCTTCGAAACCGTCGTTGTTATAATCTCCCACCGTGACGCCCATGGCCCATCCGGTGCGTGTCAACCCTGCCTTCCCGGTAACATCGGTGAAAGTTCCATCGCGATTGTTTTTGTAGAGCCGATTCGTATCGTGCCGGGCCTCTCCTTCCATCCGCGTGCCCGACAGCATGAAGATGTCGAGCCAGCCATCATTGTCATAGTCGAGAAATGCGATGCCGGCTCCCGTGGTTTCGATAAGGTAGCTGGTATGATCCATCGCTCCGCAGATCGCCGGGGACCGCAGTCCGGCCGACGCGGCGACATCGACAAAACGAGCCGCAAAAGCTCTGCCCGACGGTTTTGGACGAGGAGCGGGCGCCAGTCCACGCGAAGCCATTCCTTCCTGCGCGCGCAATGAACTCCCAGACAAGAATGCTGCGGACATGAGGGCAAGCAATTCCCGCCGTGTAATCAACCTGGATGTGTTGGACATTTCCTCCTCGACCCGATCCCTGCGTCGATCAATGGACAGATTCCAATTGCCATGCGGTAATTTTTCCTTCACTCAATTTGAGTCAACGCACATCGAGTTGGCGAGCAAGTTGAAATTGCTCATTGGCCGATTGCTTCTCTCCGCTTGCTTCGAGCGCCAGCGCGAGATTGTAATGTGCCCCCGCATACCCGGGCTTCAACTCGATGGAGTGCCTCAATTCCAGTATTGCCTGTTTCAAATTGCCATTCTGCAGCAGAGCGAACCCCAGGTTATTGTGAGCTTCTGCTAAACCCGGCTGCAGTGCAACCGCCTTTCGGAAGTTGCTGATGGCTTGCTCGTAACGCTTCTCTCCCTGGTACACAAGTCCAAGGTTCAATAGCGCGTCAATATAATCGGATTTCAAATTGAGTGCAGCGTCGAATTCCTGAATTGCTCGCGGCTCGTCACCCTGCTGAGCGGCCACAAGGCCCCGATTGTAGTGGAACTCCGCAGTCTCCGGTGAGATCTTCAATGCGTGCTCCAGAGAATCGATCGCCGCCTTTCCATCTTCTTGCTGCCACTCCAGTAAACCCAGGCTCTCGTAGGCCTCGGCGTAATCCGATTTCAACTGAATGGCGTGTTGCAGATTCTCCTTCGCTGCGTTTTCGTTGCCTTGTTGCTTCCACGCCAGCCCCGCCAGGTAGTAGGCAACAGGATTGTCCTTCCAGAGTTTCAGCGCATCATCGATGTCTTTGAGACCCAATTGCGGCTCTCCCTGCTTCAGATGTTGGGCGGCAGAGTCCAGAATTTTGGGCACCCTCGCCAGGTCGACACGGAATTGATGCAGTTCAGCCAACTGGTGCATCTCGGCAGCCGCTTCCTGATCGCGCCCCATCTCTTTCAGCACTCGGGCGCGATTGTATCTTGCCTGCTCGTAATCCGGCTTGAGTTTCAGAGCCGAATCAAACTCAGCCAGCGCGCCGGGCAGATCGTGAGCATTCCAGGTGGTCATCGCCAGTTGATAGTGGGCTTCTGGATCATCGGGCGCAGCTTTCACTGCAAGTCGGAGCTCTGCAATAGCCTTGTCAGACTGATGCAAAGAATCCAGCACCGCGCCCAGATGAATGCGTGCATCCACCATTTCCGGCTCCAAACGAATTGCTTCCCGCAATTCCGTCATGGCATTCTGAAGTTGATCCGTCTGTGCATAGAGCAAGCCGAGATTGTAATGCGCGACTGCCGACCTGGGATCGAGACGCATTGCCTGGTGGAACTCGCTGGCCGCGTTTTTGTTGTCGGAACTCTGGGCCAGTGCAAGAGCCAGCCCCAAATGCATCACCGCGGAGTTGGGCCGAAGGCGCACCGCCGACCGCAGGGCTGCAGTCGCCGATTCCGCATCGCCGACCTGCTCAAGTGACATGCCCAGGTTGTAATAAGCTTCCGCATAATCCGGTTGCAGCTTCACCGCTGCGCGGAATTCGTCCACCGCCGCCGCTTGATCTCCCCGGCGCGCCAACGCAATCCCGCGCTCGTTATGATCTCTGGCCCGCGCAGGAGCCTGCGCAGCCGCTTCGGCCGAGACCTGGGCCTCCAGTGAGCGCGCAGAGAAGGTTGGAATGCCGGCCAGCAAAGCCACCAATAGCAAAGCACGAATTTGTGTTCCGCAACTCATCGTTCCGACGAAACTCCGTGCTTTCGTACCAAGAGTAGGACAAGGCCTGAACCAATTAAAGGGACAAGGCTGGCAGCGATGAGAACCGGCTTGAAGGAATAGTGGTCAACAACAGTGCCGATCAAAAAAGTGGAGACTATGGTGCCAATGCCTCCTCCCGTCAGGCTCATACCGGTCACGGATGCCACCGTGCTGCTCGGGTAAATATCTGAAGGCAGCGCAAGCAGCATGGTCGACCAGGTCGCATACGAAAAACTCGATATCGAAAAGAATACGACAATCAAGGCAAAGTGCGAGGTATAAACCGCGGGGATCAGAAGGACCATTCCAAGGGTGCCCAGCACAATCACGAATTTGCGTGCGCGAAGTACCGGCCAACCGCGGCGAATGAGTTCACTGGACAATCCGCCGCCAAAGAAATTACCCAGATCACCAGCCACATAGGGAGCCCAAAAGCCAGCCAGCGTGCTCTCTAGCCTGAACCCTTTTGAGACGACGTAGATGGCAAACCACTCCATAATGAAGAACCAGACCGGATCTGTCACGGAGCGCCCAAAAATAATGCCCCAGGTCTGCGGAAGGGCCAGCAGTTCACGCCAGGAAATGGGCTTTTCCTCGCTGTTTGCCTTCACCACATGCATTTCCAAAGCCGCTTCCAGTTCCTTCGCGTGCCGCAGCATGTCGCGCTCTGCCGTTCCAAGATGAGGATGAAGTTCAGGTGGGTGATACAGTGCCTTCCACGCCAGGACCCAAAGGAAGCCGAGACATCCCGTCATAAAGAACACCGGCCGCCAGGTTCCAAATTCGTGGTAGAGCCACAACACCAGGACCGGCACAATGGCCCCGCCAACGGCCGAGCCGCTATCGAAAAAGGCAATAGCCCAGCCGCGTTCTGATTTCGGAAACCACTCCGAAACCGCCTTGGTGGCGCCGGGCCAATTGGCGGATTCGCCGACTCCCACCAGGAATCGGAAAACCACAAAACTGCGCAAACCCACCGCCAGGCCCGTTACCATGGCCGCGAGCGAATACCAGCTCACACTGATCAGCAGGCCGACGCGAGTTCCAAGCCGGTCCAGAAATCTTCCGCAGGCTGTCTCTCCCAGCGCGTAAGAAACTCGAAATGCAATTAAAATGAGCGCAAAGTCGGTGTTCGTCCAATGGAACTCGATCTTCAGGTAGGGACCAAGAACACTTACTGTCTGGCGGTCAATATAGTTGATAGCCGTTGAAGCAAATAGCAGGCCGGCGATCCACCACCGGAGCCGGGGAATGATGACGGCTTTACGAATTATTTGAGATTCAGCCATCATCCTCGCGATCAACAGCTTTTCGCCAAACACGACGTCGCAGTTCGCAGGAGCGGCCCCTTGCAAACTTAGTTACTTTTATCTAAATGGTCCTTTCCAGCAGTCAACCAGTCAACCGTGAATCGTGCAAAGACTTCCTTGCCGTAGTGCTCAGCGAAGCTTCCATATGTCTCCCCGGTCTCGAAGAGAATCCCCACCGATCCGTCGGGAAAGACGGTCATGCTCGAATAGGCCCCGGGCCCTTTCCGGATCAACTTCTCCACCGGCCAGGTCTTTCCCTCGTCGTAGCTCATCCGCACGGTGACATTGAATCGTCCTCGCGGGTCAGACTCCACCGACCCGGCAGCGATAGTTCCGCTCACCGGATTCGAAAAGAGAAGCCGATTTTTTGTGTACCCGTCATCTTTACGCGTGTAGCGGATCATGCTTCCCTGGCAATCGGGATCGGGCAGGTCTGGATCCGCCACAGGTTGTGACCAGCTTTGCCCGTCATCCTTGCTGTACAGGATCACGCGATTCGGAGATTTCCTCCGACTGAACAGAAGCGAACCATCAACCAGTTCCACTACCTGTGTTTCGTTCCAGTCCCCTGGCGCGACTCCGCCGAATTTCCAGCTTTTGCCGTGGTCGTCGCTGAAAATTACGCCGTCATAGACTTGAACCACGAGCCGGCCCGACCGAAGGTGAATGCCAACTCCGGGTCCGATTTCATGAATGCCGGTCCCCTGCGTGATCTCGACAGGCTGCGACCACGTTGCGCCTTCGTCCGTGCTTTTGGTCAGCCAGATGGGCGCGTTTCCATCCTTATATGGTTGCTTGAAAAGATTCACGATAAGGTAGATGGTTCCATCCGTCTGGTCGATCACTGGAACGGGATTCATGTAGGCATCGCCGTCGGTGCTGCGGAAAATCACCTGCAAGGGAAGCCACATCATCGTGTTGTGCCTGTTGCGCCCCTCGCTCTGCAGCGGCACATAGGCCGGCGTCCACTTGCCGGCATTTCCAAGGCTGCGTTTGAGAACAATGTCCGTGGGCCCGCCATCCTTGCCCACATCCTTTCGGCCTTCGGTGAAAGCCAACACCGTTCCCTTCTTCGTGCAAATCAGCGCTGGAATCCGATAGGTGTTGTAGTCATCTTGTCCGCCGACAAAGAGTTCAGTCTGTTCGAAAAGACCTTGTGCTCGCAGTGCTGTCCCCATCCAGATCATCATTGCTGCAGCCAAAGGCACCGCGACCCGCAGAATCCGCATTATCAATTTCCTCGTCCGATTTCCTCGTCCGGCAACGTTGCAACAAGCCTTGCTAGAAGGTGAACTTAACTGCCATTTGACCGATCCGAGCGGCTCCAGCCGAATTCACATTGCCAAACGAACTCGAGTTGAAATCGCCGGTGGGTTGGCTGAATGGAACCCGGTTGAAAGCGTTAAAGAACTCCACGCGAAGCTCAACCGCGGTTCCTTCTTTAATGCGTGTCAACTTGTGCAACGACAGATCCGTATTATCCGTTCCGGGTCCAAAGAAGAACCGGCGGGATGTTGCGCCAAAAGTGCCAAGCTGTGGCGCAGTGAAGTTACTCGTCGAGAAATACTGATGCCCCGCGGATTTTGCCGGACTGGTGATATGGATTGGTTGCCCATCGTAAACAGGAAAGTCCGTGCCTCCTCCGCCAATTCCGGCGAGCGATGGGTCGGAACTGTCCTGGATAGTCACTGGCAGGCCGGAAGTGAAGCGAGTGATGCCGCTGATCTGCCAGCCATTCAGCAAGCGCCTTTTGGTGTGGGCCAGTAGATCGTAAGAGTAGCTCACGACGAAATTCTGTGGAACGTCGTAGGCAGAAAGCGATCTGGATAGCTTTGGATCGTACGGATTCGTCCAAAGGTCGTTAAAGCCGGATTGGTTGTCAATGGTCTTCGACCAGGTGTACGCAGCAAGAAAGCGAATAGGGCCGGAGTCTCGCTGTGCGGTAACTTGGAGTGAGTTGTAGACGGAGTTTTGCCAACTCTCTTCCCAAACGACGTCTCCAAAGTCCAGAAGACCCTGACTCAGTCCCCGACCAGACGTCACACTATACGGGCGAGTGCCATAGACCGTCTGTCCAGCGGCCGTCGTGTAAGTATTGTTCTCGCCGCCCGGTCCGCACGTGGGACTTCCTGGAGCAACGTCACTCGGTTGGCTGAGGCTAAGGCACAAAGCCCGGTTTCCGGGATTGAGTTCCTGATCTCCGAACAAGTGATGTCCCTCGTTGCCCAGATAACCAACTGTCACGATGGCAAATTTGGGGATCTCCCGCTGAATCGAAAAGTTCCACTGCTCAGAGTAGGGAGTGACCATGTGGGTCCAGACAGCCTGGGTGCTGTTCAGAGGTAGGTACTGGTCCCAGATCCCGGTCGTTCCCGGAGGCGCCTGTACAAACGGGAACCGTTGCCCGGGGTTTACCCCATTCCGCGCTGCATAGGGCTGTTCAAGATAGATCAAGTTAGGGCTATTCCAGTACTGCGCAAACGGTGGGTTGCCCGATTCCCACGTGTTTTCAATTTCTTCATAGGCCGTGTAGTAGATTCCGAAGGCGGCACGAATGCTGGTCTTTCCCGCTCCGCCGAAGAGTTTTCCCAGACCTCCATCTGTGAATCCCGGCGAATAGGCGACGCCCACCCGTGGGCCAAAATTCTTGTAATCGACCGGGTACATTCCTGCCGGGACACCCGGATCTCCCGGATAAACCCAGCCCTCGGGTGAATCAGGGTACAGTTTCGATTCCTCTCCGGGGATGAATGTCTCCACGCGCCCCTTCGTGTCTGCCCAGGGCGTGCCGACTTCCCACCGCAATCCCGCATTCACTGTCAGGTCGGGGGTGACTTTCATACTGTCCTGAAAATAAGCGCCAACAAAAGTGGAGCGGTCGTTCAATAACCCGGAACTCGTCTGGGTAAAGTTGTCAGGCGCCCCCAGCAAATAGTCAGCAAAATCGTTGCCGGTCTCCAAACCGCTGAATCCGAAACTTCCACTATTGTGCGATGTGTACGACGAATTGATCTGGAGTTTTCGAAGGTCGAATCCTGTCTTGAATGTGTGCCTGCCGACAACTTTGGAAAAGCTGTCCGCCAATTGGTAGGAATCATTGTAGCTGGCCACAATGCTGAAGTTAGCGAAGCTGTCGCCAGTCGAGTTCAGCGAAATTCCGGGCACTGCTTCCAGTGCCGGGATTTGAGGAACGAGGCCAAGTCCTCCCTGGATGAAACCGAAACTCGAGGGCGCGCCTAACCCCGAGGCGGGAATTCCGAGATCTAGCGCGTTACGCGTGTAATTGAGCCGAAGTTCGTTCACCGCAGTTGATCCGAAGCTCTTCGCGTCCCCGATCAGAATCTGCTGCGCCCGAGTGGGAGACTCTTTCCCGAATCCCGGCATGTTGCCGCCACCGTAAGGATTGTTAACGTTGGCATCGTCGATGTGGTAGTAGAAACTCCACATCCCGGTCTTCTGAGTCGTCAGATCGATGCGCATCCCAGCCTTGTCGTCACGCAGGACGTTCTGCCCAGCGTTGCTCGAAAAATATGGCGTACCATCAATCGTAAGAGTCGGGGTTTGGACGAATTTCAATGTTCCCACGGCTGCCGGAGACCAGGCTGCCTGCGGAATCATCTGGTCCGGAAATACGCAAACTCCGGCCACACCGTCGCCATTCCCAGAGCAACCAGGGACCCAATAAGGCTCATTATTGTTGACTGTATAGCCGAGCCTATTGGTCAGGGTTTGGTTCATGCTGGTGGCATTCGGAAAACTACCGCCTCTGACAGACCCGGTCAACGAGGAGAATCCGGCTGCTGCCGCGCCGGAAAAGTCGCCGCCCCGCATGGCGGTTGAGGGAACCGGAGTCAGGTCGCTGACACCAGCGGTTTGGCGTGTGCCCTGATAATCACCAAAATAGAAGAGACGATTCTTGATGATTCGGCCACCGAGCGTTCCCCCAAATTGGTTTTGCGTCAGATTTGCTTTTGTGAGATCGAAGAAATTGGTTGCGTCAAACACGGAATTGCGAACGAACTCGTAGGCGTCGCCGTGGATCTGATTGGTTCCGCTCTTGGTGACCACATTCACAATCGCACCCGTGGCGCGGCCATATTCAGCGTCGGTGGTGTTGGTCAGGAGACGGAACTCTTGTATTGAATCCAAACTGGGGATGATCGCCGTCCCGTTATCGAAGTTATTCTCAACGTCGCCGCCATTCACCGTGAATGAATTACCGGACTCGCGAGCGCCATTGACCGAAAACATGCCTCCAAAATCGTTCCCCGATACGGGCTGCTCATTTCCCGGATAAAACGCCGCTGACGACGTTTGCGGCACCACACCTGTCTGAAGCCCAAGCAGATCGACAAAACTCCGGCCATTCAGTGGCATCTGAACCATCTTGGTGTCCTGAATGACATCGCCCAATTGCGTGCTGACGGTTTCCACCTGCATCGAGCTGGCCGAGGCTTCCACGGTCTGCGACGCGGCTCCAACCTCGAGCTTGAAGTCCGCCCTAAAGTCCTGATTGACCAGGAGGGTGATGTCAATCCGAACCGCCTTCCGAAAACCGGCTGCCTCCACATCCACTTCGTAGCCCTCCCCGATCGGAACGGAGAGAAATTGATAGCCCGAAGTATCGGATTTGACTGTGCGAAGCAACCCGGTGTTAGCGTTGCGAAGCGTTACTGTAGCTCCGGTGACCACCGCGCCACTCGAGTCGGTCACTGTCCCCAGAATTTTGCCCGTCACATCGGCCAGAAGTTGTAAAGGTCCTGCAAAGACAAAGACAGTCAGGAGGAGTAGCCTCATCAGTCTAGACATCTTGTCAGCTCCTTCGCATACTGTATACAGAATGCTGGTGCACACGTTAGCGCGTACCGAACGCGATGTCAAGGCTATTTTTGGAACTCCGTCTTCGGTCTATCGTATACTGAATTCGCTTCCCTCTCTCCATTCACCTCAACTTCGTAGATCGGGGCAAAACTCATGACGGAAGACATGCACCACCCAACTTCAATCGCACCGACCGACGCAGATCAGGACTTGTGCTCACTCGCTGAAGTGAGCCTCTACACCGCGGTGGTCTCTGACGCCATGGACCACATCGGAGTGCGCAATCAGGCAATGCGCGAATACCTCAGGCCGGTTTATCCGTGCAAACCGTTCTGCGGATGGGCGCGAACCATTGCGTGCTCCGATCTCTATCACATTCCCCCGGATCCCTATGCGATGGAGATTGAGGCCATCGACAGCATCCTGCCGGGCGAAGTGGTGGTCGTCTCAACTCAGCAATCGAAACGCAACGCACCCTGGGGCGAACTGTTGTCCACGGCCGCAAAGGCACGCGGTGCGCGAGGAGCCGTCATCGATGGCCTGGTCAGAGACGTGCGGAAGATCGAGGAAGTGGAATTCCCCGTCCTCGCCGCAGGAATCAAGCCCGTGGATTCCATGGGAAGAGGCGTTGTTACTGGATACAACGTCCCTGTCGAGTGCGGCGAGGTTCTAGTGAATCCGGGAGACTTGGTCTTTGCGGATTCCGACGGAGTCGTCGTCGTTCCCAGGGCCTCGGTACAGGAGGTCGTGCGCCTGGCTTTAAGCAAGGCGCGCCGCGAAGACAGTTCACGGGCCGAGTTAATGGGCGGCGCCTATCTCCGGGACGTATTCCAGCGCTATGGAGTCTTGTAACGAGATAGCTTTTCGTCAGCGATCTCTGAGTCGGCAGATGTTAAACTCGACGATACTTTTCGTCTCACCCGAGGTGTTGGAATGCTGATCGATGTTCACTCTCATTTCTTTCGCTCGCCGGAGCATTTCTCCAAGGATTTTATTCAACAGACGCAGCGCGTCACGAGCAGCAGCTTCGACCTGAACGTGCGCTGGGAGGACTATCACGCACAAGCTAAGGAGTGCGATTGGACTGTCGTTTTCGGAGGAAAAGCTGCTCTCGCCGGGCTCTGGGTTCCGGATAAGGATGTCGCAGCCTACACGAAGGACCACGCGGACAAAACGATCGGCTTCCTTTCCCTCGATCCGACGCAACCTGGGTGGCAGGACGAACTCCATCATGGGCATCAGGATTTGAAACTCAAGGGCGTGAAGCTGATGCCCATGTACGCCGGTTTTTATCCCAACGATCGCAAGCTCGATTTCCTGTGGGAGTACGCGACTCGCCACCATCTACCGGTTCTGTTGCATACGGGAACCACCTTCATCCGCGAGGCGCCTCTCGACTGCACGTTTCCACGCTACATCGACGATGTCGCTATTCGCTTTCCGCAGGTTAAACTCATCATGGCGCACCTCTCCCATCCGTTCGAGGGCGAATGTGTCGCCACCATTCGCAAGCATCCCAACGTTTATGCTGATTGCTCGGCTATTTACTACAGACCTTTCCAGAATTATCACTCCCTGATGCTGGTTCAGGAGTACCGTGTATGGGGAAAGGTACTTTTCGGAAGCGACTACCCGTTTGCGACGGTCAGTGCTAGCCTCGCCGGCATGCGAGGATTGAATAAAATGCTCGAGGGCACTGCGCTGCCCAGGCTCGACATGGATCAGATGGAAGCCATGTTTCAGAGGAATTCGCTCGAACTGCTGGAGATCGAGGTTTAAACTCAGTCCCAAAGGAATCCATCGAACAGCGCGGCATTTCGGAGACTTACTTGTCGAACGGCAACAGACTCACACCCACACAGTTCCCTCCGATCTCCCCGCAGAACAAGGGACTGGGGCTGATCGACCGTGAACTGCAATCGGAAGAGTTCTCGCAACTCGGCTGGAACCTGCTTCGCGAAGACCTCAGCCTGCCGGTCGCCGTTCTCCAGATCGAGAAGCTCAAGCACAATCTCGAATGGATGCGGCAGTTCATGGATGCGTACGGCGTGCGTCTCGCGCCCCACGGCAAGACCACCATGGCGCCGAAGCTCTTCGACCAGCAGATGAGCCATGGGGCGTGGGGAATTACGCTGGCCACCGCTCACCAGGCATTCGTCGCATGGCAGCACGGAATTCGGCGCGTGCTGATGGCCAACCAACTCGTTGGCCGTCAGAACATGGCCCTCGTCTCGCACATGCTAGAGGATCCCGGCTTCGAATACTATTGCCTCGTCGACTCGGCCGACTCCGTGCGTCAGCTCGGCGCATTCTTTTCCGCGCGCGGGCAGCGTCTGCATGTGCTGCTGGAGATCGGCGTCCCAGGCGGGCGCGGCGGCGTGCGCAATGACGAGCAGGTGCAGGACGTCCTCGGCGCCCTGTCCGCAACGAATGGTGCGGTGGTGCTGGACGGTATCGAACTTTACGAGGGCATCCTCGACGACGAGTCCGCGATTCGCGCATTTCTAGGGCGCGCAACGGCCATCACAGCCAGGCTGATGGCGGAGCACCGCATCGATCGCAACCCGCCCATACTTTCAGGCGCAGGCTCGACCTGGTTCGACGTCGTTGCGGAGGCCTTTTCCGGCGCCCAGTTTCCCCAGCCGGTCGAGATCGTGCTGCGGCCAGGCTGTTATCTCAGCCATGATGCCGGCTTCTATCGCGAGGCCCACGCCAGGATTCTCGAGCGAAACCCTGTCGCTCACCGGATGCTGCAGGGGCTTCAACCCGCCCTTCAGGTCTGGGCCTATATCCAGTCCATCCCGGAAGAGACACGCGCCATCGTCGGCATCGGCAAACGTGACGCGTCATTCGACCTTGGCCTTCCCATGCCCGCCCTGCACTTCAGGCCGGCCGGCGAAGAGCCCAAAGCCGCGCCCTCACACTGGAAGCTGACGAAGATGATGGATCAGCACGCGTACCTCCAGATCGCCGCGGGCGATGACGTGCGTGTCGGCGACATCATCGCCTTCGAAATCTCGCATCCCTGCCTTACCTTCGACCGATGGCGAACGATTCCTGTAATCGACGGCCAGTATCGAGTCATCGACATGGTGCAGACTTTCTTCTGATTTTCGAATGGGAGTGAAATGCGGAGGCAAATATGAGTGTGAAACGATACGGACCTGAACCTGGCGCCTCGGCGTTGCCCATTTCGCGAGCTGTCGAGGCCAACGGCTGGCTCTTCGTGTCGGGCCAGGTTCCGATGGCAAAAGACGGGCTGGTCACCGGCAGCATCACAGTGCAGGCTCGGCAGGCGATTCGCAATCTTTTTTCTGTGTTGACCGAGGCAGGCTACGGGCCGGAGCATGTGGTCCGGTGTGGAGTGTGGCTGGAAGACCCGCGGGATTTTGGCGCCTTCAACGCCGTTTTTCGCGAGTTCTTCGGCGAACATCCACCCGCACGCTCGTGCGTCGTCTCCAGCATGGCTGTCGATTGCAAAGTGGAGATCGAGTGCGTCGCCTACAAGGACCCCGCGCGTTGAGTAGACTGCGCCATCGCGCGCACCTGAGGCAAGTTGGTTGCGCTCATTGAGCGTTGATCTTCACCACAAAGTACGTAATCTGCTTGCCGCTTTCCACCAGAAGCTGGTGCGGCACGTTGAACGGAATGTGGACTACATCTCCGGCGGCCAACTTCGTTCTGGTGCCGCCCGTGATTGACTTCGCCTCGAACTCGTGTGGCTCGGTTTGCTTGGGCTCCACCAGCGTACCGCCGGAAAGCAGCGTAGCTTCGCCACTCACGATGAAGAACACGTCGTTCTGCGTTTCGTGCAGTTCGGCGCTCCCCGTTGCCTGGCGGTAGGCAATCTCCACGTGGTGATTGCCGTATTCGCCTAACGTCTCAGACGCCGACTTTTCGGCGTCCAGTTCGTGAGCCAGCTTCCCTTGCATCTTCTGCAGCTCGGACCGATGCCACACGGTTGCTTCCGTTGTCGGCGAGCCCAGGGTAAGGGGCGCTGCCGTCATCGCCAATGCGACGACCGTGAAGATGCGAATCCTCAGATTCATATTCTTTTCACTCCTGAGACGGGATTGACAAAATCAACTGCCGGCAGCCGTAGCCGATTCACGTCCGCGTGCCGTCACGCGCTCCAGAACCATGCCGCCATCGGAAGAGACGACCAGCGCATCGTCGAAATTGTTCACCGTCAGTCCTGCGTGTCGCGGAATGAGGTAGAGGATTTCGCCGATCTCCGGCAAAGCCGCGCCTGCCGGCGCCTGAAGCGTCAGATGCTCTTCCGACATTCTTTGCGGAACCAACTCCGGCCTGCCGAGAACGGCGCAGTTGGGAAGGCCCGCAAAAACTGCAACGGCCTTTACCCCGGCATCGCATGTCATCAGGTCCGAACGTGGATGGCTCACCACCCTCGTCGCCACCAGTGCGCCCGGACGGTAGCCGCGCTGAGGCAGTTGCTTCTGCACGGTGAGATCGCCGTAAACGGCCGACCCCGGCGAGACACGAAGCGTGAAATCTCCGGTCAGCAGCGGCGAATACGCGGCGGCGTACTGGAACACCGAACTGCCCGATGTGATGACCTCGCCGACTTTGAAACCTGCATCCTTCACCGCACCGGCCAGCATGCCTAGTTGTTCATAGCCTTTGAGCGCCTGCAGCCGGCGCTCATCACATTCCAGCGACCCAAGGTGGCCGTCGTAGTAGTGCAGCCCCCGGAAAGTTCGTCCGGATTCCGTAATCGCGTGCGCTATCTCCAGGATTTCGCTCACATGTTCCGGGCCTATGCCCGTGCGGTCCATCCCTGGATTCACGTCGATGAAAATACCGATGGAAGGATTCCACTCCCGAATCTGTTTTGGATGATCGACCAGCGCTGAAATCCTCGCATCCTTGTACCGCACACTCAATTCATAAACCCGCCGTGCGTTGGCCCCCACCATAGGATAGGCGACAAGCACGTCCCGCATACCTGCCTCGCAGGCCATGGCCAGTTCCAGCGTGGTCGCGCACTTGCACTGTTGGATTCCGGCCTCGACGAAGCGGCGCACAACGCGGAGCAGCTTGGCCGTCTTGATGTGCGGGCGCAGACGATTCGGGTCGCCGCCGGCCAGTTTGATCGTGGTGGCGATGTTTGAATCCACCGCGTCCAGCAGAATGATAAGGACTGGTGTCAGCATCCGTTCGATGCCCGCAAGCTGATAGGCAGGTTCGTCCCCGACGTGGCTGGTGTACGAAGACAACTCAGAAATCTCCGTCATTCCGTTGCCGGGCTCCTTTGAGCCCGACAACACCAATCAGAATCCTAGCCCTTAACTTCGGTTGGGCTGGAAAGTACCGATTCTCGATTCAGCATCCCCATCCGTTCCAGCGCGGCACGAACCCTGTCTTCCTGTTCCGGGGTCGGGCTTGGATACGGGCGTCCGGGGTTGGAACATTCGATCACTCCGAGCAGTTTGAGAACCGTTTTGCATAGCCCCAGGGATTTTGCAACGATCGAAATCGAAGCAGGCTCCCAGCAACGCTGAACATTATGCAGCGAGACCGCTTCATCCTGAGACTTTCTCGCGGCGGCCCAATCGCCCCGTTTTGCCGCTGCCCGGATCTTCGCGTAGGTCGATGGAATGAGATTTCCAAGCGTCGGAACACAACCAGCCGCACCAATCAGGAAGGCGGCGTCGGCCAAACAAGTGTGACCGGTCAGCACGCTGAACTCGGGCAAATGGCGGAGCTGAGCAATCAGGTGCGGAAAATCGGAGAAGTCCGCAGAATCCTTGATTCCAACCAATGTACCTTCCTCGGCCAGTTCTACAACCGTCGAAATCTCCATAGGGGTCTGCGTAGCATAGGATGCGTCGTACGCAACCAATGGCAAATCAATGCATTCGTGGATCCGGCGAAAATGCGCCAGCACCTCCACCTGGGTCACCTTATCGTAGATTGGAGCAGTCGCAAAAATTCCATCGGCACCGGACACTTTCGCCCGCTTGCCGCGTTCGATGCACCGGTCTGGGCTGGTGTCGATGCAGCCGATCAGGATCGGGACATCTCCATTCGCTTCCTGGATCACGGTGTCGGTGACCACATCGCGCTGGCGCTCGGTCAGCGTATGAAATTGGCCGGTCGCGCCCAGTACCCAAAGCCCATCTACGCCACCATCAACCAGGTGACGGGTCAATCTCCTCAACGACGGAACGTCAACATCCCCGTCCGAGGTGAGTGGAGTAATCAACGGTGGAATAATTCCTCGAAATTTATTAGTTTTCATTGGAGTCTCTTTCCTCATCTCGTAGGAGCTGGAGTTCTATTCGTTCCCGCGAGCTTCCCTTCAAAGGAACCTCAAAAGCGCGCTCCCCTAATTGCTTGCCGATTGTATACAGAATACTACCACCGAACACAACTAAATTAAGATTCCTGAAAAACAATTGTATATCGTATACAGTCGATGCCTGTGCTACAGTTCCACTGTGAATAGCTCCCCTAAACCGCAGGGCCACACGGCGGAATTTCCCCGCTTGCAAGCCCGATTGCGCTTGGCGACCGAGGCGGACATCGAGCCGACATTTCAGATCTATCTCGCGGCCAATCAGGACCTTAACCGCCGTATAGGCCGGAAGTCGGACCTTGAGAAACATACGTTGCCCACCAGGGCGCTCGCCGTTCGCCGCAACGCCCTTCGCTACGATCCTGAGCTTTTTTGGATAGCCGAATTTGGCCGCGAAAATGGAGATTGCATCGGCGGGTTCGGACTTGCGATCCAGCGTCGGTCATTCTGGTACCTCGCAGCGCTTCATGTATTACCCGAATTCCAGGGTTGCGGAGTTGGAAGCGCGCTGGTTCGGCGCTGCCTTGGAGAACTCGACGCGAGTGACCGGCCTATGCCGCTCCTCACAACCAGCGATTCCGCCAATTTCGCATCGACTGGCTTATATTTTCGATTTGGATTGTTCCCTCAAACTTCGATCCTTCAACTACAGGGATGGCCGAGATCGCTCGGCCAAAGCGGCGTGACGCTGCGCCCAACCAACCACGCAATGGGCCAGGATGCCTTCGACCGCCTCGATCAGATTGTCCTCGGAGGAATCCGGCCTGAAGATCACCAATGCTGGGCGATGGTTCCCAGCCTGATCCCCTACCTTGCTTACCAGCAAGACCGTATGGTCGGCTACATCTACATCGACGGCGATGGCGCTCTTGGACCAGCCGCCGTCGAACGGCCTGAGCTTCTCTCATCCACGTTATCTGCGGCATTCGAATCGTATGCCGCTGATCACTCGAACCAATTGCAGATCAGGATTGCAACCTCGGCTCGAGAATGCCTCGGCACCCTGTTTTCCGTGGGGTTCAGTTGCATCACAGAGATCCGTCTCTTATTGACTTCTTGCGAATTCGGCCGCTTCGATCAATACCTGTTTTCTGGAGCCGACGCGCTTTTTTGAGCAGATATGAACCTCTTCCTTCGCAACGCGCACGTCTTATTCGCTGAACAGTCTGGCGAAGATCTCTTTGTGATCGATGGAAGGATCCAATTTCGCCATCCGAGCCGCGGTATGTCGCCGATGGGGGACGGGTGGTTTGTTCTCCCAGGTCTTGTCGATGCCCATGCCCACCTCATCACATCGCCAGCCATCGGTGTCCACGGTTACACCGAAGCGCGAAACACAGACCCCGAAGAGCTGACTCGGCGAGTCCTCATGCATCTCGCGGCCCAGCGTGATGGCGGCGTGCTTGCAGTTCGAGATGCGGGAGCTCCAACCGGTACCGTGGTCGAGGTCATGAAAACTCTCGATCCTGCTCTTCCGCACCTCCGGGCTGCGGGCCGCTTCATCGCTCCTCCCGGTCGCTACATGCCTAATGTCGCCCATGAGGTTTCCGGCCCTGACCTCGTCCTGGCGGCTCAAGAGGAGTCCGCTCGCGGCGGTGGCTGGATCAAATTCATCGGCGACTCCTCGCATCGCGATCACCCCGGGTCTGAGCCCGACGTTGGTTGGACAGTGGAAGAACTAAGGCCTGCGATTGAGGCCGCTCGTCGAGCAGGAGCGCGCATTGCGATGCATGTCACAACTCCGGCCGCAGTCGAAATGGCCATCGCCCTCGATATCGATTCCATCGAGCATGGCTCTCACCTCAAACCAGCGCATCTGCGGCAGATGGCTGAGCGCGGCCGAGCCTGGACGCCCACTCTCGCCGCCTTTCGCATCTTTCTCGAGCGCATCCGGTCGCGAGAGCTTCGCATGCCGGAGCAATCGTTCGCAGAGGCCGTGGAGGCGATCGAACGCCAGCTTCCGCAAGCGGTGGCCGCGGGCGTCACTCTCCTCTGCGGTTCGGACGCCGCACTCGAGCACGGAAAGATCGGACTCGAGGTCCTCGCGCTCATTGACGCTGGCCTTACGCCGGAGCGTGCCATTCGCGCTGCGACAATCGATGCCTGGAAGTTTCTGGGACTCGGAGATCCGCTTGCCGAGAATTCTGTCGCTGACTTTGTTGCCTACGAACGCAATCCGCTCTCTGATCCCGACGCACTGCTCCATCCTCGCCTTGTGGTTCGCAACGGAAAAGTCGTGCGTGGCCCGTAAGAGTAGTCCGTCCGAATCTCCACCACCGCGTCCCGCACTCCGAAACACAATTTGCCGAAGCCCGAAGATCCCTTCACTTGATGAACCCGGGTGTCCGAACAAGGGGAAAGCATGCGCTGAGTTCAGGCTGAGATCAGGTTGTCATTTTCCTGTGAACCGCAGCATGGTCCATCGGCGTAACCTTCTTGATTCCGCCGACGCACCACTCGCTGATGACACCCATCTTGTCCTTCATCGCGAACGTGAGGATTGAATAGAAATCGCCGCCAGGCGTTACCAGTGCCATGATTTTTGGATCGGCAATTACCGTCTTGAACTTCATTTGCTTGGGCTTGATCTCGCCGTCCGGGTCCCAGGCGTTGGCTGGGAGGAAGCCTGTCGTATCCGCAGGCATGGCGGCGGCAAAGGCGGTTTTCACTGCACTGCTTATGCTCTCCGAGCTTTCTATCGTCCCCACGTGACCGACATATTGATTCCCGCCACTTGACCAGTTGGCGATCAGGCAACCGCTCATTGGGCCGGTGAGGACATCGTTCGCCGGCCTGATCAGCCTCGTTGTCCGCCCGTGCGCATAGACGAGCCAGGTGTAGGGGATGTTCATTCGCGGGGTCAGCCCCACGCTGCTCGTGTGCGGACCCGCCAGATTGTACAGCTCGCCATCCAGGCCGTTGTAGACCATGGGATGAGGCGCTGTGAGGGCCGGATTGTCGAAGATGGAGCCATCTTTGGGTTGAGAGGTATCGGGTGTCGGGCAGTTCCAATTCAAGCGGACACCGAGCATGAAGTACTTTTCGATCATGTTCTTGTTTCCTCTTCTTATGGCATCGCATTCCGCAGTCGCACCAAATCAGACTGCAGGATTCTCTGGGAATCAGCGACCACTATAGGTTCCATTCACTTCCATGATCAAGCGAATTCCAACCGGAAGACGCGACCGCGATGCGTATGTTGTGGAGTTCGTAAGCTTGAGGGGACAACCACCAGGGTTGGACGACTTTGGCACATTCTCTGAGAGATTGATTCGATGGTGGACGCGGTAGGAATCGAACCTACAACCTGTCGGTTAAGAGCCGAATGCTCTGCCAGTTGAGCTACGCGTCCAGAAAATCTAAATAACCCGCGCATTAAAGGTAAATCTGCACGGTATTCGGGGCAGGGCGGAATTCCTTACTGCCCTTGAAAAATATAGCACACGCGCACCGGGATTCCAAAGGGCGCGAAGGTCAGGTGCGATCGATCTAGAAAGTGAAGGCGAGGCCGCCGCGGATGCCACGCTGATCCTGCGCGAAGATAAGCATGGAGCCATCACTCAACAAGTAAGGATGGTAGCCCTCTGCGAGCAGATTCCTCACATCGAGCATCGCCTCGATGCCGCCCGTGCCGTCGCGCCGCACACAGATAGGCTGGCGGAGATGCAGATTCAGATAGGGCTCGACGGCGTCCGCGGAGAAGGGCGCCACCCCGGACACAGTGTCACTGGGCTGCCAGCGGTAACTGGCACGCCACCGCGTTCCGGTTCCCTCCAGCGTGCCGGAAAGCGCCATCGTGTAGGTCTGAACGCGGCGCGGCTGGGCCGAACTCAGCACCTGCGCAAGCGGCACCGGGCGCGCGAGCGCCGCCATGGCCAGCGCATCTCCATTCGCATAGCTGATCCGGATGCTGTTGCCGCCGGGTAAACGACGCTCCACGGCGGCGACCATGCCCGCAGAGGCAAAATTCGGGTCCGGAGGCATGCAACAGCCCGCTGTTGCGGTCATCAGAGCATTCCGGCAATCATCAGCGGTGACTGCCCCGCAGCAAACCGCCCCGCTGCTTCCATCACCGGGTTCTGCATGCTGTCAGCGTAGACCACAACAGAGATGCCCGATGCGTCGGTCCGACGCTCCCATCCAATCTCCTGATGCAGACCGCCGTGCCAGCGAGAGTCTGCCGTTGCGCATGGCCAGCGCAGGCAGCCAGAATGCAGTTTCAGATTCTTCCGCCTGCGGGGAGGCAGGCATGATCGTGGTCATGCGATAGCGAATGGTCGAGTTCCCGGTCGCGCCAGCCGGCCGATAGCAAAAGGCAGCGCCGCAACTCACGGTATTGGAGGAATCCTGGCCGAAGCGCGCCATCACCTGCTCGGAACCGGCCTCGGCCTCGAACTCGTCGCCCAGGTTCATCGATTCCCAGGAGCGGACCGCGGCCTCGTCCAGCCCGTCTGCTCCCGAGCCTTCTACGATTTCAGGATGGACGGCAACCGCAGCCACCGATTGCACAGAACCGGCAAAGCCCAGGTCCTGTCGGAAGCCCAAGCATCGACTCCATTCCCGCGTCTGTGTCGGGCGCAAAATCGACGCGGGCCAGCAGTTCGCGGCTGTTCGAGGGTGTATTTTCCACGGATGCAGTGATGCGCTCGCCGCTCTCGCCAAATGTTCCCTCTTGTCCGGTCGCCATGAGGCGGGCCTTCAGCTTTGGCCGAGCCCCAGAACCGTCGGAAACTACAACCAGCGGCCCATCCTCCAGCCAGCGCAGCAGCGGGCGATTCGCGGCCGAGCGCAGCGTCCAGGCCCAATCATCCTTCTGGGCGTTCGCGGCTCGCGGCTCCGCAGGCAGCCACTGCATCACCTCATACAGCGTATTCAGTGTGAGATTGACCACCGTGCTGTCGCGGACCTGAACGTTTTCTCGCAGCGACGGCAAAAACGACAGTGCCCATCGCCTTCACCGCATAGCGGCCGGGCACCACTGAGGGAATCGAAAATCGGCCCTTTGCTGTTGGTGTAGACGACGCTGATCACAGCTCAGATCGGGGCGCAGCAACTGGACCACGGCGCCAATCTGCGGCACTCCGGCGGAGTCGCGCACCACGCCCGTAGACCGATCCGGGGGTGGCTCCGCTGAGCGGAGCGGTTCCCAAGGCAATCAGCGCGATGAAGAAGGCGAGTTGGGGCCTGCGCATCATCACTCGAATTGGTGACCCGGCGGCGTCCCTGGCAATTCTCTTCCTAAAAACCATCCCGCGCTGGCTTGCCGATCTGGGGCCGGATTGCCCATCTGCGCGTGGATACATACCTATTGCACGACAA
Organism: uncultured Acidobacteriota bacterium; assembly: GCA_963833995.1. Taxonomy (GTDB): domain Bacteria; phylum Acidobacteriota; class Terriglobia; order Terriglobales; family Acidobacteriaceae; genus Telmatobacter. Next base: position 46,205 of record CAWIAE010000001.1, on the reverse strand, counting down.
AAGGTGCCGATTGCGCAATCTCTTGTTTTGAAATTTCGTCATTTACTTTGATCAGTCACCTTGTACTTGCCTGGCTGCAGCCCGGCCATCGGCAGCGTCTTTTCCACCGTCATCTGGTCGCTATGCGCGCCCAACTCCTTTGAATCCAGTTGTTTCTCAAAAATCACGTTGTTGGTGGCGGCATCAATGATCTGGTAAGTCACCTGTGGCCTCATTGCTCTTGGTGGCCTCGTTGATGCCCAGGTTGTAGACCTGCATCCAGAAATTCAAGCTGCTGGTCGCGCTTGAAACTCACCGGCGTGGCCGGATTGGCGCTCACGCGCGGACAGATATAGGTGTTGCCGATCACGAAATTGCCGCTGCCAATCTCGTGCGAAGACACGGAGTTCATCTGGTCGGCCAGAATCAGGCTCGATGTCGCCAGCTTTTCATCGTGAAACTCCGGCACGTTCAAGGCCGCGCCCGTAAATGCCCACGTGGTCCGGATTGTTCACGTCCTTGATGGCGATATCCAGACGGTAGAGTCCGGGGAGCAGCGGCAACGCCTTCCAGTAAACCGACTGGCGGTCCAGCGACTTCTCCAGCAGTTCGGCCGGTTGCTCCACCTCCACCGTATCTTCAAACGTCTGCACCGTCTTGTGCATGATGGTGGTGACCTTGCCCAGAATGTTCACCACGCCCTTCGCCACGCCGTCCTTGGTCACGAAGGTGATGTCGCGGTTCCTGATCTGGAGGGTGATGGGAACCAGGACCGTGTTGTCGGTGACCTTGACGAAGTCGGTGCGCACATCGAACGGGAAAGATGGGACCGGTGAGAAGCTTGTGTTCGGAGATAAAGTTGTCCAGATCCTTGAACTTGACCGGCGGCGGAGCAAACAGCTTGGCGGCCAGCTCGATGCGATCGAATTCCTTCGATTGGTTCCCGGAAGACATCGGGCCGGTGCCGAGGCTCTCAAGGCCGCCCTTGAAGCGGTCGGCCTTCTTCGCCTGGCCCATCTCTTCCCACTGCGTCAGGCCTGCGCCGGGAACGTGCAGCAAGCGCGTCCTTTTCGCTGCGGTCGATGGTGAAGTGGTAGTCGCCGCACATGCAGGTGTCGACGAACTCGATGTCGATGTTTTCGCCGATGCCTTCAAGATAGCGATAGTGCCAGACCTCGAACGGGAAGGTGGAGGTTTCGCCGCCGCCTTCGTCCATGGGCCGCTCATAGCTGCCGCCTGAGGGGTGCGAATCGTTGGAGTCGGGCGGACCGAAAGACGATATAGATGTGGCCGCGGTCGGTCTTCCATCCCGGCTTGCCGGCGGCAAAGTGCTCGTTGGCGTAAGCAATGCGGCGGTAGTGCTCCTCGCGGAACTCGTTTTCAGGCGAGTCGGGATTGGGATTGCGGCGCAGCCAGAACTGCTCGATGAATGCTTCCCGCTCCTCGTCGTTGCTCAGGTTCTTGAACGCCTTCCGCTCTTCGTCGGTAGATGATGTAGGCCACATCCTGGTCGAGCCAGGTCTTGTAGGCGCCCTTCAACTCCTGGCGCACAGCCTTTTGCGCCTGAACCGCTCCTTATCGCTGCGTGGGCGATTGAGCGGATCGGTGCTGATCCTGATCGGCGGCATCGGCGGCGGGCTTGGGCTTGTGCAGACTGGTCGGCGGACTGCTGGGCGTGAAGCCCGGTGGCGGGAAAGAAACCAGGCCGCAAACCAGTGCGACATAGAGGAAGGTACGACCGTTCAGCATCATTGCCTGGAATACTCCTGCGATGCCTTATTTTACGAGTCCTGACCGGGCGGAGCAAGGTTTTGAAACGCACTTGACCGCCGGTTGGACGCAGGCAGGGGGCAAAGGTAACGCCGAAGTACCCCGGATGAGGCGCAAGCCTGCCCATTCACGCATTCTGAGACCCTCTGAAGCATTGCAACGTCTCTGTCAATAAAGCAGTAACGATCCAGCCGTCTGGTGTGCGGCCATTCTCGCGCGACCGCCATGGTCTGCCTAAATCTGCCGAAAGTCAGGACGTGCCGTCAATCACGTGCGGCAGGATAACGTCGGGAGGAGCAATTTCATGGCTGTTGGGAACTCTAGCGCGACTAATTGCGTAAACTGGAATTGGGGAGACCTGGAGCAGCCAGCAGACATGAAGAAGATTCTCTTGATTGTTCTCGCCGTCATTGTCGTTGCCGGGCTTGTGGGCTTCATGGTCTACAAGCAGCAGTCCGGCTACACCAAGGTGCTGACCGCCAAAATCGCCCGGCAGGACCTGTCCACGGTTGTCAGCGGCACCGGCCAGATCAAGCCCAAGACCTATGCCAACCTGGGCGCCACCGCCATGGGCCGCATCACCCACCTCTATGTGAAAGAAGGCGACCATGTAAAAAAGGGCCAACTGGTCGCCACCGTCGAGAATGTGCAGCAGGAGGCCATGGTCACCGGCCAGCAGGCCGCCATCGCCGCGGCCAACACCGACATCGCGTCGTATATCGCCGCGGAAAAAACCGCAGAGGCCAACGTCGAACACGCCAAGGCCGACCTCGAACAGAAGAAGCTCGATTGGGATCCGCGCCCAGGCCCTCTACAAGGCCGGCATCACTGGCCAAGCAGGATTACGACGCCAAGAAGGCCGCCTACGATCTCGACGTAGCCTCGCTGGCGCAGGCCGTCGCCGGAGTCAACCAGGCCAAGGCCAACACCGACTCCGCCCGCGGACACATGCAGACCGCAGGAGGCCACCCTGCGCAGCGACAAGAACGTGCTCGACCTCACCATGGCCATTGCGCCGTTTGACGGCATCGTCACCAACGAGCCAGTCCGCGAAGGCGAAACCGTGGTCGAAGGCATCCAGAACACCGAAGGCTCCACGTTCATGACCGTTGGCCGACATGAGCGTCGTCACCGCCGAGGTCAAGGTGGACGAGACCGACATCGTCAATGTCAAGATCGGCCAGCCCGCCGATGTCACCGTGGACGCCATTCCCGGCAAAGTCTTCAAAGGGCACGTAACCCTGGTCGGCGACCAGGCCCTGCTTCGCTCCACCGGCGTCGCCACCTCGCAGTCCACCACCGGTACTGAGGAGGCCAAGGACTTCAAGGTCGTGGTCACCCTTGACCATCCCTCGGACGAGTTGAAGCCCGGGCTCTCGACCACTGCCAAAATCACCACCGCGCACAAGGCGAATGTACTGGCGCTGCCCATTCAGGCGCTGACCATGTATACGCCTCCGCCTCCGGGCGGGAAGGGCAAGGTGGAAGCCGCTTCCCTGTCCACCAACACCACCAAGACTCCGCCCATTCAAGGCGTGTTTGTAATGGAGAAGGATGCACACGGCAGGCAGCGCGCGAAATTCGTGCCTGTCACCACCGGCATTACCGGCGCAACCGATATCGAGGTGCTCTCCGGGTTGAAGGAGGGCGAGGAGATTGTCATCGGGCCTTACAAAACTTTGCGGGTCCTCAAGGACGGCGCGCTGCTGAAACGTGACACCCAGATTCAGACCGTGCCGGCTCCGTCAACCACCTAAACCGCTGCAACCCGGGCGGAAGCAGGGGGCCAGCCGCGCGTTTGAGCTTGCCTCATCCCGGCATCGCCGGAAATTCAGCAGCAGGCAGAGGATGATTCGGATGGCTCTGAACACCATGACGATCGAACCAGACACGCAGCAGGAGTCGGCGCCGTCGAGCGGCGACGTGATTGTCGTCGAAGATCTCTGGCGCACCTACGACATGGGCTCGGAACAGCAGGTCCAGGCCCTGCGCGGCGTCTCGCTGCGCATCAAGCACAACGAGTATGTGGCCATCATGGGTCCTTCCGGCTCGGGCAAGTCGACGCTGATGAACCTGATCGGCTGCCTCGACACCCCGTCGAAAGGACGCTACTGGCTCAACGGCCAACTGGTCAGCGAACTCGACGACGATGAACTGGCGCGCATCCGCAACAAGGAAATCGGATTCGTCTTCCAGACCTTCAATCTGCTCGCGCGCGCCAGTTCCCTGCACAACGTGGAACTGCCCCTCATCTACAACGGAACCCCCGCGGCCGCGCGCATCGAGAGAGCCAAGGAGTCGCTGATCAACGTAGGCCTTGAAAATCGCATGTACCACAAGCCCAATGAACTCTCCGGCGGCCAGCGCCAGCGCGTCGCCATCGCCAGAGCGCTGGTGAACAGCCCTTCCATCATCCTGGCCGACGAGCCCACCGGCAACCTCGATTCGAAGACCGGCCTGGAAATCATGGCCCTCTTCGATCAGCTTCACGCCAAGGGCAACACCATCGTGCTGGTCACCCACGAGCCGGATATTGCTGAATACGCGCACCGAGTGGTGCACATCCGCGACGGCCAGATCTTCTCCGACGAGCCGTCAAAGCGCTTCCGCACCGGCGTGGTTTAGATCATCGCGGTTCCAGCCGACCGGGCCGTACAAGCGCATGCTTCTCCGGCTCAAGCTTTTCGTCGTCTTGGCCGATGAAACCTTTGACGGCCCGTGTGGAAAGAGCGGAGCCGCGGAGGCGAGTCACGTTGCTTTCCAACCACAATTCCATTCCGTTTCAAGCGCAGCCTCCTGTCTCAAGCTTGCCTCTCCCCGAACCGGGGACACCGAGGCCGCTCTTTGCCGGCGTGAACGCCGTGTGGCGCAAGCTTTTGGTTCAGGCGGAGATGGTGGCGCCCCATCTGCAGGTGGCCACCGTGGAAGGCGACCCCGGATCGGGTAAGCAGACGCTTGCTCGCTATCTTCATAGTCGCTCGCTTCTGGCGCGATCCGTCTTTCAACGCCACGATGCGCGACAGTGGCTGGTGATCGAGTCCGACCCTGCCTCGCTGGAAGGATTTCTTTACCTTGATCGGGTGGATCTGCTCGGACGTGGAGGGCAGGATTCGCTCCTGTCGGTGATCAAAAAATTGCAGGACCAGCCACCAGGCAGGGCTATTCTGGTCGCCTCTTCGCGATGCTCCGTGCGCCAGATGGCCGGCCAGGGAAACCTCATCCCCGATCTGGCTTTCCGGCTCACGGCGGTGCGGTTTGCCATTCCCCCGCTACGCCAGCGCAGAGAAGATATCGCTCCGCTTGCCCAGGTACTGCTTGACCGGATCTGCGCGCGCTACCATCAGCGGCCCATGTGCCTCGGCCCCGGAACCCTGGCGCGCCTGTTGCAGCACAATTGGCCGGGAAATGTGCGCGAACTGGCCAGCGTGCTTGAGACCGCCATGATGGACGCCGAGAATGGAGTCATCCAGCCCGCGGACCTGCTGATCTCCGCGGAAACGGAGCTGCATCCCCGCTTGCAGCCTGCCGGCCCCGGCCACGTCATGTCACTCGATGCGGCCATTCGGCGTCACGTCCAGTTCGTTCTCGACCTGAATCACGGCAACAAACTGCGCGCCGCGCGCCAGTTGGGCATCAGCCGCTCCACGCTCTACCGCCTGCTCGCCGGCAAAGGTGACTTGGTGCGCTGATGTGGCGCCCTGAGCCCGTCGAAGGAGACCTGCGGCTCGGGCATAATCCCCAGCCCTTAATCCATAGCCCGGGTCCCTCCTCTCTGGCCAGTCTTGGCATATACTGGTCCCAAGCAAGCGCACGTGACCGTAATTCGAGATCATCACTCATGTCGCAAGCCTCCCCCATTGCGTTTGTTGTTCACCAAGCCATCCCTGGAGACGAATCACCCCCATCGCTGATCCGCCGCGCAGGGTGCCAACCGGAGACATTCATCTCCGCGCGGGAAACTCCCGCCCATCTTCGAGCCCTCATTCCAGGCCGCATCAAGAGCCTTAGAGTTGAAGGCCTTGAACAGGCATGCGCTGCCCTCTTTCAACATCCGCGGTTGAACGATCTCACCGCCAGGCACCAAAACGAAAGCAGCAGGAATCTTTTCCCTGCCCAGCCAACTCACTTCGTCGTCCAATAGTTTCCTCACCGCAGCTTCTGGCCTGACCAGGTCATCGCACCGGATCCGATGGCCGGTCCCGTATTTGCTCAATATTCCATCAATGCTCTTTCACCAGGAGTCTGGTATGGCAGACAGAAAAACCGTCATCGTAACCGGAGCTGCGCACGGCATCGGTGCAGCCATTGTTCAGGCCTTTCTCGATCGCGGCTATAACGTCGTTGCCAACTCGCGTCACTTTTCCGGCTTCGATGCCCCGCCGTCGCCGAACCTCGCACTGGTTGAAGGAGATATCGGCCAGGAAGCCACCGCTGAGAAAATCGCAAAGACCGCGATCGACCAGTTCCGCTCCATCGACCATCTCGTCAACAACGCGGGCATCTTCAAATCCAAACCCTTCATGGACTACACCGCCGACGACTTTCGCGCTTTTGTCTCCACCAACCTTGGAGGGTTCTTCTTCATCACCCAGCTAACCGTCAGGCAGATGCTTTTGCAGGGCGCCGGCGGCAGTGTAACCACGATTACCGCGGCGCTCGCCGATAACCCCATGGTGGATACTCCGGCGTCCATTCCGATGATGACCAAAGGCGGACTTGACGCGGTCATCTTGAGCCTCGCCAACGAATACGCAAAGAAAAACATCCGCTTCAACGGGGTCGCGCCGGGCGTGGTAGACACCGCCCTGCACGAGAGTGTTCCGAAGGAAACACTCCAGACGCGTTCACCCATGGGCACAATCTCCGACCCCAAAGATATTGCAGAGGCTGTTCTTTATCTCACTGAAGCCGGCCATGTGACTGGGGAGGTGCTGCACGTGGACGACGGTGCGCACGTGGGCCGGTGGTGAGCATTCAAGGTCCCCGTCCGGTCACCGCCGATCGCCGGAGGGAGCATGGGAAATTAGCCCAGGAAGAAGTCCTGGGAAGGCGGCATCTCTAACCTTCGGCAGCCCCGCTGGGGCGACAGGGTCCTCTGCGGGGTCTATTCAACTGCTTGTCACCTGAATCAAGCCTTTTCCCCTCAACCACCAACCCCAAACACAGGAGGATTTATGGCAACCGCAACCGTCGCAGTAGCAACCATGAAAGCCGCGCAAATCTCAAAGCCAGGAACAGGTTTCCAGGTCGTCGAGCGCAATATCCCCAAGCCCGGCGCGGGACACGTGCGCATCAAGGTGCAGGCCTGTGGAGTCTGTCATAGTGACCAGCTCACAGTCGATGGCGCGTGGCCGGGAATTGAGTACCCCCGCGTTCCAGGCCACGAAGTCGCCGGCATCATCGACGAAGTGGGCGCCGGCGTTTCCGCGTGGAAGAAGGGCCAGCGTGTCGGCGTCGGCTGGCACGGCGGACAGGACAACACCTGCCCCGAGTGCCGCCGCGGAGACTTTCGCAATTGTAGAAATCTGAAGATCGCAGGCATCAGTTACGACGGCGGATACCAGCAATACATGGTGGCTCCCGTCGAGGCGCTGGTGGCCATCCCTGACAGTCTGAAAGACGTCGAAGCTGCACCCCTGCTCTGTGCCGGAATCACCACCTACAACGCCCTCCGCCACAGCGGCGCCTTCCCTGGCGATCTCGTCGCAGTCCAGGGCATCGGCGGCCTGGGTCACCTCGGAGTTCAATTCGCCAGCAAGTTTGGCTATAAGACCGTGGCCATCGGGCGCGGTCCTGAAAATGCATCGCTCGCAAGAAAGCTTGGAGCCAGCGTCTACATCGACAGCAAGGCGACCAATGCAGCAGAAGAATTGCAAAAACTGGGCGGCGCAAAAGTGATTCTCGCCACCGCCCCAAACTCCAAAGCCATGTCTGATCTGATCGACGGTCTGGGGCCGAACGGCAAGCTAATCGTGATCGGCGCGGCCTTCGATCCCATCGAAGTCACTCCCATCCAACTCATTAGTGGAAGCAAATCCATTCAGGGCTGGGCCGCCGGAACACCAGCCGATTCCGAAGACACGCTGCACTTCGCTGAACTCAGCGGCGTGCGGCCCATGATTGAAACCTACCCTCTTGAAAAAGCCGCCGAAGCCTACGCGCGCATGCTCAGTGGCAAAGCGGAATTCCGCGTCGTTCTCACCATGTGATGGCGGCAAACGAGGCGAGTCTCCTGCCTCTCAGGATGCCGGAATCCACGACCATCACAAGGCTGGGGCATCCAGGCGTGGAGGCACATTGAGAGGTGGCCAACCCGCCGGGTGCCCCATCCATGAATCGTCTTTTTGATTCATGGGTGGGAAACCACAAATCTCCACTCGCGGCCCTGTCACACTTTTAACCAACTGTGCACCTCCATGTGCACACTTTTCGACCAACTGTGCACTTCCATGTGCACACTTTGATCCAAAAAACTCACCCCCTCAACTGTGACACCCATCTGCCACACTTTTGCCCGAAACACGCGCCCTTCCCGTTACAATTCTGACTGATGACCACCCCAACCCACGCCCGGCAACTGCTCTCCATCCTCGCCCGCACCAGCTTCCGTCTAGGCCAGTTCAAGCTCTCCTCCGGCGGCACCAGCGACTACTACATCGACTGCCGCACCACCACCCTCCATGCTGAAGGCGGCCGGCTCACCGGCGAAGCAATCCTCGACCTCCTCCAGGAAAACGGCATCGTCGCCGAGGCCGTGGGAGGCTTAACCCTGGGTGCAGACCCCATTGTTTCCAACGTCGCCACCGCCAGCGCATGGCGCGCACAATCCAATCCCGCCGCCCCGCTCCTGCATGGATTTCTGGTCCGCAAAGCCGAAAAAGCCCACGGCACCGGCCGCCGCATCGAGGGCTTTTGCCGCCCGGGCGCCCACGTCGTCATCGTCGACGACGTATGCACCACCGGCGCCTCCACCATTGCCGCCATCGAGGCTGCCCGTGAGGCCGGCATGATCGTCGCCGCCGTCGTCTGCATCGTCGAGCGCGAAGAAGCCAACGGCCGCCCCGCCGTCGAAACCGTGGCAGACGGTGTGCCATTTCTCCGCCTGTTTACAGCCAACGAAGTGCGTGCGGCACACGTATCCTGACTTCCGTACGCCGTCTCAACCTCGTCTGCTTTTGCTTGTGTGGATTTCCGTTTTCACTTCACCAGCACGCCAGCCGCCGGGTACACTGCGCCGTTCGCGCTGGCTTCGATCACGGGGAGATCCGGCGTAGCCGTCAGCCACTCGATCTTCCCGTCCTGCAGCAGCACTGTATCTTCGGTCTTGCCTCCGCGAATGCTGGGGTTCCAGGCAAACGCTTGATTGTTGACGACCGTCTCGGCGCCTGTGGGAGTGGCGACCCATTCGCGCTCTCCATACCCGGTGGAACCGCCCTGGTGATGGAACCGCTCCTCGCCGGGAAATCCCTCGGCCGCGTAAGCCGCTTGCGCCACGCGAAACAACTCCGCTGACGTTGTCCCCACCCGAGTCGCATCCAGCAGCGCCGCATTCAGCTGTGCCGCGGATTTGAAGCGCGCCGCGAGCTCGGCCGGCAGCGCACCGAAGTGCACAAAGCGAGTGATCGAAATGGCCAGCCCCCATCTACGCGCGCAAAGGTTCAGCATCGCGTACTGCTTCAGGCGCGCTCCGCGGGGCACGCCATGCTTGTACTTGAAGATGCGCTCGTCGACCGCATATAGAGAGACCGAAGGCAGGATCCCTCGACGCAAAAGCCCTGCGGCGGTGATAGCCTCCAGGTCGTACTCGCTCAGCCCCGGCTCTACCTGGTGCAGCGCCTCCACCGTGGCGGCCACCGTCTCTGCCCCCAGCCAGCGGTAGCGCGCTATCTCGCTTTCGCTCAGCGACGCACGCAGCGGAGAGAGATTCATGGGCGTGAGTCCCTCTCCCGGCGTGTCGGAACCCAATGGTCCGCCTGCCAATTTCTCTGCGGCGGCAACCGTTTCATCCGCGTACCACGGAAAGACTACCGGCTCAAAATCCAGAGTTCCAAACTCCTCGTCGTGTAAGCGAGGCGCTTCATTCTCCGTGGTGAAATAGTATCGCTTGCCTTCGGCTGTCACCAGCAACGAAGCATTACCGGTTTCAGCGGGGGTCAGGACGCGCAACTCCACCGCGCCGCCCGTGACCCACGCCACATTTTCGTTGCGGCGAACCAGAACTCCGGCAAGGCGCTTCTCGCGCAGCCATTCCACAAGCCTTTCGTGTTTTGCTTGTAACTCCGCATTCCACGCGGTCTCCGTCACCAGCGGGACACCATTCACCACCAGGCTCTTGCTGATTCTCTTACTCATGATCGCCCATCCTTCTAAATGCACAGAACAGGGATCAGAGAACAGGTGTCCCAGTTCCCCCGTCCCTGCGTTCATCAGTCTTCCAGCGCGGGGTGATAGTGGCTTTCCCATCCGAGGTAGCGTGCAGCCTCATGCACTGCTTTCGAAACATCGCTGAAGTTGGCCGCCACGTGATGCTCAAATCCCTCGCGGCAGATGTACCTCAGCAACTTCTGCAACTGCGGAATCTCGGCTACACCCGCGCCGCCAAAAGTCTCCAGAGGATCATCGGTAAACCGGCCTGCGCCCGTGTAGCCACGCACCACGCCGCGACGGTCATCGGTGGAGTACCGCGCAAAACTCATCGTCCCCGGCTTCACGCGGCCCACGCAGGTGCCGAAGGTGTTCAGCTTGCCCACGGTTCCCGCAATGATTTCCTGGTAATCCATCTTCACATCCTGGAAGAAGTGCTTGGGCAGGTTGGAGCAATGGAAGCAAACACATTTATCAGGATGATTGCCATAATTGTTGTTCCAGTCGAGCAGCGCCGAGGGCGTCTGGCTGGCCAGAGCCAGCATATACATGCTCAGCGTGCCGGGCACATCCACTTCGCAGGCCGAGGGAATAAGGTCGTTGCTCATCATGCTCATGATGGTGCAGGGCACGACGCCGAAGAATTCTTCCATCGAGGTCCAGCACTGCACCGCGCTAATCGTGATGTGGGCCTGCTTCATCCACCCGTCGATGACCGCGCCTAGCTTGGACATCTTCATTAGCGCTTCATCCGGAATGCCGGAAGTCGTGACATATCTCTTGATCGAAGCGAGCTTGGCCTGCGCGGCATCATCGGTGTCTTTCATGCGATTGATGCGGCCGAAGATCTCAGACAGGTCAATCGTCTCAATCGGTGATGCCGCTGGTCTCGAAGATGCGCTCGGAATAACGCACCGTATTGAAAGCCGTTGGACGCGCGCCGATGGCGCCGATGCGCAGATTCTTCAGGCCCTTCACAATCCGGCAAACCGCGGAGAACCATTCCAGGTCAGCCTTGAACTCGTCGGATGCCAGGCTCTCGGTGTGCAGCGTGGTCAGCGAATAGTTGATGCCGTATTGCATCATGTTGTTACATGCGCTCATCTTGCCGCAAAAGCTGTCGCGCCGCGTCGCGATCGTCATGGCGTCGGAGCGGTCGGGCGTAGCCTGCACCAGCACCGGGACCTTGAGTCCGGAGAGCCGGATGGCATCCACGATGCCGCGCTCTTCGCCGAAGTTGGGCAGCGTGACGATGATTCCGTCAATCTCATCCGCATGCTTTTTGAAAAGCTCGGCGCAACGCTGCGACTCTGCATACGTCTCCACCGCGCCATACTTCGATTCTTCGGGGCTCAACACCACCGCGCGTGCACCCGCGGCCTCAAGAACGGAGATGATTTCTTCACGACCGGTCTTGGCCAGGTGATCTGGAAAGAATCCGCGATTGCCCACCACCACGCCAAACGTCATTGTTCGTCTGCGCTGCCATTTTCTTTGCTCCTTAACCTAAGCCGTTCGCACGGCGCAAATGCCTTCGCCACACCTGATGCCGTCATCTTCCAGTGCGCTCTCGAAAGAGATCATCTTCACAAGTCTTCGCGCCAGGACGGCCTCGCGCGTTTTTCACCATACTCGCCGGGGCCGTAGAAGCCCCGGAGACATCTATTCACTGTTGCGCCCGGGTCGAAACTTCACCACGTAAAATACTCCGAGAAGGAACAGCATTCCGCCCCACCAGATGGGTGTATGCAAGTTGGTCAGCTGCACCAACGGCGGATAGCTCCCGGTCGCCGCTTCATACACCCCGTAACCGCAGATCAATCCGCCATAAATCAGCAGCAGCACGCCGATAAAAAACCAGATAGGAATCCTTGAACCATGCATAGAGTTCTATCCCTTCGCTCTTGATTCGAAATCCTTTTCAATGCTCAATCGCGTCCTCTCCTACCAGAACAGAATGTTAAGGGCAGCGAAGATGATCACCGCCAGAATCGCCCACATGTATTCGTTCCTGTAGAAAGGAACAGGCTCTTCCTTGGGCAGAACGGTCGCTCCGTATACAAGCCCATTCAATTCCGCAACCGGCTTCGGCTTGGTAAACAAACTGACCAGGTAAATCACGATCACCGTGATCAGAAAGGCCCACAGGGCACGGTAAAGATTCTCGGCCATGGGTTTGGCGTCGGGCGAAAGCGCTACCGTCGATAGTTCCGCGGGGTTGAGCTTGACCCAAACAAACAGGCTGATCGAGGTGACAATGCCGACCAGTAATCCAAGAAATCCCGCGGGCGCTGTAGCTCGCTTCCAGAACATGCCCATCAGGATCGCGCCCAGCAGCGGAGCGATGAAGAAGCTGAAGAGCGCCTGAACATAGTCCATGATGCCGGCCGCGTGCATCACCAGGTACGCTGCGCCAATGGATACAGCCACACCGATAACGATCGACATTCGGCCTACGGTAACGTAGTGGCTGTCAGTGCCTTTTTTATTGATCAGCGGTTTGTACAAATCATAGGTCCACACCGTCGAGAATGCGCTCACGTTGCCGGCCATGCCGCTCATAAAGCCGGCGATCAGCGCGGTAATGCCGAGCCCCAGCAGTCCGGGTCCGCAATAGCGGACTAGCATCAGCGGAAGCGCTTCGTTGTAACTATGCAGTTCCGAGGCCGGCCCTGGTTTCTGATCCAGGATCGCTTGCTTGAACTCCGGAGTCAGCGTGCCGGCGGTGTTCAGGTCTGTTTCGCAGGCTGCTCTTCTGGCTGCAATCGCCTCCGGCAATCCGAGCGATCCCGCAGGAAGATCGATCGGAGCGCACGCCTTGACTGCCTCCTGCGGCACCAACTGCCTGCGGCTGCCGTCGGGATTCTGCAACAGGACCAGTCCCAGCAGGCCGGGCAGGATCACGATAAACGGCACCGCCATTTTGAAAAATGATCCAATGATCGGCGCCATGCGCGCAGCGCGCAGGTTATGCGCGGCCAGCACGCGCTGCACCACCAGAAAGTCCGTTGTCCAGTAGCCAAAACTGATCACGAAACCCAGACCAAAAACAATGCCCGTCCAATGCACGCCCATCGGGTTGGAGGCAAAATGACCGGTGTCGCGCCACAGGTGAACATAGCTGTCGCGCGCAACATGTAGATCCGTGGATTGAAGGTTGGTAATAATCCTGGCTTTCAGTCCATTCCATCCGCCGGTCTGCATCAGGCCGAGAATAGGCACCAGGAGAGCGCCTGCCCAGATCAGCACGAACTGCAAAACCTCATTGAAAATGGCCGAGCGCAATCCGCCCAGCGCGACGTAGAGCGTGACCGCAAAAGCCGAGACAAGGATGCTGAAGCTGATGTTCCAGCCGAGGACGACCTTCATCACCACAGCCATGGCAAACATGTTCACGCCGCTCATGAGGATCATCTCGGTGGCAAAAGAAATGGCCGCCAGAATGCGTGCGTGTTCGCCGAAGCGCAATTTCAGATAACCCGGCACGGAGTGGGTCTTCGACACGTAGTAAAACGGCATCATCACCAGGCCGAGAAAGATCATGGCCGGGATGGCGCCAACCCAGTACCAGTGTGTGGCCAGAATTCCGTACTGGTAAGCCGATCCGGCCCAGCCCATCAGTTCCAGCGAACCGAGATTGGCTGAAACGAAGCTCAAGCCCGCGATCCATGCGGTCATTTCGCGACCGGCCATGAAGAACTCTTCGCTGGTATTCGACATTCCCTTCAGATAGAAGCCGATCCAGATCACCATTCCGAAGTAGATCGCGATCACAGCGATGTCGAGCGGTCTGAGGTGCGCCAAGGGCATTGCCGCTAAAGCCAGGAGAGCCGGATGCGGGGCCAGTGAACCGGCGGTGGAGAGTGGGACCAAACCGAACATGGTTTCACCTGTGAGTGGGTGATTCGTCCGCCTAAGCTCGGACATTCGCCCTTAAGTAAATGGGTTTACTGCACACATTGTCAAGCAGCAAAGCGCGTCCACGGAGAAATACAGTGAGACCGCCCTTTCATCGGCAAAGAGTTCCGATCAGAAGGTGGGCCCAGAAGCGATCACAACCGAGAAAGCGTTTACCCGACGAAGTGTACCACAAATCTCTCCGCGTGGACTGGTTCCGCTTTCCGCCCGCGCGAATCACTCCCGAATAGCTCTTAAATCGCTGCTCGGTCCGCACCGCGGCTGTGTCAGAACAATGCTCGGGGCACAACAGATTCACTGCTCAGTTGCTTCGGCCGAGCCGGTAAACCAAGAAACCTTCCTCTTGACTGGCGGCCGCGCTAATTTCTTCCATTGAATTCGTGCACGGCATCGAGCATGGCAACGATATTTTCCACCGGAGTTCTTGCTTGAACGTTGTGAATACTATTGAAAACGAAGCCACCGCCCGGTGCAAATTCGTCGCACCTGCGCAACACCTGTTCCCGCACTTCAGCGACGGTTCCGAAGGGCAGCGTTCGTTGCGTGTCCACGCCTCCACCCCAGAAGGTCAACCGGTCTCCAAAATTCGCTTTCAGTTGTTCGGGATCCATTCCAGTCGCAGAACACTGCACCGGATTCAGAATGTCGATCCCGGCCTCGATGAAGGACGGCAGGAACTTGGAGACCGCGCCGCAGGAATGCTTGAAGGTCTTCCACTGCGTGTGGGAGTGAATCCAATCGGCGATCTGTTTGTAGTAGGGGAAGTAAAGATTCTGAAATGTCTTGACCGAGCAGAACGCCGATGTTTGCGTGCCGAAATCCGTTCCGCAGATGAATACTGCTTCAATGCTGTTGCCGATGGCCGCATAAATGGTCTCAAGGTTCCTGATGGCAATCTCGCATTGGTGTTCGAAGATCTGGTGGATGTAATCCTGTCGGCTGCTGGTGGAGACATACCACTCGGTAACATCGCGGATGCCCTTGGGATGCTTGAGAAATGGTCCCGGAACCAATGCGATATCACCGAATGCGGTGCCGCCAAAGCTGGCAATCACCCCGCGGCCTGTTTCTGCAGCCGCGCGAACCGTTCGGACGATGTGGTCGAGGTCCGCCTTCGAGATGAGAGTGAACTCCTCCATATTGTCTTGGGGATTCAGTCTTTCTTCGTCCAGCGGATTCTGGCGCACGATGCTGTCAAAGAAGTAGCCGCCGCTCGGCATGCGGCCGCTGGGCGGAACAGACGTGTCGCCCTCGGGATAGATCAGCGTGTCACCCGCTGCATCCACAGTGACATTGAATTCCATGGGCACCAGCACTTCCAGCCCGTTGAACTCCCAGGTCTTCCACTCATCCGCCGGAAATCCGAACATGGTATTCCGCGGAAATGTGCCCACCACGTCGAGACCCATCGCATCCAGCAGGTCTTCATCCACCAACCCCAGCATCTGGAACGGCTCGTGCACGCGCACCGGGCGCTTTTCCAGTCCATAGTAGTCGCGCAGCGCCGCCACGCAGCTAACGTGCATCCCGGTCACCGAAGTTCCGCCAAAGTCGATCGGGATGCGATCCGGTTGCTTGTGGTTGATCGTATCGATGAGCCGTTCGCGGCTTGCCGTCCCTTTCACTGCACTTGCCATGTCGTTCACTTCCTTTGTTTCTTCGCTTTGCTCGCCCCCGGATGCGCGGGCCTGATAGTCGCCGCAAGGGTCCCTGCTGGTCCTGTTGCGCCTCTATGCCATGCTCTCCACCTCGGGAAAACTCATACAGTCCGCGTACTCGTCCTGAAAATCGGGATCGGCTGCCAGACTCACATGCTCGACGGCGGGCAAAGCGGGCTCCTCGGCAGATAGCAGCAGAATCTTGGCGCCTCTCAGCGCCGTGTTCCCGGAGGCATGGATCAGTTCGCCGGGTGCCTCCATTAGTCCGATTGCGATGGCGCTTTCAATCTGAACGTAATTGCCGAAAGCTCCGGCCAGGTAGATACTCGACAAGGCAGTTGCGTCTGTGCCCAGCCGCTTGAGGAGCAGCCTGAAGCCGGATGCAATGGCTCCTTTCGCCAACTGCAGTTCGCGGATGTCCGCCTGGTAAAGAACCACCGGGTTCATCACCGGAAAAACCTTTGTGCCATCTCCGATCCGCCCGGAAGCAAGAATCCTCCCACTCCCCAGGCCCGCCGCAACGGCATCGACCAGCCCGCTGCCGCAGATCCCTCTTGGCTCCACGTCGCCGATCACCGTGGCGTTCATCGCTCCGCCCGACAGTGAAACTTGGGAGATCGCGCCCGTTGCCGCGCGCATTCCCATGCGGATGGCGCCGGCTTCAAAAGCAGGCCCCGCCGCCGTTGAAGCGCACACAATACCGAGCCTGTTCCCGATCACGAGTTCGCCATTTGTGCCCAGGTCGACAAGCGCTGCCAGATCGTCGGACCGGTGCATGCCCACCGCGACGATGCCTGCAAGAATGTCCGACCCTACAAAGCCCCCCAGACAGCGCTCAAAGCGGATCCGGCAGTCCGGAGCAAGGTCCCAACCGAGTTCCCGCGGCGTGAAACCTTGCGCTCCCAGGTGTGGCGATTGGAATGGTACCTGCGAAAGCGGCAAGACGCTCAACCCGGAGAATAAATGGTGCATCACCGTGTTACCGACAAGAATGACTTCGGCGACCTGACGCTCGCGGCTGCGGGCCAGGCCGGCAATCATTTGCCCAAGAGACGCACGCACCACCGTCGTCAGGTCCGAGCCCGACAATGCGGCCTGAATTCTGCTCATCACGTCTGACCCGAAAGATGACTGCGGATTGAGGCTGGTTTCGACCGCCAGCACCGATCCGGTAGCCATGTCGATCATCTGGGCGGCAATAGTGGTTGTGCCCAGGTCAATGGCAATGCCCAGTCCGGTTTTTCCAGAGCCATCGAGGCCGGTATTGTCGGTGAGCACATCCATCTCCCACTGGCCGCACTCGAGCACCAGCGGTGTTTCCGCCTTGGCCTGGCAGGCAAGCCGCCATCCCTCTTTCAGCTCTTGCGAAGAGAAAATCTGCCGGTCCGATTCCGTCACCTCAAGCGAGCCCGCTAGAGCGCGAACCCGGCATCCGCCGCAGACGCCCGGGCCTCCGCAGGGGAACTCGAACCCCCGCGTCGAAAGCACGGACATGAGCGAGGAGCCGCGTGGGACTTCGAGGGTTGCCGACAACGGCTCGAGTTGTATCCGGACTGTGTCCATGCTCATACGGCTTCCACGATGGAATCGCCCAGCGAGCCCCTCACCGTGCAGCCCGGTGGCACAACCAGAAAGTCGGCCTGGTCCCAGTCTCCATCGACCATCCGCTGCAGCAGCGCAAGTGAACCTTTGACCTCGTCAAAGGCCCAGCCTTCCTTCTCAGCCTCGGCGCGGGCCTCGTCCCGGCATGGATTGTCGGATTCGACTCCGGTGGAGATATACGTCAGCCTTGAGTAGTGGCGGCGAAACGATCGGAACTCCTCGAAAAGGTACTGTCCGTTTTCTTCCCCATATTGCACGATCAGGTCGTCCAGACTGCGCCGCTCGCCAATCGTGCGGCTTCCGAATGCATCGACCGGCTCAAGAGCTTGGTCCGGGTTCGGGTATTCGATCCAGCCGGGGGAACGGAAGTAAGTGCCGGGATGGGCATCGAAGTACCCCTGGTAATGATGCCGATTGCCCATCAGAAGACCCATGCAGTCGTGAGCACGTGGAAGCACAACCTGGGTCTTTCCAGCCCGCAGGCCTTCTGTCCCTCTGCCACAGAGTGCGTATCCCAGTAGAATGGCGTCGTATCCCTCCGCATCGGCGGAATCGATCCGTTCCTGCAGATGCGGACGCATCGATGAGCCCAGGTCGTGCAACCCCATGGTCAGGATCTCTGTCGTAACGGAGTGCGGAGAGCGCGTGAGGACCTGGTCGATCTCCCGGGTGAAAACCTGGCAGCTGATCAGTTTGAGGTGCATCACTTCCCTCGCATTGCTCTGCATTCCCGCCTGCGCTTGTTGCTGATTGTGCGCGTAATTCTTAACTACAGACCGTAACTTGCCTTGTCGTAAAGGCCTCCATATTGCGGCTCCAGTTCCTGCATCAAAGCCTCGCCGTCCCTGGGCAGCGAATCCAGAGCATCGTCAATCCGCGTCAGCCACTGCTGTTCCTTGCGCGAGAGTTGAAGCTTTCCCGCGGCGAAGCCCTCCTTGAGAAGATCGGCAGCCGCGCGGCCGGCGGCAATCGTCCGCGCATAGGGCGTCTCCGCAGCCACGATGGCGCCTGCGATGCGAATGGTGGCGTGCGGTGAAAGCACCGCGGCTTGCGGGCTAAGCCACTCGTCCGATGCCGTCATCCAATCCCTCATCTGCAGCGCGCCGCCTTCGCTTCGTGCCGCGGTATTCATGAGCCGGCAGTCATACGAAAGCAGTTCGGTAAAAACCTCCGGCGCGTTCCCGGAAAGCAGGCGCACGTTCTGAACCGACTCGTTACTCCACAGGTCGCACATTGCCGCGGCAATGTTTCCCAGGGGGCTGAAGTGCGCGCAACTGGCCGACTTTCCTTCCATCGAAATTGGATAGCCGGTAATGGCCTTGATGACCGGCCCCTCGTAGGCGCAATCCTTTGATGGGCCCACTGCGCCTTGCTCGAATGCAGCCAGGCTGCGCACGGCACTCATGGCCCGCACCACCGCCGCCAGCACCTCGGGCAGCATCTTCTGGTGCGCAAGCTGCATGGCGGTATTGGCAAATCCACAAGCCGAATCGCCTCCGCAGACCACTCCCGGCCGCGCCGCGCAAATATCTCGAATCTCGCCCCATAACCAGGACATATCGCGTGGCGCAAGCACGCCCAGCGCGAAGACGATGCCCTGAAAATCTCCATACATCAGCGCCTGGTCATGAACTTCCTTACCGCCCACCGATTCGATCGAGAGGATGTCGGCACCCGCATCCGCGCACATTTCCAGCGAGTGTCTTAGCCGCTCCCAAGCTTCGCCACTGCGCATCAGCGGCGGCTTGAACTGATCGCGTATGTCGGTCGGAGTGACGCGAAGCGCGCAAGGCAGATGGTGCTTGTCATGGTAAGTCTTGAGGTGCCCCTTGAGCAGCCGCGTGATCTCGGCGCCCCACTCCGCCCGCTCCGTCATCAGCGGTAGCAGTTCAAACTCCAGCACAATGCCCGGTGTCCCCAGCGACGCGGCCCTGCGCAGTATCTGGCCGGCCATCTGATCGTAATGCGCCACCACCTCCGCCCAGGTGTCGTCGGTCATATTCATCGGAGGAAGCGTAAAGTTCACTTCGGGAAACACCTGGCCCGCGCCGATGGTGAGACCGAGCCCGCACTTCAGCGAATGCGGACTCACCCCATACAACAACTCGCTCTGGCTTTGAATCGCCAGCGCGGAGTACTGCCGAACCGTATGCTGCATGGCTGCCTCATGCATTGGCAAGCAGGCTCCTCACCAGGCCAACGGCTCCGCTTGCACTCTCGCTGTAGCCGTCCGCGCCAATCTCTTTGGCATATTGCGTGGTCACCGGCGCACCGCCGATCAGCACCTTCACCTGCGTCCTCAGGCCCGCGTTCGTCAGGGCGTCAATGGTCGTTTTCATCGCCGGCATGGTCACGGTCAGCAGCGCGGACATGCATACAACGTGCGGCTTCCGCTGCTCGACGGCAGTCACGAACTTCTCCGGCGAAACATCGGAGCCAAGGTCGATCACCTCGAATCCACTGCCTTCAAGCATGGAAGCAACGATGTTTTTGCCGATATCATGCAGGTCGCCCTTCACCGTCCCAATCACCACCCGTACTGCAAGTTTTTCCCCTGAGGCGGCCATGAGCGGACGAAGCAGTTCCAACGCGCTTCTCATGGCACGACCTGCCAGAAGGAGTTCAGGGACGAAATATTCCTCGGATTCAAACAGGCGCCCAACCTCGTCCATGGCGGGCACCATCGAGCCTGCGATCAGGTCCATGGGCTCGACGCCCGCCGCGATCGCTGCCTCGGTGGCGGCGTGCGCGGCCTTTGCGTTCCCTTCCAGAATTGCGTTATAGAGTTCCTCCGACTTTGCCATCTTCCTCACCTCACTTCGTCAAAATTAAGAGCATGCGCCCTGTACCCGCAACGATTGAATGCTAACAACCTTTTCCTGCATTCTCCTCTTTCTCGTCGACGCCGGTTACTTGCCCCGCGATTTCTTGCGCACCGTGGGTTCGAGCGAACTTCACCATGGCATGCAGATTGTCGGGCGGAGTGTCGCGCACAATCTCGCAACCAGCGGCGACAATCCATCGCGATCCCGCACGTGGCTGCAACTCGTCCAGGGCCTGCATGATCGTGTCCGGGGTGCCATCGCGCATCCCCCGCACCGGGTCCATGTTTCCCGCCAATATCTGTTCCGGCCACATTTGCTGGCGCGCCTGTTCGATCGGTACCGGATAATCGATATCCACCATCTCGCAGCCCAGTTTTCCCATTCCTTCCAGGATTCGCCGGGTATTCCCGCATATATGCAGCCGGACCCTGCCGCCCTTGGCGTGGATGGAGTCCACCAGTCTTTTCTCCCATGGCCAGACAAACTCATAGTAGATGCGAGGACCCACCAGCGACGCCGCCGCGTCCCCGATCCCGATGATGTCGGCTCCGGCTTCGATCTGTGAAGCGGCAAAGCGGGTTGCTATTTCTACCGTGAACTCAAACAGTTCATGGACGAAAACAGGATCGTCGGAAAAGTCCATCATCAGCCGATTGATCCCACGAAGGTCGGCCGATTCCGCGCAAGGCCCTTCCACCCAACCCTCGACCATCAGTTCCTCGCCAACTCTTTTGCGAAGCAGGTCGACGCCTCGGATTCTATCTTCCATGCGCCCGCCCGAAAGCGGTTCTGGAACCTTCAATCCGGCAAGTACAAGCTTGTCGGCGAGCAATGCCTCTTCCTCAATGATTGCGGGGGGCTGGTCTTCAAACCATTGAATCTTGCTGCCCAGGTCAGAGGCCTCTCGGGCAGGATCGGAGATGGTGGATACATAATCTAAACCGAACAACTCGGCGGTCTTCAGCTGTGCGTCGACCATCACCCTGTGATCGCGCGCATACAGTCCGTATCCGGCTCCGAGAGTATCCGCGGCAAACATCATGGTGATCGGCATGCAGGGCAGATGATCTGCATGTTGCCTGCCAAGAACCGCGAGCACTCTCTCTCGACCCGTCATAGAACCCGCATCATGATGAACACTTATCCGACCTATAATACAGCCTGGATATGAATAACGCCTTCGAGTGCATCAACTCACAGCAATCACTTCAAATACATCGGCCGTATCCGGTCCCGAAAACCGAACCGGTACGCCGCGATCCCAATCGGCCTTTCCGAAGACGCCTAAGTCCTTCCCCGAATTGATCGAGTGCAACCTGAACCTTCCCTCTGGCATCAACGGCAACTGAATCTTCACGTCGGTTCCCTGTGATTTATTGCGAAAGACCGCGATCACCCCATCGCCGCTATGAGCCAGACGTGCATAGCCATCCCACTCCATGGGCGTTGGCTGCAGCCAGCTGCCCAGCGGGAAAAAGCTTTCGCTGATCTTCGTTTTTCTCCTTAGCTTCTTGAACCAGTCTGTCCTTTCATGGAACCACTGTCGATCAGCCGGACTTAGTCTGCGCAGATCGCCCAGCAGCAGGGGAGCCGAACCAATGGCGGTTGCAAAGCTGTCCTGATTTGTCGGCAAACCTGCATGAATGTTACCAATCAGCATACTCTCGGCCGGCATCGAGGCTGCCCGCTGGTAAAGCAACTGCCGGGCCTGCAAGGTACCGGCCGAGTCTGGTTGCCGATCGTCCACGTTGCTCATCCAGTCAAGGTCGCCCGCCGCCAGCAGCCCTGCATCGATCACATGTTTCTGGCCCCAAAGCTCAAACGTCAGGTCGAGAAGAACGTCAGGATGCTTCTCGTAGATCCTGGCGGTCATCGAAGAGATGCCTTCATAAATCATGTTGAGCGATTCAGCCCAATTTCCATGAAAATGACCTTTCGCCCAGCAACCGGGAGCCTCTCCATAGGCGTTGAAGATTGTCGTGAGGTCCAGCTTCACATAGGCAAGATGAAAGCGATCGATGGCATCGATGATGCGGTCGGCGGCTGTATCCCGAAATGGAGTCGCCATGCACATCACCACCTTTTCCCCCGCCATGGTCGAGGTGGTCTTTGGCTTTCCTTCCATGTCCAGTGAAGCCCATTCCGGATGGTTTTGATATTCCTGGGTTGACGTGCCGATGGCGGCAACAGGAATCCACAAACCCAGACGCATACCTCGCGATTCCACGGCGTCGAGAATCGGCCGCAAGCCTCCGGGAAACGATGTCAGGTTCACACCGTTGTCTCCGTATTCCTGTTGCCAGCCATCGTCAATGGTGAAAATATCGATTCCGATCGCAGCCGCCGCATCGATCAATTCCATCGTAGTATCGTGATTGATCGACCGTTCAAACGGTTCCCATGTGTTGTAGATCCAGGGTGGACCCTGGGCATTCACACGCCGCATCAGGACCTTGGATGTGTAAGAGGGCAGTCGCCAGTGCGGATCTTCGAAGCCTGCACCGTTGCGATAAATCACCAGCGAGCCGCTGGCTGTTTTGAATTCCTCTCCACCGGTGAGCACGCGCTCGAACGGCATCAGGTCAGTGTCGTACAGAATACCAATGTGCAGATTGTCAGCATCATTCCAACCGCCGATCTCCGTGCGCTTCATATAACCGGGAACCTCGCTGATCACCGCAATTCCCGTGCCGGTTCGGCCATTGGCCACCAGCAGGCCCGCATCCTCTGAGCGCCCCGTATAAAACACTTCCCTCGGGATCGTTCCGTATTGTGTAAGCAGGGTGGTTTCATTCTCCGGGCCAAAGGTCACGTCGATGGCTTCAATGTTGAGGTGAGTGACGCGGAGGGCGGACGTGCCGGTGTTATGTAAAAGCAGGTGCTTGCGGATTGCTGCGTGACCGTCATAGACGTTGTAAGTCGCCGATACTTCCAGGGCCACGCGCTTATGGCGCAGGCCTATTGTGAGCGACTTCCCATTCGACAACGCGCTTTCTTCTGCTTTTACCAGATCGAAGTCCGCGCTCGTTGCCGCACAGACCTCTCCATTGCAGTTCAGAGAAAACTCCTGGGCAGTTCCCCATCGATGCTTCCCTGAAGGAATGAACTCGATGTTGTTCATGACATCGATCAATCGCTCGGTAAACAGCCCCTTCCCTGGTATGAAGGTCATTGTCCTGGCAACCAGGTCATTGCCGATCGTCCAACTCTGGCCTCCCGCTTCAGCGTGGGCGCTGGAATCAAGCATTGGCATCCCGCTGAAAGCCCGGGGCGCCCAGGCACAGCCCGCCACCGCCATCAGTCCATTCCGCATAAGCGCTCGCCGACTGACCAGAGTCTCGTTCTCGTGCACCATCGTCATTCTCGGTCTCCAGTAATTCCTCTGCATCAGGTTTGCGCCGCATCGGTAACGACATCCCCGCTGTGGCGTCGATCTAGGGCACCATCGGGAATGTAACCCGGCGCAGTATTGGAGCATTCCCTAACGGCACCAGGGAGACATCCACATGAGCACCGTCCGACTGCCGCGTGAGCTTTCCCTGGAGTAGCACCACCGGCTGGTCGAATGGACGTAACGGATTCGCGCCGCTCGCAACATGCGTCGCCTTGAGCCCGAACCCTTGCCATCTTAGAGACGACGGGAGTGCAAGGGCCAGATACTTACCCGGCGTCGGAAGATGGTACGCATCCTCAAAGCCAGGGAGAGGATAAGTCTTGATCACCTGCTTGTGTGCCTCAATCGGCTGGACAAAAAGCAGGGCTCCATATTGAAGGGCAACCTCTCCATTAACTGCCGGAACCTCGCGAACACTGGGCACGAATTCGAGGTTCACCGCGTCGCCGTCCTTCCATTTCTTCGTTACAACCCAATAGTAACCTTCGCGACTGATGGTGGCGCCGTCGCACTTCACCGTTGTACCGCTCGACCATTCAGGATCGCGGAACAGCAGCGGGAATTCCGCTTCCCGCTCCAGTCTCACCGCGATCTCCACCGTGTTCTCGAAGGGATAGTGCGTCTTCTCCTCGATATTCACTCGAACATCGCGAATCATCGTCGAGACCCTGCAAGGCCCATAAAGAAGAGCGGCCAGGCCGCCGCTGGAATGCCGCATCCACATTCCCCGACGTAGAGGGAGGCCACATTGGCTGCATTTGGATTACAGCAGACTGCCACGTCCGCGTGCGTCGGGGAGAATTTGATGCTGGCGTTCCCACTCATGCCGTCGGGCATCAACCCGTCACAGTGGAAACGGTTTTCCGAAGTGAGATAGGTGATCGCGGTTCCATCCGCCAGGCGTGAACCCTGCGCGGCGTTGAACCAAATACGTTCAATCTTGTCGCCCAGAGATGCAACTCCGGTCTTCTGCAATGCAGACTCCAGTGTGAGTTGAATCTCCTTGGTTGCGCAATATTCATAAAGGGTAAACATCGGATCAGGGCTCAGGTGCGAGATGCTCTCTTCGCTTACCGCGGATCCGCTCGGTTCTGTGTAGCGAGCTAATTTGATGAAGGCGTTGCGAGTCGCTTCTCCGAGGTCCTCTCGGCCCGTTGCCATCCATAGCCAAAGCGGCACCCGTATGGTTTCATAGGTATTCACGCCATGATCTTCAAAACCGGAATCCAGATTGAGCAGCGACTGCAGGTTGGTATCCGCATTCTTTGCGGTAATACTCAACTCCTCGTAAAGCCTCAAGGTAAAGTCGCAATACTTCACATCGCCCGTCAACTGGAACAGCCGCTCCATGACGTCGGATATCATCAGGTCGTGACTCTCCCCGCTCCCGCCCACACCCGATGACAACAGCGTATTTCCTGAGCCATAGACAGACATGGTTAGATCCGTGGCCCGGAACACCGCTTCCATCACCCGCTTGTCGCCGCTCAGTTCGGCATAGTCAAGCAATCCCCGCATCAGGCAGTTTTGCGTCCAGAGCTCTCCGGGCTTTGAAAACCTGACATCTGGACCAAAAACACCAAGATAGCCATCTTCGCCCTGTGAACTTAGGATATGGTGCACGTAATCATCGGCCTTTTCCATGGCTCGCTTGTCCTCAGTCAGATAAGCAAGCATGATGAAGCCGGCTCTCCAGTTACCTTCTGTTTCACCATTCCACCAGTTATTCTTGGCAGCATTCACCACGTTTTCCAGGACACCGGTATTACGATGACTGACGAAGATATCAGAGGAGGCTTCGCGGCATAATTCATCCAGATGCCCGGCAAAACCCCCATTGAGATCACGAACCATCTGCTCTTTGATCCAACCGGCAGGCTTCACCTCTCCCAATCTCAGCCATGTGAATACCGGCGGAAGGCCATCCGTCGACTTACCCTCGCGGTTCTCGGCACTCAAACCGGCAAATGATGATGTAGATGGCTTCGCAGTTCCCGACCACAAAGGAGTTACGATCGCACTTCCCGACAAAAGCCCGAATAACTGCAATGACTCTCTGCGTGTGATCAGCCGTTGGATCATAATTCCGAGTATACCTACGATAAGAAACCTGACATCGCTGAACAAGTGAAATCGTCTTCGTGGTTAGCAGGATTGTGTATTACTGTCCTGAACGGCCTGCACTTTTCTTCCGGCCCGGAAATGCAAGGCAACACCCGACAATTCTGCGGGAATTGCGGCGGGCGTCTCAGAACATGGCCGGAGAACGGTATAATCCGAGCGAATCGGCACCGAACTAGCTCCTTGTTGGATTGGGCCTTGAGATTACCCATTCTGCAATTGAAATGGGAGTTGCCGCAGGAGGCCCGGGGAGGGTGAACATGACAACGACGGCGATCGCCCAGACGCTAGGCAACGTGGGGTTCAACCCGCTTCCGGCGCATCCAGATGCGGTCGGACCAGCTCGCCTGCTCTCGTTGGATGCCCTCCGCGGCTTCGACATGTTCTGGATCATTGGCGGCGCCAGCATTTTCAGAGGCCTTTCAAAGGTTTGGCGCGGCCGGTTCACAATGGAGCTGAATCAACAACTGGAACATGTAGCGTGGGGCGGGTTGCACTTCTTTGATGTGATCTGGACTCTCTTCATGTTCATGGTTGGTGTGTCTCTTGCGTTCTCCATCGCCAAGCGCAAGCAGCTGAACGAGAGTCGCCGCTTGATTTACTTCCATGCACTAAAACGCGCGGTCATCTTGTTCATCCTGGGCATGGCTGCTCAGGGTAATCTGCTGGACTTCAATCTTTCTACCCTCCATCCCTTCTACAGCGTGCTGCACGGCATTGGAGCCGGCTACCTGATAGCCACCCTTGTCATCATGAAGTTCAAGGTGAAGGGGCAAGCGATCGTCACCGCTGCCTTCCTGTTGATCTACTGGATATTGCTGCTCGCTATTCCGGTGCCGGGCGTTGGTCGCGGAGTGCTGACTCCCACCGGCAATGCGGCCGCGTATGTCGACTCAGTAGTCATGGGGCGTTTCCATTTTGGTGAAAACACATGGTTCCTGAGTTATCTGGGATTCGCTTCGTCGGTGCTGATTGGCGTGCTGGCCGGAGAGTTGCTTCTATCTGCACGATCCACGAAAGTGAAGTGCCTCGCTCTGTACGGCTATGGCGCAGGTCTTGTTGTGCTCGGCCTCATTTGGAGTATCTGGCTACCTATCATCAAGTTACTGTGGACTAGCTCTTTTGTGCTCGTCGCCGGGGGCCTGAGTTGCCTGATGATGGCGACCTTCTATCTGATGATTGACGTGCTCGGCTACAGAAGATGGGCGTTTCCTTTTACGATCATTGGCGTGAATGCACTTGCCGTCTACATGGCAACCGAACTGTTCGATTTCCGGCACATCGGTAACATATTTGTCGGACAGCTCCTCGCACGAGTCGCGCCTTGGGACGAGGTTCTTGCTCAAACCGCGGCTTTTGCCATCGTCTGGCTGATCCTCTACTGGATGTATCGCACCCGCTCCTTCGTGAAACTGTGACGCCCCGCGCGAGAGTCGTGAATTTAAACACGCGGTAAGGGCAATACGATTCTTGCTTCAGGCATGAAACAGGCTGATTTCTTATGAAACTCAGAGCGTTTCGAGAGAAGTGGGTGAGCGGGTCATGACCGGTCGTGAACGAGTTCTCGCGCTCCTTGCCAGGCAACGAGTCGACCACCTGCCACTGATGCCCATCACCATGATGTTTGCTGCGGATATTCTCGGAACCGGATACGGACTGTATGCGCGCGATCACAGGGTGATGGTCGATGCGCAGATGAAGACCGCCGGGATGTTCGGCTTTGACCATGTCTCCACAATCGGGCCGCCCGCTCCGGAAGCCGCTGATCTGGGCGCAAAGTTCCACTGGTATGAGAATCAGCCTCCTTCGATGATTGAGTCAGAATCGCTATTGGCAGAAAAATCCATTCTCGCAAGGTTGCAGGTCCAGGGGCCTGTCTCCGGCGAGCGAATAGAGAACCGAATCCGTGGCCTCGAATTGCTGCGCAGTCAGGTGGGCGAGGAACTGGTTGTCGAGGGTTGGGTGGAAGGGCCTTGCGCGGAATCGGCCGACCTTCGTGGGATCAATCGGCTGATGATGGACTTTTCCGACGATCCTGTTTTCGTCCATGAACTGTTTGAGTTCACGGTAGAAATAGCAACCCGCTTTGCCGCTTCACAGATCGAAGCCGGAGCCGACATCATCGGGATCGGGGACGCGGCGGCGTCGCTGGTGGGTCCTCGCATCTACTATGAGTTTGTCTGGCCATGGGAGAAAAGACTGGTGGACTCCATCCACGCCAAGGGCGGCAGGGTCCGGCTGCATATATGCGGGAATACCCGGCGAATCCTGGAAGGAATGGGAAAACTGGGCTGCGAGATGGTGGATATCGATTATCCGGTACCGATCGAACAGGCGCGCCAGCAAATGTGGCCGGAACAGATATTGGCGGGAAACATGGACCCGGTGCGGGGGATGCGCGATGGCACCCCGGACACGATCATGCAGGCCCTGGACGAGTTGCAGCCACGTGCGGGATCGCGATGGATTGTCGCCGCTGGTTGCGAGATTGTGCGCGACACTCCGCACGACAATCTGCATGCCATGGTGAAGTTCGCTCGAACTCACAGTGCGGCGAGCGTGGCAGCTTGATCATCGCGCTCGTCACATGCAGTTTATTGCGGTGCAACCCACCCGTCGGAGAGTTCCACGCGGATCGGCACTGTCCCGATCTTCAGATCTCCGTCCTTGGCGGTCACTGTGAACGGCTGCCATCCGGGCAACTTTGTGGCCGGAGCCGCGGCTAATACGCGAAGGAAATAGCGGGCGTGCGCATCCACTGAAACGGAAGTCTGGGGCTTTATCTCCCAACCATCGGGCGCCTGCGTAGACAAAGTTACGCTGATCGTATGATCCAACGGATTTTCAATGATGAGAGGAATGAATAGCGTTTTCCCCACTTTGACTGTGACTTCCAGCGGCACGATGTTAGCAAGATGGTCCAGGCCATGAGCCCGCCAGAACCGCTGGTAAAAGTTCCAGGGATCACCGATCTCCAGCACCGCCGTTGAACTTACCGGCGCGCTCACCCCGGGCTCTCGATGAAATGGAATGCCACCCGGAATGACTCCCGCGAAGACGTCGTCTGTAACCCCGGAGGGCACCAGTGATTTGCCGAAGATCAACCTTACCGGACCAGTCACCATTTTCAATTCGGAGTTATCCGAGCTGTCCAACGTATGACTATCGATGGCGTGTCTGACTAAGTCACCACCCTGTGTCCGATGAAGCGAGAATGCCTCTGCGGCGAGCATCCCATAGCTCGCATGCCGTGAAGGCGATATCTCCTTCGATGAATACTGCGGCCCCTGGCCGGTGAAGATATCGTAGGTGGGATTGTAAAAGTAATAGATCTTCTCCGGCTGCCAGGGGCGCAGGCCCTCGGTAAGGTTCATGTTTTTGTCGGGGTTGGTGGCAGGAGAAACCTGTTCGGGAAATACCGTCGAATCGCCGGCCAGATCAAATGCCTCAGTCGCCAGTACGCCGGCTGCCTGATGGTCGGCATGATTTTCTCCTGTCGTAAAATCCGGTAGAAAAGTGAGGATCACCGAGGGCCGGGTTAAGCGAACAATACGAATAAGCTGGTCCAGGCATGCGCCGTGCCCCCAGTGCTCAAGGGAGTTCAAAACATTCTGACTCGCCGTATCGCGGCCGGTCAAAAACCAGACACTCGTGGCTCCTATGGCATTCCCAACTTGCCGTGCTTCGAATTCCCGGATCTGTCCCATTGCCAGGGCCTGCTCCGGACCGACGTCGTTGTTTCCGCCATCGCCGTGCGTTCCGTAGACCACGGCCACTCGCTTATGACCGTCATTGATTTCGCGCGCAAGGTAGGCTGAAACCAATATCTCATCGTCGGGATGAGCAACGACGACCAGGATGTCGGCTTTCATGCGCGCATCAGGTTCGCGGTCATTCGCGAGGTAGGCATCCTGCGGTAAGCTGTTGCCACTCTGGGCCTGAATCACGTTGCAACCTGTTGCCGCAAGAACCCCGGCATAAATAACAGCTTCGACGAAATTCCTCCGTGACATCGTCCACCATCGCCCTTCTGATCTGCGAGACACCACCCAGCCTGCAAAGGAGTCCCAGCAGGTATCGACCTTGACATCGATACACCGTGCTAACTTCCCTTTGATTTACTCTCAGTTCGACTTTTGAAACAACTTGTTCATCAGACTGTCTTCACGGGCACTGCCCTGTTGGGATCGGACCAGTAGTCCTCTATTTCCTCCAGCCGCTTGTTCTTGGTCTCGGGCACATAGAGCCATGTGACGATCCCTTGCGCCAGGGCCATCAGGGCCAAAAAGCCGAAGGTAGTCGCCTTGCCGATCACGTGAAATGCATACGGAAACAGAAGGACGACGATCGCGTTTGCGACCCATTGGACAAGCACCGGCACTGTCATGGCCATCCCCCGCACATCGTTCGGAAATATTTCTGGAGTGAGCGTCCAGAAGACGGGACCGATGCAGGATGAGAAGAAGGCGAGGTAAATCAAAATCAATGCCAGGACCAGAGGCCCATGAAACTGCCCGGCCAGCACGGTGATGATCAGCGCCATGAGCGAAAGCGCCATTCCAAACGATCCCACGATGTAGAGGGGCTTGCGTCCGTACCTATCGATTACCAGCAACGAGACAAGGGTAAAAATGAACTCAGTAATCCCCACCACGACAGTTGATGCCAGGGCTCCATCCACTTTCCACCCGGCCGACTGAAAGATCGATGGCGCATAGTCGACAATGGTATTGATTCCCGAAACCTGAATGAGAATGGCGAGGGCCGCGCCGACCCAGAGCGCGCGTCGCACACCGGGGCGCAGAAGCCCGCGCCAGTTCCCTGTTTCCTTATGCATAGTTGTCAGAATCTCGGCAATCTGTGCGCGAGCAGCCTCCGCGCCTCCAATCCGCTCCAATACGGCAAAGGCCTTGTTCTGCTTACCAGCCATTGCCAGGAACCGCGGCGATTCGGGAGCAAGGGCAACGAACAACAGAAATACCGCAGACGGCACAACCCCTGTAAAAAACATCCAGCGCCAATTATTGGGGCCCGTATTGCGGAGAAGGAAATTGATGCCATAGGACACAATGATGCCGACAACAATCGACAGTTGATACAGAGACCCCAGGCGCCCCCTGATGGAAGGCGGCGAGACTTCAGACACGTACATCGGGGAAAGCAGCGAAACCCCGCCGACGGCAAGGCCCCCCAGGACACGCGCGGTAACAAAGAGGATGAAACTGGGCGCCAGTGCCGTGGATACCGATGTCGCAGCAAAAAGAATTGCCACGCTTACCAGCAGTTTCTTGCGTCCATAGCGGTCGGCAAGCCTTCCAGCAAAGAAACACCCTACAACGCAGCCGAACAGCAGCGAACTGAATGCCCATCCCAGCCGGATATCATCCAGGGCAAATTGCCGCGTGATAAATGGGCCTGCGCCGGTGATGATGGCGATGTCGAATCCGAACAGCATCCCGCCTAACGCAGCCGTCGCCGCAAGAAAGGAGACATAACGCATGTTGATTGACTCGGTCACTTCGTCACACTCCCAGGGAGACGCTCGTTGTCGGTGCGCTGTCAAGCACATGGGGAAGCACGAACCAGTATCACCCCTAAAGCCGATATACAGCCAATCCAATTGGGAAAGACAGGATCTTGGGGATGAATGGGGCTATCTGGATAGAGCCAAACCGAGCGCGGGCTTAGTCTTCGCGGGTGTTCCGGTTCTCCCTTTTCGCGTCGCCGGTTTCTTTTTCTTCGTCCGTGCCGGTGGAGTCGGCCGGGTCGACTGTGCCCAGGGAGTCGTTGACTACACCGTTGTCGGGTTTGGGATGCTTTTCGGTGTAGCCGCCGGGCTGGGTGTGGGTGGGTTTCAGTTTTCCGCTCATGTGTGGGCTCCTTGAAATTATTAGATGCGGAGGAGTGATGGTTGCGAGGATTTCCCGCGATCCCAGGTCTCACGCGGCAGTTTGGCAGCACAGTTTCACAGCCTACTCTTGAAACAACGCCCGGCAATTCCGATGCCGGCGCGGGCGCTTCGGCTGAAGTTCTCTGAATCCATTATGGAGAAACAGGAGAATTAATCTGCGGAGATTTAATCGGGCGCGAGTTCATCAACACGATCCGTAGTAACGACCAGTTCGCCGCAGAGTCGGGGCAGCGGAACCGTCAGTTACTCGAATGGTTCGCTGCGATTCACGCTGACCGGCGCGTTGCCCAATACCACCTACTTCACCGACTCTTCAGAGACCATTCACATCGACAGCTCGGGGACCTACGAATTGAGTACACTCACCACCGACGCGAATGGCAATGGAAGCTCAATCTTCACGTGGGGTAATTTGAGCCCCGGCGGCGACCTGTTGGCGGTTGAGCCTCAGGTGGGGCCTCTGAGCGTCCCTGGACCTGCCGGCTTCATTGGCGGCTTCTCGGTGCCGAACTGAACCGAGCGCACTCTACGGTCGCTCACTATTCCAAGATGAAATCAGAAGTTTAGTGTGGATGGTGCAGATGGGCGAAGAAGTTCATCAGCCTGAAAGCTCGCCAAAGGAGATAGGCCACTGTAACCAGAAAGCCGCCCATTCCCGCAAACATACCTGTATTGAAGCCAGAGTGAGACTTCTGATTGGACGTGATCGACGAAATCGAGGCCGGCCGCCCTGAAAGCAGTTGTGCAACAGGAACCCATTGTCCTGAACTCTGATCGCAGCCACGGTCTGTCAGTGCGATGGTGCTTGCTGCTACAGCCTCGCTCAGTTCCGCGAGTGAATATGGCCCGACTACCTTACCGTTGTTTTCGACCATGTAAGGCATGGTTATAACCCCTCTTTTGGTTATGAATTCAGGAATCCGGAAAAGAGATAATAGCACATACATGTCCGATTGATTCGAGCCCGTGATCACATTTCTGTGTGACGAAGATGCAGCCTGAACCTCACGTGTCGTGAGGTCGGAGGCTCAACGAAGGCACTGTTCTCATCCGGAAGCTCCGGCGAGAAAACGCTTCAAGAACCTGCGTCGAAGTTGCCGGCGCGGGTGTCTTCAAACTGAAAAGTGATCTTGTGAAGCGCGACGGTGTCGATTCCCTGCACCACGAACTGCGAGAGCGCGCGCTCCATGCGGGTGATGGCTTCGACGCGATCTACGCCATGCACGTTCTGAGTTGAAGATTTGCATGGCTCATCCATGGGATCGGGCGCTCTTGAGGAATAAAGTCATTGACAAGGTTCAGGCCAGGGGTAAATCTTTAAGCAGCTTCATTAGTTCCCCGACCAACTCTAATCAGACGCAGACAAAGGCCCCCGACAGTTCCCGTTGCACGCTGGCGTCGAACTCTGTACGAATCTCGAGTCCGTCCCTGCGTGAAACCAGCAGTCAGGAGAAGCCATGCGGTTTTCCCGTTTAAGGCAGTGCGCCTTTGATGAATTCAGTGGTGGAACAAACCAACCCTTGGTATCAACTCGTCGTCCCGTACTCAGCCGAAAGTTTCTTATTCCACTGCTCGTAGTCGCCGCTTCTGCTCTTGCCGGGTGCGGCGGCAGCAGCACAAAGAGCTTCACACTTGAAGTGGCACCTTCCACTATCTCGGTCGCGCCAGGCGGCTCTGCCCAGGTAATATCCGTGAGCGCGTTGCCGCTAAACGGATTCTCCAGCCCAGTATCCGTTACGCTGAGTTCTCTGCCTTCTGGAGTGACGGCAACTCCAACGACTCTTTCATTAACCCCGGGATCGATCGGGCAGATCATGCTGGCCGCCTCCTCTAGCGCCACGCCGGGAAACACGATGATCACTCTGACAGCGGCGGCGAACTCACTCACCCAGATTGCGACTTCCACTCTTGCGGTGGCCTCGCCACCGCTAATGACCTCGGCCGCGCTGAGCGCTACCTTCTTCGATTTCGGCGGCAACCTCGTCAACAATTCGCTGACCCAGACAGTCGCGGTAGTCACAAACACCGGAACCAATGTCCTGACGATGGATCCGAACGTTACTGGTAACCCGAGCTACGCGCTTGTGCCGAGCCAGTCTTGCGGAACTACTCTCGCGCCATCTGCTACCTGCGATATGGTCGTAAGCTTCAATCCCACGGTGGCGTCGGCACCAGGAAAGCAGCATGCAATTCTGCACATGGACTTTGAGGACGTGGCGCCGGCGACGCCGCAGACCGTCTCAATCACTGGGACTTCGGCGGCGATGCCCGCTGGCACGGTGACAGCTACGGATAATCCGCAAGTGGCCCTTTACACGATGACCCTGCCATTCCCTGGAAGCATGACGGTTAACTTCGGGACGACTACGGATTACGGGCTCAACACTTGGTCGCAATCAACAGATACCGCAAGCGGCCAGGTCAGCATCTTTGTGGCGGGCATGAAGGCCAGTACGGCGTACCACATGGCTGCGACGGTTCAGTTTTCAAATGGAATCACTGCGACCGACGCGGACCATACGTTTACAACGAAAGCGATACCCGCGGGTCTCAATCTCAACCTGACTACCACAACCACGGCCGGCATGACGCCGCAATCCGGGCTTGAGCTGTTGAACCCGTTGAGCGGCATAGCTGTAACGGATCTTTCCGGCAACATTCTCTGGGAATATCAGGATCCGAGCAACGGGAAAGTTGAATCCATCCAAGGCGTGAAGATGCTGCCGGATGGAAATATTCTGATGAACCTTGGCGTCTTGAATACAGCCCCGCTGCAGGGGCCGATCCCCGCCAACGCATTCCTCGAAATACGCGAGGTAACCCTGGCTGGGGACACGGTACGGGAGATATCGATCAACGATCTGAACTCGGAACTGGCCACTGCCACATGCAAAGAATGCCAGGTCACGCTTCAAACCTTCCATCATGACGTAACTCCGTTGCCCAATGGCCATTGGCTCGTGCTGGGCAGCACACTCATGAATCTGTCGAGCACCACGACACCGCCTTTGATAGATGCACCTCCGCAAGCTGTGCTAGGCGATGTGATTGTGGATCTGGACCAGAATCTGCAGCCTGTGTGGGTGTGGAACGAATTCAATCATCTTGATCCTAACCGGCATCCAATGCAGTTCCCCGACTGGACGCACACGAATGCCATCCTCTACTCCCCGGATGATGGAAACATTGTGGTTTCGATTCGCCACCAGAACTGGGTGATCAAAGTGGACTACGAGAACGGAACCGGCAACGGAAACATCCTGTGGCATCTTGGCGAGGGTGGTGACTTCACGTTGGCTGGCGGAACGGATCCAACTGACTGGCAGTATGCGCAGCACGGACCCTCGTTCTTCAGTCCCAATACGACCGGCGTCTTCTCTTTGGGATTAGTAGACAACGGAGACGACCGCGTGTTTCCTTCCGACGTGACATGCGGAGCCACGGGAGCGCCTCCGTGCCTGTATTCGACGATTCCGGTTTTCAAGATCGATGAGATCGGGAAGACGGCGACCCTGACGTTCCATCAGATCATTCCAACCGCACAATACAGTTTCTGGGGCGGGAATGCAGAGCTGCTTGCGAATGGGAACGTGGAGTATGATCTCTGCGCTGTCGGTTCGAATTCGTATGTGAATGAAGTTACGCAGGAAGCTACTCCCCAAACGGTTTGGAGCATGACTTCCAATGGCGTGAATCTGTATCGAGCATTTCGGATTCCAAGCCTCTATCCGAACGTGCAATGGTAATTTGATTCGCCTCAGCGGAGGCATGGAGCGGTTTCGGGCGGCTATTCACCCTGCTTGGCCAGGAAGCGCTCCATGAATTTGGTGTCGAAGTTGCCGGCGCGGAAGTCGGGGTCGGCGAAGATCGCCTGATGAAGCGTCACGGAGGTGTCGATTCCCTGCACTACGAACTGCGACAGAGCTCGCTCCATGCGGGCGATGGCTTCCGCTCGGTCGTCGCCATGGACGATGAGCTTGGCGATGAGCGAGTCATAGTAGGGGGGGACGACGCCTTCAGCATACTGCGCCGTATCGACGCGCACGCCGTTGCCGCCGGGGACGTTGAAGACCGTGATCTTGCCGGCGGAAGGTGTGAATTTTTGAGGGTGCTCAGCATTGATGCGGCACTCGATGGCGTGGCCGCGGATTTCGAGTTTCGGGGGCAGGATGGCGCTGAGCTGTTCGCCTGACGCAATGCGCAGTTGCGCTTTGACGAGATCGATACCTGTGATTGCTTCCGTAACGGGGTGCTCGACCTGGATGCGGGTGTTCATCTCAATGAAGTAAAGCTGGCGGTCCTCGTTCATGAGGAATTCGACCGTTCCGGCGTTCTGGTAACCGATGGTGGAGAGGCATCTGCAGAGGGTGTGGCCAATCTCCTCGCGCATTTTCGGAGTGACCTGGAGAGAGGGTGCTTCTTCGATGAGCTTCTGGTGGCGGCGTTGGATAGAGCATTCGCGTTCGAAGAGGGAGACAACGTTGCCGTGTTCGTCGGCGAGCACCTGAAATTCAATGTGGCGGGGCTGCTCGATGAATTTCTCCATGTAGAGTTCGCCGTTGCCGAAGGCGTTGGCCGCCTCAGTGAATGCGGCGTGGAACAGGTTGGGGAGATCTTCGGAATTGCGCACGATGCGCATGCCGCGCCCGCCTCCGCCGGCCTTGGCCTTGAGGATGACCGGGAAGCCGACCTTGGTGGCCCATTCCTGCGCCTCTTCAACGGTGGCGATCACGCCGTCAGACCCGGGAAGGATGGGGACCTTGGCCCGTTTCATGGCCTGGCGCGCCTTCTCCTTCTCTCCCATAAGACGGGTGACTTCAGGCGTGGGGCCGATGAACTTGATGTTGGAGGCGCGACAGACTTCTGCGAAGTTGGCATTCTCACTGAGGAGACCGTAGCCGGGATGGATGGCATCGACGTTGGCGATTTCAGCGGCGGAGATGACCGCGGGGACGTTGAGATAGCTGTCCGCGGGGCGCGGCGGACCGATGCAGATGGCCTCGTCGGCAAAGCGAACATGCAGCGAGTCGCGATCGGCTTCGCTGTAGACGGCCACCGTGCGGAGGCCGAGTTCCTTGCAGGCGTTTAATACCCGGAGCGCGATTTCACCACGATTGGCAACCAAGACCTTACTAAACATTCATGACCCTTCAACGAGAGCGGAGCTAGCGGAGTTAGCCCGGTTAGTGGAGTTAGTTGTTCAAGTCAGTCAACGTTAGCTTTGTTCACTACGCTAGCTCCGCTAACCCGGCGCCTGCCGGCAAGCTCAACTGTCTTCGCTAACCCAATCGAATGGAGAAAAGCGGCTGCCCGAATTCGATGGGCTGGCCATTGGAAACCAGGCACTTGATGACTTCGCCGGAGGCATCAGACTCGATCTCGTTCATAAGCTTCATGGCTTCGATAATGCAGATGACCTGGCCCTTTTCAACATGGTCGCCGGGAGAGACGAAAGCCGATGCGCCAGGAGATGGCGAACCATAAAAGGTGCCGACGATGGGGGACTTGACCATGTGGAGTCCTGTGCCGGTGTCCTCTGAGGGAGGCGCAACCAGGGCCGTCGGCGGCAGATCGGCAGACGCGGGCGCAGCCGTGTGCCCTGGAGCGGCGGAGGCCGGCGAAGAACCTGGAGGGTTGAATTTGAGGCGGATCTTCAAATCGCCCCGGTCCAAATCGAACTCTGCTACCTGATAGTGCTTCAGGAACTCGATCAGCTCTTTAAGGTCCTGGACATCCTGTGGTTTCATTCTTTCCTTTAACTCTCGCTCAACTGCGGGACGGTTGAATCAAAGCTCGATGAAGGCCTTGGGTGCGGGAGTGAGCACCTGGCCTCCGGTTCGTGTCACGGCCACCATATCTTCGATGCGAATGCCGAACTGGCCCGGCAGGTAAATCCCAGGCTCAATGGTGACAACCATGCCGGGAAGCAGTTTTGCCGTTTGTCCGGCG
The DNA here is from genome assembly GCA_963833995.1 of uncultured Acidobacteriota bacterium. Taxonomy (GTDB): domain Bacteria; phylum Acidobacteriota; class Terriglobia; order Terriglobales; family Acidobacteriaceae; genus Telmatobacter. The sequence continues at coordinate 8,714 of CAWIAE010000001.1, read as the reverse complement.
CCGATGCGCGGCGACTCGTGAATTTCCAAGCCGACCCCGTGGCCGGTGGAGTGAGAAAAAGCTTCAGCGAGACCGTATTTGCGCAAGACACTGCGCGCGGCCTCGTCCACATCCCCACAAGTGGCATCTGCGCTCACAGCGGCAACCGCGGATTCCTGGGCTTCGAGGACGGATTGGTACGCATTGCGTTCGTTGGCCTTTGGAGTTCCCAGGTGCACCGTGCGGGTCATATCGGAACAGTAACCCTTGAGGATAACACCGAAGTCCAGGGTCAGGAACCCTTTGCGCGGGAGACGGCTCGTGCCGGCCCTTCCATGGGGAAGCGCCGAGCGCGCACCCGAGGCGACGATGGTCTCGAAAGACATGCCTTCAGCGCCCATGAGGCGGGCCTGGTGCTCGAGTTCGGCCGCCACTTCAATTTCAGCCATGCCGGGGCGGATGAAAGCAAGGATGTGGTTGAACAGCGAGCAGCCAACCAGGGCGGCTTCCACCATGATGGTGAGTTCATCTTCGTCCTTGATCATGCGCAAGGGCTCGACCAGTGGCGCAGCGAGAACGGAGAGGAAAGCGCGGCGAAAGCGGGAGGGCAGAGCGGCCCGCCAGCGGGCGAGGTCGGCAACGGAAGTCCATGCCGGATCGAAACCGGCGAACTCGACTCCCGGCTGGGCTGCCATCCACTGCACGGCGGAGATGGCCGGCGAGTTGGAGACGATCTGCACCTGCGCGCCGGATACCTCTTCGACTGCCTGCGCGGTGTAACGGCCGTCAGTGAACAGCAGGGCGGCGCGGCGCGTGATGGCGAGCGCGGCACTGGAACCAGTGAATCCGCAGAGGTAACGGAGGTCGGGGAGGTGGGTGACGAGGACGGCGGGAAGGCCTGCCCTGATCATTCGGCGGCGCAGATGGCCGATGCGGCGTAGGTGGTCCACCCGGAAAGGTATATCACAGTGATCAGGGGACAGCGGTCAGTGAAAAGTGACCCGTTGTCAGTAAGACAGAGACCAGAGATTAGAGAAGAGCCGAGGTCGGGCACCCCTGGGGACAAAGCCTTGCCCGATGCTGGAGGAAGAGCGATCTTCCGATCGCTCACGGCTGATCACTGACAACCGTACTTTACATCGCAGGGCGGACCGGCTTCTTCTTCTCGGGGTCAAGATCGGCTTCGGCGGCGTGAAGTTCGGATTGGCGATCCATCCACTCGTCCAGGCGGGAGCGCTTGAAACGCCACCGGTTGCCGAGTTTGAAAGCCGGAACGAAGCCTTCGGAGGCGTATTTGTAGAGAGTGTCGGGCGAGATGCCGAGATAGTCTGAGGCCTGGCGGATGTCCATGACCTCACGGATTTCAGGAACCAGAAGATTGGACCGGGCCGCGGAGCTGCGCATGATTCCTCCTCCTGAGAGGCTGACTACCTTCAGGCAAGATTCCGGCGGAGGCGCCGGTACTCCTGTATATAACGCGGTTTCACCCGCCAGTTCAAGGTTTTTCAGAGAATTGTTGGGAATTCAGATTGTCTCGGGGGAAAGGACCGCGCACGGCCAAAAGGATCGGTGGCGCGCCAGCCCTGCCGGTTGGGCTGCCCGTGCGGACAGGCCCAAGGCGTTGGGGAGTTGGAACGGATGGTGCGGGGACGCGGCCGGAGCTTCAGACCCTGCGGTCAAGCTAGCCGACTTGGGCATTCTGTGCAAGAAAAGATGACTTTTCTCCTGCCCTCAGTTCTGATCGTCGCGGCGGTGCAAGGTTGGCTTGTCGTCGCCGCTGGAGTCGTCACCAGCCTGGGTGTTGCTGCCGTCGTCGGCACCGGTGCTGGCACGCCGCAATGAGGGCTTCTTTCCTCCCTTGGTGTCGGTCAGGCGGCGCTTGTTTTCGATGCGGGCCAGGCGGGCCTTCACGTCGTCGAACTCCGACGTCGTGACCAGGTATTCGTCCTTGGGCGGCAGGATGCGGGCGATCTCTTCCTGGCGTGTGGAGAATGCGGTCGGGGGTCTGCGGATGGTCGGAGAAGGCCTTGGCCACCACGCCGGGCTTGCGCTTTTCGAGGGCCTGGATCTTCTCAAAGAAGCTGATGAAGGCCTGCGGATCGTAGCCGGCGCGGTACATGTACTGCACGCCCAGATAATCGGCCTGGGCCTCGAACTCGCGCGAGAACTCGAGGAAGGTCATGGGGATGGCGAACTGTGCGGCCTCGTAGATGCCGTAGCCGGTCCAGCTGTAGCCGGTCATCATGATGAGCGGGATGGTGCCCAGCTGCGCGTAGTTCATGCGCGTCATTTCGCGGGCGGCGTGGTGGGCGCAGACGTGGGCTGTCTCGTGGGCCATGACGCCGGCCAGTTCGGCCTCCTCGTCGGCGGCCAGAATCAGGCCGGAATTGACGTAGAAGAAGCCGCCGGGCAAAGCGAAGGCGTTGATCTCGTCGGAGTCGATGACCTTGATGGTGAAGGGCACCTTGCAGTCGGAGTTCTTGACGATGTTCTGGCCGATGCGGTTGACGTACTCGTCGACGACCGGGTCGGTGATGAAGTGGGCTGCTCTTCTCGATCTCATCGGCGTAGGTCTTGCCCATCTTGATCTCGCAGTCGGTGGAGTACCAGTTGCCCAGGCCGCGGCCGCCGATGTTGCGATTGCCGACAGCGTTCACATCTTCGATGCTGCCGGGCTTCACCTTCACCATGTCGCCGCCGACCGAAACCACCTTGTCGGGATCGACATCCTTGGCCGCAACATCGCCCTTCACCGGGGTGGTGCCGGGTTCGTCGCCCTCAGCGTTCTTGTCCTTTTTGTTCTTGTCTTTCTTCTTGGAATCCTTTGAAGTATCGGGCGCGGGGGGTGGCGTGTCTCCAGCTACTGGGGTGGTGCCGGGGGCGGGCTGAGCCGCGGGAGTGTTCGTCTGGTCCGTGGCGGAAGGATTCGCCGGCGTGGAAGGAGAGGCAGGGACAGTCTGGGCGGCTGGCTGGTTCGGCTGCGAGTTTGCCGGCGCCGTCTGAGAAGTGGACTGAGCTGCCAGGGTGGTGACAGCCAACGCCAACCCCGCCAGTAATCCTGCCTTGAGACCGTTGAAAGGTACGCTCATTATCCTACCTCCGGGCGGAGGCATCCTTCGCGGGATGGGCGGCTCCGCTTCGCTCCACTCATTAGACGCTAGTATTCGGCCCATTGGCAGCAGTATGTCAGAAAAAGTTGGTTTCGGGAGCGGGAGGGCCCAGGCGAGGCGTCAGCCGCGCGGGCCTCATCTTCTTTATTGATTCGCGGACGGTTCCCCTTGGAGCTTGCGCCGGACTGAATTAGAGTGGTGAACACGCACAGCAGGAGGAGATTTGCCCCGCACGTTTCTGGTTCCAGCAGCCTTGACAGCCATGGCAATTGCGCTCATTGCGGGCACCCGATTGCCGGCGCAACCTGCACATCCTGCTCCCTCGATTGCAGAGATCCTCGCTCCAAAGAAGCACCTGCCACCCCCCAACGCCAATTCGCCTTCCACGCCCGCGGTTGTATTGAACGCCTCGAACCTCGGATCTCCTGTGACCCTTGATGATGGCTGGCGGGTGGGCGTAACCGCGAACCCGAGCGCGGCTGATCCGGGTTTTGACGATTCCAAATGGGCCGTCAAGCGGACAGGAGGTTCACTGGACGACCTCGATGACCTGGACCGGTCCAGCGGAACTGGTTCCGGCAAAGGATCCGGGCCACCCCCCGCAGGACACAGAAGACCCTTCGTCTGGTTCCGGATGCATATCAAGCTGGCGCCTGGCCATGGTCCAATCGCCTTATTGATCCTTCTCCCGGTGTCGCAGAACACCACCTTCTCGATCGGCGCCACGGGACCGGGCGTGGACGTATTCGCGAACGGAAGGGAGATTCAGCCGGAAGGCCCTCACGGAGACGCACCAGGCCGCTATCAGGAGATCTCGCGGCTCTACGATCTGGACGTTCCTTCCGGCCAAACCGACTTCGTTCTGGTGGCGCGCACCATCTACATCCCCTTCGGGTTGAGCGCATACGCCAATTTTTTTGAGAGAGGTACGCTCCGGATCGGCAACCCCACAGACCTCGAGCGCGAACTGGAAATCTGGTCGGCACACAGCCTGTTCGAGCGCGTCCCGAGGCTGGTGAACGCCATCCTGTTTACCGTGCTGTCGCTGTTTCTGCTGGCGCTCTATTTCACGCAACGAGGGCACGTGGAGTATCTCTGGCTGGCCTTGCATGAACTGCTCCAGGCGCCCATCGGGTTTATCGATCTTGCGGGCAGCACCGCGCATATCGACCAGGTTTGGTACGTGGCGATCATCCTGCAACTGGTGGCCATTTCGGCTTATCTCTACTTTGAGTTTCTGGTCGCCTTCCTGGCCCTTCCGCGGCGCTGGTATATCCGCCTGCTGCGCTATACCGCTCCGGTACTGCTGGGGGTGGGACCGGGGATGCTGTTGCTGGGCAGCAACAGCGGACCGGCCCTGCTTGTGATGATCGTTGGATTTCTGGGCAGCATGCTCTGGATGACCGGGTGGGGCCTGTTCGTGTTCGTTACTTTGATTGCAGCCACAATCCGGCGCAACTTTGAGGCGGGTCTACTGCTGATCCCACTGCTGCTGACGATAGTGGGGATCGTGGAGCCAATTCTCACCGGCGGCATGAGCGACTGGGGCGGCGGACATCCGTATCATTCGCCTCTTACGATCCAGGCTGGAATGATCCCCATCCACTTTGCTTCGATTGCGGATTTTGTAGGGATATTGACGATCGTGCTCATCATTTTTGTGCGCTTCCTCCGGATTCAGCATGACCAGGAGCGGGCCAACAGCGAACTGGCCGCAGCGCGGAGCGTGCAGGAGTTGATGATTCCCCAGGAAAAGCTGGAGACGCCGGGCTACGAAGTGGATTCGATTTACACCCCGGCAACGGAGGTGGGCGGCGACTTCTTCCACATCCAGCCCACCGGCGATGGCGGTTTGCTGGTGGTGATTGGAGACGTGGCCGGGCATGGACTGCAGGCGGCCATGAACGTCTCGATGCTGATGGGAGCACTGCGCAGGATACCGGAGAGGAGCCCGGCAAAGATTCTGCAGTCGTTAAACCGGGTGCTGGTGGGAAGCGAGAGTTTGACCACGTGCGAGGCTATGTGGTTTGGGCCCAACGGCGAACTGGTGCTGGCCAGCGCGGGACACTTGCCGCCTTACCTGAACAGCCAGGAGATCGTGCTGCCGGGAGGGCTGCCGCTAGGCGCGATTCCGGAAAACACGTATGAAGAGGTAAGCCTCTACTTGCATCCGGGAGACCGGCTGCTTCTGCTTTCAGATGGCGTGGTGGAGGCGCGGCGGCCGACGGGCGAACTGTTCGGCTTCGAACGCGTGCACAACCTGAGCAACCAGTCGGCTTTCTACATTGCCGATGCAGCCAAGGAGTTCGGGCAGGAAGACGACATCACGGTGCTGACCGTGCGCAGGCTGGCGGAGGCGATAGCCGCATAGCGGCATGGCCAGGACCGCAAGGAGCGCGAGTTTCAGATACGCAGGAAGATGCGCCGGTGGTACATCCAATAAAGGATGAGCCAATAGATCAGCATCACGGTGATGCCGAGCATCAGCGGTTCCAGGCCGGTCCCAAATATGCGGAAGATGCCGTAGCCGAGATTGATGTGCAGGCTGCTGATGATGAAGTCTTCCCATAGATGCGCGATGAGGTAGGCAGCAATCGAATTCATACCCACCACAACCAGCGGGATGGCCCAGCGGCGATATTGCTTGACGTCGATGATCCAGGAGAATGCCGCCAGGAAGAAGAAACAGACTCCGCCGCTGAAGAGCGTCCAGCTTGGGGTCCAGATGCGCTTGACGATGGGGCAGATTCCGGTGAAGTGAAGAAGAACCGCAGCGGCGGCCAGCATCGTTCCGGCAATCACGAAGCGCTTGATGGGGATCTTTGGAGCAGCGGCGCGGAACCATTCGCCGGCGCGAAGCCCGAGGAGCATGGTGCCCAGAGTAGGGATGAAGCTGAGGGTGAGATAGCCGCCGCCATTGTAGAGGAAGCGTGAAGGTGCGCGGAAGAATGTTGAGGAACCATACATCGAATGCCTGGCCCAGGTTGCTGTTCTTGTTCCAGTGGGAGGCGAAGCCGGTGAAGTTATAGCGCCAATCCGCGGGAACTCCGACGGCGGCCCAATTGAAGCCCGGTCCGGGAGCGGGATAAAGCGCCCACGCCAACCAATAGCCGAAGAGAATTGCCCCCAGTGCGGTCCACTGCCACCTTGGGCGGCAATGGGCAAGGAGGAAAGCGAACGTATATCCCAGGCCAATCTGGGTGAGGGTGTCTTCAAAGGTGAAATTGGTTTGCGTGCTGGCTGTGGAGCGCAGGAAGATGCCGAGGAAGATGAGCACCAGGCTTCTCCACACGGTGTGCGCCAATTGATGGCCGAAGCTCTGGCCTTTCTTTACGCGGCTGTGGATGGAATACGGAAGAGCGACGCCGACCAGAAAGGTGAACCCAGGCTGGATGGTGTCGTGGAGTCCCATGCCAGCCCATTCAACGTGAGTCTGATTGAAGGCGAGGATACTCCAGAAGAGGCTGTTGGGAAAAGCGCGGGCCACGCGGGCGAAACTCATGACCTCGCCCATCATCAGCAGCATCACGAGGCCGCGATAGGCGTCGACAGCAACATTGCGGACGGGCGCCGACATGGCGGCATGGCGCCCAGAATTCGACTTGACCTCATGAATGTCCGTGGCGATCGTGGCTTGCATTCATTCTCCCCCGTCGACTCGAAACTATGCGCTTTGAAAAGTGGATTACGCGCGAAAAATGCACCTGATACCGGCTTTCGTAAGGTAGCACAGGCGATTTGCTCCAGGCCATACAAAAGCTCGGGGCATGTTTGGCGAAAATACAACAGAGCCGCATAAATTCGCATCCAACGATTATGGAACGTACGCTTCTTCCTGGCCAACCTTATCCGCTGGGCGCAACACCCTATAAAAAAGGTACCAATTTCGCCATCTTTTCAGAAGCTGCCACGCGGGTGGACGTGTGCCTCTTCGACCGAAACGGCAGGCAGACAAAGTGCGTGACGCTACGCGAAAATACGGCCTTCGTTTGGCACGGATTCATCGTCGGCATCAAGCCGGGGCAGTTTTACGGCTTCCGTATCGATGGCCCTTGGGATCCCGCGAACGGACATCGCTTCAACTACAACAAACTGCTGGTCGATCCCTATGCCAAGGCCATTTTCGGCCAGGTGGATTGGAAGCAGCCCGTCTTTCCGTTCGATGTTTCGTCGGGCGACGACCTGAAGATGGATCACCAGGACAGCGCGGCCGGAGTTCCAAAATGTGTGGTGATCGATGGCAAATTCAATTGGGGCCGCGACACGCAATTGAATATCCCCCTGGCCGACTCGGTGATTTACGAGATGCACGTGAAAGGATTCAGCAAGCGCAATCAGGCGATCCCGGAAAAGCTGCGGGGGACGTATGCGGGACTTGCGCACGAATCGAGCATCGGATACCTGAAGATGCTGGGTGTAACTGCCGTCGAGCTACTTCCGATTCATCATTTCATCGACGAAGGGCATCTAGTCGAAAAAGGGCTGACAGATTACTGGGGGTATAACACGCTGGGTTACTTCGCACCTATGTCGCGCTATAGCTCAACCGGCGACCGGGGCGGCCAGGTGCGCGAGTTCAAAGAGATGGTGAAGAGGTTACACAAGGCGGGAATCGAGGTGATTCTGGACGTTGTATACAACCATACCTGCGAGGGGAACCAACTGGGACCTATGCTGAGCTGGAAAGGAGTTTGTAACACGACTTATTACCGCCTGGTGCCGGAAGATCCTCGCTATTACACCGATTACACCGGAACGGGAAACACTTTGAACGTACGCAATCCGCAGGTTTTGAAGATGATCATGGACAGTTTGCGCTATTGGATCACGGAGATGCACGTGGATGGTTTCCGCTTCGACCTGGCGGCTACGCTGGCGCGGGAACTGCACGATGTGAGCAAGCTATCCTCCTTCTTCGACACCATTCATCAGGACCCGACGCTGGCGGATGTGAAGCTGATTGCGGAACCGTGGGACGTGGGCGATGGCGGCTACCAGGTCGGTAATTTTCCGGTTCTATGGGCGGAGTGGAATGGCAAGTACCGCGATACCGTCCGGCGCTATTGGAAGGGCGATAGAGGGCAACTCTCCGATTTCGCCTATCGCCTGACCGGTTCGAGCGACCTGTACAAATTCGACGGGCGGAAGCCGTATGCAAGCATCAACTTCATCACCGCGCACGACGGCTTCACACTGTGCGACCTGGTCAGCTACAACGAAAAACACAATGAAGCCAACAAGGAGGATAACCACGACGGCTCAGACAACAACGATTCGTGGAACATGGGAGCCGAGGGGCCGACCGACGACGCAGAGATCAGGAAGTTGCGGGAGCGGCAGATGCGCAATTTTCTGGCGACCCTGATGCTGTCGCAGGGTGTACCGATGCTTGCCGGCGGGGATGAAGTGGCCCGATCGCAGCAAGGCAACAATAACTGCTATTGCCAGGATAACGAGTTGACGTGGTTTGACTGGGACCTGGATTCACCGCGCATACGGCTGCTCGATTTCACAAGGAAACTGGTTCATCTCAGGCTTGCCCATCCCAACCTTCACCGCCGCAAATTCTTCCAGGACCGCGAAGTTCGCAGGCAGGGGAGCGGCGTGGTTTACACGGTGAAGGAT